>NZ_CP189574.1:0-4187689 GCF_050156205.1 Pseudarthrobacter sp. Y6 | reverse complement strand
ACACCACAAACACGGACCACGCCCGGCACCCACTAGGCCGGGACGCTCTCTCACTTAATGCAGTGAATTTGGCCACGCTCTCCCACCACCCGCAGCAATGTCGCATGCGCGTGGATCGACTTCATGTCCGCGTTCCAGCCCGAATCCAACAGGGTCGTATCGTACGGGCCGACATCCCTCGGCCGGATGTAGGAAGAGCGCTGCTCCGACAGCTCCCAACTCAGCTCGAGACAGCTGGGCCGCTGGTGCACACCGGAGGCCGACCGGCCCCGATCGACCAGTTGGCCGGCGAGCTGCCGTCCGTCGAGATCACCCGCCCTATGCGCTGCTGCACGCCTTTCATAATGGGCGCGCGACGCACGACCGGCTCTGGCTGAGGTTGCTCTCGTCAGCTTGCCGGGTCGTACTGGAACTGCCGGACCTCTTGCGAGCAGCGGCAGGCGACGGCGATCTTCGTGGCCCACTCGAGTGCCGCCTCCCGCGAGGGCAGCTCGAGAACGGTGTAGCCGCCGTTGGGTACTTTATGGCCTGGGTACGTGCCCTCGGTGACGGTGCCGTCACCGGCCACTAGCACCGGGTCTACGTCCTCATCGATCCCGCCACCGAAGACGTACACGCCCGCCGCCTTGGCCTCGTCGATGACGGCATGCGAGGCTTCGACCACCGCCTCGAAGTCCTCCTTGGGGAACACCATGGCCTCACCGGGGAACGAGATCAGGTATTTTGTCATTCGAGGACTCCTCTGCGCCGGCGGCGCCATCCGTCGGCTCTTCTCTGCGGCACCGCTTTGGTGCCCAGACCGATTATGGCTCCACCGCCCGACATGTGGTCAAGATAGAGCGTCGCGGCCGACCCGCAGAACTTGCTCGAGCTGTCGCGGTAGCTGCGGTCCTGGTTCGAGACACCACAAAGTTCCGAATCAAACTCAGATTTTTGCCGGACCGGGCTACATAACGTTTCGCGGTGCGAAGAGAGGACTCCCGAGGACTGTGCAGGTAGGCACTGACCGGTTCCGACGAGCCATAGGATGTCTTGAACGGCAGCCCCCCTCGGGAAGCTGGGCGAGCCCCATGGAAGGGAAGGAGACAAGGGATGTTCTCACTCGGAATAGAAATAGAACCTGAACTGGTAGCCCGGCAGGCTGACTGGTTTGCACCGACGCGCCAGCCGTTTCTCGTCCCGAAGCACAGCGCGGACTCGATCGGCAGGGCACCGTTGAGTGGAGGACTCCCCCGCCGAACTCCGGGATACCTTCGAAATTTACAACGTTCCGGACGAGCTGGTCTGCGTCCTTGTTGGCGAAGAAGAGTTCAACGATCTGGGGCGCACGGCCCGGTCGGACCTGGCGCGAAGTCAGATCAGGCTAGGGCGGGAAGTCATCCCCTCCGTTCGCAGTGCCCCGGCGAACGTGCGGGCACTGGCGGGCACCTTTCCCCACGCCAGCGGCCCGAACTGCTTCGGGACCGTGATGGCGGCAGCTGATCGATCGGAAGCTGCTGACGTTTGGATGCTGCAGGAGCCTTTCGAGGAGTGGCTTTCCGCGGCCGCTGTCCCAGGCGGAAAAGACAACGACCCGGGTACCGTGCTCGTCTGGTGCTCTCCTAGCGGCTTGGCGCAGCATGCCGCTGTCACTATCGGGGGCGGATACGCGCTCCACAAACCCTCGCAAGGCTGGATGAGTCCGAGGAAAGTCCACACCGTTCAGGAAGTCATCGCAAGCGCTAGGCAGCCCGGTCGTCGACTAACCCGATACGCACTGACCGTCTCATGGGACCGCCTAGTCCGGGTGGCTGCATGACGGACGCAGAGGTCGAGACCGCCTACTCAAAGAGAGCTGCCGAGTACATCGCCAGCTTTGGGTCGGTCGAGTCCACGCATCCAGCGGATCGGAAGCTCGTGGCCGAGTGGGTCGCACCTCTGGTGGGGCCAGTGCTGGACGTAGGATGCGGGCCCGGCCATTGGACCAAGTTCCTCGCGGACCAAGGTGCCGCGGTCGAAGGAATCGATTTGGTGCCGGCGTTCATTGAGCAAGCAGAAGCATCCTTCCCCGGCATCCCATTCCGCGTCGCTTCCCTCACGAGTCTCGGAGTTCCCGAGGGATATGCATCCGGCATCCTGGCTTGGTACTCGCTAATCCACTTTGAACCCGACCAGGTTCCCTCCGTTCTCCGGGAACTGGCACGGCGCCTGACTCCTGGCGGACTTCTCCTGCTAGGTCTGTTTGAAGGAGACGAAATCGCGAGATTTCCACATGCGGTGACGCCTGCGTACTCCTGGCCCGTGGGAGACCTCAGCAGGATCCTTAGTGCAGCCGGCTTCGAAACCATCTCCTATCAGCGACGAACTGATCCTGGTCATCGGCCGCACGCCGCTATCAGTGCACGCCTGAGCCATTCATAAGAGACAGCAACCGGAGGAATGCGGGCAGGCGAAAGGTAAACCGAAACTACAACAGGGCTTGGGCTAACCTGTAACCGGAAAGGCGCTGGCCTGGGTCGAATCGGCCGTGGGCCAATCCTCGCGTGATGTGATCCAGTCAACAGAAACCCGTTCTGGCCGAATACTGCACCGGGACTCCGGTGGGCCCCTCAGATTCCCCGCCACGACGCGGATCCTGGGGGCATAGGGCCCCTTGTGGGGGTGGATTTGCGGTGGGGGTTGGGTGGGTGTATTGTTTTCTAAGTCGCCGCGAGGGGAACAGCGAAGAGCTGGTTACCGCGGGCGGCCAAACCCCCTAATTCAAGACCAAATGTTGGTTGTTCTTTTGAGCGCCTCGGTTTGGTGGGGATGTGTTTTCTGCTGGTGCGGGTCCTGGAATATGGATTTGCATCGGGGCGGGAAACCGGGTAAGTTTGAAAAGTTGCTCCGGAGCGATCCACGGCCGATGAATGGTTGTGGTGGTGCCGGGTGTGTCTGTTGTTTGAGAACTCAATAGTGTGCCAAGTTTGTTGATACCAATTGTTTTATTGATTGGTTGTTTTGGCCAGGTCCGCCACCCCGTGGTTGGGTCTGGTTTTTACAGCTGGTTTCAAATTTTGCAGCCATTTTATCCTGTTATTTCCGGGGTTGGTGGTTGTGTTCGTTTTTGTTTTACTTCAACGGAGAGTTTGATCCTGGCTCAGGATGAACGCTGGCGGCGTGCTTTAACACATGCAAGTCGAACGATGATGCCAGCTTGCTGGTGGATTAGTGGCGAACGGGTGAGTAACACGTGAGTAACCTGCCCTTTAACTCTGGGATAAGCCTGGGAAACTGGGTCTAATACCGGATATGACTCCTCATCGCATGGTGGGGGTGGAAAGCTTTATTGTGGTTTTGGATGGACTCGCGGCCTATCAGCTTGTTGGTGAGGTAATGGCTCACCAAGGCGACGACGGGTAGCCGGCCTGAGAGGGTGACCGGCCACACTGGGACTGAGACACGGCCCAGACTCCTACGGGAGGCAGCAGTGGGGAATATTGCACAATGGGCGAAAGCCTGATGCAGCGACGCCGCGTGAGGGATGACGGCCTTCGGGTTGTAAACCTCTTTCAGTAGGGAAGAAGCGAAAGTGACGGTACCTGCAGAAGAAGCGCCGGCTAACTACGTGCCAGCAGCCGCGGTAATACGTAGGGCGCAAGCGTTATCCGGAATTATTGGGCGTAAAGAGCTCGTAGGCGGTTTGTCGCGTCTGCCGTGAAAGTCCGGGGCTCAACTCCGGATCTGCGGTGGGTACGGGCAGACTAGAGTGATGTAGGGGAGACTGGAATTCCTGGTGTAGCGGTGAAATGCGCAGATATCAGGAGGAACACCGATGGCGAAGGCAGGTCTCTGGGCATTAACTGACGCTGAGGAGCGAAAGCATGGGGAGCGAACAGGATTAGATACCCTGGTAGTCCATGCCGTAAACGTTGGGCACTAGGTGTGGGGGACATTCCACGTTTTCCGCGCCGTAGCTAACGCATTAAGTGCCCCGCCTGGGGAGTACGGCCGCAAGGCTAAAACTCAAAGGAATTGACGGGGGCCCGCACAAGCGGCGGAGCATGCGGATTAATTCGATGCAACGCGAAGAACCTTACCAAGGCTTGACATGAACCGGAAATACCTGGAAACAGGTGCCCCGCTTGCGGTCGGTTTACAGGTGGTGCATGGTTGTCGTCAGCTCGTGTCGTGAGATGTTGGGTTAAGTCCCGCAACGAGCGCAACCCTCGTTCTATGTTGCCAGCGCGTTATGGCGGGGACTCATAGGAGACTGCCGGGGTCAACTCGGAGGAAGGTGGGGACGACGTCAAATCATCATGCCCCTTATGTCTTGGGCTTCACGCATGCTACAATGGCCGGTACAAAGGGTTGCGATACTGTGAGGTGGAGCTAATCCCAAAAAGCCGGTCTCAGTTCGGATTGGGGTCTGCAACTCGACCCCATGAAGTCGGAGTCGCTAGTAATCGCAGATCAGCAACGCTGCGGTGAATACGTTCCCGGGCCTTGTACACACCGCCCGTCAAGTCACGAAAGTTGGTAACACCCGAAGCCGGTGGCCTAACCCCTTGTGGGAGGGAGCTGTCGAAGGTGGGACTGGCGATTGGGACTAAGTCGTAACAAGGTAGCCGTACCGGAAGGTGCGGCTGGATCACCTCCTTTCTAAGGAGCACCTACAGATCAGCTGCCTCATGTATGTGGGGTGGGGGGTTTGTCAGGAGTATATGCCCGTTGCGCAGACGCTAGTTCTGCGGCGGGTGCTCAAGGGTGGAATATCAATGAATAGCGGCCGCTTGTTTTGCTCCTTGCCCAGTACGGATCCCCTCTTGAGGGTGTCCTGGAACGGTGTGGGTGTGGGGTGGGTGGTTTAGTGTTTGGCACACTGTTGGGTCCTGAGGCAACAGGGCCGGGGGATGGGGTCGTGGCTTTCGGGTTGCGGTTGTGTCTGTCGGGTTTGTTTGTTTCTGGTTTCCTGGCTGCATCGATCATGCGCGTTTGGCTCTTTTTGGGGCCTGTGTGTGGGGTGTGTGGTATGGGGTTGTTGTTTGAGAACTACATAGTGGACGCGAGCATCTTTTATAAGAAGCAATTTCCAAGAATATGAACCTGGATCTGTCTGCACCTTTGGGTGTGGGTGGTTTCCGTGGTTCTCTCGAAAATTAGCGTTTTTGATCTTTTGTGGTCAAGTTTTTAAGAGCACACGGTGGATGCCTTGGCATTAGGAGCCGAAGAAGGACGTAGGAATCTGCGATAAGCCTGGGGGAGTCGATAACCGGACTGTGATCCCAGGGTGTCCGAATGGGGAAACCCCGCCAGGGGCGCGAGCTGCCTGGTGACCCGCATCTGAACACATAGGGTGCGTGGAGGGAACGCGGGGAAGTGAAACATCTCAGTACCCGCAGGAAGAGAAAACAATAGTGATTCCGTCAGTAGTGGCGAGCGAACGCGGATCAGGCTAAACCGTTCCATGTGTGATAGCCGGCGGGCGTTGCATGGTCGGGGTTGTGGGACTTTCCGTACCAGTTCTGCCGGACTGGTGAGGTGTGATGTGCAGGCATAGGTGAACGGTCTTGAAAGGCCGGCCAGAGAGGGTGTGAGCCCCGTAACCGAAATGTTTTGTGCCGCCTGGAGAGTATCCCAAGTAGCACGGGGCCCGAGAAATCCCGTGTGAATCTGTCAGGACCACCTGATAAGCCTAAATACTCCCTAATGACCGATAGCGGACCAGTACCGTGAGGGAAAGGTGAAAAGTACCCCGGGAGGGGAGTGAAACAGTACCTGAAACCGTGTGCTTACAATCCGTCGGAGCATCTGCAGCTTGTCTGTATGGGTGTGACGGCGTGCCTTTTGAAGAATGAGCCTGCGAGTTAGTGTTACGTCGCGAGGTTAACCCGTGTGGGGAAGCCGTAGCGAAAGCGAGTCTGAATAGGGCGTTGCAGTGGCGTGATCTAGACCCGAAGCGAAGTGATCTACCCATGGCCAGGTTGAAGCGACGGTAAGACGTCGTGGAGGACCGAACCCACTTCAGTTGAAAATGGAGGGGATGAGCTGTGGGTAGGGGTGAAAGGCCAATCAAACTTCGTGATAGCTGGTTCTCCCCGAAATGCATTTAGGTGCAGCGTTGCGTGTTTCTTACCGGAGGTAGAGCTACTGGATGGCTAATGGGCCCTACAAGGTTACTGACGTCAGCCAAACTCCGAATGCCGGTAAGTGAGAGCGCAGCAGTGAGACTGTGGGGGATAAGCTTCATAGTCGAGAGGGAAACAGCCCAGACCACCAACTAAGGCCCCTAAGCGTGTGCTAAGTGGGAAAGGATGTGGAGTTGCGAAGACAACCAGGAGGTTGGCTTAGAAGCAGCCATCCTTAAAAGAGTGCGTAATAGCTCACTGGTCAAGTGATTCCGCGCCGACAATGTAGCGGGGCTCAAGTACACCGCCGAAGTTGTGGATTTCAGATAATTAGCTAAGCCGCCCCCTTTGTGGGGTTGGTTCAGGCGTCTGGAGTGGTAGGGGAGCGTCGTGTGGGCAGTGAAGTCGCGGTGTAAACCAGCGGTGGAGCCTACACGAGTGAGAATGCAGGCATGAGTAGCGAAAGACGGGTGAGAAACCCGTCCGCCGAATGATCAAGGGTTCCAGGGTCAAGCTAATCTGCCCTGGGTAAGTCGGGACCTAAGGCGAGGCCGACAGGCGTAGTCGATGGACAACGGGTTGATATTCCCGTACCGGCGAAAAACCGTCCATGTTGAACAGGGGATACTAACCGCCCGATACCTGCCCGATCGCCCTTGTGGTGTGAGGGTTTTGGTGGAGCGCGGGACCTGATCCTGGGAGGCAAGCGTATTAACAGGTGTGACGCAGGAAGGTAGCCAAGCCGGGCGATGGTTGTCCCGGTCTAAGGATGTAGGGCGAACGGTAGGCAAATCCGCCGTTCATGATGCCTGAGATCTGATGGGACCCCCTCACGGGGGGATTTGGTGATCCTATGCTGCCGAGAAAAGCATCGACGCGAGGTTTTAGCCGCCCGTACCCCAAACCGACACAGGTGATCAGGTAGAGAATACTAAGGCGATCGAGAGAATTATGGTTAAAGGAACTCGGCAAAATGCCCCCGTAACTTCGGGAGAAGGGGGGCCCCAACCTTGATGGACACTTGCTGTCCGGAGGGGATCGGGGCCGCAGAGACCAGGGGGAAGCGACTGTTTACTAAAAACACAGGTCCGTGCGAAGTCGCAAGACGATGTATACGGACTGACTCCTGCCCGGTGCTGGAAGGTTAAGAGGACCGGTTAGCCTTACGGCGAAGCTGAGAATTCAAGCCCCAGTAAACGGCGGTGGTAACTATAACCATCCTAAGGTAGCGAAATTCCTTGTCGGGTAAGTTCCGACCTGCACGAATGGAGTAACGACTTCCCCGCTGTCTCAACCATAAACTCGGCGAAATTGCAGTACGAGTAAAGATGCTCGTTACGCGCAGCAGGACGGAAAGACCCCGAGACCTTTACTATAGTTTGGTATTGGTGTTCGGAGTGGCTTGTGTAGGATAGGTGGGAGACGTTGAAGCCCGGACGCCAGTTCGGGTGGAGTCATCGTTGAAATACCACTCTGGTCACTTTGGACATCTAACTTCGGCCCGTAATCCGGGTCAGGGACAGTGCCTGATGGGTAGTTTAACTGGGGCGGTTGCCTCCTAAAAAGTAACGGAGGCGCCCAAAGGTTCCCTCAGCCTGGTTGGCAATCAGGTGTCGAGTGTAAGTGCACAAGGGAGCTTGACTGTGAGAGAGACATCTCGAGCAGGGACGAAAGTCGGGACTAGTGATCCGGCGGTACATTGTGGAATGGCCGTCGCTCAACGGATAAAAGGTACCTCGGGGATAACAGGCTGATCTTGCCCAAGAGTCCATATCGACGGCATGGTTTGGCACCTCGATGTCGGCTCGTCGCATCCTGGGGCTGGAGTAGGTCCCAAGGGTTGGGCTGTTCGCCCATTAAAGCGGTACGCGAGCTGGGTTTAGAACGTCGTGAGACAGTTCGGTCCCTATCCGCTGCGCGCGCAGGAAATTTGAGAAGGGCTGTCCTTAGTACGAGAGGACCGGGACGGACGAACCTCTGGTGTGTCAGTTGTACTGCCAAGTGCACCGCTGATTAGCTACGTTCGGATGGGATAACCGCTGAAAGCATCTAAGCGGGAAGCTCGCTTCGAGATGAGATTTCCATACACCTTGTGTGTGAGAGGCCCCCAGCCAGACCACTGGGTTGATAGGCCGGATGTGGAAGCGAGGACTAACGACTCGTGAAGCTGACCGGTACTAATAGGCCGATAACTTACACCACACACCACCCCCGTAAACCCATTTCAAAAGGGGTTTACACCACGGGGCGGTAAAAAGAAAACAAGACTGCTTGCGTCCACTATGTGGTTCCCAGACAACAAACCCGTCCACGGACGGCACGTTGCACAGGGAACAAAAACACAACACAATAACAACACCACACCTGCAACAACAATTGCAGGGCATGTTGTAACCAGATTTCCCACACACCCCCTTTTCGGGTGTGACGGGTCGAAGGGTTACGGCGGTCATAGCGTGGGGGAAACGCCCGGTCCCATTCCGAACCCGGAAGCTAAGACCCACAGCGCCGATGGTACTGCACCCGGGAGGGTGTGGGAGAGTAGGTCACCGCCGGAACATCATTACGGTCGAGAGCCTCCAGACACACGTCTGGAGGCTCTCCCACTTTAACCACCACACCACACCAAAAACACAGGACCAGGCCCGCACCCAACCGAAGACGCGGCACCCAACACACCCGCCGCTGTCGCACCCACCACACGCTCCGCCGTCGTGCACCACACAACCCGGCACCCGAAGTGACAGAGCGTCCGGCTGAACGTCGCACGAAGTGATAGAGCGTCCGCCGGAACACTACAGGAACTGCGAGAGCGTCCGCTGTGGGCGCAATTCCCCCGTAAATCCCCGGAAAACCGGTGATTTTGGTCAAAAAGTCGCGGAAACACGCGGAATTTGCGGTCCTCGCGGGCCCAAGCTGGTAAGTTTTCGAAGAGTGGCTTGCACGCATGCCGCGTTCAGGCTCCAGAAATCGTGACCGTCCAGGAGGACATCAATGGCTAAGAACCGTAGTGAACTTGTTTCAGAGGTAGCAGGTAAGGCAGGCACCAGCCAGGCAGCCGTCAACTCCGTCCTCGATGCGCTGTTCGAGGTTTTCGAGACTTCCGTCGCCGCCGGCGAGAAGATCACCATCCCGGGCTGGCTCGCAGTTGAGCGCACCGACCGTGCAGCCCGCACCGGCCGCAACCCGCAGACCGGCGAGACCATCCAGATCGCAGCAGGCCACAGCGTCAAGCTGACCGCCGGCTCCAAGCTGAAGGCTGCAGTCGCCAAGAAGAAGTAGTCTTCTTCAGCAACAGCAGCAAAGGAGCGGCAACCTCAGGGTTGCCGCTCCTTTGCTTTAATCCGATTCGCCGCGTGGGCGCCCGTAGCGGACAATGAATAGGTGCCTTCTGCAGCAAAATCCCGTCCCACAGCACCCCAGCCAGGCCCCGACAGGGGCGCCCCGGCCCGGGCTGGCGGCGCAGCCTTGGGGATTTCCCGGCCGTGGCAGCTCGCGGGCCTTGCAGCCCTCTTCCTGGGACTGACGGCGGCGCTCCTTTTCTCCGGCGCCTCTGCGGCTCGTGAGGTCTCTGACCCGGGAGCCCTGGTCCGCTGGGGGCTTCCCGTCAGCAAGGCCATCCACAACGTGGCACTGGCCACGGTGATCGGCGGACTGATCTTCGCCGTCGGCATCCTCCCTAGAACTGCTGGTCCCCGGTCCCGGACCCACAACGGCGACGCTCCGGAACATCCGGCGTTCGCCCGGGCCCTAGCCATTGCTGCCGCTGCGGGGGCTGCCTGGACGCTGTCAGCGGTGGCCGTACTGGTCCTCACCTACTCAGACGTTGCGGGCCAGGCCATCGGTGGGGACGCCGAGTTCACCCGCGCCCTGGTGTACTTTATGACGGACATCGAGACCGGCCGGGCATGGCTGACGGTGACCATCATCGCGGCCGTGGTGACCACCGCGCTGTTCGGCGTCAGATCCCTTGGTGGCCTTGCGCTCACGCTGTTCCTGGCGCTGGCGGGGCTGGTTCCCGCCGCGCTCATCGGCCACTCCTCAAGCTCGTCGGACCACGAAGGCGCCATCAACTCCCTGGCCCTGCACCTTGTGGGCGTCAGTGCGTGGGTTGGCGGCATCATCGTCCTGGCACTGCTGTCCGGAATCCTGACCGGCTCGAAGCCAGCGGCCGGGGCCGACATCACGGAGCCGACGCTGCGGCGGTTCTCCGCGCTGGCCGGCTTTGCGTTTGCGCTCGTCTTTGCCTCCGGCGTCATCAACGCCAGCATCCGCATCACCAACTGGGGTGACCTCCTTGGTTCCCCCTACGGCCAACTGATCCTTGCGAAGTCGGCGGCAACCCTGGTCCTTGGCGGGATCGGGTTGATGCACCGGCAATGGGTCATCCCCCAGCTCGGCCGCAAAGGCTCGGCGATATCTGCACGCCGCGTGCTGTGGCAGCTGGTGCTCGTGGAACTCCTCGTTATGGGAGCCACCTCGGGCGTTGCCGTGGCCCTGAGCCGGTCGGCACCGCCGCAGCCCACCACGTTTGCGCCGGACGCGTCTCCAGCGTTCATTCTTACCGGCTACGAGCTGCCGCCCGAACTGATTTCGGAGCGCTGGCTGACGGAGTGGCGCTTTGACTGGCTCTGGGTGGCCGTGGTGCTCTTCGGTCTGGTGGCCTACTTCCTGGGCGTCGCCAAGGTGCTTCGACGCGGCGACAAGTGGCAGTGGTTCCGCGCCGTGAACTGGGTGATCGGCCTCCTGGTGCTGACCTACATCACGTCAGGGCCGCCGTCGGTCTATGGCAGGATCCTCTTCTCCGCGCACATGGTGGACCACATGGCGCTGACCATGGTGGCACCCATCTTCCTGGTACTCGGCGCCCCGGTGACGCTGGCCCTGCGGGCGTTGCCTGCCCGCGGCGACGGCTCCCGTGGGACGCGCGAGTGGCTGCTCGTGTTGATCCACTCCAAGTTCTCCCAACTGGTCACGCACCCCCTCTTCGCGGCGGCCAATTTCGCGGGCTCCATCGTGCTGTTCTACTACTCGGACGCGTTCGGCTTTGCCATGCGGGACCACGTAGGCCACGAGCTCATGATCCTGCACTTCTCGCTCACGGGCTACATCTTCATCCTGAGCATGATCGGCACGGACCCGTTGCCACGCCGCGCACCGTATCCCATGCGCCTGCTCCTGCTGCTGGCAACCATGGGCTTCCACGCGTTCTTCGGCGTCGCGATCATGGGCGGCACCAGCCTGCTGTCGGCCGACTACTTCGGCAACCTTGGCCGCGCCTGGGGGCCATCCGCTCTCCTGGACCAGCAAATGGGCGGCGCGGTGGCCTGGGGCATCGGCGAAGTGCCCACCCTGCTGGTGGCTCTTGGCGTGGCCATCATGTGGTCCCGGTCCGATCAACGGGAGACCAAGCGCGTGGATCGGGCGGCGGACAGGAATAACGACGCCGATCTCACTGCTTACAACGATATGTTTGCCAAATTGGCTGAACGCGATGCCCGATTGGCTGAACGCAACTCAAAGCTGGAAGGACGCTGATGAGCGAAACCGTACGCACCCAACTCCGGGTCCGCGCCTCCGAACTGGTGGGCCGCAACTGGCTCAACACCGGCGGCAAATCGCTGGACCTCGAAGCCCTGCGCGGCAAAATCGTGCTGCTCGACTTCTGGACTTTCTGCTGCATCAACTGCCTGCACGTCCTCGATGAGCTGCGCCCGCTCGAGGAACAGTACTCCGACGTCCTGGTCACCGTGGGTGTCCACTCGCCCAAGTTTGAACACGAAGCAGATCCCGTGGCCCTGGCCGCCGCCGTGGAACGCTACGAGATCCACCACCCCGTCCTGGACGATCCCGAGCTGGACACATGGAAGGCTTACACGGCGCGCGCCTGGCCCACGCTGGTGGTCATCGACCCCGAGGGCTACATCGTGGCGCACCTGTCCGGCGAAGGCCACGCTGACGGCCTGGCCGTACTCATCCCCGAGCTGATCGCCGAGCACGAGGCCAAGGGCACGCTGCACCGTGGCTCCGGCCCGTACGTGGCGCCGGAAGCCACCTCGGGCACACTGCGCTTCCCCGGCAAGGCGCTGTTCCTGCCGGCCGGGCGAGGCTCCGCCGGACGCGGTTCAGGCGCGCAGGGAACGTCCGACGGCGGGACTTCCGCCGCCGCTGATACCGCCACCGACGGTTCCTGGCTGGTAACCGACACCGGCCATCACCGCTTGGTGGAACTGGGCACCGACTTCGATACCGTCCTGGCGACCTTCGGCTCCGGGACCAAGGGCCACGCTGACGGCCCGGCCGCCGCCGTCGACTCCGTGGAGCCGACCGCACGGTTCAACGAGCCGCAGGGCCTTGTGCTGCTTCCGGAAGAGGTGGCAGCGAAGGCGGGCTACGGCGTCGTCATTGCCGATTCAGTCAACCACCGCCTCAGGGGACTCTCGCTCACGGACGGCAAGGCCACGACGATTGTTGGCAACGGCGTGCAGCGCCTGCTGGAAACCGGCCCCGCGCGGGTGGACGAGGACGCTGCCGGTTTCACGGGCCAGCTCAGCGAACACCCGCTGGAAGTGTCCCTCAGCTCGCCGTGGGACGTCGTCTGGTCCGCCAAGCTCAACGCTGTGGTGATCGCCATGGCCGGCACGCATCAGATCTTCAGCTTCGACCCCCTCACCGGCGCCGTGGCAATTATTGCCGGCAACGGCCTGGAGGGCTTGCTGGACGGCCCCGCCCACGAAGCCTGGTTCGCGCAGCCCTCCGGCCTGGCCGAGGACGCCGACGGCAACATCTGGGTGGCGGACTCCGAAACCTCCGCCCTCCGCAAGCTGATCATTGACGACGTCGGCACGGTCACCCTGGAGACTGCCGTGGGCAAGGGCCTGTTCGACTTCGGTTTCCGCGACGGCCCCGCATCCGAGGCCCGCCTCCAGCACCCCCTCGGCGTCACCGTCCTGCCTGACGGCTCCATTGCCATCGCCGACACCTACAACGGTGCCGTGCGGCGCTACGACCCCGCCGCAGGGACCGTGTCCACGCTGGCCCGCGGACTCTCGGAACCCTCCGACGTGATTGTGGACCACACGCACGCCACGGGCTCCGAGCCGCTGCTGGTAGTGGTGGAGGCCAACAAGCACCAGCTGGTCTACGTGCCCATCCCCAAGGAAGCCCAGCAGGTGGACGAAGGCGCCTCGCAAACCCACCGGCCGAAGAGCCCGGTAGCCCCCGGGCTGCTCGAGCTGACCGTGCGTTTCACCGCGCCTACCGGGCAGAAGCTGGACGACCGCTGGGGCGATCCCACGCAGCTGAAGATCTCCTCCACCCCGCCGGAGCTGCTCGTGGCCGGCGGAGGAACCTCGGTGGGGCTGCTCCGCACGTTGGAGCTGGCTTCCGACATTCCGGAGGGCGTCCTGCACATCACCGCCCGCGCCGCGGCCTGTGACGGACCGGAGGATGCGGACGGCGAGATCCCGGACCACGCCGCCTGCCACCTGTACCAGCAGGACTGGGGCATCCCGGTTCTCCTGACGGACGACGGCGACACCGAGTTGGTCCTGGACCTGCGCGGAATGGACTGATCACCGCCGCCGCTACGGCTTTTGCCGCGCCGGCTTGCTGAGCCGGTGTGAGGAGGCTGCCTTCTGTGACCTGATGTCACGGGAGGCAGCCTTTTGCGCGCCGCGGAGCCGGCGGGGCCGGGGCTGGCGCTAGTAGCTCAGGAGCGGGGTGACTCTGATGGTGTCGCCGGCGACGTCCAGGCGGGTGGTGAAGCTGAAGTCCACCTCTTCGTTGAGCGGGAACCAGGCGCCGGTGAAGGAACTCTGCTGGACCGCCTCCACCTTGGCCTTCCCGTCGAGGGGAGCAACCACCCAGCGGCCGTCAAAGGGCTCGATTGATATCTCCGGGTACTCGGTGATGGTCCACTTGATGGTGCCGTCGTCCACGTTGTTCGTGCTGGCGAAGTAGAAGGGGCAGTCCGGCTGCAGCTTTTGCTGCTTCACGGCTTCGGCGGCGCAGGTGTCCAGAAACTCGTGTACTTTCGCGCCCACATCCTTCCGCAGCTGTTCGGTGGCCTCGGTCAGCAGGTTCAACGGAGCCGCCGGGACATCGCGGGATGTCACCGTGGCGCGTGTGGCGGGAGCAGCGAAGTATTCACCGTTCAGGGAGGCTTCGTATTCACCCGGATAGAACACGGCGAACGAATTTCTGCCTTGGGGCAAGTTCACCGGGACGCCGTTGAGGTTGGCTTCGCTGGCGTTCACCACCGTCAGGCCCACCGTGGGCAGCCGCGACGGCACAAACGCCCACGTATTAAAGAACAGCCATTCCGAGCCGGTCTTCTCCAGCAGGAACTCGGTGCGAAGCCTGCTGCCATCGATCGTGTACTGCACGGGCACCATGACCTGGTTGCCTGAGCGTTCCTCGGCATCGCCGATCGTGACGTTCGCCAGCCGGGAAGAGGCCGTCTGCAGCGCTGTGCCGTCGAGCAGGGCCGCGTTGCTGGGCGGCACCGTGGCCCGCAGCAGGCCCAGCGCCTTGCCGCCGTCGCCCTCGCGGAGGGCGTCCAGATATTCCCGGACAGGCTGCTGTGGACTTGCCACCGTATTGTTCACCACGTTGACCCCAACGATGGCCGCGGCCACGGCAAGCATGAGGCCAAGCAGCCACCCTGCTGCCATCCTCACCAACGCCTGACTCATCTGCACTTCCCTTACGTTACCCGCAAGCCCGCTGAACACAGGGGTTGGCGCCGCCCCGAGTAGCTGAGTGCGGCGGCTTTCCTGATGCCCGACGGCGGGAAGTCCCGGGCGGGACATCGTCCGGTTTTGCCTACCGGCGGCGCCGGGACGAGGTGCCGAAGACGCCGCGGAGCAGTTCCCGGCCGAGCTGGGTGCCCAGGGAACGGACCATGCTCTTCAGCCCGCCGCCCAGTGCCCCGCTGAGTGCTCCGGCAAGGTCGCCCACTATGCCGCCGCCGGCAGGGGCCGCAGGCTCCGGTGCACGCCGCGAGGGCGCATCAGTGCCCGCACCACGATCCGGCACCGGCGCGGGACGGCTGCTGGGGCGGCCCAGGATTTCCTCCTCGATCCTGCGGGCCTCGGCGTCGACGTCGGCCTGCCCCGAACCTGGCTGCCCGGAAGTCCCCGGAACCGGGGGCTGACCCGGCGCGGCTCCGCCGGTGGGCGCAGCGGCCTTGCCGGTGAGTTTCTCGTACGCGGAGACATTGTCCACTGCGGTCCCGTACTTGGCGAGCAAGGCGGACCCGCCCACGGTGCTCTTGATGAGCTCCTCGGCGCTGGGGCCCATGACGGATTCCGGGGCGCGCAGGCGGGTGTGGGCAACCGGCGTCGGGGCGCCTTTCTCATTCATGACGGTGATGACGGCCTCGCCGATCCCCGCGGACGTGAGGGTTTCCTCGAGGTCGTAGTCGCTGACCGGGAACGTGGATACGGTGGCTTTCAGGGACTTGGCGTCCTCGGGTGTGAAGGCGCGGAGGGCGTGCTGGATGCGGTTGGCCAGCTGGCCCAGGACATCGGCCGGAACGTCTTTGGGGGTCTGGGTGACGAAGAAGATCCCCACACCCTTGGAACGGATCAGCCGGACAGTGGTGGTGATGGCGTTCAGGAAAGCCTTGGATGCGCCGTTGAACAGCAGGTGGGCCTCATCAAGGAAGAACACCAGTTTGGGCTTGTCCAGGTCGCCGGCCTCGGGGAGGTCCTCGAACAGGTCCGCCAGCAGCCACATCAGGAAGGTCGAGAACAGCATCGGCTTGGTCTGCAGCGTGGGCAGCTCCAGGCAGGTGATAACGCCGCGCCCGTCCGGGGCGGTCCGGAGCAGCTCGGCCGTGTCGAACTCCGGCTCGCCGAAGAACCTTTCCAAGCCCTGCGCTTCCAGGTTCACCAATTCGCGCAGGATGACGCCGGCGGTGGCCTTGGACAGGCCGCCCAGTTCCTCCAGCTTGTCCTTGCCCTCGTCCGAGGTGAGGAACTGGATGACAGCACGGAGGTCCTTGAGGTCGATCAGCTCAAGGTTGTTTTTGTCCGCAAAGTGGAAGACCAGCTGCAGGCTGGATTCCTGGGTGTCGTTGAGCTCCATTACGCGCGAGAGCAGGATGGGGCCAAACGACGTGATGGTGGCACGGACGGGAATGCCGTTGCCGTCGCCGCCCAGGGCCAGAAACTCCACCGGGAACGTCTTGCCGGCCCAGGCCTGGCCGATGCTGTCGGTGCGCGCCTTCAGCTTCTCGCTGCCGGCGGCCGCCGTGGCCAGGCCGGAAAGATCGCCCTTGATGTCCGCGAGGAACACGGGAACTCCGGCAGCGGATAGCTGCTCGGCCATCATGTGCAGCGTGACGGTCTTGCCGGTGCCGGTGGCGCCGGCTACCAGGCCGTGCCTGTTCATCATGGCCAGCGGCAGGCGGACCCGGGCCTCCTTGTGGAGTTCGCCGTCGACAATGGCGGCACCCAGCTCGATGGTGGCGCCTTCCAGGGTGTAGCCCTTCTGGATGGTGGCGAGTTTTTCTGCAGTGGTTTTGGTGGCCATGCGGCTAGCTTAGCGGGGCCGCCGGGAGATTCTTGGTGAACTCGAGCGACCCGATGACCCCGCGTTGATGGCGTCGGTGACCAGCGCTGCGTCAGCTTCCGCATCTAACGCCAGTTTAATGCGGTTTGGTCCGGCACCAGGTTCTACGACTTGCTTGCTGCGCTCGCGGTAGAGCCCGACGACGGTGACTGCTGCGAGTGGGGTAACGAGGGTTAAAGGGGCGTCCTCGGCGGTCACAAAGCCGAGTAGTGGCCCGGCGGTTCCCCGGAAAAACGAGTACTCGGGCCAAAAAGACAGGTGCCCAGTACGCGTGTACAGGGGAAGGTGCCCAAAATACGGTTGAACTACGTTGCGACCACGGCTGGCCGCAGTGCCATGAGGGAGGGCATGACATGACATTTTCAGACGTCAGTAAAGACACGAGGCCGCGGAGGAAATCGCCTAAGCGGAGAGCCTTCAGGGCCGTAGCCGCCCTGGCCGCAGGAACCCTGCTGCTGGCAAGTGCAGGCGTGGCCTACGCGGATACCATCTACAACAATATTGATACAAGCATTGATTCGGTTTCGGAGGTCATGCCCCTGAACGTTGGAGGGGCCGTCGGAACTACAACGCTGGCGGTGGCACCCGCCAAGAATGACGGCAAGCCGGGCTGCAACCTGACAGGGTCGACTACCCTGACTTTGAACTTCCATTCCACCAACGCGAGCGTGGCCACCGTCTCACCAAGCATCGCAACGTTCACCTCGTGCGGCGATGAACACCTCCTGACCATCACCCCGGTAGGAGCAGGGTCGACCAGCGTCACGGCAACCCAGGTAACTAACGATACGGGCGGTACTTTCGATCTCGGCCCGGCGACGTTCACCGTGAACGTCGCGGCCCCCGCGCCGTCCAACACCGCCCCTGTCCTCACCATCAAGGGCACGGCAACCGGCGCCTCGTACGCCAAGGGGGCGGTCCCGGCGACACTCTGCAACGTGACGGACACCGAGGACGGGCCCAGCTCCTTCGCTGCCACCCTCAGCGGCATCACCGGCACTGATTCTGCGGGGGGCATCGGATCCCAGACCGCCACCTGCAGCTACACCGACAAGGGCGGTCTGACAGCCACAAGTTCCGTGACTTACAGCATCGTCGATGCCACGGCCCCGGAGATCAGCTACACACTCAGCCCCGCCACTCCGGATGGGCTCGCAGGCTGGTACCGGACGTCGGTGGATCTGACATGGACCGTCACCGAATCTGACTCGCCGTCCACTCTTGTCCTGCAGGGCTGTGAGAACACGACCATCACGCTGGACCAACTGCCAGGAGACTACAGCTGCTCCGCCACGAGCAGCGGCGGCCGCGCCGGCCCGGTCACGGTGTCCATCAAGAAGGACGGAATCGCGCCCTTGGTCGGCTACACCAGTGCATCCGGTACCTCGGGCAACAACGGCTGGTACACCTCCGACGTCAACGCCACGTTCACCGCAACGGATGCCACCTCCGGCCCTGCGTCGGCCACGCAGACGGTGACCTCCAGCGGCGAGGGGTCCGCCGTCGTCGTCCTGAGCCCGGAATTCACGGACAACGCGGGCAACACCACCGCTGCCGGCTCCGCGAGCCAGCCGTTCAAGATCGACAAGACGGCCCCCGCCGTCTCCTACACCGGTGCCAACCCGGCCGCTCCCAACGCCAATGGCTGGTACAACACCGACGTCGTGGCCACCTTCACCGGAACCGATGACACATCCGGCCCGCTGAGTGCAACGAAGACCGTGACCTCGTCAGGCGAGGGCGCGTCTGTGGTCGTGCAGAGCCCGGAATTCGAGGACGTAGCTGGCAACGTGACCCCTGCTGGAGCGGACCAGGGCACCTTCCAGATCGACAAGACTGCTCCGACGGCCAATTTCAGTGCAGTGGTGCCCACTGGCTACTTCGGCTCCACGGCGCCGGCGCCGACGTGCACCGCATCTGACAGCCTTTCCGGGCTTGACGGAACCTGCGTTGTCAGCGGCTACTCCGCAGGGGTGGGAAGCCACACCTTGACCGCCACCGCGACTGACAAAGCAGGCAACACAACTACGATCACCCAGAGTTACGACGTTCTCGCGTGGACGCTCAAAGGCTTCTACCAGCCGATCGACATGGGCGGCGTGATGAACACCGTCAAGGGCGGCAGCACTGTCCCGGCGAAGTTCGAGGTGTTCGCCGGCACCACCGAGATCACCGACCCCAGCCTCATGGCGTTCTCGATGGCAACGACCACGTGCTCGTTGCTTTCCCCTACCGATGACATCGAAACGACGGCAACCGGCAGCACGTCCCTGCGCTATGACACCACCGGCGGCCAGTTCATCTATAACTGGAAGACGCCCACCGGAGCGGGCACCTGCTACCAGCTCACCATGAAGGCGGCCGACGGCAGCACTATCAGTGCCAACTTCAAGCTGAAGTAGCCCGCACAGCAGCAACAACAGCAACCAGGTAAGGGTCCGGCCGCAAGGCCGGGCCCTTACCTGGTTGGGCGCGGCAGTCTCCCGGCGCCTCCTGTGGTGCAGTCCACCGCAGCCCGCAGAAATATCCCGGGCGCCGCCGTCGTTGTCCGAAGTGTGCCCGCCGCGACCCGGCAGGCCACCCTACGCAACGCATTGAAAGGCCGGCACCGACGTGACGCTTCCCCTCTCCATCCTTGATCTGGCGACCATCGGCAAAGGCCAGACGGCGGCGGAGAGTTTCGCAGGCAGTGTGGCCATGGCACAGCGGGCCGAGGAGCTGGGCTACCGGCGGATCTGGTACGCCGAGCACCACAACATGTCCGCCATCGCGTCGTCGGCCACCAGCGTGCTGATTGCCCACGTGGCCGCCCACACGAAGACCATCAGGCTGGGCGCCGGCGGAATCATGCTGCCCAACCACTCGCCGCTGACCATCGCCGAGCAGTTCGGCACCCTGGAGACGCTGCACCCGGGCCGGATCGACCTCGGCCTGGGCCGCGCCCCCGGCAGCGACCAGAACACCATGCACGCGCTGCGCCGGGACCCCATGTCCGCGGACACTTTCCCGCAGGATGTCCTGGAGCTGCAGGGCTACCTCACCGGTCCTACGCGGATCCAGGGCGTGGAGGCCACCCCCGGCAAGGGCACCAACGTCCCGCTGTACATCCTGGGTTCCTCGCTGTTCGGCGCCCGCCTTGCCGCTCAGTTGGGCCTGCCGTACGCCTTCGCGTCGCATTTCGCCCCCAACGCCCTGCAGGACGCCGTTGCCGTCTACCGCCGTGAATTCAAGTCCTCGGCCCAGCTGGACGCACCGCACGTGATCGCCGGCGTCAACGTCATTGCCGCCGATTCTGCTGCCGAAGCGCAGGCGGCTTTCCGGGCCACCCTGCGCGCCCGCGTCTCGCTGTTCTTCGGCGGCGGGCGCGAGGTCTCGGACGATGAAGCGGACACGATCCTGGACTCCCCACAGGGCCAGCACGTCTCGCAGATGATGACGTACTCGGCCATCGGAACCCCGGACGTGGTGCTCGACTACCTGGACGGGTTCGCCAAGCACGCCGACGCCGACGAACTTATCGTCGCGCACCAGAGCACCGGCACCGAGTCCAGGATCCGCTCCGTGGAGCTGCTGGCGGAGGTAGCCGGGCTGGCCCGGGTCTAGTCTCGACGCGACAACAAATGATACGAGCCCCCGCATACCCTTGACTTCGCTCAACTGAACCGGTTAAGTAGAGTCCACTGAACCGGTTCAGTGGCGTGAGTCACGGAACCCGAAACGTAAAGGGCCCCACATCATGGCAGTAACCATCAGCGACGTCGCCCACGCGGCCGGCGTCAGCAAAGGTGCTGTCTCTTATGCGCTCAACGGCCAGCCCGGCGTCAGCGACGCCACCCGGGGCCGGATCCTGCAGGTCGCGAAAGAGCTTGGCTGGAAGCCGAGCCTCCGCGCCAAGGGCCTGTCCTCCGCGAAGGCCTACGCCTTGGGACTGGTGGTGGCCCGCGATCCCAAGCTCCTCGGCACGGACCCCTTCTTCCCGGCCTTTATTGCGGGCATCGAAACCACCCTCGCCGAGCACGACTACACGCTGGTCCTGAGCGTTGCCACCGCCCCCGGCGCCGAGGAGCGGGCTTACCGCAAACTGGCCGACGGCGGCCGCGTGGACGGCGTGATCCTGACGGACGTGCGGCACAACGATTCGAGGATCGGCTTGCTGCGGGAGCTCAAGCTGCCGGCGGTGACGCTCAACAGGCCGGATTCGGACTCACCCTTCCCGGCGGTGTCCATGGATGACACGGACGGCAT
Organism: Pseudarthrobacter sp. Y6; assembly: GCF_050156205.1. Classification (NCBI taxonomy): domain Bacteria; kingdom Bacillati; phylum Actinomycetota; class Actinomycetes; order Micrococcales; family Micrococcaceae; genus Pseudarthrobacter; species Pseudarthrobacter sp. Y6. Next base: position 4,166,780 of record NZ_CP189574.1, on the reverse strand, counting down.
CACGGCCGCCGTCGAACATCTCCTCGCCCTGGGGCACGTCCGGATCGGCCATGTGGGCGGCGCCCAGGAATACATTCACGGCCGCAGCCGCCGCCAGGCCTGGGAGTCGGCCATGGCCGCTGCTGGCCTGGCAGCGGATCTGTTCGCAGAGGCTGATTTCACGGCTCCCGGGGGAGTGGCCGCCACCGCGGACCTGCTCCGCCGGCCGGACCGCCCTACCGCGATTGTCTACGCGAACGACCTGATGGCGACGTCCGGCCAGTCCTTCGCCCAGTCTCAGGGCCTGAGCGTTCCGGGAGATCTGTCCATCACCGGCTACGACAATGCAGAGTTCACCCAGTACCTCAACCCGCCCCTCACCACTATCGCCACTGACCCCATGCGCTGGGGCAGAGTTGCCGCGCAGGCCCTCCTGGACCAGCTCAACGGCACGCACTCCGGCCAGGATACGGACCTGCAGGCACCTTCCCTGCTGGTCCGCGCCTCCACCGGCCCCGCCCCATCCACAGCCACCAAGCACGCCACAAAGCAAGCAAAAAAGCACACGAACCAGTCGCAGATCCCCACCGGGACCAGTACCAAGGAGTCGCAATGAAGCGCTTTACCAAAGCCACGCGAATATTGTCAGTGGCCGCCCTGACCGTAATGGGGGCAGGCCTGGCTGCCTGCGGCAGCAGCGGAGGGGGCGGCGACGGCGGCTCCGCCACATCCGCCAAGGGCCCCATCAAGATCTGGTACTCCAACAACGAGTTCGAGGTTAAGTGGGGCAAGGCCATGGTGGAATCCTGGAACGCCGCGCACCCGGACGAGAAGATCGATGCGCAGGAGATCCCAGCCGGCAAGAGCTCCGAGGAGGTCATCGGCGCCGCCATTACGGCCGGAAACGCGCCCTGCCTGGTCTTTAACACCGCGCCGGTGGCCGTTCCCCAGTTCCAGAAGCAGGGCGGTTTGGTGGCCCTGGACGAATTCCCGGACGGGCTCCAGTACATCAAGGACCGCACCGGTGACCTGGCGGACCAGTACAAGTCCGCGGACGGCAAAATGTACCAGCTGCCCTGGAAGTCCAACCCCGTAGTCCTCTTCTACAACAAGGACACGTTTGCCAAGGCAGGGCTGGATCCGGCGAACCCGAAGCTGGGGACCCACCAGGAACTGCTGGACACCTCGCGGGCCCTGGTGTCCTCAGGTGCTGCCACCACTGCCATCTGGCCATCGCCGGCCAGTGACTTCTTCCAGGCCTGGTTCGACTTCTACTCCTTCTACGCAGCCAACTCGGACGGCACCCCGCTGGTGAAGGACGGCAAGGCCACGTTCGACAGTGAGCAGGCAAGCAGGTAGCCGCCATGTTCGAGACCCTCTACAAGGAGAACCTCGCCTCCAAGGAGGTCTACCAGGGCGATTCGTTCCTGGAGGGCAAGGCCGCCATGTCCCTGGCCGGTCCCTGGGCCATCGCGGCCTACAAGGACAAGGTGAACTGGGGTGCGGTCCCGGTCCCCGCTGCCGCGGCAAAGACTGATACCTCAACCTTCTCCGACGCCAAGAACGTGGCCATGTACTCCGCGTGCGAGAACCAGGGCACGGCCTGGGAAGTCCTGAAGTTTGCCACCAGCGAGGAGCAGGACGGCAAGCTGCTGACCGACACCGGCCAGATGCCCATGCGCAAGGATCTCCCCACGGTCTATGCGGACTACTTCGCCAAGAACCCGGCGTACACCCAGTTCGCCGAGCAGGCCTCTCGGACCGTGGAGGTCCCCAACGTCTCCAACTCGGTTGAAGTCTGGCAGACCTTCCGCACCGCCTACGCCAAGGCCGTGATCTTCGGGAACGAAAGCATCGGCACCGCGTTCAAGGGCGCGGCGGACAAGATCAACCAACTGGTAGCCCAGAAGTAGCGGTGACCCCCCAATGTCAGTCCGCTCTTCTGGTGGGAACCCCGTCACGGGGAAACCGGCTGGTGGAACGGCGGACCGGCGGCTGGTGCCCAGGAAGCGTAAGAACTTCCTGGGCCCCCAGCCGCTGGGCCTGCTGTTCAGCGCCCCCTATGTCATCTACATCCTGGCGGTCCTGGCGTTTCCCCTCGGTTACGCCGTCTACATTTCCTTCCACGATTTCTTCTTCACAGCACCACGGGTCAAGGTGGAGCGGCCTTTCGTGGGGTTCGAAAACTACATCACCGTCCTGTCCGACCCCGCAGTCCAGCGCTCCTTCCTGAACATCGGCGTCTTCCTTATCATCAACGTCCCGCTCACGGTGGGCCTTTCCCTGCTGCTGGCCAACGCCCTGAACCGCGTGACCCGGCTCAAGACGTTCTTCCGCCTCAGCTACTACGTCCCGTACGTGACGGCAAGTGTCGCCGTCGTGGGTGTCTGGCTGTTCCTGTTCCAGGGAAACGGGCTGTTGAACACGCTGCTGGGCCCCCTGGCCCCAGCCCCCTCCTGGCTGGTGAATTCGTGGCTGGCCATGCCCACCGTGGCACTGTACGTGACGTGGAAACAGTTGGGATTCTTTATCCTGCTGTATCTCGCTGCGCTGCAGAACATTCCCGATGAGCTGTACGAATCAGCGGCCGTGGACGGCGGCAACAAATGGGTCCAGTTCTGGAACATCACCGTGCCCGGCGTCCGGCCCGCCAGCGTCCTGGTCACGCTGCTGGCCACCATCACCGGCGCGAACCTCTTCACCGAGCCGTACCTGCTCACCGGCGGCGGCGGTCCGGACGGGGCATCGGCCTCCCCGGTGTTCATCATGTACCAACGGGGCATCCTGCAGGGGAACCCCGACGTCGCAGCCGCGCTGGGCGTGGTGCTGGTGATCGGCGTCCTGCTGATCGCCCTGATCCAGAAACGCCTGGTGGGCGGGAAGGAGGACTGAGAATGTCCGTCACCAACGCACAAAACGCCAAGAACGACGACGACGCCAGCCGGCTCCCGGAACAAGCGGAACCCGTCCTTCGTCCCGACTCGGGCGTCGAAAAGCGCCGCAACCTGGGCGTGGGCAGCTTCATCCTGCTGGGCGTGGGCGCCTTCGTTTTCCTCTTCCCGTTCTATTACATGCTCATCGGTTCGTTGCAGACTTCCCCGGACACGTCGATTTTCGGCGCGTTTCCCAATCCGGCCAACATCACCGGCGCGAACTATGTACAAATCAACGAGTCCATCAACCTGTTCCGCGGCCTCCTTAACTCCGGCATCTTCACCGGCGGTGTCATCCTCTTCACGGTGATTTTCGGGCTGCTGGTGGGCTATGCCCTGGCGCAGATGCAGTTCCGCGGCCGCGGGGTGGTGTTCGGCATGATGCTGCTGGTGCAGATGATCCCGTTCCAGTTGCTGCTCATCCCGCTCTACGTCATGATTGTCCGCGATTACGGCCTGGCGGACAGCTACCTGGGCATGATCCTGCCGTTCGCCATCAACTCCACGGCGGTGTTTGTGTTCCGCCAGTACTTCCTCCAGTTGCCCTCAACCCTGTTTGAGGCGGCCCGGATCGATGGCGCCTCGGAGTTGCGGATCCTGTGGCAGATCGCCATCCCGCTGGTCCGTCCTGCCATCGTCACCGCCGTTCTCCTGACCTTCATCGGCCCGTGGAACGAGTTCCTGTGGCCGTTCCTGGTCACCAAGGAGCAGTCCCTGCAGCCGCTCGCCGTGTCACTGGCCAACTTCATCTCCAACATCGCCGGCCAGGCCGGCAACCCGTTCGGCGCCATCCTTGCCGGTGCCTGCGTACTGGCGGCCCCCGCCGTCGCGCTGTTCATTTTCTTCCAGCGCCAGTTCATCTCGACCAACATCGGTTCCAGCGTAAAGGGCTAATCCATGACTTCCCCTCACACTTCCGCCATGCCCACCGTCCCCTTCACCCTCACCCGCGCAGGGGTCATCATGACTCCCGAGCCCGGCAACGACTTCGAAGCCGAGGGCGTCCTCAATCCCGCCAGCGGCCGCGGCCCCGACGGCGAGCTGTACCTGCTCCCGCGGCTTGTGGCCAAGGGCAACGTGTCCCGCGTGGGGCTCGCCAAGGTGATCATCAACGACGATGGCGTGCCCACCGGAGTGGAACGCGAGGGCGTTGTCCTGTCCCCGGACGAGGGCTGGGAACGCGGTCTGAACAACGCCGGCACCGAGGACCCGCGCACCACCTGGGTGCCCGCCCTGGGCAAGCACCTGATGACCTACGTGGCCTACGGCCCGCTGGGTCCCCGCCTCGCGTTCGCGCACTCCGAGGACCTCCGGAGCTGGGAACGCCTTGGCCCGTGCTTCTTTGAGTACCAGGCCGATCTCTCCATGGACCTGAACCTGTTTCCGAACAAGGATGCGGTGTTCTTCCCGGAACCGGTGAACGATCCCGACGGCGTGCCCGCCTACGCCATGCTGCACCGCCCCATGTGGGACCTGGGCTGGATCCGCCCCGGCGAAGGCGAGCACCTGCCCGCCGGCATCACGGACAACCGCCCCGGCATCTGGATCTCCTACGTGGCCGTGGCCGACGTCCAGCGCGACCTGCGCAACCTGGTCCACATGGGCAAGCACCGCCTGGTGGCCCTCAGCGAGTTCCCCTTCGAGGAAGTGAAGATCGGCGGCGGCCCGCCCCCCATCCGCGTGGACGAAGGCTGGCTCCTGATCCACCACGGCGTGGCCGGAAAGATGGCCGCGTCTGCGTTCGAGCAGCAGCAGAACGTCAACTACACCGCCGCGGCCATGATCCTGTCCGCGGACGACCCGTCCACGGTGATCGCCCGCAGCGACAAGCCTTTGTTGGCACCGGAAACCGAGGATGAGATATCCGGGATCGTGCCCAACGTGGTGTTCCCCACCGCGATCGAAAAAATCGGCGACCAGCTGTTTGTGTTCTACGGGATGGCGGACTCCAAAATCGGTGTGGCCACACTGGACCGGATCTGACGGTTATGGCTTCACCGAAGGCCACGCGGCCGGTGGTGACGGCGGTGGCCGTTTCCCTGCTGGCTGTTTCGCTCCAAGCCAGTGCCGTCACGGCGGCCCCTTCCGCGCCGCCGTCGTCCGCCAGTACTGTCACCGCACCCGCGGCGCCTGTCCTGGCACCCGCATTGGCCGACGGCGGGAGCCTGACCAACCTGGACCACCTGGACTTCCTGCTGGACACGGTTCCGTTGGCGCCGGTGGCCGGGCACACCACCTACCAGCTGGAGCAGGACCCCGAGGCCGAAGCGCCGTGGACCTACGCCGACAAGAACGACGACGGGAGCTATGACAGGGTGGGCGGCGGGAACCTGGACCCGGCCACGGGCGACTGGTCCCAGGGCGCCTACAACGCCGACGATATTGCCCGCACCGCCGTTGTGTACCTGCGGCACTGGAAGCAGACCGGGGACCTGGCGAGCAAGGAGCACGCGCTACAGAATCTTCGCGCGCTCACCTACCTGCAGACAGTGGACGGCCCGGACGCCGGCAACGTCATCCTCTGGCAGCAGACGGACGGCAGCCTGAACCCCAGCGCCATCCCGGTGGAACTGCCGGATCCGTCCGACTCCGCGGAATCCTACTGGCTGGCCCGCACGGTGTGGGCCCTGGGCGAAGGCTTCGCAGGGTTTGCCGAGTCCGATCCGGAGTTCGCCGCGTTTCTGCAGGACCGGCTGCACCTTTCCCTGGCTGCCCTGAACCGCCAGTCTCTAGCCAAGTACCGCACGTTCGACACCGCCGACGGCGTCCAGGTTCCGGCCTGGCTCATCGCCGGCGGCGCGGACGCCTCGGCCGAGGCCGTGCTGGGCCTGGCCGCCTATGTGCAGACCGTTCCGTCCGATGCCGTGGCCACTACGGCGCTGTCCCAGCTGAGCGAGGGTGTGGCCGCGATGTCATCCGGCTCGGCCACGCAATGGCCGTTCGGCGCCATCATGCCGTGGAACAAGTCCCAGAGCCTCTGGCATGCATGGGGTGGCATGGCTCCGGCCGCTGTTGCCACCGCGTCCACCGTCCTGGACCGGCCCGACCTGTTGACGGCAGCGGTGAAGGACACCGCCCAGTTCACCCCGCAGCTGCTCGCAGCGGGTGGTCCGGACAACGCCTGGAGCCCCGCTCCCGGCGAGGCGCAGATCGCGTATGGCGTGGACTCCCGCGTCCAAAGCCTGGTGGCGACGGCGGAAGCCGCTGACGCTCCGGGCCTCCTGGACGTGGCAGCCATCGCTGCCGGCTGGTTCTTCGGCGCCAACCCCAACGGCGCCCCCGCCTACAACCCCGCCACCGGCACGGCCATCGACGGGATCGAAACGGACGGCCGGATCAACCCCAACTCCGGCGCCGAGTCCACCATCCATGCCCTGCTCACCATGCTGGCCCTCGACGCCGACCCGGAACTCCGGGCCAAGGCCTTGGGGATCAGCGTGACCGAAGGGACCAACGGGCTCAACGTGGTGGAAGCCGAAGCCGGCACCATCACGGGCAACGGCACAGTGGTGCGGCCGCCCTCGTCCTGGACCGGCGAAGCGAACATCTCCGGCGGGGCATATGTCGACCTGAACGCTGGCGGCAGCCTTTCCATCCCGTTGCCGGCAGCGGACCAGCCCAGCAACATCTTCCCCATCGTGAACCAGGCAATTGCGCCCGCGGGCACCACCACCTGGACCTCGGCCAAGGGCCCGCTGGGCACCACGGCAAACGGCGGGACAGGGGCGCAGGGCATCACCGACGCCCCCGGCATCCTCATCCCGCTCACGCTGAGGCGCGCCCTAGCTGCCGGACTGACTTCGGTCACCGCCACCACCGACGGCCACGCGGCACTGGACGCACTCCTGGTCCAGCCGCTGATCTCCACGGTGCGGGTCTCCGGTTCCGGCGGCGAGTCCACGCTGTACGTCAGCGCGGCCAAGTCCACAACGGTCCAGCAAGTGAGCGTGCCGGAAGGGTTTGTGCTGGTCCAGCGCCAGTACGACTCCGCCGGCCAGCCTGTGAAGGGCCCCACGGACAACGCCGGCAGCACGTCCGGACGCGTCACCGTGGCCCCGGGCGGCTTCACGATGGTGACGCTGACCGCCGGCTGACCGACGGCAGCCGGTGAACCGCGGCGGGTTCCGTTCCTTACCGGGGGGGTAACGGGGCGGCCCGCCGTCGGACTTTCACCCAGCTGCAAGGCTTTACACAGCGGCAATAAGGGGGACATTCAGGCGAAACCGCCCGGCGGGAACATGGATTGCGGCCCCTCCGGCCTTTTCTGGCCAGGCTCTGCTGAAGGAGTGCACGCATGGTTACGCCGTTGAACCAGAGTGTGGCGGATTCCGCCCTGCTGACCAGATCGCTGCCGCTGGGCCTGCTGCGGACCTTCATCCAGTCGGACCTGGCGGACGAAGGTTTCACCGCCACCCTCCTCGCCGAACTGAAGGTCCTCGCCCGTGTCCCCGGGCTGCTGGTAGCCTGCAACTACGGCGGAACACTGTGCGACGCTGAGGGAATCTCCACCGAGACCCTTCCCCTGGGGAGCGCTGCGATCGCGCTCCGCGCCCTGGCCGCCCTGCCCAACACGCATGCCGCCGTCATCTCCGGGCGCTCGCTGCGTGACCTCGCCGCAGTGTCACGACTGCCCGCGGAGGTGCATCTCATCGGATCGCACGGCACGGAGTCGGACATGGCCTTTGCCCACGTCCAGACCCTCGCCACCGAAGCCACGCTCCACAAGGTAAGCACCGCACTTTCTGAGGCCGTGGGTTTCCAGGAGGGCATCTGGATCGAACGGAAGCCAGTGGCCGTGTCAGTGCACACCCGGCCGGCCTCGCCGGAAGTCGTGCAGGTGGTGACGGAAACGGCGCGGGAGATCGCCAAGGCACATGGGCTGTTCTTCATCGTGGACGGTTCGGTCCTGGACCTCTCGGTCGTGGAACCGGGCAAGGCGGACGCCCTGGAAAACCTCCGGTCCCGGCTGGGCGCCAGTGCGGCGCTGTACGCCGGGGACGCCTACAGCGACGAACTGGCCATAGCCACGCTCCGGGGTCCGGACCTGGGGTTGCGCGTGGGCCCGGGGGAGACCCGGGCTTCCCACCGGCTGCGGGACCCGGAATCCTTCGCCCGCATCCTGGCCCTCCTGTTCGAGCTGCGGCGGGCCTGGCTTTTCGGCGAGGACGCAGTAGGGCTCGAGCGGCACACGATGCTCGGCAACGGATCCTCCACCGCTTTGGTCACGCCGGATGCCAAGGTCTGCTGGATGAGCCACCCGCTCCCGGATTCAGGGTCGCTGTTCGCCCACATCCTGGGCGGCGACGCCGCCGGGCACTTCTCCGTTGAACCGGTCAAGGCCTCGCAGGTTCTGGGCCAGCGCTACGTGGACAGCACCATGATCGTGGAGACGCGCTGGGCGGACGTCACCGTCACGGACTACCTGGAGCCGGCACCGGAAGGTATCACCAGCCTGGTCCGGGTGCTCTCCGGCACCGGCGGCGCCAAGATCGTCTTCGCACCCCGGCCGGACTACGCCAACGCGCCGTTCAGCATGGAAGCCCGCGGCGACGAACTCCATGTGGTGGGAACCTCCGATCCCATCATCCTTTTTGCTCCGGGCGTCAGCTTCACCATCACTTCGGACGGCCGCCATGCCACCGCCATTGCTTCGGTCAACCTCCAGGACGGACCCGTGGTCCTCAACCTGCGCTGCGGCGACACGGAGCCTGCGTTGGCGGACCCCGCCGGGGAAACCGACCGGCGGGCGGGGGTGGCACTCCACTCCCGCCGCTGGGTGCAGGAACTGGAACTGCCAGCCGTGAAGCCATCGCTGGTCCGCCGCTCAGCGCTGGTCCTCCGCGCCCTGGTGCACGAGCCCACGGGTGCCGTGCTGGCCGCGCCCACCACGTCCCTGCCCGAAGGAATCGGCGGCACCCGGAACTGGGACTACCGCTATTGCTGGCTGCGGGACGGGTCCATGACGGTGAACGCGCTGGTGGACCTGGGCTCCACTGCCGAGGCGGCGGGGTTCCTCAGCTGGCTGGGCCGGATCCTTGAACATGCGCCGGGCCCGGAATGGCTCCATCCCCTGTACTCGGTGACGGGGGCGCCGCTGTCCACGGAAGCCGTCATCGACAGTCTGCCCGGGTATGCGGGGTCCCGGCCGGTCCGGATCGGCAACGCCGCGGACCACCAGGTCCAGCTGGATGTCTTCGGTCCGGTGGCTGAACTGATCCACGGCGTCAGCTCACGGAATGGTGGCCTCGAGGATGCCCACTGGGACCTGTTGGTGCAGATGGCGGCCGCCGTCCTGGCCCGGTGGCACGAGCCTGACCATGGCATCTGGGAAGCCCGGCGTCCGCCGCGGCACCACGTCTACACCAAGGTGATGTGCTGGGTGACGCTGGACCGTGCACTCCGGACCGCCGCCCGGCACGGCAGGACGCCGGATCCGTCGTGGGAACCTACGGCCCGGACCATCCGGGAGGAAGTCCTGCGCGAAGGCTGGGATGACTCGGCCGCGTCCTACACGGTGGCCTACGACAGCCCCGACCTGGATGCAGCCGTCCTGCACATCGGGCTCTCCGGCCTGCTGGATGTCACTGACCAGCGGTTCCTGGACACCGTCACCGCCGTGGAACGGGAACTGCGGGTGGGTTCCACCGTGTTCCGGTACAGGTACGACGACGGCCTGCCGGGTTTGGAGGGCGGCTTCCACATCTGCACTACCTGGCTGATTGAGGCTTACGTTGCGGTGGGCAGGATCGAGGAGGCCTGGGACCTGTTCGACCAGCTGGTGAACCTCTTCGGCCCCACCGGCCTGCTGCCCGAAGAATACGATCCCAGCACGGAGACGCACCTGGGGAACCACCCGCAGGCCTACTCGCATCTGGGGTTCATCCGCTGCGCCCGGATCCTGGACCGGCACAAGCCAGAGGCCAAAAGGCCGTAACCCCGCGGTCGCTGACGCGGCTCGTTCACGGCGGGGCGGCCTGCCCTGCGTCAGCGGGCCGCGGAGAAGACCTGCGGGGCGGGCCGGGTCCCGGTGGCCAGGTCCGCGAGGATCCGTCCCACCACGGGAGTGAACTTGAAGCCGTGCCCGGAGAATCCGGCGCCGATGACCACTGGACCGATCCGGTCGAGGATGAAGTCCTCGTCCGGCGTGGTGGTGTACGTGCAGCTGATGGCCTCGAATGAATCGGCGTCCACGCACGGCAGCCAGGTCCGGGCGTAATCCTGCAGGGCCGCGAGCTGGACCGGTTCGGGGAGGAAGGACCGCCTGTCCGGATCCACCACGGGACCGACGCCGTGCCAGCCGGCTTTGATGCCTTCGCCCGGCGTCTGCATCCCATAGACGGGCGAATACCAGTCCTTGTAGGCAGGTCCGGGTCCAGGGGTGTGGTTGGAGCCGGGCCACACGGCGCCTTGATCGGCAACGCGGAAGTGTGCCGGCTGCTCCTGGGTGACCGTGAGCCGGGGAATCCTGAGCTTCCCGCTCACGGCCGCGCCGGACAGCAGCTTCTCCGTCCAGCCCCCGGCCGTTACCACGGCCTGCGCGGCGGTGACCACCTCTGTCCGCCCCGATGCGCCAGGGCCTCGTTCCGCCAAAGTGAGCCGGACGCCGTCGTCCATGATTTTCAGCTCCACCACCTTGGTGTGGTGCCGGATCTCGGCGCCGCGGGCCGCGGCGAGCCGCTGGAAGACGGGGAGCGCCGCCTCGGGGTTCAGCTGGCCGCCGTCGGGCATGTGAAGGACCTGCTGGTCGAAACGGATGCCGCGCCACCGCTCGGCGGCCTCCTCCGGCCCGAGGGACTCTGCCCGGATGCCTGCCTCGGTGAGCGCCGCCTGCACCAGCGCGAGCCGCGGATCAGGGCCATGGTTGACGATCCCCGTGCGCGTGAGCAGCAGTTCGCCGCTGTCCAGCTCGAGTTCCTCCCAGAGCGCCAGCCCCTCGGCCAGCATGGCCACGTACTCCGGCCGGTGGTAGCCCGGGTTCAGGTTGCGGGTGCTGCCGTGCGACGCCCCGTTGTGGTGGCCGGGGCCGAACTGTTCCAGCAGCGTGACCTGGCGGCCACGGCGGGCCAAAGCCCAGGCAGCCGCAGAGCCCATTGCTCCGCCGCCGATCACAACAGTGTCCAGGTTTGTTCCCATTTGGCTCCTCAGGTCAGGTCAGTTCAGCAGCAGGGCGACGCCGATCATGGCGGGTACCGCCACCACCGTGGTGATCAGGACGGTGTCCTTGGCCACGGTGAGGCCGGTCTGGTATCGGCTGGCGGCAACAAAGACGTTCTGCGCCGTGGGGAGGGACGCAACCACCACGGCCGCGAACAGGGCCGGGCCGTTGATACCCAGGGCAAAGCGGGCGAAAACGTAGGCAATGGCAGGGTGGACCACAAGTTTGAAGGCGCTGGCCAGGAGGGTGTCCACGCGCCTGCCGGCGGCCGCCTGCAATGGCCGGCTGCCGCTCAGGCTCATGCCGAAGGCGATCAGCATGGCCGGAATCGCCGCCCCGCCAATGAGGTGGATGGGCTCAAGGAGCAGCGGCGGAACCTGCCAGCCAGTCCCCGCCACCTGCAGGCCCAGGCCGGAGCCAACAATCATCGGGTTCCGCAGGATCATCAGAATGAATCCCCAAGGCGTGGTGCGGTGCGAGCTGGTGCAGGCGTCAAGGATCATCAGGAAAACCGGAGTGAAGAACGCCAGCTGGAAGATCAGCAGCGGCGCCACATAGCTGGCGTCGCCCAGGACGTAGACCGCGATGGGGATGCCAAGGTTCGCGGAGTTGGCCAGGGAAGCGGCCATCGAGGACATCAGTGCTTCCGGCAACGCGCGCTTCAGGACGAACTTCACGATGCTGAAGAAGACAATGGCGGTGCAGAGCGCGGACACCGCCGTGACCAGCAGCGGTTCCGCGAAGACTTCCCCCAGCTGCGCCTTACTGAGCGTCTCGAAGAGCAGGGCAGGGCTGGCCACGAAGAAGGTCAGGCCACTGAGGACCTGGCGGGCGTTGTCGCCGAGGATCCGTTGCCGGCCGACGAACCAGCCCACCATGATGATGAACCAGACAACAAAGAAGCCCTGCAGTACACCTACCAAGAAAAGCCTCCGAAGCTGCGGCGGCGGTGTCTGCCCGGACTCACCCTCCGGCTACAGGGCGGCGTTGTTAAGGGCGAACGGCGGCCGCATCAGGCCCGGCGTGAGGCCCTCGGCCGGATCGTTTCCGATCCGGACAATCTTGTTGTGCTTGTCCACATGGATAACCTTCGGGGTGTAGGCCTTGGCCTCTTCCGTGGTCATCTGGGCATACGTGATCAGGATGACAATGTCGTTCTCGTGCATCAGGTGCGCGGCTGCCCCGTTGATACCAATGACACCGGAGCCGCGCTCGCCGGCGATGGTATAGGTCTCCAGGCGCGCACCGTTGGTCACGTCCACGATGGCCACGAGCTCGCCGGGAAGGATATCGGCAGCATCCAGCAGGTCCAGGTCAACGGTGACCGATCCTACGTAGTGCAGGTCGGCGTGCGTGACGGTGGCCCGGTGGATTTTGGACTTGAACATTGTGCGATTCATAACCCGCCCAGTCTAGCGTCGGCGCCCGGATCGCGCTGTGACGCACTGAACATCGCGCCGGAGGCTGTTCCCCACCTGCCCGGCAAGTGACCGGGCGGTTAGGCACCTAGCCGGACGCGCCGCCGTCGTCCGTCCTTGCTACTGAAATGGCGGTGGCTGCCAGCGTCTCGCGGGCGGCGAGGATGGCGGGCCGCTGCGCGCTGGAGCGGCGCACCGACGTGAACACGGTCCTGCGCGGATGCCCCGGCAGATCCAGCAACTGGGCGGTGGTGCCCCGCCCCGTCCAGACGAGGTCCGGCATGAGCCCCACGGCATTTCCGGACTCGATAAGCCTGATCTGTGCCTGGAGATCGGCTGTTTCGAAGCGGACATCGGGCTCGAACCCGGCGCTCCGGCAGGCCTGCTCCGCCCAGTGCCGGGAGGCCGCGCCGCGCGGCTCCATAACCCAGGGCAGCGCGGCAGTATCTTCCAGCGACGTGATGGACGGCCGGCCGGGAGCGGCTGGCGGAACGGCCAGCCGGATCGCGTCAGTGGTCAGCTTGATGCGGTCCAGCTCCGGGTACCGCGGGGCGGCGTGGCCCGGATACTGCTCGGCGATGACCAGGTCAAAATCGCGTGCCCACGTCTCATGAAGTGCCGTTTCGGGTTCGCGCTGGATCATTTCGATCCGGACTTCCGGGTACTCCGCCGTCATCCGCGAAAGCGTGTCGGGCATCAGCGCCAGGGCCGCGGACTGGAACACCGCAATCCGCACGGTTCCCGTGACAGTGGTCAGCGACGCCGCCAGATCCGCTTCCGCCTGCTCCATGGTTTCGAGCAGCTGGGCGGTGTGGGCCACCAGGACTTCGGCCTGCGGCGTCAGCTGGACGCGCCGCCCCGTTTTCCGGAGCAGCTCCACGCCCACTTCCTTTTCCAGCAGGGCAAGCTGCTGGGAGACCGACGACGGGCTGTACTGCAGTGCCTCCGCCACCTCCGCCAGCGTGCCCCGGATCTTCAGTTCGCGGAGGAGCCGCAGGCGCCGAACATCGAGCATGGCCACATTCCTTGATGAATCTAATGGATATTGGTTAGAAGTAGTCACTTTATCTAACGCAATTGCGCTTGCATACTGGTGTACCTGAGTTACCCCCGTCACAGCCCCATGCCGGGGCGCCGCGATGGGGCCGCACCCCACGCAGGAGTTCCTGATGAGCCCTAAAGATATGTCCCAGTCGATCATGCGGCGCAAGCCGCTCGACGACATCGAAGAAGAAAACAAACACAGCGGTCTGCTCAAGTCCCTTGGGCTGTGGCAGCTCACGGCCATCGGCGTCGGCGGCATTATCGGCGTCGGAATCTTCTCCCTCGCGGGCCTGGTGGCGGCGGGCAGCGAAGGAAACCCGGGTGTGGGGCCCGCTGTTCTGTTCTCCTTCCTGATCGCCGGCCTGGCCTCAGCAGCTGCCGCTCTCTCCTACGCAGAGTTTGCCGGCATGATCCCCCGGGCCGGCTCGGCCTACACCTACGGCTATGTTGCGCTGGGCGAGGTGATCGGCTGGTTCATCGGCTGGGACCTGCTGCTGGAATACATAGCGATCGTTGCCGTGGTGGCCATTGGCATCTCCGGTTACCTTGAGGCGTTCCTGTCCGGCATCGGCATCCATTTGCCTGTGTGGATGACCTCGACGGCGGATGAGGGCAAGGGCGGCATCGTCAACATTCCCGCCATCCTGGTCTGCTTGCTGGTGACCTGGATTCTGTCCCGTGGGACCAAAGCATTCGGCCGGTTTGAACTCTTTGCAGTAGCCATCAAGGTTGTCCTGATCCTTTTCATCATCGGGCTCGGCATTTTCTACATCGACACCAACAACTACAACCCGTTTATGCCCAGCGGATTTGGGCCGGTCCTGGCGGGATCGGCAACAGTGTTCTTCGCTGTGTTCGGCTACGACGCCATGAGCACCGCGGCGGAAGAGGCCAAGGACGGCAAGAAGCACATGCCCAAGGCCATTGTCCTGTCCCTTATCATCGCGATGCTGCTCTATGTCGCGGCCACCCTGGTCCTGACCGGCATGCAGAACTACAAGGACATCGACCCCAAGGCCGGCTTCGCCTCCGCGTTCACGGGGGTGGGCCTGCCCGTCATTGCCACCATCATTTCCGTCTTCGCCGTGCTGTCCATCCTCACGGTGATGCTGACATTCCTCCTGGGCGTCACCCGTGTCTGGTTCTCCATGAGCCGCGATGGCCTGCTGCCCGGTTGGTTCGCCAAAACAGACCGGCATGGAACGCCGCAGCGCGTCACCTGGATTGCCGGCGTCGCCTCCGCCCTGCTGGCCGGCGTTTTCCCCATCAAGGCCGTTGCTGACCTCACAAACATCGGCATCCTGGCCGCCTTCGTCGTGGTCTGCTTCTCTGTGATCGTGTTCCGCTACAAGAAGCCGGACGCCCCGCGCACCTTCCGCCTGCCGCTGATGCCGGTCATTCCCGCGTTCGGTGTGCTCGCCTCCGCGTTCCTCATGTTCCAGCTGCACTGGGAGACCTGGGTGCGGTTCGGCGTGTGGCTCGTCATCGGCCTGGCCATCTACTTCTTCTACGGCCGCAAGCACTCCCTGATGAACCCGGACAGCCCGCGCCACCAGGAAGCCGTGGAGATGCACCGCCCCCTCAGCTAGCCCTCACTTTCCCGACCTGACCCCCGCAGCCCTCTCGGCAGGCCCGGCCCCCACACCCCCACACGTTGCGCTATCACTTTTGGTCCCCAAACCCCGGTTTTGGGAACCAAAAGTGATAGCGCATCCGGGGGAGGGGGCCGGGCCTGCCGTTGGTGGTTTAAGGGCTGTTCGGGCCGCGCCGGAAGCGTTGGGTTTTCTAACCTGTATTGCTTAGAAAACATCGCTTTATCTTATGTGATTGCAAGCTCATACTGATGAATAAGACCCCTTCCAGACCACGGAAAGAACGAGCAAACCATGACTCACACTGCAACGGAAGCCACCGGACAGACAGACGTCCCGCAGGCCCGTGCCCTCGCGGCGGACACCATCACGCTGGTGCGCCGCTGGCTGACCGAGGCTTCGAAAGTTCCTGTTGATGCCTCGGCTGAGCAGCTCGCCGGTGTGCTGAAGGATCCCAACGGCCTGGACTTTACGGTCGGCTTCGTGGACGGCGTGGTCCGCCCCGAAGACCTCCACGTTGCCGCCCGAAACCTCGCAGCCCTGGCGCCGAAGGTCCCGGCGTTCCTGCCGTGGTACATGCGCAGCGCCGTCCGCCTCGGCGGCACCATGGCGCCGGTCCTGCCGCAGGTGGTCATCCCGATCGCCCGCCGTGTGCTCCGCGAAATGGTGGGCCACCTGATCGTTGACGCCACCGACGCCAAGCTGGGCCCGGCCATCGCCAAGATCCGCAAGGACGGCATCAAGCTCAACGTGAACCTCCTCGGCGAAGCCGTCCTGGGCGAGCACGAGGCTTCCCGCCGGCTCTCGGGAACCCACACGCTCCTGTCCCGCCCGGACGTGGACTACGTCTCCATCAAGGTTTCCTCCACCGTGGCTCCGCACTCCGCGTGGGCGTTCGACGAGGCCGTGGAGCACGTTGTCGAGAAGCTCACGCCGCTGTTCACCCGCGCCGCTTCCTTTGCCGCCGCCGCGTCCGGCGCGGGACAGAAGGCCAAGTTCATCAACCTGGACATGGAGGAATACAAGGACCTGGACATGACCATCGCGGTCTTCACCAGGATCCTGGACAAGCTCGAGTTCAAGAACCTCGAGGCCGGCATCGTGCTGCAGGCCTACCTCCCGGATGCACTCGCCGCCATGATCCGCCTCCAGGATTGGGCCGCCGAACGCCGCGCCAACGGCGGCGCCGCCATCAAGGTCCGCGTGGTCAAGGGCGCCAACCTGCCCATGGAACAGGTGGAGGCCTCGCTGCACGACTGGCCGCTGGCCACCTGGCACACCAAGCAGGACTCGGACACCAACTACAAGCGCGTCATCAACTACTCGCTGCACCCGGACCGGATCCAGAACGTCCGGATCGGCGTGGCCGGCCACAACCTCTTCGACATCGCCTTCGCCTGGCTCCTTGCCAAGCAGCGCGGCGTGGAATCCGGCATCGAATTCGAGATGCTGCTGGGCATGGCGCAGGGCCAGGCCGAAGCCGTCAAGAAGGACGTCGGCTCGCTCCTGCTCTACACCCCGGTGGTGCACCCCGCAGAGTTCGACGTCGCCATCGCCTACCTGATCCGCCGCCTCGAAGAGGGAGCCAGTCAGGACAACTTTATGTCCGCCGTGTTCGAACTCAGCGAAAACGAAGTTCTGTTCGAGCGCGAGAAGCAGCGCTTCCTCGCCTCCCTGGACACGCTCGACGACGAAGTTCCCCCGGCCAACCGGCAGCAGAACCGGAGCCTCCCGCCGCAGCCCCTGCCGCGTGACTCGTTCGCGAGCACTCCGGATACTGACCCGGCCTTGCCTGCCAACCGCACCTGGGGCCGGGCCATCCTAGGCCGCGTCACCACGTCCACGCTGGGCAACGCCGCCGTCGAGGCCGCCACCATCAACGACGCCGCAACCCTCAACTCAGTGATCGACACGGCCGTGGAAAAGGGGAAGGCCTGGGGCGCGCTGACCGGCGACGAGCGCGCCGAGATCCTGCACCGCGCCGGTGACGTCCTCGAGGCCCGCCGCGCCGACCTCCTGGAGGTCATGGCCAGCGAAACGGGCAAAACCATCGACCAGGGCGATCCCGAGGTCAGCGAAGCCGTGGACTTCGCCCACTACTACGCCGAGTCCGCCCGCAAGCTGGAAATGGTCGACGGCGCCACGTTCGTGCCCGCAAAGCTCACCGTGGTGACCCCGCCGTGGAACTTCCCGGTCGCCATCCCGGCAGGGTCCACCCTCGCGGCACTCGCCGCCGGCTCCGCCGTCGTGATCAAACCCGCCAAGCAGGCCCGCCGCAGCGGTGCCGTGATGATCGAGGCACTCTGGGAAGCCGGCGTCCCGAAAGGCGTGCTGACCATGGTCCAGCTCGGCGAGCGGGAACTCGGCCAGCAGCTGATCTCCCACCCCGCCGTGGACCGTGTGATCCTGACCGGCGGCTACGAAACCGCCGAGCTGTTCAGAACCTTCCGCAAGGACCTGCCGCTGCTTGCAGAGACCAGCGGCAAGAACGCCATCATCGTCACGCCGAGTGCGGACCTGGACCTGGCCGCCAAGGACGTGGTGTACTCCGCGTTCGGGCACGCGGGGCAGAAGTGCTCTGCCGCGTCCCTAGTGATCCTGGTGGGCACTGCTGCTAAATCTAGGCGCTTCCACAACCAGCTCATAGACGCCGTGACCTCGCTGAAGGTGGGCTACCCGCAGGACCCCACCAGCCAGATGGGCCCGATCATCGAGCCCGCAAACGGCAAGCTGCTCAACGCCCTCACCACCCTCGGCGAGGGCGAGACCTGGGCCGTGGAACCGCGCAAGCTCGACGGGACCGGCCGCCTCTGGAGCCCGGGCGTGCGCTACGGCGTCCGCCGCGGGTCCTACGTCCACCTCACCGAATTCTTCGGACCGGTCCTGGGCGTGATGACCGCGGCGACACTCGAGGATGCCATCGCCATCCAGAACCAGGTCGAATACGGCCTCACCGCCGGCCTGCACTCCCTGAACCCGGACGAGCTCGGCACCTGGCTGGACTCCGTCCAGGCCGGAAACCTCTACGTGAACCGCGGCATCACCGGCGCCATCGTGCAGCGCCAGCCGTTCGGCGGCTGGAAGAAGTCCGCCGTCGGTGCGGGCACCAAAGCCGGCGGTCCCAACTACCTCGCCGGCCTCGGCAACTGGGTCAACGCGGAAGCCTCAGCCACGGCAACCGTCACCAACGCGGGCGTCGGCCGCATCCTGAACGCCGCCGCGGGCTCCCTGCAGCCAGCCGAGCTGGAATCCCTGCAGCGTGCCCTGGCCTCCGACGCCCAGGCCTGGACTGACGAGTTCGGCACCGCCAAGGACGTTTCCGGACTTAGCGCGGAGCGGAACATCTTCCGCTACCGTGCGCTGCCGGTCACCGTGCGGCTCTCCGAACGGGGCGCGCTGGCCCACCTGGTGCGGACTGTGGCGGCCGGCGTCCTGGCGGGTTCGGTACTGACCGTGTCCACCGCCGTCGACCTTCCCGCCCAGCTGCGCGCCGTGCTCACCGGGCTGGACGTCAACGTCACGGTAGAGTCCGACGCCGGCTGGCTGGCTTCGGCGGCACACCTCGCCGCGGCGGGCAAACTGTCCGGTGCACGGATCCGCCTGATCGGCGGCGACGCCACCGCCCTCGCCGAGGCAACGGACGGGCGTCCGGACCTGGCCATCTACGCCCACGCGGTCACCGAGGCCGGACGGGTGGAGCTGCTGCCGTTCCTGCACGAGCAGGCCATCAGCATCACGGCCCACCGCTTCGGCACCCCGAACCACCTCTCGGATGCGCTGATCTAGGGCGGATCTATGGCGCTTTAGATCACTGTTGCGAGACACGCGTTGTGCCGCCGAACGTGGCCAAGCCAGGGCCTGCGCAGGCTGCCTGCAGGATAGGTTGGCGGTTCAGGCGCCCGCAGTCGGAACCCCGACCGGGCATCCGCCGGTGCACCGAATGGGCACAGCTGGGTACACCCTGGATCGTGGCGTTATCCGGGCACCACGCGACCGTGAGGATCCGGACGGCGTCCCTGCCCCTCCACTCGGAGACGTTGTCCGCCTCGCGCCCAACCATGTGTGCTGGGCCGTCAACCTTGCCGACGACCTGGTCGTGACACAGAACGGCATCATCGACCACTGGGTGGTGGCGGCGCGGGGAGCCAACACCTGACAGGACGAGCGGTCGCCAGCAGCGATGACATCAGCCCGACGGCACACGGATCAGCCAGGGCGTTTGGGGGCTTGACGGGAGCTCCGAACTGATCATGCATCGGTCGCAATAGCTATTTTTCGTCCCGACAAATGCGCCGTTATCGCCCCATTCCAGGTGCATCCTGAAACGGCGGCTAGGATCGAACTGACCCCTGTTTTCCATCCAAGGACCGCTGTCATCGACGTCGCAGACACTCGCCAGGCCGCCCATGAAACCGAATCCGCGCAGGCGCAGGCGCGTTCGGGAGAGGCCAGCCGCGTGGAACCCCCCGCCGTGAAATCTCTGCAAGACGATATTGTCCGGCGCGCCCGCGGATTGGCTTTCCCTGCCCGACGCACTGCCCATGGTGTCATCCGCGGCTGGCTGTCGGACCTGATCACCAACGGCGATCTGCCCAAGGGAACCAGACTCCCTGCCGAGCGTGAGCTCAGCCAGGCTTTGGGCGTCAGCCGCATGACTCTGCGCCAGGCCATGGACAGGCTGCAATCGTCCGGTTACATCGAACGGGTGGTGGGCCGCGGCGGGGGGTCGTTTGTGGCCCTGCAGCGGCCCACCGTGGATATTTCCAATTTGATGGGGCTCAGCCCGCAACTAATGAGGACGGCAGGCACGGCTTCCTCCACGGTGCTGGCTGCTGAGACTGTCGCCGTGCCTGAGCGGGTGGCTGAGGCCCTGGAGCTAGAAGCCGGTGCCCAGGTGCACTGGATCAGGCGCATCCGCTTTGCCGACGGGGTACCCGTCGTGCTGGAGAATTCGTTCTTCCCCCGTGATCTCTTTCCCGACCTGTTGGAGCGGAACCTGACCGGGTCTCTCTACAAGCTTATGGACAGTGAGTACGGGAATGCGCCTGCCAGTGCGGAGGAGGAGTTGCGTCCGGCGATTGTGGCGGTGGACGACGCGGCCCTGCTGCACGTGCCGCGGGATACGCTGGTTCTGGGCACCGTCCGCACAGCCCGGTCTGCGGAGGGGGTCCCGGTTGAGTATTCAGAGGACGTTTTCCGTACCGACAGGATCCGCATCATGGTCTCCGGCCGCGTGCAGGCAGAACAGCCCGGGCCAGTGGAATAGAGGCAGGGTTACCGTGACAGGATCCGCGTGGGCCTCAGGGGAATCCGCAGACAGTCCGGCGCCAGCCGTTCCACTACCACTGCGGCCAGCGGCAAAATGACCTCCCGCGGCGGGATCCCGGCAACGGCCACCGGCACCATTCCAGCGGCAGCGGCGGCGCGAAGGCCGGGTACGGAGTCCTCGAAGACGACCACACGGCCTGGTCCGGCCAGCCCGAGCGCCTGAGCCGCCTTGCGCAGCCCCTCGGGGTCCGGCTTGCCGTCCCTGACGTCGTCCTGAGTAACGATGACGCCGAATAAGTCCAGCAGCCCGGCCCTCTCCAGTGCCGGCAGGACGGTGGCCCTGCCAGCTCCTGTGACTACCCCGAGGCGGATCCCTGCTGTGTGCAGGGCACCGACCAATTCGCGTGCTCCCCGGGAGATGGGGCCGTGTTGGGCCACCGCTTCGTTGTAGCGCCCGTCCAACAGGTTCAGGAACTTCTCCACCGGCGCCGCCGGGGTCCCGGCCAACGCCATGATGGCTTCGGTGATTTCGCGGTCGCTGTGGCCGTGAAGGTCTGACCGGTACTGCATCCTTGTCAGGTCCAGCCCGCATTCCCGGGCTGCCAGTTCGATGAACAGTTCCTCGTAGATTCCTTCGTCGTCGGACAGCGTGCCGTTGAAATCGAACAGCACGCCGCTGCATTCCAGCAGGGTGCCGACCGTCGAGGCCAGGTGTCCGAATTCGGCGGTGGTCGCCGCCGTCGTTTCCGGTGCGGGGTTCATGGAAGTTCCTTTGATTGTCAGACTTGTTGTCTTATAAACCATGCCCCGGAAAGAGCCGGCATCTCGTCGGAATTATAAGGTCTAGACCGTTATTCATGTGGTGTTCACGTTGCGTCCGTCGACTGTCAACCGGTGGCCCGCACGCTGGTATCGGAATAGTTCCTGACCAACCCATGGAGATCCTCATGTCTGAGTTCCGCCTGTCCGCCGCTGTGTCTCGCCGCAACATTCTGCGCGGCCTCATTGGCACCGCCGGGCTGGTCGCGGCCGGTGGCAGCCTCGCCGCTTGCGGCGGTTCGGCTGCGTCCTCCGCCGCGGGGACCGTCGGCGCCAACCTTGAGGAGATCATCAAGCTGGCCAAGCAGGAAGGCCGGGTCCAGTTGATTGCCTGCCCTGAATCATGGGCCAACTACAAGGGCCATTTCCAGGCGTTCAAGGCCAAATATGGAGTGGATACCCCTGTGGACAGCCCGGATGCCTCCAGCGCCGAGGAACTGCAGGCGGTGAAGAACTCCAAGGGCCAGTCCTCGCAGCCGGACGTCATTGACGTCGGCTACTCCTTCACCCAGCCGGCCGTCGATCAGGGCCTTATCGAGGCTTACAAGCCCACTACATTCGAGCAGACCCCGGCGGAACTGAGGGACTCGAACGGTATGTGGGTCGGCGCGTATTACGGCGTGCTGAGCATCGGCGTCAACACCAACAACGTAGAAATGCCGAGGTCGTTCAAAGACCTGCTGGATCCGAAGTATAAAGGCAAGATCGCCTTGCCCGGAGACCCGCGCAAGGGTGCCACCTCCATGGCGACGGTCTTCGCCGCCACCCTGGCCAATGGCGGTTCGCTGGACGACGTCACAGCAGGCATCGAATTCTTCGCGCGGCTGGCCAAGTCAGGCAATCTGGTCAGCGTCACCTCAGTCGCGTCGGCCCTGAGCACCGGCCAGGCCTCCGTGCTCTTCGACTGGAACTACAATTTCCTGGGCATCGAAGAGGAAATGAAGCGCAGCGGCGTCGCGCTCCAGACCGCCATCCTGCCGGACGGGGTGTTCGGCAACTACTATGCCCAGCCCGTTACCATCCAGTCTCCGCGGCCCAACGCTGCGCGGCTGTGGATAGAGTGGCTGAACAGCGATGAGGGTGCAGAACAGTTCGCCTTGGGCGGCGCGGTTCCGGCACGCTATGCCCAGCTGAAGAAGGACGGAAAGCTGTCCCAGCAGGCCCTGAGTAAGCTGCCGCCCGCCGATGTCCTGGCAGGCATCAGGTTCCCCAGCATCGAGCAGGGCGCCAAGGCCGGCAAGACCATCACGGATCAGTGGAGCCAGAAGGTCGGAGCCTGATGGGCCAGGCGGACACCAAAACTGCTGCGCGTCCGGACCATGACGCCGCTGCCGCCGGCCCGACGGGCGGCGGTGAGACTCTGGCTACTGCGCCGTTGAATCATTGCTTCGTGCCCGGCAGTGCGGGTCGACGTCGGAGACCAGCCATCTCGGGGGCCTGGCTCGGACTCCTGCCGTATCTCGGCTTCCTCGTCCTATTCCTGATCATCCCGGTGGTGGCGAATCTTTGGAACACCTTCGTCTCGCACGGAAGGTTCTCCCTCGATTCGATTTCCAGGTTGCTGGAGCCGCAGTACCGTGATGCGTTCCTGACAACCATCAGTCTCTCGCTCGTGACGGCGGCGCTTGGCGGCGCCGGAGGCCTCATACTGGCTTGGGCCTTGAACGCCGCAGAAAAGCCGCGTTGGCTCAGGAACCTGGTGCTCTCCTATTCGGCGGTCGCGTCCCAGCTCGGCGGCGTCCCGCTGGCATTCGCCTTCATTGCCGCCATGGGTGTGCAGGGTGTGGTCACCCGCAGCGTCCTGGACATCACTGGCTGGGACTTGAGCCAGACATTCCCGCTGGCCTCCTTCGCCGGGCTGGTGGTCGTCTATCTCTATTTTCAGGTTCCCCTGATGGCCATTCTTATGTTGCCGGCCTTCGGCGCCCTGAAGAAACAGTGGGCCGAGGCCGCGGCCAGTCTGGGCGCGTCCCCGTGGCAGTACCTGCGCGACGTAGCGTTTCCCATCCTGTGGCCCCCGGTACTGGGAGCGTTGCTGCTGCTGTTCGCGAATTCCTTCAGCGCCTATGCCACGGCCTACGCGCTGGCGGGCGGCCGCGTGAATCTGGTCCCCATCCTGATTGGCTTCTTCATCTCCGGCGACGTCCTCATGGATGAGAGCTTCGCCGCCGCGCTGGTGACGGGGATGATCGTCATCATCGTGGTCACCATGGCCCTGCGATCCATCCTCGAAAGGAGGGCCGGGAAGTGGCTTCGCTGAGCCCTGCGGCGCGCCGCCGCGGTCTGCAGCTCACAGTGAGCCTCATCTTCGCGGTTGCCCTGATCCTGTTCTTCACCCCGATCCTCGCCGCGGCCGTCTTCGGGTTCACGCTCCCGGGACGGGGAGTCAGTTTCGAGTCCATCGCACTGGCCCTGCGCAACGCCAACTTCGTGCCGCAGCTACTGCTCACCCTGCAACTCGCGGTGTTGAGCACCCTGGCCTCGCTGGCATTGCTGGTGCCCACGCTCCTGTGGCTTCATCTCAAACAGCCCGGACTGCTGCGCTTCGCGGAATGGCTCTCGGTCATCCCGTATGTGGTGCCGGCCATCGCCCTGGTCAGCGGGGCCAGCCTGTTCTTCCGGGCTGTCCTGCCCGGTTTCCTGGCCAGTTCATATTCGCTAGTTCCGTTCTACATGGTGCTGAGCCTGCCGCTGGTGTACCGGACACTGGACGCAGGCATCCGTGCCCTGGATGTGAAGACATTGTTTGCCGCCAGCGCCAGCCTCGGCGCCAACCCGGCCCAGACGCTGTTCACCGTGATCCTGCCGAACCTGCAGCCGGCCCTGTTGGGCGCCTCCCTCCTGTCGGTGGCTCTGGTGCTGGGCGAGTACGCTCTGGCAGCCCTGCTGCTGCACAACACGTTCCCGGTTTTTCTGCTGCAAATCGGCAACAATCAGCCCCGCGCGGCCGCTGCGCTGTCCTTCATCGTCATCATCACCACCTGGCTGCTGCTCATGACCCTCTCCGCCGCAGGGTCTGCCCGGGCCGCTTCCCCATCCACCTCCCGCAAGGCGCGCCGGTCCGCGCGCGCCGCGGCATCCCCGAAAGGAGACCGTTGATGTCCCGCACGGCCGCCGAAGTCCAGCTGTCCAACATCACCATGGCCTACGGCCGCAAAACGGTGCTCAAGAACCTTGACCTGAAGCTAGAGGGCGGGGAGCTGCTGGCGCTGCTGGGCCCCTCCGGGTGCGGAAAGACCACCATCCTGCGGGTGCTGGCCGGTTTCGAAAGCCCGCAGGAGGGCGCGGTATCCATAGCCGGCCGGGACGTCACCATGGATGCGGTGCGCACCCGGGGCATCGGCGTCGTCTTTCAGGCTTACAGCCTGTTTCCCCACATGACGGCGAGGGATAACGTGGCCTACGGCCTGCGGATCCGCGGCACCAGCATCAGCAGGCGCACGGCGCGCGCCGCGGAACTGCTGGAGACCGTGGGCCTTGCCGAGCATGCGGAGAAGTTCCCGCACCAGCTCTCCGGCGGCCAACAGCAACGTGTGGCGCTGGCCCGGGCGCTGGCGATTGAACCGCGGGTGCTGCTGCTGGACGAGCCACTCTCCGCCCTCGATGCGAAGGTCCGGGTCCATCTGCGCGAGGAAATTCGGCGGGTCCAGACCCAGGCAGGGACCACCACCCTCCTGGTCACCCATGACCAGGAAGAAGCACTGACCACCGCGGACCGAATCGGCGTGATGTACGATGGCCGGATCGAACAGCTTGACGCTCCGGAGGTCATTTACCGGCGTCCCGCAACCGCGTTCGTCTCCGAATTCGTCGGTGTGACCAACCGCATTCCGGCAGTCCCGGACGGCAGACGTGTCCTGGTTCTCGGGCGGCAACTCAGCATCACCAATCCGGAAACGGCCGGAGGCAGTGCCGCGCTGGTGGCGCTGATCCGGCCCGAGGACCTCGCCGTCAGCGACGATTCCACCGGCGCAAGCCTGGTCACCTCCCTGGTACTGCGCGGGGCCATAACCAGTGTGAACGTCCAATCGCAGGACGACGTGGGCCAGACCCTGCGGATCGACGTGCCGGCCCACGAAGCCATGAAATTCACTGCCGGCCAGCGCGTTGCTGTCTCCGCCCTCAGGGACACCACGCTGGTGGGGCACGCACGGACCGCACTGAAGGAAGAGGACGCCGCATGAAAACCAAGATTCTCCTCGTCGGGATAGACGGGTTGATCCTGGACACCGCGCTGGACGCTGGCTGCGCGCCAACGCTGGCAGGTCTCAAGACAGCCGGGTGCTTCGCTGAACTGACCATGGAGGTCCCCACCCTCTCCGGCCCGGGATGGTCCACACTGCTGACAGGGTCCACCCACGCCGAACACGGCGTGCGGGACAACCTGTTCGCGGGGCACGATCTCCTCACCCGCCCGGACCTGCTCAGCCGCGCCTACTACCAGGACCAAACCACCAGCACCTTCGCCGCGGCAGGATGGCCGCCGCTGGTGGATCCAACCGGCATCGGCCCGGTAATACACGAGCGCAGGGAACAGCAGCGCGCGGGCCGGCACCGCATCATCGCCCTCGACGGCGAGACGTACGGATACCAAAAGATCGACGCCGAGATCGCGGACTTCTCTGTTTATACCCTCACGAAGTCCGGTCCGGACGTCAGCTTCGTGTACTTCTGCGACGCGGATGACGCAGGACACCTCAACGGGGTGGTCGGCGGACACTATCTGCAAGCAATCGCCCGCATAGACGCCCATCTTGCCAGGCTTCACGCCGCGCTGGAGGAGCGCGCCGTAACCCGCGGCGAGGAATGGCTGATGGTACTCACCACCGATCACGGCCACGTGGATGAGGGCGGCCACGGCCACGACAGCCCGCAGGAACGCGCGTCCTTTGTGATCGCCGCTGGGATCGGCAGGGGCAACCCGGATTGGCCCACCATGTTCACGCCGGATCGACTCGTGCCAATGCTCCTGGCCGAAAGGGCGTAGGGCTGACCGCCGCTCGATGACAGCGCCTTCGCGACCCAAGCCGACCAGCGCCTGGCGGATGGCCGGCCCGGACCGCATCGCGGTCTACTCCGTCACCGGGCCCTTCGTGCCCGGCAGCGGCTTCCGCGAACCCGTCCGCGCGATCACCCGATCCACCACATCCGGCGGAAACACCGCGTCAAAAAGCCGATCGAGACATGATCACTCAACCGTTCAGGACCTTCGGGTGACACCCATCCACTACCCAACAGACACGAAAGGCCCGGTGGCCGCCTTCGGGGCGGTTGCCGGGCCTTTCGCTATTGAATGGTTGCGTAGTGATCAGGGGCTGCGCTTGGCGAGCCTGGAGACGGTTGGTAATTAGCCCAGATACCAGCCTGGGGGAGCCCACGATGCAGGAACATTGTGGGCGGAGAAATTTTCGCAACGGGTGCAGGTGTAGGCGACTTCGCCCAGCGTCCTGACCGCCCCGTCACGCCGGTACACCGGTGGAATGTAGGACTCCAGGTAAATGAATTCATCCGTGCCGCACTTGTCGCACGTGGGCTTGCCGATGTACTCGGCCGCCCGCGAAATGCCGGCGTTGTGGCTGGAATGATGCGTGACCAGCGGCCGTACAGTGCTATGTCGCTGGGCATATACGGTGTGTAAATGGGTGTTCTCGGCTGTCGTCATTGGCTGCCTATCCCGAGTGCGGCCGCATCATGGGCTGCATGGCGCACTCGTAGTGTTGAACCGGCCACTGCTTGACCCATGGATATTCCAGCATAGGCGAGGCGGGCTTTTACTTCAATGGTTCGTTGCCAGCGCTGATTCCTGCGGCAAATTCGGTTAAACCGACTTCTTGAGCGTCCGCCCGACGATGGCCTGGGTCAGCGCATCGATCACTTCGGCGTTGGCCAGCGGGTTACGGATCAGGGTGAAATCGACGTCGCCCACCGGAGGCAGGTTAAACCGGCGGGTGATGATCAACAGGTCCTCGGGAACCAACGACGTCGGCATCACGGCAACGCCGATGCCTGCCCGGAGTGCCGCCAGGACGCCACTGATCTGCCGGGTAGTGCACGTGATCCGCCACGTCCGCCCGCTTGATTCCAGCGCATCGATGGCCAATTTCCGGCTGAGGCTGGGGGACGGGTAGGCGATCAGGGGTACGGGATCCCCGGGCTCCAGGGACGTCTGCTCCAGTCCTACCCAGGAAAAGGTGTCGTGCTGGACCACGGTGCCGTCTTTGACGCCGGCCACCCACTTCACAAACACCAGGTCCAGCTGGCCGGCGTTGAGTTTCTTGTACAGCTGGTCGCTCTGGCCAACGGTGAGCTCGAGGTTGATCTGTGGATAGACCTGGCGGAACTCACGAAGGATCCGGGGGAGGCCGGTGATGGCCAGGTCATCGGCCGTGCCAAAACGCAGCCGGCCCCGCATGGCCGAGCCCGAGAAATATCGGGTGGCGGCATCGTGGGCCGAAAGGATGGTGCGCGCGAAGCCGGCCATCGCGTCCCCGTTGTCCGTCAGGCGGACATCGCGGGTGTCCCTGCTGACGAGGTTGCGCTTGGCAGCCGTCTCCAGCTTGCGGACGTGCTGGCTAACGGTCGGCTGTGCCAGGCCCAGGCGTTCCGCTGCCTTGGTGAAGCTGAGCGTCTCGGCCACGGCCAGGAACGAACGGAGCTGGGCGGGTTCGAACACGGTGGACTCCTCTTGCTGCCGGGCCGGCTGTTCACCCACGTCAGAGTGGATGTTATTACACTTCGTAATGGTAGTTATAGACGCGATAGGGCTACATAATCACCTGGAACCAGCCTAGCGTGGGAAGCATCCCAGTCCGCCCGCTTCCCTGAGGACACCCCTGTGGCACCCCCACCGCCAACGTCGGCAACCATCAGCCAGCCCGTCATCGATTCCGCGTCCGCTTCAACTGCCTCCGCCCAGACCCAACCCATCGCCGTCGTCAGTGAACACCTTCCGTGGCGGCACACGTTTATCTCCCTGAGAGTCCCCAATTTCCGCATCTTCGCGATCGGGCACTTTGTCGCGGTCGTCGCAATCTGGATGCAGCGGATCGCCCAGGACTGGCTGGTGTTGGAACTGTCCGGTTCCGTCACCGCCGTTGGCATCACCGTGGCGCTGCAGTTCATGCCGTCGCTGCTTCTGGGGCCGTGGGGCGGCATGATGGCGGACCGGTTCGCCAAACGCAGGATCCTCATCCTGTGCCAGAGCCTCGCCGCGGTCCTCGCGGCAGCACTCGCGGTGCTTGCCCTGACCGGCGCCATCGAAGTGTGGCACGTCTACGCCATTGCTCTGCTGCTGGGCCTGGTCACAGTGCTGGATCAGCCCGCACGGCAGGTGTTCGTCAACGAACTGGTGGGACCCAGATACCTCCGGAACGCCATCAGCGTCAACTCCACCACGTTCCAGCTGGGCGGCCTGATCGGTCCGGCACTGGCGGGACTGCTGCTCACTGCCGTCGGCGCCGGCTGGGCCTTCGCCGCGAATGCGCTGGCGTGCTGCTCCACGGTGACCATGCTGCTGCTCCTGCGCAAGGACCAGCTGTTCGTCAGCGCTCCCGCCCCCAAGAAGAAGGGCATGCTGCGGGAAGGACTGCAGTACGCGCTCAGCAAGCCCACCATCTACTGGCCGTGGCTGATGGCCGGCTTCATCTCCGTCTTCGCCATGAGCCTTCCCGTGCTGCTCGCCGCGTTCGCGGACCGCGTGTTCGACGTCGGCGCCGGCGGCTATGGACTGTTGAACGCCCTGGTGGCACTGGGTGCGTTGGCCGGTGCCGTCGCGTCCACCCGGCGGCGCCAGTTGCGGCTCCGCTCCGTGGTGTTCTGCGCCGGAATGTATGGCCTGATGCTGTGCCTGGCCGCGCTGACGCCGTCCATGGTGTGGTTCAGCGTGGTGATGGTCCTGTCCGGATTCTGGTGCCTGATGTTCCTCACCGGCTCCAACCAGCTGGTCCAGATCAGCTCCAACATGGGCATCCGGGGCCGGGTCATGAGCCTGTACATCATGGTGCTGATCGGCGGCCAGGCCATCGGCGGGCCCATGCTCGGCTGGATCGCCGAGCACGTGGACCCGCACGTGGCACTCGTGGTGTCCGGCGGGGTGCCGGCGCTCGCCGCGGTGACTGTCGCCGTCGTCCTCGCCCGAAAGGGCGCGCTGGCGCTCAGGGTTGATCTCAAGGACCGCCGCCACCCGCTGCGGATCGTCAGCCGGGTGGCCGCGGCAGCCTAAGCTGACCGGTCCTGACTGGACAGTGCCTCCCGGACCGGTGTGTACGGAACCCCCGGCAGCTTGGTGCGTTCGATGGCGGCATCGAAGGACATCTCGGCGGCACCCAGGTGGACGGCTCCGCCCAGAACACGGCCCCACTGCGGTGCCACAAGCCGGGCCCCTGCCGCGGCGGCGCGAAGCAGTGGGAGCGGAAGCCGGACTGTCCGTCCGCCCCCGTTGCCTTCGATCAGCAGGGCCGCCAGCGCGTTCAATGTCAGGTTGTCTGGCCCGCCGACGTCCACAGCCTGACCGTTCAGCCTGCCTTCGAGGGCGAAACGGCCTGCGGCGGCCAAATCCCGGGCGCTGACAAAGTTGACTGGATTGTCCCCGCGCCCGAACACCACGGCAACGCCACTCTTCCGCAGCGATTCACCCATGATCGCCGTGTACGTTTCCAGGATGGTGGTGGGCCGCAAAATGGTCCACTCAAGGCTGCTGCCCACCAACTGCCGCTCGGCCGCGAACTTCATCCGTGCCAGCTCCAGTGGGTGTGATGCCGACGCTCCGCGCATCGAGAAGAGCACAAACTGACGGACGCCAGCCGCCTCTGCGGCCTTCATCAGGTTGATATTGCCGCCGCGGTCCACGGCCGACGGAGTGCTGCCGGATTGCGGGCCGAAGCCACTGACGGCGGAGACGACGGCGGTGCAACCGCTAAGTGCGCTGGCCAGATCCGCCGGGTTCTCCGCGTCCCCGATGACGGCGTTCAGGCCTGCTTCCTTGAGCGCGGACGCCTTGTCGCTGCTCCGCGTGAGGATCCGGAACGGCATTCTGGCGTCCTGCAAAACGTGAGCGAGAACGCTCCCAAGGGTGCCGGTTCCGCCGGCCAGCAGGATCATGACTGCACGCTTTCCGAGATGGTCGCTGTGATAAGAACAATAGTACTTCGGCGGAAGGTAGCCGAGCCTAAGCGGGCAGGTGCGGGTACTCGGCCTCGCGCCGCTGGAACTCCAGCACATCCTTGTTGAGGACCACGCCGTCGCGGATTTCGATGGCGCGGGAAATGGTTTCGTTCCCGTCCCACTCCGCGGGGCCGCCGATGACCGTCTCAAGGAACGGCAGCAGGGCCTGGCTGATCTCCCAGCTGGAGGAATTCCAGAGGTAGGACGGGCTGTGGTCCACCGCGTAATAGTTGATGTGGTCGCCGATGGTGAACATCGGTTCGGCGAACGTGGTGGAGCGCGCCCAGCTGAAGCCCATTCCCTCGTCGCATGACACGTCGACCACCAGGCTGCCCGGGCTGAACGCCGCGAGGTCCTCAGTCCGCAAGTACGTCAGTGGATTGTTTGGATCCTGCAGCGTGCAGTTGACCACGATGTCGCTCTCGGCCAGGAACGGCGCCAGCGGAACCCTGCCCCGCTCGGTGATGACCTGGCTCAGGAAGGGGGCCTTGTCGTCGTGATCAAACTGGACGATGTTGACCGAGTGGATCGGGGCGCCAACGGCGGCGACTCCCCGGTTGGTCAGCACCTGGACGTCGTGGATGCCATGCGCGTTCAGCGCGGTCACGGCGCCGCGGGCAGTAGCGCCGAAGCCGATCACCACGGCACTGAGCCGGCGGCCGTAGTCACCCGTGGATCCGGTGAGCGAGAGCGCATGAAGCACCGAGCAGTACCCGGCAAGCTCGTTGTTTTTGTGGAAAACGTGAAGCCCGAAGCCGCCGTCGCTCGCCCAGTGGTTCATTGCTTCGAAGGCAATGAGCGTGAGCTTCTTGTCGATGGCCAGCTGCGTGATGGCACGGTCCTGGACGCAGTGCGGCCAGCCCCAGAGGATCTGGCCGTCGCGCAGTTCCGCGAGGTCCTCGGGCTGCGGTTTCGGCAGGAGGACGACGTCGGCCTCCGCCAGCAGCGCTCCCTTGGTGGCCATTTTGCCCACGAGGGTTGCGAGGTGGTCATCCGAAACGCCGAAACGCTCGCCGTAGCCCTGCTCCAGGATGATGCGCTGGCGCAGTTCCGGAACGATCCGCTCAAAATGCAGGGGGTGGATGGGGAGGCGTTGTTCGTCCGGTTTCCGGGTGGATGCCAGGACGCCCAGGGTCAGGTGGCTCTGTTGGCCACTCACTTCTTTTTGGCGGCCTTGGACGTGATGTCCAGGGAGGTGGCCGGCGCTCCGGCGGCCCGCTTGTCGGCGCGCTTTTCCTTGATGGACTTGCCGGCTTTTTTGGATGCTGCTTGACGCGGGGACTTGTCGGCCATGATTGCTCCTGTAGCGGAACCGAAGAGGTTCCTGACTTCTGACGATACACGGCGGGACCTAACAGGCCGCCGGGAAATGGCCGAAGGGAGCCGGTTCCGATGCGTCGGCGCGGCGGCCATTGTGCCCGCGGGTTCCCGGTGTGAAAATGGCGCTCTGGGCACTGTGCCGGGCAGGCCTGCGGAAGTACGGGAACAGCATCATGGGAACCATCACGATTGAAAGCACAGTCCTTATCCCCTGTGGACGGCCGGAGGTCTACGCATTTTGCGTGGATGCCCAGGCCCGCTCGGCAGTTCCAGGCCAGGAGGGTGCGGTGCTCCATGTCGAGGACCAGGTGGCGGACCGGTCCTGGACCGAAACACACGAAACCCGCACCGAAACCATCACCTGTTCCTGCGTGGTGTATCCCGTGGCGGACAGTACCCGGCTGACCGTGACTGCGCAGTACATTCCCAAGGGAATCGGGCGCATGTTTTCCGGAGCCAAGGAGGGCGCCTGCCGGAAACAGGAGGCGGCCCGGCTGGCGGCGCTGAAGAAGGCCGTGGAACGGGAGATCAGGAAGGCCAGGAGCAGCCAGGAGCAGCTAGGAATCGCTGCGGCGGTGCGAAAACGGTGGAGCGGCTGACGGGAATCGGACCCGCGTATCAAGCTTGGGAAGCTAGCGCTCTACCATTGAGCTACAGCCGCATCGCCCCAATTTGAGCGGGGCAGAACTTAGCTTAGCGCAGATGCGATCCCGCGCCCGCAACCGTGACCACGCACTGGACCCGTGTCCGCCGGTCTGGCCCGGACCCGCGGCGTCATCCAGTAACTCTTCAATAACGGCGGCGTCGGTGGCTAGGTCCGGGGCGGGCCAAGTGGCTACTCTGAACGCGTTAGCTGCGGTGTCATGGGGGTGGGGCGGGGCTACCACCTGACCAGCGCTAACTAAGGACTCCCATGGCATTTGCAGAGCACGAGGTGCTTATCCGGTGCGACGCAATGACCGTGTACACATTCCTGGTGGACGGAATGAACCTTCCCCAATGGCGCAAGGGTATCCGCAGCATCGGCCTGATGTCCGGTGCCGCCGGAACCAAGGGCGCCGTCTACCGGCAGACAACCACGGGCCGGTCAGGACGGACCATCCCCGCCGATTTCGAAATAACCCAGGCAAGGCCCGGCGCCGAGATCCAGTTCCGCGTGATCTCGGGACCGTCACAGCCCACCGGCGGCTACTACCTCAGCACCGAACCGGCCGGCACCCGGGTCAGGTTCGCCCTCGAATACCAGCCCAAAGGCCTCCTGGGCCTGATGAACACCGGCATCCAGCGCACCATCAAGGCCGAAGTGTCCCAGCTCGCGCGGCTCAAAGATGTCCTGGAAGTGCGGACGGCGGCCTGAGGGCTACTGCGCCAGCCGCTGGCCCGCCCAGCTTCCGGTGAAGTTCGACGGCGACGCCAGGGTTCCGGCGCTCAGGTCCCAGTACTGCACCACATCATTGGCCCGGCGCAGTGCCACTCCCGTGGAGTTCAGGGCTGTCACGTCGCGCAGCGGACGGATCCCGGTGACATCAGTCCAGCCGGTGGCGACGGTGGGCCGCACTTCGACGCGTGGCGCCGGAGTGCCTGCTCCGCGGTAAAGCTGCACGCCGCCGTCGACCTTTATCGCCAGGAGATCCTGGAAACCGTCGGCGTCATAATCCGCCATGCTCAGCTTCCGGGCCGTCACTCCGGTCGCCATGGTTGTGCGCGAGGACATGTCGGCGAGGCCCACATTCGGGTAGAGGAACAGGTTGCCGGCGGTATCCAACGCGACGAGTTGGGGCAGGCGGTTGTTGGCACACCAGCCGCCCACAGCCAGCGTCAAAGTCTCCCAGCCGCCCGTGCCCAGAGTGACCGACGACTGGAACCCGCCGGTGGCGATGCCTCGGTGGAGGGTCAGCCGGCCGTCGTTCCATTGGGTCAGGAGGTCATAGGCGCCGTCGCGGTCCCAGTCCGTGGAGAAGACTTCCTTGGCCGTTCCGAAACCGGAGCCGATGACCGTCGCGGCCCCGTAGGTCCGGTTCCCTGTGGCGGGGCGGTTGATGAGCTGGCCTGACGCGTTGATGGTCACCAGGTCGGCGGCACTGGTGATGGCCGCGCTGGCCAGATTCAGGGTGGGCGGCATGTGCTTGAACGCCGGATCGCACACGGTTGGCGCCGGGCCGGGGAAAGCGCCACCGCCGGCGGGGCTGCCCCCGGGGGACGTGACAGTGCCGGCGGGGAGGGTGGTGTAGCCGAAGAAGTTCACCACGCCCCAGATGGTGTACAGACTGTTCGTGTAGGAGATCCCGGCGCCCATGACGTTGAAGCGCGGATCGAGCAGCATGGCGTTGTGCCCGGGAGAGCCTTTCCACCACTCCACCAGCTTCGCCGCGTCGCGGTCTGTACGGATGGCGATGACTTCGCCGGCACCATTGTTCGGGTTCAAGGCGCGGGGATCCGTCCAGAAACTGGCCCGATGCTCGATCACTTCCCGGGTGGCAATACTGTCGGACCATTCCTGCGCCATGCCGGCCACCGTGGGGTGGTACTTGACCGGTGGCAGGCCATTGGCCACCCGGTATTCGTTGATCTTGGTGAATACCGTAAGGATGGCGGCCGCGTTGTTGTCCGGGACGAGGGCTTCGGTGCCAAGAGATTCGGTAGTGAGCGATTCCGTGGCGGGGGCTGGCGCGGCGGGAGCCGCGGTTTTGTTGGGGGCCAGTTCAGATTCTGGGGCCCAGAGCGGCGGCACGGAGGGCGGCTCGGGCGCGACTGGTTCGGCGATGGTGGTCACGGGTGCAGTCACCGCCGCCGCCGGCGGCTCCGTTGCGGTGCCTGGCGTGCCTTCGTCACCGGTGGGCGACGCCGGTGTGATCACCGGATCCACTGCTGGGGCGAGCGGAGACCCGGTGCCGGTGTCCGCGTCGGCCGCACCGCCGTCGTCGTCCGCTGTTCCCGCCGGGCCCAACGTGACCGCGCGGGGCCCCAGGGCACCCGCCTGGACTGACGGCTGATCCACCGGCGGACCGGAATACATGCCGGCGGCCGGGGACACGAGTGCGAGCGCGCATAACATCGCCACGACGGCGGGCGCCGCAAATTTATTCAAAACCAACCCCAGATCAGTTCAGTTGTACCAACCGGGAGACCATCCGGCGGCGGTCATTCTGAGGCAACATTAGCCCCACGCCGCGACAGCAACAATGCATGCG
The DNA here is from genome assembly GCF_050156205.1 of Pseudarthrobacter sp. Y6. Taxonomy (NCBI): domain Bacteria; kingdom Bacillati; phylum Actinomycetota; class Actinomycetes; order Micrococcales; family Micrococcaceae; genus Pseudarthrobacter; species Pseudarthrobacter sp. Y6. The sequence goes on along the minus strand of NZ_CP189574.1, from coordinate 4,131,899 downwards.
GTATTTTGGGAGGCGTGCTGATCTCTGACCGCGACATTCGTGCCGAACTAGACTCCCAACGGATCGTCCTCGAACCGTACGATCCCGAGATGGTCCAGCCGTCGTCGGTGGACGTGCGGATCGACCGGTTTTTCCGACTTTTCGACAACCATAAGTACGCGCATATCGACCCCGCGGAAGAGCAGCCCGAGCTGACGCGGCTGGTGGAAGTGGAGAGCGGCGAGCCGTTCATCCTGCACCCCGGCGAGTTTGTGCTGGGCTCCACTTACGAGACCGTCACGCTGCCGGACGATATTGCTGCGCGGTTGGAAGGCAAGTCCTCGCTGGGCCGTCTGGGCTTGCTGACGCACTCGACGGCCGGGTTTATTGATCCGGGATTTTCCGGCCACGTCACGCTGGAGCTCTCCAATATGGCCACGCTGCCTATCAAGCTCTGGCCTGGCATGAAGATCGGCCAGCTGTGCTTCTTCCGGCTGACCTCTGCTGCTGAGTTTCCTTACGGCTCCGGCGAATACGGCAACCGCTACCAGGGCCAGCGCGGGCCGACAGCCAGCCGCAGCCACCTGAACTTCCACCGCACCGAGGTCTGACCCTCTTCCATCGAGGGACCACGTCTCGGCGCTAACCTCCGTCGAAGAGTCGAAGAGATGGCGACAAAGGGTCATGGGGCAGTCGGGCTGGCAGCCGTCCCTCGGACGCGTCGCCTAAAATGCCGTCAGTCCGCGTCGTTGTCGCCGCTGGTGTTGATGGAGCCGTTAACGCCTGCCGGGAAGAATCCTCCGGAGGTGACCTGCTCGGGATTCAGGTACGCGATGTTCAGCACCTGGGCAGCGGTGCCGCTGAAACCCACACCATCACCGCTGACACCGGCACCGCGTTCGACGCCATCCTCAAACCCGGAACCGGCAACATGCATGGCATCCTCACCGTGAAATGACTCGTCACGAGACGTGCCTAGGTTCCTGCCAGAACCGTGTTAGTAAGTCCATCCAGCGCCCGCGTTCGAAATACGTAAGGATTCCACCCGCACCGGCCACGGCCCGGGTTGGCATGATGGGGTCATGGCCTACCCCTCGGAATCCTTCCCCCGCATCGGCATTATTGGCGGCACTGGCCTGTATGGGCTGCCCGGCGCGGACGTGCTGGAGACGCTGGATGCCGCGACGCCGTTCGGCCCGCCCTCCAGTCCCGTCACCCTTGCCCGGATTGGCGGACGGGACGGCCCGGGAGGCGCGGACGGCCCGGTGGTCGCGTTCCTGAGCCGGCACGCCCGGGGGCACCGCATCGCCCCGCAGCAGATCAACCACCGTGCCAACCTCTGGGCCCTCAAGAGTGTGGGCGTGGAGGCTGTCATCTCCTGCGCGGCAGTGGGCGGGCTGGTTCCCAGCCACGGAACCGGCACCTTTGCCGTACCTGACCAGTTTCTGGACAGGACCTGGGGCCGGGCAGACACCTTTTACGATGGCTCGCTGGCTACCGGAGTGCAGCACCTGCCCGCAGCCGAGCCCTACAGCGCTCCGCTGCGCGCGGCACTCATCGCCGCGCTGGAGCTGGAGGGCGAAGACTTCGCACCGGCAGCCGCCGTGGCCGTCATCAACGGGCCCCGCTTTTCCACCAGGGCCGAGTCCGCGGCCCTGGTCCAGGCCGGTGCGCATCTGGTCAGCATGACCCAATACCCCGAGCCGGTGCTGGCGGCGGAGCTAAACATGCACTTCGCCGCGCTGGCGTTCATCACGGACGCCGACACCGGCCACGACGGATCCGAGCCCGTGACCGCCGAGCTGGTGCTCGGCCGCTTGGCGGCAGCGCAGCCGCGGCTACTGGCTGTGCTGTCCGCCGCAGTGCTGAAGGTGTCCGCCGGGCTGGCCGGGACGGAGCCGGCGGCCGACGGCGGATTCCCGCCGATGGCCCTCATGCCGGCCGACGCTGTGGCCACCGTGATGGGCGCCTCCGGCGAGGCCCACCCTGTCCCGGCCCGCTCCGGCCAGGTCCGGGGCGCGCCGTGAGGATTCTGGTCACGGGCGGAGCCGGTTTCATTGGCAGCCATATTGTCGATGCCGCCCTGGCCCGAGGATGGGAGGTCCGGGTCCTGGATTCGCTGGATCCGGCGGTGCATCCGGACCGGCCGCCAGGAAATCCCGCCGCGCCGTTGCTGGTTGGTGATGTTGGCGATGCGTCCACCGTGGCTGCGGCGCTGGAGGGGATCGACATCGTGGTCCACCAGAGCGCCAAGGTGGGCCTCGGCGTGGACTTCTCCGATGCGCCGGACTACATCCGCAACAATGATCTGGCCACGGCCGTGCTCCTGGCAGGCATGGCCTCGGCCGGCACGGACAAGCTGGTGCTGGCCTCCTCCATGGTGGTCTATGGCGAGGGCGCCTACACCGACTCCGCCGGCCGGCCGGTGCGGCCCGGCCCGCGACGGGTGGAGGATCTGGACCACGGAATCTTTGATCCGCGGGACCCTGCCACCGGCGAGCTCCTGCTGCCCGCATTGGTCTCCGAGGACTCGGCGCTTGACCCGCGGAACGTCTATGCTGCCTCCAAACTGTCCCAGGAAAACCTCGCGTCGGCGTGGGCCCGATCAACCGGAGGCACCGCCGCGGCCCTGCGGTACCACAACGTCTATGGCCCCCGGATGCCCAAAGACACCCCCTATGCGGGCGTGGCCAGCCTGTTCCGCTCCGCCCTGGCCCGGGGGGAGGCGCCGCGGGTGTTCGAGGACGGCGGCCAGCGCCGCAGCTTCATCCACGTGGCGGATGTGGCGGAGGCAAACCTCTACGCCCTTGAGGCGTTGGCGGCGGGCGGTGTCATGGCACCGGGCAGTATGAGGGCATACAACGTGGGAGCCTCGGAGGTCCACACCATTGGCGCGATGGCCGGCGTCCTGAGCGCTGTTGGCGGCGGACCGGTCCCCGTGATCACAGGGGACTTCCGGCTGGGCGACGTCCGGCACATCACCGCCAGTTCGGCACGGGCCAAGGCTGAACTGGGCTGGGCTCCGCGGCACGGGTTTGAGGACGGCATGCGCGAGTTCGCCACCGCTCCGCTGCGTGGGGACCGGACCTAGACGGCCAGTCCCCGGCTCTCCTGCCCGGCTGGTATCCGCAACAGAAACCGGCACCCACCTTCAACGTTGGCAACCTCCAGGGCGCCACGGTGGGCCTGGATGATGCCGTGGACCACGCTCAGGCCCACCCCTGCACCGCTGTAGCGCGATTTGGTGCGTCCGGTGTCCTTCTGCCAGCCTGCGGTGAGCATCCGGGGCAGGTCCTCAGCCGGGATCCCGCCGCAGCCGTCGCGCACCTCCACCGTCGCCTCGGCGGTCGTGGAGGTCACGGCAACAGACACCGTGCTGCCAGGGACGCTGTACAGAATGCCGTTGAGGACCACATTGCGGATGGCCCGGGACAACGACGCCCCATCAGCGGACACCATGGTGGGGGCGACGGCGTCGCCGTTGATGGCAATGGCCCTGCTGGCCGCGACAGGGGCGAGGTCGGCGATGACGTCGCTCACGACGTCGTACAGGTTCAACTGCTGGTAGTCCAGCACCAAGGTCCCGGCCTGGATCTTGGAGAGCTGGAGCAGATCATTGACCAGCACGGCCATCTGATCTGCCTGGCAAATGATTCTTTGGTGGTAGCCGGAAACATCCTCGGCAACGCCATCCTCCAGCGCCTCGGCCATGGCGCGCATGCTGGCCAGAGGGGTGCGAAGGTCGTGGGAAACCCACGCCACCATTTCGCGCCGTGCAGCCTCCACCGCCTGCTCCCGTTGTCTGGATTCTTCGAGTTTGTGGCTGGTGGCGGCCAGCTCGGCGGCCAACGCGGACAGTTCCGAGGTCATCTTCCGTTGCGGTGCCACGGGCTCGCCGCGGCCGATTCTGGCCGCGTCCCCGGCCAGGCGGTTGGTGTGCCTTGCCAGCCCTACTCCCAGGAGCACTGCGACGACGGCGGCAACGACCGAGGCGATCGCCAGGATGAACCACATCACCTGAAGATCCGCCTCCGAGATGAACATGGCGTTGAAGGCGCTCACCATCCCGGCCACCAGGATGGCCACAGTGGCCAGGACCACCAGCAGGATCTGGACCACAATGGAGGTCCTGCGGAGCAGCCGCTGCAGCACCACTGTCACGGCGCCGATGGCCAATGCCCATGACAGCACAACGGCGACGATGGTGACCAGATCGGCGCTAGTCATGGCTGGCCGGCTCGGTGCCGTCGTCAAACCGATAGCCCACGCCCCACACCGTTTTCAACAACACGGGCAAGGTGGGGTTGGCCTCGATTTTTTCGCGCAGCCGGCGGACGTGCACGGTGACTGTGGAGAGATCGCCAAAGTCCCATCCCCAGACGGCCTTGATGAGGACGTCGCGGCTGAAGACCTGGTTGGGGCGGCGCAGAAAGAACGCCAGAAGATCGAATTCCCTTGCCGTCAGGGTGAGGTTCTCATTGCGGTATCTGACGATGCGCGAAGCCGGGTTGAGGACAAAGCCGGCCAGCTCCACGGGCGGCTCAGGAGTGAACTCCTTGATGCTGCGGCGAAGCACGGACTTCACCCGCAGCACCAGCTCACGGGGTGAGAAGGGCTTGGTGACGTAGTCGTCGGCACCCATTTCAAAGCCCAGGATGCGGTCGTCCTCGGTGCCAAGCGCGGTAAGCATGATGATGGGCATGGACTGGGTGCGGCGGATCCTCCGGCACACCTCCACGCCGTCCAGACCGGGCAGCATGCGGTCCAGGATGATCAGGTCCGGGTTGTGCGTCCGGGCCAGATGCAGGGCGCTGAATCCGTCGCCTGCCACATCCACCTGGAAACCGGCCAGCACCAGATAGTCGTGCACCACCTGGGCGATGGTGGCCTCGTCTTCAACGAGCAGGATGCGCCGGTTGCCAACGTCCGCGGCGTCAGCGTCAGGCTGGACACTATTCACGTTCCCAGCATAGGTTCGTGCGCGCCGCTGTGGGTATTTTCGGGGCGGCCGGAAGGTAAGCGTCCCGGTTCTGTAAGAATTGCCGCCTGCCGCGCCGGGCCCCCGGATTCTACGGTAGAAGGATGGAGAAAGAGCAGAGCACGTCGCACGATGGAACCGGTGCGGCCAGCGGCCCGGGCGCATCGGACGACGACGCCGGGGGCACGCCCGCCGTGCTGGTGGATGTCGTGCTGCCGTGCCTCAACGAGCTTTCGGCCCTTCCCCAAGTGCTGGGGGCCCTGCCACCGGGATACCGGGCCATAGTGGTGGACAACGGCTCCACCGATGGCTCCGGAACGCTCGCCGCAAGTCTGGGGGCCGTCGTCGTTCATGAACCGAGGCGCGGCTTTGGCGCGGCAGCCCATGCTGGCCTGGTGGCTGCCACGGCGGAGTTTGTGGCCTTCTGCGATTGCGATGGTTCGCTGGACCCTGCCGAGCTGGCCCCGATGCTGGAGCTGGTGCGCACCGGGCGTGCCGATCTGGTCCTGGGTGCCCGGCGGCCGGCCCGCGGCGCCTGGCCGGTCCATGCCCGGCTGGCCAACATCGTCCTGAGCCGGCTGCTGCGCCGGATGACGGGAATCCCCGTCACGGACTTGGGCCCGCTTCGCCTGGCCCGGCGCAGCGCGTTGCTGGGGTTGGACCTCACCGACCGGCGCAGCGGCTTTCCGCTGGAAATGTTCCTCAAAGCCCACCGCGACGGCTGGCGCGTGGCCGAGGTCCCGGTCACGTATGCGCCGCGCCTGGGCAAGTCCAAGGTAACCGGCACCGTCCGTGGAACCCTGACGGCACTGAAGGACATGAGGGCGCAGCTGGCCGCCGCCTCGCGGTGGGCGCCAGGGACGGGCGCCGGCGGACCGTCTGCGGGCGGACCACCAGCCGCAGCCCGGGCAGCCAGGCCATGAACTTCACCATCGCGGTCATCGCCAAAGAGTGCATCCCAGGCAAGGCCAAGACGCGCCTCACCCCTCCGCTCACGCCAGCGCAGGCCGCAGCCCTTGCCCAAACCAGCCTCAGCCAGACGTTGGAGACGGTGCGGTCCTTCCCCGCGGCCAGGCGGGTGCTGGTGTTTGAGGGGACGCCGCTCCGCAGGGACGCTGCGGGTTTTGAAGTGGTGGCCCAGAGCACAGGCCGGCTGGACGAACGGCTGGCGGCCATCTGTTCGCTGGTCACCGGCCCGCTGCTGATTCTGGGTATGGACACGCCCCAGCTTTCGCTTGCACCACTCGCCGGGCTGGTGGCGGACTGGTCCGCCCCGACGCCCCGCCACGACGCCTGGATCGGACCTGCATCAGACGGCGGCTTTTGGGCCCTGGGCCTGCACCGGCCCGACGGCGGCCTGGTCCGGGGTGTGGAAATGTCCACCCCGCGGACCGGGGCCCAGCAGTTGGCCCGGCTTGCCAGCGCCGGCCTGGCCGTGGGTATGCTGCCCACATTGACGGACGTGGATCACTTCGCCGATGCCTTGGCCGCCGCCCGCGATTGCTCCGGCACACCGTTTGCCCGCGCGGTTGACCGTCTGGCCCTGGGGTTGCCGACGGCGAAGGTGCCGGGTTCGGTGCCGGCCGAGGCATCAACCGGAGGGCGGGCCCGGACATGAGCACACCAAGAGCCGCAAGCGATGCCGGAATCCGGGCCGGCGGGGCACCTGCAGGCGGTACCATCCAAGTTGCCTTCTTCGGCCAAGGAGGACACGAGCCCTACGCCGGTAGCCTGTCCGTCGGCATGGGGCGCCTGACCCTTCGTCCGGAACCCATCGGGCCGGAACCCATCGGGCCGGTCCACTTCAGTATGCTCGGCTGGTCCGCCCCGGCCACCGCCTGCGAACGCGAGCTGCTGCGCACACTCCGCGGGCCGGTTCTTGATGTGGGCTGCGGCCCTGGCCGGATGCTGGCCGCTGCAGGGGAACTGGGATTGATGGCAATGGGTGTTGACACGAGCGCTCCCGCGGTGCGGTTGGCTACCAGCCGCGGCGCCGCCGCCATCCATGGCTCCATCTTTGACCCGGTCCCGCACGAGGGAGGTTGGGCTTCGGTACTGCTGCTGGACGGCAACATCGGCATCGGCGGGAACATACGGGTGCTGCTGGAGCGTATCGCCTCACTGCTGGCACCGGGCGGGCAGGCGCTGGCAGAGGCCGAAACGCCCGATTCCCTCGACATGGCCTACCTGGCCGTGCTGGAGGATTCGGCCGGACGGGCCAGCGCTGCTTTTCCCTGGGCCCGCGCCGGTGCGAAAGCGCTAGCCGCCCATGCGGCCCGGGCGGGGTTGGCGTCCGTCGCCACCAGGACAGTTCAGGGCCGGGTCTTTCTGACGCTGGAACGTCGGGTGTAAAGTCCGACGGCGGTCATGACGCCCGCCGCGACCACCACCAGAACGAGCCAGAAGATGCCCAAGGCCTGCGCATAGTCCCCCCGCAAGACTGTATCGTTGGCTCCGCTTCCAGGGCCGCTTGGCTGCAGCACCTGCTGGGCGCGAATCAGCGGGGCTGCCAGCAAGGTCACCACCGCCCCTACCAGCAGGGCGCCCCGCACTATCCCCTGTTGGACGGGGCGCAGCCCATACGTCAGCCGCGACAGTCCGCCGCCGGCCAGGGTTGTCAAGGGGACCAGCACGCCGTCGTGCACCACCAATGCTGCGGCAAGCCAGGCTGCCACGCCGATCAACTGGAGAAGCGGCACATTGGCCAGGAATCCGAAGATGGCATAGCCGAGGGCGGCCACGCCCAGTGCGGCCAGAGCTGCCCTCACCCACCAAAACGTTCCACGCTCCACCGTCACCGGCGGACCCATCAATGGCAGTCGCATCAGATCACCTCCACCTTGCGCACCCATTTGGTCTGCAGCACCCCAGGCCGGCCGGGGGCGATGATCCGTGCCGGATAACCGTGGTCAAGGTCCAGCGGCGCGCCATTGAGCTCCAGCGCCAGCAGCGTCTGATCGTCCTGGCTGTACGCAGCGGGCATGAAGGAACGGCCGTACACGCCACCCTTCTCCATACTGGAAATCTGCAGTCCGGCGTCCGCCGGCGCGCCCACCATGGCCATCAGGTCCCGGATCCGGACACCGCGCCATTGGGCGCCCTGGCTCCAACCCTCCACGCAGGCGATGGGCAGCCCGTAGCTGTACTGGGGCAGGGCGGCCAGCTGGGCCAGCGTCAACGTCTTCTGCACCGATCCCGAGGACACAGTCAGCACCCAGTCGGGAGCCAGCGCAGCGCCCTCGACACCGGCCTGGGCTGCGGTTCTGTTGATCGGTACCGCTTGCGGACCCGTATCCATTCGGCGCGGCGCAAAGAGGTTCAGGCCCGCCAGCCACGGGAAGGACTGGCCCGCCGTCGTCAGAACGACGACGCCGGTGCTGGCGGTGATTGCCGCCAGGAAACCCCTGCGGCTCCACCCGGGCCCGGTGGCAGGCGCCATGGCAGCCGGAACCGCTTCGCGCTCCGGCGCTGCTTCGGCGGCCGCATCCGATCGACGGCTCCAGTGCGCGCGGATGAGGGGCAGCTTGACGGCAATGTGCAACGCCAGCGACCCAATGATCACCCAGCCCAGCCAATAGTGGACGTCCTTGAAGGAGAACGGCCAGGGATACCACTGGAATGTGTTGAGCAATCCGATGGTGACTTCCACCAGCGAGGCGGACACAAAGAGGGCAATCGAGGCCCGCTCCAGGCCGTGCACCACGGATTTCAGCGGCGGACACCGCAACAGTTCAGGGAACACGGACCAAAGCTTGGCAGCCAGCAGCGGGATGGAAGCTATCCCGGTGGTGACGTGGATGCCCTGCGTGGCCGCATACAGCCACACCGGACGGGTCGGGAAAAACATCCAGCCGGGCGGATCCTGCAGGAGGTTACTGAAGAGCCCGGTCAAGAAGCAGACGGCGAACGTCATGCCGAGCCAGCGGCCCAGTACCACCGTCAGCCGTTTGCTCCGCAAGCGGGACGAAAACCGTCCGTTCACCGAATCCATCCGTTGCTGGAGGAGGGTGGTCAATCTGTCCATACCCAGATCAAATCACCGCGCCGCGCGCGCCGTCCCGCGCCAGACCTTACGAAAGGCGAACAGTCCGTTGCTTACCTGGTCCACTGGCGTGAACGTGGTGCAGGATCAAGGGGTGAGCGAACCAATACCCCACCGTGCACATGGGCGCCAGGCGCCCGGGCAGGCGGGGGACAGCCCGGCGGCAAGCGGTCCGCCGCGCGCCGGCGCCACAGTGGCGGCGCTGGCGCTGGCGGCACTGTTGGCCGGTGCCGTCTGGTGGACCGTCACCACCGATCCGTCAGCGGAGTGGGTGTCCCCCCTTGGCACGCTGGCGGCCTGGGCACTCTTTCTCCCGGCCGCACTGATGGCACGCCGGATCCCTGCCCGGCATGCGGCCGCCGTCGTGCTGCTGGGCTCCGTGCTGATGGGGATCGCGGCGATTTCTGCCCCGCCCGCCACGAGCAATGACTCCGCCCGCTACGCCTGGGACGGCATCGTCCAGAAGGCAGGAATTTCCCCCTACCAATATGTGCCGGCCGATGAGGCCCTGCGGCCGCTGCGACCGGAATGGCTGTTCCAGGATGCCGGACCGGACGGAACCTGCCACACCAACCCCTTTCCCTCCGGCACGGAGACCACCACCAGCGTTCCCGGCGGCAGCACCCTGTGCACGGCCATCAACCGGCCCGCAGTGCCCACTGTCTATCCGGCCGTGGCGGAGCTGTATTTCCTCGCTGTCCGGCTCATCCCCGGTGCCGAGGCAGGGTTCGGTGCCTTCCAACTGGCCGGCCTGCTGCTGAGCCTGGCCGTGACAGTGCTGCTCCTGTCGTTCCTTCGCCGCACAGGCCGTCCGGCACACCAGGCAGTGTGGTGGGGGTGGTCACCGCTGGTGGCCTTTGAAGCCATCAACGGCGCCCACGTGGACACACTCGGCGCCGCACTCGCCCTGGCCGCTGCGCTGCTGCTGGTGGGCCAGCGCACCCTGGGTTCCGGAGTGGCCTTCGGGGCGGCGGTAGCCACCAAGCTTATTCCCGCCATCAGCGCCCCGGCGCTGCTCTACCGCCGGCCGGTTCGCTTTGTCGCCGCGGCTGCGGCCACCTTCGCCGTGGCGTACGTTCCGTATGTCCTCGCCAGCGGCTGGACGGTGCTGGGCTACCTGCCCGAATACCTTCGCTCGGAGGGGTATGACGGGCAGGACAGCCCGCGCTTCACGCTGTTGAAGCTGGTGCTCCCGGCGAGCTGGTCGGCGCCGGTGGTACTGCTGCTGCTGCTGGGTCTGGCCGTGTATGTCTGGCGGACCACCGACGCCGCCCGGCCTTGGGACGGGCAGGTTTTCATGGTCGGAGGGACGTTTCTGCTCGTCTCGCCCAGCTACCCCTGGTACGCCCTGCTGCTCCTGCCGTTCGTGGTGCTCAGCCGGCGCTACGAGTTCGCCGCCATCGCCCCCGTGCTGGCGATGATGTACTTCACCGGCGCCGAACCGGACGGCCCGCTTGTGGCCCGGCTGGGCCTGGGCGCCGCCGCCGCGCTTATTGCGGTTGCCACGGTGGTGAGGCATCGGGCAGGACGGCGGATCGAGGGGCGGGGTCGCGGCGCGGAGGCATAGGCCCGGCGCGATGCCGATGCCTACGCGGCCACCCGGGCGGGCCGGCGGAACGCCTTCAGCGCCGGCTCCACATAGCGCGCGGCCAGTGGGCCGAGGATGGCCATGATCAGCACGTACGCGGTTGCCAGGGCTGCGAGCTCGTCCGGGACCACGCCAGACGCCACGGCCAGCCCGGCGATGACGATGGAGAACTCGCCGCGGGCTATCAGTGCGGCGCCTGCACGGAAGCGTCCGGGGCGGGCGATACCGGCCCGCTTGGCGGCCCAGATGCCTGTGAGCATCTTCGTGGCGGCGGTGATGACGGCCAGGACCAGCGCCCAGCCGAGCACGGGCGGGATGGACGACGGGTCCGTGTTGAGTCCAAAGGCCACAAAGAAGATGGCCGCGAAGAGGTCCCGCAGCGGTTCCAGGATCCGGGTGGCGTTATGCGCAGTGGCGCCCGAGATGGCGATGCCCAGCATAAACGCGCCCACCGCAGCCGAAACCTGCATGGCGGACGCTGCACCGGCCACCAGCAGCGCGGCACCGAGCAGGTTGAGCAGGAATACTTCGGAGTTCTCGCTGTGCACCGCTTGGGACACCCGGTGGCCGTGCCGCAGGGCCACCATCAGCACCACAGTGACCACTGCCAGGGAGATCGCCACGGTGGTGAGCCCGCCCAGGAAGCTCACGCCGGCGAGCGTTGCGGTGAGGATGGGGAGGTACACGGCCATGGCCAGGTCCTCGAACACCAGTATGGACAGCACCACGGGGGTCTCGCGGTTACCGATCCGGCCCAGGTCCGTGATGACCTTGGCGGCGATCCCTGAGGACGATATATACGTAACACCGCCCATGACCATCGCCCCAACGGCTCCCCAACCCAGCAGGAGTGCCAGCGCCGCACCCGGCAGGAAGTTCAGGACCAGGTCCAGAACACCGGCCTGCCAGGACCTGCGCAGACCGGTGAAAAGCTCGGCAGCCGTATATTCCAATCCGAGCATAAGCAGCAGGAGGATCACGCCGATTTCGCCGGAGAGATGTGCGAATTCCTGCATACCTTCGAGCTTGACCACGCCCCCTGCGCTGAAGGCAAGTCCGCCGACGAGGTAGAGGGGGATGGGCGACATTCCGATCCGTCCGGCCAGCCTGGCCAGCAGGCCAAGGCAGAACACAACTGCCCCCAGTTCAATGAGGGTCAGGGCCAACGGGTCCATGACGCTCAGCCGTTGCGCAGGATGTCGGCCGCCGAATCGAGGCCTTCTTGCGTTCCCACTGCGACGAGGAGGTCACCGGGGTGAAGTACGACGTCGGGTCCCGGCGACGGGAGCACCTCGCCTTCACGCATGATCGCCACGATCGAGACTCCGCAGCGTGTGCGGATGCATGCCTTCCCCATGGGTTGGTTCTGGAACGGGGAATCAGGGGCGATGGAGAACTGCCGGGTCACGATGCCCGGGATCTCCCTGTGCTCTTCGCTCAGCTTCATGGCAAGGTGCTGCCCGCCCAGGAGGTTGCCGAGCGTTGAGGCCTCATCTCCGGTCAGGGGAACCGAAGCCTGGCAGGTGTCGGGATCGTCCCAGGTGGAAACGATGAGTTCCATCGTGCCCTCCCGCAGCTCCACGACGCCGATGCGGCGGCCGGAAGCCGTCATGAAGTCCTTCCGCCGGCCCAGGCCGGGCAGGTCAGTCTCGTCCACGTTCATGCTTCCAGCCTAGTCTCCGCAGGCCCGTTTCGGGTGGCTGCGCGCCGGGGGCAAGCCGGGGCGCAGGCCTAAGCATTCGTTCGCGCTAGAAGGCGGGGACAATGGCGATTGCGGTTTTGTCCGGCGACTTCACCGGCAGCAGGACCAGCAGGCCGGCAAGCAGCACCAGCATGATGCCGAGGATTCCCCAGCGCTGGGCCTCGCCGGGCGCAACCAGCGGTGTGGCCACGGCGATGCACAGGGTGAACAGGGCCGGGGCAAGGAAGCTGACGGCACGGCCGGTGGTGGCGTAGAGGCCGAACAGTTCGCCGGACTCGCCGTGGGGTGCCAGCCGGGCGAGGTAGGCCCGCGACGAGGACTGGGCGGGGCCCACGAACAGGCTCAGGAACAGCCCGAAGACCCAGAAGGTGGTGCTACCGGCCCACGCCATTCCGAAGAAGATGTAGTCTCCGTTGCCCAGGATCAGGATCATGGTGCCGGCGATCAACAGCCCCACGAGGGAACCCACGATCACCGCCTTGGGCCCCACCCTGTCATCAAGGAAGCCGCCGATCACGGCGCCCACGGCCGCCACTACGTTGCCGAAGATGGCGAAGAAGATGACCTGGGACAATTCGAAGCCGAACGTGCCGGCCGCGATGATCCCGCCGAACGTGAACACTGCCGCGAGGCCGTCGCGGAAGACGGCGCTGGCGAGGAGGAAGTAGATGGTGTGCGGGCTGGTGGCGTAGATTGCCTTGATTCGGCGGATCAGCAGGCCATAGGAGGCCAGGAAACCCAGCGGTTTGGCCTGCGCCGGCCGCGGGAGTTCCGGCACCGCGAACAGCACCGGCAAGGCGAAGATGAAGAACCACAGGGCTGAGAACACAGCCACCAGCCGGATGTTCAGGCTGTCCTCGGTGGAGGCCCCGAACCAGTCGAAGCTCGGCTGCACAAAGAGCTGCAGCACAATCAGCAGGGCCACAATGCCGCCCAGGTAGCCCATGCCCCAGCCGAATCCGCTGACCTTGCCGATGTTCGTCGGTGTGGAGATCTGCGCCAGCATGGCGTTGTAGTTGACGCCGGCGAACTCAAAGAACACATTCCCCAGTGCGATCAGCGAAACGCCCAGCAGCAGAAACTCCGGCCGCGGGAACACAAAGAAGCACAGGCCCGTCAGGATGGCGACTGCGGCCGTATTGACGCCCAGCCACAGCTTGCGGCGTCCGCCGCTGTCAGAGCGCTGCCCGGTCACGGGAGCCAGCAGCGCGATGGCGATCCCCGCAATGGCCAGTGCACCGCCAAGAACGGCCGAGGCCTGGTCTTTGCCGCCGAAGGCGTTGGAGGTGAGGTAGACGGTGAAGACGAAGGTGGTCATGACCGCGTTGAAGGCCGCCGAACCCCAGTCCCAGGCAGCCCAGGCGAGCACACGGCCCTTGCCGGTGGCCTGGGTTCCGGACGCGAGTTCCGATGGCGGCTGCATGGCCTCAGGAGCGCTGGCGGTGTTCATAGGCTGAATCGTATCCGCCCCTGGCGAACATGGCGGCGATGATACGCCGGACGCCCGGGAAATTCCAGGGACGCACGGTCCCGTGCGGGAAACGTGCCAGTGCCGCCTTGATAAACTCTGGCCACCGAACCTTACGGATGACCGCCTGCCCTAACTTTTTGACAATCGAATCCCTGACGTTGCGGAGATACCAGTGATCACAGTCCTTGCCGTGCACTTTGCGGTGGCTGCTGTGGCGCCATTTCTGTTCAGGGCGTGGGGCCGCAACGCCTTCTACGCGCTGGCGGCTGTGCCCGCTGCTTCGTTCGTCTGGCTGCTGCTCCAGCACGGCGCCGTGTACTCGGACGCCGGGGCGGTCACGGAGGTCTTCCCTTGGATTCCGGGGCTGGAACTGGAGTTCGCCTTCCGCCTGGACCCCTTAGCCTGGGTAATGTCTCTCCTCGTCCTGGGGGTTGGCGCCTTGGTGCTCGTCTATTGCGCCCGGTACTTCAGCCTCAAGGACCAGGACCTCGGCGGCTTCGGTGCCCAGTTCCTCGCCTTCGCGGGAGTGATGTTCGGCCTGGTGGTAGCTGACGATCTTCTTCTGCTGTTCATCTTCTGGGAACTCACCACCATCCTGTCCTACCTGCTGATCGGGTTCGCCCGCACCAGGCTGGCGGCACGGCGCTCCGCGCTGCAGGCCTTGATGGTCACCACCGCGGGCGGGCTGGCCATGCTGGTAGGCCTGATTATGCTTGGCCAGAGCGCGGGCACGTACCGGATCTCGGCAATCCTGGCGCAGGCGTCCACGCTGATTAATGGACCTACCGGCGCAATCGTCGCTGCCGCCGTCGTACTTATCCTGGTGGGTGCCATCAGCAAGTCCGCGCTGGTTCCCTTCCACTTCTGGCTGCCGGGAGCCATGGCGGCCCCCACGCCGGTGAGCGCATACCTCCACGCCGCGGCGATGGTGAAGGCCGGGGTCTACCTCGTGGCAAGACTTGCGCCGGGCTTCTCCGAGACTGCGTACTGGCAGGTCATCGTGCTGGGGCTGGGCCTGGCCACCATGCTTGTGGGCGGCTACCGGGCGCTCCGGCAAACCGACATCAAACTCATCCTGGCCTACGGCACCGTCAGCCAGTTGGGCTTCCTGGTCATGGTGGTGGGGCTGGGCACGCCGGATGCGGCCCTCGCCGGGCTCGCGATGCTCCTGGCCCACGGACTGTTCAAGGCCACGTTGTTCCTGGTGGTGGGCATCATCGACCACCAGTCCGGTACCCGCGATGTCCGCCAGCTGTCCGGTGTGTTCCGGTCGTCCCGGGCCCTCGGAATTGTGGCCGGGATCGGTGCCGCATCGATGGCCGGCGTTCCGTTACTCGCCGGGTTCGTGGCCAAGGAATCAGTCCTGGAAGCCTTTGTCCACCACGCTTCCGACGGCGAGGCTTGGAGCATGGTGGTGCTCGTGGGCCTCGTCATCGGGTCCATTCTCACGTTCGCCTACACTGCCCGCTTTATGTGGGGAGCTTTCGCGGTGAAGCCCGGGATTGAGCGGACAGCGTTCAAGGCGGTCAGGCCATCGTTCCTGGCTGCCCCGGCCCTCCTCAGCCTCCTCACCATCGTCTACGGCCTCTGGCCGGCGCCGGTGGACGCCTGGGTCCAGCCCTACGCCGCGCTGTTCGCCTCCACCGCCCCCGACGCCGGCACGCCGGCAGAGCAGGCCGGCCACCTTGCGCTGTGGCACGGTTTCACCCCCGCCCTGGGGCTGACGGCCCTCACGTTCACGCTGGGCCTGGCGATGTACTTCGGACGAACCTTGGTGGCCCGCGCGCAGTCCCGAGTGCCTGGCTGGATCGACGGCGATCGCATCTACCAGCTCACCATCGGCGCGCTGGACGACACCGCGGTCTGGATCACGGGCCGCACGCAGCGTGGTTCCCTGTACTTCTACCTCGCCGTCATCCTCACCATGGCGTTCGTCCTGCCGCTGACGGCTATGCTGCTGGCGGGCAAGCCGCTGCCCGAGAACCTGTACTTCATCGATCCCTACTCGCCGCTGCAGCCCGTGGTCGGGGCAGGAATTGTCATCGGCGCGCTGGCTGCGGTCAAAGCCAACAAAAGGTTCCTCGCCGTGCTGATGGTGTCCGTGACCGGATACGGGATCGCCCTGATGTTCGCGCTCCAGGGCGCACCTGACCTGGCCCTCACGCAGATGCTTGTGGAAACCATCATCCTGGTGGCCTTTGTCCTGGCCATGCGCAGCCTGCCCGCGGAACTCCGCGACCGCACCGGCGGCAAGTACCGGGTGATCCGCGTGATCATCGGGGCGGCGTTCGGCGTCACCATGGTCTTCGCCGCCATCCACGCCATGGGCGCCCGGGTGGCTATCCCCGTGTCCCTGGAATTCCCGCGCCTTGCCTATGAAGGCGGCGGCGGGCTGAACATCGTCAACGTCACCCTGGTGGACATCCGCGCCTGGGACACGTTCGGTGAAATATCCGTCCTTGCCCTGGCAGCCACAGGTGTTGCCAGCCTCATCTTCGTCCGCGGGCGCGGCGACCGGAGCAGGGTCTCTGAAACCATTGACGAGGGCAGCGTAGGCCGTCAGGTTGCGGTGGATCCCGGGTCGCGGGAGGCCGCCGCGCTGGCCATCAGCCGCAAATTCGCAGCTTCCGCCCGGGATGCCTGGATTGTGGCGGGGCGGACCCTGGCACCGGAACGGCGCTCCATCATTTTCGAAGTGGTCACCCGGCTGATCTTTCACTCCCTGATCATCTTCTCCCTCTACCTCCTCCTGGCCGGCCACAACCTGCCCGGCGGCGGCTTCGCCGGCGGCCTGACTGCCGGGCTGGCGCTGGCCATCCGCTACATGGCAGGCGGCCGTTTCGAACTGCGCGAGGCCACCCCCGTGGGCGCCGGCACCCTGCTGGGGATCGGGCTCGCCACTGCGGCAGCGTCCGGCGTGGTGCCGCTGCTGCTGGGCGGCCAGGTATTCCAGACCGCCATCATTGAACTTTGGCTTCCGGTATTCGGGGACATCAAGTTCGTCACGTCCACCATTTTCGACATCGGCGTGTACAGCGTGGTGATCGGCCTGGTGCTGGACGTCCTGCGCAGCCTGGGCTCCGAGATCGACGAACACTTTGAAGAGCAGAGAACTGCGCCTGCCGAGGACTCGCCGACCGACGACGCCCCTCCGCAGGAGCAGCAGCACGAGCCCGCGGGTGTCCACGCCGAAACCACCGCGAAGGGCCAAGGATGAGCGTCAACCTGACCCTGCTGACCATCATGGGTGCCCTGTATGCGTGCGGCATATACCTGATCCTGGAACGCAGCCTCACCCGGGTGCTGCTCGGGCTGATGCTGCTGGCCAACGCCACCAACCTGCTGATCCTGGCCACCGGCGGCTATGCCGGGCTGGCGCCGCTGTACGACAAGGACACCGGCGCCCAGGAGTACTCGGACCCGCTTCCGCAGGCTCTGATCCTCACGTCGATCGTGATCTCCTTCGCCGTGACGGCCTTTATGCTCGGCATCATTTACCGCACGTGGGTCCTGGCGCGCCAGGATGAGATCCAGGACGACATTGAGGACCTCCGCGTCGCCGAGACGCCCAGGTTCGACGCCGAGGACGACGCTCCGATCCCGGCCGAAACTTCCGAGTTTCCCCTGACCATGCTTGGCAGCGACGGGAGCTCCGTCTCAGACCACGCCACGGTGGCGGACGGTCCGGAAGCGGCCGGGGATTCCATCACGGCCGGTGCCAAGACGATTCCCGCCGAGGATGCCGCCGCTGAAGAGCAACCCGGCTCGCAGAACGTAACCCCTGGTCCCGAAGGAGGTGTGAAGTGAACATCGCAAGCTTTGCCCCGCTCGCCGTCGTACTTCCCATCCTCGGTGCCGCACTGGCCTTCCTGCTGATCCGGCACTCCCGCGCCCAGCGCGCCGTGAGCATCGCTGTGCTGTCCCTGACGCTCCTGCTCGAGTGCGCACTGCTGGCTTCGGTCTGGGACGGCGGAACCGCCGCTGTGCACATCGGTGGCTGGTTGCCGCCGTGGGGCATCACGATGGTGGTGGACCAGTTCTCGTCGCTCATGCTGGTGGTGTCGTCCGCCGTCAGCCTCGCTGTGCTGGTCTACGCCACCGGTCAGGGCATGGCCGACGGCGACCAGGACGCTCCGGTGTCGATCTTCCACCCGACCTACCTGATCCTGGTGGCGGGTGTGTCCAACGCGTTCCTGTCCGGGGACCTCTTCAACCTGTACGTCGGCTTCGAGATCCTGCTGACGGCAAGCTATGTGCTGATGACACTGGGTGGAACCGGCCCCCGAATCCGCGCCGGAGTTACGTACGTGGTGGTCTCCGTGGTGTCCTCGGTGCTGTTCCTGATCTCCATCGCCATGGTCTACGGCGCCACCGGAACCGTCAACATGGCCGACCTCGCCATCAAGCTAGCGGACCTGGACGACGGAACCCAGACCCTGCTGCACGTGATGCTCCTGGTGGCATTCGGGATCAAGGCGGCCGTGTTCCCACTGTCGTTCTGGCTGCCTGACTCCTACCCCACGGCACCGGCGCCGGTCACGGCCGTGTTCGCCGGCCTGTTGACTAAAGTCGGTGTCTACGCCATGGTGCGCACGGAAACCCTGCTCTTCCCCGGGGACAGCCTGAACACTCCGCTGATGGTGGCGGCGCTGCTGACCATGGTGGTCGGAATCCTAGGCGCCTTGGCCCAGAGCGACATCAAACGTCTGTTGTCCTTCACCCTGGTGAGCCACATCGGCTACATGGTGTTCGGCCTGGCGATGTCCTCGGTGGCGGGTCTGGGCGCCGCCGTGTTCTACGTGGCCCACCACATCACCATCCAGACCAGTCTCTTCCTGGTCACAGGCCTGATCGAACGCCGCGGCGGCAGTTCCTCCGTGGACCGGCTGGCAGGCCTCGCCAAGCTGTCACCCATCCTGGCACTGCTGTTCTTCATCCCCGCCATGAACCTGGCCGGGATCCCGCCGTTCTCCGGGTTCCTGGGGAAAGTGGGGCTCATCCAGGCGGGCATCGAACTGGGTACGCCCCTGGCCTACGCCCTGGTGATCGGCGGCGTGGTCACCAGCCTCCTGACCCTGTTGGCCGTTGCGAGGGTCTGGAACCGCGCGTTCTGGCGCAAGCCCTCGGACGCCGAGCACCCGGACCCCGTCCTGCTGGCTGAGCCCGAGGATTCGGGTACCGGCAGCCGGGCTGGCCGCAAAAACGTCACCTTGCTGCCCCGCACCATGGTGGGCTCAACCCTGGGCCTGGTGGTTCTGGGCGTCTCACTCACTGTTTTCGCGGGCCCGCTGTTCAAAGTCTCGGACCAGGCAGCCCACGAAATGCTGGACAGGTCCGCCTACATCCAGGCCGTACTGGGTGAGGACACGCCCGTTCCCCCGCTGGCCCTGAAAGACGGAGGGGGCAAATGAGCCGCCGCCGGATTTCCCTGCGCCAAGAGGTGCCCCTGCTGGTGTGGCTGGTGATTGTCTGGGGTGCCTTGTGGCAGGACTTCAGCCCCGGCAACCTGCTCTTTGGCGCGTTGTTGGCCGTGCTCGTGGCCCGGATGTTCTACCTGCCGCCCGTAGAGCTCAGCGGCCGCTTCAGCATTCTTCACGCCGTGCCTTTTGCCCTGCGTTTTCTAAGCAGGGTGGCGGCGGCAAGCGTTGAGGTCATGTATCTGGCTGTCGTCCGCGGCCCGCGGGTCATCAACGCCGTCGTCGCGGTGCCGTTGCGGAGCCACCAGGACCTGGTGGTCACCGCCACCGGGCACGTGATTTCGCTGATCCCGGGCTCCCTGGTGGTGGAAGTGGACCGGTCAACGTCCACCCTGTACCTCCACGCGCTCAACGTCAGCAGCCCGGAAGAGGTGGAGAGACTGCGCAAGGAAGTCCGCTCCATCGAAGCGGCCCTGATCAGAATCATGGGCACCCGCGAAGAACTCGAAGCAATCCGGCAGGAGGCCGCAGCATGATGCAGACCGTCCTGGCTGTCACGGCAGTCATTCTTTCGCTGGCAGCGGCAGGAGCCATCATCAGGATCTCCCGCGGCCCGTCACTACTGGACAGGGTGCTGGCCTCCGACGTCCTGCTCGCGATCCTCGGCGCGGCCCTGTGCATTGACATGGCCGTCAACCGGCACCTCAACAACCTGATGCTGCTGGTGGCGCTGTCCATCGTCGGCTTCATCGGTTCGGTGACCGTTGCGCGCTTCGTGGCCGACCGGCGGGAGCAAGCCAATGAATCCTGAGGCCAGCGTGGTTGATAACGTCATCGATACTGTATCGGCGGTGTTCCTGGTGGTGGGTGCCCTCATGTCGCTCGCCGCCGCCGTCGGACTGCTCCGCTTCCCGGACCTGCTGAGCCGCATGCACGCGGCCACCAAGCCCCAGGTGCTGGGGCTGTTCCTGCTCCTGGCGGCCATCGGCCTGCAGCTACGCACCTGGTGGGTGTGGCCGGTGCTGCTGGTGGCCTGGATTTTCCAGCTGCTGACCGTGCCGGTTTCCGCCCATATGGTGGGCCGCGCCGGTTATCGTACCAAACACCTGCACCGCGAGCTGCTCAGCTCCGATGAACTCGATGCCGTGGTTCAGAAGGCCGCCCAATCGTCCCGGGACGAGTCATCCCGGGATGAAGTGTCCGACGGCGGCCGCCCCTAACGTCCCGCCCCGCCACCCCTAACGTCCGCCCCCGCGTGAGTTTTTGTCCAGATAACACGGGTTGCCGTCGGTTAGAGGCCTTTATCTGGACAAAAACTCAAGGGTGATGCGGTTAGACGATGTCCTGGGACTTGGCGAAGCGGCTGATGGCCCGCTGCGTGCCGCGGTTGGCGAGCACCTGGATGATGGTGCTGACCGAGGCCGAAATGAGCGCGAAGGTCAGCGCCGAGCGGAGGCTCGTGGGGGTGTCTTCGCCCTTGCCGGTGGGAGGCTTCCTGCCGGTGGACTTTTCCCATACGGTATTGACCATCTTGGTGCCGACCAATCCGGCGCCGATGCTGATTCCAGTGCCGAGCAGCTTGATGAACAGGTTCATTCGTTGAACTCCTTGTGAGCGGATCCGGGACTGTCTTTAGCCTAACCCGGCTGCATGGACTCCAGAATCTCCCGCAGGGCTTCCACCACGAGGTCGTGGTCCTGCTGCTGGGGCAGGCCCGAGACCGTTACGGTGGCCACTGCGCCCACGCCGGCGACGTAGACGGGGAAGGAACCGCCGTGCGGGGCGTAGGCGGACTCGTCAAACCAGCCATGTTCCTCGATCCGGCCTCCGTGCAGCCTGCCGCGGAGTCCCACCAGCAACGACGGGACCTCGTACCTGGCGGCGGTGCGCTGCTTGGCCCGGATCCAGTGCTCGTTGTCAGGGGTGGCGCCGTCCAAGGCCACGTGGAACAGGACCTGGTCACCCTTGGTGATGTCGATCGCGATGGGCAGTCTTCGGCTCTTGCCGAGTTCCACCAGCAGCAGCCCCAGATTGAGGGAATCATCCTTGGTGAATCGGGAGAACTGCAGCTCGCTGATCTCGCCCTCGATCCGGGCGATCAGGGCCTCAAGCAGCCCCGCCGGCTGGGGCACCGTCGAATCGGGATTGAACGCAGTCACAGTCTGATTGTTGGCAGTCATGGCCCACAATCTACCCCGCCTGCGGTGTAAACTGAGTACGCCCATCAGGGCAGATTTATTACGACAGGGGAGCGCCGCCGTCGGACATCACTGGCATTGCCAGGGAACCGCAGGCGGGCGCTGAGAGTGCGGACAGCCGCAGACCCTCGAACCTGATCCGGTTAGTACCGGCGCAAGGGAGTCGAGTTCTCGAAGTGTCCGGAAACGGCGGCAGCGCCGCACGCCGGGGCGCTTTCCCCTCCTGTTCCTCAGGAGGACAAAATGACAACTGGAGCAATCAAAAAGACCGGCAATACCTGGCGCGTTGTGGACATCGTGGTGGCGGCGCTCATCGCCATCACCGGCGGCGTGATCTTCTGGGCCTGGTCCCAGGGCGCCGGGATCATTTCCGCCCCCATGAACGCCGTTTACCCCCCGCTGACCGGCCTGATCGCCGGCGGCTGGATGATCCCGGCTGTGCTGGGCATGCTCATCATCCGCAAGCCCGGCGCGGCGCTCTTCTGCGAAGCGGTGGCCGCCACCGGCGAACTCATCATGGGCTCGCAGTACGGCGCCACGGTGCTGATCTCCGGAATCCTGCAGGGCCTGGGCGCCGAACTGGTGTTCTTCCTGCTGGTGTACGGCAACTTCCGGTTCAAGTCCTTCCTGCACCAGAAGTACAACCTCATCGCCGCGCTGCTGGCCGGTGCCGGCGCCGGACTGTTCTGCGGCCTCAATGATTCCTTCCTGCCGTGGGGCTGGAACATCGCCTACGAGCCCGGCGACAAGCTCGCGTACATCGTGTTCTGCACCATCTCCGGCGCCGTGATTGCGGGCGCTTTGTCCTGGATCGCCACCCGCGGCCTGGCCAGGACCGGTGTACTGAGCTCGTTCGCGTCCCGGAAGGCAGCTTCGGAGCCCGTCTTCAACTGATGACCGCTTCCGACGCCGGCGCTTCCGGCGTGCGCCCCGCCGCAGTGTCCGCCCGTGGCTGGGGCTGGCGGCATGCCGGACGTTCCGCCCCCGCCGTCCATGGGCTCGACCTTGACATCGCTCCTGGCGAGCGGGTGCTGCTGCTGGGCCCTTCGGGCGCGGGCAAGTCAACCCTGCTGCACGCGCTCGCGGGGGTCCTTGGAGATGAAGGGGACGACGCCGACGAAACCGGTTCGCTGCTGATCGACGGTGTGGTGCCACGCGGGCAGCGCGGCCGTTCGGGCCTAATGCAGCAGGATCCGGAAACGCAGGTGGTTCTTTCCCGCCTGGGTGACGACGTCGCCTTCGGCGCCGAGAACCTCGCCGTTCCGCGGGACGAGATCTGGCGGCGGGTCCATGAAGCGCTCGACGACGTCGGGCTGCGAAGTGCGGGCGGCGGCGGTTTGAACGCCGACGGCGGCACTGGTGGCGGCGCCGACGGCGGGCCAGATGCCGCCGGGCTCCCGCTGGACCACCCGACGTCGGTCCTGTCCGGCGGGCAGAAGCAGCGCCTGGCTCTGGCCGGCATCCTCGCGATGCGGCCCGGGCTGATCCTGCTGGACGAGCCCACCGCAAACCTCGATCCCGCCGGTGTGCTGGAAGTCCGCGACGCCGTGGGCCGCTGCCTGGACAAAACCGGCGCCACCCTCGTTGTGGTGGAACACCGCGTGTCGGTCTGGAAGGACCTGGTGGACCGGATTGTGGTGCTCCAGCCGGGCTCTGCAGCGGGCTCCGCTGGAAGTTCCGTCGGTACTTCCGCAGTCCTGCTGGACGGGCCGCCGGACCAGGTGCTCGCGGAGGCACGGGACATGCTGATCGGCGCGGGCGTCTGGGTGCCGGGGTATGTCCCGGCAACCCGGCGCCGCACGTCCGCAGGCTCCGGTGACCTGCTGCTGGCCGCCGAGGACCTGGCCGTCTCCCGCGAGCGTCCGCGGCGCCGCGGCTTCCGGACCGTCTTGCCCGTGCCGGTGCAGTCGGGCATCACCGCCCAGGTCCGTTCCGGCCATGCCCTCGCCGTTACGGGGCCCAATGGCGCCGGCAAGTCAACGTTTGCGCTGACGATCGCCGGACTTTTGGCGCCGGTGGCGGGAAAAGTGTCCGCCGCCGTCGAGCTTTCCGAGGGTGCCGGGATCGATCCCATCAAATGGAAAGCCAACCAGCTGATTTCCCGCATCGGAACCGTGTTCCAGGAACCCGAGCACCAGTTCGTTACCGGCCGCGTGCTGGACGAACTGATGTTCGGTCCGCGGCATCTGGGGCATGGCGAGGAGCGGGTTGACGAACTGCTGGAACGGCTGCGCCTGACGCACCTTGTGGACGCCAATCCGTACACGCTGTCCGGCGGCGAAAAGCGGCGCCTGTCGGTGGCCACGGTCTTGGCCGCCCACCCGCGTGTGCTGGTGCTCGACGAGCCGACTTTCGGCCAGGACGCCAACACCTGGGCCGAGCTCGCGTCGTTCCTCTCGGAATTGCTCGACGCCGGGACCTCCGTGGTTTCCGTGACCCACGACCAGGCGTTCAGCGCCGTACTGGGCGGGGCCGAACTGCGGCTTGGCCCGGCCTCACGCGGCGGCGCCCGCCAGGAAGCGGGTGCGGCATGAGGGATGCCCTGATCCTCCGCGGCAACCACGCACTGCTGACGCGCGCCAACCCGCTGGCCAAGTTCGCCGCCGTCTTCCTCATCACCCTGGTGCTGGCGCTCTCCATCGACTGGGTGTCTGCCACCACCGCGCTCGTGGCGGAACTGGCGCTCTTTCCGCTGGCCGGCCTCACCCTGCGACTGTTGTGGCAGCGCGGCTGGCCGCTCATGATCGCGGCAGCCCTGGGCGGCTGGAGCACGGCGATCGTCGCGGCGGACAGCGGCGCTGTCCTGCTCGACGTCGGGATCTGGTCCATCAGCGAAGGTTCCCTCCAGCTGGGAATCGGTTTTATGCTGCGCGGACTCGCGATTGCCCTGCCGGCGATCCTGCTCATGACCTGCACAGACCCCACCGACCTCGCCGATGCGCTGGCCCAGAAGGCCCGGCTGCCGCACCGGTTTGTCCTTGGCACGCTGGCCGCGATGCGGCTGGTGGGACTTATGGCCGAGGAGTGGCAGACCATCGGCATGGCTCGGCGGGCCCGCGGAGTCGGCTCGCAAGGCAGCCCGCTGCAACGGCTGCGGGCCACACTCGGGCAGAGCTTTGGGCTCCTGGTCCAGGCCATCCGCCGCGCATCCCGGCTGGCCATCACCATGGAAGCACGCGGTTTTGGCGCCGGTCAGCGGACGTGGGCCCGGGAATCAACGTATTCGCCGCTGGACGCCTGGGTGCTGGTGGGCGGCGTGCTGATCGCGGCGACTGCTGTGGTTGCCGCGGCCGGGATGGGAACCTGGAACTTCGTCTGGCGTTAGTTCTATTTTGCGGGGCCAGCGCTGGTCAACACTTTCAGCCCGGCCTGGTCAGCCTGCTCAGGGGGAACATAGGCCTGGTCAGGGGGAACATAGGCCCGGTCAGCGGGACCGCAGTGGTGCGGCCCGATCGAACCTCTCACGCGTCAGGAACGCCAGCTGGGCTTCCTTTTCAGCCAGCTGGATGACGGGTCCCAGCTCGAAGCACGTGGCGTCGAGCCGGCGCAGGGCTTTGGTGTTGCGGGCATCCGGCTCCACCACGATCCTGTCCTTTCCCGGCACGGAGAACATGTAATGGATCAGGGACGTGGCGAGCCGCGGCGTGAAGTGCGGGACGGGCCGGATGGCCGGAGCCAGCAACAGGTGCACGGCATCGCCGCCAAATGGGCGCGCGGCGCGCAGCCCGGCGACACCATCGAAGCCACGGTCCAGGGCAGTGCTTTCGACTTCCCGAAACCGCATCCGCGCCGCGTGTGGATCGTGGGCGATCCGGCATCCGTGCCGGCCAGCAACGCGCTGCTGGACGAGCTGCGGATGGTGGACGCCGCCGCCGGCCGAACCACGCCGGTGACCGCCTGGCTTGAATACCAGCACGACACCGATCCGTCGCTCGAGCTGCGGACCGGGGAGTCCGATGTCGTCTGCTGGAGGACTGCTTCTGGGTGGCCTGCGAGGCGTCCAGTACGCGCGCCATCGTCAAGCACCTGCGCAAGGTCCTTGGTGCGGACAAGCAGCGGATCAACGCGTTGGGGTACTGGCTGGTGGCGTATCTCCCCGCCACGGGGCGTGTCGAATATCGCATGGAGTGGGTATTATTCCCGCCACGCAGCGCCATTGGGGCAAATCTCCCTTCCAGTAGCTCATCTGTGATATTTTTTTCTTATGATTCAGGAAACTGCCGAGCACATCGCCGCCACCCTTCGCGACGCCCGCAGCGAGAAGGGCTGGACCCAGGGCCAGCTGGCTACCGCGCTGGGAACCAGCCAAAGCGCCGTCGCCCGGATGGAGCAGGGCAAGCAGAACCTCAGCCTCAAGATGATCCAGCGGCTCGAAACGATTCTCGACCGCAGCATCGTCAAAGTGGGCAAACCACAGATGACGCACCTGCGCATTGAAGGCGGCCGCACCCTGTCCGGGGCAGTGGATGTCAACAGCAGCAAAAATGCCGGTGTGGCGCTGCTGTGCGCCAGCCTGATCAACCGCGGCACCACCGTCCTGCGCCGCCTCGCCCGGATCGAAGAAGTCAACCGGATCGTGGAGGTCCTGACCAGCATCGGTGTCGAATGCACGTGGCTTAACGACACCGACCTCCAGCTCCGCCGCCCCGCCGTCCTGAATCTTGAAGCCATGGACGTGGACGCGGCGCGCCGCACGCGCAGCGTGATCATGCTCCTGGGCCCGCTCCTGGACGAATCCGAGGAATACCGCCTGCCGTATGCCGGCGGTTGCGATCTGGGCACCCGCACCGTGGAGCCGCACATGCAGGCGTTGCGCCAGTTCGGGCTCTCGGTGGAAGCGACTGCCGGTTTCTACGCCGTCCAGGCTCCGCGGCCGGACAATCACGACCGGTCCTTTGTGCTGACGGAGCGCGGGGACACCGTCACCGAGAACGCGATCATGGCTGCGGCGCACCGCCGCGGCACCACGGTCATCCGCAACGCCAGCCCCAACTACATGGTCCAGGACCTCTGTTTCTACCTCGAGATGCTGGGCGTGAAGATCGACGGCGTGGGCACCACCACGCTGAAGATCACCGGGCAGCCGCTTATCGACGTCGACATTGAGTATTTCCCGTCGGAGGACCCCATTGAGGCCATGAGCCTCATCACCGCCGGGATCGTCACCAACTCAGAGGTGACCATCCGCCGCGTCCCCATCGAATTCATGGAGATCGAGCTGGCCACGCTGGAGCAGATGGGCCAGAAGCTGGAGATTTCCGGCGAGTACGTGGCGCGCAACGGACGCACCCGGCTGGTGGATGTGACCACCAAGCCGTCCGAACTGCAGGCGCCCGAGGACAAGATCCACCCCATGCCGTTCCCCGGACTGAACATCGACAACCTGCCGTTCTTCGCGGTGATCGCCGCCAACGCCCATGGCCAGACCTTGATCCACGACTGGGTCTATGAGAACCGGGCCATCTACCTCACGGAACTCAACCGGCTCGGCGCCCAGGTGCAGCTGCTGGACCCGCACCGGATCTACGTCAACGGCCCCACGAAATGGCGAGCCGCCGAGGTGGGCTGCCCGCCGGCGCTCCGCCCGGCCGCCTGCCTGCTGCTGGCCATGCTTGCGGCGCGGGGAGTGTCGGAGCTGCGGAACATCTACGTGATCGAGCGCGGCTACGAGGACCTGGCGGAACGGCTCAACACCATCGGCGCCAAGGTGGAGTACTTCCAGGACTAGGCTTCGGCTTCGTGCTGGGGTTCGGCGACGTCGGATTCCGCACCATCATTCGCGCTAGCCGGGCTTCAGGCCGCGGCATTCCGGGCCTCGCCGCCCGGTCCAAGCCGGATGATTGAGCAGAATCCTTCACCCGCGCGGCCTGCCATGTTCCAGGACGGCACGGATTTCCTGCAGAACCACGTCCGGGCTGTTCCAAATCTGTTCGGGGGCATAGCTCAGGACTGCATAACCCTGGGTCTGCGCCGTGTTGGACCGGGTCATGTCCTTGCGCCAGGCAGCGCGCGAGCTGTGGAACTGGAAACCGTTGACTTCCACAATGAGCCAGTCCTCGATCAGGATGTCCACGCGCCCGACGCCGGGGATCTGCACTTGCCTGCGGAACTGGAACCCCGCCGATTCGAACAGCAGGCGTGCGCTGACTTCCGGTACCGACTCGGACAGCCCATCTGCTTTCGCCAGCCTCTTCCGGGCTGTTCCGTAGTACTTGGCTGTCAGCTCGGCCTCGAGGATTGCCCGGGTCACCCCGTGTTGCTGCATGGCCGACTGTGCCAAGGCCACGGCGTCGACTTCGTTCAGGCAGGTCAAACCGTGCATAACGGTGTCTTCAAGGCTCGCGATCGGCAGGCGCTGGTGAGGTTCGAAACGGAGGCGGCCGTGCCTGGGTGAATGCCCGCCGCGTCTGTGTTTGCTGGCCAGGTGGAGGCAACCGGGTTTGTCTTTGAGCCACAGCCCGTAGCGGGACGCGCTGGATGCGCAGGTCACCAGCGAATCGTCGACGATGGCTTGCAGGAATTCGGCGTCGGCGCCAGGTAACGCCCAGACGCCCTTCCGGGGTTGGACGGCTCCGGCCGCTGCCAGACTCCGCACGGCGCGCTCGGAATAGCCTTCCCGGCGAAGCGTGCCAACCCTGGCCACGCCGCCCAGGGATTTCAGAAAGTCCAAGGGATCCATGGATCGAGCTAGCCACGATTCTGGCCCCGTTTGGAGAGTCAATTGGTGCCATGTGGATATCCCACGTCGGATTCTGCGCCATCATTCGCGTTGGCCCGGCTTCAGGACGCGGCATTCCGGGCCTTACCGCCCGGTCCAGGCCCGATGATTGAGCAGAATCCGCCGACCCCGCGGGCTGCCACGTCCTTGCCCGTTGCAGCACAATATAAGCATGCGTACATTCGGCGTCGAGGAAGAGCTCCTGATCGTTGATCCGGACACGGGGGAGCCGCTTGCCCTCGCAGATGCGATGCTGTCCGGCCGCCGGCTGGCAGCCGACGACGCCCCGGAACGTCGCTATGTGATGGCAGCCAAGGACAAAACCGCTCACGACGACGGGACGGGCCTGACTGCCGAGCTGAAGCTTGAGCAGATCGAGACCCAGACCCGTCCCTGCCTCGAGTACGCAGAATTGCTGCCGCAGATCCGGGCAGGCCGGCTGCTGGCCGACCAGGCGGCGACCAAAAACGGGGCAAGGGTGGCCGCGCTGGCCACGTCTCCGTTTGGCCTCGCCAGCCACACCACCCCGGACCCCCGCTATGCCCGGATGCTGGAACGCTTCGGCCTGACCGCGCAGGAGCAGCTGACCTGCGGCTTCCACGTCCATACCTACATCGAATCCAACGACGAGGGCGTGGCCGCGCTGGACAGGATCCGGGACAAGCTGGCGGTCCTCACGGCCCTGAGCGCCAACTCGCCGTTCTGGAACGGGATGCACACGGGATTCGAGAGTTACCGCACCCAGGCATGGAACCGCTGGCCCACGTCCGGCCCCTCGGCTATTTTCAGCACCTACTCCGCGTATCGGCGGGTGGTAACGCGCCTGTTGGACAGTGGCGTGCTGTTGGACGAAGGCATGATCTACTTCGACGCCCGCCTGTCCCGGAACCACCCCACGGTTGAGGTCCGGGTGGCCGACGTCTGCCTCCGCGCCGAGGACGCTGCGCTGATCGCGGTGCTGGTGCGGGCCTTGGTCGAATCGGCCAGCCGTGAATGGCGCGACGGCGTGGAGCCGGCCCCGGTGCCCACTGTGCTGCTGCGGATGGCGGCATGGCAGGCGAGCAGCAGTGGCCTGAGCGGTGAGTTGCTAGATTTTGGCACGTTCAGGCCGGCGCCCGCCGTCGACGTCGTGCGGTCCTTTGTGGACTACCTGGCGCCGGTCCTTGCCGAGCAGGACGAACTTTCCCTTGCCCGGCAGGGCGTGGAGGACATCATTGCCCGCGGCACCGGCTCCACCGAACAGCGCAGGGTGCGGGACGCGGTGATGGAAGAATCAGCGCCCGACGACGGCGGGCTGGGGGCCGTGGTTGCCCACGCCGTGGGTGTCACGATGCGCGGCACCTCCGGGTTGCTTGAGGCGGACGAAGCCCCGGAGCTGCTGCGGGTGCGCCAGTCCTGAGTTCCCCTGAACGTTTGCGCGAACTGGCAGGTAATGCCCTGTTTTTCGTGTTTTGGGGTCGTTATCTGCCAGTTGGCGCCAGCTCCAGCGTCAACGCCGGGGAGCGTACGTGTGGTCCTCGGAGGGAGCCAGGGGTTCTTCGTAGCGCATCAGCTGGACACCCACGGCGGTTTCTACCAGGTAGAAAACGAACGGCGGAATATCCTTGGTGCCGGCCAGAATGGCACCGAAGAGGGGAGCGCTGGCGGCTGCCGTGATGCCGGTCCAGGGTTTCAACGGAGTCAGCAGCAGCCCCGCCCCCAAGGCTGCGAGCCCAGCGATATGCAGCCCTGAATACGTAAGGTACGGCCAGTTGGAACCCCGCCGATGGGCGAACCCCTCCAGGTCCGAGGCGCGGTCCGCGAGTGCCACCACGAACAGGGGCGCGCCCGCGAGCAGGGCGGCTGCTGCGCCGGCGGCCAGGGACTTGGCGGGGCCGGAACGGATGGCGTGGGCGAACCGGACGAATCCGACGGGAACGGCCATGGTCCCGGCGGCCGCCAGGAATTGTCCGGCAACCCAGAGGCCTCGGTGGCGCTCCAGCATGGCCAGCCTGGTGGCCGGGTCACGGGTGGCGTGCACGTTCCCCACGAAGGAAATTCCGAGTCCCCAGCAAGCGCCCGCCGCGACGATGACTGCTCCGGCCTTTTGATACGGCTTGTTGCCCTGCAATGGCTGGTTTCCGTTCATGGCTGGCTCCCGGTGCGGCGGATGCGTTGGCCCAGCAACATCGCAGTGGTGACCATGAAGCTACGCCGCACGGCCGCCCAGGTCAACGGCGGTGCTCGAACGGGCAGATACGGCCCTGGTTTTCGCTGTGTGAGGGCCCCAAATGTCCGTTCGCGCCGAGAAGCGACGACGTCACGCACCGATCGCCAGGCGAATACCCAGCGTGAGCATGACCGCAGCGACGAGCCCGTCCAGGATGCGCCATGAGGAGGGTCGCGCAAAGGAGGGCCGGAGGACCCTCGCCCCGAAACCGAGCGCGCTGAACCAGGCAATGCTGGCGGCGATGGCTCCGGCTCCGAACCACCATCGCAAATCCTGCGCCTGCTGGTTGGCCACCGACCCGAGCAGCAGCACGGTGTCCAGGTAGACGTGCGGGTTGAGCCACGTCAGGGCCAGTACTGTGCTGAGGGCGGCGCCGAGGCCGACGGCGGGCTGCCGCCCCGATGCCGTCAATGTCCCCGGACACACCGCCCGGCGCGCCGCCAGGACGCCGTAGGCCACCAGGAAGGCGGCTCCGGCAAACCGGACCACGTCCACGATCACGGGACTCGCCTGGAGCAGCGCCCCCACTCCGGCGATGCCCGCTGCGATGAGCAGCGCATCGGAGAGGCTGCAGACCAGGACGACGGCGGCCACATGCTCACCGCGGATGCCCTGCCGGAGGACAAAGGCGTTTTGGCTGCCGATGGCCACGATGAGGGCGAGGCCCGTGCCGAAGC
Organism: Pseudarthrobacter sp. Y6; assembly: GCF_050156205.1. Classification (NCBI taxonomy): domain Bacteria; kingdom Bacillati; phylum Actinomycetota; class Actinomycetes; order Micrococcales; family Micrococcaceae; genus Pseudarthrobacter; species Pseudarthrobacter sp. Y6. The sequence goes on along the minus strand of NZ_CP189574.1, from coordinate 4,100,920 downwards.
CCAGCGCACTGGGGCCTAGAAATGCAGTCAGATCCATATCCTCCAACGTACAGTCGGACTTATGATTACTCCAGCTAAATATTCTTAGCTCTATTAAGGAAAGCTAATGAAGATGTTCCAGTTTGAGCAGCTCCGTACCTTCGCTGCAGTCGTTGACGAGGGGACGCTGGAGGCGGCGGCGCGGAGCCTGTACGTCACGCCGTCGGCCATTTCCCAGCGTCTCAAGGCGATGGAGGACGCGGCTGGCCAGATCCTGTTGCAGCGCACCAACCCCGTCCGGCCCACAACAGCCGGGGAAGCCATCCTGCGGTTCGCCAGGCAGGTCCGGCAGCTTGAGTGGGACGCCCAGCAGGAGCTCGGCGAGAGCCGGGACCGGCCGACGGCGCCCATCCCCCTGGTGGTGAACGCGGACTCACTCTCCACCTGGTTCATGCCTGCACTGGCAAGTCTTCCGCCGGACCTCGGCGCTTGCTTTGAACTACGCAGGGAGGATGAGCAGCATTCCACCCAGCTCCTGCGGACGGGATCGGTGATGGCCGCGGTAACCGCAACGCCGGAACCGGTCCAGGGCTGCAGCGTGGAACCGCTGGGTTCCCTGCGGTACCGTGGGGTGGCAAGCCCCGCGTACGTCCTGCGCTGGTGGCCCGACGGGCCGGAACTTGTTGCAGGGACCCAAGCTCCGGTGGTGGACTTTGACCGCAAGGATGACCTGCAGGACGCGTTCTTCCGCACGATCACCGGCGCGGAACTGACCGCGCCGCGGCACTATGTGCCGTCGTCGGCCGAATTCGCCCAGGCTATCCGGCTGGGACTGGGATGGGGGCTGCTCCCGGAGCAACAGTGCCTGCCAGATCTCCGCAGTGGTGCCCTTGTGGAGTTGGCCCCCGGAAGCCCTGTTGACGTGTCCTTGTACTGGCAACGCTGGAAAATCGACTCCCCGGTGCTCAACCAGCTGACCGCCGCGGTCCGGGAGACGGCCTCCCGGCAGCTGCGCCGGCCAGGCGCCTGACCCGGCGATCGCCTGTCCCGTCCATGACAGGGGATGCGTCCGGCAACGCGGCGTGCCATACTTCTCTGCACTTTGCAAGTGCGGACGGATAGCGGGAGCCATGCTCGGCGTCGGCGAGGCTTCCGATGGTCTCGCCGCTCCGGCCATGGCTGGTTAGAGGGATTATTGGCCGTCGCGTGGAAGAATCACTGCGTGGATGCCCCGGACCCCCCGACAGTGAACTGGCCCTCATTCCTCTTCGCGTTTCTTGTCGACTCATTCCTCGTGTGGGTCCCGGCCGTCTCTGTATTCTTTCTCGCTCCCGGACACCAGCTTCCGCTCGCCGCGGGGACCGTACTGGCCACAGTGGCAGCCAACTGGTCGCTCTTTGCCCACGGAACCACCCTCGGAACCCATCTGTGCGGCTTTCGGATCCGGACCCGCAACGGACAGGCACCAGGGCGCACTAACGGGCTGATCCTCTCCTTGTTCACGTTCGCATCAGCGCCGGCAATAGTGCTTCTCTTAGCAATCACCTTCGCTCCAGGCATTGAAGCTTCCGGCCCCTGGGGAAGTCCAGCCAGCTACCCACTGCTCGGGGAGCGGACCAGCAGACGTAGATTTCTTCAAGCCGCAGACAACTGCTGGGAGCGGTGGTCCTGATCCGTCCGTCGCATTACGCGGCCGGGACCCGACACCTCAAACATCAATGCGGCAGGCTAAGTCTCATGTCCATCCGCCACTTCAGACGCAACGCCCGTCCTGATACACCAGACGGTGAAACGGCCGACGGAGAACAGCGTGACGGTCCACTGCCCATTAGGTGTCATCAAAGCCATTCCAGCACCTTGGTTTCGGATCAACTCTGACTGTCTTTGTCCGACTGATATCCCGAGAACCGGGCCCGACTAGTGCTGGATTCTTTCCAAATGTTCGAAAGATTAAGCCCAGCAGCATGGTTTCGATCCAAACGCTTTACTAAGTCCAGAAATCGTGTGAAGCTGCATCAGCATTCCGCTGGGGGGAATGAAAATACGAGCAATCACCATGGCCACGGTTATAGCCATTTCTTCCGAGCCCGTGGCATCCACCGGGGATGAAGTGGCCGTCCGGATCGCCATCCAAGGCGAAGGCGAGGCACGTACCGGGGCACGGACAAGCAGTACTGGCTGAACTCCGCCGGGAACCACGCCGCCAGGACCTCTTCTTCTCGAAGCACCCCGCGGTGCACTGCGCCGGAAGCCACCGGGAGGGCCGCAACCATCCAGGCATCATCGCGCAGCAGCCCCACTCCCAGGTGCGCCAGGGCCCAGCCCACGTACATTGGGTTCCGCGAGAGCGCATAGGGCCCGGCGGTCACCAACGCATCGGGCCGGGCCAATCGTGTGTTCCGGGCAGCTAACCACGCCCCCGTGACTGTTGCGCCACCCGCCGCCAGCGACGCCGCGCCGATGGTCCGTACCAAAAAGTGCGGCCCGCCGAGCCGGAGCGGCATCAGGCGCTGAAGGACCACGCCGGCCGCGATACCCGCGAGGTTCTGCTCCGGCAGCGGGATGTTGGACAGCAGCCGGCCCCAGTCCGGGGGTGAATTCATACGGTCCTCCCAGCGCGAACGTGCAGATAAGCCCCTCAAAACGCCTGGAACAGGGCATTATCTGCCAGTTCGCGACACCAGTCGCGACACCGGTTCGCGACACCCGTTCGCGCCAATCAGAACTAGATGTGCTTGAGGGCCTGCTCCAGGTCACCGATGAGGTCGTCCACGTCCTCCAGGCCCACGGACAGCCGCACCACGCCGTCGCTGAGCCCGATGGCGGCGCGGCCCTCGGGTCCCATGGCGCGGTGCGTGGTGGTGGCCGGATGGGTGATGAGTGACTTCGTGTCGCCCAGGTTGTTGGAGATGTCGATGATCCGCAAGGCGTCCAGCAGCGCAAAAGCGGCGTCCTTGCCGGAGCGGTTGGCCGTCGTCGCAAGTTCCAACGTGAGGACGGTGCCGCCGGCCTTCATCTGCTTGGCGGCGAGCTCGTACTGCGGGTGCGACTTGAGGAGCGGATACTTGACCCAGCTGACAGCCGGCCGCTGTTCGAGCCATTCGGCCAGCCGCAGCGCGGACGCGGAGGAGTGGTTCACGCGCAGGGCCATGGTCTCCAGGCCCTTGGTAAGCACCCAGGCGTTGAAAGCGGAGAGGGCCGGGCCGGTGTGCCGCATGAGCTGCTTGACCGGGCCGTCGATGAACTCCTTGGTGCCCAGGATGGCGCCGCCCAGGACGCGTCCCTGCCCGTCGATGTGTTTTGTGCCGGAGTACACAATCACGTCCGCGCCCAGCTGGCCGCAGCGCTGCAGCAGGGGAGTGGCAAAGACATTGTCGACGACGACAGTGGCCCCGGCGGCGTGCGCCAGCTCGCTGACCGCGGCGATGTCCACGATTTCCTGCATCGGATTGGACGGCGATTCGAAGAACACTGCGGTGGTGGGCTCCGACAGGGCGGCGCGCCACTGCTCGAGGTCCGGGCCGTCAACAAACACGGTTTCCACGCCCCAGCGCGGCAGGATCTCGTTCAGAATCACAAAGCAGGACCCGAACAGAGAACGCGCAGCAACCACCCGGTCCCCGGCCGCCAGCAAGGCACCCAGGGCGGTGAACACAGCTGACATGCCCGACGCCGTCGCAAAGCACGCTTCGGTGCCTTCGAGCAGGCGGAGTCGTTCCTGGAAAGTGGCCACGGACGGGTTGCCGTACCGGGAGTAGACGAAGCGTTCGTCCTCGCCGGTGAAGGCACGCTCGGCGGCGGCAGCGGACTCGTAGACGAAGCCCGAGTTCAGGAAGACCGGCTCAGTGGTCTCCTGGAAGTTGGTGCGGTCCAGCCCGCCGCGGACCGCCTGCGTCTCGGCGCTCCAGCCGGCGGCGTCTTCGTTGAAGGTCACTTGGCGATTCCCAGGTTGGTGGGGAGGCCGCGGTTCTTCCAGCCGTTGACGGTGCGCTCGCCGTAGCGGTCCGGCTCGCCTTCGAAACCCTCCAGGACGTTGTAGCAGGTGAAGCCGGCCTGCGTCGCAGCGATGGCGGCGGCGATGGAGCGCTGGCCCGAGCGGCAGAGGAATACCAGCTCCGCATCGTCGTCCTCCGGTGCCTGCTGTGTCAGGTCGGTGATGAAAGCCGGGTTGGGGATGCCGCCGGGGAACGTCCACGGGATGAACAGGGGATCGTTGTCCGTGGCCTTGGTGTCGGGGATGCCGATGTGGGCCCATTCGCCTTCGGTGCGGACGTCCACCAGGATGGCGCCCTGTTCGAGTTTGGCCCAAGCCTGCTGCGGGGTGAGGTCTCCGGCGTAGCTCACGCGTGGCCCTCGCCGTCGAAGTCGAGGTCTTCCACGGCGGTGGCGACGGCGGCATCCGCGCTGGCGATCGCAGCCGGGAGTATCAGTGCCTGCGCCACAATCACGCCGGTGCCATTGAACGTCGCCGAGGGGCTGCCGTGCAACACGTAGCCCTCAGCCAGGGCGGCAGAAATCCGTTCGCAAAAGGCCCGGTCATCAGGTCCCGTGATGAGCCGGTAGGACAGTTTTTCTTCAGGGGCAGGTGCGTCAGACACGACGGATCTCCTTTTCTCACGCTTGCAGCTCGAATGGGTCGATATGCCGAGTATTCACCTGAGGCACCCCGCCGCGAAAGGGAGGGTTGCCGACCGGCCAGTCAGGGCTTGGCGCCGGTTCTCATTACTCCCCAAAAACGTAGCACCCGCCCCGCCCGGCCGCACGGCCGCCGTCGTCATCTTCCGTAATCAACGCAACTTTCCGTGACCCCACCGTGCTTCCGCAACACCAGCGAACGGCGGGACAATCGGGTCATGGGGAACAGCCGGGGCAAATCACTGACGGGCGCCTGGGCGGCGCGTGCTTTGGCCGTGACGCTGTGCGCCGTGCCGGTGCTGGCGGGAGCGACAAGCTGCCGGAACATCTTCGCGCCACCGCCGTGCATGCCGCCGGAGTTCTCCGTCTCACCGGCCACGGCGAAACCCGGTGAGCAGGTCACCGTCAGCGCACCGGACACCACCTGCGACGCCCGCTACGGCGCGGACGCCCGGATCCAGGTGACGGTCAAGGACGCGGCCGGGACTGCGGTGCTCGAGGAACTGGCGCCCATGTCCGACGACGGCGCCTTCAATGTTGTGTTCACCGTCCCGGCGGCCATGGCGGCCGGGACAGCCGCTGTCACCGCATATCCCTCCGGCGTGGACTGGTGTGACGACACCGGGGTCAACAACCGGGCCGCGCAGGGGCCGCCGGAACTGGTCCGGGTTTCGTGTGCGGAACGCGTGGTGCCGCTGGTGGTGCTTGCTCCCGGAGGTTGATCCGGATCAGGGTGATCTGAACCAACAGGGCGATCTGAACCAAAGGCCGGGACCGATAGAGTTTGGCTGGGGCACCGGTCACCATTACTGAAGCAGCCGTCCTTGGGGGTTTTCACCAGCATGCCAACAGCCACCGCATCCCGGCGCGTGACCAGACCGGCGGCCACAACGCGTCTTCACCCACTGCCGGCCGCGCTCCTGCCGGCCGGGCTCCTGGCGGCACTGCTCCTGGTGCTCACCGTGATGCCTGCGGGTACCGCCCGCGCCGCTGCGCCTGCCCCCGGGGAAGGCAAGCCCCTTCTGGGCGCTGTCCTGGAGTGGGGAGAGGACTCGGCGCAGGGCTTCGCCGAACGGTTGGGGGCTTCGCCCGCGCTGCTGGGCCACGATATCTCCCTCCCGGTCCGGTCCGGCGAGGAACAGGACATCCGGGAATTCCTGGGCCAGGCCGGCGGCCTGGGGTCCCACGCGATGCTCACTGTGCGCCCCGCCGTGGCGTTGGACCAGGTGGATTCCGCCGCCGCCGAAGCCTTCGCAGGTAAAGTCCAGGATTTGGCGGCCCGTTTCCAGGGCACGCTCCTGATCAGGTTCGCTCCGGACATGAACTCAAGCTGGCTGGGATGGGGACAGCAGCCAGCCGCCTACAAGTCGGCGTTCCGGAACGTGGCCGCAGAGTTCAAAGCTGCCGACGACGCCGGCACCGTCATGGTGTGGCAGCCCTACCTGGGGCGGGACTACCCGTTCGACCGCCACCCCAACGCGCCGGCCCCGGGATCTGAAGGCTTTGCTGCGCTGGACACCAACGGTGACGGCAGCTGGAACGGATCTGATGCCGCCTATGCGCCCTACTACCCGGGCGACGACGCCGCGGAATGGGTGGGGCTGACCGCCTATCACGACGACACCGGCGGCAATTCCGCGGTCAACACCCTGCCCGCTGACGGCGAGCTCTCCGCGATGCTGACCCAGTCCGGTAACGAGGACTTCTACGAAGCATACGTCGACCGACAGAACAAGCCGTAGCTCCTCCAGACCTCGGCCTTCTACAGTCCGGCCGCCGGTGGTGTTCCGGAGCGGGACATCAAGACCTCCTGGTGGGACCAGGTGCTTGACACAAGTACTTCCGGACGTTTTGACCGCGTTACCGCCGTCGTCTGGGATGAGCGGACGAGCACGCGGGACACCGGTGTGGCCAGCATCGACTGGAGGCTGACCGGCAACGCAGGGATTGCTGAAGCCGCCAGCAAAGCGCTGGCAGATTCCGCCCTGACCACGGGTCCGGTGACGGCCGTCAGTGCGGGCCAACAGGCCACCCGGGCCAACTCCCTGGCCGGTGCCGCCGCCTGGAGCGTGGCCGCGGCCCTGGTCATTCTCCTGGTTGCCTTGTGGCAGCTACCGCGCCGCGTCAGGGCTGTCGCCCGCTGGGGATATGGCGATCCCTCCAAGCGTGATTCCCGGGTGGATCTCCTGCGGGGGCTGGCCATCGTGTTTGTGGTTGTCAACCACTTGGGCATGACGTCACTGTTCCAGTTGCTCACGCAGGAAGCGGTGGGATTCGTCTCCGGCGCGGAGCTGTTCGTCCTGTTCTCGGGCCTGGTGGTGGGTATGGTTTACGGCCCCCGGGTCAAGGAAGACTTCGGCAAAGTGGTGGACCTGACGTCCCGGCGGGCGGGCAAGCTTTACGTTACGGCGCTGGTGGTGCTCGTTGGTGTTTTCCTGCTGTCCCTGCTGCCCCTCTTGCAAACTGACGCCCTGACGACCTACATCGACCAAGGGACCGGAGGTTCCGGGCACAACGCGGTGGGCCGGACGTATGACCTGTACGCCGGAATGGAATTGCTCCTGCAGTTCCCGGTGCCCGCCCAGATCCTTCCCGCCATCCTGCTTCTGCAGTTCGGCCCGTGGCAGTTCAACGTCATGGGCCTCTATGTGGTGCTGCTGCTTGTCAGCCCCCTGATCCTTGCGGCGCTCAACCGCGGCAAGGCCCTGTGGGTGCTCGCGGCGACGCTGGGCATCTATTCCGTGGGCGCGGCCACACGGTTCCGGCTGTTACCGTCCCAGTTCGAGGACTCCTTCCCGCTGCTGGTGTGGCAGGTCCTTTTTGTCATCGGCCTGGTGGCGGGCTTTCACCGCCACCGGCTCGTCGCCTGGCTCTCAGCCCGCACCTGGGTGGTGGCCGCGTGCACCGTGTTGGCGCTGGCGTTCGCCTTCCTGTCCTGGTGCAACCCCCACTTGGCGAACGGTTTCGACGTCCGCCTGGCCATCATCCCCGACACTGCTTACCGGTCCATCTACGACGCCTTCTTTGCGCGCACGTACCTGGCCCCGGGCCGCCTGCTCAACGTCCTGGTCCTGGTGGTGGCGGCCTACGCGTTCCTCACGGCGTACTGGAAGCCTGCCGAGCGTGCCGTGGGTTGGTTCCTGATTCCGCTGGGCCGGGCCACGCTGTACGTCTTCATCCTCCATGTGGTGCTCATCGCCGTCGTCGGTAACATCCCGGCGCTGCGGCAGGGCGACATGCTCGTTAACACCGCCGCCTACGTCGTGATCCTCGGGCTCCTGTGGGTGATGGTCCGGACACGCTTCTTGTTCAGGATCATCCCCACGTGATCACCCTGTTGAAGTATCGGCAGCACTGTACCGGGCGGTGAGTTCCCTCTTGAGGACCTTGCCACTGGGACCGGTGGGGAATTCGGTGACCAGGGTAATGATCCGTGGGTACTTGTAAGCGGCCAGTTCCGCCGCGGCGAAGTCCTTCAGCTGATCTATGGTTGCGCTGCTGCCCGGATTGAGGACGACGGCGGCCGCCACCTCCTGCCCGTGCGTTACGTCCGGGACGCCATAGACGGCAACGCTCAGCACGGCCTCGTGCCGGCTGAGGACTTCCTCCACCTCGCGCGGGTAGACGTTGTAGCCGTTCCGGATGATCATCTCCTTCTTCCGGTCCAGGATCCGGAGGTAGCCGTCCCCGTCCTTGGTGCCCAGGTCGCCGGTCCGGAACCAGCCGTCCACCACAGCCTCGGCGGTGGCTTCGGGTCGGTTGAGATAGCCCGTGAAGAGGTTGTGCCCCCGGACCACCAGCTCGCCTAACTCGCCCGCGGGCAGCAGTTCGATGGCATCTTGGACGTCAGCCCGGGCGATCTCCACCTGGACTCCCCAAATGGCCTGGCCCACCGTTCCTGGCCGCGGCGCTTTGCCAACATGGTTGAAGGTCGCAACCGGGGACGTCTCGGTCAGGCCGTAGCCTTCGTAAATGTCCGAGCCGAATTCCGCCTTGAACCTGTCCATCACCGCCCCCGGCAGGGACGCGCCGCCCGAGATGCAGTATCGCAGGGCGTTGGACCGGCCGGTATTGGTGCGGGCGGCTTCGAGCATGGCGATGTACATGGTGGGCACGCCGAAGAAGACGTTGATGTTGTGCCGGGCGAGGGCATCCAGGGCTGCGTCCCCGCTGAACTTGGGCAGCATCACGATGGTGGCCCCCGCCCGCAGCCCGGTGTTGAGAACGCACGTCTGGCCGAAGGTGTGGAACATCGGCAGCCCGCCGAAGATGACGTCACCGCGGCGGAGGTCGAACGTGCTGGTCAGCAGCGTATTGGTCTGTTCCACGAGGGCGAAGTGGCTGCCCAAGGCACCCTTGGGCTGCCCGGTGGTCCCGGATGTGTACAGAACCGTGGCCGTCTCGGACGGCCGCAGCGGGAGCCAGGTGCTGATGGGTTCGGCCCCTGCCGCTTCGGTCTCCAGCCGAGCGGCGCCTTGGGTCCCCTCCGGCACCAGGACGGTGACGACGTCGATGCCCGCGGCTGCGGCGCCTTTGGCACCTTCCTCAAGGAGCGGTCCGGCGCAGACGAGCAGTTGCGCGCCGCTGTCGCGCAACATGTACTCGATCTCCCTGCCCTTCAGCAGCGCATGCAATGGCACCACCACGCCGCCCAGCGCGAGGACCGCGTAGTAGACGCGAGCGAAATCAGCCACATTGGGCATCAGCAGGGCCACACGGCTGGCGTGCCCCACTCCACGGTCCCGCAACGCACCGGCGTACGCGCGCGTCTGTTCCCAGAGTTCGCTGTAGGTCACCCGCTCCTCACCCACCACCAGGGCCGCGGAGTCCGGGAAGCGGGCGGCTGATTCAGCCAGGATTGCAGCAACGGAGATGGTCCCGAAACCCTCTTCGGCGGTGGGTGAAGCGTTCATGGTGTCCTATCTGGCTGGTGGAGTTGCTGTGGAGGAGCGGTGGTCAGGCTTTCAGGATCAGGGCGTCGCCCTGGCCGCCGCCGCCGCACAGGGCAACCACGCCTGTCCCGCCGCCGCGCCGCTTCAGGGCGAGTGCCTGGTGCAGGACCAGGCGGGCCCCCGATGCGCCCACCGGGTGGCCCAGGGCGATGGCGCCGCCGTCGGCGTTGATCCTGTCAGAGTTGATCCCCAGGTCCTTGGCGGACTGCAGCACCACCGAGGCGAAAGCTTCGTTGACTTCAATAAGGTCTACGTCGTCAATGGTCAGCCCTTCCAGTTTCAGGGCTCGCTCAATGGCGCGGGACGGCTGGGAATGCAGGGAACCGTCCGGGCCGGCCGTCTGGCCGTGGCTGCCGATCTCCGCGATCCAGCTCAGGCCTGCCGCTTCCGCCGCTGCCTTGCTGGCGACCACCACGGCGGCTGCGCCGTCGGACAGCGGGGAGGCCGAGCCGGCGGTGATGGTGGCGGCCGGGTCCTTGGAGAAGGCGGGCTTCAACGCCGCCAGCGTCTCGACGGTGGTGCCGGCGCGGATGCCCTCGTCGGCATCAATCACGACGGCGGGTCCCCGGCGCTGCGGGACCTCCACCGGAGCGATCTCCTCGGCCAGGATGCCGGCCGCCCGGGCGGCCTCCGCCCGCTGGTGCGAAAGGGCGGCGACGGCGTCCTGCTCCTCGCGGCTAATGCCCAGACGGGAGTTCCCGGCGTCGGTCGCGGAGCCCATCAGTTCGCCTGAGACGGGGTCCTGCAGGCCGTCAAAGTTCAGTGAATCCAGCAGCGGAGCATCGCCGATTGCCACACCGCCGCGAAGCCGGGGCAGCAGGTGCGGGGCGTTGGTCATGGATTCCTGGCCCGCAGCCACAATGAAATCAGCCTCGCCGGCGCGGATCATCCGGGCGGCATCGATCACGGCGGTCAGGCCGGACAGGCACAGTTTGTTGATGGTCACGGTGGGCACATCCCAGCCGATGCCGGCGGCAAGGCTGGCCTGCCGGGCGGGTCCCTGGCCAGCGCCTGCCTGGATGACCTGGCCCACGATGACGGCCTGGATCTGTGCCGGCGCCACCCCGGACCGTTCCAGTGCGTTCCGGATGGCGTGGGCACCCAGTTCGCTGGAGGTGAGCCCGGAGAGGCCGCCGCGGAACTTCCCGAAGGGGGTGCGTGCGCCGCCGAGGATGACGGGGATGTGAGCGTCGTTGCTCATGGGGTGCCTTTCGATTGCGGATTCAAGAGTGCTTGGGGCCAGCTTAGGCGAACCCTGAGCCCCGGCGAGGTGCCCCAAGCGCTGTGGATTCGGCTGCGATCGCTTCAGCTGTGGAGGCCCAGTTCTGACCGGGCATGGTCCGTGGCGAAGCGGACCGCCGCAGATCCGGCGGATCCGGACTCCTGGACGAGCGAAGCGGGGGCTTCGCTGTCCATAAGGTCTCCCGGGCTACTCGAAGGAAGCACGACGGCGGTCCGACAACCGGGTGTTCCAGACGTCCGGTTTGGTGACCTGGAAGTGGCGGCCGGTCAGTGCAAGTGGGGTTAGCCGGATGTAGTAGTCCTTGGGTCCAGGCTGCCAGGGCTCCAGATGCAGGGCGTCGACGGCGTCCTTGTCAGCCTGGGCCTCGATCACTTCGGTTTCTCCGCGCACCACCACACTCCAGGCCGCCTCGGTGCGGGGATCGTATCCATCGATCTCCATCGCCGCGGGACGGTCCGCCTGGGCGCCCCACAGTTTGGAGCCGCCGGCGCTGCGGAAGACGATGCTCCTGCGGTCCAGGACGTAGTTGACCGGAAAGATCTCCGGATGGCCGTCCACTACAAGGGCCAGGCGCCCCAGGGTGTCGTCGGCCAGCAATTCCCAGCATTCGTCAAACGTCAATTTGTTGGTCGGCTGCGCGTGAGAGTTCATGCACCAAACCATACGGATCTCGGCCGCGGACCAACAGGGTAGTGACACACCGCAATCCCAGGCCCGGGCCTGGGTAGTTCAACTTAGGGCAGCCTAACATGCTCCCTGAGGGCGTCCAGGATCGGAAGCTGGCCCTTGACAAGCTTGCCGCGGGCATCGGTTTCCGTCACCCAGCGGGCATCGTCCACCTCGGGAAAGTCCTGGATGATGCCGGATCCTTTGGGCCACTCCAGCGGAAACGTGTTGCTCACAATCCGTTCGGGCTGGAAATCGGACTCCGCTGCGAACACAGTGATGATCTTTCCAGATGGTTGCCTGAAGACACCCAACTCGAAGTAGTCAACGGCTGGCGGCGGCGTGCCGATCTCTTCGGCAAACTCGCGCCGGGCGGCCAGCAGGGGTTCCTCGTCGGGAAGGTACTCGCCCTTGGGAACCGACCAGGACTGGGTCTGTTTGCGCGCCCAGAACGGTCCGCCCATGTGCGCTATCCACACTTCCAGCACCCCTGCTCCCCGCCGGTACAGCAGGATCCCTGCACTGCGAACCACCATGGCGTAAGGCCTCCCTGCTGAATCCCGGAGAACTACTGAATCCCGGCAAGCAATGCGTTGAGTTCGGCCGTCAGCTGCTTCTGCACGGCAGGCGTCCCGACTTCCTTCCCGTCGATGTGGTTCACCGGCGCGAGCTGCCTGATGCTGGAAATCAGCCACACGGCGTCGGCGTCCAGCAGGTCCTGCGGTTCCAGCGGCCCATAGCCGAGCTCCCAGCCGGCTGCCTTGGCCGCCGCGAACAGGGCACCCTGGGAGGTCCCTGGGAGAATCCCGCTGTCCAGCTGCGGGGTGATGAGCCGGCGCACCGCGCGGGTGGCGCCGGCGCCGTCGTCGGAGGTTTCCAGGTGTGCCAGCAGCACAGTGGACGTGGGGCCTTCCAGGACCCGGCCGTCTGAGGATGTGAAGATGACGTCGTCGGCGCCCTGTTTGTGGGCGTACCGCAGGGCGGCCATGTTCGTGGCATAGGACAGGGTCTTGGCGCCGAGCAGCAGCCAGGGGGCACGCTCAGCCACGTCGCTGTCGTAGCCGCGGTCCAGGAGGATGACATCGATCCCTGTTTCGCGCTGGCGGCGGCCGAGGGCGCCTACCAAGGAGACCTGAAGCCAGCACGTGGGGGACTGTGCGCCTTCCGGGCCGCGGGTGACCACGAGTTTCACCACCAGCTCGTCCTCGGCGGGCGACGGAGCGGGATGCTCGTTACGGTGCTCCGCGACGCCCGTGGCGATGGCCGCCCGCCACGCATCCTGCGCCGGGATCACCAAGTCAAGGGCCTGGGCCGACCCGACCAGCCGGTCCAGATGCGCCTGCTGTTTCCGGACCGCGCCGCGCACCGCGAGCATGGACTCGAACACGCCGTCGCCACGCGTGGCGCCCTGGTCCGTGGCCATCAGCTGGGGCCGCGAAGCGTCGGCCAGCCGGCCGGCCGGGAACGCGGGGTCAAGGAAAACGAGCACCACGGGCGCAGGAGAAGTCATGGCTCCAGCTTAGTAGGGCCAGCCGCGGCTAAGCTGTGGTCATTGCCCCGCCGGAACCCGTCCGCCGGTGCGCACAACCCGGGGGTTATTCCAGTGCTGTGGCCAATTTCGCTTGCCGGTACCGCGCCGACGTGGGTGGTGGTGGTGCTCAGCATTGCGGACCTGGTGATCCGGGTCCTGGCCGTGGGCATCATCCCCGGCAACCGGCGGCCCACCACTGCCATGGCCTGGCTGCTGGGCATCTTCTTCATCCCGTTCCTGGGCCTTGTGCTCTTCCTGTTGTTCGGCAACTTCAAGCTCTCGAGCCGCCGACGCCAGCAACAGGAGCAGGTCAATGACAGGGTGCGGTCCGGCATCTCGGCGCTCGCCGACGTCGTCAGTGAATACGCAGGACCCGAATGGGTGAAGTCCGCCGGCGAATTGAACCGACGGCTCGGCTCCCTCCCCATGGTGGACGGCAATTCAGTGGACCTCATTCCCGGCTACCCGGACTCGATCTTGGCCATGACCGAGGCCGTGCGCAAGGCCAAGAACTTCGTCAACGCCGAGTTCTACATCATGAGCACGGACCACATCACCAATGATCTGCTGACCGCCCTCGAGGAGGCGGCCGAGCGCGGCGTGGAAGTCAGGGTGCTGTTCGACCACATCGGCACGCTCCGGGTCAAGGGTTACCGCAACTTCCTCAAACGCCTGCGGGCCGGGAAGATCCAGTGGAAGCGCATGCTCCCGCTGTTGCCGACCCACGGCCAGTGGCGACGCCCGGACCTCCGCAACCACCGCAAGATCATGGTGATCGACGGCGAACTCGCCTTTACGGGCTCGCAGAACCTGATCGAGCCTTCCTACAACAACCCCAAACACCGCAAGGCGGGCCGCGAGTGGGTGGAGCTGATGGCCTGCCTGCGCGGACCGATCGTCACTACGCTCAACGTTGTGTTCGCCACGGACTGGCTGAGCGAAACCGACGAGTCCCTGGAACACCAGCTGCAGCTCCCGGCCAACCCTGAACCGGGCAACGTCACGGCCCAGGTGGTGCCCAGCGGCCCCGGGTTCATCACGGAAAACAACCTGCGCCTCTTCAATACCCTGATTTACTCCGCGCAGCACCGGATTTCCATCTGCAGCCCGTATTTCGTGCCCGATGATTCCCTGCTCTACGCCATCACCACAGCGGCCCAGCGGGGCGTGGACGTGGAGCTGTTCGTCTCCAAAAAGGGCGATCAGTTCCTGGTCCACCACGCCCAGCGCTCCTATTACGAGGCGCTGCTGGAGGCCGGCGTCCGGATCTACCTCTACAAAGCGCCCTTTGTGCTCCACGCCAAGCACTTCACCATCGACGACGAAGTGGCCGTCCTGGGCTCCAGCAACATGGACATGCGCTCCTTCTCGCTGAACATGGAGGTCTCGGTGATGCTGCTGGGCGCCGAAATCGTGAACAACATGCGCGCGGTCGAAGACACGTACCGCGACATTTCCAACGAACTCATGCTTGAGGACTGGCTGCAGCGCCCCCTCGCGGCCCGGTACATCGACAACGTGGCCCGGCTGACAGCTACTGTCCAGTAGCTCTTGGAGTTTTTGCCCAGATAATGCCGCTTTTGAGGCGTTTATCCTGCAGTATCTGGACAAAAACTCCGGGGGCGGGGGGCAATCGGGGTCAGGTCGGAGGGTCAGGCGGTGGGGAACTCCGCGCCCAGCGCGGAAAGCACACCGTGCGCCTTCACACGGATTTCGTCGTACTCCTCGTCAGGTACCGAGTCGGCAGTGATGGCGCCGCCGACGCCGAGGGTGAGTTCCGCCGTCGCCGCTTGTTCGCTGCCGCCACCCGCCTCCGCCGTGGTTACCAGGGTGCGGATCGCTACCGCCAGGTCCGTGGCCCCGTTGAGGGAAAAGTAGCCGATCGCGCCGGAATACAGGCCGCGCGGGCCTTCCTCCAGCCGGTCCAGGATTGCCATGGTGCTGATTTTCGGGGCGCCGGTCATGGAACCGGCCGGGAAGCATACAGCCACTGCCTCGGCCCGCGGCGAGCCGGGCAGGAGCCGCGCGTCGATCGTGCTGACCATCTGGTGCACCGTGGCGTAGCTTTCTATCTCACACAGCCTGCTGACCGTCACCGATCCGGGCTCCGCGAAGTGGCTGAGGTCGTTCCGCAGCAGGTCCACAATCATGATGTTTTCCGCACGGTCCTTCAGCGACGTCGCCAGTTCCTCCCGCAGTTGCATGTCACGCTCCGGATCAGCACCCCGGCGGCGGGTGCCCTTGATCGGTTCGGCGCGCATACCGCCGTCGGACGTTATCCTCAGGAACCGCTCCGGCGACGTGCTGGCCACCGTCAGCCCGCCAAACCGCAGGTAGCTGGCGAACGGCGCGGGATTCTTCCGCCGCAGCGCGAGGTACGTGGGCCAGGGGGCCGCCGCAGCAGCAGGCAGACGGGCCGTGAGCGTGGTGGTCAGGCACACCTCGTACGAGTTCCCTTCACGGATTTCGTGCTGGGCGGCAGCGATTTTGGCCAGGTAGGACGGCTCCGTGTCGCGGCTGCTGAACGCGGGCCCCACGGGACGTACGACGCCGTTGCTGCCGCCGGCGTGCGTGGTTGCCGCACCGAAGGTTTGTGAGCCGAAGCTTGGCGTGCTGTGGGTTGCCGCGGTGACGGCGGCGCGGGCGTCGGTCAGCCATCTGTCTGCGTCGGGCGCTTCCAGGGCAAGGAGCCAGGCCGTTCCTTCAACGTGGTCCAAAACGACGGCCCGGCCCGCGAAGATCAGGGCCGCGTCGGGAGTCGGCGCCGCCACGTCCGTTCCGCCGGTTTCGCGCTTCAGCTCATAGCCCAGGCAGCCCAGCCAGCCCAAGGTGAAGTCGGCCGGATAGCCGTCCGGTGTGCGGACCGCCCTGCGTCCCCAGACTGTGTCCAGCCAGCGGAAAAACGGTCCCGGCACGCGCGCCGTGGCGGAGCCTGCCGTGATGACGCTTTCGCCGGATCGGTGCGTGACCGCCTGGCCGTAGGTCCCGCCGTCGTCCGCGAGGATGCTGAAGCGGCTGCGCTCGGTGGCGGGGGACTGTTTCGGTGGCGGCCCGGCGGGTGTCGGCTCCCGAGGTGGCCCGTCGAGTGCGCCGGCGGACGCGTTGGAGGAGTCTGAGTTGGCGATGTCCGCGTTGGAGGAGTCCAGCCAGACGGCGTTCGCAGAGCCGCCGTAAAGGTTCTCGAAGAGGCTGGCGGCGTCCGGCCTGACGCCCAGCCGTTCTGCGCGTAGCCTGAGGCCGCGGCGGGCGGCAAGCTCGGGAACAAGCGCCGGTCCGAGAGCGGGCAGGTACGCGAGGGCCTGCAGCACGTCCGCGGTCGCGGAACCGTCGGCATTGTTGAGAACACGGATATCGGCTTCGTGGGGGACATCGTCGGCGGCGAGCCACGCGTCTTCCTGCTCAGCCCACTGGTCCCAAAACGGTTCATAGGTGCCGCCGTCGCGGTCCAAGGCCCGCTTCCGGCGGATGTCGTCTGGCGAGTCGGCCCAGATGACAGCGCTGAGCAGGGGCCTGGCGTCGGCGGCGGCCGCCCCCACTCCCTCTATGATCACGATCTCGGCGGGCAGCGTGACCCGGGTGTCGCCGTCGTAATGCCTGTCCCAGTCCCAGCTGGTCCAGGTGGCGGGCTCGGCGCGGCTCAACGGCGTGAGCACAGTGGAAACGTAGCGCTCGATGCCCGCGGTGAGGCCGTTCCAGCCCGGGTAGATGTCCTCAAGGTGGAAGAGCGCGACTTTGTGATGGTTTCGTAGCTGCGCGGCGACTTCGATGGCCAGAGTGGTCTTGCCTGCGCCGGATCGCCCGTCAATGGCAATGATCACAGGTGCGGGGGTCATGAAATAGAGCGTACCTGCTGACGCATCAGCTGCTGTCGCGGCGCCGCCTGGTCGAGGACCGTGCGGACATGCGCGACGATGCCTGGCACAGCGCCGCGGATCTGCTCCCAGGCGGCGTCAAAATCGGTATGGCCTCCGTACCAGGGATCCTCGATGCCCTGGTCCAGCAGGTCGCTGCCTGCACCAGCGCGGTCGAAGCTGCGGAGCATACGGGCCTTTTTCATGGAGGCCGCGTCCGGCGCGGCGTCGCGCAGCCAGGCGTAGTGGTCAACGTCCAGGGCCAGGATGAGATCGCGCTCGCGGAACCACGCGGCCTGCCAGACGCGGGCAACATGGTGCTCTGAGCTCAGGTGCGTTGCCGCAAGCCGGCGGGCGGCGCGCGGATCGAGGGGTCGTCCTGCCTCATAGCTGGTAGTTCCCGCCGAGCCCACTGTCAAATCAGAGCCCAGGCCTTCGGCTTGGAAGGCCGCAGCCAGCATCATCTCTGCCATCGGTGACCGATACATGTTTCCCGTGCACACAGTGATGATCCGGTATGGGCTCGACGATGAGTTCATGCGGCGAAGCATGCGCGATCGGCGGCATTATTGGCTAGCCGGAATTCACATAGCGTGACAGATCCGTAAGAAAATTGACCGGGCCAGTTAGAAAATGCGTAGGTCCGGCTGCCTTTAGGTTTAAGGCCCTAGGGCGTGTTGCTAAACCCTTTGAAGGTTGATTTCCGTCAGGCTTGATTCATGGCAGCTAGGCAGGAAATTTCTGGCAAGGCATGGGCTGTGATGGCACCGCATTTCCCGGTTTGGAAGGGGAACGGGCGCCCGATCATGGACTTGCGGCGGACGGTCGAGGGCATCGTCTGGCGGTTCCGCACCGGGGCGCCCTGGCGTGATGTGTCCGAGAGGTTCGGGAACTGGAACTCGGTCTACGGGCGCTTCGCGGACTGGTCCAGAGACGGTACCTGGGCCAGTATCCTCGCGGCGGTGCAGGCAGCCGGCCAGCGCGCCGGTGATATTGACTGGACCGTGTCGGTGGACGCGACGATCACCCGGGTGCATCAGCATGGCGCCACTCTTCCCCGGGTCACAGGGGGCCCCGCAGAATTACAAGAAACTCGGCGCTGAGGAGCCGGGCGACCACGCGATCGGCAAGTCCAGGGGCGGAATGACGTGCAAAATCCACCTTGCCACGGACGGCAAGGGACGGCCGCTGGGCCTGGTCCTCACCGCCGGCCAGGCCGCCGACACCTCATTCTTCCAAACGGTGCTGGAGACCATCTCGGTCGCCGGCAGCTCCCGGGGACGGCCGCGCGTCCGGCCCGACCGGGTGCTGGCAGAGAAGGCGTACACCTCCAGCGCCAACCGCGGCTACCTGGCCGGCAGGGGAATCAAAATCACGATACCCGAGCGGTCAGATCAGATCGCAGGGCGGGCTCGGCGCGGTTCCAAAGGCGGACGCCCCCGATCCTTCGACAGGGAAGCCTACAAAGGCCGAAATGTGGTTGAACGCAGCTACCTCGCTGGCGTCACCCTCGCCTCGGCCCTCATCTGGATCAAATCAGGGGTTTAGCAACACACCCTAGTGGATCAGCGCGAGGAGAATGCCCACTGCCACAAAGAGCACCCCGAAGATCCGACCGAGGATCTTCTGGCCGCGGGCGTTGTGCGTGAAGCGCTGGAAGGATTTGGCGGCAAAGGCGAAAAAGAACCACATGACCAGGATATCGATCACCACCACGGTGGCCGTGAGCACAAGGTACTGCTGCAGGAGCGGCTGTTCGGGGCGGATGAACTGTGGCATAAACGCGAGGAAGAAAACGATGGCCTTCGGGTTGAGCAGGTTGACCCAGAGGCCGCGCCGGAACATTGACCAGGCGGGCTGGTTCCGGAGGGCGGCGGCCTGTTCCTGGTCCACCTCCGGCTTGCTCAGGAACTGACGGATGCCCAAGTACACCAGATAGGCGGCCCCGGCGTAGCGGATCACGTTGAAGGCCACCGGTGAGCTTGCCACCAGCACGCCAACGCCCAATGCCACGATCACCACGTGGACAACCAAGGCTGCCTGCTGTCCAAGGATGCCCCAGATGGAGCGTCGGAAACCGGACGTCAGCGAGTTGCTTATGGTGTTGATGGCACCGGCGCCCGGCGTGAAGCTGATCAGGACGCCGGCGCCCGCGAGGGCGAGCCAAAGGGAGAATTGCACCTGCCAAGTTTAGTGCCGCCCTCACCACAAGAGTGCCGCCCTCACCACAAGAGTGCCGCCCTCACCACAGGGTGGTCACGGGCTCAAATGCGTGAAGTTCCAGATCTGCCGTCACCAGCGTCAGCCCTTCCACCATGGCTTGCGCTGCCAGGATCCGGTCAAAGGGGTCCTTATGTTCCCAGTCCAGCTGACCGGCGGCCAACGCATGCGGAGCGGAGATGGCCAGCTCTGAGGCGTACAGGTGGGCCACCTGTCGTCCGAAGCTTGCCACGATCGCGGCGCCTGACGGCAGCTTGCCTTGATGGTGTTTGTACGACAGCTCGTATGCGGTCATGGGCGACACGTAGACCGAGTTCTCGAGCTTGGTGATGGCGTTCTTGGCTTTGGTGGACAGTTTCTTGGGTTCGGCGAGGGCCCACAGGAAAACATGGGTGTCCAGGAGCAGGCGCATCAATGATCGCCACCCGTCACTTCACCCATTTCCTCGTCGGTCCACGGTTCGTAGAACCCGTCAGGGATCTGGAGGGGCGCCAGGAAGCCCAGTTCGCGTTTGTGGGGGCGCTCGATTTTCACCAGCCGGGCCACCGGGCGGCCTGCCTTGGCAATGACCACATCCTCGCCGTTTTCAACTAGGTTCAACAGCTCGGACAGTCGGGTTTTTGCCTCTTGGACGTTGTATTGCCCCATATTGACCAAGTCTAGTTGGTCAACCTCAGCTGTGTAAGGCTCAGCCCAGTATTCGTTCTCTCCGTAATAGCTCATATTCCGACGCTAGTGCCGCTAGGGCGGAGCGGGTAGGCGCTGTTATGCCTATGTGGAAATCACGCCCGGGCGATGACCTCACCGTTCGGGATCAGGAACCAGCCGTCGTCGGTGGATCCCCAGCGGTGCCAGCCAGCCGAAATCCGGGCCAGGTCCGCTGGATTTGCGAAGCCGTATTCAAGGGCCTGCTCCGCGAAGGCCGAATGTAGCACTCGTTCGCCCCAGACCCGGGCCTGCCATCTCCGCTGTTGCCCGGTGGCATACAGCCAGTTGCTGCTGGTGGGCGCCACGTCGCTGAAGCCTGCGGACTGGACCCAGGACACGAGCCGGCGGCCGGCGTCGGGCTCGGCTCCGTTGCGGCGGGCGATCCGCTGGTACAGGTCCATCCATTCGTCCAGCTCAGGGATGGCGGGGTACCAGCTCATGCCGTGGAAGTCGGCGTCGCGCACTGCCACAATGCCGCCCGGCTTCGCCACCCGGCGCATCTCGCGCAACGCCTCCACCGGGTCGGTGAGGTGCTGGAGCACTTGGTGGGCATGGACGACGTCGAACGTTTCGTCTTCGAAGTCGAGATCATAGATGTTGCCGGCCAGGAACTCCGCATTGGCCACGCCGCGCTCGGCGGCCGCTGCCGTGGCCTGGGCGATGATGTCCGGTGACCGGTCCAGGCCGGTGACCTTTCCGGGCGACACCAGCCCCGCGAAATCACAGGTGATGCTCCCAGGGCCGCAGCCGACGTCGAGTACTGAAACCCCGGGCGTGAGGTGGGGAATGACAAAGGCCGCGGAGTTCTCCGCGGTCCTGGAGGCGTGGGCGCGGACCACCGACTCGTGGTGGCCGTGCGTGTACACATCGTCGTCGTCAGGCTGCTGCGTACTCATAATGAAACGCTACCCCTCCGCAGTGAAAAACGGACGGAACCCTCCCCCAAAGTAGGTCGCATTTAATGTCGTTATGGACGTCCATAACGACATTAAATGCGACCTACTTGGGCGGGGCGGGGGAGGCGGGGCCGCCGGCGGCCGTTTCCTCACGGGCAACGACGGTGGCGTCCACCATGGCGGTCATAAACCGCGTGACGAGCTCCAGCTCGGCGGGGGAGAAGTCCGCCATGGCGGTACCCATATGGTGGGAAAGCGGCATGAACATGGCACTGCCGTCCTGGAACGCCTTGGGTGTCATGCGGAGCTGGACCTGTCGCCGGTCCGGTCCGAGGCGTTCCCTGACTACGTGGCCGGACTGGTCCAGCCGGTCGATGAGGGCGGTGGTGGCGGGCGAACTGAGGTTCAGTTCCTTGCGCAGGATGCCCGGCGTGACCACCTGGCCCTTGGCGGTGTGCCGCATGATCACCGCGAGCGCATTGAGGTCTGTACGGTGCATGTTGTTGCGGCCGCCGGCGGTGTCCACGTAGCGGTTGGCCTCCAGGGTGAAGTCCTGCAGCAGACGGACCAGGGCAAAGGGTGCGGAGTCCGGTGGGCGCTGGAACGCTTCGTCTGTCATGTTCCGCCTCCTCCGCTGGTGCCTGGTGCCCTGTCGGATATTACTGCAGCGCAGCCGGCTGGACGGATTCCGCACCTGAAATTATGGTTCGCCACTTATCTCTATGGTGGAGATACTCTAGGATGGAATAAAGTGTACCGTGGCCACCCCGAGCGAAGCAGGAAGCATGAAATCCAGTCCCCAACACAGCGCGAGGGTTCCGTTCTGGCTTCGCTGGCTCCTTCCCGTTTTGTTGGTGCTCACGTGGCTGGCCATCGCCGGGGTGGGCGGACCCACGTTCGGCCGGCTCGACGAGGTCTCCTCGAATGACCAGGCTTCCTTCCTTCCGGCCAGCGCCGAAGCCACCGCAGCGCAGGACTGGCAGGCGAAGTTCCGCGATTCAGACGAAGTGCCGGCCGTCATCGTCATCGAGAACCACGACGCCATCAGCCCCGCGGAGCTTGGCGAACTGGCATCTTTGAAGACCGGACTGGAGGGCCTGGAGCTGGGCAGCGCCGTGATCGGCCCCATCCCGTCCGAGGATGGGAAAGCGGTCCAATTCATCGCCCCGATCGGGTCCTCCGACGAGCTGAAGGAATCCGTCCAGAGGTTGCGGGACTTCCTGGCGGATTCCGCGCCTGAAGGCATGCAGACCTTCGTCACCGGACCTGCGGGTCTGACCGCAGACCTGGTCAGCGCCTTCGCCGGCATAGACGGCATCCTGCTCCTGATGGCACTCGGTGCGGTCTTCCTGATCCTGCTGATCGTCTACCGTTCACTCCTCCTGCCCATCGCCGTGCTGCTCACCTCCGTCTTTGCGCTCTGCGCCGCCATCCTGCTGGTGTTCGGCATGGCCAAGCTCGGCTGGATCCAGCTGAGCGGCCAGAGCCAGGGCATCCTGTCCATCCTGGTGATCGGCGCGGCAACGGACTATGCCCTGCTGTACGTGGCGCGGTTCCGAGAAGCCCTGGCGCACACGCGAAACCGTACCGCCGCCGTGCTGACCGCGTGGAAAGCGTCGTTCGAACCCATCCTGGCTTCCGGCGCCACCGTCATCATCGCCTTGCTCTGCCTGCTGTTCTCCGACCTGAACTCCAACAAGGCGTTGGGCCCTGTTGCGGCGGCGGGCATTCTTTGCTCGCTGTTCGCTGCCCTGACCCTCCTGCCCGCCCTGATGGGGCTCCTGGGCCGGGCTGCGTTCTGGCCGTTCCGCCCCAAACTGGTTCAGGCCGGCGAGCGTGAGCCCGAACTGGTCACCGGCCTGGAGGGGCAGAAGGGCATCTGGCGGGCCACGGGTTCGCTTGTCTCCCGCCGCCCGCGCACGGTCTGGGTCGCTTCGGTCCTCCTCTTGCTGGTGGCTTCGGCCGGGGTGCTGCAGCTGAAGGCCAACGGCGTGCCGCAGACCGACGTCATCCTCACCGCGTCCAATGCGGTGGACGGCCAGGGCGCGCTGGCGCGGCATTTCGACGCCGGCAGCGGCAGCCCCGCCGTCGTAATTGCGGACGAAAGGAAAGCCGATCAAGTGTTGGCAAAAGTCAAAGCGGCCGACGGCGTGGGGGACGCCTATCTCCTGGCTGAAGGCGGGGTGCCGATCATTTCCAGCGGACCAGCAGCACCCGGCGCTCCCGGCACTCCCAGTGCGCCGGATGTCCGCGACGGCAAGGTGCGGATCAACGCCACCCTCAACTACGCCGCAGATTCCATTGAGGCAGAGGATGCGGTCAAGGCGCTGCTCGAGGTGGTAAAAACGGTCGACGCCGGCGTATTGGTAGGCGGCGTGACCGCCACGGCCCTGGACACCAACACCACCGCCCAGCGCGACCTGGTGATCATCATCCCCATAGTCCTGGCGGTCATCCTGCTCATCCTGATGCTGCTGCTTCGCTCCGTGGTGGCGCCGGTCCTGCTGGTGCTCTCCGTAGTGTTGTCGTACGGCGCGGCCATGGGCGTCTCGGCGCTGGTCTTCAACAACCTGCTGGGATTCCCCGGCGCTGACGCCACCGTGCCGCTGTTCGGGTTTGTGTTCCTGGTTGCCCTGGGCGTGGACTACAACATCTTCCTTATGAGCCGGGTACGGGAGGAATCGCTGAAGCACGGGACCCGGCCGGGCATCCTGCGCGGACTCGGCGTGACCGGCGGAGTGATCACCTCGGCCGGCGTTGTGCTCGCCGCCACGTTCGCCGCCCTGGGCGTCATCCCCATCATGTTCCTGGTGCAGCTCGCCTTCATTGTGGCGTTCGGCGTACTGCTGGACACCGTGCTGGTGCGCTCGCTGCTGGTCCCGGCGCTGGCGTACGACATCGGCCCGCGTATCTGGTGGCCCGGAAAGCTTGGCAGACCCGAGTTGGATGCGGCCGTGCGGCAGGATGCTCGCGATCCGGAGCCCGAGCTTCATTCCGCATCAGAGAGTGCCGGCCGCCGCTAGGGCGGCCTACGCCTGTGAGCGCCACCAGGCCACCGTGGCTGCGGCTGCCTCGGCCAGGGGTGTCGGCCGCAGGTCAAACACGGCCTCACTGGCGGCGGAGTCCATCACAAACGGCTGCTCGAACTGGTAGAGCATTTCGGCAAGTTCGCGGAAGTCTTTCGAGAACACACCCATGGCACGGAGCGCCCAGCCCGGCACGGCTCCCATCTTCGGCGCCTGTACTCCGCCAGCCTCGGTGAACGCTGTGGCCAGCTGCCGCTGCGTGACCGCCGGACCCGTGGGCGCGTGCCACACCTTGTTCGACAGTGACGGCGTCTCCGCGGCATGGATCATCGCCGCGGCCAGGTCCGGGACGTACGTGAACGAATGGGGCTGGTCGGCGCTCCCGATGACCCATAATTTCTTGCCGGCCAGCACGGTGGGGACCACACGCTCGCCGGCATGTGAGGTTCGCACCCGTGGGCCAAAGAAGTCGCCGGCAACCACGCTGACAGTGTTGGTCGGAGAGGCGTCCCGCGCCTCCAGGAGTTTGGTCCGAACACCCCGCTTGCCGCCCTCGGCGGTCCGCGGACCCGCTTCTGTCATAGCTCGGTGCGGTTCGCTGTACGAGTAAAGGCTTTCGGGGAAGACGACGACGGCGCCCGCCTCGCCTGCCGCGGCCAACACCATTTGCTCGGCCGCTGGCAGTTCCGCCTGCCAGGCATCCACGGTGTAGGAGGAGCCGTGGATGCAGTGAAAGACGGCCGTGGCGCCCGCGAAGGCGTCCCGCAGTTGGGCGGCATCCTGGACGTCCGCTCTCACGCGCTCCACCCGCGGATACTCGGGGCCGCTGCCGGAACGGGTGAGGATCCTGACGTTTTTCCCCTGCTCCGCGAGCTGCTCTGCGACCGTCCAACCCACGGGGCCGGCCCCGGTAACAACGTAGACATCGTTCATGACTTCTCCTCAAGGAATTCTGCTAGAGAGCGCTGCTCTCCAATAAGCGTGCGCCTTGGCCGGGGAACTGTCAAGAGCAGTGCTCTCAATTGTTGACACTGCTCTGACTTGTGCCATGCTGGACCAATGAATGACCCTGCCACGGACGCGGAAACCACCCTTCGGACACCGCGGGAGCGCGCACGGGCCCAGACCATTGCTGATATCGTCCGGCTGGGCAGGGAGCACCTGGCAACGCAGGGCGCGGCAGCCCTGTCCCTCCGCGCCGTGGCGAGGGACCTGGGCGTTGTCTCGTCCGCCGTCTACCGTTACGTGGCCAACCGTGACGAGCTCCTCACGCTACTTCTGGTGGACGCGTACAGCGAGCTCGCTGACGCCGTGGATACTGCCGTGAATGCGTTGCCGGAGGGCGACTTTGATGGCAGATTTAGGGCGCTCGGCCGGGCTGTACGGACCTGGGCGCTGCGGGAGCCGGCGCGCTACGGACTTCTGTTTGGCAGTCCGGTGCCGGGTTACCAGGCCCCCGCGGGCCTGACCACACCCCCGGGAACGCGTGTGATCTACCGCCTGATCGGCATTCTCGACGGCGCCTACCGGGCAGGTGTGCTGACCGCGGCGGCGCGCACCGCCGTCGTACCTTCCGCCTTGTCCGCCGACCTGGAAGCGATCCGCGGCGAACTCGGGCTCGCCATGCCGGACGTGCTCCAGGCGAACGGGGCCCTCGTGTGGACGTCGCTCTTCGGGGCCGTGAGTTTTGAGGTCTTTGGCCAATATGGGGCGGACACCTTCCGTGCCCGCGATGAACTCTTTGAGCACCACCTCACCGTCCTCGCGGGGGTGGCGGGGCTCGGCGCCTGACGGGTACTCACAGAAAGCACCGGCGTCTGCCGCCACCCCTGTTTAGCCCGCCTCCGGCTGGGTAGACTCCAAATGCGCCCGGATGGACGCGGAACTCTAAGGAGAGATCACGACATGAGTGAGAACACCGCATCTGAAGAAGAACGCCGCAAGGGCAGCACGGAACCCGGGCTGGAGGGTGAAGGCGGCCAGTATGAAGAAGGCGACTACGGCGAGGCCGGCGTTGTGGGCGGCGCGGAGAACCAGCCCGAGGAGGGCGACTATCCCGAAGGCGACTACGGCGACGCCGGCTCTGTTGACAGTGCGCGCGAGGTGGAAGTGGACGAAGACAAGAACCCGTAGCGGCCGTTCACGCACAGTGAACTACTGCCAGGGCACCGGATTTCCGGCATGAAAACCCCGGAAATCCGGGGGATCGCCTGAGGGTACCGTGACCTAAGAATCCAAAGTTGAGCGGACTCCGCTCAACTTTGGATTGACATTGCCTGCGCCCTGAGTAAAGTTGAGTGCAGAACGCTCAACACTCGAGCGCCAGCAAGTTTCCAAGGAAAGAAGGAAGCAACACATGTCACGTGCAGTAGGTATTGACCTCGGAACAACCAACTCCGTCGTCTCCGTTCTCGAAGGCGGCGAGCCCACCGTCATTGCCAACGCCGAGGGTGGCCGCACCACGCCGTCGGTCGTTGCATTCTCCAAGTCCGGCGAAGTCCTGGTCGGCGAGATCGCCAAGCGCCAGGCCGTCAACAACATTGACCGCACCATCGCCTCCGTCAAGCGCCACATGGGCACTGCCTGGAACGTCCCCGTTGACGACAAGAAGTACACGCCGCAGGAAATCTCCGCGCGTATCCTCATGAAGTTGAAGAACGACGCCGAGTCCTACCTGGGTGAAAAGGTCACCGACGCTGTTATCACCGTCCCGGCCTACTTCAACGACGCCGAGCGCCAGGCCACCAAGGAAGCCGGCGAAATCGCGGGCCTCAACGTCCTCCGCATTGTCAACGAGCCCACCGCGGCTGCGCTGGCCTACGGTCTGGACAAGGGCAAGGAAGACGAACTCATCCTGGTCTTTGACCTCGGCGGCGGAACGTTTGACGTCTCCCTCCTTGAGGTCGGCAAGGACGAAGACAACTTCTCCACCATCCAGGTCCGCTCCACCGCGGGCGAAAACCACCTCGGCGGCGACGACTGGGACCAGCGCGTGGTTGACTACCTGCTGAACCAGCTCAAGGTCAAGGGCATCGATCTTTCCAAGGACAAGATCGCCCTGCAGCGCCTGCGCGAGGCCTCTGAACAGGCCAAGAAGGAACTCTCTTCTTCCAGCAGCACCAACGTCTCGCTCCAGTACCTCTCCGTCACCCCCGACGGCCCGGTCCACCTGGACGAGCAGCTGACCCGCGCCAAGTTCCAGGACCTCACCAAGGACCTGCTGGAGCGCACCAAGAAGCCGTTCCACGACGTCATCAAGGAAGCCGGCATCAAGCTTTCCGAGATCGACCACATCGTCCTCGTCGGCGGATCCACCCGTATGCCCGCTGTCTACGACCTCGTCAAGGAACTGGCCGGCGGCAAGGAGCCGAACAAGGGCGTCAACCCGGATGAAGTTGTAGCCGTTGGCGCAGCACTCCAGGCCGGCGTTCTGAAGGGCGAGCGCAAGGACGTCCTGCTGATCGACGTCACCCCGTTGTCCCTGGGCATCGAAACCAAGGGTGGCGTGATGACGCACCTGATCGAGCGCAACACCGCCATCCCCACCAAGCGGTCGGAGACCTTCACCACGGCTGATGACAACCAGCCGTCAGTGGCCATCCAGGTCTTCCAGGGCGAGCGCGAGTTCACCCGCGACAACAAGCCGCTGGGCACGTTCGAGCTGACCGGCATCGCGCCGGCTCCGCGCGGCGTCCCGCAGGTCGAGGTCACGTTCGACATCGACGCCAACGGCATTGTCCACGTCTCCGCGAAGGACAAGGGCACCGGCAAGGAACAGTCCATGACCATCACCGGCGGCACCGCGCTCTCCAAGGAAGACATTGAGCGCATGGTCAAGGACGCCGAGGAGCACGCAGCCGAGGACAAGGCCCGCCGCGAGGCGACCGACACCCGCAACACGGCCGAGCAGCTCGCTTACTCCGTGGACAAGTTGATCGCCGACAACGCCGACAAGCTGCCTGAAGAGGTCAAGACCGAGGTCCAGGCCGACGTCGACGAGCTCAAAAAGGCCCTCGAAGGAACCGATGACGCAGCCGTGAAGACCGCGTTCGAGAAGCTCCAGGCTTCCCAGACCAAGCTCGGCGAAGCCATCTACGCCCAGGCCGGTTCGCCGGACGGTGCCACCGGTGCCGCAGGTGCCGAAGGCGCAGCTAGTGGTGCCGCAGGCGGGGACAAGGCTTCTGATGAGGACATCGTCGACGCCGAGATCATCGACGAAGACGAAGCGAAGAAGTAGCCATGCCGCACCACGGTAACGAGGAAGAGCACAACTCATCCGCGAGCCACGAGCCGGTCATCCGGGACAACCGCAAGGTTGATCCGGTGACCGGGCAGGCCCGGCACCCGGAGGGCGAGCAGCCCGCTGAGGCGCCGGTGTCCCCGGTGGGCGAGCCTGTGGACAGCGACGGCGATGCACTCGCCCAGGCCGAGGAAATCCTCAACGGCATCGAGGTGCCGGCCGAGGAGTCTGTGGCCCAGGGTGCAGGACAGGCTGAAGCTGCCGAGCTGAAGAACGATCTCCTCCGCCTCCAGGCTGAATACGTCAACTACCGCAAGCGCGTTGAGCGCGACCGGGCCGTGGCAGGGGAGATGGCCGTCATCGGCGTCCTGAACTCCCTGCTTCCGGTCCTTGACGACGTCGACGCCGCCCGCCAGCACGGTGACCTGACCGATGGCCCGTTCGCCGCGATCGCCACCAAGCTGGAGAACGCGCTGAAGACGTACGGTCTGGTCCGCATTGATGAGACCGGAGTGGAGTTCGATCCCACGATCCACGAGGCCCTAATCCAGCAGCCGGGCGAGGACATCGAGGTTGACACCGTCAGCCAGGTGCTCCGCTCCGGCTACCGGTCAGGGGACCGCGTGCTCCGCGCAGCACAGGTGATTGTGGCTGTCCCGGCCTAGGTTGCCGCTGGCGCTACGCCGGATATGGGGCGGTGCCCGCTTCGCGGTGCCTTCCACACCGCCGCCCCATATCCGGCCTCCGCGCCCGCGGTAATCTCGCCTTAACGCTTTTTACTTTTGAAAGGAACGCCATTGGCTAGCCAGGATTGGGTGGACAAGGACTTTTACGCGATCCTTGGTATCGCCAAGGACGCTTCCGACGCCGACATCAAGAAGGCGTACCGGAAACTTGCCCGCCAGCATCACCCGGATACAAACTCGGGGGACGTTGCGTCGGAGAAGAAGTTCAAGGACATCTCCGAGGCCTATTCAGTGCTGTCGGATCCGGACGAGCGCCAGCAGTATGACGCCATCCGGGCCATGGGCGGCGGCGCCCGGTTCGCTCCCGGCGGGGCCGGCGGCGGCGCCGGTGCCGGTAACGGCGGCTTCGAGGACATGTTCGGCGGACTGTTCACCGGCGGCGCGCGGCGTCAGCCCGGCGGGTTCAACTCGTCAGGCGGCATCCCGCCCGAGTTTGCTGACCTGTTTGGCGGCGGCGGCGGCTTCGGCGGCCAGACCGGCTTCCAGCGCCCTCCGCAGAAGGGTGCCGACCGCACGGCGACCACCAGCATTTCCTTCTCGGGGTCCATCCGCGGCACCACCATCGGCCTGCGTGAACCCGGCGGTGACGTCATCGATGTCCGCGTTCCCGCCGGCATCAAGGACGGCCAGAAAGTGCGCGTCCGCGGCAAGGGCCAGCCGGGGCCTGCGGGCAACGGCGACCTGATGGTGGCCGTTGCAGTCAAGCTCCACGAGTTTTACACGCGCGACGGCGACAACCTCCGCATCCACGTCCCGGTCACCTTCCCGGAAGCTGCCTTGGGCGCCGACATCCAGGTCCCCACCATCGACGGCGAGACCGTCAAGGTCCGCGTTCCGGCCGGCACACCCTCGGGGCGCACGCTCCGGGTCAAAGGCCACGGGGTGAAGACCTCCAAGGTCACGGGCGATCTCCTGGTGACCATCGACGTCGCGGTTCCGAAGAACCTGAACAAGGAAGCCGAAGCAGCCGTGAAGGCCTTTGCCGAAGCCACCGCCGACGCCGATGTCCGCGAAGGCCTGGCCGCCAAGGCCCGGCTCTAAGCAACGGAGCAGACCGTGGACATCAGCGCTGACCAGCCGATCTTCGTGATCTCCGTCGCGGCTGAACTGGCGGATATGCACCCGCAGACGCTCCGGCAGTATGACCGGCTGGGCATTGTCTCGCCCAGTCGGGCGCCGGGGAAGTCACGCCGCTATTCGCAGCGGGACATCAACATGCTGCGTGAAGTCCAGCGGCTGTCCCACGAAGGCGTCTCGCTCGAAGGCATCAAACGGATCCTTGAGCTTGAGAACCAGGTGGCCGCGCTGCAGCGCAAGGTGAGCGAGCTGACTGAGGAGCTGGGCCGCCGTCGTGATCCCCTTGATTCGCGGATCTTCGCGGCCGGTGCCGCCGGCGATGTGGTGAGCCTGGCCCGCGGCCAGCGCCCCCGCGCGCGGTCCCAGGCCGTGGTGGTCTGGCGGCCCCGGGCGCTGGGAAACTAGAGTACTCACTACTCGTGACCGGACCGCCTCCACTGGCTTGAATGGAACTTCAGCTGGGTCTCACAGCGCAGGTTCGAGCCTCTGGGGGTTTTCGCGTGTTTGGTTCTTCAGTCGTTATGTTCGCAGGGTCCAGTGCTGGGCTGATCCTGCTTGCCATTGGTCAGACCGTCGTGGTGGTGTGCGTGTGCTTTGACATGGTGCGGGCGCTGTCCGTACCGAGGTCGCACCGGCGCTACGTGGCCAGCACCGTCTTCCGAACGCTGGCCATTCCGTCCATCATCGCCGCCGGCATGAGCGTGCTGATCGACGCGCTGGCCTGGTCCTGGATGGACGTTGGCATGTCGATGTTCGTGATGGTGGCGATCATCTTCCGCCTGCACCACGACACGGATGAAGACAACTGGTGGAAGGGCAAAGGCAAAAAACTCGCCCGCTGGGCCCGCCGCCAGTTCAGCTCCGGAACGTCGGTAGCGCCGGCGATGGGCTGAGCCTGGTTTCGACACGCTCAACCACCGGTGCCGGGGATCGAGCCTGTCGAGATCCTGATACGCGTCGGCGGCTGCCCCGGCCTGGGTGCAGCGCGCGGTCGCAGGGGCTGGTTGTGGCCTGCATCACGGCCGCGTAGAATTCCACTTCAGGGCATAATTCATATATGGAACATCGAGTTCTATTATCGAATTAGATGTCTGCCAGCCACACAACGAAGTGAGGAAAGCCAGTGCAGTTCCACCACCACGGTTATGTATCCGGTGACCCGCGGGTCCAGCCAGCCGCCGGCATCGGTCTGGACCGGCCTGTCGAGCTTCCCGATGAAGTGGACGTGCTCATCGTGGGCACCGGCCCCGCGGGCATGCTCACCGCGGCCCAGCTCTCCCGGTTCCCCGGCGTCACCACACGCATCGTCGAGCGCCGCGCCGGGCGGCTCGTCATCGGCCAGGCGGACGGCATCCAGGCCCGCAGCGTCGAGACGTTCCAGGCCTTCGGATTCGCCGAGCGCATCATCGCCGAGGCGTACCGCATCACCGAAATGGCGTTCTGGAAACCGGACCCCGCTGACCATACCCGTATCGCCCGCGCCGCCCGCACGCCGGACGACCCCACGGGCATCAGCGAGTTCCCGCACCTCATCGTCAACCAGGCCCGCGTGCTGGACTACTTCGCCGAGTACATGGCCAACGCGCCAGCGCGGATGTCGCCCGACTACGGCTATGAGTTCCGCAGCCTCGACGTCGGCGACGGCGACTACCCCGTCACCGTGAGGCTCGTCCACACGTCAGGCCCTGAGGTGGGCAAAGAGCGGGTGGTCCGGGCCAAGTACGTCGTCGGCGCAGACGGTGCGCGCAGCAAAGTGCGCGAGTCCATCGGCTGCACCATGGCCGGTGACCAGGCCCATCACGCGTGGGGAGTCATGGACGTCGTCGCAGTCACGAACTTCCCCGACATCCGCACAAAATGCGCCATCCAGTCCGGTGCGGGCGGCAGCATCCTGCTGATCCCACGCGAAGGCGGCCACCTCTTCCGCATGTACGTTGACCTCGGCGAGGTTGCGCCGGAGGACCAGGGAGCCGTGCGCAGCACCACCATCGAGCAGATCATCGGCCACGCGAACACCATCCTGCACCCCTACACGCTGGACGTCCGCAACGTCGCCTGGCACAGCGTGTACGAGGTCGCCCACCGCCTCACGGACAGGTTCGACGACGTCCTGCCGGACCAGCGCGGGACGCGCACACCGCGCGTGTTCATCACCGGTGATGCCTGCCACACGCACAGCGCCAAGGCCGGCCAGGGCATGAACGTCTCCCTGCAGGACGGCTTCAACCTTGGCTGGAAGCTCGGACATGTACTTGAGGGCCGCAGCCCCGCCAGCTTGCTGGCCACGTACTCGGCCGAGCGCCAGGTGGTAGCGAAGAACCTGATCGACTTCGACAAAGAGTGGTCCACCATGATGGCGAAGAAGCCCGAGGAGTTTGAGAGCCCCTCCGAGCTTGAGGACTTCTACGTCAGCACCGCCGAGTTCCCCGCAGGCTTCATGACCCAGTACACGCCGTCCATGGTCACCGCAGAACCGGTGCACCAGGATCTGGCCACCGGCTTTCCCATCGGGAAGCGGTTCAAGTCCGCGCCCGTGGTGCGGGTGTGCGACGCCAACCCGATGCATCTCGGCCACCACGCCACGGCGGACGGCCGGTGGCGCATCTACGTCTTCGCCGACGAGGCAGCACCCGATGCGGCGAGGCCGCCCATAGGACAGCCGACGGCGGGACCATCGACGACCGGAAAGCCGACGGCGGGACAGCAGGCGCAGCCATCGTCCGTCGTCGACTTCGCCGAGTGGATCGCGAACTCGCCTGAATCGCCGCTAGCCGCAACGCCGTCGGGCGCTGACTGTGACGCGTGGTTCGACGTGAAGGTCATCTACCAGCAGGACCACACAAACGTTGATAGCGCTGCCGTTCCGGCCGCGTTCAAGCCGTCAGTCGGGCCGTTCCAGCTGATCGACTACGAGAAGGTCTACGCCACCGATCCCGCAGCTGACGTCTTCGAGCTCCGCGGCCTGGACCGCGGCGGCGTGGTGGTGGTGGTGCGGCCGGACCAGTACGTGGCCAACGTCCTGCCTTTGGGCGCGACGGCGGAACTCGCCGCGTTTTTCGCGCCCCTCCTACTGCTCCGTGAGAAGGGGAAGCTGTCCAAGGAGGCTTGACCGGCGGAGCCTCGGTCCGCGGAACTGCAGTTTCAGGCCGTGGACAAGCATGGGATTACGGCCGCGCCAAGGAGTGATGCGGCCCGGGATCAGGCAGTGACTGTTTGCGCGGTCCGGAACTCGGCAGCGGCATAGACACCCAGGATGCGGACTTCGGTGGTGAAGAAGTCCAGCTCCTCAAGGGCCAGGCGCAACGGCAGGTCCTCGGGGTGTCCTTCGACGTCCACCATGAACATGGTGGCGGCGAATTCGTCGCCCACCATGTAGCTCTCCAGCCGCGTCATGTTCACGCCGTTCGTGGCAAACCCGCCCAGCGCCTTGAACAGCGCAGACGGGACGTTCCGGACACGGAACACAAAGCTGGTCACCGCCGGTCCGGGCAGCTCGTCGCGTGTGGGCAGTTCCTTTTCCCGCGCCAGGACCACAAAGCGGGTGGTGTTGGACGGGTCATCCTCGACCCGCGAAGCGAGCACTTCCAGGCCGTAGATCTCCGCCGCGAGTGGGGGAGCGAGGGAGAGCTTGGTGGGATCGTTCCACTCCCTGACCTCCCGGGCGGAGCCGGCGGTGTCCCCGGCGATGACTGGACGCAGCCCCGCCTCGCGGATCAGGCGGCGGCACTGTCCCAACGCGTGGATGTGGCTATGGACCTCCGTGGCCGCCTCGATGGTGCTGCCCGGGATACCCAGCAGGTCAAAGTGTATGGGCAGGAAGAACTCGCCCACGATCTGCAGGTGCGACTGGGGGAGCAGGATGTGGATGTCCGCCACCCGGCCGGCGATCGAGTTCTCAATCGGAATCATGGCAAGCTCCGCCTCACCGCTGGAGACCAGCTCGAAGGCGTCCTCGAAGCTGGCGCAGGGAACGCTTTCCAGTTCGGGGAACATCTGCATGCACGCGATATTGGAGTTGGCGCCGGGCTCACCCTGGTACGCAATCTTCTGGGCCATGGTCCGTATGGTTTCACGGCAGGTGCCCACCCACCCAACTGGCCGGCATTTAGTGTCGCCATTCGGGCGTTTCGGGACGTTAAGTGCAGTCAGGCGGGGGGTCTCATCTGCTGTCCATTATGAATGTCGGTGGTTGCCCGTAGCGTGTTCGGTATGCGTTTGAAGGAATGGGCTGCCCAGGAGGGTATCAATTATCAGACTGCGTACCGTGGGGTGCGTGAGGGCCTGATGCCTGTTCCGGTGCGCCGTGTCGGTATCAACGGGAAAACGATTCTCGTTGATGTACCGATTACCGATGTGCCTGTCCCGGCTGTGGGTTTTTACGCTTGTGTCTCTTCGTCGGACCAGCGCGAGGACTTGAACCGTCAAATGGACCGGTTGAGTGCATTGGCTTTCGCTGGCGGGATGAACGTGGTCCGTTCCGAGGCCGAGATTTGCTCGGGCTTGAACGACTCCCGCGCGAAGGTCCGAAGAATGCTGGCTGACCCAGCGGTGAATGTGATTGTGGTCGAGCATCGGGAGCGACTGGGGCGGATGAACATTGGTTTGGTCGAGGCAGCTCTCGCAGCTGCCGGCCGGAAGCTTGTGGTGTTGGATTCTGCTGAGGTTTCTGATGATCTGGTTCGCGATATGACTGAGGTTCTGACGTCGTTCTGCGCGCGTCTGTATGGTCGCCGTTCCGCGAGGAACCGGACTGCGGCAGCCCTGTCCGCAGCAGCGGCCTCACCGTCGGAGGCGGTCCGTGCTTGAGGCAGTGAAGGTCGCTCTTGATCCGTCGCCGGCGCAGGAGCGGGCGATGCTCTCTCATTCGGGGGCTGCCCGGTTTGCGTTCAATGCTGGGCTCGCACATGTGAAAGAGCAGCTGGAGGCACGCACGGCGGCGAAAGATGCCGGTGTCGAGACAGAGCAGCTGCCGTCGGTGGACTGGAACCTTTACGCGTTGCGGCGGTGGTGGAATACGGAACGCACTTTCGAGTGTGAGCACTGCGGCCGAGCAATCGACCGCGACCTGAATGCGGCTTACAACCTTGTGGGCCTGGTAACACCTGTCGCCGGAAGTGGTCCGGAGACATCAAACGGCAGCGGAGGCAACCAGAAGACCGCACATGCTCAGCATGTGCGGCAGGCGCCGAAGAAACTGCAACCACGCACCCGCAACGGGTCAGCCGTGGACCGGCGAGAAGCAATTCTCGCCTCCTAAACAAAAACAAACAGTTTAGGAACGGTGACGCGGAGCCAGGCCTATTGGCGCGGCGCAAGCGTCACGCCGTCGTCGAGCTTGAAAGCCACCTCCGTGAGGAGGTCGACGCCGGCGGGCGAGAATCCGGATAACGTCACCGCCTGAAGGTGCTGGGAACATGCTGCCGGGCCGCTTCGTCCACATCGACGGACTCATGCATGGAGCCAACCGATCAGGGGACCATCAGCAGTCTTGGCTTAGCCCACGCCCAGCCGCATGGACACCTGGTACCGGTCGGAGCGGTACGTTGAGACGGCGTATTCGATGGGCGTGCCAGGGTCCTCCTGGCCGGTGAACGAACGGCGCCGGAAGAGCAGGACGGGTGACCCGGGTTCGATGTCCAGCAGCGCGGCGGTCTCGTCAGGTGCGGCGGCGGCCTCGACGGTCTGTTCCGCATGCTGCACCGGGTGCCCCGCGGCGCCGAGGGCCCGGTATAGGGATCCCGTCAGGTCTTCTGAGAGCAGCCCGGGGACCAGCGCGGGCGGCAGCCACGATTCGTCCACACTCACGGGCGCGCCGTTCGCGAGCCGCAGCCTGCGGACGCGATAGGCCGTTTCCCCGGGCGCCAGGCCGAGGTGGTCAGCGGCCGCCGCCGGCGGCACTGCCGTGGAGGCGTTGATGACCCGTGTGCTGGGTTCGAATCCGGCTGCCCGCATGTCCTCGTTGAACGAGGCCAGGTGCAGGGTGGAACGCACCAGCCCGTGGGAGACGAACGTGCCCTTCCCCTTGATCCGCACCAGTGCGCCGTCCTGGACAAGGTCCGAAATGGCCCGGCGCACGGTGATGCGGGAGACGCCGAACTGCTCCTCCAGTTGCCGCTCACCCAGCAGGGCGTCCCCGGGACGCATTGTGGTGGCGACCAGATGCTGGAGTCGCCTGCGGACCCAGACGTGTTTTAGTTCCCCTGCCGTTTCCATGTCTCCTATTTTCCGGGAATTTTGAACAGGTGGCCGCCAGCTTCCACGCGGCCACCGGAGGCCGGAGGTTCGATCGCGTCCGCCGCGCTGTCCAGGATCACCACGGGACTGCACATGCTCAGGTCCTTTGAGCGGACAAATGTGACGTCCACGGTGATCATGGGATCACCGGCACGTACCTGGTCGCCCTTTTGCGCGATCACGGTGAAGCCCTCGCCCTTCAGTCCGACGGTGTCGATGCCGACGTGGACCAGCACTGCGGGCCCGGACGCGTGCTGGACGATGTAGGCGTGCGGCATGACCTTGATGACCCGGCCGTCCAGCGGTGCGACGGCGGTGAGGACGCCGGCGTCGTCATCCGGGACGACGGCGGCCCCTCCTCCGACGAGCCCCTTGGCGAACACTGGGTCCGGCACCTCGTTCAGGGGAATGAGCCGCCCGGGCAGGGGTGAGACAACGCTGATGGCCTGGGCCGGTGCTTGGGTGCTCACATCAGGCGTGCTCACATCAGGTCCTGGATGTCTTCGGCGAGGCTTTCGGCTTCTGGACCTACGACCACCTGGACCACTGTGCCGGACATCATGACGCCGTGGGCACCCGCGGCCTTGAGGGCGGCCTCGTCAACGCGGGAGGAGTCCACCACCTCGGTGCGAAGGCGTGTAATGCACCCTTCGATTTCTTCGACGTTGTCGGCGCCGCCAAGGGCGGCGAGGATGATTTCTGCTTTGGACATGTCCACTCCTGGAGTTGGTTCGCGGTGAATGACGCCGGGTCCGGAAGCCTTTTTACAGCTTGAGGTTGACAACTGAGGCCGGCGCCCTTCACAGTGATGGTTGTCACTGGTTATAACCAGTTAGCTAGACTCTACTGAATCAAGCATCCCCGCACAAGCACCGCCCTCTTCGAGACGAGGAACATCATGACCACGGAAAACCCATCAGCATCCGCCGGGGCCGGCCCTCTGGCCGCCCCCGCCCCGGCCCCTGGCAAGGGCAAGGGCAGCGGCAAAGCCCTGCAGAACATGCAGCGCTTCGGCCGCAGCCTCATGCTCCCGATCGCCGCCCTTCCAGCGGCTGCGCTCCTTCTGCGCCTCGGCCAGGACGACCTGCTGGGCAGGTTCGAATCGCTGACCACCGTTGCCCAGGTCATCGGCGCAGCCGGTGGCGCCCTGTTTGAGAACCTTCCGCTGCTCTTCGCCGTCGGAATTTCCTTCGGTTTCGCCAAGAAGGGTGACGGGTCCACGGCACTGGCCGCCGTCGTCGGCTTCCTGGTCCTGACAAACGTCTTCAAGGTCATGGCACCCCTGGTGCTGGGTGCCGCTCCGGAGGGCGGCAAGGATCCTGTCATCAACTACGGCGTGCTGGCCGGCATTGTGATGGGCCTGACGACGGCGTGGCTGTGGCAGCGCTTCCACCGCACCACCCTGCCGGACTGGCTGGGGTTCTTCGCCGGCCGCCGGCTGGTGCCGATCCTGACCTCTTTTGCCGCCATCGTCATCGGTGTGGTCATGGCCCTGATTTACCCCCTCTTCAACACGGGCCTGACAGCGGTCGGCAACACGGTCGCGGACAACACGGTGGTGGGCAGCGGAGTCTACGGCGCCCTCAACCGGCTGCTCATCCCGCTGGGACTGCACCACATCCTGAACTCGATCGTCTGGTTCATCATCGGTGATTACGACGGAGCCCACGGCGACCTGAACCGGTTCTTCGCCGGAGACCCCACCGCCGGGGTCTTCATGACGGGCTTCTTCCCGATCATGATGTTCGCCCTGCCCGCGGCTGCCCTGGCCATCTGGCACGAAGCCCGGCCTGGCCAGAAGAAGATTGTCGGCGGCATCATGCTCTCCACCGGCCTCACCGCCTTCCTCACCGGTATCACCGAACCGCTGGAATTCTCGTTCATGTTCGTGGCCTGGCCGCTCTACATCGTCCACGCCGTCCTGACCGGAACCTCCATGATGCTGGTGAACTTCCTGGGCATCCACCACGGGTTCGGGTTCTCAGCCGGAGCCATCGACTACGTCCTGAACTTCGGCATCGCACAGAATCCGCTGTGGCTGATCCCCATCGGTCTGGTCTACGCCGCCATCTACTATGTGGTGTTCCGCTTCGTGATCAGGCGCTGGAACCTGCGCACGATGGGGCGCGAAGATGAAACCGACGAGAACGGTTCAATGGCCAAAGCCGATGCGAGCTGACCGGACTTTGCCCGTCAACGATGTGCCCCTGAACACCGTCGGCGGGGTGGGGCTGCGGGGCCGCCTCGTCACCGGCCGCCCGGGTGACGAAGTTATCGACGACGGCACCGTGGTGATGGCCGGAGGGAACATCGTGTGGTGCGGCCCGACAGCGGACCTGCCGGCCGGTATCGGCGTCGACATCCAGCAGGTGCCCCTCATCCTGCCCGGGCTCGTGGACGTGCACTGCCACGGCGCCGTGGGGCACACTTTCTCCGCGGATGCGGACGGTGCACGCCTGGCTGCCGGCCACCACGCAGCGCAGGGCACGACGTCGGTACTTGCCTCGCTCGTATCGGCGCCGTCGCAGGTGCTGCTGGAACAGATCGCCGTGCTGCGGGACCTGGTGCAGGACGGCACCCTGGCCGGCCTGCACCTGGAAGGGCCGTTCATCACCAAAAGCATGTGCGGGGCCCAGGACCCGGCAGCCATCATCGACGGCGACCCGGCGCTCCTGCAGCAGTGGCTCGAGGCGGGACGCGGGACCGTGCGGTCGCTGACTCTTGCCCCCGAAACCCCGCACTTTGCCGAGCTGGTGCAGCTCTGCCGGGAACACGGCGTCGTGCCTTCCATTGGCCACACCGCCGCTACGGCTTCCCGCACCCGGGAAGTCCTGGGCGGCGTAAACGGTGGGGTTGGCGGCCCGTGGTCGGCCACGCACTTGTTCAACCGGATGCCCCCGCTGGGCCACCGCACGCCCGGACCCATCGCGGTCCTGCTGCAGGCGGCCGAGCAGTCACCCGGGCAGATGGTGCTGGAACTGATTGCCGACGGCGTGCACCTGGACCCGGAGATCGTCCGCATGGTCTTCGGGCTGGTGGGTCCCCGCTCCATTGCCCTCATCACGGATGCGATGGCAGCGGCGGGCATGTCCGACGGCCACTACACTCTCGGCAGCCTGGACGTGCTGGTCCAGGACCGCGTGGCACGGCTGACCGGCACCGCTGACGCCGGTGCCGGGGCGATCGCCGGCGCGACGAGTCGCCTGCTGGAGAACGTCCGCCGCTGCGTTGAGTGGGGCGTTCCCCTGGCCGATGCCGTCATGGCGGCATCCTCCACTCCGGCGCGGCTGATGGGCCTGGATCGGCCTGGCCCCAGCCGGGTGGGCGCCATTGCCCAGGGTTACCGGGCGGACGTGCTGGTGACCACCGAAGAACTTGAACTCGTGCAGGCCTACCGCGCCGGCACGCCACAATCGCAGGAAAGGAATGACCGTGCAGATAGTTCTGTGTGAGTCCGTCGATCACGTAGGAGCCCGGGCGGCGGACATCATCGAGGCCAGGGTCCGGCAGGGTCCGGCCGTCCTCGGATTGGCCACCGGCGGATCCCCGAAATCCACTTACCAGGAGCTCAGCCGGCGTCACCGCGAGGAAGGGCTCAGCTTCAGCCAGGTCACCGGCTTCACGCTGGACGAATACGCTGGTCTGCCGCCGGAGCACGGGCAGTCGTACTACTCCACCATCCGGCGGGAGTTTGTTAACCACGTGGACCTGCCCCTGGAACGGCTCTTTACCCCCCAGGGAGACGCGCCGGACCTGGTGGCCGAGGCTGACCGCTATGACGCAGCGATCGCCGCTGCCGGGGGTGTGGACATCCAGATCCTGGGTATCGGCGCCAACGGCCACATCGGCTTCAACGAACCGACGTCGTCCCTGGCCTCACGCACCAGGGTGAAGACCCTCGCCGGGGCCACGCGGGCTGACAACGCGCGGTTCTTTTCCGACGGCGATGTTCCGCGGCTGTGCCTGACGCAGGGTCTCGGGACCATCCGCGAAGCCAAACTGGCAGTGCTGGTGGCGATGGGGGAGAACAAGGCCGCCGCTGTCCGGGCCATGGTGGAAGGGCCGGTCAGCGCCCACTGCCCCGCGTCGGTGCTGCAGCTGCTCCGCCGGGCAGTTATCATCCTGGACCCCGGTGCTGCATCCCAGCTGAGCCTGCTGGATTACTACCGGGAAGCCCAGGAATTCAACGACAAGCTGGGCCAAACACCCACAAGGCCCTGGCTCCAGCAGCCGGTCAGCCGTTGATGACCTGCGGTACGCCGAGGGTCTTTATGCCTTCGACGCCGAATTCCAGGCCGTAGCCGGACTGCTTGGCTCTGCCGAAGGGGAACACACGGGTCAACGGCGCGGTGCTTGTTGATCCAGACCAGGCCGGCTTGGAGGCGTGAGGCCACTTCGCGTGAGGCGGCGGGGTCCGCTGACCAGACCGAGGCGCCGAGTCCGACGTCGAGCGCGTTCGCTTTGGTGACAGCTTCGTCCACGGTGCTGTAGCGGATGATCGGCAGCGCCTCGTTGCTCCAGCGCTCTCGTCACTGCTGCTGACCTGGGTCCTATACCTGGTGGTCAGCACCCTCAGCTAGCGAGAGCACCGGAACCGTGACCAACACCTGCGCCCGCGGCGACGGAACACCCCCGACTATCTCGCCAGGTGAGTCACCGGTGTTGGTGAGGAGCCAGGTGGCGGCGATGTCGGCACGGAGTTGGGTCAGGGTCCTCGGCTCGTCGGGACCTTGGAGCATGCGGGCTGAGGTTGTGGTCCGCTCCCAAATCCCAGCCGCGGTGTCGGCGGGTAGGCAGGCGGAGAGCCAAGCCATGCCGTCCCGGTCAGGCGCGGGCCTTGTGCCGGAACCGGCCAGGGACGAGTTCACCGGCCGGGCACCCACGCGCCGGGTTCACGACGTCAGGGTCCAGGAAATTCGCCTCCAGCGCCTTGGCACCGGCAGGGTCCAGGTTCACGGTTTCGTCGACCACGACGCGGGCGTGCTGCCACGAAATGCTTCCGGCCTGCAGCGCGGACAGCGTCAGCGGCAGGGCGGTGGTGAGCTCGTGGGCCTCGGACAGGAGCGCCCCGGCAGTCCGTCCACTCACCGTCAGGACGCACGCGACTTCAGCGACGAGGCCCATTTCCTGGGCGCCGCTCTCCTGCGGTGACATGGCCGGGGCCGCCATGGCCTTGGCCGTAACGGCGTATGCGGCCGCGAGGTGGACTTCCATGGCAGCCATCCTGGCTTCCGCGCGGGCGACCTCAGCCAGTCCGTCCAGGTAGGCATTGGCTCTCCGGCGCAGCGGATCAGGGTCGCGCTCATCAGAGTTGAGGTCGCTTACGGAAAAAATCGTACGCTAAGGCCGCGTCGAGGCAGGTAACCACTGGGCGGCAGCTTGTCGATGGAAGCTGGCCATAGTCCGTCCGTTTACGGAACCCTCACCGGACACGAGCGCGTAGACGCTCAACCAGCATGTGGATGTTAACGCTTCGTGGCGGCGTTCTGTGATCGCTTTATGGCGCATGAGCGCGGGAAGGGCCAGCCCTTAGGGTGTAGTGATGACGGCACGTTTAGATAAAGCCCGAAGTATCTCCGATGTGCTCGCTGGGCTCGATGATGCCGGCGTGCGGACGCTCATTGATGCTGCTGAGCCGGTTGGGGTAGGTATTGGGGGAACAACCAAGACAGCCTGTATCGATGAAACGACTGTCTTTGTGAAACAGCTCCCACTGACAAGCATTGAAGAGGCGGATCCAACCGCCACTGCTAGTCGAGTCCAGCTTCCCTTTGTCTGCCACTACGGGATAGGAAGCCCTACCCACGGAGTCGGGCGAGAATTGGCGGCACATCAGGCGACCTCCGAGTGGGTTCAGGCAGGAGCGGTGGATTTCTTCCCGCTTTTGCTCGGGTGGCGAGTCGTTGATCTGAAGTGCAATACAGACCTCAGTGAATTTGATGGCTATGTTCCTCAACGCCAGTGGGGGACACATTGGCCTCAGGTTAGGAGGAAAGTCACCGCGATGAAGGACGCGTCCAAGAGTGTGGTGCTTTTTCTTGAGTACGTGCCCGAGACGCTGGGCGCTTGGGTGCGCAGGAGCCTAACCGCTGGCACTGGGCCGAGCGTCTTCGCTGACGTGATCGACCAGATCGTCGAAGCCACAGCATGGATGAGGAGACAAGGGTTCCAGCACTTCGATGTGCATCCGGGAAACATCCTCGTACAGGAGGGCAGGCTGCTCTTCACGGATTTCGGCCTGGCGCTTTACCGCGGGTTCGACCTCACCCCGGAGGAAAAAGAATCCATGGTCGCGCATGAAGGCTACGACCGTGATACTGCCCTTATGCATCTGTTCCACTGGGTGCTGTTCGAACTCGGCTATACCTCCGGTCCGCAGCGCCTGGCACTGTTGCGTGCTGCCGCCGCTGACCCTGCTACGCCAGCGCTGGATCCAGTTCGTGTGGCACTCGGCAGCAGTGCTGACCTGATTGCTCGACATGCGAATGTCGCTGTCTATATAACCGAGATGTTCGGCGTCCTCATGCAGGATGCGTCCGCTACGCGGTACAACAGCACTCACGACAGGAACATTCAGCGATAGCTACCTAACTGGTGGTGATTAGGTTTATCGGCTGCGTTGGGGGCGTAGTTGGATAGCCTTGGTAGGAGTGCGAGTAGGTCCAGTACGACGATTGCCATGATGGCGAAGGTACTTTGCAAGCCGAATGATTGCGCTAGGAGGGCGCCGACGGACCTTGTGCCCCATCCCACGAGCCTGTAGGCGCTGTTGACGGGCCCGAGTAGATCGTTCGGGGTCGCATGCTGACGTAGGGAGACGATAATGATGTTGCCGATCGCGATCGTCGCGCCGCCCGCAAACATGTCCGCCCGTAAGCCTGCGCCGCAGGCGCAAGTAACACCCAAAATTTCCGGTGTGGATCGCAGCGTTAAGTGGCGTCATTTTCGCAGCGCTAAATGTCACCCTTGAAGTCCGTTAGCCGATCGTCTACCGGGCGGCCTGCAGGCAGTGTTACCTTCAGACGACTGCACGGAATGTTCGATGCCGCCTGCACCGGCTCTCGGCTTTGGCCCGGCGTCCCGTTAAACCGGGACAACCAGATTGACGATTCGCTGGCGCGCTAGGGCTTGGAGGCCGCCGGGTCTCCAGGAGAGGGGGCTGGCGCTGGAAGTTCGTGCTGGATCTTCTGTATCTGCTGAGCCTGATGCGTTTGAGGGCGGAAGATCTCATCTGCCATTCCGAGCAGTTCT
Organism: Pseudarthrobacter sp. Y6; assembly: GCF_050156205.1. Classification (NCBI taxonomy): domain Bacteria; kingdom Bacillati; phylum Actinomycetota; class Actinomycetes; order Micrococcales; family Micrococcaceae; genus Pseudarthrobacter; species Pseudarthrobacter sp. Y6. Next base: position 4,057,665 of record NZ_CP189574.1, on the reverse strand, counting down.
CCACTAGCTCTGCGTTTGATGCCCTTTCGTCGATTCCTTCGCGAGGTCCATACCCAGATGCACGCCAACCCAGCTGGCACACCAAGCACTGCTAACGCCCCAATTAAGATGTCCATGGTGGCCACCCTAGCTGGGGAAACCGGGCAGATTCTTGCGATGTCTCATTTCCAAGGTTCTCTCGGGGTCCGACGGGACTTCGGCAAGGAACAGACCTCGTTTGTGCAGGTCAGGCGCCGCCGGGCGGCGCTCTGGGGTGGGCCACAGGTGTGGTCCTAGTGTTTACACCCGTCGGAGTGTGGCCGGTTGAGTCGGGTCATCACCTCGCGCTGGGGCACTCAAGCCGGCCAGTCCCACCACGGCACATCCGGCTATTCAGGAATCTGCGCTTTTGAAGCTGAGTGTGTCTGCTCCGCTCTTCCACTGAAGTGAGTCCTGGCTGAAGCTCATTTCTACCGGACGTTTCAGAACTTCCAAGACCCACTGGTCTTGCCGGCCGAGCTCCTCCGGGCACCCTACAGCGCCGATGGCAAGGTCGCGCGCGGTCATGGTGTTCCCGGTGATTTCCACTGGCCCGCTAATGGGCGCGCAGTTGGTCCTCACGCTCAGGTAAAGGTCCCCGTTTACGGCGTTCAGCTGAACCCTGAGGCTGCCCGACGCCACCCACGGCAGATTTGTCCCACCCGCTGTTCCGGAAGTGCTCGTATAGATGGCACACGGGGCCGATGGCAGGAACGCCGCACATGTTTCCTGGGGCGGGGTGGAGCCGGCCGGGGCGGGACTGAGGCTGGTCGAAGAAGGAGTCGATACGGAAGGACCTTGTTGGTCCGAAGTCTGGGCTCCGCAAGATGTCATTAGTGTGCCGATTAAGACGAGAGGAATGCCATAGTTCCAGGCCCCAGTGCGCTTCATTGTGCTCCCTTGAAGGTGGACGCTGCTGGGAGCCTATACGCACGCAGCGGCTTTGTGTTTATGGCAGTTTGAGTGGGGACCGGTTTTGCAGTTTGGTCGGAGCCCACTTCGCGGCTCGCCGGTTGATGAATCGCAGTTTCAGTTGAGCCCACCCCACGGTTGATTCCATCAAGATGTTTTTCCCAACGGTGGAAGGCAGTGATGGAGTCGAGAGTGGAGCTATTCGCGAGGATTCGCCGGGATGCCAGGGTCAGGGGCTTGTCGATCCGGTCCCTGGCGAGGGAACACCGGGTCTCCCGCAGGACGGTCCGCCAGCCTTGGCCTCTGCGGAACCACCACAGCTTCGAGTTCCTGACCGCATGGCACCGAAGCTGGGGCCTTTGAAGGGTGTCATTGATGCGATGCTCCTAGCTGACCTTGACGCGCCACGGAAACAACGCCATACAGCCCAACGGGTCTTCGAGCGTTTGGTTGATGAGCATCAGGCCGTGATCTCGTACTCCAGCGTCCGGCAGTATGTGAAAGCCCGCAGAGCTGCCATCGCGGTGGAATCGGGAAGAGCGCCGGTGGAGGTGTTTGTCCCGCAGGAACATGCGCCTGGGGCTGAAGCGGAGGTGGATTTCGGTGACGTCTGGGTGGATCTTGCCGGGGTCAGGACCCGGTGTTACATGTTTGCGTTCCGGCTCTCCCATTCCGGGAAATCGGTCCACCGAATTTTTCCGACCTGCGCGCAGGAGGCTTTTCTGGAAGGCCACATCGAGGCGTTCAACGCCGTAGGCGGTGTCCCGACGAGGCATATCCGCTATGACAACCTCACCTCTGCCGTGACCAAGGTCGTCTGCGGGGCTGGCCGGCAGCGCGTGGAGAATGAGCGCTGGCTGCTCTTCAAGACTCACTTCGGTTTCGACGCCGAAACGAAGCCCGCCTGGACAGGAGGACGATAATGCTGAGCCCGATCAGAAGTAGTGATTCACGCAGTGCGATCGCGAGGGGCAGCAGAAAGGGCTCGTCAAAGCCGAGAAGGATGTCTCCGAGGTTGGGTCCGGTGGCGAGGAGAATGATCGCGCTGCCATAGCAGAATATCTGTGTCTTCTGCCCTCCCCGTCTCCAGAGGATCAAGAGGCCCGGTAGGAGGTAAACCCAGTGATGCATCCAGCTCACCGGTGAAGCGAGGCAAGCGGTGAGGCCGACAATGATCGCTGCCTGGACAACTTCGCCACGGCGGTAGGTGGTTGTTGCCGCGCCCAGGCCAAGTGCGGCGACTACAAGGGTAAGTGCAAGGGCTGGTGTTGACGTCCAATCGCCCAGCGCTGCAAAGGCGCCTTGGATGGAGTTGTTCCCGGAGGTAGCGAATAGCCCGTTGAGCGAGACTCTGTCGGACAGCTTCCAGATCACACGAGAGGCAAAATCAAAACTCATCTCCGGGTAAATCACAGCGGCTAGGACGGTTGCTGCGAATGCGGCTAGTGCGCTACCAATCGCGGCTCGTTTTTGTCCGGAGATGATGAAGTAAGCAATGAAGAGCGCCGGTGTGAGTTTCACAGCGGCGGCAAGACCGATCAGCGCGCCGGGCGGGAGGCGCCGCAGATATGTGTTCTTTGGGTTGCGGCAGACGTCGAACAACACCAGTGCCATGAGGAAGACGTTGATCTGACCGAAGATGATATGGCTCGCCATGACGATGCTGCATGATGCAGCCAGCGCAAGGGCCCCGACAACGAATGGCTTATGCCGGTGTTGCCGAGGCAGAAGGCTTCTAAGAACGGCACCCATGATTAGGGCCGAAGCGCCAGACCAGAGAACGTAGGCGACGGGGGCCGGAAACAAGGTCAGCGGCAACAGGATCAGGGCGGCGAAGGGCGTATACGTGAACGGCAAGCCGCCGGCTGGCATGACGGTTCCCTGAATGTTTTCGGCGTAGATGTGCTCACCCACGGACGCCAGAGCCGCAGTGTGGTGATAGACGTAAAAGTCGACCGGGTTGACTTGGCTCACGACGCCCGCGAGGAACCAGACACTGATAACTGTGCACACGAGTAGCGCCACGGTGCTCAGGGCCCTCGACTGGCAAGTAACTACCCGCCGGATCCGGCTATTCTTCTCGACCGGAGCAGGCTCTGCCTGTTCCTGGACCCGTAGAACATCCTCGGGCGCGCAGAGCAGGGCAGAGCAGAGAGCGGCCAGGGTGGAGAGCTTGATGGCGGACGCATCCCCGGCGCTGAGCTTCTGTAAGTCCTCATGCGCGATCCCGGAAAGATCAGAGGCTTGCTGGAGGCTGATGTTTTTGCGCCGGAGTGTTTCAGGGAGGACGCTGATGGTTCGCACATCGCGAACGGGGGTGCCGCGAAGGGAAGTATGCACGGGACTCCTTTTAGGGCCGGTACACGGTCAGGAGGTCGCCGACGTCGCATGCCAGTGCATGGCATATGGCGCTCAAAGTAGAGAACCGGATTGCCTTGGCGTGTCCGTTCTTAAGCAGGGAAAGATTCACGATGCTGACCCCCACTCTTTTGCTGAGTTCTGTCAGCGTCATGTCGGCGGCCTGGAGCAATTCGTCCAGGTGGCACACGATGAGCGTTTCTTCGGTCTGCTTGCGTGTTCTTGCCACTAGACCAGCCCTTTGGCATCGCGGTCGAGCACGTCACCTCTGCGGAATACCGCGGCAAGAAGGAACGCGGACAGCCCGACAAACAAAGGCATCAGCTCAAAGCTTGAACTGACGTAAAACACAACGTCACCCAGCCGGATCGGGCTCTCCAGGGATGAGATTCCCTGCAGGTGGGCGATCGCAATTTGCTTCGCTGAGCCTTCCAGGACAGGCCCAATCAGTCCCGTCGCAACCGCAGTGATCCCCGATAAGGCCACGAGCCAAGTAGATCCCCCGCCGAACGGAGTACCCCGTATTAGCCGATAACACAGCAGCACAACCGTAGCCACAGCAAAGAGCACGGCAGCGGAAGTTAGAACCGACGACGCGATGAAGAGCGCCTGCGCGGAGGGCTCAACGGCGGACACCTGCAGCCGTACCGTGTCGGCCCGAAGCGACACCACGTCCGGGTCGAGGCTTCCGTGATCCAGAGCCAGGAAAGCCGGCACCGAAAAGTTCACCCGGCCCGACTGGACGTCCATTATCCGCAGCGAAGCCTGGTACCCGACATACCATCCAAGCCCAAGCGAAAGTACAGCAAAGACTCCAATAGAAATCAGGGCCGCCGCCCGGCGAGACCCTGATAGCAGCTTGTAGACCATGTCCCAACCTTTACGATATTCGTTATTTACGATTATCGTAATGCACAACACGTTGGGACGTTCGGGGCGGGTCTCTAATCCCGGCGTACGACTATGCGAAGGTGGTCCCCGACAGGGCTGCCATCCCACATCTAAGTGGGCTCAACTCCGATTGAAATTCTCAGTCGTCGGGCGCCACTCTGGCGTGGGCCACAAGAGTGTGGTCCTAGTGATTGCACCCGTCGGGGTGTGGCCGGTTAAGCCGGGTCATGAGCTCGCGGTTGGCTGCCCGTGCCGCGTCGAGCTCGTCGTCGCGTTCTGAGAGTTGCCGGTGTTGTTCTGCGGTCTGTTGTTCCAGCTCGGTGACTCGGCGGTGTAGACGGTCGACATTGTCGGGAGCTCCGAGGCCGGACTCTCGCCACACCTGTTCGCCGAGATGCTCGGACAGGCGCTGGCGGAACTGGGCGTTTTCGCGGGACAGACGGGTGATGCGGTCATGAGCGTTAGCCAGGTCGGCTACGAGGGATGGCCTGCTGACGCTCGGTCCTCCGGCCTTGGCGGTGGTTGGTTCGGCGGCCTTGAGAAGCACCGCGGCGTGAAGGTCGCTGTGGCGATAGAGGAAGCTGCGGTCCACCCCGGCGCGGCGCGCGATCGCGGAGATGCTTACTTCGGTGCCCAGATGAACGGCTTGCTCGAGCGCGGCGAGGACACGTTGGCGGCATCGTGTGCTGTGGGCTTGCCGGGCCGCGGCAATGCCGTTGGTGTTATTGTTCATGGTCTCTCCAGTCCCGCGCTGGGGTCAGGTTTGCCCCTGATGGCGGGCATACCCAGACTGGTGACCTGGCGGGTGCGCCGAACGGCCGAAATGGCGGCGGCGATGTCGGCTTGTTCGGCGGGGGCGAGCTGTTCGAGATGCTCTTGGACACGGTGCACGAGTTCTTTCACCCGGCGGATTTCTTCCTCTGACGGTAAAGCTTCTGTTCTGGCCCAGTTTTCGAGATCCGTGGTGGCCAGCACACGTTCGCGGTCACGGAGCAGGTCATGCAGGTATGCCTTCAACTCGGGCAGGTGCGAGGGATCGGTGTGGAAGTGATCGCAGCCGACGCAGCGAAACCGGAATGGACAGAACCCACCCCCTGCCTGGACGTTAGAGGGTTCGTGACAGTTGCCGTAGGGCACCGATACCTGGCCGAGCGTGTGGCGCGCGTGCTCGTCGTCGAGTAAGGCCTGGGCGTCTCGCCAGAGGTGGTTGCCGTGCCGGTCGAACCGGTGGTCGGCCAGCCGGTCGACCGCGGCACGGCGGCGTTTCTCGCCGACCTGGTAATAGGCCTGAGTCGAGCTCAACAGCTCGTGGCCCATCAGCTCGGCGAGTACATCGAGCGCGACGCCGGCGTCGGCGTGCCTTTGCGCGTAGGTGTGCCGATAGGAGTAGGGCGTGATCGTGGTCAGGTCGTAGCTGCTGCCGTCGGAGCGTCGGAGAGGAGAGGGCAGCGAAGCGATCCAGCCGCGGTGGGCCCGGCCGATGCGATGCCGGGCCATCGGACGCCGGCCGTCGGGGTCTTCGTCTGAGGGCAGCAGAACCAAGGACGCAGGGTTGCTGCCAGGGAACTGCTCCCGGATTGCTTTTTGTTGGGTGGTGACCAGCTGGGCGGTCGCCTGGGTGATCGGAAGCCGCCGGCCCGGCCTGTTGTTCTTGAGGTCGTCGTAGACCAGGACATAGTTCTCGTCGTGGTCGCGGTCTATGCAGTCCCAAGGCAGGTTCAGGATCTCGCCGGGACGGCGGCCTGTGTCGATGAGCAACTCGATCGCAACAGCCAACCCTTTGGGCATGCGCGTGCGCAGCAGCGGCAGGGCATCGCAGAGCTGGGCGAGGATCTCGGGTGGCAGCGACCGGTTTGGAGTTTGCCGGTCGGGGCGCCGGGGAATGTCCTCGCGCCGGAACGCGAAGTCGTCAGGCAGCCCGCTGAGCGGGTAACCGGCACGGGTCAGGCCGAGCAGCCGCATCTGACGCAGCGCATGATGAGCCTTTCGACAGCTCAGGGAACGGGACAACGCGGTGATCTTCTCGCAATGCTCCAGGTAGGTGAGTCGCTGCAGAAACAACTCAATGTCAGGGCGGCCGAGGTCACGGATGATCAGGCCGCGGTCGCTTCGATGGGCGCGCAAGCTCTCTGAGAGCCCCGCCAATGCCGCCACGTGGGCTCTCAGCACCGTGGTGGCGCCCTCGCCCCGACGACGTATCAGGTCGTGTATCGCCCACCGTTTCGCACCCTCGCGTAACCATGGTTGGCTGATCGCCGTGAAGTCCAGCCGCCCGCTGTGGCCAAACAAGGACATCGCCCAAATGTCCTTGGCCTGTTCTGCTTCCAACTGGTCCTCGTGCGTCGGCGTGACCAGAGCACGGGCTGGCACCGCGGTCACCTCGTCACGTTCCCTGTGACGTGGCGGCCCGGGCTACCCGCTCCACCGCCGCGCGCAACCGCTCCGGTGCCGGATGGACATACACCTGGCTCGAGCTGATCGAGGCATGGCCGAGGAGTTCTTGGACCTCGTCGATGCTCCCGCCGGCGTCCAGGACGTTGCTGGCAAACCCATGACGCAGCGCATGCGGGTGCACGGCCGGATCCAGACCCGCCCGGCGGGAGGCCGCGGCCAGCAATTCGTTTACCGCAGCGGGAGTCATCGGCGCGCCGATGGGCGCCCGGAACAGGTTCACGAACAAGAAATCGCTCTCACCTGCCGCGGTATTCATGGCTCTCTCGGTGAAGTACTGGTCGTGGGCATACACGACCAGCGAATCCACCCGGGACGATCCTGGAGTGCCGCGATTTTGCCCACGCGCCGTTAGTGTTCTGCCTCCGCACCACGTGCAGGTGAGATCCGGGGAAGCGACAGCCCAAGGACGATGAGTCGACCAGGAAATGGACGTCCTCACGCCGGAGTCCAACCAGCTCGCCGCGACGTAATCCAGCCCGCGCGAGCAGCATCACCAGCAGCCGGTCACGCGCCGAGAGGCATGCCCTCAGCAGCGCGAGGACATCTTCATCGCGGGCCCGGTCAGGGCGTTGCCTGATAGCAGGAACCCTGTGCCGGGCCTTCATCCGCAGCCTCCAGACGCCGTCCTCGCCGCGCGCCTCAGCCGGCAGATCCTGGCTATTGGCAAGCTCATAAAGATGACCCAGCACTCCTCTCGGAGCGTCGCCGTGATCCACCGCGAAGGCCAGGAAGCCCCGCACCCCTGCGAGCACGCAGTTGATCCGTCGCGGTCCTCGGACTGCAGTCTCGACCGCGCCGCCCGTTGTTGTCCCCTGCTGCGACGGGGAGTGGCGGAGCCACAACACGAACGCCGGCATCTGCCCCGCAGCGGCCCGCCAGTCTTGCCCGGTGGCCGCGCACCACGATAGATAGAGTGCGACTGCGCCCGCATAGGTCTTAGTCGTCGACTCGGCAGCATCACGCCCGAACCGTAAATACCGCAGATATGCATCCGCCACAGACATGACCAGCAGGTCCTCGCCGATCACTGTCCAGTAGCGCATTCCAGAAGGCATCTGGACCGGAAAAGTTCGCATAGTCATCTCCTACGCCAATCATGAACGCCATCACGACGAACACCTGACCGACACACTGAGAGAACCCGTCGTCCACCAAGCAAGCGATCCAGCTTGTGCCACAGTCCACTACAGGCGATCGGACCCCCATAGAACCTAGGAAAGGAGACGGTGGTTTCGGGCTGCGGAGGCGCCCGGTGAGGGTTCCCTCTCTGGGACGAGAACGCATTAGCGCGTCTTGATGTCAGCGCCTTCGTGTCCTATTTTCTGTGACTCTGCATTGATCCCCGCGCTTCTTCGGCGTTGTGGTGGTCGTAGCCGTCCTTGGCCGATGAGGATGGCGATGATGACGACGGTTCCGCCGACGATTTGATTCCAGTGGATTGTTTCACCGAGAACCATGACTCCGAGGATGACGCCGCCGATCGGGGTGAGGTAGGTGACGGTTGAGGCCATGGTCGAACCCCAGGCGTTGATGACGTTTGTGTACCAGATATAGGCAATCCCCGTTCCGACGCCGCCGAGTATCAGGATGCTTCCAACGATGCCAGGATTCAAGGTGACTGGGCCGGGGCCGATGAAGGGTGTGAGCAGCAGGATGATGATTGCCCCGGCGCCAATCTGGGAGGCGGAGACTGTGATCGCGTCATAGTCGTGTCCACGGAGGAACCGCCGGGTATAGGAGAACCCGAGGCCGTAACAGGTGGTCCCCCCCGACAGGCCAGCTGCGCCCAGAAGAACATGCCGTTCGCCGCGTCTGCTACGGCGTCCCATGGTGCGGCGACGAGGATCACGCCTCCCGCGGCCACGAAGATGCCGGCAGTCTTGATTTTGGTAAGACGCTCGTCGGGGAGAATCGCCAGCGCGACAAGCATCGTGGCGATCGGCGTCGTCGCGTTGTAAATGCTGGACAGCCCGGCGGGAAGGTACTGCGCTGCCCACGAGAACAAAAGGAACGGGACGACACACATCAGAGCTCCGATCGCCGTCAGGTGACCCCACACGCGCAGGCCGCGTGGCCACCGTCGACGTGTGACGAGCATGATGATGGCGAGAACCAGTGCGCCGAAGAATAGCCGGCCAAGGACGACCTGCGCCGGGGAGAGCCCTCCGACGGCCACCTTGATGAAGAGGAAGCTGGCACCCCACACCGCGGCCGCGCCCAGGTACTGGGCGGCGAGACCAACGCCATGTCCGTCCCGCATTGTCGATCGACTTTTCACGCCCACACCTCATCTTTCCTCTATGCCAGTCTCAGCTAAACTCAGGACATGAATCAAATGAATCGGGCACATAGGCCTATGAAGAAAATAGATCTGTGGTCGCTTACCTTGCGTCAGCTTGACGTCTTTGTCGCCGTCATGGACCAGGGTGGTTTCGGCGCTGCGGCTGATCATCTGCGGATGAGTCAATCTGCCGTCTCGCACGCCCTCGCAGCGCTGGAGCGCGCCTCGGGTGCCCCTCTCATCGTCCGCGCACCCACGATCGCGACGACGTCCCTGGGCGAGGCAATCCTGCCGCATGCCCGCAGCGTCCTGGCTAACGTGCGCGCCCTGCGAGCCACCGTCGACATCCAGCGCGAAGGCCTCGTGAGAGGTATGGTCCGCCTCGCGGCGGCACCGACCGCGTCCCATCGACTTGTCCCCGAACTCCTGAAACGTTGGCGTGCTGAACTACCTGGGCTCGATATCCGCCTGTTCGAGGGCAGCGATGAGGAACTGGAAGTCTGGCTGGCCAGCGGCGCGGTCGACGCTGCCGTTCTCATCGACCCGGACCCGGTTCCCTCCGGCTCCATCGTCCTGGCCCGCGATGACTTCCGGGCCGTGCTCCGCTCTGACCACCCGCTTGCCGGCGAGAAGCGCGTCAGCCTCGCCGATCTCCTCGAGGACCCGCTGCTGGCCTCCTCCAGCGGCTGTGAACCCCAGATCACCCGCATACATACGATGGCCGGAATTCCTTATGCGCCGGCGCAGAGGGTTCATGAGACCAGCACCCTGCTCGGCATGGTCGAGGCCGAACTCGGCGTCGCGATATTGCCCTCCCTTGCACGCTCGATGCTCCCGGAGAATCTCGTGATGGTCGAGCTCGAACCGCACCTAGACCGCACCCTCGTCTTCTCCGGCCCCTCAGGGCGCCCGTGGCACCCGGGCGTCGAACGAATGCGCGACATCGCCGAAACTTCAGCGCCGAATTTCTGAGTTCTGCGCGGACGCCAGATTGAGGACAGGTGCTACACGAATAGCACCATGGGATTCGCCGTGACCCGGGAAAGCGTCCGTTCAGGGTTCCCCTATGGAACGGGGTCCGGCTGCAACCTTTATGAGGCTAGGCGTAGATTCCGGGATGAACGTCGGAGGGCTGAGCGCCGTAGGTTTCTAGACGTGGATCGTCCAGCACCGCGGAGACGCAATCTTGGGAGCCAGCGACGTAGACCGAATCAGCGTACACATCGTTTCCAACGCACCAGGCCTGATCGGCAGGCCACCACCGCAAGCTGCGCCTGGACGATGGTTCATCGAGCGCCTCGGCCGCAGCGCTTAGTGGTCCTTCGATGAGGTACATCTGCCGCTCGGGAGGAACGATCACCACCGGTGCTCTAGCAAGGTCGTCCCTGATGCCGGAGTAGCCTGTCCAGACGGCGAAGTAGCATTCGTCGGGCATCGTCGTGTGCCGGCTGAGAACGTCGGCCAAGGCAGATGCAACCTCGTGATCGAGTGTTCCGAAATCGACATTGATTTTCTCACCGGTTTTGGCCTCGTAGTCCAGGCATAGGCGTTCTCCATTGGCGGTGGCATCCACGGAGATGCCCAACTCCTTCGCGGCGGCGGCCCAAGGTATTTTCCGTCCGTCGGCGCCGACGAAAGGGTTTAGGACACGAACGACTGCAGGAAAGGTCTCCGGCACGAAGGTGCTGACCAGGAGCGGAGGCCCGAGAAGTCGCGGGCCAGCCACTAAGCGGCAGATGCGGAGTTGGCAGGAGCCAGACTTGCCTTCATGTATCTGCTCCGAATCTGCGTGGTAGCCATTAGTCGCTAAAGAATCACCATAGCGGGTGACCATTTCCTGCTACCGAGATCGCACGCCGGTTGTAAGAACTACGCAAATGCATCGTGAGTGTCCCGTTGAGGGTTCCGCTTACGGACGAATGCTCACGAGCTCGCTCGGGTTTCTCTGCCCGGCAATGGGTGGCCTGGACTAATCGGCGGTTGCGTCAGCCGTTTGATGGCTTCCTTCGGCGGCGCCCGGCGGCAGCGCCCTTCGACTACGGCTGGCGGAGTTGACCGCAATTAGTGCGGCAAGGGTCACAGTGACGCCGATCAACTGACCTGCGGTCGGCTGGTTGCCCCGGAAGGCTTCGATAGTGAACGCCGTTATCGGGACCAGATTGATGAACAGGACACCGTTCGCGGCACCGAGGATGGCGACGGCGTGGTTCCAGGTAAGAACGGCGACCACGGTGGCGGGGATTGCCATGTAGAGGATCTGCCATGCCGCGGCGCTAACGTCCGCCATCGTAGTGGCCGGCGTGTTCCACGTCAGCGCTGTGGTGAGGACAAGGATTGACAGGGTTCCGAGGGCGATTGTGTGGGTCGTGAATCGCAGCAGGCTCATTTCCATGAAGTCCCGGCGACTGGTCGTGTAGAACACCCACGCGATGACACCGGCGAAGGTCAGGGGGACACCCAGCCCGAGCCCGACCTGCAGCACCGCCATCGGATTGCCGTTGCCCAACACCATCGCTATGCCCACCAGAGAGATGGCGGCGAAGAGGAATACGAGCGCCCGGGGTCGGTTCTTTGTTCGTCCCCACATGACAAACAAAGTGATCATGGGCAACGCAGCCATGACCAGGGAAATCGTCTGGGGTGGAGAGTAGCTCAGTCCTGCATACATGAGCATGTTGAAGCCTGCGAATCCGATGGTGCCGATGATCCAGAGTGCGCCGGTGCGGTGGCCCGGTACGAGCGCCCTCGGGCCTTCCTTGATGGCCAGGATGGCCATGAATATGAGTGTGGCAACAATGAACCGGGCTGCCGTCAGTCGGAACGGGTCCAGGAACGGGAATGCTGTTTTCGCGACGGTGAACATGCCTCCCCAAGCAAGGGCGGTGACGAGTCCGCCGGCGGAGGCCAGTGCTGTTGTGCGGTTCATGCATATCCCTAGTGTTCGGTTGTTGACGAATACCAGAACACCATACAGGATGGTTGAAATGGGAAGAAGGACGCCGTGAAGCTGCTGCAGCACCCTCGAGTCGAAGATTTTGACTTGGCCGCGCTGATGCACGCGTGCTCGGACCCGACCAGACTGAAACTGCTTCTCGATCTCAGTCACAACCCGGGAAAAACCTGCGGCACGTTCGACGCCGATGTGTCGAAGTCGACCCTGTCGGGGCATTTCAAAGTCCTGCGCGAAGCGGGTCTCATCCGCCAGGAACACGGCCCCGGTAACAGCCGTCTGAATTGGCTGCGCATCAATGATGTAGAAACCAGGTTCCCTGGAGTGATCCCCACTGTGCTCAACGCCTTGGAACAGGAAATCAGTAGGGTACGAGTGGCACCAGAAACTAATCCTCGGTCCGGTGTCGTCTAATCTGGACCGTAGCGATACTCTCAACTGAACTTTGCCGCCCAGGGCATGGCGCTTCGCTAGCTCCCCTGTGGTCCGCCTGCCGACCCGTAATAGAGTCGAGACACCCATGTCAATTCATTATTTCAGCCCCCGTTTGCACCAGTCGGCCGCCCCGTTTTCGCACTTCGTTCAGCACGGAAATACTGGTTACACGGCTGGGATCATCGGCCAGCGCACGGACGACGGAGCGCTAATTTCTAGCGATGTCGCGGAGCAATCCGAGTCCATGATGGCCAACCTGGAGACGCTACTTGAAGAACTGGGATTGACCCTATCGGATCTCCTACGCACCACGATCTATTTGACGGACTACAAGGATTTTGACGTCATCAATTCCGTCTACGCCAAACGCCTGGGTGAACCATTTCCCGTCCGCACCACAATTCAGGTAGCTGCGCTGCCGCTGGGCGCCAAGGTGCAAATCGACACGGTAGTAGCTCTTCGCGAAACGACTGCGACCCAGGGTGTGCCAAGTCGCTGACCTAGTGCATAGCCAGGGCAGTTAGTACCAGCGCAGTCGGGCGGCGCATGGGAAAGCTGCCGGGCCAAAATTTCGCGAAATTGTCCGGCGAGGGTTCCCCATGCGGACGCACGCTGACGCGTTGCCTTGGCAAACAGGGAGCTGACCCGGCGGATACCTGCCTCATACGCCCTTAGCGTACGATTTTTTCCGTTTTCAGTTTCTGGCCGCAATTTCATCAGATGTGCTATTGCGTTCGGTTTGAATATTTTGAAATCTGTCGTCATTTGCGCAGGTCAGGCCCCTATTGCAGTTGGGAATTTCCTTCGGGTGAGACTCCCGGCTCGACCTGGCATTGCGATGGAAACGCCCCCTGGCCTGCGCGTTTGCAATCAGATTGCATCTAATGAAAGATATATTCATCTGATGTAAGCGACAGAGGGGTGGCTTTTGATGGTCGGAAACGGCTTCGCGCCAGGGGCGGTGAGCCTGCATCTGGTCGGCGGCCTGCCGCTGCTGCGGCCGGAGGAGCAGGTCTTCACGGCTATGTTGGACGGCTGGCGAAACCAGCAGCTGGCCCGGAACCTCGCGTTCTCCACGATCGAGGGCCGCGAGAAGGCGGTACGGGCGTTCACCCGCCACGCCGATGCCTTCCCGCGGGACTGGTCACCGCAGATGGTTGATGAGTGGATGGGTGATCTGCGTTCGGTCCGTAACCTGCGTCGGTCCACGCTGCGGAGCTACCAGGTGACCATCCGCTCCTTCTGCGACTTCGTCACCGACCCTGCTTACGGGTGGTCGGCCACATGCCAGGAACGCTTCGGCACCCATCCAGTGCAGGTGATCCACGAGTGGAATGCCGCCGTGCACGTCCAGGAAGCGGAGGCGGATCCGGCCAAGCGTGCCTTCACCCGCGATGAGCTGCAGGCGTTCTTCGACCATGCCGATGAACAAGTCGGACGGGTGCGCGGGCGCGGACGCAAGGGCTGGCTTCCTGCCTTCCGCGACGCGATGCTTTTCAAGACCGCGTACGCCTTTGGGTTGCGCCGCAACGAGGTACGGATGCTCGATGTTGTCGACTTCGGCCGCAACCCCCGGGGCCAGGAGTTTGGGGATTACGGTGTCCTCTACGTCCGCCACGGCAAGGCAAAGAAGGGTTCCCCGCCCAAGCGCCGCAGCGTGCTGACGGTCTTCGACTGGTCAGCGGAGATTCTGCAGCAATGGAATGAAGAGGTCCGCCCGTTGTTCCCGACGGCCACGTCCGGGGGACTATGGCCCTCGGAACGCTCCACGCGCGTGGGCTTCACGCAGATGAACACCCGCTTCGGCGCCTATCGTGACGGCCTAGGCCTGGACAGGGGTCTGGATTTCCATTCCTTTCGAAGGTCCTACGTCACGCACCTGATCGAGGATGGCTGGGATGCCAGGTTCCTCCAGGAACAGGTCGGACACGAGCACGCGTCCACGACCTCGATCTACACCTGTGTCTCCTCCGATTTCCGCACTAGGACGCTCCGCCGGGCCCTGGACACCACGGTTACTGCTGCCCTGCAGCTTGAAAGGAAACCGCAATGAAACGCCAAGTCAGTTACCAGTGGCGGCTGCGGGAGGTCATGGCCACCCGCGGGATCTTCACGGCCGCCGATCTGTCCCCACTGCTGCTCCAACGCGGCATCGACCTGTCTTCGGTGCAGGTCTGGCGGTTGGTCACCCAGGTCCCTGAGCGGCTCTCGCTGCCGGTCCTCGCCGCGCTGTGCGACATCTTGGAAGTGACCCCCGCTGAACTGATCGCCACCCGGGCAGAAGCGGTGGCCCCACGCCGCACGGCCGCCGCGGGCGCCGATGTCGTAGACCTTGCCGCGACCATCCGGCCAAAGCGTGCCAGGATCACCCCCGAGCGGTGAGCCCGGCCTACGATACCCGCGAGAAATATGAGCGATGGCATGTACGCACCTGTGCCCGCTGCGGCCGGCAGGCTCCCAAAGCGGCGAACTGGTCAGATGGACCCATCTGCCGGACCTGTCTGGTCAAGGCAACCCGCACCTACGGTCCCTGCCCCGGCTGCGGCGACGGGCGCCTGCTGCCCGGCAGGGACCGGGCGGGCGCGCCCATTTGCCGGGACTGCGCAGGAATCACTCGCGATTTCTTCTGCAACCGGTGCCGCTTCGAGGGGCACCTGCTCGGCGGCAGGCTGTGCGAGCGATGCACGCTCGCCGACCGGCTAAAGGTTCTGATGGATGACGGCGCCGGCCGCATCCACGCACCTTTGCTCCCGCTGTTTGACCACCTGCGGACCATGCAGAACCCGGCCCGGGGGCTGGGCTGGCTTCAGAGCACACAGCCCCGGATGATGCTGAGGGACATTGCCGCCGGCCGGCTCGCCCTGACCCACGAAGCGTTCCAACAACTGCCCAGCTGGAGAAGCGCCGACTATCTACGCGACCTCCTCATGCAAAGCGGTGTCCTGCCCCTCAAGGACCGGCAACTCCTGCTCTTCGAAAGATGGCTGGCCGCCCATCTGGAGGCAGTGGCTGATCCCGAACACGCCGGGCTTCTGCACCGCTTTGCCACTTGGCACCAGCTCCGCAAACTAAGAGCCAAGACAACCAAAGCCCGGCTGGGTGATTCACCGGCCCGCGAAGCCCGCGAGCAACAGACCCAGGCTCTGGCGTTCCTTGCCTGGCTCACCCGCCGAGGCACGGCCCTGGACCGCACCCGGCAGGCCGATCTGGACGCCTGGCAAAGCGAGAATTACTTTACGCGCCGGTCATCCCACGCATTCCTGAACTGGTGCATGAAGAACGGCAGCATGCCGGTCCTGACCATCCGTTCCCGCCAGACAACGACGATCCGGACGCCGCTGGGTCAACACCAAAGAGTCAGCGCCATCCAGCGCCTCCTCACCGAGGAGAGCCTCCCGCTGCACTCCAGAATCGCAGGCATGCTGATCCTGCTCTACGCCCAACCGGCAACCCGCATCCTCAGACTCACGACCAGCGATGTCATCAACGACGGGACCACCACCACAATCCGTCTGGGCGATCCGCCAACACCAGTACCCGAACCGTTGGCCCTTCTCCTTCAGGACTATGTGGCAAACCGCCCCAACCAGGACACCGCGACCAACCCCGGATCCGAGTGGCTCTTCCCGGGACAACGCGCCGGAGAACCCATGCACCCCGTCACTCTCCGCGGGTTACTGCGCAAAATCGGCATCCCACCCCAACGCGGACGAAACTCCGCGATACGGCATCTGGTACTCCAGACCCCCGCGCCAGTTCTCGCCCAGGCACTCGGCTACCACCACACCAGCACCACCAAGATCGCAGCCCAAACCGGGTCCCCCTGGGCCAGCTACGCACCAGGCGACCACAACCAAACAACCAGCCAAAACTAAAAAGCCACACGAGTGCAGACCACTTGAATAAGCGACCACTGCCAGTATTCCCCTAATGGCGGCTTCCTCGTTCAAGTCTTCATCCGCGGCGGCCTATCCAGGCTTTCGACGGTCCTGGACTGAACCGCCAGCCGTAATCCCCAAGTCCGACGTGCAGTCAACGTCGAAGAGGTGGGACCTGAATACGTGAGAAAGGGGCCACGCCCCGATCCGTGTGATGGTGCTCGGCCTCGGGGACCATCGGGTACGGCCGTTGGCGCTAAGCACTAGCCAACGCCCCGGTCCCATCTTTTTGATATGTGTAACCTTTTGGGCCATGGCGGACAATACTAGGGCATGGGGAACGTTGAAACAGGTGACAGCTGGCTGTGGTCCCGCAGCGTCAAGGGCGACGGTGAAGCTTTCGGGATGTTGTATGACCGGCACCGTGAGGTCGGACGCTGGTATCGCTGCCAAAGGCGTACACAGTGGTGGTGGCGGTGGCCGGATCGAGATCTACAGCGACATCCGGGACGCCTACTGGGCCTATCCAGGATGGCTGCACACCTTATGATCCGGTTATCGTCGCGCACGGGGGCAGTGCTCCTGATAGGGCTTATGGCTGGCGGGTGCTCACCCCCGCCGCAGCCAAGCCCGACCCTTCCCCCGAATAGCCCAGGCGACTACATGGCGCTGCTGTTCAACTATCGAACCGACCAGACAACGAACTCGATCACCGTCACTACCGGTTACGGTGCGTGCGATACGCTCAAGTCCGCAGAAGCCAAGGAACAGGCCGACTCCGTCATTGTCACCATCACCGTGTCCCGAGAGCCGGATTCCTCGAGTACCTGTCAGGTAGCCAAGAACCATGACGTAACCCTCACGCTGAAGGCCCCGCTCGGGACCAGAAAAGTAATCGACGCCGCCGGCGGTGAGACAATCGCGACGGTCAAACCAACACCCTGACTGGGAACAAACCCCAGCCAACGCACTCTCAGGAGCAGCCCAGATTGTCGTGCTGAGCGCGGCTCCTACGGTTTCGGAACCATTCCCGGAGAACCTGGCCAGGATGTTGAATCGGGCCGAGTTCCTCAGCGCCGGCCACCCCGATGACCTGTCATTCCCTTGGGTCGACAGGATCCGAGGCGAACTTGTTATCACCGTGGTCTCCGCCGCCGGCCGCGAACAGGCCGTCTCCTTCCGTGCAGACGCACCCGTCCGCATTGAAGCGGTGCGGCACAGCCGCAGCTATCTGAAGCACATCATGGACTCGACGATCGGTCCCCGGGGCCGGGCCGCTGTCACGGTGTGGTCAACCTTCCCGGATGCTGCGAACAACCGGGTCATTCTTCAGGTCACCAGCCTGCACCGTCCGTTCCTAACCCAACTGGCCAGCACCTACGATCCGTCGGCCCTCGCGCTCGTCGTGGCGCCTATGCCACAGGCCCGTCCTCAGTAACGGTCATTCCGTCCAGACTGGCCCCGTGCCAGGCAACCACGACCGACCGCTGGCGGGACTCAAAAACCGCACGAATACAGACCAGTTGAATAACGGCCACTACCAGTAAAACGACCCCGAATTGAACCCGGTGCCGCTCCGGCCGAGCACGGACGTAGACGCGGCGACGGCCTCGAAGGCGTCCCTGCATTCCGTGCCCCAAGCCGTTCTGCATTCCTGCTCAAAGCATCGCAGTGGGCACTGACATTCTTTGGTCAACTGGCTCGGGAAGGAACCCTGCCGGGCCGGCGTCGCCTCGCGGCACAAGGCGGAGGGTCACAAATGTCCGTTCGCGCTCAGTCCTTGAACAACCCCGCCAGGTCCTCGGCCGTGATCGAACCGCTGGACAGGGCGTCGCCTTCCATCACATCCGCGAACAGCTGGGACTTCCGGGCTTTCAGGGCCATGACCTTTTCCTCGATCGTGTCCTTCGCCACCAGCCGGTAGACCATCACATTCCGGGCCTGCCCGATCCGGTGCGTCCGGTCCACGGCCTGTGCCTCCGAGGCCGGGTTCCACCATGGATCCAACAGGAACACGTAGTCGGCCTCGGTCAGGTTCAGGCCAAATCCGCCGGCTTTCAGCGAAATCAGGAACACCGGCGCGCTGCCGTTCTTGAATTCATTGACGACGTCGGTACGGTTTCGGGTGCCGCCGTCGAGATAGCAGAACTCGATCTTCTCCTCCACAAGCCGCTCACGGACCTTGCCCAGGAAGCCGGTGAACTGGCTGAAGATCAGCGCACGGTGACCCTCGGCCACCAGATCCTCCAGCTGCTCGAACAGCACATCCAGCTTGCTGGACCTCACGCCGGACAGCGACGGATCCACAAGGGACGCGTCCAGGCTGAGCTGGCGTAGCAGGGTCAGCGACTGGAAAATGGTGAACCGGTTCTTGTTCACGTCCTCGATCAGGCCCAGGATCTTCTGCCGCTCACGCTGGAGGTGCGTCTGGTAGACCTTCTGGTGGCGCGGGTTCAACACCACCTCCAGGATCTGCTCCTGCTTGGGCGGCAGGTCCTGGATGACCTGGTCCTTGGTGCGGCGCATCATGAGCGGACGGACCCGACGGCGGAGCTTGTCCAGCTGCCCCTTGTCGCCGTTCTTTTCCACCGGCTTTTGGTAATACTCAGCGAACCGCTTGGGGCTCGAGAATAGTCCCGGCGCCACGATCGACGTCAGCGCCCAGAACTCCATGAGATTGTTTTCCAGCGGGGTGCCGGTGATGGCCAGCTTGAAGGCCGCAGGGAGCTTCCGCGCGCACTGGTACGCCTTCGACTGATGGTTCTTCACGAACTGGGCTTCATCCAGCACCAGCCCCGCCCAGGTCTTGGAGGCATAGGAATCGTAGTCGATCCGGAACAGCGCGTAGGACGTGATCACGATGTCCGCGCCGCCGAGTTCAACGGCCGCATCCTGGCTGTTCTTGGCAAAGGTTTCGCTCACGATGCGAACCGTGAGGCCGGGAGCGAAGCGCGCGGCTTCCGCCGCCCAGTTGCCCACGACGCTGGTGGGGGCCACGACCAAAAAGGGAGTCCCGCCGTCGGGCACTGGAACGTCGGGCGCTGGTGTTTCAGCACCCTCAGAGACAGACGCCGCCTGCTCCTTCGCGGCGCACATCAGGGCGAGGGCCTGCACGGTCTTGCCCAGGCCCATGTCGTCGGCGAGGATCCCGCCCAAGCTGTGTCGGTACAGGAAGCTGAGCCAGTTGAAGCCTTCCAGCTGGTACGGCCGCAGCTCCGCATTGAGCGAGGCAGGCAGCGGCAGCCCGTTGATCCCGCCTTCGAGCAGCCCGCCAACGGCCTCACGCCAGGCCGCGGCTTGCTCGTCCACGATGCCCAGCTGCGTGAGCTCGTCCCAGAGCCCGGCTTGGAAACGGCTGATCTGCAGCGGGGCGTCCGTGTTGTCCTGCAGCGAGCGGGCTTCCTCGATCAGGGCGCGCAGCTGGTGCAGTTCGGGGAGGTCCAGCGAGAAGTAGGCGCCGCTGGGCAGGAGCATTTTGGTCTGACCGGCGGCCAGCGCGGAGAACACGGCCGCGAAGGACACCGGCTGGCCCTCGAGCGAAATCTGGATGCCAAGATCGAACCAGTCGCGCTGCTCCGTGGCCTTCGTGGAGATGGAAACGACAGGCGCTTCCTCGGCCTCCCGGTAGTCGGCGATGTCCCCGGCAGTGTCCACTGAAACGTCCGGAGCGTTCCGGAGTTCTGGGAGGACGTCTTCGGTGAAGGCCAGCGTGTCCAGGCCGCTCAGTTCGGCGGACGCGGACAGGCGCGGCGTGCCCCAGCCGCCGGTGGCCGATTCGCCCAGGGCCGGAACAACGTTCCACGGCTGGCCGATGCCCTCCAGGATGCGGGCTTCGGCGGTGTCGTCGCGGTAGCCGTGGTCGCCGGGGTGCCGCCACAGCGGTTGGGCGGTGACGAGGTTCCCGGACTTGTAGTGCCATTCCCAATGCAGCCGGACGCGGTGGTCCGCGCCGTAATTCGCCAGCAGGGAGAGAGTCGGGAGGGCCAGGGCGGGCAGCGCCACCGACTCATCCGTCGCCGTGACCCGGGCTGCCTGCTTGAGCTTCGGGTAGAAGCCGGTGAGGAAGCGCGTCTCGTCCTTCGCCGGAATATGCAGGGTGCTGCCGGCCGTGACGAACGTCAGCAGTTCCTCGCTCAGCCCGCTTTCCAGCGGGGCCAGCGTGATCACGTTGTCCGCGGAAACACCGGGCAGCGCCTCCCCGCCCGTGGTCAGGAAAATGCCGTGCGCGGGGCGGCCAATCGTCCCCACCGACGCCGGATCAACGTCTTCCCCCTCAACGGTGATGGTGGGCGCGAGCTCCAGCCCGCCGTCGTCGGCTGTTTTCGCCGCGACCTCCGGAGCCGCAGCGTCCCCACTCACGGGCGAGCCGTATCGGCTCAAATTGAGTCCGACGGCGGCGGAGGACTCCGCGAGCCGCACCGGCTCAGTGCCGCGGCTGTGAACCAGGGCGAGGCCGATCTTTTTGGCGTCGGTGAGCAGGCTCCACAGGTTCTTCCCGGCGAACGTGTTCAGGCCCAGCCACAGCGCGGAGGAGTTATGAACCCGGTTGGCGGCGGCCGTGTGTGCGGCCAGGAACGCCTGCATCCACTCGATGTGCGCCTCGTTGCATTCGCGGCGGAAGTTCAGGTAGCTGAGGGTGTTCCAGGAGACGTCGCCGCGGATCCACTTGCCCTTGGCGCCCATGATCACCGGCCGGGCCTTGAGCTGGCGCACGCTGCGGAGCGGGTCGCGGCGGCCTGTGTAGGAGAAGTGCGGCGCCGGTTCCTCGATCTCGAACTGGAGGGCCAGCGGGATGCCGCTGATGGACTGCGTGATGCCGGGCTGCGAAATGAGCGGGCTCAGTGCCTGCTCCCAGTCGGCCAGGTCCAGGCTGACGGGTTGGCGGGAAAGCCGGGAAACTTCAGCCGGGGCCAGGAGTTGCACGCGGATGGCCGGATTGTCCTCGGCGGCGAACAGCAGCGCGGCCACGTGCTTGCAGTCCTTGCGGACAGGGCAGCTGCAGACGCCCACGGTGCAGCTCCAGCCGCCCGATTTCCGCACCAGCTTGGCCGTGGTGGAGTAAGGGACGTCGGCACCTCCCCGGACCTTGCCCAGCATCAGCCCGGTGGCGGCGTCGAACGACATTCCGGAAACCCGGCTGCCCATGGCATACGCCAACCCGGCCGCGAGGGAGCGGTCGTTAATGGCGGGGGTCTGTATTGCCAGTGCCGCACTCTCGTCCGGTTGGGATGGCATGGTGCGCGCTACTTTCAGCTGGCCACGGGGGTGCCGTGTCCGATCGGAGGTTATCTGCTTCATCTTAGTTCGCCCGGCGGGAGCCTGAAACTTCGCCTGACGTTCACTTCCGCCTCAACTCACTGCGGTCCGGGCCGACGTAGCGTGAAAGGGTCCTGAGCAGCACCGAAGCATTCAGCAGTGAGGAATCCCATGACCATGAGCCAGAACCCTGTCGTCCTGACCAAGGCCAGCATCGATGCAGGCAGCGAGGAGGTTGTAGATACCAACGTTCACGTGGTGAACGCCATGTACGGGAAACTACTCGACGCCGGCGAGATCGCGCCCGCGGCGCTCGGCAGCTACTACGTGGACTTCTACGTCACGCAGTCTTTGGAGGGCGGCTTCGCCCAGTATGTGTTCACCGCGGACCGCGACGAAGTGGACCCGCTCATCCGCGAGGGCCTGGCGGGCATGGGCGCAACGGCCCACCTGGAGCTCTTCAACCGGACCGTTGAAGCGTTTGATGCCTTGTCTGAGGAAGACGAAGAGCGCTACCTCGACGGCGACCTGGACACCGAGGAAGAGTCCACCGACGCCGTGCGCACCATCGAGGAACTCGACGGCGAGTTCGAGGAGCTGTTCGAAACCGAAAACATCACCGCCCTCAACGCCGCCTGGCTCCTGCGCCAGGAGGGACTGATGGTGCTCGACGAAGAAGAGCTCGACGCCTACATTGACCGTCAGGTTGCGCTCATCCCCAACCTCGAGGAGCGCCAGGCCGCGGCCGACGAGGAAGCACTGGAGGACGCCCCGGATTTCGAGGTCATCATCCGCGAACTGTGCGACATCGCCGGCTACACGCTGCAGAAGATCACCATGGGTGACCCCAACTACATGCACGACGGCGAGAAGACTCTGGCCTGGCACTTCACCACGGACCACGGCGACTTCATCATGGTGGAGGACGAAGAAGAGGCGTTCATGATCAACCCGGAGACCCAGGAAATCGTGGCCGCTGTTGAGTTCGAGGAAGCGGACGACGACGAGATGATCGACGCGTAGGACCCTCACCTCGGTCCCGGGCCGGGTTCGTCGGGTCGGTTCGCCCGGCGGCCCGGCAACCCGCCCGGCGGCCCGCCCGCCGTCGTTGTAGCTATTAGGCGTTCTGGTCCAGCGCCTTGGCGAGGATCTCCAGCAGTTCCTCGTTCACCTGGTCCACAGACGTGAGCCGGACGCAGCGGTCGAAGGGATCATCGGACCGGACCTTCAGGGCTTCCAAACGGCCTCCGGCGGCTGCGTCGAGGCGGAGGGCGATGTCCACAGCGGTGTTGGTGGTCCGTGTGACCTGGGCGAACTTCCGGCGCGGGCGTTGAGCGAGACGCAGCCCTTGCCAGTGCGGTACATGGGTCCGCAGCCGGGCCCTGGAAAGAAATTTAGGAGGCGCCGTAACCTTCCCGGTCCGGCCAGCGATGTAGGGGGTGATGGGTTCCTCACGGAGCCGAATCTGAATTGTTCTCTAGGTTTTGGAGTGTCATATGTCGTTGTTCACTGTTCTCGCCACCAGCAAAATCGCCGCCGGAGTTCTCGCCGCGGGCACCTTGGCCGTCGGTGGAACCGGCGTCGCAGCTGTTTCCGGCGCCCTCCCGGCCGACGCACAGCAGACCGCCCACGAGCTGCTCGGCGCCCCGGCCCCGAAGCTGGCCGCTGACGCCACCGAGTCGGCCTCCGCAAACGCTTCCGGCGATGCAGCAGTATCCGGCGAAGCAGCCGTCTCCGGCAATGAGGTCGCAGCCGAGGCCAACGCCTCCGCCGCCGCCGGCACCGCAGTGGACGCAGCAGGTGCCGCAGCCTTTGGCCTCTGCACCGCCTTCACCAACGGTGGACTGAACGAAGCCTCCGAGGGCTTCTCGTCGCTGGTCATCGCCGCCGAGGGCGAAACCAATGTTGACGCCTTCTGCGCCGACGTCGTTGCGCAGGGTGCCGCTTCCGCTGACGCCGACGCTGCTGGCGAGGGTTCTGCCGCCGCCAAGGCTGAGCGCCCCGAGCTGCCCGCCGTTCCTGCTGTCCCCGCCGTACCGGCAGTTCCGGGTGCCGACGGCGAGCCTGCCGTTCCCGCCGTTCCTGCTGTTCCCGCCGTGCCGGGCGACGTTGTAGACGTTCCGGCCGTTTCGGGCCGCTAGGACCTGCTCAGCTAGTGTGGACTGCGGGAACCGGCTCCGGACGGACCGGATTCCCGCAGTCCACATGGCAGCCAGATAGCTGACCGACAGCAGCGGAGCACACCGCGCCGAATACCGGGATGAGCGAGTCCGCTGCCCGGGATGGAGGAGCCACTGGTGCTAGACACTTTGGCCGAAGAAGACATAGATACATTTGCAGACACCGCCGGCGCTGATCCGGCTGTGCTCTTCGGCGCTGTCTATCGAACCTTTTCCGGAGCAGTCCAGGGCTACCTCAAGGCCCGCGGCGTGGATGACCCCGAGGCTGTCACCCAGGACGTGTTCCTGGCGTTTTTCCCGAAGATCGGTGAGCTGACCGGCGGGCTGCAGGGCGCCAAGTCGTTGGTGTTTTCCATCGCCCACGCCCGGATGGTGGACTACTACCGGCGGGTTGAACGCCGGCCGGACTTCACCCCGTACGACCCCCTGCAGGACGGGCGCAGCACGGCGTCCGCGGAGGACCACGCCTTGGGCCACAGCGGCGGCGCGACTGCCCTGCTTGAAGGCCTCGCCGATGACCACCGCGAGGTACTGGCCCTGCGGGTCGTGGCGGACTTATCCATCGAACAGGTGGCCGGCATCATGGGCAAGTCCCAGGGTGCCATCAAGCAGCTCCAACGCAGGGCGCTGCAAAACCTCAAGGACCAGACTCTTAGAAGAAACCAGGCAGACCATGAGTGACACCGCAGGCTCACCCAACGGTTCCCGCGACGACGTGTCTGTTGGCCGGCTGCTGCTGGAGGCAGGGCTGGACGACGACGGCGGCCTCCGCCCCGTTCTGCTGGAGCTCCAGGCGCTCGCAGCCGAGCAGCCGGTGCCCTCCGATGCAGTAGCCGCGCTCATGATGCCTGCGGTGAAACAGGCTGCGGACCAACGGGCAGCCACCCGCCACCTGGCGGTGGTTCCCGCAACGGCGGCGGTGCCTGGAACGGCGGTTGTCCCGCAGCTCCCTGAAACCGTTGCTTCCCCTCGGTCAGAGCCCGAGGTAGCCCCCGCTGGGGACCCTGCGGTGGCGACCGACGAGCTCGCCGCCCGCCGCCGTGCCAGGCGCCGGATCACCCTCACCACGCTGTCCGTGGCCGTTTCGCTGGCGGCCGGCGGCGCTGTTGCCGTTGCCTCCGATCAGGGGATCAGGGATTCCATCGGCCAGGTCAACCACGCAGTGACATCTTTCGTGTCCACCGTTGGCGGCCGGCCTGCCCCCGCGCCGGTGGAGACCCCGGCTCCGGGACCGGTCCAGCCCGGCGTCCCTGCCGTAGGGCCCACCGGGCCGGCTGTCACTGTGCCGGTTCCGGCCGCTCCGGGATCCGGTTCCAGCCAGGCCACGCAGCACGCTCCCGCCCCATCGGGTTCAGCGCCGGCAGTTCCCCCCCTGCCAGACCTTCCCCTACCTGAAAACGTCACGCCGGGTGCGCTGGGTGGGCCGCTGAACGGCGAGGGACAGCCCCCGGCCCTGCCCCTGCCGCCCACGCCTCCAGTCCCGCTGCCCGGTGTCCATCCGTAAGCGGTTCATCCGCAAGCGCCTGAACTGTCAGTAGCCTGACGCCGCTGTCCGGATCAGTTCCCCGGCCGGGGTGGCCAGATACCAGACGTTGTTGACGCCCTGCCCCAGGATGTCGCCGGGATTCTTGTCCTGCTGGTAGTAGTACAGCGGCAGTCCATTCAGGGTCACCTGCTTGGCCCCGTCCGGCCTCGTGATTGTCCCGAGCGTGCCGGTGACCCTTTCGGCGGCAGGCGTGGCCGCGGTGGTGAGGAGCGGTGGCCACGCGGTCAGGCACGCCCCAGTGCAGGCACTGGTGCCTGAATCCTTCACGTCCTTGGTGAAGAAATAGACACTCATGCCAGCGGCGTCAACCACGATGTTGCCGGCACTTGAGGACGCTGTCTTGAGGTCGACGGCGGCCGCTGCGGTGGGGGAGCCAGCGGTCGGGGTTGCGGACGTGGCCACCGGAGTGGTGGGAGCGGCGGTTGTGGTGGTGGTTCCAGGGCTGCCGCCGCAGCCGGAAAGTGCGGCCGCGAGGGCCAGAGCGGCAAGACCTGTGCCTAGATTCTGTTTCATGGGAATACTCCTCGGCTGGGGCCCGGCATCGGATCGCCGGACGCTAACCGGTACGACGCACGAAGGTGAAGAATGGTTCAAAGTGAACCGTTTTCCGTCCACGGACGTTATATCGCATGTAGAGGCGGAGCTTCAGCGTCTCGCTGTGGAAGCGCGAAACAATGGGCCCGCAGTTATGACCGCGGACTGGATCAGGACAGGAGGGCGCTATGCCGCTGGACGAGGACGTGGTGGCCGCGATCTACCGCGAACACAGCGGCGCCCTGCGCCGCTTTGTGCTCAGCGCGTCCCGTGACCCGCAGCTGGCCGAGGACGTGGTCCAGGAGACCGTGCTGCGCGTCTGGCAGCAGGCCCCGGACATCACCGGAAGCCTCCGCAGTTACTTGTTCCGGACTGCCCGGAACATCATGATCGACAACTACCGCAAAGCCCAACGTCGCCCGGCCGAAGTGATGGAACGCGAACTCGCCGATCCCGCCGAAGCCTTGGAACGCGTGGATGAAGTCCTCAACCGCGTGCTGATCGAGGAGGCGCTGCTCCGGCTCAGCACCGAACACCGCGATGTCCTCGTGGCACTCCACTATCGCCGTTTCACCGTCAACGAGGCCGCCGTGCAGCTGAACATCCCCAGCGGAACCGTGAAGTCCCGGGCCTACTACGCAGTCCGGGCACTACGGACCGTCCTGGACGAAATGGGGGTGGAGCGGTGAACGCCTCTGAGCTGCACCACCTGCTGGGCGCCTACGTGCTCGGCGGGCTTGACCCCGCGGATTCGCAACGTTTCGAAGGCCACCTCGAGTCCTGCGTGGACTGCCGGACCGAACTCGCCGAGCTCGAAAGCCTGCCGGCCCTGCTGGACGCGCTTCCCGTCCCGGACGCGGTGGCGCTCACCGTGAGCGCCCGCCCCGGGTTGGCCCCCGAGCCAGCCAGTTCAGTGCCCCGCGCGGTCCTCGAAGAACTGGCCACCCGGCGTCGTAAATTACGACGGCGGTGGGCGGCGCTGGTGGGCGCCGTCGCCGCCGCATGCCTCGCCTTGGGCCTGGCCGCGGGCCCGCTGCTCAGCCGGCCGCCCGTCCCGGATGCCAGCTACTCGGTCCAGTCCGGCAACGGCCTGAAATTCAGCATCGACCTCGCCCGGAAAACGTGGGGCACCGAGCTGGCCGTGAACGGCAGCAAACTGCCGCTGGACGGGACCCTCTCGCTCTGGATCCGGGACCGCGACGGCGGCGAGGACCGGGCATGTGCCTGGACCGCCACGCCCAGCGGGAAGGTGAAGGTCATGGGCGCCACGCCCGTTCAGCTGGCCAGCATCGCCAGCCTGGAACTGCGGGATGAAACCCAGCAGGCCGTTGCTGTAATCATGGTGCCGTGATCCTCTTGCCGGTAATCCCTTTGCCGGTGATCACGGTGGTTTGATCACTGTGCTTTGAGGGCGCGGAACTCGGCCACCAGCCCAGGGTCCTCGCAGGCCCGGGCAAACGCTTCGATCCTCGTGTTGATCTCACGGCCCAGGAGCCAGGCGCCCATCCGCTCCGCCACCGGCCGCAACCAGGCCGGGCGGCACGAAAAGGTGTACTTCCAGACGGCGCGGGTGCCGCCGTCGTCCGCGGTGAAACGCCAGCCGCCGCCGAAATTCGTGAAGAACCACGGTCCGGACACCATGGTCATGCCGACGTTTTTGGGTGGCGCATACGAAACGCATTCGCTCACCATCACCAGGCCCAGGCGGGACACGGTCCGTGTCCGGACGCCCTTTCCGGCGGACGTTGCGCTGTTCAGGAAACCTTGGGCAGAGATGAACGGGTCCCATTTCAGCCGGAACGCACCGGTGGTCTGGGAGAGGGCAAAGACTGTCTCCGGATCGAGGCGGATGTGGCGTTCGGCGCGTACCTGGGGCATGGACCCACCCTAACTGGGGGGCGGGGTATTCCGGGATGGGGCGGGCTTCTCCGGGCCGGTCCCGGAGAAGGCGCCAGCCCTACATCTTGGCCAGGCGCGCCCGGACCACCATGAACATGCCGTAGCAGATGAGACCGGCACCCACGGCGGCCAGTAAATACACGCCGAAGGGCTGGTCGCGCAGGGCCCTGAGTCCGCCGTCCAGGCCCGTGGATTCATCTGGATGGGCGCCCAGGGTGGCGATGGTGATGAGCATTCCGGTCAGCAGCAGGACTATGCCCTTGGCGATGTAGCCGGTGACGCCCAGTACTGTGACGGCTGTCCGGGCGGAGGGAGAGACGGGCATCGTCAGGTGTTTCTCGAAGGACTTCTTGATGCCGCTGATGGCGTAGATGATCCCGGTGATGGCCATGCCCAGTCCCACGAGGACCAGCAGAGCTACGCCGCCGGGGGCCTTCATAACGGCGACGGTGAGGTCGCTCGCGGATTGCTGGTTGTCGCTTCCGGACCCTGTGCCCATGGCGAAGCTGGCCAGGGTCACGGCGAGCCCGGCAAACACCACGGCCTGCGCTGCCGCTTTGGCCTTCTTGCCGGCTTTTTCCTTCATGGGCAGCCGGTTGTAGTCGAAGACGGCATCGCTGGCCTGCCAGACGGCAAGCGCCGCGCAGGCGGCGAAGCTGGACCACAGGAGGAATGGCCCGGCGGGCTGGCTGGCCAGTTCGGACACAGCCCCGCTGAAGTCAGCATTCCCCGAACCGCCCATAGCGAGGCGGATGGCGATGGCCCCCACCAGGAAATGCAGGACGCCGCTCGCTGCGAAACCCGCCCTCGCCAGCAGCTCCAAGGCCCGTGAGTTGGTGACGTCCTCCGCCGTGTCGGCGGCCTGCCTGAGTTCTCTTTTCATGACGGTTCCTTCGGGCCAGTGCCGGACAGGCGCAGATTTGCGTGCCCCCCGCACAAGCCCATCGTGCCACGACAAGCGAGCCGCGAACAGTCCCGAATTTCTCGTCCCGGACCATCCCGACCCTGGTGACTGGCTCGGGGCTCCCGCGATGGGGAGTGTTCCCCATCGCGGGATACTTGCCGCCGTACGACGATATGTCCAGCGATAGATCTAACTCTTATTACTGTCCGGGGGAGACACCATGACTTTTTACGGCGCGGACGTCAGCCAGCTGCGCGAGCTGGCGAAGGCCGTTGACAAAGCGGCAGCGCTGCTCAGTAGCCGGGCCAGCTCCCTGCAGGGCCAGATCCAGTCCGCGCCATGGAAGGGCACCGACGGCGAGCTGTTCCGGCAGGACTGGTCCGGCAACCACCGTCCCAGCCTGGAGCGGGTGGCATCCAGTCTCCGCCACAACTCCAAGCTGCTCCTGCAGCACGCAAACGAACAGGAGCAGTCCTCTGCCGAGACCGGCGGCGGTAGCGGTGGCGGTGGCTCCAGCGCGCTGGACAGGCTCAAGGACCTGGGCAGCCGCGCCCAGAACTGGCTGGAGGAACAGGTAGCGAAGGCCGCAGCGGCTGAGGCCCACCGCCAGGATCTAAAGCAGGGCATGGATGGCATGCTCAAGGCCAGCCCGGAGGAGCAGGCCAAGTGGTGGGCCGGCCTGTCTGAGGCGGACCGGCAGTACCTGATCGAAGGTGTGGACGAGGACGGCCACCCGCTCGCCGAGGACCTCATGAGGATGGACGGCGGCATTCCCCTGTCTGCCCAGGATCAGGCAAGTGCCCACCTTAGGGAAGTCGCCAAGACCGAAACTCCCGTATACACGGAGTCTGGCAAGGCCTCCCTTGATGCCCGGGTTGCCTGGTTCCACGCCGGCGCGGAGGGAGGCACCGTCGTCGTAGAGAATGCAGACGGTTCGGCCACCATGAAGGTCTACGGGAACGTGGGCGTAGGGGTGAACGACACCACCGGCACGGCCGGGGTCATGCTGAACGGAGAGGCCTCGCGCGAGTACAAATTCGGCAGCCTGGAGGAGGCCATGGCCGCCCGCAACCAGATTTATACGGATCTCCCGCCGGACAGCGTCGGTGAGATCAAGGAAGTGGCGGGCAACCCGCCTGGCTACATCCTGGACACCATCAACGATGCTGCGGACGACAACGGCTCCACCGGCCACGACGACAAAGCCAAGGGAACCCTCTCCTTCGAAGCCAAGGGTGACTCCGCTATCGCTTCGGGCTCGGCGAAGCTGGATCTCGCCTACGAGCGGAACATGACGGAAGGCACAGCAAAGGCCACCGGCGAGGTGTCGGCGCAGGGCAAGCTGGACCTTGACGGCAAGGTGTTCGAGGCCTCGGGGAAGAGCGGCCTGGAAGTCAATCTGGATAAGAACGGCAACATGGAATCGATCGCCGTAACCATGGAGGGCACGCTTGGGGCGGGCGCCACCGCGGGTCCCGACCTCCAGGGCGCCAAGGCTGAGTCCAGCGTGACAGTAGGCGCGCAGGGCACCGTGAAGATCGATGTCGACTACACCTCGGAGAACGCGGCCGTGATCGACAGCTACATGCGCAATGTGGCGTTGGGAGACACGGTTGCGGCCGGCGAAGACGCCGCCAAGCTCTACGAGGCAGGGTCTGCAACCGTCCAGGAGAACCGCGTGGCCACAGTGTCCAACGAGATCGGCATTGACCTCAAGGCCGGCGAGGTGGAGGTCAAGACGGAGAACAAGGCATCCACCAACGTGTCCACGTACTATAAGGTCCCGAACGACACGAAGCTCGAGAAGCTCTGACGTCCCGTGCCGAATCCATTCCGGAGACCTTTTCCCGCAGTTCTTGCGGCACCATTTTGGGCACTACCGCCAGCCAGCCCGGCCAGGACTTACCGCTAAGGAGCAACCATGTCAGTGCATATCGAGTCCCCGCTGGGGTTCACGGCAGACTTCCCCGAGCACACCCAGGTTCTGGAGGATTCCACAGCCGGGCCCAACACCGAGCAGTATGGCCTGCTGGGAGGGGTTCTGGTCACAGTCATCAAGGATGACACCTCGGTCACCGATGCCCCGCAGGCCAACGGCTGGGCACACCTCATGTCAGGCTTCTACCTTGAAGAACGCGCAGGGACCCTCCTGACCGAAGGCGAACTGAACCTTCCCGGCAAGTCCTCGTACGCCGTCGTTGTTGGATACACGGATCACTCGGGTGAGGCCAGAGTGGCGGCAACTGTCGGTGTCTGGGAGAACAGCCGGTTTATTGGTGTTGTGGTGATCTGGCCGTACGTGAACCCGGAGATCGAGCCGCGGCTGGGGATGCTCAAGGAGATCGTCGCCGCCATCAGCGTGGGCTGACGGCCCCGCTTGTTACCGGGCACGCATCTAAGTAGCAGTAGATGTCGTTTTGACGGCTCATAACAACACCTGCTGCTACTCAGTTTCCGGAGGCTCAGCGCCGGCGGTAGCAGAGGTCGAAGATCAGCCGGCCGGCCTCGTGGGCCTTCGCCTCGAAACTGGTCCGGATCCGGCCGTCGAAGCGTGGCGCCCAGCCGCCAGTTTCATCCACGCCCTCGTTGGGGCCGGTGTGTGCGGTGCTCACCGGCGCCCGGCCTTCGCGGACGGGAGCGCCGCCCACCAAGGTTTCGACGCCGGATTGCCACACCTGGGTGAGCGGGCTTTCGGGTCCGTGGCGCTCGCCGGTGTGGAGGTTTTCGAAGTCCGGCGAGTCCGCCAGGACGTCGCGGACATGGACGGCGTAGTTGGACCAGTCAGTAGCGACCCGCCACAGGCCGCCCTTGGTGAGTGCCCGTGCTGCCAGTTCGGCAAACTCCGGCTGGATGAGGCGGCGTTTGTGGTGCCGTGACTTGTGCCAGGGATCGGGGAAAAACACCCACAGTTCGCTGACTGAACCTGCCGGCAGCATGGTGGCCAGGACCTCGGGCGCGTTGGCTTCCACCACGCGGACGTTGTTCAGCCCGCGGCTGTTGATCTTGATAATGGTGTTGGCCAGCCCCGGTGTGTACACCTCCACGGCCAGGAAATCCGTGTCCGGGTTCTCCTCGGCGGCGTGGCAGATGGCATCGCCCAGCCCCGAACCGATTTCCACGATCAGCGGTGCCTTGCGGCCGAACTCTGCCTCGGCGTCGAACGTGTAGTCCGGGTGGACCGACGTGTTCGCAATGTGCCGGGGCACGTCCAGCGCCCACCGGTCCGAGTGCTCTTCCCAGGCCGTCTGGCGGCGCCCCTGGAGGCGGGTACCGCGGCGTACAAAGCTCACCGGCCTGCCGCCGTAAGTGCCGAACGACGCCTGGGTTCCGGGTGTCACCGGGCGCGGGACATGCGGAGGCTGGGGAGATTCTGGGGATTCGCTCATCCCTTCCAGAATAGAGGAGTCAGTCCCGGGCTGGCGTGCGGACAGCCAGTGAGCGCAGTTCCCGCAGGATCTCCAGCTGTTCGTTGTTGATGGTGGTAAGCCGCTCAATCTCCTCTTTGGCCTTCACGTTTGTGTCGTAGTCGTGCTGCGCCATGGCCGCAGCAATGGCATCTTGGCGCTTGGCTGCGATGAGAAGAATTGCCCCTTGGAGTCCGGCCAGCATGGACAGGAACAGGTTCAACAGGATGTACGGATACGGGTCCCACGCCTGGGACGCCAGAATCCAGGAGTTCAGGGCAGCCCACACCATCATGAAAGCTATAAATCCTGCGACGAACCGCCAACTGCCCATGCTGTTGCGCATAACATCGGCGGCGCGTTCGCCCCGGCTCAGGGTTGCTTTGTGTGCGGCATGCCAAGTCTCTCGCGGTTCGCTCATGCGCCAAGCGTAGGCGCTTCCGCGTTTCCCGCAGCCCCGGCTGACGCGCCGCCCGCCCACCCGTCGGGATGGAACTGGCCACGGGCGCGCGCAATGACAGAATGGTCCCCGTGACCCGTGCTGACAACGTTGAAGTGCCTGGACTGCTGGTCGACGCCGAAATCGACGACATCCCGCCAGCAGCCCCGACGCGCCTTCCGGGCCAATCGGGCAGCGGACCGGAGAGCCCGCGGAGCGGCCGCCGGGCCCTGGCCTACCTGGGCCTCTGCCTGGTGCTTATCGGGCTGAACCTCCGCACGGTTTTCTCCAGTGTCGCCGCGGTCCTCCCGGAGATCACGTCCGACGCCGGCCTGCCGGGCTGGGCCGTCGTGGTGCTCACCACCGTGCCCGTCACGCTCCTGGGGGTCTTCGCGCCGCTGGCCCCCGTCCTGGCCCGCCGGTTTGGCGCCGAACGCGTCCTACTCGGAGCCATGGCCGTACTCACGGCAGGACTGCTGCTGCGGCCCGCGGACATCGGCGGCCTGGTGCCCGGTGCCGGCCACCTCCCAACCCTGCTGGCGGGAACTGCTGCGTGCGGTGCCGCCATCGCCCTGTGCAACGTGCTGCTGCCGGGGCTGGTGAAGCGCGATTTCCCGCACCGGCTGGGCCTCATGGGCGGGCTGTACACCACTGCGATCTGCGCCTCGGCCGCCCTCGGAGCCGGCTTTACCTACCCCGTCTTCTCGGCGACGGGGGAGTGGACCTCGGCGCTGTGGTTCTGGGCGGTTCCTGCCGCTGTCGTACTTTTGCTGTTCCTTCCGGTGGCGCTGCGCCAGCATCCCGTCCGGCACCAGTCCGCCAACCTCGGCGTCAACGTCTGGCGTTCGGCGGTGGCGTGGCAGGTGACCATCTTTATGGTGCTGCAGGCCATGATGTCCTTCAGCGTCTTTGCCTGGCTGGCGCCGATCCTGCGCGAACGCGGCGTGGACGGCGGCACGGCCGGCCTGATGGTGTCTGTTTCGATCGTGCTCCAGATGATGGGCTCGCTGTTTGCCCCGGCGCTGGCGGCGAGGTTCCGTGACCAGCGGGCCATCAATGTGGTGGTGGCGCTGATGACCGGCGGCGGGTTCGCCCTCAGCATCTTCGGACCACTGGAACTCATCTGGGTGTGGACCGGGCTGCTGGGATTGGGGCAGGGAAGCCTCACTGCGGTGGCCCTGACCATGATCATGCTGCGGACCCGCGACGGGCACACCGCCGCGCACCTGTCCGGGATGATGCAGGGCGTGGGCTACGGCTTGGGTTCCACCGGCACGCTGATGGTGGGCCAGCTGCACCAGGCCACGGGATCGTTCACGGCCGCCGGGGTGCTGTTCCTGGTGGTGGGAGCGCTGGCCGCCGTGTTCGGTTACCGCGCCGGCCGGAAAAAATTCGTAGGCGGCTGACCCCGGCGGGCCAGCCGCCGCCGTACGTCCTGACCCGACATTTCCTGGCCGAACTGACTCGCAGCAGATGTCGTAATGAAGGCTCAAAACGACCCCTAATGCGAGTCAGTTGGGCGCTCGGCGAGGCTAGTGCGTGAGGTCCTTGCCCATGGTTTCCGGGATGCTGAAGACGAACACTGCGCTGATAGCCAGCAACACCACCGCGTACACATTGAACAGGTTGGGCATCTGCATGGTGGTGCCCAGCCACTGCTGCAGGTACGGTGCGGTTCCGCCGAACACTGCCACGCAGATGGAGTACGGGACGCCGACGCCCACGGTCCGGATGCTTGTGGGGAACAGCTCGGCGTACACCGCGGGAACAATCGCGGCGCTCGCGGCGATGAAGATGAGCATCACGGACATGCTCACGGCCAGCTGCCAGGCGGAGTCCTTGAGCAGCCACGTCATGGGGAAGTGCATGATGCCGGTGCCGATCGCGCCTGCCCACGGGACCTTTTTGCGGCCGATGCGGTCAGAGAGCTTGCCCCAAAAGGGGAGCGCGGCGATGAATACAAGGTTGCCGATGACGCCCGCCCACAGGGCTTCGCCGCGGTCGATCTTCAGCGCGGTGGTGGCGTAGCTCGGAGCCACAACGCCCCAGACGTAGTAGATGACGGTGAGCCCAACCGTCAGGCCGATCACCTGCATAGCCTGCTTGCGGTGACGGACAATCTGCGGCCAGATCGGCGCGCGTTTCTCGGTGGGTGACTCACCCTCGAAGACGTCGCTTTCGTGCAGACGCGACCGCATGATCAGCGCGTAGAGGCCCAGGGCGGCGCCGATCAGGAACGGGATGCGCCAGCCCCACGCATTCATGACTTCCGTGCTGAGCGCCATGTTCAGGACCGCGCCCAGCAGCGTACCGAACAGGATGCCAACGGTGCCGGACGTGTAGATCAGGGTTGCCCAGAAACCGCGCTTTTCCTTAGGTGCCACCTCGGACAGGTAGGTCTGCGACGACGGCAGCTCGCCGCCGTGCGCCAGGCCCTGAACCAGCCGGGCCACCAGCAGCATCAGCGATGCCCAGGCCCCCACACTCGCAAACGAGGGTGCGACGCCGATCATCAGGCTGCCCACGGACGCCAGGCCAACCGCAAGGGTCATGGAGGTCTTGCGGCCGATGCGGTCACCGATCCAGCCGAACAGGAATCCGCCGAAGGGACGGGCAACGAAGCCGACGGCGAAAATCGCCAAGGTGGACAACACGGCCGACGCGGGGTCCGCCTTGCTGAACAGCTGGCTCGCGATGAACGGGGTGAACGTCGCGTAGATGGCCCAGTCGTACCATTCGACGGCGTTGCCGATGCCGGTGCCGATGATGGTCTTCCGGGTGGCCGCCCGGTCGGTGAGCTGAGGGTTGACGGTGCTGGTCACGGTTTTCTCTCTGATGGGTGGGTTTAGGAGGCGTTATCGGCCGACGCCGGTGCAGATGCTTGCGCGGCGTCCGCCGCTGATGCTGGTGCGGCCGCCAGTGTGGCGAGCCGCGAAATGGCGAGTTCCGCATAGAGGGCGGCCCCGTCAGCCAGAACGCCGTCGTCGAACGTAGCGTAGGGCGAATGGTTGAACGCCGCGATGATGTGATCGGTGCCGTGGGGCACGGCGCTCAGTCCGATGAACGTGCCGGGCGGGCACGAGGCTGCCGCGACCGAACTCCGGGCCGTCCGGAACGTCAGGTTCACGGCATCCACCACCGGCCGGACCAACTTTGTGATCATCATGTGGCTGGGCTCGCTGGCCGACGTCCTGGAGATGGAACTCGCCATCCAGGAGCGCATTCCGGGCATCGAACTTGTTGAGAGCGTCGTCATGCTGAATACGGCGAAGCGCGTGGGCTGGATGCTGACCCCGGACTCGACGGCGAGTGGCGCCGTCGTCGTCGTCCCGGTCCCGAAGTGAATCGCCCCGGGTTTAATGGAGGGTGTTGAGTCCTTGAAAGGATGAGCACCATGCCAGCACCGAAAAAGTATCCTGACGAGCTTCGCCAGAGGGCGGTCCGGCTTGTGATGGACGCGCAGAAGGACCCGAGTGGCCGGCGGGGTGCCTGCACCCGGATTGGTGCGCAGCTGGGCATCCCGGCAGATACCATCCGTGGCTGGGTGCGTAGCGTGGAGATCGATCAGGGCGTGCGCCCTGGCACTACCACCGATGATTCGACCCGTCTGGCCGAGCTTGAACGCGAGGTTGTTGAGTTGCGCCGGGCCAATGCGATTTTGAAATCAGCATCAGCTTTCTTCGCGGCGGAGCTCGACCGCCCCTCACGACGATGATCTCTTACATCGATAATCACAAGGACGAATACGGGGTCGAGCCGATCTGCAGAGAGCTGCCGATTGCCCCGTCGACCTACTACGCTGCCAAGGCACGACCGGAGTCCAAACGGTCAATAACCGACGCCGTGACGGCGGAGAAAATCACCCGGGTGCACCGGGAGAACTACAGTGTTTATGGGGCCAGGAAAGTTTATGCGGCGCTGAACCGAGAGGGCTACAAAGTGGCCCGGTGCACCGTGGAGCGGCTGATGCGCCGTACCGGGTTGCACGGTGTTCGCCGTGCCAAGGGGCCCCGCACAACGGTGCCAGGACCCTTGTCGGAGCGGCCGGCGGACCTGGTTCGGCGACAATTCAGCGCACCTGCTCCGAACTGCCTCTGGGTCGCAGACATTACCTACATTCGAACGTTCTCCGGCTGGGTTTACGCGGCCTTTGTTTTGGATGTTTTCTCCCGCCGGGTGGTCGGCTGGCAGCTCTCCAGGACCATGCACACAGCCCTGGCACTGGACGCCCTGGAGATGGGGTTATGGACCCGCCGGCGCGAGGGGAAGGACGTCTCCCAGCTCGTACACCATTCCGATTAAGCCGAGGAAATCGTTAAGCCGAATGTCGGGCTTGTTGCTACGTCGTTTCGGGACTCCGGGGTAGTTTTCTCGGCTTAACGATTAGGCGCTCTTTGGCCCCTCAGGCCACAGCTCCATCGCGAAGGTATGCCCACCGTTTACGCCTTCATACATTCGTCACGCTGGGCATGGCGAAATATGGCTGGATACCGCCGCTTCCTCCATCAGCCAGTCTCACTGACGAGGATTGGTCTGGCGACAACAACCTACAAAAGTTCGACACTCCAGATGACCCACGCAACATTAAGCCGAGGAACAAGGCACAAACCCGTGGAAGTACGGGCCCACAGGGCCAGTCCCCGGCTTAACGATTTCCTCGGCTTAATCGGAGTTAAGCCGAATTCGGCTTAATTCCGACAGAGGGGTGCAGTATCGTGCCATCCGATATACCGAACGCCTTGCTGACGCCGAAGCAGTCGCCTCCGTGGGAGCCAAGGGTGATAGTGAACCGTCCCGGGAATCATGCCGCCTGTTTGTTGGCGGCGTCGTCGGGTAACGGGCCGGTTTGTAGATCATAATATGTTTGCTCATATTCCTCTGGCGTCTGGTGATCCAGGGCGGAATGCAGGCGTTCGTTGTTGTACCAGTGGACCCACTCGAAGACGATCTCCATCACGTCGGTTTCGGTCTTCAAGGACCCGCTGCGGAAGGGTGAATCCTTCGCGACGGCCTCGTTCTTGAAGAGCCCCATCACGGTCTCGGCGGCAGCATTGTCATAGGCGTCGCCCACGCTGCCGATGGAGGGCTGGAGTCCTTCCAGGGCCAGTGTGTCGGTGTAGCGGATGGAGGTGTACTGAGAGCCGGCATCGCTGTTAAGCCGAATTCGGCTTAATTCCGATTAAGCCGAGGAAATCGTTAAGCCGAATGTCGGGCTTGTTGCTACGTCGTTTCGGGACTCCGGGGTAGTTTTCTCGGCTTAACGATTAGGCGCTCTTTGGCCCCTCAGGCCACAGCTCCATCGCGAAGGTATGCCCACCGTTTACGCCTTCATACATTCGTCACGCTGGGCATGGCGAAATATGGCTGGATACCGCCGCTTCCTCCATCAGCCAGTCTCACTGACGAGGATTGGTCTGGCGACAACAACCTACAAAAGTTCGACACTCCAGATGACCCACGCAACATTAAGCCGAGGAACAAGGCACAAACCCGTGGAAGTACGGGCCCACAGGGCCAGTCTCCGGCTTAACGATTTCCTCGGCTTAATCGGAGTGGTGGATCAGTCCCGCTGGCACGGGCCGGCCGGTGTGTTGGCGCCGCCACAGGGCCATTCTCAGGCAGTGTTCGACGAATGCGGTGTCCTTGACGGTCGAGGTTTCCCAGCCGACGATCGCCCGGGAGTACAGGTCGATGACCAGGGCGACATAGACGAATCCGGAGTAGACCGGGACGTAGGTGAAGTCGGTCACCCAGATCTGGTTCGGGGCCGGGGAGGTGAAGTCCCGGTTCAGCAGGTCGCCGGCGCGGCGGCCGTCCTTGCCCGGGATGGTGGTGCGGGTCTTGCGGCCTCGGACGAGGCCGTTCATCCCTTCTTCGCGCATGAGCCGGTCCACGGTGTGTTTGGAAGCTTCGGGGAAGCCGTTGCGGCGCAGCCACTGCGTCATTTTCCGTCGCCCGTAGATGATCTCGGGCCGGGGTCGTCCCTTCGCGTCGGGGACTTTCAAGCTGCGCAGCGCATCGGTGATGCGGGCGTCTTCGATGGTGCGCAGGGCTGGCAGGCGTTTCTTCCACGCCGATAGGTTCGTGCGGCGACCTGCACGCCCTGCTCCCGCAGGACGGCACAGATCGACTCGACCGCATGACCTTCAGCCCGCATTTCGTCGATGAATCGACAGATCAGCGGCGGCGAGGGTCGAGCTCCCTCGCGAAGAAAATCGAGGCCTGTTTGAGGATCTCGTTGGACTCTTTCAAGTCCCGCACTTCAGCCCGGAGCCGCTTGATTTCCTCCAGCTCCTCACTGCTTGGTCCGGCCTTCTCTCCGGCATCGACTTGGGCTTGGACAACCCAGCGGCGCAGCGATTCAGGGCCGACCCCGAGCTTTGGCGCCAGCGCCTTGCAGGCAGCATAGACAGACGGGTATTCGGGCAATCGATCCAAGGTCATGCGCACTGCACGATCACGGACTTCGGGCGGGAACTGCTTGGGCATAGTCACTATCTTTCTCAAAGAAGATAGCGGCATCAAACCCGGGACGGTTCACGCCGAGACTTGGGGTAACTGCGGCGTATCGTGGGTCAATTACCGCGCCACCGGATTCCGAAACGCCGCGCTTTCCACAGGCTTCAACCTATTTGCCCCAGCCATCGCCTATGGCTGGTACGTCGGGGTCTATGACAACGCTGGATATCACGAAGAACCCTGGTACAACGGGAACTACACGGGAGGGAGCAGCTGGTCTGGTTATCGTACACTCGTCAACATGGCACTGGGATACTCTTGGGCGACGGTAAATAGTGGCAGTTGGGCTATGTTGAATAATGGAGAAATTTGTGTCGCCGGCTCGCCAACTGCCAATACGACCATCTACTGATGCGCGTACGCTGATCGTATGGATTTCACAAGTGCTGGGGATCCGCGATTACGGCGGATTCCCAGCCCTGCCGAGATGATAGCCCAGTTCAGGCAAGGTATTGCTGCGCTTATGACACCACCGCCCGGCGCTCGTGTGGATATAGGCGGCGGAGGTATGGATGATCAAACGTGGTACATCGATGTCGATTATCGGATTAAAAACCAATTCGTAGCCCGCGTTCGAACCATCCGCGAGTTGACTCCTCTTCCAAAGCACGGGGCTCCTGTAGACGTTTTGCGGTCCGCTTTGATTGAGTTCAGCACGAATGCCGTGATGGCTGTCATGCCTTCCGCTGCTGATCCTAAGCAGTCACGGGGATGGCAAGTCACCGCACAGCAGGAGCAGTTGGCCGCCCGCGGAGTAGCAGGCGACTCCGAAATTACCATAGATGGCACGAGTCAGCCCGTTGTCACGCTTCAGATCCCAGGTTATCGGGCTCATTTAGCCAGACGCGGACAAGGTGCCGTGATCTACATCGGCGGCGACAGTGTGCCCATCCCTGACCTGAAGATGACCACCACACCTGACTCCTGAGTTCTTGCCCGGTCACGACTGGTTCAGTTGCGCACGGACCGCGTCCGCAAGGGAGGAGGTGCCCTCCTGGCCGGGATCAGCGGTACAGGAGGTGCGATCCACAACAAACCACGCTGCCGCGTTTTCACGCACAGCCTCGAACGCGGGGTCCGCCTTGCTGAACAGCTGGCTCGCGATGAACGGGGTGAACGTCGCGTAGATGGCCCAGTCGTACCATTCGACGGCGTTGCCGATGCCGGTGCCGATGATGGTCTTCCGGGTGGCCGCCCGGTCGGTGAGCTGAGGGTTGACGGTGCTGGTCACGGTTTTCTCTCTGATGGGTGGGTTTAGGAGGCGTTATCGGCCGACGCCGGTGCAGATGCTTGCGCGGCGTCCGCCGCTGATGCTGGTGCGGCCGCCAGTGTGGCGAGCCGCGAAATGGCGAGTTCCGCATAGAGGGCGGCCCCGTCAGCCAGAACGCCGTCGTCGAACGTAGCGTAGGGCGAATGGTTGAACGCCGCGATGATGTGATCGGTGCCGTGGGGCACGGCGCTCAGTCCGATGAACGTGCCGGGCGGGCACGAGGCTGCCGCGACCGAACTCCGGGCCGTCCGGAACGTCAGGTTCACGGCATCCACCACCGGCCGGACCAACTTTGTGATCATCATGTGGCTGGGCTCGCTGGCCGACGTCCTGGAGATGGAACTCGCCATCCAAGAGCGCATTCCGGGCATCGAACTTGTTGAGAGCGTCGTCATGCTGAATACGGCGAAGCGCGTGGGCTGGATGCTGACCCCGGACTCGACGGCGAGTGGCGCCGTCGTCGTCGTCCCGGTCCCGAAGTGAAGGGGGAGCTTGGGGAAGGCGCGTATTAGGGTTCCCAGCGGCGGGGGCCGGTGCCAGCGCCGCCCAGTTCATCGCCGGGGTTCTGCAGCCGGCATGCCTTCAGGCTGAGGCAGCCGCAGCCGATGCAGCCGTCCAGATCGCTGCGGAGGTGTTCCAGGGCTTCGATGCGTGCATCAAGTTCGGAGCGCCAAAGACGGGAGAGCCTGGACCAGTCGCGTTTGGTGGGTGTCCGCCCCTCCGGCAGGGATTCCAGCGCCGAGCCGATGTCCTTCAACGGAATGCCAACACGCTGCGATACTCGGATGAATGCCACGCGCCGCAGCATGTCGCGGCGGTAGCGCCGCTGGTTGCCGGAGGTCCGTTCCGAGTCGATCAGCCCGTTGCGTTCGTAGAAATGAAGGGCCGACGGCGCCACTCCGCTCCGTTCCGACAGCTCGCCGATGCTGAGGACATGGTGTGCTCCGCCTGCAAGCTGTGGCATGCTTCCCCTTATATGTCATTCCGCCCGCCGGACGGATCCTTGACCTCAACCATAGTTGAGGTTCTAGGGTTGCGTCCATGACAACTGATCAGGCTCTAACCGTGCGCGATTCCACAGTTTCCGTCTCCGCCCCACCTGCGGGCATCCTTCAGCACCCCTATTTGTGGGCGACGACCGGCGCCTGCGCCCTGGTCTTTCTCAGCGCGTTCGAGTCCCTCGCGGTCACCACCATCATGCCGCTGGTCAGCCGCGAACTGAGTGGCGCGAGCCTGTACGCCCTGGCCTTTGCCGGACCGCTGGCTACGGGAGTGATCGGCATGGTTGCGGCAGGGAACTGGTCTGACCGGCGTGGCCCGTCCGCCCCGCTGTATGCGTCCGTGGCCATGTTCGTGCTGGGACTGCTGATCGCGGGAACCGCAGGATCCATGCCGGCACTCCTGGCCGGAAGGCTGGTCCAGGGCCTGGGCGGCGGTGCCATGACCGTAGCCCTCTATGTGGTGGTGGCCCGCGTCTACCCGGGCGCCCTTCATCCCAAAATCTTCGCGGCATTTGCTGCCGCCTGGGTCATCCCGTCGCTGGTGGGTCCCTTCGCGGCAGGCGTTGTGGCGCAGGTCCTGAGCTGGCACTGGGTGTTCCTTGGCGTGGTGGGCTTGGTGGTCCCGGCGCTCGCCATGGTTGTGCCTGTGCTCCGGGGCTTGGGCCGCTCAGCCGAAACGGCGCCCGGCATGACCCCGGAAGCCACTGATCCCACGCCGGTGCGGAAACCCACCCCCTGGGCCTTCGGCCGGATGGCCTGGGCCGGGCTCGCAGCGTTGGCCGTCCTTGGCCTGAACCTCTCAGTCGAGGTCCGGATTGCGAACATCCCCCTGGCCGGAGTGGTTCTGGCCGTGGCCGCCGTCGTCATAGCACTGGTGGCTGTACGGCCGCTGGTTCCGCGCGGCACCCTGACGGCCCGGCGTGGGCTGCCGAGCGTCATCCTGACCCGCGGGCTCGCCTCTGCCGCGTTCTTCGGCGCCGAGGTCTACCTGCCCTACCTGCTGATTGAGCGCTATGCCTTCCTGCCCACCTTCGCGGGCCTCACGCTCACCGGCGGCGCGTTGGCATGGGCCGGGGCATCTGCAATCCAGGGCAGGCTCGGAGCCCGGCTGCTCCACAGCGTCGCGGTGAGGATCGGCTCAGTAATGGTGCTTGCAGCTGTCGTGCTGGCACTGGTCACCACGGCGTTCGGCTGGCCGGCCGCGGTCGCAATCATCGGGTGGATCTTCGCCGGCGGCGGAATGGGCCTGATGTACCCACGCCTGAGCGTGATGACCCTGGCCCTCTCCTCGAAAGACACGGAGGGCTTCAACAGCTCGGCCATGTCGATTTCCGATTCGCTCGGCGGCGCCTTGGCGCTCGCCACCACGGGCATTGTGTTCTCGGCATTTACGACGTCGGCGGGCTCGTTTTCGGGGGTCTTCGCACTGGCGGCTGTCATCGCCGGAGCCGCGGTGGCCATTGCGCCGCGGGTTGCCACGCGACCGAAGAAGCTGCAGAAGGATCACGCTTCGGCCTAGATATTGTCCTGACCCGGCTGAGACGCGCCAAGGATCAAGGGCAGCCGCGCTGCGGTGCAGGCAAAGGGGACTGCCTGCACCGCAGCCGAGGTCAGCGGACGACGTCGACTTTTTCGGCTGTGGACATGGCCTTCCATTCTTCGATCCGGGCCTGCTGCAGGGGTGTCTGGCGGTTGAAGTACCACGCCACGCCCAGCAAGATGAACCAGACCGGCGCCACCACCAGCGCGAGACGCGTGTCAGCGGCCTGAGCCAGGGCCACCAGCATGAACAGGAAGAACGCCAGCACCACGTAGGGCATGAAGCGGGAGCCGGGCATCTTGAACGCCGAGGCTGCGTGCAGCTCAGGCCTGCGCCGGCGGAACACGATGTAGCTGATCAGGATCATGGACCAGACAAACATCGTCAGCACCGACGCCACTGAGGTGACGATGGTGAAGGCGCCGATGACGGAGTCGCCGGAGTAGAGCAGGACCAGTCCGGCCAAGAGGAAGATGCAGGAGAACAGCAGGGCGTTCTGCGGAACCTTGCGGATGCTCAGTTTCCCGAAGGCCTTCGGTGCGTTGCCGTCCTGGGCCAGGCCATACACCATGCGGGAGGTGGAGTAGATTCCGGAGTTGGCACTGGAGGCGGCCGAGGTCAGAACCACCAGATTGATGACGACGGCGGCGATGCCCAGCCCGGCCAGGGTAAACATGCCGATGAAGGGGCTGCTGGCCGGGTCAATGCTGCGCCACGGGTTGACGGCCATGATGACCACCAGTGCGCCCACGTAGAAGAGCAGGACGCGGACCGGAATCGAATTGATGGCCCGTGGGAGGTTCTTCTCCGGGTCTTTGGTTTCCGCGGCGGCGGTTCCCACCAGCTCGATGCCGGCGAAGGCGAAGATGGCGATCTGGAAGCCGAGGACGAAGCCGAACATCCCGTGCGGGAACATGCCGCCGTCGTTCCACATGTTGGCCAGGTTGGCCACAGCACCGCTGGGTGACGTGAAGTGGGTGGCGATCATGACCACGCCGGTGACGATCAGGGCCACGATGGCCACAACCTTGATGATGGCGAACCAGAACTCTGCCTCACCAAAGGCCTTGACGCTGGGAAGGTTCAGCAGGATCAGTACAAGCGGGGTCAGGAGGGCCGGAATCCACAGCGGTGTGCCCGGGGCGAGCTTGTCGACGTAGCCGGATATGGCGACAATATCGGCGACGCCGGTGACCACCCAGAAGAACCAGTAGGACCAGCCAGTGAAGAAGCTGGCCCAAGGGCCCAGGAGATCCCCGGCAAAGTCGCTGAAGGACTTGTACTTCAGGTTGGAGAGCAGGATCTCACCCATGGCCCGCATGACGAAGAACAGCATGAAACCGATGATCATGTAGACGAAGATCACGGACGGGCCGGCCAGTGAGATGGTTTTGCCCGAGCCCATGAACAGGCCGGTGCCGATGGCGCCGCCGATGGCGAGCAGCTGGATATGGCGGTTGCCCAGCGCGCGGGCCAGATGCGGATCCTGGCTGTGGCCCCCGGTGGCGGATTCGGTTGCGGTGTTCGCGGCAACCGTGGTGGTGCGTTCAGACATAAGGCTTCTTTCCTTGTCACGGGCAGGGCGAGGCGGGAACCGGAGGGCCGCAACGCAGACCGCGCGGATCCGTCACAGATGTGACGGGGGTAACAGTTTGGCGGGTGGATTAAGACTAGATCCACGTTTCCGGCCGTTCCGAAGCCTCTGGCGGGCTGCCGGTCCGCGCCGATGGGCGGTCCGGCCAGTCACGGCGACTGCCCCGCGCGTCTCCGCCGGGTATCGGGAAAGGGCATTCTCCGGTGTGATGCCGCGTTTAGCGGAGAGGGCGCGCGCTGCCCGTCCGGGGCCGCAGGCCGGATGCCCGGACAGGCAGCCGGCGGGAAAGTTACTCGACAAATGTCGAGCTTCGTGGAACCAAGTGTCGATCCTTGTCCGCAGCGTTT
This sequence comes from Pseudarthrobacter sp. Y6, assembly GCF_050156205.1. NCBI lineage: Bacteria > Bacillati > Actinomycetota > Actinomycetes > Micrococcales > Micrococcaceae > Pseudarthrobacter > Pseudarthrobacter sp. Y6. The sequence continues at coordinate 4,013,055 of NZ_CP189574.1, read as the reverse complement.
TCGACGTGACTGAAGTTCCAGCCTTTCGCCCCGCAGCTGCACCGGCCGAGCTAACGCCCGCTTTTCATCTTGCGCCAGCCGCCGGCGCGGTTGTTGGCGATGATGCACTTGAGCATGTCGGTGAGTGCGGCGGCGTTGACCGTCTCGCCCTGGCGGAAGGCAACGGTGCGGGCGGTCACGTTGTCATGTCCTGCCGTGATGATGTGTTCGGGATCGGGGACCATGGCGCCGTCGTAGAGGAACAGGTTGACGTGGTCCTTGGCTGCCAGCAGTGCGCAGATATTGCCCAGGAGTACGAAGTACGGACGATCCGTGCGCTTGATGGTCTCGACGACCTCGGCATCGGCGGCGTGGACGAGGTCCCGGAGCTCATGGCAGATGGCTTGCTGCCAGTCCGGCAATGCGTTGATGTAGTCGTCTACGCGCGGATCGACGATGTATTCCATGGTGAACCACCCTCCCATAAAAGCCGTCCAAAAGCTCCGGTAGGGGACCTTGCGTACACGGTGGGCTACGAACGCGCCGAGTTGTCGGTGGACGGCATCCCTTTGCAGTCCACTATGCTTCGCGTCACACACGTATAGCGCCGCTAGGAGGGCGAGTGGAAAATCGTGCACCGGCATGGACTATATGCCCACTGACCAGAGTCCTGCCGCTGCAGACTGACGTTCTCGCCCAAACGTCTGAACAGCCAGGGCCGCTCCCGCAGGACTTTGAAGTAGAGGTGCGTGACGCCGTGGTCCGCTCAGCCGGGCTGAACCAGTCCGCAGTGGTAATCGTGCCCGGGTTGCCCGGTCCGGTTCTTCTACCCAATCGGGCTGATGGGCAACCGCATTTTGTGGACGATTTCCAGAAAGGCCTCAAACCGGGGTCCGGTTTGGCCGCGAAGCCACACCAGCCCGACCTCCCAGGCTGCGCCGGGCCTGTCGATCGGTATCATCGCTACGGTCTTGGGTGCGATGCTGGCCGCGCTTGCGGGGACAACAGCGCCACCGACCCCCGCCGCCACGAGCGCCAGAACCGTCTGGAGGTCTGCTGCCTCTTGAATAATTGCCGGTTCGCACCCGATCTCCTCATAGAACTGACGTATTTGCGCCCGGAGGCCGGGGCCACGCGCGGCAGAGAGTTGGACGAGTTCGTGTTCCGCGAGCCATGTCCGCAAGTCCTCGTCCTGAACCTGAGAGTTCGGCCATTGAGTGGTAGCGGCCAGAGCGAGCCTGTCTGAAAGGACCTGCAGACACGCGAATTCGGCAGGGGCCGGTAGCCTGGCGAACGCGAAGTCCAGGCTGCCGGCAAGAATCCTCTCGAACTGTTCGGCAGAGGACAAGTCCTCAAGGCTGACCGCGACTCCGGGGAACTTGTGCCGGAAGGTGGCCACAGCCTCCGGCGCAACGGAAATACTGGACAAGCCGAAGCCGACGGCGAGATGCCCTTCGTCCCCTGCCGCGACCCGTTTGATCCTGGCGGCCAGCCGATCAGCGCGATCCACCACATCGCGGGCGTCCGCCAACAGTTGCAGTCCGGCTTGTGTCAACGCCGAACCTTGCCGTCCCCGGAGGAACAGCGCTGTCCCGGTCCAGCGTTCCAACTGTTGAATCTGCTTGGTGAGGGCGGGCTGACTCATTGAGAGCGCAGTGGCAGCGGCGCTGAAGGTGGAGTGAGATGCCGCGACAACGAATGATCGATACAGGCGAAGTTCCATTCCTAAATCATAACTAAAACGCATTATCTTTCATTAGACGTGATAGTTCTTTTCGCGGTTGAATGACGGGGCCGGCCATAAGGCGGTACCACCAGAGAAAGGCGTCCCCAATGAGCGCACCGAACACCGTCAACAATTTTCGAGCGGCTGTGGTCCAGTTCGAAGCCGTGCCCAACAACATTGATGCCAATCTGGATACTGTGCGCAGGCTGGCCACGGAGGCCGCAGCGGACGGGGCCCAGCTGGTGGTCTTCCCGGAAATGTGTCTGCTCGGCTATTGGCACCTCACTCGTCAATCGCCACGTCGGTTGCACGAGCTGGCTCAGCCGCGGGACGGAAAGCTGATCAGGGCTGTCAGCTGGATCGCGGCTGAGCTGGAAGTGGGAATCGGCGTTGGCTTCCTCGAATCGGACAGAGAGGACCTCTTCAATGCGTACGCCGTGTGCCTCCCCAACGGAGTGGTCCACGTGCACCGGAAGCTGCACGCCTTCGAACATGACGCGATCTCCAGCGGCAACACCTTCACCGTGTTCGACACTCCATGGGGCGTGCGGATGGGGATCCTGATCTGCTGGGATAACAATCTCGTCGAAAACGTGCGAGCCGTGGCCCTGCTGGGTGCCACTCTGCTGATCGCGCCTCATCAAACCGGGGGGACGGATTCAAGAAGCCCGCATGGAATGCGGACTCTTCCAACCGCCCTGTGGTACAACCGAAAGGAGGATCCGGCCGCCCTTGAAGCTGCAACCAGCGGGGAGAGCGGGCGGGGCTGGCTGATGCGTTGGCTTCCATCGCGAGCTCACGACAACGGACTGTTCGTTCTGTTCAGCAACGGCATCGGCCGTGACGACAATGAGATACGCACGGGAAACTCCATGATCATCGACCCCTATGGGCGCATCGTCGCGGAGACGCCCGTGCCGGACGTGGCGGTGGTGGTTGCCGACCTCGACCTGGATCTGCTGCCGCTCGCGACGGGGCGCCGATGGCTCCTGGGGCGCCGGCCGGAACTGTACGCCCTCCTCACACAACCATCAGGGTTGGAACGAAACGCCCGTATGGCGCGGCATAGCGAAACGCCTGTGCCAATGTCATTCAGAGTGACCGATCCCAATGCCGCAAGGCAGCTGACCCGCGCTTCGGCGGACGAGCGCTGAGGCGGATCAGTCAAAGGCGTTCAGCTTTCCTGGGGATCAGGCAGGCCGAACCAGGCGGGTGGCGCGAAGCACCGTGTCGGCAAGTGTTGCCTGCTGGCCGTCCGGGCCCGTGGCCGGCCGATCCCGCGTGGTGAGCACCTCGATCTGCCATTCAGGCGGCGCCAGGCGGAGCTCGGCCCTGAGCTGTTCCGGCGTGAAGAACATGTCGGCCGAGGTGTGCGTGCCCCACGGCGGCAGGCGGTCCGGATGATGGCCTACGATCAGCAGAGTGCCACCCGGATTGACCGCCGCAGCCGCCGTCCGCAGCGGGCCCTCCCACGCCAGATGTGGGGAATGCAGGAACTGGGAGGACACCAGATCGAAGGTTGCCGTGGGCCGCCACTCCTCCAGGTCACACTGTTCCCAGTGGATGCGGCTGGGAATTTCACCGGCTCCCTCGGTGTGCACACCCTCGCGGTCCAGGGCCGACCTTTCGTGGGTAGCGGCCCGTTCCAGCGCGACGGCGGAAACGTCGACGGCGGTGACGGTCCAGCCCTGCTGGGCAAGCCAGATGGCGTCGGCCCCTTCGCCGCAGCCCAGGTCCAATGCCTTGCCCGGCCTCAGTCCCGCGCCTTCGCGGACCAGTTGCGGGTTGGGTTTCCCGCTCCAGAATTTTGGCTTGCTCCGGTACCTTTCATCCCACGCCTCGGCGGCACTGCGCTGCGGTGCATCCCCAAACCGGGTGTCGCCGTCGTCCGTTGTGTGGTGGTGGTCCGCACCCTGTTCAGTCATGCCTCAAGCCTGCGCCGGCCGGGCACACAAAGGCAACGCCCGCACCGTCCGCCCCACCGTCAACGGGGCCCACGAACGAGGCCCGGGCGCAGGGATGGTACGCTTAGGGGACTTGATGTGCAGTGATGCCCGCTGGTCCCAACTTTTTGGGAAGCGGGTTTTTTCATGTGAGAGGCACATCCTGCGTCGATGAACGCGTTCCATTTGGTCCCAGCCGCCGCCCTGATTTGGGCAGCAGCACGGTTGATCACCTGAATTTTCTTCGGCGAAACCCTTGAGCCAACCGGCATCGGGGGCCGATATCCGCACGGATACCGCCTGAAAGACCTTGAAATATATGACTACTTTTGCTGCCCTCGGCACGCCCAAAGAACTTGCCGACACCCTCACCGCCCAGGGAATTGTTGAGCCGTTCCCCATCCAGGTCAAGACCCTCCCGGACACCCTGGCCGGACGCGACGTCCTGGGCCGCGGCCGCACCGGCTCCGGCAAGACCATCGCTTTCGCCATCCCGCTTGTAGCACGACTCGCTGAGCGGGAAGCCAAGCACTTCCGCAAGCCCGGCCGCCCCATGGGCCTGGTCCTCGCACCGACCCGCGAGCTGGCCACCCAGATCAACGCCACCATCGAGCCGATGGCCAAGGCCATGGGCCTGACCACCACCGTGATCTACGGCGGCATCTCCCAGGCCCGCCAGGAAAAGGCACTGCGCGCCGGCGTCGACATCGTCATCGCCTGCCCGGGCCGCCTGGAGGACCTGATCCGCCAGCGCATCCTGACCCTCGAAGGCGTCGAGATCACCGTCCTGGACGAGGCCGACCACATGGCCGACCTCGGCTTCCTCCCGGTCGTCAAGAAGCTCATGGACATGACCCCCAGCCAGGGCCAGCGCCTGCTGTTCTCCGCAACCCTGGACAATGGGGTGGACAAGATTGTCCAGCGTTACCTGTCCAACCCGCTGACCCACGCCGTGGATGAATCACAGGCCGCCGTGACCACCATGGAGCACCACGTCCTGGTGGTCAACGACCAGACCGTCAAGAAGCAGCTGATCGTTGAGCTGGCCTCGGGTGCCGGCCGCCGCGTGCTCTTCATGCGGACCAAGCACCACGCCCGCAAGCTGGCCAAGACCCTGACCGACGCCGGGATCCCCGCCGTCGATCTGCACGGCAACCTCTCGCAGAACGCCCGTGACCGCAACCTGGCCGAGTTTTCCTCCGGTGACGTCCGCGTACTGGTGGCCACCGACGTCGCAGCCCGCGGCGTCCACGTGGACGACGTCGAACTGGTAATCCACGTGGATCCGCCCACAGAGCACAAGGCATACCTCCACCGCTCAGGCCGTACGGCCCGCGCCGGTTCGGATGGCACTGTTGTCACACTGACCCTCCCGGAGCAGCAGTCCGACGTCAAGAAGCTGATGAAGGCTGCCGGCGTCGAGGTTAACTTCGAGCGCGTTACCGCCAACTCTCCGCTGGTTGCTGAGCTCGTGGGCGAAATGGCTGACAAGATCGATCCGCGCACCCGCGCCGCTCTGTTGGCCAAGAAGTCCGCGCAGGGTGGCGGCACCTCTACGGGTGCCAACGCCGAGCGCAAGCGCGCCCGTCGCAGCCAGGAAGGCCCCACAGCCGGTGGCCGTGGCGGCCGTGGTGGACGTGGACGCGTCTCCGCTGAGCCGACCCGCACCGATCTTCCCCGCGCCGAGCGCCGCGCTGTTGCCTACGAAGGCCGCACCGAGGCACGGGCAGCATTTGACCGTGTAGCCGAGCAGAACGAGGACCGCGCCATTGCAGCAGCTGCTGCTCGCCGCAATTCCCGCGGCCACGGCGCCACAGGCTCCACACACCGCAACGACGTCCCCGCAGCAGGTGGCCGTGCAGCGGCTGGCCGCGGTTCAGACGGCCGTTCTGATTCACGCGTTACCCGCAGCGATGCTCCCCGTGGCGGCACGGGCCGCCCGGCTACCACCGGCGGACAGCGCGGCGGACGTCCGGCAACGGGCCAGCGCGCAGCCGGAGCCCGCACCGCGGGCGCCGGTGCAGGTGCACGTACGGGTGGATCCGGCCAGCGTGCCGGTGCCTCCACGGGTAACTCGGGTAGCTCGGGCAACGGCGGCAACGCCGGCAACAAGGCTGTCTGGTCCTCCAACACCGGCGGCACGTCCGGTGGCTCGTACACCGGCAACGGTGGCGGCAACGTTGGCGGCAGTGGCCGACCGGCACGCAGCGGTCCCCGCCGCGCGTCGGCTCCGGCCTCGAACGAACGCCGCAGCCGCTAAGGTTTCGGATATCCGCTGCTGAAACGGACAGCCGCTGCCGGGATCCCGGCAGCGGCTGTCCGAATCTGTAGCGTTGTGGTTGAGCTTGTCCGAACCGGGGGTTGAGCTACCAGCCGCGGGCGCGCCACTCCTCCAGGTGCGGGCGTTCCGCGCCCAGGGTGGTGGGGCTGCCGTGGCCCGGGTGCACCACGGTGTCATCCGGGTAGGCCTCGAACAATCGCGCGGCGACGTCGTTGATCAGCGACGTGAACCGCGCCGGATCCTTCTGGGTGTTGCCCACGCCGCCGGGGAACAATGAGTCCCCGCTGAAGATGTGGGCAGGCCCTTCCGGGTTCTCGTACACAAACGCGATGGAACCCGGGGTGTGCCCGCGCAGGTGCACGGCGGTGACCTCGAAGCCGTCCACGGCGCACGTGTCCCCGTGCTCGAGTGAGCGGCCGACGGTTAACGGCAGCGCCTCGGCGTCGTCCGCTCCCGCGGCGGTGGGCGCTCCGGTCGCTTCCACCAACGCCGGCAGCGCGCGGACATGGTCCCAATGCTGGTGCGTGGTGGCAATGAGTGCCAGGTTGGGCGTGGCCGCAGTATCCGCAGCGGCGTCCTGCAGCATCCCCTGGATGGCCGGAAGGTCATCCGCGGCATCAATCAGCAGCTGTGCACCGGTGGCCTTCGCGGTCAGCAGATACACGTTGTTGTCCATCTCGCTGACGGAGATGCTCCGGATGGTGATGTCGCGTAGGTCGTGAATGAGCGTGTCCACGGGCTTCAGTCTATTCACGGCCCTGGGACACCCAGTTGGGGTCCGCCGAGCGGGAGCCGACGACGGCGTCCGCGGCCTGGTCCAGCGCCTCCAGTTGCGCCGGGGTCAGGTCCAGGGACAGGGCGCCCAGGTTTTCGTCGATCCGGTGCGTTTTGCGTGTGCCGGGGATGGGGACCACGGCCAGTCCCAGCCGTTTGCCCTGCTCCAGCAGCCATGCGAGTGCAACCTGGGCGGGCGTTGCGGACAGCTCGGCGGCTACCGTCCGCACGGCCGCCACGACTTCCTGGTTCGCGTCAAAGGCGCCCGCGGCGAACCGCGGGATCCGGCGTCGGAAGTCGTTTGCTCCCAGGCTGGAAGCGTCCACGGTGCCGGTGAGGAATCCCCGGCCCAGTGGCGAATACGGCACAAAGCCCACGCCCAGGCTGGCCGCGGCCGGAACTACGTTGCGTTCCACGTCGCGGCTCCAGATGGACCATTCGCTTTGGACCGCGGCGATGGGGTGCACGGAGTGGGCTTCGGCCAGCTCCTGCGCGGTCACCTCTGACAGGCCAAGGTGTTTGACCTTGCCCTGCTGCACCAGCCCCGCCATGGCCTCCACGGTTTCCACAATCGGAACGCGGAGGTCACGGCGGTGCATGTAGTAGAGGTCGATCACGTCCGTGCCAAGCCGCTTCAGGCTGGCGTCGGCGGCCTGCCGGACGTAGGCGGCATCTCCCCGGATATCCGTATATCCATCAGCCGGCGAGCCCACCAGGGAAAACTTGGTGGCGAGCTGCACTTCGCCCCGCCGGTCCTTGAGCAGCTGGGCGATGAGTTGCTCGTTGCTGCCTCCGCCGTAGATGTCCGCGGTGTCAATGAAGCTGACGCCGGCATCCACTGCATGATGCAGGGTTTTGAGGGCATCGTGCGGGTCAACTTCGCCGTAGACCGGAGTGAGGGCCATCCCGCCGAAGCCCAGCGTGCTGACGTTGAGGCCGTCGCCGAGGTGTACCGATGGTGCAGTCATGAGCGCTCTCCATTCGTTGTGGACTCTCGTCCCAGCCAAGAACCCTGACCCTTGCCTCAGTATTCCTAGCTCCACGGGATGATTCGGTCGGCACCCTGGCGCGTGGCCGCGATCATCACCGCGTTGGCCTCATCCGGGCCCGTCGCCCAGGCTTCCGCCGCGGCCTGCTCCATGCCGAATTCCACGTGCCGGTCCACCAGCCGGGCCAGCCGCAGCGCGGGAGGGGTGTCCATGAACCAGACCTCATCCAACTGGGCCCGGACACCCTTCCACGCGGGCGTCTCCGCCAGCAGGTAGTTTCCTTCGGTGATCACCAGCGGCACGGACGCCGGGACGGCGATGGAGGCCGCCACCGGCTCGTCCAAAGTCCGCCGGAACTCCGGTGCGTACACTACTGCCTCATCCCGGCGCACGAGCCGCTGCAACAGCGAGAGGTAGCCGCCGACGTCGAACGTGTCCATTGCGCCCTTGCGCTGCCGCAGCGGTGTGCCGTCGATGATCGCGGTGCCCAGGTGGAAGCCGTCCATCGGCACCACGACGGCAAGGTCAGCGCCGAACTCCCGCTGCAGCCGGGCCGCGAACGTGGACTTGCCGGAGCCGGGCGCGCCCGTGATGCCTAGGATGGTCCGCCTCCCGGGAGCCAGCCGTCGCCGGAGCGCGTCCATGGCATGGGTGATCTCGGGGGAGTCCATGGCAAAAGCCTAAACCGGCAGCTGATCCTCCCCGGTTTCCGTTGCACAAGGGGCGGGGCCTGACGGCGTTTCGCGGGAACACGCCGTCGGGCCGCCTCAAAGGTGGGGAGGCTCAGCGGGGGCGGCAGCGGCGTCGGAGGATGCCGCGGCAGGTGTAGCCGGCAGGGCCTTCAGCCCGGCCGCGCAGCCCACAATGCCGGCGATAAACAGCACTTTCAGGACACTGAAGGGTTCGACGCCGGTGGCCATCGCCCAGCCGACTGTCAGGGCAGCCCCGACCCCCACCCAGACGGCGTAAGCGGTGCCGAGGGGGATGCTGCGGATGGCTAGGCCGAGGCCGATCATGCTCAGCGTGGCGGTTACGGCGAAAACAAAAGTGGGCATGGGCCGGGTAAAGCCGTCGGACAGGCCCAGCGCGGTGGCCCACACGGCTTCCAGCACGGCGGAGGCCAGCAGCATCAGCCAGGCAGCAGAACGCTTGTTCATTACGCCACCACCTTCAGGCCAACCACGCACGCGGCGATGCCCGTCAGCAGAAGCAGGCGCGCCGTCGTCGGACGTTCAGCCTTGGTGATGATCGCGTAGGCAGACGTCAGCACCACGCCCACGCCCACCCATACGGCGTACGCGGTGCCGGTGGGGATGGACTGCATGGCGATCGCGAGGCCGGCCATGCTGGCGAGGACGGAGACCAGGAAGAGGAGGGCGGGCGCGAGCCGGCGCCGGCCGGAGGCCTGGAAGGTCCGGTGCAGGGCTGCGGCCCAGACGGCTTCCAGCGCTCCGGAAAGAATGAGAACTAACCACGACATGACAGATCCTTTGGCCAGTCTTGTCGCGTGCCGGGTACTGAACCGTCGTCCGGAGGTCCTGTGCGGAGCCTTGATTCCAGCTTAGCAACGCCCGACGGCGGGTGGCCGGGTTGGTGGCCAACCTCACCGCCGGGGCCCTCGCCCATCTAGGTAGCGCTATCTGTCGTTTTGAGGGCCCATAACGACAGATAGCGCTACTTAGTTGGGGGGAGCGCAGAACCTTAGAGAGCGCCGCCGGCGGTTTCCGGAGCGGAGGAGTCGCGGCCGCCGTTGCCCACGGTTTCGCGGGCGATGAAGTTCTCGATGTCGAACAGGTTGTCGGCGCGCTCGGCGATGTTCAGGAGGGTGGTCATGGCGGCGACCTCTTCCACCTGCTCCTTGAGGAACCAGAGCATAAACTGCTCGCCCAGGGCGTCGTCCTCGGTACGGGCCGCACGGAACAGCGCCTCGATCGCGGCCGTCACTTCCTTCTCCTGCTCCAGCGCCAGGGCCAGCGGCTCGGTCACGGAGGAGAAGTCGTTGCGCACGTCGGGGACGCCCGGGATGGTGAACTCGATGTCGCGGTCCAGCATGTACTGCACCATCATCATGGCGTGGTTCCGTTCCTCCACCGACTGCCGGTAGAAGTAGCGGGCCAGCTGCGGGAGGTCCTGGTTGGCGAACCAGGTGGCCACAGCAATGTACTGCTGCGAGGCCGCGAATTCGTTGCCGATCTGGGTGGACAGGAGCGCATTAAAGGGTGTGGAAGTCATTGCCAGAGTCTAGGAGCGCCGCGTGCCGCTGACCAGTGTGGAAAGGCTCAGATAACGAAGGCGAGGCTAGCCTGCAGCGCTGGATCAGGCAGTCACGCGGTCGATTGACACCACGGCGAGGAAGCCGCGGCCCAGGATTTCGGGGGTCCGGTTATCGGAACCGACGACGGCGTCATAGCGGTTCAGTGCCTCGGGCTCCGTGGGGGCGGCGGCAGGTTCGTCGCCGTCGGTTTCCGCGGTAGTTGCAGATTCCGCGGCTTCCGCGCTGACGCTGAGGTTTCCCGCGCTGACGGCGGCCTGTCCCTGCAGAAGCACAGCGAGCTGGCCCTCAAAAACCGGGTGCGCGCGTTTCTTGGAGAGCTCGATGATGGACGTGAAGCCCTTGAACGAACCCGTCCGCGTGATGACATTCAGATCGCGGATGTCCCCGGTGGGCAGGGCTCCGTGCGCGGCAGCTTCGCCGGAGAACCTGAAGGGCCGGTACTTTTCCAGCGGATGCTCGGCGCCGTCCACGGTGAGAAGGAGCAGCTCGCCGTCGATCACGGTCAGCACACGTTCCATGCCCGGGAAGGCCGAGAAGTCCCCGGCCTTGCTGATATCGGCGATGCTGACGCGCCAGTCCCAGGCGCCGTCCTGCGCCGAGGCGGCCTTCGGGTGGCTGGCAAGCTCCCGGGTCACCCCGCCGCCGTTGCGCCACGGTTCGGACCTGAGTTCTGCGAAGCGGATGATCTCCATCGGACCAGCCTAGTTTGTTTGGGCGTCCCCGCCACGCGTGGCATGCTGGGCGAATGCGCCAGGGGATCACCGACGAACAGAGCCGCCTGCTGACATCCTGGCTTGGCGAATTCAGTGTGGTGCAGGATTACTCCTGGCCCCTGCAGGACACCAACGTCCTCCACGTTGCCACACGGGCGGGCGAGGGATTCATCGTCAAGGCGAGCGCCACAAGCCACCATATCCACCGCGAGATCGCCGCCCATGCCGGCGGTTTCGAAGGGCTCCACGGCCGGGTCCCGGCGTTACGGCATGCCTCGGCGAAGGCCGGGATCCTGGTGACGGAGTTCCTGCCAGGAACCCTGGTGGAGGGGACACCGGCCGAGGATGATCCGGAAACTTACCGCCAGGCGGGGCAGCTGCTGGCGAGGATTCACCGGACGGCCGGGGACTCGTCCACGTACGCAAAAACCCTCACTATAAAGACTCGGGCATGGATGGACCGCGCCCACGGGCTGCTGCCGGAATCGCAACTGGAAAGCTTCGAACAGGAGCTCGATGCCCTTCGGCCGGGCGTGGTGCAGCTCGTGGCAACGCACGGCGATTACCAGCCAAGGAATTGGCTGCAGGACAACGGGCAGATCAAGGTCATCGACTTTGGCCGGGCGGATCGGCGTCCGTGGGTGCACGACCTCGTGCGGCTCAGCCACCAGCAGTTCGTTCACAGGCCCGAGCTTGCGGACGCTTTCTACGCTGGGCTGGGCAGAACTGTCGGGCCGGCGGACGCAGACGTGTGGCGGCTGGAGAACCTGAACCAGGCCATCGGCACGGTGGTGTGGGCCAACCAGATGGGGGACACCGACTTCGAAGAGGCCGGGCGGAACATGGTGGAGCGGGTGCTGTCCTGCGCCTGAAATGGAACCGGTCCACATCGGCGCAGGGGGTACTTGCCTGTTAGTCTCCTCCGGGGGGACTATGCGAAGACAGCCAGAAGGAGCCGGAAATGTTCGTCAAAGTCTGTGGTCTCAGTACGCCCGAATCAATCCGTGCAGCCGTGGAGGCTGGGGCGGACGCCGTCGGCTTTGTCCTCACCGCGAGCCCGCGCGTGGTCTCGCCGTCGCAGGTTTCCACTCTTCTGGCCGATGTGCCGGAAGGGGTAGTTGCCGTCGGCGTTTTCCGGCATGAACCTGTCGCCGATGCCATTGCCATCGCCCGGTCCGCCGGACTTGAGTGGGTCCAACTCCACGGGGACCTCACCCCGGAGGACGTCACAAGGGTGCACGACGCCGGCATGAAGCTGATCAGGGCCGTCACCATGGCAGCCACTGCCGACGCGTTCGCCAACTGGGGTGAGGAAATCCTGTTGATTGATGCCGCCGTGCCCGGGTCCGGAGAGGCCTGGGACTACGCCTCCATGGTGGACGTGACGGCGCTCCAGGACCGCAAGTGGCTGCTGGCCGGCGGGCTGGATCCGGACACCGTGGCGCACGCCACTGCAGCCTCAGGCGCGTGGGGCGTGGACGTCTCCTCCGGCGTCGAGGTTTCTCGTGGTGTGAAGGACCTGGCTAAGATCCGGGCCTTTGTGAAGGCCGCCAAGGGCTGAGGCCTGGTCCAGGTTTCAGGTCCCAAGTTCAGGGGCCAATCAGGGCAGACCCCTACGTTTTTGTCAGACCCCGCGGGGCACAATGGACAGATGAAGACACTACTCAACATCATCTGGCTGGTATTCGGCGGACTCTGGCTTGCCCTGGGCTACTTTCTGGCGGGCATCATCTGCTGCCTGCTGATCGTCACCATTCCGTGGGGCATCGCCTCGTTCCGCATTGCGGCGTACACGCTCTGGCCCTTCGGACGCATGGTGGTGGACAAGCCGGGCGGAACGGGCGTTTTCTCACTCCTGGGGAATGTCATCTGGCTGGTGGTGGCGGGCATCTGGATCGCGATCGGCCACGTACTCACGGCCATTGCCATGGCGGTCACCATCATCGGCATCCCGCTGGCCATCGCCAACCTCAAGCTCATCCCGGTCAGCCTGATGCCGCTGGGCAAGCAGATCGTTCCCACCAATAGCCCGTTCATTACCGCATACCGTTAGCCAGCGGCGTTCCCAAGGGTTTCGCTGAATCCGGGGACCAGACCCTGGGCTTCGAGTTCTTCTGACCGCAAGGCGCGCAGCACACAGAACTCGTTGCCGTCCGGGTCAGCCATGACCACCCAGGTCACCTCGGGCCCCTGCCCGACGGAAATGCGCGACGCGCCGAGGGCTTCCAGCCGCTGCACCTCCTCAGCCTGGTCATCCGGACGCAGGTCCAGGTGCAGCCTGTTCTTGAGCTCCTTCCGCTCGGGCACCTTCAGGAACAGCAGGTCCGGGCTGACGCCGTCGGCCGGGCTGCCTGCGGGCGGCTCCAGCACAATTTCGTCTTCCACCTCGTAGGTGCGGCGCCAGCCCAGGGCCCTCTCCCAGAAATCGGCTGGCACTTTGGGGTCGGTTGAATCGATGCTGACGGCTTGGATGCGCAGGTTCATCCGAGCAGTCTTGCACCGGCCGGGTCGCCCGTAAAGGCTTCTTGGCGGTTGCGCGAAAGAGTCAGGCCAGCTCGCCCTTCAGGTTCCGGCGGGCGGCATCGAGCCACAGTTCCCGTGCGCGGGTGCTGTGGAAGAGGGGGTCCAGTTCCAGCAGGTGACGGACGACGGCGGCGCGCCCGGCCGCGAAGTCGGCGTCGCCGATGTGCGCGTAGTCTTCCCGGACGGCGGCCACATACCGGGCGTAGGGCTCCGGTTCGCCGCCGAGAACTGACAGGTCCGCGTCGCAGAGGAGGGCGCCGTCGTCGTCCCCTGGCTCCGGGCGGTGGTCCGAGGTCAGCCGCACCAGCCGCGCCACTTCCTCGACGTCGGCCGCCGGAAGCCCCGCGTCCGCGAGGCGCTCCTCGGCGAGACGGGCGGATTCCTCCTCGTCCTGGCCGGCGATCCCGCGGTATACGGCATCGTGGAACCAGGCTGCGAGCAGCACTGTCCGCGGCGGGTCGGCGGGGTCGGCGAGCAAGTCCAAAGCCTCCAAAACTGCCAGTAGGTGCGTGCAGCCGTGATACCGGCGGTGGTCCTCGCTCCAGCGGTCCAGCAGGTCCAGGAAGAGGGCGTCGTGGCCGGGCATGATGGCTTCCCAGCGGTTCAGCAGCGGGACCTTGAGGGACTTGTTGCGCTGCCGGGCCGGGATGCGCATCCCGCTGGCGATCAGTTTGCGGACCAGGATCCGGGCTTCCACCGGAATGGCGCCGACGGCCACCAGGTCGTCGAACCGGCGCTCGGCGACGTCGTAATGGTCGCCGTCGAACGCACGGTCCGGGATGCCGGCCGCGGCGGCGAAGGCGTGCAGCTCAGCCAGCGACGTGTCCGAGATGAGGTGGGAAAAATGCGTGCCGTGGGCTGGCCACACGGGCGGATCCAGGTAAATCGCCATGGGGGAAGTCTAGTGCGGCCGTGGTCTGCGCCGGGGCCGTACGCTCTTGCCCGGTTACCGGCGGGCCCGGCGGCTAATCCGGGCCGACACGCCGTATCCCGCGGTGTGTCGCGGCAGGCAACTGGGCGGGAACGCGCGGGCCGGTCGGGTCACCAACAGGTCACCGGCCACATCAGGAACCGGTCAGGAGCCGGCCGGCAGGATGTTCTGGTTGCCCTGGAAGACGTTCCGCGGATCGAAGTCCCGCTTAACCCTGGCCAGCCGGGCGTAGTTCCCGTTTCCGAACGCGGCACGGATGCGCTCCTGGCCTTCGTTACCGATGAAATTGAGCCACACCCCGCCTGTGGCATACGGCGCAATCTTGCCGCGGAAGTCCTTCACCCAGGCCTTGGCCAGTTGGCCTTCCTCGGGTGTTGGCGAGATGCCGTACGGGTGGCTCACCCAGGCCGCGTTCCGGTTGATCAAGGGCGTGGCCGCCCCCGCGTTTCCGCCGACGGCGCCTCCCCACCGGGCGATGAGCTGCTGGGATGTGGCATCGGGGAGGTTCCGGGCCGATTCCACGAACAAGTCCAGGGCCGCGTCGGGGAGTTCGTTGTGATAGTCCGCGCTCCAGTAGTTGTAGTGGTCCGGCGGATCGTCCAGGGAGGACTGGAAATCGGCGTACGGGGTGTCGGCCACGAGGTCCACTGCAGGCCCGAGTTCGCGGAACGGCCGCGCGTGCTCGAAGCCTTCCTCGGGCTCACCCGCGTAGAGGTAGGCGATGAGAGCGGCCATCTTTCCCACCAGGTGCTCCGGCACAAACGGCTCCGGCGGCGCCGTCAGGTACAGCAGTGCCAGGCCAACCCCGTCGGGGGCTGCCAGGGCCAGGTCCCGGAACGCCCGGGAAACGTCCGAGGCTGCCTCCCCGGGCCAGAGCCACATCCCGGCGTGGACCACCGGGCCGAGCCTGTGCGCCTGGAATGTGAAGGACGTGGCCACGCCGAAATTGCCGCCGCCGCCATGGAGGGCCCAGAAGAGTTCGGGGTTTTCCCGGGCGCTCGCGGTGACGCGTTCGCCGTCGGCCGTGACCAGGTCCACCGAGACGAGACTGTCGCATGCGAACCCGAAGGACCGCTCCAGCCACCCGGATCCGCCGCCCAGGGTGAAGCCGGCGACGCCGGTGGTGGAGGCCCGCCCGCCGGTGACGGCCAGGGCATGTTCCTGGGTGGCGCGGTCGAACTCGCCCCAGGTGACGCCTGCCCCGGCGGTGACGATGCCGGATTCGGGGTCCACATCGATGGACTTCATGGGCCGGACATCGATCACCAGGCCGTCGTTGTTCATGGACATTCCGGCCACTGAATGTCCGCCGGCGCGGACGGCAATGGCGAGGGAATGTTCCCGTCCGTAGCGGAGCGCTTCGGCCACGTCCGCATCATTTGAACACTGGGCAATCACCGCCGGACGCCGGTCAATCATGGCGTTGAAGACCTTCCGGGCCGGGTCATAGTCGGGGCTGTCAGGCTCGATCCACTTCATCACAAACGCTCCTCAGCGACTGCGGCCCCTCCCCTCCACATAGCGTAGGACTTCGCTCCACGACGTTCCACAGGCAGCCCACCTCAAGCCTCAAGGGGGAGCGAAACCAGCGCTGACGTCATCTTCGGATACGCGGAGAAAACTAATAAGAGAACCCGCAAATGAGGACTAGAATCATGAAATGCCCACTATTCGCGTATCCGAAGCCGCCCGGTTCCTCGGCGTCAGTGACGACACCGTCCGGCGCTGGACAGAGAACGGCAGCCTCACCCCGGTAAAGGACGACGCCGGCCGGCTGGCGGTGGACGGGCTCGAGCTTGCCCGGCACGCCCAGAAGCTCGCACAGCTTCCCGAGGACCCGCACCGTGCCGGTAGTTCGGCGCGCAACCGGTTCGTCGGCCTGGTCACGGGGATCACTGCGGACAAAGTCATGGCCCAGGTGGAACTCCAATGCGGGCCGTTCCGGGTGGTGTCGCTGATGAGCAGCGAAGCCGTCCGCGACCTTGGCCTGGAACTCGGCTCCGTGGCCACCGCGGTGGTCAAAGCAACCACAGTCATCATCGAAACCCCGCACGGAAAGAGCATCATTTGAGCACCCGCAAACATGCCAGAGCCGCCCTCATCGCCGCCCTTATGCTGGGCCTCGCCGCGTGCGCGCCGGCTTCCACGACGCCCACGGCCCCGCAGCCCGCCACGTCGCAGTCCCCCACCTCGCAGTCCCCGGACGCCACCGGGCAGGTTTCCGGGACGATCACGGTCTTCGCAGCCGCGTCGCTCAAGGCCACGTTCACCCAGCTGGCCAGTGACTTCGAGGCGAAGAATCCGGGCGCCAAGATCTTACTGAGCTTCGCCGGTTCCTCGGACCTGGCCACCCAGATCACCCAGGGCGCACCGGCCGATGTCTTTGCCTCCGCCGACACAAAAAACATGACCAAGCTGGCCGACGCCAAACTCCTGGACGGAACCGCGAAGAACTTCGCCACCAACGTCCTGGAGATCGCCGTCCCGCCGTCCAATCCGGCGTCGATCGCGTCCTTCGCCGACCTGGCCAGGCCAGGCGTCAAGGTGGTTGTCTGTGCCAGCCAGGTTCCGTGCGGGGCCGCCGCGGACACGGTGGAAAAGGCCGCGGGCGTGACCCTCTCGCCGGTCAGCGAGGAATCATCCGTGACGGACGTCCTGGGCAAGGTCACCTCGGGCGAGGCCGACGCCGGCCTGGTCTACGTCACCGACGTCAAGGGCGCCGGAGACAAGGTCAAGGGAATCCCGTTCGACGGATCCGGCAAGGCGGTCAATACCTATCCCATCGCCACAGTAGGCTCGAGCCGGAACAAGGAACTGGCGGCAGCCTTCATCGCCATGGTGACCGGCGCCGACGGGCAGATAACCCTCATCGACGCCGGCTTCGGCGCCCCGTAGGCAACCCCGCACCGTAAGTACGCCGCCCGCAAGGAGACCATGAAACAGGCCATGAACGGCGGGTACGGCGGCGTCCCGCGCTGGATTTACGTCCTTGCGGCTGCCGGTGGCCTGTTCGTTGTGTTGCCGCTTGCGGCCATGGTGGCCAAGGTCAATTGGTCCCAGTTCATCCCGCTGATCACGTCGGAAGCGTCGCTGCAGGCCCTTGGGCTGAGCCTGCGCACGTCCGCAGCCAGTACCGTCCTGTGCATCGTCCTGGGTGTGCCGCTCGCCCTGGTCCTGGCCCGCGGCAGCTTCCCCGGCCAGCGCGTCCTCCGCTCACTGGTCCTGCTCCCGCTGGTCCTTCCGCCGGTGGTGGGCGGCATCGCACTCCTGTACACGTTCGGGCGGCAGGGGCTCCTGGGCCGGACGCTGGAAGTGGCAGGCCTGCAGATCGCATTTTCGACGACGGCGGTCATCCTGGCCCAGACGTTCGTTGCCCTTCCCTTCCTGGTGGTCAGCCTCGAAGGCGCCTTGCGCACCGCCGGGAACCGCTACGAAGCGGTGGCCGCGACGCTCGGCGCCGGGCCCACCACCGTGCTCCGCAGGGTCACTCTTCCGCTCGTCCTGCCTGGACTGGCCTCCGGCGCGGTGCTGTCCTTCGCCCGCAGCCTGGGCGAATTCGGCGCCACCCTCACCTTCGCCGGCAGCCTGCAGGGCGTGACCCGGACCCTGCCGCTGGAAATCTACCTGCAGCGCGAAACGGACGCCGATGCCGCCGTCGCGCTTTCCCTGGTCCTCGTGGCGGTGGCGGTCGCCGTGGTGGCACTCGCGTACCGCAGTCCCCGCGCCGCCGAACGGGCCCCTGCACATAGCGGCGAACGTACGACGACGGCGCGCGCCGCGGGCGGTGCAGTCCGGTGACGTTCTCGGTTCAGGCCGCCGTGGCTGGCCGCGGGTTCGACGTCTCCCTCGCGGTGGGTCCGGGCGAAACGGTGGCCGTTATGGGAGCCAACGGCGCGGGCAAATCGACCCTGCTGAACGTCATCGCGGGCCTGCTGCACCCGGACTCGGGCACGGCCGAACTGGACGGCAGGACCCTGTTTGACCTCACCGCAGGGCGCGGCCAATGGACGGCTCCGCACCGGCGCGGCACGGCGCTCCTGGCCCAGGAACCGCTGCTGTTCCCGCACCTGAGCGTGCTGGAGAATGTGGCGTTTGGGCCCCGGAGTGCCGGCGCTTCAAAGGCGGCCGCCCGGGAGACTTCCCTGCGGTGGCTCGCGGAAGTCGAGGCAACCGAGCTGCGGTCCCGCCGCCCGGCCGAGCTCTCCGGCGGCCAGGCGCAGCGCGTTGCCGTGGCGCGGGCGCTCGCCGCCGAGCCCGGACTACTGCTCCTGGATGAACCGATGGCCGCGCTGGATATCCATGCCGCCCCGCTGCTCCGGCGCCTGCTCAAGCGGGTGCTGGCCGGCCGCCGCGCCATTATCATCACCCACGACGTCCTTGATGCCCTGATGCTGGCCGACCGTGTGGTGATTCTGGAAAACGGGCGGATCAGCGAGGAAGGCCCCACCCGCGAGGTCCTTCGGCGTCCGCGCAGCCGGTTCGCGGCCGGGCTCGCCGGGCTCAATTTTGTGGCCGGCGACATCACCGAACACGGCCTGCGGGCAGGCGCCCTGAACCTCTACGGGCAGCACCACGACGTTCCCGGCCCGCTCCCGGCCGGACAGCCGGGCGTGGCTGTCTTCCCGCCGTCGGCCGTTTCCGTTTTCCCCAGCGAGGCGCACGGCAGCCCGCGGAACTCCTTCGCTGTGACCATCACAGACCTGGAGCCGCACGGGGACGGGATCCGGGTCCGCGCCGGGGCCGGCGGGCAGTTGAGCGCGGACATCACCCCGGCGGCTTCTGCTGATCTTGGGTTGACGCCGGGCATGGAGGTGTACTTCGTGATCAAGGCCGGCGCCGTGGCCATCTACCCCAGCTGAATCTCCGCTGAATCTCCGGGTAGGCTGTTCAGCGTCGTCCGGGCTCGGCGGCGTTATTGGGGGAGAAGCATGAAGAAAATTACGACGGCGGCTGCCGTACTTGCGCTGCTGGCGGGCCTGGCCGGGTGCGGCCTGTTTCCGTCCCCTCCGCCGCCGCCTGACATCGCACCGGCCACGCCCGTGTCCGTGCTGCCGTTGGAGTGCCCTTTTGTGGGCCGGGATGACGTGTCGCCGGTCAGGATCCCCAAGGGAACGCCGCGTGAAACCATCGGAAGCGTCCTGAACGCGTACAGCGGCTGGCTCAACGCCGGCTCCGAGTTGGTCACGGCCTGGAGCCCGGGCAAGGCCGTCCCTGAAAACTGCGTCGCCGACCTCGCGGCAAAAAACGCCGGGGCCTACTCGAGCACTCTGTTCACCACCCACAGTGACGTCGCCTGGCAGGGATACTTTGCGGCGGTGAAGCTGATGAACCAGCAGAACCTGGCGGCGGTCCGCGTTGCCGAGCCGGGTACGGGCGGGCGCGGCACGTTCGAACTGCTGCAGGAGATCGATTCGACCGCCACGGACAACGGAACGTTCCTGAAGTTTGACGCCGTGTACAAGCCCGCCGCCGGAGTGCCGGCGGGATACACCTGGGAGGACTGGGACAAACCGACACGCTGGTACGTGGAGCTCGTCCCGGCGGGGGAGTTCCTGGTCATCAACTACACCGAAACCAAGCCGGCTGCCGGCTATCCGTGAGTTCGTTGGGCCTGCCCCGGAAAATGTAGTTGACTGATTCTGTCATTTAACGTGACATGCTTCACATCTGGCAGTAATGTCGCCTGTGGATCGCCCGCACCGATGGCCGGTCCATCCACTGGAACTGACCCGGCTGACGGCGGACCGCTGATGGCCGCGGGTCCACTTGCGAAGGAGCTACCCGCTTTGAAGTTCGCCCGAATGCTGGCCACGGCCGCAGCCACCGCTGCGCTGCTAACCCCCTTGACTGCCCATGCCGCACTCGCGAGCGGGGGTGATTCGGCCAGCCCGGACATCGCCGGCGGCACCACCATCACGATTTCCACGGCCCCGTACGCCGCCCAGATTTCCTTCGATTCCACCGGGACCAACGTGGGCTGCACCGGCAGCCAGATCTCCGCGAACTGGGTCATCACGGCCAAGCACTGCAACTCAACATCGCTGAAGTCCGTCCGACTGGGCACCACGTACCTGGAAACCGGCGGAACGGTGAAAACGGTGGCCGCACGCTATGCCTCCAGCGCCGGCGATGTCCTGCTCCTGAAGCTTTCAACCCCGCACTACGGCTCGTATGTGGGGCTCTCCAGTTCCTTCCCCGCCACGGGCGCCTCGGCCAGGGTCTACGGCTGGGGTGACCAGACTGAAGGTGCGGGCACCATGTCCTACTACCTCAAAACGGCCAATGTCACCGTTGCCGGACAGGGTGTGGACACCTACGGAGGGCCTTCCGTTCGAACGCAGTCCCAGACCGGCCACACGCTGGGCGGCGACTCCGGCGGGCCGCTGATCGTGAACGGCAAGCTGGTGGGAGTGCTCTCCACCTCCAGCATCCTGCCGCCGCAGAACCCGTCCGACTACACGCGTTACTACAACGACCATGCCTCGATCCCCAGCAATCTGTCCTGGATCACCAGCGTCTCAGGGGTTGCCGGCTCCTGATCTGATCGACATAAACAGACCACCGGGCGGGTGGCTCCTTGGGGGAGCCGCCCGCCCGGGATGCTTAAGCCCGGCGGGCTACATCCCCGGGATGCGGCAGGGGTGCCGGGAACGGATTTCCTGTCGGTAGCGGGCAACTCTGGACAGGCAGTTCGCCGTCGGCAAACATGGCCATGGAGGGAGTATCCTCAAAGTTGAGCGTTATAGACTCAACTTAGCGAAAAATGCACATTCCGGAAGGAGCTCTCTTTGGACGTCAAATTCACCACCAAGAGCCAGGAGGCTCTTTCGGCAGCAGCCATGAACGCCTCCACGGCAGGAAATCCCCAGGTGGAACCTGCCCATCTGCTTAAGGCGATGATGGATCAGCGGGAGGGCGTCGCCGTCGCGCTTCTCCGCGCCACGGGCGCAGACCCGGATACAGTCAGCGTGCAGGCGAGCGGCGCCATCAAAGCGCTGCCGGCAACGTCGGGCGGCTCCACGCAACAGGCGCAGTTGTCCCGGCCCGCGCTGCAGGCCATCCAGAACGCCAAGAACGAGGCCGACAGGCTGGGCGATACCTATGTCTCCACCGAAGTGCTGCTGCTGGGGCTCTCTGCCGGGAGTGACGCCGTCGGGCGGTTAATGCGCGACGCCGGCGCCTCCCATGAAGCGTTGCTCGCCGCCCTGCCGGGTGTCCGCGGCGACCGGAAGGTCACCACGCCGGACCCGGAAAACACGTTCCAGTCGCTGGAGAGGTTCGGCACGGACCTCACCGCGATGGCGCGTGCGGGCAAGCTGGACCCGGTGATCGGGCGCGACACCGAGATCCGGCGCATCATCCAGGTGCTGAGCCGCCGCACCAAAAACAACCCCGTCATCATCGGCGAACCGGGGGTGGGCAAGACCGCCGTCGTGGAAGGGCTCGCCCAACGGATCGTGGCGGGCGATGTCCCGGAAAGCCTGCGGGGCAAGACGCTGATCGCCCTGGACCTCGCCTCCATGGTGGCCGGCGCGAAGTACCGTGGCGAGTTCGAGGAGCGCCTTAAGGCGGTCCTGGAGGAGATCAGGAATTCGGACGGCCAGATCGTCACGTTTATCGACGAGATCCACACGGTGGTTGGGGCGGGTGCCACGGGGGAGTCCTCGATGGATGCCGGCAACATGCTTAAGCCCATGCTGGCCCGCGGGGAGCTGCGGCTGATTGGTGCCACCACGCTGGATGAGTACCGCGAGAACATCGAGAAGGACCCGGCCCTGGAGCGCCGGTTCCAGCAGGTGTACGTGGGTGAGCCCAGCGTGGAGGACACCATCGGGATCCTCCGCGGCCTCAAGGAACGCTACGAGGCGCACCACAAAGTCACCATCGCCGACTCCGCGCTGGTGGCCGCCGCAACCCTGTCCAACCGCTACATTTCCGGCCGCCAGCTGCCGGACAAGGCCATCGACCTGGTGGACGAGGCCGCCTCGCGGCTCCGGATGGAGATCGACTCCGCGCCGGAGGAGATCGACCAGCTGCGCCGTGCCGTGGACCGGCTCACCATGGAGGAGTTGGCCCTCGCGAACGAGAAGGACGCCGCCTCGGTGGAGCGTCTGGCCGCCCTCCGCGCCTACAAGGCGGACAAGAGTGAAGAGCTGGATGCGCTGAATGCCCGGTGGGCAGCCGAGAGGGCCGGGCTCAACCGGGTGGGCGACCTGAAAGCGAAGCTGGATGAGCTGCGCTCGACGGCGGATAAAGCGCAGCGCGAAGGCGACCTGGAGACTGCGTCGCGGATCCTTTACGGCGAGATTCCGGCAGTGGAACGTGAACTGAACGCCGCCGCCGCCGAAGAGGCGGTGACTGACAAGCCTGCCCAGATGGTGGCTGACGAGGTCACGGCGGACGACATTGCCGAGGTCATTTCTGCGTGGACCGGCATTCCTGCCGGGCGCATGCTGCAGGGTGAAAGCCAGAAGCTGCTCCATATGGAGGAGGAGCTTGGCAAGCGCCTGATCGGCCAGTCCAAAGCGGTGGCCGCGGTGTCCGACGCCGTCCGCCGTGCGCGGGCGGGCATCAGCGACCCCAACCGGCCCACGGGTTCGTTCCTGTTCCTCGGGCCCACGGGCGTGGGCAAGACTGAGCTGGCCAAGGCGCTCGCGGATTTCCTGTTTGACGACGAACGCGCCATGGTGCGCCTGGACATGTCCGAGTACGGCGAGAAGCACTCGGTGGCTCGGCTGGTGGGTGCCCCTCCGGGATACGTCGGCTACGAGGAGGGCGGCCAGCTGACTGAAGCCGTCCGCCGTCGGCCGTACTCGGTCATACTGCTGGACGAGGTGGAAAAGGCCCATCCGGAGGTCTTCGACATCCTCCTGCAGGTACTCGACGACGGCCGCCTCACCGATGGGCAGGGCCGCACCGTGGACTTCCGCAACGCCATCCTGGTCCTCACGTCCAACCTGGGCAGCCAGTTCCTGGTGGACCAGTCGCTGGACGCGCAGGCCAAGCGCACCGCGGTCATGACCACCGTCAACGCCTCCTTCAAGCCCGAGTTCCTGAACCGGCTGGACGAGATTGTGCTGTTCGAAGCCCTGACCGTTGACGAGCTGGCGCGGATTGTGGAACTCCAGGTGGCCGAGCTCGGCAGGAGGCTGCACGAGCGCCGGCTCAGCCTGGACGTGTCCGACGGCGCCCGCGCCTGGCTGGCCATGTCCGGCTTCGATTCCGCGTACGGTGCCCGGCCGCTTCGCCGGCTGGTGCAGCGCGAGATCGGTGACCGCCTGGCCAAGGCCATCCTGTCCGGCGACATCGCGGACGGCGACACCGTGCTCGTGGACACCGCGGCCGACGTGGACGAACTCACCATCGAGGGGCTGGAGGCTCTGGCAGGGCCCGACGGCGGTGCTCCCGCCGGCACGGGCCTGGTGGTGCGGCGGAAGGAGTAGCGGCGGGTCCAAATGCGGCACTTAGGGGTGTGGCGTATAGGCCCGCGCACCGGGCATTTTTGCGGGCGGGTCAAACGGGAATCGAAGAGCTGCGGAAACACGCCGATTCTTAGTCCGGAGAATTTCGGTCGCGCCTGCACCGGCGGGCGACCGGCTTACGGACGACTACCCAAGTCCAGGTCTTTGATGTGGAGGCATAGGCTCAAACAATGAATGAAACCCTGAGGCTGCGGCATGAAGACCTCAGCATGATGGAATTAGATGCACTGGAAAAGTTTTTTGACGGTGAGTACCTAAGCGATTACGGCCGGTGGAACCCCGACGCGCCGTACGGCTACTCACCAGCCGACTTCCATGTCCTGGCGTTCCAGGGGCCCGCTCTGGCGGCGCATGTGGGCTTTCAGCGTCGCGTGATCTCAGTAGGAACCGACGACGTCGTTGTGGCTGGCACGGGAGGCGTGCTGGTTGATCACCGCTTTCGCGGTACTGGTCTCGGCGGCCGAGCGATGCGACACGCTCAAAAGGCGATGCGCGATGAAGCCGGAGTCGACTTCGGTTTCCTCGGATGCCGGAAAGATGTGGTCCCCTTCTACGAGTCAGCAGGATGGCTTGAGGTGCATGCCACGGAACGGTGCTTGTCCCGCTTGGACCGGACATCGGTCATCGTGTCCCATGGAGGGCCAACGCTCATCTGCTCCGCGACGCGCGATGCGAGCGAGTGGCCGCACGGCGACATCGATCTTCGAGGCACGCCTTGGTGACACCGCGCCTCAAGGCGGCAAAGCGTCCCAATAGACAATCGGCTTACGGGCCTTAGCCACGCACTGGAAATAGAGTCATTGGATGCTAACGCCACAACCGACTGATCGATTGCAGTTCCGTGAGATGACTGATGCGGACCTCGACAACATGACCGCGTTGCTCGGAGACCCCGAGGTGATGCGCTTCTACCCTGTATCCAAGTCTCAGGAGGAAGCAGCAAGCTGGATTCATTGGAACCAGGAGAACTACGCGGAGCACGGGTACGGCCTGTGGATTGTCGAGACGCATGACGGAGAGTTCATAGGCGACTGCGGGCTGACCTGGCAGCAAGTGAACGCCGCGCAGAAGCTTTAGGTCGGGTACCACGTGCGCTCCGACCTACACGGCCAGGGGTACGCGACAGAAGCAGCCACTGCTTGTCGCGACTACGCCCGAGAACATACTGAAGCCACCGAACTGATAGCTATCATCCATCCGGATAACCGAGCTTCTGAGCGGGTAGCTGAGAAAATCGGAATGCATCGCGTCGCTGATGATCGAAGCGGGAACATCCCCGTCCGAACAGTCCTCAGCATGCAGCTGTAGACACGTCCAAGTCTGTCCGCTGGAGGATCGTGCAGCGGGTGACGACTGCGCGCATGAAAGACTCACATCCGTGAACAACGATTCCAAGGGAACCCTGCACCATATCGAGCTGTGGGTCCCTGACATCGATCGCGCCAAGCAAGAATGGGGCTGGGTTTTGGCTCGATTGGGATACTCGATCTACCAGAGCTGGGCCTCAGGAATCAGCTGGCGGCTTGGACTAACCTACATAGTTGCTGAACAATCACCGGCCATGAGTAGCCGAGAACATGAGCGCACACTGCCAGGTCTTAATCACCTGGCGTTCCACGCCGGGAGCCAAGAAGACCTAGATGTCTTTGTCGAAGAGAGCCGCCGGCACGGATGGGTGCAGTTGTTCGAGGACAAGTACCCGCACGCTGGCGGGCCCGATCACTACGCTGCGTACCTCGTAAACTCTCATGGATTCGAACTAGAGCTTGTAGCAACCGCCTAAGCGAACGTGGCAGGGTGCCGGGTAGGGGATCGGCCAACGAACAGACAGTGGCGCCTCGCCACTGGAGCTAATCGCTCCGCCTTGGTAGCTCGCAACGCATGGCCATCAAATTTGAGAATGTGGGTATCGCTCTTCGCGACATCGAAGCAGCAATCGCCTTTTTCGCCGATCTCGGTCTTACGGTCATCGGTCGTGAGACGGTCAGCGGCGAGTGGACCGATACTGCCGTTGGACTTGATGGAAACCACGCCAACATCGCGATGCTTCAGACCCCATTCGGTCATGGTCGACTTGAGCTCTTCGAATACATCCATCCCGAGGCGATCGAGTCGAACCCGACGCGTCCCAACGACGTTGGCATGCACCGCGTGGCCTTCTCGGTAGACGACATCGATAAGGCCCTTGAGGTAGCTGCAAAGCACGGATGCTATCCGCTACGCGGCGTGGCGACCTACGCCGACGTCTACAAACTCACGTACGTCCGCGGTCCCAGCGGGATCCTCGTGATGCTCGCCGAGGAACTGAAGAAAGACTGACGCCCGAATCGGCCCTCTCGGCCCGTATTGTCAGGCAACAAGGGTCGAGGGACCATCCGGTAGAGGATCCTTCACCGGACACCTTGGTCAACCTCCATTCGAGTTTCGCGGCTGCAACCCGCTCCACGCGGGCTCGATTCAGGGCTGCGGTATCAGAAAGTGCGCGACGACTGTCAGGACCAGGACTACTGGCACAACGAAGACGACGCTTCGGGCCAAACCGACTGTCCAGCCCTTTGCTCTGGGCAGAAGAACGGTGCCGACAATGAGAGCCGCGAGTAGTGCGAAGAGGATGCCGGCGCTAATCAGTGAAACTCGAACCGGCAACCAATGAGGAGGACACATCGCGGGAAAGCTGACCGCACATCCCCAGCCAGACAGGATCGGCTGCGCCATCCAAAGGACCAACAAACCGAAAAGGACCAAGCAAACCGCGGCGAGAGGTGAGCGCGGGGTGAAGCGTGTCTGGATGGCCATGAAGCAAGATTATCGATCCGACAATCCTGGAGCGGGATCGACTTCGACGCCGGTCAGGCATTCGATAATGACCACTTCAGGCTGCCTCGGGTCATCTCCCCAAACCCGCAAGTCCAAGTGCTCGCCGGAGGTTCTGATGTTCGCGAGGGTATCCAGGTAAACAGTTATGAGCTGCACCTGCTTCCGGGTAGACCGCAGCCTTCCCTCGAACAATAGGAAAAGCTTCGGAGACGGAGTGTCTGTGCGAATCTGAAGGTCTACTTCCCCTTCGGCGTCATGCAGAACAGCCAACGCCAACATGCTTGAGGTTTGCCACTTGTTTGCGACTCCATCGATGTCAGGAACTTCCGGGGCATCTTCGGTCTGAAACAAAAGCAACGCGTTTGGGAACGCGACGCGTTGGCTGAATAGCTCAATCATCTGTTCGTTCCCGGCAGCGACACATGGGGAGCCGAGTCGGTTGGAGGATTCATGGAAACAGCTTTCCACAAATTCAACAGATCGGTACCGGAAGCTTCATCCTGGTGCCCGTAAGGTCGCCAGGCAAGGTCAGGCGTCTTCTATGAGTTGGATGCTCTTAGCCAAAGGCCACGTGCACGGGCTTGAACCTGAAAGGTCCGCCGCACTCGGGTCCGAAGGGGTGCTCGCCGGTTGATTCCGTTTCTATTGGCAAATCACGGGCTATGCGGCCGCCTGAAGTGGCCACGGCCTCCACATAAATAGAGGTGACACTGACGGGTGGGTTCAGGTATGGCGGGGACTGCGGTACCAGCCATTTTCCCTCAGGGTGGATGGCCACCTGCACAGGAGTGCATCCATGCCCAAAACAAGCCGCTACTGACTTCGGCGGCGTCGAGAAGGCCAGCTCCATATCACCCACGTACGCCCAACCCATTGCTGGACATATCTGGCTTACCCCGGGCATGCGGCCGAGTAGGGCGCCAACTGCCAGCACTGCGGTAGCTACGCCTATTGCAAGCAGGAGTACGCCCCGAAGCTTCATACTGTGAGACTAACCCGGATTTTACATGGTAGTCGGGTTAGGTCGCATCAAAGAGGCGGCGCGCCCGTTGCAGGTCGACATCCCCACCGCGCAGGTCGAGGAAGAATCTGCATTGCCACTTCTGAGACCGCTTCGCCTGAGGGTTTTCCGTCGCTGACCACGGCGGATACACCCGAAACCCGCGCTTCCCGCCAACGCCACCAATAGCAACGATCCCGCGCTCAATGAGCGCGCTCTTCGGGAAAACAAAGAGCCCCAAGTTGTCGCCCTCTCGAACGGCGATCACCAGCGACTGCGAACCGTCTTCGGCCGACAATGGTTCGGTTGACCCGTCACTGGCGCGCCGCCACACCGTGACGAACAATCCCACTTTCGTCGGTGTCAGCTTGCCCGCCCGAAACCGCGTCTCGCCGGCGACTGAGACCAGAGCGCCGTACTCGGCGTTGTCAGGCTCCGGCACCACCGCCAGACGCCCCGCACCGAGTCGATCAAACACCTCAATCGCAACAGCCACATCCGGATGAAGAACAACAGATACCACAACAGCTCCGATCAGCACGACCTTGAGGGAAAGTCACCTCCCCACAGTGGTCTCAGCCTAGTTTGCGATCACGCAACACCCCACTCAGATGGTCTCGCCTTAGATTGCCATCCTGGGTCCGGGTTCAGGTGACATTGTCACCCAACTTACTGACGTACGATGCGATCCGTTTTCCGCAGCGGCCCTCTCCGGCTCTTTCTTACTCCTCGTTGCTGTCGCGGTGGTCGGGATCGCGCAGAGTGCGCCGGCCGCCGGCGAGGTCCGGAAGTTGGAAGGAGTAGTGACTGTGGACGTTGATGTGCCGACGCACGTACGCCGACAGGCGGACGACATTGGCGTCGAGTACCGGGTAGCCCTCTTCCCGCAGCCACCTCATCCTGCCCCCGGCGTTCCCGGCGTTCCCGGCGTTCCCGGCGTTCCCTCCGCCGCAGGCGCATCCGGCCCCCGTCGTGACGGGCGGACCAGCTGACGGTGTGTGAACATGCCTGCCCCTCGCCCAGGGGTCCTTTCACATCAGGCAAAGCCGGGCGGATGAACCGCACCAGTCGCCCAAAGGCTTCCGACGAAAGCCGGCACGCCCCGGGTACCCCGAAGTCCCGGGACCTTCACCGCGGAGAAGGAGGGCACCGGCGCAGCGCCGAGAAAAAGCAGTCCGTGACCGTTCCGCCTTTGACGCCTCTGCGCCGGAAGTGATCAACATCCCCGGCCGGTTGCCTCTGACCAGGCCACATCGCCCTGGCGCCGCGCCACCGAATAATCCATCATCCGGCGCGGTAGCAAGCGCTCCGGGATGAGATGCCTCAGCCGGATATCGGTCCGTCCTGCTCCTGGCCGGCTCCGGGCGCTGAGAGGTCCTCCAGTGCCGCGGCGGTGCATTCGAGGAATTTAGCCACTCCCGGCACAGACGGTGCGGCCTCACCCAGGATGGTGGCAGACACCGCGCGGTGGAAGTGATCGTAGACCCAGTCCATGGCCTGCGTGCCTGCCGGTGTTAGCTGCAGCAGCAGGCTTCGGCGGTCTGCCGGGTTGGGTCCTCGACGCAGGAAGCCTGCCCGTTCGAGCCGGTCAATCATCGAGGTGA
Source organism: Pseudarthrobacter sp. Y6 (assembly GCF_050156205.1). Taxonomy (NCBI): domain Bacteria; kingdom Bacillati; phylum Actinomycetota; class Actinomycetes; order Micrococcales; family Micrococcaceae; genus Pseudarthrobacter; species Pseudarthrobacter sp. Y6. The sequence continues at coordinate 3,984,018 of NZ_CP189574.1, read as the reverse complement.
CGGATCCGGTGGTGATGTTCAGATCCAGGGAAAGATGTTTGGGCGTAAGGTCACCGCTGTCGCGGACAAACGCCAACGCGTTGAGCTCTGCCACGCTCAGCCCCAACTCCCTGGCCAGGCGGGCGCGCAGCCGCCCGTTGCCGATGTCCAGGTGCCGCATCGCGTTGACGATCGCCCGCGCATCCGCAGCCGCCGCATCGTCCGCCCCACCCAGGGCGGGGCGGACTGCTGGTCGGGCCACCTGGTGCAGGGGGCGGCGGGCGGCGGGATCGATCATGATGTGGTGCTCCTGCAAAGGTGAGCCGAGTAGCAAGTCATCATTCTACTTTGGCGGAACGGCCACTGGCCGGGCGGTCCCTAGCCAGAGGGCTGGCGAGCGAAGACACGGCTTGTTAAAAATGTATCTCGGTAATCAAGCAATCCCTGCTAGTGTTCATTCCGGGCAGCATGAAGCAGCTGCGACCTCCCCGAGAACCGGCCGTGTACCTGCCGCCGGTCGTGTCCGGGTGACAGTCCGCTGTGGCTTCTGCCCGCTACTCTCCCGTGTGCTGCCCCGGCCGGAAGCCGGCCCGCAGCCGCGGCCTGTCCGTTGTCGTGAAAGGTCTCCACCATGTCCGATTCTGCCGCCGCGCCCAAGCGCCGCCATTTCGCCCCGATCGTCCTGTTGGCCGGGCTGGTGGGTACGGTGCTGCTGTCCCTGTCCCTGACCGGAACCCTGTCGGGTTTTGTTGCCAGCATCACCAACAGTTCGAACACTGCCGCGTCCGGCTCGCTGGTCATGCAGGAACAGAGCACGGGCGGGGTGCCGGCCACCTGCCTGAGCACCGACGGCGGCAGCGTTTCGACAAACTCTGCGACGTGCTCGACGATCAATAAATTCGGCGGCAGCACCGTCATGGTCCCGGGCGGGCCTGCGGTGACAACCGCCATCACGATCAAGAACGCCGGTTCCGTCGCGGCACGCACGTTCACGCTGACCCCGGGAACAAGCTGCACCCAGTCCCTGAACGGCGCCCAGAACGGCACCGCGACGGACCTGTGCGCGAAACTGAACGTCGTCATCACCTCCGGTGCCACCACCGTCTTCACCGGCACCGCGGCCAGCCTGGCCGGGGCGCCGGCCGCCGCGATCACCATGCCCGCGGCCCCCGCGGCGGGTGCCAGCGTCCCCTTCACCATTGCCGTGACCCTGGACACGTCCGCAGGCAACACCTACCAGGGCCTGGCCGCGTCACTGCCCCTGACCTGGACCTTCGCCAGCTAGACACCTGCCCGGGCTGCCCTGTGCGGCACGCCGCCGCCCGGGCAGCCCTCTTTAGCGAAGGTGACACATGACAATCCTGGACACCCGGCCCGGGCCGGCTGCGGACACCACCCGGACGCCCCCGCGCCGGCGCCGTGGGGGCGCCTGGCTCCGGGGTGCCGTCGTTGTGCTGGCCACGCTCCTGGGCGTCCTGCTGACCGGGGCGCTCCTGTTCTCACTGGCCGGCGGACGCTGGTTCGTGATCAGCACCCCGTCCATGGCAGAAGCCGCCCCGGTGGGCACGCTCGTCCTCACCGTCCCGGTGCCCGCAGAGGACATCCGCGCCGGGGACATCATCACCTTCCATCCCCCGACAGCGCCGGATCAGACCTACACCCACCGCGTGCGGGCCCTCACCGCGGCGGGAGGAATCCTCAGCCGGGGGGACCTCAACGGCGCGGATGACCCCTGGACCCTGACCGGCGGCGATTTGGTGGGAAAATCCATCGCCGCCGTACCCGGCCTCGGGTGGCTCGTCCGGGCACTGCCCATTCTCGTCCCCGGCATTGCCGGGCTATGGATCCTGACCGGCCGGTTTGTTCCCCTCAGCCGGCGGATTCCACTGCGGATTGTCGGGGTGCCGCTCGTCATTTCCGTGGCCACCGTCATTCTGCGCCCCTTTATCGGGATCAGCGTCCTTGCCGCAGGGATGACGGAGGGAACGCCCCAGGCGACTGTGGTCTCAACCGGTATGCTCCCCATCAGTGTCCATGCCGGCGGCGGAGAACCGGCACATCTGACAGCCGGCAGCGTCGGCCAGGTCCCGCTTCCCTCTCTGGACGGGTCGGACCACTACCAGATGGCCTCGGCCCTGGACCTGCCGCCCTCGGGGTGGGTCCTGCTGATGCTGATCTGCGCGCTCCCGCTCCTGTGGTCCCTGGCCGTCAGCCTCCCCGGGCCCGTCAAAAACCGGAGCACCGGCATATGATGTTCCGCCCGCCAGCCGGTGCGCGCCGGGGTCAAGGGACCCGGACCGGCAGCGCCGTCACCGCAACCGTACTTGCAGCACTGTGTCTGTTGGCTCTGTTCACGCCCTCCACCACCTCGGGATACTCGGCACGGATCACCAACCCGACGAACAAGGCCGGAACGGCAGCCTACTTTCTGTGCACCGAGGCGGTGCGGGCAGACATCGCCGGCGCCCTGTTCGCCTACCGCCTCAACGAAGCGACAGGCTCCGCCTTCGCCGGCGACTTCTCGAACAACAACACCCGGGGCACCTACCGGGGCCAGATGACCGGCGACACCGCCGCGAAACCTGCCTGCCCCCGGGACGCGGGTGGCGCCTACACACTCAACGGCTCCACCAGCTACGTCTCCACCCCCACCTACCGGGCCTCCGGAAATACCTTCAGCATCGAGGTGTGGTTCAAAACCTCCACCGGCGGCGGGAAACTGATCGGGTTCGGAAACGCCTCAACCGGCACATCCACGATCTACGACCGCCACCTTTACCTCACCGATACCGGCCAAGTCGTTTTCGGCGTCTACCCCAACCAGGTCAAAACGGTGGTCAGCCCCCTCAGCTACACCGATGGAACATGGCACCACGCCGTCGCCACCCTCTCCGGCACCGGCATGAACCTGTACATCGACGCACAGAAAGTCGCCACCGACCCGGCCACCACGACCGGCCAAAGCTACGCCGGGTACTGGCGCATCGGCTATGACAACCTGGCGGGCTGGGGGGCCACCCAGCCCGCCAACTTCTACTACAGGGGCTCCCTGCGCTTCGCCGCCGCCTACACCACCGCCCTGACACCCGGCCAAGTCACCACCCACTACAACGCCGGCCGCTGACCTGCCCTTCGAATGCGAAGGTACCCAAGTAAGTCAGCCTTTTGATCCATATCCCTCACTCTGCCTTAGCCTTGATCCACCGACTGGCTGATTGAGCGGCCCTTGGTTCTGTTTGGGCGCGGGGATAGGGTGCGGGGCGTGCAGCAGTGCCCGGCCTCGCTGCCGGCGGTGTTCCACGGTGGATCCTCGGTCGTCCCGGTACGGGGTGGTTGGTCAGGTCTTCGCCGGTCGCGGGAGGTTGTGGTTTAAGAGGTCCGTCCAGGCTGTTTCCCATGGCCAGTTCGCAGGCAGGTGAAGTCGGAGCTTCCGGGCAGAGGAAGCGATTCTCGCCGGGATGCTGGAATGGATCCCAGCTCACCGTGGGGCGCTCCTTGTGCCGCGTTATTGATCAGCAAATCGACAGGGCGGCCGTTCAGGACTTCCAGAAGCTCTGAGGCATGGTCGGATCGAACATCGTGCAGCACGGTTACGACGTCGGGTGGGGCGGCCCCGGCGTCCGGCGTTCGCGGTGAACGGGTGAGGGCCATGACGCTCCAGCCGCCCTCCGAGAACGCATTCATGAGAGACAGGCCCAGTCCTCGGTTAGCGCCAGTGACGACAGCCAGCTTCTTCATCTGATCAGGCCAGGTCTTTAGGCCAGCACGCTGGCGTTGATGACGTTTCCGCCGTCGGCCGTGACGTAGCAGTCCACGCGCCGGTCGCCCGATTCCCAACTGGTACTGCTGGGGTAGGCCCGCTGGAAGTTCAGCGTGTACTCGTTGGCCGCCGGCGCCAGCCTCGCCGCCTGGCAGGCCTCCAGCGCCTTGGCTGCGAGGGCCTCCCGGCCCGGATAGGAGCCGACGGCGGGGTAGCGGAAGACGGCCACGAGCTGGGCCGAGTGGCCGGCATCGCAGGCCACCACCGTTGACCGCAAAGCCTCGGCGTCAAAATCCTTGAAGCAGTCGCCCAGCCGGTAGGCCGGCGGCTCCACACCCTCACGGGGGAGGGGGAGCGGGGTGGCCAGGGGAGTGGGCGAGGTTTCCACGATCCCCGAGCCGCCGTCGTCGGACGTCTCCGGTGCCCCGGAACCCAGCCACGCGGCGAGCCACACCAGGCCTCCCACCACGCCGAGCAGAACCACCACGAAGGCTGCCCTCAGGAGCGTTGATGCGACCCGCCGGGGCTTCCGGGCCGGGCGCTCCTTGGCAGGTGCCGGGACAGCCACCTGCGGGAACCCCGCGGTGGGCGGAGAAGCGGGTTTGGGCGGGATGGGGCGCAATTCCTGGTTGTCCATCCGGATACCCTCCTGGGTTCGCCTCGCGATGCTGCACGCTCCGTGCACCCGGATCGGCAGCTGATGAAGAGACTCTATCCAACAAAAAAGCCGGGAACCCTGCGCGTCGCGGCGGAAAGGGTACCCGACATGGCGTCTGCACGCACGGGCCGGGGCGCACCGGGCGCGGAAAGCATGTAATCTAGGTGTTACGACAAATTGACCAAACATTCCGGGGCCTCACCGATAGCCAAGGTGACCACCTCCGGTCCGAGTACAAAAGGGGGTCACGCCATGGGGCGCGGCCGTCAAAAGGCAAAAGCTACCAAGCAGGCTCGGGATATTAAGTACTATTCCCCGAACACTGACTATTCGGCCCTTCAGCGAGAGCTCAAAGGTCCTGAAGGTCGTGCCACGAGCCATTTCGCGAATGACCCGGTTGAACCGGACTATTCGGCTTATGTGGATAAGTACGCGGACGATTTGGAAGAAGACGACGACGAGGTACACACCCGTCGGATCGGCTAGTTGTTGCACGCCGGTCCCGCCGCAAGGCGCCCGGCCCCGCGACGCTGCAGTACGTTCGGACGCCGTTCGTTAGTACAGCGCTTCTTTTCAGCACCCCGGATCCCAGCGGACCCGCGGTGCTGGCCTCAGTTATCAGGCCCGTTGCCTGCCCCGGAACCCGGTGCCGGCGGCGGGCTTTTTGGTGTTGACTGGAGGCGTTGATGCGCTGTGCCGCCCCCGCGAAAGGACCTCCCATGCCAGGAAACTCCTCATTCCCCAGCTACCGCCACGGTGAACCGTGCTGGGCTGACGTGCAGACCCGGGACGTGGAAGCAGCCAAGGCCTTCTACGCAGCGGTGTTCGGGTGGACCTTCAAGGACCTGCCCACGCCCGATGGCCGCAGCTATGCCCAGGCGTTCGTGGGGGAGGACCTGGTTGCCGTGGTGGCGCCGCAGAACCCGCACCAGGAGTCACTCGGCACGCAAGCCCAATGGAACATCTACTTCGCCGCGGAGGACGCCGGTGCGCTGGCCGGGGAAGTTCCCCACGCCGGCGGCGCGGTGCAGTTCGGCCCTGAGGAACTGGCGGACACCGGCGTGATGGTGTTTGTGGATCCACCCGGCGGCGGGACCACCGGCGTGTGGCAGCCCGGGACGCACGCCGGCTCCGGCCGGTACAACGAGGCCGGCGCGCTTTCCTGGACGGAGCTGCTGACGCCTGAGCCGCGGGCCGCCGTCGGGTTTTTCCAGCAGCTGTTCGGCCACGAGGTGACCGAGTATCCCCAGGACGACGGCGGGACGTACAGCACGCTGATGGTGAACGGTGCGGAGGTGGCCGGGATAGTCGCCGCCGAGGCGCCTGCCAGGTGGCAGATCTATTTCGGCGTCATCGACGTGGCCGACGCTGTGCGGAAGGCCGTGGCGGCGGGGGCGGAGGTGCTGATCGGGCCGGAGTCGGATGACGACGATACGCCCGGCGCAACGGCGACGCTTAAGGACCCGCAGGGCGGTGTGTTCAGCCTGCTGGAGGTCTAGCGCCCGAGGCTTAACGCATCGAGTGCTCCCCACCGGCACCCTCGCCTCGCAAGCTCGGCCAGGGAACTTGCCGGCGTGGGCCCAAACCGCCGTTTTCAAGGTTCAAAAGGGCGGTTACGGAGCACTCGAGGAGGGTTTCAAGCGTAGGCGTTGACCAACCGGACGGCGCCGCCGTCCACACCCTTGGCGCCCTGGACGTAGTCCGGGCCGGTCTTGAGGATGGAATCCGAGTCCGCGGTGACGGTGCCCATGATCCAGGACGGCACGCCGCGGTCGTTGAGGCGGGCCACGGCGGCGTCGGCAGCGTCGGCGGACACGATTGCCACCATGCCCACGCCGAGGTTCAGGGTGCGCTCCAGGTCGGCCAGCGGCACGTTGCCCAGCTCGGAGACCAGCTTGAAGATGGCCGGCAGTTCCCAGGTGGCGCGGTCCACGGTGGCCACGAGGCCCTGCGGAAGCACGCGGGCCAGGTTGGCGGCCAGGCCGCCTCCGGTGACGTGGCTGAAGCCGTGCACGGCGTTGGCGCTGTTCACCGGGAAGGCGCGGGCCAGGTCCAGGCAGTCCGCAGCGTAGACGCGGGTGGGTTCCAGCAGTTCCTCGCCCAGCGTGCGGCCGAGTTCGGAGACCTGGCGGTCCAGTGCCCAGCCGGCGTGGTTGATGACGCGGCGGACCAGGGAGTAGCCGTTGGAGTGCAGCCCGGAGGAGGCCATGCCGATCACAACGTCGCCGGCGCGGACGCGGTCCGGGCCCAGCAGGTCGGAAGCCTCGACAACTCCGGTGGCGGCACCGGCGACGTCGTATTCGTGCTCGCCGAGCAGGCCGGGGTGCTCGGCTGTTTCGCCGCCCACCAGGGCTGTACCGGCGACGGAGCAGGCCGCGGCGATGCCACGGACGATGTCCGCGATGCGCTCCGGGACAACTTTGCCGCAGGCGATGTAGTCGGTCATAAAGAGCGGCTCGGCGCCCACCACTACGATGTCGTCCACCACCATGCCCACCAGGTCAAAGCCGATGGTGTCGTGTATGTCCATGGCCTGGGCGATGGCAACCTTGGTGCCCACACCGTCGGTGGACGTGGCCAGCAGCGGGCGCTTGAAGGTCAGCAGACGCGAGACATCGTACAGGCCGGCGAAGCCGCCCACGCCGCCGATGACGGAGGAATTGTGGGTGGCCTTGACGGCACCCTTCATCAGTTCCACGGCGCGGTCGCCGGCTTCAACGTCAACGCCGGCGGAGGCGTACGTGATGCCTGCGGGGCCCTGTGGGCTGTTGCCGGCGGCGGGGGTTGCGGAAGTCATACGGACTCTTTCTTTTCAGCGCCGGGGGTGGTGGCTTCGGGGTGGATCGCGGGCACGTGGTCTTCTTCGGTGAGCAGGTTCTCGAACTCGGCGTCCGGTCCGGGATCGCAGCCGGTGGCGCCGGCCTTCTCCGCCGGATCCTCCTCGTCATCGAGGGAGGACACAGCCAGCGCGGCCGTTGCGCCGGGGAGGGCAGAGGGCGACGGCGTGAGGCCGCCGAGGTCGGTGCGCTCCAGCAGGTTCTTGCCCAGTTTGTCCGCGCCGGGGAGCTCGATGGGGTACGTGCCGGTGAAGCAGGCGGTGCAGAGGCGCTCGCGCGGCTGCATGGTGGCGTTGATCATGCCGTCTTCGGAGATGTACGCGAGGGAATCGGCGCCGATGGCCTGGGAGATTTCCTCGATGGTGGCGCCGTTGGCGATGAGCTCCGCCCGTGAGGCGAAGTCGATGCCGTAGAAGCATGGCCATTTGACCGGCGGGGAGGAAATCTTGATGTGGACGGACGCGGCGCCGGCCTCGCGCAGCATCCGGACGATGGCGCGCTGGGTGTTGCCGCGGACGATCGAGTCATCCACCACCACAACGCGCTTGCCGCGGATCACGGACTCGAGGGCGTTCAGCTTGAGCCGGATGCCCAACTGGCGCAGGGTCTGCGAGGGCTGGATGAACGTGCGGCCAACGTAGGAGTTCTTGACGAAGCCGTGCGCGAAGGGGATACCGGATTCCTCGGCATAGCCCACGGCCGCCGGGGTGCCGGACTCGGGAACCGGGATGACAATGTCCGCGTCCTGCGTGTTTTCGCGGGCCAGCTGGCGGCCCATCTCAACACGGGACTCGTACACGGAGCGACCCGCGATGGCGGCGTCCGGACGGGCGAGGTAGACGTATTCGAAGACGCAACCAGCCGGCGTCGCCTCCGCGAAGCGCTTGGAACGCACGCCGTCCTCATCGATGGCGATGAATTCGCCCGGCTCGATTTCACGGATGAAGCTGGCGCCCACGGTGGCCAGGGCGGACTGCTCGGAGGCAACTACCCAGCCGCGCTCCAGCCGGCCCAGGACCAGCGGACGGATGCCGTAGGTATCGCGTGCGGCGTAGAGGGTGCCTTCGTCCATAAACACGAAGCAGAAGCCGCCCTTGATCTTCGGCAGCAGCTCCATGGCGGTCTGTTCGAGGGTCTTGCCCTCCTCGCCTTCGAGCAGTGCCGTGACCAGGGCGGTGTCCGAGGTGTTGCCCTGCTTCATTTCGCCGCTGAGCTGGCCGCCGTTGCGTTCCATGATCATGGCGTTGAGCTCGGCCGTGTTGGTCAGGTTGCCGTTGTGCGCGAGGGCAACCGTGCCGGTGCTGGTGGCGCCGAGGGTGGGCTGGGCGTTGGCCCAGTGGCTGGCTCCGGTGGTGGAGTAGCGGCAGTGTCCCACCGCCAGGTGCCCGGTCAGGGTGTTCAGCGTGGTCTCGTCGAAGACCTGGGAAACGAGGCCCATGTCCTTGTAGACGTTGATCCGCTTGCCGTCACTGGTAGCTATACCAGCCGACTCCTGACCGCGGTGCTGCAATGCATACAGCCCGTAATAGGTAAGTTTTGCTACTTCTTCACCTGGTGCCCAGACCCCGAAAACGCCACAAGCGTCCTGAGGTCCCTTTTCGTCAGGGAGAAGATCATGAGAAAGTTTTCCATCGCCGCGTGCCACTGGTCGATTATCTCACGAGATGCGGTAAGACTTTTCCGCCGCGGCCATTGTGACCGGACCGCAGGCCGGGCGCCTGTGTTGGTGCCTACGGCTGGGCGCCGTCGTCGGGCTCTGAATCCGGGACGGCTTCCACGATGGCGCGTTTCTGGCGCTTGAGGCTCCGCCGGTCCAGCAGCAGGGCCACCACGGCGCCCAATACCGCACCGCCGGCGCCGAACATGACCAGGAAGAAGCCGAACACCGAGCCGCGGTCGAAGGATTCGTCACCGGGGAGGCCGTACGCGACGGCGGCAGCCACCGCTACGCCCACCAGGGCGCCGAGGATGAGGAACGGTACATATTTCGGTGCCCGGCGGACGGTGACCTCGCGGCGCTCAGCGGGGGTTTCTTCAAAAGCCATGCCCTCTAGCCTACTCATTCTTACCGTTGCTCTATCACGTATAGCTGCCAAAACGGCCAAATGGGAGCTAAGAGTGATAGAGCATCCGGGGGAGGGGTCAGGGCTGTGACGTCCGGGAGAGGATCCAGGTGTTGGTGCCGTCCTGCCGTTCGAAGGTCACCGTGGTGACCAGCGCCTCGATGAGTGCCAGGCCGCGGCCGGACTCGGAATCGTCGTCCGGGGTTCCCGGTTCCAGGGGGCCGAACGGGGGCTTGGCGAAGAACGCGCTGACCCGGGCCTGCAGGAGCGTGGGCTGGACGCTGATGTCCACTCCCAGCTCCACCGGTTTCTGCGCCTTGGCCGGCTGCGCGTGCTGGACGATGTTGGACGCGGACTCGATCACCGCCGTCGTGAAGGTCATCTGGTCCATGGCCTGGACGAACGGCGCGTCCTCCCAGAGCTTGTCCAGTTCGTTGTGGACGGAGTCGATGGCCTCGGCCGTGGACAGTCCCCGGAAGCTCCGCCGGGCCAGGACCTCAGTCATTGCGGAACGCCTCGTCGGCGGAGGCGTAGGCAGTCAACACCCGGTCCATGCTGGTCAGCTCAAGAACCATTTTCACCTGCGGCTGGACCGCTGCGATGCGAAGGTCCCCGCCGGCCTGACGGGCGGCCTTGAGGCAGCCGATCAGCGCGCCAAGTCCGGAGGAATCCATAAACGCCGTGTCCTCCAGGTTCACCACGATCCGCGAGGAACCGCCGGCGATCACATCGGTGACGAATTCGCGCAGCTTGGGCGCGGACACCATGTTCAGCCGTCCGTCCGCCTTGACCTCCGCGTACGAATCCTTGACCTCGTAACTAAACTCCATCGGCTTTCCTCTCTCCAGAAGCAACGTCCACAGCGGGTTCGTAGCCCTTGTACAAAACAGCCCGGACCAGGATGCTCATGACCACCAGGTCAAAAGTAACCCAGGCCACGTTCACCAGGGTGCCAAGCGGCTCGGCCAGTCCCGTGGCCAGGCGGATAATCCCGACGACGGCGGCCACCGCCAGCAGCACACTCACCACGATCTGGGGCCGGATGAGGCTCCAGCTGGGGCCGCCGGTCTGGCGGGCCTTCGGGGTGACGGCGAACCCAAGTGGACGGCCGAACCAGACGTTCCGGGCCGCCGTCGAACACGCTTTGATCCACGTGGGGAACAGCGCCAGGCTGTACTGCTGCCCGCGCCAGGTGGGGATCCCGCGGCCGGCCACGGCGAACAGCAGCTGGTTGGCGACCATGAACGGGATAAACCGCAGGAAGAAATCCCAGCTGAGGCTGCTCACAGGCAGGACGCCCAGCAGCAGGTAGATGATGGGGGCGGCGAAATAGATGACCGCCGCATAACCGCTCAGGTAGGTCCACATGGTGGCGAAGTACATCAGCCGCTGGCCGAACTTCAGGCCCTTCTGCAGCAGCGGGTTCTCGCGGAGCAGCACCTGCATGGTCCCTTGCGCCCAGCGGAGGCGCTGGGTGAGCATGGTCTGCAGGTCCTCGGGCGCCAGGCCATAGGCCAGGACCTCGTGGTGGTAGACACTTTCCCAACCCATGGCGTGCAGGCGCATGGCCGTGGCCATGTCCTCCGTGACGGAGATGGTGGCCAGCGGCATGACCGGCTGGGCTTCATCGTTCCGCTCCACGTTCAGGGCATCCAGGACGGCCTGCACGGATTCCAGCGCGCCCAGCGGCGACCAGTCACGGGCTGACATACGCTGGACGGCGTCGTCGGCCACCACCGGCACGCCGGCATCACCCACGTGCGCCAGTTCCATGGCGGCGATCTCTTCGAGGTCGGCCTGCAGGGCGGACATGTCGGCCTGGACCAGCGTCTGCACGGCCGCGTCCACGCGGCGGCGGACCCGGTACGTGATCTCGCTCAGGGGCTGGCCGTCCGCCAGCTGTTCCTGGGCTTCCAGCGTGGCGGCCTCCACCGCGTCCAGTACTTCGGCCACGAGAGGGGTGGTCATGTCCGCGGATTTGCGTGCTTGGCGGATGGCGGAGCGGGAGGCGGTGAGGGCGCGGCGGATGCTCTTTTCGGTCTCCTTGACGTAGCCCACCAGGCCCAGCTGCATCAGGGCTTCGCGCCGCAGGATGGCGTTGGAGCCGCAGAAGAACGCCGCGTTCCAGCCGTCCTTGCCCTGCTGGATGGGCCCGTAGAACAGGGGTGCCTGGCTGCCGAGTGGATCGTGGGCGGGCACGTTGCTGAAGTACTGCGGCGTCTGGACCAGGGCCACCCGGCGGTTGTTGAAATAGCCCAGGGTTTTTTCCAGGATGTCCGGTTCGGGGATCTGGTCCGCGTCCAGGATCAGCAGGAATTCGCCGTGCGTCACCATCAGGGCGTTGTTCAGGTTGCCGGCTTTGGCGTGGCGCGGCACCTTGACGGTCCAGTCCTCGCTCCGCGTCACATAACCCAGCCCGTGCTCTTCGGCGAGGGCCTTCAGCTCCGGGCGCGCGCCGTCGTCGAGAATCCAGGTGCTGTGCGGGTGCCGGATTTTCTGGGCGGCCAGGGCGGTGGTCATGACCATGTCCAGGTCTTCGTTGTACGTGGTGATGAAGACGTCCACGGTGGCATCGTGGGGCGGCGCGGGTGCTCCCTTACGGATCTTGAGCTGCCACACGGTCATCCCGAAGAGCATCACGTCGATCAGGCTGTAGGTCTCAGCCACCACCAGGGGCACGGCGATCCACCAGGCATCCCAGTTGAGCGACGACGCCCAGCGCCAGGCCACGTAGTTCACGCCCAGGATGACGGTCAGGACCACCACCAGGCGGGTCCAGAAGCGCGTCATGCCGCGGCTGGCTCAGGCAGGCGGCGGACCACCACGACGGTGACGTCATCCTCAGCGGTTTCGGCCGGCGCCAGGGCCATGATGGCGGCGCTGGCGGACTGCGCGGAAACCTGGCCGTGGGCGGCGGCGAGCACAGCCTCGGTGAACTGCTCCACCGAGTCGAAGACGTCCAGCACGCCGTCGCTGACCACCACCAGGGAATCGCCCGGGGCCAGGCCGACGGCGGACTGCGGCCAGGTGGACCCGGCCCAGGCGCCCACGGGCGGGCCGCCGCTCGGAAGGCGGTGCGCCGACCCTTCGGCAGTGACGTGCAGCGCCAGTCCGTGGCCGGCGTCGACATAGCTGACGACGCCGGATGCAGCGTCCAGCCGGGCGTGAAAGAGGGTGACAAACGAGTTGGAGGAATCCAGGTCCGCCGCGATGGTTTTGCTGGCGGATGCGAAGGCCGCGTCCAGGTCCTGGCGCTGTCCGGTGGACCGCATGACTGCCCGGACGGTGGCCGCAATGAGGGCCGCGCCCATGCCCTTGCCCATGGCATCGGCGAACGTCAAGTGCAGGCCCTCGGGCGTGCGGTACCAGTCGTAGAAGTCCCCGCCCACGCTGCGGGAGGGGCGGAAGTCGCCGGCGACGTCGTACCCGTCCACCCGGAGGTCCTCCTGGGGCAGCAGGCTTTGCTGGACCTCGGTGGCGCGTTCCAGCTCGCTCGCCACGGCCGTGTCCGCCGCGGACGGTTGCCGGCGGCGGAACAGGGCATTGATCCTGGATTGGAGTTCGCGCGGGCTGAACGGCTTGCTGATGTAGTCATCCGCACCGTTGTCCAGGCCAGTGAGCTTGTCCAGTTCGTCGGCGCGGGCAGTGAGCATCACGATAAAGGCGTCGGAGAATTCACGCAGGAGTTTGCAGACTTCCAGCCCGTCCACGTCCGGGAGGTTCAGGTCCAGTGTGATCAGATCCGGCTTGGCGCGGCGGACCTCCTCCACGCCGGGCAGGCCGGCCTCGGCCTGCGTCACCTCGAAACCCTGCTTGACCAGGATCCGGACAAGGAGGCCACGGATGTCCGGATCGTCCTCAATCACAACGGCACGGCGCGGTTCGGGCATGGAAGGCATGACTCTACTTCTACCGTATTAAGGCCGGTGAAGCATGTCATTGACCTGACAACGAAGGTTGAAGTCGGTGCAGCACCGGGCATTCCAGGGCGGGCCGCCATGGTGTGGCCCGGTCTTGCCGGAATACTTGACTGCCCTTGATGGGCCCTTGAGGCTCCTTGGCCACACTCGAAGGACCAGCTTTGAAGGAATGTGCGGATTGCCGGAGGACGGTGCAGGAGTCATGGAACCAACGGAATCCGTCAGACTGCCGGGCAGGCTGGCACGCTCGTGGCAGCTCTTGAAGCAGGGCCGCCGCCCGCGCAGCACCGTTCACTACCTGAGCCATTCCTGGAAGCTCCGCTCCCTGTCCCGCTCGCTGGCCCAGGCCCTGGGTGAGTCCTGGGAGGCCTCGAGCTGGCCGGGGGACCGGCTGGCCGTCGGCATTGAGCTCTCGGAAAAAGTCGAACAGCTAACCCGCCTCCTCAACCGCGAAACCGAACTTCACGGCCGCCTGGCGGCGCTCGCAAAGTAGCCGTTCCCTGCTGACCTGTTCCGTGCCACACTGGAGGACAATCAAGTGGCTGGGGGATACCAGGTCAGGAGATTGCCGTGCATTGGTACACCGGGTGGGCTTACCTCCTAGCGGGACTCATGACCATGGACGCGCTGCTGCTGGCCTTGTGGGTAATAGACAACGACTGGCCGAATAACTGGCGGAAGAAGCCCTGATTCAGCGCACGTTGCGTCAGCTGGTCCCGCGTTAGCCCAGGTCCAGGCGCATCAGGACGCGCGGGAACCCGTTAAGCACCGACTCCGTATCAGCGGCCTTGACGAACCCGGCCTTCTCGAAGAGCTTGCGAGTGCCCACGTAGGCCATGGTGAGGTCCACTTTGCTGCCGCCGTTATCCACCGGGTAGCCCTCGATGGCGGGCGCGCCGTAGCTGCGGGCCAGCTCCACGGCACCTTTGAGCAGGTGATGGGAGATCCCTTTGCCGCGGTACCCGGGCCGGACCCGGATACACCACACAGACCAAACGTCCAGGTCATCCACATGGGGGATCCTGCGGTTGCGGGCAAAGCTCGTATCGGCGCGCGGATGGACAGCTGCCCACCCAACTACTTCGTCGCCGTCGTACGCCAGAACCCCAGGCGGCGGATCCTGCGCCACGAGCTCCTTCATCAGGTCGCCACGGGCCGTCCCGCGCAACTCAACGTTCTGTTTGGACGGAATGCGGTAGCTCAGGCACCAGCAGACGTTGGCATCGGGCCGCTTAGGACCAACCAGCGTTTTGACGTCCTCGAACAGCGTTCCCGGACGGACTTCGATCGCCATGCCTGAATCCCGACTGGTGGGCTACGTGTGCCCAGCCAGACTAGACCCCCAAGGACTCCCGAAGGGCTGCGACGTGGCCCTGCGCCTTGACCTGGTACTGCGCCAGCGCCACGTTGCCGTCGGGGTCCACCACCACGGTGGAGCGGACGAGGCCTTCGACGATCTCGCCGTTGACCAGCTTTTCGCCCCACGCGCCGTAGGCGAGGGCCACTGCGTGGTCCTCGTCGGAGAGCAGCGGGAAAGTCAGGTTAAAGTCGCCGGTGAAATCGGCCAGCTTCTCCGGGGCATCGGGGGAGATGCCCAGGACTTCATAGCCGGAGCCTTGCAGGGATGAGAGGCTGTCACGGAAATCGCAGGCCTCGGTGGTGCACCCGGGGGTTGCAGCCGCCGGGTAGAAGTACACGATGACGTTCTTGCCGCGGTAGTTGACCAAGGAGGTTTCCTTGCCCTCGGCGTCCTGCAGCGTGAAATCGGGGGCCTGGGTACCTGGCTGAAGTTTGGTGATCAGTTGGGGGCTCATAGCGTTCCTTTGGGAGACTCTGATGGCAAAAGACAGGAAACCAGTGAATCGGCTTTCCACTTTAAACAACAACTCCGGCGTCATTTGAAGTATTCCGGCTGGTCCAGGGCCGGGACCCATGCAGGGGACATTGTCCGGTTCCGCGAAGGTCCGGGCGGTCCATTGACTTGAGGCGCCGTATGGATACGGTTAGAGATACACCTTGTTGGTCTCCGCACTTCGTCGCCGCACTCCGTAGCCGCCTGCCGGCATCCACTCACCACCGCTTGGTCCCAGCCCTAAGCGCCCGCCGAAAATGATCCCTAGGCTGTGTCCCCATGACCGCAAATTTCATCAGAGCTCTGGCCGTAAAATCCTTTGATATTCCGGACAAGAAGCGGTGTCCGGATAAGGCCGAGTTCGATCTCGTCACCGTGGATGACTACTCCGTGGCCCGCCTTATCCTCGCTCCCGGCTGGCGATGGTCCGAGTCCGCCAAGCCCATGGAACTGACGGACTTCTGCGAACACAATCACCTCGGCTACTGTGTCTCCGGCAGTCTGGAGATTCAAACGTCCGACGGCGTGAGGTCCACCATCCATGCCCATGACACCTATGCGCTGCCTCCCGGGCACGATGAGTGGGTGGTTGGGTCCGAGCCGTTCGTCGCCATTGAATTCCTGGGTGCGGCGTCCTTCGGCCGGCCGCGGAGCCGGGGACTGCACGCGCTGATTTGAGCCGGAGCTGGTCTGCGGGGGCTAAACAGCCGCGGGATTTTCCGCGCGCACGATCCGCTTGAGCCCGGCCACAACCGCGGCCGGCCGGCAGTCCGCGTCGAGCTGGACGAAGCCCGCGTATTCGGGCATGGAACGGTAGGCGTCGCGCAGGGCCACCAGGTCAGCCAGCGTCTCCGAATCGGTGCCGCGGGCCACGATGCGCTCGTGTGCCAACGCAGGTTCAACATCCAGGTGCACCAGTGCGTCAGGCTCCGGCAGAGACGAAATCAGGCAGGGGAGCACACGGCCACGCGGCAGACCTTTGGCAGTGCGCAGGGCCAGCTGGCAATGGAGGTGCCGGTCCATCACCACCAGGCCGTCGAAGCGGCCGGCCCGGGCATGGGATACAAGCACGTTGGCCACGCGGAGGGTGGTCTCCGCGGCGTCGGCCATGCGGCGCGGCCAGCGGATACCCAGCCGTTCAGCCAGCACGGACATGCTCCGCCTGCCGGCGTGGTTGCTGAGCAGCAGGGCGTTTTCACCGTCAGCCTGGGCCGCATCTACCAAGGCGCGGGCGGCCGTGGATTTTCCTGAGCCGTCTATTCCGGTTAAGACAATGAGCACATGGCCTCCTTTCGCCACTGGTTTAACGCAAGGGACAGCGTGATCGTCCCGTCATGAGTCGGAGGTCACATTAAACTGACATCCGGACGGTGCCTGCAAGGGGCCGGCAGTGTGACTGTTAACTTCGTTTGGCGGTTTTTTCACGGTTGCCTTTGGCGGTTTTCAGTCGCAAAGCCGCGACTTACTCAGCGTCGTGATGGACACCGGCGAGCGGGCATCTTCCTGCAGCCCGGTGCTAGGGCGTGTCTCCTAATAGTGCGCTCCAGATGATGACGGTGTGCAGAACGGCCGCTGAGCGGTAGGTGAGGGCCAGTTTGTCGTAGCGGGTGGCCAGGGAGCGCCATTGCTTGAGGGTGTTGAAACTGCGTTCGACGACATTGCGGCGCTTGTAAGCGTCCTTGTCGTAGGTGACGGGCCGGCCGCCGGAGGAGCCCTTGCGTTTCCGGTTGGCTTTCTGGTCTTCCTTTTCTGGGATGACGCATTCAATGCCCCGCCCGCGCAGGTAGCTCCGGATCGCTTTGGATGAGTAGGCTTTGTCAGCCATGGCCCGGTCCGGGCGGCCGCGGGGCCGTCCGGGACCTTCCCGTTCGACTTTCAGGGCATCCATGAGGTTTTCAAACATGGGCGAGTCCCCGCCCTGACCGGGCCCCAGGAGCAGGACCAAGGGGCGCATGTTGCCGTCAACCAGGGCATGGATCTTGGTTGTCAGGCCGCCGCGGGAGCGTCCGATGGCATGATCATCCGGCTCATCAAGCAGATTCCTGTAATTCGAGAGGTCCCCCTGTGTGGCGGGGAAGGTTCGTGCCGTGCTGGTGGGCACGGTTCACCGTGGAGTCCACTGACACCTCCCAGTTGATCAGCCCTTGCGCGTCGGCACGGGTCAACAACGCAGCCAGTACCCTGTCCCAGATCCCGCTGGCGCTGTTGCGGCGGTGGTGCTTCCATACGGTCTTCCACGACCCGAAATGGGAAGGGAGATCCCGCCATGGAATACCTGCCCGGTAGCGGTAAATGATGCCCTCTGTCATCAACCGGTGGTCATTGAACGGCCGCCCCGGTTTCCCCGAGGAATCAGGCATCAACGGGGCAATGAACTCCCACTGGGCATCGGACAACAAGGCATAACGCGAACTCACCACTCAATTTTGCCAACAAGCCACCCCCAGCATTAGGAGACACGCCCTAGTTCGCCTTCAAGATAACAGCGCTGCCTTGTCCTCCACCGCCGCAGATTCCAGCGGCTCCCAGGTTGCCGGTGCCGGCAAGTGACAGTTGCCGGGCGAGGGTGCCAATGAGTCGGACTCCGGACGCGCCTATCGGGTGACCGAGCGCGATGGCCCCGCCGTGTTGGTTGACGATTTCCGGGTCCACGCCGAGCTCCCGCAGGGACTGGACGGCGACGGCTGCGAAGGCTTCGTTGATCTCGATGGCCGACAGTTCTGCGGCGTCGGTCCCGATTTTTTTCAGGGCTGCGGAGATGGCGTTGGCGGGTTGCTTGTGGAGCAGCACGTCTGGTCCTGCCACGAAGGCGTGGGCTTCGACGCTGGCCAGCGGGGACAAACCTAGCCGTTCCGCTGCTTCCCGGCTGGCCAGGACGATGGCTGCGGCGCCGTCGGTAATCTGGGAAGAGTTGCCGGCGGTTATGGTTCCGTCGGCCCGGAAAGCCGGGCGCAGTCTGGCCAACGACTGGGTAGTTGTACCGGCCCTGATTCCGTCATCGTCCGTTACGAGGAGTTGGCCGCTGCGCGAGGCAAGCGGATAGGGTTCGATCTCGCCGGCGTGAAATGTCTTATGTCCCTCTGCTCGTTGGTGCGAAAGGGCTGCCCAGTCGTCTTGGGAACGTCTGTCTAGCCCGAATGCTGTGTTGCCGTCTTCGGTGGAGCTGCCCATGGAGCGGTGTTCGAAGGCGTCGGTCAGGCCGTCATTTTCGAGGGTGTCCAGGACTTCCATAGCCCCGTACTTCTGTCCGGACCTGACATGGAGGGCGTGCGGGGCACGGGACATTGATTCCTGTCCGACTGCCACGACGATGTCAGCTTCCCCGGAGGTTATGAGACGTACCGCTGCCGCCACGGCTTCCATGCCTGAGAGGCAGACGGCATTGAGGGTGATGGCAGGGACTGACAGGGGGATCCCTGCATTCACGGCGGTTTGGCGGGCTGGGTTCTGGCCGAGGCCTGCCTGGAGGACATGACCGGCAACGACGTAGTTAACGTCCGCGGGGGCAACGCGAGCACGGTCCAGGGCTGCGGTGACCGCATGCCCGCCAAGTTCGGTGGCCGCTACGTCGGAGAATTGTCCGTTGAACCTGCAGAAGGGCGTGCGGGCGTATCCGACAATCAAGGGGGTGTTCTCTGCGCTGTTGGAACGCTCCGGCAGCGACGGTTCCTGAGCCTGGAGGTTGGATTGTTCGGTCATACGAAGGCCGCGATTCCGGTGATATCGCGCCCGATGAGGAGTGACTGGATGGAGTCAGTTCCTTCGTAGGTGGAAACGACTTCCATGTCCGTCAGGTGGCGGGCCACGTGGTTTTCAAGCAGCAGGCCGTTGCCTCCGAGCATGTCCCGGGCTTCGGCGCAGATCCATCGGGCTTTTTGAGCCGTATGCATCTTGGCCACGGATGCCATGGTGGATGTTTGCTGGCCGGATTCTGCGAGTTCGGCCAGACGGAAGCACATCAGCTGCATGGCGGTCAGTTCCGCGAGCATGTTAGCCAGCTTGTTCTGGATGAGCTGGAAGCTGCCCAGCGGTTTACCGAACTGGATCCTGGTCCGGGCATGGGCGACGGCAGCTTCGTAGGAGGCGGCCGCGTGGCCGACGGATTCCCAGGCGGCGCTGTTCCGCGTTGCGGCGAGAACACGGCTGGCATCCCGGAAGGATTCTGCGTGGGCTAGCAAGTTCTCCTTCGGGATCCGGAGGTCCCGAATGGTGATGTCCGGTTGCAGGATGGCGCGTTTGCCGATCTTTCCCGTGATGACTTCGGCGCTGTAGCCGTCCGGATAAGTGCCATCGTCGTTTTTTTCCAGGATGAAGGCTTTGACCTTGCCGTCGGTTTCGTCGCGGGCCCAGATAATGATGATGTCTGCGAAGCTGGCGTTGCCGATCCACCTCTTTGCCCCGTTGAGGACGTAGTGGTCACCGTCCAGGCGCGCAGACGTTTCCAGTCCCACTGAATCCGAGCCGTGGTCGGGTTCAGTTAGCGCGAAGGCGCCGATGCGCTCCATGCGGGCCATCTGTGGCAGCCACCGGTCTTTTTGTTCCTCGTTGCCCAGAAGGTGCACGCTTCCCATGGCCAGGCCTGAGTGGACTCCGAAGAACGTGTTCATTGATCCGTCGCCTCGGCCAAGTTCCATGGCGATCAGGCCGGCGGCGGTGGGTGAGAGGCCGGGGCATCCGTATCCTTCAATCGTGGTTCCGACGATGCCCAGGTCGGCGAACTTGGGGATGAGTTCGAACGGGAAGGCGGCGCGTTCCCAGTAGTCGTTGATGATCGGGAGGACTTCGTTGTCCACGAAGGCACGGACTTGCTTCTGGATGGCGCGGTCACTGTCGGTGAGCCGGTCCTCGAGCCGGTAGTAGTCGGTGTCGATCGAGTCGTAGGCCATGTTTTTCCTTGGATGGAGGTCGCAGCTGGGTGCGGGAACGGGGTGGTCAGGGGCCGGGGTCAGCGGCCGGTGAATTGTGCCGGGCGACGTTCCAGGAACGAGGCAACGCCTTCGGAGCCGTCCTGGCTGTCGAGCAGTTGGAGCATTTCCGGAACCAGCTGCCTTGCGGCGGCTTCTTCCCCTTCGCGCTGGGCCCGCCGAGCTGACTGCAGCGTCATCGAGACGCCCAGGGGAGCCTGCCGGGCAATAACTTCGGAAATCTCGAAGGCGCGGGAGAGTTGGAGGCCTGTCGGGACGATTTCCTGCACGAGGCCCATCCTGAGGGCTTCAGCGGCGTCGAAGGTATCACCTGTAAGCATGTAGCGCATGGCGTTGCCCCAGCCGGCTTCCCGGGGGAAGCGGATAGTCGCGCCGCCGAAGGGAAAGATCCCGCGGCTGACCTCCATCTGGGAGAACTTCGCGTCCTCTGCCGCTATGCGGATATCGGTGGCTAGGAGCAGCTCAATGCCCAATGTCAGGCACCAGCCCTGGACGGCGCTGACCACGGGTTTTCGCCGCTGGGCACCGCTGAGCTGCCGGGGATCAATGCCTCCCTCCGGGATTCCGCCCTTTCCCTCACGCAGAGCGTTACCGACCTTCGCCATGTCGAGGCCGCCGGTGAAGTGGTCCCCGTGCGCGTAAAACAGGCCGACGCGCACTTGGTCGTCCTGTTCCATCTCGGCGTAGGCCATTGCCAGCTCGGAGCGCATCTCCAGATCGAAGGCGTTTCGTTTGGGCACCCGGTTCAGTCCGATCAGGTAAACGTGCCCGACCCGGTGACGGGTGACTACACGACTGTCCGCCGGTAGTTCATGGATGTTGAAGGTTGTCATTTCGCAATCGTCCTTTCCTGTACTGTGCGACCGCGGATTATTTGACTGATGCGCCGGTCTTGTGGCGGGTGATGGAGTTGGAGAACCCGCCGTCGGCCTTGCCTCGGGCTGCTTCCTCGCTGAAATGGGTCAGCTGATGTGCGTCGAAGTGGGCGCTGAGGGCGACGTGGAAGCCCTGCGCCTCAAGGGTTCTGTTCAGTGACTTCTTCAGGACGCGGGTGGCGAACGGCGGAGCCTGGGCCACCCGTTGCGCCAGAGTGTCCACGGCAAGGTCAAGTTCGGCGGCAGGAACGACGCGGTTGACCATGCCGCATTCGTACGCCTCCTGCGCGGACATGCGTTCGCCCGTGAACAGGAACTCCCGGGCTTTGCGGCTCCCCATCACCCAGGGATGGACGAGCACCTCAACCGCGGCCACAGCCATGGTGTGCAGGACGGGGTCGGCGAAGAAAGCATCCTCGGAGGCCACGATCATGTCGCACATGTTTGCCACCATGAACGCTCCGGCGATGCACGCCCCGTCAACGCGGGCGATTGTGGGTTTAGGGAGATTGAAAATGTTCAGGCAGTACTGCATGTAGGAGGTGGATTCGAAGTCCCACCGCTCCTCGGGAGTGAAGTCCTGACGCCTGGCCTGGCCCTCTTTGAGGTCGTGGCCGGCGGAGAAGTGGCCCCCCGCTCCGGTGAGGACAACGGCACGGACTTCCGTGTCCTGGCCAGCGCGAAGTATGGCGTCGTTCAGCTCATCGAGCATTTGCTCGTTCTGAGCATTCCGTTGCCGGGGACGGTTCTGCCAAATCGTGGCGACCGGGCCGTCCACTTCGTAGCGGATGTATTCGTAGTTCATGAGGGGCTCCATCAAATGCGTCCGGCCAGGCCGGAACCGATTAGTGTCGTCCCCAAAACTCTAAACTAACGACGTAAGTTTTGCTAGACCCTTTTGGCGGTAGCGGTCTTTTCACCGCCTTGGCCTCCCAGTCCGAGTACGCCGGTCGCATAGTGCAACAGCAGCCCGTCCATCAGGCAGGACAGGCCCCGCTCGAAAGCCGCGATGTCCAACTCGGTTTTGTACTCGGGGAGCCGATAGGCGTCCGCCAGATGCGGAAACTCCCTTGAGTAGAACTCGGCCGGCTCGGAGAACCCTCCCGAGTACGAGCCCAGGGCGGAGCCTGCGATGAAATTGCGCACGGCGATGGCCACTTCTGTCGCTTGCCGCGGCGGCCATCCCCCGTCGACGAGAGATCCATAAAATGCGTCGGCCAGCCGCAGCTGGGCCGTTCGTGTCGCGGGCCCCCGGGCCATCAGCGGCACAATCTCAGGGTGCTCATGGAGCACCCTCCAGTAGTTCCTTGCCCAGACAGGGAGTGCTTCCCGCCAGCCGGTCGAACTAAATATGGAAATATCGATCGTGCCCAGCAGCGAATCGACAACGGCGTCGGCAATGGCGTCCATGGTCGGAAAGTGGTTGTAGATCGAAGGCCCTTTGACCCCGAGACGCTCAGCAAGGCGCCGAATCGTTAGTTGGGAGAGGCCAGCCTCGTCGATAAGCGCAGCCGCTGCTTGGACAATGCGCTCGGAGGAAAGTATCGGGATTCGTGGACGTGCCATGCCGTCTACCTTGCCATAGTCACTGCCGCGATCACGTGGATTGCACCAGCAGACTTAACGTGAGCGTCTTCACAAAACAAAACAGTTGGGTCTATAGTTCAACTAACAGCGCTAGTTTTCTTGGGACTTTTCCCGCCCTTCTTCCGTGAATCTCTTCTTCCGTGAATCTAAGGACAGCTCATGTCAGCCCACATCACTCCGACGAAGTCACCCGCCGCCGGAAAAACTCAGCCCCCGGGGATTCGGGCCTGGACAGTGACGTCCATGGTCGTCCTCTTTGCCACGATCAATTGGTCGGACAAGGCACTGCTGGGCATCGTGGCCCAGCCCCTCGCCCGCGAATTCGGCCTTACCGCCACACAGATCGGCTTTGCCGGCAGTGCCTTCTTCTTCCTCTTCAGCGTCAGCGGCGCCATGGTCGGCCTGCTCGGTGACCGCTTCCAGGTCCGCTGGATTCTCCTCATCCTTTCCGCCCTGTGGGGATTGGTGCAGTTCCCAATCCTGATCAGCGGCACGTTCACGGTCCTGCTCCTGTGCCGCATAGCCCTAGGCGCCTTCGAAGGGCCTGCAACAGCGATGGCGACCACCGCCGTATTTCAGTGGTTTACGCCCGAAAAGCGCGGCTTCCCATCAGCCCTGGTGACCTCGGGATCCTCCTTCGCCAAGATCTTTGCCGCCCCGGCCCTCGCAGTGGTCGTCGTTGCCGCGGGATGGCGGGCCGGTTTTGTAGTCATGGCAGTGGTCAGTTTCATCTGGTGCGCTGCCTGGCTCCTGGTCGGCAAGGAAGGACCGTTCGCCAAGACCCGCTCTTTGCCCGGTCCTTCGACCGTATCCAGCGCAGAGCAGGAGCAGCCTCCGGTCATCAAGCTGAACCGCTGGCACATCCTCACGTCCAAGTCCTTCATCGGTGCCCTGCTGGCAACGTTTGCAGTGTACGGAGTGGTCTCGGCCTCGATCACCTGGATTCCCTCCTACTTCGAGAAGGGGCTCGGGTACTCCCAACTCGAATCCGGCATCATGTTCGGGCTGCCCAGCGTCGCCTCATTGATTTTCATGTACGGGTCTACCTTCCTCACTGACCGGCTCGGTAACCGGCACGGCTCTTCCGGCAGGATCCGGGTTATCACCACGACAGCATTCCTGGTCATTGGCGGCGCTGTCCTGGCCTGCCTCCCGCTCTTCAAGGAGCCCGTCATCGTTGTTGCCGTACTGATTCTCGGGTATGGCTGCATGAGTGTTGCACTGCCCATGATGAATGCGGTGATCTCCCAGATCGTCCCGGCGTCCCAGCTGTCCAGCTCGATGGGTATCTTCCTCGCCCTTCAAAACGTCTCGGGTCTCATTGCTCCGGGGCTGGTAGGCGTCCTGGTCGAGAACGCGGTGACACCCCTGGCAGGCTTCTCCCTCTCCTACCAGATCTTCGGGGCGGCGATCCTGCTCGGCGGCATCCTGACCTTTGTCCTGGTAAACCCCGAACGTGACGCAGCCATTCTTAAAGAGAAACTGGCCGCGGCCCAGCGGCTGCAGCAGGACGCCGGCGGCGCCTCCTGATGCCGTCCATATTTATGCCCCACCTCGAAAAGGAACCATCAATGCCCAGGCCCCAGGAACGTCCGTGGATGGCGCTTTATCCGGAATCCGTCCGTGCCCTGCAATCGGTGCCGGACATGACACTGGGCGACATGCTCACCGAGTCCCGCCGCCGCTTCGGGAGCAGGACTGCGCTCACCTTCGAAGACCAAACCTGGAGCTACGACGACGTTTACGCGCAGTCACACGCATTCGCCCGTTTGCTGCGCAAGGAAGGTTTGGCCTCCGGGGACCGGCTGGCAGTCATACTCCCGAACCGTCCGGAATACATCTTCGCCATCTTCGGAACCGTCCTCGCCGGGGGCATCGTTGTCCAGGTGAACGTCCGGTACCCGGCCGAGGAGATGCGCAGAATCCTGGACGACGCCGGAGCGGAGTTTGTGGTCACTACCGATGAAGCCGTCATGCGCTGTTCACCGGGGGAAACGTCTTTCCTGGGCCGGAAACTGTTCCGTGTCGACCTCACAGAAGTCCCCGGCACACAAGCCGGAACGCCCCTAAGCATACTGAGCGAGCACCTGGACGGCGCACCGGTCATGTGCGACAGGAAAGCCACCGATGTTGCCGTGCTGCAGTACACCGGAGGCACCACCGGGGCAGCCAAAGGCGTCATGCTCACCCACCGCAACCTCATCGCCAACATTGAGCAGCGCTATGCCATGACCTATGGGCTGCTGGAAACCCCTCCCGGCGCCAAGACCATCAACGTTCTGCCAACTTGCCACGTCTACGGGCTGACCGCGGTGACGCTGCTGGCAGTCCGCTCGGGCATGAACCAGATCCTCGTCTCCGATTTCAAGGCAGCAGAGATGCTCAGGATCATCAAAAGAGAACAGCCGTACGTCTTCAGCGGCGTACCGACGATGTACGCGGCGTTGAACCGGGAACCGGCGGTCGCGGAGAGCGGCCTTGGCAAGGTCACCATCTACAACAGCGCCGGGGCCGGATTTCCCCAGGAACACCTGGAGCTGTTCGAGCGCAAGAGCGGCGGAAAGATCATTGAAGGCTTTGGAATCAGCGAAGCTTCCCCGTCCACCCATCTGAACCCCGTGCTGTTCGCCGACCGCAGGGTCGGCAGCATCGGAATCCCGGTCCCCCTGACGGATGTCCGCATCGTAGACAAAGACGGTGCCGGAATCCAGGAACTCCCGGTGGGAGAAGTGGGCGAGATGATCGTCAAAGGACCGCAGATCATGAAGGGTTACTGGAACCGCCCGGACCTGACGAAGGAAACCCTCCGGGACGGCTGGCTCCTCACCGGCGACCTCGCCACCATGGACGAACAAGGGTACTTCTACATCGTCGGCCGGAAAAAGGAAATGATCGTCACCAGCGGCTTCAACGTCTATCCCGCCGAGGTCGAACAAGTCCTCACCCGTTTCCCGGGGATCCTGGAAGCCGCCGTCGTCGGAACCCCTGACGAGTACCGCGGCGAGTCCGTTGAAGCGTTCATCACGCTGGAACCCGGCGCGGTCATTTCCGACGAAGAACTCGACGCGCACTGCCGCAAGCACCTCGCCGCCTACAAAGTACCCCGCAAATACTCACGGCTGGACTCCTTGCCGAAGACCCCAGTGGGCAAGATCGCAAAGAAGCAGCTCCCCACAGGTGTCGGCACCACAGCCGACAGGAAGTAGCCCGGCATGTACGCGATTACCGTTCCACGCCCCGGCGGCCCTGATGCCATGGTCTGGGCCCCGGTTCCGGACCCGGTCGCCGGTCCAGGCGAAGTCATCGTCCAGGTCGCCGCAGCGGGAGTGAACCGCGCCGACCTCCTGCAGCGGCAGGGCCACTATCCGCCCCCGCCGGGTGCCAGCGAAATTCTGGGCCTGGAATGCGCCGGCATCATCTGCGACCTAGGAGACGGAGTTCAAGAATGGAGCGTCGGGGACCGCGTCTGCGCGCTCCTCTCGGGCGGGGCCTACGCCGAGCGGGTTGCCGTGCCCGCGGGCCAGCTCATGCCTGTTCCCGAAGGAATCGAGCTGCCGGACGCAGCAAGCCTGCCCGAAGCCGCCTGCACCGTATGGTCCAACCTGTTCATGAACGCCCGCCTCTCCCCGGGCGACGTCCTGCTCGTCCACGGTGGCGGCAGCGGCATCGGAACACACGCCATCCAGATGGGCACGGCGGCTGGAGCCACCGTGGCCGCGACCGCCGGCAGCCAACTCAAGCTTGAAGCCTGCCGGGACCTGGGAGCAAAGATTACGATCAACTACCAGGATTCGGACTTCGTCGCCGAACTCATGACAGCGACGAACGACAAGGGCGCGGACGTCATCCTGGACAACATGGGATCAAGCTACCTGAAACGCAACGTCTCCGCCCTGGCCCCGGACGGCCGCCTGATTATCCTCGGCATGCAGGGCGGCGCCAAGGCGGAACTGAACATCCCTCACCTCATGGCCAAACGCGGCAGCATCCACTCCACAAGCCTCCGGACACGCCCCGCCACAGGCGCCGGGAGCAAGGCCGAACTTGTCCGGGAAGTCGTAAAAAACGTCTGGCCAATGCTCCAGTCAGGCCACGTTCGCCCCGTCATCCACAAACGCCTGCCCGTTACCGAAGCCGGAACGGCCCACGAACTGCTGGACGGACCCGAAACCGTCGGCAAAATCGTGCTGACATTCTGATCTCCGCCCTCCTCTCCGACGGGGCCAGCCCCCAACCGCTTGCAGCAACTTGTGGACATGTCCGCCCGAGGCCCCACTGAGCGCAGAACCGACTGCCCATCACCTGCACCGCCGCCCCGGCCCACCAGTTACGAACAGGAACCTTCATGTACAAGGAGACCATCACCCATGTCACCACGAACGTCGTCGTTCGCGACGGCTTCCGACTGGCACTACTAACCCTGGACAACAACGATCCACGACGGCCCGTAACCCTCGGACCAGAGTCCCTCGAGAACCTGGCCGAAGCCCTCAAAGCAGTCAACCCGAAGGACTTTGAGGCCCTCGCAGTGACCGGTTCCGGACCGGTTTTCTGCGCAGGAGCAGACCTGAAATACATGGACCATCTCACCACCGCCGAAGCAGCCACCAACTTCGCCTCCGCAGGTCAAGAAACATTCGGACTGCTGGCAGACCTTCCCATTCCCACCTTTGCCTTCATCAACGGCTCAGCGCTCGGCGGAGGCCTTGAACTGGCACTTCACGCCACCTATCGAACCGTGGCTTCTTCGGTCGCCGCACTCGGCTTGCCCGAAGTCCGGCTGGGACTGATCCCCGCATGGAACGGCATCCCCCTCGCGACGGCACTGATCGGACCAACGGCTGCTACTCAGCTCATAGTCACGGATCCACTGGCAGACCATACTCTCGACCCCGAAAAAGCCGAACAACTCGGCATCGTCGACGCTGTTCTGCCCGCGGATGAATTCCTCGAAAAATCACTGGCGTTTGCCACCGGCATTCTCAAGCAACAAAGCCAGCGCCCTGAACCCGCAGACCACCTCAGCCCGGCAGCATCACCTGACGCCATCCGCCAGCAGCTGGACAACAGGTTCCGCGGCGCCGCGCCGGCCCCCTACAAAGCCCTTGACCTTATTGCGTCCGCCGCAGGCTCGCCGCCGGCCCAATTCGACAACGACGCCGTCGCCCGCATTTTCGGCGAATTGCTCGTCGGAACAGAATCCCGCGCAAGCAGATACGCATTCCGCCTCTGCCAGGTGGAGGTCAAACGCCGCCACACCCCCGCAGCAGCCACAGAGCCAAAATCGTTCCAGTCCGTCGGAGTCCTCGGCGCCGGGCTCATGGCCAGTCAGCTGGCCCTCACCTTCGCCCGACAACTCCGCGTCCCGGTCCTCATGACCGATCTGTCCGCCGACCGGATCAGCTCCGCTTTGCACTGGATCGACGAACAGCTAAAGAAACAGGTCAAACGACGACAGGTCACTTCCGCCGACGCCGACGAAATCCGCTCCCTCGTCACCGGGACCACGGACAAAGCAGACTTCAGCGGATGCGACGTCGTGATTGAAGCGGTCTACGAAGAGCTCACAGTCAAACGAACCGTCTTCGCAGAAGTAGAACCCCACCTGAGCGAAGATGCCATACTCCTGACCAACACGTCATCGCTGTCCGTCCAAGACATCAGCGCCGCCTTACTGAACCCCGGGCAGCTGATTGGCTTCCACTTCTTCAATCCCGTCGACGTCCTCCAGCTCATAGAACTTGTCCCCAGCCAGGAAACAAGTGACAGCACTCTTGCCAAAGCTCAAACGCTGGCGTCATTGCTGGGAAAACTACCAGTGGTAGTCAAAGACGCCCCCGGTTTCGTCGTCAACCGCATTCTGACCAGACTGTTCTCTGAGGTGTTGATGCACATCGACCGTGGCGCCAATCCAACGACGGTGGACCACGCCCTGGACCCGCTCGGGCTCCCCATGACACCGCTCAGTCTCCTGCAGTTCATAGGCCCCCGCGTGCAGTATCACATCTGCCAAACGCTCCATGTCGCCTACCCATCCCGGTACCACTCAAGCTCCAGCCTGAACGCGATAGTGACACTGAACCTGCCCGGCTACCTGACAGACCAGGGAACCATTTCCCCTGAAGTGGCCGCCTTGCTTCCAAGCCCTTCACCCGTTGAACCTGAAGAAATCCGAGCAAAACTGCTCTCGGCTCTGGAAGAGGAGATCCGAATCATGCTCTCCGAACAGGTGACTGAATCTCGGGAAGACATCGACCTGTGCATGATCCTGGGGGCGAATTTCCCATACCACACAGGAGGGCTTACATGGGCCAGATAATTAACGTGAGCGACTTCACAAAAGAAGGCGGTTGGGTCTATAGTTTAACTAACAGCGATAGTTTTCTCCGGGAGTTCTTCCCGACATTCCTTCCATGAATCCAAGGACAGCTCATGTCAGCTCAAATTCCTCCGACGAGGTTATCCATCGTCAGCGGTGACGCCAACTCTCCAGTCTCGTCGTCCGAATCACAGAACCTGAGCACTAAAGAAGATAAGGCCGGACCCACAGTGGCCCCAACGTTGTATATGAATGCGCGGGTCTTCACCGCAGACCAGCCTGCATGGGCAGAAGCCCTCATCGTCGAGGGCGACAAGATCGCCTACGTCGGTGACGGAGCGACGGCTCGGCGCCTCGCCGGGGACGACTGCGTCGAGGAAGACCTCGACGGAGCCCTGGTCCTGCCGGGCTTCGTCGACGGTCACGCCCACATCGTGGCCACGGGGGAGGCCGCAGGGCAGGCGGACCTCTGGGGCGCCCAGGACCTGGCGGAAATCCAGCGCCGTCTTTCGCGGTGGGCGTCCGCGCACCCGGAAGCCCCGCGCGTGCGGGCCCAGGGGTGGCTCCACGGCACGGTGCCAGGCGACGGACCGACGCGGCACATGCTCGACGAGGTCATTGCCGACCGCCCCGTTTACGTCCAGGCGTACGACTACCACTCGATCTGGCTCAACACCGCGGCTCTGGCCGAGATCGGTATCAACAGTCATACGGTGGCTCCCCGGGGAGGTTCGATCGCCCGGGGCGAATCCGGCGAACCGACCGGCTACATCGACGAGACGGCCATGCAGCAGCTCGTCTGGCCGGCGCTTGACGGCGCGGCAAGTGATGCCGAGCGCGACCGGCACCTTGAGGCAGCCTTGGCGGGATACCGTGCGGTGGGCGTGACGGCCGCGATCGACATGGGCCTGGACGAGGGCGACCTCGCCGCCATGGTTAGGGCCGAGGAGGCCGGCACGCTCACCGCCCGCATCGCCGCCCACTGGCGGATCCACTGCTCGGAGGACCCGGCGGAGAACCTCGCCCAGGTCGCGCGGGCAGCCGAGCTCGCCGCGCGTCACGATTCGCCGTGGCTGCGCGTTGTCGGCATCAAGGTGTTGGTCGACGGCACGGTGGATGGGTGCACCGCAACCCTCGGCCGCGCATATGCGGACGGCTCGCTCCCCGGGCCGATTTGGGACCTGCCTGCCCTTGCCCCCGTCGTCGCGGCGGCCGACGCCGCCGGCCTCCAGGTCGCGATGCACGCCATCGGCGACGAGGCAGTCCGGATCGCGATCGCCGCCGTCGAACATGCCGTGCGGACCAACGGTCCTGCGCAGCGCCGGCACCGGATCGAGCATCTTGAGGTCGTTGAACAGGCCGACATCGTGCGGCTCGCTGCGCTTGGCATCGTAGCGAGCATGCAGCCGGTTCACGCCGACCCGGCCATCCAAGGCAACTGGCGGGCCATGCTCGGCGACGAGCGCATCGATCGCGGTTTTCCGTGGCCGGAGATAACGGATGCAGGCGCGGCTCTGGCCTTCGGGACGGATTCACCGACCTCGCCCTTCGCGCCCCTGCCCAACATGTTCGTCGCCGCGACGAGGCGATCCGCCTTCGACCCTTCTTTGCCGCCCAACATCGCCCGCTACGCCTTGCCCCTCGAAGAAGCCGTCGTTCACGCGACGCGGGACGCCGCATGGTCCTGCCGCGCCGAAGACCGTTTCGGGCGCCTCTCCGCCGGACTGTTCGCGGACTTCATCGTCCTCGACCGGGACGTCTTCCGGACCCAGGCTGAGGAGCTGCTTGAGGCCAAGGTCGTCCGGACCGTCGTCGCAGGGCGAGATGTCCTCGCCATGGAAGGGGCGGTGCACCGATGAGCGCCCAGACAGCCAGCACCGCACGCCCCCCTGCGCCGGCCTCAGCCCGGGGCACCGCGAACCGCAGCTCCATCTGGCACACCGTCCGCTTCATCGCGGCGCGGCTCGGCGGACTCGCCGCTACGCTCCTTGCTGCGAGCTTCGTCGTCTTTGGTGCGCTTTATCTGGCGCCGGGTTCACCGCTCACATTCCTCACGCAGGGTCGCTCGATGACTCCGGACGCCATCTCGCAGATCAACGAGCGATATCACTTCGATGAACCCTTCGCGTTGCAGTACATCCGGTGGCTCGGCGGCGTGGTCCAGGGCGACTTCGGCGAGTCGATCCTTTACAGGGAGCCTGTCGGGCCCCTGCTGGCCCAGCGGATCGGGACGACCGTGGCCCTCGTTGCCCTGAGCGCGATCTTTGTCGCTCTCATCGGGCTCGCCATCGGCATCTTCGCGGGTCTCCGCCCCGGACTCCTTGCGAGCACGCTCATTGGGCTCTCGACCGCGGCGATGGCCGTCCCCACGTTCGTTGCCGCCGTCGTCCTCACCCTCGTGTTCGCCGTCAACCTGGGATGGTTCCCCGTCTTCGGTGTCGGCGTCGATCCCGCGGACGCGCTTTACCACCTCGTGCTGCCGTCCTTCGCACTCGCTCTGGCATCGATCGCCTTCGTCGCCAGGCTCAGCCAGGCGGCCATCCGGCAGGAGCTCTCCGCCGACCACGTTCAAACGGCGATCAGCCGCGGGTTCCCCTACCGTGTCGTAGTCCGCCGCCACGTGCTGCGCAACGCAGCGCTGCCCGTGCTTACCGTCCTCGGCCTGACCCTAGCGGGCATGATTTCCGGCACGGTCGTCGTCGAGCAGGTCTTTCAGCTCAACGGGCTCGGGAGCCTTCTTGTGAGCTCCGTGCAGCAAAAGGACTTCCCCGTTGTGCAGGCCATCTGCCTTACCTACGTTGCATCCTTCATCGTCCTGAACACTGTCATCGACCTCGCGTACTCGGTCCTGGACCCCCGCGTCTCGGTCGGGAAAGGAAAATCATGACCGTCCTCGCCGCCGTCATGGACGCCCGCCGCCGCGCCTGGAAGGGCCGCGTGCGAGGCCGCGGCCTGGGCACCATCGGCTGGTGCTCCGCAGCCGCGCTCACCGCGGTCGCCCTTCTGGCCGCACTCGGCCCAGTCCTCGTCGTGACGGACCCCAACGCCGTCGACCTCTCGGGCGCGTTCGCCGATCCCAGCTCCGGGCACCTGCTCGGCCAGGACGCCAGCGGCCGGGATCTCTTCTCAAGACTCATGACGGGCGCCCGGACATCGGTTGTCGGTTCCCTCCTGGTCGTGGCGATCTCCACCACCGCCGGAACTGCGCTGGCCCTCGCCGCGGTCTGGATCGGAGGGTGGTTCGACACCGTCGTCGCCCGCACGATCGACGCGGTGTTCGCCTTCCCCGGTCTCCTCCTCGCCATCCTGGCCACGGCGATCTTCGGCGCAGGACTTCAGGGCGCCATCGTGGCGCTCTCCATCTCCTACACGCCATACATCGCCCGCATCGCCCGCAGCGCGGCCCTTCGCGAGCGTTCGCTTCCGTACGTCGAGGCACTGCGCGTTCAAGGCCTGCGGGGTACCGCCATCAGCCTGCGGCACATCCTCCCCAATATCGCCGGCCTCATCTGGGCGAATGCGACACTCGCGTTCGGATTCGCGCTTATCGACATCGCGTCCCTGTCATTCATCGGCCTCGGCGTGCAGGCGCCGACAGCCGACTGGGGGGCGATGGTCGGAAGCGGTATGGCCGGCATTATGCAGCAGCAACCGCAAGAAGCCCTCTGGGCCAGTCTGCTCATCGTCATTACCGTAGCCGCCGCAAACAGCCTCGGCGACGAGCTCATCAAACGATCGGAGGCACGCGCATGAACCCGCTGCTCGAGGTAGATGGCCTCAACGTCCAGCTCCCCGTCAACGGTGCACTGCGGACCGTCCTCAAAGACGTTTCCTTCAGCCTCGAAGCCGGCCAAACCCTCGGACTTGTCGGCGAGTCGGGCTCCGGAAAGTCGATGACGGTGCGCAGCATCGCCCGCCTCCTCCCTCCAGGCGCACAGACCACGGGGATGATCAGGTTCGACGGCGAGTCCGTCCTGGACCTCCGCGGCGCGGCCCTGCGCCGGTTCCGTTCGCGCGACGTCTCGATGATCTTCCAGGATCCCCGCGCCCACACAAACCCTGTCCGGCGCATCGGGGACTTCCTCACCGAAGGGTTGCGCGTCAACGGCCGGGTCTCCGCATCGGAGGCGAACCATCGCGCCGTAGAGCTCCTCGGCGAAGTCGGGATCCCTGACGGAGAACGGCGCCTGCGCCAGTACCCGCACGAACTTTCGGGCGGCCTGCTCCAACGCGTCATGATCGCCGCGAGCCTCGCCATGAAACCCCGGCTTATTCTCGCCGACGAGCCCACTACGGCGCTCGACGTCACCACCCAGAGCGAAGTAATGTCGATCCTCGGGCGCCTCCAGCACGAGTACGGCATGGCCATGCTTTTCATCACGCACGACCTCGAACTCGCGGCCGCCGTGTGCGACCAGACCATCGTCATGTACGCCGGTGCGATGGTCGAGCAACAGACTTCCTCCAAGTTGCAAACGGATCCACTCCACCCATACAGCGCCGCACTCATGCAGGCCCGCCCGGACATCAACCGCGTGGTCCCGCGCCTGCCGGCCATACCCGGCCACCCGACATCGGCCTACGAGGCACCCGAGGGGTGCCCCTTCGCCCCACGCTGCCCCTACGCAGAGAAAGCATGCCGGGAGTCATTCCCGGTCCTCGAACACTTCGCCCAAGACGAGTACAGCCGCTGCCGCCGGACGTCCGAGCTTCGCGGTCGACTCCTCCTCGGCGCTGGCCCTGACGGAAGCACCGTCAACGGGACGGCCCTCGGGAAGGAGCTGCAGCGATGAGCGCGACACCAGACACGGCGCGCACGACGACGGCGCCCGTCGTCTCCGTCGAAGGGTTGCGGAAGACCTTCGGCCGCGGGCGCAAGGAATCCGTTGCCGTTGACGGTATCGGATTCGAGCTCCGCACGGGCGGCTCGCTCGGGATCGTCGGCGAGTCGGGATCGGGCAAGACCACAACCGCAAGGATGCTGATCGGTCTCGAACAGCCCACCGCCGGCCGGATCCTGATTGGCGGGGCAGACCACACGCGGCCCGCCCGACGGATCAAAGACCTGCGTGCGCGCGGCAGGCTCATCCAGATCGTCTTCCAGGACCCCTACACATCCCTGGATCGCCGCCAGAAGATCGGGGACTGCCTGGGTGAAGTGGTGCACCTGCACTTCGGGCTCACCGGCGCGGCGCTCAAGACGCGAGTCCGGGACCTCGGCGAACTTGTAGGTCTCCACGAGCGCCAGCTGGAATCGCTCCCACGAGAGCTCTCCGGAGGCCAACGCCAGCGCGTGGCGATTGCACGGGCGCTGGCCGCCGAACCCGAAATCCTCATCCTCGACGAGGCCGTCTCGGCTCTCGACGTGTCGATCCAGGCACAAATCCTCAACCTCCTCGCCGACATCCGCGAACAACGCGGCATCAGCTACGTGTTCATCAGCCACGATCTCGCCGTCATCCGGCAAATCACGGACACAGTCATCGTCATGCGGCATGGACAGGTCATCGAGCAGGGACAGACCGCCGACGTGCTCGATAACCCCCACGACCCCTACACCCGGCTACTGCGCGACAGCGTCCCCCACCCAGGATGGCAGCCCGGAATCACCACTCCCCAAAACCCACACACCCCCATCACGGAGAACATGCCATGAACCAGAATCGCGCGATTTCCCGCGCAGCCGTTACCGCTGCGGGCCTCCTCATCGCCGCCCTCCTCGGAGGATGCACCGCAGGAGGTCAGACGAAAGCGAAAGACACTTCCGCCTCCAGCGACCCGACCATCATGACGCCCGCGGCCGTGTCCGAGGTCGACAAGATCACATGGAACGTCTTCGAGGGCGAGCCGAAGACCGTCGACCCGTTCAAGTCGGCCGACTACACCCCAAACATGATCAACTCGAACCTCTGCGAGAACCTCCTCACCCAGACCCCGGACTTCCAGATCAAGCCCAATCTGGCCGCGAAAGCATCCAACCCGGATCCGCTGCACTGGGTCTACGACCTGCGCACCGACGTCAAATTCTGGGACGGGTCTCCCATGACAGCCGAGGACGTCGCGTTCAGTCTGCAACACAACCTCAGCGACAAGACGACCTTCTACAACTACCTGTACGGAAACGTCGCGAACATAGCCGTCACGGGCACGAACCAGGTCACTGTCACGCTCAGCAGCCCCGACTACCTGTTCAACGACGAACTCGCAAGCTACGCCGGAGTCGTCGTCCAGAAGAAGTTCTTCGAAACCCACCAAGCCGACTTCGGCTCACCCTCGACCGGCGTCATGTGCACGGGCCCGTTCAAGTTCGACAAGTGGACCCAAGGCCAGTCGATCTCCATAGTCCGGAACGACTCCTACTGGAATACCAGCCTCAAACCGAAGGCCAAAAGGATCGACTTCACGTTCCTGACCGACAGCGCGGCCATCACCTCCGGGCTCCTCGCAGGCCAGATCGACGGCACGTTCAACGTTCCGCCAGCGAGCATCACGCAACTGAAGAACACGCCCGCCGGGACGCTGAGCCAGGGACCGGCGCCGCTCATGGAGACCATCGTCTGGGCCAACCCGGACGGGGCCGGCAGCAACCCCCAGGTCCGCAAAGCGCTCCAGATGGCCATCGACTGGAATGGCATAGCCAAGCAGGTCCTGGGCGGCGTTGGCCAACCAAGCCGGCTCCAGACGCCGTCCGCAGCCTTCGGCTTCGCCAGCACGCAGCTCGACGCACTCGAAAAGTCCCTCCCGGAGCCGGTGTCGGCCGGGTATGACGACGCGAAGAAGATCGTCGACGGCCTCCCCGCGGACGTCAAAGCAAAGAAGATTCAAATGGTGGTCCCCGGCACGGCCAAGGTTCAGCAATTCGGCGTCGCCGTCAAGGACGCGGCCAACCGGATCGGCCTCAACTTCGAACTCACGGTGGTCCCGACCACGGGCTACTCGAGCTACCTTTACGACCCGGCGACCCGCGCCGGCGTTGACATCCTCTACACGGCGTTCTGGCCCAACATTCCCAACCCCCTCGACTGGCTCGCGGCGACCGCCGTCTCCGGCGGCCTGTTCAATCAGTACAACTACAACGGAGTCGACGCGAAGTTCGCAGAGGCCCGCGGCACGGCCGATCCTGAAAAGCGGGCCCAGCTTGTCGCCGACATCGAGACGACGCTGCACGACCAGCTTCTCCCGATGACCCCCGGAGTCAAAGTGGACAACACCGTCTGGATGAACAAACGGATCACCGGAGCGCCGGCCGCATTCGCGTACGTCTACTACCCGTGGGCAGCGCACCTGGGCGGTACGAAGTAACGCCACCCCGAACGCGAAAACAACCTACCGTCCGACCGCACCGCCATCAGGCGCGGGCGGCCGGCGGCAGGGCCCGAAGGCGAAGACGAGAAGGCCATGCTCCGCCCCTCCCTCGGCGCTGACGGGAGCCGGAAACCGGCCACC
Organism: Pseudarthrobacter sp. Y6; assembly: GCF_050156205.1. NCBI lineage: Bacteria > Bacillati > Actinomycetota > Actinomycetes > Micrococcales > Micrococcaceae > Pseudarthrobacter > Pseudarthrobacter sp. Y6. The sequence continues at coordinate 3,947,797 of NZ_CP189574.1, read as the reverse complement.
GTCCCTACCGGCCCAAACCAGCCCGGTCGGGAGAAGCTCGTTGAAGGTGACGTCTGCTTGTGCCGCCCTAGGGCACGGGACATTCTTGCGTTGCAAGTCAGCAGTTCAAATACGACCGATTTCGCTACAGACCGGCAGCTTTTTCCAACAGGACAAGCTCCGGACCGCGCGCCGGATGTATGAGCAGAAGGACATGACGGTCGAGAAGATCGGTGAGGTCCTCGGCGTCAGCCGCGCTACCGGCCTGCCAGATCATGTTTGGGTCGCTCGGCCCGGTGCCGCCAGGCCAGTTCATAGTCCCGGTAGGCGGCCGTTCCCTGTTGGGCGAGCGTTCCCATACCGGGGTCAAGGCCCTTGGTGATGGCGCGGACCTTGCAGTGGGAGTGCGGCGGCCAGCAATGGTCGGCGGCGATGCGGTTGGCTTTGCGGGCGATGGCGGTGATGGGCAGGGGCGGTTTCACCAACGCCAGGCCTTCGACGAGCGCGACCAGTTCGGGGGTGCTCCTGCGCCCGATGGTCCCGCGGTTGCCTGTGGCCAGCCCGGCCATGCCGTCGCGTTTGTGGGCCGCGTGCCAGCGCCGCAGTGTCCGCAGCCCGATGCCTTCATGTGCGGCGAGGGTCGTCAGCGGCACGCCGTCTTCGATATGCCGGCGCAGGATCTGCCAGCGCACCAACGCTGTCTTGTCAGGCGTGGAGGCAGCATCTCCAGTCAGAGTACTGCTGCCTCCGGCCGTCACCGGACTGTTTTCTGTATTGCCGTAGACCGCCGCCGCGGCGCAGCAGGTACCGGTCCGCGCCGAAGTGCCCGATACACGCACAGATAAGCATGTTGAGCTGCTCATCATCGACGAATCCGAACGCCTCAACGCCGCTGCCCTGGAACGCCTGCGCGACCGCTACGACCGGGACAATATCGCCCTGATCCTCATCGGCATGCCCGGGATCGAAAAATGGTTCAGCCGCTACGCACAGCTCTACAGCAGGGTCGGCTTCGCCCACGAATACCGGCCCCTCGCCCAGGAATAACTGAATTTCGTCCTCGAGCGCCGATGGCACGAACTCGGCCAAACCCTGGACCGGGACGACTTCACCGACGCCCAGACCATCGCCGCCGTCGCGCGGATCACCCGAGGCAACTTCCGCCTCATCGACCGGCTCTTCACGCAAGTGGAACGGGTCATGAAAATCAATGAACTCAGCACCATCGCCGACGACGTCATTCGCACGCTCAACGCTCGTCATCGGGATCAGCCAAACCGCCAAACTGAGCTGTGAAAGAACCGCCATTCCGAATTAACAGTCACAGCCGGCAGCCACACCAAGAGTTTTTGTCCAGATAACGTGCCCAAACCGGCGTTTTTGGCACGTTATCTGGACAAAAACTCCCGGAGAACGGGGATCTTCGATGCCGTTAGACCAGCTTGCCGCGATTTCCGCGTGTGTACTTCTGGCCGCGCTCGCGGTATTTCAGGCCGCACTGATCGCGGGAGCACCGCTGGGACGGTTCGCGTGGGGCGGCCAGCACACCGTCCTCCCGGCCAAGCTGCGGAGCGGCAGCGCCACCTCGATCATCCTTTATGTCCTCTTCGCCTATGTTGCCCTGGCCAAGGCCGGCATGGCGGCTCCGCTGGTGAACGCAGGCTTTACGAACGTCTTCTGTTGGGTGCTGACGGCCTATTTCGCGGTGGGAATCGTGCTGAATGGAATCTCCCGCAGTAAGCCGGAACGCCTGGTCATGACACCCACGGTGGTTATCCTGACGGCCCTCTACCTGGCCCTGTCCCTGAACTAAGGCCGGCACGACGGCCGGCACGACGGCCGGCACGAAGGCCGGGCACGACGGCCGGCGCCAGGGGAGCCGGTATCAGGTGACCGGTATCAGTGCTGTGGTTCGAGGGCGAGCCGCAGCCCGAAGCCGATCAGGACGGTGCCGGTGATGCGGTCGATGATCCGGAGGCTGCGGGCGCTTTTCAGCCATGTGGAGGCGAAACCTGCTCCGAAAATCAGGAAGGTCAGCCATGCAAGGCCCATGACGCAGTGGACTCCGGCCAGCAAGATTCCCATCAGCAACGGAGGCGTCCCCGGCGGGATGAACTGGGGAATCGTGGCGATATAGAAGACCCCGACCTTCGGATTGAGCAGGTTGGTGCCCGTCCCGGTCAGCCAGCCCTGGACCAGTTGATGGCGGGAGGCGGCGGGCACCTCAACCTCGGCTGCAGGCGCAGCGGACGACGGGCTGTTGGCCCGGCTCTTCCACAGCAGGGAAGCGCCAAGCCAGACCATGTAGGCGGCACCGGCGATGGTGAGAGCCCGGTACGCCAGTTCCGATGCTGCCAGCAGCGCTGAGACGCCCACAGCTGCCGCGATTCCCCACACCATCAGTCCGGTGGAGATGCCCAAGGCCGTGGCGAAGGCGAAACCGCGGGTCCTGGCGAGGGACGAACGGAGCACCAGTGCCGTATCGATGCCCGGAACCAGCGTCAGGAGTCCGGCCACAAGGCCGAACGAGAGCAGCGACTGATAGAGATCCACGAGCCAAGGATAAGCCGACGACGGCGGCCAACCGGCCGCCGTCGAACGCTAACGCAGCAGGCGTCTTAGCTGCAGTGCTTCGTGAAGGCGGCGCCCGCTTCCTGGTACCCGGCCTCCAGCTCGGCGAGCTTGGCCTCGTCCGGGGCTTCCTTGGCGGACTCGTCCGTGAACTCGATGATGGATCCGAGCGCAGGCTTGAGGTCATCCGATGCCACAACTTCGATGGGCCGGATCTGGTTGGCGAGACGCACCAGGCCGGTCTTGCCCACGTTGTTAGCGGGGTTTGCCAGGACAGCCTTGACGCGGTCGCAGGTTTCGGGGGTGGAAAGTTTGGTGGGCGTTGTGCACGCAGAAGCGGAAAGCACGAGGCCGGCAGCGATCAGGGCGGTGGCGAGTTTCTTCATGGGTCCCTCAGTAGTTGATTGAGGTTTCGATTGTAAGCAGAGACCGCTGCAGCTTGCCGATCCGTGGGCTCCGGCGGGCGGAGTGTGACCGCGCAGGGAGGGGGGTCCAGACTCTGGCGGACCGGTTCGCAGGGTGCCTAGACTGGCAGGATAACCGTGCGGGCCTGCCGCATGTTGGCCTGTGCGGATCGCCCAATTCAAGGAAGAATCATGGCCCGCACAACCCAGAATTCAGGAAAAGTACAACGCCGTACCGCCATTGGGTTCATCGCGCTGATGGGGCTGTTGGCGCCTGTCCTCCCGGCGTCAGCTTCGCCGCCAGCAGACTCAGTCATTGTGCTCAAGGGCGCCACGTCCGCCGAGGGGATCGCCGCCGGCAAGGGAACCACCTTCTACGCCGGAGACTTGGCTCTCGGAGACATTTACCGCGGCGACATCCGCGAGGGTACCTCGGAACTGTTCATCGACGTATCGGACTTTGACTCCCAGTCCCGGGCCGCCGTCGGTATGAAGGCCGATACCCGCAACAACCTGCTGTTTGTAGCGGGCGGCGGCACCGGCAAGGCCTTCGTCTACGACACTGAATCGGGCGAACCGGTGGATGACTTCACGCTAGCTCCGGGGTTCATCAACGACGTCGCCCTGACGCGGGATGGCGCCTGGTTCACCAACTCGGCCGCTGGCGAGCTCTACTTCCTCCCGGTGGGCAGGCACGGCGAGCTGGGGACGGTTGAGACTCTTCCGCTGAACGGGCCGGCTGCCGAGCTGACCGGTCCCTTCAACCTCAACGGCATTGCCGCTGCCAAGGGCGACCGCGTCCTCATCGTTGCGCATTCGACGAACAGGGCCCTCTATACCGTGGATCCGGAGACCGGCGACAGCGCCTTGATTGAAGGTGTGGATGTACCGAATGTTGACGGCATCCTCGTCCGTGGCCACACAGTCTGGGCGGTGCAGAACTTCCTGAACCAGATCGTCCGGATCGACCTCTCCAACGATCTGTCGTCCGGCGAGATCGAAGACACCATCACCAGCCCCGCTTTCGATGTCCCCACCACGGTGGCGCGGTTCGGGAACACCCTGGCGGCCGTGAATGCGCAGTTCAACCGGCCGGCCAGCCCCTATGAAGTGGTGCTGGTGCCGGCCAGGGACTAGGCCGCTTCGGTAAGGACGATCCTGCCCCGCACGAACGGTGCTGGGCAGGACCGCTCGTGCGGGGCAGGGCAGCTGATGCCACGTACCCTGTGCCGCGCACCCTGATGCCACGTACGACGGCGGGGTGGCGCCTTAGGTGCGACTCCGCCCTTTAGCGGTCGCCCAGGTTGCCGCCGAGGGGTGGAATGGTGCCGTCGGGCCCGCTTGTCGTCCCGTCGCTCGGCCCTCTGATGACAAACTGGCTAGTCTTCGTCTGTGTCGGCGCCTTCGGCGGGCTCCTGCGAGTGCATGCGGATGTCGGTGGGATCCGCGGTCTCATCCCCTTCGGCCGGGGCCTCGCTGTGGATGCGCTGTGCCACTACTGGCTTTTCCTTCATGTCAACCGCTCCCGTGGTGTGTGTGGATGTGCCTCAATCATCATTCAGCGCCTCCCGAAGCAGGGTGTCAATAACCCCGTGGACCTATGGCTGTGGCGGGGTTTGTGCTGGACTGGGGACGCACTGTGCCCGCTTCATCCTGCAAAGCCCTACGGCCAGCCGGTTCAGCCGGCTGTTGGGAAGGAACAATCTCATGGCAACGCAGAAAATCGGATACTTCGTGGGGAGCCTGGCCACCGGCTCCATCAACCGCACACTCGCCCAGGCCCTCATCAAGCTGGCCCCGGCGGACCTTGAATTCACCGAGATCCCTATTAAGGACCTGCCCCTCTACAGCTACGACTACGACGCCGATTTTCCACCGGCAGGCCGCGCCCTCAAGGAAGCGATCGAAGCCTCGGACGGCATCTTGTTTGTGTCCCCCGAATACAATCGCTCCATTCCGGGAGCCCTCAAGAATGCCATCGACTGGGCGTCGCGGCCCTGGGGCACCAACTCCTTCGCGCGCAAGCCGACCGGCATCATCGGCGCCTCGCCGGGCAGCATCGGGACGGCCGTGATGCAGTCCTCCATGCGCAGTGTGCTGAGCTTCCTGGACGCCCCCCAATTGAACGCCCCGGAAGCCTACGTCTCGTTCAAGCCGGGCGTCTTTGGCGACGACGGCGAGGTCCGGGATGAGGGCACCGCCAAGTTCCTGCGGCACTATATGGAGGAGTATGCCGCGTTTGTGGAGCGGGTCCTGGCAGCGAACGCCCCGGGCCACATCGGCGACCTCGAGCCGGACCCGGAGAAGCTGTCCCGGTAAGCCTGTTGCGCCAAACCCACCGCGGTAGCTCTGCCGTGGCAGATGTGCCGCGGAGGGCGTCAGTCCAGGGGAAGGGTTACCGTCACGGTGGTGCCCTGCCCTGGCTTCGAACAGACGCTGACGGTGCCGCCGGCCTCATGTACTGCCACGGACATCAGCCGCAGCCCGTAGCCGTGGTTCTTGCCGCTGAACGCGAGGTCGCAGTCAAAGCCCGTGCCGTCGTCGGACACTACAAGACGGATGCCGTGGCCCACCGCCGCCAACTGGACGGTGAGCTCGGCGGCGTCCGAGTACTTTAAGGCGTTGCTCAGCGCCTCTCGCGCCGATTGGTAGAGGAGGAGCGCGCAGTCCGCCGGGATCTCGATGCCCCAGTGCGGAGTATCCCAGCGGACTGCCGTTCCTTGCTGGCGGAGGGGGCCGGTCAGCCGGTCAATGCAACCGGCCAGCCCCAAGGTGTGGAAGTCGAGTGGGTGGTGATCCGTGATCACTCCTCCCACTGCGTCGACCTCGCCCAGAGCTGATTCGTTCCCCATGAATCTTCCTGCTTCCCCGCCGTTTTCTTGTGGTGATAAATCCAGCGTGGACCGCCAACTGCATGACTTGCGAAGGGTTGGCTCAAGTTTGGATCAATTTCTTGGGGAGCCTGCCGGGGATCGTAATTGCGACGCCCGCCTTCTCAGCATCACCCGCGCCAAGCCCGGCGGCGTTGAGTTCTTCTTTACCAAAGCTTGCGCCTTCGTTGTTGGTTTTCTGCTGATGGATTGAGCTGGCACTGGAAAAGTCATAGGAGATACGAAATTCGAGAGTTTTCCTGTGGGGACAATTTACTTAATGCGCGTTGCGTCAGAACTTTATATATCTGTCCGTGCTTTCGATCGGAATTTTCCGGCTTCCATTGGTGCCCTTTCCGGGCCCGGATCCCTGTGATCACGGTACTTATTCCGGCGCACAATGAGGCTGTGGGCATCCGCGAAACCCTGACATCGCTGAAATTTCAGAGCCGCCTTCCGGACAGGGTGATTGTTGTGGCGGACAATTGCACGGATGCCACCGAGGAAATTGCCCTCGCGGAGGGCGCAGAGGTCCTCCGCACCGAGGGTAATTCCGATAAGAAGGCTGGCGCCCTGAACTTCGTGCTTGGCCGTCTCCTGCCGGGTGCCGAACCCGAGGACATGATCCTCATCCAAGATGCGGATTCTCAGCTGTCCCGTGACTTTATCGAGCGGGCCGTAGCCCATCTGCAGCGCGATTCCCGGCTCGGCGCCGTCGGTGGTGTTTTCCGCGGCGGTCACGGTGGCGGCTTCGTGGGGCACCTGCAGCGGAATGAATACGCGCGGTATGCCCGCGACGTAAAACGGCTCAAGGGTAAATGCCTGGTGGTTACCGGTACCGCCGCCCTGTTCCGCGCCCGGACACTGCGCGATGTGATCGCGGCCCGGCTGGACGGGTCACTGCCGCCGGGAAATGGCCGCGGCGGGGTCTATGACACCTCCGTCCTGACCGAGGACAACGAACTGTCGTTTGCCCTGCTCACGCTGTGTTACCGCATCAAATCGCCTGCGGACTGCACCTTGGTGACCGAGGTGATGCCGTCCTGGCGCGATCTGGGGGCTCAGCGGCTCCGGTGGAAGCGCGGAGCGGTGGAGAACTGCGTGCAGTACGGCTGGACCCGGGTCACGCGGCCCTACTGGGGACGTCAGATCCTGGCCATGCTTGGCGTCCTGGTGACGCTGGGCTACTTCAGCACGGTGGCGATTGCACTGGGCACGGGGGCCGGGCTGAACATTCAGCCGTTCTGGCTGGCCGTGACCGGTGTCTTCGTGATCGAACGTGTGGTCACGGTGCGGCTGCGGGGATGGAAATACATGCTCGCCGCCGCCACCATGTACGAGCTGGTGATCGACCTGTTCCTGCAGGTGGTCCATGCCAAGGCGTACCTGGATGCAGCCCTCAACAAGAAGAAAGCCTGGTAACAACCATGTATAACAACCCAGCAGCTCCCGCCGCGGCAGGAATTGGCTCCGGAACCCTCGCTATGACCGGTGCCGGCGACCTATTCTGGTTGGCGCTTGCGGCCTTCGCGCTCCTCGCGCTAGGCATGGCCATCAAGCGGATCGTCCCCGTCCGCGGCGACAAATCCTAGGCTGTTCCGCCGCAAGAGCTGAACAGAGCACAAGAACGCAGGGCGCCCGGTGATCCGGACGCACTGCCCTTATGTCTGGGCCGAGCAGGCGTCAGGTGACCACGCGGAGGACGCTGGAGCAGCCGCCGGTGTCGCACACCTTGTAAGTAGTGGTGTTACTGCCCTTAAACTGGTTGACGTAGCTCCCGTTGTTGGGGACGGCCTTCTGGACCCCGTTGATCCACAGCGTCACGTTGGAGCCGGTGGCGTCGGTCCATTTCAGCGTGGTGGTGTTCACGCCCTTGGCCTTGGTGGTGGCGGCGGATAATTTGATGGCCGAAGCCGGTGGGGGCAATGGTGCAGTGGCGGTGGGGACGAAGGAGAAGTCCCGGACCACTACCGATTCCGGCTTCACGTGGGAGGGATCCCCGCCTCCGCCGCCGGTGACCCACAGGTTGAAGTGGACCTGCTCCTTCGCCGGCACCGGAACTGTGCTTCCCTGCAGGACCGTGCGCTTCAGGAGGGTGCCGGTGAAGCCCTGGCCGGCGAATGTTTCGAATGTCAGCTTGCCCGGTTCCCACACCATCCGGTGCGTGATGATGGGGCTGGCGGTCACATCGAAAACTACGGTGTTGTTGCCTTGGCCGGGAGGCTTGGTGGCGTCGAACCAGTACCCGTGACCTTGGCTGACCGGCCACGATTCGCCGTAGGCTGCTCCGCCGCCCCAGGCTGATGCCTCGCAAAGGTCGATTTCGTTGTAGCCGGGCTCGGCCAGGGGGTCGTAGGTGAACAGGCATCCCCAGACCACTTCTTTCTGCAGCACGCTGAGGTTCTTCTCCACGGTGGTGCTGTAGGTTCCGTAGCCGAACCCCTGTCGGGTGGACTGGAATTCCGCGCCCACCGGTGCCCCGCCCGTGGGGTTGGTGAGCTTCAGCGTGACGTATCCGTTGGCGTCGGGGTTGCTGACGTTGGCGGCGTCGAACAGCCGGTTGTACTGCGGCGACCCGCCCCAGAAACGCTTTTCCCAGTTGAAGCCCTTCCACGCGAAGCTCCCGGCCGGGCCGGGGTCCGGCGGCGTGGTTTCGGCGGCCTGGGCGGACGGGATGCAACCAAGCATTGCCAGGCCCGCGGCCGCCACCATGGCCAGGGCTCTCATCGGACGGATGGAATGTGAGACAGGTAACCGAAAAGAAGCCATGCAACGCCCCTAACTAACATCTTGCTCCCCAGCGAGCAGCTTGCGCCCCCATTGAGCACACGTTGATCATCAGTCACAGCTGTCACGAAACGCAATAGCCGAAATGTAACTAATTTGAGCCAACCAACTCCTCAAGAAATACGCAATTTATTTCCGAACCTCAAGAATTCTGCAAATTCTTGCGAAGTGGAATTTTGCTCCCAGAACGGTGTGTAGGCTCACTAATTAGGCCGACCCCTCCGTATCGCTGAAATACCCATCCTCTTGGTGCTCACCGACGAATAGACTACGAAATATCTGGGATGGTGCGTTGCGTCGGCAGGAAATTATCAAACTTTGGGGGCAAAGATGGTGGAGCGGGGCGTTGCTGTTGTTGTTGAAGACGACGACGACATTAGGACATCGCTGAAGGAGGTGCTCCTGCAGTCCGGGTTTGCCGTGTTTGAAACGTCCTCCGGTTCGGAAGGGGTCAAGGCGGTGCGGGAACACAACCCCGTCATTGTCACCATGGACGTTGGCCTACCGGACTTCGACGGCATTGAGGCCTCGCGCCGGATCCGGACATTCAGCGACGCCTACCTCATCATCGTCACGGGCCGGGTGGAAGAAGCCGATGCGCTGATGGGGTTCGAGGCTGGCGCGGACGACTACCTCACCAAGCCTTTCCGTCCGCGGGAACTGCGTGCCAGGATCGCCGCGATGCTCAGGCGTCCGCGGTCGATTAGTTCCGTACCCGGGGACGGGAACGCGGCGCCCCGTGCGCTGGCCGAACCGCAACCGGCGGCTCCCGCCGAGCCCGCCGCCGTCGCCGACGCTCCACGCCCCCACGCCGGCCCCGTCGTCCTGTGCGACTTCGAGCACAGGGGCCTGACGCTGCACGAAGGATCCCGTTCCGCAGCCATCCACGGGGTATCGCTGGACCTGACCCGCACGCAGTTTGACCTGCTCCTGGTCCTGATGGAGAACGGCCGGGTGGTGCAGACCAAGGCCGACCTGGTCCGCCGCCTCCGGAACGACCCGTACAACACCGGTTCGTTCGTCACCGCCGGCGAGGAGCGCGCCGTCGAGGTCCACTTGGGAAACCTGCGCAAGCGCCTGGGCGACAGTTCCCGGTCACCGCGCTGGGTTGAAACCGTGCGTGGCGTGGGGTACCGCCTGGCGCCGTAGCCGCACCTGAACCTCAGCCCAGCTCGCCGGTCCCGGCTGCCGGGAGCGGAAGGATCCGGCAATTGGGGTCCACCTTGGTGGCCACCACGACGCCCTCCGGGGCCGCCCGCCTCCGCCAGGGCCTGCCCGATCCGGCGTTCGCTGTTGCCTCCGCCGCCGTATTCGTTGGAGGTGTCGATGAAGTTGAAGGGGCCTTCCAAGACCCGGCGGATGGCGGACCCAACACCTTCGAACCCGAGGAAGCCCCCGAAGCCGACTAACTTGTATCAGCGGCTGCGGCGCAGGGGCTGGCGGCCGCTTACGTGGTGCTTGCCAAGGCCGGCAGCCGGACGAGCTTCAACGCCCGCTCGACGTCGGGGCGAAGGTCGCGGTCCTGGCTGGCGGCCGGCAGGGTGAATCCGGCTTCGAGGGTTCTCCTAAGCAGTGGATTGCTGAACTCGGACGCGCTCCGTCCCTGCATGCGCAGTGCCCGCGCTGAACATACCAGTTCCACGGCCGTCAGGGTGGCCACCGCCTGGACGGTTGACTCCAATCGGTGGGTGGCCAGGCTGGCGAAACTGGCGTCTTCCTCGGCACCGAGGGACAGAACGACTGTCTGCAGGCTCACGGGCTGGGCATTGGCACGCACATGGCCCGCGGCGGCAGCCGCCACGTATTCAAGCATCATGACGCCGGATTGGCCGGAATCGTCGGCTGCGAGGAACCGGTTGAGACCAGTGAACGCGGGGTCGCAGAGCAGGTCTATCCGGCGGAGGTTGGTGGCGCAGGCCGTACCCAGGGCCAAGTGCAGTGCGTCTACCCGACGGGCAAGAGTTGTCATCTGGAAGAGGCCGTGATGGGCGACCCCGTTGGTCCCGTCGGCCTCAAAACCGAAGACCAGCGGGTTCTCGTGGCGGGCAACCACCAGCCGGTTCAGGAGCAATTCCAGCGAGGCAAGCTCCTCCGAGACCGCCCCGAGAACCTGCGGCAGCGTGCGCAGACAGTACGGATCCTGGATCCTGGCGACCTCGCCGGTGCCAGCCACCAGCCCGTGAAGTGTCGTTGCCATTTCACCCACGGCAGACGAATCGGACGCCCGAGCAACCTCAGGACTGAACGCCTCCGGATTACCTGACATCGCTGTGAAGGACAGGGCGCTCACCAGCGTGAGGTTCTCCAGCAGGACGGCAAGTTTCTGATGGCCAAGAACAGCCTGGGCGATGGTGAGCGCGCTGGAACTGATGAAAGGCAGGGCATCCTCGGTGGCCCAGCCTTCGAGCGCTTTGGGGATGGGGCTGCCGCTCATGGTTGGCCGTTCGCCCAGAAGCGTCAGGGCGGTCCCGGCCAAGGAAGAAAGATCGGCCGTTCCGATCCCTCCGAATTCCCGCACCTCCGGCAAAGCATCAAGGTTCAGCATTTCGGCGAGCGCTTCGGCTATGGCCGGACTAATTCCGGAAGCACCTGCCGCCAGTTGGGAGAGCCTGATCACCAGCATCGCCCGCACGGTTTCCCGCTCAAGGGGGCGTCCGGCATCCACGGCATGACTTCGCAGGAGATTCAGTCCATGCGTGTCCATCGCGTTGCCCGTCGGAGTCAGCGTCACGGAGCGGTTGGCGCCGACCCCGGTGGAACGCCCGTAAACGGGCCGGGCGCGGGCGGTTGCCCGCGCGGACCGCTGGGATGCAGCCATTGTTGCGACCGCGGACGCCGCCAGGGAGACCCTGGCGCCGCCCGTGGCCACGGCGACGATGTCCTTCAGAGCCAGATGGCGGCCGTCAATTTCGATCACCGGATGATCCTTCCATAAGCCGCCCGCCGCCAGGCCAGTTGGGGAGCGCGTTCAACAGGCCTGCCAGCGGCGGCAGTTTCGTCAGTCGGTCTCGGGGGCGGCAGCGTCCAGAGTTCGTTGCCGGGCAGCCGAGGCTGCAGAGCTACTTGCTTCTTCGGCCTCGGCGGTGTCTGCGGACTCCTGCATCGGGATGCGGACGCCGCGTTCTTTGGCGACGTCGAGGGCGCGGTCGTAGCCGGCGTCGGCGTGGCGGATGACGCCCATGCCGGGGTCGTTTGTGAGGAGGCGTTCGAGCTTCTGTGCGGCGAGGTCGGTGCCGTCGGCGACGGAGACCTGGCCGGCGTGGATGGAGCGGCCGATGCCGACGCCGCCGCCGTGGTGGATGGAGACCCAGGTGGCGCCGGAGGCGGTGTTGAGCAGGGCGTTGAGCAGCGGCCAGTCGGCGATCGCGTCCGAGCCGTCCGCCATGGCCTCGGTTTCGCGGTACGGGGAGGCGACGGAGCCGGAGTCCAGGTGATCGCGGCCGATCACGATGGGCGCCTTGACCTTGCCTTCCTTGACGAGCTGGTTGAACAGCAGGCCGGCCTTGGCGCGGTCGCCGTAGCCGAGCCAGCAGATCCGGGCCGGCAGGCCTTCGAACTCCACGCGTTCCTGGGCCGCGTCGATCCAGCGGTGCAGGTGCTTGTTCTCGGGGAAGAGTTCCTTGATGGCCTTGTCGGTGACGGCGATGTCCTCCGGGTCACCGGAGAGCGCCACCCACCGGAACGGGCCGAGGCCCTCGCAGAACAGCGGCCGGATGTAGGCCGGGACGAAGCCGGGGAATTCGAAGGCTCGGTTGTAGCCGCCCGTGCGGGCTTCGTCGCGGATGGAGTTGCCGTAATCGAAGACCTCGGCGCCGGCGTCCTGGAATTCGACCATGGCCTGTACGTGCTTGGCCATGGAGGCCTGGGCCTTCTTGGTGAAGCCCTCGGGGTCGGCGGCGGCCTCGCTGTGCCATTCCTCGACCGTGATTCCCTCGGGGAGGTAGGACAGCGGATCGTGGGCGGAGGTCTGGTCCGTGACGATGTCGACGGTGAGCTCGCCGGCGTTGTGGCGGCGCAGGATCTCGGGGAAGACCTCGGCGGCGTTGCCGACGTAGCCCACGGACCAGCCGCGGCGCTCTTCCTTGGCCGCCAGGACCTTGGCGATCGCGGTGTCGAGGTCCGTTTCGACCTCGTCCAGGTAGCGCTTGCCGGCGCGGCGGCGCAGGCGGGTCTCGTCGACGTCGACAATCAGGCACGCGCCCTCGTTCAGGGTGACGGCGAGCGGCTGGGCACCGCCCATGCCGCCGCAGCCGCCGGTCAGGGTCAGCGTCCCGGCGAGGGTACCGTCCTCGTCGCCGGTGAGTTTCCGGGCGATCGCGGCGAACGTCTCGAAGGTGCCCTGCAGGATGCCCTGGGTGCCGATGTAGATCCAGGACCCGGCGGTCATCTGCCCGTACATCATTAGGCCCTCGGCCTCCAGCCGGCGGAATTCGGGCCAGTTGGCCCAGTCGCCGACAAGGTTGGAGTTCGCCAGCAGCACCCGCGGCGCCCACACGTTGGTCCGGAACACACCGACCGGTTTGCCGGACTGGACCAGGAGCGTCTCGTCCTCTTCCAAGGTTTCCAAGGTGCGGGTGATGGCGTCGAACGCAGCCCAAGACCGGACGGCACGGCCGGTGCCGCCGTAGACCACCAGATCATCGGGGCGTTCGGCCACCTCGGGGTCCAGGTTGTTCATCAGCATGCGCAACGGGGCTTCCGTCTGCCAGGACTTGGCGGTGAGCTCAGTGCCGCGGGCTGCTTTGACCGGGCGGGCACCGGTGGTGAAATCGGCTGTCATTCTGTGTTCTCCTAAAACTGGAAGACGGGGTCAGACCAGGTTCTTGGACTTGAGCCAGTCCTTGGCGATCTCGCCGATGTCCTCGAACTTCGCCACCCGGCCATTCATCTCGATGAGGTCTTCCGTGGTGAGCGCGGCCGAGACTTTGTTCAGGACCTCCTTGACGGTGGCCGTGGACTTCTTTTCGTTGATGACCGGGACGATGTTCTCGGAGAGGAACAGGTTCTTGCTGTCCTCAAGGGCCACCAGGTTGTTGGCGGACAGTGCCGGATCGGTGCTGAAGAGGTCGGCAACCTGTACCTGGCCGGAAAGCAGGGCGTTCAGCGTCAGGGGACCGCCGGCGTCGAGCGCTGAGAATTCCTTGAATTCCAGGCTGTAGACGGACTTGAGGCCGGCCACACCGTTCAGGCGGGTCTTCCACTCCGGCGGGCCGCCCAGAACCAGGTCCTTGGCCACCGGCTGGAGATCGCTGATGGATTTGAGGTTGTACTTCTCGGCGGTTTCCTTCTTGACCGCCAGGACATCCTTGTCTTCGGCTTCGGACGCCGTCAGCATTGTCAGGCCGGAGGGGACTTTGGTGCCCAGCTCCGTCGCCACCTCTTCAGAGGAAACGGCCGTGGTGGCTGGATCGAGGTACTGCAGGAGGGCCCCGCCGTATTCGGGCATAAGGTCGATGGAACCGTCCTTGAGGGCCGGGATGGTGACTTCGCGGCTGCCGATGCTGGGCTTTTCGGTGACCTGAACGCCCTTGCTCTTGAGTGCCTCGGCGTAGATCTTGGCGATGAGCTGGCTTTCCGGGAAATCGGCGGAGCCCACAATGATGCTGTCGCTTGAGGCTGCCTGGGTGTTGCCGGAGCTGCTCATCGGGTCACCGCCGCCGCAGGCGCTCAGGGTGATGGCGGCCACTGCGGCCAGTGTGAATCCGGTCAGGTACTTTTTCATGAGTTTTCTCCTGTGAAGGGGGCGCCGGGCATGCGGCGGCCAGATGAGGGTGGTTCGCGGTGGGATGGGCCGCCGGGCGGCCGCCTGGTTTGGCTGGGGGAGGGATCAGACCGTGGCGGGGGTGTTCACGGTACCGGCCGGGAGGGCGGCCTTGACGGTGCGCCGGGTCAGTCCTGGTGAGACAACCCTGCGCGTGATGAAGGCGAGCAGCTGGTCGAAGAAAAGTGCCAGCAGCGCCACGAGCACGGCGCCGGCAACCATCTGGCTGTAGTCGTTCTGGGCCTTGCCGTCGATCAGCAGGCGGCCGAGTCCACCGAGCGAAATGTAGGCCGCGATGGTCGCCGTCGAGATGATCTGCAGCAAAGCACTTCGGACGCCGGACAGTACCAGCGGGAGCGAGCAGGGGAGCTGAACATCCGTGAGGATCTTCATGGTGCGGAAGCCCATGCCCTTGGCAGCGTCGACGGCGGCCGCATCCACTGCGCGGATGCCGGCATAGGTGTTGGTCAGGATGGGCGGCACCGCGAGCAGCACCAGGACGATGAGGCTCGGCAGGATGTAGCCCATCTTGGATGGGAAGGCCGGCGAGATCAGCAGCACGAGGAGGATCAGGAGTCCCACGCTGGGTAGTGCGCGGAGGGCATTGGCCAGGCCTGCGATCATGAAGACGCCCTTGCCGGTGACACCGATGTAGACGCCGAGCGGAACTGCGATGACGGCCGCGATGGCGAGGGCGATGAGCGAGTAAACGAGGTGCTCGCCGATCAGGTTCGGGATGCCGTCGGCGCCGGTCCAGTGCGCGGGGTCGAACAAGTAGTTCATGATGCCACCACCTTGGGGGTCCACGGTGTCAGCCACCGGTTGAGGAGGATGATCAGTCCGTCCAGGATCATCGCCAGGACTACACAGAGCACGATGCCGGCGATGATTGGCGTGTAGAAACGGAGCTGGAAACCTTGCGTAAAGAGCGAGCCAAGCTGCGGGATACCCAGCAGCGCGGCTACGGAGACAAGGCTGACGTTGGATACGGCGGCGACGCGCAGGCCTGCGCAAATGACGGGGACGCCCACCGGCAGTTCGACCTTCAGGAGGCTCTGATAGCCGCGGTAACCCATTGCTTTGGCAGCCTGGGCAGTGTCCGCAGGAACAGAGTCGAGGGCATCCGCCACCACCCGCACCAACAGTGCCACAGTGTAGATGGTTAGCGCGGCCACGATGTTGAGGGGGTCCAGGATCTTGGTGCCCAGCACCAGTGGCAGCAGCACGAACAATGCCAGCGAGGGCACGGTGTACAGCAGGCCCGCGATGCCCACCAAGAGGGGGTAGATCCGGCGGCTGCGGTGTGCCCACCAGCCCAAGGGCAGGGCAATCAGCAGGCCGAGGATCAGTGGGGTGACGGCTAGCAGGACATGCCAGCCGAGCAGGAACACAATATTGTCGAACTGGCGGCCCAGCCATTCAACGTTCATCGGGCCGTCTCCAGGTGCGGTTCGGCTTCGATGGCCTTGACGATGTCGGACGCAGTGACCGTGCCGATGAGCTCACCGGTGTCATTGACGACGACGCCGCGCCGGCTGGGGGAGGACAGGGCTGCGTCAAGCAGTTGGCGCATGGTGCCGGCCGATGTCGCGGACGTGCCGCTGAGGTTCAGATGCTCCCGCTTGAGCTCGCCGACGATCAGCTCGGGCTGTGCCCAGCCAAGCGGCTTCCGTCCGCCGTCGACCACCAGGACCCAGGCCCCGGTTGCCCGGCCCTGCGCTTCAGCGGCGGAGGCCCCGAGCTGAACCACGGCTTCTTCGTTGACCGTCACGGTTCCGGCCACATTGGTGAAGCCGAGGGAACGGTAGCCCCGGTCGCGTCCCACGAAGTCGGCTACAAACTCGTCGGCCGGCGAGGTGAGCAGCTCTGACGGCGTGGCCATCTGCGCGAGCTTCCCGCCGACGCGCATCACGGCCACCTGGTCTCCCAGCTTGAGGGCTTCGTCGATGTCGTGGGTAACCATGATGATGGTCTTGCCGATTTCACGCTGCAGGCGGAGGAATTCGTCCTGGAGCTGCGCACGGACCACGGGGTCCACGGCGCTGAAGGGTTCGTCCATAAGCATGAACGCAGGGTCCGATGCCAAGGCGCGAGCCACGCCAACACGCTGCTGCTGGCCGCCCGAGAGTTGCCAGGGGTAGCGCTTGGCGAAGTTCGCCGGAAGGCCAACGCGCTCCATGAGCTCGAGGGCCTTCATACGGGCTTTCTGCCGGCTCTCGCCCAGGAGCAGCGGCATGGTGGCCACGTTGTCCACGATGGTGCGGTGCGGGAAGAGCCCGGCGTGCTGGATCACGTAGCCGATCCTGCGGCGGAGCAATGCTGCGTCCATCCCGGAGGTGGGCTGGTCATCAAGGTAAATGGTTCCGGCGGTGGGCTCGATGAGGCGGTTGATCATCCGGAGCGAGGTGGTCTTCCCGCAGCCTGACGGGCCCACAAGGATGGTCAGCTTGCCGGTGGGGGCTTCGAGGTCCAGCCCATCCACGGCCACTGTCCCGTCCGGGTAGGTCTTGGTAACACTTTCAAACCTGATCATTTTGTATCCATGCTTTCCAGGGGCTTTTCATGGTTTTCGGAGGGCGTGGTGAGAATGGTTTTGGCCACCTTCGCCAGGTCCTCGCCGATCTTCCTTGCCTTCAGCTCGTTCAGCCTGTAACTGGGCGCCACGATGCTCAGGGCGGCCACGGTCCGGCCGCCCATGATGACGGGGGCGGCAATAGCCGTCACGTCATCTTCAACGCCGCTGCGCATGACGGCGAAGCCGCGTTCGGACTCGCCGCCGGTGAGGACTTTGCCTGCGGCCGATCCCTCCAGTGGGATACTTCTGCCGACCCAGCTGGCATGCCGGATCGAGTGGGTTCCTTCAACGATTGCTATGTAGATTCCGGTGTCGCCGGTGCCGGGAATGCTGAGGTAGCAGGACTCACCGGTTTTTGCGACGAGTCCCTTCATGGCCGGGGTGCAGAGGGAGACCAGGGATTCGTGGCCCAGGGCCAGTGCCCCCAGCTGGATGACGCTGGCCCCGGGCCTGAAGTTCCCGCCCGGATCCCGTGAGACGAACCCGCTGGCCTCGAGCGTCCGGAGCAGACGCAGGGCCGTGCTGGCGGACAGATCAACCAGCCGGGCCGCGTCGCTGAGGCTGATGGCACCGTCTGTGCAGACGGCACTCAGCAGCGCCAGGGCCCGTTCCACCGTCCGGGTTGAAGAATCTGCAGCCACTGGTTGACCCGCTTTCGAGTGGTGTGAATCACTATGTCTTGCCACTAAGTAAAAACCAACTTTCACTCGATGGCAATAGGTGGCGTCTACATTTCACTCGTTCTTCACAAAATCCGGGTTGATCGCCGCCAGTGCGACAGCCCCGTTTCCGGCGTGTTGCAGTCTCGTTATCTGTCACGGGCACTTGTCCCCAAGCCTTGCCATGGAGTGGAAAGTGGCTTTTACTTGGTGGCAGTTCATACCAATCGGAGGTTCATGTGGAAACCGTCAACCAGCTCCTCGATTCCATCAAGGACGTGGGCCGCGATGCGGTCCGCGGAGGCTATTCCCGGGCCGTCTACTCGACGGCGGAACTCGACCTGAGGTCCTGGTTCATCGAGCAGGCAACGCAGCGTGGCCTGGACGTCGAGACCGACCGCAACGGCATCATCTGGGCGTGGTGGGGCAAGCCCCAGGACGGTGCCCTGGTGACCGGCAGCCACCTTGACTCCGTCCCCGGCGGCGGCGCCTTCGATGGTCCCCTGGGGGTCGCGTCCGCGCTGGCCGCCGTCGATCTCCTCAAGGCCCGGGGCGTCCAGCCGCGCCGCTCCCTGGCCATTACCGCCTTCCCGGAAGAGGAGGGTTCCCGCTTTGGAGTTGCCTGCCTCGGATCCCGCCTCCTGACCGGAGCCATTGACGTCGACAAAGCGCGGAACCTGCGCGACGGCGACGGCAACACGTTCGCCGACGTCGCCCGCGCCAATGGCCTGGACCCGCGCCACATCGGGCCGGATCCGCAGGCGCTGGCACGGATCGGTGACTTCGTTGAACTGCATGTGGAGCAGGGCAAGGGCCTCGGCGCGGGCGGCCCGGCCATCGCCGTCGGCAGTTCCATCCTGGGCCACGGGCGCTGGAAGCTGAGCATCAGCGGCCAGGGCAACCACGCCGGGACCACCTTGATGGCGGACCGTGCGGATCCGATGGTGGCGGCCGCCCAGATCATCGTGGCCATCCGGCAGGCCGCCGCCCGCCAACCCGATGCGCGCGCCACGGTGGGGCGCCTTATCCCGGTGCCGGGCGGCACCAACGTCATCGCGTCCCGCGTGGACATGTGGCTGGACGCCCGCCACCCGGACGACGCCGTCACGGCCAGGCTCATCGAAGCAATTCATGGCAGGGCCCAGAGGCTGGCGGCCGAAGAAGGGTGCACGGTGGCACTGACCGAGGAGTCCTACAGCGGCACCGTGCACTTTGATCCAGGCCTGACCCGAAGCATCAGCGGGATGCTGCCGGACGCGCCCTTGCTGGCCACCGGGGCAGGTCATGACGCCGGTGTGCTGGCCGGGTTTGTGCCCTCCGCCATGCTGTTCGTCCGGAACCCCAGCGGAATTTCGCACTCCCCGGAGGAGCACGTCACGGACGAGGACGCTGGCGCGGGGGCTGCCGCCCTCGCGGACGTCCTGGCAGGCCTGCTGTGATGCGGTACTGGTGCGAGCAGGCAATGGTCGACGTCGGTGCTGGTCCCTCAGTTGCCGAACGGGTGGAGATCGAGGCCGAGGACGGCCGGATCACCCGTATCTCCCCGTCCGTTGACGCTTCGCCCGGCGCGCATCTCATGCCCGGCGTTGTTTTCCCCGCCGCGGCCAACGCCCATTCGCACGCGTTCCACCGGATCCTGCGCGGCCGCACGCACCACAACCGCGGCGACTTCTGGGTCTGGCGGGAGCACATGTACCGCAGCGCAGCCGAGCTGACGCCCGAAGCCTACGAGCAGCTCGCGACGGCGGTCTTCACGGAGATGGTAGTGGCCGGCTTCAGCAGCGTGGCCGAGTTCCACTACGTGCACCACCAGCCCGGCGGGCAACCGTACCCTGAGCCGCATGCCATGGAGCTTGCCCTGGCCAGGGCAGCTGCCGCCGCCGGGATCCGGCTGACGCTCCTGGACACCCTGTACCTGGCCGGCGGCATTGGCATGCCGCTGAGCCAGGAGCAGGCCAGGTTCGGTGACGCTGACGTGCACGCATGGCTTGACCGGCTGGCTTCCCTTCGGACCCACATCGCAGGGACCTTCCCGCCGGGCATGGTCAGCGTGGGGGCCGCTCTGCACTCCGTCCGCGGGGTACCGGAGGCGGACCTGGCCGTGGTGGCCGAACACCTGCCGCACGACCTGCCGCTTCACATCCACCTGAGCGAGCAGCCCGCCGAGAACGCGGCGTGCCTGGCAGCGCACGGGCTGACGCCCACAGGACTCCTGGCCCGGCACGGCCTGCTCAGCCGGCGCCTGTCTGCAGTCCACTGCACGCACCTGACGGCTGAAGACATCGACTTGCTCGGAAACGCCGGGGCAACAGTGGTCATCTGTCCCACCACCGAGGCGGACCTGGCCGACGGCATCGGGCCCGCCCGGGCGCTGGCCGACGCCGGGGCCTCCATCGCGCTGGGGACTGACCAGCATGCCGTGATCGACCCCTGGATCGAGATGCGGGCGCTGGAGCACGGGGAACGCCTGGGCTCCGGGGAACGCGGCCGGTTCTCTCCGGAGGAGCTGCTCCACGCCGCCACGGAGGGGGCAGCCCGCTCCATGGCCACGCCGGTGGCACCGGAGGCCTTGCGGGTTGGTGCTGTCTGCGATCTGGTGGCTGTGGCCGCCGGCTCGGCACGGACCGCGGGATCGAAACCACAGCAGCTCCCGTTGAGCGCCACCGCCTCCGACGTCACGTCGGTGGTCATCAAGGGGGAGTTGGTGGCGTCCGACGGCGTGCATCACCGCCTGGGAGCGGCGGGGAACCTGCTGACGGAGGCCCTCAAAAACTTTTCCTGACCGGGAGGCGATCACTGAGTAGACCTGGTCCGCGAACGCCTCGAGGCCCGAGGCCCGAGGGCAGCACCGGCGGCATGATGTTGAAGCACGGGCCGGTGCCTCGCCGCTCGTCCAGCCGGTGCAGCTTGCGGGTGCCGGGGCTCGGGACGATCCGGGTCCGAATGGCCGGCGCCGGGGAAAGCTGCGCTGGCAGCCGCTTCGGGCCTTGGGGGCCATACCGGGCCATAAATCTTCCGGACTTGGTCAGCCAACCGAAAAGCTGCCACTGCATTTGGGCTCCTTTACATATTTTGGGGGATCCTGCCTGGATAGCATGAGGTGACCGGACAGAGCCGTCCGGCCAGATCGACGCAGAAGGAAGCCCATGGCAGCGGTTACGGTGGACGATATCCTCTCGGATCTCCCTGTGGGTTTCGCCAGCCTCATCCTCCGGCCTGCCCCGGCCGGCTCTGCGATCGAACGGTTCCTGATACTGGATGCGGATGATGAAACGTCCGACGGCGGCGAAGCCTTTGTCCTGCTGATCGGCGTCCGCGGCCGCTCGGCTTTGCCCGCGCTGCGGCGGCTCCTGAAGAACCCTCCGCCGGTGGTGGCCGTCAAGGGAAGGCGTGAAGAGCTCACCGAAGCTGAAGAGCTGCTCCGCGATGCCGGCACGGGCCTGCTCCTCGTGGATCCGGGGGCTGACTGGGACCGGCTGCTGTCCATCGCCAAGGACCGCATCCAGCCGCGCAGCTACCAGAACGAAGTGCTGACGCTGCTGGAAGAGGACCTGTTTGCCATCGCCCAGACCACCGCCAGGCTCACATCCAGCCACGTGGTCATCGAAGACGCCGCCAACAAGGTGCTGGCATACTCCACTGTTTCGAACGACATCGACGAGCTGCGCAAGGCCTCCATCCTCGCCCGGCGCGGTCCGCGTAAATACGAGCTGCTGCTGAAGGACCTGGGCGCCTACCGTGAACTGCACAGGACCCGGCTGCCGGTGCGGGTACCGGCCCGGCCCCAGGACGGGCTGCGGGAGCGCGTGGCCGTCACACTGTTCGCCGGGGACCGGATCATGGGCTACATCTGGCTGCAGGAAACCGGGGCGGGCTTCGGCACGGACGTTGATCACGTGCTCACCGGATCTGCTGCACGGGCCTCCGCCGAGCTGATCCGTTTCCGCAACCAGCAGTCCGTACACATGCGCGAAGACCGCATTGCGCGGATTTTGTCAGGTCCGGCGGAAGCCGCGGCCAGTGCACACAGCGAGAAAATCTCCGCTGAGCGCCCGGCCGCATTGATCCTGATAGGAATGTCCGATGCCGATGCTCAGGCCGACGACGCAGCACTGAAGCACGGCGAACTCGCCAATCTGGCGTCCATCCACGCGGCCGCCTATAAGGCGTCCGCAGTCGTCGGCCAGTTCAAGGGCGACACTGCCGTGATTATCCCTGGCCTGCAGTCAACCTCCGCGGAGCCCGGACTGCGGAGCCTGGCCGAGTCCATCGTCCGGGATGCCGGCAAGCACCTCGGCATCAGCCCGTTCGCAGCCGTCGGTCCGGTAGTCCCGGACCTGCTGTCCCTGCACTCAACCACCCGGATCACCGAGGCCCTGTTGCGTTGTGTGGGCACGTCTCCGGACAGGGCCGTTGCCACGGTGGACGACTTCGAGGGAGAGGTCCTCTTCCGCGAGGCGGTTCAGAATTTCACGTCCTCCACATTCCGCCACCGCAGCCTTTCCGCCCTACTGCGGCAGGACGCCGAACTCGCGGAAACCCTGCACGCGTACTTCGAAGCGTCGCTCGATGTCGCGGAGTGCGCCAGCAGGATGGGGCTGCACAAGAACACCGTCTATTACCGGATCAGCAAGGCCTCCCGGGCGACTGGCCTGAACTTCGGTGATCCCCGGGACTCGCTGGTGGCCCTCCTCCATATCCAGGAATGGGCCGGCACACCTAAAGAACAATTGGGCAGGAAATGACTACAGCACTTATAGCACCGCCGTTGGACCCAATACTGGACGACATCGTCCGCAGCCACAGGCCACAGCGCGAAACCGGTTCTGTCCCGGCCAACATCCCCCTGCTGGCAGCGGTACCTTTCGACAGGTTCGGGATCGCCGTCGTCACCACTTCCGGTGAGGTGTTCCGTTCCGGCGACGCCGACGTCCCTTTTTCCATCCAGAGCATCTCCAAGGTGTTCACGCTGGCAATGGCGCTTCGAGGCGACAGCTCAGGAACACTGTGGTCCCGCGTGCTGCGCGAACCATCCGGCACCTCGTTTAACTCCCTGGTCCAGCTGGAACTGGAGCACGGCATCCCGCGGAACCCCTTCATCAACGCCGGCGCCCTGGTGGTCACAGACCACCTGATGGAAGAAACGTCCGACGCCGCCACCCAGGTGCTGCGGTTCCTCACCGCCCAGGCAGCAAGCACTGGGCCCTTCATCGATGAGGCCGCCGCAGCCAGCGAGCTCGCCAGGAGCAGCCGCAACCTGGCCCTGGCGCACTTCCTGAAGGACTTCGGCAACCTGAAGCAGACCGCGGAATCCGTGGTGGAAAACTACGTCCGCCAATGCTCAATCATGATGACCTGCGTGGAACTCGCCAAAGCCGGACTCTTCCTCGCCCGCAACGGCCAGGGGGCGCTCGGACCAGTGGTGTCCCCCAGCGACGCGAAACGCATCGGCTCCATCATGCTGACGTGCGGGATGTACGACGCCGCAGGCGAATTCGCGTACCGCGTTGGCCTTCCCGGAAAAAGCGGTGTGGGCGGCGGGATCCTGGTCATCGTTCCGGGTGAATGTGCCATTTGCGTTTGGAGTCCGCGGCTGGACGCCAAAGGAAACTCGCTGGCCGGCACTGCCGCTCTCGCCGACCTTTCCGACCGCACCGGCTGGTCCGTCTTCTAAACCCCCAGGTTGCACACCCCCACAACTTCTTTCCCAACCCAGCAGGATCTTCTCCGTATCGAAAGGATCAACCATGCCCATCAACCCCAATGACGAGGTTGTACTGAAACAGGCCGACGGTGGCCACGCGCACGCCTCCGAAAGTGCCCTGCACGCGGAGGACAAGGGTTACCACAAGAACCTCAAGCCGCGGCAGATCCAGATGATCGCCATCGGCGGCGCGATCGGTACCGGCCTGTTCCTCGGCGCCGGCGGCCGGCTCAACGCCGCCGGCCCGTCGCTGGTCATCGCGTACGCCGTCTGCGGTTTCTTCGCGTTCCTGATCCTGCGGGCGCTGGGCGAACTGGTCCTGCACCGGCCGTCGTCGGGCTCGTTTGTTTCCTACGCCCGTGAATTCTTCGGCGAGAAGGCCGCGTTCGTCTCCGGCTGGTTCTACTGGCTCAACTGGGCCACCACCACCATCGTGGACATCACCGCCGCCGCCCTCTACATGAACTTCTTCGGCCACTACATCCCCTGGATGGCGGCCGTCCCGCAATGGGCCTGGGCCCTGATCGCCCTCGTGGTGGTCCTCGCCCTGAACCTCGTCTCCGTCAAGGTCTTCGGTGAACTCGAGTTCTGGTTCGCCATCATCAAGGTCGCGGCCCTGGTCATCTTCCTCGTGGTGGGCACCTACTTCGTCATCTTCGGCACCCCCGTGGACGGCCAGCCAGTGGGCCTCAGCCTCCTCTCCGACAACGGCGGCGTCTTCCCCAACGGCCTGCTCCCCATGATCATCCTCATGCAGGGTGTCCTGTTCGCCTACGCCTCCATCGAACTCGTCGGCACCGCCGCCGGCGAGACCCAGAACCCGGAAAAGATCATGCCCAAGGCCATCAACTCCGTGGTCTTCCGCATCGCCGTCTTCTACGTCGGCTCCGTCATCCTGCTCGCCCTCCTGCTGCCCTACACCTCCTACGAAAAGGGCGTCAGCCCGTTCGTGACATTCTTCGGATCCATCGGCATCCAGGGCGTGGACGTCATCATGAACCTCGTGGTCCTCACCGCCGCACTCTCCTCCCTCAACGCCGGCCTGTACTCCACCGGCCGCATCCTCCGCTCCATGTCCGTGAACGGCTCCGCCCCGAAATTCGCGGGCCGCATGAACAAAGCCGGCGTCCCCTACGGCGGCATCGCCATCACCGCCGGAGTCTCCCTCCTCGGCGTCCCCCTGAACTACCTCGTACCCGCACAGGCCTTCGAAATCGTCCTGAACGTCGCCTCCGTGGGCATCATCATGACCTGGGCAACCATCGTCCTCTGCCAGATCCAGCTCCAACGCTGGGCAAACAAAGGCTGGCTCAAACGCCCCTCCTTCCGGATGTTCGGCGCCCCCTACACCGGCTACCTTTCACTGCTCTTCCTCGTCAGCGTGCTGATCATGGTCTTCATCGACTCACCCCTCACCATGCTCGTCACCGGCATCGCCTCCGCCCTGATGGTCGTCGGCTGGTACGCCTGCCGCACCCGCATCCGTGAAATCGCCGAAACCCGCGAAGGCTTCACCGGCACCGCCCCCGTCGTCGCCAACCCGCCCGCCGAAACCTTCAGGTAAACCCGCACCATCCCCTACGAACGCCAAACCAGTCCAAACAGCCAAAGAAAGCCCATGACAACGGAAACCGAAGCAACCCTGACCGCATCCCACACCCTGCCCGCCGCCGTCGGGAATTCCGAGCAAGACCCCCGGCAGGCAAGCCGTTCGGAGGTGCCCCACGCCGGCGCTGGCCAGGCACTGAAATCAGCCGGGCACGTGATTGTTGATTCGCTGGTGGCCCATGGTGTGGAGCGCACCTATGTGGTTCCCGGCGAGAGCTTCCTGGACGTCCTGGACGGCCTGCACCAGTCGGATATTGAAACAATCGTCTGCCGGCACGAAGGCGGCGCCGCCTACATGGCCGAGGCCGACGGCAAGATGCACCAGCGCCCGGGCATAGCGATGGTGACCCGCGGGCCCGGCGCAGCCAACGCGCATGTGGGGCTGCACACCGCGTGGCAGGACTCCACCCCCATGCTGCTGTTCGTGGGCCTGATCCCGTTCGCGCACCGGGACCGGGAGGCGTTCCAGGAGTTCGACATCAAAGCCTGGTTCGGTACGGGGGCCAAGCGCGTCATGGTCCTGGACCATGCGGAGCGGGCATCCGAAATCGTGGCCGAGGCGATGTTTGCGGCCATGAGCGGGCGGCCGGGTCCGGTGGTGGTGGGCCTGCCGGAGGACATCATCAGGCAGAAGATCGATCTGGGGCTGCACCCCGCCATTCCGGTGGCGGCCGGCGGCATGAGCAGCACAGACACCGACGCCCTGGAGGCTGCGCTGGCAGCGTCGAGCAAGCCGCTCTTTGTCACCGGCGGCAATGACTGGACGCAGGAAGCAGCGGACCAGCTGACGGAATGGCTGGAACGGCACCACATCCCGGCGGCAGCTGAATGGCGGACGCAGGGAACGGTCTCCTTCGATTCCCCGTCCTATGTGGGACCCATTGGCTACGGCCGCCCCCGCCCCACCTACGACCTGCTGGAGGAAACCGACCTGCTGGTGTTTGTGGGGACGGTGCCGGGCGATGTGATTACGGACGGATTCGTCTGCCGGCAGGACTGGAACAAAAAGAACTTCCTGGTCACAGCCGACCCCTCACTCCGTGGCCGGTCAGGGCCCGTTTCACGGCAGATCCTGGCCAAGCCCGAGGCCTTTGTCCGCGACCTGGTGGGTATCGACCTGCCGGTAAAGGAAGAGTGGAAAGCATGGACGGACCGGATGCGGGGCGAGCAGGAGCGGTTCGCCGCACTACCCCCGGCTGCGCCGGCAGAGGGGCAGGCACGGATGGACACTTTGATGGCCAACCTGGTGCCCAAGCTGCCGGAGGACTCCCTGGTGACCTTCGGCGCGGGCGAGCACACCAACTGGGCCCACCGCTACTTCCCCACCCGCCGCTACGCCTCCATGATCAGTGCCCGTAACGGCTCCATGGGCTACTCGGTCCCCTCGGCCATCGCGGCATCGCTGGCCGAACCCCGGCGCCGCGTGGTGACCATCGCCGGGGACGGGGAGTTCCTCATGAACGGCCAGGAACTGGCCACCGCGGCCCAGTACGGGGCCACGCCGCTGGTGATCGTTATGGACAACCAGGAATACGGCACCATCCGCACCCACCAGGAGCGGCACTATCCCTCACGCGTGTCCGGGACCCAGCTGAAGAATCCGGACTTCGGCCTGATGGCCCGGGCCTTCGGCGGTTTCGGGATCACTGTCACCGAGGACAACGACGTTCCCGCCGCACTGGACGCCGCCCTCGCGGCCATCGACGAGGACGGCGTCTTCGCCCTCATCCATCTCATCGTGGAACAGCGCGTTAAAGCCTACTGACCCACGTGCTGACGGGACGCGGACGACGGCGGGACATTCCGCCGTCGTTCGCTGCTCGTTGGCCCGGGTCCCGTCCGCCGAATTCCGCCCTCCCACTCCCCACCGACGGACGTAAGCCAACCTTCGCACTACTTCTCGACCGCGCTTCCAGCGGGCAGAACCTTAGAGCCGCCATGCTCTCTGGTCCCGTCGTGCGCGGCCGGCTACCGGGCGTGCCTGATACGAGCTCTGGTGGTTGTACCGACGGGCCCTCCGCCGGTCAGAGGTCAGCAGCTGGCGGTTCCCTTTGCAGCCTGGGCGCAACCTTTGAAGTTCTAGCATGGGGGCCAGGACGAAGACGTCTGTTTTCCAGAGGAGTGACCATGACTGTTTATGTACAGCCCGGCCAAGAAGGATCCAAGGTCCAGTTCAAGGACCGCTATGAGAACTGGATCGGCGGCCAATGGGTGGCTCCAACTACCGGCCAATACATCGAGAACGTTTCCCCGGTGAACGGAAAGCAATTCACCGAGGTGGCCCGCGGCGCCGCCGCGGACGTAGAGCTCGCACTCGATGCCGCGCACAAGGCCGCACCGGCGTGGGGCAAGACTTCGGCCACGGAGCGCGCCGCCGTGCTGAACAGGATCGCCGACCGCATCGACGCGAACCTCGAGATGCTGGCTGTCGCCGAATCGTGGGACAACGGCAAGCCCATCCGCGAAACCTTGAATGCGGACATCCCGCTCGCGGCGGACCACTTCCGGTACTTTGCCTCCGCCATCCGCGCCCAGGAAGGCCGGCTCTCCCAGCTCGACGACGACACCACGGCCTACCACTTCCACGAACCCCTTGGCGTGGTGGGCCAGATCATCCCGTGGAACTTCCCCATCCTGATGGCTGTGTGGAAGCTCGCTCCTGCCCTGGCGGCCGGCAACGCGGTGGTCCTCAAGCCCGCTTCCAACACCCCGGCCTCCATCCTGGTCCTGGCGGAACTCATCGCGGACCTGCTGCCGGCGGGCCTGCTGAATATCGTCAACGGCTTCGGGGCGGAAGTGGGAAAGCCGCTGGCCTCCAGCCCGCGGATCCGCAAGATCGCGTTCACCGGCGAGACCTCCACCGGACGCCTGATCAGCCAGTACGCCAGCCAGAACCTGATCCCGGTCACCCTGGAACTGGGCGGCAAGAGCCCGAACATCTTCTTCAACGATGTTGCCGAGTCCAATGACGCGTTCTACGACAAGGCGCTGGAGGGCTTCACCCTTTACGCCTTCAACCAGGGCGAAGTCTGCAGCAGCCCGTCCCGTGCCCTTGTCCAGAACGGTATCTACGATTCCTTCATGGCTGATGCCGTGGCCAGGACGCAACAGATCATCCAAGGCAACCCGCTGGACACCAACACCCAGATCGGCGCCCAGGCATCCGTGGGCCAGATGGAGAAGATCCTTTCCTACATCGACATCGGACTCGAAGAGGGCGCAAAAATCCTGGCCGGCGGTGCACGGACGGAGCTTGACGGGGACCTGGCCGGCGGTTTCTACGTCCAGCCGACCATTTTTGAGGGCCAGAACTGGATGCGGATCTTCCAGGAGGAGATCTTCGGCCCGGTGGTCTCCGTTGCACGCTTCGGCGATTACAACGACGCCGTCAGCATCGCCAACGACACCCTGTACGGCCTTGGCGCCGGCGTCTGGTCGCGGAACGGCAACGTGGCCTACCGTGCTGGGCGCGAGATCCAGGCCGGCCGGGTGTGGGTGAACAACTACCATGCCTACCCTGCCGGGGCCGCGTTCGGCGGCTATAAGTCATCCGGTATCGGCCGTGAGAACCACTCCATGATGCTGGACCACTACCAGCAGACGAAGAATCTCCTGGTCAGCCACTCAGAGAACAAGCTCGGCTTCTTCTAGTCCGGTCAGGGACCACAGCAAGCGTTCAACAAACAGGTACCACGAAGGGGCTTTACATGACGAGAATGCTGATTATCGGACCTCCCGGTTCGGGCAAGGGAACGCAGGCCGAACGGATCTCGGAGCGCCTCGGTGTGGCCGCGATCTCCACCGGAGACATCTTCCGTGCCAACGTCAAGGGCGAGACTCCGCTGGGAATCGAAGCGAGGGAGTATATGGACGCCGGGGACTTCGTTCCGGACAGCGTGACCAACAAGATGGTCCGGGACCGCCTCAACGAAGCCGACGTCCAAGACGGATTCCTCCTTGACGGATACCCACGCACCACGGCGCAGGTCGATTACTTGGATGGCATCCTCGTTGGCAGGGGTGACAAGCTCGATCTTGTCCTGCAGCTCACGGCCGACGATGAGGAACTCGTGGCCCGCCTGCTGGGACGTGCCAGGGAGACCGGACGCAGCGATGACAACGAAGCCGTCATCCGCCACCGCCTGGACCTCTATCACGGGCAGACCGAAGCCGTGGTGGCCAAGTACGCGGGACGCGGAATCCTGGCCAGGGTTGATGGGATGGGCGGGGTCGGCGAGGTTACGGACAGAGTGATGGGCATGCTCGGAGATCTCCTTAAGGTTCCCGCCGTATTCGGACGGTAGTACTCAACCGCCTGCATCGCTGATCGGTAGCGGTGATCGAGCCTGTCGGAAGCCACCACCGGAATCCGACAGGCTCGACTGCGTGGCACATAGTTCCGTCGTCCGAGCAGCCAGCGGCTGCAGACTGGATATCGGGATTAGGATGCAACGCTAAACCCCGAGAGTCAACGAAATCCGGGGCAGTCCCGTGCTTGTCCTGGTCGCGGCGGTGCTGATGTCCTGCGGGCTGGCCGACGCGTTCACCTTCCTCGTTGAGCCGCCCACGTATCCGGTGGGGCACCGGCTGGTGCTGCTCGGAGCCCTCGGGTTTGCGGCGGCCGCCATGTGGGCATGGCTGAGGCCAGCTCCCCAATGGGTAACGGTCCTCACGGCCCTGCCCGCCTTGGTGATCGGCGGGCTCGCCCTGCAGTTTGAGGATGGCAGCTGGGGCGTCCTAGCCGGGCTGGTCCTCATCCCGGCCGCACTCATAGGGATGCTGGTGGACCTGCACTACTCGTCCGATGTCGTGCGGCCAGCCAAGTAGGCGCCCCCGCAGGCAAGGCAAAATACGCTGTCGGAGAACCGGCCGAATTTCTCCCGAAGCTGCACGGCTTATCCCAGCCTCCGGACGTAAACTGACCTCCGCACCACTTTGCGCGGAACAGAACGCTTGGAGTCCGGATGCTCTGGAAACTGCTTGTTGAATACCTGCGGCCGCACCGGCCGCTGCTGATCGCCGTCGTGATTTTCCAGCTGGCGCAGTCCATCGCGTCCCTGTACCTGCCCACCCTGAACGCCGACATCATCGATGAGGGCGTGGCCAAGGGGGACACTGGCGTCATCCTCAACCTTGGCGGCCTCATGCTGGGCATCACGCTGCTCCAGATCGTGTGCTCAGTGATCGCCGTGTACTTCGGGGCGAAGGCGGCCATGGGCGCGGGCCGGGACCTGCGCGGCGCCATCTTCTCCCGGGTGGGGGAGTTCTCCGAGCAGGAAGTCACGAAGTTCGGTGCGCCCAGCCTGATCACCCGGTCCACTAACGACGTCCAGCAGGTGCAGCAGCTGGTGCTGATGTCCGCCACCATGCTGGTCACCGCGCCCATGCTGAGCATCGGCGGCGTGATCATGGCCGTCCGGCAGGACGTGCAGCTCTCGTGGCTGATCGCCGTCGCCGTGCCCGTCCTGCTGATCGGGGTGGGGCTGATTATTATCCGGATGGTGCCGCTGTTCCGGAAGATGCAGAAACGGATCGATACCGTGAACCGGGTGCTCCGCGAGCAGCTCACCGGCATCCGCGTGGTGCGCGCGTTCGTCCGCGAGGACATCGAGAGCGCCCGATTCGCCCAGGCCAATGAGGACGTCACGGACACCGCGCTGCGCGCCGGCCGGCTGATGGCGCTTGCCTTCCCCGTGGTGATGCTGGTGCTGAACGTCTCCAGCGTGGCGGTAATCTGGTTCGGCTCATTCCGGATCGAGGACGGCTCCATGCAGGTGGGCACGCTCATCGCGTTCCTGAGCTACCTCATGCAGATCCTGATGTCCGTCATGATGGCCACCTTCATGGCGGTGATGATCCCGCGCGCGGCAGTCTCCGCGGACCGGATCGGCGAGGTGCTGGGCACCGAGTCGAGCGTGCGGCCGCCGAAGGATCCCGTCAGCAGCGCGGTGCGCCGCGGCGAGCTGGAAATGGTCGACGCCGGATTCGCCTACCCGGGTGCCGACCAGCCCGTCCTCTCCGGGATCAGCTTCACGGCCAGGGCTGGGCAGACCACGGCGATCATCGGCAGCACCGGCTCCGGCAAGACCACGCTGGTGAACCTCATGCCGCGGCTGTTCGATGCCACCACCGGCTCGGTGCGGATCGACGGCGTGGACGTGCGCGAACTGCACCCGGACCTGCTCTGGGGGCACATCGGCCTGGTCCCGCAGCGGCCCTACCTGTTCACCGGCACCGTCCGCAGCAACCTGCAGTACGGCAAACCGGACGCCACCGAGGAGGAACTCTGGTCCGCCCTGGAGATTGCGCAGGCGCGCGACTTCGTGGAGGAGATGGAAGGCGGGCTGGATGCGCCCATCTCCCAGGGCGGCACCAACGTCTCGGGCGGGCAGCGGCAGCGGCTGGCCATCGCCCGGGCACTGGTGAAACGGCCCGAGCTGTACATCTTTGACGACTCGTTCTCCTCACTGGACACAGGCACCGACGCCCGGCTGCGCCAGGCCCTCAAACACAACACCGCCGGCGCCACGCTGGTGATCATCGCCCAGCGCGTGTCCAGCATCGTGGACGCGGACCAGATCCTGGTGCTCGACGACGGCAGGATAGTCGCGCGCGGAACGCACGGCGGGCTGCTGGAGACGTCGGAGACGTACCGGGAGATTGTGTCTTCCCAGCTGGCAGCGGAGGAGACGGTATGAGCGCGCAGAACCGGCCGCCGTCGGGCGCTGCTGCTAACCACGCTGCTGCCCCGGTCGGAACCGCACCCGCCTCCAAAACAGGGACTGCCGACGTCGTACGCATTCCCCGTCCGGCGGGCGGCCCGGGACGCGGCGGACCGTTCGCGGGGATGAACGTCCCGGCGGAGAAGGCGATGAACTTCGGGCCGTCGGCCAAACGGCTGGTGGGCACGCTGCGGCCGGAACGGGCGTGGCTGCTGCTGGTGCTGGTCATGGGGGTGGCCAGCGTGACGCTCTCCGTGATCGGGCCGCGGCTGCTGGGGGAGGGCACCAACCTGATCTTCGCCGGCGTGGTGTCCCGGGAGCTGCCCGCCGGGGTGAGCAAGGCTGAGCTGATCGCGCAGCTGCGGGCCGCGGGGGAGAACCAGAAGGCGGACATGCTGACGCCCATGGCGCTGACCCCGGGCGAGGGGATCGACTTCGCGGCGCTGTCCGGCGTGCTGCTGTGGGCGCTGGTGCTGTACGTGCTGGCGTCGGCGTTTATGTGGGTGCAGGCGTATGTGCTGAACGGGGTGGTGCAGCGGACGGTGTTCGGGCTGCGCGAGGAGATCGAGGCGAAGATCCACCGGCTGCCGCTGCGGTATTTCGATTCGATCCAGCGCGGTGAGCTGCTGAGCCGGGTGACCAACGACGTCGATAACGTCTCGCAGAGCCTGCAGCAGTCCATCAGCCAGGCGGTCACGTCGGTCCTGACCGTAGTGGGGGTGCTGGTGATGATGGTCATCCTCTCGCCCACGCTGGCGCTGATCGCGCTGGTGACCGTGCCGCTGACGCTGGGGATCACGGCGCTGATCGCCAAGCGCTCGCAGAAGCTGTTTGTGGCGCAGTGGAAACACACGGGCGAGCTGAACGGGCAGATCGAGGAGACCTACACCGGGCATGCGCTGGTGAAGGTGTTCGGCCGGCAGCGCGAGGTGGAGGAACGGTTCCGGCAGAAGAACGTGGAACTGTACGACGCAAGCTTCGGGGCGCAGTTCATTTCCGGCCTGATCATGCCGGCCATGACGTTCATCGGGAACCTGGTGTACGTGGGGATTGCGGTGGTGGGCGGGCTGCAGGTGGCGTCCGGGGCCATGCAGCTGGGCGATGTGCAGGCGTTCATCCAGTATTCGCGGCAGTTCACCATGCCGCTGGCGCAGCTGGGGTCCATGGCCAACCTGCTGCAGTCCGGGGTGGCGTCCGCGGAGCGGGTGTTCTCGTTGCTGGACGAGGACGAGGAGTCCGCTGACGCTTCAGGTGCTCCTACGTTTGGGCGGGGGCGGCTGGTATTTGAGGACGTGTCCTTCTCGTATTCGCCGGACAAGCCGCTGATCTCTTCCCTTTCGTTGGTGGCGGAGCCGGGACAGACGGTGGCAATTGTTGGCCCCACCGGCGCCGGGAAGACCACGCTGGTGAACCTGATGATGCGGTTCTACGAGATTGATGCCGGGCGGATAACGCTCGACGGCGTGGACATCACCTCGGTGCCACGGCGGGAGCTGCGCTCGCGGCTGGGCATGGTGCTGCAGGATACGTGGCTGTTCGGCGGGACAATCCGGGACAACATCGCCTACGGCCGACCCACTGCTACCGAGGACGAGATCCTGGAGGCCGCGCGGGCGACGTACGTGGACCGGTTCGTGCATTCGCTGCCGGAGGGCTACGACACTGTGCTGACCGATGAGGGCGCCAATGTCTCGGCGGGCGAGAAGCAGCTGCTGACGATTGCGCGGGCGTTCCTGGCCCGGCCCTCCGTGCTGATCCTGGACGAGGCGACGAGCTCGGTGGACACCCGGACCGAGGTGCTGGTGCAGAAGGCGATGCGGGCACTGCGGTCCGACCGGACTTCTTTTGTGATCGCGCACCGCCTGTCCACGATCCGCGACGCCGACCTCATCCTGGTGATGGAGGCCGGGCAGATCGTGGAACAGGGCACGCACGCTTCACTGCTGGCCGCCGGCGGAGCGTACGCCCGGCTGTACGAGGCGCAGTTCGCGGCTCCTGCGGCGGAGGTTTAAGAGGCGGCAGCTCCGACGGCGGGCTCCCTCGAGTCGCGTAGCCCGCCGCTTCCGCCCCCCCGCAGACAGGGGCAAATTTTAGCCCAGAGTTCCAAGGGAATGCGCACTCCATTGGCTGTAACGTATCGTCGATTCGGCCGGGATCGAACATACCGCGGTAGCGGTCCACTTCCGAATCCCTGGTCGAAAGCCGCGGGCCGGGTTGCGGAGTGCTGCCTAAGAGTGCCTCTATCCGCCGCATGCCTCCTTCGACTGGTTAGCGGGGCTTGAGGACCAATGCTCGGGAAAGTCATGCCAAGCCGATCTACAGTGGTAACGATGCTTGCTTCGGTTCGTTGAGCCTGTATGGCTAAACATAAAATTAACTGCGGCCGAGGACGCCTCGTGGGGGGTGGAACAGGATACGCCCCAACCACGCCGACTAACGACGGGTAGACCGGACTGTGGGCGGCCATGTGTTTCCGGCGCATGTCGGAAGTGCTGGTTATGCAACTTTCCTTGCCACAGGGTGCTACCGATTGTATGGATGTCCAATTTCGCCGACATCATTTATGTGACTGCACAGGAGTGCGGCGCAACTTTCCGCCCTAGCATTCAAGGTGTGAACCAGGACACGGCCCTGCTGGACGGATCCGGTCCCGGAAACAACGACAAAGGACGGCGCATCAATGCACGCTGATCAGCAGCTCTCAAAATCCCTGAAACCCAGGCATCTGTCCATGATCGCCATCGCCGGAGTGATCGGTGCCGGGCTCTTTGTGGGTTCCGGTGCTGCCATCCAGCAGGCCGGCCCCGGCATTTTGATCGCTTACGCCGCGGCGGGGCTCGTGGTTATCCTAGTCATGCGGATGCTTGGTGAGATGGCGGCAGCCAACCCGGAAACCGGGTCGTTCTCCACATACGCGGACAAGGCGCTGGGCCGCTGGGCCGGTTTCAGCATCGGCTGGCTCTACGCCTGGTTCTGGATCATCGTCCTGGGCATCGAGGCAACGGCAGGAGCCGCGATCATGCATCGCTGGGTGCCGGGCATCGATCAGTGGGTCTGGGCGTTGCTCCTGATGGTGCTGCTGACCCTCACCAACCTCGGCTCCGTGAAGTCCTTTGGCGAGTTTGAATTCTGGTTCGCTTCCATCAAGGTGGCCGCCATCTCGCTGTTCCTGATCTTCGGCGTGGCGGCCATCCTCGGACTCATTCCCGGCGTACCGGCCCCGGGGCTGAGCAACCTGACCGAAAACGGTGGCTTCCTGCCCAACGGCCCCGGCGCGGTCCTGGCCGGCATCCTCGTGGTTGTCTTTTCATTCTTCGGCGCCGAGATCGCCACCATCGCTGCCGGTGAATCCGAGAACCCCGTCGATGCCGTCAAGAAGGCCGTGAAGTCCACCGTCTGGCGCATCCTCGTCTTCTATATCGGCTCCATCGCCGTTGTAGTCACCCTGCTGCCCTGGAACTCCGCCACCGTGGCCAAGAGCCCCTACGTCGCCGTCATTGAGCTGTTCGGCATTCCCGGTGCCGGCACCATCATGGACATCGTCGTGCTGACCTCCGTGCTGTCTTGCCTGAACTCCGGCCTCTACACCGCCAGCCGCATGCTGTTCTCACTGTCCCGGCGCGGAGACGCCCCCCGGGCGTGGATGCGGATCTCCAATCGCGGAGTCCCCGCCGCTGCGGTGCTGGCCTCCACCGTCGTCGGCTTCATCACCGTCGGCCTGAACTACATTGCCCCGGACACTGTGTTCCTGTTCCTGGTCAACACCTCCGGTGCCATCGCCTTGTTCGTGTGGCTCGTGATTGCGAGCTCCCAACTGATCCTGCGGCGCCGGATGGGTGCCGCAGCCAAGGGCCTTGAGCTGAAAATGTGGTTTTTCCCGTACCTGACGTGGGTGGCGATCATCAGCATCGTCGCGCTGCTGATCGGGATGCTGATCCTGGAATCCACCCGCGAATCGCTGCTGCTCTCACTGGCCCTCGCTGCGGTCGTGGTGGGCATCGGGCTCTGGCGCTACCGCATGCACGGCGCGAAGGCCCTGGTTCCCGCCGACGAGGAAGCCAGCGCAGAGGAAGCAGGCGTCGGCGCCCGCCGGACGTCGTAGAAACCAGCCGGCTGAGCCGTCTCCCCCGGCGCAGGGCACAGCGGGTTGACAGGGGACGGGGGCTTGAGGACATATTCTCGGGGAAGTCGCGCTAAGCCGATCTCCGGTGGTAACGATGGTGGCCTTGTTCCTGAAGGGTGAAGGCGTGAGGTCCTCCAGCTTGGTTGTCTGGGCGAGGCGTGCCTGCCGGGTCTTGGGCCCGAAGAAAGCGAGCACCAGAGCGCCGAACAGCCAAGTGCCCGCGATGAAGAAGAAGACACTCTGATATCCGGACCCGTTATACAGTGCTGCAATGATCAGCGGTTCCGCGGCGTTGGATAGCCGGCCCAGGCCATAGTTTCCCTCCCGCAGCACCTGGCCATCATCGACGCCGTGTGCCGGCACGACCCGGACGGAGCAGCCGAGGCGATGCGGCTGCACCTGGAAAGCGTGGCAGACGCTATCCGGGCCACGAATAGCTGATTCCGGGCGTTGACTGGGGAGTCTTTTTCCTAGCTGACGGCCTGTTCAACGCGGCCCGATGCACCTCCCGCCGTCAGCCCAGCAGGTCGTCCTGGTAGCACCAGCGCCAGTCTTCCCCCGGCTCGATGCTCCGCATGACCGGGTGCCCGGTCGCTTCGAAGTGCTTGGAAGCGTGGGTTTCGGGGGAGGAATCACAGCAGCCCACGGTGCCGCAGGCCAGGCACATCCTGAGGTGAACCGTCGTCGTGCCTTCCCGGAGGCAGCCCGCGCAGTAGGCGCCGCGGGGCACCTCCCGGTACCGGGCCGACTCGAGGTGGCCACATACACCGCCGGGCCTCGCGATCCCTTCCCCGCCGCCCTCGCCGGATGTATCCACCTCGTCCAGCGCCAGGTCCAGCATGGATTCCTCAACATCCAGCCGGTCCAGGACATCAGTGAGGACTTCCTGGGCGTACGCCCCGCCGCGCCGCAGCTCCAGTACCGTGGCCCTTTCTGCTTCCAGCATGGCAAGCCGCAGCCGTGCGTAGCGCTCGCTGGGTGTGGCGGTTTCCGCCGACGGCCGGCCGAGCCGTTCCCAGGCAGCCAACCCGCGCTCTTGGGTGCGCCGTTTCAGCATGGCCACGACCTCCGGCGGATCGTCGTCCGTGCGCAGTTCCTGCAGGCGGGCCACGCCGGCAGCGGTGGCGAGCTGCATCAGCGACGCCTGGTTCAGCGCGTCCTCGCGCTGGTCCGGGCCCTGGACGCGCAGGATCCGGACCAGAGCCGGAAGAGTGAACCCCTGCAGCGTCAGCGTGCCGCCCACCACCACCAGCGCGGCCAGAATCAGCACCGAGCGGTGTTCCAGGTCCGCGGGCAGCACCAGCACCGCGGCCAGGGTGACCACGCCTCGCATTCCGGCCCAGGAGACAATTGCCGCGAACTGCCACGGCGGCGCCGGGTCGTTCCGCTGCACTGCCGGAATTAGGCGGGGCAGGTAGGTGGCCGGGAACACCCACACCGGCCGGAGCACCAGCACCGCCAGCAGGATCACGGCGCAGCCGGCCCAGATCCGGCCGGCGCCAAGGGAATCGTCCTGGACGCCTTCAATGATGGTCCGGACCTGCAGCCCGATCAGCAGGAATACCGCATTTTCCAGCAGGAACTGCACCGTGTTCCAGTTGCTGCGCTGGCTCAGCCGGGCGGCACCGTTGGGCATGGAGGGAGCCTTGGTGCCCATCACCAGCCCGGTAACGACGACGGCGAGGACACCGGAGGCGTGGATCGCTTCCGCCGGAAGGTACGCGACGAAGGGGGCCATAAGCGACGTCGAGGTGTTGATCGCGACGTTCCGGATGCGTTTGCGGAGCAGGGTCAGCACGTAGGCAGCGGCCATGCCGACTACCACCCCGCCCCCGGCCGCGAGCAGGAATCCACCGGCGATCTCCGTTGCGGACACTGACCCCGAGATAGCGGCAATGGCAGCGCGGAGGCAGATCAGTGCCGTTGCGTCGTTGACGAGGGATTCACCCTCAAGGATAGTGACGATCCTGCGCGGCATCCCCACCTTCCGCGCGATGGCGGTGGCTGCCACCGCATCCGGCGGCGCCAGGACTGCGCCGAGCGCGATCGCGGCAGCGAGCGGGATCTCCGGGAACAGCCACCAGACCATGAAGCCCACAGCGATGGTCCCGAAGATGACATAGCCCACCGAGAGCAGCCCGATGGCGCGGCGGTTGGAGCCGAAATCGAAGAGGGAAGTCCGCAGCGCCGCGGCGTAAAGCAGCGGCGGTAACAGGCCCACGAGGACCAGTTCCGGGTTCAGTTCAATGTGCGGAACGAAGGGGAGGAAAGAACCGGCGACGCCGGCCAGCACCAGCAGCAGCGGAACCGAAATGTTGAGCTTCCGGCCCAGGGCACTCCCGGCGCAGACCACCCCGACGAGAACCAGAAGTCCCAGTGCGATCTCCATTGGGCCATTGTCTCAGGCCGCAAGAAAAGGTGTCCGGGAGGCCAGGTATTTTTCGGTGCCGAGGCTCGAGGGGTGCCTAAACCAGCGGCCACGGGTAACGCATGCCCGTGAGGTCAACCGGCAGCGTCCCCTCCTGCAGCATGCGCCGCACCCGCCGCTTCAGGGCGGCAGTTTCGTCGTCGTCGAGCAGCTCGGCCACCTCGGCAGGCACGGCATAGGCGAGGGGTGCGATGTCCGCCAGCAGGGCCGCGGGGATTGCCTCACCGGCGAAGTCCCAGATCACCGTGCGCAGCTTGAAGACCGCGGAAAAGCACAGCCCGTGATCAATGCCCCAGATCCGCCCGTCGCCACCGCGCAGCACGTGCCCGCTCTTGCGGTCGGTGTTGTTGGAGATGTAGTCGAACAGGGCCATCCGGGCCATGTCGGGGTGGGTGGCCGGGTCTTCGGCAGCCAGCGTGAAGTAGTGCTCGCGGAAGTCGCAGTCGATGAACCACTGAAGCGACCCGACCCCCAGCGGCGCGTCGTCGCGGATCACCGTGGACGGCACCATACCCCACCCCAGGAACTCACTGAGCAGGTACGCCGCACGTTCCCGCCGGTACAGCCCGGGTTCAAAGTCGGACAGCGGCCGCTCACCGGCCTCCGGTTTGTAGACCGCATGCGCAGTGTCGTCCCCGTGGCTGAGCTGCACCAGGAACGTCTCGTTGCTGCTGCGCGCAATCTGCCCCACCAGCTCCACGCTGCCCTCGGTGAGCAGGGTCAGCTCCCGGCCGGACACCGTATGTCCCAACTCACTGCGGCCGCAGTTCGCTCAACGGCTCCGAGTGCGAATTCACCATCAGCACCGCGGCCGCCTGCCCATCCACAATCGAAACAGCGGACACTGAGCCCGGGCTGATCATGATGCGCTGGAAAAGATCCAGCGTGGTGCCCAGGGAGTGGGCCACCGCGGCCTTGATGGGATCGGCATGGGAGAAGCAGACGACGACGCCGCCTGCGTGGGCAGCGCACAGCGCCGCCAGCGCACCAACAATCCGTTGCTGCATCTCCGGAAAGCTCTCACCGTTGGGAAAACGGAAGGTGGACGGGCTGTTCTGCACGGTCCGCCACTCCGGCAGGACGGCGAGGTCCGCGATCGCGGATCCGGTCCAGTCACCGAAGTCGCACTCCAGCAGTCCGGCGTCCCGGTGCACCTCAAGCCCGGTCCGTGCCGCCGTCGGCCCCGCCGTCTCGCAGGCGCGCTCCAGCGGCGAGGAATAGAGGGCACTGACCGGAAGCCCCGCGAGCCGTTCCGCCACCCGCTCGGCCTGGGCGCGGCCCCGCTCGGACAGGTGCAGGCCCGGGGCGCGGCCCGGCAGCACCATGCCCGTGGTGGGTGTTTCGCCGTGGCGCACCAGGAGCAGGAGCGTGCTCGCAGGCGCCATCGCGGACTCTGCTGGAGATACCGGCGGTGCCGGCTCGGCTGCTGCAGTCATCAGCACCAGCGTACGGCCCGCAGTCTCTTCACTTGCACGAATATTTGAGATTGCCCAATTCCAGCCCGAAACAGGTCTACCTTGGAGGAGTGAACGAACGCCCTGAAATCTTCACTGTTGGTGAACTGCGTGCCTCCGGCCACGTTCGCAAGGACCTGCGCCGGGAAATCCGCGACAACCTCCTCGCCGCACTGGCGGCGGGCCGCGATCCGTGGCCCGGCTTGTTCGGCTTCAGCCGTACCGTGCTGCCGCAGCTCGAGCGGGCCCTGATCGCCGGGCATGACGTCGTCCTGCTGGGCGAGCGCGGACAGGGCAAGACCCGCATCCTGCGAACCCTGGCCGGGCTGCTGGACGAATGGTCGCCGGTGATCGAGGACTCGGAACTAAACGAACACCCCTACGAACCCATCACAGCGCACTCCCGCGCCCGGGCCCTCACCGAGGGGGACCGGCTGCGCGTGGCCTGGCGCCACCGCTCGGAACGTTATGTGGAAAAACTCGCGACGCCGGACACCTCCGTCGCGGACCTGATCGGCGACGTCGACCCCATGCGGGTAGCCGAGGGCCGCCGCCTGGGCGATCCGGAAACCATCCACTACGGTCTGATCCCGCGCTCCAACCGCGGCATCGTGGCCATCAACGAACTCCCGGACCTCGCCGAGCGCATCCAGGTCTCCATGCTGAACGTCATGGAGGAACGCGACATCCAGATCCGCGGTTACGTGCTGCGGCTGCCGCTGGACGTCCTGGTGGTGGCCTCCGCCAACCCGGAGGACTACACCAACCGCGGCCGGATCATCACACCCCTGAAGGACCGCTTCGGCGCCGAAATCCGCACGCACTACCCCATCGAGCTGGACGACGAAGTGGCCGTCATCCAGCAGGAGGGCCACCTGGTGGCCAGCGTTCCGCCCGTCATCCTGGAAATCCTGGCCCGCTACACCCGGGCCTTGCGCCAGTCGCCGGCCATCAACCAGACCTCCGGCGTGTCCGCACGCTTCGCCATTGCAGGCGCCGAAACCGTGGCCGCAGCTGCCCTGCGGCGGGCCAGCGTGCGCGGCGAGGACGAAGCCGTGGCCCGGATCATCGACCTGGAGGCCGCCGTGGAAGTCCTCACGGGCAAGATCGAATTCGAATCGGGCGAGGAGGGCCGTGAGCAGGACATCCTGGACCACCTCCTGCGCACCGCCACCGCCGAAGCCGTGCGGGAGCACTTCCAGGGCCTGGACATGGGTCCGCTGGTGGCCGCGCTGGACGGGCACTCGACCGTGACCACCGGCGAACTGGTCACCGCGAAGGAATTCCTGGCCAACCTCCCGTCCCTCAACGGATCAGGCCTCTACGACGACATCAGCGAACGCCTGGGTGCGGAAAACGACGGCCAGCGTGCCGCCGCCGTCGAACTGGCGCTCGAAGGGCTTTACCTCGGCCGCCGGATTTCCAAGGAGTCCGACGACGGGGCCACCATCTACGGCTAGGGACAGGAAGTGCCATGAGCCTTCACAACCGGTCCAGGTACGGCCGCTACACCGGCGGACCTGACCCGCTGGCGCCGCCGGTGGACTTGGCGGAGGTGCTGGACGCCGTGGCCGAGGACGTCATGGCCGGCTACTCGCCCCGGCGAGCGCTCCAGGAGTTCCTGCGGCGCGGCGGCCGCAGCCAGGAAGGTCTGGACGACCTCGCCGGCCGGATCCGGCAGCGCCGCAAGGACCTCCTGGGCCGGCATAACCTGGACGGCACCCTCAACGAGGTCAAGAAGCTGCTGGACGCCGCGGTGCTGGAGGAACGCAAACAACTGGCCCGCGACGCCATGATGGACAACACCGACCGCGCGTTCCGCGAGATGCAGCTGCAGAACCTGCCCAAGTCCACAGCCGCCGCCGTCAACGAGCTCGCCTCGTATGACTGGCAGTCCAGCACCGCACGGGAAACCTACGAACGGATCAAGGACCTGCTGGGCCGCGAAGTCCTGGACCAGCGGTTCGCCGGCATGAAACAGGCGCTGGAAAGTGCCACGGAGGAGGACCGGGCGGCCGTCAGCGAAATGCTGCGCGACCTCAACGCTCTCCTGGACAAACACCGGCGCGGCGTGGACACGGAGGAGGACTTCCAGGAGTTCATGGCCCGCCACGGCCAGCACTTTCCGGAAAACCCGCAGTCCGTGGAGGAGCTGGTGGACGCGCTGGCCAAGCGGGCGGCCGCAGCCCAGCGGCTCCTGCAGTCCATGTCCCCGGAACAGCGCGCAGAACTGATGCAGCTCTCCGCACAGGCGTTCGGCTCGCCCGAGCTTATGGCACAGCTGGGCCAGCTGGACGAGACCCTCCAGGCCCTGCGCCCCGGCGAGGACTGGACCGGTTCCGAACGCTTCGAAGGCCAGGAAGGGATGGGACTGGGCGACGGCACCGGCGTACTCCAGGACCTCGCCGAACTGGACGACCTCGCCGAGCAGCTCTCCCAGGACTACGACGGCTCACACCTGGATGACGTTGATCTCGACGCCCTGGCCCGCCAGCTCGGACAGGACGCCGCCGTTACTGCCCGCACCCTTGCGGAGATCGAAAAGGCAATGCACGACGGCGGCTACCTCCGGCGCGGGGACGACGGGGACCTGCGGCTGTCACCGCAGGCCATGCGGCGCCTCGGCAGGTCACTGCTGCGTGACGCCGCCAAGCAGCTGTCCGGCCGGCAGGGCCGCCGGGAGACCCGGCTTGCCGGCGCGGCGGGGGAGCAGACCGGTTCCAGCCGTCCGTGGGAGTTCGGGGATGCCGCGCCGTGGGACGTGACCCGGACCATCACCAACTCGATCCGCCGGACCATTGCCGACGGCGGCGACCCGGGCCGTGGCGTCCGCCTGGCCATGGAAGACATTGAAGTGACGGAGACGGAGGAGCGCACGCAGGCCGCCGTCGCCCTGCTGGTGGACGTGTCCTTCTCGATGGCGGCGGAGGGGCGCTGGGTTCCCATGAAACGCACCGCGCTCGCGCTGCACCACCTGGTCTCCACCAGGTTCCGCGGCGACCGGCTGCAGCTCATCACGTTCGGCCGCTACGCCCAGACCATGGACATCGGCGAGCTCACCGCCTTGCCGGCCTTCCGTGAGCAGGGCACCAATCTGCACCACGGCCTGCTGCTGGCCAGCCGATTCTTCCGCAAGCACCCGACCATGCAGCCGGTCCTCCTGGTGGTGACTGACGGCGAACCCACCGCCCACCTGCTGCCCGACGGGGAGTCGGCATTCTCCTGGCCGCCGCACCCGGAGACCATCCGCAGGACCGTTGAGGAACTGGACCGTGTGGGACGGGCCGGTGCGCAGTCCACGTTCTTCCGCCTCGGCGACGATCCGGGCCTGGAACGCTTCGTCCAGCGGATGGCCCGCCGGATCGACGGCCGGGTGGTGGCGCCGGAAGCGGGGGAACTCGGAGCTGCCGTGGTGGGGGAATACCTCCGCGCTCACTTCCGCGGCCGCCCTTACGGCGACTCCGACTGGGCTGAATAGAACGTTCAACGCCTCGGCCCGCTGATTCAGGCTACCGTTCCCAAGCCCGCCACCGGGGCGCAGCTCGCCGCGTCCATCACCTCCCTCCTCAGTGACGACGGCATTAATGTCAACGGTGCCATCCGGGCGTCCGACGGCGGGAGGTCCCTCCGTCGTCCGCTCAGCCAGGTTCTGGCCCTGAGGACGCCGCCGATGGCGTTTGCCAACGGCAGGAGGACGTTAGGCCTGACCGTAATCGTCTCGCCTAGGTGCTGAGTTTCCAGTGGATTCGGATGGCCTCGGCAATTGGGCCAGCGGTGACGTCGACCCGGAAAGCGACGGGCGCGGTCGCTGTCTCTTCGATGACCGAGTCACTGTACACGCGGCCGCATGAGGGACACAGGGTGTAGAGATCCTCATCCTCAGGCCATTCCGCCAGTTCCGCGGGGACCGGGGTGTTCTCGCCGACATAGACGGGCACGCCTTCTGAGTTGGCCTGAATCAAGCCGTCCTTGCTGACGGTGTTCCCGCACACGCAGGTGATGGTGGTTACATCGTGACCGATCACAGCGGCGGTTTCAGAGTCCATGATGACCTTCCCGGTGCTGGAAGAGACGTTCTGCTATTTAGCCTATGCCTGTTGATCCGTACGGTCGCACTGGAATTAGATTACGTCGCTCAGGCCCGGCGGGAGGACGCTCCATGGGGGAACACAACACATCCGGAGAACCCAAGACACCGAAGCCAGCCCGATTCTCTGCCGCCGTCCTGCCCGTGGTGGGCCCCGTCGCGGTGCTGGTAGGGTGCCTCGTCGCGTGGAGCAACGCGAAGGCCAGCTTCGCTTGAAAGGGGAGCGGACGCCCGGCCGGAACGGAGCGCCTGCGATGCGTCGCTCTTGGACGATGCGATTGCCCATCGCCAGGAAACACGGCAGCACTTGAGCTGGGAGCGCAGTTTCCAGAGTCCGCACAGCCTCGGGACCCAAATTCTTTGCCCTCCTTTTTGCCCAATAGGATGCAAGCTATTCGGTGTTAGGCGTGGTTCCTGGGTAACCCATTTGCGGTCGTGCTGGCCTTCTTGACGCACAGCAGGATTGCGGTCACCGGTAGCGCTGTGCACATGATGCCGCTGACCAGGACAATATTGGATCCGTCTTGGCTGTCGGGACCAGAAGGCCGACGAGTGCCATGAGCGCCGGCTCATCAATACCCGGCCGGACGCCTCGGTGACCGGCTCTAGGCCGCCCCAGATTAGCTCGCCATGGCATGAAGATCGTACTTGACTGAAAATTCAGTCAGGATTATGGTTATTGCAATACATCAACGTGATGTACCTCATGAAAGGCTTGCCATGATCAGCACGCGCTTCCGCAAAGACGCGGATTCCGCCGGTGCCGCATCCGCGCACAAGGACCGCTTCGGCCGCATTGAATCGGCCGGCATTGAGTTCATTCCCGACGAACAACGCACGTCCCGCCCCCGGAACCTGTTCACGGTGTTCTTCGGCGGCAACTTCGCTTTCTCTGTCATCGTTTTTGGCTGGCTTCCCATAACCTTCG
The DNA here is from genome assembly GCF_050156205.1 of Pseudarthrobacter sp. Y6. Taxonomy (NCBI): domain Bacteria; kingdom Bacillati; phylum Actinomycetota; class Actinomycetes; order Micrococcales; family Micrococcaceae; genus Pseudarthrobacter; species Pseudarthrobacter sp. Y6. Next base: position 3,903,137 of record NZ_CP189574.1, on the reverse strand, counting down.
GCTTGAACTTCATCGGGGCCGCCACGGCCAGCCTCGCCGGCCTCGTGGTCGGTACGGCCCTGATCGCCCCGATGGCTCTCCTGGGGCCACGGACCGGCACCAACAACACCGTTTCCAGTGCCGCACATTTCGGCACCCGCGGGAGGTTGATCGGTTCCGCCCTGACCCTATTGTTCGCCCTCGCCTACGCCGCCATCGCGGTCTGGACTTCGGGCGACGCGCTGGTTGCCGCCGCCGAGCGGCTGCTGGGCGTACCCGTTGACGGCACCACGCTGGCCATCGGTTACGCCGTAATCTCCGTGGAAATCGTATTGGTGGCGCTTTTTGGCCACGGCACAGTGGTGGCGATGCAGAAATTTGTTGCCCCGGTGGTCGGCATTCTGCTGCTCATCGGCGTCGTTGCTTTCGCCCCCACGTTCAGCCCCACCTCCGTGCACGCCGACTACCTGCTGGGCGACTTCTGGCCCACCTGGATCTTGTCCGCCGTCATTTCCGTCGGGGGACCGCTGTCCTACGCGCCCACGCTGGGCGACTACAGCCGGCGCATCTCCCGGAAGCAGCACTCGGACCGTTCCGTCGTCGGCGCCACCTGCCTCGGGGTGTTCCTGGGCCTGTTTGTCACGGCTCTCTTCGGCGCTTTCACGGCCTCGGCCATTCCGGAGCTCGGCGGCTCCTACGTTGCAGACCTGGTGCGTTCGGCGCCGGCCTGGTATTTGCTGCCGATCCTCATCATCGCGTTGGCGGGCGGGCTCGGCCAGGGCGTGCTCAACCTCTACGCCAGCGGGCTGGACCTCGAAGCCCTCTTCCCGCGGCTGCGCCGCATCCACACCACCCTCATAACGTCGGTGATCGCCGTCGGACTCCTCTACCTGGGTGTCTTCGTGTTCAACGCGGTGGACTCCATCACCGCCATGACGCTGGTACTCAACGGACTCGCCGGCCCGTGGGTGGCCATCAACGTTCTGGGCTTCCTGATCGCCCGCCGCGGCCAATACCACGCCGGTGATCTCCAGCTGTTCCGCGCGAACGGACCCCGCGGCCGGTACTGGTTCAGTAACGGCTGGAATCTGCGGGCCGTCATTCCCTGGGCCATCGGATCGGTCTTTGGTCTGCTGGCAACCGACACTTCCCTGTACACCGGACCGCTCTCGCAGCTCGCCGGGGGAGTCGACCTCAGCTTCATCGGGTCCACGCTCGTCGGGGCGGCAGGCTACCTGCTCGCCCTGCGGGTTTGGCCCGAACCCGCCGCTACGCCGGAGTCCGCACGGGAGGAAGGTGAGCACGTATTACTGTCAAAGCATGAGTGAAAAACTAACCAGGATCCTCAACGCCGCCACCACCTGCATCGCCAGGAGCGGCGTCCGGGGAATGCGTGTCAATGATGTGGCTGCAGAGGCCGGAGTTTCGCCGGGCCTCCTGTACTACCACTTCACCGACCGGGCCGGCCTGCTTGCCGCAACGCTGGAACACATCAACAAGCAGGTCAGCAAGGACGACGCCGTCCTCTCCTCCCTTAATGCCGAAGACCGCTCCCGCCACGTCAGGCATCTGCTCCTTGACGAAATCAAGGACGACGCTGACGTTCGCCGGAATTCGGTGGCCTGGAATGAGCTCCGGGCCTGCTCCATCTTTGAACAGGAACTGGCGGAACCACTTTCCCGGACAACGGCGGAATGGAACCGCGAGATCGCCCAGGCCATCGTGGCCGCCAGCGAAGGCACCAGCGAGGACGAAGCCTCAGTCACGGCTGAGATCCTCACCAGCTTGGTGGAAGGGATCTCCGGCCGCTGGCTCAGCGGTTTCATCACCACAGACCACGCGCGTTACCTGTTGACGACGGCCATCGACTCACTCACCACAGGGCGCCCGACGGCGTCGCAGGAACCTGCCGCACAGGGTCTTGCCAAATGAACTTCATTCCCAACTTTCAATCACTTTTTGATCGACGCGATTTCGACGGAATCCCGCGATCATGCACGGACCCCTAAGGTCCCGTTAGGAAGCACCACCATGGATATCTTCGCCAACACCGAGGCACCCGCCTCCTTCGCCCGGAGCCAGGAAAGCACCCGCCGGCCCCTCCGTGTGGCCTTGGTCCAGCACCGCTGGCGGGAAAACGCAGCCGAGCTGGCGTCGGTGCTGACCGGGGCCATCGGCAAAGCCGCCGACGCCGGAGCCAAGGCCGTGTTCCTGCCGGAACTGACGTTGTCCAAATATCCGGCCAGCGTCCGGGCCGGCAGTAATCCCGCCCGGAATGCCGAGGACCTGCTCAACGGCCCCACCTTCGAGTTCGCTGCCGGCGCGGCCCGGCAGCACAACGTCACCGTCCACGCCTCGCTCTACGAGCGCTCAGACGGAAGCGACGGACTGGGCTTCAACACCGCCATCCTCGTCTCGCCCCAGGGCGAGCTGCTGGCACGCACCCGCAAGACCCACATTCCCGTCAGCGCCGGCTACTACGAGGACACGTACTTCCGTGCCGGACCGGCCGGCGACGCCTACCCCGTGCACCGCCCCGCGGAACTGAACGGGGCCGCCGTCGGACTCCCCACCTGCTGGGACGAATGGTTCCCGGAGGTCGCCCGGCTGTATTCGCTGGCCGGCGCGGAAATCCTGGTCTACCCCACGGCCATCGGCTCAGAGCCGACCTTCCCGGAGTTCGACCACCAGCCGCTGTGGCAGCACGTGATCACAGGCCACGGCATCACGAACGGCACGTTCATGGTGGTCCCCAACCGGACCGGCGACGAAGGCGACATCAACTTCTACGGTTCCTCGTTCATCTCCGATCCCTACGGCCGCGTCCTGGTCCAGGCGCCGCGGGACCGGGAAGCCGTCCTGGTGGCCGACCTCGACCTGGACCAGCGCAAGGACTGGCTGGACCTCTTCCCGTTCCTGACCACGCGCCGCCCCGACACCTACGCTGAGCTCACCCGGGACGTCGATTTCGACCGCCCGTACGGCGCGGTATCCGCCCCGCAGACCGCGGCCCAGCCATGAGCTGGATGATGCCGAGCGAAACGGCCCGCCAGGAAAGGGTCTGGATGGCATTTCCGCCGGAGCGTTCCTCGATAGGGCACACCGCGGAGGAAACCCGTGAGGCACGCACCGCGTGGGCAGCCGTGGCGCATGCTGTGGCGGAATTCGAGCCGGTCACCATGGTCGTGGACCCGCCGGATATGGCTGCCGCGCGGACGTATCTTTCGGCTGGCATTGACCTGGTGGAGGCGCCCCTCGACGATGCGTGGATGCGGGACATTGGGCCCACATTCGTGACCGGCGACGACGGCAGGCTGGGCGGGGTGGACTGGGTCTTCAACGGCTGGGGGCAGCAGGACTGGGCCAGCTGGGGCAAGGATTCTGATGTAGGTGCGGAAGTGGTGAGGCAGGCCGGGGCGGAGCTGCTGGACAGCCCGCTGGTCAATGAAGGCGGCGGGATCCAGGTGGACGGTCTGGGCACCGTGCTGGTCACCGAGACGGTGCAGTTGGATAAGTTCCGGAACCCACACCTGACCAAGGCGGACGTCGAAGCCGAGCTGGCCCGCACCATCGGTGCCACGCATGTGATCTGGCTGCCGCGCGGGCTGACCCGCGATACGCAGGAACTCGGAACCCGCGGACACGTGGACATCGTGGCCGCGATCCCGTCACCCGGTGTGTTGCTGGTCCACTCCCAGCGCAACCCATCGCACCCGGACTTCCAGATCACCGCCGACATCATCGCCATGCTCGCCGGGACCCGGGACGCGCAGGGCCGTGCCTGGGACATCGTGGAGGTACCCGCCCCGGACACCCTGCACGACGAGTTCGGCTGGGTCGACTACAGCTACATCAACCATCTGGTGGTGAACGGCGGCGTCATTGCCTGCAGTTTCGACGACCCCGCGGACGCTGGAGCCCGCCGGATCCTGGAGCAGGCCTATCCGGGCCGCGAAGTAGTGACGGTCGATGCCCGCCCCATCTTCGCCCGGGGCGGCGGCATCCATTGCATCACCCAACAACAGCCGGCTGTCTGACCGCGGCAGCCCTGCAGCCCGCTGCTGTGTAGCCCCCTGCTGTCGGGTCCCGGACTGCCACCCTTCCTGGTTCCGCAGCGGCCGGGCATGCTCCCTGAAGGGGGGAGTATGGGGCGACTCAGGCGCCGTCGCCCGAATCCTCGCTACGGCCGCAATGGAGGGGGACTCGTTGAGGACCTCGGGCACGCGGGGGCCCGCAGGCCGCCGCGCTGCGGGGCAGTTCGCCGGGCCGGGCAAGCCATGGACCCGGGAACCCTCCGCGATCTGCTGCAGAAATCGGTATCCCGGCCCAGTCCGGCAGAACCGCAGCGATCCGACAACTCGTCCTCCAGATGCCGCCGCTGCTGGCCCAGGCACTCGGTTACCAGCACAACAGCACCACCAGGATCGCAGCAGAAGCCGGATCACCCTGGAGCGGATACGCTCCCGGCGACCACAGCCGATAACAACTCCCGCAACACCGAGCCATTCCCAGCCGCGACAAAGTCAGCCACTCCCATCGACAGACTACTTAGAAAATCCGAAGAATACCGACTACGCAATCAACGGTCATTACCAGTCCCGACCCCCTGATCCACAGCCCCGCACCGCCCTGTTGGCCTGAATCAAGCCGTCCTGGCTGACGGTGTTGCCGCACACACAGGTGATGGTGATGACATCGTGACCGACCACATTTGTCGACGGCGACGCTTGTAAATCCTCGTGGTGGTGGCTGCCCAACGGCAAACCTGAAGTGCCGGTGTTTGCAGTCAGGACCACTGTGGCAGGGTCAATACTGGCCGAGCTGGACCTGCTCGGCAAGCTCTTCCCGGCCGCAGACAAAATCCGGGCACGTGAGCTGGCGAAGGACTAGTGGCCGGCCCGTGCGGTGAAGGACGAACTTCGTATGATCAGGCTGCCGGAGGAGGAAGCCGCAACCTTGTGATGCTGCCTAACCGTGGGCGGTCGCCACTGCAGGGAGCGGCACCAAACGCAAGCGGACGACGGCGGGAAGTCCCGCCGTCGTCCGTTCAAGTTACGGCGCTGCAACGGTCTGCTCGACCGCCCTGGAACCGGAACCGGCTAGTCCTCGGTGGTCACGCCGCGGCCGGCAGCTGTCATCCAAAGACCTGACCGTCACTCAGGGGTTACGTAGGCGCCTGAGATGCCGCCGTCAACCAGGAAGGTCGAGGCGGTGATGAAGGAAGAATCATCGCTGGCGAGGAAGGCGACTGCTGCTGCCAGTTCTTCCGGTTCGGCGAACCGGCCCAAGGGAACGTGAACGAGGCGGCGCGCTGCCTTCTCGGGATCCTTGGCGAAAAGTTCCTTCAGCAGGGGCGTGTTGACGGGTCCCGGGCAGAGAGCGTTGACCCGGATTCCCTGTCGGGCGAATTCGACGCCGAGTTCCCGGCTCATGGCCAGCACTCCGCCCTTGGATGCGCTGTAGGAGATCTGAGAAGTGGCAGCACCCATGACCGCAACGAACGACGCAGTGTTGATGATTGAGCCCTTCCCTTGCGCCTGCATGTACGGGAGGGCGTATTTGCAGCAGTAGAAAACGGAGGTCAGGTTCACTTCCTGGACCCTGCGCCACGCATCGATTCCTGTATCGATGATTGAGGCATCGTCTGCCGGCGAGATTCCGGCATTGTTAAAGGTGATGTCAACGCTTCCATAGGTTTCGTGGGTCACGGCGTAGAGGTTCTTCACTTCCTCTTCGCTGGTGACATCGACCTTCACATAGAGGCCGCCGACCTCGTCGGCAGCCCGCTGCCCGGCGGTTGGGTCCAGATCTGCGATGACCACATGGGCCCCTTCTGCGGCGAAGCGGCGAGCTGTGGCGAGCCCGATCCCGCTGGCGCCGCCCGTGATGACAGCGCTGCGTCCCTTGAGGCGGTTGGAAATTACTTCAATCATTTTTTCTTCCTTTTGTGGTGGGGACGTTTATGGGTTGGTGGAGATGAAGACGTTTTTTGTTTCGGTGAACGCGTTCAGGGCGTCCGGGCCGAGTTCCCGTCCGAGTCCTGACTGCTTGAATCCTCCAAAGGGAGTGGAGTAACGCACCGAGGAATGGGAGTTGACGGAAAGGTTTCCCGACTCGAGTCCTCGGGCCATCCTCAGCGCCTGACCGATGTCCCGTGTCCAGATGGATCCGGAGAGTCCGTAGATCGAGTCATTCGCCAGGCGGAGTGCGTCGGCTTCGTCCTTGAAGGGAACGACTGCCACGACGGGGCCGAAGATCTCCTCGTGCATTACCCTGTCCTCGCGGGAGGGCGTAAGAACAGTGGGGGGAAACCAGAACCCCTTGCCGTCCGGCGCGGATCCCTGGAAAGCCACAGATGAGCCGTCCGGGACGAAGCCGGATACTGTGCGGTGCTGGGCTGCGGAAATCAGCGGGCCCATGAACGAAGCCTCGTCGCTGGGGTCGCCGACCCGCAGGGCTTTCACTACGGGTTCCAGGAGCTCGAGGAATTTTTCATAGACGCTGTCCTGGACCAGGATTCTGGAGCGGGAGCAGCAGTCCTGCCCGGCGTTATCAAAAGCGCCTCCGGGTGCTGCTGCTGCAGCGGCGTTAAGGTCCGCATCGGCGAAGATGATGTTGGCGCTCTTGCCGCCCAGCTCCAGGGTCACGGGCTTGACCTGCTCAGCGCAGCCGGCCATGATCCGCTTACCGACGCCGGTTGAACCGGTGAAGACAACCTTCCGCACTGCAGGATGGGTCACGAATCGTTCCCCGACGACTGAGCCCTTGCCCGGGATGATCTGCAGGACTCCTTCGGGCAGGCCTGCATCCCTGGCCAGCCGTCCGAGCCGAATGGCAGTCATGGGAGTCAGTTCCGCCGGTTTCAGAACGACAGTGTTGCCAGCGGCAAGGGCGGGGGCGAAGCCCCAAGCGGCAATGGGCATGGGGAAGTTCCACGGGACGATTACCCCAACGACCCCGAGGGGTTCGTTGAAGGTGACGTTGACCCCTCCAGCTACTGGAATCTGCTGGCCAAGGTGCCGCTCGGGGGCTGCGGAGTAGTACGTCAGGACATCGCGGACATTCCCTGCTTCCCATCGGGCATTACCGATGGTGTGCCCGGCGTTGCGTACCTCCAGCTGGGCAAGATTTTCCAGGTCGGCGTCTACTGCCGCAGCAAACCTGCGTAGCAGGAGAGCCCGGTCTGCAGGGGCAACATGGCGCCAGGTCTCAAAGGCCTGGGCGGCCTTTTCGATTGCCCTGTCAGTGTCCTCAAGTGTTGCAAGGGTTATGGTCTCGATTACCTCTTCCGTTGCCGGATTCAGTACGTCAAACGTGCTGGTGGACATTGCCGGAGCTCTCCGTTCGATTTTTGCGGTAATTGATTGCAGCCTCAATGAACCCATTGAAAAGCCGGAGGTCGTTGGGATTCTGTTCCGGGTGGAATTGGACCCCTAGTGCCCATCCGCCCGTTGTCGTTTCGAGGGCTTCCACCGTGCCGTCGGCAGCCGCGGCCGTGACGGAAAGGCCGTCAGCGATCCGGTCCATGGCCTGATGGTGGTAACAGGGTGCGCTGGCCAATGGCCCCAGCAGAAGCCGGCTGATGCTGCCGGGCGCCGTTGTGAACTCCACGTTGCCGAATACACCCGACGCCGGTTGGTAGTCCGCCTCCGGGTTTACATCGGGGAGGTGCTGAATCAGCGATCCGCCCATGGCGACATTGAGGATCTGGGCTCCCCGGCAGATGGCGAAGAGGGGGACTTCGGCCTCCAAAGCTGCCTTGGTCAGGGCGATGTCGTGCACGTCCCTGGCTGGTTGGGCGCGGGTGAGCCGGTGGGGCTGCGCCCCATACTGTTCCGGGCCCACGTCGCTGCCCCCAGAGATGATCAGTCCGTCGAGCACCTCCACGATCGATGGGTCGGTGCCGACGGGCGGCAACAGGACAGGAGTGCCGCCGGCAGCGACGACGGCCTGAACGTATGTTCCCGGCAGAACTGCTGCGTCTGCTGTCCAGACGCCCCAGGAAGCTTCCTGAAAGTAGGTTGTCAGCCCGATCCGTGGGCGGTGGCTATCAGAGCCGTTCAAAGACACGCTTGCGCTCCCAGTCCGTTACGGCGCTGTCAAAAGCTTTCAGCTCGACATCTGCTGCGAAGACATAGTGGTCCACAACTTCATCGCCGAAGGATTTGCGTGCAATCTCGCTGTTGGTCAGCAGCGCACGGGAGTCCCGCAGGTTGGTGGGTATGCGGTCAGCGTCGGACTGGTAGGCGTTACCGGTCATGATCGGTTCGAGGGGGAGCTCATTCTCGATACCGTGGATGGCGGCGGCGATAAGCGCGGCAGCTGCGAGATAAGGGTTGACGTCCCCGCCTCCAACGCGGTTTTCCACCCGAAGGCCGGGACCGCGGCCGACGATGCGCAGAGCGCAACTGCGGTTGTCCAGCCCCCAGGCGATGGCTGTGGGAGCGAAGCTGCCTTCTACAAAGCGTTTGTAGGAATTGATGTTCGGGGCGACGAAGTACGCCAGCTCCTTCAGCCCGGCGAGTTGGCCTGCGATGAAGTGCTCCATGACAGGGCTGAAGCCGTGCTCGCCATCCCCGGCCAGGACCGGATTGCCGTCCAGATCGGTCAAGCTGAAGTGGATATGGCAGGAACTGCCTTCACGTTCGTTGTACTTCGCCATGAACGTAATGCTCTTGCCCTGTTGCGCGGCGATTTCCTTGGCCCCGTTTTTGTAGAAAACGTGGTTGTCGCACGCAGTAAGCGCTTCAGCGTATCGGAACGTGATTTCCTGCTGGCCCAGGTTGCACTCGCCCTTGGAGGATTCAACGACCAAGCCTGCCTTTTCCATGCCCGTTCGAATGCTCCGGATGACCGGTTCCAGTCTTGCCGTGGCCAGGAGTGAGTAGTCCACGTTGTAGCGGGTTGAAGGGGTGAGTCCCTCGTATTTCTTGTCCCACGCTTCTTCGTAGCTGTCGTCAAACATAATGAATTCGAGCTCGGTGCCGATATGGGCGCGGTATCCCAAGGCCTCCAGGCGTTCGATCTGCGCGCGCAGGATTTGGCGTGGGGACTGGGAAACGGGGCGGCCGTCAAGCCAGAAGATGTCGCACTGGATCATGGCAGTGCCTTCCAGCCACGGCACCCGGCGCAGGGTGGAGACGTCAGGCCGCATCACCATGTCTCCATAGCCGTTCGCCCACGAGGACATGGAGTACCCGTCAATGGTGTTCATCTCCACATCCACGCTCAGGAGGTAGTTGCAGCCCTCGGCCCCGTGCCCCAGCACGTCTTCGAGGAAAGACCTTGCCCCGCAGCGTTTACCCTGCAGGCGTCCCATCGAATCGGTGATGGCAACGACGACGGTGTCGATGTCACCGGACGCGACCAGGTCCCGCAGCTCATCGACGCCGAGTTGGCCTTGCGCGGACGTACCGGTTGTTTGATTCGTCATGTGATTTCCGTACCTTTGATCGTATTTATGAGGGAAAGTGTTTGGACCGTGAGGGGGACGGGTGTCAGCTTTTGAGTTCGGCCTCGGCTGCAGCCAACTGCGCGAATTCCTCTTCGGGAGCGCCTGCAACGATGCGGTGCCGGCTGTAGAACCAGTAGTAGAGGAGCGCTGCGCCAAAGATTGCAGCTGTTATGGATGCGGCGAATACGTCGACCACAAATGTTGCGACGACCGCGACCGCAGCAAGAACCAGCGCGATTGAGGTGGTGACGACCCCTCCGGGTGTCCGGTAACCGCGGGGCAGGTCCGGTTCTTTCCTCCTCAGCACAATGTGCGAGAGGTTCAGGAGGACATAGGAGACTGTGGCACCAAAGACGGCGATGTTGATCAGGAGTGCGCCGTCACCGGTTATTGCCGCCAGCAAAAAGCCGATTGAGCCAGGGACGATCAGTGCCCAATAAGGGGTCCGCCGTTTGCCTGTCAGGGACAGCCATTTGGGAAGGTACCCTGCCCGGGACAGAGCGAAGAGCTGGCGGGAATAGGCATAAATGATGGAGAAGAAGCTGGCCACGAGCCCGGCGAGGCCAGCATAGTTGACGAAGTCCGCCAGGAAAGTGTTGCCACCGTACGCCAGGCGCAGGGCCTCCGGGAGGGGATTATCGGACTCACTCATTGCCGCTGACCCTGCGGCGCCCGGAACGAGTACGAGCATCAGGGCCCCGAAGACGACCAGAATCACTACAGCGACCATGATGCCCCGCGGCATGTCCTTCTTCGGATCCGCCGTCTCCTCAGCGGCCAGGGGAACCCCTTCGACTGCAAGGAAGAACCAGATGCCATAGACCAGTGCACCGACGGCGCCGCTGATTCCCATCGGGAGAAAAGCGCTCGAGGTGGGCGAGCCGTCAGGGACTATGTCAAAGAGGTTCTGGGCGTTGAAATGCGGGATCAGGCCCACGACGACGGCGGCCAGGGCGACGACGGCGACTGCGGTGATGCCGAAGATCATCTTGAGAGCCTCTCCCACTCCGCGGAGATGGATGCCCACAAAAACAGCGTAGGTCACCAGATACACCGGCCAAGAGTTGGTCAGGCCAAAAAGTCCCAGCGCTTCAACGTAGCCGCCAATGAAGATGGCTATCGCAGCTGGCGCAACGGCGTATTCAATGAGCACGGCCATCCCGGTGGCGAATCCGCCCAAGGGGCCCAGTGCGCGACGGGCGAAGCCATATCCGGCGCCTGTCGCAGGAAGTGCCGAGGACAGCTCGGCGAGGCCGAAAGCCATACACGTGTACATGACGCCCATGAGAACAAATGCGAGGAGGAGACCGCCCCAGCCGCCTTGGGCGAGGCCGAGGTTCCACCCAGCGAAGTCGCCGGAGATGACATAAGCAACTCCGAGTCCGGCAAGCAGGATCCACCCCGCGGCTCCGCGCTTCAGCTGCCGGTGCTGGAGATATCGCTTGTCTTCGGTAAGCTGGGCTGATTCAGAGGATGACACTGTGAATCCCTTCGTCCAAGGGTATTGGTATGAAATAAGACCATAAGCTCGTTACAGTGTGGGTCAGATCACGCGTACGGTCAAGAGATTCCTTGATCTCAGGGACCTTTTTCTTGGATCAGCCCCGCTTGCGCCAGTGCAAAGGCTTTACCGCTCCATTGATCCCCAGTCATAGGCCTTTTTTTGGACCGATTAGGATAAAGGCATGGAAGAGGAACTGTTGGGAACTCCCGCCCCGATTCTCCGCCCCGTCCGGCACGGTAACGCTTTCGAGGAAACGATCGAACGCTTGCTCCAGAACATCAAACTCGGTCTGTTCGGCGTAGGGACCAAACTGCCAGCTGAACGGGATCTTGCCGAGATGCTGGGCGTATCGCGCGCCACCCTGCGGGATGCTTTAGCCGAGCTGCAGAAGGCCGGATACGTCGAAGTTCAGCGCGGCCGCTACGGAGGAACGTACGTCTGCAGCCGGCCAGCTGCAGGTTCGGGGTCTTACCCGGAACTCGATCCGGCCGAGGTGAACGACGTCCTTACCTTTCGCAGCGTACTCGAACCGGCGGCCGCGTCCTTGGCGGCCAAGGCTACGTTATCCCCTGCCCAGCGCAGCCACCTGCTGAGGACTTTGGCAGAGGTGGCCACTGCACCGGCCAATCTGTACCGGCCGAAGGACGCAAGGTTTCATGTGGCGATCGCAGAAGTGGCTGGATCGCCAAGCCTTGCCCTCGCGGTGGCGGATGTCCGCTCAAAGGTGAGTGACCTGCTGGACCGTATACCTCTTATCCAGCCCAACCTGGAACATTCCAACCGGCAGCACCAGGAAATAGTGGACGCGATACTCCGGGGCGACGATGAGGCAGCCTATAAAGCGGCGCAAGATCATCTGCAGGGAACAGCATCGCTGCTACATGGATTCCTCGGATCCTCTCAGGCAGATGGTTTCCCGCAATCATCTGCATTAAAGCGTTGAGCTGGCAGGCCTTCCCCCAAATCGAGCGCGCCGGACAGGCGCGGACAGCCAGTGGCTCGCGGCTCGCTCGGAGGCGACCACCTGGTAAGCGGCGCAGCGGGGCGACGTGCCCGTGCTGGTAACCAGCTGTTGCTAGTTGAGGTGTTCTTTGCCGAGGACCGGAAGTTCGTCCGCCGTGCTGGCACGAATAAGGGGAATCGGCCAGCGGGCCGCACGGTTCGGATCAATCGCGTCGTCCGTGATCCCGGCGGTGAAGTCCTCGAAGCCGAAGACCTTGAAAAGCGCTTCGCGCCCGAATTTCGTGTGCTGATCGCCCTGCTTCAGGCGGCCGGACTGCTCAGTAAGCTCTTCCCGGCAGCAGATCTAACCAGTGCAGGTGAGCTGGCGGAAGACTATTGGCCGTCCGGCGCGGTGAGGACGAACTTCGTATGACCAGACTGGCGGAGCAAGAATCCGCAACCTTATGATGCTGCCTGAAATCGCCAGGCGCGGGAGTCGTCGGTCTGCGTAGACTCCAGCAGCCCGCCGCCGACCCAGCGCTTCAGCGCGAGCTTTCTCGGCGTCGTCGAACTCCATGAGGGCCAGCCGGCAGAGCCCATCAACATTTCTCCTCCACGCGGCAGCGAACTCCCTGGTCGTCATCTCCTCTGAGCAGGAACCGTGAAAGCGATTGCACTCGGGGGTGCATCGGATGGCCGATCTTGAGGCCTGCCGCACAGCGGGGGCTGGGTCGTCCGCACTTTTGTCCTTGCGCTCTTACTTTATTCGCCGTATAAAGCAAGTATGTTACCTGGGTCACAGGGCAGGGCCCCGACGGGGAGGGATGCGCTGCGCAGAATCCGGGTCGGTGCCATCTTCAGCACGCTGCTCAAGGCGGGTCCCATGGCGCGAACGGACCTGGCGCACCGGACCGGGTACAGCCCCTCCACGGTCACGGGCATCGTGCAGGACCTCAGCGACGCCGGCTATCTGCGGGTTGTGGGGCAACAGGAATCGACCGGCGGCCGGCGGCGGACCCTGATCGAGCTCAACCGCTCCTCGGTGACCATCGCCGTCGTCGGTCTCCGGGGCACCCGGATCTGGTGCGCCCTGGTGGACCTGGAGGGCAATCGCCTGGATGCCGCTGAACAGGATTTCGATCCCGCGGACCCGGTGGGCAGCACGGCGAGCACTGTGATGTCACTCCACCGCCGGGCGGTAATTCCACCCGTTCACGTGGTGGTTGCACTGCCCGGCGTCGTCGCCTCCGACGGTTCCGTGGCCTTGGCGCCCGCGTTCGGCCCCGTTGCCCACCTCCGCCTCGTGGACGAACTCGAAGCCACAACAGGGCTCCGCGCCACAGTGGAAAATGACGTCAACCTCATCGCCCTGGGGGAGCGGGTGGACGGCGCGGGCAACGGCGTAGAGGACCTGGTCCTGATCCATGTTGCCGAGGGCATCGGGGCGGCGATCATCGCCGGCGGAGAGGTCCTGGACGGGTCAAGCCGTTCCGCAGGCGAAATTGGCTTCCTTCCGCAGGGCCTGGCGGCCAGCCCGCGCGGGGAACGCGGGGAATACGAACGGCGCTGGACCGCCGCCGGCATCCGCGAATCCGGAGCGCTGCTCGGTCTGTCGCTCCCTGAGGCGACAGTGGTTGAATCCCTCTGCAGCGCCAGCGCACCGGCGGCTGTTGGGCTCCTCGAGGATGTCATCCAGGCCTGGGCCTTCGCCGCCATCATCTGCGTTTGCGTAGTCAACCCCGCACGCGTGATCTTCTCCGGCGACGCCGTCCTCCTGACCCGCGATGCGCGGGAAAAGCTCCGCGGCACGGTCCAGAGGTCAGCGCCGTCCCTGACCGAAGTGGTCTTCGCCGAGCTCGGACATGAGGCAATCCTCCATGGCGCCATTGCGAAGGTGGTGAAGAGCCCCGCGACCCTCTTCACCGAGGTCGCCGGATGAACGAACCACGAAGTCTCAAATTCCAAGCATCAGCCAGACAAAAGTACTAGGAGAAACCAATGACGTCACGTCCATTGCGATTCGCGCTGCTGGCCGGCGGTCTCGCACTCACCCTGGGAATGTCTGCCTGCGGACTCGACTCTCCCAAGCCCTCCGCTTCGTCGTCCGGAGCCGAAGGTCCAGGGACCCTGACCATCTACACGGCGCGGGACAAAGCCCTGGCCACGGAAGTAATAGCAGATTTCGAAAAGGCCAACCCGAACTACACCGGCAAAATCCAGCTGCTGACACTGGGCGCGCAGGAGGCCCTGGAACGCGTCAAGGCCGAGAAGTCCAACCCGCAGGGTGACATCTGGTGGGGCGGCACGCAACAGCAGATGCAGCAGGCCGCTGCTGAGCAGGTGCTGGCTCCGGCGCCGAAGGACGTTATCGACGCCGTCCCCGCCGCCCAGCGCGATGCGGACGGACTCTGGGTAGGGGAGATGAAGCTGGCCGAGGTCATCTTCTACAACAAGGACATGCTCACCGCAGACCAGGCTCCCAAGGACTGGGATGACCTCATCAGCCCCGCGATGAAGGACAAGATCGCCATCCGCGACGTCCTGGCATCCGGAACCATGCGCAGCATTTACGCAGCGATGATTGACCGCCAATTCGACGCGACGGGCAGCCCCGACGCAGGCTACGAGTGGCTCAAGAAACTGGATGCCAACACGAAGGTCTACGCCGCCAACCCGACGGACCTTTACCTGCGGATCATACGCCAGGAAGCCGCGGTCACCGCCTGGAACCTGCAGGACGTCATGCTGCAGATCCAGAACCAGAAGGCGCCTTTCACTCCGGTAGTGCCGGCATCCGGGGCGCCGATGCTGATTGACGGTGTGGCAAAGATCAAGAACGGCCCGTCTTCTGCCGGAGCGGATGCCTTCCTTTCCTTCCTCATGAGCGAGGAGGAGCAGAGCAAGCTCTCAGAGACGTACTTCCAGATCCCCACGATCTCACTGCCCAAGGAACCGTCCTGGCTGGCTGACCTGAACCTGAAGGAAATGAACGTCAACTGGGAACGCGTCAACAAGAGTCAGCCCGAGTGGAGCAGCTACTGGGCTGCCAACATCAAGGGCCAAGGCAACAAATAGCGCCGGGCACGGCGGGGCGGCCACCGTCCGCCCCGCCGAACTCCAACCTGGCCACCACACAACTACCACCTCTGTGGAGCAACAATGACTCGCGTCTTCCTCAACGGCATCAGCAAGCAGTATCCGGGGGCCAAGCCGGCGGTATCAAACCTCACGATTACCATCGAAGACGGCGAATTCTTCACCCTGCTGGGTCCTTCCGGCTGTGGCAAGTCAACAACCCTGCGGATGGTGGCAGGATTCATCCAGCCTTCCAGCGGAAGCATCCACTTCGGCGACAAAGACGTCACCAACGCGGCACCGAACAAGCGGGACACCGGCATGGTCTTCCAGAACTACGCTTTATTTCCGCACATGAGCGTCCGGGGAAACGTCGCCTACGGTCTGAATGCGCGCAACGTGCCCAAGCAGGACAAGAACAGGCGGATCGACGAGGCGCTCGCCCAGGTGGGACTCGAAGAGTTCGGCGACCGCCGGATCGACATGCTTTCCGGCGGACAGCAGCAGCGCGTGGCTTTGGCCCGGGCCCTGGTGATCCGCCCGGCGGCCCTGCTGCTGGACGAGCCGCTCTCCAACCTGGACGCGAAGCTGCGCGAGGAAACGCGTACCGAAATCAGGTCCACGCAGAAGGCGGCAGGCACCACCTGCCTCTACGTCACCCATGACCAAGCCGAGGCAATGGCGATGAGCGACCGCGTGGCGGTGCTTAATGAAGGCGAGCTCCATCAGGTCGGGTCACCCCGCGAGGTCTACAACCGCCCCGCGACGGCATTCGTCGCCAGATTCATCGGCCGCTCCAACGTGCTGCCCTGTACCGTGCTCGGCGTCGACGGCGGCTCCGTCAGCATCAGCTTGGCCGACGGCACCGTTCTCAAGACAACCCGGGTGGAGGGATCGATATCGGCCCGGGTCACCGCCGGGGACCAGGCGGCGGTGTCGCTCCGGCCGGAATCCATCGGCCTCACCGTCAGCCCGGGGAAGGAGACTGCTGGCCAACTCGCCGGGAGGATCCTTACCGCGGAGTTCACCGGCGCGGTCAATATCTACGAGATCGACTGGCACGGCGAGCAGATCGTTGTCTCGGCGCCGGACACCGTGGACCGCGCCGAACCCGGGGACCTCGTATCGATGGCACCGCACCAGGACCGCGTGTGGCTGGTGGAGCCGTGACGATTGCTGCCCCGAGGGTCCGGTTACGGTCCTCCCTCACGTCTTCGGACCGGTTCGTCTACTTCCTCGCCGCCCCGGTGGTTCTGGTGCTCCTGGTGTACATTGTGGTGCCGATGCTTGCCACGGCCACCACCAGCGCCGAGGGCGGAGGGAGCGCCTACAAAGGATTCATCAACGGCTCATCCGCCACGGCGCTGGGACTCTCGGTGGGCATCTCGGTGGGATCGGTCCTGACCACCGGAGTACTCGGCACGGCACTCGCCGTCCTGTTGTCGCGCTTTGATTTTCCGGGCCGCAGGGTGCTGCGGCTCTTCGCGCTGCTGCCCATGGCGCTGCCTCCACTGATCGGCGCCGTGTCCTTCTACTTCCTGTACGCCGAAAGCGGCATCGTTCCACGCTTCCTGGCGCGCTACTTCGGCGCCGACGCCGCTGCGGTCTCCGCCAACGGCGTCTGGGGTGTGCTGCTGGTCCACACTATGACCATGTACCCGTATTTCTACCTCGCCGTGTCCTCGGCGCTGGCCGGATCCGATGCCTCCATGGAGGAAGCGGCGCTGAACCTGGGCGCGAGCCGGTTCCGGATGTGGCGGACAGTCCTCCTGCCTATGCTCACCCCGGCGCTGGTCTCCGGAACCCTGCTGACCTTCATGGTCTCCATGGCATCCTTCACCGCGCCCCAGTTCTACAACGTGCAGACGCTGACCATGCAGATCGTCGCCTCACGGACCAGCGGCGCATACGATGTGGCCGCGGCCCAGGCCGTGGTCCTCTCCGTCGTGTCAATCTTCTTCCTGCTGGCCATGCGCTGGTACGAAAACCGGCGCCTCCACCGTGGCGCCTCCAAGGGAACGCCCCAGGTCGTGAAGGTCCTGCATGGGGTGCTGCCGCGCACCGCTGCCGGCGTCGGATCGTTGCTGCTCGTCCTGTTCCTGATGGCGCCGCCGGCCACGATAGCCTTGCTGTCCTTTACCGTGGACGGGTCGTGGACCACGCAGATCCTGCCGCCGGACTACACACTGGACAACTTCGCCCGGATCTTCACGGACCCCGTCACGCTGCGTCCGATCCTGGTCAGTGCCCAGATGTCCTTTGTCGCCATGATTGGCTGCATCCTGGTTGGTGTCCTCGCTGCCTGGGTGGTCACCCGGTGGAAAGGCCCGGGCAGGGGCTTGCTCGATGTGATGGTGATGCTCCCGTGGGCGCTCCCCGGCACCGTCATCGGCGTCAACATCGTCACGGCCTTCGCCACCCCCGGCCCGTTCAATCTCGGCCAGGTACTGATCGGATCCCTTTGGATCCTCCCGGTGGCCTATTTCGTTCGCTTCCTGCCCCTGGTGTTCCGCTCCGCCAACGCGTCGCTGGCGCAGATCGACCCCAGCGTCGAGGAAGCTGCACGGAACCTTGGCGCGGGTCCCTGGCGTGCCCTGCGGACCGTGACGGTGCCCCTGATGGCCCGCGGCATCCTGGCCGGTGCGCTGATGGCGTTTATCCAGGGCTTCGGTGAGTACGTGGCGTCCGTGGTGGTCTACCCCGCCCGCTACGCCCCGTTGTCCGTCGAGATTTACAACCGTATCTACTCCAACGAGTTCGGCACGGCCGCGGCCTACGGCACGCTTCAGATGGCCCTGATCCTCATCGTGCTGGTCATCGCCCAACGGCTGGAGACACCCCGCCGCGACAGGAAGGCGCGGGGGGAGCAGCCCGCCGGCGCGCCCCTCACTCCCGTTATGGCCCCCATACCCACCTGATCCATGGAACCGGAGATACGAATGAACGCCCCAACCGATCCGTCCATGCCGCGCCCCGACCTCAAGGATCAGGAAAACCTCAGCATCTACTGGGACAACCACCTGCGGGACGCCTTCGACGAAGCAGCACCGCACATCTACCCGGGCATGGTCGAAGCAAGCTTGGCGCACGTCCTGATGCTGACCCGGCAGGGCATCCTGCCGCGTGGCCGGGGGGAAGTCCTGCTGAAGGGGCTGCTGGAACTGTGGGCCAGAACCGAATCGGGCGAACAGGCGTACGTTTTCGATGGCAGCGTTGAGGATCCGTACTACTTCCTGGAGCGGCACCTCGCCGCCGAGTGCGGGATCCCAACGTCCGAACTCGACGTCCAGCTGGCCAGGAGCCGGAACGATCTCGACGCCGGGGTGTTCCGGATGGTCCTGCGGCGCCAACTGCTGGACCAGGCCGCCCTCGTGGTCCAGGCTGCCAAGGACGCGGCCGTGCAGGCCGCCGCGAACGCGGACAGCCTGATCATCGGGTTCACGCACCGCCGCCCGGCCCAACCGACGACGATAGGCCACGTCCTCGCCGGGCTTTCCGAAGCGATACTCAGCCAGGCAAAGGAAATGCTCAGCATCTACGACGAGCTGAACGTTTCGCCGCTGGGATCGGCCGCGTTCACCGGCACCGACCTGCCGATCGACCCGCTGATGGTCGGCGAGCTCACCGGATTCGATTCAAGCTTCACCTCCAGCTACGAAGCCGTGGCGGGAGCGGAACACTTCATGCGGCTGGCCGCCGTCCAGGCCCGGATCACCGCGACCGGCGCCCGCTTCGCCCGCGTGCTACTCGAATGGATGACCTTCAAATGGGTCGAAACGCCCACGGCCTACACGCAGGGCTCGTCGATCATGCCGCAGAAGAAGAACCCGGTGGTGCTCGAACACATGGTGTCCATGGCCGGTGTCACCGCGGCGGACATGGCAGCTACCTACGCGAACATCGGCTCCGCCTGGTACGAGGACTCCAACAACGCCACCACGGACGTGCAAAAGCACCTGTGGCGCGCCGGGGAACGCGTGGTCCGTTTTATGCGGATGATGGACGGGCTGCTGCTGGACCTTCGGGTGCTCCAGTTGCCGGACCATGCGGAAATCGTCGCCTCCGGCGCCACCACCACGGCCGTTGCGGAGGCGCTCGCCGCCCGGGGCATCCCCTGGCGGGCCGCCCACGACGTCGTCGGCCGGCTGGTACGCGCCGACGCGCCGGCAGACTGGACAGTTAACGGAGTCGCGAGGGCCTTCGCGGACGCCGGCATAGACGCCACGGAAGAGCTCGTGGCCACGACGCTGAGCGCCGGGCAACAGCCGGAACTGATCCTCGCCCGTACGCAGGACGGAAGTCCTGGCAGCGAGGCAGTGCGGCGCAACGCCACCGAGTCGGAACATCGCGCAGAGGCTTTCGGCGTTGAAGTCCAGCGCAGGAGGAGCCGGATAGACGCTGCCAGGGACCGGCTGATGGCAGCCGCTGCGGAGGCAGGAAGGGGACATTGGTGACCGATGGAATCACCATCATCGGGAACACCAATATCGATGTTGTGGTCGCTGACACCCGGGACCCGCCCGAGCCTGGTACGGAGCACGTGGTGTCCGCTGTCTTCATTCGGCTGGGCCGCTCGGCAGGAAACTTCGCTGTCAGGTGCGCCGGCCTGAACTGCCCCACCACCCTGGTCAGCCGGGTTGGCGACGACACGTCGGTGACGGTCCTGGAATCGGAACTTCGGCTGCCCTCGCTCGAGGCGCGGTTGCTCCGGACCCCCGGTAGACGTAGCGGCATCACCGTTGCCGTGGAACCTCCGGGGCGGGACCGGGCATTCCTTTCCTCCCTGGGTGCCATGACGTCGATGACGCCGGACGACAACACTGACGACATGCCGTCCAATAGATACGTCGCTTTGGCCGGTTACTTCCTGTTGCCGGGGATGCGCGGCCCGGCGGCAGCAGACCTGTTCGGGCGGGCCGCTCTGTCGGGCGCCCAGACAGTGCTGGACACCGGCTGGCCTCCGGAAGGATGGAGCCCGGCCACGCGGCAGGAAGTGGTCAACGCTCTTGCCTGGTGGACATCTTCCTGCCCAACGACGACGGACTGCACAGCCTGATGGACACGGGAACACCGAGCGGGCCGCCCTCCGGCTGTCCGTCACCACGAATACGCTCGTTGCGGTCAAGATGGGCGCCCGCGGAGCTGGCCTTGCCTTGCCTGACGGGCGATGGTCCGCCCGGTCGGCGGCACGCGGCACGCGGCACGCTGGCCGGAGGCCCTGGCCTCCGGCGTCGGCTACGCCACGGATATGGTGGCCACCGCACCGGAACGCCGGGCCGCCGTCGTACTTCCGGCCGCGACAGTGAGCGAAGGGGGAATCCCAGTGCATCAGGACATCATCAACGGCCGCCCCACTGTCCAGGGGCTTTCGATCGTCGACTTCCACCTGCATTTCCGGATGCCCCACGATCCCTTGACCCGCTCCCTGGCGTGCGGACAGTTCGGGGCCGACGGCGGCGCCGACGCCAGAAGCGGCTGCGAGGAATACGACGCCGGTCAGGCCGCCCGTTCGGCCGCCGTCGCCAGGACCTCTGCCCAGTGGCGCCGGAGTTGGGACTTCGCCGACCCCGAATCTTTGTCAGCGGACGCCGGATGGGAAGTGGAGGCCGACCGCTGGATCGCCGAGCTGGCCGAAAACGGGGTCGAACATGCCGCCTTCGTCACCGCCGGAGGGAACGACGCGATGGTGGCCCTGGTTGCCCGCGGCGCCGGAACGTTCCGGGGCATGGCCGCGATGGCGGACCCGTTCACGCCGGGAGCTGCCCAGGAGTTCGAAAACGCAGCGACCCGGGGACTCCGTGGGGCTGAAACTGTTCGCGCCCCTTGCTTCGTCGTGGATGGACGATCCGACGGCGGACCCCGTGTGGGACGTCGCGTCCCGCCGCAAAGTCCCCGTTCTGATCCGCTTCGGCCACTGCGGGTCAGCGGGCGGCATCGCGCAGAATGCGTACAGCAGGTTCCAACCAATGGGTCAGATACATGGCGCATCGGCTGACCCTGGAGGACCTCTTCCGCCGCTTCTACGAAACCATGGGATCCGAACGCATCATCTTCGGCTCGGAGTCGTCGTGGTTTCCGCGCGGTTTCGCGCGGCGGTACCTTGTGGACCAGCTCAGGATCTGCTGGGAAATGGGAATGCCCGCCGCCGAGCTTCAGCAGATCTTCGGCGGAAATGCCGCGCGGCTTCTGAAGCTGGACGGCTGGCGGCCCGCCTCAGCCGGGCCCTGTGGCGCAGGGACCTGAGAGGTGGGTCGGGAAACCCGACCCACCTCTCGCTTCTGCTGTGTCAGGCGTCCAGTAGTCCGCCGCTTGCCCAGCGCCGTACGGCGAGCTTCTCGGCGGCGTCGAACTCCAGCAGCGCCACCCGGCAGAGTTCTTCCACGTTCGCGGTCCATGCTGCCGCCAGGCCTTCCGCGGTCGCCTCGTCGGTGAGCGGGAAATTGACGTAGGCCAGGCCTTGAAGGACAAAGCTCACGGCGTTGCGGGAGACCGGCTGGTCCGCGTTGACGCAGTCGTCCCGCACCATCCGGGACAGTTCGGTGCGGTTGAGCGGATGCTCACGAAGCCTGGCTTCCATGGCCTGGAACATCTGCCGGAACTGGGCTGCTGAAAGTGCTGGCACGTCCGTGACCCTGATGACCTGCTCCTCGATGCCGGGCTGGAGGTCCGCGGGCGCAGGAAGATCCTCGCTCGAGAACCGCTTCGCGTCCCAGACCCAGCCACCTTGTGCCGGGGAGTATTCGACGCCCTGGCCGATCTGGGACACCCAGGTCCCAAACTTTCCCCAGCCGCCCCAGTCTGTCTTCAGGGATGGCTCTGCCGTGAGTGCCCGGTGGGCCACCATCGCTCCGACAACCGGTCCCGGAGCGGTGCGGACGAACTCGAGGACCTCACGGATTGCGGGTGATGCGGCCTTTTTCTTCGCCGTCGTGGCGGCCGGAACGTGCTGCTCTTTCCCGGAGGCCACCGCATGAACCGGCTCCACCGTTGTGCCGTTGAGGATGGCGACGAAGTCGTGGGACTCCACCACATGGTCTGCCATCTCCCGGTAGGCGAAGGCCACGGCGCCGGCTGCGATGACTGTGGTCATCCGGTCAGCGGCCCGGAACCGCTGGATCAGGGACGTGAAATCGGCATCAGCGGAGGCGATGAAGAACTCTTCGATGCCAACGTTGCCGGACAGCGCGTCCATGGCGTCAAGCACCAGATTGATGTCCGTGCTGCTCTTGCCCCGCTGCGTCAGCGACGGGCAGTCGATCACGCGGAATCCCGCGCGGGTCCAGTAGGTCCGGTACTTCGAGTACACCACCGGGTTCAGGTAGCAGTTGCGGATCAGGAACCGGCGGGCGTCCTCTCCGGAACCCCCGGCTGACAGCGCGTCGGCCCAATGCTTAGGGTCTTCGGCAAAGCGCTTCGCCGCGAGAGGATCCAGTGCCTGCAGGCCGGTGAAAACATTGTCGAAATCAACAAACATCGCAGCTCGGATGCCGGGCCTGCGGGACGGGGAGAGCGCCTCATTCATTGGCCCAGTGTGCCAGTAACGATGCGAACTGGCGACGGGTCCGCCTGCGACACGCTGGACGGCGGAGTAGCCGCGTGAGCCTCAATAGTGGCGGGCCGACGGCGGGAGGAGGTGCCGCCGTCGTCCGCTACGCACACGCGCCCTGGGCCGATCAGTCCGCCGTCTCCGACGCCTCTGCAGCCGCCCGCGCATACGACGCCGAGACCCGGCGGTAGACCGGGGTCAGGAAGGCCAGCAGCGCGGCCGCGATCATGATGATCCCAGCCACCAGGAACACTAGGGCGATGCCGCGGGAGGTGCCTTCACCCAGCAGCGGGGCAAGCTGGGCGGCGCCCTCAGCGGACCGCGCGTACGGGATGATCCAGACCTGGGCGATCGGCGCAATGAGGAACGCGGTGATCGGCGCTGCCGCGGACTCGACCGCCATGGCGAATCCGAACACCCGGCCTTGCCGCGCCAGGGGCACCACCTGCTGGATGACCGTCTGCTCGGCGGCCTCCACGAACGGCACCAGGACCAGATACAGCCAGATGCCGGCGATGTACAGCCACGCCCACTCCCGCAGCGTGAACACCGCACCGAGGACCCCCATCAGGATCACCGCGATGAGCATGGTGCGCAACGGGTTGGACCCGAGCCCGAACTTGCCGATCACCGCGCCGCCCACAAGGAACCCCGTGGCGCCGAGCGCAAAGAATGTCCCCCACAGCTCCACGGGGAACATCTCCAGGCCGTAAGGATCCATCAGCGCCATGTACACGCCACCGATGAAGTTGTTGAACGTGGAGAACAGGATCAGCGCGAACAGTCCGGCAATGGCCAACACGGCGGCGAGCGAACCGCGCAGGTCGAATCCGCCGTGCGCGTCCGTGGTTGCGACGCGCACCTCCTCGGGCATGCGCAGCGTGAACAGGTGCGCGAAGGCCAGCGCCGTGAGCACCAGGGCGACGACGATCGTCCAGCCCATGCCCAGCAGTCCGACCGACAGACCGGAGAGCACTGAGGTGACGATGAACATCAGTCCCTGCACCATGCCCACCAGCCCGTTGGCGTTGGCCCGACGATCCGGGTCGATGAGGATGGTAACCGTGGTGGAGAGGGCGATGTTGCGCATGTTCTCCACCACCGCACCGACCAGGATGATCACGGCGAAGATCCAGAACCACGGCTGTGCCAGGTCCAGCAGACTGGTGGCCGGTGTCATCAGGAATATGACCCCGGACAGCACGAACATCACCAGGGTGAAGCCGGCGGCGAAGCGCATCACGGCCAACTTGCGGTAGCGGTCCACGACGGTGCCGAAGCTGATGCTGGAAAGGGCGATCAACAGCATGTATGCGCCGCCGATCACCCCGGTGGCGATCACGTTGCGCGTCTCCAGGTACACCCAGAACGTCAGGGCGAACCACAGGTAGCTGGTGGTGATGTTGGCGAGGCCGGTGTTCACCAGGATTCCGGCGAACGTGCGGGACCGCTGTGCCGAACTGCGTAAGGACGTGTTGATGGCGTCGGGATTGGCCAGGCCCGGAGCCGCAGCGACCCCGGCCGGGGCCGGTTCGTGCTGGGTCATGCGGTCCAGTTTACTGACAACTGACGGTCGTGGACACGGTCACAGAGATGCATTTCGCCCAGCGAAGGGCAGTCGATCACGCGGAAACCGGCGAGCGTCCGGACCCGTCTTGGTGGACCAGACGGGATCCTACCTGGCGCCGCTTGCGGTCATCGGATTGGTTTCGCTGGCCGGTGCGGCGTGTTCGTCCTGGGCAAGGTCGAGCCACTGCAGGTCCCCGCTTCCGCCGCGGCGTAGGCGAGCGGCACCAAACGCAAGCGGTCGACGGCGGGCGGTCCCGCCGTCGTCCGCTTGTCTTGTTTAACGAAGCTTCGCGCTGCCGCTCAGTTGATTGAGGGCGACGCGCTCAGGTAACTCTTGACGCTGGCGCGAAGGGCCTCGGTGTGCTCGTAGATCTCCTCGAGGGAGGAAATGGGTACGCGGGTTTCTTCCTTGTTGTCGTCGAAGATCCCGATGTATTTCTGCGTCCGGTTGAAGTGCAGGCGCGCGATCGGTTTGCGGTTGTTGTCGTCCAGCAGCACCGCGAAGTAGGACTTGGCATCGCGTTGGACTACGCGGGCGGGCTTCACCTCGCTGCAGACGATGGCGCGGACGATCTGGTAGCCCTCGATCTCCTCGAGGGTCGTCTCCAGGGCGTCAGCGTCGGCCAGGTCGGCTTCGGCCACCGGCGCGCTCGTGACACTCGCGGCAGCGTCCTCAGACTGCGGGAAGCCGGGGGCGCCGAGGGCCTTCTTCAGACGCTCGTTCACCTGGTCGTTGAGGAACTGCTTGGACGCTTTGGTCACCAGCGCCGTGAACTGCTCACGCACCTTCTGCGTGTACGGGCCTGGATAGACGCGGCCAGTAAGGAACTTGATCCATTCGTCCTCCGGTTCCTTGAACTGCGCTGCCAGCGTCCGTTTCAACTCGCCGATGTATTTCAGTTCGCCAGCGGCGTTGATGATCGAGTCGAGGTCAAAGACGTCCTTGGACAGCTTCTGCAGTTCAGGGATCAGCGACTCATCGATGTCCGTGAGGTCCAGGACCAGGAAGGGCTTCGCGTCCATCCGGTTCGGCGCATCGAGGTCCGTGAAGAACTGGTACACCTCGCCATTGGTGAGGATCGCGATGCGCGCGTTCGTCACGGCGAAGTAGCGGAAAAGCTGCGACGCGTGCTCGATTTTTACCGGTTCCGTGGACTTCTTGCACTCAATGAGGATCTGGACTTCGCCGTCCTTGACGATCGCGTAGTCGATCTTCTCGCCCTTTTTCAGTCCGACGTCTGCGATGAACTCCGGCACGACCTCCATTGGATTGAAGACGTCGTAGCCAAGAATTGTTGAGATGAAGGGCATCACAAACGCATTCTTTGTTGCCTCTTCGGTCTGGATTACTCCTCGCTGCTGGCGCACCTTGGCTGCCAAAGCCGAGAGCTTTTCTGCAAACTCCATTTTTCCCCCTTGAAAAACTGATGGTGCTGCTTACCGTAGCGCAGGAATGTCCGAACTCAATGACCCCGAGCCAACCGCTTGCCAACAACCTGTTCCTCGCGTTAGCAGGCTTCAGCTCGCCGGGTTGAGGAGGCGGTTTCTACTTTGGTTGGCGTGCGATCGCGGCCAGCACGGTTTTGGGCGATGTTAATCCGGCCATACCAACTGCACGGATTACCGCAGCGATATGCCCTTAGGGCAAGTCCTCGATGCCAGCAGCCTGGTCGACGTCCGCGCCCGCTGAGATCCCACTCAGGACGCCAATGTAATCCAGCGTTTTGGGACTGACATGCCGCACGAGCGCAAGGGCTTCCCGAAGCGCGGCACTCTTGGTCTGGTCACCGAGCGTGCCGCGGAGTTCCAATACCGTTTCAATGCCCTCACGCTCGAACACGCGCGTGATGTCCTCGATCTGGGCCAGACGGCCCGGCGACGGCCAGCTGATGACTTCCGAGAGCTTCCCCGTATCGAGGCGCCGCCGGAATCCACTCGTTGTGGCGGCATCCGGCCATGCAGCAACCAGAGCAACAACGCGCGGCTTG
Source organism: Pseudarthrobacter sp. Y6 (assembly GCF_050156205.1). Lineage (NCBI taxonomy): Bacteria > Bacillati > Actinomycetota > Actinomycetes > Micrococcales > Micrococcaceae > Pseudarthrobacter > Pseudarthrobacter sp. Y6. The sequence goes on along the minus strand of NZ_CP189574.1, from coordinate 3,877,080 downwards.
ACGGTTTCGTTGTAGTTCTGCCGGCGCTGCAGCGTGGCATCGACAATGATGGCCCCGATGTGGTCCCAACCACGGCTGACTTCGATCGAGGCGTCGATGCCGTGTGAGTCCATTAGCGCCGGAGTGTTGGCAGCATCATTATCGATAGTCATAACTGAATACTTCCACGTGCCGTGCCACAACGGCTGGTCGGCGCCGTAGATAAGCGGCACTAAGCGCAGACGGACGACGGCGGGAGGTCCCGCCCGTCGATCGATACTCCGCTGATCAGCGGCAAACCTCCGACAACCGAGGACCTGCAGCGGATACCGATGGGGCGCCTGGGCACTGCGGAAGGGCAGCAGCACTGATTGAATACATTTCCTCATCTGAGGCCTCCTACACGACGGGTTTTTTCGACCTCTCCGGAGGCCGAGCCGGCTACTGACAGGAAGGCGCTGCAGGTCAGCGGCACCCAACGCAAGGGAACGACGGCGGGGACCTCCCGCCGTCGTTCTTGGCGTCTTCCCGACACTGACGTACGGTGGGACGATTTCAGTATGAGTGAGAAGAGCGCTGACGGCCCGCAGGATCACGGCCCACACCAGCACGCCCACGCCGCTCCGACAACGCAACAAATGCGGACCGTAGGTCAACGCCGCCGAGAGGCGGAGGAAAAATTGGAGCACCACCTCCAGGAAGCCCGCCACAAAGACGATCCGCACCACGATGCGGTGTCCGAGTCCGAAGGGGCGGGTCCAGCGGACAGCGGGCAAAGATGACTTTCGGGCGGTTGAGTGTTTGGGCGTCCGCGTCCCGACGGTGAGGGTGCCGCTGTCCCGCGCCGGTAGAACTTGCGGATGTTATGGGCGGAAAGGACGGTGGGGCTCATGATGTCTGTCGTTGGAACTGGTGGACCCGCAGGACTACATTGCCCCGCTTGCGTCCGGTGTCCACGAAGCGGTGGGCATCGACGACATCGGCGAGGTTGTAGGGCCGGTCGATGACTGCCTGATACTTGCCTTCCTCCGCGATGCCCACGAGGAAAGCGACGTCGTCGGCAGTGTATGTGAGCTTGAAGCTGCCGGCATCGCGGCGTCAGCTGCGTTCCACGAGAAGCTGGGCTTCACCAGTTTCGGGGGCGACATCACCCAGAACTGGCTCCTCGGGAACGGTGAGACCGTTCAACCCGGGCTGGAGCCAGAACGCGGAAGCGCTGGACTCCTTCACCGATGTGCGCAACCTCCAGCGGGAACTCAAGGCCCAGGGCGCGGAGTTCGTTTCCGAGGCGGACGAGGCGGACGAGGCGACCACCGGTCCGGGGAGCTTTGTCGTGGTTGATCCGGACGGCACCCGGTGCTCGTGGATCAGCACGTCTGACCTGCCAGCGGCCTACTCTAACTAGGGCTAGGGCTAGGGCTGGACTAGGCGGGTAAGGGGCGAAAGTCCCAATGTCCCGGTGAGGCGGGGCACTACATTGGAAGAATGGCTGAGTTTCAGGAGGGCGGTTCCGGGGAGCGTGTCCGGCTGACGGCGAGGGTTGCCGGCACGGTGCAGGCCGTCGGCTTCCGGTACTGGACGGTGCGGAAGGCCGAGGAGCTCGGGCTGGCGGGCATTGTCCGGAACAACGACGACGGTTCGGTCAGCATCGTGGCGGAGGGACCGCAGACGGCGGTACTTGAGTTCCGGCGCTGGCTGCGCTCGCCGGAAGCGCCCGGACGCGTGGACAACGTGGAGGAACAGATCTCCCGGGACCCCGGGGAGTTCAACAACTTCGGGGTGGTGTACTGAGGCCGTGTTCGAGCGTGTCCAGTCTTGGGGCAAAGGGCACTCGGCACGGGACCCGATTGTGGGTACGGTGGCCCCATGCAGAAAATATCGATCGACGCCCTGGCCCGTCAGCAAATCACGGCAGCCCTCGCGGCAGCCAGCGGCCGGGCCGCTGACACGGTGTTCGGCGGGCATGAGAAGGTCCTCCGCCAGACCGTCATGGCGTTTAGGGCCGGCACGAAGTTGAGCGAGCACCAGAACCCCGGCGAAGCCACCGTCATAGTGCTCCGGGGCTGCGTCCGGCTGCAGGCCGGCAAGGAATCCTGGCAGGGGAAAGCCGGCGATCTCCTGATCGTGCCCGAGGGGCTGCACAGCCTGGAAGCGGAAGAAGACTCCGCGATCCTGATGACCGTGGCAAAAATCCACGCCTGAGAGAAGCAATGCCTGAGAGAAGCAACGTCTGAACCGCGGGGGACTTCTAGTTGTGCCGTGCCCACAGCTGCAACCATACGAGCAGTCGCGTTTCGGGGTCCTCCAGGTCTATTCCGAAGAGGGGTTCAACGCGGGACAAGCGGTACCGGACCGTGTTGACGTGCACGTCGAGAGCCTTTGCGGCATCAATCGCGTTTCCGCCGCAGCTCAGGTAGGCGTGGAGGGTCTCCTCGAAAGACTTCTTATGCTGTGCGTCGTACTCGGCGATCCTCAGGGCGTGGGCCCCGGGGAGCTGGCCCGACGTCGTCAGCGACGAGACGATCTGGCGCAGCTGCAGGCGTGAGCCGAGGGAGTCGTCGTCGGCGACGATGTCATCGGAATCGGCCGCTATGCGCCCTTCGGCGACGTTACGCACCAGCTCGGACAGGACGAGTTCCGCGTTGACCCGGGACTCCGCTAGGCGGTCGATCGTGGCCACCACCCCCAGTGCGGCCAGGACCGGGCGGGAGAGAAGCCGCCGCGCGTTCTGCACAATTTTCAGGATCGCGCTGCGTTGAAATTGCCGTGAAGATTCGGTGGTCTGCGGCAGGACGATGTAGACGATGTTGTCCGAGAGCCCACAGGCCGCCGAGGGCAGCCGGATGGCGCAGGCGGTCCGGATCGTATCGAAGAGCCGGAGGCGTGACTGCAGCGTTTCGGCTGCGATGGCATCGGACGGCCAGATGCCCAGGGCCGCAACCCGAATGGACGCCGCCGATATCCCCAGCCGGATCGCGGCCAGCTCGGCGCGTTTGGGCTCGAACAGCAGCGGCTGGACCAGATCTATTTGGCGGGTCAGGTTCGAGACGTAAGTGGTGCGCTTGTGCAGGATGTGGAGCGCCGCAACGTTGGCAGCTTCACGCAGGATCCGGTTCGCGTCCTCGTTGTGGTGTTCCGCCAGTTCGAGGAGCCAGAGCGAGCCAAGGACGGAGTCGCCGGCCCGGATGGCGATGGCCGTGCGCCGGAGCAGCGGGTCCTCCGTCGCCACGTTCAACGCATCGCTGGCGGCATGGACGCGGCGGTAGTCCCTGTCCGTTTGAACGGAGTGCGGCACGTGCAGCCGCAGGATGGAACTCCGGCGCGTCTCGTCTATGGGCTGGTCCGGGAGGGTCGAATACGCCAGAACCGTCTGCTCCGGATCGGCGATCGCGATGGCACCGCCGGCTTGGGCTGCCACGGTGTTCGCCAGATCGAACAAATCTCCGGGACGGATGTCCACCAGCGTGCGCCCCGATTGCCGGTGCGGGATGACGGCGGCGTCCATGATCTCCGCGAGCTGGTTCCACGGCACCGAATCAGAGGCCCGGAAAAGAGCCATCCCAGTTTCCCGCACGGCCGCCCGCAATGCTTCGTCCGAGGTGCCGTTGGCTTTGTAGACGACTGCCACGTAGCCGGCGTCGCTGAGCTCCCGGATTTTCACGCCCAGGCGCTTGCCGGACAGCGACAAACCGATGGCCAGGGCGACGGCGCCGGGAAACTTCGCAGGCCGGGCCGTCGAGTCGTAGAGAACCGAGCCCGCAACAATCTGCTGGTCGTCGGCCGGCATTTCGACGAGGCTGACAATTTCCGAACCGGCCGAGCGGGCGACGTCCGCCAGGGTGGGCAGCGCATGCCTCTCCGCGGCCGGGAGAGCCGTCATTGTTCCACCGCAAGGACTTCTTGGTAGTCGCTGCTAATGTCAAGCCCCTCAATTTGTCGCTATGTCCATAGTGGCGCGGAGTTCCACTTTCTACGCTGAACCATAACGCAGCACAGCAAAAGGGAAGGCCCACATTGAAAATCAGCGACGCCAAGCAGCTCATCCAGGTCAAGGCCCCCGTGTTCTCCCGGCAGCGCCGGGTGCTGGCCAACGCTTTCAATGTGGAGGAATACCGGCAGTCGGCACGGAAAGTCTTGCCGGCAGGGATTTTCGACTACCTGGACGGCGGATCTGAAGACGAGGTGACGCTCCGCCGCAATCGAGCCGTCTTCGACTCCTGGGCGCTCATGCCCAGCTGGGGCCCGGTGTCCGGCCCGGACACCAGTACCAGTTTGCTCCGAAAGGACAGCGCCCTGCCGCTCACCTTGACCCCCACCGGGGCCACCCGGCTGTTCCATCCCGAGGGCGAGCTGGCCGTCGCGGCTGCCGCCGACCGGGCCCGCATCCCCTACGGACTGGCCGGGCTGAGCACCGTGCCGATGGAAACGATCGCGGAGCGCCACCCGTCCCTGGACCGCTGGTTCAACTTCGGGCTCACCTCCGACGCCCAGGCGCTGAAGGCCAAACTGGCGCGCTGCGAGGCCGCCGGATTCAGCACCCTGATTGTGGGAGTGGACACACGGGCGCTGGGCTCGAGAGAAAGGGATCTCCACAACGGCTTCACCGCCCCTCCCGCGCTGACGCTTTCAACCATCGCGGACATCGCCCGACGCCCCTCCTGGTGGGTGAATTTCCTGAAGTCGGACGGCATCAGTTTCCCGAACCTGGATCCGCGCGGTCCGGCGGCCACCTCAGTGGTCACGCCCTCCATGTGGCAGCACATCCTGGGCCACTCGGATGCGACCAGCGGATGGAACGAACTCGTTGCCTTGCGGCAGGCCTGGCACGGCAAGATCGTGCTCAAGGGCTGCGTCAACCCGGCCGACGTCGCAAAGGCCGCGGGCATAGGCCTGGACGCCGTCCAGTTGAGCAATCACGGCGGGCGGCAACTGGACCACATGCTGAGCCCAATGGATGTGTTGCAGGAATCCCGGCAGCGGGTGGGCGATTCGATCGAGATCTATGTGGACTCCGGCATCCGCCGTGGGAGCGACATCCTCAAGGCCTTGGCGCTGGGAGCCGACGCCTGTTCGATCGGCCGGGCCTATCTGTACGGGCTGGTGGCGGCCGGCTCGCCGGGTGTCGGGCGCATCATTGACATCTTCGCGGACGAACTCCGGCGTACGATGACGCTGGTGGGCGTTTCCAGTATTCCCGAATTGAAGGCACGGGGCGGGGAAATTCTTCGCGACATCCGTCATTCCCCCGAAGTCCTCGAACCAACAGCCTCAGGTTCCATACATTAATCAGCTCCGATTAATCAGCTCCCAACAATTCGGCACACCGTGCCTTCCCGCAGCGTTGCGGGAGGTCCAACAAACCCTGAACAGCTAAGGAAACCATGCGCACTCGATACCTGCTTCCCGTTCTCACCGTAATCACGGCAATGTCGCTGACGGGCTGCGTCAACAACAGCGAACCAGCAGCCACGGCTGCCACGTCCGGCTCATCCGGAACGGCTGACGCCGTCGCGGTGAAGAAGAACGACTCCCTTGCGGCGTCGCTCCCGGAGAAGATCAAGTCCGCCGGTGTCCTCAACGTCGGCATGGCGAACAACTACCCGCCCAACGAGTTCAAGGACGAGAACGGTGCTCCGGCCGGCTGGGCCGTGGACCTGACGAAGGCGCTGGGTGACGTCCTGGGCCTGAAGGTCAACTTCGACATCGGCACTTTTGACAACATTCTTCCGGCCGTGAAGGCCGGAAAGGACGACATGGGCGTGTCCTCCTTCACCGACACCCTGGAACGCGAAAAGCAGGTGGATTTCGTGAACTATTACTCCGCCGGAATCCAGTGGGCCGCCCCGAAGGGCAAGACCGTGGACCCCGACAACGCGTGCGGACTCAAGGTTGCCGTCCAGGCAACCACTTACCAAGACACGCACGAGGTGCCCGCGAAGTCCAAGGCCTGCACCGATGCCGGCAAGCCCGCCATCAACATTTTCAAATACGACGCGCAGGACCAGGCCACAAACGCCTTGGTGGTCGGACAGGTCGACGCCATGAGCGCCGATTCCCCCGTGACCCTCTACGCGATCTCCAAGACCAAGGACAAGCTGCAGACCGCCGGCGACGCGTTCGAAGTGGCGCCCTACGGGATGCCCGTGGCCAAGGACAGCGCCTTCACCCCGGTCCTGCAGAAGGCGCTTCAGTCGCTGATCGACGACGGCACGTACAACAAGATCCTGGCCAAGTGGGGAGTGGAATCCGGCGGGGTCAAGACGGCGGCGCTCAATGTGGCAGCCAAGGGGTGATCACGAATGAGCGAGCGGGAGTCCGGCAGGATGACTGAGCCGCTGCCCGGCCGGCGGCCCCGGGCCGGCGGCAACGGTGCCGGTAGGGGCACCGTCCCCGACCCCGTCCCGGGCGCCGGAAAGGGTGCCGGCGTCGTCGTCTCGGACCGCGATGGCGAGCCGACGACTATCGTCGCCGTCCCGCTGCGCCACCCGTGGCGGATCCTCGTGGCTGTGGTCCTCGTCCTCACGCTGGCGGTCTTCGTGCTGGACGCTGCCCAACGCCCCGACTACGGCTGGGCCGACGTCGGCAAGTACATCTTCGACAGACGGATCAGCCAGGCCGCGTGGGTCACGTTGTCGCTGACCATCTATGCGATGGTGGGCGCGATAGTTCTGGGCCTGCTGCTGGCGATCATGCGGCTCTCGCCGAACCCTGTGTTGAAGAGTGTGGCGTGGCTGTACATCTGGATCTTCCGGGGAACGCCTGTTTACGTGCAGCTGGTCTTCTGGGGCATCGTGTCCCTGATCTATCCGGTGTTCACGCTGGGCATTCCGTTCATGACGCCCTGGGCCACCATCCCGAACGAGATCTTCACCAACCTGTTCATCACCGCCGTGATCGGGCTGGCCCTGAATGAGGCCGCCTACATGTCCGAGATCGTGCGCGCCGGGCTGTTGTCCGTGGATCAGGGCCAGGAGGAAGCCTCGACAGCCCTGGCCATGTCCTGGGGGCAGACCATGCGCTATGTCGTGGTTCCGCAGGCCATGAAAATCATCATTCCGCCCACCGGCAATGAGGTGATCTCGATGCTCAAGACCACCTCGCTGGTGGCAGCGATTCCGTTGAGCATTGACCTCTACGGGGTGTCCCGGGGTATTTCAGCGGTGACGTTTACTCCGGTGCCGCTGCTGATTGTGGCGTCGCTCTGGTACCTGTTTTTCACTTCCGCCCTGATGGTGGGCCAGCACTTCATCGAGAAGCGATTCTCGCGCGGAACCGGCCGGCTCAAGACGGGCAAGGAACCGGCGTCGCCGGAGCCGGGACCGACGGCGGCGCCGGGCGCACCGGCCGTACCGCTCGGCACAGACTTTGGAGGAAAGGGATGACGGGCATGCCGATGGTGCTTGCAGACCGGGTTTCTAAGAACTTCGGCACCAACAAGGTGCTGCGCGGGATCAGCCTGGAGGTCAAGCCGGGCGAGGTGCTCTGCATCGTGGGTCCCAGCGGTTCAGGCAAATCCACGTTCCTGCGCTGCATCAATCACCTCGAACGGGTGGACGCGGGCAGGCTCTCGGTCGACGGACAGCTGGTTGGCTACCGTCAAAAAGGAGACAAGCTCCACGAACTGAAGCTCGCTGAAGCGGCCCTGCAACGCCAGGAAATCGGCATGGTCTTCCAGCGATTCAACCTGTTTCCGCATCTGACGGCGGTGGAAAACATCATCCTGGCTCCCATGCGGGTGAAACGGCTTTCCAAGGCCAAAGCCACCGCCCGGGCCAGGGAACTGCTGGAGCGTGTGGGCCTGGGGGACAAAGGTGACCACTACCCGGCGCACCTCTCGGGCGGGCAGCAACAGCGGGTGGCCATCGCCCGCGCGCTGGCCATGGACCCCAAGCTGATGCTCTTCGATGAGCCCACAAGCGCCCTGGACCCCGAGCTGGTGGGCGAGGTCCTGGACGTGATGAAGGAGCTGGCACTTACCGGCATGACCATGATTGTGGTGACGCACGAGATGGGTTTCGCCCGCGAGGTGGCGGACACCCTGGTCTTTATGGATGAGGGCGTGGTGGTGGAGGCCGGTCCACCGCGGCAGATCCTCAGCGACCCGCAGCATGCCCGGACCAAGGCGTTCCTTTCCAAGGTCCTGTGACGGCGGGTCCGCTGACGGCAAGGTCCTCGGACGGCAGGTCCGCTGACGGCGCTGGTTCGAGCCCGGCTTCACGGAGTTCTGTTCGGAAGCTGTCGTGGGACAGACTGTTGCCGTGAGCGACTCTCCCCGGAGCGGCCTCGCCGTCGCTGGACTCAGCCTCGGAACGGCGCTGAACCGGGCTAGGGCAGCCGCGACGCCCGCAACAGCGTAGCCTCACCGGCGCGCTCGGGCTCAAGCAGCACGGGGCTGACCAGCATCGCCGGTCCTCGGTGCAGGACGCCGTCGGAGAGTACCCGGCACCGCACGCCGCCCCGCCCGCGCATCGCTTTGTGTGCGCCCGGGGCGAGCATCTCATCCATCCAGACGCAGGGGTGTGCGGGGCGCCCGGCCGTGAGCCGCACGAGGTCTCCCTGGGATTCCAGAGCGAAGTCGTGTCCCAGCAGCGGTGCCAGGTGGGCGCCTCGGAGCACAATGTTGCGCCTGGTCAGGAGCGGGTCAAACGGTGCCGATCCGAGCTCCGCGGCGATGGCCTCGAGGGACTCGATGGCAAACACGGTGACAGCGGCGTCCATGTGCGCGGCCTTGCCGAAGAACCGGTCCCCGACGATGCCCTTGCCCGCCGCGAGCTCCACCCGCCCGGCATCCGTGGTGGGGACATCCGCTGCACCCTCGCGGGCGCGGCCGAAGTAGGCGTGCGCCGGCGAGACCAGCAGATGCAGGACCTCCACGTCGTACCTGTAGCTTTCCGTCATGCCACCAAACTACCGCGTCCCGATGCCGGCTGGTCCGCACCGTGGGGAACGGCCACAAAAGCAAGCGGACGACGGCGGGAGGTTCCGCCGTCGTCCGCTTGCTTTGCTACTACGCCGGTTGTTCCCGCCGTTCGTGTGTCTGCCCGTAGGGGACGTCGCGGCTGACGGCGACGGTGTAGTTGGTGTAGCTGCATTGTGTGACCAGGATGCCGTGGCGGCTTTCCTGCATGGCGTGTTCGCGGGCCATCTCCACGGCGGTGTTGAGGTCGTTTTCGACGGTGTCAGGATCGTGGGCTGTGATTTCCAGGACGAGGTCCGAGTGGCGCTTGATCATGGTGGTCTCTTTCTCGGCGGGATCCCGGGACTCTGAGCGGGCACAGGCTTCCGGGGCCGGGCGCACCCGGGGAGGCGGAAAGCGGTGGTTCCAGAGGGGTTGCCCGGCATTCTCTGATGGGGCGGAGGCCGGCCGTAGTGACCGGCGGGCTGGATCGGCGGAAGCATTTGTTCCTGCGGATCTGTAGTCAGTTTGCATGACTCGGTGGTCCGGCGCAATACGAAGTCTGAAGAATCCGGGAGCCTAGCCCAGGGTTCATATCAATTTAGCCTCCAGGGAACGGGTTGGTTCTGCTGTGCGCAGTGCACTGCGCCAGCTTGAATCCTTCGCAGTCATCGCCGAGGAACTCCATTTTCGGCAGGGCTGCCGGCCGGTTCTACATAGCCCAGTCGTCCGTGAGCCAACAGATGCAGAAGCTGGAGGCCGAACTCGGCGTTGCGCTGTTCTACCGCTCGTCGCGGAAAGTTGCCCTGACACCGGCGGGCTCGCACGCGGTCATGACGGATCGTCCGCATCGGAACGAATTTTCCGGCCGCGCGCCAGGTGCTTCTGCCGCTCCTCAGCGTGATACCGGCATCCTCCTGGGCGCTGGCCCCGGCCAACAGAGCACCTCAAGCCGCATATGCTCAGCGCGGTATATATCAGCCACCTGCACTCGGACCATGCCTATGATCTGTTGCCCATTGAAAAAGCCTCGCCGAGGGCACCGTCCTGGACCAGGCGACCGGGACAGCGCATCAGCCCTCGCGCGGCTCCGAAACCGTACAGGGCCCACCGTCAGCTCTTAGGCCGACATTGCCAGCTCATCCCCGTCATAGACGCGGGACGCACGCCCCGGTTCCCAGCAGAGCCAGACCGCCGCGGTCGCCATCCCAAAGTCGAACTGCCCGCTGTTTTCTTCGTGCATCAGTTGCGTGGTGTCGTTAAGGTGATCCAATCCCAGGACGTGCGCCAGTTCGTGCATGATGATGGCGCGGACGAGTGGGGGACCGTCCGGCCGGGCCAGTGTGCCTGCGAGGTCCGGTGCGTCAAGAGTCACCTGGCCGGTGACGTAAACATAGGGTTCGCCAGGAATCTGGACCGACCGATGGGTAACAGGATGATCACACGGAGCGTACTATCGGGCCATGATGGACGCTGATGAGGCTGAGCGGAGGCGGCGGATAGCAGCGCTCGCACCATACCTGCGGGAGCTCGGATCGCGGACTCTTGAAACCTACGCGAAGGCCGGAATTCTCGACGCCATCCCCGACAATGTCTTGCCGATAGCGGACGCCTTGTTCAAACGAAGAGACGATGGCTTTACTTACCATCCGCACGGTGCTGTGTATTTGAACATAACGCGGGAGGGGGAACTCCAGCTTGCCCTCCCGGGCGGCGCAGTTCCACTACATGAAGGCATAACGAAGTACCTGCAGCTGGCTCGTGAACCGGATCTAGAGGATGCCAGCGCGTTGGACGGAGCGACAGAGTGGTTTCCGCCGCCGCGTTTTGTTCTCGTTGTCGAAACCTCCCGGCTTTACATCGAATCGGTTGCCCCCAGCGGACGCTCCGGTATCTCCACGGGCCTTGTGCTCTTGGACAAGTACGCGAACGAAAGGGCGCAGCTGTTTGTCGAAGGCTTCCGGGCAGCACTCTGAGATTTAGGTTTCAACGTTTTCAGCTACCAGGACAGTTTCTGTTCATGGCCCCGAAACCGTGTGCTCCCGGGCCGTTAGTCCGCGGGATGAAGTCTCTTAATGCACCCCCGCTCAGTGCCGCATGGCCCGATAGCCCGGTTCCCTGAGCGGCCATTGACTGAGCCGAGGAGAACCCTGTGTTCGTGAAAAGTGCTGTCACCGCCTTTGTGGCGGGTCGGCATAACCCCAAAACAGGGTCTGGCCTGATCCCAGGCCCGGTCCTACAATCGGGGGATGGACGCAGCCGGTGCAGGCACCCCCGGTACGCCCTCGGGGGAAGCCATTCACAATGTCCCGAGTGGTGCCGCTAAGGATGTGCATGAAATGACGAATATCCAAGGGCTCATCAGTTCCCTCGCGCCGGACGCACTGGCAGCACTTCAAGAGCGCGGCCCGGACCAGCAGCTGGACCGCGACATGCTCGACGCTATTGACCGGGCCGCCGGCGGCCCCGGTGAAGGCCGGGGCTACTACATAGTCCGGGGGAGCCTCACGCCCTTGGAAAGCCGGCAGTATTTCCTTCGGGACGATGTCGTCGACGCGATCTGGGCACCCTTGAGTCCGGAAGGCATCGCGCGGGCGGGCGCCTGAAAGGCCACAACCAAACACACAACACAAGCGGACGACAGCGGGAGGGTCCGCCGTCCTCCGCTTCGCTTGTGCCGGGTGGCTTGGTCAGCCCTGCATCCGTTGGCGGTAGCTCCGGGGCGTTTCGCCGACGTCGTTCAGGAAATGCCGGTTGAAGTTGGACAGGTTGGAAAACCCGACTTCGTAGCAAATGTCCGAGATGGGTTTGTCGCTGCGCTCGAGCAGACGCCGGGCATGGGCCAGGCGGAGTTTGCGGACCAGATCGCTGAAGTTCTGGCCGGTGGCGCGCTTGAAGTATTTCGAGAAGGTCGGCTCGGACATTCCCACCAGTGCCGCCGCCTCGGACATTCTGACGCTGCCGGCGTGATTGCCGAACACGTACTCCAGGACGATGTCCACCACCGCCGCGGCCTGGCCGTCCAGCTGCGGCCTGAACCATTCGTCGGCGAGGTAACGCCGGTCCTCCAGCGGTGAATGCGCAAGAGTGGCGAACAGTTCCAGTAGGTGGTGCAGCCGTCCTAACCCGGTGGACGTGCCCATCGCTTCGATGGACCCAGCCGCGGCCCGGGCCGTGCTCCCGAGGAACTCGATCCCGCGGGCGGACTGTTCCAGCAGGGGCTCGATCTCGGCCAGCTCCGGAACCAAGGCGGCGGTCTGCTCCACCCATTTTCCGTCGAACTGGATCAGGGCGTCCCGGCCTTCAATGACCTCGCCGGGCTCGAGGTCGCTGACCCAGTCGTGGGGCAGTCCTGATCCCACCAGGGACACGTGCCCTGCCTCGAACGTGCCGATGTGGTCCCCGACTATGAACTTGCCGGTGCCCTTCCTGATCAGGTGGATCTCGTACTCGGGATGGTAGTTCCAGCGTGCTGCGGCGGTGGGATAGTCATGCTCGTGCCACCGGACAGAATGGTTCGGGTCCGCCGGGATGACTTCCCTGCTGGCACGCATGCCCAGCAGCCTTTCGGCAAGCCTGGCCGTTGCGTCGTCGCTCGGGTCCGGAGCTTTCATGGTGGTTCTCCAGGCGTTGGGGGTTTATGAAATATGGACGGCACGTGGGTGCGTTCCCTCAGATTAGCGCCTATCCCGGAGGATGGTTAGGGAAAATTAGTATCAGAAACTGGCAACCACGGCGCTAGTTGTGCCCTGTCCCACACGCCTAATGTTGAGGAACAACAGCGCGGCACGTCGGATTCCCGATCTTTCGCCTCGCTCCAGTCCCGGTACTTCGACGCAGCAGTCGAGGTGCGGCGACTGTGCACACCATGAAGAACAAAGGAGTCCTTAATGCGCCCGAAAATTCGCGCCGCAACTCTCGCCGCAGGTGCCCTGTGTATCGCACTTTCTGCCTCAGCCTGCTCGGGCGCTGGCGGAGGCGCCTCAGCTGGTGACCAGAACAGCATCAACGTCCTGATGGTGAACAATCCCCAGATGGAGGACCTGCAAAAGCTCACTGCAGACAACTTCACCAAGGACACCGGGATCAAGGTCAACTACACGATCCTGCCGGAGAATGATGTCCGCGCAAAGATCAGCCAGGAGTTCTCCAGTCAGGCCGGCCAGTACGACGTCGCGTCGCTGTCCAACTACGAGATTCCGTTCTACTCAGCCAACGGCTGGCTGGCACCCCTGGACAATGTTGCCAAGGATGCGGAGTTCAACCAGGACGACATCCTCCCCGCCTACACGGCTTCCCTCACCGGCAAGGACGGCAAGCTGTACGGCGAACCGTTCTACGGCGAGTCCTCCTTCCTGATGTACCGGAAGGATGTTTTTGAGGCCAAGGGCCTGAAGATCTCGGACAACCCGACGTGGGATGAGGTAGCGGCACTCGCGGCCCAGGCCGACGGCGCCGAGGCCGGCATGAAGGGCATCTGCCTTCGCGGTCAGCCGGGCTGGGGCCAGGTCTTCGCCCCGTTGACCACCGTGGTAAACACCTTCGGCGGCACCTGGTTCGACAAGGACTGGAACGCGAAGGTCGACTCTCCCGAGTTCACCGCGGCGACGGAGTTCTACACCAAGCTCGTTCGCGAACACGGTGAGGCCGGAGCCGCGCAGGCAGGGTTCACCGAATGCCTGAACAACATGAGCCAGAGCAAGGTTGCGATGTGGTACGACGCCACTTCTGCTGCTGGTTCACTGGAGGCTGATTCCTCCCCGGTAAAGGGCAAGATCGGCTACGTCCAGGCCCCGGTGAAGGAAACGAAGTCTTCAGGTTGGCTGTGGACCTGGTCATGGGGTGTGCAGGCTGCTTCCAAGAAGCAGGACGCGGCCGGAAAGTTCATCGCCTGGGCCAGCTCGCAGAAGTATGAAGAGCTGGTGGCCTCCAAGCTCGGCTGGGCCAAGGTTCCGTCCGGCAAGCGCATCTCCACCTATGAGAACGCCGAATTCCAGAAGGCTGCCCCGTTCTTCGAAGCTGAACGCTCCGCCATCGAGAACGCCGACCCCAAGAACCCTGGCGTTCAGGAACGTCCCGTCGTGGGTATCCAGTTCGTGGGCATTCCTGAGTTCGCGGACCTGGGCACCACCGTTTCGCAGGGCGTGAGTTCCGCCATCGCCGGTCAGGGCTCAGTTGCAGATGCACTGGCCAAGGGCCAGGAAGCGGCACAAAAAATCGGCGACAAGTACAAGAAGTAACCACCCACCACCCGGTGCTGCGGCCCGCCCCATCGCGGGCCGCAGCACCGCAGGAGACCATCATGACTACCGCAACAGCGCGCACTTCCCGTTCCGGGCACAGCGCGACCAAACCTTCCAAGAACGCCAAGTCACGGGAACGTGCCATGGCGTGGGCACGGAGAGCACCGCTGCTGCCGGCCCTGATATTCCTTATCGTCGTCACCCAGCTTCCATTTGTGGTGACCCTGATCATCTCGTTCCTGAACTGGAACAGCCTCCGTCCGGATCAGTCGGGCTTCGCGGGGTTCAGCAATTATGTTGAAGTCCTCACGAATGCTGACCTGCGCCAGGCCATCCTGACCACCATCGTCCTGACCGTCTCCGTCGTCCTGGCCAGCCTGGCCATCGGACTGGGGCTGGCGTTGCTCCTGGACAAGAAGTTCATCGGCCGCGGCCTGGCCCGCACCCTGCTGATCGCACCGTTCCTCGTGGTGCCCGTAGCTGCAGCCCTCATCTGGAAGCACGCCCTCCTCAACCCCACTTACGGCCTGATCAACGGCATCCTGACCTGGATCTGGTCCCTCTTCGGCAGCGACACTCCTCCCCAGCCGGACCTCCTGTCGCAGGCACCCCTGATGGCTGTCATTCTGTCCCTGGTGTGGCAGTGGACGCCCTTTATGATGCTGATCCTGCTGGCGGGACTGCAGTCCCGGCCCATGGACACCGTGGAAGCCGCGCAGATGGACGGCGCCACCCCATGGGACATCTTCCGCCACCTGACCCTTCCCCACCTGCGGCAGTACCTTGAGCTCGGCGGACTGCTCGGTGCCATCTACATCGTGCAGAACTTCGACGCCGTCTTCACCCTCACCTCCGGCGGCCTGGGCACGGCCAACCTGCCTTACGCCGTCTACCAGACGTTCTACTTCGCCAACGAATATGGCTTGGCTTCCGCGGCCGGCGTCGTGGTGGTCATCGGCACCATCATCGTGGCCACCTTCGCCCTCCGCACCGTATTCTCGCTCTTCAAGAAGGAGGCAGCACGATGAGCACAATCACTCCTGCGACGCCCAGCAACACGGCACCCGGCCCCACGGTCCTGAACACCGGCTCGCGCCGCCGCGGCAAGTCCCGCCTGGACCCCACCCGCAACAACACCGCCGCCGGCACTGCTGCCTGGGTCCTGGCCCTGCTCTTCGCAGCACCCGTGCTGTGGATGATCCTGACCTCCTTCCACTCCGAGACCGACGCCGCCACCAACCCGCCCTCGATCGCGGCCAACCTGAACCTGGACGCCTACCAGGAGTTCTTCGGCGCCAGCTCCGGTGTCAGTCCGTGGCCCCCGCTGATCAACTCCGCCACGGCCTCCATCTGCTCCACCGTCCTGGTCCTGGTCCTCGCCATCCCGGCCGCCTACGCGCTGTCCATCCGCCCGGTCAAGAAGTGGACCGACGTGATGTTCTTCTTCCTCTCCACGAAGATGATGCCCGTGGTGGCCGCCATCCTGCCACTTTTCCTCTTCGCCAAAACCGCAGGCGCGCTGGACAACATCTGGTTCCTGGTCCTGATGTACACCTCCATGAACCTGCCCATCGCGGTCTGGATGATGCGCTCCTTCCTCGCTGAAGTGCCGGTGGAAATGCTTGAAGCATCCCAGATCGACGGCGCAGGGCTGCTGCTGACCCTCCGGAAAATCATCGCTCCCGTAGCCATGCCCGGCATCGCCGCCACCGCGCTGATCTGCTTCATCTTCAGCTGGAACGAACTTCTCCTGGCCCGGGTCCTCACCGGTGTGATGGCTGGAACCGCCCCCGTCTTCCTCACAGGCTTCGTCTCCAGCCAGGGCCTGTTCCTGGCGAAAGTCTGCGCCGCCGCCGTCGTAATCTCCCTCCCGGTGCTCGCCGCGGGCTTCGCCGCCCAGGACAAACTCGTCCAGGGCCTCTCCCTCGGCGCCGTCAAATAACGTCCTCGAGTAGCCGGCCATCCCCACTTTCCATTTCTAGAGGAGCACTTCAATGACAACACCCACGGCACAGCCCGGCACGCTGGCGCACCACGAACTGCCGGCCACCATGCGCGCCTCCGTCCTCAAGCGCCAAGGCGACATGGCCATGGAAACCCTGCCCCTTCCGCGGCTCGGCGCTGACCAGTTGCTGGTGCAGGTGGCCGCCGTCGGCGTCTGCGGCAGCGACGTCCACTACTACGAGCACGGCCGGATCGGTGACTATGTGGTGGACCACCCGCTCATCCTGGGCCACGAACTCTCCGGCAGGATCGCCGCCGTCGGAAGCGCCGTTGACCCTGGCCGCATTGGCCACCGCGTCGCGGTCGAACCCCAGCGCCCCTGCCGCATCTGCAAGCAGTGCAAGGCAGGCCGCTACAACCTGTGCCCGGACATCGAGTTTTACGCCACCCCGCCGATCGACGGCGCCTTCGCCGAGTACGTCACCATCCAGAGCGACTTCGCCTACGACATCCCGGACAGTGTCAGCGACGAGGCGGCCGCCCTCATCGAACCACTCTCCGTCGGGCTCTGGGCCTGCGAGCGTGCAGAGATCAGGCCCGGCAGCCGGGTCCTGATCGCCGGCGCCGGCCCGATCGGCATCATCGCCGCCCAGGCCGCACGCGCCTTCGGGGCGAGCGAAATCTACATCACGGACATCGCCGAGGACCGGCTCGCCTTCGCGTTGGAGCACGGCGCCACCCACGCGCTGAACGCCAAGACCGACAGTGTGGAAGGGCTCGACGTCGACGCGTTCATTGACGCTTCCGGCGCACCTCAGGCTGTCCGTTCCGGGATCAGAGCCGTGGGGCCGGCAGGCAGAGTCATCCTGGTGGGGCTTGGGGCGGACGACGTCGAGCTTCCAGTCTCGTACATCCAGAACCGGGAAATCTGGCTCTCCGGCGTGTTCCGCTACACCAACACCTGGCCGCTGGCGATCCAACTGATCGCCGACGGAAAGGTGGACCTGGACATCCTCGTCACCGGCAGATTCACCCTCGCCGAGTCCGAAGAAGCCCTGAAAGCGGGCAAGCAGGCCGGCCAGCTCAAAGCCGTCGTCTACCCGGGCCGTTGACCATGATCACAGTCATCGGCGAATCGCTCGTGGACATCATCAGCGACCCCCGCCGGCCGGGGGAGGTCCAGGCCCACCCGGGAGGTAGTCCCCTCAACGTGGCTGTGGGTGTGGCACGGCTAGGTCTGGCGACGCACCTTGTGACGCACTACGCCGATGATCCGCACGGGCACATGATCGAGGGGCACCTGAAGGCCAATGGCGTCACAGTGGTCCGGGGCGGCAGTTCGCCCACGTCAACGGCGGCCGCCACGCTCGGTCCCGACGGGGCGGCCACCTATGCCTTCAACATCAGCTGGGACATCAGTGGGGCGTCGCTTCCGGCTTTGGCAGCGGTCCAAGGTTCCACCCACGTCCACACAGGATCGATCGCGGCCGTGCTGGGGCCGGGTGACCAGGCCACGCATGGACTGCTGGAGGCAGCGCGTGAGTGGGCGACGATCAGTTTCGACCCCAATTGCCGGCCGGCGATGGGCCCCGATGCGGCCGCGGCTCGCACGCAGGCGGAATGCTTCGTGGCCGCGAGCGACATCGTGAAGGCCAGCGATGAGGACCTGGCCTGGCTCTATCCGCACCGGACGCCGGAGGAGAGCCTGGCAGCCTGGCTGGTACTTGGACCCGCGCTCGTAGCCCTGACGCGCGGCGCGTCCGGCCCGGTCATTCTTGCCCGCCAAAGTCGCGTGGAAATGACAGCCGAACCCGTCTCCGTGGCTGACACCGTGGGCGCCGGCGACTCCTTCATGGCCGCGCTCATCTCCGGCCTGGACCAGCTCGCGGCGCTCGGGGCCGGTGGCCGGCAACGGCTCCAAAGCCTGTCCCACGATGAACTGCATGCGCTCGCAGCCTACGCCAACGGCGCCGCGGCGATCACCTGCTCCCGGCCGGGGGCAAACCCACCCCACTCGGCCGAACTCGGTCCGCTGTCTGTTCCGTTGCGGACCAATTAGGGCATTAACGATAGCGGACGACGGCGGGAGGTCCCGCCGTCGTCCGCCCCAGGCCCTGCCGCGGTCAGCGGCGGCCGCTTGAATCTGGCTTCGGCCGAACAGTTACGAGCATGCGACAGTCGGCACCGGGCTCATAGCGTTGGAGCAAGGTCGAGTCTCCGCTAAGTGGGTCCGCAGCGAGTATCTGCTCCCAAATTCCGCGTTCGGCGTCGCCGTTCGTCTTTTGCCAGCCAACGAGGGGTTCGTGAAACTCCGGCTCTTGTTTGCGCTTTGCATCTCCTGCTGTCCCACCGACGGTTGTATACATAGAGTTTGCGAGGGCTCGTTCAACTAGAGTGTTGCCGTCTGGATTTTGGTTCCATGAGGCGCACAGGCGATCCTGCGGAGGCCCCGGTTCCAGGCACAGCCTCGAATCCGGGCAACGCCAGCGACAGAGATCAGGAAACTAAAGATGACCATCCCAGCGGAAATCGACACACCCGAGATCATCATCGACCGGGACGTGCTCCAGCGAAACATCGACCGCATGGCAACTGCCGTCCGAGCCAAGGGCTTGCACCTTCGGCCACATGTCAAGACGCACAAAGTGCCCGAAATTGCTGAAATGCAGCTGGCAGCCGGAGCCGTCGGGCTGACAGTGGCGACCCTCGGAGAGGCCGAAGTTTTTGCAGAGCACGGAGCCAAAGACATTTTCATCGCCTATCCAATCTGGGTCGGTCCCCGACAGGCTGAACGGCTGAAGCGCCTTGCAACAAAAGCCAGGATCGCAGTAGGCGTGGACTCACGGGAAGCAGCCGAAACCATGGCCGCGTCCCTGGGCGATGCTGTCGGTGAGATTGAAGTGCTGCTGGAGATCGACAGCGGGCACCACCGCAGCGGGATAGCACCAGACGCCGCTGTCGACGTCGCCCAGGCCGCAGCGCGGGCAGGGCTGCGCGTAACGGGAATTTTCACGTTTCCAGGGCACGGCTATGCCCCCGGCATGCCGTTAAAGGCTGCGGACGAGGAACGGTTGGCCCTCTTCGAGGCCGCCGATCTGCTCACCGCGGCAGGTTTCCCTATCACCCACCGCAGCGGCGGGTCCACACCCACCGCAACCCTCACCGGCACGTCCGGAGCGACAGAAGTCCGGCCTGGCGTGTACGTCTTCGGAGATGCCCAACAACTAGAACTGGAACGCTGTGCGGCCGAAGACATCGCACTGACCATCGCGGCAACAGTCGTCAGCCGCCATGAAGGCACCGACCTCATACCGCGAAGAGTCATCCTGGACTCCGGCAGCAAAATCCTCGGCGGGGACCGGCCCGGCTGGACCACCGGCTTCGGGCGGCTCCTTGACCACCCGGAAGCCCGAATTAGCGCACTGTCAGAACACCACGCCACCGTCGTATGGCCGGCGGAGGCAACGCTGCCGGCTCTCGGAGACCGACTGCGTGTGGTCCCCAATCATGTCTGCGTGGCCATGAACCTCGTCGACGAAGTCACCGTGATCAGCGGCGGCGAAATCGTGGACCGCTGGCACGTAGCTGCACGCGGACGCAACAAATAAAACCCCAAGCGAAGGCGATTCTTAGACGCCGAGCTCTGCCTTGAGCGCTGTGACGTGGCCCTGGGCCTTGATCTGGTACTGGGTGAGCGTGACTTTGCCTTCGGCGTCGAGCACCACGGTGGAACGGACCAGTCCGTCAACCACTTCCCCGTTCACGAGCTTTTCGCCCCAGGCGCCGTAGGCCAGGGCCACAGCGTGGTCTTCGTCGGAGAGCAATGGGAATGTCAGGGCGAAGTCGCCGGTGAAGGCTGCCAGCTTCTCAGGCGCGTCCGGGGAGATGCCCAGGACCTCGTAACCCGAGGACTGCAGGCTGCCGAGGTTGTCGCGGAAGTCGCAGGCCTCCGTGGTGCAGCCGGGGGTGGCGGCTTCCGGGTAGAAGTACACAATGACGTTGCGTCCGCGGAAATCGGAGAGTGAGACCTTCTGGCCGTCGGCGTTGAGCAGTGCGAAATCGGGGGCCTGGGTTCCGGCGAGGAGTTTCTGGGTCATGTAGCGATCCTTGACTTGTGGGGCAACCGCCGTGGTCGGCGATCAATTCATAGGGGTAACGGGCTGCCTAGATGCAGTATTCCGCGGGTCCGCGGACGGTGCTGCCCGGTCCGGGCACAAACTGGTAGCCACCCCCACGCACCGTGGCGATGGCGTGGCGGGCCGAGCCCAGCTTGCGCCGGACGCGTCCAACATACACGTCGATGGAGCGGAATGCCGCGCCGGGGCAGTCCAGGGACTCCAGAACGCGTTGCAATTCTTCACGTTGTATCGCCCGCGACTGGTTCTCCACGAGGTACCGCACGAGGCTGTATTCCATGCCCGTGAAGCTGACAGGGACACCGTCCAGAAGAACGGTGTCAGCGGCCAGATCCACTGCCACGATGCTGCGCCGCCAGGCCAGGGAGATGGGCGCGACGGCGGCGGTGCCGTTTCCGGCGTCGGACGCTGCCGTTGTGGAAACATCAGCGCCGCCGTCGGAAACGTCGAAAGCGTCTGAACCTTCGACGCCGGACGTTCCAGTTCCGGGGGCGGTCCACAGGTGGACTTCGGCTTCCGGAGCAAGCCGGCGGGCACGTGCCAGGACCGCCTTGGCCGCCTGGGCCCAGACCGCGGGGTCGATGTCCTGGCCTTCGCAGGGCTGCAGCCACACCGCCAGGCCGCGCGGCTGAAGCCCTGGCTGGTGGCCGGGACGGGCCCCCGGAACGGAGCCGGCGCGCGGCCGCGGGTACGGTGCATGGACGTTGACGGCCATCGCGCTGCGCCTCAGACGCCGCCGCGGCGGATCAGCTTGCCGCTGGGCGTGCGGCCGTCGATCTCGTTGCCGCGAAGGAACGTTTTGCGGACGACGCCGGAGAGCGCCTTGCCGTCGTAGGGCGTGATGGGGTTCTTGTGCTTGAGCTTGGTGACATCGACCACGAATGCGTCGTCCGGCGCGAAGATGGAGAAGTCCGCGTCGTAGCCGAGGGCCAGCTGGCCCTTGTTGTGCAGGCGGGCCAATGCGGCGGGCTTCTCAGCCATCCAGGAAACCACCTGCTCCAGGGGGATGCCGCGGTGCCGGGCCTCGGTCCAGATCAGGGAGAGCCCCAGCTGCAACGAGGAGACGCCGCCCCAGGCCACGGCGAAGTCGCCGTTTTCCAGGTCCTTCAGGTCCAGGGTGGAGGGGGAGTGGTCCGAGACGATGCAGTCGATGGTGCCGTCCTGCAGGCCCTTCCAGAGCAGCTCGCGGTTGGACGCCTCGCGTATGGGCGGGCAGCACTTGTAGGCGGTGGCGCCGTCGGGGATTTCCTCGGCCATCAGGGTGAGGTAGTGCGGGCACGTCTCCACGGTGAGGTGGACGCCGTCGCGCTTTGCCGTCGCGATCATGGGCAGCGCGTCCGAGGAGGAGAGGTGCAGGATGTGGGCGCGGGCGCCGGTCCAGCGGGCCCGCTCGATGACCTCGGCGATTGCCTTGTTCTCGGCGCCGCGCGGGCGGGAGGCCAGGAACGTTTCGTAGTGGTCGCCGCCGGGGTGCGGGGCGCGGTCGATGGCGTGGGAGTCCTCGGCGTGGACGATCATGAGGGAGTCGAAGGACTTGAGCTCGGCCATGTCCTCCTCCATCTCGTCCGCTTCGAGGTGCGGGAACTCGTCCACGCCGGAGTGCAGCAGGAAGCACTTGAAGCCGAACACGCCCTCGTCGTGCAGCGGGCGGAGGTCCGCCTTGTTGCCGGGCACGGCGCCGCCCCAGAACCCGACGTCCACAAACGCCTGGTCCTCGGCCACCTCGCGCTTGAGCTTGAGGCCTTCCACCGTGGTGGTGGGCGGGATGGAGTTCAGCGGCATGTCGATGATGGTGGTGACACCGCCGGCGGCGGCTGCACGGGTGGCGGACGCGAAGCCCTCCCACTCGGTGCGGCCGGGCTCGTTGACGTGGACGTGCGTGTCCACGAGGCCGGGGATGAGGGTTTCGTCGTCGGCCAGGTCAATGACCTGCGTGCCGGTAAGGCCGTTGCCGAACGGCTCGATGGCGACGATCACGCCGCCGCGGATGCCTACTTCGCGGGCGGTGATGCCTGCGGTGGTGAGGATGCGCTGGCCGCGGATGACCAGGTCAAACGCGCCGGCCGCCGGGGTGGTTTCTTCAGACATGGACGTTCTCCTTGGTGTCGGTACGCGCTGCACTCGCAGGCAGGTGCACGCCGATGTGCTTACCTAATTGTTCAAGCAGCGGGCCTGCTTCGGCCATACATTTCTCTACATTGGACTCAAAGTCGGTCAGGGCGTGAACCGCCTTGAACCCGGCTTCCGCGAGCTGTTCCGGGCTCAGCGTACTGCGGCCGCAGACGGCAATCACAGGGATTCCGGCGCGCGCCGCGGCGCGGGCCACACCCATGGGCGTCTTGCCGAGCAGGCTCTGCTCGTCCAGGCTGCCTTCGCCCGTGATCACGAGGTCCGCGCCGGCCAGCCGCTGCTCCAGTTCGGTGAATTCGAGTACGACGTCGATGCCTGGCCTGCGTGCCGCGGCCAGCGCGGCGATGGCAATGTAGCCGACGCCGCCGGCTGCTCCTGCGCCGGGTGCGACGGCGGCCTGTTTGGCACGGATGCCGATCTCGCCGGCGAGGACCGAGACGAAGTTCGCCAGGGCGGCGTCGAGGGCAATGACGTCACTCGGCGTCGCACCCTTCTGCGGTCCGAAGATCGCGGCGGCGCCGCGGGGCCCCAGAAGGGGATTGTCGACGTCGGACGCCAGAGTGAAGCGGGCGTCCTCCAGCCGGACGTCCAGGCCGGAGAAGTCAATCCGGTCCAGGCGGGCCAGGGCGGCCCCGCCGCCGGGGAGCTCGTTGCCCTCGGCGTCCAGGAGCACTGCCCCGAGGCCCTGCAGGACGCCGGCGCCGCCGTCGGTGTTGGCGCTGCCGCCTACACCCAGGATGAACTTCCGGCAGCCCAGGTCCAGGGCGGCTCGGATGAGTTCTCCGGTGCCCAGGCTCGTGGCGGTGGTGGCCGATTCGGAGTCCGGGCTGCCGCCTTGGATGACAGAAGGCAGCAGTGCGAGCCCGGAAGCTGCGGCCATTTCGATCACAGCTTCCCGGTCGCGGACCGCGAAGTCGGCCCGGACCGGCTGGCCCGTGGGGCCGGTGACAGTGGCGGTCCGGCGGGTGAAGCCCGAGCCGACGGCGGCGTCAAGGGTGCCCTCGCCGCCGTCGGCCACCGGAATGAGTATGGTCTCAAGGCCCGCCACAGCCGACTGCAGACCCGCGCTCAGGCGGCTGGCGACGTCGGGGGCAGACAGCGAGCCCTTGAACTTGTCCGGGGCGATGACCACACGCATTCCGGTACCTCCTCTCAGTTTCTTACTAGTCCAGCAGGGCGATGATCGAGGTGGGGGCGTCCTCGCCGCGGGCGGCCAGGTCTTCGAACTCGTTCACGCCGTTGATTTCAACGCCCATGGAGATGTTGGTGACCTTTTCCAGGATCACTTCAACCACCACGGGAACCTTGAACTCGCCCATGAGTGCCTTGGCCTTGTCGAACGCGGCCGGCAGATCGGAGGGGTTTTCCACGCGGATGGCCTTGCAGCCCAGCCCCTCGGCCACCTTGACGTGGTCCACGCCGTAGCCGTTGGTTTCGGGGGAGTTGATGTTCTCGAACGCCAGGGACACGTTCTGTTCCATCTCGAAGCCGCGCTGCGACTGGCGGATCAGGCCCAGGTACGAGTTGTTCACCACCACGTGGATGTACGGCAGGTTGAACTGCGCGCCCACGGCCAGCTCTTCGATCATGAACTGGAAGTCGTAGTCACCGGACAGGGCAACCACGGTCTCGTCCGGCTTGCCGCGGACCACGCCCAGGGCGGCCGGGGCGGTCCAGCCCAGGGGGCCGGCCTGGCCGGCGTTGATCCACTTGCGCGGGCCGAAGACGTGCAGCAGCTGTGCGCCCGCGATCTGCGACAGGCCGATGGTGGACACGTAGGTGGTGTCCTTGCCGAACGCCTTATTCATCTCCTCGTAAACACGCTGCGGCTTGATCGGCACGTTCTCGAAGTGCGTCTTGCGCTGCAGGGTGCCCTTCCGCGCGGTGCATTCGGCAACCCAGCCGGAGTAGTCCGGCAGGGACTTAGCTGCCTGGCGCTCGCGTGCCAGCTCAATCAGCCCGTCCAGCGCCGCACCGGCGTCGGACGCTATGC
Source organism: Pseudarthrobacter sp. Y6 (assembly GCF_050156205.1). NCBI lineage: Bacteria > Bacillati > Actinomycetota > Actinomycetes > Micrococcales > Micrococcaceae > Pseudarthrobacter > Pseudarthrobacter sp. Y6. The sequence goes on along the minus strand of NZ_CP189574.1, from coordinate 3,852,759 downwards.
CCAGGTCCGGCGAGAACACGCGGCCGATCTGGGTGGGCTCGATGTCGATATGCACGAACTTGCGGCCGGCCGTGTAGGTGTCCAGACCGCCGGTGTGGCGGTTGGCCCAGCGGTTGCCGATGCCGATGACGAAGTCGGAGGCAAGCATGGTCTCGTTGCCGTAGCGGTGGCTGGTCTGCAGGCCCACCATGCCGGCCATCAGCACGTGGTCGTCCGGGATGGTGCCCCAGCCCATCAGGGTGGGGATGACCGGAACGTTCAGCAGTTCAGCCAGTTCCACCAGCTGCGCGGAAGCGCCGGCGTTGATGATGCCACCACCGGCGACGATCAGCGGGCGCTCGGCTGCGGTCAGCATGTCCAGGGCCTTTTCCAGCTGCTTGCGGCTGGCCTTGGGCTTCTGGACAACGATGGGCTCGTAGGCGTCGATGTCGAATTCGATCTCGGCCATCTGCACGTCGAACGGCAGGTCCAGCAGTACCGGGCCCGGACGGCCGGAGCGCATCAGCTGGAAGGCCTTCTGGAAGGCGCCCGGAACCTGGCCGGGTTCCATGACGGTCATGGCCATCTTGGTGACGGGGGCGGCGATGGTCTGGATGTCCACGGCCTGGAAGTCTTCCTTGTGCAGCTTGGCCACGGGGGCCTGGCCGGTGATGCAGAGCATGGGGATGGAATCCGCCCAGGCCGCATAAAGCCCCGTGATCATGTCGGTGCCGGCAGGGCCCGAGGTGCCGATGCAGATGCCGATGTTGCCATCCTTGGCCCGGGAGTAGCCGTCTGCCATGTGGCTGGCGCCTTCAACGTGGCGGGCCAGCGTGTGGCGGACGCCGCCATTCTTCCGCATTGCCGAGTAGAACGGGTTGATTGCCGCGCCTGGCAGGCCGAACGCCTCGATGGCGCCTTCCTTTACCAGGATCGCGACGGCAGCGTCAACGGTGCGCATCTTAGTCATTGTGTACTCCTTGAAAGTCTGTTTTTGGGTGTGCTGAAGCGAGTTTTTGTCCAGATAATGGCCGCGAAAGTTCCTTTTGGGCGGATTATCTGGACAAAAACTCTTGGGGGAGTGGGGCTCGGTTACTTGCGGCCGCTGAGCTGGAGGACCTGCTTGAAGAGGCCGGAGTGGTCGAGGCCGCCGTCGCCCTGGTTGACGGTTGCGGCGACGAGCTGTGCGACGACGGCGCCGAGGGGGATGGCGACGTTGGCTTCACGGGCTGCCGAGGTGACGATGCCGAGGTCCTTGTGGTGGAGAGCCAGGCGGAAGCCGGGGTCGAAGTTGCGGTCAAGCATCTTCTGGCCCTTCTGGTCGAGGACCTTGGAGCCGGCCAGGCCGCCGCCGAGGACCTTGAGGGCTGCATCGGTGTCCACACCGTAGGCCTCAAGGAAGGCGATTGCTTCCCCGAGGACCTGGATGTTGACGGCCACGATCAGCTGGTTGGCGGCCTTGACGGTCTGGCCGGAGCCGGAGGGGCCCACGTGGACGATGGTCTTGCCGACGGCGTTGAGGACGTCCTGTGCTGCCTCGAAGTCGGCTGCCTCGCCGCCCACCATGATGGAGAGAACGGCGTCGATGGCGCCCTGCTCACCGCCGGAGACCGGGGCGTCGAGCGGGCGGATGCCGGCAGCGGCTGCGTCCTCGGAGAGGCGCTTGGCGACATCCGGGCGGATGCTGCTGGCGTCGATCCACAAGGTGCCCTTCTTCGCGTTGGCGAAGACGCCCTCCGGGCCGCTGACTACGCCCTCGACGTCGGGGGAGTCCGGCACCATGGTGATGACGACGTCGGCATCCTTGACGGCGTCCGCGATGCCCGTGGCACCCCGGCCGCCTTCGGAGACGAGCTTGTCGATCTTGTCCTGGCTGCGGTTGAAGCCGGTGACGGTGTGGCCGGCCTTGACCAGGTTGATGGCCATGGGGAGGCCCATGATTCCGAGTCCGATGACTGCAATGTTGCTCATTGTGGTTCCTTTACTGAAAGTCTGTTGGTGGTGGCCGGTGGTTAGCGGGCGACGCGCTGGCGGATGGCCCAGGCGAACGCGGTTTCCGCCGGTTCCTTGTATTCGAGGCCGATGTAGCCGTCGTAGCCGAGTTCGCGGCTGCGGGCGATCCATTCGCCGAGGGGAAGCTCGCCGGTTCCGGGAGCACCGCGGCCGGGGTTGTCGGCAATCTGGATGTGGCCGAAGTCCTTGGCGTGGTTTTCGATGACGGCTGCGACGTCGTCCCCGTTGACTGCCAGGTGGTAGAAGTCGGCGAGGAGCTTGACGTTCTCTGCACCGGATTCCGCCTTGACGCGGGCGATGACCTTGAGTGCGTCTTCTGCCGTGAGGAGCGGGTACTTGGGTGCACCGCTGACGGGTTCGAGGAGGACGGTGCCGCCGATGCCTGCGACGCCGGCAGCTGCCGCGGCGAGGTTTTCGGCGCCGATGGCGTCCTGCTTCTCGGCCGATTCGCCGTCGACGCGGTTGCCGTAGAGGGCGTTGAAGGCCTTGCAGCCGAGGCGCTCGCCGATCCCTGCGACGACGTCGATGTTGTCCAGGAATTCGGTGGAGCGTGCGGGCCAGGACACCAGGCCGCGATCGCCGCCGGGCATGTTGCCGGCGTTGAAGTTCAGGCCGGTGAGCTGGACGCCGGCGTCCTTGATGGCGTTCTCGAACTCGGTGACCTGGGCGTCCGTGGGGACAGAGGTGTCGAAGGGCCACCAGAACTCGACGGCGTCAAAGCCGGCAGCCTTTGCGGCTGCGGGGCGCTCGAGCAGGGGAAGCTCCGTCAAGAGGATGGAGCAGTTCACTGTGTACGTCATCGTAGGTCCTTCCGAGGAGGGGCTTTGATCTATCTTCCCGTTCGCTTGGCTCTTCATGAGTTTCCGCTTTGTGGAATTTAGATTCTGCTTTATGAAAAGTTTAGGGAAAGTGGGGACGGGAGTCAAGGGGGCGCGTGGGGGACTCGACTGACAATCGCGGAGGCGACTAGGTGGCCGGTATGGCCCTTGCGGTGCTCACTTGGGCTTAAGTGGGTCCCCGTTGAGCTTGCGGGGCGTCCATGAGCCCGATTGACTTGCAGGCCTGCGGCTTCGCCTGCAGGAGCAGGCTGACAAATTCCTGAGTGACCAGCCTTGCTTCTTGGCTTACATTCCTGGCTGAAACGGCCTACAGATAGTCGATCACACGCGGGCGGGACTGAGGCTGGGGGCATCCCCGGCGAAGGGGCTGTGGTCCGAGCACTGGTATCTAGGGGACAGGTTTAGATTTCACTAAACTCCAAGCGCTCGCGCCACTGGGAAATCTCCTCCCTCTTGCGCTTTGCCTCGCGACGGGGAAGCTCGTCCAGTCAACGCTCCAGCCTCGCATCGAGAGCCTTCCACCTGTTGTGGGCCTCCCTGTGGGCTGTCGCTTGGGTGTACACGACTAGTAGTACTTAGTTAGGTCGGCGTGGCGGCTTTTGATCCCTGACCGATCCTGTTAATTTTCGAGGCATGAAACCGGATGAGCTTGCCGAGACCAAAGCGGAACTGGAAGCGTTCGTTCAGGATGTGTTGGCGTCGCTTCCGCGTAAGGATCAGCGGAACAAGGGGAACCTGTATCTGCACGGTCTGATGCTGGACGGGCGGCGGAAATCGATGCAGCCGATGGGCGGCCGGCTCGGGGTCGATTACCAGCAGCTGCAGCAGTTCGTCTCGTCCTCGCAGTGGAAGCTCGAGCCGGTACGCCGGGTCCTGGTGCGCAGGGCCGTCGAGGTGATCGGCCCCGACGCGTGGGTTGTCGACGATACCGGGTTCAAGAAGGACGGCAGCTCCTCTCCCTGTGTTGCGCGGCAGTATTCGGGTACGTTGGGCAAGATCGGCAACTGCCAGATCGCCGTCAGCATCCACGCGGCCACCGACCAGGCGTCCTGCCCGTTGGACTGGCGCCTCTATGTGCCGGAAGCCCGGATGACACGTCCGCAGACACGAACGCCCACGCCGAAATGATCGCCGCCCGCCGGGCCAAGGCGCAGATCCCCGAGGGCCAACGCCATCGTACGAAGTGGGCGATGGCGTTGGAGATGATCGACGAACTCGGCGCCTGGGGCTACCGGCCCCCGATCATGGTCGGGGACGCCGGCTATGGGGAGATCACCGCGTTCCGGTCCGGGCTCAGCGAACGGGCGATCCCCTACATGGTCGCCGTCAAGCACTCGACGACCGCGCACCTCCAAGACACTCCCATCGGCGTGGCCGAGTACGCCGGCAAAGGCCCCCGCTCACACCAGCGCCGCTACCTGGACGCCCCCACATCACTGAAAGACCTCGTCATGGACGCCGGCCGCCGGAAGCTACATCAGGTCACCTGGAGGCACGGCACCAAGTCCACCACCAGCAACAAACACGCCTCGATGACCTCCCGGTTCATCGCACTACGGGTCCGGGCAGCCAACCGCGACATCCCCCGTGCCGAGGACGGTTCCCTCCCCGCCGAGTGGCTGCTCGCCGAATGGCCCAAAGGCGCACCCGCACCCACCGACTACTGGCTCTCCACATTGCCGGAGACGACACCGCTGAAGGAACTCGTCCGGATCGCCAAAATCCGGTGGCGCATCGAGCACGACTACCGCGAACTGAAAACCGGGCTCGGGCTCGACCACTTCGAAGGCCGCACCTGGCTCGGCTGGCACCACCACGCCACGCTCGTCACCGCGGCCCATTTATTCATCACCACACTGCGCCTGACACGCCCAAAAGCGCCTGGGGCGGCCTGAGTCTCTACGGCATCCTCGGCGAGCTCCAACACCTCGTCGCCGTCCGGACCGGATACTGCCCCTACTGCCAGCCACGATCCCCAACCTAACTAAGTACTACTAGGCCTCTGACTGGGAACCAGGCCCATGACGTCAGGGGGCGTCCAGTGACTATCCCGAGCACAAATAGGAACTGGATGACGGCAAGGCACCAAATCATCACCGCAATTGGCATGTATTGAGATGCGGACAACAAGGCGCTCAGTCCTGGACCCAACAACAGGGCTGTGAGTTTGAGCGCGATTCCGATCTTGAACCAGCCCTGATTCGTGGCCTTAAGGCCAAATACGACAATTAGTGCTGACAGGGCCATGACCAACCAGCCCACGTATGCGTTGAAGATGAAGGCGACGATCAGCGCTAGTGCGAATTCGGGTTGGTTCCAGCTGAGTGTTTCACTGCCTACGAGTGTTGACAGCAGTGCAGTTTCCGCATTGAGCAGAGCCGCCGTGACCAGCCACCTCCACGTGGTGTTCCACATTGGCAGGCGTTTTGTCGGAGCAGAGTGGATGTCGGTGCCACCAAGTTGTCCCCAGTGACGCACGGCATGTCTCTTCTGAATGCCGCGTGATTCAAGGTCCACTCCTTGGCGACGGACTTCACCCCGAAGTAGCCGGCGCTTGGCACGGATAGTAGGAGGATTGTCCACAGGGCGGCGGACGCCATCGCGAGCGAAAAGGCGGCTCGACTCCAGTCGGCCTCACTGGCATGAAAGATAACCCAAAAGGCGCTTCGCGGTTCGTGGTGAATATCGGCCCGCTGAGATGAATTCATGCCACCGTCCGGGCGGCACTTCTCAATAGGATACGTGCTTGGTAGTTGATGGGGTTGCGGAAACCGCGGGCGGTGCGTTTGATGTTCTTGATCATGGTGTTCGCGGCCTCGACTTTGGCCGTTGTGACCCTGGTGGCCAGCAGGGTTTGTATCTCAGGCCACCACTTGGTCACGGGGCCATCAGTCGGTCGGTTTCCTTCATCCCCGCGGCTGTGACCTGGCGCTCGAAGAAGGCCCTGCGGTCCTGAACGCTGGCCGGGTTGGCGCTTGAGAGGAGCAGCCGCAGGGCTTCCTAGACGCCCCAGGCGGCGACGAGTTCCTGGGCAAATGACCTGCGCATGTAAGCCGACAGTCAGTTGGGGAACCCCTACCGGTCGACTTTCAGCGCTGAACTGCGGCCACGTGTTTCGTCTCACTATGAGGGGGTGAGATGTATCTGACGGGTGGGACGAGGTCGCCTGACAAAGTGAAGGATCACCCATGAGTTCGATGCTTCAGCTAAAGACCACTTGCACGGGCTTGAATCTGAAAGGTCCGCCGCAGTCGGGTCCGAAGGGGTGCTCCCCGGTTGATTCCGTTTCTATTGGCAAATCACGGGCTATGCGGCCACCAGAAATGGCCACGGCTTCCACATGAATCGACGTGACACTAACGGGTGGGTTCAGGTATGGCGGGGACTGCGGGACCAGCCATTTTCCCTCAGCGTTTCTTACCACCTGCTCAGGAGTACATCCATCCCCAAGACAAGCCGCTACTGACTCCGGCGTGGTGGAAAAGGCCAGCTCCACATCACCCACGTACGCGTAACCGACTGCTGGACATGCCCGGCCTACCCAAGGCATGCGGCCGACCAGGGCGACAACTGCCAACACTGTGACAACCACGCCTACCGCAAGCAGGAGTACGCCCCGAGGCTTCATATTGTGAGACTAACCCGTCATTCAGCTGGAGTCTCGCCGTAAAGGACTCCTACTCGTCGGTTCACAAGTCCGTAAGGGGAACCCTGAGTGGGACACATTGAGAATTTTCTCGGGTGAAGGCGATTATCGGTCCCCGGATCGCTCGGGAGAGCATGCGGTGATTTGGACTCGGCAAGCGTCGCAGCGTGCCTAAAAGCTGGCTCAAAGAATGAATCACCTGGCTTTTAGGTTGAGATTGCAGCGATATGGAGAGAAGGGTGTGATTGCCGTGGATAAGGTGACTGGCATGGAACCAGTTCTGAATTTTGCACGGCGTTGGGGCGCCCCCGTAGCGGCCGTCATCTTCTTCTCCCTGTGGTGTGTGGCCGAGGCAGGCAGAATGGGAGGGTCCTGGTTGTCATGGTCAGGGAACTGGCCGCTGGCCCTGATGACACTGGCCGTTGCAACGGCCTCCTGGAAACCCCTAGTGTCCCTTGGTTTCACGGTTGCACTCCTTGCCGGACAGTTGAGTCACGCCCTGCCGACGATGTATTCGAATCACTGGGCCATCTACCTGGGCTCCTTTGTCGCACTTGGCTTTATTCTGTGGACCGCCCCGCAGCGGCTGCGGTACATCGCGGCGGGCGCGAACGTGGTCGCCGCTGCCATCATGGCGTTCCTGATGCTCTCGTGGAGATACGGCAACGGTGTCGGCTGGTACCCCCCTGCGTATGCCGGCGACCGGTGGATGCTGCAGGACTATGGCTGGCAGCTGTTCGCGCTCCTCCTGCTAATCGCCGGGGCCTGCGCCGCCGTCGGTCTTCTGCTGGCGCTGTATCAGGAACGAGGCAGTCTGTTCCGGGCCCGGGAGCTGGCGCAGAGCAGCCTGAAGGAAACCGAGATCGACCTGATCGTGGAGCAGGAACGGACACGCATCGCCCGGGATCTGCACGACGTCCTCGCCCATTCCCTTGCGGTCATCGCCGCCCAGGCCGACGGAACCCGCTACCTGAGCAAGGACCAGCCCAAGGCCGTTCTCAACGCCCTGGACACCATCGCCCGGTCAGCCCGCAGCGCTCTGGTAGATGCCCAACGCGTGATCGAGGGAGTCCGTGATGACGGCATGGTGACGCCCCAGCCGCGGCTGAGCGACATCCCCGCACTCATCGAAGGCATGCAGCGCGGCAGTTTGAAGATCCACCCCACCGAGTCCGGGACGCCCGTGGAGCTCTCCACCGGACAGGAGATGGCGGTCTTCCGGATCGTCCAGGAGTGCCTGACCAATGCCCTCAAACATGGCGGACGCGGCACGGACGTGCGGCTCCACTTTGACTGGAGCGGGCCCGGCTTGACCCTGCACGTGGCCTCGGCCGTTGCCCCAGCCGGTCAAGAAGACGCTGCGAATCCTGCCGCCCCCCGGGTCGGGAGGGGACTTCCCGGCATGCGCGAACGCGCCCATCTGGCCGGGGGCTGGCTGACGGCCGGACCGGACGGCGAACATTTCCGGGTGACGGTCTTCATCCCCTACGGAACCCGCGATACGAGGGCAGCGGACGATGCAGACGGCGCCGAAGCCGGGGGAACTTTCAGTGAAATTTCGGGTGCGGAAGCCCGGCCGGCACTGGCGGCAACGGGCCTTCTCGTGCCGGCCGGGGTCGCCCAGGAAGCGGCCGGCCGTGGCTGATGCCGGGGCGCGCATCACCGTGGCCCTGGTGGACGACCAGCCCCTGTTCCGTGCAGGTATCCGCATGCTCATCGAGAGCCAGGAGGACATGGAAATCTCGGGAGAGGCCGGGGACGGGGAACAGGCGGTAGCCCTGGCCATCGGACGGCGTCCGGACGTCATGCTGATGGACCTGCGCATGCCGGTCATGGACGGAGTAGAAGCCACCCAGAAGATCGTGCAGCACGCCGACGCGGCCGGAACCGACAAGCCAAAGATCATTGCACTGACCACGTTCAACCGGGATGAGGCAGTGGTGCAGGCGGTGCAGGCCGGGGCCAGCGGATATCTGCTCAAAAGCGCGGAACCGGAATTCCTGCTGGCAGCCATCCGCACCGTCCACTCCGGCTACTCCGTCATCGCGCCAGGATCCATCCACTCGCTCTTCGAACACGCCGCCCGCAACGTTCCCGCCACCGGTCCGGACTTGTCCGTCCTCAACGTCCTGTCCGTGCGGGAGCGGGACGTCTTTCTGCTCGCGGCCAAAGGCCTCAGCAACGGCGAAATGGCAGAGAGTCTGTTCGTCTCCGAAGCCACCATCAAAACTCACCTGCGCAGCGTGTTGGACAAACTGGAACTCCGCACCCGGCTCCAACTGGTCGCATACGCCCACGAACGCCGTCTACTGGGCACCTGAACAGGCAACAGACAAACGCTTGGCAACTGCACCGGGCGCTGCCCCGTTACCTTCTTAGTAGCCCCTCAATGAGCAAGAATCGGGGTTGTTGGCCTGTCGGTCCCGGCATGATTGTTGCCCCCAGTCGTTAATGATCCGGGGGGTGTTGTCACCGGGGTCCGATAGGCGCCAGGGGATCGCTAATGGGGACAGGACCAGCGCAGTGATTTTTAGCGTAGGTCAGCCGTAACGTGGATGCCGGACCTTGCCGCCGCAGGACAGACCAGCACTGTTTCGCAGGAACTCAAATTCTGGGAGGTTTGCGTTGATCAAAGACCATGAACTCGTCGACATCTTCATTGGTGTCGACGTCGGCAAAAGCAATCACCACGCGGTCGCCATCGACCGCAACGGCAAGAAACTCCTCGACCGGGCACTGCCCCAGGACGAGGCGAAACTCCGCTCTATCATCGCCTCGCTGGCCGGGCACGGGAGGCTGTTGCTCGTCGTGGACCAGCCCTCGACCATTGGTGCCTTGCCGGTCGCCGTGGCCCAGTCCGAGGGCATCATGGTCGGCTACCTGCCCGGGCTGGCCATGCGCCGCATCGCGGACCTGCACCCCGGGGAGGCCAAGACAGATGCCCGCGACGCGGCGATCATTGCCGAGGCCGCCCGGTCCCTGCCGCACACGCTGCGCTCCATCGCCATTGCCGACAAGCAGGCCGCCGAGCTGTCGATGTTGTGCGGTTTTGATGACGACCTGGCCAAGCAGGCCACCGCCACTTCCAACCGGATCCGCGGCCAGCTCACACAGGTCCACCCGGCCCTGGAACGGGTCATTGGCAAGCACCTGGACCATCCCGCCATGGCCGGGTTGCTAATCAAGTACCCGACCCCGGACAAGCTCCGCAAGGCCGGCCAGATCCGGGTCGCGACGCTCCTGTCGCGCTATGCGCCGCGGGCCGGGAAGGGCTGGGCTGCCGAGGTGTTCGCCGCCTTGGGTGAGCAGACCGTCGTCGTCGCCGGCACCAACGCCGCAGGCACCGTCCTGCCGCAGCTCGCTGCCATGCTCAAGCAGCTGCGCACCGCCCGGGATGAGATGCTCACCCAAGTTGAATCACGGCCGACAATTACGTCCCAGTCGGTCGTGTCTCCATTTGGCTCTTCGTAGGTATCACGGTTGATCGTCACGAAGCCCTTGTAGGTGGTCGTCGTTCGGACCTTTCTCCACTTATCGGCAGCAGACACAGTGCTCCTTCTCTGGGTGGCTGGCGGTCCTCAGCCAACGGTTAAGCTAACCAGTCTAGACACACGCGCGGGGCAGCCCTCGAGGGCGCCCGTTAAACCATCCTTCACCGAGCGGACTCGGCCGTGGCTAGAGCTGAATGCTGAGGACTGTTCGGACGGGGATGTTCCCGCCTCGATTATCAGCGACGCGATGCATTCCGATTTTCTCAGCTACCCGCTCAGAAGCTCGGTTATCCGGATGGATGATAGCTATCAGTTCGGTGACTTCAATATGTTCTCGGGCGTAGTCGCGACAAGCAGTAGCTGCTTCTGTCGCGAACCCCTGGCCCTGTAGGTCGGAGCGCACGTGGTACCCGACCTCAAGCTTCTGCGCGGCGTTCACTTGCTGCCAGGTCAGCCCGCAGTCGCCTATGAACTCTCCGTCATGCGTCTCGACAATCCACAGGCCGTACCCGTGCTCCGCGTAGTTCTCCTGGTTCCAATGAATCCAGCTTGCTGCTTCCTCCTGAGACTTGGATACAGGGTAGAAGCGCATCACCTCGGGGTCTCCGAGCAACGCGGTCATGTTGTCGAGGTCCGCATCAGTCATCTCACGGAACTGCAATCGATCAGTCGGTTGTGGCGTTAGCATCCAATGACTCTATTTCCAGTGCGTGACTAAGGCCCGCAAGCCGATCCTTTACCGGGCGGGGTCTGACTGCCAGCGCTTGTACATGTGGTGGCGGGATCACTCAGAGGCACCCGCAGGGAATCCGAACGAGATAATGCCTGGCATTCCTGACCTAAGGGACTCAAGAACGTGGAGCTCGTGTGGAACCACTGGTGTCGGCAAGTCATCGAGGTGGAACCATCTGAGATCGGAAGCCTTATCTTGCTCCATGAGGTGTGGCTCAGACTGCCAGGCTGTGCACTGGAAAAAGAAGTCCACTCTCCCCATATGCGTTTCGTTCTGTCCCTGCTTCCGGTGCATGACGACCAACGGCAAGAGCTCACTCGCGTTGATTGAAACGCCAAGCTCTTCCTGGACTTCACGGGAGGCTGCCTCATGGGCAGACTCATTGGCTTCAACGTGGCCGGCGGCCGCCGTGGCCCAATATCCATCAAGGTATCCAGTTCCTTGGCGCAGCTGCAGAAGTACAAAGTCTTCGCGCCTGAAGATGACATAACTGATTGGGGTTAGCTGCTGTCGACTATCCTTCACCGGGCATCAGGTGCGATCGGATGCCCGGTGATGAGACCTTCAACCTCATCCGCAAGTTCTGGGACCGGTCGACGACCATCCAGCTTGAGCGTTGCGCCGTTTCGGAGCAGTGGTTCGACGTCGAGAACGTACTGGCGGATCGCGGACTGGTCATCCTCTGAATTGCCATAGGGATTGTCCGTACGAGCCGATACGCGATCAATCAGGACTTCCACCGGTGCGCTCAGGAGAATAACAGCAGCGAAACGGTCGTAGAAACGTCTTTGATTCTCGACGGTGCCCGAGACAACCAGGGACGAATCGGACGCAAGAAGTGCCGACATGCGTGGTTCATCCCATGTGTCGTCAGGGAGTACCCAGTCGTCGTAGTCCGTGTCGATTGTTCGGTAGCCTCGCCGGGACAACTCGTGCAGCACAGTTGTTTTTCCTGCCCCTGACATGCCGGTGATTAAAACTCTAGCCATGGCAGCCAGCCTATTCGGTTCGCGGGAGCGCCCGTAAGACGGTCCTCCACCGGCCGCTACAGCGCCACCTGGTGCGCTCTTCCAAAAACCCGCCGTTCCGGCCTTTACGGATTCCCGTATGTGGATTTGATCGCTATGTGGCGGCGTTCTGTGATCGCTATATGGCGCATAAGTGTCCGTAAGCCGATCCCTCAGCGGGACAGTCGGTTCTGACGCCACCCGCTATTGGACAAGAACAGATCCTGATCGAGCCGCCATCAGAGTGTGAAAACTGTTCCAGTGTCCGAGTTTCACGCGGTTGGCGGGTAACGCCGCTATCGGTGCTGGTGAGGGTCGGTTGCGCGCGGTTGGGTCTGGCCCCCGTAACCGCGCGCAACCGACTCTAGGTTATCGCAGTACTCGTGCCACCACGCCGGGTCCACGGCTGCCATATTGTCGTTGCCGTCCCGGTGTCCGACGCTGCCGTCGGCCAACTCACGCACGATGTCTGCATGACCGGCATGCCGATGCGTTTCGGCAGTCACGTGGACCAATATGCGGGCGAGGCTGACCGGGTTGCTCGCCTCACGCCACCACGGCACGTAGCCGGAAGCATCAAGCGGCAGCAGGGAAATTGTTGCGTCGGCATGTGCCCACACCCGTTGATATAGGCCGACGATCGCGTCGCGGGACTCCTCAGACCGCGCCCACATGTCCTCATTCGGCTCGGCATTGGGCGAAAGCCACTTTAATTCCTCAGCGAAGGGTCGGTTGAAGACTACGCCGAAGTACTCGGCTTCGACCCCGGCTAGGTGCTTGACCAGCCCGAGAAGATTCGTGCCGGTCGGTGTCAAGGGGCGGCGTAGATCGTACTCAGACAGGCCCGCAAGCTTCCACACAATCGCATCACGGCCATCCTGCAAATACCGGCACAACTCCGCCTTGGCAACATCACTCATGTGTGTCAGCTTGTAGCGGTTGCCGGCCGATGGCAAGCCAACATGAACCCGGTGTCAGGAAGGGAACGCTGAACGGGACGGCTTCGCGGGCGGGTCCAGCGCAGCCCGGATGGCCAGCTTAAGGCGAATTGCGGACTTCGCGACGCATCCGGCCCGTCCGGAGTCCACCCGCTCCTCTGCGGATAGTGCCACAATCTCTGCATGCCACTCATTCAGGTTCTCAATGCATCCCCCTCCTCCACTGAAAAGAAGCGTGAGCTGCTGGCTGCGCTAACGGCTACTTACGCCGAGGTCATGGAAATCCGTCCCGACACGATCCGGGTGATTTTGCACGAGCTCCCCCGCGAGAACTGGTCTGTCGCCGGCATCACACTGGCGGATTCAGGACAGAACGAATCCGTCTGACCGGAAGGCCGCCCAATACCCCCTGGCAATGCGTTTCCGCTAAATCGCTTGGGACCGCCGGAGCGACCCGCTCGAGGATCCTTCACCGGAAACTACTCGCGCCTGCCTCGGGCACGAGCTTTAATTGCTGAGATCACTTCGCTCTTGGCCTCGGCGTAGGCATTCATGTCGTCCCAGTCTTGAGTGAGCAGAGATTCCCTAACGCTTGTCAACCCTTTTTTGGCTCTGGACGGCAGGCATGCCGGGTGCACCCTCGCCTGTGTTTTGCCGGTGAAGGCTGGGTGCTGCCCCGTCCGGGGACAGACCGTCGCAGGGTGCCGCCGGTGGCTGGTGGTGGGGCAGAACGGCATGGGTCCGGTCGCCGAACGGAGCGGAGGGCCAGTGGTACTTACCGTGTTAGGCGTGCCCGTTTCGCTTCGAGGGTGTGGGACCGCGACTGGGTGCGCTGTTGGGGCGTGACGGTGTAGTGGGAGGCGATGAGCTCTTTCGCTGCCCGTTTGGTGACTGGCTGCCCTTGGAGGTCGCGCAGCTCGTACATCTGCCCGGTGGTGAGGGTTTTCCAGGTTCTTTCGGCCAGTTTCCTGGCGACCGCGATGGTGGCCTGGGTGTGGCAGTGGCCGTGTTCGGTCATGAGCCGGTGATAGAACGCGGCCAGCTGCGGGTCCATGGTCCGGGCGACGCTGCCGGCCTGGTAGAACGCCAGCCGCAGCGGTGCCGGCCCTTCCTTGCTGATGGCCCGGTGGGACTGGTGCATCGTCCCGGATGACCAGTTCGAAGGGGTAATACCAACATAGTTGGCAGCCTTCTTAGCGCTGTCGAACCCGGATCCGTCGCCGAAGTAGGCGCGGATGCAGGGACCGATGGCCGGGCCCACTCCGGGTAAGGACAGCACCAGCGGGTCATCGCCGTAGAGGTGCTCCCACCACTGCCGCGCGTGGGAGGTGAAGCGCTCGACCCTGGCCCGTGACTCCTGCAGATCTGTCAGGTGTTCGGTGACGTCCACGGCCAGCGCGTCCAGATCCAGATGCCCCTCCCAGAAATCTGCCCATCCCCGCGCCGCGGCCTTGATCGCGGCAGCACGGGCGGGCGTATCTCCAACGTCACGGGTATGCTCGGCGACCACGGCAGTAAGCGTTGCTGAGCGCGCCGATGCCAGTGATCGGAGGTGCGGCCAGCGGCCCAGAACCGCCAATGCTGTTGACTCGGATCCGGCGAACGCAGTCCACACATCGGGGAAGGCCCACCGTGCCAGCGACAGCAGCCGCCGCCAGTGCCGGTTCCCGTCAATGACGGCGCCGGCCCGGCGGACCACGGCCCGTCGCAGTGCCAGCTGCCCCGGGGATGCCGGACCAGCGGTGGCGGGTCGAAGATCTCCCCGGCGTGGGTGAGTACTTCGGAGTCGATGACGTCGGACTTGTTTTTGCCCATGATGGCCGCGCGCAGCCGTGAGGAGTGCCGGGCGCCGATCATTTCCATCTGCCCGCCGGCCCGTTCGACCGCGAGGGTCAGCGCCAGCCAGATCATGGATGTCGGTTCCACGACCGCTGTCAGCGGCGCCGGTACTGCGGCCAGCCGCTGTGAGAGTCTCTCCAGCCCGGCAAGGGTTGGGTCGACAGTGAAGCGGCTCAGATGTTCTGTTCCGTCGTCGAAAAACTCCCGCACCGCGATGTGATGCCGTGCTGTGATGGCCGCATCGATACCTGCCACTGCCCGCACGATCCCCGCGGGTTTATCCTGATCTGCATGATGGTTCTCCCTTTCGCATCGAATACGTGCGATGGAACAACCCGTCGTTGCCGGTCCACCAGCCGAGTCACCAGGCCGGGTAGTCCACCTCTTGGGAGAACCGTCATGCGTTGCTTCCAGCGCCGGGCGGCGACCTCCCTCACATGCCCGCAACTGCTGAGGAAGCGTCGGATACGGTTCCCGCGCTTGTAAGTCATCCGGTGCCTGCCCGGACGGAAACCGGTGCTGCGCACCGTTTCCTTCCGGCCACCAATTCCCTCAATCGGGTCTGCTTGGAAGACAGGCCGGGGGCGACGATCTCTTTCACGGGCCATGACGCCCAGCCGAAAACCGGAACCACCCCGGCCCCTCCCAAGGCCACCGTAAACCGACAGCCACCCACCTCAACAGGGGGTACTTAAGAGATACAAGCCCCATTGGTGCCTTCGTAGAGAGTGCGGTCATCTGCATTGGTGCGTAAGTGGTCGCGGAGCAGAAGGTAGTCATCAACGGCAGGATCGCGTCGCTCGAGAATGTGCACATGCAGGTCGCGTGCTGGCGTGCGCACCATGCGGTGCCCCGGCTCGCGAACCCTGAGCTCGTAACCTGCCGCCACCAGTACATCGAGATAGTCCTCCTCCGCGGTGATGTCGTGAACTGTGACAACGATGTCGATGATTGGTTTCGCTGCCAGCCCAGGAACTGAAGTCGACCCAATGTGTTCAATTTCAACCTCTGTTGCCGATAGCGCATCGCGAATCCGGCGCTGGTGATCGAGGTACATGCTGGGCCACCGAGCGTCGTAGTGCTTCAGGCCGAGCTGGCGGTTCTCGATATCCCCGACAAGCTCAACGTCTCCAACGTCCGGCCGGCGCGGCTTGAGGTTCTTCATCACGTAAATATCCTCCCATTTCCAAACAGAAGACTGTTGTGCAATGAGCAAGCAGCGCGGGCGAAGCTTTGGGGACTGCCCGTAAGCCGGTCCCTCCAACGGCGCGAGCGCCACTCAAAATTTTCGGATCACGATTGTCAGTTTCCGGAGTCGACTGCACAGAATGTCCAAAGCCGTCTGCACAGCCCGCCCGTTGGGGGATCCTCCACCGGGCGCTCCCGGATCAGGAGCGGGACGTGGGCTCGGGAAGAAGTAGCCAGTTGATGGCTTCAGTCCGGGAATTGAAGAAGCGTGTTGGGCATGGAAGGTTTTGCAAGCCCATGGACCAGTTGGCGAGTATCCGGTCAACAGGGCTGCTGCCGAGCAGACCGATGCGCGAAGCGGCACATCGGATGCCGAAAACGGAGCGTGCTTGCCGGCTGAGAGAGGCGGTGGCCGTCATGTCGACCAACAATGGGTACTCGGCTCCGTCCGCGATGATATTTACGGTCGCCATTGCCGCGTGCGCGTCTGTAGCTTCGATTTTTACTTTCGAGTCCCAGAGCAGGTGGATGATCCCATCGTCCCGAAAGGCTACGGTCCCTTTTCCGCCTTCAACTTCGGTCCGTTCCACTGAATCCCCCAACTGTGATGCCCGAGCGTCCGCTGTTAAAGGCGCTGCCCTGCCCCCGTACCGCCATGAGCATGCTACGGCACTTCCTGACGAATCTACATGCCGCTTACCTGCGTTTGTGATGGTCAGAGCGCTTTTAGTGCCGCCAGGCTGTGGGGAGGGCTGCAGGCTGGTGAGTGGGAGTGGTGTGCGGTTAATAGTCTATTGTGATCTCGAAATCACCTGGCGCGAGGCCGGTGAGCGCCGCGGCGGCGGCGCGTACCGCGTCAGGTATATTGTCCATCCTGCTGGCGCGGGCAGTCAGTTCGGGCATCTCAACTGCCTTGAGCAGGAAGTGCCCGTCCGAGGCGTTTGAGATGTAGACGTTCAGTTGCAAGCGTCCCCGCTCCCTCCCTGGCTACTCCCTAAGGCTATCGCGCACCCATGGAGGGCGAGTGCCATGTATTCAGGAACTGAGAATGCGGAACTGCATTGGTCGTCGCAACAAATAATTCGGGAGAGCCTCGAATCGAGGAGTAGAGATGTCCGGATCTGATCGCTATGTGGCGGCGCTCTGTGATCGCTTCGTCTCGCGCCCGCGTCCGCAAGCCGATCCCCCAACGGGCGGGCTGTGCAGACGGCTTTGGACATTCTGTCATTTTCAGAAGGCGATTGCACGGAATGTCAGGAGTCCTCTGCACTCATAGCCCGCCGCTGGCGATCTCATGAACTGCCATGGTCGGCAAAGACTGTCCCACCTTCAGGTGCTGGCCCTTCCCAGACCTAACGCTCCCATGACAGTGAGGCGAGAGCGGGAGTGTTGGGACAGGCGGCCTGTGGCCGTTTCATTTCTGGCGGACAAATAGGGAAAGCCCCTTGGGAGGGGCTTTCGGCGGGTTGGACAGGTGATCTCTGGTGTTGGTCAGCGGTGATGCGCTCCTCCTCCCCGGGCGCTGTGCGCGCCCCTGCCGGTTTCCGTAGTTAGAGACTCTAATAAATGCCCCGGTGATCGTCCAGCGACATGACCAAGAATTTCCGACGGCCAACATGGCCCTCGTCCGCTCGGAGCAAAGTTCTGCCGGCCGTCGAGGCACCCAGCCGCGACTGCCGGTCGCTCAGGCGTCTGAGCCGACGCCACGTACGGCGGTGCGCAACAACTCGGGGGTGTCGTTTTCCGAAGGCGACTGCACTGGATATCCAAAGTCGTCTGCGTTGCCATTTCACGCACCACAAGGGGCACCATCCACGGGACGGTGATCACAGGTAAAAATAGCCCCGCACCGCAGGGATAGCCCTCCGCGACACTCGCGCGCCAAGAACCTTGAAATGAATTGCGGCGATAAAAGGACGAGGTTCTCCATTCGCCGCTGGACGCCTGATCGCATCGGCACATCGAGTCATTTTCCAGGCATGGCATCCGGGCATGTTCGCGCCCCTGCTGGTCCGGGTCTACTGTAGCCACGCAGCGGCCCGCTGCGTGTTCTTAGTCTGTGGTCGTACTGGCCAGGATCCTACGTGCTGCCTGCATCCCGGCGCGGATGGCTCCTTCGAGGTGGCCGGCATACTGCGTGTCGGTTTCGGTCGAGGCCCAGTGGATGTGCCCTTCGACGGGGTGTTGGAGTGCCGGGGCTCCGTAGCTGCCGGTGGAGGCGTTCGCTGCGGGAATCTGCGGGGTGGTGAAGGTCTCTCGGCTCCAGTCGATGATGTGGACTTCACATGGCGTGGTCGCGGCGGAACCGAACATCTTGCCCAGTTGCTCACGGAACGCCCTTTCGATTGCGGGGGTGTCGGCACCTGTGAACTGCTCGGCGGGCGCGAAGGCGAACAGCGCGGCTAATGATGTCCCGGGACCACCGTGGTCGTGGAACTCGCGGAAGGGTCCGTGGTAGCTGATGGCCGATCCGGACAGTCCTTCGGCGCGCCAGAAGGCGTCATCATAGACCGCGACCGCTTTCACAGTGCCGCCCATCCACACGGCCATGGCTTCCGCGCTCTGCTGGACCGCGGTGGGCAAGGGCGGCGTGAAGCTGATCTGGTCGACGGCCAGGGGTGGCGGAACGGCGATGACGACATGGTCGGCAGCCAGGCTTCCGCTGCCTGCCTCCACGCGAACGCCGTCTCCGGTGAGCGCGATAGCGGTCACGGGGTCCGAGAGCCGGAGGGTTCCGTAGGGAAGCCGGTCGGCCAGTCGCCGGGGGAGTTCCTGCGCGCCGGGGACGAAGCGGGCGGAGGGAGCATCGATGGGGTTCCCGTCGAGCCTTTGCATCTGCCGGCCGTCGGGGTCGAAGAGCGCATCGCCTTCTCGGTGCTGCGCGAAGCTGTCGATGCCCAGCTCGTCGGCAAGGGACTGCACGAGCGGTTCATTGGCCCAGAACCAGGTGGCTCCGAGCTCGATCGTGCCGCCGGGGGTGTGAATGCTGTGGGCGCGACCGCCGATCCTGTCGCGGGCCTCGAAAACCATGACGGTCTTGCCCGCCCGGGTGAGGGCGTCGGCAGCGACGAGGCCCGCGATGCCGGCTCCGGCGATGATCACGTTGCAGTGCGGGAGGTTCTCGTGCTTCATCGGTTCTCGGTGGCGTCGAGGACGATGCGGAATCGGGGCTTGCCTGCCGCAATGCGCTCAACGGCTTCCCTTGCCTGTTCCAGGGGCATCCGTTCGATCATGGGCCGGATGCCGTTGGCGGCGGCGAATCGCATGGTTTCCTCGGTGTCCAGCGCACTGCCGGTGAGGTGTCCGGTGATGATCTGGGAGTTCATGACGAGTTGGGCCGCGGGGACCTCGATCGATCCGCCGTCGACACCGATGAGGGTGAGGCGTCCCTGTACCCGCAGGCCGGTGGTCAGTTCGGCGACGGGTTTGGTGGTGGAGACGGTGCTGATGATCAAGTCGGCGCCGCCCCTGGCCTTGAGCGCCGCGCCGGGTGCGGTGGAGGTGCTGTCGATGTAGGACCGGGCCCCGAGGTCTCGGGCAAGGATTTCCCGCTCGGGACCGCGGGCGATGGCAATGACGTGGTGGCCCATTTTCGCGGCGAACTGCACGGCCAGATGCCCGAGCCCGCCGAGCCCGAACACCGCCACCGTACTGCCTGCAGGCAAGTGCGCGTGGCGGATGGCATTGAATGTTGTCACACCGGCGCATCCCATAGGAGCGGCGTCAAACAGGTCCAGTCCATCGGGGATGCGGACGAGGGCGTCCACCGGAACCGTAACGGATTCGGCCCATCCCCCGGGGTAGGACAACCCCGGGACCTTGCGCTCCGCGCAGTGGACCACGTCCCCGCGCCGGCAAAAGTCGCAATGTCCGCAACTGCCCCCAAACCAGCCGACCACAACCCGGTCGCCGACAGCCCACCCCTCGATGCCCTCACCGAGTTCGGCGATGTGGCCGGCGACCTCGTGCCCCGGAGTGACGGGCAGGTGCGCGCCGCCGTGCGCTTTCGACGTGGAAATGTCGGCGTTGCACACACCGCTCGCAGACACGCTCACACGCACCCACCCGCGATCGGGTGCTGGTACCTCGTGGCGCACGGGAACCAGCGGCGCGTCAGGGGTGTTGACGCGCATCGCAACAAAAGTCGTGGGCATAAAGGTGGCTCCGCTCTCCGCCAGTTTCTATACAGGCGGCCTATGGAAAATCGGGATTTTCACGTTCGAGTCTAGGAGGCGCATGGGGGCCCTGGTAGACACCGGACGTGAATGAAGCTATAAGATAACGCTATGACTGAACGATTAAGCCTCGAAGGATTGCGCTACGCGCAATCGGTCGCCGAAACCCATTCGTTCAGCGCCGCAGCAAGGGCGTACGGGGTGACCCAGCCGGCCCTGTCCAACGGCATCGCCAAGCTGGAGGAACGGCTTGGGGAACCGATGTTCAAGCGTTCGCCACGCGGGGTTACCCCAACACCCTTTGGCACCCACATCCTGCCCCTCGTGAAGCAGGCCCTTGCGGCACTGGACGGCGTCGCGGCCGAGGCGAAGCGCTGGAACGCCCCGGGGGACGAGACTATCCGCATGGGCGTCTCGCCCCTGATCAACCCCAAACTCGTCGCCAGCGCCTACAGCGCGGTGTGCTGCCTGTCCGCGCTGCCCACCCCCCGTAAGCTGGTGCTGCGCGAGGCCAACATGGACGAGCTGCGCGAAGGGCTCGCTCAGGGGGAACTGGACCTGATCCTCATCCCCTCTGTGGCCCCGATGCACCGCTACGAACACCGGATCATCGATTCCGAGCCGATGGTGCTCGTCGAGTCGACGCCCACAAACGGGGACCCAATCGAGGTGAAAGCGATCGGCGACACCCAACTCATCCTCGTGCCCGACACGTGCGGACTCACCACCTTCACCCACGGGTTGTTCCAATCGCACCACCTGCCCCTGCGTGCCTACCCGGGTGAGCCCTCCAGCTACCGCGTGCTGGAAGAATGGGCGAACCTGGGACTCGGATCGGCAATCGTCCCGCGCTCCAAGCTCGTCAGCCCCGATGCGAAGCACCGCCCGATCTTCGATGGAGGCCAAGAGCTGGAGATCTTCTACGAGGCCGTCTGGGACCCCGATTCCCTGCTGGCGCATGACCTCGCCATCCTGGCCGACCGGCTCGAAAACAGCCCCTAGACATTCACGTTGGTTATATCCTCATTCGTCGTCCGACCCTACCGCTGACCCCGGCCAGGGCCATAACGTTGGGTTGTGGCAGCATCCGCTGACCATCCCCGAATGAGGAGAACGACCATGAATGCACTGAACACGAATCCATTGAACGAGGACTTCGCCGGACAAAAGCTCATCGTCGTGGGCGGCACCAGCGGAATGGGCCTGGCCATCGCGGACCGGGTCGCCGCCTCCGTCGCCGAGGTGGTCATCGTGGGCCGCAACGAGCAGAAGCTCGCTGCCGCCAAGGAATCCCTGGCTCATCACGACCTCGCAGTGCACGCGATCGCCGCCGACCTGAACGACACCACCGCCGTAGAGGCGCTCCGCCAGCAGCTCGTCCGTGAGCACGCCGACGCGACACTGCTGGTGAACGCCGCAGGCGTGTTCGTGCCCAAGCCGTTCCTGGAGCACACCGCCGCGGACTACGACAGCTACCACGAACTGAACCGAGCCACCTACTTCATCACCCAAACCGTCGCGGCCAACATGGTCGCCGCCGGAGCGGGCGGCGCGATCGTGAACATTGGTTCGATGTGGGCACACCAGGCCATCGCCGCCACCCCCTCGAGCGCATACTCCATGGCGAAGGCGGGCCTGCATTCCCTCACCCAACACCTCGGCCTGGAGCTGGCATCCCACAAGATCCGGGTAAACGCGATCGCCCCGGCCGTCGTGCGCACCCCCATCTACGAGGGATTCATCCCCAAGGAAGAAGTCCACGAGGCCGTCTCCGGCTTCGACTCCTTCCACCCCATCGGCCGCGTCGGCACCCCCGAGGACATCGCCGAAATCACCGCTTTCCTCCTATCTACCCGCGCAGCGTGGGTCACCGGAGCGGTATGGGACGCCGACGGCGGCGTCATGGCCGGACGCAACTAGCCCGGCCCGCCCGTCGGGACCGGTCCCGACCGCCCACCCTCCCGAGAGGGTGAAGCCGGCACCCCGCCAGAGTCACCTTGTCTCCCCGAGCCCGCCGGACATCAGGACGACCGAACCGCCGATCAAGGAAAAATATGTCTTACCACGAACATACCGATCACCAATTCGCCCGCAATATCCGCCGCGGAGCCCCGGAATCATTCAAGACCTTCATGGCCTGGGACAAGGAGGTCATGCGGGGCGCCAACAATACGATCCCACCGAAGTACGCCGAACTGATGGCCGTAGCCGTGGCCCTGACAACCCAGTGCGCGTACTGCATCGAGGCACACGTCAAGGCCGCCCACGAGGCCGGGGCGACGGAAGCAGAAATCGCCGAGACTACGATGATCTCCGCCGCGCTGCGCGCCGGGGGCAGCTACGCTCACGGCTTCATGGCCATGAAGTTCTTCCAGCAGGCCGAACAGGTCGCCGTCGGCACATAAACTACCACCCGCGCTCACGCTGCCCGGGGCTTCGGCGCAGCCACAGCAAGAAACGGGGCGAGGCCAGCTGGAAACACCGGCAGGCCTCGCCTTCCGTGGCATCCCGGACATACCTGTTATTTTCCGAAGTCATCTGCACGGGTTTCAGAAGTCAGCTTCGCGGCCACTATTTGGTGTTCAGGAGCTTCTGCCCGTCGGTGCGCAGTTCACCTGTGGGTGAGACGTGACGGTAAAGCGTTTGGCGAGTGATGCCAAGTTCGGCGCACAGGGCGCCGACCTTCGTTTCTTTTTGTCCCATCGCGGCCATGGCCAACCTGACCTTTGCCGGAGTCATCTTGTATGGCCGGCCGCCGGTGCGTCCGCGGGCGCGGGCCGAGGCCAAGCCGGCGATGGTGCGTTCGGAAATCAGGGCGCGTTCGAACTCGGCCAGGGCGGCGAAGATCCCGAACACCAGCTTGCCCGAGGCCGTGGTCGTGTCGATGGCTGCGCCCTCCCCGGTGAGAACCTTGAGCCCGATGCCGCGCTCGGTGAGGTTGTGGACGGTGTTCACCAGATGGCGCAAGTCTCGACCCAACCGGTCCAGCTTCCACACCAACAAGGTGTCCCCGTCGCGCATGCCCTTCAGGCAAGCAGCAAGTTGCGGGCGATCGTCCTTCTTACCCGACGCGTGGTCCTCATAGAGGTTCAACGGATCGACCCCGGCTGCCAGGAGCGCATCGCGCTGCAGGTCTGTGCTTTGCGATCCGTCCGCCTTCGATACCCGCATGTAGCCGATCAACACGGCTGGACCCCCTTGTCATCTATACGTTCGTTTAAGTGACAGCGTGATTCCAAATGTGGCTGGAATCAGAATATGTCACTTAACGCGTTATTTATTCTATGTCAGGCAAAGGGGCGCTGATCATCAATGTGGGACAGAAAGTCGAGGGGTATCTGAAGCTCGGCGAAGGTTTCCCGGACACCGCGCACGGATTCTTCACTTCGGCACCCGTATCGCGCGAAGTCGAAGAGCTGCTTCGCGACGACCGGGTCTGCTTTGGCTGCCGCAATGGCGGCGTCCAGTGAATCCACTGTCTGCTTCCAGAGCTCATCCAGAGTCGGCCTCTTCTGCGCGTCGGCGGTGGCTGTCGGTCGGCCAGGCCGGGTTCCGTCGCTGATCGGGGGGTTTGGTTCGGGGCGCAGGAGGTGCGCGGCGGTTCCCAGGGCTGTCAGTGAGCCGGCTTCGATCAGTTCCATCGCGGCGGCTGCTGCTTCGAGCAGCTGCTGCTGGACGGTCCAGTTTAGGGTCTCGAACGGTTGCCACGAAAAGAGGCCGGCCCGGAACGGGTGCCCGCAGTGTTCCCAGACACGACGCACGTCGTCCAGTTGCCGGCCATATCGTCCCTGGGCTGTGGTGAGTTCGTGCAGGAGGGTACGCAGCAGCCGGAACCAGATGCCGGCGTGAACCGGATAGCGGGGCAGGTCAACGGAACCGGTCGTTATCGCCTGCCAGGTGCGCCGGTCCATGAGGGACAACGACTCCGGAAGCGCCCGCTGGTCGTGGGCGGGGGTGGTCCAGAGAATGTAGTCCGCCGGACGCCCTTCGTAGGTTTCGAGCCGGCGCCCGTGTACCGGGCAGCTGGCCATGACCGGCAGTTGCCAGAAGAGCAGTACCGTCGGGATTGATTCCAGGCAGTCCGGGCATCCCCGCCGCGCACCGGTGCCCGGGAGCCAAGGCAGCCACGTCCGCGGGGCGTAGATATTGCGCCGATTGGGCGGCAGGAGCACCGAGAGCTGGTGCACATAGGTTTCGTAGGCGCCGGGGGCAGGGACGAGGCTGTCGAAGAGCCAAGGCACCCATCCGGCCATGGTCATGGCGTCTACGCGGTGTTGGTCAAGACCGGTGCGCCTGGCGAGCTCTTCGAGCAGGTGCGTCGGCGGGTCCAGATCCAGCTCGGGGTCGCTGAGTTCCCGGTGGCCGAGTCCGTGTTCGAGCAGCTCGTACGAGTGCAGGCCGTAACTGGTGGCGATCCGCCGCAGCCAGGAGGACAGCGATTCCGTTTCTGCAGGTGCCGGGTGCAGGGGCCAGCGTTCCGGGGGTCTCATCTGAGTTCGCGTTCGAACTTCCGGCGCCGGACGCTGGGACCGTCGTAGCCGGCGAGGGTCAGCGTCCGGTGGTTGATGGATTCCTCGCCGCTGTCCACCGCCGCAACTGCCGCTTCCGTCAGGAGCGATGCGAGCTCCCCGATGGTTCCCTCACTGCGGGTCAGGAGGTAGCGGGCCATGTCCTCGGCCGCCAGATTCGAGTGCATGCGCAACGGGAAGGAGGAGGAGAAGCTGGCCAGTAGGGACGAGAGGTCTGCATTGGTCTCCCACAAGGGCAACGTCATGGGCTCAAACCGGTTTTCGAGCTGGTCATCGGAACGGATGGCCAGATAGGCCTCGCGGGTGCCGACCCCCACCAGCGGGATACGCAGCTCGTTTCCCAGGAAACGCAGCAGGTTAAGGAATTCGCGCCGGACATCGGCCCGGCCGGCCAGCACATTATGCAGTTCGTCAATCACCAGGACCCGCACGCCGACGCGGCGCAGCACGGCGAGGGTGAGCTGTTCCAGGTCAGCTACGCGCCGGCGCGGTCCCGTGGGCGCACCGAGCGCGGCCAGCACGGCCGTGTAGAACCGCGGGATGGACGGTTCGGAGGGCATCTGGACGCACAGCACGGGGATGTGTTCCTGGTCCGCGGCGGAGTGTGGGGGGTGCTGGCGTCGGAACCGTTCGATGATCATGGACTTGCCGTTGTTGGTCGGTCCGATCAGCAGGAGGTTGGGCATGCGTTGTTTGCCGGGCCAGTCATAGAGTGTTTCGAGCCGGGTGAGGGTCTGGACGGCCCGTGGGTAGCCGATCCAGCGGTCCGCCCGGATGTGCCGGATCCTTTCCTCCGCCGGCAGGCGGGCCATGGCCTGGGCCCAGGGCTGGAGGTGGGAGAGATCCGGCGGAGGGTAGTCATCGATGCTCACCACTGCTCGACCTCGTCAAAAGGACGGGCTGCTGCGGTGTCATTCGTGGGCGGAAGCATCTCATCCGGGGGCGCCGCCGGGGTCTTCGCGGTCCCGGAGGCAGGGAGGTGGCGCCGCCGCTGCAGATCCCGGCGTGATCTGCGGGTTGCCCGTTGCGCCGTGGTGGTGATCTCACGCATCTGATCGATCATGCGGAACAGTGCTTCCTCGTTGACCTGGTCGTGTCCCTGCTGACGCAGCCGCGCCAGCGCCTGCCGGTGTTCCCACAACGTCACCGCCGGATGGGAAATCGTGCGGTACGGCACTTCCACATAGGCCGTTCCCTCCGGTTCCAGCACCCAGACCCTGCTGATGTCCCGCGGGTCCCGTCGGATGATGAATTTGTCCTCCCGGTCCCGCCGTGCGATCCAGGGTTTGAGGACGTTCGCGAAGTAGTGGACGTGGTCGATGACGAAACCGGTGCGGGTGATTCGGCGCCGGATGACCGGCAGGAAATCGACGAGAAACGCCGCGGGGTGCGCAACGACAGGCTGCGCTCCGAACTCCCTCACCCCTTCATGCCAGCGCCCGGCAGGTGTCTGGTTCAGGGATCCGTGGATGCTGCCGTGGTAGCCGGCCACTGCCAATGTCAGCCAGCGTTCCAGCTCCGTCAAGGTCAGGGCGGACCTTTTGTCGGCATCGTAACCGCCCCGCTGGCCGGGGTTGGAGAAGGTCGTCCCGGGCAGTTCATGGACCCGCTGCATCGCCGTCCCGATGATGCGCTCCACGATGCCGCCGTAGTGCGGACGCCCTTGTGGCCGGTAGCTGAGTTGGATGCCGTGCTGTTCGCAACCGCGGCGCAACGCTTCGCTCTTAAATTCCGAAGCGTTGTCCAGGAACAATGCCTTGGGTTTGCCGCTCATCGGCCAGGCCGCGTCCACGCCGAGTGTTTCCAGCCAGGGCCGCTTGTCGCAGGCCATATTCGCGATGCACAGGCCCACCGACACCGACGACGGCGCCTCCAGGGTCACGACCATTCCCAGCAGGCACCGGCTGTAAACATCGATGGCAACCGTCAGGAAGGGCCTGCCGATGGGCTGCCGGTCCCGGTCATCGACGACGATCAGATCAATCACGGTGTGGTCAATCTGCACCTGGTCCAACGGCGCCACGATGGCCGGCACGTTCCCGCCGGCCGACTGCAACGGCCGGACGGCGTCCCTACCCTCGCGGCTGCGCCTGACCTCCACCGGATGCAGCCGGGCGATCCTGCGAGTGACAGTATTCAGCGCCGGCACAGGAAGCTCACGGGTCCGGCACGCCTGAACGACCTCGCGATAGAACGCCGCCCGCGAAAGCTTTTGCCGCGTCAGGTAGTGCTTACGGACCAGCTCGTCAATCACGGCCTCGACGCGGTCAGGCAACCGGCCTTTGCCCTGGCCTCCGCTGGAGTGTCCGGGGGCAACATCCGTCACCACACCGCTGCCCTCACGGTAGCGTTTGATGAGCAGATAAACATGCCGCCTGGAGATACCCAGCTCCCTGGACGCTTCGTCGACCGCCTGTTTACCGATGATGCTCAACCCTGCCAACGGCGCGATGACTTCAGCCCGCCGGCGTGCCAGTTCCCAGACCGCATCCGGCATGGTCAGCAAACCGTGCCCACTGATCGGTGTTGATTCCGGTTCCATGCCAGTCCCTACTCGTGCAGCGGACTTAATTACGGGCGACGCCGCGACCTCACGTACCGGGCCACGTCCAACGATCCTCTCCGTACCGGCAGGAAATCAAGGATTATCGGGTACGGACCGGCGGATTGTGCTGAGGTCTCCTGAATTTCCGTGATGACCACTGTTGACAAAAACACTCGGTGAGCAGGACTTCGGACATTCGTGCACTCGCCTTCGGAAAATGACAACGATCGCCGTGTTTCCGCGGCGGGCCGTGGGCAATAGTCGACGAGTTCGTTGGATCCGGCTGCCGTCTATACATGGCCCGATAGCCCCGGATTCGGGCTATTAATGCCGGCAGGACTCACCTGAGGCTCCTCCTGAAAGATTGTCACCAAGCGTGTCAGAATTTCGTCTAGAAGGTGATTGCTTCATTCAGGATGAACTCGAAGTAGGAGGCAAGTCGTGACTCTGGCACTTGTGCGTGATCTTCGTGAACATCAGCGGTTGATGACTGAAGAAGAAATCGCAGACTTCGAGACCGACCTGCTCGCCGAGTTCGTGCTGGCTCGTGCCTCGGCGGGATTGGTCGACAGCACCATCCGCAACGACACCAACCATCTCGAGCTGATCAGGGCTTGGTTCGGCCGGCCTCTTTGGGAGATGCAGCCTGCCGATGCCGATGCCTATTTCGGCAAGGTACTGCGTGATGCCAGGCCAGCAACTCGGACCGGTCGGGCGGGCGCGCTGTCAGTGTTCTTCGAGTTCCTCGAGCTCCGCCACAAAGTCGAGCTGCACGGCCTTACTGGACGTGTCATCGAATGCCCGTTGGATGAGATGAACCGCCCGCGTGCCTCAACGGACCCGCAGTTGCGGGTGCCGCCCACCGAACCCGAGATCGACCGGTTGTTCGCCGGGTGGCGGGAGGAATTGGTCTCCTGCCGGAAGTTCGGTCCGGCTGCCCGCAACTATGCGGTGGCTCGGCTGGCTGCCGATGTGGGGCTGCGGATCAACGAGGCCCGCATGCTCGACCTCGATGACGTGCGGTGGGAATTGGGCCGGTTCGGCAAGCTGAACGTCCGCCACGGCAAGGGCTCGCGTCGCAAGGGGCCCAAACCTCGGCTGGTACCGCTGATCAACGGCGCCGACCGCAGTCTGCGTTGGTTCATCGAGGACGTGTGGGGCCACTTCGACGCCGACGATGCTCGCCCTGGTGCCCCACTGTTTCCGTCCGAGCGCAAGAATGGCGATGGGTCGTGCGCTCGTGCGACCGCGGACGTGTTCCGGCGCTCACTGGCCGAAGCCACGGACGCGCACCTGCCTGCCTGGTCCGGCAAGCTCACCCCGCATGTGCTGCGGCATTACTGCGCATCCCAGCTCTACCGTTCCGGGATGACGCTGTTCGCGATTCAGGAGCTGCTGGGCCATACGTGGACCGGAACGACGGCCCGGTACGTCCATGTCCACCGTTCTCACGTTGAAGAGGCCTGGCTGCGCGGCCACGAGCGCGCCACCGACCGTTGGAAGGGATTGACCTCATGAAGTGGAATCTCCGGCTGGCCGCGGCAAATCGCGGAATCTGGAAGGCCAGCGAGCTCAAGCGGATGCTCGCCGAGCGCGGCCTCGTGATCAGCGCCGGGAAGATGTCAGGGCTGTGGTCCGGCCAGCCAAACACGGTCCGTCTCGACGAGCTCGATGTGATCTGCGCGGTGCTCGGCTGCGGCGTCGAGGATCTGCTCCTGCCCGACGCCGACTCGGTGCCCGCGCCGACGCCGGCGAGCACCGAGCGCACCCTCGCTGTCGGCCAGGGCCACGCAGTCAAACCGCGCGCCCGCACCGGGCGGTCGCTGCCCCCGCGGTGATCTGCGTCCGCTGCGGCTCCGTCTTCACCGACGGCCGCCGAGACCGGCTCTACTGCAGACCTAACTGCCGGAAACGAGCCTCGGAGATCCGGTGCCAGACCGGAACCCCGCCGCCCCCGAGATGGCGTCACCCGGCGCTCGGCTCCGAGAAGCCGGCCCTGCGCCTCGCGGCTGCCCGCGCCGAACAGGTCGGCCAGGCCCACGGCTGGTCACCTGCGACCTTCCTTTACGTGCTGGACGGCCTGACACTGCTGCTCAACGACCGGGCTCCGGGCGACACTGTCCCGCTCACCGAGGTCAGGAACCGCGCGTCCGAGCGAGGCCGCGGTGTCCGAATCGCCGAAGTGCTCGCTGCCGCAGGGTTGCTCGATGATGACACCGAGCCGGCGATCCGTTCCTGGATCCACCGCCGCACCAATGAACTGCCGGCCGCGTTCGCCTCCGATGTCCGTGCCTGGCTGCTCGTGCTCCTCGACGGCGACACCCGCAGCCGGCCACGATCGCCGCGAACGGTCTACAGCTACTTCGGCTCCGTCAGACCGCTGCTGGAGCAGTGGTCAGCCAGCCGCGGACACTTGCGCGAGATTACCTCCACGGACATCGCGACCGCAATCGAGCAATTGCGCGGATGGCCGCGCAGCAACACGATCACCGCGCTGCGCTCACTGTTCCGCTTCGCCGCCCGACGGCGGGTCGTCTTCACCAATCCCACAGCCCGCCTGACCAATCCCGGCGGTGAGCGCAGCCTGCTGCCGATGACCGACGCCGAGATCCGTGCGATCGAAACCCGCGTCACCACCCCCGCGCAGCGGCTCGTCGTCGCCCTGGCGGCCGTCCACGCCGCCGACGCCACGACCATCCGCGGTCTCATCCTCGACGACGTCGACCTCCCCAACCGGCGCATCACCCTCCGCGGCGTCGCCCAGCCTCTCGGGCCACTGGCCCATCGGGCCTTGAAAGTCTGGACCGAACACCGCCGCAGCACCTGGCCGAACACACCCAACCCGCATCTGCTCATCTCCCGCGGCACCGCCCACGGCGTCGGCTCCGTCAGCCAGACGTACATCACAGACCAGCTGCTGCCAGACGGTGTAGGAATCGACCGCATCCGCAATGATCGGATCCTTCACGAAGCGCTCAGCACCGGGCCCGACCCCCTGCACCTCGCCCTGATCTTCAACATAGGCCACACCACCGCGAGCAGATACACCGCTTTCGCCCAAGCCATCACCTAAGCCCAGCTCGAACACGGCGGTTAAGCCCGGAAGGTCAATCACCCTCAACGGCCCCATGCGCAATGGCGAAATCTGAACCGCGCCGGTTCTCGCATTTCATCCCGAAAAAAGCCGTGGGTTCCACGGAATGGGACTTCAGTCTGGCTGAACTCACGGCGGACATTCCCGTAAGGCCCGCCCGAGAAAATGCCCGGTGATGGGGGGGCGGATTCTAAGGATCGACGCAACGTTCGAGTGAGTCCGGCAGTTCAGCCGGCTGCTTTTGAGTGTATCCGGAGGTGGCAGGCATGGTGCTTTTTTCGGCCTGGAACAGTGCCTTGGGCGTGAGTTAACCGAGGGTCTTGCGGGGTCTGGTGTTTAGCTCGTTGCAGACGCTCTTGACATATTCATGGGTGTGTTTTGACAGGTCGGTGCCCTTGCGGAAGTACTGGCGTGCCAGCCCGTTGAAGTTCTCGTTGGCTCCCCGCTGCCAGGGGCTGGAGCGTTCTGCGAAGTAGATTTGGATGCCTGTCGCTGCGGCGAGCTCTTGGTGTCGGGCCATCTCTACGCCTTGGTCCCAGGTGAGAGTCTGCTTTAGGTGCGGTGGGAGGGAAGCGAAGGCGGCGGTGATGGCAGCGTTGGTCCGGGCCGCTGTGTGGTCGATCGGCAGATTGATGATGATTCCGTATTGGGTCTTGCGTTCCCGCAGCGTCACCATGGCCGAGGTCGAGCCGGGCCCGACGATGAGATCGCCTTCCCAATGGCCAGCTTCCGTCTTGGTCTCAATGGCTGGTGGGCGCTGGCTGATCATGGTCATGTTCCGGACCACTGCGCCGTGACCGGAACCGGTCCGCCAGCGGTGTCTGCGGATTTTCCGTCCGGTGCGCAGCCGGGGACAGTATTTCTTATCTAAACCGCCGTCATCGTTGAAGAGCAATGCCCGGTAGATGGTCTCAGGACTCAATTGAAGGCGCGGTTCGAAGGGGAATTGCAGTGCGAGCCAGCCGCAGATCTGCTCGGGCGACCAGTGGCGATTGAGCTTGCGCTGCACGATCGCGCGAAGTCGCCGGTTCCGTCTAAGCTTCCGATCCCGTGGCCGGCGCCGCTGCTGGCTGGCGCTGTGATCGGCAGCGTGCGGAGAGTACCGGCCGTGGCCGTCGCGGTGACGGTCCAATTCCCTTTTGATCGTTGAAGGGCAGCGTCCGAGTTCACGCCCGATGCGCCGCAGTGAGCAGTCCAGCCGGAGCAGGTCAGCGATCTGAATCCGTTCCAGCAGGGACAGGTACCGTCCGGACCCTTGAACGGGAACCCTTATATGGCTCTGCTCAGCCCGTTGGTTCCTAAGGTTCGTGCCGGCGCGTCTGCTCATACCCAACATCCTGCAGGCCTCAGCGTTGCTGGATCCGGCATTCACCAGGTCCCAGTAACGTGTCCCCGCCAGATCACGACGAGCCTTCGCTGGGGAGACCGTCTGGGCCGCCCGTGCGGCGAACAGCCGGGTGTCCTGGATTCCGGCACGATGAGCCTGGTCGAGACGCTCCTTCGCGACGGCCAGTTCCGTCTTCCATCTTTTCTCCCATGCGGCGGCCGTGCCCGGCAGCAGCCGCAGCTCCTTCCGGACCCTCGCCGGCCCATTCGATTCCCGCAATAAAGTGAAGCGCTTGTAGAGCCAGCGGTATCCGGTCGCCCGGCTTACTCCCGCACCCTGCGTTGCTTTCGCGAGGCCGGCGCCTTCCCGGTATGAGGCCCAGAACGCTGCCTCCACCTCCGCCCCGACCTGGAAGTGATGGCGTCCGTCGTCCTGCTGGAATTTGCGCTCCCACTCGATCACTCGAGAAGAGGAGAATCCAAGCCTTGCCTGGGCGGCCCCGCTGTCAAGACCCGAGACGCGCAATTGCAGGAACGTTTCGCACAGCCATCGGTAACCTGTTTCCTTCCCGACACCCGCGCTGCGCGGGCTGACGGTTTGAGACCCTTTCCCTCACGAATCAGAGCAAGAAACCGTGCGCCCTCAGGCGAATCCAAATGTCGATACATAGCCACAAGCCCCTAATACAGGCGTTGCTTCGACCGACAGAATCCGGGGGGGACAAACGGTACATTCAACGCCATGACCGGACTCCTCATCGGATACGCCCGCGTATCCACTAACGACCAACACCTCACCGCACAGAAGAATGCCTTGGTCGCTCTTGGGGGACGCCGGGGAAGACGTTCACAGATCAGGGCCTGACCGGTGCCAACCGGGCACGGCCCGGACTCAGACAAGCTCTGGCCGCCTGCCGGGCCGGGGATACCCTGGTCGTGACCAAACTCGACCGACTGGCCCGATCGCTGCGCGATGCAAAGGACATTGTCGACGAACTCACCCGTCGCGAAGTCAAGCTGAGCATCGGAGGCTCCGTCCACGACCCCACCGATCCCGTAGGCTGGCTCCTCTTTAACGTCCTGGCCATGGTCGCGGAATTCGAAGCCGACCTGATCCGCGCACGGACCCGGGAGGGCGTGGCGGTCGCCAAGGCGAAGGGCCGCCTCCGTGGGAAGCAGCCCAAGCTCTCGAAAAAACAGGAAGAACACCTGGTCTCCGTTCACCGGGCAGCGACGCACACGACGGTGGAACTTGCCGAACTCTTCGCGGTAGCGCGTTCAACCGTCTACCGTGCCATCAAACGCGCAGGCGACGCCGCATGACCGCTTAGCGTGAATTTTCGTACCAACCTCGGACCCCCATACCGGCGCTCCTTTGCACCCAACCAGATGGCCGCCAGTGACGACACCTGATGCCGGCACCCACGTTACGAAGAGACCTGGACGCATTGGTCCGGCCGTGTCCCTATCAGCGGTCAGCAAGTGTCTCCGAACCCGGCGACACCCCCCGGATCATCAATGACAGGGCGAGAAAGTCATACCGGGTCCAGCGACCATGTCCCCGGCCTTCAGGGACCCAATAAATGTAACGGGGGGCTTGACTCCGGATTCAGTCTGATTTGTTGTGATCCGGTAGTTCAATCCTGCGCCTGCGCCTGCGCCTGCGCCTGCGCCTGCGCCTGCGCCTGCGCCTGCGCCTGCGCCTGCGCCTGCGCCTGCGCCTGCGCCTGCGCTTGGCGCGGACGCTAGCACCATGGCTACCCTTTTTGACAGGTTTTTCGAGTCAGCCAATGCGTTGTCGGGCGTCATAACAAACGGAAATCTGGTCACTCCAGCAACGCCCCGAGCTCGGCCTCGGGGTAGTCGCTGGCGGGCCACAGAAAAAACGGGCGGCTCCTGGCAGAGCCCGCCCGTTCGATTAACCGAATTTAGTGCCGTTTGAAGGCGTGCCGGATCTTTTCGCCGGCTTGCTTGAGGTCGGCCCGAACTGCGCGGGCCTTTCCTTCGGCCCTCATGCGGTCGTTGCCGCTGACCTCGCCGGCGGCCTTCTTTCCCTTGCCGTGCAGCCTCTCCGCGGCATTGTGGATCCTGTCACCCAAACCCATTGCGGTCCTCCTTGTGGCGCGGCCCGTGCAGCTGATTGCTGCAACTGCCGCCACTTAAATTGTAGAAACAAATGGCCCCCACGGCATCACGGATTTTGACGTAGTTCGGGTGCCGGCCCACAGCCGCAATTGGAATAATTGCCGCAGGCCGGCACTGCCCACAACCGTCAGATGGTCCGCGGCGCCTTGGCCAGGTTCTCGCTGAGTTCGGCAACGTTCTGCCGCACTACATATGCCGGACGGTCCCGCTCCGCGCGCCAGCTCTCGGAGAGCGGGCCGATGTTCACCGTGTCGAAGCCGAACTCGTCATACAGCTTCGTCACGAGCTCGCTGGCCTCGGGGTAATCGCTCGCGGTGGCCAGGGCACGGCGGTTCGGCGTGCCGGCGGGGGT
The DNA here is from genome assembly GCF_050156205.1 of Pseudarthrobacter sp. Y6. Taxonomy (NCBI): domain Bacteria; kingdom Bacillati; phylum Actinomycetota; class Actinomycetes; order Micrococcales; family Micrococcaceae; genus Pseudarthrobacter; species Pseudarthrobacter sp. Y6. The sequence goes on along the minus strand of NZ_CP189574.1, from coordinate 3,818,920 downwards.
GCCGTCCGTGGTGATCTCGCTGTACCGGATGTGGTTGAATCCCTTCGCCACCTTGGACGTGGGCAGGTGTTCCTGCACCAGCCCGGAGAAGGTGGCTTCGCCGGCGTCGAGGGCCGGGTTGTGGCCGTCGCGCTCCCAGTAGTAGTTGCCGGTATCGATCACGACCTTCCCCCCGAGCGGCTCCACGGGGACGCTGCTGAGGCTCCTGAACGGGACGGTCACGACGGCGAAATCGCCGGCCGCTGCCGCTTCGGCCGGCGTCGCGGCCCGGGCACGGGGTCCCAGTTCCGCCAGGAGTGCGGCCAGCGTTTCCGGGCCGCGGGAATTGCTGATCACTACGTCGTAGCCGAGTTCGACCGCTTTGCGGGCGACCTGGCTGCCGATGTGTCCTGCTCCGATGATTCCGATGGTTGTCATATCCGGGGCAACACCGGCGCTCGTGGGGATATTTCGTGCTTTACGCCCTGCGACGGGCGGCCAAGGCGTTCGGCCGAGCCGCTGGGACGGAAGACGACGGCGGCACCGAAGTGCCGCCGTCGTACGGTGTGTAAAGGCCCGCCCACGCGGGCGATAGCCTGAACGTTAAACCCAGCCCCACCCTGGAACGAGGATTTCCCCATGATCACACGCACCGACGTCGACGAAGCCGCCGCCCGGATTGCCGGGAGGATCCGCGTCACGCCCGTGCTGGCGGCAGACCGCGGCACGTTCCGCGGCGAGGTGTGGCTCAAGTGCGAGTTCATGCAGCACACCGGCACCTTCAAGGCCCGGGGCGCGTTCAATCGGGTCCTGGCCTGCCGGGAGCGCGGCGAACTGAAGGACGATGTGGGCATCGTGGTGGCCTCCGGCGGCAACGCCGGCCTCGCCAACGCCTACGCCGCCACGGAAGTCGGCGTCCCCGCCACCGTGTTCGTGCCCGAGACGGCCCCGGCCGTGAAGGTCAAGAAGCTCTGGGCCATCGGCGCCAACGTGGTTCAGCGCGGTGCCGAATACTCCGAGGCGTACGACGCCGCGATGGCCTTCGCCGCCGAAACGGGCGCGGTCTACTGCCATGCGTACGACCAGCCGGAGATCGCCGCCGGCGCCGGCACCATCGGGACCGAGCTGCTGGAGCAGCTGGGTGACGTAAACACCGTGGTGGTGGCCGTGGGCGGCGGCGGGCTCATGGCGGGTGTCGCAGCCGCCGTGGAGGGCCGGGCCAAGGTGGTGGGCGTCGAGTCCGAATCCACGCCCACCCTCCACGCCGCGCTCGCGGCCGGAACCCCCGTGGACGTGGCCGTCTCCGGCATCGCCGCGGACTCCCTGGGGGCCCGGCAGATCGGCCGGATCGGCTTCGAAGTGGCCGTCCGTACCGGCGTCCGCGCTGTGCTGGTCTCCGACGAGGACATCGTGGCCGCCCGCTCCCTGCTGTGGGAGCAGTACCGCATCATCGTGGAACACGGCGCGGCGACGGCATTCGCCGCCCTGCACTCCGGCGCCTACGTCCCGGCGGACGGGGAACGCGTGGCCGTGATTCTCTGCGGCGCCAACACGGACCCGGCCACAGTCTGACCACGGAAGCGGCGCGTGGCCTGCGGCGACTTTACTGATCGCCCACGACGACGTCCCTGCCGTTGAGCGGCTGGACCGGCCGGCTGTTGCCCGCGTGCGCCGCGCGCAGTGTGGCGAGCTGTAGTGCTCCCAGCTCGATGGGGGTTTCGAGGAGCAGCCAGCGCACACCTTCCGAGCAGGGCGGCGTGGTCAGGCTCCCGTCATACGTGAAATGATCCAGCGATGCCGGGAAGAGCGCCGGGAAGTCCACGACGCCGGCCGCCACCTTCTGCCCACCGGCTGCGGCAGGCACACCGTCCGTGAACGGGGCCCACGGCGCATTGGTAGCCCCCACAGTGGCGAGGATTCCGACGACGGCCAGCCCGCCGTCGTCGGCCTGGTGGACGAAATGGAACTCGGCTTCGTGCAGGACGCCGTCCAGCGTGTGCTCGGACGGGGCGTGGAAGTGCATCTGCTTGAAGGCGTACGGCTTCCCGCCAACCGTGATGCCCTGGGCCGTGAGGGCGCGCAGTTCGGTGGTGTGGCCGTTGTCCGTCATCTCGCATTCCGAGGCGGCATAGGCTAGGGCGAGCGGCGCCGGCGACAGGCCCGAACCGCCGCCGACGTCGATCGGAGACTGGGCGGTGCCCGAGGGGCAGGAGCCGAAATCGGAGCTCAAGGTGCCCCAGTGTTCGGGACCCTCGGCGCCGTCGTAGGACCAGGCGTGGGGCGCTGCTGAGGCGGCCGGCGAGGGTGCCGCGGCCCCGGCGGCGGACCTGCTGCAGCCGGTGATTAGTGCCAGCAGCCCCAGGCCGGATCCAATTATCAAAGACTTCCTGGTCATTATTGTGGCGCTGCGCATTTCCATCCTTCGGGTCGTGTCGGGTCCGCACCGGAGAGCCCGGGCCGGACCTACGACGACTACCACGGGTGCCGGTGGCAGGTCTTGTCACGCAGGCTCACCGCAGGATGTGACGCACGATCCCCTGGCCCACCAGTGATCTCGTATTGGTTGAGCGGCAGGAAGTCAGGGCACCTTGGCCGCGCCGGAAGCCTCCGTGTCTTCTGTTGCCCGCGGAGTTTCCGCGGTGGCCAGCACTCCGGCGCCGAAGCTGCCGAGCAGTGTCAGGGAATCGGCCGACGGCGAGTCCGGCCATTGGGAGTTTATCTTCCGCCGGGTGGGAATTGGGGTCACCGGGGGAGTGGCCGGGTCAGGGGCGCCGGCGCCACAGTGAACATGGCCGCAGCGGAAATAGCCCGCTCTGCGGCACACCCACGACGGCGGGCAGCGGTAGGCTGGCGCGCATGGAATCGCATGGGGGACTGAGTCGCGGCGGCGGGACTGCTTCTCTTGGCCTTTGCGGCCGGGTACCGGATCGGCTGGCAGCACCGGGATGCCAGACCTTAACGCCAAATCGCCGGAACAGTGTCCGGGTCGCCGCAAATTTGCAGCGACCCGGACATGGTTCCAGCGATTTCGGCGGCCAGCCGGTAAGAGCCAGCCGGTAAGCAGCAGCCTAGGTCAGGCGGATCTGGCGGTTCATGTCCTTGTAGAGCAGGTAGCGGAACTCGCCCGGGCCACCCGCGTAGCAGGCCTGCGGGCAGAAGGCGCGCAGCCACATGAAGTCGCCGGCCTCCACCTCAACCCAGTCGTTGTTGAGCAGGTACATGGCCTTGCCCTCCAGGACGTACAGGCCGTGCTCCATGACGTGGGTTTCCGGGAACGGGATGACCCCGCCCGGCTGGAACGTCACAATGTTCACCTGCATGTCGTGGGCCAGGTCGCTGGAATCCGTGAAGCGAGTGGTCTTCCAGGCCCCGTCGGTATCCGGCATCGCGGTGGGTTCCACCTCGGCATCACTGGTGACGAAGGACTTTGCCTCGTAACCCTCAAGCCGCTCGTAGGCCTTGCGGATCCATTGGAAGGAGACAATGTCATCCGAGACGTTCTCCAGGCCCCAGGTGGCACCGGCAGCCAGGTAGGCGTAGCCGCCTTCCTCCAGCTGGTGCAGTTCGCCGTCTAGGGTCAGGTTGACCTTGCCCTTGGTGACGAAGACGACGCCCTCGACGCCTGCCTCGAACTCGGCCCTGGGGGCACCGCCGCCGGGGCCGATCTCCACGATCAGCTGCGAGAACGTGGTGGCAAACCCGGAGATCGGGCGGGCCAGGATCCAGGAGCGGGTGTTGGAGAAACCCGGCAGGGTGCTGGTCACGATGTCGGTCATGACGCCCTTGGGAATGACCGTGTAGGCCTCCGTGACGATGGCCCGCTCTGTGGTGAGGTGGGTCTGCGGCGGCAGCCCGCCCTGGGGGTAGTAATACTTGCCCATCATTGGATCCTTACTTTGAAGTGGAGTGTGCCAGCCGTGGGTGCGCCAGTGCGGTCAGCTGGGAAAGTTCGACGCCGGCAAGCGCCTGGACCTCTTCGGTCCCCACGGCGCCGCACTGGACGCCGCGCAGGACGAAGGCGGCCAGGGCCCGGGCGGTGGCGGGCTCATCCATGACCCCGCCTTCCGTGCCATCTGCATCGCCTCGTTCCACGTAGGTGCGCAGGCGTGCCGCGGCGGCCGGGAGGCCCTCGCGGTAGAACGCGTAAGTTGCGGCGAAACGGCTGGGCAGCTGGGCGGCGTGCAGGTCCCAGCCCTGGTAGTAGCCACGCTCCAGCGAGCGGCGGACGAGGCGTCCGTGCAGCTTCCAGGCATCTTCGACGGCGTCGCCCACCGGGATGATGTTCGTGGAACCGTCGGAGAGCCGGATACCCGTGCCGGCGACGGCCAGCTGCATGACCTCCTTGGCAAAGTCCGCCACCGGGTGCTCCATGGACTGGTACTCGGCCGAGATCTGCAGCGACGCGGAGTAGTCGTACGTGCCGTAGTGCAGGGCGCTGATGCGTCCCGGAACCACGTGCGGCAGCTGCGCCACAGGGGAAGTGCCTTCCGGTCCGAGGATCAGCTGCGGCGTTTCCACCTGCACCTCGAACCGGAGCCGGCCGGCCGGAAGCCCGTGGGCTTCCTCCAGCCGGGACACGGCGAAGTCCATCGCCTGGACCTGGGCCACGGTGGTGACCTTGGGCAGGGTCAGGATGAGCCCGGCAGGAAGTTCGCCGGCCTGCGCGAGCGTGGAGACGAACAGGTCGAGTGTCTTCAGGCCGCGGGCCCGGGTGGGCGCCTCGAAGCACTTGAACCGGATGCCGATGAACGGCGGCGCGGTGCCGGCGGCAACTGCCGCGGCTACCGCGTTGGCCGCCGCGACCGCTGCCACGTCCTCCGCTTCATCGCCGCGGTCGCCGAAGCCATCCTCGAAATCGAGGCGCAGGTCCTCGATCGGTTCCGTACGCAGCTTGGCAGCAACCCGTGCGGCGACGGCGGCAGCCAGCTCCCGCTCCTGGCCCAGCAGCGCGCCGAGCTTCTCGAGCCCGCCGTGCGCCTCCGCCGTCGTGAGCGCCTGGGCGCCCCACTCAGCAGCGAACGACGGCGTGAAACGGTCCGCCGGCACGTACACGGTGTGCACGGGCTGGCGGGTGCCGTCGTCGCCCGGGTAATTGCGTTCCAGCAGCTGGTCAGTGGCGGCCAGCTGTGTGTCGATGGCGGCGAGGTCCGCCGCAGAGAGCGACGGCGTGGGGGTGACCGCCATGCCTCAGCCCACCAGTTCGTAGGCCGGGGTGGTGAGGAAATCCGTGTAGTTCTCGGACAGGCAGATCTCACCGATCAGCTTGCTGGCCGGCTCGTAGTACCGGCGGAACGCCTCGTCTCCGACTTCCGTCCGGAGCCGTTCCGTTTCCTCGCCCAGGATTCGCTCCACCAGTTCGCGGGTGACCGTGTTTCCGGTGTCCGCGAGGACGGATTTGTTGCGGATCTGCTGCCATACCTGTGAGCGGGAGATCTCGGCGGTGGCGGCGTCCTCCATGAGGTTGTGGATGGCCACCGCGCCGTTGCCGGAGAGCCATACGGCGGTATAGGCGACGGCGACATACAGGTTCAGGCGCAGCCCGCCTTCGGTGACCTGGCCGTCAGCCGAGGCGATGTCCAGCAGCTGGTCCGCCGTGACCGAAACTTCGGGGCGCTGCTTGTCCAGCTGGTTGCGGCGCTCGCCGAGCACGGCGTCGAACACCTCGCGGCAGGTGGGGACCAGGTCCGGGTGGGCCACCCATGAACCGTCGAACCCGTCGTTGGCCTCACGGGTTTTGTCCGCGCGGACCTTGGCGAAGGCGGCCTCGGTGACCTCGGGGTGGCGCCGGTTGGGGATGACAGCAGCCATGCCGCCCATGGCGAAGGCGCCTCGGCGGTGGCACGTCTTGACGAGGAGCTCCGTGTAGGCGCGCATGAACGGAGCCGTCATGGCCACCGAGGCGCGGTCCGGGAGCACAAATTCCTCGCCGGCGTCGCGGAAGTACTTGATGATGCTGAAGAGGTAGTCCCAGCGGCCGGCGTTCAGGCCGGACGCGTGGTCGCGCAGTTCGTAGAGGATCTCGTCCATTTCGAACGCGGCCGGGATGGTCTCGATCAGCACGGTGGCGCGGATGGTGCCCTGTCCAAGGCCCAGGAAGTCCTGCGCAAAGACGAACACATCGTTCCAGAGGCGCGCCTCAAGGTGAGACTCCATCTTGGGCAGGTAGTAGTACGGGCCCTGACCGTTGAGCACCAGCTGCTTGGCCACGTGGAAGAAGTGCAGGCCGAAGTCAACCAGCGCACCTACGGCGGGTTCGCCGTCGATCAGTAGGTGCTTTTCCGGCAGGTGCCAGCCGCGCGGACGGGCCACCACAACGGCGAGCGGAGCGTCCGTGCGGAGCTTGTATTCCTTGCCTTCGGGCGAGGTGTAACTCAGGCTGCCCGTGGCGGCGTCCCGCAGGTTCAGGATGGCGTCGATGACGTTGGCCCACGTGGGGGTGCTGGCGTCCTCAAGGTCCGCGAGCCAGACCTTGGCGCCGGAGTTCAGGGCGTTGATGGCCATCTTGGCCGGGGTGGCCGGGCCGGTCATCTCGACGCGGCGGTCCTGCAGCGCGGCGGGCGCCTCGGCGACCTTCCAGTCGCCGTCGCGGATTTGCTGGGTCTCGGGGAGGAAGTCCAGGCGGCTGGTGCGGGCGACGCCGTCGCGCTTGGCCTGGCGGGCCTCGAGCAGCTCATTGCGCGTGCCGGCGAAGCGCTGGTGCAGCCCCTCCAGGAATGCCAGGGCTTTGGGGGAGAGGATCTCTTCGGCGCGGTCCACCGGCAGGTGGTCAGTGACAGTGATAGCCATGTTCGTAAGTCCTTTTCTAGAGAGCACGTGCGGCGTGGGCTGCGCCTGCCACTGCGGCAGCCACATCGGCGGCGACATGAGGATCGAAGACGCTGGGGATAATGTAGCTCGCGTTGAGCTCTTCGTCAGCTACCCGGTTGGCAATCGCGTCTGCGGCGGCCACCAGCATCTCGGGCGTGATGTCCGAAGCCCCGGCGTCCAGCAGCCCCCGGAAGAAGCCCGGGAAGGCCAGCACGTTGTTGATCTGGTTGGGGAAATCGCTGCGGCCTGTGGCCACCACGGCAGCGTGCCTGGACGCGATGACAGGGTCGATCTCGGGCGTCGGGTTGGCCATGGCAAAGACGATCGCGTTCTCGGCCATGGCGGCGACCTGCTCTTCGCCGATCACGTGCGGGGCGCTGACACCGATGAAGACGTCGGCACCGGCCATGGCTTCGTGCAGGGTTCCAGAGAAGCCTTCCTCATTGGTGTTCGTGGCAATCCAGGAGCGGTGCTCGTCGTCGTACTGCTCGCCCGAGTGGATGGCTCCGGAGCGGCCGGCGGCAACGATGTGCTGCGCACCCTGGGCCTTAAGGAGCTGGATGATGGCCGAGCCTGCGGCGCCGACGCCGGAGACAACAATGCGGACCTCGGAGAGCTTCTTGTCCACCACGCGCAGCGCGTTGTGGAGGGCGGCCAGGGTCACGATGGCGGTGCCGTGCTGGTCGTCGTGGAAGACGGGGATGTCGAGCTCATCGCGTAGGCGCTTTTCAATTTCAAAGCAGCGCGGCGCTGCGATGTCCTCAAGGTTGATGCCGCCGTAGACGGGAGCCATGGCCTTGGCAATCATGATGATTTCCTCGGTGTCCTGGGTGTCCAGGCAGACCGGCCAGGCGTCAACATTGGCGAACTGCTTGAACAGGGCGGCCTTGCCTTCCATGACGGGCAGGGCCGCGGCCGGGCCAATGTTGCCCAGGCCCAGCACAGCGGAGCCGTCAGTGAGGACGGCGATCGTGTTGCGTTTGACGGTCAGGTTGCGGGCCGCTGACGGGTCCTCGGCGATGGCGAGGCAGACGCGGGCGACGCCGGGCGTGTAGGCACGGGAGAGGTCGTCACGGTTGCGCAGGGCTACCTTGGGGACCACCTCGAGCTTGCCGCCGAGGTGCATGAGGAAGGTCCGGTCGGAGACGTGCTGGACCGTGACGCCGTCGAGCGCGTTCAGGGCGTCCTTGACGCGGGCGGCGTGGTCGTCGTCGGTGGTGTTGCAGGTGACGTCCACAACCAGGGTGTCGTGGTGGGATTCCGTGACGTCAAGCGCCGTGATCGCTGCGCCGGCTGCGCCTACTGCTGCGGCGAGTTCACTCGTGGCGGTGAAGCTCGACGGCGCGGCGACGCGCAGGGTGATCGAATTTCCGGGGCTCGGGTTCGCCATTGAATTTCCTCCTCGTTGGGTCCGTTCCCGGACCACTCGTGCAACCTAATGTTTTCGTATTATGGATATTATTATCTGCAAAGTGGAAATGCAACCCCCTGACGGTCATGTTTGGCCCATCGCCTGGGACCTGGTTGTGCTGTATGTTGAGTGTTCTAAGCAACTCTTTTCACGATGTGGATAAGAGATGTCAGAATCTGAGCCATAGGAGACAACGGAATGGCTGAAAAAGCCTCCGGAGGCGTGCAGTCCGTCGAGCGCGTCTTCGAACTGCTGGAACTCATCACAGACGCGGGCGGTGACGTGACGCTCAGCGAGCTCTCCTCCTCCACGGACTTGCCCCTGCCCACCATCCACCGCCTGCTGCGCACTTTGGTCTCGCTTGGCTACATCCGCCAGCTTCCCAACCGCCGTTACGCGCTGGGCCCCCGGCTGATCCGGCTTGGCGAAGGCGCCAGCAAGCAGCTTGGAGCCGTGGCCCGCCCGCAGCTGAAGAACCTCGTGGACCGCCTCGGCGAAACCTCCAACATGGCCGTGCTGGATTCGGACATGGTCATCTATGTGGCCCAGGTGCCGTCCATGCACTCCATGCGCATGTTCACCGAGGTGGGCCGCCGCGCCCACACCCACGACACCGGCGTTGGCAAGGCGATCCTGGCCCAGCTCGACGACGAGGTGGTGCGCGGCATCGTGGCCCGCACCGGCATGCCCACCCCAACGGCCAAGAGCATCGGCGACATTGATGCCCTCCTGGCCGATCTCAAGCTGATCCGGGAGCGCGGCTACTCCATCGACGAGGAAGAGCAGGAGCTCGGCGTGCGCTGCTTCGCGATGGCCGTGCCCAACGCGCCCACCCCTGCCGCTATCTCCGTCTCCGGACCGATCACCCGGGTGGACCAGGGCTTCGCCGACCGTGCCGTGCCGCTGCTGCGCCAGGCTGCGATGGCGATCTCGGCGGAGCTCAACCAAAACTGACGCGTCCCGCCGTCGTCCTTTCCTAACCTCAACAGCGACCAACCACAACAGCGCGAACTGGCAGGTAATGCCCTCAAATTCCACATTTGAGGGCATTTGCTGCCAGTTCGCGCTTTGGGTGGTGGTGGAGGTGCGGAGGTGGGTTTTCCTAGTGGTCAGACTTCGACGACGACTCCACCGGGACTTCCTTGCCCTCGGCGTCGATCAGCTTGCCGCCCTCGAAGCGGTCGCCGTCCGCGAGGCACTTCAAGTCAGTTGCTGTGACCACGCGCCCGGTGCCTGCCACAAACACCGACTGGTTCTCCGAGTTGCCGGCCTTGAGGTGGTTGAAGAGCAGGTTCAGCAGGATGGCCATAATGGCGGCCGAGCTGATGCCGGAGTGGAAGATGGTGCCGAACCAGGACGGGAACTGGTCATAGAAGGACGGCGCGGCAATCGGGATCATGCCGAAGCCGATGGACGCCGCCACGATGATCAGGTTCATGTTGTTTTTGTACTCCACCTTGGACAGCGTCCGGATGCCGCTGGCGGCCACCGTTCCAAAGAGTACGACGCCGGCACCGCCCAGGACAGGGGTGGGCACCGCCGCTACCACCCGGCCGAGGACCGGCAGCAGCCCCAGCACCACCAGGATGACGCCGCCGGCGCTGACCACAAAGCGGCTCTTTATGCCGGTGATGGCAACCAGGCCCACGTTCTGGGCGAAGGCGCTCTGGGTGAAGGAGCCGAAGATCGGCGAGATCGCACTGGAGAGCATGTCTGCGCGCAGGCCGTCGCCGATGCGCTTCGAATCCACTTTGGTGCCCACAATCTCGCCCACGGCAATGATGTCCGCCGAGGTCTCGGTCAGGGTCACCAGGATGACGATCAGCATGGAGATGATGGCCGCAATGTGGAAGGTGGGCGGTCCGAAGGCGAACGGGGTGGGGAAGGCAACGATCTCGCCCTGGCCCACCCTGGAGAAGTCAGCCATGCCCGTGATGAAGGCAATGACCGTGCCGATGATCATGGCCAGCAGGATGGACAGCCGCGAGATGGTGGCGCTGCCGACCTTGCTGAGCAGCAGCACAATGCCCATGGTGGCCGCGGCCAGGCCGATGTTCGCCACGCTGCCGTAGTTCGGCGCTTTGTTGTTGCCGCCCATGGCCCAGTTGGCGGCCACCGGCATCAGCGTCAGGCCGATGGTGGTGATGACGGTGCCGGTGACCACCGGCGGGAAGAATCGGATGATCTTGGAGAACAATGGGGTGATGGCCAGGCCGATGAGCGAGGCGGCGATGACCGAACCGAAGACGGACTGGATGCCCCCGCCGCCGTGGACGATGGCCACCATGGTGGAGACTCCGGCGAACGAAACGCCCTGGACCAGCGGCAACTGCGAGCCGAAGAAGGGGATGCCCACGGTTTGCAGGATGGTGGCCAGGCCGCCGACAAACAGGCAGGCCGCGATGAGCAGGCCGATGTCCGTTGAGGACATGCCGGCTGCGGCTCCGATGATGAGCGGTGGGGCGATGATGCCGCCGTACATGGTCAGGACGTGCTGGAAGCCGTAGGCGAAGCTGCTGCCAATGGAGAGGCGCTGGTCTTCGGGGCGGTCAGAGGGCTGGCGGCCGGTCTTGGCGGCCGGGCTGGGGGACTTTTTCTTGAGGTTCACGGCAGACTTTCTGGTTCATGGCAGACGTCTTTGTCTGGCTAACGTGGTCTGGCTAAAAGTGTGGGGACTTGCCCGGTGGATTTCTCCCGGTGGTCGAGCCTGTCGAGACCCGGGGATCCCGACAGGCTCCATCACCGATTGGTCAGCAGAACCCGGCGATGCCGGACCAAGCGATGTCCGCCGGGGTGGCGTCGTCGCGCTGGACCGTGGCCTCGATCAAGCCGTACGGCCGGTCGGCTGCGAAGAAGACCTCGTTGGGGTTGTCGAGCCCGAACGGCGAGAGGTCCACCAGGAAGTGGTGCTTGTTGGGCATGGAGAACTTGATCTCGTCGATCTCGCTGTGGGCTTCCAGGACCTTGGTGCCCATGTCGAACAGCGTCTGCTGCAGGGCGCGGGAATACTTCTCCGTGAACCCCTCGAGCAGGAGGCCCTTGACGTCCTCGTAGCTCTTGTTGAAGTCCAGGGTGCTCAAGTCCGTCCCGGCCTTGAAGCGCCAGCGGGCGGAAACGTCGGTGGCCAGAATGCGGTCTGTGGTTTCCGGGAGAGTGGTGTATTTGTCCTTGGGGTAGCCCACAAAGCCGGACTGGGTGGTCTTCAGGACGGTCAGGTCCTTGAGCCCGGAGATCAGGTGCGTTGCGGCGCCGTCGCGGACCAGGACGGCGGTGCGGACTTCCTGGCCGTTGCGCACGAAGGAGTGGTCGTGTTCGCTGCCGTGGGCCTGGATCCGGTCCCAGCTGTAGGACTCGGCTTCCCAGCGGCCGCCCGTAACCCAGTCGAAGCCCGAGGTGAAGTGCTCCCCGAGGCGAAGCAGGAAGGCTTCGGGCGAGCCGACGCCTTCCCGGGCGAAGGCGTAGATGGTGTTCTTCTGGGTGTCCGTTGCCACTACGTGGGCGTTGTCGCCCTCGCGGTGGGCGGCCTCGAAGTCGCCGCGCAATTGCGAGGTGACGTTCAGGTCCTCTATCTCGTGGCGGTCTGTGTCGCGGGTGATTTTGACGACCCGGACTTCGGCCTTTCCGTACTGGTTGTGGCCGAGGATGATGTTGCTGCTCATGGTCAGATTCCCAACTTCAGGTATGTGGAAACAACGTTCCACATAGAAATTAAGCGCGCATTTCCCGCGCGTTTCTAGTACCGTCGGCCCACAAAAAATGAGCCGACATCAAGTGATGCCAGCTCATTACGACCCTGCCTGCTGCTCCCAGGTTACGTGACTTGCGCCACGAGTTGAGTATCAGAATAGCCCAGCCGTGCCGTGGTGTACATCACAATCTGAAAAATCGCTTTGTGACTGAGGGCCTCCTGGGCCGTTGACGTACAGAGACCCGGCAGTTTAGGCTATTTCATATAGCAAAAGTTTTTTTCCACTTTGCGGAATCAATGCAGCACCATCAACCCCCTCGGAGGAGGATCAGATGTACCAGCAGGACACAACGCCGGTCGCACCGGAAAACACGGCGGCACCCGCTGTTCAGGAGTTCTACCTCCCCCTCGGAGGCGGAACGGATCCGGACTTCTATCTGCCCGCAGACCGGGAGCATGTTCCGGGGCGCTTCTCGCGCTGGGTCCACGGCCTGCCGGGCTTCGGCAGCCAGCGTTCCCAACGGGGCTGACGACACGCATCTTCGCTGAGGACACGCAAACGGCCTGGCGACACCCGAAATTCGGGTGTCGCCAGGCCGTTTGCGTGTCGCGGCGCCTTTTGCGCGTCGCTGGCGCTACGGCCCAGGGCGCCCCGGCCACTGCTTGCCGGCCCATGGGTCGTAGTCGGCGATGAGCTCCTCCTGCGGCGGGCGCTCCGCTTCGGGGACGTGCTGCAGGTTCACCCGCACCCTGTACCAGAGCGAGCTTGATCCGCGCATTCCGTCGACGAGCACATCGGCCGGATGCAGGGCCGGGACGAGGTCCGTATGCCGGGTCTTCCACTCGTCGAGCGCCGCGAGCGCCTCGGGCTTGGACTTGGTCCGGGCCACCTCGATGAGCGGCATCACCGACTGCCGGCGGCCGGAGCCGTCGCCGCCGCGCGGCGGCTTCTCGGCGGGGCCGAGCCCGGCAGCCAAGGCGAGGAGCCCGTCGAGTGTGCCGACCGCGTCGTCGATGCCGGCGTGAGGGTCTCCCGCGTCGGCGAAACGCTCGAGCACCGTAGGCACCGTGAATTGTTCCGGCCGGGTGGAGCGGACCTCGTCCCATGTGAGCGGCGTCGAGACCCGGGCATCGGGCAGGGGCCGGATTGAGTACGCGGATGCCACGGTGCGGTCCTTGGCGTTCTGGTTGAAGTCGACGAACACACTCTCGCCGCGTTCCTCCTTCCACCACCGTGCGGTGGCGAGACCCGGAGCGCGGTTCTCGACCTCGCGGGCGAGGGTCTCGGCGGCAATCCGCACGTCGCGGTACGACCACTGCGGCGAGATGCGCACCAGGATGTGGAGTCCGCGCGACCCGCTCGTCTTCGGCCACCCCACAAGTCCGACGTCGTCGAGCACCTCCCGCGCGACATGCGCGACATCGACGATCTGGGACCAGCCGACTCCCGGCATCGGATCGAGGTCGACCCGGAGCTCGTCGGGGTGCTCGAGGTCCTCGGCGCGCACGGGATGCGGGTTGAGGTCGAGGCAGCCAAGATTCACCACCCACGCCAAGCCCGCGGCATCCCGGATGACGGCCTCCTCAGCCGACGTCCCCGACGCGTAGTGCAGCGTGGTTGTGTCGATGAAGTCGGGGTGGTTTTCGGGCACGCGCTTCTGAAAGAACGGCTCAGCGTCGATGCCCTTCGGGAAGCGCTTGAGCACCATTGGCCGGCCGCCGGCGCCGCGCAGCGCACCATCCGCGACGGCGAGGTAGTAGCGCACCAGGTCGAGCTTCGTCAGCCCGGGCTCGGGGAACACCACCTTGTCCGGACTCGAGATGCGCACCTCGCTGCCGGCAATGTTGAGGATCTCGGCCGGGGTCTTCGACGGGCTCATTCCGCCACGCTAGCAACGATCGGATGTGGCAGCCAGACCTGGTACATGGCCCCGTTTCGACGGTTCCCTGCAGGTACGACGTCGCTGAACGTCGTGTGCGCAGGGAACCATCGAAACGGTCAGCAAAGAGTTACCCCGCCACAAGCTTCCGCGCCGCGGCGGAGTGCTCTGCAATGAGCCCCGCGACGTCCAGCCCCGGAATCTGCCCGTCCACCACACGCCACTCGCCGCCCACCATCACCCGGTCCGCGCGGTCGGCACCGCACAGCAACAACGCTGCAATGGGGTCGTGGCTGCCGGAGAAGCGCAGGTCGTCGAGGCGGAAGAGTGCAACGTCGGCCTGCATCCCCGGCGCCAGTTGACCAATATCCGGGCGCCCCAGGACGGCCGCCGAGCCCCGCGTGGCCCAGCCAAGGGCGCGCTCCACGGGAACATCCGCCCCGTAGCGCAGCCGCTGGAGGTACAGCGCCTGCCGGGCTTCCAGGATCATGTTGGAGGCATCGTTCGACGCCGAGCCGTCCACGCCCAGCCCCACCGGCACCCCGGCAGCCTCGAGTTCCAGCACCCTCGCGGTGCCTGACGCGAGCCGCATGTTCGACGTCGGGCAGTGCGCGACGGCGGTGCCCGCGGCTCCCAGCCGGCCGATCTCGTCGTCGTTGAAGTGGATGCCGTGGCCCAGCCAGGTGCGGTTGCCCAGCCAGCCGACGCTCTCCAGATAGTCCACGGTGCGCAAGCCAAACATCGAGTGGCAGAAGTCTTCCTCGTCGATGGTCTCGGCCAGGTGCGTGTGGAGCCGGACATCCAGCCGTTCGGCCATGGCTGCGCTCTCGGCCATGATCTCCTTGGTCACCGAGAACGGCGAACACGGGGCCAGGGCAATCTGAATGACGGCGCCGTCGCCGCGCTCGTGGTACTGGGAGATGAGGCGTTCGCTGTCCGCCAGAATGATCTCCGGCCGCTGCACGGTGGACTGCGGCGGCAGGCCGCCGTCGTCCGTTCCCAAAGTCATGGAGCCGCGCGTGAGGGTGGCTCGCATGCCGAGTTCGCGCACGACGCCGACCTCCACGTCGATCGCGTCCTCGAGTCCCGCGGGGAAGAGGTAGTGGTGGTCGGCTGCCGTGGTGCAGCCGGAGAGCAGCAGCTCGGCCAGGGCCACTTTCACCGCGAGTTCCAGGCTGTCCGGAGTCAGGCGCGCCCAGACTGGGTAGAGGTTCTGCAGCCATGGGAACAGCGGGGCGTTGGACACCGGACCCCAGGCGCGCGTGAGGGTCTGGTAGAAGTGGTGGTGCGTGTTGATCAGGCCGGGCAGCAGCACGTGGCTGCCGGCGTCGAAGGTCGTATCGCAGGGTACGGACGGCTGCCCGCCGGCCGGAACCAGCTCGGCGATGATGCCGCCGCTGACCACTATGCCGCCACCGGCGTCGAGCCCGTTGGCGGTGAAAACGGCGAGCGGGTTCTTGATCCAGAGCCTGGACGGGGCGGAGATGTGGGCCATGAGGGTTCCTCTTCTGGTCGGCAACGAATGCGTTCCAGCTCAGTTAGGCCCTGTCTGCTGATCCAGGATGCCGGCCTGCTCATTGGCGGCCGGTGGCAATCAGCGTAGAGGGCGGGGCTCAGGCGCGTCAATGTGACCCGTCCGAAAAAATAATTTCACATCACGAAATTAAGTTTCCAGAAACTATGGCGCCGCTCACATGTCCGGTGCTAGTCTCAATCTTGCCAAAGGCGGGCACCCGGACTCCGGGAAGCTATCTACCAGGCGAACCTTCAAAAGCACATGCTGAAGCCTGGTAGCCGTTGCACTGGCACGTCCCCGTCACGGGGTTACTGGGCTTCCTCAGCACTAAGGAAGTCGCAAAATGAGTACAACCGTCACGGCCGAACATTTTCTGGCCACATCCATTGACCTGGCAACATCCAATGTCCTCAACAGCGGCGGCCCCTTCGGCGCCGTCATTGTCACCGCGGATGGCCACGCCTTCGAAGGCGTCAACCGGGTCACCGCCACGAACGACCCCACGGCCCACGCCGAGGTCACCGCCATCCGCAATGCCTGCCGCGAACTCGGCACCTTCGATCTCAGCGGAGCCACCCTCTACACCAGCTGCGAGCCCTGCCCCATGTGCCTGGCCTCGGCCCTCTGGGCGCGGATCGGCAACGTGGTCTTCGCCGCAGACCGGCACGACGCGGCCTCCGTGGGCTTCGACGACGCCGTCTTCTACGAGTACTTCGAGAACGAGGACCGGGATGCACTCATGCCGGTCTCCAAGCTGGAACTGGGCGATCCCCAGGCTCCCGCCATCCTGGAACCGTTCAACACCTGGAACACGCTCGATTCCAGGATTGACTACTAGGGCCGGTGGCTGACATGACAATCCTGGACCCCGCAGAAATGCGAAAGGCAACTGAAAAGCAGGCTGCGCCCGCAGGCGCAGGGCAGACAGCGGCACCCCGCCCCCCGGCGTCGAAATCCTTCCTGGATGGTTTCTTCCAGATCACCAAGCGTGGCTCCACGCTGGCCCGCGAATTCCGCGGCGGCATTGTCACGTTCTTCACGATGGCCTACATCGTGATCCTCAACCCGCTGATCCTGGGCGGCTTCTCGGCCGAGAACGCCCCCACCGACGTCGCTGGCGGCTGGCTCCCGGCAGCCCAGGTAGGTGCCGTCACCGGACTCACCGCCGGCGTCATGACCATCGTGTTCGGCCTCGTCGCGAACCTGCCGTTCGGGCTCGCAGCCGGCCTGGGCATCAACTCGTTCCTGGCCGTGGCCGTCATCCAGGACGTCACCTGGCCCGAAGCCATGGGCCTGGTGGTCATCAACGGCATCCTGATTGTCCTCTTCGGCGCCACGGGTGCCCGGACAGCGATCTTCAAGGCAGTCCCCAAGGAACTCAAGGCAGCCATCACCGTTGGCATCGGCCTGTTCATCGCCTTCATCGGCTTTGTGGATTCTGGTTTCGTCCGCCCCACCAAAGGCGGCCCGCCGGTCCAGCTCGGCAATGACGGCTCCATCACCTCCATCCCCACACTCGTTTTCATCGTCGGGCTGCTGGTCATGGGAATCCTCGTGGCTCGCAAGATCCAGGGCGGCCTCCTGATCGGAATCGTCGCCAGCACAGCCCTCGCCGCCGTCGTCGAGGCCGTCCTGCACATCGGACCCGGCAGCGCCGACAACCCCGGCGGCTGGCACCTCAACACACCGGTGTTGTCCGGCCAGCTGGTGTCCGCCCCGGACTTCAGCCTCGTGGGACAGTTCGATCTCTTCGGCTCCTTCTCGAGGATCGGCGGCCTTGCAGCCATCATGCTGATCTTTACCCTGGTGTTCACCAACTTCTTTGACGCCATGGGCACCATGACCGGGCTCGCCAAGAGCGCTGGCGTGGCGCACAAGGACGGCACGTTCCCCAAGCTGAAGTCCGCCTTCATCGTCGAAGGCCTCGGCGCAGTGGCCGGTGGCGCGACGTCCGGCTCGTCTAACACCGTGTACATCGATTCCGCGGCCGGCATTGGCGAAGGCGCCCGCACCGGCCTGGCCTCCGTGGTGACTGGCGTGCTGTTCCTGGGCTCGATGTTCTTTACGCCGCTGACCTCGGTGGTACCGCTCGAGGTTGCAGCCTCCGCCCTGGTGGTGGTGGGCGCCATGATGATGGCACAGATCCGTGAGATCAAGTTCAGTAAGTTCTCGATCGCGCTGCCGGCCTTCCTGACCATCGTCACCATGCCGCTGACCTACTCGATCGCCAACGGCATCGGCGTCGGATTCATCTCCTTCGCCGTCATCAGCGCTGCGTCCGGCAGGGCCAGGAAGGTCCATCCGCTCATGTGGGTGGTCACCGCGGGCTTCATCATCTACTTCGCCCGGGGACCCATCAACGCACTGATGGGCGTGTAGGCCCTGGCGTTACCGCCCATTCGGGCGCCTCAGACGGCGGTCCATCCGCACCCACCGCATTGAGTAGGCGTCCACCGCCGTGGTTCGTAGCACCGGAACCCACGACGGCGGGCGGCGGTGGAGTGCGGTGCTCCGTCATGGACCGGGGCGGGATTGGAGCCCCCGTCCCGGTCCTCTCAAACCAACTACCCAGATTTTCCCGCTACACCAGCAAGGAATGAGATTATGAGGCAAGACCGCGCTCTGTTCCGGACAGGCTTCCCGTCCGGAACCCCAGTGGTAAAGGACGTGTTGCAATGCTGGACCTAATACCTTCACTGGGAAGCTGGCGGCCTGCAATCTCCGGCCAGCGCTGCGCCGTCGCCACCATCGTGGCTGCCGGCGGCTCCGTGCCCCGGCCGCTCGGCACCTCCATGGTGGTCTCCGAACACGGGGACGTCCTCGGCAGCCTCTCCGGCGGATGCGT
The DNA here is from genome assembly GCF_050156205.1 of Pseudarthrobacter sp. Y6. Taxonomy (NCBI): domain Bacteria; kingdom Bacillati; phylum Actinomycetota; class Actinomycetes; order Micrococcales; family Micrococcaceae; genus Pseudarthrobacter; species Pseudarthrobacter sp. Y6. The sequence continues at coordinate 3,800,794 of NZ_CP189574.1, read as the reverse complement.
GGAGGGCGCCGTTGTGGATGCCGCCCTTGAGGCAATGCGCGACGGCGGCAGCCGTCTTGAGTCCTTCGGCTACAGCGCCGCGGACGCGTTCGCCGTCGGGCTGACGTGCGGTGGGGAGCTGGAAGTCCACATCCAGCCGACCGGAACCGCCGGCCTGGACCTGGCTGCCTTGCGCAGCTTCGCGCACGCAGACGCTCCATCCTCCCTCGCCATCATCCGCCGGCTGGACGCCGGGGGAGGAGCCGTGGTGGTGGCCGATCCCGCTCGCTTCACCGCAGCGGGATCGGCCGCGCTGGCAGCCTTGCTGGGCGGCGACGCCTCCGTGATCCGGGCGGCCGCCGCCCAGCTCGAACCCCTGCTGCGCGGCGGCCGGGCCGGCATCGTGCGGCTGGCCCCAGCCGAGGGCTGCGGGACCTCCGTACCCGAGCCCGAACCCATCACGCTGTTTGTGGAAAGCAGGCTGCCGGCGGCCCGGATGCTGATCTTTGGCGCCAACGACTTCGGCGCCGCACTCGTGCCGGCCGGGAAACTGCTGGGCTATGACGTCACCTTGTGCGACGCCCGGCTGGCCTTTTCCAGCCAGGGCCGCTTCCTCGCCGCCGACCAGGTGGTCACGGACTGGCCGCACCGCTACCTTGCCTCAGAAGCGGCCGCGGGACGGGTGGACGGCCGGAGCGTGGTGTGCGTGCTGACCCACGACCCCAAGTTCGACATCCCGCTGCTGGAAACCGCGCTTGGCCTGGGCCTCGCCTATGTGGGCGCCATGGGGTCGCGGCGCAGCCACCGCCAGCGCATCGATGCGCTGCTCGCGGACGGCACGCCGGCCGAGGCGCTGGAACGGCTCCATTCGCCCATCGGCCTGGATCTGGGCGCGGTCACCCCGGCCGAAGTGGCTGTTTCCATCACCGCCGAGATCCTTGCGTCCCGCACGCCGGCATCGATGGCGCCGCTCACGGCATCCTCGCTTAAGGACGGCAGCGGCCCCATCCACCACACAGAACCCCGCGCTGCGCTCGAACCACGCTCGACGCCCCGCACGCACGAATCCCGCCAGGAGAACCCATGGACATGAACACCATCGAGGCCGTCGTCCCCACCGCGGACCCCGCCGAATGGCGCGACGGCGATGCCTGGCTGGCGGGCGGCACGGTCCTGTTCTCCTACGGGAGTACTGTTCTGAAGCGGCTGCTGGATTTGGGCGAAGCCGGCTGGCGGGCCGTGACCGTGGACGACGCCGGGATTGAACTGGCCGCCACGTGCACCGTCGCGGAGCTCTACGCCCTGCCGGCTTCCGAGGCAGTTGCCGGCAGGAAGTGGCCGGGACTGGACTTGTTCCGTCCGTGCTGCGACTCCTTCGTGGCATCCTTCAAGATCTGGAACATGTCCACCGTGGGCGGCAACCTGTGCACTTCGCTCCCGGCCGGGCCCATGATCTCGCTCTGCGCGGGGCTGGACGCCACCGCCACCATCCTCGGCCCCGGCGGCAGCAGCCGCACGGTCCCGGTGGCCACGTTCATCACCGGGGACGGGCAAAACAGCCTGGCACCCGGGGAGCTCCTGCGCAGCATCCACCTGCCGGCGTCGGCCTTGTCCGCGAAAGTGGCGTTCCGGCGGCTCTCGCTCAGCAACCTCGGCCGTTCCGGGGTGCTGCTGATCGGACGGCGCGACGCCGACGGCGGCCTGGTCATCACCGTCACCGCCGCCACCAAGCGCCCCGTGCAGCTGCGGTTCGCCGCTGCCGTGATGCCGGGCCCCGCGGCCCTTGCGGCCGCCGTCGGGAAGGCCATCCCGGCAGAGCTCTACCACGACGACATCCACGGGCTGCCCGAATGGCGCCGGGACATGACCCTCCGGCTCGCGGAGGAGATCCGTGCGGAACTGCTTGAAGAACGGCTCACCGTGTCGGGCGATTTCTGGACCGGACCGTCCGGCCCGCCGCACGCCACGTCGCCGCAGCCGAGCGCGCAACCCGGACCCGCATCAACCCCGAAACGGCAGCAGAAGGAGGCCTGAGCATGGCAATCGAAATCAACGGCACCGCCACCCCGGCCACACCCCGCCCCGGCCAGTGCCTGCGCACTTTCCTGCGCGAACAGGGCAACTTCGGGGTCAAGAAAGGCTGCGACGGCGGCGACTGCGGTGCCTGCACCGTCCACGTGGACGGCACCCCCGTGCACAGTTGCATCTACCCCGCCGTCCGTGCGGAGGGCAAGGCAGTCACCACCATCGAGGGGCTCGCCCAGGGCGGTGCGCTGCACCCCGTGCAGGAGCAGTTCCTGGCCGAACAGGGCTTCCAATGCGGCTTCTGCACCGCCGGCATGATGATGACCGCAGCCACCTTCGATGACGAACAGAAGGCCAACCTGCCCCGCAGCCTCAAGGGCAACCTCTGCCGCTGCACCGGCTACCGTTCCATCGCGGACGCAGTGTGCGGGACCCACGACAAGCACAATCACGATGGCGGCGTGGCGGGTGGCGCGGCCCGTCCAGCTTCGGCGGCCGGAACCGCCGCGGACGGCAACACCGCGGCCGGCACCACGGCATCCCGGGCCGGGCAGCTCGGCGACAACGTGCCCGCCCCGGCAGGCCTCGCCGTCGTCACCGGCACCGCCCGCTACACACTCGATGTTCCGTCGGGCGAGCTGGAAGGACTGCTGCACCTGAAGCTGCTGCGCTCACCCCACGCGCACGCGCGGATTGTCTCCATCGACAGGACGGCCGCACTCCGGGTGCCCGGCGTCGTCGCCGTCTTCACGCACGAGGACGCCCCGGCGCAGCACTTCTCCACTGCCCAGCACGAGTTCTACACTGACGATCCCGACGACACCCGCGTGCTGGACGACGTGGTGCGGTTCATCGGCCAGCGCGTGGCCGCCGTCGTGGCCGAATCCGTGGGTGCCGCCGAGGCCGGGGCCCGCGCCCTGCAGGTGGAATACGAGCTTCTGGACACCGTCTTCAGCCCGCAGGACGCCATGCTTCCCGGCGCCCCGGCATTACACGGGGACAAAGACCCCGTAAAGGCCCGGATCTCGCGCCCGCGGCAGAACGTGGTGGCCGAGCTGCACTCGGAACTGGGCAGCGTCGCGGACGGTTTCGCCGCTGCCGATTTCATCCACGAGCACACGTACAGGACCCAGCGCGTGCAGCACGTTGCCCTGGAAACGCACTCCTCCATTGCCTGGCTCGACGCGGAAGACCGCCTCGTGGTCCGCACCTCCAGCCAGGTCCCGTTCCTGGTCCGGCGCACTTTGGGCCGCGTGTTCGACCTCCCCGAGGACCGGATCCGCGTTGTGGCCGGACGCGTTGGCGGCGGCTTCGGCGGCAAACAGGAAGTGCTCACCGAGGACCTCGTGGCCCTCGCCGCGCTCACGCTTCGCCGGCCCGTGCAGCTGGAGTTCACGCGCACGGAGCAGTTCAACGCCACCACCACGCGGCACCCCTTCACCATCAAGCTCAAGGCCGGCGCCAGCAAGGACGGGCTCCTCACCGCGCTGCAGCTGGACGTGGTCACCAACACCGGCGCGTACGGCAACCACGCCCCCGGCGTGATGTTCCACGGCTGCGGCGAATCGCTTGCAGTGTACAAGTGCGCCAACAAGAAAGTGGACGCGCACGCCGTCTACACCAACACCGTGCCCGCCGGGGCCTTCCGCGGCTACGGGCTGAGCCAGACGATCTTCGCGATCGAGTCGGCTATCGATGAGCTGGCTGTCGGCATCGGCATGGATCCCCTGGAATTCCGGCTCAAGAACATGGTGCGCGAAGGCGACGACATGCTCTCCACCACGCCCGAACCGGAGGAGGACGTCCACTACGGCAGCTACGGCCTGGACCAGTGCGTCTCCTTGGTGCGCGATGCCCTGTCTCGAGGCAAGCAGCGCTACCGCGACGCCGGGCTCGATGACCTCGGCCCGGGCTGGGTCACCGGCGAGGGCTCCGCGCTGTCCATGATCGACACCGTCCCACCCCGCGGCCACTTCGCCCACACCCGCGTGAGCCTGCTCCCGGACGGCACGTTCGCAGCCGACGTCGGGACCGCCGAATTCGGCAACGGCACCACCACGGTGCACGCCCAGCTGGCCGCGACGGCGCTCTCCACCAGGGCGGACAGGGTGGCCGTCCGGCAGTCCGATACCGACCTGGTGGAGCACGACACCGGCGCGTTCGGTTCGGCCGGGACGGTGGTGGCCGGCAAGGCCACGCTCCTGGCGGCCACCGGGCTCGCTTCCCGGATCGTCACCGTCGCCGCGGCGCTGACCGGCGTTCCGGAGACCGAATGCGTGCTCGACGACGGCGGCGTGGACTGTGCCCGGCGGCGGGTTCCGCTCGCGGACATCCACGACGCCGCGCGGCACCAGGGCGTGCAGCTCGCCGTCGAGGGCAACTGGGACGGTACCCCACGATCAGTGGCGTTCAATGTGCACGGCTTCCGGGTGGCGGTCAACACCGGCACGGGGGAGCTGCGGATCCTGCAGAGTGTGCAGGCCGCCGATGCCGGCGTGGTGGTTAATCCGCGGCAGTGCCGCGGCCAGATCGAGGGCGGCATCGCGCAGGCGCTGGGCGCTGCCTTGTACGAGGAAGTTAGGGTGGACGACGCCGGCCGGGTCACCACGGACATCCTGCGGCAGTACCACATCGCCTCCTTCGCGGACGTGCCGCGCAGCGAGGTTTACTTCGCATCCACCAAGGACCAGGTAGGCCCGCTCGGGGCGAAATCCATGAGCGAAAGCCCGTTCAATCCCGTGGCGCCGGCCCTGGCCAATGCGATCCGGAACGCCACGGGGGTCCGGTTCGCGGAGCTGCCGATCGGACGGGACAAGATCTACCTGGGTTTGAAGGAAGGAGGTCCAGTCCTCTCCCGCTAGAACCAACGCGGGGTCAGATACGGCCCATGGGGCGGGGTTTAGTAGGCCGTATCTGACCCCGCGTTGATGCGGTCGTAACCGTTTGTGACCAGCCGTGTTCCGGCGACCCCTTGACTGATGCGTGACCCAGGTCATACATTTATTTCACTAGTCGATACCTATCTTCCGCATTGTGGAAATTGCAAGGACGCCCCTGCCGGCAGTTTCCGGCATGAATCCCACAGCGGCACGCATGGAAGACATCTTCAAGAAGTGAGATCAGGATGCAGACAACCCCGCTGACCGGCGGCGACCCGACACCCGAGCCAGCCGTTGACCTGGGCAAAGCAGCCCATCCCTCCATGGGTGTCGACGCGCTTTGCGATGCAGCCAGCGTCGCCTCCGGCCGGACGTCCACAGCCTCGGAAACTACGCCTTTGCCATCGGACTCTTCGCCCTCGGGCTGGGCGGCTGGCAGATCCTTCTCGCTCTGGGAGTCGGAGCTGTCCTCCTGTTTGCGCTGCTCAGCCTCTCCGGCTTTATGGGCGTTAAGACCGGCGTCCCGTTCCCTGTCATGAGCCGGATCAGCTTCGGCATCAGGGGAGCCCGGATCGCCAGCCTCCTGCGCGGGGCGGTGGCCGTGGCATGGTTCGGCATCCAGACCCCCGCGTCCCAAGACAGTCATAGGCTGGCCAATAACGGCGGCGGAAGTGCCCGCTGCACCCTAGCCCGGCCATCAACACAAGGAGCGACCCCATGACTGCAACCCACCGGCCCGTACCACCCCACCGGCCGGCGCCGGTCGCCGTCGTAACCGGTGCTGGTTCCGGGATTGGCAGGGCGGTGGCGCGGCTCTTGCTGGCCGACGGGTACCGCGTGGTGTTGGCCGGCCGGCGTGAGGCTCCGCTGCTGGAGTCCGCGGCCGGGCACCGCCAGGCGCTGACGGTGCCCTGCAACGTAACAGTGCCCGACGACGTCGAGCGCCTGTTCGCTGCCGCCCTCGGGAAGTGGGGGAGGGTTGACCTCCTGTTCAACAACGCCGGCGTGTTCGGCCCGGCTGCGTCGGTGGATGAAATCAGCGTGGCCGACTGGGACGCGGTGGTGGCGGTGAACCTTACCGGCTCGATGCTGTGCGCCGCCGCGGCCGTGCGGGCCATGAAATCCCAGGAACCACAGGGCGGCCGCATCATCAACAACGGGTCCATTTCAGCGCATTCGCCGCGGCCGCGGACCGTGGCCTATACGGTCACCAAGCACGCCATGACGGGTCTTACCAAGAGCATAGAGCTGGACGGCAGGGGCTTCGGCATCACCTGCGGCCAGATCGACATCGGCAACACGGCCACAGACATCATGGCCACCATCGGCGTGGACTCCGGTGCCCTGCAGGCTGACGGCAGCCGCAGGGTGGAGCCCACCTTCCCGGTGCAGGATGCCGCGCGCGCCGTGCTCCTGATGGCAGGAATGCCGCCGTCGGCCAGTGTGGGCTCGGTGGTGATCACGGCCGCCGGCATGCCGTTCATCGGCCGCGGCTAACAAAGAGGAATCCACACCTTTCCGCCACGGAAACGGACGTCCGCACCGGGGTTTCCCCGGGCGAGCGTCCGTTTGCGTGGCGGATTGTCTTCTGTCCGAAGGATCTCCAAAATTTCGGCGGCAGGCCCGTGATGAGGCCGAGCAGGTCCAGGGATACCTCCTCGGGGATGCCGAGCCGGCGTGCATCGATCCCGCCCGACAGCCGATCTCGGGCGGTCGCCGCGCAGCGCGCCGTGCCGTAACGGGGCGCCGCGCCGAGCCCGGCGTGCCAGAGCAGGTGATCCTAATGCGGATGCGTCGAGAAGCCTGCCACAACGGTATGGCCCGAATCGGACAGGTCGTTCGCGAGGCAGGCCATTTCGTAGCCGTGCACCCCGGCGTAGATGAGCAACACGCCAGCCCCGCCCTGCACGACAACGGCGTTGCTTTGGCAGAACTCGCTCTCGTGGATCAGCACACCCTCTGCAACCTGCGTCAGCACGGGTGGCTCCTTCCGCCTGTGGTTTGCAATCGCTTGTTGAGACGGTAGTACCGGCGGTTGAGGTATGCAAGCAGTATGGGCGAAGCGTATGAGCCGCGGTCGGGGTGCCCGATCGACGCCACCATCGAGGTGTTCGGCGATAGCTGGAGCCTGCTCGTGCGCCGCGACATCGTCTTCGGGGACCGCCGCTATTTCCGAGAGCTGCAGGCCGGCTCAGAGGAGGGGATCCCCTCAAATATGCTCGCCGACCGGCTCAAGCGACTCGTCGCGGTGGGACTACTCACCCGGGAAGACGCGCGAGCCGGCCAGCGGGCGCGCCACAGTCTGACCGAACCCGCGATCCAACTCGTACCCGTGTTCGCTCAGCTTGGCAGCTGGGGCTTCGCCACCGGCCCACGAGCCGCGCGCTGCGCGTTCGCGCCGAACGGCTCGAACAAGGCGGACCCGCGCTCCGGCAAGCGTTCATGGACGAGCTTCGCCATCCGCACCTCAGCTCCGATACCTCACCGCGATCACCGAGCGTTCGCGAACGCCTAAACGCGGCCTATTTCGCTGCTACCAAGTCCTCGTAGCTGCCAGGCCGTCGGCCATGTCCCAAGGCGTCAACGGACACCGCCCGAGATGATGTCTCACATAGGGGACGTTCAACGGGCACTCGCCCGGAAGCTGGCGGTTCTGACACTGCTAGATTGCGACGGTGCCCGTTTGACCGTCCCGGCATCAGGCCCGATGACGGGGCGTGTGGAGTTGGTCGCTAAATGGCGGCGTTCTGTGATCGCTCCATGGCGCTAGTTTCCGATGACGAGGATGCTCGCGGCGGCTTCGATGACGTCGTCGGTGATGGTCTCGAGCTCGTTGATCTTCAGCACCCGGGCAACCTGTCCGACGGCGAGGTCCTCGCCGCGCTCGACGATCGCCGAGCGGCCATACTGCCCGCCCTCAGGCAGTACCTGAGGACTTAGGGTGTGTTGCTAAACCCCTGATTTGATCCAGATGAGGGCCGAGGCGAGGGTGACGCCAGCGAGGTAGCTGCGTGCTGTTTTGTCACTTCTGGTCGCGATGCCACGCCATTGTTTGAGCCGGTTGAAGCAGCGTTCAACCACATTTCGGCCTTTGTAGGCTTCCCTGTCGAAGGATCGGGGGCGTCCGCCTTTGGAACCGCGCCGAGCCCGTCCTGCGATCTGATCTGACCGCTCGGGTTTCGTGACTTTGATTCCCCTGCCGGCCAGGTAGCCGCGGTTGGCGCTGGAGGTGTACGCCTTCTCTGCCAGCACCCGGTCGGGCCGGACGCGCGGCCGTCCCCGGGAGCTGCCGGCGACCGAGATGGTCTCCAGCACCGTTTGGAAGAATGAGGTGTCGGCGGCCTGGCCGGCGGTGAGGACCAGGCCCAGCGGCCGTCCCTTGCCGTCCGTGGCAAGGTGGATTTTGCACGTCATTCCGCCCCTGGACTTGCCGATCGCGTGGTCGCCCGGCTCCTCAGCGCCGAGTTTCTTGTATTTCTGCGGGGCCCCTGTGACCCGGGGAAGGGTGGCGCCATGTTGATGCACCCGGGTGATCGTCGCGTCCACCGACACGGTCCAGTCAATATCACCGGCGCGCTGGCCGGCTGCCTGCACGGCCGCGAGGATACTGGCCCAGGTACCGTCTCTGGACCAGTCCGCGAAGCGCCCGTAGACCGAGTTCCAGTTCCCGAACCTCTCGGGCACATCACGCCAGGGCGCCCCGTGCGGAACCGCCAGACGATGCCCTCGACCGTCCGCCGCAAGTCCATGATCGGGCGCCTGTTCCCCTTCCAAACCGGGAAATGCGGTGCCATCACAGCCCATGCCTTGCCAGAAATTTCCTGCCTTGCTGCCATGAATCAAGCCTGACGGAAATCAACCTTCAAAGGGTTTAGCAACACGCCCTAGGGCCTGTGGCCGAATTCCGGTCGTGAGATGAGGCACCGTGGACTGGGCCGGTCGGCCGCGCCCGTCCGCGGCGGTCTCGTCGGCGCCGCTCCGCCAACCAGCGGCTGCGTCGGCGGGCAGGGGTGCCGGACATGTCCGGCACCGCGGAGTGTGGAGCGCGAGCCGGCCGGCGACGGTCGGAGTGGCGTCGCTCACCGCGGCAGCGGGTTCGGTCCGGTCGCCGTCACGAGGCGCTGCGGGACCCAGTCGTCGACGTGGACGAAACCGTCGAACGTGGCGCCGTGTTGGAGGACGACGACGTCATACAGGGAGCGACGGTAGAACTTGACGTGGGTGAAGTCCTCGAAGAGGACGTAGTAGGGCTCGTTGTCCGCACTCTGGAACTGCTGCCCGGTCAGCGCGGCGCGATGCTGCCGAGAGAAGGCCTCCACTTCGTCGCCGACGACCACTCCGAGGTGCTCGAGGCCCATCTTGTAGACGCGCTGGTGGACCGGCGGAATGAGCTCGATGAGCGGGACGGACATCCCGTCGAGGACCTCGAGCGGCGTGGCGAGCAGGATCATCGAGATCGGCCGGCCGTTCCAGACGTTCTCGGCGCTCGCATTCGCGTGGCGCTCGAGCAGGGTCCGCGCGTGGACGTACTGGTCCCATTCCGGCACGCGGAAGGCCATGTGGCTGAGCGTGTACGCGCGGATGTCGATGCCTCGGGCGAGCAGGCGGTGGTGCTGCTGCAGGGCGAACGCCCGATAGTCCCCGATTATGTCTCCCACCGGATCGGCCATCGTCTCCTCCTCTTGGTCGCCATCGTACTACGCGGTATGCGGCGAAGGGATCAGACGACCGCGCGCCAATCCACACAGACCGCGGGCTCCGTGGGAATGAGCTCGTCGAAGGCCGCTTCTTCAATATCGACCGCCTCAATCACCTTCGCGAGAGCATCGTTTAGGCGTTCGGTGCGTCGGTGCTCAAGCTCCCGACGATAGATCCAGTAGGCGATAACGGCCGCGACCGCTGCGCCGATGGAGGGTTCCGATGCTCGCGGACAGCGTGTCAGGCAGGAACGATCCCCAGAGGTCGGCGCTCAGCTGCACGGTCATGTCCGCACCCTACTGGCAGACAACGATGCGGAATGACTGCCACCGCGACGTCGAGGGGTCAGAGAACGCCGCCAAAGAGCAATCAACTCCACAGACGGGGCGTCATACGCACGAGCTCGAGCACGTCATCCTATTGTCTCGCAACCCTAGTGTTCTGAGACGGAAAGGTTTCGAGACACCGAGTGGGATGGGGAACCTTCAACGGTTCGTTTCGAAATTGGCCGCGTGGAAGCAGAGGTTGCGCGACGGCTATTCGGACGTCTAGTTGGTAGACAGGTCACAGGAACGTTAGAAAAGACCAGGAATGAATTTCGAACTGACCACACTCTTCCCTAATGCCTTGATGTATCTCGTACTAGAGGATGATCCCGAAGATTCCGGATATCGATATCCACGGGGTTACGCTGTGGTCGCGTCAGGGCAAGGAACTTGACCGGTATTTTGTTTGGCCTGAAGCGCCGCCGTGCTGACTTTGGCCTGTTCAGAGTGCACTATCAGTGCGCGACAGGTGTCGCTCACTTGTCTGAGTATCTCGACTTCATCCGGGACCACCATTGATACCAGGGAAGCACGGACAGCGTGTCTTCCAGGGTGGCAGCAACAACCGCGAAGTTCTTGATGTTGCCGAATTCGGACCCGACGGAAAATCAGGTACTCCCGGCCGGTGACTGGAAACCCTCATCAGGCGTACGGTGACTGCTACACACCCTTGGTTGGGTCCCCATGTAGAAGTCCAGTTGCTCCGGGTCCCTCTTGGTAGACCAGCTATATGTGAGAGGTGGATAGTGACTTCTAGGAGGTCATGAAATGCCTTTTGAATATCCTGCATCTGTCCGCCGTGGACTGAGCGAGCGTATGCGCCAGGGGGAAGCTGTCTTGGCGGTTCATGCCGAATCCGGGATCTGTTTGGGCACCCTGTACCGGTGGAAGCACCAGGCTCTGGTGGATGCGGGCCTTGCCGCGGGAACGCTGAGCACGCAGGCCCCGGACGTGCAGTCGGCTGCGAAGAGGATCCGGCAGCTTGAGGACGAGCTGGCCATCGTGAAGGCTGCCAGTGCCCTCTACGACGAGCAAGTGGTGGTGCCCCCAAAAGGAAGTTCGCGATTGTCGACGGGCTCGTCGCCCAGGGCTTCTCAGCCAGACGTGCCTGCCGCACCGTCGCGCTGAACCGTTCGACCGACATTAAGCACCTTCGCTGTGAGCTCTCTATCCGGGCCATCAGACGACGCATCGTGGCCGACTATGTCGTAATGATTCACGGGCAGTCCGGTGGGACCTACGGTTGGCGCCGGATCCGTGCCGAGCTCCTGGATGAGTACGAAATGATCGTCAACAGCAAGCTGATCAAGGCTGTCATGCGGGAGCAGCAAATTGCCGGGGTTCCGCGCTTCAAGATCTTCCGCAATCCGCTGGGAGACAAACGCGTGGACGCGGATCTGGTCAAGAGGGTCTTCACGACCGATGGCCCCAACCGGCTGTGGCTTACCGACGTCACCGAGCATCCGACCCGGGAGGGAAAGGTCTATTGCTGCGTGGTGATCGATTGCTTCGCCCGGACAGCTGTCGGCCGTTCTTTCTCTACGATCAACGACACGGCGTTGGTGAGCCGGGCGGTCAGCCAGGCCCACCACAGCCGTGAACGAGACGGAGCCACGGTCATGCATTCGGATCACGGCACCAATTTCACATCTTGGGGTTTCAGCGAAAACCTGCCAGTGGGAGCTCACCGCCTCACTCGGAAGTGTGGGTGACTGTTTCGACAACGCGGCCATGGAGACGTTCTGGGGGCGCATGCAGACGGAGCTGTTGGACCGGAAACGGACCTGGCAGACGGTCATCGAACTGGTGACGGCAATGAATGGTTGGCTCGATTTCTACAACGGCAAACGCCGGCACAGCTACACCGGATATATGAGCCCGGATGCCTACGAAGTACTCTGGAACGACATCAATAATCCGCTCCTTTTCACATAAGAACGGTTGAAGAACCAGGACCCCTATCAGCCTCCGCGGAGGTTTTTTATGAGTCAACTCGACCCGTGGACATTTGGTCAGGCGGAACCTACTATGAGCCATGCCCATGACCGGCCGAGTCGTCTCCGCCGCGGTGCTGCTCGTCATTGGGGCAGCACTGGCACTGCTGGCTGTGCTGGTCCACTACGAATTCATGAGAATATACGGTGATGTCAGCGGTACCGCGTTCGAGGGGCTCACTTGGGGGGTGACGGCCGGTCCCTCCGGATTAGCGCTTGGTCTGGTCGCGATCGTTGCCGTGATCGGCTTGGTACTCTCGACACGATGGTGGATGCGGCCGACGGCCGTGGCCATCCCGGTCCTCATGCTGCTCGGGATGCTCGCTGTCACCCCCGCGGCACTTGGGCAGAAGCTTGAGGTGCAGTTCGACTCGGCTCCGCAATGCGTGATCGAGGGCACGGACGAGCCCATGGCCACTGCAGATCGTGAGTCGCAACGGGCGTTCGATTCCATCAGTCACGTCGGCGATTTCAGCGGTGGCGGCGTAAGTGGTGTCGGCGGCTGTGAACGCAGGTTTGTGCTCTCGGGAGACGTTAACCTTGATGCGATGCGGCACTATCGTTTAGCGCTGCCTGCGGCGGGCTGGGAAGTGGTCGAGGATGACGGGCGCCGCTTGCGGGCCCAGCGTGAGGGCCTGGCGTTCGAGGTGATGCTCTGCCCTGGAGGCGGCGTCGTCTGGGCCGGCAGCGACGACGACCTCGCAAACGGAATACGGATGGGCTGTGACCAGCACTGAAATTTGCCCACACGACCTCTGGCAACGACGGTGAAAACGACATTCCGTAAGCTCAATCCCGAGCACTGTCCAGTGAAGTAGCGCTGCGCACTTTCGGTGGCGGAGTTCGTCTTAGCGGTCTTGAACCAGTTGGCATATCTGACTCGTGTCATCCTGCATCGGCGTGTGGTAGCTGGCCGATAAGGACCACACACGCGATGTCACCCACGACGTCCAAGGGGCGAGGCAGTTCAGTCCTGTAGGCCTCCTGCTGGATCGTGCCGCATCGACTACCGAAACCAGCCTGCAGACGTCCTGCTTCCCTAAATTCAAGAAGTAGGGCTTCGCTAGCACGTTCATCGTGTACCCGTGTCTCAGAAGGTTCTATCTCTGCAGCCTCGCGGCGGCTCCACGTCCACAGGTAGTTCCCGTGAACGTCCGGATGTGGGATCGGAGGGGCAGGAATGGTCACTGCTACACTCTGCTCATGATCGGGCTTCCCTTCGCGGGAGACGGGCTGGTGCACGCCGGCTTATTAGGGCTGGGAATCCTCGCAGCTCTGCTGTTCTACGCCTACGAAAAGCGCCGCAGAGGCCTCACCGATCCACGGTTGTGGCCCATTGCCGGTTTCGCTGTCGCCTTCGGAGCCATCGGCTCAAGGGTCCTCACGTGGGATGTTTCCCGGCAGTTCTCCTTGGCGGACTGGTGGGGCAACGGCGATCGCAGCATCCTCGCGGGCCTGGTCGGCGCGTGGTTCGGCGTCCATCTGGGTAAACGGCTGACAGGTTACCGCGAATCCACCGGGGATTTACTAGCACCCGCGGTCGCCTTGGCGCTGATCATCGGGCGCATCGGCTGCCTCCTTACTGAGTTGCCGGGCACTCCCACTGGGACAACGTGGGGGATCGCACTCACGCCCGGGCAGGCTGCGATGTTGGGCGGAGTTCCCGGGGTAGGGCTCCACCCGTCCTTTGCCTATGAAATCGTGTTCCACGTGGCCGCATTCGTGCTCATGTGGCGCTTTCGGGACCGCCTGCCTCATCCTGGTGACCTCTTCATCTGCTACGTGACCTCCTACGCACTGTTCCGCTTCGGAGTCGAATTCGTCCGAGGCAACGAGGTGCTCTGGCTGGGGATGAGCCGTCCCCAATGGTTCCTCCTGATGATTCTCCCCCTGCTGTTCTGGCGGATGCTGCGCGTATTCGGGAAACCACTCCGCCCGACGTTGGAAGGAAGAGTGGCATGAGCAAGGACCACCCACCGCGTCAAGAAGAGGAGGATCCCCCTGAACCAGGGCTCGGCCCCATGGGGTTCGGAATCCTGTTGGGGACTACTGCCCTTTATGCCTTCTATCTCTTGGGACCGGGTGCTTTCGGTCGTCTGCAGGCCGAGGCTGGTTCAGGACCCTCTTCCATGCGTTTCCTGACCGGGCCGTCCGCCTTCATTCCCATCGCCGGCTATCTGGCGATAGCGATTGTGCTGGCGGTCTGGCCACCCACATCCCGGTGGGGTGCGGGGCTGCTGATTGGTCTGGGGATCTTCACCCTGCTCGGCGGTGGGGTCTGCGTCGGATCCCTCGCACTGATGGGAGGCTGAGATGAATCCGTCACCGTTCTCTTCCCGGCAGGTGCTGCCCGGCCCGGGCCAGCCGCTGCGCGGGGACCGCATTCCGGTTCGGCGTCGAATTCGCCCGGGGCAACGAGGTGCTCTGGCTGGGGATGAGCCGTCCCCAATGCATCCTCCTGATGATTCTCCCCCTGCTGTTCTGGCGGATGCTGCGGGTATTCGGGAAACCATTCCGCCCAAAGTTGGAAAGAAGAGTGGCATGAGCGATGACAGCCCCGAAGAAGCCTGGAGCCCACTGCCACCGCCCCGAGAAGAGGCGCCGCCCTCTGAACCAGGGCTCGGCCTCATGGTGCTCGGAATCCTGTTGGGGGTTCCTGCCCTTTATGCCCTCTATTTCGGGACAACACGTGGTATCGCTCCGGATGAAGGGTACAAGACCTTCCTCGCCGGGCCTGCAGCGTTCATACCAATCGCCGTCTATCTGGCGGTAGCCATTGTGCTGGCGGTCCGGCCACGCACGTCCCGGCTGGGTGCGGGGCTGCTCATGGGCCTGGGTGTATTCACCCTGCTCGGCGGCGGGGTCTGCGTCGCAGCCCTCTCGCAGATGAGAGGCCTGAGATGAATCCGTCACCGTTCTCTTCCCGGCAAGCTCTGCCCGGCCCCGGCCAGCCGCTCCGTGGTGACCGTATCCACCGGTACGTCACAGCCTTCTGTCCCCACTGCCACGAGACAAACCCCCCGCTCGCGCAGGTCCGGCGCCTCTCCGGCGCGCTGCTGATCCGCGATGACCGGGTCTGGCTCGAACGCGGCTGCCCAGATCACGGACTCGTCAGCACCTTGTACGACGAGTCTCCGGAAATTCTGCGCTACCTGGAGAAGTGGCAGGCGCCGACCAAGCAACACATCCCGGACCAGGCCGACAACTACCGCCAGGTACCGGAGGCTTACGCATACGGGCTGCCCGCCATGCAGACGCAGCACACGTGCATCCTCCTGCAGGACATCATCGAGCACTGCAACCTGCGCTGCCCCACCTGCTTCACCGCCTCCGGCCCCCAGCTGCAGGGAGTCGCGCCGCTCAGCGAGGTGCTCGCAAATATCGACACCCGGCTTGCCCGCGAAAACGGGCGGCTCGACGTGCTGATGCTCTCCGGCGGCGAGCCGACGCTTTATCCCCATCTGGCCGAACTTCTGGATGAGCTCGTCGCTAGGCCGATCGTCCGGATCATGGTGAACAGCAACGGCATGCTCATGGCCACCGACGACGAACTACTCGGACTGCTGGCCAGACACCGGGACCGCGTAGAGGTGTACCTCCAATACGACGGCCCGTCCAAAGAGGCATCCATCCACCACCGAGGCGGAGACCTGACCCGCTTCAAAGACATGGCCATCGCGCGCCTGTCCGAGGCAGGTGTTTTCACCACCCTGACGATGACAGCGACACTCGGCGTCAACGACGGTGAGGTCGGCGCCGTCGTCATGAGGGCTTTGGAAACCCCGTTCGTGGGTGGGGTTGCGCTTCAGCCGGTGTTCGGTTCAGGGCGCGGCCACGGCATCGACCCCACCGACAGGCTCACCCACACAGGCGTGCTGGAACGGCTCGCGGAGCAAACCGGAGGGGTGGTCTCATGGCACGACCTGACAGCACTCCCGTGCTCACATCCGCATTGCGCGTCCGTGGGCTACATGCTGAAAGACGACTCAGGGGTCTGGCGTTCGCTGACAGCCCTCATCGGGCACGATCAGCTGCTCGCCTGGCTGGAACTCAATCCTGACAGCATCGCCAACCGCATCGCCGACAGCGCAATCCCGCTCGAGTTGCGCAACCTCATGAAGTCCTCCCTGCTGGACCTGCTGAGCGAGCAGTCCTCGCTGTCCCACCCGCGGACAATGGATCTTTGGAAGAACATCTGCACCCAGTGCGACCTCGGCATCGGCACACTCACCACACTGGCTGCCGGCAAGCTTCCAGGACAGCAACAGCGGCTGCGCAGACTCCTCGCCGAACGGATCACCCGCATCATGGTCAAGCCCTTCATGGACATCTCGACCATGATCGAGGAACGGCTCACGCAATGCTGCGTCCACGTGGGCACAAAGAGCGACACCGGCGATCACCAGTGTGCTCCCTTCTGTGCTGTCCAGGCGTGGCCGGCCCTGGCCAAGCAACGAATGAGCACAGCCACGGGCACACGGCTTCTCCCAGTCCGCCAGGTCTGAGTCAGCGATAGGAAGGAATGATGAGTTCAGCTTCTGATGCCCGGCGTATTGCAGCCGGGCCATTGCCGTCGCAACTGGTGCGCTCCAAGCACGCAGGCCGGCACGGACACAGCCCTGACCCTGAAACGGATCCGCAGTCCCCGCCGACCTTCGACCCGCTGCGGCTCTGCATCTTCGCGACCATTGCCCTGCTCGGCTGGGCAGCCGGTCCGGTGGCACTGGCCGTGTTCGCCGCAGTCGGATTCGCAGGCTATTGGAAAGCACGACGGAGGGGCCTGACGAGATCGAACTGCTACCTCCGCGATACGAGGCTGGTCTTGGCCTACCTGGGCATCCTGCTAGCGGCTGGGTTATGGGGGATATATTCGCTGGCAGCTCAACTGTCCGGCTTTTAAACCAACAACAGTGTGCGGTCGCATCGCCGAAGACCCATACCAGCAAGCAGGCGTGCAGACGACTCTGGACATTCCGTGCAGACGACTTCGAAAAGTGACAGCGAGCTTCACGACCCCAGTTCGATCGTGCACTCGACGCGCTAATCGAAGGAGACACCCTCGTCATCACGACGCTGGACCGGCTCGGACGGTCGACCCAGAACATGCTCGCCTTCGGCGACGAACTCCGCGACCGAGGCGCGGGCCTACGCGTCCTGAACCTCGGCGGTGGCGACGTCGACACCGCGACACCCATGGGGTCGATGTTGCTCACGATCATGGCCGCTCTCGCGCAAATGGAACACGAGATCAAACGCGAACGCGTTACCGATTCCATCAGCAAACGCCGCGAGGCTGGAAAGGACCTTGGCGGCCGACCCCGCCGGGTCACTGACAGTCAGATTCGAAGCGCTCTCCGCCTGGTCGAAGGCGGCGAGCCCGCTGCGCAGGTTTCCCGCGATCTCGGAATGTCCCGAGCAACATTTTATAGACGGTCGCGAGCACTCACGAACTAGTCGCGTCGCATCCCCTTAGAGCGACACCAAGCGATCACAGAACGCCGCCAAAGAGCGATCAAATCCACACTCTTGGTGACCCAACGGCCAGAATTTCCTATGTTTCCGCGGTTTTTCGATGATCTGCATCAACGGCACGCGGTTTGTGGTCACGAACAGATCTTCGCCGGCACAGGAGGCCCACCGGCTCGCTTTACCCACGCCATACTGCCGGCCATTCCAGCCAGCAACGCCCTGTTCCGGAAGGATTCTCAGTACGCGAAGTAGGCCACTTGGCAGAGGCGCTCGAGCTGCCGATCACGGAGCGCCCATTCAACGTAGGAGTGTCGAACCGCGTCTGAGCTGGGGATTCGGCAAGGATTGGGGCTATGACCAAGAGAACTGTGCTTATCGGGGGACGCTTTTTCTTTGGCCTTTTGACGTTGGCGGCGGTAGGAACACAGCTGACAGTTCATTTGGGCATGGGCTATGCCGTCTGGAACTTCTTCAGCTACTTCACCAATCTGTCCAACATCTTCGCTGCGTTGGTGCTTCTCATCAGCGGCTACAGGGTCCTGATCCGCAAACGCCCCAGCGAAATCGACGACGTCACGCGCGGCACGGCAACCATCGCCATGGCCGTGGTGGGACTCGTGTTCGGTGCACTGCTCGCCGGGGAAGATCTCGGCTCGCTGCTGCCGTGGGTCAACTTCGTGGTGCATTACCTGATCCCTGTGGTCATGGTGGTGGACTGGCTCTTCCAACCGCCGCGGGCCTTGCTCACGGTCAAGCACATCTGGTACTGGCTGCTCTACCCCGTCGGCTACCTGGTCTACAGCCTGGTCCGCGGGGCCTTAGTGAACTGGTACCCGTACTGGTTCGTCGATCCCGCACGGGCGGGTGGCTGGGGCGGGGTGGTGGTGTTTGCGCTCGCCATTTCCGTCGGCTTCCTCGTAGTGAGCCTGGCGATGCTGTGGCTCGGCAACAAGCTCAAGCGGCAGGTGGATTACTAAGCCCGCATGAGGCGGCCCACACATGCCGTTGCCGCACGTGACGGTTCGTACGACACGGCAGGCGGGACGAACGAGGCTCGGCGTTAGTCGAGGAGGTGCAGTTGTTCGGGGGTGTCGAGGTCCTCGCCGCCGGAGATGTCGCTGCAGTCCACGAGGTCTATCAGTTCCGGGTGGGCCTGGAGGAAATAGCGTGCCCCGGTGTCGCCCGTTGCCGTTTCCGCGGCCTGAGCGCGGAGGCGGGAATCCAGGAGCAGGGGATGACCCCGCTGGAGTTTTCCTTCGGTGCCACGGTAGGCGGCCGCCGTCACCCGGCCAGGCTGGTGGGATGCCAGCAACCGGGCGACGGTTTCTGCGGCCAGGCCGGGCTGGTCCACGAGCGCGATGAGCACATGGTCCCCCGGGGCTGCTGCGGCAACTCCCGCCCGGAACGAACTTCCCATCCCGCTGGCCCAGTCCGGGTTGTCGATGACCCGGTGCCGGCTGAGATCGGTGGCGGCGCGGACCGATTCCGCGTCCGCGCCGAGCACCGTCACCACTTCCAGGCAGCCGCCCGCGAGCAGCACGTCTGCCAGCACTTCAACGAGCGTGCGGCCCTGGAACCGGAGCAATGCCTTGGGCCCGAGCCCCAACCGCGTCCCGGCACCGGCGGCAAGCAGCACCGCCGTCGTGCGTTGTTTGTCCAGGTCAGCCATCGCCCCAGCCTATTCCCCAGCTCCGCCCGCCGCCCCATGGGAGTTTTTGTCCAGATAATGGCTTCAAGGTGGCTTTCAAAGCGCATTATCTGGACAAAAACTCCAGTTGTCGAAGGGTGGGGTCAGGAGTCGCCTCCGGCGCCGCCGGTGGTCCCGGCGTTGACGTCCAGGAGCTTGTAGCGGTCCATCGCGTAGGCGGGCACGCCGCCGTCCACCTCGCCGCGCGAGGCCAGCAGCTGCAGGGTCTTCACCACAATCGAGTGGGTGTCGTTCTTGAAGAAGCGACGGGCTGCTGCGCGGGTGTCGGAGAAGCCGAACCCATCCGCACCGAGCGAGGCGAACTGGTGCGGGAGGAACTGGCGGATCTGGTCCGGCACGGCCTTCATGTAGTCGGTCACCGCCACCACGGGCCCCTGCGCATCGGCGAGCTGCTGGGCGACAAACGGTACGCGGGCGGGCTGGCCCGGGTTCAGGAAGGCGTCTTCCTCCGCGGCGAGCCCGTCGCGGCGCAGTTCGTTCCAGGACGTCACGGACCAGACATCGGCGGAGACGCCCCAGTCCTCAGCGAGGATCCGCTGGGCATCAAGAGCCCAGGGGACGGAGACGCCGGAGGCCAGGATCTGGCTCCTGGGACCTTCAACGCCCGACGCCGACACCCGGTAGATGCCTTTCAGCACACCGTTGACGTCGAGGTTCTCAGGTTCGGCCGGCTGGGAGATGGGCTCGTTGTAGACCGTGATGTAGTACATGAGGTTCTTATCGGATGCAGTTCCGGTTCCGTCGCCGCTTGCGGCCGGCCCATACATGCGCTCGATGCCGTCCCGGATGATGTGGCCCATCTCGTACCCGTAGGCGGGGTCGTAGGTGAGGACGGCCGGGTTGGTGGAGGCGAGGATCGGGGAGTGGCCGTCGGCGTGCTGGAGGCCTTCGCCGGTCAGGGTGGTCCGGCCGGCGGTGGCGCCGATGATGAAGCCGCGGGTCATCTGGTCCGCAGCGGCCCAGAAGGCGTCGCCGGTGCGCTGGAAGCCGAACATGGAGTAGAACACGTAGATCGGGATCAGCGGTACGCCGTGGGTGGCGTAGGACGTTCCTGCTGCGGTGAACGCTGCGACGGCGCCTGCCTCGTTGATGCCGGGGTGGATCAGCTGGCCCTGGGCCGATTCCTTGTAGGCCAGGACCAGGTCCCGGTCCACGGACAGGTAGCCCTGGCCGTCGGGGTTGTAGATCTTGGCAGTGGGGAAGAACGCGTCCATGCCGAAGGTTCGGGACTCATCGGGCACGATGGGGACAATGCGGTGTCCGAATTTCTTATCCCGGAGCAGGTCCTTGAGCAGGCGCACGAAGGTCATGGTGGTGGCGGCCTGCTGCTTGCCGGAACCGCGCTTGGCAACCTCGTAGGTCTTGGGTTCTGGCAGTTCCACCGGCGCGTGGTCCGGCCGGCGTTCGGGGACGAAACCGCCGAGGGCGCGGCGGCGTTCCATGAGGTACTGGATTTCGGGGGAGTCCATGCCGGGGTGGTAGTACGGGGGCCGGTAGAGGTCCGCGTCGAGTTGTTCGTCAGTGATGGGGATGCGCAGGTGGTCGCGGAATTTCTTCAGGTCATCGAGGGTGAGCTTTTTCATCTGGTGGGTCGCGTTGCGTCCCTCGAAGTGGGGTCCGAGTCCGTAGCCCTTGACCGTTTTGGCCAGGATCACGGTGGGCTTGCCCTTGAATTCGGTGGCTGCCTTGTACGCGGCGTGGACCTTGTTGTAGTCGTGGCCGCCGCGCTTGAGGTTCCAGATCTCGTCATCGGAGAGGTCCGCGACCATGTCCTTGGTCTGCGGGGTCTTGCCGAAGAAGTGTTCGCGGACGAACCCGCCGGATTCTGCCTTGTAGGTCTGGTAGTCGCCGTCCGGGGTCTCGTTCATGATCTTCACGAGCGAGCCGTCGGAGTCCTGGGTGAGCAGGTCATCCCACTCCCGGCCCCAGACGACCTTGATGACGTTCCAGCCCGCGCCGCGGAAGAACGCTTCGAGTTCCTGCATGATCTTGCCGTTGCCGCGGACGGGACCGTCGAGGCGCTGGAGGTTGCAGTTGATCACAAAGTTCAGGTTGTCGAGCTTGTCGTTCGCGGCGAGCTGGAGCAGGCCGCGGGACTCGGGCTCGTCCATTTCGCCGTCGCCCAGGAACGCCCAGACCTGCTGGTCCGAGGTGTCCTTGAGGCCGCGGTTGTGCAGGTACCGGTTGGACTGGGCCTGATAGATCGCGTTCATCGGGCCGATGCCCATGGACACCGTGGGGAATTCCCAGAAGTCCGGCATGAGGCGGGGGTGCGGGTAGGAGGAGAGCGCGTGGCCTTCCTTGGACTTTTCCTGCCGGAATCCGTCCAGGTCCTCCTCGGAGAGCCGGCCTTCCATAAACGCGCGGGCGTACATGCCGGGGGAGGCGTGGCCCTGGAAGAAAACGTGGTCGCCGCCGCCGGGGTGGTCCTTGCCGCGGAAGAAGTGGTTGAAGCCGACCTCGTACAGGGTGGCTGCGCCGGCGTAGGTGGAGATGTGTCCGCCCACGCCGATGTTGGCCCGCTGTGCCCGGTGCACCATGATGGCGGCGTTCCAGCGCATGTACGCCCGGTACCGGCGCTCGAACTCCTCGTTGCCGGGGAACGGAGCTTCCTGGTCCACCGGGATGGTGTTCACGTAGTCCGTGGTGGTCACCATCGGAACGCCCACGCTCTGGGCGCCGGCGCGCTGCAGCAGGCTGCGCATGATGTATTGGGCACGCTCGGTGCCCTGTTCCCTGATCAGCGCATCCAGGGACTCAACCCATTCGGCGGTCTCTTCCGGATCACGATCAGGCAGCTGGTTTGTCAACCCGCTGAGGATATGGGAGGTATCTTCTCCTGCAGCCACGTCCAACCTCTTTTCATCGTTGAATAGTTGGCTCAAGTTTTCGGTGTGTGAGAAAACTTTATTGCATCTTGAGAATATGCAAGCGACGATCCGCACGTCAAGGCGAACCGACGGTCACAATCGGCGGCCAAGGGCTCTGCGCACCCGGCCACCAAAAGGTACTGCCTTAAGCAAGCTGGCTCAGGCAGACGTGAGCAGCCTGCCCCAGCGCCGGTCCAGCAGCGGTGCGCCCGTCATCTTGAGGCAATGCCATAGGGTGACGGCCACGGAGTCCAGCACGGGAACGCCGGTGCCTGCCTCAATATCCGCGGTGATGTTGGCGCCGTAGAGGTTGGTGCAGAGGTAGATGATGGCGTCGGGCGCGGCTGCCGCGAGTTCCTGCGACCCTGGACGCATTTCGTCATCCGTGACCCGGGCGAAGGACTCGTTGTCGCTCAGGCCCAGGAACCGGTGGTCGAGGGTCTTGATGCCGTCCCGTTGGTAGGACGCCACGATCTGGTCGTTGACGTCCCCGGTGTATGGAGTGAAGAGCCCGATGCGTTCGGTGCCGAAGGTCCGGAACGCCTCCATGTAGGCCAGGGTGGAGGTGGTGGCCGGAATGCCCGTGGCGTCCGTGATTTCCGCCGCGATCCGGCGGTCATGGTCGGCGCCGAGCCAGGAGCCGGAGGTGCCGTTCCAGGCGATGACGTCCACATCGGCGGTGGCGAGGAGTTCGGCGGCCGAACGCATGACCACGGCATCGAACTGCTTGTCCGAGGAATTATCCAAGGCAATCCGCGTGACCGGGATCCGGGCGAAGTGGATGGTGACGTCGTCCCGATCGCCCAGGATCCGGTAGCTCTGTGGTTCGAGGCAGGAGTTGGAGGACGGCACGATCATGCCGATACGGGTGGCGCGGGCTGTCGAAGGCATGGGGCTCCTAGTGGGTGGTCTGGGTGGCGGGTGTAGCGATGGACTCGAAGGCCGAGTTGTGCTCGTGGAAGCCGAGGCGGGGCACGAAGCGGCCGACGGCGCCGGGGTCGTGGAACCCGTCACTGTCCAGCACCACGCGTCCGGCGGAGACGACGATGGCGGGCCAGCCCGTGAGGGTCCGGCCGTCGAACGGGGAGAAGTCGGTGCCCATGTGCAGGGCGTCGCCGTCGACAGTTCGTTGCTCGGCCGGGTCGAAGATGACCAGATCGGCGTCGAACCCTGGGGCGATGGTTCCCTTCCTTGGAAGGGCGTTGATCCGGGCCGGGCCGGCGGCGAAAACTTCGACGAAGTCCTCCACGCGCGCCTCGCCACCGGCTGCTTCCAGCAGGGCGGTGAAGGTGACGGGCATCCGGGTTTCGACGCCCGGTAGCCCGTGGGGCATTTCGCGGATGTCGTCGGTTCGTTCCCGCTTTTGTGCGAGGTCGTAGCAGGAGTGGTCGGACGCGACAGTGTGGATGGCGCCGTCGGCCAGACGTTTCCGGAGCGCGGCGACCGTCTCCGGACTGCGCATGGGCGGGCAGCAGGCGTACCACTCCGGCATTACCGAGCCGTAGACGCTCTCGTCGAGGCTGAGGTAGTGCGGGCAGGTTTCGGAGTAGGCCTCCTGGCCGTGGCTGCGGGCCTCGGTGACCAGGTCCACGGCTCCCGGCGTCGACTGGTGCACAAAATAGACCGGGGCTCCCGTGTATTCGGCCAAGGCCAGGGTTTCCTTGACCGAGACCTCTTCTGCCAGTTCCGGACGGGTGCGGTGCAGGTGCTCGATGCCGATCCTGCCGTCGTCCGCGTGCTGCGCGGTGCAGTCCGCGATGATGGCGTCGTGTTCGGCGTGGATGTAGGTCAGCCCGTCCAGGCGGACCATCTCACGCATGACCTTGAGGATGGTGTTTCCGTTAGCCATGGTGGTGCCGCGGTTGGTGGTGTACATCTTCACGGACCGCACCCCCTCGGCGGCGAGTTGCTCCAGCTGCCAGGGCACGGTTTCGTCCCAGCTGACCACAGATCCGTGCAGTGCGACATCGCAGCGGGACTCCCTGGCCAGTGCTTTCTTGGACAGCACCGCTTCCAGCGGGGTTTCCCGGGCATCGCGGGGGATGCCGAAGTCGATGATGGTTGTGGTGCCGCCCCACAGTGCGGCGGTCGAGGTGGTCCGGTAGTCATCGAGGGTGCGGAACCGCCCCGTTATTTGGGCAACGTGGCAGTGTCCGTCGACGCCGCCGGGGATGACGAGCCGACCGGTCGCGTCGATGATGCGTGTGCCGGCGGGGATGGGCTCGGCGGCGTCCACCAGCTCATGGATAAGGCCTTCCCGGACCACAACGTGGACCTGTTGGCGGCCGAAACTGTTGACCACGGTGCCATTGGCGATGACGAGTTCTGGGGTGTCGGACATGGTGGTCCTCCTAAGTTTTGGAGTAGCTAGTTGGCCGGTACGGGCGTGGCCGGCTGGCGGCTGCCGCTGCGGGCGGGGTTCTGCGCGGTGGTGAGGGCGGCGTCCAGGTTTCCGGAGAGGCCGCTGCGGGCCTTGACCGGCGGCGGCGCGAAGGCGCCGGCGCGGTGCGGGCCCGAATCCAGGGCGACGACGGCCTCGGCCATGCGAATACCGGCGGAGATGCCGTCCACTACCGGAACCGGGATCTGGCCTCGAAGTTCGCGGGCCAGCCCGGCGAGCGGCGCCCCGGCAAGGATCACGACGTCGGCCCCGTCCTCGGCGACCGCCTGGCGGCTCAGTGCCAGCAGGGTTGCCTTGAAGTCCTGCTGGACCGAACCGATGCCGTTCAGCGACTCGTTGATGGAGCGGATCGAGGCGAGCCGGCCGCCCAGGCCGAAGCGTTCCACGCAGTCCAGGTACCAGGGCCGGATCCGGTCCGAGATGGCGATAATGGAGAATAGGTGTCCTTGCAGGGCTGCTGCGCAGAGGGCCGCCTCCGTGATTCCGATAATGGGGACATCGGCGAGTTCTTTCAACGCCGGCATGCCCGGATCGCCGAAGGCCGCCACGACGACGCCGTCGATCAGGCCCGGGACCTGGGTATATTCGGCAATGATTTCGGCCACGGCGCCGGCTGCGATCAGAGATTCAAAACGGGTTTCGATGTACTCGACGCCATGACCGGCGGTACGGACCACGAGTTCGGTTCCTGCGGAGGCGGAGCGGAGGGCCTCAGCTTCGATCAGCGCGGTGACGTCGTCGCTGATGTTCGGGTTGATGACAAGAAGTTTCATAGGTTCTTCCGATGAAGGGTGGGTTCTGTCCGGCGGAAGTCCTCCGGGAACTGGTCACGATATTTGCCGATGTGCGATGCCGATTGGACGGCGGCGCGGTCCGGGTCGCCGCTGGCGACGGCGGCATAGAGGGCACGGTGCTCTTCGATGAGTTCGGGCAGGTCACTGACATGGCGGAAGAGCCAGTGCATCCGGCCCTGGAGCGGTTCCAGCGCGGATTTGAGGAAGCCGTTGTCCGCGATCCGGGTGATGGCATCGTGGAATTCGCTGTTCGCCCGGTGGGCCTCCATGAGCGCGCCCTTGGCGAGGCAGCGGTCGGCCTCGTCCAGCAAATCTTTTAGCCCGCCAAGGTCTTCGGCGGTGGCGCGCGCCGCGGCAAGGCGGCAGGCCAGCACCTCCAGTGACTGCCGGACGTCGAAGAGGTCCTCTACGTCCTTGGGGCTCAGCGTGCTGACTTCGACTCCACGGGCGCCACGGTCACTGATGAGACCTTCCTGGCGAAGCATCCGCAGCGCTTCCCGGATGGGAAGGCGCGATACGTTGAATTCGGCGGCAAGGTCGCGCTCCACCAGCCTGGTGCCGGGAACGTAGTGCCCTTCAAAGATCCTGGCGCGGAGAGTATCCCGGACGGCCTCGCGGAGGGGGCGTTCTTTGTCCTGGGTTACTTCTGCGGCAAGCATGATGCTCCATTCGGGTTCTTTTGTGGCAGTGCGTTCCCGGCTTCAGGAACTGGTGCGTCTCGCTGGCTTAGACAGGCAGGCGTTTGTTGTAGTTCAGCGTCAGCACCGAGGCTCCCATGATGATCGCAGATCCCACGAAGTACAGCAGTGCCCACGTGTAGGAACCGGTGGCGCCTACGATCAGGCCCACAGCTATCGGGGTGACGAAGCCAGCAATGTTGCCGCTGAAATTCATGGCGCCACCCAGGACGCCGGCGTTCGTCCGGCCGCCGAGGATGGAGGGGATGCTCCAGAACAGGCCTACCCAGCGGAGGAAGAACATTACTACGGACAGCAGGATCACGGCGGTGGTCGAGTCGGCAACAACGGTAACTCCGATGAGGCCGCCGATCACCACGACGCTGGAGATGCCGAGGAGTGTCCGCATAACGAGGTTGGCCGACGCTCCCGAGTTACGCCACTTGTCCGCGATGGTGCCGCCGAGGATTTCCCCGACAAAGCCGGCCCCGAAAATCACAAAGGTGGACCAGCCGATGGTCTTGAGGTCAAAACCCTTGGCCTGGGCCAGATACAGCGGCCCCCACGTCAGCAAGCCGTAAAAAACGCCGTTGAAGCCCAGCCAGCCGAAGCACATGGCCCAGAAAGACCGGAACCGCAGGTAGGGCAGAAGCGCGCGCTTTCCTTTGCTGCCGCCCAGCTCGGCCTCGGCATCCTCTGCGGCGTGGGAGGCCTCAAGGTATTCGGCTTCGGCGTCGTTGACCCCGGGGTGCTGGCGCGGGTTGTCGCGGACGTACCACCAGACGGCCAGGCCCATCAGGACGGTGGCTGCGCCGGCGATGATGAACGAACTCCGCCAGCTGCCGGTGGAGGCGATCAGTCCGGCGATGAGGAGGCCGCCCAGGCCTGCGCCCAGGGGCGCACCGGCGTCGAGGATGGTGGCTCCGCGTCCACGCTCGGACTTGTGCATCCAGATGGCGTTGAGCTTGCCGCCGGCGGGCATAACGCCGGCTTCCGTGACGCCGATACCCATCCGGGCAATGAACATGCTCAGGAAGCCGCCAGCGAAGCCGGAGGCAGCCGTGGCGGCGCCCCAGCCGACGCAGGAAGCCGTCATGACCTTACGCGGACCAAATTTGTCGATCAGGAGCCCTACCGGGACCTGCATCAGGGCATAGGTCCAGAAGAAGGCCGAGAGCAGGAGCCCCACCAGTTCGGGGGCGAGGTTGAATTCCTTCTGGATGATTGGAAGGGCCACCGAGATGGAGCCCCTGTCGATGTAGTTGACGGCAACAAGGACCAGCAGGAGCAGGAACATTTTCCAGCGGACGTTGGTGCGTCGCTGCACCCCATCCTTGCCGGTCTTGTCGTCGGGAAGCGGAACTGTTGTTTCAGTATTTTGAAGAGACACAACTTCTCCTTTGAAGAGTGGAAGATTGCAAACGGGAAAAGACTTGGGCATTCGCGGGGCAGGAGGCCTGCTGGTGGGGCGTCCCGGGTTCCATCCGGAATAGCCGGCAATAAGCGGCGACTCGGAATCCGCAATCTTTTGGGATCCCACTTTGGGATCCCAAAATTAGAATAGAAGTGACCCGAGCCACTGTCAAGGAATTTGTTCTGTCGTGGCCCACATGGGCCAAATAACCGATTGTGACAGCTGCCGATGTGGGGGATCCGGCCGGCGGCGTGGTTGCGGCGGGCATGGAGACGTCGGTAGCCGGGCGATGGGCGCACAGGAAGGGCCCGCGGCGACGCCGCGGACCCTTCCTGTCGTGGCAGGTTTCCGGCAGGTGCCGGCGTACTCAGCTACCCCGGTAGGTGGAATAGGCAAACGGGCTCAGCAAGAGGGGTACGTGGTAGTGGGCCTCCGACTCCACCACGCCAAACGTGAGGGTCACCTCCGGGAAGAACGTCTCGATGCCGCTGGCCGCGAAGTACTTGCCCGTGTCGAAGGCCAGGCGATAGGTCCCTGAAGGCAGCCGGTCCGGTCCCAGCTGCTTGACGCGTCCGTCCGCATCGGTGGCGCCCTCGGCGATCTGGACCCAACGCTCGCCGTCGAGCACGTGGAGGGTTATGGGGACCTCGGTCGCCGGTTTTCCGGAGCCGGTATCGAGTACATGGGTGGTGACGTGGGAAGTGCTCATCTGCCCATCAGTCCTTCGAGTCGGAGCATTGCGATTTCCCGCAACTGCTGGCCAATGATTGATTGTTCTGCTTCGGGGGTATGGGCGAGCCTGGTGTTGAGGGCGGCCAGGATCTCCTCGCGGCTGCGGCCGGCAGCGCGGATCAGGAACACCTGCCCGAACTTCTCCTCGTAGGCCCGATTGCCTTCCGCCAGGGCCTCAGCGACGGCCGCGTCGGCCACACCCAGTCCGGCCTGTTCCGACTGGGACAGCCTGGCTTCCGCACTGTCGCCCTGTGCCCGCTCGCCGATCCGCGGATGGTGGGCGAGGGCTGCTTCGATCTCCGCCAGGGTGAAGGGGTTGGCTGCGTCGCGGCCCGCCGCCAGAAGCACGTCGAGACTGGAATAGGGACGCGCGTCGGCGAGTTCGTCGATCCAGCGGTTGATGTCCAGGCAGGGGCGCAGGAAATCGGCAGCCTCCGGGCGGCCGGCCGCGTTGAACTGTTCAAGGTGCATAAAACAGGTCCTCGTGTTCGATGCTGGCATCCACGGCGTAGGGCTATGCGGATATTATATTCCGCATCATGGAACTGTTATTTCAGCATATGCAAAAAGTCAACCGTACGGACCTGCAGGTGTCAACTTCCGGGACGCTGCCTGGGTAACGCCTCAACGGAAAGCGGACGACGGCGGGAGCTCCCGCCGTCGTCCGCTGACGGGCAAAACGGTCAGCTGCCTCGCCGTGGTTAAAGCCGCGGGACGCACTCCCCGGTTCCCAGCAACGCCAGCCCGGCGCGGTCGCCATCGCCAAAGTCGAACTGCCCGCTGTTTTCCGCATACATCAGCTGCGTGGGATCGTCCACGTGGTCCAGCCCCAGGACGTGCCCCAGCTCGTGCATGATGATGGCGCGAATGTGGGCAGGCCCCTCTGGCCAGGCAAGTGTTTCTGCAAGGCCCGGTGCATCAAGAGTCATTTGGCCGGCAACGTACACATAGGGCTCGCCAGGAATATGGGCGTAGGCGCTGCCGCCGGTCCCTGCGACCTTCCCCGCCAGCTTGGGTGCCTCCGCCGGAGACGACCATGCGATGAGAATCGGCGCCCACTGCTTTCCGTAGCGCGCCGGCTGGTAGCTTTCGCGGGCTTCCGATGGCGCCTCGGACGTGGTTCCGTCATACACGAACTGCAGTCCCGAGGCCGTGGAAACTGCGGACACGGCCTCCTGGATAAGTACGTCTGTTCCTGGCGGCGCATGGTCCGGCCGGACCACGTAGTGCAGCGGACGGCACGGGTCATAAGCAACGAAGGGCTGGCCCGGGTCCGGAGACTTCTGCAGGACATAGGCGGTGGATCCGCTGGTTGCCGGCGGCAGACCGAGCGGACCTGATGCGGCCTCAAACCCTGGCGGCGGCACTTTGGCGCCCGGCAGGTGGGGCATGGCTGCCGGCAATACAAACCGTTCGAAGAGGGCCGGCGTGAAATAGAGACCCACCACGAGGGCGATGCCCATGACCGTGGCGGAGCGCGATCTCCACCTGCTCCCGCTGGGCGAACGGCGGATGCGGGGAAAATCCCTGTTACCGGAATCTGATCTCACCAGGCGCCCCTCGTGCTGCCAAGCCCATCTCCATTGATGCTCAGCCCAGCATAGTGGCGGTCCCGTAGATCCGTACGGAATGATTCCTGAAGCTGGGTCTGCCGGGTTCATCAAAATGTTGCGTTAAATGAGGAAGCGGACGACGGCGGGAGGTCCCGCCGCCGTCCGCCACCAAAGGTGCGGGGCTACTCCTCGATGGTCACGCCGCGCCAGAACGCGATCCGGTCCTCGATGGGCTTCGCCCGGGTCTTGGGCTCCCGGTAGAACCAGGCGGCATCGACGTTCAGCTTCCCGTCCACTTCCAGGGTGTTGTAGCTGGCCTGACCCTTCCACGGGCAGACGGAGTACTGGTCGCTGTCCTTGAGGTAGCCCGCGTTGACGGCGTCGCGCGGGAAGTAGTGGTTGCCTTCCACCACCACCGTGTCCGCAGACTCGGCAATGACTTTTCCGTTCCAGATAGCCCTGACCATGTGGTTCCGTTCTCTAGTGGGCCGCCGGCTGCGCGGGCGGCGGGTCGCAATTATGTCAACGACCCGCACTGTGCGCTTTGTTCCCGCACCCCTTGCGGGAGGTACTGCCTCCGGGCGCGGTGCTCTTTCTCCGGTATCGTGGGTCCATGGTGCGGAACCTGGCCGATATCGGAGCTGAAGGTGTATTGCTCGCCGGGGCGGGCCGCGCCATCCTGCTGCAGATCGCGAACCCCGCGGTCGGCCACGGCGTCGCAGAGCACAGTGACTTTATTGCCCGGCCGCTGGACCGATTCCAGGCCACCGTCACCTATGTCTACGCCGTGGTTTACGGAACCGAGGACCAGGTCGCAGCGGTGCGCCGCAAGGTTAACCGGGCCCACTCGGCGGTCCGCCGCAAGCCCGACGCCGGCTCCCACGGCTACAGCGCGTTCGATGCCAAGGCGCAATTATGGGTGGTGGCCACCCTGTACGACACCGCCATCACCGTCTACGAGAAGATCTACGGCCCGCTGGACGACGAGGCAGCCGATCTTATGTACAGCGACTATGCAAGAATCGGCACCGTCCTGCAACTGCCGGCGGACCTGTGGCCGGCCGACCGCGCAGCCTTCAGGACGTACTGGGACGCGTCCTTGCGGACACTGGAGCTGGACGCCGTCACCGCCGGCGTCGGCCGCGACCTCCTGTACCCGCCGGCCGGGCCGCTCTGGCTGCGGATGAGCATGCCGCTGATCCGGTTCATCACCGCCGGTCTGCTGCCGGACCACTTGCGCGCCGGCTTCGGGCTGCCGTGGAGCGACCGCCACAGCCGCCGGTTCGAGCGCACCACCCGGTGGTCCGCCCTGTTATATCCACGGCTGCCGCGGCCGGTCCGGCACTTCGTCAAGAACTACTGCCTCGGCCGGCTCCGCACCTCGTAGGAAATCACCCGGCCGGGAGGGCGGCCGACGGCGGGAGGTCCCGCCGTCGTTCTTCCTTACCTGCAGCGCCTGGCACAGGGATGGTAGCCGTGACACACCATCTTTCGGCGTCCCCGTAACGAATCCCTGTCATGAACTATTACAGCCAAGCGGCGCAGGAACGGGTTCGGGACGCCGCATACGACGCAGTCGAGAAAGTCCTCAACAGCATGTTCGAACCGTTGAACCGGCAGGCCCTCTCTGCCCGCTGGAACCAGGCCTGCGAAGCCATGGCGAAGCACCTGGAAGCGCGGGACACCGGCGAAGAGTAGGACGGGCCGGCCAGGCCCACCCTGCAGCGCTGCACGCACTGACGTGATCGACTCGGGCAGGAAAACAATCATGGCGATCAGAATGCCGGAAAGCGCCACGGGCGCACCGACGCGGTCGAGCCCGTGGTCCAGGAGCGTGGCCATGTCGTGTGACAGCAGCACGATGGGCAGGACCGTCACGACCCCTGGCAGGCGATCCGCCCCGCAAACTCCGGTTCAACGAGTCTCAAATAGGATCGACAGACGATCGATATCGAAAGGGTTGAGCTGTCTATGAAGGTCAGAACCACAACACTCCAGATGCTCCAACCGCCCCCGTGGGCGGCGCGCCCATTGCCGGATGAGGCACGCCTGGACCGGGCTGTTGGGGTCACTCCGGAGTTCGCCCGCTTCCTCTATGGCCTGGTCGGCGGGCAGTGGCACTGGACGGACCGTCTTGAGTGGACACGGCAGCAGTGGGCCAAGGAGCTCGCGGCGCCGGGTACAGAATTCTGGGTCCTCTATGGCGAGGGCGTGCCGTGGGGCTATGTCCACCTTCAACCCGTCGTCGCCGAGGATGGTACGCACGTGGAGGTCAGGTACTTCGGCCTTTCGGAGCAGGCGATCGGCCGGGGCCTTGGCGGCCGGCTGCTGGAACACGGCATCACGGCGGCATGGTCGCTGACACAACGCTTCGACCTCCCGCCGGTGTCCCGTGTCTGGGTCCACACCTGCACCCTCGACGGTCCCGCGGCCCTGGCGAACTACCAGTCACGCGGCTTCGTGATGTGCGGGACCGAGGAGGCGGACGACGACGTGGCCGACAAACCGCTCGGCTCCTGGGTTGCCACCGGCGGTCGACAAGCGGTCGCCTAACTGACACGAAGCGGCTGAAGACGCAGCAGGAACTCGCGCGCGAGCTCTGGGCGACCAACGACACTGCGGCGAGGCTCGTGGCACTGCTGATCTGCCAGCCGATTGCCTTCGAACGCGACGAACTGGACGCCATGCTCCGCGAGGCGCGCGCCCCCAAGGTGCACGACTGGCTGGTGAACTACGTGGTGAAGAAAAGCCCGCACACGGAGGACCTGCGCGTGGCCTGGAAGGCGGATCCGGATCCGGTGGTGGCAAGCGCCGGCTGGGCCCTGACCAGCGAGCGCGTGGCGAAGAAGCCCGCGGGGCTCGACCTCCCGGACCTGTTGGACACCATCGAGGCGCAGATGAAGGACGCGCCGGACCGGCTGCAGTGGGCGATGAACCACACGCTGGCCTTCATCGGGATCGAGCACGCGGAGCTCCGGGCCCGCGCGCTCGATATCGGCGAACGGCTCGAGGTCCTCAAGGACTACCCGACGCCGCCGAACTGCACCTCACCGTTCGCGCCGGCCTGGATCAACGAGATGGTGAGCCGCCAGGCCAGGGCGTAAGGCTATTGGCCCGGAAGCAAAACGGAAGCGGACGACGCCGGAAACCTCCCGCCGTCGTCCGCTTCAGTTTTTAGCCGTGAACCGATCAGACGGTGGCGAGCTGGCGTTCCTGGCCACGGACGCTGACCGTGAAAGTGTTGGGGCCGCTGCACTGGACCGCAATGCGGCATTTGGTGGTGTTCGCCTTGACCGAGAGGTCGTGCACAACGCTCTCAAGGGTGTGGTCAATCGCGGACCGGTCCCAGATTTTCAGCGTGATGGAGTCAGTGTTTTCAAACGTCATTGTCAGTACTTTCGCTCATGCAGTTAACGGCGCCGCGTCGTCCTTGAGGGGGCCGCATCCTCGTCGGTGAGGATTGCTGATCTTGGTAGTGCGGGAACGAGGTCCCGATCTCATGGTTCATGCTTGCCGCCGACGTTGGCAACCGAAATGGCGAAAGTGTGAGCGATTACACGCTCGCGCTGGCCTTAATTACTGAGGGCGGCGTAAAGGTTCAGGGACGCCGAAAACACCAGCCACGATACGTTCGGCAACATCAGCACTCCGGCCGTTGGGCTAATGGGCCCGAAGCGCAGAACTGTCAGGATGGCTGTGAAGGTGAGAGCGGTGAGGACGGCCAGCGCCAGCCAGAGCGCCGCGGTCCCCAGCAGCGGATACAGGCCGAAGAACGTCATGGGCCAGAGCAGGTTCAAAGCCAACTGAAGCCCGTAGAGCCTGAGTGCGCGGTGGCGCGGGAGGCGCCGCTGCCGCCACACCAGCCAGGCCGCCACGGCCATTGCCGCGTACAGGACCAGCCAGACTGACGTGAACATCAGCCCGGGTGGCGTCCAGGGAGCTTTGTCCGCAAGGACGTACCAGCCACCCACAGCCGCCCGGACCGGGAGGGACCCCAAGAGCGACACGATCCAGGACAGCGAAAGGAAGCCGAACAGGGCGGCAATCTGCCGCCATGGCGATGGCCCGTCCGGGACTGCCGGATCTGGGGCTCGGGTGGGGATAGCGGCAGACACTGACCCACTGTGGACAATGGCGGGTACCCGCGTCAAACCGGGAGGCGGCGGAGGTCTCCGCCACGGTCCCTTCGATGTGGCATTTCGCGGCAATGGTGACCGGCGGCACTGCTGTGAAATGCCATGTCGCGGACCACATTCAAGCCTTGACACCCTGCCGCCCCGGGCGTATCGTACAACCAAATGGTTGTAGATCAGCTCAGAAACGCGGACGTGGACCGCCTGTTCCAGGCGCTCGCGGACGCTACCCGCCGGGACATTGTCCGGCGGGTGACGGCGGGGGAGTATTCCGTCTCCGGGCTCGCCGCCCTCTACGCCATGAGTTTCGCCGCCGTCCAGAAGCATGTGGCGGTGTTGGAGCGGGCTTCCCTGATAACGAAGGAGAAGCGCGGAAGGGAGCAGATCGTGCGGGGTGACCATGAAGGACTGCAGAAGGCCCGCCGGCTGCTTGACGAGTATGAGGCGATCTGGCGGCAGCGTGCCGGGCGGATCGCAGACATTCTGGCTGAAGGATAGGAAGGTTCTGCAATGCCTGTTATCAGTTCCACCAAGAATCTCGAAGCACTCAGCTTCACCCTCGTGGCCGAGTTCGACGCCGGCGTCGACCGTGTCTGGCAGATATGGGAAGACCCCCGCCAGCTGGAGCGCTGGTGGGGTCCGCCCACCTGGCCGGCAACGTTCGAGGAGTTCGATTTCCAGCCCGGCGGGAAGGCCGGCTACTACATGACCGGTCCCGAGGGGGAGAAGGCCGGCGGTTGGTGGCGCTTCACCGCCATCGAAGCGCCGCACAGGCTCGAGTTCGACGACGGCTTCGCCGATGAAGCCGGCGCCCCGAACGAGGCCATGGGAATCACGCATGCCGCCGTTGACCTTGAGGACCTGGGCGGCCGCACCCGGATGACCGTTATGTCCACCTTCGAGTCCGAAGAACAGATGGAACAGATGGTCCAGATGGGCATGGAAGAGGGCATGCGCGAGGCGGCAGGCCAGATCGATGCTGTCCTCGCCGAGCACGCCCGCGCCTGACGGCACCCGGGGGGAGCCAAAGCGAAAGGACAGGGCACGACGGCGGGAGGTCCCGCCGTCGTGCCCTGTCCTTTTGTGGTGACCAGGTTTACCTGGCCACCCGTGCTACTTGGTGACCAGGAGTCCGGTGTCCCAGTTGAACTCGGAGAACTCGGGGTTGGCCTGCATGGTCATCAGGACGAACTGGAAGCCCTCAAGCTCGCGGGAGCGCTTAAGCGGGCCGACCACCAGCGGGCGCATGCCGGCGGAGCTGACAAAGCCGCTCACTGCCTGATTGGCGTCCTCGTCGTCTCCGGCGATGAAGACATCCAGCGGCTGGCCGCCGGATTCGCCTGCCACCAGCGTGCCAGCGAAGGTGGTGTTGAAGGCCTTGACCACGCTGGCGCCGGCCGGGGCCAGTGCAGCGATTTCCTCGGCGGCCGAGGAGCCGGGCTCCACCACCAGGGAATCGAAGGTTTCGAAGTTCACCGGGTTGGTGATATCCACAACCGTCTTGCCGGCAAGTTGGTCGCCGTAAGCAGTGACCACTGATTTGGCGGCGTCGAACGGGACAGCCAGGATCACGATGCTGCCCTGCGGGGCGCTGGCCGTGGTGCCATGGGTGACACCTGCGCCGAGTTCGCTGGCGAGTGTCTGCGCCTTGGCGGCATCCTGGCCGAGGATCTCCACCTTCTTGCCTGCAGCGACGGCGCGGGTGGCGATGCCGCGGGCCATGTTGCCGTTACCGATGATGGTGATGTCAGTCATGGGATTCTTCTTTCCGAAAAGGCGGGCAAGGAGGGTTTTCATCAGATTCAGTTCTGCTGGAGGGTGGCTACTTGAAGCTACAACTGAATGTACGCCTAGAAAGTTGAAGCGTCAATCATTTTTTTGAGAAAATTTCCAGCCCGTTGGCCGCGTAAGCTGCGAGGGCCTCGGGGCCGTGCAGGAAATCGCGCAGTACCGCGGCGCCGGAAGGGCGGGACGCCTCGCTGCCCAGCGCCGTCGAGAAGTCCGTGTACTCCTGAATGGCCCCCGGAAGCGGGCCGACGATTGTGGCCGCCGGAACGAGGATCAGTTCGCTCAGCTGCTGGATGGCGAGGTCCGCCCGGCCGTCCAGCAGGGCCACCGCAGTCGGCCCGGAATCAATCACGGTGGCCCGGGCCTTGACCCGCTCGGCAATCCCCAGCTGTTCCAGCAGGCCGGCGAAATAGATCCCGCTGGGACCGCTGCGGGAATAGGCCACCGAGCGGGCGGACGCCACGGCGGCGATGAAGGTCTCCACGGTGTTGATGTCAGGAATCCGGGCGTCCGGTGCGACTGCCACGCCCACGCCGGTTCGGGCGACGGGCCTTGGGTTCGCCAGGATGTTGGATGCAACCAGATCCGCCAGTGATCCGGAGATGCCTGCCATCACGTCCGGCCGGGCGCCGGACTCGATCCGCGTCAGCAGCCGGAATGTGGGTTCAAAGACCGCCTCCACGGGCGCCCCGCCGGCCTGAAGGTATGCGGGGAGGATGACGTCCTGCACGGCCCGCTTGAGCGCAAACGCGCAGAAAAAAGTGACGGGCCGGGTGTCTTCGTTTGCAGTATGCGTGTTCATCGGAGTCCTTAATAGTGCGCGCCCACAAGACTTACCTTGTGGGAGCGGGCACTGCTCGTTTATTAAGCCCGGGACTACCTGTGCAAGCAGTGCCTGCTTGTCAGGCCGGGCGTCAGCGGGTTTGAGTGTCACCTGCTGCTGCGACGGCATAGACGATGAACGCCTGGGAGAAGCCGTTTCCCAAGGCCAGCAGGGCGAGCTCGTGTGCCGCGGAGCCTCGAGCTCCAGGCTGAATGCTGTTCAGGGCTACGCGTCAGTGTTCCTGTGGGCTGCCGGCGTGGCCATCCTGATCGCGCCGCTCGCACTGCTCCTCATCACTATCACCAGGAAGACGTTCAGCGGCAGCGATGAGAACCAGCCGGTCCACCTGGGCTGATCCTGCAGCACGCCGAGCTTCGGCGAACACAAAGACGCCGACGACGGGACCTCCCGCCGTCGGCGTCTTTTGTTTTGCCGGATCTCCCCAGCGGCGATGTGGACTGCTTAGTGCGTCAAGTCCTTGCCCTTGGTCTCCGGGATGGTGAAGACGAACGCGATGCTGATAACCAGCAGGACCACCGCGTAGACGTTGAACAGGTTGGCCTGTCCGATGGAGCCGAGCCAGGCCTGCAGGTACGGCGCGGTACCCCCGAAGGCTGCGACGCAGATGGAGTAGGGGACGCCCACGCCCACCGTGCGGATCTTGGTGGGGAACAGCTCGGCGTAAACGGCTGGGACGATCGCGGCGGCGCCGGCGATGAAGAACAGCATGACGGACATAGTGACCGTGAGCTGCCACGGTGAATCCTTCAGCAGCCAAGTCATGGGGAAGTGGAACAGCGCGGCGCCGGCGGCGCTCATGATCATGACCGGTTTGCGGCCGATACGGTCGGAGAGCTTGCCCCAGAAAGGAAGAGCGGCGATGAACAGAACGTTGGCGATCACGCTTGCCCAAAGGGCCTCTCCACGGTCCATCTTCAGCACAGACGCGGCGTAGCTTGGCGTAACGACACCCCAGATGTAGTAGGCCACCGTCAGTCCGACGGTCAGGCCAATAACCTGCAGGGCCTGCTTGCGGTGCCGCCAGATCTGCGGCCACATCGGCTCGTGCTTTTCCTTGGGCGATTCTGCTTCGAAAACTGCGGTCTCCTTCATGCGGGCCCGCATGAACAGTGCATAGAGGCCCATGACGCCGCCAATCAGGAATGGTACCCGCCAGCCCCAGGCGTTCATGTCAGCCTTGCTCAGGACGTTGGACAGAATGGCTCCCAGTATGGTCCCGGCAAGGATTCCCACGGTGCCGGACGTGTAAATGAGCGTTGCCCAGAAGCCGCGCTTTTCCTTGGGCGCCATCTCGGAGAGGTAGGTCTGCGACGACGGCAGCTCTCCGCCGTGGGCAAGGCCCTGGATGAGCCGAGCCACCAGCAGCAGGACCGAGGCGAAGGCCCCGACGGCTTCGAAGGTGGGGGCGACGCCGATGATCAGGCTGCCCAGGGCGGCGAGGCCCACCGCGAACGTCATGGACGTCTTGCGGCCGATCCGGTCTCCGATCCAGCCGAACACGAAGCCGCCGAACGGACGGGCGACAAAGCCGACGGCGAAGATCGCCAGGGTGGCGAGGAAGGCCGACGTCGGATCCGCCTTGCTGAACAGTGCGCTCGCGATGAACGGCGAGAAGGTGGCATAGATGGCCCAGTCGTACCATTCAACAGCGTTGCCGATGCCGGTACCGATGAGTGTCCGCAGATGGGACTTGTGAACCTGGACGTCGGCTGGGACGCCTGCAGTTGTGGTCATGGTGTGCTCCAGTGATTGATGGGAAAGTCAGTTGGCCGAGGCCAGGGCTGCGATGCGAGAAACGGCCAGCTCTGCGTAGAGCGCTGCGCCGTCGGAGAGTACGCCGTCGGCGAAGGCGGCATAGGGGGAATGGTTGAACGGGGCGGAGGTGTGATCCGCGCCGGGGGCGACGGCGCTGAGGCCGATGAACGTGCCGGGTACTTCAGCTAGCACCCTCGAAAAATCCTCGGATCCACTGAGCGGGGTGGCCCAGCGGGTGAGGCGCGAGTCTCCAAAGAGGCCTTGAATGGTCTTCTCGGCGGTGCGGGTTTCGTCGTCGTCGTTGACGGTGAGGGGGTATTCGTCACGGTAGTCGACGTCCACGTCGAGGCCGTGGGCAGCGGCGATACCCCTCAACAGGGTGGGAACGGCGGACATCATCCGTTCCCTGGATTCGTCCGAGAAGGTGCGGATAGTGGCTTCGATGCGCGCCGATTCCGGAATGATGTTGCGCTTCGTTCCTGCCTGGAGGACGCCGACCGTCAGAACCACAGGATCGAACATGTTGAACTGGCGGGTGATCATGACCTGCAGTGCCGTCACCATTTCTGCTGCCGCCGTGACGGGGTCTTTTGCCGTGTGCGGGGCCGATCCATGGCCGCCGGCGCCCAGGACGGTGACGGTAAGTGCATCGGAGGCGCTCAGCATCACCCCTGGTTTGGTGCAGAAGCGGCCGTGCGGCTCCAGCGCAGAAAATACATGCAGCCCATAAGCGGCATCAACCCGGCGCCCGGCCGCGTCCAGCACGCCTTCGCGGATCATGTGGCCAGCGCCGTCCCACCCTTCTTCGCCCGGCTGGAACATCAGCACGACGTCACCGGCCAACTGGTCCCGGCGCTCGGCCAGTAGGGTGGCTGCTCCGGCGAGCATGGCGGTGTGGAGGTCGTGGCCGCAGGCGTGCATGGCGCCGTCGATCTTGGACGTGAACTGGACGCCGGTGCGTTCCTGGACGGGGAGGCCGTCCATGTCGGCACGCAAGAGCACCGCAGGTTTCTTGGCCGATCTGTGCGGTGCGCTGCCGCGCAAGACCGCGGTGACCGACGTCGTGCTCTTGCCCAGAGTGATATCGAACGGCAGGCCGTCAAGCGCCTTGAGGACTTTTTCCTGGGTGCGGGGCAGCTGGAGGCCGACCTCCGGCTCCTGGTGCAGCCCATGACGCAGCCGGACAATATCGTCCTGCAGCCCCTTCGCATCGGTGGTGATCGACATCTGCTCTCCCTCTCAACAAACCGTCCATTGACGGTCTGCTCTCCATTGTGTGGTGACGTGGTTCACAAGCTGCGAAATACCTGAAAAAAATCAAAACTATGATTGAAGCGGCAGGATTTATTCACAAGAGACATAGAGGGCTGCGAAGTGGTACTCAGCGAGGAAGACCTTGCCCTGATCAACGTGCTGCAGATTGCGCCGCGGATCAGCTGGTCGGATGCGGCCGATGTGCTGGGAGTGCATGCCACAACGCTGGCCGCGCGCTGGGACAGGCTGAGATTGTCGGGGGCGGCCTGGACGACGGCCCATCTGATAGGCGATCCCAAACAGATGTGCCTGGCACTGGTGAACGTGGATTGCGAAATGCGGTTGCGGGCCGAGGTGACGGCGGCGCTCGCCGCCATCCCGGAAGTGGTCACGGTTGAGGAAGCTGCAAGCAACAGGGACCTTATGCTGACGGTCATCGCGCCCACCTTGGCCCGGTTTACGGATCATGTGCTTCCGCGGTTCAAGGAGATCCGCGGATTGTTGAAGTACCGGACCTCGCTGGGTACCCGTCTGCACTCTGCTGGCCATGCGTGGAGGCTCAATACCTTGGACAAGGCCAAGCAACATGCGCTCCAGGCCCTTGCCGGTCCCGCGGCCACCGGTCCGGCAGCACTGAGGCTTGGAGTCCCGCTGCCTCCGAGCCATCTGGACCTCATCCCGTTTCTGGCGCGGGACGCGCGTGCGAGCGCCGCGGACATCGCGCGCAGCCTGGGCCGGAGCCCGGCGACGGTCCAGCGGCAGCTCAACAGGGTGATGTCCAGCGGGCTGCTGTCCTTCCGTTGTGAAATTGCCCAGAAGCTGTCCGGCTACCCGGTGAGCTGCCAGTGGTTCGCCAACGTGCCGCCGGGCCAGCACGAGGTCGCGGCCGCCGACCTCCGCAGCCTCCGCACTGTCCGGTTCAGCGCGTCTATTACCGGAGGCACAAATTTTGTGATCCTCATGTGGCTGAATTCGCTGGCCGATGTGATGAACGCCGAATTGGCCCTCCAGCAGCGCATCCCGCAGATCGAGCTCGTGGAGAGTGTCGTGATACTGAGCAACGCCAAGCGGATGGGTTGGATGCTGAACCCGGATTCGACGGCGAGCGGCGCCGTCGTGGTCTCCGGCGCGAAGTGGCCGTCCATAGGGTTCCCTTGAGCTTCGGTGCGCCGCCGTGGGTGGCCCCCGTTGAAACCCCGGACCGGCCTTCTGAATACTGGAAGCCTGATCCAATCCAGGCACGGAGGCGGTGGCAGGCAGTGAGCGGGGCGGGGTACTTCAAGCGCCGGCTGGAACGGGCTGCAGAAGTGCGCTCCTACCGCGGAGCGGGAATCAGCGCCGAGGAAGAGGCCGAAATCGAGGCCGCCGAGGCCAAGGAACGGGACAATCGCAAAAAGGTGGACGATGCCCGGCGGGCGGAGTACCTGATCCGGGACGCCATGGCGCAGGGAAAATTCGATAACCTCAAGTACGCCGGCAAGCCCATCCCGGGCTGGGGGAGGCCTACGATCCCGACTGGTGGGTCAAGGGCCTGATCCAGCGCGAGAACATCAGCGGCCTGGGTCCCCAGGCCATTCTGCTCCGCACCGAAGACGCCGAACTGGATGGCCGGCTTGATGCCCAGTTCACCGAAAAACAGGTCCGCGACATCCTGGCGGACTTCAACGCGCGGGTGATCGACGCCCGTCGCCAGCTCCAGGGCGGCCCGCCCGTCATCACCAAAACGCGGGACATCGACGGCGGGGTGGCGCGCTGGCACGAACGCCGCGCCGCCCACGCACAGGACGCCCTGCCCGAGCCGGAACGGCAGCGCTCTTGGTGGCAGCGGCTCTGGCGCGGCAGCACTTAGGGAACGGACGACGGCGGCGTGGGCTCAGGAGCAGGAGGTGGCTCTGGCGCAGGAGCGGGGGCAGGAGCGGGGGCCGGCGCTGGGGCGGGAGCGGGAGCAGGCCTTGGCGTGGCCGGCGCGGGAGACGGTTTCGGCGGGGCCACCATGGAAGCCGGTGGCGCAGGGAAGGGATTTGCCGGGTAGAGCGGCGCAGCCTGAAGCATGTAGTTGACCCACTGCGGCCCGGCGATCATGTAGCCATCAAGTCGCGGGTAGAACTGGCCGTTGACGGTCACGTTCTGGCCGGGGCGGTTCTGGCCCTCCAGGGCGTCGCCGAAGAAGGATGCCGTGACCAATCCCGACGTGTAGCCCACCACCCAGGTGGAGCCGTTGTTGTTGGACGTGCCGGTCTTGGCGGCAACGGGCATCAGAGTGTGGATTTTGGGGTTGATCCACACCCCGGAGCCGACCTTCAGCACGTCCTGGAGCACCGCGTTGACGCCCCGGGCAACCTCCGGCTTGACGGCGTCGCGGCACTCGCTGGTCTGGCCCGGGAGTTTCCCGCCCGACACTTCCGTTACCTCAAGCACGGCGATAGGGGAGCAGTACCGGCCGTCATTGGCGAAGGTGGCGAAACCATTGGCCAGGTGGACCGGGGCGACGCCGATGGCGCCGAGAAGATTGCCCAGCTGATGCATGTTGATCTGTGCGCCATCCAGTCCGCTGTGCAGTCCCACGGCGTCCACCATCTTCTGGATGCCGCAGAAATCGAGCTGGGTGGCGGCAGCGAAGGTGGCCGTGTTGATGGAGTTGTACAGCCCGTAGTTCACGGGCATGGGGCGGTAGTAGCCCTCGTCGGCATTCTGCAGGTCATCGGCGGCGCCCAGCTCAGGGTTGTTCTGCGCTGTGCTGTAGGCGCCCAGCACCTTTCCGCAGCTGGAGCGCCACGGGAAGCCCAGCGGATACACCCGGCGTGAGGCGTCCACCATCCCGGTCAGCGGCTTGCCCTCGTTCAGCCACTCTGCGAACGTGAAGGGCTTCATGGTGGAGCCTGGCTGGAAACCGCCCGCCCCGTTGAGATCATTGCCTTGCAGATCGCGGGAGTCCACGTTGAAGTTCAGCTGGGTATCGAACTTGCCCTCGGCAGGCAGGAACACCGTGTTCTGCGCCATCGCCAGGATTTTCCCGGTGCCCGGCTGGATCGAGACCAGGGACGCGCCCCAGCGGTCGGGATTCGCTCCGGCGGTGCTGTCCACCTGCGCCTGGGCCGCCGCCTGGAGCCGGCTGTCCAGCGTGGTGACGATGGTGAGCCCGCCGCGGTACAGCTTCCGCTCGCGCTCGATCAGGGTGGTGCCGTAGACCGGGT
The DNA here is from genome assembly GCF_050156205.1 of Pseudarthrobacter sp. Y6. Taxonomy (NCBI): domain Bacteria; kingdom Bacillati; phylum Actinomycetota; class Actinomycetes; order Micrococcales; family Micrococcaceae; genus Pseudarthrobacter; species Pseudarthrobacter sp. Y6. Next base: position 3,758,307 of record NZ_CP189574.1, on the reverse strand, counting down.
TGTTCAGGATCAGATGCGAAATGTAGTCGCAGAAGTACGGCGCCATCTGGGCGTAGGCGCAGCCCTGCTTCCCTGGACTGAGCTTGAGTTCGATGGGCGTGGCCGCGGCGGCGTCGTGGTCTGCCTGGGTGATCTTGCCTGTGGTCAGCATCTCGGCAAGAACCTGGTTCCGGCGGCTCGTGGCCTGCTCCGGATTGACCGCGGGGTTGTAGTAGCTGGGGCTGTTGACCAGCCCGGCCAGTAGGGCGGCCTGCGGCAGCGTGAGGTCCGCCGCCGTGGTGCTGAAGAAGTAGTGTGCCGCCGCCTCGATTCCGTATGCCTCGCGGTTAAAGAACACGATGTTCAGGTAGCCCTCGAGGATCTGGTCCTTGCTGAACTTCTTCTCCAGCGCGATGGCAAGCTTCATCTCCCTGAGCTTGTCCCCAATGCTCTTCTGGCCGCTGAGGACGACCTCGTCGGTCTTGTCCTGGGACACGAAGGACTCGTTGATCACGTTGGTGACGTACTGCTGGGTAATCGTGGAGGCACCCTGCTTGCCCGCATTCGTCAGGTTGAAGATTGCAGCCCGGACGATCCCTTGCGGGTCAACGCCCGGGTGTTTATAAAAGCGGCTGTCTTCGATGGCCACGATGGCATCCCGGACATACGGGGATATCCGGTCCAGGGGGATCTTGATCCGGTTCTCGGTATAGAACGTGGCGATGGGCTGGCCGTCGGAGGTGAGGACTTTGGTGGATTGCGACGGCGGCGCCACGATCAGTTCCGAGGGCAGATTTTCAAAGTAGCTGATGGAGGTGCTGACTCCGTAGCCGACCGTCGCAACAGCTGGGACCACCAGGCTTGCGGCTAGGACCCCGCACATGGCGCTCGCCGCAAAGAATCCGATGACCCTTCCCAGGGTGGAGGCCAACCGGTGCCTGCGTTTCTTTTGCTGCGCCATTGTTCAGCCCTCAAGCTCGCGACGTGTGAACAGGATACGCCGCCTGACCTGCTGCATCCAGATGCTGGACCAACTGATGCCAAGACGAAATTTTCCGTCTCTTAAAGTCTTGTTCCGGGTCTTGTCGCGCGATACATACCGATATATCGTTAAGTGTCGGTGAGCAGTTGACCGATGACCATTCAACAAGTCAGGAAGGGACGACACCACCATGAAAGGCATTCACGACGACAAGTTTTTGGAACCGCAATTCGGGCGGGGGCGGTTTGAGCGCGGCAGGGGCCGCCGCGGACCGCACGGGCACCGCGGGGGAGGATTCGGCCCGGGCTTTGGGCCGCGGGGCGGGTTTGGTCCCGGCTTTGGACCGGGAGGCGGGTTTGGTCCCGGCTTTGGCCCCGGTTCCCGGCGGGCAAGCAGGGGTGACGTCCGGTGGGCCATCCTGTCGCTGCTGGCCGAAGCCCCGTCCAACGGTTATGGCCTGATCAAGACCATCGCGGAGAAAACGTCGGGGGCATGGCGCCCCAGTCCGGGGTCGATCTACCCGACGCTCCAGCAGCTGGTGGACGAGGACCTCATTGCGCCCCTCAGCGAGGGGCGGCGGACCGACTTCACCCTCACCGATGCCGGCAAGGCCTACGTGGCCGAGCATGCGGAGGAGCTAGAGAACGCGTGGAACAGTGATGCGGAAGGATCCGGGCCCGCATTCCACCAGAGTGTGGGCAAGCTGATGGGGGTTATTCATCAGTTCCGCACTGCCGCCACGGAAGAACAGCGCAATGCTGCGGTGGAAAAGCTCGACGAAACCCGCCGCGCGCTCTACCAGATCCTGGCCGACTGAGCCCGCTCAGGTCAGACTGAACAGGCTCAACCGGATGTTTCGGCAGGCGTCCAGCCCTAGGCAGCCTTGCGTGGTGAACAGCAGGACGAGCCGGGACTGGTGGGCGGCGTCGCGGTAGATCTTGTGGGTGACGGGCCGGCCCACCGGCAGGTGGAACGCGTCCGGCGGGAGCAGCGCGTTGTGCTCGTCCGCCAGCGGCTCGTTGTTTGAGAGCTCCACCACCAGCTTGTGGCCCGGCGTGAACGTATTCGCGAACGGGTAGAGGCGCAGGACGTACTCCTCGATCTTCCCGGGTTCCACCGGCACGTAACGGGTGTGCGGGTGGAACGGGTTGCCCTCCGTGGTGCGCTCGTCGAGCTCGCGGTGCGAGGCCTTGAGGTAACCGCTGGTGATGAGCTGGCGCTCGCCGTTGGGGGCGTAGTCCCAGAGGCGGATGATGAAGTTCGTGTCGGTCTGGTCGACCTCCGCGAAGATGTGGGCGGCGCCGGTGCCGATCATCTCGGTGTCGGCCTCAAACTTATCGGTAATCCAGGAAAGGATCTCCACCTTGTCGGTCACCGTGAGTGGTGCCTGGTAGAAGCCGTCCGGGGCGGCGTATCCGCCGCCATCGGCTCGGACTCCGGGGACAGCTTGCCGCGCGGGCGCAGGTTGAGCGACTTGTACCCCGCGTCCTTCGGCGGCCACCGCTCGGCCGTGACGTGCTCACGCGAGCCCTCCACGAAGACGCTTACGGCAGGTTCGTCCATCACGCCGTTGTCGATGCCCTTGATCCAGTAGTCGTACCACCGGAACATCTTGTCGTGTTCCTCGATGAAGGGCGCGACTGCATGGGGAGGGATTGGTCTTGAGCAGGTTAACGGGGCGGGCTCCGGCCAGGTCCCGGGATGGGGTGACCATCCAGACCGTGAAGTAGTTGTGTGGAATCTGTAGCTCCTTTGCACGCTGAAAGAGCTCAACGGCCGCCGGTCGTAGCTGGCCGCCCGGGAGGAACCGGAAGCCCGGGCAGAACGTGCCGTCGTCTGAAGACCCGTACGAGCTGCTGCATCACGGGTCCGGGGTCCGCCATCAGCTCCGAGAGCCGGCGGCGCACCTGTTCAGGGCCGGCAGCGTGAATTCTGTCCTGTTCCCTTCCCAGATCTGATCGCGGATTGGCTGGCTGTTTGGTGTCACCTTTGCCTAGTCGCCGTCGCTGATGTTCGCCAAAAGCCACTGGGTGGCCAGCGGGTTCCGGCGAAGCGTGAAGGTGCGCAGGGCGGAGCCGGAGCCGAGGCGGATTATCTCCCCCTCAAAACAGCGTTAACGCAGGTCAGCGCCGAAGGACATTGCAAGCCACGTTGGCCGCGTCCGGATCGGGTGTGGACGAGTCACCGAAGCGGTCAGGCGGCCAGCCGCGGAGATGTCGCCGCCCACCAGCCCCAGCGGCTGAACCAGTGGGAGGATTCGGTGTCAGGGTCAACGGCCCGGTGGTGTCTAGGACTCGACGAGCGTCAGGATTGTTTCCGGGCGGACGCCGTCGAATTTCATCGCATCGGCTGCAGCTTCGGACTCCATCATTCGCTGGAACGTATCCATGTCGGGGACTTGGACGATTAGGCCTACACGGTGGGTCTTCGCCGGGTCGATGAACGTTCGAACCGTGATGCCCAGAGGCCCGAAGATTTCTTCCCGTTTTGGTGAGCTGAGCCAGTGCTCAACGTCGTCGACCTCGTGGAAGATCATTATTGTTGGCATCGTTGCCTCTGCTTTCTGAAGTTGCGTCAGGAGCCGGACTGGAGAGGGACCGCGTTAGGACATCGTGATCACGCTGAACGTACCATGGCCTCGATTGCAGCGATAGGGAAGAGAAACGACGGTGCGGCCCCTCACAAGCCGGCCAGCGTCACGCCATCGTCGGCGTCACACGCTGGGAAGGATCATGCACCGCCACCCGCGGCCTGTCATAGGCATGCCTGCAACCGCTAGGCGAAAGTGTCTTCCTTGGCGGGACGGGAGGCGATGTCGACGGCGGGGTCCGCCTTTGCGAGCACAGATGCCGGTGGCCGGTGGCCCAGCGGGTTGAAATGGCCGGCGCCGCGCTCGCCGAAGGCGTAGGCCGTCTCGGCGTGCTCGGACAGGTCCACCCCCACGGTTTCGGCCTCGTGGCTGACGCGGAAGCCGATGAATCGGTGGATGGCCCGGCCAATGACCAGGGTGACGAGGCCGGACAGCAGCACGGTGACCACCACAGCTACGGCCTGCGCCACCAGCTGCTGGACGCCGCCGCCGTAGAAGAGGCCGCCGCCCAGGCCGTCCACGGGGAGGGCTATGAAGCCCAGGGCGAGTGTGCCGATGAGCCCGGCGCCGAGGTGGACTCCCACCACGTCCAGGGAGTCATCCAGGCCAAAACGGTACTTCAGGTCAACAAACACGCAGCAGGCTGCCCCGGCTACCAGGCCCAGGCCGATGGCGGCCACTGGGCTGATGTTGGCGCAGGACGGTGTGATGGCCACCAGGCCGGCGACAACACCGGAGGCTGCGCCCAGGGACGTGGGGTGGCCGTGGCGGATCTTCTCCGTCAGCAGCCAGCTGAGCATGGCCGCGGCCGGAGTCACCAGGGTGTTGATCCAGATCAGGCCGGCCTGCTCCGCGGTGGTGGCGGCGCCGCCATTGAACCCGAACCAGCCGAACCACAGGATGGCTGCGCCCAGCATGATGAAGGGAACATTGTGCGGGCGGTGGCTGGGATCCTTGGCGAAGCCCTGGCGCTGGCCAACCACCAGGGCCAGGACCAGGGCCGCCGTACCCGAGCTGATTTCCACCACTGCACCGCCGGCGAAGTCGATGACCTGGCCGAAGGCCTCGGTGATGGCTCCGCCGGCGCTCATGAGCCCGCCGCCCCAGATCATGTAGGCGAGGGGGCAATAGACAAGTGTGACCCACAGCGGCACAAACACTGCCCAGGCGCTGAACTTGGCGCGGTCCGCGATGGCCCCGCTGATGAGGGCCACGGTGATGATAGCGAAGGTGGCGCTGAAGCCTGCCTTGATGAGGTCAGGGGAGCCCATGAGGTTCTGCAGCCCGAAGTTGGCGAAAGGGTTGCCAAAAATGCCCAGGATTCCCTCGCCGGTGGTCATCGAGTATCCCCACAGGACCCACACAACGCCTACGATGCCGGCGGAGATGAAGCTCATCATGATCATGTTCAGTGCTGCCTTGGCGCGCGTCATGCCGCCATAGAAGAGACCGAGTCCGGGTGTCATGAGCAGCACCATTGCCGCCGCGATCATCATCCAGACGTGTTGCGCAGTGATCTCCACCGGTGGGTCCCTTCCATTGATCCTGAATACGGGGACTTTCCTACGTGGCCCGCGCAATCCCCCCGATCAATATTTGTCGCCGAGTGTTTCCGTTTGCTCTTCGCTAAGTTGCGGGCAGGTTACGGCCAGGCGGCTTTCGTGACGATCTCATGACCGTGATGTTTCCGGCGTGTAAACGGGACCTGTTGAACGGCGTCGGGGCGGGAAGCCCTGCGACCCTGATGCCCGCGACGGCGGGCGCCGGTGCGCGCACTTGGTGAGAAGCCGCCGTCGGACGCTGAAAAGGGCAACGTTTCCTGAAAGTGAACGGCGGCTCACCGCCGTGGGGCTGCCGCATTGACATGGCGTGGGGGAGTGCCTCAGCCGTTTGATGAAGGGGCCAAGCCTGAGTTTGTCCGGCGGGGCAGGAACGTGACGCGGGGGATCTCCCAGGGGCGTCGCATGATGCGCACCTGGACTGTTTTGGGCCGTGGCTGGCTTCGCTCAGGGGATTTGTGCTTTCCTGAGCGCGGCCCAGCTCTCGCCTGGCGGGATTCCCCGGGAGGATCCGCTAAGCGGGGTCAGAAGGTCCGGGCGTTGGCCAGGACGGGCAGTTTGCCGCGGACCTCGGCAATGACGGCCTGGTCAATGTCGACGACGGCGAGTTCCGGTTCGCCGCCGAGGGCCACCAGTGCAGCACCGAGGGGAGAGATGACGGCGCTGTGGCCGACGCCGGTGGGAGCGTTGCCCGCGGAGGCGATACCGGCGCTTGCCGGATCGCCCTGTCCGCAGGCCACCACGAAGGTGGTGCTGTCTAAGGCGCGGGCGCGGACCAGGAGGTCCCACTGATCAGCCTTGCCCTCGCCGGCACCCCACGAGGCGCAGACGATGTTGACTTGGGCGCCGGCTTTGGCATTGGCCGTGAACAGCGCCGGGAACCGTACGTCGTAGCAGGTGGCCAGGCCGAAGGTGGTGCCGTTCACTTCGAAGGTCACGGGGGCTGTTCCGGCGTCCACGGTATCGGACTCGGCGAAACCAAATGCATCAAAGAGGTGGATCTTGTCGTAGGAGGTCTCGATGCCAGGGCCGGTGACCAGCAGGGTATTCCGCACGCGGCCGCCGTCGCCCGGGGTGAACATGCCCGCCACGACGGTGATATCCAGCTCTTGGGCAATGCTGCGGACGGCGGCGGCCCATGGCCCGTCCAGCGGCTCGGCAATGTCCGCCAGGCTGTTGCCGAACGCGCGCATCGCGGCTTCCGGGAACACCACGAGCTCGGCTCCGGCGGCTTTGGCACGCGTGGCGTAGTCTCGAATCAGCTCGAGGTTGGCGGCCAGATCGGCTCCTGTGATGATTTGGGCCACTGCTAAACGCATGAAATTGCTCCAGTCTTTTGTATACACAATGTATGCGAAAAAGTTCGGGGACGGCGGCGTCCGGCCGCGAGAAGGCGTACGCGTACTTGCGCGAAAACATCCTGATTGACCCGGAGGTGCAGGGGAAGTTCCTGAACGAGCAGGAGCTGGCCGCCGAGATCGGCGTTTCGCGAACTCCGGTCCGGGAGGCGCTCCTGCTCCTCGTCTCCGACGGCCTGGTGGAACTGATTCCTCAGCGCGGGGCCTATGTTCCGCCGGTGACTGGCCGCGAAATGTCGGAGCTGATGGAACTCCGTGGTGTGCTGGAAAGCCATGCCGCCCGCCTGGTTATCGAACAGCGCCGCGTTCCTGCGAAAACGATGCAGGACACCCTGGACCAGCAGGAACAGCTTCCCGAGCAGCTGAATGCGGAGGCTGCGCAGGAGTTCATTCGACTGGACACCCTCTTCCATCAGCTGCTGATCGACGCCGCGGGCAATGAGCTCATCTCCCGAACGTACAGCAAGCTCCACGTCCGGCAGATCCTGGTGGGAGTCTCTGCCCTGTTCCGCACCGGCGACCGGCGCGGACAGGTGTGCGCCGAACACCAGGACATCCTCGATGCCCTGGTGTCCGGCGACGCGGCGAAGGCGCAGGAGGCCATTGACCATCATCTGGCCGTCACCCGGGATATCCTGCTCCGCACCTAATGGAGTTTTTGTCCACATAACGCGAGTTGAAAGGCGTTTTGGCTGCATTATGTGGACAAAAACTCCGGCCGGCTTAGTTGGAATCGTCAGCTGGGTTTGCCGGTGGCCGTCTGCTGGCGCGCTACTGCGGATCCTTCCAGCAGCAGGCGGGGACACCCCGGACACGCTGATCCAAAACAGCTCACTGGAAGCCCTGCTGACCCCGGACTACTGGCTGGAGGTACTGACCGAGCGCGGCCTGAACGAGCCGGGGACGGTCCTCATTTCCGGCACAGTGGCCATGACCCACGGCGTAGACCAGTTCGCCCGCAGCTGGAAAGTGGAAATGACAGACCCCGCGACCGGATCCACCGTGGATGCCCAGTACATGGTGGAGCAAATGGCCGAGCCCATCGGCTGATTCCGCCAGGCCCGGGGCACGCTTGGGGGGCGCAAACTCCCGGTAGCATCATTGATATGCCCACTGCGCTTGAAATGGCAGGTCCCATCCTGGAAATGATGACCTGGCTCTGCCTTCCGCCGGGGCTTGCCCTGCTTTTCTACTCGGGCATCCTTCGGCGGTTTGTGCACCCGTGGACCGTTGCAGAAGCGGTGGTCTACGCGGACGCTACCGGGACTGGCTTTCGCTGGTTTGACCGCAAGTACCAGGTCCACCACGCCCCGATGTCGCCCCACGACATCAAGGACCTGGCCGTGGGCGACGCCCTGCCGATCTATTACCACCCCAAGCGCCCCACGCAGTGGCAGACCGCAGCGCCCGAAACGGTGGGGCGGACCGCCGTCGTGCTTGGCCGCGTGCTTACCGGGATCGGTGCCGTGGCCCTCATCGCGGGCTTCCTGCTGCCGATGTTCTGACGTTCAGTGGCTGTATCAGCAGCGGGTACGACGGCGGTCGCGGCCAGGGCGGGTCAGCCCGCGTTTCGCGGGGCAAACATGATCACAGCCACCCCGACCAGGCAGATGACGGAGCCCGCGATGTCCCACCGGTCCGGACGGAAACCGTCGAAGATCATTCCCCATGCAAGCGACCCAGCCACAAACACTCCGCCGTAGGCGGCCAGGATCCGGCCGAAATGGGCGTCCGGCTGGAGGGTGGCCACAAAGCCGTAGAGGCCCAGAGCTATGACACCCAGCCCTGCCCACCACCAGTCCTTGCCCTCGCGGACTGACTGCCACACGAGCCACGCGCCGCCGATCTCGGCGGCAGCGGCCAGGACGAAGAGCACAGTCGTTTTGGCGATCGCCACGGTTTCGGCAGGAATACTCACAGCCTCATCATGCCAGCCGGGAATGCGGCCAGCCGCGGGGAGGTTGGGCCATACATGCAACGCATCGGATTCCTTTCGTTCGGCCACTGGGGCCCCGGCCAGGGTTCCCGCACGAGAACCGCCGGCGAGGCCCTGCGCCAAGGCATTGAGTTGGCGGTGGCGGCCGAGGAACTCGGAATCGACGGCGCCTTCTTCCGCGTGCACCACTTCGCCCGTCAGCAGGCGTCCCCCTTCCCGCTGCTGGCAGCCATCGCCGCCCGGACCAGCCGGATAGAGATCGGCACCGGCGTCATCGACATGCGCTACGAAAACCCGCTGTACATGGCCGAGGAAGCCGCGGCCACGGATCTGATCAGCGGCGGCAGGCTGCAGCTGGGCATCAGCCGTGGTTCACCCGAGCCTGCCCGGAACGGAGCCGCCGCCTTCGGCCACAAACCGGGAGAAGGGGAGACCGACGCAGACATGGCCCGCCGGCACACAGCCCAGTTCCGGCACGCCATCAGCGGCGCCGGAGTGGCTGAGGCGGACCCGCGCTACGCCGGCGGCGCCATCGGCCTGTTGCCGGTCCAGCCACAGTCGCCGGGTCTCGCGGAGCGGATCTGGTGGGGCGCCGGAAGCCGCAACACCGCCGTGTGGGCGGCCGGCCTGGGCATGAACCTGATGAGCTCCACCCTGCTCACCGAGGACACCGGCGTCCCCTTCGACCAGCTGCAGGCGGAGCAAATCCGACTCTTCCGGGACGCCTGGGCCGCGGCAGGACACAGCCACCAGCCGCGTGTCTCCGTCAGCCGGAGCATCCTGCCGATCGTCGACGACGAGGACAGCAGGTATTTTGCGGGCAGCGCGCTGCGGGACAGCCGGGACCAGGTGGGCGTCATCGACGGCCTGACAGCACGCTTTGGCAAGACCTATGCCGGCGCCCCGGATGTCCTGGCCGAACAGCTGGCGGCCGACGCCGCGGTCCAAGCCGCGGACACACTGCTGGTGACAGTGCCCAACCAGTTGGGCGTTGACTTCAATGCCAAAATGCTGGGCAACATCGCCCGCTACATTGCGCCCGCCGTCGGCTGGACCCCGGCCCGTTCCTGATCCGGCGCAGATTCCGCTGGGTGATCCGCCCGGAAGGGAATATCCTGAGAGGGTGCGGGCCGCTGAGGCCCGGTTATTCCTCACGGCCTAGAGAGGCTCACCATGTCCGAAAAGCTACACCTGACACCGGAAGACGAGTTCCCGGAAGATCTTTCCGCAGTTCCGGACAAGGAGTTGCAGGTTTTGGACAGCCAAGTGCAGCGTCAATTGGACTATGAGTACGTGGCCGAGGGCGAACCGAACCCGGAGACGGAGTTCAGGCACCATGACCTCGATGAGGAGTTCGAGGAACGCGACGACCGCTGACCCGGGAACCATCCACAAGCCAGAGCCGTTAGGCTTGTAGCGGGCTTTGGGGGGCTAAGGGCCCCATTATTACTGCGTGACTGCTTATTACTGCGTGACAGCGGAACGGTCAGGAGAGAGAAATATGGCTCGCGCCGCTTTAGGTTTTACTGCATGATCCGGCTACGTCAGCTGGCACAGGCGGCTTCCGTACTGACCACGCCATTGGCACCGGAAGATATTCTGGCGCTCTTCAACCCTGTCTTCTCCGCGCGCCAGTTGCGCGGAGTGGTAACCCGTGTGGTCCAGGAAACGGCGCAGTCGGCCACAATCTTTTTCCGTCCCGGTCGCGGCTGGCATTCGCACCTGGCCGGCCAGTGGGCGCGCATCGGCGTTGAGCTGGACGGCGTCCGCCACTGGCGCTCCTATTCGCTGAGCGCCCCCGCCGGCAAGGACCCCGCCATCACCGTCACCGACGTCGGCGCTGTTTCCGGAACCCTGGTCCGGACCACCAAACCGGGCGACGTCCTTTTCCTGGCACCCCCGCAAGGCGACTTCGTCCTGCCCGAGCACCCCAGGCCGCTCCTGATGGTCACCGCCGGCAGCGGCATCACTCCGGTGATGTCCATGATCCGCACACTTGTTCCCCGCCGCCCGGATGCCGACGTCGTCCTTGTGCACTCCGCCCGCACACCCGGCGACAGCCTCTTCCGCGAGGAACTCGCCGAACTGGCCGACCAGTTCCCCAACTTCCGGCTGGCCCACTGGTACACCGGCGAACAGGGCCGGATGGACCTGACCAACACGGCCGAGCTCGATGAGATCTGCCCGGACTGGAAAGAACGGGCCGCCTACGCCTGCGGCCCGGACAGTTTCCTGGACGACGCCGAGGCATTATGGAAGCAGGCGTCCCTCACCGCCGGCGCCCCCGGTTCCGATGTTGCTCTCGCCGGCGATCCCGGCAACCTGATGATTGAACGGTTCAACACCACCTTCGCCGGGGGTGTGGGGCACGACGGCGGCCTGGTCACCTTTGAGGCGTCGGACCGGGAAGTTGACGCGGACGGCGATACCCCGCTGCTCGACCTCGGCGAGGACGCCGGGGTGCTGATGCCCAGCGGCTGCCGGATGGGAATCTGCCACAGTTGCCTGACTCCGCTCCTGGCCGGACAGGTCCGTGACCTTCGCACCAACGAGGTCCACGGCGAACCCGGCCAACTGATCCAAACGTGTGTCTCGGCAGCCGCCGGACCCGTCAACCTCGAACTCTGAGGAGCAATACCGCATGTCAGTAGTTTCAGAAAGCAAGAAAGTCTCCGAAAGCAACACCGCCCCCACCGGAGCGGCAAAGAGGCGCCCCGGTGCGCTGGCCGAGTCCGGCAGCCCCTTGGTCCGTCCTCCTGCCGCTGCGCACCTTACCGACGAACAGGTAGCTGAGCTGGGCCGCGAACTCGACGCGATCCGCGACGAAATCCTGGCCAAGCGCGGCGCCTCCGACGCCGCCTACATCCGCCGCATGATCAAGATCCAGCGCGGGCTGGAGATCTCCGGCCGCGCGGCACTGCTGGTCAGCAAGAACAAGGCAGCCTGGGTCACCGGCACCACGCTGCTGAGCTTCGCCAAGATCCTGGAAAACATGGAACTCGGCCACAACATCCTGCACGGGCAGTGGGACTGGATGCGGGACCCTGACATCCACTCCACCACCTGGGAGTGGGACTTCGTCACCCCGTCGCGCGCCTGGCAGCACACGCACAACGACCTCCACCACCGCTGGACCAACGTGGTGGGCAAGGACAACGACGTCGGGTACAACCTCCTGCGTATGGACGAGGACCAGCCGTGGAAGCCCCACAACCTGGGCAACCCGGTATACAACGCCATCCTTTCCCCGCTCTTCGAATGGGGCATCGCCATCTACGACCTTGAGCTTGCCGAGTACCAGGCAGGCAAGAAATCCAAGGAAGCGCTGGTCAAGGACCTCAAGGCCCTGGGCCGCAAGGTGGTCACCCAGTTCACCAAGGACTACGCCGCCACTCCCGCCGTCGCCATGCTCACCGGTTCCGGCAAGCAGGCGCTCTACGGCACCCTGACCGCCAATGCCGTCCGCAACGTCTGGGCGCACGCCGTGATCTTCTGCGGCCACTTCCCGGAAGGCGCTGACACCTTCACCGAGGAAATGGTGGAAGGCGAAACCCGCGGTGACTGGTACGTCCGCCAGATGATCGGCTCTGCCAACATCTCCGGCTCCAAGTTCATGCACCTGATGACCGGCAACCTGTCGCACCAGATCGAGCACCACCTCTTCCCGGACCTGCCGTCCAACCGGTACGCCGAGGTTGCTCCGCGGGTACGCGAGATCTGCCAGCGTTACGGCCTGAAGTACACCACAGGTCCGCTGCTGAAGCAGGTGGGATCTTCCTGGGCGAAGGTCTTCAAGCTGGCGCTGCCGGGCAAGGCTGCCAGGGCTTGAGCTGACTAAGCCTGATAAGAGTGGATGGGCCAGGCGAAACGCCTGGCCCATCCACTCTTTTTTGTTATCCGGTCTGCTTCTTCAGGAAGGCGAGCAGGGCTTCGTTGACTTCCGCGGCGTGCGTCCACAGCAGGCCGTGCGGGGCGCCGTCGATCTCCACATAGTCCGCCGACGGCAGGGCCTTGGCGAACCTGCGGCCGGTGACATCGATGGGGAGGATGTTGTCTGCCGTGCCGTGAACGATCAGCGCGGGAACATTGATCCGGGGGATGTCCCCGCGGAAGTCGGTCAGCCACGTGGGCTGCGCGGCGACTGATGCGGTGGCGCCGGCTCCCGCTGCGACGTTCCAGCTGGCGTCCAGAACCTCCTGGCTGAGCCGCGGCGTACCCAGGAACGTGTCCGTGTTGTAGAAGTTCTTCAAGAATTCCGTGAAGAACGCGTACCTGTCCGCGGTGACGGCTTCGGTGAGCCCGTCAAAAACCTCCTGCGGGACGCCGTCGGGGTTGTCTTCGGTTTTCAGGACGAAGGGTTCCAGTGATCCAAGGAATGCTGCGCGGGCCACCCGGGCCGAACCGTACGTGCTCAGATAGCGGGCAATCTCGCCGGTGCCCATGGAGAAGCCCACCAGTACGGCGTTGTGGATTTCCAGCCTGTTCAGGAGGGTATTGAGGTCGGCGGCGAAGGTGTCGTAGTCGTAGCCGCTGGTGGTTTTGGTGGACTTGCCGAAGCCGCGGCGGTCGTAGGTAATCACGCGGTAGCCGGCGTCCAGGAGGGCGGTGGTCTGCTTTTCCCAGGACGATCCGTCCAGGGGGTAGCCGTGGATCAGGACAACAGGCTGACCGCTGCCGTGGTCTTCGTAGTAGAGCTCAATATCGGTGCTGTTCTCGGTTCCAACGGTGACGAATGCCATCTCGGCGGTCCTTTCGAAGCTTCGGAATCAGTTTCGGGCGCAAACAAAAGCCGACGCCCGGCATTCCCTACTCTAGGGACCGCCCGCCGCGGCACCAAGGATGTGGCTACTGGGAGGGTTGGGGCAGTTCGCACGCGATCTGCGGGTTGACGCCCAAATAGTTCAAGGGCCCGGCGACGATGGTCACGGCCACCGTTCCAGCTTGGGCGCAGGACCCGGGAGCCCCGCCGAAGTAGCCGCGCTGCCAGGCGGCGATTCCTCCGATGATCAGCCAGATGACAATCAGTGCTCCGAGAAACTTCATGGTGTCCTCCCATGGCCGTGGCCGCCTGTGCGTTCAAGTATGCGCCGATATCCGGAAAGCTCACAGGACCAAAACGCCCGTTACCCTTTTCGTCGGTAACGGGCGTTTTGGGAGGGGAACTAGGGGCGGGCGCCGAAGCCTCCGCCGCCCGGACCCTGTGCAGTGGTGTACTCGCCGGCAGTCGCGGTCGATCCGAGTGTCACCTGCACGCCGGACTGAGTCGAGGAGGTGCCCGATGTGACCGCCATGCCCACGCTGCCGGCCGCCGCCACGTGCCGCCGGTGATGGTCAGTTCGCCGTTGATGGTTTGGTGATGTCGCCGAAGCTGTCGTTGGCGAAGGCTGACTGGAGGGTGGTGACATCGCCGAGCACGACGTCGGCAACGTAGTAAGTGACGGTGCTGTCGCCGCTGGTGGTGGCCGCCGGCCATGCCCAGGTTCTTGGCGCGGAGGCCTATCGTGTCGCCGATCAGGGCACGCGGTCCGGGGACTGAGCATGAGGGTCAACCGGGTGGCGCAGATTACCGTTTCGTTGCGCGGCGCCCAATAGCCAGCGCGTCAGGCAAGGGGGTGCGGCTTACTGCTGCCGTTGTGGAATGGGGCTTCTGGCGGGTAGGGGTGTCCGCCGGGCAGAGCCGCAGTGCGAGCTCCTGCAGTTCCTTGGGGTGGAACGGCTTGGTCAGGTAGGCAGCAGCGCCGGAGGCCATTCCGGCCAGGATGTCGTCCTCCTCGGACCTGGCGGTGAGGAAAAGCAGGGGAGCGGTGCTTAAGGCGCGGATTGCCCGGGCAACGACGTGACCGTCCATGTCCGGCAGGCCAAGGTCCAGAGTGATCAGCGAAACCGATGGTTCAGCGGCCGCGGCAATTCCTTCGGCGCCGTTGGCAACCGAACGCACGGAAAAGCCTGCGCGGGTCAGAACCACAGTGATCAGACCCCGGATGTCATCGTTGTCCTCGATGACAAGACAGATACGTTTTGTTTCCATGAACGCCCCTCAGCCAGCTTTGCCACCAGTGTACGGGCTGGTGGGGTGGTAAACCGTCATAGTGACGTATTCCGCAAACCGGCCGCCGGTCGTCTCAGCCGTCACTTCGCTGGCCGCCGGCTGCGGGGAGGGGTTCAGCCGTCGTAGTGCGTCCGGGCCGGCCCCTGGCCCAGCGCATTCACCACGGCCGCGGCGACGATATGAAGCTTGGAATTGCGGGTGCTGGACGCCGCTTTGAGGAGCTCGAAAGCCTCCTGCTGGCTGCACCGGTTCTGGGCCATGATGATGCCCACCGCCATGTCGATCACTGTTCGTGATTCGAGGGTGGCACGCAGATGCGCCGCCGTCTCGCTGTAGTGCGCGAAACGCACCGCAAGCCGCAGGGCAAGCGAAGTTTGGCGGACGAAGTCCTCGGCAGCCTTCAGGACGCGGCCTTCGAAGCGGGAGGTCCGGTGGGAGTAGAGGAGGAGAGTTGCTTTGGTTTCCCCCTCCAGTCGGAACGGGATGGCAAGGACTGACCGGATGCCTTGTTCCAGGACGGCTTCGCAGTATTCGGGCCAGCGGGCTTCGTCGTGCAAATCAGGAACATGGACCGTCACCGGCTCCAGCGACGCAGCCATCCCTGGGCTTTGCTCGGACCGATATTCAATCTGGCTGATGGCCCGGGCAGCGGCACCGCTGCTGGCTACCGTGGCAGCCATGCGCTCGCGCAGGAGGGTGATGCCGCACAGCACTTCGTCGCCGGGATCGGAAAGATTTCGCGCCGAAACGCGGGCGAGCTCGTCCAGAAACTCCTCAACATCGGTGCTGTTGAGAAGTTCCTCGTGCAGGTGCTCGGTGATTGATGAAGGTGTTTTTGCTGTTGACTCGCTGGCCACGGTTCTTAGTGCCATTCGCTCTGGTCAAAACGAGCCGGCAACTCCCCGCACACCTTGCCGTGGAGGCGGAAGGTGCCGGCGGTCGCTGGATCGACGAACTGTCCAACGGCCTGCTGCTAAACCGATAACCAGAAGTATATACAGGCCAGAGCCGTGGGAAGCGCCACATGACAGCCAGGCCGCGGAGTACTCAGGTACTACCTGCTTGCCGTGCGGGTGGCACTGCGCGAAGATCCGGCGGTGGGGCCTCTTGGCTTGAAACACAAGGAATGCGGCTGGCTCCCGAACGCTTGCGCGAAGAGTCCCCGCGTATCGGACACCGCCCGTCCGGTCGACGAAAACTGAGTACCCTGCCCCTCATCCAAGAGGTCGTGGCTGGGGAGGTCCGCAAAAGTCCAGTACTGCTACGCGTTGTTGGGATCACCAGGGCCGGGAAGTATGGGCGTCATCGATCAGCCGGAAGCAAGGCCCCGTAGTGGTTCCCGATGGCTGTGTGTCTCAGCATCTGTCTTTACCCCAGCCAAAGGAGTCTCTTCCATGCGCAAAATGACCAATAAGAACAAAGTCCTGGCAGCAGTCGGTGCACTGGCACTGGTGGCAGGCGGCGGCGGGGCTGCCTACGCCTACTGGACCACCACGGGCACCGGTTCCGGCCAGGCGACCAACTCGGTAGGCGAGGGTACGGTGACCCTGCACGCCAACTTCACTGACGGACTCGCCCCCGGAGACGTCCGGACGGTGGGCTACACGGCAGACAACGCCGACCCAAACACCAGCACCAAGGTGGGGGTGCTGTCCGCCACCGTGACCACCGACAAAGCCGGTTGCGATTCAGCTTGGTTCGTTGTCACTGCTGACACCAGCAACACCACGGTCGCGAAGAACTCATCGGGCACGTCTGTGGGCAGCGGAACCCTGACGTTCAATGACAGTGCAACGGTGGACCAAGGGGCCTGCAAGGGTGCCGTCGTCACCATCACGGTCGGCAGCGTCTAATAGTCTTCGCCGGCGGGGAGGAGCAGAACCTCCCCGCTGGCGAATTCCAACTCCTCCCGCTCAATTCAGATCAGGCCAGAAGGGCTGAACGTGCAGAATGATTCTGGGTACTTCCGCACAGTCATGCGAAGAACCACCACCGTAGCGAAGGTGCTGCTGGTGGGTCTTGTGGCGATGCTCGTTTCGGCGGGCACCATCTTCGCGGCCAGCCAGGGCGGGAGCCAGGGCAACAAAACCAAGGGAGTCACCATCCAGGTAAATCCCTCCAGCCGGACGGTTGACCGGGGCGACCCGGTCAGCTATGCGGTGTCCCTGACCTCCACCAACGGGTTCAGCGGCAGCGTCACCCCCACTGTTTCGGGCCTGCCGGCCAGTACGACGGCGGCCTTCGCGCCGGCGTCGGTCACTCTCGCTTCGGGCAAGACGGCCACCGTCACGCTGACGGTGGCGACGTCGGCAACCACTCCGGACGGCAAAGCGGACCTGACCATCGGCACGGCCGCCGGCGCAAGCCAGGCTGACGCTGTCGTCGTCCAGCTGTACATCCAGTCGTCCAAAAAGACCTTCAGCATCTCCGGGAACCTGGGCACCCAGCTCACTCCGGGAGCAAAAGTTCCGCTCAATCTTTCCATTGCCAATCCGAACAACAAGAGCCTGGCGCTGACCAGCCTGTCGGTCTCCATCACAGGCGTCACCCGGACTCAGTCTGCCGTGACGGCGGCGCTTCCCTGCACCAAGGACGACTACGTGGTGACCAACTACAGCGGCACCTACCCGCTCACGGTCCCCGTGGGGTCCAGCTCGCTCCAATCACTAGGTATACCGCCGGCACTATGGCCCAAAATCGCCATGCTGGACACGGCGCTGAACCAGGACGGCTGCAAGGGCGCCACTCTCCAGCTCGCCTATTCCGGAGCAGGGGAGGGGAACTGACATGACGCACACACCAAGGAGCACCTCCGCACGGTTGGCTGCCAGGACTGCGGCAGCAACCGTCACCCTCTGCCTCGCCACGGGAGTGGGCGGCGCGTACGCCTACTGGGCCACTGTGGGTGCCGGATCAGGCGCCGCCACCAACGGCAGCATGGCGACCGTCACCGTAGAAGCACTCGTGGCGGGCGACACCCCGCAGAGCACACTCGTCCCGGGCGGCACCGCCGATGTTGCCGTCCGGGCATACAACCCCAACGGTTACGCCGTGCAGGTTTACGCCATCCGCGGCAACGGGGCCACGACGGCCGACGCCAACCATTCTGGATGCACCACCACCGGCGTGACGTTCGCTAGTCCGGCGGCACCGCTGACCCCGGCGGTTAGCATTCCGGCGAATTCGTCGGTCCTGATCACGTTGCAGGGAGCGGCCTCGATGTCGACGGATTCGCTGTCCGCTTGCCAGGGCGCGACGTTCCGCCTCCCCGTCACTTTGGAGGCACGGAAATGACGCGCCCCATCCAGACTCCGCCGCCGGGCCGGAAGGCCCGCGTGGCCGGGATCGTCGCGGCTGCCCTCGTCATCTCGTGGGGCGGGCCGGCGGCCAGCGCCTACTGGCAGACCCTCAGCAGCAATGACGGCGCGGCCAAGGCCGACTCCATCGTTGCCTTGGCCGCACCCGTAGCGTCAGGTTCCGGCGGTGCTGCGTCAGTCAGTTGGGCGCAAGGCACGACGGCGGCAGGCCGGCTGGTCTCCAGCTACACCGTTGCCCGGTACTCGTCCGCGACCGGCGGCACCAAGGTGGCAGCCGGGGGAGGCTGCTTGGGAACCATCACAGCGCGGACCTGCAGCGAGGCTGCGTTGCCGAGCGGTACCTGGTACTACACCGTCACCCCGGTCGTCGGATCCTGGGCGGGCGTGGAATCATCGCGCAGCAGTGGAGTGGTGGGGGACTCCACGCCTCCTGCCATTCCGACAGTCACTGCTCCAGCGGTCGTGAACATCTCCAATGTGGCCACCGTCCCCGTCAGCGTCACTGCTGAGACAGGGTCATCAGTGAAGGTTACTGTCACCGATACGCCGCCGCCTGGGACACCGCAACAGACACTCACCCAGAACCTGACGGCGAATGGCTCCGTTCAGACGATGAACTTCGACCTTTCCACCTTTAGCCAAGGAACCATTACGTACACGGCGATCGCCACCGATGCGGCCGGCAACGTCAGCAATCCAGGCGCGGCAACGTCGACCAAGGATACGGTGGCGCCGACAGCCAAAGTCACTCTGTTCAGCCCTTCCAAGAACACAGCAGGCGTTGCGGAGACGGGGGACACAGTCAGGATCAAGTACTCCGCTGACATCAACAGCAAAACCATCTGCAGCTCGTGGACCAATGGCGTGCAGCCCCCGGACATAGCCGGCAATAACGTGGTAACAGTGACTATTAGTAGCGCGAACATTCTCACGGTCACCACTGCCGGTGCGGCCTGCACGCCTAACATCGGCCCCGTGACGCTTGGCGCCAATTACGTGAGCTCCGGATCCCTGACGTTCACCGGGACCGGAAACGGCGGCGGCGCGTCGAAGGTCGCATGGGACAATGCCAGCCAAACCCTGACAATCACTTTGGGCACCCGTAGCGGTACCGCCAACACCGGGGTGGGAACGTCTTCCCCCACGGTGGCGCCGCCCGCCGGCGTGACCGATACCTCGGGTAATCAGGCAGTTGGAGTTGCCCCAGACGCAGCATCCCGGTTCTGACCTCCCCCCAATCCAACGCCAGCCTCCAGGTGCCCTCCCGGAGGCTGGCGTTGTGTTGCCACTTGTGGGCAGAATGAAGCACACGTTGGCGCTGCCGACAGGGACCCGAGACCAGCAAGGCAAGGACGCCGCGGAGGAACAGGAATATGACCAGACTGCTCATCATCGGGCCGCCGGGCTCGGGGAAAGGCACCCAAGCGGTGCGCATCGCCAAGCACTTCAGCATCCCAACGGTATCCACGGGCGAAATCTTCCGGACCAATGTCAGCCAGGAGACGCCGCTGGGCCTGGAGGCCGCCAAGTATCTCGACGACGGCGCTTTTGTGCCGGACCATCTCACCAACGCCCTGGTCAAGGACTGGCTCCTCGACGCCGATCTGCAGCCCGGTTTCCTGTTGGACGGGTACCCCCGGACAGCTCCCCAGATCATGGAACTGGATAACGTGCTGGCCTCCCAGGGCCACCGCCTCGACGCTGTGGTGGAACTCCGCGCACCGGATTCCGAACTCGAGCAACGGATGTTGCAGCGGGCCAAGGAACAGGGCCGGAAGGACGACACCATCGAGGTCTTCAGGCGCCGGTTGGACCTCTACCATCGCGAAACCCATGAGGTCGTGGCGGTCTACGCCGGCCGGGGAATGGTGGTTTCGGTGGACGGCAGCGGTGACCCCGGTGCCATCACCACACGTGCCATTGCCGCCGTCGAAAAGTTCCTGGCTGCCCGGGTGTCCCCATGAGAATTGCAGTGACCGGCGGCAGCGGAAAACTCGGACGGCATGTGGTCCGCAGACTGACGGACGATGGCCACCAGGTGCTGAACCTGGACCGTGCGGGGGACAGAAGCCCGGGGCTGGCCATCGTGGACCTGCGCAACTACGGCCAGGTCCTTGACGTGTTCCTGGGTCTCGACGACCGGCATGATGGCTTCGACGCGATCGTTCACCTTGGAGCCATTCCGGCGCCCGGCATCATCCCGGACGCCGCTACGTTCGAGAACAACATGCTCTCCACCTACAACGTGTTCCAGGCGGCCAGACGGGCCGGGATCAAGAAGGTGGTCTACGCCTCCAGCGAGACGGTGCTGGGACTGCCGTTCGACGTCGACCCTCCCTACATCCCGGTGGATGAGGAATACCCGGCCCGGCCGGAAAGCACCTACTCACTTGTGAAGCACCTTGAGGAGCAGATGGCGATCCAGCTGACGCGCTGGGATCCGGAATTGAGCATCACGGGCCTGCGGTTTTCCAACGTCATGGATCCTGAGGACTACGAACGGTTCCCGTCGTTCGATGCCGACGCCACGCTGCGCAAGTGGAACCTCTGGGCCTACATCGACGGGCGCGACGGCGGGCAGGCTGTGGCGCGGGCGCTGGAAAACGGCCAGCCCGGATTCGAGGCTTTCATCATCGCGAACGCGGACACCGTCATGACGCGTTCCAGCGCCAGCCTTGCCGCGGAGGTGTTTCCCAACGTCACCGTGACCAAGGAGCTGGGCGAACACGAGACCATGCTGTCCATCGACAAGGCCCGGCGCCTGTTGGGCTTCGAGCCTGAACACACGTGGCGGACCTACCACTCCAACAGGACCACGCCCACGGAAGACTGAACCACGGAAAACTGAAACCGAAGTCAGGCCACTGCGGAGGGCGGTCCCTCAAGAATTCCGCAGGCGCCGAAGGGTTGGCGCAGGATCGGCTCAATTCCCGGCCGCGGCGCGTGGCGGCTCCTAATCTGGTGATACGTGGGGGATATTCCGCCGCCCACAACAGTCCAGACAGCCACGCTAGGACCTCAAAATGCGCACCTTCCGTTTTGTGCCGCCCGCTGCCGCAACGCTGCTGGCTGCCGTCGCCCTCACAGCTCCGGGCCTGCCCGCCGCGGCCGTTGCACCGGCCGGCAACGACGCCAGCGTCCGCTATCTGGTCCGCTACGCCGCGGAAACTGACGTCCCGGCCGAGGCTGCGCGCCTCAAGTCCCAAGGTATCGGCGTCGGCCGCTCCTTCACGCACGCCCTGCGCGGCGCCGTGGTTACCGCGACGCCGGCGCAAGCCGCGGCATTGTCCCGCTCGTCCGCCGTCACATCGGTGGAAGTGGATGCGCCCATCACCGTTTCCGCGACGCAGCAGCCCGCGCCGTGGGGCTTGGACCGGGTGGACCAGCGGGCCCTGCCGCTCTCCGGTTCCTACACCTGGAGTGCCGCTGGCGCCGGAGTGAGCGCGTATGTGGTGGACACCGGCGTGCTCGCCGCCCATTCCGAGTTTGCCGGCCGGGTGACGGCAGGCTGGACGGCCGTAGCCGATGGCCGCGGCTCCAGCGACTGCAACGGGCACGGCACGCACGTGGCCGGAACGGTGGCCGGGACCACCTACGGCGTGGCCAAGGCGGCGACGATTGTACCCGTCAGGGTCCTGGACTGCACCGGCTCCGGCTTCAACTCCGACGTCGTGGCAGGCCTGGACTGGATCGCCGCCAACCACCCCGCCGGAGCCCCCGCCGTGGTCAACCTGAGCCTGGGTGGAGCGGCCAGCGCGGCCGTGGATGCCGCGCTCCAGGGTGTCATCAACGACGGCGTCACCGCAGTGGTTGCCGCCGGCAACTCTGCCGCAGATGCCTGCGGCAGTTCCCCGGCGCGGCTCCCGGCAGCGGTCACGGTGGCAGCCAGCGATTCCGCCGACCGCCAGGCTTCCTTCTCCAACTTCGGTTCCTGCGTGGATCTGTATGCACCCGGCGTCGGCATTGTCTCCGCGTGGTACACCTCAACCACCGCAACCGCCTCCATGTCCGGCACGTCAATGGCCACGCCCCACACGGCAGGCGCCGCGGCGGTGCTGCTTTCCCAGAACCCGGCGCTTACGCCGGCCCAGGTGGTTTCGGCTTTGACCTCCAACGCGACCGCCGGTGCCATCACGGGCACCGCGACCGGCACGCCGAACCGGCTGCTGTACGCCACTGCCGCGGCGCCCGCGCCCGCGCCGGCCCCGGCACCCACTGTTACGGCCAAGTCACCCGCATCACAGTCGACGGCGGTGCCAGTGGCCAACAACGTGACGGCCACGTTCAGCAACGCCGTTCAGGGCGTTGGTACCGGAACATTTGTGCTCCGGAACGCCGCCGGAACCGCCATCCCCGCAACGGTAAGCTACAACGCCACAACCAAGACGGCCACCCTCGATCCGTCCTCCAACCTGGCCGTGGATGGCACCTTCACCGCGACGCTGGTGGGTGGCGCCTCCGCCATTCGCGACACCGAGGGCACGCCGCTGGCCAGCACGAGCTGGACCTTCACCACCGGCCCGGCGCCCACGGTCACGGGTTTCACGCCCGGCAGCAACGCCCTCCTGGTGCGGCGGAGCAACAACATCTCGGTGACCTTCAGTGAGGCTGTCCAAGGCGTCAGCACGGCCGCGTTCACGGTGAAAAACGCCGCCACCGGCGCAATGGTTGCCGCCGCCGTCTTCCGCAACGGCACCACCAACCAGTGGATCCTGGACCCCCAGAACGCCCTGTCGGCCAAGACCAAATACGCGGTGACGGTCACCGGCGGCGCGACGTCCATCCGCGACCTCGCGGGCAATCAGCTGGCCACCAGGACGTGGCAGTTCACCACGGGTTCGTTCTAGCTTTCCCCGAGGGAACGGGAGGCCGACGGCGGCAGTTGGGGGGCGCCGTCGGCCTCCGTTGGGTGCCGCAGGGACGCGTCCGGCGCCTCGTTTGGGTGATGCTCGGACCAGATATGGCCTACCTCTTCGGCGACCTGTTCCACGATTCTGCTCATGGCGGCATGCGCGGCGCCGGCTTCACCGCGCTGGATGGCGCTGGCCACGTCGACGTGCAGCTGCAGTGCTTCGTGATGGGGCAGGTGTGGCATCAGGCCGTGCTTCGTCCGGCCGGTGAGGACCTCGGTCACAAGTGACTGGAACTGGGCAAACATGGCGTTGCCTGATGCGTTGAGGACGGCGGCATGAAACTCGACGTCCAGCCGGAGGAATTCGTCGTTGTCGCCCCGCTGGCCGGCCGCCCACAGCCGCGCTGCCAGGGAGACCAGATCGCTGCCGGCATCCCAGGAGGCCCGCTCGGCCGCGAGCCGGGCGGCCTGAGGTTCTATCGCGCCACGGAGCTCGTTGAGGGCCTGAAGCTGCTCCAACCGCCGGGACGAGGCCAGCCGCCAGCGGATCACCTGGGGGTCGTAAAGGTTCCAGGCCTCTTCGGGCTGCACCACGGTGCCGAACCGCCTGCGGGATGCCAGCATGCCCTTGGACGAAAGAACCCGGGCGGCTTCCCGGACCACCGAGCGGGATACCTTGTGCTGGGCCTCCAGCTCGTCCAGCCGCACCACCGAATTCGGTGCGAGGGTCCCCTCGGCGATCGCGAGTCCCAAGCTCCGGACCAACGCAGCATGCCGGTCTGTGGGGGCCTCCGCCTTTGGGGTTTTCATAGATAAATCATACTGGTTGCCAAAAGGGGTTGTTTAAGTCTGCCTTATTTACCTAAGATCTCTTCCAGAGCAGATGTAAAGATGCATTTGTAGGTGGCTGGACAGTGACGTCAGCCTCGAAGCAAGGGAGTCGTCATGAAGCGACGTTCAGTAATGAAGTACGCGGCAGTCGCCGCGGCACTTTCCATGGGGCTGACAGCCTGCGGCGGCAGCGGCAGCAGCGACGCCAAGGAATCCGGTATCGTCCGGGTAACTCTCGCAAACCACGTCTGGACCGAAGGCATCAAGGCCGCCATCCCGGAATTTGAGAAGTCCTCCGGGCTCAAGGTGGAACTGACGCAGCTCGGCGAAGACCAGCTCTCGGACCAGTACAACGTCAAGCTCAACGCAGGCAGCGACGAGATCGACGTGATGATGTACCGCCCGCTCCAGGAAGGCAAGGCGTTCGCGAAGAACGGCTACCTCGCGGACCTGACCAACAAGGTCACCTCGGATTCCGGCTGGGACTGGAAGGACTACCAGGAGGGCCCGGTCAAGGCCACCACCGCTGACGGCAAGGTTGTGGGCGTCCCCATCATCACCGAGCGCGAAGTCCTTTACTACCGCAAGGACCTGCTGAAGGCCGCCGGACTTGAGGTCCCCAAGACCATGGAGGAGCTTGAAGCGGCTGCCAAGGCCATCAAGGAATCCAACCCGGACACCGCCGGCTTTGTGGCCCGCACCGGTAAGTCCGCCGCCGTCACACAGTTCTCCAGCTTCCTGTACAGCTTCGGCGGCGACTTCACCGATTCCAGCGGCAAGTCCACCGTCAACTCGGACGCTGCCAAAAAGGCCTACGCGTTCTACGGCGGCCTGATCAAGAACTACGGCCCCGCCAACGTCAGCACGGACATGAGCTGGCCCGAGGCGATGGCCATCTTCACGCAGGGCAAGGCCGCCTTCTACACCGAGGCGGACTCGCTCTACAAGAACGCCACTGACCCGGCCAAGTCCAAGGTTGCCGAGACTGTCGGGTTCGCCGCCCTGCCTGCCGGTCCCGCCGGTTCCAAGCCGTACAACATCCCGTCCTGGGGCCTGGCAGTGAACGAGGCTTCGGGCAACCGGGACAACGCCTGGAAGTTCATCCAGTGGGCCACCAGCAAGGAACGCACCCTGGCCGCACAGAAGGCCGGCGTCCCCGGACCCCGCGCCTCCGTCTGGGCTGACTCCGCGGGAACTTCTACGTACCCGAAGGACCTGGCCGAAGCCATTGCCGCCAGCGCCAAAAACGGTGTGGGCCACGACCGTCCCGAGGTAGTCACCGTAGGCAAGGCCCGCGAAATCGTGGGCGAGCCGATCGTTGCCAGCATCACCGGCGCCGACGCTTCCGCCGCTGCCGACTCCGCCCACGAGGCCTTCCAGAAGTTCCTGGACAGCGAAAAGAAGTAACGCACCCGGTGCACTCGGGGCTCAGGTATTGATGCCCGGTGCACGCAACAGCCCCGGCGGGACGGCAGTGACGCTGCCGTCCCGCCCCGGCCGTTCTTCACCCCCCAACTCCTTAGGTGAACCATGTCTGTAATGACTCCTCCCCGCAGCGCAGCCCGGAACGCAGGCCGTGCTCCCGGTGCCCGCGAAAAATTCTCTGACTGGGCCAACCGGCACCGCAAATGGCTCTTCGCAGCCCCGGCGATGGCCTTCGTCGGCGTCCTGATCATCTTCCCGCTGGCCTGGACGCTGTACCTGAGCCTCACCGATTCGCAGGGCTCCGTCCGCGCAGCCACCGAATTCATCGGCCTGGAAAACTACCTGACGGTCCTGTCCGACGTCGAACGCTTCTGGCCCGCTGTGGGCCGCACACTCACCTTCACCGGTGTTGCCCTGGTCTGCGAAGTGGCCCTGGGCATGGGCATCGCCCTGCTGCTCTGGCGCCCCTTTCGCGGCGAAAAGTGGGTCCGCGTGGCCATCCTGCTGCCGCTTGTTGCCACCCCGGTAGCCGTCGGCATGATGTGGCGGCTGATCTTCGACCCCAACATCGGGTTCGCGAACCAGCTGCTCGCCGCTGTGGGCATCCCCGCCCAGCCCTGGCTCTCCGGCCAGGACACCGCGCTCGGCACCACCATCTTTATGGACGTGTGGCAGTGGACCCCCATGGTGGTCCTGATCCTGCTCGCTGGCCTGACCTCCCTCTCCGAGGAGCCCGACGAAGCAGCCCGCATGGACGGCGCCAACGCGTTCCAGCGGTTCTTCTTCATCACTCTGCCCCTGATGATGCCCACGGTGATCGTGGCCATCCTGCTCCGGGGCATCGACGCCCTGAAGACCTTCGACATCCTGTACGCCACCAAGGGCAAGGGCGGCGGTTCCTTCCACGAGGTGGAGACCCTGAACGTCTACGCCTACGGGCTGAGCTTCGACTACAACCAGTACGGGCTGTCCTCCGCGGTGCTGATCCTGTTCTTCATGATCATCATCGGCTCCATGTGGCTGCTGACCATGCGCAAGAAAGCGGTAAGCAAATGACCGTCCTGAACGAAAACATCGAAACCCAAACGTCCGCCAGGCAGCCCCGGCCGGTCCGCCGCCCGAAGAAGCCCCTCGGCACCCGCGCCTACAGGGTCTTCCGTGTCGCGGCCCTGATCGCCGTGGTGCTGTTCCTGGTGGCGCCGCTGTTCTGGATGCTGCTGGCGTCGCTGAAGACCAACGTGGACATCTACGACACCGCCAAATCGTTCATCTTCAGCCCCACGTTCGAGAACTACGCGAACGTGCTGCAGCGCAACAACTACTTCGTCTTCATCTTCAACAGCTTCTGGGTGGCTTTTGTCTCCACGGCCCTGTCGCTGGTGCTGGGCGTCCCGGCCGCGTACGCCATGAGCCGGTTCACCATGCACCGCTCGGCCCTGGTGGTCCTGATGGCCCGCGTCATCCCGGGTGTCTCCCTGCTGGTGCCCTGGTACTACGTGTTCTCCAACCTGAAAATGGTGGGCGGGTTCGAGGTGCTGATCCTCAGCCACATGTTCGTTGCCCTGCCGCTGATCGTCTACATCATGATGAGCTACTTCGATTCGCTCCCGCTGGAACTGGAAGAATCGGCGCAGGTGGACGGGCTGACGCCGATCGGCGCGTTCCAGCGCATCACCCTGCCGCTGTCCGTGGCCGGCATGGCCACCGCAGGCATCCTGTCCTTCATCTTCTCGTGGAACAACTTCATGTTCGCCCTGGTGCTCTCCGGGTCCAAGACCAAGACGCTGCCGGTGGCCATCTTCGACTTCGTCTCCTACGCCAGCATCGACTGGGGCGGGCTGATGGCGGCCGCCACCGTGGTGACCATCCCCATCATGATCATTGCGCTCTTCACGCAGAAGTACATCGTCTCCGGTATGACCGCCGGAGCTACCAAGGGCTAGGTCCGGCATGACACTCATCAGCAGAATTGAAACCTTCCTAGTCGCGCCCCGGTGGCTGTTTGTCCGGATTGAGACCGAGAGCGGGATTGTCGGCTGGGGCGAGGCAACCTGCGAGGGGCGCAGCGAAACGGTCCGCACCGCCGTCGGGCAGCTCTCGGAGCTGCTGATCGGCAACGACGCCCTCCGGATCGAAGACCACTGGCAGGTCATGACCAAGGGCTCCTTCTACCGCGGCGGACCCATCCTGGCCAGTGCCGTCTCCGGGCTGGACCAGGCCCTCTGGGACATCGCCGGCAAGCACTTCAACACCCCCGTGCACCAGCTCCTGGGCGGCCACGTCCGCGACAGGATCCGGATGTACGGCTGGGTGGGCGGGGACGAACCCAACGAGGTGGCGGACCAGATCAGCGCGCAGCTGGAAGTGGGCCTGACCGCCGTCAAGATGAATGCCAGCGGCCGGATGAGCCCGGTCGCCTCGGTGGCAGAGCTCGACGGCGTCGTCCGCCGTGTTGCCGCGGCCCGCGAGGTGCTGGGGGACCATCGCGATGTCGCGGTGGACTTCCATGGCCGCTTCAGCCTGGCCAACGCCCGCCGGGTGGCGCCGCTGCTGGAACCGTACCGGCCGTTCTTCCTCGAAGAACCCGTGGTTCCGGAAAACACGCACCTGCTGCGCGAATTCACGTCCTCAACCACCACACCGGTTTCCACCGGTGAGCGGCTCTACAGCCGGCAGGAATTCCTGCCCGCCCTGCAGGCCGGCATTGCCGTGGCCCAGCCGGACCTTTCGCACGCCGGCGGCATCACAGAGGTCCGCAAGATCGCCTCGTTGGCGGAAATCTACGACGTCCAGCTGGCCCCGCACTGCCCACTGGGGCCGCTGGCCCTGGCAGCGTGCCTGCAGGTGGGTTTCGCGACGCCCAACTTCCTGATCCAGGAACAGAGCATCGGAATCCACTACAACCAGGGCGCGGAAGTCCTGGACTACGTGGTGGACAAATCCCCGCTGAGGTTCGTGGACGGCCACATCGAACGGCTGACCGGCCCCGGCCTCGGCATTGAGATCGACGAGGCCGTGGTCCGCGCCGCGGACAAGCGCGGCCACGCCTGGCGCGGGCCGGTCTGGCGCCACTCGGACGGAGCATTTGCAGAATGGTAAACAACATGACTGACAGCACGGACATGCCGCCCGAAGGCCTGCTGGCCGGAATCCAGGAGTCGCGGCTTGTGGGAATCGTGCGCGGCACGGACGGCAAGGCCGCGGCGCAGGCTGCCCTCGCCGCGATGGCGGAAGGGTTCCGTTTCGTCGAGATCGCCCTGACCACGCCGGGGGCCTTGGAAGCGATCCGCGAGGTCCGCGCCGCGTCGCCGGCGGGCTGCTACGTCGGCGGCGGAACCGTTTTGACCGTGCAGGACGTGGACAACGTCGCCGAGGCGGGTGGCCAGTTTATGGTCACGCCGTCACTGGCGGCATCCATCTACGAATCGGCGCGGCAGGGAATTCCCATCCTGGCCGGGGCACTGACGCCCAGCGAGGCGTACGAAGCGATGAACCGCGGGGCCACAGCCATCAAGCTGTTCCCCGCCTCCATCGGCGGCCCCGGCTACCTCAAGGCGCTGCGCGATCCCTTCCCAGGGATCCCGTTCATCGCGGTGGGCGGCGTGGGCCTTGACGAAGCGGCGGGCTACTGGGAAGCCGGCGCGATCGCCGTCGGGCTGGGCGAGCCGCTGTTCGGTGATGCCGGCTCCGGCGGAGACCTCGCCCCGATGCGCGGGCGTGCCCGCGCATTTGTGGACCTGGCGGACTCCTTTGCCCGCCGGACCGCCGCAGCGGGCGTGCGGTGAGCGCCGCCGTCGACCTTCTGACGTTCGGCGAATCCATGGTTTCGCTGCGGTCCGCCGGGCCGCTGTCCGCCGGCGGCAGCCTTGCCATGCACGTGGCCGGTGCGGAATCGAACGTCGCCGTGGGGGTTGCGCGGCTGGGCCACAGCGTCACATGGGCCGGTGCCGTTGGCGCCGACCCGCACGGTGAATACATTCTGCGGCAGCTGCGCTCCGAGGGCATCGCGGCGCAGTGCCGGGTGGATCAGTCCCGCAGCACGGGCGTGATGTTCCTCGAGCAGCGGACGGCCGACGTCACCCGGGCCTTCTATTACCGCGCCGGTTCGGCCGGTTCCACCGTCAGCCGGGACGATGTGGACGCTGCCCTCGCTGCCGGCCCGCGCGTCCTGCACCTGACCGGCATTACCCCCGCCCTCAGCCCCGAAGCCCGGAAAGCGTTTGAATACGCCGCCGAGCGCGCCGCAGCTGACGGTGTGGTGGTCTCCCTCGACGTCAATTACCGCAGCAAGCTCTGGACCCGGGATGAGGCCCGCGCAGTGCTGGCCCCCATCGCGCGGCACGCCGACATCCTGATAGCGTCCGAAGACGAACTGGACCTTGTGTCGTCGGCCGCCTTGCGCGGTGACAGCCCCGACTCCCTGGGGAACGACGACGCCGAAACCGCGCTCGCTGCCTCGTTGCTGGAGCAGGGGGTCGGGGAAGTCGTGGTCAAACGGGGTGCCGCCGGCGCCGGCGTCCACACCGCCTCCGGACGGTTCGAAGCGCCCGCCGTCACGGTGACAAGCATCGACACCGTGGGGGCCGGGGATGCCTTCACCGCCGGCTACCTCTCCGCCCTTCTCGACGGCGAGGACGTTGCCGGCCGCCTGAAACGCGGCGCCGTTATGGGGGCCTTCGCCGTCAGCACTGCCGGCGACTGGGAAGGCCTGCCCAGCCGGGCCGAGCTCGCCATGCTGGGCGCCACCGCCAGCGGAACCACCCAGCGGTAGCGGCCGGGTCTTGCCTGGGCGCGGAGCAGGCGGGTACTGACAGTGCCTGCCGCCCGGGACCGCCGACGCCTACCGTAGGGGTATGGGAGATGTGCGCGCGGACATAAAAGAGTTTCTAAGTTCGAGGCGGGCGCGGATTTCGCCGGAGCAGGCCGGCTTGCCTGCGTACGGCGGGAATCGGCGGGTCGCCGGCCTGCGGCGTGAGGAAGTGGCAATGCTGGCCGGTGTTTCCGTGGACTACTACGTGCGCCTGGAGCGCGGCAACCTCGCCGGGGCATCGGAAAGCGTTCTGGATGCGCTCGCGCGCACGCTGAAGCTGGACGAAGCCGAACGGGAGTACCTTTTTGACCTCGCCCGCGCTGCCGGGCCGGTTCGCAGGAGCCGCAGCAAACCTCCCGGCACTGTCCGGCCTGAAGCCCAGCAGGTACTCGATGCAATGTCTGACGCGCCGGCGTGGGTTCGCAACGGCCGCCATGACATCCTGGCTG
This sequence comes from Pseudarthrobacter sp. Y6, assembly GCF_050156205.1. NCBI lineage: Bacteria > Bacillati > Actinomycetota > Actinomycetes > Micrococcales > Micrococcaceae > Pseudarthrobacter > Pseudarthrobacter sp. Y6. The sequence continues at coordinate 3,728,170 of NZ_CP189574.1, read as the reverse complement.
CAAACCGGATGGGGCGTGCCCTTTACTCGCCCGTGTTCAAAAGCGCGCACCGGCCCGTGAACACCACCCGGTTTACCTACCTTGACCCGGCGGCCCGCGAGTTCTGGCGTGACTACGATCAGATCGCCAACGATGCCGCAGCGATGCTCCGGCTTGAAGCAGGCCGCCATCCCCACGACCCCGAACTGATCCGGCTCATCGGCGAACTGTCCACCCAGAGCGAGCTGTTCCGGGAACGGTGGGCTTCCCGGGACGTGGTCTTCCACCGCAGCGGGCTCAAGCGCTTGCATCACCCGGTGGTGGGGGACCTCGACTTGAACTACCAGTCCATGGAGCTGCCCAGCGAGCCGGGCGTGGTGCTGAACGTCTACACCGCACCGGCGGGCTCCCCTACGGCCGATGCCTTGCAGCTTTTGGCGTCCTGGGCTGCCACGCACGACGAGGCCTTTGCCGAACCGGGACCAACTGCTAAGCACCCGCAGTAACGCCGCGCCGCGGCCCTGCTGCGGGTGCGGGTCGTCGTCTTCCTACTTCGTCAAGGGGTATTCGTCGGCCGTGAGCTTGGCACCCCAGACTGTTTCGGGCTCATCGGTCCCTTGACGGTGGGACTTTTCGGTTGCTTCTGCGTGCTCATGGTTGTCCTCCTCGGATGTCCGTGCTGAGGATGACGGTCCGCCGGGGAGGACTGCTTTGATCATACTGACGGCGCCGAAAAAGTTAGTGTCGAACAATTGCCGGATGTCGGCGTCGTCCGCTTCTTCAACAGCGGCACGGTAGCCGTAGCCGGCGTTGTTGACCAGCACGTCAATGCCGCCGAAGCGCGTCCGGGCCTGCCACGGTTGTTTCCTTTTCGAGAGTGGAGCTACGGACGGACGAGGACCTTCAGGGCCTCGCGGGAATCCATGGCGCGGTAGCCGTCGGGCACGTCGTTCAGGCTGATGGTGCGGTCGAACACCTTGCCCGGGTTCACGGTGCCGTCAAGGACGCCCGGCAGCAGCGTCTCGATGTAGGCGCGGACGGGGGCCGGGCCGCCGGTGAGCGTGATGTTGGGGCCGAACATGGAGCCGAAACCAATCGGAGCGTCCTCATACTGCGGAACGCCCACGCGGCTGATGACGCCGCCCGGGCGGATCACGCCGAGGGCCTGGTCGTACGCCGGCCGGTGCCCCACGCACTCAAGAACGGTGTGCGTTCCGTCGCCGCCGCTGAGCTCGCGCACCTTCTCGATGCCGGCCTCACCGCGCTCGGCGACGACGTCGGTGGCGCCGTATTCGACGCCCAGGTCAGTGCGGGCCTTGTGCCGGCCCATCAGGATGATCTGCTCGGCACCCAGCTGCTTGGCGGACAGCACCGCCATCAGCCCGACTGCGCCGTCACCGATGACCGTGACAGTGGTCCGGGCGTTGACGCCTGCCTTGATGGCGGCGTGGTAACCGGTGCCGTAGACGTCGGAGAGGGTCAGCAGCGACGGCAGCAGCTCGCTGTCCTCGCCCACAGGGGCCTTGACCAGGGTCCCGTCAGCGAACGGGACACGGACAGCCTCGGCCTGGGCGCCGCCAATTCCGCCGGCGGCCCAGAACCCGCCGTGGCGGCAGGAGGTCTGCAGACCTTCACGGCAGAAGTCGCAGGTCCCATCGGACCAGGCGAAAGGGGCGATGACGAAGTCGCCCTTCTTCAGGGTGGACACGTCCTTGCCCGTTTCCTCGACAACGCCGATGAACTCGTGGCCCATGGGGCTGCCCTGCCTGGACGAGGGCATGCCGTGGTAGGGGTGCAGGTCGGAGCCGCAGATACAGGAATTGACGATCCGCACGATGGCGTCGGTCGGATTCTGGATGACGGGGTCGGGTACGTTCTCCACGCGCACGTCACCGGCGCCATACATGATGGTTGCTCGCATTTTGTTTCCAATCCATTCGTCAGGGGCTGGAGCCCGGGTGTTCCTTCACTAGCCAACCGCACATTCCGCATGTGTGGGAGTGGCTGTTGATACAGGTACCCGCAGTGCCTCCCACCTCAGAGGTGGAGTTCGAACTCTGTGTGCCCGTGCCGGATCCCGTTGATTTGCAGCTCAAGGGCATGGATCCCGGGGTGGTGCACTCGGGTGGTCATCTGCCGGAAGGCATGACGCTTCGAGAGTGACCGCGTCTCACCGGCGGTGAGGGTGAGCGCGGCGATCTTGAAGACCTTGGCCGATTGTGTGCCGTTGGCTTTGACGTAATGGACCACGTAGTCAATGGCGAACTTGGCATCGCCGTTCCCAGTGTTGGCGATCTCGAAGTCGAAGGCCAGTTCTCCGGGCATAGCCACCGAGTGCCGGTCCAGCCGCGGCCCCGTGACGGCGAGCGACGCTGGCGTGAACCCCTGCAGCGAGAGCGCACCGGGGTGGGCCTTTTTGATCAGGGTCCGCAGGCCATGCCTGACCACCCATGCGGTGTTGGCGTCCGGCGCGGCCAGCCAGCGAGCCGCCGTCGCCACCACCAGCGCGGGCGCGTGCCGCGCGACATCGTTGAGATGGTTCGCCACCGAGCGCCGCACGTACTCCGAGGGATCCCGGTACAGGGCGTCCAGGACCGGGAGGGACGCCTCCGGATGAAGCACGACGGCGGGAACCCGCACCGCCCAGGGGAGGTAGGGCCGCGTCCCCTCGCTGGCCAGCCGCCGAACATGCTCATCCGGGTGCCCGGTCCAGCCCTGGATAATCTGCAGGGCACGCTCCAAATCCGCGGCCAGCAGCCGGCGGATGGCGAACTCGCCGGTCAGCCTCGGGGTCAGTTCCGCCAGGAGGGCCAGGCAGTCGTCAACGTCGCGGCCGGGATTCAAGCCGCCACCTGGTTCAAGAGCCAACGTCACTGCGGCCTCGGAAACCGGCCAGAGGATCCAACCCGTGAAACCGGCTCCGGAAAGGGCGCTCCGGAAGATGCGTGCCGCCGTCGGATATCCCGGATCCGGATGCTGCCGCACATCCGCCAGCAGCGCACTGCTTACCGCATCCGTCCGGCCGCGCAGACTGAGCTCGTCCAAATGTGCGGCGGATGCAGCCACGTGCGGCCAGTCCGATCCGGGAGCGGCCTCGGCCAGGATCCCGGCCAGTGTTTCCACGCCCTGCCGGTTGATCAGCTCATTCATCGCGCCCATTGAGTCAGGCTAACCCGGCAGGCCGACATGCCTGACGGGGGGGTGGGCCAACGCAGGGCATAAGGGATAATCTTCACCTTAAGCACTCAGCAACGGCGCACGGAAGGAAACCACAGTGGCAGAGCAGGCAGGCAAGAACAGTCTTTGGCGGACCTTCAATGACAAGTTCGTGGTGGAGGAACGTTTCATGGAACCGGCCGCGCGCAAGGCTCTGTACCGGACCGCTGTGGTGCTCATCGGTGTGGGGGCCCTGCTGTTCATCGCCACCCTGGTGGGTGTTGTGCAGAGCCACACCGGCCCCTGGGGTCCTGACGAACCCATCCGCGACTGGCTGCTCTCACTCCGGTCAGACACCCTCACAGCTGTGATGATCTTCCTTGCGGTGGTCTTCGGCCCCGTTGCCCTGCCCATTATCGTGCTGGTGGTGACGGTGGTCTGGGGGTTCGCGGCCAAGCACGCCTGGCGGCCCATCGTGCTCGCCGCCGCCATGCTCACCGGTGTGGTGATATCGCAGATCATCCTGGCGATCGTCCAGCGCTCGCGGCCCCCGGTGGAGCTGATGCTGTTCGGCGCCGACCACACCTTCTCGTTCCCCTCCGGGCACGTGCTGGGTGCCTGTGACTTCCTGCTGGTGACAACGTTCCTGGTGTTCTCGCGACGGAAAAACCCGAGGTCGGCCGTCGTCGGCTTCGTTGGCGCGGGCATCGGCATAGTCCTGGCATCGCTGAGCCGCCTGTACCTCGGCTACCACTGGCTCAGCGATGCGCTGGCCTCGATTACCATCTCCGTGCTGATCCTGGGTGCAGTGATCGCCCTGGATACGTGGCGGACCGCCCGGATCCCCGGCGAACGGATCACGGGCGAGCTCTCCAAAGCCGACGCACCGGGGGAGTAGCCACGAAGTCAACCGAGGACGACGTGCGGCGGAAGTGCCTGGCACTGCCCGGTGTCACCGAACGCAGCAGCTGGAACCAGCCCGCCTGGTTCGCGAAGACCCTGATGGCGCGCATGTGGGAGGACGGCGTACTGACGGTGAAGACCACCGAGCGGGAGGCACTGGCCGGCACGGAACCCGGTACCTATTTCTGGACCCCGCACCATGAGCGTTCGCCGCAGCTGGTGCTGGTCCGGCTGGCCCGCATCGGCGTTGAGGAGCTCGGTGAATTGCTGGAGGAGTCCTACCGGCTGGCGGGCGGCCTAGGATCCTGAGCGGCCCGGCCCAGGCATGCCAGGCCCGGGGAAGCCCGGCCCAGGGATGCCCGGAGCAGGCATGCCGGGCACCGGGAAACCAGGCGAACCGGCCGCGTCCGTGCCGCTGCCCAGCAGGCTGCGGGTGAGGGTTTCGGCGTCGGCCATCAGGTCCTCCACGGCGGCCGCCAGATGGGAATCGGACACCGGCGCGTCATCCAGCGCCGCAGCCACCACGGCGCGCCGGACCAGTTCCCGGGCGAAGGATGCGGTGGTTCCCGCCGTCCGTTCCGCGGCGGCATCGAGCGCCGCCGGGCTGAAGGCCACCAGGCGGCCGTACAGTTCCAGCAGCCGAACCCGCTCGGCATGGGCCGGGAGCGGGATCTCCACGGCGAGGTCCACCCGGCCAGGGCGCTGCGCCAGCGCCCGCTCCAGCATGTCCGGCCGGTTGGTGGTGAGCACAAACGCGACGTCGGCGTCGTTATCCAGGCCATCCATTGCGTCGAGCACCTCAAAAAGCAGCGGCTGCGGCCCGTGCCCGAAACTGCGGTCCTCGGCAATCAGGTCGCAGTCCTCCAGCACCACGATCGAGGGTTGCAGTGCCCGGGCCATGCGAGCCGCCTCCGAGATCCTGGCGAGCGACCCGCCGGAGAGGAGGATCGCCGTCGCGCCTTCACTCTGGCTCAGCAGGTGCCGCACGGTGTGCGTCTTGCCGGTCCCGGGCCGGCCGTACAGCAGGATGCCGCGTTTGAGGTGCTGGCCGTGCTGCTTCAGGGACGCCCGGTGCGTGGCGATGCCCACGGTGTGGTCCGCAACCTTCTGCAGCAGGCCGTCGGGCATGATGACGTCCGACGCCGGGAGGCTGGGGCGGTGGTGAAACGTCACCCCCGCGGTGCTCGGACCATACTCGGACATGACCAGGGATATGACCTGGCCCTTGAGGACGCTGTTGTTGTCCATCCGGAGCCGGAACTCCGCCAGGAATTCCGTGGCTGTTCGCGGCCCGGCGGCCAGTACTTCCAAGGTGGCGGTTTGGCGCCCCGTCCGCGGGTCCGCGTCGCGCTGAAAGACCGCCAGCCGGTGTCCTTCGAAGCTGAAGAGCCAGAGCCCCATGGCCACAGCCTGTCGCTGTGTGTCTGGCCCTACCGCAAGGTTGGTGTAGTCGGGCTGGGCGAGCGGGAACTGGGGAAACAGCTGCGACTGCTGCACCATGTCGCTGAGTGTCTGGTGGTGCCGCTGGGCTCCGCCGATGCCCACCAGCCGGCTGTCCGGATCGTGGCCCGCAAACTCCGCCATCAGGATGTCCGCGTCCACAAACCGGTGCGGCGGGATGTTTTCCACCACTACGGAGAGGCCCTCAGCCGGCTCTCCCAGGTGCTCCGTCAGCGCCTCAAGCAGCTGTTTTCCCGCCTGCTGCCGGTAGTTTCCGGCCTGCGCCAGCTGAACCAGCTCGGAAAAATCGTCGATGAACTTCCCCAGTTTTTCATCCATGCACAGACCCTAGCAGCCCCCTCCTCAGCGTCGCTTCCATGTGCCATTCTGGGTGCTACCCGTTCGACATTTTCTCCCGCATAAGAAGGCTGACTCCATGCACATTTCCGCCAAGGACCTGGCCGCCCTCATCCCTGCGGACTTCACGCTGGGGGTGGCCACCGCAGCCTTCCAGATAGAGGGCGCGCTCACCGAGGACGGCAGGGGCCCGGCGGGCTGGGACGTGTTTTCGGCCAAGGATGGAGCCATCGTGGACGGCCACAGTCCGGCCGTAGCCTGCGACCACTATCACCGCATGCGCGGCGACGTGGCACTCATGAAGCAGCTGGGCGTCGACTCGTACCGGTTCTCGCTGTCCTGGCCGCGGATCCAGCCCAACGGCAGCGGGCCGGTCAATCCTGCCGGGCTGGCGTTCTACGACCGGCTCCTGGACGAGCTCCTGGCCAACGGGATTTCGCCCATGGTCACCCTCTATCACTGGGACACTCCACTGGCACTGGACGACGCCGGCGGCTGGATGAATCGCGATATCGCCTACCGCCTGGGGGAGTTCGCCGCGATCGCCGCCGCTGCGTACGGCGACCGCGTTGCCCGCTGGGTCACCATCAACGAGCCCGCCACGGTCAGCACCAACGGCTACACCATGGGCCTGCACTCACCGGGCGAAGCGCTTATGCTCAACGCGTTGCCCACCGTGCACCACCAGCTGCTGGGCCACGGGCTCGCCATGCAGGCATTGCGGGCGGCGGGGGTTCCCGGCGAGATCGGGATGACCAACGTGTACTCGCCCATGGTCCCGAATTCCATCAACCCCCTGGACAGGATCAGTGCGGGCCTGATGGACATCGCACAGAACCGGCTGTATGCGGACCCCGTCCTGACGGGCCAGTATCCGGATCTCATCCGCGCCGCGAAGTTCTTCGGCTCGTTCGACCATCCGGACGAGGACATGGAGATCATCTCGCAGCCGCTGGATTTCTACGGCCTGAACTACTACATGCCCACGAAGGTGGCTTTCGGTCCTGGTGAAGGGGCTGTGCCGGCGAGCATGGCGGAGGCCTTGGGCAGTGACTTGAGTGCGGCCGGCAACGGCTCCACGCCGTTCCACGTCGAGGCCTGGCCCGAAGCGGACATCACCTCCTATGGCTGGCCGGTGAAGCCCGAGTACATGCGGGTGGCGCTGAAGGAAATGGCGGAGCGGTACCCGCATCTGCCACCGGTGATCATCACTGAGGGCGGGGCCAGTTTTGAGGACATCATCGTCCGCGACAAGTCCACCAACACCACCTTCATTCCGGACGAGCGGCGGCTGAAATACCTGTCGGACCACATCGAGTCAGCGCTGAAAGCCACGGCTCCCGGCGGCGACGCCGAGGGCATTGACCTCCGCGGCTACTACGTGTGGTCACTCATGGACAATTTCGAATGGTCGGCAGGCTACAACCAGCCGTTCGGCCTGCTGCATGTTGATTTCGAGACCCTGGAGCGCACGCCGAAGGCGTCCTACTTCTGGCTTCAGGAGCTCATCGAGGAGCGGAACCTTGCCGCGGCGGCGGGTGCCGCCGTCGCGCAGGCCGCCAGCCCGGAACCGGACATAACGGAAGCGCCCGACGACGACGTGACCACCTCGGGTGCCACGGCCTAGCCTGGCGGGGCTACTGGCCTGCTGGGGCTAGAGAAGGTCCAGGACCTTGAGCTGTTTGGCCATCCCCGCGCCGTCGGGCGAATAGATCCAGGGCACCACCGAGGTGGTGTGGTCGCCGTCCTCGGAGTGCCCGCCGGCGAAGACGGACTCGCTGACGGAGAGTTGCCGGATGGCGATGGCCGCCACTTTGTCGGCGTTTCCCTGGGCAAAGCCTGAGTAGATCTGTTCGTCGTGCTGGCCGTTGTCGCCGATCAGGAGCCAGCGCACGTCCGGGAATTCCTTGGCAAGGCGTTCGAGGTTGCGGTGCTTGTGCTCCTGCCCGCTGCGGAACCAGCGGTCCTGGGTCAGGCCCCAGTCGGTGAGCAGGAGGGCGCCGGAAGGATACATGTTCCGGTTCAGGAACCGCGCCAGGGTGGGGGCGGCATTCCACGGACCTGTCGACAGGTAGATGACCGGTGCGTCCGGGTGTTCAAGGGTGAGCCTGTCCAGCAGGACCGCCATCCCTGGCGTGGCCATCCGTGCCCGTTCGCTCAGTACAAAGGTGTTCCATAGTGCCAGGAACGGCCTGGGCAGGGCGGTGACCATCACGGTGTCGTCGATGTCGGACACAATGCCGAACTTCGCGTCGGCCCCGATCACCTGGATCAGCGTCTCCACGGGTTCTGTTCCCTCAGCCCGCAGAACGGCGGTGTGCCAGCCGGGGGAGAGCTTCACGTCCACCACCGTGTCGATCAGACCGCCCCGGTCTGCCTTGACCCGGGTGGTGACGCCGCCGATGGTTATCTCAACCTCGGTGTACTGCACCGGGACGCTGGTGAAGGCCCGCCATCCGCGGACGTTCTGCGTGCCGTTCCGGGCTGCGTGTTCGGCGCGGCTGCCTGGGGCGGGTCTCCGGGTCAGGAGGACGCGGCCAAGCACGCGTACCCAGCCGGTTGAACCGTAGCCCTGGTACGCAATGGTCTGTGACATGAAATTCCAGCGCTTGGCGAGCCGGATGCGGACGCCGTTGACGACGTTGGAGATCCGGTGCGCCAGACGGAAAAGCTGGGTGCCGGACAGTGGTGCTGGGTGCGGAGTGTTCTGCGGTGCGTTCTGAGGAGCCCTGTCCATGCCTACCACTCTGCCACAGCGCAGCCGCGCGTCGGGCACGTCAGGCGGTCCCGCCGTCGTCCGTGACGTCAGCCTTCAATCAGGAAGGCGGAGTGCGTACCCAACCCCATCGGCAATCCGTGTGGCAGGGTATGGGCATGGCGCGCATTGAAGATTATGCAGTTGTCGGCGACCTCCATACCGGCGCCCTGGTCAGCACCGAGGGCTCCATCGACTGGCTGTGCCTGCCGCGCTTCGACTCCCCGGCATGTTTCAACGCGCTCCTGGATACGCCGGAGGCCGGACGTTGGCTGCTGGCACCCGAGCGTGGCGGTACCTGCACCAGGCGCGGCTATCGGGACAGGACCCTGATCCTGGAAACAGAATGGGATACGCCGGAGGGCACTGTCAGGGTTATTGACTTCATGCCGCCACGCGACGAGGTGGCGGACATCGTGCGGATCGTCGAGGGCGTGAGCGGAAGCGTCAGGATGCACGGCGAACTGGCGCTGAGGTTCGACTACGGGCACATCGTTCCCTGGGTGCGGCGGGACAAACACGGCCTGCATGCCATCGCCGGCCCCGACGCCGTCTACTTTGTCACCAAGGCGCCCCTTCACGGCGAGAATATGCACTCCGTCAGTGACTTCACAGTCCAGGCGGGGGAGCGCGTTTCCTTTGTCCTGACCTGGGCGCCCAGCCATGTTCCCCGCCCCCACACGGTGGACGCCGAGGTAGTTCTGGGCACAACCCTGGCCTTCTGGCGCGGCTGGGCGTCCCAGTGCACCGTCGAAGGCAAGTACCAGGATGCCGTGGTCCGTTCACTCGTGACGCTTAAGGCCCTTACCTACGCTCCCACGGGCGGCATCGTCGCTGCCGTCACCACGTCCCTCCCGGAACAGCTCGGCGGTCCCCGCAACTGGGATTACCGTTACTGCTGGCTGCGGGACGCCACCATGACGCTGCAGGCGCTGCTGGCCGCCGGCTACACCACCGAGGCTGCCGCGTGGCGTGACTGGCTGCTCCGTGCTGTGGCAGGCGATCCGGCCGACCTGCAGATCATGTACGGGATCCACGGCGAACGCAGGCTTCCGGAGATGGAACTGCCGTGGCTTGCCGGGTATGAGGGGTCTAAACCGGTACGGATCGGGAACGGCGCCGCGGAGCAGCTTCAGCTGGACGTCTGGGGCGAGGTGCTCGATTGCCTGGCCCTGACCCGGAATTCGCTGCTGAAACACACGGATGAATCCTGGGACGTTCAGGTTGCCCTGATGCAGCATCTGGAGACCATCTGGGACCAGCCGGACAACGGACTCTGGGAGATGCGCGGACCGCGGCGCCATTTCACGCATTCCAAGGTCATGGCCTGGGTGGCCGCCGACCGGATGGTCAAGGGCGTCCGCGACTTCGGCCTGCCCGGCCCCGTGGAACGCTGGGAGGCCCTTCGCGACACCATCCACCGGGACGTCATAGCCAACGGCTTCGACCCTGCCCGCAACACCTTCGTGCAGTCATACGGGCGGCCCGAACTGGACGCCAGCCTCCTGCTGATCCCGCGGGTGGGCTTCCTCCCGCCTGATGATCCCCGGGTGCTGGGGACTATCGACGCGATCCAGCGCGAACTCACCGAAGACGGTTTTGTGCTGCGTTACCGTCCGGCCGACAGCGACGACGGACTCCCGGGGGCCGAAGGCGTTTTCCTGGCGTGCTCGTTCTGGATGGTGGAGGCGCTCCTGGGCGCAGGGCGCACCGAGGAATCCACCGAACTCTTCGAACGGCTCCTCGAACTGCGCAACGATGTGGGCCTGCTAAGCGAGGAATGGGCAGTCGGGGCAGGGAGGCAACTGGGCAATACGCCCCAGGCCTTCAGTCACTTCGCGCTTGTGACAAGCGCTCTTGAGCTTCATCAGGATACAGTTCGCCCCAGTGATACACCTCTCCCCCGGAACCCGGAGGAGAGGTAAGTATACTTACTAAACTCGCGGAGCGCTCCTAAAAGGCACAGCGCCGTGACTGAACGAGGGGTGGTTGTAATGGCCGGACATTTTGAGCTGGTGGATGCGCCTGACGGCGGCTACAGGGTACGGATGCTGGACGGTTCAGGAAACTTGATCGCTATCTCGGTGACCTTTCCAACCAAGCGCGCCGCCGTCGCCGGCATTGGCATGGCCCGCGAGATTGCCGGTACGGGCTTGATCAGGGACTACAGCAGCAACCGCGCTGGAGCAATCATCCGGGACCGGACTGGCCCCGTGTCCTCCCCGAAGGATAATGCGGCTGCCCGCGGCAAGAAGGTGTCCGGGGCTGCACGCGCCGTAGCAGGGTGATGGTCACCCAAAGCCATGCCCTGGCCCGCGGACGGCGGTGGGGCGTACTCTTTGATGTCGACGGGACCTTGGTGGACTCCGCCTATATCCACACCTTGGCGTGGTGGCAGGCGTTCCGCCAACACCAGCATGACGTCCCCATGGCCTCCATCCACCGGTGCGTTGGGATGGGCGGAGACCGTTTGGTTGACACCCTTCTTCCCGCTGGCCGGGACAGGAACGCGGACGTCGAGATCCTGGCCAGCCATGCAGCGATCTTCGCCCTGAGTTGGCCGTCGCTGCGTCCGTTCGACGGCGCCAAGGAGTTGCTTGCCCAGTGCCACGCAGGGGGACTCGCCGTCGCACTGGCATCATCGGCGCGCAAGCAAGACCTGGCGGCCACCCGCAAAGCCCTCGGCGCGGACTCGTTGATCCATGCTGCCACCAGTGCCGACGATGCCAAGGCGAGCAAACCTGCCCCGGACATCCTCGTGGCGGCGCTTGAGGCGGTCGGCGTCCTGGCGGCCGACTCCGTCTACGTGGGCGACGCGGTGTGGGACATGCAGGCCGCCGCCGCGTTGGGTATCCCCGCCATTGGCGTTACCTGCGGCGGGACCAGCGCCGCCGAGCTGCGGGAGGCCGGTGCGGCCGAGATTTACGACGGCCCCCGGGACATTCTGGAGAACCTGCAGGCAACCGCCATCGGCAGGTTGCTGACGCCGCCGGCCTGACCCACCCGTCAGCCCCCCAGAGTTTTTGTCCAGATAATCCCCTAAATCGGACCCGTCGACCCCATTATCTGGACAAAAACTCCGTGTCGGGGAAGTCGCCCTGTGGATAACTCAATACTGCCGCGCGATGGGTGCCTCAATGGACTATGAGCAGACTGCAGCCACTACCGGAACAGATCGGCGCGAGGCCGTTTACGCTGACCGAGGCCGCCTTGGCGGGCATCCCCGCGAGCCGGCTGCTCGGCGGCGACCTCCACCTGCCAAGCCGCGGAATCCGCGTCCCAAAATCCTGCAAGCACAGTCTCCATGCACTCGCGAGGTCCCACACCCAGTTGGATGAGGACACCTTCGCCAGTCTTATGACGGCAGCGGAGGTTCTCGGCGTTCCCCTGCCGCCGTGGGCCCAGTTCAGGCCCGACGACGGCGGCCCGGTGACAGCCGTCGTCGAACCTGTTCCATGGGGCAAGAAAAGCGGTCCTCACTTCCGGGAGCCCGGCCGCTTCCTGCACCTTTCGCGCCGTAACGCCGGGACGCTGCCCCGGCGCAGGGGCGTGGCGGGCCACCGGCTCCGGATCCGCGACGGCGACATCATCAGCGTCGACGGATTGCTGTTGACCTCACCAGCGAGGACTTGGGTGGACCTGGGGTCGGTCCTGCCTCTGGAGGACCTCATTGTTGCCGGCGATGCGATCGTCAGCGAGCACGCCCGGACGTTCGGCACGCCAAGGGTGGCCATGGTTCCCCTGCCTGAGCTCCGGACGTTTGTGGCCAACGCCAACGGCATCCACGGTGTACGCAAGGCTAGGATCGCGCTCGAATCCCTGCGCGCCGGCGTCGATTCACCCCGGGAAACTGTGCTCCGCCTGATGCTGGACGACGCCGGGCTGCCGGAGTTCCTGCCCAACTTCCCCGTTGACGACATTCTGGGCCGGCCAGTGTGGACGGATCTTGGCTGCGCCCGGTTCAGGACGTGCATCGAATATGAGGGCCTGCACCATTTGACGCCAGAACAGCAGGCGTTGGACGCGTACCGCGATCAGCGGGTGGCCGACTCCGGGTGGCGGCAGGTGAAGATCAACAGAATTGATATGGCCTATGGCGCCGGCTGGGTGGTAACCCGGGTGAAACAGGCGCTCCGCAAACAGGGCTGGCAGCGCTGAGAGTTTTTGGGCAGATAACGCGCCGAAAATCGTCCGGAAGGGCCAATAAGTGGACAAAAACTCGGGGTCAGAGGGGCAGCAGCGCTGAGAGGTCAGCGCGCAGACCGGAGGCGGACACCCTGTTCGCCGCGACAGCGTCGGCCCAGCTCAACTTGCCGGTCACCATCCCAAGCCAGGTGGCGGCGTCGCACTCGATCACGTTCGGCGGGGTTCCGCGGGTGTGCCGCGGCCCCTCCACGCACTGGGTGACGCCGAACGGCGGCACCCGCACTTCGACCGAATTCCCCGGCGCCCGCGCGGTCACCTCCTCCAGTGTGTACCGCACGGCCGTGGCCGTGACGTTGCGGGGGAGTGGAACGTCCGACGGCGACGCGGCGGCTTCCTGCCAGGCGGCCAGTGCCGCAGTGCCTTCTTCAATGCCGATCCGACGGCGCGCTACAGCCATGTCAGTCCAGGAGCGCGGACACGGCCGGACCCAGGCGGATCTTGCCCACCTCGTGGCTGCCGCCCATCACCGGGGCCACCACTTTTTCCAGGACGCTGGAGACGCCAGGGATATCCACGGCGCCAACCGCGGCGAGGAGGGTCAGGCCCACCAGCGAGGTGGCGCGCAGGTTCCCGTCCAGCATCTTGATGGCCACCGAGACACCCTGGGGTGTGGCCATGGCCAGGACGCCCTCGGCGCCGATCTTGGCGATGATGCCCAGCTCGTCCATCACGATGGTGTTGGCCTCGCCGCGGCCCTGGACGGCCCACGGGTAGTCGAGCATGGACGTGGCGATGGTGGCGGCGCGGGCGTTGGAGGTCTTGTCGCTAGGAGCCTTCGCCAGCATCGAGAATGCGCGGGCCAGCCCGGTCAGCGAGATAGCGGCGACGGGGGCGCCGCACCCGTCAATGCCCAGGTGCGCGATGCGTTCGCCGGTGTACTCCTCGATCACGCTGCGGACGCGTTGCTGCAGGGGATGGTTCGGCTCAAGGTAGCTGTGGGTGTCCCAGCCGTTTTCCGTGCATGCCCACAGGAAGGCGGCGTGCTTTCCGGAGCAGTTGAAGGCGAGCTTCGATTTTCCCCGCTCGGAACGCACCATCCAGTTGCGGGCCGTCTCGTCCTGGGGCCAGGCAGCGGGGCACTGGAGCTGGTCCTCCCGGACGCCGGCGGCCTTGAGCATCCCCTCCACCACATCCATATGGTCCAGGGAACCTACGTGGCTGCCGCAGGCCAGCGCCACCTGCGCGCCGCGCAGGGGGACTCCGGACTGCATGGACGCCAAGGCCTGCAGCGGTTTGAGCGCGGACCGTGCGTACAAGGGGGTCCGGATGTCGCCGAGTTCGGTGACGACGGACCCGTCGGCGGACAGTACGACGGCGGAGCCAATGTGCCGGGACTCCACAAAACCGCTTCGTTCAACAACGGCGAGTTCGACGGCGGAGTCCACGGTGAACGTGGCATGCGGGTTGTGCGGCATGTTGCCAGTCTAGGGGCGGAATCGTCGAATGCCGGGCTACTCCACGGTGACCATGACGGACTGCCAGCCGGAGGCGCCGTCGGGTACCGGATCGGCCCGCTGATCGGTCTGGACCTCGCCTGTTCCGTCGGTGGCGCGGACCTTGATGTAGTGCGGTCCGGGCGTGGCTTCCCAGTCGAAGGACCACTGGCGCCACGTGATGAGGGACGCCTCGGTGGACAGGACGGCCTCGGCCCAGGGGTTGTTGTCGATCTGGACTTCCACCTTGGTGATGCCACGGGTCTGCGCCCATGCCGTGCCGCCGATCGCCACCCGGCCGGCCGGCACCTTGGCGAAGGACCTCGGGACTTCCACCCGTGCCATGGTCTTGATGGGGCCGCGCTCGGACCAGCCGCGCTGGGTCCAGTAGGCCTTGCTGTCCGCGAACCGTGTGACTTCCAGGTCCACCACCCACTTGGTGGCGGAGACAAAACCGTACAGCCCGGGCACCACCATCCGCACCGGATAGCCGTGCTCGAGCGGCAGCGGCTCGCCGTTCATGCCGATCGCCAGCATGGCGTCGCGGTCATCCTGCAGGACCTCCAGCGGCGTGGAGGCGCTGAAGCCGTCGATCGACGTCGACAGCACCATGTCCGCGCCGTCCTTGGGACGTGCCCGCTTGAGGACCTCGCGGATGGGCAGCCCGAGCCAGCGTGCGTTCCCGGCGAGGTTGCCGCCCACGGGATTGGAGACACAGGTGAGGGTCACGTGCGATTCGATGAGGTCGGCGTCGAGCAGGTCCTGGAACGTGAGGCGGACCTCCTGCTCCACCAGCCCGTGCACCCGGAGCTCCCAGTCAGCGGCGTTGATTTCCGGAACGCTCAGGGCGGTGTCGATCCGGTAGAAGTCACCGTTCGGGGTCAGCCACGGGCCGACGCCGGCAGCGGGGGACTGGACACCGGCGGGCACAGCCGCGGCGGCCTTTGCCGGGGTGGGCAGCTGCAGGGCTTCGCGGGCCTTAGAGATGTTGCTGCGCGCGGCACTGAGCAGGCGTCCGCCTGTGGCCGCGATGCCGGCGCCGATCACTGTGATTCCGGCGGCGGCGAAGAAGCGGCGGCGGCTGGTGGCGGGCCGGTCAGGTTCCTCGGCACCCGTGTCGGCGGGTGCCTCGGGCCAGGACTTCAGCCGCCAGAGCGGGGCGATCAGCAGCCGCAGCACTACCAGCCCGGCCACTGTACCCAGCACGGTGGGGATGGCATCCAACGGTTTCACGCTGGCCCGTGTCACCACGCTGACCACGATCACCGCGCCCATCAACAGCACGCCTGCCACGCCCAGCGCCCACTTGCGGTAGGCCACCACACCCAGCACGCAGGCCAGCAGGAAGATGGTCAGGCCCATCCCCGCGAAAAGGGCTGCTTTGTCATTGGTGCCGAACGTTTCGACGGCAAAGTTCTTCATCCACAGCGGTGTGAAGTCGATGAAGGTGGACCCCAGCGCGATCACCGGGGTAGCCCGGGCGGTAAAGAACGCCCCGATCAGTTCCGCAACGGAAAGTACGACGGCGGCAGCCGCCACGCCTGCCAGCGCGGCCATTGCGGCGGGATCCTTGAGCCACTTCAGAAGCTTCTTCATGCCTTGGATTCGTTGCGGCGGGCCGCAGGGATGGCCGGGCGAGGACAGAGCTTAGGACCACCCCCTTAGGAAAGGGCAGGGTGCACAAAGTACCCTTGGAGACTGTGAAGGTACTCGTCATTGGCCCTGGAGGCCGCGAACACGCCATTGTCCGCTCCCTGCTCGCCGACCCCAACGTTTCCGAGGTCCATGCAGCTCCCGGCAACGCCGGCATCAGCAAGCTGGTCCCCACCCACAACATTGACGGGAATGATCCCGATGCCGTCGCGGCGCTTGCCACCAAGCTCGGCGTGGACTTGGTGGTGGTGGGCCCCGAGGCTCCCCTTGCTGCCGGGGTGTCCGACGCCGTCCGCGACGCCGGCATTCCGGTCTTTGGCCCCAGCAAGGCCGCGGCCCAGCTGGAAGCCTCCAAAGCATTCGCCAAGGAAGTCATGGCGGAAGCGGGAGTCCCCACGGCCATGGCGATGGTGGCCACCAACGCCATGGAAGCCGCGGCGGCCGTGGACACCTTCGGCGCACCCTACGTGGTGAAGGACGACGGCCTCGCAGCCGGCAAGGGCGTGGTGGTTACCAACAACCGCGACGAAGCGCTGGCCCACGCGCAGACGTGCTTCGACGCCGGCGGAACCGTGGTGATCGAGGAATTCCTCGATGGCCCCGAGGTCTCCGTTTTTGTCCTGTGCGACGGCCGCAACACCGTGGCACTGTCCCCGGCGCAGGACTTCAAGCGCATCTTCGACAACGACGAAGGCCCCAACACCGGCGGCATGGGTGCGTACACCCCGCTGGAATGGGCTCCCGCCGGACTGGTCCAGGAGGTCATCGACCGGGTGGCCCAGCCCACGGTCAATGAGATGGCGAACCGCGGCACCCCGTTTGTGGGTGTGCTGTTTGTTGGTCTGGCGCTGACGACGCGCGGCACCCGCGTCATTGAATTCAACGTCCGCTTCGGCGACCCCGAGACGCAGGCCGTGCTGGCCCGGCTCAAAACCCCCCTCGGTGCGCTGCTGCTGGCAGCCGCCAAGGGCGAACTGGACAAGGCAGACGAGCTGCGCTGGTCCAAGGAGACGGCCGTCGCCGTCGTCGTCGCGTCCGAAAACTACCCGGACTCCCCGCGCACCGGTGACCGCATCCGCGGACTCAAGAAGGTGGATGAGCTCGACGGCGTGCACGTGATCCACGCGGGCACCGCGCTCGACGACGACGGCAAGGTGATCTCCGCCGGCGGCCGGGTGCTCGCCGTCGTTGCTCTCGGCAGCGACCTGGTGGAGGCCCGGGAACGGGCGTACGACGGCGTGGAGCTGGTTCAGCTGGACGGCTCCCAGTTCCGGACGGACATCGGCCGCAAAGCCGCCCGCGGCGAAATCAAGGTAACGGCCCTGGCCACCGGAGCGCTCCCTGTCACGAAGGCGAAGGCATAACATGACTGAGAACTCCGGTCAGGAACCACAGCAGCCCCGCGGCTTCAGCACGGAAACCCTGGACCTGCCAGGCTGGAAGCACGTTTACTCCGGCAAGGTACGCGACCTCTACGAACCGGCCGACGAAGCCATCCGCCAGCAGGTGGGCCAGGACTGCGTCCTGGTGGTGGCAAGCGACCGCATCAGCGCCTACGACCACGTACTGGCCAGCGAAATCCCGGACAAGGGCCGCATCCTCACGCAGCTGAGCCTGTGGTGGTTCGACCAGCTTGACGTGGTCCACCACGTGCTGGCGTCCACCGTGGAAGACGGCGTTCCCGCGGCCGTTGAAGGCCGCGCGATGATCTGCAGGAAGCTGGACATGTTCCCCGTGGAATGCATTGCCCGCGGCTACCTCACCGGCTCCGGACTGCTGGAGTACAAGGCCAGGGGGACGGTCTGCGAGATTCCGCTGCCGCCGGGCCTGGTGGACGGATCCCGGCTGGAGCAGGCGATCTTCACACCGTCTGCCAAGGCCGAGGTGGGCGAGCATGACGAGAACATCTCCTACAACGATGTTGTGGCCATGGTGGGGGACGACATCGCCGCACGCCTCAGCGAGCTGACCCTCAAGATCTACACGGGCGCCGAGAAGATCGCCCGCGAACGCGGCATCATCCTTGCCGACACCAAGGTGGAGTTCGGCTACGACGCCGTGTCCGGGGCCATCACCCTGGGCGATGAGGTCCTGACGCCGGATTCCTCGCGTTTCTGGGATGCGGCCACGTACGAGCCGGGCAAGGCGCAGCCTTCCTATGACAAGCAGTATGTGCGCGACTGGCTCACGTCGGCCGAATCGGGCTGGGACCGGTCCTCCGATGTGCCACCGCCCGCCCTGCCGGCAGACATTGTGGCCCGGACCCGTAGCCGCTACGTCGAGGCCTACGAAAAAATCACCGGCCGGACGTTCGCCTAGGAAACCCGTGACGGGCCCGGCTTCCGGCCGGGCCCGATCCTAGCTTGCCTTGGCGTTTTTCGCTGCTGCGGCGGCCCGCTGCTGGGCAAGCCTGATCTCAAGGACCGCGTCAAGTGCCTGCTGGACTCGGTCCGAGGCTCCCGCGGCACTGAAGGCCTTCTGCGCTTCTTCGAGGTAGACCAGGGCTTCGTCGGACTCGCCGGCGGCTTTCAGCGACTTGCCCAGCAGGAGTGAAACTTCCCCTGCCGTGTGCCTGGCCAGCGCCCCGGATTCCGCGTGGATCTCCCGGAGCTTGTTGATGGCAGCCACGATGTCGCCGGTGAGATACAGCCAGCGGGCGCGGATGAACGCAACTTCCAGCTCGTCGCTCTTGTTGCCGCCCACAATGGACAGCGCCAGCTCGGCGCGCTCGATGCTGGAAAGTGTTTCCGGTTCTACGATTCCGGAGGACAGCCGGACGGCGGCCGAGGCCTTGTTGAAACGGGCCCAGAGATCGATGTCATTGGCGGGCGACAGCATCCGGGCGGCGCGCTCGTGGTACCTGATGCCCTCGGGGTAATCGTGCCGCATAAAGGCCACGTTGCCGATCACCCAGGCAACCTCACCGGCGAGCTGGGACATGGAGTGCTCGTCCATCTGGTCATTCATGGCCTGGCAGTATTTCCAGGCCTCGTCCAGGCGGCCGCTCTCCGCCAGCCCGCCGATCAGCGCACGGTAGGCGCCGATGATCAGGGTGGATCCGTTGGGCAGCTGGCCGCACAGTTGTACGGCCACCAGCGCATGCTCCACGGCGGTACTCAGCTGGCCCTGTCCCTGGCAGATAGCGGCGAGCATCTGACGGGCACGGACGGCGAGGCCGGCAGACTCCGTGGCCATCGGGTGCTCCAGGAGGTGCTGCATGATCTTCTGGCATTCCTGCCAGTTGCCCTGTTTGATCAGGCATTCGGCCTGCATGTAGGTCATGTTCCACCACGCGCTGGTGTTCTTGCCCTCCAAGGCTATCTGGGCCGCGGTGGCCGCGTGGGTGGCGGCCAGCGGGTAGTCCCTGAGGTCCCAGGCCTGGCGTGCGTAGAGACCGGCCAGGACGTACTCGGCGTCGCTGACTGTGATGGGTTGGCTCCAGGCTTCCAGCGCCTTGGGCGCCAGCTCCAGCCTGCGGGCGAGCTCCTCGATCACTTCGGCCGTCGGCTCACGGCGGCCGGTTTCGAGGAGGGAGATATAACTGGGGGAATACAGGTCCTTGCCCAGTTCGGCCTGTGTCAGCCCACGTTCGAGACGCTCCGCCCGGAGCTTCTCCCCGAATCCGTTGCCCACGGGATTTCCTCCTAATTCTGGACAGTCTTTGTACTCAATGCTTGACAGTCCCTGTGGAAAACATTTTACAATGTATGTCAACAAGGACAGTGCTGACTTTGTAACGAATCCGACTCGTATTGAGGAACTTATATGTTGAAGAAGATTGCGGCCGCTGGCGTACTCGCTGCGGCCTTGGCATTTTCTGCGGCGGCTCCGGCTGTCCTGTCGGCAGGTTCCATCGCCGACACCACCGGCGTGTCCGTAGCCGTTGGCAACTGGCCCGATCCCATGTCCAAGCCCGTCAAGGACAAGGACAAGACCTACACCACCACCGTGGGCAACTGGCCGGACCCGATGTAAGGAATCCTCTCAGGAGGCGCGGCCCCGGGGCATGGTCATCATGCCTCGGGGCTATTTCTTTGCCCGGGCACTTGACCATTCTCTGTCCGGCTACTTGACAGCCGGGAGACACAAAAGAGGGCCTCCCCTGGGGGAGACCCTCTTTCAATTGGTCGGGATGACAGGATTTGAACCTGCGACCTCGTCGTCCCGAACGACGCGCGCTACCAAGCTGCGCCACATCCCGATCCGCTGCAAAAGCAACTTTACAAGGATAGCCGACGCCGGGCCCGGATGCGAAATCGGCGGCCGCGGGGGGAACCAAATGCCGGGAAAGCCGACCGCGCAGGTCAGACGAGGGAGTCCTTCCAGGCGCCATGGAGGTCTGCGAAGCGTCCGCCACCGCCGATGAGTTCTGCAGGGGTGCCGTCCTCGACCACGCGGCCGTCGTGGACCACCAGCACGCGGTCGGCAGTTTCGACGGTGGAGAGGCGGTGCGCGATGATCAGCGCAGTCCGGCCGCCGCCCGCAGCAGCAGAGCCCGGCGCCGCATCAGAGCCCGGGGCACCTGCTGAACCCGCCGCGCCTGCCGAAGTGTCGGCGTCGGACGTTGCCCGCAGAAGGCGCGCCAGGCCGCTCTGGACGAGCCGCTCAGAGGGGATATCCAGCGACGAGGTGGCCTCGTCCAGGATCAGGACCGCCGGCCGGGCCAGGAACGCCCGGGCGAAGCTGATCAGCTGCCGTTGCCCGGAGGACACCCGGCCGCCGCGCTTGTTGACATCGGTGTCATAGCCCTCGGGGAGTTCGGTAATGAACTCGTGGGCGCCCACGGCCCCGGCAGCATCCTCGATTTCCGAACGGGTTGCCTCCGGCCGGCCCAGGGCAATGTTGTCCGCCACGGAGCCACTGAACAGGAACGCCTCTTGCGTGACCATCACGATGTTCCGGCGCAGGTCCGTGGTGGTCAGGTTGCGCAGGTCCACTCCGTCCAGCGTCAGGGAGCCGGAGGAGACGTCGTAGAAGCGGGCGATCAGCTTCGCCAGGGTCGACTTGCCGGCGCCCGTTTGCCCCACCAGGGCCACGGTCTGGCCGGCGGGAATGTGCAGGTCCATGGTGGGGATGACCACCGGGCCGTCGCCGTAGCGGAACTCCACACCCTTGAAATCGATGGTGCCCCGGGCATCGCGGAGTGCCACAGGGTTTTTGGGCGGGCGGACCGTGGGAACCTCCTCCAGCAGGCCGGAGACCTTCTCCAAGGCCGCCTGGGCACTCTGGAAGGAGTTGTAGAACATGGCCATCTGGTCCACCGGCTGGAAGAAGCGCTTAGTGGAAAGGATCAGCGCCAGCAGGACGCCCACGGCAAGGTCCCCGCTAAGGACCCGGAACCCGCCGAACAGGAGCACCACGGCCACGCAGACGTTGCCGATCAGCACCAGGCCGGGCTGGAAGATGCCGTTGAGGTTGATGGAGCGCACTGTGACCAGACGGTAGTCCTCGGACAACTGGCCGTACTTCGCGGCGTTCTCGTTTTCCTTGCGGAAAGCCTTCACGGCGCGGATCCCGGTCATGGTCTCCACAAAGTGCACAATCAAACGGGCGGAGACAACGCGGGACTCCCGGAATGCGATCTGGGAGTGCTTCTGGTACCAGCGCGACAGGAAATACATGGGGACGCCCGCGGCCAGCACGATCAGCCCGCTGCGCCAGTCCAGGGCAAACACCGTGACAGCCGTGAAGACCATGAACAGCAGGCCCGAGGCCAGGGAGCTGACACCGGAGTCGAGGAGTTCCCGCAGCGCTTCCAGGTCCGAGGTTTGCCGGGCAATGATCCGGCCGGACGTGTACTTTTCGTGGAATTCCAGGCTCAGGCGCTGGGTGTGCCGGAAGACCCGGACGCGCAGGTCCAGCAGCATCGACTGGCTGAGCCGCGCGGTGGAGGTGACGTACAGGGCGGTAAGTCCCGCCGTCGCGATCGCCGCGAGGAGGTAGGCGACGCCGGTGAACACGAGCGGGAGGTTATCGCCCGCCTGTAGCGCAGGGAGCGCGTGGTCGATGCCGAACGCGATCAGTGCGGGCCCGGCCACGCGCGCGGCCTGGGACAGCACCACGGTGGCGATGGTCAGCCAGAACCTGAGCCGCACCGGACGGATCAGTGTGGCCAAAAGGGCGAGCGACCGCCGTCGTACGGTTTTGCTGTCCGCCTTGCTGAGGTGGGTGTTGTCCTCGTTGGCGGTGCCGAAGGTTGCGTTGCTCATCGGATGCTGTCCTTTGACTCTGCGTCTGCCTCTTCCTCAAGCTCCGACAGTTCCGAATCCAGGTCCCGTGGTTCCTGGTCCAGGCTGGCGATGACATAGCGGTAATGGGGGTTGCGGGCCAGGAGTTCGGTGTGGGTTCCGACCGCGGCGATCCGGCCTTCCTCGAGCAGCGCCACCCGGTCGGCCAGCGCCACGGTGGACGGGCGGTGGGCGACGATCAGCGTGGTGGTGTCCTTCAGGACCGCGCGGAGCCGGGTTTCCACGAGCTCCTCGGTGTGCACGTCCAGGGCGGACAGCGGGTCGTCCAGCACCAGGACCCGGGGCCGCGCAGCGATGGCCCGGGCAAGGGCAATCCGCTGCCGCTGCCCGCCGGACAGGCTCAGGCCCTCCTCGCCGATGAGGGTGTCCACGCCCTCCGGCAGCGAATACGCGAACTGCGCCTGCGCCACATCCAGCGCTTCGTCCAGGGCTGCCTCGGTCCGGTCCGGCGCCCCGAGGAGCACATTGTCGCGGACGGAATTGGAGAACAGCGTGGTGTCCTCGAACGCGACGCCCACCACGCGCCGGAGCCCGTCGACGTCGAACTCGCGCAGGTCCACGCCGTCGATGGTGATGGAACCGTCGGTGACGTCGTACAGGCGCGGGACCAGCTGGATCAGTGCGCTCTTACCGCTGCCTGTGATGCCCACCAGTGCCATTGTTTCGCCCGGCCGGACATCCAGGGTGATCTCTTTGAGGATGGGCTTGTCCGGTGCGTCCTCGAACGCGAACGTGGCGTTGTTGAAGCTGAGCGCGCCCTTGAGCTGCGTTGGGGTGCGCGGCTCCTGGGGACTGGTGATGGTGTTGACCGAATCCATGACCTCGAAGTGGCGGTCGACGGCGGATTTGGCGGTGAGTGCCATGGCCAGCAGCATGCCGGAGAATTCCACCGGCGCCGCGATGACCGCGGCGGTGGCGAAGAAGGCCACCAGGGCGCCAATGCTCAGTTGGCCGCTGGCGCAGAGCATGACGCCCACCACCAGCCCTCCGCCGAGCGCGAGTTCGGGCAGAAGGGTAACCACCATGGTGAAAGTGGCCTGGTGCTTCGCCTTCACGATCTCGGTCTGGCGGAGTTCCTCGGCCTGCTCGTTGAAGTTCTCCAGGGCCTCGCGGCTGCGGCCGAAGGCCTTCAGGACGCGGATGCCGTGGACGGATTCCTCCACCGTGGTGGCGAGGTCGCCGGCCTGGTCCTGGCTCCGCCGCGCAACCTTGCTGAAGCGGGTCCGGAACCGGAATCCGTACGCCATGATGGGCACCGCTGCGGCCAGGAAGATCAGGGCCAGCTGCCAGCTCATGGAGAACATGACCACAATGCCGATGACTACAGTGAGCGTGGTGACCACCAGCATGATGGCACCGAAAGCCATCCAGCGGCGGAGGAAGTTCAGGTCCGTCATGGCGCGCGACAGCAGTTGGCCGGAGCCCCAGCGGTCGTGGAAAGACACGGTCAGGTCCTGCAGGTGCCCGTACAGCGAGACCCTCATCCGGGTTTCCACAGTGGTGGCCGGGTTGATCACAAACTGCCGGCGGAGGGCCACGAGTCCCGCCTCGGCGATGCCCAGGATCAGGATTACGACGGCGGCAGTCCAGACGGCGTCTGACGCGCCACCGGGTTTGAGGGACTCATTTACGAGGACCCGCAGCACCTGCGGGATGGTCAGCGCGACGAGGCTGGCCAGAAGTGCGCAGAGTAGCCCCATCACGAGCCGGGGGATGATCGGCCTCACATGAGGATAAAGACGGCTGATGGATCTGAAAAATGAGGTCTGCTTGGCCATGCCCGCTTCTCAAGCTCTAAATCGAATGTAGTTTCCCTTAGCAACTACCCTATGCCATGGCGTGAGCCGTTTCACACGTACTTATTCGCGGGAGGTGAGCGTCAGCAGGACAGCCTCGGGTTTGCAGGCGATACGGATGGGAGCGAACCGGGAGGTGCCGATGCCGCCCGAGACGTTGACCGGCGTCGTACGTCCATTGCTTTCCCAGTTGTTGAGTCCCTTGGCCCGCCAAGTGGGAAGGTCGCAGTTGGCCACCAGGGCGCCGTAGCCGGGGATGCAGAGCTGGCCGCCGTGGGTGTGGCCCGCCAGCAGCAGGTCCGCGCCGTCCTGTGTGAAGTGGTCCAGGACCCGCTGGTAGGGGGCGTGGATGACCGCAACCCGGAGGTGCGCGTTCTTGTCCTGGTCACGGGTGCCGCGGGGCCAGCCCGCGTAGCGCTCCCGGCCCAAGTGCGGATCGTCCACGCCGGAGAAGTCGAAACGGATCCCTTTCAACACCACCGACTGATGCCGGTTGGTGAGGTCCACCCAGCCGCCCATGCCGAAGCCCGACCGCAGCCGCGGCCAGTCCAGTTCGATGGGTTTGGGCTCGGGCTTGGATGGGCTCAGCAGGTAGGAGGCGGGGTTTTTGAAGCTCGGGCCGTAGTAGTCGTTGGACCCCGGGACGAATACGCCGGGAAATTCCAGGAGCGGGCGCAGTGCCTTGAGCAGGGGCTCCACCGCCTTGACGTGGCTGAGGTTGTCCCCGGTGTTGACCACCAGGTCCGGCTCCAGCGACGCCAGCGACTCAAGCCAACGTGCCTTGGTGTCCTGGCCCGGGACGAAGTGGATGTCGCTCAGGTGCAGGACGCGGAAGGGCGCGTGGCCTGCCGGCAGGATGGGCAGGGTCTCCTCGCGCAGGACAAACTGGTTCTTCTCCCACAGCCCGTACCCGAAGGCGGCGAGACCCGCTGCAGTACCCGCGGCAGCGGTGACGGCAAAGCCGCGCCCGATGTTCCGGACGCGGCTTGCCAAAGCCTGGCTGACTGGCATGGGTGGCTAGTTCTTCTTCTCGCTGTTGCCGGGTGCGGACGGCTGCGGGGCCGGGGCTGTGGCAGGCGCGGTGGCCTGCGTTGACGGAGTAGTCCGGGCAGGCGTTCCGTTCACCATGTTGGTGGGCGGGGCCGGGAACGGGTTGGTGCCGTACGCCGGAGCGACCTGTGCCATGTACTTTGAGAACATGGGACCGGCGATCATGTAACCGTCGATCGACTCATAGCGCTTTCCGTTGATCGTCAGGTTCCGGCCGAACCGGAGCTGGTCACCCAGCGGGTCACCGAACCAGGCCGCGGTGGCTACACCGGTGGTGTAACCGACCACCCAGGTGGAGCCGTTGGTGTCGTTGGTGCCGGTCTTGGCTGCCACCGGGAAGTTGGTCTTGGTGGAGAGCCGCGGTTGGATGAGGGAGCCGGAACCCGCATTCAGGACTTCCTGCATGGCATACGCCACGCCGCGGGCGACCTCCGGTTTGACGGCATCACGGCAGCTCGTGGCCTGGGCCGGGAGCTGTGCGCCGGTCTGGTCCGTGACAGACGTGATGGCGATGGGCTCGCAGTACTTGCCGTCGTTGGCGAACGTGGCAAACGCGGAGGCCATGGTCAGCGGGGCGGTCTGCGTGGAGCCGATCAGGTTGGCCAGCGTGGTCATCTTGACCGGCGGGTGGGGATCGTCACCCGAAGGCAGGCCACCGTGGATCCCCACGGCGTCCACGATCTTCTGGATGCCGCAGAGGTCAACCTGTGCTGCCGAGGCGAAGGTGGCCGTGTTGATCGAGTTCATCAGGCCGTACAGGACCGTCATGTTCCGATAGTGCACATCGTCGGAGTTCTGCAGGTCGAAGCTGTCGGGAATCCTGGCGTCGTACCAGCCCACGGTGGGTTCCGGGCAGGTGTTCTTCCAGGGGAAGTTCTGCGGGTACTTTCGCACGGCCGCGTTGATGTTGGTGTTCATGGACTTGCCCTCGTTCAGCCATTCGGCGAACGTGAAGGGCTTCATGGTGGAGCCGGGCTGGAATCCGCCCAGGCCGTTGAGGTCGTTGCCGTCCTTGTCCAACTTGTCCACGTTGAAGTTCTGCGACTGGTTGAACTTGCCTTCGGTGGGCAGGAACGAGGTGTTTTGCGCCATGTTCAGGATCTTGCCGGTGTTGGGCTGCACGGAGACGATGGACGCGCCCCAATTGTCCGGATTGACGCCGGCGGCCGCATCCGACTCAGCTTGGGCAACGTTTTGGGCGTTGACGTCCAGCGTGGTGGTGATGGTCAGGCCGCCGCGAAGGATCTTCTGCTCGCGCTCTTTCGGGTCCGCGCCGTAGGCCGGGTTGTTCAGCAGCAGGTGAAGCACGTAGTCGCAGAAATAGGGTGCCGTGGTGGCGTACGCGCAGCCCTGGCGAGAGGGCGTGACCTTCGGCTCCACCGGGGTGGCCACGGCGGCGTCGTGATCGGCCTGGGTGATCTTTCGCTGGTCCAGCATGAGGCCCAGCACCAGGTCGCGGCGCTGTTTGGCGTTCTCCGGGTTGGTGACGGGATCAAACGCTGACGGGCTGTTGACGAGCCCCGCAAGGAGTGCTGCCTGCGGGAGGGTCAGATCCTTGGCCGTGGTGCTGAAGAAGAGTTTGGACGCGGCCTCGATGCCGTAGGCGTCACGGTTGAAGAAGACGATGTTGAGGTAACCCTCGAGGATCTGCTCCTTGGAGAATTCCTTCTCCAGGGCGATCGCGAGCTTCATTTCGCGAAGCTTGTCTCCCACGCCCTTGTTAACACCATTGAGCTTGATGTCGTCAGTGTTTCCCTCGGCGGCGAGGTTGGCGTTGAGTACGTTGTTCACATACTGCTGGGTGATGGTGGAGGCACCCTGTTTGTTGCCGCGGGCCGTGCTGACCATGGCGCGGAGGATGCCGGTGGTATCCACACCGCCATGGACGTAGAACCGGCTGTCCTCGACAGCGATGATGGCTTCCTTCATGAACGGCGAAATCTGGTCGAGGGCAACCTTGGTCCGGTTTTCCTCGTAGAGGTTCGCGATCAGGCTGCCGTCCGCGGCGAGGATCCGGGTGGACTGGCTGGGCGGGTCCACCTGCAGCTCTGCCGGGAGGGTATCGAAGAACTCGATAGAACCGCTTGCCGCACTGCCCGAAACAGCGGCGGCCGGGACAAGCAGGCCGGCCACCAGGACACCACAAATCGCGCTCACACCAAGGAAGCCAAAGATCTTTCCGAGGGTAGTGGCCGTGTCGAAAATGGGGTTCTTACGAGTCACCATGTTTTCCACTTTACCGGCAACGACTAGTCTTTCTTTCATGACCAAATGGGAGTACGCCACGATTCCGCTCATTATTCACGCCACCAAGCAGATCCTGGATCAGTGGGGAGAGGACGGCTGGGAGCTCGTCCAGGTCATCACCGGACCTGACGGCAACGGCCTGGTTGCCTACCTCAAGAGGGAGAAGCAGTAGCAATGAGCACCCCCGCAGAGACAACGTCCGGCCCTGTAACCACGCCGGAAAACGCGTCTGATTCAGCCCCGGTTTCCGCCGTCGAGCAGCGCCTCGCCGAGCTGGGACTGACCCTCCCCGAGGTGGCCGCGCCCGTCGCCGCCTACGTCCCGGCCGTCATCACCGGCAGCCATGTTTACACCTCCGGCCAGCTGCCGTTTATTAATGGCAAACTCGAAGCAACCGGCAAGGTCTCCACCGGCACAGAGGGATTCTCCGACGAGCCCACCGTGTCGCCGGAGGACGCCAAGGCCTACGCGGCTGTCTGCGCCATCAACGCGCTGGCGGCCATCAAGAGCGTCATCGGCGATCTGGACCGCATCACCCGCATCGTCAAGGTGGTGGGCTTCGTGTCCTCCGATCCGGCCTTCACCGGACAGCCCGGCGTCATCAACGGTGCGTCCGAGCTCCTCGGCCAGGTCTTTGGTGACGCAGGCCGGCACGCCCGTTCCGCCGTCGGCGTGTCGGTTCTTCCGCTCGACTCTCCCGTAGAGGTCGAACTGATCGCTGAATTCAGCTAAGGACCCGGTTCACTCAATTGCCTCAGCTCGCCCGACGCTTGTTTGCTCTTCCTCCGGATCTTGAAGGGGCTGCCCAAAGCTGGCTCGAACACGGCGAGCGGACCCCGCGTGCCGCCCGGTACGCATCGTCCGTGGTGCTTCTGCGGGACTCGCCCACCGGCCTGGAGACGTGGCTGGGTTACCGGCCGGGCTCCTCGCCGCTGGGCGTCCTCGCGTTCCCCGGAGGTTCCCTGGAGGCGTCCGACGACGACGCCGTCAGCTGGCTGGGCCCCTCACCCCAGCATTGGGCCGAGCAGATGGGGACGGACGACGTCGGGCTGGCGCGCCGCCACGTGGTGGGCGCCATCCGCGAGCTGTTTGAGGAAACCGGCGTGCTCCTGGCCGGGCCGGACATGTCCACCACCGTGGAAGGCACGTCTACGCACGACTGGATGCGTGCGCGTGTGGCCGTCGCCGACCAGGAGAAGACTTTCACGGAGCTGCTCGCCAAGCGGGGACTCTCGCTGCGGACCGACCTGCTGAAGCCGCTCGTCAACTGGCGCAGCCCCGACTTCGCGCACCGCCGCTTCGACACCCGCTATTTCGCGGCCACCGTCCCTATGAACCAGCAGCCCAGCCTGTTGGAGAGCAAAGGCGTCTGGGGCCGCTGGGTGTGCGCCACCCAGGCCATCGCCGCGCGCAGCACCACTGCCCTGGGCGATGAAGTGGGCCAGGAGAACACCGTGGGCCTCACCCTCGGCCAGCTCCTGGTGCCGGGCTCGGAGATCATGCTCGAGAAGATGGCCGCCGCGAACGGCTGCATCGCCTACCTCAGCTACAAACGCAAACCCCACGTGTACCAGGCACGGCTCGTCGAAGAAGAGGGCACGCTTATGCTCGAAGTCGAGGCCGCCAAAACCGTAGCCGGAGACCCCCAGCGCGAACGCTAGGCCGCGCCTCGAAAACAGAGATCCTCGGCGTGCTGCTCCTTCGTCGCTCTGACGCACGCTGCCGGATCCCCATTTCCGATCCGCTTTCGGCACACAAACAGAAGGCCGGCACCGATTCCTCGGGCCGGCCTTCCGTGTGCGGAGCTGCAGGGGTTTAGCGGGAGCGCTGGCGGAGGCGCTGCATGTCCAGGATCACTACGGCACGGGCCTCGAGGCGGAGCCAGCCGCGCTGGACGAACTCTGCCAGGGCCTTGTTGACCGTCTCGCGGGAGGCGCCTACCAGCTGGGCCAGCTCTTCCTGGGTGAGCTCGTGGGCTACCAGGACGCCGTCCGTTGCCGGGCGGCCGAAGCGGTCGGCCAGATCGAGCAGGGCCTTGGCCACGCGGCCGGGGACGTCGGAAAACACCAGGTCCGAGAGCGAATCGTTGGTGCGGCGCAGGCGACGGGCCAGGGCCTGCAGCAGCTGAGCCGAAACCTCGGGGCGCGTCCGCAGCAGGGCGTTGAGGCTTTCGTTCTTCAGGCCCGCCAGGCGGGTTTCGGAGACGGCCGTGGCCGTGGCCGTGCGGGGGCTGGGGTCAAAGAGTGCCATTTCGCCGAACAGTTCACCCGGGCCCAGGATGGCGAGCAGGGACTCCCTGCCATCGGGGGACGTGCGGCCCAGCTTCACCTTGCCGGAGACGATGAAGTAGAGCTGGTCGCCCTGGTCGCCCTCGCGGAATACCGATGCACCACGGGAGAGGTCCACCTCGGTCAGCTCATCCGTCAGCAGTCGGAATGCTTCGTCGTCGAGCGTGGCAAATAGGGGTGCTCGGCGCAGTACCTCGATGTCCATGAAATCTCCTGAATAAAAAGTGTCGGCTGTGGCGCTTTTGCCATTGTTTCAGAATTTTCAAGGTTCTGTGACGTACTTGGCAGCGGAAACGCCGCTGACAGTGTGTAATGCGGGCACGATCCGGTACCCGGCCGCGCCCGGGGTGTGATTTTCACGACCGAACGTGATGCGAACCCGGCCGAATGGGCGGGGGACTGGCGCCCACAGAACAATGTCAGCCTGCGCCACTAGAATTGGGTCTCAACCGTACTAGAGGAGCGTCAGTGTTTGGCTTGACTGTTCTGGACCTGGCGCTGATCCTGGCCCTGCTGTCTTACCTGATCTATGGCCTGCGCAACGGCTTCCTGGTCACCCTCGGCGGTATCGCCGGCTTTGCCGCGGGCGCCGTGGCTGCATTCTTTGCCGTTCCACTGGTCAGCGGCTTCGTGGACGACTCCGGCTGGAGGCTGACGGCCATCGTGGCCGCCGCCGTCGTACTGATGGCCTTGGGCCATGGCATCGGGACCATGATCGGGCGCAAAATCCGCGGCGCCGTGCGGATCAAGCCGCTGCGTGCTGTGGACCGGCTGGTGGGCGGGGCCGTGAATGTGGTGGTCTCGGCGCTGGTGATGTCCATGCTCGCTTTCAGCGTCAGCGCCCTGGGCGTTCCGTTTGTGTCCCAGCAACTGGCCGAGTCCAAAGTCATCGGGTACATCGATGGGCTGACTCCTGCCCCGTTGAAGACCACCATGGCCCAGCTGCGGTCCACCGTGATCGGCAACGGAATCCCCACGCTGCTTGAAGGCCTGGACCAGGGACAGCAAGTGGCGGTGCCCAATGCCAGCACCGATACGCTGGCGCTGAACCGGGCCGCGCAGTCAGTCCTGAAAATTGCCGGAACCGCCTACCAATGCGGCCAGAACCAGACCGGCACCGGCTTTGTGGTTTCCCCGGGCAGGGTTGTGACCAATGCCCATGTTGTGGCGGGCGTGTCGCAGCCGGTGGTTGAAGTTCCCGACGGCGGCGCGATGCCCGGGCAGGTGGTGTACTTCGACACCAGGCACGACCTCGCCGTCCTGGCCGTGGACGGGCTGCCTTCCGAACCGCTCACGCTGACGTCCGATCTCCCGAACGGCAGCGCTGCCGCCTTCGCGGGGTATCCCCACGGTGGTCCGTTCAAGTCAAACCCCGCCACCGTCCAGGACATCACCTCGGTTCTGGTACCCGATATCTACGGCGAAAACCCGGCCCCGGAAGAGATCTACCGCCTGGCCGGCGACGTCCAGCCCGGGAACTCGGGCGGCCCGCTGCTGACCATGGAGGGCCTGGTGGCCGGCGTCATTTTCGCTAAGGCAACCTCGGACACCGAAATGGGCTTCGCCATCACCATGGATGACCTGTTCCCGGTCGCGTCGCAGGCAGCAAGCCTCAGCGCTCCCGTCTCCTCCGGGCAGTGCATCAAGAAGTAGCCGGGTCCGCCTGAGCCACGCGGCCGGGCTACAGCGCTTCGGCCAGGTAATCGATGGCGAGCTTGTACCCGAAGACCCCGGCGCCCACGATCACCGCGGCGCATACAGGGGACAGGAACGAGTGGTGCCGGAATTCCTCACGCTGGTGCACGTTGGTGATGTGGACCTCGACGGCGGGCAGCTGCACCGCTGCCAGGGCGTCGCGCAGGGCCACGGAGGTGTGGGTGAAGGCGCCGGCGTTCAGCACAATCCCGACGGCGGTGCCGCGGGCTGCGTGGATGACGTCCAGGAGCACGCCCTCATGGTTGGACTGCACGCATTCCACCGTGAAACCGTGGGCCTGCGCCGAGGTGGCTGCCAGCTGTTCCACGTCCGCGAGGGTGGAGGTTCCATACTTCTCCGGTTCGCGGGTGCCCAGCAGATTGAGGTTGGGGCCGTTGATCACGAGGATGGTGCCGCGCCCGGCAGCGGACGCAGATGCGGAGTCAGGGGAGGAAACGTCAGTCATGGCTCCAATCTACCTGTCGGATTCTGCACCATCATTCGACCCGGGCGATTCCACTTGGCCGGTTTTCCGGCGGCCGTGGACTGCGGCAGGTGAATGATGGTGCAGAATCCGTCGCAAGGGACTCTAGAGTGCCGTGAACCTCAGGACCAGGGCGTGTTCCGGGTTGAGGATGGGCATCGGCAGGCCCACTTCGGCCAGGAAGCGGCCACCGGCAACCGCTCCGTCTGCCAGCCAGGCCGGCGGCTGGACCTGGGTGAACGTGTGGGCGTAGTCAGCGTCTCCGGGTGCCGGGAAGATGGCTTCTACGCGGTAGGTGCGGTCAGGCTCCAACCCGGGGATGGTGATCCGGCCGGTCTGCTCAGCGAACCCGGTACGGGTGCTGACCAGGGCGAACAGGGCCGCCGTCGTGCCCTGTGAGGCGCCGCTGGGGCCCACCACGCCGTGCAGCATCAGGGAATCGCCGGGGACGTCCGCGCGGACCATGCGCCCGGAGTGGATCAGGCCGCGGTGCTCCTTGTAGAGGGCGATGAAGCGTTTGAGTTCCTCGCGCTCGGCGCCCCGGACCCCGCGGACATCCCACTCCATGCCGAAGTGGCCGAACAGCGCCGTGATGGCGCGGAAGGACAGATCGTGTGTTCGAGCCGTGGTGTGCGAGGCGGTGGGACCGACGTGACCGCCCACGAGCTCCGGTGGGACTACCAGCCCGGTCCAGCGCTGGATAGTCTGCCGTTCGAGCGCGTCGTTGCAGTCCGAGGCCCAGATGCGGTCGGTGCGTTCCAGGATGCCCAGGTCCACCCGCGCGCCGCCGGAGGAGCAGCTTTCAATTTCGACGCCGGGATGGGCCTTCTTGAGTTCGTCAAAGAGCCGGTAGGCGGCCAGGGTCTGTTCGTGGACCGAGGAGCGGCCGGCGTGGCCATGCTCCAGCTGGTCCCGGTTCTGGTCCCACTTGAGGTAGCTGATGTTGTTCTCGCGCAGCAGGGCGTCGACGCGGTCGAAAATGTACTGCCACGCGTCAGGGTTCACGAGGTCGATCACATGCTGGTTCCGCCATTCAATCGGCAGGCGGCCGCCGTCCTTGTAGCTCTGGACCGAAGGACCAACAATCCATTCGGGGTGCGCGCGGACAATGTCGGAGTCCAGGTTGACCATTTCCGGTTCCACCCAGAGCCCGAATTCCATCCCGCGCGACGTCACGGCATCGATCAGGGGCGTGAGGCCGTCGGGCCAGAGTGATTCGTCCACGTACCAGTCGCCCAGGCCGGCGTGGTCGTCGCGGCGGCCGCGGAACCAGCCGTCGTCGAGCACAAATCGCTCCACGCCCAGTTCGGCGGCGGAGTCAGCCAGCTCGATCAGGGTGGACAGGCTGTGGTCGAAGTAGACCGCTTCCCAGGTGTTGAGCACCACGGGGCGGGGCTTGCCCGGGTGGGTAGCCGCACCGGCTGCAGGGAGTACGTGGTGCGGGCGGGACCGGAACCAGCTGTAGAACGCCTCGCTGATGCCGTCCAGGCCGCGGTCCGAGTACGCGGCAAAGAGCGCCGGTGTGGTGTAGCTGGCGCCGGGTGCGAGGATGACCTCGGCCGGGCCGAGGAGCTCGGAGCCGCCGATCATGGTGCGGCCGTCGCCGATGCTGTCGGCGAACTGTTCGTGGTTGCCGCTCCAGGCCAGGTGCGTGGCCCAGACCTTCCCGTGGCGGTTCCCGAACCCGGCGGTGCCGGCGGCCAAGAGCAGCGAGGAGTCGTGTCCGGTGCGGCCGTGCCGGCCGGTGCGGACCCAGGTGCCCTGCTGGATGGGGCGGCGCTGCGGGTGGCGTTCCCGGCACCAGCGCCCGGTCAGGTCAAGGAGCTCGACGGCGTCCGGCGCCACCGGGAGGGTGGTGGCCAGCTCGTCGAGCTGATAGCGCGTGGCGCCGTCGTTGGTGAGGGTGTGTCGCAGCTCCAGCAGGCCGCCGTCGTGCAGTGTCAGTGCGGACGAGACGGTGAGGCCGGCGTCGGAATCGGCCTGGACGATGATGGCGGAGTTGCCCTCGGCGCTTGCTGTCACGGCGCGGAGGCGGGCCGAAAAGTCAAGGCCGGAGACGCCGTCGGCGACGCGGTGGCCGCGGAGGGCGGGACGGCCGCGCCAGCTGGACGATGCCTGCGGCAGGAGGCCGGCGGGCACGGTGGCGTCGATGGCGGAGTGGGGGATCGGTTCGCCGAGGATGGCGAGGTCCGGCAGGGTGCTGCCAAGATCCGCGCCCCAGTGGATGACCTCGGCCTCCCCGCTGTCGAAGCTCATCACCAGACTGGTGCCGGCGGAACGGAGGTGCAGGGGGTCCATGAATACTGTCCTTCTAAAGGGTGGGAGTAAGAAAAAACTAGGCTGTGCGCCGCGGGAACACAATGCCCGCGGCGCACAGCCGGTCAAGCTGGTGGCCTACTTGAAGAGGGCGTTGACCTGTTCGTTGGCATCGCTGAGGGAGCTGACCGGCTTCTTGCCGGAGAGGACTGCGTCCATGGCCGGCTTCATGATGCCCTCGACCTTGGCTGCTTTGTCCGCGATCGGGAGGAGGAACGTGGTGTCGTCCTTGACGTGGGTGGTGAAGGCGCTGACGTCAACGCTCTTGGCCTCGAACGCCTTGGCCGCGAGCTCGGAGGAGGAGGTGATGGCGGGGAACACGACTGCTTTGGACGCCACTACGTCCTGGCATTTTGCCGAGGCGAGGTATTCGACCCATTTGATGGAGGCTGCCGGGTTCTTGGTTCCGGCCCAGATGGAGTCGGCCAGGCCGTTGAACATGGACGCGCGCTTGCGGTCGGGTCCCTTGGGTGTGGGGGCGATGCCTGTTTCCACTCCCTTGTAGCTGGTGTACTGGCCGATCATCCAGGAGCCGTTAGTGTTGATGGCGGCCTTGCCGGCACCGAAGTTATCAGTCACGCTGGCACCCACGGTGGTTTCGAGCTTGGGCATGTAGCCCTTGTCCACGAGTCCGGTCCACCAGGCAATAGTTTCCTGGAACTTGGGGTCGTCGTAGTTGAAGTCCTTGCCCCACGGGTTCTTGTCGGTGTGGGTCCAGCCCATGGTGGCGCTGAGGAAGCTCCACTGGGTCTGTCCGGTGCCGGCGCCGGAGTTTTCCAGGCCCAATCCATAGACCGCGACGTTGTTCTTGTCGAAGCCGGACTCGTCGCCGCGGACACCGTTCTTGTCCACGGTCAGGTGCGCGATGGCCTTTTCGTAGCTGCCGCCGTCGGATGGGTTCCAGTCGAGGCCCTTGAGCTGCGCTTCCGTGTAGCCGGCATCAGCGACGAGCTTCTTGTTGTAGAACATCGCGACGGTGTCCCAGTCCTTGGGCAGACCGTAGCGTTTGCCATCTTCGGTGACCCACAGATCCGCGAGGCCTTTGTTGTAGATGTCCAGGTCGAGTTTGTCGTTCTTGACGGCGTCGTCCAGGGCGAGGAGCTGCTTCTTGGAGGCGAACTCGGGGTATTTGGCCAGGTGGTCAGTGAAGACGTCCGGCGCGGTGCCGGCGACGAAGCCGTTGGTCAGGGTGGTCCAGTAGTCGTCCCAGCCGCGCTGGGTGACTTTGACCTTGATGTCCGGGTTGGCCTTGGTGAAGTCGTCGGCGCACTGCTGGTAAGCGGGGAGCTGGTTGGCGTCCCAGAGCCAGTAGTTGATCTCGCCTTTGGCCTCGGTGGAGGTCGGAGCGGGTGCGCCGCAGGCGGAGAGGGACAGGGCGATGGCAGCAGCAGCAGCAGCGGCGATGCCAAGGGTTTTTTTCATGGTGGACCTTTCGAGGGTGTTACGGGGGAGGAGTGAAGCGAGGGGTTATTTGATGCCGGAGAAGCCGATGGAGTTCACTACCTTTTTGCCGAAGGCGATGAAGAGGATCAGGACGGGCAGGGCGGCGATGAGGGTGGCGGCCATCAGGCCGGACCAGTCGGGGGCGCCTTGGGGGGACTGGGATTTGAAGACGCCCAGTCCGACGGTGAGGACCCGGACGGATTCGTCCTGGCCTACGAGCAGTGGCCAGAAGTATTCGTTCCAGGTGCCGATGAAGGTCAGCAGCGCCAGGGTGGCCATGGGGGCGCCGGCGTTGGGCAGCACGATCTTGAAGAAGATGCGGAACTTGCTGGCGCCGTCGAGCATGGCGGCTTCCTCGACTTCCCGGGACATGGAGAGGAAGAACTGGCGCAGGAAGAAGATCGCGAAGGGGGTCATGAACAGGAAGGGCAGGATGATGCCGGCGTAGGTGTTCAGGAGTCCGAGGTTCTTGATCATCAGGAAATTGGGGAGGGCGGTGAAGATCGGCGGGACCATCATGGTGGCCAGGAACAGGGCGAAGACTTTCTCCCGGCCGGGCCAGCGCAGCCTTGAGAAGGCGTAGGCGGCCATGGAGCTGAAGAACACCTGTCCGGCGGTGACCAGGGTGGAGACGATGATGGAACTGCGCAGGTACCACCAGAAGTTGATGGCAGCTCCGGAGCCGCCTTCGGCGATGGCTTCTTCAGGGGTTTGCAGGCCCAGGACGCGTTTGAAGGCGCCCCAGCTGAAGTCGGCCGGCAGGAGGTTGCCGGCGTTCGCGGCGAGGGAATGGTTGCTGGAGAGGGCGGTGCGGAGCATCCACAGGAACGGGGCGATGGTGACGACCAGCGCGATGGCTACCAGGGTCCAGGCCCCGGCGCGTCGCCAGTTGAACGGCTTGCGGGGCTTGATGATGATGGCGGTGAGGGCGGGGGCGGCCGGGTCGTGGCGGGACGGAGTCGAAGTGGTCATGGCGGGGGTCCTTAGTCCAGGTCCGATTCGTTGCCCTTGAGGAACTTCATTTGAACGAAGGCGACCAGGGCGAGGATGACGAAGAGAATGACAGAGAGTGCGGAGGCGTACCCGAAGTCCGACTCGGTGAAGGCTTTCTGGTAGATATACATCTGGATGACGCGGGAGGCGTTGATGGGTCCACCGGCGGTGGTGACGGCCACGGTGTCGAACACCTGGAACGAACCGATGACGGTGACCACCAGGACGAGTACCAGGACCGGGCGCAGCAGCGGCATGGTGATGGACCAGAACGTCCTTGTCGGCGATGCCCCGTCCAGGGAGGCGACCTCGTAGACGTGGCTGGGGATCGACTGCAGTCCGGCGAAGATCAGCAGGGCGGTGTAGCCCATGTGGCGCCACACGTTCACGAATGCGATGGTGGGAATGGCCCACTGCTCGCTGCCGAAGAACGCGATGCGGGGCCCGCCCAGCCAGCTGATGATTTCGTTGACGATGCCCAGCTGGTAGTCGAGCATCCAGAACCAAAGGAGGGCGACGATCACGTTGGCCACCAGGAACGGCAGCAGCAGGGCGCCCCGGATGAACGTGGATTTCGCGACCCGGTGCATCAGCAGCGCCAGGCCCAGGGCAATGACGGTCTGGAAACCGATGTTCAGTGCCACGTACTGCAGGGTCACGCTCATGGCGTTCCAGAACAGTTCATCAGCGAAAATCGCAGTGTAGTTCTTGATCCCGATCCAGGTCGGATCACCCAAGATGCTGTACTCGGTGAAGCTGAGGTAAACACCCCGGATCGTGGGGATCAGGAAAAACGCCACGAAGCCGATCATCGCCGGGAAGATAAACACCATCGCGATCCTCAGATCGCCCATCCGGTGCGTGAGGCTCTTCTTCCGGGTACTCCCGGTCCTTCCTGCCTTGGACCGTGCCGCCCGGCCTGCCGGGTCCCGTTGCTGCTTGGTAAGGGTGGTCATCTTCGACCCTTTCCTGACTGTGATGTGGGTAACAACTGATGAGAAATCTACACGAGTAGATTGAAGCTGGCAAGTGTCTATTTTTCTTTTATTCCTAAAGGGATTCATCCAGTCGATAGGCCATTGACTCGAGTAGATTCGGGTGAAAGACTGGGAATTCTGATGGACAGCGCTTGCCCGGCGCTCCCGCACAGCATCTAGGGAAGGCAAACAATGACGTTTTCAATCGGCGTAGTAGGAGTTGGCCAGTTTGGCGGCCAGTTCGCTCACCTTTTCAATCTCCACCCCGGCGTTAGCTCCGTGTATGTCGTGGATGAAGTTTCACTGCGTGCAGCCGAAGCGGCGGACCGCCTGCACCTCGCCGGTGTGAAGGCGAGCTTTAAGGAACTATTGGAATCCGACGTCGACGCCGTGGCCATCTTCACCCAGCGCTGGACACACGGACCGCTGGTGGAGCAGGCACTCCGCGCAGGCAAGCACGTCTACTCAGCCGTCCCCATGGCCATTTCCGAGGAAGAGATCGCCCGCATCATCGATGCCGTGCGCGAGACCGGACAGGTCTACATGATGGGGGAAACCAGCTATTACAACCCTGCCACCGTCTACGCTCGCAAGCAGCATGCCGCCGGCCGCTTCGGGCGGATCTTCTACACCGAAGGTGACTACGTCCACGACATGGACCTGGGTTTCTACGATGCCTACCAGTACAGCGGCGGTGAGCGCTGGAAGGAAACCGCCAGCTACCCGCCGATGCTGTACCCTACGCACGCTGTCGGGGGAGTGTTGGGTGCCGTCCCCGCCCATGCCGTCAGCGTCAGCTGCGTCGGAGTCAAGGATGACCGCAACGACGGCGTCTTTGACAAGGAAGTCAGCATGTTCGGCAATGACTTCTCTAATGCCACTGCCCTTTTTGAACTCAACGACGGCGGCGTTATGCGCACCAACGAGATGCGCCGCGTGGGCTACCCCTCACACATCAGGGAGTCCCGGTTCCGGTTCTTCGGGACGGAAGCGAGCTTTGAACAGCTCGCAAATGTCACGGTCTGGCAGGACAAGGAGAGCGTCCACGACATTTCCGAGCAGCTGGAAACACGGCCCAGCATGTCCCTGGATGACCCGTCACTGGCCAACGTTGCGCCGGAACTGAGGGACGCCTTTGTCTCCGGGCTCTCGCCGGTCCATGACGCTGACCGGCTTCCGGAAGAGTTCCGCGGCGCACCGAACGGCCATGAAGGCAGCCACCACTTCCTGGTGGATGACTTCGTAACAGCGGTCAACACCGGCACGCAGCCGCCGGTCAACGCCTGGGTTGCCGCCCGGTTCACGCTGCCTGGCATCGTGGCGCACGAGTCGGCCCTCCGCCGCGGGGAACGGTTGCCCATCCGCGACTTCGGCGACGCCCCGGGGATCTGATCGCTAGCATGTACACCATGACGACTCCCGCAGTGCAGGCCCCGCGCGGCCCGGTGACCCGCAAGGATGTTGCCCGGTACGCGGGCGTTAGCACCGCCGTCGTCAGCTATGTAGTGAACGGCGGGCCCAAGAAAGTGGCTCCCGCCACGGAAGCGAAAGTCCAGGACGCCATCCGCGTCCTGGACTACCGCCCCAACGCGGCGGCCAGGGCCCTCAAGCTGGGGTCAAGCGAGACGCTGGGGCTCATCGTGCCGGACAACTCGAACCCTTTCTTCTCGCTTCTGGCGCATGCCGTTGAAGACGCCGCGGCTGAGCGGGGCTACGCCCTGCTGCTGACCAACTCCGACGGGAACCTTGCGAAGGAGCGCCGGAACGTCCGGAACCTGGCGGCGCGGCAGGTGGACGGGGTACTGCTGGCCAGCGTCCTGTTCCAGCCGGACCTTGAAGACCTCGTGAAGGCCGACATTCCCTGGGTCCTGCTCAACCATGACAGCGAAGGGCCGGGCATTAACAGCATCGGTGTGGACCTAGCGGCCGGGGCACAGATCGCCGTGGAACACCTTCTGGGCCACGGGCATACCAACATCGGCCTGGCCATGGGCACCAACGTGGGGAAAAACGTCGACGGCCGTGAACTGGGCTGGCTGAAGGCGCTGAAGGAGGCAGGCCTCCCCGAAGGGCCGATCGCTCGCAGCGACTTCACCCGGTCCGGTGGCTACGAAGCGGGGAAGCGGCTCCTGGCCTCCGCCAACCGGCCCACGGCGATTTTTGCGAGCTCGGACATGCAGGCAGTCGGCATCCTCCGCGCGCTCCATGAGGCAGGTGTCGCCGTGCCCGGAGACATCGCGCTGACCTCCTTCGACGGCTCCGCCGAGGCGGAGTACACGTGGCCGGCGCTGACCACCGTGGATCAGCCGGTCCGGGAGATGGCCGAGGCCGCCGTCGAAGGCATCCTGGGTGCGCGGCGCAAGGCCGCGCCGCAGCAGCGGATGTTCCCCACGACGCTCCACGTCCGCCAGTCCTGCGGCTGCCCTTGAACCAAGGGCCGCTGGTTCGTTAGCCCGCGATCCGGATCTTGCCCACGCGCTCGCCGAGGATGCGCTGGGCTTCGGGGCCCAACCCGGCGTCGCTGATGACCTCATCGGCCGCGTCCAATGGGGCGATGGTGCTGATGCCCAGCAGCCCCCACTTGGTGTGGTCGGCGAGGACCACGGTTTTCCGGGCGGCGGCGACGAACGCCCGGTCCGTCTCGGCTTCCAGCAGGTTGGGTGTGGTGAAGCCGGCGTCGGCGTCCATGCCGTGGACACCCAGGAACAGCACGTCCAGGTGCAGCTGCTTGAGTGCCGCCGTCGCGATGGGACCCACCAAAGCGTCCGACGGCGTCCGCTCGCCGCCGATCAGGATCACGGTTGACGCGAACCGGGCCGAGCCGCCGGACGCGGCGTGGTGGAAGAGGTCAGCGATGCGCACGGAATTGGTGACCACCGTGATCCGCGGACCGTTCACCAGCTCCTTGGCAAGGGCCCAGGTGGTAGTCCCGGCGCTGAGCCCGACGGCCATGCCCTCATGCACCAGGCCGGCGGCCTCCAGCGCGATGGCCCGTTTCTCCGCCGTCAGCTGCGTGGACTTAAGCTCGAAGCCCGGTTCGTGGGTGCTGACATCGCCCGGGACCTTGGCGCCGCCATGGATGCGCTCCAGCCGGCCGCCTTCCTCCAGCAGCTCGATGTCCCGGCGCACAGTCATCAGCGAAACGCCCAACTGCTGGGCAAGGTCCGAAACCCGAACCACACGCTCCCGCTGCACAGCATCCACAATGGCCTGGTGACGTGCAGCAGGGAGCATCTAAAGCAATCCTTAAAGCCGGGGGATAGAACTGCACCAAGCATACGGCGACGGCGCCGCCCACCGTGGTGAGAAGCGCCGTCGACGAGGTGTGGCAGTTATCCGGAAGCGCGCGTCAGAGCGAGGAACGAGCAGAGCGCGGAGGATGACTGCCGCCCCTCGCCACCCGCCCCACCTACTTCCGCAGGGACGCCGCGATCTGGGCCATGACGGTGGTGTCGGCCAGGGTGGTGGCGTCGCCGGATTCGCGGCCCTCGGCGATGTCCTTGAGCAGGCGGCGGACGATCTTGCCGGAGCGGGTTTTGGGCAGTTCCGGGACCACGAGGATGGTTTTGGGTTTGGCGATAGGCCCGATCTCCTTGCCCACGTGGTTGCGGAGTTCCTGGATGGTGGCCTCGCCGGAGTCCACGGCGTCGCCGCGAAGGATCACGAACGCGACGACGGCCTGGCCGGTGGTCTCGTCCGCGGCGCCCACAACGGCGGCTTCGGCCACGGAGGGGTGGGACACCAAGGCGGATTCGATCTCGGTGGTGGAGAGCCGGTGCCCGGAGATGTTCATAACGTCATCCACGCGGCCCAGGAGCCAGATGTCGCCGTCTTCGTCCTTCTTGGCGCCGTCGCCGGCGAAGTACATGCCTTCGAAGCGGGACCAGTAGGTCTCCTTGAACCGCTCGGGGTCGCCCCAGATGCCGCGGAGCATGGCAGGCCAGGGCTCGCGGATCACCAGGAAGCCGCCGTGGCCGTCCGGCACGGATTCGCCCTGCTCATCGACGACGTCCACGGCGATGCCGGGCAGCGGGACCTGGGCCGAGCCGGGCTTGGTGGCGGTGACGCCGGGCAGCGGGGCGATCATCTGGGCGCCGGTTTCGGTCTGCCACCAGGTGTCCACGATGGGTGCGTTGTTGCCGCCGATGACGTCCCGGTACCACATCCAGGCTTCGGGGTTGATGGATTCGCCCACGGAACCAAGGACCCGGAGGGAGGACAGGTCGTACTTGTCCGGGATGTCCCGGCCCCACTTCATGAACGTACGGATGGCCGTGGGTGCGGTGTACAGGATGGAGACCTTGTACTTCTCGATGATCTCCCACCAGCGGCCCTGGTGCGGCGAATCCGGGGTGCCCTCGTACATCACCTGGGTGGCGCCGTTGATGAGCGGGGCGTAGGCGACGTACGTGTGGCCGGTGACCCAGCCGACGTCGGCCGTGCACCAGTAGACATCCGTTTCGGGGTGCAGGTCGAACACGGCCCTGTGGGTGTAGGCGCCCTGGGTGAGGTAGCCGCCGGTGGTGTGCAGGATGCCCTTGGGCTTGCCCGTGGTCCCGGAGGTGTACAGGATGAACAGCGGGTGCTCGGAGTCGTGGCCTACGGCCTTGTGCTCGGCGGAGGCCAGCTCCACGGTGTCCGCCCACCAGTGGTCCCGGCCTTCGTGCCAGTCCACGTTCTGGCCGTTGCGCTTGACCACCACAACGTTCTGGACCGTGTGGCCGGGCCGGGCCAGGGCATCGTCCACGGCGGTCTTGAGCGCGCTGGGCTTGCCGCGGCGGTAGGTGCCGTCCGCGGTGACAACGAGCTTGGCTTCGGCGTCCTCGATCCGGGAGCGCAGGGCGTCGGCGGAGAAGCCACCAAACACTACGGAGTGCACCGCGCCGATGCGGGCGCAGGCCAGCAGCGTGATGACGGCCTCCGGGATCATGGGCAGGTAGACGGCCACCCGGTCACCCTTGCCAACGCCGAGGGACTCGAAGGCGTTCGCTGCCTTCTTGACCTCTTCGGTGAGCTGGGCGTACGTGTAGGTGCGGGTGTCGCCGGGTTCGCCCTCGAAGTAGATGGCCACCCGGTCCCCGAGGCCGTTCTCCACGTGCCGGTCCAGCGCGTTGTACGCGGCATTGACTTCTCCGCCCACGAACCATTTGGCGAACGGCGGGTTGGACCAGTCCAGTGCCTGGTCGAAGTCCTTGCTCCACGTGAGCAGTTCGCGGGCCTGCTTCGCCCAGAAAGCCGGGCGGCCGGCGTCGGCCTCTGCATAATCAGCGGCGGTGACAACGGCGTCGGCAGCGAATTGGGGGCTGGGGGCGAAAGCACGGTTTTCGTGCAGCAGGTTTTCAAAGGCGTCGCCCTGCTGGTCGGTCTGCACGGAAGCTGCGGGGGCGGTGGCGGTGGAGCCGGGAGTGTCCTGAGACATGGTGAACCTCATCATTCATCGGTCTTTTCAGCGGCTGCCGTCGCCCGGCCGTGCTCCGCCGCTTTGCGCGGCATTGGGCAGCGGCCGATCACGGACATTCCGCAAAGAGCTGTTCCGGAATCAAGCCTAATACGCGCCGGGGCCGCGATGTGTTCGCTGTCACAAAGGCGCCCGCGAACGGCATTTATTTAGCGGTGAATGGTTAAAGGACCCTGCTCACTGGCTTCCTGCCGCTGCGGATCAGCTAGTGATCGGCCATGCGGTTGGCTAGGCTGAGATTGAATTGTGACTTTCTACGGAGCTGTCGGATCCGGTGCATCACTGCCGGGCCTGGCGGTTGCCGCCGTTTCGGACGGCACAGTTTTGGGACGGAACCGTCCCGGTGCCGCCACGCTAAGGAGTACAGAATGAACCAGCAAAGCTTCGGCCGGAAATTTGGCCGTGCAACCGAGGCAGGGCCTGGCACCACCCCGGGGGGCGGCTCCGCGAAGGGCGAGCAGAAGCCGGCCGGTGCCAAGCCAGGCACCACCAACCAGGCCGTGCTGGGTCCGTTCACGCTGCGGGACCTGACGGTTTTCGCCGCCACCCTCATTCTGCTGGTGGCCTCGCTGCTGCCGGTTTTCTTCGGCCGGTTTAATCTCTGGAATGCGGGCAGCCTGTTCTTCCTGGGCCTGGGCATTGTGCTGCCGCTGATTGTCACGGCACTCTTTGTTGCCCGCCGGCTCGCCCCCGCCACGAAGGTCCGCATCGGCTCGCTGTCCGTTGACCAGTTCGCTTCTGTGGTTGCTTCCTTTGCACTGGCGTTCTTCTTCGTTTCCACGGCCGCGGGCTATGTGCCCAGCCTGTTGGTGGGACTGGTCGGTTCCGTCGTGCTGTTCGCGGGGACCGTGCTGAGCCGGTTCATTCCGTACTTCGCCGGCGACTTCCTGGGGCGCGACGAAACCCCGGCACACGTGATGGCGCGCGACTCGGCTGTCCCGCTGCCCAAGCCGCACACGCCCAAGGAAGCCAAGCCTGCGGTCGCGCCCGTCCCGGTGGCTTCCGCGCCTGCAGCAACCTCTGCAGCAGCGGCTACATCTGCGCGTGCCGCCACCCCCGCCGCTTCGGCTGGGGCCTTTTCCGCACCG
Organism: Pseudarthrobacter sp. Y6; assembly: GCF_050156205.1. Taxonomy (NCBI): domain Bacteria; kingdom Bacillati; phylum Actinomycetota; class Actinomycetes; order Micrococcales; family Micrococcaceae; genus Pseudarthrobacter; species Pseudarthrobacter sp. Y6. The sequence goes on along the minus strand of NZ_CP189574.1, from coordinate 3,684,205 downwards.
GCCGCCTCTACCCCGGCTGCCGCCGCTGCCGTCTCCTCCGCCCCTGAGGTCAGCGATTGGTCCGCTGCCGGCGACGCGAGCCCCGCAACCCAGGCGGCCGACGTCGTGCTTTCCCCTTCAACGGCGGGCGCCTCCGGGGCGCCTGCCGTTGCGGAGACCACGATGGGTGACACCGCGACGGCGGCCTCGGCTCCGGCTGCCCCTGCCCCGGCCGCTACAGCGTCCGCCGCCGCTGCTCCTGAAGCAACAAACCACGACGCCGGCACCGGCGTCGCTGCCGCGGCGCGCCAGTCTGCCCAGGAACCTGCGGCGACGGCCGTGCATCAGCAGGTGCGCAGCGTGGAGCCCATCGGTGCCACCGTGGATCCGGCTTCCAGGCCTGAAGAATCATACGAAGAGCCGGCGCATGAGGCGTTTTGGTTTGCCGTGGCCCAGCACCGGACCGCAGTGGACCCCCAGACCGGTGCCCCCGCCTTTGTGATTGAACCGGGCGGCTGGGTGCTGGCCCTGGAAGACCGGGGCCACGAATTCCTGGTCCAGCACACCGACGGACGCGTGGGCGTGCTGCGCGACCTCAGCAACATCGAGCGCGGTTAGCCGGCCCGATGGCCACGTCCCGTAGACCCGGATCCGGCCCGGCCATAACAGCCCCGGAGTCTTTGCTGGCGTTGAAGGGCCGGGCGCGACGGATCAACAGGGCCCTGGCGGAGAAGTACCCGTATGCCCATGCGGAGCTGGACTTCCGGAACCCGTTCGAGCTGGTCGTGGCCACGGTCCTGTCGGCCCAGACCACCGATGTGCTGGTCAACCAGGTCACCAAAATCCTGTTCGCGCGCTACCCGGACGCCCGCGCCATGTCAGAGGCCGATCCCGCCGAACTGGAAGTGATCCTGCAGCCCACCGGGTTTTTCCGGGCCAAAACGAGGAACGTGCTGGCACTGAGCACGCGCCTCGTGGACGAGTACGACGGTGTGGTCCCCGGCCGGCTGGAGGACCTGGTGAGGCTGCCGGGAGTGGGACGCAAGACCGCGAACGTGGTGCTGGGCAACGCCTTTGGTGTCCCCGGGATCACCGTGGATACGCACTTCGGTCGGCTCGCACGGCGCTTCGGCTGGACCACTTCCGAGGATCCGGTGCAGATCGAATTCGACGTCGCTGAACTGTTTGAGCCCAAGGACTGGACCATGCTCTCGCACCGGGTGGTGTTCCACGGGCGGCGGGTGTGCCACTCACGCAAGCCCGCCTGCGGCGCGTGTCCGGTAGCGAACTGGTGCCCCAGCTACGGGTTGGGCGAGACCGATCCCGTCAAGGCCGCCAAACTCCTAAAGTACGAGTTGGCGCCCGGGAGCGAGATTCTCTTGGAACGATTGCTTGCGGAGACCCACCGCGCCGCTGAAATCCGGATGGAATCGCAGAGGCGGCTCCCGTGAGCGCACGCCAGGACCTGGTCGACCTGGTGCGCAGATCGGACGGCGGCGACGTCACGGCGCCGAATACGGCTTGGGCGGCCCTGACCGTGGACGAAACCATAGCCCGCAAGGCCGCAGTCCTGATGCTTTTCGGTGTGCTGGACGACGTTCCGGCCGCCTCCGGCAAACCCCTCGCCGCGGCGGATCTTGACGTCCTGCTGCTGGAGCGCGCGCACACCCTGGGTTCCCACCCCGGCCAGGTCGCCTTTCCAGGTGGTTCCATCGACGGGGACGAAACTCCGGTTGCCGCAGCCCTGCGTGAAGCCGAAGAGGAGACCGGGCTGGACTCCGCCGGTGTGGAGGTCCTCGGCGTGCTGCAGGAGCTTGGGCTGGCCCGCAGCAACTTCCTGGTGACGCCGGTGCTCGGGTGGTGGGCGTCGCCGTCGCCGGTGCACGTGGTGGACTACGCGGAATCCGCCCAGGTTTTCCGGATCCCCGTCCGGGACCTGCTGGACCCGGCCAACCGGGTGACGGCCACGGTCAGCCGCGATGGCAGGACCTTCAGCAGCCCCGCCTTCGCGGTCAGCGGTGTGCTGGTCTGGGGCTTCACCGGGATCATCCTGGATGGCCTCTTTGAGCAGCTGGGCTGGGCTGTGCCGTGGGACCGGACCCGGCTTCACGAGGTGGTCTTCTAGCGTGGGTGTGGCCCGTAGCGTGGGTGCGCCGGCTTAGCTGGAGCGCACCGGCTTAGCTGGTGAGCGGCTGCTGCCGAAGATCAACAACAATGCCGGTGGCCGCGTTTTCACGCAGGGCAGTGATGCCGGCCTTCAATGCACCGAGGTGCTTGAAGGCAGGCGAAACCGCCACGGTATTTCCGTTTGAGTCGGTGAGCCTGATCCGATAGCACTCGTCACTTGCACTATGTATTTCCAACCTGCCCGCCATAGGCCGGACCTCCCTTGATACGCGTTTTTGCATGAATAGCTGGACCGTCTGCTTCAGTCGCTGCTCTGATGTAACCATGGTCACAGAAGTTCGACCAGCTACTCCCGGGTAGGTTTCTTCGGTCTACCCGCGGGGCCTTTGCTACTTTGCGTTGTCGTAGGAATCCACCACGGCCACGCTGACGGGGAATTCCACCGGGATAGGACCGAACAGCAGTTCCTTCGCAGCGGCGGCGGCTTCCTCGATGGCCCGGATGCAGGCCTGGACGCCGGCCTCGGGGGCGTGGACCATCACCTCGTCATGCAGGAAGAACACCAGCTCCGCCTGAACGGAACCGTCCGCACGCAAGGCCCGCAGCCGCCGTCGTATTTCCGCCAGCCAGCACGCCGCCCAGTCAGCGGCGGATCCCTGCACCACAAAGTTGCGGGTGAAGCGGCCGCGCGAACGGGCAATTGATTCTGCGCGGCGCTGCTCCTCGGCAGTGGCCGACTGCTGGCTCCGGAACCACCCTTCCGACGGCGGCGGGCTGCTCCGGCCAAGCCGGGTGGTCACGGTGCCGCCGGCCTCGCCGTCGCGCGCCGCCTGCTCCACAAAGCCGACGGCGCGCGGGTAGGTCCGTGCCAGCTGCGGCATCAGGCGCCCGGATTCGCCCGTGGTGGCGCCATAGATGGCGCCCAGGAGGGCGACTTTCGCTTTGGCGCGGTCGCCGCCGAAACCCTGGGCGGCGATGCCGGCGTACAGGTCCTTGTCGCGCGCCGCTTCAGCCATTTTGGAGTCCTGCGCCAGCGCCACCAGCACCCGGGGTTCCAGCTGGGAGGCGTCCGCGACGATGAGCTTGTGGCCGGGATCCGCGTGGACCGCGCCGCGGATCTGGCGCGGGATCTGCAGGGCCCCGCCGCCCCGCGAGGCCCAGCGGCCGGACACCACGCCGCCCACCACATACTCGGGCTGGAAACGGCCGTCGGCCACCCACGCGTCCAGCCAGGCCCAGCCGTTAGCGGTGTGCAGGCGGGACAGTTTCTTGTAGGCGAGGAGCGGTTCAATGGCAGGATGGCTGGACTCCATCAGCTCCCACTGCCGCGTGCTTTTCACCTCGATGCCGTTGCGGTGCAGGGCTCGCATCAGCTCCTGCGGCGAGTCCGGGTTCAGCCCCGGCGAGTTGAGCAGCCCCCGCAGTTCGGTGTTCAGGGCCTCCAGCTTCGCGGGGCGGTGACCGGACAGAGGGCGCGGCCCGAGGTGGTCGGCCAGGATCTGCTCATGCAGGTCCTCCCGCCAGGGGACGCCGGTGTGCTGCATCTCCGCGGCGATCATGGCGCCGGCGGATTCGGCGGCCAGCAGCAGCTGGAGCCGCTTCCGCTTGTTTTCTTCCGGAGCCGCCGAGGCCACGGCTGCCTGCTGCGCGGCATATTCTGCGCGGAGCTCCGCCAGGGTGTGACGCGGTGTCCGGGGGCGAACGTCGTCAAAGAGCGCGCCTTGGTCCGCCGGCGGGGGCGGCGGCTGGAGGGCGCGGGGCAGCTCTTGGGGATCGTCCAGCGGTTCCTTTTCGGCGTTCCGGGCGTACTCCGTGTGGGCGGTGAACTGCGAGTACGCCAGGATATTGCCGCACAGGCTGAGGTCATAGCAGCGGTCCACTTCCACGCCCGCCGCCAGCAGCGCGGGGTACCAGTCCTGGGTTCGGTGCCAGATCCAGCGGGGCGGCGCCTCGCGGGGCCGGTTTTCCAGGTGGCGTACGACGCCGGCCAGCTCACCTGCGCTGATGAGGCGCGGTTCGGGGCGGTCGGGATGCGGATCGCCGGCCTGGGTGACCTGCTGGAGGGCTGCGCCGTGGGCGTGGGCGGCGAGCAGCAAATACATAGGTCCAATTCTGCCCTGTGGCGGGGGCGCGGGTGGACCGGGCGGGTGGGGCGTGTGCCGTGGTGTGGGCTGTGACGTGAACGCCAGGATTATGGGGGCCTGTCAACCATATGTTGCCTGGCCTTCACGCGTCACTAACGTTGACGAATGGAGATAGAGCGAATGAAAACGCTAGTGGCATCGATGCACGGGAAGGGTCCCGCTGAAGCGCTGTTTGCGGTAGCGGAACTGCAGAAGGAAGTGGGCCGCACCGAAGCGTCGCTGGTCCGCAAGGCCAGGCAGGCGGGCCTGTCCTGGGAGGCGATCGCACTGTGCCTCGGGGTCAGCAAACAGGGTGTCCACCGCAAATACGGGAAGCAGTAGGCGGCCCGGTTTCTCGGCCACGTCGTTCGGGCTGGTCGTTCGGGGGAGTTGTCCACATACGGTGGCATACCCCTGTTTCTCTCCCTTGAGTACGGTGGAGAGTTGCTTCATGAGCAGGCACCAGCTATCTCCACCCCCTTCCGAGCGGCCTTCCACCCAGCTGTCCCGCGCCCGGCCCTCCCCTCCCCATGGATCTGACTCCGGCGGTTCCCAGTCCCGTGGTTCCAGGTCCCGTGCGCCTGCCTCGGGACAGGCTGCGGGAGCCTGGCTGCCGGACCCCGCTGGTGCCGAGGTTCTCCTGGTCACCGGCTACGACTTTCTGCAGGGCGAAGTGGAACGGATTGTGGCTGCCGCTGGCGGCCAGCTGCGAGTGGTGGCGGACGTGGCTGATGCCGCCAAGTACTGGGACGCCGCGGCCGCAGTGTTGGTGGGGAGCGATGTCCGTGAGCTGCCGCCACGGCGACGGGCCCCTGCCGTGTTGGTGGGCCTGAACGGGGAGGGGGACAGTCTCTGGCACCTGGCCACAGCCCTCGGAGCGGAGCGGGTGGCGGTGCTTCCGGATGCCTCGGCATGGCTGGCAGAGTACCTGAGCCGGTCGCGGTCGCCCGAAGCGGGAGGGCTGGTACTCGGCATAACAGGCGGCTGCGGCGGTGCCGGCGCCACCACCGCGGCAATCTGGATCGCCCAGGCGGCGGCCGGGCTGGGTGTGCGCGTACTGCTGGTTGATGGGGACCCGTGGGGTGGTGGCCTGGAACTGGCGCTGGCGGCTGAGGAGACGCCGGGGCTGCGCTGGCCCGACCTGTCCGACGCGAGCGGAAGCATCGATCCCCAGCAGCTGGTCGACTCACTGCCGGTCGCCGGTGGGTTTTCCTTCCTGTCCTGGCCCGGCAGCCGCGACCGTCAGGCAGCGGTGGATGCCGCCACCACAGGAGGCGTGCTGGATGCGGCCCGGCGGGGCTATGAACTGGTGGTGGTGGACATCGGCCGGGGCGCCGAGCCCGTGCGCATGTTTGCCTGGGACTGTGACCGCATCCTGGTGGTTGTGCCGGCGCAGCTGAAGGCCGCGGTGGCTACAGCCCGGCTGCTCCACGAGCTTCCGCCGGTTGAGGCGGCCCTCCTGGTCCGGGGCAAGGCCGGTGCCGCGCTGGACGGCGGACTGATTGCGGACGCCGTCGGGCTGCCGGTCCACGGCCGGGTTCCGGAGCTGCGCGGCGTTACGGCGGCCGGGGAAAACGGGCGGCTCCTTGACGTGGGCAAACGGCGGAGCGTCAGGCATTTCGCCGCCTCGGTGCTCGATCTGCTGGACGGCGACATCCCCGTCGGAGACCTGCCGTGAACGCGCGGCAGCCAGTCGCGCCGCCGTCGCCCCCGGACCAGCGGACCGGGGCACGCCGTCGGCAGACCCGCGTCCTGGACCCGCGCTTTTTGGATTCGACGCTGTTGGAAACGGTCCGTGAATCCGTTATGGCCGACGCCGGACCTGTCACCCCGTCCCGGGTCGCCGCCGCCGTCCAGGCCACCGGGCGGTTGCTGGGGACCGCCGGCTCCCTCGCCGCCGTGGAACGGATCAGCGCCGAGCTGAACGGGCTTGGCCCGCTCCAGGAACTGACGCGGGACGTCCACGTCACCGACATCTTCGTCAACGCCCCGGACTCGGTGTGGATCGACCGGGGTCGGGGCATCGAACCGGCAGGGGTTTCGTTTTCCGGGGAGGCACAGGTGCGGGCGTTGGCATCACGGCTGGTGGCCGCCGGCGGCAGGCGGCTGGACGACGGGTCCCCGTGCGTTGATGTCAGGCTCGACGGCGGTTACCGCGTCCACGCCGTCCTGCCGCCGATTTCGACGGCCGGCACCCTGCTGAGTGTCCGGATCCGGCGGGAGCAGGTCTTCTCCATGGACGAACTCCGTGCCGGCGGCATGTTCGGCGGCGTGGTCCACGACGTTCTTGAACGCGTTGTTGATCAGCGGCTGAGTTTCCTGATCAGCGGAGCCACGGGTTCCGGGAAGACCACTCTGCTCTCCACCCTGCTGGGGCTGTGCTCCCCGGCAGAACGGCTGGTGCTGATCGAGGACGCATCCGAACTGAACCCCGTCCATCCGCACATTGTTTCGCTCGAGTCGCGTCACGGAAACCTGGAAGGCGGCGGCGAAGTGGATCTCGGCGAACTCGTCCGGCAGGCACTGCGGATGCGGCCGGACCGGCTGGTGGTGGGGGAATGCCGCGGCGCCGAGGTGCGGGAACTCCTGACTGCCATGAACACCGGTCACACCGGCGGGGGAGGGACCATCCATGCGAACGCTGCCACCGCTGTCCCGGCCCGCCTGACAGCCTTGGGCGCACTGGCAGGCATGGGCCAGGACGCGGTCCGGCTGCAGGCAGCCAGCGCCTTGGACGTTGTGGTCCATGTGGAGCGGTCCAGCCACGGGCGGCATGTTGCCTGCGTGGGCGTGGTGCAGGACGGTCCCGGCGGGCTTACCGTGGTTCCGGCGTTGGAAGCCAGGCGCGGCCAGCTCGGCACCGGCCCTGCCTGGGAGGCGCTGAGCTCGCGGCTGGGAGTGTCCCCCGCGGCGGGTGCCGACGCATGACACTTCTTCTGGCCGTGGTCCTCGGGCTGGCGGTCGTGCTGCTCTTCAGTCCGCCCGGCGGTGCCACAGGCCGTTTCTGGCGGGCCGTGGGGAGTGCGGGACCAGGCCTCGCTGGTGGGGTTCGCCCCGGGTCCGGTGGCACCAGAACGGGCGGCTCGTGGCGCAACGTGCGTCGTGCCGGACAGGAACGGAGTGACCTGTCCCTGACCCTTGTGGTGCAGCAGCTTGCTGCGCTGCTGAAGGGCGGCCGCACCCCGGCGCGGCTATGGGATGAACTGTGGTTGGTCCACGGTGGCCGTCGGGAGCCAGGTTCCGCGCAAACGGACGCAGGTTCATGCGCGCCGCAGGACCCTGCGAGAAGGACGGCACCATCCCGTGGGTCAGCGGCCGGGCGCAGCGGTCCGAGCCTCAACGCAGGTTCCATGGTGATGCTTGGCGCCGTCCGGGCGGCAGCGTCCCGGGGCGCACCGGTGTCTGAGGCGATCAGGAAGGCCGCGCAAACGGAGTTTTCGCGCGCCGACAGCAGGGAGTTACGGATCTGGTGTGAGCTGGCCGCCTGCTTTGACATTGCCGAAGCCAGCGGCTGTCCGCTGGCCGATGTCCTGGCGCGTTTCGCGGCACAACTGGAAGTGGAAGACGATGCCGAGGCCGCACGGCAGACAGCCCTCGCCGGACCCAAAGCCACGGTCAGTCTCCTGACGTGGCTCCCGCTGATGGGACTGGGCCTGGGAATAGCGCTGGGCGTGGATCCCCTGGCCATCCTGATCGGGACCCCGCTGGGAATGGCGGCGCTCGGAGCGGGAGTGGGCCTCACTATCGCCGGAAGAATCTGGTCCGCACGCCTGGTCCGTGCTGCCGCAGGGGCCGGTGTGCCATGACGGACATTCTTGTGCCGGGGCTTGCCTTGGTAGTTGTTCTGGCTGCTGCCGCTTGCCTTGCCCTTTCGCAGCCAAGCCGGGTCCGAAAGCGACTGCTCAGACTGCGAGGGGAAGTGGGTGCGGGGTCGCAAGGGGCCGATGAAGCACTCACCCAGGGCGGCCGTCTTCACGGATTGCGTGACACGGCGATGATGCTGGAGCTCGTGGCCGCGATGCTGGACGCGGGGTCAGGGATTGGACGGTCACTGGAACTCGTCGCAGCCTCGGCCTCCACGGACTACGGCAAGGCGCTGCGTCCGGTGGTGTCTGCGCTCGCCATCGGAGCCGACTGGGAGACCGCCTGGCGCAGTTCTGAAGTCAGGCTTCCTGAAATCCTGGAATTGCGTGACGCACTGGGGTTCGCCGCCCTGACCGGAGCGCCGTCGTCGGCCATCCTTTACGCGCAGGCTGCCAGGCTTCGCCGGGAAAGGTTCCGCGCTGCGGAGAAACGGGCGGCCTCGCTCGGCGTGAAGCTGGTCATTCCGCTGGGCCTGTGCTCGCTCCCGGCCTTCATCTGCCTGGGCGTTGTCCCGGTCCTGCTGGCACTGGTGCCGTCCGGGTCCTGACTCCCGGTCCCTTCCGCCACACCCCGTCCCGTCCTCCACATTCAGCTCAAAGCCGCGCTTATCCACTTAGAGGATGTTGGCCCTTACCGAGACCTGCGGAGCCGGGAAGAGTCGAAGCAGCCGGCAACTCGGCCGGAGCACAGAAGGGAAACCGTCACCATGACCATCATCCAAAACAGCCTTTCCGCCGTCCCGGCACCGGAGCTCAGCACCGGAGCAACGGGCACCGCGCCACGGGACTCGGGAGCACACGCCAACACAGGATCGGGTGGCGGGGCAGGGCAACGCCAGCTGGCTGCGGAGCACGGGACCAACGTTGTGGAGCTTTACCCCGGTGCCAGCGAGCGGAAGAAGCGCAGGCGCCGGCTCTCAGGTTCAGAAGCTGGAATGGCAACGGCCGAATACGCCATAGCCACCCTGGCCGCCGTGGGGTTCGCCGGACTTCTCGTGTTCATTCTCCGCAGCGACGAAGTACGCGGATTCCTGTTGAACCTCATCCGCACGGCGCTGGCCTTGCCATGAGTCTGTCGCCGGCAGCGCTGCAACGGGCTAATGACCGCAGCAGCCGCTGGGACCAGGGCGGGGACAACCGCGTGGTGCTGGGACCGGCAGCCTCGTTCCGTTGCCGGCGGCGTGGGCCGGGGAATGCCCACGGCGCCGTGACGGCGGAGTTCGCGGTCGCGCTGCCGGCAGTCCTGTTGCTCCTCGCACTGCTCTTGGCCGGAGCCTCCGCGGGCGTAACCCAGCTCAGGCTCGAGGAGGCGGCGCGTGCCGGCGCCAGGGCGCTGGCCCGGGGCGAGGACCCGGCCGCAGTGCAGGGGATCGTCAGGACCTTGGCGGGGACGTCGGCAACGGCGTCCGTTGCGGCCGAGGGCGATTGGCTCAGCGTTACGGTGGCTGCCGGTGTGGGCGGACCACTGGGGGCAACAGTGCCCTGGACTCTCACAGCCAAGGCCACCACGCGGAGCGAAACGCCGTCGGCCGCGGCCACTCCGCGCTTCGAGCCGGTCCGGGCCTCGGAGGACGAGTCGGCGTGAACAGGCAATTCGGGGACAATCCGGAGCGCGGTTCGGGAACAGTCCTGGCCGCGGGACTGGCATTGGTTGTCATCATGGCGATGGCTCTGATGCTGTTGTTCGCGCAGTCCGCGGTGATGGCCAGCAGGGCCGCGGCAGCGGCGGACCTCGCTGCCCTTGCCGCGGCCGATGCCCTGCGCGGGATTACGTCCGGAGACCCCTGCACGGTGGCCGCCGAGGTAGCAGCCCGCCATGCGGCCGCTCTCGTCAGCTGTACGGAAGGGGCCGGCCAGACCGTCATGGTCCGAACGGAGCTGAATGCACGGACACTGGTTGGCGCCGCCACCGGTCAGGCGCGGGCCGGCCCGCCGCCCTGAGTGGATGTGGTGCTGAACGGCTCCGCGCTTGCCATGAATTCCGCACCGCGGGGAGGCATTTCACGGGCGTCTTTGAGGAGGACGTCGATGAGCATGACGGCGGCAGCCTTGTCCAGCGGATTGTTCTTGTTCCCGCATTTGGGGGACTGGACGCAGGACGGGCAGCCCGACTCGCACTCACACGCCTTGATGGCGTCGCGCGTCGCCGAGAGCCACACCTTTGCCTTGTCGAAGCCGCGTTCGGCAAAGCCCGCACCGCCAGGGTGCCCGTCATACACAAAGATGGTGGGCACGCCTGTGTCGGCGTGGATGGCCGTGGACACTCCGCCGATGTCCCAGCGGTCGCTGGAGGCCACCAGCGGCAGCAATCCGATCGCTGCGTGCTCGGCGGCGTGCAGGGCCCCCGGGAATTGCGCCTCGATAAGCCCGGCGCCCGTCAGCGAGCGGTTCTCCACAACAAACCAAACGGCCTTCGTGAACAGATCCCGGGCGCCCAGCTCCAGCGGCTCCTCACCCAGGATTTCATTCGAAATCAAGGCCTTGCGCTGAAAGGAAACCACCTGCGTTGTCACCTTCACATCGCCGAAGTGCACGGCAACATCGCCCCAGTGCTCAGTCCGGAGTGTTTCGAGCACTTCGATCTGGGTCACGTCCCGGGCCGTTGTGTAGTAATCGGGGTTGGCACGCCGCACCACCACACAGTGGTCGTCTTCGTTCAGGTCCTCCACCACATAGCTGTCGCCTTGGTGTATGTAGATGGCCCCTGTGTGCGCCTGGTAGTGCGTCTGGGGCGCGTCCATGGTCCCGAGCAGGGAGCCGGTGTCGGCGTCGACGATGCTCACCGGTCCGCCTCCGTCGGCGCGGAGGTTCACCATGGCGGCAGCGCTCTGGGAGTGCGTCCAGAACCAGCCCGCCGGCCGGCGGCGCAGATAGCCCTGCGCCACGAGTTGGCCCAGCAGCTTCTCTGCTGTGCCGCCGAAAAGGCCCAGTTCGGCCACGCCCAACGGAAGCTCCGCGGCGGCGGCACAGAGGTGGGGCCCCAGCACGTACGGATTGGAGGGATCAAAGACGGTGGCCTCCACCGACACGTCGAAAATCGCCTCGGGATGGTTCACCAGGTAGGTGTCGAGCGGATCATCGCTGGCAACAAATGCGGCGATGGCATCCTGGCCCGCGCGCCCCGCCCGGCCGATCTGCTGGAACAGCGACGCCCTCGTGCCTGGCCAGCCCGCCACCAGGACGGCATCCAGCCCGGAAATGTCGATCCCCAGTTCAAGGGCGGAGGTGCTGGAGACACCCAGCAGTTCGCCGGATCGGAGGGCCTTTTCCAAGGCCCGGCGTTCTTCCGGAAGGTACCCGGAACGGTAGGCGGCCACGCGTTGCGGCAGACTGGGATCCACTTCGTCCAGAAGGCGCTTGGTGATCGAAGCGATTGTCTCCGCACCGCGGCGGGACTTGATGAAAGCGATGGTCCGGATCCGGGACGAAACCAGGTTCGCCAGCAGGTCGGCCGTTTCAGCAACAGCGGTGCGGCGTTCCTTGGCGCCGTTCTCGCCCTTGAGCTCGGTCAATGCAGGTTCCCAGAACGCGACGGTGGTGGAACCGTGCGGCGAACAGTCCTCGGCAACGGCCCGGACCGGCGCCCCGATCAGGCGGCCAAACGATGTGCCTGGCTCCGATGCCGTGGCAGAGGCGGCGATGAACACCGGACCGGGGTGGGTCGTCCCGGCACCGTAGTACGCGCAGATGCGGCGCAGCCGGCGCATCAGGTTGGCCACGTGCGAGCCGAACACCCCACGGTAGCTGTGGGCCTCATCCACAATCACGTACCGCAGCCGCCGGAAAAAGCTGGCCCACCAGGCGTGATTGGGAAGGATGCCGAAGTGGAGCATGTCCGGGTTCGCCAGGATGAAGTTGGCGTGGTCCCGGATCCACCGGCGGGACGCGGGGTCGGTATCGCCGTCGTACGTCTCGGCCCGAACGGTGGGCAGTTTCAAGGATCGGATGGCTGCCAGCTGGTCAGCGGCCAGCGCCTTCGTGGGCGAGAGATAAAGCGTCACGGCGCCGTCGTCGTGGATTTTTCCCGGTTCGGACAGCACGCGCAGCTCGGAGCGGTGGATGGCGTCAAGCGCAGGCAGTTGGTAGGCCAGGGACTTTCCGGAGGCGGTGCCGGTGGCGATGACCACATGCTCGCCGCCGTGGGCCAGGTTGGCGGCCTGGATCTGGTGGCGGTAGGGCTCGTGGATGCCGAGGGAACCATATGCGGCCACGAGATCCGGATGTGCCCACGCTGGCCACGGTTCGTGGACTGCCTGCCGGGCTGGGATGGTGCGGACATGACGCAGCTGCTCCGGGTCCGGGCCTCGGCCCAGCAAAGGAATCAGGGAGTCATGGGGGTTCACCCCAACATTCTTTCACCCGGGGAAAAATCACCCTACGGAAAGGTCTGCGCCTTCGTCAGACGTGGACAGCATCAGTACGCGGCAAACAGTGGACCAGCCCAGATGGGAATACAGCTTCTGGCCGTCGATGGAGGCCAGCAGCAGGCCGTTCTCCACATCCGGTCCGATGGCCTGCGCCGCAAGGGCCTTCATGATGAAGCTGCCCAGGCCGCGGCGCTGGAACGCCGCCTCGGTGACAATCTTGTCGAACACTGCAGTCTCGCCCACCACAAAAACCCTGCCGCTCGCCGCCACCGTGTCACCCGAGCGGACCACCGCGTGGTGGACGCCGTCGAGTTCGGAGGTGACCAGGTTCAGGTCATCGTCGGAGAGCCACGGATCTTCCGTATCCTGGGTGGACATGTCCACAATCATCATGGCCTGCGATGCGGACGTGACGTTCAGACCGTTCTGCTGGGCCAGCGCCGCGAAGCGGGCGACGTTGTTGCTGAGGATGGTCAGGACCCTTGCCGGAGCCTCGGCGGTCTTCGCAGCCAGCGCCGCGAACTCGTCAGCGGAGGGGTCGTGGGCGAAGTATTCCCATTCCCCGGTGGTGTCGGCCCGCAGTGCAGCGGGGAAGCGGCCCTCAACTGATTTCTGGTAACCGCGGCAGCCGGCCCAGCCGGCTACCCAGACTTCCAGAAGGTGCGTGATGTCTTCAACCAAGGCGTCCGGACTCATGTCATGAGGGTATTCCAGCCCCGACATAAGCAACAGGGGTAGGGTGCCCCGATATGACTTGCTTATGCAATCGTGACCCGACAAGACTGACGGAATGCCCGCTGCCACAGAAGATGCCGTTCCGTACACTTTTCCTTTGTCCTTGCTGGTCTGCGTCGCCGCGACCTTCGCGGGTGTGGGCGGCGCCAGGTACTGGGAGGCGGCCACCGGACTGAGCTATTGGCTCTGGCTTGCCTGCGGTCTCATCCCGCTGGCAGCTGGTCTTCTGATCCACCGCCGGCAGACATACCCTGTGGTGTTCCTGGGTTCCCGTCCCGACCCTGAAGGCGGGAACCGGCCAGGACTCGGTGGACTGCTGCAGTCGCTCGTCCTGTTCCTGGTGCCACGGCTTCTGGGGGACGGCGCTGCAGCACTCTCCCTCAACAATGGCGCCGATGCTGTCGGGGCCGCTGTGACGGCAACCGTGGTGACCTTCGCCGTCGTCGTCCTGGGCTACCGGGCGGCCGAAACCGCCCTGAACAGGCGCGACGCCGGCATCGCAGCGGGGCAACCGTAGCCCGGTCAACCGGCGGTTCCGGTGCCCGGCAACCCAGTACCCTTAAATACGTGGCTTTGAACCGAATTGTGCTCTTTTACGGCTTTACCCCCATCGCTGATCCGGACGCGGTGCGGCTCTGGCAGCGTGCCCTGTGCGAAAAACTCGGGCTGACCGGACGCATCCTCCTTTCCAAGGACGGCATCAACGCCACGGTGGGCGGCGAGATCGGCGCGGTCAAGCAATACGTCAAGACCACACGCGAATACAAGGGCTTTCACGGCATCGACGTGAAATGGTCCCACGGCGGCGCGGAGGATTTCCCGCGGCTGAGCGTTAAGGTCAGGGACGAGATCGTCTCCTTCGGCGCGCCCGGCGAACTCAAGGTGGATGAGCACGGCGTTGTGGGAGGCGGCACCCATCTCAAGCCCGAAGAACTGCACGAACTGGTGGAGGCCACGAAACAGGCCGGCGAGGACGTGGTGTTCTTCGACGGCCGCAACGCCTTCGAAGCCCAGATCGGCAAGTTCAAGGACGCGATCGTCCCCGACGTGGCCACTACCCACGATTTCATCAAGGAGCTCGACTCCGGCAAGTACGACGCCCTCAAAGACAAACCGGTGGTCACGTACTGCACCGGCGGCATCCGCTGCGAGGTGCTCTCCAGCCTGATGGTGAACCGCGGTTTCAAGCAGGTGTACCAACTCGACGGCGGCATCGTCCGCTACGGCGAAACGTTCAAGGACAAGGGCCTTTGGGAAGGCTCGCTCTACGTGTTCGACAAACGCATGCACCTGGAATTCAGCGAGGACGCGAAGACTATCGGTGAGTGCGTCCGCTGTGCCGCTCCCACCAGTAAATTCGAGAACTGCTCCAACCCGAGCTGCCGCACACTGACGCTGTACTGCGCCGAGTGTGCCGCCAGCCCGGAGACGCTGCGCTGCCCCGAAGGCTGCGTGGCCTGAAAGGTGCGGCCGGTTCCGAGCCGGCAGGCAGAAAAAGTTCAGAGCCGGGCCAGCCGGTAAGCGAAATTGGCGGGGGACTGCGCTTCAACCTGGAAACGCAGCACCGTTTCCTTGGACAGGTAGATCACGCTTTCGCGCCGGGATCCGCAGCGCAGGCTGAGGTCCACCATGGTGAATTCGTCGTTGCGGACTTTGTAGTCGACGCGCCGTTGGCTCCGGCACACCAGGACCAGGACGTAGGTTCCGGTGGCCAGGGGCGCCGTGGCGTCGGTCCGGATTTCTTCGGCCCGCAACAGGCCGAATTCCCTATGCACCACCTGCAGGCCGGGCCCCACCTGGGACTCCGTCAGCCACGCCTCCATTTCGGCGTCGCTGACGGGATCGTTCTGCCACAGCTCAGCGCGCGGCCCCGGCTCGGTCACTGCCGGGGCGTTCTCGGCGGGCCGCCACCCTTCGTCGTACGTGTATTCACATCCGGCGAGCGCAGATCCGGCCACCAAGGCGCCCGCCGTCCAGAGTACGACGGCGGCCCTCACCCGGGTGCGCACGGAGACTGACCGGGGCGGGCAAGCGCCCGGACGAAGTACCGCCCTGCGGGGCGGCGGCGCCCCCTGCGTTGCGGGCATACTCCGACTCTATGCCCGGCACGGACCCCAATCCAGAGCCCCGAGGAAGTGAGGGGACGGCTGGTCAATGGAGGGGGTTAGGGGCTGCTGCTTGCCGGGGCAGCGGGGGTTGGACTGGTTGGCGGTTCTGCAGGAGCCTTCTCAATGCGGAGGGCGGCGACCGATTCTCCGCCGCTGGTGGGTGACAGCGTAGCCGTCACCCGTCCGGCGGTCAGCTGCAGGGTGGATTCGAAGGGATCGCCGCAAGGAACCTCAAGGTCAAGGAGCTGGACGCCGCCCTGCGAAACGGTGAGCTTCGCCGCGGGCGCGGGCGCGGGGCCGGGGCCGGGGCTTGGGCTGCAGGCTGCCCGGATGAGATAGGAGCCGTGGTCCGGCACCAAACCCATCAGGCTCGAGCCGGTGTTTCCCATGCCGCCCAGCATCGAGGCCACCCGGCGGTCCGTTTCCGGCCCGAGTTGCGCTTCCACATCGGCGATCCGCTCAAGCTGGCGGGCCTCTTCCTGAGCGCCGGGGCTGGCCGGTCCATCGCCGGGAACCGGTGGCAGCGCCGCGGTGCTCGCTCCTGGCAGGGGTTCGGAATCCGCGTACTCGCACGCACTCAGCCCGAAAGCTGCCAGCAGCGTGCAGGCGGCCGCCGCAGCACTGCGCCCCGCAAGCCTGTGCCCCGTGAAGGCGCGCACGGAAGCTCCCAGCTGCATCGATCGGCGAGCAACGGACTTTCCCCCAAGAAGCGTCATTCCGCGAGCCTACCGGCGAGTGGCTGGCAACTAACCCGCGGTTACCAGCTGGTAGGCGTAGATCAGCGGCGCGTCAACGCTGGAGACGCTGAGCTCCAGCGGTCCGGATTCCGGGAGTGTGATCTTGACGGACTCCCGCGCGCCGTAGCAGGCCGCCCCGAGGTCGGCGAGTTCCTTGCCGCCGGACCGCACTGCGAGGAAGGCCTTGCCTCCGCCTTCGCAGACGAGTGTCAGCGTGTACTTGCCTGCCGGAACGTCCTCCGTACGGTCAATCGGCTGGGCGTTGAGAATCTTGCCGGCATCCTCGGCAACAATGCCGCTGGCCGACGGCATAGCAGTGGCTTTCCAGGCCGGCACATCGGCGTTCTCCACCGAAAGCTGCTGCGCGCAGCCGGAGACGCCCAGAAGGACAGCTGCTGCAGCCACAGCGGAGAGGGCGCGCGGCAGGGAGGAAGGAAATAGAACCATGCTTCCAAACTTACCCGGCCCCATCTGCGCTCCGTGATTCAGGCCCTTGACCTTGACGCTACGTCAACATTTATTGTTGAACCATTAGCAGGAACAGGACCCCGGACCCTCAAACACACCAGGAAGGAGGAACACATGGACTGGTCCATCCAGGACATAGCCCGGATCGCAGGCACCACCAGCAGGACGCTGCGGCACTACGACGGTATCGGCCTGCTCAAGCCCAGCCGCACCGGCAACAACGGTTACCGCCACTACAACCAGGATGCGCTCGTGCAGCTCCAGCGCATCCTGCTCCTGCGCGGGCTGGGGCTGGGCCTGCCGGTGATCAGCCAGGTGCTCGACGACGAAGCGGACGCAGCCAAGGCGCTCACCGGGCATCTCGAGTGGCTCAAGCAGGAACAGGACAGGCTGGCGCGGCAGATCGCGTCGGTCACACAAACCATCCAAGCAGTGAAAGGAGGTGGCGAAATCATGGCAGAAGACATGTTCAACGGTTTCGACCACACGCAGTACAAGGACGAAGTGGAGGAACGCTGGGGCATGGACGCCTACGCCAAGGGGGACTCGTGGTGGCGCGGCATGAGCGCCGACCAGAAGGCAGCGTGGAAGCAGCGCTCGCAGCAGCTGGGCGAGGACTGGATCGCCGCCGCCGCGGCGGGTATCGCACCGGACAGCGCGGAGGCTCAGGACATCGCCAGGCGGCACGTCGAATGGCTGACCGGAATCCCGGGCACACCGGCGTCGGACGCCCGCGGCAAGGGCGACGGCAAGGGCAACAGAGACAAGGGTGACGTCAAGGCATACGTCACCGGGCTCGGCGAAATGTACGTTGCGGATCCCCGGTTCGCCAAGAACTACGGCGGCGTGGAGGGAACCGGCTTCGTCCGGGATACCCTGAAGATCTACGCGACGGAGAGCCTGTAGCCCGTCAGCAGGCTGTCGACCCGCCAATAGACTTGGGCGGTGACTGATTCCACGCTTTTCCTGGCCGGCAACACCCCCGATGCCCCGCGCAGCGACCTCCCCGGGCTGCTGACGGCCCTCGCCGCGGACCTGCGCCGGGTGGACTACACGCTCGACGGTGTGGCCGGGCTGCTGGGCGAGTCAGCCTACAACGCGCTGAACCGGGACCAGATCATCCCGGCGCTGCTCGCCACCGAAAGCGCCACAGAGGGTGACGCAGCGAACGGTGAGAATACGACGGCGGCGCTCGCCGCCGTCGTACGTTTTTGGCTGCTGGCGGAACCGCAAACGCGGGAAACGCTCGACGCCGCCCTGCCGGGAATCCGGTCCGACGGCCTGGTGGAGTTGGGGCTGCTCGAGCCCGTGCCCGGCGCTGATCTGCCTGGCGCGGATCAGTCGGCGCAGGACCTGCTGCAGGCAAAAGCGGATCTGCGGCCGTACGGCTGGGATTCAAATGAGGACGGCAGCGGCGGCGCCGAGCTCTGGGTGGCCAGCGACCTCGCGGCGCACCAGCAGGCCGGAGTACTGCGGCACGATCACGTGCTCGGGATCGGGCAGGCGTCCACCACGCTGGTGCAGACCACCGTCCGACGCCACGTCACGAAGGCACTGGACCTGGGCACGGGCTGCGGCATCCAGTCCTTCCACCTCCTGCACCATGCCGAGCACGTGACGGCAACGGACATCTCGGAGCGGGCGCTGGCCTTCACCCGGTTTAACCTTCTACTTAATGCCGAGGCCCTGCACCTGGACGCGGACAGGATGGAGGACCGGGTCAGCCTTCGTATGGGGTCGCTCCTGGAGCCGGTGGCCGGCGAAGAATTCGAGCTGGTGGTGTCCAACCCGCCGTTTGTCATCACGCCGCGGACCTTGGGCGAGCACGCGTCCGGGCAGTTCACCTACCGCGACGGCGGCCTGCCCGGCGATGACATTGTGTCCTCGCTCGTGGCGGCGCTGCCCGGTGCCCTTGCCCCCGGCGGCACCGCACAGCTGCTGGGCAACTGGGAAATTCCCGCCGGGACCGAGTGGCACGAGCGGCCCAAGAGCTGGATCGGTCCGGACGCGGATGCCTGGTTCATCCAGCGCGAGCAGGTGGGCCCGGAGCAATACGCCGAAACGTGGTTGCAGGACGCCTCCGAATCCCGCGACCGGAAGCATTACCGGGACGCCTACGCCGCCTACCTGGCGGACTTCGCGTCCCGGAACGTGGCGGGGATCGGCTTCGGGATGATCTGGCTGCGCCGGCCGCCGGTCACAGGACAGGTCGCTGGACCAGAAGCGGGTCCCGCAGCCGCCTCCATCAGCCGTTTCGAGGAAATCACGTACCCCATTGAGCAGCCCATCGGGCCTCACCTGGGCGCCGCCGTCGAGCGTTCCGACTGGCTGGCCGTCAACAGCCTGGCGGACGCGCACCTGCTCGTGCCGGACGACGTCACCGAGGAACGCCATCAGCGTCCCGGCGCCGAGCACCCCGGCGTGATCCTGTTGCGCCAGGGTGCGGGCCTGCGCCGGACCAATCTGCTCAGCACCGAACTCGCCGGATTTGTCTCCGCCTGCGACGGTGACCTCACCGTCGGTCAGATCATCGGTGCCCTCGCGGCGCTGCTCGGCGGGAGCCTTGCCGGGGAGGACGGGTTCGACGGCGACGCGTTCCGGGCCGGGCTGCTCGACGACGTCGCGAACCTGGTCAGCGACGGTTTCCTGGTTCCTTCCGAGCCTGCTGAATAGTGGTTTGGCGGGCTCCGGAACACCCCCAATCGGGGTCCCGGACGTGCCTGATGAGTCAGCGGTTTTTCCACATGAATGCGCACGATTGTCCAAAATATGGTGAACTAGGCCAATATGGGCTCATCTGCCCGCGCAACCTTTTTCTGTAGGAGCACCGTGCCAAGCAAGGCCAAAACAGGCAAGAAACTCGTGATTGTGGAGTCTCCGGCCAAGAGCAAGACCATCGCCAAGTACCTCGGCGAGGGCTTCATCGTAGAGGCCTCCATCGGTCACATCCGCGACCTGCCGCAGCCGTCTGAGCTCCCCGCAGAACTGAAGAAAACCTCGGTGGGCAAGTTCGCCGTCGACATCGAAAACGACTTCAAACCCTATTACGTGGTGTCCGCGGACAAGCGGAAAAAGGTCACTGAGCTGAAGGCCGCCCTCAAGGATGCCGACGCTCTCTATCTCGCAACCGATGGGGACCGTGAGGGCGAGGCCATCGCGTGGCACCTGCTGGAAGTGCTCAAGCCCAAGGTCCCCGTGTACCGGATGACGTTCGGCGAAATCACCAAGGAAGCCATCCACCGCGCCATGGACAACCTGCGCGATGTTGATACGGCCCTGGTGGACGCCCAGGAAACCCGCCGCGTCCTGGACCGCCTGTACGGTTACGAGATTTCCCCGGTGCTGTGGCGCAAGGTGGCCCGCGGCCTGTCCGCCGGTCGCGTGCAGTCCGTGGTCACGCGCATGGTGGTGGACCGTGAACGCGAACGTATGGCCTTCAAGGCCGCCTCCTACTGGGACCTCACCGGCCAGTTCGGGGCCGGTTCCGGTTCGTTTAAGGCGAAGCTCGCTGCGGTTGACGGAGCCAAGGTGGCTTCGGGCCGGGACTTTAACGACAACGGCGAACTGACCTCGCGCAATGCGGCACACCTCAACGAGGAACTCGCCACGTCGCTGGCCGCGGGTCTCCAGGATGCGGACTTTAATGTCCGGTCCGTGGACACCAAGCCGTACACCCGTCGTCCCGCAGCGCCGTTCACCACTTCCACGCTGCAGCAGGAGGCCGGCCGCAAGCTGCGCTTCTCCTCCAAGAGCACCATGCAGGTGGCCCAGCGGCTGTACGAAAACGGCTACATCACCTATATGCGTACCGATTCCTCGGCGCTGAGCGACGAAGCCGTTACGGCCGCCCGCCGCCAGGCCTCCGAGCTGTACGGCCCGGAATACATCCCGGCGTCCCCCCGCGTATACACCAGCAAGGCTGCGAACGCGCAGGAAGCCCACGAGGCCATCCGCCCCGCCGGTGACTCCTTCCGCACCCCCGCCCAGGTGGCCAAGCAGCTCTCCGGTGACGAGTTCCGCCTGTACGAGCTGATCTGGAAGCGCACCGTCGCGTCCCAGATGGGCGACGCCAAGGGCTCGACGGCGACCATCCGCCTGGGCGCCGTGGCCACCGATGGCCGGGACGCCGAATTCTCCGCCTCCGGTACCGTCGTCACCTTCCCCGGCTTCCTGGCCGCCTATGAAGAAGGCAAGGACGAAAGCCGCGGGGACGACGACTCCGACGAAGCCCGGCGGCTGCCGAACGTGGCCAAGGACGATGCCCTCACGGCGTCGGACATTCTGGCCGTGGGCCACGAGACCTCGCCGCCGCCGCGCTTCACCGAAGCTTCGCTGACAGCCGAGCTGGAGAAGAAGGGCATCGGCCGCCCGTCGACCTACGCCTCCACCATTTCCACCATCCAGGACCGCGGCTACGTCCGGAAGCAGGGTTCCGCGCTGGTGCCCAGCTGGATCGCCTTCTCGGTGATCCGCCTGCTCGAGCAGCACTTCACGGATTACGTGGATTACGAGTTCACGGCAGACATGGAAGGCGACCTGGACAAGATCGCCAACGGCCAGGCGGTTGGGTCTGCCTGGCTCAAGCACTTCTACTACGGTGAAGATTCCGATCCGGGCCTGCTCAGCATCGTGAACAACCTGGGCGAGATCGACGCCCGGGAAATCAACTCCATTCCCATCACGGATGAGATCACGCTGCGGGTGGGCAAGTTCGGCCCGTACCTGGAAAGCTCCGCCGCCACGGTGGACGCCAAGACCGGCGAAATCGTGGAGAACTCCCGCGCCAACGTCCCCGAGGACCTGGCGCCGGACGAACTGACGGCGGCGAAGGCCATCGAACTGATGGAAACGGCTGCGCCGGAAGAACGCGTACTGGGCGACGACCCCCACACCGGGCACAGCGTTGTCGCCAAGAACGGCCGCTACGGCGCGTACGTCACCGAAGTCATCCCCGAGATGACCGAGGAACAGCTGGCCAACCAGCCCGTTGAGTACTACAAAAACGGCAAGCCGAAGCCGCCGAAAAAGCCCGTCAAGGCCAAGCCGCGCACCGGTTCGCTGTTCGCGTCCATGACCGTGGATTCCGTGACCCTGGACGAAGCGCTGCAGCTGATGAGCCTGCCCCGCGCCCTGGGTGAGGACGCCGAGGGTAACCTCATCACGGTGCAGAACGGCCGCTTCGGTCCGTACCTGAAGAAGGGTACGGACTCCCGTTCCATCGGTACCGAAGAGGAAATCTTCACCATCACGCTGGAGCAGGCGCTGGAGATCTACTCCCAGCCCAAGCAGCGCGGCGCGCGTGCCGCCGTGGCACCGCTGGCCGAGTTCGGACCGGACCCCGTTTCCGAGAAGAACATCGTGGTCAAGGAGGGCCGCTTCGGCCCGTACATCACCGACGGCATCACCAACATCACCGTCCCGCGAGCCACCTCCCTGGAGGAACTGACCCGCGAACAGGCCATAGAACTCCTCGCCGAGAAGCGGGCCAAGGGTCCGGTCAAGCGCACCACAACGGCCCGCAAGGCCCCGGTCAAGAAGAAGGCTCCCGCCAAGAAGTAAGTACCGGTGGAATTGCGCCGGGCTCTCCAACGTGGTCGAGTAGATGCATGACTGAACAGCCCGGAACAGCCGACACCACGCCGCTCAACGAACTCGAAGAGAAGCTCGCCTTGGGCGGACAGCCCGAGAGCAGCCCCGTGGACGTCATCCTGTCCTTCCTCAACAGCGAGGTCTACGTCATCAGCACCGACGGGATCGAGGGGGAAGATTCCCAGGTGGAGCCGCTGGTTTTGGCGAACGCCGACGGCGACCCCGTCTTGGCGGTGTTCTCGCACCCCAGCCGGGTTGACGAGCAGTACCTCGAGGCGGCGCCGAACGTCCTGGGGACCCAGGGTGCAGCCATCATCGCCAACATTGGCGAGGAACTGGGCATGGTGATCAACCCCGGCGCCGCCTACGGGTTTGAGATCAACCCAGAGGGAGTCGCCAACATTAAGCGCGACTTCAAGCGCGCTGATGAACTTCCCGACGGCGCACCCGAGGACCCCTCCGCCAACTGACATCTTGCCTCGCGGGTTGTGAGTGTGGGCCCGGGCGGGGGAATAATGGCAGGATGCGGCTAGGCGTCCTCGATATCGGGTCAAACACTGTCCACCTTCTCCTGGTGGATGCCCACCCTGGCGCGCGTCCGGTGCCCTTCGCGTCGCACAAACGGCCAATATCCCTGGTCCAATACCTGGATGCCGACGGCAACATCACGGACGCAGGGCAGCACGAGCTGACCGAATTCGTCCTTGAAGCCTGGGAGTTTGCGGCCAGGCACAAGGCGGACGACCTGCTGGCTTTCTGTACGTCGGCCATCCGCGAAGCCACCAACGGCCCTGAGGTGCTGGCCCGGGTCAAGCACGAAACCACTGTCACGCTGCAGGAACTGACCGGCAGCGAAGAAGCCTCCATGACCTTCTTCGCCGTCCGCCGCTGGTACGGCTGGGGCGCGGGACCCATCCTGAACCTGGACATCGGTGGCGGCTCCTTCGAAATGGCCTTTGGCCAGGACGAACTGCCCGAAGTGGCCACCTCGGTGCCGCTGGGCGCCAGCCGCGTAACCCGCGACTGGCTGGCTGAGGACCCGCCTTCCGCCAAGAGTGTCAAGGAGCTGCGCCGCTACATCCGGGCCACACTCGCCCCCGCGGTGAGGCAGTTCGACGGCCTGGGGCGCGCCAACGTTGTGGCCGGAACCTCCAAGACCTTCCGGTCGCTCGCCAGGGTCGCCGGGGCAGCCCCAAGCGCCGCAGGCCCCTACGTGAAGCGCACACTTAACGCCACGGATCTGGGCGTATGGGCGCAGCGCATTTCAGCCATGAAGTCCGAGGACCGGCTCTTCCTGCCGGGCGTGTCAGAGGCCCGCGCCCACCAGCTCCTCGCCGGGGCTCTGGTGGCCGAGGCTGCCTTGGAAATGTTCAAGTTCAAGAAGATCAGAATCTGCCCCTGGGCGCTGCGTGAAGGGCTGATCCTGCGCCGGCTCGACCAGCTGGTCTTCGCCGGTCCGCTGGATCCGGCCCCGCATATCATGGAGCCAGACCCGGCACGTCAGGCGATCGAGGCCACACCCGCCTGAGGCTGTTTGCCTGAGGCCCGCCTGAAAGGAGCGTTAACGCGAAAGCGCCGGCGTCCGCAACAGGAAAATGGGGGGAAACCTGCTGCAAACCACCGGCGCCTCGGGCAAACATCCCCATGCTTGCCGCATCACTCGCACCCTCAATGAGGTAATAACTACGTTAGGCTACGAAGTTGTGTGCAAGCTGCAGCGAACATGGGAGTCCGCTGTGAATCGGTCTCGGCGGGTTCCCGCTTTTCCGATTCGTCCCATTTCTGCAGCCGCCCACGCGAACTGCAATGATGGAACCATGACTAACCGAATCGCCTTCCTTGGCTGTGGATCCATGAACGAAGCCATCCTTTCCGGCCTCCTGGGCGCGGGAACCGATCCCGTCGACGTCGTGGCTACGGTCAGGCGTGCTGAACGCGCCGAGGAGCTTGCTGTGCGTCACCACGGCATCACTGCCATCGCCGGCGAAGAGGAACCGGACAACAACAAGCAGGCGGCCAAGGGATCCGCCGTCGTGATTCTTGGCGTCAAGCCGGTGGGCATCGTCGATCTGGCACGCGAGATCAGCGGCTCCCTGTCTCTGAGCACCATCGTTGTCAGCGTCGCCGCAGCCGTATCGCTGGCGCAACTGGAAGCTGCCCTGCCTCCCGGACAGCCGGTGATCCGCTCCATGCCGAACACCCCTGCCAAGCTGGGCCGCGGCGTCGTCTCCGTTTCACCCGGTACCAACTGCACGCCGGAACAGCTCAAGACTGTCAAGGACATCCTTCGGGCCGCAGGCACCGTGGTGGAGGTGCCCGAGGAGCAAGTGGATGCGTTGTCGGCCATCAGCGGCTCGGGTCCCGCCTACGCGTTCTACCTGGCCGAGGCTATGGCAGCTGCCGGCGTCGAGCTGGGCCTGGATCCTGAGTTGTCGCTGCTCCTGGCCCGGGAGACAGTCGCAGGTGCGGGCTTTATGCTGGCCGAGCCGGGCGCCGATCCCTCAGCCCTGCGCAAGGGAGTGACCAGCCCTAACGGCACCACCGAAAGGGCCATCGCCACCTTTGACGACCGGGGCATTCCGGCCATCATCGCCGCCGGCGCCCGTGCCGCAGCGGACCGCTCCGCGGAGATCACCAAGCAGCTCGGCTAGTCCCCACCGCACAGAGTTTTTGTCCAGATAATGGGCCCAA
The DNA here is from genome assembly GCF_050156205.1 of Pseudarthrobacter sp. Y6. Lineage (NCBI taxonomy): Bacteria > Bacillati > Actinomycetota > Actinomycetes > Micrococcales > Micrococcaceae > Pseudarthrobacter > Pseudarthrobacter sp. Y6. The sequence continues at coordinate 3,659,418 of NZ_CP189574.1, read as the reverse complement.
AAGCACGTTTTCGAGGCAGTATCTGGACAAAAAATCGAGAGTTAGGGCCCCACTTACGGCCGGGCGGCGAACCGTTCCAGCAGGTCTACGTGTCCGGACACGATCAGCATGTCGCGGGCGGACACCTTGGTTTCAGGGCGGGCGTAGGTGAAGTCCTCGCCGGGCGACTTCACGCCCACGATCGTCACGCCGTACTTGGAGCGCACCTTGGACTCATCTAGTGTGAAGCCCACAGTCTCGCGCGGAGGATACATTTTCACGATGGCGAAGTCGTCGTCGAACTCGATGAAGTCCAGCATGCGGCCGGAGACCAAGTGCGCGGCGCGGACGCCAGCGTCGGCCTCGGGGTAGATCACGTGGTTCGCGCCGATCCGGGTGAGGATCTTGCCGTGCGACGGCGTGATGGCCTTGACCCAGAGGTGCTCGATGCCGAGGTCCACCAGGTTCACTGTGATCAGCACGGAGGACTCGATCGAGGTGCCCACGCCACAAACGGCGGAGCTGAACTCCTGTGCACCGAGCTGGCGTAGCGCATCGATATTGGTAGCGTCCGCCTCCACCACGTGGGTGAGGAGCGGCGCCCATTTCTGGACCAGGTTCCGGTCGCGTTCGATCGCCAGCACCTCGCGCCCCTGTTTCACGAGCTGCTCGGCTGTGGACGAGCCGAAGCGGCCCAGCCCGATCACCAGGACCGGCGCGTTGTGGGCGGGGCGGTTGGGTGCTCCTGAGGAATTAGCCAATGATGGGCCTCTCTTCCGGGTAGTGGTACAGCTGGCTGCGTTGGCGCAGTGCCAGCGCAGCGGCAAGGGTGACGGTGCCGACGCGGCCCGCGAACATCAGGGCGGTGAGGACATAAACGCCCCACGGCGGCAGTTCGGCGCTGAGGTTGGTGCTCAGCCCCACGGTGGCGACTCCATGCCACACCGACTGCCAGAAGGGCTCGCCCAACGTCATAAACCGGGGGATCAGCGCCAGCGCCAGGACGCCCTCGATCACCACGGAGGTGACGATGACGATCCGCAGCAGGGTACCCACTTCACCGAGCCGGCCGGCGTTGTTCATGGCTTCCTGCGCGATGAGCTTGCCGCGGACGCCAAGCTTCTTGCTCACCATGAGGGCCAGCAGCGACGCGAGCGTGAGGGTTCCCAAACCGCCCACAAAGATGCCGATCAGGATGACCAGTTGGCCGAAGAAGGACCAGTGCACCGCCGTCGAAACAACCGTAAGGCCAGTCACGCAGACCGCGGACACCGCGGTGAACAACGCCTGGTGTATCGGAGTGGCCGTACCGGTGGCGGAGGAGACGGGCAGCGAAAGGAGGAAAGTGAAGACCAGACAGACCGCCCCGAAGGCGCTCAGGGCAAGCCGGGCGGGCGACGTATTGGCAATATCGTCAATGAAGTCGCGCACGCGGGTGAAGATCCAGAGGCCTTCGCGCTCCGGTGCGGCGGGGTGCCAGCTGGCCGGGTTTCGTGGCCTCGACTGGCGTTGCGTCATGGGGGGGCTTTTCCTCGGTTGAAACTGTTTCCTCCAGTAGTAAACCACTAATGCCCGCGTAATGGCCGGGCTGGGGCAGTGGCGTCCTCCGGTAGCCTGTCATTGATGACATTCCTGCCCGGTCTCAGCCAGCCCGCGCCACCAACGATGGTGGTGTGGAATTCGGCCATGACAGCCTACAATTTTGGCCCGGGCCACCCCATGGCTCCCGCAAGGCTGGACCTGACGGCCCGGCTTTCCCGCAGCCTCGGCCTGCTGGACCTTGCGCATGTGTCCGTGGAGGCTCCGGAGGTTGCGTCCGATGCCCAACTGGAAGCCGTGCACTCGCCTGAGTTTGTGGCCGCGGTCCGTCGGGTCAGCGACGACCCGACCTCGCCGGATGAAGCCCGCGGACTGGGCACCGACGACGATCCGGCCTTCGCCGGCATGCACGAGGCCGCCGCGAGGCTCGCGGGCGGATCGCTGCTCGCCGCGTCCGCCATCCTGGACGGATCCGCGCTCCACGCCGTGAACTTCGGCGGGGGCATGCACCACGCGGCCCGTGACCGAGCCAGCGGCTTCTGCATCTACAACGACTCTGCCTTGGCCGTCCAGAGACTGCTCGACGGCGGCATCCGCCGCGTGGTGTACATCGACGTCGATGCGCACCACGGCGACGGGACGGAAAGCATCTTTTGGGACGACCCCCGGGTCCTGACCATTTCCCTGCATGAAAGCGGACTCACGCTTTTCCCCGGGACCGGCTTCGCGAACGAGATCGGCGGTCCTCAGGCTGAGGGCAGTGCCGTCAACGTTGCCCTGCCGTCGGGCACCGGCGATGCCGGCTGGCTGCGTGCTTTCCACGCTGTGGTGCCGCAGCTCGTGGGCGCGTTCAAGCCGGAAGTCGTCGTCAGCCAGCACGGCTGCGACTCGCACCGCCTTGACCCGCTGGCCCATCTGAACATCAGTGTGGACGGCCAGCGCGAGGCGGCCACCGCCGTCGGGAATCTCGCTGCCCGGCACTGTGAAGGCCGCTGGATCGCCACGGGCGGCGGCGGGTACAGCGTCACCGACGTCGTGCCGCGCTCCTGGAGCCACCTGATCGCCATCGCCGCCGGGCGTCCCGTTCCGCTCCGGACCTCGGTGCCGGAGGATTGGCGCACGTATGTTTCGGACAAATTCGGCATGGATGCCCCGGGCCTGATGGGCGATGACGTGGAGCTCTGGTGGCGGTCCTGGGAAGTGGGGTTCGACCCCAACGACGCCGTGGACCGCACCGTCATGGCCACCCGCAAAGCCGTTTTCCCGTTGCACGGCTTGGATCCCTGGTTCGACTAACCCTTCTTCAACCCGCGCGGTCCGGTCACGGGCGAAATAGTTGATGCCTTGCGACGTATATGTCGCTATGGTGGGAGGCATGGTGACAGACGACGTATTTGCCGTCATTGCGGAAGCAACCCGACGCGACATCCTGGTATCCCTGCGCGCCGGGGACAAAGCAGTGGGCGAGCTGGTGGAAGAACTCTCCGCAAGCCAGCCCACCATTTCCAAGCACCTGAAAGTCCTCCGCGAGGCGCAGTTGGTCAGCATGCGGGCGCAGGGCCAGAAGCGCTATTACGCGCTGAACCCCAAGCCGCTGGAGGGGATCGTCAGCTGGCTGGAGACGTTCGACGTCGGCCCGGCGGCCGCCGTCGCCAAATCCCCCCGTGCTGCGGCGGAAGCGGGCACCGGGCGAGCTGTGGCTGCGCCGCTGCCGGACAACGAAGCCATCGCCGCCGTCCTCGAGCGCCCGGGCGCCGAGCTGAGTCCCGCCGTCGTGATTCACGGCGGCACCGTGGTCCCGCTCAGTGACGACACCGTGCCGCAGCAGATCGGCCGCACGGTTGGCCGCGCCGCCACGAAGGCCGCGGACCTGCTGGCCAACCTCCCGAATCTCCCCAAGTTCGGCCGCAAAAAGTAGCTCCCCCAATACTCTGAGTTTTTGTCCAGATAATGGCCGGAATATCGGCTTTTGGTGCCATTATCTGGACAAAAACTCGGGGCGGAAGCGCGGCTTATTTGTTGAGCAGGCGCACGTGGTCCGGGGTGAGTTCGGAGATCTTGCTGACGCCCAGCAGGGCCATGGTGCGGGCCATGTCCTTTTCCAGGATCTGCAGGGCTCGGTCCACACCTGCCCGGCCGCCGGCCATCAGGCCGTACAGGTAGGCGCGGCCGATCAGCGTGAAGTCGGCGCCCAGCGCAAGGGCGGCCACGATGTCCGCGCCGCTCATGATGCCGGTGTCCAGCATGATGGCCGCGTCTGAGTTGTCCTTGGTGAAGGCTTCCTTGACTCCCGGCAGCAGGTGGAGCGGGATGGGTGCGCGGTCCAGCTGGCGGCCGCCGTGGTTGGAGAGCACCACGCCGTCGGCGCCATGGTCCACCACCTTGCGGGCGTCCCCCACAGTCTGGATGCCCTTGACCACGAGCTTGCCCTTCCAGGTTTCGCGCAGCCAGTCCAGGTCCTCGAACGTGAGGGTGGGGTCGAACATCGAGTTGATGAGGTCGGCCACAGTTCCGGTGTAGCGCGAGAGCGAGGCGAAGGTCAGCGGCTCGTGCGTGAGGAAGTTGAACCACCAGGCCGGGCGGTAGGACGCATCCAGGACGGTCTTGATGGTCAGTGCCGGCGGGATGGTCATGCCGTTGCGCACGTCGCGGAGGCGGGCGCCGGCGACGGCGGTGTCCACGGTGACCATGAGGGTATCGTTCCCGGCTTTGGCGGCGCGCTCGATCAGTTCCAGTGAGCGGTCGCGGTCCGTCCACAGGTACAGCTGGAACCAGTTGCGGCCGTTCGGGGCGGCGGCGGCCACGTCCTCGATGGAGGCGGTGCCCATGGTGGAAAGGGTGTACGGAATGCCGGCGGCCTCAGCTGCCTGCGAGCCGGCGTATTCGCCCTCGGACTGCATCATGCGCGTGAAGCCGGTGGGGGCGATGCCCACAGGCAGCCGGGAAGTCTTGCCCAGGATGTCGGTACTGAGGTCGATGCTGGAGACGTTGCGCAGGATGCCGGGCCGGAATTCGATGTCCAGGAAGGCTTCGCGGGCGCGGCGCAGGGTGATCTCGCCCTCGGCGGCGCCGTCGGTGTAGTCGAACGGTGCCTGCGGTGTGCGTCGTTTGGCCATGTCCCGCAGGTCCCAGATGGTGCTGGCACGCTTCAGCCGGGCGTCCTTGCTGAATTCGGGCTTCTTGAACTGCATCAGCGGGGCCAGGTCCGCGTACTTGGGGATGCGGCGCTTCAGCGCAGCCGGCACCGCTGAAGCGGCCGGACTCGGCGCGGTAGCGGTGGAGACCGGGGCGTCCGGGGCCGGGGTGACCGCGGGATTGTTCGGCTGGATGGTGCGGGTCATGGCTGCCTCCGTTGGTGGGCCTGGCACAGGGGGTTTGGCTGTGGTCTAACCACACTCTAGGTTATGTGGTCCAACCACATCAACTACGATAGCGATATGCGTACGCACCAGCTTGTCCTGACGTGGATCGAAAAGCAGCTCTCCGACGGCCAGCTGAGCGTGGGCGGACGCCTGCCCGCGGAACGGACACTCGCTGAGCAGCTTGCGGTTTCAAGAACCTCGGTGCGCGAGGCGATCCGCATCCTGGAGGCCATGGGGGTGGTCCGGGCCGGGGTTGGTTCCGGCCCGGAAGCAGGGACTGTGGTGATTTCGGATCCGACGGCGGCGCTTGGCTCGGCGCTGCGCCTCCACGTTGCCACGCAGCATCTGCCCGTGTCCGACATCGTGGAAACGCGCATCCTGCTGGAGGCCTGGGCGGCTGCCCGGGCAAAGCCGGACGCTCCGGAGCTGGAACAGGCCGCCACGCTCCTGGGCGAGATGGACGCCGTCGAACGCGTAGCCCGGACGGCGGATGACTTCCTGGCGTTGGACATCCGGTTCCATCTGGCACTCGCGGACGCCGCCGGCAATGCCGTGGTCAGCGCCATGATGGGCTCGCTGCGCGAATCCATCCAGGGGTATACCGCCAGGTTTACGGCCAATCTTCCAGACTGGGATGCCACTGCGTCGCGTCTGCAGGCGGAGCACCGTGACATTCTGGCCGCCATCAGGAACGACGACGGCGCTCGCGCGGCAACGCTGGTGGCTGCCCATATCGAGGGGTACTACCGCGAGGCGGGGGTTGGGCGCCAGGCGGAGGACTGACAGCGATTCGACATGGCATTTCGCGGCAGTGTTCACGAACAACACTGCCGCGAAATGTCATGTCGCGGGGGATTGGGGCGGGTCAGCCGTGGGTCGCAGAACGTGGCGCCTTGGCGGGGCCGCTGCTGGCCCGGATTTCCAGGCGCGGCTGGTACCGGCCGCCGGGGGCATCGTGGTCTTCCTCGCGGATGAGTGCCCGCAGTTCACGCCAGGCCTGGCCGCCGAGTTCGGCAATGGGGACCGCCGCGGTGGTCAGGGTGGGCGTGGTGTAGCGGGCGAAGGGGATGTCGTCGAAGCCGGTGACGGAAATGTCGCCCGGAACGTCCACGCCGCGTTCGTGCAGTCCGCTCATCAGGCCCATGGCCACGAGGTCGTTGAAGGCCAGGATGCCTGTGGCGCCGCTGGCCAGGACCGAGTCCACTGCCCCGTGGCCGGAATCGAAGTCCGAGCCGCCGTCGAGCTTGGTGACATCTACCTGCGGGTGCCTGGCCTTGAACGCCTCCAGGCCCTCGAGTCGGAGGCCGTTGGAGGCACTGCCTGCCGGACCGGCCAGGAAGGCCAGGCGCCTATGGCCGAGGCCCACCAGGTACTCGGCGAGGTCCCGGACTCCCTGCCCGTAGTCCACCACGAGGCTCGGAATCCCGGCAGCCGCCGTCGTCCGGTTGATCAGGACCAGCGGGTGCAGCGATGGTGCGATTTCCTCAAGCTCGGCATCGCTCATGCGCGGGGCGCAGAGAACCAGGCCGTCGCACCGCCGGCGGGCCTCGCCGGCCAGGATGGCTTCCTCGCTGGAGACTTCGAAGGAATCGGCAATCAGGACGCGGTAGCCATCTTCCGCCGCAGCCCGGCTCAATCCGCGCAGGATCGCCTGGAAGGTGGGGTTGGCAAGGTCCGGCACCACAATGCCGATGGTGTCCGTCTTTCCCAGCGCGAGGCTGCGCGCCACGGGATTGGGTTGGTATTTGAGCTCGACGGCGGCCGCCCGTACCCGTGCCGCGATGTCCGGGTCCACGGTGAAGTTGCCGTTCATTACGCGCGAAACAGTGGCGTGCGATACCCCTGCCTTTACGGCAACGTCGACAATGCCGATCCTGCCGGTTGCCGATTTCTTGGCCATGGCCTGCCTTTTCTTAAGTCCCGGTCCCCGTAAATACCGGCGCCCGTGGGACAGCATACAAGGCCTTCGGAAACCGGTTTCCATTCGCTCGGCGAGCCCGCTGGAGGCCGTGTCGCCACCGAAAGGGCCTTTCGGTCAGAAAACGCTTTCTCTTGGAGAGGATAAGGGTTGACGACCGTTCGTCTATTGATAGAAACCATGTGCTGCGGCCGACCTATTACATGCCCAGCGGGGCTGCCCAGTTGCCGTTCCGGCTGCCACTGCCGCCTTCCTGGTACTTACCGCAGCGTGCGCATCGCCGGTAGCTGCCGCCGTCGTCCGTGGTTTGGATGCGCCAATCGTGGCGCAGATTCAACTTGCACAGCAGGGCTTTGAGCATGACGTTCTCTGATCCAATAGCAAGGTCATCAGTCAGGCGTGATGTTCTGGTTAAGCCTGAAGAAGTTCGTCGGGTCGTACGTGCGCTTGAGTGCCTTGAGCCGGTCGTATTTGGCGGCGCCGTACGCCTGCCTGACGCGCTCCTCGCCCTCTTCCATAAGGAAGTTCACGTACACGCTGGTGTGGTGGGGCGCCAGGGCGGACCAATAGTCCCGGGCCCACTGGCGCTCGGCGTCGAAGCCGTGGGCGGTCTTGCTGTTGCCGTTGATGTTGAAGGTGAACCCGGCTTGGCGGCCGTTGAACGCGGTCGCATCCTCGTCGATCCTTCCCACGGCTCCGCCCATCTGCCACAGCGCGATGCTGGTGATCGGTGAAATGATGCGCCAGCCATGCTCGACGACGATGTCGATGACGTCGTCGCTGAGACCTGCGACGTCACAGGACCGGACATAGTAGTGCCAGCCGTGGGGGAACGAGGGATCGAACATCTTCTGATGCTCCAGAAACGGCTTTGGCCGGCAAAAATCAAGCACGGGCGAACCGAATTGCTTGAGCGGCCGCAGGACCCGTTCGCCCTCCTCGACCGGTCCCGCGTAGCAGGCGACGATCGCAATGACGTGCTTGCCGACCATTTCCGGTGGGACGATGGGCAGCGCCGGTGCCCTCCGCTGCACGGCGATGGTCATAAGCTCGTCGGGGCAGTCCGCGATCCAGTCCCGATAAAACCGCAGCACTTCCGGGGCATCTTCCATCGCCCAGAAGACCGGACCCGCCATAACGTAGGGGCCCACAGGGTTCAGCCGGAACTCGAAGTCGGTGACGATGCCGAAGTTCCCGCCGCCGCCCCGCACGCCCCAGAAGAGGTCCGCATTCTGATCCTCGCTGGCCCTGACCAGCTCGCCGTCGGCGGTGATCACATCCACGGACAGCAGCTGATCGATCGACAGTCCATACTTGCGCATGACCCAGCCGATACCGCCGCCCAGCGTGAGGCCCGCAACCCCCGTATGGGTAACAATTCCGGACGGCACAGCGAGGCCGAATTCCTGGGTCTCGCGATCGAGTTCGCCGAGCAGTACCCCGGCCTGGACACGCACTGTTCGGGCCTCGGGGTCCACCCGGATCCCTTTCATCGGTCCGAGATCGATGAGCAGGCCGTTGTCGCACACTGACAGCCCGGGGAAGCTGTGACCGCCTCCACGCACGGCGACCAGCAGGTCCTGCGACCGGGCCAGCCGGATCGCAGCGCGGACGTCTGCGACGCCGGTGCAGCGGGCTATGAGTGCGGGACTGCGATCAATCGAACCGTTCCACACCCTGCGGTGCTCGTCGTAACCAGCGTCGTCAGGACGGACGAGTTCACCGCGAAAGGATGTCTGCAATTCGTCGACAGCAACGCCGTCGATCTCCGCGCTTTGTGCCATGGGACTCACGGACCTCTCGCTCCTTCCAGCAGACTCCCACCGTTCTGACGAACTCGCAAGGGGAAACTGCCGGAGCTCGCCCGCCCCGTCCAGGGCGGGCTTAGCCGCTAGCTGACGGCCTTCTTCACGAGCTCGATGATTCTTGTTTCGTCGGCGGCAGTGAGCTCCGTCAGGGCAAAGGAAGTCGGCCACATGGTGCCGTCGTCGAGGCCGGCCACGTCGTTGAAGCCGAGGGTTGAATACCGGGTCTTGAACTTGTGCGAGCTTTGGAAAAAGCAGACCACCTTGCCGTCCTTGGCATACCCGGGCATCCCGTACCAGGTCTTCGGTGTGAGTTCCGGGGCACTGGCCTTGACGATGGCATGGATCTGCTCCGCCATGACGCGGTCCGGTTCCGGCATCTCGGCGATCTTTGCGAGGACCTCGCTTTCCCCGTCAACCTTGGCGCTGCGTGATCCGCGGCGCGACTCAGCCTTGAGCTCCTGCGCGCGTTCCTTCATCGCGGCCCGTTCTTCCTCGTCGAATCCTTCGTACGACTTGGCGCTCGCTGTGGGCTTATCCGTGTCTTTCATCGCGGGTTCCTTCCTTCGCGGGGTAGTGGATCCCACACTAATGTCCGGCGGTCACAGCGGCTTCTCCAGAACTGCTCGATGCCGCCGCCGACGCCTACGGCGGCGCGAAGGAGATCGAGGTCTCCCGGTTCAACAACCACGAGGGCGGCCAGAAGCACCACTGGATCAGGCAGCTGCAGTACCTCCGCGAGCTCCTGGGCTGATCGGGAGGGGCGGCGGCTGACTGGGCGCGGATTTCCACGTATGACGGACTCGATTTTGCGGCCATTACAGCCCGCGGTTATGGTGTGCCTATGACAAACCGTTGGTATGCGTATTTTTCGTTGGCTCTGGAGGAGCCCGCGTCTAACTGACACGCATCCATCTTCCTTCAGAGCCAACAGGGCAGAGATCATTCTCTGCCCTTCGCCATTTCTCCGGCGGGTTCTGATCTGGGCCCGCTTCCTATCTGGAACAGGACCCGAACATGAGCACCGCGACAGCCACTCCCTCAAAATCCACGTCCAATCTGCGCGTCAGCGAATTCACACCGCTGCCCACGCCCCAGGAGCTCATCGCCGAGCTGCCCTTGGACGCCCGGGTGACGGACGTCGTCGAGCGTGGCCGCGACGAGGTCCGCGCCATCATGGACGGCGTGGATGACCGGCTGCTGGTCATCGTTGGCCCCTGCTCCATCCATGATCCCAAGGCAGGGCTGGAATACGCCCGGCGCCTGCTCAGCCAGGCAGAAAAGCACCGTGACGACCTCCTGATCGTGATGCGCACCTACTTCGAAAAGCCGCGCACGACGGTGGGCTGGAAGGGCCTGATCAACGATCCTCGCCTGGACGGCAGCCACGACATGGTCACCGGGCTCCGGACCGCCCGGGAGTTCCTGCAGCAGGTCACCGCGCTCGGACTGCCCACCGCCACCGAATTCCTGGAACCCATCAGCCCCCAGTACATGGCGGACCTGATCTCGTGGGGAGCCATCGGGGCCCGCACCACCGAGAGCCAGATCCACCGCCAGCTTGCCTCCGGACTCTCCATGCCCATCGGATTCAAGAACGGGACCGACGGCGACCCCCAGGTCGCGCTCGACGCGTGCGGCGCCGCCGCCGCCGCCCAGGCGTTCCTGGGGATCGACGGCGACGGCCGGGCTGCGCTGGTGGCCACCGCCGGGAACCCGGACACCCACGTCATCCTCCGTGGCGGCCGGAAGGGGCCCAACTACTCAGCGGCCGACGTCGAAAGCGCCTCCGCCAAGCTCGCTGGCAAGGGGCTCAACCCCCGGCTGATCGTGGACGCCAGCCACGCCAACAGCGGCAAGAGCCACCACCGGCAGGCGGAAGTGGCACTGGAAATCGGTGCGCAGCTGGAGGACGGCGGCGCGGCGGCACAGGCCATCGCGGGCGTTATGCTGGAGAGCTTCCTGGTGGGCGGTGCCCAGAACCTGGATGTCACAGAGCACGCGGCGGGGCGGGCGGAACTGGTCTACGGCCAGAGTGTCACGGACGCGTGCATGGATTGGGACGTATCCGTTTCGGTCCTCGATCAGCTCGGAGCGTCCGCCCGGAAGCGCCGGACCGCTTAATGATTGCCCGGATGACTTTCACTACAGCCCCATGAACCTCTAGAGTATCTAACACATGGTTGGTGGATGGCTCAGCATCGGCACACCGCAATGAAACACAGCTGGGGTTACTGTCGTCATCCGTCAGCAAAGGAATAGCGAAATGTCCGCAGAACAGAACTTCTCGAACGCGAAGTTCCTGACCGTGGCCGAAGTGGCCGAGGTCATGCGCGTCTCCAAGATGACCGTTTATCGGTTGGTCCACTCAGGCGAAATGCCTGCGGTGCGTTTCGGCCGGTCGTACCGGGTGCCGGAGAGCGCCGTCGAGCAGTACCTCAAGGGTGCTGTGGTGGACGGGCACACCGAAACTGCCTGAGCATTACCTGCGGTCAGTGGGCATCGCCAAGAAGCGGTACCCTGTTAAGGAACGTTTTACGTCATTGTAAGAATCTGTCAGTTGTTTCAGTCTGTAGCTCTGTCCACGGACCATTTCCATCAGACAGGTACTGCATCTAGTTTGTGAGGAACTTTCGTGGGTTCAGTTATTAAGAAGCGTCGCAAGCGTATGGCCAAGAAGAAGCACCGCAAGTTGCTTCGTAAGACCCGTCACCAGCGCCGCAATAAGAAGTAGAGATACTTCGACAAGCGTGAAATGCCCGTTGCCTCTCCGGCAGCGGGCATTTTTTTGTGCGCCCGGCAACGGCCCGCCCGACTAGGTCGCAGTAGATGTCGCTATGAGCCCTCATAAGGACATGTACTGCTACTTAGATGCGGGGGCCGCGCATCCGGGAGTATCCGCGCCAGAGCCCGTACACGGCGCCGCCGGCCGTAGCTGCCTTGAGCCCCAGGGTGGCGGCGCGGCGGCCGGAACGGAAATCGTAGACCGGCCAGTTGTTGTCCCGCGCGTGGCGGCGGAGCCTGGAATCGGGATTGATGGCCACGGGATGCCCCACCACTGTCAGCAGCGGGATGTCATTGTAGGAATCGCTGTAGGCCCAGCACCGTTTGAGGTCCAGGCCTTCGGCGTCGGCCATTTCCCGGACAGCCACAGCCTTGGCTGCACCGTGCAGGATGTCACCCACCAGCCGGCCGGTGTACATGCCGTCGGCAACCTCGCCTACCGTGCCCAAGGCTCCGGTCAGGCCCAGCCTGGTTGAAATGACCGCGGCGACCTCAATGGGGGTTGCTGTGACCAGCCAGACCCGCCGCCCCACGCGGAGGTGCTGCTGCGCCAGTGCCTTGGCGCCGGGCCAGATCCTGGACGCGATCATTTCGTCGTAGACCTCTTCGCCCAAGGCCTTGACGTCTTCCACCGTGATGCCCGCAGCGAGGGTAAGGGCGGAATCGCGGACAGCGTGGACGTCGTCCATGTTCTCGCCGCGCGCCACAAATTTGAACTGCTTCCACGCGAACCCCGCAGCCTGCGTCAGCGTAAAGGCGCCGCGCTGGTGCATCTTGCGGGCAACGTGGAAAAGGCTGGCGCCCTTCATAAGGGTGTTATCGACGTCGAAGAAGGCGGCTTCGCCGGTCTGCATCAACGCATCCGGCTGGGTCACCACAGCGACGTACTTCTCCTCGGGCATGTCCACGAGTCTAGTCAATACTCGGTGACCGAGATTTCAGTGCCGGTGCCAGTGTCTGGGCCCGCCCCGATGCCCGTGCCTCCGTGTGCCCCGCCGTCGGCAGCTAAAGGGGGATACGGTTAATGCATGGCAAAGCCCGAGGTAGTCCTCATCACCAAAGCAGACTGTCACCTGTGCGCGGCGGCGCGCGACGCCGTCGGACGCGTTACTGCCCTGCTGGGACTTGGGTGGACGGAACAGCAGGTTGACGAACTGCCGGAACTGCGTGAACGGTACGCGGAGGAAATCCCCGTGGTCCTGGTGGATGGCATCCAGCGCGATTTCTGGAAGATCGACGAAGCCCGGCTGGAGCGCGTCCTCCAACGCGCCATGGCCCAATAGGGAAGCGGCCTCGCAGAATGACACCGGCTTTGTTGGCACCAGCGGCGGGGCTCTAGAGTGGAGTCACGACGCGATGGGATGGAGGGGATAGTGACTTCGCTGGATTCATCTCCCCAGGCTGTCCAAGGTGCAGAGAATGTCCACGGGACACCGCCTGTCCACGGGACACAGCTTGCCCACGGGACACAGCCTGCCCACGGCACAGAGGCCGCCAAGCAGATACCGCCCGCAGCAGTGGCACGGTTGACCATCTACCTGCGCGCCCTTAACACGCTGCTGTCCGACGGCGTCGAACGAGTATCTTCGGAATCCCTTGCCGAAGCTTCGGGCGTGAGCTCGTCAACTCTGCGCAAGGACGTTTCCTATGTGGGTTCCTACGGTACGCGCGGCGTGGGCTACGAAGTGCAGTACCTGAGCCGTCACATCTCCGCGGCCTTGGGGCTGACCCATGACTGGAAGGTCGCCATTGTTGGCGCGGGTAACCTGGGCAAAGCCCTGGCCCGCTACGGCGGCTTCGAGTCCCGCGGTTTTGACGTGGTGGCAATTTTCGACGCCGACCAGATGGTGGTGGGCAATGAGGTGGGCTGGCTGCGCGTCAGCGACGCCGCGGACATGGAGGCCGTGCTGCAGCGGACCGGCGCCAACATGGTGGTCCTGGCACTTCCGGCCACCGTGGCGCAGGCCGTGTGCGACCGCGTGGTGGCGGCCGGCGTCCACAGCATCCTGAGCTTCGCCCCCGTCATGCTGCAGGTCCCCGAGGGTGTCAACCTCCGCAAGGTGGACATGGCCACCGAACTGCAGATCCTCGCCTATCATGCACAACGGGCGCAGACCCCGGACCAGACCGCCTAGTTCTTCGGCGCTTGGTGGGGTCCGCGCCCGTTGGGGTGTGGATTCGACTGGTTGGTACTACTGGCCGTAGGGGTTGCCAGGCGTGGTGCCCGGGGTGCCGTACGGGCTGCCGAACGCGTGCTGCTTACGGAAGTAGGGTGCCGACGCCGGCAGGTAGAGCAGGACGATGGCCGCGATCCCCGCGAGAGTTCCCAGGGTTCCGAGGCCCGGTACGCCGAAGAGGCCGAAAACGGACAGCGCCGCGAAAACGGTGCCGAGGATGCGGGCCCAGTTCTTGCCCTTGCGGACGAAGAGCGCCACCAGTGCGTACAACCCCGCACCGATGATCGCCAAGACTACGAGCGATCCGGCAAGGACGCCCTTGAAGTCGTCGAACGCGAATTCCGCACCAGTGGCGCCGCTGCTGCGCATGGCCTCGTCGAACGCATTCCGGATCTGAGGATCGTCAAGCATGCCGATGCCCATGAGCAGGCTGATCACAAATACCACGCCCGAGGCAATCAGCAGCCAGAACGAGATATTGACCAACTGGGGAACCCCGTTGGAGCCCGTGGCCTGCGGCTGTTCGGACGGGTACTGCGCGTAAGGGGACTGTCCGTACGGCTGCTGGCCAGAGGGCGGGGGAGTGGGCTGGCCGAACTGCGGCGGGTTGTTCTGCCCATACTGCGGGGCGTTCTGCCCGTACTGTGGCGCCGGGGGAGCCTGCTGCCCATACTGCGGGGCGTTCTGCCCATACTGTGGCGCCGGTGGCGTGGGCTGCCCGAACTGCGGGCTGTTCTCGCCGTATCGGGGCGCTGGCGGCTGGTTGCCGGGCTCGGGTTCGTTCGGGACGGGAGGCGGGACAGGCGTGCTCATGAGCGGTCCTTTGCAGGTCGGATGTCAGTTCGGCTGCTGGGTGCAGTCCAACTGGCCTGCCCCCAGAACGGCTTACTTCCCACCGTACCCCCGGCGCGTGCCGCGGGGGATCATTCCGGAGAGGTATTCCCGCGGAACTCAGCCGGTATCGTTCAAGACTCTGGTTCTAGCAATATCGAGCACGCGCGGCTGTCTCTTCGCGGCCAGTAAAACGCCCGCAAACGCCCGGCCATCTGGGGCGAGGCGACTACGCGCGGCCCTTGACGGCGTTGAACCAGGCCTGCGAGTTCGGCAGCCACATGAGAACGGTTGCCGCGGCGCTGATAAGGAAGCCGAGCCAGTTGTTGCCGACGCCTTGGCCCATGCCGCCGCCGCCCACGCTGCCGCCGAGTACGGCGAGCACCAGCGAAACGCCGGCCACGATGGTGAGCGCAAGGCGGGCCCATTCCTTGCCCTCCTTCATCTTCAGGACCAGGACAATCTGGGCCGCGGCCAGGGCGAGTGCCACCAGGACAAGAAGGAGGACCACCGCAGCCAGCCCGGGTGCCACCGTGAACAATGCCAGCGTGGCAAGGATCCCGAAGAGGCCGCCCAGTACACCCAGCATGCCGCCAATGAGCCAGATCCAGTACGAGACCTTGAGCTCGGTGGGCAGCCCGGTCACGCTGAACATGCCGGAGAATCCGCCGTTGGGCATAACGTCGTTGAAGTTGCGGGGACCGTCTGTGGGCATCTCAAAGGGGAGGCTGCCCGGCTGGCCCGGCTGGTTGTATGGCTGCCCGGGCTGGCCATAGGGCTGGGGGTAGGCCTGGCCGGGCTGCGGGTAACCCTGTGGCGGCTGGTTACCCGCGGGCGGAACGTTGCCGGCAGGGGGTACGTTACTGGCGGGCGGCTGGGTGGCAGGGGGCTGGGCACCGGGCTGCTCGCTGCCGGGCTGCTGGGGCTGCTGGGGCTGCGGTACTTCACTGTTGCTCATGGGTCTCACTGTAGACCGCGTGTCCGCCGGTATCTAGGTGATTAAGCAAGGCACCCCGGCCGCCAGATTCCGGGGAAATGGCGGCCGGGGTGCGTCAGGAAGAAACTATGCTGCGGGTGCGATGAACGCGAGCTCCAGGTTGATGGCAACCTTGTCGCTGACCAGCACGCCGCCGGCTTCCAGCACAGCGTTCCAGGTCAGGCCGAAGTCCTTGCGGCTGATGGTGGTTTCAGCGGAGACGCCGGCGCGGGTCAGGCCGAACGGGTCCACGGCCACGCCGTTGAACTCGGTCTCGAGGGAAACGGGCCGGGTGACGCCCTTGATGGTGAGGTCGCCGGTCAGCTCGTAGCTGTTGCCCTTGGCCACGAGGCCGTTGGAGACGAAGGAGATTTCCGGGAAGGTCTCGACGTCGAAGAAGTCTTCGCCGCGGACGTGGCCGTCGCGGTTGACATCGCCGGAGTCGAAGCTGGCGGTCTGGATGGTGGCGCTGATCTTGGAATCGGCCACGTTGTCGGCGAGGTCCAGGGTGGCTGCGGCATCCTTGAACTGGCCGCGGACCTTGCTGATGCCTGCGTGCCGGACGGTGAATCCGATTTCGCTGTGCGAGTTGTCGAGGGTCCAGGTGCCGGTGGTGACGTCTGCGGGAAGAGTCATGGTGTTTCTCCTTGGGTTTGTCGGGTGGTACTTCCGAATAGCTTGACGCTTCATCTGTTGAATCATCAACTATCCGCTGCATCCAGTATAAACATGCATTTGCATGTTTTGTTCCCTGTTCCGGAACATTTTTCCAAAAGTTTGAGTTCTACTGGATGTAGAAGATTTCGGATCGCACGCCATCTTTGAGAAACTGGTAAACATGCCCCAATCCACTGTCCATCTGCTCCGCCACGGCGAGGTCCACAATCCTGACCGCGTTCTGTACGGCAGGCTGCCCGAATTCCACCTCTCCGAGCTGGGCCGGGAAATGGCGCAGATGCTCGCCGACCACTTCGCCGAGCGTGCCGCGCGCGGGGCCAGGATCGTCTATCTCACGGCGTCGCCGCTGGTGAGGGCGCAGGAGACAGCGGCTCCCTCGGCTGAGGCGCTTGGTCTGGAAATCCACACAGACGGCCGCATCATCGAAGCGGAAAACTACTTCCAGGGCATGAGGGTCACCAAGGCTGAGCTCCGGAAGCCCAAGCACTGGCCCCACCTGGTCAACCCGTTCCGGCCGTCGTGGGGCGAACCGTACAAGGCGCAGGCCGCGCGCGTCAGGTCAGCTGTTGAGGACGCCCGGCTGCGAGCGATCGAGCTGGCCGCCGGGGAATACGGAACCGACGGCCCGGAAGCCATCATGGTCAGCCATCAGCTCCCCATCTGGGCCACGCGGCTCAGTGCCGAAGGCAAGCCGCTCTGGCACGACCCGCGCAAACGCGAGTGCACGCTGACGTCCATCACCTCCCTGGTGTTCGACGACGACGGCTCGCTCCTGCGCGTTGAGTACAGTGAGCCTGCTGCCGCCCTTCTTCCCGGTGCCGCCAGCACCCCTGGAGCCTGACATGACTGCCCCCCGCGCAACAACCCCCGCAACAACCCGCACAACATCCGTCACCGCATCCCGCCGCGCCGTACTCGCTGCCGGCGGCGCCGCCTTGACCGCCCTGACGCTGGGGCTGTCCGCCTGCGCTCAGGAAGACGCCCTCGCCAAGCAGGCAAAAGCCGGCGACAACAAGAACTACGTCGCCGGGGACGGCTCGGTGACCGAGTTCACCGCGGCGGACCGCAAGGCCGCCGTCGCCATCAACGGCACGCTGTTCAACGGCACCCAAGTAGCCCCCGCGGACTTCCAAGGCAAGGTGACGGTCCTGAACTTCTGGTTCGCCGCCTGCGCACCCTGCCGGGTGGAAGCACCCATTCTGGAAGAGCTGCACCAGGACTTCAAGGACCAGGGTGTGCAGTTCTTCGGCGTCAACCTCCGCGACGAAAAAGGCACCGCAGAGGCCTTCGACAAGACCTTCAACCTGACCTACCCCAGCTTCGACGACAAGAACGGCGGCGTGCTCCTGGCCGTCTCCGGCCTCGTCCCGCCGGGGGCCGTCCCCACCACGCTTGTCCTGGACAAGCAAGGCCGCGTGGCCTCGCGCGTGTTGGGCGAAATCCAGAAGGGCACGCTCAAAGCCCTCATCACCGCCGCTGTGGCGGAGTAGCGGCGGCCCCGGACCGTGAACAGCCTCTTCGCTGAAACCATCCTGAACGGCTCGCTCCTGCTTGCCATCCCGGTGGCGCTGCTCGCCGGCCTGGTGTCCTTCCTGTCGCCTTGCGTGCTGCCCCTCGTGCCCGGCTACCTGGGCTACGTCACCGGCCTGAGCGGCGTGGACCTGCAGAAGCAGAAGCGCGGCCGGATGCTCGTGGGCATCGGACTTTTTGTGCTGGGGTTCTCGGTGATTTTTGTCCTGCTGGGCGGCGCGTTTGGGCAGCTCGGCACACTGATCACCGGCTCACAGAACGCCTGGATCACCCAGGTGCTGGGGATCCTGGTGATCCTCATGGGCGTGGTGTTCATGGGCGGTTTCGGCTGGCTGCAGCGTGATGCGAAGATCCACGCCAAGCCGCCGGCCGGCCTGTGGGGCGCGCCGTTGCTGGGCCTCACGTTCGGCTTGGGCTGGGCGCCGTGCATCGGCCCCACCTATTCCGCCGTCCAGCTCCTGAGCCTGTCGGGCGGTTCGTCCGCAGCCAAGGGTGCCTTCCTGGCATTTGTCTACAGCCTGGGCCTGGGCATCCCGTTCCTGCTGATCGCACTGGCGGTGCGACGCGGCATGGGCGTGATGTCCTTCTTCCGCAAGCACCGCCTGGCCATCCAAAGGATCGGCGGCGGGATCCTGGTGGTGCTGGGCCTGCTGATGGCCAGCGGCGTCTGGGGCGCCTGGGTTACCGAATTGCAGTACTGGTTCCAAACCGATGTGAAGTTGCCGATCTGATGAGCGAGCGCGTGAAAGCAAAGAAAAAGTCCCCGGCCCCCGTTGCCGCCGCCAAAACCGGGGCGGCGCTGCCTGTCCTGGGGCCGGTGGAGATGCTGCGTTGGGCCTGGACCCAGCTGACCAGCATGCGCACGGCGCTGTTCCTGCTGCTGCTCCTGGCCGTTGCCGCGGTGCCCGGTTCGCTGTTCCCGCAGCGTCCGGCCAACCCGTCCATCGTGACGCAGTACATCAAGGTCAACCAGGATTACGGGAAGCTGCTGGACACCCTGCAGCTCTACGACGTCTATTCGTCGGCATGGTTCTCGGCCATCTATATCCTGCTGTTTATCTCGCTGATCGGCTGCGTGGTCCCGCGTGCCATCGCCCACTACCGGGCCGTGCGCTCGCAGCCGCCGCGGACCCCCAAGCGTCTCTCCCGCCTCCCCGAGTACGGCACGCTGGTGGTTCCCGCCGACGCCGGCCTCCCGGCGTCGGACGCCATCCGCAGTGCCGCCGGGGTGCTGAAGAAGCGCGGCTACCGCGTTGACGTGAGGGACGACGACGGCGCGCGGCCGTCTTTGGGCGCCGAGCGCGGCTTCGCCAAGGAGGTGGGGAACCTGGTGTTCCACACGTCGCTGATCGGCGTGCTGGTGTCCGTGGCCGTGGGCGGCCTGTTCGGCTACAGCGGCCAGCGCATCCTGGTGGAGGGCGACACCTTTGTGAACACCCTGGTGGGCTACGACCAGTTCACTCCCGGCACCAATTTCCAGTCCAGCCAGCTGCAGCCGTACTCCATCCAGCTGGACAAATTCGACGTCTTGTTTGACCGCGAATCACCAGGCAAAATCGGTCAGCCCATCGACTTCAACGCCGAAGTCACCACCCGGGAAACCCCGGACTCGCCCGCCAAGCAGGAAGTCCTGAAGGTCAACGATCCCGTGACCCTGGGCGGCACCAGCATCTACCTCACCGGCAACGGCTACGCGCCCGTGGTGACCATCCGCGACGGCGCCGGCAACGTGGCCATGCAGGGTCCCGTTGTGGCCAAGCTCCAGGGTGACAACTACTACTCGTCCCTGGTGATCAAGGTCCCGGACGCCCGGCCCGAACAGTTGGGCTTCGTGGGGTTCTTCCTGCCCACGGCGTTTGTCACCGACGCGGGGGTGTCCTTCAGCGGCGATCCGGACCTGTTCAACCCGCGGCTGACCCTGAACTCCTACTTCGGGGACCTTGGCCTGGACGCCGGCTCGCCGCAGAACGTCTTTGAGCTCGATGTCGGTGACCTCACGCCGCTGAACGCCCGCAACCTGGACGCCGGCGGCATCACTCTGGCGCCGGGCAGCACCTACACGTTGCCGGACGGCAAGGGCAGTATCAGCTTTGACAGCGTGAAGCGGTACGTGGGTGTGGACATCCACCACAATCCGGGCCAGCTTTACGTCCTCATTTTCGCGCTCCTGGCCGTGGGTGGCCTGATCGTCTCGCTGTATGTGAACCGGCGTCGCGTCTGGGTGCGGACCGGGACCCACGAGGACGGCCGGACCATGGTGGAGTATGGCCTGCTGGCCCGCGGTGAGGACCACCGGCTGGCCGCGGAGGCGGCGGTCATCAGGAAGCTGCTCTCCGAAGAGTGGCAGCTTGAGGATTCCGATTCCGGCGATTCTGCTGGCGATTCCGATTCCACCGGCACCCAGCAAACTCCCAGCCGCCAGGGCGATAATGGCGCAGTCTCGCTCACCTCCCCAGCTGGCCCCACCGGGCCGAAAAGGACCAGTAATGCCGTTCGCCATCAATGAAACCATGGGCCAGTACAGCGAGCTGTTTATGCTGCTCGCCGCCGGCACGTACACCGTGGCGTTCATCGCCTTTGCCTGGGACCTCGCGAAGAGCAGCAAGGCGCTGCGCGCCGTTGACCTGAAGGCGGCCGAGGCTGCCGGGACCAAGGTGCCCGCAATGGCCGGCGCTGGCTCAGCCGCGGCAGCGGAAAGCGTGGCAGTGGACCGCGTGGACTCGCACCTGGCCGGACCGGTGGGACGGGCCGAGCGGCCGTCGTCGTCCGTTGCCAAGCGGGTCGGCGACGCTTCCGGGGCCGGGCAGACCGCCGACGCCGATATGCGCTACGCGGCGGAACGGCGCGTTCCGGCGCGCGTTGCCGTCGCCCTCACTGTTCTCGGCGTGCTGATCCACGCCGCCGGCGTCATCACGCGCGCCGTGGGTTCAGGACGGGTGCCGTGGGGCAACATGTACGAGTTCCTGACCACCGGCGCTTTTTTGGTCGTGGCAGTGTTCCTGGTGGTGCTGATCCGGCGTGACCTGCGGTTCCTCGGCACGTTTGTGGTGGGCCTGGCCATTATCATGCTGGTGGCCGCCTCCGTGGCCTTCTGGACTCCGGTGGGCCACCTGGTTCCGGCGCTGCAGAGCTACTGGTTGATCATCCACGTGTCCATCGCCGTGATGTCCTCCGCCCTCTTCACCCTCACGTTCGCCATGTCCGCCCTGCAGCTGGTCCAGTCCCACCGGCAAAAGACGGTGGCGGCCGGCGGTGCCGACACGCTCGGTTTCATGCGCCTGGTTCCCTCGGCGCTGAGCCTGGAAAACCTGTCCTACCGGATTAACGCCATCGCCTTCATCGGCTGGACGTTCACTCTCATGTTCGGAGCCATCTGGGCCGAAAAAGCCTGGGGCCGGTTCTGGGGCTGGGACACCAAGGAAGTCTGGACATTTGTGATCTGGGTGGTTTACGCAGGCTACCTGCACGCCCGTGCCACGCGCGGCTGGACCGGTACGCGCGCCGCGTGGCTGTCGATCGTCGGCTACCTGTGCGTGGTCTTCAATTTCACGATTGTGAATCAGTTCTTTAACGGCCTGCATTCCTACTCGGGCCTCTGAGCAGGGGTTTCTCCGGAGAACCGCCTTAGCCCGCACCTAATACGCCAATCGATGTACGAATAAGGGTGTTGCTGGGCAAGCGGTGATGCTACCTTGGTTGAAGCTCGTCTGTGATGAAGCTCGCGGACCGCTCGCAGCGTTTTTCCGAGGTGCCCATGAACTACGTTCTCGCCATAGACGTCGGGACCAGTTTCACAGCTGCTGCGCTCCTCCGAATTGATCAGAATGCCTCGCGTGTTCCGGAGAGCCTCCCACTGGGGCTCCGCGGAACGGCTGTGCCCTCTGTGGTCTACTACCCCGAGGAAGGCCCCATCCTGGTGGGGGAAGCGGCCGAACGCCGCGGCCTTGATTCTCCTGAGCGGGTGGTGCGGGAGTTCAAAAGGCGCGTCGGAGACGACGTCCCCATTGCGGTAGGCACGCTTTCCCTCCCCGCTGAGGACGTCTTCGCCACCATGGCGCGTTGGGTCGTAGACCGGGCTGAAGAGCGCGAGGGCGCGCCGCCGTCGGACATTATCCTTTCCCACCCTGCCTCCTGGGGCGCGCACCGGACGCAGCTCATCCTCGCTGCCCTCGCGACCAAGGGCCTCGCCAAAGTCACCCTGATCAGCGAGCCGGAAGCGGCGGCGCTGCACTACGCCGCCCAAGTGCGGGTGGAGGACGGCAGCACCATTGCCGTCTATGACCTCGGTGGCGGGACCTTCGATACCGCAGTCCTGAAGAAAACGGACGCCGGTCACTTTGAACTACTGGGCCGTCCCGAAGGGATCGAGGGGCTGGGCGGCGCCGACTTCGACGCAGCCGTCCTGCGGTACGTTGCCGATCACGCCGGGCAGGGCCTGGCCAATCTTGACCCGTCGGCGCCCGGCGCGCTGGCGGCCTTGGCGCGCCTGCGGCGGGAGTGTGTGGAAGCCAAGGAGGCACTGTCCGCGGACAGCGAGGCCAGCATTTCCGTGCTGCTGCCGGGAATCCAGCAGCAGGTGCGGCTGGTCCGGTCCGAGTTCGAGGCCATGATCAGCGAGCCCATCCGGGAGACAGTGGACGCCCTGGAGCGTTCCCTGCAGGACCTTGGGCTCACCCCGGCCGACCTGTCCGCGGTGCTTCTCATCGGCGGCTCATCGCGCATTCCGTTGGTGGCACAGCTGATTTCGGAGCAGCTGGACCGGCCCATCGCCGTGGACGCCGATCCCAAGTCATCCATCTGCCTCGGCGCCGCCGTTGCCGCCCTCCGCGCGCAGCCGGAGGTGACAGCGCAGCCCGCTGCCTTGACCGCACAGCCAGCCGCCGCCGTCCTCACGCAGGCTGACGGGCATCCTGGAGCTGCCGGCCGACGAGCCAGCTGGTCCCGGTATGCCGACGCCGGTGCCCATACCGCCGGGCGCAAGGGCGGCGCGCATGCCCCCCGTCCGTCCGTGCGGCTCACCGCCGTGGCAGCGGTGGCGGCGCTTTTCACCGGGCTGACAGCGACGGCAGCCCAGAGCCCGGACGGACTCGGCAGCCTCACGGCGATGTTCGTCCCGCAGAACGCAGATGCGGCCAAGGACACCGCCGGAGGTGCCGCTGCTCCCGGCGGACCCGGCGCCGGTGGCGCCGCGGCGGGTGGTTCTGCGGCCGGTGGGGCAGCGGCAGGTGCCGGCGCGGCGCAGGTCCCGGTCCTGGGGATTGAAGCCAGCGCCAAGCCGAAGGACAGCGGTGCGCCGGCCAGTTCCGCGGGCCTGGACATCGCTGCCTCGCCCACCAGCAGGCCACCTACCGAAGCAGGACAACCAGCCGCCGGCGGGGCCGCTGCCGGGACGGACACCTCGGGTGAGCCTGCACAGGGTTCCGGGGGCTCCGTCCCCGGTCCGGTGACCAACCCGACGACGGACCCGGGACCCGGCCCTGATCCATTGCCCATTGACCCCGTTCCGGACCCCACCACTGACCCGGCCCCGGATCCTACAATTGACCCGGCTCCGGCTCCGGCTCCAGACCCGACGACCCCTGCACCGGACCCGACCACCGACCCGGCTCCGGATCCCACGACGGATCCTGCACCGGACCCGACCTCCGACCCGGCTCCGGATCCCACGACGGAGCCTGCGCCGGACCCGACGACGTACCCAGCGCCGGCACCCGAGCCCACGACGGATCCTGCGCCGGTACCTGACCCGGTCGCCGAACCGTTACCCACCATGGATCCCGTTCCAACTACCGAGTCGGCGGTCTGAGTCATGGCGGACGATCAGACGCAGCCCGAACGGGACCTGCCCGAGGCAGGGACGTCGGCCCCCCGCGGAACCAGCCACATGGCACAGCAGCTGCGGGGCGAGAATGCGGCAGTCCGGGAACTCCTGCTGGCACTGTCCGTGGGGTTCACCCTGCCCGGTCCGCTGCCCGCGGGGCTGGACCACAAGCTGGCAAGTCCTGACAGTCCGGACCTGGACGCGGTGGTCCAGCGGGCCGAGTCCTCGGGCCTGCTGCTTGCCGACGGGACCGTCGTCGGCCCGGCGCAGCACGCGCTCCTGAACGTCACGCCCACGGCCCGGGTGCATGCATTGCAGCGGGAACTCGTCGGTTTTGTTTCGGCCGAGGGCCGGCCCCTCGGCGACCTTGCCCGCGAGTTGGCAAGGGGCGGCCTGGCCGACCCTAGGGTCGCCGCCGAACTCGAAGCCGCCGCGGACAAAGCGCTGCAGCACGACCCCGGTCTGGCCGCCCAGTTATACAGCGAAGCGCTGCTGGCAGGGGCGGACGAACTGCGCACGGCTGCCCGCCGCGCCCAGGCCGCAGCCGCAGCGGGCGACCTCGACGCCGCCGGCCGGATCATCGACGGACTCCTGATGAGCTCCGATCCGCCGGATGTCAGGCTGGGCGTGGATGTTGCTGCTTCCGTCTGGGCACAGCGCGGGCTGCTGGTCCGCAGCGCCGACCTCTATGCCTGGCTTGGTCCGGCGAACGTAGGCCGGTCCGCCCCGCTCGCCGCGGTGGCCATGGTCGGCAGCGGCAACCGGGCGGGCGCGGCCGAGATCTTTCCCACCGGGTCGGAACCGGTGTCGCCCACCCTCCTGGCGGTGGCGCTTTCGCAAACGGGCAAGGGCGTGATGGAGTCGATGGAGAGGGATCCACACAGAGGCCTTCCCCTGCTGATCCATGCTTCGGACATGCTCAACGCGTCAGGTTCGGCGCTGCCCCTCCCGGACACCCCGGGGGCGCTGGCCGCGTTGCTGGCCCTCCACAGCGGTGAACCCCAGGTAGCGGACACCATCATCCGCTCCGCCGTCGCCGCGAGGCAGGGCGGTGACGCCGCCAGGCCACGGCTGCACCTCCTGCAGGCGTGGTCGGCCATGCAGCAGGACGATGCTGACGAAGCACGCCTGGCCATCAACGAAGCCTCCAAAGCCAACCACTGGCCGCTGGTGCCCAGGGACGAGTTCCTGTGCGCGGCCCTGGAAGTGGGCCTTGCCCGGCGCAGCGGCGACGTCCATGACCTGGTGATGGCCTGGGAGCGCGCCCGCGAAGCGATGCTGCACACCGCCGTCGACCTTTACAGCCTGCAGCCGTGGGGCGAGATGATGATTGCTGCCGCCCGTTTGCGGGAGACACCGCGCGTCGCGCATTATCTGGATGAAGCGTGGGCCCTGCTGACCAAACTGGGGGAGCCGCCCCTGTGGGCCGTTCCGCTTCACTGGGCGGCGGTCCAGGCTGCCCTGCTGAACAAAAGCCCGGCCGACCTTGCCCCGCATGCAGCAGCCCTGGTGCGGGCCGCGGACTACAGCCACCTGGCCGCTGTGCTCGCCGCCGCCGGCAAGGCCTGGGTCAGCGTCCTGGCCGGCCGGTTCCAGGCGACGGATGTGGAGAACGCTGCCCGGGGACTGAAAGTGGTGGGCATGCCGTGGGAAGGGGCCCGGCTGGCAGGACATGCGGCCGCGCAAGCGGAGGAGCGCAGGGACATGGTGCGGCTCCTTGCCTGCGCCAGGGACCTCCACCCGCACGGCGGACCCACCGGGCCGCCCACCGGGCCGCCCGCCGGGCTGTCACCGGAAGTGCGCCGCAGTGCCGCCGAGAACAACCATGGCGCGCATCCTGACTCCTCGGGGCTCAGCGAACGCGAAAAGGAAGTGGCGCGGTTGGTCCTGGAAGGGAAGACCTACCGGGAAATCGGCGAAGCCATCTACATTTCCCCCCGGACCGCTGAACACCACATTGCCCGGATGCGGCGGAGGCTTGGGGCCGAAAACCGCTCCGATCTGCTGGTGCGCCTGAGGCTGGCGCTGGGTGCAGATTATCCGGGCCCGGACTGAGCCCCCACTGCCCCTAGCCGCGGAACGGGCAATCCCCTAAGCGGGGCATCCGGGTACGGGGACACAACCCGATGCCCGGCCCCTACGAAGGACCTTAGGTTTGATTTAAGCCCGGCACCGAGGCCTGGCGATCCACAACTCAGAGAAGATTTGAGGACCATCCGATGCCTACACTCGCTAACCAGCTCGTCCAGTTCCTGATGGGCCTGTTCAACAACCCCGCCGCTGCCGAGGAGTTCCTGAACGATCCGGAGCGATCACTCGAGGATGCCGGCCTGCGCGAAGTCTGCTCCGCCGACGTTGACGCCGCCATGCCGGTCGTCCTGGACTACGCACCCATCAGTGTCAACGCTTCTTCCTTCGACCGGGAGTACAACACCGGCGGGAACACCTCGTGGACCGGCGGCAACGGCGGCGCCGGCCACACCCCGCCTCCTGGAGGCGGCGGAGCGGGTCACACCCCGCCTCCTGCCGGCGGCGGTCACCACGATCACGACGACCACGCCCACGCCGTCCAGCAGCTGAACCACGTAGTGAACAACTACTCCTACACGTCAACGGTGGATGATCGCGACACGGTCACGGACCAGTCCGTCAACCAGAACATCTGGGCCGACGGCGATGTGAACCAGTGGTTCGACAACGAGGCTGTCATCGCTTCCGGCGACCAGGCCCTGGCTGCCGGGGACGACAACAACGTGCGGGATTCCTACAACACCAGTGACTCCTACAACACGGACAACACCACGGATAACTCCACGGACAACTCGATCACAGCCGGCGGTGACGTCAACATCGGCAACAGTGACCTGAATGTGGACGATTCGTTCAATACCGATGTTGACCTTGATGTCGCTGATTCGTTCAACGACAACTCGGACAACTCCGATAACTCGGATAACTCGGACAACTCGGATAACTCCGTGGACAACTCGGTGGCGATCGAGGATTCCTTCCAGGACAACTCCGATAACTCGGATAACTCCGATAATTCGGACAACTCCACCAACACCGATGTTGCGGTTGAGGATTCCTTCCAGGACAACTCCTCCGTGGACAACTCGACCAACACCGATGTTGCGGTTGACGTGGCGGACTCCTTCAACGACAACTCGCAGACCGAGACCACCGAGGTGGAGGTTGTTGATTCCTTCAACCCGATTGAGGTCGAGGACTCCTTCCAGGACAACTCGGACAACTCCACCAACACCGATCTGGACGTCGAAACAGACGTCGCAGTCGAGGATTCGACAATCGTGCTCTAGACATCAGTTCCGGGTACCGGGAGCGCCCGGCAGGAGGCCATCAACCTCCTGCCGGGCTCTTCGGATTATCCCCCGTCCCACCCGCACCCTGCTGCAAAGGACAAATTATGGCTGAATCGCAACGACCGGGAGGCCCAGGACGTCCGCCGGTGCCGATGAGCGCCGGCCAGCTGGCGTCGCTGGTGGAGCAGGGCATCGATCTGGTGGGGACCGGGGACCGCGCGGACCTGCGGAAACGCCTGGACCAGTCCCTGCGCCGGCTGAAGGATCCGAGTATCCGCGTGATCGTGGTGGGGGAATTCAAACAAGGAAAAAGCAAACTTATCAACGCCCTGGTGAACGCCCCGGTATGCCCTGTCGACGACGACATAGCCACCTCGGTGCCCACCGTGGTCCGCCACGGGGAACCCGCTTCCGCCGCCATCCTGCTGCCCCAAGCCGGCGCAGAGCCCGGCGACGAAGCCGCACTGGAGCGGCAGCCGATCAACATAGCGGACCTGGCGGCTTACGTTTCCGAGCGGGGCAACCCCGGAAACGTCAAGAAGCTGGTAGCGGCCGAAGTTTTCCTGCCCCGCAAGGTCCTGGCCGGCGGACTGACGGTCATCGATTCCCCGGGTGTGGGAGGCCTGGGCTCCTCGCACACATTGACCACCCTGACTGCTTTGCCCACCGCGGACGCCATGCTGCTGGTTTCAGATGCCTCGCAGGAGTACACCGAACCCGAAATGCGGTTCCTGCGGCAGGCCATGCGGATCACCCCGAGCGTTGCGGGCATCCTGTCCAAAACGGACCTGTATCCGGACTGGCGGCGGGTGGAGGCCATGGACCGTGCCCAGCTCGCGCAGATGGCGCCGGACATCCCACTGTTCGCGGTTTCCTCAGATCTCCGGCTGGAGGCTGCACGCCTGCAGGACAGCGAACTCAACGCCGAGTCGGGTTTCCCCGTGCTGATCGGCCACCTCCGGAATGAAATTGTGGGCAAGGCGGAACGGCTGCAACGGCGCTCCGTCAGCCAGGACCTGCTCTCCGTGACCGAGAACCTGCGCCTGTCCTTGCGGTCCGAGCTGGGAGCGCTTGAGGATCCTGAGGGGACGCCGCGGATGATTGCGGGGCTGGAGGAGGCGAAGACACAGGCCGATGAGCTGCGCAAACGTTCCGCCCGGTGGCAGATTACGCTCAACGACGGCATCGGCGACCTGATCGCGGACATGGAGTACGACCTCCGGGACCGACTGCGGCGCATCCAGCGCGAAGCCGAGGCCGCTATTGACCAGGGCGATCCCGGCCCCACCTGGACCCAGTTTTCCGCGTGGCTCGAGGAGTGCGCCGCCGCCGCGATCTCGGACACGTTTGTGTGGACCAGCGAACGCGCGCAGTGGCTGGCCGCCCAGGTGGCCGAGCATTTTTCAGAGGACGAAGTGGCCCTGCCGGTGCTTCACGTCTCGGACACCGGCGACGCGCTGGACCCGGTGGACAACATGCCCGGGCTTGACGATGGGCACGTGAACCCCCTGCAGAAGGTCCTGATCGGCATGCGCGGATCCTACGGCGGCGTGTTGATGTTCGGGCTCTTGACGGGAATCTTCGGTATGGCCCTGATCAATCCCCTGTCAGTGGGCGCGGGCCTGCTGCTGGGCCGCAAGGCGTACCGCGAGGACAAGGAAGCACGGCTGAAGCGCCGGCAGGCCGAAGCCAAAGCGCTGGTCCGCCGCCAACTGGATGATGTCACCTTCCAGGTGGGCAAGCAGCTCAAGGACCGGCTGCGGCTGGTGCAGCGCTCCACCCGGGACCACTTCACTGAAATCGCGGACGAACACCACCGCTCCCTCGCGGATTCGGTGGCGGCGGCCCAGAAGGCAGCCACCACCTACACGCTGGAAAAGGATATCCGCATCCGCGAGATCAAGGCGGAGCTCAAAAAGGTGGACGCCCTGCACCATGCGGCCGGTCTGGTGGCCACCGAAGTGGCCCAATCCCCGGAGCCGCAGTCTCCGGCCGGGCAGTCTCCGGCCGGGCAGTCTCCGGCCGGGCGCGGCACGGCGGTGGGAAATCCGGCGTCGGGAAGTCCGACGGCGGGCGGCCAGTCGGTGGGCACGGCGCCGGCGGTTGCGGCGGCCAGATGAAGAAGTCCATCAGCGCGGGAGTGGCGGACCTGATCCAGGACGCCCTGCTCGTGTATGCGGACGACCCCGCTGCGGCTGCGGCATTGGAGACCTACGCCCGGCGGCTGTCCGAGCCCCTCAGGCTCGCTGTGGCAGGCATGGTCAAGGCGGGAAAATCCACGCTGCTGAACGCCATCATCGGGGAGGAGATCGCCCCGACCGACACCGGGGAATGCACAAGGATTGTGACTTGGTACCGCTACGGGCACACGCCGCGGATCACGGCCTACCCCATTGCTGGTGAACCGCATATCCTGCCGCTGAAGCGCGTGGACGGCCGCCTGGTGTTTGTCCTGGGCAACGCCCGCGCCCAAGACGTGGAACGGCTTGTCGTGGAGTGGCCCTCGCCGGCCCTGCGCGAGCTCACCCTGATAGACACCCCGGGAATCGCCTCGTTGTCCGAAGACGTCTCTGCCCGGTCCACCGATTTCCTCATCCCCGTGGACGCGCCCTCTGAGGCTGATGCCATCATCTACCTGATGCGCCACATGCACGCCTCGGACCTTCGGTTCCTCGAATCCTTCAGGGATACCGAGGCGGGTAGGTCGGGAACCGTGAACGCCCTTGCCGTGCTGTCCCGGGCCGATGAGATCGGCGCTGGCCGCATTGATTCGCTTCTGTCAGCCGGTGAGATCGCCGAGCGTTATCGCGGGGACCACAACCTGCGAAAGCTGGCGTTGGGGGTGGTCCCGGTGGCCGGGCTGCTGGCGCAGAGCGCACGCAGCATGCGCCAGTCGGACTTCGAGTCTTTGCGGGTCCTGGCCGGCATGGAGCGGTCCGCCCGGGAGCGGATGCTGCTGTCGGCGGACAGGTTCATCAGGGCCTCTGTCCCGCAAAGCCTGGGCGCTGAAGCCCGAGCCTCCCTCCTTGAGCGGTTCGGCCTGTTTGGGATCCGGCTGGGCGTGGTGCTGATCCGGAGTGGCTTCACTGAACCCACGCCACTGGCGCATGAACTGGCCCGGCGCAGCGGGCTGGACCCGTTGCTGCACCTTGTGGCCCGGCAGTTCCAGGCCCGCGGGGATGCCCTCAAAGCCCGCACTGCCTTGGTGGGAGTGGAAAGCTTGCTGCGCACTGCGCCCAGGGAGGGGGCCGGTCACCTGGCCGCAGCCTTGGAACGCCTTCAGGCCAACGCCCATGAGTTCCGTGAGCTCCGCCTGCTCGCCACGATCCGTACCACCGGGGTATCCCTCAGCGATGAATTGGCCGCGGAAGCCGAAAGGCTGGTCGGCGGCTGGGGAGCGGAGTCCGCCCTGAGGATGGGGCTGGCTCCGGATGTCGGCCCGGACGAAGTCCTGGCCGAAGCCCGCCGCTGCCTGAACCGGTGGCGGACAGTATCGGAAAACCCGTTGACGGAGCGCTCAGCCGTGGAGGCCTGCCGCGTGGTGATGCGCAGCTGTGAGGGCGTGGTGGCTGAATGCTCGGCCCTGCAGCTGCACCGGCAGTCGGCCTGAGGTCAGCCTTTACTGCCGCGCCCGCGCCGCACTGACCTGCGCCGACTGGATCCGTCCGGCCTTGAGCCATCTGCCAGCCGACGGCACAAACACCGCCACCAGGCCGAGGAAGGCAAGAAGCAACTGGGCTCCCCAGAGCAGGACAACGTAGCTGCCGGCGTCGCCCTCGGGAACGAGGAAGGCTGCGGCCACCACCATGACCATTACCTGGCCGGCCAGCAGCGGGATCATCAGCCAGCGGACCCAGCCGTGGCGCGCGGAGAAAATCGCCAGCGCCGCCGCTCCTAGCAGAATCATAAACAGCAGGGCGCCGAGGCTGCCCCAAAAAACAATGGCCGTGGAAGTGGTCACGGCGTCGGCTTCCCCGCCGGGCGCCATTTGGTCCACCACCGTGCGGAGCCGCTCCAGGTGTGAGTCGCGGGTCAGGAAAGAGCCGATGAGTACGGCCAAACCGGCGACGAAGCTGAACAGCCAGAACGTCCTAGCCAAGCGGACGCTGCGGGGCGTCGGCGGCGTGACCAGGATCGGCGCCGGTGCGGCGTAGGAGAGTCCGGGCCGCGGCGGAGGCGGCGGACTGGCAGCCCCGGCGGCGGCAGGAAGTTGGGGGTCTACGTCGGGGTGCTGGGCCATGGGACCTACTTCACGTCGCCGGTGTCATGGGTGTCTGCGTCTCCGGTGCTGGCACCGCCGGTCTCGCCGTGGCCGGTTCCCTTCCCGCCCGGGCTCCGCGTGCCGGAACTGTCCGGCCCGGTGCCGGCAGAGCCGCCGTCGGCCTTTGCCTTCGCCTCAAGCTCATCCTTGAGCTTCTTGAGGCGGTCGGCTTCTGCCTTGTTCCGGCGGCGCATTTCCAGGTTGCGGAGGAAATCGGGATCATCATCCGGAGCGGTGGGGTGGCTGTGTGTTTGGCGGACCGGGGCTGAGTCACGCGGACGGCCGATCAGCAGCCACAGGATGGCGCCGAGGACCGGAAGGACAATCATCACCACGATCCAGGCCGGCTTGGAGATCCCGCGGGTGACGCGGCCGTCAGTGCGGATCACGTCCACCAGGCCATACACAAAGATGACGAGAACTGCGACGGCGAGAACCACACGGAAGAGCATGCCATTAAGTCTATCGTCCGCGGCCCGAGGGCGTTCAGGCAGGGCGGCTAAACTTGTACCGTGGCCTTTCTGAAATACTCCCTGATCCGGCTGGCGCTGTTTGCGCCGCTCTTTGTGCTCTTTATGTTCCTGAAGCTGGGGGCGGTGCTGTCAGTCATCTGCGCAGCACTGATCGCGTTTGCGGTCAGCTACCTTTTCTTCCAGAAACAGCGCGACGCCGCCGCGGCCGCCATTCACGGCCGGCTCTCCGGCAAAGCCAAGCCGCTGCGCAGTCAAGGCGAACTGGCCGACGCCGATGCCGAGGACAGCCTCCTGGACGCCAACCCGGACATCACCATCCGGAACAGCGGCCCGAAGACACGCGAAACGAAGGCGCCCGAAACGAAGACGCCCGAAGCCTAGGATCCGCCTGGATTCGGCCTAGAATCCGTGGCTGAGCACCAGTCCGAGTGAGAACAGCAGGCTGTACCCGAGGTTGATCAGGCCGGTCTGCTTGAGCACCGGGATGAGGCTCTTGCGCTTGCGGCCGTTGATCATCAGCCAGGCGGGCATCAGGCAGGCCGGGATGAGCAGCAGCACGATCAGCATCCACGGCCGCCCGGGAGCCAGGATGACCACCAGCAGAATGGCCACGGCGAGCATCAGCACGTAGCTTTCCCGTGCGTGCTTATCTCCCAGCCGCACCGCAAGGGTCTTCTTGCCCGCCTGGATGTCCGTAGGGATATCGCGGACGTTGTTCGCCATCAGCAGCGCCGTGGCGATCAAGCCGGTGCCGATCGCGCCGATCACGGAGGGCAGGCTGACCTGGCCGGCCTGGGTGTACGTGGTGCCCAATGTTGCCACCAGGCCGAAGAAGACAAACACAAAAACATCGCCCAGGCCCATGTAGCCATACGGGTTCTTGCCGCCGGTGTAGCCCCAGGCTGCCATCACGCAGCCGATCCCCACCAGGATCAGCCACCAGCTCTGGGTGATCACCACCAGCACCAGGCCCAACACCATGGCCAGCGCGAACGTTCCGAACGCCGCGTATTTGACGTGCTCCGGGCGGGCAGTCCCGGATCCGACCAGCCGCAGCGGCCCCACCCTGTCCTCGTCGGTGCCGCGGATTCCGTCCGAATAATCATTGGCGTAGTTCACGCCGATCTGCAGCAGCAGCGCCACCAGGGCGGCCAGCACGGCATTAACGGGGCGGAACGAATCCAGCTCGTAGGCCGCGGCGGTGCCGATCAGTACCGGGGCGATGGCGGCCGGCAAAGTGCGGAGGCGGGCGCCTTGGATCCATTGTGCGGCTGTGGCCACGGTCAGTACCTCGTGTTGGGTCGGGAGAACGATGAAACGGTGGTGGCAGCAGCGAACGGGCCGCCGGTGCAGCTCTACTCTACTTTCCCTGATGCAGCGCGTTGAGCCGGTCGATCATCGCCAGGCGGTCCGGCTTGCCGTTGGGAAGCATCAGCAGTTCGGGGCCGGCCAGCACGGTTTTCGGCGCCAGGAGGCCAAGCCGCCGGTGCCATTCCTCTTCGAGTACGACGGCGTGATCCCCGGTTGGCGTGCCCGCGGCACCTGAGTCCCCGGTTGGCGTGCCCGCGGCACCTGAGTCCGCGGCTGCGCCAAAGGCGGCGCCGTCGAGCGCGACAAAGGCGGCCACGGCCTGGCCCCACTCCGTGGAGGGGACGCCCGCCACAAAAGCCGCCGTGACGCCGTCGGACTTTTCCAGCTCTTCCTGCACATGCGCGGCGGAGACCTTGACGCCGCCGGTGATGATGACATCGTCGTCGCGGCCCAGCACCGTGAGCCGGCCGTCCGCGTCCAGCGCGCCGAGGTCATTGGTGCGGTACCAGCGGACGCCGTCCTCCTCGAAAAAGGTGTCGGTGGCTTCCGGCGCGTGCAAGTAACCGGCGGCCACGGTATCGCCGCCCAGCAGGATACGGCCGTCGTCGGCCACCCGGACCTGGACGCCTTCCAGCGGCACGCCGTCGTACACGCAGCCGCCGCAGGTTTCCGCGGACCCGTACGTGGTGATCACCCTGACGCCGGCCTCGCGGGCCGCGTCCAGCAGCCCGGCCGACGCCGGTGCGCCGCCCAGCAGGATGCCGTTGAACCGCCGCAGGACGGCCAGCGTCTCCGGCGACGGCGCCTCCAGGACGCGTTGGAGCTGTGTGGGCACCAGCGACGTGAAGCGGAACTTGTCAGTCAGCTCCAGCGCGCCGGCCGTGAAGGCCTCGGGGGTGAAGCCGCCGGACATGTCCATCACCCACGGCCGGGTCCCGGCGAACAGCGACCGCACTAGGACCTGGACGCCTGCCACGTACTGCACTGGCAGCGCGAGGAGCCACTGGCCCTCGCCCTTGAGCGCCAGGGCGGTGGCCATGGATGAGGCCGCCAGCGCCTCGACGGTCAGGATGGTGGCCTTCGGCGCGCCTGTCGAGCCGGAGGTGCGGACCACCGCCACGGCGTCATCGCAGCCTGGCGTCTCGGTGTGTCCCACCACCAGTTCGCCGTCGGGGCCCATGGAAAGTTCGACGGCGGGTCCCTCACCGTGGAGGGCGGCGGCCAGGGCTTTGAGCACCGGGTCGATGTCCGTGGGACCGATAGTCTGGGTTCCGAGATTCATGTGCGGTCCTGCCTTTGTGGTCAGCCGGGGCCTGGAGGCGGGCCGGATTGGAAGTGGTGCCTAGAAGTAGTGCGGGAAGCGGGACCAGTCCGGGTCCCGTTTCTCCAGGAAGGCTTCCTTTCCTTCCACCGCCTCATCCGTCATGTAGGCCAGTCGCGTGGCTTCGCCGGCAAAGACCTGCTGGCCGGCCAGGCCGTCGTCGGCGAGGTTGAAGGCGAATTTCAGCATGCGGATGGCCTGCGGTGACTGCCGGGCGATGTCCGCGGCGTATTCCAGGGCCACCTCTTCGAGGCGCTCGTGGTCCACGGCCTCGTTCACGGCGCCCATGCCGACCATGTCGTCCGCGGAGTACTCGCGGGCCAGGAAGAAGATTTCGCGGGCGGACTTCTGGCCGATCTGGCGGGCCAGCAGCGCAGAGCCGTACCCGGCGTCGAAACTTCCCACCGTGGCGTCCGTCTGCTTGAACTTGCCGTGCTGGCGGGAGGCGATGGTGAGGTCCGAGACCACGTGCAGCGAGTGCCCGCCGCCGGCAGCCCAGCCGTTCACGACGGCGATGACCACCTTGGGCATGGTCCGCATGAGCCGCTGGACCTCGAGGATATGGAGGCGGCCGGCGCGGGCGGGATCGATGGTTTCCTGGGTCTCGCCGTCGGCATACCTGTATCCGTCCCGGCCGCGGATGCGCTGGTCGCCGCCGGAGCAGAATGAATGTCCGCCGTCCTTGGGGGAGGGGCCGTTGCCGGTGAGCAGGACGGTGGCGACGTCCGGGGTCATGCGGGCGTGGTCCATGGCGCGGTAGAGCTCGTCCACGGTGCCGGGGCGGAAGGCGTTGCGGACTTCCGGGCGGTTGAAGGCGATGCGGACGGTGGGCAGGTCCCTGGTGACGGTTTCTGTCCCGGTTGGTCCGGTTGTCGAGACGCGCTCGACCTGCCGGTGGTACGTCATGTCCTGGAAGTCGTCGAAGCCGGACACGGTGCGCCAGCGGGTGGGGTCAAAGACGTCGGACACCTTGGCGGGAAATTGGTTGCTCACTGGACAAGTCTAGTAATCGGCTCAGCTGATGCAGAACTCGTTGCCCTCGGGATCGGCCATGGTGTGCCACTCGAGCGGGCCCTGGCCGGCGGTCCACAGGAAGCTGGCGCCGCGGGCTTCGAGTTCCTTTCGGACATCATCCTTGTCGCGACCATCCAGGCGCACGTCCCAGTGGATGCGGTTCTTGACGGTCTTTCCTTCCGGCGCCGTCTGGAACAGGATGCGGCGTGCAGGTGCGGCGGCTTCGATTTCCTCCACTGGGCGGATGGCCTGTCCTGTCCGCCACACGAGTTTGTCCTTATGGACCAGCGTCTCGGCGTCCGTGGCGTAGCCCCGGCTGATCATGGAGCGGATGAAGTCCTCGTCCTGCGGTTCCACCGCCCAGTCCAACGTTTCCGCCCACCAGTCGGCGAGCTCATGCGGGTTCTTGCTGTCCACGACGATCTGGATGTTCAGTCCCATCCCACCAAAATACGACGGCGCGCGGCTGCTGGGTAGGGGCGGCGCGTTCCTAGGGCTGGACCTGCTGCAGCTGCTCGAAAAGCTCGGGCGGGATGGCGTAGATGAAGATGACCGCCAGGAGGTTCTTCGCCGCGTGCACAAAGTAGGAGAACACCAGGTTCTTCCCGGTCCACACGTAGACAAAGACCAGCGTGGCGCCCATGGCCAGGTAGGGGAGCAGCGCATTGAGCGTGATGGCTTCCTGGCCCGCGATGTGGATGCCGGCAAAGAGGACCACAGACAGGGCGCAGCACAGCCAGATGTTGAGCCGGCGGCTGAGCTTGCCGATCAGCAGATGCCGGAAGATGTACTCCTCCACAAACGGGCCCACCACCACCAGGACCGGCACCATCAGCCAGGCGGGTACCTGTTGCATCAGTGCCTGCAGTCCGGCCTGGTTCGCGGAAGTCTGCACCCCGCCGCCGGCCGCCACCACAATAGCCGTGAGGATCATCATGGCGATCACCGCCGCGGGCACCATCAGCAGCGTGAACCACGGGCGGGTGGCCAGTACGCGCAGGTCCCTGGCCACGACCCGGCGGGCGGCGGCCAGCGCCAGGATCCCGATTGAGCCATAGAAGATGAGGTTCCTTGCGTACGACGCCGCGGCCGGGCTGGGCGCAAGCTGGCGTATAAGCGGGGCCAGCAGTTCCCCGGCCACGGCGAATTGCCCGGCCACTGCCACGTAGAGGCCGACGGCGGTGAAATCAAGGGTGGAAAACCGGTACAGCTCGGGGTGTGGCAGGGGTGGTTTCCGGTGTGTGGTGGCCATACGTTCAGCCTAGTTGGGCAGGGGAGGGGTGCGTCGCAGATTGCGGGGCCAGCTCTGCATCCCGTAGAATATTCGGCATGCCTAACTTTCTGTTTCGGTGCGCCAAAGTAGCCGCCCGAACCCTCGCCGGGGGATCGGCGGCGTTCCGCGGTGCCGGCGCCGCCGTCGTCGTCCTCTTGACCCTCTCCCTTACCGCGTGCGGGGGTGACGCTTCAGGCAACAGTGACAGTGACAAGCCCGTAGTTCTGACCACCTTCACGGTACTGGCCGACGTCGCCCGGAACGTTGCTGGGGACAAGCTCACCGTGGAGTCCATCACCAAGGCGGGCGCCGAGATCCATGGCTACGAACCCACCCCCGGCGACATCCGCAAGGCAGCCAAGGCGGACCTCATCCTCGACAACGGCCTGAACCTCGAAGCCTGGTTCGGGCAGTTCGTGGAGGGCCTGGACGTGCCGCACGCGGTGGTGAGCGACGGTGTGGAGGTTATGCCCATCGGCGAGGACTCCTACCAGGGCAAACCGAACCCGCATGCGTGGATGTCGCCCGTGAACGTGCAGATCTACGTGGACAACATGGTCAAGGCGTTCAGCGAGCTTGAC
Organism: Pseudarthrobacter sp. Y6; assembly: GCF_050156205.1. Classification (NCBI taxonomy): domain Bacteria; kingdom Bacillati; phylum Actinomycetota; class Actinomycetes; order Micrococcales; family Micrococcaceae; genus Pseudarthrobacter; species Pseudarthrobacter sp. Y6. The sequence goes on along the minus strand of NZ_CP189574.1, from coordinate 3,622,461 downwards.
CCGGAGAACGCCGCGGCTTTCAAGGCCAACGGTGACGCCTACAAGGCCGAACTGCAGGCTGTGCAGAACGAGATGAAAGCAAGCCTCGCCGGCCTCCCGGAGAACCAGCGCGCCCTGGTGACCTGCGAAGGCGCCTTCTCCTACCTGGCCCGCGACGCAGGGCTCAAAGAGGTCTACATCTGGGCGGTCAACGCCGAACAGCAGGCCACGCCGCAGCAGATCACGCGCGCCATTGAGTACGTCAAGGCCAACCAGGTTCCCGCAGTGTTCTGTGAATCCACGGTGTCCGACGCCCCCATGCAGCAGGTGGTGGGCGCCACCGGAGCCAAGTTCGGCGGCACGCTTTATGTGGATTCGCTGTCCGAGGCTGACGGTCCTGTGCCCACCTACCTGGACCTGATCAGGCACGACGCCGACCTCATCACCAAGGCCCTGGCCGGCACGTCAGCCGTCGCGTCTGCCAACGCCTCCGCGGGGTCCAAGCCATGAGCACCCCCGCCATCCTGGTTGAAAACGTCACAGTCCACTACGGCGAGGTCCTGGCGCTCGATTCAGCCTCGCTCACCCTGGACGCCGCCCGGATCTGCGGCCTGATCGGTATGAACGGGTCCGGGAAATCCACCCTGTTCAAGGTGATCATGGGAATGATCAAGCCCGACGCCGGCCGCGTGCTGATCGGCGGACAGTCTCCTGCCAGGGCGCGCAAGGAGGGTGGGATCGGCTACGTGCCGCAGAGCGAGGATGTTGACTGGCAATTCCCGCTGTCCGTCCGCGATGTGGTGATGATGGGACGCTACGGGCACCAGGGCTTCACCCGCCGCCCCTCCAAGGCCGACCGCGCCGCCGTCGACCAGGCGCTGGACCGCGTGGAACTGTCCGAATTCGCGGAGCGGCAGATCGGGCAGCTGTCCGGCGGGCAGAAGAAGCGCGCTTTTGTGGCCCGCGGCATCGCCCAGGGCGCCACCATGATGCTCCTGGACGAACCGTTCGCCGGCGTGGACAAGCGCTCCGAGGCCACCATCACGCGGCTGTTGCGCGAGCTCGCCTCCGACGGCTGCACCATCCTGATCTCCACCCACGACCTGCATGCCATGCCGGCCCTCTGCGACGAAGCCGTACTCCTCATGCGCCGCGTCCTGATGCACGGTGCCCCGGACCTGGTGCTGCAGCCGGAGAACCTGGCCATGGCGTTTGGCCTGGACGTGCTGAACCGCGACCTCCCGGAACCTGCCGCACCCGCCATCGTCCATCCCGCCGGCACCGAGAGCAGGGGCTGACCCATGGAACTCCTCGACATCCTGCTCGAACCGCTCAGCTACGACTTTATGGTCCGCGCCATCATCACCACCGCGCTCGCCGCCGTCGTCTGTGCCGTCCTCAGCTGCTGGCTGGTGCTGATCGGCTGGTCCCTGATGGGCGACGCCGTCTCCCACGCCGTCCTGCCCGGCGTTGTGCTGGCCTACATTGTTGGCGCCCCGTTTGCGCTCGGTGCACTGGTGTTCGCGCTGATCGCTGTGACCCTGATCGGCGTGGTCCGCAACACCAGCCGGGTGAAGGAGGACGCCGCCATCGGCATTGTGTTCACTTCGCTGTTCGCCCTGGGCCTCGTGCTCATCTCCGTCACGCCCAGCCAGACGGACCTGAACCACATCATCTTCGGCAACCTCCTGGGCGTCAGCATCCCGGACCTCATCCAGGTGCTGGTCCTCGGCGTCGTTGCCTTCGTCATCCTGATCCTGAAGCGCCGCGACCTGACGCTTTACGCGTTTGACCCCACGCACGCCCACGCGATCGGGCTCTCCCCAAAACGGCTGGGGGCGCTGCTCATGGGGCTGCTGGCGCTGACGTCCGTAGTGGCGCTGCAGACCGTGGGTGTGGTGCTGGTGGTGGCCATGCTCATCATCCCCGGCGCCACCGCCTACCTGCTCACGGACCGCTTCAACCGGATGCTGGTCATCGCCCCGGTGGTCTCGGCCGTGTGCTCCATTGCCGGCATTTACTTCAGCTACTACCTGGACACGGCTTCGGGCGCCATGGTGGTTCTCACCCAGGGCGTGGTGTTCGCCGCCGTCTACCTGTTCAGCCCCCGGCAGGGGCTGATCGGCACCCGGCTGGCGAAGGCCCGCCGCCGGAAGGCCGCCGCGCTTCTGGTCGCGTAGGATTTCCCGCCGGTCCACAGCAACGCGGGGTCACTTACGGCCCATCCCGAGTGGAAACTTGGGCCGTAAGCGACCCCGCGTTGCTCTTAACTAGGCCCCGCCGAGAACTGCCCGGTGAGGCCGATCTTGTCGCGCACCTCATCGGCCTGGCGTACGACGTCGAAACCTCCCACCGCAATCTCCCCGCCGTCGGCGCGGATCAGGGTGGAGAGGATATGGACGATGGTGGTCTTTCCTGCTCCGTGGGGCCCAGAAGGGCAAAAACGGTTCCAGTCGGCACGGCGAAGTCGACGCCGTCGAGGACTTGTTTGCTGCCGTATGCCTTGCGCAGCCCGGCCACGGTGATGGCCGTTTGGGTGCTTGCCATGACTTTTCCTTTGCTGATGTCTTGCCTGGTGTGGTTTCTTACCTGGTGGGAACAGGGGAGCGCCGCACGGTGATGTCGCCGTAGGCGCTGCGGGCGCGGATCTCCACTTTGGCGTCCGTCTCGCTTGGCCCTGTGGTGGCGTCGAGTCCGTTGCGGACGCGCCCGTACTTGGTGCTGAGGTCCAGCCACGCGGCGCTGCCTTCGCGGACGCCGATGGCCAACGAGCCCGCCGCGGTCTGGAGGGTGAGGGTTCCGCGCGCCACCTCGCCGACGGTGATGTCGCCGTTGGAGGCCTTGATGGTGGTGGTGTCGCCGGCCCGTTCAAGGGCGACGTCCCCGTTGGCGGCACTGACCTTGAGTTCACCGGCGGCATCCACGATGTGCGTGCTGCCGTTGCCGTTCTTGACGCTGGCGGTCCCGTCGATTTCCCGGATACGGATCTTGCCCGAGCCGGTCTTGATTTCGGCCCGCCCCGCGACGCGTTCCACGGTCACATCGCCCATGCCCGTGTGGACCCGGAGTTCCGTGCAGTGATCGAGGTGGACGTGGCCCATTTCCGTCTTCAGTTCGGCGGAGCCGAATTCGCCCTCGCAGCGGAGGTCGCCCATTCCGGACTTCAACTCCAGGCTGCAGCCGATGGGCACTTCAACGGTGATGTCCACGGCGCCGCCGTCGCCGAACCAGCTGTGGCGGCGCTGGGGACGCAGCCTTACCTGCAGGCGCCCATCCGTATAGTCCACGGTGGTCTGCTCGGCCACCCTGATGTCCAGGGCCCGGGTTGCATCGCGGGGCCGGACGTTGACTGCGGTGTCGGTGCGGTTACCGGCGACAATCAGAATGTCGGCACGGACGGACACGTCCACCACGACGGCGATTGGTTGGGGGGTCTCGAAGATTGTCATCAGCGTGCCCATCCTGTGAAGTTCTGCTCGCCCGGATCGCGGCGAATGGTCCGTTGGGTGGATTTGCTGCCGTTGAGGGCGTCCGCGACCGCCCGGATCAGCCAGGAGTTTACCGACAGGCCTACAAGACCGGCGGCCTCTTCGACCTGCTGCTTGAGGTGATCCGGAAGACGGAGCGTCGTGCGGGAGGTGCTGGCGCCGTCGAACTCTTCCGGGACCTGCCGCGCCGGCTGGGCGGACCGTTCCGTCACCGCTTCGAAGTCGCTGGCAGCGGGCGGGCTGGTGACCACAAACTCCGGATCGCGTCCCCGGAGCCGTACCTCCACCGACGCCGGGGCCAGCTCGAGGGTGATCTCGCTGGCGGCGTCGGAGAGGGCTTCGAGCAGGACGAGCCGGACGGTGGACTCAAGCGCGGCAGTGAGGCGTTCGCTGAGTTCCCGGGCCTCAGGGCCACCGGCTTCGGCGGCGACGCCCAGCTGATGCTGGACGGCTGATACGTATTGGTTGAGTTGCATGACACCATTCTGACGTCACTCTGGTGTCACGTCAATACCCTCCGGCGAATTATGGTGTCACCGGTGGTGTCCCGGCTTGACGCTGCGGCTTCCGGCGGGCAGGCTGGAGCGATGAAGTCCTGAGCAGCAGTCCGGCATTGCCGGACTGTGTCCCCGAATCCAGGGCCGCCGTCGAGCACCAGTTCCGGCGGCCACACTCCGGAATCTTGCGAGGACTTGTCTTGACTGAACACCTGAACCTTTCCGGCGTCTCCCACGGCTACGGCGACCGGCAGTTGCTGGACGGAATCGGCCTGGTCATCACGGCCGGCGAGCATGTTGCCATCGTCGGCGAAAACGGCGCCGGCAAATCCACGCTGCTCCGGATCCTGGCCGGGCTGGAAGCGCCCGACGAAGGAACTGCGATCAGCCACGGCCGCGTTGGATACCTGGCCCAGACGCACGGCCTGCCCGAATCCTTCACCGTGGGCGCCGCCGTCGACTCTTCCCTGGCCTCGCTGCGCGCCCTCGAAGCCGAGCTTGACCGGCTGGAGGCCGGCCTCGCCGATGCCGAGGACGACGAGCTGGAAACGTACGGCCGGCTGCAGACCGAGTACCAGCTGCGCGAGGGCTACGCCGCGGAATCCCGCGTGGAGGCAGCACTGGACCGGTTGGGCCTGGGCGGCCTCGACCGGAAGCGGACGCTGGGATCGCTCTCCGGCGGCGAGCAGGAACGCGTGGCGCTGGCCTGTGTCCTGGCCGATCCGGCTGACATCCTGCTCCTGGACGAACCCACCAACCACCTCGATGCCCGCGGAACCGCCTGGCTGGAGGACCGGCTGGCCGCCCATCGCGGGACAGTGGTGGTGGTGTCCCACGACCGTGTGCTGCTGCGCAAAGTTGCCACCACGGTGATTGAGGTTGATGCCGAGCGCCGCGCCGTGACCCGGTACGGCAACGGCTACGACGGCTATCTCCGCGAGAAGGCCGCCGAACGCCAGCGCTGGGTCCAGCAGTACCACGAGTGGATCGATGCGATGGAGGCCGAACAGCGGCAGGCGGACACCGTGGCCGGAAAAATGGGCTACGCCCGCAAGCGCGACAACGACAAAATGGGCTTCGACTTCAAAGCCGGCACCTGGCAGAAGGCGGCGAGCAGCAAGGTCCGCAACGCGCAGGAACGGCTCCGGCGCCTGGAAGCGAGCCCCATTGACCGCCCGCCGGTGCCGCTGCGGCTTGCGGCGGAGCTGGCCGTGGATCCGGAGGCTCTGTCTGTCTCTGCGGCGGCCGGGGCTTCCGGGGCAAATGCGGCCACCGGAGACGACTCCCTCTTGGCGGCGTCGGCGGTCCTCGTTGCCCGCGGCGTCAACGTTCCCGGCCGACTGGGCGTCACTGATTTCGCAGCCGGCACTGGGGAGAAGATCCTCATCACCGGCCCGAACGGCGCCGGCAAATCAACTCTGCTCTCCGTGCTGGCGGGAACCCTGGAGCCCGCCGAAGGGTTGGTTCAGCGGCCTTCGCGGATCGGCTACCTGCAGCAGGAACTCGAACTGCCGCAGCGGCCTACCCTCCGCCTGCTCCCGGCCTTCGCGGCTGGCCTCGGCGGCAACATCGATGAGCACGCCGAGGCGCTCCTGCGCCTGGGGCTGTTCCGCACCAGCGAGTTCCACGTCCCGGTGGGCAGCCTGTCCGCAGGCCAGCAGCGAAGGCTTGCCCTGGCGCGCCTGCTGCTGGGCGGCTATGGCACGCTGATTGTGGATGAACCCACCAACCACCTGGCTCCGGTCTTGGTGGAGCAGCTCGAAGAGGCGCTCGCCGGCTTCACCGGGACCCTGGTTATGGTCAGCCACGACCGCGCCCTCCGGGACTGGTTTGCCCGGTGTGCGAAGAAGGGCGACACCTCCCGGACCGACCAGGCCGGTCGCTGGATCCGGTACTCGATGGACAAGGGCGTGCTGGCCCCGGCCTGACGCGGCCAAGACACACCACCGTCCTTGGGGGCCACGACTGCCCGTGCCCGTTTAGACGGTTCCGTGCCCTCTCGACGTCGGCCGCCGTCGTACCCGCAGGGAACCGTCTAAACGGCGCCGCACGCCCGGGGAGGACCTCCCGGAAGGAGGTGAGATTTGCGCAAAGGAAAAGTTACGCGCCGACCGGCAGGCGGAAACATCGGCGGCGGAAGATAGGCCTATGCCAGTCTCCCGCCGGCCGAAAGGATCTGTCCGTGATCACCAAAAACCTTTTCCTGCAGGGCATCTTCCCGTTTGAGGGCACCGGGCTGGAAAAACCCGTCCCCATCCACAGCGAACTCTCCCACTTCGTTCCCGACGGCATCATCAACCAGACGCTCTATTTCCGGGGCGGCAATTCCAGCAGTGAACTCATCACCGTGGTGCTGATGCGGAACGGCGTGCCCATGCGCTATTTCCCGATCGGCGCCAAGAGCGACGTCCATGTGCCGCTTCGGGTGGTGGAGGACATCGACGGCGGCTCGGTGGTGGAGCTCTATCTCGCCGCACCGGATGGTGTTGGGGGATCCGTGGTGGTGGACCTGGGCATGGTGGAGCACTGATGACCAGCGTGCTGGACCGGCCGCAGGGGAGGCACGCAGGCGCCGCGCCGCGCGGTCGGCTGGTGGTGGTGGGTAATGGCATGGCCGGTGCCCGGGCGGTGGAGGAGATCCTCGCCCGGGGCGGCGCGGACCAGTTCACGATCACTATGTTCGGGGACGAGCCCTACGGAAACTACAACCGGATCATGCTCAGCCACGTCCTCTCCGGCGAGGAAAGTGACGCGGACATCTTCCTGAACGCCCTGTCCTGGTACCGCGAGAACAGCATCACCCTGCATGCCGGCGTCCGTGTTGACCGGATCGACAAGTTCACGAAGCACGTCTTTTCCAACGACGGCCGCGTGACGCCGTACGACACCCTCATCATCGCCACCGGGAGTCGCTCCCACATGCCGCCGATGGACGGGCTGTACACGCCGGGCGGGTCCGTGAAGAACGGTGTGTTCGGGTTCCGCACCATCGATGACACCCGACACATGGTCCAGCATGCGCGGCAGGAGCACCACCGGCGGGCGGTGGTGATCGGCGGTGGCTTGCTGGGTCTGGAGGCGGCCTACGGACTGAAAAGCCACGGTATCGCGGTGGAGGTGGTGCACTCGGGCGGGCACCTCATGAACGCGCAGATGGGGCCCGACGGCGGTGCGGTGCTGCGTAGGAGCGTGGAGGCACTGGGTATCCGGGTGCACACGTCCAGCCGCACCACAGCAGTCCTCGGCACGGAGCGGGTCAGCGGCGTCAGCCTCCGGGACCGGGAGGACATCGCCTGCGACATGGTGGTGGTGGCCGCGGGGATCCGGCCCAACGTGGACGTGGCCGTGCTGAGCGGGCTGCCGGTGGAGCGGGCCATCGTGGTGGATGACAGGCTCCGGGTCCAGGACGAAGACGATATCTACGCTGTTGGGGAGTGCGTCCAGCACCGCGGCGAGGTCTATGGCCTGGTGGCGCCGCTGTGGGAACAGGCCGTGGTGCTTGCCAACCACGTCACCGGCGCCGATACCTCCGCGGCCTACCTTGGTTCGCGGACCGCCACCAAACTCAAGGTGGCCGGCGTGGAGGTCGCGTCCATGGGGCTGCACGGGCCTGAACTCGACACGGACGAGCACATTGTCTTCTCGGAGCCCAGCCGCGGTGTGTTCAAGTCCATCGTGGTCCGCGACAACAAAATGGTGGGGGCCACGCTGCTGGGCGACAGCAGGAAGGTCGCCTACCTGACGCAGGCCTACGACCGCGGGTTGCCCCTGCCGGAGGAACGGATCGCCCTGATGTTCGACGTCGGGGGGCCGGGTGAGGAGGTGGGTGTGGCCGAGCTCGACGACGGCGCCCAGGTCTGCAACTGCAACGGCGTCAGCAAGAAGGCACTGGTGGACGCCGTGAAGGGCGGCTGCACCACGGTTTGCGGCGCCATGGACGCCACCCGCGCCGGCAAGGGCTGCGGTTCCTGCAAACTCCTGGTCAAGCAGGTGGTGGAGTGGGCCGCGGACGGGGCTGTGGAGGAGGACCCGGCCGCCAGCTATTACGTGCCGGGGATCCCACTGGACAAGCCGTCTCTGATGGCCGCCATCCGGAAGCTCGGGCTGCGCTCGGTGTCCCAGGTGTTCGCTGCCTTGGCGCCGGGGAGCGCCGAGGACGCGAAGTCCAAAATGGGCCTGGCATCGTTGCTGAAGATGATGCTCGCCGACCAGTACATCGACGAACGCGACGCGCGCTTCATCAATGACCGTGTGCACGCCAACATCCAGCGCGATGGCACCTTCTCCGTGGTGCCGCAGATGAAGGGCGGCGTGACGTCGGTGCAGCAGCTGCGCCGCATTGCCGACGTCGCCGAGAAGCACAACGTACCGCTGATCAAGCTGACCGGCGGGCAGCGGATCGACCTGCTGGGGATCCCCAAGGAGGACCTCCCGCAGGTCTGGGCGGACCTGGACATGCCGTCCGGCTATGCCTACGGCAAGAGCTTCCGTACGGTGAAGACCTGTGTGGGCAAGGACTTCTGCCGGTACGGCACCGGCGATTCCACCAAACTGGGCATCGAGATCGAGTCCCGGTTCCAGGGGATCGAGTCGCCGGCCAAGCTGAAGCTGGCGGTGTCCGGTTGCCCGCGGAACTGCGCGGAATCGCTGGTCAAGGACGTGGGCGTGGTGGCCGTGGAGGGCGGCCGCTGGGAGTTGTACGTCGGCGGCGCCGCGGGAGCGCACATCCGCAAAGGTGACCTGCTGGCCACCGTGGATGATCCCGAGGAGGTCAAGCTCCTCACCGGCCGCTTTATGCAGTACTACCGGGAGCAGGCCAACTGGCTGGAACGGACCTACGCCTTTGTGCCGCGGGTGGGCATCGAGCACATCCGCTCGGTGATCGTGGAGGATTCCGAAGGCATCGCCGAGCGTCTGGACGCAGCGATGCAGGCGTCCGTGGACAGCTACATGGACCCGTGGAGCGAACGCGACGATCCGCTCACGCCGGGCCAGTTCCGCACCTCCCTGCCCCTCACCGTCCCGCCCCAGGTGCCGGTCCGATGAGCGCCGACCCGATCAGCACTGAGCCCGTCAGCGCCAACAGCCACATCCTGGGCTCCGTGGACCAGATCCCCTTTGGTGAGGGACGGGCTTTCGGAGTGGGCGGCGAGCAAGTAGCGGTCTTCCGGCTCAGGGACGGGTCGCTTCGGGCGCTGTCCGCCGTCTGCCCGCACCGCGGCGGTCCCATTGCGGACGGGACCATCGACCGGCAGGTGGTGATGTGTCCCCTCCACCAGCACGCCTTCGACCTGAAGACGGGCTGCTCAATTACCGGCGCCGAACCACTGCGCACATACGGCGTCCTGGAGGACGCAGAACAGAACATTGTTCTGCAAATCCCCCATATAGGTGGCAATAGCTTGGCTTAACCGTGACTGAGTGTAGCCCGCGTCACTTGCATCGGTTCGAATCTTGTAGGATGGAAAGGCCGCGCGAGCCTTCGACGCCTGAGAGTTTTTGTCCACATAAGTACCCCAAATGCGGGATTATCCCGAATTATCTGGACAAAAACTCGGCGTTTCCGGTGCCGGCCAATCCCCTACCCCCAAGGAATTGTTGTGCCTCAAAGTACCCCCACCGAACTCGAGAGCCCCACGGCGCAATCCGCCGTCGTCGACTCCACCCTCAGCGCCGAGGGCTATAAGAAATCCCTGACCGGCCGCCAGGTCACCATGATTGCCATGGGTGGCGCCATCGGCGTCGGCCTCTTTATGGGGGCCGGCGGACGCCTGGCCTCCACGGGCCCCGCGCTCATCTTCTCCTACGCCATCGCCGGCGTCATCGCCTACCTGCTGATGCGGGCGCTGGGCGAACTGATCATGTACCGCCAGACGTCGGGCTCGTTCGTCAGCTACGCCGGCGAAATGTTCGGCAAGAAGGGCGCGTACCTGTCCGGCTGGATGTACTTCATCAACTGGGCAATGACCGGTATCGCCGAGCTCATCGCGATCGGACTGTACTTCCAGTTCTTCTTCCCCAACGTGCCGGTTGAACTCAGCGCCATCGCCGCGCTGCTGCTGCTCGTGGGCGTCAACCTCCTGAGCGTCAAGGCGTTCGGCGAATTCGAATTCTGGGCCTCCTGCCTCAAGGTGGGCGCCATCGTGATCTTCCTGGCCGTGGGCACCTTCATGGTGGTCACCAACGCCCAGGTGGGCGACGGCAACGCCTCGGTGAACAACCTTTTCGCCGCCGAAGGCGGAATGTTCCCCAAGGGTGCGCTGGTGATGATCCTGGTCCTGAACGCGGTGATCTTCGCCTACAACGGGATTGAACTCGTGGGCATCACGGCCGGCGAAATGCAGGACCCTGCCAAGGAAGTGCCCAAGGCAATCCGCGCCGTCGTCTTCCGCATCGTGGTCTTCTACGTCGGTTCCGTGACCCTCCTGGCCATGCTGCTGCCCTCGGACCAGTACGTGGCCGGCACCTCGCCGTTCGTCACCGTGTTCGGCCAGATGGGCCTCGGCTGGATGGGCGACGTGATGAACATGATCGTCATCACTGCCGCGCTGTCCTCCTGCAACTCGGGCCTGTACTCGATCGGCCGGATCTTCCGGACCATGGCCAACAACGGACACGCTCCGGAGTGGCTGACCCGGATGTCCAAGAACCACGTCCCGTACGCCGCCATCCTGGCCATCGGCGCCGTGTACCTCGTCGGCATCCTGCTCAACATCTGGCTGGGCGGCTCACACGCCTTCGACCTCGCGCTCAACTCCGCATCGATCGGCGTGATCTTCACGTGGGGCGCCATCTTCGCCAGCCAGATCGCGCTGCGCAAGAAGAAGGGCAAGGTCTCATCACTGCCCGCGCCGGGCGGAACGTGGAGCAGCTGGGCCGGCCTGGTCGCCCTGCTGGCCATCACTGTGCTGATCGGCTTCGACACCATGACCAGCAAGTCCGGCGAGGTCTTCCACCTCGGTCTCTGGACCCTGGCCACGATCCCGTTCTTCGTGTTGGTCCTGTGGCTGGGCTGGCAGAAGGTCAAGCACAACGAGCCCAAGAGCGAGCTCTTCTGCTAGGGCTTTTCGCCTCAGCAGGCGGACGCTAAGAAGTCCGACGTCGGCGGGTCACCCTCTCGGGGGCGGCCCGCCGTCGTCCGTTCCCCCGTGCGTTCCTGCCCACTTGCGCGGCCCGGCGCGCCCAAAAGGCCGGCGCGTCGCGGGTGGTCGACGGGAAACCGGGGGACTAACTGGGCAGGAGCGCTCAGGTGCGGTCGGCGTCCACGCTCTTGAGGTGCCGCGCAAAGTGGTCTTCGATCCGCTGCCAGGCTTCGGGGGAGGACGCCGGGTCCGGGCCGATGCCCATGACCCGCATCAGCGGCCGGAAAACTGCCGGGCCAAGGTCTGTTTCGTTGAGGAACGCGTGCCCGGCGGTGGGGAATTCCTTGACGCTGTTTTCGATGCTGAGGTTGTCCAGGGCGGTCTCGAGCTTGCCAGCCGCGCCCTTGAGGGTGAGGTCGCGGCCGCCGAAGTTGGCCACGATGGGGCAGGCGCCACGGAGGGCTTCCTCGAGATTGCCGGGCAGGTGGCCGTAGTTGACCGAGGCCGCGTCGAAACCATCGCGGGCCACGAGCAGCGCGAAACCGCCGCCCATGCAGAATCCGATCACCCCGGTCTTTCCGGTGGACAGCGGTGAATTAGCCAGCCAGGTCCGGGCGGTAGCGAGGTCGGTGAACGCTCGGCCGCTTCCCCTGAGCATGCTCCGCATGGTGCTGACCAGGCAGCGGCGCGGGCCGCCGTCGCTGAACAGGTCCACCGCCAGCGTCAGGTACCCGGCGCGGGCCATCCGGTCGGCATGCCCGCGCACCAGGTCGTTCAGGCCGAAGGCTTCGTGGATCATCAGGACCGCGGGGAACGGGCCGGTTCCGGCAGGCGTGGCGAGATATCCGCCGAGCGAAGGCGAACCACCGGAAGCGGCACTCTGGGCACTCAGGTCCACGTATGTCATGGGCCAAGGGTAGCCGCCGCCGTCGATCCCCTCCATCGATTGCTCCCCGCCGGCCCCCTCGCCTGACAAGTTCGGCCAGGGAAACCTGCCGGAGTGGGTCCGGGGCCCCTCTGGGGCTTTTAAAGAGGCCGGTGGGGAGCAATCGACGGGGTGGGCAGACACAAGAGCGGCGGCGGACCCCCCATGGGAATCCGCCGCCGTTCGAATGTGGAAGGACTAGTCCTTCTTGAAGGTGTCCTTGACGTTTTCGCCAACCTTCTTGGCATCAGCCTTGACTTGGTCTGCCTGGCCTTCGGCCTTGAGTTTGTCGTTGTCCGTGGCGTTGCCTGCAGCTTCCTTGGCCTTGCCGCCCAGGTGCTCTGCTTCGTTACTGATCTTGTCTCCGAGGCCCATGAGTCTGGCCACCTTTCGTGTCCGTTGATCAAACAATGCTTTTTCAGCCTAACACAAAGCATGCTTACCATTTCAAGGGTCTTCCGATATTGACTGCCTGTCGAATGTCTGTGCCCCCGGCTAGGCTCGATGCATGGAACACAGCACAAGCCTGACCCAGCACATCCATGCCACGCCGGAAAAGGTATGGGCTGTCATCTCGGACATCCCGGGTTCAGCCGCCACCCTGTCCGGGATCGACGCCGTGCAGATGCTCAGCGACGGGCCCTACGGCGAGGGGACGCGCTGGAAGGAAACGCGGACCATGATGGGCCGTTCGGAGACTGTGGAGATGTGGGTGGCGCAGGCCGATCCTCCCCGCAGCACCACGGTCAAAGCCCTCCAGGGCGGCGCCGATTACACTTCGCGCTTCAGCTTGGCCGAGCGCGACGGCGGGACGGACCTTACGCTGACCTTCGGCGCCGACGTCGTCAAACCCACCCTCTTCAGCAAGATCACCATGGCACTGTTCGGCAAGCTGGGCATGAGCATGACGCGCAAGGCGCTTACCAAGGACCTGGCGGAAATCGCGGCCAAAGCGGAATCGCTCTAGTGGCCGCAAAGGCCCCCAAGGTAACGGCTCCCCGGCTCTCGCCGGTCAGCCTGGAGGATGTCACGGATGATCCCGCCCCGGACTTCCGGCGTGGTGAAAGGTACGACGGCGTCCGGTACAGCCGGGCGGCCGCCGACGGTCTGGAGCTGAGCGGCACGGATTTTGCCGAGTGTGAGTTCCAGGGCGTCTCCTTCAATGACACCCAGCTCCGCGGGGCCACCTTCCGGGACTGCATCCTGTCCGAGCTGTACGCGCCGGTCTTCCGGGCCGCCCGCTCCACGTGGCGGGACGTTCAGCTGAACAATCCGCGGCTGGGCTCGGCTGAGCTGTATGAGACCGGCTGGCAGTCGGTCCGGATCGACGGCGGAAAACTGGACTTCCTCAATCTGCGCGGGTCCAAGCTGACCGACGTCGTCATCAGCGACTGCATCATCAACGAACTGGATCTCGGTTCCGCCGCCGGGACGCGGGTGGCGCTGAAGAACTGCACTATCGGAACCCTGGATCTCACCGGCGCGCGGCTGAAGGACTTTGACCTTCGCGGCACGGATTTCCGGACCATCAGCGGCCTCGGGAGCCTGGCCGGCGTGGTGATCGACGACTATCAGCTGAGCCTGCTGGCGCCGCTCCTGGCCGGGCACCTCGGCGTCGTAGTCCTGTGAGTGTAGTCTTTATAGAACGAACGGTCGGTAAATAGGGCGGTCACTGGACGGTCCCGAAGATTCCGGCTCCCTGGCGTAAAGGATGTTCTCAATGGTCGAGGCTTTTCTTGTTGGCGGCGTCCGCACTCCCGTGGGCAGGTACGGTGGTGCGTTGTCGGCGGTCCGCCCGGATGATCTCGCTGCACTGGTGATCCGCGAGGCCGTGTCCCGAGCAGGCCTGGATCCGGACAGCATCGAGGAAGTCATCCTCGGCAACGCCAACGGTGCGGGCGAAGAAAACCGCAACGTGGCCCGGATGGCCACCCTGCTGGCCGGACTTCCCCTCCACATCCCCGGGATCACGGTCAACCGGCTTTGCGCGTCAGGACTGAGCGCCATCATCCAGGCCAGCCACATGATCAAGTCCGGCGCCGCGGATGTTGTGATCGCCGGCGGTGTGGAGTCCATGAGCCGTGCGCCGTGGGCTCAGGAAAAGCCCGCCACGGCGTTCGCCAAACCGGGCCAGATCTTCGATACCTCCATCGGCTGGCGCTTCGTCAACCCGCTCTTCCAGAAGGGCGGGTTCGCCAGGGACGGCAAGATGACCTACTCCATGCCGGAGACCGCGGAGGAAGTGGCCCGCATGGACGGCATCACCCGCGAGGACGCTGATGCCTTCGCGGTCCGCTCCCACGAGCGTTCCCTCGCCGCCATTGCCGCAGGGCGCTTCAGGGACGAGATCGTCCCGGTGACGGTCAAGTCCCGCAAGGCCGAAACGGTGGTGGACACCGATGAAGGCCCGCGTGCCGGCACCACCCTGGAAGTCCTAGCAGGGTTGCGCCCCGTGGTTCCGGGCGGTTCCGTGGTCACGGCCGGGAACTCGTCCACGCTGAACGACGGCGCTTCGGCCATCATCGTTGCGTCCGAGGCCGCCATCCAAAGGCTTGGCCTGACGCCGAGGGCCCGGATCATCGACGGTGCCTCCGCCGGCTGCGAACCTGAGATCATGGGCATCGGCCCGGTCCCTGCGACGCAGAAAGTACTCAAGCGGAGCGGCCTCAGTGTCGGTGACCTGGGCGCCGTCGAGCTTAACGAAGCGTTCGCCACGCAGTCACTCGCGAGCATGCGCCGGCTCGGGCTGGACCCGGGCACGGTAAATAACGACGGCGGCGCCATCAGTTTGGGGCACCCGCTCGGTTCCAGCGGATCGCGCATCGCCATCACCCTGCTGGGCCGGATGGAACGCGAGGACGCAAGAATCGGCTTGGCAACGATGTGTATCGGCGTGGGCCAAGGCACCGCGATGCTGCTGGAGCGTGTCTGATGCCCACCCCGGACGGCGCGGACGGATCCCTGGGTTCGGTCGACTTCAGTACCCTCCTGGTCGAGGAGCGGGAGGACCGCGTGGTGGTCCTACTCAACCGCCCTGAAGTCCGGAACGCCATCGACCAGCAGATGGTGGACGAACTCCACGTGGTCTGCGCTGCGCTGGAGCAGAGTCCCAAAGTCCTGATCATCTCAGGGGTCGACGGCGTCTTCGCCTCGGGCGCGGACATCGCCCAGCTGCGCGAGCGGCGCCGCGATGATGCCCTGCAGGGCATTAACTCCACGATCTTCGTGCGGATCGCCAAGCTGCCCATGCCGGTCATTGCCGCACTGGACGGCTACTGCCTGGGCGGCGGCGCCGAGCTCGCCTACGCCGCCGACTTCCGGATCGGAACGCCCAGTGTCCGGATCGGCAACCCCGAAACAGGGCTGGGGATCCTCGCCGCGGCCGGGGCCAGCTGGCGCCTAAAGGAGCTGGTGGGGGAGCCGTTGGCCAAGCAGATCCTGCTGGCTGGCCTGGTGCTCCGGGCCGAGGACGCCCTGGCTGCCAGCCTCATCACTGAAATCCACGAGGCACCGGACCTGATGGATGCCGCGCACAACCTGGCGGACAGGATCGGCCGCCAGGATCCGTTGGCCGTGCGGATTACCAAGTCGGTGTTCCACGCCCCCCCGGAGGCCCACCCGCTGATTGACCAGCTGGCGCAGGGGATCCTTTTTGAATCCCAGGCCAAGTTTGACCGCATGCAGGCTTTTCTCGACAAGAAATCAGAGAAGAAATAACCATGACGAACCCGAACCTTCCCTCCACAGTCGGCGTCCTGGGCGGCGGGCGGATGGGCGCCGGCATCGCCCACGCCTTCCTCATCAACGGGGCCAACGTCCTGGTGGTGGAACGCGATGAAGCGTCCGCCGAAGCCGCCCGCGAACGCGTGGAATCCGCGGCCGCCAAGAGCATCGAACGCGGAGCCACCGACGGCAACCTCGATGAGATGGTGTCACGGCTCGCTGTCACGGTGGACTACGACGACTTCAAGGACCGCCAGCTGGTGGTCGAGGCCGTTCCCGAAGAGTGGGACCTGAAGGTCACCTCGCTGCGCGGCATCGAGGAGCGCCTGGACGATCACGCTTACCTCGCCTCCAACACGTCGTCCCTGTCCGTCACCGGCCTGGCCCGCGAACTCAAGCGCCCGCAGAACTTCCTCGGCCTGCACTTTTTCAACCCCGTCCCTGCCTCCACCCTCATCGAAGTGGTGCTTGGCGAGCAGACGTCCCCGGACCTTGCTGCGGCGGCGAAAAGGTGGGTCGAGGCACTCGGCAAGACCGCCGTCGTCGTCAATGATGCCCCGGGCTTTGCTTCTTCACGGCTGGGAGTGGCCATTGCCCTGGAGGCCATGCGCATGGTGGAGGAGGGGGTGGCGTCCGCGGCCGACATCGACGCCGCCATGGTACTTGGGTACAAGCACCCCACCGGCCCCCTGAAGACCACGGACATCGTGGGCCTGGACGTGCGGCTGGGCATCGCCGAGTACCTGCACTCCACGCTGGGTGAACGCTTCGCCCCGCCGCAGATCCTGAAGGACAAAGTGGCCCGCGGAGAACTCGGACGCAAGACGGGAAAGGGTTTCTTCGACTGGTCTGAGTAAGCTTTGCAGGTGATCTCGATTGAACCCATCACCTTGGCCGGACAGCACGTCATCCTGGAACCCCTGAGTCAGGCCCACCACGACGGCCTGGTTGCCGCAGCGCAGGATGGCGAGCTGTGGAACCTTTGGTACACGTCCGTGCCCACACCCGACGGCATGGCGGCTGAGATCGGCCGCCGGCTCAGCCTCCAGGAGCAGGGGTCCATGCTGCCGTTCACTACGCGCCTGACCGATCCCGCCACGGGCGGCCAGGGCAGGATCATCGGCATGACCACGTATATGAACATCGACGCCGGCACACCACGCGTGGAGATCGGCTCCACGTGGAACGCGGCTTCTTCGCACGGCACCGGAACCAACGCAGACTCCAAGCTGCTGCTCCTGCGCTATGCGTTTGAGACGCTCGGCTGCCCCGCTGTGGAATTCCGGACGCACTGGCTGAACCACCAGTCCAGGGAAGCGATCGCCAGGCTGGGTGCGAAGCAGGACGGCGTGCTGCGTAGCCACCGGCGGACCAGCGACGGCGTCCTGCGCGACACCGTGGTGTTTTCAATCCTGGCGCACGAGTGGCCCATGGTCCGGAACGGGCTGGAGCACAGACTCGCCAGGCACCTGTAGCGGCCGTACCTCCGAGTTTTTGTCCAGATCAAGCGCCAAACCCGTCGGCCAACTGGCGTTATCTGGACAAAAACTCGGAATGCGCTACTGCCGGGCCAGCAGCGCCGGCTTAATCGCTCCCATCAGTGCGGCAGCATAGCCCCGGGCGTGGCCGGCCTTGTTCGGGTGGAAGTTGTAGTCCGCCGTGGGCAGGCTGGGGTTCAGCTGCACCCACGGATCAGTGGAATTCACTGCATGCCCCATGAACCTGGCTGTCACATCGACGTACTGCGTGTTCGCCTGGTAAACCGCGTTGGCCGTGCCGGCGGCTGCGGCCACGGTGGAGTTCAGTGCCAGGGCCGCCTGGTTGACGAGTGTCTGGTTGGCCGGCGGAATGGGTGCGAAGGGGCTGGCCGGGTCAAAGAGCAGCGGGTACCCCATGACGGCAATCCTCGCGCGAGGCGCCGCAGAGTGAATGGCAGCGTATGTCTGTACCAGGCCCGCGTTGAGGGCCTGCAGTGCAGCCGGCGCCGAAGCCTGCTGCAGCACCGCCGCGCAGACCTCCTGCGTGTTCGTGGCGCAGACGCCTATCACGTAGGAAAAGCCAAGGTCGTTCGCGCCGGCCGTGATGCTGACCAGCCCGGTGGCCGCCGATATCTTGCCCTGGACAGCCAGTCCGAAGAGCTGATCTTCAACGGTGGGGGTATAGAGGCCGGTGTCGTAGAAGGGACTGGCGTTGCTGAGAACGGCACCGTGGCAGGCTGCATTGGCTACCAGGTTGACGCGTCCCGTCTGGCCTACGTCGTCCACGTAGCCAGGGTGGCTTTGCCAGCAGGCCACCCCTGCGGGCCGGAACGGGTCGCCGGCGCCGGTCCCGGCCGTGTAGGAATCACCGAGCGCCACGTAGGCCACTGGCGCTGGAGGTGCGGCTTGGGCGGGAGCCGCCGCCAGCCCTACCGCCACCGCCAACGCGGCGAGACCCGCGGCAAAAGCCGAGCGCCGCCGTCGTAATGTCATATGTCCCATTTCTAAACCCCTTTTATTCGTCGAAAACGGGTGGAGTGCATACACATGTCACCGTACGCCTCACGCGGGAAAGGGGCACTGGTCGAAAGTACCTGTTTTTCCGCACCTGCCCACTTATTTTGTGGCGTGCGGCACGCAGGTGCTTGTGGTTAGCTGGGCGGATGCAGAATTCCGGCGGCTGCGTGGACTGGGACGGTGCGGTCAACGTCGGGCTCTTCGCGGAGAAACTTGTGGGGGTTTTCCGGGCCCTGGCCGCTGCCGGCGAGCAGGGTTCGGTGGTGATCCACTGCGCCGCAGGCCGGGACCGCAGCGGCATGGTGTCTGCCATGCTCCAGGACCTCGCAGGGGACTCCGACCAGGACATTGCTGCCGGCTACGCCCGGGCCGCCCGCGGCATCAACGAACGCTACCGGACCCACGGACCTCCACACGCTCGGGAACGGTACGTTCCGGAAGTCGAACTCGCGCCACTCCTTGAACTGCGGGGCGGCGCGGCAGTTTCGTTCGTACGGGAGCTGGATACCCGGGAATTCCTGCTTGAACATGAATTCAGCCCTGCCGAACTGACCGCCCTTCTGAGCCTGCTCGGCAGCCGGGTACACTTGTGACCGATGTGACCTATGTGACAGGTGGTGACGGCGCCCCAGTTGACGATCAACGTTTAATGGCGGACAGACGTCGATAAGTGGGACGAACGGAACGGCGACCCGAATGAAACGGATTTTTGCTGCAGGAACGACAGCTGGGATGGCTCTGGCGCTGGGATTCGGTGCCGTTCCAGCCGTGGCCTTCCCGGATACGGCCGGCTCCGAAAGCCCGACGCCGGATAGTGCCGGAACCAACGGCGCGCCCCTTAGCAGTGCCGAGGTCCCGGTTTCTGCCGTTCCAGCAGGCGCCGTACCGGCGGCCGGCCCCTCCGATGCAGGCCTAGCTGTAGCGGTCCGTCGTGATCTCGGCATGAGCCTGGCGGAATTCAACGCCGCCGGGGAACTGGGACGCCGGGCAGCCGACGCCGCCCCTTCCCTGACTGGGCTCCCTGGCTTCGTAGGCATCAGCCTGAAAGCCGGCAAGATCATGGTTGAAGGCGCTGGCCCCGAACTGCAGGCCAGGGTGGATGAGCTGAACCAACCCGGCCCTGCAAACTTTGTGCTGGTGGCATCGTCAACGCCCGTTGCTGCCACGCCCGTTCCCCAAACGGCAGCTGCCACACCTCTCGGCACGGCCGCCCCTACCGCCGTCCCCACCACAGCTCCGTCCACTCCCGCTCCATCAACGCCCGAGTTGGTCGCGGGGAACATAGATCAGTTGTTCCAGGCCTACGTCCGTGACGTCGGCACCCAAGGCCTTCAGGCCGTTGCCTACACCGATGGTCAATTTGTCATCCGCACCGGTTCTGTCAACACCCCGGAATCAGAGGGCACCGCCAACCTGGGCAGTCAGCCGTTCCCAGCGGCCGCCTCCCCAGCAGCGTCCGCGCCCGCGCCGTCCGCGGCCGGCAAGTTGACGCCCGCGCAGTTCGTGGCACGTTACGCCAACGTCCAGCTTGAAAAGGGCGCCGCCGTCAAAACCGAAGACGACATCTTCGGCGGCCAGGGGTACTTCATCGATAACATGGCCAGATGCTCGGCGGGCTTCGGAGCGTTCAGCCCCTCCGGTCTGCCGCTGGTCCTGACCGCCGGACATTGCGCCGAAGACGGCTTGGCCAAAGCTGCAGCACTTGAGCCCCTCGCCTGGGCTCCGGCAAGCGGCTCCAATACTCCGACACCTCAAGCGTTGCCCCCGCTCGCGCCGCTCGGCAGCTTCGGGTTCAGCCAGTTTGGTGGCCCGAACAACTCGGCAGCCACGGCGGACCGATCCAATGGCGGCACCGATATCGCCGTCATCCAGGACATCGCCCCCGGGCTCAACCTGCAGGCGGCCGCCACCAAATGGGACAAGCCCAGTGCCCCGGGCCAGGGCGCCGTCAAGATTGTGGGGATCGCGGCGCCCTTCCAGGGCCAAGACGTGTGCAGGTCCGGGCGGACATCAGGATGGAAGTGCGGCACCGTTGATGCAGTCGGCATCTGGATGATGCCGGGGTCAAAGAGCGTCCCGCCGAATTATGACAACGACCTCCGGCCTGTCCGAGCCTTCGATTCCACGTCAGTGAAGTCAGCGGGCGGCGATTCCGGCGGCCCCTGGATCAGTGGCAACTTTGCCGTCGGCACGCATACCGGGGCCGAAACTCTGAATGGCGTACAGACCCGAGCCATTGCCGCCACCCTCGAGGACTCTGTGACCAGCATCCCCGGCGGAGTCCAGCTCCAGTTGTTCCTGAACAAGCCCGAACTCGCCGCACCCGCGGATCTGACTTTCAAAGCCGGCACGAGCATCACCGGGAGGATTGCCGCCGCTCCTGCGTCGGTCGTCGCTGCGGGTTCAAAGGTCAGGATCACGGTTGCGGGGCAGCAGCCCCTCGAGGTACCGGTGGACGCCAGCGGCAACTGGTCCTTCCCGGCGCCACTGCCAGCCGGCTCCTTGACATTCACGGCGGAAACCGTGAACGGCTTCAGCCGCTCCGGCGCCGCTTCACTTTCCGTGGTGGTGGCACCGTCGCCGCTGGCTGCACCGACAATCACGACGCCGGCAACAGCACGGTTGACCGAGCTGAAGAGCCTTGAGGGCACCGGAATGCCCGGGGCCATTGTGACACTCTCGGGCAACGTCGCGGGTTCGGGGAGTGTGGGACTCGATGGAAAATGGACGGTTCTCCTCACAGGCCCCGCAGTCTTTGGCAAGGTGACGGCGGAGGCTGTGCTGTCCTCCCCGCGGACAGCGGACAGTGCCCCCGCATCGGTAACGTTTACCCTCATCCCGCCGGCCCCTGCCGTATCCAGCATCTCCGACGGCCAGCACCTCCGGCAGGACGACCTTCCGGCAGCCATTTCAGGAAGCGGAGTCAGTGGCGCGGAGGTGACCGTGTCCGTTGACGGGGTTCCCCTGACCGGCGCGCCAGGTGGTGGCGGAGCCGGGTCGAGGTCCGCTGCGCGTGCCGTGGCTCCGTGGGTCCTGGTGGCCGGCGGACAGTGGAGCGTGCCGTTCCCCGCCGGATTGGCCCTTGGCACACACGCGTTCTCAGTCACGCAGGCTGTTGACGGAGTCGTGTCTGCCCCGGCCGTTGCGTCGTTCGCCCTCGACGCCCCGCCCCCGGCTGAAGTACCAGCCGCGAACGGTGCGGTGCCTCCGGCAGGTAACAGCGCCGCCGTCGTACGTCCGCTGGGTGACAGCGGGGCGGCAAGCCTGGCCAACACCGGTGCATCCAGGCTGATTCTGTTCGCCAGCCTCGCTGCTGGGGCGCTCGCCGTCGGCGGTGTGTTGCTGGCTTTGGCCCGACGGCGGAAGCGGCAGCGCCCCACCCCAACTTGATCTCTCACTTAACGTCGTCATCGGCGAGGAATGGCGACGTTAAGTGATAGGGCAACCGGGGGTGGGTGAGGGGGCTATTCCTAGCGCTTCCGATCCATCAGCAAGTTGGTGATGCGCAGCGTGCAGAGGCGCTGGCCGGCGTCGTTGGTGATCAGGACCTCGTGGGTGGTCAGGGTGCCGCCGAGATGGATGGGCGTGGCGGTGATGGTGATCTGGCCCTCGCGCGCGGAGCGGTGGTGCGTCGCGGAGACGTCCACTCCCACGGCAGTTTTCCCCAACGTGCTGGCGTGGATCACTGCCGCCCAGGAGCCCACAGCCTCGCCCACCGCCAGGGACGCGCCGCCGTGCAGCAACCCGAACGACTGCCTGTTGCCCTCCACAGGCATCGTCGCCACCACGCGCTCGACCGATTCCTCGAGGATTTTCACGCCCATCTTCTCGTCGAGCTCGCCGAGGACGATCTTCCACGGGGTGGCGTCCGGGGTGGTGTCCCGCGCAGCGGCGTCCGGGGATAGGGCGGTCATGGGTCTCCTTTGGCGAGGCTGAACTTCCAGTGTGCAGTACAGCACAGTCATGTACTGTAGACATATTACCGAACGGACGGTCAGTAAAGCCCTGGCCGCGTTCTGTCCCCGTGTTGGAAGGACCCGTCAACGATGACCACCACCGCAACCGCTGAAGCCACAGTCGACACCGTAGAGACCGTCCCCAGTTTTGTGCAGGACTCCTGGTGGACTCCCGACGCCGGTTCGGCAGCTTCCGCCGTCCCCGTGCGGGATGCGAGCACCGGGGAAGTCCTGGCCAAGGTGAGCACCGACGGCCTGGACCTTGCCGCCGTCGTGGATTACGGCCGCACCACGGGACAGTCCGAACTGGGCAAGCTGACCTTCCACCAGCGCGCGCTGAAGCTCAAGGAGCTGGCGCAGTACCTGAACGCCCGGCGCGAGCACTTCTACACGTTTTCGGCCCAGACCGGTGCCACCAAGATCGACTCGATGATCGACATCGACGGCGGCATCGGCGTCCTCTTCACGTTCGGTTCTAAGGGCCGGCGCGAGCTGCCCAACTCGCAGGTGGTGGTGGACGGCCCCATGGAGGTGCTGTCCAAGGACGGTTCGTTCGTGGCCGAGCACATCTACACGCGCATCCCCGGCGTTGCCGTGCAGATCAACGCGTTCAACTTCCCGGTCTGGGGCATGCTGGAGAAACTTGCGCCCGCCTTCATCGCCGGGGTCCCAACGATCGTCAAGCCGGCCACCCCCACCGGGTACGTGGCCGCGGCCGTGGTGAAGGCGATCATCGAATCCAATATCCTGCCGAAGGGCTCGCTGCAGCTGATTTCCGGCTCCGTCCGCGGCCTCCTGGACGTGCTGGACTACCGCGACCTGGTGGCTTTCACCGGCTCCGCGTCCACCGCGCTGTCCCTGAAATCGCATCCCAACGTGGTGCAGGGCGGCGTCCGGTTCACGTCCGAAACGGACTCCCTCAACGCCGCCATTCTTGGTCCGGACGCGGTGGAGGGCACCCCGGAATTCGACGCCTTCATCAAGTCCGTGGTCACCGAAATGACGGTCAAGGCGGGCCAGAAGTGCACGTCCATCCGCCGCGCCATCGTCCCGCAGGAGCTGGTGCCGGCGGTGATCGCCGCGATCGGCAAGCGCGTGGACGAGCGTGTGGTGCTGGGGGATCCCCGCGCCGAGGGTGTCACCATGGGCGCTTTGGCGTCGCTCGAGCAGCTCGCTGACGTCCGTGCCGCAGTGCAGTCAATGCTCGACGCCGGCGGTGAGCTCGCGTACGGAACGCTCGATTCGCCGTCGTCGACGTCAGCCAGCGGTGCCACGGGCGTAGTGGATGCCGGCGCCTTTATGTCGCCGTTGGTGCTGAGCTGGGCTGACGCGGAGGCTGACGCGATCCACTCGCTGGAGGCGTTCGGACCGGTGGCCTCCGTGATCGGTTACAAGGACCTGCCCGACGCCGTCCGCCTCGCCGCCCGGGGTGGCGGCTCCCTCGTGGCATCGGTGTGCACGAACGATCCTGCCGTTGCCCGCGAACTCGTCACCGGGATCGCCGCGCACCACGGCCGTGTCCTGATGCTCAACCGCGAGGACGCCCGCAGTTCCACCGGGCATGGCTCACCCGTGCCGCACCTGGTCCACGGCGGTCCAGGCCGGGCCGGCGGCGGCGAGGAGCTGGGCGGCATCCGCTCGGTCATGCACCATATGCAGCGCACCGCCATCCAGGGTTCGCCCAACATGCTCACCGCCGTTACCGGCCTATGGCACACCGGGGCGGACCGGAACTTCACAGTGGAGGCCGAGGGGACGCACCCGTTCCGGAAGTCGCTGGCGACTTTAAGGATCGGCGACGCCGTCCGGTCCGGCCTGCGGGAAGTGTCCCTGGCGGACATCACGGCGTTCGCGAACTCCACGGGCGATACCTTCTATGCGCACACCAACCAGGAAGCGGCCGAAGCCAACCCGTTCTTCCCGGGCATCGTGGCGCATGGCTATTTGCTGCTGAGCTGGGCCGCCGGGCTGTTCGTGGAGCCGGCGCCGGGTCCGGTCCTGGCCAACTACGGCCTGGAGAACCTCCGCTTCATCACACCTGTGGCTGCCGGCGATTCCATCCGGGTCACCCTCACTGCCAAGAAGATCACCCCGCGCGAAACCGACGAGTACGGCGAGGTGGCCTGGGACGCGCTCCTGACCAACCAGAACGACGACATCGTGGCCACCTACGACGTCCTCACCCTCGTCGAAAAGTAGGCCCGGTGGTTAAGTCTGTCGAAACCAGGGCCCGGTGGTTGAGTCCGTCGAAACCCGCCTGCGGGAGATCTTTCGACGCCGCTCAGGCGTAAAATTTCCACCGTAGGAGGTGGCCAAATGAACCTAGCCCTGAACACAGCCACAACCATCCTGCCCGTCGATGATGCAGCGCGCGCCCGCAGTTTCTACACCGAAAAACTGGGCCTCCCGCACCGCGGAATGACAGACGATGGAAGCGAATTACTCGGTAGCGACGGCGGCCCGATGCTGCAGTTGTTGCCAGTCTCGGACGGGAAACACTCCGAGCACACCGCCCTCAGTTTCGAGGTGCGTGACATTGAGCGGATCGTGCAGGACATGGAGGCCAAGGGCGTCCGGTTCCAGGACTATGACCTGCCCAACCTGAAGACCGAGAACCACATCTGCACTAAGGACTCCGAGAAGTGCGCCTGGTTCATGGACACGGAGCACAACATACTCTGCGTTCACGAGACGTTGGGTATGCAGGCCGAGTACCAGCTCTGACCTGCGTTACTCTGACCCGCGCCACACCATGAGGGGGCGTCCCGGCCTGCGGGACGCCCCCTCGTGGGCGAGTCCGCCTTGCCTACATCTTTAGTTGCTTCTTTATTGGCTACGGTTCACCGTCCCAAGATCCGGCTGATCAGTGAGCAGTGTCTGTCTGGTCTGGAATCACACTGCCGTCTACCCGTTTTACCGGCCCTGGGCTGTTGTTGGGGTTGGTGTAAGCCTTCGTAGAGCAAGCGTAAGGATCGGTTCGCTGGGGTTTGGGATCTATGAACATCGGCGTCACCAGCCATTTGCCGTCGTCATTATCGTACGCACGGCACATGAGCTCGGCCTTGTTGCGGTTGATAACGAGGCGGGCCTCGGTGGCGTCACCCACAAAGGTGACGTCGGTGACAGAGTCACCCGCAGAGAGTATCTGACGGTGCTCCGCCGGAAGCTGCTCAAATGCCGCGGGCCCTTCGACTCCGAAGATCACCTGGTTTGCCCAGCAGCGCTTCCCGTCGATGTAGGTCATGACAGAATCGTCGCCGTCAGGCACTCCCCCGCAGCCCTCCAGATGAGGTGTCTGGATGCCGTTTTCATAAACGCTTCGTACACCGACGATATGCGCAGCGTCGATCCCGACCTCCTCGGCCCACACCTTGACAATTGGTTCCGGCGATGCTGAAACCACCCAAGTCTGAACACCGTGAGCCTGCAGGGTGCCGATGAGGTCCTTGATTTGCTGATACACCCGGATGTATCCGTCCACCTGTTTCGTCCCGACAGTCTGCGTCGCGCCCTCCGGGGCTCCCAAGTTCTCCTGTTTCATCGCGGCAGCGAATCCCTCCAAATCCTCCGCGGTGTAACCGGCAGACAAGGCCGCCCCCCAGGAATATGCCCCCGTCATGCGGCGTGCGTCGAAGCCTGCAAAGGCGGGTTCACCAGCGCGCGTTGTGTCATCTAGGACTGCAACGATCTCGTCCGCACACTCGGCATCAGTGCTTGTCTTCAGCGGCCGGCCTGCAGGAGTCTCGCTACCACAGGCGGCGCTCAAAGCGACGGCCGCCGCATCGGTGAGATAGCGGTCGGTCGTTTTCCAATCCTTGTTGGCAGGCTGAAGAACCTTATCGTTACGCAACATCCAGAAGTTCGTCCCGTACCCTATGTCGTTCTTGACAACCGTGTTGTCCCAGTCAAAGATCGCCACCGGCGCCCGTCCGCCTGAAAACGTGCCGGTGCAGCTGCTGTGTGCGTCGATCGTCGTCTGCAACCGTTCGCGAATGTTCCCGAACCATGGCAGGCCCGGGCTGAGCTGGCGACATTCCGTGACCGTCGATGCGCCGCTTCCAGGGGTGGCAGCGCAACCGGCCAATGCCATTTGGGCGACAAGAGAGGCCGCAACGATGGCGGTTAGTCGGACTATACGGCGCATGAGTTGTCCCCTTCGAAGTGGTATGGAAACAGACCATAGCATTCGATGGATAAGTTGTATATAGCGCAACAGGACGCACTGGCAGCTTGGTTGGGGACCACTTTGTTGGTCTGGCATGAGGTCACCTGCGACTTGCTGAGGGCACGTCCCGACGAGGGGTGGTTGAGCCTGTCAGTAATGATTGATGTGGGGGTCGGGTTGGTCTGACTCAGAGCCTGTCTGACGCTTTGGCTGTCTTTATTTCGATGCGTCGGCCGGCCTGGTCCCCGTCACTAATTAGTGATGCGTTCAGGAATGCCGTGCATGACTTAATAGGAGCCTGACTCCAGTCCCGTTACTGACTTGTCTGTTGGCATTCCTGAACGCTGACCCTCACGAAAGGGCTTCTTCCAGCATGCCGGAAAACATTCATAAAATCATCATTGGTGTGGACACCCATAAGGACTTCCACCACGTTGCCGTCATCACCACGTTGGGTGCAGCGGTCGCTGACCGCCGGTTCCCGGCGACCCAGGCCGGGTACGGGGAGATGCTGGACTGGGTGGCCGGTCACGGGCAGGTCCTGCGGGCCGGCGTGGAAGGGACGGGTTCCTATGGTGCCGGGCTGACCAAACGATTCCGGGTTGCCGGCATCGAGGTCGTTGACGTCATTGCCCCGGATAAGCAGGAGCGGCGTTTGCGGGGCAAGACGGACAAGATTGATGCGTATTCCGCGGCCCGGGCCGTGCTCGCCCAACGCGCCACGACGGTCCCGAAGACCCGTGAGGGCCACGTCGAGGCGATCCGGGTCCTGCACACCACCAAGCGGCTGGTCATCAAGCAGAGCACCGAAACGATGAACCAGCTCAAGGGCCTGCTGGTCTCCGCCCCGGACACGTTGCGTGAGAAGCTGGCCGGCCTGACGGGCAAGCCGCTTTCCCGTGCCTGCACGGGCCTGCGCGCGCTCAAGACTGATGACCTGGTGACCCAACACAGCAAGACGGCCCTGAAAGCACTCGGGAACAGGCACCTGGCGCTGCAGGCCGAAGCCGCCGCCCTGCTGAAGGACTACGAGGCATTGGTCAAGGACTACGCCCCGGAGCTTCTGGCCGTCCACGGCGTCGGTCCCGACGTTGCTGCGGCCCTACTGACCGTGACCGGGGAGAACGTTGACAGGATCACCAGCGAATCAGCTCTCGCCCACCTCTGCGGCGCAGCTCCGATCCCCGCGTCCTCCGGGAAAACGAACAGAAACCGGCTGAACCGGGGAGGAAACCGGCAAGGCAACGCCGCCCTCCACCGCATCATTGTCAGCCGTTTGAAAGGCCATCAAGCCACCAAGGACTACATGACCAAATCCCTGGCCCGAGGGAAGAGTAAACGCGAGGCCATGCGGCTACTCAAACGCTACGTCTGCCGCGAAATTCATCCCATCCTCATCAAGATCCAACAACGCCACCAAACCCTTCAACAAGCCGCTTGACAACCATAGGAGCATCGAGATCCCAATGGCTTCGGCAGGCTCAACCACCGTCCCTGTCAGGCCTGCGCGTGGAGCCCTTCGAACGCGATGGTGATGACGTCGTCGGCCAGTTTTTCCGGCGTGAGGGAGCCGCCCGGCTTGTACCATTCCACGATTGAGTTGATGGTGCCGAACAGCAGGCGCGTGACGGTGCGGGGATCGATGTCCTGGCGCAGCGAGCCTTCGTCGCGGGCCGCGGAAATCAGGGCGGCCACCTCGTGATCAAACGCGCGACGGCGTTCAAGGGCGTCGCGCTCAATGTCAGTATTGCCCCGCAACCGCAGGAGCAGCGTGACAAACGGCAGACGCTCCACCAGTACCGCCACGGTCTGCCGCAGCACAAACTCCAGCCGTGCATCCGCCGCGCCGCTTTGCGCCCCGGGCTGTTCGAGGATTGATTCCAGGCCGCCCAGCGCATGATCGAGCGCGAGCTTCAGGAGGTCGCCCTTGGACGGCACGTGGTGGTAGATGGCCGATTTTGAGATGCCCAGGTTCTCGGCGAGGATGCCCATGGAGGTGGCGTCGTAGCCGTGCCGGTTGAAGACGTCGACGGCGATGAGCAGCACTGACTGCTGGTCGTAACCGGGACGGCCGCGCTTGTTGGGGGCTGCTGTAGTGGGCATACCCGCTATTTTCCCATGAACGTTCGGTAATCCCTGTAGCGGCGCAGCCCACGGACATTCGGCAGACAAAAGCGGCGGCCCACCGTGGTGGGCCGCCGCCTGTCTGGAGCAGGGTTGGACGGGAGGGCTGGGGCCTCAAGTGTCCGTTCGCGCTTAGCTGGCGTTTTCCTCCAGGGTGAGGTCGCGAAGCCCTGGATGAACCGCAGAACGGTCAGGAGGACCGGGGCCAGGATCCCTACGGATTCGTAGGTGGGGAGCAGGCCCATGGCTAACGCGTGTGCCAGTTCGCGCAGCTCGGTCTTGGTGACGGACTATGTCTTGGGCCGCAGGTCGTAGATCCGGCGCAGTTTGCCGTTTGACCGCTCCAGCGAGCCCGGCTCCACCACGTCAACGGCGCACGAAGAACCCACGTGGATCTTGATCTGTTCCTGCAAGGTGCGCGCCGCCGTCGTACTCTGCTCCACGGTCACGGCGTCCCGGCGTTCGATCTTGACCGTCAGCTGGTCCATCCGCTGGCCCTCGGGGCGGGTGAGTTCGAGCTGGAAGTGCGGGCTGAGTTCGGGGATGCGCAGTGCGATTTCCTCGATCTGGGACGGGAACAGGTTCACGCCGCGGAGGATGATCATGTCGTCGCTGCGGCCGGTGATGCGGCCCATCCGGCGGTGCGCGGGACGGGCGGTGCCGGGCAGCAGGCGGGTGAGGTCCTTGGTGCGGTAGCGGATGATCGGCAGCGCTTCCTTGGTGAGCGATGTGAACACCAGTTCGCCGTGTTCGCCGTCGCGCAGTACGTTTTCCTTGCCCACCGCGGGGTTGAAGGCGTCGATGATTTCGGGGCGGAAGTGGTCCTCCCAGATGTGGCTGCCGTCCTGGGTTTCCACCGATTCGCCGGCGACGCCCGGCCCCATCACTTCGGACAGGCCGTAGATGTCGCAGGCCTTGATGTTCATGGTGACTTCGAGTTCGTGCCGCATCTCCTGCGTCCACGGTTCGGCGCCCAGCACCGCGTACTTGAGGGAGGTGGACGTCGGGTCGATGCCCATGTGCGCCATGGCATCGGCGATGGTGAGCAGGTAGGTGGGAGTGCAGAGGATCGCGTCAGGCTGGAAATCCTGGATGAGCTGGATCTGGCGTTCAGTCTGCCCGCCGGACATCGGGATGACGGTGCAGCCCAGTGCTTCGGCGCCGGCGTGCGCGCCCAGTCCGCCGGTGAACAGGCCGTAACCGTAGGCGTTGTGGACCTTCATGCCGGGCCGGACGCCTGACGCGCGGAGGCAACGGGCCACGAGTTTGGCCCAGTCGGCCAGGTCCTGTTTGGTGTACCCGACGACGGTGGGCCGGCCCGTGGTGCCCGAACTTGCGTGCACGCGGGCTACTTCGCTCTGCGGCACGGCGAACATGCCGAACGGGTACTCGGCGCGCAGGTCTTCCTTGGTGGTGAACGGGAAGTTTCCCAGATCGCCCAGTTCGCGCAGGTCCGCGGGGTGGATGCCGGCGTCGTCGAACTTGCGCTTGTAGAGCGGCACGCGGTCATAGGCGTAGGCCACTGTGTGCTGCAGACGGGTGAGCTGGAGGGCTTCGAGTTCGTCGCGGGAGATGGTTTCTTCGCGGTCCAGCGTGGCGGGATCGGCGGCTGCGTTGGTGGACTGCGGTGTGGGGGTTTCGGAGGCGTGGAGGGTCATGGTTTCCTACTTCTTGGGGATGGTGCGGCTGCGTCCGCGGAACTCGGCAATGAGTTCCCCCGGTGTGCCGGAACTGGGCAGTGAACCGGGCTGCGCGTCGGCGTCGGCCGCGAAGATCTGGATGTCGTACAGGCCGCTGCGTCCCGAGCTGGAACGGCGGTCCGCGACGGCGGTGATGACCTGGCCGCGGTAGGCGGGCTTCAGGAAGTTGATGTCGACGCCGGCGGCAACGGTAATGCTGTCGGCCTCTTCCGGGGTGGGGTTGACCGGATTGCAGGCCAGGGCGAAGGCAGAGTCGGCGAAGGCGAAGATCATTCCGCCGTGGGCCATGCCGAAGCCATTGAGCATTTCCTGCCGGAGTGTCATGCGGATGGTGGCGTGCCCGTCGCTGACGGCGAGGACTTCGATGCCCATCCATTCGGAGGCGTAGTCGTTTTCCAGGATGGGGTGGGTGGCCCCGGAGAGTGCTGCTTCAGCCATGCGTCATTGCCTCCAGCTTTATTTACCGAATGTTCATTAGGTAATCCCAAGTGTGGTGCCGGTGTCAAGGGTGCGGCGGAGTTCTTCGGCGTGCTTGCCGGAACAGAGCGTGTGCGCACCAGCCGGGTTTGTCAGCACCGGACCAGCCCTCCGCCCCCATCCCGTTCATCGCCGCCTGGATCTTCCAGAACACCGAAAACGGCCATGGTGTGGGCGGTGATTTCTCCGGTGGCCGGCTTCAGTGCATGGCCCACGACGTTGACCGCGTGAACATCCAGACCAATGAAAGTATGCTCAAACATAAGCCGGGACCTCCCAAACTTCACATGTGGCACTACCATTGCACCCAAGCCGGCGCTGCGGGACCGCCCCGGCGATAATGGCCGGTCCCGGACGGGCCCAGAACCTGCACCCCTCACGTCATATCGTCTGAGGCCGCTGGAGACATCGAGCCTGACCTCGTGCAGCATCTTCCCCGGCTCCTCCTCGCTCACCGGGTTCACCACCCTGCCCTGGCGGTCGGCCAGCGTCTGGATGGTGCCAAGGGCCAGGGAAGGATCTACGGGCAGGGCCATGAGGGACGCCCACAGCGAGTCCATGCCGAACAGCGCCAGGAACCATGGCGCGCCAGCAGCCACTACGATCCGATCAGGGTGTTCAGGATCCTCAATGCGAAGTGCGCCCAGATCGTCGTAGCTGCGTCGTTCCCTCGATGATAGGCGCCACACTGACGGTGGCGCTCCATTGTCCGTGCGACGGAACAACGGTCCGGTAAATCAGCGTTTCCGGTGCGACGTCGGCGCCGATGGCCGAAACGACGACGCCCTTCCTGACATCCTGCCAGACAGTCCGGATCGTCAGCGATTCGCCATCGGCTTCGCGGGACTCCTCCCAGCGCCGCTGGATTGACTACACAGCACCCTGGCAGCCCGGTGGTCCATTATCGAGCCACTCGATCGCTGTTTCATTTACACAACCGACGCAACGCCCGCGGACCAAGTGAAGCCAGTTTGACCTGCAAAGTGCTGAGAACCTCCCCGCGCATCCTCATGGGGCATGGCGCGGCTTTGGCTTCCTCGTCCGGCAATTAGTAAGGGCAGCTCGACTGACGGATCGCCTCGGTTAGCCGCGCGACCAAATGGAAATGCATCAGATTTTTCCAAGCTTGTGGTTCCGCCGGCACCGGTCCTTACTAGTGTGAGGAGGCTAAGCCCCCGAGCTTGCCGCCAACCGCTCGAGTGGCGTGCAGGCTTCACGAACGACTGTCGGAGGATTAACAATGTTCGCTCGCGTCAGTACCTACCGGCCCGCCCCTGACAGCACCGGTGCGCCTTCAGAAGAAACCGTTCGTCAGGTGCTTGGTCTGCCAGGATGCCTGGGTATCTATTACTTGCTGGGAAAAGAAAACACGTCACTCGCGCTCACCCTTTGGGACGACGAGGACGCACTTGCCGACAGCCGTCAGGCGGCGGACCGTATCCGCGCCAAGACCACTGTGGAGCAACACATGGAGATTCTTGGCGTAGACGAATTTGAAGTACTAACCCAGCAGCTTAAGGAGTGAGTAAACGTCCAAGTCGGGGATGAACTCCAGGAATGGCGTCCTGGCCGGCCGATGCCGCCATCACTTGCAACCGACTCACCTCGACCTCACCTCAATCAACGGTACCAACAACTATTCATCAGTTGTCGTGGCCGCAATAACCCCTAGATTCCGGGCAACGCAACATTCAGTCCGTGTTGTCAGCAGGGCTTGTTCCTAACGGCGACCGTTTTGGGTGCCTGGAATGACAGGAATCGGATCCATTCGGGTTCGGGGTCACGGAGTTGTATCCCCGGCAGTGCGGCGGCGGTTTCCTGGACGATGACGGCGGCCTCGAGTTCGGCGAGCTTGGCTCCGAGGCAGCGGTGGATGCCGGACCCAAAGACCAAGCCGAGGCCTGGGTTGGATGATCCGTTCTGGTCCGCCTGTCCAGGTAACGGCTGGCTCCCGGGGCCGGACGGTGAGGTGATCTGGTTACCGGTCAGTTCGAGGAGGATTTCGGTACCCGCCGGAATCCGCGAGCCGGCGAGGTTGGTGCCGTGGGCTGCCACACGACGCCAGGTGGGGACGGATGATTCGGTGGCCAGCATGTGCCGGACCACGGACCGGGCGCCCGTTTCGGAGGCCGCGTCCTGCCAGTTTTCGGGCGCGGATCCCTCAAGGAGCCGGAACAGGGTAGTGCTGATCAGCTGCGTGGTTGTCTCCTGGCCGGCGATCAGCAGGAAGTAGCCCAGCGAGCAAATTTCAGGCATTGACAGGCCGTGTTCGGCCAGGGATTTGACCAGGTTGCGTCCTGGGGCCTTCATGGATTCCGTGACGAGCTGACGCAGCCAGACGTAGAAATCGGCGGCGCTGTGGGCGAGTTCGAGTTGCCGGTCCTCGTCGGGCCAGCCCCAGAACAGCTCCATGGAGTCAAGGCCCCACCGTTTGAGGGCCGGAAGGTCCCGCACAGGCAGCCCGAGGAGTTCGAGCATAACGACCGCCGGAGGGAAGGCGGCCACTGTCTGGACGAGATCCACGTGACCGGAGGTGGCGAGCTGGTCCGCGGCGTTCTGTACCGCTTCCCGGGCCAGTTCCCGGATCCGCGGTTCCATGCCGGCGACGGTGGCAGGGGTGAAGAATCCGGCTACTACCTTGCGGGTCCCGGCATGCGTGCCGGTGTCGTTGCTGGCCAGCACCGGAGGGAGGGCAAAGCGCACGCGCTGCAGCACGCGCAGGGCAGGCCCCTCCAGGGGCGTCACGGCAACCAGGGCATTCGCAGGGCTGAAGTCGGCAGGCCGCTGCAGGACGTCACGGACCGCTTCCGGGTCACGCACCACAAGGTACGGGCAGCGGGCCTGGCCGGAGCCTCCCCCCATCGACTCCGCGGATCCGGCCATCGACAGCAGCGGGTTCATGCGGGCAGTCCGTTCAGCCACGCTGCTGCTTCGGCACGGAAAGTTTCCGGGGACAGTTCCGAGGCCTGCTCGGGAAGGGCACCGAGCAGTGGCACCCGCAGCGATTCGAGCACCTCCCGGTTGCTCTGGTGCACGACCTCAGGGGCGGAGGGCCAGCTTCCGAGCACCACGCCAAGGACCTGTTGGTCCCGCGCCTCCAGCGCCTCGAGGGTCAGCGCGGTGTGGTTCAGGGTTCCGAGGGCCGGCCGGGCGACCAGCACAAACGCCGCCGCGAGGAGCGATCCGAGGTCAGCGAGCGTGCCGCCGTCGGCATCCAGCTCCACCAGCAGCCCGCCCGCGCCTTCAGCCAGGACATGATCGTGGGACGCGGCGAGTTCCCGGATCCTCTCCGCGTGCGCAGCCAGCGTCGGGAGCTGCGTTCCGTCGGCGGCGGCAGCGGCGACAGGTGCCAGCGGCTCCTGCAGAACCACTCCCGCTTCCGCCGTCACGGCGCCGGTGAGCCGGACAATTTCGGTGGTGTCGGAGTCGCCGTCGGCGGCCCCGGACTGGCAGGGCTTGTACACGGCGACGCTGCGCCCCCTTCCGTGGAGGACGGCTGCGAGGGCCGCCGTCGTGATGGTCTTGCCGACTCCGGTGTCGGTTCCGGTGACCAGGATGATGCCGGGCAGGTTCATGGAATGTCCTCCAAAATGCCGCGCAGCACTGCGCGGCTGTCTTCGATTTGCTCGGGGGTCAGGGTGGCGCGGGCGGTAAGCCGCAGCCTCGAAATGCCGTCCGGAACGGACGGCGGGCGGAAACAGCCGATCCGGACGCCGGCCGCGCGCGCGGCACCGGCGGCTGCCAACGCCGATTCGGCGGACGGCATGGCGATGGACTGGACCGCCCCCGCCCCGTGCTCGACCTCAGCGCCGCGGGCTGAAAGGGCCGGGGCGAGCCCGGCGGCCAGTGCCGCAGCGTTGGTTTGGACGGATTGGGCCCGCCATGGTTCGTCGCGGATGATCCGCACCGCGGCGAGGGCAGCTGCGGCGGAGGCCGGCGCCAAGCCGGTGTCGAAGCTGAAGGTCCTGGCCCGGTTGACGAGGTGCTCCCGCAGCAGGGGTGACCCGAGGACCGCTCCGCCTTGGCTGCCCAGGGCTTTGGACAGTGTTGCGGTCACGATCACGTTTGGATGCCCTGCGAGTGCTGTCCCGGCCACCGAGCCGCGGCCCTGAGAGGCCCCGGCGCCGGTGACTCCGAGGCTGTGGGCCTCGTCGATGAGCAGCATGGCGTCGTACTGTTCGGCCAACGCCAGCAGTCCCGCGAGCGGGGCTTCGTCACCGAGGACGCTGTAGACGGATTCGACGGCAATGAGTGCGCGCGGTTCCGGCCGTCCGGCCAGCAGGCGGCTGGCTTCCTCCACGCTGTTGTGGGCGAAGGATTCGGTGCGGGAGCGGCTGAGCCGGAATCCGTCGATCATCGAAGCATGGCAGTGCTCGTCTGCGACGATCAGGGTCCCGGGGCCGCCCAGCGCCGTGATCACACCGATGTTCGCCAGATAGCCGGAGGAGAACACGAGCGCCGTTTCCATCCCCGCCAGGCTTGCGAGTTCATTCTCCAAATCAAGATGCAGCCGGGTGGTCCCGGCCACCAGCCGCGAGGACGTGGCGCCGGCACCCCACCGCGACGCTGCCGCCGCGGCTGCCTCGGTGACCCGCGGGTCCGTCGTGAGGCCCAGATAGTCGTTGCTGGCGAGGTCGATGAACTGTTCGTCTGCAGCGCGGGGGAGCGGGCGGCGGACCAGGCCCCTACGGTCCCGGACCGCGGCCTGGCGCTCAAGCCATCGGATCATCGAGGCGCTCATCCCACGCCCCCGGACCGCGCCGCGACGCCGTCATGAACGTGGGCGACGGCCGCCGTCATACCCGCGGTGATCTGGTCAATGTCCGCAGCGGTGCTGATGTAGGGAGGCATCGTGTAGACGAGGTTCCGGAACGGCCGGACCCAGACTCCGTGCCGGATGGCTGCGGAGCTGACCGCGGTGACGTCGACGTCGTCGTGCAGTTCAATGACTCCCACCGCGCCGATGGTGCGGACATCCCGGACCGCCCCGAACTCCCGGGCGGGAGCGAGCCCGGCCACGAGGCCTGCGTTGATCCGGGCAACATCCGCCCGCCAGCCGCCGTCGTCGATAATGCCGAGGCTGGCGTTGGCCACCGCGCACGCCAGCGGGTTTCCCATGAAGGTGGGGCCGTGCAGCAGCGCCCCGGCCCGGCCGGCCGAGACCATGGCCGCGATCTCGCCTGTGCACAGCGTGGCGGCGAGGGTCAGGTACCCGCCGGTCAGGGCCTTGCCCACACACATGATGTCCGGCACGACGCCGGCATGATCGGCCGCGAACAGTTCGCCGGTACGCCCAAAACCGGTGGCGATCTCATCGAAGATGAGCAGCAGCCCGTGCCGGTCCGCCACCTGCCGGAGCGCTGTCAGGCATTCGGCCGGGTAGGCGTGCATGCCGCCGGCGCCCTGGAGGACCGGTTCGACGATGATGGCGGCGAGCTCCCCGGAATGCGCAGCAGCGATCTCCTCGAGTTCGGATTCCCACGCCCGGATGCTTTCCGGCGTGGCGGAAGCCGCAGCCGGCGGCCGCGGAGCAAAGACGTTGCCCGCCAGCAGGCCGGGGAAGGCGCAGTGCATGCCATCCACGGGATCGCAGACGCCCATCGCCGCGAAGGTGTCGCCGTGGTATCCGCCGCGGATGCTCAGGAACCGCTGGCGCTGGGGGTACCCGGACGCGGTCTGGAACTGCACCGCCAGCTTCAGTGCTACCTCCACCGCGACCGAACCGGAATCCGCCAGGAACACCCGCTCCAGGGCCGGCCTTCCGGGTGCACCAGGGGCCATGTCCACGAGCCGCTCGGCCAGTTCCACCGCCGGGGCGTGCGTGAGGCCGCCGAACATTACGTGGCTGAACGTCTCCAGCTGCCGCCGCGCGGCGGCGTCGAGCACGGGGTGGCGGTAGCCGTGGATCGCCGACCACCACGAGGACATCGCATCCACCACCTCATGGCGTGTGCCGTCCTCGCCCCGAAGCTGCAGCCGCACGCCGTCGGCCGCCTCGACCTCCCACAGCGGAAGGTCCGGGGAGGCCGGCGCGTAGGGATGCCACAGCCGCGCGCGGTCCCGCTGGATCAGGCCCAGCTGCGCCTCACCAGTCATAGTGCAAGCACCCCGTGGCGGGAGCATTCCGCCGTCCAGCCCAGCGGTGTGACCTGGACTTTCATCCGGCGCCGGCAGGCGGCGCAGTACCGCGGCGGCTCCATCGCGAGGCGCTGTGCGCAGCTTTGGTGAGCGTCCGACGGCGGCTGCGCACCGGCGTCGTACGTCCCGCCGCAGTGCCCGCAAAACTCAGCCGTGGTTGGGAGGGAAACCGCGTTCACAGCGCCTTCTGGAGTTCCTTGATGGGCATGTTCAGTTCCACCAGGAGGTTGAGGTCGGCGTTGGCGGGGCGGCCCAGGGTGGTGAGGTAGTTGCCGACGATGACGGCGTTGATGCCGCCGAGCAGGCCCTCGCGGGTGCCGAGGTCGCCGAGCGTCAGTTCACGGCCGCCGGCGTACCGCAGCACCGTCCGGGGCATGGCGAGGCGGAAGGCAGCGATCGCGCGCAGGGCGTCCTTGCCGTCCATGATTCCCTGGTTCTCCAGCGGGGTCCCGGGCCGGGGGTTCAGGAAGTTCAGGGGGACCTCGTGGGGTTCCAGGGCTGCGAGCTGGGCTGCGAGTTCGGCGCGCTGCTCCAGGGTTTCGCCCATGCCGATCAGGGCGCCGCAGCAGAGTTCCATGCCGGCGGCCTTGACCATGTTGCAGGTCTCCAGACGTTCCTCGTAGCTGTGCGTGGTGACCACTTCGGGGAAGTAGCTGCGGGCGGTTTCGAGGTTGTGGTTGTAACGGTGCACGCCCCAGCTGGCGAGCTGGTCCACTTGGCGCTGGGTCAGCATCCCCAGGGAACAGGCGATGTTGATGTCCACTTCTTCGTTGATGCGGTCAATCGCGAACTTGATCTGGTTCATGAGTTTGATGTCGGGGCCGCGGACGGCGGCGACGATGCAGAACTCGGTGGCTCCGGTTGCGGCCGTCTCCTTGGCGGCCTTGACCAGCTCAGGGATGTCGAGCCAGATGCCGCGGACGGGGGAGTCGAACAGGCCGGACTGGCTGCAGAAGTGGCAGTCCTCGGGGCAACCGCCGGTCTTGATCGAAATAATGCCTTCCACCTCGACGTCTTCGCCGCAGTGTTTCAGGCGTACTTCGTGGGCCAGCTGCAGGGCGGCGGGCAGATCCCGGTCCGGAAGCCTGAGGATTTCCAGAAGCTGGCGTTCGGAGAGTCCGGTGCCCTGCTCCAGAACCTGCGTCCGGGCGGTCTCGAGGATGGTGCCGGGGTTGGCCTGGAGGTCTGGCTGCATCGTCATCGATAATCCTTTGGGGTGCATAGCTGCGGATATTTCCTCGGAACAAACGCTAGGTCCCAGTGAGAGGCGAGATTTTGTTGGGTTCCGACAAAGTGATGAAGCGGATATTGGACGGACCACGTGCTGCCCCAAGTGGCGCTGGCGATCGGTTTCCGAACGGCCGGTTCACGATTTCGAGCGTTGTAACTTTGCGGTTCCGTGAGGACGCGCTCGGGCGCGCGCCGGCGATGAGCCGGGTCGCCTCAGCCCGCCAGGGAAGTGCAAGGATGGAGGGACCGGCACCACGCACAGCAAAGGGCGGACCATGGCCAAAGGCATCTACGTCAGCGCGACCACTCCGGGATCGGGCAAATCGCTCGTGGCCCTGGGCCTCGCGGACACGCTCCACCGGCATGCGGACCGGATCGGGTTCTTCAAACCGGTGGTCCACGGCCCGGACGCCGCCAATGACCCCATGGTGGCGCTGATGAAATCACGCTTCGCGCTCGACGACGACCGCTGCCGAGGGGGCCTGACGTCCGCCGAAGTGCGTGCTCTCCTGGCAGACGGAAAACGCGCGGACATCGACGCCCGCTGTGTGGAGATCTTCGCCGACATCGCCAAGCATTGTGACGTGGTGATCGTGGAAGGGACGGACCTCACCGGCCAGGACGCCGCCGTCGAGTTTGACCTCAACGCCCGGCTGGCCAACAATCTGGCCGCGCCGGTGGTTGCCGTGGTGGGCGCCAAGGGGCTCAGTGTTGCCGAGGCTGCGGCCGCCGTCGAGGTTGCCCGCAAGGAGCTGGCGGCGGAGAAGTGCACGCTGCTGGCCATCATGGTGAACCGCGCGGACCCGGACTTGCTGGAGGAAATCGCGGCCGCCGTGAAGCCCGGTGCATCCAAGCGGCCGGTGTACGTCCTGCCGGAGCTTGAGGAGATCGCCCGGCCCACCACCGGTGAGGTAGCTGCGGCCCTCGGCGTACGCCAGATCGCCGGTCTTGCGGACATGGAACGCGACGTCCGGGATATCAAGGTGGCGGCCATGAACGTGGGCAACTTCCTGAACGTGCTGGACGAGGGCGCCCTGGTGATCGTTCCCGGCGACCGCGCGGACGTGATGGTGGCCTGCCTGGCGTCGTCGTTCTCGCCGGAATTCCCCGTTCCGTCGGCGCTGATCCTCACCGGTGGCCTGGCCCCGGACGCCAACATCTACCCGCTCCTGGCGCAGGCACCCTTCCCCGTGTTTGCCGCCAGCGATGACACCTACACCACCGCCAAGAGGGTCTCCGAGGTCCGCAGCGAGATCTGGTCCGGGCACCGCCGCAAGGTGGCGTCCGCGCTGGGCCTGTGGTCCAAACGGGTGGATGAGGCTGAGCTCGTGGAGCGACTCCACCTGCCGCGCCTGGAACGGATGACCCCGCTGCGGTTCCTGCACGACCTCATCGAACGGGCCAGGGGGCAGCGCCGGCATGTGGTGCTGCCGGAGGGAACGGACGTCCGGATCCTGCAGGCCGCCGAAATCCTGCACCGCCGCGACGTCTGCGACCTCACCCTGCTGGGGCCCGATTCGCAGGTCCGGGAGCTGGCGGCGGCCAACGGCATCGACCTCACCGGGATCAACATAGTGGACCCGGCCACCTCGGAGCTGCGGCAGGGTTTCGCGGAAAAGTACGCGGAGCTGCGGGCACATAAGGGCGTGGACCTGCCCAAGGCACTGGAAATCATGCAGGACGGCAGCTACTTCGGCACCATGATGGTCCAGCTGGGCGTGGTGGACGGCATGGTGTCAGGCGCCGCTCACACCACGGCGCACACCATCCGCCCGGCGCTGGAGTTCGTCAAAACCCGCGACGGCGTGAAGATCGTATCCTCCGTGTTCCTGATGCTCATGCCGGACCGGGTGCTGGTCTATGGCGACTGCGCCGTGAATCCGGACCCCAACGTGGAGCAGCTCGCGGACATCGCCCTCGCCTCGGCCGAAACCGCGGTGCAGTTCGGGGTGGAGCCGCGCGTGGCCATGCTGTCCTACTCCACCGGCGGCTCGGGCTCCGGCGAGGCCGTGGACGAAGTCCGGCAGGCCACCGAACTGGTGCGCGAACGCCGCCCGGATCTCGCCGTCGAAGGCCCCATCCAGTACGACGCAGCCGTGGACGCCTCCATCGCGGCCTCCAAGATGCCTGGCTCGTCGGTGGCAGGGCAGGCGACCGTGTTCATCTTCCCCGACCTGAACACCGGCAACAACACGTACAAGGCGGTGCAGCAGAGCTCCGGCGCGGTCGCCGTCGGGCCCGTCCTGCAGGGCCTGCGCAAGCCGGTCAACGACCTCTCCCGCGGCTGCACCGTGGAGGACATCGTGAACACGGTGGCCATCACGGCCATCCAGGCGCAGGTGCCGTCTCCGGCGTCCGTTTAACGTCCGACGGCGGCACCCGGTTTGGGTCCCGGACGGTAAGCAGCGAGATGGCACTTCACGGCAATGTTTCTCGAAAACACTGCCGCGAAATGCCATCTCGTGGAGGTTGAAGGTGGCCCTAGCTGTTCTCCGGCTTGGCCACGCTGTCCGGGTCCTCCTGCTTGGCCGGCTCATCGGAGAGTCCTTCGGGCGTGAGGTCCAGGTTTTCTGGATCCTCGGGCTGCTCAGGGGCCTCGCCCACCTCGTCGGCTTTGGGGCTTCCGGTGTCGTCCAGGGCCGGGTTGGCACCCTCGACGCCGGTGGGGTCCATGGTGCCGGAGCCTGCGGCGCTGGGCTCGGTGCCGGGGGCGGGTGCTGCGGTCTCGGGTTCGGTGTTGTCGGGCTGAGTGGTGTCGTTCGGCATGGAAGTCCCTCTCTGCATGGTGCAACGTGTCCGCCGACTCTAAGCGCCTGCCGTGGCTGGCGCAACGGCAGGCGCGGGGTGAGCCCGACCCCAGCCTCAGCCCTGACGGGCCTTCATCCGCGGGTTCTTTTTGTTGATCACAAAGGTGCGGCCCCGGCGTCGGACGATCTGGGCGCCGGGAACCTTCTTCAGGGCGCGGAGGGAATTTCTGACTTTCATGGGCTTGCTCCTTGTGTAGTGGCGGTTGATGGGCGGCGTTTTGGCCGGTGGCGCAGTGTGAAGCCGGGGCCGTTCAGGACGGGGCGGGGTCGAGCTGGAACGGGTCGGTCAGCCCGGCAAACCCGGCCTCCATTTCCGCGTCGGTGAGTTCGCAGGCGGAGAGCAGCTGCGCAATTTCCCCCGGGTCCATGCCCTCTCCGGTCGCGGCCAGCACGCTTCCGCGGTCCCCGTGTTCCGGATGCCAGTCGAGGTGTGCGTCCACGTGGTTGAGGGGATCGGGCGCCGCACCGGCGTCCTGGTCTGCCAGCCACGGTCCAGTATTTTCGAGCCAGACGCGAGGGCCGATGCCCTGGATGGCGATCCGGCACTGAGGTGCGGCGGCGATCCACAGGCGGCCCCGCAACCAGCAGCACCCCTCCGCGAGCGATGCCAGGGCGTGCCGGAACCGCTCTGGGTGCAGCGGACGTTGGGCCCGGTGCGTGACAGTGGTGAACGGTGAGATTGAGGACGACGCCGGGATCCGCACCGAACCGGGGACCGTCCGGCTCAGGGCGTCCTGGTAGTCGTGGCGGCCGGGGCGGATGAGGCCGGCGTTTTCCACCACGTCAGCGTGCGGAGCCAGTTCCCTCACCAGTTGCACGCCGCGAACCCGCAGGGCTGGGTCAGCCGGAAACAGGTCCACCTCCGCCAGCAGGACGGTGTCATTGAACGACAGCTCGCCAATGAGGAATTCGCCCGCAGTGCGCTGGTCCTCCGGGACCGGCGTGAACCCGGATTCAAACAGGGTGTGGTGGTCCCAAATGTGGTCCTCCAGCGTGTCAGGGGCGCAGGCAAGGACAGCGGAATCAATCGTCACCGGGCGGGAAAGGCCACGCCGCAGTGCCCCGATCGCGGCCTCTGCGGACACCGCCGGAGGGAGCCCGATGATGGCCTGAGTCTCCCCGCGTTCCAGCAGCCGCTCGATGGTGGGCACGAGGTCCAGCCTCACGGTGCAGCTCAGGCAGCCATGTTCCAGCCGTGTCTCGGCGCGCTCCAGGAGCCCGGACTGGCTGGAGATCCTGCGGATGACGACGCCGTTCTCCAGAAGGTCGTGCAGGACCACCACGGCGCCGGGATTGGCCGCGGCCGCGTCTTGGCAGGCTTGCTGGCGGCACGGGGCGTCCAGGGAGCTGATCACAGTGAGATGCATGCCGATCACTCTAATAAGAATGATTATCAAATACAAGTCGCTGAAATCATCGGCCTTTCTTCATGATGGAAAGCACTTGACGTAATGGAAAGTACTTTCCTGTGATGAGTTCACTACTCAGCAGCGGCGAAAGGCAACACCATGGACGAGACATCGGCAAGTCCCACTCCTGCCGAGGCACAGGAGCTCCTGGCGAAGGCGCAATCGATCGGCGCCACCTCCATCAACGCGGCGGCATGGCCTGTTGCCATGGTCTTCACCAGCCTGGCCATCCTGGGATCGATGCTGATGATCGGCATGCACATCGTGTCCCACACCGGCTACGGCGCGCCGCTGCTGGCGACCGCCGTCGGAATCTGGGGAGCGGCAACGGCCTGCATCTGGCCGATGTTCCAGACGTCCACCAAAGCCGGGTACACCAGCCGGTTCCTGACGTCATTGATCGCCTACTTCGTTCTGTATGGCATCGCGCTGGGGGTAGGAGCCAGCCTCTTCCGCGACGGGAACCTCTGGTTCTACATGAGCGCCGCCGTCGTACTCGCCGGAGTTGGCCTGGCCGCCGCCTTCCGTGAGCTGCGGGCATGAGCACCGCAGCGGAACATCCCCGCCACCGGCTCGACGACCTTATCCACCAGCCGGTCCGCTTCTCCATCATGGCGGCGCTGGCAGGTGCGGAGTCGCTGGACGTCAAGGACCTGCGGGACGCCATCCAGGTCAGCGATTCCGTGCTCAGCACGCAGCTTGCCGTGCTTGAAAAGGCCGGCTACGTCAAGATCAGGAAAGGGTTCGCGGGGAAGATGCCGCGGACCTCGGCGAGCGTGACCGCGGCAGGGCGGAAGGCCTGGGACGGGCACCTGCAAACCCTGCGGGACATCGCCGGCGGCTGACGCGGCAACTTATAGAGTGGGACCCTGGGAGCGCTCCGCCAGGCTCCACCACCACCACCCCTCGTCAGCTGTGCCCGCGGTACCAAGGCTTCAGGAGGCCCCATGCTTGTGCTCGTCATCAATTCCGGTTCGTCCTCGCTCAAGTACCAGGTCCGTGACGTGGCCGCCGGCATTGTGCTGACCGAAGGACTGATCGAGAAGATCGGCATGGGCAACGGCGGCGATGGCGACGGCGAAATCGAGGGCCCCCGCGACCATGCGGAGGCACTGGAACAGGTGGACGCCGCGATCCATGCCGAGCTCGGGGACCCCGAGTTGGCGGCGGTG
The DNA here is from genome assembly GCF_050156205.1 of Pseudarthrobacter sp. Y6. Taxonomy (NCBI): domain Bacteria; kingdom Bacillati; phylum Actinomycetota; class Actinomycetes; order Micrococcales; family Micrococcaceae; genus Pseudarthrobacter; species Pseudarthrobacter sp. Y6. The sequence continues at coordinate 3,579,094 of NZ_CP189574.1, read as the reverse complement.
GGCCACCGCGTGGTGCACGGCGGCGAGCGGTTCGCCGAGCCGGTGCTGATCGACAACGAGATCACCCGCGCCATCGAGCGCCTCAACCCGCTGGCGCCGCTGCACAACCCCGCCAACGTCCTGGGCATCCGCGCCATCAGCAAGAAGTGGCCGGACCTGCCGCAGGTGGCCGTGTTCGACACCGCTTTCCACCGCACCCTGCCCGAGCACGCCTGGCGCTACGCCGTCCCCGACGAGCTCTATACGAACCACGGCATCCGCCGCTATGGCTTCCACGGCACCTCGCACGAGTACGTCACGCACCGCGCCGCCGCGCTGCTGGATCTGCCCGTGGACGAGTTCGACGGCGTGATTGCCCACCTGGGGAACGGCGCCTCCGTCACGGCCATCCGGGGCGGTCATTCTGTGGACACGTCCATGGGCTTCACCCCACTGGAGGGCCTGGTGATGGGCACGCGCTCAGGCGACCTCGATCCCTCCATCCTGGTATTTCTCGGCCGGAACGGCTGGACGCCGGAGGACATCGACACCATGCTCAACCGTGAATCGGGGCTGAAGGGGCTCGCCGGGAACAACGATATGCGCTCGGTGGTGGAAGCTTCCGAGGGCGGCGACGCCAAAGCCGCGATGGCGCTCGCGGTCACGTCCTACCGGCTGGCCAAATACATCGGCGGCTACCACGTGGCCGTCGGGGGCGCCAAGGCCCTCGTGTTCACGGCGGGGATCGGCGAGAACTCGCACCAGTTCCGTGCCCTGGTGACTGACCGGCTGCGTGCGCTGGGCATAGAGCTCGACGCCGGCCTGAACAGTCAACGGTCCAGGGAACCGCGCGTGATTTCCACGGCTGCGTCCGTCATCCCGGTGTTGGTGGTGCCCACCGACGAGGAACGCGCCATCGCGGAGGCAACTGCCGCCGTCGTCCACTCATCGATTGCTCCATAGCGGCCCTTGGGGGCGCTCAAAACGGCCGTTACGGAGCAATGGACGGGCGCTTCAATCAGCGCCGAAGTCAGCTGCGGGCCCGCCTGAGCAAGGCATTGGACGCACCGCTCAGGCGTGAGAACATCGTGACGGGCTTGACGGAGAGGACCTGCGGCCTTCGACCAGGACCGTTACGTATTCAAAATTGGCATTTTCGTCCATGGCAATGCTCCTTCGGGCGCCCACTCATGGGCGGCTGCGCGCGGTGTCCGTTGCCCTGGGCGGCGTAGCCACCGGGGGCGTCCCTGGACTGATCAGTGGACGGGCTTCGTCTCCCGAATTTCCGGTCCCGGGGGCGGATGAGGTGACCTTCGGCCCGGTGCGGCCGGATTCGTTCCCGCCAGGGCCTCGAACGTCGGGAGCTTTGGCGGGGGTGGCGGGAATCGCCGGAACCACGGGCGACGGCGGTGCGGCCGGTTCAGGCCGCCCGGGCCGGCCTTGCGTGACTACGTTGACCACCGTGTTGATGGCCGCCTGGGCCTTTTGCCGGAACCCGGGGTCTGCCGCGGCCACGGCGCCGCTGCCAATTCCCATGGACGCTGCGATGGCCAGGGCGGCAATCGCGGCGTGATGACGATGGCGCCGCCGGCGGGCGTCCAGGCTCACCGGCCCCGTCGACATTAGTGCGGCAAGTTCGGCCGAAGCAGCCACAGGCGGCCCTGCCGCGAAGGAGCGCAGCTCCAACAGCGCCAGCCTCAGGTCCTCGAAGTCGTCTTCTTCTTCTTCTGTTTCGAGAAGCAGTTGATCGACGATCTGTTCGTCCTGAAGCGTGTGCACGGTGCTCATGTTGGCACTCCGTTCTTTGCTCTTAGCTGGTTCCGGAGACTGGCCATCGCCCGGTGCTGGAGCTGCGTGACGGCTCCTGGCGATTTCTGCATGATGTAGGCGACGTCGTTCACGGACAGTTCCGCGATGATGCGCAGCCGGAGGACCTCCCTGTGATCCTCACGGAGGCCCTCCAGCAAGGCCAGGGCGTTGGCCTCGGCGTTGCCATCAAGGGCCACATCTTCGGCTGATGCGCTCAGGCGCTCGTCCCTCCCGGGATCGTATTCCGCCGGGGCAGGCATTCTGGTGCGGCGGCGGTGGTGATCGACCAGGCGGGCGTGGGCGATGGAGAAGATCAGCACCCGCAGGCCCTGCGTTCCGCCACGGACCGCCTTCAGTCTGGTGTACAGGGCAAGGAATACGTCATGGGTGACGCCTTCCGGATCCTCCACACCACCGGCGCGCAGGTAACCGGCAACGCCCGGAGAGAATGAGCGGTAGGCGGCGCTGAACAACAACGCTGCGTCGTCGTGGCCCGCAGCCATCAGGTCCTCAGTGATCGGATCCATCCCCACCTCCGGTCAGTCGCTGGTGGTGCTGGTTTAGGGTTTCCCGGCCGTGACTGGCTTGTGCGAGAGGCCCTTGTTTGCCTGGGCCGGCGGTGTTCCGTTGTTCCGTGACCCGGAGTCTCCTGAATTGCCCTGAGATTCGCTGCGGTGGTCGGCGGACTGGCCCGGTGCCGGCACGGACTTGCAGTACGCGGCGATATCCCCGCTGTCCTTCGCCGCCGCGACCAGGGACTTGTAGGCCACTGAGGCCGGATCCAGGCCGCCTTTGGTAAACGCCGTGCAGAGCCCGAATGCGGCCGGTCCTGTGGCGTCAGGGCCCACTGCCGCGGCGCTCGTATTAGGGCTAGTCGAAGCAACTGCAGGTCGCGAGGCCTTTCCGTGCGAGGCAACAGCGGCCTTCTGGCCGCCAGTATCGGAGGCGGCGGCCGGTGCCGGGGCGCCGATTATGGTGTGGGCACTTTCCTGCAGCGGCGCAGGCGGTGTTCCGGTATGGGCCCCGGCGGCGGCGCCGCCAACGGCCAGAGTTCCTCCGGCCAGAACTCCAGCTGCGATCTTGCTGGTCACCAATGCGGTAAAGAACGACATGAAATCCTCCGATATGAGAAAACCTGAAAGTGCGCCTGGACGTCTTGGAGTCCATATCAAAGTAATCGCCGCGAGGAAGGAAATATTACGGAAAAACCTCAAATTCTGCGCATTTAATTCCAAGGAATTGATCAAGGGAGGCCCCGGCGGTTGAGCCTGCCGGCGGCACCACAAAACCGCCGTCGTCCACTCATCGATTGCTCCGTAGCGGCCCTTCTGGGCGCTCAAAACGGCGGTTACGGAGCAATGGACGGGCTGCGGAGTAGCCTCAGTCCATGCCTGAGATCACTTTGCCCATCCGCACCGAGCGGCTGATCCTGCGCCGGTTCGAAGGTACGGACCTGGACGCCTTCCATGCCTACCATTCGCTGCCCGACACCGCCCGCTTCCTGCCGGGGGAGGCCAAGAGCTACACCAAGTGCATGGAGTCCGTGGGCAAGTACGCCAACTTTGTCTTCGAGAAGGAGGGCGACTGGGTATGCCTGGCCATCGAGCCGATGGGATCGCCGGAGCTGGTGGGCGAAGTGGTGCTGAAGTGGCTTCCGGGGCGCGGCCAGGGCGAAGTCGGATGGACCCTGGCGCCGGCCGCGCGGGGCAAGGGCTACGGGGCCGAGGCCGCGGATGCGGTGCTGAAGCTGGGGTTCGAGGAGCTGGAGATGCACCGGATCGAGGCAAAGCTCGACGCCCTGAATACCGCCTCCGCCGCCTTGTGCGAACGGCTCGGCATGCGGTTAGAAGCCCGGCTGGTGGACAAGTGGCACTACAAAGGCCAGTGGGCCACCGAGCTGGTCTACGCGATCCTCAAGGACGAATGGCGCGCCCCCTCCTGGTGATCGCCCCCTCCCGGTGATCGAGCCCTCCCGGCGATCGAGCCTGTCGCGATGCGTTATTTCAGGCCGCCGCTGCGGGAGGGACCAGTCCACCCCCGTGGGCCCTATTTGCTGGTGCTCCTCAGACATCGCCGCTGAAGGGTACCGGCACGTGGACGGCGCCATCAGGATGGGACGGTTGACCGCGGCCAGGGTCGCGAAAGCGGCCCGCGTTGCCGAACGTGCCCCCGAACCCGTGGCATGACGTTCGTCGAGCGAATGATGCCACAGCGCTCAGCCGCGGACGCCACCCGAGGAATCATGTCAAGATGCCCGCGTAGCGTTTATCGAAGAATCATTTGATTGTGCCCGGATGGGTGGTTGGCTCTTGGGGCCTTGCTTGGCCGTGGTGAGGGTGAGAAGTTCAGCGCAGAGTGCTTGAACCTGACGTTGGATTGCCGCCGGATTCAAGGGCTTGTTCTCCCGCCTCAACTTCGCCTTCACACCTTTCTGGACCGTGCCCTCGTCGGTCAGGACCCGCTGGTACGGGGTTGCCGGCCGGTCATATTTCTTGCTGATCTTTGCGCCGGTCCGGATCTTCTGGACGAGTTTCTGCTGGGGTCCGAAGTGATTGGTCAGCCGCCCCTGCAACGCCCAGATCCGGTTCAGCAGTTCCAGTTCGGCCGCCGTGTCGTAGCGGTGGTATCCGACGGTTTGCCGGACAACATGCCAGTTCTTCTGTTCCACATGCGCGCCGTCATTCTTGTTCCCGGACCGGGACCTGGTGAAGGTCAGTTGCTCCTGTTCACACCACCGCAGCAGCCCCCAATTGATGAACTCGCTCCCGTTGTCCGAATCGATCCCCCGGATCGGGAACGGGAACGCCGCGGTGGCTTCCTTGATCGCGGCGAACACCCACTTCTGGGCCTTGTTCCGCACCGACCGGGTCTCGGTCCACCCCGTGGAAATGTCAGTGATCGTCAGGGTGAAACAGAACTCACCCCTGAATTGCCGCCCTCGTGGCCAACCAGATCAATCTCCACAAAGCCGGGCACCGCATCGTCCCATTCGGCCCAGGTCCGCATCGGGATGGAGTCCTTGAGCAGTGTTCCGGGCTTCGTGTGGGAGCGGCCCCTTGGATCGAGTTTGTCCCGGTCACCTTGAGCCGGCGGTCGATGGTGGCCGGAGCGATCTTCAGCAACAACGCCGCCGTCCCGTCCTCGATCGCCAACTCCTTGAACCGGCGCAGCCGCGGCACCAAATCCGGCAGCGCTGCGGCCAGCAGGCGCCCGCACGGGGTGCCCTGCACGGCCCAGCAGAACCGCAGCGCCTCGATCACGTCCTCGCCATAGAGCGCGGGCCTGGGCGGCCGGGACTTGACCTGCTTGAGCACCAGCGCCTGCCGCAGCGCCTTACGCGCATGGTCCCGGTGCCAAAGCGTCAGGGCACACAGCTCGTCCAGGATGGTCTTCTTGGCCGCACGGTCCGACCGGGCATATCGGAGGGCAGTGGTCTTCGTGACGGCCTTGCGTTCGCTCATCGAAAGCTCCATGGCTCACAGTGCCGGGCCAGCGGATACCACCCCAGCAGACGCGCCGCTACGCGGGCATTACCAAATGATTCTTCGATAGCAGCTACGCGGGCATCTTTGATGAGTCAACGCGCGCCATTGACTGTCTGGTGCGCCAGGGCCAAACTGGCGTTGTGCTTAGCTGCCGGCCACGCCGCGCTGGCAACAGGCGTTTCCGAGGAGAATCCGATGCCTGTCGTGGAAGAAACCGTCTACATCGCCCGGCCGCCGCAGGAAGTGTTCAACTTCTTGTCGAAGAGCGAAAATATTTCAGTCTGGGACTCCTCGGTGGTGCACGCTGAAACAATCGGGACCGGGCCCGTTGGGCTGGGCACGCGGGCCAAAGGAACCAGCAAGATAGTGGGACGGAAATTCGACTGGACCACGGAAGTGGCGGAATTCCAGCCGCCAAGCCGCTTCGTTTCCAAGTCGGTGGAAGGAAAGATGGACTTCACGGTATCCTCTGCCCTGGCACCCGAAGGTGACGGCACCCGCCTGAACTACCGGATCGACGCCGCGTCCGGACTGGGCGGGGTGTTCGGCAAACTCGCCGACCGGTTCGTGGAAAAAGCCCAGGCCCGGACCGTCCGTGCCAACCTCGAGACACTGGCCGAACTGCTGGCCGAGCACCCCGAATACGGCAGGGATGAGGGCTGAGGTGGTGGGCCCAGGCTCAACCACCGGACTTGAGAAGCCCTACTTCAGCCCAGCCCCGGGCAACAGGTCCTTGGCGCCGAGGGAGTCGGCTATGAACGCGTAGTCCCACGCCCGCTCGCGCCACTGGACATAGCGCCCGGACGCGCCGCCGTGGCCGCCGTCCATCTCGATCTTCATGACCACCGGCTCCGTGCCGGTGGTCTTGTTCCGCAGCTCCTGGACCCACTTGGCGGGCTCCACGTAGAGCACGCGGGTGTCGTTGAAGGACGTCACCGCGGCTACCTTGGGGTAAGCAACTGAATGCACGTTCTCGTACGGCGAATAGGACTTCATGTAGGCGTACACGTCAGGATCCGTGATGGGGTTGCCCCATTCCTCCCATTCCAGGGCTGACAGCGGAAGCTCCGGGTCCAGGATGGTGGTGAGGGCATCCACGAACGGCACCTGCGCCACCACCGCGGCGTACTTTTCCGGCGCCAGGTTGGCCACGGCGCCCATCAGCAAACCGCCCGCCGAACCGCCCAGCGCCGCAATGCGGGACGGATCCACCCAGCCGGAGTTGGCCAGCCAGTCGGTGGCGTCCACAAAGTCCGTGAAAGTGTTCTTCTTCGTGAGCTTCTTGCCGTCCTCGTACCAGTGCCGGCCCAGCTCGCCGCCGCCGCGGATGTGCGCGATCACAAACACCACACCGCGGTCCAGCAGCGACAGCCGCGCGATGCCGAAACCGGGGTCCATGCTCAGCTCGTAGGAGCCGTACCCGTAGACCAGGCCCGCCGCCGTCGAATCCTGCTTCACGGTCTTGTGCCGCAGCACAGACAGGGGGATCCGCGTGCCGTCCGCGGCGTCGGCCCATTCGCGGGTGGCCACGTACTCGCCGGCGGAGTAGCCGCCGAGCACCGGGCTTTCCTTGCGGAGCAGCAGTTCGCCGGCGGGCTGCGCCGGGGTGGGCAGCACAAAGTCGTAAACGCGCGACGGCGTGAAGTAGGACGTGTAGCCCAGCCGGATCACCGGCGCCTCGTAGTCCGACCCGCCGACGCCGGCCGTGTACAGCTCATCGTCGAACGCGGGTTCCACCGGAGCTTCCTGCGCGGGGGTGCCGAGGGCCGCCAGCCCCATGACCTGGACGCGCTCGATGGTGTCCTTGCGGACGGACACAATCAGGTGCGTGGAGGTAACACCGGCACCGTTGACGCGGACGTCATCGGAATGTTCGACGACGGTGCTCCAGTGCTGCTCGGCCAGCGGCTTGGCGAGCTCGGCAGGGTCGATCAGGGAGACCATGGAGTTCACGGCGTTCCGGTTGTGCGTGATGATGATGCGTTCCGACTTTTCACCCTCCGGGCCGGTGAGCAGGAAGGGTTCGGCCTCATAGAGGACGCGCTCGTCCCGCGAAATCACGGTGGTGAGGGCCGCCGTCGGGTCATCGAAACGCAGGAGGCGGGTCTCGCTGTACTCGGAGCAGCCGATGCCCAGCACGAGGTGACGCCTATCTGAGGAGAGCTCAAAGCCCAGCCACATGGCGACGTCGTCCTCCTGGTAAATCACCTCATCGTCGGTGACCGGCGTGCCCAGGACGTGGGACTTGACCTGGTACGGCCGCCACGAATCGTCCACCACAGTGTAGAAAATGCGGGTGCCGTCGGGGGAGAAGCTGACGCCGTAGAAGATGTTCTCGATGACGTCCGGCAGGAGTTTACCCGTGCGGAGGTCCTTGATGCGGAGGGTAAAACGTTCGTCGCCGGCGTTGTCCACGGCGTAGGCGTAAAGGTTCCCGTCCACCGTGACGGCCGAGCCGCCCACCGAAAAGAACGGCTTGCCTTCGGCTTCAATGTTGCCGTCCAGCAGCACTTCCTCGCCGGGGATTTCGACGCCGGCCTCCACTGCGGGGGGAGTCCAGTCGGCCACGGGGTTGCCGGAGTCCTGGGCGCGGACGCGGCACTGGATGCCGTACTCCTTGCCCTCAGCCGAGCGGCTGAAGTACCACCAACCGTCCTTGCGGTTTGGAACAGATAGGTCTGTCTCCTGGGTGCGGCCCTTGATTTCCTGGAAGATGGCCTCGCGCAGCGGCTCCTGGTGGGCGGTGACCGCCTCCTGGTAGGCGTTCTCAGCCTTCAGGTGCTCAACCACCTCGGCGGATTCCTTCTCTCGCAGCCACTCGTAGTTGTCCACGAAAGTGTCGCCGTGGTGCGTCCGCTCGTGCGGTACTTTCTTGGCTACGGGGGGCGCCGGCGGCGCCGGCGGCGCGGGCGGCACCGGGTAGGCGGCGGAAGAACTGGCGGAATCCTGCAGCGGAGTCTGGGTCATGCCTTCAATATATAGAGCCGGGCGGACAAAAAGACCGCCGTTCGCTACCGGGGTAGCCACCTCAAACGCTCTCTCACTCCGCCAATCCGGACGTGCAGCTAAGTTACCCGCCGGAACCCCTTGAACCCGCCTCCGTACGGTGCTAGAACAGCATTACCGGGAGGATCCGGACGCGTTCTTTTTCATCTGCCTCCTTAGGGCGGTTAGCCGTTTGGGCACGCCACAGCGCCAATAGCGCATCGGCAGTCTGCGGGTGACCCTCCCGATACGGTGGCCCCCGGCATTGCCGGGGGCCATCCCTAATGTCTGGCAAAGAAGCTCTGGCAAAGAAGCTCCGGCTAACGGTCGAAGGCGACCGTCCTCACCGTTCGGGAGTGAGCACCTGGGAGAAGACCACGGCGCCGTTGGCATTGCGGAGGCTGGCGGTGAAGCTGTCATCCTCGCCCAGCTGGACGTGGCCGAAGAACTGGTTCTCGCCGTCGCGCGGTGATTCGCCAGGGAACCGTCCCGCCTTGGTGAATACCACCTCGGGTCCGAACGTCCCGTCCATCGGGTTGGGCCCGAAGGATCCGGCCGCGATAGGGCCGGCCACGAACTCCCAGAACGGATCGAAGTCCGTGAAGGCCGCGCGCTCGGGGGAGTAGTGGTGGGCGGCGCAGTAGTGCACGTCGGCCGTCAGCCACACCACGTTCTTCACCCGGTTCCGCTTGAATGCACTGAGTACCCCGGCGATTTCGAGCTCGCGGCCCAGCGGCGCACCGGGGTCGCGGTTGGCCAGGCTTTCCTGGTTCACGGCACCATCCGGGACGACGATGCCCAAGGGCAGGTCCGCGGCGATCACCTTCCAGGTCGCCTTGGACCTGGAAACCTCGCGGATCAGCCAGTCCACCTGCTCCTGGCCAAGGATGGAGGTGGCATAGGCCTCCTTGCCGTCCGTGTTGGGCGACTTGAAGGTACGCATGTCCAGGCAGAACACATCCAGCTGCGGACCGCGGGGGATCTTCCGGTAGATGCGGGCCGGCTGGTACTGCCCGCCGTCGTCGAACGTTCCCGGGCGCCACAGCGCGGAACTGTCGGCGATGGGCATGTTCTCCTGCCAGGCCTGCCGGCCACGCGCTGCGAGGGTGTTGACGTCGCGGACGGTGTAGCGGGGGTCGTCGATGATCTCGCCCGGGTACCAGTTGTTAGTGGTTTCGTGGTCGTCCCAGTTGGCGATCACGGGGACGTCAGCGAACATGGCGCGCATGTTGGCGTCCAGGGAGTTGTAACGGTGCCGCCCGCGGAACTCGGTGAGCGTTTCGGCCACCTTGGAGACCTCCTCCGTGACAAGGTTGCGCCATACCTGCCCGTCCTTCTCCACCACGGTTTCGGTGATGGGGCCGTCGGCGTAGACGGTGTCGCCGGAGTGGATGAAGAAGTCGGGCCGGGTGTTGTGCATGGCCCGGTAGCCGCGCATGCCGCCGATCTCCTCGTTGATGCCCCAGCCCTGGCCCGCGGTGTCGCCGGTCCAGACGAAGCTTTGGGCGTACGACGTCGGGAGGTCACCGCCGGTGCGTCCCTCCCCATTGTGGCTCCCGGCGTCGGGGGCCGTGCGGAAGGTTCCCTTGACGGTCTCGCCGGCCGCGCCGCCGTCGTCCTCGAAACTGATCTCCAGTGCGAAGCGGGTGTTGGATGGCAGGTTGCCGGCGTGGATTTTGGCCGTGAAGTCCGACGCCTGGGTGGCCCGGGGGCCGCGGAGGGTGCGTTCGAAGGCGCCCCGCCCGCTCAGCACAGTGCCGCCGTCGTTCACGGCGCGGAGGGTGGCGGCCATCCGGCCGGCGGCGGAGGAACGGGACCAGAGCACGGCGGAATCGGAGGTGACGTCACCGGTGGCGATGCCGCTGGGCAGGGTGAGGCGGTTCCGGACCAGGGGGATCCCGGTCCTGCCGGCCGGGAAGCTGCTTGCGTTGGCGGCGGCGGGCGCGGCCGCCAATGCTGCTGCGAGGACGGAACCTTTGACGATGGTGCGGCGTGAGATATCAGTCATGGCCCCACCCTGCCCGCGGCGCGCACACGGCCCGTTTCCCCAGGATGAACGCCCGGCGTGGCGCGGGTTAACTCATGCTGGTGTGGGTTGCCACATAACGCTGAGCGGAACCTTGACAGGGCGTCATTTTCGCGGGCTAATTGTAAGCACTCTTAGTAATTTTTGGGGGCGATGATGCGAAACCTGATACCGAAAGGCACCCTCCGGCAGATGCTCCTGCCGCCCACGTTCGGGCTGCACCTGACGCGCGGCGCTGAGTTCACGGTGCTCTCCGTGGAAGTCTGGAGCACGTGCCTTGTGGTCAACATCCACGTGGAATCCGCGGCCGGCAGAGCGGTCCCGGAAATTGCCATCGAGGACCATTGGGGCACGCTTTATACCTTCCGGGACTCCGCCAGCCTGGGGTTCCGGAACCTGCAGGTGTTCACTCCATCGGTGCCGCCCGGCACCAGGAGCCTGACAATCCGGTCCACCGACGACGCCGATGCCCGCCTTGTGGTGAGTTTCGCTGTCCCCCGGATACGTAATGCTGAAGACGTGGACCAAGTCCCGATGTCCCACCCGTCCCGCCTGCGCCGCCCTGCATAGAAGCCCGCCAGATCGGGAACGGGCCCGCACATCCTGATGGGAGGTGAGAGCGCGGTGGGGAAATTCCTGCAGGAAGTGAGAGAGCGTTGGAGGCGGGGCAGGCGTATCCTGATCACGCAAAGGCGCACCCGCCCAGCGTGAAAGGGGAAGTTCCATGACCATCCCGCCAGTGCACGAACCAGAGCCGTTCCCGCCGGAACCAGGCCCGGACCCCTTCAACCCGGACCCCACCCATCCCGGCCACCCGGGACCGGACCGGCCCAGCCCCATCCCGACGCCGGAACCTCCCGGCCCGCTGCCCGTCCCGGACCCGGGGCCGGCACCGTTGCGCCCGGACCCCACCCGGAGCTAAATCACCAATGAAACGGCCCCCGGCCCAGCCGGGGGCCGTTTCGCTTAGTGCCCGGACCGTGTTGCCCCGGCGTACTACCCGCCGGCGTACTACCCGCCGGCGTACTCGGGCAGCCGGCCTTCGCGCATGGCAGCCGCCACCTGGGCGATCCCGCCGTAGTCCGGGAACACGACTGACGCTCCGCCGGCCGTCAGGCCCGCGCCGGCCGTCGGCAGGGTGAGGGTCACTACGGCGTTGGGGTCGATGCCGCGCATGCCGTAGGCAAGGATCGCCACGCCCACAGGATCAAAGCCCTGATCCACCGTGAGGTAACCTCCCGCAAAATTCACTAGGGCCCGCACGGCAGTCACGTCGTTCAGGGCGCCGTCGCTGGTCAGCCGGGCGAGGATGGCCCGGAGGAACGTCTGCTGGTTCCGGACCCGCTGGAAGTCGCCGTCAACGAAGGCGTAGCGCTCGCGGACGAATTCCAGCGCCGCCTGGCCGTCGAGGCGGTTCACCCCAGCCGTGAAGATGTGCTGCGTTTCGTGGGTGGACTGGAACGGCACGGTGACGTTCACGTCGATTCCGCCCAGCCCGTCAGTGAGGGTCTTGAAACCGTTGAAGTCCAGCATGAGGGTGTGGTCGATGTGGGTCTCCATCAGGGACTCCACCGTCCGGGTGGCCAGCGGGATGCCGCCCACCTGCAGGCTGCTGTTGATCTTGGCGTAGCCGTAGTCGGGGATGTTTACGTACAGGTCCCGCATGAGGGAGACCACGTGCACGCTGCGGCGGTCGGCCGGGATGTGGACCAGCATGAGGGTGTCGGCGCGGTGGTCCTGGGATTCGCCGGTGGCCGCGGTGATGGCCGCCTGCTCCCGGGCGTTGGCGCGGCTGTCGCTGCCGATCACCAGGATGTTCATGGGCGCCGCCGGGAGCTCGGGAATTGGTTCGGGCGGCGGGGGAGGGGCCGGTGCCGGTGGGGGCGTCGTCTCCGAAGGAGTGGGGGTGGCGGTGTCAGTGATGGTGGGCGCCGGGGCTGCAACTTCCGCGGCAGGGCGGCTGAACAGCAGGGCGGACACGGCGACGACGGCCACCAGTACCAGCGTCAGTACCGCGGCGATCACGCGGCGCCGTTTCGGCGCGGCAGGGGCAGCAGGCTCGGGGCCCGAAGAGGCCGGGCCGATCGGATCAGGACCGCTTGGGGTGCTCACCATGACTTAGTGTCCGCCCTCGGGCGCCGATACGGCTACAACGCGGAGCGTGTCGTTTCCGTGCTGTAGCCTACGACGGCGCGCCGGGTTCAGCGGACTGCCCCCCCCCGCAGTGCGGGGCACACTAGGCTCTTGGCCAGGAACGGGATATCTGTGGGGGGATCTGATGGAAAAGACGAAGCCGGTTCTGCTTGTCACCAGCCGGGCGGCCTGGGAGAAGCAGTACGAGCGTTACAAGCGAACGGGCAAACGGCTGAATGCGGTCCATGGGCTGCTGTTCATTCCGTTCCTGGCCAGCATGCTTTACCTGGCAGGGGGTGCTCTTCCCCCTGGTTACAGGGGACATTGCGTTTGGCCACCCGGGCCACTACTGGTACCGCGCGGCTAGCGACACAGCGCTGTTGATCCTCGCCATAACCTTCGTGCTCTACGCAGTGTTCGCTAAGCCGGAACGTTCAGGCGGGCGTGCCGCAGGACAGAAACGATGGCGGGGGCCAGCTCGTCTTCCATCTGGCTGTAGATTTCGGGGCTGCGCCGGTAGGGGTCGATGATGTCGTTCTCGGCGGAATCCGTCGGCAGTGACAGGTGCCGGACGGACGCGGCCCGCGCGGGCAGCCCCCGCCAGAAGGCGGTGTTGGCGCTGAGGGGACTGCCGCCGTCGGCCGTTACCGGAACGTTTCCGGCACTGTCCGCACGCTCGTCCAGGACGTCGAGCATGCGGGCGAACTCGCGGATGGTGAAGGTGCGCTTGAGCAGGGAGGCGTCCAGCTGGAGCACTTCGCCGCGGTGGCCGGAGGTCATGGTGAGCACCAGGTCCACGCCGCGCAGGATCTTGCTGGTCAGCTGCCGCGAGACGAAACCGTCCGGGTTCCCGCCAAAGGTGCGCACGATGTCTCCGGACAACGGCTGCATGGGGTCGCCCACCATGGCCCGCGTTCCGGCGCTGGTGACCTCAAATCCGCCCGGCATCACCTGGTCCAGCCCGGCCTGCAGCAGCCGTTCGGCCACGGGCGAACGGCAGATGTTACCGGTGCAGACCGTCAGAATCCTCACGGGTGTGGGGGCGGGTTGGGGGAGTTGCAACAGGGATACGCCTTCCAGCCGGTGCACCGACCGGGCGGTCCGCACATTTCAACTTAACACGTGAGGGCGCGGCTGCCACCCAGGCCGGGTGCCGCCGTCGTCCTCCACGGGTGCCGCCGTCGTCCTCCACGGGTGCCGAGACCCATCCGCGGGCTCATGTGCTACGAATCACATCTGACTGCCGGGAGTTCCCCGGTGGGCGTTGATCAAGGAGCGAATTATGAAACGCAATACAAAGCTTGTTCTCGGCGGTGCCGGCGTGGCGATGCTGGCTGCAGTATCCCTGGGCGCTGGCCCGGTCGCAGCTCAGAACGCAAAGCCGTTGGAGAAAACCGTAACGCTGACGGCAAACCTCACGGAGCTCAACGGCTCCGGGGCTTCCGGAACAGCTACCGCCGTGGTTCGTAACCAGAAGATCCAGCACATCGAGGTGCACGCAACAGGTCTGACGCCCGATGCTCCCCACGCCCAGCACATTCATTACGGCAACCAGGCCTTGAATGAGTGCCCCACCCTGGCGCTGGACAGCAACGGAGACGGTCGGCTGAATACTATCGAGGGTGTTCCGGCCTATGGCCCCGTGGTGGTTTCGCTGAACACCACCGGCGATACCACGCCCGCCAGTTTCCTGGCCGTTTCCCGATTCCCCGTCTCACACAATGGCAGCTATGACTACAGCAGGGACAACATCGAGTTTACGGACGTGGCGGGGACCGGCTACCCCGGTGCCGGCGGTCTCGGCACTGCCAAGCAGATCGCCGACGCCATCCGCGACGGCGAGGGCGTGCTGGTGATCCACGGGCAGGACTACGACGGCAACGGAACCTACAACTTCAGCGATCCTGAAGGTGCCAGTGAGCTTGACCCGAACCTCCCGGCAGAGGCTACCGACCCCACTGCCTGCGGCGTGCTGCGCTAAGCACGCACTTCCCCGCCGTTCGGAGCCCAAGCAAGGCTAAACCCCAGTGCCGTGCTTGGCCTGAAGGCGGCAATGAACGGCAACAGGTAGGGCCGGTCCGCGGAGTGCGGACCGGCCCTTCCTCTGCTTTTGGCAGTGAACGGGTCAGCCGGCGTCCGAGGGCCGGAAGGTGGCCCCGCCGTCCGTCGATACGACCAGTCCGGTGGAGGTGGCGGCCCAGACCCAGGGGTTCGCGCCTGAACCCTCCACCGCCGCTATCGCCTGCACCTCCCCTTCGATCCGTCCCGTCCGGGACCAGGTGGTTCCACCGTCGGTCGAATAATGGACGGAACCGTCCGGTTCCACGCCGATGGCTTCGGTTGGGCTGGCGAAGCTCACGAACTGGATCACCGGGGCGGCCGGCGCCAGCGCCCAGGTCTTGCCGCCGTCCGTGGAGCGCTGCACCCCGTCGCGGGTGGTCGCAAGCACCGTGTCACTGGACGGGTCCGCGGCCAGTGCCGCCGGAATGAACCGGGCGGCGACAGCGGACCAGGTCTTCCCGTCAGGGCTCGTGCGCAGGGTCCCGTCAAAGGCCACGATCCCGGACTTGGCCGAGGTGAGCGCGTGGAAGTCCGATTCACCCTGGCGGGAGAGCTGCTCCCAGGACTTGCCGCCGTCGGTGGATTTGATCAGGCCCATAGGGTTAGGCAGGTCGGAGCCTGGCCCGGGATGGCCCGAGGCGTAAAACACGCCCTGGTCAGGGCCCGCGGTGAAGCCCATCAGGTCGTTGGTGCCACCGATTTTGGTGGCGGGCTGTGCAGTGACGTCGTACAGACCATCGTGGGTGGCCAGGAGAACCTGGTCCGTTTCGCGGTTCACGGTGAGGCCGTGGATGTGGCTGCTGGGCAGGCCGGTCGCGGAGTTGGTCGGGGCAGCGGTGCTCGCGGCCGGTGACGAAGCGGGTGTGCAGGCGGCAACGGTGAGCAGAAGTGCGGTCGCCGCGGCGGCGGCCGAAGCGGAACGGTAACGGGTGAATGTGTGCGCGGGCATCGGAAACTCCAGGTGGCGGAACGGAAAATGTGGGTGGTCAGGCACCGGCCCGTGGCCGGGCCGGTGCCTGGGAACTGCTGCTACAGGGTGGCCAGCAGCTGCTTCATCTCTACAATCTCGGCCTCCTGCGAGGTGATGATCGCCTGGGCCAGGGCAATGCTTTCGCTGTCCTTGCCGGAGTCGACCTCTGTTTTGGCCATGGCAATGGCGCCTTCGTGGTGGGCGACCATCTGCGTGAGGAAGAGTTTCACGGCCTCATCGCCCTTGGCGGACTTGAGCTTATCCAGATCCTCGGAACCGACCATGCCGGACATGCCAGCACCCGGCATGGAGTGGCCTGAAATCATGTCCGTGGGCTGGTTCCAGCTCTTCAGCCAGGCGGTCATCTGCTCGATTTCGGGCGCCTGTGCTTCCTTGATCCTGGTGGCCAAGGAGGTCACCGCAGCCGGCAGGCCAGTCTTTGCCAGCATGATGTCGCTCATCTCCACGGCCTGGGAGTGATGGGGAATCATCATCTGCGAGAACATGATGTCCGCGGCGTTATGGTCCGCCGAGGCGTCCGGCATCATGCTGGACATCGGGCTGGAGCCGGCCATCGGCCCCGAGCTGCTGTGGTTCATGCCGGACATGGGCTGGTTGCTTGTTCCGGTGGAGCAGCCGGCCAGGGCAATCGCTGCAGCGATGGAAACGGCGGAAAAGGTCAGGGTCTTTTTCATTAAAATCAGGGTCCTTCGAACGATCAAGCGGCGTCTGGCGCCGTTGCGGATGTGTGCAAGGGAATGTGGGCCGGTTGGCGGCCCCGGCGTTCGCCGGGTTGCTGCGCAGGGTGCGCCGGGCAGAACACGGCGCAGGGCAGTTTCTACGTCCGGCTGATGCAGAGGTCGCCGGGGGAAGGGCTGCCCGGCAGATAGGAATAGCTGGTGGTGACCAGGGCGCCGCCGGTGACGTCAAGGGCCGGGAACGGCGTGGTGCCCGGCAGCGGCGCCGACAGGGAGGTGCTGGCAGGGGACAGGACACAGACCGCGTCCATCGCGGACATGGACGGGCAGCTGCCGTGGGCCGCGCATGCGGACGCCGTCCCGGACACCGCCGCCGATGCTCCGGTAGCGGCGGATTGGGCTGCCGGGTGGTCCCCATGGTCGGCATGGGAGCCCTGGATCTGGGTCAGGGGCATGTCCGTGCCGGCAGAGGCTGCCGCGGGCATGGTGTGGGCGCCTGACATGAGGTGCATACCGAAAATCCCGGCGATGACAGCCAGCAGCCCGGTCAGCAGCCCTGCACGGAGGAGGAGCGCCCCGAAGGGTTTGGATGCTGTTGCTGCCACGGCGTTCCTCCTACTCGGGTGGGCGGGCCTGCTGGTTTAGGCCAAACGGCTTGTCGTTAGCCTAACGACTTGGCCTTTGTCGGGTGGTTCTCTGGTTCAACGCACCTGGGCGGGGTTGAGTTTCACGCGGCGCAGCAGCTGGGCGTTCAAAGCCACCACGATCGTGGACACTGACATCAGCACGGCGCCGGCCGCGGGGGACAGTACCACCCCTGCGAAGGCAAGCACGCCCGCGGCCAACGGGACGGACAAGACGTTGTAGCCGGCGGCCCAGATCAGGTTCTGCCACATCTTCCGGTAGCTGGCACGGGACAGGTCCACCATGGACAGCACCGCGCGGGGGTCGTTGCCGGCCAAAACCACACCGGCCGATTCCATCGCCACGTCAGTGCCGGCGCCGATCGCGATGCCGACTTCAGCCCTGGCCAAGGCCGGGGAGTCGTTGACGCCGTCGCCCACCATCGCCACTTTCAGCCCGCGGCCCTGGAGCTCGGCGACCTTTTTGTCCTTGTCCGCGGGGAGGACTTCGGCGAAGACCTCGTCGATGTTCAGGTCTTCGGCAACGGCCTGGGCGACCTGCCGGGCATCACCGGTGATCATGGCCACCTTGATTCCGCGGTTCTGCAGGGCCGCCACGGCCTGCCGGGATTCAGGGCGGACGGCGTCTTCGAGGCTGACGGCCCCGAGGACACTGTTTCCGTCGATCACGTGCAGCACGGCGGCTCCACGGTCCATCCAGCCCCGGGTGGAGCGAGCCAGCGGTTCAGGCTCGACGGCGCCGAGCTCGCGCAGGAGGGCTGGCCCGCCCACGTGGATCGTCCGGCCGTTCATGGTGGCGCGGACGCCGCGTCCGGTCATGGAAGTGAAACCGGTGGCCTGCGGAATGCGCAAGGTCCGCTGCCGGGCCGCCCTGACGATGGCCCGGGCAACGGGGTGTTCGCTATCCGCCTCCACGGCGGCGGCGAGCGCAAGCAGCTCGTCCTGGCTGCCGCCGTCGGACGCTATGACGTCTTTGAGCTCTGGCTCGCCCGTGGTGAGGGTGCCGGTCTTGTCAAAGAGGACGACGTCGATAGTCCGCATGCGTTCCAGGGCCATCCGGTTCTTAATCAGCACTCCGGCCCGGGCAGCCTGTTCGGTGGAGATCGCGATGACCAGCGGGATGGCCAGGCCCAGGGCGTGCGGGCAAGCGATTACCAGGACGGTGACGGTGCGCGTGACGGCCTCCGGGACACTGCCCAGCAGTGACCAGACAATGAAGGTGATGACGCCCGCGCCGGCGGCGAAGTAAAACAGGAACCCCGCGGCCCGATCGGCCAGCGCCTGCGCCTTGGACGAGGATGCCTGCGCCTCGGCTACGAGCCGCTGGATGCCGGCCAGCGCGGTGTCCTCCCCGACGGCGGTCACCCGGACCCGGACGGTGTTGTCCGTCGCCACGGTTCCGGCCACCACTTTGTCACCGGGGGCGCGGGGGACTGTTTTGGATTCGCCGGTGATCATGGATTCATCGAACTCGGCCTGGCCGTCGACGACGGTTCCGTCGGCGGGCATCCGGGCGCCGGAGCGGACCAGGACTGTGTCGCCTTCACGGAGTTCCGAGACGGGTACGGTCTCCGTGCCGGCGTCGGTAATGCGGTCGGCTTCATCCGGGAGCAGGGCCGCGAGGGCGTCCAGGGCGCCCTGCGCGGAACCGAGGGCCCGCATTTCAATCCAGTGGCCCAGGAGCATGATGGCAACCAGCAATGCCAGCTCCCACCAGAAGTCCAGGTCGAAACCGCCGATGCCTAAGGTGGTGACCCAGGATGCGGCGAACGCAACAGTGATGGCCATCGCGATCAGCAGCATCATCCCGGGGCTCCGGGTCTTCAGTTCCTGCAGGCCGCCCTTGAGGAACGGCTGGCCCCCGTAGAGGAAAACCACCGTTCCCAGCACGGCCGGGATCCAGGTTGAGCCGGGGAACACCGGCGGCATGTAGCCCAGGAGGTGGCCGACCATCGGGCTGAAGTACACCACGGGCACGGACAGGACCAGGGTGAGCCAGAACCTGTTCTTGAACATGGCGGTACTGTGCCCTGCGTGCTGCCCGTGGCTGTGGACCGCGTGGTCGTCGTCGTGAGCACCATGCTGCTGGTGGGCGTGACCGGCGTGACCGGCGTGGTCGGCCGGTGGGCTGGCCACCGCCGTCGCCTGGCCCGCTACGGGCTGCGGGGCCTGGTGGCCGACGTGGTCCACGCCGCCGTCGTGATTGTGGTGGTTTTCCATTGTTGCCCTCCTGTGTGGGGAAGTCTTCCCTGAGGAAGCCGCCAGGGCTGCCCTCAGGGCGGGAGTTGGACTACCTGCTGGTGAGGCTGTACCCGGCGGCGGCGACGGCGTCGCGGACGGATGCCTCCGTGTGCGGCCCCGAGACGCTCAGGAGTGAGGTCCCGCCGGCGACGAGTTCGACGGCGGCCGACGTCACGCCGTCGAGCGCGGAGACTGCCTTTTCAACGGTCTGGACACAGTGCCCGCACGTCAGGCCGGTGACGGAGTACTCCGTACCTTCTGCCTGGGGTGACAGCTGCTTCGCTGAAGGGGTGGAGCAGCAACTGCACCCTGCAGTTTCGGCTGCAACGATGGGCAGTTCGGTCCGGACCTGGGGTGCACTCATATCAGTTCTGTCCTTTTGCAAGAGAGGTGTGATGAGGTGCTGGGGTTGAACGGCTGTAAGGGCCGGAATTGCACGGGCCTGGACAAACCACTTCACTGGCAACACCCAAAGAATACCCCCATGGGGTATATTTTGCAATGTGCCGATGCCCACAGCTTCGGGGGAGCGGGCGGCCGCGCGCTCGCCTTACCGCCAGGGCAGTCAGTCGTGGCTCGGTTCCCCCGTGACGGTGTGGTCGGCGTGGTTCAGGCCTTCCAGGACAAGCCGGGCCAGGTGGCCGTCCGCGATGCTGTAGACCACCCTGCGACTGACTTTTTGCGTGCTGACGAGGCCGCTGAAGCGGAGCTTGGCCAGGTGCTGGCTGACTGAGGTCCGGGGGGCTCCGGTGCGTTCCACCAGGGTGGTGACGTCGGCCGGTTCCTGGGTCAGGAGCCAGAGCACATGCAGGCGGGTGGGATCGGAGAGCATCCGGAACGTGGCCGTCGCGGCATCCAGCCGGCGGGCATCGGGGAGCCTGGGGTGGTGAAGGCTCGGTGTGTTGACGTCTTGGGCCTCTTCCACCGGATCACCCTTTCCTGCTGGCCGGTTCTGAGTCGGTCCTGGAGGCAGCCGGCCAGAATTTCAGGGCCGCTGCTGTACTGATCATAGCCACCACAGTCAGGACTGCTGCGGCCGCGGGCTGGCCAGCGGACGCGCCGATCCAGCCGGCTACCGGGTAGGTGATGATGAAGCACGCGTGGGAGAGGGAGAACTGGGCGGTGAAGATGTAGGTCCGCGTGCTTTCCGATGCGGAGCGGCGCAGCAGCCGGGCCGAAGGGGTGCTGATCATCGAGGTTCCGGCCCCCAGGGCAACCCAGAGCCCCAGTAGCATGAGCCACGGCCCGGCAGTCGCCAGCAGGACAAACGTTCCGGCGAGGCCAATGCCAAGAAGCGCAGCTCCGGACATCATCAGCGAGCGGTCCCCCAGGCGGTCCAGCGCCCCGGGTGCGCTCAGCGCGACAGCCATCGAACCGGCGCCGTAACAGGACAGGGCGATGGCGACGTCTGCGTTGGATCCTGCGAACAGGTCCCGGGCATAGACCACCGTGTTGACCAGCACCAGGGCTGTAGCGGCCGCAACGGCCAGATTCAAAGCGAGGAGGCCACGCAGTTCCGGCGTCTTCATAAAGATCCGTGCACCCAGGGTGGTGCGGCGCCAGACTGATCCTTCCTGACGGGCTGCCGGTGTTGCAGGCAGCCTGGTGGTCACCACCAGTGCCGCAGAGAACATAAAGCCTGCCACGGTGCCGAGGAAAAGTTCGTGGAAGGAAAGTACAGACAGTAGTCCTGCGGCCAGGGCCGGGCTGATCAGGGATTCCAGGTCATACGCGAGACGGGAGAGTGACAAGGCCCGCGTGTACTGCCGTTCATCGGGAAGCACCACCGGGATCAAGGACTGGAACGTCGGCGTGAACGTAGCCGAGGCGCTCTGAAGGACAAAGACCAGCACATAGATTTGCCAGGCCTGATCCACCGCGGGCAGCATCAGGGCGATTCCTCCACGGATCAGGTCGGCGGCCACCAGGACCGGCTTTTTTGGCAGCCTTTCCACCAGTGCCGCCATGACTGGTGCGACGAAGACGTAGGCCAGCATCTTTATGGTCAGCGCTGTCCCGAGCACGGCCCCGGCCTGCGCTCCTGCAAGGTCGAACGCCAGCAGTCCGAGGGCCACCGTTAGCAAACCGGTCCCCAGAAGCGCAACAATCTGGGCTGAGAAGAGCTTCCGATAGGCAGGAACTGCCAGAACTTCGATCATGCGGACCCCTCAATCCAAACAACACGTGCGTACATGTGCACTCATTATACGAGTTGTGTGTTGTCTGCTCCGTCTGAACGCCCCGGATGAACCCAGGCCTCCGCCCTAGTGTTCGGCTAGATTCGGGGTATGCGACCAGTTGGAGTGACGCAATGACTGACCCGGCAAACGGGAATCCGGACCTCCTTGCCCTGATAATGCTCGTGGAGGACTGGCTGTTCATCGACGGGACCATTGACAACACCGTCGCCATCGCCGCCGTGGATGGCCCTGACTCCGCCGTCGAGCAGGGCCACTCGATCCGCGAGGCGGGCTGGGCGGCAACCCGCGCCCACCCCCGGAACAAGGACGGCTGGGGCGGCTGGCCGCCCACCGATGACGAGATTACCGTGGCGCTGCCGCCAGCGGCGTGGCGGTTCGTCGTACAGGAGTTGTACAGGTGGGAGCAGGTGATGGCCGACGGCGGCGCGGGTGTCGGTGCCGACAGCGGGGATTCGGAGGTGCCCGAGACGCGGGGCTTTGCGGTTGCGCGCCGTCTGGTGGAACGCCTCGGCGAGGCGTAGCGCGAATCGGAGTAGCCGCAGGTCAGCGACAATCGCGCCAGCTCCGGGGTCAGCGACCTGACGCGGGACTCGGCCCGGACCGGGCCGGGCCCGCTGTCAGGGGAGCCGATCACGCAGGCGGTCCCGTCGTCGTGCTAGGCGAGCCAGGCGTCGAGGACCGAACCCAGCTCCGACGTCGACCGGTGGACAACGGCGATGCCGCTGCTCCGGATGGAGGTGGGCACGTTTGCGTCCGGGAGGACGGCCCTGATGACCGGCTCGGATTCGGCCAAGACCTCCTCCGGCGTCCGGTAGTTGATGCTGAGGCTCGCCAGGTTCACGTCGGCCATTCCGACCCGCTTGAGCCGTTCCTGCCACGACTCGGCGAACCCGTGCCTGGCCTGGGCGCGGTCTCCCAGGATGGTGAAGCTCCGGGACGGGCAGCGGAGCAGCAGCATCTGCCACTCTGCGTCGGTCAGCTCCTGCGCCTCGTCCACCACCACGTGGGCGAACGGGCCAGCGAGCACATCCGGGTCGGCGGTGGGCAGCGCGTCCTCGTCCACCAGCTTGTCCTGGATGTCCTGCCCGCGCAGCATCGACATCACCAGCATCAGCCTTGCGGCGCGGGCTGATGTTCCGCAGTCGCTGTCCTGCATGTCTTAGAGCGGGTGAATGTTCTCCGCCTGCGGTCCCTTCGGGCCCTGGGCCACATCGAATTGGACTTTCTGGTTCTCTTCCAGGGACCGGTAGCCGCTGCTGGCGATTGCTGAATAGTGGGCGAATACGTCTGCGGAGCCGTCGTCATTGGTGATGAATCCGAAGCCTTTTTCGGAGTTGAACCATTTCACTGTTCCTGTTGCCATGTCTGCTTTCCCCGCCATACTCTCTGTTCCCGCCGGCGCTCAATGGCCGGGGGCTGCGGAAACCCTCGTCCGCTGTCCCAAACGTACGGTGCCGGATCGGCAGGTGCAAGCGCCTAACCGCGGAACAACGCGGCGGCCCCTCCATGCCTTCACTACAGAGCAGAAGGGCGGGGCTCCTGCTTGGGTTCTAATGGTCGTTGCAGCACCCAAAGATTTTGGGAGTTGCAACGACCGTGCCGCATTAACAGACAAATCGCCGGGAAACAGGAAGTACACGCAGCAGGAGAAGGATGAGTTCTTCGCGGTGCTCGATACACGGTTCCTGGAATGGCAGCATTCATCCAGCGCCAGTACGAATCCTCCGCATAGCCATTTAGCCAGCCAATTCCTGCCGCCAGGCGACCTGTGACTCTCCGGGCCGTGACGGCGGACGCCAACCACCCGAACAAATTGTGCTGGTCTATCCCTGTCGAAGCAGCAGCACCCCGGCTGGATCCCCAGGGCGTCATGGAATCCTTCGCCTGCAGCACAGTGAGGTGTGACACCGGACTTCAGCCCGCCTCGACGGTAGTCAGACGTGGTTTTCCTGGTTAGCTCGCGGCCGGCAGTGCGTCCGGGATCCGGGGTTTCGTGTTTCCTGCGAAGGTGAACTGCGCGTCGTCGCCGTCGCCGTCAACGTCCACCACAACGATGTCGCCCGGGTGGAGCTCTCCGACGAGGATCTTCTCGGAGAGCTGGTCCTCGATCTCGCGCTGGATGGTGCGGCGCAGCGGCCGCGCACCCATGGCCGGGTCATACCCGCGGGTTGCCAGGAGCACCTTGGCTGCGGTGGTGAGCTCGATACCCATGTCCTTGTCTGCCAGGCGCTGCTCCAGGCGGCCGATCATCAGGTTCACGATCTGGATGATCTCCTCCTGGGTCAGCTGGGGGAAGACGATGACGTCGTCAACACGGTTCAGGAACTCGGGACGGAAGTGCTGCTTGAGCTCTTCCGTCACACGGGCGCGCATCCGGTTGTAGCCGGTCTGCGTGTCCGTGCCCGACTGGAAGCCGGTGGCAACGCTCTTGGAGATGTCCCGCGTGCCGAGGTTCGTGGTCATGATGATCACGGTGTTCTTGAAGTCCACCACCCGGCCATGGCTATCGGTCAGGCGGCCGTCTTCGAGGATCTGCAGGAGGGAGTTGAAGAGGTCCGCGTGGGCCTTCTCAACTTCATCGAACAGGACCACGGAGAACGGACGGCGCCGGACCTTTTCGGTCAGCTGCCCGCCTTCGTCGTAACCGACGTAGCCCGGAGGCGCACCGAAGAGCCGCGAGACCGTGTGCTTCTCCGAGTACTCGGACATGTCCAGGGTGATCAGAGCGTCTTCGTCGGCGAAGAGGAACTCGGCGAGGGCCTTGGCGAGCTCGGTCTTGCCGACGCCGGTGGGGCCGGCGAAGATGAACGAGCCGCCGGGACGCTTCGGGTCCTTGAGGCCGGCACGGGTGCGGCGGATAGCCCGCGAAACCGACCTAATCGCCTCATCCTGGCCCACGACGCGCATGTGCAGCTCGTCTTCCATCTTCAGCAGGCGGGAGGACTCCTCCTCAGTGAGCTTGAACACCGGGATGCCGGTGGAATTCGCCAGCACCTCGGCGATCAGTTCCTCATCAACTTCGGAGATATCGTCCATGCCGCCGGTCTTCCAGTGGCGTTCCTTCTCTCTGCGCACGGCGACGAGCTTCTGCTCCTGGTCGCGCAGCGCTGCGGCACCTTCGTAGTCCTCCGCATCCAACGCGGACTCCTTCTCCATTTTCAGAGCAGCGATGCGCTCGTCCATCGCCTTGAGCTCCGGCGGTGCGCTCATGCGCCGGATACGCAGCCGGGCGCCAGCCTCATCGATCAGGTCGATGGCCTTGTCCGGCAGGAAGCGGTCCGAGATGTAACGCTCCGAGAGGTTCGCGGCGGCGACCAGCGCGCCGTCGGTGATGGTGACCCGGTGGTGTGCCTCGTACCGGTCACGCAGGCCCTTGAGGATCTCGATTGCGTCGGCCACGGAGGGTTCCGGGACCTGGATCGGCTGGAAGCGGCGCTCCAGGGCAGCATCCTTCTCGATGTGCTTGCGGTAGTCATCGAGCGTGGTCGCACCAATGGTCTGCAGCTCGCCCCGGGCCAGCAACGGCTTCAGGATCGAAGCCGCATCGATCGCACCCTCGGCCGCACCGGCACCGACAAGGGTGTGGATCTCATCAATGAACAAAAGAATATCCCCGCGGGTGCGGATCTCCTTCAGGACCTTCTTCAGCCGCTCCTCGAAGTCACCGCGGTACCGGGAACCGGCCACCACGGAGCCCAGGTCCAGCGTGTACAGCTGCTTGTCCTTGAGAGTCTCCGGGACATCGCCGCGGACGATCGCCTGGGCGAGGCCTTCGACGACGGCGGTCTTGCCGACGCCGGGCTCACCGATCAGGACAGGGTTGTTCTTGGTGCGGCGCGAAAGGACCTGCATAACGCGTTCCATCTCGGATTCGCGACCGATCACGGGGTCAAGCTTGTTCTCCCGCGCAGCCTGGGTGAGGTTGCGGCCGAACTGGTCCAGCACCACGGAACCGGTAGGGGTACCTTCGGCCTGGCCCGGGCCTAGGTCTGCGCCCGTGGTCTCCTTGCCCTGGTAGCCCGAGAGGAGCTGGATGACCTGCTGGCGGACCCTGTCCGGGTCCGCGCCGAGTTTGACGAGAACCTGCGCGGCAACACCCTCACCCTCGCGGATGAGGCCCAGCAGGATGTGCTCGGTGCCGATGTAGTTGTGGCCCAACTGCAGGGCCTCGCGCAGGGCCAGCTCCAGCACCTTCTTGGCCCGCGGAGTGAACGGGATGTGGCCTGACGGGGACTGCTGGCCCGGGCCGAGGATCTCCTGTACCTGCTCACGCACGCCGTCGAGTGAAATGTTCAAGGACTCAAGAGCTTTGGCGGCAACGCCTTCACCTTCATGGATCAGACCCAAGAGGATGTGTTCGGTACCAATGTAATTGTGGTTCAGCATGCGTGCCTCTTCTTGGGCAAGCACAACTACGCGACGGGCACGGTCCGTAAATCGCTCAAACATTTCGCCACACTCCTGGCTGCCGCCTACTTTGATGCTACGTCGCCGCAGGCCCTCTTGGGGTGTTCGTCGAGACGCAGGATAAAGAGAGCCGGGTTCCCGTGACTTTCCCATGTAAGAGGCAGGGTTTCGCACCGCTATCCGCCACGTCACCGCGTGTCACCGTGTGGGCGCAGAGGCACCGCAGTCGCCGAGCGGAAAATCGATGCGCATTACGATGCGCATTATCTGCAAACCTGTGGGACCGACTCAGTCTCCTGCGCCAGGTGCCAAACCTGCGGGGGCGGAACTCACAGCCGCAACTACCGCATGGGACCATCCGAAATCCCCGGAAAACCTCATCGAGCTTGCCAGTGCCGGCACACAGCGAACGCCCGCCGGCTCAGTAGCCCGTCCGCGCGTTGTTCCTGTGTACGGGCAACAGCGTCCGGTCCCAGATGATCGAGGCGACCTTGGAGCGCCTGGGCGGCTCTCGGATCGAAGCCGCCAGCGCCGGTAGTCACCCCCAAAGACCTTCACCCCAACGCCGTACGAGTGATGCGTGAGCGTGGCATTGACATTAGTGGCGCACGCTCCAAGCATCCGGGGGAGTTCGTCGAGCAGCGATTCGAACATGTGATCAGCCTTTGTGACCGCGTACAGGAAGCATGCCCGGACTTCCCAGGGCCGCCCGCGATGGTGCTTTGGAGCATGCCCGATCCGGCGGCCGAAGCGGCGGCGGACCAAGACAGATATCCGGCGTTCGTCCGCACAGCGGACGAACTGAACACGCGGATCCAGTTCCTGCGTTACGCGATCGAGTACTCCCAAACGAGTTCGGAGCGGAGCTAGAAATGCCCAACGACCTTACGGACCTGGTCAGCGTCCGGTACGTGGTCGACGACGTCGATGCGGCTATCGACTTCTAGACCAAGCAGCTGGGGTTCACCCTCAGGATGAGCGCCGCACCGGGGCGTGAACTGTTGGTCGTTAAGGCACATGAGACCAAGGAGGTCTTGCCATGGGCGATGGGGCAGATCGGCGCGGCAGCTGTGACTGTTAACTTCGCTTGGCGGCTAAATCGCAGCTTCGTTTGGCGGTTGGCCGTGCGGTTGAGGTTCGCCCTACTGGGATTGTTCTTTGAGTAAGCGGCGGCGAGACTGCCAAGGCTAGGGTCGCATGGCTAGGATGCTTTGCATTGTCGGTGATGAAGTGTGGGCCCCGGCGTCCCTGGCGCTGCTCCGGCAGTGGATCAACGCCTACATCGAGGACCCCCAAAACCAGAAGGCATAGCCGGTGGGACCTTCAATTTCGTGGGCGACGAGGTGGCGGCGTTTGCGTGGCTTTGATCGGGTATGGGCGGGTATCAACCAGGGAACAGCACCCGACGGGACAAACGGACGCCCTCGAACCTGGGCGCTGCGCGCGGCCCCGTTCGCCCTGCTGGCCGCGCTGCATCACAGCGCACTGCTGCCCTACCTGAACGAAAACATGCGGCTGGCATCATGACCATCCTCGTCTTCTATACGGTGCGGCACGCCCCCGTAGCCCTGACGCCGGTCGCCGCCGCAGTCGCTGCAGGGCTCATCGTCACCGCCGGCCTCCACCTCTGGCGGCGCAACGCCATCGTGAGCGTCCTCGGCGGAACCGCCGTCCATGTGGCACTGGCATCCACGCTCCCTGCCCGTAACGACTCATGTCAAGACGCTCGCGAAAGTGTTGTGCTTGCCAGCAATCCAGAATCCGGCTAACCTGTGAGACGTGTCACGGACAAAGTGGCACATGCTTTTGATCTGCGGCGGGAGAGTCTTGCCGGTACGTTCAGCAGGCGCCGTAGGAGCAAATCCTCTCCGGGAATCTCTCAGGCCCACGTACCGCCGCGGTTAGGCAACTCTGGAAAGTAGTCCGGCAACGGGCTCACCGACGGTGCAAGCGTCACCCTGCGACAAGCAGGTGGGCGCGGAAACTCTCAGGTCCAATACAGAGCGGGGAGGAACCCGAATCAATGTGGCGTACCCAGCGCGCCACCTGAATTATGGAGTTCCTTCATGACCATCCAGTCGTCCCCTTCCACCTTTGCCGATCGGCATATTGGTGCGCGCCGCCAGGCCGATGTTGACACCATGCTCAAGGCCGTTGGCTATGACAGCGTTGACGGTCTCGTGGACGTTGCCGTCCCCGACTCCATTCGCCAGGCCAAGCCGCTGGCCCTCAAGGACGCCCTCAGTGAGGTTGAGGTTCTTGCGGAGCTGCGTAAGCTCGCGGCGAAGAACAAGACCGCTGTGCAGATGATCGGGCAGGGCTATTACGACACCGTGACGCCCGCGGTGATCCGCCGGAATATCCTCGAAGCCCCTGCCTGGTACACCGCCTACACCCCGTACCAGCCGGAAATTTCCCAGGGCCGGCTGGAGGCGCTGCTGAACTTCCAGACCATGGTCCAGGACCTGGTGGGCCTGCCGATCGCGAACGCGTCGCTGCTGGATGAAGCCACCGCCGTCGCCGAGGCCGTCCTCATGATGCGCCGGGCGAACAAGAACAAGGAGGCCCGGGACGGCAAGACGGTCCTGGATGCCGACTGCCTGCCGCAGACCATCGCGATTGTGAAGGGCCGCGCCGAGGCGCTGGGTTTCGAGGTGGAGGTCGCTGACCTGTCCAAGGGACTGCCCGACGGTGTCATCAACGGCATCGTGCTGCAGCAGCCGGGCGTGTCCGGCCGGGTCTTCAACCACGCCGCAGTGATCGCGGCAGCCAAGGAGCGCGGCGCGCTCGTCACCGTTGCCGCCGACCTGCTGGCCCTGACCCTGATCACCCCTCCCGGGGAGCAGGGCGCGGACATTGCCGTCGGCTCGACCCAGCGTTTTGGTGTGCCGTTGTTCTTCGGCGGCCCGCACGCCGCGTACATGGCGGTGGCGAAGGGCCTGGAGCGGTCCATGCCCGGCCGCCTGGTTGGGGTGTCCAAGGACGACGCCGGGACCCCCGCGTACCGTCTGGCGCTGCAGACCCGTGAGCAGCACATCCGCCGCGAGAAGGCCACGTCCAACATCTGCACCGCGCAGGCGCTGCTGGCCATCGTCTCCTCCTTCTACGCCGTCTACCACGGCCCCGACGGACTGAAGGCCATCGCCGAGCGCGTCCACCACAACGCCCGCACGCTGGCCACTACGCTGAAGGTCGCCGGCCGCGAACTGGTCACCGAGACCTTCTTCGACACCGTCACGGTCCGCGTCCCGGGCAAGGCCGCCAAGGTCATCGCCGCCGCCGAAGCACGCGGCATCAACCTGCGCCACATCGACGAGGACACCATCGGCGTCTCCGCTGATGAAACCACGACGACGGATGTCCTCTCCGCCATCGCCGTCGCCTTCGGTGCCGGCCCGGTAGTGGACGCGAAGGGCTTTGACCTGCCCGAATCGGTGCTCCGCACCTCCGAGTACCTGCAGCACCCGGTGTTCAACACGCACCGTTCCGAGACCCAGCTGCTGCGCTACATCCGCAGGCTGAGCGACCGTGACCTTGCCCTGGACCGGACCATGATCCCGCTGGGTTCCTGCACCATGAAGCTGAACGCCACGGCCGAGATGGAAGCCATTTCCTGGCCGGAGTTCGCCTCGATCCACCCGTTCGCCCCGGACTCACAGACGGTGGGCTGGCGCGAGCTCATCAGCGGGCTGGAAGCTGACCTCGCGGAAATCACCGGTTACGACCAGGTCTCTCTGCAGCCGAACGCCGGTTCCCAGGGTGAGCTCGCGGGCCTGCTGGCCATCCGTGGCTACCACCTGTCCCGCGGCGATGACCAGCGCACCGTTTGCCTGATCCCGGCCTCGGCCCACGGCACCAACGCCGCCTCGGCCGTCCTGGCCGGCATGAAGGTTGTTGTCGTCGCGACGGCGCCGGACGGCAGCATCGACCACACGGACCTGTACGCCAAGATCGAGGCGAACAGGGACGTCCTCTCGGCCATCATGATCACCTACCCCTCCACGCACGGTGTCTACGACGCCGACGTCACCGAAATCTGCGACGCTGTGCACGCTGCCGGCGGCCAGGTCTACGTGGACGGCGCCAACCTCAACGCCCTCGTGGGCCTGGCGCAGCCGGGCAAGTTCGGCGGCGACGTCTCGCACCTGAACCTGCACAAGACCTTCTGCATCCCGCACGGCGGCGGCGGCCCGGGCGTTGGCCCGGTCGCGGCCAAGGCCCACCTGGCACCGTTTATGCCCGGCGACGCCAACAAGGCCGCGCACGAGTCCGGCTCTGCCGGATCAACAACAGGCGTGGCCATCTCGGCGTCCAACTACGGCTCCGCAGGCGTCCTGCCGATCTCCTGGGCCTACGTGAAGCTGATGGGCGCCGAAGGCCTGACCGAAGCCACGAAGTCGGCGCTGCTCGCGGCGAACTACGTCGCGGCCCGCCTGAACGAGTACTTCCCCGTCCTCTACACCGGCGAAGGCGGACTCGTGGCGCACGAATGCATCCTGGATCTCCGTGAGCTGACGGCGAAGACCGGCGTCACCGCGGAGGATGTGGCCAAGCGTCTGATTGACTACGGCTTCCACGCCCCCACCCTGGCGTTCCCGGTTGCGGGCACGCTGATGGTGGAGCCCACGGAGTCCGAGGACCTGGTGGAGATCGACCGGTTCATCGACGCGATGATCACCATCCGGAAGGAAATCGACCAGGTGGCCAACGGCGACTTCACCGTGGAGAACAGCCCGCTGCGCCACGCACCCCACACCGCGTCCGCCGTCGTCACCTCCGACTGGGCCCGCCAGTACCCGCGTGAGCAGGCCGCGTTCCCGGTCCACCACCTCAAGCAGGACAAGTACTTCCCGCCCGTCGGCCGCATCGACGGCGCAGCCGGGGACCGCAACCTGATCTGCTCCTGCCCGCCCATCGAAGAGTTCGCGAATTAGTTTCGTGTGAAAGGCTTTCATAATGACTGAGAACTACACCGCTCTCTACGAAGAGCACAAGAAACTCGGCGCTTCCTTCACCGATTTCGGTGGTTGGCAGATGCCCCTGAAGTACAGCTCCGAGCTGGCCGAGCACCACGCGGTGCGCAAGGCTGCCGGCCTGTTCGACCTCTCCCACATGGGCGAAGTCTGGGTCACCGGCCTGGAAGCCGGGGCGTTCCTGGACTACGCGCTGGTGGGCAAGCTCTCCGCAATCGCGGACGGCAAGGCCAAGTACTCGCTCATCTGCAACGCCGACGGCGGCATCATCGATGACCTCATCGTGTACCGCTTTGGCGACGAGAAGTACCTCGTGGTCCCCAACGCAGGCAACGCCCCCACTGTCGCCGTCGCCCTGGCCGAACGCGCCGTGGCGTTCAACGTGAAGGTGGAGGACGCCTCCGCAATCACCTCGCTGATCGCGGTCCAGGGTCCCAAGGCCGAGGCCATCCTGCTCAAGCTGACCGCTGAGGCCCAGCACGCACTGGTCACCGACCTGAAGTACTACGCGTTCAACGAGCTCACGGTGGCCGGCCACGACGTCATCCTGGCACGCACCGGGTACACCGGCGAGGACGGCTTCGAGCTCTTTGTACCGAACGACGGCGCCGCCTCCCTGTGGGCGTCCGTCGCCGAAGCGGGGGCTGAGTTCGGCATCGTTCCGTGCGGCCTCGCTTCCCGCGATTCGCTCCGCCTCGAAGCCGGCATGCCGCTCTACGGCAACGAGTTGTCGCTCGAACGGTCGCCGTTCGACGCCGGCCTGGGTGGCGTTGTGGCGCTCAAGAGCAAGGAAGGCGACTTCGTGGGCCGCTCCGCCCTGGAAGCCGACAAGGAAGCCGGATCAAAGCGTAAGCTTGTGGGCTTGAAGGGACTCGGCCGTCGCGCCGGCCGCGGGCACTACCCGGTGCTCAAGGACGGTGCCGTGGTTGGCGAAGTCACCTCCGGCCAGCCCAGCCCCACCCTCGGCTACCCGGTGGCGATGGCCTATGTCGACGTCGAGCACGCCGAGATTGGCACCGCCCTGGACATCGATCTGCGCGGCAAGGCAGAGCCTTTCGAGGTTGTCGCCCTGCCGTTCTACAAGCGCCAAAAGTAAGTCCCGCCCGGTGGTTGAGCCTGTCGAAACCCCTGGATCTCGACAAGCTCGATCACCGGAACACCACAAACTTAAGGAATAGACAACATGGCTAAGGTTGCCGCTGAACTGAAGTACTCCGCCGAGCACGAGTGGATCTCCACTGATGGCTCTGGGCCATCCATTGTTGGCGTGTCCGCTGTTGCCGCTGAGGCGCTGGGCGACATCGTCTACGTTGACCTGCCCGAGGTTGGCTCCACTGTGACCGCAGGGGAGACCTGCGGCGAGATCGAGTCCACCAAGTCCGTTTCTGACCTGTACTCCCCGGTGACGGGCGAGGTCACGGAAATCAATGATGGCGCCGTGAGTGATCCCGCATTGATCAACTCCGATCCGTACGGTGCCGGCTGGCTGTTCAAGGTGACCGTTGAGTCCGAGGGCCCGCTGCTGTCCGCGCAGGAATACGCCGAAGTAAACGGTGGCGAGCTGTGAGCGCCGCTGCAGCAGGCACCGCAGTCTTTGAGCAGGTAGTCTCCGCGAGCCTGGACACCGACCTCTCGGTGCTGGACCCCGAGATCGCCGTCAAGATCGACGACGAACTGGGCCGCCAGCGTAATGGCCTGGAAATGATCGCCTCCGAGAACCACACGGCCGTTGCCGTGATGCAGGCGCAGGGCTCGGTCCTGACCAACAAGTACGCCGAGGGCTACCCGGGCAAGCGCTACTACGGTGGCTGCGAGCACGTTGACGTCATCGAGCAGCTGGCCATCGACCGGGTCAAGGCCCTTTTCGGTGCTGAGTTCGCCAACGTGCAGCCGCACTCCGGCGCCCAGGCGAACGCCTCGGTCATGCACGCGCTGATCAAGCCGGGCGATACCATCATGGGCCTGAACCTGGCCCACGGCGGCCACCTGACCCACGGCATGAAGATCAACTTCTCCGGCAAGCTCTACAACGTGGTCCCGTACCAGGTCCGCGAAGACACCCACACCATTGACATGGCCGAGGTGGAGCGCCTGGCGCTGGAGCACAAACCGCAGCTGATCGTCGCCGGCTGGTCGGCCTACGCCCGCCAGCTGGACTTCGCCGAGTTCCGCCGGATCGCCGACCTGGTGGGCGCCTTCCTGATGGTTGACATGGCGCACTTCGCCGGTCTGGTGGCAGCTGGCCTGCACCCGTCGCCGGTGCCGCACGCCCACGTCACCACGTCCACCACGCACAAGACCCTCGCCGGTCCGCGCGGCGGCATCATCCTCTCCAACGACGCCGCGATCGCCAAGAAGATCAACTCGGCTGTCTTCCCGGGACAGCAGGGCGGCCCGCTGGAGCACGTCATCGCCGGCAAGGCCGTGGCTTTCAAGATCGCAGCCACGCCTGAGTTCAAGGAACGCCAGGAGCGCGTCCTGGCCGGTGCCAGCATCCTGGCCGACCGCCTGGTCCAGCCGGACGTCACCGCCAAGGGCATCAATGTGATCTCCGGCGGCACCGACGTCCACCTGGTCCTCGTTGACCTGCGCAACTGCGAGCTGGATGGCCAGCAGGCCGAGGACCGCCTGGCCGCGATTGACATCACCGTCAACCGCAACGCCGTGCCGTTCGATCCGCGCCCGCCGATGGTCACCTCCGGTCTCCGGATCGGCACCCCCGCACTGGCCACCCGCGGTTTCGGCGAAGCAGCCTTCCGTGAAGTTGCGGACATCATCGCCGAGGCATTAATTGCCGACGCCGACGCGGACCTTTCCGGCCTGCGTCACCGGGTAGAGGCACTCGCCGCCGCCCACCCGCTGTACCCGTCAGTCGCTCCCCTCAGCTGATGGAGTTTTTGTCCAGATAATGCAGCTTTTGAGCTCGTTTAGGCCCATTATCTGGACAAAAACTCCTGACTGGTCACGAAGAATTAGTTAGTTAGGAAACGCACATGGCCGTTGGAGTCTTTGATTTGTTCTCCGTCGGGATCGGGCCGTCGAGTTCGCACACCGTTGGCCCGATGCGCGCCGCCGCAGTGTTCGCCGAGGAGCTCAAGGTCTCCGGCAGCCTGGACAAGGTGGCTGGGCTGCGGGTGGACCTGTACGGTTCGCTGGCGGCGACGGGCCACGGCCACGGCACCATGACGGCGATCCTGCTGGGCCTGGAAGGTTTCCACCCCGAAAAGATCCTGCCGGCCGAGGTGGAGGAGCGGCTCGCCGCGATCGCCGACACAGGCACTCTCCAGCTCGCCGGTTCCGTCCCCCTGCCTTACGGCGTCAAGGATATGGTCCTGCGCCCGCTCACTGTCCTGCCCCGGCACACCAACGGCATGACGTTCACGGTGACGGACGCTGAAGGCGAAGTCCTGCACAAGGCCACGTTCTTCTCCGTCGGCGGGGGCTTTATTGTCCGCGAGGGCGAAGAGGACGCGGCCCTGAAGGAGCTGGACGAGTCCAAGAAGGAACTGCCGCTTCCTTTCCGCACGGCTGCGGAGCTGCTGGGCCGGTGCCAGTCCAAGGGTTTGTCCATCGGCGACATCATGTTCGTCAACGAGCGTGCGTCCCGGTCCGAGGAGGAAATCCGCGAAGGCCTGCTGCACATCTACTCCGTCATGGAGGAGTGCGTGGCAACCAGCCTCAAGCGTGAGGGGCTGCTGCCCGGCGGACTGAAGGTCCGACGTCGTGCTCCCGACTGGCATGAGCGGCTGGAGAAGGAGGACAAGGACCGGGACGCGAAGTACTGGCAGGAATGGGTGAACCTCATCGCCCTGGCAGTGAACGAGGAGAACGCGTCCGGCGGCCGGGTGGTCACAGCACCCACCAACGGCGCTGCGGGCATCATCCCGGCAGTCCTGTACTACGCACTGCATTTCGCACCCGGCATGGACAAGGCCACGCAGGAAGACCGCGACGACGTCGTCGTCAAGTTCCTGCTCACGGCCGGTGCCATCGGGGTGCTGTACAAGGAACAGGCGTCCATTTCGGGTGCCGAGGTGGGCTGCCAGGGCGAGGTGGGATCGGCGTCGTCCATGGCGGCCGGTGCCCTCGCCGAGGTCATGGGCGGGACACCCCAGCAGGTGGAGAACGCTGCGGAGATCGCGATGGAACACAACCTGGGCCTGACGTGTGATCCGATCGGCGGGCTGGTCCAGGTGCCGTGCATCGAGCGCAACGCGATCGCGGCGGCGAAGGCCATCAACGCCGCGAAGATGGCCCTGTGGGGGGACGGTACGCACCGGGTGTCCCTGGATGAGGTGATCGTGACCATGCGCGAGACCGGCAGGGACATGAGCTCCAAGTACAAGGAAACGGCCATGGGCGGCCTCGCCGTCAACGTAGTGGAATGCTAAGGGAAGAGAACTGATGACACTGGCACCAGAAGGCCGGAAGCTGCTGCGTGTTGAGCAGCGTAACTCTGCAGTACCTGTGGAGCGGAAGCCGGAGTGGATCAAGGCGAAGGTCCAGATGGGTCCTGAGTATGTCCAGCTCAAGAACCTGGTCAAGAAGGAAGGCCTGCACACGGTGTGTGAGGAGGCCGGCTGCCCGAACATTTTTGAGTGCTGGGAAGACAAGGAAGCCACGTTCCTGATCGGCGGGTCCGAATGCACCCGGCGCTGTGATTTCTGCCAGATCGACACGGGCAAGCCCTCCCCGGTGGACATGTTCGAACCGACCAAGGTGGCCCGCTCGGTCCTGGCCATGCAGTTGCGCTACGCCACCGTGACGGGGGTGGCCCGTGATGACCTGGCCGATGAGGGTGTGTGGCTGTACGCCGAGACGGTCCGGAAGATCCACGAGCTGAACCCGGGCACCGGCGTGGAGCTGCTGATCCCTGATTTCTCCGGCAAGCCCGAGCACATCGAGGCGATCTGCGATTCCAAGCCGGAGGTCTTCGCGCACAACGTCGAGACCGTCCCCAGGATTTTCAAGCGCATCCGTCCGGCGTTCCGGTATGACCGGTCCCTGGATGTCATCACCCAGGGCCGGAAGCTGGGCATGGTGACCAAGTCCAACCTGATCCTGGGCATGGGTGAGACCCGTGAGGAGATCTCCGAGGCGTTGCGGGACCTGCACGAGGCCGGCTGCGACCTGATCACCATCACCCAGTACCTGCGCCCGTCCGAGCGGCACCTGCCGGTGGACCGCTGGGTCAAGCCCCAGGAGTTCGTGGACCTCCAGGACGAGGCCAAGGAGATCGGGTTCCTGGGTGTGATGTCCGGGCCGCTGGTCCGTTCCTCCTACCGTGCCGGCCGGCTCTGGGCCACCGCGATGCGCAAGAAGGGCTGGGAAATCCCCGCCCAACTCGCCCACATCGAGTCCTCCGGCAGCACCCGCCAGGAAGCCAGCTCACTGCTCGCCGCACACGCCAGCTGACCGCCCGAGATCAGGAAAGGACCGAAGATGTTCCCTACAAGAATCGAAATCATCCCCTCAACCGGGATCGTTGACCAGGTCCAGGCGCTGGTTCCGCTGACCACCACGCTCACTATGACCTGCCTGCCGCACCACGGCATCGAGCGGACCATGCGCACCTCGGTGGAGCTGAGCACCCTCGGCTACACCGTCATCCCGCACCTGGCCGCGCGCAGCATCCACGACCGGGCCGAACTGACCCGGATCATGCGCGAGTGTGACGGTGCCGGCATCGGCGAGGTGTTTGTGATCGGCGGCGACCGGAAGCAGCCCGCCGGACCGTACGACTCAGCCCTCCCGCTGCTCGAGGACATCGCCCAGTACACCGGCGGCCGGATGCGCGCAGGCGTGGCCGGCTACCCGGAAGGCCATCCGACGGTGGCCGCCCTGGACCTGCTGGATGCCCTGCAGGACAAGAAACACCTGGCCACGCACGTTGTCACCCAGATGTGCTTCGACGCCCCCAAAATCCTCGACTACACGGCGCTCCTGCGCCGCGAAGGCGTGGATCTGCCCGTCTGGGCTGGCGTGGCGGGGTCCGTCCCGCGGACCAGGCTGCTGGCACTGGCCACGCAGATCGGCGTCGGAAGTTCCCTGAAGTTCCTCAGCAGCAAAGGAACGCTGGCGCGCAAGCTGCTCAGCGGCGACCGCTACTCACCCCACACCCTGGTGGCCGGGCTCGAAAACCAGCCCGGCATCGCAGGGATCCATCTTTACAGCTTCAACAACCTCGATGCGGTCCCCAACGAAGCGGCCGCGTCTTCCACAATGGCACTCCAGCCAGCATTGATTCGAGGAGCAGCACGTGAGCACTAAAACCGTCACTACCCCGGGCACGCCCCACTTGGAGCGGCAGCTCAGCAACAGGCACATCCAGCTGATCGCCATTGGCGGCGCCATCGGTACGGGCCTGTTCATGGGTTCCGGCAAGACCATCTCGGCCGCCGGCCCGTCCGTCATTTTCGTCTACATGATCATCGGCTTCATGCTGTTTTTCGTCATGCGGGCCATGGGCGAACTGCTGTTGTCCAACCTGAACTACAAGTCCTTCAGCGACTTCGCCGCTGACCTGCTGGGCCCCTGGGCCGGCTTCTTCACGGGCTGGACCTACTGGTTCTGCTGGGTGATCACCGGCATCGCGGACGTCATCGCCATCGCCGCCTACTCCGAGGAACTCTGGCCGGGTGTGCCACTGTGGATCCCGGGCATCGCCACAGTGATCATCCTTCTGGTCCTGAACCTCGCCACGGTGCGGGCGTTCGGTGAGACCGAGTTCTGGTTCGCGCTGATCAAGATCATCGCCATCGCGGCGCTGATCATTGTGGGTCTGTTCATGATCTTCAGTGGCTTCCAGTCCGACGCCGGCCCTGCCACCTTCACGAACCTGTGGAGCCACGGCGGTATGTTCCCGAACGAATTCATGGGCTTTGTTGCAGGCTTCCAGATCGCCGTATTCGCTTTCGTTGGCATTGAACTCGTAGGTACCACCGCAGCCGAAGCCAAGGACCCGGAGAAGAACCTCCCCAAGGCCATCAACTCCATCCCCATCCGCGTCCTGCTCTTCTACGTAGGCGCCCTCATCATCCTGATGTCCGTGACCCCCTGGACCCAGTTCCAGGCCGGCCACAGCCCGTTCATCGCCATGTTCTCCCTCGCCGGCCTGGGCGCCGCAGCCACCATCGTGAACCTCGTGGTGCTCAGCTCGGCCATGTCCTCGGCCAACTCCGGCATCTACTCCACCTCCCGCATGGTCTACGGCCTGGCCCAGGAGGGCGACGCCCCCACCGCGTTCAGCAAGCTGTCCCGCCGCAAGGTCCCGCAGAACGCACTGTTCCTCTCCTGCATCCTGCTGCTCTCCGGCATCATCCTGATGTACGCCGGCAAGGACATCGGCAAGGCGTTCGACATGGTCACCACGGTCTCCGCCGTCTGCTTCGTCTTCGTCTGGTCCATCATCCTGGCCAGCTACCTGAAGTTCCGTTCACGCCGGCCGCACCTGCACGACGCGTCCAAGTACAAGATGCCCGGCGGCATCCCCATGGTCTGGGTGGTCTTCGCGTTCTTCGCCTTCGTCCTGTGGGCACTGACCACGCAGCCGGACACGCTTGTGGCGCTCCTGGTCACCCCCACCTGGTTCATCATCCTCGGCGTCGCCTGGTTCATCCTGCGCAAGCGCCCGGCCCACCTGGCCCGCTACGCGGAGTTCCAGAAGGACCTCGCTGGCGAGAAGGCAGTGGCCGACGAGAAGGCCCTGGCCGATGCGAAGGCTTCGCGGGAGAGCTAAGTGGTCTCCGAACACGTTCTGACGGTCAACTGCGCGGAGTCCCCGGGCATCGTCCACGCCATCACCGGGTACCTGCTGGATCACGACTGCGACATCATCGACACGAAGCACTTCGGTGACCGCCAGGCCCAGCAGTTCTTTATGCGGGTGCATTTCGCAGCCGGGAAGACGGCCTTCAGCACTGAAGATCTCCGCCGGGACTTCGAGCCCTTGGCCGCTGAGTGGGCCATGAACTGGCAGCTGGAGCCGCACGGCCGCAAACGCCGGGTCCTGGTGATGGTGTCCAAGTTCGGGCACTGCCTCAACGACCTGCTGTTCCGGGCCCGCACGGGCGATCTGCCGGTGGAAATCGTGGCCGTGGTCTCCAACCACACGGACCACGAGGAACTGGTGAAGTGGCATGACATCCCGTTCTTCCACCTCCCGGTCACCAAGGAGACCAAGCCGGCGCAGGAAGCGCGCCTGCTGGAGCTCGTGGATGAGTTCGAGGTGGAACTGGTGGTCCTGGCCCGCTACATGCAGGTTCTCAGCGATGAGCTGTCTGCCCAGCTGACGGGCCGGACCATCAACATCCACCACTCGTTCCTGCCGAGTTTCAAAGGCGCCAAGCCGTACCACCAGGCCTACGACCGTGGGGTGAAAACCGTGGGCGCCACGGCGCACTACGTCAACGCGGAGTTGGATGAGGGACCGATCATCGCCCAGCAGGTCATCGACGTGGACCACACGTATACGGCCGATGACCTGGTGCGCGTGGGCCGCGACGCTGAGTGTAAGGCGCTGAGCAACGCGGTCCGGTGGCACTGTGAAGGCCGGGTAATGCTCGACGGCGGGCGCACAGTGGTTCTGCGCTGACCGTCCCTGCGCGTCCCCACCAAACTGAGTCGCAGTAGATGTCGTTATGAGCCCTCATAACGACATCTACTGCGACCTGCATTCGGGGGAGTGTGGTGGGGCGCCACCGTTCGGAGGCAGGGTAGGGCTCGACGGCGGGAGCCGGCTCAGGCGCGCTGCTGGACGTGTGTGGCCGGAACGACGCCGGGCAGGGTGCGCAGCATCCCTTCGGCAACGTCGCGGATGGCCAGGTTCCGATGGTTCGAAGCGAGGGTGAGAATCTGGAACGCTGCCTCGTAGGAGCACTGGTTCTGGCCCATGATCATGCCGCAGGCGGTGTTGATTGCGGTGCGGCTGGCCAGGGCTGCGCGGAGCTCTGCGGAATGGGCCAGACCGGCCCTGACCTGCAGTGCCAGGACCAAGCTCTTGGCCGCCACCTCGGAGAAAGCCAGTGCCTGGGTGGCGGCAACCGGGGTGAACACGTTCGTTTCCGCCGAATACACCGTCAGTGCGGCCCGGTAGCCATGCTCCAGCTTCAACGGCACGGCGACGGCTGATCGGAACCCGGCGGCACTGAGACTGGCCGGGTATTCCTGCCAGCGCGTGTCCCGGCCGTGGTCGTTGGGAAAGATGGTCAGGCGGCCGTCCAGTGCCCTCGACGTGGGGCCCCGTCCGGCGAGCTGGTCCCAGCGGGAAAGGCCGCCGGCGCCGTCGGTGGTGGCCGCTGTGAAGGGCGTCCCGTCCGGCCGCACGAGCGTTACTGTGCTCTCCACGGGGGAGCCGGCAATGTCTCTCACGGCGGACGCCGCGATCCGGGCCAAGGCACACGCCGATGCCGCTTCCGAGTGTCCGCGGATATCCAGCAGGACGCCCGAGGCGCGCCAGTCCACCTGTTGATCGATCATCATGCCCCAGTCCTCATGTGTCGGTACGCCCTCATCGTAAAAGCCCCAACCGGCTGGCACACGAGTAGTGAGTACTCGCTTTTGCAGGCATCACCCGCCACGGTAAGCCTGTGGCTTTCCTGATCGGCGTTGAGGACTTCGCGCGCCTGGAGGAGCTGGAGGACGCCGCGGATCTCGCCGAGTTCCGTGCTGCCAAAGCCGAGGACGACGGCCGTCGAGTGAGCCTGGCTGAGCTTCAGGCCGAACTCTAGGCGTGGGCGTCCATCGCAGGGTTGGCAGCAGATCCGCGACCCGGTGGATGCAAGAAGCTGGCCGGCGAACAGAACGCTTGGAGGGTCCGCATTGCTGACACTAACCGAGCACTACATGTCGAAGTAGGTGCTGGCTTCCTCGCCTGAGACCTTCCGGACGATCTCGTCGGCCACGTCCCGGAGTTTCTGGTTCCGGTGGCTGGAGACGTTCATCAGGATGGACATCGCCTCGGCCTGGCTGCAACGGTTCTGGGCCATGATGATCCCGCCGGCAAGGTTGATGGCTGTGCGGCTCATCATCGCCGCGCTGAGGTCATCCGCGACGCTCTCGGCGGTTCCCACCCTGACGGCCAGGCGGACGGCACGGCCGGCGACGTCGGCGAAGCTGGCTGCCTCACTGATGGTTTCCTCTGTGAATACGCCAGTGGCCGGCGCGAAGAAGTTCAGGACTGCCGCCGCATTTTCGCCGAGTTCAAGGGGGACGCCGAGGACGCTGTGGATGCCCTCCGCGATCAGCCGTTCCTGGAAGGCAGGCCAGCGCGGGTCAGTGCGGACGTCGGCCAGCAGGACGGGGGTCGCCGTTCGCAACGCTGCGATGCAGGGCCCGTCGCCCACATCCTGTTCGATGCGGTCCAGGTGGATGGCGCGCTCAGTGCTCCCGCCGACCGTTGCGGTTTTCCTGACGCGCTTGAGCGTGACTCCGCATTCCACCGTTGCGCCAGTGGAGCGGCTCAATGCGGCCGCGGCGATGATGGCGAACCCGCCCAGGAAGTCAGCCACCGATCCCGTGCCGATAATCAGGTCCTGCAGCTCCAGGATCAGTTCATGTTCGGGCGAATTGGTCATGCCCAAATCTAGGCCGAACCGCGGGCGCTCACAAGCTAGCCGGCCGCCTGCGGGGCCGCCACTTTGATGATCTCCAGAGCATCCGGGTCCAGCAGCTTCCGGGTGCCGGTCCTCGCGTCCAGGATCCAGATCAGGTCCAGTGAACGCACGACGTCGGTCACCCGGCCTTTGTGGAAAAGCTTGCCGTTGTGCCACGCCTCGATGTGGTCGCCGGGGTGTTTCTACCGGGTGATTTTTCCGTGTCGGCTACCCGGTGGAGAATGCGTTCATGACCAATGACGAGATTCGGCCTGTCTACTTCCTTTCGGACAGCACCGGCATCACCGCGGAAACCCTCGGCAATACCTTGTTGACGCAGTTCCCCGCGAATAACTTTGACCGCATCACGGTCCCGTTCATTACCACCGTCGAACAGGCCAGGACCGTGGTGGGAACCATCGATAAGCTGGTGGCCACCGGCCCGCGGCCCATCGTCTTTTCCACCGCCGTCAGCATCGACATCAGACAGGCCATTGCAACGTGCCGGGGGATCATCGTGGATCTTATCGGGATGCATGTGGGACAGCTGGAGCAGGCCCTCGGTTCCCAGGCCAGCGCTGAACCCGGCAGGGCCCACGGCCTGGGCAACGCGGAGCGCTATCAGTCCCGGATGGCCGCCGTCGAGTATGCAATGGAACATGACGACGGCCAGAGCCTGCGGGCGCTGGAAAAGGCACAGGTCATCCTGGTGGCACCGTCCCGCTGCGGAAAAACGCCCACCACCATGTACCTGGCGCTACAACATGGCATCTTCGCCGCGAACTTCCCGCTGGTGGATGAGGACTTTCAACGGGAAGGGCTGCCTAAGCCGCTGCGGCCCTTTGTTGAGAAGTGTTTCGGGCTGTCCTCCAACCCCCTGCGGCTGAGCCAGATCCGCACCGAACGGCGCCGCGGCTCACCCTACGCGTCGCTGCGGCAGTGCGGCTTCGAGCTGCGCAGTGCCGAGCAGTTGTACGTCTCCCACCGGATCCCGTACTTGAATTCGGCCACCGTGTCCGTGGAGGAAATGGCCGCCACCATCCTGCAGCGGATGAACCTTAAACATTAGGGAAAAATTTCACAAGCTTGGTGTGGCGCACATCATGTTGGAAAGAGCGCCCCGGACCTGTCACTGTAGACAGGATTCGCGCCCACCAACCGGCCACAGCCGCGAGCGGGGCGGCGCCAAGGCATGCCATCATCTGCGAAGGAGCAGCAATTATGACGACAGACATCCTGTGGTTCTCAGAACTCGGACTCAAGGACCTGGACCGGGTAGGCGGCAAGAACGCCTCCCTCGGTGAGATGGTGCAGAACCTGACCTCTGCCGGCGTCCAGGTTCCGGACGGCTTCGCCACAACAGCCGACGCCTACCGCAGCTTCCTGGCTGACTCGGGCCTGGACCAGAAGATCGTGGACCGGCTGGTGGGCCTGGACACCGATGACGTCACGGCCCTGGCAGCAGCGGGCAAGGAGATCCGGGCGCTGATGCGCCAGACGCCCTTCCTGCCGGACTTCGAGGCGCAGATCCGGAACTCCTACCAGCAGCTGGTGGACAAGCACGGGGGATCCGAGGACCTCTCCTGGGCCGTCCGGTCCAGCGCAACGGCGGAAGACCTCCCGGATGCCTCCTTCGCCGGGCAGCAGGAAACCTTCCTGAACGTCCGCGGCATCGAGAACATCCTGATCGCCATCAAGGATGTGTTCGCGTCCCTCTACAACGACCGCGCCATCGCCTACCGCGTGCACCATAAGTTCGAACACGCCGAGGTGGCACTCTCGGCGGGCATCCAGCGGATGGTGCGCTCCGACGTCGGGGCCTCCGGCGTTATGTTCACGATGGACACCGAGTCCGGGTTCCAGGACGCCGTGTTCGTCACGTCCTCCTACGGCCTGGGCGAGGCCGTGGTCCAGGGCGCCGTGAACCCTGATGAGTTCTACGTCTACAAACCCGCGCTGCAGGCCGGCCGCCCGGCCATCCTCAAGCGCGGCCTGGGCGAGAAGGCCCTCCAGATGACCTACACGGACAGCCAGGAGATCGGCCGCACCATCGACTTCGTGCCGGTGGAGGCCTCGCTGCGGAACCGCTTCAGCCTCAGCGATGACGACGTCGAGCAGCTCGCCCGGCACGCCGTCGCCATCGAGAACCATTACGGCCGCCCCATGGACATCGAATGGGGCAAGGACGGGACCGACGGCGGCCTGTACATCCTGCAGGCCCGCCCGGAGACCGTGCAGTCCCGCCGGGCCGCCGGCAGCCTCAGCCGTTTCCGCCTCAACGCGACCGGCCGGGTCCTGGCCGAAGGCCGCGCCATCGGCCAGCGCATCGGTGCCGGCAGCGTCCGCATCCTCACCGCGATCGACCAGATGGCCGCCTTCAAGACCGGCGATGTCCTCGTCGCCGACATGACCGACCCGGACTGGGAACCGATCATGAAGCGTGCCTCCGCCATCGTCACCAACCGCGGCGGACGCACCTGCCACGCGGCCATCATCGCCCGGGAACTGGGGATTCCCGCCGTCGTCGGCACCGGAAGTGCTACGGATTCCCTCACGGACGGCCTCGAGGTGACCGTCTCGTGCGCCGACGGCGAGACCGGCACCATCTACGAAGGGCTCCTGGACTTCAGCGTCGAGGAAACCGCCATCACCGAGCTGCCCGAGGCCCCGGTCAAGGTCATGATGAATGTGGGTACCCCGGAGCAGGCGTTCACGTTCGCGCAGCTGCCCAACCACGGCGTGGGCCTGGCCCGGCTGGAGTTCATCATCAACCGCCAGATCGGCATCCACCCCAAGGCGCTCCTGAACCTGGACAGCCAGCCGGCGGACGTGGCCGCGGAAATCCGGGAACGGATCGCCGCCTACGACAGCCCGCGCGAGTACTACATCAAGCGTCTGGCCGAAGGCGTGTCCACCATCGCGGCGGCCTTCGCGCCGGAGCCGGTGATTGTGCGCATGTCCGACTTCAAGTCCAACGAGTACGCCAACCTGATCGGCGGACCGGCCTACGAGCCGCACGAAGAGAACCCGATGCTCGGCTTCCGCGGTGCCTCCCGGTACCTGGAGCCGTCCTTCCGGGACTGCTTCGACCTTGAGTGCGAGGCCCTGTCCTTCG
Organism: Pseudarthrobacter sp. Y6; assembly: GCF_050156205.1. Lineage (NCBI taxonomy): Bacteria > Bacillati > Actinomycetota > Actinomycetes > Micrococcales > Micrococcaceae > Pseudarthrobacter > Pseudarthrobacter sp. Y6. The sequence goes on along the minus strand of NZ_CP189574.1, from coordinate 3,534,775 downwards.
TCCGCAACGAGATGGGGCTGACCAACGTCAAGCTGATGATCCCGTTCGTGCGGACCTTGGATGAGGCCCGCGGCGTCATCGAACTGCTGGCGGAGAACGGCCTCGTCCGTGGCGAGAACGGCCTCGAGGTGATCATGATGTGTGAGATTCCGTCCAACGCGCTGCTGGCGGACGAATTCCTGGACTACTTCGACGGCTTCTCCATCGGTTCCAATGACATGACCCAGCTGGCCCTGGGCCTGGACCGGGATTCCGCGATTGTCTCGGGCGGCTTCGATGAACGCGATCCTGCCGTCAAGAAGCTCCTGAGCATGGCCATCAAGGCCTGCAAGGAGCGCGGCAAGTACGTCGGCATCTGCGGCCAGGGTCCCAGCGACCACGCGGACTTCGCCGAGTGGCTGGTCGAGGAAGGCATCGACTCGGTCTCCTTGAACCCGGACACCGTGGTGGACACCTGGCTCCGGCTCGCCGGCGCCGCAGTCGCGAGCTGAACGTATGACGTCGGCACCCGGCCTGGGTGCCGACGTCGGTCCTGGCGCTACGCATATTCCTTGTCGACACCCAAATATCGGGGGCGCCAGGGAATATGCGCGTCACGGTCGGGTTTGCGCGTCGAAAACCGCGGAACGCGTACGACGGCGGGGCACGCCAGCCGCTGCCAGCTTGCGTTCCAGCTTCCCAGGCTCCATCAGATCGGCCCAATCCCACCTCACCACGTTGAACCCAGGCGCGGATTCGCGCTTCTTTTCCTCCACCACTGACTGCGACGAGGTCCGGCCTTTGAGGTACTCGGGTTTGACGTACTTCTCCACACCATCGAATTCGCCGACAACCCTGGCCTGCTTCCAACAGAAGTCTGTGTAGCCCACCAGGCCGGCCTCGTCGTGGATGGCTTGCTGCAGGACCGGGGCTTCGAAGCCGGCCACATGGATCAGTGCGCGGCTGTAGGACTCCTCTGCGGAACCGGACATAGGGTCCGCGAAAGCCACGGCGGTCAGGACCCTTCGCCCCGCAGCAGCGGAATACACAGATCCGATACCTGCCTCCAGTTCAGCCTTGGTCACGGCAGGCAGCCGCAGGGTCCGGTCTGGTCGAAGCACATGGTCCAGGGGTGCGGCAGCTTCGGTGAAAGGCGTGTACGCCGCCAGGTCCAGGACAGTGCGGATGCGGCCGGTGACGAGCAGGCCCTCCCGCCGGACCACCATCAGACCTGCCGGCGCAGCAAAGTGGCGGCTGACTCCAGCACGTGACCGGCCGCCGTCGTTCTTCATGGTGAGGGCCTGGACCGGGTGGTTCGGGCCGATGGTGGGATTTCCCCACACGCTGGCGGCGGAGTGCCTGGCGAAGAACGTGGGTTTCTCGAACGTTTCCGCAGCTGCCTGGACGCGGAGGCGATATTGCTCCCACGGCTTCAGTCCCTTCCAGACCTGCCCGTCCGTGTAGACGCCGTGCCGGACGCGGACCAGGGAACCGGCCGTTACGCGCTTGGTAAGGTCATTCGGGGTCAGTCCGTGAAGGACGCGGTTGCGGGACAGGAACAGCGGCGGAAGGTCTGTCATATACCGAAGTTGCCAGCTGCGCACCCTCGGCGGGAGGGGTAGGTGCCGCTATGTGGAGAAGTCCTGGCGACGCGCTTGTTCGTTTCCGACCTACACCTACCCTGGCGCACCCGGAATTTGGACTGCGTAGAGGAATATCCGCGTCGAAAACGACTTTGCGCGTCCCAGGCCCGGCAAGCTCGACCACCGGCCGCCCAAATCAGCCCTGGTTGATGCGGATCATGTTGCCGGACGGGTCGCGGAAGGCGCAGTCGCGCGGGCCCCAGGGCTGGACGATGGGTTCCTGGAGGACCTCCGCGCCGGAGGCCCGGGCAGCTTCGAACGCGGCGTCGAGATCGTCTGTGCTGAACACGAGCATGGGCATAACGCCCTTGGTGAGCAACTCCTGGATGGCGTCCCCGTCGGCCTGGGAGCGGCCGGCGTGCGGTGGGGACAGGACGATCTCGAGGTCGGGCTGGGCGGCACTGCCAAGGGTGACCCAGCGCTGTCCGTCCGAGCCGACGTCGTTCCTGACTTCCAAGCCGAGGGCGTCGCGGTAGAACGCGAGGGACTCATCGAGATCGTTAACGGTGACGTGTGCGTACTTCAATGAAATGTTCATAACTCCCACGCTAGGGGAGTGGCTAGGAAGAAGCTTCTTCAATCCTGCTCGGCTTCCGGGCGGGCCGGGTGTGCTGCCGGGCGATGCACGTGGGCATCGCTTTCACGGCGTGGTGTTCGCGGGCGCGGTAGGCGCTGGGCGTCATGCCGACGATCTCGGTGAACCGCGAGCTGAACGAACCCAAGGACGTGGAGCCCACCTCCATGCATGCATCGGTCACGCTGGCACCGGCGCGCAGCAGCGCCATGGCGCGTTCGATCCGCCGCGTCATGAGGTAGTTGTACGGCGTCTCACCGTAGGCGGCCTTGAACTGGCGGGAGAAGTGCGCCGCTGACATGAGGGCACCGGCGGCCATGGTGGGCACGTCCAGCGGCCGGGCGTAGTCGCGGTCGATCAGGTCACGGGCCCGGCGCAAGTGGGCCAGGTTGGCCAGCTCCTGCGGTGTCATGCCGCTATTCTACGGTGGTCGAGCTGTCCGGGACCCCGGTGCTTGAGCCTGCCGAAATCTCGGTCCGGAGCCAGATCGGTTCCAGTGAACGAACGACGTCGGTTACCCGGCTTTTGTGGAAAAGCTTGGCTATTTTTCAGTTTTGTTTTAGGACTGCTTGTTCGTTGTATTACCTGATTGCGGAGGCAGCGCGGGGAAGTGGCTGGAACAGTCCTGAAAGGCTCATTATTCCCTCTGCTTTTGTATTGACTTGAAATATCACTGTTCATATGTGGGTACTGGCTTGCGGGTACGGCACGCTCCCTCTAATCTAAGCTCTGACTTATAAATCTCCATCGAAGTTTCTATGGAGACACATAAAACATTTGGGGGAATGCTTTGGAACAGACGATATTTAGTGAATCCACGAAGGATGGCACACCGGGCGGTGCCGCGGGATTCTGCTCGTCGTGCGGAACGGCGGTAGCACCAGAAGCGCAGTTTTGTGCGTCGTGCGGTTCCCGAGTCCTCCTGACTGAACAGGGTAATCCGGGAGCTGCGTTTCCCCCCGCGCCCCTGCCGAGGACGCCGCGCAAGTCTTTCAAGCTGTCGCGGCGCCTGACGGTCCTGCTATCTGTCCTTGGCGTGCTCGCCATCGCGGGTGTAGTGGGCGCCATTGTGCTGACCAATATCCTTCGGGGTGGAGCAGACACGCCTGAGCAGGCCGTGACGAAGTCCATCGAGGCCGTGACCAACAAGGACCTCGTTGGACTCTTCACCATGGTGTCGCCCCATGAGCGTGACGCGGTGATGCGCGTCCAGGATGCAGTTGTAAAGAAGGTCAAGGATGAGGGCATCACCGACGCTGCCAAGTCCGTTGCTGCGAAGGACGGCGCGGACGCGGGTTCGGAGCTCGTCTTCGACGGCGTGGATGTGACGTTCTCGGGGATCAACCCCTCCGTCAGCCAGGTGTCCGAGGACGTTGCAGTGGTTCACATCAGCAGCGGCGAGGTCAAACTGCACGTGGATCCGGCCCAGACCAAGGGCGCCATTCGTTCCTTTGTGGACAACTTTGAAAATGCTTCGGTCACAGACCAGACCTTGGACATCAGTGACCTCGGGCCGTCCAACTCCGGCCTGTCGCTGCTGGCGACCAAGAAGGACGGGCGCTGGTATGTGAACCTGGTCGGTTCAGTGTTGGAGGCTGTCAACAGCTACCAGGGAACACCGCGCGGCGTCATCCCGGCCTCCAGCCAGACAGACGGCGATAACCCGCAGAGCGCAGCCAAATCGGCTGTCCAGGCGTCCCAATCGCAGAGTGCTTCGCAGGTTGCACCGTTCATGGTCAAGGACGAAGCCAACATTTTCTACCTCTATGGACATCTGTGGAACAACTTCAACACGGGCTCCAGTTCCAGGTTCTCCTTTGGCAACGTGGACTTCACTGAAGGTCCCCGTGAAGGCAACCGGGCACAGGCCTACGTCAGTCAAATCAACGTCTCCACAGGCAGCAGTGACAAGTTCACTCTGACGGACAAGTGCTTCAAGAACAGTTCCTCCAGCCAGGATGGCAACTGCCTCAACGGCTCGGCCTACCAGAGCAACGGCTACGGCTACGGCGAGATCAACTGGGTGAGCGCCCTCCTCTCGCACGATGGCAAATTTGCCCTGACCACGGTGAATGAGGACGGCAAATGGAGGGTCAGCCTCCTGGACTCTGCGGCCGATCACCTGGTCAGTGCCGTCAACAGCCTCACACATGAGCAGTCACTGGCTGTGAGCAGCCTGGCGCGTTCGCAAGCCGCCTCCGGTTCGATCAGCCTTGGCGAGTCCAAGGACCTTGATTTTAACAATGCCGGGTACGCGATATCCACTCTCAAGCTGGACAAGGCCACCAAGCTGCAGCTGGAGAGCAAGTCCACCCTTGGTGCGGTGAGGCTCTTTACCGCCGACGGCAAGGAGGAAAAGGGAGGCGTCTCCACCGGCGACTACAACTCCGTCACCTTCGAACCGGGTGACTACAAGGTAATCGCCTGGGCGGGGAGCGAATTCCGGGATGCGGCCCGGACGGACGGCAAAACCGCAGGGCTTAAGGGCAAGATCAACATCCTGGAATACGTGGAGCCGGCAACGATCAGCGGAAGCACAACCGTTTCCAGCACATACGTCTCGTCGTCGTCAAATAGCTATAGCGTCACCGTGCCCACAGACCGGGCCGGCGCGCTGTTGCTGAAACCGTCTTCCGGCACAAGCTCCGGCATCAGGATCGTGGCCACCATCAACGGAAAAACCTATGACGTTGATCCCACTGTCGGGAAGAGCACGGGCATTCCTGTGGGCGTGGGAAGCCACACCCTGATGCTGGATGTGGAGTCGACATCCTCCAAGAGCTTCTTCTCGGGCTATGCATACCTCGACATGTCCTTTGAGAACCAGTAGCCGGCGAAACAGCCGCTCCCGCAAGTCCACCAACCACTGAAAGGCAGTCATGTCTTACTGCACCAACTGCGGAGGCCAGCTTGCGCCCGGCGCACGGTTCTGCACCTCCTGCGGAACGCAGCAACAGGCCCAAGCGCAACAGGCCCAGCCGCAACAGCCCCAAGCCCAGCAGTCCCCGAATGGGAACCCCCACCAGAGCCACCATCCAGCACCCCGCGTGACGTCAAGCGCGTTCGCTTCGGTACCCGTGTCCGATTACGTCCGGGATGGTCTGGCGGTCTTCCTGCTCCTGATCTCCATGTTCATGGTCTGGACTTACGGCACCACCCCCTCCGGAAGCGTCGCCGCCACCAGGATCGACGTCATCCTCATCACGCTGGTGAGCATGTTCAGCGTCGCCATCCCATACTTGTGGCGGTCCGGGGTCTTCGGGCAGGCCTGGGATTACCGAAGGACGCAGCTGGCCCGGCTGGCCGCCAACGCCCCGTACTTTGTGCTGGTGGTGGTCTACCTGATCCTGGAATTGATCAACAGGAGCGGCCTGGGTCCGGCCATGGCATTTGGCCTCGCCGGGGCGATCTTGGCGGCCCAACCCCGCCGCGCGGAGCTGGGATCTGCAGCGGCGGACGCAACCACGGACAAGAGGTGGGGCATCGCGCTTCTCGGCTTCGCCGTTCTCGTCGGTGTGCTCTCCGTGATCCAGTTCATTGAACGGATGGCCTTGGTGGCGTCAGGCGAATGGGCAGGCACGCTTGCCACGGTCCTGCTGGCAGCAGCAAATGTGGCCCTCCTGGTGTGGACCGCTATCGGGGCAAGCCGCGGGCACAACCTGCGCCGGCTCATCGGACTCGGCGTTGGCGTGGCAGGGACTGGAATGGCGCTGTTGGCACTCATCCCGGCTGTGACTGTGGTCTCACTTATCTTCCAGGCATTCTCGCCCGGGCTCAGTGTCTTCTTCTGGCTGGCCTTCGGAGCACTGGCAGCGTCTCCTTCAGTGGCCAGGATCTGCACCCACGCCGAACCGCGGGACTCCAACGGCGCCCTGGCGAGGACCCGCGTGCTTACAACCCTCGCGGTCATCGTCCTGGGCCTGCTCGTGGTGGTCTCGGCGCTCGTGCTGATTTCCTACGCAACGTACGCGGGCTACGGCGTGGCCGCCAACACGGTCCCTTGGGTGGTGGTCATTTTCCTGGCAGTCGTGGGCGCGGTGGGCGGCTTCGTCGCAAAATCTGCCCTGAACCAGCACACCAGGCAGTCCTACCTCGTAACGGCCGGTTACGCCGCGGTGCTCTTCATCCTCGGCCTCGTCATTGTCATCATGGCTGCCACTTCCCAAATGGTGTGGAACGGTACGCTGGGCCTGCTGGTCGCTTTTGCGCTCCCGGCAGCCCTGGTTCTGTCGATGTTTGGGTCCGCGTCCCAGCGGGAAGCCTTCCGGGCTGCCGATCACGGCGGCCACAGCGGTTTCACCTTTGAGAATCCCGCACCCGTGTGGAGCCAGCCGGAAAGCACGACGCCGGAAGTCACCTACCAGCCGAGCGACGCCTTCCAGCCGGCCCCCGAGGTCCATAGCGCCCCCGGCAGCGAGCCGGCGATGCAGGGTGGGGGCACAGTGGTGCAGGTGGACGAGGAACTGGCACGGATCCTGGCCGAGTCGGCCGATCCCGCATCGCCGCCCGCCCGCCTTTACGAGATCGCTGCGCAGTATCCGCAGGCCCGGGCCCTGATCGCCGGCAACCCTGCAGCGTATCCGGCTCTCCTCACATGGCTGGCCGAGCAGCGGGATCCTGAAATCGACGCAGCCCTGGCGCAGCGTCGGGAGTGAAAAAACGGCCAGCCTCGGTGGCCGTGGCAATTCTTGCCGCGGCCACCGTTGCTGCGCTCACGGGGCTGGGACAGGTCGTGGCTCCCGCCACCCCCATCGTGGCAGGGCCTACCGCGGCCGTTACAGCCACTGATTCCCCATCCAAGCCCGTTCAGCCAGCGCCGGGCACCGACGCCTTTGCCGGGGTGAGCATCATGCTGCTGGGGGATTCCCTGGCGGCGGGTGAAGGTGCCGGCAGCTACTTCAGTGGCACGGACCAGCCGCACCAGCGTTGTCACAGGAGCGCCGCTGGCTGGTTTTCCGGGACGGCCGCGGACGTCACCAATGCAGGATGTTCCCGGGCCATCATCCGAAACCTGGATTCTGGGCAGCAGCACGCCGAGTTCAACGCCCGCGCCGAACCGGCCCAGTTTGAGGCGACCTCCGCCGAGACCCCTGACATTACGTTGGTGATGCTGGGCGGCAACGACATCCGCTTCGCCGAGATCTTCAATGAGTGCGTCCTTTCAGACGCCGACTGCACCTCCGACGGAGCGTTCACTTCGGGAGCGCTCCGCTCTGCCGGAGCCCTGACGGACGCGCTGGCGGGCGCATACCGCCGCGTGGCGGACCGGGTCGACGGCAAAACCGTCCTGGCCCCCGCCTACCCTCAATTGCTCGGCGAAGGTGCATCGGGTGGCTGTGGCAGGATCAGCCCTGCAGAAGCCATTTTTGCCCGTGCGCTCATCGCGGCGTTGAATGACTCTGTCCGCGCAGCGGCTGAGGAAGCAGCCAAAACCTACGCGGACATCAGGTTCGTCCCGGCTACCGAGGACGCCCTTGCCGGGCATGGAGCCTGTGACCCGGAACCGTATGTCCACACCGTTCTGCCAACGGCGCTCATTGACGCCGCCCATAAGCAAAGCGCGGCGCAGGAACTGTTGCATCCCAACGCTGACGGCTACGTCAGGCTGACCGAATCCCTCACGGGGTGGCTGGCCAGCAACCCCTCAATCGTCACCACAGCACCCTAAGGATCACCCGATGTCGCAGCTGCCCCCACCTCCGTCGCAGCTGCCCCCACCTCCGCCGCCTCCTCCTGCGAGTTCTCCTGCCGGGGTGCCGCCCGGCAGCAGGGGGCCGCGAAGGGGCCGGACAGCGCTGCTCATCTCCGCGGGGCTGCTGCTCCTTGCGGCTGCGGGGGCGGCGGCTGTCATCTTCATCCCGTCACTCTCCGCACTGGCCGGGATCGATGGGGCGGCGCCGTCCAGTGGCGCACCGACAGTCTCCGGCTCCGGCCCAGCCACGGCTTCAGCGTCCGCAACGTCTTCCGCCGCTTCACCCAGCGCCACTGCCACGCCGACGTTCCAGATGGCACCCGTCATCACCAGCCCGCCGCCCGTGGCAGAAACCGCCCCGCCCGCTAACACCAGCCTGGATCTCGGTCTGGCCATTCCCGTGGACCTCGTGCCGTGCAATGGCCAGTACCTGACCTTCTATTACTCGGCGATAACCCCCGGCACGTACGCCTCTGAGATACAGGCATCGCTTGACACCCATCCGGGTAGCCGTTACCTGGTCACCGAAGGAAGCTGCAGCGCCCTGAACCAGGTCTCGAAGGACGGCACGCGCATCTATGGCGTCTACAGCGGTCCATACACCACCGCGGCGAGTGCGTGCCTGGCGAGGGCGGGGGAGTCCGGCGCCTACGTTAAGGTCATGAATCCCAGCACCAATTCGGAGTCGACGGTGGCCTGCGGCTAGGGCGTGAGTCCCATGGCCAGTTGGGACGTCAATTACCCGTTGTTCCGCGGGAGTTTCGCCAGCCGCGCCCAGGCGAGGATCCAGGAGAGGGCCCCTAAAGCCAGCAGGGCACCGGTGGCTAGCCCTGCGCGCTTCAGTGAGTGGGTCCACAGCCAGTCGTCCTCGGTGGTGGGCACCAGGGACTTAAGGTCGATGGACTGAGCGCCGATGGCGAAGCCCCAACGGGTGGGGGAGAACCATGAAACCTGCTCCAGGCCTGCCCGGCCTGTGACGGGAATCAGGCCGCCAGCGAGGACAAGCATGGCCATGGCAGTGACTACCAGCAGCGGCATCACCTGTTCCGAGGTCTGAACCCAGGCGGACATGGCCAGCCCCAGGAAACTGCACACGCAGGCCGTCAGGGCAATGGCAAAGAAGATCTCCAGGCCCGGAATATCGGTCACCAGATAATTGTCGGGCGCGGGCTTTCCAACCAGGACAATTCCCGTCATGACCGCGGACTGAATAAGGCACACCGCGGTGCAAACAATTGATTTAGCAAGAAGATATGGAGCCGGGCGCAAACCCACCGCATTTTCGCGCCTGAAAATTGCCCTTTCACTCACTAGATCCCGTGCCGAAAGTGCCATTCCCATAAAGGCAGATCCGAAAATGAGCACCACCAGGAGCTGGCTCGGTTCGCCTATTTCTTTGAGCGTCGGCGTCCCGAATCCCTTGGTGCCCGGAACCACCAGCGCAAGGCCGCCCAGGACAATGGGCAGCAGCGTCAGGAAGATGAAGTAGCCCTTGTCTGCCCAGAGCAGGAACAGCTGCCGGGTGATGATCGCCCGCAATTGGCGGAGGCGGGACGTCGGGGGAGCAACCGTTGCCGGTGGTGCTGCGGCCGTCTCCGAGGGCTCCGGGTGGACTCTGGGCCCGGCAGGATTCAGTGTACGGAAGTTTCCATAGAGCTCGTCCGCTTCCTCGGAGGCCTTCTTGAACACGCCGGCCCAGTCGGCCGTCTTGAAGTGGGACAGGATGGTGTCCGGACGCCCCGCGTAGGCGGGCAAGCCGCCTTTGGCCAGGAGAATCACCTGGTCACAGACCCCCAGGTTGGCCACGTTGTGCGTTACTACCACCACCACGCGCCCTGCGTTGGCGAGCTGCCGCAAGGTATCCATGACCTGTTTGTCCATGGCCGGGTCCAGCCCGGACGTTGGTTCGTCCAGGATCAGCAGTGACGGTTCGGTCAGCAGTTCCAGCGCCACGGATGCGCGCTTGCGCTGGCCGCCGGACAGCCTGCTGACCTTCGTTCCGGCGTGCTCCACCAGGCCCAGCTGCGTCAGGACACTGTCGATCTGGGCGCGTCGTTCTTCGGCGGTTGTGTCCGCGGGCAACCGGAGCCGCGCGGCAAACTCCAGGGCCTGCCGGACGGTCAGGGTTCGGTGCAGGATATCTTCCTGCGGGACAAACCCGATCCGGGTGCGGAGGGCTTCGTAGTTTTTGTTGATGTCCTGGTCGTCGAAACGGACACTGCCCGACGTCGGACGGTTGGCACCGGTCATGACGCTCATGAGCGTGGACTTGCCGGCGCCCGACGGGCCGATGACGGCCAGCAGGCGCCCGTGCGCGGAGGCGAAGTCCACATCCCGGAGCAGGGCCTTGGCCTTGCGTCCGTCGCGGATTTCATAGCCCACCGAATCAAGCCGCAGGCCTTCCCCATCCGGAACTTTCTCGACGGTCAGGGCCGAGCCGGCCATGGTGATCCGGTAGTCGGTGTTGCCGATCGTGAGGCGGTCGCCGGGCTGGGCGGTGGCCTCTCCGGAAACGCGCCGGCCGTTGAGGAAGGTGCCGTTGAGGCTGCCCAGGTCTTCAACCCGGATCTGTTTCCCGGCCGGCCGAAGGACCGCGTGGTTCCGCGAGGCCAGGACATCGGAGATCGCGACGTCGTTCCCCGCGCCGCGGCCCAGCCGCACAGTCCCTGCCGTGAGCATCGCCGGGGCAGGACCGGCCGCGGAAGCGGCCGGCGCGCGTTCGGGCGCGCGCAGGGTCAGGGTGACCTCCGGGGCGCCCGACTCTGGATTGCCCAGATGGGCGGAGGTGGCGGCGTCGATCCTGGTGCGGGGCTCCCGCCGGCCGCCTACCCAGAGCCCGGCGGCACTTCCCTCGTCCTGGATCCACCAACCATCGTCGTAATGGACAAACGCATGGATCCGCGAGACCGAAGGCTCAGAAACACTGATTTCCACCTCGGTGCCCCGCCCGATCCGGGCTGAATCGCCGGGCGCAAGTACCCAGGAGCGGACGCCGAAGCGGACTTCAAGGTGGGTACCGGCGGCTGTCATCACGGCGCCGTAGTCGGTACGGGCGCGCGGCCGGGCAGGCCCAACAGCTTGGCGCTGCCTAAGGCGAGGCTCGCCTCGCCGCTGCTCTTGTTGCAGCTGGTGGGCTGCCACTGGATCTTCATCCGCAGCACGTCCGTCATGTCAGCCGTGATGGGGAACGCCTGACCGTAGACCACTGACTGGCTGGATACCTTGCGGCCGTCGGCAAAGACTTCCACCAGGACCACTGCGGTGCTGTCCTCTGAGCCGTCTCCCAGGCCGGCGGTGGCATTGAACGTCTGGTAGTTGCGGCCCAGGTTGTATTCAACCGAGGCGCCGGAGTTGTAGCCGCAAACATCGGTTGCGATGCTGTGGGCGTAGGTGGTTCCTGAAATGGTGGCTGCCTGGGAACTGCTGCGCCACGAGCCGCTGACGGGGGCCTGGTCGGCCAGGTACGCCACTACTTCCGAGCGTGCCACCGTCAGTTCAACGCGCGACGTCGATCCGGTCACTGCTGCCTGCGCCAGGACCGTGCCGTCAGGCTTGGTGGCGTCGTACTTGTCCACGACCTGCACCGTCACGGAGCTGCCCAGGGTCTTCTGCGCGTCCGGCAGGAGCTTGCCCACCACATTCACGAAGCCGGCGACGGACGCCGATGCGGAGGCTGTGGCGCTGGCGGACGATGTGCTTGTCGGGGAGGGCGAGGGGGAAACAGTGTTTGTGGCGGTGGCCGACGGCGACCCCGCTATGGTCTCGCTTGCCGTTGCGTCCTTGCCGCCGCCGTTCAGTGCGTTGACGGCAGTGAATCCGCCGGCGGCAACAGCCAGCACCACCGCGATTCCGGCGATTATCACCAGACGCCGCTTCTTGTTTGGTTTCTCGGGCGCAGAGGCCGCAGCTGCGGGCGCCGGTGGAAGGGGCGGCAGGGCGGCGGGCATGTCCGGCGCGCCCTGGCGCGGAAGGGCCGACGTGGCGGGCAGTTGGGTGAACGGCACTGCCATGGTGGCCCCGGTCTGCAGTCCGGTCACCGGCAGGGGCGGTTCGGTCAGTACTTTGCCCGGCGGGTAGTTGGCCAGGGAAGGGCCCAGCGCGTCAAGGATGGTGGCAACCTGCTTGGCGGTGGGAGGACGTTGTCCTGGTTGCTTATTCAATAGCCACGAAATGAGGTCCCACAGTTCGTCCGGTAGCGAGTCCGGGCGGCCGGGAAGAACATCGCTGTGCCGGCGCAGCACCGCCATCACGGAGCCGCCGGCGAAGGGAGTGACACCACAGGCCAGCTCGTAGAGCATGATGCCCAGGGCATACAGGTCCGATGACGCCGTGACATCGTGGCCTTCGCTGACTTCCGGGGCGATGTACTGCGGGGTTCCCACCAGCATGGTGCTGCGGGCGCGTTCAGTATCCACCAATGAGGAGATGCCGAAGTCTGTCAGCTTGGGCACGGCCCGGCCATCAGCGTCCTTCATGAGGACGTTCTCCGGCTTGATGTCTCGGTGGACGATTCCCGCGGCATGGACGGCTGCCAGGCCCGTGGCCACGGCAGAGCCGATCCGGCACACTTCGGACGGGGTGAGGGTTCCGCGCTTGCTGAGGTATGACCGGAGATCCGGCCCGTCCACGAGCTCCATCACGATAGCGAGCGTGGCGCCCTCAACAACAAGGTCTACAACGCCCACCAGGTTGGGGCTCTTAAGCGCTTCCAGGATGCCGCGTTCCTTAACGAACCTGCCCACCACGTCGGCATCACTGGCAAGGTCCGGATGCAGCACCTTGAATGCCAAAGCAGTGCCCTGTTGGTCGTGCCCCCGGAAGACCTCACCCATGGCGCCGCGGCCAATGCTGTCTTCGAGAATGTATTTACTGCCAAGCTGACGATTCAAGACGCCCCCACTATCCAACCTGAGACAGGTCTGAGGGCAAATCAACGATGCCCCCACGACCGTGATCAACGAATCGGAACGACTCGTGTCCGAATTTCGTGCCCGTCCAGTACTTGGCCGAGCGTGAACAGTCTATGGCCGGGACGAGGCACAACACCGTACCGGCGCATTTGTGTCACGAAAATGGGTCCCCGGGCAGGTTGCCGGAGTGTTCATGCCGCCGACTTTTTCCCTCGCCACGGCCCCGAAGGCAGGGTCCTCCAGCTGATCGGCGACATGGAGGAACGGCTGGGCTGGGCACAGCAGATCGTGGACGAGCGTGAGCCCGCCTTCAACGATCCTGACAATTGGCGGTCACGCGAGGCCATGAAGTCCATCTTCATTGACCTGAACGCTGCCGCGGACCGGATCCCGGAGCCACTGCGTGATCAGTACCCCGCGATACCCTGGCGCCAGATACGCGGACTCCGGAACGTGCTCTCCCACGACTACGCGGCCATTCGTAACGACACTGTGTGGCAAACGGCAGCGCGCAGTCTGCCGGAGCTCAGGACCCAGCTTGCCCACATGCGTGCCGACGTCGAGCGCTGGTCCTAGTCGGCCCCATGCGTGCGCATTAGGCAAGCGGCTGGAGAAATAGGGCACATTTTAGTTTCTTAATTTGCTCATGCCAGGTGTACTCTTCCAAGGTTAGGCTTCCCTAAATCGCCGAAGACACCCTATGGACCACACGCTATGAGCACCCAGCTTGACCTTCAACACCTGTCGTTTGCCGCCAACCTTGCGGACAACGGTGACAGGACTGCCGTTGCCACCAGCAATGGTGTCCTGACGTATCGGGAACTGGCTGACCGTGTTGAGGAGCTGGGCCGGCGCCTCGGTACCGAACGTCGCCTGGTGGCCCTGACGGCCAGTAACGATGTTGACTCGCTGGTGGGGTATTTGGCGGCCATGGCCGCCGGTCATCCGCTGATCCTCCTGCCCGCGGACAAGCCTGCCGCCCTGGAATCCCTCGTCGCGGCCTATGATCCGGACGTTATCCTTAGTTCCGCGAACGGCCGGACAGTACTGGAAGAACGAAGGCCTGGCACCGGACACACTCTGCACCCGGACCTGGCTCTTCTGTTGAGCACCTCAGGTTCCACCGGTTCACCCAAGCTTGTGCGCCTGTCCTATGAAAACCTCCAGGCGAACGCAGAGTCCATCGCGGAATACCTCGGCATCACCGAGGATGACCGGGCAATGACCACGCTGCCCATGTCCTACTGCTATGGACTGTCGGTGATCAACAGCCACCTGCTGCGTGGCGCCAGCCTGGTCCTGACGGATCTGTCCGTGGTGGACCCCTGCTTCTGGGATCTGTTCCGCAGCGAGCGTGCCACGTCGTTCGCAGCCGTTCCCTACACCTTCGAGTTGCTCGAACGGGTGGGGTTCGCCGCGATGAATCTGCCCACGCTCAGGTACATGACTCAGGCTGGCGGCAGGCTCGGCCCTGACCTGGTCCGGCGTTACGCCGAACTGGGCGCGCGGAGCGGCTGGGATCTCTTTGTGATGTATGGCCAGACGGAGGCCACGGCACGCATGGCTTACCTCCCTCCGCGGATGGCAGGTACGTCGCCCGGCGCCATCGGAATCCCTGTCCCCGGCGGCGCCTTCCGAATAGACCCGGTCCCTGGGCTGGAGCATGGGGAGCTGGTCTATTCCGGGCCCAACGTGATGCTGGGTTACGCCCAGACGCCGGAGGACCTCGGCCTCGGGCGGACGGTGGATGAACTCCGAACCGGAGACCTGGCACGCCGGAACTCTGAGGGACTGTACGAGGTGGTGGGAAGGCGCAGCCGGTTCGTCAAGATCGTCGGCCTGCGTGTCGACCTTGGACAGGTGGAACGGATCCTTGCCGATCTTGGTATTCAGGCGGCGAGTGCCGGCACGGACCAGGGACTCGTCGTCGCCGTCGAGGGTGAACACGACCCAACCCTCTTGGGCAAGCTCCTCGCCCAAGGCATGGGCCTGCCGCGCGCCGCCCTGGAAGTCCACGCGGTGCAGGAGCTCCCGCGTCTGGCGTCCGGCAAGCCGGACTACCCTGCCGTCCTGGCCCTCTCCAAACAGGGCGGTCCCACAGTTCAGGACCCGGCTTCCAGCGCGAAATCCGGGGCTTACCCGCGGGACAGTGTGGTGCGGATTTTTGAAGACACGCTGGAGCTGACAGGCATTTCCGACGACGACACGTTCGTTTCGCTCGGCGGGGACTCGCTTTCGTATGTGGCAGCGTCAGTCCGGCTTGAACAGGCATTGGGACATTTGCCGCCGGACTGGCACATCACCCCGGTGGGGGTGCTTGGGGCCGGGCTTGAACAGCCACGGACGCGGAAGCGCCGCCTGTTCGCCCGGCTTGAAACCAGCATCGTGCTGCGGGCGGTCTCCATTTTCCTGATCGTCAGTACCCACATCGGATTCCTGCACTGGCAGGGTGCCGCCCACGTGCTTATGGCCGTGGCGGGGTTCAACTTTGCCCGGTTCCAGCTGTCGGGGGAGCGGGTGCCGCGCCTGAAGAAGCAGGTGGCCAGCCTGGCCCGGGTGATTATCCCCAGCGTGGTGTTCATCGGTTTCGCCTACCTGATCACCGACAAATACAGCCTGGCGAATATCGTCTTGCTCAACGCGATTATCGGACCCGAGGAGGTGACCACGCAGTGGCATTTCTGGTTCATCGAGGTGCTCGTCTACCTGCTGGTCAGCATGACGGCACTGCTCGCCCTGCCCTGGGTCAGCCGGGCCGAAAAACGCTTCCCGTTCCTCTTTCCGCTGGTGCTGCTCGGCGCCGGACTGCTCACCCGGTATGAGCTTCTTGAGCCGGGAATTCCGCACACGACGCCGGCGCTCTGGCTCTTCGCGCTGGGATGGGCGGTTGCCCGGGCCCGTCACATCCTTCAGCGATGCGCCCTGAGCCTCGTGGCCGCTTTGACCATCCCGGGGTTCTTCGACAACCCCACCCGCGAACTGACTATCCTTGCCGGGATCCTCCTGCTCCTTTGGCTGCCCAGCATTCCCGTCCCGGCCGGTCTGCGGCGCCTCGCCGTTCTGCTGGCGAGCGCGTCCCTGCATATCTATCTGGTGCATTGGCTGGTCTACCCGCTGCTGGTTGAGCTCAGCCCCGCCCTCGCCTTCGTGGCCTCGCTGGCCGCAGGATCGGCGTACTGGGCGCTGTGCAGCCAGGCGCCGGCGGTCATCGTCTGCGGGAGGAACGTCCGACGGCGGCAGGCGCCCCGGCAGCCGGCCCCGGTCGGCTGCCCTCCCGGTAATTGAGCCTGGCCCTGGGCCCTGTCGGGCCCGCGGGTAGCCGCGGTCCATCAGTCGACTAAAGCGTGCGCCTGCGGGCGCCGGACTGGCCGCCCGGACCTGGTCCCCATAGCAAGTGTATGGATGGTCTATCGCCATGGCGCTGCGCATATGCCCTTGGGACACCCAAATTCGGGTGTCGCCAGGGCATATGCGCGTCAAGGGGTCTTTCCCGCGTCGAAGTCGGCGGAACGCGCACGACGGCGGGGCACTCCGGCCGCTGCCAGCTTGCGTTCCAGCTTCCCGGGCTCCATCAGATCGGCCCAGTCCCACCTCACCACGTTGAACCCGGTGGCCCGGATTCGGTTCTCGCGCTTCTTTTCCTCCACCACCGCCTGCGATGCCGTCCTGCCCTTGAGGAACTCCGGTTTGACGTACTTCTCCACGCCATCGAATTCGCCCACCACCTTGGCCAGCTTCCAGTAGAAGTCGGCATAGCCCACGAGCCCGTCCTTGTCGTGGATGGCTTCCTGCAGGACCGGGGTTTCAAAACCGGCGACCCGGATCAGCGAGCGGCTGTAGGATTCCCCCGCCGAACCGGACAAAGGATCTGCGAAGGCCAAGGCGGCCAGTATCCTTCGCCCGGCCGCCGCCGAATAGTTTGTGCCGATGCCCGCCACCAACTCATCCTTGGTGAGGGCCGGCAGTCGCAGGGCGCGGTCCACTTTCAACACATGGTCCAGCGGCGCTGCCGCCTCCGTGAACGGCGTAAACGCGGCCACATCCAGGACGGTGCGGAGGCGGCCGGTGACGAGCAGGCCTTCCCGCCGGATGACTGTCAGACCCGACGGATCAGCGAAGTGGCGGACAACACCAGCGCGGGACCGGCCGCCGTCGTTCTTCATGGTCAGCGCGTGGACAGCATGGTGCATGCCAATGGTGGGAATGCTCCAAACAGCCGCCGCGGAATGTCGGGCAAACACCGTGGGCGTTTCGAAGGTTTCGGCCGCCGCGCTGATGCGGAGCCTGTACTGCTCCCAGGGCTTCAGTCGCTTCCACGCGGCGCCGTCGGTATAGACGCCGTGCCGGATCCGGACAAGCGAACCGGCCTTTACGCCCTTGGCGAGGTCCTTGGCGGTCAGTCCGTGCTGGATGCGGTCGCGGGCCAAGAGAAGCGGTGGAAGGTCGGTCATGTACCGAAGATGCCAGCTGAGCGCCCATTGCGACAGATCAAGCTGCCGCCATGTGGAAAACCAACTCCACCACGGTCGACGCGCACGTCTATTCTCGACCCGCATATGATCTGGCGCGCTCGAAATTCGGGCCGCGTCAGAGCGTTTGCGCGTCATCAGGGAATCTGCGCGTCGCCGCCCGGTGATGAATCCTGCCCCCTCCGGTGATTGAGCCTGTCGAAATCTTGACGCCTCCCGCACCCGCGCATATCCTGAACGAACGGTCGGTAAATAAATCGGACCAATCCAGGCAGGTGCATAGGAGCAACCATGGAAGCCAACGCCCAGCGCGACGCGGACAGCCAGGCCAAGGACCGCCAAGATGCGGACGGCCAGGCCAACTTTGACCGCGTGATCGCCGAAGACTCCCGCATTGAACCAAAAGACTGGATGCCGGACGCCTACCGCAAGACCCTCCTGCGCCAGATTTCCCAGCACGCCCACTCGGAGATCATCGGGATGCAGCCGGAAGCCAACTGGATCTCCCGCGCCCCGAGCCTCAAGCGCAAAGCCATCCTGATGGCCAAGGTCCAGGACGAGGCCGGCCACGGGCTCTACCTCTACTCGGCCGCCGAGACCCTGGGCCAGAGCCGCGACAAGATGATGGCCGACCTCATCGCCGGCAAGGCCCGCTACTCCAGCATCTTCAACTACCCGGCCCTGACCTGGGCGGACATGGGCGCCATCGGCTGGCTGGTGGACGGCGCCGCCATCTGCAACCAGGTGCCGCTGTGCCGCGCCTCCTACGGCCCCTACGGCCGCGCCATGGTGCGCGTCTGCAAGGAAGAGTCCTTCCACCAGCGCCAGGGCTTCGAGATCCTGCTGGAACTCGCCCACGGCACCCCGGCGCAGAAGCAGATGGCGCAGGACGCTGTGAACCGCTGGTACGCCCCGGCGCTGATGATGTTCGGTCCGCCGGATGACGATTCGCCCAACTCCAAGCAGTCCATGGCCTGGAACATCAAGCGGTTCAGCAACGATGAACTGCGCAGCCGGTTCGTGGGAATGATGGTGGAGCAGGTCCGCGTGCTGGGCCTCACCCTCCCGGACAGCGATGTCCGCTTCAACGAGGACACCAAGCGGTGGGAGCACGGACCGCTGGACTGGAACGAGTTCCATGAGGTCCTCGCCGGCCGCGGCCCCTGCAACGCCCAGCGCCTTGAGCGCCGGAGGGAAGCGCACGACGACGGCGCCTGGGTCCGCGAAGCAGCCGCCGCCTACGCGGCGAAACAGTCAATGAAGACAAAGGAATACGCAGCATGATCCCCACCGACTCCCCAACCTCGCAAGCTCGGCCGGGGACCCCTGTCGGCGTGGCCCCAGAGGAAACCACCGACCGCAACGCCTGGGGCCTCTGGGAGGTCTTCGTCCGGTCAAGCCGCGGCCTGTCCCATGTCCACGCCGGGTCCCTGCACGCGCCGGATGCTGCCATGGCCCTGCGCAACGCCCGCGACCTCTACACCCGCAGGAACGAAGGCGTGTCCATCTGGGTGGTCCCGGCCGACGCCATCGCCGCCAGCGATCCCGACTCCAAGGGATCGTTCTTCGAATCCCCGCAGGGCAAGGACTACCGCCACGCCACGTATTACACCAAGAGCGAGGGCGTGAAGCACCTATGAACGCCGTACCTATGGGCAATGAGTCCGCCACCCGCATCACCCCCGGCAACGCCCTGCGCCCGGAGGACATCGCCCTGGAGGTCCGCACCGGCCTCGCGAAACCCACGGAGGACGTGGCCGAGTACGCGCTGCGCCTGGGCGACGATGGCCTGATCCTCGCCCAGCGCCTGGGCCACTGGATCTCCCGCGGCCCCGAGCTGGAAGAGGACGTGGCCCTGGGCAACATCGCCCTGGACCAGCTGGGCCACGCCCGGAGCTTCCTCACCTACGCCGGCGGCGCCCTCGGAGAAGATGGCGCGGTCAAGACGGAGGACGATCTGGCGTACTTCCGGCGCGAGCACGAGTTCCGCTCCGCCCACCTCTTTGAGCAGCCCAACGGCGACTTCGCGGCCACCATCGCCCGGCAGTTCGTGGTCAGCTACTACCAGTTCGAGCTGTACCGCAGGCTCACCCAGTCGAGCGACGCCACGCTTGCCGCCATCGCCGCCAAGGCCGTGAAGGAAGTGGATTACCACCGGGACCACAGCGCGCAGTGGGTCCTGCGCCTGGCCGGCGGCACCGAGGAATCCCGGACACGGATGATCCAGGGCCTGAAGCAGATGTGGCCCTACGTCGCCGAGCTCTTCGCGGACGACGAGCTGACCGCGCGCCTGGCTGATACCGGCGCCGCCGTCGAGCCTTCCAGCCTGCGTGCGGACTTTGACCGCCTGACGGGGGAGATCCTGGCGGAAGCGGAGCTGGAGGTCCCGGACGTCCCGGCCGCCCCCGGCGGCGGGCGGCATGGCCGGCACTCCGAGCACCTGGGCTACCTCCTCGCGGAGATGCAGGTGCTGGCGCGCGAGTACCCCGGAGCAAGCTGGTGACCGCCGTGGCCGTCGAACAAGTGACACAGCAGCAGCAGGCGTGGGATATCGCGGCCACGGTCTGCGATCCCGAGATCCCGGTGCTCACCATTGAGGACCTGGGGATCCTCCGCGACGTACACGTGACAGAGGAGCAAGGGGTACGGGTCACCATCACCCCCACGTACTCGGGCTGCCCGGCCATGGACGCCATCCGCGACGACCTCAAGGCCGCGTTCGCCAAAGAGGGCTACAAAGACACCGAAGTGGACCTGGTGCTCGCCCCGGCCTGGACCACGGACTGGATGACTGAGGCGGGGAAGGCGAAGCTGCAGGAGTACGGCATCGCGCCGCCGTCGGGCATGGCAGCAGCCGGCGGCCACAGCGGCCCCATCAGGCTCAAAATGGCCGTGAAATGCCCCCAATGCTCCAGCCTGAACACCAAGGAGCTCACCCGGTTCGGTTCCACGTCCTGCAAGGCGCTGTACGTCTGCAAGGACTGCCTGGAACCGTTCGACTACTTCAAAGTCCTGTAAGGAAGCCCCATGCCTGTTGTGCGCCAGACCGCCGCCGAATCGGCGCTAGCCAGCGGCCGCCGTCGTCCGTCCTTCCACACTCTGACCGTCAATGAGGTGCGCCGGCTGACCGAGGACGCCATCGAGGTGACCTTCGGAGTGCCCCAAGAGCTCGCCGGCCAGTTCGACTACCTGCCCGGCCAGTACGTGGCCCTGCGCACCACGCTCCAGGATGAGGACGGCGAGCCGCATGAGGTGCGCCGCAGCTACTCCATCTGCGCCGAGCCGCGCACGTTCCCGGACGGCAGCAGCGAGATCCGGGTGGCCGTGAAGCAGGACCTGGGCGGGCTGTTCTCAAACTGGGCCAACGCGGAGCTGAAGGCGGGGGACACCCTGGACGTCATGAGCCCCATGGGCGCGTTTGTGTCCAAGCACGGCCGGGACGGCAAGGCTGTGGAGCAGAACGTCATGAACTCCATGAACCGGCCGCAGGAAATCGCAGGCGAGATGGCAGGGGAGCCGGGCACCTTTGTGGCCATCGCAGCGGGGAGCGGCATCACCCCGGTGATCGCGATCGCCCGCACGCTGCTGGCTGCCAACCCGGGGACCCGGTTCGACCTGATCTACGCCAACAAGGCCGCCATGGACGTGATGTTCCTGGAGGAGCTGGCGGACCTGAAGGACAGGTACCCGCAGCGGCTGGCCATCCACCACGTGCTGTCCCGCGAGCAGCGGATCGCGCCGCTGCTCAGTGGACGGATTGACGCCGGGAAGCTCCGGCAGCTGCTGGGCACCGCCATCCACGCGGACGATGTGGACGAGTGGTTCCTGTGCGGGCCGTTCGAGCTGGTGCAGCTGTGCCGGGATACCCTGGCCGAGCGCGGGGTGAAGCCGGAGCAGGTACGGTTCGAGCTGTTCACGTCGGGCAAGCCGGACCGCCCGGAGGGGAACGCCGGCCGTCCCGTGGTGGTGGACGAGTCCCAGGAGACGTACAGGATCACGTTCAAACTCGACGGCCTGCAGGGCGAGGTGGCCAGCCCCACGCACGCCCGCGAATCCATCCTGAACGCGGCGTTGCGGGTCCGGGCGGACGTGCCGTTCGCGTGCGCCGGGGGAGTGTGCGGCACCTGCCGGGCCAAACTGGTCACCGGCACCGTGACGATGGACGAAAACTACGCCCTGGAGCAGGATGAACTGGACAAGGGGTACGTCCTGACCTGCCAGAGCCACCCCACGAGCAAAGAAGTAACAGTCGACTTCGACGTCTAAGGAACCCATGATCTCCCTCTCCATCGCCAACAACGTCGCCGAAGTGGTCCTGGACGCGCCCCACAAGCTGAACTCCCTCGACGAGCAGGCGCTCGCTGATTTAACACAGGCGTACGACGACGCCGCTGCCGCCGCCGCGCGCGGTGAGGTGCGGGCGCTGCTGCTCAGGGGAGAGGGCCGCGCCTTCTGCGCCGGCCGGGACATTTCGGCCGTGACGCCGGAGACGGATGACGCCGAAGCGTATTTGGGCGGGCTGGTGCAGCCGCTGCTGAAGAAGATGAGCGCGTTTCCGGCTCCCACATTCGCCGCGGCGCAGGGCGCTTGCCTTGGCGTGGGGCTGGGCCTGCTGCTGGCAACGGACGTGGTGTACGTGGCGGAGAACGCGAAGTTCGGTTCGCCGTTCGCGAAGCTGGGCGCGACGCTGGATTCGGGCGGGCACTGGTACTTCACCGAGCGGCTGGGCATGCACCGGACGCTGGACCTGATCTACACGGCCGAGCTCATGTCCGGGACGGAGGCCGTGGCGCAGGGGATGTTCAGCCGGGCGATGCCTGCGGATGAACTGTTGGACAACACCCGGGAAATTGTGTCGAAGGTGGCCACCGGTGCCACGGGCGCGTTCACGGCGAGCAAGGAGCTGGTGGCGCACATCCGCGACCGGCGGCTGGGCCTGTGGGACGCCATGGCCGAGGAAAACGCCGAGCAGGCACGGCTCTGCAAGAGTGCCGACTACGCCGAGGGCTTCCGGGCTTTCCAAGAGAAGCGGTCGCCGGTGTTCAAAGGCCGGTGAAATTTTCCGGACAAAGGGGGCAGGGTGAAGCCGTCAGAGCCCTTCGATGCTTGAACGCAGTGCGTCCGGCACCGTCGCCGAATATTGCTCCCCCGCCGGCGTCCACCCGCACCGTCTGCCGCGCAGCGACACGACGTTCAACCATGCGCATGACGTGATGAGCATGCGCATTAGGCCGGATGAGCATGCTCATCACTTAATGGGCATTGGTCTACATGCTTTGGGGCGCGACCGAGAACGTTCCGCCCTTTCCTTGATGCCCTGGTGTGTTCTCACGCCGCTGGTAACGAAAGATATGGTCTTATAACAAAAAGTGTTATATCTCGTTAGAAGTGGGTATCATTGGGGCATGGATCCAGCACTGAACCCCTTTAACCCCGGCTCCGGCGTCCGGCCTCCGGAGCTTGTCGGCCGTGATGGAGAGATAGATGCCTTCGATCTGTTGGTCGCACGCGCCAAGTCCAACACCGTGGGGGACCGGGGCATGGTTCTGTCCGGCCTTCGCGGAGTGGGCAAAACCGTTCTGCTGAACGTCTTCGCAGAGCACGCGCGACGGAACGACTGGCTGGTAATCCAGCTTGAAGCCCAACCAGGGGACGCCGGCAAAAAGGCCACCCGGGCGAAGCTTGCCCGTGAGCTTGAAGTAGGTGCGCGCAGACTCCGCGGAAAGCCAGCCTGGAGCTTTCTGCAGAATGCCTTGAACAGCATCGGCAACATCTCAGCGAGTTTGGGGGTTGCCGGCGTCTCCGCGTCGGTGACGACCAAACAAGGGCGCGCCGATTCAGGCAACCTGGACATCGACCTCGAGGAACTTGTCGAGGATGTATCACTCGCGATGCGAAAAGCCAGGGGCGGGTTCGGCTTGTTCATTGACGAAATGCAAGACCTGGACGGAGAGCTCCTGACCATACTGTTGTCCGTTCAGCACCTTGCGGGCCAGCGCGGATGGCCTTTTTACATCATCGGTGCGGGCCTACCCAACCTGCCCGGCAAGATCTCGGAGGCCAGGACCTATGGTGAGCGGCTGTTTCTCTACAGGACCATAGGCCAGGTCAACGAAGAGGCCGCCTCGGAAGCCCTCGCCTTGCCCATCAACAGGCTCGGCGCCTCCTTGGCGCCTGATGCGCTGTCACTCCTGCTCTCTGCCGCGAACGGCTACCCCTTCTTCCTTCAGGTCTACGGACGTGCCGCCTGGGAAGCATCATCGGAGAAGATCATCAGCGCTGACGACGCGCACGTGGCAGTCCGCCACGGCACCAACGACCTGGACCATGGCTTCTTCGAGGCCAGATGGCAGCGTGCCACCAATGCAGAACGCCTCTACCTCAGGGCCATGGCCCAGGACAGCGATACCCCTTCCTCGACTGGAGAAATCGCCGAACGCCTTGGGAAGTCGACCAGCAAACTTGCCGTCATCCGCTCACGACTCATCGACAAGGGTGTTGTGTATGCACCCGAACATGGCTCTATTCAGTTCACGGTGCCCGGAATGGCTGCCTTCATCGGGCGCCAGGCCGAGGACTGATATGCGCTAGTTTCAGCGCTCGGCTGATTCAGGCGGGTCAGCGTCCGACGCCAGGCGGCCAAGGAGCTACGTAGGCAATCACGTGTGCAGGGGCGGAAGAGTCTGAAGCCCGAAATGTTCGTCGGCTCCGGCACCGTCGAAGCCGGCTGCAATGCCATCGTCGGCCAACGCCTCAAACTCTCCGGCATGCGCTGGTCCGGCCCCGGAGCCACCAGCATCACCACCCTGCGCTGCCAACACGCCAGCACCCACCACAACCAGACCACAGCCGTCTAACCACCACACACGACCCCAGAAACATGCCACAGCACAGCTACCTACAAATCTGACGCACACCCGAACCCTGGTTGCAGCATTCCTGTGTTGAATCCTGGGTCCGTGACAAGTCTCAGCGGGGACTAAGCGCAGTGAGGGGGCTGACGCTTGGATTGGCTTGCTGGGGGCTGCCGGCAGACCATCGTGTCGGAGACCTGCTCATTTTGGGTCGTGATTCCCTTCGCCGGTCATGGTGGTGGGGCCGGTGATTTCGAACCAGGCAACGATCGCCCCGGCCCGTGCGGGCCGTTCGAGCTGGTGCAGCTGTGCCGGGACACCTTGGCCGAGCGCGGGGTGAAGCCGGAGCAGGTCCGGTTCGAGCTGTTCACGTCGGGCAAGCCGGACCGTCCGGAGGGGAACGCCGGCCGTCCCGTGGTGGTGGACGAATCCCAGGAGACGTACAGGATCACGTTCAAGCTGGACGGCCTGCAGGGCGAGGTGGCCAGCCCCACGCACGCCCGCGAGTCCATCCTGAACGCTGCCCTGCGGATCCGGGCGGATGTGCCGTTCGCGTGCGCCGGGGGAGTGTGCGGGACATGCCGCGCCAAACTGGTCACCGGCACCGTGACCATGGACGAAAACTACGCCCTGGAGCAGGATGAACTGGACAAGGGGTACGTCCTGACCTGCCAGAGCCACCCCACGAGCAAAGAAGTAACAGTCGACTTCGACGTCTAAGGAACCCATGATCTCCCTCTCCATCGCCAACAACGTCGCCGAAGTCGTCCTGGACGCACCCTGCAGGCTGAACTCCCTCGACGAGCAGGCGCTCGCTGATTTAACACAGGCGTACGACGACGCCGCTGCCGCCGCCTCCCGCGGTGAGGTCCGGGCGCTGCTGCTCAGGGGAGAGGGCCGCGCCTTTTGCGCCGGCCGGGACATTTCGGCCGTGACGCCGGCGACGGACGACGCCGAAGCGTATCTGGGCGGGTTGGTGCAGCCGTTGCTGCAGAAGATGAGCGCGTTCCCGGCGCCGACGTTCGCCGCCGCGCAGGGTGCCTGCCTTGGTGTGGGGCTGGGCCTGCTGCTGGCCACGGACGTGGTGTACGTGGCGGAGACTGCGAAGTTCGGCTCGCCGTTCGCCAAGCTGGGCGCCACGCTGGATTCGGGCGGGCATTGGTACTTCACCGAGCGGCTGGGCATGCACCGGACCCTGGACCTGATCTACACCGCCGAGCTCATCTCAGGGACGGAGGCCGTGGCACAGGGGATGTTCAGCCGCGCCATGCCGGCGGACGAACTGTTGGACAACACCCGGGAAATTGTGACGAAAGTGGCCACCGGCGCCACGGGCGCCTTCACGGCGAGCAAGGACATGGTGGCGCACATCCGCGACCAGCGGCTGGGCCTGTGGGACGCCATGGCCGAGGAAAATGCTGAGCAGGCGCGCCTCTGCAAGACCGCCGATTACGCCGAAGGCTTCCGGGCGTTCCAAGAGAAACGGGCACCGGCCTTCAGAGGCCGGTGATTGAGCCTGTCGAAATCCCCCGGTGGTCGAGCTTGTCGAGACTAAGCCCCCGATGATTGAGCCATCGACATCAAATGCATTTTTTACCGGCTCTCCTGACGGCCGCCGCCTGTTTGCCCGGCTGGAAACCAGCCTCGTGCTGCGGGCGGTCTCCATCGTCCTGATTGTCAGCACCCATATCGGATTCCCGGAATACTCGTGCTCCTGTGGCTGCCCATCCTCCCCGTTCCGGCCGGGTTCCGGCGGGCCACTCTTCTGCTGGCCAGCGGGTCGCTGCACATTTATCTGATGCACTGGCTAGTGCCAATTCTAAGGAGCCGAAAATCAGCCGCCGGCGGGCGCCTCAACCCGGATGATCTCCAACGGTCCGCGTCCGAAACCTCAGGTGCCCGACGGCGCCTGACCGGCAAGTGCACGGCGGGCCGTCCTGCCTTCAAGCAGTTCGCCGGCCCGCGCGGCAACGAGTTCGTTCAGGAAGCCAATCTCCTCCGGCGCGGGCACCGCGGCCGCCGCCGCGGCCACCGCTTCCAGCACGGTAGCAGCGGTCTCCCGTGCATCCCCGGCGTCCATGCCCCACGCGGCACCTTCCCGGGTGACGTGGTCCAGGGTGAGGTAGTTCAGCCTTGATTGGCCGCCCACCACTTGGCCTGCGTTGTTGCTCGGTGCGTAGAGTAGCAGGGTGGGGGCGACGTCGTAGAGCGGGGCGAGCATCACTTCGCCGCCGTCCCGAAGCAGCATCGAGTAGTTTTTCGAGTGCGCGTCCCCGTTACCGATCACGAGGTTGAAGGTGATAGCCCGCAGCAGCGCGCGCCGGAATTCCCGGTCGTCCCTGGTGTGCGGTGCCGCGGCTTTTGCGAGCTGGGTCAGCCGGGACGGCGGGGCCGTGGAGGTTTCGTACTTGGAGGTGCTGGCCAGTGCCAGGGCCTGGGTGAAGTCCTCCTGGTGCAGCCGGCCGCCGTCCGGAGTCCGGTCGTACCGGGTCACGACGATCACTTGGCGGGACCCGAACGTCTCCAGACGGGCTTCCGCGGCGGGCAGGCCGGCGGCCGCAGCCACCTTTAGCGCCCAGTCTTCGGAGGCGAGCAGGTGCGGGACCGGCGAGTCCAGGGGCTCCGGCTTGATGATGTGTGTGGACACTGCCCCACGGCCCGGCCAGGCCCACCCGTCCCCGTGCCGGCTCAGCAGCACCTTGGACTGGATGCCGCCCAGCGAGGCGGTGATCGCGAAGTCATCGGGCAGGTCCCAGGTAGGCAGCGCCTCGACGACGCCGGCGACCTCGTCAACGGTCATGGGCCGGGCGCCGGCTGGGCCGTCCGGGGACGTGTCCGCGGGGAGGGCCTGGACGGCGCCGGCGCAGTCGGCGCCCAGGACGGCCAGCAGCCCCAGGGCATCCGGGGTCGAGAGTCCGTTCTCTGCTGCGATGTGCGAACGGACCTGGCCCTCGGGCAGGAGCCCGTCAAAGTAGTTGTACACCGCGGCGCCGTCGATCTTCTTCCGGTCCACCGGCAGCGACAAGGACAGCAGGATGGAGGAGGCACCGTACTCTGCGACGATGTTCTGGTCGTACCGGAAGGACATCTTCAGGCCGGATCCGGTCAGGACCCCGACGTGTTCCCCGTGCAGGAACACCTCCAGGCTCTTGTTCCTCGGGCTCATGGCTTCACCTGCAGCTTCGCGAACCGGGGGACCAGGGCGACGTCGCGGCCGAGCGCCCGGATGGCGTTCATGGCGACGACGACGGAGACAGCTTCGCCGTGCTCGAGCCGGACGATGGTCCGGCGGGCGGTGCCGAGCCGGTCGGCCAGGTCCTGCTGGGTCAGTGAGGCCTCCTTGCGGGCATCACTGATGGCCCGCCCGAGTGAGACGGCGTCCACGGCCCGGTAAAACGGAGTTTGTGACATATATTGACCATACTCGGCCAGACCCCGTTTGTGCCAGATATTGCCCATTCACTCCTTATTGGCGGTTGTGACAGATCTGGCGCACCGCTGCCGACGGGCTGCGCACCGATGGGGAAATTATCTCATCAGCGCCGCCTGCCGACAGGACTGCGGGCCCACTACCAGCCCAGCGTGCTGTTCAGGACCAGGCCAGGCAGCAGTACCGCCAGCGTGAAGAACGAGATGGCGATGATCCGCAGGGTGGGGTGCTCGCGGCGTTCCGGGGTCCTTGCCGGCGAACTGCCAGGAAAGCGCGACGGCGGACGCGACTTCGATGACTGAGCCCAGGCCGAAGCCAATCAGGTTGAGCTTGGCGGAATCAACCGCCGGCTGGCGCCACCCGGACGATCTCCAGTGCGTCCGGATCCAGCAGCTTCCGCGTGCCGGTCCTCGCGGCCAGGATCCAGATCAGGTCCAGTGAACGTACGATGTCGGCCACCCGGCCCTGGTGGAAAAGCTTGCCGTTGTGCCACGCCTGGATGTAGTCCCCGGCCTGCAGCTTGATGGTCCGTTCCTGCTGCGTTGTCATGCTGTGCCCCCTGCTGGTTGTCCCCGTAGGCCCCAGCATGCCCCGGCCAGGTTGCCGGAGCGTTTCCGGCCGGTGATTTTTCCATGTCCGGGCCAGCCCCAGATGTATATCGCCCCGATATACTTGACCTATGACCAGCGAGATAGCCGAGAAAAGGGTTCGTGCCGGGCTTAGCCAGAAGCGGCTCGCGGAACTCTCGCACGTCAGCCAGCCGAATCTCTCAGCCTATGAATCCGGGAAGCGCATCCCGCGGCCCGAAACCCTTGGCCGGATCATGAAGGTATTGCGGCGCCGGCCCTCTGAGATCCTCGCTGAACACCGCGGCGAGACACTGGAGATCGCCCACAGGTACAAAGCACACAACATCCGCGTTTTCGGATCTTTGGCACGGGGCGAGGACACGCCGGCATCCGACGTCGATCTTCTGGTTGACCTCGAACCGGGCGCGACACTCTTCGACCTGTCCGGTTTCCGCCTGGACATGATTGACCTGCTCGGC
The DNA here is from genome assembly GCF_050156205.1 of Pseudarthrobacter sp. Y6. NCBI lineage: Bacteria > Bacillati > Actinomycetota > Actinomycetes > Micrococcales > Micrococcaceae > Pseudarthrobacter > Pseudarthrobacter sp. Y6. Next base: position 3,506,176 of record NZ_CP189574.1, on the reverse strand, counting down.
GTCGAAGTGGACATCGTCCCGTCGGGTTCAGGGGGCCCGATAATGGAGCGCATCCTCCGCGAAGCAGTTCCCCTGTGAGCCGGCACCCCGAAGAGATTCCCGTGGGCGGCCAGTTCGTGCCTCCAGAGCAGAAGGATCCCTCCTTCTCCCTCACGGCGGCTCCGAAGGACCGGGTCCTCCAGCTGATCGGCGACATGGAGGAACGGCTGGGCTGGGCACAGCAGATCGTGGACGAGGGTGAGCCTGCCTTCAACGATCCTGACAATTGGCGCTCGCGCGAGGCCATGAAGTCCATCCTTATCGACCTGAATACTGCCGCGGACCGGATCCCGGAGCCAGTGCGTGAACAGTACCCCGCCATACCTTGGCGCCAGATGCGCGGACTCCGGAATGTGCTCTCACACGACTACGCGGCCATTCGTAACGACACCGTGTGGCAAACGGCAGCGCGCAGTCTGCCGGAACTCAGGAACCAGCTTGCCCAAATGCGTGCCGACGTCGAACGCTGGCTGTAGCGCAGCTTCCGCGTCCAGGATCCAGATCAGGTCCAGTGAACGTACGACGTCGGTCACCCGGCCCTGGTGGAAAAGCTTGCCGTTGTGACACGCCAGAAGTGGTCCGATCACCCACTCAGTCACCACATGTGGTGATGCCCGGTCACCCTACGCCGCCGTAGCGTCGAACTGTCCCCGGCACCTTACCTGGTCACGACTTGATAAGTAAGGCAGGCAGGTATGCCTGAATTCTGGAGGACATCAGAGGCTCTTGACTTTGAGGCAATGCGCGAAACGACGACTGCTATGAATCGTGAATGCGGCCAAGCGGGCGGGAATCATCCCCGCATCCGCTTTCACCCAGCTGGCTGCACCCATTGCCCAGCTTCCGCGTGCCGGTGTTCGCGTCCAGGATCCACGACGTCGTTGCCGATGCGCGTCGCAGTTTCCGGACAATGTCCTTCAATTCTTCTGTTTGCACTTACTTGGCCCTTTAGATTCCTGTGAGTTTGACGCGCGTCCTCACGGTCCGTGTCAGTGAGCATGCGCACTGAATGATGAGCATGCTCATGAGTATTGTAGCCATGCGCATGACGTGATGGGCATGCGCATTAGGCCGGATGAGCATGCTCATCACTCGATGGGCATAGCTACAAGCTTTAATCTCAGTCGGCCTGCATCCTGTCGGACTGGCTCGGAAGCTGAGCGCAGTGAATTGCTGGCACTCGGAAGGAATGCGAGGCATCGAGGCTGCAGATCACGGTCCTTCTTGAGTTCATTTTGGGCAGTGATTTCCTTCGCCGGTCATGGTGGTGGGGCGCCGGTGATTTCGAACCAGGCAATGATCGCCCCGGCCAGTACGTGGCCCTGCGCACCACGCTGCAGGATGAGGACGGCGAGCCGCATGAGGTGCGCCGCAGCTACTCCATCTGCGCCGAGCCGCGCACGTTCCCGGACGGCAGCAGCGAGATCCGGGTGGCCGTGAAGCAGGACCTGGGCGGGCTGTTTTCCAACTGGGCCAACGCGGAGCTGAAGGCGGGGGACACCCTGGATGTCATGAGCCCCATGGGCGCGTTTGTGTCCAAGCATGGCCGGGACGGCAAGGCTGTGGAGCAGAACGTTATGAACTCCATGAACCGGCCGCAGGAAATCGCAGGCGAGATGGCAGGGGAGCCGGGCACCTTTGTGGCCATCGCGGCGGGGAGCGGCATCACCCCGGTGATCGCGATCGCCCGGGCGCTGCTGGCTGCCAACCCGGGGACCCGGTTCGACCTGATCTACGCCAACAAGGCCGCCATGGACGTGATGTTCCTGGAGGAGCTGGCGGACCTGAAGGACAGGTACCCGCAGCGGCTGGCCATCCACCACGTGCTGTCCCGCGAGCAGCGGATCGCGCCGCTGCTCAGTGGACGGATTGACGCCGGGAAGCTCCGGCAGCTGCTGGGCACCGCCATCCACGCGGACGATGTGGACGAGTGGTTCCTGTGCGGGCCGTTCGAGCTGGTGCAGCTGTGCCGGGATACCCTGGCCGAGCGCGGGGTGAAGCCGGAGCAGGTACGGTTTGAGCTGTTCACGTCGGGCAAGCCGGACCGCCCGGAGGGGAACGCCGGCCGTCCCGTGGTGGTGGACGAGTCCCAGGAGACGTACAGGATCACGTTCAAGCTGGACGGCCTGCAGGGCGAGGTGGCCAGCCCCACGCACGCCCGCGAATCCATCCTGAACGCGGCGTTGCGGGTCCGGGCGGACGTGCCGTTCGCGTGCGCCGGGGGAGTCTGCGGGACATGCCGCGCCAAACTGGTCACCGGCACCGTGACCATGGACGAAAACTACGCGCTGGAGCAGGACGAACTGGACAAGGGGTACGTCCTGACCTGCCAGAGCCACCCCACGAGCAAAGAAGTAACAGTCGACTTCGACGTCTAAGGAACCCATGATCTCCCTCTCCATCGCCAGCAACGTCGCCGAAGTCGTCCTGGACGCGCCCCACAAGCTGAACTCGTTGGACGAGCAGGCGCTCACGGATTTAACTCAGGCGTACGACGACGCGGCAGCCGCCGCCTCAGGCGGTGAGGTGCGGGCGCTGCTGCTGAGGGGAGAGGGCCGCGCGTTCTGCGCGGGCCGGGACATTTCGGGCGTGACGCCGGAGACGGACGACGCCGAGGCGTACCTTGGCGGGCTGGTGCAGCCGCTGCTGAAGAAGATGAGCGCGTTCCCGGCTCCGACGTTCGCCGCGGCGCAGGGTGCCTGCCTTGGTGTGGGGCTGGGCCTGCTGCTGGCAACGGACGTGGTGTACGTGGCGGAGGACGCGAAGTTCGGCTCGCCGTTCGCCAAGCTGGGCGCCACGCTGGATTCGGGCGGGCACTGGTATTTTACGGAGCGGCTGGGCATGCACCGGACACTGGACCTGATCTACACGGCCGAGCTCATGTCCGGGACAGAGGCTGTGGCGCAGGGGATGTTCAGCCGGGCGATGCCGGCGGATGAACTGTTGGCCAATACCAGGAACATTGTGACGAAGGTTGCCGCCGGGGCAACGGGCGCATTCACGGCGAGCAAGGAGCTGGTGGCGCACATCCGCGACCAGCGGCTGGGCCTGTGGGACGCCAGGGCTGAGGAAAACGCCGAACAGGCCCGGCTCTGCAAGAGTGCGGACTACGCAGAGGGCTTCCGGGCGTTCCAGGAGAAACGGACACCGGCGTTCAAAGGTCGGTGATGGATCCTGTCGAAATCAATTGCACGTTTTTACCAACGATTTTGTATGGTTCACCTATGACAATGGGGAAATCTATTACTAAAGCCGTCATTCCTGCTGCCGGCATGGGGACTCGCTTCCTGCCCGCCACCAAGGCAATGCCGAAGGAAATGCTGCCGGTCGTAGACCGGCCCGCCATCCAGTACGTCGTTGAGGAAGCCGTTAATGCCGGCCTCACTGACCTACTGATGATCACAGGCCGCAACAAGCGCGCCCTGGAAGACCATTTCGACCGCGAACCTGGCCTGGAGCGTGCGCTGGAACTAAAGGGCGACCAGGGACGCCTGGACTTGGTGCAGCAGGCATCCGACTTGGGTCCCATCCACTATGTCCGGCAGGGCGAAGCCAAGGGCCTGGGCCATGCCGTCCTTTGTGCGAGCCAGCACGTGGGCGACGAGCCCTTCGCCGTGCTGCTGGGTGACGACCTCATCGATGAGGCCGAGACCCTGCTTACCACCATGATGGACGTTCAGCTGAAGACCGGTGGTTCGGTCATCGCCCTGATCGAGGTGGATCCGTCCCAGATCAGCGCATACGGCTGTGCAGACATCACAGCCATCGAGGGCGAGGAGTTTGTTCGGGTGAACAGCCTGGTGGAGAAGCCCGCTCTAGGCGAAGCACCGTCCAACCTGGCCGTCATCGGCCGATATGTGCTGCACCCGTCAGTGTTTAGCGTCCTGGAGAACACGGCGCCGGGCCGCGGTGGAGAGATCCAGCTGACCGATGCGCTCCAGACCCTTGCTGCCGGTGAGGGCGAAGGTTCCGGCGTGTACGGGGTGGTCTTCAAAGGCCGGCGCTTCGATACCGGCGACAAGCTGAGCTACCTCAAGGCAGTCATCACTTTGGCTTCTGAGCGCGTGGAGTTCGGTGAGGACCTGAAGACCTGGATGAAGGGCTTCGTCAGCTAACCGGGCTCTTCACGGTTCATGGTGAATATTCTGCCGTGATGGGTGTTCATGCCGCTGTTCTGGCGGCACTGCGCAACAGGATACGCGTTTTGTAGTTGCGCGCGTTGGTGAATCCCCGGCCTGTCCGTTTTATGTGCTTGATCGCGGTGTTGTTGGCTTCCACTTTCGCCGTTGTCGCGCCCGTGACAATGAGGACTTCGATCTCTCTCCACCACCGGCAGACCGTGCGCCAGAGCCGGCTCGTTTCAGGCTGGGCGGCTCGTTCGACCAGGGCCTGCAGGCGGTCTTTCGCCACGGCTGCGTCGGCAAGTGACCCGGTGGCAAGCAGGGCCCGGAGCTGTTCCTTGACCAGCCAGGCGGCCCGCAGCTTCCCGGTGGCATCGTCGGTCGCGAACACGGTGCTGAGCCTGTCCCGTCCCCGGTCCGAGAGTGTGTCCCCGGCCCGGAGGAGCAGCCTCCGGTTGGCCCAGACAGGATCAATGGACCGTCCCCGCCGGCCGTGGACCTGCTGGGTGAGTCGTTGCCGGACTTCGGTGAGCATGTCATTGCCTAGCTTGACCAGCTGAAACGCGTCGACCGACACTGCCGTGCGCGGCAGCCACATCCGCAGGGCCTTGCGGAACGCCGCTGAGGGGTCGATCGCAACGACCTGCACGCCCAGACGCCACTCCAGAGGGCGGGCGAAGAGCCAGTCTCCGACGCCCACGCTGTCACGGCCGTCAACTATCCCGAGGACTTGTCCGGTGTCCAAATCAACAATGGTGGTCATCCACGGTTCGTACCGTTTCCAGGCCTTGGTCGCCGGGTCGCGGAAGAACCGCACGGACCGGTAGCGGTGTTCATCAATGCCCAGCATCCGCGGTGCGAGGGCGTCGACATCGGGCAAGGTCAGCGCCGCTGAATCCAGGGCCCGCTGGACCAGCCACCACGACACACCGAACGAGGACGCCGCCTCCGCAGCCGCCCTTCCGGATCCGATCACGGCGGCCACTCAGGCGTCACGGAGCCGGCGGGTGGACCGGGCCCGGCGCGGGACCTGGGCTGTTTCCTCGGTGAATGTCAGGCGCGGGCACAGATACTCATCGCAGAAGAAGCGGCGCTTGGCGGCCCAAATCACTTCGACCGGGCCGCCCACAGGAATGTCCCGCAGGCGCTGCGGCCGGCGGGAATGAACGCGGGTGCTGATCACACCACAGTCGGGGCAGCCGGCCTCGGCGGTGGCCTCGACACTGACGCGCCGCTGCCCGAACGAGAGGACCTCGATGCCGGTGACGCGGTAGTCGGGCAGGTTGAAAATGGCGGTGGCAGCATCGGGGCGCGGGGAAGTAGGCTCGATCAAGGCTCGTAGCTCCTGACTCTTGATGAATGCGTAGAGAACATCCATCACAGCAGGGCAACGAGCCCTTCAGCTTTCAAGACACGGAACCTGTTTCACCACCAACCATAGTGAAGAGATTCCCTAACGCTTGTCAACCCTTTTTTGGCTCTGGACGGCAGGCATGCCGGGTGCACCCTCGCCTGTGTTTTGCCGGTGAAGGCTGGGGTGCTGCCCCGTCCGGGGACACACCGGTCGCAGGGTGCCGCCGGTGGGCTGGTGGTGGGGCAGAACGGCATGGGTCCGGTCGCCGAACGGAGCGGAGGGCCAGTGGTACTTACCGTGTTAGGCGGCTTGTATCTCTTAAGTACCCCCTGTTGAGGTGGGTGGCTGTCGGTTTACGGTGGCCTTGGGAGGGGCCGGGGTGGTTCCGGTTTTCGGCTGGGCGTCATGGCCCGTGAAAGAGATCGTCGCCCCCGGCCTGTCTTCCAAGCAGACCCGATTGAGGGAATTGGTGGCCGGAAGGAAACGGTGCGCAGCACCGGTTTCCGTCCGGGCAGGCACCGGATGACTTACAAGCGCGGGAACCGTATCCGACGCTTCCTCAGCAGTTGCGGGCATGTGAGGGAGGTCGCCGCCCGGCGCTGGAAGCAACGCATGACGGTTCTCCCAAGAGGTGGACTACCCGGCCTGGTGACTCGGCTGGTGGACCGGCAACGACGGGTTGTTCCATCGCACGTATTCGATGCGAAAGGGAGAACCATCATGCAAGATCAGGATAAACCCGCGGGGATCGTGCGGGCAGTGGCAGGTATCGATGCGGCCATCACAGCACGGCATCACATCGCGGTGCGGGAGTTTTTCGACGACGGAACAGAACATCTGAGCCGCTTCACTGTCGACCCAACCCTTGCCGGGCTGGAGAGACTCTCACAGCGGCTGGCCGCAGTACCGGCGCCGCTGACAGCGGTCGTGGAACCGACATCCATGACCTGGCTGGCGCTGACCCTCGCGGTCGAACGGGCCGGCGGGCAGATGGAAATGATCGGCGCCCGGCACTCCTCACGGCTGCGCGCGGCCATCATGGGCAAAAACAAGTCCGACGTCATCGACTCCGAAGTACTCACCCACGCCGGGGAGATCTTCGACCCGCCACCGCTGGTCCTGGCATCCCCGGGGCAGCTGGCACTGCGACGGGCCGTGGTCCGCCGGGCCGGCGCCGTCATTGACGGGAACCGGCACTGGCGGCGGCTGCTGTCGCTGGCACGGTGGGCCTTCCCCGATGTGTGGACTGCGTTCGCCGGATCCGAGTCAACAGCATTGGCGGTTCTGGGCCGCTGGCCGCACCTCCGATCACTGGCATCGGCGCGCTCAGCAACGCTTACTGCCGTGGTCGCCGAGCATACCCGTGACGTTGGAGATACGCCCGCCCGTGCTGCCGCGATCAAGGCCGCGGCGCGGGGATGGGCAGATTTCTGGGAGGGGCATCTGGATCTGGACGCGCTGGCCGTGGACGTCACCGAACACCTGACAGATCTGCAGGAGTCACGGGCCAGGGTCGAGCGCTTCACCTCCCACGCGCGGCAGTGGTGGGAGCACCTCTACGGCGATGACCCGCTGGTGCTGTCCTTACCCGGAGTGGGCCCGGCCATCGGTCCCTGCATCCGCGCCTACTTCGGCGACGGATCCGGGTTCGACAGCGCTAAGAAGGCTGCCAACTATGTTGGTATTACCCCTTCGAACTGGTCATCCGGGACGATGCACCAGTCCCACCGGGCCATCAGCAAGGAAGGGCCGGCACCGCTGCGGCTGGCGTTCTACCAGGCCGGCAGCGTCGCCCGGACCATGGACCCGCAGCTGGCCGCGTTCTATCACCGGCTCATGACCGAACACGGCCACTGCCACACCCAGGCCACCATCGCGGTCGCCAGGAAACTGGCCGAAAGAACCTGGAAAACCCTCACCACCGGGCAGATGTACGAGCTGCGCGACCTCCAAGGGCAGCCAGTCACCAAACGGGCAGCGAAAGAGCTCATCGCCTCCCACTACACCGTCACGCCCCAACAGCGCACCCAGTCGCGGTCCCACACCCTCGAAGCGAAACGGGCACGCCTAACACGGTAAGTACCACTGGCCCTCCGCTCCGTTCGGCGACCGGACCCATGCCGTTCTGCCCCACCACCAGCCACCGGCGGCACCCTGCGACCGGTCTGTCCCCGGACGGGGCAGCACCCCAGCCTTCACCGGCAAAACACAGGTGACGGTGCACTCAGCCTGCCTGCCGTCCAGAGCCAAAAAAGGCTTGACAAGCGTTAGGGAATCTCTTCAAGGTTCCCGGGGAAATAGGTTCGTGTTGTAGCTAGCAGAGGACTCGTGGTCCTGCTGGGATGAGTGTTACTACGCATTCAACCTGAACAGGAACCACGAGCCTTGTTAGAGCCTACTGTGGCGGCCGAAGATGCTGCCAGCCTGATCTTCAACCTGCCCGATTACCGTGTCACCGCCACCGTCCTGCTCCCGGATGGGGCACGCCATGTCACGGTGGAGTCCACGTTCCCGCCCGGGTGCCCGAGCTGCGGGGTGATCGCGTCGCGGGTGAAGGAACGCCGGTGCCAGCGGCTGCGGGATATCCCGGTTGCCGGCCTGGTAGTGCTCCTCTGGGACAAGCGGCGCTGGTTCTGTGACGAGTACCTTTGTGAGCGGAAATCGTTCTGTGAGGCGACGCCGCAGGTGCCGCGCCGGGCACGGTCGACACGGCGGCTGCGCGAGACCGTACTGGATGCGGTCATAGATTCAGGCCGGGCCGTGTCTGAGACCGCCGTGGCATTCGGGATCTCGTGGTGGCTGGTCCAGCAGGTCATCGGCGACGCCGCTCTCCGCCTGCCTGATGTGGACTTCCTCGCACCCAGGATGCTGGGCATCGATGAGCACCGCTACCGTTCTGTGCGGTTCTTCCAGGACCCCGGCACGAAGGCCTGGACCCGGTACGAGCCCTGGATGACAACGATCGTGGACCTGGACACCGGCCAGGTCCTGGGCATCGTGGACGGACGCGACCACAAGGGCGTCGGAGACTGGCTCTTCGCCCGGCCGCTGCACTGGCGGCTCGGCGTGCAGGTCGTCGCGATCGACCCGTCCGCGGCCTTCCGGAAAGCACTGCGGATGTGGCTTCCACGCTCGGCGGTGTCGGTAGATCTGTTTTATGTTGGACTCCGTGTTATGCCGATCACCCCGGTATCGGTGCATGTCGGTGACGTTTCTGCGGGGTTCTTGTCGGCATAACCCTGCGGGGTAATTCTAAAGTCTCCATCGATTGTGAGGAGGCTGAAATGTATGATCCTGATCTTTCCAAGGTTCGTTTCACCGGACCGTTGGCAGAGTTCGCTCCGGGCTGGCGTGAGATGTTGATCGCGCAGGGGTATGTGTCGTGTTCGGCGGCCAACAAGCTCCAGCTCGCCGCGCATCTTTCGCGCTGGCTGCACGCGCGGGACCTGGGGGCCGGTGAGCTAACGCCGCCGGTCATCAACGATTTTCTGGCAGAACGGAGGGCGACCTACACCAACCAAAAATCCCTCGAAGCTCTGGAGCCTTTCCTGGATTACCTCCGTTCCCTGGAGGCCATCCCTGGGCTGGAGCCTGCCGTGCCGGTGACGGCGCAGGAAGTTCTGTTGGCTGAGTACCAGAACTATTTGTTGGTGCGGCGTGGCCTGAGCACCCCGGTGATCGCTGCTTATGGGCATTGGATCACGCCCTTCCTTGACTACCTTCAGGGATTGGGTTGCCGGGTCCAGGACGATGAGGTGACTGGGGAGACCGTAGCTGGCTACCTCACGAGCCGGTTGGCGGGGTTGTCGCGGAAGTCGGCGAAGATGACGACCAGCGTGCTGCGGTCCTTCCTCGGCTTCATCCATGCCGCGGGGTACAGCACGGCGTCGTTGGCCGCGGCGGTTCCACCCATTGTTTCCTGGCGGCAATCGGGCCTGCCCCAGCCCCTGGGCCAAGACGAAACAGCTGCTTTGCTGAGTGCCGTGGACAGGAACACCACTGCCTGGGATGCGGGACTACGCGGTGGTGCTCCTTCTGCTGCGGATGGCGCTTCGGTGCCAGGAGGTGGCGGACCTGCAGCTTAGAGATGTGGACTGGGTGTCGGGTGCCGTGGTCGTTCATGGCAAAGGCGGGCGGATTGACACGCTGCCGTTGCCTGTGGACGTTGGTACCGCACTGGCTGACTACCTCCAACATGCCCGGCCGCCAAAGATAAAGGCCAAGGAGATGTTCATCAGGGTCAGGGCGCCGTTCCGGGGGCTTACCCCCACGAGCGTCACCTATATTGTTGCCCGTCTGGCGGAAACGGCAGGTATCGGTACCGTCTATGGCCATCGGCTCCGCCACACGGCGGCCTCCAAGGTGCTCAACGCCGGGGCCAGCATGGAAGAGGTCGCTCAGTTCCTGCGTCATGCCAGCACCGAGACCTCTATGATCTACGCCAAGACGGACATGACACGCCTTGCTGGTCTTGCCCGCCCCTGGCCACAGATGGAAGCCCTGCCATGAACGACCTGCCACGGATGGTTGATCAGTATCTGCAGATCCGACGCGCGCAGGGCTCGAAAGCAGTCGATGTGGGGCGGATCCTGGCGATGTTTTGTGAATATGTTGACAACGAGGAAGCCGTGGACTTGACCGTGCAGGTGGCTGTAGGTTTCGCGACGGCCAAGGCTGGCCTTTCGGACCGAAGTACCGCCCTGCGCCTGTCAGCGGTGCGGGGGTTCTGCCGCTGGGCCCAGACCCTCGATCCCGGGATCGAAGTCCCGCCGGGTGGCCTGCTCAAGGCTCGCCAAACCCGCAATGTCCCCTACATCTACACACGGGAAGAGATCAGCGAGTTGATCGTGGCTGCTGCCGGCCTGCGCCCTGGATTCCGTGCGACAACGCTTGCGGCCCTGATTGGGTTAATGGCGGCGACCGGGATCCGCACCGGCGAAGCCTGCGCACTGGACCTTGCGAACATCAACCCGGCATCCGGGACCCTGAGGATCACCGGAAAATACGGCAAGATCCGGATGCTGCCGCTGGATTCCACGGTCATGGCAGCCCTCACAACCTACGTCGAACTCCGGACCGGGCTCCCACAGGCGGCCAACTGCCCGGCGTTGCTGGTCTCCTCCCTCGGGAACCGGCTCCGCTCAAGTATCCTCGACGCGAGCTTTCGGCAAGTCTTGGAGCACACCTCACTGGGCCAACGCTCGCGCAGATGCCGCCCCAGGTTGACGGACCTGCGCCATACTTTTGCCGTGAACACGATGCTGGATGCCTACGAGACCGGGCAGGACCCCACAAAGGTCCTTCCCGTCCTCTCCACCTGGATGGGGCACGCACAGATCGCCGAAACGTACTGGTACCTGGGCTGCACGCCGGCCCTGATGCAAGCCGCGGCAAAACGCCTCGAAAGAGAAGAATCATGAGCGCACTGGCCCCAACCCTTCAAGCGTTCTTCACCGTTCGCCTGACCAGCCAATACGGAGTCAGCCCACATACGGTCGCCTCCTACCGTGACACCTTCAGGCTGCTGCTGGCCTACGCTCACGAAGCCGCCGGGACCCGACCCTCGGACTTGGACGTCGGTCAACTGGATGCGAACCTGATCACAGGCTTCCTTGACTATTTGGAACACGGACGCGGCAATACCATCCGGACCCGCAACGCCCGCTTGGCAGCAGTGCATTCCTTCGCCACCTACGCCAGCTACAAGCATCCCGAACACGCGACAGTTCTCAGTCAGGTCCTGGCAATACCCCGCAAACGCCAGCACCAGCCGGAGATCACCTTTCTCACCAATAACGAAGTCGACGCCCTGCTGGCCGCCCCAGATCCTGACACCTGGATCGGGAGGCGGGACAGGGCACTGCTACTGGTCGCAATCACCACGGGGCTGCGCGTCGCCGAACTCTCCGCACTCACCGGTGCCGACATACATTTGGGCACCGGCGCCCACATCACCTGCCACGGGAAGGGACGCAAGGACCGCACCACACCCCTGACCGCCGGGGCGATCCAGCTCCTCCGTGCCATCGGCGCGGACCAAACCGCACCGGACAGCTTCGTCTTTTCCACCCTCACCGGACACTGGCTCAGCCGCGACGCGATCGCCGCCCGGATCAGCCTCCATGTCACCAGCGCCAGCAGAGGCTGCCCCACACTCGGGACCAAGAACGTCACCCCGCACGTACTGCGGCACACTGCTGCCATGCGCCTGCTCGAAGCAGGCATCGACGTGGCGATGATCGCCATTTGGCTCGGACACGCTGGCATTGAATCCTCCCAGCCGTACCTGCACGCGAATATGAAAATGAAAGAAGAGGCCCTCAACAGAACCACACCAACCAACGTCGCCGTCGGACGCTACCAAGCCACCGACGAACTCCTCGCCTTCCTCAACGGCCTCTAGTTATGCCGACAAGAACCCCGCAGAAACGTCACCGACATGCACCGATACCGGGGTGATCGGCATAACACGGAGTCCAACATAAAACAGATTATGCCGACATCGGCATAACGCGTTCCACATGACGATGCTCGCCAACGACATGCTCACGACCGTCCGTCAGGGCCTATCACAACAGGTTCGGGGCCGGCGGGGCAGGACCACGGACCCGGCCTGGGCGAACCGGATGCTGCTGCTGAAAGCCGATGAGAAACTCTCAGAACGTGCCCGGCATCGCCTTGCAGGCGTGTTCGCCGCTGACGATCCGACTGGCAGCCTTCAAGTCGCCTGGCAGGTCAAGGAACAACTCCGCACGCTGCTGAACACCGGCTCCCTCGAAGCCGCCGCCGCGGCGAAGACTGCCCTCGCGGACCTGGTCGAACGGGCGGCGATGCCAGAAACCAACAGGCTCTACAAGACCGTCTGCCGGTGGTGGGCCGAGATCGAAGTCCTCATCGTCACCGGAGCCACAACAGCCAAGGTCGAAGCCAATAACACCGCGATAAAACACATCAAACGAACGGCGCGGGGCTACCGCAACCCGGACAACTACAAATCCCGTATCCTCTTGAGAAGTGCAGCCCGGATGGCAGCATGAGCAATCATCTCAGCAGACCATTCCCCGGGAACCTTCAAGAGCTTCCCTAACGCTTGTCAAGCCTTTTTTGGCTCTGGACGGCAGGCAGGCTGAGTGCACCGTCACCTGTGTTTTGCCGGTGAAGGCTGGGGTGCTGCCCCGTCCGGGGACAGACCGGTCGCAGGGTGCCGCCGGTGGCTGGTGGTGGGGCAGAACGGCATGGGTCCGGTCGCCGAACGGAGCGGAGGGCCAGTGGTACTTACCGTGTTAGGCGTGCCCGTTTCGCTTCGAGGGTGTGGGACCGCGACTGGGTGCGCTGTTGGGGCGTGACGGTGTAGTGGGAGGCGATGAGCTCTTTCGCTGCCCGTTTGGTGACTGGCTGCCCTTGGAGGTCGCGCAGCTCGTACATCTGCCCGGTGGTGAGGGTTTTCCAGGTTCTTTCGGCCAGTTTCCTGGCGACCGCGATGGTGGCCTGGGTGTGGCAGTGGCCGTGTTCGGTCATGAGCCGGTGATAGAACGCGGCCAGCTGCGGGTCCATGGTCCGGGCGACGCTGCCGGCCTGGTAGAACGCCAGCCGCAGCGGTGCCGGCCCTTCCTTGCTGATGGCCCGGTGGGACTGGTGCATCGTCCCGGATGACCAGTTCGAAGGGGTAATACCAACATAGTTGGCAGCCTTCTTAGCGCTGTCGAACCCGGATCCGTCGCCGAAGTAGGCGCGGATGCAGGGACCGATGGCCGGGCCCACTCCGGGTAAGGACAGCACCAGCGGGTCATCGCCGTAGAGGTGCTCCCACCACTGCCGCGCGTGGGAGGTGAAGCGCTCGACCACGGCCCGTGACTCCTGCAGATCTGTCAGGTGTTCGGTGACGTCCACGGCCAGCGCGTCCAGATCCAGATGCCCCTCCCAGAAATCTGCCCATCCCCGCGCCGCGGCCTTGATCGCGGCAGCACGGGCGGGCGTATCTCCAACGTCACGGGTATGCTCGGCGACCACGGCAGTAAGCGTTGCTGAGCGCGCCGATGCCAGTGATCGGAGGTGCGGCCAGCGGCCCAGAACCGCCAATGCTGTTGACTCGGATCCGGCGAACGCAGTCCACACATCGGGGAAGGCCCACCGTGCCAGCGACAGCAGCCGCCGCCAGTGCCGGTTCCCGTCAATGACGGCGCCGGCCCGGCGGACCACGGCCCGTCGCAGTGCCAGCTGCCCCGGGGATGCCAGGACCAGCGGTGGCGGGTCGAAGATCTCCCCGGCGTGGGTGAGTACTTCGGAGTCGATGACGTCGGACTTGTTTTTGCCCATGATGGCCGCGCGCAGCCGTGAGGAGTGCCGGGCGCCGATCATTTCCATCTGCCCGCCGGCCCGTTCGACCGCGAGGGTCAGCGCCAGCCAGGTCATGGATGTCGGTTCCACGACCGCTGTCAGCGGCGCCGGTACTGCGGCCAGCCGCTGTGAGAGTCTCTCCAGCCCGGCAAGGGTTGGGTCGACAGTGAAGCGGCTCAGATGTTCTGTTCCGTCGTCGAAAAACTCCCGCACCGCGATGTGATGCCGTGCTGTGATGGCCGCATCGATACCTGCCACTGCCCGCACGATCCCCGCGGGTTTATCCTGATCTTGCATGATGGTTCTCCCTTTCGCATCGAATACGTGCGATGGAACAACCCGTCGTTGCCGGTCCACCAGCCGAGTCACCAGGCCGGGTAGTCCACCTCTTGGGAGAACCGTCATGCGTTGCTTCCAGCGCCGGGCGGCGACCTCCCTCACATGCCCGCAACTGCTGAGGAAGCGTCGGATACGGTTCCCGCGCTTGTAAGTCATCCGGTGCCTGCCCGGACGGAAACCGGTGCTGCGCACCGTTTCCTTCCGGCCACCAATTCCCTCAATCGGGTCTGCTTGGAAGACAGGCCGGGGGCGACGATCTCTTTCACGGGCCATGACGCCCAGCCGAAAACCGGAACCACCCCGGCCCCTCCCAAGGCCACCGTAAACCGACAGCCACCCACCTCAACAGGGGGTACTTAAGAGATACAAGCCGCTAAGGATGCCGGCGAGTTCGCCTTGAACGGGTTCATCTACGGGGTTCGGCCAGAATGCGACCAGCGCTAAAGGGACCAACATTACTGCCAGGGTACCGCGCCAGAGTCTTGGATTTTCCAGGAATTTCCTGGGGGCTATTCCAGGATTGCTTAGTTACCCTTTTCGAAATTGTTGGCTGCCACGTAGTCTCCGAGGGTTCCACTGGATAGAGCTGCGGCAATTTTCTCGATGGCTTCGGGTTGGGGGCGGACAATCGACTGTTTATCTGCGGAGGTCCCGATACCCAGAGTCGGGAGAGTGAACATCACCATATTTTGCGGTCTTACGTCCTTCAATTCCATCGCGAGACCGGCCACGGTCGCCGCGTCAACGCCTTTATCGACACTTATGAAGGGCGAGACCGCCCCAACCAGATTGTTGACGGTCACTGGGTTACTCAACGTGTCGGCATTGAGCGTCTTGGCAATTACGCCCTTCAGGAAGGACTGTTGATTGCGCACTCGCTGATAGTCACCATCGGCAAAGGCATACCGCTCGCGAACAAAGGCGAGAGCTTGTGTGCCGTTCAGAGTGTTCGATCCCGGGGCAAAATATTGATCAGGCATGCTGCTGGAGGCGAACGGCACACTCACTTGGACGTCGATCCCCCCGAGGGCGCCTGTGAGGCCGCTAAACCCTTCAAAATCGACCATGGCCACATGGTCAATTCGCTGGCCAAAGATCGACTCCACAGTCTGGACCATCAAGGGCACGCCGCCTAAGGCAAGGGCCGCATTTATCTTTGCTTCGCCATGATTGGGGATACCAACCCAAAGGTCCCGCATCAGCGAGATTGTGTATATATTTTTGCGGTCGGCGGGTACGTGCATCAGCATCAGGGTGTCTGCACGTTGATCGGTAGCGGAGCCGTTTACTGCATCCACCTCTGTGGCACCCCGGCTATCGCTCCCCATGACCAAGATGTTAATTGGAGCCTTGCCATTGACTGGCCCTTGCTTTTGAGGTCTGGTGGACTCTTCGGGAAAGGCAGTCTCTATCGTTTCAGACTTCTCGTTATAAGTCCGGGCAAGATTCACGACGTAACCACCAGCTATCAAAGCGGCGACTATGACCACGGCTGCCGCCACGATGAGGACGTTTCTTGCCTTGTGACCCCGCCGGGGGCCACTGCTTCCGTGCTCGTATCCTGCGGCGTTATCTTGAGGGCCAGGGGTGAAAGACATGTATTCCTTGAGGTTTTAGTTCGCGGATAGGGAGGTTATCAAGCCCGTGGCTTCAAATGCTCAGGTCCCTTTATTCTGGTGGTCAAATTTCCGCGGCTGTGCATGACAGGGCGGCTTCTACGGAGTGGTGATCCTATGCGGTTCTCAGGAGGGCAAATAGAGCCAGTCCTATGGAGCCTACAGCTAAGAGCCCAAGCCATATGAGGGGCAACGATCGGCGCGGAGGCGATGGTACGGATAGGCGCAGGCTCCATCGTCGTGTCCGCCAGTGCCTCCCCATACCGAGTTCTTACCACACGGACGGCTGGTGGCGACAGGTGACTCGTCATTTCACATCGAGTCCTATCCGGCTCACGTACAAATCTCCCTACGTGCTTTAATGGTCACGGGCGCGCCGGGCGATCCGGCGATTTCTAGCGAGAAATATGCTGCTTCTGCAGCGGAAAAATTGGGGAGCAATGGAGTTGCAGGACTATTTGCGTGTGATTCGCCAACGGTGGATGATCATCGTGACGATGGCGTTCGTCGGCTTGGCATTGGCTGCAGGTTTTACCTTCACCCAGACGCCCCAATACGAGGCCCGCAGTCAGCTGTTTGTTTCTGTTAAGGGCGGAAGCACCGCCACGGACGTTATTCAAGGGAACACATTCGCGGAAAAACGCGTGACTTCCTATGTGAACCTGGCGACAAGCCCTAGGGTTCTCCAGGCTGTCGCCCAAGAGCTGGGGCTCCAAGGTGGGGCAAAGTCGCTCACCGGAAAAGTCATTGCGAGCACGCCGGCTCAGACAGTTTTGATCGACATTAACGTCACGGATCCGAGCGCTGAGCAGGCCGCAAAGATCGCCAACTCCAGCGCGCGTCAGCTGATAACTGCGGTTGGTGAAGTGGAAGACGTTTCGATCGTGCGTCTCAGCATCTTCGAGAGTGCCGCCCCGGCAACGGCCCCCTCATCGCCTCGGGTCCCACTGAATATTGCCATCGGCCTGGCTCTTGGCCTTCTGGCTGGTATCGGCATTGCGGTTCTTCGCGAGATGTTCGACACGCGTATCAGGAGCCAAGACGATGTAGAGCGTGTCGTCTCCGCCGGGATCCTAGGGTCGTTCACGGTGGATTCTTCCCTGAACGATGAGCCACTGATCACGCAAGGGGACCAGTTCAGTCATCGAGCTGAGAGCTTTCGGCAGCTGCGGACCCATCTGCACTTCACGAACATCAGCGGCGGGTCACAAAGCGTTGTAATCTCGTCATCAATTCCGGGTGAAGGCAAGACCTCGACGGCCGTGAATCTCGCTATCATGCTGGCTGAGAGCGGCTCGAAAGTACTCCTCGTTGATGCTGACCTTCGACGCCCCAAGGTGGCCAAGTACTTGGGTCTCGAAGGTTCCGTTGGTCTCTCCGGGGTGCTGTCACACTCAGTGGCTCTAGAAGACGCCATCCAGGCGTGGGGAAGGGGGGGCGCGCTGCACGTTCTTGCGTCAGGAATGGCTGCGCCCAATCCCAGCGAACTTCTTGGGTCCCCGTCCATGGAAAAGCTAATTTCCCGGTTCGAGTCCGAGTACGAGGTTGTCATAATTGATGCGCCTCCGTTGCTTCCCGTGACCGATCCTGCGGTTCTCGGATCAATGGCGAGTGGTGTGGTGCTCGTAGTCAGCGCCGATGGCAAGACGCACAGAGGCGAACTTGAGCACGCAGTTAAGGATCTTGAAGCCGTAAAAGCCCGCCTCCTTGGCATCGTATTGAACCGAGTGGATCACGTGTCGGGCAGCCACATGTACTATGACTACCGGCCGGAGCCCGTGGTTACCGGCCGAAGGGGCAAGAACGTCCCCGGTCGCGCCTAATTCCTGGACCATACCGGAGTTCACTTCTCCGACCGGACATTGTTGAAGTTTGCAACAGACAATGTTCTGAAGACTTGGGTCATGGACCCAAACAAGCATTAGTCGTCAGCATGTCTCAAATACGCTGACTAAGTATTACGAAGCACTGATCAACGGGGGGAATAAATCAATGTGCGCGAAAGCAATTCGATTGAAGCCACGACTAGTCTTTCGCTGGAAGGAGTATCTCTTAGACGCTGTTGTCTGGAGTTTTGCCGTTCCGGTAGCCGCTGCGGTTCGTTTGGACTTTGACACGTCAACAATTGCGCGCGGTGCTGTGGTGATAACGGTGCTTACAGCCCTCGTGTTGCAGGCTGTGCTCGGATGGATGCTGGCATTATACAAATACCGGCACCCCTACGGCTCGCGGCATGAAGCTCAGAGCTTGTTGTTGGTCGTTGTCGCCGTCGGGACCACGCTCGCCGGGTTCCGATTGCTCGTACCGGCCTCGGATGGCTTTCCGCGAAGCGTTCCTTTAATCGCAATGTTGCTTGGTTTCGTCATGATGGCGGGAATCCGCCTCCTGCACCGCGTGGCGTTAGAGCGCGAGTTTCGGCCCGGCGACGAAGCTGCCCCGACTCTTGTCTACGGCGCCGGCCACCTCGGGCAGCATGTCGTACAACTCATGAATCGTGACCGATTTTCGCCGTACAGGCCGGTTGGGCTCATAGACGATGACCCCAAGAAAAGAAATCTTCATCTTAACGGAATTCCGGTCCTTGGTGGCCTTGAAGACCTAACCGACGTCGCCAAGGCAGCCGAAGCAGAGGTACTTGTTTTTGCGATTGCTCGAGCGGACGCAGATCTCCTTAGGGTCGTGTCCGACTTCGCGGACTCGGCCGGCCTTCGTCTGTTGGTGTTGCCTACACTGTCCGACATCCTGGAGGGCAAGGCGCGATTGGGGGACTTGCGGGATGTATCAATTGAGGACCTCATAGGACGCCATCCCGTTGATACGGAGGTGGAGTCGATTGCAAGCTTCGTAACTGACAGACGGGTTCTTGTAACAGGCGCGGGAGGCTCCATCGGATCAGAGTTATGTCGGCAGCTACTAAGATTCTCGCCAGCTGAACTGATCATGTTGGATCGAGATGAAACAGGGCTGCAGGGCGTTCAGATTTCGATTTCAGGGCATGGCCTTCTTGACACGAATGAGGTGGTTTTGGCCGACATTCGAGACGCCGACACTATAGAACGAATTTTCATGGATAGGTCGCCTGATGTCGTTTTTCATGCTGCGGCGCTCAAGCATCTACCGATGCTGGAGCAATATCCTCATGAGGCTTGGCAAACTAACGTGCAGGGTACCATCAACGTTCTCAACGCAGCCCGCTCGGCTGGCGTGGCGACTTTTGTCAACATATCCACGGATAAGGCCGCGAATCCAACGAGCGTGCTCGGTTTCTCGAAGCGGTTGGGCGAGAGACTCACCGCATGGTTTGGTCACGAAACAAATTGCAACTTTCTCTCAGTCCGGTTTGGCAACGTCATCGGGAGTCGCGGGTCCATGCTGCCGACGTTCACTGCCCAGATTGAAGCCGGCGGACCAGTGACAGTTACTCACCCTGACGTAACCCGGTACTTCATGACAATTCCGGAGGCCTGCCAATTGGTGATTCAGGCCGGGGCCATTGGGGGTCCGGGGGAGGTACTCATCCTGGACATGGGGGAGCCAGTCAGAATCCTGGATGTCGCTGAGCGGATGATTGCCAGGTCCGGGCAGGACGTCAAAATCGTAATCACGGGCCTGCGACACGGCGAAAAGCTTCACGAAGAGCTTGTCGGGGTTGGGGAAGCCGAAGAACGCCCGATTCACCCTAAGATTTCACACACAGCGGTTCCCCCGCTCTCGCCACTCGATCTTCCCGAAGATGCCTGGATTGGGCAGTCGATCGACGAGGTAGACGCCATGGATCTGGCATCAGGACGGGAACAAAAGCTATGAGCGACCGCATATACATGTCGTCACCGGATGTCGGGGAGCTGGAGGAGAAGTTCGTCCTGGACGCGTTACGTTCGGGATGGGTTGCGCCTCTTGGACCGGCCGTGGACGCCTTCGAGGCCGAAGTCGCTGGGCGCGCAGGAGTAAGGCATGGGGTCGCCCTCAGCTCTGGCACTGCGGCCATACATCTTGCACTACTGGGTTATGGAATCGGGGAGGGTGATGTGGTCCTCACATCGAGTATGACCTTCGCAGCTACGGCCAACGCCATCCGCTACACCGGAGCGGAGCCGTTCTTCATCGATTCGGATTCCACAGGGAACATCAGCATTCCCTTGCTGGAACTCGCTGCAAAACGTCTCGCAGCCGAAGGACGTCCGGCCAAGGCTATTGTCGCGGTTGATTTACTTGGAAAGATCTGCGACTACGAGGGCATAGAGCGGATAGCGGCAGAATATGAACTCACAGTAGTAGCGGATTCGGCTGAATCGTTCGGGGCCAGCAGAGGTGGTCGCCAGGCGGGCTCATTTGGCGACACAGCTATCGTGTCCTTCAATGGCAACAAGATCATGACGACATCCGGGGGCGGTATGCTGCTCACGAACGACGCGGACCAGGCGGCCCGAGCACGCTATTTGGCAACCCAGGCGCGTATGCCGGTTGCCCACTATGAGCACGTGGATATTGGATACAATTACCGCCTAAGTAATCTCCTCGCTGCTCTTGGAAGGGCGCAGCTTACCCGCCTAGATGAAATGATTGCTCGACGCCGTGCACACCGCGAGGCCTATCGTCATTTCTTCGAAGGGGTCAGAGGAGTGTCATTGTTCGGAGCCGACGATGACGGCGCTGACAACTGCTGGCTCACGTCGATTGTAATCGACCCGACTGTTGCTGGCTGGTCGGCGGAAGAGTTGGCGCGATACCTGGGTGAGACCAGCATCGAGGCGCGCCCGTTATGGAAGCCCATGCATCTTCAACCAGTTTTTACAGACGCGGGGCGTCTAGTGGATGGCACGTCGGAGAATTTTTTCCTTCGCGGTCTGACTCTTCCGTCAGGGTCCGCTCTAACCCGGGAACAGTTTTCAAGGGTGATCTACGGCTTGGAATCGTTCATCACCTCCCGGTCATGATCTATCAGCTCTATACCTCGCACGCGAATTGAAAGGCTCTAACGTGACTAATTCCCGCTATTCGGGTAAGCGAATCGTGATCACCGGTGGCACCGGTTCCTTCGGACACACCGTGGCCAAAAAGCTTCTGGAGGAGACGGACGTTGAACAGATCAGGATCCTGAGCAGGGATGAGGCAAAACAGGATGCGATGCGTCATGACGTCCCGGATTCCCGCCTAAAGTTCTATGTGGGTGATGTGCGGGATTTCGACAGCGTGGACCGAGCCACCAAGAACGCCGACTATATCTTTCATGCTGCGGCGCTCAAGCAGGTTCCGTCCTGCGAATTTTTTCCTATGGAAGCCGTCCGAACGAACATAACTGGCAGCGAAAACGTCGTGCGGGCCGCCGAGAAGAACGGCATCAAGTCGGTTGTTTGTCTCAGCACCGATAAGGCTGTCTATCCTGTCAACGCTATGGGCATGAGCAAAGCGATGATGGAGAAGGTTGCTCAGTCCCACGGCTTAAACAACCCCGGCGCTGACACCATCGTTTCATGCGTCCGGTACGGAAACGTAATGTATTCCCGCGGGTCAGTCATCCCTCTCTTCATCAATCAGATAAAGGGAGGAAAACCTCTGACAGTTACAAACCCGGAAATGACGCGTTTCCTTATGTCGTTGGCTGATTCCGTAAGCTTGGTTGAGTTCGCCTTTGAGAATGCACGTCAAGGTGATCTTTTCGTGAAAAAGGCACCAGCTTCCACCATTGCTGACCTCGCCCAGGCGGTGGCTAACTTGTTCGAGTCAAAAGCGGAAGTTCGGGTAATAGGCACCCGTCACGCGGAAAAGCTGTCCGAGGCGCTGGCCACACGGGAGGAACTGACACGGGCTCAGGACATGGGCGACTACTTCAAGGTGCCAGCAGACAACCGCGACTTGAATTACAGCCTGTTCTTTGAATCGGGGGACGTGAATCAAGCGAAATACACTGACTACGATTCCCACACTGTTGAGCGCATGGACATCGCCGACATCGAGAATTTACTGCTGACCCTTCCTGAAGTCCGCCGAGAGCTTTCTCTGGCCGGCCTTACCGACCGGATCGGCTCCACGCTGTGAACCTGGCGCTTACCGGGGCAGGAGGGTTCCTTGGCTTTCATACACGTGCGCTCGTCCGCAGTGTCGGCGGAAGCGCGACGGCAGTCGAGGTCGGAGCTAAGTACCAGATCAATAAAGCCGTGTCACTTCTCGAGGGAACTGAACGGCTCGTCCATCTAGCAGGCGTGAACCGCGGTACAGATGAAGAGGTCCGCTCCGGAAACGTTGAGTTCGCTCAGCAGCTTGCCGAATCTTTGCTGAAGGCGGGCAATCCACCGCAGGAAGTTGTATTTGCCAATTCGGTGCAAACGGGTAACGGTTCCGTCTATGGAGAGGCTAAGGCAGAAGCAAGCGCCATACTGAAGAGCGCGGCCGAGATCGTGGGCGCGAACTATACGGACGTTGAGCTGCCCAATCTCTTCGGAGAGCATGGGAAGCCCTTCTATAACTCAGTTGTGGCTACATTTTGCCACCTGCTGGAGAAGGAGCAGACACCTGAAGTAAAGGATGACAAAGAACTTGTCCTCGTCCACGCGCAGAACGCGGCGGAAGTCTTGGTTGGTGCTGCAAGTCCTGAATCGCTGTCGGCGTTGTCATCTCGGCAGACGGTCTCCGGCTTGCTGGTCCAGCTAAAATCGATTGCGGAGACATATCGCAGCGGAGACATCCCGGACGTCTGCTCCAGCTTTGATTTGGACCTTTTCAACACTTACCGCTCCTTTAGAGTAGGCTCGGACCTTCCTTTTAAGCTGGAGCGCAGAGCTGACGCCCGTGGGAGTTTTTTCGAGGTTTGTCGGTCGCATGGTGGGCAAGGCCAGACGTCGTTCTCCACCACGGCCCCTGGAATTACGCGTGGACAGCACTTTCATCGCCGGAAGGTGGAACGGTTTGTGGTGCTGTCGGGTGAGGCACTTATCAGCATGCGGCAGCTATTCACAGGCGAGGTACTGCGGTTCAGGGTCACCGGTGACTCACCTGTTGCGATCGACATGCCGACATTGTGGACTCACGACATGACCAACGTCGGAGATTCCGAGCTATATACGATGTTTTGGACGAACGATATTTTTGACCCGTCGAACCCCGACACCATTGCAGAGGAGGTGTAGCAGCCCATGAAATACAAGCTTAAAGTCGCCACTGTAGTCGGCACCCGACCTGAGATCATCCGCTTGGCCGCCACGATCAAGCGGCTGGATAAGTACACCGACCACGTACTTATCCATACGGGCCAAAATTACGACTACGAGCTGAACGAGATCTTTTTCGAGGATTTGGGCCTGAGGAGACCGGACCACTTCTTGGAAGCGGACGTCTCGTCGCTGGGCGCGGTCCTGGGTTCCATCTTGACGAGAGTCGAAGGCGTTCTCTTAGAGGAGAAACCCGACGCCATGGTCGTCTTGGGAGATACGAACAGCTGCATCTCGGCCGTCATTGCCCGGCGGTTAAAGATTCCCGTTTTCCATATGGAGGCGGGAAATCGCTGTTTTGATGAAAACGTACCTGAGGAAGTGAACCGGCGGCTCGTAGATCATGTGTCGGACTACAACTTGGTCTACACGGAGCATGCTCGCCGGAACCTCCTTGCGGAAGGAATTCATCCGGCGCGCATCCTTCTTACGGGATCCCCAATGAAGGAAGTGTTGGCTCTGAATGCCAGCGCCATCGAGGACAGCGACATTCTAGAACGCCAGGGTTTGACCGCAGGCGGTTACATCCTGGTGAGCCTGCACCGTGAAGAGAACGTCGATAGCCCAGAACGCCTCAGCACAGTTTTGGAGGCACTCAGCTCGGTGGGTGAAAAATACCAGGTTCCAGTTCTGCTTTCTACCCATCCGCGAACCCGTAAGCGCTTGGAAACCCAGCCGGAAGAGTTGAAGAGCGGTGTAATTATGCACCCCCCATTCGGGTTCAACGACTACGTGAGGCTTCAGAAGGAGGCACTGATCGTACTTTCGGACAGCGGCACGATTAGCGAGGAATCATCGCTACTGGGTTTTGCTGCTGTGACGCTCCGCGATTTCATTGAGCGTCCAGAATCTCTCGACACCGGAGGCATAATCACTTCTGGGCTGCATAAAGAGAGCATTTTGGATTCAGTTGACATGACGCTTCAGCAGATCGCCGAAGACGACTACGTTGGTGCCCCGGTCGACTACGGAATCGGAGATACCTCCCGCCGAGTGGTGAATTTCATTAGATCGACGGCCCACAGCCACCATCAGCGAGCAGGGCTTAGACGGACGGATCCGAGAGTTTAGTGCAGAATTCGCTCCGGCCTCGTGGTTTTCTGAATTGCAATGAATGAGGCGTTATTATGTCATCTAGACTGATAAATTGGCGCCTTCAGGCGATCGCGGCCCGCGGGCTTGCAATGGTGGGTAGCTTTCTTCAGGTGGTGGTTATTTCGCGCGCCTTGACCCTGAACGATGCTGGACTGGTTTTTTTGCTTTTCACGCTGATGAACTTGGCCGCAACGGTAGGACGATTCGGTACAGACAACCTCGTTCTCAGGAGGATTGCCTCGAACCAATCCGGGCACGCGGTTGAGGCCCGATGGCTGAAGGCCATCTGCTGGGCTGCTTCGAGTATGTCAGGGACGATATTGTTCTTCCTGCTGATTTCAGGCGTCCTGCCCTTGCCTACGCATGGACTAACGGTGCTTGATGCAGCCTGCGTCGGGATCATGACCGTGTTCTATTCGCTTAGCGTATTTGCTGGGGCCGTACTGCGTGGTTCTGGCGTCCTCGTTGCGGGTATCTGGGCAGAGCTCGGAATCGCCCCTTGGCTGACATCCACATTTGTCGGACTACAAATGCTCACAGGAGAGGCGACGGTATCGACGGTACTGGGCTCGCTGCTGGCAGCCGGTGTGATCACCGCGCTGTGGGCACTGCGTGCAGCAAGACCCGTCGTTGCCACCAGCAGCAACATGGATTGGCAACGGGGCTTTACGTTTTTGCGGGAGCACACAGGTAGCCTTGCATCCTTGATGGGAACGTCCTTGCTTTTTTTCGCATTGGTGTGGGTACCGCAGCTCGGACTGGGCGTGGTCGGAACAGGGGCCCAGGTGGCGCAGTACACGGCAGCTGCGAGGATCGCGAGTTTGATTACGATTTTTCCCGGAATTCAAACGTCATACCTCGGTCCCCGATTCGCTGCCTTGGCATATTCCAACCGCAGACAAGAGCTGGGTGTCCAGTGTGGACGCGCGACGGCAGGCGCTATGCTTGCGGCAGTTCCACTGCTGATGGTCATATCTGCGGCGCCAGAACAGCTACTGGACCTCTTTGGGGCACGGTATGGCAATGCAGCCGTTCCGACTCTCATTCTGTGCATTGGGGCCTACGTTGGACTGGCCTTTGGGCCAGTGAATACTTTGATGCTCGCAGCGGGGCTGGAAGGAACTTCCCTGATTCTCAATGGGCTGCTCCTAGCCGTAGTCGCGGTGCTTACTGTATGGGGGGCACCAACTATCGGTGTCGTCGGGGTCTCCATTGTGAGCGCGGCGGGTGGACTGACTTATTCCGGTCTGGCGTCCGCACTCATTACGCGGAAACTTCGCGTCAACCCAACGCTGATGAACTACTTCCGACCCGCAGAACGTGCACCAGGTCGGGCGCCCATCACCTCTGACAGGGAATGACATGACCATGGACCCATCTAACCGGACCAAATCCGGCAATCAGTGCGAGATTCGCCTCCTAGTGTTTGCCGGAGAATTCTCGACGACACTCGATGATCGCTGGTTGCTGGATGACATTGTTGACGAACTCGCCGCCCAGGGAGCCATAGTCGATGTAATCGTGTTCGACAACAACCGCCCACGTCCCCGCGGAGTGAGTGTTCGCAACGGTGGCCGCGTGCGCGTAATCAGTGTGGGACCAGAGAGAAGGCCCCGAAGGTTCGCGCTAAAAGCATGGAACTACCTATGCTCGGCCTGGCTGATGCACACAAAGGTATATCGCCTCGTTGGTCGGGCGCGGTACGATCTGGCCCTGTTCACATCAGTCGGAATCATGACCGCTGGTGTCCCAGCCCGTCTCAAAGCCAATGGAAAAGTCGAGAAGCTGCTCTTTGTATTGTGGGACTTCTTTCCGGTGCATCAGGTGGAGATAGGTCGGCTTCCCGGAACTTCGTGGGTGGAGTCCTTACGGCATGCCGAGTACCTCAGTTTTGCCAGGGCTGACGTGGTCGCGGTCATGACACCGGCGAATTCCAGCTTCCTGGCTGCTTACCACCCGCGCTATCAGGGAAGAGTCATCTTACTCCCACCTTGGGCGCAGTCCTTCCCGGAGGACGAGTCCAAGGGGAGGCAAACGACAGTGTTTACGGCCGTCTTTGGGGGCCAACTCGTAGCGGGGAGAGGGGTGGAAACTCTGCTACACGCAGCTCGCTTGCTTGATCTTCGTGGTTTGAGAATTCGTATTGTTATTGCGGGCGAAGGGCCACTTCGCGAGGGGTTGGAATCAATGGCCCGGTCACTGGGCCTTAGCAATGTCACCTTCCTCGGCGCTCTTCCACGGCCCGAGTACCGTGAACTGCTGAAGACTGCCCACGTCGGGATCGCTGCTACTGTAGCCGGAGTTTCAGTACCGTCTTTTCCCTCGAAGATCGTCGAATACTGTAGGGCGTCGCTCCCAGTGGTTGCCTGCCTAGAAGAAGCCACGGACGCGGGCAAGATTCTTCTCCAATCAGGGGCCGGCACTAGCGTGCCAGCGAACGACGAGGAGGCCCTGGCCGCCGCACTGGAGAATATGGAAGCGCAGCATCGCTCTGGCGAGTTGCATGTCATGTCGAAGGCAGCCCGCTCATTATTCGATTCGACTCTTTCCGCCACCCATGCAGCCCGCACCATCTTGGCGGAATGTTCCGAAAATCCGACCTCTCCGCGGGCGACAGTTGTCGAGTATGAGCACCGCGATCGATAGTTTAGAGAAACGTGGCCATGACAAATTTTAACGTTCTTTACAGTGATAATGCCCGGGATTTTGCACAGTGGACTGATGCTTGGAATCGATGGCCGGAACGCGAAGTATTTGCGCACCCCAATTATCTCCGCCTATTCGGCTCAGGCGGAGACCACGCCGTCTGTGCTCTTTTGCAATCGAAGCACGGAACGGTCTTGTACCCTTTCTTTCTCCGAGATGTTCCAACCGAAGACTTAGTAGACCTAGATCACCACGGTGCGCGTGATCTCATAAGTCCCTACGGCTATGGCGGTGCGGTTTGCTTTGAAATTAACGACAAAGCGACTCTGACGAAGGAATTCTGGAGCCTCTTCGACGCTTGGTGTCTTAGCACAAACGTTGTCTCTGAATTTGTTCGATTTAGCCTCTTCTCCGACTCGCTGCTCGACTTCCCGGGCGTGGTGGAGACCAAGCAGGACAATATTGTCCGATCTTTAGACCTAGATCCAGGCGACCTATGGATGGATTTCGATCATAAAGTACGGAAGAATGTGAAGAAGGCGCAGAGACTGGGTGTTGTAACTGAGATCGATCCCGAAGGCAAGTTCTTCGATGACTTCTACCGTATTTACACGAAAACGATGGACCGGCGAGCCGCCTCATCCGGTTACTACTTTAGTGAGGATTTTTTTCGAGCCATTCACTCTACACTTCCCGGACAGTTCGCGTACTTCCACGCTCGACACGAGGAACGTATAGTGTCGACGGAGTTGGTTCTTTTGTCTGAGGAGAACGTTTATTCGTTTCTTGGCGGCACTGAAAGTGGCGCATTCGACATGCGACCGAACGATTTGTTGAAGTACGAAATTATGACGTGGGCTGCGGCTAGCGGCAAGAGACGGTTTGTCCTCGGCGGTGGCTACGTTCCCGATGACGGGATATACAAATACAAGAAGGCCTTTGCGCCGTCCGGAGTCGTACCTTTTCGGGTAGGTCGTCGAATCTCGAATCCGGCTGCATATGATTCTTTGGTTGAGGCGCGTTTGGCAAGAAGTGTCGCCAGTGTCGATTCCAGTCTCGAAGAGGGCTTTTTCCCCGCATACCGAGGATGAAGAACGTTGCGCGTGTCACATAGGAAGACGCCTGAATTCCCGTAGTCATATCTTCCTCCACATTCTCAGTCGCTCGATCGGATCCAGAGATGCACGTTCTAATTGTTAGTCAGTGGTTTGATCCCGAGCCCACATTTAAGGGCCTGCTTTTTGCGAAAGAGTTGCAACGGCAAGGTCATGAAGTGAGCGTCCTGACGGGATTTCCCAATTATCCTGGGGGAGAGGTTTATCCCGGGTATCGCGTCAGGCTGTTTCAACACGAGGTGATGGAGGGCATCCCCATAACGAGGGTTGCTCTGTACCCGAGCCACGATGGCTCGGGACTTAAGCGAGCCCTCAATTACGTTTCCTTCGCCGTCTCGGCCAGTATCGGTGCCTTGATAGTGAGGCGGCCCGATGTGGCTTATGTATATCACCCGCCAGCTACAGTGGGGCTCCCCGCAATGGTGCTGAAGGTCCTAAGAGGGGTTCCTTTTGTATACGATGTCCAGGATTTGTGGCCGGACACCCTCGCTGCGACCGGGATGATAAATAGGCCTATCGCATTGTCGCTCATCGGTCTGGGAATGTCTGGGATTTATCGGATGGCTACCAGGATCGCTGTACTTTCGCGTGGCTTTGGTGCTGCATTGGAGCGAAGTTCGGTTCCCGCTGGACGCATAGATGTCATTCCGAACTGGGCTGACGAAGCCCAGATCAACGTTGGGCCGCAAAGCTCTTCCGTTCATTCGCAATGGCCGGCAGAGTTGCGTGACAAGTTCACGGTTACGTTCGCGGGCAACATGGGCAAGGCGCAGGCTCTTGAGACCGTCCTGGACGCTGCGGAGCTGCTGCGCGATCACGATGACCTCCGGTTTCTCCTCATTGGCGGAGGCGTGGAGGCATCAAAGCTGGCGAACGAAGCTAAGCGCCGCGAACTGAGGAATGTTCTCTTCCTTCCGCGACGGCCGATCAACGAAATCGGGGAGTTCCTCCGACGCTCAGATGCCTTACTGGTGCACCTCCGCAAGGATCCTTTGTTTGAAATCACCGTACCCTCAAAAACTCAGGCCTATCTGATGGCGGGGCGCCCCATCCTTATGGGAGTTAAGGGCGACGCAGCAGCAATGATTGAAGAGGCACAGGCAGGTTTTGCTTTCGAGCCCGAAAATCCGGTTGAGTTGGCCGAAGCTGTAGCCAAAGTTATGAATTTGGCCCCCGAAAAGCGCTTGGCGATGGGCTCGTCGGGTGCGATGTACTATGCGGAAAAACTCGCCTTGCGCGTAGGTGCGGAACGGTTCAGCATGGCGCTGTCCATTGCGAGCTTGTCCAGACCTTGGACGCTTGCCGGGAAGCGGGTGTTCGACGCCTCAGTGTCGGCGGCGCTTCTAGCTGTTTTCTGCGTTCCTATGGCTGCGATCGGGATGCTGATCCGAATGAGACTGGGGTCGCCCGTAGTGTTTAGACAATTGCGCCCAGGTCGGGACGGCAAGCTCTTCGAAATGTATAAATTCAGGACAATGACAGATGCCAGAGACACTGAGGGTAACGTGCTGCCCGACGCGGAACGGTTGACCAAAATTGGATCTTTCCTTAGGTCAACGAGCATCGACGAATTGCCTGAGCTATGGAATGTTTTGAAGGGGCAAATGTCGTTAGTGGGCCCACGACCGCTTCTGACGCGCTACTCGGAGTTTTTCACTGCGGAGGAAAGCGTTCGAACTGTCATGCGGCCGGGGATCACGGGCTGGGCCCAGATCCACGGACGTAATATCGCCTCTTGGGACGCGCGCCTTGCGCATGACGCCTGGTATGTAAGGAACTATTCTTTTTGTCTCGACGTCAAGATCATGTTCCTGACGGTTCTTAAGGTCTTCCGCAGGCAGGGTGTGGTCGTCGACCCAGAGTCGATCATGCAAAACCTAGATGACGAACGACGGGGAGCGAAAGTACTTTGAGTTCAATATCTGTGCGACCCATGATTTTGGCTGACGTTGCGGCTGTGTCGAGGTTGATCCGTGACTCTTTCTCTGCTGAAGTGCGGTCATTCATGACATACACGCAGCATGGCATTGCAGCGTTCTTGTCCGTGCCATTGAAGTATCCGGAAGCAGACCCTGACCGGCATTTTCTGGTAGCGCTGGATGCAGGCAGACCGCAGGTGATTGCCGGATTCGCAGAGTTCCGCGTCGTTGCAGGCAAAGTTGGTTTTCTCTCATACGTTTGTGTCGCTGAGTTGTTCCGCGGACGGGGAGTTGCGCGTACGCTTCTGAGCTCGTTCAGGAAAGAAAATCAAGAGCTCCAAGGATTGCAGTTGGACGTATTTCGGGATAATTCTCCTGCAAAGTCGCTATACCGGAAGCTCGGCTTCGAAACTGAAAGTGCCGTTGCGTGGGTGACTCGATCGACGCCCCGCCCATCCGGTTTTGTCAAAATTCGAGCGCTGCCAATGGCTATAGCAAGTCACAGCGTTTACGGCTTCTGCGAGATGGCTGTTGTAAACGAATCTGGGGAGACAAGGATTGGCCTTATAGGGGGCGAGGTTTTGCGATGCTTTGCGTTTGAATCTTTCATCGATGACGTACTCCTTTCGGGCGTGTCACGACTTTTTCCGAGCGTCCGAACCGCCCTTGCAATCTTGCCAGTCGACACCCTTTCAGATATATCCACTAGCCACCGTGTGATCAACTACTCCGATCGCATGTACCTTAGCCGAGACGGCCTTTCAGCTTTGTAGAGGAACACTAATGCACGGTCAGATATCAAAAACTGCCTCAAATAGCGATAATTTTTTCGAGCCCGCATTCTTTTATCGATCTGCTAGGGAAGGGATGTGCGATTTCCTTGCCCAAAACTTCGCCGAGCCACACGACGGAGTTCTACTTCCGGCATTTATTGGATGGTCGCCCAATGAAGGTAGTGGAGTTTTCGACCCCGTTAAAGAGCTCGGCAATCCATTTGGTTTTTACAACCTGAATCCGGACTTGACGGTAGAACTGCAGGATTTGGAACGGAAGCTTGCTTCCGGGGACTTTCGCATACTGGTGATAATTCACTACTTCGGACGCACAGAACCCGCACTTCTAACCATCAGCGCGCTGGCGGACAAGTATGGCGTCCTCCTTGTTGAGGATTTGGCCCACGGCTTCTTTAGCGCAGTTGGGGGGAGCGAGGCAGGATCGTTCGGTCATGTCCGGCTCTTCTCGCTGCACAAGATGTTTCCGTTCACTCAGGGCGGGCTGATTACCTACGCCAGTCCGTCGCTCGTGAAGGGCCAGAAGTCGACCATGGCCGAACTCGCCGTTAACATTCTGTCGTACAACTGGACGTCGATCGCAGAGAGGAGACGTTCAAATTTTGTTGATATCACGGAACGCCTCAAGAGTCTTCCCGAATGCGGCTCAAAGTTCGAGCTGCTGTGGCCGGAGTTGGGGTCTTCGGACGTGCCGCAGACGCTTCCAGTGCGCATCGCGGGAGATTCGCGGGACGACGTCTATAGGCGTATGAACGAAGCGGGCTTCGGCATGGTCAGTTTGTACCATACGTTGATAGAGCAAGTTCGAAACGACTTCGACTCAATGACGGAGCTTTCGCGGCACATTATCAACTTTCCGGTACACCAGGACGTCTTGCCGGAACTGCTCGATGCTCTGGTTCGGACGTTCCAGTCCCATCTCAACGACTGACGAACACGTTGGCGCCAGATTATCGGCTTCACGGTTCATGGGGAAATGATTTCGTGTCGTAGCTAAAGAAGGGGCCCGTGGCCCTGCTGGGATGAGTGTGTCTAGCATTCAACCAGAAACAGGACCACGAGCCTTGACCGAGCCTATCGTTGTGGCGCCCGGCGCTGCCACCAGCATTTTCAACCTGCCCGACTACCGTGTCATATCGGCTTGTATCTCTTAAGTACCCCCTGTTGAGGTGGGTGGCTGTCGGTTTACGGTGGCCTTGGGAGGGGCCGGGGTGGTTCCGGTTTTCGGCTGGGCGTCATGGCCCGTGAAAGAGATCGTCGCCCCCGGCCTGTCTTCCAAGCAGACCCGATTGAGGGAATTGGTGGCCGGAAGGAAACGGTGCGCAGCACCGGTTTCCGTCCGGGCAGGCACCGGATGACTTACAAGCGCGGGAACCGTATCCGACGCTTCCTCAGCAGTTGCGGGCATGTGAGGGAGGTCGCCGCCCGGCGCTGGAAGCAACGCATGACGGTTCTCCCAAGAGGTGGACTACCCGGCCTGGTGACTCGGCTGGTGGACCGGCAACGACGGGTTGTTCCATCGCACGTATTCGATGCGAAAGGGAGAACCATCATGCAAGATCAGGATAAACCCGCGGGGATCGTGCGGGCAGTGGCAGGTATCGATGCGGCCATCACAGCACGGCATCACATCGCGGTGCGGGAGTTTTTCGACGACGGAACAGAACATCTGAGCCGCTTCACTGTCGACCCAACCCTTGCCGGGCTGGAGAGACTCTCACAGCGGCTGGCCGCAGTACCGGCGCCGCTGACAGCGGTCGTGGAACCGACATCCATGACCTGGCTGGCGCTGACCCTCGCGGTCGAACGGGCCGGCGGGCAGATGGAAATGATCGGCGCCCGGCACTCCTCACGGCTGCGCGCGGCCATCATGGGCAAAAACAAGTCCGACGTCATCGACTCCGAAGTACTCACCCACGCCGGGGAGATCTTCGACCCGCCACCGCTGGTCCTGGCATCCCCGGGGCAGCTGGCACTGCGACGGGCCGTGGTCCGCCGGGCCGGCGCCGTCATTGACGGGAACCGGCACTGGCGGCGGCTGCTGTCGCTGGCACGGTGGGCCTTCCCCGATGTGTGGACTGCGTTCGCCGGATCCGAGTCAACAGCATTGGCGGTTCTGGGCCGCTGGCCGCACCTCCGATCACTGGCATCGGCGCGCTCAGCAACGCTTACTGCCGTGGTCGCCGAGCATACCCGTGACGTTGGAGATACGCCCGCCCGTGCTGCCGCGATCAAGGCCGCGGCGCGGGGATGGGCAGATTTCTGGGAGGGGCATCTGGATCTGGACGCGCTGGCCGTGGACGTCACCGAACACCTGACAGATCTGCAGGAGTCACGGGCCAGGGTCGAGCGCTTCACCTCCCACGCGCGGCAGTGGTGGGAGCACCTCTACGGCGATGACCCGCTGGTGCTGTCCTTACCCGGAGTGGGCCCGGCCATCGGTCCCTGCATCCGCGCCTACTTCGGCGACGGATCCGGGTTCGACAGCGCTAAGAAGGCTGCCAACTATGTTGGTATTACCCCTTCGAACTGGTCATCCGGGACGATGCACCAGTCCCACCGGGCCATCAGCAAGGAAGGGCCGGCACCGCTGCGGCTGGCGTTCTACCAGGCCGGCAGCGTCGCCCGGACCATGGACCCGCAGCTGGCCGCGTTCTATCACCGGCTCATGACCGAACACGGCCACTGCCACACCCAGGCCACCATCGCGGTCGCCAGGAAACTGGCCGAAAGAACCTGGAAAACCCTCACCACCGGGCAGATGTACGAGCTGCGCGACCTCCAAGGGCAGCCAGTCACCAAACGGGCAGCGAAAGAGCTCATCGCCTCCCACTACACCGTCACGCCCCAACAGCGCACCCAGTCGCGGTCCCACACCCTCGAAGCGAAACGGGCACGCCTAACACGGTAAGTACCACTGGCCCTCCGCTCCGTTCGGCGACCGGACCCATGCCGTTCTGCCCCACCACCAGCCCACCGGCGGCACCCTGCGACCGGTCTGTCCCCGGACGGGGCAGCACCCCAGCCTTCACCGGCAAAACACAGGTGACGGTGCACTCAGCCTGCCTGCCGTCCAGAGCCAAAAAAGGCTTGACAAGCGTTAGGGAATCTCTTCACTATGGTTGGTGGTGAAACAGGTTCCGTGTCTTGAAAGCTGAAGGGCTCGTTGCCCTGCTGTGATGGATGTTCTCTACGCATTCATCAAGAGTCAGGAGCTACGAGCCTTGATCGAGCCTACTTCCCCGCGCCCCGATGCTGCCACCGCCATTTTCAACCTGCCCGACTACCGCGTCACCGGCATCGAGGTCCTCTCGTTCGGGCAGCGGCGCGTCAGTGTCGAGGCCACCGCCGAGGCCGGCTGCCCCGACTGTGGTGTGATCAGCACCCGCGTTCATTCCCGCCGGCCGCAGCGCCTGCGGGACATTCCTGTGGGCGGCCCGGTCGAAGTGATTTGGGCCGCCAAGCGCCGCTTCTTCTGCGATGAGTATCTGTGCCCGCGCCTGACATTCACCGAGGAAACAGCCCAGGTCCCGCGCCGGGCCCGGTCCCAGGACTCTGGACATAGATTAATGCTGTGAAGTGTCTTCCGCGTGATTCCGGTGTTTTTGTTGCGTGGTTGGCTGTTAATTTGGCTCTTGAAGGTTCCCGGGGAATGGTCTGCTGAGATGATTGCTCATGCTGCCATCCGGGCTGCACTTCTCAAGAGGATACGGGATTTGTAGTTGTCCGGGTTGCGGTAGCCCCGCGCCGTTCGTTTGATGTGTTTTATCGCGGTGTTATTGGCTTCGACCTTGGCTGTTGTGGCTCCGGTGACGATGAGGACTTCGATCTCTGCCCACCAGCGGCACACGGTCCGGTAGAGCCTGTTTGCCTCGGGCATCGCGGCCCGTTCGACGAGGTCCGCGAGGGCAGTCTTCGCCGCGGCGGCGGCTTCGAGGGAGCCGGTGTTCAGCAGCGTGCGGAGTTGTTCCTTGATCTGCCAGGCGACTTGAAGGCTGCCAGTCGGATCGTCAGCGGCGAACACGCCTGCGAGACGGTGCTGTCCGCGTTCTGAGAGTTTCTCATCGGCTTTCAGCAGCAGCATCCGGTTCGCCCAGGCCGGGTCCGTGGTCCTGCCCCGCCGGCCCCGAACCTGTTGTGATAGGCCCTGGCGGACGGTCGTGAGCATGTCGTTGGCGAGCATCGTCATGTGGAACAGATTATGCCGACATCGGCATAACGCGTTTTATGTTGGACTCCGTGTTATGCCGATCACCCCGGTATCGGTGCATGTCGGTGACGTTTCTGCGGGGTTCTTGTCGGCATAACCCTGCGGGGTAATTCTAAAGTCTCCATCGATTGTGAGGAGGCTGAAATGTATGATCCTGATCTTTCCAAGGTTCGTTTCACCGGACCGTTGGCAGAGTTCGCTCCGGGCTGGCGTGAGATGTTGATCGCGCAGGGGTATGTGTCGTGTTCGGCGGCCAACAAGCTCCAGCTCGCCGCGCATCTTTCGCGCTGGCTGCACGCGCGGGACCTGGGGGCCGGTGAGCTAACGCCGCCGGTCATCAACGATTTTCTGGCAGAACGGAGGGCGACCTACACCAACCAAAAATCCCTCGAAGCTCTGGAGCCTTTCCTGGATTACCTCCGTTCCCTGGAGGCCATCCCTGGGCTGGAGCCTGCCGTGCCGGTGACGGCGCAGGAAGTTCTGTTGGCTGAGTACCAGAACTATTTGTTGGTGCGGCGTGGCCTGAGCACCCCGGTGATCGCTGCTTATGGGCATTGGATCACGCCCTTCCTTGACTACCTTCAGGGATTGGGTTGCCGGGTCCAGGACGATGAGGTGACTGGGGAGACCGTAGCTGGCTACCTCACGAGCCGGTTGGCGGGGTTGTCGCGGAAGTCGGCGAAGATGACGACCAGCGTGCTGCGGTCCTTCCTCGGCTTCATCCATGCCGCGGGGTACAGCACGGCGTCGTTGGCCGCGGCGGTTCCACCCATTGTTTCCTGGCGGCAATCGGGCCTGCCCCAGCCCCTGGGCCAAGACGAAACAGCTGCTTTGCTGAGTGCCGTGGACAGGAACACCACTGCTGGGATGCGGGACTACGCGGTGGTGCTCCTTCTGCTGCGGATGGCGCTTCGGTGCCAGGAGGTGGCGGACCTGCAGCTTAGAGATGTGGACTGGGTGTCGGGTGCCGTGGTCGTTCATGGCAAAGGCGGGCGGATTGACACGCTGCCGTTGCCTGTGGACGTTGGTACCGCACTGGCTGACTACCTCCAACATGCCCGGCCGCCAAAGATAAAGGCCAAGGAGATGTTCATCAGGGTCAGGGCGCCGTTCCGGGGGCTTACCCCCACGAGCGTCACCTATATTGTTGCCCGTCTGGCGGAAACGGCAGGTATCGGTACCGTCTATGGCCATCGGCTCCGCCACACGGCGGCCTCCAAGGTGCTCAACGCCGGGGCCAGCATGGAAGAGGTCGCTCAGTTCCTGCGTCATGCCAGCACCGAGACCTCTATGATCTACGCCAAGACGGACATGACACGCCTTGCTGGTCTTGCCCGCCCCTGGCCACAGATGGAAGCCCTGCCATGAACGACCTGCCACGGATGGTTGATCAGTATCTGCAGATCCGACGCGCGCAGGGCTCGAAAGCAGTCGATGTGGGGCGGATCCTGGCGATGTTTTGTGAATATGTTGACAACGAGGAAGCCGTGGACTTGACCGTGCAGGTGGCTGTAGGTTTCGCGACGGCCAAGGCTGGCCTTTCGGACCGAAGTACCGCCCTGCGCCTGTCAGCGGTGCGGGGGTTCTGCCGCTGGGCCCAGACCCTCGATCCCGGGATCGAAGTCCCGCCGGGTGGCCTGCTCAAGGCTCGCCAAACCCGCAATGTCCCCTACATCTACACACGGGAAGAGATCAGCGAGTTGATCGTGGCTGCTGCCGGCCTGCGCCCTGATTCCGTGCGACAACGCTTGCGGCCCTGATTGGGTTAATGGCGGCGACCGGGATCCGCACCGGCGAAGCCTGCGCACTGGACCTTGCGAACATCAACCCGGCATCCGGGACCCTGAGGATCACCGGAAAATACGGCAAGATCCGGATGCTGCCGCTGGATTCCACGGTCATGGCAGCCCTCACAACCTACGTCGAACTCCGGACCGGGCTCCCACAGGCGGCCAACTGCCCGGCGTTGCTGGTCTCCTCCCTCGGGAACCGGCTCCGCTCAAGTATCCTCGACGCGAGCTTTCGGCAAGTCTTGGAGCACACCTCACTGGGCCAACGCTCGCGCAGATGCCGCCCCAGGTTGACGGACCTGCGCCATACTTTTGCCGTGAACACGATGCTGGATGCCTACGAGACCGGGCAGGACCCCACAAAGGTCCTTCCCGTCCTCTCCACCTGGATGGGGCACGCACAGATCGCCGAAACGTACTGGTACCTGGGCTGCACGCCGGCCCTGATGCAAGCCGCGGCAAAACGCCTCGAAAGAGAAGAATCATGAGCGCACTGGCCCCAACCCTTCAAGCGTTCTTCACCGTTCGCCTGACCAGCCAATACGGAGTCAGCCCACATACGGTCGCCTCCTACCGTGACACCTTCAGGCTGCTGCTGGCCTACGCTCACGAAGCCGCCGGGACCCGACCCTCGGACTTGGACGTCGGTCAACTGGATGCGAACCTGATCACAGGCTTCCTTGACTATTTGGAACACGGACGCGGCAATACCATCCGGACCCGCAACGCCCGCTTGGCAGCAGTGCATTCCTTCGCCACCTACGCCAGCTACAAGCATCCCGAACACGCGACAGTTCTCAGTCAGGTCCTGGCAATACCCCGCAAACGCCAGCACCAGCCGGAGATCACCTTTCTCACCAATAACGAAGTCGACGCCCTGCTGGCCGCCCCAGATCCTGACACCTGGATCGGGAGGCGGGACAGGGCACTGCTACTGGTCGCAATCACCACGGGGCTGCGCGTCGCCGAACTCTCCGCACTCACCGGTGCCGACATACATTTGGGCACCGGCGCCCACATCACCTGCCACGGGAAGGGACGCAAGGACCGCACCACACCCCTGACCGCCGGGGCGATCCAGCTCCTCCGTGCCATCGGCGCGGACCAAACCGCACCGGACAGCTTCGTCTTTTCCACCCTCACCGGACACTGGCTCAGCCGCGACGCGATCGCCGCCCGGATCAGCCTCCATGTCACCAGCGCCAGCAGAGGCTGCCCCACACTCGGGACCAAGAACGTCACCCCGCACGTACTGCGGCACACTGCTGCCATGCGCCTGCTCGAAGCAGGCATCGACGTGGCGATGATCGCCATTTGGCTCGGACACGCTGGCATTGAATCCTCCCAGCCGTACCTGCACGCGAATATGAAAATGAAAGAAGAGGCCCTCAACAGAACCACACCAACCAACGTCGCCGTCGGACGCTACCAAGCCACCGACGAACTCCTCGCCTTCCTCAACGGCCTCTAGTTATGCCGACAAGAACCCCGCAGAAACGTCACCGACATGCACCGATACCGGGGTGATCGGCATAACACGGAGTCCAACATAAAACAGATCTACCGACACCGCCGAGCGTGGAAGCCACATCCGCAGTGCTTTCCGGAAGGCCGCGGACGGGTCGATCGCGACGACCTGCACGCCGAGCCGCCAGTGCAGCGGCCGGGCGAAGAGCCAGTCTCCGACGCCCTTGTGGTCGCGTCCGTCCACGATGCCCAGGACCTGGCCGGTGTCCAGGTCCACGATCGTTGTCATCCAGGGCTCGTACCGGGTCCAGGCCTTCGTGCCGGGGTCCTGGAAGAACCGCACAGAACGGTAGCGGTGCTCATCGATGCCCAGCATCCTGGGTGCGAGGAAGTCCACATCAGGCAGGCGGAGAGCGGCGTCGCCGATGACCTGCTGGACCAGCCACCACGAGATCCCGAATGCCACGGCGGTCTCAGACACGGCCCGGCCTGAATCTATGACCGCATCCAGTACGGTCTCGCGCAGCCGCCGTGTCGACCGTGCCCGGCGCGGCACCTGCGGCGTCGCCTCACAGAACGATTTCCGCTCACAAAGGTACTCGTCACAGAACCAGCGCCGCTTGTCCCAGAGGAGCACTACCAGGCCGGCAACCGGGATATCCCGCAGCCGCTGGCACCGGCGTTCCTTCACCCGCGACGCGATCACCCCGCAGCTCGGGCACCCGGGCGGGAACGTGGACTCCACCGTGACATGGCGTGCCCCATCCGGGAGCAGGACGGTGGCGGTGACACGGTAATCGGGCAGGTTGAAGATCAGGCTGGCAGCATCTTCGGCCGCCACAGTAGGCTCTAACAAGGCTCGTGGTTCCTGTTCAGGTTGAATGCGTAGTAACACTCATCCCAGCAGGACCACGAGTCCTCTGCTAGCTACAACACGAACCTATTTCCCCGGGAACCTTGAAGAGCCGTTAATTTTCGCCTGTTTGCGATAAAATCTAGACAAGACAATGAGTCGTGATGGTGGGGTGGGAAGATGGGTGTGATGACTGCGCAACTGCCTCTTCCCGCCTCGATGGACGCCGGAGCTGTCCCGATAGGCGCTGCTGCGTCGCTGGTTGAGGACGAGGACGGTGGCCGGGTTTTCGTCCATGGCGAGCTGTCCTATGTGTGGGATGCCGGGGATGCGGTGTCTCGTCGGTTCGCGGCGGCGAAACTGGCGGATATCAAAGCAGGTTCGGTCGCTGAGGTGGCTGCCGGGTTCGGGGTGGATCCGGGCACGTTATGGCGGTGGCGCCAGGACCTGAGCGCGGGCGGGGTGCTGGGGTTGGCTGCTGAAAAGTCCGGCCCGAAAGGGCCCAGCCGGCTGACGGAAGCCGTGATGTCCCGGATCCGTTCCCTGCGTGCGACGGGACTGTCCCTGCGCGCTGTCGGAACGGCTGTGGGCGTCTCCGAATTCAGCGTCCGCCGCGCCCTGGCGATGAAAGCACCTGTCCCGCAAGAGCCGGCAGCTGAGCGGCCGGGCAGGCCGGAAGCGGAGCCGCTACAGGAGGAGTTGCCGGTTCTGCCCGCGCCGGTGGACCGGTCCGGGGAGCGGGCTGACGCCCGTGCAGGGTTGGTGGAGTGCGCGTCCCCGGTCTTCGCCCCGGCGGGCCGGGTGCCGTTGGCCGGACTGTTCCTGGCCCTGCCCGCCCTGGAAAACACCGGGCTGCTGGCCTGCGCGAAGGAGACCTTCGGGGCGTTACCGAACGGGTTCTACGGTCTGGAGACCATCCTCACCGGTGCCGTGTTCCAGGCCCTGGCCGGGGAACCACGGGCCGAGGGGATCACCCGGATCGACCCGGCAGCGCTCGGCAGGGTCCTCGGCCTGGACCGGGCACCCGAAGTGAAAACCCTCCGCCGTAAAACCGCCGCCCTGGCCACGCGAGGCAAAGCCGGAGACCTGCTGACGGCGATGGCATCCAAACACCTCAACGGCAGTCACGAAGAAGGCGGGGATCTGGCCGCGGTGCTCTACGTTGACGGACACGTGCGCGCTTACCAGGGCACCCGGAAGATCGGGAAGGTCCACTCCACGAGGTTAAAGTTCCCGGTCCCGGCGACCGAGGAGACCTGGGTCGCGGACGCCCACGGCGCCCCGGTGCTGGTGGTCATGACCGAGCCCGGGGCAGCGCTGACCGGGGAACTGCGCCGGCTCCTGCCCGCCCTGCGCCTGATCGTCGGCGATGACCGCCGGGTCCTAGTCGGGTTCGACCGCGGCGGCTGGTCCCCGGCACTCTTCCAACACATGAGCTCAGCCGGTTTCGATGTGCTGACCTGGCGCAAAGGCACCACCGAAGACATCGGAGCCTCCCTGTTCACCGAGGTCACCCACACCGACGGGAACGGACAAACCCGGTCATGGACCGCGGCCGACACCCAGGTGGAGGTGCCCGCCGGGAGTACCGGTGAGGTCTATCCGATGCGCCAGCTCAGCCGGCAAGTCAACACCCCCGGCGGCGGGTCCCGGCAGATCCATATCCTCACCACCAACACCGAGATGCCCGCCGGGGAGATCATCTACCGGATGGGCGCCAGGTGGCGGCAGGAAAACTATTTCCGCTACGCCAGGATACGGTTCGCCCTGGATTCCCACGACGCCTACACCAGCACTGATGATGATCCGGAACGGTCGGTACCGAACCCCGCCAAACGCAAGGCCTACCAGCAGGTCCTCGCCGCCAAAACCCGCTACGAAAAGACCCTCGCCGACACCGACGCGGCCATGCTCGCCGCCCGGACCCCGCCGCCGGGAACATCCACGGTCCTGATCACCAACACCATCCACAACAAGATCACCGCGGACCTCCTGACCGCCGAAACCGCTCTCGAGGCCACGCAGGCAGCCCACCGGGAGATCCCGGCCCGGGTACCCCTCGGCGAGATAGCCCCGGGACAGCAGGTCCTGGAGACCGAAACGAAACTCCTCACCCACGCCATCCGGATGGCCGCCTTCAACACCGCGTCCACCCTGGCGAGGGAGATCCGCACCAACACCGGCTACGCCCGCGGAGACGACGAAGCCCACGCCCTGATCCGGCAAGCCCTCACCCGCAGCGGCGACATCGACCCCCGCCTGGACGGCTACCTCACCATCCGTCTGGACCCGCTCCCCACCCGCCGGGCAACCACCGCGATCGGCGAGCTCTGCGACCACCTCACCGCCACCGAAACCCGTTATCCGGGCACGGACCGGATCCTACGATTCGAAATCAAAAACAAAGAAACTTCACCCAGCAATTAAAACGCTATGTCCGGAGTCCTGGGTCCACCCGCCGGCTCCGTGACGCCTGAGTGGCCGCCGTGATCGGATCCGGAAGGGCGGCTGCGGAGGCGGCGTCCTCGTTCGGTGTGTCGTGGTGGCTGGTCCAGCGGGCCCTGGATTCAGCGGCGCTGACCTTGCCCGATGTCGACGCCCTCGCACCGCGGATGCTGGGCATTGATGAACACCGCTACCGGTCCGTGCGGTTCTTCCGCGACCCGGCGACCAAGGCCTGGAAACGGTACGAACCGTGGATGACCACCATTGTTGATTTGGACACCGGACAAGTCCTCGGGATAGTTGACGGCCGTGACAGTGAATATTGGCTTCTGTGGGCTCCACCTGTGGTGCGGGTGAGCGCCATCGTCCGGTAGCGCGACTTGTGTGGTTGAGCGCCACTGTTGGGTGTGGTTGAGCACCACCTGAAAAGCTCCTTCACCATGTGACGGACACATGGTGGAAGGAGTACCGGTAATGGTACGGAAGATCAAGGCGAAGCTGGTGTTGCAGCTGCGTAATCAAAGCCTGTCGCGAAGAGCAATTGAGTCCGCTCATGGGATATCCCGGCACAGCATTCAGGCGGTCCTCGATGCGGCGGAGCTGGCAGGTCTCGGTTGGGATGACGTCGCCGAGCTGTCGGAGGCCGAGGTGTATTCGGCGTTGTTTCCCGGCCGCGGGGTCCGCGAGAGCGTGTTCGCGCAGCCGGACTGGGCCCGGGTGCACACCGAGCTGGCACGGGTGGGGGTGACGTTGAAGCTGCTGCACCAGGAGCATGTCGACGACTGCGGTCGGGCGGGCCAGGCGGTGATGAGTTATGACCGGTTCTGCCGGCTCTATGGCGAGCACGCCGCCGTGACTGGGGCGTCGTCCCGGGTTGGTCACAAGGCCGGCCGCAGCATTGAGGTTGACTGGTCCGGTCCCACGATGCAGCTGCTGGATCCGACCACGGGTGAGATCTCGAAGGTGTATTTGTTCGTCGCCTGCCTGCCCTTCAGCCGGTATGCGTTCGTGGAAGCGAGCCTGGATATGCGGCAGGAGTCGTGGCTGCGCGCCCATGCGGCGATGTTCGCCTTCTTCGGCGGCAGCGTCCCGCGCCTGGTGCCCGACAACCTGAAGACCGGGGTGATCTCCCACCCCCGGGAGGGAGAGGTCGTTCTCAATGACGCCTACCGCGAGATGGCGGCGCACTACTCGGCCGCGGTATTGCCGGGCAGAGTTCGGGCTCCGAAAGACAAGGCGAGCGTCGAGAACACGGTCTCTCATGTCGCGACCTGGGTCATCGCGGGGCTCAGGCACGAGCAGTTCACGTCCCTGGCGCAGTTGCGCACCCGGGTCTATGAGCAGATCGATGCCTATAACCGGCAACCGTTCCAGAAACGCGCCGGGTCCCGGCTGAGCGTCTTCACCACTGAGGAACTGCCGCTGATGCAACCGCTGCCGGCAGCCCCGTTCGAGATCAGCACGTGGTCCTACCGGCGCAAGGTGAACAAGAACGCCCACGTGGTCTGGGCGAAGAACTTCTACTCCGTCCCCTTCAGCCACATCGGCTCGCTCGTTGACCTTCGCGTCACGGACACAATGCTGGAGGTCTATAAGGCTGACGAGCGCCTGACCAGCCACCTGCTGCTGCCGGCAAGCACGGTGAATCAGTTTCAGACGAACGACGCGGACCTGCCCGAGGGGGCAGTTGGCAGGCCTGGGACCGGGCCCGGATTGAGGACTGGGCAGCCCGGATGGGCCCGGCCACGGTGACGGTGATCGGCAAAATCTTCGAAGCAGCCTCCATCGAGGAGGCCGGGTTCGACCCGGCGTTGGCAGTGCTGCGCCTATCGCGCCGGTTCTCCCCGGCCCGGGTCGAAGCGGCCTGTCAGCTCGCGCTGCGAGGGCCGATCCGCTCCCCGCGGTATGCGCACCTGAGACCGATCCTCGATACCGGGCAGGACAAGACCGGCCAGGCCCCTGAGGAGCCTGAGGGCGATGATGGCGGATACGTCCGCGGCAGCTCCTACTACGCCGGTGGGACCCGTTGAGCCGCCTGGACGGGGAGACCAAACGCAAGCTCAGGGAGATGAACGCGAGCGAGCTGCTCGAGGCCATCGACACCCAGGACGAGACGCTGTCGATCA
Organism: Pseudarthrobacter sp. Y6; assembly: GCF_050156205.1. NCBI lineage: Bacteria > Bacillati > Actinomycetota > Actinomycetes > Micrococcales > Micrococcaceae > Pseudarthrobacter > Pseudarthrobacter sp. Y6. Next base: position 3,462,705 of record NZ_CP189574.1, on the reverse strand, counting down.
GTCTGTCGTTCGAAGAGCGGGTGAGGCTGGTCGTCGATGACGCCTACTCCACCTTCATGCACTCCAAGGTCGCCGGCCTGATCCGGCGGGCGGGGCTGCGTTATCCGAACGCGGATTTACGCCGCATCGACCTGCTCGACGAGCGCGGCCTGAACCGGCCGCTGCTGAGCCAGCTCGGCACCTGCTCGTTCGTGGACCGGCAGCAGAACGTCGTCTTCCAAGGGTTCACCGGGTCGGGGAAGTCGTATCTGGGCTGCGCGATCGCCAAACGCGCCTGCGAGCACCGCGTCCGCGCCCACTACGTCCGCATGCCCGACCTCGAGGAAGCCTGGATCGCCGCTCAAGACACTCCCGGCGGGTCCGGGAAGTTCCTCCGTAAATACGCCGCGTTCACGTTGCTCGTCATTGACGAGTGGTTACTGGACCGGCCGACAGAGTCGATGCGCACCATGCTGCTGGAGCTGATGGAGCGCCGTTACGGCGAAACGTCGACGGTGTTCTGCACCCAGCATTCGCAGAAGGACTGGCACCAGCGCCTCGGCTCCGGTGTTCATGCGGACGCGATCATGGACCGGATCATCCACAACACGATCTGGGTTGAGACGGGCACCTACAACATGAGGGAGCACACCGCGCTGGCCAGCGCGTAATCGATGACGGAGGGCGTCAGTGGCTCCCAGCCACACCACCACTGGCGCTCTCCCGCACGATCGGTGGTGCTGAACCGCACGATTTGGTGGTGCTCAAAGCCTCAAATACTCAACAGCGTGGGCGTCGGAGACTGGCTCTTCGCCCGCCCTCTGGAGTGGCGTCTGGGCGTGCAGGTCGTTGCGATCGACCCCTCAGCGGCGTTCCGCAAGGCCCTGCGGATGTGGCTGCCGCGTATCCTGTTGCGCAGTGCCGCCAGAACAGCGGCATGAATGTTAACGCCAACCGAAAACAGGACCACTTCTGCCATTTGAAAACAGGGCCACCGACCATTATGGAAGGTGATCAATTTGGATGATTGGGCGGAGATACGCCACCTGTTTTCGACAGGCAAGCACTCGAAGCGTGAGATCGGCAGAATCGTGGGGGTTTCCCGCGGAACGGTGGAGCGTGCGCTGGAGTCGGACCGGGCACCGAAGTATCAGCGGGCGGCCGGAGTATCGAGTTTTGATGCGTTTGCTCCCAGGGTGCGTGAGCTGCTGGTGAAAACGCCGACGATGCCGGCCGCGACGCTGGCGGAGCGGGTGGGCTGGTCCGGGTCCGCGTCACTGTTCCGGGCGAAGGTCGCCGCGATCCGGCCCGAATACGCGCCGCCTGACCCGGCCGACCGCCTGGTCCACGAGCCGGGGTTCCAGGTCCAGTGCGATCTCTGGTTCCCACACGAGCCGCTGCCCGTCGGTGAGGGCCAGAACGACACGCCCCCGGTGCTGGTGATGACTTCAGCGTTCTCGGGATTCATCCAGGCACGGATGCTGCCGTCGCGGACGACGCCGGACCTTCTGGGCGGAATGTGGACTCTGCTGCAGGACGCGCAAGCGGTTCCGTCGCGGCTGTTGTGGGACAACGAGTCCGGCATTGGCAGGCGCAAACCGACGGAGCCGGTGGCCGCGTTCGCCGGGTCTTTGGGATTGGAGATCAAGCTGCTTCCGCCGCGGGATCCGGAGTCCAAGGGCATGGTCGAGCGGATGAACAGGTTCTTCCGGCAACGCTTCATGCCGGGCCGGGACTTTCGCTCCCCGGCGGACTTCAACGGCCAGTTGGAGGACTGGCTGCCCAAGGCCAATCACCGGTATTCACGGTCCCGCCACGGCCGCCCTGACGAGCTGATCGTCCTGGACCGGGAGAGGATGCGGGAGCTGCCGCCGGTGTCCCCGGAGGCGGTGTTCCGCAACGCGGTGCGGCTCCCGCGGGATTACTACGTGCGGGTGTTCTCCAACGACTATTCCGTGGACCCGTCATTCATCGGGCGCATCGTGGACGTCGTCGCTGATCTGGACACCGTCTGGGTCACCCATGACGGCGTCATCATCGCCACCCACGTCCGGGCGTGGGCCCGGCATCTGGTCCTGACCGATCCTGTCCACGTGGCCCGCGCGGCGGTGATGCGCCGGGACTTCCGGACCCAAAGAGTCCACCGCCCCGAACCCGAGGAAGTCGTGGAGGTACGGGATCTGGCCGCCTACGACGAGATCTTCGGCATCGACCTCGGCCAGCAGCCGACCCTTCTGGAGGTGGCCTCATGAGCGGGACACCGGCACAGATCGAGTACTACGCCCGGGCCCTGCGCGCACCACGGATCAGCGACGGGTTTCGCCGGCTCGGGGACCAGGCCCGGGACTCCGGCTGGTCCCATGAGGAGTACCTGGCCGCGGTCCTCTCCCGGGAAGTCTCCGAACGCGAAGCCTCGGGAGCGGCGACGCGGATCAAGGCCGCGAGGTTCCCGGCCCACAAGGATCTCGAAGAGTTCAACTTCGACCATCAGCCCTCCGCGGACCGGAACCTCATCGCGCATCTGGGCACCGGGGTGTTCCTCTCTGAGGCCAAAAACGTGGTCCTCCTCGGGCCGCCGGGCACGGGCAAAACCCATCTCGCGGTCGGCATTGGCATCAAGGCAGCCAAGGCCGGGCACCGGGTTCTCTTCGACTCCGCCACCGGCTGGGTCGCCCGGCTCCAGGAGGCGCACTCCCGCGGGAAACTCTCCCAGGAACTGGTCAAACTCCGCCGTTACAGCTTGCTGCTGGTCGACGAAGTCGGCTATATCCCGTTCGATCAGGACGCGGCGAACCTGTTCTTCCAGCTCGTCTCCAGCCGCTACGAACATGCGTCCATGATCCTGACGTCGAACCTCCCGTTTGCCCGCTGGGGTGACGTCTTCGGAGACCTGACCATCGCCTCGGCCATGATCGACCGGATCGTCCACCACGCCGAGGTCATCAGCCTCAAAGGCAACAGCTACCGGCTCAAAAAACACCAACCCGACGCCAGTACGGCACAATAGAACCACAACCCCGTGGCCCCGTTTTCAATTGGCACTAATGGCCCCATTTTCGGTTGGCGTTAACACATGAACACCCATCACGGCAGAATATTCACCATGAACCGTGACACTCCTATTGATTGATGTCAAGGCGTTGATGTCCCCCGTGGGGCTTGCAGTGTTTGGACGATGAGGGGGTAGAGCTGGCGGACGAGGTAGCGTTTGACCCTTCTATGATGTCCGTCAAGCAAGGAGGGTCTGCAGTTCACGGAAGATGGCGCGGGCTGTGTAGCGTTTCAAGGCGCGTTTGATTTCCCGGTAGGTTCGGCCTTCACCCCTCCGGCGTTGTGTGTAGCTCTTGGTGGCCTCATCGCGGACCATGCGGACTTTCACGATGATGTCCAGGGCCATGTTCAGCTGCCGATCACCGTGGCGGTTCAGGCGGTGCCGCACCGTGTTCCCGGAGGACGCCGGCAGCGGGGAAACGCCGGCAAGGGCTGCGAACGCGGCCTCGGAGCGTATCCGGCCGTGGTGCGAGTACGCGCAGAGGATGACCGCCGCCGTGACCGGACCAACGCCCGGGCGGGCCAGGAATCCCGGGGCGAGTTGCTCGACGAGTTCCTTCAGCTGCGTTTTCATACGGCGCAGGTGCCTGTCGGCGTCCTTGACCGCGGCCGCCAGCCGAGCGGCTTCCTGCCGGGCGATCTGCCGGTCTACCGTATCGGCGGCGCGCTCTTCCCAGCCGGCGATCATCGTGACCTGCGCACCGGTGAGGGCCTTGCGCGCATCAACGCCCAGGTCGGTGGTGCGCACCAGCGCGTTGAGGGCGTTGCGGTCTGTGGTGCGGCGCGTATCCAATCCGCGGCGGCCGGTCAACAGCACACGAAGAGCCCCCCGGATCCCGTCAGCACGGGGCACCGCGAGACGGTCCACGCCCCGGTGCAGAATCTGCCGGGCAGCTTCCACCGCGTCGATGGGATCGGACTTGCCCACCCCGGCACGGGCTTCTCGGCGCGGGGGGCTTCACCTCCGCCACCGGGATACCGGCCGTCTTCAGTGCACGGGTGAGCCTGGCCCCGTAGGAGGAAGTGCCCTCAACGGCGGCGAGCACGCTCCCGTTCGTGTTCCGTTTCACCCAGGCGATGGCCCGTTCGATGCCGGCGCCCGTGCTGGGGAACGATTCGGTTGCCACGAGGCACCCGTAGAGGTCTCTACGATCGCGTAAGTGTGTGTCCGGGCATGGGTGTCCACGCCCGTGACGTGGCCATATTCTTTTGCAACGATGGTCATTGCGGGGTCTTTCCTTCCTGGAAGCAGGTGCCATGGATTGGCGTCGGCCTGGAAGGGTTCTTTCGAGGCAGCTCTCTAATGAGTCACAGGTGCACCCTGGACGACCTTCTATCAAGCCATCGGAAGAGGACAGGTCGGCGCCAGCCCCGCCGGACGGACAAGTCAAACGAAAGGCACCATCGCAACCGGATGGGCCAGAGGCAGCGCGAGTCACGTCTGGCAGGACTGGCAGCCATCCTGCCAGCAGGCACCAGACCAGCCAACATCTATTAGAGAGGCAGCGGACGATTTCCATTTTCGTTTTGCCCTCGGCGGTGCGTCGAGCAGCGTAGTCTCGGGTTGCCTGGTCGTAGCGCAGCCGCACGATGACGATGTGGTAGAGCGCCGAATTCTCTTGGCGATCACCGGCTCGGTTCAGCCGGTGACGGTTCGTTTTTCCCGATGACGCCGGGATCGGGCTCACGCCGGTCAGTGCGGCGAATGCAGCTTCGCAACGGAGCCTTTCGGGGTTGTCTCCGGCGGTGATCAGCAGCTGGGCGATGGTGTCTGGTCCGCAGCCAAACACGCCCATTAGGGCTGGGGCGTGGTCCTCCAACAGCCGTTTCAGGTGCCGGGTCAGGTCTTGGATTTGCTCGGTCAGATCCAGCCAACGCCGCGCGAGAAGACGCAGGCTGTAGGCCGTGGCCTCGGCCGCAGTGACGGGCCTCTTCGTTGGTCTCGATGTCGCCAGTACGGCAATCAGTTTGGTGTTTGACAGGTCACGGTAGCGGGCTCGTAGTTGCTCAGGTGCTGCGATCAGCATGCCCTTGATCTGGTTGATCGTGGCGGTCCTGGCCGTCAATGCTGAGGACCTTGACGTGCGTAGTACCCGCAGAGACTCCACGAGGCCGTCACCGCCCTTCGGTGCAGCCGTTGCGCGCCCGGACAGCACCGCTTCGGCGGCCGAGTAAGCATCGAAGACGTCAGTCTTGCCCCGGAGCCTGCGATCGAATCGGTTGGGCCGGTTGACTTCGAACACCTCGATACCGGCCTCGCGGACGACACGGGTCACCGCGGCCCCATAGGAGCCGGTGCACTCGATGCCCACGCTCACCAATGCCGGCCACGTTCCCAGGAACCGTAACGCCGCTTGGTAACCAGCAGCGGTAGCGGGCACCTGCACATCTGCCAACCGTTGTCCTGTTGCGTCGATGACCGCGACGTGATGCGTATCGGCGTGCGTGTCGATCCCGCCGTAGACCTTGATCTGCTTCTCGCTCACCATGGAAAGTGCCCTTCCTCGTTGTCGGGTGCGCAGCTCGGTGGGCGTCAGTCAGTTCACTATCGGGGACTCGCCAGACTCCTATTAGGACATAACTGCCTGCCGGGCTGCACTTCGAAAATGAGCCAGGTCGGCCGACACGTCGTGGGCAGGACAATCACCACGGGGTGATGTCAGAAGAGCCGAGAGTCAGACCCGCCTCACCAGACCATCCTGCGTCCAGCAAGGCGAGGCCGCCACGCCCATCAAGGAGCCAGACCAACCGGTCAACGACTCCATAGTGAAGAGCCGGTATTCGCGGTCCCGCCACGGCCGCCCTGACCGTCCTGGACCGGGAGAGGATGCGGGAGCTGCCGCCGGTGAACCCGGAGGCGGTGTTCCGCAATGCGGTGCGGCTGCCGCTGGACTACTACGTGCGGGTGTTATCAAACGACTATTGCGTGGCGTTAACAAGCTATCGCATGCAGGCTCGTCAGCTAACAGAGGCCCGATCACCGCCATATCGGCTCCTGGCTGGAAGGCCCTTAGTCGTGGTTGTTGAAGCGGTTACACTGCTATTCCCACAATCCCCAAGGGGGGGGACCTCAGGGGGTGTTGGCGCCGACTCTGCTAGGTTCATCTTGCCATGAGGGTCGATCGACACCTCGACCAGATGAAAGCTTCTTTGGACCTTCGGAAGTGGATGCCAAGGAAATCTTGCGTCCTCGTGCGACAAAGAGGATGACCAAAAGTGAGTAACCTATATAAGTTGGCCCGCTAAGAGCTAGTTGCAGGTTCTGCGGAATGAACACAAGCGCTACCAGTGTGTATCCGAAAACGGTGATCGATAGCCAATCGCCAAAGCGAAGAGCTGCGCGCCAAGATGCGCCAAGGATGAGGGCCATGGACCCCACGACGACGGGAATCAGCGGCCACGGAAAATCACTCGCAAGTGCAGTCAAGGCAGTGCTCCAGTATCCGGTTTCTGACCAGCCGAGCGCGTCCAGCTGATTAGGAACACGCAAAATGGATCCGGTGCCGAGGGCAGGATCGATAAGACTGGCCAGCGCCGGGGAGTGGCTGAAACCTCCACCGAAATGCCAGTTCGCGTTCAGCGCCCGCCCGAGACCTTCATATCCTTGGCTTGCGTAAGACGTAACTGTTACCCAGGTTGCCTCCCACACTGACGGGAAGGCATGCGGAACAGTGCAGATGTCAGATCCGGGAGCGCAGATGGGCGCTGCAGGGTTTCTTGAGAGCTTCCTAGCCCCAAAACCGACCAGCGAAATCAGCGCCAACGGCATCAAGATACTCAACTGCCTCCGTGACAGGCCGGTCCCCTTGCGTGCTTTGGAGAGAAGCCACGCCGCCGTCACTAGTAGGATGGCGAGGCCCATTTGCTGATCTCGGCCAACGAGAACGCTCCATACAATTGGACTCATAGCGCAAAGTAGAAATAGCAAGCGATATCGTCTGGCTTCGAAGAACTCAAAGGCGAAGAATGGCAACGCAGTTAGCGTTAGCGGCGACAGCAAGGTCTGCATGGCAACGATGCCGCTCCGAGAATGCGTGCCTTCCGCAATCCTCGTGCTGGCATCAGAATAGGCCTGACCCTGATCGCTCAGCGCGTCACCAAATTGGCTCAAATTGAATCCGGAGTAGGTGGTGCTCATCGGCACGATCAGTATCAATGTGCAAACCAAACCGAGGAGTGGAACCATGGGAATCCGTTGGCGGGTGGCGAAAATGGGCGCTGGCACGGATGCCTTGCTGCCGATCTGGAAGCCAACGAATGAGCAAATAATTGTGGCGGCCATCAGACTCGCAACGCCCCAGAAATTTGTACGGTTGTATGCAATGGGCCAGGCAATAGCGTAAGTCGTAAATGTGAGGATCCACCATGACCCGCAGATGATAGCCGGAACCCAGATCCTAGCTCGCCCGGCTGACGGCTGGGTATCCGGAGCTACGGATAGATCGCGTCCGCCGGTCTTCGTTGTCAATGATGCCTTCGATCAGTTCGGGGAATGCTGTCCTTTCCTATGATAGTGGGGTGTGCTCAATCATCGAGACCGCAAACGGAGGCGCTATGCCGGGGCTCTTGCCTCGATCTTTCATGAGGTGGTGTTTCCGGTGGTCTGGGCTTATGGCTACCTGATTCTTCTGTCAGATGGATGGTGATCCGCGGGCATGGCTACTGCCCGTGCTGCCGCCTCTGCCGCAGCCACCGCCGGAGCTGCCGGACCGCAGGCCGTCACCCTGGCCAAGGCCCTCAACACGGCTTTGGCGGATGCGATGCACGCCGACCCCTCCGTCCTGGTCTTCGGCGAGGACGTGGGTCTCCTGGGCGGGGTCTTCCGCATCACGGATGGTCTCACGAAGACCTTCGGGGAGCAGCGCTGCTTCGATACCCCGCTGGCCGAGTCCGGCATTGTGGGCATGGCCGTGGGCATGGCCATGAACGGGATGCGGCCGGTGATCGAAATGCAGTTCGAGGCCTTTGCGTATCCGGCGTTCGAGCAGATCGTCAGCCACGTGGCCAAAATGCACAACCGCACCAGGGGCGCCGTGAAACTGCCCATGGTGATCCGGATTCCCTACGCCGGCGGGATCGGGGGAGTGGAGCACCACTGCGATTCCTCCGAGTCCTACTACGCCCACACCGCAGGCCTGAAGGTCTTCACCCCCGCCACCGTGGCCGATGCCTACCGGATGCTGCGGGAGGCCATCGATTCCGATGACCCCGTCATGTTTATGGAGCCCAAGAAGCTCTACTGGTCCAAGGACCTGGTGGACCTCGAGGATCTCCGGGCGCAGCACACTACCAACGCGGCAGCCGGAACGTCCTCGGAAGGCCGGGCCGCCGTCGCCCGTTCCGGGACCGACGCAACCCTCATCGCCTACGGACCGTCCGTGCCCATCGCCCTGGCGGCCGCCGCCGCTGCTGCGGAGGAGGGGCGCTCGCTGGAAGTCATCGACGTCCGCTCCATCGTCCCCTTCGATGACGAGACCGTGTGCGCCTCCGTCCGGAAGACCGGCCGGGCCGTGGTGATCGCCGAAGCGCATGGGTTTGCTTCAGTGTCCTCCGAGATCGTGGCCAGGATCCAGGAGCGCTGCTTCCACTACCTCGCCGCAGCGATCCGCCGCGTGACCGGATTCGACGTCCCCTACCCGGCGCCCAAGCTCGAGCACTCCTGAGTGAAATCCACAGATCCGGTGACGTTGGGCTGATCAGGCGCCGGGACGTTGAGGCCGCCATCACTGCGCCGACAGTAAAGGATGATACGAGCCATCAAGCGCCGGGTGTCCACCAGGATTCGATCGACTCCCGTACGGGCCTGGGCATCCACTTGTGGAGCTTCGTGAAAGTCTCAAGAAGGGTGGCGCCGATGCCCCCGGGCTGCTTGCCATAATCGCGCTCTTTGTGACCGCCGGCCTGAAGAAGTACCCGGAGCTCAACACCCGCATCGAGACCGCATCAGATGGTTCTCAGGAGATCGTTGCCTTTGAGGGAGTCAACTTGGGCTTCGCAGCGCAGACCGAGCGAGGGCTGATGGTACCGTCCATCCGGTCCGCGGAAAAGCTTATCGCCCGTAAGCTGGATGCGGAGATCCGCCGGTTAACTGAGTTAATGAGGGAGGGCAAAGCCAGTCCCTCTGAACTTGGCGGCGGGACCTTGAACCGTCCCGGGAATCATGCCGCCTGTTTGTTGGCGGCGTCGTCGGGTAACGGGCCGGTTTGTAGATCATAATATGTTTGCTCATATTCCTCTGGCGTCTGGTGATCCAGGGCGGAATGCAGGCGTTCGTTGTTGTACCAGTGGACCCATTCGAAGACGATCTCCATCCCGTCGGTTTCGGTTTTCAACGCTCCGCTGCGGAAGGGTGAATCCTTCGCGACGGCCTCGTTCTTGAAGAGCCCCATCACGGTCTCGGCGGCAGCATTGTCATAGGCGTCGCCCACGCTGCCGATGGAGGGCTGGAGTCCTTCCAGGGCCAGTGTGTCGGTATAGCGGATGGAAGTGTACTGAGAGCCGGCATCTGAATTAAGCCGAATTCGGCTTAACAGCGATTATGCCGAGGAATACGTTAAGCCGCGGGCGGAGGTTGTTGGCCCGTGTTTCCGCGGTTTTGTGCCCTGTTCCTCGGCTTAATGTTCCGTGCTACTTCAGTGAGTAGAGCATCTGGAGCTTGTCTTCGCTGAGCGGTTCGATGTTCGCGGCGTTGATTGCTGGGGTGGCGGCATTCATTGCTTCTCTCATCATGTCGAGGGTGGCAAAGGCGTAGAAGGCTGAGGTGGTGCTCATGTTTTCGTGGCCGAGCAACTGCATGATGATCGGCAGCGGTATTCCTTGCTTGTAGAGATCCATGGCTTTGGTCTTACGAAGCATGTGGCAGTGGAGGTTGCCCGGAATTGATGGGCATCGTTCACGCCCGATGCGTCCTGCGGTTTTGAGGACGGCGGCAACGGTGTCGCTGGAGAGCGCAGTTGGCTGCCCGTGCTGGCTGCTGAAGAACAGGGGACGCGTCGCGGCCTGGGTTCCGCGGTGGGGATGGAATTCCTGGAGGTAGACCTTGAGATGTTCAACGGTTTTCTCTCCCAGGGGAACGACGCGGCTCTTGTCTCTTTTCCCGGTGAGGGTCAGGTGCGCGGGTTGTGCCAGTGCCAGGCCGTCAAGGGTCAGTGCTGTGATCTCGCTGACGCGCGCACCGGTGTCGTAGAGGAGGATGAGCAGCATGCGGTTCCTGCGTGATTTGGCGTCCTTGCCGTCGTACGCGGCCAGGAGCGTTGCCGTCTCGCTCTCTTCCAGGTATTCGATGGGTTTGCGCGGCGGGGGCGGTGCCTTGATGTTCTTGGCTGACTGGTAAACCGTGACCAGGGTGAGTTCTTCCGCGGAGGCGAAATGCAGGAATGCTTTGATGGCGCTCAGACGCAGGCCGATGGTGCTGGGCTGGTAGTGCTTAGCTTGGCGCATCCAGACCAGCCAGGCTTTGAGGAATTCACGGGTGAACTCATCGAAGCTGATGTTTTGGCGGGGAACCTGCTTCTCTGTGACCAGGTAATTGACGTAGTTCTCCAAACTGATCCGGTAGGCCTCAACGGTTCGCGGTGCCATGGCTCTGACGTTGGGCAGGTAGTCGTGCAGATAGTTCCGGGCGTAGCCCCAGAAGTCAGGGACTGATGTGCGTATTGGGTGTTTCATGCGAAGCCCACCTCGGGGAGCACGCGTTGGCTTTCGTGGGTGAGTGCGGCATACCCGTCCATGAAGTCCGGTGATGTATGGATGTAGTAGAAAGTGCTATCGAGCGTCGCGTGGCCCATGTAGCGGGCCAGGTAGGGAAGCATCGCGTTGACGTCCCGGCCCTCGGCCATCCAGCGCTCGATGTTGGCGTAGGCAAAGTGGTGCCTGAAGTCGTAGGGCCGTGGCTGCTTGCCCGCAAGGGCCCGGGGCAGTCCGGCATGGTCCCAGATCCGGTTGAACATGACCCCGACTTGGGACGGTGACACCGGTGCCGGGGTCGAAGAGATAAAGAACCCGGGACGCTGTTGCCCGAACCTTTGACGGGACTTCCGGTCGCAATCGGTAAGGACATCGATGATCTGGCCGGTGATCGGCAGGCGCCGGCTGCGGTTGCCTTTGGACCACACCACATCGATGAATCCTCCGGCCAGGTCAACATCCTTCGGTTCCAGCTTGCGGGTTTCGCACGTCCGCAGCCCGCATGAATGCATCAACGCGAAGAACGCTACGGCCTGCCATTGCCACGGCGAGGTGGACTCCAAATCGGCTGCGGACCGGAAGAACGCATCGACCTCGTGGCCGCTCAACAGATAGGGCTGGGGACGGATGAATTCGCTTTTCCGCGACTCGGCAAGCACATACGCCTCCGGAGTGCCGTGGCTGCGCATCCACCGGCCGAAGTCCCTGATATACGACATCCAAGACGGGGCCGAACCTGGCTGGGATGCCTTCCTGGAGATAACCCAGTCTTCGATGGCCTGCTGGTTGAAAGCCCTCACCCCGTGTTCTGTGCAGTAAGCGTCGAAACTGCGTAGATACCAGATGCGTGACTGGCCGTAGCAGCCCATGGTTTCCTTGAAGGCAAGGTACCGTTCCAACTCCTTGGCGAACACACTGGCGAAGGCATGCTCGCTCATCGCAGTGCCCCTTCCGGCAGCGGAAGGATGCAGGAGCGCAACCGTTCGGTATCCGCGTTCAGATACACATTGGTCGAGTCGGGATGGGCATGTCCCAATACCGCCGAGATCGTCGGCAAGGCCGTTCCCGCACGCAACAATTTGGATGCCGCGTTATAGCGAAGAGCCCGGGTACCAACCTTCACATCCTTCACACCGGAAGCGCGGAACACCTTGCCCACGATCACGTAGATCGCCGCATGGTCTGCCGAGGCAATATGCGGGGCCTTCAGCCTCAAGAACGTCTCTTGCGCATCGGAGACCGGCCTTTCCCGGAGCACATAGTCGGCAAGTTTAGCCAGAATCAGTGGCGCCAACGGCAGCATCAGCGGGTTCCCGGTCTTTTGCTGCACGATCCCGATCGTTCCGCCCCGCCAATCAACATCCGCCAGGCGCAAGCTGCGGATATCACACGCCCGCAGGCCCGTGGACAGCGACAGCAAGGTAACAGCAGCGTCCCGCGCCGACACCACCCCGTGTCCGCAGGCGTCAACAACTTTCCGTTCGCCACCGTCATCGAGCAACGGAATGATGTCATGGTGGCGTCTGGCCCGGGCCAAGGCCAGCGCATCCAGCAGATCCGTGCGGGCCGTGAATTTCAGGAAGGGGCGGAAGCTGGCCACCGCCGACCACATGCTCGATGCAGCCCACCTGCTTCGAAGAGATCCCAGGAATCCCAGAACATTGGACCCATCGGCGGCATCCCAGGAGGAAACCCCCATGTCATCTAAATAGGCCAGGTACTCACACGCCAACGCACCGAAACAATTTTTGCGTTGAAGGCGCCAGGCCACGCTGCTCCATGTTTTCGGCCCATGAAGCCAACAGCACGGCGAATTCCGTGCAGCTCGGCCCGTGCCTCCGCCGCCGGCGTGGCCTCATGGAAAGATCCACAGCGCCCGTTTCCACATACGCATCGAACAACCACACGAGCCGGCCGTAATCGAAATGACGCTGGGAACTGTACCTGCCAGTCCTCGGGCTGACCGTCATGGAAGCGAATTCCGCCCCCAACTCGTGCGTATAGACCCCACCTTGTTTCCTGGCCAGCGCACCCAGCCACTTGATGGACTTGCGATACTGGCTAATCGTGGACTGCCTGTAACCCGCGTTCTCCAACACGGCCACCACGACATCTCCGATAGCCGTGATTGTTGTATCCATTGCCGTCTCCTTCCACGAGGAACATGGATACAGGACAGGCTAGGACCAAACATTAAGCCGAGGAATACACCGCCAACCCGCGGAAACACGGGCCAACAACCTCCGCCCGCGGCTTAACGTATTCCTCGGCATAATCGGAGTGGTGGATCAGTCCCGCCGGCACGGGCCGGCCGGTGTGTTGGCGCCGCCACAGGGCCATCCGCAGGCAGTGTTCGACGAATGCGGTGTCCTTGACGGTCGAGGTTTCCCAGCCGACGATCGCCCGGGAGTACAGGTCGATGACCAGGGCGACGTAGACGAATCCGGTGTAGACCGGGACGTAGGTGAAGTCGGTCACCCAGATCTGGTTCGGGGCCGGGGAGGTGAAGTCCCGGTTCCGCAGGTCGCCGGCGCGGCGGCCGTCCTTGCCGGGGATGGTGGTGCGGGTCTTGCGGCCTCGGACGAGGCCGTTCATCCCTTCTTCGCGCAGGAGCCGGTCCACGGTGTGTTTGGAAGCTTCGGAGAAGCCGTTGCGGCGCAGCCACTGCGTCATTTTCCGCCGCCCGTAGATGATCTCGGGCCGGGGTCGTCCCTTCGCATCGGGGACTTTCAAGCTGCGAAGGGCATCGGTGTTGCGGGCGTCTTCGATGGTGCGCAGGGCTGGCAGGCGTTTCTTCCACGCCCGGTAGGTTCGTGCGGCGATCTGCACGCCCTGCTCCCGCAGGACGGCACAGATCGACTCGACCGCATGACCTTCAGCGCGCATTTCGTCGATGAATCGACAGATCAGCGGCGGCGAGGGTCGAGCTCCCTCGCGAAGAAAATCGAGGCCTGTTTGAGGATCTCGTTGGACTCTTTCAAGTCCCGCACTTCAGCCCGGAGCCGCTTGATTTCCTCCAGCTCCTCACTGCTTGGTCCGGTCTTCTCGCCGGCATCGACTTGGGCTTGGACAACCCAGCGGCGCAGCGATTCAGGTCCGACTCCGAGCTTTGGCGCCAGTGCCTTGCAGGCAGCATAGACAGACGGGTATTCGGGTAATCGATCCAAGGTCATGCGCACTGCACGGTCACGGACGTCGGGCGGGAACTGCTTGGGCATACGCACTATCTTTCTCAAAGAAGATAGCGGCATCAAACGGGACGGTTCACCTTCATGGTTGGGTCCCTTGTTTAGGAGTCCATTCGGGATCGGTGGCCGGGGTTTCCCCAGATCCTAGGCTTCGACGCTGACGTCGGTCAGCGACAGCAAGATGGAAACGTTCTGGACCGCAATCCTGCGGTCGCGAAGGCCCGCGGGTCGTGCGATGCCCGGTAAGGCCGAAGAAAGCCATCGGCACGGTGTTCCAGGGCGCTGTGTGGGCAGCGCTGCCGGGTCCACTTCATGCGAAATGTTCTCTCGACCGTCCGGAACGAATCTCAGGAAATGGTCGCTTCGATCATTGGCACCGTTTTAGCCCAGCCCGATGCCGGGCGCGTCAACACCCACAGTCCGAGGAGGTCGCAATGATGCTGGTCAATCGCATCCGAAGGTTCCCGCAATGCTCGGCCTCGCGGGAGTGAACGACTGGGCGTTTGCAGGCTTCCAGGCACTCGAGTCAGTTCTGGTCCACAAATCCCATGGAGCGGGTGAATAAGGACATCCCGAGACGGACCGATGTCGTAGGCCCTCGGGGTCTCCCGCACGGTGCCGAGAAACTCCACGACTCCGCGGGAGACGTAACCTTACGCCTGGGTTGCCAGCACGATCTCCACTCCATTAGAGAATTTCACACAGAGCTGGGTTTTGCCCGCCCCGTTGTCTTTCGCATAGAACCTGACCGTATTCGCCGCCCCCGCAGTTGGCGCAGCCGACAGTTCTGCGATTTCGAAATGCCTTGCTCCGGCTTGGACCTGGCTAGGTGCCGTGGCGGCGGTGAGGATGCCGAGCGCCACTGAGTCATTGTGGGTGCCTGTCGTGGCCCCGAATCCGAGCGCCACACCTGAATCGGATAGTGCCCCCCTGCCTAGGGCAGTCCCCGCGTTACCGGCGCGGGCCAGCCTGCCAATCGCAGTTCCTGCCCCGGCCGTGACTGTCGCGCCCGCACCTACAGCTGTCGCCTCGGTCCCTGACGTTGAGGCCAGCTCTCCCACTGCGACAGACGTTGGCGCGGATGACTTGGACTGCGATCCGACAGCGACCGAACCGTTCGCAGATGCTTCAGCAAGGAGGCCAACCGCCACGCTGTTAGCGGCGGCACTGGTCGCCCGGTTGCCGACTGCAACTCCCCCGTTCCCAGCCGCAGCGGACGCCCCAATAGCAGTGCCTGCAGTGGCGGTCACTGACGAGTTGGCACCAATCGCCGTCCCGTCCGCGGACCCTGCGGAGGCGGCTTTACCTAATGCGATGCTGGTGGCTGCTGTGGCCTTGGCTCCGGGTCCGGCGGCCACGGCCGACGGGGCAGTGGCGCTGCCGCCGCGCATATTCCCGACGTCGCTGGATGTAAATGCAAGGTGCCCGCGGACGGTGGTGGGGACGCCTGACATTTCAGCGTATGCGGTGAGCGTTGACGGTGTCGTCCGGGCCGCGAAGTAAAACCTGTCTGCACCGGCAACCGACGGGAGCGTAGGCCATTCGTACACGAGTCCGCCAGACCCAGCTGTGCCTGCCGCGATGCTTGGCCGGGTGTCGTCGTACTCGGCCCGAAACGTCACATACACCAGTCCTGTTTCCGGGTCGCGCCATCCACGCTGGGCGAACGTGACCAGCCCATCACGGCCCGTGTGCATCGTCCATGTGTGGGTCGCCACCTGGTCCATCGGATTTGCCTGACGGACCACACCGAATAGGCCGTTGTGGGAGTTGTCAGAGCCCATGACCAGGCCGTCGTCCGTAGCTGTGATGACTGTGGGTGCGTTGTAGTTCCCGCCAGGCTCCGGCAGTCGCATCCCCGGTGCCACCGCCCACGTCATCCCATCTTTGGTTGAGTGGTAAACGCCGCCAGCGGGGCCATGCCCTTCTCCAATGTAGAACGTGTCGTTCCATGGGTCATAGCAGGCGGCGTGGAGGTGGGACGCTGCGTTGGCAGCGGAGCCCCAAAGTGCCAGCGTGTCGTAGCGCATCGTCCAGGTAGTCCCGGAGTCGATGCTGATGTATCCGTACCGGGACTCAGACCATGAGGCGGGGGTCGGTGCATATTCCACGAGGACAAACTTCGTTCCGTTGCCGTCGAGCCCGAACCCGTTGAAGATGCCGGAGCCGTTGTTGGGCACTTTCTTTGCGGACCAAGTGGCGGCGTTTCCGCTGGCCCAGCCGGACGATTTCCGGATCTCGTGGTCGGACAGGACGAGTACTTCGCCGTCGCTGGTCTTCACGATCCGGGCAAGGAAAGCTTCTTCCCCGACACCTGGCCACGAGTTGCAATACGCCGTCCACGTGGCGCCCTGATCGGCCGACCGGTAGATGTCGCCTGCGAGAGCGCCCCACATGTACCCGTCAAAGTAGTCGACAAAACGCGGGGCCGCCTCCGTCTTCTCTGAAGTCGCATCTAGGAGAACAGGTGGTTGGGTTGATGCAGCGAGCTTCCGGGGCGATGCGTAGTTAGCCGATCCTGAGGCGGGGGCATATGTGGCAGAAAGGTCAGGAAGTTGGGCAGGGGGGATCTTGGTTCCAGTGTCCAGTGTTGCCACACCGGAGGCGACGCCCTTTTCCGCAGTGGGAACGTATGAGTTAGAGGGGCTGCCGCCTGAAGCAGCATTGGCACCGCTGGCGCCAATAGCGGAAATGGCGGAAGCACCAGTAAACGCCGTTACTAAAGTCCCAAGCCGCAGAAGCCCTCGGCGTTTTACCCTAGCATCCGGTCCGGGTGTGGGCTGTTCCTCCTGGCCACCAAGATTAGCCACGGCTGGCCCCCGGCATAACGGACCACGTAAAGAAGCCGTGTTCGCTGGGACGACTGCGGCCCTGGCCGAATCGTTTGCCGGAGGCGCAGCCATTCGCCTCGTTGCAGATCCGTGTGCCACTGGGATTTACCGTTCTGTAGTCTAACATTTGCGCCTCCCACGCTCATAAAGTGTGATATTCAGAAGATAGTGACTTGGAATTGCATAAACCACCGTGATCACTACCCGTCTTATCGAATGTAGGTACTTGCAAGTATTGTGTGAGTACTCATCTACCGGCAGCGAATACTTACCGCTCGAGGCAGGATGCCCTATCGGAAGTTAATCAGTGCCCTGTCGATGGATATGAGGAGAAATCAATGTAATTGATTCAATATTGAGCGAATAGCCGCATAAACTTGAGCAATGAATTGTTTCTCGAAAAATATCGAGGACTTAGTACGTTGCGTGGTCTGCCGACAGTGCGCGCAACAGAATCGGAGCTTGCCCCATCTAGCTCCGCCTGCTTGAAGTTGTCTGTTGCTTGGCTTGGCAAGAATCTCTTCTGGGGATTAGGTCCAGCGAAAGGGCGGCTGCGCTTGTTCCGGCCCGTGGTGGACTGCCGACTTTGCGCATCAGACATGTGATGGAGGTAAACGTTCCGCGGTGGATAGTTCGGCATCCGATGATGCCGAGCCAGGTTTCCCCATCAAGCCCCGGGTTTAAATGGAGGGTGTTGAGTCCTTGAAAGGATGAGCACCATGTCAGCACCAAAAAGGTATCCTGACCGTGCCCGCCAAGTTCAGAGCAAAATCCCCCGATTTCGACCCCGCCACAGGACTCACCCCCGAGGACTCGGCCCCCGCGGTGGCGCTTTTTCACCACTTACAAAGGAAACTCTCATGACCAACGCCCCTGGCCCCGAGGTGGGGCAGGCCCCGGAAAAGCAGCACATCATCCTGCTGTTCGTGGGCCTGATGCTCTCGATGCTTCTCGCCGCACTGAACCAGACGGTCCTCAGCACCGCGCTGCCCACCATCGTGGGCGAACTCCACGGCGTCAGCGACATGCTGTGGGTCATCACCGCGTTCATCCTTACCTCCACCATCAGCATGCCCATCTACGGCAAGCTCGGTGACCTGATGGGACGCAAGTCGCTGCTGATCGCCGCGATCATCCTGTTTATGATCGGTTCGGTCGTCGGCGCGCTGGCCAACGACATGGGCGTCCTTATCACCGCCCGCGTCATCCAGGGCCTGGGCGGCGGCGGCCTGATGATCCTCTCCCAGGCAGTGATCGCCGACGTCGTTCCGCCCCGGGAGCGCGGCAAGTACATGGGCACGATGGGCGGCGTCTTCGCCATCGCGTCCGTTGCCGGACCGCTGCTGGGCGGCTGGTTCACCGAAGGGCCCGGCTGGCGCTGGGTGTTCTGGATCAACATCCCCCTGGGCGTGCTGGCCCTCGCCGGTGCAGCGTTCTTCCTGAAACTGCCCAAGCACGCCGGAAAGCCCAAGCTGGACCTCGGCGGAATGCTCCTGATGGCCAGCGCCACCACCGCCCTGGTGCTCTTCGCCACCTGGGGCGGCAGCAAATATGACTGGAATGACCCCATCATCCTGTCCCTGATCGCCGTCACCGTGATCAGCGCCGTCGGCTTCGTCCTGGTGGAGCGCCGCACCGCCGAGCCCATCATCCCGCTCCACCTGTTCAAGGACCTGAACTTCAACCTGGCCACGTTCGCGGGCATGCTGATCGGTGTGGCCATGTTCGGTGCTATCGGCTACCTCCCCACCTACCTGCAGATGGCCTTCAGCGTGAACGCCACCGAATCCGGCCTCCTGATGATCCCCATGATGGGCGCGCTGCTGGTGGCCTCGGTGGTCTCCGGCCAGCTGGTCAGCCGGACCGGCCGGTACAAGTGGATGCCCATCGTTGGTTCCGTGCTGGTGGCCATCGCCCTGGTGCTGCTCTCCACCCTCAAGCCCGGCCAGCCGCTCTGGGAAATCTGCGCCTACCTGGCCGTGATGGGCCTCGGACTGGGCCTGAGCATGCAGATCCTGGTCCTCGTAGTGCAGAACTCCTTCCCGCTGCGTGAAGTGGGCATCGCGACGGCGTCCAACAACTTCTTCCGCCAGATCGGCGCCACCCTCGGCTCAGCGGTGGTGGGAAGCCTGTTCGCGAGCAGGCTGGCCGAGCTCCTCGCCGAGCGCCTGCCCGCCGCCGCGCCGGGCGGCGGCACGCCGGGCGGATCAAACTCCCTCACCCCGACAGTGGTCAGCTACCTGCCGGCAGAGATCAAGGACATGATCATTTCCTCCTACAACGACGCCCTGACCCCCATCTTCATCTGGATGGTTCCCCTGGCGGTGATTGCCGCGGCGGTGCTGTTCTTCATCAAGGAGAAGCCACTGGCCACCGCCGTGGAACACGACGTCCTGTCCGAGTCGATCGCCGAGGGCAATATCCTCATCACGGCCGACGACGACGAGGTCGCCACCGCGTCCAGGTAGGGGTCCATCCAGCCCGCACCCAGCGGGGTTACAGAAACGTTATATATGCTTGATGGGTGAATTCTTGGTCAAGTAGTGGAATCCAGACGACAACGGAACGCCCGTTTACGCCCGAAACCGGGCTCATTTCCGGGCGGAAACACGCCCTCGATGGGCTGCGCACCGTCGCTGTATCCGTAGTTTTTCTCTTCCATACCCTCACCGCGTTCGCCCCCGGCGGGTCCATGGGCGTGGACGTCTTCTTCACGCTCAGTGGCTTTGTAATCACGCTGCTGATCCTGAAGGAGTACCGGGCAACCGGCCGGCTGCGCCTGGGGGTTTTCTACGCCAAGCGGCTCGCCCGGCTCTGGCCGGCACTGCTGGCCGTCTGCGCCGTGGTGGTTATCGGCGGCCTGGTATTCCCAGCCTCAGGGTGGGGCGGCCAGGGCGCAAATGCCATCCCGGCGTCGGCCTACGTGATGAACCTGACCAACTATGGAGCCTTCGGTTCCTCCACCGGCGGCAACGCGCTGAGCCCCACCTGGACGCTCGCCGTCGAGGAACAGTTCTACCTGGTCTGGCCCGTGCTCCTCCTGCTGATGCTGCGGTTCTGGAAGGTCCGCACCGTTGCCTGGATAACCGCCGTCCTGGCGGCCGGGTTCCTGGTTGAACGGTTCCTCCTGGTATCCGGCGGGGCGCCGCTGGCCCGGCTCTACAACGGACCGGACACCAGGGCCGACCAGCTGCTGCTTGGCTGCACCATGGCCCTGGTGTTTGCGTCGGTCAGGCCAGGCTCCAGGGTCCATGACTCCCTGCAGGCCGGTGCACGCTGGGGCGGTCCCGCAGCCGGGCTCGCCCTGGTGGTTGCCGTGTTCACCTTCAAAGAACCGGACAAGCCCGGCCCATGGTTTGACGTGTTCTGGACCGCCGGTCCCACCGCTCTGGCACTGCTGGCCGGGCTGGTGATCGGATCGCTGGTTCTCCGGCCGGCCGGCCTGGCCTCAAGGGTGTTGAGCCACCCCTGGCTGGCAAACCCCGGCCGCGACCTGTCCTACGCCGCCTACCTCTGGCACCTGCCCGTCTATCTTCTGCTGCTTCCCCTCATCCCCTCGCCCTGGGTGCGCGTGCCGCTGGCGGCAGCCCTGACTGTGCTGATGGCCTACCTGTCGTTCCGGTTCGTGGAGAGGCCCATCCGCCAGTGGGCCTCCAGAAGGCTGGATCCCGCCGTCGTCCGTCCCGCCGTCGTCGATCCCGCCCCGGAGCCCGCGCGGGAGTCTGCCCGGGAGCTGGAGACGGCCGGACGGACCTGAACGTACTGAGTTTCTCCGCGACGACGCCGGTATGATGTGCCGGGTGACGAGAAACGGTGGGCGGCTTAACGTGACCAAGCAGGAATGGATCAAGTACGGTGCACTCTTTCTGCTGGCCGTCGTTGCTTTCGGAGTAGCAGGAATCGCCCTGACGAATCCCCGCGGCCCGCGCGAAGCCGTAAGCCCTGTGGCGGCTAGCTCTCCGGTGGCCACGCCGACTCCTACGGCAACCCTGGCACCCAGAGCCACCGCAGCAGCGCAGCAGCTGAAAATTCAGCTTCCCGCCCAGCCGGTCCTCCTTATTCTTGGTGATTCGTACACTGCCGGTGACGGCGCGGACCGGCCCGGCCAGGGGTGGGCGTACCTTGTTGCCGGCTCGCTCGGATACCCCACCAACATCGACGGTGAGGGCGGAACCGGCTTCGCGTGGGGCGGTGGTCCCCAGGACAACGAGGCCCGTGAGTACGAAGTCCGGTTGCGGGAAATCGCTGAGGATCCGCGTTTCGTCCCCAACGTCCTCATACTGCAAGGCGGCCAGAACGACGCCCTGAACACCAGCCCTAATGAAATTCAAACCGCCACGGCGCAGACAATCGATGCGGCCCGCAAGCTGTGGCCAGGCGTCCAGGTAATAGTTCTTGGGCCTTCGGCCCCCCAGCCGTTAGCGGAGAAACTGCAAGGTGCGAACGCCGCCGTCCGCGCCGGGGCCGCAGCCGCTGGTGCTCCGTTCATCGATGCCTACGAGGCCGGCTGGTTCACGGCTGCCAACAGCCCGGGCTTCGACTTTGACGGTGCACACCCGAACACCGCCGGCCACGCGCATCTCGCTGAGAAGTTCCTGGAGTCCTGGGCCACGCTGATTCAGTGAGCCGCCTTCTGCGGACGCGGTGATGCCTCTCGGTCACCTTTAGCGCGTATCCACATCCTCAAACACCAGAAAAGTCTGCGTGTCCTGGACGCCCGGCATGGCCTGCAGTTGGTCGAAAATCACCCGCCGCAGGTCGGTGTTGTCGATGGCACGCACCAGCAGGATCACATCAAAATCGCCTCCCACGAGGGCGATGTGGTGGACCTCCGGGATCGCGCGCAGCTGCTCGCGCAGCTCACGCCACGAATGCTGGCTCACCTTGAGCGTCACGTAGGCGGAGGATTTCAACCCTGCTTTGATGGGGTCCACCAACGCCGTGAATTTAGTCAGCACACCCTCGCCGGTCAGCCTGGCGATGCGGGTATAGGCGTGGGCGCGGGAGATATGGACGTTCTCGGCTACCTGGGTCACGGACATCCTCCCGTCCCGGGTGAGCTCGGCGATGATCCGCCGGTCGACGTCGTCCAGCGGCACCTCCCCGGAATCTCCCTCAAGTCGCGCCAATTCGTCCACCGCTCCCGCCCGTTGTCCGGATCACATCTCAATTCGTCTTCCAGATTAGGCCCATTCTGCAGAACCTTCCATGATTCCGGGAAGTACTGGATACGAAACTTCCCTTGGGGCGATACTGGAGGCGACTAGTGGCTACAGAAGGACGGACCAATGACGATCTCCGCGGACCACTCTGCCCCGGACCAGGCCGAGCGCCTGCCGGCTGAAGATGCCGTATCCGAAGCGGTGCGCAAGTTCGGCATCACGGTGGAGGACTACATGCTGCCCGCCCGCCACCAGATCCAGATGGTGGACCCGGACGGACGGCTCATGGCAGAAAGTGAGCAGGGCACCGAACCCGGCCACGAGTACCCGTTGCCCGGCGACGACGAACTGATGGCCGCCTACGAGCAGCTCGTCGTCGGACGCCGGGTCAACGACCAGAACTCGGCGCTTGTCCGCCAGGGGCGCATGGCCGTGTACCCGTCCAGCCATGGCCAGGAAGCCTGCCAGGTGGCAGCCGCACTCTGCCTCTCCGACGGCGACTGGCTGTTCCCCACCTACCGGGACGCCGTGGCGGTCATGGCACGGGGAGTTGATCCCGTGGAGACCATGACCATCTTCCGGGGCGACTGGCACAGCGGCTACGATCCGGCCCGGCACAAGGTGGGCATCCAGTGCACGCCGCTCACCACCCAGCTGCTGCATGGCGTGGGTGTCGCGCACGCGGCAAAGCTCCGCGGTGAGGACACTGTGGTTCTGGCGATGTGCGGAGACGGCGCCACCAGCGAAGGGGACTTCCATGAGGCCCTGAACTTCGCCGCTGTCTTCCACCTGCCCGTTGTCTTCTTCGTCCAGAACAACAAGTACGCCATCTCGGTTCCGCTGGCACACCAGTCCGTGGCGCCGTCGCTCGCCCACAAGGCAGTGGGGTACGGCATGGCCGGCGAACGGGTGGACGGCAATGACGTGGTGGCCCTCCTCGCTGTGCTGGACCGCGCCGTTGCGCTGGCCCGGAGCGGCTCGGGTCCGCTCCTGGTTGAGGCACACACGTACCGGATGCAGGCACACACCAACGCCGACGATGCAACCCGCTACCGGCAGGACAGCGAGGTGGCCGAGTGGCTGGCCAAGGATCCGATCAGCCGGATGAAGACGTACCTCACCGGGCGTGGACTGCTGGACGACGACGGCGCCGCGCGGATCGCGGAAAAGGCGGAAGCGGTGGCCACCCAGTTGCGGGACGGCCTGGGCGAGGACGTCCCGGTGGACCCCCAGGAACTCTTCCGGCACGTGTTCTCGGTGCCCACACCCCAGCTGAAGGAGCAGTCAGCCATGCTGGCCGACGAACTTGCCCGCGAAGCGTCAACCAAGGAGACGGCGAAATGAGTCCGACCATCACCACCTCGTCCGAGGCGAACGGCAACGTCAGCGCAGCAACTGCCCGGGCTGCGGCTTCTGCCGCGGCCACTGCGGATTCTTCGGGTCCTCAGCCTGTCACCATGGCCAAGGCCCTCAACACGGCCTTGGCGGATGCGATGCACGCCGATCCGTCCGTTCTGGTCTTCGGCGAGGACGTGGGCCTGCTGGGCGGGGTCTTCCGCATCACGGACGGCCTCACCAAGACCTTCGGGGAGCAGCGCTGCTTCGATACCCCGCTGGCTGAGTCCGGCATCGTGGGCATGGCCGTGGGCATGGCCATGAACGGGATGCGGCCGGTGGTGGAGATGCAGTTCGATGCGTTCGCGTATCCGGCGTTCCAGCAGATCGTCAGCCACGTGGCCAAGATGCACAACCGCACCAGGGGCACCGTGAAACTGCCCATGGTGATCCGGGTTCCCTATGCCGGCGGGATCGGGGGAGTGGAGCATCACTGCGATTCCTCCGAGTCCTACTACGCCCACACGGCGGGCCTGAAGGTGTTCACGCCCGCCACGGTGGCCGACTCGTACCGGATGCTGCGGGAGGCCATCGATTCGGATGACCCCGTCATGTTTATGGAGCCCAAGAAGCTCTACTGGTCCAAGGACCTGGTGGACCTTGAGGATCTCCGGGCGCAGCACACTACCAACGCGGCAGCCGGAACGTCCTCGGAAGGCCGGGCCGCCGTCGCCCGTGCCGGGACTGACGCGACGCTCATTGCCTACGGACCGTCCGTGCCCACGGCGCTGGCAGCTGCCGCTGCTGCTGCGGAGGAGGGGCGCTCGCTGGAAGTCATCGACGTCCGCTCCATCGTTCCCTTCGATGACGAGACGGTGTGCGCGTCCGTCCGGAAGACCGGCCGGGCCGTGGTGATCGCCGAAGCGCACGGCTTCGCGTCCGTGTCCTCCGAGATCGTGGCGCGGGTCCAGGAACGCTGCTTCCACTACCTCGCCGCGCCCATCCGCCGCGTGACGGGATTCGATGTCCCGTACCCCGCGCCGAAGCTCGAGCACTACTACCTGCCCGGCGTGGACCGTATCCTCGACGCCGTAGACGACCTCCAGTGGGAGAACTGACCATGAGTGAAACGAAAGTATTCCTGCTGCCAGACCTCGGCGAAGGCCTGACCGAAGCCGAGCTGGTCAACTGGCTGGTGTCCGTGGGCGACGTGATCCGCGTGGACCAGCCCATCGCCGAAGTGGAGACGGCCAAGTCCATGGTGGAAGTCCCGTCGCCGTACGCGGGCACTGTGACGGTGCTCCACGGAGAGCCGGGCCAGACGCTGGACGTGGGCAAGCCGCTGATTTCCGTGCTTCCGATTGGTGCGACGGCGCCGGTGGTCGAGCCTGCCTCGGTGGTTGAGCCTGTCTTGGTGGTCGAGCCTGTCGAAACCCCTGTCGAAACCCCTGTCGAAACCGGCGCAGCGGATGCCTACCGCGAAGAAGAGAAGGCCGGCTCCGGGAATGTGCTGATCGGGTACGGGACTCCCGGCGGCAGTGGTGCTGCCCGGCGAACCAGGGCTCCCCGCGACGCTTCGGTGATTGAGCCTGACGCCCAGAAGGCGGCCGATGACCTGCTGCTGCTCCGCACGCGGGTCCCCGGGAAGCTGGGCGCCGTCATTTCACCGCTCGTCCGGCGGATGGCCCGTGAGCACGGCGTGGACCTCGGCGGAATGCAAGGCTCGGGTGACAGCGGCCTGATCATGCGGAAGGACGTTGAGGCCGTGATCCATCCTGAATCTCGACAGGCTCGATCACCGGAGCAAACAATCACCGCTACTCCGGGATCTCGACAGGCTCGATCACCGGAATCGGTTTCGACAGGCTTAACCACCGGTGGCGTCGACACCCGCACAGGGCTGGGCATTTCCTCACGGACACCCGTCAAGGGTGTCCGGAAAGCCGTTGCCGCAAACATGTCCCGCAGCCGTGCGGAGATCCCTGAGGCCACCGTCTGGGTGGACGTTGATGCCACGGCGCTGGTGGAACTCCGGGCAGGCCTCAAGAAGTCTGATCCGCACCATACGCCCGGGCTCCTCGCATTCATCGCGCGTTTTGTCACCGCTGGGTTAAAACGACTCCCGGAGCTGAACACCCGCATCGAAACTGCTGCCGACGGCTCCCAGGTGATCGTTGGCTTCGACGGTATCAACCTCGGCTTCGCGGCCCAGACGGACCGCGGGCTGATGGTTCCCTCTATCCGCAACGCGGACAAACTCAGTGCCCGCGAACTGGACGCGGAGATCCGCCGGCTCACCGCCGTCGTACGCGAGGGCAAAGCGACGCCGGAGCAACTGGGCAGCGGCACCTTCACGCTGAACAACTACGGTGTTTTTGGGGTGGACGGATCCGCAGCCATCATCAACCACCCCGAGGTGGCGATCCTCGGGGTGGGACGCATCATCGACAAGCCGTGGGTGGTGGACGGGGAACTCGCTGTCCGCAAAGTCACCGAACTGACGCTCACGTTCGATCACCGCGTGTGCGATGGCGGCACAGCAGCAGGATTCCTGCGGTTGGTCGCTGACGCGATCGAGAACCCTAGCTCATTGTTCGTGGACCTCTGATCCAACTACGGCGCGTCGACCATGCTCACGTCATCCGTGAGTTCCAGCCAAAGCTCCGACTCGGTGGTCAGGCTGCCGGGGCAGGCCAATGCCAGTTCCATCAGTCCGTTGCTGCTGGCGGTGGCGCGTACGGCCATCCGGTAGATGACGTCTATGTCTTTGTCGTTCTTGAAGCGGAGCTCGGCTTCCTGCAGTTCGATGTCCTTGTTGCCGTCGCGCAGCTTGACGTACGTTGAGGCGGCGTCGTCAATGACTTCCACGGGCTTGCCGACCGACTTCTCTACGGCGTCGATCTCCGAGGCCATGACAAGGGCTGTGGTGGCCTCGTCTCCGGTTTCTCCGGTTGGCTGCAGGACCGCCTGGTACGTGGTGAACGTGCACTGCAGGCTGGCGTTGCGGTAATTGGTCATGCCCTCCTTGACCGGTTCCTTGGTCCAGCCCGAGGGCTCCTTGATGGACCATGCGGGCGGGCTGCTGAAATCGGAGTCGTCGAACAGGTACACGGCGTCCCCGCCGCCGGCACCGGCACCTGCTGCCGCTTCGGCTGACTCTTCGGGCGCTGCGGATTCGCTAGCGATGGGGGCGGGAGCGGCTTCCGGTTGTTTGCTGCCGCTGGCGAGGCCGTTGAACGCCATCACGCCTGCAACAGCGATGACCGCCACCGCGCCGACGCCGCCAGCCACCCAGCCCCAGACGGGCATTCCCGGCTTCGGTGGCGTCTGGGTGAAAGCGGGCGCCTGGACATACTGCTGTCCGGGTGCGCCGTAAGGTTGCTGGCCCTGCTGCTGCTGTTCGTAAGGCCGGGACTGCGGAGGCGGCCAGCTCTGGCCAGGGGCCTGGCCCGGGGCCGGAGGAATCGGCGGATACGGCGAGCTGTCTTCAGGCTGCTGCGGCTGGTTCCCGGGCTGTTGCGGCCATCCGGGCTGCTGGTTGTTGTTCACTTGGTTCCCCCAATATTCGACGCGAAAGTGCAACCACCATCATGTCGTATCCGCGACGCCGGCCGCGATGGGGAGCGGTGCCCATCAGCGCCGGGTCAGTTAGCCTGAGCGCACACGTAATTTCACATATTGGGGGCATCATGGAAAATCGACGAGCGAAACACAGTCCGGGCGCATCAACGAAGCTGCGCAAGGCCATGGCAGCCCTGGCAGCAGTCCCGCTCTCGGGAATCATCGCACTGAGCGGCGCTGGACCTGGAAGCGCGGCGGAGCCCATTGTGCCCCCCAGCCCCAGTGGCTCGTGCCCCGCCGGTTCTTACCCCGCCATCGTTGCCCGTACCGGGCAACTCTTCTGCAGTCCGCTCCTCCTGCCCCCGGCCCCGCCTGAACCGGTTCCGGCATACACTCCTCCTGCACAAGTTCCGGCTCCGCCACCTGTACAGCAGGCACCTGTCCCGGCCTACAACGGAAACACCACAACGGTGGACCAGTTGCCTTCCGTGCCGAATGTCAGCGTCCCTGTTGAAGTCCCACAAGACGCGGCAGCCATTCAAGTCAAGACTGAGGCGGATGCCAAGGCCACAGCCGACGCTGAAGCCGCCGCCAATGCGGAGGCAACGGAAAAGCCCAATTCTGACGCCCAGGCCTCTGCCACGCCATCCGCTTCGCCATCAGAATCGGTGGCAGCTTCACTGACTCCGGAACGGGCTAGCTTGGATAAGGTCTCATCGGAACGCGATGTCAATTCAGGCTTGGTGATTGGTGGCTTCTTCGTGGCAGTCCTCGTCTTGGGTTCTGCAGTGGCGCTTTGGCTTAGGAGCCGTGCGGCGAAACTTTAGCCGGCTCCTCCTAGGGCGTGTCTCCTAATGCTGGGGGTGGCTTGTTGGCAAAATTGAGTGGTGAGTTCGCGTTATGCCTTGTTGTCCGATGCCCAGTGGGAGTTCATTGCCCCGTTGATGCCTGATTCCTCGGGGAAACCGGGGCGGCCGTTCAATGACCACCGGTTGATGACAGAGGGCATCATTTACCGCTACCGGGCAGGTATTCCATGGCGGGATCTCCCTTCCCATTTCGGGTCGTGGAAGACCGTATGGAAGCACCACCGCCGCAACAGCGCCAGCGGGATCTGGGACAGGGTACTGGCTGCGTTGTTGACCCGTGCCGACGCGCAAGGGCTGATCAACTGGGAGGTGTCAGTGGACTCCACGGTGAACCGTGCCCACCAGCACGGCACGAACCTTCCCCGCCACACAGGGGGACCTCTCGAATTACAGGAATCTGCTTGATGAGCCGGATGATCATGCCATCGGACGCTCCCGCGGCGGCCTGACAACCAAGATCCATGCCCTGGTTGACGGCAACATGCGCCCCTTGGTCCTGCTCCTGGGGCCCGGTCAGGGCGGGGACTCGCCCATGTTTGAAAACCTCATGGATGCCCTGAAAGTCGAACGGGAAGGTCCCGGACGGCCCCGCGGCCGCCCGGACCGGGCCATGGCTGACAAAGCCTACTCATCCAAAGCGATCCGGAGCTACCTGCGCGGGCGGGGCATTGAATGCGTCATCCCAGAAAAGGAAGACCAGAAAGCCAACCGGAAACGCAAGGGCTCCTCCGGCGGCCGGCCCGTCACCTACGACAAGGACGCTTACAAGCGCCGCAATGTCGTCGAACGCAGTTTCAACACCCTCAAGCAATGGCGCTCCCTGGCCACCCGCTACGACAAACTGGCCCTCACCTACCGCTCAGCGGCCGTTCTGCACACCGTCATCATCTGGAGCGCACTATTAGGAGACACGCCCTAGTGCTCACCGCACCGCACCGACGCGATCAGCAGCCCGCGCCGTCGGCCGTTTCATAGCGCGTGCGAGGTTGGTGACCTTGCCACCTCCCGGGAACACCAAGGGCCCGTGGGTAGAATCGAGGCCAAGAAGAATGCAGTCGCTTTCCGGAGGTACGGAGAAACAATGTCAGAATGGCTCGACGTCGGCGCGGACAACTACGTGTTGGTCACCGAAGGATCCCTGCTGAATACCGGCCTCATTGTGGGCTCCGAGCGTGCCATGGTGATCGATACCGGCTGCGGGCCGCGGCAGGGGCGCGAGATCCTGGACGCGGTGCGGGAGAAGACGGACCTGCCGCTCGTCGTCGTCAATTCGCACGCGCACTACGACCACTTCTTCGGCAACGCCGTGTTCGCGTCCGACGGCGCCACCGAGTTCTGGGCACACGAAAACTGCGCCCAGGAGATCGACGAGCACGGGGACCTGCAGCGACGGTTCGTGGGAACGCTGGAGCCGGAGATGTCCACGGGCGAGGGCGAGAACGTGGAACTGGTGGTGCCCAACGCCATCGTCAAGGACCAGCCCGTGCTGGTGGACCTGGGCGGAATAACCGCAACCCTCTTCTACCTGGGCCGCGGCCACACCGACGGCGATCTCCTGGTGGGCACCCCCAGCACCCTCTTCGTGGGCGACCTCGTGGAGCAGGGCGCGCACCCCTCCTTCGAGGACTCCTACCCGGAGGAATGGGCCGACTGCCTGCGCCACATCTCCGCCCTGCGCCACCGCTATGAGTTCCTGATCCCCGGCCATGGCCAGCCCTGCAGTGACCAGTTCGTCAAGACCATGGCCAACACCATGACCACCGCCGTCCGCCAGGCCCAGCAGTCCATCCGCGAAACCCCCACCGACGCCACCAAGGCAATCCCCGTGCTGCCCTACGGCCCGGAGCAGTCACGCTGGTTCATCAAGCGCCTGCAGGAGACTCGGCCGCTGCACTAGCTTTCGGTACACCCCGCGCGTTTGGGTTGACAGCGGAAATTCAAAACGCTGTACTACAGAAGCTTCCACCCCGTCGGCCAGCGACGCGGTGACGGTCTTATCCTGGGCCTGGGGCGACGGAGTGCATCCGTTCAATGCCAGGGCAGCCGCAGTCAATGCCGCCAGGATGCCTGTGAGGCGGAAGCGCATCCTGGCACCCTTTAATAGCTGATCATTACGTTCCCCCATGAAGCCGGGGTTGCTCCCTGCAACCTCCGGGTCGTTCAATTTGCGCGCCAAGAACAAGGGCGCGGACGGCTAGGCCGTCCGCGCCCCTGCAGATCGCTCTGCGGAAAGGTTACTTGTCCGTCAGATTACGGTTCAGCTGCTCCTGCAGATTAATCTGGGCCTGCTGGTTCAGGAGGTTCATGCTGTGCATGCCCATGGTTTCCTGGTGGCGGAGCCCCTGCTGATCGGCGAAGAGCCGCGTGTTCACTTCGTTGCGGAACTGCTCGAGCTTGGCTTTCTCAAGAATCGAAACCTGGAGCTTGGTTTCCCCGCCGCCGTTGTTCTTAATCTTCATCACGGCGCTCATTGCGTTCAGGATGAGGGAAATGGCGAGCAGCAAGGCGACCCAGCCGAAAAACGCATTGAGGTTGGTAAGCCCAACAATGAGGAGGATGAAGCCAACGATAGCCCGGCCCAAGGAGAACTTGATCTCTACACCGACACCAGCGGTGTTTGCCAGCGGGAAGGTTTCTTCCGCGTATCCCAAGGGAATTACGCCCAACAAGCTGTTGGCACGCTTCGAGATAATTCGAGTGTTTGTGACTCCCAGCTCGGTCTTGAGCCAGAAGAGGATAACGGATGGGCTGAATTTTGCAACGTGGACGTTGGATTCGCCCGGGGCAAACTGAAGATTGGACAAGATTATCCCTCTCGGATGATGTTTACGGATCCCTGAGGGAAATACTGTTTGCCGGTCATGAATGCCTGCATTGGCCTCCCCCCAAGAGGCAATACATGGAGGAATATATCACGGCAACTGCATTTCTTTGGACACCAAAAATTGTGCAAAAAATGCGTTGACGTTGAGACTCGAATGGACTATTAGCGCAGGTCAGCCCTGGGTGGCTCGCTTTATATTTCATTAACGTGGACGGTGACGGTATTTACGTGCGCGATGCCATGATGGTTGGGTGATTACCGAACATGCATTGCTCTCCGTCAAGCCCGGCATGGAGGACGAATTCGAGACTGCTTTTGGCAAAGCGAAATTTATCATTGGCTCCATGCCGGGATTCCAAGGCCTCACGCTTTCACGTTGCATCGAGAACCCGGCCACATACCTGCTGCTGGTGGAATGGGCGCGGCTGGAGG
Source organism: Pseudarthrobacter sp. Y6 (assembly GCF_050156205.1). Taxonomy (NCBI): domain Bacteria; kingdom Bacillati; phylum Actinomycetota; class Actinomycetes; order Micrococcales; family Micrococcaceae; genus Pseudarthrobacter; species Pseudarthrobacter sp. Y6. The sequence goes on along the minus strand of NZ_CP189574.1, from coordinate 3,431,787 downwards.
ACCACACCGAGGGTTTCAGGGGATCCGCTGAGTACCAGGAGTGGCGCGGGCTCTTGCATCACTTCTATTCGCAGTTTCCGAGGGTGGAGCACTACGAGCCTGTTGTTGTGATGTAACGCCAGGGCTTCCGCCCTGCTACAGCTTGGACGGCTCCGACATACGAATGGCCATAACGATCAGGCCCGCGATCGGGATGAGCAGCCAGAAGAGCTCTGTCTACCGGCGGCCGGCATCACGGAGGCGGCGGACACCGACGGCGAGCGTGGGGATCATCGTGCCGATCACCCAGAGCGAGGCAAGGCTTGAACCAACACCGATCACCCCGTTGGGAGTGGCCACGTTCAGGGCGCCGAGGCCACTGGATACCAGAATCACGAAGAGCATGAACCACCAGAACTCGGCCACGCCGGCGCGGCCAGCGAACTCGGCATACTGCCGGAAGCCCGCGAGGATCGCGTCGCCGAACGACATGGTGGGGTGCCCTGCGGCCTGAGTCATGACCGGATTCTACCGCTGCGCATGGTCTGTGGCGACGGTGTTCCGGGCGCCGGGGCCCGCATCGCCGGCGCCAGTCTGGACGGACCGCGGCCGCTGTCTCGCTCGTTTGAGGTGATCTCTTCAAGGTCCGCAGGACCGCGGGACGCACATAGGCGACCGTCCCGGCGTCGTGCGTCACGTCCTTTTTGGCGACTTCCGCAAAACCTGTTGACTTCCTTGGCACAGTCAACAGCATCGGTCGGCACAGATTGGGGATCAACAACGCCGTGGACATTGTGGCCGGCGACGGGCTTGAGGCCCGCGAAGATCTGCAATTTGTCGGCGTGGATCTTTTCATATCCTGCAAGAAGTGAAATAGTTGAGTGTTGATCTTTTCACTTCCGATTGATGTGAAATACCTTGCAATGGGGATTCTCGGTTTGAGTCAGGAGACCTTGGAACAGCCACACAGGCCCGGAAAACAAAACTCCGCGGCGTCCGCCGAGCCTGACGTCGCGGTCGAAGCCAAGGCGGACGGCGGCTGGCCGCCGCTGGGGTGGGAACGGCTGGAATGGGAGACCAAGATCGGTGCCGGCCCGCGGACCATGACTGAGAACCCATTCGTGCCGTACAAGGCAGCCGTCCCGCCATTCATCGCGTCCATCCGTTACGCGCCCTCCGGTGAGGTGACTGCAGCGGTTGAAGACGCAGCCCTGGCCATCCGGGACTTCGACCACGACTTCGGCGGCGACGTTGCCCCCTTCTCGGCCATATTGCTGCGCACCGAGTCCGTGTCCTCCTCGCAGATCGAGAATGTCACCGCCAATGCCCGCAGCATCGGAATGGCAGAACTGGGTGATGACTCCAAAAGAAATGCCACCCTGGTTGTGGACAACGTGGCAGCCATGAACGCCGCCTTGGCCGCCGCCGACTCCCTGGAAGCGGTGACCGTCCTGGAGATGCACCGCGCCCTTATGCGTCACGCGGATCCGCAGGGCGCAGGCAGGTTCCGGGAGGAGCCGGTATGGATCGGCACTTCCAGCATCAGCCCGGCCGGGGCCGACTTCGTAGCCCCGGATTCCCGCCGAGTCCCGGAACTCATACATGACCTGATGGACTACGCCCGCCGGAACGATGTCCAGATCCTAGCCCAGTCTGCGATAGCACATGCCCAGTTCGAAACCATTCACCCGTTCACCGACGGCAACGGCCGCACGGGCCGGGCACTGCTGCACGCCATGCTTCGCAACAAGGGCCTGACGCGCACGGTGACCGTACCTGTGTCGGCCGGCCTCCTCAACGACGTGAGCGGCTATCACGACGCCCTGACCGCCTACAGGAAGGGGGATCCGGACCCGATAATCCTGCTTACCGCAGAGGCGACGTTCCGTGCCATTGACAATGGCCGGAAATTGGCGGGCGACATCACCGCTGCCCGAGAACGGTGGAAAGAAGCCATCAAGGCCCGCAAGGATGCTGCGGCGTGGACGATCGCTGACCTCCTGGCCCGCCAGCCAGTGGTGAACGCCGAACTGCTAGAGGACCGGCTGGGAATTTCGCCGGCAACCATCTGGCGCCAGATGCAGGTCTTGGAAGAAGCCGGTGTAGTCCAGGGGTTCGACAAGTTCAAGCGTGGCCGCCACTGGCGCTCGGATGAGATCCTTGCCGCCCTGGACTCCTTCGCGGATCGTTCAGGTCGCCGCGTGCGCAGCTGAATCGCCAAATCTGTCATATTCGGCGTGACTTGAGCAAACCTTCAGACCGTGTCATAGCCTTGGGGCATAGGGAAATATGGGGGCACACAGTACGCGCGCGACTCCCGGAGCGAGCTCCGCCGTCGTAGATTTCAGGCCGTTTCCTACGTTGCGCTGGCCGCGCTGGCAGTGGCCACGGTGGCAGTGGTGGTAATCGCGCTCAACCGCTGACGGACGGCCGTGGATGGGCGCCCGTGATGTGACTTGTCAGTAGACGTGACGAACCGATAGCGTGACCTCTGATCGCATGGGTGATCACTCTAACGTTCGGACCATCGTGGCTCTCATCGACTATGTCCTGGCGCTGTGCGCACTTTTGGGCACACTGCTGATTCCCTTCTATGCGATGTACCACGTGCTGCGCCGTAAGCGACGGGCAGTGCGGGTGACCGCCATGAGGAGTAACCGCAGCTAGCCATGCCCTATATCGACATCAACCCACATAAGGGCCGTCCCAAATGGCAGGCCTACGCCATACTTGCCGTACTTCTGGTCCTGACCGCCGCCGTCGTCATCGCCGCACTCACCCGCGGCTGACTGATCGTGTCAACCTGATCGGAGCCCACTAGGACGGCCCGAACGGTACCCACTTGGCTGCGGCCTTTCTCAACCGGAGCTGATTTGCATGTTCTTCCACCATTGACCGGTAATGGCGATGCCGAGCACGGAGACCGGGACGCAGAGGAAGAGCTGGAGTGGGCTGACCGTTTCGGCGGCCGCCGCGCCGCCCATGCCCATCCACAGTCCGGGCGCTGCGTAGGGAAACCACGCCCCGGCTCCGAACGCCGTCACCACCTGCGTGACGACCACAAGCAGCACCAGTGCGCCGACGCCGGGAAGATAGCCGCGGGCAACGCTGGCCACGACTGCAAGCGGACAAGCCAGCAGGGCTGCCAGGGCACCGCCGCACCATGCCTTGCCTGCGGCCACCAGATCCTCCGGGCCGGGCGCGCCCAGACCGATGACGGCACCGGCAAGAAAGGCGACCGCTACGCTGACCAGGCAGAGCAGCAGGGCCCAGAGCAGGATCACCGTAAACTTCGCATAGGCGAGCCGGGCCCGGCTGACCGGCAGGGCAAACAGGCAGGCCTGGGTTTTTTCGGTGAACTCGCGGCCGAAGCACCAACACACCACGAAACCGACGCCCATCAGTGCGCCGACGGACAGAAGCATTCCCACCATCGCCAAATACCCGGTCCAGCCTGCACCTGTCAGCATGGCCGCGGCTTTGAGGCCGATCTGGCTGGACCCGTCGGAGGTCGCGGCGACCATGAAGGCCGCTGCGAGGACCGGCAGGGCGACGCCGATCAGGACGGACACCGTCAGCACCACGGGCGCCCGGCGGAATTTCAGGGCCTCGAATTCCCGTGCCTGCCCGGAAGTGCTCATCATTGCTCCTGCTCGTGCATGTCGGACTGCAGCACCAGGTCAAAGAACCGGCGTTCAAGGTCCACGGTCCCGGGCTGCAGCGAACCGATGATCCTTCCCCGGTGAAGCACGCTGATCCTGTCGGCCATGCGTGCGACCTCATCAAGGTGGTGGCTGGAGACCAGGATGGCGGCACCCCTGTCCCGGCAGGCCTCCTGGAGCAGCCGGCGGAGGACGATGACACCGCGCGGGTCCAGTGCGTTGGTCGGTTCGTCAAGGACGAGCACATCCGGTCCATGGACCAGGGCGGCGGCCAGGCCTACGCGCTGCCGGTTTCCCAGTGACAGCGTCCCGGCGCGCCGGGTGGCATATTGCTCCAGGCCCAGATCAGATAATGCCCGTGCCGCGGCGGACCCGGCGGCGTCCCGGTCCATCCCGTGCAACCGGGCGGAGCAGTACACATTCTCGCGCGCGGTCAGCTCCGGGTAGGCGAAGGGGGTCTCCAGCATCTGCCCGACCCTTGACCAGACCTGCGCTCCTGCACCGGATACGGGGAGCCCCGTCAGGTGAGCCGCGCCCCGGTCCGGTTTGAGCATGCCCAGAAGGATCCGCATCAACGTGGTCTTACCTGCTCCGTTCAGCCCCACCAGGGCGTGGATTTCCGAGGGCCCCACGTCCAGGGACACGTCGTCCAGGACGGGTAATCCGCCCAAGGCCTTCGATACGCGCTCCGCTTTGATGGCCGCTGACGTTTTCATCGGGTGCGCCGCACTGTCCTGCGTGAATCGCCCATCAGGTCCAAGGCCGTATTCATCCGGTCCCGCAGTTCGTGCCCATCCGGCGCCGATGCCCAATCCAGCAGGGCGGCCGTCAAACCGCCCAGGCACGCTCCTGCGGCAACCCGTGCTTCAATGCGGCCTACGCCGGTTCCGGTCAGGGCGTCAACGATCAGGTCCTCGGTCCTGCGGTTGTTCTCCCAGATGCCGGCAGCAAGCCGCGTATGGCCTGCTATCAGCCTGATCCTGTCTCTGACCGCATCGTCTGTGGGGTCGGGCACCGAGCTCCACGCGGCCAGCAAGCCCAGCCGGACACGCTCCAGCGCCGGCAGCCCGGGATCCTGGGCGGCAACCAGGTCCGCGATCACCGGATCGTACGGGTCATCAAAGACCACGGCGTCCTTCGTCGGAAAATATCGGAAGAAGGTCATCTGCGAGACACCGGCCGCCTCGGCGATCTGCGCGACGGTTGTCTCGTCGAAACCCTGTTGAACAAACAATGCCATGGCCTGCTCCTGCAGGAGCGCCCGGGTGGCAGCGGCTTTTCGCATAACAAAAATGTTAGCCTCTAACATTTAAGCCGGTCAAGAGTTGCTCTCGGACTTTCTCACCGCCGCGTGTTCTTCCACAGGTGTTCCGCCTCCGGACAACCACCAGGCACAAGGCCGGGGACCGCTGGGTCTTCCGCTCCTGCGAGGACACCCGATGCCGGCCGATGCAGTCTCCTGACCTCGCAATTCCGCCCCAGCGCCTAGACTTACTGATTGAATCAGTCCGTAAAGTGCCGCAGAACCTTGTGCCGAAAGTCCTGGGGGGACAGACATGCCCGATCCGGCGGATCAGAACGCACGCCCCATCGCAGAAGATGCAGGGCTACCGCAACCGCCCCGGCGACGCCGTGACCTCCGTCGCGCCGACAGTGCGCTGCAGGATGCCCAGACAGGAACCATGCCAGCCGTAACGCCAGATCTTTCGAACACCCCCGACGCGAACACCCCCGACGCCGGTACCCCGGTACCGCGCCGCAGCTCCTGGGCGGAGGCGGCCGCCGCCGCCGACCAAGCCAGTCCCGCAACGTCGGCTCCCATCACCTCAGTTCCTGCGCCCACCCGCCGGCCCGCCCGGCCGCCGGTCACCGCGCAGCCGCAGGCCGGGCAGCCCGCCGCGCCGGACTCAGGCACCCCCGCATTGGCGTACGACGGCGACGAAGCCGCGCCGCCGTCGTCGTACATTCCTGACGAAGCACCGGCGTTCCGGCGCATCCGCCCCACGGCGGCGGACGTCATCGCCGACAGCCCCATGCCTGACTTCATCAGCTCCCCGGGCCTGTTCGTCCGCGAACAGAAACCGCGGCCGGTGGGCGGCGTCCGCGGCGCCCTCTACTCGCTCACGGGCGGGGCCTGGAACCTGGGTCCCGGCGCCAAGCAGCGCGAGGAAGACGAACTGGCCCGCCGCATCTCCCGCCAGCTGCAGGGCAGCTACAACACCGCGGTGCTGAGCCTCAAGGGCGGCATCGGCAAAACCTCCACCACGGTGGGCGTGGGCCTGACGCTGGCAGAATTCCGCGGCGACCCGCCCTGCGCCATCGACGCCAACCCGGATTCCGGTGACCTCGTGGAGCGCGCCCTCGGCGAGGGGATCTACCAGCAGGCCAGCCCGCGCACCATCACGGACCTGCTCAAGAACATCGACGGTGTTGACTCCCTCACCGCACTGGCCCGGTACATGCACCACGCCGGCCGGCTGCACCTGATCGCGGGGGAGCAGGACCCGGAGGTCTCGGACTCGCTCACGGCCGCCGAGTACCTGCGGATCCGCAAGCTCATCTCCAACTACTACTCCGTGGCACTGACCGACTGCGGCACCGGCGTGACACACAATGCCATGAGCGGGATCCTGCAGTCCGCGGACAACCTGATCATCGCCGCCGGGTATGCGGTGAGCGGGGCAAAGCGTGCCCGCAGCACCCTGCACTGGCTGGCGGGCCACGGGTACGAGGACCTGGCCCGGAACGCCGTCGTTGTTATCACGGACAAGGACGAGGTCTCCTCCCGCGTGGACAAGGACGCCATCGAGGAACACCTCGCCGGGATCTGCCGCCAGCTCATCGCCGTCCCGCACGACAGGGGTGTGGCCGACGGCGACCTGGTCACCCTGGACGTGTTGAAGCCGGAGACGCGGAGGGCGTACAAGGAAATCGCGGCGTCGATCGTGGACGGGTACCGGTAAGTTCTTTCTGAATCTTGAGTGAACGCACCGTGCCATCTTTGGCCGATCCTGAGCATCAATCACTAGCGTCAGCGCATCAGCCATATGAAAGGTGCGTCAACGATGACCATTCTTGAATACCTCGCAGGCCTGGCAATCATCCTCGGATCCCTTATGGGCATCATGGGGCTCTCCGCCGCAGTTATGCGTCACAGGCAGCGCCACTAGTCGACTGGAAGCCTGGTTTCCAGCCACTCGTGGAACGTCTGGCGTCCGACGGCGGAGCCGGCCGACGGGACCAGGTCACCACGACGCATGGCTTGACCCATGGCGCCGGGTGCCGGGACCTTCACGACCAGCTTCCGCTGCCCGGATCTCCGCAAGTATTCGCGCACCAGATCCGCGAGCTGCTCCCGACGGGGACCGCCAAGATCAGCAACCACTCCGCGGGGTCCCTGCTCTGCTGCATCCACTAACGCCTCAGCCACTTCCCGCGCCGCGACCGGCTGAGTGATCATCTGTGGAACCAGCACCACCGGGCCAATCGAGGCGGCGTTGATGGCCATAGGCACAAACTCGTGGAACTGAGTGGACCGCAGGATGGTCCACGGCACTTCTCCGTGCCGGACGGCATCCTCCTGCGCGAGCTTCCCGGCGTACAGGCCCGAATTAGCCGTGTCGATGCCTACGATCGAGAGCGCAATATGGTGCCTGCACTGAACCGCCACCTCAGCTGCGAGCAGGTTCCGGGTGGCGGCGGTGAAAAAGTCCACGGCCTTCCTGGTGGAAATCGTCTGGATTCCGGAGACATCAATAACGGTGTCCACACCGTGCAGGGCTTCGTGCAGCCCGAGGCCCGTGGACAGGTCCACACCTTCCGATCGGGTCAGGCTTGTCACCCGATGTCCGCGGTCCCTGGCAATAGAGACGACATGGTGGCCAACGGCCCCGGTACCTCCTGGAACGGCAATATGCATGCTCAGATCCTATGGCCGGACCAGCGTTGAATATGGCAGCAAAGCGGGGTTATCCGATAATGGGTCGTTCTTCGGGGAGTTGGTACAGGCGGGGCCGTGAGGACAGTGCGAGGGCGGAGGCGACGGTGATGGTTCCGATGCGTCCGGTGAACATGAGCGCCATGAGGACCCATTGGGCGCTGGGTGGCAGGTCGTAGGTGATGCCGGTGCTCAGGCCTACGGTGGCGAAGGCCGAGATGGATTCGAAGAGAACTTTGTCGAGGCTGTAGTCGGTGAACATGAGCAGCAGCTGGGTGCCGGTGATGACGGCGGCGACGCCCAGGAGTGCCACGGACAGGGCCTGGCGCTGGGATGAGGAGCTGATGGAGCGGTGGGCGATGGTGACCTGGTCCCGGCCGCGGATTTCGTTCCAGATCGCGAAGCCCAGGACGAGGAATGTGGTGATTTTGATGCCGCCGGCGGTTCCGGCGCTGCCGCCGCCGATGAACATCAGGATGTTGGTGACCATCAGGGTTTCGGGTGCTGCGGCGCCGTAGTCGATGCTGTTGAACCCTGCGGTGCGGGGGAAGACGCTGCCTGCAAGCGTGGCCAGGAGTTTCCCGGCGAATGACAGCGGGCCCAGGGTCTGCTCTCTGTTCCACTCGAAGGCAGCGAAGAGCGCGGCGCCGGCAGCCAGGAGGAACAGGGTGCCGTAAATTGTCAGGCGCAGGTGGACGGACCAGTCTTTCATCCTGACCCCTCCCCTGAGCAGGGTGATGAGCACGGGAAATCCGATCCCGCCGGCGATGATGGCTGCGCAGATGGGGATGATGATCCATGGGTCATCGGCAACGCTGATGAGGCTGTCGCTGTAGAGGGCGAAGCCGGCGTTGTTGAACGCTGAGATGGCGTGGAAGGCCCCGTGCCAGAGCGCGGTGCCCGGGTTCGCGTCGTAGGCGATCCAGAAGCGGACGGTAAGGATTATGGCGGTGACGGCTTCGAACAGGACCATGATGCGGGCAACCCGGAAAAGGACGGAGCGGACATCCCCGAAGTTCAGGGTGTGGGTTTCGGATTGTGCGACAAGTTGGCCGCGCAGGCCGATGGTCTTCCTTACCAGGAGCGCCAGCAGTGTGGCCAGGGTCATGATGCCGAATCCTCCGACTTGGATGAGTCCGAGAATCACCCCTTGGCCGAAGGGTGTCCAGAACGTGGCGGTGTCTACGGTAACCAGGCCGGTGACGCATACGGCCGAAACGGCTGTGAACAGGGCTGGCAGCAGGGGGTCAGTGCCGGCTGCGGTGCGTGCGGCCGGCAGCATCAGCAACCCGGCGCCGAGGAGTATCACGGCAAGAAACGCCAGCGGCACGGAGCGGACCGGATGCAGCAGCGCCCGCCTGAGACCGGCTCCCGTGTCCCGGAGCCCGGAGAGATCCGGGAACCTACCGTTGACACCGGCGTTGCGGATTTTCGGGTTTTTTTGGGTCTTGCTGTCGGGTTTCATTCGGTGGTCTCTTCGGCTTCGGCGGCGACGTTGCGGATACCGCGGGGTTTTCCGGCCTTGACCCATGCCCGGTACAGGACGGCGGCGATGGCCAGGGCGGCCGCCAGGCTGACGATGGGCAGGCCTCGGGAGAGGTTGGCGACGAGGGTGAAGGCCACTACCACCGCGCCAGCGAGGTTCATGATGAGGTAGCCGCGGCGGTGGTCGCGGTAAGAGAACAGGGCCATGGAGAGCAGCCCGGCCAGGAAGCTGAGGAAAACGGAGACGGCGTAAAAGAGCACCAGTTCCTGGTCTCGTCCGCCCGCGGCGGCGGTGACGAGCCCGGCCAGAACGATGAACAGCACCACACCCCAGTAGGGCGTGTGGTGGGTGTTCGTGCGGCCCAGAGCCGGGGTGAGGATCCCGATGGTGTGTCCTTTCGCGGTGGTGTGGCGGGCGAGGGCCTTGAGCAGACCCGGCCCGGCCTGGAATGAGGAGCTCGCGGCCGAGAGCAGCAGCAGGGCGGTGACGAGCTGAAAGGCGGCGAAGACGGGGCCGGGAGCGGCCAGCCGGGCCAGTTCGGCGATCTGCGTGCTGTCCTCCGGAGGGATGCCGATTTGCAGATGTGCCGCTTCAAGGGTCAGGCCCAGGGTGATGGCTCCCACGATGGCAAGTGTGAGCCAGAGGGTGACCCGGCCGAACCGGCTCCGGCCGGCGTTATCCAGCTGGCCCAGCTGGGCGATCGCAGAGGATGGCGCTTCAACGCCCGTGGCCAGGGCCATGGCCACCGGGAAGGCCAGGACCACGGCGATGACCGGCGGATGCCCGGGAGTATCGGCAATGGTGCCGACCGGCTGGGGGGAGGCCCCGAGCCCGTAGAGCAGGACGATGGCGGTGACGATGATGAACGCCACTGTCATCGCGGCGAAGACCAGCCGCCCCAGATGACCGAACCACGTCGCGGCTCCGACCAGGACAACCAGGGCCAGTGCGAGCAGCAGCCGCCAGGGCGCCAGCACGGGGAAGTAGGCGGTGGCCGCGGAGGCCCCGGCCGAGACGCTGATGGCAATGGTCAGGACGAAATCGACCACCAGGGCGCCGATCGGAATAAAGGACCACCGGTCCCCGAACGCCTCACCGGTTGCCGCCGCGGCACCGCCGCCCTGCGGGTAGCGGATGATCAGCTGACGGTAATTCACGATCACGAGGGCGATGATCGCCACCACGAGGGTCATCGTGGGGACGAGCAGCGCCAGGTCACCGTTCAGTGCCCGCAGGGCTGCTTCAATAGCGTACGCGACGGAGGAGACGGGGTCGGCCATGACCGCGAAAGCAAAGGCGAGTAACAAAGCCGTCCGGGAACGGAGGGCCCCGGCCAGGCCGCGGCCCGGTTCGACCTTCTCAGGTGCCGCCATCGGCTGGTCCTTTCCTTTGTGAGGAGCCCACACTCATCTGTTCCATGTCTTCCACCTACTGCTCAGAGGTCCTCCGTCAATCGTTTTGAAGGGCAGGAATCAATCGTCGTGCACTCCGGGTCGTTTGCTGGCATCGTGTTCAGCAGCGGCCAACAGCTCCCGGGTGATGCGGGCGACTTTGCCTTCACTCCGGGTCCGGAACGGCAGGAGGCTGACAAGGCGGTTGTCGCCGGACCTGGTGAAGTAGAGGTGGGGCAAGAGGCCTGTCACGTCCCGGATGTGCAGGAGCACGGCGGCGATGGTGTTCGGCGCCGCAGGGCCGTGGGCTTCCAGGACCCGGTATCCGTGCCGTATGACGCCATGCACGGGCAGGCCGGCTTCGAATTTGTTGGCGGTGTCGATAACCACATCCAGGAACAGGGGCTGGTGGTCTGCCGGCAATTCGCGGGCTTCGATCGTGGACGTGAGGCTGGCCCCGTACTCCTCGGCGGCCTGCAGCCTGGGTGGGTGCGCGATGATGCTGATCGGGCCCTCCACTTTGGAGGACACAAATTCCAGGGCATTGGTGTCCAGGTGCACGCTCAGTTCCAAGGGAGCCACCCGTTACTCAGCGGGGCTTTGGTGCCCGGCTGGGCCGCAGGTTCTCGTGGCGGTGTCCTTAACGTTGTCACGAGATCCTTTCCGTCCGGCGTTGCAGGGCGCGACTCCGCTGAAACTAGCAGAAGGAAGAAGGACAGGAATCACGTGCGGGCTGTTTCTTACCGAATCGTTAATGACTATACGGCTGACGATGCCGCTCTGGCCGCTTCCTGGGCCGCGGTGCGGGAGCCTTCGGCGAAGCGAGGAGCCGTCCCCCCGGGCCTGTTCAGGGTCGTGTGCCCGGCTTCCACCGGCTGCGCGGTGCTTGTATCCTGTGGTTCGGACGCCGATGATGCCAGGACCACCGCTGCGGCTGCCCTGGAGGCCGTGGCCGGAGCGGCGGCCACGACGCGTGCGGAGGGCAGCATCGGATTCCTGGGTGAACTGGTCCCCGCCCGGGCAACTGACCTGCTGAACGGTGAAACAGCCCGCCGGACCCTGAACTGAGGGAGTGGCTGCTCCGTCCTGGGTTTCGACAGACTCAACCACCGGGGGACAGGCTCAACCGCCGGATCCGTCAGAAGTCCCGGTCCAGCGTCCCTGTCTCGGTGGCTGGGGCCGTGGATGAGGCGACGCCCGCGCTCGTGGCGACTGACGCCGTCGTGCTCCACACCATGGCGACCGCCGTGGACGACGTCCACAGACTCCCGCCGCCGCTTGCCACGCTGCCCAGCATGACCGTCACTACGGTGCGCGGCACGCCGCCGGCGGTCACGGTAGTGGCAGTCATGGTCGCGTTCAGGGTGACAGTTTTCTTGTTCTTGACGAAGTTGGACTTGGTGTTGACCGCGCCCAGGTTGACGGTGCTGCCGGGCCGCTGGATGTCCAGGGTATCGCCGTTGTTGCCCAGGCCGAGGCCGGACACATTGCCGTCGCGCAGCCGCACCGTCACCGGGAGCGGGGCGCCGGCCCAGCCGGGGGTGACGGTGGCGAGGTTGACCTGCTGGCTGTACGTGAAGCTCAGCGCGTCCCCGGCATCCATCTTCCCGACGGCGCCTGAGCCGTTTGCTGCCTGAATGTCCGCTGCGCGCAGGGGGCTGTTGTCCACCCGGCGTCCGGTTACGGTGGCGGAAATAGTCTGTTTGCCGGCGCCGTCGGTGAGGATGGCGCGGACATCGTAGAGCCCGTCCGGCACAGTGGACGTGTTCCAGGCGCAGGAGAACGGAGCCACGGCGAGGGTGCAGCGCGTGGTCCAAGTGGTGGTGCCGGCCGGGGCCGCCTGGATCCGCACGCTCCCGACGCCGGCTGTTGAGTTCGCTGCCGCGTTCAGGGTGACCGTGCCGGTCAGGTAGGCGCCCGGGTTTTCGACGGACACGGAGGAGACGGTGTTGTCCACCACTCGGGTGACGGCTGCCGACAGCGTGCTGTTGCCTGCTGCGTCGGTTGCCACAGCGCGGAAGCTGTAGCTGGCACTGGTGCTGGTCAGTGATGTGGTATCGAACCGGCAGGAGTGCGGCTCCACGTCTGCCGTGCAGAGGGGTAGCCACGTACTGGTGCCGGTCCGGGCGTACTGGATCTGCACCTGGGCTATGCCTGAGTGGGCGTCCGTGGCGGTGGCCGTGAAGGTCCTGGTTCCACTCAGCGGTGTTCCTGGGTCCACCATGCTGGCCGTTGGTGCCGCGTTGTCCACCAGGACGCCGGCCACCGTTTCGGAGTACGTGCTGCTGAGCCCGGACAACGCCACAGCGCGGAGGTCATACTCGCCGTTGGCGAAGGCGCCGGTGGCCCAGGAACAGTTGTACGGGGCAATCAGGTTGAGGCAGAGGGTGTTCCATTTGTTGGCTCCGGCTACGGAGTATTCCACGCGCACGGCACTGATGAGGCCGGGGGGATTGAACAGGATTGTGGACAGGCTGACCGTGCCGCGCCGGATCTCGCCCGGATCGGCATTGACGACGGCGAACGTGTTGGCCACCCGTGTTTCCACAATGGCCGAGGTGGTGGTAAAGCCTGCGTTGTCGGTGGCCACGGCGCGGAGGCTGTAGCTGCCGTCCGTTACGGACGCGGTGTTCCAGTTGCACGTGTAGGGCTGGGCGGCGGGCGTGCAGAGGACCGTCCAGGTGCTGGCCCCGGCACGCTGGTATTCGATGGTGACGCTGCGGAGGCCGGATTCGGCGTCGGATGCGTCAGCGGTAAGGACGACGGCGCCCTTAACCGTGGCTTCGGGGTTGGCCAGGCTCACGCTCGGTGGATTCCAGTCGGCGGCCGTGCCGAAGGTGTTGGCGGCGTTTGCCGTGCTGGCGGTAAAGGCGGCCGAGGAGAAAACGGTGGCGCCGGCAATGACCAGGGCCGCCAGCGCCGCAACGAGGCCCAGAGCGCTGCCCGCTCGGAGGCGAAGTGAATTACTGCGGTGGGACCTGGTTCGGTGCGACTTGGTGCGGTGGGCTGGAGGGGGAGTGCCGCCGTCGTCCGTCTGTTCTGCTTGCCCTGCGGGACGCCCGCCGAAAAGGGCGGCGACGACGGCGAGCAGCGTCAGCACTGACCACAAGGCCAAACCCGGAAGGTTGCCCAGGCCCAGCCACAAACCGGGGAGCCCGATCGACGGGACCAGGAGCCTGCCCTGGCCCGTGATCTGCCCGCGCTCCAGCGGGATGCTGTCCACCTCGGCGTTGGCGTCCCCGGCCGTGACGAAGCTGCCGTCCGGGTTCTCGGCGACGATCCGGTGCAGGCGGGTCTTTTCCACGCCGCTCGGCTCGGCCTCCGCCGGGCTGGTGAACTCCATGACGCCGCCCACGGGCACGCGCTGATCGGAACCGAACGCGGCCGCGAGGACAACGTCGCCCGCGCTGATGTGCGGCTCCATGGAACCGCTCTGGACCACGGTGCCGTGCCAGCCCAGCAGGGCAGGCAGGACCGCGATCAGGGCAAGGCTGAGCACCACGCCCAGATACAGTCGCGACAGGGTGGACGCCACAAAGAGCGCCCAGCCGTCAGCGGAAAACAGCGGGTCCCACCAGGAGGAATCCCGGGCGGACCCGGGTTCCTCCCGGTTCACAGTTCTGCTTTATGCCCCAGCGTCTCGGCTACGGTGCGGCCGGTGCTGGCGACTCGTCCGACTGGAGCTCCCACACCAGGTCAATCCCCACGCGGGCACCCTGCAGGGCGTTGATGTCGTCCTGGCTCAGGCCGGTGGTGTCGAACCGCCACGTGCCGCGGTAGCTCTGGGTTTCCCCGGGCGTGCCGGCGGTCTCCCACCGTGCGCCGCCTGTGGCGAAGTCGCGGTTGACGGAGGCCAGCGTGGAGATGGGCAGTTCAGGGACCGTGTTGGTGGTGGGCGTGAATCCCGTGCAGTCGTTGAAGGAGCCGCCGGTGCCCTGCTCCAGGTCAAAGAAGATCCGGTTCTCCAGGCCCTTGGAGGTGATCAGGTTCTGTGTGTAGGCCCTGACCTCGCCCGCGACGTTTGACTGGGAGGTGACCACGATGCACTTCTGGCCGGTCTGGCCAGGCACGATGTTCTCCACCGTGAAGGCGGCCGCCCCCAGGTCATCGTCCGTGAGAACCACGTTGCCGGTGCTCCAGGCGCTGCCGGAGTTGCGGGTGGAGGCGGTGAAGGCAGCCTGGGAGCCCTGCCAGACCATGCCACCGGCCACCAGGATCGCCAGCGGCCCGGCGGCGAGCACTGCGATTTTGCGGGTGAGTGGGGAGGGGGTTTTCATGGCTGAGACCTTTGCTGTGAGACCGAAATCGTGTTTTGCTGCCCGGTCTGTCCAGCGAATCCATGTGTGGCGTCCCGCTGGCCCCCAAAGCAATGACACCCTCAGGCTAGGGCAGTATGTCAACTTATTCCAATTACCTGTCAGTAGGTTCCTGCGCGGTGAATTGTCTGTGACTAAATCTGTCTAGTCACCCCTCGGGCGGATCCTGACGCGGATGGCCGGGCAGACGCGGGGTGGCTGGACATATATGCGACCGAATGTTGCGCACATCACATTCCTTGCCTACTCTGAATGAGGCTGTAGAAAAACGGCCATTGGCCGCAGCGTCGCGGCCTCCCCGGCTGCAGCGTCGCAGCCACGCAAGGAAGGCATGATCATCTTGTCCGATAAGCTCAGCATTCTTGTCCGTGTAGATCTCGACCACGCGAAGGCACAGGTCCTCGCCAAAGGCCACGTCACCGTGCACAGCATCCAGGCCCTCTACGTTGTGGTGAAACGCGCAAACGCGCTGAAGGAAAACCTGGACCTGGAACTGGACGTGCGGAACGCCCGCGTCGATCCCGAAGCCCTGCGGCAGCTTCAGCTCTGCTCCGAGACGCATCACCTGCCCGCCAGGATTGACCCGCAGCAGACCCGGTGCACGCTGAGCATCCTCCCGCCCCGCCGTGCCACCGCCAAGGCCGCCGAGTTCAGCCACGTCGCCGCCTGACCCCGCACCACTTAGCGCGAACTGGCAGCTAATGACCTCAAATCCCGGATTTGGCGTCATCAGCTGCCTGTTCGCGCTTGGAGAAGGGGCTTAACTGTCCGTTCGCGCTTTAGAGGAGGCCGCCGTCGCGGGTTATCCGACGGCGGGAATCCCGCCGGCCAGTTCCGCCGCCGCGGCGAGTGCCCACCGGTCGCTCTCCGGAACAAAGAAGACCACCATGGACGCGTCGGCGTCGCGGGCCTCGTCAAGGGCGAACAGCAGGGCATCCTCAAGATGCTGAGCGTGCTCCAGCCGTTCGGGAAGCGTGCCCGGCAGGTCGCTGTCGTCAATTACGACGTGGGCCTTGCCGTCCACGATGACTTTCAGCGCAAAACCCTGGTCCTCATGCAGGGACCCGCGGGTGGATGCAATTTCCGTGACTTTGTCGGCCCGGACCAAACTGTTGCTGATGGTGCGGATCCATACTTCACCCATGAGACCTCCTTGGCTGTGAGGGGCAGGCGGCAGCGCCCCACAAGGCAAACGTTAGTCCTCGCGGAGCCTCTTGTGACCCCCTGAATGCTGGGGAATTTCCCGCGGGCATAAGATAAATCTGATGACTTCGCCAGGATCCCCGCAGCCCTTTAATTTCCGAAGCATCGCCATACCCGCATTCGGGCCGGCCCTGCTGTTCTGCATCGGCGAAGGTGCGGTCCTTCCGGTGGTGGTCCTGTCCGCCCGCGACCTCGGTGCATCGGTGGCGGTCTCCGCGCTGATCGTCACCCTGATCGGGCTCGGTTCGTGGTTTTTCAACCTGCCCGCGTCCCTGATCACGCTCAAGTTCGGCGAACGCTGGTCGATCGTCGGCGCCGCCGCGGTGGGCGCCCTGGCGCTCGCGGCCGCCGCGATGTCCTCCCTGATCCCCAACGGACTGTGGCTGCTGGCGGTGGCGATGATCGTCGTCGGAATGGCCGCGAGCGTTTTCAGCCTGGCGCGGCAGAAGTACCTCACCGAGGCCGTGCCCGTCCAGTTCCGGGCGCGGGCGCTGTCGACGCTGGGCGGGGTCAGCAGGATCGGCGTCTTTGCGGGGCCGTTCATTGGTGCCGGCGTGATGCAGTTCGCCGGGATCGCCGGAGCGTACTGGGTGGGGGTGGCGGGCATGGCTGCGGCTGCCGTTTTGGCGGTCACCATCCCGGACTTGGTGGTCCCGCCAGCGCCCGACGGCGGCCACAAGGGTCCGGAGCCGACGCTGCGGAATGTGGCGGTTTCGCATGCCCGCGTGTTCCTGACGCTGGGTGTGGGGGTCCTGCTGCTCAGCGCGCTGCGCGCGTCGCGCCAGGTGGTCATCCCGCTGTGGGCGGACCATCTGGGGATGGATGCGGCCCAGGCTTCGGTGATCTACGGGTTGTCCGGCGCGATCGACATGCTGGTGTTTTATCCGGCCGGCAAGGTGATGGACCGACGCGGCAGGCTGTTCGTGGCCATCCCGTCCACCATCATCATGGGCATCGCGATGCTGCTGATTCCTTTGTCGGCGTCCTTTGCTGGGCTGCTGTTGGGGTCACTGCTGATCGGGTTCGGCAACGGCATCAGCTCCGGGCTGATCATGACCCTCGGCGCCGACTTCTCGCCGGACCGTGGCCGCGGCCAGTTCCTGGGCCTGTGGCGGTTCATCGCGGACGCAGGATCCACCGGCGGGCCGGTCCTTCTCTCCGGCGTGACGGCGCTGGCCACCCTCGGCGCTGGGGTCTCAGCCACCGGCCTCCTGGGGTTTGCCGCGGCTGGTGTGTTCGCGGTTGTGCTTCCGCGGCTGAGGCACCGGCGGAATTACTGACCTTTACTCAGGAAGCTTTGGCGAGATATTCGGCCAGGGCATCCCTGATGATCGCCGAGGGGTTCCGGTGTTCCTTTTGCGCCTGCTCAACGAGCTTTGCATCCATGTCCTCCGGCAGCCTGAGGGAACGGGACGGCGATGTTCCTTTGGCGCTGAGTGAGGGTTTGCCGACGGCGCGTCTGACTGCTTCGGGGGAGCCAAGCGCAGCCTCGAGGAGGGAGCGGCCCACGTCCGGACCGTCGGCCTTGCTGATGCGGGCGTCGGGCCCGATGTCTGCGGTCTCCGCCCAGGCCGCCAACTCTGCATAGCGGGCCTGCTCCTCGGGATCGAGGTCCTCGGGTGCCTGGGCTTTTTTTGTTTCGTTCACTTGCCAGCCTGCCTTTCTGCGATGTCCAGGATTTTCCTGCGGGCTTCCATGACGTGGAAGATCAGGATGTCGTTCGGAGGCGTGATGACCGCCATGACCTCAAGGATCCTGCTCCTGTCCCGAGTAGGGCCGATAAACAGGTCTGGCCTTTTGCCCGAACCGACTCGAGGTTCATCGAAATGCTGTACATGGTAGGTCTGATTGAGGATGGCATTCAGGGCATCCTCATGGTCGATGCCATGTTTATCTGCGCTGGCCGCCCAGACGATCCCCATCGCTTTATTGTCTTGCAACACTGGCCGCATTGCAAGACAATATCGGTTCCACGCTTCTGACATGATGCACTTTTGGCCCTCGGAGCGAGGGCCCCGCCGCGGCGTTCTGGGGTTTGCTACGACTGGCGTGTTCGCCGTCGCGCTTCCGCGGCTCGGGCACCCAGCAGCTCCTGGATGACAAGCCGTCCAGCGCTGCGTTCGCGCGTGGCGGGGATTCATGCAGATCCAGGGCGATCGCCGCGATGGCGACTCTTCCGTCAGCGAATGCTTCAGTGACGGTGACTTCCCGGATCGCTACGTTGCCCTTGCGATCCTCGATGAGGCGTATGCGCCCCGGCGGGCATCCGCGTCGCCGGTCCGCGCGTAACCTTCTGCAGTTCCAGCGCCGCCGTTTTGGCGGTCACCATCCCGGATCTGGTGGTCCCGCCAGCGCCCGACGGCGGACACAGGGTCCGGAGCCGACGCTGCGGAATGTGGCGGTGTCGCATGCCCGCGTCTTCCTGACGCTGGGAGTCGGGGTTCTGCTGCTCAGCGCGCTGCGCGCGTCCCGCCAGGTCGTCATCCCGCTGTGGGCGGACCATCTGGGGATGGATCCGGCCCAGGCTTCGGTGATTTATGGGCTGTCCGGAGCGATCGACATGCTGGTGTTTTACCCCGCCGGCAAGGTGACGGACCGTCGCGGCAGGCTGTTCGTGGCCATCCCTTCCACCATCATCATGGGCATCACGATGCTGCTGATTCCGCTCACTGCTTCGTTTGCCGGGCTGTTGTTGGCGTCGCTGCTTATCGGGTTCGGCAACGGCATCAGCTCCGGCCTGATCATGACGCTCGGCGCCGACTTCTCGCCCGACCGTGGCCGCGGCCAGTTCCTGGGACTGTGGCGGTTCATTGCCGACGCAGGATCCACCGGCGGGCCCGTCCTGCTCTCCGGCGTCACGGCGCTGGCCACCCTCGGCGCTGGGGTCTCAGCTACCGGTGTCCTTGGGTTGGCCGCGGCCGGTGTGTTCGCGGTTGTGCTGCCGCGCTTGAGGCAGCGGCGGAGTTACTAAGGGTCAGACGCAGGTGACTGTGCCTCGTTTGGGAACGACGGACCGCCAGAAGTTCGACGTTCCTGAGACTCTGTATTCCGCCCAAACCTCGTAGGTCCAGACCGTGTCGTTGCCAACATTGTTGGGCATAGGCGCCGGCTCGTATGTTCGTCCGGCCGGTGTGCTGAGGCTGCCCGTGTGCTTCAGGACTCCAGCTGAAGGCGGGCTTGCGGGACCGTAAACCCTTAGCTCGAGATAATTGGCAGGATGCACAGCCGGATAGTTTGACGGCACCGAGATGCTCAAGCGAAATTGGCCCTGAACCTTGGGGCAGACAGCGGTCACCGGGAAATTGGCTGGAACCATCAAAGTGGCCGTAGAAAAGCCTGTTGACGCTTGGCTGACAGCCTTGAAGGAGGCGCTTGCTGGGGGTGCGAGCGTCAGGCCAAGAATGACGACGAGCGTAACGCCGATGGCACGCACCAGCCTGCCGGCAGTCCAACTGCGGCTACTCACTGACTGCTGGTTCCGGGTCTTTGCGCCAGATCGTCGTCAATAGCCCGATGACCAGGACGGCGGGAGCCCCATACATCAGAGTGTTGAGGACTACCGGCTGGCGCAGGGTGCGAATGACCTGACCCACGTAGGGGACCGTGAGGACGTGCCGGTCAACGGTCGCTCCGTTGAGGGTTGCGGTCCAAGGATCCACGCCGTTGTTGGCGTCACCTTTGGTCCGCACTGCCGTCGTCCCGTCCGCACTGGTGAGTACCTCGGTGACGCGGTGGGTTTCCATTCGGTGGTCCTCGACCGGGATGTGGTAGGTAATGATGTCACCAGCCCGGATATCGCTGACGGCGGTAGGTGCCGTCACCACCACGTCGCCCGGATTGATCAGCGGGGCCATGGAACCGGTGAGCATGGTGGACGTCTGGTAGCCCAGGACCCGGGGGCCGACGGCGAGGAGCAGGAACGCTGCCACCGCGGCGACGAACAGTGCTGTGGTGAGGGCGCTGACCGTCCGCCGCGCGGCGGCCTTGAAGCGGCTGGACCGGACACTGCTGCTTGCCGGAAAACTGATGCTCCTTGGGACTGTGCTTCTTGGGACAGTGCTGCCCTGGACAGTGGAAGGTGCAGGGATGGAAGTCCCGGCGCCGCCGCCCGGGGCAAGGCGGTGCAGGGACGGCTCAGTTTCCGCGGCGACAGCAGGTGCCGGGGCAAAATCGGTTACTGCGCTCATCGCTGTTCAGCCCTCACGTGAGTCGGGATAGTGCTGCAGGGAGTGGTGCCTGGCCTACCTGTTACTTGACGGTTTCGGTGCGCTGGGTTCCAGTGAAGGCGAAGTCGATGGTGCTGGTCAGGCCCTGGAACGTGTTGTCCGCGGTGGGGGGCAAGGTAGTGGTGACCTTCAGGTTGTCAGCGCCGCTGGTGGCGAGGGAGGCAAGTCCGGCCAGCGCCTTGTTTGCACCGATCACAGGGCTCTTGGCCAGGACCGTGGTAGTGGTGCCGGAACAGGTGTCCGCGGCCGCGGCGACAACGGTCCAGGCAGTGCTGCAGGATTCGATTGTCAGCTGCAGGCCTTTCGTGGTGTCCGAAGTAAGGAACGTCGGAGAAGTGGTGCTCGCAGTGAGCGTGATGTTGTTCAGGGCGGAGTTGCCGGAGTTCGTCAGAGTCGCGAACTTCTCCACGGAGTCGCCCGGCAGGAGTCCGGTGACCGGGACGGCCAAGGTGTTGGATGCGCCGGCGCCAAGGTCGATGACCACCGTGCCGGCGGTGACTGCCTGGCTGGCGGACGTGGTGGAGGTGAAAGAACCGTAGGTGCCCATGCCGGCGACTGCAGCGGCGGTGCCCACCAGTGCGACGGAAGCCAGAATCTTGCCGGAAGTGGTTTTCATGCTGATGCCCATGAGAAGAATCCTTTTCGACGTTGCCCACCCCAGGAGGGCCAGCCGCCCCCCAGTGGGCCGACCGTGAATACCAGACTCACGTGGGCTGGCAAGAAGCCACTTTTCCCGACCAGACGCAACTTATACCCGCGTAATTCCTCAAGATTTTGTCAAGGTTACTTGTGTTTTCGCAGGTCAGGGCCAAATGCCATCCATTTGTTGGATTAATTGCGGAGTCCGCCTGGGTTATCACCTGGCTGACCAACAGACGGGCCAACAGAAACGAAGTCGAGCCCGTAGGGACTCAGAACATCGGCAAGGATGACGCTAAGGGCCCGTAACGGCGCACGACGGCGCCCGACGGCGGGGGCGCGGTCAGCGCCCCTGCGAGTTCCGCCGTCGTGCGGCGTATGCGAACAGCGACGTGGTGGCGACGGTGGCCAGGTATCCGGCGATCACGATGAGCGAGATCCCGGCCCAGAAGTAGTTGGTGGTGCTGTCTTCCTGCAGCGGCCCGGACGCGATCCTGGCGAGCGAATACACTGCCACAGCCGCGGACGCCAAGCCGATCACCACCGGCAGCGTGAGCCAGATTTTCGCCGAGCCCACGTGCTCGCCGAAGCCGTCCCACAGATTCCATTCGGCGCCATTGCGCATGATCAGCCAGCCGGCGGGGATCATAAACGCGCCCACCAGGAGGAAGGCTGCTACGACGTCGGCCGGGCGGTGCCACTGGTTGATCAGCGTGGAAACCCCGGAAGCTATCGCGAAGGTCCCGCCCACAAAACCGGCCAGCGGACGCCACCGCGGCGAAGCCATCAGGAACACCGCCGCCGCAGCCGACGCCGCCAGCGTGGTATGACCGGACGGCAGCGAGTTCAGCTCCAGCGTCACCACGCCCTTGTCCGGGCGCGCAGGCAGCACTTCCTTCAGGATCTGCGTGGCGATATTCGCCCCGATGCACGCGGTGACCGCAATCCCTGCAGCAGACCAGCGTCGTCGGATCACTGTGACAAACAGGACCACGACGGCGGCCACCACCAGTGAGATGGTGGGCAGCCAGTCCAGGAACTCGGTGGCTGCCTTACCCGCAGGTCCATGAATGTCCACGGCCTCAACCAGCGCGGACTCGTCGATGAACTGGCCCGTGGTGGTATGGACGAAGTAGTAGTAGGTGGCGATCAGACCGACAACGCAGGCGAGCCAGGCGAACGCGAACATAAAGCCGGAGCCCGGGGTGGGGCGGGCAGAGGTCCGCGGTGGTGCCTGGCGTGGAATGGTCATCAGTTAAGGGTGTCACAGAAAACTGGGAGGACTCGCACGGTTGCCTCGTGGCCCGCGCTGACCTAACTGCGTAACTTTTGCGGCGTGCACCGAGGGCGGGCCGGTGAGGACGCCAGCCGGCCAAATGTGACACTTGACACGTGTTAGGCCGGCGTTCTAAGCTACCTCACACGTGTTAAGAAGGACATTGACATGACCGGTGCCACAACTGGCCGCCTGCGTGAAATCTCACGCCGGACCGCCCTGGGTGCCCTGGGAGCAGGAATTATGGGAGCAACGGTGGCGTCGTGGCCCCGGCTCTCCGGAACCGATATTCCCGGGCGGGGCGACAACGGCCTCACCGCCGGCAGCGGCAAATAACCTCCACTTCTGAAAGGATTATCTCCATGTCATCCCCGGACCTCGCCGCCGCCGACTTCGCCCGCCTCGCCGCCGCCCACCCCGACCCCGCGTTCCCGCACTTCCACCCCCGCCCCGCCCAGGGCTGGATCAACGACCCCAACGGCATCAGCCACCTTAACGGCCGCTACCACGTCTTCTTCCAGTACAACCCTGCGTCCGCCCGGCACCATAAGATCGCTTGGGGCCACCTCAGCTCGGCGGACCTGGTCCGCTGGGAGGGACACCCCGTGGCGCTCCGCCCCCAGGACGGCGGGCCGGACGAGTACGGCTGCTGGACCGGTGTGGTGACGGACGACGGCGGTGTCCCCACCGCCGCGTACTCCGGCGTCCGCGGCGACGGCGGACACTCCCAGGTGGTCATCTCCCGCGGCTCGGCGGACCTCATCGAGTGGTCCCAGGACGGGCACGTTGCCGCGTCAATGCCGGCCGACCCCATGGTCACGGCGGTCCGCGACCCCTTCATCTTCCGCTTCAACGGCAAGCGCTACGCCGTGCAAGGCGCCGGGCTGGCCTCCGGCCACGCGGCGCTCCTGCTTTACTCGGTGGAGGACCTGTCCGACTGGAAGTACCAGGGCATCTGGCTCACGTCGGGAAACCCGATCGCTGCTGCTCAGACGCCGGCCGAGATCTGGGAGTGCCCGCAGCTGGTGCGGGTGCCGTCCGCTTCCGGCGGGGACGCGTGGGTGATGATGTTTTCGCTGTGGCTCTCCGGCGACGACCACGAGCACGCCAACGGGGTAGGCCACCTCATCGGCTCCCTGACCGAGGACCCTGCCACCGGCCTCCCTGTGTTCTTCCCGGAGACCGGCGGAAAGTCTGACCTGGGCCGCGACTTCTACGCGCCGCAGATCGTGCAGCTTGCGGACACCTTATCCGGTCCCGGAGCTGCCGGTGGTCCCGGCGCTTCGGAGCCCAAGGCGCTGCTGTGGGGCTGGGCCAATGAAGGGCCGGGGCGGGACGGCCGCCGGGGCCGCAGCCAGGCCGAGATCGACGCCGCGGGCTGGGCCGGGGTGCTCACCCATCCGCGAATTCTGTCCGTGGTGGACGGTTCCCTGGCGGTGGCACCCGCGCCGGAGATGGATGCCTACCGTGGCGCGCAACTGGCTTCGCAGGTTGCCGGGAGCGTTGAGCTGCCGCTGTATGCCGAGGCCGTTGTGAGCGGTGGGCCGGCAGCGCTGGCCGCGGACGCCGTCGTCGAACTTTCCCTGGTGGCTGTTGGATCAACGGACGCTGGAGCCGACTCCCCGGCGGAGGGCGGTCAAGTGGTGTTCAGCGGGGCGCTGGCCGCGGGGGAGGAGCTGCGGGTGTTTGTGGACGCGTCCCTGGTGGAGGTGTACCGGAGCGGTACGGTGGCCACCACGCTGCGCGCCTATCCGGCGCCCGGCGAGCGGTGGCTGCTGCGGCTTCCCGAGGGTGCGGCTGCGGACGTTTGGCAGCTGGAACAGCCTCAGTAGGGCGCGGGTCAGGCCCGGCCGGCGGGGACCTGGCCGGTTGACTCGCGCACAACGAGCCGGCAGGGGACCAGCGTCTGGCCGGGGGCGTCGTCGTCGTCGTTATCCTCCGGTTCCTCCGACAATTCCCGGAGGAGCCCGGTCATGGCGGCGGCGCCCATCTCCCGCAGCGGGAGGGCCATGGTGGTGAGCGCCGGGACCATGGTGGAGGCGATCCGGAATTCGTCGTCGTAGCCCATGATGGAGAGGTCCTGCGGGATGGCCAGGCCCAGCCGGTTGGCCGCGAGCACCACGCCGATCGCAAGGCGGTCGTTCGCGCACACGATCGCGGTGGGCCGTTCCGGCGCAGCCACGCCGTCCAGGAGCTTCATGGCGCCGTGGAACCCGGCATCGATGTCCCAGCCCACCTGGAGGATCCGGCCCGGCCGCACCGGCAACCCGGCGGCTTCAAGGGCGTCCCGGTGACCCTGGATCCGGCGCGGGGCGGCGGGCGTGATGCTGTCACCGGCGAGGAACGCGATGTCCCGGTGGCCAAGCTCCAGCAAGTGCGTTGCCGCCTCCCGGCCGCCGCGGACCTCATCCGGAATGACGGCGGGAACGCCTGCCTCGGGACGGTCATCGAAGCAGTTGGCCAGCACCGACGGCACGCGCAGCATGTTGAGCGGGACGTGCAGGGGGCGCAGTCCCACGGTGACATACATCAGCCCGTCCACCTGGCGGTCCAGCAGCGTGGCCACCGCACTTTCGTCACGGGTCTCGTCCAGCTCCGTATCCATCACCACGGTGACAAAACCCTGGGACCTGGCCACGGCGTCCGCGCCGGCAATGATGTTGCCGTCGAACGGGCTGGTGACCACCTGGTCCGAGACGATCCCGATGATCCGCGACCGGCGGTTCCGCAGGCTCACGGCGATGGCGTTGGGCGTGTAGTTCAGCGTGGCCGCCGCTTCACGGATCCGGGCCTGGCTCTCCTTGGCCACATTCCCGTCGCCGCGCCCGTTCAGGACCAGCGACACCGCGCTGCGGGACACCCCGGCGAGCTTGGCGACGTCGAGTGCTGTGGCTTTGCGGTTCATGCTGTGCTTACCTCCGGCGTGCGGTATTTCCTGCAGTCTACCTAACGCGTGTGAGGTGTGCCCGGACCTATCTGTGGCGGCGCCCTCACCCCACTGGTAGCAGCAGGTGTCGTTTTGGGGGCTCAAAACGACACCTGCTGCTACCTACGTGGGCGGGGAGGGTGCGTCCGGGAGGCGCGGGAGGCTGGCTGCCGCGACCAGCAGGGCCAGGGCGCCGAGGCCAAGCGGCAGGGCGGTGAGGGTGGCGATGCCGCCCACGAGCAGCGGCCCGCCGGCGTCGCCGAGTTCGCGGCCGAGCTCCGCCGAACCCATGGTCCGGCCCATGCGCTCCGGCGGCGTGGTGTCGGCCAGATGCGCGAAGCCGAGCGGTGTTGCCAGGCCAACTCCCGCCCCAATGGCTGCCGCGGCAATGAACAGCGTGACCGGACCCGGGATGAGCGCCAGGAGTGCGACGCCCGTGGCGGTAAGGAGGAGTCCCGCCGTCGTCCCTCGGTTATCGCTGATGCGGTGAGCGTCACGCAGCTTGCCGATCCAGGGCTGGGTGAGCACCGAGGTGATGGCCAGTACACTGACCGCGGCCGTGCCGGCAACCGGGCCAAGGCCGTGCCGGGTGGCCAGGGCGGGAACGAATCCGATCGCCGCGCCGAGCGCTCCCGTCGAGGCCGCCAGCACCAGCGTAGGAACCAGGAAGCGCCGCTCGGTGACCTGACGGGCAAGGTCGAGAACGGTGTATCGCTGCCGGGGGAGTGGCGCCAGATGGGGAACGGACACCAGCACCCACACGGCAGTGGCCGCCGCCAGCACCGAGAGGGCCCCGAACAGCAGGGCAAACCCGCCCGTGAGGATCAGGGCCGCCCCCAGCAGCGGGCCGATGACGTAGCCCAGGCTCTTCCACGAACCGTACCGGCCGAAATAGGTCCCGGCCTTCTTGCCCGCCGCCAGCCGCGCAACCATCGCGGACGACGCCGGCGAGAAGGCCGAAGCCGCGGCGCCCTGCCCCAGCCGTGCCAGTCCAAGCATCAGGGGATCCGCCGCCCAGAGGCCGAACAGCGACAGCACCGCAAAGGCCAGGAGGCCGCCGACGACGACGGGCTTGGTCCCGATCCGGTCGCTCAGGGCCCCGAAGACGGGCTTGAGGAAGACCTCGGACACGTCGTAGAGGGCGAGCATGATGCCCAGGTTGAGCAGCGTCAGGCCGATGTTCTCGCTCTGCGCGCCCAGGCCCGCGGCGATGCTGTGGGCGCCGAACGCGGTGACGAACCCGGCCGCGTACAGGGGAGCGGTAGACACCCGGGCGTTGACCACCTGTGCCGGGGCGCTCACGGGTGCACGTCGAACCAGGACGCATGCTTCAGGGAAATCACACCGCAAAGTGTAACAACCGCCCAACTGAGTAGCAGCAGATGTCGTTTTGGAGGCTCACAACGACATGTGCTGCTACTTACTTGTGGGAGAGGCGCGCCTCAGGCGAGGGACGCCGCCAGCTCCTCGATGATCTCGAACTGTTCGCGCACGCCGCCTTCCATGCCGGACTGCGCAATCATGTCCCGGACTTCCTTGCTGCCCGCGTCGGTGCGGATCCGCACGGTGGTAGCGCCGCCGTCGGCCTCGTCAAATGTGACTGTATTGAGCACGGCGCCCTCCTCGCTGTCCGGCGCGGTGCCCGGCATCTCCATGACTTCCGTGTGGACGATCCGCTCGTTGGGCACAATCTCGCGGTACGTCCCGTGGAAGGCGACGTCGAATTCGCCATGCGCCATCATGACGTACCGCCACGCGCCGCCCACGCGGAAGTCCATTGCCGCCACGGTCATCTCACCCCGACGGCCGGGCCACCATTTCTTGACGAGCTCCGGCGTGGTCCAGGCCCGGTAGACGAGGTGCCGGGGTGCGTTGAGGGTCCGCGTGATCAGGATTTCCGTGTCGCTGGGGAACGTCACGTCCATGGTGCTGCTGCTTGCCTGTGCCATTGTCCTGCTCCTTTTCAGTGCTCTTCTTTGAGGTCCTCCAGCACGTCCTCCAGGACGTCCTCCAGGAGGTTGAAGCGCTCCTCCCAGAGGTGCTGGTAGCTGGCCACCCAGTCGTGGATGGGCTTGAGGGCTTGCGGATTGAGCCGGTAGAGCCGCTGCCGGCCTTCGTCACGCACGACGACGGCACCTACCTCGCGCAGGACCCGCAAGTGCCGTGATACGTGCGGCTGCGCCAGGCCCAGGAGGTCCACCAGCTCGTTGACCGGGCGCTCGCCTTGGGTGAGGGCGTCCAGGATTTCCCGACGGCGGGGCTCAGCCACCGCGTTGAACGCATCTGCCGTTGTTGCCGCCCGTGCCATACCGCGATTATATACCCATATGGATATGCATTGGAAGGATCATCTGCTCCGAGTGTCGTTGAGTCCGAAAAACGAGTACACACTACGCATGCTTTCCATCTCCCCTTCCATGTAGCGTCGATTGAGGATCCTGCGGGACGTCGAGTACGTCGGCTTTGGGGGTGGCCATGAGTTTGGAGTTACGCGCGCACCACCGTGTCCGGTCCGGGGCGGGCCAGCCCGGCGAGGCCGACTCCCTGTGTGGGAAAAGTGGGCTCACGCCTGAGAGTGAAGCCGCCGAGGCAGCATCTTCCGGGTTTCTGTTGGATTTCCGCGCAGTCAGCGAGGAAGTGGTGACGGACCGGTCTCGCAGGCATTGGCTGGGAAATTGGCCATTATCGCCAACGACTATTCCAGGGATACTCGATGGCCCGGGTACTGGCGTCCGCTCCGGGATGCCAGCTACCGATCGGTGGTGTCTGTGCCGCTTCCGCTGGAACCGGGAGGCTCCGCAGCCGGACCTCAATCGACGTGGCCTGCGGGGTAATCATGGGGCAGAACCAGTGCTCCTATGAGGAGGCCTTCAACATTCTCGCTACGGCCTCCAGCCACCGAAACATCAAGGTCCGGGTGCTGGCGGAATCCCTTCTGGAGGATCTGTCAGGGGGAACCCCGTCAACGCATTTCAAGGGATAGGTCATAGCCCCGTCTAGCGGAAGGACAGTCATGGCGCAGGACGAGCACATCGATGTGCCCCTTCTGGATCAGGCAGTGCTGGAAAGGCTGCGGACAGAGCTCGAGGAAGATGACGGTGTGTGGAAGGTCTTCGTGCAGAACTTCATCGAGCACCTGCCTCACAGGACTGACAAGCTGCGGCTGACCCTGACCACCGGGGACCTGACCGGTGCGATGGATGCGGTCCTGAGCCTCAAGACTTCCAGTCAGATGGTAGGCGCGGAGCGCCTGGCCGAACTTGCCATGGACCTGGAACGGGCCCTTCGCCACGAGAGCATCGACATTGAGCCTGCCCGGGTGCTGCCGAGGCTGGCAGCGGACCGCCTGCGTCAGATCATTCGCTGCGCCCGGCAGACCACATATCTCCTGCAGAAGTACCTGCACTCCGGGTGAGGCCGTGACTGTTGAGTGTCCGGTTGCAAGCTGCCGTCAAGGCCTCCACCCTAGGGTTCGGGCGCGAAAGGTCAGGGTTTCGGCAGGGCCCGTACTGTGTTGTTCCGCTTCTCGTGCGTGAGTTCGGCTAGGCCCAGGGCTTCCAGGAGCGGCGGGAGATACATCCCAAGCCGGCCGCGATAGCCCTTCCGCAGCCCGTACCAGCCGCCCACGGGGTTGGCCGGGTCCCGGCCCCAGGCCTCGACGCTGTCCTCCGGCGCGGGCTTACTTTCATCGGCAGCCCCCAGCGGAACCCAGTCACCTTGCTCGAGCAGCCACGAGTGGAGGTCCTCAACGGCCTGAAGATGGTACTTCAACGTGGTCGAGCCCACCTGGCAGACCAGCGTCGGAGGGTCCGCGTCAGGATCCCGGTACATCGTGTACTCAGATGATCCCGGAGCCGTCACCAGCTCCCAAGGATCAGCCTTCGTTCCTTCCGCCACGACCATACCCACCTTCTTGGATTCCACCTGGAACTCCAGCCTAGGGGCAGCAACACAACGCGTAAACAGCGGGCCAACGCTGCCACCTCAGTGGGGGTGCCGCTTCCTCGACGCCCGCCTGCCCGCACTGCTGGACGGCTGGGAGTCGGAAAGGAACACTGGGGTCAAGCGACGTTCTGACAGGAAGGGCTGGCCATGACCATCATCGATAACGCGGTGTACGTGGACGGGGTCAGGACGGCGGACCCCGAAGGCCTGGACGAGACGTACTTCGTCCTGAGACAGCGCGAAGGAATGGCGTGGATCGGACTGTACCGCCCGGACCCCGAGGAACTCAGGTCGGTGGCCGAGGAATTCGACCTGAGCCCCCTCGCGGTGGAGGACGCCCTGGCCGGACACCAGCGGGCCAAGCTGGAGCACTACGGTGAATGCGTCTTCCTGGTGCTCCGCCCCGCCCGCTACCTCGACGATGTGGAGAAAGTGGACTTTGGCGAGATCCACGTTTTTGTCGGCGCCGATTATGTGATCACCGTCCGCCACGCCGAATCGCCGGACCTGGCAAGGGTGCGCCACCGGATGGAGTCCACACCGGAGTTCCTCGCTTTGGGCCCGGACGCCGTGCTGTACGGGATCCTGGACCAGGTGGTGGACGAGTACGAACCAGTGGCCGCGGGGCTGGAGAACGATGTGGACGAGATCGAGGACGAACTCTTCGGCGCCGATCCGGACGTGTCGCGCCGGATCTACGAGCTCTCCCGCCAGGTCATCACCTTTCAGCGCGCTACCAGTCCGTTAGTTGGCATACTCCAGGCCCTCACGGCCGGAACGCCGGAGCGCGAACCGGGTCCCGAGCTGCAGGACCACTTCCGCGACGTATTGGACCACGTGATCCGGCTGAATGAACGGGTGGCGTCCTTCCGCGCACTGCTGCAGAACGCCCTAGCTGTCAATGCGGCGTTAGTGGCGCAGCGGCAGAACGACGAAATGCGCAGGCTCACCGAATCCAGCTTCGCCCAAAGCGAGCAGGTGAAACGCATTTCGTCGTGGGCGGCCATCCTGTTTGCTCCCACGCTGGTGGGCACCATTTATGGCATGAATTTCACCAGCATGCCCGAGCTGAATTGGGTTTTCGGCTACCCATTTGCCCTGGGCCTGATGGTTGCCATGGGGCTGGGGCTCTACTGGACCTTCAGACACAACAAGTGGATTTAGCGTGCTTGTACAGTGAATCCATGCCCGCCACCTTCCCCTCCCTGGACGAACTGCTCGCCACCGCGCATGTGGTCAGCCTGCCCATGCGGGTGAAGTTCCGCGGCATCATGGAACGCGAAACCCTGCTGCTGCGC
Source organism: Pseudarthrobacter sp. Y6 (assembly GCF_050156205.1). NCBI lineage: Bacteria > Bacillati > Actinomycetota > Actinomycetes > Micrococcales > Micrococcaceae > Pseudarthrobacter > Pseudarthrobacter sp. Y6. The sequence continues at coordinate 3,401,503 of NZ_CP189574.1, read as the reverse complement.
GGCCCGCTCGGCTGGGGCGAGTTCTGCCCGTTCCCCGAATACGCTGACGCCGAGGCCTCCCGCTGGCTCGCCGCCACCATCGAGGCCGGCTGGCACGGCTTCCCTTCACCGGTCCGTTCGGTGATCCCCGTCAACGCCACCGTTCCGGCCGTCTCCGCTGACCGGGTACCCGAAGTCCTGGCACGGTTCGGCCGGGTGGACGCCGTCAAGATCAAGGTTGCCGAGCACGGGCAGACGCTCGACGACGACGCCGCCCGGGTTGCCGCCGTCCGTGCCGCACTGCCCGACGCCGCCATCCGCGTCGACGCCAACGGCGGTTGGGACGTACCCACCGCGGTGTCGGCACTCAACCGGCTCGCCGCCGTCGGGCTTGAATACGCCGAGCAGCCGGTGCCCACCATCGAGGGGCTCGCCGAGGTACGCCGCCAGCTGCGCGCCGCCGGAACGCCGGTGCTGATTGCGGCCGACGAAAGCGTGCGCAAGGAATCCGATCCCCTCAAGGTGGCGCGGGCCGGCGCGGCGGATCTGCTGGTTGTTAAGGTCGCGCCGCTCGGGGGAGTGCGCCGCGCGCTGGACATCGTGGCGCAGGCCGGGCTCCCCGCCGTCGTCAGTTCGGCGCTGGACACCTCCGTGGGCATCCGCGCCGGGCTGGCTTTGGCGGCTGCCCTGCCCCAGTTGCCTTACGCGTGCGGGCTGGGGACGGTGTCACTGTTCGCCTCGGATATCACGCTGGATCCGTTAGTGGCCGACGACGGCGCCATCCGCCTCCGCGAGGTCGCCGCCGACGCTGGGCTGCTGGAGCAGTATGCGGCTTCCGCGGACCGCCGGGACTGGTGGCTGGACCGGCTCCGACGGGTCTACGCGTTTCTGCAGGTCACCCCCGGTTAACCCGAACTTCAACCTGCGGACGGCTGGGCGTCGGAACCGGCTGACAGGGTGGCCGGGACCCGATCGTAAATTTGGAGGCACCCCTTGTCTGAAACGACAGCCCGCAAGTTCACCCTGCTGCCCATGCTCGGCCACACCAAGGGCAAGCGCAGCGCCGTCACCTGCGCCTTGAAGTGCGACAATGCCTGCGCCGGCGATGTCTGCAACACCAGCTCCAACAGCTACTTCCGCGACATCGCGTCCGCCACGATGTCCCGCCGCGCCGCCCTGGGCTTCGGCGCTGCCGGTGCCCTCGCCGTCGTACTCGGCAGTGCCGTTACCTCCGCGGAACCGGCAGTTGCCGGCGGTCTGTCCAAGGCAGCGAAGGAAGGCTTCGGCAAGTCCAAGCTGCAGTTCACGGCCATCCCGCCCGTGGATGCTGCGGTCGATGCCGTCACCGTCCCCGAAGGTTTCACCTGGCAACCGGTGATCCGCTGGGGTGACCCGATCTTCCACGGCACGCCGGACTTCGATCTGGACAACCAGACGGCCGCCGCGCAGGAGAAGCAGTTCGGTTACAACAACGACTACTCGGACATCCTCGAGATCCCTGACACCAAGGGCCGCCGCGCGGTGCTGTTCGCGAACCACGAATACACCAATGAGAGCATCATGTTCCCGGCCACCATGCCGGCTGCCGAGATGCGGGCCGTGGGCCAGGCTGCGCACGGCCTCTCCGTGGTCGAGCTTGAGCGCAAGAACACCACCAAGCCGTGGAGCTACGTCAAGGGCGCTGAACTGAACCGCCGCTTCCTGAACAGCACGGTCTATGAACTGACCGGCCCGGTCGCAGGTTCCTCGCTCGTGAGGACCGTCGCGGACCCCAGCGGCCGCTCGATCAAGGGCACGCTGGGCAACTGTTCCGGCGGCACCACCCCGTGGGGCACCATCCTGTCCGGCGAGGAGAACTTCAACGGCTACTTCGTTTCGCCGGGCACGTCCGCTGAAGACAAGCGCTACGGCCTGACCACCAAACCTACGGTCCGCCAGTGGGAAATTGACGACAAGCGGTTCGACACCCGCAACGAAGGCTACGCGAACGAATCCAACCGCTTCGGCTGGATCGTTGAAGTTGACCCCTTCGACCCCACCTCGACCCCAAGGAAGCACTCCGCGCTGGGCCGCTTCAAGCACGAGGGCGCCAATGTGATCGTGGCGGACTCCGGACATGTGGTGGCCTACATGGGCGACGACGAGCGCTTCGACTACCTGTACAAGTTCGTCTCGAAGGACAAGTACATCGAGGGTAACCGCAAGCACAACATGAACCTGCTCTCGGCGGGCGATCTGTATGTTGCCAAGTTCACGGGCAATTCGCCTGCTGCCGAAATCACCGGCACCGGAGCCGTTCCGACCGACGGTTCGTTCGACGGCACCGGCGAATGGCTGCCGCTGGTGGTGGACGGTGTTTCCATGGTGAAGGACATGACCCTGGAGCAGGTCCTGGTCTACACCCGCCTCGCCGCGGACAAGGTGGGCCCCACCAAGATGGACCGCTGCGAAGATGTTCAGCCCAGCCTGCTCACCGGCAAGGTCTACGTTGCGTGCACCAACAACTCGGACCGCGGCAAGGCCGGCAAGGAAGGCGCTACCGAGATCAACCCGCGCAACGAGAACCGCGACGGCCACATCGTGGAAATCACCGAAACCGGCGACCAGACCTCCACACTGTTCACGTGGAACCTGCTGATGGTCTGCGGCGATCCGGCCCAGGGCGACGTCACCTACTTCTCCGGGTTCCCGGTGGACCAGGTCTCGCCTATCTCCTGCCCGGACAACCTCGCGTTCGACTCAGTGGGCAACCTCTGGATCTCCACCGACGGCGCCCCGTCCGGGATCAAGAAGGCCGACGGCCTGTTCAAGGTCACCGTGGAGGGACCCGAACGCGGCAAGGTGGAGCAGTTCCTGGCCCTGCCGCGCGAAGCTGAAACCTGTGGGCCCATCATTCACGACGAGGAGCGCAACGTGTTCGTCTCCGTGCAGCACCCGGGCGAGGAGGGCTCGTTCGCGGACCAGCACTCCTTCTTCCCGGACTACGTTCCGGCAGGCGCGACGCCGGCACCCGGCCAGGCGAGCGCGCCCCGTCCGTCCGTGATCCAGGTTTTCCGCAGCTGAGTTAGCTTCCTCCCACCCCTCCCGACGCTCTCCCACTCGTTGCTCTATCACTTTTGGTCCCTTTTCCGGTCTTTTAGGGACTGTAAGTGATAGAGCAACGCCGGGAGGTGGGAGCGTCCGGGGGTGGCAGACTGGTTCGGTGACTTCTGAGACTTCCCCGGACACCCTGAACTCCCTCGCCGCCGCGCGGATCGCCGTCGACGCCCTGATCGACGGCGGCGTCCAGTACGTGGTGGTCTCGCCCGGCTCGCGCTCGGCCCCCATGGCCTACGCCCTCGCCGAGGCCGAAACGGCTGGCCGCGTGGACCTCCTGGTCCGGATCGACGAACGCAGCGCGGGCTTTACGGCCCTTGGCCTTGCCCTGTGCACCGGCTCCCCGGCGGCCGTCCTCACCACGTCAGGCACCGCCGTCGGGAATCTCATGCCCGCCGTCATGGAGGCCAACCACGCGGCCGTTCCGCTGGTGGTGGTGTCCGCGGACCGGCCCGAAGAGCTGCAGGGGACCGGCGCCAACCAGACCACCATCCAGCTGGACCTGTTCGGTGAACACGTACGGTTCGCCGCCGACGTCCCGGCCGGCACCAGCCCGCTGCGCGCGGTGGAAACGGCACTGGCTGCGGCCACCGGCGCATTTTCCGACCTCGCGCCCGGGCCCGTCCAGCTGAACTTGGCGTTCCGAGACCCGCTGGTTCCCGGGCCGGGGGAGGGGCTTCCGCCGGCGGCCGGGCATCCCAGATTCCGGATCGGTACCGACCCGCTCACCATGAACCTGCCGCCCGCCGCCGGGTCGCTGGAGGAAAGGCGCACCGTGGTGCTGGCAGGGCACGACGCCGGGCCCGTCGCCGAGGCGTTTGCCCGCGCGAACGGCCTGCCGCTGCTCGCGGAACCGTCCTCAAACGCCCGCTTCGGCCCCAACGCCGTGGGCCCGTACCGCCTGCTGCTGGAACACTTCGGACCGACGGCGGCACAGCCCATCGAACGGGTGGTGATGTTCGGCCGGCCCACGCTGTCCCGGCCGGTTGCCGCACTTCTGGAGCGGGCCGACGTGCCGTCCGCGCTGTACCAGCCCGTCCCTGTGGCCTGGTACCAGCCCGGCCGGCGCACGGAACTACCGCTGGAGAACCTCGCCGACCTCGCGGATTTCGCAGGCCGTGGCCCGTCCGACTGGCTGGATACCTGGCTGCTGGCCGGTGCCGCGGCGCAGCACGCGCTCGACGGCGTCCTGGCCGCCGAGCCGGCCGCCACCGGACCATCCGTGGGTGCCCAGGTCTGGCAGCACGCCCGCGGCCAGTTGATGCTCGGCTCCTCCAACGGCATCCGCGACGTTGATCTGGCCGGCCTGCCCGCCGCCGAGCCCTTGGCAACGGTGTACGCCAACCGCGGCCTCGCCGGGATAGACGGCACCATCTCCACCGCCACCGGAATCGCCCTCGGAGGCCGCCAGGACACCACGCTTCTGCTGGGTGACGTCACCTTCCTGCACGACGCCGGCGGGCTGCTCCTCGGTTCCGGCGAGGTTCAGCCGCCGCTCCGGATCGTGGTGCTGAACGACGCTGGCGGTGCCATCTTCGATCTGCTGGAGCACGGGGCTGTGCGTGAATCGGGACGCTACACGGACGCCGTCGAACGACTCTTCGGCACCCCCCACACCGTGGACATCGCGGCACTCGCCGCAGGGTACGGCGTCGGGCACTGCTCGGTAAGTACGACGGCGGGTCTCGCCGAAGCGCTCGCCCAGCGCATCGTGGGGCGCAGCATCATCGAAGTCCGCACGGACCGGGTTGGCCTCCGCGCCCTGCACGCCCGCATCAAAGCCGCCGTGGCAGCCGCGGTCGCCCTTTAAGAAGCAACGCGGGGTCACTTACGGCCCATCATGTACTGCACAATGGGCCGTAAGTGACCCCGCGTTGCTTGAGTCAGAGGTTGGTTGGATCAGAGGACCCGGCTCAGGAACTCCTTGGTGCGGGCGTGCTGCGGGTTGGCCAGAACTTCCCGGGGATCGCCCGATTCGACCACAACGCCGCCGTCCATGAAGGTCAGGCGGTCGCCCACTTCGCGGGCGAAGCCGATCTCATGGGTCACCACAATCATGGTCATGCCGGACTTGGCGAGGTCCTTCATCACGTTCAGGACGTCGCCCACGAGCTCGGGATCCAACGCCGACGTGGGCTCGTCGAAGAGCATAAGTTCCGGGTCCATGGCCAGCGCACGGGCAATGGCCACGCGCTGCTGCTGGCCGCCGGAAAGCTGCGACGGATAGTGGTCGGCGCGGTCCGCAAGGCCCACCCGGTCCAGCAGTTCCATTGCCCTCTTCCGTGCGGCAGCCCGGGACTGGCCCTTGACCTGCATGGGCGCTTCCATGATGTTGTACAGGGCCGTCTTGTGCGGAAACAGGTTGAACCGCTGGAACACCATGCCGATCTCGCGGCGCTGGGCCGCGATTTCCTTGGTTTTCAGGTCGTGGAGCCGGCCGTTGACCTCGCGGTAGCCGATCAGGTTGCCACCCACGGAAATGCGCCCGGCACTGATGGTCTCCAGCAGGTTCACGCAGCGCAGCATGGTGGATTTGCCCGAACCGGACGGCCCGATCACCACGGACACCTCACCCTGGTTGACGGTCAGGTCGATGCCGCGCAGCACATGGTGGTGGCCGTAGTACTTGTGCAGGCCGTCGATCTTCACCAGCGGTTTCTCGGCGGTGATGGTCATTTTTCCTCCTCCTCGGGGAAGTCCATCCGCAGTGCGGGCTCGGCGCTGGCGCTCGGAGCCACGGCTGCGGCGGCCTTGGCAGCTGCCGGGTTCACGGCTGCGGGAGCCAGGTTGTCCACACCCCTCCCGTAGTAGTCCTCGATAAAGTGCTGGCCCACCATCAGCAGGCTGGTGATCACCAGGTACCAGATGGCCGCCACGATCAGCAGCGGTACAGGCAGATAGGTCCGGTTTGCCAGTGTATTGGTGGCGAACGTCAGGTCCAGCGTGAACGGCACAGCCAGGACCAGGGATGTGGTCTTCAGCATGCCGATGGTCTCGTTGCCGGTGGGTGGAACAATGACGCGCATGGCCTGCGGCAGGATGATCCGCCACATGATCTTGGTCTTCCCCATGCCCAGGGCCTCGGCGGCCTCCATCTGGCCCCGGTCAACGGACTTCAGGCCTGCCCGGAAGATCTCGGCCAGATAGGCCGACTCGTTCAGGCCCAGGCCCAGGATCGCGGCAGCGAGTGCCGTGACCACGGTGCTGGTGTCCAGGCTGAACAGCTCGGGCCCAAAGGGGACTCCCGCGCTGATCTTCGGGTACAGGACGGACACCAGGCCCCAGAAGATCAGCTGGGTGTACACGGGCGTGCCCCGGAAGAACCAGACCCACGCCCAGCTGGACCAGCGGAACACCGGGTTGTCCGACTGGCGCATGAACGCCAGCAGGATCGCCAGCACAATGGCCAGGACCATTGACGCCACGGTCAGCAGCAGTGTCCAGCCAACGCCCTGGACCACTTTGGTGTCCAGGATGTAGGTGCCCACGATGTCCCAGCGGAAGTTGGGGTTGGTCACCAGGCTCTGCAGGAACAGGACCAGGACCCCGAGGATGATGATGGCGCTGATCCAGCGGCCGGGGTGCCGCACGGGTACTGCTTTATTCAGTACCGGTGCTTCGTGCTGGTGGTGTTCCATTGCTTTGTCAGTTGTGGGAATGCTCAAGAGACGGCCTGGTTGATTTCCGACTTGGTGATGGCGCCGTCGGCGTTACCCCAGCCGTCCAGGATCTTCTTGTAGGAGCCGTCCGCGATGAGCTTGGTGACCGTCTTCTGGATCACGTCTGCCAAAGCGGTGTCCGACTTCGCCACGGCGATGCCCTGCGGCGCGGCGTCGTAGACGTCGCCAAGCCGTTCCAGCTGGCCGTTCGTCTGGGACAGGGCGTAGCCGATGATGGGGGAGTCCGCCGCCATGGCGTCGATGCTGCCGTTGACCAGCCGGGTGGTGACATCTGTCTGGTTCTTCAGCGTGATGATGTCGATGGCCTTCTTGCCGGCGTCGGTGCACTTCTTGTTGCGGGCGGACAGGTCCGGATCTTCCTGGACGGTGCCGGTCTGGACGCCGATCGACTTGCCGCAGACGTCATCCATGGAGAACTTCTTGGGGTTGCCCTTCTGGACGGCCCATGCAGTGCCGGCGTTGAAGTAGCTGACGAAGTTTACGGCCGCAAGCCGCTCAGGGTTGATCGTGAAGGAGGAGATGCCCAGGTCGTACTTCGGGCCGAGGGCGGGGAGAATGCCGGTGAATTCGGCGGTCTGCACCTGGACCTTCAGGCCAAGGGTGGCGCCGATCGCCTTGGCGATGTCGACGTCGTAACCCACTGCCGTCTGGCCGTCCGCGCCGAGGAATTCCGCCGGGGCGTAAGAGGTGTCAGAACCCACGGTCAGGGTTCCCTTGGACTTGATTGCCGCCGGAACCATCGCGGCCAGCGAATCATCCTTGGTGATGGTTGACGGGTCGAAGCTGGCTTTGGCACTGCCGGACTCCGTCGACGCACCGCCGGGCGTGGCATTCTGCGACGCGTTGGTGCAGGCGGAGAGCGCGAGGGCGCCGATGGCGAGGACAGTCATGGCCTTGAGCTTGGAGGTGCCCGGAGGCTTGCGGGAGATCAGCATATTCTTACCTTTTGTTGCTGGAGGGATTTTTTCTGAGCGGCTAATAGTGTACAGCCGGAAACGAGATGTGCGTCACAGGTAACTTTGTTTCACTATTGGATAACTTTGTGCCCCGAAACGCAAGGGTATTTCGTGGGTGAGTATCTGGGATTTCAGACGCCCCGCCAATGTAGCTCGCATTTGTTGTCGTGAAAGCGCGGTTTCACGACGTTAAGTGCCAGTTAGTTGGGTGGGGGGATGGCGGCCTTAGTTGGAAATCCCCAGCGACTCCAGCATCGGCCGGAACTTCGCCCAGGTCTCGGCCAGCTCGGCCTCCGGCTGGGATCCGTCAACTATGCCGCAACCGGCATATAACCGCACGGTATGAGGATCCTCAATCACGGCTCCGCGCAGCGCGATGCCCCACTCGCCATTCCCCGCCGCATCCAGCCAGCCGACGGGTCCCGCGTACGGGCCGCGGTCCAGGTGTTCAAGCTTTCGGATCAGGGCGCCGGCCACCAGCGTGGGCGTGCCGCAGACGGCGGCCGTTGGATGCAGTGCGTTGATCAGGGCGAGGCACGTGGGCACATGGCCCTCCACCTCGGCCAACTCCGCCTTCACGTCCGACGCGAGGTGCCACACGTTCGGCAACTCCAAAATGAAAGGCTCGTCGTGCGCATTCATGGCCTCGGAAAACGGTGCCAGCTGCGACGTCAGCGACTGGATCGCGATCTCGTGCTCATGCCGCTGCTTCTCGGACCCGGCCAGTACCCGCTCGGCATAGTCCATGGGAATCCCGGCCTCGCCGTGCGCATCGCGGCGGTCCAGCGTCCCGGCCAGCACGCGCGCCTGGGCAGTGCGGCCCTCCACCTGGATCAGCATCTCCGGGGTGGCGCCCACCAGCCCGTCCACGCCATACGTCCAGCATTCGCGGTACCGCACGGCGAGCTCGCGCAGCACCTGCGCGGCGTTCACGCCCGACGGCACCGTGGCCACAATGTCCCGTGCCAACACCAGTTTCTCCAGCGCGCCGGTCCGGATCTCCGCCACACCCGCGGCCACGGCGGCCATCCAGTCTTCCTCGCTGAGCGAGCCGGTGTGCAGGGTGGCCCCGTCGGCGGAAGGCAAAGGACGCACGACGGCGCCGTCCTCCTTCGAGGTGAGGGCGCCGGACGTGCCGTCCCCGGCGCTGCCGGACTCACCAATGAGGTCGGCCTCACCAATGGTGCCGGCCTCACCGGCAACGCTGCCACCGCTGAGCCAGCCCGCCAGGGCGGCGAGTGCGCCCGCTTCGGTGAGTTCGCCGTCGTCGAACGTTAACTGGGTGAGCCAGTACTGGCCGTCCCGGACGCCCACGACGATCTCCGGCACGATCAGCCGCGATACGTGGGTGGATTTCTTGGAAAACGCGAAGGAGCCGAAGGCTATCGGGCCGGTGCCGGGCAGCTCCAGTGAGTCGGTGATGTCCGCTTCGAGGACCAGGTGGCGCCACCAGATGTCGGCCTCGAGGAAGCGCTCAGGGCCGGTGGCCGTGAAGCGGGCGATCTCGCCGAACCCCACGAGGCCGGCTTCGCGGCGGGTCCAGCAGAGGACGTCGTCCCGGACCAGAAACTGCGGAAGTCCGCCGGCGGATGCGTTGCCATCCAGGGGGACTGTGAGGGTGCGGAACGTGCTCGTCATGATGAGACAACATTACTCCCGCGTATGCGTGCGGCCGCGTTGGGCCGTGCCGGTCGCAGTGGGGGAGCGGAAAGGACGTGCCCGCGAAGTCCCCGGACTCAGACCCGGGCCGGCCGGCCGGTGCGTCGCTCCGGCCCGGAAGGGGCGGAGAACAGGTCCGGCCGTGCCGCGCGCATGCTCGTGACGTCGTCCAGGATGAAGCGCAGGTGGCTGCGCAGGCCGTCTTCCGCAGCCGAAAGATCGCCGGCGAGGATCGCGTCCAGTACGTGGCGGTGATCGGCCGCGTACTCCGTGATGCCGCGGTAGCCGCTGAGCCCCAGGTATCGGGCGCGGTCCAGGTGGCCCTTGGCGTTGGAAACGGTGGCCCAGGCTGTTTCATGGCCGGCGATCGCCAGCAGGGTCCGGTGGAAGTCCTCGTCCAGCGGGTAGAACTCCTCGCGGGTGGTGCAGGCATCCTGCCGGTCCAGGAGTTCGTAGAGTGCGGCGGCGGCTTCAGAGGTGATGTTGCGGGCGCAGTCAGCCAGCGATGCGACTTCGATGGCTTCGCGGATGAACTGGGCCTGGGCCACGATGTCCGGGTCCAGGTAGGTCACGTAGGTGCCGCTCTGCGGGCGGATTTCCACCAGGCCTTCCTGCGCGATGAGCATCAGGGCTTCCCGGATGGGCTGGCGGCTGGTGCCCAGGTGGTGCGCGAGCTCGTTCTCGGAGAGGAGCGTCCCGGGAGCGTTCTCGCCGGAGATGATGCGCTCACGGATCTGCGCATACGCCATCATCCGGGCGGAGATGCGCGGGGTGGTATCGGGGACGGCCATGCTTCCACAGTAGCTGTGCCGCCCAGTCCGGGCACCGTCAGCCCGGGGCGCGGGGTAAGAGCTGCGTCACCTGTTGACAGACTGGTATGGCAGTGCTTGAATGGCAGTCGTTGTTCCAACGCGGGGACAAGAAAAGACGTCTGGCCATGCCGCATCATTGAAGCTGTGCATCCGGCCAGACCCGTAGAACAGAGGGGTTCATGACGGCAACAATCCAGATCGGGGCCACCCAGCGCTCATCCAAAGACCTGATCAGAACAGCAGTGTCCGGCTGGCTCGGCACGGCCATGGAATACATGGACTTCCAGCTTTACTCGCTGGCAGCCGCCATCATCTTCCCCAAAATCTTCTTCCCCAACTTCGACCCCGTAGTGGGCCTGCTGGTCGCGTTCATCACCTACGGCGTGGGCTTCCTGGCCCGTCCGGTCGGCGCCTGGTTCTTCGGACGCATGGGTGACCGCGTGGGCCGCAAGAAGGTCCTGGTCATCACCATCGTGATGATGGGCGTGTCCACCATGCTCATCGGCTTCCTGCCCGGCTACGCCCAGATCGGCATCGCTGCGCCGATCATCCTGGTGTTGCTGCGCCTCGCCCAGGGCTTCGGTGCCGGCGCTGAACTCTCCGGCGCTTCGGTCATGCTGGCCGAATACGCCCCGCCGAAGAAGCGCGGCCTGATCGCCTCCTTCGTCTGCCTCGGCACCAACTCCGGCACGCTGCTGGCCTCCGGCCTGTGGGTCCTGCTGACCCTCCTGCCCGAAGAAGCCCTCATGAGCTGGGGCTGGCGCCTGCCGTTCATCGCCAGCATCGGCATCACGCTGTACGCCCTCTGGATGCGCCGCAACCTGAAGGAAAGCCCCGTTTTCGAGGCCACCCGTGAGCAGGAAATCGCCGACGCCGCTGCTGCCGCCGCCGTCGCCGCGAAGTCCGGCACCGCCGTCGGGCAGTCCGCACAGGCCTCCGCGCCGACCACCAAAGCCAAGCGCAAGGGCAAGGCCTTCTTCCTGGCGATGGCGCTGCGAATCGGCGAATCCGGCAACTCGGCCATGATCCAGACTTTCCTCATCGGCTACATCGTCACCGGCCTGAGCATGGACAAGAGCGTGGGCACCTTCGCGCTGCTGATCGGCTCGTTCCTCGGCTTCGCCACGGTTCCGCTGTCCGGCTGGCTCTCGGACGAGGTGGGCCGCCGCACCATGTACCGCGCCCTGTCCGGCTTCCAGATGTGCTTCGCCATCCCGGCCCTCCTCATGATGCAGTCCCGCGATCCGTTCCTGGTTTCGCTGGCCCTGATCATTGGCCTGTCCGTCTCCGTGCTGGGCATGTTCTCGGTCCAGTCCGCCTACGTCAACGAACTCTTCGGCTCCCGCAACCGCTACACCCAGCTGGCCATGGCCAAGGAAATCGGCGGCGTACTCTCCGGCGGCCTGGCCCCCATCATCGCCGCAGGCCTGCTGGCCCTCTTCACCAACTCCTGGTGGCCGGTCGCCGGAATGATGGTCCTCTACTCCGCCGTCGCGTTTGTGGCCACCTTCTTCGCCCCCGAAACCAAGGGACGCGACCTGACCCTCGTGGAGGACGCAGTATGAAAGCCGTCGTTGTCCATTCCGCCGGAGACCTGCGCCTCGAGGACCGTCCGGATCCGGACTGCCCGGCCGGCTCGGTGATCGTCGACGTCGAATACGGCGGCATCTGCGGCTCGGACCTGCATTACGTCACCCACGGCGCCTCCGGGTTGAGCCTCCTGGCCGATCCCATGGTCCTGGGCCACGAGGTCGCCGGCAGGATCTCCCAGCTCGGCGAGGGCGTGACGGGCTTCGCGGTGGGCGACGCCGTGACCGTCCACCCCGCCGTGTCCTGCGGCGAATGCGCCGACTGCCTCGCCGGACGCACCAACCTCTGCCCGCAGGTCACCTACTACGGCAGTGCCGCGCACCGGCCCCACACGGACGGCGCCTTCGCCTCCCGCAAAGCGGTCCCGGCGGGCCAGCTCCGCCGCCTGCCCGACGGCGTCACCACCCGCCAGGCCGCCGTCGCCGAGCCGCTGGCGGTGGCCATCCACGCCGTTGCCCGGGCTGGCAGCCTCGCCGGCAAGGACGTCCTGGTCAACGGTGCCGGGCCCATCGGCGCGCTGTTGGTGGCCGCCGCCCGGCGCGCCGGCGCAGCCAGCGTTGTCGCCAGTGACCTGTCGGAGACTTCGCTGGCGATCGCCAAACGGATGGGAGCCGACGACGTCGTGCTGGTGGGTTCCGGCGCGCAGCTTCCCGAGGTGGATGTTGCGTTCGAGGCCTCCGGCGCTGCCCGCGCCCTGGGCGGTGTGCTCGCGGCCGTGCGCCGCGGCGGCGTCGTGGTCCAGGTGGGCAACCTGCCGGCCGGGCCAGTGACCGCCGAGCTCGCCGCGCTGGTCTTCCGGGAGATCGATTACCGCGGGACCTTCCGCTTCGCGGACGAACTGGACGACGCCCTCGCGTACCTGGCGGACGGGCTGGACGTTGAGCCGCTGCTGACGCACACGTTCGACGCCGGTGACGTGGCCGAGGCGTTTGCCGTGGCTTCGGACCGGGCGACGGGCTCGTCGAAAGTCCTTCTCAAGTTTGTCTGAGACAATTGCATGGTGAACCGAGCATCCTTGGAAAAGCGTCCGGACGAAGTAGCCACGATGTTTGACGACGTCGCACCTAAGTACGACGTCGTCAACGATGTCCTCTCTATGGGGCAAACCCGCCGCTGGCGCAGGATCGTGGTGGACGCCATGGACATGAAACTGGGCCAGCGGGTGCTGGACCTGGCCGCGGGAACCGGCACCTCCAGCGAGCCATATGCCGATGCAGGCATAGACGTCATCGCCTGCGATTTCTCCCTCGGCATGCTCAAAGTTGGCAAGCGCCGCCGCCCGGATATCAACTTCGTTGCCGGCGACGCCACCAACCTGCCTTTCGCGGACAACAGCTTTGACGCCAGCACCATTTCGTTCGGGCTGCGCAATGTCAACGAGCCCAAGAAGGCGCTGGCCGAGATGCTCCGCGTCACCAAGCCCGGCGGCAAGCTGGTCATCGCCGAGTTCTCCCAGCCCGTGGTTCCGCTGTGGCGCACCATGTATACGGAATACCTCATGCGTGCCCTGCCGGCCATCGCCGTGAAGGTGGCCTCCAATCCGGACGCCTACGTCTACCTCGCCGAGTCCATCCGCGCCTGGCCGGACCAGGACCACCTGGCCGCCTGGCTGCAGGAATCGGGCTGGGAAAAGGTCACGTACCGCAACCTGACCGGCGGGATCGTGGCCGTGCACCGTGCCACCAAGCCGCTGGAATCCAAACCGGAAGGCGCAGCGGAGGCCATCGCCGCGCACAAGGGCCCCGTGGCCAAACTTCGACGAAACATCCAGCGCTGACCAGTGAATGTCCTGATTGTCGGCGCGGGGCCAGCCGGCTCCACCGCCGCGTATTACCTTGCCAAGGCCGGCATCAGCGTGACCGTCCTGGAGAAAACCAGCTTCCCGCGCGAGAAGGTCTGCGGTGACGGCCTCACCCCGCGGGCAGTCCGCGAAATCCAGAAGCTCGGACTGCCGCACCCTGAAGCGGACGGCTGGCGCCGGAACAAGGGCCTCCGCCTGATCGCCGGCGGCCGCACCATCGAACTGCCCTGGCCCGAGGTCTCCGACTTCCCGCAATACGGCCTGATCCGCACGCGCCTCGGCTTCGACGAGGAACTGGCCCGCCACGCCCAGTCCGCCGGCGCCGAAATCCTCGAGCGGCACAGCGTCACTGAAGCCCTGCGGTCTGAAGATGGCCGCGTGACAGGTGTCCGCGCAGCGCTCCTGGACGAGTCCGGACGCAAGACGGGGGAGTCACGCGACTTCAGCGCCGACGTCGTACTCGCCGCAGACGGCAACTCCACCCGAACCGCCGTGTCGCTGGGTATCCAGAAGCGTGACGACCGCCCTCTCGGCGTCGCCGTCCGCACCTACTTCACGTCGCCCCGGCACAACGACGACTGGATGGAAGGCTGGCTGGAGCTTCCCGGCCGCGACGGAAAACTGCTCCCCGGCTACGGCTGGGTGTTCGGCGTGGGCGACGGCACCTCCAACGTGGGCCTGGGCATCCTGAACTCGTCCAAGGAATTCGGCAAGCTCGACTACAAGCAGGTCCTGCGCGAATGGACCGCCGCCATGCCCGCCGAGTGGGGCTTCACCCCCGAAAACCAAGTGGGCGAAATCCGCGGTGCCGCGCTGCCCATGGGCTTCAACCGCACCCCGCACTACTCGCCCGGCCTGCTGCTCCTGGGCGACGCCGGCGGCATGGTCTCCCCGTTCAACGGCGAGGGCATTTCCTACGCGATGGAGTCGGCTCGGTTCGCGGCGGAGTTCATCATTGACGCGTCCGCTTCGTCCGGAGCGTACGACGCCGACGCACACCTGGCGGGGTACGCGGACTATGTGCGGGGCCAGTGGGGATCGCACTTCACGCTGGGCCGGGCATTTGCCGCGCTGATCGGAAAACCCGCCGTCATGAAGCTAGCGCTGCGGACCGGGATGCCCATTCCCGTGCTGATGCGCTTTGTGGTGCGGCTCCTCGCAAACCTGACCGACCCGGCCGCGAAAGGCTTCGAGGACCGGGCCATCCGCGTCCTGGAATCGCTGGTTCCGGCCACATCCAACACCCCACCGGCATCGAACCAGCGGTATCCGCAACAAAAAGTTAGGGTTAACCAGTGACTAACTCCGCAGACCACAGCTGGACGCACGCCGGGCACGGCCTGCCGGACTCCGAACCCAGCCTCAATACCACCGCCATTGCCACGGGACTGCAGCTGCCCGCTGGCTTTGCGGCAATCGCGGACGATGCCGAGCTGGGCCCCGCCATCACCAACAACCTGGCCCGCGTGGAGAAGAAACTCCGCGAGGCCATTGCCAACTCCGATCCGCTGGCTGATGCAACGTCGCGTCACCTGGTGGAAGCCGGCGGCAAGCGCATCCGGCCGCTGCTGACGCTGCTGTGCGCCCACCTCGGCGACGCCTCGCTTCCCGCCGTGGTGCAGGCGGCCGTGGTGGTGGAACTGACCCACCTGGCAACGCTGTACCACGACGACGTGATGGACTCGGCCCCGTTCCGCCGCGGCGCACCCACGGCTCACGAGGTTTGGGGAAACTCCGTGGCCGTCCTCACCGGCGACCTCATCTTTGCCCGCGCCTCCATCCTGGTGTCCGAACTGGGTTCCCGCGCCTTGGGCATCCAGGCCCGGACGTTCGAGCGCCTGTGCCTGGGCCAGCTGCACGAAACGGTAGGCCCGCGCCCGGACGAGGACCCGGTGGAGCACTACCTGTCCGTCATCGCGGACAAGACCGGTTCCCTGGTGGCCGCCTCCGGCCAACTCGGTGCCATCTTCGCCGGTGCCGACGAGGCCTACGAGGACCTCCTGGTCGAGTACGGCGAGAAGGTGGGCGTGGCCTTCCAGCTCGCCGACGACGTCATTGATGTCACCGGCGTCAAGGTGAAGTCCGGCAAGTCACCGGGCACGGACCTCCGCGAAGGTGTGCCCACGCTTCCGGTCCTGTTCCTGCGGCGCGATGCTGCAGCCGGTGACCAGTCCGCCGTCGAACTATTGAAGCTCATTGATGGGGACCTGACCTCCGACTCTGCCTTGGCTGCCGCCGTGGCCGGGCTGCGCGAGCACCCCGTCACCGCCGAGTCTTGGGTGATTGCCCGCCGCTGGGCCGACGAAGCCATTGCCGCACTGGCGCCGCTTCCCGAAGGTGTTGTGAAGTCCTCGCTGTCCAACTTCGCCTTGGCTGTGGTGGACCGCGCCAGCTGATTCCTGTTTCGCTGCGAGCGGGGCCTCGGCGGGGTGAACCTGGCCGGGGCCCTGCTTTTTGGCATTAAATGCAATAGCCCCGGTTCTCAGCAACGCTACGAGTCACACGTTGCGTCGAACCGGGGCTATATCTCCGTTCGCATCAGACCCGCCGGAGGCGTTTAGCGGATCCACGAACAGTCTATGACAGGATTGTCATAGGATGCAAGGCTGCTGTTACTGCGCGTGTCACAGGAGTTCATGCCGCTCGCTGGATTTCCCCACGTTTGCCTCGAGATGCCGCTGTCAGCCCGGCGAGTCCTGCCGCCACGCCGGGACGGGCGCCCGAACCAGGGGAGACCCAGCGACCAGGTTGTGCACATAGGTAATTTCGACACTGCCGGCGAGAGCCATGGTCGGCTCTGCTGGGAGCATGGACGTCACTTCTTACCTCAAATACGCAGGTTCCGTCTCCAGGACAGCGACATTGCGTCAGGCCGGATTCTCGGATCGAAACATCCGCGTGGCCGTTGGCGCAGGCCAGATGCGGCGGCTCCGGCACGGAGTGGTGGCAATGCCGGGAGCCGCTCCCGATCTCGTGAGTGCGGTTCTGGCCAATGGTCTGCTCAGTTGCGGCTCGGCCAGCACACATCACCGGCTGTGGCGACTGCACCAACCGGCGGCCCTTCACCTGCTCTGTCGGCACGGGGCCGCCAGGGATGTTGTGGTTCATCGTGAGACTGTGGTGCCCCAGGATGTGCCCTGGCCCGTGGCCGGCCTGACTGATGTGCTGCTTCATGGCCTGCGGTGTTTACCAGAGGTGGAGGCTGCCATCATGGTGGAGAGCGCGCTGCTGCAAGGCAGGACCACCCTGGATTATCTGCGCGGACACCTGCCGGGCAACCGAAACGGAGCCGCCCGAGGGGTCCTGGACCTGGTGGATGGCACGGCCGGTTCGCCGATCGAGGTGGTGGCCCGGCTCCTTTTCCGCAGTGAGGGCATCTTCGTCCAGACCCAGGTGGACCTGCCCGGGATCGGAATCGTGGACTTCCTTCTGGAGGGCTTCCTCATTGTGGAGCTCGACGGCGGCACTCATCTGGAGCCGAAGCAGGTCAAGAAGGACAGGCTGCGGAACAACGCAAGCACGCTGGATGGCTACGCCGTGCTCAGGTACGGCTACGCGGAGGTGGTCTACCACCCGCAGAAGGTCGTGGACGAGGTGTGGCAGGTACTACGTGGCCGGGTAAAGCGCTGAGATTCCCCGGCTTCGCTTCGAGAACGGGCCGACACTCCGGCAGATCGGGGAGACTCGCCGGGCGGACCAGCCAAACCTGGGGAATTCCAGCGGCGGACCGCAGGCGGCTGGGCAGGCCAGGCGGCGGCCAGGTGCCGAAAGGTGGGCCGGGCAGGGGAGGACCCTAGTTTTCTTCCTCGTCGTTGAAGGCCCACTCGAACATGTCGAAGACGAATTCGGAGAAGGTGCCTTCTTCGCTCTTCCACTGGCCGCGGGCGTTGTTGCGGCGGTAGACGATGGGGTCCGGGATGCCCAGATCGCCTACGCGGAAGCCCCAGGTGAACTGTTCTTCCTCGTCCTCAAGGAACATCAGGAAGCCTTCGTCATCGACTTCCAGCTCTTCAGGATCCCAGAAGTAGTGGTAGGCCTCCATGATGTCCTCGCAGCCCCCCACCGCAAGGTAAAACTCGCGGAGGACCAGGGGAACCTGGAACTGGTGTTCGGCAAGGGCCGCGTCCATTTCGTCCGCGGGCAGGCCATCCTCTTCCTGCCATTCGTCCTCGAGATACGTTGGAACAAGCGCGCGGAACTTCTCGAGGAACATGTCAGTCATGCTCATATCCTAGCTAACTGCGGCGTGCTCCCGAGCCGCTGCCAGCCCCATCAGCCCCACCGCCCCCAAAGCCGCCCGGGCCACCAAAGCCCTCTGTCCCGTCCCCGCCGCCGGAGCCGCGGCCGGAGCCGCCGCCGGAGCCCCGCCGGTGCCAGCCGTGCACGGCCAGCGGAACATACCAGGACCGGCGCCAGGCAACCACGCGGAAAGCGAACACCACGGCAGCCACCGCGCACGCCGTCAACGCGTTGAAGGCCCCTGTCACCCAGAGCAAAGCGGTCAGAACCGCCCCGCTCAAGGCCGGCAGCGCGTAGAGGTCCCGGGGGTTGAAAAGCTGGGGCACCTCGTTGGCGGTGATGTCCCGCAGCAGGCCGCCGCCCACGGCTGTGGTCACGCCGAGGAGCACGGCGGCCACCGGATTCATCCCCAAGGCCAGGGCCTTCAGCGTTCCGGTGATGCAGAAGAGGGCCAGCCCGCCGGCGTCGAACAGCACCAGCAGCGAGGTGTACCGCTGCACACTGGAGTACAGGAAATACACCAGGACGGTGGCCAGCACCGGGGGAACCAGGTAGGCGGGGTTCGAGAACGCAGCCGGCGTGGTGTTGAGGATGATGTCGCGGATGACGCCGCCGCCGAGGGAGACCAGGGATGCCAGCAGCAGCGAGCCCACCAGGTCGAACTGTTTCCGTGCTGCCAACAACGATCCGGAGACGGCGAAGAAGAAGACCCCGGCCAGGTCCAGCCACACCAGGTCGATGTCGAACGGCAAGGAGTCGAACGGCAATGTCATGAGGCGTCCCGGCGGTTTCAAGGTGGGCGGAAAGGGCGGCTCCAACGTTACGCTAGCCCCTATGAACAACCCGATCATGATCGCCTGTGCCCACGGGACGTCCAGCACCCAGGGCGCCGCAGAGGTCAACGCACTGCGCGCAGACATCGCCGCCCTGCGCCCTGGCTTGGACGTGCGGGAAGCGTACGTGGACGTCCAGCAGCCGGATCTCGTGGACGTGGTGGCGTCGCTGCCCGAAGAGGATAAAGCCGTCATTGTGCCTCTGCTGCTGAGCGTGGGATACCACGTCAAGGTGGACATCGCCCGCGCTGTGAAAAGCCGTCCGGGCAGCCTGGCCGCGGCCCCCCTCGGCCCGGACTCACGGCTCGCGGCCCTGCTGGACCAGCGGCTCCGGGAAGCCGGCGTCACGGACCGCGACGCGATTGTCCTCGCCGCTGCCGGTTCCTCCAATCCCAACGCCGCCGTCAGCGTGGAAGAGCTCGCCGACCAGCTCAGGGCGCTGCGGCGCAACCGGATTCTGCCCGCCTACGGTGCCTCCGCCCAGCCGTCAGTGCCCGACGCCGTCGCCATGCTCCGACTGGAACTGGCAGGAGGTGCCGGGGCGGGGGAGTCCGCGGGGGCCGTGGACGACGGCGGCCGCGTGGTGATTGCCTCGTACCTCCTCGCGCCGGGGTACTTCCACGACCAGCTGGCCAAGGCGGGTGCCGACCTCGTGACGGAACCACTGCTGCCGTCGCCGGTGCTCGCCGAGATCGCGCTGGAACGGTTCGACGCCGCCGTCGCCCACGGTCAATAGCCGCCCGGGGCTCGGCAACCAAGCACAGCAGGCAGGCATCTTCAAGGTTCTCCGGCGGTTCGTGACGAATTGTTTCCCTAGGTGACCTCCCGTTTCCGGACCTTTGTGACGCGCTCCGGCAGGCACCTACAGTCGATGCATGACTGATACAGCTCTAGCCGGAGCGTCCGTGGACCCCGCCGCCGCCAAGCGCCCCGCGCGCGCCTCCCGCCCCGCTGCAAAGCCGCACGGGCAGTGGAAAGTCGACGGCAAGACCCCGCTGAACGCCAACGAAACCTGGAAACAGGAAGACGATGGCCTCAACGTGCGCGAGCGTATCGAGACCATCTACTCCAAGGACGGCTTCGACGCCATCCCCAGCCAGGACCTCCACGGCCGCTTCCGGTGGTGGGGCCTGTACACCCAGCGCAAGCCCGGCATCGACGGCGGCAAGACCGCCACGCTCGAGCCACACGAGCTGGAAGACAAGTACTTCATGCTCCGGGTCAGGATCGACGGCGGTGCGCTGACCACCGAGCAGCTGCGCGTCATCGGCCAGATTTCCGTTGATTTCGGCCGGGATTCCGCCGACCTCACGGACCGCCAGAATATCCAGCTGCACTGGATCCGGGTGGAGGATATCCCCGAGATCTGGAACCGGCTGGAGGGTGTTGGCCTGTCCACCACCGAGGCCTGCGGCGACGTTCCCCGCGTCATCCTGGGCTCCCCGGTGGCCGGCATCGCCAAGGACGAGATCATCGACCCCACGCCGCTCATCGCGGAACTGGGCGAGCGCTTCATCGGCAACCCGCTGCTGTCCAACCTGCCGCGTAAGTACAAGACCGCCATCACCGGCCACCCCAGCCAGGACGTGGTCCATGAGATCAACGACTTCGCCCTGGTGGGCGTCCGCCATCCCGAACTCGGCGTCGGCTACGACCTCTGGGCCGGCGGCGCGCTGTCCACCAACCCGATGCTCGGCAAGCGGCTCGGTGCCTTCGTGAAGCCCGAGGAAGCCGCCGAAGTCTGGCTCGGCGTCACCAGCATCTTCCGCGACTACGGCTACCGCCGCATGCGCACCAAGGCCCGCCTGAAGTTCCTGATGGCTGACTGGGGACCGGCGAAATTCCGCCAGATCCTCGAGGACGAGTACCTCGGCTACAAGCTGGCCGACGGTCCCGCCGCGCCCAAGCCCACCACTCCGGGCGACCACATCGGCGTGCACGAGCAGAAGGACGGCAAGTTCTTCATCGGCGCCACCCCGCTGGCCGGCCGCCTGTCCGGTGCGCAGCTGGTGACGCTCGCGGACACCCTCGAGGCCCGCGGCTCCTACCGCCTGCGCACCACCCCGCACCAGAAGCTGGTGGTCCTGGACGTTGCCAAGGACCACGTGGAACCGCTGGTTGCCGAACTGGACGCACTGGGCCTCTCCGCACGCCCGTCCGTGTTCCGCCGCGGCACGATCGCCTGCACCGGCATTGAATACTGCAAGTTGGCGATCGTGGAAACCAAGGTCACGGCCGCCACCGCCGTCGCGGAC
Source organism: Pseudarthrobacter sp. Y6 (assembly GCF_050156205.1). Taxonomy (NCBI): domain Bacteria; kingdom Bacillati; phylum Actinomycetota; class Actinomycetes; order Micrococcales; family Micrococcaceae; genus Pseudarthrobacter; species Pseudarthrobacter sp. Y6. The sequence goes on along the minus strand of NZ_CP189574.1, from coordinate 3,380,603 downwards.
CTGGAACGCCGCCTGGCGGACCTCGCGGAGTCCGGCGAACTGCCGCACGCGCTGTCCCTGCACATCAACGGCTGCCCCAACTCCTGCGCCCGCATCCAGACCGCGGACATCGGCCTGAAGGGCATGATGCTGCCAACGCCCGACGGCGACCCCTCCCCGGGTTTCCAGGTCCACCTTGGCGGCGGGCTGGCTTCCAACAGCCGCGAAGAGGCAGGTTTGGGACGCACCGTCCGCGGCCTGAAGGTGTACGTCGAGGACCTGCCGGACTACGTGGAACGCGTCGTGCGCACGTTCGTGGCTAAGCGCGCCGAAGGCCAGACCTTCGCCGAGTGGGCCCACGCAGCAGACGAGGAGGCCCTCCAGTGACAACAGCCCTCCGAACCCACGACGAACTGAAGGTCATCGCCGAGTCCGGCGCCGCCGAGCTCGGCTGGGATGCGCCCGCCCGCGACGTCATCGCCTGGGTGGAGCGCAACTTCGACCTGTCCGCGGTGGCCGTCGCGTGCTCCATGGCCGACGCCGTCCTGCCGGCGCTGGTCGCGGACCAGCTGCCCGGCGTCGACGTCCTGTTCCTGGAGACCGGCTACCATTTCCCGGAAACCTACGCCACGCGTGACGAGGTGGCCGCGAACCTCCGTGTCAACGTGGTGGATGTCCTTCCCGAGAACACCGTGGAACAGCAGGACCGGCTCCTGGGCAAGGACCTCTTTGCCCGCGACGCCGCCCAGTGCTGCGCCCTCCGCAAGGTGGCCCCGCTTCGCCGCACCTTGGCCGGCTACGAACTTTGGTTCACCGGCGTCCGCCGCGACGAAGCCCCCACCCGGACGAACACCCCGCTGGTGACCTGGGACGACGTCAACGGCCTGGTCAAGGTCAACCCGGTGGCCGCGTGGACGTTCGACCAGCTGGTCCAGTACTCCGACGACAACCTCCTGCCCGTCAACCCGCTGCTTTCCCAGGGTTATCCCTCCATTGGCTGCCAGCCCTGTACCCGCAAGGTGGCGCCCGGCGATGACCCCCGCGCCGGCCGCTGGGCAGGCACCGACAAGACAGAATGCGGACTACACGTATGAGCACTTTCCTAACCGAGGAGACCACCCAGGTGACTGACGCTGCCGTTTCAACGCGCCTTTCCAGCCTGGACGCCCTCGAGTCCGAAGCGATCCACATCATCCGCGAAGTCGTGGCCGAGTTCGAGAAGCCTGCGCTGCTGTTCTCCGGCGGCAAGGACTCCGTGGTGATGCTGCACCTGGCCACCAAGGCATTCTGGCCGGGTAAGGTCCCGTTCCCCGTCCTGCACGTGGATACCGGCCATAACTTTCCCGAGGTCATCGACTTCCGCGACCGGACGGTGGAGCGGCTGGGACTGAAGCTCGTCGTCGGAAGTGTCCAGGAGTTCATCGACCGCGGCGAATTGGCCGAGCGTGCCGACGGCACCCGCAACCCGCTGCAGACCGTCCCGCTGCTGGACGCCATCCAGCAGAACAAGTTCGACGCCGTCTTCGGCGGCGGCCGCCGTGACGAGGACAAGGCCCGCGCCAAGGAGCGCATCCTGAGCCTCCGGGACGAGTTCGGCCAGTGGGACCCGCGCAACCAGCGCCCCGAACTGTGGAACCTCTACAACGGCCGCCACACCGTGGGCCAGCATGTCCGCGCGTTCCCCATCAGCAACTGGACCGAGCTGGACATCTGGCGCTACATCGAACGCGAGAACATCGAGCTGCCGGGGCTGTACTACGCCCATGACCGCGAAGTGTTTGCCCGCGACGGCATGTGGCGTGCGGTGGGCGAGGTTTCCCAGCCGTTGCCGCACGAGGAAGTCATCGTCAAAACCGTCCGCTACCGCACCGTGGGCGACATGTCCTGCACCGGTGCCGTTGAATCGGACGCAGCCACCGTGGGCGACGTTGTGATCGAAGTTGCCGCCTCCACCATCACCGAACGTGGCGCCACCCGTGCAGATGACCGCATCTCCGAGGCAGCCATGGAAGACCGCAAGAAGGATGGGTACTTCTAAATGAGCACCGAAACCTCACTCCTGGCCGCCGAGCTGGAGACAGCCCTGCCCACCACCCTTTTCCGGTTCGCCACCGCCGGATCGGTCGACGACGGGAAGTCCACTTTGGTGGGCCGCCTCCTGCACGACTCCAAGGCGATTCTTGCTGACACGCTCGACGCCGTTGCCCGCACCTCCGCGGACCGCGGTTTCGGCGGCGCGGGTGCCACCGGCACCCAGGCAATCGACCTGGCCCTCCTGACGGACGGCCTGCGCGCCGAGCGGGAGCAGGGCATCACCATCGACGTGGCCTACCGCTACTTCGCCACGGACCAGCGCAGCTTCATCCTGGCCGACTGCCCCGGGCACGTTCAGTACACCAAAAACACGGTGACCGGCGCGTCCACGGCGGATGCCGTCGTCGTACTCATTGACGCCCGTAAGGGTGTCCTGGAGCAGACGCGCCGGCACCTGTCCGTGCTGCAGCTGCTGCGCGTGGCGCACGTGATCGTGGCCGTCAACAAGATCGACCTGGTGGACTTCAGCGAGTCCGTGTTCCGTGAGATCCAGGCCGACGTGCAGCAGGTGGCCCGCGAACTGGGCATCGGCTCGGCCGAGCTGGGCACCGCGGACCACATCGATGACCTGCTGGTGATCCCCGTGTCCGCCCTCGACGGCGACAACGTGGTGGACCGTTCCGAGCGCACCCCCTGGTACGACGGCCCGGCCCTGCTGGAGGTCCTCGAGACCCTGCCCGCCGCGGACGAGATCGACACGCAGCTGGAGAGCTTCCGTTTCCCCGTGCAGCTGGTCATCCGGCCGCAAGGTGCGCTGGCTCCCGACGCCGTCGCTGGTGGCCTGGACGTTGAAGCCTTCCGTGACTACCGCGCATACGCCGGCCAGATCACCGAAGGTTCCGTGAAGGTGGGGGATTCGGTGTCAGTGCTGACCCCCGGCCAGGCTGCCCGCACCACCACGGTGACCGGCATCGATTTCGCCGGTGAGTCACTGCAGGAAGCGTTCGCCCCGCAGTCCGTGGCGATCCGCCTGGCGGAGGAATTCGACGTCGCCCGCGGTGACACCATTGCCGCCGCCGGAACCTTCCCGGAGTCCACTGCCGACCTCTACGCCGCGCTGTGCTGGCTCTCGCCCAAGCCGCTGCGTGAAGGTGCCAAGGTGCTGGTGAAGCACGGCACCCGTACCGTCCAGGCGCTGGTCCGCAGCGTCAGCGGCAAGCTGGACCTCGCCACGTTCAAGCTCGAAGGTGCGTCCAGCCTGGAGCTGAACGACATCGGCCACGCGCAGCTCCGGCTCGCCGCGCCGCTGCCGCTGGAGAACTACCTGCACCACCGCCGCACGGGCGCGTTCCTGGTGATCGACCCGCTGGACGGCAACACGCTGGCCGCGGGCCTGGTCAAGGACCACCCGGGCGACCATGAGGACGAGCGTTACTCCATCTGAGCCTCAGGAACCGCGGCTTGTCCGCGTATCCGGACCTTCACGGGCCGGATACGCGGACAAGCCGCGGTTTCGTCGTTTCTGGTCCTTGCAGGCCGTTCTTGCGGGCCGGTTATTGCGGGCCGGCAGGCACCAGACCATGATCGTGAGTGGGAGGCCGCGGCATGGAAACCATCAACAGCAAACTCATCAGCTGGGCCTCGATCCTGGATGACAAGACCCGCGAGCAGGCGCTGGCCACTTCCACGCTGCCGTTCATCTACCCGCATCTGGCTCTGATGCCGGACGCACACCTGGGCAAGGGCGCCACCGTCGGCTCGGTGATTCCCACCCTGCGCGCGATCATCCCTGCTGCCGTCGGCGTCGATATCGGCTGCGGCATGATCGCCGTGCGGACCCAGTACGCGGTCAAGGACCTGCCCCGGGACCGCAAACGGCTGCGCGAGGACATTGAACGCGCCATTCCGTTGTCTGCCGGCCACAACAACCGGCGGATCGTGGCCACTGCCGAACCGCGCCTTGAGGAGCTCAGGAAGCTGGCCGCGCAGGCCGGGTTCAACCCGGCCCAGTATCTGGCCAAGTGGGAGCTTCAGCTGGGCTCGCTGGGATCGGGCAACCACTTCATCGAGGTCTCTGCCGACGAGACCGACGCCGTCTGGCTGTTCCTCCACTCCGGCTCGCGGGGCGTCGGCAACAAGATCGCGCAGCACCACATCGGCGTCGCCCAGCAGGTGACCCGGAAACGCGGGACCAGGCTGCCCGACCCGGACCTCGCCTACCTGGAGGAGGGTACCAGCGAGTTCACCCGGTACATCAAGGAACTCCGCTGGGCGCAACATTTCGCCCTCCTGAACCGCGAGGAAATGATGGACCGCGCCATCACGCAGTTCGGGCACTGGGTGGGCGGCCATGTCAGGGAGCGCGAGCGGATCAACTGCCACCACAACTTCACGCAGCAGGAGACGCATTACGGCAAGTCCGTGTGGGTATCCCGCAAGGGCGCGATCAGAGCCGAGCACGGCGATCCGGGACTTATTCCCGGGTCCATGGGGACGGCGTCGTACGTGGTGGAGGGGCTCGGCAACCCCGTTTCCCTGAACTCCTCCCCGCACGGGGCCGGCCGCGAGTACTCCCGGACGGCTGCCCGGAAGACCTTTTCATTGGCCGAGCTGAAGACGGCCATGCAGGGCATTGAGTTCCGCGTCACTGAGGCGTTCATCGACGAGATTCCGGCGGCGTACAAGCCCATCGATGTTGTGATGCGGGACGCCGCGGACCTGGTCACGGTGCGCCACAAACTGCGGCAGCTGATCAACGTCAAGGGGGACTGAATCGGGCCCGGAATGTGACGCTGCATGAACCCGCGTGACCCCCCGTTTCTGCTTCATTGAATGGGTTTATGTCACTCCCTATGGTGAAACAATGACTAGTTCCAAGCCCGGGATGACCCGCATCGTGGCAGGCGAAAGCGCAGTACCCAAGCGCAAGCGTGCCATCGAGGCAGCCCTGGCCATCGGGCTCGTCTTCCTCATCGCCGCCGGTGCCGTAGTGGCGTCGTCCATTTCCCGTAATACGGCGGCAGAGGCAGCCATCCCGGCGCCCACTCCGGCCGCCGAACTGAAGCTGGGCTACTTCGGAAACCTGACCCACGCCCCCGCCCTGGTGGGCGTGAAGCAGGGGATCCTCGCCCGGAACCTGGGCGACACCAAGCTCAGCACCGAAACTTTCAACGCGGGACCTGCCGCGATCGAGGCGCTGAACGCCGGCGCCATCGACGCGGCATACATCGGCCCGAACCCGGCCATCAACTCGTTTGTCAAGAGCGAGGGGGAATCCGTGAGCGTCATCGCCGGAGCCGCCGCGGGTGGCGCCCAGCTGGTGGTGCGTCCCGGGATCACTTCCGCGGCCGAGCTGAAGGGCAAGACTCTCGCGTCGCCTCAGCTTGGCGGCACGCAGGATGTGGCCCTCCGCGCCTGGCTCGCCGCGGAGGGCTACAAAACAAACGTGGACGGCAGCGGCGACGTGGCCATCAACCCCACAGACAACGCGCAGACGCTGAAGCTGTTCCAGGATGGAAAGCTCGACGGCGCGTGGTTGCCCGAGCCGTGGGCGTCCCGTCTGGTGCTCCAGGCAGGAGCCAAGGTCCTGGTCGACGAAAAAGACCTCTGGGACGGCTCACTCTCCGGCAAGGCCGGCGAGTTCCCCACCACCATCCTGATCGTGAACAAGAAGTTCGCAGCCGCGCATCCGGACACCGTGAAAGCACTGCTGCGCGGCCACGCCGAGTCTGTGGCCTGGCTGAATGACACACCCGCCGCGGAGAAGACGGCCGTCATCAACGACGCCCTGCAGGAATCGGCAGGCGCGGCGCTCCCCGCCGATGTCCTTGATCGAGCCCTGCAGAACGTGGTGTTCACGGTGGATCCGCTCGCGGGAACTTACCCAAAGCTCCTCGAAGACGGGGTGAAAGCCGGCACCACCAAGCAGGCGGACATCACCGGACTGTTCGACCTCCGTGCCCTGAACGAAGTCATCGGGTCTGCCGGCCGCGTCTCCGCCGCCGGCCTGGGCCAGGACTGACCTCACAAACTCCCCACCAACTACTTAAGGACGGGACCATGCCAGTCGTACTGGAAAACCTGGGCAAGCGCTTCGGCGACGGCGCCCCGGTGCTGGACGACGTCAACGCCAATATCGGCGCGGGCGAATTCGTAGCCCTCCTCGGTGCGTCCGGCTGCGGCAAATCCACCCTGCTGAACATCATGGCGGGACTCGAAGTCCCGACGTCGGGCGCCCTTGAAGTACCCAGCGACGGAGCAGCCTTTATGTTCCAGGACGCCGCCCTCTTCCCCTGGCTGACGGCGCGGGAGAACATCGAGCTGGCCCTGAAGCTGCGCGGTGTGAGGAAAGCTGAACGCCGGATCAAGGCCGATGAGCTGCTCGAGTTGGTGCACCTCGGCGAGGCCGGGGACAAGCGTCCGCACGAGCTGTCCGGCGGCATGCGCCAGCGTGTGGCACTGGCCCGGGCCCTGTCGCAGGACCGGCAACTGCTGCTCATGGATGAGCCGTTTGCCGCCCTGGACGCCATCACCCGCGACCTCCTGCACGACGAGCTGGAACGCATCTGGAAGGAAACAGGGCGCACCATCGTTTTTGTCACCCACAACGTCCGCGAGGCCGTGCGGCTGGGCCAGCGCGTGTTGCTGTTGTCGTCCCGACCCGGCCGCGTGGTCCAGGAGTGGGCTGTTTCCGAGGAACACCGAACCGACGCCGGCCTGGCCGGACAGCTGACCGGGGTCATCACCGCCCGGCTGCGGGAGGAGATTCGCCGCCATGCCAAATAACCCCACGCCCCTCGCCGAGACCGAACCGGTGGTCGAGTCTGTCGAGACCGGGATTTCGCCAAGCTCAATCACCGGACAGCCGGAAACCCGCAAAGTCCACGCCGCCCTGACCCGCTCTTCCACCGGGCATGAGGACCTGCGTGAGCTCGAGGCCGGGCTGGATTCTCTCCAGTCCGACGCGGCGCGCAAGCACCGGATCGACTGGAGCCGGGTGCTCCTGCCCGTCGCGGCCCTCGTGGTCCTTGTCCTGATCTGGCAGTTCTACGTATCCCTGGGCCTCAAGCGCCGCGACCTGGTTCCCGGTCCGCTCGACGTCCTGGGCCAGATCGGCGTCCTCTGGGGCGAGGCCAAACTGCAGGAAGCGGTGTGGACCTCGCTGCAGCGCGGGCTGGTCGGGTTCCTGATCAGCGTTGCCATCGCCACGCCGGTGGGGCTGCTGCTGGCCCAGGTTGCGCCGCTGCGCCGTGCCTTCGGGCCGCTAATTTCCGGCCTTCAGGTGCTGCCGTCCGTTGCCTGGGTGCCCGCTGCCATCATCTGGTTCGGCCTCACGGACGCCACGGTCTACTTCGTGGTGTTTATGGGTGCGATCCCGTCCATCATCAACGGGCTGATATCCGGCGTGGACCAGATCCCGCCGCAGTACCGCCGCGTCGGCACGGTGCTGGGCGCCAACCGTTTCCAGATGGCCATGCAGATCATCCTCCCTGCCGCGCTGCCCGGCTACCTCAGCGGGCTCAAACAAGGCTGGGCGTTCTCCTGGCGGTCGCTGATGGCCGCGGAAATCATCGCCGTGGGCGGAACCATCGGCTTCGGCCTCGGCTCCATGCTGAACCAGGGCCGCGACTTGGCCGACATGACCATCGTGATGTCCGCAATCCTGCTGATCCTGGCCGTCGGCATCCTGATCGAGCTGCTGGTGTTCGCCCCCATCGAGAAGCGCCTCCTCCGCAGCCGCGGCCTGCTGGCCGGCAGCACCCGCTAACCCAGGCAGCACCTCTCAAGCGGCAGAAACCTGTCAGCAGAGCCCGATGGCGAGTCCCGCCGTCGGGCTTTGCTGTTCTGTTCTGTTCTGTTCTAAAGGCAACCAACTACGCACGTAGCCCACCAGGGAGTCTGGCAGACTGGCGCCATGACTGTCAGCTTCGTGTGCCGCACCGCGTCCGCCCTCCCGCCGGAGCGCCTGTTCGATCTCGCACGCAGCATTGAGACGCACCTGGATTCCCAGAAGGACGCCGGGGAACGGGCCGTAGGCGGGGTCACGTCCGGCCTGATCGGCGAGGGGCAAGAGGTGACCTGGCAGGCCCGGCATTTCGGCGTCCCACTGAGGATGACCAGCCGCATCACCGCACTGGACTTCCCCGACAGCTTCACGGACGAGCAGATCAGGGGCCCGTTCAAAACGTTCCGCCACGTCCACGAGTTCGAGGCCACGTCCACCGGCAGCATCATGACGGACCGTGTGGAGTTCACGGCGCCGTTCGGGGTCCTGGGCCGGCTGGTGGAGGACTTGGTTCTGAGCCGCTACCTGCAGCGGCTCATCACCAACCGCGGCCGGTTCGTGGCCGGCCTTGAGGACTAAGCCTCAGGGAATGGCGGCGGCCCCACGATCTCGATGCCGCCGTTCAGCTGCCCTGATTCACGGATGCGGTCAAAGTCCACAAGACCTGTTCCTTCGCCGTCAATGAGCGGTTCACTCGCGCCGAAGTAGAAGGCCTGGGCGCCGCCGGGGGTGTGCAGGCACAGCATGCGGGTCCCCTCCTGGAGGACCTTGAACGCGTGCGGGACACCCCTCGGCGCAATGGTCACGCCACCCGCTGCGACGTGATGCTCCGTGCCGTCCATGTTCATCAGGATCTCGCCGGCCAGGATGTACAGCGTTTCGTCGGAGTCCGGATGGGTGTGCATCGGCGTCACCTTGTTCAGGGCCATCTCATCTTCGAAGAGCAGGAAGGCCCCGGCCGTGTCTTCCTCCGTGGCCTTCCAGGTCTGCACTCCGCCGCCGAAGAACCAGCGCCTGGCCCCTTCGCCGGGCTGCAGGACAACTGCGGATGCTGAGTTCTTCGTCTTCATGGTGGTCGCCTCGATAGTGGTCGGAAGACTTATGGGACCGTTGTCCCATAACAAGACTGGGGTATCATAAAGAGCATGTCAAGACCCTATGCAGACGTCGGCCGCACCGGCCAGAAGCGCCGCACCCTTGATGCGCTGGTTGCTGCGGCGCGCCAACTCGTAGCGGATGGCGCCACGCCTACAGTGGACGATGCTGCGCTGGTCGCGGGGGTCGCCCGCAGTACCGCGTACCGGTACTTCCAGGGGCAGCGGGAACTGCTGGCTGCCGCCCACCCGGAAACCGCCGCCACATCGTTGCTGCCCGAAAATCCGCCGGCAGACGTCGCGGAGCGGCTGGACGCAGTGATCACCCAGTTCACCACGATGATTCTCGAGACTGAAGCGCAGCAGCGGACCATGTTGAGGCTCTCACTGGAGCAGACCACCGACGAACGCCGAAGCCTGCCCCTGCGGCAGGGCCGGGCGATCGCGTGGATTACCGAGGCGCTGTCGCCGCTCCAGGGGCAGATGGCGGAGCCGGACATCCATCGGCTGGTCCTGGCCATCCGCAGCGCCACCGGCATTGAGTCGCTGGTCTGGCTGACGGACATCGGCGGCCTGAGCCGCGACGAGGCTGTTGCCTCCCAGCGGTGGACCGCACGCGCCCTGCTCCAGCAGGCTTTGCAGCAAGGAGCTCCGCCCAGCGCGAACTAAGGACCCGCCAGCCGCCGATCTGGGGCACTTTGACACGGACGCGCCGGCGATCGAGCCGGCCTTGGCGTTCATTCCGGCCAATGTGCCCCACGACGGCGACCCGGGATTGCGGCCGCGCCTATGTGACGCAGGGTTACCTTACGTGAACTGGTGTTTCCGTCCCGTTGTTGGTGAAACGGCGCGGCCCTATCGTCGATCTATGGCAATTCAGGATATTTACCCCACAGCCTTGCGGCTGCTCGGCCGCCCCGTGCTGGTGGTGGGCGGCGGCCCGGTGGCTGCCCGCCGCGCCAAGGGTTTGCTCGACGCCGGTGCGCAGGTCACCGTCGTCGCACCCGTTGCCTCCGCCGCGCTCCGCGAACTGGCCGACGCCGGCCTCCTCACCTGGGAGCCGCGCACTTACCTTCCGTCCGACGTCGACGGCGTCTGGTTCGTCCAGACGGCCACCGGCGATCCCGCCGTGGACACCCAGGTGTCGGCCGACGCCGAGGCGCAGCGCATCTGGTGCGTCAACGCCTCCGACCACGAAGCCTCAGCCGCGTGGACGCCCGCCGTCGCCGTGGTTGATGACGTGCAGATCGCCGTGAACGCCGGGGGAGACCCGCGCCGCGCCATGGCCCTGCGTGACGCCGTCGCCACCGCACTGGAAACTGGCGACCTCCCGCTGCGCCGCCGTCGTGCGTCTGCGGGCTCTGTGGCCCTTGTTGGCGGCGGGCCCGGCGACACCGGCCTCATCACCGTCCGCGGCCGCCGGCTCCTCGGCCAGGCCGACGTCGTGGTGGCAGACCGCCTCGGCCCGCGCGAACTGCTCAACGAACTTGCCCCGGATGTCCGCGTCATTGAGGTGGGCAAGACTCCCGGCCACCATCCCGTGCCGCAGGCCGAGATCAACCGCATCCTCGTCGACGAGGCGCTCGCCGGGCACCGCGTGGTCCGGCTCAAGGGCGGCGACCCGTACGTCCTGGGTCGCGGCGGCGAGGAAGCCGAGTACTGCCGGCAGCATGGCGTCGAGGTTGAAGTGGTCTCCGGCGTCACGTCCGCGATCTCTGTTCCGGCCGCCGCCGGCATCCCCGTGACGCACCGCGGCCTGGCCAAGGGCTTCAGTGTTGTGACTGGCCATGAGGAGTTGTCCGAGGTCCCTGCCCGGGCAGATCACACCATCGTCCTGCTGATGGGCGTGGCCGCACTTCGCGACTCCGCCGCTGCCCTGGCGGGCGCCGGTTTGCCTCAGGACACTCCAGTTGGCATCGTTGAGAACGGCTATCTGCCGAATCAGCGCGTGACGATCGGCACGCTCGGTTCCATCGCCGACCAGGCGGAAGCCACCGGCGTCGCAAATCCTGCTGTGATTGTGATCGGCGACGTGGTCCGCGTCAGCCCGTTCGCGCCGTCGCACTTCAAGACAGCGGACTACAGCACCACCACCCCGAACAGCCCCCGCACCACCGCAACAGCCCTCACCACCTAGCCCCCAGCCGGAACGAACCAAAGGAACACAGCCGTGTCATCAAGCACCTCCGTAGGATCTGCCGAGCGTCCGCTGCGCGTCGCCGTCGTGGGCTCCGGTCCGGCCGGCGTTTACGCCGCGGACATCCTCACCAAGAGCGAAGCCGTCAAGAGCGGCGAGCTGACCGTGAGCATCGACCTCTTTGACCGCTACCCGGCACCCTACGGCCTGATCCGCTACGGCGTGGCCCCGGACCACCCGCGCATCAAGGGCATCGTCAACGCCCTGCACAAGGTCCTGGACCGCGGCGACATCCGCTTCTTCGGCAACGTGGACTACGGCACCGACATCTCCATCGAGGACCTCCGCACCCACTACGACGCCGTCATCTTCGCCACCGGCGCCATCAAGGACGCGGACCTGAATATCCCGGGCATCGAGCTGGACGGCTCCTACGGCGGCGCGGACTTCGTCTCCTGGTACGACGGCCACCCCGACGTGTCCCGCGAATGGCCGCTGGACGCCAAGGAAATCGCCGTGATCGGCAACGGCAACGTGGCCCTGGACGTGGCCCGGGTCCTCTCCAAGCACGCCGACGACCTGCTGGTCTCCGAAATTCCGGACAACGTCTACGCCGGGCTGAAGAACTCGCCCGTCACGGACGTGCACGTATTCGGGCGCCGCGGCCCGGCCCAGGTGAAGTTCACCCCGCTGGAGCTCCGCGAGCTGTCCCACTCCAAGGACGTGGACATCATCCTCTACGCCGAGGACTTCGAGTTCGACGAGGAATCGGACCGCCAGATCCAGAGCAACAACCAGACCAAGACCATGGTGGGCACCCTCACCAACTGGATCGCCGAGCAGCCCGAGGACCTCTCCGAGCTCACCGCCTCACGCCGTCTGCACCTGCACTTCCTGCACAGCCCGGTGGAAATTTACGACGACGCCGCGACGCCGGGCAAGGTTGCCGGCCTGAAGTTCGAGCGCACCGAGCTGGACGGCACGGGCAACGCCCGCGGCACGGGCGACTTCGTGGACTATCCCGTCCAGGCCGTCTACCGCTCGATCGGCTACTTCGGCTCGGCGCTGCCGGAGATCGAGTTCGACCACAAGAAGGGTGTTGTACCGAACGACGGCGGTCGCGTCCTGGATGCCGCCGGCACCCACGTGCCGGGCATCTACGCCACGGGCTGGATCAAGCGCGGACCGGTCGGCCTCATCGGCCACACCAAGGGCGACGCCCTCGAGACCGTGACGTACCTGCTGGAAGACCGCGAAAACCTTCCGGTCGCCGCTGTTCCCGAGGCGGACGCCGTCGTCGAACTCCTCGACGCCCGCGGCGTGAAGTTCACCAGCTGGGAAGGTTGGCTGGCACTGGACGCGCACGAACTGGCGCTCGGTGCCGCGGCCACGGAGTTCGGCGGATCGCACGGCGTTGAGGTCAAGCGTGAGCGCATCAAGGTGGTGCCGCGCGAGGACATGGTTGCCATCTCCCGCGACGGCGTGGCAGCCAACGTCTAGGAGGCTGCTAGTTCCCCCGCACTACAGCGCGAACTGGCAGCTAATGACCGCAAAACCCAAGTTTGAGGTCATCAGCTGCCGGTTCGCGCTTCCGTTTTAAGTGTCCGGGGCTTAACTCCCCGCCCCACCGGCCGCCATGAGTTCCAGCCGGTCGAGTGTTTCGCGGTTTCGGGCGCCGATCAGTGCGGCGCGCAGCGCCTTGGGGACCAGCTTGCCCGGTCCGCGGATGGCGTCCTCGGCGATGGAAGGCACTGTGTTCCCAAATCCTCCAGCGTGATGACCACTTTGGCCTCGCCCAGCGGCCAGCCGCGCGCCACGAGTTCCAGGGAGCGACCGGGCTCGACGGCGGACACCCGGGTGCTGTCGTTGATCACCAGCGGCCAGGCGCCCACGGAGTGGTGCAGCCGTGAACCGGTTGCAGGCCAGTGTGCGTCGACGGCGCGGATGCGGGAGGCGCCCACTACCCAGCCGGAGTAGAGCCACCCGTCGGCGATCACCTTCCAGACGTCGTCGGCTGGGGAATTGAACAGTTGGCTCACGGTTGACATGGCTTCCTTCCCTTGAAAGTTACATCCTGCCAAAGCGGGCACGGACCAGCGCGAACGCGCCGTAGCAGATGAAGCCCGCCCCGATTGCGACCAGCAGGTACGGGCCGAACGGATGGTCGCGGAGCGCCTGGAGGCTTCCGTCCAGCCCGGTGGACTCCTCGGGACTTTGCTTCCCGGCGGCGATGACAAACAGCAGCCCCGCCAGGTTCAGCGCGATTCCCTTGGCCACGTGCCCGGTGACGCCCAGGGAGTCGATGAGCTTGCCGCGGCGGGTGCCGTCAAACCGGAAGAGCTCCGTCTTGAACCCACGCCGCAGCCCCTTGACCACGAAGTAGACGCCGACGCCCATGGTGGTCAGGCCCACCGCCACCAGCACAGGCAGCCCGAACGGTGCGTCCAGGAGGGCGCTGCTGAAATCCCGGGTAGTGTCGCCGGAGTCCCCGCGCATGCCGACGGCGAATCCGGCGAAGCTGAGCCCCACGCTTCCGTAGGCAATGGTCAAGCACCCCGAAGAGAACAGTTTTCCCAAACGCTGAGCGGGGGGGCAGGTGCCGGGCACGGAGCGTGGCCTCACTGAGTTGCCAGGCCGCAAGGCCGGTGCACGCCACCACGCACGTCCAGAGCACGGCCGGTCCCCAGGGGTTGGCGCCCAGCTGCTCGATGGCACCGGTGGCTTCCGCCTGTCCCGGCTGACCGAAGGCCAGGGCGATGGCAATCGCGCCAACAATGATGTGGAGCAGGGCCATCACGGCGAATCCGGAGCGCGCCACAACGTCCAGCGCCTTGGTGTCTGACGCTTCCTCAACGGCATCCGCCGCCTCGCTGATGCTGGATTCCCCGTCTGCCATGGCTTAGCCGTTCATGGGTCCCTCTGCGTGCAGCTTTCCCGCGCCCGGGCCTTCAACGTGGACCGTGCATCGGACCACCAGCTTGCCCGGAGCATGATCCAGCTCCACGAGGCTGTCATTCGCACTCAGTGAGGTGAAGACATCAGAGCCGTTGACGACTGCGACGCCCTTGGCCTCAGCCGTCTCCCTGGCGTTCTCCAAGGCTTCCTTCTCAAGGCCTGCTATGTACGTATCGTCATCTTCGCGGGCGGGGTCTCCGAATGCCCAGCCGAATAATGTCCCTGTTTCCATGCCGACGATATTACGCGTTTCGGCTGTACAAGACGGGGTTCCGTGACATTAGTAAGTGTGCTTACCATGGTGTGACCGTGATCCTGATGGGACATGGACACCAAAGACCGCACCAGCGGCATTCCGGTACCAGTTTCGACGTGAGGAAAACACATCATGGCAGGAAATCTTGTTGCCCGGTCCGTTCACGATCTGACCGCTGCGGCCTGGTTCGGCGGATCGCTGATGGGTGCAATAGGGCTGAACGGCGCGGCTGCGGAAGCCAAGAACCCGGCTGAACGTACGCGGCTCTCCAGCGCGGGCTGGATGAAATGGGCGCCCCTCCAGACCGCGGCATTCGCCTCGCACCTGGTGGCCGACCTCGCCATTGCCTGGGAGAACAAAGGGCGCATCGCCAAGCAGGACGGCGTGGCCCGGGACACGGTGATCAAGACGGCGGTGACCGTGGCCGGGGCCGCTGTGACACTGTACGCCGGCATCCTCGGCAAGAAGGTGGACAAGCTCGCGGATCAGGGCGGCGAGGGTGCCACCGAGCCCAGGCCGGGGGCCTCCGACGAGCTGAAGTCGGCGCAGCAGCAGCTCAAGTTGCTGCAGTGGGCCATCCCGGCCTTCGCAGGCGCAGTAATCATCCTTGGTGCCAAGCACGGCGAGATGCAGCGACCCAGGAACGTGTTCGAGGGACTCCGCTCCTAACCCGGCTGACCCCGGCAGCGGCACAGCGCATTAACGCCCGACGGCGGTCCGGCCCCCAGGTGCCGGACCGTCGTCGGGCATTCCCCTTGCGACGCCCGAATGCCCCGCCGACGCGCAAATCTTCCTGCGACGCCCAAAAAATCCGCCGCACCCGATATTTCGGTTGCGCCAGATTCTTTGCGCGTCGAAATTGGCTGGGCGCGTCGAAACCGGCTGGGCACGTCGGGAGGATTTACGCCCGCAGCCACTCCGCGCAGGTGTTCAGGTTCTGGTTGACGCTGGCCACTGCGGCGTCGGCATCGTGGGCCTCGATCGCGTCCACCAGGGCGCCATGGCCCTCATACGTGAGACCGTCCAGCCGGCCCTTGCGTTGCTGCTTGAGCAGGTCCTGGTGGAACAGGTCACCAAAGCTGACGTAGAGCTCGTGCAGCAGCGGGTTCCCGGTCGCCTGGGCAACGCGCGCGTGGAAGTCCCAGTCGGCCCGGGCCCAACCCTCGAAGTCTGCGGCGTTCCAGGCGACTTCCCGGGTGGCGAGCACGGCACGCAGGGCGGCGACGTCGTCGGCCGTTGCAGTCCGGGCGGCGAGGCGCGCGGCCTGGGTATCCAGGCCCAGCCTGACCTCGAGGATGTGTTCGTCCGTGTGGTCCTGGTACATCCGGCGGGCGGCGCCGGACATCTCGCTGGTGGCGCGGACGTAGGTGCCGTCGCCCCGGCGGACCTCCAGCATCCCGCTGTGGGCCAGGGCCTTGATGGCTTCGCGCAATGTGCCGCGCGAGACGCCCAGGCGCTGCATCAGTTCCGGTTCAGAGGGGATGCGCTGGTCCAAGGGCCACTCGCCGGAGTGGATCATCTGCCGGAGTTTGGCGGTGACCTCGTCGGCGAGAGGCTGGCGTTGTGAGGTGCTCAGGGTCATGGCGTCCTACTTCTTCAGGCCGGACAAGGGGGCACGCGAGATCAGGTGGGCCACCGCCACTTGGACCACGGCGAGGCCCAGCAGCAGTGCCAGCGGCAGGGTCCAGCTGCCGGTGGCGCCGTACAGCAGGCCGGTGCCGAAGGGGCCCGCCGTGGCCAGCAGGTATCCGGTGGACTGCGCCAGGGTGGACAGGGCAGTGGTCTCGGCTGTGCTGGTCCCGCTCCGGCTGATCATCACCATCACCAGCGGGAAAATACCCAGGCCGAAGCCGAGCAGGACAGCGGGAATGACGGCCAGGCCCACCGGCAGGAACAGCAGCGACGCCATCCCGGCCACCATCATGAGGCTGACCAGATACAGCGCGGGGCGGAGCATCCGGGGCCGGGAGCCGATGGCGATCACCAACATGCCGGCGGGCACGGAGACCAGCTGCATCAGCCCGTACATCAGGCCACTGTCCGCCGAGTTGAGCCCCATGCTGATCAGGATGGAAGGGAACCAGCTGATAAGCGCGTACGCGAGCAGCGACTGGAGAGCGAAGATGGCCGTGAGCAGCTGGCCCTTCCGGGTGCGGAGCAAAGGCCACGGGGAGATGCGGACAGCCGTGCTCCGGACGCTGGTGCGGTGCGCATGCAGAACGACGGGCAGGAAGCCCAGGAAGGCAGCCACGGCCAGGAATCCGATTGCGCCCACCGCGGCGGACGGCGAGCCGAGCGCCAGGGCCAGCGGGACCACGGCGACCGCGGTGACAGTGGCGCCGGTGGTCATGGTGACGGTGTACAGCGCGGTCATCGCTGAGGTCCGGTGGGCAAAATGCTCGCGGATGAACGACGGCATGGCCACATTGCAGACCGCCAGGCCGGACATTCCCACCACGGTGCCCGCCACCAGCATGCCCGTTGCCGGGATCCCGCGGAGCAGCAACCCGCCGGCCAGGAATCCAAGTGCCAACAGGATTGCCTTCTCGACGCCGAGCCGCCCGGTCAGCCACGACGTCGCCGCCCCCGCCACCGCAAAACAGAGCGTGGGGATGGACGGGATGATCGCGGCCACTAGGGGCCCGTAGCCCAGGACCTGCTGAAAATCATGGAGGAGGGCAGACACGCCCGCGATCCCCGCCCGCAGGTTCAGCCCGATGAGCACCAGCGCAATGACGCCGAATACGACGGCGGTGCGCGGCTTGTGCGGCGCGTCGGACAGCGTCAGGGCATCGGATGAGGCAACAGTCATGTCTTAACATTAGACGTTAGACGTTTGATGTCTAGGGTTCTGTGGTGAACCTCTCCCGGCTATTAATGTTGCGGGCATAGACTCGGGCAACAAGAGTTCAGCCCCGGGCTCAAGAGAACTCGTCCAGCTGGATCTGGCGCCCATCAACGTGGAAGGACGGCCGGTCATGGCTTCGCAGGCAGTTGAGGTCGAAAAGAAGTACGACGTCGGTCAGGACGCCGAGGTGCCGTCGCTCGCGGAGATCCCCGGGGTCGCCCGCGTGGGGGAGCCCCACGTGGACACCCTGGAAGCGGTGTACTTCGACACGGCAGGTCACGCGCTCGCCTCCTGCGATATCACCCTTCGCCGCCGCACCGGCGGAGTCGACGCCGGCTGGCACCTGAAGCTGTCCACGGAGCGCCCCCGGTCCGGTGACGGGTCCGGCGGCTCCGGCTCGGAACCCCAGCGGCGCCGCGAGCTGCACGCCCCGCTGGGCCAGCCCGGCGTCGTTCCTGACAGCCTGTTGGCGCACGTGCTGGTGTACCTCCGCGGCGAGGGTGCCGCCCCGGTGGTCCGGCTGGAAACCCGGCGCACCACCTATCCGTTGTACGGCGAGGACGGTGTCCACCTGGCGGACCTGGCCGATGACCGCGTGAGCGCAGAGTTGCTTGGCGCTGCCGACAGCGCGGGCGACGCCGCTGCGGACGGTGCCGCCGCGCCCGACGGGGAGGCCCGGACGCAGCAGTGGCGCGAATGGGAACTCGAGCTGGTGCACGGGAGTCCTGACCTGTTCCCGGCCGCAGCGGAAATCCTGGCCGCCGCCGGGGCACTCCCGGCCAGGCACGGCTCCAAGCTGGCAAAAGTCCTGGCGCTGCCTGCGAGGGAGTCCGGTGCCGATGCCGGGCCAAAAAGTCCTGGCAGGAACGGGCCGGTGTCGGACCTCCTGGCCGCCTACCTGGCTGTGCAGATCCGCGGGATCCTGGCGCATGATCCCGGCGTCCGCCTGGAGGAGCCCGAGGCTGTGCACGATCTGCGGTCGGCCACCCGCCGGGCCCGTTCCGCGCTCGCAGCGTACCGCCGGCTCTACAGCGCCGTGGCCGTGCGGCGCCTCCGGGACGAGCTGAAGTGGCTCGGCAGGGTCCTGGGATCGCCGCGCGACGCCGAAGTGATGCTGGCTCGCCTGCTCGAGCACACGGCCGAACTGCACCCCGGGCTGGCCTCGGCTGTGAAGGCCCGGCTGGACGATGAACTCGGCAACAGATTGAACACTGCCTACCGGAAACTCCAGAAGGCCCTGCTTTCCGAACGGTACTTCCGGCTCCTGGATGACCTGGAAGCCTTCCGTGACCATCCGCCGGTCCGGCCGGACGGCGCAGCCCCGGCCCGCAAGGCGGCGGGCAAGCTGGTGGCCAAGGCCGCCCAACGGCTGCAGCGTGCAGCCAGGGCGGCCAAGCGATCACACAGGGGAGCCGAGCACGAGACGGCCCTGCACCAGGTGCGCAAGGACGCCAAACGGCTGCGGCACGTGGCGGAGTCCGCAGGGCCCGTTCACGGCAAGCGCGCTGCGAAGATCGCCAAGGCCGCGCACCGCCAGCAGAAGGTCCTGGGCGATTTCCACGACAGTGTTGTGGCCCGGGACGTGCTGGCCAAGTTGGCGGCGGCGCCGGACCTGCCCGAGGCCGTCGCGTCGGCCTACGTCACGCTCCATACCCGGCAGGTGCAGCTCGCGGCCGACGCCGAAGCCGCGTACCGGAAAGAACGGAAAAAGTCCCGCAAGGTCCTCCGGGGGACGGTCATTTAGGGCGGGGCCTACCTGGCCTGCCGCGCTCCGAGCCGCGACACGGCGAGTGCCAGCCACAGCTGCACACGGTCCGCCGTGACCGAAGGATCGTAGCCGGTCAGCTCGGTGATCTGCGCCAGCCGGTACCGCACGGTGTTCCGGTGCAGGGTTAGGCCTTCGGCGACGGCGGCCACTGAACCGTTGTTGTTCAGGTAGCTTTCCAGGGTGGTCACAAGTTCCGCACCGTGGGCGGCGTCGAACGCGCGCAGCGGGTTCAGCGACTCATGGGCCATGTCGGCCAGGGGAACGTCTTCGCTGGCCAGCAACAGTGAGGTCAGGCTCAGGCGCTCCGGCTCGTTCACCGGCAGCCCGTGGCTGGCCGCATCGCGCGCCTCGAAGTAGCTCCAGCGCAGGCCGTTCGGCTTGGTGTACGCGCCGCCGATCCCGATCGTCGCGTGGATCCCGGCCTCAGCCAGGTGGTCGCTGAGGTTCCGGGCCAGCGCAGGGGCCGCGCCGCCGTCGTCGTTAATTACCACCACCAGGTCCTTCCCGACGACGGCGGCCACCGCCTTCTCCAGCGGCTGCGGTACGGAGGTGCTCACCAGGGCCTTGTGATGGGCGGCGGACACCGCCAGCAGCACCACGTTTTTCCGGGTGCTGTTCAGGCCAACGCCGGCGAGGCGCCGCTGGGCCTCGCTGGTCTCCAGGGCGCCGTGGATGACGTCCTCCAGCACCTGGCCGCACAGGGCGCGTTGGGCTTGGCGCTGCTTGACCATATTGTTCAGCTCTACGCTGATCAGGTTCTGGGCGTAGCCGATGATGCCGGAATCCTCGAAGGGCTGGCGGATCCACAGAGTGCAGGCATCGCGGCGGCCGGTGGGGATGGGGTAGGAGGCCCACGTGTCGGCGAAGGGGAGTTCGGCGCTGCTGTTGTACAGGTGGGCGGTGAACTGGGTGAGGGCAATCTCTGTCCTCAGCATGCCGCCCAGGTGCTTCAGGAGCTGGGTGAGGCCGCCGCCGGTGAGGAGGGCGCGTGCCAGGATCTGGTGGCCCGCGATCAGGCGCTCCAGCTTGGCGACATGATCGGCGGCCTGCGCTTCCGCCACCAGTTTGCCGATGGCAATGAACGGAGTCTCGTAAGGCACCTGGACGATCGGCAGCCCCCAGCGGTTGGCCTCGGCAATAAGGGCCGGCGGGACGGCGTCGTGCGTCAGTCCTGTCCCGAACCCGATGCCCACGGCGCCGGCGCGCTGGACCTGCCGGACGAAGCGCCGCTGCTCGGGCGCGGACCGCAGGCGCATGCCGGTGGTGAGCACCAGTTCGCCGCCGTTGAGGAAGCGCTGTGGGTCTTCCAGTTCCGTGACGGCAACCCAGTTGATGTCCTCGTGCCAGGTGGTCTCGGCAAGGCCTGCTTTGGACAGATGGAGGGAGTGCACGCCGAGCAGGGTGGCGAGGGAAATGGCCATGGATCAAGGATAGACGGACGCTGGTCAACCGCACTAAACATTGCGGCCAAGGGTGTGCAGGTGGCTATTCCCCGGGGGGAAGGTGCTGGCATAGGCTCAAGGCAGTCGCAACCATCCGCTTTGCAGCTGATGTTCCCTATGAAAGAGGTTGTACACCGTGGTTCAAACCTTGCAGAACTTCATCAACGGTGAGTTCGTCACGCCCGCGGGCACTGACCTGCTGGACATCGTCAATCCCACCAACGGCGAGGTAGTGGCGCAGTCTCCTGTGTCCATCCAGGCCGACGTCGATGCTGCCATGACCGCGGCCAAGGACGCGTTTAAGACCTGGAAGCACGTCACCCCCGGGCAGCGCCAGCTTATGCTCCTCAAGTTGGCCGACGCCGTTGAGGCCAACAGCGACGAACTGGTGGAGGCGCAGCACCGCAACACCGGGCAGGTGCGCTCGCTGATCGCGTCCGAGGAAGTTGCCGCCGGCGCCGACCAGCTCCGCTTCTTCGCCGGTGCCGCGCGCATCCTGGAAGGCAAGTCCGCCGGCGAGTACTTCGAAGGCCACACCTCCTACGTGCGCCGCGAACCCATCGGCGTGGTGGCCCAGGTTGCACCGTGGAACTACCCGTTCCTGATGGCCATCTGGAAGATCGGCCCCGCGCTCGCCGCCGGAAACACCGTGGTCCTCAAGCCGTCCGACACCACGCCGGAATCCACGCTGGTGCTGGCCCGCCTGGCCGGCGACATCCTGCCCGCCGGCGTCCTGAATGTGGTGCTGGGAACGGGCGAAACCGGCGCCATGATGGTGGAACACCGGGTCCCCGGCCTGGTGTCCATCACGGGTTCGGTCCGCGCCGGCATTGCCGTGGCCTCCGGAGCGGCGAAAGGCCTCAAGCGCGCCCACCTGGAGCTCGGCGGCAAGGCCCCGGCCATCGTGTTTAAGGATGCCGACATAAAGAAGAGCGCCGCGGCCATCGCCGAGTTCGCCTTCTTCAACGCCGGCCAGGACTGCACCGCCATCACCCGCGTCCTGGTGGAGGATTCGGTCCACGACGACGTGGTGGCGGCCATGGTGGAGCACACCCGGACGCTGCACACCGGCTCGCAGAACGATGAGGACAACTACTTCGGCCCGCTGAACAACGTGAACCACTTCAACGCCGTCACCTCCGTGGTGGAGCACCTCCCGGAGAACTGCAAGGTTGTCACGGGCGGGCACCGTGCTGGGGACAAGGGCTTTTTCTTCGAACCCACTATCGTCACCGGTGCCAAGCAGACGGACGACATCGTCCAGAAGGAAACCTTCGGCCCGGTCATCACGGTGCAGAAGTTCTCATCCGAGGCCGAGGCCCTCGAGCTGGCGAACGACGTCGAATACGCCCTCGCGTCCAGCGTCTGGACCAGCGACCACGGCACCGCCATGCGGATGAGCCGGGACCTGGACTTCGGCGCGGTCTGGATCAACACCCACATCCTCCTCACCGCCGAAATGCCCCACGGCGGCTTCAAGCAGTCCGGCTACGGCAAGGACCTCTCCATGTACGGCGTCGAGGACTACACGCGCATCAAGCACGTCATGAGCGCACTCGACGCTTAGCAACTCTCCCGGTGGTCGAGCCTCCCCACCGGCGCCCTAACCTCGCTTCGCTTCGGCCAGGGAACCCTGCCGGAGTGGCCCCCATTCAGTCAAGAAAGGCCCTCCCATGAGCACCACAGCAAGTGAAATCACCTTCCGCCTGGAACAGAAGCGCCGTGTCCAGGCCGACTTCCCGGGCCCCAAGTCCATCGCCCTGACCGAGCGCCGCAAGGCAGTTGTCGCCGCTGGTGTCGCCTCCGCCGTTCCGGTCTACGTTGCGGACGCCGACGGCGGCATCATCCACGACGTCGACGGCAACTCCTTCATCGACCTCGGCTCGGGCATCGCGGTGACCAGCGTCGGCGCGTCCGATCCCGCCGTCGTCGGGGCCGTGAAGGAAGCCGTGGAGCACTTCACCCACACCTGCTTTATGGTCACCCCGTACGAAAGCTACGTGGCCCTCGCCGAGCAGCTCAACCGTCTGACCCCGGGCGACCACGAGAAGCGGACGGTGCTGTTCAACTCCGGTGCCGAGGCTGTGGAGAACGCCGTCAAGGTGGCCCGCCTTGCCACTGGACGTGACGCCGTCGTCGCCTTTGACCACGCCTACCACGGCCGCACCAACCTGACCATGGCCCTGACCGCCAAGGCCATGCCGTACAAGACCAACTTCGGCCCGTTCGCGCCCGAGGTTTACCGCATGCCCATGAGCTACCCGTACCGCGAGGAGAACCCCTCGATCACGGGGGCGGAGGCTGCCAAGCGCGCCATCACCATGATCGAGAAGCAGATCGGCGGTGACCAGGTTGCCGCGATCATCATCGAACCCATCCAGGGCGAGGGCGGCTTCATTGTCCCCGCCGAGGGCTTCCTCCCCGCGCTGGCCGCCTGGGCCAAGGCCAACGGCGTGGTGTTCATCGCCGACGAGGTCCAGTCCGGCTTCTGCCGCACCGGCGAGTGGTTCGCGGTAGACCACGAGGGCGTTGTCCCGGACATCCTCACCATGGCCAAGGGCATCGCCGGCGGTATGCCGCTGTCCGCGATCACCGGACGCGCGGACCTGCTCGACGCCGTCCACCCGGGCGGCCTGGGCGGCACCTACGGCGGCAACCCGGTGGCGTGCGCCGCCGCGCTTGCCGCGATCGGGTCCATGGAGGAATACAACCTCGCCGGACGTGCGCGCCACATTGAGCAGCTCGCCACGGGCCGCCTGCAGGAACTTCAGGCGGAGCTGGCCGGCGCCGGGAAGTCCGTGATCGGCGACATCCGCGGCCGCGGCGCCATGCTGGCCGTCGAACTGGTCCAGGCCGGGTCCAAGGAACCCAATGCGGAACTGACCAAGGCCGTGGCCGCCGCCTGCCTCAAGGAGGGCGTCATCATCCTCACCTGCGGCACCTACGGCAACGTCATCCGCCTGCTGCCCCCGCTGGTCATCACCGACGAACTGCTGAACGACGGCCTGGACGTCCTGGCCGCAGCCATCAAGGCCAACGCTTAGGACCAACACTCACCCCCACACCTCATATAGCGCGAACTGGCAGCAGATGACGTCAAATCCCGGATTTGAGGTCATCTGCTGCCAGTTCGCGCTTAAGAGCGGGTGGGGGTTAAGTGTCCTTTCGCGCTTCCAGGAAGGCGTCGCTGAGGAGCAGTTGGAGAACAGGGCGGCGCCCAGGATCAGATCGGTGTCACTGTCGACGACGGCCTTCCAGACGCCGTCGAGCTCGCCGATGGTGCGGGCCCGGGGTATGGCGGAAACGGGCATGCGCGCCCGGACGTTGCGTCCGGCCGCGCGTGCCTCAGTTTCAGTCAGGCCTACCCGGCCAAGCTCTGGCGTGATGAAGACCGCGTAGGGAACCAGCCGGTCCTTGGTGCTGAGGGATCCGCCGGCCAGGTTGGCTTTGGGGATGCGGAAATCGTTCTAGGACGCGTGGGTGAACTGCGGGGAGCCGGCAACATCGCCGGCTGCCCAGACGCCGTCGGCAGTGATGCGCAGGTGCTGGTCCACTGCCACAAACCCGCGCGGTGTGAGCTCGACGCCGGGTTTCTCAAGTCCCAGCCCTGCCGCGACCGGTTCGCGGCCCAGTTCCACCAGGACGACCTGGGCGGAAACTGAGCTGCCGTCGGAAAGTTCCACAATCAGTTCCTGGAGCCGGAGGATACTTTCGCTTGTCTGGACATTGGCGCCGGCAAGGCCGTCGATGGGCGGCAGGGACGGAACCGTGCCGGTGTTGATGAGCACCTTGGTGCCGCTGATGGTGCGGGTGCCGCCGCCGATGACGAGTAGATCCACGTTAGGAGACTGCATTCAGCTTTGCCCGCTTCCTTGCCATCGAGTTCTTGCGGGTGGCGCGGAGCATGTCGACGGTCAGCACCAGGAGTGCCAGCCACACCACCCCGAAGCCGATCCAGCGTCCCGGGGTCATGGCTTCCTGGAAGACCACTAAGGCCACGATGAACTGCAGCACCGGGGCGACGTACTGCAGCAGCCCGATGGTGGTCATGGGCAGCCGGCGGGCCGACGCACCGAAGAACAGCAGCGGCACCGCGGTGATCACGCCGGAGGCCACCAGGAGCCAGAAGTGCCCGGGGCCCTGGCTGGCCAGGGTGGCCGATCCGGTGACGCCCAGGAACACCATGGTGGCCGCGGCGATCGGTGCCAGCACGATGGTTTCCACGCTGAGGCTTGTCACCGCATCCACCTTGGGGCCAACCCGTTTCTTCACGAACCCGTACAGCCCAAAGCTGAGGGCCAGCGTCAGTGCGATCCAGGGCAGTTTGCCGTAGCTCACCGTGAGCACGCCTACTGCTACAAGACCGATTCCGACGGCAGCCCACTGGAGGGGACGCAGCGTCTCCTTCAGGACGAACACACCCAGGAGGACCGAGACCAGGGGATTGATGAAGTAGCCCAGCGCGGCTTCGACAGCTTGGCCGGTGGTCACGCCATAGGTGTAGGTCAGCCAGTTCACGGCAATGAGGGCCGCCGCGAGGGCCAGCGTGCCGAACACAGAGCGGTCGCGGAAGGCTGCGGACAGCGCGCGCCAGGACCGGGTGACGGTGATCAGGAAGATGCAGAAAATCAGCGACCACACGACGCGGTTGGCCACGATCTCCACCGCGCCGGCGGGCATCAGCGCAAAGAAGTACAGGGGAAGCAGCCCCCACAGCCCGTACGCGCCGAAGCCGAACAGGACTCCCGGCGTCGTCTCCTTGTCCACAGCTTTGAGCCCGGCAGGAACTCTGAAAGTGGTCGCGGGCACTGAGGTGGATCCATGAGGCGTAGGCACCTAACCATTAACACCAGTTGATGGACGCGTATTCCAGTCAGTACTCAATACAAACGCCTGGACTCCGCGGAAGCGGAGCTGCGGGCCCTGCTGTACCGGGAAAGCGACGTGGTGCCGCTGCAACACATTTAGAATGGGGACATTGTGCGCAGCCTGTCCCGCGCACCTCCTCGTTCCAGAAGGGCTCCCGGTGTCCAACCCAGGCGAAACCACCTCCAAGCGTCCACTCCGCGTTGCCATTGTGGGCGCGGGACCGGCAGGTGTGTATGCGGCGGACATCCTGACCAAGTCCAACGGCGTCAAGGACGGCGATTTTGAGGTCAGCATCGACCTTTTTGAGGCCTACCCCGCCCCGTACGGCCTGATCCGCTATGGCGTGGCGCCTGACCACCCGCGCATCAAGGGCATCGTGAACGCGCTGCACAAGGTCCTGGACCGGGGCGACATCCGCTTCCTGGGGAACGTCACCTATGGCCGGGACCTCACGCTGCACGATTTCCGCGCCTTCTACGACGCCGTGATCTTCTCCACCGGTGCCATCAAGGACGCCGATCTCCCTATCCCGGGCATCGACCTGGCCGGATCGTTCGGCGGCGCCGACTTTGTGTCCTGGTACGACGGCCACCCCGATGTACCCCGCGACTGGCCGCTGGATGCCAAGGAAATAGCGGTGATCGGCAACGGGAACGTGGCGCTGGACGTGGCGCGGATGCTGGTCAAGCACGCCGAAGAACTCCTCACCACCGAAATCCCTGACAACGTCTACCAGGGCCTGAAGAACTCACCTGTCACGGACGTCCACGTGTTCGGCCGCCGCGGCCCGGCGCAGGTCAAGTTCACGCCGCTGGAACTGCGCGAGCTGAGCCACATGAAGGACGTGGACATTGTCCTGTACCCGGAGGACTTCGAGTTCGACGAAGCCTCCGATGACGCCATCCGCAGCAACAACCAGATCAAGACCATGGTGAACACGCTGACCAACTGGCTCGTGGAGGAGCACGCCGAATCGGAAGAACCGTCCTCACGCCGCCTGCACCTGCACTTCCTGCACAGCCCGGTTGAGGTCTACAGGAACCCCGACGACGGCGGGTCCGGCCAGGTGGCTGGCATCAAGTTTGAGCGCATGGAGCTGGACGGCACCGGCAACGTCAAGGGCACGGGCGAGTTTGTGGACTACTCGGTCCAGGCCGTGTACCGCGCCATCGGCTACCACGGCTCGCCGCTGGATGAGCTGGAATACGATGCCAGGCGCGGAGTGGTCCCGAACGAGGGCGGCCGCGTGCTGGACGCCGCCGGCAACCCTGTCCCCGGAATCTACGCCACCGGCTGGATCAAGCGCGGGCCGGTCGGCCTGATCGGGCACACCAAGGGCGACGCCCTGGAGACCATCGGCTTCCTGCTGGAGGACCGGCTGACGCTGCCTCCGGCGCACAACCCGGATCCGCAGGCCATCATTGATCTCCTGCAAGAGCGCGGCATCGAGTTCACCACGTGGGAGGGCTGGATCAAGCTGGACGCGCACGAAGCAGCCCTCGGCGCGGAATGGGTTGGCTCCGACGTGACCGCCGACGTCGTGCGTGAACGCATCAAAGTAGTCCCGCGCGGGGAAATGATCAACATCTCCCGCGCCTGACCCCGTTCCTCCCTCCCGAGTTTTTGTCCACTTATCGTGACTTCCACGCCCCGGAAGCCGGAATACGTGGACAAAAACTCCAGCCCTAGGCTCGTGTGCGGGGCGGCGCTAGACTGGCTACACTCAGGCCGGCCGCGATGTGCCGCGCCTGCACGCCAAGCGCAAGTGGGAGTTCGATGAGGAACCTGATCCACCCGGCGGCTCCCGGTAACGACTCCGAGAGGCTGCTGCAGCGGAGTGCCTTGGCAGGCCATGAACTGCTCGACGGTGTGGCACGGCTTCCCGGAGACGGCCGCGACTTCCCGGGAACCCAGGAAATCCCCGGGCTGCGCAGGCTGATCCGGGAGTCCTGGCAGCGGTCCGCCAAACTGAAGGCCAACCCGGACAATCCAGAAGCGCCCCTTGCCCTGGACACTGACGAGCTGGAGGAATACCGCCGGCAGCATCCCCTGGCCAGCATCATGCCGGTGATCCACAAGCTCCTGGTCCAGCCCAGCCACGACAGCGGCCTGCTCGTTGCCGTGGGTGACGAAGTGGGCCGGCTGCTCTGGGTGGAAGGCGATCCGGCCCTGCAGCGCCGCGCCGAAGGGATGATGTTCGTCCCGGGCGCCGACTGGTCAGAGGCCACCGTGGGGACCAGCGCTCCCGGAACTGCCCTGGCCTTGGGCCGCGGGATCCAGATTTCCGGGGCGGAGCATTACCAGCGGTCCGTGCACGCGTGGAGCTGCACCGCCGTCCCGTTCCACGATCCGGATTCCGGCGCGCTGCTCGGCGTTGTGGACATCACGGGCAAGGCCACAGCGGTGGCGCCCCACACGCTGTCACTCGTCGAGGCGACCGTCGCTGCCGCTCAGGCGCAGCTTCGTGTTGAGCGGCTCCAGTTGGCGGCGACCCTTGCCAGCCGGCCGGCCCGACGGCGGAACGCCAGTTCGGCGGCCAGGCCGGATTCGGCGCGGGCCGGGAGAGCGGGCGCCGGCAGCGCCAAGGAAGGCAGCCTGTACCGCAACAGCCTGCAGCTTCTGGGCCGCGACCAGGCGTTGCTCAGCATCGAAGGCAAAACGGTGGCGCTGTCCGCCCGGCACAGCGAAATTCTCGCCCTGCTCAGCACCCACCCGGCCGGGCTGAGCGCCGAGGAGCTCAGTGTCCTGCTCTACCCAGGCGACGGCCCCACCATGACGCTCCGCGCGGAAATGGTTCGGCTGCGCAAGATCCTCCAGCA
This sequence comes from Pseudarthrobacter sp. Y6, assembly GCF_050156205.1. Taxonomy (NCBI): domain Bacteria; kingdom Bacillati; phylum Actinomycetota; class Actinomycetes; order Micrococcales; family Micrococcaceae; genus Pseudarthrobacter; species Pseudarthrobacter sp. Y6. Next base: position 3,352,617 of record NZ_CP189574.1, on the reverse strand, counting down.
GCTCAACCCGGCCGCCGTCCCGGAATCCCGGCCGTACAAACTCACCATGGACCTGGTCCCGGACAGCGGGCAGGTGCTGAACTGCCTGCAGCGCGGCGCCCACCGCATTGCGCTGGAAATCTACCGCGGCGGGGTGCTGCCGCGCTCCGAAGCGCCGGGCATCATCGATCTCCGCGACAGGGTCTCCTCGCTCATGCGCGAAGCGGTGCTGACCGACGGCAGTGCCGAGACGCTGCTCAAGTATGCTGCCCTCCCGGAGGCGAGGGACGACGTCGACGTCCGGTCTGCCGCCCTGAAGCTGCTGCCGCCGCGCTCGCCCAAGCGGGCCGCCGTCGTCGCGGACCTTGAGCGGCTGGAAGCCGAACTCAGCGCCTGACTGCCGCGTCCGGGATTTCGACAAGCTCAATCACCGATCCCGGTGGGGACCGGCCGTGAGCTGGCTCACACCCGCGCAACCTGACTGCAACCTTCACCCTCCTACGCTGAAACCAACGGCGGCCGCCAGCATCAGGCGCCACCTTTCATGCACAGCAAAGGAGCTAGCAATGACTGTCTACGCACAGCCCGGTACCGAGGGTTCGAAGGTCACGTTCAAGGACCGCTACGAGAACTGGATCGGCGGCGAGTGGGTTGCCCCTGTCAAGGGCCAGTACTTCGAGAACATCACTCCCGTCACCGGCAAGGTCTTCTGCGAAGTGGCCCGCGGAACCGCCGAGGACATTGAACTCGCCCTGGACGCCGCCCACAAGATTGCGCCCTCCTGGGGCAAGACCTCCGTCGCGGAACGTGCCGCCATCCTGAACAAGATCGCAGACCGCATCGACGAAAACCTTGAAATGCTGGCCGTCGCCGAATCCTGGGACAACGGCAAGCCCATCCGAGAGACCCTGAACGCGGACATCCCGCTCGCCGCGGACCACTTCCGCTACTTCGCCTCGGCCGTCCGCGCCCAGGAAGGCCGGCTCTCCCAGCTCGACGACGACACCACCGCCTACCATTACCACGAGCCCCTCGGCGTCGTCGGCCAGATCATTCCGTGGAACTTCCCCATCCTGATGGCCGTCTGGAAGCTCGCCCCGGCCCTGGCAGCCGGCAACGCCGTGGTCCTCAAGCCCGCCGAGCAGACGCCGTCGTCCATTCTGGTCCTGATGGAACTCATCGGTGACCTGCTGCCGGCCGGTGTGCTCAACGTGGTCAACGGTTTCGGCGTCGAGGCCGGCAAGCCGCTCGCGTCCAGCCCGCGGATCCGCAAGATCGCCTTCACCGGCGAGACGTCCACCGGGCGCCTGATCAGCCAGTACGCCAGCCAGAACCTGATTCCCGTCACCCTGGAGCTCGGCGGCAAGAGCCCGAACATCTTCTTCAACGATGTTGCCGAGTCCAACGACGCGTTCTACGACAAGGCGCAGGAGGGCTTCACGCTCTTTGCCTTCAACCAGGGCGAGGTCTGTACCTGCCCGTCCCGCGCCCTGGTCCAGGAGGACATCTACGATTCCTTCATGGCTGACGCCGTGGCCCGGGTGGAGAAGATCATCCAGGGCAACCCGCTGGACACCGAGACCCAGCTCGGTGCACAGGCCTCCAACGACCAGCTGGAAAAGATCCTTTCCTACATCGACATCGGCAAGCAGGAAGGCGCGAAGGTGCTCACCGGCGGCGCCCGCGCCCAGCTGGAAGGCGACCTGGCCGGCGGCTATTACGTCCAGCCCACCGTCTTCGAGGGCCACAACAAGATGCGGATCTTCCAGGAGGAGATCTTCGGACCTGTCGTGTCTGTCTCCCGGTTCAGTGACTACAACGACGCGATGGAAATCGCCAACGACACCCTCTACGGGCTCGGCGCCGGCGTCTGGTCGCGGAACGGCAACGTCGCTTACCGTGCGGGCCGCGAGATCCAGGCCGGCCGCGTCTGGGTCAACAACTACCACGCCTACCCGGCCGGCGCCGCGTTCGGCGGGTACAAGTCCTCCGGCATCGGACGTGAAAACCACTCCATGATGCTGGACCACTACCAGCAGACCAAGAACCTCCTGGTCAGCTACAACGAGAACAAGCTCGGCTTCTTCTAAGCCGCCCTTAGCCCGGGCGGGGACGGATTAATGCGTCCCCGCCTGCACCACCCTGGCCACCCCTCAGGAAGGCAGCACCACCTCCACCGCACCATCGCTCCATCGACGCAAGGATTTCGCCAATGACGACGACAATGCAAGCAGCAGTAGTAACCGAGTTCGGCAAGGATCTTCAGATCCAGACCCTCCCCATTCCCACCCCGGGCCGGGGTGAGGCGCTGGTCAAGGTCATCACCACCGGCGTCTGCCACACAGACCTCCACGCGGCGGCGGGCGACTGGCCGGTCAAGCCGACACCACCGTTCATCCCCGGCCACGAAGGCGTAGGGGAAGTGGTTGCCTTGGGCGAGGGTGTAACTGACCTGGCTGTCGGAGACCTTGTCGGCAACGCCTGGTTATGGTCCGCCTGCGGCGACTGCCAATACTGCCGCACCGGCTGGGAGACACTGTGTGAAGCGCAGAAGAACGCCGGCTACAGTGTGGACGGTTCCTTCGGGCAGTACATGCTGGTGGACACGCGTTTTGCCGCACGCATCCCGGCGGGCTCGGACCCCGTTGAAGTCGCCCCGGTGCTTTGCGCCGGCGTCACGGTCTACAAGGGCCTGAAAATGACCGAAGCCAGGCCCGGACAGTGGGTCACCATTTCCGGCATCGGCGGACTTGGACACATTGCCGTCCAGTACGCCGTGGCGATGGGCCTGCGGGTGGCTGCCGTGGATATCGCGGACGACAAACTCGCCCTGGCCAAGAAGCACGGTGCGGAGCTTACCGTCAACGCGCTGCACGAAGATCCCGCCGAAGTCATCCAACGTGAAACCGGAGGTTGCCATGGAGTCCTGGTCACGGCAGTGCACCCATCGGCGTTCGGACAGGCGATCGGCATGGCCCGCCGGGGCGGGACGATCGTGTTCAACGGTCTGCCGCCGGGCGACTTCCCGGCACCGATCTTCGAGATTGTGCTCAAGGGCCTGACAGTCCGCGGCTCGATCGTGGGGACCCGGCAGGACCTGGAGGAAGCCCTCGAGTTCTACGCGGAGGGCAAGATCCACCCCACGGTGTCCACCCGGGAGCTCTCCGAGGTCAACGCCGTTCTTGACGAGATGAAGCACGCCAAGATCGACGGCCGCGTCGTCATCAAGTACTGATGATTGAGGCGGGGCTTGACGCGGCAGTGACGCTGCCCGGGGAGGACATCTCCCGCGTGGCGCTCACGGCCGAGGCCGTGGCACTTCTCAGGAAGCTGTGGGGCCGGCACGGACCCCTCATGTTCCACCAGTCCGGCGGCTGCTGCGACGGCTCCTCGCCTATGTGTTATCCGGCCGGGGAGTTCATCACCGCGGAAGCGGACGTCCTTCTGGGCCTATTCGACATCGCCGACGGCGTGCCGCCGCAGCCCCTCGAGTTCTGGATGTCCAGGGAGCAGTTCAACTACTGGAGCCACACCCATCTGACCGTGGACGTGGTCCAGGGCCGGGGGAGCGGGTTCTCGGTTGAGTCGCCGGAAGGCAAGCGGTTCCTGATCCGGTCAAAGCTGATGGACTGGCCCGTCTAGGCAGCCCGGTCCAACAACCCGTCAGCCAGCACCAAAACACCAGCACCAACCACCAGCGCGAACGGACACTTGAGGCCCTCCCGGCGAGGGCCTCAAGTGTCCGTTCGCGCTTTAACCGGGGCGGGCAGGCAGTCTCACCATGCGGGACGGGTGTGAACATCCAGTGGGTGGACAAGTATCGTTGATGGGTCTGTTTCCAACACAAATCAGGATTGTGGAACCTTATGAACCTTCTCCGGACCAAATCCATCGAGCAGTCCATTGCCGACGCCGATGAACCCGGACGCAAGCTCAAGCGGTCGCTCAGCAGCTGGGACCTGATGATCATGGGCGTCGCCGTCGCTGTCGGCGCCGGGATTTTCTCGGTGGGCGCCAAGGCCGCGGCCAACTTCTCCGGCCCGGCGGTGACGTTGTCCTTCGCCATTGCCGCCGTGACATGTGCCCTGGCCATCATGTGCTACGCCGAGTTTGCCACCGCCATTCCGGTCGCCGGGTCGGCCTACGTCTTTACGTACGCCACCATGGGCGAACTGCTTGCCTGGATCATCGGCTGGAACCTGATACTGGAACTGTTCACCGCCGCGGCAGTGATCGCCAAGTACTGGGGCATCTACCTCAGCAAGGTGTTCGCGCTGATGGGGGCCGACGTGCCGCCGGCCCTGTCGCTCGGCGGCGTGGACCTCTACTGGGGCGCCTTCCTGATCGTTGCCGTCTTCACCGTGCTCCTGGTGCTGGGCACCAAGCTCTCCGCCCGCGTTGGCAACGTCTTCACCTTGATCAAGATCGCCGTTGTGCTTTTTGTGATCGTAGTGGGCTTCACGTACGTGAAGTTCGAGAACTACACGCCCTTCGTGCCCGCCGCGGAACCCACCGCCGGTGGCACCGCCGACGTCCTGAAACAGTCATTCTTCGGCTTCCTCACCGGTGCCGCGCCTGCCCAGTACGGCACCCTCGGCATCTTCGCCGGTGCGGCCCTGGTCTTCTTCGCCTTCATCGGCTTCGACGTCGTGGCCACCTCCGCGGAGGAAGTCAAGAACCCGCAGAAGACCCTGCCGCGCGGCATCTTCGGCGGCCTGGCCGTGGTGACTGTGCTCTACATCCTGGTGTCCCTCGCGCTCACCGGCATGGTGTCCTACACGGACCTCGCGGCAGCCGAGACGCCCACCCTCACCACCGCGTTCGAGGCCGTCGGCAACACCACGGCGGCCAAGGTTATCGCCTTCGGCTCCCTGATCGGCCTCACCACGGTCATCATGGTGCTGCTGATGGGGCTGTCCCGCGTGGTGCTGGCCATGAGCCGCGACGGACTGCTGCCCCGCGCGCTGTCCAAGACCAGTGAAAAGCGTTCGACGCCGGTCCGCCTCCAGATCATCTGCGGCGCCGCAGTAGCACTTGTGGCCGGCCTGACCAACGTTGACCTGCTGGAAGAAATGATCAACATCGGCACGCTGTCAGCGTTTGTTGTGGTGAGCCTGGGCATCCTGGTGCTGCGCAAGAAGCGCCCGGACCTGAAGCCGTCCTTCCGCGTCCCGTTCGGCAAGGTCCTTCCGGTGGTTTCCGCAGTCCTGTGCCTGTACCTGATGACGAACCTCGCCGTGGAGACGTGGATCTTCTTCGCCGGCTGGCTGGTCATCGGCGTCGTGATCTACTTCGCCTACGGCCAGCGGCACTCCCGCCTGAACGAGAAGTTCGCCGAAGCAAAGTCCGCCGTGGACGCCACGGATTCCAGTGCAGACGCCGGCCTTGCCGGCAGTGATGCCGCAGTCGACAACGAGGCACTCACCCGCTCGTAAGCCCGCAGCTGCCAAGGCTGAAAACCAAGTCAGAGGCATCCGTCCACCCCTTTGGTGGCAGGGTGCCTCTGCCGTTTAACCCGCCTCTACTGTGGCTGAGAACGATGTTGTTCGCAGTAAATCGGCGGTCCTCGACCCCGACGGCAATGCGTGGCACTCCAGCGCGGCGCGTTGGCCCCGGAACTGGCAGCCGCTGCGGAAGCGGCAGGCGTCAGCGCCGCCGCGGTTCACGTGGACCTGGCGAGCGAAGAGTCCGTGGCCGCGGCCACGGCGGAAGCCTTCGCGGGCCGGCAGGTGGACATCCTGGTCAGATGCCGTGCAGGCGAGGGGGACAAGGTGACCTTCACCGACGTCGTGACCCTCGGCGGAACGATGGGCCTGATGAAGGCCGAGAAGCCTGGTCCGCTGGCCCAGGTGTCCTCGCTCAGCCTGGGCATGGGCGGCTCCGAGAGCAACTTTGCCATCGCCCTGCGGCGCTTGGGCACCTCGGTGACATGGGTGGGACGCGTCGGCAACGACAGCCTCGGCGAACTCGTCCTGCGTGAGCTCGCCGCGGAGGGCATCATGGTTGACCCCCTGCGCGACGAGTCGGCACCCACCGGCCTCATGATCAAAGAGCGGCGCACCATGGACCAGCTCAAGGTCTGGGACCACCGGTCCGGAAGCGCGGGCCCCGGCTGTCCCGGGAGGACATCCCCGCCGAGCGGATTGCCAACGCCCGGCTGCTGCACCTCACGGGCATCACTCCCGCGCTGTCGCCGGGGGCGGCCCGGGCGGGAGAAATGTGCGCTGGATATTGCACGCGAAGCAGGCGTGCTGGTCTCCTTCGACCTCAACTACCGCGCCGCACTGTGGCCCGCCGAGGAGGCCCGTGAGGTCGTCCGGAACTTCATCGCTCAGACTGACGTCGTGTTCGCCGGCGACGACGAAGCGGCGATTGCGGTCGGTGCTTCAGAGGACTCCCTGGAGCTTGCCCGCCGGGTTGCGGCCCTTGGGCCGAGCCAGGCGGTCATCAAGCGCCGAGCCGCAGGTGTGGGAATAACTTCCATGCCCCCAATTATCCCACGTATAGGGATATGACCCATCTACAGGAAGTCCGGCGTCAGGGCGCCGCGTGCCGGCCGACCCAGTCCACCAAGGGCCGCAGCTGGTCCCACAGCGCTGCGATTTCCTGCGCCGCGGCCGGTGAGTCCATCCACTCCGGCTGGCCCAGCTCGATGCCGGCGGACAGCGACTTGTGCTTCAGCAGCTCCGCCCGGGGATGGTCCTTGTCGAAACCGCGCGGCACTGTCTTGAGCTTTTCGCCCTCCACCGCAAAGCCCGCAGCAGTCACGGTATCCACGATGTGCCGCAGCGATTCGCCGGTCCCGGACGCATCCACCGAGTTCCGGAAGCGGGCCAGCTGCGCCGGCGTATGCGAATGGTAGCCACCGCCCACCAACAGGCCGTCGGCGCTCACCTGAAGGTAATACCCCACGCCTTCCTGGGCCGAGGCGAAGGCACCCTGGGCAGTCTTGTAGGGCGATTTGTCCTGGGAGAACCTGATGTCCCGGTTGGGCCGGAAGATCTTGCCCGGACCGAACCGCGGCTCCAGTTCGGCCAGCAGCGCCGTGACCGGATCCCGCACAAGAGTGTTGTAGCTGTCCTTGTGCTCCAGCCACCACTCCCGGTTGTTGTTGTGCTCAAGTTCGGCATAGAACACGAATGCCCCCGCGGGGATGCCCTCGAATGTACTCATGCAGTGATCCTAGGGACAGCCAACAGCTCCAGCCAGAGGGAACGCCCCCTATGTGGAAACAAGACCGCCCCGCCACGGAAACCGTGACGGGGCGGACGTTTCACCACAAGGGCAGGAAAACTAGCCGATCTTGTTGGCAGCCTCAGCGTCGGAGTCAGCGAGCCCAGCACCGAGGTTGGCGCGCAGCTTCGCGCCGAGTTCGGCGTCCACGTTGGTCCAGTACTGGATGGCGCGTTCCTTGATCTCGGCGTTCTTCACGCCGCCCACCGCACCGGTGATGGTGTCCAGCAGGCGGGCCTTGGCGCCGTCGTCGAACACCTCGCGGTACAGGGTGCCGGCCTGGACGAAGTCGCCGTCCTCGGCGTGCAGGGAGTGTGCGGAGAGCGTGAGCTCGCCGTCGTTCTCCCAGCCGCCGGCCGGGGAAGCCGGCTCAACTGCAGCGGGGCCGTTGAAGGAGTTGGGGGCGTAAACCGGCACGGACGGGGCGTTGAAGTGGTAACGCCCGGCGCCGTCCTGGCTGTAGTTGTTGACTTGGTTCTTGGGCTGGTTCACCGGGATCTGGGCGTGGTTGGTGCCCACGCGGTAACGGTGTGCATCCGCGTAGGAGAAGATGCGGGCCTGCAGCATCTTGTCCGGCGAAGCAGCGATGCCCGGCACGAAGTTCGACGGCGCGAAGGTGGCCTGCTCGATCTGCGCGAAGTAGTTCTCCGGGTTCTTGTTCAGCTCCATGGTGCCCACGTGGATCAGCGGGTAGTCCGAGTGCGGCCACACCTTGGTGAGGTCGAACGGGTTGAAGCGGTAGGCCTTGGCGTCTTCGTACGGCATGACCTGGACGTGCAGTTCCCAGGACGGGAAGTTGCCCTCGGCGATGTTGTCCTGCAGGTCGCGGATGTAGAAGTCCGCGTCCGAGCCGGCCAGCTCTTCAGCCTGGTCACCGGACATGGTCTTGACGCCCTGGTTGGACTGGAAGTGGTACTTGACCCAGAAGCGCTCGCCCTCGGCGTTGATCCACTGGTATGTGTGCGAGCCGTAGCCCTGCATTTCACGCCAGGATGCCGGCAGGCCGCGGTCGCCCATGAGCCAGGTGACCTGGTGCGCGGACTCGGGGGACAGGGTCCAGAAGTCCCACTGCATGTCGGCGTCGCGCAGGTGGGTGCCCGGGAGGCGCTTCTGGGAGTGGATGAAGTCCGGGAACTTGATGCCGTCGCGGATGAAGAAGACGGGGGTGTTATTGCCCACGAGGTCGTAGTTGCCCTCGGAGGTGTAGAACTTGACGGCGAAACCGCGGGGGTCGCGCCAGGTGTCCGGGGAACCGCTCTCGCCCGCCACGGAGGAGAAACGGATCAGCATCTCGGTCTCAACGCCCGGCTGCAGGAACGCGGCCTTCGTGTACTTCGAGATGTCCGAGGTGGCCTTGAACGTACCGAACGCGCCGCCGCCCTTGGCGTGCACTACGCGCTCCGGCACTCGCTCGCGGTTGAACTGGGCGAGCTTTTCGATCAGGTAGTGGTCCGTGAGGACGATGGCGCCGTCGGCACCGACGGACTTTGCGTGCGCGTCGGAAGTGACGGGCGCGCCGGACTGGGTTGTTGAGATGTTCGCAGTCATTTTTCTCCTATTTCTCGATTACTTGTGAGGGACGTTCAGAAGGAAGTTTTTGGGACTCTTGGCAGTCCTGGCAGATGCCCTGGTACATCACGTCGGCAATCTGGATGGTCATGGGCTTGGAGTTCTCATCCCAGTGCGGGGTGAGGCACGGCGCGTGCCCGACGGCGCATTCGACGTCCTCCACGCGGCCGCAGCTGGTGCAGATGGCGTGGTGGTGGTTGTCACCGACCCGGGTCTCATACAGGGCGGGGGAATGCGGCGGCTCGAAGCGGCGCAGCATGTGCAGGTCGGTCAGGTCGCCGAGGACCACGTAGACCGATTGTGCGGTCAGCTCGGGGAGCTCGGCGCGCGCGGCGGCCAGGATGGACTCCGCAGGGGAATGCGGGTGATGTTCGACGGCGGTCAGCACGGCGAGCCGCTGTTTGGTCACCCGGCGGCCGTGGGCGCGCAGGGCGGCAGCCCATGCGTCGTGGCCGCCAAAGTGATCCGTCATACCTCTATTGAAGCACTTATTATGAGTCGATCACAATAAGGCTTGGCTTACCTTCGGTAAATCCAGGAATTCCTGCATGGGGTTGACCGATTCTCCTGCCGCGCGGCCCATGACATGGACTTCCAGCCCGTCGGTGCCGGGGTCCGGCACCACGCAGCTCAGCCCCGTCACGCCGGGGCGATCGGTCAGGCCCTGTACGGCCGCTGCCAGCGCCAGCAGGTGGCCGGGGGTCAGGCCGGGTCCGCCCGACGCCGGCGCGAGCACCGTGTGGTGCGCACCGGCCTTGAACTGCGGGGCCCGGGAAGCGATTTCTGGGTCCAGATCCGCGAGATGGCATTTCGCGGCAGTGTCGCTGGTCAACATTGCCGCGAAATGCCATCTCGCGACTGCTTCGTGCTCCGCAGCCAGCCGGCGCAGGGCGGCGCGGAGACCGCCGTCGTACTCTTTGAGCTCTTCCGCTGCGGCCGGCACCCGGCGCTGAACGGGAAGGCGCAGCTGTGCGCCGGGCGTGACCGGCTCGGCGTCCCAGCGCCCGAACACGTGGAACGTGGGGGTGGAGGACTCCGCCTCCGGTTCGCCGATGGCCGCTCCGATAGGGTGCCACTTGTGCGCAAACACCACAGTGCAGCGGCTGGCACCCAGAACGTCGGTGAGGGCCTGCCGGGCAATATTGTGGCAGTGCAGCCAGTCAGCGGCCGAGCGGAGATCGAACGCCATGGCCGGGTTCGTAAGCCGGATCAGGAGATGGCCGGCGTTCAGGGCAGTCCTGGGCCGGGCAACCTCCCAGAAAGCCGAGGCAAAAAGCAGCCGCCTGGACACATTCATAAGCCAACTCCTTTCCCCCGCCTGAGGATACCAAGCGTGTGACAGAACAGGACACTGCTGCGCCATTAGGGTTGCAAGGTGGGGAAACTGCTGGCCGATATCACACCGCTCCGGGAGAGCCCGGCCTTCCGCCGGCTCTGGCTGGGTTCCGCCGTCTCGGCCGTGGGGAGCCAGCTCACGCTGGTGGCCGTGAGCCTGGAGGTGTACCGGCTCACGCAGGACAGTTTCTATGTGGGACTGCTGGGTGTGTTTGCGCTGGTGCCGTTGGTGTTCGGCGGCCTGCTGGGCGGGTCCATCGCCGACTCCCACAACCGCCGCACGGTGGCGCTCCTGGCAACCTCTGTCCTGTGGCTGACCACCGGCCTGATCGCGCTGCAGTCCTGGCTGCAGCTGGGAAACGTCTGGGTCCTGTACCTCCTGGTGGCGCTGCAAAGCGGCGCCCAGGCCATCAACCAGCCGGCACGCAGTGCCATCATCCCCACGCTTATCCGCAAGGAACTGCTTCCCGCGGCCAATGCGCTCAGCATGATTTCGTTCGGGCTGGCCATGACTGTGGGACCACTGCTGGCGGGTGTGCTGGTGGCGTGGGTGGGCTTCGGCTGGACCTACACCATCGACTTCATCAGCTTCGCGTTTGTGCTCTGGGCAGTCTTCCGACTGCCGTCCATGCCCCCTTCGGGAAGCGCCGGGCGGGTAGGGATCCGGTCCGTGATCGAAGGGTTCCGGTTCCTGGGCACCCGGCCCAACCTGCGGATGACCTTCATCATCGACCTCGTGGCCATGATCCTCGCCCAGCCGCGCGCGCTGATGCCCGCCATCGGTGCGCTGATGATCGGCGGCGGCGAAGCCACGGTGGGCATCCTGCTGGCGTCCACCGCGGTGGGCGCGTTTCTGGCCGGTCTCTTTTCCGGGCCGCTCGGCCATGTCCGGTGGCAGGGGAGTGCCGTGGTGTGGTCGGTGATGGGCTGGGGCGCATCCATTGCGGGCTTTGGCGTGGTGGTGCTCCTGGCAGGACGGACGAACGACGGCGGGGCCACCCTTTGGCTGGTCCCTGCGGCTTTGTGCTGCGCCCTGGCCGGAATCGCAGACTCCATCAGCGCCGTCTTCCGCAACACCATCCTGCAGGCCGCTGCGCCGGACCACCTGCGGGGACGGCTCCAGGGGGTCTTCATTGTGGTGGTGGCCGGTGGGCCGCGCGTGGGTGACCTGCTGGCAGGCGGCGGGACTAAGATTTTGAGTGAGGGCTGGGTCCTGCTGTTGGGCGGGGTTTTGTGCGTCGCGGTGGCCTGGCTGGCGGCACAGCTGCAGCCGGGCTTCCGGACGTACGATGCCCGCGACCCGGTGCCTTAGGACCATGCCTTGTCGGGGCAACTTTGTCAGGGCAACTTTGTCAGGGCGACGTGGAGGAGTGGACGTGCACAAGCATTACAACGGCCTGAAAACTGCGGCGCTCTTTGGCGTACTGTGGGCGGTGCTCCTGGGCCTGGGCGGCCTGATCGGGATCAATACCCGCAGCTCGGCACCCATCTGGATCATGGCCTTGATCGGTGTGGCCACCACGGCGTACGGCTACTGGAACAGCGACAAGATCGCCATCCGTTCCATGCAGGCCTACCCCGTCACGGAGGCGCAGGCGCCACAGCTGTACCAGATTGTCCGGGAACTCTCGGTCCGGGCCAACCAGCCGATGCCGCGCATCTACCTCTCACCCACCATGAACCCGAACGCGTTCGCCACGGGCCGGAACCCCAAAAACGCCGCCGTGTGCTGCACCGAGGGGATTCTGCAGCTGCTGGATGCCCGCGAGCTGCGCGGGGTCCTGGGGCACGAGCTGATGCACGTGTACAACCGGGACATCCTCACGTCCTCCGTGGCGGCCGCGGTGGCCGGCGTCATCACGTCCGTGGGCCAGATGCTGCTGTTCTTCGGCGGCGACCGGCGCAACTCCAACCCGCTGGCGATGCTGGCGATGGCGCTTTTGGCACCGTTTGCGGCATCCCTGATCCAGCTCGCCATCTCCCGGACCAGGGAGTACGACGCCGACGAGGACGGCTCGCAGCTCACTGGCGATCCGCTGGCGCTCGCCTCAGCCCTGCGCAAGATTGAGCAGGGCGTCCGGATCGCGCCGCTGCCGCAGGAGCAGAAGCTGGTCAACACCTCGCACCTGATGATCGCCAATCCGTTCCGCGGCGGGGCGATGACCAAGCTGTTCGCCACCCACCCGCCGATGAAGGACAGGATTGCGCGGCTGGAACGGATTGCCGGCCGGCCGCTGAACTGAGGACGGCTGAACTGACAGAAGCGCCGCCGTCGTACTTCCTCATTTGGCGACACTGAAAATCACCCGGGACACGCAAAGACGCCGGCGCTACCGGAATTCAGGTAGCGCCGGCGTCTTTTGCCAGCGGCAGAATTTTTGCGCCTCGAAAACGAAGGTTTGGTAGCTAGCGGAAGTTGACGAACTGCAGGTCCGCCTCGTCGAAGCCCTTCAGCAGTGCCATGGTGGCCTGCAGGTCATCGCGGGACTTGGACGAGACACGGAGTTCGTCGCCCTGGATCTGGGACTTGACGCCCTTGGGCCCCTCATCGCGGATCAGCTTGTTGATCTTCTTGGCCAGGTCCTGCTCGATGCCTTCCTTGATGGAGGCTTCCAGGCGGAATTCCTTGCCGGATGGGTACGGCTCACCGGTGTCCAGGGACTTCAGGGAGATGCCGCGGCGGATCAGCTTGGACTGGAGCACGTCCAGCACGGCCAGGACGCGTTCCTCAGAGTTCGCCTTCATCAGGATCTTCTCGCCGCTGAAATCGACATCGGCGCCAACGCCCTTGAAGTCGTAGCGCTGGACCAGTTCCTTCTGTGCCTGGTTCAGCGCATTGGCCACTTCCTGCTTGTCCACTTTGCTTACGACGTCGAACGTTGACTCGCCTGCCATGATGCTCCTTGTGCCGGTGGGTGCCCTGAAATTGGCTCTGCAGGGCGTGGATCTCTGCATTCCAGCCTAATACGGATGCCCGGCCGTGGCATGGTTGCGGATTCACAGTTCCCTCATAGCGGACGCACTGCGGGAACGAAGCCGGGCAGGCGAGAGTTGAACGAGTTGGAAGAAGCTCGAAAGGGAAGTCATGCAAGGCACCGCCATCCAGTACGTCACCCGAACCACAGCCGCAGCTGCCGGAGCGGTTGCCACCGCTGCCACGTCCGTTGCCGCCGCAGCCCTGGCAGGCTCCATCATCTTCAGCCCTGTCCCGGATGCCTCGGCCCGCATGGACGGTGTGAGTGAGGATCTGCTGCGGGCGGTCCAGCTGAACCAGATCACCGAGGCGCAGGCAGTGAAGTTCGAGGCAAGGCTGGCCGGACGGATTCTCGGCGAGGCCTAAGTCCCCGCGTTTTCCGCGGAATTGCGGGGCTTCTGGCAGCGTTTTCATGGGTCTGCCACCTCGATTCGATTCTTCGGCAGAAGTTCTGTAAAGTTGTCTTGCCCGCGGTTACTGGAAGCGGAACGGCCCGGAAACGGACGTTCCGAACACTGCAGCCGGGGGTGATCTTCTTTTGAAGTTCGGCAGATTACCCGAGCGGCCAAAGGGGGCTGACTGTAAATCAGCTGGCAACGCCTACGGGGGTTCGAATCCCTCATCTGCCACCCAAGGAGAAGCCTCCGGAACCACCAGGTTCCGGAGGCTTTTTTGTGCCCTGAGGCCGGCTCTTGGAATGTTGGCGGCAGCGCAAAAACAAGGGGAGGAACCGTCGTCGACAGCAGCGTTAGCCCCGGCGTAGGCTGGCAACATCGGCGCACGTGTCCCGATGCCCCGCGTCGATACATCAATCGATGAAGGAGAACCAATGAGCGTTGTACGTGAATTCATGACCACGGATGCACAGTGTATTAAGGAGCATCAGTCCCTCGCAGATGCCGCTCGGATGATGTTGGATCTGGACTGCGGATCGCTGCCGATCTGCGGTGATGACGGCAAGTTGAAGGGCATGATCACCGACCGTGACATCGTGCTCAAGTGCGTTGCTGCCGGCCGTGATCCCCGCGAGATGATGGCGCGCGACCTCGCCACAGGCAGCCCCCACTGGGTTGACGCCGATGCCAACGTTGATGCCGCCATCGACATCATGGAAAGGCACCAAATCCGGCGGCTCCCGGTCATCGCCGACCATAAGTTGGTCGGCATCATCAGCCAGGGCGACATTGCGCGCAACTACTCCGAGGAGCGCGTGGGCGAACTGGTGGAGCACATTTCGGAACGCCACCCGATGTCTGCATAGTCAGACAATTCCCGCATGGCCTTGTTCGCGGCTCCTTGCCTTGAAGGTTCGGAACCGCGAACAAGCTTCGGAAATGCTGGGCCGCGTACCCGGCTGGACCGGAGCCTAGTTCAGTGCGATCAGCAGCATCTGGTTGGTCCCGGGGATGCAGGTCTGCAGGATGGCCCGGGGGAACCCGCCGAACACTGCGATGACATCGTTGGTGGTTCCCGGGTTAGGGACCTGGCCCCTCGCTGTCGCTGTGTACGTCCCGTAGCCCGGAATGCTGACGGTCTCGCCCACGCCGATGCCGGAGAAACGCGCCCACCCGCCGCAGAAGTCGTGCTCCGTGATAAAGAGCGAGTAGCCGTCGTTTGGCGTGTAGTGGATTGGCCCGATGCAGGCGTCCAACATGGCCTGTCCGCCAGCGCCCGCGACATAGATGGTGCGGACAGCGGGCGCGGCCTGGACAGGCGCCGGGGCGGGGGCGTAGGCCGGTGAAGCAGCAACGGGTGCAGCCCCTGCCGGAGCCGGGGCTGGAGCGGAAACCTCGACGGCGGGTCCCGTCAGCTTCAGCGTCTGACCCGGGACGATGATGCTGTAAAAGCCGAGCCCATTGGCGGCCAGCATCGCGTTCGTGTCAACGCCGTACGTGGCCGCGATCCCACCCACCGTGTCGCCGGGAACCACTGTGTAGAGGTTGGGGTCGGCCGCGGGTGCCGGAGCTGGTGGTGGGGCAGCCTCGGCCGGAGCCGACGGCGGCACTGCAGCTGCGACCGGCGGCTGCGCGGTGCCAGCTCCTGCACTGCCAAACTCAACGGACCCAACATAGGGCGCATCCAGGGGCACCGCGGCCAAAGGCCGGGCAATCCGCACAACTGGAGACGCCGCCGTCGTCACCGCTTCCGGTGGCGTGGACACCTCCACCGTGGGGACGGGACCGGCCAACGCGCCGACGCCGAAGGCGGAAATCACAGCCGCTGTGGCCATGCCTGCCCACAGCCTGTTGCTGATCGGCCGGCGGCCCGTCAGGAGATCGGCCCGCGGGACGTCGGTTTCGAAATTTCGGCGGGGTGGTTCGGAAGTCTTTGCGGTCAACTGGTACATGGGTGGCCCGTCGCAGGTTGGCCCCGCAGCTGTGGCGGCAAGGCCGCCGCGAACTCCACATGCGGGACGGATCGAGGTGTGATGCGCTGCGCGGTCCCGGTCGGAACCGCGCGGAAGCGCATGATGGGAGCGCCCGCATACCCAGAAGATACGGATGCTCCGCTATGAAGCGGCATCATCCACCCCAGCTCGGAGGATGCGCCGGCAACTTTGTTTGGCCCTAGGAATTTCGAGTCTAGGAAGCCCGGAGAGCCGCGGCACGAGTAGGCGTTACCTGAATTTTTCCGCCGAATACTTGGCCCCGCGGCGGCATCTACTCGGGGTTCTTGGCGGCGACTACTCGGTGACCAGCGGCCCGGACCGCTGGACATTTCTACAACGTTGGGCGGTCCTTGAGCTCGGCCACCTCGCGCCGCACGGGAATGCCGCTCATCATCAGCGCCGAGGCCACCAGCCGGCCGATCGGCGTCACGGCGTACATGTCGCCATACCCAACAGCGGTGATGGTGGTGATGGCCCACCAAAGGGCGTCGCCGAACGTCAGGATCTTGGCGTCCGGGGCGGACTGTTCAACGTCGAGCACCGCCAGCGCGCCGACAAATACCCGGAGCGCCGCTGACCCGGCCACGTACGTGACCACCCGGCCCCTGAGGGTCTCGCCGATGGTTCGGTGCAGCACTGAAAGCAGCGTGACCAGCCGGAGGATGCGCAGCGGCCGGAAGAACGGAAGGGCCACGATCAGAAGTTCGTGCAGGTTCCAGAGGAACCAGCGGCGGCGGTCCGTGGCCAGCCGCAGGTTCGCGGCGTAGTCAAGGGCGAAAATACCCCACGTCAGCCACATAACCGTCTCAAGCCATACCGCGCCGCTGCCCTCGACGCGGCCGATCACCTGCCACGCATACGCCGCCCGGAACACCAGCGCCGTCGCCATTAGCGGCCACTCGGCGAGGTCCCGGTAGCGTTGTTGCGTCATGCGCCACATCCTGCGTGGCTGCCCGGTCCTGCGGACTTGTCAGCAAGTTACTGCCGGGTAACATTGACGCATGCACCTGCTTCTGCGCACCCTCCTGATGCTGTTCACGTCCGCCCGCCGCTCCGCGCTGACCATCTGGGATACCTCGTCCCTGCCGCTGCGCGTCCTGCCCACCGACATCGACATCGCCATGCACGTCAACAACGGCATGTACTTTTCCCTGATGGACCTGGGCCGGTTCGACCTGATGGTCCGCAGCGGGGTGTGGAAGTTGATGCGCCGGCACGGCTGGAGCCCGGTGGCGGCGGGGGAGACCATCGCCTTCCGGAAGTCGCTGCAGCTGTGGCAGCACTACACCATCGAGACAAAGATCATCGGCCTGGATGCCAAGGCCATCTACTTTGAGCAGCGCATGGTGTCCGACGGCGAGATATACGCGCGTGCCTACATCGCCACCCGCCTAGTCAGCAAGGGCAGGCCGGTGAGCCAGGAGGAGATCCTGCGCGAGTTCGGGCAGCCTCCGGTGGACATGGTGCTGCCCGAATGGATCCACGAGTGGCGCGAGACCAACGCCCTGCCCGGCAGCCGGACGCCGGCGCCTCATCTTTGGGACAACCTCACCCGGGAAACCAAGGCCTGACCGTCGGTCACCCGGAAGGCTACGTGCCGACGTCGCGCCTGTCCACCGCGAACGCGGCCACGGCCACCAGAGCTGCCGAAATTCCCCAGAGCCACCCGGCCGCAGCCCAGTCCGCGCCGTTGGCCACCGGTGAATTCCCGTAAGCCCAGTGGTACGGGCTCAGGTTCAGCAGCCACTCCACGTTCTCGCTCTGCCGGCCGACGGCGTTGAAGACATAGCCAAGAACGCCGACGGCCGCTCCGGCGGCCAGTCCGTACGTCCGCCGGCCGGACACGGCCCCGGCGCATAGCGCGGCCGTTCCGCTCAGCAATGCCAGCCCGGCAAACAGCACTGCTGCGCCGAAGAGGTTCTCGGGCCGGATGGCCAGCTGCGCCGAATCATTGAGCAGCCGGACCAGCATTAAGACCAGGGCCGCGAGCAGCACCACGCGCAGGAACAGGGAAAGTGCGCGCTCCAACACCACCTGCACGCGGGTCACCCCGTGGGCGAGGGTCAGCTCCAGCTGGCCGGATTCCTCGTCGCCGCCCACCGCGGCCGCACCCCACCCCACGGAAGCGATGGTCATCAGCAGGAAGCCGATCAGCCCGAACAGCGTGGCCTGGGTATACCCGGGACCGGTGGCGATCTGGTCGTAGTTCAGCGCCTTGGTCATCTCGGCCGGGAGGGCATCGATCATGTCCTGCATCTGCGCGCTCCCGCCGATGGACGGGTACAGCGGCAGGTAGAGGAACGTGGCGGCGGCCAGGCCGGCGGCCCACGCCACCGTGGAGCGCCAGGAATCAAAGAAGGCCCGGCGGAACAGCGGCAGGGTGGTGCTCATCGCGCGGCCTCCCGCTGGTCCGTGTCTGCGGGACTTGAATACATCTTCAGCACAGCCTCCTCAAGATCCGGTTCCTCCAGCACCAGGTCCGTAAGCTCCAGGGCGCCAAGGGCCCTGACCAGCGGCTGGATGGCCCCCTCCACGGTGGCCGAAAGGGTGATGCTGCCGTCGGAATCCAGCACCTCTACGTGCCCGACGCCGGGCACCCCATCCAGCAGCGCGCCGGCGTCGTGCGCTGTTATTCCGTTCGCGGTGAACCGGACCCGGCGCACCGCACCTTCCCGAAGCCCGCTCACGGACTCGACGGCGATGATCCGGCCATCCCGGAGAATCGCTACTGTGTCGGCCGTCTGCTGGACCTCGCTGAGGACATGGGAGCTGAGGAAGATGGTCTGGCCCTTGTGCTGCGCCTCGCGGACCATCGCATGGAATTCCTGCTGGACCAGCGGATCCAGGCCACTGGTGGGCTCATCGAGGACCAGGAGCTCGGGATCGTGCATAAACGCCTGGAGCAGGCCGAGCTTCTGCTTGTTGCCTTTGGACAGTTTGCGCGTGTGGCGGTCCAGGTCCAGCCCAAGCCGTTCGGCGAGGCCATCGATCCTGCCCGGGGCCACCGGACCGCTGATGGCCTGGTAGTGGGCCAGGAGTGTCCGGCCCGTGACACGGCCCTCGAGGAACAGCTCGCCCGGAAGGTAACCGATCCGCCTGCGGAGCTCCGGGCCTCCAGCCCGCGGATCCTTGCCCAGGACGCGGACCTCCCCGGAGGTGGGGCGGATGATGTCCAGGAGGCAGCGCATGGTGGTGGTCTTGCCTGCGCCGTTGGGGCCGATCACGCCGAACACGGAGCCCACCTCAACGCTGAAATCCACCCCGTGGAGCGCCCAGCGCGGGCCGAATTTCTTGGTGAGGGACCGGGCGGAGATAGCCTGGGCCATGAACCCTCCTGTGTGCGGCAGTCAGCGGCTGATGACCCCAAGGGTAGGCCGCGCAATGCCCGGTGTACACGGTCCGGCGCCGGATATTCCCGATGACGCGGGGAGCGAACAGGAGGCGCCGGGCCGGGACATCCGCCTGCGCCTCGCGTACCGTTGAACCATGGCTACCCTTGATATCACCGGCGAACAGTTCGCATCGACCATCGAAGGCAACGACATTGTGCTCGTTGACTTCTGGGCCGAATGGTGTGGGCCCTGCAAGCAGTTTGGGCCCACGTATTCAGCCGTTTCCGAGAAGCACCCGGACGTCGCCTTCACCAAGGTGGACACCGAGGCCCAGCAGCAGCTCGCCGCCGAGGCCGGCATCACGTCCATCCCCACCCTGATGGCCTTCCGCGAAAAGGTGCTGGTCTTCTCCCAGCCGGGTGCGTTGAACGCCCAGCAGCTGGAGCAGGTCATCGACGCAGTCAAGGCGCTGGACATGGAAGAAGTGCATGCCCATGTGGCGCGCTCGCAGGCAGAAGCCGCAGCGGCTGCGGGCAGCAACCCGGCTACCGCCGGAAAGACGTCAGGCCCCCAGGACGGTACTCAAATCCCGGACGCCTGATCCTTCCCTAAACTCCGAAGCGGGGCCTCTCAGAGAGAGGCCCCGCTTCGCTTTAACCGCTTTTTGACTGTGGGTTACAGGCGTTCCAGCTGAACGGGCTCGGCCAGCAGCGCGCTCAGGGATTCGTTCAGGTCCTGGACGGCCGTGCCCTTGGAGTGCTTGTCGAGATCCTCCTCGGACGCCCACTGCTCCGTCAGGACCAGCTTCTCCTCCGTGGCTTCCGTCAGTTCAAAGCGGATGCAGCCGGGCTCGTTCACCACCTCGTCGATCGCGATTTCCAGGGCGAGTTTTACACGGAAAAACTCGCCTTCGTTGGGGGTGAACGTTGCCTGCAGGTCGATGGGTGCACTCATGGATTTCACAATACCGGGCCGATGCAGGCAGTCCGTCCTGTTTACACCGGACACCCCACTGTTGCGCTTCTCTTGTGCTTTCTTTGTTGAAGGCCAGTTGGTAGCGTGCCATCATGCGCGCATACACAGCCGGGGACACTGACGTCCCGCTGCTCGAGGAAACCATCGGCCAGAACTTTGAGCGGGTGGTGGCCATGTTCCCCTTCCACGACGCGCTGATTGAGGCCGCAGCGGTTCCGGGCGCCGACGCCCGCCGCTGGAGCTACACCAAGATGAACGACGACGTCGACCGCCTGGCCCGTGCGCTCCTCGCCCTGGGCGTCGCCAAGGGCGACCGGGTGGGCATCTGGAGCCCCAACTGCGCCGAATGGACCCTCCTGCAGTACGCCTCTGCCAAGGCCGGCGCCATCCTGGTGAACGTGAATCCGGCGTACCGCAGCCACGAGCTTGAGTTCGTGGTGGAACAGAACGGCATGCGCGTGCTGGTGGCGGCACCGTCGGACCGGAACAGCGACTATGTGGGCATGGCCCGCCAGGCGCTCGCCGAATGCCCGGACCTCCGCGAACTCGTTTTCCTGCCGGATTCCGGCGTGGACGGGCTCGACGCCGGCGTCCCCCGAAACGACGCAGAGCTGACGTACGCCGAGCTGCTCAAGCGGGCTGACGACGTCGGGCATTCAGGCCTGAAGGCGCGGATGGCAGAGCTGGACCCGCACGATCCCATCAACCTGCAGTACACCTCCGGAACCACCGGATTCCCCAAGGGTGCCACCCTGACCCACCACAACATCCTGAACAACGGGTACTCGATCGGGGAGCTGCTGGGCTATACGGAGCATGACCGGGTGGTGATTCCGGTGCCGTTCTACCACTGCTTCGGAATGGTGATCGGCAACCTGAACGCGCTCAGCCGCGGTGCAGCCACCATCATCCCTGGCCGCGGCTTCACCCCGGCCGCCGCTTTGGAGGCCGTGCAGGACTTCGGCGGGACGTCACTCTACGGCGTGCCCACCATGTTCATCGCCGAGCTCGCCCTGCCGGACTTCGCCTCCTACGACCTGTCCACGCTCCGGACCGGGGTCATGGCGGGCTCGCCCTGCCCCATCGAGGTGATGCACCGGGTTATTTCGGAGATGAACATGAAGGATGTGGCCATCTGCTACGGCATGACGGAAACGTCCCCGGTGTCCACCATGACGCGCAGGGGGGACACGATGGAGCAGCGCACCGGGACAGTGGGCCGCACCATGCCGCGGCTGGAAAGCCAGATCGTCGGTCCCGCCTCCGGCGAGGTTCTGGAGCGCGGGCAGATCGGCGAGCTGTGCACCCGCGGCTACGCCGTGATGTCGGGCTACTGGGACCAGCCGGACAAGACCGGCGAAGCGATTGACCCTGACGGCTGGATGCACACCGGCGACCTTGCCCGGATGGATGAGAGCGGCTACGTGGTGATCGAAGGCCGGATCAAGGACATGGTGATCCGCGGCGGCGAGAACATCTACCCGCGCGAGATCGAGGAGTTCCTGTACACCCACCCTGCCATCCAGGACGTCCAGGTGATCGGTGTACCGGACGCCAAATACGGTGAGGAACTGATGGCCTGCCTTATCCTCAAGCCCGGCGCGGAGCCGCTGGACACGGCCGCCGTCGCCGACTTCTGCCGCGGGCGCCTGGCCCACTACAAGATCCCGCGCTACGTGGACATCCGCGAAAGCTTCCCGATGACCGTGTCCGGGAAGATCCGCAAAGTGGAGATGCGCGAAGAGGCGGTGGCGCGCCTGGGACTCTGACCCACCTCTAATTGCAACGCGGGGTCACTTACGGCCTATGTTTGCGTCCCGGAAGGGCCGTAAGTGACCCCGCGTTGGAGTGGATGAAACTGGGCCTGTGGATAACTCAGTATCCTCTCAACGGTGCGGACAGAATGGTGCACATGGTCCGCATCACGCCCTTGCCGCAGACGCTCAACACCCAGCCGTTCACCATCTATGAGTCCCGGATGCTGGGGGTCGCGCCCAAGCGCCTTCGCGCCAGGGACGTGCTCGACGGCGGACGGCTGATCTACCTGCCTGCCGGCCGTGAGTTTGTCCTTGCCGAACGGTCCCGGGTCCTTGCCGCGGCAACGCCCGGAGCCTGGGTTTCCCATGAGAGCGCCGCAATACTGACCGGGCTCGGCCTGCCGCCGTGGCTGGGTAAGGAGGAAACGATCCACCTCAGCAAACCCCACGGACTTCCTCGGGTCCGCCGTACCGGAGTGGCCGGCCATCGCGTGCATGCGCTGCCCGGCGAGGTCATGGAAATCGACGGAATCCCAGTCTCCGTCCCGCCCCGGACCTGGCTTGATCTGGCGCATCACTTACCGCTGGCATACGTGATCGCCATGGGAGACCAGCTGATCCGCATGCCTCGGCCCGGTCTTGAAGGAAGGACCGAACCATACGCCTTCAAGGAAGGACTGCGATTGCTCATCCGGCAGCATCCAAACATGAAGGGTGTGGAGAAGGCCCGGCTTGCCCTGGACGAGATGAGAGTCGGCGCGGACTCGTTTCCGGAGACATTCCTACGCCTGGCCATGCTGGACGCCCGACTTCCTGAGCCGGAATTGCAGCTCCGCCTGGATCCGGATGACCCCTGGTCGCCGTCCGCGGACCTGGGGTATCGGCGCTTCAGGACCGCATTGCAGTACGACGGCGCCCCTCATCTCACGCGCGATCAGCAGTCGCGGGACAATCGCCGTGACGAAGCCTTCACCAGCGCCGGGTGGTCCTACTTCAAGGCCAACGCGGATGACCTTGCCGAAGGATTCACCGGCCTCATCGCCAGGATCAAGAAGGCCAAACTCCGCTCCCTCTAGTCCAACGCGGGGTCACTTAGCGCCCATGTTGGCGTCCCGCATGGGCGCTAAGTGACCCCGCGTCGCTCCGGCGCTCAGTGCCGGCGGTGGTCCTGGATGGTCATCCGCGGCCCGAACGTCGGTTTGCGGAAGCCGCTCAGCCCGATCATCCGGACAACTCGCTGCCGGTGCCCGGTCCACGGCTCAAGCAGGGCCAGCATGCCCGCGTCATCCGTACGGTGGCCGGTGAGCGCGGCGCCCACATAGGCGGCGAGGTGGTAGTCGCCCACCGCGATGGAATCCGGACAGCCGTGGGTACGCTGCACCACTTCGGCCGCGGTCCACACGCCGATACCGGGAATCACCTGCAGCTTTGCTGCCGCCTCCGCAGCAGGCAGGGCCGCCAGCCGTTCAAGGGCGACGGCGGATCGCAGGGCCCGCATGACGGTCGCCGAACGCTGGGGTCCCACCCCAGCCTGGTGCCATTCCCAGGAGGGGATGCGCAGCCACTGCTCCGGGGTGGGCTGGAGGCGGAGCCCTTCCGGCGCGGCGTGTCCGGCCGCCGGAGCGGGTGAGCCGAAGCGGTACATCAGATACCGGTAGCCGCAGCGGGCCTCAATGACGGTGACCTTCTGCTCGAGGATAGTGGGAACGAGGCAATCAACCACCCGCCCGGTGGACGGCAGCCGGACAGCCAGGTTCCGGCGTCGGGCGTCACGGACCATCCGGGGGAGCGTGGCATGGAAGGCGGGTTCGTCAAACGCCGACCAGTCGTCCTCCGCGCCCAGGAGCCGGGGTACGCCGGCGAGTCCGGCGGCGGAACCTGGACCCCATGCTTGGGCATCAACAGCCCCATCCGCAGCAACAGTGAGGCGCAGCGTGACAGGGCCATCGGGCGTCGTAAAGGCAGTCCACAGCCCGTCCGGCTGGAACGAAAACGATGGATCCCCGGTGCCCCGCAGGAGCGTGCCCAGGGTCTGGTTCAGGCTGTACGGGCCGTCCGGATGCCACCGCAGGGACGCATCCGCGGCGGCGGCCAGCCGGGCGGGTGCGTCAGCAATGGTCATGTATTCATCGTCCCACGGTGGGCTGACAACGTAGCTTCCGGAGCCCCTTACAGAGCGAAGATGGCAGGACTAGACTCCATCGTGTGGCGCGGGGCGTCCGCGCCTTCCCCTCGCATTCAAAGGAGCAGGCAGTGGCTGGAGTTGTGCATTTCGAGATCCCCACGGAAAACAAAGAACGCGCCAACACGTTCTACCAAACCGCGTTTAA
This sequence comes from Pseudarthrobacter sp. Y6, assembly GCF_050156205.1. Taxonomy (NCBI): domain Bacteria; kingdom Bacillati; phylum Actinomycetota; class Actinomycetes; order Micrococcales; family Micrococcaceae; genus Pseudarthrobacter; species Pseudarthrobacter sp. Y6. The sequence goes on along the minus strand of NZ_CP189574.1, from coordinate 3,328,744 downwards.
TTGGAACCTGGTCCCCATGCAGGGGATGGACTACACCAGCGCCATCACCACGCCGTCGGACGAAAAAACGGGAATGCCCAGCGCGCCCGGGGCCATCAACGGGGCCCTGTTCCCGCGCACGGACAACCTCAAGACCCCCATCATCACCATCGACGTGGAGGACGTGGACGCCGCACTGGGGCAGATCGAATCCGCCGGCGGCTCGGTGGCCCAGGCCAAGGCCGCCGTTCCCGGCATGGGCTACTTCGCCTACTTCACGGACACCGAAGGCAACATCATGGGCCTCTGGCAGACGGATTCCTCGGCAGGGAGCTGAGCCCCGGGAAGGACCTGTGGCGGCAGGCGGTAACTTTGTACCTATGAAGTACGCGCAGTCCGTCCTGGACCTCATCGGAAACACGCCGCTCATCAAGCTCAACCACGTGACGGAAGGCCTCAAAGCCACTGTCCTGGTCAAGCTGGAATACATCAATCCAGGCGGCTCCATCAAAGACCGCATCGCGGTGAAAATGATCGAAGAGGGCGAACGGACCGGCAAGCTCCTGCCCGGCGGAACCATCGTTGAGCCGACGTCGGGCAACACCGGCGTGGGTCTGGCGCTCGTGGCCCAGCAAAAGGGCTACAAATGCATCTTTGTGGTGCCGGACAAGGTGGGCGAGGACAAGCGCGCCGTGCTTCAGGCTTATGGCGCCGAAGTAGTGGTCACGCCCACGTCCGTGGCCCCGGACAGCCCGCAGAGCTACTACAGCGTCTCGGACCGCCTGGTCACGGAAATTCCGGGCGCCTACAAGCCTGACCAGTTCTCCAACCCGGCCGCCCCCGGCAGCCATTACGAGACCACAGGGCCGGAAATCTGGCAGGACACGGACGGCCTGGTGACGCACTGTGTGATCGGCGCCGGCACCGGCGGCACCATCACCGGCACCGGCCGTTTCCTCAAGGAGATCTCGGCCCACCGTCCGGAGGCCGACGGCGGCCGGGTCAGGATCATCGGGGCGGACCCCGAAGGTTCGGTCTACTCCGGCGGCACCGGGCGCCCGTACTTCGTCGAGGGCGTGGGCGAGGACATGTGGCCGGCCAACTACGACAAATCCGTTCCGGACGACGTCATCGCCGTCACCGACGCCGATTCCTTCGCCATGACCCGGCGGCTGGCCCGCGAGGAAGGGCTTCTGGTGGGCGGCTCGTCCGGCATGGCGGTGGTGGCTGCGCTGCAGACCGCCCGCGACCTCCCCGAAAGCGCCGTGGTGGTGGTCATCCTCCCGGACTCCGGCCGCGGCTACCTGGCCAAGATCTTCAACGACCAGTGGATGCGTTCCTACGGCTTCCTCTCCGGCGGCGAAGAAGCGTCCGTGGGCGAGGTCATTAAGACCAAGAACGGCGAGCTGCCGGACCTGGTCCACATCCACCCCAACGAGACCGTCCGCGACGTCATCAACATCATGAACGAGTACGGTGTCAGCCACATCCCGGTCCTCTCGCAGGAACCGCCCGTGGTGATGGGCGAGGTCCTCGGCGCCGTGGATGAGCGCACCCTGACCTCCAAGCTGTTCCGCGGCGAGGCCAAGCTGACGGACAAGATCTCCGAGCACATGGGGCCCCGCCTGCCGGTCATCGGCTCGCTGGAAACCATCTCCGCAGCCCGCGAGCTGCTTTCCGACGTGGACACCGTGATGGTGACGTTCGTCGGCGCCCCCGTGGGAATCCTCACCCGCCACGACCTCCTCGCCTACCTCAGCAACTAACCCTCGGTGGTTGAGCTTGTCGAAACCAGGATCTCGACAGGCTCGATCACCGCATGAAAGGACCTTCAATGTCTGCAGAAAACCAGGGTTTCAACACGCGCGCCGTCCACGCCGGCCAGGCCTTCGAACCCCGCACCGGCGCTGTGGTTCCGCCCGTGCACTTCAGCTCCACCTACGCCCAGGACGGCATCGGCGGGCTCCGCGACGGTTACGAATACGGCCGCGGCACCAACCCCACCCGTGACGCCCTGCAGGAGCAGCTCGCGGCCCTCGAAGGCGGAACCCACGCCTACTCCTTCAGTTCCGGCCTCGCGGCGGAGGACTCCCTGATCCGGGCGCTGGCCCGGCCGGGCGACCACATCGTGCTCGGCAACGACGCCTACGGCGGCACGTACCGGCTCATCAGCCGTGTGCTCGGCGACTGGGGGATCGGCAACACCCCCGTGGACATGGCGGACCTGGACGCGGTGCGCAAAGCTGTGGCCACGAACAAGACCCGCTTCGTCTGGGTGGAGACCCCTTCCAACCCGCTGATGAAGATCACCGATATTGAGGCGCTCGCCGCGGTAGCGCACGACGCCGGGGCCCTCCTCGTCGTGGACAACACCTTCGCGTCGCCCTACCTGCAGAACCCGCTCGCCTTGGGTGCCGACGTCGTGGTCCATTCCACCACCAAGTACATCGGCGGACACTCCGATGTGGTGGGCGGCGCCGTTGTGGTCAACGACGCGGAACTCGCGGAGAAGATCGGCTTTGTACAGTTCGCCGTGGGTGCGGTGTCCGGCCCCATGGACGCGTTCCTCACCACCCGCGGCCTGAAGACGCTCGGCGTGCGCATGGACCGGCACAGCGACAACGGCCAGGCCGTGGCCGAATGGCTGCTCGAGCGCCCCGAGGTGGAGGCCGTCCTGTACCCGGGCCTGCCGTCCCACCCCGGCCATGAGCTGGCTAAGAAACAGATGAAGAAGTTCGGCGGCATGGTGTCCGTCCAGTTCAAGGGCGGCGAGGCGGCGGCCCGCACGGTCGCGGAAAACACGTCGGTGTTCACCTTGGCTGAGTCCTTGGGCGGCATCGAATCGCTGATGAACTACCCCTCGGAGATGACCCACGCATCGGTCAAGGGCACGGAACTGGCTGTTCCCGTGAACCTGATCCGGCTCTCGTGCGGCATCGAAGACGTGGAAGACCTCATCGCCGACCTGGAGCGGGCCTTCACGTTCCTCAAGTAGCACCGCTCAGTAGCACCGCGCTTTCCAACCACGGGCACCCTGGCTTTCTTCAAGAAAGTTAGCTAGGGTGCCTTTATGGTACTCCGCTCCGACTGGTCCCAGCGCAACTGCAGCATGGCACGCGGTCTCGACATTTTGGGTGACCCCTGGAGCATTCTGGTGCTCCGCGAGGTCTTTTTCGGCAACGGGCGCTTCGACGCCATGAAGTCCCGGCTCGCCGTCGCGGACTCGGTGCTCACCAGGCGCCTGGCGGGTCTCGTGGAGTCGGGTCTGCTCGAGAAGAAGGCGTACGACGACGGCGGGCGCGTCCGCCAGGAGTACGTCCTGACCCCGAAGGGCGAGGATGCCCTCCCTGTCCTGAACGCCGTGGTCATGTGGGCGGAAAAGCACCTCCCGGCGCCCTCGGACCAAGCCCACATGTTCGTGATCCATTCCGGCTGCGGCCAGCGGACCAGCTCCGCGGACACGTGCACCGGCTGCGGGGAGCGGCTGACGGCCGCGAACACGAGCTGGCACAGCCTCACCCGGACGGACGCGCCTGTGCAACTGGCCACCGCCGCATGAGCACCACCGAAACAACCCGCCGCCCGCGCCTGCACCCCGCCTGGACCGTCGCGGCCGTCGCCTTCCTGGCCCTTGTGGGAGCCGCCGGATTCCGTGCTGCACCCGGTGTGCTGATGGTGCCCCTGCAGCAGGAGTTCGGCTGGTCCACCACCGTTCTGTCCGCAGCTGTCAGCATCAACCTGGTGCTGTTTGGCCTGACCGCTCCCTTCGCCGCGGCCCTGATGGAACGGTTCGGGATCCGGGCCGTCACCGCCACCGCCCTGGTGATGATCGGCACCGGCAGCGCGCTCACGGTGCTGGTCAACCAGTCCTGGCAGATCCTCCTGACCTGGGGACTGTTGATTGGGCTGGGCACAGGCTCCATGGCGCTCGTCTTCGCCGCCACCATCGCCAACACCTGGTTCTCCAAGAGCCGGGGCCTGGTGATCGGCATCCTGACCGCCGGCAGCGCCGCGGGCCAGCTGGTGTTCCTGCCGTTCATCGCCATGCTGGCCCAGGACCCCGGCTGGCGGCAGGCATCGCTGCTGATCGCCGCCGGCGCACTGGCGGTGGTTCCGCTGGTGCTGAAGTTCCTCAAGAACTCACCGGCCGACGTCGGCGCCTTGCCTTACGGTGAAACGGCACCTGAGGAGGGGCTGGCTCCGTCCGCTGCTGCGGCAGCGGACACCGTGGACACCGGCCTTGCCCCGGACAGCGGGCGGAGCAGCAACGCCGCAGTGCGTGCCCTCCAGGTGCTCAAGCGTGCCAGCAAGGTGCGGACGTTCTGGGCGCTGGTGGCGGGATTTGCCATCTGCGGGGCCACAACGAACGGGCTGATCGGCACCCATTTCATCCCCTCCGCCCACGACCACGGCATGCCCGAAACCACCGCGGCCGGCCTGCTCGCCGTCGTCGGGATCTTTGACATCCTGGGCACCATCGCCTCGGGCTGGCTGACCGACCGCTACAACCCCAAAATCCTGCTGGCCGTCTATTACCAGTTCCGGGGGATCGGCCTGCTGGTGCTGCCGCTGCTCCTGAGCGCCACCGTCCAGCCGAGCATGATCGTTTTTGTGGTGATCTACGGCCTGGACTGGGTGGCTACGGTGCCGCCCACCGCGGCAATCTGCCGGAAAGCGTTCGGCGCGGACGGCAGCGTGGTGTTCGGCTGGGTGTTCGCGGCCCACCAGCTCGGCGCGGCAGCCGCTGCCCTCGGCGCCGGTGCCATCCGGGACGCCACCGGCCAGTACACCTAAGCCTGGTTTGGTGCGGCCGCCATGTGCACCATTGCCGCCGTGATCAGCGCGACCATCCGGAAGGGCAAGCCGGCCAGGGAACCCGTACCGGCAGGGGTTGCGTAGCCGCCCGGAACGCGACGAGATGGCACTTCGCGGCAGTCCCGGCGCCGGACATTGCCACGAAATGCCATCTCGGTGGCTACCCAGCCGTCCCGATGCGCAGCGTCAGCGTGCGGGCCTCCGGACGAAGGGCGAAGTCCGGCCAGACGTCCGGGCCGCAGGCCCGTGAACCCAAACCATGCTGGGCGGCGTCCAGGTAGAGGTAGCTGTGCTCACTCCGAGGCAACTCGTGGGGATGGGCCGCGGCGCTGACCTCCTGTGCGGTGTGACGGGCCAAGGTGAAACCGGGCCGGCGCCCGCGGGCATCCGCCACGGTGTCGATCTGCAGCCAGGGTGCGCCCGCGTTGTTCAGCTTGAGTGAACGCACGGCACTGCGGTGCCCGCTCTCCTGGGGCTTCGCGTATGTCACTGTGAGGTCGTCGATTGCTGCCGAATACCGCCCGATCAGTGCCGCGTGCATGCTGTCCGGATACGATTCCCGGGGGCCAGCGCCAAACCAGGAGGCGCCGTCCACGGAGCCGGGCAGATCGAACCTGACCCCGATGCGCGGCCAGATCATGTCCCAACCGCTACTGGGAACGATGTCCAGGCGCAGCCACAGCTCCCCATCCGCGAGCTGCCACTGTTCTTCGACTGTCACAGAGTCGGCGCTGTCGGCCGGCGCATACCGTGTCCGGACCACCACGGTTTCGGCGTTCGCCGAGATCATTTCCACGCGGGCAGTCAGGCGGTCCAGGCCTGCTTGACGCCAGACCGAGGCCGACGGCGGGGCTGGAACACCGATTCCGTTATTCAGCCAAGGTTCGTCGAGATCGTAACTGCCGTGGCCCGCTCCGCCGTCGTTGTCCGTCGGTGCGCGCCAGAGCTCCAGACGGGGACCGGCTACGGACAAGCCGCCAAGCGACAGAAGGCGGCCGTCTTCAAAAACCGCGGGTCCGAGGTTCACCGTTCCGGCCCCCGAGGAGCCGGCCCCCGAGGAGCCGGCCCTGCCGGCGGAAGCGATGGGGCGCGGCGCTTGAACTGACGGCGCAGGCGCCGAGAGATCCAGCTGGGCGGCTGAAATCATGTGCCCGGCCGGAGCCCAGTCGGTGTCTTTGCGGAGAACGGCTTCAACGGTGAGCCAGTGCTCGCCGTTACCTGAGCCGGCAAACTCCGGCAGCTCCAGCTGCGCCGATTCGCCTGCGGCCAGGGCATTGCCGGACGCGTCGGCGACCGCCAGCTCGCCCGAGTCACTGCGGACGCCGTCCACTTCGGTCCGCCACTTTAGTACGACGTCGGACGCGTCCGCCGAGTGCCGCAGGTTGGCGACCGTAACGAATGGCTTGGCGCCGGCGTGGTGGCCTGCGCCGGCCGGAACGTCGGTGCTGAAGCCCAAACGGATCGGCGCCACGATCTGCTTGTATTCGAAAAGTCCCGGACTCGGTGTCGAATCGGAGAGGACCATTCCGTCCATCACGAAGTTGCCGTCGTGGATGACCTCGTTGAAATCGCCGCCATAGGCGAAAAATTCGATTCCGTCCTCCGTGCGTGTGCGGATGCCGTGATCCCGCCATTCCCAGACGAAACCTCCGTGCAGCCGTGGGTAGCGGTCAACGAGGTCCTCATATTGGTCGATGGCGCCGGGGCCGTTGCCCATCGCGTGAACGTACTCGCACAGGATGAAGGGCTTGGTCCGTTGGCGGGCCGACTCGGCGGCGGAGCAGCCGAGCAGCAGCGAGCCGGAGTCGTCGCGACCGATCGACTCGGTCTCGGGCACGGAGGAGTACATCCGCGAATAGACGTCCGTGTAGGCGCCGCTGTAGTCGCCCTCATAGTGCACGGGTCGTCCGGTGTCACGGGCGTGGGCCCACGCTGCCATGGCTGCGAGGTTGGCGCCCGTGCCGGCCTCGTTACCGAGCGACCACATGATGATGGAGGGGTGGTTCTTGTCGCGCTCGACTGTGCGCTCGATGCGGTCCACGAAGGCTTCGCGCCAGGCTGGATCGTCACTGGGATTTCCGGCCCACTGCTGCGCGACGAACCCGTGCGTTTCGAGGTCGCACTCAAGGACCACCCAGAAACCCAGTTCATCGGCCAGGTCCAGAAGCCGCGGATGCGGGGGATAATGGCTGGTGCGGATCGCATTGACGTTGAACTGCTTCATGACGGCCAGATCGGCGCGGGCAAATTCTTCGTCGAAGACGCGGCCCCGGTCGGGATGGGTCTCATGCCGGTTCATGCCGTGGAACACCACACGGCGGCCGTTCACCAGAAAGCGATCCCCCACGATTTCCACCGTGCGGAACCCCAGCCGGAGTGAGACAATCTCGGCGGCGCTGGCCACCGTCGCGTCATACAGCCGCGGGAGCTCAGCAGACCAGGGCGCCACAGCGTCGACCACGACCGGTGCAACGTCCGCCGCAGAGTTCCACGTGACGTCGACACCCAGCTCCGGAACGGAGAGCGTCACCGGAAAGGCGTCACCGTTTGCCGTGATTTCGGGGTCAATCGTGCCGGCGCCGGAATCACCGGAGCCGCTGAACGAGGTGCGCAGCCAGACGTCGTCGATGCCGCCCGCCGGCCGTGCCTGGAGCGTCACGTCGCGGAAGATGCCAGGAAGCCACCACTGGTCCTGGTCTTCGAGGTAGCTCGACGCCGACCATTGGTGCACGCGCACGGCCAGCACGTTCGATCCCGGACGCACCGCGTCCGTTACGTCGAACTCCTGAGCCAGCCGGCTCCCGACGCCGACGCCGATCGGAACCCCGTTGATCCATACCTTGTAGCGCGATTCGACGCCGTCGAACCGCAGCAGGATCCGCTCGGCTTCGGTCCATGACTCCGGCAGTTCGAAGGCGCGCCGGTAGTCGCCGGTGGGATTCTCATCGGGGACGTTGGGTGCATCGGTGGGGAAGGGAAAGCGCACGTTCGTGTAGATCGGCCGCCCGTAGCGCCCGTCGCCTTCGAGCACCCAGTGGGCAGGGACGGCGATCTCGTCCCATGACGAGTCATCGAAGGCCTCCTCGGCGATGCCCTCCACAGCCTCGCCGGCGGGCAGGACGCCGCGGCCCCCGGGGGTTCCGGGTGCACCAGGAAGGAGCCGGAAGCGCCAATTGCCGTTGAATGACTGGGTGGGAGCGTTGCTGTGCAGCCAGGATCGGGCGGCTGTCCGCCTGCCCGATCCCGGTCCGCGGTCGATGATGTAGGAGGCATCGGCGGTGTGCCCGGATGCTGTGGGCTGGGTCATTACTTGACTGCTCCTTCTGTGAGTCCGCCGCGCCAGAAGCGCTGCAGAACGACCATGGCGATGCTGAGCGGGATGATCGACAGCAGTACGCCGCCGGTTGTCAGTTCGTAGAATTCGGGCAGGCGGTCAACCTGGCTCAGCCAGGTGTTCAGCCCGAGCGTAATCGGATACAGCCGGGAATCGGACAGCATCACGATGACAGGCACTTGCACAATGCCGAACAGAAGCATCCGCCCGATCGAGGCGAGGAAGCTGACGTCGGCCAGCGCCTGCGCGTAGTTGCTGAACCACGCGAATTCGCTTTTCACTCCGGTCTCACCGAAGAGTCCGCTCCTGGTCACCTTGGTGAAGCTCGTGAGGACCGCGACGAAAATCGGGAGGACAAACGTGAGGATGAACAGTACGAGGAACGGCGTGAGCAGCAGCCAAGGCGCACGGGATGGCGCATCATTTCTGGTTCCGCGGATCTTGGTCCGCGCCGGAAAGTCCGCGGCTGGACGTTGGCCGGCTCGATGCTGCCCGGCTGGACGCGGCCCGGCTCGGGCGGGGCGGGACGTCGTCGTCATGCCGTTCCCTTTCGAAGGCTGAGGCCCTTGTTCTTGAAAACGGCCATGATCTGTTGTTCCGCCGCGGCGACGGAATCGACCAGGCTCGTCCCGGACGCCTTCTTCCGGAAGCCGTCGCTGAGGATATTGAATGACTGCTGGGTGACCGGCCACACCACGACCAGTCCTTGTTTTGCTGCTGCGTTGCGCAGCCAGTGAGGAGCCTCATCGCTGCAGTGCCGAGGCCAGCGCCCAAGAGTTGTCTCCGCGTGCATCGGGCCATATTGCCTTCACCTCATTGTGTCGGTTCACGTGCCGGCAAATGTGAGCTCCAGCACGTATGGAATCGGATAAAAGAAAGGCTAACACAAAATTCGAGTAGTCACTCGAGTTTTGATTTATCGCACAAATCCGCCTGTACACTGGCTTGCCATGACCACAAACGACGTGAGCCGGCCGCCCCGGCGGGGACCATATGCGAAGTCAACGGAACGCCGCCACGCGATCCTTGTTGCCGCGCACGCCGTGTTTGCGGCCCACGGGTACCGCGGGGGCTCCCTGCAGGATGTGGCCGACCGCGTCGGAATGAGCCAGACGAGCCTCCTGCATTACTTCCCGTCGAAAAGCGATCTGCTGCTTGCCGTGCTCAATTGGCGCGACTCGATTACCGGAGATGGCACCACACCTCCCGATCCGGAGGAAACGCTCGTTGACGCCGTGATCCGCCAGGCGCGCTTCAACGAAGAGATCCCAGGCGTCATTGAGTTGTACACCGTGCTGTGCGCGGAATCTGTCACGGACGGCCATCCGGGGCGCGAATTCTTCACCGAACGATTTGACCGGCTGCGGCGGAGCTACGCCCGACGGTTTACGCAGCTCGCGGAGGAAGGGCGGCTGCGCCACGGCGTGGAACCGGAATCCGCCGCTGCATCATTGATTGCCCTGTGGGACGGCATCCAGACACAGTGGCTGCTGTCGCCCGAGAGCGTCGACATGGCGGGTTGCCTGCGTGGCTACCTTGAGCTGGTCATCCTGCCCGAATAGCCACACGTATGGGCCCGCGTCGTTCTCTGCGCCGCGGGATGCATCCGCCGGCTTTCATCGACATGGCACTTCGCGGCAGTCGCGGGGCCGGACATTGCCACGAAATGTCATCTCGGCGGCGAGGGGATGGGGAGCGGCGGGTAGTCAGGCAGGCCGGGCTGACGAGCGGACTACCGGAACGCGCCGAGGCCCGTGATGTGCTGACCCAGCACCAGCATGTGGACCTCATCCGTGCCCTCATAGGTGCGGACTGACTCCAGGTTGGCAGCGTGCCGGAGCGGCGAATAGTCCAGCGTGATGCCGTTGCCGCCCAGGATGGAACGGGCTTCCCGGGCGATCTTGATGGCCTCGCGCACGTTGTTCAGCTTGCCCAGCGAGATCTGCTCGGGCCGCAGTTTGTGCTCGTCTTTGAGGCGCCCCAGGTAGAAGGCCAGCATGGTGCCCTTCTGGATCTCCAGCAGCATGTTCACCAGCTTTTCCTGCGTCAGCTGGTACCCGGCCAGCGGCTTGCCGAACTGCAGCCGGTCCTGGGAATAGGCCAGGGCGGCTTCGTAGGAATCACGCGCGGCGCCCATGGCACCCCAGACGATCCCGTAGCGGGCCTCGTTCAGGCACGTAAACGGCCCGCGCAGGCCCAGCGCAGCCGGCAGCATGGCCTCCGGTCCCAGCCGGACGCCGTCGAACACTACATCGCACTGGATGGAAGCGCGCATGGATAGTTTCTGTGCGATGGGCGTGGCGGTCACGCCCGGCGTTCCGGCCGGCACCAGGAAGCCGCGGACGCCGTCGTCGGTTTTTGCCCACACCACCATCACCCCGGCCACGGAGGCCAGCCCGATCCAGCGCTTGGCACCGTCAAGCACCCAGCCGGCGTTGTCCCCGGTACCGTCCCTGCGGGCGAAAGTGGTCATTGAAGACGGGTCGGAGCCCGCCGTGGGTTCGGTCAGGGCGAAGCAGCCGATGACCTCGCCGGCGGCCATCCGGGGGAGCCACTCCTGCTTCTGGTCCTCGGAACCCCATTTGTGGATGGCCGTCATGGCCAGGGACCCCTGCACCGAGACGAAAGTCCGGATCCCGGAATCGCCGGCCTCGAGTTCCATGGCGGCCAGGCCGTATTCGACGGCGGTGCGGCCGGGGCAGCCGTACCCTTCCAGGTGCATCCCCAGGACGCCCAGCTCGCCGAGTTCGGGAGCGAGCTCCAGCGGAAAGACGGCGTCGTCATACCAGCGGGCGATGTTTGGTTTGATCCGCTGGTCGGTGAAGTCGCGGATACGCTGACGAAGCGCGCGTTCTTCAGCGCTCAGCAGCGCATTGAGGGCCAGGATGTCGGAGGGGTCCGGTGTAGGGGGCACGTCGGCAGTGACTTCAGCGTCGCTCATCTGAGTATCTTAGGCCGACGTCGATCTGGCGGCCGCCGCCGGCTTCCCGGTAAAGTAGCCCCGCGTTGACGGCAGGAACCGGCAGACAAAGGCCAGGACGACGCCCAGGGCCAGGAGCACAACCCCGCTGACAAACGCCCCGCCGATGCCGAAGATCTGCGTGTCGCCGTAGGCCGGATCCCACATCTGGACGGCTGAGATGAAGAACGCGGCCGTCAGTAGAAGAGCCCCGAGCAGCGGAAGGATGCCCCGGAACCAGAGGTTGCGGGCCGATTCCCGGAAGGTCACACGGAAATACCAGAAGCACGCGAAGCCCGTCAGCGCGTAGTAGAAGGCGATGAACAGGCTGATGGCGCTGATGGAATCGAAGAGCAGGTTTTCGCTGAGGAAACTCATGGCCACGTAGTACACCACGGCCGCTGCGCCCATAACCTGGGTGGAGAATCCGGGGGTCTGGTTGCGCGGATGGACCTCGCCGAACTTCGGCGGCAGCGCGCCGTGGACGCCCATGGAGAGCGTGCCGCGGGCCGTGGGGAGGATGGTGGTCTGGGTGGACGAGAGCACCGAAGCCAGCACCGCAACCACCATGAGCCAGCCCCACGGACCCAGGACCACGTCCTTCATGGCCAGGAAGACGTCGCTCTGGTTCGCTTCGTTGCCCAGGCCGATCCCGTCGGTGCCCACGGTGGCGTACATCATCACCAGCAGGGCAACGGAGACGTAGATGGCCACCAGGACAAAGGCCGAAATCACGGCGCCACGCCCCGGCGTGATGGACGGGTTCTCGGTCTCCTCGTTCACCGCGAGGCAGGTATCCCAGCCCCAGTAGATGAACAGGGCAAGGAGCGCACCGTGCACCACGGCGCCCGGATCAGCAAAGGCCCCGGCCGGGTTGAACCACTCGAAATCGAAAGCCTGAATGGTTGTGGCTTCGCCGGATGCCCCGCCCGCGATCCGCACAACGATGGCCAGCGCGAAGATGCCCAGCGAGACATACTGCACGTAGGTCAGGACGCGCTGGACATGCTCGCCCAGCCGGATGCCCCGGTAATTCACCAGGGTCATAAAGACAATGAACAGCACGCCGGTGGCCGTTACCACCACCTTGTTTTCGGCCAGCGAGCCGTCGCCGATCAGCAGCCACAGGTACTGGCCTGCCACCTGTGCAAGGTTGGCCAGGACCACGATGCCGGCCAGGGCGACACCCCAGCCGCCCAGCCAGCCGGCCCAGGGGCCGAACGCCCGGCGGGACCAGGTGAACGTGGTGCCGCAGTCCGGCATGGCGCTGTTGAGCTCCCGGAAGGCGTAGGCGATGAACAGGACAGGGATGAACCCGAGGACCAGAATCAGGGGAGTGTAGTTTCCGTTGACGGCCACGATCAGGCCAAGCGTGGCGGCCAGCGAATACACGGGCGCCGTGGACGCGAGGCCCAGCATGACCGAGTCGCCGAGGTCCAGGATTCCGGTACGGAGCCCCTTGGCCGGGACGGCACCGCCGGAGGGTCCGCCGGAAGCGCCGCCCGCCGTCGTCGTCTCCGCACTCATACGGTCACCGGGCTCGGGAATATCAGGGGGCTCATAGTGCGATACCTGCCTTGCTGGAGTGGGCCTGCGCTGAAAGCGGCGCCGGGGCGTCGATGGTGTTGGGCACAAAACGGCAGAAGTAGTCGGTGATGGGTCCGTCCGATTCCCGGATCCCGCAGCCCACGGACTCGCCGTCCACCACCCAGAGGCCCAGGACCGGGTGGTTGCCGTCGAAGTCCGGCAGCGAATGGAACTGCTGATAGCACCAGCCCTCACGGCCGTACCCGCCCGGTTGCTCCATGCTGATGCCCTGCGCGTGGATCTTGATGTTGTCCCCTTCGCGGCCGTGCAGCGGCTTGGCCACCCATTCCTTCAGGGCACCCGGCTCGTTCAGGTACGCGGGCAGCAGGTTGGGATGGTTGGGGTACAGGTGCCACAGCGCGGCCAGCAAGGCCTTGTTGGAGAGCAGCATCTTCCACGCAGGCTCCACCCAGCGGGGATTGTGTGCGCGCTGCAGCAGCCGGTGCCCGAACGGCTCCTTCATCATCAGCTCCCAGGGGTACAGCTTGAACATGGTGCTGATCATGAAGTTGTCCAGGTCCACAAAGCGGTTCAGGTTGGGATCCCAGCCGATATCGGACATGTTGATGCCGATGGTGGTCCAGCCCGCCTGGCTGGCCACGTCCCGCATGTATCCGGCCGTCATCCAGTCCTCGCCAGACTCCTCAGCCTCGGAATGGGCTATGTGGAGCGTGCTCATTCCGGTGCGGTACTGCATTTTCTTCCACTGCCGGATCAGGGCCTCGTGGATGCCGTTCCACTGGTCCCTTTCCGGGAACACGTCCTGCAGCCAGAACCATTGCGCGACGGCGGCCTCGATCAGGCCGGTAGGGGTGTCGGCGTTGTACTCCAGCATCTTGGCGGGTCCGCCCTGGCCGTCATAGATAAAGTCGAAGCGCCCGTAGACATCCATGTCCGCGGCCTGCAAAGACTCAGCCGCGAGCTCCAATGCCTGCGGGCCGATGCCGATGTTCCCCATGGCGCCGGTGGCCAGGAACTTGGCTGCCTCCAGGCACATCTTGTGCATGTCCTCGGCCGTGACCTCCAGCGTCTCCACCTCGTCCATGGTGAATTCGTAGTAGGCCGCCTCGTTCCAGTATTCAATTTTCCGGCCGTCGGGCATGGTGGTGGTGGAGAAGACCAGGCCCTGCTCTTCGATCTTCTGCTTCCAGTCAGGCCTGGGCTCCGATAACAACCGCTTCACGCCTAGCCCCCTGTGCTTCCGCCCTTGGAGCTGCTGCCAAAGCCGCCCCTGCTGACCGTTCCGCCCTTGGTGCTGTACCCGGTGGAAGCCTTGGCGCCGCTGGGGATGGTGCTGGTGTAGCTCGGATACGAGGACCGGTTCTGGCCCACCCCGGGAACGCTGGCGCCGCGGGAGTAGAAGTACCACGCGTAGAGTGCACCGCTGCGCCCGGCCGAACTGTTGCACTGGGTGTCCTCCACGCGCTCGCCGGTTTCGTCGTTGAAACAGACCTGGGCGTAGTCGGCCTCATCCTGGTTACTGGCCACGACGGCGGTGATGGTGCCGGCGAGGAGTGCCGTGACTCCCAACCCCACCACAACGGTCCGCCGCTGGGAACGTTTCTTGCGCGCGGCCACATCATGGGTCTGGCGCTCGCGGTCCCGGGCGAAGGGATCAACCGTGGGAATGGGTTCATTCAGGAGTTCGGGGCGCAGTTCCGGCTTGGGCACCTGCCACGGCGGCGGCTTCGGCGCCCCCTGGTCCTTGTCTTGACCGGTGCCCTTGTCCTTGGCCGGGTCTTTGTCCGGACCGTTGCCTTGGTCCTTTTCCGGGTCCATGACGTCCCCCCTTGGTAGTCCATGCTGAACGTGGGCGCAGCTGTGCGCCGGAAGCTCAATCCTGAAATCAGCGTAGTCTCTGCCCGGTCCGGCTGCGAGCACGAAACGGGAGAGAACTGCCCATCTCCGGTTCCACCGGTGGCTGTAACGCCGGGAACCCTACACTGGAGCCATGGAAACCGCATCAGTGCTAGCCGTCTGCCGTGTCCACCAGCTCCTTCCCGACGAAGGCAGTGTGGGAGTCACCGCCATCGACAAGCGGCCGGTGGAAGGTCCCGTTAAAGTCCACAAACTCGGCCTCCACGGTGACGTCCAGGCGAGCCGGGTCCACCATGGCGGGGAGGACCAGGCCATCTACGCCTACTCCCAGGATGATGCCGACTACTGGGCGAAGGAGCTTCAGCGCGACGTCCCGCCCGGGATCTTCGGCGAGAACCTCCGTGTTGCGGGCATCGAAACCACCGGGGCAGTGATCGGCGAACGCTGGAAGATCGGGCTCGACGTCGAAGTTGAAGTCACCTCGCCGCGCGTCCCGTGCGCCGCCTTTCAGCGTCGGATGGGGGAGCCGCAATGGGTCAAGCGCTTCACGGAAGCGGGCCGGGTTGGTACCTACCTGCGCGTGATCCGCACCGGTACCGTCCAGGCCGGCGACCACATCCACCGGCTTTTCGTGCCGACCCACGGCATCACCATCGGAAAGTGGTTCAGCGAACCTGACCTTGAGTCTATGGAAGCGTTGAGGGATGCCGACGCCGACGGTGAGATCCGCCTCCAGCCCGAGTACCACGACACCTTTGAGGCGCTATTGCGGCGGCTGGGACGGTAGCGTTACGGCCTCAGCCGCATGGAACCGACGGCCGTGTGCGCAAGCTCACCGCCGCCGTCGTACGTTCAATTAGCCGCAAAGCGGATCTGTACCTTACACTTGAAACATCCCCCACTCCGGAAATCCCTTATTCCTGCCCAATTTTTGAGGCAGGACTGGCAAGTGTTGGGGCCCGCTATTGTGATGCGGGCATTTTCATAGGGAGAGCCGGCTAAAGAAAACGCTGTACAGACTGCTGGGATAGCAGCCAAGAGATGCAGCGGGAAGTCCTGCCACGGGATTGCGAAAGCGCCGGACTTCTAAGTGACCGGCCGGTCAATGTATGCCCGGCACCCACGGCACACGTACTGCGGCTCCGCTCACCTCGGGTTGTGCCGCCTGGCCCCCTATGGATGAGGAAATTTCCTATGCCTGAAAATCAGACCAACACCGAGACGGCTGCCACCGCCGAAGCAGTAACTGCCGAAACCGTCGCCGTCGAATTCACCGAGGCCGTTGCCCCCGCAGCAGAGCCCGCCGCCACCGAAGCTGAAGCCCCCGCCGCTCCGGCTGAAGAAGCCCCCGCCAAGGTCGAAGAAGCGCCTGCCGCTCAGACCGAGGCGCCTGCCAAGGTCGAAGAGGCGCCCGCCGCTAAGGCTGAGGAAGCCCCCGTCAAGGCCGAGGAAGCCGAAGAAGAGGGCGTCAAGTTCGCCGATCTCGGCATCGACCCCCGCGTCCTCGCCGCCCTGCAGGATGTCGGCTATGAAAAGCCTTCCCCCATCCAGGCAGCAACCATCCCGCTGCTGCTTGAAGGCCGCGACGTCGTGGGCCTCGCCCAGACCGGCACCGGCAAGACTGCAGCATTCGCAGTACCGGCCCTGTCCCGCCTGGCCGAACTCCACGACCTCAACGGCCCGTCACGCAAGACCCAGGCCCTGGTCCTGGCCCCGACCCGCGAGCTGGCGCTCCAGGTAGCCGAGGCCTTCACTTCGTACGCCAAGCACATCGATGACTTCACCGTCCTCCCCGTCTACGGCGGCTCCGCTTACGGCCCTCAGCTCGCCGGCCTGCGCCGCGGTGCCCAGGTTGTTGTCGGTACTCCCGGCCGTGTGATCGACCACATCTCCAAGGGTTCCCTGGACCTGTCCGAGCTCCAGTACCTGGTGCTGGACGAGGCCGACGAAATGCTGCGCATGGGCTTCGCCGAAGACGTGGAGCAGATCTTCCAGCAGACCCCGTCGGACCGCCAGGTTGCACTGTTCTCGGCCACCATGCCGAGCCAGATCCGCCGCATGTCCAAGCAGTACCTGAACAACCCGGCCGAGATCTCGGTCAAGTCCAAGACCACCACCGGCGCCAACACCCGCCAGCGGTACCTGCAGGTTATGGGCCCGCACAAGCTTGACGCCCTGACCCGCATCCTCGAGGTTGAAGAGTTCGACGGCGTTATCGCCTTTGTGCGCACCAAGATGGCTACCGAGGACCTGGCTGACAAGCTGAAGTCCCGCGGCTTCCAGGCTGCCGCCATCAACGGCGACATCCCGCAGCAGCAGCGAGAACGCACTGTCGAGGCGCTGAAGGAAGGCCGCATCGATATCCTGGTGGCCACCGACGTCGCGGCCCGTGGCCTTGACGTTGAGCGCATCAGCCACGTGGTCAACTACGACATCCCGCACGACACCGAGTCTTACGTGCACCGCATCGGCCGCACCGGCCGTGCAGGCCGTTCCGGTGACGCCATCCTGTTCATGACGCCGCGGGAGAAGTACCTGCTGCGTTCCATCGAGAAGGCAACCCGCCAGCCGGTGGAGCAGATGCACCTGCCCACGGCCGAGACCGTGAACACGCTGCGCCTGGGCAAGTTCGCCGAGCGCATCACGGAGACCCTCGAGTCCGAGGACGTTGCCGCGTTCCGCGACCTCATCTCCTCCTACGAGGAAGAGCACAACGTGCCGGCCTCGGAGATCGCTGCTGCGCTGGCCGTGATGGCCCAGGGCGGTCAGCCTCTGCTCGTCAAGGAACTGGCCGCAGCTCCCGATTTCCAGAAGCGCGAGCGCTCCAAGGACGGCTTCGGCTCACGTGGCCCCACCCGTACGCTCACTGAGGGCAACGCCACCTACCGGATCGCCGTCGGACGCCGCCAGCGCGTTATGCCGGGTTCCATCGTTGGCGCCATTGCCAACGAAGGCGGCATCTCCTCGGCCAACATCGGCGGCATCGACATCCGTGCGGACCACTCCCTCGTGGAGCTCCCGGCGGACCTCAGTGCCGACCAGCTGAAGGCTCTGTCCCGCACCCGGATCGGAGGCGAGCTGATCCACCTCGAACTGGACAACGGCCGCAAGCCCTCCGGCGACGGCGAGCGTGGCGGCTACCAGGGCAACCGTGGCGGCGACCGTGGCGGCTACCAGGGCAACCGTGGCGGCGGCGAGCGTGGCGGCTACTCCGGCGGTGGCGCCGGCGGCGGAGACCGTGGCGGCAACTTCAAGGGCAACGGCGGGTTCAAGAAAGAATTCCGCAAGACCGACGGCGAGCGTAGCTCCGCTGACCGCGGCGGCCGCTCCTTCAGCGACCGCAACGAGCGCAGCGTGGGCACCGACGCGGCACGCAAGCCGCGCACCGAAGGCGGCTTCAAGCCCCGCAACAAGTGGTAACCACTGCTTCCTAAAGTGAACTGAGAACGGGCCGGCTTCCTGCCGGCCCGTTCTGCTTTAAGGTTGCTGCTTAAGTTCGCTTGGTCACATCCCTTCAGAGATCCGTCCCCGGGCCGGGTCATGGGCCGTCCGGAGGGCCCGGGAAGCCCGGATTTCCGGCACTTTTGGCGCCGCGGGCGTCGTTCTGGAGCCGATTTGTTGGTGGCCAAATCTTCCGGTAGAGTATTTACTCGTTGCCCCCCTAGCTCAGTGGTAGAGCGCGTTCTTGGTAAGAACGAGGTCACCGGATCGATTCCGGTGGGGGGCTCTGGATGAGGGCCTGTGTCAAGGCGGTTTTTGACCGGCTTGGCGCAGGTTTTTCTCATTCGTGGCGGTGTAGCTCAGTTGGTTAGAGCGTACGACTCATAATCGTGAGGTCGGGAGATCGAGCCTCCCCACCGCTACCAAAACCGCAGGTCAGAGGCACATTGCCTCTGACCTGCTTTTGTTTAAGCCCCGCTCCAACGGAAACCCAACTAATTGAGTCTAGGTTGATCGTTTTTCGTCGTGCTGTGACCCCCATTGGGGAGGCCTGTACCACGCTCGAGCCTGTGGAAAAGCCATGCATAGTTCTTTGCATGTCCTTGGAACGTTTAAAGAAAATGGCGTTTTCTTTACACGTTGTGCCATACGTTGCTCGTTTCTTTCTATGTCGAACTGGGATCCGAAGAAGCCGCACAACTAACGGTCGCCCGAAGCACTGAAACCTCACCCCTCACCGCAGGGCAGGCACCGCGCGGCCGCTACAGCCTACCCATCCGGCCCGGCCCAGGGGCACAATGGGCCGCATGGGCCAGCTCATCTACTCAGCAATCGCGTCACTGGACGGATACGTCGCGGACCGCAACGGCAACTTCAGCTGGAGCGAGCCGGACGCGGAAGTCCATACGTTCGTCAATGATCTCGAACGCGATGTGGGCACCTACCTTTTCGGCCGCCGCATGTACCAGGTCATGTCTGCGTGGGAAACCTTCGATACGCCCGATCAGCCGGACTACATCCGGGACTTCGCGCGGATCTGGCAAGAGGCAGACAAAGTTGTCTACTCCACCACTCTCAACGCTGTATCCACGGCCAAGACCAGGATCGAGCGGACCTTTGTTCCCGACGCCGTCCGGGACCTCAAGAACGCCACGGACGCGCACATCAGCATCAGTGGCCCCACGCTGGCCGCTGCCGCGCTCCGGGCCGGGCTGGTGGAGGAATGCCGCGTGTTCCTCAATCCGGTGGCCGTGGGAGGAGGCCTGCGCTTCCTGCCGGACGGGCTGGGCATGCGGCTGGAACTCCTCGAAGAGCACACCTTTGGAAACGGCGTGGCCTACCTCCGCTATCGCACACGGAGATAAGGAGCAGAATGGGGCATGACCAGCATCGTTATCATTGGCGGCCACGGCAAAGTGGCCCTCCACCTGTCCACGCTTCTTACAACCGAAGGTCACAGTGTCACGTCGATCATCCGCAACCCGGACCATGCCGCTGACATCGCGGCTACCGGTGCTACGCCGTCGGTCCTGGACGTTGAAAATTCGACGACGGCGGCAATCGCCGACGCCCTCAGGGGCCATGACGCCGTGGTCTGGTCCGCCGGGGCCGGGGGAGGAAGCCCGGAACGCACTTATGCGGTGGACCGTGACGCGGCCATCCGGTCGATGGACGCGGCGGCGGAGGCCGGCGTCGGGCGATATGTGATGGTGTCCTACCTGGGCGCGGGGCCGGACCACGGCGTCCCGGCCGAGAACAGCTTCTTTGCCTACGCGGACGCCAAGGCGGCGGCGGATGAGTACCTGCGCGGCACCGCACTGGCCTGGACCATCCTGGGTCCGGGGACGCTGACGGACCAGCCGGGGACAGGGCTCATCGAAGTGGACCCCGGAACGGACGGCAGCCGGGCAACCTCCCGCAGCAACACGGCCAGTGTGGCCGCCGCGGTGCTTGACCTTCCCGAAACGGCGGGGAGGACCATCGAATTCCGTGACGGCACACTCCCGATTGCCGCCGCCCTGGAGCCGCAGCCGTAGCCGAGGGGCCGGCCGCGACGCTGGAATAACACGGCGTCGGAGCACGCAGCTTAGTCCGGAACCGCGAGCTCCAGGTCCAGGGTGTTCCTTTCCACGTAGTCGAGGGCGCACCGCACGGCTCCCACGGTCACGATTGAATCCCCCAACGGTGAGACCGCCACCCGCGGGGGAGTGACGGTGTACTCCGTCAGGTGCCTGGCGATCGGCTCGAGCAGCACGCCGGCGGAGTTTGCTACGGCCCCGCCGATGACTACGAGTTCGGGGTTGATCATGGTAGCCACGGCCCCGATAACCCGGGCCATCCTGTCGGCCAGCCGTTCAAGGATCTCCAGCGCCACAGCATCGCCGTCCGCGGCGGCTGCGAAGACGTGCTCAGCTTCGGCGCCACTGGCGGCGTAGTCCCGGAGCGACGTCTTGTTCATGCCCGCGAGCGCCTCTGCGGCCCATCTCCTGGCCAGTGCGGCGATACCGTACGTATCTCCCACTCCCTCCAACATGTCGAGGAAGGCGAGCTCGCCGGCGCCTCCGCCGCGGCCGTGCAACAGCCGTCCGCCGTCGATCACGCCCGAACCGAGGCGCTCACTCGCGAGGATGACCACGACGTCGTCCACGCCGGCAGCGGCGCCCCGCCAGCGGTCGCCCAGGGCGGCCAGGTTGGCATCATTTTCCAGAAGAACCGTCCAGCCCCGCCGGTCCCGTAGTGCAGACTTCAGGCCGACGTCGAACAGTCCCCAGAAGTGCTGCGTCACCAGCACAACGCCGTTGCGGTCCACCGGCGCCGCAATGCCGGCGCAGACCGCCAGAACGGAATCGGGGGAGGCTCCCACGCTGTGGAGGGCCATCATGGCGGTGCGGTCAATCACGGCGATACGTTCCTCTGCCGGGATGTCCGCTTCCGCGAAGGGTTGGCTGGACCTGCCGAGTGCCTTTCCGCGAAGGTCGGACACCACGACGGTGGCCTTGGAGACACCTACGTCCATGCCCAAAACGTAGCCTGCGCGTTCGTTGAGCTCGAACCGCCGTGCCGGCCTGCCTTTCTGGTAGCCGCCGAATGCCCGCTGGTTTTCCAGCTCCCGGATCCAGCCTCGGTGCATGAGGTCCTCGCACACTGATATAGCCGTGGCCCGTGTCAGTCCGGTGGCTTCCATCACGTCGGTGACCGTTACGGCCTGCGACGCGCGCATAAAATCCAGGACGGCTCCGGCACTCACGCGCCTGAGTAGCTGGGGCGTTGCGACGGAAATTTCGGACATGGTGTTGACCCCCTGTGTTCTACACCACATAATACTTGAGTAACTAAATTTAGATTCCAAATAAACGATGCATTGCCGTGCGGACCGGATGGCCACCGACCGCCGGCCTTCTCCCGTCCTTCACTCAGCCTTTGCAAAGGAGTAACCGTGAACCGCATCCCGAAGCACTGCCCGCCCTCACCGCAGTCCCCTCCCCGTCCTGTGAACGCCGCTGTGCCCGCAACACTGCCCAATAGGCGCTCGCTGTTCCGGGCGGCCGGCCGCCGCTGATCAAGCAGACGGCTTTGCTCGGCCTGGACAACCCGGCCGGCGTCGTCTTCCTGCACGTGCTGGGCGGAATCTCGTTCAACGCGCTGCTGTACATCGCGTTCGTCCGCTCCATACCTGTGGAGCTGGAGGAATCGGCCCGGATGGACGGCGCCACCACGTGGCAGGTGTTCCGCAAGATCATCTTCCCGCTGCTGGCCCCCATGAACGCCACCGTGGGCATCTTCGCTTTCCTGGGCTCGTGGAACGACTTCCTGTTGCCGCAGATGATGATCGCGGACCCGGCGCTGCAGACCCTCCCCGTGGTCCAAATGCTGTTCCAGGGCGAATTCAACACGAACTACAGCCTCGCGTTCGCGTCCTACCTGATGGCCATGGCACCCACCCTGGTGGTTTACATCCTGGCCCAACGTTGGGTACTGTCCGGAGTCATGCGCGGGGCCGTTAAATAGCCAGATCAATCCACCCAGCAACAACAATCCAACAAAGAGAAAAGGATCATCCTTTGCCCACCACCGCCACTCTGGCAACCCTGTCCGACTCTGACCGTTTGAGCGATCCCAACTGGTGGCGCCAGGCCGCGGTGTACCAGATCTATCCGCGCAGTTTCTCCGATTCCAACGGCGACGGACTGGGTGACATCAAGGGCATCACCGCTAAGGTCCCGTACCTGAAAGCATTGGGGATCGACGCCGTATGGCTCAGCCCGTTCTATCCGTCGGCCCTGGCCGACGGCGGCTACGATGTGGACGACTACCGCGATGTGGACCCCAAGCTCGGCACCCTGGCAGACTTCGACGAGATGGCCGCGGCACTGCACGCCGCCGGCATCAAGCTGATCGCCGACATCGTCCCCAACCACTCCTCGAACCGGCACGAATGGTTCAAGGAAGCCCTCGCCTCGCCGAAGGGATCCGCCGCCCGCGGCCGCTACATCTTCCGTGACGGCAAGGGACCCAACGGCGAATTCCCGCCGTCGGACTGGGATTCCGTCTTCGGCGGCCCTGCCTGGGAGCGCATCACCGAACCTGACGGAACACCCGGCCAGTGGTACATGCACATCTTCGCGAAGGAGCAGCCGGACCTGAACTGGGCCAGCCGGGAGGTCCGCGATGACTTCCTCAAGACCCTGCGTTTCTGGTCCGACCGCGGCGTGGACGGCTTCCGCGTGGACGTGGCACACGCCCTCACCAAGAACCTCACCGAGCCGCTTCTCTCCAAGCTGGAGCTGAGCGCGGCCAACACCGGCACCGACGGTTTCGACGACGGTTCGCATCCCTTCTGGGACCGGGACGACGTCCACGACATTTACCTTGAATGGCGCGAAGTCTTCAACGAATACAACCCGCCGCGCACCGCCGTCGCCGAGGCATGGGTGCACGCCACCCGCCGCGCCCGCTACGCCAGCCCTGAGGGCTTGGGCCAGGCCTTCAACTTCGACCTGCTGCAGGCCGACTTCGATGCCGAGGATTTCCGCGAAATCATCACCCGCAACCTCGCCGAGGCGGCTGCGACCGGTGCGTCCTCCACCTGGGTTTTCTCCAACCACGACGTCGTCCGGCATGCCACGCGCTACGGCCTGCCCAAGGCGTCCAAGGGCAAGAAGCACGCCAAGGGCCAGGACGGCAAGGGCTGGCTGCTGGCCGGTGGCCCCAAGGAGGAGCTCGACGGAGAGCTTGGCGAGCACCGTGCCCGCGCCGCAACCCTGCTCATGCTCGCTGTGCCCGGTTCGGCCTACCTTTACCAGGGCGAGGAGCTGGGCCTGCAGGAAGTGGCGGAGATTCCGGACTCCGAACGCCAGGACCCCGCGTTCTTCCGGAACAAGGGTGTTGAGGTGGGCCGCGACGGCTGTCGCGTGCCCCTGCCGTGGAATGTTGAGGGAACCTCATTCGGTTTCGGCAACGGCGGCGCACACCTGCCGCAGCCGGACTGGTTCAGCAAGTACGCGGTCGAAGCACAGGACGGCACCAAAAACTCCACCCTGGAGCTGTACCGCTCAGCCCTGAAGCTGCGCCGGGAACTGCAGGCCGGGGAGGAGCTGGAATGGGTGGAGACCAGTATCCCCGACGTCCTGCACTTCCGCCGCCCCGGCGGCTGGCAGTCCGTCACCAACTTCGGGGACACCGCCGTCGAGCTGCCGGCAGGGACCGTACTGGTCAGCAGCTCCCCGCTGGAGGACGGCAGACTGGCCGCCAACAGCACGGTCTGGCTGCGCTGACCTAACTCAATATCAAGCACAGGTGGCGGGGCCCGGCCGGGCCCCGCCACCTGTGTCTGCCGCGACTCATGAAAGAGTGAAGCAATGACTGAACCCAACGTTCCTTCGTCCGCGCAGGAACTCATCTATGGATGCATGGGCCTGGGCGGCAGCTGGTCCGACGTGCCACATGGCAGCGACCATGTGAACGAGGCCGCTGCCGCCGTCGAGGCGGCGCTGGCTGCCGGAATCACGTTGTTCGACCACGCCGATATCTACCGCAGCGGCAAGTCCGAAACGGTGTTCGGCGAGGTGCTCGCGGCAACGCCCGGGCTGCGTGACCGGATCAGGCTGCAGACCAAGTGCGGGATCCGGCTCAGCGAACGCGGGCTGGCCACGCACTATGACCTCAGCCGGGAATCCATCCTGGAGCGGGTCGACGGCAGCCTGAAGAGGCTACAGACGGACTTCGTGGACGTGCTCCTGCTGCACCGCCCCGATCCGCTGACGGACGTTGCGGAGGTGGCGGCCGCCGTCGGGCAACTGCTGGCCGACGGCAAGGTGCGGAAGATCGGTGTTTCCAACATGTCCGGCGCGCAGATCGAGGCGTTGCAGGACCGGCTGGAGGTGCCCGTGGTAGCCAACCAGCTGGAGATGAGCCTGCTGAAGCGGGCCTGGCTGGAGAGCCAGGTTCTGGTGAACCATCCTGAGTCGGTAGATTACAGCTTCCCGCACGGGACCCTGGAATACTGCAGCAGCAACGGCGTCACCCTCCAGGCCTATGGTGCGCTGGCCCGCGGGCTGTACACCGGTGCGGGTCCGGATGATCCGACGGCGGCGGAAGCTGCCACTGCAGTGCTGGTGGGGGAGCTGGCACGGGAGCACAACACCACGGGGGAGGCGGTACTCCTGGGCTGGCTTATGAAGCACCCCGCGGGGATCGCGCCGGTGATCGGGACCGTGAATCCCGCAAGGATCGCTGCCTGCGCGGACGCCGCACGGGTGGCAGAAGCCCTGACGCGGGCCCAGTGGTACGGGCTGTGGATTACTGCGCGGGGCAGCAATATCCCCTGAGGCGATCAGAGGGTTGTGAGAAGCCCGGCCACGTCGTCAAGTGCTCCTGGAACCAGGGAGTAATAGGCCCAGGTTCCGCGCTTTTCGCGGTGCAACAGACCTGAGTCCACCAGGATTTTCAGGTGGTGGGAGACCGTGGGCTGGCCTAGGTCCAGTGACTCTGTCAGGTCGCATACGCAGGATTCACCGGAGGACTCGGCCTTAACCATGGACAGCAGCCGCAGCCGGTTCGGGTCGGCCAGGGCTTTGAAGACCAGGGACTTCTGCTTGGCCTCATCCGCGCCCAGGGCGGGTTGCCCTGCCGGTGTACAGCAGGCTTCTTCCGTACTCGGCTCAAGGGTGGGGAGCGCGTTCATGTACCCATTATGCCTGAATATTGACCAGCATCAATGTATGGGCTCCGCGTTCCCGGCCCGTCAGTCCGGCGACGCTTATGAGCTGGTCCTCGCCAGGGCGTGCGGAAGAACGACGTCGTCCGCGGTTCGAGCGGCGGAGGGGAAGAGGATGGCGAGTAGCCCCACGCCTACCGCCGCTCCGATCAGCTGCGCCAGGACGAAGCCGGGAACGGAAGCAGGTGCGATGCCGGCGAACGTGTCACTGAAAATGCGGCCGACGGTCACTGCCGGGTTCGCGAACGAAGCCGATGACGTGAACCAGCACGCGGCTCCGATGTAGGCACCCACGGCCGGCGCGGCGAGCGCGCCGCGGTTGGTGGCGGCGAGGGCGAAGATCAGCAGGACGAGTCCTGCGGTGGCGACGATTTCGCCCAGCAGGTGCCCCGTGGTGGCGCGGTCTTTGACCGAGATGGAGGTTCCCACCTCAAACATGGCGTTCGCGACGACGCTGCCGCCGATCGCCCCGACCGTCTGCGCTATCACATAGGTGCCAAGCTCCCGCAGGGTCAGCCCGGTTCCGCTGCGCCGGCCCAGGACCCAGTCCACGAGCGAGACCACAGGATTGAAGTGCGCGCCGCTGACGGGTCCGAACATGAGGATCAGCACCGTCAGGCCGAGCACTGTGGCGGTACTGTTCTGGAGCAGTTGCAGGCCAACATCGTCGGGGGAGAGCTGCTGCGCGGCGATCCCGGAACCGACGACGATGGTTACGAGAAAGCTGGTGCCGATCAGTTCGGCGACGGCGCGGCGCCACAACGGCGGCTGGTTGGAAGTCATGCCAACAGCTTGACTCAAGAAATTAACTCAGTCAAAATTGAACCAATGATTACTGAGTCAGCTGAAGCTTTTCAGGCGCGGGTCGCAAAGCATGCCGCCCTCGCAGATCCTGCGCGGCTGCGCATTGTGGACCTGCTGACATTGGGCGACCTTTCCCCCATGGAACTGCAGGCCGAGCTCGGGATGCCGTCGAACCTGCTGTCCCACCATCTGCGGACCCTGGAAGGGGCGGGTCTGGCGACCCGGCATCGTTCAGAGGCAGACAGGCGGCGCAGCTACGTCCGGCTCGCTGCGGGGGCGCTCGAAGGGCTGGCGCCGGGGGCTGAACACGGAGCCCGCCGCGTCCTCTTCGTCTGCACGCGGAACAGTGCACGGTCCCAACTCGCCGCCGCACTCTGGATGCAGATCAGCAACATCCCTTCGACCTCGGCAGGAACCCACCCCGCGGACCGCATGGCCCAGGGGGCTATCGATGTCGCCCGCCGCCACGGCGTCGAACTCGGAGACCTCTCCCCGCGCCGGCTGGACCAGGTGGCGCACGCTGAAGACTTTGTCGTGACCGTGTGCGACAACGCCCATGAGGAACTCGCCGGCCTTCGGAGTATTCACTGGTCTGTTCCGGATCCACTGCGACTGAACACTGACGAAGCCTTCGAGGACGCCTTTACTGATATTTCGCACCGCATCGACGACCTGTCGCCCCGCCTGCACGCCGCTTAGCCCGACTAGTTAACCCCGACTAAACCCCGACTGATGAGAATATTGACAATCATCAATGTATTGTTCGATACTGCATAGATCGACAAGCATCAATATCCAGTCAGTCAGTCAGGCGGTGCGGGCATGAAGGCCTCAACCACACCGTTCCACACCCAACTGATTCCAGGAGAAACCCGTGAGCACAGAAACCGCCAAGAAGCCCTCCGTCCTGTTCGTCTGCGTCCACAACGCCGGCCGTTCCCAGATGGCAGCCGCTTTCCTCACCACGCTGTCCAAGGGCGGCGTTGAGGTCCGTTCCGCAGGCTCCCAGCCCGCAGACAAGGTCAACCCAGCCGCCGTCGAGGCCATGGCGGAACTGGGCATCGACATGTCTGCAGAGATCCCCAAGGTCCTCACCACCGAGGCCGTCAAGGAGTCCGACGTCGTCATCACCATGGGCTGCGGCGACGAATGTCCGTACTTCCCCGGCAAACGTTACGAGGACTGGGTCCTGGAGGACCCTGCCGGGCAGGGCGTGGACGCGGTCCGCCCCATCCGTGACGAGATCAAAACGCGCATCCAAGGACTCATCGAGTCCCTGATCCCGGCCACCAAGTAACCCGCCCCCACGCATTTTCAAGCATCAGGAGAGTCCTTCGTGAGCACCGACGCCAGCACCGAACAGTTGATCATCATTGGGTCCGGCCCTGCCGGTTACACGGCCGCCATCTACGCCGCCCGCGCGGGGCTCAGCCCGCTGGTCCTGGCCGGATCGGTCACGGCAGGCGGGGCCTTGATGAACACCACCGAAGTGGAGAACTTCCCGGGCTTCCCGGGCGGTGTCCAAGGACCCGAGCTCATGGACGGGCTGCAGGAGCAGGCCGAAAAATTTGGCGCACAGGTGAAGTTCGACGACGTCACTGAAGTCACGCTGACCGGTCACCTCAAGCGCGTGGTGACCGGAGCCGGCGACGCTTACGAGGCTCCTGCCGTCATCCTCGCCACCGGCTCCGTCTACAAGGAACTGGGCCTGCCCGAAGAGAAGAAACTCAGCGGACACGGAGTGTCCTGGTGCGCCACCTGCGACGGCTTCTTCTTCCGCGAGCAGGACATCATTGTGGTCGGCGGCGGCGACTCCGCCATGGAGGAAGCAACCTTCCTGACCCGCTTCGGAAAATCCGTGACCGTCGTCGTCCGCAAGGGCGAGCTGCGCGCCTCCCGCATCATGGCCCAGCGGGCCAAGGACAACCCGAAAATCAGCTTCGCCTGGAACTCAGCCATCACCGCCATCCACGGCGATTCCAAAGTCGCCGGCGTCACCCTCACCGACACCCGCACGGGCGAAACACGAGAACAGGCCGCCACCGGGATCTTCGTGGCCATCGGTCACCTGCCGCGCACGGAACTCGTGGCCGGGCAGGTCGATCTGGACGACGAGGGCTACATCAAAGTCGACTCGCCCACCACCGTCACCAACCTCACCGGCGTTTTCGCGTGCGGCGACTCGGTGGACCACCGCTACCGCCAGGCGATCACGGCCGCCGGCACCGGATGCGCCGCAGCCCTCGACGCTGAACGCTACCTCGCCGCCCTGGACGATGCTGACAGCATCGCCACGGCGCTGGTCGAAGAGCCAACACACGCCTGATCACAGGGAAGGGAGAGGGGGTGAGCTGGATGGACACCGAATGCTGCACCGATACGGGCTGCTGCGACGAGGAGGATCTGGACTGCTGCTAGCCACCGCGCCCCTCACCGAACCGGCCACACCAACGGATGAAACAGAGGACAGCATGGATTCAGTGAAGAAGCTTCCCGTCGCCATCATCGGCGCCGGCCCCGTCGGACTCGCCACCGCGGCCCACCTGCTCGAACGCGGCCTCAAGCCTCTGATCTTCGAAGCCGGCCCGACCGCGGGATCCGCCATCGAAGCGTGGCGCCACATCCGGCTGTTCTCACCCTGGCGGTTCAACCTCGACGCCGCCGCCGTCCGCCTACTCGAAGCCTCCGGCTGGGACTCGCCCCGGCCCACGGCACTGCCCTACGGCGGGGAACTCGTCGACAACTACCTGGCCCTACTGGCTGCACTCCCGGCCATCAGCTCGCAGCTGCAGACCGGCGCCAGGGTCATCGCCGTGACCCGCGCCGGCATGGACAAGACCCACACCCGCGACCGCGAGAACACACCCTTTATCGTCCGGGTCGAACACGCCGGCGGCGAGGTCCGCGACCACACGGTCGCGGCGGTCATTGACGCGTCCGGCACCTGGTCCACCCGGAACCCGCTCGGCACTTCCGGCCTGCCCGCCAGCGGCGAAAGCGCGGCCGCGGACCGGATCTCATCGCCCCTGCCGGACGTCACCGGACGGGACCGGGCGTCCTTCGCGGGCCGCCGCGTCCTGGTCGTCGGAGCCGGGCACTCGGCCGCGAATACCCTGATCAACCTCGCGGACCTCAGCAAGGAAGAACCCGGAACCACCATCCTGTGGGCCGTCCGCGGGCCCTCGGCGGAGAAGGTCTACGGCGGCGGGGACGCCGACGGACTGCCCGCCCGGGGCCAGCTCGGCTCCCGGCTCCGCCGACTCGTTGAGGCAGGGACCATCGACCTGCACACAGGCTTCGGCATCTCCTCGCTGAAGACCCTGGACACCCACGTGAGCATCGAAGCCGTCGACGGACGGACCCTGGACGCCGACGTCATCGTTGCCTGCACCGGGTTCCGGCCCGACCTGGACATCCTGCGCGAGTTGCGCCTGAACCTGGACGCCGCCGTCGAAGCACCTGTCGAGCTCGGCCCGCTGATCGACCCCGAATTCCACTCCTGCGGCACGGTCCAGCCGCACGGCGCCAGGCTGCTGGCCCACCCGGAGAAGGACTTCTACATCGTCGGCATGAAGTCATACGGCCGCGCTCCGACCTTCCTGCTGGCCACCGGCTACGAACAGGTCCGCTCCGTCGCAGCAGCCCTTGCCGGCGACCGCGAAGCCGCGGACACCGTCCACCTCGAACTCCCCGAAACTGGAGTCTGCTCCGCCGACGGCGGCACCAGCTGCGAGGACCCGGCAGCCTCCACAGCAGCGGGCTCGGCGGAAACGGGCTGCTGCGCCGTGCCGGAACCGGTCCTCGTTGGATTCCCCAGCGGGCTGGCTCACGGCCGCTCCGGCGAACAATGACCACAACCACCACAACGATCACCGCCGTTCCGGACGCGCTCAAGGGAGTACTGCCATGACCGAACACCGAGAAACGACGCTGGGGCTGCAGGGCAACACTGAAATCCTGCACCGGATCAGCAACCGCCTCGCCGACCGTTTCACCGGGATATTCGCCACCGCAACCGTCGAACGCTACGTCTTCGGTGCCTACACGGCCTTGGCCAGGACAGCGAAGATCAGCGCCTACCTGCGTTGAAGCCAAAGGCAGGATCCGGGTCGGCTCGGCCGGGTCCATGCCGGCATCTGAACTGGATCCGACCGTTGTGACTGCGATGTCCGAAATGGGCTTGGACCTGGCCAACGTCTATCCGAAGCCGCTCACGGACGACGTCGTTCGCGCATCCGATGTCGTCATCACCATGGGCTGCGGTGACTCCTGCCCGATCTACCCCGGGAAACGCTACGAAGACTGGGACCTCACCGACCCCGCCGGAGAATCCCTGGAGACCGTCCGGGTCATCCGCGACGAAATCCATGAACGCATCAAATCCCTTGTCGGCTCCCTCCTGGCCGCACAACAGAAAGAAGACACCAACGCATGACCGAAAGCATCAAGACTCCCCGCATCCTGTTCGTTTGCAGCAAGAACGGCGGCAAGTCCCAACTGGCGGCCGGTCTCATGCGGGACCTCGCCGGGGACGACGTCACCGTTTACTCGGCAGGCACCAAGCCGGGCAGCTCCCTGAACGACCAGGCCGTGGAATCCCTGAACGAACTCGGCATCAACATCACGGGCGAGCACCCTAAGCCTGTCACTGACGAGGTGCTCGACGCCGTCGACGTCGTCATCGTTCTGGGCACCGAAGCCAAACTCGAACCCCGCGAAGGCACCCGCTTCGAAACCTGGGAATCCGACGAACCTTCCACCCGGGGCATCGAAGGCACGGAACGCATGCGCCTCGTCCGCGACGACATCAACACCCGCGTCCGAAAGCTCTATGCGGAACTCACAGGCAACTGAGCGTGGGCCCACGCCCGCCGGGTTCCCTGGCCGAGCTTGCGAGGTCAGGGAGCGGGTGGGGAGCGTAGCCCGGTCGTATCTGTATTGTTCAGCACGTCCGGCACCATCGCTTAGCGCTGGCGGTGCCCGGACAGATACGGTAGTAGCATGACGTCACCCACCGCCACCGAGACCTTACGCCCCAAACGCAACATCCCAGCAGAAATCGCCCGTTCGTGGCTTCTGGTCAACGCCATGAAAACCGACCTGTTTGACCAGTCGGCTGTTTCGCGCGCTGACTCGATCATCCTGGACATCGAGGACGCCGTGGACCCGTCGCAAAAGGACGAGGCGCGCGGACATGTGATTGATTGGCTCAGCGGCGGCGGCCAGGCCTGGGTCCGCATCAATGATGCCACCAGCCCGTTCTGGGCCGATGACCTTGCCGGGCTGCGCGGTACCCCGGGCCTGCTCGGCGTGATGCTCGCCAAGACCGAATCAGCCGACCAGGTGACCGAAAGCTTCCATCGGATGGACGGCAAGACGCCCGTCATCCCGCTCGTGGAGTCGGCGCTCGGCATCGAGGAAGCCAACCACATCGCCAAGGCCCAGGGCGCCTTCCGCCTTGCCTTCGGCTCCGGCGACTTCCGCCGCGACACCGGCATGGCGGCCACCCCGGAGGCCATGGCCTACCCGCGCGCGAAACTGGTGGTTGCCAGCCGCGTCGGCAACCTGCCGGGCCCCATCGACGGCCCCACCGTCGGCACCAACCACCCCATCCTGCGCGAGCAGACCGGCATCACCGTGATGATGGGCATGACCGGCAAGCTGTGCCTGGCCATCGATCAGACGAACGTCATCAACGAAGTCATCAGCCCCACCCCGTCGGACGTCGCCTGGGCCACGGACTTTATGTCCGACTTCGAAGCCAACGGCCGCGTCATCCGCGACGGCTCGGACCTGCCCCGCCTGGGCCGCGCCGAAAAGATCATGAAGCTCGCGGTAGCGTTCGGCGTGCAGCCGGCGCTGTAGCGCCACCCGTTTATCCAAAGCACAGGAGACCCCGTGACCGATACTCGCTATCTGGTTCACGGGGTCTTTTGGGACGGCGTCCCGGCGCAGTCGGTAGGGCACGACGGCGGCAGCCCGGTTCTGCGCCTTCAGTCACCGCCCGGGGGTCTCCGCGACGTCAGCCTCGAGGCGGGCGCCAGGCTCGGGTTCGCGGTGGCCGATCACGGCAGGTTCTGCCTGGGGCACCACAAGGTCCACTCAGCCAGCAGCCGAGACCACATCCTGTGCCCCACAAGCGCCCCCGCAGTGAAGGGCAAGCAGTGCGAACGCTGCTTTGTGGTGGACGATTCCCGCCTTATCCACGATTTCCACCGGGGCGGTCGTGTTCCGGACGGGCTGCGCACGTACCTTCTGCAGGATCACTGGCTCTACGTGGCCACCTTCGCCGGGGGCGCCAGCAAGGTGGGCACGGCGTCCCACCTGAGGAAATGGAACCGGCTCGCGGAGCAGGGAGCGGTGGTGGCGCGGTATGTTGCCAGGGCGGAGGACGGCCGGGTGGTGCGGCTCCTCGAGGACATGGTGACCAGGGAGTCCGGGCTGGCGCAGCAGGTCCGCTCCGCCGCCAAGGCCGAAGCCCTCGCGGGGCCGTTGCCAACGGCTGCACTGGACGGCATCAACAGCGCCCACGCGGCAGCGGTCCGCACACTGCTGGGCCAGGCCGCCGTCGAAGGTTTCAGCACAGAAGGTTTCAGCATTGTGGACGAAGGGTGGGTGCGGCCGGCGCAGGCGGCGGGGCTCTGTGCCCCAACGGCGCGCCACGCCTACCCCCATCCGTTGGAACAGGGAAAGCACGGCTTCGGAATCACCGCTCTGAGCGGGACCAACGCCCTCGCCAGCCTGGCCGGAACGGACGCGGCGTTTGTGGTGAACCTTGGCCGTCTGACTGCCCGTACCATCGTCCTGGGGGACTTCGCCTCGGAAGTGCCGGCCGTGCAGGAATCGCTGTTCTGAACGTGCTCGGTAGACTGTCACAGTGCTCAAAGAATTCTGGGAGTCAGCGCCCACCTCGTATAAAGTCCTGGTATTCGGCGCCATGGGCCTCATCGGCGTCGGGATCATCCTGAACCTGGTGGGCAACACCACCAACAACCGTGACCTCGCCATGGCGTCCCTTGCGGTCATCGGCCTGGGCCTGGTCCTGCACATCGCCGGGATTGTGGTGCGGGGCCAGACTATTCGGAAGAACCTCAAGCGTTAGCGGCAGCGTTCCGGAGTACGTGGCTGCGGGCGTGCTCCACAGCCTCGGGCAGGGACGTGAACAGGTGCTTGTGATGCCGCAGCGAGCGGATGACGCCGACGTTGGTGACGAGTTCGAGGTGTTGGGGCTGGACGCCCTTCAGCAGGACTGTCACGCCGCGCAGCTCCAGCGCCGAGATGACCTCCACCAGCATGTGGGCTCCGGTGGCGTCGAGCATCCGCACCTGTGACAGCCTGATTATTGCCACCTGGATGTCCCGGACCTGGCTGATTTCCTGCAGGACGCGTTCCGCGGCGCCGAAGAACATGGCCCCGTCCAGCCTGAAGAGCGCGATGTGCTCGTCCCCGGCCTCGGGCGGCCCCGGAATTTCCTCACGCTTTACGCTGCTGAGCGTGGCGAACTTCCGCAGCGTAAAGAGGGCCGCGGCGACAAGCCCGATCTCGATGGCCACGATCAGGTCGAAGGCCACGGTAATAAGGGCCGTCAGGATGAACACGAAGGCGTCGGCGCGGGTGGAGCGCATGATGGCGGTGACCGTGTGCCGTGAAACCATACGGGTTGCCGTGACCATCAGGATCCCGGCCAGGACCGCCAGCGGGATCTTCCCTACCAGACCGGCCGCCAGGTAGATGATGGCCAGCAGCACGAGCGCGTGAACAATCGCGGAGAGCCGGGTCTTGGCGCCGGAGCGTACGTTGACCGCGGTCCGGGCGATGGCACCCGTGGCCGGCATGCCGCCGAAGAACCCCGCCGCAACGGAGGCGAGTCCCTGCCCCATGAGCTCCCTGTCCGGGCTGTAGGTCCCGGAGGGCCTCCCGTCAGGGCCAACCATGCCGGCTGCCACCCGTGCGGACAGCAGGGACTCGATAGCGGCCAGTATCGCGATTGACACCGCGGGCATCAGCAGCCCGCCCAGCGCTTCCGGATCAAGGGACGGCATCGACGGTGCGGACAGGGAATGTGGCAGGGCGCCGATCCGTGGAATGTCCACGTGCAGCAGCTCGGCCGCCACGGTGGCCAGCAGCACTGCGATCAGGCTCGCGGGCAGGGCTTTGTTCAGCTTCGGCAGCAGGAGCATCACGGCGGCCACACCCACCACGACGCCGAGCGTCTGAAGCACCGCGGGCAAGGTGGCCTGGGAGGCGCTCTCGAAGGCGGCCAGCAGGGTGTTGTGGCCCGGTATCCCCGCGGTGCCGGTGGCCATGGGGACCTGCTGGAGGAAGATGATCGCGGCGATGCCGAGCGTGAAGCCCTCCACCACCGGCCACGGGATGAAGGCAACCGCCCGGCCCAGCCCGCTGATGCCGAGGATGGCCACTAGCAGCCCTGCGACCAGGGAGACCAAGGCGATGCTGCCGACGCCGTGCGTAGCGACGACCGGGGCCAGCACCACGACCATCGCGCCGGTGGGGCCGGAGACCTGGACGTGCGAGCCGCCCATGACCGCAGCCACCAGGCCGGCCACGACGGCGGTGATGAGTCCGGCTTCGGCGCCGACGCCCGAACTCACTCCGAATGCCAGGGCAAGCGGCAGGGCCACAATCCCCACGGTGATGCCGGCCAGCAGATCCGTTTTCCAGGACGAGCTCAGCCCGTCATAGTCGCGGCGGGACGGCAGGAACCGGCTGAGATGCGCCAGGGCGGCCCTCATGAATTTGAACTTTTCAGATGCTCGCTAGGCAGTCCCTGCGCGAGTTTGAGCTGTTCGTTGGAGTCGGCCAGGCTGTCGAGGAGGAAGATCCGGGCGATGGTCAGCAATTCGGCGATCTTCGGATGGGCCAGCCGGTAGGTCACGGTGTTTGCGGAACGGACCGAGGTCACCACCCCGTGCCGGCGCAGAGTGGCGAGATGCTGGGAAAGGTGGGATGCCTCGAGGCCCGTCTCGGACAGCAGGTAGCCGACGGTCGCCGAGTTATCCGGCGCCGCGGACAGCAGTTCAAGCACGCGGATCCGCGCCGGGTGGGCGAGGGCCTTGAACAGGTTCGCCTTGATCTCGTACAAGGGGGTTTGCGCTGCCGAGATCATCGCTGCCTGTGCTTTCTCGTCACCGCGGATCGGAGGACCGGCCGTGAATTGATGAATTGATGTTTTCATCATACCGCATTTGGTAATCCTGTACAGCCTCATGTCTTCGGCGCGGGCGCCCGGACGCGTGACGCTAGGCTTGAACCCATGACTATCAATCCGGACCTGCAGGGCCGCAGCTACCCTGCCGCAGAGGTTTACGACGTCGGCCGCGAGAAGATCCGCGAGTTCGCCCGCGCGGTCAAGGCCACGCACCCAGCCCATTTCGACGTCGAGGCCGCCAAGGCTCTGGGGCACAAAGACCTGGTGGCACCACCTACGTTCGCCATCATCATCGCCCAGCGCGCCGATGCCCAGCTGATCGAGGATCCGGATGCCGGCATCGACTTCTCCCGCGTGGTCCACGCCGACCAGCGATTCATCCACCACCGCCCCATCGTTGCCGGCGACCGCCTCGTTGCCGAACTGCACGTTGACGGCGTCCGCGCCATGGGCGGCGGGGCCATGATCACCACCCGCCAGGAAATCTTTGCCCTGACCGACGGCGGCAACAAGTCGCGCGAGGCAGTCGCCACCACCACGTCATCCATCCTCGTCCGCGGAGAGGGACAGTAACCATGAGCCCCAGCATCCACGAACTCAGCGCCGGCCAGGACATCGGCAGCCGGACCATCGAGGTCACCCGCACCGACCTGGTCAAGTACGCCGGCGCGTCCGGCGACT
The DNA here is from genome assembly GCF_050156205.1 of Pseudarthrobacter sp. Y6. NCBI lineage: Bacteria > Bacillati > Actinomycetota > Actinomycetes > Micrococcales > Micrococcaceae > Pseudarthrobacter > Pseudarthrobacter sp. Y6. The sequence continues at coordinate 3,292,941 of NZ_CP189574.1, read as the reverse complement.
TCAACCCCATCCACTGGAACGAAGCCTTCGCCACCGGTGTTGCACTGCCCGGCGTCATCGCCCACGGCATGTTCACCATGGGCGCTGCGGTGCAGCTGGTGACCGACTGGGCAGGCGACCCCGCCGCCGTCGTCGATTTCCAGACCCGCTTCACCAAGCCCGTCCTGGTGGCAGACACCACCGGCACGCCGGAACCCGGGGCCACCATCGAGGTCAGCGGCGCCATTGGCAAGCTCGACGCCGATTCCGGCACCGCCCGCGTGGACCTCACCGTGGTCTCGGCGGGCCAGAAAGTACTGATGAAGGCCCAGGCCGTCGTCAGGCTGGCCTGAACAGAGGCAAGCCGCTGACTGCTGGCTCCCCGGCTGTCAGCGCGGCAGCCGAGGTCAGAAGCTGGCGCAACGCCGTGGTGGTTGCCTACGGGGCCAGCGGGTTGGCGTTCGCATCCTGGGTTTCGCGGCTGCCGGCTATTCGCGACGGCCTGGACCTGACCCCCGGCAACATCGGTCTGCTCCTGCTCTGCATGACGCTGGGCTCCTTTATCTCGGTGTCCGCATCAGGTCTGATCGTCCTCCGGCTGGGCTCCAAGCGGACCATCAGGACCGGCAGCATCATGGTGGGCTGTGGCCTCGCCATAGCCGGCTTCGGCACGTCTGTGCTGGCCACCCCGGTGGCAGTGGCAATCGGCCTGGCTATCATCGGTCTGGGCACGGCCAGCTGGAACACTGCGTCCAACGTCGAGGGTGCCGCGGTGGAGCGCGCAGTGGGCAGGCACATCATGCCCCGGCTTCACGGAGCCTTCAGCCTGGGCACGGTGGCCGGCGCCGGGCTGGGAGCCTGGGCTGCGAGTTTTTCGCTTCCGGTCTTCTGGCACCTCGCGGCGGCGGGTGCCGTGGTGGCCGTCTCCGTGACGACGGCGGCAACCTGGTTCCGCGCGGATGTGACCCCCATCGAGGGGGAACGGAAGTATGTCCCCGATCACTTCGAGGATCCCTCCACCGGGCCGCTGCCCATCCTCACCCCGGGGTCCGGGCAGGGCGAGGGCTCCGAGGTTCCGCTGGACAACAAACGAAAGATCGCCCAGGCCTGGCGGGACCGGCGTACCCTGCTGATCGGGGTGATGGTCCTTGGACTCGCGCTGGCGGAGGGGGCGGCCGGCGACTGGGTGGCTTTGGCCCTCGCCGATGGCCACGGGCAGACCGACGCGGCAGGCGCAGCCGGTTACGGCCTGTTTGTCACCTTCATGACCATCGGCCGCTTCGCCGGCACACTGGTCCTGGACCGCTTCGGCCGCGTCCCGGTGATGCGCTGGTGCGCCGCGCTGGCGGTCTTCGGGCTCGGCCTGTTTGTGTTTGCCCCCGTTCCCTGGCTCGCCTTTGTGGCCCTCGCCATCTGGGGACTTGGTGCCTCGCTGGGTTTCCCAGTGGGAATGTCCGCTGCGGCCGACGATCCCGCCAAGGCCGCCGCGCGTGTCTCGGTGGTCTCCACCATCGGCTACGGCGCCTTCCTGTGCGGACCGCCATTGCTGGGCCTGCTGGCAGAACACGTGGGCATCCTGCACTCCCTGCTTGCCGTCATGGTGATGCTGGTGGTGAGCTTCCTGCTCTCGCCCGTTGCCCGGAAAATACCCTAGCTTTCCCCAGTTAAGCTGGAGAGGTGACCCAAATACTGCTCTCCCACCTGACCACGGCCGCCGTCGGAGGCCCCGCTGGCAAATACATCGAGGCCAGGACCGAAGCGGAGATCATCGATGCCGTCCGTTCCGCTGACGCTGCGGGCGAGCAGGTGCTCATCATCGGCGGCGGCTCCAACCTCCTGATTTCCGACGACGGGTTCCCCGGAACCGTGGTCAGGATCGCTTCGGAAGGGTTCGACGTTAACGCCCCGGACTCGTGCGGCGGGGTGGCGGTGGTGGTCCAGGCCGGGCATAACTGGGATGCCCTCGTGGAGCATGCTGTGCTGCACGCCTGGTCCGGCATTGAGGCCCTCGCCGGCATTCCCGGTGCCACCGGCGCCACCCCCGTCCAGAACGTCGGGGCCTACGGCTCGGACGTTTCGCAGACCATCGCCGCGGTACGCACCTGGGACCGGACCCGGAACGCCGTGCAGACCTTCACCAACTCAGAGCTGAAGTTCGGCTACCGGGATTCCATCCTCAAGCAGACCACAGTCAACGGCTCCCCCCGCTACGTGGTGCTGACCGTGGAGTTCCAGCTCCCGCTGGGCCGCATGAGTGCCCCCATCCGGTATGCCGAACTCGCCCGTTCCCTAGGTGTGGAACCGGGCAAACGGGCGTACTCGAACGATGTCCGCCGTGAGGTGCTGAGGCTGCGGGCCTCCAAGGGCATGGTGCTGGACCCTGCTGACCGGGACACCTATTCCACCGGATCCTTCTTCACCAACCCCATCGTCCCGGCGGACGTGGCCGCGGGCCTGCCTGATTCTGCGCCGCAGTATCCGGCAGGGGAGGACGGCCTGGTGAAGCTCTCAGCCGCCTGGCTGATCGACCAGGCCGGGTTCGGCAAAGGCTACGGCCTTGAGGAAGGAAGCATATCCGGCGGCCGGGCCTCGCTTTCCACCAAGCACTCGCTCGCCATCACCAACCGCGGTGCGGCCAGCGCCGAGGACATGCTGGCTGTCGCGCGCGAGGTGCGCGCCGGCGTCGTCGAACGCTTTGGTATTGAGCTGCACCCGGAACCGCTGCTTATCGGCCTGGCGCTGTAGCGTCAGCTGGCTCGTGTGACTGGCGCCAAGGGCCCGTCCACGTGGCCTATCAGCCGGACGTTCGCGGCCATGCCCAGCAGGGCGGCGGCCCAGCCGGTCAGCGCCAAGTATGGACCCATAAACAGCCAGACCAGGAGTCCCGGAACCGCCGGGTTGGTGGCGGCAGCGAGGACGCAGGCCACTAAACCGATCACGGCGGTGGCATGGGCGAGGATCCAGAGCAGCCGTCCGCTGACCGGATAGAGCTTCCAGTCGCGCACAATGTGGACCTTGCCGCGGCCCACCCGGATGCCGGGAAACAGCACCGCGTACCCGCCGCCCAGCGACAGGAACAGGGAAGGCAATAAGAGTTCCAGGGGTGCTTCGCCGCCGCCTCCCGCGGGCTGGAAACCAATGGCCGGGGCCAGCCCGATGGCCACGCCGGCCAGGACCGAAACGGTCCCTGCCACCAGCAATACCTGTGTTTCGCGCGCGAACAACGGCCACAAACTCCCCAAAGTCATGCTTCTACCCTAACGGGCCAAGTTCTACGATGAGGACATGGCAGCGAACCGCGTAAACCGCAAGGTGATGGGCAGGCTCCGGCTGGCCTCCCAAGGATTGCTTGGCCCTGGACTTGGCTCAGTTGAGAACGCGGTCCGCTGGATGACGGCCACGCAGGCGCAGGACCTGCAGGCAGCGCTCTGGGCCATCGGCGTCCGCGTTCCGGGCGCAGGGTTGGCTGACGTGCGCGCTGCACTGCACAGCGGCAGTGTGGTCCGGTCCTGGCCGATGCGCGGCACGCTGCACTTCGTGGCTCCGGATGACCTGCGCTGGATGCTGGACCTCACCACCGAGCGCCTCAGCCGCATCATTGCCGGCCGGCATCGGGAATTGGACATCACGCCGGCGGACATCGAAAAGTGCCGCGACGTTGCCCTGGAGCGGATTGCGGCCGGCGGTCCTGTGAGCCGGACCGAACTCTTCGAGGTGTTTGAGGCGGCCGGCCAGCCAACTACCGGCCAGCGGGGGATCCACATCCTGGGGACATTGTGCCGGCACGGCTGGTTGGTTCAGGGCCCATTGGCCGGGAACCAGCAGTTGCTGGTGGCGTTCGATGACTGGATTCCGGTGTCGCGGGACCTTGAACAGCAGGAAGCGATCGCCGAGTTCATGCTGCGCTACTTCCGCAGCCACGGACCTGCCACCGTCCGCGACTTTGCCTGGTGGACGCAGATTCCCCTGACCGACGTGCGGGCAGCGTTTGAGCTGGTCAGTGGGCAGCTGGTGGAGCTGGAATTCGGGGGTGCCAGCTATTGGATGTCACCGGAGACTGCGTCAATGCTCGACGACGGTGTGCCCGGACAGCGGTCCGTCCTCCTGGTGCCGGGCTTCGACGAGTTTGTGCTGGGCTACATGGACCGGAGCCTTGTGCTGGCCCCGGAGCACGCCAACAAGATCGTCCCGGGCGGCAACGGGGTGTTCAAGAAGACCGTCGTGGCAGGGGGAGCGGTGATCGGCACGTGGGGGCGGGCCGGAACGACCCGGAGCGCCGCCGTCGTGCCTGAACTCTTTGACGAAACCACGCCCCTCGGCGCCGGAGCGCAGGCCGCGTTCAGCAAAGCCGCCGAACAGTACCTCGCATTCCTGGACAGCAACGCGGGGTCACTTTCGGTCCATCCGCGGGTGCGGAATGGGCCGTAAGTGACCCCGCGCTGCTGTTTAGTGGCGGGGGAGTTACAGGTTCCCGGTGGCGATGTTGAGCATGCGGCGCAGCGGCTCGGCGGCGCCCCAGAGCAGCTGGTCACCCACGGTGAAGGCGCTGATGTATTCCGGGCCCATTTCCATCTTGCGGATGCGGCCCACGGGGATGTCCAGCGTGCCGGATGCGGCCACGGGGGTCAGGCCTGCCATGGAGTCTTCCTTGGTGTTCGGGATGACCTTGGCCCACTCGTTGTCCTCGGCGAGAAGCTTCTCGATCTCGGCCACGGAGAGGTCCTCGCGGAGCTTGAGCGTGAGTGCCTGGGAGTGGGAGCGCATGGCGCCGATCCGGATGCACAGGCCGTCCATGATGATCCGGTTTTCGTCCGAGGTGCCCAGGATCTTGTTGGTTTCAACCCCGGCCTTCCACTCTTCCTTGGACTGTCCGTTGCCCAGGTCCGCATCGATCCACGGGATCAGGGAGCCGGCCAGCGGCACGCCGAACTGGGTGGCGTCGATGTCGGAGCGCTGGTGGGCCAGGACCTTGCGGTCAATTTCCAGGATGGCCGACGCCGGGTCGTCCAGTTCCGAGCTGACTTCGGCGTTGAGCGTGCCGAACTGGCTGAGCAGTTCGCGCATGTGGCGGGCGCCGCCGCCGGAGGCAGCCTGGTAGGTCATGGACGTGCCCCATTCGACGAGGCCGTTCTTGAACAGTCCACCGAGGCCCATGAGCATGCAGGAAACGGTGCAGTTGCCGCCGATGAAGTCCTTGGTGCCGTTGACCAGGCCCTTGTCGATAACGTCGCGGTTGATCGGGTCCAGCACGATGATCGAGTCGTCGTTCATGCGCAGCGTGGAGGCGGCGTCGATCCAGAGGCCGTCCCAGCCGCGGCTACGCAGCTCGGTGTGCACGCGCTTGGTGTAGTCCCCGCCCTGGGCGGTGACAATGATGGGCAGCTTCGCCAGTGTGTCGACGTCGAACGCGTCCTCAAGTTTGCCGGCCGCACCAGCGGCAGCACCGGCAACAGTCGGTGCGGCACCTCCCGCGTTTGACGTGGAGAAGAACACCGGGTTGATGTTGGCGAAGTCGCCCTCGTCCTGCATGCGCTGCATCAGGACGGAGCCGACCATGCCGCGCCATCCGACCAGGCCGACGGAGGGGGTAGCTGCTGTAGTCATTCGTACAGTTTAGACTCCGGAACCGGCACGGCGCAGTCGGTTACATCACTGCCAACGTACGACGGCGTGCAGGCAGTCCCAGCGTCAGTCGAACTGCGAGGGGTATAGGCGTGAATCATGTCGCCCGTGCCGTAGCCGTAGAAATAGGGGCGCAGAGGTATGACGGCGTTTTTTCCTTGCGCCAGTCATCGGAGAGAACCAATCCGTCCGTATGTCTTAGTGCACCTGGCGGGAGAGCCCTCGCCCTGGGCCCGCGGCGTTTGATCGCGGGAGCCACGCGATCACACAGCGTCAGTAGTTTGCTTCGTCCGGGAATGGACGCGTGCTGTCGGGAAAGTTTTCGCGGGTGATTGCAATCCCGGACGGGTTTGCTTCGAACCAACTGCGGGCCTTGTCGTCGTTGAGTGCGAAACGGGGCTTGGGCAGGCCCCTGAGGCGCCGTAGCTTGGACGCTTGCCGCTCCCGATGCAGGTTACGGATCCCGAATAGCCAGCCTCCGGTGAAGAGCACGGTGCACACCAGCGCGAGCAGGCCAACAATGAGGTTGAGGCTGGCCACCGCGACAATCAAAAGTAGGGGCGCAAAAATGGCGGGAATGGTCATAAGGATCGTGACGATGTACAGGCCCGTGGCGGTATGGACCGAGTAGTTGCCGGATGGCTGCGACCCGCCGATGCCCCATTCGTCCCTCGTGAAGGCATGGACTTTTCGTTCCATCCCTGTGGCGTAGTAGTAGGGACGGTCCAAGAAGGTTCGCCGCACCGTGGGTTCAGTTGCCATCAGTTGCTCCGGCGTCGGCTCTGAAAGCTGCGAGTGCGGCGGTAAGGTCCTCGTAGCTCTGGACTGATGTATCAGCTCCAACTACGTCATCCAGGGCCACAGCGTGCACCCAGCCGTGATTGTCCTTCCGGATGAGCAACTGTCGTGGGCTGCGGTGCAGTCCTGACCGGATTCGGACGCCACCCTCCGGGTTCTGGGCCAAATGGTCGCGGACGATGAAAGCTTCAGCGGCTTCCGCGGAAATATTTGGGTCCTGCGGAAGGACGAACCAACTCATCATCGTCCTTGGCTGAAGAATCAGCGTTGTTCGATCCGACTCAGCGTGCAGTACTGAGTCGCCTCCTTCAGCATCCAGGAGCAGATCCAATTGTGTCCACCTCAGGGCGTTGGCAAGCGTGTAGACGGCGACATCCACCCGCCTATCGAACCCAACCTCGGAACCATTCACCGTTGCCAGGCCTCGGGCGATGAGCGAGGAAAGGCCGGCACTGATCAGGTCCTGGTTCTCGGATTCTTCGCTGAGACGTAGCCAGGAGGCACTGGCCCGCGATCCCGTCGTCGGTTGCAAGTGCAAGAGGTAGGCCATTTCAGCCAGGCCAAATCCGACAGATGTGTCTGCCTCTGTTTGTGGTGCAGTCATGTTTATCATCCTTTGAGTGAGGTAAGGAGGGGCTAGAAGCCGAAGAAGTCCTTGACGCCCTCGCCGATATTCTCTGCCGCATCTTCGGTAAAGTCTCCGACCGCGTCGAAGGCGTGGTCAATCGAATCCTTGGCCCCCGGGATCAGCTCGACAGCCGCCCATGCGCCGCCGACCACCATGCAGGTAACACCCACCGGTGGCGGAAAGAATGAGCCGACGCCGAGGGCAGTCTTTAGTCCCGACTTGAGGGCATCTCCAGTCTCCCCATTGCGGATTGCATTGACGGTGTCGAGGCCATCCAAGCCGACGCTTATCCCGCCAAGGACGTGTCCCGCAGAGTTCAGGCCAAATTTTGCCCACGGACCAAGGTCAGCTGCCCCGGCCCCACGGGCCATGTCGGTGAAGTCGCCGAATCTGCCGCTGAGCAGGTCAGAGGTACCGGAAAATGCGCCGCGCAGACTGTCCGAGCGGGCCGCTGCTTCCCAAAGGTCCTTGTTGAAGATCCGATTCAATGCGGCCAGGTCGTTCCCGGCTCCGAGCAATGCGTTTACTTCGCCGCCGTGCCGAGCGGCAAACTGAGAGATGTCCCTGAGCCCGAGGGGAACGGTCTTGAGGCCGAGGACGCCATTGTAGGCGTCCCAGCCCTTGCGGAAAGGTGAATCTCCGTCCGACAGCCAGTCCGGGCCCCAGGGAACGAACGGTGTGGCGGGAACGCCTGCGGAGACTCCCGTCCCTCCACCGTTGCTCGCCTTCTCCTGCTCGTTGGCGTTCTCCAGCAGCTTCCTGGACTCCTGCTTGAGCGCGGAAGCCGCTTGCTGAAGCATTGCCTTGTGGGTCCCGTTCCAATCCGACCGGAACACGACGGCGTCCTGGCCCTTCCATGAAGGGTTGTTGTCGATCTGGTTGCCCAGCTGCGTTGACTGCTGAAGCAGCGAGTCGGACGCCTTCCCGAAGTGGTGCGCCAGCGTCCGGAGCTCGGCGACGTCAGCGCCCCACATGTTTCCTGCCACAAGGCATCATCCCCCAAATGTCTCTGCAGCAATCTTCCTCAGGCTGCCCGCACAACTCTAGTCTTGGAACCGGTGGGCTGCGATGGGGTGTCCTGCCCATGTGGTCCGAAAGCGGCTACACGTGGTCGCGCTCCTCCAGCACCGCGGCTTTGCGGAGTCGCAACGCGTAGAAGGCGCCGAAGGCGAACACCTGCGTCACCACCACCAGCACGATGGCGCCGGCGATTTTGTTGCCGCCCAGGATCATGGTCAGGCCAACAATCGCAGACAGCAGCGCGAGCAGCGGCAGCAGCATGTAGCCCAGTACAAACAGTGTTTCTGGTTTCTTCAACATCTCAGCCCTGCGTCCTAACCCATTTGGTAAACCTGTAGCGCGTTCCATTGGCTGCCGTTAGCCACCCGTCTGGCGGGACGGACGCCGCCGCCTCCCAGGTCTCATCGAGCTCCGGAGCGAACGTATCGCCGTCGGCCTCCACATCGATGGTGGTGACCACGGCGACGTTGGCGAGTTTGGTGGACTGGCGGAAGACTTCCCCGCCGCCCAGGATCCACACGGTCCCGCCGCCGTCGACGAACTGCGACTCAAGGAGGGCATCATCCAAGGAGGGGACCACGACGGCGCCCTCCGCCTCAGGCGATCCACCCCAGTTTTTCTGCCGCGTGATCACAATGTTCGTCCGGCCAGGTAGGGGACGGTACTTGTCCGGGAAGGACAGCCACGTCTTGCGGCCCATGATCACCGGGTGCCCCATGGTGAGCCGGTTGAAGTGCTTCAGGTCCTCGGGTAGGTTCCACGGCATGTCGCCGTCCTTGCCGATCACACCCCCGGACGTCTGGGCCCACACCAGGCCGACGCCGGTCACGGAACCGGCAAGCTCATGCGTGAAGTCCTGGGGGTCTGCTGCGTTCTCGGTGCTCATACGGCGATCGGGGCCTTGATCGTGGGGTGGTGCCGGTAGCCCACCACGTCGAAGTCCTCGAGCGTGTAGTCGAAGATCGAGGCCGGCTTCCGGGTGATCCTCAGCTGCGGGTATTCATAGGGTTCCCGGTCCAGCTGCTTCAGGACCTGGTCCATGTGGTTCTCGTAGATGTGGACGTCGCCGCCTGTCCATACAAACTCGCCAGGCTCTAGCCCCACCTGCTGCGCAATCATGCAGGTGAGCAGGGCGTAGGAGGCGATGTTGAAGGGCACGCCCAGGAACATGTCCGCCGAGCGCTGGTACAGCTGGCAGGACAATTTGCCGTCGGCCACATAGAACTGGAAGAACGCGTGGCACGGGGGCAGTGCCATGTCCTTGAGCTCGGAGACGTTCCACGCAGAGACGATGTGCCGGCGCGAGTCCGGGTTCTTTTTGAGGTTGTCCACCAGCTCGGCGATCTGGTCAATATGGCCGCCGTCAGGGGTGGGCCAGCTGCGCCATTGGACGCCGTATACGGGACCCAGTTCGCCTTCCGCGTCAGCCCACTCGTTCCAGATGCTCACGCCCTGGTCCTGCATCCACTTCACGTTCGATTCGCCGCGCAGGAACCACAAGAGCTCCACCGCCACGGACTTGAAATGCACGCGTTTTGTGGTGATCAGCGGGAAGCTCCGGCCAAGGTCAAAGCGCAGTTGACGGCCGAAGACGCTGGTGGTTCCGGTGCCCGTGCGGTCGGATTTGTGCGTGCCATGGGCCAGGACATCGCGCAGGAGGTCTTCATAAGGCGTCGGGATGCTCACGGCTAAAGTCTACCGGCGTGGTTGGGTGGCCGCCGCCGAAGACATCGCCCGAAAAGCCAATGAACGTCATGTATGCCATGAGTGCCACCGCCGGGATCCAGATGACGGCCGGCCCGGTCAGTCCCAGCCAACCCAGCAGGCTCAGCCAGCAGAACAGTGCGGCCAACCCCGGGGCCAGCCAGGCAATGATCCCGCGGCCAGCCCGAGCACTGGCATCCGCAGGCGCAGAATCCTGCACGCCGACGTGCAGGGAGCGCGATGGCAGGATCCGCTGCAGCAGCCACAGGGAAACCACAACGCCGGTCCCGAACATCAGGGGCGAAAAGACTGCGAGTGCCGACTACGTGGCAAACCCGTCCGGCTGGCCGGCGGCATCCCAGTGGACCGGGACGGGGTCCGCCATGCCGGGATACAGCCAGGCGCCAAAGGCCGCGGTGGCAAGCAACAGCAGCAGCGACGGGATAAACCATGTCCTGTAACGGCGCGGGCTTACGGTGCCCGTCGAATCATTCTCCTTCCTCAGCCCTTCCTCAGCTTGCCGCGGACCAGATCGAGCAGCACCTGATCGGTGAGCCGGGCGTCCCGCCCGGCGTTGACCAAAAGGTCGACGGCGGCAGCCACCGCTTCCGGCACCGGCCCGCCTGCGTGCTTGACGCCGCCCGGTGCCGGCTGCGCGACGACGGTGCCGTTCCGCCGTCGGGATTCAATGAGTCCGGCAGCCTCAAGTTCCTTGTAGGCGCGGCCCACCGTTCCGGCGGCGATGCCCAGATCGGCGGCCAGGCTGCGGACGGTGGGCAGCCGGCTTCCGGCGGTGAGTGTTCCGGTGGCGATCAGGGAGCTGATCTGCGAGCGGATCTGCTCATACGGCGGAGTTGCCGAGCGCAGGTCCACGGAGATACCGGCGTTCACCGCACACCTTCCGGGACAGGCCTCACCGGGGCGGCCGGAACCCGGGCAAAACCCTTGACCGGGATAACGGCGATCACCACTCCGGCGGCCGCAAGCAGCGCCCCGGCAATGACTGCCGGCTGCCACGTGGCGGCCCAGGTTGTCGCCGGCAGACCCAGCAGCGGCGGCCAGGCCTTGCTTCCCGTCATCAGCAAGACGCCGCCCTGGGCTGTGCAGTAGGCCGCGAACGTCCGCACCACACGATGGACCGTGATGGCCCGCAGGGCGGCGTCCAGGCCGGTGATGCCGGTGGAAATACTGCGACGCAGCCGGGCCGCAACAACCGGCAGGATCGCGATGATTCCGACGGCCGCCGTCGACACCGCTGCGATCACCCCGCCCCGGGATGCGTCGAGCCCGGCCTCGCGCAGCTTCCACTCGCCCGCAACGGTCACCACCGTGATCGCTGAGAAAAGCGCGACGGCGGCGATCGCCGTGGTGAGCAGCGCCGGGCTGACCGCCTGCCGCGGCCAGGTCCTGGGCACTCCGGGGGAGCCATAGTTGCGTTGCAGCAGGAGCTCGCCTGCCGCTGCCACCAACAGCACGGCTGCTGCCATCAGCGCAACCAGTATGACCGGCTGCCCCGGAAGATTGGCGCCGGGAAGAAAGAATCCCAGCGCGGCGGCGACCAGCGGGGCGAGCCCCATGGCTGCCCCGAGTGAAACCGACAGCCGCGTCGCCGGATGTGCGGCGGCAGGAGATTCCACTACCCCTGTGCCGGCGCCTCCCACCTCCGCGCTCGGTAGTTTCGGTGGAGCCCACCCCCACATGACCAGCAGCACCACGAACGCCACTAGTCCGGCCGGGTTGGTCCAGCTGCTGACGCCGGCTGAAGGATCAGGCCGTGCAGCGAAGTTTCCCGCCACCGCTGCGAGCCCTGCGGCGATGGTTGCGACCGTCCGCAAGAGCCTGTTCATGGCGATGGTCCGCAGCAGGTCGTTCTCCGCCGCGTCCAAGGCCTCGAGCTGACGTCGGCGGCTGATGAGCGTCAGCACCAGGGCGGTGCCCACGGCCAGCGCCAGCCATCCGGCGCCCAGGCAGGCAGCCAGGACCGAACCCTGGATGCGGCCGTCCCCGCCGATCCTGCTAAAACCCTGGTTCCGTTCCTCCAGCACGCTGAACGGAATGGCTTCATACCCGGGAAGCGTGGCCACCCAGCCAATCTGGACAGCCGAGACCGCGAAGACCGCCACCACCGTCCACGCGAGGGCACGCGGCAGGAAGTCCCGGACGCGGCGGATCTCCAACGAGGCCAGCCTGCGGGGGAGCCGGGGTCCGGGATAGCTCAGCTGCCCCACGGCATGGACCGCGAGGCAGCCCAGGACCGGCCACGCCAGGGCTCCGAGGATGCTTGTTGGCGTGGCCAGGGTGGGCGACGTGTTGCCCGCCGGAAGGATGCCCGCAGGCCCCGCGGCCTGCAGGGAGCTCGCCAACCACCCGATCACGCCGATCCACAGCGCATGCTGGGAAACCGTCACAGCGTTGGTCCCGCCGCCCGGGGCCCTGATCACCCACCGCAGCAGCAGGTACAGGCCAGCGGCCAACAGGAAGGGCCACAGCAGGACCATGGGCGGCACGTTGTGGACCGCGATTTCGAAGCCGTCGACGCCAGGCACATCATCCCCCAGATTTTGCGCATCAATGTACTAAGTATTTGATACAAACATCTCCGGGTCAACCGGGGTGAGGGCCTGGCGGCCGGGCGCTGAAAACCTCAGTCGTCGAAGGGCTTGAACTGCTCCACGGCCACGATGCGGTGCTTGTTGTCGACGGCCACGTGGCACACCACCATCTCGCCCGGGGACAGATAAGGCTCCGAGTCCGGCAGGACCGCGCGCAAACGGCCTGGCATGTGCTTGCCCAGCTGGCCCAGGACTGTGGGCAGTGCAGGACGGTGCGTGCAGACGGCGACGGGCCGTGCCTTCTCCAGGAGGGACTCAATGGTGGCAGCGGTTTTTTTGGGCGTCCTGGCGTGCTTGTGTTCTGTCAGCGCGTCCACCAGTTTGACCTTGGCCCCTGTTGCCCTCAGGTACGGCGCCACGGTTGACACGCAGCGCTGCCAGGGACTCGTCACCACGCGCGGCGGCTTCCAGGCCTGCAGCAGCCGGCCGACGGCCCGCGCCTGCCTGATTCCCGTCGCGGCCAGGGGCCGTTCACCCTCGGCTTTGGACCAGGACGAGCGCGGCTTGGCCTTTGCATGCCGCACCACGATCAGCGGCCACGTGTTCAGTTCACCGCGGTTATGGGCCGCCTGCAGGTGTTCCAGGGGAACAACGTCGGACGGGTTGGACAGCAGCCCTGCGGCCGTTTCAGGGGCGCACCACACCACGCGGTCCACCTCCTTGCCGTCGGGAACGAGGCGGGCGCCGTTGACGTGGACCGCCCAGTAGTGGACCACCTTCAGTCCGGACGGCACGTGGTAGTGGATGGGCGGCAGCGGGATGCCCAGCGGCGCGGCAAGTCCGATCTCCTCCTGCACCTCACGTGCCGCGCATTCGGGAATGGTCTCGCCGGCGTCGATCTTGCCCTTGGGCCAGGACCAGTCGTCATACCGCGGACGGTGGATCAGCAGGACTTCAAGACCGTCCGAGTTGATACGCCAGGGCAGCGCCCCGGCCGCGACGACGGCAACTGCTTCGCCGGGATGGTCTGTCTGGTCTGCTACGAGGATGTCGCTCGCCAACGCCGTAGCCCTACCGCCGGCTCAGGCTGCGCTGGCGGGTGCGCGACGCCAGCAGCCAGGACTGGATGTCGTCGAGGTGGCTGCCGTCGTCGGCAATGTGGTGCCGGTTCCACAGGCCCTGGTTATCCAGATGCCAGCTGGCTGTCTCCGGATCCAAGTAGCGCTGCAGCAGGTCAAGGACGTAGCGGATGTCGTCGGGATTGGACAGCTGGACCAGGGCCTCGACCCTGCGGTCCAGGTTCCGGTGCATCATGTCGGCCGAGCCGATGTAAACCACAGGATCGCCGCCGTTGGCAAAGGCGAACACCCGGGAGTGTTCCAGGAAGCGGCCCAGCACCGAGCGCACAGTGATGTTGTCGCTGAGGCCCGGGACGCCGGGACGAAGCGAGCAGATGCCGCGCACAATGACGTCCACCATCACACCGGCCTGGGAAGCGCGGTAGAGGGAGTCGATGATGGCTTCATCCACCATGGAGTTGACCTTGATCTGCACCCTGGCGGCCATCCCGGCCCGGGCGTTACGGATCTCGGTTTCGATGCGGTCGATCAGTCCGGAGCGGACGGAACGGGGTGCAACGAGGAGCCGCTTGAACGTGGACTTCGGCGCATAGCCGGAGAGCTGGTTGAACAGTTTGGAAAGGTCCTCGCCCACCTGGTCGTTGGCGGTCAGCAGGCCAAGGTCCTCGTAGTAGCGGGCCGTGCGGGGGTGGTAGTTGCCGGTGCCGATGTGGCAGTAGCGGCGCAGCCCGTCCACTTCCTGGCGGACCACCAGCGACAGCTTGCAGTGGGTTTTCAGGCCCACGATGCCGTAGACCACATGGACGCCCGCCTGTTCCAGCTTGCGGGCCCAGGAGATGTTGGCCTGCTCGTCGAACCTGGCCTTGATCTCCACGAGGGCCAGCACCTGCTTGCCGGCCTCGGCGGCGTCGATCAGGGCGTCAACGATGGGGGAGTCGCCCGACGTCCGGTACAGGGTCTGCTTGATGGCCTGGACCTTGGGGTCCGCGGCCGCCTGTTCCAGGAACGCCTGCACCGAGGTGGAGAAGGAATCGTACGGGTGGTGGAGCAGGATGTCTCGGCGGCGCATGGCCGAGAAAACGTTGGCGGCCTTGGACGTCTCGGACTCGTTGAGGAACCGGGACGTGTGCGGCAGGTGCTTGGGGTAATGAAGGTCGGCACGGTCAATGCCGGCAATGACGGACAGCCCGCGGAGGTCCAACGGAGCCGGGAGGGAGTACACCTCGGACTCTTCCACTCCGAGCTCACGGATGAGCAGGGCCCGGATGTTGGGGTTGATGTCGTGGGTGACCTCGAGGCGGACGGGAGGGCCGAACCGGCGGCGCAGCAGTTCCTTCTCCAGCGCCTGCAGGAGGTTCTCGGCGTCGTCCTCTTCCACTTCGAGGTCCTCGTTACGGGTGACGCGGAAGATGTGGTGCTCCAGGACTTCCATGCCGGCGAAGAGCTTGTCCAGGTGGACGGCGATGACTTCCTCCAGCGCGATAAAACGCGCCACGCGTCCCGCGACGGCCCCGGCCCGCGGACCGTCGATGGAGATCAGGCGGGGAAGCTGGTCCGGAACCTTGAGGCGGGCGAAGAGTTCCTTGTCGCTCACAGGGTTGCGCACCACCACGGCCAGGTTCAGGGAGAGCCCCGAAATGTAGGGGAACGGGTGTGCCGGGTCCACGGCCAGCGGCGTCAGGATCGGGAAGACCTTTTCGGCGAACATGGCGCTGAGCTGCTGCTTGGCGGCGTCGTCCAGTTCGTCCCAGTGCATCAAGTGGATGTGCTCATAGGCCAGGGCGGGGCGGATCTGTTCGGCGTAGACCTGGGCATGGCGCTGCTGGAGGCGGTGGGCTTCGTCGCCGATCTTCTCCAGCACCTCCACAGGGCTGAGGCCGGCAGGGGAAGGAACGGCGAGGTTGGTGGCGATGCGCCGCTTCAGGCCTGCCACGCGGACCATAAAGAACTCGTCCAGGTTGGACGCGAAGATGGACAGGAAAGCCACGCGTTCCAGGAGGTGGAGCGTGGGATCTTCGGCGAGTTCCAGGACGCGGGAGTTGAAAGCCAGCCAGCTGAGCTCGCGGTCCAGGAAACGGTCCGGCCGGATGTCCCCTTCGGGCACAAGGTTGGGCGCAAACTCGGGGATGTCGATCCGGTCCTGCGTTGCACGCGAGGCAGGGACTTCAGACGAGCCGAAGCGCGCGCGCACCGGCACTGAAGCGCCCTCGGACGTGACTGTTCCGGCGGGTTCCGGTTTCATGGTCTCTCCTCTTACCTGGCGCTTGATGCTGGCCCTTGGCCGGCGCGGTTCTCTATCAACCTTACAATCAATCAGCGTCCACAAGCCCTAGGTTTCGGCCCATCCGAAGCCGTTAGTCATACGAGTGGGCTAACACACCCGGGTGCCACTAGGCGGAGGCCAGCGGGCCGTACATCACGTCCATATCCCAGCGTGTGAAGCCCAAGCCCCGGTAGAGGGTAACGGCCGCGGTGTTGTCGGCATCCGTGTAGAGCATGACGGCGTGAAGCCCCAGGCCCTGCAGATGCCTGATGCCAGCCACTGTGAGGGCTTTGCCCAGGCCCATACCCTGCGCGGCCGGTGTGACGCCCACCGCGTAGACCTCGCCGATCGCCGGGTGGGCGCCGTGGCGCGGATGCACCTTGGTCCAGTGGAATCCCAGCAGCCGGTCCTCGGCGTCCATCGCCAGGAGGAAGCCGGCGGGATCAAACCAGTCCTCGGTTATTCGGGCATCCAGGTCCGCGCGGGACATGGAGCCCTGCTCGGGGTGGTGGGCAAACGCGGCGCGGTTCGCAGCCAGCCAGCGGTCCTCGTCCTTGCCCGGCACAAAGGCGCGGAGCGTGACGCCGTCCGGCAGGCCGACGTCGGGCAGTTCCGCAGTGGCGGTAGTCAGCCTCATCTTCCAGAGTTCGCGCACCGGACCGTAGCCGTAGCGGGCTGCGAGGTCCGCTGCTGCCTCGTGGTTGCCGTGGGACCAGGCCTTCAGTCCGTCCAGGCCGCGCCCGGACTTGAGTGCGCCGACAAGGCGGTCCGCCGCGCCTTGGTTGCGGTAGCTGGGATGGACTGCAATTTCCAGGACTCCGCTGCCGTCCGCGTCCTCCACAACAACCGCAAACCCGGCCAGGTCCTGACCGGAGGAGGGGTCGGAATCCTCGTCCGGCGCGTAGAGCGCGAGGGTCAGGAGGGAATGCTCTGCCGAGTCCCCGGCGCGGAGCGTCACCACTGTTTGCTCGGAAAGCGAGGGATTGCCATCAGACTCCTCGGCAGCTGCCAAGAGCGCCACGCAGTCCTTCAGCAGTTGTTCTTCCACGCCGCCGTGGACAACAAGGACGGGCCATTTTTCCGGGTGCGCAGGACTCATGAGGCTAGGCTATACGCCCCGGCCGGAAGGCGCTCCGATTTGAAGGCCCCGGGGCAGGCACGTATAGTCGATATCTCACCCGCCGGTCACGGTGGGAACGAGGGGGATCCACCAGTGGGGTGGCCTCGATACGTTCGACCCGTATGTCCTCCACCAATTGATCTTCGCTAATACAGGAACAGCCCCGGACCAATGGCCCGGGGCTGTTCCTGTCTGAACGATGTCAGGCTTCCGTCAGTTCGTCTTCCTGCTGCCGTACCAGGGTCAGGCGGTAGCCGACGTTCCGGACCGTGCTGATCAGGTTTTCGTGGTCGGCGCCGAGTTTGGCACGCAGCCGCCGGACGTGGACATCCACGGTGCGCGTGCCGCCATAGTAGTCATAGCCCCACACCTCGGTGAGCAACTGCTGGCGGGTGAACACACGGCCGGGGTGCTGGGCCAGGTATTTGAGGAGTTCGAATTCCTTGAACGTCAGGTTCAGGGGCGCACCGTTGACACGGGCCGTGTAGCTCGCTTCATCGATGACCACGCCTGCCGCCCGGATCTCCGTGGGGGCGTCATCCTTGTCCGGAACTGCCCGCGCCACGGAGAGCCTGATTCGGGCTTCCACTTCGGCGGGACCGGCTGAATCGAGCACGATGTCATCTACAGCCCAGGCCGAAGAAACAGCTGCCATGCCGCCTTCGGTCAGGATCAGGACCAAGGGTGCGCTCAGGCCGGTGGCTTTCAGCAACTGGGTGAGGGAGCGGGCGCCCACCAAGTCCTTACGGGCGTCCAGGAGCACAATATCGCAGGGATCTGTCTCCAGCAGGGCTGTGGGTTCCGCGGCGAGGATATGCACGCGGTGGTTCAGTAATTCCAGGGCAGGCAGAATGTCTACCGAAGAACCGGTGCTGTTCGTCAATAAAAGGATGTGCGACATTGTTCCTCCAAGGGGCGTCCGCGCATCTTCGGGCGACTGAACCGGGTTTTCACCGGCCGGTACTATCTCACTGCAGCGGACTGGCCGACTAAGGATCTATCCGGCCGGCATCCGCAGCAGGAAGCGTAGCTGAACTTTGAGTATACCCATCGGCCTGCACGACGGCATGGATTCCGCCCCTGCAAACCTTCGTTTTGCGACATATCCGGGTCATATAAGGCAGGATTGAGCCGTGGGGCAGAACGCCCTGACGCGGTAGGCAGAGCCGCCGGGTCCACAGCCAGAATGGGATGCCACGAATTGAGTGCAGAGTCGAAGCCGCCGCGACCCGGCCAGCCGGGTCCCCGATGACCGCCGAGGTGGAAGCCCCGGCAAAGTCACTGGGCTCCTGGGTCATCGGTGTTGTCGGGGTGGCGGGTCTCGTGGCGATCATCGCCGGCGTATACGTCTCACGCGAGGCACTTATCGGCGTCGCCGCGGTGATTGCTGTGGCGGTAGGCATCGGCTGGCCTCACTTCCTCCGCATCCCCGCGAAGAAGACCCTGGCCGCCGTCATTGCGCTGTCCGGCGTCGGATCGGCGCTCGCTGCCGGTTTCGTCCCGGCCCCGGGTGTCCTGGACTGGACGCCTGCCTTCATGGCGCTGGGAATGATGGCCGTGTTTGTGGTGCAGCTCATCCGAGGCACTGGCCAGGCCCAACGGCTTGAATCCACCCTCGGCTGCTGCGCAGGTGTGCTCCTCTCGTGCCTGGGAGCAGGCTGGATCGCCGGCGGACGCTTCAACGGCGTGCGCGAGATGCTCCTGGTGGCAGCCATCAGCGCTGCCGTGGCACTGTTGGCCGGCCTGATCCGTTGGCCGGACAGCATCGTGGCCCCCCTCGGCATCGTGATGGCAGGACTTGCCGGGCCGCTCGCTGGCCTGGTCTTCTCCGACATTGCTGTTCTGCCGGCCGCGATCTTCGGCGTTGTGGTGGGCGCCGTACTGGTCAGCTTCCGCCGCCTCGTAACACTCCGCGGCGGTCCGCTGAATCTTTTGGCTGCGGTTAGCATGGGGCTTGCGCCGGTTTCGGCCGTGGGCTCCCTGGCTTACTTCATAGACAAACTACTCATCTACTAACCGGTTAGGATGGCATCATGTCCGTACTTGCAATTGAAATCTTCTTCCTCGTCCTGCTCGGCACCGCCAGCCTGTCCATGGCCTGGTTCGCCGGCTTTGTGGTTTACCGCCTCTTCAAAGGCCAGAAGTAAACGCGTTCAACGAGCTAGCATTTTCCTGAGGTAATTGCCGTGCCGATAGAAATTCCTACAGACCTGACACCGGAACTTGTTCCGCTTTCCTGGCTCATTGGTGAGTGGGAAGGCAGCGGCCGGCTCGGCAGCGGGGACGAGGACTCGGAACACTTCCTCCAGCATGTGTCCTTCAGGCATAATGGCCTGCCGTATCTTCAGTACCGCGCGGAGAGCTGGTTAACTGACGACGACGGCACGCGCCTGCGGCCGCTGACAGTTGAGACCGGTTTTTGGGCGCTGGAGCGCAAACAGCTTGATGCCGATGGCGGACCGGGCCTGATTCCGGCCGATATTGTTCCCGCACTCAAAAGCGCCGACGAAGTCGAAGCGCTGCGCAATAAAGACGGCGGGTTCGATATCTCGGTGTCCATCTCGCATCCCGGCGGGATCTCTGAGCTCTACTACGGGCAGATCAAGGGCCCGCAGGTCCAGCTCACCACCGACATGGTGATGCGCGGCAGCCATTCCAAGGACTACAACGCGGCCACCCGGATCTTCGGTCTGGTGGACGGCAACCTGCTCTGGCGCTGGGACGTGGCCACCGGCGGAACATCCCAGCCTGGCAAGGGCCTCGAAGCACACGCCTCGGCTTTCCTGAAAAGGGTTTCCTGACGGCCTGCCGCGGCACCGGACATCAGTAGACTTGGGATCCTAGGCTTCACCCACAAGTGAATCAAGGGAGCGTCATGGTGGCACCGCAGGACTCCACGGACTACAGCGACCTGAAGGCTGTGTTCTTCAACGGGACCCTTAAACGGTCGCCGGAAACCAGCAACACCGAGGGCCTGATCAACGTCAGCCGCCTCATCATGGAGAAGCAGGGCGTCAGCACCCGCGTGATCCGAACTGTCGATCACGACATCGCCAGCGGTGTTTACCCGGACATGACCGGGCACGGCTGGCCGTCCGATGAGTGGCCGGAACTTTACCCGGCTGTTGAAGAAGCCGACATTGTGGTGTTGGCCGGTCCCATCTGGCTGGGCGACAACTCCTCCCAGACCAAGAAGCTGATCGAACGGCTCTACGCCCATTCGGGGGAACTCAATCACAAGGGCCAATGGGTCTTTTACCCTAAGGTTGGCGGCTGCCTGATCACCGGCAACGAGGACGGCATCAAGCACTGCTCCATGAACGTGCTGTACAGCCTGCAGCACATCGGCTTCACTATCCCTCCCCAGGCCGACGCCGGGTGGATCGGCCCGGTTGGACCCGGCCCGAGCTATCTCGACGAAGGCTCCGGCGGCCCCGAATCCGACTTCACCAACCGCAACACCACGTTCATGACGTGGAACCTGCTGCATTTCGCCCGGATACTCAAGGACGCCGGCGGGATTCCCGCGTACGGCAATCTTCCTGAAGAATGGAAAGCCGGAACACGCTTCGACTTCGAGAACCCGGAATACCGCTGACGCCGCCCCGGTGGTCGAGCTTGTCGAGGCCCGCTGCCCGAGACCGGAATACCTACTGACCTAAGGACGTTCCCCCAGTATGACTACTCCCAGCCCCCTACTGTCGCGCCCTGGCGCCGTCGAGGCCACCGGTGCGGACGCCGGCGTCGCATCCCACTACGGTGAGCCGCTGCGTGAGCAGCGCGCACTCGCGGCAGGCACCGCCGTCGTCGACCTCTCCCACCGCGGCGTGGTGACCGTCAGCGGTCCGGACCGGCTGACATGGCTGAACACCCTGTCTTCCCAGCAGGTCACCGGCCTGCAGCCGGGGGAGTCAAGCGAGCTGCTGTTGCTGAGTATCCAGGGCCGGATCGAGTTTGACGCCTGCGTAGTGGACGACGGCGGGACCACCTGGCTGATTGTTGAGGCTGCCGAGGCTGCACCGCTGGCTGAGTGGCTGAACAAAATGAAGTTCATGCTGCGCGTCGAGATCACCGACGTCTCCGCCGACTGGGCCGTGCTCGGGTCCACAAGGGCTGTGGAGGAATGGTCGGGACTGCTGGCCTGGCGGGATCCGTGGCCGAACGTCGGTGCCGGCGGTTACTCCTACGCTGTGGTTCCGGAGGACGGGCACCCCGGGCTGGAGCGGCCCTGGATCGAGTACCTGGTGCCGGTCGCTGAACTTGAGGAAACTTTGGCGGACCGCCCACTCGCCGGCGTTATGGCGGCGGAAGCCCTCCGCATTGCTGCGTGGCGCCCCAGGCTGGGCGCGGAAACCGACGACAAAACCATTCCGCACGAACTGGACCTCCTCCGTACCGCCGTGCACCTGTCCAAGGGTTGCTACAAGGGCCAGGAGACCATCGCCCGCGTGCACAACCTGGGCCATCCGCCGCGGCGCCTGGTGTTCCTGCAGCTGGACGGGTCGCAGCACACCATGCCCGCGCCTGGCAGCCAGGTCATGCTCGGCGAGCGGAAGGTCGGGACAGTAACGTCCGTTGCCCAGCACTACGAAATGGGCCCGGTGGCGCTGGCCGTCATCAAGCGGTCCGTCGCACCGGATGAGATGCTGACGGTGCTGGACGGCGAGGAGCCTTACATCGCTGCCCAGGAAGTAATTGTTGCTCCCGACGCCGGCCAGGTAGTGGGGCGCCAGACTGGATTCCTGAGGGGGACCCGCTGATGACCGAGAACACCGCACCCGACGCCGCTTCACCCGACGTCGCCAAAGCCGGCGCCACTGCGCCCGACGACGAGGCCGTGGCTTTGGCCCACCGGCTCTTCCAGGCTGCCCGGGAGGGGGACACCGGACTCCTGCGCACGTATCTGGACGCCGGGGCGCCCGCCACCATGACCAACACCGCGGGCGATTCCCTGCTGATGCTGGCCGCCTACCACGGCCACGCGGAGGCGGTGCAGCTGATCCTTGAGCACGGCGGAGAGGCCAATGCGGCCAACGACCGCGGCCAGACACCCTTGGCCGGTGCAGCATTCAAGGGGTATACGGACGTGTCCCGGGTATTGCTGGACGCCGGTGCAGATCCCGACGCCGGCAGCCCCTCCGCCCGGGCTGCCGCGCAGATGTTCGCCCGCACGGACATCCTCGATCTGCTGGGGAACTGACGCTTGGAAAATGTAGCGCGGCCTTGGCCAGCCCTCTGGTCCCTGGTCATCGGGTTCTTTATGATCCTGATCGACACCACCATCGTTTCGGTGGCCAACCCCAGCATCATGAAAGGGCTGGAAACGGACATCAACGCCGTGATCTGGGTGACCAGCGCGTACCTGCTGGCCTACGCGGTACCGCTGCTGATCACCGGCCGGCTCGGCGACCGTTTCGGACCCAAGAAGCTCTACCTATCCGGCCTCGTGGTCTTCACGCTCGCCTCCCTCTGGTGCGGGCTGGCCGGTGACGTCCAGACGCTGATCACCGCACGGATCTTCCAAGGTTTGGGTGCCGCCATCATGACCCCGCAGACCATGGCGGTGATTACCAGGATCTTCCCGCCGGACCGCAGGGGCGCCGCGATGGGCCTGTGGGGCGCCACCGCGGGCCTTGCAACGCTGGTGGGTCCAATCCTGGGCGGCCTGCTGGTCGACAGCCTCGGCTGGGAATGGATCTTCTTCATCAACATACCGGTCGGTATCGTCGGATTTATCCTCGCCTGGCGGTTCGTCCCCACCCTCAGCACGCACCCCCATAAGTTCGACATCCCGGGCGTGCTGCTCAGCGCCGTCGGGCTTTTCCTCCTGGTGTTCGGCATCCAGGAAGGCGAGACGTACAACTGGGGGACCATCGTTGGACCCATCAGCGTCTGGAGTCTCATCATCGCCGGGGTAGTGGTGCTGGGGGCGTTCATTCTTTGGCAACGCTTCAACAAGGGCGAGCCGCTCTTGCCGCTGGACCTGTTCCGGGACCGGAACTTCTCCCTGGCCAACATAGGGATCACCACCGTTGGCTTCACGGTCACCGCCTTCGCGCTGCCACTCATTTTCTACTACCAGTTGGTGCGGGGCATGACGCCCACCGAATCGGCGCTCATGATGGTTCCCATGGCCCTCATCTCCGGTGGCCTGGCTCCCGTGGTGGGCAAAATAATCGACCGGGTCAATCCGAAATACATCACTGCCGGCGGGCTGGTCCTGATGGCTGTGGCGCTGTTCTGGAACTCGGCCCTGATGCACCCGGATACACCCATCCTGCTCTTCCTCCTGCCCAGTGCTGTCCTGGGGTTCGCGAATGCCGGCATCTGGGCGCCCCTGAGCTCCACTGCTACGCGCAATCTCCCGCCGCGCCAGGCTGGGGCAGGTTCCGGGGTTTACAACACCACGCGCCAGATCGGCGCGGTACTGGGCAGCGCGGCCATTGCCGTGCTCATCCAGGCGCGCCTGGCCGCCGAGCTCCCCGCGCAGGGTCCCGGGGCGGGCGGAATGGAATTCTCCGGCGTGCTGCCTGAGGCGCTCCATGAGGGATTCTCGACGGCGATGGGCCAGTCCATCCTGCTTCCTGCCGGTGTGATCCTGGTGGGCGCAGCCGTGGCACTGTTCTTTGCCAAGCCCAAGGTGATGGCGGGCTGGGGCGGTCAGCCGGCGGCTCCTGCGGCTGCAGAGGGCGCCAACCGGGCGTCCTAGGGAGGCGTCAGCCCAGGTGCACGCTCGTCTGGATGCCGCCGGCGGACAGGCCCAGTTGCCGCGCCAGGGCCACTGCCCCGGTGTTGCTGACTTCGGCGCGCCACTGGACGGTAAGGCCTGCCGCGAGGGCCTCATGGGCGGCGATGGATGCGGCCACGGATCCAAGCCCGCGGCGCCGCCACTCGGGGTCCACCAGGACTCCCATCTGCGCGAGAAGTCCTTCCCATTCCCCGTACGCCCCGCATGCCACCGGAAGGCGCCGACCGTCCACCTCGCGGAGGATTGTGTACCGGTTCTCGAGTTCTGACAGATGCACTTCGTTGACGTCGTCCGGCGGGCACAGGCCTTCGAGCTCGATCGCCTCCGGATTTCCGTGGGACACGGTGAGCTCTTCGGGGGGCTGGCGCAGGGGCAGATCGTCGGCGAAGAACAACGCCGCCGCACCCAGGCCGTGGCCTCCGTGGGCCCGGGTCAGGGTCAGGAGGGTCACATGCTGGGCCATCTCCCCATCCGGAATTCCTGCGGCGGCGTCAATGACCCATTGCGGCCCCACCAGTGCCGAGCTGCCGAACAGCCTGACGAACTCCACAGTCTCTGCAGCGTCGTCGGCCCTGACCATCCGCTCGCCGGAACTCAGCGAAGCGGCGAAGGCGCCGTCGTCGAGCCCCAAGTGCCGGGCCCAAGCGAGCTGGATGATGGTGGCGGAACCGGGGTCAAGAGTCATATCCCCAGCCTACCCAGCACAGGGAAGCGCGAACGGACACTTGAGGCCTCACAGCGGAGGGGCCTCAAGTGTCCGTTCGCGCTTAGACGGTTTAGCCGAACAGGACCGCAGCCTCGTCGTAGCGCTTCTGCGGAACAGTCTTGAGCCGGCCCAGGGCCTTATCGAAGCTCACGTGTTCAATGTCGGTGCCCTTGAGCGCCACCATGGTGCCCCAGTAACCCTCCACCACGGAGTCGATGGCGGCCATGCCCAGGCGGGTGGCGAGGACGCGGTCGAAGGCGGACGGGACACCGCCGCGCTGGATGTGCCCCAGGATGGTGGCACGGGTCTCGATGCCGGTGCGGGCTTCAATCTCGGGGGCGAGCCGGTCCGCGATGCCGCCCAGGCGCGGCCGGCCGAACGTGTCCAGGCCGCGCTCGGAGTGCGGGGATTCCATGTGGTCCGGAACAAAGCCCTCGGCCACAACAATCAGCGGCGCGCGGCCACGGTCGTGGGCTTCCTGGACCCATTCGGTGATCTGCTCGATACTGACCTTCTGCTCGGGGATCAGGATGGCGTGGGCACCGGCGGCCATGCCGGCGTGCAGGGCAATCCAGCCCACATGGCGGCCCATGACCTCGGCGATCATGCAGCGGTGGTGGGATTCGCCCGTGGTCCGGAGCCGGTCGATGGCCTCGGTGGCGATCTGCACCGCCGTGTCGAAACCGAAGGTGTAATCCGTGGCGTCGAGGTCGTTGTCCACGGTCTTGGGGACGCCCACAATCTTGAGGCCGGCATCCGTGAGGCGCTTCGCGGCAGCGAGGGTCCCTTCGCCGCCGATCGCGATGATGGCGTCGATGCCGAGACGGTCCATGTGGGCCTTGATGACCTCCGGCCCGCCGCCGTTTTCAAAGGGGTTGGTGCGGGAGGTGCCCAGGATGGTGCCACCCTGCTTGGCGATGCCGCGGACCATGGTGCGGGGGATATCGATGATGTCGCCTTCGACGACGCCGCGCCAGCCGTCCAGGAACCCGACGAACTCGTGGCCGTGGATGGCGATGCCCTTGAGGACGGCTCCGCGGATGACAGCGTTCAGTCCGGGGCAGTCGCCGCCGCTGGTAAGAATTCCAATTTTCATGTTTCGGCTCAAATCCTGGTGTGAGGGTATACAGGCAGAGCGCCACGCTGAGCTCACCTAGATTGTAGTCGGCGGTGTGCGTTACGACACAAACCGGTTACAAAAGACCCCGTTCCATGGCAAGGACCACGGCACGGGTCCTGTCGTCCACGTCCAGCTTGTTGAAGACCCGCAGCAGGTGGGTCTTGACCGTTGCTTCGGCAATGTGGAGCGCGGTGGCCACCTCGGGATTGCTCAATCCCTGTGCCACGCAGCGAAGGACCTCCACCTCCCGGGCCGTCAGTCGCGGCAGTTCAGGCGCGCGCATTCGCGAGACCAGACGTGCCGCCACCGGCGGAGCGAGAACTGTCTCGCCGCGCGCTGCAGCGCGCACGGCCTCGATGATGCGGTCCCCGGCGGTGTCCTTCAGGAGATACCCCACCGCCCCGGACTCCACGGCGCGCATGATGTCGGAGTCGTCGTCGTACGTGGTCAGCACCAGCACCTTGGTGTCAGGAAACCGGTCCCGGATCTGCGCCGTGGCGCCGGCGCCGTCAAGGACGGGCATCCGCAGGTCCATCAGGACGACGGCGGGGCGCAGCCGGCTGACTGCGTCCACCGCCTCCTCGCCGTTGGCCGCGGCGGCCACCACGTCGATGCCGTCCGCAGTGTCCAGCGGCGCAGCAAGGCCGCTCCGGACCACGGGTTGGTCGTCGGCCAGGACCACGGTTACAGTTTCCGGGGCGCTCATGCCGCGGCTCCGGGCATGGTTGCGCCCGTGCCGCGGGTTCCTGGCCCGGCGTCCGTGCCGCCGGGCCCTGGAGCCGCGGTGGGGAGCATCGCCACCAGTCGGGTGGCGCCGGAGGCCCGGGCCGCCGATGTCCTGCGGGCTGCCTTCGGCGATCAGCCGCCCGTGGTTGATGACGCCGATCCGGTCCGCCAGCTGCTCTGCCTCGTCCAGGTAGTGCGTGGTGAGGACAATGGTGGTCCCGCCGCTGCTCAGCTGGCGGATGAGGTCCCAGAACTGCCGCCGGGCCTCGGGATCGAACCCGGTGGTTGGTTCATCCAGGAACAGGACCTCCGGGTTGCCGATGATCCCCAGCGCCACGTCCAGCCGGCGCCGCTGGCCGCCCGAAAGGGTTGAGATCCGGACGCCGCCCTTGCCGCCGAGCCCCACGGCGTCAATGACTTCGTCCACTGGCCGGGGCGCCGGGAAACAGGAAGCAAGCGAACGCAGCGCCTCGGAAACCCTCAATTCGCCGGAGTCGGTGGCCTCCTGGAGGACAATGCCGATCCGGGCACGGAAGGACGGAGCAGCCTTCCAGGGGCGCGTTCCCAGAACCATGACCTCGCCGCTGTCCGGTTTCCGGTGGCCTTCCAGGATCTCGATGGTGGTGGACTTGCCGGCGCCGTTGGGACCCAGGAGGGCGTACGTTTCGCCGGCACGGATGGTGAGATCCAGCTGGTCCACGGCCGTGAGGGTCCCGCCTTTGGGCAGGCCGTACGTTTTGTTGAGGCCGCGGACGGTGATGGCATCAGGGGCTTGCCGCTGCCCGGGGCTGAGGGAAGTGTTCATGCTTCCAGCGTGACAGTCCCGGGGTGCCGGCCAACAGGCCCGGCCGGTTGAACCTGTTGTCCACCGGCCGGTGGACAAGGGCGGCAGAAAGGCCCCCGCTCCCGGGACGATTCCGGGGGAGTGGGGGCCTTGCGGTTCTTGCATGAGGTCAGCTGATGGAGCGGCGGTCCAGGAAGTTCTGCAACGGGATGGAGTTCCGCTGGTCCGGAAGGACCAGCCAGGCCGCGATGTACAGGACGACGGCGGGGCCGGGAAGGAGGCAGAAGACCAGGAAAGCGATCCGCACGAATGCCACATCCACGTTGAGCTTTGCTGCGATTCCGCCGCACACACCGCCCAGCCAGCGTTCGGGTCCACGTTTCAGGCCGAAGCCCCTGACGATGCTGAAGAACTTGTCCATGGTTCAAGACTTCCCTGTTGTGGGTTCGTTGTCACGTTTCCGGGCCGAAAGCAGCCCGCCGATCACCAGTGCGGCGCCAGCGCCGATCATAAGGCCGATCAGTACGTACGTGCCGTTCAGGGTCACTACACCCAACTGGGCGATGATGATCAGGGCGGCCAGCGCCGTCACGATGAGGCCCCAGACCACGGTTCCGACGCGCGTGGCTGACTGTGTTGCGTCGGCCCCCGGGTGGCCGGCCGCCGTCGTGCTTTCCGGAGAGTACGGCTCGGGTGACGGATTGACGTTGCTCATGTCAGTTCCCTTCCTGGATGGTGACGTTGCTGAAGGTGCCGTTGATCTCCACGATCAGCTTGGCGCCGGGCTTGTCGGTGTTGTAGCTGCTCTCGCGTGTGGAGATTCCGCTGCGGTGGTCGCTGCCTTCGGTGAGGTTGCCCATGGTCATGTCGGCCCTGATGTCCACGGGGACGTTGTCCGGGATGGCTACCGTGACGTTGCTGGCAGTGATGTCCAGGGGGACTACGACGTCGGACGCCAGCGGGGCGGTGACGTTCAGCCCCGTGAGGTCAACAGTCCCGCGGCCTGCGGTGACGTCGAAGCCGTCCCTTGCCTGTTCGATGCTGACGGGTGCCCAGTCGACCTGGGTGAAGCGCACCCTGTCGCCGTTGCCCACAACGTTGAAGATGCCGCCGATCACCAGGGCAACAACGGCGAAGAAGCCAAGGATTCCGGACGTCCTGCCGCGCAGGCCCGCGATGAGGATGCCCAGGCCCAGGACTGCTGCGCCGCTGGCCCAGACGATCGCGTTGGCGGCGTCACCGAGGTTGATGACGTTGCCGGCGTCCAGGGCTTTGAGGCTGCCACCCACCAGGAGTGCTGCTCCGGCTGTAATGGCTACGGCAGGGGCGCCGGGGCCGGAGGGGCGGACCTTGGGTGCCCGGGCCGGGCCCTGCGGTGGCTGGTAGCCACCGTAGGCACCGCCGTCGCTACCGCCCCCGCCGTAGTTGGCGCCGCCGCCGTAGCTGCCGCCGCCGTAAGGCGGGTTGACGCCCGACGGCGGGACCGGAAGGTAAGGTGCGCTGCCGGGCATGCCGGGCATGCCGGACGTGCGGGACGTGCCGGACGTGCGGGTCGAGGCGGAATCCGTGGCCGCAAACGGCGAGGCATAGGGGGTTGTGGGGTAGGCGGCCGAGTAACCGGAGTTTCCGCCGGCCGGTTGCGGTGTGGCGTTCATGGGGGCTCCATTCCGGGCCTTGTTGCGTTGGGTCAGGTAGTAGATGAAGTAGATGGCGCCGCCCACCCAGAAGACGGTCCAGAGGAATCCGCCGAAGCCGTTGCGGCTCCAGCCCCAGAATCCGCCGCCGAGCCCGGTGAGCCCCACCACGGTGGTGATCAGCGCGCCTGTCATACCGCTGGACCAGCGGCCGGCGCCGGCTTCCTGGACGTGGATGCGCCCGTCGGGTTCGGGCAGGAATGCCCAAGCCAAGCCGTAGAGCAGGACGCCGATTCCGGCGAAGAGGGTGAGGACAATGAAGATGCCGCGGACAATCAGCGGGTCGATGCCCATCCGGTGCGCGATGCCGCTGGAGACACCGCCGATCCACCGGTCGCGTCCACGCTGGATGCCGTGGCTCCGGATCCAGGTGAAGAAGTCACTGGACTGGCCCGGCACTTTGGCGCTGGCATACGGGCTTGCGTACGGACCGTCATAGGGACCGGCGGCCGGGGGAGTGTCCTGCGGGGAAGCCGGGGGCGGCAGCAGGGGTTCGGTCGGCTGGTCCGGGTCGCGTGGTGGGAGCGGTTCCGTGGGCTGGCCGTCATCGGGGGTGGGGGTCTGGGAGTTCATACTTCGATCCTGCCGTCCGGGGCGGCGGAGCTCTACTGGGGAACACCCTGACTCGCCCCTGAGTTACCCCCGGTTCAGGCCGGAATCTGGTCCGGGGAACCCTGATCCGTGCTTGGATTGACACATGACCACCGCCCTCACCCGCCCACCGCTTGTCCGCAGCAGCGACCGCGTCATCGCGGGCGTATGCGCCGGCCTCGCAGCGCATCTGGGCTGGCCGGTGAAAAACGTGAGGATCGGTATGGCGCTCGCAACCCTCGCCGGCGGCGCCGGGCTGGCCTTCTACGCGTGGCTGTGGATCATGGTCCCCACCGCCGACGAAAGCGCCCGGCGCAACGCCAAGCGCCCGGCGTCGCCCATTGCCCCGGCCGTCACCCTTGACCCGGCATTCAGCGCTGTGCCTCCGCCCGCGTCGCCGTCGCCGGGTCCGCCCGCGGCCGCTCCATGGTGGGGAACTCCCGACGCCGGTGCT
Organism: Pseudarthrobacter sp. Y6; assembly: GCF_050156205.1. Lineage (NCBI taxonomy): Bacteria > Bacillati > Actinomycetota > Actinomycetes > Micrococcales > Micrococcaceae > Pseudarthrobacter > Pseudarthrobacter sp. Y6. Next base: position 3,263,353 of record NZ_CP189574.1, on the reverse strand, counting down.
TTCGCCCGTGGGGGTGTTTCCGGCGGTGTTTCCAGCGGCGGGCCCGGTGCCGGCTACCGGGACGCCGTGCGGCCGCCGTGGTTCCGGGTCCGCAGCATGCGCCACGGCAAGGAAATGCTGCTGGGCGCCGGCCTCCTCCTGGTGGCGGGCATCATGATAGCCCAGCTCCTGGGCGTGGACGTGCCCCTGGGGACCCTCATCCCCGCCGCTGCCGTGCTGGGCGGTGCAGCCATCGCCTGGATGCAGCTCGACGAAACCCGCCGCGCGGGGCTCGTGGACAAAACCAAGGCCGATCAGGCAGGCGGCTGGGCGCGCCTGGCCGCCGGATTGGCGCTGGTGGTCGCCGGCGTGCTGGTGATGGTGTCCGGCTCCGGATCCTGGGAACAGACCTGGCTGGCGCTGCTGGCATCGGTGGCGGTGCTGGGCGGCGTGGTTCTGGTGCTTCTACCGTGGGCACTCAAATTCTGGCGGGACCTGGAAACGGAGCGTGCGGGCCGGATCCGCGAAACCGAGCGTGCCGAGATCGCGGCCCACCTGCACGACTCCGTCCTCCAGACTCTTGCCCTGATCCAGCGGCGGGCGGGGAACGAGCACGACGTGGTGCGGCTCGCCCGTGCCCAGGAACGCGAACTCAGGAGCTGGCTGTTCCAGGACCCAGGTAAGGAGGCGGGACAGCTTTCGGACCGTATCAAGGCGGTGGGTGCCGAGGTGGAAGACTCCCTGGGTAACGCCGTGGAGGTGGTGAGCGTCGGGGACACAGCCATGACCGAATCCCACGAGGCGCTGGTCCAGGCCAGCCGTGAGGCGATGCTCAATGCGTCCCGGCACGGCGGCGGGACTGTCTCCGTCTACCTGGAAGTTTCCGATGGGCGCACAGAAATCTTCATCAAGGACAGGGGGCCGGGCTTCGACCTGCCGGATGTACCCGAAGACCGGCTAGGTGTCCGCGAATCGATCATCGGACGCATGAAACGCCACGGCGGGACCGCCTCCATCACCAGCACGCCGGACGGCACCGAGGTGCGGCTGGGAATGCCGGCGCTCCAAACGGACAACGCGGAAGGGAAATCATGAACAACGTACAGGGGACCGGGCCCATCCGCCCCGCGCAGCCGGTCCGGGTGGTGATCGTGGACGACCACGCCATCTTCCGTTCGGGACTCAAAGCCGACCTCGATGAGAGCATCCACGTAGTCGGTGAAGCAGCCACGGTTGAGCAGGCCATCGCCGTGATCGCGCAGGAGCATCCGGAAGTGGTGCTCCTGGATGTGCACCTGCCGGGCGGCCTCGGCGGTGGTGGCCGGGAAGTCATCGCGGGTTCCGCGGCCCTCCTGGGCACCACCAAGTTCCTGGCCCTGAGCGTCTCCGACGCCGCCGAGGACGTGGTGTCGGTCATCCGCGCCGGCGCCCGGGGGTATGTCACCAAGACCATCTCCGGTGCCGAAATCACCGACGCCGTGTTCCGCGTGGCTGGGGGCGACGCCGTGTTCTCGCCCCGGCTGGCCGGCTTCGTACTGGACGCCTTCGGCACCGCTCCCGCCGACATTGCCGACGACGAGCTGGACAGGCTTTCCGCCCGTGAGCTCGAAGTGATGCGCCTGATCGCCCGCGGCTACAGCTACAAGGAGGTGGCCAAGGAGCTGTTCATCAGCATCAAAACGGTGGAAACGCACGTGTCAGCGGTGCTGCGCAAGCTCCAGCTCTCCAGCCGGCACGAGCTGACCAAGTGGGCAGCCGAACGCCGCCTGCTCTAGCCCAAAGATGCGCTATCACTTTGAGTCGTTAAACAGCATCCATAACGACTCAAAGTGATAGCGCATCCGGGTTAAGGGAGGGTTACTTGGCCTGGCCCAGGAAGTCCTGGAGCCGGGCGACGCCGGTGGCCAGGTCCTCGTCGCCCAGGGCGTAGGAGAGCCGCAGGTAGCCGGAGGGCCCGAACGCCTCGCCCGGCACCACGGCTACTTCAACCTCATCCAGGATCAAAGCAGCCAGTTCGGCGGAGGTCGACGGCGTTGCGGTACCTGCCGCCGTCGGGAATTCCTTCCCCAGCAGCGCACGGACGTCCGCGTAGACGTAGAACGCACCCTTCGGCGTCGGGCATTCAACACCGTCGATCGCGTTCAGGCCGGCAACGATCGCCTTGCGGCGACGGTCAAACGCCACCTTCATCTCGTCGACGGCGGTCAGCGGTCCGGAGACGGCGGCGAGGGCTGCAATCTGCATGATGTTCGAAACGTTGGACGTGGCGTGTGACTGCAGGTTGGTGGCCGCCTTGATGACGTCGGCCGGGCCGATCATCCAGCCCACACGCCAGCCGGTCATCGCGTAGGTCTTGGCGACGCCGTTGAGGATGACCACTTTGTCGCCCAGTTCTGGGGCGGCCGTGGCGATGGAGGTGAAGGGCACGCCGTCGTAGGTCAGGTGCTCATAGATCTCGTCGGTGACCACCCAGAGCCCCTTTGCGGCGGCCCACTTGCCGATCTCGGCCACCTGCTCCGGGCTGTAGACGGAGCCCGTGGGGTTGGACGGCGAGACAAACAGCAGGATCTTGCTCTTGTCCGTCACGGCTGCCTCAAGCTGCTCAACGGTGACCAGGTAGTCCTGCTCAGGTCCGGCGAACACCTCAACCGGGACACCGCCGGCAAGCCTGATGGCCTCCGGGTAGGTGGTCCAGAACGGCGTGGGAACAATCACTTCGTCACCCGGATCCACCAGCGTGGCGAAGGTGTTGTACACGGCCTGCTTGCCGCCGTTCGTCACCAGGACCTGGGACGGGTCCACGGCGTAGCCGGAGTCGCGGAGAGTCTTCTCGGCGATAGCCTTCTTGAGCTCCGGCAGGCCGGCGGCGGGGGAGTAGCGGTGGTACTTGGGCTGGCTGGCGGCCTCAATGGACGCCTTGACGATGTAGTCCGGAGTGGGGAAGTCCGGTTCCCCTGCCCCGAAGCCAATAACCGGCCGGCCAGCTGCCTTCAGCGCCTTGGCCTTGGCATCAACAGCCAGGGTTGCGGATTCGGCAATTGCGGAAATGCGCTTGGAAACGCGGGCGGCAGACATGGCAGGGTCCGTTCTTCGCTTGCAGCCCGGAAGGCTGAATGGTGGAATTCGACGTGATCTACTCTATGCTGTTCAGCGGATCGTTCGGGCTGCCCGCGTGGATGTGACTGCAGGTCAACTCACCCGCCAGGGCGGATTGGACGGTCCGGAAAGAGGCTGGTTCGACGTAGACGAAGTTGTTGCGTAGACTGGTTCTCCGGTGTTGAAAACACGGATGATGACGTGCGCCCCAGTGAAAACTGCGGAAGTTTGTCAGGATGCTGTTTTCGATCCATAGGGTAGTGGCGCAATTGGTAGCGCAGCGGTCTCCAAAACCGCAGGTTGCAGGTTCGAGTCCTGTCTGCCCTGCGCAAGCTGTTCCGGCGGAATGCCGGAGCAAGCGCAGCAACCATGGTTCTGATCAGGACCGGGTAATCCAACATTGCAAAGATGAGCGAGGACCAGGTGACCGAAACAGCTGCCAGCAGCTCCAAGGGCCGCCCAGCTAAGAAGGACGCCAAGGCAAACTTCTTCGCTCGTATTGCACTCTTCATTCGCCAGGTCATCGGCGAACTGAAGAAGGTTGTTGCACCAACCCGCAAGGAACTGATCAATTACACGCTCGTGGTGCTGGTGTTCGTGGCCATCATGATGGTGATCGTCAGCCTGCTGGACATCGGTTTTGGAACCGCGGTCAGGTGGGTCTTCGGCGGGATCGCTCCCACGGACCGCTAAAGCATATCGTCCGCAGGCCGCGTGGCCTTGTCCGGGTAACCGGAAGAATCCACGCGGTGTGCGGAATTGAGCCATTTAAATAGGCATGTTAGGCAATGAGGAAGCAGGAGACCAAGTGTCTGAGCAGGAGCTCGAGGTAACCGAGACTGAGCTGGAAGAGTCCGCGGACAACACGGCGGCCCCCACGGCTGAAGCCGGTGAAGAGTCCGAGGTTGAGTCCGCTGCGCCCGAATCCGCCGACGCCGATTCCGCCGACGATTCAGAGGATGCCGATTCAGAGGGTGACGCCGCAGAAGGCGAACCTGCTGAGGGCGACTCAGAGGGCGACGACGCTGATGCAGACGCCCTGGCAGCTGCGGCCGCCAAGGCCGAGGTTGACCCCGCCGACGAATTCAAAGCCAAGCTGCGCCGCCAGGAGGGTGACTGGTACGTCATCCACTCCTACGCCGGCTACGAAAACCGCGTCAAGGCCAACCTTGAGACCCGCATCCAGACCCTGGACATGGAAGATTACATCTTCGAAATCCAGGTGCCCATGGAAGAGGTCGTTGAGATCAAGAACGCTCAGCGCAAGGTCATCAACCGCGTCCGGATCCCCGGCTACGTCCTGGTCCGCATGGACCTGACGGATGCCTCCTGGGGCGCCGTCCGCCACACTCCCGGTGTTACCGGCTTCGTGGGCAACGCCCACAACCCGGTGCCGCTGCGCCTCGACGAAGTCTTCTCCATGCTCGCGCCGGTCTTCGAAGAAGAGCAGGCCGAAAAGGGCAAGCCCGTCAAGCACGCCGCCGCCCAGATTGACATCGACTTCGAGGTCGGCGAATCGGTCATCGTCAAGGAAGGTCCGTTCGAGACCCTCCCCGCGACGATCTCCGAGATCAAGGTGGAATCCCAGACCCTCGTGGTGCTCGTGTCGATCTTCGAACGCGAAACCCCGGTCACCCTGGCATTCAACCAGGTCAGCAAGATCTAATAACCCGCACAGAATTCGTTCCGGACTGCCCGCTTAGCAGCCCCGGAACGGCCGGTCGCCTCGCCATGGCGGCCAAAAACCTGAGGCACGCTCCTGTGTCCCAGGAAGATATTGAGAGAAGGACCTTACATTGGCTCCCAAGAAGAAGGTCACCGGCCTCATCAAGCTGCAGATCCAGGCAGGCGCCGCTAACCCGGCCCCGCCGATCGGTCCTGCGCTTGGCCAGCACGGTGTCAACATCATGGAATTCTGCAAGGCGTACAACGCTGCCACAGAAGCCCAGCGTGGAAACGTTATCCCCGTGGAAATCACGGTCTACGAAGACCGTTCCTTCACGTTCATCACCAAGACCCCGCCGGCGGCAGAGCTCATCAAGAAGGCCGCAGGCGTTGCCAAGGGTTCACCCACCCCGCACACCGTCAAGGTTGCCAAGCTGACTCAGGCCCAGGTCAACGAGATCGCCACCACCAAGATGGAAGATCTCAACGCCACCAGCCTTGAAGGCGCAGCGAAGATCATCGCCGGTACCGCCCGCTCCATGGGTATCACCGTAGAAGGCTAAGAGCCTTCACCGTCGGGAAACCGGCACCACTGAAACATTGAAATGTCGCAGGATCCATGCAGGATCCTCGGCTGTGGCAGGGCCCAGCGCGGTCCGCAGACCACAACTGCACAAGGAGAAATAAGCAGCATGGCAAAGCGCAGCAAAGCATATGAGGCAGCAGCCGCCAAGATCGGCGCGGAGAACTTCTACGCGCCGTTCGAGGCAGTAACGCTCGCCAAGGACACCAACCCGTCCAAGTTCGACGCCACCGTTGAGGTTGCCTTCCGCCTGGGCGTTGACCCTCGCAAGGCTGACCAGATGGTCCGCGGCACCGTTATCCTGCCCCACGGCACCGGTAAGGTCTCCCGCGTTCTGGTCTTCGCAACGGGCGACAAGGCTGAGGCAGCAATCGCTGCCGGCGCCGACTTCGTTGGTTCCGATGACCTGATCGAAAAGATCGCAGCCGGCTGGACCGACTTCGATGCAGCCGTCGCCACCCCTGACCTCATGGGCAAGGTTGGCCGTCTTGGTAAGGTCCTGGGTCCCCGTAACCTGATGCCGAACCCGAAGACCGGCACCGTGACCGCAGATGTCGCCAAGGCTGTCAACGACATCAAGGGTGGCAAGATCGACTTCCGCGTTGACAAGCACTCGAACCTGCACTTCATCATCGGCAAGGTTTCCTTTGACGCCCTCAAGCTGGCCGAGAACTACGCAGCAGCACTGGAAGAGGTGCTTCGTTTGAAGCCGTCCGCTTCCAAGGGCCGCTACATCCAGAAGGCCACCGTGGCCACCACGTTCGGTCCCGGCATCGCCGTCGACCCCAACGTCACGAAGGTCCTGACCGAGGTCTAATCCTCAACAGCACTTCGGCCGGTTTATCCCGGCACACTAAAGGACCGTCCGGCACTGCGCCGGGCGGTCCCTTGGTTTAACCCCACTAAGCCGTGCGGATGGTTAGGCTGGGGGCATGACCGGCCAGCAGCTGATGATCACCGCAGTCGCCATTCCTACAGAGCTCGACGCCGGGACAGGCAACACTGCCGGCGGCACCGGTTGCTTGATGGACTTCCACGAGTGCCACGCCTTGCGCGAGAAGCATGAGCTGGAGAAATGGGGCGACCTGGACCGCTGCCCCACGGCCATGGAGAGCCTGGAATACTGGCGCGGCAATGAGTACGAGGAACGCCGGCTCTTCATAGCACGGTTGGGCCAGCAAACCGTGGGAACCTGCTCCGTAACCTTGCCCCTTCGTGAAAACACGTCAACAGCAGGGATCCTGGTGGACGTGTCGGCAGCCTTCCGGCGGCGGGGATGGGGCCGCCAGCTGCTGGAGCACGCCGAGGCTGTGGCCGCGGACAGTGGCCGCATTTCCTTTGATGCCTACTGTGAGCTGCCGGCCGGGACGGTGGAGCAGGCGGCCCGGTTGATCCCCGCCAAATCGGGCGCGGGCGGGCTCCCCGCAGATGACCCTGCCGTGGCCTTTGCGGCCGGTGCGGGCTACGAACTCGAGCAGGTGGAGAAGTCCAGCCGCCTCACGCTGCCGGTCCACGCGAATCAACTTGACGTACAGGAGATGGAGGCGTCGTCACGGGCAACCGGCTACGTCCTGGTGGGCTGGTCTGATACGTGTCCTGACGAACTCGTGGCTGAATACGCAGTCCTCAAGAACCGGATGAGCACGGATGTCCCTATTGCCGGCCTGGACTGGGAAGCCGAGGACTGGGACCCTGCCAGGGTCCGGCAGGAGGAGCAGTCGAACAGCCGCAGCGGCGTGCAGAGCCAGGTCGCAGCAGCGCTGCACAGGCCCACCGGCAAGCTCGTGGCCTACACGGTCCTGAACTGGCGGCCGGGCATTCCTGCGAGCATTACCCAGCAGGACACCCTGGTCTCTTCCGGGCACCGCGGGAAGAGGCTGGGATTGCTGATCAAGGCGGCGAACCTCCGCGCGGCCCAGCATCGATGGCCCGCGGCGCGATCGGTGCTGACATGGAACGCCGTGGAAAACCGGCATATGCTGGCGATAAATAATTTGCTTGGATTCAAACCTGCTGGTTATGAGGGCGAATGGCAGAAACGGCTGGGATGACGCACCTGATGGCAGAAGACGTACGGATCGAGCAGCTGTGGATCCCGGACACCTTGGACGCAACTGACGCAGCGGATTTTCTGGCTGCCGTCGAAGTGGGCCGCAAGGTACGAATGCAGACGTGGGGCAGCGATGACCTCGCGTACTCACCGCTGGAGAAACTCCTGGAGCTGGCCGATCCCTATGAGCGCCAGGTCATCCTGGTGGCCAAAATCGGCGACCAGATCATCGGTACGGTGGACATTGCCCTGCCGCTGACTGACAACCTGGACATGGCGGAGTTCACCTTGGACATCCTGCCGGAATTCCAGCGCCAAGGGGTGGGCCGCAAGCTGCTCCTCGCGGCCGAACACCTGGCGCGCAGCGAGGGCCGCACCTTGATCCTCGTTGACACCAACCATCCCGGCGCGTCCCTGCACGAGTTCGAGAAGGCCCAGCTGGTGCCGGGTTCAGGCCAGGGTTTTGTGCCGTTGGCCAGCCGGGAAGTCGAATTTGCGCGCCGGACCGGCTACACACTTCAACACATCGAACAGTTCAGCTCCTGTGCGCTGCCGCTGGACAGCAAGCTCGTGGCCGACCTCCAGGCCGAGGCAGATGAAGCCAACAACGGGCGGTACCGGCTCCATCACTGGACGGACCGCTGCCCGGATGAGTGGCTGGAAGCCGTGGCGGTGCTCGAAAACCAGGCGGGCGCCGACGTCCACCCTTCCCTGGAGACTCCCGTCGAGCAGGACATGGTGTTCGACGGCGGCATCCTCCGCGGGGCGGAAGAGGTCACCATCGCGCAGGGGAGGCGGACGGTGGTCACCGCCGTCGAGCATCTGGCCACCGGTGCGCTGGTGGGCCTAACCACCATCAGCGTCCTGGCCCACCGGCCCGATGTGGTGTTCCAGGACGACACCCTGGTTCTGCAGGAGCACCGCGGGAACAAGCTGGGGCTGCTGATCAAGGTTGCCAACATGGAGCGGCTCACCGAGCAGTTCCCCGATGCCCGGGTGATCTACACCTGGAACGCGCCGGAGAACAGGTACCTGTTGACGGTCAACCAGCAGCTCGGCTTCACCACGGCAGGCGTGACCGGCATCTGGCAGAAAGAGCTCCCGTACCTGGGGACCAGTAAGAGCTGAGGCCGATTTGGTGGTCCGGCTGCCCGTCGCGTAAGCTTGAAGGACCAAAGACCGTCGGTTGTTGGAAATCCATTCTCCTGAACGCAGCTCAACTCTGCAGTTGTGTGCGGGAGGCCAAATGTATTTCTGGACGAAGGACCCTGAACATAGGGCGGCCGGCGCAGGTGAACGAAGCAACGCTCCACAGTGAAAGCCGTGTTGAGCCAAGCCCCGTGCATCTGCGCGGGGCGTTTTTTAGTTTTAGCTCACCTGAGCGGGGACCGTCGCATACCGGCACTATCCCCGGAAGGAGGGTTATGGCAACGCCTACAAAGGTTTCAGCAGTAGCTGAGATCGCTAACGATTTCAAGGAATCGAACGCCGCTGTCCTGACCGAATACCGTGGGCTCACCGTTGCACAGCTCAAGCAGCTGCGTGTTTCTCTCGGCCAGGACACCAAGTTCTCGGTCGTCAAGAACACCCTGACCGCCATTGCAGCCAAGGAAGCCGGTGTCGAAGCATTCGACGGCCAGCTTGCCGGCCCCACTGCGATCGCGTTCATCAAGGGTGACGCAGTTGCAGCTGCCAAGAGCCTGACGGATTTTGCCAAGGCCAACAAGCAGCTGGTCATCAAGACCGGTTACTTCGAGGGCAAGGCACTGAACGCCAGCGAAGTTTCTGCACTGGCAGCGCTCGAGTCCCGCGAGCTGCAGCTCGCCAAGGTTGCAGGCATCCTCAAGGCACCTGCCGCCGCCGCTGCACGCACGATTGACGCACTGCGCCTCAAGCTTGAAGAAGCGAACGGTGCACCGGCAGCTGCCGAGGCTCCCGCCGCTGAAGAAGCTCCTGCCGCAGACGAAGCCCCCGAAGCAGTTGCAGAAGCTGGTGTTGAGGCACCCGCCGAGGCACCCGCTGCCGAAGAGAACTAGTTTCTCTTCACCCACCAGACTCCGGTGTGAAGGCAATGGCCCAGGCCGCCAAGCACCACCTATAGGAAGGACGCCACACCATGGCGAAGCTCACCAACGAAGAGCTCATTGAAGCTTTCAAGGAACTGACCATCATCGAGCTCTCTGAGTTCGTCAAGCTCTTCGAAGAGACCTTCGAAGTTACTGCAGCTGCAGTTGCTGTTGCTGGCCCCGCCGGTGGCGGCGCCGCTGAAGAAGCTGAAGAGCAGACCGAATTCGACGTTATCCTCGAGCACGCTGGCGAGAAGAAGATCGCAGTGATCAAGGAAGTTCGCGCCATCACTTCCCTGGGTCTCAAGGAAGCTAAGGACGTTGTTGACAGCGCTCCCAAGGCTGTTCTCGAAGGCGTCACCAAGGAAGCTGCCGAAAAGGCAGTGGAGCAGCTCCAGGCTGCCGGCGCAACCGTTACCCTCAAGTAACTCACGCCGCTTCACGGAAAACCCCGTCCACTTCGGTGGGCGGGGTTTTCCTGCATTTAACCCAACGCGGGGTCACCTACGGCCCATGAAGTGCTCACTTATGGGCCGTAGGTGACCCCGCGTTGGGTGGGGTGGCTAGTTCGGTTCGGAGATATCGGCGACGATGGCGCCCAAGGCTGCGGTAAGCGCGTCGGCGTCCACAAAGGCGCTGTAGCCGTGTTCGCCGGCGCCCATGGAGATGCGGCGGCCGGCGATGGTGGCGTCCGCGTATACCGGCCAGGCGGTGGTGCTGCCCAGCGGGGTGATGGTCCCGCGTTCGTAGCCGGTCGCACCGAGCGCCACGTCCGCAGCTGGCAACGAGAGTTTGTTGACGCCCACCAGGGTCCGCAGTTTCGGCCAGGAGATCTGCCGGTCGCCCGGAATCAGCGCGAACAGGAACGTCCCGTCCTTGTGCTTGACCACCAGGGACTTCACGATGTCCGCCGGCGTGATGCCCAGAATCCCGGCAGCTTCCTTGAGGCTCCGAGCGGCTAGCCGCTCCACAAGCTGCACGTCCAAGCCGCGCGCGGCGGCGTCAGCAAGGAAGCGCTGACGTCCGACGGCGGTGCTCCCGTTGTCGGCCTGCCCCACCATCAGTCCCTGCCCCACCTTCAGTCCCGGTACAGCAGGAGCGCTTCGCCCTGACCGCCGCCGCCGCACAGGGAGACCGCGGCCTTCCCGGTGCCCCGCCGTTTGAGTTCGTGGGCCGCGTGCAGCGCCAACCGCGCACCGGACGCCCCGATCGGGTGGCCCAAGGCAATGGCGCCGCCGTGGATGTTGCACTTCTCAAGCGGGTAGTCCAGGTCCTTCAGCGACTGCACCGCGACCGAACCGAAGGCTTCGTTAATTTCGATGAAATCCAGGTCGGTGGTGCTCCATTCCGCCCGGTGCAATGCGTTCATGATGGCGTGGGACGGCTGCGAATGCAGCGAATTATCCGGACCGGCAACCTGGCCGGGCTTCCCCACGACAGCCAGGTATTCTAGGCCGTTGTCCTCCGCGAACCGGCGCGATGCCAGCACCAGTGCGGAGGCGCCGTCGGACAGGGGAGAGGAGTTGCCCGCTGTGATGGTTCCGTCGCTGACGAAGGCCGCCCGCAGCCCGGCCAGGGACTCGATGGACGTGTTCGGCCGTACGCCTTCATCGGTGGAGACAACGATGGGGTCACCCTTGCGCTGCTTGACGCTGATGGGTGCGATCTCGTCGTCGAAGACGCCGTTCTTCGCCGCCAGCGACGCACGCTGGTGCGAGTGGGCGGCCACGTTGTCCTGCGAGGTCCGGTCGATGCCCAGCGTCAGGTTCTTAGTTTCGGTGGACAGTCCCATGGACTGGCCGTCGAACGCATCCGTGAGGCCGTCGTGCGCCGCGACATCCAACGCCTGGATGGCGCCGTACGTCCAGCCCTGGCGCGAACCCGGCAGCAGGTGGGGCGCACGGGTCATGGATTCCTGGCCGCCGGCCACCACCACGGTGGCGTCGCCGCTGCGGATCATCCGGGCGGCGTCGATCACAGCGGTCAGCCCAGACAGGCACACCTTGTTGATGGTGACCGTGGGAACGTTCCAGCCGATTCCCGCGCCAATGGCGCTCTGGCGCGCTGGGTTCTGCCCGGCACCGGCCTGCAGCACCTGGCCCATGATGACGGCGTCAACCTGGCCGGCCTCCACTCCGCTCGCCGCAATCGCGGACCTGATCGCGTGCGCTCCGAGTTCGACGGCGGTGAAGCTCGCCAGTTGCCCGTTGAGCCGGCCATGTGGCGTGCGCGCACCGGCCAGGATGACCACGTCCGTGTTGTCGTTGGAATTGCCCATTGTGATCTCTTCCGCTCTGAATCGATGTACTTCCAAGGCTACCGTGAGGCTTGTCACCTATTTATCCAAACGCTGAAGGGGCGCCGGTGATTCCGTTCGTGCCGGCCGTGGCCCAAAGGGGAGAACTACCCATCTGCCGGATGTGCGCGTGGTCGCGGTGGTGCGTAGGGTGGACGGCGAAGACGAAAGCATCAGGGCAACGCAAAAACAGGGAGCAGCATCTTGAAGAAAATCGTCGCCGCGGCAGCCATTGCCAGCCTCGCCGGACTCACCGCCTGCAGCGTTGCCACTCCTGCCCCGGACAGCACCACATCGACGGCAGCCCCCACTGCGTCCACCACCGCACCTTCCACTGCGTCGCCGTCGCGCTCTTCCAGCCCGTCAGCCGCGCCTCAGGCAGGGGGCGTGAAAGTGGCGTGCGAGACGTTTAACTCCCTCTACGCCGACTACAAGGCGATCCAGAACGATTCGAACGCCTACGAGGACATCTATTTTGCCGCGGACGACGCCCAAGACACTGTGACAGGGAATCTGGTGGGTCTTTTCGCGTCGCTCAAGGTCCTCGCCATTGATCACTCGTCGGCAGTTAATAAAGGTGGCGCGCCCGAGCAGGAATCAAAGGACGCCGTGCGTGACGCGGTGTTCGCCAACGCAGGCGAATGCACCGCAGAGGGCGTTACGCTGCGCCTCTGAGGTCTCCTCCGGTGGTTGCCTGTCCGGTGGTTGAGCCTGGGCCCACGCCCGCCGGGTTCCCTGGCCGAGCTTGCGAGGTGCGGGGGCGGGAGGGGGAGCGAACCCGGGCTGGACGCCAAAAAATCAGTGCTTGCAATAAGTCCGGTTGTGGGGTAGACACGTAATTGGTTTTGCCGTATCGTAGATATTTGCGTCTTCCCTGTTTACCTTCAGCCTTCATATAGCGGTGGGCTTTGCCTGGCAGCTGACCATCAACGTGCCGTCAACAACGTCATTGTATGGAAAGCCCCGGCCCGGGTCATATAGCGGAACCGGATGGTAGCACTGCGGAGTCATTCCGCAGGGTGCACAGCGGGGGAGATCTGAAAACGCCTGAAGGTCTGTGGAAGGATCCCTCTTGGTCGCCTCGAGCACCTCTAATAACGAAACCGCTAACACCGCCGACAGCACTGATGGTGCCACTCGCCGGCTCTCATTCGCAAAGATTCACGAACCGCTGGACGTTCCGAATCTCCTTGCCCTGCAGACGGACAGCTTCGACTGGCTGGTCGGAAACGAACGCTGGCAGGCGCGCGTAGCGAAGGCCGTCGAAGAAAACGATCTCAGCGTCGCCACCTCGTCCGGACTGTCGGACATCTTTGAAGAGATCTCCCCGATCGAGGACTTCCAGGGCACCATGTCCCTGAGCTTCTCCGATCCGGAGTTCGCTGACCCGAAGTACACCATGGCCGAGTGCAAGGACCGGGACGCAACGTACTCGGCTCCGCTGTACGTCAAGGCCGAGTTCATGAACAACAACACGGGCGAAATCAAGCAGCAGACCGTGTTCATGGGCGACTTCCCCCTCATGACGGAGAAGGGCACCTTCGTCGTCAACGGCACCGAGCGTGTCGTCGTCTCCCAGCTGGTCCGTTCACCGGGCGCCTACTTTGAGCGCACCGCCGACAAGACCAGTGACAAGGACATCTTCACTGCCAAGATCATCCCGTCCCGCGGTGCATGGTTTGAACTCGAGATCGACAAGCGCGACCAGGTCGGCGTTCGCCTCGACCGTAAGCGCAAGCAGTCCGTCACCGTTCTGCTGAAGGCCCTCGGCTGGACCGAAGGCCAGATCCTCGAAGAGTTCGGCCAGTACGACTCCATGCGTGCAACGCTGGAGAAGGACGCCACCGAGACCCGCGAAGACGCGTTGCTGGACATCTACCGGAAGCTGCGACCGGGCGAGCCGCCCACAGTCGAGGCTGCCCAGTCCCTCCTGGACAACCTGTACTTCAACTCCAAGCGTTACGATCTGGCGAAGGTTGGCCGTTACAAGATCAACCGCAAGCTTGGCATCGACCGCTCCCTTGGCGACAAGGAAGCTTCGGTCCTGCACGTTGAAGACATCGTGGCCATGATCAAGTTCCTGGTTGCCCTGCATGCCGGCGAGAAGACCCTCACGGGCAAGCGCGACGGCCAGGACCACGAACTTCGCGTTGAGATCGACGACATCGACCACTTCGGCAACCGTCGTATCCGCGCCGTCGGCGAGCTCATCGAGAACCAGGTCCGCACCGGCCTGTCCCGTATGGAGCGCGTTGTCCGCGAGCGGATGACCACCCAGGACGTCGAGGCCATCACGCCGCAGACGCTGATCAACATCCGCCCTGTCGTTGCAGCCATCAAGGAGTTCTTCGGAACCTCCCAGCTGTCCCAGTTCATGGACCAGAACAACCCGTTGTCGGGTCTGACCCACAAGCGCCGTCTGTCCGCGCTGGGCCCGGGTGGTCTGTCCCGTGACCGTGCAGGCATGGAAGTCCGAGACGTCCACCCGTCCCACTACGGACGTATGTGCCCCATCGAAACCCCTGAAGGCCCGAACATTGGTCTGATCGGTTCGCTGGCATCTTACGGCCGCATCAACCCGTTCGGCTTCATCGAGACGCCTTACCGTCTCGTCTCCGAAGGCGTTGTCGCCGATGAGGTCCAGTACCTCACGGCCGACGACGAGGCAGAGGTCCTGATCGCACAGGCCAACGCTCCGCTGGATGAGAACAAGCGGTTCGCCGAAGAGACCGTCCTGGTCCGCGCCCGTGGTGGTGGAGGCGAGCCTGTGCTGGTTCCCGCCGGCGAGGTCGAGTTCATGGACGTTTCCCCGCGCCAGATGGTGTCCGTGGCTACGGCCCTGATCCCGTTCCTCGAGCATGACGATGCTAACCGTGCACTCATGGGTGCCAACATGCAGCGCCAGGCCGTGCCGCTGGTCCGTTCCGAGGCCCCGTTCGTGGGCACCGGCATGGAGCGCGCCGCCGCCGTCGACGCCGGTGATGTCACCATCGCGAAGAAGGCCGGTGTGGTTACCGAGGTCTCCGCTGAGCTGGTCATCATGCTCAACGACGACGGTACGGAAACCAACTACCGCATCAACAAGTTCGCCCGCTCCAACCAGGGCAACTGCTACAACAACCGTGTCCTGGTGAACGAAGGCCAGCGCCTCGAGGTCGGCGGCATCATCGCCGACGGTCCGGCAACGGACCAGGGCGAACTCGCCCTCGGTAAGAACCTGCTCGTGGCATTCATGTCATGGGAAGGCCACAACTTCGAGGACGCCATCATCCTCTCGCAGCGCATTGTTGCCGAGGACGTTCTTTCCTCCATCCACATCGAGGAGCACGAGATCGATGCCCGCGACACCAAGCTTGGTGCCGAGGAAATCACCCGTGACATCCCCAACGTGTCCGAGGAAGTCCTGGCAGGCCTGGACGAGCGCGGCATCATCCACATCGGTGCCGAGGTCGAAGCCGGCGACATCCTGGTCGGAAAGGTCACCCCGAAGGGTGAAACCGAGCTGACCCCGGAAGAGCGCCTGCTGCGCGCCATCTTCGGTGAGAAGTCCCGCGAAGTGCGTGACACCTCCCTGAAGGTTCCGCACGGCGAGTCCGGCACCGTCATCGGTGTCCGCGTCTTCGACCGCGACAACGACGACGAACTGCCCCCGGGCGTGAACCAGCTGGTGCGTGTCTACGTGGCCGCCAAGCGCAAGATCACCGACGGCGACAAGCTCGCCGGCCGTCACGGCAACAAGGGTGTTATCTCCAAGATCCTCCCGATCGAGGACATGCCCTTCCTTGCCGACGGTACCCCCGTTGATATTGTCCTGAACCCGCTGGGTGTTCCGGGCCGTATGAACGTCGGCCAGGTGCTCGAAACGCACCTCGGCTGGGTTGCCAAGACCGGTTGGAAGATCGAAGGCGAGCCCGAGTGGATGAAGCAGCTGCCGAACCTGCCGCGCGAGAGTGGCTCCACCACTGTTGCAACGCCGGTGTTCGATGGTGCCCGTGAAGAGGAAATCACGGGACTGCTGGACTCCACCAACGTCACCCGCGACGGCGACCGCCTGATCAACTCCTCAGGCAAGACCCGCCTCTTCGACGGCCGCTCCGGCGAACCGTTCCCGGATCCGATCTCGGTCGGCTACATGTACATCCTGAAGCTCCACCACCTGGTGGACGACAAGATCCACGCCCGTTCCACTGGCCCGTACTCCATGATCACGCAGCAGCCGCTGGGTGGTAAGGCACAGTTCGGTGGCCAGCGCTTCGGTGAGATGGAAGTGTGGGCGCTGGAAGCTTATGGCGCCGCGTACACGCTCCAGGAACTCCTCACCATCAAGTCGGATGATATCCACGGTCGTGTGAAGGTCTACGAAGCAATCGTCAAGGGCGAGAACATCCCCGAGCCGGGCGTTCCTGAGTCCTTCAAGGTCTTGATCAAGGAAATGCAGTCGCTGTGCCTGAACGTGGAAGTACTCTCCACGGACGGAACCACAATTGAAATGCGTGACTCTGATGACGCAGTCTTCACGGCTGCGGAAGAACTGGGCATCGATCTGTCTCGTGCAGAGCCCAGTTCCGTAGAAGAGGTTTAGCAGGGGACTTACCGGGAAAAGCAAGCGGCCCCGCCGCGCTGACTTTCCCGGTAAGTCACCTCCCTCTTCCCGTAACCAAGACTTCAGAATTTAGAGAACAAGAGAGAACAGGGACCATATGTCCAGCGAATCCTCCTTCGGCCTCATGCAGATCGGCCTCGCCACCGCGGATGACATCCGTGGCTGGTCTTACGGCGAGGTTAAGAAGCCGGAAACCATCAACTACCGCACGCTCAAGCCCGAGAAGGACGGCCTCTTCTGCGAGAAGATCTTCGGCCCTTCCCGCGACTGGGAATGCTACTGCGGTAAGTACAAGCGCGTGCGCTTCAAGGGCATCATCTGCGAGCGGTGTGGCGTCGAAGTCACCCGTGCGAAGGTCCGCCGTGAGCGCATGGGCCACATTGAGCTGGCCGCCCCGGTCACGCACATCTGGTACTTCAAGGGTGTTCCGTCCCGTTTGGGCTACCTCCTTGACCTGGCACCGAAGGACCTCGAAAAGGTCATCTACTTCGCTGCCTACATGATCACCAGCGTCGACGCCGACAGCCGCCACGAGGAACTGCCCAACCTGCAGGTTGAGCACGACATCGAGAAGAAGCAGCTGATCGACAACCGCGACTCCGACATCGCCACGATCGCCCGTGACCTCGAAAACGAGATCGCGCGCCTCGAAGGTGAAGGTGCCAAGGCTGCCGATAAAAAGAAGGCCCGCGACTCCGCGGACCGTCAGATGGCCAACGTGCGTAAGCGCGCCGACGCCGAGATCGATCGCCTCGAGCAGGTCTGGGAGCGCTTCAAAACCCTCAAGGTCGCTGACCTTGAAGGCGACGAAGGCCTTTACCGCGAGCTGCGCGACCGCTACGGCATCTACTTCGAAGGCTCCATGGGTGCCGAAGCCATCAAGAAGCGTCTTGAGAACTTCGACATGCAGGCCGAGTCTGACCTGCTGCGCGACATCATTGCCAACGGCAAGGGCCAGCGCAAGACCCGTGCCCTGAAGCGCCTGAAGGTGGTCAACGCGTTCCTGACCACCAACAACAGCCCGCTCGGCATGGTGCTGGACGCCGTCCCGGTGATCCCGCCGGAACTGCGCCCGATGGTCCAGCTGGACGGCGGCCGCTTCGCGACCTCCGACCTCAACGACCTCTACCGTCGTGTGATCAACCGCAACAACCGCCTCAAGCGCCTGCTTGACCTCGGTGCCCCGGAGATCATTGTCAACAACGAGAAGCGCATGCTTCAGGAAGCTGTTGACAGCCTCTTCGACAACGGCCGTCGCGGCCGTCCGGTCACCGGTCCTGGCAACCGCCCGCTGAAGTCCCTGAGCGACATGCTCAAGGGCAAGCAGGGTCGTTTCCGCCAGAACCTCCTCGGCAAGCGCGTTGACTACTCCGGCCGTTCGGTCATCGTCGTCGGCCCGCAGCTGAAGCTGCACCAGTGTGGCCTGCCCAAGCAGATGGCACTGGAGCTCTTCAAGCCGTTCGTGATGAAGCGCCTGGTTGACCTCAACCACGCACAGAACATCAAGTCGGCCAAGCGTATGGTCGAGCGTTACCGTCCGCAGGTCTGGGACGTGCTGGAAGAGATCATCACCGAACACCCGGTGCTGCTCAACCGTGCACCTACCCTGCACCGCCTTGGCATCCAGGCGTTCGAACCGCAGCTTGTTGAAGGTAAGGCAATCCAGCTCCACCCGCTGGTTTGTGGCGCCTTCAACGCTGACTTCGACGGCGACCAGATGGCAGTCCACCTGCCGCTGAGCCCCGAAGCCCAGGCTGAGGCACGCATCCTGATGCTGTCCTCGAACAACATCCTGAAGCCGTCCGACGGCCGTCCGGTCACCCTGCCTTCGCAGGATATGATCATCGGTCTCTACCACCTGACCACCAAGCGTGTCGGTTCAGCTGGCGAAGGCCGCGTCTTCTCCTCGGTTGCCGAAGCCATCATGGCGTACGACCTCCGCGAGCTGCACTTGAACTCGCAGGTCAGGATCCGTCTCGAAGGCTTCGTTCCGTACGCGGGCTGGGAAGCTCCGGAAGGCTACGAGCCGGGTCAGACCGTGCTCGTCCAGACCTCCCTGGGCCAGGTCATCTTCAACCAGACGCTGCCGGCGGATTACCCCTGGGTTGAGAACGTTGCGGACAAGGGCGAACTGTCCACGATCGTCAACGATCTCGCCGAGCGCTACCCGAAGGTGGTCACGGCGGCAACGCTGGACAACCTGAAGGATGCCGGTTTCTACTGGGCCACCCGCTCGGGCGTTACCGTCGCCATCTCGGACATCGAGGTACCCAAGGACAAGCCGAAGATCCTGGCCGGTTACGAAATCATGGCTGCCAAGATCCAGGGCCAGTACGACAAGGGCCTGATCGACGACGACGAGCGTCGCCAGGAACTGATCGAGATCTGGAACAAGGCAACGAACGAGATCGCCCAGGTGATGCGTGACAACCTGTCGCCGATGAACACCATCAACCGTATGGTGTCCTCCGGTGCGCGTGGTAACTGGATGCAGGTCCGTCAGATCGCGGGTATCCGTGGCCTGGTGGCCAACCCTAAGGGTGAAATCATCCCGCGTCCCATCAAGTCCTCCTACCGCGAGGGCCTGTCGGTGCTGGAATACTTCATCGCCACGCACGGTGCCCGTAAGGGTCTGGCTGACACCGCGCTGCGTACCGCCAACTCGGGTTACCTGACCCGTCGTCTGGTGGACGTGTCGCAGGACGTCATCGTCCGCGAAGAGGACTGCGGCACCGAGCGCGGCCTGATCACGCCAATCGCCGTGCCGGACGCCAACGGCGAGCTGGTCCTGGACGAGAACGTCGAGAACAGCGCCTACGCCCGTACGCTCGCTGTTGACGTTCTGGACTCTAAGGGCAATGTCCTTGCAGCCGGCGGCACCGACTGCGGCGACGTCGTTATCGCTGAGCTGTTCGCAGCCGGCATCACCGAGGTAAAGGTCCGCTCTGTACTCACCTGTGAGTCCAGCGTCGGCACCTGCGCCCTGTGCTACGGCCGTTCGCTGGCCACCGGCAAGACCGTGGACATTGGCGAGGCTGTCGGCATCATCGCCGCACAGTCCATCGGTGAGCCCGGTACCCAGCTGACCATGCGTACGTTCCACACCGGTGGTGCTGTTTCCGCCACCGGTGGAGAAGACATCACCCAGGGTCTGCCGCGTATCCAGGAGCTCTTCGAAGCCCGTACTCCGAAGGGTGTCGCACCGATTGCTGAAGCAGCCGGCCGCATCGCCATCGAAGAGTCCGAGCGTCAGATGCGCCTGGTCATCACCCCGGATGACGGATCTGAAGAGATCGCCTACCCGGTACTGCGCCGTTCACGCCTCCTCATCGAGGATGGCGAGCACGTCACAGTTGGCCAGAAGCTCATCAACGGTCCGGTGGATCCCAAGCAGGTTCTGCGCATCATGGGTCCCCGTGCCGCGCAGAAGTTCCTGGTGGACGAAGTCCAGGGCGTGTACCGCAGCCAGGGCATCGGTATCCACGACAAGCACGTCGAGGTTATCGTCCGCCAGATGCTGCGCCGCGTCACGGTCATCGAGTCCGGCGAATCGGATCTGCTCCCCGGCGAGCTCGCCGAGCGCAGCCGCTTCGAGGAGGCCAACCGCCGCGTTGTGTCCGAGGGCAAGACTCCGGCTTCCGGACGTCCTGAGCTCATGGGCATCACGAAGGCGTCCCTGGCCACTGAGTCCTGGCTGTCGGCAGCTTCCTTCCAGGAGACCACCCGCGTCCTGACGCAGGCGGCCATGGAAGGCAAGAGCGACCCGCTGCTCGGCCTCAAGGAGAACGTCATCATCGGCAAGCTGATTCCGGCCGGCACGGGTCTCCCGCGCTACACCGAGGTCACCGTGGAGCCCACGGAGGAAGCGAAGGCCAACCTGTTCACCGGCCCCAGCGCATTCAGTGACTTCTCGTACGACTCCCTGGGCGGCGACGGAGCTCCTGAGTTCCACGCCATCCCGCTGGATGACTACGATCTCGGCAACGATTTCCGCTAGTCGATTGCGTTTGAAAGGCCCCGCTTCCACTCTGTGGAGGCGGGGCCTTTCGTCTACACCCGATTAAGGGCCCGGGTCCAGCCGTGCTAAACTTTGTGTAATTGTTCTGTGTGGCAGTGGATGAAGGCCGCCGCAGCATCATTTTGGTTTTGTTCTCATGATGCTGGGTGGAGCTTGTTTCCGGGTTGCGGGTAAGGTGCGCAACGAATGCCACGCTTTTGCACGCCTACGCAAGTTTCCAGAGGCCGCAGCTGCAAGGAACAACGCCAAAACCATTGTGTTCAGGCTGGCGCCTGAGCGTGAAGGTAGAGATCAAACCAACGGAGAACACGAGAGTGCCTACGATTAACCAGCTGGTCCGCAAGGGCCGCACGCCTAAGGTCAAAAAGACCAAGGCTCCCGCGCTTAACGGCAGCCCGATGCGCCGCGGTGTTTGCACCCGCGTTTACACCACCACCCCCAAGAAGCCGAACTCGGCTCTTCGTAAGGTTGCACGTGTGCGCCTCAACGGTGGCGTTGAAGTTACCGCTTACATCCCCGGTGTAGGCCACAACCTGCAGGAGCACTCCATTGTGCTCGTTCGCGGTGGTCGCGTGAAGGACCTTCCCGGTGTCCGTTACAAGATCGTCCGTGGCGCCCTCGATACCCAGGGTGTGAAGAACCGTAAGCAGGCCCGCAGCCGCTACGGCGCAAAGATGGAGAAGAAGTAATATGCCTCGCAAGGGTCCGGCCCCCAAGCGGCCGCTCGTACTAGATCCCGTTTACGGCTCCCCGCTGGTTACCCAGCTGATCAACAAGGTGCTGGTTGACGGTAAGAAGTCCACCGCAGAGCGCATTGTTTACGGTGCCCTCGAAGGCGCCCGCGCCAAGTCCGGCGGCGACCCCGTAGCAGCCCTCAAGAAGGCCATGGAGAACGTCAAGCCTTCCCTCGAGGTCCGCTCACGCCGCGTTGGTGGCGCTACCTACCAGGTTCCGGTTGAGGTCAAGCCGGGCCGCTCCACCGCCCTCGCCTTGCGTTGGCTGGTTGGCTACTCCAAGGCCCGCCGTGAAAAGACCATGACCGAGCGCCTCCAGAACGAAATCCTGGATGCCTCCAACGGTCTCGGTGCCGCTGTGAAGCGTCGCGAAGACACCCACAAGATGGCCGAGTCCAACAAGGCCTTCGCACACTACCGCTGGTAATACTTCCCGGACGCCGCCGGCTCGACTGAGCCGGCGGCGAACGCGTAGTCCATCCGAAAGGGAGACACCGTGGCACAGGACGTGCTTACAGACCTTAGTAAGGTCCGCAACATCGGCATCATGGCTCACATCGATGCTGGCAAGACCACCACCACCGAGCGCATTCTGTTCTACACAGGTGTGAACCACAAGATCGGCGAAACGCACGACGGTGCTTCGACGACTGACTGGATGGAACAGGAGAAGGAACGCGGCATCACCATCACGTCTGCCGCCGTGACCTGCTTCTGGGACAACAACCAGATCAACATCATTGACACCCCCGGCCACGTTGACTTCACTGTCGAGGTTGAGCGCTCACTGCGCGTCCTCGATGGCGCAGTTGCCGTGTTCGATGGTAAAGAAGGCGTCGAGCCCCAGTCTGAGACCGTTTGGCGCCAGGCTGACAAGTACAACGTTCCGCGTATCTGCTTCGTCAACAAGATGGACAAGCTCGGCGCTGACTTCTACTACACAGTAGACACCATCATCAGCCGCCTCGGTGCCAAGCCGCTCGTTATGCAGCTGCCGATCGGTGCCGAGAACGACTTCGTTGGCGTTGTCGACATCCTGGAAATGCGCGCGCTGGTCTGGCCGGGCGACTCCAAGGGTGACGTCACCATGGGTGCCAAGTACGAGGTCCAGGAGATCCCCGCGGATCTGCTGGAGAAGGCCAAGGAATACCGGGCTGCCCTCGTTGAGACGGTGGCTGACGCTACCGAAGAACTCATGGAGAAGTACCTCGAGGGTGAAGAACTCACCGTCGAGGAGCTCAAGGCCGGCATCCGCAAGATGACGATCAACTCTGAGCTCTACCCGGTCTTCTGTGGCTCCGCGTTCAAGAACCGCGGCGTTCAGCCGATGCTTGACGCCGTGGTCGACTACCTGCCCAACCCGCTCGACGTCCCGCCGATGATCGGTCACGATCCTCGCGACGAAGAGAAGGAACTCACGCGCGCGCCTTCCTCCGACGAGCCTTTCTCGGCTCTGGCGTTCAAGATTGCTGCGCACCCTTTCTTCGGCCAGCTCACCTTCATCCGCGTGTACTCCGGTCACGTCGAAGCGGGTGCTCAGGTGGTCAACTCCACCAAGGGCAAGAAGGAGCGCATCGGCAAGCTGTTCCAGATGCACGCCAACAAGGAAATGCCCGTTGAGGGTGCTACCGCCGGCCACATCTACGCAGCGATCGGGCTGAAGGACACCACCACGGGCGACACCCTGTGTGACTCCAGCAACCAGATCGTCCTCGAGTCCATGAGCTTCCCGGAGCCCGTGATCTCGGTTGCTATCGAACCGAACACGAAGGGTGACCAGGAGAAGCTCTCACTGGCTATCCAGAAGCTCTCCGCTGAGGACCCGACCTTCCAGGTCTCCCTCAACGAGGACACCGGTCAGACCATCATCGCCGGCATGGGCGAGCTCCACCTGGACATCCTGGTGGACCGCATGCGCCGCGAGTTCAAGGTCGAGGCCAACGTCGGCAAGCCGCAGGTCGCTTACCGCGAAACCATCAAGAATGTTGTTGCGCGTCACGACTACACGCACAAGAAGCAGACCGGTGGTTCGGGCCAGTTCGCAAAGATCCAGATTGCGATCGGGCCGCTGGACACTTCCGAGGGCGAGCTGTACGAGTTCGAGAACAAGGTCACTGGTGGCCGTATTCCGCGCGAATACATCCCGTCGGTTGACGCCGGTATCCAGGATGCACTGAACGACGGCGTCCTGGCCGGTTACCCGGTTGTTGGCATCAAGGCGACGCTGATTGACGGCGCGTACCACGATGTTGACTCTTCGGAGATGGCGTTCAAGATCGCCGGCCGTATGGCTTTCAAGGAAGCCGCACGGAAGGCGAACCCCGTCCTGCTCGAACCGCTGATGGATGTAGAGGTCCGCACCCCTGAGGAATACATGGGTGAAGTAATCGGTGACCTCAACTCCCGCCGTGGCCAGATGCAGTCCATGGAAGATGCACAGGGTGTCAAGGTCATCCGTGCGCACGTCCCGCTGTCCGGCATGTTCGGCTACATCGGTGACCTGCGTTCCAAGACCCAGGGCCGCGCTGTGTACTCCATGACGTTCCACAGCTACGCCGAGGTCCCGAAGGCATTTGCCGACGAGATCATCCAGAAGAACCGCGGCGAGTAGTCTTCCCGACTTTCGCAGCAAAAAACTCGGGTGCGTTTCCGGTTGACGGAAGCTCACCTGGTGCAGGTGGCCGGGTCCCGGTTAGATGCAGTCCGGTCAAGCCGGGCCCCGGCCATCTGCACGAACAGGCTCGAGGGACTAGTATTAGTTCCTGAATCTGCAATTTCACCAATCCAAAGCCCCCCAAGTAGACTTGCCTGAGTTTCTGCCGCGATAAGCGCGGTTGAAGGGTAAGTCATTTGAAAACGTTCTAGGAGGAACCTGTGGCAAAGGCAAAGTTCGAGCGGACTAAGCCGCACGTCAACATCGGCACCATTGGTCACGTTGACCACGGTAAGACGACGCTGACTGCCGCCATTTCCAAGGTGCTGTACGACAAGTACCCGACTCTCAACGAGCAGCGCGACTTCGCGTCGATTGACTCTGCTCCGGAAGAGCGCCAGCGTGGTATCACGATCAACATTTCCCACGTTGAGTACCAGACCGAGAAGCGCCACTACGCACACGTAGACGCTCCGGGTCACGCTGACTACATCAAGAACATGATCACCGGTGCTGCCCAGATGGACGGTGCAATCCTCGTGGTTGCCGCCACTGACGGCCCGATGGCTCAGACCCGCGAGCACGTTCTGCTTGCCCGCCAGGTTGGCGTTCCCTACCTGCTGGTTGCGCTGAACAAGTCGGACATGGTTGATGACGAAGAGCTGCTGGACCTCGTTGAAATGGAAGTTCGCGAGCTGCTTTCGGCTCAGGGCTTCGATGGCGATGAGGCTCCGGTTGTTCGCGTTTCCGGTCTGAAGGCCCTCGAAGGCGACCCCATCTGGGTCAAGTCCGTTGAGGACCTCATGGCTGCCGTTGACGAGTCCGTTCCGGATCCCGTACGTGACCGTGACAAGCCGTTCCTGATGCCGATCGAAGACGTCTTCACGATCACCGGCCGTGGCACCGTTGTAACCGGCCGCGCCGAGCGTGGAACCCTCGCCATCAACTCCGAGGTCGAGATCGTCGGCATCCGCCCGGTCCAGAAGACCACGGTTACCGGTATCGAGATGTTCCACAAGCAGCTCGACGAAGCATGGGCCGGCGAGAACTGTGGCCTCCTGCTCCGCGGTCTGAAGCGTGATGACGTAGAGCGTGGCCAGGTCGTCGTCAAGCCGGGTTCCATTACCCCGCACACCGACTTCGAGGCCAACGTCTACATCCTCTCCAAGGATGAAGGCGGACGTCACAACCCGTTCTACTCGAACTACCGCCCGCAGTTCTACTTCCGCACCACGGACGTAACCGGCGTTATCACCCTGCCGGAAGGCACGGAAATGGTTATGCCTGGCGACAACACTGAGATGACCGTTGCGCTCATCCAGCCCATCGCCATGGAAGAGGGCCTCGGCTTCGCTATCCGCGAAGGCGGCCGCACCGTTGGTTCAGGACGCGTTACTAAGATCGTCAAGTAATTTACTTGTTGATTACGGAGCTGACGGCCCTCTGACGGCCTGACGCGAAGTTTGGAACAGCCCCGCTGCTAGTGCAGCGGGGCTGTTCTTTGTTACAGTTAATCCAATCAATGGATTAACTGTGCAGGCAGGCCTGCCCTTTGGAGAGGGATCGCCGTGAGGGACGAATCTTATGAAGCGGGATACCGCGCCGGTCACCTTCAGGGGTGGCTTGACGCCGTGGCCAAGCAACAGGTGCCAGGCCAGCCGAGTCCGGGGGCCGCACAATCGCCAAGTTCCGTCAGAGTCGACTCGCCGCTGGGGGAGGCCCCGCCCCTGGGGGAGGGTACGACGGCGGCATCCAGCGGTGTGCCCACGCCGGCGGCGCCACTGCCCGCCGAAGTCGGCATCTCCCTGGTGCCGGCGTCGCCTTTGGCGGAAGTTTCTCCTGTGCCGCCAGAATCGTTGCCGGTACCGCCACCTGAACGAATGATCATTCAGACGCCGTCAGCTTCGGCGCCCTTTTCGCCTCGGTCGCCCACCTCATCGGGGCAGCCGGAGTCCCTGGCCGCCTCGTTCCAGACATATCCGGAGACACCGGCCCAGCGCCAGGTCCGGCGTGAAAAGCGGGACCGGCAGAACATCAACATCACGCTGTACGTGGCCAGCCTGCTGCTGGTGGCTGCCGCAGCTCTGTTCATCGGTACCAGCCTTCCGCCCATGTTGCGCTTTGCCGGCGTCTGCGCAGTCACGGCGCTGTTCTATGGCGCGGGCTTTGTACTGCACGCCCGGGTTCCGAGGCTGAAGCCCGCCGCCGTGGCATTCACGGGCACCGGGCTCGCCCTGGTTCCTGTGACCGGCCTGGCACTATACAACTTCGCACTGCATCACAGCCCGTCCGCCTGGCTGATTACATCGCTGATCGGGACCGCTGCCTATGTTGCGGCGGCGGTACGGCTGGAGAGCAGGGTCCTCGCCTACCTGTCCCTCACGTTCGTGGCCTCGACGGCGTTCTCCGGCGTTTCAATCCTGGGTGGGGCGCTCGTCTGGTATTTCGCTGTACTCATAGCCGTCGCCGTGCTGCTGACTGGCATTGCCCTTGCCCGGCCCGGCTGGCTGCCGCCGGTCTATGTCAGGCCGCTGATGGTCTTGCACCCACTGGTGGTACCCGCCGTGGCGGTTGCCGCTACCTTCGTGCCGTTGCTCCTGGATAAGGCGGAGTACGCGCTGATCATCGGTATGGCCGGAGGCTATTTCGCCCTGATGGCCGCTGTACCGGGGCGGTTCCGGCTGATCAACTTCTACGCGGCGCGGGCCGCCCTGACCGTAGCTGCCGCCGTCGAGATCTGGCACCTGACCGGCCGGGGGACCGACGCCCTGCTCGCCGTCGGCGTATTACTTGCCGCCCAGGCAGTGGGGCTGGCCTTCTTGTCGGCCAGGCTGACCGATTGGTTCCCCCAGCAACAGGCAGGCTCGTCCACCGCCGGCAGCAGCCCAAACGCCGCTGGAGAACGCTGGCGGATTGATGGCTCAGTGACCTTTGGCCTGCAACTCGGTGCCACCACGGCGTTCAGCGTTCAGGAGACCGCTGCCGGTTTCTTCCGTGCTGTTGACGGGTACGGTTCAGTCGAACCGGGCACGACGGTGCCGCTGTGGGTGCCGGTGGCCTTATCGCTGGCCACGGGCATGGTGCTGGCCGCCAGGTGGGCCGGCCGGGCCGAATGGGCGCCAGTGGCCGCACTGGCTTTGGCCGGCATCGCTTCTCCTTCGATGGGTGCGTGGCCGCTCGCCGGCATGCTGCTCCTGGCCGCCGGCTTCTGGGCCATCCGCGGGGCCTTCGCGGCAGGTGATTTCCGTGACCGGTTGGTTCTGGGAGCCCGGTTGGGCCTCACATTTGCAGTCCCCGTCACGGTCGCGGCCGTGATGGCTGACGTTCCTGGGCGGGCCGAGTCGTCTGTGTTCGCACTGTTGCCGGCACTCGTGTTCCAACAGCTCCTTACGGCTTTCCTGGAGCGCTTCGGCGTGCGGACCTTAGCGCCGCAGCCCACCTTGGTGGTCTTCGGTGCCGGAGGTGCGCTGGTTCTGGTCGGGCTGCCGTTCATTGAGACTTCGCCGTACCACGGTCTGACGGCCGTCGGCCTGCTTATCCAGCTTGCTGCGGCATTTGCTATCGGAGCCCTGTTGGTTCCACGGCCGGCCACGGAACGGGACTGGGTTGCAACGGTGTGGGAGGCCTTGCCGCTGGGTATGTCCGTGGTGGCCGCGACGGTCGCCTTCCAGGCCGTTTCACAAGGCGCCGGAAACCTGGCGCTGCTGCTGGTGGTGTCGTATCTGCTCATCACGGCGACGCGTCTGCGGCTGCGCCAACACCGCTGGGCCTACTGGTGGTTCGCCAGGGCGGCAGCCACAGTCCTTGCCCTGACAGCTTTTCACCAGCTACAGCAGGACGGAGGTCCGGTGGTCATCGCGGACGAAGCGGTCCGTCCCGCTATGGTGCTCGTGACGGTGCTGGCACTTCAGCTGTGCCTTCCGCTGGTGGCTGCCATCCGCCGTCGTGCCCCCCGGGGGATTCTTGCTGACGCGGGCGCCTTGCTCCTTCTCCAGTTGGCGGGCAGCGCCAGCTTTGCGCAGGGAGGTTCCGCCGACTGGCAGGGAACTTCCGCTGCAGGACTTGTGGCCCTCGGCGCCGCGGCCTCGGGGTACTTCCTCCGCCGGGAGGCGGGTGCGGTCTGGTTGGCCCCGTTTGCATTTGTAGTGCTGCTGGTCCTCGGCGACGGCGATTTCCTTCGCGTTGAACTGATCCTGGGCATCTTCGCTGTGTACTCCACGCTGATGGTGGTGGCCGAGCAGCAGCGGGCCAGGAAGGGCTGGTACTTTGTGGCGGCCCGTGTGCTGACGGCAAGCCTCGCCCTGGTCCTCAGCTACGACATCACTGCCTCGCCCACTGTGGTTTCGGTGACCTTTGCCCTGGTGCTCGCGGCCCAGCACGCCGTCCGCTGGGTGATGCGCTCACGGCTTGCTGACATCCCCTTCCAGCAGGCTGCCGTCTGGATCACACTGACGGGGCAGGCGTTGCTGCCGCTGGCGTACGTGACGAGGCCGGGTGGCGTCGGGCTGCTGGCGCAGGACGACGACGGCGGCCGCTGGGTAGTGCTGCTTGAACTGTTGATGCTCCTGGTCTCTGCTGTGGTGGCCAGGAGACTCTTCAGTGCCCGCGGAGCCCTTTACTTCGCTGTGTATGCGGCGCTGTTCGGAGTGCTCGCCTTGGGCCCGCTGTTCACGTTCGGTGGGACGATCCTGGTGTTCCCGGTCCTGAGCTACACCGGAACTGCGGTGGCTCTGCAGGGTGTCGCGCTGATCGCTGTCGCTGCTGGCATCTTGCGACGGCGGCAGAACGCGGGCCGGCAGGACGGGCGCCGGCAGAACGCTGGCGCCGCGGACGTCGAACACTGGCTGTGGCTGGTTACCGCCGGCTCGTTTGCCGGTGTTGGGCTGCTGATCTCGCCGTTGGCGGCCGACTGGGTGACGGGAGCGGCTGTGCTGGTCCTGTCAGCCGTGTGCTTTACCGCGTCGCACGTCGAGGATCTGCCGGTCCTGTATCCGCCGGCAGCCCTGGCCGCGCTCGGCGGGTCCGTCGCCTTGGCGGCGGAGGCGTATCCGGAAGTCCCCGGCGTTTGGGGAGGATTCCTGCCATGGCTGACCGGCGCGGGCGTGGCTTCGGCCGCCCTCTTTGTCGTGCGGCTCATGCGCAGCGTCCCCTTGCAGGCTGAGCCGGTGCGTCGTTGGTCGCTGGCTGGCGCGGCCTTCCTCGGCCTCGTCCTGGTGGTCTTCGTCGGAATCCGGCACGATGCAACGTCCTGGACGGCTGCGGCCGTACTGGCCGCCGCCGTCGGAATCTCCTATCATGAGGCACTTCCACGGGCGCGACGGATCGCCCTGGAGGTGGGTGCGTTGTTCGTGACTGTGGCGGTCCAACGTGCTGCCATCTGCGAGCTCGACGCGCCGGGTGGAAGCGCGGGCCGGCTATTGACCGACCTTCCCAGTCCGTTCTGGGTTGTTCAGTGGTACGTGGTCCTGGCCGCTGTCCTCGGCGGTTTGCGGTACTTTTCCGGCAACCAAGCTGCCGGCCGGTTCCTGGTGGGCGCGGCGTCTGTGTTGCTCTCCCTGAGCGGACTGGGCGTAGTGTTTGGCGGTGCCGGTGGGCAGCAGCTGTGGGTCCTCGTGCTTCTCGCCCTGTTGCTCACGGCAGGACTTGGCCTGGGGGAGCGGCTGTTTGTCTGGTGGGGCGCAGCAGGGGTGGCCGCCTGCATTCTGTGGGCCATGCGCCAGTACACTTTCCTGCTGTTGGCGTTCATCGCCGTGGGGCTGATCGTCTTTGCCATCTGGCGGCTGAACCGTGGAACGACCGGTCAGGTGCCGGACGCGGGCCCAGGGATGCACCCGGGTCCTGAGTCCAACCCGCCGTCGCGCGACGGCAGGGAACCGTCACGCCGGCACTGATACTGTTGCTGACAGCGAGAGGAGTACATCATGGGATGGCTGATTTTTCTGATCATCGCGGTAGCTGTGGTCGCCGCAGTTTTCTGGGCCAAGAAGCATTTCCGCACGGAGATTGACCGCGCCAAGCGCATCAACCGGGCAAACAAGGACAAGTAGCAGGGACGGTTCGCCTCAGCGGGGCGTTAGCCGGTGTTCAGCCGGGCGGGCCTTCGCCGGCCAGTGATTTCCGGGCCTGGCTGAGCGCCCGGTACCAGTAGAACGATTCCTTGGGTGTGCGCTCCAAGGTGTCGAAATCCACGTGCACCAGGCCGAAGCGCTGTGAGTATCCTGCGGCCCATTCGAAGTTGTCCATCAGCGTCCAGACGTAATAACCGCGGAGGTCCACGTCGTGGGCAATTCCGCCCGGAGCCGTTGCTTCCAGCGCGTGCCGCAGGTGTCCCGCGATGTAATCGATCCGCTGCTGGTCGTGGACGGGGCCGGTGACATGCTCGGGCTCAGGGAAGCTGGCACCGCTTTCGGTGATGTAGATCGGCGGCAAGGCATCCCGGTAGCGGTCCTTCAGCTCGCGCAACAGGATGCCCAGATGCTCCGGAGCCACCGGCCAGCCGAAACCCGTGGTGCCGTATTCGGGAAACGTCTCCTGGTGGAACGGCACCCGCACCATGGCCTCGGCGGGACCCGTGGGGCTTTCGGCCGGACCCCGTCCGGCTGCCACCTTTGTCGGGTAGTAATAGTTCACGCCGTAGAAGTCCAGAGGCTGATGGATGGTGCGGAGGTCGGCGTCGGGGATTCTGCCGAACGACCGGAACCAGGGCTTGGCGATGAGCGGCGGGCGGGGGTACCGGCCCAGGAGGAGCGGATCGGCATATATGCGGTTGAGCATCAGGTCGAAAACCAGCGCGATGTACTTGTCCGTGAGTTTCCGCGTGGCCGGCCGGACGGGGGAATGGAGGTTGGTCACCCCGATGCCGCCGCGGACCCCTTCCGAACGCAGCGCCTGGACGGCCAGTCCGTGGGCCAGCAGCTGATGGTGGACGGCGGGAAAGGCGTCAAACAGCAGGCCCTGCCCGGGAGCGTGGACGCCCAAGGCATAGCCATTCAGCACCACCGAGGCTGGTTCGTTGAGGGTGACCCACTGGTCCACGCGATCACCAAAACGCTCGCCGGCCGCGCCTGCATACTCAGCGAAGCGTTCAGCGGTGGCCCTGTTCATCCAGCCGCCGCGGTGTTCCAAGGGCAGGGGTGTATCCCAGTGGTAGAGGGTGGCCATGGGGGAGATGCCGGCGTCGAGGAGCTGGTCGATGAGGCGGTCGTAGAAGTCCAGGCCCTGCTTGTTGAACGCGCCGCGGCCGTCCGGCTGGATCCGCGGCCAAGAGATGGAAAAGCGGTAGGAATCGACGCCGAGGTCCCGCATCAGAGCCACATCTTCGGGCGAGCGGTTGTAGTGGTCGCAGGCCACTGCGGGCGAGCGTCCATCGATGATGGCGCCGGGTTTCTCAGCGAAGGCGTCCCAGCCGGAGGGACCCCGTCCGTCAGCGGAGAGGGCGCCTTCGATCTGGAAGGCGGCCGCGGCCACTCCCAGGGTGAACGAACTGGGCAGACGGCCGGCCAGATCCTGGACGGAAACGTCATCTTCGACGGTCATTCCCCCATCATCCATTCGGATGTTGCCGAAGGCAATGACCCCAAGCGCCGCCAAGCCCAGATGCCCAGTGGGCAGGACGGGGAGGTGTCAGCCTGCAGATTCGCTTCTGGGCATAATATCCGGCATACTAGATGAGTTGTTCAAGCGCTTCTTCGTGTCCCGATCCGGATAATGCCGGGTGTCAGGGTCCAAGTGGAAGCCCAAACATAACCCACTCCCCATGGAACTGCGGATTTGTATGCGTGCTAAGCGCGACACGCCCGACCGCGGGGGTCGGTTACGTCGGCAGGTTGAGGAACCCGGATTCATCCGGATTCAGCTTGTGCGGCGGGTGGTAGTTCAGACTTCAAATGCTTCGGCAGCCACATGCAACAGGAAAGTGAACAGAGCAGCCCTCACCGGGAGCAGCACTAACTGAAAGAGAGTCAGGCGACATGGCGGGACAAAAAATCCGCATCCGGCTGAAGTCATATGACCACGAGGTCATTGACGTTTCAGCACGGAAGATCGTTGAGACGGTCACGCGCGCAGGCGCAACGGTAGTTGGCCCCGTGCCGCTGCCGACGGAGAAGAACATTTACTGTGTAATCCGCTCTCCGCACAAGTACAAGGACAGCCGCGAGCACTTTGAAATGCGCACGCACAAGCGTCTTATCGACATCATCGATCCCACGCCGAAGGCTGTTGATTCGCTTATGCGTCTCGACCTGCCGGCCGACGTGAACATCGAAATCAAGCTGTAGGGAGGTGCTGAGAGACTATGACCGCAACCCGTAACGTAAAGGGCCTGCTGGGCACGAAGCTCGGCATGACCCAGGTCTGGGACGAGAACAACAAGCTCATCCCCGTCACTGTGGTCCAGGCAGATTCGAACGTCATCACCCAGCTGCGCAACGCAGACACTGATGGCTACGTAGCTGTTCAGATCGGCTACGGCCAGATCGATCCCCGCAAGGTCACCAAGCCGCTGGCTGGTCACTTTGAAAAGGCAGGCGTCACGCCTCGCCGCCACGTCGTCGAACTGCGCACTGCAGATGCTGACACTTACGAGCTGGGCCAGGAGCTTTCTGTTGAGCTCTTCGAAGCCGGCCAGAAGATCGACGTTATTGGCACCACCAAGGGTAAGGGCTTCGCCGGTGTTATGAAGCGTCACGGCTTCCACGGTGCTCCCGCCTCACACGGTGCTCACAAGAACCACCGTAAGCCCGGTTCAATCGGTGGCGCATCCACCCCGAGCCGCGTCTTCAAGGGCATGAAAATGGCCGGCCGCATGGGCGCCGTTCGTCACACCACGCTGAACCTCACGGTTCACGCAGTTGACGTCGAGAAGTCGCTGCTCCTGATCAAGGGTGCCGTCCCCGGCGCCCGCGGCCAGGTCGTACTCGTACGCACCGCCGTGAAGGGAGCCTAGTTCAATGACTAGCACTGTCAAGGTTGACCTGCCTGCAGAGATCTTCGACGTTCAGACCAACGTGCCGCTGCTGCACCAGGTCGTCGTAGCCCAGCTCGCTGCTGCTCGCCAGGGTACCCACAAAACCAAGACCCGCGCCGAGGTTTCCGGTGCAGGTCGCAAGCCGTTCAAGCAGAAGGGCACCGGCCGCGCCCGTCAGGGTTCAATCCGTGCTCCTCACATGACCGGTGGTGGCGTAGTCCACGGTCCCACACCGCGTGACTACAGCCAGCGCACCCCCAAGAAGATGATTGCTGCTGCACTGCGCGGCGCACTCTCTGACCGGGCACGCAACGGACGAATCCACGTTGTTGCTGAACTGGTGGAGGGCACCAAGCCGTCCGTCAAGAACGCACTGGCAACGCTGCGCGGAGTTTCCGAGCGCAAGAACCTGCTGGTTGTCATCGAGCGCGCCAACGATGTTGCAGCACTTTCCGTGCGCAACCTCGCCGGTGTTCACGTTCTGTACGCAGACCAGCTGAACACCTACGACGTACTCGTCTCTGACGACGTTGTCTTCACCAAGGCTGCCTACGAAGCATTCGTTGCTGACCGGGCAGTAGCAAAGAACGAGGAGGATGCCAAGTGAGTGCAGCCACCATCAAAGACCCGCGCGACGTCGTGCTTGCACCCGTCGTATCGGAAAAAAGCTACGGCCTGATCGATGAGGGTAAGTACACCTTCCTGGTGGACCCCCGCTCGAACAAGACCGAGATCAAGCTGGCCGTGGAGAAGATTTTCTCCGTCAAGGTCGAATCGATCAACACCATCAACCGTGCCGGTAAGCGCAAGCGCACCAAATTCGGATGGGGTACCCGCAAGAACACCAAGCGTGCAATTGTGAGCCTCAAAGAAGGCACCATCGACATCTTCGGCGGTCCGCTCTCGTAGCGGAGACCACTTTAACGAGGAAATAAATTATGGGAATCCGTAAATACAAGCCGACTACCCCGGGCCGTCGTGGCTCGAGCGTAGCGGACTTCACCGAAATCACGCGGTCGACGCCGGAAAAGTCGTTGGTACGTCCGCTGCCCAAAAAGGGCGGCCGTAACAACTCCGGTAAGATCACGACCCGTCACAAGGGTGGTGGCCACAAGCGCCAGTACCGTCTGATCGACTTCCGTCGCCACGACAAAGACGGCGTCAACGCCCGCGTTGCCGAAATCGAGTACGATCCGAACCGCACGGCTCGCATCGCCCTCCTGCACTACGTTGATGGCACCAAGCGTTACATCATCGCCCCGAACAAGCTCTCCCAGGGTGACGTCGTTGAGGCAGGTTCCGGTGCTGATATCAAGCCCGGTAACAACCTGCCGCTGCTCAACATCCCGGTTGGTACCGTAATCCACGCAGTTGAACTGCGTCCGGGTGGCGGCGCCAAGATGGGCCGCTCCGCCGGCGCATCGATCCAGCTTGTTGCCAAGGAAGGCCGCTTCGCCCAGCTGCGTCTGCCTTCCGGCGAAATCCGCAACGTTGACGTGCGCTGCCGCGCAACCGTCGGCGAGGTCGGCAACGCCGAGCAGTCGAACATCAACTGGGGTAAGGCCGGCCGCATGCGCTGGAAGGGCGTTCGCCCGACCGTTCGTGGTGTCGCGATGAACCCGGTTGACCACCCGCACGGTGGTGGCGAGGGTAAGACGTCCGGTGGACGTCACCCCGTCAACCCGAACGGTAAGCGGGAAGGCCGCACCCGGCGTCCCAACAAAGAGAGCGACAAGCTTATTGTTCGTCGCCGTCGTACTGGCAAGAACAAGCGATAGGAGCCTGGACACATGCCACGCAGCCTGAAAAAAGGTCCTTTCGTTGACCAGCACCTCTTTGTAAAGGTAGCCAGGGAAAACGATAAGGGCACCAAGAACGTCATCAAGACCTGGTCCCGCCGTTCGATGATCATCCCCGACATGCTCGGGCACACGATCGCCGTACACGACGGACGCAAGCACATTCCGGTGTTTGTCACTGAGTCGATGGTCGGGCACAAGCTCGGCGAATTCGCTCCCACGCGGACATTCCGCGGCCATGTCAAGGACGACCGTAAGGGCAAGCGCCGCTAGGCGCCTGCACTTACGTCAAAGACGAGAGAAGGAAAGCAATGGAAGCCAAGGCAATTGCGCGTCACATCCGCGTAACGCCTATGAAGGCCCGGCGCGTCGTCAACCTTGTTCGTGGTAAGCAAGCGAATGAGGCTCTGGCAATTCTGAAGTTTGCCCCCCAGGCAGCTTCGGAGCCGGTATTCAAGGTAGTACAGTCGGCAATCGCAAACGCCCGGTCCCTCGCGGACCGCGACGGTGTTTCGTTTGACGAAAGCGACCTCATCATCAGCGAAATGTTCGTTGATGAAGGCCCGACCATGAAGCGGTTCCAGCCGCGTGCTCAGGGTCGTGCATTTCAGATCAAGAAGCGCACCAGCCACATCACTGTGGTAGTCGCTACACCTGAGAAAGAGGAGGCTCGCTAAGTGGGACAGAAAGTTAACCCGCACGGGTTCCGACTCGGCATCACCACCGATCACGTATCGCACTGGTTCGCTGACAGCACCAAGCCCGGACAGCGGTACAAGGACTTCGTTCGCGAAGACATCCGTATCCGCCAGCTCATGTCAGTTGGCATGGAGCGCGCCGGTATCGCCAAGGTTGAGATCGAGCGCACCCGTGACCGTGTCCGTGTGGATATCCACACGGCACGTCCCGGCATCGTTATCGGCCGCCGCGGCGCTGAAGCAGACCGCATCCGCGGCGAGCTTGAGAAGCTGACGGGCAAGCAGGTCCAGCTGAACATCCTCGAGGTCAAGAACCCCGAGATGGAAGCACAGCTTGTTGCCCAGGGCGTTGCTGAGCAGCTGACTTCCCGCGTGGCTTTCCGCCGTGCGATGAAGAAGGCAATGCAGTCCGCTCAGCGTGCAGGTGCCAAGGGCATCCGTATCGCCTGCTCCGGTCGACTGGGTGGCGCAGAAATGTCCCGCTCGGAGTTCTACCGCGAAGGCCGTGTGCCCCTGCACACCCTCCGTGCGAACATCGACTACGGCTTCTACGAGGCAAAGACCACCTTCGGCCGCATCGGCGTGAAGGTCTGGATCTACAAGGGTGACGTCACCGCCAAGGAACTGGCTCAGCAGGCAGCTGCTGCTCCGTCCCGTGGCCGCGGTGCCAGCGACCGTCCGGGCCGCCCGGGTGGCGCCGGCGGCGCTGACCGTGGTGACCGCCGCCGTCGTACCGACCGTCCGGCAGCAGAGGCAGCTCCGGCGGCCGTTGCTCCGGCAGTTGAGGCTGCACCTGCTGCAGTAGAAGGAGGACAGGCTTAAATGCTTATCCCACGTCGAGTCAAGCACCGTAAGCAGCACCACCCGGGTCGTTCCGGCGCTGCTACGGGCGGCACCAAGGTCTCCTTCGGTGAGTGGGGTATCCAGGCACTGAGCCCGGCATACGTCACTAACCGTCAGATCGAGTCTGCCCGTATCGCGATGACCCGCCACATCAAGCGTGGCGGTAAGGTCTGGATCAACATTTACCCGGACCGTCCGATCACCAAGAAGCCTGCCGAAACCCGCATG
Organism: Pseudarthrobacter sp. Y6; assembly: GCF_050156205.1. Classification (NCBI taxonomy): domain Bacteria; kingdom Bacillati; phylum Actinomycetota; class Actinomycetes; order Micrococcales; family Micrococcaceae; genus Pseudarthrobacter; species Pseudarthrobacter sp. Y6. Next base: position 3,227,074 of record NZ_CP189574.1, on the reverse strand, counting down.
GGTTCCGGTAAGGGTTCACCGGAATGGTGGGTCTCAAACGTCAAGCCGGGCCGGGTTCTCTTTGAGATCTCCGGCGTCGAGGAATCGGTAGCTCGCGAGGCCCTGCGCCTGGCAATCCACAAGCTCCCGTTGAAGGCACGCATTTTGCGTCGCGAAGGTGGTGAATAGAAATGGCAGTAGGATCCAAGGAACTTGCATCCGCACAGCTGGACACGTTCGACAACGAGCGCCTCGTTGAAGAACTCCGTAAGGCTAAGGAAGAGCTGTTCAACCTGCGTTTCCAGTCCGCCACCGGTCAGCTGGAGAACCACGGTCGTCTGCGCGCGGTAAAGAAGGACATCGCACGCATCTACACCGTTCTCCGTGAGCGCGAGCTGGGCATTCGTGCCGAGGTTGCCGCACCGGTTGTGGAAGCCAAGGAAGAGAAGAAGTCCAAGAAGGCTGCAACCAAGAAGGCCGAAACGGCTGAAACGGTTGAGGCCGAGGAGGATGCCAAGTGAGTGAAAAGGACGAGAACGTGACGGAAACTGTTTCCGCAGCAGCTACGGCTGGCGAACGCGGTGACCGTAAGACGAAGCGTGGCTACGTAGTCTCGGACAAGATGGAAAAGACCATCGTTGTCCAGGTAGAGGACCGCGTAAAGCACGCTTTGTACGGCAAAGTCATCCGCCGCAACACGAAGATCAAGGCTCACGACGAAGAGAACAGCGCCGGCATCGGCGACCTCGTTCTCCTCGCCGAGACCCGCCCGCTGTCCGCTACCAAGCGGTGGCGTCTGGTCGAGATCCTCGAAAAGGCCAAGTAACACCCCGCAGCCTGCTTGCAGGTACTGCACCGGAAACCCCCGTTCCCTTTTTGGGAGCGGGGGTTTCCGCATTTCGTGGCGGTTGCGCTGCGGACGCCGCCCTGTGATATGGGAGATGGCCCCAACTGTGCTAGGATATTGAGTTTGTATGGCGCCCTCTGTGCGCCGTCATCAACCTCGTAAACAATCGTGCCACGGCATAGTGCCCCCTCGTGCTTCGGACCTGTCCGGATCCGCCTGGGAAGCAAATGTTTTTGGCACGGGAGTTTAGGCCTGGTCTGGCAAAATCCAGGCAGGTCAAGAGACACCCCGATCAACCGTTCCGCAAGGCTCATTCCGTAGGAAGATTTTCGGTCTGAGAACCGGCGCGACGCAAGGAGTAAATAGTGATTCAGCAGGAGTCGCGACTCAAGGTCGCCGACAACACGGGTGCTAAGGAAATCCTTACCATTCGCGTTCTCGGTGGATCTGGCCGTCGCTACGCAGGCATTGGCGACGTCATCGTCGCTACCGTCAAGGATGCAATTCCGGGCGGCAACGTAAAGAAGGGCGATGTTGTTAAGGCAGTCATCGTCCGTACCAAGAAGGAACGCCGCCGTGCGGATGGTTCCTACATCAAGTTTGACGAGAACGCAGCTGTGATCCTGAAGGCTGACGGTGACCCCCGCGGTACCCGTATCTTCGGACCGGTTGGTCGTGAACTTCGTGACAAGAAGTTCATGAAGATCGTTTCTCTGGCTCCGGAGGTGCTCTAGTCCATGGCTAAGATCAAAAAGGGTGACCTCGTTCAGGTCATCACTGGCGCCAAGGCTGAGCGCGGCGGCGACAAGGGTAAGCAGGGCAAGGTTCTGCGCGTATTCCCCGAGACCAACCGCTTGTTGGTTGAGGGCATTAACCGCGTAACCAAGCACACCAAGGCCGGTCAGTCGCAGCGCGGCACCAAGACCGGTGGCATCGAGGTCGTAGAAGCTTCGATCCACATCTCCAACGTGGCTCTGGTTGACCCGTCCACCAAGAAGCCCACCCGCGTCGGTTTCCGCACCGAGACCGTTGAGCGCGATGGCGTGAAGCGCGAAGTGCGTGTCCGCGTGGCCAAGAGCTCCGGGAAGGACATCTAATGACTGAGACTCTCGAGACTCCGGCAGCGAAGATCGTTCCTCGTCTGAAGACCAAGTACGCCGATTCCATCAAGAGCACGCTCGTTGAGGAATTCAAGTACAGCAACGTGAACCAGGTTCCCCGCCTGGTGAAGGTCGTTGTGAACATGGGTGTTGGAGATGCCGCTAAGGACTCCAAGCTGATCGACGGCGCTGTCCGCGATCTGACCCTGATCACCGGCCAGAAGCCGCAGGTAACCAAGGCCCGCAAGTCGATCGCACAGTTCAAGCTGCGCGAAGGCATGCCCATCGGCGCACACGCAACTCTGCGTGGAGACCGCATGTGGGAATTCCTGGATCGTCTGGTCACGCTGGCTCTGCCCCGTATCCGCGACTTCCGCGGCCTCAGTGGCAAGCAGTTCGACGGCAACGGCAACTACACCTTCGGTCTGACCGAGCAGGTTATGTTCCACGAAATCGACCAGGATTCCATCGACCGCGTACGCGGCATGGACATCACGGTTGTAACCACCGCCAAGACCAATGACGAAGGCCGCGCGCTACTGAAGGCGCTTGGCTTCCCGTTCAAGGCCGAAGACTAATCTAACTACGTAACAGGTCCTTCGCTGATGCTTCAGGCAGCAGCGAGGAAACCGTTATGAGGAAGGGCAAGAGCCCAAATGACAATGACAGATCCTGTCGCAGACATGCTTACGCGTCTGCGCAATGCAAACTCGGCATACCACGATTCCGTGTCCATGCCGTACAGCAAGCTCAAGGCACGCGTTGCCGACATCCTGAAGGCTGAAGGTTACATCGCCTCCTGGAAAGAAGAAGAGGCTGAGGTTGGCAAGAAGCTGACCCTCGACCTTAAGTTCGGTCCGAACCGCGAGCGTTCAATCGCTGGCGTTCGTCGTATTTCCAAGCCGGGCCTGCGTGTTTACGCAAAGTCCACCAACCTCCCGCACGTGCTCGGTGGCCTGGGTGTCGCAATCCTGTCCACCTCTTCCGGCCTCTTGACTGATAAGCAAGCCGGCAAGAAGGGCGTGGGCGGCGAAGTCCTCGCCTACGTCTGGTAACGGGAAAGGAAGAGAATAATGTCACGTATTGGACGTCTCCCCATCACCGTTCCCGCCGGCGTTGAGGTCAAGGTTGACGGCTCTGTCGTCAGCGTCAAGGGTGCCAAAGGCGAGCTGAACCACACTGTGGCCAGCCCGATCGAGGTTTCCCTGGAAGCAGAGACCCTGACTGTCGCCCGCCCGAACGACGAGCGCGCCTCCCGTTCACTCCACGGCCTGACCCGCACCCTGATCTCTAACATGATCGAGGGCGTTACCAAGGGCTACGAGAAGAAGCTTGAAATCGTTGGTACTGGTTACCGCGTTCAGGCCAGGGGATCTGACCTTGAGTTCGCTCTCGGCTACAGCCACCCGGTAAATGTCACCGCACCGGACGGCATCACCTTTGCAGTTGAGACCCCGACCAAGCTCTCTGTTTCAGGTATCAACAAGCAGCAGGTCGGCGAGGTTGCTGCCAACATTCGCAAGCTGCGGAAGCCGGACCCCTACAAGGGCAAGGGCATCCGCTACGCAGGCGAAGTCATCCGCCGCAAGGTCGGAAAGGCTGGTAAGTAACCATGGCCATCTCAATTAACAAGAAGCGTACGAACAAGAGCAAGTCTGCTTCGCGCAGCCGCCGCCAGCTTCGTATCCGCAAGCGCATCTCCGGCACGGCTGTACGTCCTCGTCTGGTCGTCAACCGCTCCGCACGCCACGTATTCGTCCAGGTTGTCGATGACACCAAGGGCCTGACCGTAGCGAGCGCCTCCACACTGGAAGCCGACCTTCGTGCATTCGAAGGCGACAAGACTGCCAAGGCCAAGCGCGTTGGAGAACTCGTTGCCGCTCGTGCCAAGGCTGCCGGTATCGAAGCAGTTGTCTTCGACCGCGGTGGTAACAAGTACCACGGCCGGATCGCCGCCGTCGCTGACGGTGCACGTGAAGGTGGGCTGTCACTGTGACGGAAGCAAACAAGGAAAAGGACACTGTGTCTGCAGATCAGAAGGCGACTGAAGCCGTAGCTGCTCCGGCCACTGAGACCACTGCGCCCGCAGCTGCTGCCGATGACCGCCGTGGTGGCGCTCGTCGTGGCGAGCGTGGCGACAAGGGCCAGGGCGGTCGCGAAGGCGGCCGTGGCGGCCGTGGTGGCCGTGACGGCGGCCGTGAAGCCGAGAAGAGCCAGTTCATTGAACGCGTTGTTACCATCAACCGCGTTTCCAAGGTGGTCAAGGGTGGTCGTCGCTTCAGCTTCACCGCTCTGGTCGTCGTTGGTGACGGTAACGGCATGGTCGGCGTGGGCTACGGCAAGGCTAAGGAAGTTCCTGCCGCTATCGCGAAGGGCGTTGAAGAGGCCAAGAAGTCCTTCTTCCGCGTTCCCCGCATTGGCAACACCATCCCGCACCGCGTTCAGGGTGAAGCCGCTGCAGGCGTCGTAATGCTGCGTCCGGCCTCGGCCGGTACCGGTGTTATCGCCGGCGGTCCGGTCCGCGCCATCTTGGAGTGCGTGGGCATCCACGACATCCTCTCCAAGTCGCTGGGTTCCTCCAACGCCATCAACATCGTTCACGCGACGGTTGCGGCGCTGAAGCAGCTCGAAGAGCCGGCAGCAGTGGCAGCACGCCGCGGCCTGCCGCTGGACGAGGTTGCTCCGCCGGCAATGGTGAAGGCAATCCTGAACCAGAAGGCGGGTGTCTAAGCCATGGCTAAGAACCTGATTCCCTCCGACCTTCAGTTGGAGATCACTCAGATCAAGTCCGCCATTGGCGGCAAGCAGAACCAGCGCGACACCCTTCGGTCCCTCGGCCTGAAGCGGATCGGACACACCGTTGTCCGCACCGCCGACGCCGTGACTGTTGGAATGCTCAACACGGTTCCGCACCTGGTAAAGGTAGAGGAGGCGAAGTAAATGGCAGAGAAAAAGATTGCCGCAGAGACTGCTGAGAAGCAGAACACACTGAAGGTTCACCACCTGCGTCCCGCCCCGGGTGCCAAGACCGCCAAGACCCGAGTTGGTCGTGGTGAAGGTTCCAAGGGTAAGACCGCTGGTCGCGGTACCAAGGGTACGAAGGCCCGCTACCAGATCAAGGCTGGCTTTGCCGGCGGCCAGTTGCCGCTGCACATGCGCCTGCCGAAGCTGCGCGGCTTCAAGAACCCGTTCCGGGTTGAGTTCCAGGTTGTAAACCTGGACAAGCTCAACGAGCTGTTCCCGGAAGGTGGCGCAGTCACCGTGGAGAACCTGGTCGAGAAGGGTGCCGTTCGTAAGAACCAGCCCGTCAAGGTGCTTGGCACAGGCGACATCACCGTCAAGGTTGACGTCACCGTCCACGCATTCTCGGCCAGCGCCGCAGAAAAGATTGCAGCAGCAGGCGGAAGCACCACCGCTCTCTAGTAGACGGTGGGCGAAGGCCCGTTGTGAACTCCCGGTGTGCAAGGCCCCAGGGCCCTGCACGCCGGGAGTTTTTTCGCATCCGCCGGGCGACTATTTCCCCCCGTTCGCCGCATGCGCGCGTTCCCGGATTGTTCGCATGGCCAATCCACCCGTTAGACTCTGTTGTTGGGATTATTGACCCCCATCACACCACGCTTATAAACACAACAGGAGGACGCTTGCTTAGCGCATTTGGCCGGGCCTTTCGCACGCCTGATCTGCGACGCAAGTTGTTGTTCACGCTGGCAATCATCACAATCTTCCGCTTGGGTGCATTCATCCCCTCGCCTGGTGTGAACTACCAGAATGTCCAGCAATGCTTGCAGAACGGTCAGACCGCAGGCGGGCTCTATCAGCTCGTCAACCTGTTCAGCGGCGGTGCCTTGCTTCAGGTGTCCATCTTCGCGCTGGGCATCATGCCGTACATCACGGCAAGCATCATTGTGCAGCTGCTCCGGGTGGTCATTCCCCGGTTCCAGGAGCTGTACGAGGAAGGCGCCTCCGGGCAGTCCAAGCTCACCCAGTACACGCGGTACCTCACCATTGCCCTGGGCCTGCTGAACGCAACGACGCTGGTGTCGCTGGCACGTTCAGGCCAGTTGCTTCCGGGCTGTGCACTGCCGATCATTCCTGACAGCAGCATCATCACCACTATCCTGCTGATCATCACGCTGACCGCCGGTACCGGGCTCATCATGTGGATGGGCGAACTCGTCACCGAAAAGGGTGTGGGCAACGGCATGTCGCTGCTTATCTTCACGTCCATCGCGGCGCAGTTCCCCACCTCGCTCGGTGCCATCTGGAGCTCGCAGGGACCGGGAACCTTCTTCGTGGTCCTGATCATCGGCCTGGTGACGGTTGCCCTGGTGGTCTTCGTGGAGCAGTCCCAGCGCCGTATCCCGGTGCAGTACGCCAAGCGGATGATCGGCCGGCGCACCGTGGGCGGCACGAGCACCTACATCCCCATCAAGGTGAACATGGCAGGCGTGATCCCCGTGATCTTCGCATCGTCCATGCTTTACCTGCCGGGACTGATCTCACAGTTCAACCAGCCCAAAGCGGGCGAGGCGCTCGCGCCGTGGGTTGAGTGGATCAACAACAACCTGACCCGAGGAGACCACCCGATCTACATGGCGCTGTACTTCGCCATGATCGTGTTCTTCACCTACTTCTACGTCGCGATCACCTTCAACCCTGAAGAGGTCTCCGACAACATGAAGAAGTACGGCGGTTTCATCCCGGGTATCCGTGCCGGAAAACCGACCGCGGATTACCTGCAGTACGTGCTCTCCCGGATCACGCTGCCCGGCGCCATGTACCTGGGCTTCGTGGCACTGATTCCGCTGGTGGCACTGGTACTGATCAACGCGAACCAGAACTTCCCGTTCGGTGGCACCTCGATCCTGATCATGGTGGGCGTTGGCCTTGAAACCGTCAAGCAAATAGATGCGCAGCTACAGCAACGTCACTACGAAGGGCTTTTGCGATGACGAAAATGTTGATTATTGGACCCCCCGGTTCCGGAAAAGGAACGCAAGCGGAACGCATTTCCGAGCGCCTCGGCGTCGTGGCGATTTCCACCGGTGATATCTTCCGCGCCAACGTGAAGGGTGAAACTCCTCTTGGCATCGAGGCCAAGAAGTACATGGACGCCGGGGACTTCGTTCCGGACAGCGTCACCAACAAGATGGTCCGCGACCGCCTCAGCGAGTCCGACGTCGAAAACGGCTTCCTCCTGGACGGCTACCCGCGCACTACAGCGCAGGTGGACTACCTCGACGGGATCCTCGCGAACAGCGAAGAAAAGCTCGACGTCGTCCTGCAGCTCACGGCCGACGACGAGGAACTCGTCTCCCGCCTGCTGGGCCGTGCCAAGGAAACCGGCCGGAGCGACGACAACGAAGCCGTTATCCGCCACCGCCTTGACCTGTACCACGAGCAGACCGAGGCCGTCGTGGCCAAGTATGCCGAACGCGGCATCCTGACCCAGGTTGACGGCATCGGCGGCATAGATGAGGTTACCGACCGCGTTATGCAGGCTATCAAGGCAGCCCAGACCGCCTGAGCCACGCAACAAGTTTTTTCGAGGCTCCTCCCGGCATCCGGGAGGAGCCTCAGCCATTGAGAGGACACACCATGGCCTTCGGCCAGCCCCGTATCGAATACAAGACCAACGCCCAGATGCGCATCATGCACGACGCCGGGCTGGTGCTGAACCGTGCGCTGGACGCCGCCGTGGCAGCCGCAGCTCCCGGCGTCACCACCAAACAGCTGGACGACGTCTTCGCTGCGGTGCTGAACGAGGCCGGTGCCAAGTCGAACTTCCTCGGCTACCACGGGTTCCCCGCGACCATCTGCACCTCGGTGAACGAGGAAGTGGTGCACGGCATCCCCGGCGGCAAGGTCCTCAACGACGGCGACATCATCTCGATCGACGGCGGCGCGATAGTTGACGGCTGGCACTCCGACTCGGCACGGACCGTCATCGTGGGCAATGTAGACCCCGAGGACCAGCGGCTCTCCGACGTCACCCAGGCTGCCATGTGGCGTGGCATCGCTGCGTTGGCCACCGGAACCCACGTGGGCGACATCGGCGCAGCCATCGACGACTACGTGTCCTCAGTGCCTGGTATGCCGCTGGGCATCCTGGAGGACTACGTGGGCCACGGCATCGGCTCCGAGATGCACATGGCCCCGGACGTCCTGAACTACCGCACCAGCCACCGCGGCCCCAAGATCAAGCCCGGACTGTGCCTGGCCATCGAGCCCATGCTGGTCCGCGGCAGCATCGACACCGCCGTTCTGGAGGACGACTGGACAGTGGTGACCACCGACGGCAAGCGCTCCTGCCAATGGGAGCACTCGGTTGCCGTCCACGAAAAGGGGATCTGGGTACTCTCAGCCCCCGACGGCGGAGCGGAGCACCTGGTGCCCCTCGGCGTCGTACCAGTCCCCATCCCGTAGGTTTCGACGCGCAAATGCGCCGCCGACGCGCAAAATCCCTGCCGCTACCTGAATACCGGTAGCGGCAGGGATTTTGCGTGTCGCAGGAGGTGTGGGCGTCAGGCCTTGAGCTTGGGCTTGACGTCCTTGGTGTCGATTCCCTCGAGCGTCGCCTTCAGCTCGGTCATGGTGGCCTTCACGTCGCCCTCCTGGGTCAGGATCTTGGCGGCGGCCTTGGCCATCTCCTGGTCGGCGCCGGGCAGGAACGCGCGGGCGTTGTCCTGGACCTTGGTCACGGCCAGCTGGTCCATGGCGATCTTGATCTGCGGGGTCTTGGCCAGCACGGCGGTGAACAGCGGGACGTAGGTGAACACCGCGGTGAGCAGCAGGTTCGGCAGGGCCAGCGCCAGGACAACGAAGAAGTCCGCGCGTTTCCGGCGCGACCAGCGCTTGCGGTTCCGGGGCAGAACGCCGACCTGGTCCTTTGCTCTGACGGTGGCCGTCTGCGCCCGGGAACTACCCGGCTTGGCGGTGAGCTGAGGTGTCATGGGATCGAGCCGGTCGAGATCGGTCGACGCGCAAAGGCGCTGCCGACACGCAAAACCCCTGGCGCTACCGGAATATCGGTAGCGCCAGGGATTTTGCGTGTCGCGGGGAATCCCGCGCATCGTGAAGCGGATGTCCGGTAATGAGGCGCAGGGCACAATGGAGCCATGGGAGCAATCACGGATGTGCCGGGGATCAGGGTTGGCCACGAGCAGAAGACCGGGGACGGCTGGCTGACTGGCGTCACCGTGGTGCTGCCGCCGCCTGGCACAGTCGGGTCGGTGGACGTCCGGGGCGGGGGCCCGGGTACGCATGAGACTGACGCCTTGGATCCCACCACGATGGTGTCCACGGTGGACGCCGTCGTCCTCACCGGCGGCAGTGCGTACGGGCTCGTCTCGGCCCACGGCGCGCAGCGATGGTGCGAGGAGAATGGCCGGGGCTTCGCCGTCACCGGGGGAGTAGTGCCGATCGTTCCCGCCGCGGCGATCTTCGACCTGGGCCGGGGAGGCGACTTCTCAGCGCGCCCCACGGCGGACATGGGCTACGCGGCGACCGTTGCCGCGGCTGCCGAAAAGGACGGGCACGACGTCGGACGTGGCAGTGTGGGCGCCGGCACCGGAGCGATGATCGGACGCGGACAGTTCAAAGGGGGAGTGGGGACGGCATCGGTCACGCTCGAGAACGGCGTGGTTGTGGGGGCGCTGGCCGTGGTGAACGCCCTGGGGTTTCCGATCGATAGTCCGGTGGTTGAGCCTGTCGAAACCGCGGGCGCCGGGGATTTCGACAAGCTCAATCACCGGGATGGCCCATTCGATCACCCTGATGGCCCGCCTGCCTTGAACACGACGCTGGTTGTTGTTGCTACGAACGCTGTCTTGGACCCCGCCGAGTGCAAGCGGACTGCTTCTGCGGCGCATGCTGGTCTCGCTCGGGCGCTGAACCCTTCGCACACCCTTGCCGACGGGGATACTGTCTTCTGCCTCGCCACCGGCGACGTGGCACTGGACCGGAGTACCGAAACTGCCCGGCAGGTGAGCCTCATTACCCTGCAGAGTGCGGCAGCCGACGTCGTACGCTTGGCGATCCTCGACGGGATTTCGGCAAATTCAATTTCCGGGTAGGGTGTGTACTTTCATTTTTAGTTTGGACTTTCTGCACACTTACAGTAAAGTGGCTTGTTGGTTGTCTGCCCAGCTGTGCCCTGTTTGGGGCCGGAGGCGGTAATCGATCCAACAAAAACGTTCGTGGTCTTGTCCGGTGCAATCCGGCAGGGCTGCGACAACAACAGTTAGCGGAGGGTATGGCCAAGAAGGACGGGGTCATTGAGATCGAAGGCGTTGTGACTGAGGCGCTGCCTAACGCGATGTTTCGCGTTGAGCTGACCAACAAGCACATCGTACTCGCGCACATCTCAGGCAAGATGCGCCAGCACTACATCAGGATTCTCCCTGAGGACCGGGTAGTGGTGGAACTGAGCCCTTATGACCTCACTCGGGGTCGTATCGTCTACCGCTACAAGTAAATTCTGGGCGGCCTCAGCATGAGCTGACGGCTGCTCCAGTTGACCAACTGCCACACGCAAAGGAATGCCATGAAGGTCAAGCCGAGCGTCAAGCAGATCTGCGAAAAGTGCAAAGTGATCCGCCGTAATGGCCGGGTCATGGTGATCTGCGAGAACCCGCGCCACAAGCAGCGCCAGGGCTAATTTCCCTCCTGAGGGAAATCCTGGGTTGCTAACCCACGCAAGTAAATAAAAGGCAGCACAAGCTGAATTGGGACGTATGAGCCCGGACAGCTAACCCCCGGTCGGAGGCTGGGGCCGCACAGAACGTGCGGGTGTACTGCCTACGACCTCCGGTTTATTCAAGGAGCACTGCCACTATGGCTCGTCTCGCTGGCGTAGACATTCCCCGCGAAAAGCGGTTGGAAATTGCGCTTACTTACATCTATGGCGTGGGCAAGACCCGTGCACACGAAACCCTGGCTGCCACTGGCATCAGCGCTGACGTCCGCGTTAAGGACCTCACCGATGGCCAGCTGGTTGAGCTTCGTGACTACATTGAAGGCAACTACAAGGTTGAGGGTGACCTTCGCCGCGAAGTAGCAGCTGATATCCGCCGCAAGGTTGAAATCGGCAGCTACGAAGGTATTCGCCATCGCAAGGGCCTGCCAGTGCGCGGACAGCGTACGAAGACGAACGCACGTACCCGTAAGGGTCCGAAGCGCACCGTTGCAGGCAAGAAGAAGGCTCGTTAAATCCCTCGGGATTGACTCGTCTTCCCCCAATAACTTTCTGTAGGAGAAAAAATGCCCCCGAAGACTCGTGGCGCGGTTCGCAAGCCGCGTAAGAAGGACAAGAAGAACATCGCGCTTGGCCAGGCGCACATCAAGAGCACTTTTAACAACACCATCGTGTCCATCACGGACCCGAACGGCGCTGTTATCTCTTGGGCTTCCTCAGGTGAGGTTGGCTTCAAGGGCTCACGCAAGTCCACCCCGTTCGCAGCCCAGATGGCTGCCGAAGCTGCTGCCAAGCGTGCGCAGGAGCACGGCATGCGCAAGGTTGACGTTTTCGTCAAGGGACCGGGCTCCGGACGCGAGACCGCAATCCGCTCGCTGCAGGCCGCTGGCCTGGAGGTTGGCTCCATCCAGGACGTCACCCCCGCAGCGCACAACGGCTGCCGTCCGCCGAAGCGCCGCCGCGTCTAAGGCTTTTCCAGCAGCTTGAGCTTGCCCGGACCGTCAATGGTCCGGGCAAGCCCAGCCGCGTTAAGTCTTCAGACCGAATTTCCACCACCTGTGTTGCGTCATATAGCGGATGCTCGCCGAAAGGAAACCTAAGTGCTCATTGCACAGCGCCCCACCCTCTCCGAAGAGGTAGTCTCCGATAACCGCTCGCGTTTCATCATTGAACCGCTGGAACCGGGCTTCGGCTACACCCTCGGAAACTCCCTCCGCCGTACCCTGCTCTCCTCCATCCCCGGTGCCGCTGTAACCAGCATCCGGATCGATGGCGTGCTGCACGAGTTCACCACGGTTCCGGGTGTCAAGGAAGATGTCACTGAGATCATCCTGAACATCAAGAGCCTGTCGGTTTCCTCCGAGCACGACGAGCCGGTTGTGGCTTACCTGCGCAAGCAGGGCCCCGGAGTCGTCACCGCCGCGGACATCGCTCCGCCGGCCGGCGTCGAATTCCACAACCCGGATCTGCACATTGCCACGCTGAACTCGAAGGGCAAGTTCGAACTCGAACTGACCATCGAGCGCGGCCGCGGCTACGTTTCGGCAGCTCAGAACAAGTCCGGCGACTCCGAGATCGGCCGTATCCCGGTCGACTCGATCTACTCGCCGGTACTGAAGGTTACTTTCCGCGTGGAAGCAACCCGTGTTGAGCAGCGCACCGACTTCGACAAGCTCATTGTCGACGTCGAGACCAAGCAGGCCATCGCCCCGCGCGATGCTGTTGCTTCCGCAGGTACCACCCTGGTGGAACTCTTCGGTCTGGCCCGCGAGCTGAACACCGCAGCTGAAGGTATCGAGATTGGCCCGTCGCCGACGGATGCTGCCCTGGCAGCAGACATGGCACTGCCGATCGAGGATCTGGACCTCACCGTCCGTTCCTACAACTGCCTCAAGCGTGAGGGCATCCACACCGTGGGTGAACTTGTTGCACGCTCCGAGGCTGACCTCATGGACATCCGTAACTTCGGTGCGAAGTCCATTGACGAGGTCAAGGCAAAGCTGGTTGAACTGGGCCTGTCCCTCAAGGACTCGCCTCCCGGTTTTGACCTCGCAGCACGCGCCGCAGCAATTGAAGAGGACGACGCCGCTTTCGGCGACGACGAACTCTAACAAACAGATCTTGGCCGGCTGGCTGGATGCACCACGGTGTGCGCAGCCCACTGGCTTCCATATGAGGAGAAACTATTATGCCTACCCCCGCTAAGGGTCCGCGCCTCGGAGGCGGAGCGGCTCACGAGCGTCTTATGCTCGCGAACCTGTCCGCCGCACTGTTCGAGCACAAGCGGATCACCACCACGGTGACCAAGGCCAAGCGACTGAAGCCGTACGCCGAGCGTCTGGTGACTTTCGCCAAGCGTGGCGACCTGGCTTCCCGCCGCCGTGTACTCGGCCTGATCAGCAACAAGGGCATCGTCCACGAGCTGTTCACCGACATTGCACAGGCAGTGGAGAACCGCAACGGCGGCTACACCCGCATCACCAAGATCGGCAACCGTAAGGGCGACAACGCTCCCATGGCTGTTATCGAACTGGTTCTCGAGCCGGTTTCCGCCAAGCAGGCCGTTGTGGCCGAGGCTACCCAGGCTGCCGCTAAGGCTGCTCCGGTTGCTGAAGAAGCTCCGGTTGAAGCTGCCGAGACCGAAGCTGCTGAAGCCAAGTACGCCGGCTCCAAGCCTGCTACGGCTGACAACGTCGCTCCTGAGGGCTTCGAGGTCAAGGGCAACGAGGACTCGATGAAGTACCACGTTCCCGGCTCACGCTGGTACGACGCCACGGTTGCTGAAGTCTGGTTCGACTCTGCAGAGTCCGCCGCAGCCGCAGGCTTCGTGCCTGCCGGTGGCGAAGCTGCACAGGCCGTCGAAGCTGAGTAATCAGGCTCTGACGCTCAAGTAGACTTATGTCTATGAACGACCAAAAACCCGCTGCCCCCGTTTTCGGGGGCGGCGGGTTTTTGCGTGTCCGGTTTGATTTATCGTACGACGGCGGCCCCTTCAACGGGTGGGCAGTGCAGCCCGGATTGCGGACTGTCCAGGGCATCCTGGAAGAGGCGCTGGCGTTGTTGATCCGCCGGCCCATCCGGGTCACCGTGGCGGGACGTACCGACGCCGGCGTGCACGCCCGGGGCCAGGTGGTCCACCTGGACCTGACCGAGGGCGAGTGGCTGAAGCTGCCGCGCGGGCACGAACTGGATCCCGCCGTCGCGCTCTTACGGCGGATCCGTGGCGCCCTCAGCCGGGGGCTGGGCGACCTGTCCGGGTCTATCGAAGTCCACCTGGTGTCCCTGGCGCCCGTGGGGTTCGATGCCCGGTTCTCTGCGCTTTGGCGGCGGTACAGCTACCGCATCGCTGACGGCCCCGCCCTGTGGGATCCGCTCGAACGGTACTTCACGCTCTGGCACCAAAGCCCTCTGGACGTGGACCTGTTGAACGCGGGCGCCGTGCAGCTGCTGGGGCTACAGAACTTCCTGTCCTACTGCAAGCCGCGGGAGGGTGCCACTACCGTCCGTGAGCTGCAGCGGTTCGAGTTCCATCGCGGTGAAGACGGCGTCATTGTGGCCACCGTCCAGGCCGACGCGTTCTGTCACAACATGGTGCGCTCACTGGTTGGCTCGGCCCTGTTCGTGGGCGAGGGCATCGAGGAAACCGGCTGGCTGCATGAGCGGCTGCTGGCCAAGAAACGGGACGCCAAGTCCGTCCTGGCCGCCCCGCACCCGCTGGTCCTTGAAGAAGTGGCCTACCCGTCCGACGACGAGATGCTGGCCCGCGCCGAACTGACAAGGGCAGTCCGCAAGCACTGACCAGGTCCGGTGGTTGAGCCTGTCGAAACCGAGCTTGTCGAAACCCTACGGAATCGTTCGCCTGCCGCGAGCGGACGAAAGCCCTGGCAAGTCGCCGTATCGCCCGCTTATAAGAGATTCCCTCTTGGCGCGGCTCCAGCCTTGAACCTGCTTCTCCCGCGCAAACGCCTGGTCAACACGGCTGAACTCTTCAATCCAAACCAGCTTCACCGGCGTTCGTCGGCGCGTGTAGGAGGCACCTTCACCCGATTGATGTTGTGCGGGGCGCATTTCCATATTCACCGTGCTGCCCACGTAGTAGGAGCCGTCTGAGCACCTCGATGGCGCGCCGGAGGGGACGTTTGTCCGGCGGCAGGGGAGTCATTTTGTCCTGGGCGAAGACGCGCTGTTCGTTGTGGTCGGCAGGCACGACGCCGGCCGCTGCGGCGGTCTGCTGCCAACACCGCATCATGTTGTTGGCCAGCAGTTGGTCACCGTTCGAATCGACGGCAACAATGCCGACGTCGGTAGCGTCCAGGATGGTCACCAGCAGTTTCTCCCGTTCCCGGCTGGCCGCGAGCAGCTCCCGGAGTTCCTCGCCCATAGCCTGCAGCTCACGCTGCTGCACGCGCATATTGACGCTGGCGAAGCGGATGGCGAGTGAAACGGCCAGCATCACGAGCCGGAAAAGAACGAGGGCCGTGATGTCCGCCGCAGTGAGCTTGGGGAACTTTGCGGCCGCGGAGGGGAGCATGATGCAGAACGGCCCGATGGCGCTCAGTACGAGGCTGGTACGGACCAGCAACCCCGAAGCGGCCAGCCAAATGACCGGGAAAACGACCAGAACCACCAGTCCCGGGAGCAGGGTTGTGGCGCTGTTCCGCAGGAGCCCGATCGCAAGGAGGTCAAGGACCGGAATCAGCAGATAGGCGCTGTGTGGCATCCGCTCCCACGGCGTCAGGAAACAGGCCACGAAAAGAATGAGGGGAAGGGCGAGTCCGGCCATGTAGAGGGGGCTGGCCAGCAGCGAGGGCCCGCCAAAGGGAGTCACCACGCCGAGGATGGCGACAATCAGGGACAACGGAAGCTGGCACAGGGCGACCTGCGTGCGGGGACCACGTTTCTTGAAATAGAGGGCCACTCCACGAAGCGAGGGACGTCGAGCCATGCGGGGTCTCCAACTTTCCTGACGGTCCCCATTCCGTCCCCAATGAATTTATGCACCCGAATTCCTGAAGGGCAAAGCACTCAACCCTCTGAATCCTAATGTGTTTGTGTTGTCATGGTCATTGACTTTCCAAAACTAAACGCGGGAACGCGTGTCATCTGCCGTTGATACTTGTAGCGTATAGAGAGTTGGAGTGGACGAGGGAATTAGCGCTGGGCTGATGGGGGCCTCGTCCACCTGGCAGCGGGGATAGACATGGAAGAACTTGGGGTAGCAGTAGTCATTGAAGACGACGCCGACGTGCGGAACCTCCTCGAGGGTGTGTTGCGCCAGGCAGGATTTGAGGTCCATAGCGCCGCCGAAGGGCGGGAAGGCGTTGAGGTGGTGCGGCATAACAACGCCCAGGTGGTCACTCTGGACATCGGCCTTCCGGACATTGACGGTTTTGAGGTCCTGCGGCGGATCAGGAACTTCAGCGATGCCTATGTAGTCATGCTGACCGGCCGGACCGAGGAACCCGATCTGCTGTCGGCCCTGAACGCGGGCGCAGATGACTACATCGCCAAGCCGTTCCGGCCGCGTGAACTCCGGGCCAGGGTGGCGGCCATGATGCGCAGGCCGCGGCATGAGGTCACCAGTCCACCCCAGGCTGCTTCATGGGCTTCACCTCCGGCCGCGCCGGTGCTCTTCACGCACACAAGCGTTATCCAGCACAACGGGCTCGTTCTGAACTACCGGACCCGCACGGTATTGATTGATGACGTGAACCTTGGGCTCACACGCAGCGAGTTCGACCTCCTGCATACCCTGCTTCGTGGCGAGGGGGCAGTGTGTACGCGGTCGGACCTGGTGCGTGCGGTCCGTGGCGACCTCTATGAGCCCGATGCCTTTATCAGCGAGGCTGACGAGCGGGCCGTGGAAGTCCACGTGGGGAACCTTCGCCGCAAGCTCCGGGAGGATCCGCAGTCACCGCGCTGGCTCCAGACCGTGCGGGGAGTGGGCTACCGGCTCGCACCAAACAGGACCGATTTGCAGGGCTGGCCGTGCGCTGATCACTGAAAGGTTAATCGTTTCTCAGGATGTAGTTCGCCTGGAGCTCTGAGACTGTACGCACGCCGTGCTCGGACACGACAGTCAGCAGTGCCTGGCCTTGGACGAAGTCGCTGCGGCGGATGGCGTCCTCCAGCGCCTGTGCCAGAACGGACAACCGGATCCCGCCCACCATGGCCGCTGCGGCCGCCGCCCAGCGCGGGGAACTGCCGGACAGGGACTCCCCGGGAAGCCGCCGGCAGCCCTGACGCAGGAAGCTATTTGCCGTGGATGCGTTCCGCGGCCAACAGCTTGTCCGTCAGTTCCACGTCGGGATGCGCCAGCACCACTGAGCCACCGCTGTGCCATGCCCCGAGCGAGTTTGCCAGCGCCGGCTCCAGCCCTTCCTCGGCCGGGACCAGGAGCCTGACCCCCTCCTCGTGCGACGCAGCAAAACCAGTGATCAGGCTTTGGTGGGCGTGCTGCTGGCCGTCTCCGGCCCGAACGGCACGGCCGGCAGCTGAAGGTTCTGTGTGCGCCATAAAGACGTCACCATGGGAGCGCACCTCGGCGGCGTAGTCGATGACTCCGGCAGGCAGGTCACCCGGCCACCGCATCGCCAAGGCCGGCAGCGCGACGGCGATAACGGCGTCGTACTTTCCCTCAAAGGTTCCCGGCCGGTCGGTGACGAGGAGCTCCGCCTCCCCGCCGTCGAGGACTGTTTCCATGCCAAGCTGCCAGGCGGCCAGCGCCCAGATCATCGACTTCCAGTGGGCAGGCAGGTCAAAGTTCAGCCGCATGCCGGGCTCGGCGTCGAATTCGTCCTGCAGCAGATTGCTGGTTTTTGCCACCCAGTTGTCCAGCACGCGACCGGAGAGTTCCACTCGCTCGGAGTCTGGGCCGTACCAGGTCAGGCGGGGCGACGTGGCGTGGCCGGAACGCAGGGTGGTCATCAGATTTATCGCCGGGATACTCATGGCTTTATCTTGTCACGGACCCCGTGGGGCGTCCTTGGGGGGAAGCCGCGCGCGGAGTCCTTCAACTGCCCAGCGGATCCGGCCGGAGCTGTGATTTTACTCACAGGAGTTTGTCATCTTATTTGTCTTATTCGGGCTGCGCCTGTATTTTTGGCCGGTATTCAGCGGAAACAGGACCTTTTGGCCGCCGATGTGGACCGTCGGACGTCCGGCGCGGCGAGCCTTCGGAAAACTCCCGGGCGTGGCGTGCCAGCGATTGGCCCGGAAAGTTGATTATTATCCCGTCCACGGCTTGACTCCCCACTAGTTACACACGTGTAATTAGATATCGAAAGTCGCTGCATAAATTCAGGCACACAACCGAGTGTCCTAGGATCCAGGCAGGGACTGCAACTTTCAGGAGGGTCGCCGTGGGGCAAGCAGAGCGTATCCATGAAGATGCCGTCGTCGCCGGCCAGGCAACGGCTAAATACCGCGCACGGGGGGTACCGAGCGACTGGTATGTGGATCCTGCCGATCCTGACGCCGCGGACCGCTATAACCGCAATACCAAAGACTCCCTCCAGGACCAGGCCACAGCCTTCCTGGCGGCGCACGAAGCACTCCTTGACGGCGGACACGACCAGGACGATGACGACCTGGATCCGCCCATGGAACTGCGCATTCCGGCGCAGGGGACAAGCACCCAGCCGGTGTGGATCGGACTGCCGTTCCGGCAGGACTTCGACGACGAAGGTGAACTCGGCTGGCAGACTGATGCATTGTGCGCGCAAACGGATCCGGAAGCTTTCTTTCCGGAGAAGGGCGGATCCACGCGCGACGCCAAGAAGGTCTGCGGTGCATGCAATGTGCGGTCGCAGTGCCTGGAATACGCGTTGGCAAACGACGAACGGTTCGGCATTTGGGGTGGCCTTTCCGAGCGTGAGCGCCGGCGGCTAAGGAAGCGAGCAATCTAATTCTTCAGGAAGTACACGTCACTGCCGTTGTGGTGTCCCACAACGGCAGTGCCTATCTCCCCAGAACCCTGGCTGCCCTCGAGGACCAGACCCGGCCCGCGGACTCCCTCATCGGAGTGGACACTGGATCGCGCGATGACTCCGCCATCCTCTTGGAACGGGCCTTCGGCGCAACCAATGTGAGCACGTTCCCGCACGGCAAGAGCGGCATGGGCGGCGCCGTACGCGACGGGCTCAACACGCACGCGCCCTGGGGAGGGCAGTCCCAGCGCGCCGCCACAGAGTGGGTCTGGCTGCTTCACGACGATGCTGCCCCGGCCCCGGAGGCCCTGGCCGAACTCCTGAGTGCCGTGGAACGCGCACCATCCGTGACCGTGGCCGGCTGCAAGCAACTGGACTGGCACACCGAGCGCCGGCTGATCGACGTCGGACTCTCCACCAGCCGCTGGGCCGAGCGGCTTACCCTAATCGATGCCGACGAACTGGACCAGGGCCAGTACAACGGCCGCACCGACACTTTTGCGGTGAACTCGGCCGGTATGCTGGTCCGCCGGGATATCTGGGAGCTCCTGAAGGGGTTCGACCCCGCACTCCCGGGCACCGGCGACGACGTCGACTTCTGCTGGCGCAACCGCCTCGCCGGGCACCGTGTGGTGGTGGTTCCCACTGCGCGGATGTTCCACGTAGCCCACCGGCCCCATGCCCAGGGAAATGCCTCCGCGGCGCGGAAAGCGCAGGTCCATCTGCGCCTCAAGCATGCCCCGCTCTGGAAGGTACCCGTCCATGCAGCCGGTGCGCTGCTGGGCAGCATCTTCAAACTCGTACTCAGCATTGCAGTCAAGGACCCCGGGCACGGTTTCTCCCAGCTTGTCGCCACGTTCGCTGCCCTGGCCCGGCCGGGTGCCGTGGCAAAGGCCCGCCGGACCGCGGCAAACAGCCGGCGGATCCGGCGTTCCGTCATCAAGAAGCTGCAGACGCCACGTCGTGAAGTCTGGAACCACCGCCGTTCCCTGATGGAGGCCCTGGGCGCCGACACCTCCACGGCCGATGGCCTGGTCCATGACCCCCTGGCGGACCAGCCGACGGGGGACTCATCGGATGACTTCGCTGCGCTGACCACCAGCGAACGGGGTTGGGTGGGGACAGGCGCCCTCGCGGCCGTCATCATCGCGTCCGGGGCTTCCCTCGCGGCGTTCAGCGGCCTGTTCCGGGCAGAAGCTGTTTCCGGCGGAGGCCTCATTCCGGTGTCCTCCACCCTTGGTGAAATCTGGCACCACGCCTCCAGCTGGTGGATCAGCCTGGGGGCAGGGCTTCCGGGCAGGGGAGACCCCTTCGGCTATGTGCTGTGGATCCTTGGCCTGCTCGGCGGGGGAGATGCCAACGCGGCCATGGCCTGGCTCCTGTTGCTCGCCGCTCCGCTGTCCGGCCTGACGGCGTGGTTTGCGGCCGGGGGCCTGACCATCCGGCGCCGCTTCCGCCTCGTTGCCGCGCTCTTCTGGGCGGCCGCTCCAGCCTTGCAGATAGCACTGAACCAAGGCCGAGCGGGTGCCTTGGTGGCCCACGTCATAATTCCGCTGCTGGTCCTGGCACTCCTGCGCGCCACGGGATCCGCTGTGGGCCACGGGCGTTTCATTGTCCCGTCCCCCGGTGACCGGCGTTTCACCGAAAAGCCGCCCGCACGGCCAGGGATCAACGGCATGCCGTCCTGGACCGCGGCTGCCGCCGCAGGGTTGACGCTGGGCGTTGTGACCGCGTCGGCACCTTCACTGCTCGTCCCGGCCGTTGTGGTTATCGTGCTGTGCGGGCTGATGCTTGGCCGTCGTGGCCGCACGGTGTGGTGGGCTCTGTTGCCCAGCGCCGCACTCTTTCTTCCCTTCGGCCTGTCCGTTATCGACAGGCCGAGGGCATTGCTGGCAGACCCGGGTGTTCCCCTGGGATTCGAGGCGGCCCCGCTGTGGCAGCAGTTCCTGGGACAGCCGCTGCTGTTCTCCGCCGAGGGAGGCCTTTCCGGCCTTCCATTCTTCAGCGGCCAGGTTATCCCGTGGGCACTCGTGCTCGCCCTGCTGCTGGCCGTTCCCGTCCTGCTGCTTGCCGTTGCCGCCCTGTTCCTCCCGGGTAAGCGCAGCAGCACGGCATGTGCTCTCTGGGTGGCGGCACTGGTGATCTTCGCCGGTGGCTGGCTGGCAGGGCACGTTGCCACCGGCGCGACTGCTGACACCCTCGTGACACCGTTCACCGGTCCGGCCGTCTCCGCCGCCGGGTTCGCCCTGCTGGGGGCTGCCCTGATCGGTGCCGAGCGTTTGCTTGATGCAGCGGACCGGGCAGCCTCGCCGAGCATTCGGCGGAACGTGGCCCTTCGCTCCGCGACGGCTCTTGCCATGGTGGTGCTGCTGGCCGGTCCGCTGGCCGGCATGGCGGTGTGGTCGGCGCAGAACCTGCTCCGGTCCACAGTCACAGCACTCCCCGCCGAGGTGCCGGCTGGTCCTGCGCTGGGTACGCCGCGGCTGGTGGAGGCAGGCAGTGCACGGACGCTCCCCGCCACCGCCATAGACAGGGGCACCGGGCCGGAGCAGACGCGCACGCTGCTGATCAGCACCCAGGAGAACGGCGCCTTTGACGCGGCCCTGATGCGCGGCGCCGGGACCACCCTGGACAGCATGTCAGCGATTGCCGCGGCCCGGAACATCCGGGGCGCGCCCGGCCAGGAGACGGTAAGGGACGACGACGACGTCACGGCGTCGATCCGCAGCGTGGTGGCCACGCTCGTGGCCGGGCAGGGCGTGGATCCCCGGTCCGAGCTTGAGCGCCTCGGCGCCGGGTTCGTGGTGCTGCGCTCGGCAGACACCGCCGCCCAGCTCACGGCCAGCAGGATGGACGCCGTGCCGGGGCTCGTGGCCGTCGGACAAACGGATGTCGGCTGGCTCTGGCGGATTACGCCGCTGAACCAGCCTGTGCTGCAGCCGGCCGACGTTGCCCATCGCGTCAGGATTGTGGACGGGGCCGGCGCCACGGTGGCACTGGTGCCCTCCAAGTACGACGACGTCGACACCGCCGTTGCCGAGGGATCGGAAGGGCGGCTGGTGGTGCTCGCCGAACGGGCGGACCCGGGATGGAGCGCCTGGTTCGACGGGCGGAAGCTCACGGCAACGACGTCCGGCTCGGCCCAGGCCTTCACCTTGCCGGCCTCCGCCGGACACCTGACCATCCGCTACGACGCCCCCTGGGCCCTGTGGTCGGGAATCGCACAGATCACGGTGATCGGACTCACTGTTATGCTCGCCATTCCCATGCCCGCGCGCCGGCCCAACACTGGGCTCTCGAGGGACGAGGGATCTTTGCGTAAGGAACACCAGAATGCATAAGGACGCAGCCCGCAGGACCCCGCGCAAGCAGATGCTGGCGGGCCTGGTCTCGGCCGTGGCGATTGTGGCCGCGGCCGGTGCGGTACTCGCTGCCGCGTCGGTCGCTCCGCAGCCGGCGGGGAGCCGCAGCATCCCGGCGGTGCTGGCTGCTGTTCCCGCTGGCGCCAGCGCAGGGGTATGTCCTGGCCCGGCCCGCTTGCTCGAAGGGACTGAGGCGGGCACTGACCCCCAGTTCAGCCCCGAATCCGCGACGGCGAAGAGCACTGTCACGGGCGCCGTCCTGAGCGCCCCCGGCGGTGTCCTGCCCGGCAGCAGGCTCGCCGCCCTTAATGGGACGCCCGCCGTCGAGATCGCCAAGGACGGCAGCCAGCCCGGCCAGGGGGCAGGTCCCCAGGATCTGACCGCCGGTGTCCTCGCCGGGCACAGCGTGGATAACGCCACTCTCCTGAGCGCCGACGCCGAGGCAGGCCGGAAGCCCTCAGCCGCCGGTGTTATGAAATTCACTGCCACGGACGGTGACCTGCAGGGCTTGGCGGCCGCCAATTGCCAGCCGCCCGCCAACGACCTCTGGCTCTCCGGTGCCAGCACCACAGTGGGCCGCACATCCGTCCTTGTCCTCAGCAACGCCTCAAGCACACCTGCCACCGTCAGCCTGGAGCTTTTCGGCAGCAAGGGTCAGATCCAGGCCCCGGGCAGCAGGGGTCTGCTAGTCGCACCGGGAGGTACCCGCTCAATCGTCCTGGCCGGCCTGGCCCCTGGCGAAGCTCAGCTCACGGTCCATGTCCGGAGCGCGGGCGGTCCCGTGGCCGCGGCCATCCAGCAGAGTGTCCTGAGGGGATTGACGCCCGGCGGCGTCGACTTCATTGCTCCGGGGGCCGCCCCTGCAGCACGGCAGGTCATGACCGGCGTAGACATCCAGGACGCCGGCGCGATCTCCGCCCTCACGGGAAACAGCGGCTTCAGCGACGCCGGCCCTGCGCTGGCCATCACGGTTCCGGGACCGGCGGACGCGGTAGTGGAGGTCAAGCTCTTCGGCCGGGACGGCCAGAAAGCCCTCCCCGGCGGCGGCGTTGTCACGGCAAAAGCCGGGTCCGTCACCGAGATTTCGCTGGCTGGCGTCCCCGCCGGCCACTACACGGTGTCCACCAGTTCGGACGTGTCCTTTGTGGCCGCAACCCGGGTCACCCGGGGCGTCACGAACGAGAAGGCCTCGGACGTCGCATGGTCTGCCTCCGGTGTCCGGCTGGGAAGCCAGCATGTGGTGCCCGTGCCCCAGGGCGGTGACCGAACCCTCGTGTTCGGCGTCCTCGAGAACAGGGCCACAGTCTCCTATGCTGCCATCACCGCGGATGGCAAGATCCGCGCGGCCGCCACTGCCGACGTCGCCGGCGGCACCACAACGTCCATCAAGGTCCCCGACAAGGTGGAGGAGTCGGAAGTCGTGGCTTACGTTGTCTCCGCGTCCGGTGACGCCGCCTACGGCGCGCTGCTCCTGCAGCAGGAAGGCCGGGACGACGTATCCACCGTGGCCTTTACGCCGGCCGCTTCAGGGCAGGAAAAAGTACCGGTTTCCTTGGGATACTGACCGTTCAGTACCGGCGGCGGTAGACCGGATCCAGGGTTTCCGGCGCTACGCCGAGCATTTCGGCAGTGTGTTCCACCACAACGTCGTGCACCAGGTCCTGGAGTTCCTCCCGGCTGCCGCAACCCTGCTCAACCACCCGGCGGTACAGGGTGATCACCGGGCCCTCCTCAGCTGTGGCGGGAGTGTAAGCGCCCATGGGAGGCGGCGCGGCGTCGGCCACCAACTGCTCCAGCTGCGGGGGTATCTCGTCGACGGCAAACCGTACGCCGTCGAGCGTTTTGCCCCAGATATCGTGGAGTCGCTGCGCGGAATCGAGAACCATGTCATCAAAGCGGTCCGACCGCGTCCGATAACCGGGGTGCGTTGGCAACACCAGTTCCCCGCGCAGGCCACGGCCGTGGCGGTTCCGGCGGCGCATCGCAAAGCTTCGGCCGGGCGAACCCGAACCCGTTTCTGCGGCACGGACATCCGGGTCAGCCAAACGGACCGTAAAAGCTGAATCTTGGTTCGATGACTGCATACCTTGACTGTAAGCCCGGGCGCAAAATTACGCGACATAACCCCCGTTTGAGTGCCAGGGCGCGGCGGTCGTTTCGGCAAATACTCTGAACAAGCAGGGATACGGAGTAGTCTGTGATGTCGTGGGAGCTATCCGTCAATGTTCAAGGTCAGCCTGCCGTCAGTCGGCGGTGGCAACTTTGACGTACGTCTATGCTGACTCCACCGCCGTCCTGGGTCCGCTTGCCACCTACGCCGAGCCGCATTGTTACGATTTGTGCGAGCAGCACGCAGGGTCCCTGACGGTGCCCCGTGGCTGGGAAGTGCTTCGGCTGGCGATGCCGACCAGCCCGCAGCAGCCGGGACCAGACGACCTTTTGGCCCTCGCCAACGCGGTCCGCGAAGCAGCGGCACTGCCGCCCAAGTCGCAGACCATACCGGGCCAGCGTCCCTTGCGTTCAGCGCTGGAGGCCCCGGCCGGGACGGAAGGCGTCCGCCGGGGGCATCTGCGCGTCCTGCGCGAACCTTCCTGAGGAGGATCTGGCGGTAGGCTGGAACCTGCTAATCAGTCAGCCAACGGCGCGAACGCGCCCCTGTCGGGAGCACCAATCATGCCAAAGATCAGTCCTGAACTGTTGTCCGTCCTCCGCTGTCCCGTGACCGGTTCGCCCCTGGTCCAGGAAGGCGAAGAGCTTGTGTCGACTACGGCGGCGGGAGATTCGGGCGTGAAGCTGCGCTACCCGATCGAGGACGGTATCCCGCTGCTGCTGCCGCCGGATCTTCTCCAGGCCGCGACCGCTGCCGGCTCGGACCAGCACGATTCCGCTGTCCGGCCGGCCACGGACCCAAGCCCCGCCACGGACAAAACCGCAGGTACTGCCTAGGCAACGCCTGGACAAGCCCGCACCACCACCAGCAGCCGGCTTTCGCAGACGCTTCAACGCAGTCGCCGCCATCGGACAAAGCAAAGGAACCCCATGACATTTGACTACAAGGTAGCCGACATCTCGCTGGCCGAAGCCGGCCGCCACCAGATCCGCCTGGCCGAGCACGAGATGCCAGGCCTCATGTCACTCCGTAAGGAGTTCGGACCCACCCAGCCGCTGAAGGGCGCCCGGATCGCAGGATCCCTTCACATGACGGTGCAGACTGCCGTCCTGATCGAAACCCTCACGGCCCTCGGTGCCGAGGTCCGCTGGGCCTCCTGCAACATCTTCTCCACCCAGGACGATGCCGCCGCGGCCGTCGTGGTGGGCAAGGGAACAGCAGTGGACCCGCAGGGTGTCCCGGTGTTCGCCTGGAAGGGCGAGACGCTGGAGGAATACTGGTGGACTGCCCAGCAGATCCTGGCCTGGCCCGGCGCGGAAACGAATCCGAAGCTCGGCCCGAACATGATCCTGGACGACGGCGGCGACGCCACCATGCTGGTCCACAAGGGCGTTGAATTCGAAGCTGCCGGCGCTGTGCCGGCGGCAGGCGAAGACGAGTCCGAGGAAGGCCGGATCTTCCTGGACGTGCTTCGCGCCTCGCTGCAGGAAGATCCGCAGCGGTGGACCCGGATCGGGGCCAGCCTGCGCGGCGTCACCGAGGAAACCACCACCGGCGTGCACCGCCTCTACCAGCTGGCTGAACAGGGCAAGCTGCTGTTCCCGGCCATCAACGTCAACGACTCGGTCACCAAGAGCAAGTTCGACAACAAGTACGGCATCCGCCACTCGCTGCCTGACGGCATCAACCGCGCCACCGATGTCCTGATGGGTGGCAAGGTGGCCGTCGTCTGCGGTTATGGCGACGTCGGCAAGGGAGCCGCAGAGGCATTCCGCGGCCAGGGTTCGCGCGTCATCGTCACCGAGATCGACCCCATCTGCGCCCTCCAGGCAGCCATGGACGGCTACCAGGTGGCCAAGCTTGAGTCAGTGCTGAGCGAAGGCCACATCTTCATCACCACCACCGGCAACAAGGACGTCATCCTTGCCGAACACATGGCCGGCATGCGTGACAAAGCCATCGTGGGCAACATCGGCCACTTCGACAACGAGATCGACATGGCCGGCCTGGCGCGGATCCCCGGCATCAAGAAGGTGGAAATCAAGCCCCAGGTGCACGAATGGGTCTTTGAAGCAGACCCGGCCACGGGACAGGGCAGCCGCTCCATCATCGTCCTGTCCGAGGGACGCCTGCTGAACCTGGGCAACGCGACAGGCCACCCGTCCTTCGTGATGAGCAACTCGTTCGCCAACCAGACCATCGCCCAGATCGAACTGTGGACCAAGCGGGACCAGCCCGAAGGCGAACGCGAATACAGCAACCAGGTCTATGTCCTGCCCAAGATCCTGGACGAAAAGGTTGCCCGCCTGCACCTCGACGCCCTCGACGTGGAGCTTACGGAACTCTCCAAGGAACAGGCCGACTACCTGGACCTGGACATCGCCGGACCGTACAAGCCCGAGCACTATCGTTACTGACGTGTGATGCCCCGGGTGCAGACCGCGCCCGGGGCTGTTACGTCCAAGCATTAAGATCGGACTATGGAACCTGTTGTTAAGCCACGCCGGCGGGGGACCGCCAAGAAAATTCTCTTGGTGGCAGCCGTGTGTGTCCTTGCTGCAACGGGCGGCGTTTTCGCCGCCGTCGCGCCGGGTTTTGCGCGAGGTGGTCTGGAGTCCGAAGCCAGCTCCGCAGTCCGGTCCGCGCCGGGAGTCGCATCGCCCGTGGTGGCCCCGGTCAAGGTGGACATCACGCCGGCCAACGCCGCAAAGCAGGTGAACCCGGCCACGCCGGTGTCGCTCAAAGTGGGCAACGGCCGGATCGAGAGCGTCACGCTGACCAGCACCGCCGGTGAAGTAGTCCACGGGACCTTCGCCGGGGATGGCAGCAGCTGGACTGCAACCGACCCCCTGAAATTCAACACCGAGTACAGCTACACGTACGTGGTCACTGACGGTGCGGGCCGGGAGACCAGCACCACACAATCCTTCAGCACGGTTTCCAGCACGCACGAGGCGGATGCCTCCATCTACCCGCTGGACAAGATGAAGGTTGGTGTGGGCCAGCCACTGCAGGTCATCTTCAGCGAACCGGTGGTCAACCGGGATGCCGTGGAGAAGGCCATCAAAATCACCTCCAGCGCGGGGCAGGCCGGAGCCTTCCACTGGTTCAGCGACACCATGGTCCGGTACCGCCCCGAGGCCTTCTGGGCGGCGAACTCCACCGTCACCATGGACATGCAGCTCTTCGGTGTGGACCTCGGCAACGGCCAGATTGCCAACTTCAACAAGAAGGTCACCGTCAATTTCGGCGACAAGAAGGTGGCTATCGCCGACGCCGCCGCACACACCTTCGCGCTCAGCGTCAACGACCAGGTAGTGAAAACCCTCCCGGTCAGCATGGGTGACAAACGCTTTCCTTCAGCGCGTGGCTACGCGGTCCTGATGGAGAAGAACCGCTATGACCACTTCCGGGCTGCCAGCATCGGACTCAAGCCCGGCGATCCCGCCTACTACGGCGAAGTGGACGTCGAATATTCCATCCGCCTCACGCTGAGCGGTGCCTACATCCACCAGGCGCTGGAGTCAGCCTTCCCGTACATCGGCAACACGAACGTGTCGCACGGCTGCATCGGGTTCGCTCCCGACGGCGCCGCCTGGGTTTTCGACAACATGACCACCGGCGATGTGGTTCAGATCATCAACACCGAAGGCGACTACGCCGCCGTCGACGACGGCTATGGCGACTGGAACATCCCTTGGGCTGAGTACAACAACTAGGAACCGTTCGGTCCAGGAACAGGCCTAGGAGCCGAACGGCAGGCGGTCCAACCGTTCTGCCGTGGCCGAGTTCCGGCGCCGGGCCTGCTGCAGCCGCGCGAGTTCGCGGTGACGGCGTTCTGCGGTAACGGCCGCCAGGAACTGGTCCGGGCTGGTTCCCGGGGGCGGCGGAGGGGCCACATGCCCGGCCAGTTCCGTGGCGATCGACGCGGCCATTCCGGCGGCGGACAGCGGTGACATGCGCCCGGCCTGCCGGATGAAATGGGCGGCCTGCCGTGCGGTCGCATCCGGAATCCGTCCGATGTCTGCGGCCGTGGCCCAGGCCTGAAGCTGTGGGGGAACAAAGACGCGGACCGGTGCCTCCACTGGCACGCGCCGGCGCAGGGCATAGGTGCCGGCGAGGATGTCACCCAGCCGCTTGGAGCGGCTGTTGAAAAGGGCGACGCCGAGGGCGAGGCCGCCCAGGGTCAGGTAGATTTCCAGGAATCCGGTCAGCCCCCGGATCACTGCGTGGCGGAACCGGATGGCGCCGCCGTCGTCCCTGACCACCCGCAGTCCGGCCGCCATTTTTCCGAGGGAGAGCCCCCGGGTGAGGGTCTCCACCGCCACAGGGACAATCACAAAGCAGAAGACCACGCTCACCAGCGTCAGCGCCCGCATTGCCGCCTCGTCCAGGTCCTGGCCGGCGGCTGCGACGCCCAGCAGGATCAGGACCAGCAGGATGATGTTGAACAGGACATCCAGCAGCAGGCCCAGGGCGCGGGCGGCGAAGGTTGCGGGGCGCAGTTCCAGGACAACGGCCTCGCCGGTGATTATCGAACTCAAGCGGATACCCAATCCCTCGTCAACCATCCTGCGGACGCTCACAGTCTATGGCGGCTAGGCTGTTGCCGTGGATATGGATGCCTTCTCCGCCGCGAACGGGGACAAGTGGTCAAGGCTGCACCAGCTCGCCCATAAGCGGCGCCTCAGTGGCGAAGAGGCCGATGAACTGCTGCGCCTTTACCAGTCGACTTCGGCCCACCTTTCCTTCATCCGGTCGATTGCCCCGGAAAGCGGCCTTTCCGCGTCCTTGTCCGCCACCCTGGCCCAGTCTCGGACGCGTTTCACGGGCGCACGGTCCAACGCGA
Source organism: Pseudarthrobacter sp. Y6 (assembly GCF_050156205.1). Lineage (NCBI taxonomy): Bacteria > Bacillati > Actinomycetota > Actinomycetes > Micrococcales > Micrococcaceae > Pseudarthrobacter > Pseudarthrobacter sp. Y6. The sequence continues at coordinate 3,198,204 of NZ_CP189574.1, read as the reverse complement.
TGGCGGACCTTGCCCGCTTCTTCGTGGCTGCCCTGCCGGCAGCCCTGTACCGCCTGCGATGGCTGACGGTGGCCTGCGGCGTTGCATTTGTCCTGGTCGCCGGCGCCTACGCGCTCTGGATCGGGACCTCTCCGGAGGCCCTGCGGTCCGTTGCCTCGGAGGCTGCGGTGCGGCAGTACGTCGAGGAAGACTTCATTGATTATTATTCGGAAAATCCTGCGGCCTCGTTTGCGGGGGCCGTCTGGACCAACAATGCCTGGATCAGTGCGCAGGCGGTGGCCCTGGGCATCACCGGCATCTGGGTGCCCATGATCCTGTTCACGAACGCCCAGGGTGTCGGGATCGCCGCCGGAGTCTTCGCTGCCGTGGGCGAGCAGGATGTTTTTTACAGCTACATCCTGCCGCATGGACTGATGGAACTGACGGCTGTTTTTATTGCCTGCGCGGCGGGCCTGCGGATCTTCTGGGCCATGGTGTCCCCGGGACCACGGACGCGGGGACGGGCCGTGGCGGACGAAGGCAGGTCGCTGATCACCGTGGCCCTGGGGCTGGTGCTGGTGCTGTTCGTTTCCGGATTGGTGGAGGGCTTTGTCACGCCCAGTCCGCTTCCGGTATGGGCCAAGATCGGCATCGGCCTGGCAGTGCTGGCTGCCTACTGGGGCTACGTCCTGGTGTGGGGACGGCGGGCCTATGACGCCGGTGAACGCGGCGATTTGATGGCCGGCGACGCTGGATACAGCGAAATCGCCGCATGAATCCGGTGGCGCCGGGGTGGCTCCTCGCCCTCGTGGAGGAGCGGGCGGTAGGCTCGGTATCAGATACACGGCGCTGCCCGGATCAGAGCCGGCGGCGTGGACCCCAACGGAAGTGACGCTGCTGTGAACGACAATTCGCCGACCCCTGCCAAACGCACGGAGCCGCAGCCGGATCCGGACCTGGATACTTCGGCGGACTCGGATGAGCCGGCCTTTGCTTGGCTTAAAGACTCCGGCTCCAGCACTCCCGAGGTGTCCCCAGTAAGTAGTGCCGGGCAGGGCGGTGTCACCCAGCCCGAAAGCCGCGCCGGCCGCAAAGCCGCGGAAGCCGCCGTCGAACCACCCGCCGTACCTTCCGTAGAAGAGTCACTCCGCAAAGAACCGTCCGCCCAGGGCGCCACCCGAAACGGTGGTCACTTCAGCGAGCCGCTGCCCACGTCCGCGCTGCAGGTCCGTCCGCCGCAGGAGGAAGTGGAGCGCCGCAACGCGGAGCGCGAAAGTGCGGCCAACGCCAAGCCCGTTGCCCCGCGCATCTGGCAAGTCCTGCTGGCGCTTTTCTACCCCGTGGTCCTGCTGGTGCTGGCCGTCCGCGCGGTCACCAGCCCGCTGTTTCTGTGGGCCGAGTACAACAGGCCCGGGTTTCCTGGCGACGGGTACGGGTTCAGCACCGACGACCGGATGACGTACGGCTCCTACGCGGTTGACTACCTCAGCAACTGGGCTGGGCCGCGGTATCTCGGCGACCTGGTCAACCGCAGCGGCGGGGACCTTTTCAAGGACGGCGAAGTCAGCCACATGGCCGACGTGAAAGTTGTCATCCTCTCGGCCTTTGGCGGGGGAGCGCTCCTGATCGTCCTCAGCCTCGTCGCCATCGCGTACCTGCGCCGCCGCAGCACCGGCGGAGTGCGCCGCGGACTGTTTGCGGGATCCATTGTTGCGCTGGCGATCATCCTGGGCCTCGGCGCATTGGCCGTGCTCGGCTGGCAACAGTTCTTCACCGAATTCCACCGGATCTTCTTCGCCAGCGGTTCCTGGACGTTCGCCCTGGAAGACACGCTCATCAGGCTGTTCCCGGGCCAGTTCTGGATCGATGCCGGCATTGTCATTGCCGCGATGGTCCTCCTGGCGGCTCTGGTGACGCTGATCCTCACCTGGCCCACCCGCCGCCGTCGCGGCCTGGCCAAGGATGAGCCGAGCGCCGCAGAGGTCCACCTGTAAACAGCTGCCCGTGTTCAGCCGTTTAGTTTGGCGGGCTGCTGCTTGCGTCCGGTGATGGTCAGGAAACCCTCCGGGTCCAGCTCGCCGAGGTCCCCGGTGCGGAAGAATCCGTCCACAAAGGCCTCGGCGTTGGCGGCTCCGTTGGCGTGGTATCCCTTGAACACGCCAATCCCCTTGACCAGCACTTCGCCGTCCTCGGCCACGCGGATGGTAGTGCCCGGCAGGGGGACGCCTACGCTGCCCACCCTGGTCCGGGCGGGCGTGTTGGACGTACAGGGCGCCGTTGTCTCGCTCAGCCCGTAGCCCTCAAGGACCGGGATCCCGGCGCCGCGGAAGAAGTGCGCGTCCTCGAGGGCCAGGGGGCTGGCCGCCGATACGGTGTAGCGGACCCGGCCGCCCAGGAGCTGGCGGAGCTTCGGGTACACCAGCCGGTCAAAGACGGCATGCCGCACGCGCAACGCCAGCCCGGGTCCGCTGCTCCCGCCGCGGGCCACGTGGTCCTGTGCCGTGGAGAAGCGGATGGCGGCGGTTGACGCAGCCCCGAAGATCCTGGCTTTCCCGGACCCGGCAGCCTGGTGCGCGGCGTCCGCCCGGACCTTCGCGAGCGTCCATGGCACCGCCAGGAGGAACGTGGGTTTGAACGTGCCCAGATCCGCCGGCAGATCAGCAGGACGGGTGACGTGGCCCAGGGTGGCACCGGCATGGAGGCACGCCACCTGGGCGGCGCGGGCGAGCACCTGGGCCAGCGGCAGGAACATCAGGGTGCGTGCATTCTGCGCCTTGAGGATCTCCGGGAGAAAAGCGACGACGTTGACGGCCACGAGCGCAAAGTTGCCGTGGGTGATCTCGCAGCCATTGGGACGTCCGGTGGTGCCGGAGGGGTAGACCAGGGATGCGACGTCGTCCAGGCCCGCGGCGGAGCGGTGGCGTTCCAGCTCGGCGTCCGTGACGCCCATTCCGGCAGCCGAGAGGCTGGCGAGGTTCGGGGCCTCACCGTCGTCGTCCATCCTCACTACGGTGACCAGCCGGTCCTTGAGCAGGGCGGAGGTCTCCAGGATGCCTGTCATGAGCGCCACCTTGCCGCGGTCTTCGGCGAACACCCGCCGCGCGCCGGCGTCGTGCAGGATCCACTCCACCTGGCCGGGGGTCGAGGTCTCGTCGATGGGAACACTGACACCGCCGGCGAACCAGATGGCGAAGTCAACCAGCGCCCACTCATAGCGGGTGGCGGACATAACGGCCACGGTGTCGCCCGGCTCCAGGCCGCCGGCGATCAGTCCTTTGGCGAGGGCGCAGACATCGTGCAGGAATTTTTGCGCCGGAACGTCGGTCCAGCCGTTGGTGCCTTTGCGGGCGTAGAGGGCGTGGGCCGGGTTGGCGGCCTCCTGCTGGCGCAGGAGATCGGTGACATTGCTGCCGGGCTCCAGCTCCACCAGGAGTTTTGTGCTTGCTTCTCGCACGGGGGGCGTCTCCGTTCCGCTGCCTCAACGCAGTTCGCGGCTGGTCAGGGTCTGATGCAATCCTGCCTTAGATCCAGGACGGCATCCACATCCGGTAGCGCCATTCCTGGTAGGGGATGGTCTCCGCTGTCCACACCGGGTAGAAAAATGCGGACAACAGGATTGCCCCGGCGACGAAGAGTGCCACCACGTAAACACCGGACCGCCGGCGCCAGAGCGGGTCGGTGTCCCGGCCCAGGACAAGGCCCAGGCAATACACCAGCGCGAGCACCAGGAAGGGCTCAAAGGAGACGGCGTAAAAGAAAAACATGGTCCGCTCCGGGTACAGGAACCACGGCAGATAGCCGGCGCCCACGCCCGCAAGGATCGCCCCTGCGCGCCAGTCCCGGCGCCCGGCCCACCAGAACAGCAGGACCACCAGCGAGATGGCCGCTCCCCACCAGATCATCGGGTTTCCCACCGAGAGAATGGCTGAGGCGCAGTTGGGCACGTCGCATCCAGGGACGCCCTGCTCCGGTTTCTGGTAGAAGAACGACGTCGGCCGGCCCATCACCAGCCAGCTCCAGGCGCTTGCCTCGTAGGGGTGTTCCGAGCCCAGCCCCTGATGGAACTTGTAGGCCTCAAGGTGGTAGTGCGCCAGCGAACGCAGGGAATCCGGCAGCCAGCCCCACTCCGCTGATGGGTTACTCTGGGCCCACCGCCGGAAGTAGGCGCCCTCGGAACGGAACCAGCCCGTCCAGGTGGCGGTGTAGACCACCACTGCAACCGGAACCATGCTGGCAAAGGCCAGCAGGCCATCCTTGATGATTCCGCCGCTGACCCAACCGCGGATTCCCGCGACGCGCCGTGCATTGAGGTCCCAGAGGACCGTCAGCACGCCGAAGCCGGCGAGGAAAAACAGGCCCGACCATTTGGTGCCCACAGCGAGGCCCATGCACACGCCCGCGGCGAGACGCCACCAGCGGATCCCCAACCACGGTCCCGCCAGCAGCTGACTGGCTGAGGGCCGGCCCTTCCGGGACGCGGCCGCGAGCCGCCCGAGCCGTGCGGCCAGCCGTCGTCGACCGTCATCGCGGTCCAGTAGCAATGCTCCGAAGGCCGCCAGGATCCAGAACATCAGGAAGATGTCCAGGAGTGATGTCCGCGACATCACCAGGTGGTGGCCGTCGACGGCGAGCAGCAGGCCCGCGGCGGCAGCCAGCGGCAGTGAGCGGAACAGCTTCAGCACAATCAGCGTGAGCAGCATGATGGACAGGGTTCCGGTCAGTGCGGCCGCGAACCGCCAGCCGAACGGATTATCGGCCCCGAACAGCCACATGCCGCCGGCGATCATCCACTTGCCCACGGGCGGATGGACCACGTACTCGGGAGTGTCCAGGAGGATGGCCGGGTTGCCGGCGTTGAAGGAGTCGTTGGCCTTGTCCGGCCAGCCCCGTTCGTAGCCGCTGACCACGTAGGAGTAGGCGTCCTTGACGTAGTACGTTTCATCGAAGACCAGGCTGTGCGGCGTATCCAGCCGGACAAAGCGGAGGACGCCGCCGATCACGGAGGTCAGGGCAGGCACCAGCCAGAACCAGAGACGCAGCGACGGCGGGCAATCCCGCCAGCTGCGGGTGCTTCCGATCAGGCGCTCGCGGAGTGCTGCAGCAGAGAAGGCCTCCGACGGACTGGCGATCCACGGGCCTCGTGCCGGCGGGATGGTCTGACCGGCCTCGGCAGGCCGCATGGAGGTCTGCGTCACGAGCCCCATGCTACCTTTTGCAGCTTGGGCCGCCTGCCAGCAGTACGCTGGGGGAGTGGACCCTAACCCCAGCACCTTCGCCGATTCCCGCCCTGCAGAACCTTCCGTTGCCGCCGGGGAGGAGCCAGGGACAGAGGTTCACGTGACAGCGCACCCAACTGCAGCGGCACCGGTCGCCACGGGCACCGGCCGGATTGTGCTGGCGGCGACGCCCATCGGCAACACCGGCGACGCGTCGGCGCGCCTGATCGAACTCCTGGGGACGGCGGACATCGTGGCCGCCGAAGACACCAGACGCCTGCACCGCCTTGTCCAGAGCCTCGGAGTCACCGTCGCCGGGCGGGTCATCAGCTACCACGAGCACAACGAGGCCACCAAGACCGCGGAGCTGCTGGAGCACGTCCGGTCCGGCAAAACCCTGGTTATGGTCACAGACGCCGGCATGCCTTCGGTCTCGGACCCGGGGTTCAGGCTGGTGGAAGGCGCTGTGGCAGCTGGACTCACCGTGACCGCCGTCCCGGGCCCGTCCGCGGTACTGACCGCACTGGCACTGTCCGGACTGCCCACCGACCGCTTCTGTTTTGAGGGATTCCTGCCCCGGAAAGCCGGCGAACGGGCGTCGCGGTTGGCGGACCTTTCGGCTGAACGCCGGACCATGGTGTTTTTTGAGGCCCCGCACCGCCTGGAATCGATGCTGCGGGCGCTGCGCGAGCGCTTCGGTTCCGAGCGGCGGATAGCTGTCTGCCGAGAACTGACCAAGACCTACGAGGAAGTCATCCGCGGGACGGTCGGGGAACTGTTGCTGTGGGCCGAAGGCAACGAGGTCCGCGGCGAGATTGCCGTGGTGCTGGGCGGCGCCCCCGAGCAGGCGCCGGGCACCCCGGAGGACCACGTGGCGGCCGTCAACGAGCTGGTGGCCCAGGGAATCCGGCTCAAGGAAGCCGTGGCCGCCGTGGCTGAGGACGTCCGCGTCAGCAAGCGGGAGCTGTACTCGGCCGTCCTCGCGGCACGCTGAGCGAGCGAAAACGCCAGCTGTGCAGCTGCACAACGGTGTCTCGCTTCAGTAGTGCGTCCAGGCGTAGACCCTCTGGCGGCGACGGCAGTAGTGTGACAGTAAATCAGCCAGGAAGGCAGGCCGCCCAGGCCCTGCGTCGCGGCTGAACCAACCTTACTGACGAGGGAGTCACCGTGACTGTCACCGCACAGCCAGCTGTTACCGCGGAGCGCGAAAGCGCGCTGCTGGCCTCTGTTCCCACCGGATTGCTGATCAACGGCGAATGGCGCCCGGCGGCGTCAGGCAAGACGTTCGGCGTCGAGGACCCCGCCACGGGCAAGGTCCTCCTTAGCATCGCTGACGCCGGCGCCGAAGACGGCAAGGCTGCTTTGGACGCGGCCGCCGCCGCGCAGGAGTCGTGGGCGAAGGTCCCGGCCCGTGAACGAGGCGAAATCCTCCGCCGTGCCTTTGAGATGGTTACGGCGCGTGCCGAGGACTTCGCGCTGCTGATGACCATGGAAATGGGCAAGCCGCTGGCGGAGGCCCGGGGCGAGGTCACGTATGGCGCGGAGTTCCTGCGCTGGTTCTCCGAAGAAGCCGTCCGCGCGTTCGGCCGCTACTCGGTCTCACCGGACGGCAAGTCCCGCCTGCTGGTGACCAAGAAGCCGGTGGGCCCGTGCCTGCTGATCACGCCGTGGAACTTCCCGTTGGCCATGGCCACCCGCAAGATCGCCCCTGCTGTCGCGGCCGGCTGCACCATGGTGCTGAAGTCCGCCAACCTCACTCCGCTGACCTCGCAGCTGTTCGCCGCAGTCATGCAGGAGGCGGGTCTGCCGGCCGGAGTCCTGAACGTCATTCCCACGTCCACGGCAGGCGCCACCACCGGTCCGCTGATCAAGGACCAGCGCCTGCGCAAACTCTCGTTCACGGGCTCCACCGAGGTGGGCCGGCGCCTGCTTGCCGACGCGTCCGAGACCGTCCTGAGGACTTCCATGGAACTCGGCGGCAACGCCCCGTTCGTGGTCTTCGAAGACGCGGACCTGGACGCCGCCGTCGCCGGTGCCATGCTGGCGAAGCTGCGGAACATGGGCGAGGCCTGCACCGCGGCGAACCGGTTCATCGTCCACGAGTCCGTTGCCGACGAATTCGCCGAAAAGTTCGCTGCGAAAATGGGTGAGATGACCACCGCCCGGGGTACGGAGCCGGAGTCCAAGGTGGGTCCGCTGATCGATGCCAAGAGCCGGGACAAGGTTCATGAGCTGGTGTCCGACGCCGTGGCCTCCGGCGCCAGGGCCGTCCTGGGCGGCGCCCCGGCCGAAGGCCCGGGCTACTTCTACCCGCCCACCATCCTCACCGGCGTCACCGAAGGCACCCGGATCCTGTCCGAAGAAATCTTCGGGCCCGTCGCACCGATCATCACCTTCGGCACCGAGGACGAAGCGATCCGCCTGGCCAACAACACCGAGTACGGGCTCGTGGCGTACGTCTTCACCCGCGACCTGAACCGCGGTATCCGGATGGGCGAACGGATTGAGACCGGCATGCTCGGCCTGAACGCCGGTGTCATCTCGAACGCCGCCGCACCGTTCGGCGGCGTAAAGCAGTCCGGGCTGGGACGTGAAGGCGGCCTCGAAGGCATCGAGGAATACCTCTACACGCAGTACATCGGCATCGCGGACCCTTACGCCGGCTGAACGCATCGTCCTCCGGCTGACAGGATGATCCTCCGGTCAGCAGGTTCCTGTACCGCCTGTAGGTAGCCGCTGCGGCGAGCCGCTATTGGCTACCTCGCGGCCGGATCAAGCCGCCGCGCGCCCTCGACCAGGAGCGTGCGGCGGCTTTTGCCGTCCGGCGCGCCAGCCTGTTGAGCCCCTTGAACGGGGCAGCCAGGAGCCAGGCCCACCGTCCTAGGACCGACGGCGGGAGCCAGTCGGCACGGAGGCGTCGGGGTAGCGAGGCGTTGGCACGCAGGGACTGCTGCACCGCCTCGATGCGCGGGGCAATCGCCCCGGTCCTGCCGCGGCCGGCTGCGTCGTGGACAGGCGGGCCGTAGTGCCGGCGTTCGAAGTCGGAGGTCAGGCTGCGTATGGCCTGGTGCGCGGCGTCATCCATGCCGCCACTTTCGCCGAGCAGCGATGAATGGCGGAGCCGTGCGGAATACGTTCGGGCTGTTTCGCTGGATTCCGGTGGCAGCCCGTAGTCGGTTCCGAGGTCACGGATTTCAGCCCACGCCAGCGGAATCACGTCCTCCCGCGCCCGGTCCTCGGTGCGGAGCCGCCGGGCACGCCGCCCCATCCTCACCAGCCGTGGCGAGGCCACCAGGAGGACCAGGACCAGCGCGGTCCCTGTCCCCAGCAGCCATGGCAGAATCCGCTGCCCGGGATCCCCCGCGCCGCCACCTGCGCCAGGGAGGGGCACGTCCGTGGCGCTTGGCGTGGGGGCCGGGGCGGTTGCGCCGGGACGGAGGTCGTTGTTGTTTTCCAGCGAACCGGGGTTACCCGGCGTGCTGGTTTCCGTGGCGTACGCGGGTATAACACCACGCGACGGCGTGGGTTCGAAGGGCACCCACCCCAATCCCTGGAAGTAGAGCTCGGGCCAGGCGTGGGCATCCCGGGCGTCCACCTCATACTCCGGCAGTGCACCTTGACCGGCCACTGAAACCGTGGAACCGGTGGTGCGGCCCGGCGCGTAGCCAACCGCGATGCGGCTGGGGATACCCTCCAGGCGAGCCATCACGGCCATCGCGGACGAGTAATGGATGCAGTATCCGCTCTTCTGGGTCAGGAAATCGGCCAGCACCGAGAGCCCGTTACCGTCGTAGCCGCCCTGGACAGGTGACTGGAGCGAGTAGGTGAACTCCCCTGAGCGAAGGTACCTCTGGATGGCCATGGCCTTGGCGAAGGGTGTATCACTGGAAGCCGTCACCGCGTCAGCCGCGCTGCGGACGATGTCCGGGACGTTCCCGGGAACCCTGGTGAAGTCGGCAGGGATTCCCCGCACGGCCTGCGACGACTGTTGGAGCAGGGTGGCCGTGAGCTTAGGCGCCGAGGACACCACAATGTATTGCTGCGCCCGCGAGTTGGTGTTGGATCCCTTGACGGCCAGGGTGGCCGGGTCCCATGTCCAGGCGCCGTTGAGCCCACGGATTGATTCGGGCGCGTAAGGCAATGGCAGGTACGGGCTGGTGAACGTGCCCGTATCCACAGCAGTCACCTGGCGGAGCTGCTCCTCGGCGACGATCTCGTAGCCCGTCTCGAGCTGTCCGGCCACGGGGCGGCGCTCTGCGTCCCGGTCATCAGGTCCCCAGGATTCGCCATCGAAATTGTCAACAGTGACGGACCGCAGATACAGCGGCCCGGCCGCATTGGTGGCATAGGTGATCCGACCGCTTCCGGCCGGTGCCCGCAGGCTGGTTCCCAAGGTAATCATTGGGTTCAAGCCGGTGCCGGAGCCCCAGGGGTTCAGCCGGGAGCCCTGCGGAAACGTGCCGTGGTCGAAACCGGGGATGGCGGCCGGTACCGCCAGGGTTGCCACGAGTGCCACGGTTCCGGTCAGCACGGCCCGCCGGAGCTGGCCGGGATTCCGGCCGCTGTCGGCTGATGTGCGGGAATCCGGCGCAAACCACTGGCTGCATGCGAGGATCAGCAGGTACCCGGCCACCGTGGCCGTGAAGCCCCAAACCCCCACGCTTTGGGGCTTCACGGTGGCGGGGACTACCAGGATGGCCAGCAGGCCCAGCCCGGTTGGTGCCGGCATGCCAAGCGGCACGGCCAGCGCATCGATGAGGATGGCAGTCAGGCCCAGGGCTGCGCAGCTGACCATAACGATTCCTGCGTTTGGAGCCACCGGGGCACTTTCCGCAAGGACCGTCTCGCTCGCCCGGCGGATGAACCTGTCCACTTCGGCCAGGGTTGCCCCGGACGGGATGAAACCGGCAATGCCCGTGCTCCGGAAGAATGTCAGTGTGAGAATCGCGATCAGGGACGCGAAGCCGCCGGCCGCCACCACGAGAGGCTGTGCCCGCAGGGCGCGGAGCATGGCCATGGGCAGGCAGACCGCCACTACCGTGGTCAAGATGGGCAAGTACCAGGCCCAACCGCGCAGGACGCCGTTGAGGGAAATCGCGGCGCCGGCCACGGACAGGGCGACGGCACCGGCCATGGCCCAGGGGTACGCCCCGACCCGCGTCCGTGTCGGGACCTGCCCCGGGGTGCCCGTGGCTGCCCGCTCGCCGGACGCGTTGCGTTCCTGTGCCAGCGTCACCGCCCCACCCCCGCTCCGCGGCGCACGTCTGCCGCTGCCGTGGCAGGCGCAGCACCGCCGTGGTCGAAGTGCGTCCAGGCGTCCGGGACTGAAACCGAGGCTGGCACCGCCACTGCCCTCCAGCCGCCCCGGCGGAGGGTCTCCAAAGAGTCCTCGGAATCCGCCGGCCTGTCGGAAACGATGATGGCGAAGGCATTCGCGCCGTAACCCGCCGCCGGAGCGAGGGCTCTGGCCTCGCTCGGAGAGATCCTGCCGAGCACGGCAATAAGGGGCCCCCGCATCCGGTGGACCGAGAGTTTGTCCATCAGGTGATCGTCGAAGACAGCCGGTCCGGCATCCTGGCCACTGTGGTCCCGGGCAGCGTGGTGCGGTCCGGACAGCTGGATGGCAGCGAGGCTTTCGGCGATCAACTGGAGCCCGGACGCTCCACTGAACTCTTCCGACTCCGGTTCCGGTGCGGACGGGGAGCGGAGGAACGCGGGTTCGCCGCGGGGGTCCAGGAGGCGGAGGGCGTAGTTCCGTTCCGAGAGGTGAGTGCAGATGGAGATCGCGGCCACCACGGCCCATTCGAATGTGCCGCTGGTGATCATCTCGTGGCCGTCCATGGGCGCATTGCCCCCGAAACCGGAGCCGTGCGCTCCGGAAAACGCCGCGAACCGTTGGTCCAGGATGATGGTGGCCTCCGGCGTCGTGACGGATTCCTCCTGGCGCACCATCAGGGCGCCGTGGTGGGCGGTCGCCGCCCAGTGCACCCTGCGCATGGGATCGCCCGGGCGGTATTCGCGGGTCATGACGTCATCGTCGCTGGGGTTGGCGCGGGTACGGGTTGCTGTGATGCCGTCGTTGCCGCGGGCTCCCGCGAGGCCCGTCACGGGAAGCTCGACGGCGGCGGGCGTCACGGTGAGCGTGTCGCCGTCGTCAATTGACCGCCGGTGCAGGGACAACCCGAACGGATCAGTGAACTCAGCTGTTACCGGGCCAATGAGGTACTGTCCCCGTTTGCTGGAGCGCAAGTGGTATTCGTACCTGCTGGTCCCGCCCTTGGCTGAGCGGGCGGGAAAATGGAAAGCCGGGGACTCGCCGAACCGTGGCGGCAGCCGTTCCTCCATGATCGCCCGGCCGCCACCGGAACCTGTCCGCGCCACGGCGAGCCGCACTGTGGTGGCGGCGGAGGTCTCCACCGGGGACGGATTGAACTCACGGTAAACCTGGAACCGGGGCTTGAGGAGCCTGATTCCGGCCAGCGAAACCAGGGGAAGGACGATGAGCAGGACACTCAGGCTCAGCAGATCCCGCCGCCCCATGATCTGCGCAGACAACAGGCAGATGGCGCCGGCGGCCAGGAGCCCCCAGCCACGCTGGCTGAACAGGTGTCGGGGCAGTCGGTCACGCAGCGCCATGTGACAGCCCTGCCTAGTGGTTCCGGCGCAATCCGGCCGGCGGGGCCGATGACCGGGCCGGACTGTTCACCGGGTCCTGGTTCACCGGGAGCCGGGAGAGGACGCCCCGGATGACGCTGTGCGGGGTCTCCCCGGCGCCGGCCGCCTTGCGGTCCAGGATGATCCGGTGGGCCAGCACGGATTCCGCCACGCTGACGACGTCGTCGGGCAGCACAAAATCACGGCCGTCCAGGGCCGCTGTGGCTTTCGCTGCCCGGAGCAGCTGGAGCATGGAGCGTGGGCTGGCGCCCAGCCGGAGCAGGGGGCTTTCGCGCGTTGCCCGCCCCACTGAGACGGTGTACTCCTTGACCGCCTGGGATACGTAAACCTGCTGGACCGTGGTGATCATCGCTGCGACGTCCGCCGCGGTGACCACCGCGGAGACCTTGGCCAACGGGGAGGTTGCCTGATGGGTCTCCAGCATTTCGATCTCGGAGTCCTTGTCCGGGTAGCCCATGGAAATCCGCGCCATAAAACGGTCCCGCTGGGCCTCGGGAAGGGGATAGGTGCCTTCCATCTCGATCGGGTTCTGGGTGGCCACCACCATGAACGGTTCGTCGAGTTTGTACGAGTCCCCGTCCACGGTCACCTGGTGTTCCTCCATGCACTCCAGGAGGGCGGATTGGGTCTTGGCGGAGGCACGGTTGATTTCATCGCCAATGACGATGTTGGCGAACACGGCACCCGGGCGGAACTCGAACAGCCGTGACGCCTGGTTGTAGATGGACACGCCCGTCACGTCTGAGGGCAGCAGATCGGGCGTGAACTGGATGCGGCTGACCGTGCAGTCGATGCTCCGGGCGAGGGTTTTGGCCAGGAGGGTTTTGCCCACACCTGGCACGTCCTCCAGGAGCAGATGACCTTGGGCCAGCAACACCGTCAGGGCGAGCCTGGCCGCATCCGACTTTCCGTCGATGACGGTGTTGATCGAGGCAAGAATCCGCTGGCTGGCCGCGTGGAATGCGTCGGCGTCCATGGCTGCTGCCTTGTGGCCGTTGAGGTGGCCCGCCTGCTCCGTCACGGCGGTAAAGTTCCGACTGGCAGGGGTTACCTCGTTGACGGCGGTGCGGCGGTGGGAGTCCATCTGCAACCTTTCAGCCCGGGCAACGCCCGGAACGGGACAGCAGGCCTGCCTTCGCCCGGCGGTGGGCGTTCGCATCTGTTCTTACCAGCCTACTAACACAACTGCCCTGGCTGACAGAGAGTTCCGGGAATTCTGCGGGGATCCGCCGCCGCTAGGCTTGAGGGATGTGCAATTCGCTGATTCCCGCCGCCTACCGTGCCGCCGGGGCGGACCCTGCAGATGCCGCCCACTCCGTCGCCGACGCCGCAGCAGGTGCCGGGCGGCAGGCTCGGCAGGAGTATCCGCCGGCGCCGGAGCCGCTGCCGGTCCCCGTGATGGACAACCATACGCACCTGGATTTCCCCGACGGCGAGAGTCCGGTGGGCATCGCCGCGGCGTTGGATGCGGCCCAGGCTGTCGGAGTACAGGGGGCTGTCCAGGTGGGCTGCGACCTGGAGTCCTCCCGGTTCACGGTCCGTGCCGTTGACCTTGACAGCAGGTTGCTGGGGGCGGTGGCACTGCACCCCAACGACGCCCCGGACTATGCCAGGCGCGGCGAGCTGGAGGCTGCGCTGACGGAAATTGAGCAACTGGCCGTCCATCCCCGGATCCGGGCCATCGGCGAGACCGGCCTTGATTTCTTCCGCACCGAAGGGGAAGGCCTGGCCCACCAGCGCTATTCGTTCCGGCGGCATATCGATATTGCCAAGCGCCTGGACCTGACGCTGCAGATCCATGACCGCGACGCGCACGACGACGTTGTGCAGGTCCTGCGCGAGGAGGGGGCTCCGGAGCGGGTGGTGTTTCATTGCTTCTCGGGTGATGAGGAGCTCGCCAGGATCTGCAACGCCGCAGGCTGGAACATGTCCTTCGCCGGCACACTGACCTTTAAGAATGCGGCTAACCTCCGCGCCGCGCTGGCGGTGGCAGACCCGGCCCTGGTGCTGGTGGAAACGGATGCTCCGTTCCTCACTCCGCATCCGCATCGAGGCCGTCCCAACGCCAGCTACATGGTGCCGTACACCGTCCGCGCCATGGCAGAATTGACAGGAGCGGACCTCGCTGAGCTCTGCACCCGGATTAGTGAAAATACCGTGCGGGCGTACGGTTCGTGGGACTGATTTGGGTGCCGTCAGATAGCTCGCCACGCATACTTCGTATGTAAAATTCTTGGCCGCTTTATAACGCTGCGGTTACAGTGGAGAACTATTAGCCGGGGTCGGGGAAGGCCTTCGGATAATTCCACTTCATTCGCAGCAGGACCAGGCAGGGCTTTGATGCCCCCTGCCTGCCGCGTGGAGTGTGGCGGCGCAACGGTGCCCGGAGCTGTCCCCAGGGTCATGCGCCGGCTATTTCACTGCGTTTTTCCCCGTGCCCGGATGGATCTAAAGTTACGGGCAATCGTGGTCAAGCTCTTCACAACGGATGGCAAGTTCAGTTTTATCAAGATCGGCACCCAACTTGTGGTGCTGTGCGCGCTGGTGTTGGGCCTCGTGGCCTTCGTCGGAAATAACAAAACCGTTACCCTCAACGTCGACGGAAAAGTGACTTCGGTCCAGTCCTTCGGCGGCACCGTGGGCCAGGTCGTAAAAAGCGCCAACGTAGAACTGAAGTCGGCTGACCGCGTCTCGCCCTCGGCGGACGCCAAAGTGGAGAACGGCACCGTGATCAACGTCAACATGGCCAAGGCCGTGAAGGTCAGCCTGGACGGCTCTGAAAAGACCGTCAACACAACGGCGCCGGATGTTGCCGGCCTCGTCACCGAACTCGGAGTGACCAGCGCCTCTTCCGTTTCCGTCCCTAAGGAAGCCCAGCTCGCGGTGGCCGGATCCTTTGTCTCCATCTCCACGCCCAAGACCGTCAGCATTGTTGCCGACGGCAAGGCCGCCACGGCCACCACCACCGCGGGGACCGTCGCCCAGGTGCTGGAAGACGCCGGCATCACCCTCGGCGTCGACGACCGCACCTCCCAGCCCGGAAACGCGCACGTGGTCAACAACATGGTGGTTAAGGTCTCCCGGGTGGATACCAGCCAGACCGCAGCCACCACTGAAGATGTTGCTTTCGACAGCATGACCACTGAGAGCGCTGAGCTCCTCAAGGGCGAGAAAGAGGTCACCCAGGCCGGCGTGGCCGGCAAGGTGGACAAGAGCTTCAAACTGGTGATGGTTGACGGCCGCGAAGCCTCGCGGACCCTGGTCTCCGAAACTGTTTCCCTCCAGCCCGTGACTGAAAAGGTCACGGTAGGCACCAAGGCAAAGCCAGCAGCCGCCGCCGGAACAAACACCGGCGCCGCGGCCCCGGCCATGATGAACGAGGCCATGTGGGACAAGATCGCCCAGTGTGAGTCCACCGGAAACTGGTCCATCAACTCGGGCAACGGCTACTACGGCGGCCTCCAGTTCAACATCCAGACCTGGATCGGCTCAGGCGGCGGCGCTTACGCCCCCAACGCCAGCCTCGCCACCAAGGCGCAGCAGATCGACATCGCCAACCGCGTATACGCACAGCGTGGCCTGCAGCCGTGGGGCTGTGGCTGGGCCGCTACGAGCTAGGCACCAATGAGCACCTGCGCTGGCGGCAGCTGACCACAGCCGCCAGGCAAGCAGAAGGCAGCGGCCGGTCCCGGATTGTCCCGGGGCCGGCCGCTGCCGTTAAGCGGAAACGCACACCGCGTAACCCGCATGATCAGCCCGGAAAGCGGATGGCCCGTCACGGCGGCCGGGATAGGATACCTAGGTGACTGAACCGACTGCCGCCGCGCCCGCACCCCTCTTTGGTGCCTCCGACATACGCCGGCTGGCGGAAGAAATCGGTATCCGGCCCACCAAGACACTGGGCCAGAACTTCGTCATCGATGGCAATACCATCCGCCGGATCGTCTCGGTTGCCAACATTGGGGCTACCGAGACCGTGCTGGAAGTCGGGCCCGGCCTTGGTTCGCTCACCCTGGGCCTGCTGGACGCCGCGCAGACGGTGGTCGCCGTCGAAATCGATCCTGTCCTGGCAGCGAAGCTGCCCGAAACCGTCAAGGCCTGGCGGCCTGAAGCGGCGGGCGCGTTCCACCTGGTCCAGGCGGACGCCATGAAGGTGACGTCCCTCCCTGTTGAGCCCACCGCCATTGTGGCTAACCTGCCCTACAACGTGGCCGTGCCGGTGGTCCTTCACCTGCTCCAGCACTTCCCCAGCCTGCAGCACGGTCTGGTCATGGTCCAGGACGAGGTTGCCGACAGGCTGGCCGCGGGGCCCGGATCAAAGACCTACGGGGTGCCCTCCGTCAAGGCGGCCTGGTACAGCAGCATGCGCAAGGCCGGGGTGATCGGCATGAACGTCTTCTGGCCGGCGCCGAAGATCCAGTCCGGACTCGTGGCCTTTACGCGGCGGGAACCGCCTGAAACAACCGCCACCCGTGAGCAGGTGTTCGCCGTGATCGACGCCGCCTTCGCCCAGCGCCGGAAAACGCTGCGGGCCGCCCTGGCCGGCTGGGCCGGCGGCGCACCCGAAGCCGAGCGTTGCCTCATCGCCGCCGGAGTGGCTCCATCTGCCCGGGGCGAAGTCCTTGACATCCACGCCTTCGCCCGGATTGCCGAAGCCCGAGAGGCCGGGTCGTGAAGGCACCCGCCGGGAAGTTTCCCGCACGGACGGTCCGGGTGAAGGCGCCCGGCAAGGTCAACGTTTCCCTGGACGTGGGACCGTTGCGCGCGGACGGCTACCACTCCGTTGCCAGCGTCTACCTGGCCGTTTCCCTCTATGAGGAAGTGGCCGCCACCAGTACGGAGGCGCCTGGGATCACCGTCAGCATCAGTCCTGACAGCACCCTGGACCTGGACGGCGTGGATATTCCGCTGGATGAGAAGAACCTGGCCTACAAGGCCGCAGCCATCATGGCGGACGTCTCCGAGCATTCCAGCGGAGTGCACCTTGAAATCACCAAGCGGGTCCCCGTTGCCGGGGGCATGGGTGGCGGCTCTGCTGATGCCGCAGCCACCCTGCTGGCCTGCGATGCGCTATGGAACAGCGGGCTGTCGCGGGACGAGCTGGCACATCTGGCCGCCGAGTTGGGTGCCGACGTCCCTTTTTCCCTCCTCGGAGGAACCGCCGTCGGGCTCGGCGTTGGCGACGACCTTTCGCCGGCCCTGGCCAAAGCCCAAACCGACTGGGTCCTCGTGGCAGCGGACTATGGGCTGCCCACCCCCGAGGTCTACCGCACCCTGGACCGGCTCCGCGAGGCCGAAGGGCTGGACATTGCCGAGCCCACGGCCGTGGATCCGAAGATCCTGCAGGCGTTGCGGAGCGGGGACGCCGATGCCCTGAGCCGGGTCCTGGTGAACGATCTCCAGCGGGCCTCCATTGAACTTGCCCCGGCACTCCGCGATACGCTGGGAATCGGCGAGTCGCACGGCGCCATTGCCGGGATTGTCTCCGGCTCCGGACCGACCGTGGCACTGTTGACGCATAACCCGACAGCCGCCGAAAGCCTGGCCGAGGACCTGCGGCACTACGGTCTGACAGCACTGGCTGTCCACGGGCCCGTGCCCGGCGCGCGCATCATCTCCGATACCCTCCTTTAATAGCCCCCTTCCTTACTGAGTAGCAGAAAGCAGTCCCCTTGGCACACCTTCTTGGCGGCGAAAACCTCACGGTTTCGTACGCAACGCGCACCGTCCTGGACGGCATCACCCTCGGACTCGAGGAAGGTGACAGGATCGGCATGGTGGGCCGGAACGGCGACGGCAAATCCACGCTGATGCGCCTGCTGGCCATGCGCTCAACCCCGGACTCCGGCCGAGTGACCAAGCGCAGCGAAGTCAACATCGGTTACCTGGACCAGAGCGACGTGCTCGACGGCGACCTCACGGTCGGCGCGGCGATCGTCGGCGACCAAGCCGACTATGAATGGGCCCGCAACCCCCAGATCCGCGAAGTCATGGGCGGCTTGGTGTCCGACGTCGACTGGCATGCCAACGTCCACGCCCTCTCCGGCGGGCAGAAGCGGCGGGTGGCGCTGGCCAAGCTGCTGATCGAGGACCACGACGTCATCATGCTCGACGAGCCCACCAACCACCTCGACGTCGAAGGGGTCGCGTGGCTGTCCCGGCACCTGAAGACCCGCTGGCGGGCCAACCAGGGTGCCTTCCTCGTGGTCACCCACGACCGCTGGTTCCTGGACGAAGTCTGCACCAAGACCTGGGAAATCCACGACGGCATCATGGACCCGTTCGACGGCGGGTACGCGGCCTACGTCCTGGCCCGCGCCGAGCGTGACCGCGCGGCGAATGTTATGGAAGGCAAGCGCCAGATGCTCGTGAAGAAGGAGCTCGCCTGGCTCCGGCGCGGTGCCCCGGCCCGCACCGCCAAGCCCAAATTCCGGATCGAGGCAGCCAACGCCCTGATCGCCGACGTCCCCGAGCCGCGCGACTCCACGGCCCTGAGCAAGATGGCCACCGCCCGGCTCGGCAAAGACGTCCTGGACCTCGAGAACGTCTCACTCGATTTCCTCGGCGGCGACCCCGGACAGAAACTCTTCGACAACATCACGCTGCGGCTTGCCCCCGGTGAGCGGCTTGGCCTCGTGGGCGTCAACGGCGCCGGCAAGACCACCCTGCTGAAACTCCTCAACGGCGAGATTGAGCCGTCATCCGGCAAGGTCAAGCGCGGCAAGACAGTGGTCACCGCCGTGCTGACCCAGGAGGTCAAAGAGCTCGACGACGTCTCGGACCTGCGCGTGATCGAAGTCATCGAGCGTGAAAAGCGGTCCTTTAACGTGGGCGGCAAGGAGTTCACGGCGGGCCAACTCGTGGAGCAGCTCGGCTTCACCAACGAAAAGCAGTGGACCCCGGTCAGGGATCTGTCCGGTGGTGAACGCCGGCGCCTCCAACTGCTGCGTCTGCTGGTGGGGGAGCCGAACGTGCTGATGCTCGATGAGCCCACCAACGACCTCGACACCGACACCCTCGCCGCGGTCGAAGACGTCCTTGACGGCTGGCCGGGCACACTCGTTGTGGTCAGCCACGACCGCTACCTTCTGGAGCGCGTGACGGACCACCAGATGGCGCTGCTGGGCGACGGCAAAATCCGCGCCCTGCCGCGCGGCGTGGACCAGTACCTGGAACTCCGCGAAGGGGCTCTTGCCGGCTCCACGATCACCGGCGGCGGCAACCCCGTCACTGGTCCGAGCGGCAGCTCCGCCCCCGCGGCTTCCGGCTCCTCCGAAGCCGAAAAGCGCGACGCCCGGAAGGCCAAGAACCGGATCGAGCGCCAGCTGGGGAAGCTGGAGCAGCAGGAAAAGAAGATTCACGACCAGATGGTCAAGAGCACCGCAGAATCTGACTTCGACGCCCTCGCCGATCAGAACAAAAAACTCAAGGACCTCGCCACCGATCGCGAAGCCCTGGAAATCGAATGGATGGAAGCCCTGGAAGTCCTCGGCGAATAGTTTCGATGGCGGGGCGCTGGCAGCCGTTGACATCCTCCGCGTCCGATTGCCTTGGGTGCCTGAGCCGGTCCTTCCGCGTCGCTTAGCGCGTAGGTCCCTTCCCAACACTCGCAAGCTCGCGTCGGGGCCCTCGGGACGACGCTTACGCCGCGTAGAGGGCATTCCGGTCGCTGGGCGACCTGCGCGCTCCGATGTGCCGCGATGCGCTCCTTTCGGAAGGACCGCCTCCGGCGAGGTAGGTCACCTTCCCGAAGGATCGCCTCGGGCAAAGAACGTCACCCCCGCCGTGGAACAGTTCGCGCTCGGAACCTTCGACAAGGGGTACTCGTGGAGGGCGCCCAACGCAGATGTCGGCAATTGCAGCGCGGTGGAGTCCGCCTGAACGGAACCGTCGGCAATAGCGGTACGGGGGACCTTCGCGTAGTCGCGCATCGCGGCGCATCGGGCTCCGGAGGTCGCTCAGCGACCGCAGGGGCCCCTATGCGCTGTGTCTAAGCGACGGCGAAGGGCTCCTGCGCCGCGGAGGTAACCACGCGGGCGCGAACGCAACCACTCAGGCGTCGGACTTCAGCTCTGGGTCCTTTTGGAGGCCTGTGAGGCCGTTCCAGGCGAGGTTGACCAGGTGCGCGGCCACGGTGTGTTTGTCGGGCTGGCGGCTGTCCTGCCACCATTGGCCGGTCATGGCCACCATGCCCACGAGCATCTGGGCGTACATGGCTCCGTCCTCGGCGCTGAAGCCGCGGCGGTGGAATTCGTCGGACAGGATGTGTTCCACGCGGGCGGTGACCTGGGATAGCAGGGTGGAGAAGGCGCCTTCGGGCTGCGACGGCGGTGCGTCCCGCATCAGGATCCGGAAGCCCTCCGCCCGGTCCTCGATGTAGGTCAGCAGGGCCAGGGCGGCGCGTTCCACCAGGACCCGTGGTTTGCCTTCTTCGGTCAGGGCAGCGGTGATCGAGTCCAGCAGGATGTGGAACTCGAAGTCCACCACCTGTGTGTAGAGGCCCTCCTTGGAGCCGAAATGTTCGTAGATCACGGGCTTGGAAACACCGGCGCAGGCCGCGATTTCCTCAATGGTGGTCCCGTCGAGCCCGCGCGCGGCAAAAAGGCCACGGCCGACGTCGATCAGCTGGCTGCGCCGCTGCACGCCTGTCATCCGTGTCCGGGGTGGGTTATTGCTCACATTTCCATCATGCCCTAGCGCCGCTGAAACAGTTGGAACCGGTAGCGGTGCAGGGGCCAGGCTGCCGTGATTCCTGCCAATGTCGCGGGCTGCCCCGCAGCCATGGCAAAATAAATACTTGTGCCTTGGCCTTTGCGCCTGTGGCATGGTCCGCCCTGGTGTAATGGCAGCACCCCGGCCTTTGGAGCCGTGGAGTATAGGTTCGAATCCTATGGGCGGAACTGCTGTGCGAAGACCGTCCAGTAGGATGAACTCGGTGCCCCGCCAGGGATTTTGGCCGGACGGGCACTGCGCCCAGCGCAACGCGCAACCAATGCAAGGAGAACCCGTACGTGATCCCCGAGACTACCGGCCCAGCCGCCGTCATTGTTCTGGCAGCAGGCGCCGGTACCCGGATGAAAT
Organism: Pseudarthrobacter sp. Y6; assembly: GCF_050156205.1. Lineage (NCBI taxonomy): Bacteria > Bacillati > Actinomycetota > Actinomycetes > Micrococcales > Micrococcaceae > Pseudarthrobacter > Pseudarthrobacter sp. Y6. The sequence continues at coordinate 3,177,253 of NZ_CP189574.1, read as the reverse complement.
CCCGTACCCCGAAGATCCTGCACGAAATCGGCGGCCGGTCCATGGTAGGCCACGCCCTCCTGGCAGCCCGCAGCATTAATCCCGGACGGCTGGCCCTGGTGGTCCGCCACGAGCGGGACCTGGTTGCCCGCCACCTGAACGAGTTGGACCCCGAAGCCCTGATCGTGGACCAGGACGACGTCCCCGGCACCGGCCGCGCCGTTGAGGTGGCCATGCAAGCACTGGACGCCCAGGAAAAACTCGCAGGCACCGTAGTGGTCACTTACGGGGATGTTCCGCTCCTGACCGGCAGCCTGTTGGCGGACCTGGTGGCCACGCATGAGCGGGAGGCCAATGCCGTCACCGTGCTTACCGCGCTGCTGGATGACGCCACAGGCTACGGACGCATTCTCCGTGGTGATGACAGCTCCGTGTCCGGCATCCGCGAGCACAAGGATGCAACGGAAGCCGAACGCCTGATCCGCGAGGTCAATTCCGGGATCTACGCCTTCGACGCCGATGTCCTCCGTGACGCGCTGGTCCACATCACCACTGACAATTCGCAGGGCGAAAAGTACCTCACCGACGTGCTGGCCCTCGCGCGGCAGTCGGGCGGCCGGGTTGCCGCCGTCGTCACCGAAGACCGCTGGCAAGTGGAGGGCGCCAATGACCGCGTGCAGCTCTCCGCCCTCGGCGCGGAACTGAACCGCCGCACCGTTGAAGCCTGGATGCGCGCCGGGGTCACCGTAGTTGACCCCGCCACCACCTGGATCGATTCCACCGTCACCCTGGACGAGGACGTCCGTATCCTGCCGAACACGCAGCTGCACGGAGCCACCACGGTGGCGAGGGACGCCGTCGTTGGCCCCGACTCCACCCTGACCGATGTCCGTATCGGCGAGGGCGCCAAAGTGACCCGCACACACGGTTCCGGTGCGGTGATCGGTGCGGACGCCGCCGTCGGCCCCTTCACGTACCTGCGTCCCGGCACAGTGCTCGGCGACACCGGCAAGATCGGTGCGTTCTACGAAACCAAGAACGTCACGATTGGCCGCGGCTCCAAACTGTCCCACCTCGGCTACGCCGGCGACGCCGAAATCGGCGAGGACACCAACATTGGCTGCGGCAACATCACGGCCAATTACGACGGCGAGAAGAAGCACCGCACGGTGATTGGCTCGGGCGTCCGCACAGGTTCCAATACCGTCTTCGTTGCACCGGTCACCGTGGGGGACGGTGCCTACAGCGGCGCCGGCGCGGTGATCCGCAAGGATGTCCCGGCCGGGGCGCTCGTGTTGTCCGTTGCAGCGCAGCGCAACGCCGAGGGCTGGGTCGTGGCCAACCGCCCCGGCACACGCTCGGCCGAACTGGCGCAGGCGGCCGCCTCAGATTCCTCACATACCCCAGCATCGACAGAAGAGGACCAGCAATAATGAGCGAAATTACGGCACGCGGCGAGAAGAAGCTGGTGCTTGCCGCTGGGCGGGCGCACCCCGAACTGGCGCGGGAAATCGCCAAGGAGCTGGGTACCGAGCTGCTGCCCGTTGATGCCTACGACTTCGCCAACGGGGAGATTTACGTCCGCGCCGGCGAAAGCGTCCGGGGAACCGACGCGTTCGTCATCCAGGCCCACCCGGCACCGCTGAACAACCACCTTATGGAACAGCTGATCATGATCGATTCGCTGAAGCGGGCCTCCGCCAAGCGCATCACCGTGGTGTCCCCGTTCTACCCGTATGCACGCCAGGACAAAAAAGGCCGCGGCCGCGAACCCATTTCCGCTCGCCTGGTGGCGGACCTGTACAAGACCGCCGGCGCTGACCGCATCATGAGCGTTGACCTGCATACCTCTCAGATCCAGGGCTTCTTCGACGGGCCCGTGGACCACCTCATGGCCATCCCCCTCCTGGCCGACTACATCCGTACCCGCGTCGCCGCAGACAATGTCACCGTGGTGTCCCCGGACACCGGCCGGGTGCGCGTAGCGGAGCAGTGGGCCGAACGCCTGGGCGGAGCGCCACTGGCGTTTGTGCACAAGAGCCGTGACCTCACCGTTCCCAACCAGGCCGTCTCCAAGACCGTCGTGGGCCAGATCGAGGGCCGGACCTGCGTCCTGATCGATGACATGATCGATACCGGCGGCACCATTTCCGGAGCGGTCCAGGTCCTGAAGAACGCCGGGGCGAAGGATGTCATCATCGCCGCGACGCACGCAGTCTTCTCCGAGCCAGCGGCGCAGCGGCTGTCCGAATCCGGCGCTCGCGAAGTGGTGGTCACCAATACGTTGCCCCTCACTGCGAATCAGCAGTTCCCGCAGCTGACGGTGCTGTCCATCGCGCCGCTGATCGCCCGCGCCATCCGCGAAGTGTTCGACGACGGTTCGGTCACCAGCCTGTTCGACGGCAACGCCTGATTCTTGAAGCCTTTTGGTGGTTGAGTCTGTTGGGTTTCAACAGGCTCAACCACCGCAATCAGGCTCAACCACCGCCGTTTTGAGTATTTTGGCCCAGCGCTGGTAAGCTTTTTGACGATACCTTGGCGAGGGAGAGCATCCGGGAAACCGGAATGCAGGTCTCCGTTATCGACTGGGTCTGAATCTCCCTTCTGGAAGGGCCGCCTCACGGCCGCCCGGCGTTGAAGGTCGTAACAGACCTCCGCCCTTGCTGAACACCTTTTAGTCTTCCGAGGAGATACACATGTCTGAGCAGAAGCTCGCAGCAGAAGTACGCACCGAATTCGGCAAGGGCTTTGCCCGCCGCGCGCGCATGGCCAACCTGATCCCGGCCGTCATCTACGGCCACGGCGCCGAGCCGCTCCACATCACGCTTCCGGCCAAGGCCACCACGCTGGCAGTCCGCAAAGCCAACGCCCTGCTGTCTTTGGACGTCAACGGCGAAGAGCACCTGGCCCTGGTCAAGGACGTCCAGCGCGACCCCATCAAGCAGATCATCGAGCACATCGACCTGCTGACCGTCATCAAGGGCGAGAAGGTCACCGTGGACATCCCGGTCCACATCGTTGGCGAACTGGCTCCGGGCAGCGTCTTCAACCAGGAGCTCACCGTCATCTCCCTTGAGGCCGAGGCAACCCACCTGCCGACCGCCATCGAGGTCGACATCGAGGGCCGCACCGCCGGACAGCACATCCACGCTTCCGACCTGGTCCTGCCGAAGGGTTCGGTCCTGCTGGCCGACGCCGACGCGCTGGTTGTTCACATCTCCGAGGCCACTGAGGTCACTGACGAAGAGGCACAGGCTGACTCCGCAGCCGCAGCCGAGTAACAACTGCACAGTATGATCTGTGGCCGGGCCCTGTCGGGGTCCGGCCACAGCCATGTCCGGACCACCTTAGGATTGAACAATGACTGACACCTGGCTGATCGTTGGCCTCGGAAACCCCGGGGCCGAATACAAGGGCAACCGGCACAACGTCGGCCAGATGGTCCTGGACGAACTTGCGGGCCGGATGGGCGGCAAGTTCAAAACCCACAAGGCACGGGCGCAGGTGCTCGAAGGACGCCTGGGGATCGGCGGCCCCCGGGTGGTGCTGTCCAAGCCGATGAGCTACATGAACGTTTCCGGCGGCCCGGTGGCCGGCCTGGCAAACTTTTATGGCATTGATCCGGACCATGTTGTTGCGGTGCACGATGAGATTGATATCCCGTTCAACACCGTAAAGCTGAAATGCGGTGGCGGCGAGGGCGGCCACAACGGCCTCAGGGACATGTCCAAGGCGCTGGCCACCAAAGATTACCTGCGCGTCCGGGTGGGTGTGGGCCGCCCTCCAGGGCGGATGGACACCGCAGACTACGTCCTGCGCGATTTTGGCACTGCAGAGCGCAAGGACCTTCCGTTCTTGCTCGATGAGGCGGCTGATGCCGTGGAGATGCTGGTCAGGGAAGGACTGAACGCGGCCCAGCAGAAGTTCCATCCGGCCAGGTCAGACGTTTAGCAAAATAACATAAAACCGTCTGTCCCTGTTTACCTGCGTGTGCCAAGGGGTAGTCTTCTTCCTAAGCGGGGGAGCGATGGAGCTTATCCCGCTTTAGTGGGATGTAGGGGACAAGTTCATGTCAATCGAGCCACTCAGCTGGGGACGTGGGTCACCGCTCAACGACGTTGAGCTGCGCACGGACACTGCTGGCAAATCAGAGCCGCAGCGATGGTCCGTGCCTGCGCGGAGCGCCAACCTCGAAGCGGTCCGTACCGCCCTGACCAGACTCGACTCGCTGGGAGTAGTCATCACCGGCGGACGCGGGGTCGGCAAGTCATCCTTGGCCAGGACAGCCGTCTCCGAGCTGGGCCCGGACACCTGGACGTTGCAGCTGCGCAGCGGACCGTCGTCCGGCACAACGCCTTACGGTTGCCTGGCTTTCCTGCTGGCACGGCTTCCCCAGGCGTACATGGGTTCGCCCACAGCCATCCTTCGTGGCATTACCTCCCTCATCAAAAGCGATGCCGCGGGGCGCCAGTGTGTCATCAGCCTGGACACCGCCGGCAGCATTGATGACATGAGCGCCGGTGTCCTGCTCAACATCCTCCTGACCGGGACCGCCCGCATGGTGGCCGTGGCGCCCATGGTCAGTGATCTTCCGGCCGACTTCCACTGGCTCCTCAACGACCGACGGCTCACCGAGGTCAGGCTGGACAACCTCAATGAGCTGCAGACCCGCCAGGTGCTGCTTTCCCTGCTGGGCCGCCGGGTCTCGGCCTCCCTGGTCAGCACCTTCCACACCATGGTTGGCGGCAACCCACTGCTCCTGAAAGCGCTTGTAACCGAGCAGCAGCATTCGGGGAACCTGGTTCTGTCGGACTCCGTCTGGACACTTCGGGACAAGGTGGTGCTTGACGGCGCGGCCAGCCTTGACGACATCGTGCGGTCCCAGTGGACCCGGAAGTCTCCGGAGGAACGGGATGTCATCGAGATGCTCTCCTGCGCCCGCAGCGTGGAACTGTCCAGGTTGACCGCCGTTTACGGTGCCGGTGTTGTGGCGGACATGGAGGATTCGGGCCTGCTGGAGATCGACGCTTCGGACAGCCGGTGGGTTTCACTCCGTGAAAAGTACCTCGGCGACGTTGTCCGCTCCTGGCTCAGCATCACTCGGCGGAGGGAGCTGCGGAGCCTGCTTCTGGGCGGTAAGGAACCTGACCCTGCCACGATGACGGTGGAAGAGCTGATGGCGTTCGGCGCCTGGACGCAGGAATGCGAGGCCGAGTTGAGTCCGGCCATGGCGCTGGCCGCTGCCGAAGCCGCAGTGCAACTCTTTGACCCTTATTCTGCCCTCAAGTATGCCGAGACACTGAAGCGGAATGATCCTCAATGGGTGCCTGCCCAGCGGCAGAGGGCTGCAGCGCACTTGCTTATGGACCTCCCGGTGCAGGCCATGGCAGCACTGGACGATATTTCCCAGCCGCAGCTGGACAACTTGGACGTTGAAGAGTTCGCCCGGGTGGTCGCGGCCAAATCACGGGTCATGGTCTGGCTCCCCGAACACACCGCTCGGGTGCCGGCGCTGCTACAGACGGCTCGGGAGCGGCTCGGTGTGGAGCCAGGAATCGCGAAGGGGTGGCCGGAGCCGCTGGCTGCTGCGGCCAACCGGATCAGCCTGAGCGAATTCAAGTACCAGGCCTTCGTGGGGGACTATGCTTCCGTCTTGCCGGCACTGGAAGCCGCTGCGGACCCCGGGCAGAATCCGGACACCTGGTTCAGGATGAACTCTGCGGTGATCCTTATGAGCGCGCTGTCCATGACCGGGCGGGAAATGGACGCCCTGAGCCTGATGAGGCAGTTGGGCGGGCAGATCTCGGACGCCGCCGAGATCGTGGGGCTGCGTGAGAGGTTCGCCGGCCGGGCGTACAACGTGCTCCTGATGGCAGGGCAGTGGCGTCGGTGCATCGACCTCCTGGATCCGCCTTCCGCGCGCGAGTTCCACCGGCTCCCTTACCGTAGCGCCGCCGCGGAGCTCGCGGCCGGCATCGCCTACGTCTACTCGGGCCGCGGTGCCGTGGCCCTTGATTCGCTGCTCTCGGCCGCTGCACAGCTGGAGCTGCGGCCCGTCCAGAGCATGCTCCGCGCCGCCTACGCTGCCATAGCCTTCGCGTATGCGCAGACCGGCAATGCCGGGCAGTCCCGGAAGTATCTTGACAGGCTGCAGCGGACAGTCGGCGCTGCCGACCATGCGATCCGGAGCCGCACTGAATTCTGCGCTGATATGGCCGCCCGTTGGCTGGGGGACAGTGACGCGGCCACCCGCCTGAAGCAATCTGCCCGCCGTGACATCGCAGCAGGCAGGTTCACCCTTGCCGGGATCAGCCTGCTCGGAGCCACGGTCAACGGCACGGAAGCTGACTTCCGGCTGATGGAACAAGTGGCCGGGCACCGGCAGGGCCCCTTGGCGGAAATTTCGCGGCTGATTGCCGTGGGTAGCCGGACCCGCGACGCCAAAACGTTGCTTGCCGGCGGGGAGCTGGCGGCCACGCTGGAACTGGATGCCGTTGAGGCCCGTTGCATGGCGCTGGCCGTTGACTACGCCCGGCAGGCCGGTGACTCGGTCTCAGCCAGGTCTGCACAGGCCCGGCTGGACATCCTCGCAGCCACCGTGGCGAGCCTGCCGATCGTACCGAGCAGCGGCAGCCCGCTCCTGACCGCCAGGGAGAGGCAGATCGCGCGGCTGGCCGGCCGCGGCGCATCCAACCGTGACATTGCCGTGGAGATGGGAGTGTCCGTGCGCACCGTGGAAGGCCACCTTTACCAGGTCTTTACCAAGCTCGGAGTAACGTCCAGGGGTGATCTGACTGGACTCGTCTAACGGCCACGCAGCCAAACCGGGAACGCCGTATCGACTACTCACGGGCCGGCGTGAACCGCTGGAGCGGATCTGTAACATCCTCCGCAACCGCACGAGCCAGGCAGTGTTCCTCATGGCGGGCCCGGGCATCGGGAAGTCAACGCTGACCGAGGCCATCACCGAGCGGCTTGCCCAGGAGATGATCATTGTTCAGATCCATGGAAGTTCGTCGCTATCCGGCGTTCCCTTTGGAGTCCTGGCGCCCTACACAGCGGAGCTGACGGCCGAGGACTCCGTGTCTCCGGTGGCTGTGCTGCGGTCCGTGTGGAGGTACTTTGAGAAGCTGAAAGCCGGCAAGGATACCCCGTTGCTTCTGATGATGGATGACGCCCATCACCTGGACGAGGCAACGGCCAGCATTGTGGCCGACCTGATCTCCGCCGGCTGGGCCACTGTGCTTGCTGCCGGCAGACCGCGGCCCGGGCTGCCGCAGCCACTCGCGCAGCTCTGGTATGACGGCCTGGCTGACCGCGTGGATCTCCGTCCCATGAACCGGGAGCAGATCGAGGAGGTCCTCTCCCATGCACTTGATGGAACAGTCCCGGCCGGAACCATTGACACTATCTGGGGCGCGTCGGGCGGAAATCCGCGGATTCTTGATGCCTTGCTGCACGATGCCGCAGAGCGGGGCGAACTCGCAAAGCGGAACGGGATCTGGATGCTGCTGGGCGCCTTGCCCGCCGATGGACCCAGGCTCACCGAGGTGGTGGTGAAGGACATGCTCCGCCGCAGCCCGGAAGAGCAGGAAGTCCTGAAACTTGTCGCCCTCGCCGGGCCCGTAAGCCGGAAGGTGATCGAGGATACTTTTGGCGCCGAAGTGGTGCGCACGCTGCTGGACCAGCAGATGATTGTCGAAAGCTCCGGCATTCCAGCCGATCTCCGGATCTGGAACTCCGTGTTCGGCGAGGCGCTCCGCACCAGTATCTCGGTGTCCCGGAGCCTGCAGCTGCTTGAAAAGATCCGGGATCAGCTGGGAGCCGCACCCGAAGGGTCTGAGGGCAGGATGAGGGCCGTGGAATGGGCCCTGGAGTGTGGATTGAAAATATCCGATCCCGAACTGCTCGAGGCGGCCGGCACCGCCCTAGTCCACTCCCGGAACCGGAGCAGTCGGACGATTGCGGCGAAGGTCACGGACCCGGACCTCGTGCCGCGGGCGCAGGCTGTCCAGGCAAGGGCCTTATTCAATGAAGGCGACTTTGTGGGAGCGGCCAAGCTCCTGGACGGATGCTGGCTGCAGCTGGGGAACGGTGCCTGGGCTGTCCCGGTCTTCATGCTCAGGGCTGTGGCACACCAGGCATTGGGAACACCGCTGGCAGTGTTCGCAGCCGATTCCCGCGAAGCGCTCCAGGGTGCGGGCGCCATGACGGCTGGACCGGATGCTGTGCCGCCGGATTCCCAAGCGGCACCCGGTGCTTCTGCCAGGCCCTGGCAGGAGTGCTTGCTCCGCCTGTTGGAACTTGGCGAAGCCGGCAGCCACCAGGCCTTGGAGGCCGAGGTCCAGGAACTTCGGAGCAGCCGCACCGGCGATGGCATGGACGACGCCGTGCGTGCTGTGGGACTCGCGCTGCTGGCCCATTCGCTTGCCTCGGCCGGACGTGCCGTCCAGGGGCTGGATACCGCCTTGATGGCGGCCTCAGAACTTCCCTCCCTGCAGGGTGGCGTGTTTTTCTTTAATGAATTTGTCCTTGGCCGCCTGGTGGCAGATTATCTGGCCATGGGGGAGTGGGACTCGGCGGAACGGGAGTTGGCGAACTACGCCGCCGGACAGCCGCGGGGTGTCGCATATTTCGGCGGCAGCCTCGAGGTGCTCCGTGGCTACTCGCTGCTGCGGCAGGGGCGGATGGAACGCGCCTATCAAACGCTGTTGCCGGCTGTGGAGACCTTGAGACTCAACGATCCGCTGCAGATGTTCCGGTTTGGTTCCGGGCTGGCGTTTTATGTAGCGGCGAGGCTCGGTGACGCCGCCCAGGCCAGCCGGCTTGAGCTGGATTACAAGGATTCACCGCAGGGCTCCACCGGCGACGGACTCCTTGCGAAGGCGTACGCCGCAGCAGCATCGGAGTATGTAGCGCATGACGGAAAAGGCCTGGCGTCCCTCCACACACTGGCCACCACGCCCGAGGTGACCACCCGGGCCGGGACACTTCTGGAACTCTTGGCTCTCTGCTGGGACCTGGGCGACCATTCCGTGATCCCTTTGGTCCACTCACTTGCGGGGAGCGTTGAAGGCCGCTGGGCCGCTGCAATGCTCACCCTGGCGCGGCATTGGGAGTCCGCGGACGCAGATTCCATCATGGACACGGCGGCCATGCTTGAAGGCGCGGGATTCGTAAACCTTGCGCGGGAGGCCTACGCGCGGTCGAACACCGTCCTTGAGAGCTCCGGTGAGCGCCGGCGGGCCCGGCAGGCGGTGGCCCTGCGGGAGAAGTGTGACCACGAACTGGGCGAGCGGTTCCGGGAAGGCCACTTCATCGCCGCAGCACCCAGCGTGCACCTCACGCGCCGGGAACAGGACATCGTAGAGCTCGCTGTGCAGGGTCTCACCGACAGGGAGATCGCACAAAAGCTCATGGTGTCCGTGCGTACTGTGGAGGGCCACCTTTACCGCACCTACGTCAAACTCGGCGTGCGGAGCCGCGACGAACTGGCTTCAGCCCTTCCGCACTAGTAGTACTTAGTTAGGTCGGCGTGGCGGCTTTTAATCCCTGACCGATCCTGTTAATTTTCGAGGCATGAAACCGGATGAGCTTGCCGAGACCAAAGCGGAACTGGAAGCGTTCGTTCAGGATGTGTTGGCGTCGCTTCCGCGTAAGGATCAGCGGAACAAGGGGAACCTGTATCTGCACGGTCTGATGCTGGACGGGCGGCGGAAATCGATGCAGCCGATGGGCGGCCGGCTCGGGGTCGATTACCAGCAGCTGCAGCAGTTCGTCTCGTCCTCGCAGTGGAAGCTCGAGCCGGTACGCCGGGTCCTGGTGCGCAGGGCCGTCAAGGTGATCGGCCCCGACGCGTGGGTTGTCGACGATACCGGGTTCAAGAAGGACGGCAGCTCCTCTCCCTGTGTTGCGCGGCAGTATTCGGGTACGTTGGGCAAGATCGGCAACTGCCAGATCGCCGTCAGCATCCACGCGGCCACCGACCAGGCGTCCTGCCCGTTGGACTGGCGCCTCTATGTGCCGGAAGCCTGGATGACACGTCCGCAGACACGAACGCCCACGCCGAAATGATCGCCGCCCGCCGGGCCAAGGCGCAGATCCCCGAGGGCCAACGCCATCGTACGAAGTGGGCGATGGCGTTGGAGATGATCGACGAACTCGGCGCCTGGGGCTACCGGCCCCCGATCATGGTCGGGGACGCCGGCTATGGGGAGATCACCGCGTTCCGGTCCGGGCTCAGCGAACGGGCGATCCCCTACATGGTCGCCGTCAAGCACTCGACGACCGCGCACCTCCAAGACACTCCCATCGGCGTGGCCGAGTACGCCGGCAAAGGCCCCCGCTCACACCAGCGCCGCTACCTGGACGCCCCCACATCACTGAAAGACCTCGTCATGGACGCCGGCCGCCGGAAGCTACATCAGGTCACCTGGAGGCACGGCACCAAGTCCACCACCAGCAACAAACACGCCTCGATGACCTCCCGGTTCATCGCACTACGGGTCCGGGCAGCCAACCGCGACATCCCCCGCGCCGAGGACGGTTCCCTCCCCGCCGAGTGGCTGCTCGCCGAATGGCCCAAAGGCGCACCCGCACCCACCGACTACTGGCTCTCCACATTGCCGGAGACGACACCGCTGAAGGAACTCGTCCGGATCGCCAAAATCCGGTGGCGCATCGAGCACGACTACCGCGAACTGAAAACCGGGCTCGGGCTCGACCACTTCGAAGGCCGCACCTGGCTCGGCTGGCACCACCACGCCACGCTCGTCACCGCGGCCCATTTATTCATCACCACACTGCGCCTGACACGCCCAAAAGCGCCTGGGGCGGCCTGAGTCTCTACGGCATCCTCCGCGAGCTCCAACACCTCGTCGCCGTCCGGACCGGATACTGCCCCTACTGCCAGCCACGATCCCCAACCTAACTAAGTACTACTAGGCCTGCGGGCGGATGCGCCTGCGTACGAACGTCCAGATACGCGTAGCTGCGGAGGGTAATGCGTAGCCCCGGCGCGAAAAAGTAGAGTACTGCCTACTCGTGTGCGGGGCTTCCGCATGCGATTGACTTAGCACGGCAGGAAAACACGGAGCCACATGAACCGCGGACCGGCCAACAGACTTTTTAGGCCTCTTTTTGACGCAAGCTTCCGGCCTTGGGGCTGGATCGAAACGGGGTCGGCGACGTCAGAGTCTTCTGAGACCGAGACTCTCCCCCCAGCCGTCGCCGGCCCTCACTTCCGCGGGCTGAAGCCCGGAGCTGCTGTGGCGGTTGCCCATCGGGCCGCCGCCACAGTGGTGTTGTGGGACAATTGAGTGTCAATCCATTGGCACCTCAAGGAGTTAGCTTTGGCCCTAGTATCAACGCCTGCCACGCTGGAACGCGCAGTGCCGGCCATGGATAACGCCGAAGTCCTCAGGATTCGAAACGACTTCCCCGTGCTTGGCCAGCTGGTGAACGGCAAGCCCCTCGTGTACCTCGATTCGGGCGCCACCTCGCAAAACCCGCTGAGTGTCATCGAAGCTGAGCAGGAGTTTTACGAGCAGCGCAACGCTGCCGTGCACCGCGGGGCCCACTACCTTGCCGTGGAAGCAACAGAGGTTTTCGAGGATGCCCGCCAGACCATGGCGGACTTCATCGGTGCCGACTACGCGGAAACGGTGTGGACCTCCAACGCCACCGAAGGCCTGAACCTGATCAGCTACGCGCTGTCCAACGCCTCGTTGTGGGCGGCGCAGGGGCGCGGTGACGCCCGGCTGAAAGACCTCGCAGTCGGCCCGGGTGACCAGATCGTGGTGACCGAAATGGAGCACCACGCCAACCTGATCCCTTGGCAGGAACTCGCGTTCCGCACCGGCGCCACGCTGCGCTACATCCCCATCGACGACGCCGGTGCCCTGCGGCTGGACATTGCGGCCGAGATCCTGGGAAGCAAAACCAAGGTCCTCGCCTTCACCCACGCCTCCAACGTGTTGGGCACGATTAATCCCGTGCAGCAACTGGTCGCGCTGGGGCGGCAGGCCGGAGCCCTGGTGGTCCTGGACGCCTGCCAGTCCGCACCGCACCTGCCGTTGAACGTCAAGGAGCTGGACGTCGACTTCGCGGTCTTCTCCGGCCACAAGATGCTTGCGCCTACCGGAATCGGTGTCCTCTACGGCAAGCAGGACCTCCTGGACGCGCTGCCGCCGTTCCTCACCGGCGGTTCCATGATCACCACCGTGACCATGGAACGGGCCGAGTACCTGCCCGCGCCGCAGCGCTTCGAGGCCGGCACCCAGCGCATCTCGCAGGCCGTTGCCCTGGCCACCGCAGCCAACTACCTCACGGAAACCGGTCTGGACCGCGTCCACCTCTGGGAATCGGAGCTCGGCCAGCGGATGGTGGCCGGGCTGGAGTCTATTCCCGGCATCCGCGTCTTGGGGCCCGCCGCCGGACAGGAACGGATCGGCCTCGCCGCGTTCGACGTTGACGGTGTGCACGCGCACGACGTCGGGCAGTTCCTGGATTCCCGGGGCATCGCCGTCCGCGTGGGTCACCATTGCGCCCAGCCGCTGCACCGCCGGCTCGGCCTGACCGCAACCACCAGGGCAAGCGCGTACCTGTACAACACCACCGACGACGTCGACGCCTTCCTGGAAGCCGTAGCCGGAGTCCGCTCCTACTTCCGCGTCTAGCGCGATCACCGAAGGTACACCACCATGAGCCTTGACCAGCTGTATCAGCAGATCATCCTTGACCATTCCAAGGTCCGCCACGGCAGTGGGCTGGCGGGCGTCGCCGCGCCGGCAGGGGCGTCCACGGGCCAGTCCCACCAGCTCAACCCGGTCTGCGGCGACGAAGTCACGCTGCGGGTGGCTGTGGAAGACGGCAAGGTGGCGCAGATTTCCTGGGACGGCGAAGGGTGTTCCATCTCGATGGCATCGGCTTCGGTCCTCAGCGAGCTCGCGGAGGGAATGACCGTGGACGAACTCCACACCGTCATTGGCAGCTTCCGCGAAGTCCTCCGCTCGCGCGGGAAGATCCACGCGGATCCCGAAATCCTGGGCGACGCCGCCGCCTTCGAGGGTGTTGCCCGCTACGCCGCGCGCGTTAAGTGCGCCATGATTTCCTGGGTGGCCGCCGAAGACGCCCTGAACCAGGCAGCCTAGACCTGCACGGTCCGAAGCCGGGCTGGGGCCGTGGCCGGTCCGCGCCCGTCAGCCCCGGCGCTCGAAAAGGTCCGGGACGCCGTCGCCGTCGTCATCACGCTGTTCCGAAAGTTCCACTGCGCGGTAATGCCGGTTCCGCAGCCGGAGCACCACGGTGGCGAGAAGGGCGGCAACCAGTGATCCGGTGAGGATGGCCACCTTCGCGTGGTCATCGTGGGCCGAGCCGGCACCGAAGCTCAGCTCGGCGATCAGCAGCGACACCGTGAAGCCCACTCCGGCCAACAGCGCCAGGCCCGCAACATCGATCCAGGCGAGGCCGTCGTCGAGCTTTGCGCTGGTGGTCTTGGTGATCAGGTAGGTAGTGCCGAACACGCCAATCGTTTTGCCGGCCACCAAGGCAGCCACAATTCCCACCGCCACCGGATCCGCCAGGGCCGACCGGAAGCCGTCGAGGCCGCCCACGGCAACTCCGGCGGAAAAGAAGGCGAAGACCGGGACGGCGAAACCTGCCGAAAGCGGGCGGAGCCGGTGTTCCAGGGTCTCAGCCATACCGGAACCCGTCTCACCGCGTTTCCGCGACGCCAGCACTGGCACGGCAAACCCGAGCAGCACACCCGCCACCGTGGCGTGGATACCGGAAGCGTGCACGAGTCCCCAGGTGGCGGCTGCCAGCGGCAGCAACAGGTACCAGCTGCGGACCCTCCTCTGGACCAGCAGGGTAAAGAGCCCCAGCGGAAGCAGTGCCGCCAACAAAAAGAGCGGCTGCAGTCCGGACGAGTAGAAGAAGGCGATGATGCCGATGGCCAGCAGGTCATCCACTACGGCCAAGGTCAGCAGGAAGGTCCGGAGGGCCGCAGGCAGGTGGGTGTTGATGACGGCCAGGACGGCCAGGGCAAAGGCAATATCGGTGGCTGTTGGAATTGCCCAGCCCCGCAGGCTCTCAGCGTCCTGGCCCAGGTTCACCAGCGTGTAAATCAGGGCCGGAACTGCAACACCTCCCACGGCCGCCGCCACCGGAACCACCGCCTTGGACACCTTGCGGAGTTCGCCGGAGACAAACTCCCGCTTGAGTTCAAGGCCCGCCAGGAAGAAGAAGATGGCCAGAAGACCGTCCGACGCCCAATGCCCCAGGGAGAGCCGGAGGTGCCAGGGTTCGTAGCCGATTTTCAGGTCCCGCAGCGCGAAGTAGCCCTCAGCCGCCGGCGAGTTGGCCCAAAGGAGGGCTGCAGCGGTGGCCAGCAACAGGAGGGCACCGCCGGCTGTTTCCAGCCTGAGGATCTCTGAGATCCGCAGGAATTCAGGGTAGCTTGAGCGGCTGAGGACATTAGCAGCGAAGGTAGGGCGGGACGGGCGCTTGGCCATGGGTGGCTCCTGGAATTAAGGGGTCGGCAAAACTATTGCCGACCAGACTTCCCGGCGCACCTGTGACCAGCCTACCCGAGCAGGCCCATAACCCCGATCACGGCGGTGGCAGCTCCCAGCACCATGGAGATGCTGACCAGCACCAGGTGGACGGTGAGGAACTTTGTGGCCTTGCCGGCGGCGTCCCGCGCCCGGGGATCCTTCATCACGCGGCGCAGGAACTGCGGCCAGACCACCAGGGACCAGGCGCCGGCGATGATCAGCAGCCAGGCCGCAAACAGGGGGAGCTGCATGGCCTTAGTGGCTTTCGAGCCAGGCCTGGGCCTGCTGTGCCTGGATGTTCAGGGCCTTGGCCACCATTGGCTCAGCTGCCTCGGCGATCTTGCCGCCCAAGAAGGGGACGGAGGACGTGACGCTGCCGACAAGCTCAACGCGCGTGCTGCCGCCCTCCGAGACGAGCCGCTGGACCGCGGTCACATCGATGGGGGCGCCGGCGATCTTCAGCGTGATGTTGCTCTGGCGGGAACCGTCGGCCGCGGGGGCCTCCCAGTTCTCCACCTGCGTCACGGTGAGCTTTTCGCCCACGAACTTGCGGGCGATCTCCGGGAGCCGGGTGGTCGGCAGGGTCCGGACCGAGGTGGTGCTGAATGCTCCGTCAACGTCTCCGGCCACTTCGAAGGACTCCAGCGTGCCGCCAACGAATTGGCTGGTGTGCCGCTGGAAGTCCTCGTCGATAAATACGGCAGCGACGCTTCCGACTGCGTGCGGAAGGGTGGTGGTTGCACTCAGTGCCATGTGTCCTCCAGTGATGTGTAGGTCAGAACGCTTTTTGCTCCCCACATCCTACGGGGAGCCCTGCGTGTTGTTGGAACCGGCCTCCGCGCTGTCGGAGCTGGCGATTTTCTGCGCCGCCGTGGTGATGTTCCGTGCCATCGCCGGAAAGATGAGGCTGTGGAACGGCAGCACGGCCAGCCAGTAGAGCTTTCCGCTGAGGCCCTTCGGGAAGAAAATGGCCCGCTGCCGGTAGCGGCTGCCCGTCCCGTCAGGTTCTACGGACAGTTCAAGCCAGGCACGTCCGGGGGCGCGCATCTCCGCGCGGAGGCGCAACAGTTTGCCGCGCTCTATCCGCTCCACACGCCACCAGTCCACCACTTCGCCTGGGGCCAGGGTGCCGGGGTGCCGGCGTCCCCGCAGCAGGCCCGCGCCTCCGGTGAGCTTGTCCAGCCAGCCACGCACGCGCCATGCCAGCGGCAGCGAATACCAGCCGTTCCCGCCGCCGATCCCTTCGATGATGGTCCACACGTGGGCAGAATCAACATCCCCGTGGAAGGTCCGCTCATCCACATAGACCGTATGGCCGGCCCAGTCCGGATCGCTGGGAAGCGGATCGGCGTCGGCCCCGGCATTTGACCACGTGGTTTCCACCTGGCCGTCACGCTCCTTGCCCAGGGCGAGGGCAACGGCCCGCCGGTACGGAGTCAGGCCGTCTGCCGGCTCAGGGATATGGGCGTCAATATCATGCTCGCGGGAGACGGCATCGTGCTGCAGCGACTCGACGAGCGGCAGGGACATGGACAGCGGGATGGGCGTGGTCAGGGCCACCCACATGCCGGCGAGCTTCGGGGCGGGAATGGGCAAGGCCAGTACCACCCGGTATGGCAGCCCGGCCTCGGCGGCGTATTCCTTCATCATGCCCGCGTAGCTCAGGACCTGCCGGCAGCCGATGTCGAAGGTGCGGTTGACCGGCCCGTCCATGGATGCGGCGCCCACAAGGTAGTGCAGCACGTCCCGGACGGCGATCGCCTCAATCTTGTTGCGCACCCAGCTCGGGGCAGGCATCAGCGGAAGGGTTTCGGACAGGTGGCGGATCATTTCGAAGGACGCGGACCCGGAACCGATCACCACCCCGGCCTGGAACACCACCGCGTCCGCCGCGCTGTCCAGGAAGACCTTCCCCACGGCCTCCCGGGAGCGCATGTGCGTGGACAGTTCCACGTTGGCCGGGTGCAGGCCGCCCAGGTACACGATCCGGCTTACACCGGCGGCGGCAGCAGCTGTCGCGGCCGTTTCCGCCATGGCCTTTTCCTTGGACTCGAAGCCGGCGCCGGAAGCCATGGAGTGGACAAGGTAGTAGAGCACGTCGACGCCGGCCAGTGCCTGGTGCAGGGCGGCGCCGTCGTCGAGGCTGCTTTGGATCACCTCAACCTTGCCCAGCCACGGCACGCCGGCGATCTTAGCCGGCGTTCTGACCAGGACCTTCACGGTGTGACCGGCCTCCAGCAGCCGGGGGACCAGGCGGCCGCCGATGTAGCCGGTGGCGCCGGTCACCAGGACGGTTCGCGCCGTCCCCGCAGCCACAGTGTGGGGAGTGTCGCTCGGACTATTGCTATCGCTCACTGAAAGCTCCTCAGGCCAGGCGGGCAGATGCGCCCAACAGGGCGCGCTTCCTCAGCAAGCTTAGCAACGGGGTGCCCGGCGGGTCCCGGGGCAGGGGTAGGCTGGGATGACCCGGGATTCGAAGTGAATTTCGGGCTTTCGTGTTGCCTGCTTTTTCCATGAACCCACAGGAGTTTCCGCCATGAGCCCCACTGGCCCGTCCCATCCTGGCCCGTCCAACGCTGGTCCCTCGCTGGCCGGACTGCGACGTGTCCTGGTAGAAGACCAGACGTTCGCGCGGGTCCAGGCGGAGGCGGCCAGGGGGTTTGACGTCCGGGGCCAGGATTACCAGATCAGCGCGCCGGCGGGACTCCGCGCCGTCCTGCTGGCGGAAATGGCAGACGGCCTGGCCGCCGGCGCCGACGAAGGAACTCCCGACGGCGGGCTCCCCCCTGTGGTGCTGGCAGTCACGGCGACAGGACGCGAAGCAGAGGATCTGACAGCGGCCCTGCGCGCTTACCTGCCGGCCGATTCAGTGGCCGAGTTCCCCAGTTGGGAAACCCTGCCGCACGAACGGCTCTCACCCCGCTCGGACACGGTGGGACGCCGGCTGTCCGTCCTGCGCCGCCTGGCGCACCCGGAGAGTTCGACGGCGGGCCGGCTGCGTGTGGTGGTGGCGCCGGTCCGCGCGGTGGTTCAGCCGATCGTCGCCGGGCTGGGTGAGCTGGTTCCGGTCACGCTGAAGGTGGGACAGGACGTGCCGTTCTCCAACGTGGTGCGGAGCCTCGCCGACGCCGCCTACGCCCGCGTGGACATGGTCACCCACCGTGGCGAGTTTGCTGTCCGTGGCGGTATTATTGACGTCTTCCCGCCCACCGAGGACCATCCCATCCGCGTGGAGTTCTTCGGCGACGAGGTGGACCAGATGCGCTGGTTCGCGGTCGCCGACCAGCGCTCGCTGTCGGCGCCCGGCGTGCATCACCCCACCGAGCTCCACGCCCCGCCCTGCCGCGAAATCCTGATCACGCCGTCGGTGATGTCACGCGCAGCCACGCTGAAGGCGCAGCTTCCCGCGGCCGCGGACATGCTGGAGAAGATCGCCGGCGGCATCGCAGTGGAAGGCATGGAATCCCTGGCCCCGGTGCTGGTGGATGCCATGGTCCCGTTCGTGGAGCAGCTGCCCGCCGGGTCCATCTCGGTGATCATTGAACCGGAAAAGGTCCGCAGGCGCGCACATGATCTTGCGGCCACCAACGAGGAGTTCCTGGAAGCAGCCTGGTCCACGGCATCGGATGGCGGCACGGCTCCGCTGGATCTGAGCTCGCAGGCGTCGGCAGCTCTGCACTCTGCCAGCTTCCGTTCCCTGGCCGAAACGCGGAGCTTCTCGCTGGAGCACGAGGTGTCCTGGTGGTCCATCACGTCGCTGGCCACTGACGAGGAGCTGCTGCCGGAGGTCGACGTCCTGAACCTCCGTGCCCGGGAACCGCGCGGGTACCAGGGTGATGTGGCCGAGATGATGGACTTCATCGGCTCCCACGTCCGGGACCAGTGGCGGATCGTGGTGGCCACGGAGGGTCCCGGCCCGGCGCAGCGCCTTGCGGAACTGTTCCACGATGCCGACATCCCCTGTGCCCGGGTGGACACCCTTGAGAATGAGCCGCAGGCGGGCATCATCGAGGTGACCACTGCCGCCGTCGGACGCGGTTTTGTCCTGGACAGCCTCAAGCTGGGGCTACTCACCGAAGCGGACCTGCTGGGACGGACGTCCGCGGGCTCCACCAAGGACATGCGGCGCATGCCGTCCAAGCGGCGGAACGCCGTGGACCCGTTGCAGCTGGTCAACGGCGATTCCGTGGTGCACGAACAGCACGGCATTGGCCGCTTCATCGAACTCATCCAGCGCAAGGTGGCCGGCGGCGGAGACGGCGTCCGCGAATACCTGGTCCTGGAATACGCCCCGTCCAAGCGCGGCGCCCCCGGGGACCGCCTGTTTGTCCCCACCGACCAGCTGGACCAGGTGACCCGCTACGTGGGCGGTGACACCCCGGTGCTCAGCAAGATGGGCGGCTCCGACTGGGCCAGCACCAAGTCCAAGGCACGCAAGGCCGTCAAGGAAATCGCCGGGGAACTCATCCGGCTGTACTCCGCTCGGATGGCCTCAAGGGGCCACGCGTTCGGGCCGGACACCCCGTGGCAGCGCGAGCTGGAGGAGGCCTTCCCCTACGTGGAGACGCCGGACCAGCTGACCACCATCAACGAGGTCAAGGCGGACATGGAGCGGGAGATCCCCATGGACCGCCTGGTGTCCGGCGACGTTGGTTACGGCAAGACCGAGATCGCCGTCCGGGCCGCGTTCAAGGCGGTCCAGGACGGGAAGCAGGTGGCTGTCCTGGTGCCCACCACCCTGCTGGCCCAGCAGCACTACGAGACGTTCACCGAGCGCTTTTCCGGCTTCCCCCTGCGGGTCAAGGCGCTGTCGCGGTTCCAAGGGACCAAGGAAACCAAAGAGACCGTGGAGGGCGTCAAGAGCGGCTCCGTCGACGTCGTTATCGGCACCCACCGCCTGCTGTCCAAGGACTTCGCGTTCAAGGACCTGGGCCTGGTGATCGTGGACGAGGAGCAGCGGTTCGGTGTGGAGCACAAAGAAGCGCTGAAGAAGATGCGGACCAACGTGGACGTACTGGCCATGAGCGCCACCCCGATTCCGCGGACCTTGGAGATGTCCCTGACGGGCATCCGGGAAACTTCCACGCTGGCCACGCCGCCGGAGGAACGCCATCCCGTGCTGACCTACGTGGGCCCGTATACGCATAAACAGACGTCGGCAGCCATCCGGCGTGAGCTGATGCGCGAAGGCCAGGTGTTTTTTGTGCACAACCGGGTGTCCACCATCGAACGGACGGCCGCGAAAATCCGTGAACTCGTTCCGGAAGCACGCGTGGAGGTGGCGCACGGGCAGATGTCCGAGAGCCGGCTGGAGCAGATCATCGTGGACTTCTGGGAAAAGCGGTTCGACGTGCTGGTGTGCACCACCATCATCGAAACCGGCCTGGACATCTCCAACGCCAACACACTGATCGTGGACGGGGCCGACAAGTACGGCCTCTCCCAGCTGCACCAGCTCCGCGGCAGGGTAGGCCGCGGCCGTGAACGCGCCTACGCCTACTTCCTGTACCCGCCCGAGAAGCCCCTGGGTGAGGTGGCCCTGGAACGGCTCAAGGCCGTCGCCACCCACAACGAGCTTGGCGCCGGCATGCAGTTGGCCATGAAAGACCTCGAGATCCGTGGCGCCGGCAACCTGCTGGGCGGCGAGCAGTCCGGCCACATCCAGGGCGTCGGCTTCGACCTCTACATCCGCCTGGTGGGTGAGGCAGTGGCCGACTTCCGCGGCGACGCCGAGGAAAAGGCTGCCGAAATGAAGATCGAGCTGCCGGTCAACGCCCACCTCCCGCACGATTATGTGCCGGGGGAGCGGCTCCGCCTGGAGGCCTACCGGAAGCTGGCCTCTGCGGTGACGTACGAGGCCATCGAGGAGGTCTTGGCGGAGCTTGTGGACCGTTACGGCGAGCCGCCGCTGCCGGTCCAGAACCTCATCGCCGTGGCCCGCTTCCGGGTAGGTGCCCGCGAAGCCGGCCTGTCCGACGTCGCGCTGCAGGGGAACTTCATCAAGTTCTCGCCGGCGCAGCTGCCGGAGTCTAAGCTGATGCGGCTGACCCGGATGTACCCGGGTTCGCAGTCCAAGCCCGCCCTGGACGCGGTGCTGATTCCAAAGCCCAAGACCGCCCGGATCGGCGGCCGCGACCTGCAGGACGCCGAAATCCTGGAATGGGCCAACGGGGTCATCCGCAACATCTTTTCCGACGCGCCGCTGGCGGTGGGTTAGCAGCATGATGGGAGGACATCACGCCGCGTCGGGAGCCGCGGCGTGGGTAGCTATTGCCTCATCGGGACCGTACACGCTGGGCTGGTATCCGCTGGACGCCACGGGAATCCTCATCGGAGGAATGGCGACGGCGGGGACGGCGCTGGTGTGCGACTGGGACCACCGCCACAGCACAGTGGCCAACTCACTGCCGCCGCTGTCCAACCTGATTGCCGTGGGTATTGAGAACGCCAGCGGCGGGCACCGGCAAGGAACCCACTCGGTGCTCGGGGCGGCGTGCTTTGTGCTGCTGGCCATGATGGCAGGGCAGTTCCAGCTGCAGACGGACTGGGGCCTGCTGTCGGTGGGTGCCGGCCTGCTGTGCATGTTCATGATTAACATTGCGGCCAAGGCGCTGAAGCTGTTTCCCAAGTCCGGATTTATCAGCAACTGGATCTTTGCCCTGACCATGGCCGGACTGGTGACCTGGTTCGCGCCGGAGCAGTGGACCTGGCTCCCAGTATCGATGCTGACCGGGGTAGTGGTCCACATCGTGGGGGACATGATCACCACCGGGGGCGTGCCGCTGCTCTGGCCGATCGTCATCAAGCCACCTAAGTTCCTCCGGAAGCTGCCGGTGCTCAACGACGTCTGGAAAGCCAACGGCGCCTTTTCCCTGCCGCTGCTGGGCCGCGCAGGTTCCCGGCGCGAGTGGCTGGTGCTGATCCCGGTCAGCGCCTACGCGATGGTGGGCATGTGCGTGGCGGCCTGGTCGTTGGCGAAAGCACATTTCCCCGCCGCCATGGCGATCGGAAAGACCACGGTCAGCCGCCTGATTGGCGCGGGCTGACGCGGTTAGGGCTGACGCGGCCGGTGCTTGAGCGGCCAGTATCTAAGCGTCCACGACTTAAAAGGCTGGGGCCCCGGAATTGATCCGGGGCCCCAGCCCTTTGAGTAACAGAGGGTTCTTACTTCCCGCCGGCTGAATCGGAGCGGCCGGTGATGGTCTGCGGGATCCAGAACGCCAGGAAAAACAGGCCCAGGCAGACGGCCATCGGCCACGGGTTGCCGAGCGTAAGGAAGGACAGGGAGTAGATGGAGCCCAGGAACAGCGCCATCATGGGTACAAACAGAAGGATGCTGCTCAAGAGGCTGTTCTCGTTCTGGGGGGTCTGTACCGTGGCGTTGCCGGACTCTGTGGTCTTGCTGGACATTCTTTCCTCCTCGGCCCCGCGGGGCTCAAACAGTGGCGGCTCCGGGCCGGCGTCAGTAGCTGGATGAACCCTGTTGACCCTTGACGATGGCAATGCCGGAGCTGGCACCAATACGTGTTGCACCTGCAGCAATCATAGCCTGCGCGTCGGCCAGGGAACGTACGCCGCCGGACGCCTTGACGCCGAGATCGGGGCCTACAGTGCGGCGCATCAGGGCGATGTCTTCGGCCGTGGCACCCCCGCCGTTGAACCCCGTGGACGTCTTAACGAAGTCCGCCCCCGCTTCAACGGACGCCTGGCAGGCAAGAACCTTCTGATCCTCGCTGAGCAATGCGGTTTCGATGATGACCTTCAGGATGGCCCCGCCCGCGTGGACCGCCTCCGCGACGGCGGAGATATCGTCCACCAGCGCACCCTTGTCACCGGCACGGGCTGCCGCGATGTTGATGACCATGTCGATTTCGTCCGCACCATCCAGTACCGCGCCGCGGGCTTCAAAGGCCTTCACATCGCTGGGCGTGGCACCCATGGGAAAGCCGATCACCGAGCACGTCAGAACCCCGGAGCCCTTGAGCGCGGTCTTGACTGTCTTGACCCACAGGGGGTTCACGCAGACTGACTTGAAGTGGTACTCAGCGGCCTCGGCACACACTTTGAGGATCTCCGCTTCGCTGGCCTCGGGCTTGAGCAGCGTGTGGTCGATGTAGGAAGCGATGTTGCCCGACGCTGAGTCCGTACCGGCTCCGGTCTGGTCGGCAGGAGTGGCTGCGTTTCTCATGAGGGTCCTTTCCATGTGGCCTTGTGGGCCGCCGGAGCCACGCAGTGCGTGGCTGTTCAGGTGACCATCTTGTCACAGCGGGTGTCACGGCGGGCGGACGCTCACGCGGCCGCAGGCAGGCGCTCGGCCACACCGGCAGCCATGCCTTCCGCCGCCGATGTAGCGGTCATCAGCTTTGCGGCGCAGGCGCCGGCGGCTGATGCCGCCGCGACCAGCAATCCCAGCCGGACGCCGTCGAACGCGGCGGCGTCACCGATGGCCCAGATACCGGGAACGGAGGTCCGGAAGTCCTGGCTGATGGCGATCCCGCCGCCGGGTGCCGTGCGGAGCCCGGCGCTTGCCGCGAGCCCGTCCCGGGACACCCTTTCCTCGGCCAGGACCACGAGGTCACCGTTCATGCTGCTGCCGTCGGCAAAAACGATTCCTGAGGCATTCGACCCCGAGCCGGAGACGGGCGCCTTCACCGCGGCGGGCCGGAGCGTGGTGCGGATGGGCCGGACCCCGCGGGCGCGCAACACGGCCTCCGCCTGTCCTGCCGCGGTGCCGGTGCCCACCAGGATGCCGAGGGGGCGGCGGCCCAGTTCTGTGGTGAGGTCCCGAACGGCTGCTCCAATGGCGCCGGCGTCGTCGATCGTGGAATAGCTCAGGCAGTGGCCGGCGCCTTCCACGGGGGCCTCCTCCGGTGCTGAACCCGTGGCGATGACCAGGTGGTCATAGCCGAATTCCATGCCGTCCGCGGTGGACACCGTGCGGGTTCCGGCGTCGACGAAACTGGCAGGCTGGCCGAAGCGGAGCGAGACCTGGGGCAGCGCGGCGAGGTCCAGGAGTTCCGCGGACGCGTCGTCCCGGTTGCTCAGCACCGTAACGGTGCCGCCGAACCGGGCGCGGTTCAACTGGCTGACCAGCGCCTGTGCGGCCGGCCCTGCCCCGGCGATGACGATACGGGGCGAGCCAGCGGCGGGCCCGGAGGCCGGGGCGCCGGGGACGGAGGTGACAGTGGAGGGTGCGGGTGCGGACATGTGCTGGCCCTTTCGCCGGCGGCCGTCAGTGTATTCCGGCCGGGAAGTTCGTGGTGAACCCCAGCGTAGGCCGCCTGTTTTTCCACCATGTTTCCCCGCAATTACGGACCGGAGTCACTGGCGGACCAGCGCACTCAGACCCGGATCCGGTAACCCCTCTTGACCACCGTCTCCACCAGTCGGCCGTCCGGCAGCGATGACCGCAGGCGGCTGACAGTCATGTCCAGGGCATGGATTGAGCCCTTCAGCTCGAGCAGCTCCGACAGGGATTCCCGGGAAAGCACGGCCCCACCGGCCCCCAAGAGGGCACGCAGCAGCAGCAGCGGCGCAGGCGCCAGCTCAACCTGCGCTCCGTCGACCCGCAGGCTGCGCCCGCGCAGCTCAAGGTTGCCGGAGGAGGTGTCCAGCCGCCGCACGTGGTTCAGGGCAAGGTGCTCGCACACCAGCCGGATGAGGGCACCCATCCGGAACCGCTCCGGAATGAGCGGCGAGATACCGGCGTCGAGAAGCGGCTGGGCCGTGACGGGCCCCACCACTGCCGTGGTGACATTGGTTTTCAGGCTCTCGATGAGCTGCTTGTAGACGCCCATTTCGTGGGCGGTGCTCCACACGGCGTCGACGGCGGGGGCGCTCGTGAAGGTGAGAACGTCCAGGTTGCCGCTGCACACAGCCTCGATGAGGCGCGGAAGCCGGTCTTCGCCGTCGGGCTTTACCCAGCGGTAAGGGGTGACCGTCAGGACCGTGGCGCCGGACATACGCAGGCGTTCCAGCTGCCGGACGTCCGTGTAGCCGTGCAGCTGCACGGCTACGGTCTTGCCGCGCACGCCTTCAGCGAGCAGCATGTCCACCAGCGTTGCGGTGGTTTCGTCGCTGCTGATTCCGACGTCGGCGAGTCCGGCCGCGCGGACGGCGCCGCGGGCTTTGGGGCCACGGACGAACATCCGGCACGCCCCGAGCGTTTCCAGCAGCTGCTCACCGATCCCAAAGGAATCGG
The DNA here is from genome assembly GCF_050156205.1 of Pseudarthrobacter sp. Y6. NCBI lineage: Bacteria > Bacillati > Actinomycetota > Actinomycetes > Micrococcales > Micrococcaceae > Pseudarthrobacter > Pseudarthrobacter sp. Y6. Next base: position 3,152,518 of record NZ_CP189574.1, on the reverse strand, counting down.
CGGCTTCGCACCAGCGGCGCATGCCGTACGCCGTGGTGGCGATGCACAGGTCCGGGCGTGCGGCGATGATGGCCTTGGTGTCCTCGATCAGGCGGATGTCCTCCTGCACCGGGGCGATCTTGAGGGCCGGCGCGTGCAGCACTTCCGCGCCGCGGCGTTCCAGGGCCTCGATGAGGTCCCGGGAGCGCCGGTGCGAGGTGACTCCGATGCGGAAGCCCTCCAGCGGAGAGTCCGCAGCCTCCGGCCCGGAAGTCTCCTCAAGCTGGGCAGGTTCAGCTGGTGCCAGTGCGTTCATGGGGGTCAATCCTTTCATGAACCGAGCAGCGAGGCCGCCAGCCGGTCGAGGTCGGCGGCGGCCTCAGCATGCCCGCGGTTGGCTTCCGCCACGCGAACCACCTCGCCAATGACCAGCACAGCGGGATTGCTGCACCCGGCGGCGGCGGAGGTGATGGTGCCAAGGTCCGCGATGGTGGTGCGCTGGCCGGGGCGGTAACCGCGTTCGACGACGGCCATTGGCATGTCGGGGCGCATGCCGGCTTTATGGAGTCCGGCAGCGAGCTGGTGCAGGGTGCCGATGCCCATCAGGACCACAATGGTGCCACCCAGTCCGGCCAGGTGCGTGTGTTCCTTTTCGGTCAGCGGCGCGTGGCCCGAGACCACGGTGAACATATGGCTGACCTCGCGGTGTGTGACGGGGATGCCGGCGGCCGCCGGCACGGAGATCGCGCTGGTGACGCCAGAGATGACACGGACGGGCACGCCCGCTGCCACGCAGGAGGCCACTTCCTCGCCGCCGCGGCCGAAGACGTAGGGGTCGCCGCCCTTGAGGCGGACCACGTTGTTGCCGGCGAGGGCGCTCTCAACCATCAGTTTCTCGATGTCTGCCTGGTCCACTTTGTGGTGGCCGGGCTTCTTGCCCACATCCACCAGCTCGGCCGAGGTCAGGTCCGGCAGGTCCTGGCACGGAGCCAGCCGGTCGAAGAACACCACGTCCGCATCGCGGAGGGCCTTCACAGCGGCGACAGTGAGCAGGTCGGTGGTGCCGGGTCCGCCACCCACCAGGGTGACGTGGCCGACGGGTCCGGCGGCCGGCTCGGCCGCCACCGGGATGCCGGTGGTGCGGCAACGCTCGAGCAGGGCCTCCCAACCGGGCTGGCCGTCGTCGACCGCTGCGACCAGGAATGGACGCTCGGGGAGCGGGCCGTCATGCGCTGCACCCGCAGGGGTGCTGAGGCGGTAGACGACGGCGCCCGCGGCGGCGTAGCGGCGGACCGCCTGGCGGGCGGCGTGGTCGGAGCCGGTGACCAGGACTTCGCGGCCGGTGAGATCGATGCTGAGCTGCATGGCTATACCTCGTTCTCGGCGCGGGGCCGCATGGGGATGGAGGCGCCGATCAGGACCTTGCCTTTTTCCTCCGGAGTGGCCGGGCGCATCTGGCCACGCTCGTCGGAGACGAAGGTGATGGAGTCATCCTTCTGGTCGGGGGCGTTGACGAAGGAACGGAACCGGCGCAGGCGCTCGGGGTCCTTCAGCGTGTCCGCCCATTCGTCCACGTAGGTGTCAACGTGCTTCGCCATGGCGGCTTCGAGCTCCTCGGCGATGCCCAGGGTGTCCTTCACCACAACGTCCTCGACGTGCTTGATGCCGCCGTCGAGCTCTTCCTGCCAGCGCGCGGTGCGCTGCAGCCGGTCGGCGGTGCGGATGTAGTACATGAAGTAGCGGTCGATGTACTTGAGCAGGGTTTCGTCGTCGAGGTCCTTGGCCAGCAGCTGGGCGTGGGCCGGGGTGGCACCGCCGTTGCCGCCGACGTAGAGGTTCCAGCCGTCGGCTGTGGCGATCACGCCGACGTCCTTGCCGCGGGCCTCGGCGCATTCACGGGCGCAGCCGGAGACGCCCATCTTGAGCTTGTGCGGGCTGCGGAGGCCGCGGTAGCGGAGCTCGAGCTGGATGGCCATGGCCACCGAATCCTGGACACCGAAGCGGCACCAGGTGGAACCGACGCATGACTTCACCGTGCGCAGGCTCTTGCCGTACGCCTGGCCGGATTCGAAGCCGGCGTCCACCAGTTCCTTCCAGATTGCCGGGAGCTCTTCCAGCCGGGCACCGAACATGTCGATCCGCTGGCCGCCGGTGATCTTGGTGTACAGGTTGTACTTTTCGGCCACGGCGGCGATGACGCCGAGCTTCCTGGGGGTGATTTCACCGCCGGCGATGCGGGGGACCACCGAGTAGGTGCCGTCCTTCTGCATGTTGGCGAGGGCGCGGTCGTTGGTGTCCTGCAGGGTGCCGCGGCCGGCGTCCAGGACGTAGGCGCTGTTCTGGCTGGCCAGGATGTTGGCGATAGTGGGCTTGCAGATGTCGCAGCCTGCGCCGGTGCCGTACTTGGCCATGATCTCTTCGAAGGAGGTCAGTTCCAGGACGCGGATGGCGTCGAAGAGTTCCTGGCGGGACAGCTCGATGTGTTCGCAGAGTGCCTTGGAGACCTCGACGCCGGACTTGGTGAGTTCGGTTTCCAGCAGCTTCTTGAGCATCGGCACGCAGGAACCGCAGCTGGTTCCTGCGCGGGTGCAGCCCTTGAGTTCGCCAAGTTCCTGGACGGGGGCGTTGCCGTCGCAGGCGCCGCAGCCGTTGATGGTGTCGCGGATGGTGCCGGCGGCCACGTTGTTGCAGGAACACAGGATGGCGTCGTCCGGGAGTTCGGTCTCTGGAGCGTCGCCGCCGCCGGCCGCCGTGAGGTAGGCGCCCGGTTCGGCGCTGAGTTCGCGGCCCAGGAGTGGACGCAGGCTCATGTATGGGGAAGCGTCACCCACGAAGATGCCGCCCAGGAGGGTCTTGGCGTCGTCGGTGGTGACGATCTTCTGGTAGACGCCGCGGGCGGGGTCGGCGTAGACAATCTCAAGGGAGTGCTCGGTCTTGGCGAACCCGTCACCGAAGCTGGCAACGTCAACGCCCGAGAGCTTGAGCTTGGTGGCAGTATCGAAGCCGGGGAACGTTGCCTGGCCGCCGTGAAGACGGTCTGCCACGATCTCGGCCATGGTGTTGGCCGGTGCAACGAGGCCCAGGCACATGCCACCGTAGTTGGCGACCTCACCGATGGCCCAGATGCCGTCCACTTCGGTGGCGCAGAAATCGTTGATGACAACGCCGCCGCGCTGGCCCAGGCTGAACACCTGCTCTTCCCCTTCGGCTGCGCGGAAGAGTTCATCGCGGGGTCGGACGCCGATGGCGACGATCACGAGGTCAGCGTCGATAATGCGGCCGTCTGCCATGAGGACACCGGTGACCTGGCCGTCGTCGTCGGACACTACTTCCGAAGGGAACACGCCGCCGTGTACTGCGAAGCCTTTGGCCTTGATGAGCCGGCCCATTGCCTGGCCGGCGCCTTCGTCCAGCTGTGTGGCCATCAGCCACTGCGAACCGTCGATGACGATCGGGTTGGCGCCCAGCTGCTCCGTGCCGGCGGCCGATTCGAGCCCGAGGAGGCCTCCACCGATAGTGACGGCGTTGACCTTGCGGCCGAGCTTCTCCGTGAGCCCGGTTATGGCCTCGTTGATGGCCCACACGTCTTCGAGCGTGCGGTAGACGTGCGTGTGCTCGGCGCCGGGGATAGGGAGGCGGGCGGCATTCGAGCCGGTGGCCACCACCAGGTCGTCGTATTCGAAGATGCTGCCAGCAGCGGTCTCAACCGTCTTTGCCTCGGCATTGATTTTGACCACGCGCTCGCCGGTCTTCAGAGTCAGGGAGTCGTGGTCCCACATCGAGGCGGAGCCGAGGGTCAGGTCCACGCTGCTGTCCGTCAGTGCCTTGGAGAGCGCAACGCGGTCGTAGGGGAGGTGGGCTTCTTCCGTGAGGACCGTGACGTCCCAGCCCTCAAGGCCCCGGGTGTGCATGGCATCGGCGAAGCGGTGGGCAGCAGGGCCGCCACCGGCGACGACGATCCGGCGCGTTGCCGTCTGGGGTGAAGTCTGTTCGGTCACTGTGGGCCTTTCGCATGTGCCGCAGACGATGTTCTGCGACTTTCTCTGACGAGGTGTCCATTCAGACTAGGTAGTCGCAGTTTCGCTTCAGTTTCCCATATGTTTCGTAGGCTTAACTTCTGCATCACGAACGCGTTTCCGATTGGGTGAGGTCTCTTTTACGCGCCGGACACATTCACTGCACGCCTTTGAAACACCCGTTGCCTAAGTTGTTTGGTACGGCCATATAGGTGGCCAATCAAGCACGGGGAGAGGAGCCGGACATGACGGCAACACTGGAACTTGGGGCGCTCGCCGCCGACACCGCTACCTGGCACCGGGTCTGCGCCGTGGACGAGCTTGAGCTTGCCTGGGGCGAAGCAGCACTTATTGCGGGCCGCCAGGTGGCACTCTTCCGGACCGGCCCCAGTGAGGTTTTTGCGGTGGCCCACGAAGATCCGGCCACCGGCGCCCACGTGATGGCCCGCGGCATTCTGGGTTCACGCGGCACCCGCCCCACCATCGCTTCGCCGCTGCACAAAGAGGTCTACGACCTGGAAACCGGTGAAAGCTTCGGAACCACCACGGTGCGCCTGGAAACGTTCAGCACGCGCATTTCCGACGGTTTCATCGAAGTGGAGCTCTAGCGTCCCGCTAGAGCCCGAGGGCCTCTCGGACGTCGCCGAGCGCATTGTCCAGGGCGGTCCGGGCTGCCTGCCGGGCTTCCGGCAGTTCGGCCGCTGACTCAACCGGGAGGATGACTTCCAGGTAGCACTTGAGCTTGGGCTCGGTGCCGCTGGGCCGGATGATGACCCGGGTCTCGTCCCGGGTCAGATACAGCAGGCCATCGGTGGGCGGCAAGTGCTCGCTCCCTTCGGCGAGGTCCACAAAAGTTTCAACAGCGGACGAACCGAACGAATCGGGCGGGCTGACCCGGAGCCGGTTCATCATGGCGTCCAGCAGGCCCAGATCCGCCACCCGGATGCTCAGTTGGTCGCTGGCATGAAGCCCGTGCTGAAGGTAGAGCTCGTCCAGAATGTCGAAGATGGTTTTTCCGTCCGCCTTGGCGGCGGCAGCCATTTCCGCGATGAGGACAGCGGCAGAGATCCCGTCCTTGTCCCGGACCAGTTCAGGTGCAACGCAATAGCCAAGGGCTTCCTCGTAGCCGTAGACCAGCCCGGGCACACGGGAAATCCATTTGAACCCGGTCAGCGTTTCCTCATGCCCGTATCCTGCCGCGGCGGCGATGCGGGAGAGTAAGCGCGAGGACACAATCGAATTGGCGAAGACGCCGGCCCCTTCACCAGTGCGTGCTTGGTCCGTACTGCCTGACGCTTCGTCAGTGCCGGCCGCCAGCCGGGCCACAATGTGTGCACCCAGCAGCGCCCCGACCTCGTCGCCTCGAAGCATGCGCCACGCGCCGGTGTCAGGATCCTTGGCCGCCACTGCAGCGCGGTCCGCGTCCGGATCGTTTGCCAGGACAATATCGGCGTCGACGCGGGCGGCAGTCTCCAGGGCCAGGTCCAAGGCGCCCGGTTCCTCCGGATTGGGAAAGTTCACCGTGGGAAAGTCGGGATCCGGCTCAGCCTGTTCGGCCACCAGGGTGACATCGGCAAAGCCGGCAGCATTCAGTACCGTCACGGCAGTTTCGCCGCCGACGCCGTGCATGGGGGTCAGGACAATCCGCAGGTCACGGGACGGGAAGCGGGCCGCATCGGCGAGTGCCGCCGTCGCGCGTTCATAATCCGCCGCAACCGACGGGTCCAGAACCGTCCAGCCGTCCGCTGCAAGGGTGCTGGATTCCAGGGCGCCCACGGCATCGATCCGCGCAGCGATCCTGACGTCGTAGGGCGCCACGATTTGCGCTCCGCGTCCGCTGCCCTCCACGGCATGACGGCCCAGGTACACCTTGTAGCCGTTGTCCTGCGGCGGATTGTGGCTCGCTGTCACCATCACACCGCCGTCGCAATCGAGGGCCCGCACGGCGAAAGCGAGCAGCGGGGTGGGCAGCGCGGACGGCATCAGGAAGGTTTCAATTCCGGCGGCCGTGAAGATGGCCGCCGTTTCCACGGCGAAGATGTTCGAGTTATAGCGGGCGTCATAGCCGACGACGGCGCGTGGCCGGGTCCCGGGGGCAGCCTCACCCACCGCATCAACCAGGAAGTCGGCGAGACCGGCGGCGGCGCGGCGCACCACCACGCGGTTCATCCGGTTCGGCCCGGCGCCCAGGGCGGCGCGGAGGCCTGCGGTGCCGAACTGCAGCGTGCCGCTGAAGCTGTCGGCCAGCTCCTGGGACGCTGCGGGGGAGCCCTCCTCCGCGAATTGCAGCAGCTCTGTGAGCTCTGCGGCTGTGGCGGGATCCGGATCTTTGGCCGCCCATTCGCGGGCTTGGCTGAACAAGGAAGCGGCATCGGGGGACGTCATGCGGCCAACGCTATCGTCATTGCTCCAGTAACTGTGCCTGAACACTCGCCTGTGACAGCTGAAAGCAGCGAAATCCTTGCAGGAAATTTTCTGGACAAGTAATGTCGCGAATATGAAACTGGGCCAGGGTGTTGAGTGGGGCCTGCATAGCTGCGTCAACATGTCCTGGACCGCGCCCGGGGAGGCTGTCAGCAGTGCACGGCTGGCCGAGTTCTACAAGCTTCCCGCCGCGTACCTGAACAAACAGCTCCAGGCACTGGTGCGGGCCGGGATCCTGACCTCGGTGTCCGGGCCCCGGGGCGGCTTCTCGCTGGCCAGGCGTCCGGACCGGATTTCCGTCCTTGACGTGGTCCTCGCCATCGAAGGAAATGACGATGCCTTCCGGTGCGAAGGCATCGCCAAGGAAGCCCCGGGCGGGAGCATGGACGCCGACTACGCCCGCACGTGCCTGATTTCGCAGACCATGCGCCACGCCGAAGTCACCTGGCGGACTGAGCTGTCCCGGCAGAGCATTGCCGGGATCGCCCAGTCCATCGAGCGCCGGTTTCCCGAGGCCCGGGAGTCCACCGTCCTGCAGCTCGTCGGCGCCAAGTCCTGACCAGCCCTACAGCAACGCGGGGTCACTTAGCGCCCACTGGAAGGCCTCGGATGGGCGCTAAGTGACCCCGCGTTGTCCTAGAGTTTGGCGATGATGCCCGCCAGCAGTTTGGAGATGCGCGGTCCGGCGGCCTGGCCGGACTCGATGACTTCCTGGTGGCTCAGCGGCATGGTGCTGATGCCGGCTGCGAGGTTGGTGACCAGCGAAATTCCGAACACTTCCATGCCTGCGTGGCGGCCGGCGATCGCTTCCAACGCGGTGGACATGCCCACCAGGTCCGCTCCGATCCGCTTGGCGTACTGGACCTCTGCCGGCGTTTCGTAATGCGGCCCGCTGAACTGGGCGTAGACGCCTTCCTCCAGCGAGGCGTCCACTTCACGGGCGAGCGCACGGATGCGCGAGCTGTACAGATCTGTCAGGTCAACAAACGTTGCGCCTTCCAGCGGTGACGTGGCGGTGAGGTTGATGTGATCTTTGATGAGCACCGGGGTGCCCGGCGTCCAGCTTTCGTTCAGCCCTCCGCAACCGTTGGTGAGGACCAGTGTTTTGCAGCCGGCAGCGGCAGCGGTGCGGATGCCGTGGACCACGGCACGGACGCCTTTGCCCTCGTAGTAATGCGTCCTTGCGCCCAGGACCAGCGCGCGTTTGCCCCCTTTGGTCAGGACTGAGCGGATGGTGCCCACATGGCCTTCCACTGCCGGGGCATGGAAGCCCGGGACGGTGTCAGCGGTCAGGGTGGCGGTGGTCTCGCCGATGAGGTCGGCGGCTTCGGCCCAGCCCGAGCCCAGGACGAGGGCGACGTCGTGGCTGTCCACCCCGGTCTGCTGGGCGATGTAGTCAGCGGCGGAGCGCGCGGCGGCGAAAGGGTCCGTATTCTGGAAGTCTGTATTACTCACTGGTACAAGTTATCGTGCTGTTGCCGCTGTGCACAGTGGCCACAGCGTTGCTCCGGGGCGCGGCCGGCACCGTGACGGACCACTCTTTATTGGTGGTCCCTGCGCAGATGCGCGAGAATGGTTGATTGTGACTACGCATCCTGATTTCAGCTCACCCCGGATCGCAATCCTCGGAGGTGGCCCCGGTGGATACGAAGCCGCCATGGTCGCTGCCTCGCTGGGAGCGCAGGTCACCATCATCGAACGCGCGGGCATGGGCGGCTCCGCAGTACTGACCGACGTCGTGCCTTCCAAAACCCTGATCGCCACCGCGGACCTGATGACCCGCGTCGGTGAGGCGGGGGAGCTGGGAGTGAAGTTCGACGTCGACGGCGGCGACTTTGTCCCGGCCATGCGCGCCGATCTCAAGCACATCAACGACCGCCTGCTGGGCCTTGCCCGTCAGCAGTCCACCGATATCTCCACCGGGCTAGAGCACCAGAACGTCCGCATCCTGCTGGGTTCCGGCAAGCTCGTGGACAACCACACCATCGAAGTCCTAACCGCTGACGGCACCGAAATCGTCGAAGCTGACACCATTCTGCTGGCCGTGGGCGCGCACCCGCGTGAACTGCCCACCGCGCGGCCGGACGGGGAACGCATCCTGAACTGGGCGCAGATCTACAACCTTGACGAACTTCCCGAGGAACTGATTGTGGTGGGGTCCGGCGTGACCGGTGCCGAATTCGCCTCCGCCTACAACGGCCTGGGCTCCAAAGTTACCCTGATCTCCAGCCGTGACCGGGTGCTGCCCGGTTCGGACACCGACGCCGCGGAGGTCCTGGAGGAAGTCTTCGAGCGTCGCGGAGTGCGCGTCCTCTCGCGGGCGCGTGCTGAAACCGTGGAGCGGACCGACGACGGCGTGGTGGTCACCCTCGGTGACGGATCGAGAGTCACCGGCAGCCACTGCCTGGTCTGCGTGGGATCCATCCCGAACACCGCCGGCATCGGCCTTGAAGAAGCCGGCGTGGCCCTCACCGAGAGCGGCCATGTAAAGGTCGACGGCGTCTCCCGCACCACCGTGCCGAACATCTACGCCGCCGGCGACTGCACTGGCGTGCTGGCCTTGGCCTCGGTGGCCGCCATGCAGGGCCGGATCGCGATCGCCCACTTCCTGGGCGACAGCGTGATGCCGCTCAAGCTGCACCAGGTCGCTTCCAACATCTTCACATCGCCCGAGATCGCGAACGTGGGCGTCTCCGAGGCCGAGCTCCAGTCCGGCAAGTACCAGGGCGATATCGTGAAGCTGTCGCTCAAGAGCAACGCCCGCGCCAAAATGCGCAACCACAAGGACGGCTTCGTCAAGATCTTCGCCCGCAAGGGCTCCGGCACCGTGATTGGCGGTGTTGTGGTGGGTCCGAACGCCTCCGAGCTGATCTTCGCGATCTCCATCGCGGTGAAGCAGAAGCTCCACGTCGACGACGTCGCCAGCACCTTTACCGTGTACCCGTCACTGAGCGGCTCCATCTCAGAAGCGGCGCGGCGCCTGCACGTCCGCATGTAGGTCGTGACGCGGTCGGGGATTCTCAGGTAGCGTGGCCGCATGACTACAGCTCTGGAGCGGCCACGCAGCGGAAAAATCATCGGTGGCGTATGTGCCGCCCTGTCGGCCCGGTTCGGGATCCCGAAGTCCCTGGTCCGGCTCGGCTTTGTGATCTTTGGCCTCGTGGGGATCGGCGAGCTGGTCTACATCGCGCTGTGGATCATGATCCCCAAGGCCCCGGCATAGCTTCCGCGAGACGTTTGGCCCTACTTCCACTTTTCCCCTGCCCGGAAACAGTGGAACATGTGTCATCGTGGCAGCGTCGGTTCACATGGGCAGGCACGATAACTCTGTTGTCGTCTTTGTCCGGAAGAACCGCGCAGAACTAGGGCGGCTGCCCTCCGCACTGATATCCGTCAGCCTGGCACCACCGCGGCCCTACACCAACGTCAGCCGTGACATGCGCACGCGCTGGGACATCGCGGATGAAGCGTCCTTTGTCGGCGGTCACCAAGGCAACTACAGGCTGCACCGCAAATGGGAACAGTTCGAAGCCCGACATAAACGCCGCGTCATCGCCAACGTCGCCGTCGCCCGGGAACTGGCCGGCTGGTGCCGGTCCCTCGCCGCCTCGGTACAACAGGAGCAGCCATGGACGGATGAAGAGACGTGTGCCGTTCCCGGCCCGGTCCGGATGGCTCGGCAGCGTGGAGGAGACCCGCGATACAGCTATGGACAACCGGCAATCAACCGGTGACGCCCGATATTCCTAGACCAGCGGCACCCCTCCAGCCGAACACCTCGTCCTGCGGTAACCAACCCGCGCATATCAGCATGACAGCGCCTCCCGTCGATCACGACGCGCCAGCCAAACGGGACCACACAGGGGAAACGGACACCAAAAGAGCGGTCCAAGACAAGCCAGTCATGGACCGCTTACCCTTGCCCCTCTTGACAACGAACGCCTCCATATCAGGTCTACCGGGGCAGCACTGCCTTGGGTGGAATACGCCGGGCCAATGCCACGGAGATGTCGGTTCGAACCCGGCGCCTCTCTCTCGCTCTCTCTCGATGAAGACAGCCCCCTCAGGTGCAGTTGTCGCAGACACCCGTGGCCGGCAACTGCAGCCCACATCCGGCGCATACTGGCTTGCGCCGCGGCGTCGACTTGGAGGCCCGGTTCACCTGCGCGCTGTTTCCCGGTCAGCTGGGGTGGGATATCCCCGGGCAGGTCCCGGCAGGACACGCGGTAGCAGTTGAGCCGTTCCTCGGCCGCCGCCATCTCCAGATCGTACGGATGATTAATAGTCTCGCGTCCGGAGCGACGGAGCGCTGCGTTGAACCCTGAGCCGACCATCCGTCACCCGTGTGCACTACCAGGGAAGACAGCGCGGGCAGCCCGCGGTCAGCACAGGCTTGGATGACACCGCTGAGCACTTCCCCCATCCAGTAGTTGAGCTGCTGTTTGGTGTGGACGCCGCTTGCCTCTGAGAGTGCACGGGCGAGGTTCTTGTACGTGATGTAGTCCTCGTACGTTTCTGGTCCAGGTTCATCACAATTGGGGGGTTGCTTTTGATGCTTCAAACCATTGACACTGTAGGAACTCGGGTATCGACGTTCAACTCCGGGTAACAACGTTTCTGGACTAGAAGGTTTTCCACATGGGCGTACGTGGTAGAGGTCTCAGGACTTCCTGGCTTGGCGTAAGGCCGGGAGGCGTTCCCTTGGCTGGTCTTCGTCTACGCGGGTCGCGGAATCTGCGGCTCCAAGCCGTGCTGACAGCGCTGCTGCTTGCGCTGGGTGTTCTGGGGGTAACAGTTCCGGCGTCGGCTGCTGCGGGTGATGTTGGGGTTCAGGGTCCGTCGCATTCGGGGACGGGGACGCCGACGGGTTCGAAGCGGGCGACGAGTGCGTTGTGGTTCAACGACGGGGTCTGGTGGGGGAACCTGTGGGACACTGCTAGCTCGGATTTTCATATCTTCCGGTTCAATGCCGCGACGAGTTCGTGGGTCGATACGGGTGTGGCGACGGAGACGCGGGCGGACACTCATCATGACGTGTTGTGGGACGGGACGACCTTGTATGTGGCGAGCTATCGGTTCGTCAATGACGGTCTGCCGGCTGAGCCGAACTTCCCGTCAACGATGCGGCGTTACAGCTACGACTCGAGTAAGAAGACGTACGCGCTGCTGAGTTCTACACAGATCAACAACTACCGCGTTGAGACCCTGACCATCGATAAGGACTCGACTGGTCGGGTGTGGGCCACGTGGCAGCAGGCGAACCGGATCTATCTGAACGTCACTGGCACGGATGGCAAGACGTGGGGGACGCCGTTCCAGCATCCTGCGTCGTTGAGCAACGTGTCTTTGGACGACACGTCGGCTGTGATCGCGTTCGGACCCGGCAAGATGGGTGTGATGTGGAGCCGGCAGGTCGGTGGCTCCACCGACGGCATGTATTGGAGCTACCACGTCGACGGAGCGTCGAACACCGCCTGGACCACTCCTGTGGCGGCGGTGTCGGGGCAGGGCAGCGGTGATGACCATATGAACCTGAAGTGGCTGGACTCCTCGGGTGGCCGGGTTTTCGCCGCCGTTAAGACGTCGTTCACGTCGGCGCCTCAGCCGCTGATCCAGCTGTTGGCATTGAGTGGCACGACGTGGTCGGCGCACACGATCGCGACTGTGTCCGAGTGCCCGAACCGGGTGATCGTCTTGATTGATGAGAGCACGCAGAGGCTGCGTACGTTCGCTACCTATCCGAAGCCGAGTGGCACGACGAACGCCGGTGTCTGCACCAGCTCGGGGGGTGCGATTTACGAGAAGTCCACGCCGCTGGACAACATCAGCTTCACCACCACGAAGACGGCTCGTATCGTGGATGCCGACCAATATGTCCACAACGTGACGTCGACGAAGCAGAACCTCAACAGTGCGGCGCGGGGCACGGCCAACAGTGGTCTACTGGTGCTCGCCGATGTGAACGCCACAAGCCGGTACTGGCACTTTTACGACCCCAGCGGCGGTGGTGGTAGTGGTGATACTACGCCTCCGGCCGCTCCCAGCGGACTCGTTTCCTCTGGTCACACCACCAATACGGTTGCCCTGGCTTGGGACGCCGCTACCGATAATGTCGGCGTTACCGGCTACAAGCTCTACCGCAACGGCACACAAATTGCCGATCAAACGGGCCGCACCTATAGCGACTCCGGCTTATCGCCTGCCACGGCCTACACGTACACCGTCAAGGCCTACGACGCCGCCATGAACCTATCGGCAGCATCCCCACCCCTCACCGTGACCACCGATGGGGCGGCCGACACCACCGCTCCGGCCGCGCCCACCGGACTCGTTTCCTCTGGTCACACCACCAATACGGTTGCCCTGGCATGGGACGCCGCTACCGATAATGTCGGCGTTACCGGCTACAAGCTCTACCGCAACGGCACACAAATTGCCGATCAAACGGGCCGCACCTATAGCGACTCCGGCTTATCGCCTGCCACGGCCTACACGTACACCGTCAAGGCCTACGACGCCGCCATGAACCTATCGGCAGCATCCTCACCCCTCACCGTGACCACTAATGCTCAGACAGCCACAGGCATTCAGCGCCAAGGCATGAGCACATTGGTTAACACCACGAGTGCCACGAGCCACACGATTAACAAGCCCGCTTCGGCGGCGGCAGGCCAGGTCTGTGTCGTCTCATTGGCGCTCAACGGCTCGACCGTTTCAGCGGCCCCGACTGGCTGGACTCAGTTTGCCGCAAGTACGTCGATCGCCAACCCACATCTGTATGGCTACTACCACGTCATGGGGGCGTCCGAACCTGCTAGCTACACCTGGACCACTGCGGGGTCGGTCGCTAGCGGTGGCGGCATCAGCTGCTACTCCGGTGTGAACACCACAACTCCGTTGGACACAACAGCCTCGGTAGCCGCGTCTGCCGTCGCTGCATCTACGGGCTCGGTTTCTGGAGTCACCACAACGACCGCCGGAGCTATGCTCGTCGGCGCAATCGCCCTCAACTCAAGCAATACCACTATCGCCATCACTGGCCCGTCAGACATGACGGAGGTGTATGACCTCGGTGGTAAGCGTACTGAGCTTGACGATGCCCTCCAGGCAACCGCCGGTTCCTCGGGCAGCAAGTCCTGGATATGGAGCAGTGGTTCGCCGCGCGAATGGGCCGGTTGGCTCGTTGCTCTCCGCGCTCAATAACCCCAGCGCTGCCAGTAGTGATGAGGCGGCTGTCCACAGGAGTACCGCGGCGGTTGGACGCCTTCCGAGGGCGGCGGCACGTCGGAGACCGTCACGCTCACGGTCACCGCTGACAGCTACGTGTCGAGCGGGGCGACGGGGACGAACTATGGCACGAGTACCCTGCTGGGTGTGGACAACAGCCCGGTGGAGGTTACGTACTTAAAGTTCGACCTGTCGGCGTATGCGGGCAGGACGCTGGAGAGTGCGACGTTGCGGCTGCGTAGCGCCGGGAGTGGGTCGACGGGTACGCAGAACGTCAAGCTGGTCGCTGATGACAGCTGGACCGAGGGTGGGATCACGTACAGCAGCCGTCCGGCGCTGGGCACCAGCATCGGCACGCTCGGCCCGACAACGACCAACAGCAGCTACAGCGTTCCGTTGACGGTCAGCGGCCTGACCGGTGAGTTCGGCCAACAGCTCTCACTGGGTATGGACTCCAGCAGCAGCGACGGCCTGGACCTAAACTCCAACGAGGCCGGCAGCACGGTCGCCCCCAAGCTGGTGCTCACGTTGAGCGGGTAGGTCGTGGCTGGCATCAGACGCCAAGTGCCGGGACCTCATCCGTGAGGATGCGGTCCCGGCACTGCCTTATGCACCTACAGTCGGTAAGCCCAGTGGTGATCCGGCCTGGTGTAGCAACACAGCGCCACAATGAGATTTCGGCGACGGCATGCTGGGGCGCCTGCCAGTACCGGAGACCCGGCTGGTTCGATGTGCTGGCGAAGCGGGCGAGTCAGCGAAGGAAGTCGTCCGGCCCGGTGAGGCCGAGCAGAAAGTCCCCACTGTCCCCGAGCAGGCCGAACTGGACCATTTTGCGGAGTCAATACGGAAACGGTAGCGAAACGGGCTCAGGAGGCTGCGGCCAGTGCCGAAGAGTCTGCTTCCAAGGCGTCGAGCGCGGCAGGAGCAAGCGGGACCTCTATCAGTCATCTACGGACCTGAAAATGTCATGACTCACCACGCTGGCACCGGGGGAATTCTGCGCCAACTTGTTCTGGGCCCGGTCGGCACCTACCTCGGCAACGGTGCCTAACGCGGACGTCCCGCCATGCATCGGCGGACCGTGAGACTGTCAGCCGCCTCCCGACAATACAGTGTCAGGGATGTCCCCGGACCGCACATATTACGTTTGAACTATTTTGGGCCTTTCCTGCCGTCAGGACAGCTCAGGCGGAGGGAGCCGCCTGGAAGTTTTTTTCGATAAGCCCCTTGATGTCGTCGTGGCAGCCGCCGCAGCCCGTGCCGGCCCGGGTTGCCTTGGACACCTCGGCCACCGTGGAGCAGCCATCCGCCACGGCACCCTGGATCTTGGCGCCGCTGACTCCGGCGCAGCGACACACTGTTCCCTCAGGATCGGCGGGACCGGACGCGGCCAGCTGGTCCGGACCGTCCAGCCGCAGCAGCAGGGACCTGTCGGCCGGCAGTTCTGCGCCGCGCTCGAACAGTCCCACGAGCTCCGCGGCGGTCCGCGGCATGCCCACGGCCACAAGACCTTCCAGCACTCCGCCTCGGGTGGTCATCTTGACGTAGCGGCCATGCTCGGGATCTGACCACTGGGCGATCTGCAGACGCTGCCGGCCGTTCACGGCGCCCGCGGTGAGCGCGTCTTCATCCCACGGCTCGGCACCGTTGTCACCGGCGACGGCCATATTCATGCCGCGTGCCTTAAGGACAATCACGCCGGCCTGTTCCCGGGGCAGCTCCTGCAGCGCGTCGGCCTCCTCCTGTGTGCCGGTGGCCAGCAGCGTCAGGTATTCCGCCAGCCATTCGGCCTGCCGCCACCCGGGACCCACCAGGCCGGACGGGCCTTTTGCGGTGCGGCACTCGTTGCAGGCGGGGTCCGGGCAGCGCACCTCGGCACAGTCGCCGATCGCGTAGATGTGCGGCTCGTGGTGGGCGCGCAGCCTGTGGTCCACCAGGATGCCGGTACCGGTGGACAGGCCGCAGCCCTCGGCGAGCTCGGTCCGGGGACGGACGCCGCACGAGAGGACCAGGAGATCGCCGTCGATCGCCGAACCGTCATTGAGCAGCAGCGCCGAGAACCCGCCGTCGGGCCCGTTGTGCTCCACCCCGGTGGACCGGGCGTTGCCGGCCATCCGGACGCCGCACCGGCGCAGGCTGGCCGCGAGGACCGCCCCGCCGGCGCGGTCGATGTTGCGTCCCAGCGGGTGCGGCCCGTTGTGCACCACCGTGACGGTGGCGCCTTCCTCGGCAGCGGCGAGGGCTGTTTCGAGGCCAAGGACGCCGCCGCCCAGCACCACCACGCGCTTGCCGCCGTCGACTGCCTGCTTGAGCACGGCAGCGTCGCGGAGGTCCCGGAGCGCGGTCACACCGGCCGGAAGGACGGGGAAGGCGGGGTCCGGGTTGATGCCGGTCAGGTTGGGGATGACGGGCCGGGAACCGGTGGCGAAGACCAGCCGCTCATAGTGGGCGGAGGTGCCGTCGGTGAGGAGTACCTGCTGGCGGGCGCGGTCCACACGGCGGACGCGCACGCCGAGCCGGACGTCCAAGCCGTCGGCCGCCAGGGCTGCCGCGTCGGAGAGGGCAAGGGCATCGGCAGTGGTGCGTCCGACGCCCAGGTCGGCCACCAGCACACGGTTGTACGCGGCCTCGGCTTCCTCGCCCACCACGGTCAGGCTGACGTGCCCGTCGCGGACCGCCGGCAGCAGTTCATCGATCAGGCGGGCAGCCACCGGGCCGAAACCAACAACGACAATCTGCTCACTCATGATGCCTCCGATGTCTGAAGAACACTGTTCTGAAGTCCGTTTGCGACCGCCCGGACCCATACCTTGTTGAACTTGAATTCGGGCATCCCGGAAATGGGATCCGTTGCCGCCTCGGTGAGGCGGTTGGCGCTTTCAAGTTCCGGAAAATGGAACGGCAGGAAGACTGTCTCCGGACGGATCGCGGTGCTGAGTTCGGCCCGGCAGACCACCTCGCCACGTTCATTGGCCACCGAGACTAAAGCTCCTTCGGTGATGCCCATGGAGGCTGCGGCGGCGGGGTGGATCTGCATTTTCGCCTCGGGCTGGGTGGCCAGCAGCTCGGACACACGCCGGGTCTGGGCGCCGGACTGGTAGTGCTCCAGGAGGCGGCCGGTGATGAGGGTCATGGTTTTCGCGGCCGGGTCCGGGTTGGTGGCCGGCGCACGACGGCGGCGGGGCGTCACCGGGGTCATGACCGCCTTGCCGCCGGCGTGGGCGAACGTGTCCAGGAAGAGCCGGGGCGTGCCGGTGCTCCCCACAGGGTAGGGCCA
The DNA here is from genome assembly GCF_050156205.1 of Pseudarthrobacter sp. Y6. Classification (NCBI taxonomy): domain Bacteria; kingdom Bacillati; phylum Actinomycetota; class Actinomycetes; order Micrococcales; family Micrococcaceae; genus Pseudarthrobacter; species Pseudarthrobacter sp. Y6. The sequence goes on along the minus strand of NZ_CP189574.1, from coordinate 3,135,595 downwards.
GTAGGCGGCTTCGCCGCGGTCCAGCATGGCGTAATCAATGCCGGAGTAGTCGGCGTGCCCGCCGGCCGAGGCCAGCCGCAGCTCCTCAAAGACCGTTTCCGGATCTTCGCTGTACGTGGACGGGGCCTCGAGCGCTTCAGCGAGCCGGGCCATGATCCACAGCTCGCTGCGTGCGCCCGCGGGCGGCTGCAGGGCGCGGCGGCGGCGGAGCACACGTCCCTCCAGGTTGGTGAGGGTGCCTTCCTCCTCGGCCCACTGCAGGACTGGGAGGATGAGGTCGGCTTCGGCGGCGGTTTCGGACATAAAGAAGTCGCAGACCACCAGGAAGTCCAGGCTGCGGAGCCCGGCGATGACGGCGTTCGCGTCGGGGGAGGCCACCGCGATGTTGGAGGCGTGCACAAAAAGGCACCGGACGCCGTCGGGCTGTCCCAGCGACTTCAGCAACTGGACGGCGGGCAGTCCCGGCCCGGGAATGGTTTCCTCCGGGACGCCCCAGACGCCGGCCATGTGGGCGCGCGCGGCGGGGTCTGTGATCTTCCGGTAGCCGGGGAGCTGGTCGGCCTTCTGGCCGTGCTCGCGGCCGCCCTGGCCGTTTCCCTGGCCGGTGAGGGTGCCGTAGCCGCTGCGGCGTGAGCCGGGCAGGCCCAGGAGGAGGCTGAGGTTGATCGCGGCGGTGGCGGTGTCCGTGCCGTCCACGTGCTGTTCCACGCCGCGGCCGGTGAGGATGTAACTGCCGCCCTTGCCCGCGCCGTCGGCGAGCCTGCGGGCGGTTTCCCGGATGAGCTCCGCCGGGACGCCGGTGAGGGACTGGACGCGTTCGGGCCAGAACGAGTTGACGCTGCGGACCACGGCCTCATAACCGGTGGTGCGCGCCGCGATGAAGTCTTTGTCTGCCAGGCCCTCGTGGATGATCACGTGCGAGAGGCCCAGCAGGAGGGTGAGGTCCGTGCCCGGCAGGGGCTGGAGGTGAAGGCCGCCGCCGTCGGCCGTGAAGTTTGCCGTGGCTGAACGGCGGGGATCCACCACGATCAGCCCGCCGGCGTCGCGGGCGCCCTGGAGGTGCTGCACAAACGGCGGCATGGTTTCGGCCACGTTGGAGCCGAGCATCATGATGGTGCTCGCCGAGTCCAGATCTGTCAGCGGGAACGGGAGGCCGCGGTCCAGGCCGAAGGCGCGCATCCCGGCGGCCGCGGCGGAGGACATGCAGAAGCGGCCGTTGTAATCGATGCGTGAGGTGCCCAGGGCCAGGCGGGCGAACTTGCCCAGCATGTAGGCCTTTTCGTTGGTGAGGCCACCGCCACCGAAAACCCCGACGGCGTCCGCACCGTAGCGGGCCTGCGTGTCCTTCACAGCGGTGGTGACCAGCGCCAGGGCCTGGTCCCAGCCGATGGGGCGATGGACGCCGTCGGCCCCCTTGAGGAGCGGTTCGGTGACCCGTCCGGGGTGGTTCAGGAGCGTGGCTGAGGTCCAGCCTTTGCGGCAGAGGCCGCCGCGGTTGGTGGGGAAGTCCCGTCCTTGGACGTCGAGGGGCGCTTCGGAGAGGGGGGCTTTCAGGGTGGCTTCCGCAGCGCCCAGCGCCGCGGATTCAGCCGGCACGGGGACTGACCCCGGCTCGGAAGCCGGGGTCAGTCCCGCTGGTGACGTGAGCGTCATGGCGCACTGCAGGGCGCAGTAAGGGCAGTGCGTGTCGGCGCTTTTGGTCATGTTAGACGTGTCCCATCGCGTTTCGGTTGGCGTTGCGGATGTAGCAGAACCAGCAGACGGCCAGCATCACTACGTAGGCTCCGACGAAACCGTAGAAGGCCGGGGTGTAGGAGCCGCTGGCCGTGTTGGAGGCGTTCAGCACCTGCGGGATAACGAAGCCGCCGTAGGCGCCGATGGCCGAGATGAGTCCGAGGGCCGAAGACGCGAGCCGCTGGGTTTGCACCGTGCTGGCACCGGACTTCGCCGCCCGGCTGGACGTGGCGAAGATGATGGGGATCATCCGGTAGGTTGCGCCGTTGCCGAAGCCGCTGGCGGTGAAGAGCATCAGGAACAGGACCAGGAAGAGCCAGAAGTTCTTCAATGGCAGGGTCCAGATCATGGTCAGGGTGATCACGGCCATGGCGGCAAACGCTGCGACAGTCATCCGGGCCCCGCCCATGCGGTCAGCCATGCGTCCGCCGTAGGGTCGGGCGAGTGAACCGACCAGCGGGCCGAGGAAGGCCAACGAGAGTGCCACGGTGCCGACTCCGATGGAGGAGAAGGCCGGGAAGTAGTCCTTGATGAGCTTGGGGAACACGCCGGCGAAGCCGATGAACGAACCGAACGTGCCGATGTACAGCAGCGCCATGATCCAGAGGTGCGGTTCCTTCAGCGCTGCGACCGAGCCGGCCACGTCTCCCTTGGCGCTGGTGAGGTTGTCCATGTACTTCCAGGCACCGAAGGCGGCGATCAGGATGAAGGGGATCCACATCCAGCCGGCCATGGGCAGGTTGATGCTGCCGACGGCGAGCAGGGTGATCACAATCGGGACGGCGAGCTGTGCAACGGCGGCACCCATGTTCCCACCGGCGGCGTTCAGGCCGAGGGCCCAGCCCTTTTCGCGGGCGGGGTAGAAGAAGGTGATGTTGGCCATGGAACTGGCGAAGTTGCCGCCGCCGAAACCTGCCAGTGCAGCCACGAACAGCATGACACCAAACGGGGTTTCCGGGTTGGAGACGCAGAGTCCCAGGCCGATCGATGGGATCAGGAGGAGCAGTGCGGACACGATGGTCCAGTTCCGGCCGCCGAAGCGGGGAACCATAAAGGTGTAGGGGATCCGGAGCGTGGCGCCTACCAGGCTGGGCATCGAGATCAGCCAGAAGATTTCCGAGGTGGTGAACGTGAAGCCTGCTGCCGGAAGCTGGACCACCACGATGGACCAGAGCTGCCAGACCACGAAGCCGAGGAACTCGGCGAAGATGGACCAGTTCAGGTTGCGGCGGGCGATGGCCCGGCCGCCGGACTCCCACTGCTCTTTGTTCTCGGCGTTCCAGTTGGCGATCCAGCGGCCGGGACGGAATTCAAGGGCCGGGGCGTCGGTTGTACCGGTGGAGGGCTGCACGCTGGCGGATGAGGACACGCCTCGGTGCAGCGGGTCGGTGTCTATATCTACGGAATTGCCGGTGCCGGCATTTGCGCTGCGGTCAACAGTCACGGTGGACCTCCTCATGGGGGATGTTGTTCTTCCACGGTAGAGAAGGTGCGTTTCGTGGACGGTCGCGGTTTGTTAACGCGCTGTGACATTTGCCTATCGGCAGCCGGCCGGCGGCGTGAGGAGAGTCAGCGGACCGAAGGATGAGACATGGGCCGCAAGTCCACATGATGGACCTTTTGTCCATTGACTGGACGGCCGGAACTAATATTGAACTCTAATTACTGCATGCCGGACCTTACCGGGCCCGGCCGGTCCTCAGGAAAGTGTTCATATGTCATCTATCCAAACCACCGCGGAGCCAGGATCCCCCAAGGCGGTGAACTCGCGCGGCCGCGTGATTGTGGCCAGCCTGATCGGCACCACCGTTGAGTTCTACGATTTCTACGTCTACGCCACCGCCGCGGTGCTCGTCTTCCCGTCGCTGTTCTTCCCCAACCAGAACGAGACCACCCAGCTGCTCAGCTCCTTCGCTGTCTTCGGTGTGGCCTTCGTTGCCCGCCCGCTGGGATCCATCGTCTTTGGCCACTTCGGCGACAAGTTCGGCCGCAAGGGGACCCTGGTGGCCTCGCTGCTGACCATGGGTATTGCCACCTTCCTGATCGGCTGCCTGCCCACCGCGCTCGTCCCGGGCTGGCAATTCTGGGCTCCGGCACTCCTCGTTGTGATGCGCTTCGCCCAGGGCCTCGCCCTCGGCGGCGAATGGAGCGGCGCAGCCCTGCTGGCCACCGAAAACGCCCCGGCCAACAAACGCGCCATCTACGGCACGTTCCCGCAGCTCGGTGCACCCATCGGCTTCATCATCGCCAACGTGATCTTCCTCGTGGCCAGCTATACCCTGACACCGGCCGACTTCCTGGCCTGGGGCTGGCGCGTGCCGTTCCTGCTCAGCGCCGTCATGGTCATCATCGGCCTGTACGTCCGCCTGAAACTGATCGAAACGCCTGCCTTCACCAAGGTGCTCGAATCCAATGAGGTGGCCAAGCTGCCGCTGGCCCGGGTCTTCAAGTCCAGTGGGCGTCCGCTCATCCTGGGCACGTTCATCATGCTCGCCACGTACGTGCTCTTCTACCTGATGACCACGTTCACGCTGACCTACGGCACCCGTGCCTCCAACCTGGACGCCGCCAAGGCAGCCGCCGAGAAGGCCGGCAAGCCGATGTCCGAGGCCGCCGCGGCAGCGTTTGTTCCAGGCCTGGGCTTCACCCGCAACGACTTCCTCTGGATGCTGATTGCCGGCGTCGTGTTCTTCGGTATCTTCACGCTGGTTTCCGGTCCGCTGGCGGAGAAGTACGGCCGCCGCAAGATGCTGTTGACCGTCACGGGTGGCATCTTCGTCTTCGGCCTGCTGTTCGTTCCGCTGTTCAGCGGCGGCTTTGTGGGCACCATGGCTCTGCTGGTCATCGGCTTCTCGCTGATGGGACTCACGTTCGGTCCCATGGGTGCGCTGCTGCCGGAACTGTTCCCCACCAACGTGCGGTACACGGGCTCCGCCGTCAGCTACAACGTGTCCAGCATCCTGGGTGCTGCGGTGGCTCCGTTCATCGCCGTCGCGCTCTGGGAGCTGGCTGACGGCAGCCCGGTCCTGGTGGGTGTCTACCTGACCGCGATGTCGGTGCTGACGCTGATCGCGCTGTTCGTGAGCAAGGAAACCCGCGACCTGGACTACGAGAACAACGTAGCCTGACGCGCCGCCGTCGTAGCCCCGTTGCTGACAGTACTGCCCGGCGTGTTCCCCGTTATTCCGGGGAGCAGGCCGGGCATTGCTGTGTCCGGGCGGGACCACCTGGGGAGGAACGCACGACGGCGGCGCTCGCCACCCGTCCGCAGGCTCAGCTGGCGTAGCGGTCCACGAAGTTCTTCAGGATCTTCATAGGCTCCGTGGCCGTGTAACGCCGCGCGTCCGCCATGAGTTCCTCGGCGGACTCCGGCGGGAAGTAGCCGGCATGCCGGTAGATGTCGATCCGTGTGACCAGGCCCTCCGCATCCAGCTCAGGGTGGAACTGCGTGGCGTACAGGTTCTGCTTGATCCGGAACATGTGGACGGGGCACGCCCGGGAGGATGCCAGCAGCACGGCGTGGGCCGGCAGCGATGAACAGGCCTCTTTGTGGCCTGTAAATGCTATGAACGTGCGCGGCATCCCGCGCAGGACAGGGTCCGCAATTCCTGCCCCTGTCAGCTCGATCTCAACGCCGCCCAAGGGCTCGCCGAACGTCCTGTCAATCACGGCGCCCTGGTGCCTGCCCAGCGTCCCCACGCCGTAGCAGGCGCCAAGGAAAGGGAAGTCCTCGGCCACGATCCGGTCCAGCAGCCCGGCAAGCTCACGCTCCACCCGGTGCTGGTTTTCGCTTTTCTTCTCCGCGGGGTCGCTGGAGGTGAAGGGACTGCCGCCCACAATCACCGCCGAGTAATCGTTCAGGTCCAGTTGCGGCAGGGGAGCGGCCTCAAGCCGGACACGCCTCAGCTGCGAAGGCGCCAGCCCGCCATACGTCAGGTACGCCTCATACTCTTCCTCTGCGGCGGCGTCTTCGGCCCGGGAGGCAAGGAACAGGAAAGGCTTCACACGCTAAGTGTGCCTTTCGCCCCAGCTCAACGCCAGAGCACCCCCAGCGCAAGGGTGCGGCGCAATGTCAGACTGCACCCCGGCGCCGGAGCGATGTCAATGGCTGGCAGGCTGCGCGAAGGATCGACGGGACTGCGGCTGAGCGGCCGGGTCTGCGTGGCGGTGGACCAGCTTCCAGTAGCCTTCTTCGCGCCGGAAGATGCTGGTCACGCGGAGCGCGAATTCCTCTGGCGCTGCGGCGCTCTCCAGACGGGCCCGGAAGTGTTCCGTTTCCACCAGGTAGGCCGTGTCGCGTGCGGTGTAGGACGTGATGGTGTCGAACCCGAGCATCTCGCCGTCCTGGAACTGCCGGGACGCCTGGTCCAGGCGGGCCTCCACCTGGGCCCAACCACGTGCGATGCCGCCGAACGGGTTGGCCAGCGTGACGTCGTCGAGCCTGGAATACAGGTCCTTGACGGCACCGGGATTCCCGCGGGTGATTTCCGGAACCGCCAGGTGGTAGCGGTCTACTTCTTCTTCAAAACTGGGTGCGAGCATGGGGTGCCTCCGGCAGGGTCTAGTCTTCGATTGTGGCGATGACGGCGCCGGCCGAAACCGTCTCACCGGCCGCTGCGCTGAGTCCGGTGATGGTTCCGGAACGGTGCGCGGTCAGGGGCTGTTCCATCTTCATCGCTTCGAGAACCACCACCAGGTCACCCTCGGCCACAACGTCGCCGTTGGCCACGGCAACCTTGACGATGGTGCCCTGCATCGGGGAGGTCAGTGCGACGCCGGCGGCGGCCGCGGCCGCACCGCCCGAACGGAGGCGTTTCTTGGACTTGCCGGACTTGGCTCCGGAGCCGGCGGCGGAACCCGCCCCGATCGAACCCAGGGAGGCCGGCAGGACAACTTCGAGGCGTTTGCCCCCTACTTCAACCACCACACGCTGGCGTTCGCCGGCGTCGCCGCTGGCTTCAGCGGTTCCGTCCGGCGTCCAGGCGGGAATGTTGTTGACGAATTCGGTTTCAATCCAGCGGGTGTGGATGCTGAAAGGCCCTTCCGCGGGTGCAAAAGCGGGGTCCGAAACAACGGCGAGGTCGAAGGGGATAACGGTGGGGATGCCTCCCACCACCATTTCCTCCAAGGCGCGCCGCGAACGCTGCAGGGCCTGGGCACGGGTGGCGCCGGTGACGATCAGCTTGGAGAGCATCGAGTCGAAGTTGCCGCTGATGACATCGCCCTGCTCCACGCCGGAATCGATCCGGATGCCGGGGCCCGTAGGGTTCTTCAAGGTGGTGATGGTGCCGGGGGCAGGCATGAAGTTGCGGCCCGGATCCTCACCGGTGATGCGGAATTCGAACGAGTGGCCGCGGACCTCGGGGTCGCCGTAGCCAAGCTCCTCGCCGCGCGCCAGCCGGAACTGTTCGCGGACCAGGTCGATGCCCGTGACTTCTTCGGAGACGCAGTGCTCCACCTGCAGGCGGGTGTTGACCTCGAGGAAAGAGATGGTGCCGTCCTGGCCCACCAGGAACTCGCAGGTTCCGGCGCCGAGGTAACCGGCTTCCTTCAGGATCGCCTTCGAGGATTCGTACAGGCGGCGGTTCTGCTCTTCCGTGAGGAACGGGGCAGGTGCTTCTTCAACCAGCTTCTGGTTGCGGCGCTGCAGGGAGCAGTCACGCGTGGAGACGACAACGACGTTGCCGTGGGAGTCCGCGAGGCACTGCGTTTCGACGTGGCGCGGGGCGTCCAGGAAACGTTCAATGAAGCACTCGCCGCGGCCGAAGGCTGCTGTGGCCTCACGGACGGCAGACTCGAAGAGCTCCGGGATTTCCTCGCGGGTGCGGGCCACTTTGATGCCGCGGCCGCCGCCGCCGAAGGCTGCCTTGATGGCCACGGGCAGGCCGAACTTGTCCACGAACTCGAGGATTTCCTCGGCCGACTGCACAGGATCGGCGGTGCCGGGGACCTGGGGGGCGCCCACTTTCTCAGCTATGTGCCGGGCCTGCACCTTGTCGCCGAGGGCGGAGATGGCGTCAGGGGAGGGGCCGATCCAGGTGATGCCGGCCGCGATGACCTTGGCGGCGAACTCGGCGTTTTCGGCGAGGAAGCCGTAACCGGGATGGATGCCGTCGGCACCGGACTGGCGGGCAACGTCAATGATCTTGTCCATCACCAGGTAGGACTCCGCGGCGGTGTTGCCACCCAGGGAGTAGGCCTCGTCGGCAAGCCTGACATGGAGCGCGTCGCGGTCCGGATCGGCGTAGACAGCCACGGAGGCAATGCCCTCGTCGCGTGCCGCGCGGATGACGCGCACTGCGATTTCGCCTCGGTTTGCGATCAGCACCTTGGTGAGGTTCGACTGCACGGGACTAGCGGACTGCTCCAAATTTGCTGACAAGGCGTCTCCTTCTTTCCTTCAGGGAGCCTAGCGCGATTTTGTGGGGTCCGCCGATATTACTTGCGGTTTCCGCGTGTAAACGGGCGCGGCTTTGTAGGGAACCTACAATTGGCCGGAAAATCGCCGCAATTATTCGGCGGACCACAGGTCCGTGATGCGTACGTTTGCGTGCCCGAGGAGACTGCGGAGTGTGGAGACTGACAGCCCAACGACGGCGTGCGGGTCCCCGTCGACCTTGCGGATGAACGCGCCGCCCAGACCGTCGATGGTGAAGGAGCCGGCGCAGTGCAGCGGTTCGCCCGTGGCGATGTACGCGTCGATCTCTTCCGGATCCATGTCCGTGAAGTGGACCTCGGCGGAGGCCACCGCCCCGAGCGTGGCGCCGGATCCCGGTGCCGTGGTGCCGTCGTCGGGCGCTGCGTCGGTGCCTATCTCGGCGGGTTCGTCATCGGCTGCCGTCGCGCGGCAGTCCACCAGCCAGTGGCCGGTGTGCAGGACCCCGCTGTTGCCGCTCATCCGCAGCATCCGTTCGCGGGCGACGGCGGCCGTGTACGGTTTGCCGTGCGCCTCGCCGTCGAACTCGAAGACGGAGTCGCAGCCGATGACCAGCGCGCCCTCCGCTTCCGGCAACGCGGCCACCGCCTCGGCCTTCGCGCGTGCCAGCAGCAGCGCGGTATCGTGCGGATCCGTGACGCCGTAGCGCGCCTGGACTGCGTCCTCGTCCACGTCGGAGACCAGCACGGAGTGCCGGATGCCGGCGTCGGCCAGGAGCTTGGTGCGGGCGGGGGACTGGGAGGCGAGGATGAGGCGGGTCACCGTTTCAGCCTAGTGGACGGGCTCGGTCAGCTTCCGCTGCTCGTTTTCGCGGCGTTCCAGCCGGGCGCCCTCCACGTCCACATCCGGGAGGACCCGGTCCAGCCACTTCGGCAGCCACCAGGTCTTTTCGCCCAGCAGGTACATCACAGCCGGGACGATCGTCATGCGGACCACAAACGCATCCAGCAGCACACCGAACGCCATGGCGAAGCCCAGCGGCCGGACCATGGTCAGGTGGCTGAAGATGAAGCCGGCGAACACACTGACCATGATGATCGCGGCGGCGGTCACCACGGCGCCGGCATGGCTGAAGCCGATGCGTACGGCCTTTTTCGCCGGGGCGCCATGCATATAGGACTCGCGCATGCCGGATGCGATGAACACCTGGTAGTCCATCGCCAGGCCGAACAGCACACCGATCAGGATGATCGGCAGGAAGCTCAGCACCGCGCCGGGATTGGCGACGTCGAACACACCGCCCAGCCAGCCCCACTGGTAGACGGCCACCACCAGGCCGAACGCGGCGGCCAGGGACAGCAGGAAACCGCCGGTTGCCAGCAGCGGAACCACAATGGATCGGAACACCAGCAGTAACAGCACGAGGGAAAGCCCGACGACGATCGCCAGGTACGGCGGAAGGGCGTCACCGAGTTTCGTGGAGACGTCGATGTTGCCGGCGGTCTGCCCTGTCAGCCCGATGGTGACCCCGGTTTCGGCCTGGATCTGCGCGCCGCGTTCGCGGAGTTCCCTCACTACCTGCACCGTACCGGCCTTGGCCGGCCCCTCTTCCGGGATGACCTGGAACACGGCGGTGCGGCGGTCCTCGCTCAGTGCTACCGGCACTGTTGCCACTACGTTGTCCACGCCACGGATCAGGTCCGCGACGTCATACTGCAGTTCCTGGGCCTTGGCCTCATCCAGGCCGGCCGGGAATTCGCCCACCACCACAATCGGGCCGGTAACGCCCTCGCCGAAGCTGCGTGCTGTGACGTCATAGGCCTGGTAGGCCTCGGAGTCCACCGGTTCGGAGCCGCCGTCGGGCAGGGCGAGCTGGAGCTGCGCGGCTGGCAGGGCCAGCGTGCCGAGCAGGAGCACGCCGGCGACGAGCGCCACGACGGGGTGCCTGGTGACCAGGCCGCCCCAGCCCCGGGTGCTCTTTTCCTCATCCTTGGCTTGGTCGGCAACCTCGTGGCCGGTCTCGGCGTTGTGGGCATCGGCCTTGGCCCAGGCCCGCCGGGAAATGATGCGCCGGCCGATCAGGGACAGCATGGCGGGGGTCAGGGTGAGCGCCACCAGGACGGCCACCGCGACGGTGCCGGCCGCGGCCAGGCCCATCACGCTCAGGAACGGCAGCCCGGGCACCACCAGGGCGGCGAGGGCAATGATGACCGTCAGGCCGGCGAAAAGCACCGCGTTGCCCGAGGTTCCCGTGGCCCGCGCCACGGATTCCTCGGGGTCCATGCCCGCCAGCAGCTGGGTCCGGTGCCGGTTGACGATGAACAGGGAGTAGTCGATGCCCACGGCGAGGCCCAGCATCAGCGCGAGCATGGGGGAGATGGAGCTCATCTCGAAGGCGCCGGACAGGGCGAACGTGATGCCCACCCCGACACCAACGCCGATGACGGCCATCAGCAGCGGCAGGCCCGCTGCGATGAGCGTGCCGAGCATCAGGATCAGGACCAGGGCCGCCACCCCGATGCCGATGATTTCGGCCGTGCCGAAGAGTTCTGAAATGTCTTCGGTGATTTCCTTGCTGGCCAGTGCCGTCACGCCTTCGGACGAGGTCTCATGCGCGATGTCCTGGACGTGCTGGCGCACCGCCGGGGTGAGGGCGTTGATGGAGGTGTTGAACTGCACCTGGGCCACGGCCGCCTGGCCGTCCGCCGAGACGAAGCGGATCCCGCCGGAAGCTTCGGCCTGCCGCTTGCCCAGGTCCAGCTTGGCCTTGGCGGCGTCCAGTTCCTGTGTGCCTGCGTCGAGCTGTGCCTGGCCCTGTGCCAGGGCGGCCTTTTGTGCTCCGAGCCGGGCCTCGATCATGGCTGCGGTGGCGCTGCCTGCGGCCATCTGCTGTTCCGCGGCGCTCAGCTGCGCGGTGCCGGCGTCGAGCTCCGCTCGTGAGGCAGCCAGGCGGGCCCGGCCGACGGTAAGCTGCCGCTCGCCGTCGGTGATGGCCTGCCCCGCCTGGTCCATCTGCGCCTGCGTGGCGAACGGGTCCACCGTGGCCTTGACGTCCGGCAGATCACCAAGCTTGGTCAGGGCAGCTGTTACGGCGGCGCGGCTCCCGTCTGTAAAGCCGCCTTCCGGGGCTTCAAAGACGATAGTGGCAGAGCCGCCCGACACTGCCGGAAGTTCCTGCTTCAGCTTGTCCGCGATCCGCTGGGTCTCAGTGCCCGGAATCTGGAAGTTGTTGGACAGCGTGCCGTGGAAGGCGGCTGCGGAGCCGCCCACGGCCACCAGCGCCGCGAGCCAGAGCGAAATGACCAGCCAGCGGTGGCGGTAAGAGAACTTGCCGAGGCGGTAGAGCAGCAGGGCCATGTCAGAGCCGTTCTTTGAGGAGGTGGGTAGTGGCAGCTGTGGGGGTCGCGGAAGTTTTGGCTGCTGGAACAGGGCTGCCGAAGCCGGAGCCGAGGTGGCCCATGGCGTCAATGAGCAGCTGCCGCAGGACAGCGAGCGATGCGGGTGTGAGGTCGGCGCCGCATTGGGCGAACCACACGTCCATGGCCGCCTTCCCGCAGGAGATGACGGAGCCTGCGAGGGCGCGCAGGTACAGTTCGTCGACGACGGCGCCCGGGGTTCCGGCGAAGCGCTCCCGGGCCGCGCTGATGATCTCTTCGGTGCAGTGGTCCCACGCCTCAAGTTCGGACCGGGACAGGACCGCGTTGTCCTGGGTGAGGGTGAAGAGTTCAGCCAGGGGCGCCACCGTCATGGGGTCGGCCAGCTGCATCAGGGCCGCGCGCGCGGATTCGAGGATGGGCTCGTCGGCGGGCCGCTGCCGGAACTGCTGAAGGGCGTTGTCCAGAAACCCGTGCGTCATGGAGGCCAGCGCGGCCTCGGTGCTGCTGAAGTAGTTGAAGAAGGTGCGGCGCGAGATCCCGGCTGATTCGGCGATTTCTTCCACCGTGAAATTCCCGGGTCCCTGGGCGCGCAGCAGGGTCAACGCGGCATCGGTGATGGCCTGGCGGGTGGCGGCTTTGTTCAGCTCACGGCGCGAGAGAAGTTCGGGCATGAAATTACACTACGTGCAAGTTTGCACGCCGCGCAAGGTGATTCACAGGAAGATGAAAGGTTCCCGACAGCTGAGCCTGAAGCTGGCGCCGGACACTGGAAGAGTCCCGTCTGGGACATCTTGACCAGCCGTCACCGGACGGCAGATCCAGGAGACAAGAATGGTACGCACAAAGAGAATTGCCCTTGGCCTCACGGCCACCGCGCTGGCCGTTGGCGCCGGGATCGGCGTCGCTGGCATGGCGTCCGCAACCACGACGCCGACGCCCACCCCCAGCGCCAGCTCGAGAGCCTCCGCCGACGGCAGCACCAGCGCCGGCCCCGCTGAAGGGAAGGGTATGCGGGGTGGCCATGGACACGGCGGCTTCCGCGGCGTGGACGCAGCGGACCTTGCCACCAAGCTGGGCGTGGACGAGGCCAAGGTGACGGAGGCCCTGAAGGCCTACCGTGAGGCCAACAAGCCCACCACCCCGCCGGCCGACGGAACAACAACTGAAAAAACCCGGCCGGACCCGGCCGCGAAGCAGGCTGAACTCGCGAAGTCCCTCGCGGCGACGCTCGGCATCGATGAGGCCAAGGTCACGGCGGCGCTCGAAGAGCTGCGCACCGCCGAACAGGCAGATCGCGCCGCGGCCCTGAAGTCTCGCCTGGACCAGGCCGTCACCGACGGCAAGCTGACCCAGGCCGAGGCCGACGCCGTGACCAAGGCAGTCCAGAACGGAGTCATCGGAGGTGGTGGCCGCTAGCGCAAAGCACCCCGCCCCAAAAGAGTTTTTGTCCAGATAATGACCCTTTGAGCGTTTCCTGGGCGCATTATCTGGACAAAAACTCGGGGGAGGGGGGTGTGGCGGGGCTGCTGCGGTCAGGCCTTCGCGTCGGCCAGTTCGCGTCCGGCTTCCGGCGAGTCAGCACCTCCGGTGATGGCGGAGGGATCCGCAGCGGAGGAGTCGGCGTCGTCGTCCACAAACGGAGTGCCGTTGCGGGGTGCGTTGTAGAGCGCCTCGTCGAGCATGCCCTGGCGCTTGGCCACGATGGTGGGGACGAGGGCCTGGCCCGCGACGTTGACCGCGGTGCGGCCCATGTCCAGGATGGGGTCAACAGCGAGCAGGAGTCCGACGCCGGCCAGGGGCAGTCCCAGCGTGGAGAGCGTCAGCGTGAGCATCACCACGGCGCCCGTAGTGCCGGCAGTTGCGGCGGAACCAAGGACCGAGACGAGGGCGATGAGGAGGTAGTGGCTGACATCCAGCTGGACGCCGAAGAACTGGGCCACAAAGATGGCGGAGATCGCGGGGTAGATCGCGGCGCAGCCGTCCATCTTGGTGGTGGCGCCCAGGGGCACGGCGAAGGAAGCGTAGGCCCGGGGAACACCCAGGCTGCGCTCCGTGACGCGCTGGGTCAGCGGCAGGGTTCCGATCGAGGAGCGGGACACAAACGCCAGCTGCACGGCAGGCCAGACCCCGGAGAAGTACTGCTTCACGGACAGGCCGTGCGAGCGGATCAGGGCCGGGTAAACCACAAACAGCACCAGGGCCAGTCCCACGTAGATGGCGAAGGTGAACTTGCCGAGCGCGCCGATGGTGTCCCAGCCGTAGACGGCCGCGGCGTTGCCGATCAGGCCAACTGTGCCGAGCGGGGCGATGCGGATGATCCACCAGAGGACCTTCTGGATGACGGCCAGCGCCGACGCGTTGAGGTTCAGGAACGGCTCGGCAGCCTTGCCCACCTTGAGGGCGGCGACGCCGACGGCGATGGCAATCACCAGGATCTGGAGCACGTTGAAGCTGATAGAGGTGCTGACCGTGGTGGCCGCGGTGGCGCTTTCAGTCACGGTGGAACTGGCTCCAAGGCCAAGGAAGTTCTTGGGGAACAGCCCGATCAGGAAGGACCACCAGTCACCGGACTTGCCGGCGTACTTGGCCTCCTGGGTGATGCCGGTGTTGGCGCCGGGCTGCAGGAGCACTCCGAGGCCGATGCCGATCACGACGGCGATCAGGGAGGTGATGGCGAACCAGAGCAGGGTGTTCCAGGCCAGCTTGGCGGCGTTGGAGACCTGGCGCAGGTTCGAGATCGAGCTCACGACGGCGGTGAAGATCAGCGGAACTACTGCGGTCTGCAGCAGCGAAACGTAGCTGGAGCCGATGGTCTGCAGCGTGGCGCCAAGGCCGTTGGGGGCCTCCTTGGTGCTGCCCGTGTACTTGGCCAGCAGGCCTAGTCCCAGGCCCACGATGAGGGCGGCGATGATCTGGAAACCGAACGAGCCAGCCCACTTGGGCAGCTGGAAGCCGGTCTTTCCTGCGGATTCGGGGGTGCGGGTTTGAGTGCTCACCAGAACACGCTAGGCCGCCCCGCTTATCACAGCGAACAGATGTTGAGAAATATTACGCACCCCGTCGCCATAACAAGCCAAGAATCCCCGTAAATCCGCCGTCATATCAGGCAATTATGAAGTTATTCCCTGCGGTGGTGTGGCGAACCTCTCGCCGATCCGGCAGAGGGGGGCTAAGAAAGCAACGCCCGCCGGAGGGTATCGAGGCCTACGGAGCCGACATTCAGAGCCTTCGTGTGGAACGCCTTAAGATCAAAGCCGGGCCGGGTTTCGAGGTCGGCCCGGATCTGTTCCCAGAGGCGCTGGCCCACTTTGTAGGACGGGGCCTGGCCGGGCCAACCGAGGTAGCGGGTGAATTCGAATCTGAGCTGGCCCTCGCTGATGGGCAGGTTCTCTTTGAGGAATTCGTAGCCCGCCTCCGGGGTCCATGTTCCGGTGCCCCAGCGTTCGGGGATCTCGAGTTCAAGGTGGACGCCGATGTCGAACACCACGCGGGCCGCCCGCATCCGCTGCATGTCCAGCATGCCCATGTGGTCGCCGGGATCGGCCAGGTAGCCGAGTTCCTGCATGAGCTTTTCCGCGTACAGGGCCCAGCCTTCGCCGTGGCCGGAGGTCCAGCAGACGTTCCGCCGCCACTTGTTCAGCAGTTCCCGCCGGTAGGTGGCGGTGGCCACCTGCAGGTGGTGGCCGGGAACGCCTTCATGGAAGACCGTGGTGGTTTCGGCCCAGGTGGTGAAGGTGTCTTCGCCGGCCGGGACGGACCACCACATCCGGCCCGGGCGCGAGAAATCATCCGACGGGCCGGTGTAGTAAATGCCGCCTTCGTCGGTCGGGGCGATAAGGCATTCAAGCTTCTTCATCACGTCCGGGATATCGAAGTGCACACCCGCGAGGTCGGCAACAGCCTTGTCCGAGAGTTCCTGCATCCAGGCCTTGAGCGCCGCCGTGCCCTTGAGCTGGCGCGCGGGGTCGTTGTTGAGGACTTCCTTTGCCTCCGCGATGCCGGCCCCTGGCTTGATGCTGGACGCGACTTTTTCCTGCTCGGCGATGAGCCGGTCCAGTTCCTGGACTCCCCATGCGTAGGTCTCTTCGAGGTCGACGGCGGCGCCCAGGAAGGAGCGCGAGGCCAGTGCGTAGCGTTCGCGGCCGACGGCGTCCTGCTGCGGGGCGGCAGGCAGCAGTTCCGTGCGGAGGAACTCCGCGAGCTCCCGGTAGGCACGGCGCGCAGCGCCAACACCGGCGTCGAGCTCTTCCTGCACGTCCGCAGGCAGCGGCTGGCCGTCGACGGCGGCTTCCGCGGCGAGCTTGGCGAAGAAGCCGTCCTCGGCGGCGTACTTGCTTGTTTGTTCGATCACGATCTTGACCTGGCGGACCGCGGAGACCTTGCCGGCATTCTTGGCGGAACGGAGCGAGGCAATGTAGCCCTCGATCGCCGCCGGAACATTGACCGCCCTGCCGGCGATGTGCTCCCAGTGCTCGCCGGTGTCCGTGGGCATCAGGTCGAAAACGGCCCGGATGTCCTGTGCAGGGGAGGCGATGTTGTTCAGCTCCGCCACATCCCAGCCCGACCCGTGGATTTCCAGCTGGAGGCCCAGCCGTTCCCGCATGGCGTCCAGGGTGACGGCATCAACGTCGTCCTGGGGTGCCAAGCCCTCCAGGGCAGCAAGGGCCTTGCGGGCTTCCGCTGCAAAACCCGCGATGCCAGCGGGGGAGTAATCCGGGTACTCGGTCTCGTGCCCCGGCAGCCCCAGCGTGGTGGCAAGCGACGGGTTCAGCCGGATGAGTGTGTCGGTATAGTCATCCGCCACGGCATCGATGGCGGAGTGCGGACGGGCGGCGGGGGCGGTCTCGGTAGTCACCCCACGAGCCTAACCCCGGCTCCGCCTCCAGGCGCCGGGTCCCGGCGTCGGGGCGAGCCGCAGTTGCTGGCGGCGCACCCAGTCGCGGGCAGAGGGCTTCCCGGCGGCCACGGCGTCCGCGCTGCCCAGGGAAAGTACGACGGCGGTCAGCGCCGCGAGCTCCTCGGCCGACGGGTGCCCTTTAACCACAGAAAGCAGGGGTTGAGCGAGTTCAGCGGCCTGGTTCATGTCCGCACTCACAGCGGAATGTTCCCGTGCTTCTTGGTGGGCAGGCTGGCCCGCTTGTCGCGGAGGGCGCGAAGGCCCTTGATGATCTGGCCTCGGGTATCGGACGGTGCGATGACTGCGTCCACGTAGCCCAGCTGGGCAGCCTGGTAGGGGTTCAGTAGCTCGTCTTCATACTGCCGGATGATCTCGGCTCGCCGGGCTTCAACGTCCCCGCCGGCCTCGGCAACGGCGGCCAGTTCGCGGCGGTACAGGATGTTGACGGCGCCCTGGGCGCCCATCACGCCGATCTGCGCCGTGGGCCACGCCAGGTTCAGGTCCGCGCCGAGCTTCTTGGAGCCCATCACGATGTACGCTCCGCCGTAGGCCTTGCGCGTGATGACCGTCAGCTTGGGGACGGTGGCTTCGGCGTAGGCGTACAGCAGCTTGGCGCCGCGGCGGATGATGCCCTGAAACTCCTGGTCCTTGCCGGGCAGGAACCCGGGGACATCCACCAGGGTAATGATGGGGACGTTGAAGGCGTCGCAGTTCCGGACGAAGCGCGCGGCCTTCTCCGAGGCCGCAATGTCCAGCGTGCCGGCGAACTGCAGCGGCTGATTGGCCACGATCCCCACGGTGTGTCCCTCAACCCGGCCGTAGCCGATCATGACGTTGGGGGCATAGAGGGACTGCATCTCCAGGAAATGTGCGTCGTCAACGACCTGCTCGATGACGGTGCGCATGTCGTACGGCTGGTTGGCAGAGTCCGGGACGAGAGTGTCCAGGGCGAGGTCGTCGTCGTTGATCTCCAGCTCCTGCTGGTGCTCCAGCACCGGGGCCTCGGCGAGGTTGTTGGACGGCAGGAAGTCCAGCAGTTCGCGGACGAACTCGATGGCATCGGCTTCGTCGGAGGCCAGATAGGTGGAGGTTCCCGTGTTGGCATTGTGCTGGCGTGCGCCGCCCAGGGACTCCATGTCCACGTCTTCGCCCGTGACGGTCTTGATGACGTCAGGTCCCGTAATGAACATGTGCGAGGTCTTGTCCACCATCACTACATAATCCGTGAGGGCGGGGGAGTAGGCCGCGCCGCCGGCGGACGGTCCCATGATGAGCGAAATCTGCGGCACTACGCCGGACGCGTGGACGTTATTGCGGAAGATGTCGGCAAACATGGCCAGTGAGGCCACGCCTTCCTGGATGCGGGCACCGCCGCCGTCGAGGATGCCCACTACCGGGCAGCCGTTGCGCAGGGCGAATTCCTGGACCTTGACGATCTTCTCGCCGTTGACCTGGCTCAACGATCCGCCGTAAACCGAAAAGTCCTGGCTGTAGACGGCAACGGGACGCCCGTCCACCGTGCCGTAGCCGGAGACCAGCCCGTCGCCGAGCGGCTTCTTCTTTTCCATGTCGAAGGCGGTGGAGCGGTGCACGGCCAGCGCGTCGAACTCCACAAACGAGCCTTCGTCCAGCAGGAGGTCTACGCGCTCGCGGGCGGTGTTCTTGCCGCGGGCATGCTGCTTTTCGATGGCTTCGGGGCCGGAGGGTTGTTCTGCACGGGCCTGGCG
This sequence comes from Pseudarthrobacter sp. Y6, assembly GCF_050156205.1. Classification (NCBI taxonomy): domain Bacteria; kingdom Bacillati; phylum Actinomycetota; class Actinomycetes; order Micrococcales; family Micrococcaceae; genus Pseudarthrobacter; species Pseudarthrobacter sp. Y6. The sequence continues at coordinate 3,117,484 of NZ_CP189574.1, read as the reverse complement.
GTCGCGGAAATCGGCGATCTTTCCCGCTGTCGTTGTCAGATCGTGGCTCATCAAGTGTCTCCGGCTCTGTAGCAGATTGGTGCTGTAACAATGTGGTGCTGCGTGCGGTGGTGGCTGGCAGGTCAGGCGCGGGATTTAAGTAGATTGCACACAAAAGACGAACCCTGCTGGCTAGTCTAATGACGCATCTGCGTGGGACGACTGTAGAAAACCTACAATTTTCCGCACTTTCCAGCGGCCAGCAGTATGTTACTCGCTAGTAACATACCTCGGCTACAGTGGAGCCATGACTTCCAGCAACGATGCAAGGTCCACTGCCGCAGCGCCGTACCAGGCCACCGGGTCCCTTCGGGGCCGCACCATTCTGATGTCCGGCGGCAGCCGCGGCATCGGGCTGGCCATTGCCACCCGGGCCGCGCAGGACGGTGCCAATATTGTCCTTATGGCCAAGACCGGCCAGCCCCATGCCAAGCTGGCGGGCACTGTCTTCAGCGCCGCCGAGCAGGTGGAGGCCGCCGGGGGCCAAGCCCTGGCAATCGTGGGCGATGTGCGCAGTGACGAAAACGTCGCAGGTGCCGTGGCGGCCGCCGTCGAACGCTTCGGCGGGATCGACATCGTGCTGAACAATGCGTCCGCGATCGATCTCTCCACCACCGATGACGTGGATATGAAACGCTACGACCTGATGCAGGACATCAACGTCCGCGGGACGTTCCTGCTCTCCAAGCTGTCACTGCCCGCCCTGCGCAGATCCGCCCACGCACACATCCTGACGCTGTCGCCGCCCCTGAATCTTGACCCCCACTGGGCAGGCAAGCACTTGGCGTACACCATGGCCAAATACGGGATGAGCCTCACGACGCTGGGACTTGCCGAAGAACTCAAGGCCGACGGCATCAACGTCAACTCTCTCTGGCCGTGCACCCTCATCGATACCGCGGCCATCCGGAATATGCCCGGCGGTCAGGAAATCGTCCAGGCCGCCCGCGGACCGCAGATCATGGCCGACGCAGCCCACGCCGTTCTGACCGGCAGCAACCTGGCCGGCACTCACCTGGCCGGCGCGCACGGGGGCAGTGCGGGTGCGCCCAGCGGAAACTTCTATACGGACGAACAGGTGCTCCGCGCGGCGGGGGTCACCGACTTCCGTCCGTACAGCCTCGGGGCAGCGGAGGATCGGCTGGTTCCGGACATATTCCTCTGAGCCGCGGTTCCAGTCATGTGGCTGCGGGAACGGCCAGCGGCGGCGCCTGAGTCGATAGGATTCAACCATGGATGACTCACACACCCCAGGAAGTCCGTTGAATCGCGGAGCCTTGGCGGACCAGGATTTCCTGGCGGCCACGGGCATCGCCAAGGTGGTGGTGGTGGACTCCACCGGTTCCACCAACGCGGATCTCCTGCGCTCGGTGACGGTTGAGCCCAAAGAGTGGCCGGACCTGTCAGTGCTGACGGCCGAGTACCAGACCGCTGCCCGGGGACGCCTGGACCGGCGGTGGGAAGCGCCGCCGCTGAGCTCGGTGTCGGTGTCCCTGGTCCTGCGTCCCGCCAACGCCGAGGGCAGGCCCCTGCCCACCCATACCTATTCGTGGCTGTCACTGCTGGGCGCACTGGCGCTGCGGGAGACACTGCGTGAGACCGCTGGTATTCCGGCCGAGCTCAAGTGGCCCAATGACGTCCTGGTCCGTGGCCGCAAGATCGCCGGGATCCTGGCCCAGCTGGGGCCCATGGGGGACGGTTCTGTTCCTCCGGTCATTTTGGGGACCGGCCTGAACGTGACTTTGACCGCGTCAGAACTCCCGGTGCCCACAGCGACGTCCGTTGCCCTGGAAGAACCGCTGACTGTTGATCGGACCGTGCTGCTCAAGAGCTACCTCGCCCATTTCACAGTGCTCTACCGCAGCTTCTGCAATGCCGACGGCGACCCCACCGCCGGGATTGCCGGCGGCCCTTCGCTCCACAAGCGGGTGGAATCCGTGATGGTGACGCTGGGCAAGCAAGTGCGCGCGCAGCTGCCCGGTGACCACGAGATCATCGGGCACGCTTCGAGGCTGGACGAGTACGGCTCACTCCTGGTGGTGGACAAGGACCGCCGGGAGCATGTGGTCACCGCCGGCGATGTAGTCCACCTGCGCCCGTGGACCCCGCCGGGCCAGGGCGCTGAAAGCGGCTATGCGTAAAGGCCTCGTGCCGGGCGAGCAGGTCATTACAATCACCCGCCCGCAGCCGAGGAAGCTGGCCGGCCCGGCCGCAGCCTTCATTGCGGCACCGGCCGCTGCAGCTTTTGCCAGTGCCTGGACCGTGCGGGGCGAGGCTACCCGGCTGGTGCCGGTGGCTTCCGCTGCCTGGACACCGTGGATCGTCCTTGCCTGCGCTGTTGCCGCTGCGTGGATATGGTTGGCATATTGCCTGCCCCGGCTGCTGCGGTGGCAGGCAACCCGGTACATCCTCACGAGCAGGCGGATTATTGCCCGCTACGGCATGGTGCGGCGCCGGGACGAGCAGGTCAACCTCGCGTCGATCCGCAACGTGACGGTCCACCAGTCGGTGGTGCAGCGCATATTGCGCTCCGGGAATATATCCTTGGAAACCGGGTACCAAGGTGTGGTGAGCATCCAGGACGTCCCGGAAGCAGTACGGTTCCGGGACTTCGTGCTGGATGCGATTGACGAACTGTCTGTTGGCGGGGACCCGGGGACTGATGAGATATCGGATTACACAGACGAAACGTTGCCGTGGGAGTTGAGAGAAGGTGGAGACGATGAACGATGAGGACCAACGGGAAGAAGCGGACCTGCCGGTTCCCGCCGTGCCCGAAACTGCACACCCGGCAACAGGCACACTGTCTCCCGAACGAGTGGCTGCCAAGGCACTCGAGTCCCGACTGTTGGGCGGCGAGCGGAAGTTGCGGCGCCGTGAGGTGGCCGCCGGGGCAGGACTGTCCCTCCTTTCGGCCCGGAAGCTGTGGCGTGCCCTCGGCTTCCCGAACTTCGGCGACGAAGACGTCGCCTTCACCGAACGGGATCAGGCCGCGCTGTCCACCGTCGTTGACCTGGTCCGCACCGGCGTGCTGACCGAAGAGGCCGCCATCTCCGTGACCCGGTCCATCGGGCAGATGACAGACCGCATGGTGGTCTGGCAGATCGAGGCCCTGGTGGAGGACATGGTCCACGAGCAGGGCGTCACTGACGCTGTGGCCCGCAAGCGCCTGGTGAAGGAACTGCCCTCCTTGCTGGACGCGCTGGAGGAGATGCTGGTCTATTCGTGGCGGCGGCAACTCAATGCAGGCGTTCAACGCCTGGCCGTGCGCGCCGAGGCTGGCCTGCAGGCCAGCGAAGAAGGCCGCGACGGCGATGAGGACGATGCCCCGCTGCCGCTGGCCCGCGCCGTCGGCTTTGCTGACCTGGTTTCCTATACGAGTCTCTCCCGCCGGATGAATGAAAAGACCCTCGCCCGGCTGGTCCAGCGCTTTGAGAACAAATGCGCCGAGATCATTTCCGTTGGCGGCGGGCGGCTGGTCAAGACAGTAGGCGACGAAGTCCTGTATATCGCCGAAACGCCGGCTGCCGGAGCCGAGATCTCGCTGGCCCTGTCACAGGCGTTCACCGAAGACGAGATCCTGCCGGAAGCGCGGGTGGCGATGGTCTGGGGCAGGATCCTGTCCCGGCTGGGGGACATCTACGGCCCTACGGTCAACCTCGCTGCCCGGCTCACCACGTTGGCGGATCCGGGAACGGTCCTGATCGACTCCATGACTGCTTCCGCGCTGGACCAGGACAAGCGCTTCATTCTTGTTCCGCAGGCCGCCGAAAATGTCCGCGGGTTCGGCGAAATCCATCCCGTGCTCCTGGCGCGCGGACAAGGAAAAGGCTTGGTCCTCGACTAGGGCGTTACCGTCGCCACGTATTTATCCACTTGATGGTGAATACCGCTATAATCGGTTGTGCCCGGCTGCAGCGGACCGTACATCGGCCCGGCCGGAGTCTTATCTGGGGAGATACCGGTCATGAAACTTCGCCGAACGGCGCGTGCTGCAAATCCGCGTGTCACAACTGCGCGGACAGGAAACAGTGCGGGCTGGACCACGCGCCGCGGAATCCTGCGCTCCCGCGGCATTGCGGGAACGGCTCTTGCCGCTGCCGCGGTTGTCCTGGTTGCCGGTGCGATCATCTATCCGGGGTTTAAGACCACCGAGGTGGAGTTGAACGACGGCGGGGTGTGGGTGGTCTCGAAGTCGAACAATGCGGTGGGCCGGCTGAATTATCCGTCGCGGGTTTTGGATGGTGCGGTGACGCCGGCGAGTACTACTTTCGATATTCTCCAGAATGCCGGGGATGTGTTTGTGGATGATGAGGCGGGTTCGACGTTGAACCAGGTTTCGCCTGCGAACATGCGCCTGGGCGGGGACAAGCAGTTGCCGGGGTCGGCGGAAGTGAGCTTCGGTGGCAGCGTGATCTCGGTGACGGACTCGGCCAAGGGCAAAGTTTGGGCGCTTTCACCCTCCACGGTGAACGGTTTCGACGAGGAGTCCACCGAGCCCGTGCTGGCTGCTTCGCAGGGCACGGTGTCCGCGGTTGGGGCCGATGACCGGATCTACAGTGCCGACCCTAAGACGGGCATTGTCACTGTCACCGCGGTCAACGCGGACGGTGAGCCAACGTCCACTGATGCCAGTACGTGGGGTGATTTGAAGGGTGCCGGTGATCTGCAGATCACGGTGGTGGGGGATAAGCCGGTGGTGTTGGATGCGGCTGCGGGGAAGTTGTTCCTGCCGGGCGGTAAGCGCCTGCAGTTGGAGAACGCACGGGATGCGAGGTTGCAGCAGGGCGGCCCGGCGAGTGATTTTGTGGCGGTTTCGACGCAGAAGGCGTTGCTGAAGCAGCCGCTGGACGGGTCGACGGCGAAGACGGTCACCTTTGATGGTGAGGGGGTGCCGGCGGCTCCGGTGCAGTTGGCCGGGTGTGTGCATGCGGCCTGGTCCGGGGCGAATAAGTATGTCCGGGACTGTGCCAATGATGCTGATGACAAGAATGTGGACGTGCCCAAGGCGAGTGCATCGCCGTCGTACGTTTTCCGGGTGAACCGGGACCTGGTGGTCCTGAACGATGTGAACTCCGGGAATGTGTGGCTGGTGAACCAGAACATGCAGCTCGTGAACAACTGGGAAGACGTCATCCCGCCGAAGGAAACCTCCGACGATGCGGACAAGGACTCCGCCGACGAAGTCCAGCAGACCGTGTTGCCGGACCGCACCAAACCCAACAGCGCACCCGTGGCCAAGCCTGACACGTTCGGGATACGGGCGGGACGGACCGCCCTCCTCCCCGTCCTGGACAACGACACCGACCCCGACGGCGACATCCTTACTGTCCGCGCGCCCGATCCGATCCAGTCCGGTCTCCTCGCCCCTATCTACGGCTCCACCGGCTTCCAGGTCAGCGTCCCAGCCGACAAAACCGGCTCCGAAACCTTCAAATACACGGTCGACGACGGCCGCGGCCTCACGGCCTCCTCCGACATCACCCTTAACATCATCCCGCCGGGCGAGAACTCCGCCCCGCGGCAGAAGCCGAACCGCAACACCACCCTCGTGGTTCAGGCGGGCAAAATCGTCAGCCAGAACATCCTCACCGACTGGGCGGACCCCGACGGCGACGACCTCTACGTGGTCGGCGCCAGCGGGACTGACCCCCGTGACCAGGTCAAGGTCCGGCCCGACGGGCTGCTCACTTTCCAGGACGCCGGCACGGAACCCGGCCGCAAAATGGTCACCGTGACGGTCTCCGACGGCCAGTCGACCGCCGAAGGAAAAGTCACCGTGGATGTCCGCGCTCCGGGTGCGCTGCCCCCGATCGCCAACGCGGACCACGTCGTCGCCGTTGCCGGTGTGGACACCGTGATCACACCGCTGAAGAACGATTCGGACCCCCAGGGCGGGGCCCTCCGCCTCGCCCAGATCACGCCCGACGGCAACTCCACCGCCACCATGGGGGCGGACCAGCAGACCTTCACCTTCAACTCCACAGCCGAAGGCGCCCACTATGTGTCCTACCTCGTGACGAACGGTCCGGCCAGCGCCCAGCAGCTGGTCCGCGTGGACGTGGTTTCCGGCGACGGCGACGGCGCCCCCGTTGCTGTGCGGGACACGGCCCTGCTGCCGAGCGGCGGCAGCGTTCTGGTCGACGTCCTGGGCAACGACTCGGACCCTTCCGGCGGCGTCCTGGTGGTCCAGTCCGTCACCGCGGCTGACGGCCTGCCGGTCACTGTTTCGGTGCTGGACCACTCCGTAGTCCGGATCACCGACATCCGGGCCGAGGGCCAGCTCAACGTCAAATACACGATTTCCAACGGCAAGTCCTCGGCCAGCGGCGACATCGCCGTGCTGGTGGTCCCGGCTCCGGCCAAGCTACAGGCACCCCAGGCAAAACCGGACGAGGTCTCGGTCCGGGTCGGCGACGTGGTCACCATACCCGTCCTTGAGAACGACACCGACCCCAACGGTGGCAAGCTCACCCTGGAGCCGGAGCTGCCGCAGAAGCCCGACGACGCCGACGGCCGCATCTTCCGCGCGGGCAACACGCTGCGCTTTATTGCCGGGGACCTGCCCAAGACGGCCTATGCGATCTACAAGGTCACCAACGATTCCGGACAGTCGGACTCTCAGCAGGTCACCATCCGCATCCGCGCCCGCGATGACGAACGGAACACCCGCCCCGAGCCGAAAAACCTCACCGCCCGGGTGGTCTCCGGCATGGTGGTGCGGATTCCCGTGCCTTTGGACGGCATCGACTCCGACGGCGACTCCGTGCAGCTGATCGGAGTGGACAAGGCCCCCGCGATGGGAACAGCCGTCATCAGGGACGGCTACCTTGAGTTCACCGCGACCGGATCGGCTGCCGGCACGGACACGTTCACCTACCGTGTCCGGGACCGGATCGGCGCCGAGAACACCGGTACGGTCATTGTGGGCATTGCCCCGCCTGAGCCCAATAACCAGAAACCCATCGCCGTCGACGACTCCGTCGATGTCCGGCCTGGTCGCAAGATCGCCGTAGACGCCCTCAGCAACGACTCAGACCCGGACGGGGACCCGATCGGGCTTGTCGCCAACGCGTTTGAAGCCCGCCCTGAACTCAGCGTCGAAACCGCTGACGGTGGCCGGGTGTTGCTCACCGCGCCGGGCGCCGCCGGCAACGAGAGCGTGGGCTACAAGATCCAGGACGACAAGAAAGCCCAGGGCAGTGCCGTGATCCGCGTCCGGGTCAGCCCGGACGCCACCCTCAAAGCCCCGATCGCCAAGGACGATGTCATCACGCCAGCCGAGACGCTGGGCAAATCCGCCGTGGACGCTCCGGTCCTGAAAAACGACTCCGACCCCGACGGAGTGGCCTCGGAACTCAAGGTCAGCCTCCCTGACGGAAACCCGAACGCCGGCGTCGGCAGTGACGGCAACGTGGTGGTCAACCTTGCACCAGCGGACCAGCTGGTCCCGTACACGGTCACCGACGTCGACGGCCAGACCGCCACCGCGGTCATCTGGGTCCCCGGGCAAGGTGAGGAGCACCCCACCCTGGCCCGCACCGACGTTGTGGAAGTGATGGCCGGCAAGGAAGTCACGCTGGACCTCAACGAGTACGTCCGCGTGCGGGAAGGCCGCACGCCGCAGATCACTCAGGCGGACAAAGTCCAGGTACAGGGTGCCGACCCCCAAAACGTCATCGGCGGCAACGCCAGGACACTGCGCTACGCGTCGCTCAAGGATTACGTTGGCCCCGGCTCCGTCACCTTCGAAGTGACAGACGGGTCCGGTCCGGAAGACCCCCAGGGCCTGAAGTCCACACTGACCGTCATGACCAGGGTCATTCCGGACCCGAACGCCAACCACGAGCCCACCTTTAGCGGAAGCGACCTGGAAGTGCCGAAGGCTGAAACAGCGAGCCTGGAGCTGGGCAACCTTGCCAGGGACGTGGATTCCGGCGATCAGGAAAAACTCAAATTCGAGTTCGACGGGTCCCTGCCGGAGGGCTTCAAGGCAACGATTGAGGGGCAGACGCTCGCCGTGAGCTCCGAGCCGGGCATGGCCGCCGGCCGAAAGGGAACCATCCCCTTGAAAGTGACGGACGGGCGGTCCGGACCGGTCAAAGCCTCGGTGACGGCTACCGTGGTCGCCTCCAACCGGCCGCTCCCCACCGCCAATGAGGACGTCCTCGAGAAGGCCAACGCCGGCCGGACCGAGACCATAAATGTCCTGGCCAACGACTTCAATCCGTTCAGTGACACCCCGCTGAAGATCGCCTCCGTCGCCGTGGAAACCGGATCCGCCGCAGGGCAACCGCTCATTAGCGGGGACTCCATCACGGTGACGCCCGCGGACGGATCCAAGGGCGTGATGGTGCTGCGCTACACGGTCTCGGACAAGACCGATGATCCATCCCGCCAGGTGAACGGCCGGGTCCGCGTCACGGTCCGGGACAAACCGGATGCCCCCTCGGCCCCCACTGCCACGGACGTGCGCAGCCGGACGGCTGTGCTCAAGTGGGCTCCGCCGTCGGACAACGGTGCCACCATCACCGGCTACACCGTCAAGTCCAACACCGGCTTCGAACAAAAATGCGCCACCACCACGTGCACGCTGGCCGGGCTGACCAACGATGTGAAGTATGTCTTCACCGTGATCGCCACCAACGAGGTGGGTGACTCCCAGGCGTCAGCGCAGTCGAATGAAATCCGGCCGGACGAAAAGCCTTCTCCACCGGAAGCACCCACCGTGAAAGCGGGGGACAAGAACATGGTGATCGACTGGTTGCCGGCCAAAACTGAGGGCTCTGCCGTCAAGAGCTACAACCTCGAGATCTCCCCGCCGCCGGCCAGCGGAATCGCCGTGAAGAACGGTGTCACCGGACTTACCTACAGCTGGCCCGGCCTGGCGAACGGCGTCCGCTACAAGGTGCGTGCCCAGGCTCTCAACGAGCTCGGCCCGTCCGACTGGAGCATCTATTCCTCCGAAGACAACCCCGCCGGAGTGCCCGCTGCACCGGCGGCACCGACCTCCGCCGTGGCCTCAGCCGTGGGAACCACCAACCAGCTGCGCGTGAACTGGACGGAACCCAATACCAACGGTGACGCTATCAAGAACTACTACGTCACCATGAGTGGCGGTGGCGGCGGCGCACCGCAGACCCAGACCATCGCCGGTACGGTGCGCACGGCCAACTTCACGGCGAACAACTCAGAAGCCGAGTACACGTTCACCGTCCAGGCCGAAAACAAGGCAGGAAAGGGTGCCGTCAGTCCGGCCTCGGCACCCCGGCGCGCCACCGGCAAACTCGGCCAGGTCTCGGGGGTCACAGTCGCTGCCGCGGACACCGGAGGAGCGGGACGAAAGGTGACCATCAATTTCAAGGAACTGACAGCGGCCGAACGTAACGGCTCCTCCGTGAATGAGGTCAGCTATAGCTACAACGCCAGCACGGGCGAGACTGGTTCGATCACCCGCGGCCAGACCGTGGGTGGCTTCACCAACGGGACACAGATCACCATCACGGTGATCGCGCACTCCACGGCGGCGCCGAGCTCCAACGCCAGCGCTGGAGCCTCCACCACTCCCTACGGGTCGCCGGGTACGCCCTCCGCCTCAGGGCAGAACGGTGCCATGAACCAGAAGTCGCTGACCCTGAACTGGTCCTCCCCGTCCACTACAACTAATGATGTAGTTTCCACGAGGATCAGCATCGACGGCGGCGGCTGGGAGAACGTGGCCCCGTCCGGCAGCAGGGTGATCAACACCGGCGGATTCAGCGAGACCCATCGGATCGACGTCAAGACTGTCAACTCGCTGGGGACAGAGAGCGGCATCGCTTCGGCGTCCGCCTCCTCGGGAACGCAAGGCGAATGGATCACCACTGTCGTGAAGGGCACTGATTTGGTGCGCACGTGCACGTTCGAATACGGCAAGGCCAGCTACCGGCCGGCGCCCTACTTCGACTGCCAGGGCATCAACAACGGCGATACCCCGCCGTGGTACTACGTCAACAGCGGCGAGCGGATCGTGGTCCGCTGCTACGTGATGATGAACGACCACTGGACCGACAGGCCGGATCAGCCGTTCTACCGCATTGAACCCGGATCCAACCGGAACGTCGGGTTCTATATGGTCGCGGGCCACGCTCAGCTCGGACAACCGTACGCCCATGGAATCCCGCAGTGCTGATGACGGGCGAACGCCCAGTGGAGGAATAGTAATGCCGTGACAAATGTGCTGGGGAAGTTCGGTCTCAAGAAGCGGCACAACAAAATCGTTACGTGTTCGGCTTTTGCTGCTGCCGCGGTTGTCCTGGTGACCGGTGCGATCATCTATCCGTTCGGGATCGTCCCGGAACGTCGGACGTTACATCATTGCGTCGCACACGAAACTTGGACAGCCCGGGAGCCATGGAATACCTCATTGCTGAGCGTCAGGGACGTGTTTGTCCCTGACCGGCGGATTTATCCAGTTGTTGGCGTATCGCGCTATAGTCGAGCATGGCGGGCGCCATGTCGCGCAGGACTAGGGGGAGCGCTCCCCATCGCGGCTGCTGCCATGCTTCGGTAGGCTGACGCGGGGAACAGAGAGCCCCGTATCGGGTCTTTGGAGGGGCTGCCGTGGGGGCTGCCGGACAATTGAGGGAATATCGCTGTGACATCACTGCTGGGGAAGTTCGGTCTCAAGAAGCGCCACAACAAGATCGTCACCGGATCGGCCTTTGCCGCGGCCGGTGCCGTGTTGGTTGCCGGGGCGATCATCTATCCGGGGTTCAAGACCACTGAGGTGGAGTTGAACGACGGCGGCGTGTGGGTAGTCAGCAAATCCAAGAATGCCGTGGGGCGGCTGAATTATCCGTCGCGGGTTTTGGATGGTGCGGTCACGCCGGCGAGTACCACCTTCGATATTCTCCAGAATGCCGGGGATGTGTTTGTGGATGATGAGGCGGGTTCGACGTTGAACCAGGTTTCTCCTGCGAATATGCGTCTGGGTGGGGATAAGAAGTTGCCGGGTTCGGCGGATGTGAGTTTCGGTGCCAGCGTGATCTCGGTGACGGATGCGGGGATGGGCAAGGTTTGGGCGCTTTCGCCGTCCAGCGTTAACGGTTTCGATGAGGAGTCCTCGGAGCCGGTGCTGACTGCTTCGCAGGGTACGGTGTCGGCGGTGGGGACCGATGACCGGATCTACAGTGCCGACCCTAAGACGGGCATTGTCACTGTCACCGCGGTCAACGCGGACGGTGAGCCAACGTCCACTGATGCCAGTACGTGGGGTGATTTGAAGGGTGCCGGTGATCTGCAGATCACGGTGGTGGGGGATAAGCCGGTGGTGTTGGATGCGGCTGCGGGGAAGTTGTTCCTGCCGGGCGGTAAGCGCCTGCAGTTGGAGAACGCACGGGATGCGAGGTTGCAGCAGGGCGGCCCGGCGAGTGATTTTGTGGCGGTTTCGACGCAGAAGGCGTTGCTGAAGCAGCCGCTGGACGGGTCGACGGCGAAGACGGTCACCTTTGATGGTGAGGGTGTGCCGGCGGCTCCGGTGCAGCTGGCCGGGTGTGTGCACGCGGCGTGGTCCGGGGCGAACAAGTATGTCCGGGACTGTGTCAATGATGCTGATGATAAAAACGTGGATGTGCCTAAGGCGAGTGCGTCGCCGTCGTACGTTTTCCGGGTGAACCGGGACCTGGTGGTCCTGAACGATGTGAACTCCGGGAATGTGTGGCTGGTGAACCAGAACATGCAGCTGGTGAACAACTGGGACGACGTTGTTCCTCCCAAGAACGAATCCGATGAGCAGGACCAGGAATCGGCGGACAACAACACCATCAACGTCCTGCCGGACCGCACTAAACCGAACCGGCCGCCGGAAACAAAACCGGACACCCTGGGCGTTCGCCCGGGGCGGACCACCATCCTCAGCGTCCTGGACAACGATTCGGATCCCGACGGCGACGTCCTGACCGCCGCCGTCGGCGATTCCGGGCCCAAAGCCGGAACGCTGGAAAACATCTACGGCGGTACCGCGTTCCAGATCTCCGTTCCCGCCGACGCCATGCCCGGCGCCGAGACCTTCAGCTACAACGCCGCCGACGGCCGGGGTCTTTCAGCCGGGGGACAGGTCAGCCTCAACGTGGTGGGACCGGATGAAAATAAGGCGCCTGTCTTCAAGCGCGGCGGAGACTCCACCACCATGCTGGTGGAACAGGGCAAAACGGTCAGCCAGAACATCCTCACCGACTGGGTGGATCCCGACGGCGACGACCTGGTCCTGCTCGAAGCCAAGGCAGACAACGACCAGGACCAGGTCAAGGTCCGCCGAGACGGCCTGCTGACGTTCCAGGACTCCGGAGCCACCGCCGGCAAGAAATACGTGGAAGTCACCATCTGGGACGGCAGGGCAACGGTCACCGGAAGAGTTGTAGTGAACGTCCAGCCACCGGGCGCGCTGGCACCGGTGGTCAACGCCGATCATGTGACTGCCGTGGTGGGCCAGGACCTGGTGATCGCACCCCTTAAGAACGACGTCGATCCCAACGGCGGTGCCCTCCGCCTGGCGCAGGTGGAGGCCAATGGTCCTGCCGAACTGGGCCCCGTCACCGACGGCGGTACCTTCACGTTCCGGAGCACCACTCCCGGTCCCGTCTACCTGACCTACATCGCCAGCAACGGCCCGCAGAGCAGCCAGGGCCTGATCCGTGTTGACGTGGAGTCCGGCAAGGACGCCGGTGACCCCGTGGCTGTGCATGACGTTGCGCTTATGCCCACCGGAGGCAGCGTGCTGCTGGACCCGCTGGCGAATGACTCGGATCCGTCGGGCGGCGTGCTGGTGCTGCAGTCCGTGAAACTCCCGGACAACACCACGGCTTCGGTCAGCGTGATTGACCACAGTGTCCTGCGGATCACCGATGTCCTGGGCACGAAGGACCCGTTCCTTTTTGAATACACCATGTCCAACGGCAAGAAGTCAGCCACCGGCAGCGTCTCCGTGGTCCCCGTCCCGGCTCCCGCCGTCGTCGAAGCACCCCAGCCCAAACCGGACGAAGTGAACGTCCGGGTCAACGACGTTGTCACCATCCCGGTGCTGGACAACGACACCCACCCACAAGGCCAGCAGCTGACCGTTGATCCGGTTCTGCCGCAGGGCGTGGACGAACTGGACGGCAAGAGCTTCGTTTCGGAAAACACGCTGCGGTTCATTGCAGGATCCCAGCCCAAGACGGTACGGGCCATCTACAACGCCGTGGACCCGCAGGGGCAGAAGAGCGCCGCCGCGGTCACCATCCACATCCTTCCGCTGGAGGGGGCCGAGAACTCACGGCCGCAGCCGCGGAACCTGACCGCCCGCGTGGTGGCCGCCGGGACGGCGCGCATTCCCGTCCCGCTGGACGGCATCGATCCGGACGGCGACTCCGTGCAGTTGACTGGTATCGACAGCACCCCGGCCATGGGAACCGCCACCGTGGGCAGCAACTTCATCGACTTCACCGCTGCCGGCGACGGCGCCGGAACTGACACGTTCCGCTACAAGGTGGTGGACCGCCAGGGCGCCGTCAATACCGGAACAGTGACGGTGGGCATCGCCCCGCGGGGTGAGACCAACCAGAACCCCACCCCCGTCGATGATGCGATCAAGGTCCGGCCGGGACGGCAGATCGCTGTCGACGCCACGGGCAACGACACTGATCCCGACGGCGACATCATCCGCATCCTCACGGACGGTATCGAGGCAGACGACGCCCTCCAAGCCACCGTCAGCAAGACCAGCGGCCGCATCATCCTGACCGCTCCCGGCGCCGCCGGGACGGTCAACGTCCGGTACTCGATCGCCGACGACCGCGACGCCACCGCCCAAGCCACTATCCGCGTAGTGGTGGACAACGAGGTTCCGCTGAAGGCACCCATTGCCCGCGACGACCGGGTCACCTCGGCCCAGGCGATGGGCAAGACTGCCGTGGACGTGCCCGTCCTCAAGAACGATGAAGACCCCGACGGCGTCGGCGAGAACCTTAAGCTGAGCACCGAGTCCCTCACCGCACGCCCGGGGCCTGACGGCACCATGCTCGTAGACCTGACCGAACAGCCGCAGCTGATCCCGTACGCCGTCGAAGACGTGGACGGCCAGAAGTCCACAGCCATCATCTGGGCGCCGGGGCTGGGGCAGCAGGTTCCCACCCTCGCCAAAGACGAGGTAATTGAGGTCATCGCCGGACAATCCGTGAATGTCGACCTCAAGGAATGGGTCAAGGTCCGGGAAGGACGCTCACCGCGCCTGACGCAGACTGACCGGATCAAGCTCATCGGTTCGGATGGCAGTAATCCGGTTTCCGGTGACGGAACGGCGCTGAAGTACACGGCAGGCGTTGACTATGTAGGCCCGGGCTCGCTGAGCTTTGAGGTTACCGACGGAACCGCCGTCGACGATCCTGCAGGGCTGAAATCCACTCTGAGCATTCGCACGAAGGTGCTGCCTGACCCCAACCGCAACAACCCGCCCACCCTGCTGGGCGCGAACATTGAGGTGCCCAGGGGGGATAGCGCCACCCTGGACCTGCGCAAACTGACCGCCGATCCGGACCGTGACGACCTCGAGAACATGAAGTACGTAGTGGTGGGCGGCATGCCGTCCGGCTTCAATGCAAGCATCGACGGCAAGACCCTGAAGGTCTCGGCCGCTGATTCCAGCGGCACGGGCACGGCAGGCGCGGTCCAGATCAAGGCCAAGGACTCGCGCGGACTAGAGGCAACGGCTACTTACCAGCTGGCCGTCACGGCCTCCAACCGGCCCAAACCAGTGGCGAACGACGACCTGGAGCCCAACGCAGCCGCCGGGAAACCGGTCACCGTGAAGGTCCTGGCCAACGACGCCAACCCCTTCCCCGAGACCGCTTTGAAGATCATTTCCGCATCAACCGAGACGGGCCAGGGAGCCGCAACTGTCTCCGGCGACTCCGTGACGGTCACGCCGTCGTCCGGTTTCACGGGGACCATGGTGGTTGCCTACACCGTGGCGGACAAGACAGGAGACGATTCCCGCAACGCCACGGCGCGAATCCGGCTTACCGTCAAGGACAAGCCTCTCGCACCGACTACCCCGCAAGCCCAAAGCGTTGGCGACAAAACTGCCCTGCTCAACTGGTCTGCCCCGGCAGACCGCGGTGCGCCCATTACCAAGTACACGGTCTACGGCGAATCGGGCTTCAGGCAGGACTGTCCGGCGAACACCTGCACGTTGACCGGGCTGGGCAACAACACGAAGTACCACTTCGAGGTCACCGCTACTAACGAGTTCGGGGAATCTGAACGGTCCCCGGCCTCCGCCGAGGTCCGTCCCGACGTCAAGCCGGACACGCCGTTGGCGCCCACCCTGAAGTTCGGCGACAAGCAGCTTTCCGTGAACTGGGTGGCACCGGCCAGCAAGGGATCACCCGTCAAGACCTACGATCTGGAAATCTCGCCGGCCCCGCCGGGACAGAACGCCCAGATCCAGAACCTGGCAGCGGTGAGCTACGTCTGGAAGGGACTCCAGAACGGCGTCTCCTATAAGGTCCGGGTCCTGGCCCGCAATGATGCCAAGGATCCGTCCGAATGGAGCCCGTATTCGGCCGCGGAAGTACCTGCCGGCGTACCTGCCACCCCTGCTCCGCCCACTGCTGCCGATGCCGGTTCCGTCGGAACCCAAAGCCAGTTGCGGGTCAGCTGGACTGCGCCGAACAACAACGGTGACGCGGTCTCCTCCTACACCCTGACTACCCTGAGGGGCGGGGCAGTGGTGGCCACGCAGCCGGTGCCGGCCGGTACCACCCAGAACGTCACGGTGGACAACTCCGAGTCGAACTACACCTTCACCGTCTCGGCTACCAACAAAGCCGGCACCAGCGGCACCAGCAACCCGTCCGCCCAGATCCGGGCCGCCGGCAAACCCGGCCAGGTCAGCAGCGGTACGGTGGCGGATACCGGTAACAGCGGACAGCTCAAGGTCACGTTCACACCGCTGACCCAAGCCCAGCGCAACGGGTCCACAGACACGGAAATCCAGTACACCTACAACGCCGACGGCAAGTCGGGAAGCATCCCGGCCGGCGGTGGGAACATCAACGGATTGACCAACGGCAGGGACATCGCCGTCACCATCATCGCGACGTCCACCAAGAACAACGCGTCCGGTGACGCCAAGAACATCGGTACCGGGAACCCCTACGGTCCGCCGAATGCGCCCAACGTGAACGGCATGACCTCGGCCAAGGGTGACGGCCAAGTGCACTGGTCCTGGAACAACCCCGCCACCAACGGCCGGCCACTGAACCATTACGAGGTGAGTATGGACGGTGGCGGCTGGCAAAACGTTGGTAAGGCCATCAGCTTCGACGCCGGTGCGGGCGGCTGGAGCAAGAGCCACACCCTGAGTGTCCGTGCGGTAACCGTGGTTGACGGTCCCATCGGTTCCGCCACGTCCACGTCCGGTGCGGACCCCACCCCGCCGGTGACGACGGTCAGGGTCAAGCCGGCCGACAACAACAGCTGCCCGGGCAAACCCACCGTTCCGGACCGCTACAGCGAACCGCCGCCCAATTGCGGGGGTAACGACGCGAACTGGGTGTCCACGTCCGATGGATGGATTCCGAGCGCATGCTGGATGAACATCTACGGCTCCAGCGAATCGTCCAACCCGCCCACCTACTACAAGTGGTACCGCATGGACGGTGGCCCCCACTCGGGCTGGTACGTCAAGCTCGCCACTATCGATATCAGCGGCCCGGACGTACCCCGGTGCTGACACCGTTGACCGGCAACGGTCCCACCCCGTACACCACAACAAGCTCCAGCACCAGAAGAAAAGGATCCACCCCATGACCATGACCACCGAGCAGGCCGAATGGTTTGCAGGCACTTTCGACAAGCTCGTTGCCAACGTGGGACAGGCGGTCCTCGGCAAGGACCACGTCATCCGGCTCACCTTCACCGCGATGCTGGCCGAGGGCCATGTGTTGTTCGAGGACGCCCCCGGCACCGGTAAGACCATGCTGGCCAGGGCGATGGCCGCCACCGTCCAGGGCTCCAACAACCGCATCCAGTTCACCCCCGACCTCCTGCCCTCGGACGTCACGGGCGTGACCATCTACGACCAGAAGACGCAGAAGTTCGAGTTCCACAGGGGACCGATCTTCAACAACATTGTCCTGGCCGATGAGATCAACCGTGCTTCGCCGAAGACGCAGTCGGCACTGCTGGAGGTCATGGAGGAATCCCGGGTCACGGTGGATGGCGTCACCTACGAGGCAGGCCGGCCGTTTATGGTGATGGCCACGCAGAACCCGATCGAGCAGGCCGGTACTTACCGCCTGCCGGAGGCGCAGCTGGACCGCTTCCTGATCAAGACCTCCATCGGCTATCCGGACCATGCCTCCACGGTCCAGCTGCTGGGCGGGGCGAACCTGAAGGACCGCTCCAAGGAGATCTCCGCAGTTATTACCACGCAGGCTGTGGCGGACATGGCTGATCTCGCTGCCACCGTGCACGTGGACACGGCGGTGCTCGAATACATTTCTCGGCTCTGCGAGGAGACCCGCAACGCGCCTGAGACCCGGCTGGGCGTTTCCGTGCGTGGCGCCATCGCCATGGTCCGCGCGGCCAAGGTCTGGGCCGCGGGGCAGGGACGGAACTTCGTCCTGCCCGACGACATCAAGGAACTCGCCGCCGTTGTGTGGACGCACCGGTTTGTCATGGATCCGGAGGCTGAGTTCTCCGGCGCCACCCCCGAGGCCGTCTTGGTCCGCGTGCTGTCCGACATCGCGGCACCGCAGCAGCGCGCCGCCGTCTGACGCTCCGACCGAGTTCCCGACCACCACTGACCAGCGCGAACAAAGGCACATTTATGTCCAGCAGCACTCCGTTGACCCGGCTTGCTGAACGTCTCAGGCAACCCTTCCACCGGGACGGCAGACCCACCAGGCTGCATCCCTCGTCAGTCTGGGCCGAGGCAACCAGCACCGCCGCCCTCGCGCTCACACCCGCGTGGGTGAAGGTCCGCGGCCTGTGGCTGCGCTACGTATGGCCTGTCCTCTCGGTGGTCAGTGTCCTGGGCTGGTCGGTCCTGGCCGCCTCCATCCTGCTGTGGACTGCCGGCCAGGCCTTCGGCTGGCAAGAGGCCAAAGCCTCTGCCATCGCGGCATTTGTCCTTTTCCTGATCGCCATCGGGTTCATCCTGGGCCGGTCCTCCTACGGCGTGATCCTGGACCTTGCCCGGACCCGGGTGGCGGTGGGGGACAGCGCGGTAGGAAGCATCGCCGTCTCCAACACCTCTACCCGCCCCCTGCTGCCCGCCGCCCTGGAACTGCCGGTGGGCAACGCCACCGCCGTCTTCCACCTGCCCCGGATGAAGCCCGCGCAGGTGCACGAGGACCTGTTCACCATTCCAACAGCCCGCCGCGCCGTCATCGTGGTGGGACCTGTCCGCTCCGTCCGGGCCGACCCCCTGCACCTTCTCCGCCGCCAGGTGCTGTGGACGGAGCCGGAGGACCTGTTCGTGCACCCGAAGACAGTGGCGCTGGCCGGTTCCGCGGCGGGATTCATCCGCGACCTGGAGGGCATGCCCACCACGGACCTTTCCAGCGCGGATGTGTCTTTCCACGCGCTGCGCGACTACGTCCCGGGTGATGACCGGCGGCATATCCACTGGAAGACCACCGCGCGGACCAACAAGCTGATGGTGCGCCAGTTCGAGGAAACCCGGCGCGCGCACCTGGCCATCTCGCTGTCCATCAACACCGACGAGTACGCCTCAGAGCAGGAATTCGAAATGGCCATCTCGGCGGCCGCTTCGATCGGCCGGCAGGCCATCCGCGAGCAGCGCGAGCTGGACGTCCTGACGCAAAAGGGACCGCTGCGCTGCGAAACCGGGCGGAACATGCTCGATGACATGACACGGATCGCCGGCGCACCCATGCGCCGGACCGCCGTCGACCTCGCCCGGACACTGGCCGACACCGTTCCCAACGCGTCGGTAGTCTTTTTTGTGGTGGGCAGCAACGTGACACCCGCCCAGCTCCGTTCGGCCGCCGCCTCCGTGCCGCTAGGCGTCAGGAGCCTGGCTGTGCGCCTCCAAATCGGAGCTGCACCCGGCCGCGCCAACATCGCGGACCTGACAGTGCTGACCCTCGGCGACCTCGCTGACCTCGCCATCGTCCTCAGAAAGGCGGCCGCATGAGCTCCGCACCGGGCCTCCGGCCACGCACGCAGCAGCGGCAGCATGAATCATCGTTCGCCGACGGGCAGCCGGTCTGGCATTTTGTGCTCGACGCCGGCGCGCTCACCGTCCTGCTGGGGTTGGGCCTGCTGGGCTTCAGCCTCAGCTTCGGCGGCGACCCTTACTACCTGATCTCGGGCTTCGGCGGAATCCTGCTGGGTCTCGGCATCGCCGTCGCCAACGCGCACCTGCGCCTGGGTCTGCTGATCACCGCAGCCCTCGGCCTGGGCGCGTACCTGGTGTTCGGCACACTCCTCGCAGTCCCGGATGCAGCGATTGCCGGGTTCGTTCCCAGCCTTGACTCACTGCGGACCCTGCTCCTGGGCGTTGTGTTCGCCTGGAAGGACATGCTCACGGTAGGCGTTCCGGTAGGATCAGCCGGCGGCGTCCTGATCGTCCCGTTCCTGAGTTCGCTGCTCACCGCCTTGGTGGCCGGCATCCTCACCTGGCGGCTGAAGAGCCCGTATTGGCCGCTGCTTCCCGTGCTGGTGCTTTTCGTCACGGGCATAGCCTTCAGCACCAACGCTGCTTTCCTCACGGTGGAGCGCGGCATCGGGCTCACCGTCATGGCGATCGCCTGGGCCACCTTCCGCCGCGATGCGCTGCGGCGCAGCGACACCCGCAAAGTGTCAGTCAACCGTCCGCAGACCGATGCCGCCACAGCCCAGCGGGCCAAGCTCCGCCGGCTGGGCACCGCCGCCGCCGTCATCGCCGCGAGCGTCGCCATTACCGCGGTGGCGGCGCCCCTGGTCACCGCCGGCGGTGACCGCAAAGTATTGCGCAACGTGGTGGTCCCGCCGTTTGATCCCAAGGACTACGTCACGCCCCTGGCAAGCTTCCGGACGTTCGTCAAGGACAAGAAGGACGACACCCTGTTTGTGGTCAAAGGACTGCCGCGGGACGGCCGTGTCCGGCTGGGGGCTTTGGATGCCTTCAACGGCACCAACTACAACATGGACCCCAACGGCTCCGGCAGCTTCAGCAAGGTGGGCGACACCAAGTCCATCAATACTCTGGCCGATACCTCGGGCATCGTCCCCTCGAATGACTACTCCATAGACATCACCATCGAGGACTACCAGGGCTACTTCGTCCCGGGAGGCCGGAAGACCACGGGCCTGAGCTTTGACCAGAGCGCCTCCGCCGCGGCGTCGGGCCTGTACTTCAATGCTGGCACCGACACCGCAGTGACCACGCAGGGCCTGTCCAAGGGCGATTCCTACAGCGTCCAGGTGTCCGATCCCGTGAAGCTCGAACACGGCCAGCTGACCCAGTACGACTTCGCGAAGGTTACGCTGCCGGATACCGTCGAGGTACCACCGGTAGTTGGGTCACAGGCCAACGATCTCTCAGCCGATGCGCCCACCGCGATTGACCGGGTCCGCCAGATTGAGGCGCATTTCCAAAAGACGGGTGCCTTCAGCAACGGCCTGGTCGCTGACGGCCAGCTGCCCAGCGTGTCCGGCCACAGTTCATCGCGGATCAGGAACCTGCTGACCGCCAAGCAGATGCTCGGCGATGACGAGCAGTATGCCGTGTCCATGTCGCTGATGCTCCGCCACCTGGGCATCCCGTCACGCGTGGTCATGGGCTTCTACCCCGATCCGACCAGCCCGGAAAACGGCGCAGGCGAGGTAAAGATCACGGGCAAGGACGTCCACGCCTGGGTTGAAGTGGCGTTCGACCGGGTGGGCTGGGTCAGCTTCGACCCCACGCCGCCCAAGGACAATGTCCCCATCCCGCCGGACCCCGAAAACAAGTCCAAACCCAAGCCCCAGGTGCTGCAGCCGCCGCCCCCGCCGCAGGAACCGGCCGACCTGCCGCCGGATTCCTCGCCGGACGCCCTGGACGCCGATGATAAGAAAAACAATCCGTGGCTCTTCTGGGGTGCACTGCTCGGGGCCCTGGGCATTGCCCTGATCCCGCTGTCCATCCTGGCGCTGCCGCTGCTGCTGATCGCGCTCCTGAAATCACGACGCCGGAAGGGCCGCCTCACGGACGGGCACCCGGCCCAGCGTGTGGGAGGCGGCTGGAACGAGGTGGTGAGCCTCGCCACGGACATGGGCGCCGGCATCGACACCCGTGCAACCCGGCGCGAAAGCGCAGTGGTGCTCGCTGATTCGTTCCCGGCGACGGGGCAGACCACCACCATGCTGGCGCACCGTGCGGATGCCTCCATCTTCGGCGCCGGCCAGCCCACCGAGGAGGAGGTACGGGAATACTGGACCATCGTGGACGGCTCGCTGAAGGAGATGACCGGGACTGTAGGGTTCTGGCGCCGCCAGCAGGCCCGCTTCTCGCCCCGGTCGCTGCTGGCTGATGGCCGCAACGCCCTCAAGCTGCGTGGCGCCAAGCTGGCGTTGGGTTCGCTGGTGCGTCCGTCCGGACAGGGTTCCACCGAAGGGCGGCCCGTCTCTGGATGGCGGCCCGCCACCGGTAGGGTGGAGACCGGCCCGGACGCTGCCGGAACTCCGAATCCGGCAGTTCAGGAAAGCGGACCCGGGACGACGGCGGCGGCTTCCGAGCCTGATGAGTCCACCGTTCTGCGGAACCCTGGCAGGAAGAACCCCACTGAATCATGATGAACGAGGCCGAGCGCTGCCAGCGGTGCCAGCAACTGATCCGGGGCGGCGCCACGTTCTGCACGGCATGCGGTACTCCGCTGCCCAACAGGGCCGCACGCAGCGGACGCAACGCGGACCATGCGCAGCGGGCCGTGATGGAGCGTGCGGCGGCGCACGCAGGCCAGAATCCCGGTACTATCCCGGTAGTACAAACGGCTCCAGGGGGAGGAACGGGAATGGCAGCCAATCTTGGGCTTGTTCCGGCCACGGCGGGGAAACGGCTCGGCGCAGCAGTGCTCGACTGGCTGGCCCCCGTCGCGGTCCTGGTGGTGACTTTCGCCATCGGGTTCGCGGGAATCACCCGCACGCAAAGCGGTGGCTTCATCAACTATGACACCGGTTCGCTGGTCCTGTTCGGCGGCATCGGCCTGGGGCTGACGCTGGTCTATCTGGTGGTCCTGCTGGGCATGGAAGGCCGCTCGGGCACGACCATCGGCAACCATGTCATGGGCATCCGGAGCACTGACAAGGATGGTTACGCCCCCGGCGCCGGCGGAGTGTTCCTGCGCGGCCTCATGACTGGCGCGGGCATCATCCTGACTTTCCTGGCCGCCGTGGCCATCGTCATTTTCAAGTGGTTCGATGTGGCCGTCTTCATCCTCGGCCCGCTGCTTTTGATCGGCGCCGTGTGGGCCGTGCTTGTGGTGGTTTCCAACACCTGGGACCGCACTGGCAGGCTCCGCGGCTGGCATGACACCGCGGCTAAAACACTGGTGTTCGACGTCAAGGACGGCCGCAACCCCGTCACCTCCGGCGGCATCCAGGGCCCGTACAGTTTCGCCCCCCTGGACCTGCCGCCTGTCCAGCAGGTCGCCTCACCAGTGGCAGGTGCCGCGAAGGCGCCGCAGGTCGTCAACGCCCAGGCGCCCGTGACTCAGCCACCCGTGCAGCCGTGGCAGCCGGCGGTCCAACAGCCGCCCGCCCAACAGCCAGCAGCCCAGCAGCCAGCGGCTCAGCAGCCTGCGCCGGTGCAACCGTACGCTCCGCAGCCGTACGCGGCTCAACCGTCATCCGCGCCGCCGTCGTTCGCGCCCCAGCCGTACGCGCCGCCGTCGTTCGCGCCCCAGCCGTACGCGGCGCCGTCGTTCGCACCCCAGCCGTACGCGCCGCCGTCGTCCACGCCTTTTCAGGCGCCGCAAGCGCCGCACGCCCCGGCCGCAGCCCCTGCGGTTCCCCCGCCGGCCGCCCAGTCCCATCCCGACGACGACCTCGACCGCACACAGATGCGCGGCGGTGCACCGTATGCGCCGCCCGTCGCGGTACTGCGGATAAAGCTCGACGACGGCCGGGACTTCCAGCTCGACCGCAACGTCCTGTTGGGCAGGAACCCCCTGGGCCAGGCAGGGGAGGAGCAGGCCCAGTTGCTGGCGGTCAGTGATCCCGGCCGCTCGATCTCCAAGACGCACCTCCACCTGCTGACCGACGGTGCCGGCATTTGGGTGACGGACCGGAATTCCACCAACGGCAGCGCCGTCACCACGCCGGACGGCCGGCGCACGCCACTGCAGCCGGCCGTGCCAGCATTTGTCAGCCCGGGATCCACTGTCCACTTTGGTGACCGTTCCTTCCACCTAGGACAGGCATGAACTCCCAGCCCGCCAGTGACCCAGCCGACGCAGACCATGGAACCGGCCTCAGCCTGAGCTACGGCTACGGCACGGACCGTGGGCTGCGCCGGGAATTGAACGAAGATTCCTTCATCGCCTCCGACCCCGTCTTCGCCGTGGCCGACGGGATGGGCGGACATGAAGCCGGCGAGATTGCCAGCGGGATGTGTGTCCGCGCCCTCGCTGCCATGCCACAGCTCGCTACCGGGGAGCGCAGCGTCACGGCGGCGGTACTCCAGCAATACCTGCTCCGCGCCGACAGTTCCATCCGGGAGGTGACCGGTGCCCGCGCCGGGACCACGCTCACAGGTGCCGTTGTGGTGGAACAGATGGGCATGCCGTACTGGCTGGTCATGAACATCGGTGATTCACGCACGTACCGGCTGAGCCAGGGGCACTTCGAGCAGGTCAGCGTGGACCACTCGGAGGTCCAGGAACTCGTGGATGCCGGTGAAATCACGCCTGAGCAGGCCACCGTTCATCCCCGCCGCCACGTGGTCACGAGGGCGCTGGGCACCGGGGACGAGACCGAAGCCGATTACTGGCTCCTGCCCGTTGAAGAAGGCGACCGGATCATGGTCTGCTCGGACGGGCTCAATGCCGAGCTGACGGACGAGCACATGTTCCGGATCCTGAGCACCGTGGGCCACCCGCAGGACGCGGTGGATGCCCTGATCCAGGCCGCGCTCCGCAACGGCGGAAGGGACAACGTCACCGTCATTGTGGTGGACGCCAGGAACGTGATGAACGACGGCGGCATCGCCACCACTGCGCCCCGCCCCGTCGCTGACGCGGCTGAGGAGGTCACACTGCCACGGGCACGGATTGTTGACGCCAGCCGGCCGGCCGGCCAGGACGACGAAAGAGGGGAACGCTGACATGGCCACCGCAACGTATGCCGCGGGCACCTGGCTCGGTGTTGTCCGGGCCAACACTGTGGTCCTCCTGGGGCCCGGGACCCCGCCCGCCCTGGCCCAGTCCCTGTGGGAACTGCTGGAGGATGCTCCGGAAGTCCACGAGGTGCTCCACGCCGTCACCGGCAGCTTCGGCGTTTCCCTGGCGCAGATACCGTCGTTCGGGATATTGGATTCCGGCGACGCGCTCAGGATCTTCCTTCGCGGCGACCTGGACCTGACCGTGCAGCTGCCCGGCGGCCCCGTGGAGCTGAACGGGCGGGACGTCACCACCTGGACGGAGCGCCGCCTGGACACACCCGAGTGGTACCGCCTCACGGTCGCCGTAGACAGCCAGCCAGGGACCGTTTTGCCGCTCAGTGAAGGCGTGGTCCTGCTGGAGTCGCTGACAATGTCGCTCACCGGATTTCCGGTGGACGAGGTAGCGTCCCCTTCTGCCGCGCCCGCTGCGGTCGAGGCACCCACCCCTGTCGGCGCCGTCGTCCTGGTAGTGGACGCTGAACCGGTCCCTGGAACTGAACCGGTCCCTGAAACTGAAGCGGAGCCTGAATCCGAACCGGCGCCGGAAACTGAACCTGACCGAGAGGTCTCCGCGGAAACGGTGATGGGGCTTATGGACGATGACTCCAACTTTGCGGCTGAAGCGCCGGAGCCCCGTACGGACCTGGAGCCCCATACGGACCTGGAGCCCGAGCCGGCGCCGGAGCCCACCGCCCATGCCGATCAGGTCCCAGCCCACGAAATGACCGGCAGCTACGACCACCTCTGGGAAAGGACTGTTGTCCGCCGCATCGAGGACGCAGCTGTCCGCGACGAACCCGAAGAAGATCACATCGCTGCGGCTCCTGTCGACGCGGCTCCGGCACCGGCCGATGCGGCAGAGGCGAACCCTTTGGGGCAGCCGGACGCAGCGGCCGGCCTGGCCCCGGCTTCGCCTGCCCCCGAAGTGGCAGGTCCACCCGCCACAACGCCTGCAGCCGCGGCAGCTGCCCGCATGATCGGCGGACTCATCGACTCGGTCCCGTGGCGGACAGGCGGGAGCGCACCCGCTGCCCAGGCTGCGCCGTCGTCCAATCTGCCGCCTTCGTTCAATCTGCCCCCGTCGTTGAACCAGCCCCCGGCGGACGTGCAGGCAGAAGTGCAGGCAGTCGTGCCGGCAGCGGACCCGGACGCCTTCGACGGCGACCACGACGGCCACACGATCATGAAGAGCGACCTCGCCGGAATGGCCGCGCATCCCGCCCCGGTTCCGGATCCGGATTCCGCCGTAGGCCCCCTGGTGCTGGCCCGCGTCTGCGACCGGGGACACGCCAATCCGCCCACCCACGCGCAGTGCGCTGCCTGCGGCTCGCCGCTGCCCGCCGATGCCGTCCAGGTGGCCCGGCCACGGCTGGGCCGGATGCGGGTCTCGACGGGTGCACTGGTTGACCTTGACCAGTCGCTGGTCATTGGGCGTCAGCCGTCCGTTTCCCGGGTCCAGGGTGGGGTTATGCCGCGGCTGGTCCAGGTAGCCAGCCCCAGCGGCGACATCTCGCGCTCGCACGTCGAAGTGCGGCTGGAAGGCTGGCACGTGATGCTCTGCGATCTCAAGGCCACCAACGGCACGGTCCTGGTCCGCGAGGGCCAGCCGCCCCGCCGCCTGGCCCAGAACGAGATGGCCATCCTGCTCGACGGCGACATCGCGGAATTGGGTGACGACATCTCACTGCGTTTTGAGGAGATTCTTTGAGTTCCAAACGGCCGGTTGCGCCGCCGCCCCACATTCCGGGGTTTACGTACATCAGCCTGCTCGGCTCCGGCGGGTTCTCGGACGTCTATCTCTACGAACAGGACCGGCCGCGCCGGAAAGTGGCGGTCAAGGTCCTTTTGTCGGACCTGAAGACCGAGGGTGCCCGGCGCAGGTTCGAGTCCGAGGCCAACCTGATGGCCCAGCTCTCCTCCCACCCGTACATTGTGACCATCTTCGAGGCCGAGGTGACCGAGGCCGGTCACTCCTACCTGGCCATGGAGTACTGCTCCAGGCCCAGCCTGGACGTCCGGTACCGCCGTCAGCGCTTCAGCGTTGATGAGGTACTGGCCGTCGGCATCCAGGTGGCCTCCGCCGTCGAGACCGCACACCGGGCCGGCATCGCCCACCGGGACATCAAGCCCGCAAACATCCTTGTGACGGACTACAACCGGCCGGCCCTGACGGACTTCGGAATCTCGGGCACCCTGGGCGGCGACGCCGACGAGGACGCCGGGATGTCCATTCCGTGGTCGCCGCCGGAACAGTTCGCGGACGGCCCCGTGGACGGCGTGATGGTGGATGTCTGGGCGCTGGGCGCCACGCTGTACACACTGCTGGCCGGCAGGTCGCCGTTTGTGATGCCCGGGACCGATAATTCCCAGCGCGAACTGATCTCGCGGATCACCAGCGCTGCACTGCCGCGCCTGGGCCGGGCCGACGTTCCGGAGTCACTGGAGCGGGCACTGTCCACGGCAATGGCCAAATCCGCGGCGTCCAGGTACTCCTCAGCCCACGCGTTTGCCCTCGCCCTGCAGCGGATCCAGGCCGAACTGAACCTTTCGGTCACGCCCTTCGAGGTACTCGAAGAGCAGCAACTGGAAGAGAACCACCCGGATGACGGCTTCGAGGAAACCCGCGTCCGCAGTATCGCGGCCATAGATCCGGAGCGGACCGGCAGCGCCCCTACCTTCCCGGCACGCACCCGGCCGCAACGCCCCGGAACCGGTGCGCCGCCGTCGGGCTTTCCAGCTGGCGGATTCCCCCCGGACGCTGCGGCCTCGGCGGGACCCCGGCCGCAGGTTCCGGGCAACCTGTTTGCCGGCCAGCAGGACGGTCAGCGGGACGGCGGCAACCAGGCTGGCGGCAGCCAGGACGGTAACAACCCCGCGGGCGAGTGGGCCCATGCCACGATGCTTCGCGGCAGTGCACCCGCCGCCGAGTACGGCTCGGCGCCGGACGCAACTGTCCAGCGCCCCGGGCTCCTACCTGCGCAGGCCGGCCAGCAAACCAGCCAACAAACCGGCCAACAGGCCGGCCAACAGACCGGACAGCCGGCAGGCCAGCAGGCAGGCCGGCCCGGCGCGCCCGGCCACCGGGCGGCGGGGTCCGAGCCCGAAATCGACGCGACGATCAGCCGTCCCGCCCCGGTCCCTGAAACCGCGCCCGAGGCGGCGCCCGACCACGGCAAGCGCAACGTGTGGCTCGCCGCCGCGGGCGGAACGCTGCTGGTCCTCGCCATCATTGTCGGAATCGTGCTGGCGTCCTCCGCTCCGGCACCGAAGGTCGAAGAGACTGGCCAAGTCAGTAAACCCCCGGCGGATGCCCTCGATAACGGGACAGTTCCCGACGTCGCGGACCTGGCGGGGACTGTGGACGCCACCGGTAAGGCAACCTTCACGTGGACCAATCCGCAGCCGAAGTCGCGTGACGCCTATAAGTGGCGGGTCTACGCGTTGGGCAGCAACGGCGAGTACCAGTCCACTGCCGAGCCGACCGCCCAGGTGGCGTTGAATCCGACGGAACCCACCTGTATCCAGGTGATGATCGTCAGGAGCGACGGCGCGTTCTCACCTTTGGAAGAAGACTCGATCGCCTGCATCCGCAAGTGACGGCAGAGCAGACCGGAACCGGTAGTGAACGCGGGCACCGCCCGACGAGGAGGCACGGAAAATGGGGGATCTAGCAATAGATTTCTGTGGTGAATGGTACGAACCGTCCGATGAGGAAATCTTCAACATCGGCCGCGAAGGCGATCTTGAAGTGGACGACAACCCGTACCTTCACCGCCAGTTCCTGCAGGTGGCCCGCTACGACGGGATCTGGTGGCTAAGCAACGTGGGCGGGATGCTGTCCGCCACAGTCGCCGACGGTTCCGGCGGGATGCAGGCCTGGCTGTCGCCGGGTGCGCGCATCCCGCTGGTGTTCAGCCACACGAACGTCATTTTCACCGCCGGGCCCACCACGTATGAGTTCGCCGTCCACCTCAAGACGCCGTCCTTCCGCCAGGAATCACGCGAGGACGACAGCAACGGCGACACCACCATCGGCCCCGTGGTCTTCACCGACTCCCAGAGGGCCCTTATCGTGGCTCTGGCCGAACCCATGCTGCGGCGGGAAGGGACCGGATTCAGCGCCATCCCCTCCTCGGCTGCAGCGGCCAAGACCCTGGGCTGGGCACTGACCCGGTTCAACCGGAAGCTCGATAACGTCTGCGACAAACTTGACCGCGTGGGCGTGGTGGGCCTGCGTGGCGGCGGTGGGAAACTGGCCACCAACCGGCGCGCGAGGCTCGTCGAACACGCGGTCACTTCCCACCTGGTCACCCCCGATGATTTGCACTTACTGGAAAAGATGAGGGGCGTGGACGAAGGATGAGGATCCGGCTGACACTCCGCCGGGACCCGGCGGAAACCAAGGACCTGGCCGTCACCGTTGACGGCCTGGCCACAGTGGCGGACATCGCCACCCAGCTTTGGGCCGCCGACCCCGACCGGAAGGGCTCGCCGGCACCGGAGAACCTTTCGCTCCGCATCGACGAGGCCTTTGTGGGCGGCGGCATGCGCGGCACCGTCCTGACCCGCACGGACAACCTCCTGGAGTCGGGCCTGCGCCCGGGCTCCGTGGTGTCACTGACCGAGGTCAGCGAGCTATTCAACGCACCCGGCGCCAACCGCGGACCCGCCGCAGCCACCCTGCGGATCCTTTCCGGGCCCGACGTCGGCCAGGAATTTTCGCTGCCTTCCGGCACCAGCTACATCGGTCGGGACCGGGACGTGGACATCCGGCTCTCGGACCCACTGACCTCCAAGCGCCACGCCCGCATCACCGTGGGCGAGAGCGTGGAGATCGTGGATACGAACTCCGCCAACGGCCTCCTGATGGACGGCCTGCCGGTCACCCGGGCCACCCTGAACTCATCGGACACGGTGACACTGGGGGAGACCACCGTCACGGTGGTGCCGCTGGGCCGCAACCAGGCGGCAGCGCCGACGTCGCCCCTTGTAGATTTCAACCGCTCCCCGCGGGTGGTTCCCCGCTTTGAGGCGCCCAAGCGCGTGCCACCGGCCGGACCCAAACGTCCGGACCACCAGCCGTTCCCGTACATCATGCTGATGGCGCCGCTGCTGATGGGCGGCATTATGTTCGCGGTCACGCGGAACATACTGTCGGTGGTGTTCATGATGATGATGCCGCTGTTCATTGTGGGTCACTACGTGGACCACAAGATGCAGACCAGGCGCCAGCAGAAGGAACAGCTCAAACAGTTCCGGGAGTCCATGGCTGCGTTCCGGCAGGACATCACCGAACTGCAGCACGTGGAACGCGCGGTCCGCCTGCAGGAAGCGCCGTCGGTCAGCGACACCGTGGATTCCATCTACAAACTCGGTCCGCTGCTGTGGACCCACCGCCCGGAGCACACCGGCTTCCTGGGCCTGCGGTTCGGGCTCGGCACCGGTACATCACGCATCCTGTTCGAGGAACCCAACAGCAACGACACCGAAGCTGAATTCATGCGCGAGATCCAGGACTGCCTGAAGCAGTTCAGGGACATCGAGGGTGTCCCGGTGGTCTCCCAGCTGCGCACCGCCGGGTCCTTCGGCGTGGCTGGAGCCCGGGGCCTGGTGGACGACGTTGCCCGCGGCATGGTCCTGCAGTTTGTGGGGCTGCATTCGCCGGCGGAGGCCGTGGTGACAGCCATTACGTCGGCGCAGTCCCGGCAGCGCTGGGACTGGCTGCAGTGGCTGCCCCACGTGGGTTCAGGCCACAGCCCCCTCAACGGCGACCATCTGGCCGCCGGTTCAGCCAGCGGCTCCTCCCTCGTGGCCAGGCTCGAGGACCTGCTCGACGCGAGGGAAGCCATGGCCAAGCGCTCCGCCCCGGAACACCGGGGATCCGTGGACCCTGCCAAGGACGAGATCCCGGCTCCGGTGCTGCCGGCAGTCCTGGTCATCGTCGAGGACGACGCGCCGGTGGACCGGGGCAGGCTGACCCGCCTCGCCGAGCGCGGGCCGGATTCCGGCGTCCACGTGATGTGGGTGGCCACCGACATCCAGGCACTTCCGGCCGCCTGCCGGGACTTTATGGTGGTGGACGGCGAAAACGGTACCACCACCGGGCAGGTGCGGCTGGGACGGCACACGTACCCCGTGAGCTGCGAAAGCCTCGACGCCGAACTGGCCGCCCAGCTGGCCCGGATGCTGGCGCCCGTGGTGGATGTTGGCAAGCCTGTCAGCGACGACTCCGACCTGCCGCGTGCGGTGTCCTACGCCACCCTGATCGGCAAGGACTTCCTGGATAACCCGCAGGCCGTGGCGGAGCGCTGGGTCGAGAACAATTCCGTCCATGCCTCCGCGGTCCCCAACCGGAAGGACAACGGGACCCTCCGGGCGCTGGTGGGTTCCAAGGGCATCGAACCGCTTTACCTGGACCTGAAGAATGAGGGCCCGCACGCGCTGGTCGGTGGCACCACTGGAGCCGGTAAATCAGAGTTCCTGCAGTCCTGGGTCATGGGCATGGCTGCCGCGTACAGCCCCGACCGCGTGAGCTTCCTGTTTGTGGACTACAAGGGCGGGGCGGCGTTTGCCGATTGCCTCAGCCTGCCCCACACCGTGGGCCTGGTCACCGACCTGTCCCAGCACCTGGTCCGACGCGCCCTGACGTCCCTCCGTGCGGAGCTGCACTACCGCGAGCACCTGCTGAACCGCAAGAAGGCCAAGGACCTGTTGGGGCTCCAGCGCGAAGCCGACCCGGAGGCGCCGCCGTACCTCATCATCGTTGTGGACGAATTCGCGGCGCTGGCCACCGAGGTCCCCGAATTTGTGGACGGCGTAGTGGATGTTGCTGCCCGTGGCCGGTCCCTGGGCCTGCACCTGATCCTGGCCACGCAGCGTCCCGCCGGTGTCATCAAAGACAGCCTGCGCGCCAACACCAACCTGCGGGTTGCCTTGCGCATGGCGGACGAGGAGGATGCCACCGACATCCTTGGCGTGCCTGACGCGGCATACTTCGACCCGTCCATCCCGGGCCGCGGCGCTGCCAAGACCGGGCCAGGCCGTATCCAGGGGTTCCAGACCGGCTATGCGGGCGGCTGGACGACGGAAAAGCCCCAGCGTCCGCAGATCGACATTGTGGAGATGGCTTTCGGGTCAGGTCCCAGCTGGGAGGCGCCGGCCCCGGAGAAGCCCGTCAAGGAAGCTCCGGCCGGCCCCAACGACATCGCCAGGATGACCACTAACATTGTCAGGGCCGCGGAATCGCTGGCCATCCGGCCGCCGCGCAAACCGTGGCTGGATGAGCTGGCCAAGACGTACGACTTTTCCAAGCTCCCGAATCCCCGGACGGACGAACGGCTGCTGCTGGGCGTGGCGGATGATCCTGCCCGCCAGGAACAGCCCACGGTGTTCTACGAGCCGGACCAGGACGGCAACATGGCTATCTACGGTACTGGCGGCTCCGGAAAGTCCGCTGCCCTGCGCGGCATTGCGATTGCCGCCGCCGTCACGCCCCGCGGCGGGCCTGTGCACATCTACGGAATTGATTGCGGCTCGTCCGGACTGAAGATGCTCGAAGAGCTGCCGCACGTTGGCGAGATCATCAACGGTGACGACGTCGAACGCGTCGGCCGGTTGCTCCGCCTGCTTCGGGATATCGCCGACGAGAGGTCCGCGCGGTTCGCCGAGGTCAGGGCGTCCACCATCGTCGAATACCGGACGCTGGCCAGCCGCCCGGACGAGAAGCGGATCTTCGTGCTGCTGGACGGCATGTCGGCGTTCCGCGAGACGTACGAATTCAGCCGCCTGTCCGCGCTCTGGGATATCTTCCTGCAGCTGGCCACAGACGGACGTCCCCTCGGGATCCACCTTGTGGTCACCGGTGACCGGCCAAACTCCGTACCGGCGTCGTTACTGGCATCCATCCAGCGCAGGCTGGTGCTGCGGCTGACTTCGGAGGACGACTACATGTCCATGGACGTGGCCAAGGACGTCCTCACCAGCTCCTCACCGCCGGGGCGCGGCATGCTGGGCGGCTACGAGGTCCAGCTGGCTGTCCTGGGCGGCAACTCCAACCTGGCGCTGCAGGCCCGCGAAGTCCACAAGCTCAGCCAGGCGATGCTGCGCCAGGGCCTGGAATCGGCACCAAGAATCCAGCGGCTTCCCGAACAGGTGGATCTGGATGTGCTGCCTGCCGGCAGCCCGGACCTTCCCGTCATCGGCGTCGACGACGAAACTCTGCAGCCGGCCGAGATCATGGCCCAGGGACCGTTGCTGCTGGCGGGTCCGCCAGGGGCGGGCAGGACGGTGGCGCTGGTAACCCTGGCGTACGCGCTGCGCCGATCCAATCCGGACACGGAGCTGGTGTACATTGGCTCGCGACGGTCCGCAGTAGCGTCGCTGCCTCTCTGGAACCGTTCGGTGGTGGGTGCCGATGACCTGTCTGACATCATCGAGGACCTCACGGAGCACTCCTCCGGTAACCCGGGGAAGCTGGCGATCTTCATCGAAGGCCTGACCGAGTTCACGGATACCGTTGCGGAATCGGGCGTGTCGCAGCTCGTGACGGCGTCCATCAAGGCCGATCAGTGGGTCATCGGGGAATCGGAAACGTCAACCTGGTCCTCCGCCTGGTCCCTGGCCCAGCCCTTCAAATCCGGACGCCGGGGCCTGCTCATCAACCCGGGCGACATCGAAGGCGACAGCCTGCTCAACACGTCGCTGGGCCGGGTCAGCCCGGAGTTCATACCCGGCCGCGGCTACATCGTGGGACGCGGCAAGGCACGGAAACTGCAGATTGCCCTGCCGCCGGAAAACAGGGGCTGAGCCGTTGCCTTCCACGGGGCCGTAAACCTAATGGATTTGCGGGCCCGTGGCGCGTTGTAGGAGACTACCGGAAACACTGTTTCGCTGCGGAAGGGGTGCCGCGCGCTGTCGAAAAGGTAACCATGATCCGATCCTCATACGTGCTCCGCGACGTTTCAGCTGCTGCGGCCACGGCGGTGCTGGCGCTCCTGGTTGGCCTTTCCGCCGCGGCTCCGGCGCAGGCCGTAGA
The DNA here is from genome assembly GCF_050156205.1 of Pseudarthrobacter sp. Y6. NCBI lineage: Bacteria > Bacillati > Actinomycetota > Actinomycetes > Micrococcales > Micrococcaceae > Pseudarthrobacter > Pseudarthrobacter sp. Y6. The sequence goes on along the minus strand of NZ_CP189574.1, from coordinate 3,084,023 downwards.
AGGCGAAACGTCATCGAGTAACTGCGGCCTGATCTGCCTGGATGACACGAGGGGACCGAAGGACACTCCGCCACCATCGCCGACGCAGACGTCGTCGGCCCCAGCGATCGAGCCCCCGGCGCCGCCGCCCGCGCCCGTCGCGCCAGCTCCGGCACCGGTTCCCACCCTCGCCCCGGAACCGAGCGTTTCGCCGGCTGGGCAGACACCGTCGGCCGTGCCCAGCACCACGATCCCCAGCCCGGCGTCGTCCGCAGCTCCATCCACGGAATCGAACTGGAACAAGCCCATCACCAAATCGGCCAAGCCCACGCAGGCCGCCGCTGTTTCCCGGAACGACGGCTCCGGCCTCTTTGGCGGCCCCGGACTGCTGGCCATCATGGCGGGTGTGCTGCTGGTGGCAGTCGCCGGACTGGCCTTCGCCTGGTGGAGCCGCAACCGCCTCGCCTCACACTGACCAGGATCCCATCTGGCCCCGCCTTCTCCAGCCCCGACCTTCCGTATTAGATAGCAGTAACTGTCGTTATAGGCCTGCATGACGACAGTTACTGCTACCTATATGGGTTCCGCGCCCATGGGGAAGGGGTGCATGGGCAGCGGTGCCCATCGACAGTGTTTTGGGGCCGGGATAGGTTCTGGGTAATGGATCTTCCGGATGAGCCGGGGGCCGCTGGGGATGCCGATCTGGATCGGATCCAAGACAACGAGGAGAAAACTGATGGCTATTTGGGGCGCAGATGTAGAACAGCTCAGGACTCTTGGCAGCAAGCTGCAGGCCGGTGCTGGCGAGATCGAGCAGCAGAGGTCCAACCTGTCCCGCGTCCTGGACGGCACCAACTGGGAAGGCCCGGACGCCACCCACTTCCGCGGCGAATGGTCAGGCACGCACACGGCGGCTTTGAACCAGGTCATCCAGGCTCTGAAGGATGCCGGCCAGAAGGCCACCAAGAACGCCAACGAGCAGGACCAGGCTTCACGCTAACCGCAGAAGCTCAAACGCGGGGGCCCGGACACAGCACAGTGTCCGGGCCCTCGCGGCGTTTAACGGCGGGGCGCAGCGGCGCATTGGGCGTTTGGGCACAATGTCGGGGCGGTAAGGCAAGATAGGTCTGTGAGCACAGCACCGGGCCCCGCAGAGGAAAAAGCAAATAGCACTGAGGAACTTACCGAGCCGGACGCCGTCCCCGCCGGGTCCGTGCGCGAAGAATACGAAAACCTGACGGATCTGGTCAGGAAGTACCGGTTTGCGTATTACCAGGAGGACGAACCCTTGGTCTCCGACGCCGAATTCGACGAATTGTTCCGGCGCCTGGAGGAGATCGAGGCGCTGCATCCGGAGCTGGTAGCCAATGATTCGCCCACGCAGGAAGTTGGCGGGGAAGTCTCCGCCGCGTTTGCCGCCGTCGAACATCTCCAGCGTATGTACAGCCTCGAAGACGTCTTTTCCCTGGAGGAGCTGGAGGCCTGGATCACCAAAGCCGAGGCCGGCGTCAGCAAGCTGGGGGACACCGCCCGGCTGGCGTGGCTCACGGAACTAAAAATTGACGGCCTCGCGGTCAACCTGTTGTACCGCCATGGGAAACTGGTCCGGGCGGCCACCAGGGGTGACGGAACCACGGGTGAAGACATCACCCACAACGTCCTGACGATCAAGGAAATCCCGACGGAACTGACGGGCACCGGCTTTCCCGCAGAGGTTGAAATCCGCGGTGAGGTCTTTATCCCGTCCAAGGCCTTCGCGGAATTTAATGAGGCACTGATCGAAGCCGGCAAGGCGCCGCTGGCCAACCCCAGGAATGCCGCCGCTGGTTCCATCCGGCAGAAGGATCCTGCGGAAACTGCCAAGCGTCCGTTGCGGATGTTTGTCCACGGAATTGGTGCGCGCGAAGGCCTGGATACCCTGAGCCAGTCCCAGACCTACGCCGTGCTGGAACAGTGGGGACTCCCCGTCAGCCCGTACTTCGAGGTCCTGGGGGGCCTGCCCGAGATCCTTGCCTTCATCAGGCGCTACGGCGAGCAACGGCACAACCTCATGCACGAAATCGACGGCATTGTGGTCAAAGTGGACGATCTCGCCACCCAGCGTGCCCTGGGGTACACCACCCGGGTGCCGCGGTGGGCCGTGGCGTACAAGTACCCGCCGGAAGAAGTCCACACGAAACTGCTCGACATTGCAGTCAACGTCGGGCGCACCGGACGCGTAACCCCGTTCGGCATCATGACGCCTGTCAAGGTGGCCGGGTCCACCGTGGAGATGGCCACGCTACACAACCAGGACGTCGTCAAGGCCAAGGGTGTGAAGATCGGCGACATCGTTGTCCTGCGGAAGGCCGGGGATGTCATTCCGGAAATTGTGGGGCCGGTGCTCGCCCTGCGCGACCAGCAGAAACCGCCGGTGTGGGACTTCGTTATGCCCACTGAATGCCCTGCCTGCGGCACACTGCTGGCACCGGCCAAGGAAGGGGACGTGGACATCCGCTGTCCCAACGCCCGCTCCTGCCCGGCGCAGCTTCGGGAGCGCGTCTTTCACCTGGCCGGGCGCGGCGGATTCGATATCGAGGCCCTGGGCTGGGAGGCAGCCATCGCTCTGACCCAGCCTGCCGAGCCGGAGGTGGCGCCGCTGGTCTCTGAGGCGGCACTGTTCGATCTCACGCCCCAGGACTTGGCAGACGTCCGGATCCGGCGCGAAAAGCGTTCCAAAGGCGTGGCAACCGGCGAGTTCGAGCTGGTCCCGTATTTCTACAGCAAAGGCACCGCAAAGTCCCCGTCGAAGCCCACCGCCACCACGGACAAACTGTTCAAGGAGCTCGAAAAAGCCAAGACCCAGCCGCTATGGCGCGTGCTCGTTGCCTTGTCCATCCGGCATGTTGGTCCACGCGCCTCACGCGCCCTGGCCACCGCGTTCGGCACCATGGACGGCATCCGGAACGCCTCCGAGGAAGACCTGGCCCATGTGGATGGCGTCGGCCCCACCATCGCCGCTGCGCTGAAGGAATGGTTCGCCGAGGACTGGCACGTGGAAATCATTGACCGCTGGGCTGCGGCCGGAGTCCGCATGGAAGACGAGCGCGACCAATCCATGCCGCGGACCCTGGAAGGGTTGACCATTGTGGTTACCGGCTCGCTGCCGAACTTCAGCCGGGACGAGGCGAAGGAATCCATCCTCATCAGGGGCGGCAAAGCGGCCGGTTCGGTCTCCAAAAACACCAGCTACGTCATCGCCGGCGAAAACGCAGGCACCAAACTGGACAAAGCCGAGCAGCTCGGAGTTCCCGTTCTGGACGAGGACGGCTTCCGTGAGCTTCTTGCGAACGGCCCAGCTGCCGGTCCAGAAGCGACGTCCACAGACCCAGAAGAGGCTGCCGAATGAGCCATCCGGACCTCAACACCGAACTGCTTGCGGTGGCCAGGCAAGCAGCCGCCGCCGGCGCCGCCGTGCTGGCTTCCCGCAATGGCGAGGCCCTGGACATCAGCAACAAAGGCGACGCCGGCGACTGGGTCACGGCCTTTGATGTCGCCGCGGAGAATGCGGTTCGGGATGCCATCACGGCCGCCCGGCCACAGGACACCATCACGGGGGAGGAGCACGGCACCACCCGGCCCGCTGCCCCCAGCGGCTACCGCTGGTCCATCGACCCGCTGGACGGTACCACCAACTTCATCCGGAACATCGTCTACTACGCCACCTCCGTGGCCGTGGCGGATTCCGACGGCGTCTGGCTGGCCGGCGTCGTCAACGCCCCGGCGCTGGGCCGGGTCTACTACGCTGCCCGCGGCCAGGGTGCGTGGCTGGAAGAAGGCGGCCGGGTGACCCAGCTCCAGGGCCCGGTGCCGGACCGCGCCGGGCAGATCCTCGCCACCGGCTTCAGTTACGACCCCGCCGTCCGCGCCGAGCAGGCAGCACTGCTGGGCAGTCTGATGGACGGATTCGCCGACGTCCGGCGGCTGGGCTCCGCAGCGCTGGACCTCTGCATGGTGGCTGACGGGACCCACGACGCCTACGGCGAACGCGGGCTCAACGAACATGACTTCTCCGCCGGTGCGCTGATTGCCGAGGAAGCCGGGTGCTGGGTCCGGCGTCCCCGGATGGCCAGTCCGCTGGACGGCGGACCCGCCGACGAGGACAGGCTCGCCGCCTGGACCTGCGCCGGGACCTTGGCGCTGTCAGGCAAGTTTCCGCTGTGACGCCGTTGCGCCACTAGCATTGTCAGGTGCAATCGCAAATAACCATCCGACCGGCCGTTGAGGCAGACTTCCAGGCCATCGCCAGGATCACCGTGGACTCGTACCTGGCAGCAGGCTACTTCGACAGCGCCGACCATCCCTATATGCAGCAGATCCAGGATGTTGCCGCCCGTGCGGCGAAGGCCACCATCTGGGTTGCCGAGCGTGACCGGCAGGTGGTGGGTTCCGTGACGCTGGCACTAGCGGGTGAACCGTTCGCCGACATCGCCCTCCCGGATGAGCTGGAGTTCCGGATGCTGGTGGTGGATCCGGCGGTGCAGCGCAGCGGCGCGGGCAAGGCCATGGTGGACGCCATCATTGAGCATGCGAAATCGCTTGCGGGGATCACCGGCGTGGCCCTCACCACCGGGGGGACCTGGGAGAGCGCCCACGGCCTCTACCGGAAGACAGGCTTCAAGCGCGTCCCCGAGCGTGACTGGCTGATTCCGGGCACCGACATAAAGCTGCTGGTTTACCGGCTTGACGTCCAGCCAACCTAAAGTGGTGCCGACTCATTTTCGGCACTGAAAGGCCCAGCATGCGCAAAACATTCGGCACCGGCTCCGTCTGGGAGCAGACCCTCGGCTACTCCCGCGCCGTCCAGGTGGACAACACGCTCTACATCTCCGCCACGGCCGCCAGCGGCGAAGACGGCATAGTGGGCGAGGACTTCTACACGCAGAGCCAGTACATCCTGCAGAAGCTCGGGGTGGTCCTGGCCGATGCCGGCTTCAGCTTCGAAGACGTGGTCCAGTCCAAGCTGTACCTGACGGACATCAGCAAATGGGAAGAGGCCGGCCGCGCCCACGGCGAAGTCTTCGGCGAGATCCGCCCCACGCTGTCACTCGTGCACGTCCTGCCGTTCCTTGACCCGAAGATGCTCGTCGAAATCGAGCTTGTGGCCCAGAAGAGCGCCAGCTAGGCACGCTCCCTCCCGCCTCCGCTCCGCGAACTGGCAGAAGATACCCTCAGATCCGCATTTTGAGAGTATTAGCTGCCAGTTCGCGCATGGGTGCTGGCATGGGTGGGGGCGGAATTACCGGGCCGGGAGGCTGTAGCGGTGTTCCGGGCGTCCGGTGGTCCCGTAGCGCAGTTGGATGTCGACGGCGCCGTCGTCGGCCAGCGAGGACAGGTACCTCTGCGCCGTGGCCCGGGAAACCCCCACGCGGGTGGCCACTTCCACCGCCGAATACTGCTCGCCGGCGACCAGCGATTCCAGCACCGCGGCCTCGGTGGCCGAGCGGGGCTTGGCCGACGGCGCCACGTCCCCGGGGATCAGCGCCCGCTTGGCCCGCTCCACGGAGCCCTGGTCCAGGGCTCCGGGCTGGCCCAGCAGCCTGCGGTACCGGGCATACGAACGCAGCTGCTGCGACAGCGACTCGGCAGTAAAGGGCTTCAACAGGTACCCGAGGGCGCCGCGGCGGAACGCTTTCCGCAGCGACTCGGCGTCCGATGCGGCACTGAGGATCATGGTGTCTACGTCGAGTTGCTGCAGCAGGTCAAGCCCTGATGCGTCCGGCAGATAGACATCCAGCAGCACCAGGTCGGGGCGGAGGCTGTGGATCGCCTGCAGGGCCAGGGACGCCGACCCCACCGGCGCCAGCGCAAGAAATCCCGCCACCGAATCCACATAGGCGGCGTGCAGCTTGGCCACGTGGAAATCGTCATCCACAATCAGCACCCTGAAATCCTCAGGCATTATTGTCCTTTCCAGCCAAATCCGTGGTCCCCGCAGTTGTCCCGGCCGTTGTGCGTGGCAGGGAAGCCATAAACACGGCCCCGGGTCCGCCCGGTGTCCCCGGCTCCAGCAAGCGGACGTCCCCGCCGCGGCGCCGGGCCAGCTTCCGGGCCAGGGCAAGACCCAGCCCCTGCCCGCCACTGGTCCGTCCGCCGGCAGCAGCCGGAGCCGCCATTCCTGGGCCACCCGCCGTCGTAAATCCTTCTGCAAAGACCACTTCGGGATCCGTCCCGGGGGCGAGCCCGTCGCCGGAATCGGCGACGACGATGTGCAGCGTCCCGCCGTCGTCGTGCGGTTCATCCAGCACCTCCAGCTCCACCCAGCGGTCCGGGGAGGAGCCGGCGACGGCGGCGTTGACCGCGTTGTCGATCAGGTTGCCCAGCACGGTGGTCACGTCCTGCGGCTCGATGACCTGGCCGCGGACCAAGGTTTCGGGCCCGATCCGCAGCGTGACGCCGCGCTCATCGGCCTCCACGCCCTTGGCACCCACAAAGGCCTGGAGGTACGGGTCCTGCAACAGCTCCGCCTGGTCCACCGGGAACTTCAGCGGCCCCGTGGCGGCCAGTCCGGCCAGGTAATCGCGGGCCTGCTGGTGCTGCCCGATGCTCATCAGGCCGGCGATGGTGTGCAGCTGGTTGGCGAATTCGTGGCGCTGGGCGCGCAGGGCCGTTGACATGGTGCCCACGGCGTCGAGCTGCCGGGTGAGGTGCTGGAGTTCCGTGCGGTCCCGGAGCATCACCACCCAGCCCAGGTCCTCGCTTCGATGCAGGGCCTTGCGCGCGCTGGCCACCAGGACACTGCCGCCGGCTACCAGCTCAATCGCGTCCGCCTCCACCGCGTCCGGCCGGGTCAGCGCCTTGAGTTGCCCGGGCACCGGAGCGTCGGCCCATGGCGTCCCGGAAAGGTCCGGCTGCTCCAGAAGCCGCTGCGCCGCTGCGTTGAACACGCTGATCCTGCCGTCGGCCGAAACGCCGATGACGCCGTCGTCCACGCCCTGCAAAACGGCCACCTGGTCGTGCACCAGAGTGCTGATTTCCTCGGGCTCCAGCCCCAGTGTCAGCCGCTGGAGCCGCCGCCGCAGCAGGAACGAGGCCAGCACGCCTGCCAGCAGCGCACCCGCGGCGGTCAACCCCACGGGCCCGACGTCACGCGCAACGCTTTGGCCCACGCTCTCCATGGAGTAGCCCACGCTGACCTCGCCCACGACGGTGCCCGCGCTGGTGCCCGTGCCCGGGCCGGGCGCGTAAACAGGCACCTTGGCGCCGGCAGACGGGCCCAGTGTCCCGGTGTTCCTGGTGGTGACCTCCTGGCCGGCGAGGGCCTCGGACGGATCGGTGCTGACCTTCTCGCCCAGCCGGTCCGGGTCCGGGTGTGCCAGGCGCAGGCCGGTCTCGTCGGTGATCACCACAAACAGTGCCCCGGTCCGGGTCCGGACCGCCTCGGCGGCAGCCATCAGCGGTCCGGCGCGGAGTACGGCGGGCGGGGGAGTGCCCACGCCCTCGCTGATGGCCAGGACATTGGCCTGCACTGCAGGATCCGCGGCGACAGCGCGGGCCAGCGTCAGGGCCTGGTTTTCCGCCTCGCGGCCCACGCGATCGTACGTCAGCCAGGCGTGGACGGCGGCGCTGAGGAGCACCACCAGCAGGACCACGCCCAGCTGAAGGAGGAGCGTCTGCGTGGAGAACCGCAACGGCTGTGTGCGTGCCGAACGCGGCATGGTCTCCCCTTCTTCTGGCGTGGGTGTGAGCACAACGCGCAAAATGCTCCGAATAAGCAGTATGCCAATCAATTGAGCCAAAGGCACTGCCGTGACGTCCGCCACCCTAATGTCTGTAGCACGCGTCACACTGCGGTGGCGTTGTTCACATGAAGGAGCCGGCCGTGCTGGTATTACTTGGATTCGCAATGATCGCGGTGTTCATGGTGCTGATCATGACGAAGAAGTTGACGCCAGTACTGGCGCTGATCATCGTCCCCACCGTTTTTGGCCTGTTCGCAGGTGCCGGACTGGGTATCGGGGACATGGTCCTGGAGTCAATGAAGTCCATGACGTCCACGGCGGCCCTCCTGATGTTCGCCATCATCTACTTCGGCCTGATGATCGACGTCGGGCTGTTTGACCCGCTGGTGAAGTTCATCCTCCGCAAGCTCGGCAATGACCCCGCCAAGGTGGTGCTCGGCACCGCGATCCTGGCGGCCGCGGTCTCCCTGGACGGCGACGGCTCCACCACCTTCATCCTCACCACCGCCGCCATGCTCCCGGTCTACCTTCGCCTGAAAATGAGCCCCGTGGTCCTCACCTGCGTGGCCGGCCTGGCCAACGGCACCATGAACATCCTGCCGTGGGGCGGCCCCACTGCCCGCGCCGCCACCGCGCTGCACCTGGACGTCAACGACGTTTTTGTCCCCATGATCCCGTCCCTCATCGCCGGCCTTGTAGTGGTCTTCGGCTTCGCCTGGCTGCTGGGCCTTCAGGAACGCAACCGCCTCCGCGCCACCGCACCGGAAATCTGGGGCCTCCCCGATACCGCTGAAAAGTTCGACGGCGGCACTTCCGACGGCGGCACGGCCGCTTCCTCCGCCGGTACCGGCCGCAAGGGGTCACGTACCCCCGGAACCGGAAGTCCCGCCGTCGGCGGCTACTCCCCGGAAGGCTCGTCAGTAGCTGTCCTGGAACGCACCGAAGCACTGGTGGAAGACCAGGACGGCGGGCTGGCCGACACCGCCCTGGACCCCAACCGCTCCACGCTCCGCCCCAAGCTGCTCTGGTTCAACCTGGGCCTGACCATTGCCGTGATGGTGATGCTCGTGGCCGACCTCGTGCCCCTGCCGTTCGTGTTCATGGTCGGTTCCGCCATTGCCCTGGTGGTGAACTTCCCCAAGGTCAAGGAGCAGGGCGCGCAGCTGATCGCCCACGCCCCGTCCATCGTGGCCGTGGTGAGCATGGTGATGGCTGCTGCCGTGCTGACCGGTGTCCTCAAGGGCACCGGAATGGTGGAGGCCATGTCCGCGTGGCTGGTCCAGATCATCCCCTCCGACATGGGGCCGTTCATGGCCGTCATCACCGGCGTGCTCAGCATCCCCATGACGTTCTTCATGAGCAACGACGCCTTCTACTTCGGTGTACTCCCCGTCCTCAGCGAGACCGCCGGGCACTACGGAATCAGCGCCGCCGAAATGGCACGCGCCTCCATCACCGGTCAGCCCTTCCACCTGCAGAGCCCGCTGGTTCCGGCCATCCTGCTCCTGGTCTCGCTGGCCAAGGTGGACCTCGGCGACCACCACAAAAAGGTCCTGTGGCGCACGGCGGTAATTTCCCTCGTAATGCTTGGTGTGGGAATGCTGACTGGAGCCATCGGTATCGGTTAGTCTTGAGCTGCTTGTGGCTGGCCCTCGTGGCCGGGACCGCGGCACTGACGTGCCCGTCTGACACCCGCTGGGGGTTGTCAGACGGGCACTGACGTTTCCCCACTAGACTGGTTCGGAAAACAATCCGAACTTGCAGGGGAGATCCATGGCTGCGATCAACCGTGACGACGTTGCGCATCTCGCGCAGCTCGCTCACATCGAGATGAGTGCTGAAGAGCTGGACAGGATGGCCGGCGAACTCGCCGTCATCGTTGATTCAGTGAAGTCCGTGAGTGAAGCCGCCGGTGACGACGTCCCGGCAACCTCCCATCCGATCCCGCTGACCAATGTGTTCCGCGAGGATGTTGTGGGCCACACCTTCACCGCGGAGCAGGCACTCTCGGGAGCTCCGGATTCCGATGAGAACCGTTTCAAGGTCCCGGCAATCCTGGATGAGGCATAACCATGACTGACACCAACGAACTCATCCGCCTGTCCGCCGCGCAGCTGGCCGGCATGCTGGCCGCCGGCGAGGTCACCTCCGTCGAGGTCACGCAGGCTTACCTGGACCGGATCGCCGCTGTCGACGGCGGCGAACGCGGCGTGAACGCGTTCCTGCACGTCAACACCGAGGAAGCGCTCGCGGTGGCCGCCGAGGTGGACGCCATCCGTGCCGCCGGCGGTGCCGCGGCCGAGGAACTGCACGAACTCGCGGGCGTGCCGATCGCGGTCAAGGACCTCATCGTCACCATCGGCCAGCCCACGACGGCAGGCTCCAAGATCCTCGAGGGCTGGCACAGCCCCTACGACGCCACGGTGGTCAAGCGCCTCCGTGCCGCCAAAATGCCTATCCTGGGCAAGACCAACCTGGACGAATTCGCCATGGGTTCCTCCACCGAGCACTCCGCGTACGGCCCCACCCGCAACCCGTGGGACCTGGACCGGATCCCCGGCGGTTCCGGCGGCGGTTCGGCTGCGGCCGTTGCTGCTTTCGAGGCCCCGCTGGCCCTCGGCACGGACACCGGCGGATCCATCCGCCAGCCCGGCGCCGTCACCGGCACTGTGGGAGTCAAGCCCACCTACGGCGGTGTTTCCCGTTACGGTGCCATCGCCATGGCTTCCTCGCTGGACCAGATCGGCCCGGTTTCCCGAACCGTCCTGGACTCGGCGCTGCTGCACCAGGTCATCGGCGGGCATGATCCCTTTGACTCCACGTCCCTGCCCGACCCCCTGGAAGACCTCGTCGCCGCTGCCCGCGTGGGCAACGTCGACGGCATGCGGATCGGCATCATCAAGGAACTCCACGGCGAGGGGTACCAGGCCGGCGTCGAGAACCGCTTCAACGAATCCCTGGAGCTCCTCAAGCAGGCCGGTGCGGAAATCGTTGAGGTGTCCTGCCCCAACTTCCAGTACGCCCTCGGTGCCTACTATCTGATCATGCCGTCGGAGGCCTCCTCCAACCTGGCAAAGTTCGACGGCGTCCGGTACGGCCTGCGGGTCCTCCCCGAGGACGGACCTATGACGATCGAACGCGTCATGGGTGCCACCCGCGCCGCCGGCTTCGGCGACGAGGTCAAGCGCCGCATCATCCTGGGTACCTACGCCCTGAGCGCCGGCTACTACGACGCCTACTACGGTTCGGCCCAGAAGGTGCGCACCCTGGTCCAGCGTGACTTCGAGGCCGCGTTCGCGCAGGCCGACGTCCTGATCTCTCCCACGGCGCCCACCACGGCGTTCAAGCTCGGGGAGAAACTGAATGATCCGCTGGCGATGTACCTCAACGACGTTGCCACCATCCCCGCAAACCTGGCAGGAGTGCCCGGGCTGACCCTGCCCGGTGGCCTGGCTGACGAAGACGGCCTTCCCGTCGGCATCCAGCTGCTGGCTCCGGCCCGCGAGGATGCCCGGCTCTACCGGGTAGGTGCTGTCCTGGAATCCCTGCTTGAGGCACAGTGGGGCGGCCCGCTCCTGGACCGTGCGCCGTCGTTGGTCGAGACCCTTGTTGAAGCCAAGGAGGCAAAATAATGAGCACTGACGCAACCCTGAGCTTCGAAGAGGCCATGGAGAAGTACGATCCCGTCCTGGGATTCGAGGTCCATGTGGAACTCAACACCAAAACCAAGATGTTCTCCTCGGCACCGAACGTCTTCGGCGACGAGCCGAACACCAACGTCAACGAGGTGGACCTGGGCATGCCCGGCGTGCTGCCCGTGGTCAACAGGATCGCGATCGAGTCCTCGATCAAGATCGGTCTTGCCCTGAACTGCAAGATCGCCGAATCCTGCACGTTCGCCCGGAAGCAGTACTTCTATCCGGACACTCCCAAAAACTTCCAGACGTCACAGTACGAGGACCCGATCGCCTACGACGGCTATCTGGACATCGAGCTCTCGGACGGGACCATCTTCCGCGTGGAGATCGAGCGCGCCCACATGGAAGAGGACGCCGGCAAGCTGACCCACATGGGCGGGGCGTCAGGCCGCATCCAGGGTGCCGACTTCTCGCTGGTGGACTACAACCGCTCCGGCGTTCCGCTGGTGGAGATTGTCACCAAGCCCATCGAGGGTGCAGGTTCCCGCGCCCCGGAGCTGGCCAAGGCCTACGTGGCCGCCGTCCGGGAGATCGTCAAGAACCTTGGTGTCTCGGACGCGAAGATGGAACGCGGCAACGTGCGCTGCGACGCGAACGTGTCGCTGCGCCCGCACGGCCGCGAACGCTTCGGCATCCGTTCCGAAACGAAGAACGTCAACTCGCTGCGCGCCGTTGAACACGCCGTCCGCTACGAGATCCAGCGGCACGCAGCCGTCCTGGACGCCGGCAACCCGGTCATCCAGGAAACGCGCCACTGGCACGAGGACACGCGCACCACCACCTCGGGCCGTCCCAAGTCGGACGCCGATGACTACCGCTACTTCCCGGAGCCGGATCTGGTTCCGATCGTTGCGTCGCGCGAATGGGTGGAGGAGCTCCGCGCCACGCTGCCCGAGCCGCCGGCGGCCCGCCGCAAGCGGCTGCAGGCTGACTGGGGCTACTCGGACCTGGAATTCCGCGACGTCGTCAACGCCGGCGTTATGGATGAGATCGAAGAGACTATCGCCGCAGGTGCCTCTGCCTCTGTCGCCCGTAAGTGGTGGATGGGCGAGATCGTTGGCCGTGCCAAGAACGCCGACGTCGATCCCGGCCAGCTGGGCGTCCAGCCCGCCACTATCGTGGAGCTGAACCAGCTGGTGGAGGACGGCAAGATCAACAACAAGATGGCCACCGAGGTCCTGGACGGCGTGCTCGCCGGCGAAGGCACCCCGGCGGAGATCGTGGAGAAGCGCGGCCTCGCCGTGGTGTCTGACGACGGCCCTCTCATGGAAGCCATCGACGCCGCACTCGATGCACAGCCCGACGTCGCGGACAAGATCCGCGGCGGCAAGGTCCAGGCGATTGGCGCGATCGTCGGCGGCGTTATGAAGGCCACCCGCGGGCAGGCCGACGCCGGCCGCGTCCGCGAGCTTATCCTGGCGAAGCTCGGCGTCGAGGGCTGAGTCGCAGGCTAAGCCACCTGTTTTAACCCAACTGGGTTGCAGTTAATGTTGTTATAAGCGCTCATAACGACACGTACTGCGACCCAGTTTGGCTTTAAGTACTCACTTCCCGCCGCAAACTACGCGTGTTCAGCGGGGCTTGCCGGATCTAGACTGAAGATCCAGGGCGCCGGAGCCCTGCCGGTGCCGTGGGAGGAATGGCCATGTCGGTCCAAGAACCGTTGAGATTCCGCAAAGTCCTGCTGGCCTGGGTTGTGGCGCTGGCGCTGACGGGCACGGGTGTCGCCATCGCCTGGTCCGCCACAGACACGCCGTCCCCGTCGCCGTCCGCCTCCGCGCCGGGGAAGTCGGACAAGGCCACGGGCCAGGAGAAACCGGCCAAGGCCCAGCGCCCGCAGCACCTGCACAGTGAAAGCGTGGTGAAGAAGGCGGACGGGACGTTCGAAACCGTGCTGACCCAGCAGGGCACCGTGGACGCCGTCAGCGAAACCTCGGTCACCGTCAAGAGTGAGGACGGCTTCACCCAGACCTACGCCGTCAACGCGGAGACCAGGATCATTAAGTTCCCTGCCCCGGCCGCGGACGGTTCGCCGGCAGCGGGCGACGACGGCAAACGGCTGAAGCGGTCAGAGGTCGCCATCGCGGAAATCGCCACGGGCGAGGCCGTTAGGGTCTCTGGCGTAAAGAGCGGCAACAACGCCACCGCCCGGCAGATCGTGGAAGGCGCCGGCCCGGGTCCGGGCCTTGGCCTCGGGAAGGGCCTGGGGAAGGGACACTGCCACGGGCTGGGCAAGGGCCACGCCAAGGGGTTTTCCCCCAAGTAGCCCCACCTAGCCCTGTTCCACCAGCCCGGTCATGATCGCTTGCAGTGCCTCGCACACAATCATCACCGAGCGGCGCTTCAGGTTCTCCGGGCGGGCCAGGATGTCGATCCGCCGCCGGGTGCTGATGCCCTCGAGGGGCCGCAGCACAATGCCCGGGTTGAGCACGGGCCGCGCCGTATGCCGCGGCAGCAGGCCCACCACCCCGCCCGCCGCGACCAGCGCGGCCACGGTGGAGTAGTCGTTGATCCGGTGGACGATGTTCAGTTCCTTGCTGGAGACGGCCGCGACGGCGGAGAGCACGTCCGCGGGGGAGTAGCCGGTGTGGCTGGTCACCCACGGTTCGCCCACTACGTCGGCGGCGGTGACCGTGTCCCGGTCCGCCAGGGGATGTCCGGCGGGCAAGGCAACATCCAGCGGTTCATGCGCCAGCGGAATGACCGCCACACGCTCCTCCGGCCAGCGCGGGCTATGGTCCATCCGGTGCGCCAGCACCAGGTCGTACCGCGCCGTCAGCGCCGGGAAGTCCTGCTGCGCCACATCCTCGTCGGAAAGCTGGATCCGCGGCTGGCCGGGCGCGTCCAGCAGGCGCGCAAGCGGCGCGAACAGTGCCTGCCCCGCGCTGTGGAAGCCGCTGATGGTCACGGGGCCAACGGGCGAGCCGTGGTAGGCGCCGATCGCCGTCCGGGCGTCCGCCATGGCACTGACGACGGCGGCTCCTGCGTCGGCGAGCACCTGGCCGGCCTCGGTCAGCACCAGGTTGCGGCCCTCTTTCCGGGTTAGCGGAACGTCAACGTTACGCTGCAGCAGTGCCAGTTGCTGGGACACTGCTGAGGGCGTGACCATCAGCGTCTCCGCCACCGCCTTCACGCTGCCCAGGGCCCCCAGTTCGCGGAGGATTTCCAGCTGATGAATTTCCATCCGTCCAGTCTATGCATTAGCGATCACTTCATCGTCGATTGAGTGAATACTGCTTGTGCTAATGCTTCGAAATCGCTCTAATGAAGGGAGACCACACCCGCAGGCCGCGGGTCGCTGCCAACAGTCAGGAAGCCAATGAAGGCACTCTACAAGTCCGGTGCACACGCCGGGTTCGAGCTGGTTGACCGGCCCGAGCCCGAGGCTGGCCCCAGCGACGTCAAGATCCGGGTCATGACCACCGGGATCTGCGGCACGGATCTGCACATCCAGTCCTGGGACGCCTGGGCGCAGAGCATGATCGAGGCACCACTCATCGCCGGCCATGAGTTTTACGGTGAAGTAGTGGAAATCGGCGCCGGCGTCCGCGACGTCAAAGTGGGGGACCGGGTGTCCGGCGAGGGCCACGTGGTCTGCGGGATCTGCCGGAACTGCCGCGCAGGCCGCCGCCAGATGTGCATCAACACCGTCAGCGTCGGAGTGCAGCGGGACGGCGCCTTCGCCGAGTACGTGGTCATCCCGGAGACCAACGTCTGGGTCCACCACGATCCATCCATCACCCCGGAACTCGGCGCGATTTTCGATCCGTTCGGCAACGCCGTGCACACGGCCCTCAGTTTTCCGCTGGTGGGCGAGGACGTGCTGATCACCGGGGCCGGTCCCATCGGGCTGATGGCCATCGCGGTGGCCCGCCACGCCGGGGCACGCAAGATCGCCATCACCGATGTCTCCAAGCCACGGCTCGAGCTGGCATGCCAGCTCGGCGTGGACCTCGCCATCGACGTCTCCACCACGCGCGTCAAGGATGCGCAGCGTGAACTCGGCATGCGGGAGGGCTTCGACATCGGGATGGAAATGTCCGGCCACCCCACGGCCCTGCCTGAGATGATCGAGAACATGAACCACGGCGGCCGCATTGCCATGCTCGGCCTGCCCAGCCAGGACATCACCATCGACTGGGGCAAAGTGGTCACGCACATGCTGACCCTGAAGGGCATCTACGGCCGGGAAATGTATGAGACCTGGTACGCCATGAGCGCCATGCTCTCCTCCAACCCCGTGCTGCACGCCGGCATCTCAGCGGTGGTGACGGACAAGCTTCCCGCCGCAGAGTGGGAAAAAGGCTTCCAGACCGCCCGCGCCGGCGTCGGCGGAAAAGTTGTCCTCGACTGGACCGAACTCTAAGGAGCATCATGTACACCTCGATCAAGGACCAGCTGCAGGCTGAGCTGGACGACATCCGCACCGCCGGGCTCTTCAAAACCGAACGCAGCATCAACTCCCCGCAGTCCAGCCACGTCACGGCAGGGCAGATCGGCCAGCCCGGCGCCAACGTCCTGAACTTCTGCGCCAACAACTACCTTGGCCTCGCGGACCACCCGGACATCATCGCCGCCGCGAAGTCAGCCATGGACTCACGGGGCTTCGGCATGGCCAGCGTCCGCTTCATCTGCGGCACCCAGGACCTGCACCTGGAACTGGAAGCCAGGGTCTCCAGGTTCCTCGGCACGGAGGACACCATCCTGTTCTCCAGCTGCTTTGATGCCAACGGCGGCGTTTTCGAATCCCTCTTCGGCCCCGAGGACGCCATCATCTCCGATGCCCTCAACCACGCCTCCATCATCGACGGCATCCGGCTCTGCAAGGCCCAGCGGTTCCGCTATGCCAACCAGGACATGGCGGACCTCGAGACCAAGCTCGTTGAAGCGAAGGATGCGCGGCGCAAGATCATCGTCACGGACGGCGTGTTCTCCATGGACGGCTACCTGGCGCCGTTGGAGGCTATCTGCGACCTCGCCGAGAAGCACGACGCCCTGGTGATGGTGGACGATTCCCACGCCGTCGGCTTTATGGGTGCCACCGGTGCCGGAACCCCAGAGCACGCAGGCGTGTCCCAGCGCGTGGACATCTACACCGGAACGTTCGGCAAGGCCCTGGGCGGCGCCTCCGGCGGCTATGTGTCCGGCCGCAGTGAAGTGGTGGCCATGCTCCGCCAGAAAGCGCGCCCGTACCTGTTCTCCAACTCCCTGGCCCCCGCGATCGTCGCCGCCACCATCAAGGCCCTTGACCTGGTGGAGAATTCCGGAGACCTGCGGACCCGGCTGTTCGAGAATGCCCGGCTATTCCGGCGCCGGATGACCGAGGAGGGTTTCGAACTCCTGGACGGCGAACACGCGATTGTTCCCGTGATGTTCGGGGATGCAGTGATGGCTGCAAATGTGGCGGACCAGATGCTCCGGCACGGCGTCTTTGTCACCGCGTTCAGTTTCCCGGTGGTCCCGCGTGGCGCCGCCCGGATCCGCGTCCAGCTTTCGGCATCGCACTCAGCGGACGACGTCGAAGCGTGCGTGGCTGCCTTCGTCGCCAGCCGTGCCGCAGTAGCGGGTTAACCCAGCCGGGCTAAACGTCCCGAGGGTGCCCGGCGCGGCCGCAGGGCAACTCTGCAAGGATGGAGCCATGACAGCACACTACGACGTCCTGATTGTGGGCGGCGGCATCGCCGGCCTGTCCCTGGCGTCCGCGCTCGCGGGCAGCTGCAGCGTGGCGCTGGTGGAGGCGGAGCAGGAGCTGGCGTACCACACGTCCTCCCGCTCCGCCCGTCAGCTTATTCCGAGTTACGGCCCTGAAGTGGTCCAGGAACTCACAGTCCGGACCCTGGAGCTGATGGCGGCCCGCGACGCGCAACTGCCCGAACCTGTCTTGACGCCGCGGAGTTTTATGCTCATCGGCACCGAGGAATCCGTCCGCGCCGAGGCCAGCGGCCACATGAGTGCCATCACGCATGACCGGGCACTGGAGCTGTGCCCGGCGCTGGTCCCCGGAGCTTTCTCCGCCGCAGGCCTGGACACCGGATCCTTCGGCTGCAACGCCCCGCTGCTGCTGGCCGACCACCGCCTGCGGGCTGAGGCCGCCGGCGCCGACATCATCACCGGCGCCCGCGTACATTCCGCCCAGCGGCTGGGCTCGGGCTGGGAGGTCGGCGCCGGGCAGGAAGCCTTCGAAGCCGGTGTGCTGGTCAACGCGGCCGGCGCCTGGGCCGATGAAATCGCCGTGATCAGCGGCGTGGAGAAGCTCGGGCTGCAGCCGTACCGGCGCACTGCGGCGATTGTCGACGTCGAACATCCACTGCCAGGGCACAGCCCCATGGTGGCGGCAGCGGACCACACGTTCTATTTCCGCCGGGAGGGCACCGACGTGCTGATCTCGCCGTCGGAAACGGTGCCCAGCGGACCCGAGGACGCCAGGCCGCGGCCCGGCGATGTCGAGCGGCTGATCGTGAAGCTGAACGAGCTGACCACGTTGGGAATCCGCGGAGTTCGGAGCGCGTGGACGGGGCTCCGGACCGAGGCAGCCGACGGCGTCCCGGTAGCCGGTTTCGATGCCGAAGCACCCGGGTTCTACTGGCTGGCCGGTCAGGGCGGTTACGGTTTCCAGACGTCATCGGCCATGGCTGAGCTCGCCGCCGCGCAGATCCTGGCCGGACAGGGCGCCGGGCACAGTGCCGGTGCGGCCCACCATCCGGCATCCCGGACAGCGGAGGCGCTGGCCGCCACGCGCTGGTCCGTCCGGCGCTGAACAATGGAACCCATGAGCACCCTGATCACCAACATCGCCGAGCTGATGACCCAGGACCTGGAACACCGCGTCCTTAAGAATGCCGCCGTGATGATCGAGGGCGAACGGATCGCCTGGCTCGGTTCCGCCGCGGATGCGCCGGCGGCCGACGACACCGTGGACGCCGGCGGCCGGGCAGTGTTGCCGGGCTGGGTGGATTCGCACACGCACCTGGTCTTCGCCGGCGACCGCACTGCGGAGTTCGAGGCGCGGATGGCAGGGGAGTCGTATTCGGCCGGGGGCATCGCCGTAACCATGGACGCCACCCGGCGCGCGTCCGATTTCGACCTCACCCGGCTGGCGATGGCGCGCGTATCCGAGGCCGTATCGCAGGGCACCACCTACCTCGAAACCAAGACCGGGTACGGGCTGGACATGGAGCACGAGGCCCGGAGCGCCCGGATCGCCTCCACTGTTGCAGACGAAGTCACCTACCTGGGCGCCCACCTTGTCCCCGCAGGCACCGATGCGGAGGCCTACACCGATCTCGTCTGCGGGCCCATGCTTGACGCCGTCCGGCCTTACGTCCGGTGGGCGGACGTGTTCTGCGAGGAAGGCGCCTTCGACGCCGAGCAGTCCCGCCGTGTGCTGGAGGCGTGCCGGGCCGCCGGACTGGGGATCCGCGTCCACGGCAACCAGCTCGGCGAGGGTCCCGGCGTGCAGCTGGCGGTGGAACTCGGGGCAGCCAGCGTGGACCACGTGAACTACCTGTCCGGGCGTGACGTGGCGGCGCTCGCGGAAAGCTGGTCCGGCTGGAACCCGGACACCGGCACTGGGGTCCGTGGCACCGTGGCAACCTGCCTCCCCGCGTGCGATCTCTCCACCCGGCAGCCGCTGGCACCTGGTCGTGAACTGTTGGATGCGGGGGTCCAGGTGGCGCTGGCCTCCAATTGCAACCCGGGTACCTCGTACACCAGTTCCATGGCGTTCAACGTGGCTACGGCGGTGCTGCAGATGCGGCTCAGCGTCCATGAAGCGGTGCGCGCCGCAACGTATGGAGGCGCGCTGGCGCTGCACCGGGAGGCAGGGCACGACGCCGATGGCGTACGGGCGGTGGGTTCGCTCGCCGTCGGGCACCGCGCGGACCTGCACATGCTCAACGCCCCCTCAGCAGCGCATCTCGCTTACCGCCCGGGCATGCCGCTCACGTACGCTGTGTGGCGGGCCGGTGCGCGGGCACGCTAACCAGGGCCGCACTTGGTGATTGCGAGGTGATCATTTGTGCCTGATATGATCAGATAACGTCATATTTTGGTGACTGTTTGACGCTGAGAGGCCCCCATGACCCGCACTGACCGCCTGACGGCCATCCTGGACATTCTCGCCAAGACCGGCCAGGTGGAGGTGGAGGAGATTGTCTCGCAGCTTGCGGTCTCGCCGGCCACGGCGCGGCGGGACCTGGACAGTCTGGCCAAGCGGCGGCTGCTGACCCGGACCCGGGGCGGGGCCACCACCGGCGCCCTGGCCTACGACCTCCCCGGGCGGTACAACCGCGACGACCACGCCGAAGCCAAGGAACAGATCGCTCAGGCCGCCTCGGCGCTGATTTCACCCGGCGCGGTGATCGGTCTCTGCGGCGGCACCACCAGCACGGCCTTGGCGCAGATTCTGGCCACGCGCGAGGACCTCAACGCTCCCGCCAACCAGTCCACACTGACGGTGGTCACCAACGCCATCAACATCGCTGCACAGTTGGCTGTCCGCCCCAACATCAAAGTTATGGTGACCGGCGGCATCCTGAACCCCCGCTCGTACGAACTGGTGGGCCCATACACCGACATCATCATGCAGAAGGTGGTCATGGACATCGCCTTCATCGGCGTGAACGGCATCGACCCCGAGGTAGGTCCCACCAACACGGGGGAGGGCGAAGCGTCAGTGAATGCCCTGCTGGCCAGCCGGGCCCGGATCTCCTATGTGCTGGCCGATTCCTCCAAGGTCGGCGTCAGAGCCTTCGCCACCATGGACGGCTACGCATTCAACCGCCTGATCACCGACTCCGGTATCTCCGCCGAGGACAAGGCAGCGTTCGAAGCCAATGGCACCGAAGTGATCGTGGCCCCGCACTAAGCGACCAGCAACAACCCCTAAAAGATCACCGGCGGCGCGTCCAGGACGGTCTCGTCCACGCGGCGGTCCACCCATTGGCTGAACGGAACATCGAGTTCGTACTTGCCCAGGTCGGTGCGCAGAAGGGTCCGCACGGCGGCATTGTCCGGGTTGTTGAGGGATTCGAAATACTCCACCGACCAGTGGAACCAGCGCATGCAGAACAGACGCATGGTCAGCCCGTGCGTTACCAGCAAGGTGTTGGGGGCGTAGCCAGGTTTCGACCAGTGGCGGTACAGCGTCTCCATAAAGGATGAGATCCGGTCGTAGACGTCGGAGCCGGATTCGCCCTCCCGGAACCGGTAGAAGAAATGGCCGTAGGCGTTACGGAGTTCCTTCTGGTCCTCGATGTCGCCGGTGATCTGAAAATTGGCCCAGTCCTGCTCGCGGAGGCGTGGCTCTTCGATCACCCGTTCCGTGAGATTGCCAAGGTTGAGCGCCTCCAGCGTCTGGTGCGCCCGAAGGTACGGCGATACATAAACGCAGACTTGGCGACCGTCCAACTCGCGGCGGATCCGTTCCCCGGCCGCCGTGGCCTGCGCCAGGCCCTGGGGAGTCAGTGGAATCCGGTAGTCCGGGACCCTGTTGTAGATGGACGTATCGACATTGGCCGCGGATTGGCCGTGCCGGATCATGAAGATTTTCCCTGGCGCGCTCATAAGCCCCAAGCATAGGTGCCGCCGCCGGCACAGGGCCCCTCAAAGTGCCGGGCCGTCAGGAATCAGCGAAGAACCAGAAACTACAGGCAAGATGGAACCATGTTGGTTCCCTCCCGCCGTCGGCTGCGGATTGAAGTCTGGATTGTGCTGGGTCTTTCCCTGGGGCAGTCCGCCGTCTACTCGGTGGTGCAGCTGCTGGAGAAGATGACCCGGGCCCCGCTGGCCGAAGGCACATCCACGCTGAACCGGTCGCAGAGCCCGCGCGAATACTTCGACCTCACCTATCAGCTGCTGGACATCATTTTCGCCCTGGTGCCAGTGCTGCTGGTCATCTACTTCCTCACTGACCAGCGGCAATCCGGTGCCGGCGTGAGCGCCCACGGCGGGTCCGCCTTCCGGAAGCTGGGGTTCAACTTCGCAAGGCCGGGCCGCGACCTGCTGCAGGGACTCGGCCTCGCGGCGTTGATCGGGGTCCCTTCGTTGGGCCTTTACGCCGCGGGACGTGCCCTGGGGATCACCACCGCCATCATCCCCAGTGCACTCGATTCCTACTGGTGGACCGTTCCGGTCCTGATCCTGTCCGCGCTGCGGCACGCCGTGGTGGAGGAGGTCATCGTGGTGGGCTATCTCCTGGACCGCTTCGGCAAGTTCGGCTGGAGCATGCCCCTGGCCATCTTCACCAGCTCGATGCTCCGCGGCAGCTACCACCTGTACCAGGGGTTCGGGCCGTTCATCGGCAACGCAGTGATGGGTGTGGTGTTCGCCTGGCTCTACACGAAGACCAAGCGGGTTATGCCGCTGGTCATCGCGCATGCGCTGCTGGACATCGTCGCCTTCGTCGGCTTCAGCCTCTTCGGCCGGGCTGTGGGCCTGGGGTAGGACAGTCGTGGTTCCCGTGCGGCACAGGTGTACTTACTCAGGTCCGGTTAAAAGGATTCGGCCGCCATCGGTGGGTGGCATCATTGGCACCCGCTGATGGCGGCCGAAGCTATTGAACGTGCAATCAGATGGTGACTGCTCCGGTAGCGGTTTCGAAGGTCACGGACAGGATGCCCGGGGTTCCATGCGGAGCCACCCAGTCAACGGCCACATCCTCCAGGGGCTTCTCGACGGGTTCGCCCAGCCATTCCGTCACGCGTTCGGCGGAACCGGCTATGGTCAGGCAGCTCATCTTGACGTTGCTCTCATAGGCGTTGGACGGGTGCAGGGCGGGGTCGCCCTCCCACTTGAGCATGTACGGGACCTGCGGGTCCGCGATCAGGCCCAGGATGCCGATCTGCTTCCAGACCAGCTCGCGGCCATCCGGGAACTTGCGGTTGCCGTTGACGGCAGCACGGCCCAGGCGGTCTTCAAACGGAGCGAGGTCGTCCACTTCGACGCACCAGCCCATCCAGCCGCCGCCGGCTTCGGACCGCGCCCGGACAGCCTGCCCGAAGGGAGCCTTGTCCGAGGCTGGGTGGTTCAGGACCTCCACGACTTCCAGGTATTTGTGGCCGGCGAGGGGAATGATCATGTTCCGGGTTCCAAACCGGGGGTGCACTCCACCCTTCACGGCTTCAACGCCGAGGGCGGACGAAATACGTTCGGTGGTGGCAACGAGGCCATCTTGTTCACAGGCGTAAGAGACGTGATCCATGCGCATGCCATCATCTTGGCACTTTGTGATCCGGCTCTCAGCTAAGGGTAGCCTTACCGGATTCCTGTTGCGTCACGAGTGGACATTCCGCCGGGAACGGGACTCAAAGCGGCCGGCTGACCACGTTCGTCACAATTCTGTTCCCGTCAGGGAAGGCTTCTTACACTGAACGCAACCGAGCAGCGCCGCCAACCGGTTTGCCCTCGCGGAGCTCGCCCCGACCTACACCCGCATCGGCAACCCAACGCAGGATGCCGTGGAACAGAGGATTGCCAGTCTGGAGGGCGGACTCACGGCACTGCTGCCGAGCTCGGGACAGGCCGCTGAAATGTTTGCCATCCTGAACATTGCCGAGGCCGGTGACCACGTCGTGGCCAGCCCCAGCCTGTACGGCGGGACGTATAACCTCCTGGCGCACACCCTCAAGAAGTTCGGCATCTCCGTCACGTTTGTGGCAGACCCGGACAACCTGGACCATTGGCGCGATGCCGTCCAGCCCAATACCAAGCTCTTCTTCGCCGAAGTGGTCTCCAGCTCCCGCGAGGACGTGCTGGACATCGAGGGTGTGTCCCGAGGCACGTGGCCAACGCCGTCGACGTCGCAGAGTGGCTTGAGGCAAGGGACGACGTCGAATCCGTCGCCTACGCGGCCTCCAGCCCTTGGTACGAGCGCGGCCGCAAATACGGCCCCAAGGGCACGGGTGCGGCGGTCGGTTTCAACCTGGCCGGTGGCGCAGAGGCCGGGAAGCGCTTCGTGGATGCCCTGGAGCTGCACTCCCATGTGGCCAACATCGGGGACGTCCGTTCACTGGTGATCCACCCGGCATCAACTACGCACAGCCAGCTTTCGCCGGAGCAGCAGGCCATCACCGGGGTCCCGGGACTCGTCCGCCTGTCCGTGGGCATCGAACACATCGATGACATCCTCGCCGACCTTGAGGCCGGCTTCCGGGCGGCCAAGGGAGCGGCAGGCCAGCAGCAGTAGGGCTCCCGCAAAGTCACAACCAGTCACATGCTTAGTAATAGACCGGGGCTGTTCGTACACTCGAAGCAGGTCATGAGTGCCAGTGACAGCCCCGGCTTGCTGGCCGGCAACCCTCTTTCGCGGCGGGGTGCCCCGGGTGAGGACCTGGCCTGCCGGTCAATTGACGGTGGGCAAGCGCGTAGAAAAGGTCCTTCCATGACGATTACGATTTCCCGAACTGCGGCCCCCGGGAACGGTGTGGTCCGTTACGCCAGCATTGGTGGACTCCAGCTCGAAGCCGGCGGGTACCTCCCGGATATCACCCTCGGCTATGAAACGTGGGGAACCCTCAACGCGGACGGCTCCAACGCCGTCCTGATTGAGCACGCCCTGACCGGCAGCACGCACGTGACGCGGGGCGACAGTGACGAGCCCGGGTGGTGGGAACAACTGGCCGGACCCGGTGCGCCGGTGGACACTGACCGGTTCTTTGTGGTTTCCATCAACATTGTCGGCGGCTGCTATGGCTCCACCGGGCCGTCCTCGGTTGCCCCGGACGGCAAGCCATGGGGGTCACGTTTCCCTTTGGTAACGCTGCGGGACACAACGGCGGCCGAGGCCAGGCTGGCTGACCAGCTGGGTATCCCGAGCTGGTACGCCGTGTTGGGCGGCTCCATGGGCGGCGCGCGGGCCCTGGAGTGGGCGGTCACCTACCCGGAACGGGTCCAGCGGTGCGCCGTCATCTCGATCGGTGCCGCCAGCACGGCCGAACAGATTGCGTTCGCCCAGGCGCAGACGCTCGCCATCCGCCAGGACACCAATTTCAACGAAGGCGACTACTACGGCGGTCCGCTGCCGGAGGACGGCCTGGCCCTGGCACGGCGCATTGCGCACATCACCTACCGCTCCGCCGAGGAATTCGATGGGCGCTTCGGACGGTCGGCCCAGCACCCGGAATCGCCGTTTCAGGCGGCAGCGCTGGGGGAGCGGGGCCGCTACCAGGTGGAAAGCTACCTGGACCACCAGGGCAAAAAGCTGGTGCGGCGCTTTGATGCCAACAGCTACATCGCCATCACCGACGCCCTGATGAGCCACGACGTCTGCCGCGGTCGAGGTTCGCTGAACGAGGCCTTGGGCCGTGCCACTGCCAGGTTCTTCGTGGCCGCCGTGGACAGTGACCGGCTGTACTTCCCGTCGCAGTCCCGTGAGCTGGCTGACGCGCTCCCGGGTGACGTGGACGTGCACGTTATTGAGGCTCCGATCGGCCACGACGGCTTCCTGACCGAGATCGGCCAGCTCGGCGTCCAGCTTCGGAACACGTTCCTGGACTAGGCCCAATGCCCTTTACTTTGTGGTTTTGTGACTTTTCTTGAGTGGCCAGTTGGACATTTTGCGTTTGACGGCGCGGGGGACGGCGCGTTGTCGGCGTTGGGGCAGGAGCTCGTGCAGGAGCTCGTGGAGGATTTCCTGGCAGAAAATGGTGAAGGCTTCAGCCAGTTTGTGAGGGGGCAAAAGCCGGGCGCGCGGCGAGGGATCGCCGTGGTGCCCGGAGGGTCCGTGTGAAGGAGAAATGGAGGGGGTCTTCGTCGAATTCTGCGGGATCTGGCCGCAGCGACGGGGCTTTCGGTCGGCATGCTAAGCCAGATCGAACGCGGGAGTACGGATCCCAGCCTCGCCACCATCCGCAAGTTGGCTGCGGTCTTTGGAGCGGATCTGGCTACGCTTTTTGCCGAGTCGACGCCTCAGGCGGTTCATCACTCCAAGCCGGAAATGCGTCCTGGCCTGGCAGCCGTCGGCGGGTACATCGCCCTATGAGCCGCTGACACCCGGCCCGACCGACCTCGAGGTACTCAAGGGCAGCCTTCTCCCGGGCGAGTCTACGTCCGACGACGCCTGGTCCCACCCCTCGACCGAGTGCACAGTCGTCCTCGCAGGTTCAATCACCGCGGAAATCGGC
This sequence comes from Pseudarthrobacter sp. Y6, assembly GCF_050156205.1. NCBI lineage: Bacteria > Bacillati > Actinomycetota > Actinomycetes > Micrococcales > Micrococcaceae > Pseudarthrobacter > Pseudarthrobacter sp. Y6. Next base: position 3,058,505 of record NZ_CP189574.1, on the reverse strand, counting down.
GGAGCGATATACGTTCTGTTAACAGGGGAAAGCGTGACTTTTGATTCACGCAGGCCTCACCGCTACTTCAACCATGCCGACGTTGCGGCGGAATTTTTGGTGTCAGTTACGCCTCCAAACCCCTCGAGACTGCGTCACATCCTGGTGCCCTCGGTTGTATCGGAGACGCCGTCCTTGTCCAGGCTTGACGGGCAGAGATTCTCCAGCCATTTCACAACTGCAGGCCAATGCGCTGCAGTCGGATCGATGACGTCAAAGTGTCCCAGACCGGCCGGCGTGTCAAGGCTGATTTCATCCCCCACAGCCTGAGCCGCCGCTGTGAAGTCCTGAGAGTGGGCCAGGGGAACACGCTCGTCATCCTGCCCGTGCACAACCAGGACGGGGCACCCAGAGGGCAGAACGCTGATCGGAGATGCGCGTTGGTATTCTGTTGGGCAATCAGCCGCGGTCGCACCCATGAATTCAAGGGCGGCGTCTTCTCCCAGGCCTTCGCGTTCGATGCGTACCAGGTCTGTCACCGGCGCCAGGGCGACAACTGCATCGAGTTGGTCGACAGAGAGCAGGGCGAGGTGCCCGCCAGCGGAGTGCCCGATGGCGATGACCGGCCCGTCCCAGCCCTTTTCAGCCTTATCTGCCAACAGGCAACCCAGGGCGGCCCGTACATCGTTCAGGGTCGTCGGCCAGCCGCCGCCGTTGCCGACCCTGCGGTATTCCACATTCGCCACAGCCCATCCCCTCGCGACCAGGTCCACCGCCAGCGGCTGCATCGAAGACCGATCAAACTTGGAGCGCCAGTACCCGCCGTGAATCAGGACGATGAGGCCGCGCCGACGAAGGGAATGACTTGGCGAAATCAGCTCCACCATCTGGGGGTCTTCCGGTCCATACTTCAGGGCGAGTCGGGCAGGACGGGGCAGGGCTTGCGTCATATGTGCTCCTTGGTGTCTCGTGATGTGTCGGGGGCGTTGGGCGTTGGAGGGTGTTTGAGTCCGCCACCACCCAACTGCATGCGGGCTAGGCTCCCGGAACCGATCCCGGCGGCAGGAAGTCCACGGTCCGGGTCTTTCAGCGCTTCCGGTTCAACAGCTCGATCTGCTTGCTGGACCAGAAGCACTCCATCATCGCGCTATCGTAGCCGTAGCCGTAGCCGATCGTTCCGAACGAGGGCATTAGACCGGCCGAGCGGATCTTGTTGGTGAAGGCCCATGAGGTGAACTGGACGCCGTGGTCCGTCGTCAAATCGGGATTATGCGGCTGCCAAAGAATTTCACGGGCGATCTCGTTGAACACCGTGAGCAGTCGGTCGAGGTAGATGGGCGGAATGTTCAGTGTGGTGCGAGGACTCCTCGACGGTGGGCTGCCAGAACGGCTTGTGGGAGAACACGAGAGTGGGCGGCCGCTGATCTGCTCGGGGACTATGAGAGGTTTGGATGGCCCCGGTAGGGCGATGGGGTCACCCGACACTGCGGTTCTAGGGAGCCGCGTCGACTTTCGTGCGGGCGGAAACATCGGTGCGTGGGATGGCCAGTAGGGCTATCACGGCGAGAGCGCCGGCTGCTGCGAATACGTAGAACGCCCACGGGTGGGCGATACCGGCTACGACCAGCCCTCCTATCACGGCAGGTCCTACGATAGCGCCGATGCGGCCGACACCGGCAGCGAATCCGAGCGCTGTTGCGCGTAGGTGGACCGGGAAAAGCTGGGTCACCCAGGCGTAAATGAGTACTTGGGAACTAAAGACAAATACTCCGGTGACGAAGACAAGGCCGTTGAGCAGGACTGCGTTTTCAAACTTGATGCTTAAGACGCCGAGGCACACCGCCGCAATACCGAAACACGGCAACACGATGCGTCTGATTCCGTGCCTGTCTGCCAGGACGCCAGAGATCATGAGGCCGGCGACGGCGCCAAGATTCAAGACCAGGAGCAGGGTAATCCCTGTGGTGATCGGATAACCAGAGGAAGACATGAGCAGCGGAAGCCCGGTATTCAAGCCAAATACCAGCAGCAGCCCCATGAATGACGCGGCAGCGATCGCCATGGCGATCCGAGGGTAGGGCTTCTTCGCCAGATCCCGGAACCCGGTTCGCTCCTTTGCCCCGGCAGTGCGCACTGTCGGCAACATTTCCGGCAGTTTGAACCACAGGAACGGCACGAGGGCCAAGCCCGAAATGCCTCCCACCACGAACATGATGCGCCAATCGGGAACGACCATCAAAGCAAGGAAGGCGGTCGCCACCGCCCCGGTGTGGTACCCGGTCATCGTGCGGGTGGTTGACTTACCGGCAGACCCTGGAGGCGCATAGTCGTTCATGTAGGCAAGGGCCGATGGCAAGCACGCCCCGAGCCCGATCCCGCCTAGAAACCGCAATACACCGAACACTTCCACGTTCGGAGCCCACACGACCACGAGGGTGAAAATCGAGAACCAGAGCACACAGGCAACCAGCAGTTTTCGGCGCCCGAAGCGGTCCGATAGGGGCGAGATGAAGAGCGCTCCCACACCCACGCCCACGATGGTAATCGTGACGACGAGAGTAGCGCTTACCGCGTCAAAGCCGAGCTCGCCAGTCTTGATCAGAGTGGGGACGACGGTGCCAAGCACCACCAGGTCAAAGCCATCGAGCACCATGGCCAGCCAGCAAAGCCACACCGGCCATCGTGATGGCAGGGTCGAGGGAGAAGTTGTCATTGGAATCCTCATTGATTTTGGAAAAGAACATTGATTTTGGAAAAGAAAATAGAAACACAACGGAAGGGGAGCTCTACGGTATTTTTGCCGCTTTCTAAAACGCCCCCATCTTGCCGTGCGCCGGGGCGGTGGGCCGCTCAAAAGGTATTCGTTCGATAGACCGAACGGAGGTGGTTTCACCCCATTCGTTTCTCCCTAGCCGAGCCAACGGCGCCAGCCTCTCAATCAGTGGGTGTACTCGTTCGCCCTTGATTTCGAGCACATCTTCTCGGACCGAGATATGAAGCACATCGCCCATGACGACCCATGAGTCGCCGAGTTTCACAATCCGGTTCAATCGGCATTCGATCGCGCTTGGAGATTCGGCAACTCGCGGCACGCGGACCGTCTTGGATGCTTCGCGGCCTAAGCCGACTTCGTCGAACTCGCTCATGAACCGTGGATAGTCGGTGCCTGTCGAGTTGATCTTCTCAAACAGGCTTGCTGGCGACGAATTGATCACGAACTCGTTGGTGTCGACGATGTTCTTGATCGTGTCGTTATATCCGACGGACGTGAACTGAACGATCGGCGGGTTTCGGCATGCGACGGTGAAGAAGGAGTGCGGAGCCAAGTTGTCCACTCCTTGGGATGAAGTAGTGGATATCCAAGCTATCGGCCGAGGCACGACCAGGCTCGTCAGCATATGGTAGGTCGCAAGGTTCGATATCGCGTGTTCACCTTCGATCGGGAGCTCCCGTCGAGAGCCTTCAGCTGGTCGTTCGTTGTCTTCGTTCATGAAAAGACCTCTCCTAGATCGGCCAGCGATAGGCCCGCCGATAACGCGCACATGAGTTCTATGCGGGCATGTAGCGGGCGGCGGTCGCCTGCCCAGAGCACGCCAGCTTCCTGCAGATCGAGGTCACCACCAGCTCCCGCATAGCCCCCACCACCAGCTCCCGCATTGCCCAGACCGGTCGATCCGCTGCCGCATCGCGAAGCAATGAGTACCGGCTTTCCGCCCGCCACCATGTCACGGATCGCCGGCATCCACGCGGAAGGCACATGGCCCAGACCTGTGCCGGCGATCACGACGGCGTCAGAATCGACCGACACCTCGCGGATTGCGGAGTGGGGGGCCGCAACGTAGCTCCAGAGCAAGGGCACCGCCGGAGAGTTGGTCGAGGCGACACGGTAGTGGCGACCTTCCTTCGCCGACACAGGAATCGCGATGCGATCCTGGTCAACCCGTCCCAATACACGCCTGTTGGGCGATGTGAAAGCGTCCAGTGCTCGCGTGTGTGCTTTCGTCGCATCCGCGGCATCGAGAACAACCCCGTTGAGAGCGACACAGACGCCGATTCGGGTGTCACTGGTGGCCGCAAGCCTGACCGCGTTCCACAGATTGCTTGCCCCATCGAAACCGACTCGTGATTGATTCACCATGGATCCGGTGACGACGACCGGCTTGGGTGATTCGAGAGTCAGGGAGAGGAACTGCGCCACTTCTTCCAGAGCATCGGTCCCGTGCGTGATCACCACTCCCACAACATCGGTTCGAGCGAGATGTTGCTGAACGGACAGCGAGAGTTCACAGAGCAAGGACCAGTCGATGTCCCACCCCAGGGGGTAGCTCGTGCTGAAGTCGTGTGCCTCCACCGTCACGTCCGGCACGGTCGGGATCAGCGTGAGGAGGTGGGCAGCTCCGTGCTTCTTGACAACGACTCCTTCCGTTGGCTCCGCTGAAGCGATGGTTCCGCCGGTGCCGATCACGATGACAGTTGCCACGACTAGATATCGATCGTCTCGAGCTGGCTCAAGATTTCGGCGCGATTTCCCTCGAACTGGGGAGGAAGTTGGAATCGAGCGCCGAGCTCGTCAGGCAGCTCGTCGCACGCCCAGCCACCCTCCGGATGGGTCACTGCCAGCTCGAAGAGAGCGCCGCTTGGTGTGCGCACGTAGAAGGACTTGAAGTACTTCCGGTCCTTGAGCTCCGAGATATCTGTGTAACCGCGCGCCTCGATGTCGAACTTGACGTGTGCCTGGTTGACCAGGTCGCCCATGTTCCATGCGAAGTGGTGGATCGTCCCTGCCGCGTATGTCCAGGTGCCTTGATCCTCGGACCGGTTGCCAACGATTTCCACGTTGTTCCCGAAGGCATTCTCGTCCCCAACCTGGAATGCGCATCGGTCGCCGTCTTCCCGCAGGTTCGCTTGCATCAAGAACGAGTCGGTGGAGAACTCGACCATCGCCTCAGGTGAATAGGCGACGATTCCAACTCCGTGGATGCCGTGGATGGCGTACTCTGCCGACACGCCGCCGCCGGTATACCCGATCCGGGGGTCATTCGGTGACTCGAGCATGGCGTAGTCGATCCCGCTCGGATGCCGGAAGATCACTCGTCGCGCGCCGAAGATTTCGATGTTGGCGGACTCGATCTCATGCGCCCTCAGGCGCTTCTCCCAGTAGTCCAGCGACCCCACGGGAACCGAAAGCTGCACTTCCCTGGCCTGATTCGTGCCACGCCTGCCGGTCACTCCCGTCTGCGCGAACGGAAAAGTGGTCAGCACGGAACTGGGGTCACCGTTCGCATTGGAGTAGTAGAGATGGTAGACGGGGATGGCGCCGTCGAACAGAACCGTTCGTTTGATGAACCGCAGGCCCAGGACTCCGACGTGGAAGTCCACGTCCTCTTGCGCCCCGCCCACACACATAGTGATGTGATGGCCGCCGTGGATGAAATTGCTCATGGTGTTCCTTTGCTAACGAATTGAGATGAGTGGGGCACAGCGACAGGCTGAGCGCTGTTAGAGGGTTGGCTGGAGGCCTTGGGGCGTCACTAGGTCAGTCCCCAACTGTTCGGGGGTTGCCTCAGCGTCAGGGTCATAGCCGTAGATCCATTCCGAGCGCATCAACGCATCAACGCTTCCTAGTTCCGTGTCCCGAGTGCGCTGTTCGGGACCATCAGGTCGATGATTGACCTCCTTGCGGTCGTGGCTGACAACCTGCAGCTTGCGAGCACGCGGGATGCGGATCCGCTGGTACTTCTGCAGCGCATCCTCGAGATCGGCGTCTTCCGAAAGACAATTCGCGAGCACCGCGCCGTCCTCAATTGCTTGGGCGGCACCTTGACCGAAGAAGGGGAACATTGGGTGGGCGGCATCACCGAGCAGCGCGATCCGGCCGTCAGCCCATCTGTCGAGCGGTTGTCGATCGAGCAGCGCCCATCGACCAGGACGACTCGCAGCCGCTATCAGCTCCTGCAGACGGGGATCCCACCCAGCGAACTCCGCTTGCAGTTCCGAAAGCTCCGCAGTCGTTGACCACGACTCGAGGGTGAAGTCGCCGGCCGGGGCGAACGCGACCACGTTGATCCATCGACCGTTTGAGATCGGGTAGTGAACGAGGTGGCGATCTGGCCCAAGCCACAGAGTGTGCACTGGACGTCGGGTGAACTCGGGTGCCGCTTCAGCCGGGACGAGAGCGCGGAACGCACTTATTCCGGAGAAGTCGGCCGCGGATGGTTCGGTAACTGCGTTGCGCACCACCGAGTTAACTCCGTCGGCACCGATCACCAGGTCGGCACGGTGAATGTCCCCGTTCCCAAGGTGCAGGTATGCCCCGTCAGAGTCCTGTTCGGCGCGGACCACCACACTGCCCGTGCGAATCGACCCCTCCGGCACCGATGCCGCCACAGCCGCGAGGAGGTCCGCCCGGTGAAGTGTGTAGGTGTGCTCACCGTAGTGGTCCATGCAACGCGTGTCCATGTCCTCAACCGAGAGGACCGTGCCGTCCTGCCAACGTCGGAACTCCCAGCCGGCCTCCAATCGAACACCGCGCTCCTCGACGATCCGGGCTACGCCAAGGCGACGCAACAAGCGCATGGCGTTGGGGGCAACCACCAACCCCGCACCCACCTCACCGAGGGAAGAAGCCTGCTCGTAGACAGTGACTCGATGGCCTTTGCGAGCGAGGAACCCGGCCGCAGCCAGGCCGCCGATGCCGCCGCCGGCGATCGCGATGTCCAGTGACCGACTTGCCATGATCTGATTCCTTCCGCTTCCTGCGAGCACTCCAGCCGTCGGCTGAAACTCGCTAAGAAGTGACCTATATCTCGTTTGTGGATGATCTGCTCCTACGGTAGCTTTTCGATCCACGCCCGATGTAGTGTATGTTCACTGATCGAACATCGACGTGCGACTGGGGAGGGTTGTGATGCGTAAGGACACATCAGATGAACGTTCAGGTATCGCTCGGATAGCCGACGTGCTCGCCGCGTTTGATACCAAACATCCCGAATTGACGCTCGCCGAAATCACTCGACGCGCCCGATTGGCGCACGCCACCGCGCGTCGCACGGTCAAGGAGCTCTGCGCGGCCGCACTCCTGACGCAGACTTCGAACGAGACTTATGTAGTGGGCATCCGGCTGTGGGAGATCGGGTCGTTGGCTCCGTCATCCCTACCGCTGCGCCAGGTAGCTATGCCGTACATGCAGGTACTGCATGATTCCTTGGGGGAACACGTCCAACTCGTTGTCCGCGACGGCAAGGAGGGTTTGATTGTGGAACGTCTATCCGGGGTGCGAAGCCTCAAGCTGGTTTCACAACCTGGAGGCCGCCTTCCGCTTCACACCTCCGCAGCAGGAAAAGTACTGCTCGCACACGCTCCCACAGGGGTTATCGATGAGGTATTGAGTGAGCCGCTTTTGGGGCTCACGCCCAAGAGCATCACTGACCCGAAGGCGCTCATGGCCGAACTTGGCTCGGTGCGGTCCCACGGGTATGCCACCGTCCATGGTGAGATGCCACCTGCCGAGGCCAACTCGGTGGCTGCAGGGATCTTCGGCCGCGAAGGAGACCTGCTTGCAGCGATTTCCGTAGTCGTTTCCGCTTCACGCGGGTCTCTGCAGTCGTTAGTACCGCCCGTGATGTCGGCTGCGCGCGCGATCACCACGACTCTGCGCTCTGGCCCGTAATCGACCTTTCGCCGCAACACGATGCAGTTAGCTCCTCGTCCACGCGGAGACTGGCGGGTCTCATGGTGGACCCGAAGGCTACTGCAACTATCGCAGCCCTACCCACCCTGGACCGGGTCTAAGCGCCAGAGGGCACCTGAGGCCCTGTCCTTAAACGCGAGAGGACACTTGAGGCCCCTAAAATCGGGGCCACCAGTGTCCGTTCGCGCTGTTAGGCGATCAGCCGTTCATGATGTCGGAGCGGCGCTTCATGTAGTCCTCCATGGCCAGCTCACCGTTGCTGTACTGCTGGTCGAGTTCGGCCAGTTTCCGGGCACGGTATCCCTGGGGGCCCGACGGCGGCAGGGGAATGGCGGGGGCTGCAGGCTGCTGCGGTGCTTCCGCTCGCTGATCCGGCGCCGGCTGACCGTTGGGTTGCGGCTGACCGTACGGCGGAAACTGCTGATCTGCAGAAGGAATCGGCTGCATGGGCGGCAGCGGGTGGCTCGGCGGCAGGGGCCGCGGGCTCATGATCTGGCGGAAGCCGCCACTCATGTAATCCTGCTGCGTGTAGCCGTCACGGGGCTGTTTGTTCTGCGGTCCAGGATGCTGCCCGCCGCCTGGAAACTGCTCGGGGTAGCGTCCGGAAAAGCTCTGGTCCTGGTTCCGCTTGTTGACGGATTTCCGGTACATCCGCATCGCCATCGGTACCACGAACGACAGAATGATGATCCAGAAAAACAAGCTGTTCACGGTGTAGCGCCTCTCATATGTGTCCTTCCAGCTTAACCCCGGAGCGCACACGCGCGGCCGGGATCCCCAGGAAGACCCCATACCGGTCCACGGCGTCCTGCACGGCGTCGTCCGGAGCCGGGTCCGCGGCAGCGAACAAGCGGATATCCAGCTCACAGCGGCCGGCGAACATGGTGTGCCGCCAGGAGCCGGCCATCCTCCCGTCCAGCAGCACCACATGCATCGGATCCCTGGCAACCGGGAACGCCGGAGCGCTGCCACCCAGATAGTGCCGTGTTGCTGAATAGCCCATCACGTATTCGTCGTAGCACTGGATCAGGTCGATCCGCGGTCCGGCCGCCGACGGGGCATTGCTGCCGTCCGTGCCGGCGTCGAAATAGTGCACGACGCCGTCAATCACCGACGTTGCCAGCGTCTCGGGAGCAGCCGCCAGGGACTGTTGAAGGCCGAGCCGCACGTCGGCCATGGTGAGCCCGGACCAATCGGCACAGTCCTTGACCGTGGCCGGGCCGCGGCTCGTGAAGTAGCGCCGGACGAGTTCGCCGAGGGCTTCGGCCCGGGTCCGCGGCACGGCCGGGCCGGGAGGTACGCGCTCGTCAAACAGGGCGTAGGTCTGCTTCAGGGCGCCGCCCGGACTGCGCGCCGACGACCCGCTGGCCAGAATCCCGCTGATCTCGGCGTGCATGATCAGGTAGGCCAGCCGGAAGCCGGTGGCCGCGAACCCTTCGTCCTGAAGCCGCGCGGCCAGCTGTTCCCGGGTCAGATGCCGCCCGCCCCTCACGGCTTCGGCCAGGACCTGCCCGCTCCGGTCAGCGGCGGCGGCATCGATCCCGGTCCGCCGGTACATGCCCGCGTTGCCCTGGTGAAGCCGCGGCGCGGACAATGCCGTCAGCCAGCGAAGATCCTCCCGGTGCACAAAATGCCAGGTGGGCCGCAGGATATGGGTGCGCAGGATGACCCCATCTGACACCGCCTGCTCCACGCCCATGGCAGTGGACACCTGAGCAGCGGCAGGTACACGATGAGACAGGGCCTCGGAGGCAGCTCCAGGACCGCCGGTCCGTTGCGCCAGGCTCCAGCGGGCGTAGGGGAATTCCTGCGCCTGGACAGCCAACAGGTGCCGGACGGCATCCTCCGGCGAGCCCAGGCCGGGCCCGCGCAGCCGTTGGGCGTGAAGCCGCCGCCGCACCACCTCATCCGGATCCATGCCTGTCCGGGTCCGCTGTCCTTGGGTCACGCAGTGCCGCCGCTAGCGCCGGGCGTCGGTGGTCCCCAGCGGACCCTCGCCGGAACCCAACGGAACGCCCGGCCCGAACACAGGGCCCGGCGTCGGACGTTTTGCGGTGATTCCGTCGCCGGAAGAGCGGTGGCGCAGCCGCCGCACCACCCAGGGGACAAAGTACTCGCGCGCCCACACCAGGTCTTCGGAGCGGGCTGCCCGCCACGTGCGCGTCGGCAAGGGCTTGGGCCGGAGCGGCTCGAGCGTGTGGTTCACGTTAAGCGATTCCAGTACCATGGCGGCGATGGTGTGGTGTCCCAACGGCGAAAAATGCAGGCGGTCCTCGTCCCACATCTGCGGATCATTCAGCTGCTTGAGTGACCACATGTCGGCGATGATGGCATCATGGCGGGCGGCCACGGTGCGGAGGTTTTCGTTGTAGATCGCCACCTTGCTGCGGATCCGTCCCAGGACCGAGGAACCGGTATCCGGACCGTTGAACAGCACCACCGTGGCGCCGCCCATGGCCAGGATCTGGACCACCGAATCAAGTTTTTCGGCGAGGGCGTCGGGGTCGCCGCCGGGCCTGATGAGATCGTTGCCACCGGCGGAAAGGGTTATGAGGTCCGGCTTCAGCGCCAGGCACGGGGCGAGTTGCTGGTCCACGATCTGCTGCAGGAGCCGGCCGCGGACGGCCAGGTTGGCATAGGCGAAGTCCGCCTGGCCCCGACCCAGTTCCTCGGCCACACGGTCCGCCCAGCCGCGGAAGCCGCCGGGGCTTGTTGGTTCCGGGTCGCCGATGCCCTCGGTGAACGAATCTCCCATCGCTACATAGCGGCTCCAGGGGTGGGTTTGCGTGGCTGTGGGCGGGCTCTGCATGGCTCTTGCGTCATTCACGGTCCTATCCTGCCTCCTCCCTCACAAGCTACGCCACCGTAGGTAGTTACCGCCGGGTAACTGTAAGAATGGAAACCATGACTGACGCCCAAGTATTTCCCGCCCCTGTTGTTATGTGGTCCCGGCCGGAGGACCAGCGAACCGGGAAGCCGCTGCTGGTGCTGCTGCACGGCTACGGCGCCAACGAACAGGATCTCCTGAGCCTGGCGGATATGATTCCCGATGACTTTGTTGTTGCCTCACTCCGGGCGCCCCTGGCCACGGGCCCCGGGTTTATGTGGTTCCCCCTGACGGCCTCCATCGAATACACGCTCGACGCCGTCAAGGCTGCAGCCGGCTATGTGCAGGACTGGATCGACACCGTCAAAGCCGACCACCCGACGGTGACGCTGCTCGGCTTTTCCATGGGAATGGCCATGGCCACCACGCTGCTCCGGCAGCGCCCCGCGGACTTTGCCGCCGTCGTCGGGCTTTCCGGTTTTGTGGTCAACGCGGACGGGGACCCCACCTTCAAGGATGCCGAACTGGACGGCACAGTGCCGCTCTTCTGGGGCCGGGACCAGCAGGACCCCGTGATCACCCCCGACAAGATCGACTACACCATGGGCTGGGTGCGCGGGCACGTCAAGCTCACCAAGGTCCTCTACACGGGCATGTGGCACGGCATCAACCAGCAGGAAATCGGGCACGTCTCCGAGTTCCTGACGCACGAGGTGCTGAACAAATAAACGTACGACGGCGGCCGGCGGCACAGTGACCCCGCGTTGCCTTTAGGAGGGGGCCACGACCTTCACGGTCTGCCCGTTGACGGTGACGGTGTCGCCGTTGTGCAGCTGGCGTCCGCGGCGGTCGTCGATCGCCCCGTTGACCTTGACGAGTCCGTTCTTGATCAGCTCAGCGGCTTCCACGCCGTCCTCCACCAGGCTGGCGAGCTTCAGGAGCTGGCCAAGGCGGATCATGCTGTCGCGGATGGGGATCTCTTGAATGTCCTGGTTGCTCATACAAGTAATAATGCCTGACGTAAGGTGAATCCAATGACCCACACCCCACGGCTGCCGCGGTTCGCGGGGCTCCCGCTGGCCGTCGGCGCGGGACTGGCCATTCCCGTCCAGGGCCGGATCAACGGCGCCCTCGGCGTCCGGCTCAACGACGGCATCGCCGCGGCCGTGGTGGGTTTCAGCGCCGGTCTGGTGGTGATGATCCTGATCTCCCTGATCCTGCCCAGCGGCCGCGCCGGTCTCGCCAGGATCCTGCCTGCGGTCCGTACCCGGGCTTTTCCGCCCGCGTACGTGCTTGCCGGCGGAATCGGTGCCCTTTTTGTCTTCGCCCAGTCCTTCACCGTGGGGATCCTGGGCGTGGCACTGTTTACCGTCGCCGCCGTGACCGGGCAGACGCTGAGCGGCCTGCTCGTGGACCGGCTGGGCATCGGCCCTGCCGGCAAGAGGGCCGTGACTCCCATGAGGGTCATCGGGTGCGTGTTCACGGTCGCCGCTGTTGCGTGGGCGGTTTCGCCGCGGCTGGCCGGTTCGCCCGGCTCCCCGGGCTCCCCTGCGGACGGCGCCGGAGGCCTGGAGACCTTGGTCATCCCGTTGATCCTCCCCGTCCTGGCCGGGTTCCTGATGAGTTTCCAACAGGCCATGAACGGGACGGCAACGGTCCACTACCGTTCGCCGATCGCCGCCACGCTGGTGAACTTCGTTGCCGGCACGGTGTTCCTTTGGATTGCGTTGGCCATCAAGGTGGCTGTCTTTGGGCCGGGCAATCCGTTGCCGGCCGAGTGGTGGTACTACCTGGGCGGACCCATGGGCTGCGTCTTCATCGGCTTGGGTGCGCTGCTGGTCCGCAGCCTGGGAGTGCTGGTGACAGGGCTCGGCATGATCGCCGGGCAGCTCCTTGGCTCCCTTGGGCTGGACCTCCTGGTGCCGGCCCCGGGAAGTATCGTGGCGCCGGCCACCGTGCTGGGCACACTGCTCACCCTGGCTGCCATCATCCTGGCCACACTGCCGTGGCCGCGGGGCGCCTTCCGGAGGCAGGCAGCTTCCGGAGGCAGCGGCCGGTAGGCTAGGACACGCAGTTCTCTGCATCTCGTTCCTTCGCCCGCCCCGCCCGCACCCAGCGGTGATGCACCTACGTGCAGCGGGGCCAGATACCCGCGGACCGCACCCAGCGGCCCTGTAGAAATTGGAGTCCACCATGGCAGCAAAATCCGTACTCGACCAGGTCATTTCCCTTTCCAAGCGAAGGGGTTTTGTGTTCCAGGCCGGTGAAATCTACGGAGGCTCCCGCTCTGCCTGGGACTACGGACCCCTCGGCGCCGAGCTGAAGGAAAACATCAAGCGCCAGTGGTGGCAGTCCATGGTCCGCGGCCGCGAGGACGTGGTGGGCCTGGATTCCTCCGTCATCCTGCCCCGCCAGGTATGGGAAGCCTCCGGCCACGTTGACGTCTTCTCCGACCCGCTCGTTGAGTGCCTTTCCTGCCACAAGCGCTACCGTGCAGACCACCTCGAGGAAGAGTACGAGGAAAAGAAAGGCCGCCCCGCCGAGAACGGCCTGAAGGACATTGCCTGCGTCAACTGCGGCACCCGCGGCGAATGGACCGAACCCCAGGAATTCTCCGGCCTGCTCAAGACCTTCCTCGGCCCGGTGGCCAACGAGGAAGGCATGCACTACCTGCGCCCGGAAACGGCCCAAGGCATTTTTGTGAACTTCAGCAACGTGCTCACCACGTCCCGCAAGAAGCCGCCGTTCGGCATCGGCCAGATCGGCAAGTCCTTCCGGAACGAGATCACGCCCGGCAACTTCATCTTCCGCACCCGTGAGTTCGAGCAGATGGAAATGGAGTTCTTCGTCGAGCCCGGCACGGACGAAGTGTGGCACCAGTACTGGATGAAGGAGCGCATGTCCTGGTACACCAGCCTGGGCATCCGGGAGGAGAACCTGCGCTTCTTCGAGCACCCGCTGGAAAAGCTGAGCCACTACTCCAAGGGCACCACGGACATCGAATACCGCTTCGGCTTCCAGGGTTCGGAATGGGGCGAGCTCGAAGGCATCGCCAACCGCACCGACTTCGACCTCTCCACGCACTCCAAGGCTTCCGGCCAGGACCTGAGCTACTTCAACCAGGCCACCAACGAGCGCTACACCCCGTACGTGATCGAGCCGGCCGCGGGCCTGACCCGTTCCTTCATGGCGTTCCTTGTGGACGCGTACACCGAAGACGAGGCACCCAACGCCAAGGGCGGCGTCGACGTCCGCACCGTCCTGCGCCTTGACCCGCGCCTGGCTCCCGTCAAGGCTGCGGTGCTGCCGCTGAGCCGCAACGAAGACCTGTCACCCAAGGCCAAGGACCTGGGCGCGCAGCTGCGCAAGAACTGGAACATCGACTTCGACGACGCCGGCGCGATCGGCCGCCGCTACCGCCGCCAGGATGAGATCGGCACCCCGTTCTGCATCACCGTGGACTTCGATACCCTCGATGACCAGGCCGTGACCATCCGTGAACGCGACACCATGAGCCAGGAACGCGTCTCGCTGGACAAGGTGGAAGGCTACCTGGCCGCCCGCCTGATCGGCGCCTGAAAATGGGCATCGAATACCGCGAATGGCTTGAGGGCGATGACCTGACGCTGCTGGAAATCTGGGGCGGTCCGGAGACCGGGCAGGCCCGGCAGTTCCGGGGCGCCCTGGCGGTCTCTTCTGCCGGCACGGACAGTACTCCGTGGCGCCGCTGCATCGTGGCCGAGGACGTCATTGACGGAGTCGGCATTCCGGTGGCGGCGGGCGTGGTCTACGAAGCCTCGCTGCACCCCGAGCGGCTGTGGACCTACATCGAAGTGGCGCGCGATCACCGCCGCGCCGGCATTGGTGCCACGCTCCTGACCATGCTGCGCCGCGAAGCCGAGCAGGCGCCGTCGGGCGTTGCCAGGCTGCGCGCGAAGGTGCAGCCGGGCAGCACGGGCGCCGCGTTTGCCGAGGCGTTCGGGCTTTCGCCCATCCAGCGCTCCCGGCTGGTGGTGGTGGAGCCCGGCGCCCTGAAGCTGCCGGTGTTCCCCGCCAAGGACGACGGCGGCCGGCCGGCGAACGATGAAAACGCCGGTTCCGATGTGGTCATGGACCTCGCCACCGGCTCGGTTGAGCTGACCGACGTGGTGGGGCGGTACTACACGTCCATCCATGACTGGGATTCGCCTGGTGTGCTGTCGGCGGGGCAGGTGCAGAAGCTGTTCCTGGATGACCTCACCGGCGCTCACGGTGCGCTTGTGCTGCGTGCCGAGCCGGGATCAGCATTTGGCGCCGGGGTTTCCCCCAGCAAGAAGGGCCGGATCCGCGCCTTTGCGGTGAGCTATGCGGAGGCAGCCCAGGACCCGACCGCCGACGCGTCGGCCCAGGGCGGGAAGGCCACGGATGTGTTTGTGGGCCACGAACCAGCTCTGGAGACCGGCGACGCCGCTGCCGCAGTCCGTGACCTGCTCTCGCTCCTCGCGTACCAGCACCCGGTCATGCTCGAACTGGACGATTCGATGACTGCGCTGCGCGCCGCCGTCGAGCCTCTGCTGGAATCCGGCAAGGCACGCCAGGCCGGTGCCGACACGCTGATCGTCTCGGACTGACCCCCGTACCCCCAACTGGGTCACAGTCGTTTTGAGCGCTCATAACGACATCTACTGCGACCCAGTTGGGGGACGTCACCGGCGTTTGGGCGGCCACGGAATGAAGCCGCTGGTCGCCTCAACATATTCCCGGTAGCCGGGCCGCCCGGACATCGCCTTTTCCGTCAGGGGCTTCCCGGTTTTTCCGGCGAGCGTCCACACCATCAGTGCCGCTGACAGGATGGTCAGGATGCCGGGCCAGGAGTCTGCGGCAATGAGGAATAGCCCGGTCCAGATAGCCGCGTCGCCGAAATAGTTGGGATGCCGGGTGTACCGCCACAAACCGGTATCCAGCACCGTGCCGCGGCGGGACGGATCCTTCTTGAAGCGGGCCAGCTGCCAGTCGCCCACGGTCTCGAATGCAAACCCCGTCACCCACAGCAGGATCCCGAGCACGGCCACCCACCCCACAGCGCCGGTGGCGAACATCCCTACTTGCAGCGTCAGGGACACAAAGAACATGACCACGCCCTGCGGCAGGTAGACACGGCGGAGCGCATAGGCGTTCCTGGATCCGGGCGCAGGGTCCAGCAGGGCCTTGTAGCGTGGGTCTTCATGTCCGTCGCGCGCCCGCCAGCCAATATGGATTCCGAGCCGCAACCCCCAAACGGCCGTCAGGAGAAGCAACAGGACCCGGCGGGTGTCATCGCCCGATCCGGCTGACAGGAACCAGGACACCACGGCTACCGCGACGAAGCCGGGGCCCCACGCGACGTCCATCACCGAATGCCGGCCCTGCCGGACGGCCACACCCAACGTCAGCGCCAGGACCGCCAGCACTGCCAGTGCTGTCAAGGGCAGCGACGCGGCGAACTCCGGCCAGGGAAAAGGGCTCACAGGGCCACCTCAGCGGAGGACCCGGGCACCAGCTCAGCCAGCGTGCGCGCGGCCGGGTGCGTGACGCCGGTGCGCTCGGCGAAGGCCTTCATGACGAAACCGGTCGCCAACGCGTGCCACAGCCGGCCGCGGCGGAACATAAAATGCCCGGCGCCGCGCAGCGAAACATACTGCATGGACGCTGCTGCACCAGTGGCACGGCGCGCGAACGTCAAGGACTGGGACGGGCTGGTCATCCGGTCCACGGTGCCGTGGATAATCAGGACCTTGCGTCCGATGAGCGAGGTGGCGGGCGTTTCCGGGCTGAGCCATGGGGCGAGGGCCACGACGGCGTCCACCTGCGGATCGTCCGCGGCACTCACAGCGGTGAGGCCGCCCATGGAGTGCCCCACCAGATATACGGGAACTCCAGGGTGCTGCGCACTGATTTGCTGGAGGGCCCAGCGGGCATCCCGCAGCGCGGACCTGTCCGGCCCGTTCCAGCCTCGCACGCCGTTCCGCAGCGACCACACCGCCAGTCCGTGGTCCTTCCCGGCACGGTGCAGGTGGCGGGCGAACGTGACCATGCGCAGCGGGCTCAGATGGCGGGCCTCCACGGGCTCATAGCTGTGTGCCTTGCCCCCGTGCAGGACCAGTGCCACGCCTCGCGTTGTCCCGGAGGCAGCCAGCACAGTGAGCGCCGCCTGCCGCCTCGCTGCAGGTTCGTTGGTGTGGAATTCAGTCCTGCGGTCCGTCACGCGTGGTTCCTCCCTGTTCCTTCCATTTACCAACCCTAAGGCGCCGGACGTAGAGTTCAAGGTATGAGGTTCAACTGCTGATGGGCTCCGGTCACACCCACGTTTCAACAGATCATTCGGAGCCGACGGCCCAGGCGATTGCTTCCCGTCGGAAGGCAAACCGCATCCTGGCCGCCGTGCTGGTGCCGCTGACGCTTCTGACCCTCGCGGGCATGGCCATGCTGTGGCCGTCCGGGTCCCAGGACGGCATCTCCCTCGCCAGCCCCTATTCGGCGGCGCCCGGCGTCACGTTTGATACCGGCAAGATCCAGAGCGTCGTCGAAGAAAGCTGCACGCAGGGCTCCACGGCCGCAGGCCCGTTGTCAGGCGGCACCGGCCAACCCGCCCCCGCCGGCTCCGAGTGCATGTTCGCCTTCACGGAACCCGACCAGGGCGGCAGCCCCGTCAAAGTGGTGATAAATCCGGATGTGGCACAATCCCACGGCGTGAAGCCGGGTGACCAGATCAGGTACCTGAACCTTTCCAACGCCCAGGGCGCCGCGGCGTCGCAGGGGTCCCCAGGCTACATCTTCGTTGACTTCGTCCGGACCCTGCCCATCGTGATCCTGGCTCTCCTCTATGCTCTGGTGGTCATCGCTGTGGCGCGCTGGCGGGGACTCCGGGCACTGCTGGGGCTGGTGGGCGCGTACTTCGTCCTTGCCGGCTTTATGCTGCCCGGGCTGGTGGAGGGAAAACCTCCCCTGCTGCTGGCGCTGGTGGGATCAACGGTGATCATGATCGGGGTCCTGTATTTCGCCCACGGCTTCTCCGCGCGGACGTCCACGGCGCTGCTTGGCACCATGTTCGGGCTGGCCATCACGGCGCTGCTCGCTGCCTGGGCCACCGACGCCGCCAACCTGGCCGGAGTGGGCAGCCATGACGCCACCACCCTGATCAACACCTCGGCCAACATCTCCATTTCCGGGGTGATCCTGTGCGGCCTCATCATTTCCGGCCTGGGTGTCCTCAACGACGTCACCATCACGCAATCGTCCGCCGTTTGGGAACTCTACGAGCTGGCTCCCGGCACCAGCGCCCGCAAGCTCTTCACCTCCGCCATGCGGATCGGCCGGGACCACATCGCCTCCACGGTCTACACCATCGCGTTCGCCTACGCCGGCGCAGCCCTGCCCATCCTGATCATAGTGATGCTGTACAACCGGCCGCTGGGGGACACCCTGACCAGCGCCGAGCTTTCCGAAGAAGTCATCCGGACACTCGTCGGCTCCATTGGCCTGGTCCTTGCCATCCCGGTGACCACCCTGATCGCCGTGCTGGTGGTCAAGGCCACGGGCGTCCGGACGGCGGGTCAGCCCGCCATCGGCGTCCCGGACGAAAACCGCCGCCCCGACGGTACCTCGGGCGGCGCCGCCATCAACGCGGACGACGTCGGCGATACCGGTGCGCTCGCAGCGGCCGCCTTCGAGAGGCGGTCGCGGCAGTCCACGGAAGATTCCGCCGATCCCGCCACCACCCGGAGGGGGCGACGGGCAGAACTCGGCTGAACGGCAGCGGGCCGCCCGGCGCTTCCAAACAGTTCCAAAGGGCATTGGACCGCCGATTTGCCCGTCTTTGCGACAATGGACAAGTGACTGTTACCGCAACGCCTCCCGCCCCCAAGCTGGAACTCCCGCCCCTGAAGCTGGGCCCTATCACGGTGGACACCCCCGTGATCCTGGCTCCGATGGCAGGCATCACCAACTCCGCCTTTCGTCGTTTGTGCCGTGAATACGGCGGCGGCCTGTACGTGGCGGAGATGGTCACCTCGCGCGCCCTCGTTGAACGCACACCCGAATCGCTGCGCATCATCTCACACGACGACGACGAAAAAGTCCGCTCCGTCCAGCTGTACGGCGTTGACCCCGTTACGGTGGGCCAGGCAGTGCGCATGCTGGTCGAAGAGGACCGCGCGGACCACATCGACCTGAACTTCGGCTGCCCCGTTCCCAAGGTGACCCGGCGCGGCGGCGGCTCCGCCCTGCCCTGGAAGACAGACCTCTTCACTTCGATCGTCCGGACCGCCGTCAAGGAAGCATCCAAGGGCAATGTCCCGCTCACCATCAAGATGCGCAAGGGCATCGACGATGACCACCTGACGTACCTCGACGCCGGCCGGATCGCCCGCGATGCCGGGGTCGCCGCCGTCGCGCTTCACGGCCGCACCGCGGCGCAGTTCTACTCCGGCCAGGCCGACTGGACCGCGATCGCCCGCCTGCGCGAAACCCTGCCGGACATCCCCGTCCTGGGCAACGGCGATATCTGGTCCGCGGAGGACGCCGTCCGCATGGTCCGGGAAACCGGCGTGGACGGCGTGGTGGTGGGCCGCGGCTGCCAGGGACGCCCGTGGCTGTTCGGTGACCTCATGGCGGCCTTCGAAGGAAGCGACAAACGCTATACGCCGGACGTGCGCAAAGTGGCCGACAGCGTCTACCGGCACGCCGAACTGATGGTCGAGACCTTCGGCGATGAAGGCAAAGCGCTCCGCGAGATCCGCAAGCACATGGCGTGGTATTTCAAGGGCTACGTGGTCGGCAGTGAACTGCGGACCAAACTGGCCATGGTGACCAGCCTGGAGGTGCTGCGCGACACGCTGGACCAGCTGGACCTCGACTCGCCGTACCCCGGCGTTGACGCCGAGGGCCCGCGCGGCCGCGCAGGCTCGCCCAAGAAGCCGGCGCTGCCCAAGGACTGGCTGGAATCCCGCGCCCTGAACGCTGCACAGTCCCAGGACATCTCCGCCGCGGAACTGGATGTTTCCGGTGGCTGAGACGCGCACCACGGCACAGGCCCTGCCCGGCTACGAGGCCCACGATTCCGCCCGCTGGGTGGAGGAACCGCCAAAAAACAACTACCGCTCCGATTTTGAGCGGGACCGCGCCCGGGTGCTGCACTCCTCGGCCCTGCGCCGCCTCGGCGCGAAAACGCAGGTGGTGGCACCGGATACGGACGACTTCGTCCGCACCCGCCTGACCCACAGCCTCGAAGTTGCCCAGGTGGGCCGGGAATTGGGCCGCGCCCTGGGCTGTGACCCGGATGTGGTGGACACCGCCTGCCTGAGCCATGAC
Source organism: Pseudarthrobacter sp. Y6 (assembly GCF_050156205.1). Lineage (NCBI taxonomy): Bacteria > Bacillati > Actinomycetota > Actinomycetes > Micrococcales > Micrococcaceae > Pseudarthrobacter > Pseudarthrobacter sp. Y6. The sequence continues at coordinate 3,038,682 of NZ_CP189574.1, read as the reverse complement.
CTGGGGCACCCGCCGTTCGGCCACAACGGCGAGTCCGCCCTGAACGAGGTGGCACATGCCATCGGCGGCTTCGAAGGCAACGCCCAGACCCTCCGGCTCCTCACCCGGCTGGAGCCCAAGGTCCTGGCCACGGACGGGCGCCCGGCCGGCCTGAACCTCACAAGGGCCAGCCTGGACGCGGCGGCGAAATACCCCTGGTCCGCGTTGAACGCGCCCGTGATCCACGGCCAGCGCACCAGCAAGTTCGGCGCCTACGAGGACGATCTGCCCATCTTCAACTGGATCAGGGAGGGTGCGCCGGAACACCGCTCGTGCCTGGAGGCACAGGTCATGGACCTGGCCGACGACATTTCGTATTCCGTGCACGATGTCGAGGACGCGATCGTGGCCGGGCACTTCCAGCTGCGCTGGATGGACAACCCGGACCACCGGGCCCGTGTGGTGGGCTACGCCAAGCAGTGGTACCTCCCGCACAACGACCCCGCCGCGATTGACGCTGCCCTGGCCCGGCTGGAAGCCACCGACGTCTGGGTCCGCGAGGCCGACGGCAGTCGAAAGTCCATGGCCGCCCTGAAGAACATGACCAGCCAGCTGATCGGCCGGTTCTGCCAGAGTGCCCTGGAGACCACCCGCGCCGTTTACGGCCCGGAAAACCTCACCCGGTACAGCGCCGAGCTGATGGTCCCGGACGAGACGGTTATGGAGATCGCGGTCATGAAGGGCCTGGCCACCACGTTCGTGATGACCACCGAACACCGCCAGCCCATATACGAGCGCCAGCGCGAGGTGCTGCACGCCCTGGTCACCGCCGTGAACGCCACGGGGGACCGCCACCTGGAGCCGATGTTCGCGGCCGACTGGCGGGACGCGCCCGACGACGGCGCACGGCTCAGGGTGGTCATCGACCAGGTGGCATCGCTGACAGACGGTTCGGCGCTGGCAATGTACGAGCGGCTCGTGGGGAGCCTGCCCTCGCTGTGGTGACAGACGCCAAAGGCCGGCTTTCACCGTCGTGCCTCAGGACTAGGATGGCACTGTGGCTGGGCTGATCAAACGTGAAGACATAGACGAAGTACGCCAGCGCACGGACATCAAGGAAGTGGTTGACGGCTACGTCACGCTCAAGGGCGCCGGGCTGGGAACCTACAAGGGCCTCTGCCCCTTCCACGACGAGCGGTCGCCGTCGTTCACCGTGCGCCCCCAGGTGGGCAGGTACCACTGCTTCGGGTGCGGCGAAGACGGGGACGTTATCGCCTTTGTGCAGAAACAGGACCACACCTCATTCCATGAGGCCGTGGAAAAGCTGGCTGCCCGCATCGGGTACGAACTGCGCTACGAAGACGGCGGCACCGGCCCCAACCGTGAGGAAGTGGGCAAGCGCCAGCGCCTCCTGGATGCCCACAAAATCGCCGATGAGTTCTTCCGCGCCCAGTTGCTGACCTCCGGGGCCGCCGAAGGCCGGAACTTCCTGTTCGGCCGTGGCTTTGACCGCGCCGCCTCGGAGCAGTTCGGCGTGGGCTACGCGCCGCAAGGCTGGGACGCGCTGCTGAAGCACCTGCGCGGCCGTGGCTTCACGGACCAGGAGCTTAAGCTGACGGGAATGTTTTCCGAAGGCAACCGGGGTATTTATGACCGGTTCCGCGGCAGGCTCATCTGGCCCATCCGCGACATCGCCGGCGACACCATCGGTTTCGGCGCCCGCAAGCTGTATGAGGACGACCAGGGTCCCAAGTACCTCAACACCCCCGAAACCACGCTCTACAAGAAGTCCCAGGTGCTCTACGGGATTGACCTCGCCAAGCGCAGTATCGCCAAAGACCGCCAGCTCGTGGTGGTGGAGGGATACACGGACGTGATGGCCTGCCACCTGGCAGGAATCCCGACGGCGGTGGCCACCTGCGGCACAGCGTTCGGCACCGAGCACATCAAGATCGCCCGCCGCTTGCTATCCGACGACGGCACCGGGGGAGAGGTCATCTTCACCTTTGACGGTGACGCCGCCGGGCAGAAGGCGGCGCTGCGTGCCTTCGAGGAAGACCAGCGCTTTACCGCCCAGACCTATGTAGCCGTGGAGCCCACCGGCGCCGACCCCTGCGACCTCCGCCAAAGCAGGGGCGACGCCGCCGTGCGGGATCTGATCGCCACGCGCCGGCCGCTGTTCGAGTTTGCCATCAAGGCCACGCTCAGGCGCCACAATCTGGACACCGTGGAGGGCAGGGTGGCCGCGCTGCGGGAATCGGCTCCGGTGGTGGCCCAGATCCGTGATGCAGGCATCAGGCCCGCCTACGCCCGGGAACTGGCCGGCTGGCTCGGCATGTCGGTTGAGGACGTCAGCCGGGCTGTTGGTGTCGCCATGAAGCGTGCCGCCGCGGGCGGGCCGGCTGCCCCGGGGACGCCCGCCGGTGCCCCGGGTCAGATGGCGTCCCCCCCGGCGGGGTCCGCCCAGGCGGGCGGACCCGGCGTGGCTGCCGGACCGACGTCGGGCGCTGTCCCTTCCTACCAGCGGCCCGACCCCAGGGACCCCGTGGCCTCCATGGAGCGGCAGGCGCTGGAGGTGGCGCTGCAGGAGTCCGCCCTCCTGGGCGGCGGCATCTGGGAGCGCTTCGCGGCCGCACGCTTCGTGACCCCGGCGTTCCAGGCCGTCCACGACGCCATGCGCGCCTCGGGTCCCGGACTGATCGGCGAGCCCCTGCGCTGGGTGGAGCAGGTGATGCACGAAGTCCCGGAACCCCTGCGACCACTGGTGTCCGAACTTGCTGTGGTGCCGCTGCCCGCGAGCACCGCTGAAGCCGTCCAGAAGTACTGCAAGGACATTCTGTCGAGGCTGTTCGAACTCCAGATCACGCGGGTGAAGGCGGACAAGATGGGCCAACTGCAGCGGCTGGATCCGGCAGCGAATCCGGAGGATTTCCAGCGGCTCAACAGGGAACTGATGATGCTCGAAATGGAGCGCCGGGCACTGCGCTCGGACGCCTGAAACGCGCCGATTTCACTCCCTGCGGGGACTTTGCTAGGCTGGTACCCGCTTCATTCCTCCTTAGCTCAATTGGCAGAGCATTCGACTGTTAATCGAAGGGTTGCTGGTTCAAGTCCAGCAGGAGGAGCGCACAATCCCCGTTCCGGGTCTCCGGAGCGGGGATTTTTTAATACCCGGGGAGGGTATTTGGGGCTGCGCCGCCGCCGATTTCCCATTCCCGGGAAACCTTTGCTAATGTCATACCTGCTTCATTCCTCCTTAGCTCAATTGGCAGAGCATTCGACTGTTAATCGAAGGGTTGCTGGTTCAAGTCCAGCAGGAGGAGCAAACAACAAAAGATCCCCGTCCTCTCTGTGAGGACGGGGATCTTTTGCATTCACACAAAGTCCATTTCCACCTGCAGGAAGCACTCAGCTTCGGCAATGGCCGCGCGGAAGGCGTCCTGCTCGGTGGGGTACTTGCGGGGCTCCCGCGGATGCCACTCATGGGGCGCTGAGTGCACCCGGACGAAGCCGGAGGCCGGCGGTGCGTAGAAGATGCCGAAGCGCTGCACGGGCCACTCAGGCGAGGTCTCCGGGGCCACCAGGAGGGCGGCGTTGAAGGCGGCGTTGAACCACTGCGCGATGGGCCGCCGCCTGTCGTCCGTGAAGAGTCCGGCAGCATAGAGGGCTGCGGACTGCTGGCCGGTTTGGGCGCACAGCCGGTCCCACCACATGGGCAAAATGCCTGAGTCGCAACGTTGCCATGTGGCCGGGGGCGGCGAGGAGAATTGCCAGCTGGGCACGGATCTATTTTATCGCGGGAAAGCTCCCTGGCGGCAGGGACGTGCCCTCTCCGCAGGTGGCCCGTAATTTTTCCGCTAGGGGCGGTTCCAGGGACCCGGGTTGACCCGGTACAGCAGGGCAGCGCCTGCCAGCGCGCCGAGGATGATGCCGACGGCACCACTGCCGAACACGCGCCCAAGGAAGTAACCGGCGACGGCGCCGAGCACCGCCCCGAGGAACAGTCCCCGGGGGTTGCGGTGCGGCTTGCGTTTCATGCGTTTTATCAATGGATCGACGGGGTTCAGTGGATCGACGGCACGGTGCGTGGCCTGACGACCAGCCAGAGGCCCGCTATCGCCAGCAGTATGCATGCGGCCTGCACGGCGCCCATGGGGGTGGAGCTGGTGATGCCCAACCAGCCCGCCACCGGCGAAACCAAGCCGGCCATCAGGAAGGTCGCGGCACCCAGGAGGGACGCTGCCGTCCCGGCCTGTGCGCCGTGGCTGCTCAAAGCCAGCACCTGCACGCAGGGGAATGTGAAGCCTGTGCCCATGATGTAGAACCAGAGCGGAACCATGACGCCCCAGAGCCCCAGGCCGGCCTGGTCAAAGACCACGATCAGCAGGGCCATGAGGAACATCCAGGCTGTGGAACAGGCAAGGATCCACTGCGGTGGGACAGTACGGATGAGCCTGGAGCTGATCTGGACGCCGGCTACAATGCCGAGGGAATTGATGCCGAACAGCAGGCCGTATTCCTGCGGCGAGAACCCGAAAATGTCCTGGAACAGGAACGGCGACGCGGACAGATACGTGAAGAGGCCGGCAAAGTTCATGCCGCCCACAATCAGCAGGCCCACGAAGATCCGGTCCGTGAAAAGAACCTTGTAGCGCTGGCCGGCAGTCATGCCGGTCAGGCCGCGCTTCTCCGGTGGCAATGTTTCGCGGACCAGGACGAGCGCGGCGATGATGACCAGCGTGCCGTAGCCGGCCAGGAACACGAAGATTCCCGGCCAGGGCATGACCAGGAGCAGCTGTGATCCGATGACCGGGGCCAGGATCGGCGCCAGTCCGTTCACCAGGGCCATGCGCGAGAACATCCGGACCATGGCATAGCCGGAGAACAGGTCCCGCACCATTGCCATGGCCACCACGCCGCCGCCGGCAGCACCCACGCCCATGAGGACGCGGAAGAGGCCCAGCGTGGAGATGTCGGTGGACAGGGCTGCTCCCACAGAGGAGGCGATGTGCAGGGCCGTTGCCAGGATCAGCGGGAGCCGCCGGCCGAACTTGTCGCTGAACGGGCCCACCACCAGCTGGCCGAGGGCAAAGCCCACGGTGGTGCCGGCCAGGGTCAGCTGGACCTGGGCCTCGGTGACCCCCAGGCTCGCTTCCAGTGCCGGGAACGCCGGCAGGTACAGGTCGATCGTGAAGGGGCCCAACGCGGTGAGGGCACCGAGGAGGAGGATGTACAACAGTTTCCGGCGGCGGGTCAGCGAATCGCCCGGATTCGAGTGAATGGTCACGGAGACCAATCCTAGGCCCGGACTTTCCAACTTTCCGGGGTTGCAGGCGCGCCGTACGGCCAACCCGGAAGTTTGCCCTGAACCTGAATGATAGTTTTGGGAGGGCGGGACCGTGCTGCCGCGGGCTCCCACAGCACACGGAAGCCGAATCGACCAGGCAGCAGACTATGCAACAAGTTAGGCGGGAACCGATGAGCGGACGTCACACCGGGCGCACCAGCCAGGGATTGCGGATCACCGCGCTGCCCAGGACGCTGAAGCTACTCTTTCGCCTGGCCCCCCGCCAGCTCAACGACGAAATCGCCTTCGCTAAGGTCGAGCTCAAGCGCAAGGGCATCCAGGTGGGCGTCGCCGCCGCCTTCTTCGCCGTCGCGCTTATCTTTGTGGCGTTCCTTGTGGTTGGCCTGATCGTGGCCGGCATCATGGGCCTGGCCACCATCATGCCGGCGTGGCTGGCCGCGCTGCTCGTCTGCGCGCTGTTCCTGATCATCGCCCTCATTGGTGCCCTGATCGGCCTCCGCAAATTCAAGCAGGCCATGCCCCTGGTCCCGGCCGAGACCATCCGCGGGATCAAACACGATCTTGGCATTGCCAAGGAAGGCTCGGGCTTCAACGCCGCGCTGCTAGATCCGGCGAGCCCGGAGGCCAAGGCCGCCAAGGCTGCCAAGGACGAAGCTGCCGCGAAGGCCAAGGCCGAGAAGGAAGCCAAGGCCGAGGCGCATAAACAGGAGTTCCCGCACGCGTCCGAGCCCGAGCTTCACCGCCGCCTGGAACAGCGCCGGCGGCACCTGGCCCAGGTCCGCGACGAACTGGATACCGAGCTCAACATCAAGCCGCAGGCCATGTTCCTGCTGGGCGCTGCCAAGGAAAAACTGTGGGAGGGCAAGGCCGCCGTTGAACACGGCGCGGCCGCGGCCAGCCAAAAGATCGCTGCCTTGTCGGGATCCCCGGACGGTGCCGGCCTCCGCTGGAAGCCGCTTGCCGCCCTTGCCGCCTCAGCAACGATCTTCGTGGTGCTCCTGCGCAGGCTGCTGCGGAACCCATAGCAACACAACACGTCACACTGGGCTCTAAGGAAGGGGGACGGATTGAGGTTCATCGGCGCTGGCGCGCGGCCCGGCCGCCCCCAGATTAACCACGACCGCGTCTTCACCATCCCCAACGCCCTGACGGTGCTGCGTTTTATGGGGGTGCCGCTTTTTGTCTGGCTGGTCCTGGCCCGGAAGGAGTACGGGATCGCCGTTGTGGTCCTGGTGGTCATGGCGGGAACCGACTGGATTGATGGCTACGTGGCCCGCCGCTTCGACCAGGCGTCCAAGCTGGGCCGGGTCATGGACCCGCTGGCTGACCGGCTTGCGCTGATCACGGTGGCGGTCACCCTGGTGATTGCCGGCGTCGTCCATTGGCTGTACCTGGCGGCACTCCTGGTGCCTGACGCCGTACTCCTGGTGCTGACCCTCTCCTACTTCGGGGGCCATCCTGACCTGCCGGTGAGCCGGGTAGGCAAAGTCCGCACCGGACTCCTGCTTCTGGGCACGCCCCTGCTGGTCCTGTCGCGATTGGACACCCCGTTTGCCGGGCCCCTGTACATTGCAGCCTGGATCGTGCTGGGACTTGGGCTCGCCGGTCATTGGATTGCCGCGTACAACTATTTCTGGGCCATTCTGCGGAAGGGCCGTCAGCAGTCCCATCACGACGGCGGCACCGCCTGATGGTGTGGGTGGCGGTTCTGCTGGCGGTGCTGGGGGCTTTCTGCCTCGCCTTTGGTGCGCAGAAGCAGGGGAGTGCCGTCAAAGCCGACACGGGCGGGCTGGCGCTGAGTTCAAACGGCTTCCTCCGCCTGCTCCGTAATCCGCGGTGGGTGCTGGGACTTCTCCTGCTGTGCGTCGGGATGGGAATGAACGCGGTGGCCCTGGTCTCCGCGCCGCTGACGGTGGTGCAGCCGATCGGCGCCATTGCGCTGGTCATTACCACCGTGGTGAACGCCCGCGACCAGGACATCACCATCAACCGGGCCACCATGGTGTCCATCGCAGCCTGCGTGACCGGCTCCGCACTCTTTGTCCTCCTCGCCGTCAACGTGACGCAGGAGAACCACCACGTGAGCCAGGAGGACGAACTCACCATTGTGCTGCTGCTGGCACTGGCCGTCGGCGTGTTCGGCACCCTGACGCTCTTGTTCCGGCACCGGATGAGCGCATTTGTCTACATCCTCGGCGCCGGCGTTCTGTTCGGCTTCGTCGCGGTACTGACACGCATCATCGGCAAACACCTGCTGGATCCGAACGGGCTGGCACTGCTCAATGTCCAGTGGTATTCGGTGGTGGCCATCGCGGCGGCCGGCGGCCTGGGGTCCTGGTTTGTGCAGAGCGCCTACTCGGGCGGCCCGCCGGACCTGGTCATCGCCGGGCTGACGGTCATCGACCCGATCGTGGGCATCGGCATCGGCATAGTGATCCTGGGCGAGCTGCGCCCGGACGTCCACGCCGTGATGGCGATTGCCATGGCCGCGGCTGCTTCGCTTGCTATCGTGGGGGTGATCGCCCTTTCCAGGCACCATCCCGAGGTCACCAAGCGCAGGAAAGATGCGCGGAAGGCGGCGGGCAGGGCGTCCCACTAGCTTGTTTACCCAACTAGCGCACTTTTAGTACCAGCCGATTCTAAGAGGCCCCGCGCTACCGTGCCGGCGGCCAACCGGCGCGGCCAGCGACAGCTGCCCGCGCCGTGACCTTCAGGAGCTCTCCACGTGACAACGCCCCCCGACCAGCCTCCCCTGACCATCCTGGTTGCCGCGGATACGTATCCGCCCCACATCAACGGGGCCGCCCAGTTCAGCTACCGTCTAGCCAAGGGTATGACCGGACGCGGCCACAACGTGCATGTGCTGGCCTGCCGTGCGGACAACGGCGCGAGCTTCACGGAGTTCCGCTCCGAGGCCACCGTGCACCGGCTCCGATCCCACGGGGTCTTCACCCACGAATACTTCCGCATCTGCTTCCCCTGGGAAATCAAGAAGGAGATCAGCCTCCTTTTCGATCGGGTCAAGCCCGATGTGGTGCACATCCAGAGCCACTACATGATCGGCGAGCACGTGCTCTACGAAGCGGCAAAGCGGGGCATCAGGATCGTGGCCACGAACCACTTCATGCCCGAGAACCTGAACCCGTTCCTGCCGTTCCCGCAGTGGTTCAAGGACATCATCGGCAAGATCTCCTGGAAGGACATGGGCAAGGTTATGGGCCAGGCGGACGTCGTCACCACGCCCACACCCCTGGCTGCGAAGGCCATGCACCAGCACGCTTTCCTGCACAAGGTACTGCCACTCTCCAACGGCATTGACTCCGCGGCCTATGAGCTGCAGCCAGGCGAAGTGATCGAACGGCACGCCCATCCAACAGTAGTCTTTGTGGGGCGCCTGGCCGAGGAAAAGCACGTGGATGTGCTGATCAATGCTGTGTCCAAGACGCCCGCGGAGCTCAACGTCCACCTGGAGATTGTGGGCGGCGGCGAAGTCCACTCGGCTCTTGAAGCGCAGGCGGAACGGCTCGGACTGGGGGAGCGGGTGAAATTCCTGGGACTGGCCAGCGATGAAGACCTCCGGGAGGCCTACATCAAGGCGGATCTGTTCTGCATGCCGGGGACCGCCGAGCTTCAGTCCCTGGTGACCCTTGAGGCCATGTCTGCCTCCACGCCCGTCCTGTTGGCGGATGCCATGGCCCTGCCGCACCTGGTGCGCGACGGCGAGAACGGCTATCTGTTCACTCCTAACGACAGCGACGACCTCGCAGCCAAGATCACCCGGATCCTGCAGCTGCCGGCCGACGAACGGGCTGCAATGGGCCAGGCCAGTCGACGGATGGTGGAGCCGCATAGCATCGAGGGCACGTTGCAGACCTTCGAGGACCTCTACAAGGGGGCAAGCTACGACGACAAAGCGGTCTGACAGCCGCCCGCTCCAGCCTGGCCGGGCGCGGCGTTTTGACTGCGTGGTCATGATGCCCGCCACTGTTTGCTAGAGTGTTTTTGCCCTGCTGAAGCCGAAGTCCTCCGCGGACCACGCCAGCAGGGGCAGGGGGCTATAGCTCAGCTGGTTAGAGCGCGGGACTCATAATCCTAAGGTCCTCGGTTCAAGTCCGAGTAGCCCTACCCAAGCACCAGACCACCGTGGAACCGCGGCTGACGAAAGATCGTCGGCCGCGGTTTCTTTCGTTTTCCCGCAATTTACGGTAAGTTACTGACCAGTAACTTACCGCTGCCGCTGAGTCCCGGCCTGTCCTGCCACGGCTGGCCCGTCCGCGCTGCTGATCTTTGCGAGGGAACCAATGTCCAAAGCCTCTGTTGACATCAACAACCTTCCGTACGCCGACGGCGACTTCTTCGCCTTCGAGCAGCTTCTCACTGGCAAGGAGCAGGACCGGCTGGCCGAGATCCGGGGTTTCCTTGCCCGCGAAGTCCGGCCGATTGCCGTGGACTGCTGGAACCGCGGCGAGTTCCCTATGGAGCTCATTCCCAAGCTGGCCGAAATCGACCTGGTGAGCCCCGTGCGGCGCCAGGGCTACTCGAACCTCTTTGCCGGCCTGGTCCATGCCGAGGCCACACGCGCCGATACCTCCATCGCCACCTTCCTGGGGGTCCACGACGGACTGTTTACCGGTTCCATCGAAGCCCTCGCCTCCCAGGAACAGCAGGAGGCGTGGCTCCCGGATATCTATTCGCTGAAGAAGATTGGTGCTTTCGGGCTTACCGAACCCCTGGGCGGTTCCGACGTAGCCGGCGGCACGCGCACCACGGCACAGCGCGACGGTGACACCTGGATCCTCAACGGAGCCAAGCGCTGGATCGGCAACGCTACGTTCTCCGACTGGGTGGTCATTTACGCCAGGGACCTCGCCGACAACCAGGTCAAGGGTTTCCTTGTGGATACAGCACTGCCCGGCTTCAGCGCCACCAAGATTGAAAACAAGATCTCTCTCCGGACCGTCCAGAACGCAGACATCGTCCTGGAGAACGTGGTGGTTCCGGACTTCTTCAAGCTGGCAGGCGCCAACAGTTTCCGCGACACCAACAAGGTGCTGAAAGTCACGCGGCTGTCCGTCGGCTGGCAGGCAGTCGGCCAGCAGTTGGCAGCCTTTGACGTGGCCCGCCGCTATGCCGTAGAACGCCACCAGTTCGGCCGTCCGCTGGCGTCGTTCCAGCTGGTCCAAAGCCAGCTGGTGCAGATCCTGGGGAATGCCGTCAGCTCGATGGGCATGATGGTCCGGCTTTCCCAGCTCGAGGACGCGGGCCAGGCCAAGGACGAACAGTCCGCCCTGGCCAAGGCATTCACCACCGCCCGGATGCGCGAGAGCGTGGCGATCGGCCGCAGCCTCCTGGGCGGCAACGGCATCGTGACGGACTTCGAGATGGCCAAGATCTTTGCAGATGCTGAAGCAATCTACTCGTATGAGGGAACCCACGAGATCAACACCCTCGTGACCGGCCGCGCCATCACCGGGATCTCTGCCATCGTCTAGTGGCGTCGGCCTTAGGCGTCACGCGTCAGCCGTCAGCCAGTGTCCAGCCTCAGGGGCAGGAGGATGGATGGGCGGAGGTCAGTGACGAATTCCAGCGGATTGACGTAGGCGTCCCCCCGCCTGACGCCCCAATGGACGCAGGCAACAGCGTCGCAGTGTCCGGGTTGCAGCGTTCCTAAGGTTTCGCCCTTTGCCACCACGGTTCCGGCTGTGAGTGTGCTTTCGACTGGCTCAAAGCTGCTGCGGAGACCGCCCCCGTGATCGATGGTGATCACAGGGCGGTCCACCACTACTCCCACAAAACTGACGGTGCCGGACTCCGGCGAGGTGACCGGGACGCCGTCGTGCGTTGCCTCAAGGTCCACGCCCCGGTGCCCGCTCATCCACGGCTTGTCCGGTGGGTCGAAGGCGCGCAGCACCGTTGGCCTGGGGGAGAGTGGCCACTCCCAGGAGGCGCGCGGCGCTGTGTCCGCTGGAGCCGCCGCGGCCGGGAGCAGAAGTACAGCGGCGAGGACAAGTATTGCTTTCATGAACCCAGTTTTCCGTGCCGGATCACTCAGGGGGAGTGTCCACTTTGGCCATGTGGAAAACGCCCGCCAAAGGCCTTGGGGTTGTCCTGCGGATATTGGCTCCTGTTGTACACTTGATGGAGCAGTTTGCTGTGCCCTCAACGCTTGCGTCAGCACGCCTCATTCAGGAATGCGGGGGAGCAGCAGCTGACTACGCGTATCCAGCCCTCCAAATCTGAAGCCCCGGCTTTGTAAGAAGAGGATTGTGTCTCTTGCGGTCAGGGCCTCGCGGTCCTGATGAGAGTCGCAATGGATGCCAGGAGCGCGGCCCGCCTTGGGCCACGCTAAATAACCGTCAACTATTGGCAGGGTAAGAGAGCCTGAAAGGCTCTCTCATGAATGACCTGCCGGAAGGAGCGCCGGCATGCCCGTCGTAACTATGCGCCAGCTGCTTGACAGCGGCGTCCACTTTGGACACCAGACCCGCCGTTGGAACCCGAAGATGAAGCGATTCATCTTCACGGAGCGCAACGGCATCTACATCATTGACCTTCAGCAGTCGCTGTCCTACATCGACCGCGCCTACGAGTTCGTAAAGGCCACCGTTGCACACGGCGGCACCGTACTCTTCGTCGGCACCAAGAAGCAGGCCCAGGAATCCATTGCTGAGCAGGCTACCCGCGTTGGACAGCCTTACGTGAACCAGCGCTGGCTCGGCGGTATGCTGACCAACTTCCAGACCGTTTCCAAGCGCATCCAGCGCATGAAGGAACTGGAAGAGATCGACTTCGACGACGTCGCCGGTTCCGCGTACACCAAGAAGGAACTGCTGCTCCTTCGCCGTGAACTCACCAAGCTGGAAACCAACCTCGGCGGTATCCGCAACCTGACCAAGGCACCGTCCGTGCTCTGGATCGTGGACACCAAGAAGGAACACCTGGCCGTTGACGAAGCCAAGAAGCTGAACATCCCGGTTGTGGCCATCCTGGACACCAACTGCGATCCTGACGAAGTCGACTTCCCGATCCCGGGCAACGACGACGCCATCCGCTCCGTAAACCTGCTGACCCGCGTTGTCGCCGACGCCGTTGCTGAGGGCCTCATCGCCCGCCACAACCGCGCCACGGGCACCACGGAAGCTCCGGAAGAGCCGCTGGCTGAGTGGGAGCGCGAACTCCTCGAAGGCAGCAAGACTGAAGAAGCTCCCGCCGCTGAGGCTGCTCCGGCTGCTGAAGAAGCTGCCGCTCCCGCAGCCGAAGAAGCAGCCCCGGTTGCCGAGGAAGCTCCGGCAGCCGCCGAGGCTCCCGCCGCCGACGCTGACAAGTAAATCCGGATTCTCCGGCGCTGCCCGCAGCGCCGGAGCACCTGACAGGATGGCGGCTCACCCGGTGAGCCGCTGTCCTGTCGGTCCGTACACCACATACATTTTCTAGACAGAGGGGTTCCCATGGCGAACTACACTGCCGCCGATATCAAGGCTCTGCGCGAGCGCACCGGCGCCGGCATGATGGATGTCAAGAAGGCTCTTGACGAAGCCAACGGTGACGCCGAAAAGGCCATCGAGATCATCCGCATCAAGGGGCTCAAGGGCGCTACCAAGCGCGAAGGCCGCTCCACCGCTGAAGGCCTGGTGGCCGCCAAGGTCAGCAACGGCGTCGGCGTCATGATCGAGGTCAACTGCGAGACCGACTTCGTCGCCAAGGCTGACAAGTTCATCCAGCTGGCTGACAAGGTCCTGGCCGTGGCTGTGGAGTCCGGCGCTGCCGATCTCGACACCCTCCTGGCCATCGAGGTTGACGGCAAGCCGCTGTCCGAGATTGTCGTCGAAGAAGGCGCAATCCTCGGCGAAAAGGTTGTTGTCCGCAAGCTGTCCCGCATTGAGGGCGGCACTGTTGACGCGTACCTGCACAAGACGTCCAAGGACCTCCCGGCCCAGGTCGGCGTCCTGTTTGCTGTTGACGGTGAAGGCGAAGCCGCTGCCACCGCTGCACACGACATTGCAGTGCACATCGCAGCGATGTCCCCGAACTACCTGACCCGCGAAGACGTTCCGTCCGACCTGGTCGAGTCCGAGCGTCGCATCGCTGGAGAGACCGCCAAGGCTGAAGGCAAGCCCGAGGCTGCAATGACCAAGATTGTGGAAGGCCGCGTAACGGGCTTCTACAAGGGTGAGGTCCTGGTTGACCAGGCTTTCGCCAAGGACGCCAAGAAGTCTGTGGCGCAGGTCCTCGAAGAGGCCGGCGTCAAGGGCACGTCCTTCGCTCGTTTCCGCGTCGGCTCCTAGTCGAATCCGCAAAGGGGTGGCCACTTCGGTGGCCGCCCCTTTTGCATGCACGGGCTAAATGTCCGATGAGACCTTTGGCCACCCGGCACGATAACCTTTTTCAGAGTTCACCAACGGGAAGGCACCCATGGAAGCCGTCAATTCTTCAAGCCAGCCAGAGAAAAGCAGGCGCCGCGTCCTCCTGAAGTTGTCCGGCGAGGTCTTCGGCGGCGGCAAGCTGGGCGTTGATCCCGACACCGTCCGCGACGTCGCCAAGCAGATCGCCGCGGCGGTCACCGAAGTGGAAGTTGCCATCGTCGTCGGCGGCGGTAACTTCTTCCGCGGCGCGGAACTGTCCCAGAGCGGCATGGACCGCTCGCGCGCCGACTACATGGGCATGCTCGGCACCGTCATGAACTGCCTGGCGCTGCAGGACTTCCTGGAGCAGGCCGGCGTTGAGACCCGCGTCCAGAGCGCCATCACCATGGGACAGGTCGCCGAGGCTTACATTCCCCGGCGGGCCATCCGCCACATGGAAAAGGGCCGCGTGGTCATCTTCGGCGCCGGTGCCGGCCTGCCGTACTTCTCCACGGACACAGTGGCCGCCCAGCGCGCCCTTGAGGTCCACGCGGACGTCGTCCTGATGGCCAAGAGCGGCGTGGACGCCGTCTACACCGCAGATCCGAAGAAGGACCCCACTGCCGAGAAGCTAGACACCCTGAGCTACGACGACGCCCTGCGCCGCGACATCAGGGTCATGGACCAGACCGCAATGACCATGTGCAAGGACAACAACCTGTCCATGGTGGTTTTCGGGATGGAAGGCGAAGGGAACGTCACCCGCGCCATCCTGGGCGAAAAGCTCGGTACCCTGGTGACCCCGTAGCTCCAGCTAGGATGATCTGAGCACGGTTCCATGCCCGCGGCCGGGCAACAATGGAACCAGGAACACTGAACCAAGATTGTGCAGGGAACCGGTATCCGGACTGCACTGATTTCTGAGGAGAGACCGTGATCGAAGAAACCTTGCTCGAAGCCGAAGAGAAGATGGACAAGGCAGTAGAGGTAGCCAAGGAAGACTTCGCCTCGATCCGCACCGGACGGGCAAACCCGGGCCTTTACAACAAGGTCCTGGTGGACTATTACGGTTCGCCCACGCCGCTGCAGCAGCTCGCTTCCTTCGCCATTCCGGACGCGCGTACCATCCTCATCACGCCGTTCGACAAAACCGCACTGCGGGACATCGAGCGGGCCCTGAGCGACTCCGAGGTGGGCGCCAACCCCTCCAATGACGGCAACGTCATCAGGATCACCATCCCGGACCTGACCCAGGAGCGCCGCAAGGAATACGTCAAGATCGTCAAGACCAAGGGCGAGGACGCGAAGATCTCCATCCGCAACATCCGGCGGAAGGCCAAGGAAACGCTGGACAAGCTCGTCAAGGACGGCGAAGCCGGCGAGGACGAAGGCAGCCGCGCCGAAAAGGAACTGGATGCCCTGACCAAATCGCATGTTGACGGCATCGACGAGCTGCTCAAGCGCAAGGAAGCAGAGCTGCTCGAAGTCTGATGAGCCAGGCAGAGCAGGCCCCGGCACAAAGGGCGCGCACTAAGGGGAAACAGGCGCGGAGCAATCCGACGCCCAAGGCTGGCCGGAATCTTCCGGCAGCCATTGTGGTGGGCCTCGCCATGCTGATCGGCGTCCTTGGCGGGCTGGTCTTCCTCCCGCTCGGATTCGTCGCCGTCACCACCGGGTTCGCGGTCTTCGGGGTCTGGGAAATCTTCCGCGCCCTGGAGGCGAACGGGACCAGGATGCCTATTGTCCCGGTCATGGTGGGCACGGTTGCCATGCCGTTCGCCGCCTATTTCGGCGGTCCGGAGAGCCTGCTTTTCGCCATGCTCCTGAGCTGCGTTGCAGTTCTCCTCTGGCGTTCAGTGGAGAGCCCTGCCGGATCAGCGAACAGCATCTTTGCCGGCGTGTTCACCCTGGGTTGGGTGCCGTTCTTCATTAGTTTCGCAGCCTTGCCGCTGCACGCCGTCGGAGTGGCCACCCCGGTGGGTCTCTGGCCTGGCGGGACCGTGCCGCCCGGGGCCTGGCAGGTGGCCGTAATGCTCCTGCTGGTGGTATCAAACGACACGTTCGGCTATCTCGTCGGCGCGTCCCTGGGCAAACATCCCATGGCCCCGAAGATCAGCCCCAAGAAATCATGGGAAGGCTTCGCCGGCTCCATTGCAGGGGCCATGCTGATCGGAATCCTTGCCAGTATTTTCCTGCTGGACAAACCCTGGTGGGTGGGTGTGATCCTCGCCGTGGGCGTCGTCGCAGCGTCCACCGCAGGAGACCTGGCCGAGTCGATGGTCAAACGTGAACTCGGGATCAAGGACATGAGCAGCATCCTGCCCGGACATGGGGGCGTCATGGACCGGCTGGACTCCATTGTTTTCGCCTGTCCCGTGGCATTTGTGCTGTTCGCACTGGTTGCGGTCGTCTGACACGACCTTACGGCCCACCTCCGCCGGAGCACCGGCAGCGCCAATAGACTGGTGCGTAACCTGACCCAGCTGAAGAGCAACAAAGGAACAACAGTGGCATTGGACTTTCAACGGAAAATTCCCGCGTCGTTTGAACGCGTGCGGGGCAACGAATTCGGGTACAACGCCAAACAGGTGGACCAGTTCCTCCAGCGGGCCAGGGTGGCGCTCGAGACGCCGAAGGCCGCCATCCGTGCCGTCACCAGCGCCGATGTCCGGGGCGTCTCCTTTGACCCGGTCAAGGGCGGCTACGCTGCCGCCGTCGTCGACGCAGCGCTGGACCGGCTCGAAGACGCCTTCGCCCGCCGCGAACGGGACGAACTGATTGCCGCCAAGGGCGAGGATGCCTGGCTGCGGGAGATCGGCAGCCTCTCCGGTATCCTCAGGGGCCGCCTGCACCGGCCTGACGGTGAGCGCTTCCGCCGCCCGTCAAAAAAGAAGGCCCGCAGTTACAACATCCTGGACGTGGACAATCTTTGCTACGACCTGATCGGCTACCTCGAAGAGGACAAGCCGCTCAGCGTGGACAACGTCCGCCGCGTGGTCTTCCGTCCCGCCGTGGGGAAGGACGGCTACGAGGAGACCCAGGTTGATGCCTTCCTGGACCGCGTGGTTGAACTCATGGCGGCCATCGACTGACGCCATTGACTGACTGAATTAGTCCCCGCCCGGTGGTGTGGGGGAGAGCGGATCGAAGCGCTGCCACACGTCGCGGTACTGCCGGTAGCCGTGGAACGATGAGGCAGCTCCCTTCGGCGGCCCCGCGCGAGAGCCCCGACCGCTGGTGCGGCATGGAACTCAGCGTTCGGTCACCAATGGCCGTTCGGGAGTGTGCAGCCGGGTCATGACCCGTGCCATCGTCCGCGGAATCCGATTTTTTGTCCCCCATGAGACAAGCACTGTCACGGCGAAGGCGGCTGGAACCGTCCACGCCGCCGGCTGGGCCAGCCAGAACGGCGTGCCGGCTGCGCCCAGGACGGTTCCCCACACCATGGCGCCACCGCAGAGGACAGCGCCGGTCACCATTCCGGCGATGGCGCCGGCGTCGGTGAGCCCGCGCCACCAGATGCCCAGCAGGAGCACCGGGCACACGGTGGAGGCGGTAAACGCGAACACCAGGCCCACACTGCCGGCCAGCGCCATCGAATCAGTCATCACGGCAAATCCCAGCGGGACCAGAGCGGAGACGACGGCGGCGAGCCGGAATCCCCGCACACCGCCGCCCAGCACGTCCTGGCTGATCACGCCCGCCAGGGAGACCACCAGGCCGGAGGTGGTGGACAGGAACGCGGCAAACGCTCCGGCCACCACCAACGCTGAGAGTAGGTCGCCGGCAGTTCCACCGATCAGCTGCCCCGGCAGCAGGAGAACCACCGCGTCCGCCTGCCCTGACCGGGCGAGTTCGGGCGCGAACATCCGCCCCACCAGCCCGTAGGCGGTGGGAAACAGGTAAAACACCGAGAGCAACCCGAGCACGATCAGGGTGGTCCGCCGTGCCGAATGTCCGTCCGGATTCGTGTAGAACCGGACCAGGACGTGGGGGAGTCCCAGCGTGCCGAACAGCAGCGCCACGAGCAGCGAGATGTTCTGATACGGCCCCGCCGGGGCCAGTCCAGTGGGATTCACGACGGCGGGGGCTACGGCGGGACTCCCATCACCGGCGAGCGTGAACACGATGAACAGGACGGGCACGGCAATGGCGGTGAGCTTCAGCCAGAACTGGAAGGCCTGCACAAAGGTAATGGAGCGCATGCCACCGGCCACAACGGTCAGGCACACCACAACAACCACGGCCGCGGAGCCCACCCAGGACGGCAGCCCGGTGGTGATCCGGATGGTCAGGGCCGCACCGTGGAGTTGCGGCACAATGTACAGCCAGCCCAACACAACCACCATCACGCTGGTCACACGGCGGACTGCCCGCGAATCCAGCCGGGCCTCGGTAAAGTCCGGGATCGTGTAGGCACCGGACCGGCGCAGCGGTGCGGCCACAAACAGCAGCAGCATCAGGTGGCCGGCGGTGTAGCCCACGGGAAACCACAGCGCGTCGGTACCGGACAGCAGGATCAGCCCGGCTACGCCCAGGAAACTCGCCGCCGAGAGGTACTCCCCGCCGATGGCCGAGGCGTTCCACCACGGCCTGACGGTCCGGGAAGCCACATAGAAATCGCCGGTGGTCCGGGAAATCCGCAGGCCGTAGAAACCGATGCCGGCTGTTGCCAGCGAAACAACTACCAGAGCCATCACACCAACGGCGGGATTCAAAAGGTCATCACTTGTCCCCGGCCAGGTCGCGGTAGCGGGCCTCATTCCGCGCGGCGGTCCGGTAAAAAAGCCAGGCACTGAGGCCGATGACGGGATAGATGCCGGCACCGAGCAGGATCCAGTCAAAGGGGATACCCGCGATCCGGGTCTCGGCAAGGCCCGGTATGGCTGCCAGCAGCAACGGGAATGCAGACAGGATCATCATGAAGCCGATGGCCACCACCAGAGCCAGCCGCAGCTGGGAACGGATCAGAGAGCGGACGAAGACCTGCCCCACTTCTGATTCCTCCGCCGCCTCGCGCGACTCGCCGGCGGGCCGGGGTGCCGAGCGCGGAGCGGTGACGCGGACCCGGGTCATGCCTGCGGCCGGATGCGGGTGGCTTCCAGCTTTTCCCTGACCATGGGAAGGTGGCGGCGGCTGATGGGAAGGCCGGCGCCGGCCACCGAAACGCTGGGCTTGTCCGCCGCCAGCTTCATGGACTGCACATGCTTCAGCGCCACCAGGTAGGACCGGTGCGTCCGGATGAACCCGGCCTCCGCCCACTGTTGCTCAAGGTCTGCCAGCGGAACCCGGATGAGGTAGCTGGCATCGGCGGTGTGCAGCCGGGCGTAGTCGCCCTGCGCCTGGACATACGTGACGTCGTCGCGCCTGATCATCCTGGTGGTGCCGCCCTGGTCAACGGTGATCATCTCAGGCGCGGCCCCGCCGCCGTCATGAAGCAGCTCGCTGATCCGGCCCACCGACTTGGCCAGCCGGTCGGCCCGGACAGGTTTGAGCAGGTAGTCCACGGCGGCAAGCTCGAACGCTTCCAGCGCGCAGTCCTCGTCCGCGGTGACAAACACCACCGCCGGAGGTTTGCTGCTGCGCGTGATAGCGCGTGCAACATCAAGGCCGGACACGGCGGGCATGTGTATATCCAGGAAGACGGCGTCAATCGTTTCGGTGTTCAGAGCCCGCAATGCCTCGGCACCGGAACTCGCCCGGTGGATGACCCCGATCCGGTCATCCTTGCCCAGCAGATAGGCCAGTTCCTCCACGGCGGGTAGCTCGTCGTCGGCGACGAGGACATTAATCATGGTCCTACATTAGCCCGCCGGGGACGGCCGGGTTCAGGCGTCGTGGCCGGGCTGGGACTTGGGCACGCGCATGGTGATCAGCGTTCCTTCGCCCGGGGCCGTCTCGATCACCAGGCCGTGCTGGTCCCCGTAGACCTGCCGGAGCCGGGCGTCCACGTTGCGCAGCCCCACGTGGTCGCCGTCGTGGTGCCCGGCCAGCATCGACTGAAGCTCGGCAGGGTCCATCCCCACGCCGTCGTCCTCTATGGTCACTTCCGCATAGGCACCCGAATCATTGGCCGTAATGGTGATGTGGCCCGCGCCTTCCTTGGCCTCCAGGCCGTGCCTGACGGCGTTCTCCACCAGCGGCTGGAGGCTCAGGAACGGGATGACGGTGCTCAGGACCTCCGGCGCGATCCGCAGGCTGACCTGGACGCGCTCACCGAAACGGGCACGCTCCAGCAGCAGGTACCGGTCAATGCAGCGCAACTCCTCGGCCAGCGTGGTGAAGTCACCGTGGCGCCGGAAGGAGTACCTCGTGAAATCGGCGAACTCCACCACGAGTTCGCGCGCCCGCTCCGGATCGGTGTTGATGAACGACGCGATGGCGTTCAGCGAGTTGTAGATGAAATGCGGGCTGATCTGGGCACGCAACGCCCGCACTTCAGCTTCCATCAGCAGGGTCCGGGATGCGTCCAGCTCGGCCAGTTCCACCTGGACGGCCACCCAGTCAGCCACTTCGCTGGTGGCCCGGATCAGGCCGGCGCCTGCAGAAGGGGCAAACGCCGCCACCACGCCCACGACGCTGGACCCGGCACGGACCGGTGCGATGACGGCCGCGAGGCTGCCGGAGACAAGGCCCGCACCCAGGTCCCGCGCCTGTAATACCGCCGTCCGGCCACCGGTCAGGACGTCGGCAGCCAGGTCCATCAGCAGGGGTTTCAGTTCCTCGGCGGCACCATCCCAGGCGAGCACTCCCGCCGTGTCGGTAATCGCCAGCGCATCACAGCCCAGCAAGGTCCTCAGCTGCCGGCTCGCTTTCGCGGCGCCCACCGGATTGAGCCCGGTGCGAAGGTGCTGGCCGGCGCGGGAGGCCGCGTGGAGAGTGTTGTAGGTTGCGCGCTCGGCGTCAGTGCCCAGCTCACGGAAGGACCTGAGCAGCTTGATGCCAACGCCGACGACGACGGCGATCGCCAGCACAATCACCGCAACGGCGGCGGCACTCAGGAGAGGGGAGTCCAGCATGGTGCCCAGCGTAGCGGCGGGCGCCGTTAGGCGCAGCATCGTGACCGTTGAGCGACCGTTCGGGCCGGTACTCTGCAATGGAGGCCTGCCGCACCGCAGAGTGATTGTAGTCACATTGATCGCATCCTGCACGCAGGCCGGGCCGGTGTGAACCAGGCAAGTCTCAATGAGGAGGAACGATGGGTAACGATGCCCACACTCCGGACGCAGCGGCGTCCGTGGACTTTGAACAGGTCCAGTCGACCGAGCGGTTCCAGGAACTGCGCAAACGTCACCGCAGCTTTGTGTTCCCCATGGCAGTCGCTTTCCTGCTGTGGTACTTCGCGTACGTCCTGCTGGCTGACTACGCCGTAGGGTTTATGTCCACCAAAGTGTGGGGCAACATCAACGTCGGCCTGATCCTGGGCCTGTTGCAGTTCGTTTCCACGTTCGCCATCACCGGCTGGTACGTCAGCTACTCCAACCGGAAGCTGGACCCCATCGCTGCGGAGATCCGCAACGAAATCGAAGGCCATGAGTTCGACAAAGACGGCAACCGAGTGAGTGGAGCTAACTAATGATCGGAATTGCCACCGCGGTGGATGTGGCCGCGCTCAAGGACACTACCTTGCTGAACATGGGCATCTTCGGACTTTTCGTTGCCGTGACCATGGTGATCGTGCTGCGGGCCAGCCGGAACAACAAAACCGCTGCGGACTACTACGCTGCCGGCCGCTCCTTCACCGGCCCGCAGAACGGCACCGCGATCGCCGGAGACTACCTCTCCGCAGCTTCCTTCCTGGGGATCACCGGAGCCATTGCCGTCAACGGCTACGACGGATTTATGTACTCCATCGGCTTCCTGGTTGCCTGGCTCGTGGCCCTCCTGCTCGTCGCTGAGCTGCTCCGCAACACCGGCAAGTTCACCATGGCCGATGTGCTCTCCTTCCGGCTCAAGCAGCGCCCGGTCCGGATCGCTGCAGCCATTTCCACCCTGGCCGTCTGTTTCTTCTATTTGCTGGCGCAGATGGCTGGCGCCGGCAGCCTCATTTCGCTGCTGCTGGGCATCAGTGACTGGGGTGGACAAGCGCTGGTGATCATCGTCGTCGGCGCCCTGATGATCATGTACGTACTGATCGGCGGCATGAAGGGCACCACCTGGGTCCAGATCATCAAGGCCATGCTGCTGATTGCCGGTGCTGCGGTGATGACCTTCTGGGTCCTTGCCATCTACGGCTTCAACCTCTCCGACCTGCTGGGCGGCGCCGTGGAAACCTCGGGCAACCCGAACATGCTCAACCCCGGCCTGCAGTACGGCAAAACCGAAACGTCCAAGCTCGACTTCATGTCCCTGGGCCTCGCCCTGGTCCTGGGTACTGCCGCGCTGCCCCACGTGCTGATGCGCTTCTACACGGTTCCGACCGCCAAGGAAGCCCGCAAATCCGTGGTCTGGTCCATCGGCCTGATCGGACTTTTCTACCTGTTCACCCTGGTCCTGGGTTACGGCGCTGCAGCACTGGTGGGCGCCGAAACGATCAAGGCTGCCCCGGGCGGCGTCAATTCGGCGGCCCCGTTGCTGGCCTTCTATCTCGGCGGACCTCTGCTCCTGGGCTTTATTTCCGCGGTCGCCTTCGCCACCATCCTCGCGGTGGTTGCCGGGCTGACCATTACGGCCGCTGCCTCCTTTGCCCACGATATCTATGCCAGCGTCATCTCCAAGGGCAAGGCCGACGCCGAAACTGAGGTGAAGGTGGCGCGGCGCACCGTGGTGGTCATCGGTGTGATGGCCATTCTGGGCGGCATCTTCGCCAACGGCCAGAACGTTGCCTTCCTGGTGGCGCTCGCCTTCGCCGTCGCTGCATCGGCCAACCTCCCGACCATCGTCTACTCGCTGTTCTGGCGCCGGTTCACCACCCAGGGCGCCGTCTGGAGCATGTACGGTGGACTGGGCTCGGCCATCATCCTGATCATCTTCTCGCCGGTGGTTTCCGGCCTGAAGACCTCCATGATCCCGGGCGCCAACTTCGCCATCTTCCCCTTGAGTAACCCTGGCATTGTGTCCATCCCGCTGGCATTCCTGCTCGGCTGGCTGGGCACGGTGCTGGACAAGAAGCGCGAGGACACCGCTAAACAGGCCGAAATGGAAGTACGCTCCCTGACCGGTGTGGGCGCGGAGAAAGCCGTGGACCACTGACACGCTGAAAGCCGATCCTGCTGCTGATCGACGCAGCTGATCGTGATGCAAGAGAAGAGTCCCCGTGCCGTACGGCACTGGGACTCTTCTGGTCTGGTTGCCCGGTGCTACGCCTGGGGCTTGAGCTTGATGTTGATCATTTTCAGCTCGTCGGTTCCTTCGAAGCGGTAGACGAGATCGATCTTCTTGTCGCCGTCGCAGGTGATGAGGCCGGCCACGTCGGCCGACTTGGTGCCGTTCTCCGTGCTGGCCTTCACCTCGTTGTAGGCAGTCTTGCAGGTGCTATCCATCTCCAGCGTCTTGATGCCGGCGATGAAGTCCTCCTTGGTCAGCTGTTCATGGAGGGCGGGGTCAAGATAGTCGTCGTAGGCTTTGGAACTGTCGCCGGCAATCACCAGCTTCGTGAAGCCGTCGGCCAGGCCCCGGGCATGGTTGGTGGCTCCGTTGACAATATTGACCAGGATGAGGACGCCGACGACCGCCAGCAGCAGGACACCGCCCACAACGCCGAGGATGGTCCACAGCTTCCGGCGGTTTCGCGCCGGGGGTTCTTGTCCGGGCAGCCCGAACGGCCCGTCTGACGAGTATTGACCGGGTGCACCGTACTGTGCGGGTGGGCCGAACTGAGACGGCGCACCGTACTGCGGCGGGTTGCCGGGCAGTGGTGGCGCGGCATGCTCCCCGGGGTTGCCGGGCTGCCCCGTTGGTTGCGCGGGCCAGGCCGCCGGCTGGACCGGCTGGTACGGTCCCTGAGGATTGCTCACGATGGAGCCTTTCCGGCAACGCACTGGCACTGCCTTATTGTTGGGAACCGCTGAACGGCACCCATGGATTCACCTTGGAACAGCCTATAACCCAGCCCGCCGGGGCTGGGTATCGGGGCGGTAATAAGGGCTGCTGGCCCTAAGCGTCTCCGGATCCCCGCTCGAGCAGCGGCTGGATGCGGAACGGGATGAGTTCGCCCATGGCCAGTGCGGTGTCCGTCCTGTCCACTCCATCGCACGCCAGGATTTTCCCGTTGATCCGAAACAGGTCCTCGGCGTCCAGGGCCACTACCCGAAGCAGGAGGTCAGCAGAGCCGGTGAGGCCGTAGCCTTCCAGGATTTCCGGAATGCCGGCGAGGTCATGGGCCAGCTGTCCCAGTTTCTGCTGCTGGACATGGACGGAAATGAACGCCATGAGCGGATAGCCCAGGGACGCCGGGTTGATCCGCCGTTCAAAGGACAGGAAGACGTGCTTCTTCTCCAGCTGAGCCATGCGCGCCTGCACGGTGTTCCGGGACAGCCCCAGCTTCTGGGCCAACGCCACCACCGTCCGCCGGGGGTCGCGGGCCAGGGCCGAGAGCAGCCGCGTGTCTGTGCCATCCAAAGCTTGCATAATGCGCAACGTTAGCACGGCGAGGGCGGTGTAAACAGGGCATTATGCGCAGTATTCGCCGCGGTGGTTGTACCCATTGAGCATTGTGAGTAGGGTCACAAATATCCGGAGCAACGGCGCCCGGACGGCCGGCAGCGGGAGGGACCACAAGTCCCCAGGCTCCGGTCAAACGACGTGAGAAGGTTGCGTGCCATCGTGTCTACAGACAGGAACCTGATCCAGCTGATTACCCCGGCAGGGGAGCGGATCAGCCACCCGGAGTTCGATCCCTGGGTGAAGGACATCGGGGATGAGCAGTTGTGTTCCCTCTACGAGGACCTGACGGTCATCCGGCGGATCGATGTCGAGGCCACCGCCCTCCAGCGTCAGGGCGAGCTCGGCCTCTGGCCCCCGTTGCTGGGGCAGGAGGCAGCGCAAGTCGGTTCCGGCAGGGCCCTGCGCGAGGACGACTTCGTCTTCGCCAGCTACCGGGAAAACGGTGTGGCGTACTGCCGCGGCGTGGACCTGACGGACATCACTCGGGTGTGGCGTGGCACTGCCTCCTCCGGATGGGATCCGTACACCGTGAACATGGCCACCCCCCAGATCATCATCGGCGCGCAGACGCTGCATGCCACCGGTTACGCCATGGGCATCCAGAACGACGGCGCGGACTCAGTGGCGGTGACGTACTTCGGCGACGGCGCCACCAGCGAAGGCGACGTCAACGAGGCCATGGTCTTTGCCGCCAGCTTCCAGGCGCCCGTGGTCTTCTTCTGCTCGAACAACCACTGGGCAATTTCGGAGCCCGTGCGGTTGCAGTCCCACATCCAGATCGCAGACCGGGCCACTGGATTCGGTATTCCGAGCCTCAGGGTGGACGGCAATGATGTGCTGGCCGTTATGGCAGCGACGCGCGTGGCATTGGACCGTGCCCGGCATGGCGGTGGACCCACGTTCATCGAAGCCGTCACGTACCGCATGGGACCGCACACCACCGCTGACGATCCCACCCGCTACCGTGACGCCAACGAACTGGAGGACTGGGCTGCGAAGGACCCCATCCAGCGGGTCAAGGCCCTGCTGGAACGCAAAGGCCTCCTCACGGGTCAGGTCCAGCAGCACGTTCACGACAAGGCAGAGGCTGTCGCCCGAGAAATCCGTTCGGGCTGCATCGGCATGCCGGATCCGGAGCCGATGGACATCTTCAAGCATGTGTACAGCGCGCCCAACTCGTGGCTGGACCGGCAGCAGGACCACTACGCCCGTTACCTGGCTTCCTTCGGCGATCCCGCGGGAGCCACCTCAGAAGAAGGTGCACGCTGATGACCCAGTTGACCTTTGCCCGCGCCATCAATTCCGGCCTGCGCAAATCCCTCGAAAACGATCCAAAAGTCATCCTCATGGGCGAGGATATCGGCGCCCTCGGGGGTGTTTTCCGGGTGACCGACGGCCTCCAGAAAGATTTCGGCACCCACCGTGTGGTGGACACCCCGCTGGCCGAGTCGGCCATCATGGGCACCGCCGTCGGCCTCGCGTACCGCGGTTACCGCCCGGTGGTGGAGATCCAATTCGACGGCTTCATCTATCCTGCTTTCGACCAGATCGTGAGCCAGGTGGCGAAGCTGCATTACCGCACGCAGGGGGCCGTGAAGATGCCCATCACCATCCGCGTCCCGTTCGGGGGCGGCATCGGCTCGCCCGAGCACCACTCCGAGTCGCCCGAGGCGTACTTCACGCATACCTCGGGTCTTCGCGTGGTCAGCGTCTCCAACCCGCAGGACGCCCACACCGTGATCCAGCAGGCCATCCTGTCTGATGACCCGGTACTGTACTTCGAACCCAAGCGCCGCTACCACGACAAGGGTGAAGTGGATGAGGGCATCGATCCGCGCACCGCGCTGCCGATGGACACCGCCCGCGTTGTCGCTGAGGGCACTGACGTGACGCTGGTGGCCTACGGGCCGTTGGTGAAGACGGCCAGGGACGCAGCAACCGCCGCCGCCGACGAAGGCATCTCCATCGAGGTCATCGACCTGCGCTCGCTGGCACCCGTGGACTACGCCACTGTGGAAGCCTCCGTCCGGAAAACGGGCAGGCTCGTGGTTACCCATGAAGCCGGCCAGTCCGGTGGCCTGGGCGCCGAAGTTGCAGCCAGCATCACGGAGCGGTGCTTCTACCACCTCGAAGCCGCCCCCGTCCGTATCACCGGGTTCGATATTCCCTACCCGTACTCCAAGCTCGAAATGCACCATCTGCCCGGCCTGGACCGGATCCTCGACGGCGTGGACCGCGCCCTCGGACGCCCGAACTCCCTCAGCGGGCTGGAAGGATGAGCGCCACCATGATCAAGGAATTCAGGCTCCCGGACCTCGGCGAAGGCCTCACGGAATCCGAAATCCTCAGCTGGAAGGTGGCAGTGGGGGACACCGTGACGCTGAACCAGGTCATCGCCGAAGTGGAAACCGCAAAGGCCGTAGTTGAGCTGCCGTCACCTTTCGCGGGCGTGATCACTGCCCTCCATGAAGAGCCGGGATCCATCGTGGAGGTCGGCAAGCCCATCGTCTCCTTCGAAGTAGCGGACGACGGCGGGGCCTCACCTTCAGGGGCTGCGCCCGCCGGGGCGGCCACTGCTGCGGCGGGGACCGCTAAACGCGAGCCGAACCTGGTTGGGTACGGCGCCGTCGTCGAAAGTTCGGGGCGCCCTGCCCGCCGGGCCCGCAACTTCATAACCCCGGTGGTTGAGCCTGTTCGTGGCTCGGTGGTCGAGCCGGTCAAGACAGAAACCGCGGTGGTCGAGCCGGTCGAAACCCTGCCAGTCGGAACCGGGCCCGCCGACACCGTGGAGCGTCCACGCTCCACACCGCCGGTCCGGAAACTGGCCAAAGACCTCGGCGTCGAGCTGGCCGCGGTCGCGGGCACCGGAGCCGGCGGACTGATCACGCGGGAAGATGTCCAGAATTTTGTTGGCGGCGGGGAATTGTCGGCGCCGGTGCGCCACCTTTCCGCCGTATCGGATTCGGTTTCCGCCGCGGGGCTGGGAGCACAGGGCGGTCGGGAAGTCCGCACTCCGATCAAGGGCGTCCGCAAGTTCACGGCGGCCGCGATGGTGGCTAGTGCGTTCACGGCACCCCATGCCACGGAATTCCTCACTGTGGATGTCACGCCCACCATGGACCTGCTTGCCAGGCTGAAGGCGAGCCGCGCCTTTTCCGGCTACAAGCTCACGCCGCTGACGCTGGTGGCCAAGGCTGTGCTGATCGCGCTGCGGCGGAACCCGTCGCTGAACTCGCGGTGGGAGGAGCCAAGCCAGGAGATCGTGCAGTTCAACTACGTGAACCTGGGCATCGCCGCCGCGACTCCCCGCGGGCTCACCGTACCGAACATCAAGGACGCGGACACCCTGTCACTGCTGGAACTCTCCGAAGCCCTGACCGGGCTGACCGAGACGGCACGGGCCGGAAAAACCGCCCCGGCAGACCTGTCCGGTGGCACCATCTCCATCACGAACATCGGGGTCTTCGGCATCGACGCGGGTACGCCCATCTTGAACCCCGGCGAGGCAGGCATCCTGGCCATGGGGGCTGTGCGTAAGATGCCCTGGGAATTCCAGGATGAGGTGGCCCTGCGACAGGTCATGACGCTGAGCCTGTCCTTTGATCATCGACTCGTGGACGGGGAGCAGGGCTCGCGGTTCCTTGCCGATGTTGGCGCCATCTTGGCTGAACCCGGCATGGTGCTCACGATGGTCTAGGCCGGGCGGCAACGGCCCCGGCCTAATCCAGGAGAGCGGGCCGTTCTTGTGGCCAGGAACACGGGAGGGCCCGCTCTTGTGGTCATGAGGCCTGGGGCACGTCCACCGTGAGTGCCGCCAGCGCCATGCTCTCGAGAAGTGGCCGGGCCGTTTTGGGCGCGATCTTGCGTCTGTGGTTTCGCACCGAGTGCGGCGTGGAGTTGATCAGGCCGAACGTAGCGTGGGCCCGCATCCGCAGTTCGACGGCGTCGGTGGCCGGATGCAGCAGCGCCAGGACCTCCACCCAAATCTCCACGTAGTTCCGCTGCAGCGCTCGTACCTCGGACTGGTCCTTCTGGCTGAGGTTGCTGAAATCCCGGTCCTGCACCCGGATCACGTCGGGCTTGCCCAGCGCGAACTCCACCTGGAACCCCACCAGCCTGCGAAGCGCTGCGAGGGGGTCGGTGGTCTCGGCGATGACGCGGCGGCCGCCGTCGAGCAGCTCCCGGCTGACGGTGAGCAGCAGATCTCCCAACACCGCCTGCTTGCCCTGGAAGTGGCGATAGACGGCCGGGCCGCTGACCCCGGCTGCGGCGCCCAGGTCTTCCAGCGACACCCGGTTGAACCCGTGCAGGGCGAAGAGTGCCGCGGCGGCGGCAAGCAGCGCCTGGCGGCGGTTCTCCTTCGCCTGGCTTCGGGGCGTTCCGGGAGCTGTTTGCGCTGCCGGGGCCGCGGGTGTTCCGGGAACGGACTGCGTTGCCGAAGCAGCCCGCGTTGCTGAACCGGGCTGTGTTGCTGAACCAGGTTGGGCTGGCGGGGCCGGTGTGGACGGCTTGACAGGTCGGGTGGTGGGCACGCTTTTCCTCCTTGGACCAGCAAATTCTAGCAACGCCTCGTTATGTTGGACATCACAGTTAATAGAGACTAACCTGAATTCCAGTTATAAAGCATTAACCGAGCTGGCCTTTGTGGCTCTCGCCGGAGCCTTGGTGGCTTTCAAAAGATGAGGAACGGACGCAGTCGATGGAGACCCTCGCCAGCCGGCTTGATGCCGCAAGTGAAGTGTTTGCTGCAAACAACGCTGCGCAGCTCGCGCTAGCCGCCGAGCTCCGGACCAGGCTGGCTGACGCCGCGTTGGGCGGGCCGGAGAAGTCGCGGGAGCGCCATGTGGGCCGCGGGAAGCTGCTGCCCCGCGAACGCATTGACCGGCTGCTGGATGATGGCAGCCCGTTCCTGGAAATCGCGCCGCTGGCAGCCAATGGCATGTACAACAACGAGTCACCCGGCGCGGGGGTCATTGCCGGCATTGGCCTGGTCCACGGCCGCCAGGTGCTGGTGATTTCCAACGATGCCACCGTCAAGGGCGGTACGTATTATCCGTTGACTGTGAAGAAGCACCTCCGTGCCCAGGAGATCGCGCTGGAGAACCGGCTGCCGTGCATCTACCTGGTGGACTCCGGGGGAGCGTTCCTTCCGAAGCAGGACGAGGTGTTCCCGGACAAGGAACACTTCGGCCGGATCTTCTTCAACCAGGCGAAAATGTCCGCTGCCAAGATCCCGCAGATCGCTTCCGTGATGGGTTCCTGTACGGCCGGCGGCGCCTACGTTCCGGCGATGAGCGATGAGACGGTGATCGTCCGGAACCAGGGCACCATCTTCCTGGGCGGTCCGCCGCTGGTGAAAGCAGCCATCGGCGAAATCGTGACCGCGGAGGAACTGGGCGGCGGTGACGTGCACTCGAGGATTTCCGGGGTCACGGACCATCTCGCCGAGAACGACGAACACGCCCTGCAGATCATCCGCGACATCGTGGCCACCCTGCCGAAGCCGGCCGCCCCCGCGTGGGATGTGGACACCGCCGTCGAACCTCTTGCGGACCCCGCCGAGCTCTATGGGGCCGTGCCTACGGACGTCAATGCGCAGTACGACGTGCACGAGGTCATAGCCCGGTTAGTGGACGGCAGCAAGTTCCACGAGTTCAAGAAGGAGTACGGCACCACCCTGGTAACGGGCTTCGCCAAGCTTCACGGCCACCCGGTGGGCATCGTGGCCAACAACGGCGTGCTCTTCAGCGAGTCCTCACTCAAAGGCGCGCACTTCATCGAACTGTGCGACCAGCGGGGAATTCCCTTGATCTTCCTGCAGAACATTTCCGGGTTCATGGTGGGCAGGGATTCCGAGCAGGGCGGCATTGCCAAGAACGGCGCCAAGATGGTCACCGCCGTCGCCACGGCCCGTGTTCCCAAGCTGACCGTCGTCATCGGCGGATCCTTCGGTGCGGGCAACTACTCCATGTGCGGCCGGGCGTACTCACCGCGCTTCCTCTGGATGTGGCCGGCCAGCCGCATCTCCGTCATGGGCGGCAACCAGGCCTCCAGCGTCCTCGCCACGGTCAAGCGTGACCAGTACGAGGCCCGTGGCGAGGAATGGTCCGCCGAAGGCGAGGAAGCCTTCAAGGCCCCGATCAAACAGCAATACGAGGATCAGGGCAGCCCGTACTACTCCACCGCCCGGCTCTGGGACGACGGCATCATCGACCCCGCGGATACCCGCACCGTCCTGGGACTGGCGCTCGACGTCGTCTCCCGCACCCCGCTGCCGGAGACCTCCTTCGGCCTTTTCCGGATGTGAGCCAGCCATGACCGTTTCCTTGCCCGCCGTTCCTTCCGCAACCCGGCAGCAGCCCCTGTTCAACACCGTGCTGGTCGCCAACCGGGGGGAGATCGCCTGCCGCGTCATCCGCACCCTGCGTGCCTTGGGCATCCGTTCCGTAGCCGTCTACAGCGACGCCGACGCCGGGGCCCGGCACGTGCGCGAGGCTGACACTGCCGTGCGGATCGGCCCTGCCGCTGCTGCAGAGAGCTACCTGAAGGTCGAGGCCATCATCCAGGCGTGCCGCGACACCGGCGCCGAGGCCGTGCACCCCGGCTACGGCTTCCTCAGCGAGAACGTCGATTTTGCCCGGGCCCTCGAAGCTGCCGGCATCACCTTCATCGGCCCCGGAGTTGAGTCCCTGAACGTCATGGGAGACAAGATCCGCTCCAAGAACCACGTGGCCGGCTACGGAGTCCCGGTGGTGCCGGGCATTGCTGAGCCGGGCCTGACGGACACGCAGCTGATCGGGGCCGCGCCCGCCGTCGGATTCCCACTGCTCATCAAACCGTCAGCGGGCGGCGGCGGCAAGGGTATGCACATCGTGGAACGGGCCGCGGACCTGCCCGCCACCTTGGAAACCGCCCGCCGCGTTGCCGCCAGTGCATTCGGCGACGACACGCTGTTCCTCGAGCGGCTGGTCCGCATGCCCCGACACATCGAAGTCCAGATCCTGGCCGACAACCACGGCAACGTCATCCATCTGGGGGAGCGGGAGTGCTCGCTGCAGCGCCGCCACCAGAAAGTCATTGAGGAAGCGCCGTCGCCGCTGCTTGAGTCATTGCACGACGGCGGCGCCACCCGGGCGCGGATCGGCGAGGCCGCCTGCCAGGCGGCCCGGAGCGTCCACTACAGCGGCGCCGGAACTGTGGAGTTCCTGGTCTCGGACGAGGCCCCGGACGAGTTCTTCTTTATGGAGATGAACACGCGCCTCCAGGTGGAGCACCCGGTCACCGAAATGGTCACCGGCGTCGACCTGGTCGAATGGCAGGTCCGCATCGCCGCCGGTGAGGAACTGACCGTCCGCCAGGCCGACGTCGAACTTAGCGGGCACGCCGTCGAAGCCCGCGTCTACGCGGAAATCCCGGAGCGGAATTTCATGCCGTCCACCGGGACCGTGCTCCTGCTGGACGAAATGCCCGATCAGGCAGCCGGCACGATCCGTGTGGACTCGGCACTGCTGGAGGGCCTGGAGATCTCGTCCAGCTACGATCCCATGATTTCCAAGGTCATCGCGTGGGGCCCGGACCGCACCGTTGCCCTGGACACCCTGGACGCTGCCCTCGCCGGATATACCGCGCTTGGCATTGACACGAATGTTGAGTACCTGCGGCTGCTGATCAACGACGACGACGTCCGCGCAGGGCATCTCGACACCGGCCTGATCGAGCGCAAGATGCCGGACTTCGCGTTCCGGCGGATCGACGACGCCGAACTGGTCGCCGCCGCCCTGTGCGCCGTCGTGAGCGGGGAACAGGACAGCACGGTGACGCCCTCCGGTCCGTGGCAGGCCAGCAACGGCTGGCGGATCGGAGAGCCGGCGCCCCGGCGGATCAGCCTGGGAACGCCCGACGGCGGCATCGCAACAGTGAGCGTCACGGGCCAAGTGGCCGCCGGCCCGGTCCAAGTCCGCGTCGGCGAGGGGCCGTGGCGTAGGGCCTCCCTGCGCTTTTTCCGGCGCGACCGTGCTGAGGTGACCCTCGACGGCGAAGCCACGGAGTATTCGCTGGCCCCGGTGTCGGGGGGTCCCGGCGGCCCGGGCCCGGGCAACCCGGCCTCCGGCGGTCCCGCGGAACTGTTCCTCGGCAACGGCGGCTGGTCCTGCCGGCTGGAGGTGCTGACACGGGAGTCACGGCTCGTCCGGGTGCTCGCCTCGATCCATCTTGAGGAAGGCACAGCGGACCCCGAGGTCCGATCGCCCATGCCCGGCACGGTAGTGTCCGTGGCCGTCAGCAACGGCGACACCGTGGAAGCGGGCCAGGTCCTGCTCTCCGTGGAAGCCATGAAGATGGAACACCAGCTCGTGGCAGAGGTCGCCGGCACGGTCCACATCAGCGTCAGGGCGGGCCAGCCGGTCAAAGCGGCCCAGGTGCTGGCCACCATCCACCCTTCACTCACGGATTCAGACGCGGATTCACTGCAGGATTCCAACAACACAGGCAAGGGAGCCTAGCCATGACAGATTTTGAACTCAGCGAGGAATACCAGGACCTCAGCGACACCGTCCGGGATTTCGCGGACAACGTGGTGGCGCCGGTCTCTGCGAAGCACGACGAGGAGCACAGCTTCCCGTACGAAGTTGTGTCCCAGATGGCCGACATGGGCCTGTTCGGACTGCCCTTCCCGGAGGAGCACGGCGGGATGGGCGGGGACTACTTCGCCCTGGCACTCGCCCTCGAGCAGCTTGGCCGGGTGGACCAGTCCGTGGCCATCACGCTGGAGGCAGGGGTTTCC
Organism: Pseudarthrobacter sp. Y6; assembly: GCF_050156205.1. NCBI lineage: Bacteria > Bacillati > Actinomycetota > Actinomycetes > Micrococcales > Micrococcaceae > Pseudarthrobacter > Pseudarthrobacter sp. Y6. Next base: position 3,005,666 of record NZ_CP189574.1, on the reverse strand, counting down.
CTCGGCGCGATGCCGGTGTACCGTTTCGGCACCGAGGCCCAGAAGGAGGAGTGGCTCCCGCTGCTGGCCTCGGGCAAGGCGCTCGCCGGCTTTGGACTGACGGAGCCGGAAGCCGGCTCGGACGCCGGCGGCACCAAGACCCACGCCCACCGCGAGAATGGCGACTGGGTGATTAACGGCAACAAGGAATTCATCACGAACTCCGGCACCGACATCACGCGTCTGGTCACGGTCACCGCGGTGACGGGCCAGAAGGAACGCAAGGACGGCAGCCTGAAGAAAGAGATTTCCACCATCCTGGTGCCCACCGGCACGCCAGGATTCAAGGCGGAGAAGGCCTACAACAAGGTGGGCTGGAACGCCTCGGACACGCATCCGCTGACCCTGAAGGACGTCCGGGTCCCGGAGGCGAACCTGCTCGGTGCGGAGGGCCGCGGCTACGCGAATTTCCTCTCCATCCTGGACGAGGGCCGGATCGCCATCGCCGCACTGGCCACGGGGGCGGCGCAGGGCTGTGTTGACCTGTCGGTGAAATATGCCAAGGAACGTAGCGCGTTCGGCCACCACATCGGCAAGTACCAGGCCATCTCGTTCAAGATCGCACGCATGCAGGCCCGGGCGCACACGGCCCGCCTGGCCTACTACGACGCCGCATCCAGGATGCTGGCCGGGAAGCCGTTCAAGACGCAGGCCGCCATCGCTAAGATGGTCGCAGGCGAGGCGGCCATGGACAACGCGCGGGATGCCACCCAGGTATTCGGCGGCTATGGCTTCATCAACGAATTCACCGTGGCACGCCACTACCGCGACTCCAAGATCCTTGAAGTCGGAGAAGGCACCACGGAAGTCCAGCTGATGCTGATCGCCCGCGAACTCGGACTGTAACAAGCCCGCTGGTCGGGATTGCCACCCGGTGCTCGAGCCTGCTACCCGGTGGTCGAGCCTGTCGAGACCCTTGAAAGGACCAACGATGATCAACAAGGTTGTTGCCAGCGCGGAGGAAGCCATCGCGGACATTCCCGACGGCGCGTCCCTCGCGGTGGGAGGGTTCGGCCTCTGTGGAATCCCCGTTGCCCTGATCGATGCCCTGCACCGGCACGGCACCAAGGACCTCGAAACGGTAAGCAACAACTGCGGTGTGGACGACTGGGGGCTGGGCGTCCTGCTCCGTGACGGCAGGATCCGGCGGACCGTTAGCTCCTACGTCGGTGAGAACAAGGAGTTCGCGCGCCAGTACCTCTCCGGTGAACTTGAGGTGGTGCTGACCCCGCAGGGAACGCTTGCGGAGAAGCTCCGTGCCGGCGGCGCCGGGATCCCCGCGTTCTACACCAAGGCGGGAGTCGGCACGCAGGTGTCCGACGGCGGCCTGCCGCAAAAGTACGACGCCGACGGCGGCATCGCCATCGCCTCTTCCCCCAAGGAAGTGCGGACTTTCAATGACGTGGATTATGTCCTGGAGGAATCTCTGACACCCGATTTCGGACTGGTCCACGCCTGGAAAGGCGACCGTCACGGCAACCTGGTCTTCCATGCCACGGCCATGAACTTCAACCCGCTCTGCGCCATGGCGGGAAAAATCACCATCGCCGAAGTGGAGGAGCTGGTGGAACCGGGGGAACTCGACCCGGAACACGTCCACACGCCCGGCATTTTCGTCCAGCGGGTGGTGGTTGTACCGGCCGGTGAGAAACGGATCGAAAAGCGGACCGTCGCCCTCGCCCAGGCTGCCGGAACCGAGAGCGCAACCGAACAGGCAGGAGCCTAGTCATGGAGTCCAACAGCACACAGGGCGCGCCTCCCCGCCCCGAAGCCGTCCGGCCGGAATACCGTCGCGCCGCCGTCGGCCATCCGGAAGGCACCAATCCGGAGGCCAAGGGGTGGACCCGCAACGAACTGGCCGCCCGGGTGGCCCAGGAGCTCAGCAACGGGCAGTACGTCAACCTGGGCATCGGCATGCCCACGCTCATTCCCAACTACATCCCGGCAGGCGTCGAGGTGGTGCTCCACTCGGAGAACGGGATCCTGGGCGTGGGACCGTACCCCGCGGAGGACGCAGTCGATCCTGACCTCATCAACGCCGGCAAGGAAACCGTCACGGTCAACAAGGGTGCCGCGTTCTTTGACTCCGCCTCATCGTTCGGCATGATCCGCGGCGGGCATGTGGATGTGGCCGTGCTCGGCGCCATGGAAGTGGCGCAGAACGGGGACCTGGCCAACTGGATGATCCCGGGCAAGATGGTCAAAGGCATGGGCGGGGCCATGGACCTGGTCTTCGGCGCCAAGAAGGTGATCGTGATGATGGACCACGTAGACCGCAACGGCAACCCCAAAATCGTGGAGAACTGCTCGCTGCCACTGACCGGCATGGCCTGCGTGGACAGGATCATCACCGACCTCGCCGTGATCGACGTCGTCACCGAAGGCGGGCGGTCCCGGCTGGTGCTCCGCGAACTGGCCCCCAACGTGTCCGTGGAGGACGTGGCGGCGGCCACCGGCGCCGAACTGTTCGAAGAGGACCAGGAGCTCACTGTATGAGCGGGGTTTCGGCGGGCTCAACCGCCAACGGCCCACGGGTCATCGAACAGCGCGGCCTGTACTTTGACGAGCTCGAACAAGGCGTTGTCTACGCGCACCGGCCCGGCCGCACCGTGACCGAGGCGGACAACGTCCTGTTCACCACGCTCACCATGAACACCCAGGCCCTGCACCTGGACGCCGCCTGGAGCGCCGGGCAGCCGTTCGGCCAGCGGCTGGTCAACTCCATGTTCACGCTGTCCACCCTGGTGGGACAGTCCGTATCGCAGCTCACCCAGGGCACCATCATCGCCCAGCTGGGCCTGACGGACGTCTCCTTCCCGCACCCGCTGTATCACGGCGACACGCTCTACACCGAGACGGTGATCACCGGGAAACGGCTCTCGGGATCGCGTCCCGGCCAGGGGATCGTGACCATGCAACACACGGGCAGGAACCAGGACGGCACCGTGGTGGCGCTGGCCACGCGGAGCTGCCTTATGTGGACCCGGCACGCCCACCTGGGGCAGTCCTCCGGACAACAGGTGCAGCCTGCAGGAGCTGAAAAGGGGAGCGTGCAGGGCCCCGAAAAGGGGACAATGTCCGTATGACATTTGTGATGGGTCCTGCCCTGCTCTTCTGCCCTGCCGACCGTCCCGAGCGTTTCCCCAAGGCTGCCCAACGCGCGGATGCTGTCATCGTGGACCTCGAGGACGCCGTGGCACCTGCGGACAAGCAGCGGGCGCGCGGCGCGATCCTGGCCCAGTTGGGCGCTGGCGGGGAGGGGCCTGAGCTCGATCCCAGCCGCACCATCGTCAGGATCAACCCGGCCGGCACCGAAGAGTTCGAGAAGGACCTGCACTGCCTGGCCCACACGCCGTACCGGACGGTGATGCTGGCCAAGGCAGAGAGCGCGGCACAGCTCGAAGCCCTGGCGGACTACCACGTCATCGCCCTGTGCGAAACCGCCGCCGGGATACTCAACGCACCCGCCATCGCGGCAGCCCCCAACGTGGTGGCACTGATGTGGGGCGCCGAGGACCTCCTGGTATCCCTCAGCGGCACGTCCAGCAGAACGGACGACGGCGGCTACCGTGCCGTGGCGCTGCACGCCCGGTCCTCGGTGCTGCTCGCCGCACGGGCTTTTGGAAAAGAAGCCGTGGACGCCGTGTACGTCAACATCCCGGACCTTGAAGGGCTGGCGCTGGAGGCTGCCGATGCCGCAGCGTCAGGATTCGGCTCCAAAGCCTGTATCCACCCCACGCAGGCGGCCGTTGTCAGGGGCGCCTACGCCCCTTCCGAGGCCGACGTCGCCGCCGCCACGGAACTGCTGCGAGCCGCCGCTGCCGCTGGATCCGGTGTGTTCCAGCACGGGGGCAAAATGATCGACGGCCCCATCCTCAAGCACGCGGAATCCACCATCCGCCGGGCCGGCATCCGCTCCTAGGGCCACCGGGCCCTGAATCACCAGGGCCGGACTCACCGCCGCCGCCCGCCGGAACCGCGGAGGGACAGCGGCGGGATGGCCTCGTAGAGCGGCGTCCGGACCCAGCGCTCGCCCGTCTCCCGGAACTCGGCCCTGGTGGCGAAACGGTAGAGGTAGCTGTTGACGCGCACCCAACGCGGCGGATCGCCGTCGAACGGGTCCGCACGGAGAAGGCGCAGCGTCTGCTGGTCCGCCTCCAGCAGCTTCGTGAGGAACGCGTAAAACCACTCCTCGTGGACCGTGCGCAACGGCAGGAACCACATCAGCCAGTCCAGCCGCAGGTGGTACGGCGCCCACTGGCGTGGCAGCCGGCGCACGTCTCCGGGTTTGCCCTTAAACGCATATTCGCGCCACTCGGTCGAGTCCTCAGGTTCCTCGTCCAGGGTGCCCTCCACCACGATCTCGACGCGGTGCTTGGTCACGGTGCCAAACGCGCCGTACGTGTTGACCAGCTGCCAGCGGTTGAAGCTGGCATTCATCAGCTGCCCTTTGGAGAGTAGGTTGCGTAGCGGCCAGTAGCTGAGCGCCACCAGCAGGAAGGTGGCCACCACGGTGATGGCAAGCCAGTACTGGGGATTGCCGCGGCTGTCTTCCGGGGAATTCCAATCCAGCGGCAGGAATGGCAATACGGCGTTGGCCACGGGGTCGCTGACCGCGGCGAAGGCCAGCACAATGGCCATCCAGTTAAGCCACGCAAAATTGCCGCTGGCCACCAGCCACAGCTGGGTGAAGATGATGATGCCGGCGGCGGCGCTTGCCAGGGGCTGGGGTGCGAAGAGGAAGAGCGGCACCACCAGCTGGGCGAAATGGTTCCCCAGGACCTCCAGCCGGTGGAATGGTTTGGGCAGGAGATGCGCCTGGCGGCTCAAAGGCCCCGGCATGGGCTGGGTTTCGTGGTGGTAATAGAGGGCCGTCAGGTCACGCCACTCCGGGCCGCCGCGGATCTTGATCATCCCGGCGCCGAACTCCAGCCGGAACACGAGCCAGGCCAGCAGGATCAGGATGGTGCGCGGCGGCTCCGTTTGGTCCGAGCCAAGGAACGCCACCGTGAACCCGGCCTCCAGCAGCAGCATCTCCCAGCCGAAGCCATAAAACGTCTGCCCCACGTTGACGATCGACATGTAAAGCAGCCACAGGCCCAGAAACGCGATCAGCGGAACCCACGGCGGCCCGAGCTGGGGGATGCCGGCCACCAGGAGGGCGGAAATCGCCAGTCCGGTGGCGCAGACACCACGCAGCAGCCGGTCCGAATAGCGCCAACGGAACAGCGTGGGCCGCCGGCGCGCGCTGAACCCTTCCAGATACTCCGGAACCGGTAACAGGCCGCGTTCGCCCAGCAGCGCAGGGAACTGGTTCAGGGAGGACAGGAACGCAACAAAGAACAGTGCCGCCACACCTCGCTGCAGCACCTGCCGGGCGAACCCGTACTCCGGAGCATCGAACCAGGAAACCCAGTCCACGCAATCCACGTTACGCCCGGCGCCGCAGTCCGCCCACTAGGATCGGATGGTGTTTGCATTGGTGCTCATTGCCGTAGTTGCAGGGGCACTGGCCCAGCGGCTGGCCGGCCTCGGATTCGGCCTCCTCGTCTCTCCTGTCCTGGTGGTGCTGCTCGGTCCCTTCGACGGCGTGATGATCATCAACCTGTGCGGCGCAGCCTCATCCCTCCTGATCCTTTCCAGGGTCTGGCGGCATGTGGAGTGGAAGCGCTACTTCGGACTGGCGCTCGCCGCCCTGGCGGGGGTTTTGCCGGGCGCCTGGCTGGCCAGCAACGTGCCCGAAGCGACGCTGGAGATCTGCATCGGAGTTCTCCTCATCATTGCCCTGCTGGCTTCGCAGCGGCTGACCCGCAGCTCATGGCGCGCCAGCGGTCCTTTCCCCATGGTGTCCCTCGGCTTCACGAGCGGACTGATGAACGCGGCAGCCGGGGTCGGTGGACCGGCCATCACCGCCTACGCCATTGCCACCCGCTGGGAGCAGAAAAGTTTCAGCGCCACCCTCCAGCCCTATTTTGTGACCACCGGACTGTCGTCGCTGGTGAGCAAGTACGTATTATCCGGAGGACATGTTCCCGGCCTGGATGGCTGGCAATGGCTCAGCATCCTGGCCGCCATGGTGGCGGGAATCATCGCGGGCGATCTGCTGTCCAGCAAGGTCAAACCGGCCTCTGTCCGCCGGATCGTTGTGGCCATCGCCTACATTGGCGCCGTGTCCACGCTGGCCAAGGGTTTCATCGAGCTGGCGGGGGGCTGACCCGACCGCGGGCCGGGTGCGGGATACTTAACCAATGCAGCCTCGCAGAATCGTCCTCCTCGGATCCACCGGTTCCATCGGCACCCAGGCGATTGACGTCGTCGACGGCGCACCCCACCTTTTTGAGGTGGTGGCGCTCAGCGCCGGCGGAGGAAACCTGGAGCTCCTGGCCCGCCAGGCCGTCCACGCCGGTGCCGCCGCTGTGGGCATCGCCGCGGGGGATCCGCGGCAGCTGCGGGACCTGATCTCCGAGGCCGCCCGCCTCTCCGGACGGCAGGACTATCGCCCCGAAATCATCGCTGGCCCGGACGCCTCTGCCCGTATTGCCGCAGTAGAAGCGGACGTGGTACTCAACGGCATTACCGGGTCCATCGGGCTCGCCCCAACCCTCGCCGCCCTGAAGTCAGGTGCAACGCTGGCGCTGGCCAACAAGGAATCGCTGATCGTGGGCGGAGCGCTCGTCAAGGCTGCCGCCCGTGAGGGGCAGATCGTACCGGTGGACTCCGAGCACTCAGCCATAGCGCAGTGCCTGCGCTCCGGCGCCGCGGCCGAAGTTGAGAAGCTCATCCTGACGGCGTCCGGAGGACCGTTCCGCGGCCGGACGCGGGAGCAGCTCCACGACGTAACACCGAAAGAGGCCCTGGACCACCCCACCTGGGACATGGGTCTGATGGTCACCACCAACTCGGCCACGCTGGTCAACAAGGGCCTGGAGCTCATCGAAGCCCATTTGCTTTTCGACGTGCCGCTGGACCGGATCGACGTGGTGGTCCACCCGCAGTCTGTGGTCCATTCCATGGTCCAGTTCATTGACGGCTCCGTCATCGCCCAGGCCTCCCCGCCGGACATGCGCCTGCCTATTGCCTTGGGGCTGGGCTGGCCTGACAGAGTCCCCAAAGCGGCCTCCCCGTGCGACTGGACCAAGGCCACCAGCTGGACGTTCGAACCGCTGGACACGGCCGCCTTCCCGGCCGTGGACCTGGCTAAGGACGCCGCCAAGCAGGGGAGCACGTTTCCCGCCGTCTTTAATGCGGCGAACGAGGAAGCGGTCATGGCGTTCCACGCGGGGCGCATCCGCTTCACCGAAATCGTGGACACCATTGATGCTGTCCTCAGCGAACATTCAGGATCCTCCGGGCTGACGCTGGAGTCGGTACTGGATGCTGAAAACTGGGCACGTACGCGCGCCCACGAACGTTTAGCAGTCAGCAGTCTCTAGGAAGCAGCAGATCCACGTATGAGCCCCGTCCTCCTTTTTATCCTCGGCGTCGTCTTTGTGGCGATCGGCATTGCCGTGTCCATTGCGCTGCACGAAGTGGGTCACCTGGTGCCCGCCAAGCTGTTCAAGGTCCGCGTCACCAAGTACATGATCGGATTCGGCCCCACCCTGTGGTCCAAGCGGAAGGGCGAAACTGAATACGGAGTGAAGGCCATTCCGCTGGGTGGCTACGTGTCCATGATCGGCATGTATCCACCCAACAAGGACGACGGAACCGTCCGCCCTTCCAGCACCGGCATGTTCCAGACCTTGGCCACGGAAGCCCGGTCCATGGCACACGAGGACGTGGGCCCGGAGGACGCAAACCGCGTTTTCTACCGGCTGCCGGTGTGGAAGAAAATCATCGTGATGCTGGGCGGTCCGGCCATGAACCTGCTGATCGGCGTGGTCCTGACCGCCGTCCTGCTGATGGGCTTCGGCATGGCCACGGCCACCACCACCATCGCCGACGTCTCCAAATGCCAGGTGGCTGCCGGCCAAACGGTTGATCCCGATTCACCGGACTGCCAGCTGACCCCCGCGGCCGCTGCCGGTCTCCTGCCCAACGACGTGGTCACCTCCTTTGACGGGAAAGCTGTCACTGGCTGGGACCAGATGACCGAATGGATCCGTGCCTCCGCCGGCCGGGAAGTCAGCATTACCGTGGAGCGCGACGGCGCGCCCGTCACCACCACGGTGGCACCGGTGCTCTCTGCCCGCCCCGTCGTCGGCGTGGACGGACGCCAAGCCAAGGACGACGCCGGCAATCTCCTCTACCAGGACGTCGGCTTCCTGGGCATCGGCGCGCAGACCGAACTGGTTCCCCAGCCGGCGTCGTCCGTCCTGCCCATGGCGGGAGAAAACATCAAACAAGTGGCCGGCGTCGTCTTCAACCTGCCCGCGAGGGTGGTGGGCGTGGCCAAGGCGGCCTTCAGCGAGGAAGAGCGCGACCCCAACGGCCCCATCAGCGTGGTGGGCGTCGGGCGCGTGGCCGGTGAAGTGGCGGCCATGGAGGAAGTGCCGCTCCAGTCCAGGATTGGCGCCTTGGTAGGGCTTCTCGCCGGCCTGAACTTTGCGCTCGCGGTCTTCAACCTGATCCCACTGCTTCCGCTCGACGGCGGCCATGTGGCCGGAGCGCTGTATGAGGGGGCGCGGCGACGGGTGGCCAAGCTGTTCGGCAAGCCGGATCCCGGCGCTTTCGACATCGCCAAACTGCTCCCCGTGACCTACGTGGTGGCCGCGTTGCTGATGGGTATGAGCGCGCTGCTGATCTACGCCGACATCGTGAAACCGGTGAACCTGTTCGGCTGACCCGCACGAGGAGTCAGCCGTGCCAGGTTAGTGCGCCGAGTCTCGAGTTTTTGTCCAGATAATGGGCGGAAATGCCGCCCGACATGGGTTTATCTGGACAAAAACTCAGGCAGGAAGCGTGCCGGATTTACCATGAAGCATGGGCACGTTCGCCGTCCAATCGGAGAGCTTCAGCCGCTGGATCCGGGCAGGGTTGTGGCCGCTGCCTGTCTCGTGGCTCGTCACCGCCTGGTCCACGCTCGAGCCGCAGCTCCGACTCGTACCAGTTCGGCCATGTTTTCGGCAGCACCGCGGGCACCATCCTGGCCCTGTTTGGTCTCTTCGCCCGGGGCCGTTCCATGGCCTGCAGCCGGACGGGACGCCTGGCACTCTGGGGATCGTGGTAGGGCGTTCCACCTGCTGCCGCGCTGGGCCGGTCCACTCTGGGCGGCCGGCGCCGTCAGCACCTGACCGGACCGGGTGATTCTCACCAATCAGCCCTCATCGGCTGATATGTAATAATCAGCTATTTTTGATTGATTATGCGTGATCATCTGTGTACGGTTAAGGCATGTACGTACTGACCATCGACCAGCGCGGCAGCACTGCCGACGTCGACCGCGTTCCTGATCTGATCGCCGCGCTGCGCAGTCTCACGCCAGCGCCCTTTGAGCGCTCGGTGGGTGATGAACTCCAGGGCGTCGTGGAACAAGCCGAAGACGTGGTGGAGATCGCCTTGTACGCACTCCGGAGCGGGCGCTGGTACGTCGGGATCGGGATCGGTGCCGTGCAGCTCACCCCGGGCGGAAGCCCTCGGGAAGGTTCCGGGAGCGGCTTTGTGGCAGCGCGAAAGGCCGTGGAACTCGCCAAGGGCTCGGCTGGTCAGGTGCCATTGTCGGTGGTGTCCGGCAGTATTGGCCGTGGACGGGAGATGCCTCCCCACGCCAAGGAGGGAGCCATGACCAGTGCAAATGCCCAGGCGGTGCTTCGCCTGATCGGACGGGTGGTGCAGCAACGCACACCAGCCCAGTGGCGGGTGGTGGACCGGTTGCGCGTGCTCCAGGGCGGCGATGGAAAGCACGGCAGCCAGAAACACGTGGCCCAGGAATTGGGAATCACTGAGCAGTCGGTGAGCCGTGCTGTGCTCAGGTCCGGCTGGCAGGAGGAATGGGCCGCCAGACCTGCCGCGGCCATGCTCCTCGACTACGCCCATTCCCAGATTGAAGGAGGCCGGTGAACGCACTCTGGATCACAGTTGCCCTGCTCGTGGCCGGATTCGCAGGGTGGCCTGTGACCGCACTGGTGTTCCGGCTCGCCAGGACCATAGACGACAAAGCGGACGCGGCCAGGAGGTCGGGCCAGGACGCATCAGCCCAGGACCCTTCAGCCGATGTCATTGTAGACACCGTTTCGGAAGCCCCGCGGGCCGGTACGGGGCAAACCGTCGACGGCGAGCTGACGGCGGGTGGCGGCCAGCCGCCGTCGGACTTTCCCCAAGCTGCGCCCACGCTGCCGGCCCAGCGGATCCTGCGCGGCGGGGCAATCATCGGAGTCCTGGAACGCCTGGGCGTCTGCGGGGCCATCCTGACCGGACAGCCGGTGGCTATTGCCTACATTGTGGCCATCAAAGGCCTGGGCAGGTTCGCCGAATTGAAGGAGACCCCCGTGGCTGCGGAGCGGTTCATCATCGGAACGCTCACGTCCATGCTGTGGGCCGCGGGAACGGCGGCAATGATCAAGGTGGTGTTCCTGAAGTGAGTGTTGCTGACTGCCCGGATCGGCGCCAGCCCACCCCTGGGGATAGGGTGTCCTTATGACTGTTTTTGCCGTTGAGTATGTGTACTCCGCCGATTCCGCCGCCGTCCGTGATGATCACCGCCCCGCGCACCGCGCCTGGCTGGCGGGTCGGGCGGACGAGGGACAACTGCTGACCAGCGGACCCTACGGTGACGGGGCAGGCGCCCTGCTGATCTTCAAGGTCCAGGACGAAACCCAGCTGAACGAACTCCTCAAGCAGGACCCGTTCGCCGTCGCTGGCACCATTGCCGGGATCCGGACTACCGAGTGGACTCCCGTAATCGGCCTCCTGGCCGCGCACGCATCCTGATTCCCGGACCTTTTTTCACCACCGAAACACCTACCCAAGGAGTCCACGTGACCTCGGTCAGCCTGGGAATGCCGTCAGCACCGCCGCCCGTCCTCGCCCCCCGCCGCAAGACGCGGCAGATCAAAGTGGGTTCCGTCGGGGTCGGCTCGGACTCGCCCATCAGCGTGCAGTCCATGACCACCACGCCCACCACGGACATCAACGCCACCCTGCAGCAGATCGCGGAACTCACCGCCTCCGGTTGCGACATCGTGCGCGTCGCCTGCCCGTCGGCGGATGATGCAGAGGCCCTGCCCATCATCGCGCGCAAGTCCCAGATCCCCGTCATTGCGGACATCCACTTCCAGCCGAAGTACGTCTTCGCGGCGATTGAGGCCGGCTGCGCGGCAGTGCGCGTGAACCCGGGAAATATCCGCAAGTTCGATGACCAGGTCAAGGAAATCGCCCGCGCGGCAAAGGATCACGGGACCTCCATCCGGATCGGCATCAACGCCGGATCGCTGGAGCCCGGAATCCTGAAGAAGTATGGCAAAGCCACCCCCGAGGCCCTCGTGGAATCCGCCGTCTGGGAAGCCTCGCTGTTCGAAGAGCACGGTTTCAACGACTTCAAGATCTCGGTCAAGCACAACGACCCCGTCATCATGGTTGCTGCCTACGAGATGCTGGCCGAGCAGGGCGACTGGCCCCTGCACTTGGGCGTGACCGAAGCCGGGCCGGCCTTCCAGGGAACCATCAAGTCCGCCACGGCCTTCGGGGCGCTCCTGGCCAAGGGCATCGGCGACACCATCCGGGTTTCCCTCTCGGCGCCTCCCGTCGAGGAAATCAAGGTGGGCAACCAGATCCTCCAGTCCCTGAACCTGCGCCCGCGCAAACTGGAGATCGTCTCCTGCCCGTCATGCGGCCGCGCCCAGGTGGACGTGTACACCCTTGCCGAGCAGGTCACCGCAGGGCTGGAAGGCATGGAAATTCCGCTCCGCGTGGCAGTGATGGGCTGTGTTGTCAACGGACCCGGCGAAGCCCGCGAAGCCGATCTTGGTGTGGCGTCCGGCAATGGCAAGGGCCAGATCTTTGTGAAGGGCCAAGTCATTAAGACTGTGCCTGAGAGTGAGATTGTTGAGACACTGATCGAAGAGGCCATGCGCATAGCTGAAGAGATGGGGGAGGCCGATGGCGAAGATGCTGTCAAGGGTAGCCCCGTGGTTAGCGTCTCATAAAGAGGACGCTGCGCCGGCGGGAATATCCGTCCGGACCCTCGCCCGCGCGGACACCGCTGCCCTGCGGCGCCTTGCGTCGCAGGACCCGGTGGCCAATGTCTTTATCCTGGCGCACCTCCGGGCGGCGGGCTCTGCCGCGCCAACCGCTGGTGGCGCCAGCATCTTGGGAGTTTTCGACGACGGCATCCTGGCGGGCGCGTGCTGGGCAGGGGCCAACCTGGTCCCGGTCCAGCTTGACCCCGAATTTGCCGGGCTTGTCGCTGCCGAAGCAAGCACCTCCGGCCGCCGCTTCGCCTCCGCGTTTGGCCCCGCAGATGCCGTCCTTGCCCTCCATGCTGAGCTTGCCGAACTGGGGCATGCGGCCCACGAGGTGCGGGATGAACAGCCACTGATGACAGTCTGCGGGCCGCCGTCGGTGGAGCCGAACGCGGATCTGGGTCTTGGCCGGCTGGCCGATTTTGACCGGATCCTTCCCGCCTGCGCCGCCATGTTCGAAGAGGAAGTGGGCTACTCGCCGTTCCTCGGGGGCAAGGAGTTCTACAGCCGCCGAGTGGAAGGCCTCATCCGGCAAGGACATTCCTTGGCGCACGTCAACGAATCCGGCGACGTTGTGTTCAAGGCCGAGCTGGGAGCTGTGACAGCCGACGTCACGCAGATCCAGGGCGTATGGATGAACCCCGGTTACCGCGGGCAGGGTCTGAGCGCCGGCTACATGGCTGCCGTAGTGGAGAAGGCGCGCACGCTTGCCCCCGTCACCAGCCTCTACGTCAACGGCTTCAACCTGCGGGCACGGTCCACGTACGAGCGCGTGGGCTTCCGTCAGGTGGGCACCTTCGCCACGGTTCTGTTCTAGCCTCCAGGACATCGCCACTCTTCAGATCACCCACCGGCTCGCACATCACCGGTCAGATTTCAGGTCACCCGTCAGGTAGTGCTGGACGTTCGGCGCCACGAGCCGGACAACGTCGTCGGGGGAGGCAGACGCGAGCGGTTCCAGCCGCACCACATACCGGACCAGCATCACGCCCACCATCTGCGTGGCCACGAGATTTCCGCGCATGGCCACTTCTGCGGGCGGTCCGGGGACTCCTGCCATGATCCGGCTGAGGATGGTGCGCTGTACCAGTTCCCGCAGCAGCATCGTCTTGGCCCTGGAGCCGATGGTTCCCCTGAGGAAGGCCACCAGACTGTGCTGGGCCGGGCTCTCCCACAAGCGCAGCACGGCCCGCACGATCGCCTCGGCCCGTTCCTCCGGCGAGTAGCCGTCGACGCCCGCCAGGACCTTCTCCGGGTCGGCCGGCAGACCCACGCTCAGCGCAAAAAGCTCGTCCTTGCCCTTGAAGAAGTGGTGAACCATGGCCGGGTCCACTCCGGTTTCCCGCGCGATCTGACGCAGGCTGGTTCCGTCGAAACCGTGTTCGGAGAAAAGCCTCCGGGCTGTGTCCAGGATCTGGTCCCTCGACTCGGTTGCCCCGCCCCGCCGACCCCGCCGGCCCGGACCAGCCGCGCTGCCTCCGGGGCCCGAGAGGCCCGTGGGATCATGCTGTCCGTTCACGCGGTCCGCCGCCGCAGGGTCAACGATGCGAGCACCAGGACGGCCACGACAATGGCCACGATGACTCCGGCGTCCATCCACAGCTGGTCTGTGGGCTCGGTGTTGGTGGCGATCTCCTGCAGCGCATCCACCGAAAAAGTCAAGGGAAGAATATTCGACACAGCCTCCAGGGCCTCGTTCATCCTGTCGCGGGCCACAAAGAGGCCACAGAGCAGGATCTGCGGGACCACCACCACCGGCATGAACTGCACGGCCTGGAATTCCGTCCGGGCGAAGGCCGAACAGAGCAGCCCCAGCGCGACGCCAAGAACCGCATTGATCACGGCAATCATGACCACCAGTCCCGGGCTGCCTTGGATGTCGAGCCCGAAAATCCAATAGGCAACCGCGGTAGCCACCAGCGACTGCAGGGCGGCCATGATGGAAAATGCCAGTCCGTAGCCGAACAGCAGGTCCGCCTTGTGGATGGGAGTGGTCAGCAGCCGTTCCAGGGTCCCCGAGGTGCGTTCGCGCAGCATCGTGATGGACGTAACCAGGAACATAACCACAAACGGGAAGATCGCCAGCATCATCAGGCCAACGCGGTCAAAAGTCCTGGGCACGCCTGGCGGCAGCGTTTCATTCTCATAAAGAAAGTACACGGCGGTGAGCAGCAGAGCAGGGACCACCAGGATCAGCGCGATGCTTCGGTGGTCGTGCCGGAGCTGGTCCAGGACGCGCCGGGTGGTGGCCAGCATCATCATCGGGTTCATGACCGTACCGTCTTTTCACTGGACTGCGTTTCGGCGGTGTCCTGGATGATGTGGAGGAAGGCCTTCTCCAGATCGGCACTGTGCCCGCGTTGGCTCAGTTCCGCCGGTGTCAGCTGCGCCAGGAGCGTCCCTTCCCGCAGCAGCAGGAGCGATGCGCAATGGCTGGCCTCCTCCATTACATGGCTGGAAACCAGCAGGGTTGTCCCGGATTCGGCCATGGACCGGAACCGGTCCCACAGGTCAGCCCGGAGCACCGGATCAAGGCCCACGGTCGGCTCATCCAGGACCAGCAGACTGGGACGCGCCACCAGGGCACAGGCCAACGACACCCGGCTCAGCTGTCCGCCGGAGAGGTCGCCGGTTTTCTGCCTGGCCTGCGGATCAAGCCCGACGGCGGCGATCGCCTCTGCAGCTTCGGCGCGGCCCTTGCGGTGCATGGCGCCGAAGTAGCGGACGTTGGCTTCGACGGTGAGGTCCGGATACACGCTGGGGGACTGCGTCACGTAGCCCACTCGGCGCCGCAGGTCAGGGTGCCCGGCGGGTTGGCCCAGCACTTGAATGGAGCCGGACGTGAGCACCTGAACGCCCATGATGGCCCGCATCAGGGTGGTCTTGCCGCTGCCGGATGGACCCAGCAGCCCGGTGATCTGGCCCGCGTGGATGGAAAAGTCCAGGCCGCGCAGGACGGGGACCTTTCCCCTGGTGACGTGCAGGGAGCTGGCGGCGACTGCCACCTCAGCGCCGGGGCTGGCCGGGGCCGGTGCTGCTGAATGGGACATGAATGCCCTCCGAATGCCGGGAGTCCTCGCTGAATTCACCAGATGATGAATTAAAGCTAGACCTGTCAGGTGGGGCCGTCAACAACTTCGAATGGAAAAAACCCTTGTCAACGTGTCGGCTATCACATAGGTTCGATCTAGCTGCGCTGGAGTGGGTGGGCGGTCTCACCAGTCCTCACCAGTACCTAGGCGTCAACGGCCATGGAGCCACGTCCGCATGTAATGACCAACCGTTTACGGCCAGGGGCTTTGCACTGACGGGCGTGGCTCTGTTGCGTCCGGCCCAGCTTGCGGCCCTGCATCCGGCTCGGCGTCTGTGGCTGGCCCGGCTGCGGCTCCGCCGCCGGGCGGGGCGTGGATTGCCGGTAGATTAGTACCCAGAAGAATTGCCCGGCCCTGCTTTTCCAGCAGCTATTCCCCAGAAACGGATACCCACCCGTGGTCACAAGAATGTCCCAGCTTTTCCTGCGCACCTTGCGTGAAGATCCCGCCGATGCCGAGGTGGCCAGCCACCGGCTCCTGATCCGGGCGGGCTACATCCGCCGGGCCGCGCCGGGTATCTACACCTGGCTGCCACTGGGGCTCAGTGTGCTGCGCAAAGTGGAGCAGGTCATCCGCGAGGAAATGGCAGCCATCGGCGCCCAGGAAGTCCACTTCCCGGCGCTGCTGCCCAAGGAACCCTACGAGGCCACCAACCGCTGGACGGAATACGGCGAGGGCATCTTCAGACTCAAGGACCGTAAGGGCAACGACTACCTGCTGGCACCTACGCATGAGGAAATGTTCGCCCTGTTGGTCAAGGACCTGTACTCGTCCTACAAGGACCTGCCGCTGAGCATTTACCAGATCCAGAACAAATACCGCGACGAAGCACGCCCCCGGGCAGGCTTGATCCGCGGCCGCGAATTCATCATGAAGGACTCCTACTCCTTCGACGTGGACGACGCCGGCCTGGACGCCAGTTACGCTGCCCACCGGGGCGCCTACCTCAAGATTTTCGAGCGCCTGGGCCTGGAAGTTGTTCCCGTTGCGGCCACCGCCGGTGCGATGGGCGGGTCCAAGAGCGAGGAATTCCTGCACCCCACCGAGATCGGTGAGGACACGTTTGTGCGCTCCGCCGGAGGCTACGCGGCCAACGTTGAAGCCGTCACCACGGTGGTTCCCGCGGACATCGACTTCACCGGCGCCCCCGCCGCGGAGGTCCGCGACACCCCGGACACCCCCACCATCGATACGCTCGTGGAGGCTGCCAACCAGCTCGCTCCGCGGACAGAGGCCGACGGCGGCGTCTGGACTGCGGCCGACACCCTCAAGAATGTAGTACTCGCCGTGACCCTGCCCACCGGGGAGCGCCAGATCGTGGTCGTCGGTGTGCCCGGAGACCGCGGCGTGGACCTCAAGCGCGTCGAAGCCAACATCGGATCGTTCCTGCCGATCGGCGGCGAGATCACGCTCGAGGCAGCCAACGACGACGACCTCAAGAAGCAGCCCCTCATCGTCAAGGGCTACCTGGGCCCTGGCCTGACCGTGGACGCGCCGCTGCTGGGCACCGAGGGCTCGTCCAAGCTCCTCTACCTGGTGGATCCCCGCGTTGTCAGCGGCTCGGCCTGGGTTACCGGCGCCAACGAAGCCGGCAAGCATGTCTTTGGCCTGGTCGCCGGCCGCGACTTCGGCTGGGACGGCGTCATCGAGGCCACCGAAGTGCGCGCAGGCGACGAGGCCCCGGACGGCTCCGGCCCGCTGGAGACCGCCCGCGGCATCGAAATGGGCCACATCTTCCAGCTGGGCCGCAAGTACGCCGAGGCCCTCGAGCTGAAGGTCCTGGACCAGAACGGCAAGCAGGTGGTGGTCACCATGGGTTCCTACGGTGTCGGTGTCACGCGCGCTGTCGCAGCGTTGGCCGAATCCAACCACGATGACAAAGGCCTGATCTGGCCCCGCGCCGTCGCCCCGGCAGATGTCCACGTGGTGGCTGTCGGCCGCGGCGAGGAAATCTTTGCCGCCGCCGAGCAGCTGGCCCTGGAACTCGAGGCCGCCGGCCTCGATGTCATCTACGACGACCGGCCCAAGGTCTCCCCGGGCGTAAAGTTCGGCGACGCGGAGCTCGTCGGCGTCCCCACCATCCTGGCCGTCGGCCGCGGCCTGGTTGACGGCGTTGTGGAAATCAAGGACCGCCGCAGCGGCGAAGCGGAGAACGTGGCCGTGGACAAGGCCGTTCACTATGTGGTCACCGCCGTCCGCAGCTGACCTGCGACGGTGATTTCCGGGTTCGAGTCGATCCAGCTCACCACAATCCTCCTGATTGTGGTGGCTGGATTTGCTGCCGGCTGGGTGGACGCCGTGGTGGGCGGCGGAGGTCTGCTCCAGCTGCCGGCCATGCTGCTGGTACCCGGGATCACGCCGGTCCAGGCCTTGGCCACCAACAAGATGGGGTCTATTTTCGGCACCACCACGAGTGCGGTGACGTACTACGGGCGGGTGAAACCGGACCTTCGGACAGCCGTGCCCATGGCCGTGATCGCCCTTGCCGGCAGCTTCGCCGGGGCGGTGCTGGCCGCCACCCTGCCGGCGAGTGTCTTTAAGCCGATCATCGTCGTGGCACTGGTCGTCGTCGCGCTTTTTACGGCATTGAAGCCCAACGTCGGTGACATCACCGTGCTGCGGCACGACGGACGCACGCACTACGTGGTGGCGTGCCTGATCGGGGCCGTGATCGGCTTCTATGACGGCCTGATCGGTCCGGGCACCGGTTCCTTCCTCATCATCGCGCTCGTTTCGGCGATGGGCTATGCTTTCCTGGAGGCAAGCGCCAAAGCCAAGATCGTGAACATGGCCACCAACGCAGGCGCCCTGCTGTTCTTCCTGCCCCATGGGTCAATCCTGTGGGGTGTTGGCCTGCTGCTGGGCCTGGCCAACATGGCCGGCGGCTACCTGGGCGCGCGGACCGCGGTGAAGCAGGGCAGCCGCTTCATCCGTGTTGTTTTCCTGCTGGTGGTGGGCGCCCTGATCATCAAACTCGGCGTCGACGTCTGGCAGGAAAACTTCGCCTGATAGGGTATCGGAATCCCTCGCAGCTCCTGGCCGGCCGGGCGTACCATGCAGGTATGTCCGCAGGCGGGGAACCCTATTCGGAAGCATTGTCAGCCGCGGCCCGTCGTGCCGCCCAATGGCTGGCGAGCTTGCCGGACAGGCACGTCGGGCCCGCCCAAAGCGCCCACGATCTCGCGGCTGACTTCGCTGGACCATTTCCCTCGCAGGGCATGTCCGCGGCAGCTGTGGTTGAGTACCTGGCGGACAAGGCCGAACCGGGGCTGATGGCGATGCCGTCCGGGCGCTTTTTTGGCTGGGTGATCGGCGGGACGTTGCCTGCCGCCCTGGCCGCAGACTGGCTGGTCAGCGCGTGGGACCAGAACTCCGGCCTGCGCTATGCCACCCCCGCCATAGCCGCGATCGAAGAGGGGGCCGGCCACTGGCTGCTGGACCTTCTCGGCCTTCCGGCGGAATCGGACGTCGGCTTCACCACGGGTGCCACCATGGCCAACTTCACCGGGCTGGCTGCTGCCCGGTGGCGGTTGCTGGCAGATGCCGGCTGGGACCTTGACGGCGATGGCCTGGCGGGCGCCCCGCGGATCAGGTGCTTTGTGGGCCAGGAGCGCCACGAGACCATTGACCTGGGCCTGCGGTACCTCGGTCTCGGCCGGCCCACCGCGGTCCCAGCAGACGCTCAAGGCAGGCTGGTCGCCGCAGAGCTGGACCGGCTGCTGTCGGAAGGGTCCGGGCCCGCGCTGGTTTGCCTCCAGGCCGGCAACCTCCACTCCGGAGCCTTCGACCCCTTCGACGCCGCAATCGAGGTTGCCCGGCGGCATGGTGCCTGGGTCCACGTGGACGGCGCGTTCGGGCTGTGGGCTGCGGCAGTGCCCGAGTTCGCGGACCTCACCCGCGGCATGGCCCTGGCCGATTCGTGGGGGACCGACGCCCACAAGACCCTCAACGTCCCTTACGACTGCGGTATCGCAGTGGTCAAGGAAAGCACCGCGCTGCGCAACGCCATGGGCCTGCACACCAGCTACCTGGTCCACGATGCCGAAGGTCCAGGCGACCCCTTCCAGAAGGTGCCGGAGCTGTCCCGGCGCGGCCGCGGCGTTCCGGTGTGGGCCGCCCTCCGTTCCCTGGGCAGGGACGGCGTGGCAGCCCAGGTCCGCGGGCTCGCCGACGCCGCTTCGAAGATCGGCAGCCGCCTGGCTGAGGTGGACGGCGTCGAGGTGCTTAACGCGGTGGACTACACGCAGGTTTCGCTCGCCTTCAGGGACGACGCCACCACACGCGCCGTGACAGCCAGGGTGATCGAGGACGGCAAGGTCTGGATGTCCGGTTCACACTGGCAGGGCAGGGATGTCCTGCGCGTCTCGGTCAGCAACTGGAGCACTGACGCGGACGACGTCGGCACTGCCGTCGAGGCCGTCAGCTCCGCCTTGGCAGCGGTGCTGGCTGCGGACTGACCGCCTGGGAGGCAGCCGTCCCGCCCGGGAGGCACCCGTCGCTCAGCCGTCGCCCTGGCCCGGCTCAGGCAGGGCATGCGCCGAGGGGAGACCGTCAAGGGTCCGTCCGGCAAGTGTGCTTGCGACCCAGAGGGACCGGGCCAGATCGCCTTGGTGGCGTGGCATGGACGCGTAGCAGAGGGCGTTCTCCACTTCGCGTGCCACGGCCCACTGGCGCGCAGCTTCGGCATCGAGGCCGGCCGCGGCGCTGAAGTCCTGGCAGCGCCGCCTCAACCCTCCGGCCGGATCGCTCCGGGGCAGGTCGCCGAGACGGTTCCACAGCAGCGGTGCCACCGCGAATTCCGGTTCGCCGATCATGGGCTGCGGGTCGATGGCGACGAAGCCCTGCCCGGTCTGCGCTCCGCTGTTGGTCTGCGGCCGGGCCAGGATGTTCAGGAAATGCAGGTCCGTGTGGACCAGGACATCGCGGCCCGAACGGCGGCCAACGGCGCCGCGGGTCTGGCAGACTTCCAGGGCCGCCTCCAGGAGCCAGCGCGGGAACGGGCGGCCCTGCTGTTCCCAGTCGGCGGGCAGGTCATCGCTCCATTGTTCGGCCCGCCCGGCGATGTGGTCGAATTCCTGCCACTGCGGCCGTCCGTCCGGGGCCAGGCCCAACTGCCGCATGGTGCTGCCCCAGGCGACCGCCGCGTCATCCAGCGGAAGGGTCTGGAGCGAGCAGCCCGCATTCAGCCGCTCAAGCAGCATGGCGCACGTTCCGGCGTCGGATTCCAACAACCGAACGGCGCCGGATCCGGCCCACAGTGCCAGCGCATGGCGTTCCATCCGCGCCTCATCGTGGGGAAATGCGATCTTGAGCGCCGCCGGAGTCCCGTCCGTCCGGCGGACAGGGACCACTACGCCGCCGTGGCCATGCCACGGGAGGGCGCCGGCTGACAGGTCAACAGCCAGTTCCCAATGTTCCAGCCGCCCCTGGACCAGCCCCGGGAGTGAAGCGAGCCAGGCCCGTCCTGCGCTGCTGTGGCTGTAGCGCAGGCTGAGGGCGGGAGGGATCGGCACGCCAATCTGGACGTTCACAGGACGCCGCTTGCGCCGAGCAGGTTGCCGATGGAGTACGTGGCAGCCAAGGCGAAAGCGCCGCCCACCACCACCCTGACGGCGGCCCGCACCTTCGAACCCCCGCCGATCCAGGCGCCCAAGGCCCCAGTGGCAGCCAGGGCCACCAGCACGGCAGCGAACGTCAAGGGGACACGGATGTCCTCCGGTGGCAGCAGGATGGCGGCCATCGGCAGGATGGCGCCGGCGACGAACGCAACAGCGGAAGCCAAGGCTGCATTCCAGGGGCTCACGATGTCTGTTTCATCGATGTTCAGTTCGGCGGAGAGGTGTGCGCCCAGGGCGTCGTGGGCTGTCAGCTCCCTGGCTACTTTCCTTG
Source organism: Pseudarthrobacter sp. Y6 (assembly GCF_050156205.1). Lineage (NCBI taxonomy): Bacteria > Bacillati > Actinomycetota > Actinomycetes > Micrococcales > Micrococcaceae > Pseudarthrobacter > Pseudarthrobacter sp. Y6. The sequence goes on along the minus strand of NZ_CP189574.1, from coordinate 2,984,527 downwards.
CTGTGTCCGGGCTCAGGCCCTTGCCCTGGTAGATGGCCGCGAGTTCCTCCAGCTCTTCCTCCGGTTCTTCCTGCAGTTCCAGGCGTTCCTTTTCGATCAAGGCCTCCTGGCTGTCCTTCTGGCTGCTGACGGAGACATATTCGCCCAAGGCCATGGAGACTGCTCCGCCCACCAAGCCTGCCGTGCCGGCGACGAGGATCGGGCCGGATTGTGTGGTGACACCGGCGACGCCCACCACGATTGCGGCGACCGAGACGATGCCGTCATTTGCGCCCAGCACACCGGCGCGCAGCCAGTTCAGGCGCTGCGCGCTGTCGTTTTGGTGTGGCTCATTCTCATGAAGGGCGGGGGCGCCGGCACTGTCCATGCCTCCAGCAAAGCATTAGTGCCCGCGGCTGGCCAGTGTGCCGGGCCTTGGCTACGAATTGCCGGGAGGACTGGCACTGGTTGTGGAAGGTCCCGGGGTTGATACAGGCTCCGGCAGTGGCGGCAGGAGTGCCTCGTCCAGGACCATGCCGGGAACCGGGCCCGGCGAGGCACCCCAATAGACGCTCCGCCGGGCCGCCGACTGAAGTGCCACGAGTGCCCATTCGCGTTCGCGTCCCTCGCTGAGGGCCACCACATCGCCGAGCACCGGAAGTGTCCCTGCCTCCAGTGTTCCCAGCCCCGCTGCAGGGTTTGCCAGGAACGCCTGGCTCAGGGCATAGCCGGGTTGCCTCAGGGGTACCGCGGCGCAGAGGGACCTGCCCATGGCCTCCGCCTCGCCCCGGAGGACGCGGTGCCGGGCCAGGAAATCCGACGCCGGGGCAGCGGACCCGGAGTCAATCCTGGTCAGTGCGGCCTGGTACGCGTAGACCAGTTCCAGCTCGCCCGCCACGGCTGAGGCAAAGGCTGAGCCGAGGTCCGCGCCAGTGCTGGCGTCGGCGACGGCCGCTTCGCTTGCACAACTGGTGGCAGCCGAAGCCGTAAAAGGCGTGGTGGGCCCCGGCGATGCGGGGGAGGAGGAGCCAGCGCCTCGAAGCGGTGCCAACGCCAGCCCGGTCGCCGAGGCCAGGTCCTCTGCAGCCAGAAGCTGGGCAGTACCTGCGCCGGCGAGAAGGCGGGCCATGCCGCCGTCGGCCGTTACAGCGTCCTGGAGCCGCTGTGCCCCGCTTGCCTGGAGGGCAGCGGCGAAGTCCGCGGTGGTCGACGGCGACGGGACGGTGGCCAGTGCGGTGGCCGCGTCAGTAGCCGCGCCGTCCAGTGCAGGATCGCCGGCCGCATCAGCCGGCAGCATCAGCGCCTGGGCCTGGACAGTCAGCAAAGTCACAACCCGGGCCAGGGCTGCGGCTTGTGGGGCCGGCGCAGTGGCGCGGGCAGCGCCTTCCAAGTCCAGGCCCGCGGCCCTAAGGGTCAGGGAATCCGCGAACGCGGATGCCCTTGCCTGCTCGGAAAACGGCGGCACCGCAGGCGGGGACGGTTCGCGGGGGATCAGCACCAATCCCAGGCTCAACACCAAAAGGGCGGCCAGCGCAAAAACGGCGTACTGGAAATAGGGCCTACGGCGGCCGGTCTCCTGCGTGTCGTCTTTCACAACAGACCATGTTGTCACGCCTGATGCGAATCTTCGTGCACCACTGCGGCCGGAAAATCGTTACGCTAGTAGTCACAACATCATCTATTGGAAGGCGGCCGGCATCGTGAGTAATGCAGAAGCCACGACTTCATCAGACGCTACCGGAACGGGTACCGCTGTTGCTGCGCCCGCCAACAATCCAGAAGCCGTCAGGCTCCGGGCGCTGCTGGAACCGGCGGTGCAGGCCAACCGCCTGTACCTCGAGGACGTATCCATCATGGCCGGTTCACACCGCGTGGTCCACGTGGTTGTTGACCTGCCGCAGGAGGAAACCGGCGGCGTAAACCTTGATGTCATTGCAGACATCTCCAGGGTCCTCTCCGACGTCCTGGACAATGATCCAGCGGACGACGGGCGCCCCTACGACCTCGAGGTTTCCTCCCCGGGTGTCGCGCGTCCCCTCACCGAAGTCCGGCACTGGCACCGTGCCCGGGGCCGTATGGTCAAGGTCAACGTCATCCAGGGCGAAAATGTCACCGGCAGGGTCCAGTCCGTGGATGATTCCGGCGTCACCATCATCCCGGAGATCGCCGTCAAGAAGGGCATGAAGCCCAAGCAGGGCGAGCCCCAGATTCTTCCTTTCGACAGGATCCGCAACGGAAAAGTCGAGATCGAATTCAGCCACCTCGAAGAAGCTGGTCTGGAACCTGAGCACAATGGACCTTCTGAGGAGGCCTGATGGATATTGACATGAGCGCGCTAAGACTTCTGGAGCGTGAGCGCGAAATCCCGCTGGACCTCCTGATCCCCACCATCGAGCAGGCGCTCCTGGTGGCGTACCACAAATCGCCCGGCGCCTTCGAGAAGGCCCGGGCCGAGCTGGACCGCAAGAGCGGCCACGTGACCATCTGGGCCGTGGAGATCGACGACGACGGCGCCCCCATCGGCGAGTTTGAGGACACCCCCGCCGGCTTCGGCCGCATTGCGGCGAGCACCGCACGCCAGATCATCCTGCAGCGCCTGCGCGACGTCGAGGACGACAACATCCTGGGTGAGTTCAAGGGCCGCGAGGGCGAACTTGTGGCCGGCCTGATCCAACAGGGCAACAACCCGCACATGATCCAGGTCAACCTGGGTTCCGTGGAGGCGCTGCTGCCGCCGCCCGAACAGGTGCCGGGGGAGAAGTACATCCACGGCAACCGGCTCCGCGCCATAGTTATTGATGTCCACCGCGGCACTAAGGGCCCGTCCGTAACCCTGTCCCGCTCACACCCGGGCCTCGTCCGGAAGCTCTTCGAACTGGAGGTCCCGGAGATCGCGGACCGCTCAGTGGAGATCGTGGCACTGGCCCGCGAGGCCGGTCACCGTACCAAGATTGCGGTCAAGGCCAACACCCAGGGCATCAACGCCAAGGGTGCCTGCATCGGCGAAATGGGTTCCCGCGTCCGCGCCGTCATGACGGAACTGAACGACGAAAAAATCGACATCGTCGACTTCAGCGAGAATCCGGCAACGTTTATTGCCAGCGCACTTTCCCCCTCGCGTGTGAATTCCGTCACCATCGTGGATGAGGCCACCCGCTCCGCACGTGTTGTGGTTCCGGACTACCAGCTCTCGCTGGCCATCGGCAAGGAGGGCCAGAACGCCCGGCTGGCGGCCAAGCTCACAGGTTGGCGGATCGATATCGTCTCTGACGCTGCCCCGCCGCGCGAAAGCTAAACCGGTTCCGGGGCGGCGGCCGACTATGGATACCTTCGGTCGAAGCCCCGGTTTCGGGCAGAACTGCCCCGAGGGGCTAGAATAGACATGACCGCGCCTAACGGCCGGTATTCGTGTGCCCTGAGTGTTCCCGTGCCGCCGATGTGCGGTTGGGGCCTTAGGGCCGGCAGTTATGAACGTCAGGAAGATACTCACCGTGGCAGAAGTGCTTCACACCGAGGATCAACCGCAGCGTACCTGCATCGGATGCCGGAAGAAGGCTCTGCGGTCTGAGTTACTCCGGCTCGTCGCCGAAGGCAGCGGTTCCACCGCAGTGCTGGTAGACGAACGACGCCGGATGGCTGGCAGGGGTGCATGGCTGCACCCCAGCGAAGCGTGCCTGGCCCTGGCGGTCAAGCGGCGAGCATTCGGAAGGGCCCTCAACGGCGCAACCGGGTCCACCGCCGTCGAACGCCGGATCATGGCAGGCAAGCAGGACGCCGGCCCGTTGCAGATACCCCTGGTAGCTGCAGCAAAAACCGTCCAACCTGAAAGCGGGTCAGAAAACTGATGGAAACCCGATGAGTTCCCAGCGATGAGTGCGCAACGATGACAACTTTGTTGCGCTCTGCAATGGGCCCTGTAGTTGCAACCGCGGCTGGGGCCCGCAGTATGAAGTAGACGGTTCGTGCCTGGCTCGGTGCGGACCGAGACAGGAGAAATGTGGCCAAGGTCCGCGTACATGAGCTTGCTAAAGAGCTCGGTATTACTTCCAAAGATGCAGTAACCAAACTGCAGGAACTGGGCGAATTCGTTCGCTCCGCCTCTTCAACCATTGAGGCCCCGGTGGTGCGGAAACTCCGCAACGCCTACCCCGACGCAGCTGCTAAGACCGCAGCTTCGGCAGCCGCGCCCAAGGCGCCTGCCCCGTCGGCCGAAACACGACCCGCAGCACCTGCTCCGGGCCCCGCAGCTCCCTCAGCCCCGGCAGTACCAGCACCAGCTGCTGCGGCTCCGGCTGCACCCGCTGCCGTTTCCGCAGCTCCGGCTGCACCTGCCGCGGCACCCGTTGCGCCAGCCCCGGCCGCAACTGCACCGTCCACCGGCGCCAAGCCCGGTGCCCGTCCGGCACCGAAGGCTGAAGCCCCGGCCGCACCGACCCGCTCTGGCGGATCAACACAGGGTGGTTCGCAGGGCGGCTCCGCACCGCGTCCCGGCGGTCCCCGTCCGGGCAATAACCCGTTCGCCACCTCGCAGGGCATGCCCCGCGGCCGCGGTGGCGACGGAGAACGTGCTCCCCGTCCGGGTAACAACCCGTTCGCTCCCTCACAGGGCATGCCCCGCGCGGGTGGAAGCCGTCCCGACGGCGACCGTCCCGGTGGTCCGCGTCCCGCGTCCGGTGCCGGTGGCCCCCGTCCGGGTGGTCCGCGTCCCGCGGCAGGCGCTGGCGGTCCCCGTCCGGGTGGTCCGCGTCCCGCGGCAGGCGCTGGCGGCGCTGGTGGTCCGCGTGCCGCGGGAGGTGCCGGTGGAAACCGACCTACTCCGGGCATGATGCCCAACCGCACTGAGCGTCCCGCACCCGCTGGTGCAGGACGTCCCGGTGGCGGCGCACGTGGTCCCGGACGTCCGGGCGGCGCTCCAGGTACCGGTGCTCCCGGTGCCGGTGGCGGTGCTCCGGCCGGCGGCGGCTTCGGCAAGGGTGGCCGCGGTCGCGGTGGCACCCAGGGTGCCTTCGGTAAGGGCGGCGCAGGCCGTGGCAAGCAGCGCAAGTCGAAGCGTGCCAAGCGCCAGGAACTCGAGCAGATGAGTGCTCCGTCACTGGGTGGCGTGAGCGTACCCCGCGGCGACGGCAACACCGTAATCCGGCTTCGCCGTGGCTCGTCCATTACGGACTTCGCCGACAAGATCGAGGCAAACCCCGCCGCACTGGTGACGGTCCTCTTCCACCTCGGCGAAATGGCCACGGCCACGCAGTCGCTGGATGAAGAGACCTTCGCACTGCTCGGTGAGGAGCTTGGCTACAAGCTCCAGGTTGTGTCGCCGGAGGACGAGGAGCGCGAGCTGCTCTCCGCCTTCGACATCGACTTCGAAGCCGAGCTGGAAGCCGAAGGCGACGAAGACCTCGAGGCACGTCCTCCGGTTGTCACCGTCATGGGCCACGTGGACCACGGTAAGACCCGCCTGCTTGATGCCATCCGCAAGTCTGACGTTATGGCGGGCGAACACGGCGGCATCACGCAGCACATCGGTGCTTACCAGGTCACGCACACCCACGAAGGCGAAGACCGCAGAATCACCTTCATCGATACTCCGGGCCACGAGGCGTTCACCGCCATGCGTGCCCGTGGTGCGAAGGTCACCGACATCGCCATCCTGGTGGTCGCAGCGGACGACGGCGTTATGCCGCAGACCGTTGAGGCGCTCAACCACGCACAGGCGGCCAACGTGCCGATCGTCGTGGCCGTGAACAAGATCGACAAGGAAGGCGCCAACCCGGAGAAGGTCCGCGGCCAGCTGACCGAGTACGGACTGGTTCCCGAAGAATACGGTGGCGACACCATGTTCGTGGAGGTCTCTGCCCGCCAGAACCTCAACATCGACGAGCTGCTCGAGGCTGTCCTGCTCACCGCAGACGCTGCCCTCGACATGCGCGCCAACCCGAACAAGGACGCCCGCGGTATCGCGATCGAAGCCAACCTGGACAAGGGCCGCGGTTCCGTGGCCACCGTCCTGGTGCAGTCCGGTTCACTGCGTGTCGGTGACACGATCGTGGCCGGTACGGCCCACGGCCGCGTCCGCGCAATGTTCGACGACGACGGCAGCGCACTGACCGAGGCCGGCCCGTCCCGCCCCGTGCAGGTTCTGGGTCTGTCCAACGTGCCGCGCGCCGGCGACACCTTCTTTGTGACCGCTGACGAGCGCACCGCCCGCCAGATCGCCGAGAAGCGTGAAGCAGCCGACCGCAACGCCGCCCTCGCCAAGCGCCGCAAGCGCATCAGCCTGGAAGACTTCGACCAGGCCGTCGCCGACGGCAAGGTTGACACCCTCAACCTCATCCTCAAGGGTGACGTGTCCGGTGCTGTCGAGGCCCTGGAAGATTCGTTGCTCAAGATCGATGTTGGCGAAGGCGTGCAGCTGCGCGTCATCCACCGCGGCGTTGGTGCCATCACGCAGAACGACGTCAACCTGGCAACGGTCGACAGCGCCGTTATCATCGGCTTCAACGTCAAGCCTGCCGAGCGTGTTGCCGAACTGGCAGACCGCGAAGGCGTGGACATGCGCTTCTACTCCGTCATCTACGCAGCAATCGATGACATCGAGATGGCCCTCAAGGGCATGCTCAAGCCGGAGTACGAAGAGGTCCAGCTGGGCACCGCCGAGGTCCGCGAAGTCTTCCGCTCTTCCAAGTTCGGAAACATCGCCGGTTCCATCGTTCGCTCGGGCATCATCCGACGCAACACGAAGGCCCGCGTCAGCCGCGACGGCAAGACCATCGGTGACAACCTCACCGTTGAGACGCTCAAGCGCTTCAAGGACGACGCCACTGAGGTCCGCACGGACTTCGAGTGTGGTATCGGTCTTGGTTCGTTCAACGACATCACCGAGGGCGACATCATCGAGACCTTCGAGATGCGCGAAAAGCCGCGCGTCTAAGGTTCGTTGTTTGACGGGTCGGGGGCGTCGGATTTTTTCCGGCGGCCCCGCCCCTACGCTGGGCGGCATGGGATCTGCGATCCCTTGCCGCCCAGCTTCGGCAGGCCCGATGCCACTCCCAGGCCGCCGGAAAAAATCCAACGCGGGTCCGTCGTAGACTCGCCTTAGGTGCGTGGCATCAAAACCCAACAGTTGTGCGGGCACCGTTCCGGCGCCGTCGTACATCCAAAATTTTTAGGAGTGGAAATGGCTGATCCCGCACGGGCTGCCAAGTTGGCGCAGCGGATTAAGGTTGTTGTTGCGGAGGCTTTGGGTCGGAAGGTTAAGGATCCTCGGCTGGAGGGCATTACTGTTACCGATGCCCGGGTGACCAATGATCTGCAGCATGCCACTATCTACTACACCGTTTTTGGCGACCAGGCTGTGCAGGCGGATGCTGCCAAGGGCCTGGAGAAGGCAAAGGGTGTGCTCCGCCAGGAGGTGGGGCGCAACGTTACTGTTCGCCTGACGCCGACGCTGGAATTTGTGGCGGACCAGATCCCCGTCGTTGCCTCGAACCTGGAGGAACTGCTCCGGGCCGCCAAGAAGCGCGACGCCGAGGTGGCTGCCCTGGCCGAAAACGCCAAGCACGCCGGCGACGCCGATCCGTACAAGAGCGACATTCCCGCCGATGTGGAGATCGATGAGGATGACTTCGACGAAGAGGATATTGACCTCACCGACGACGAAGACCTCGACGAAGACACCAACAAATAGGACAAACGCCCTCCCGGCCGACCCAACTGCGTGACTTATGGGCCGGCTCGGCAGTCATAGGCCCCGGAAACCCAAGGAAGTCCTCGGGTCCGGGGCCTATCACTTTCGCATTTCCGCGGCGTCTTAAGTTTCCACCGGATCCTGGCCTTCAGGACGGTTCCCGCGGTGAGGTCAGCGAAGCTGAAACCGGCTGTGGCGGAGGGTTTTCCCGCTCAGCTCCACCGCGGCCGGACCATCGACGGCCAGGAACTGTGACTGTTCACGGGTGCGGGCGTCGATCCTGACGATCTCATTGCCGAACATCGAAGCGGCGTAGACGTCCCCGGTGCCCGATACGGCGATGCCGGTGGGGCCCAGGATGTCATCGGCCCACAGGTGCGTAGCGCCGGTCCATGGGTTGACGCGGAAGATGGCACCGCGGGAGCCCAACGACGGATCCTCCGGACCGCCCGGCAACGATGAGACGTACAACCAGCCGTCGGGGCCGATCTCCACATCGGTGGGCACCGGTTCGAACGCATACTCGTGTCCGGCAACGCAGGACGGGAAGCCAACACCCGCGGCAGCTTCTGCCGTCACTTCAGCCGGACGCGGGGGCAGGACAGCGAGGGTCGAGGTTTCCCCGGTAGCGGAGTTGACCTTGAGGATGGCATTCATCCCGGCGTCGGCCACGAAGACGGTATTGCCCTGAACCGCTGTGGCATAGGGGTGTGAGTCGACCGCCCCGGATTATTGTGCCGGCGGGAACGGCGCCGTAATTTGGGCCAGGCACTCGTCGGTCACGTCGGATCCGAAGCCGTAGTCCTGGAATCCATCCGGGTTGTTCTGACGTTCATAGGTCGCGAGGTCCACAATCGTTCTGACCTCCCCGCGCTTGTTGATCGACTTCAAATAGCCGGCCAACTCGTCAGGCATCCCTTGGCCTGCCCCGACGCTTTCGACGAAAAACGTGGTGGTGCCGCGCGTCTCTACGCCGCTGACGTCCCACTTGTCCCTTGTGTAAATGTTGCTGATGTGTCCGTCATCGTCGACGCGGTCCAGCGTGCCCGCAAAGTTCTGCGTGACGAACACGCTCTTACCGGGGCCCAAGGCCAGGCTCAACGGCGTCATCAGGTGCTCCGCCAGGGTTTCGGGACCGGACGGTTTCTGAGTTGCCGTGGCGGGCGCGACAAGGATGATCAGCGCCGCTGCTGCCAGGCACGCGACGATCGGAAACTTCTTGTTCATTGGATCCTCCGGAGTTGACGTGCACCCCGTCGCCGGGGCCTGGCTTGAGACCAAAGTCAATGCGTTCCGAACTACCCCCGGCGCTTGGTTAGTCCCGCGAAAGGGACGACGTCGACGGCATTTCCCCCTAATGTGCCCCCTATCTGAGCCCGATTCCCGCGCGCCATGGCTAGGATCGAGCTATGACCCACGCGAGCGACTCACTGGATGCCACACCCTTCCTGGAACAGGCCATTATGCTGGCTGTCCGGAACGTCGCCGACGGCGGCGGCCCGTTTGGTGCGCTGGTGGTGACCCCGGACGGCCGGGTCCACGAAGGTGTCAACCGGGTCACGCGCGACAACGACCCCACGGCACATGCCGAAGTGGTGGCAATCCGCGCGGCGGCAGCCGCAAGCGCAACGTTCGACTTGAGCGGGGCCGTGCTCTACGCGAGCTGCGAGCCGTGCCCGCTCTGCCTGTCAGCCGCGCTGTGGGCGCGGATTGACCGTGTCTATTTCGCGGCCGACCGCCATGGTGCAGCCGCGGCCGGCTTTGACGACGCCGTTTTCTATGACTTCTTCAACGGCACCCGTCCGGAACTGCTGCCGGTCGCCCAAGCAGCCATTCCGACGTCGGACGCTCCGTTTGACGCGTGGCGCCGCAACGCGCAACGCACGGATTACTGACCACGTGCCTGGTCAGTAATCCTTAAGTTCCGGCAGCCTGCCGACGCCCTCCACCAAATCCTCGCGGGTACCGCACAGCGCGATCCGCACCCAGCCCTCGCCAATCGAGCCAAAAGCGGTCCCCGGCGCGAGCGCGACGCCGGAATCGGCAAGGAACCGCCGCGTCCAGCTGCGGACGTCCCCGTCGCTGACATGGGAGACGTCGGCCCACAGGTAGAAGGCTCCCTGCGCACTCAAATAGGGGATGCCCTTGGCTTCGAGCACGGCCGAGGCGGCGTCGCGGTTCGCCCGGTAATGGGCATGGGCGTCCCGGACGTAGTCCTGCGGCCCGGTCAGAGCCGCGAGCGCAGCGTACTGCGACGGGGAGGCAACACAGGAGACAATCGCTTCCATCACGTTGTTCATCTTCTGCTCCAGCCCCGGCGGACAGACCAGGGCTCCGATCCTCAGGCCGGTCAGGCCGTACGTCTTGGAGAGCGTCAGTGACGTGAACACCCGCGCTTCGCCGGGGACATCGCTGTCGAACCGTGCCGGGCTGACGTGCGGGACGTCGTAGGTGAAGGCCTCATAGCATTCGTCGGAAATGATCCACAGATCGTGCTTACGGGCAAGGTCCACGAGTTGCCGGGTCAGGTCCTCGCCGAGGACGGCGCCCAGCGGGTTGGACGGGGAGTTCAGGATGAGCACCCGGGTCCGGTCCGTGATGAGAACCTCGATGTCCTGGATCCGGGGCTGGAAGTCCTGCCCGGGATACAGCGGGTAGCCCACCGGCACGGCATTCAGGAGCCGGCTGGTCATGGCGAACGTGGGGTAGCCGGGGTTGGGGATCAGGACCTCGTCACCGGGGGAGAGCAGGAGGCTCATGGCGAAGTGCAGGCCCTGCTGCGCGCCGTCCACCACGTAGACCCGCTCGGCGCCGAAGCTGCTGCTGTTGCTGTTGCTGCTGCTGTTGCTGTTGCTGTTGCTGCTGCTGTTGCTGTTGCTGTTGCTGTTGCTGTTGCTGTTGCTGTTGCTGTTGCTGTTGCTGTTGCTGTTGCTGTTGCTTATGCCGGCGCGTTCACGGAACCTGGCGGCGAACGCCTCGCGGAGTGCCGGGATACCGGCGTTGGGCGTGTAGTTGGTCTCGTCCCGGTCAAGGCACGCCATGCCGGCTTCCAGGATATGCCGGGGAAGCGCGAAGCCCGGTTCACCGATACTCAGGACGATGGCCCCGGGGGTACGCCAGGCAGCCTCGGTAATTTCGCGGATCTGGTTGACGGGGACGTCGCGCGCGTGCGCCGCAAGCTCAGGCATGGATGCCATCCTAGCCGCCACGGAATACAGGCCCGGCGTGGGCGCCAAGAGGAGGGCGCCCACGGGCGGGCGCAGGCTGCGGGCGGCTTGTGGATAGGGCGCGTGGGCCAGGGCTGCTGCCAACGCCGATATACTGGGAAGCGTGCTTTCTGGACTGGTGATAGTGGACAAACCGCAGGGATGGACCAGCCATGATGTGGTTGGTCGGATGCGGCGTCTCGCCGGGACCCGGAAAGTGGGGCACGCCGGCACCCTCGATCCCATGGCTACCGGCGTCCTGGTGGTGGGCATCAACAAGGCCACCAGGCTCCTGACCTACATCGTCGGCACGTCCAAGACGTATACGGCAACCATCCGGCTGGGCCAGTCCACCATCACCGATGACGCCGAAGGTGATGTGATTGCCGCCGTCAGCGCTGCTGCCGTCGCCGACGAAGCAATTCACGACGGCGTCGCCGCACTCACGGGTGAAATCCAGCAGGTGCCCAGCAGCGTCAGCGCCATTAAGGTCAACGGTGAACGTGCCTACGCCCGGGTCCGCTCCGGCAAAGAGGTAAAGCTCGCGGCGCGCCCGGTCACCATTCACCGTTTCGAAGTTCACGGCATCAACCGGGAAGCCGGCGGCGACGTCGTGGACGTTGATGTCACGGTGGAGTGCTCATCCGGTACATACATCCGGGCCCTCGCCCGCGACCTCGGCGACGGGTTGGGAGTGGGCGGCCACCTGACCGCACTCCGCCGGACCCACGTGGGCCCGTACTCACTGGATCAGGCCCGGACGCTGGAACAGCTGGCCGAGGAGCTCAATGTGCTGGAAATGTCCCAGGCTGCCCGGGCACTGATGCCCAACCGCGAACTCACGGCGGAGGAGACCACCGAGATTTCCTTCGGACGCCGGATCGCAGCGGGAGCGGAAGCAGGCGATCCCGCGGCTGCCACCACTGAGCACCCTACGGCCGCGTTCGCGCCCAACGGCAGCCTAGTGGCGCTCCTGGCGGATTCCGGCAGCTTTGCCAAGCCCGTTCTGGTGTTCGCGCCGGGCAACGGTGCGCCCGGAACTGCTGCGCCCGGAACTGCTGCGGGCGGGGACGCCTAGGCATGGACGCCTATTTCTACATCATCCTGGTGGTGGGTCTGCTCTCCAGCGGAATCTGCCTCGGTGCCGGCATCCTCAAAAAAGCCCCCAACGATCTGACCATCCTGTCCGTTGCCGCCGTCGAGCTGGCACTGCTGGTCTACCTGGTGGGTTCGATCGTGAGGGTAATCGCGGGCGAACCGATTGCCGGGGAAGCCTGGGAATTCTGGGGATACCTGGCCACTGCAATGCTCCTGCCGCCGGCAGCCGTGTACTGGTCCATCCTGGAACGGACCCGCTGGAGCAACATTGTCCTCGCCGCCGTCGGTGTTACGGCCTTGGTGATGGCCGCCCGCATGAACCAGATCTGGTACTGACATGGAAGAAGAAGGCAACGTGAAAGCACCGCGCTCCGGAGCGACCCCCGCCAAGGCAGAAGGCAAGGCCGGCGTCAAGGACACCCGCAACACCGGCCCCGGGCGTCTCCTCATCGCCGTTTACGCGGTGTTTGCCATCTCGGCCACCGCACGCGCCGGCTACCAGATCCTGACCAAGTTCTCCGAGGCCCCGCTCGCCTACCTGCTTTCCGCGTTCGCGGCGCTCGTATACGTGGTGGCAACGGTGTCCCTGGCCAAGCCCGGCCGCACCTGGTTCAGGATCTCGCTGGCCGCCGTCCTGGTGGAACTGGTGGGTGTGCTGGTGGTGGGGGCATTGAGTGTGTTCGATCCGGTGGCGTTCCCGCATGAGACCGTCTGGTCCCTTTTTGGCCGGGGGTACGCGTTCATTCCACTGCTGCTGCCGGTGCTGGGGCTGGTGTGGCTGTACCGGCGCCGGCCGCACCTGAAGTAAGCCTCATCGGCGACCGGCCGGGGCCGAGGCTTAGCCTTACTTCTCCCGCGGACCGGCGAGTACCAGGAAGACCGCCGGGCAGGTCCGCGCGTGCCATCCAGTTGGCCCGGCGCCGTCCGGAAGCCATGCTGAATGCGGGTAATCTTAGAGAGTTCCGGCGCCGGTGCGTTCGGAGAGATGTCAGTTGAAGGCAGTAAAAGGCGAGGTTGATGGTCTACATCTGGAACGATCCGTCCGAGGTCCCGGCGGACTTTGGTCCCTCCGTTGTCACTTTTGGCAACTTCGACGGCGTCCATCGCGGCCACCAGCAAGTGCTGTCTGAGCTCATCCGCTCGGCCCGCCTCAACGGGACCAAGTCTGTTGCCGTCACGTTTGACCCGCACCCGGCCCTGATCCACCGCCCGGAGTCCGCGCCCGAAATGATCATGGGCCTGCAGGACAAATTGGTGGCGCTGGGGGAGCTCGGCCTGGATGCCATCCTGGTTATGAAGTACTCCCTGAACCTGGCCAGCCTCACGCCTGAGGAATTCGTGAGCCAGGTCCTCGTGGACAGCCTGCATGCCAGCCACGTGGTGATCGGCCACGATGCCCGGTTCGGCCGCGGCAACTCCGGTGACCTTGACACCATGAAGCAGCTGGGCGAAAAGTTCGACTTTGACGTCCAGGTCATCAGCGAGTTCGGCTCGGAAGGCTACCCGCTCCATAACGACGCCGGCACGGACCGCCGCTGTTCCTCCACCTGGGTGCGTGAAGCACTGCAGGAGGGCGACGTCGCCACCGCCGCCGCGGTGCTGGGGCGCCCGCACCGTATGCGCGGCGAGGTTGTACACGGTGCTGCCCGCGGACGCGCGCTCGGTTTCCCCACCGCCAACCTTGCCCACGAGGCCAGCGGATTCATCCCCGCGGACGGAATCTACGCCGGCTGGCTGGTGGACCAGGCCGGCACGCGCTGGCCGGCGGCCATCTCGGTGGGGTCCAATCCCACGTTCGACGGCGTCAGCCGCCACGTCGAAGCCCATGTGATCGACCGTCCCCACGAGGCCATTGAGGACTTCGATCTGTATGGCCAGACAGTAGTCGTCGAATTTGCGGCACGGCTCCGCGGCATGGTGGCATACCGTGGGCCGGAGGCGCTGGTTGACCAGATGCGCCTGGACGTGGTCCAGGCCCACGATCTCCTGGTGCGGCGCTGACCGGGTCCCACCCGCAACCAACAGCGAGAGAGGCAGCACAGTGGCCGTCGAGAAGAACACCCGCAAGCTGGACAAAGGCATAGTCCGCGATTTCAGTTCCCGGATGAGTTATGCGTCCTACCTCCAACTGCCCACCCTGCTCAGCGCACAGCAGCCTGTCAGCAAGCCCGAACACCACGACGAGCTGCTGTTCATCATCCAGCACCAGACCACGGAGCTGTGGCTGAAACTCGTGCTGCACGAGCTCCGTAGCGCCGCAGCCTGGCTGCGCGCAGACGATCTCGGCTCCGCCCTCAAGGGCATCGCGCGGGTCAAGCACATCCAGAAAACCCTGACGGAGCAGTGGTCAGTCCTGGCCACGCTGACGCCCACAGAGTACTCCCAGTTCCGCGGGTTCCTGGGCAACTCCTCAGGCTTCCAGTCAAGTCAATACCGGGCCGTGGAGTTTGTCCTCGGCAACAAGAACCGCAAAATGCTGCCGGTGTTCGAATCGGACCCTGAAGCGCACGCCATGCTGGAGGACCTGCTCAATTCGCCCAGCATCTATGACGAGTTCCTGGCCTACCTCGCCCGGCAGGGCTTCGACGTGCCTCAGTCTGTGCTGGAGCGGGACGTTACCCGCGCCCACGAGTTCTGCCCTGAGCTGGTGCCGCTGTTCAAGCACATCTACGAAAGCGCCGCCGATAACTGGGGCGCCTACGAGGCCTGCGAGGAACTGGTGGACCTTGAAGACAACTTCCAGCTGTGGCGGTTCCGGCACCTGCGCACCGTCCAGCGCACCATCGGGATGAAAACGGGAACCGGGGGATCCAGCGGCGCTGCCTTCCTGCAGAAAGCCCTGGAGCTCACCTTCTTCCCGGAACTGTTCGCGGTACGGACGGAGATCGGCCAGTGAGCAGCGCGATGGATGCGAATATGGAAAATCACGACGGCGCCGCCCTCCTTGATCGGGCAGCGCAACTGGATACGGGCGACCCGCTGGCACGCTACCGCGACCTCTTCATCGGGACGGATACGGACCTGTCCTACCTCGACGGCAATTCCCTGGGCCGCCCGCTGAAGCGGACGCAACGGGACATCAGCACCTTCATCGAGGATGGCTGGGGCGGCCGGCTCATCCGTGGCTGGGACGAGGAATGGCTGGACCTGCCACAGACCATTGGCGATCAACTCGGCCGTGCTGTCCTTGGCGCCGCCCCGGGCCAGAGCATCATCGCTGACTCCACCACGGTGGTGCTCTACAAACTGATCCGTGCTGCGCTGGCCACCGTCACTGACCCCGCCCGCATAGAGATCGTCCTGGACACGGATAATTTCCCCACCGACCGCTACCTGGTGGAGGGGATCGCCCGCGAGGAAGGCCTGACCCTGCGGTGGATCGAAACCGATCCAGCGTCCGGCGTCACCGTCGAACAGGTGCGGGACGCCACCGGCCCGGCGACCGCCGTCGTACTTGTGAGCCACGTGGCGTACCGTTCCGGCTTCCTGGCCGATCTTCCGGCCATCACAGAGGTTGCGCACAGCGCGGGGGCGCTGGTGGTCTGGGATCTGTGCCATTCCGCCGGCTCAGTGGAGCTGGACCTTGACGGCGCAGACGTGGATTTTGCCGCGGGCTGCACCTATAAGTACCTCAACGGGGGACCGGGCTCGCCGGCCTTCGCCTACGTCAACCGCCGGCACTTGCCCGGACTGAAGCAGCCGATTTGGGGCTGGATGGGACGCAAGGACGCTTTCGAGATGGCCGCAGGCTACGAACCGGCGCCGGGCATCCGGAGTTTCCTCAGCGGCACTCCGGCCATCTTCGGGATGCTGGCCATGCGCGGGACCCTTGACCTCATCGAAGAGGCCGGCATGGTTGCCATCAGGGAGAAGTCCCTGCAACTCACTGCCTACGCCGTGCAGCTGTATGAGGCGTGGCTGGAACCGGTGGGCGTGGAGCTGGCATCGCCGCGTGATCCGGAGCTTCGCGGAAGCCACATCACCCTGGATCATCCGGCGTTCCGGAACGTGACGGCGGCGCTGTGGGAACAGGACGTCATCCCTGATTTCCGTGCACCACACGGGATCCGCGTCGGGTTGTCGCCCCTGAGCACCAGCTTCGCGGAGCTTTTCCGGGGGATGGCCGCCATCCGGGCTCAGCTGCGTCGCTGAGCCGCTGCCTTTCGGCGACGGCGGCTGGGGGACTGCGGCGGCTGTTTCGACAAGATTGCGGCGGGGCCGGTAAACTAAAAGTTGGATCCGGCTGCAGTCCGTGGCGGCTGGTTCCTGCCATGTGTGGAAAGTCCCTGGTTTCCGGGGGATTCCCGCGCGGGCAGACCCGGCAGTGAGTTACTGATTCGGGCCTCACGGCACATCTCTAGGAGTTATTGTGGCACTTGACGCCGCTGTAAAGCAGTCCATCATCCAGGATTTCGCAACGTCCGAGGGCGACACCGGTTCGCCGGAGGTCCAGGTTGCAGTCCTGACTCAGCGGATCAAGGATCTGACTGAGCACATGAAGGTGCACAAGCACGATTACCACACCCAGCGCGGTCTGCTGGCCATGGTTGGTCGTCGCAAGCGTATGCTCACCTACCTCAAGAACACTGACATCGCCCGCTACCGTGCGCTCATCGAGCGTCTCGGCCTGCGCCGCTAGTCAGGCTTAAGGGGCGGCCCTTTCCTTTGTGGAACGGGCCGCCTTCTTCAGAAGAAAACTAAACAGGAGGATCAACCGCATCACGCATTCGCGGTCCTCGGTAGTGATCCCCGGGAACGGCTTCGAAGACTGAAGCCCCGGCCCGTGGGTCTCGATCGATGACCGGGTGCAGTGCAGGCCAGTAGACAGATGCTGGACTGGGTTGATGCGGCTGGGCTCCGTGAAACAAGAAACGGAGGTGACTCTCTTGGAGGGTCCCGAAATCCAGTTCTCAGAAGCAGTCATTGACAATGGCCGCTTTGGCAAGCGTGTAATCCGCTTTGAAACCGGCCGTCTCGCCAAGCAGGCAGCCGGCGCAGCCATGGTGTACATCGACGAAGACACCGCGCTGCTGTCCGCCACCACCGCAGGCAAGCACCCGCGCGAAGGCTTTGACTTCTTCCCGCTGACGGTTGACGTTGAAGAGCGCATGTACGCCGCCGGCCGTATCCCGGGCTCGTTCTTCCGCCGCGAAGGCCGCCCGTCCACCGAGGCCATCCTGGCCTGCCGCCTCATGGACCGCCCGCTGCGTCCGGCCTTCGTCAAGGGCCTGCGCAACGAGGTCCAGATCGTGGTGACCGTTCTGGCCATCAACCCTGACGAGCTCTACGACGTTGTTGCCATCAACGCTTCCTCGATGTCCACCCAGCTTTCCGGCCTTCCGTTCTCCGGCCCGATCGGCGGCGTCCGCGTTGCCCTCATCGCCGACGAGCACGGCTCCCAGTGGGTGGCCTTCCCCAAGCACTCGCAGCTGGAGAATGCCGTGTTCAACATGGTGGTTGCGGGCCGTGTTGCCGGCGACGACGTCGCCATCATGATGGTTGAAGCCGAAGCCACCGACAACTCCTGGAACCTCATCAAGGAACAGGGCGCCACCGCCCCCACCGAAGAGGTTGTGTCCGAGGGCCTTGAGGCTGCCAAGCCGTTCATCAAGGCGCTGTGCGAAGCACAGGCTGACCTGGCGGCACGCGCCGCCAAGCCCACCGTTGAATTCCCGGTCTTCCTCGACTACCAGGACGACGTCTTCGCAGCTGTTGAGGCCGCCGCCGCTGACAAGCTGGCTGCTGTCTTCCAGATCGCTGACAAGCAGGAACGCGACATCGCGTCCGACGAACTCAAGGACGAAGTCACCTCTTCGCTGGCCGGCCAGTTCGAAGGCCGCGAGAAGGAGCTGTCCGCAGCATTCCGCTCGGTCACCAAGCAGGTTGTGCGCCAGCGCATCCTGAAGGACCAGATCCGCATCGACGGCCGCGGCCTGACGGACATCCGCCAGCTCACCGCCGAGGTTGAGGTTCTGCCCCGCGTTCACGGTTCGGCCATCTTCGAGCGCGGCGAAACCCAGATCATGGGGGTCACTACGCTGAACATGCTCAAGATGGAACAGCAGATCGACTCGCTTTCTCCGGTCACGCGCAAGCGCTACATGCACAACTACAACTTCCCGCCGTACTCCACCGGCGAGACCGGACGCGTCGGTTCCCCGAAGCGCCGCGAAATCGGTCATGGTGCCCTCGCAGAGCGCGCCATCATGCCCGTGCTGCCTTCCCGCGAGGAATTCCCCTACGCCATCCGCCAGGTGTCTGAGGCTCTCAGCTCCAACGGTTCGACGTCGATGGGTTCCGTCTGCGCCTCCACGCTGTCCCTGCTCAATGCAGGTGTGCCGCTGAAGGCCGCGGTTGCCGGTATCGCCATGGGCCTGGTTTCCGACCAGGTCGACGGCCAGACCCGCTACGCAGCGCTCACGGACATCCTTGGCGCCGAAGATGCCTTCGGCGACATGGACTTCAAGGTTGCCGGTACCTCCGAGTTCGTCACGGCCATCCAGCTGGACACCAAGCTCGACGGCATCCCGGCCTCCGTTCTGGCAGCAGCGCTGAAGCAGGCCCGCGAAGCCCGTCTTCACATCCTGGACGTCCTGAACTCCGCGATCGACACCCCGGACGAGCTCTCTGAGTTCGCGCCGCGCGTCATCGCGGTCAAGATTCCGGTTGACAAGATCGGTGAGGTCATTGGGCCCAAGGGCAAAATGATCAACCAGATCCAGGAAGACACCGGCGCGGACATCTCCATTGAAGATGACGGCACTGTCTACATCGGCGCCACCAACGGACCGTCTGCAGACGCAGCACGCTCCGCGATCAACGCCATCGCCAACCCGCAGATTCCGGAGATCGGCGAGCGCTACCTGGGCACGGTTGTCAAGACCACCACCTTCGGTGCGTTTATCTCCCTGACCCCGGGCAAGGACGGCCTGCTGCACATCTCCGAGCTGCGCAAGCTAGCCCAGGGCAAGCGCGTGGACAACGTTGATGACGTGGTCTCCGTGGGCCAGAAGATCCAGGTTGAGATCACCAAGATCGATGACCGCGGAAAGCTGTCCCTGTCACCCGTCGTTGCTGAAGAGGAAGGCGCCGGCGAAGCCGAGCGCGTTCACGCTTCCGCCGCGGCGGAGGGCGCTGCTGACTCCGAGTAGTCTCAGCTTCCTGCACAGAGCATGAATCGGCGGGACCGGTGGATGATCCACCGGTCCCGCCGCTGTTACGATGGCAGCCAGATCCGGCTGCCGCTCCTGAAAGGCTTCAATGACTGTTGTACCCCTGCCGCTTGAGCAGAACCAGCCCGGCGACACCCTGGTCCACGGATCCGACGGCGGCTCCGTCGTCCGGCGTTCAGTGCTGCCCGGCGGCGTGCGGGTACTGACCGAGGCGATGCCGGGCCAGCGCTCGGCAACTATCGGTTTCTGGGTGGGGGTGGGCTCTCGCGATGAAGCCCCGGGACAGCACGGCTCCACGCACTTCCTCGAGCATCTCCTGTTCAAGGGCACCAGGCGCCGTACTGCCCTGGAAATCGCCTCGGCGTTCGATGAGGTAGGCGGGGAATCCAACGCCGCCACGGCCAAGGAGAGCACCTGCTACTTCGCGCGGGTGCTGGATACGGACCTGCCCATGGCCATCGACGTCATCGCCGACATGATCACCGGTGCTGTCCTGGATCCGGCCGAGATGGAGCAGGAGCGCGACGTCATCCTGGAGGAAATCGCCATGGACAGCGATGACCCCACTGACGTGGCGCATGAAAACTTTGTGGCTGCCGTGCTGGGCACCCACCCGCTGGGCCGCCCCATCGGCGGCACTCCCGCTGCGATCCGCGCCGTTGCCCGCAACTCCGTGTGGGAGCACTACCGCCGTTACTACCGCCCGGATGAGCTGGTCATCACCGCCGCCGGGGGCTTGGAGCACGACGTCGTCTGCCGCCTTGTGGTGGACGCCCTCCACACTGCCGGGTGGTCACTTGAGCCGGACGCCGCCCCGGTAGATCGCCGCTCCACCGCGAGGGCCGACATTACCGGCACCGCCGGGCTGCATGTGGTCAAGCGTGCGGTAGAGCAGGCGAACATCATTATGGGCTGTCCCACGATTGTGGCCACCGATGACCGTCGCTACGTCATGAGCGTCCTCAACGCCGTCCTGGGCGGCGGGATGTCTTCGCGGCTGTTCCAGGAGATCCGCGAAAAGCGTGGCCTGGTGTACTCCACTTACTCCTTTGCCTCCTCTTACGCGGACGCCGGCTACTTCGGGATGTACGCAGGGTGCACCCCGTCCAAGGTCCGCCAGGTGCTGGACCTGCTGGGGCTCGAACTGGACAAGCTTGCCGAAGGCGGGATCTCCGACGACGAACTGCGTAAGGCCGTGGGCCAGCTGTGCGGCGGAATTGTCCTGGCACTGGAGGACACCGGTTCCCGTATGTCCCGCCTGGGCCGCGCTGAACTGGTGTCCGGTGAATACCAGGACATCGACGAGACTCTGCGGCAGATCAAGGCTGTCACCGCGCAGGAGGTCCAGGACCTTGCCAAGGAGTTGGCAGCCGCGCCACGGACCGTCACCGTGGTGGGCCCGTTCGAGGAGACCGAAACCTTCGGTCTCTGACCGGCAGGCTTGAGCCCGCCATAATAAACCTATGAACCTTCCGCAGCCGGGCACGGTGCACGCCGTGCTGGAGAACTTCCTGGGGCATTGGCGCGGCACCACCCGGCTGGACGCGTCGGCCTGGGGGCCCAAGCGCACGGCCTCGGCGGAAGTCAGTTACACCAGGGCCGCCGGGGGCTACGCCGTCGTACAAAGTTACAGACACACTGAAGCCGATGGCACGCACTTTGAGGGACACGGCGTCTTTACTGTCGACCGTGACCACGACGACATCCTCTGGTACCACGTGGACAGCATGGGCCTGCCGCCGGGAG
Source organism: Pseudarthrobacter sp. Y6 (assembly GCF_050156205.1). Lineage (NCBI taxonomy): Bacteria > Bacillati > Actinomycetota > Actinomycetes > Micrococcales > Micrococcaceae > Pseudarthrobacter > Pseudarthrobacter sp. Y6. The sequence continues at coordinate 2,963,642 of NZ_CP189574.1, read as the reverse complement.
CCCCGGCCCGGTGCACGTGGGTGGGCGGTGTGCTGCGCGTCGAGCGCCACAGTGACCGGGGGACCGCCCGCCATACTTTCCGTGTGGACAACGACGTGCTGATCCACACCGCCGAGTTGCGCCTCGGCGACGGCCAGGACTTTGTCCCGTTCATGAACTCCGAGTGCCGCCGCGTCTGACCCCATCCCGACCCGTGCGCGAACGGACACTTGAGCCCCTGCTGGTTGGCAGGCCGGCAGGTTGGCGCGAGAGGCCAGTCAAGACCCCTGCCTCTGCGCGAACGGACACTTGAGACCCCCGCCCAGATCCGACCGTCAGCCGGCTGATTCCAGAATCCTTGTCCGCGGAGCGCCGTTCAAGGCTGGCGCTGCGGAAGACGAATTCCACACCCTACTTTTCAGGTTCGCCAGCAATTGCTCAGCCTGGCCGCGTTCGTTGAAATCGAGTTCCACCACCACGTAGTGGGAATCATCCACAGGCTGGGAAATCCGGTGGCCGACGACTCCGGAGGCCGCGCGGTCCACCGGATCCCGGTCGAAGGCTTCTTTCCACATGCCAAAGTCCTTAATGCCATGTTCGATTTGCAGTGTGTACATTGCTGCTTCTCCTTAGCCCATCGTGTTAGTTGATCGCACTTATTTGCCTCCGTGCTGTCCAACCCATGGCTCCTGTCCTGGGACAGCCGCACGGTTCCGCTGCGTGGCGTACTGTCACGTTAACTGCCGGCCGATGTGGCCGGTATCCCAGAAATCTGGGGTCTTGGTAGAAAACCCCGGCGCTGCCCACAGAGTGCATACTGGGGGAATGACCCCCGGCAGGCCCTGGAACAGGAGCTTTGAACGGATCCGGCTCATCGGCGCCTCCGCCCCGGATCACCACTCGTTACGCACTGCCGTGCTCGCTGAGTTGGGCCGGGTGCTTCCGTTCAGTGCTTTCGTGTGGCCGCTCTCAGATCCGCTGACGGCGACGGGCATGTCGCCCATTGCCAGAATTCCGTGCCCGGACGAACTGCCGTTGCTGATCAGGCTCAAGTATCTGACGCTGGCAGGTCGGTGGACGCAGTTGGCGATCAGCCCGTCGCCAGTGACGACGCTGCTGCGCGAAACTGCCGGCAATCCATCACGGAGCCTGGTGTGGGAGGGACTTATGAAGCGCTACGGAGTGACCGATGTCCTGTTCGCAGTGCTGGCGGACAAGCACGGCTGCTGGGGTTGGATTGACCTCTGGCGAACGGCGCAGGACGATCCCTTTACTGCCGACGAAGTGGGATACATCGCTGCCGTGACGCGTGAGGTCATGCCCGCCCTTCGTCGTTCGATAGCCCGGCAATTTCTCCTGGAGGTGCCTGACGGACGCGACCCCGTAGGACACGAGGCGGTCTGTGCGGGGGCGTCAGCCATCGGCGAACGTCCTGGGCCGGACTTGCCTCAGCAGGCAGTGATGACTCTGGATGCGGATATGGCGGTGGTGGGTGGAACGGCTTCGGTGGAGGAGTGGCTTGGACTGCTCCAGGCTGGCCCGCGTCCCTTTCAACGCGTACCGGCCGAGGTCCTCAACGTCGCTGCCCAGTTGCTGGCGCGTGAGGCGGGCGTGGATCGTCATCCTGCGTCCGCCCGTGTGCACATAGGGTCAGGCCAGTGGGCCCTACTCCAGGCCAGCCGGATGGACTCCACCGGGGCAGCGGCCATTCCGCCATTGGCCGTCACCATCCAGGCCTGCCCTCCGGCGGCGAGGCTTGATATGTTCGCCCGGAGCTTCGGGCTGACAACGCGGCAGCGGGAATTGTTTGAGCTTGCCGCCAGCGGCGCCGACACCAACGCCATGGCTGAAGCCTTGGGGATCGGGGCCTACACCGTCCAGGATCAGTTCAAGCAGATTTTCGAGACGTGCGGCGTCCATAGCCGCCCGACGTTGTTGGCCCTGGCGATGGGAACGGCCCAGTAACCGAACCGGCCTTCACCTCTGCGCCGGTGGCAGGCTTGTGTCCAGGTCCAGGTCCAGGTCCAGGTCCAGGTCGAGTTCCAGGTCCACGCCCAAGACCAAACCGGTGCTGGTGCCGGCGCCGGGCATGGGGATGTTTGCTGGCCAGTGGGGTGGTTCCCAGTCGGGGTGTTCGCTGGGGTAGTGGCGTCCTGTGGGTGATATCCAGCCGGGTGGTTCGTTCTTTGTGGCGGTGGTGGGTTTCCAGGCTGTGGTGTGTCTGAGTCTGTGATGTTTGGGGCATGGCTGACCGAGATTTGATAGCCCGGTGGCGCCGCCGTGGGCCCAGGCCAGCAGGTGGTCGGCCTCGTTGTCGAGGGAGTGGTTGCTGCAGCCCGGGAACGGGCACTTTCCGTCGCGCAACCGTAGCCATTGTCGTTGGGCTTTCGTGAGCCGGTAGCTGGTCCGCCCAATCTCCAACGGTGCGCCGTCGCGCGGGTCTACAAGCACACGGTGGAAGGAGTCGGCGCCGTCGGCGATGAGCTGCCGGGCCATGGACGGTGGGATCGGGCCGTATCCGTCGAGCATGGCGGGCTCCTCAGTGAGGCCCAGCAGCGACATGACCGGGACCGTGACCAGCACCTGCGCCCTCGGCGATGGAACACCGTCGCCCACTGCCATGCCCGTGTCGCCGATGCCGCCGATGCCGCCGGTCACGTCCGTCATAACACCGGTTCCGCCGCCGGCGATGTTGTTGCCCAGGAGCCAGGTGGCGGTGATGTCGGCGCGGATCTGGCTGAGGGTCCGGTCCTCATGAGGTCCCTGCAACGCCCTGGCCGCGGTGGTGGTGCGGTCCCAGATCCCCGCGGCCTGATCGGCCGGCAGGTAGGCGGAGAGCCAGGCCATACCGTCGCGGTCCGGTGCATACTCCAAGCGCCGATCTGCGGCGCTCGTGATGTGGCGCTTTTCGATGCTGACCGGGTGATGCCGTTCCCGCCACGTCCGGGCCTTGTGCCGGAAACGCCCAGGCACGAGGTCACCGGCGGGGCAACCCCGGGCAGGGTTTGGCGCGTCGGGGTCCAGGAAGTGCGCCTCGAGGGCTTGGGTGCCGGCAGGGTCCAGGTTCACGGTTTCGTCGACCATGATCCGGGCGTGCTGCCATGAGATCGTCCCGGCCTGCAACGCGGCGAACGTCAGCGGCAGGGCGGTGGTCAGTGCGTGCGCTTCGGCGAGCAGAGCACCCGCGGCGCGTTCGCTGACCGTCAGGACGCAGGCGACTTCAGCGATCACGGCCATCTCCTGCCCTGTATGGTCTTGCGGCGACTCGGCCGGGCCTGCCAGTGTCTCGGCAGAAGCGGCGTACACGGCGGCAGCGTGAACCTTCAGGGCCGCGATCTTCGCTTCCCCGCGGGCGACTCCAGCCAGCGTCTTCAGAGCGATCTCGGCCCTCCGATGCAACGGATCAGCACCACTGGATCCCGAGGACTCGGGCCCGCCACAGAGCACCGCAGCAAGCTCAGCGAAGGACGCCGCAAGTGCCTCCGCCGTCGCCACAGCTGCTCTGCTATCCATACTCAAAGCATCCCAGCAGGGTGTGACAATCACCGCGTGGAGGATGCCTATGTGCATAACTCAGCGGCCACGCCGGCCGTCATGGCAGCGGTCACGAATAAGAGCCCGGCCGTTTCGGCGCGAGGAGCCAATTGGTCCCCTTAGATGCCGGGGCCTCAACTGCCTGTTCGCACGGTCTGAAGGGTGCCCTACCCGCCGGCGAATGGCGGCAGCACGTCAACCACGTCGCCCGGTTTTAACACAGTCGTGCGGTCCCGTACAGCGACCTCGTTGAGCAGGAAACTGCTCCGGGACAGGATTCGATGCAGGGGAGGAGCGCCGGCAGGGGGCTCGGCGCGGTCCACAGCCAGGACTGCCTGCAGCAAGCCGGCCACTGTGGTCCCGGACGCGAGATCAAAGAACTCGTCTTCGACCCCCGCGGCGGCGCGTGCTGCAGCGAAGTAACGTACGTTCAAGAATTCAGCCTCCGATGGCGCTCATGCTGCGGTCCGGCTGGACAAAGTCCGGCGCGCCGAGACCTGTGTGGTCCATTCCGTGCGCCTTTGGCTTGACCCACATGGCATCCTGCCAGCGTTCGGCCAAAGCTTGATCATTGGCGCCCTCCCGCAGCAGACCGAGCAGATCAAACTCCTCACGGGAGAAGAGGCAGCTCATGATCTTGCCCTCAGCGGTGATCCGTGTGCGACGGCAGTCGGAGCAGAACGGCTCCGTGACGGACGCGATGATCCCCACAGTGCCCAACACCGGCCCTACGGCGTCCAGCACCTCAGTACCCAGGACCTGCCTATCCGGCCCCGCGGACCCGGCCACCCGGCGTCGTACTTCAAAGCGTTCTGCGGGGGCTCCATCGCGGGCGCGGGGATCGGGACTCAGCACAAAGTCGTGCGAGAGCAGGGCTCGGATCTCGGCCGCCGTGATCATGTTCCGCCGGGTCCAGCCGTGGTCCGCGTCAAGGGGCATCTGCTCGATGAAGCGGAGTTCGTAGCCGCGGTCCAGCGCCCAGGCGAGCAGGGACGGCGACTCGGTGTCGTTGATGCCCCGCATCAGGACGGCGTTGAGTTTGACGGGTCCCAGCCCGGCGGCCCAGGCGGCATCGACGCCGGCCACGACGCGGTCCAGGAAGGGGCGGCGGGTCAGCTTGGTGAAGGTTTCTTCGTGCAGCGAATCCAGTGAGACATTGATGCGGGTCAGGCCCGCGGCCTTGAGCGCGGCCGCCTTTTTGTCCAGGCCCACGCCGTTGGTGGTCATGGAGATCGGCAGCTCCGGATGATTGCTTCGCAGGGCCGCAATGATGTCAATCAGGTCTGCCCTGACCAGTGGCTCCCCGCCCGTCAGGCGCAGTTCGCGGACACCGAGCAGGTCCACGCCAATCCGGACAATCCGCACGATCTCCTCGGCGGACATCACAGCCTGCTTGGCCAGCCATTCAAGTCCCTCGGCAGGCATGCAGTACGTGCAGCGCAGGTTGCATTTATCCGTCAGCGACAGCCGCATGTCGGTGGCCCGGCGGCCGTACTGGTCCAGCAGGCCCGGCGGCGTTCCGGCCGGCCGCGCAGGCGGCAGGCCCGGCCCTGCACCTTCCCGGGGTAGCGGCATGCCTAGCTGAACACTCATAACTTCAGGCTACGCCACGTTTGGCCGCGGCATGGCGCCGATGCCGCGGGATGGTCTTACGGAAGTCGTACAGTTCTCCAGGGGACGGCCAAGCCCGGTGCCGCCGGGCCCCGGCGAACCTATGCTGGAAATATGAAGACCCCCAAGGCTCAGCAGGAAGCAGCCGACGACGGCGCGAGCTCCCCACGGCGCTCGGTAGCCGCCGGTGCCGCTCAAGGCGGCCGCCGCTGGGCCGCCGCGTCGGGTGCAGTGGCCGCCGGCGCCGCCCTCGTCGTGGGTGAGTTGCTGGCAGGACTGCTCAGTCCGTCCCTCTCGCCCCTGACGGCAGTGGGCGGAGCTGTGATCGATGCTGTTCCGCCAGGTGTGAAGGACTCGGCCATCTCACTGTTCGGCACCGCCGACAAGGCAGTGTTCGTGGCCGGGATGCTGGTGATCATCGTAGCCGTCGGGGCGTTGGCCGGAATTCTGGAGCAGCGCAGGCGGTTTGCCGGTGCAGCGGTGATTGCTGTTTTTGGGCTCGTCGGGCTTACCGCGGTGCTTACCCGCGCGCAGATGACCCCGGCCGCGGCCGTGGTGCCCCTGCTCGCAGCCCTGGCCGGCGCGCTTCTGCTGGGATGGCTGATCCGCCGGCTCCACGAAGGACTGGTCGGTGCCGCGGGGGCAGGTGCCGCGAACGTGCAAGATCCCGCGAGGACAGCAACAACTGCCGGACGGCGCACGTTCCTGCAGGTGCTGGCTACCGGTGCCGGGGCCACCGCCGTTGGCGGGGTTGTTGCCGCGGTCTGGCGAGGTGCGGCCGCAGGAATCAGCACCGCCCGCGAAAAACTGCAACTGCCTGCCGCAATATCGGAAGCGCCCGCCATCCCTGCCGGCGCCGAGGTAGGCCTGGACGGTATGCAGCCGCTGGTCACACCGAACCGCGACTTCTATCGGATCGACACCGCCCTGATCGTCCCGTCCCTCGACCCCGAATCCTGGGTACTCCGCGTCACGGGGATGGTGGAACAGGAGGTTGAGCTGAACCTGACCGAACTGCTGGCCAAGCCGCTGATCGAACGGCATGTGACCATCGCCTGCGTCTCCAACGAAGTGGGCGGGGACCTGATCGGCAACGCCCGCTGGCTCGGCTGGCCGGTGCGGGAACTGCTGGCCCTTGCCCGCCCGAAGGCCGGTGCCGACATGGTGTTGTCCCGAAGCTCCGACGGCTGGAGGGCGGGCACCCCGCTGGAGGTCCTCACTGACGAGCGGGACGCCCTGCTCGCGGTGGGGATGAACGGCGAACCGTTGCCGCTGGAGCATGGCTTCCCGGTACGGATGATCGTGCCCGGCCTGTACGGCTACGTTTCCGCCACCAAATGGCTCACCGAACTCCGCGTCACCAGGTTCACGGACGACGTTGGCTATTGGACGCCGCGCGGCTGGTCCGACCGCGGCCCCATCAAAACGTCCTCGCGGATCGACGTGCCCCGCACCGGCCGGCGGGTGAGCGCCGGAAGGGTCATGTTCGGCGGCGTGGCCTGGGCCCAGCATACCGGGATCGGCAAGGTGGAACTCCGCGTCAACCGCGGGCCGTGGCAGGAGGCCCGTGTCGCACCCGGGATTTCGCTGGACACCTGGTACCAGTGGCAGCTGGGCATCGAACTGACGCCGGGCCAGTACGAGGTCCAGGTTTGCGCCACGGACCTCAACGGCGAGCCGCAGGTGGAGGAACGCCGGCCGGTTGCGCCGGACGGGGCCACCGGCTTCCACACGATTAGAGTTGACGTGAATCCATGACGGCCCGTACCGAAGGCAGGACCATGCACAGCCCTCCCCACCAGCACGGCGATGCTTCACACCACGTCCACGGCGTCCATAGCCAAACGCCCCACCAGGCACGGTCCGTGGCACTGCACCGAACCGCCGTAGCCGAACTGCTGGCGCCCCTACTCGCCCAGGGGCGAACGGAAACGCTGGTCCTTCGCGACGCGCTGGGCAAGGGACTGGCCCATGACGTTCCGGCCCCCCTGAGCCTCCCGCCGTTCGCCAACTCCCAAATGGACGGCTTTGCCGTCAACAGCTTGGACGTGCCCGACGGCGGCGCGGAGCTGCGTGTGGTTGTCCCCGTCCCGGCAGGTGCCGTGCCGGCGGCCCTGGACCGTGGCACTGCGGCCCCCATCATGACGGGAGCCATGATTCCCGCCGGCGCTGACGCCGTCGTGCCCGTGGAGCGTGCCGTTCCGGACCGGTTCCCCGCCCCCGGGGAAACAACCACTGTGTGGTTGGCGGCGACCGCGGCTGGCACCTTCGTGCGGTCGGCCGGCAGTGATATTGAGGCGGGGGAGCGGGCGCTGGCCGCGGGAACCTTCCTCGGCCCGGCGCAGCTGGGGCTGCTGGCGGCCCTGGGGATCGCCGAAGTCACTGTTCGCAGGCCGGTGACCGTCCTTCTGGCCACAACGGGCGACGAAGTGGTGGAACCCGGCCAACCCCTGCCGGCCGGCAAGATCTACGATTCCAACGGAACCCTCCTCGAAAGTGCCATGCGGCAAGCGGGCCTGGCCGTGGTGCGCACGGCCATCGCGTCGGACCATCCTGACGAATTCCGTACACTGCTGCGCGGCCATGCCGGTGCGGTGGACCTGATCGTCACCACGGGCGGCGTCAGCAAGGGAGCCTACGAAGTTGTCCGCCAAGCCATGGAGGGCCAGGCCACTGAGTTCCTGCATGTCGCCATGCAGCCCGGCGGACCGCAGGGCATCGGGACATTCGACGGCGTGCCCTTCCTGGGATTCCCGGGAAACCCCGTCAGCTGCCTGGTTTCCTTCGAAATGTTCCTGCGGCCGGTGCTGGCCGAACTGTTTGGCTCACCTGCCCCGCGGATCCCGGCCCGCGCACGGCTGGGCCAAAGCCTGTCGTCGCCTGAACACAAGCATCAGGTCCGGCGCGGAACCCTCCAGGGGGACGGAACCGTCCGCCTTGAAGGGGGCGAAAGCTCCCACCTGATGCATGCCCTCGCCGGCTCCAACGCGCTGGTGCACATTCCCGTTGGGGTCTCGGCGCTCGCCGAGGGTGACGAGGTGGAAGTATGGATGCTGTGAATCCAGAACATAGCCCGTCCGCGCTGACCCATCTGCGCCAGGACGGAAGCGCCCAGATGGTGGACGTGTCAGCGAAAGCCGAAACCACCAGGGAAGCCACCGCCACTGCCACAGTCCGCACCACAGACGAAGTGCTGAGCCTGCTCGGATCCGGCGGCCTGCCCAAGGGCGATGCCCTGGCCGTGGCGCGCGTTGCCGGCATTATGGCCGCAAAAAAGACCCCCGACCTCATCCCGCTCTGCCATCCTTTGCCGCTCTCGAAGGTCACCGTGGACTTCGAGCTCGGAACCGACTCCGTGGCCATCCTGGCCACGGTCAAAACCCGAGGGGTCACCGGGGTTGAGATGGAAGCACTGACGGCGGTCTCCGTGGCTGCCCTCAGCGTGTACGACATGATCAAGGCGGTCGACAAGCACGCCGTGCTGACTGACATCAAAGTGCTGGCGAAAAGCGGCGGCAAGAGCGGGGACTGGACACTATGAGCACCGAGAGCACCATCCTGCCGGAGGCCAACACGGAGCCGCATGCGCCGGAGCCACACACCCACGGCGAGGTGCAGGGCCGGAAGGCCGGGGTTGTCATTGCCTCCACCCGTGCCGCCGCAGGCATCTATGAGGATGAAACCGGGCCCGTCATTATTGACTGGCTTACCGAGCACGGCTTCGAGGTGTACCCCGCCATGGTGGTGCCGGACGGCGCGCCCGTCGGTGCGGCGATCCGCGCCCTCCTGACCCAGCATCCCGCTGTCGTGATCACCAGCGGCGGTACCGGGCTCAGCCCGGACGACCGCACCCCCGACGTCACCCTGCCCCTCCTGGACCGGGAGATCCCGGGCATCATGGAGGCCATCCGGCGCGAAGGCGCTGCCAAAACGCCGCTTGCGGCGCTCAGCCGCGGGCACGCCGGAGCTGCCGGGCAGACGTTTATTATCAACCTGCCTGGCTCACCCAAGGGAGTTATGGATGGCCTGTCGGTGCTTGACCCGTTGATCGGGCACCTGTGCGACCAGTTGGAGGGCGGCCATGGGCACTGAATCGGTTTTCGAAGTGGTCCACGCGGTGCTGAGTGCAGAACCGATCTCCGTGGACCAGGCCATCGCCGCGGTGGATTCTGACACGGCAGGGGCGGTGGTCAGCTTTAGCGGAGTGGTGCGGAATCACGACGGCGGCAAGGCGGTGGAGCGGCTCAGTTACAGCGCGCATCCCACGGCTCACCAGGTAATGGCCGACGTCGTCGCCCGCCTGGCCGCCGAGCATGTCGGGGACGGATCCGGCACGCAGCCCGTGCGGATCTGGGCCGCCCACCGAATCGGCATGCTGGAAATCGGCGATCCGGCGCTGGTCTGCGCGGTCTCAGCGGCGCACCGCGGACAGGCCTTTACCGTGTGTTCCGAACTGGTGGACCGCATCAAGGAGCAGGTTCCCATCTGGAAGGAACAGTTCTTCGTGGACGGCACGGTGGAGTGGGTCGGCGCAGGCAGCTGAGCAGTGCCGGATTCCCGACGCCTTCCGGCGGTTGCGAGGTAACGCACAGTCTTCGGTTCAATCCCGCACCCGGCCCGACGGTAGGGTTAACTGCATGATCGAACAACTCTCCGTGCCCACCCGCGTGGCTGTCCTGGGCGCCAACGGGCGCATGGGCGCCGAAGCCGTTAAGGCCGTTGAAGCTGCCTCCGACCTGCTGCTCGTAGCCGCCTTGGGACGCGGCGACTCGCTGGACCAGCTGGCCGCGTCGGGTGCCCACATCGTGGTGGACCTCACCGTCCCCGAAAGCACCGAAGCGAACGTGCGCTACGCCGTCGAGCATGGCATGCACGCCGTTGTGGGGACCACCGGTTGGGATGCCACCCGGCTCGCCGCCCTGGAGGAACTGCTCGCGGAAAACCCGGAAACCGGGGTGCTGATCGCCCCCAATTTTGCCCTCGGCTCCGTGCTGGCCTCGGCCTTTGCCGCCAAGGCCGCCAAGTATTTCGAGTCTGTGGAAATCATCGAACTGCACCACCCGGAAAAGGTTGATGCACCGTCCGGGACCGCTGTCCGGACGGCCCAGCTCATTGCCGCCGAGCGCAAGGCTGCGGACGTCCCCCCCAGTCCTGATGCGACCACCAGTGAACTCGCCGGCGCGCGGGGTTGCGACGTTGAGGGAGTCCGCGTTCACAGCGTCCGGCTGCGCGGGCTGGTGGCCCACCAGGAGGTGCTGCTCGGCGGTCCGGGGGAGCAGCTGACCTTCCGGCACGATTCCTTTGACCGTGCCTCCTTTATGCCCGGTGTGTTGCTTGGCGTGCGCAATGTTGCAGCGCATCCGGGACTGACGGTGGGCCTGGACGGCTACCTGGACCTGGGACTCTAGGCCGTGGGCGGGTTTTTTGCCGCGTTCCGGAAGAACCGCACCAAGATCTGGGTGGGTGCAGTAACGCTCCTGCTGGTCTTCTACCTGGTGGTGTCCTTCCAGCGCTCCGTGCTCCTGCTGCTGGACAGCAATCCCGCCGCCAAGGCCATCGGAGCTGCCTACCTGGTCCTCCCGGCCATCGGCGCCTGGGCCATGATCCGTGAACTGCTGTTCGGCGCACGCACGGAACAGATGGCCAAGGTCCTGGAGGCCGAAGGCGGGCTCCCGGTCGACGAGCTGCCGCGCACACCCGCCGGCCGGATCGTCCGCTCAGCGGCGGATCTGGAATTCGAAAAGTACAAGGCCGAAGCGGAAGCGGCGCCCGGTGACTGGCGTTCCTGGTTCCGGCTCAGCTGCGCCTATGACGCTGCCGGTGACCGGAAGCGTGCCCGCGCGTCCATGCGCGACGCCGTGAAACTGTTCCGCGGCAAGGTTCCTGCCTAGCGCAGGCTGGCCCGGTCAGCGCAGGCTGGGCCGCTCGCCGCGCCCCAGGTGGTTGGCCGCATGGCCCACCAGCTCCAACGGGCCCCGCCATTTCAGGAGCACAAACACCATTCCCACGGTGATGGCCGTGGCGGCATGCGCCCAGTACATCCCGTCCTCGGTCCAGCCCGCGGGCAGCGGCTTCAGGTAGAACGCCGAAACCACCCAGACATGCGCTGAGTAGAGCGTGAGCGTCATGGCACCCGCGCCGCGCAGCGGCAGCAACAGGTCCAGGTCCAGCCAGTCAGCCAGCCTGCCGAGCAGGAGGAACACGCCCACCACGGCGGCTGCCACGCCGCAGGTGTGCAGAAGGTCCAGCGTGGTGGCCGAATGCGGCGCCGCGGCCGCCAGCCACCACCAGGAACCTTCCTGCCGGATTCCCGTGAGATTGACCTGGAGGACACTGTCCAACGGGTAGCCGGGCGCGTTCAGGACTGCTTCCAGCGCGGCCCGTCCGCCCCAGTCCTCCATCGCGGCGGTACCCAAAGCCTTGGCCAACGCGGCCACCGCCGCGCCGCTGCAGAGCAGCAGGACGGGAATCATCGCCTTGGTGAGGGCCAGCCGTCCGATGACGAGGCCCACCAGCAGGTATGACAGCCACTGGAACACCGGGTAGTAACCGGTCAGGAACAGGTCTCCCAGGAGACGGAAAGGGGTCGAGAGGTCTTCCCAGGACGGGTTGTGCCCCAGGTTCAGGGGAGGGTTGGCCGCCATCAGCCAGGGGCGGAGCAGATAGGCGAGCACCGGGGAAACCATGATCCAGCCGACAGCCCACGCGCACAGCGCCCTCAGCTTCAGGCCCAGGAACGGGAGGATGCACAGGAACAGCAGGGCGTAGTGGACCAGGATGATCGCGAGGTTTACTTCCAGCCCGCCCAGTGAGAGCCCGACGGCGGCAATCACCAGGGCGCGCAGTGCGATGCCGCGGCGGGCTGCGTTCAAGGCAGTACCTTCCGGAGGTACCTGCTTTCCGGTGGACAGTGCTAGTCCCACGCCAGCCAATACGGCAAACAGCGCGGCCGCCCTGCCGGAGAAGGTGAGGCCGATCCACGTGGGCGTGAGGTCGGCGTTTGCCTCGAAGGTGGGGAGCAGATGCGTGGCCATCATGCCAAGGAGCGCCAGCCCCCGGGCTGCGTCAATACCGCGGAGGCGGCCCGCGGCATGTGAGGTTCGAGGCACCCGCGAGGGTCTTGCCGGGGCGCGGGACGTCATGAGGCGATGTTCTCACACCAACCTTTGTGACGGCAGCCAAGAGCCGGCAGGAAACACGGTCTTGTAGACCTTGTGTTCGAATATATGTTCGAATAATATGAACACCATGCAAACCCCATCCCAGCCGCGACCGCTTCCGGAATCCCCAACCGCCGGCGGATCGGTGCGCCCCGCCCGGGATGCCCAGGACGCCGCCTTGGCACATCCTGCAGGTCTGATGAAAGCGATGAGCCCAGGAGTTGTGGACTTCCTCTTCCGCCAGCTCGTGGCAGGTCGACCCCCTGTGGACATCCAGTGGCAGGACGAAGGCGTGACACTCACCGCCCAGCCGGCGGGGGCAGAGCTGGCCCGCAGATTGGCCGACACCGACCTCGATGCCCTGACGCCCACTGAGCTGTTCCACTACGTCCGGGCGGCACAGCGGCTCGCGGCCTGGGCTGAGGGGCTGCGGGAGGCTGGGGTGGACCGGTACTGCCAGCCGGGGAAACCGCAGGATGGCGTGGCACGGGCTGACGAGCCTCCCGCTCAGTTGCGGCGCCCGGCTGAACTGCAGCCCCCTGCTGAACTACAGCGCCCGGCTAATCTGCAGCGCCCTGCCAATCTGCGGCGTTCCCTCGGTTAGGCGAGCCCTAGGATAAAGAGGTGACTGATGCCCTGACCGTCTCTGCCGTGCAGTACCAGGCGCTGGAAGGCGGGATTATCCCGAATGTGCAAGAACACGTCCGGCTGATCGAAGATGCCGAATCCCACGGTGCCCGGCTGGTGGTTTTCCCCGAGCTGTCGCTGACGGGGTACACCCTGTCGCAGTTGGCCGATGACTACTATTGGCTCCAGCACGGCGACCCGCGGCTGGGCGATCTCCACGAAATCTGCCGTCGGACCGGGATCACCGCCGTGGCCGGTGCTGCCTATTGGGAACCTGATGGCACGCCGCGGCTCGCCAGCCTCGTGATCCACCCCGACGGCACCATCGAACTCGGCTTCAAAACCCACCTCCACGGCCAGGAGCGGGAGGTCTTCACCGCGGGCGACGGTGCACTCGTGATCGACCTGGATGGCTGGCAGATCGCGCTGGCCATCTGCTTTGACGCCGCGGTTCCTGCCCACTCCACCGGGGCAGCCCAGGCCGGCGCGGATATCTATGCCGTATCGGCGCTGTATACGCTGGCCGAAGAACGGCGGCTTGCGCTGCACCTCGGGGCCAGGGCCATGGACAACCGGATGTTCGCCATCCTGGCGAACCTTGGCGGATCCACCGCGCTGGGCCCGTCCTGCGGCCTCAGCGGGTTCTGGGGGCCGGACGGCTTCGAACTGAAAAAGGCCGCCGGAACCGGCACTGAAGTGGTCACCGCCGTCCTGCAGCGGAGTGCCTTGCGGAAATTCCGCTGACGCTGCGGATGTCGGACTCCCAGTGGTGGTGACCGCAGTTCCTGGGGCACGGCAGCCCGCTATTTGACGCGTATCACGCCGCCCCCATTGTCCTAACCAGCCGCCGACAGGGTAACGTTTTTTCCATGCCTCACAAATCCGCCACCGCTCCTGCCCTTGGTACGCTCCTGACCGCCATGGTCACGCCCTTCACCAAGGATGGCGCAGTGGACTACAAGCAGGCAGCCGAACTGGCCACCAAACTTGTGGACGATGGCTGCGACGGCCTGGTCGTCACCGGGACCACCGGCGAAACTTCCACCCTCTCGGACGAAGAAAACCTTGGCATGTTCCGCGCTGTCAAGGAGGCCGTGGGAGACCGTGCCGCCATCATCGCCGGCACCGGGACGAACGACACCGCACATTCGGTGCACCTCTCCCAGAAGGCGGCAGCGCTCGGCGTCGACGGCCTGCTGCTCGTCACGCCGTACTACAACAAGCCCAGCCAGGCCGGCGTCCGCGCACACTTCGAGACCGTCGCGTCTGCAACTGATGTGCCCGTCATGCTGTATGATATTCCGGGCCGCTCCTCCATCGCGATCGAGCCCGAAACCATGATTCGCTTGGCGCAGCACCCGAACATCGTCGCCGTCAAGGACGCCAAAGCCGATTTCATGGCAGCCAGCCGGGTGATGGCAGAGACGGACCTGTACTTCTACTCCGGAGACGACGGACTGACCCTTCCGTGGATGTCCTTGGGCGCCGTCGGACTCGTGGGTGTCACAACCCACGTCGCAACGCGCCGCTTCCGCGAACTGATCGACGCCATCAACGCGAACGACCTCGAAACCGCGCGTAAGATCAACGTCGAGCTGCTGCCCGTCGTGAGGGCAACGATGACCCGCGTCCAGGGAGCCGTTGCAGCCAAACTAATTCTTAAATGGCAGGGAGTCCTGCCCAACTCGATTGTCCGTTTGCCCCTCGTGGAGCCGGACGAAGCCGAGATCGTAACCATCCGCGAGGATTTGGCGGAAGCGGGGCTGGTCTTTCCCTGAGGGCTAAGACCAGCACCCTTCCGCCTGGAAAGTAGTGCACTATGACCCAAACCGCCCTTCCCGGCCTTGTCACGCCTCCACGCCTGCCGCAAGGCACCCTTCGGATCGTTCCGCTGGGCGGACTGGGGGAGATCGGCCGGAACATGGCCGTGTTCGAAATCGACGGCAAACTGCTCATCGTGGACTGTGGTGTCCTCTTCCCGGAGGAGACCCAGCCCGGCGTTGACCTGATCCTGCCCGATTTCTCTTACATCGAGAACCGTCTCGACGACATCGTGGCCGTTGTCCTTACCCACGGCCACGAGGACCACATCGGTGCCGTTCCCTACCTCCTGCGGCTCCGCGCCGACATCCCCCTGGTTGGCTCACAGCTGACGCTGGCCCTCATCGAGGCCAAGCTGCAGGAACACCGGATCCGTCCGTACACGATGACAGTTGAAGAGGGCCAGGTCGAAAAGTTTGGCCCCTTCGAATGCGAGTTTGTCGCGGTCAACCACTCCATCCCCGACGCACTGGCAGTGTTCATCCGCACGGCCGGCGGCACTGTCCTGCACACGGGCGACTTCAAGATGGACCAGCTGCCGCTGGACGGCCGGATCACCGACCTCCGGCACTTCGCCAAGCTGGGTGAAGAGGGCGTTGACCTCTTTATGTCCGACTCCACCAACGCCGACGTGCCGGGCTTCACCACCGCCGAGAAGGAAATCGGCCCCACGCTGGAACGGCTCTTCGGCCAGGCCACCAAGCGCATCATCGTGGCGTCCTTCTCCTCGCACGTCCACCGCGTCCAGCAGGTGCTTGACGCCGCCGCCAAGCACAACCGCAAGGTGGCCTTCGTGGGCCGCTCCATGGTCCGCAACATGGCCATCGCCGCCAAGCTCGGCTACCTCGACGTTCCCGAGGGCCTCCTCGTGGACATCAAGAACATCGACAACCTGCCGGACAACCGCGTGGTCCTGATGTCCACTGGTTCCCAGGGCGAACCGATGGCCGCGCTTTCCCGCATGGCCAACGGCGACCACCGCGTAGTTGTGGGCGATGGCGACACCGTGATTCTGGCCTCCAGCCTCATCCCGGGCAACGAGAACGCCGTGTTCCGTATCATCAACGGCCTGCTCAAGCTCGGCGCGGACGTCATCCACAAGGGCAACGCCAAGGTGCACGTCTCCGGACACGCGGCCGCCGGCGAGCTGCTCTACTGCTACAACATCCTTGAGCCGCTCAACGCCATGCCCGTGCACGGCGAGACTCGCCACCTGATCGCCAACGGCAAGATCGCCATCGAGTCGGGCGTCCCCACCGCCAGCGTCATCCTTGCCGACAACGGCACGGTGATCGACCTCAAGGACCACCGCGCAGACGTAGTGGGCCAGGTTGAAGTGGGCTTTGTCTACGTGGACGGCTCCAGCGTCGGCGAAGTCACGGAAGCGGACCTCAAAGACCGCCAGACGCTCGGCGACGAAGGCTTCATCTCCATCATCACCGTCATCAACCGCACCACCGGCAAGGTTGTCTCCGGACCTGAGATCCACGCCCGCGGCGTGGCCGAAGGCGATTCGGTCTTCGACGAGATCATCCCCAAGATCAACGCCGCCCTGGAAGAAGCCGTGCTCAACCGCACGGACCACACCACCCACCAGCTTCAGCAGGTTGTCCGCCGAGTCGTCGGCACCTGGGTCAACCGCAAGCTGCGCCGCAAGCCCATGATCATCCCGGTGGTCCTCGAGGCGTAACAGCCCCGAAGGCAAGCGGAATGGCAAAGGCCCGGTTCTTGTAGAACCGGGCCTTTCCCATCCGCAACATGAGGCCGGGAACAGCCGGAAATCCGCGGAAAACCGCGCCAGTTCCGGTACCGTGGCACGTATGGCCACTCGTACTACTCCCGCGCCCCGAGGCGCCGCTGGCGGCAAATCCAGCGCCAAATCCGGCAGCTCGGGGGGCCGCGGTGCAGGCGCCACAGCGTCCAGCAGCACCGGCAGCCGGGCCGGATCATCGGCGGGTACTGCGCGCACCCGCCAGCTTCCCGCCGTCGAACAGCGGCAGCCCTGGCTCCTGCGCGTTGTAGGCGGCGCCTGGTTGGGCGTCGGCCATCTGGTCGGCGGCGGCGTCCGCAGGATCGGCTCCGATGTCAGCGACCTGCCGGCAGAGGAACGCCGCGACGGCGCGGCCCTGTTCAACCTTGCCCTGGGCGTCTTCATCGCCACCTTCGCGTGGTGGGGAATGACCGGCTGGTTCCCCGACGCCGTCTACAGCGTGGTCAACGGCACCTTTGGCTGGATGTCACTGCTTTTGCCGCTGATGCTTTTTGTGTGTGCCTTCCGGCTCTTCCGGCAGCCCGACGACGGCCGCGGAAACAACCGGGTGGGGATCGGTTTCCTCATCATGACCTTTGCGGGCTGCGGCCTTGCCCACGTTGTGGGCGGGCAGCCCACCGTAGCCGAAGGCTTCGACGGGCTCCGCCAGGCCGGCGGTATGCTCGGCTTCCTGGCCGCCTCACCCCTCGCGGCCATCCATGCGGCGGTGCCCGTGGTGGTCTACGGCCTGCTGGCCTTCGTCTCACTGCTCATCATTACCGCCACTCCCTTCGGAGCCATTCCGCGCCGGCTCCGGGTGTCCTATGAGCACCTGATGGGCCTGGACCTGCAGGAACCCGGCGACGCCGGGGACAGCCACGACCGCAGCTACCTCGAGGAAAAAGGGGCGGCCGCTGCGCCGCGGAAGAAGAAGCGGCGCTTCTTCGGTAAGGACGACGAGTCCGACGCCGGGCTGGAAGGCTACGTGGGCGACGAAGCCTTCGAGCACGCCGTCATTGACGACGACGAGGCCGACGCAAAGTCAGGCCGTGGACCGCGCCCCGCTCCCGGCGTGCGCCGCCCCACCCAGGCGGAAATTGCCGTCGAAAAAATCAAAGCAGCCCAGGGGCTCGGCGCTGCCGGGAAGGGGCCGGCAGAGGACAACGCCACCGAGGCCATCCCGCTGGTCACACCCGGAATGGTGGCTGCCGGCTCACTCAACCCCGTCCCCGCCGCCGTTGCGCAGGTGCCGGCCAAGCCCGTCACACCCGTGCCTCTCCCTGCGCCCATTCCGCAGCGGACCGAGCAACTCTCACTGGCGGGCGACGTCACCTACACCCTGCCGCCGTCGGACGTTCTGACCCCGGGCTCCATCCCCAAGGAGCGCACCGAAGCCAACGACGCGATTGTGGCTTCCCTGACCGAAACCCTCAACCAGTTCAACGTGGAAGCGCAGGTCACCGGCTTCAGCCGCGGGCCCACCGTCACTCGGTACGAGATCGAACTGTCCCCGGGCACCAAGGTGGAGCGCGTCACCGCACTGTCCAAGAACATCTCGTACGCGGTTGCTTCCAGCGACGTCCGGATCCTCAGCCCTATCCCGGGCAAGTCCGCCATCGGTATCGAGATCCCCAACACGGACCGCGAGACCGTCTCACTCGGTGACGTCCTCCGCAGCCAGAACGCCCGCCGGACCGACCACCCGATGGTGATGGGTGTCGGCAAGGACGTCGAAGGCGGCTACGTCGTGGCGAACCTCGCTAAAATGCCCCACTTGCTCGTCGCAGGTGCCACGGGCGCCGGCAAGTCCTCGTTCGTGAACTCCATGATCACCTCGATCCTCATGCGGGCAACCCCGGACGAGGTCCGCATGGTCATGGTGGACCCCAAGCGTGTGGAACTGACCGCCTACGAAGGCGTCCCGCACCTGATCACGCCCATCATCACCAACCCGAAGAAGGCTGCCGAGGCCCTGCAATGGGTGGTCCGCGAGATGGACGCCCGTTACGACGACCTCGCCAACTACGGGTTCAAGCACATCGATGACTTCAACAAGGCAGTCCGCGCAGGCAAAGTCCAACCGCCCGTGGACTCCAAACGCGTCATCAGGCCCTACCCGTACCTGCTGGTGATCGTTGACGAGCTCGCCGACCTGATGATGGTGGCCCCGCGCGACGTGGAAGATTCCATCGTCCGCATCACCCAGCTGGCCCGGGCTGCCGGCATCCACCTGGTCCTGGCCACCCAGCGGCCCTCCGTGGACGTCGTCACCGGCCTGATCAAGGCCAACGTGCCTTCCCGGATGGCCTTCGCCACGTCATCCGTCACGGACTCCCGCGTGGTCCTTGACCAGCCCGGTGCTGAAAAACTCATCGGCCAGGGCGATGCGCTGTTCCTGCCGATGGGTGCCTCCAAGGCCATGCGTGTCCAGGGCGCCTGGGTCACGGAGTCTGAAATCCACAAGGTCGTGGAACACGTCAAGGGCCAGCTCAAAGTCGACTACCGCCACGATGTCGCCCCCGAGGCGCCAAAAAAGCAGATCGACGACGACATCGGGGACGATCTGGACGTGCTGCTGCAGGCGACCGAACTGGTGGTCACCACACAGTTCGGTTCGACGTCGATGCTCCAGCGCAAGCTCCGGGTGGGCTTCGCCAAGGCCGGACGGCTGATGGACCTCCTCGAGTCCAGGGGAGTGGTTGGCCCCTCCGAAGGGTCCAAGGCACGCGACGTCCTGGTGAAGCCGGACGATCTCGCTTCGGTGCTGGCGGCCATGAAGGGCCAGGACGCGCCGGCAGTTGCTGATTCGCAGACGGCGGCGCTCAGCGACAACGCCAACGCGAACATCGCCCAGGGCGGTTATGCGGAAGACCTCGTGCAGGCGGATCTGGACCAGCGCAGCCAGAAGGTTGAGTACTTCGACGGCGCCGATGGCACCTCCGGCGACGACGAGGACGGTTCCGAAGACGCGTGGTCACTCACCGGACGGTAGCCTAGGAGTGTGACTAGCACCGAAGCAACTCCCGCCGGCTCCAGCAGCCCAGGAATCTGGAATCTTCCCAACATCCTGACCATGCTGCGCATCGCCCTGGTGCCTTTCTTCGTCTGGTTCCTCCTCGCCGATGCTCCCGGGCTGAACAGCGAGTCAGGGCCTTGGCGCTGGGCCGCGGTGGTGGCGTTCGCCGTCGCCATCTACACTGACAAGCTCGACGGCGACATCGCCAGGAGCCGCGGCCTCGTCACCAATTTCGGCAAAATTGCTGACCCCATCGCCGACAAGCTCCTCATCGGCTCAGCACTGGTGATGCTCTCCATCCTGAATGAACTGCCGTGGTGGGTCACCATCGTCATCCTCGTCAGGGAATGGGGCATCACCGCCCTTCGCTTCTTTGTCATCCGGTACGGTGTCATCCCGGCCTCGCGCGGAGGCAAGCTCAAGACCGTCGTTCAGACAGCCGCGATCTTCCTGTACCTCCTGCCAGTCGGTGCGCTGGCACCGTGGCTTGTGTGGGTGGCTTTCGCCGTCATGATGGTGGCCGTACTGATCACGGTGTGGACCGGCGTCGAATACGTCATTGAAGCCCTGCGAATTCGGTCACAGGGCAAACGGGCCGGAAAAACTACAGCTGGCAACTAGGGAGCCGACGTGACCAACCTTCACCACCTGGCGGAACAGGCAGTCAAAAAGGCCCTGGAATCGGGCCGCACCGTGGCGACCGCGGAGTCGCTCACGGCGGGAATGGTCAGTGCCGTTCTCGCCGACACAGCCGGAGCCTCAGGCATGCTCCAAGGCGGCGTGGTGGCCTACCAGAACTCCGTCAAAGTGGACGTCCTGGGCGTTCCGGCAGAGCTGCTGGCCGCCGCCGGGTCCGTTGACGGCGCCGTAGCAGCGGCCATGGCGGCCGGGGCGAGGACTGCGCTGCGTGCTGACATCGGCGTCGCCACCACAGGGGTAGCCGGCCCGGAGGAACATGACGGCAAGGCGGTGGGGACGGTGTTCATCGGGGTTGCCACAGCGGCCGGTGCATCCTACGTCGAGTACGGCTTCACGGGTAACCGCGCAGAGATCCGCGGACAGGCCTGTGGTGCTGCACTGGAAGGTCTGATCGCGGCCCTGCCTTCCTGAAGCTACCGGGCGTAAAGTTGCCGGGAACAAATCCCGGTGTCCATTAGTTATTACATTGTGTCGCTTCCGGAGAGCGGAGGCGCCTAGGATGAATAAACCACCACGGTTCGCTCCACGGCGGACCGAACTTATGAGGGAGCAAGGCGATACAGATGGTAAAGCAGCCCGTATCCATTAACGGCGTTGTCCGCTGGAAGGATGTGGGCCTCGCCGATCAGGCCAAGAGCGAACAGAAGGAGCGGAAGATGGTTGTCCTCCGTCACGAAATCGGTGATGTCCTGCGCGATGTACGCCAGCGCCAGGGACGCACGCTCCGCGAAGTTTCGCACAGTGCCCGTGTTTCCTTGGGCTACCTCAGCGAAGTAGAGCGCGGCCAGAAGGAAGCTTCATCAGAGCTCCTCTCGTCAATCTGCTCAGCCCTGGACGTGCCGCTGTCCAGCATGCTCAGGGAAGTCAGCGACCGTGTCGCCGTCGCCGAGGGCGTTGCCGTTCCGGACACCGTTCCTCAGGAATTCTCACAGCGCTATGGCCGCGACCTTGATCGCGATTTGAGCGCTGAACTCAACAACGAACTGTCCAAGGGCCTGCTTTCCGGCGCACGGTAAGCCGTCCGCAGGAGCCAGACAGGAAGTACAACAAAGCCTCCGGCCATGGGCCGGAGGCTTTTGTTGCGTGTGGTGGCTATTTTGCAGTGTCGCCGGCGGACGGGTCCTTTGCGCAGCCGTCGAGTTCAAAGATGGAGTTGAGCTTTGCCATGTATTCGGCGAGGGTCTGCAGTTCCCCGACCGGCCACTCACCCAGCCGCTCACGGAAGTCCTGGCGGCGCGCATCCTGGACCTGATGCATTTTTTCCTCGCCCTTTTCGGTGAGGCGGATCGATTGCGCCCTTCCGTCCAGTGGATCAGCTTCCTTGAACACCAACCCGATGCTTTCCAGGAAGGCGATCTGGCGGCTGACGGAAGGCTTTCCCACGCCGATGTTCAGGGCGAGGTCGGTCAACCGGATGGGTCCCTCGCGCCGGATGACCGCAAGCAGGCCGTAGGCCGCCGGCTCCATGTCCGGGTGCACCTGCCGGGAGAGCTGATGGGACACTGAACGGGCACGCCGCCAAAAGAGACTTATTTGGTGTTCCACGGTGTTCAAGGCTTCATCGACGGTGTCCTTGTCGGTGCCTGTCTCCACAGGGGACGTCGCGGGAAGGCCTGTCGCGGGAAGGCCTGTCGCAGGAGGGTTGCTCATGGCAACAATTCTAGGGTCCGGGACCGTGAGAGACTCTATTGGTGCGGATCAGTGACTATTGGCGGCTTATGGACGACGAATTCGGGGCTGGCTACTCCCGGGTTTTGAGCAGCACCCTGGTCCTGGCCGGGGCCGGCGGGCGCACCGCCGACCAGGCACTCGCAGCCGGAGTGAGCCCCCGGCATGTGTGGTCGGCCGTCTGCGACGTCCAGGATGTGCCGCCGGAGCGGCGCCTGGGACGCGACGTCAAACCCCTGCGCGACTGACGCCGCCACCAACGCGTCCGCGTTCTCCAGGCTCATGTGCGCCCCTTTCTGCGCTGACACGCCGCCGGATCTGTTCGAATATCTGTTCGGGTAAAGCTATGCTTTTCGTAGTGGGTTATCCACATAGGCGATGTCATCCGGCCAGAATGTCAGCGGGTGCCATTAGCGTCAGAGATGACCAAGAAATGGCCGCTGAGGCCACTCCAAAGCGAGAAAGCATTAGAGGTGTGAACCATGGCGGCAGCCCCGGATCGTCAAAAGGCGCTCGACGCAGCGCTGGCACAGATTGACAAGCAGTTCGGCAAGGGCTCGGTCATGCGGCTGGGCGATGAAGTCCGTGCCCCTATCGAGGTCATCCCCACCGGATCCATCGCGTTGGACGTGGCTTTGGGAATTGGCGGCCTGCCCCGCGGCCGCGTAGTGGAGATCTACGGTCCGGAATCTTCGGGTAAGACCACCGTGGCCCTGCACGCCGTTGCCAACGCGCAGCGCCTGGGCGGCATTGCCGCCTTCATCGATGCCGAGCACGCCCTGGACCCTGAATACGCCGCCCGGCTGGGCGTGGATACGGACGCCCTCCTGGTCTCGCAGCCGGATACAGGCGAGCAGGCCCTGGAAATCATGGACATGCTGATCGGCTCCGGCTCGCTGGACGTCATCGTCATCGACTCCGTTGCTGCCCTTGTGCCGCGTGCGGAAATCGAGGGCGACATGGGCGACAGCCACGTGGGTCTGCAGGCCCGCCTCATGAGCCAGGCGCTGCGAAAGATCACCGGCCGCCTGAGCCAGACCAAAACCACCGCCATCTTCATCAACCAGCTCCGTGAAAAGATCGGCGTGTTCTTCGGCTCCCCGGAGACCACCACCGGCGGTAAGGCCTTGAAGTTCTACGCGTCCATCCGCATCGACGTCCGTCGGATCCAGACGCTCAAAGAAGGTGCCGACTCCGTCGGTAACCGCACCAAAGCCAAGATCGTCAAGAACAAGATGGCCCCGCCCTTCAAGATCGCCGAATTCGACATCATCTATGGCCAGGGCATTTCCCGCGAGGGCGGCATCATCGACATGGGCGTTGAGCACGGCATTATCAAAAAGTCGGGTTCGTGGTTCACGTACGACGGCGACCAGCTGGGCCAGGGCATGGAGAACTCCCGCAGGTTCCTGCGCGACAACCCCGAGCTGGCAACCGAACTGGAGCGCCTGATCAAGGAGAAGCTTGGTGTCGGGGTAGTCAAGCCCGCCGAAGCCGAGGCCAAAGAGACACCGAAGCTGAAGGCTGTTGACGGCTTCTAGGGACGCCCCTGACCTGACGGCCGGGCAGAGCGCCGGATGGCGTGCCGCCGGGCAGGACGCCGGATCGGGGCGACGGCAGCGGAGACGGGGCGGCGGACGCCACGGCTTCGGACCGGACGGACCCGATCCGGATGCTGCCATCGCCGCAGACGCAGACGCAGACGCAGAACCGGATCCCGCGTCCGTGGCGCGGGCCATCGTGCTCCGGCAGCTGACCAGTTCGGCCAAGAGCCGGCTGCAGCTGGCGCGGAAACTGGCCGAGCGGAACATTCCGGAGGATGTGACGGAAGCCGTCCTGGACCGCTTCCAGGAGGTCCGCCTCATTGACGACGCCGAGTTCGCCGACATGTGGGTGCGCTGCCGGTCGCAGTCTCGGAAGCTCGCCAAAGGGGCCCTCCGGCGCGAACTGGCGGACAAAGGGATTGATGCGGACACCGCTGCCGCCGCCCTGGAACAGCTTTCCGACGCGGACGAGGAAGTGTCTGCCCGGCTCCTGGTGGAGCGGAAGCTCCGGGCAGGCACAGATTTGTCGGACCGCGCTGAGCGGGACAAGACCACCCGGCGGTTGGCGTCAATGCTGGCCCGCAAGGGCTATCAGCCGTCGCAGGCGTTCCGGATCGTCGGAGAGGTGCTCGACGCACGTGCAGATAGCCAGGCAGAGCCACCGGACGGCCTGCTGGATCCATAGGCCGCCGGAGCGGCGCCTCCGCCGATCCGGCAACCTGAGCGACCCGGTACCCTTAACAGGTGAGTTTGACCATTCCTTCCCCCGCATCCGGTACCGCCCCGCCAGCCGACCCTGCCCTCCGGCAGCCCCGCACCTATCAGGTGCGCACGTTTGGCTGCCAGATGAACGTGCATGATTCGGAGAGGATGGCAGGCATGCTCGAGGACGCGGGCTACATACCGGCCAGCGGTGAGCCGGCCGACGTCGTGGTGTTCAACACCTGCGCCGTCCGGGAAAACGCGGACAACAAGCTCTACGGCAACCTGGGCATGCTGGCCCCGGTCAAGGCGGCCAACCCGGGGATGCAGATCGCCGTGGGAGGCTGCCTGGCCCAGAAGGACCGCGAGACCATCCTGAAAAAGGCTCCCTGGGTGGACGCTGTCTTCGGCACCCACAACGTCGGGGCGCTCCCGGCACTGTTGGACCGGGCCCGGCACAACAACGAAGCCCAGCTGGAGATCCTCGAATCCCTGGACGTCTTCCCCTCCACGCTGCCCACCAAGCGTGACTCGGTGTATTCCGGCTGGGTGTCCATCTCGGTCGGTTGCAACAACACCTGCACCTTCTGCATCGTCCCGGCCCTGCGCGGGAAGGAAAAGGACCGCCGCCCGGGCGACATCCTGGCTGAAATCCAGGCCCTGGTGGATGACGGCGCCATCGAAGTCACCCTGCTGGGCCAGAACGTGAATTCCTACGGCGTGGAGTTCGGTGACCGGCAGGCGTTCTCCAAACTCCTACGCGCGTGCGGTGAGATCAAGGGCCTGGAACGGGTCCGCTTCACCAGCCCCCACCCCGCCGCCTTCACCGACGACGTCATTGACGCCATGGCCGAAACCCCCAACGTGATGCCGCAGCTGCACATGCCGCTGCAGTCCGGGTCCGACAAAGTCCTGAAGGACATGAAACGGTCCTACCGATCCACCAAATTCCTCGGCATCCTGGACAAGGTCCGCGAGAAGATCCCGCACGCCGCCATCTCCACCGACATCATTGTCGGCTTCCCCGGCGAAACCGAGGAAGACTTCCAAGCCACCCTCGATGTTGTGGAGCAGTCGCGCTTCGCTACCGCTTTCACCTTCCAGTACTCGAAGCGTCCCGGTACTCCGGCCGCGGACCTGCCGGACCAGCTTCCCAAGGCCGTGGTCCAGGAGCGATTTGAACGCTTGACCGCGCTGCAGGACAGGATTGCTGCCGAGGAAAACGCCAGGCAGCTTGGCCGCCGGGTAGAGGTGATGGTCACTGCCCATTCAGGGCGCAAGTCCGAAGAAACCCACAGGCTGTCCGGCCGGTCCCAGGACCAGCGGCTGGTGCACTTCTCTGTTCCCGATGGGGCACAGGCGCCACGACCCGGGGACCTGGTCACCGTGACCATCACCGAAGCGGCAGCCTTCCACCTTGTGGCGGACCCGTCGGTGCAGGACTACAGCCTGCGACGCTCCCGCGCTGGGGATGCCTGGGACAGGTCCCAGGCAGATTCGTGCGGCGCTCCCGTTCCGGCTGCCGCAGGCGGTGGCGGCGGACGGACCGGGGTCTCGCTGGGTATGCCCACGCTGCCGGTCCGGAGCCGCTGACCGGTGGCCCAGCCTCCGGTTATTGCTGTTGTTGGTCCCACGGGGTCGGGCAAGTCCGATCTGGCCGTGAGCCTTGCGCTGGAGCTGGACGGCGAGGTCATCAACGCCGATGCCATGCAGTTCTATCGCGGGATGGACATCGGCACCGCCAAGATCACGCCGGCAGAACGCAAGGGCGTTCGCCATCACCTTCTGGACATCCTGGACGTCACGGAGGAAGCCAGCGTTTCAGACTTCCAGCAGCAGGCCCGGAGCCTCATCTGCGACATCCATGCCCGCGGCAAGCGCGCCATTCTGGCGGGCGGTTCGGGTCTCTACGTGCGGGCTGCCCTCGATGTCCTCGAATTTCCCGGCACGGATCATGTCCTCCGGCGGCAGCTTGAGGCTGAGCTTGATGAAGTCGGCCAGGATGCCCTCCTGGCGCGGCTCCGGGAGGTGGATCCGGTGTCCGCGGGCCGTGTCTCCGATTCGCGCCGGATCATCAGGGCGCTCGAAGTCCACGAGCTCACCGGCCGGCCCTTCAGCTCCTTTATGCCGCAGCGGGAGTATTTCCAGCTTGCCGTCCAGATCGGGCTGGCGGTGGACCGCGACGTCCTGCGCGAACGGTTGGCTCTGCGCGTCCACAACATGGTGGACAAGGGGCTGTTGGCGGAAGTGCGCCGGCTGGACGCGGCGGGTCTCCGCGGTGGCAAAACTGCGCCGCGGGCGCTGGGCTATGCCCAGTTCCTGAAAGTGCTCGACGGCGGCTCAACAGTTACCGAGGCTGCCGAGGACACCATTGTGGCCACCCGGCAGTTCGCCAGGCGCCAGCTCACGTGGTTCCGTGCCGATCCTCGCATCACCTGGCTGGACTGGCAAGCGCCGGACCTTGCGGCCCAGGCCGTGGCTCTCAGCCGGTAATCTAGGACCATGGATGCAACTCCCGCAGAGATCACAGAGCCCGCCTTCGGAACATTGGGCGGTCTCCGCTTCTCCAAGGGCCATGGAACAGGCAACGACTTTGTGCTGATCGCTGATCCCGACGGCGTCCACACCATCGACGCCGACCGGGTAGCCGCGCTCTGCGACCGTCACCGCGGGATCGGCGGCGACGGCCTGATCCGGGCCGTCCCCTCCCGGTACCTCTCCGAAGGCCGCGAGCTGCTCCTTAGCAGCCCCGAGTCCGAATGGTTCATGGACTACCGCAATGGCGACGGCTCCCTGTCGGAAATGTGCGGCAACGGGGTCCGCGTTTTTGTGCACTTCCTGCGTGCCGAGGGCCTGGTAGACCTGCCCGACGGCGGTGCGCTCACCATCGGGACGCGCGGCGGCGTCAAGACCGTGGTCCGGACAGGGGACAGCTACGCGGTGGACATGGGGCCGTGGGAATTCATTTTCCCCGGCGACGCGACCGCCAAAGCCATGGATTCGCTGGTAACCGCGGACGGCTTGGAGGTGCCCCGCCCGGCCCTGTCAGTCAGCATGGGTAACCCGCACACCGTGGTGGCACTGGCGGAACTATCCGAACTGGAAGCCACCAGGCTATACACGGCTCCGCAGGTCGATCCGGTGCCCGCCAATGGAACCAACGTTGAATTCGTAGTGCCTTCTGAACCGCTGGTCCACAACGGGATCGGCACCGTCACCATGCGCGTCCATGAGCGGGGCGTGGGCGAAACCCAGTCCTGCGGAACAGGCGCGTGCGCCGCCGCAGTGGCCATCCGGCACTGGGCAGGGGCGGAAGCGCCGGATTCCTGGCAGGTCAACGTGCCGGGCGGCGTCGTAGGGGTCAAGTTCTTCGCCGGGGCGGGCGGGCACGAGCACGTCGAGCTCAGCGGGCCCGCCGAGATTGTCGCTACCGGGACGCTTTCCTGACCCGAAGCATCCGGAAGGACTTGGACGTGGACTCTCGGCTTACGGTGAACGATGCATCCAGCTCCGTCGAGAGCCAGCGCTGCAGCGAATCAGAGCCCAGGTTCTTTTGGACCACCAGCCACGCGGAGCCGCCCGGCGCCAGCCGGGGCAGCCACATCTTCAGGAGACTGTGGAGTTCATCCTTGCCGATCCGGATGGGCGGATTGGACCAGATCGTGTCAAAGCGCAGTCCCGGGTCCACCGCGTCAGGCGTGCTGGCCAGCACGTTGCCCAGGCCCAGCAGGGCCGCATTCTCATTGGTCAGCGTGATGCAGCGTTCATTGACATCCACGGCGTACACCTTGGCATGCGGCGCCCGCAACGCGAGCGTCAGGGCAATGGGCCCCCAGCCGCAGCCGATGTCAAGGAGGTTGCCTGTGGGGTCCGGAGCCGGGACCTCAGCCAGGAGCACCGCCGTCCCCTTGTCGACGCCGTCGGGGCTGAAGATGCCGCCGGACGTCTGCAGCGTGCGCGTCTCGCCGGCCAGTTCCACTGTGAGCGGCTTGCGGGTGAACGGCCCGGCGGGCGTTGCGCTGAAATAGTGTGCAGACTCCATAACTGGCCAGATTAGTTGGCCGGGGTGGACAATGCGAAACCGCGGCCACCGCTTCTGCTAATCTTGAACCCATGTTCTTGATCTTCGAGTAGCCGGCACTGCCGGTGTCCACCCGACGCCGCCTGTCCCGAAGCCGTGCCCCGCAGCGATGCAGGTATTAACCTTCCGCAAGTGCGCCACACAACAGGTCTTTCGTACCTGTTATGCCGCCGGGCAATACTCGAGCGATCTGCCGCTGCCGGTCCCTTGCTGTTTTGCCCGCGCTTTCCACCACTCCACGCATCTCCCGGATGCGAAGACTCCCTGCGCGCCACGGTCCTGACCGGCGCGCACAGCAGACCAGGAGGCCCGGATGACTGCAAGCCGTCAGCCCAGCGCGAATACTTCACCACTGACCAACGATCGGCACTATTCTGAAAATGCCGAATCTTCAAAGGAGACCATGACCAGCCAGCCCAACACCGGTTCCGATCCAGCAGCCCAGGACATGAGTCCCGAAGAGATCCAAGCTGTCATCGACCGGATTCTCGCCAAGGACGTACCGGCCAGGAACGTCACCGCCGCAGACGGTGACAAGGCCGTGTTCGGCAGGGCACAGGCGATCTCCCGCCTGGACGACGAACACACCAGCTACGACGGCGACCAGCAGGACCGGGAGGAACGCCGGGCCCTGCGGCGTGTGGCCGGCCTGTCCACCGAACTCGAAGATGTCACCGAAGTCGAATACCGGCAGCTGCGGCTCGAACGTGTGGTCCTGGCCGGGCTATGGTCCGAAGGCACCTTGGCGGACGCGGAAAATTCCCTGCGTGAACTCGCCGCCCTCGCCGAAACAGCAGGCTCGGAAGTCCTGGACGGGATGGTGCAGCGCCGTGCCAAACCGGACCCGGGCACATTCCTGGGTTCCGGAAAGGCCCTTGAGCTCAAGGAAATCGTGACGGCCACCGGGGCTGACACCGTTGTGGTGGATGCCGAGCTGGCACCGTCCCAGCGCCGTAGCCTTGAGGACATTGTCAAGGTCAAAGTCATTGACCGCACGGCCCTGATCCTGGACATCTTCGCCCAGCACGCCAAGAGCCGTGAAGGCAAGGCCCAAGTGGAGCTGGCGCAGCTCGAATACCTCCTGCCACGCCTGCGTGGCTGGGGCGAATCGATGTCCCGCCAGGCCGGTGGCCAGGTGGGCGGCGCGGGCGCCGGCATGGGTTCGCGCGGACCGGGTGAAACGAAAATCGAACTGGACCGCCGCCGGATCCGCACCCGCATGGCCAAGCTGCGGCGGGAGATCGCAGCGATGAAGCCGGCAAGGGAAACCAAGCGGGCCAACCGCCGTCGTAATTCGGTGCCTTCCGTTGCGATTGCCGGGTACACCAACGCCGGGAAATCATCGCTGCTGAACAGGCTGACCGACGCCGGCGTGCTGGTGGAGAACGCACTGTTCGCCACCCTGGATCCCACCGTGCGAAAGGCCGAGACCTCCGATGGCCTCGGGTACACCCTGGCGGACACCGTGGGTTTTGTCCGTTCACTGCCCACCCAGTTGGTGGAGGCCTTCCGCTCCACGTTGGAGGAAGTGGCTGACGCGGATCTGATTCTGCACGTGGTGGATGTTTCCCATCCGGACCCCGAGGGCCAGATTGCTGCAGTCCGCAAGGTCTTCAGCGAAGTGGATGCCCGCAAGGTGCCCGAGATCATTGTCCTGAACAAGGCCGATGCCGCTGATCCGTTTGTGGTGGAGCGCCTCAAGCAGCGCGAGCCGCGCCACGTGGTGGTCTCGGCCCGCACAGGCCAGGGGATCGCCGAACTGCTGCGGGCCATCAGTGAAGGGATTCCGCGGCCCAGCGTGAAGCTGGAGCTCCTTATTCCCTACGATCGCGGTGACCTGATCAGCAAACTACACGAGACCGATGCCGAGATCCTGAGCCTGGATCACGGCGAGCACGGTACCCGCGTTTTGGTGATGGTGCGCGAGGGCCTTGCGGCTGAACTGGAATCCTTCATCAACCATGACTGAGGTCGCGGCGGGGGAAGTCAAAGGTACGGCCAGCGAACAGTTCGTGATCGAATTGCTCGACCGCGCCGTGGCTGGCATGGGCGGTCAAAGCCGCAGTGGGCAGCACGAGATGGCCAGGCAGGTGGCCAAGGCCATCGAAACGGGCGACCACCTCCTGGTTCAGGCCGGAACGGGGACCGGAAAGTCGCTGGCCTATCTGATTCCGCTCATTGCGCACTCGCTCGTGAGCAACAAGCCCACACTGGTGTCCACAGCCACGCTTGCGCTGCAGACCCAGATTGTGGGGCGCGACCTTCCCCGACTGCTGAAGACCATCACCCCTGCCCTGGACCGCCCGGTCAAGGTGGCCCTGGTCAAGGGCCGCTCCAACTATGTGTGCCAGCACAAGCTCGAAGGCGGGTTCCCCTCCGAGGAACCCGCCGAGGGCCAGCTGTTCTCCCTCGGCGAAGACACCAGTGTCCCGCATTTCGCCGCTGCATTGGGCGGGCCGTCGTCCCAGCTGGGGAAGGAAGTGGTGCGCCTGCGCGAGTGGGCGGAAAAGACCACCACGGGCGACCGTGATGAACTGCTTCCCGGTGTTACCGACCGGGCGTGGCGGCAAGTTTCTGTTACGTCCATGGAATGCCTGGGGGCCCAAAAATGCCCGATGGCAGCCGAATGTTTCAGTGAACTGGCGCGCCACGACGCCGCCGAGGCTGACGTTGTGGTCACCAACCATGCCATGCTCGCCGTCAGCGCGTTTGAAGGCCTCGCAGTGCTTCCCGAATACGACGTTGTGGTGGTGGATGAGGCCCACGAACTGCAGGACCGGGTCACCGGTGCGGTGTCGGGGCAACTCTCCGTGGCAATGGTCCACGCTGCGGCGTCGGGCGCGCGGAAACACACGGCCATCACGGTAGATGCCCTCAACGCAGCTGCCGCCAACCTGGAACTCGCCTTGGCCGGGGTGCCCAACGGGCTGCTCCCCAACGGCCTCAACGACGAACAGCTGGACTGCGTGGACCAGTTGCGTGAGGCCTGCCGGGCTGCCCTGTCCGATTCCAAGGGCGACGGCAGCCAAACGGCCGACGGCGGGCGGCAGCTCGCCCGGTCACGCCTGATGCTGATCCTCGAACTGTGTGAACGGCTCATCGGGGCCCGTGAAAACCGTGAAGTGGTGTGGTTTTCCCGCGCAAGTTCCTTCGATCCGCAACAGGGCTATGCGCAGCCCGACGAGTCAGCTCCGGCCCTGGTCAACATCGCGCCGCTCAGCGTTGCCGGCAAGCTCCGCGAAGGGCTTTTCGCCGGCCACACCGTGGTGCTGACCTCGGCAACGCTTGCCATCGGCTCAGCCTTTGAACCGGCCGCCGGAGGCTTGGGGCTGGTGGGGGAGGGTGCGCCGAGCTGGACCGGGATCGACGTCGGATCGCCCTTTGATTATCCCAAACAGGGGATCCTTTACGTCGCAGGGCACCTCCCCAAGCCAGGCCGCGGGGCGTCGCCGGAGGCACTCGATGAACTTGAGGCGCTGATCCGGGCGTCCGGCGGCGGCGCCCTGTGTCTCTTTTCATCGCGCCGTGCCGCTGAGGAGGCCGCGGAGGCGATGCGTCCCCGGCTCGGCCTCAGCATTCTCTGCCAGGGCGACTCCACCATGACGGCACTCGTGAAGCAGTTCGCGGACGAGCCCGATACCTGCCTCTTCGGAACCATGTCCCTGTGGCAGGGTGTTGATGTTCCGGGTGGATCATGCCGGCTCGTGGTGATCGACCGCATTCCGTTCCCGCGGCCGGATGATCCGCTGATGACCGCGCGGTCCCGCGCCGTTGCGCAGGCCGGCGGAAACGGCTTTATGGCGGTATCGGCGACCCACGCGGCCATCCGCCTGGCCCAGGGCGCGGGCAGGCTGATCCGTTCAACCGGAGACAAAGGCGTGGTGGCCGTGCTTGATTCCCGGCTTGCCACCGAGCGCTACGCCGGATTCCTCCGCGCCGCACTGCCGCCGTTCTGGCCCACCACGGACCGCAGGACAGCGTTCGCAGCCCTGGAGAGGCTGGCCGGGAAGGGCGCCTGACTGAACGCGGACCCGGTATGGCCTTGCAAGCCGGGCCCCGTCCCGCAGCGCACCCTCGTCCTGGCCGGGGCGTGCAGGGCCCGATTGCGTCCTAGAGTGACCGCAGGACCGAGACGACCTTGCCCATGATCGTGGCGTGATCGCCCAGGATGGGCTCATACTGGGTGTTCTGCGGCAACAGCCACGTGTGGCCATCGCGCTGGCGGAACGTCTTCACGGTGGCTTCATCGTCCAGCAGGGCCGCGACAATATCGCCGTTTGCGGCGTCGGCCTGCCGGCGGACCACTACCCAGTCGCCGTCGCAGATGGCGGCGTCCACCATGGAGTCGCCGGCCACGCGCAGCATAAACAGCTCACCTTGGCCCACGAGCTGCCGCGGCAGGGGCATCACGTCTTCCACCACCTGATCAGCAAGGATGGGCCCGCCGGCCGCGATCCGGCCCACCAACGGCACCATGGCGGTGTCCATGGCAGTGGGAAGTTCG
The DNA here is from genome assembly GCF_050156205.1 of Pseudarthrobacter sp. Y6. NCBI lineage: Bacteria > Bacillati > Actinomycetota > Actinomycetes > Micrococcales > Micrococcaceae > Pseudarthrobacter > Pseudarthrobacter sp. Y6. The sequence continues at coordinate 2,930,946 of NZ_CP189574.1, read as the reverse complement.
GTGACCGTTCCGCCGATGCCGTGCAGGACTGAGGGCTTGGTTGCCCCGCTGGTTTTGGCCGACCCGCCGTCCAGCGTCAACGGCATCAGGACTTCCATGGCGCGCGGACGCTTGGGGTCCCGGCGCAGGTATCCCAGCTTCTCCAGCTGCGACAGCTGGTGGGTCACGCTGGACAAACTCGCCAGGCCCACGATGTCGCCGATTTCACGCATCGACGGCGGATAGCCGTTGTCATTCACCGAGCGCTGGATGGTTTCAAGGATCTTCTTTTGGCGGGCGGTGAGCCCCTTGGGGGTCCGTTGGGGCTGGCGGCGCTGCGGTGTCGCCTTGCCCTCGGCGGCTGGTGCTGCCATGTTCGCCAATGCCTTTCGGTTGCCCGGATCCGCTCCGGCCGCTGGTGCCTGGAACGCCCCGGGGCTGTTTGTCGGAGTTGATTGTCAGACCCTGCTGATCAACTACAGAGGTGGTTGTTCTTTGATCCAAACGTAGGCCAGCCACAGGGCTTTTTCAAACATTTGTTCTAGCGAGTCTCGACAATATTCGTTGATAAGTGCTAAAAATGAAGAAGCAAAGTTCGAATATGTGTTCTACTCGTTGCTTGCGGATTCGAATATTCGAATTATGGACGGCCCAGGCCGGCACCGGCAAGTGGACGCGGAGGGCGCGCCGGGCAGCACAGTATGGTCCAGGAGGGCTCATTTCATGTCAGCTATATCTGCTTCGCAGGACTCGCGTCCGCAACTCATTTCCGTGCAGGACCTCACTTCGCGGCCGTGGTCCGCACCCATGTCGGCCTCGGTTTCGGCGCCCAGGCAGCGCAGGGAATCCTTGCCCCCGCTGCGCCTGACCGGCAGGGGCCGGATTGTCCTCATTGGCATCCCGCTGGTGATCCTCGCCGCAATCCTGCTTTCGCTGGCCGGTTTCCTCAACGCCCCGGCGAAGGCCGCCGATTCCGCCGCCGACCTGTCGTTGACGCCAACAGTCTCGGTCACAGTGCAGCCCGGACAGTCGCTCTGGGCCATTGCCGGTACCGTGGCGCCCGAGCGTGATCCCCGTGATGTCATCGCGGATATCGCTCAGTTGAACAACCTTTCCGCCGGGGGTGTTGTCCCCGGGCAGCAGCTCTTCGTCCCCACCAAGTAGGTGCCTTCGGGCTCGGGGGCGTGCCGCAGCAACCCGTCACATTTTCAGGCCGTCTGCTTCGGACCTAAACTGTTCAGGTGAATGACCAGCTAGAGCGTCTGAACAGACTTCCCCTCCGGACCAACCTCCGCGGACTGACCCCGTATGGTGCCCCGCAGTTGGATGTACCTATCCTGCTGAACGTCAACGAAAACACCCATGGCGTCCCGGCGGACGTGCGGGCCGCGATCAGCGTGGCCGTGACGGAAGCCGCGGCAGGCCTCAACCGCTACCCGGACCGTGAGTTCACCGAGCTCCGGGAAGCGCTGGCCGAATATCTCGGCCACGGTCTTGATGCCACCAACATTTGGGCGGCCAACGGGTCCAACGAGGTCCTCCAGCAGATTCTCCAGGCTTTCGGCGGACCCGGGCGCACGGCCCTGGGTTTCCCGCCCACGTACTCCATGTATCCGCTCCTGGCCAGTGGCACGGACACCGGGTACATCGTAGGGCAGCGGGCGGATGATTACGGGCTCAGTGCTGAGTCGGCCGCCTCGCAGGTCAAAGAGCTTCAGCCCAACATCGTTTTCCTCTGCTCGCCGAACAACCCCACCGGCACGGGCCTGGGCCTGGACGTTGTGGAGGCCGTGTACGCGGCCGGCGAGGACAGCCAGACCATCGTGATCGTTGACGAGGCCTACCACGAGTTCGCCCACGACGGAACGCCCAGCGCCCTGACGTTGCTGCCCGGCCGGGAGCGCCTCATCGTGTCCCGCACCATGAGCAAGGCGTTCGCCCTCGCGGGCGCCCGCCTGGGCTACATGGCCGCCGCTCCTGAAGTCACGGACGCACTCCGCCTGGTCCGGCTGCCGTACCACCTTTCGGCCATCACCCAGGCAACAGCCCTCGCCGCCCTCCAGCACCGCACGGCCCTGATGGCCGACGTCGAGGACATCAAGGCGCAGCGAGACCGTATCGTGTCGGAGCTGACGCGCATGGGCCTCAAGCCTGCCGCCTCCGATTCGAACTATGTCTTCTTCGGCGGCCTCGACAGCCCACATCACGTCTGGCAGCAGTTGCTGGACGACGGCGTACTGATCCGTGACGTCGGCATCCCCGGCCACCTGCGTGTCACGGCGGGTACTGAGACGGAGACCACAGCGTTCCTGACGTCGCTGGAACGCATCCTGGCCAGCCAGGCCAAGCTGTCCGCCTAAACTTGAAGTATCGGCGCTGCCGCGCGCTGGCACATCTCCTTCGCTTACGCATCACTGACTTCGCCTAAAGGACGTATGACCATGAGTTCCACCGGATCGAACGCTGCCGCGCCCCGGACCGCACGCATGGAGCGTGCCACCAGTGAATCGTCAGTGCTCGTGGAGATTAACCTCGACGGCACAGGAGTATCGGACATCGACACGTCCGTCCCGTTCTACGACCACATGCTGACTGCGCTGTGCAAGCACTCGCTCATTGACATGACGGTCAAGGCCACCGGTGACACCCACATTGACGTCCACCACACGGTGGAGGACGTCGCCATCACGTTCGGTGAAGTGCTGCGAACCGCCCTGGGCAACAAGGCCGGGATCCGCAGGTTCGGTGAGGCCACGGTGCCCCTCGACGAAGCACTGGCGCAGGCTGTCGTCGACGTCTCCGGCCGCCCCTACCTGGTGCACGGCGGCGAGCCTGCCGGGCAGGAGTACCACCTGATCGGCGGCCACTTCACGGGGTCGCTGACCCGCCACGTCTTTGAGGCCATCACACTTCATGCCGGCATCTGCCTCCACATGAACGTCATCGCGGGCCGCGACCCGCACCACATCGTGGAAGCGCAATTCAAGGCCTTCGCCCGCGCCCTGCGTGCTGCGGTCGAACCCGATCCCCGCGTTGAGGGGATTCCGTCCACTAAGGGTGCCTTGTGAGCGGCCAAATTCTCCGGGACGGCGCCGTCATCGATCCGGCCGCCGGTAAGAAGCCCGTTTCGCCCGAAGGCAAGCCCACGGTCACCGTCCTGGACTATGGTTCCGGAAACGTCCGCTCCGCCGTGCGCGCTCTTGAGCGGGCCGGGGCCGAGGTCATCCTCAGTTCCAAGCCTGAGGACGTGCTTAATGCCGACGGCCTGGTAGTACCCGGCGTCGGCGCCTTCGAGACTGTTATGCGCGAGCTCAAGGCCGTGGACGGCATCCGGCTGATCGGCAGGCGGGTGGCCGGGGGCAGGCCGGTCCTGGCAATCTGCGTCGGCCTGCAGGTCCTGTTCGAAGCCGGGGTAGAGCACGGGACAGAAGCCGAAGGCATGGGGGAGTGGCCTGGCAAGGTGGAACTGCTTCCCGCAGAGGTGGTGCCGCACATGGGCTGGAATACCGTGGACGTACCGGAAGGATCCAAGCTCTTCGCCGGGGTCGCGGACCAGCGGTTCTACTTCGTTCACTCCTATGGTGTCCAGGAGTGGAACTTCGACGTGATCCAGCCGCGGATGACTGCGCCGCTGGTGACCTGGTCAGAGCACGGCGCCCGCTTTATCGCCGCTGTGGAGAACGGCCCGCTCTGCGCTACCCAGTTCCACCCCGAAAAATCCGGCGACGCCGGTGCACGGCTGCTGCGTAACTGGGTAGACGGCCTTCGCAAGCCAGCTGCCACGGACGCCGCCTAGATGTGGTCGATTGTCCTGATGGGCCTGGCCGGCGTCCTGGTGGGCGGCGCCCTGTCCTTCAGGCAGCAGGACAAGCCGCTCTGGACCCAGGTAGGCTTCTACGTCCTGGCCGGTATGGCGCTGCTGGCCGCTTACCTGCTGACGCTTCCTGGGAACTAGCCCCACGAACTACCAGTTCCGCTTCCACGAGCAACCCAACACCCAAGAGGATTTGAGATGACCACCGCAACCGATCTGCCGGTTCTTGAACTGCTGCCCGCCGTCGACGTCGTAAACGGACAGGCCGTGCGGCTGGTCCAGGGAGAGGCCGGCAGCGAGACGAGCTACGGCACACCGCTGGAGGCAGCCCTCAACTGGCAGGAGCAGGGCGCCGAATGGGTGCACCTGGTGGACCTTGACGCCGCGTTCGGCCGCGGCTCGAACGCCGAGCTGCTCCGTGAAGTGGTGGGCCGGCTGGACATCAAGGTGGAGCTCTCCGGCGGCCTCCGGGATGACGAATCCCTCGAAGCGGCGCTGGCCCTCGGCGTGGCCCGCGTCAATCTCGGCACGGCGGCGCTGGAAAACCCGGAGTGGACCCGCAGTGCCATCGACCGCTTCGGCGACAGGATCGCCGTCGGCCTCGACGTCCGTGGAACCACGCTGGCAGGCCGCGGCTGGACCAAAGAAGGCGGCGACCTCTGGGAGGTCTTGGGCCGCCTCGAAGAAGCCGGGTGCTCCCGGTATGTTGTCACTGACGTCACGAAAGACGGCACTCTCCAGGGTCCCAACGTTGAACTCCTGCGGCAGATGGTGGAGAAGACCGGCAAGCCGGTGGTTGCCTCCGGTGGCATCTCCAGCCTGGACGACTTGAAAGTGCTGCGCTCCCTGGTGCCGCTGGGCGTGGAAGGCGCGATCGTGGGCAAGGCGCTGTACGCCGGCGCCTTTACGCTCCCCGAAGCCCTCGACGTCGCCGGACGCCGCTAAGCAGTTTCCGTGGACAGCACGCACAACGCCGACACTGCTGGGGAATCCCCGCCGCCGCGCCATCTGCCCGGACACATTGCCGCGGCATTGGCGGGCGCGGGTGGCCGCGCTGACTCGGCGGGCCAGCCGTGGGAAGGTCGGAGCCTCGCCGGGGACGACGGCAAGATCCACAACTTCGAGGACGACGACGGCACGGCCGACGTCGGCTACCTCGCCGCCGTCGCGGCTCTGGTTGAAGGCACCGGCGACGAAGCGGCAGTGGTCGCCTCGCTGGCCACCGCCCGAGTCTTCATCCCGATCATCGCGCAGCTTGGCGAGCAAGCGGCAGGCGTCGACGGCCTGATGGCGGACAAGCAGGCGGACATGGCGCTGGTCACCCTGAAGGCCGCCGACGGCCGGACGGCCATGCCGGCCTTTACCTCGGCGGATGCCCTGGCCGCCTGGCATCCCGAAGCCCGGCCGGTGGCCGTGTACGCGGCCCGGGCCGCCCTCTCAGCCGTGGCCGAGGGTGCTGAGTTGCTGGTGCTCGATCCCGGCTCGGAGGTCACCTTCGTGGTCCGGAGGCCCGCCGTCTGGGCGCTGGCCCAGCAACGGGACTGGGTCCCTTCCTACACTGATGCAGCGTTGGCAGCAGAGATGTCCGAGGCAACCGCCGGATTCACTGCAGTCCGTAAGCTGGCGCTCCACCCGGGATCCGGCGTCGGAGCCCTCACCGGCACGGGTGCCACGCTTCCGGGGGGCGGCGCCGGACCGGAACTGCAGGTGCTGCTCCACCTTGAGGATGGGCTGGACGCCCCGGCAGTCCAGCAACTCGTATCCGGGCTCCAACAGGCGTGGTCCCGGAATGTATTGTTTGGAGAGCGTGTTGACTCGATCGAAATCAAGTTGCGGCGCGCAGCACAGTAGCTAACGGTTGGCGCGGAGATCCCGGGCTGCCGTGGGCAGACCCAAAGGATTTTCCGTGAACTTCGCTCTTTACCGGGAGCTGCTGGCCGTCCGGCCCATCCGCCGGCTACTGCTGGTCGGCATGATCGCCCGCATTCCCCACTCGGCGGCAGGCGTGCTGCTGACCCTGCACATCGTCCTGACCCTGGACCAGGGCTACGCAGCGGCCGGTGCCGCGGCGGCTGTTATGACCATCGGTATTGCGGTGGGCGCACCATGGCGCGGCCGGCGCGTGGACACTGTTGGCCTGCGCCGGGCGCTGATTCCGTCAGTGGTGTCAGAGACCCTGATCTGGTCCGTGGTGCCGCACGTGTCGTACCAGTGGCTGCTCCCGCTGGTGTTCGTCGGCGGCCTGCTGACGTTGCCCATCTTTAGCGTCGTACGGCAGTCCCTGGGCGTCCTGGCAGACGGCAACCAGCGGCGCACGGCCTTCGCCCTTGATGCCATCACCACCGAGGTGGTGTTCATGATGGGACCGGCGGCCGGAGCCGTCGTAGCCACCAGCGGCCATACCGTTGTCGGTCTGACCGTCGTGGGAGTTTCCACGTCACTCGCCGGGCTGTTCCTGATGTGGTTCAACCCGCCCACCCGAAGTGCCACGCAGACTGAGGAAAGCGAGGCAGACCAGCGCCATGCCGCGGAAGCGGCTGTGGTTTCTGCCGCTCCCGCCCACCTCCAGGAGGCGGCTGCCGACCTGGTTCCCGCGGGACCCCCCCGGATCGGGGCAGAACGCGTCCTAAGCGGGCAGGCGGGGCTGCGCGGCAAGGTGGCCCACAACTTCGCCTGGTTCACGGCCACTGTCGCGGCCGTCTTCGCCGTGGCGGCTGGAACCGGCATGGTGCTCAGCGGCACCGACGTTGGCATTGTTGCTGCCTTGGAAACTGGCGGCCACCAAGCCGAAATCGGCATTGTGTTCCTCTTTTGGTGCGCCGCATCGGTGGTCGGCGGGCTGGTGTACGGGGCCATGCACCGCCCAGTTTCGCCGATCTTCCTGCTGCTGGGCATGGCTGCCCTGACCATCCCGATGGGCTTCGCCCAGGACACCTGGACGTTGGCCTTCGTCTCGATCCTTCCGGGCCTTTTGTGCGCCCCCGTCCTGTCGGCTGCCTCCGAACAGGTGGCAGACCTGGTGGCGGAGGACCGCCGCGGCGAGGCAATGGGCTGGTACGGCTCTGCGCTGACTGCCGGGGTGGCGCTCGGGGCACCACTTGCAGGGATTTTCATCGACGGGATGGGGTCATCCGGCGGGTTTGTCTCCGTGGGGGTCGGCGGGGTGGCGCTGTGTCTGGTGGGTCTGCTGCTCCAGGCCCTCCGACGCCGCCGCGCTGCCGTCTGAGCGGGCCTCTCGAAAGATCAACGAAGGCTCAGAATTCACCGCCCACCATCCACAGTTTTTGTCCAGATATCGCGCCTTTTCCGGTGCGGAAGTCCCAGTATCTGGACAAAAACTCAGGGAAATGACGACGTCGGCGGGCGGACCACCATAGTCCGCCCGCCGACGTCGTAATTAATTGGGAAGGATTGCTTGAGTCAGGTCAGTTGACGGCGCCCGTGTACTTCTCGCCCGGGCCCTTGCCCGGGGCATCCGGAATGATGGACTCCTCGCGGAACGCGAGCTGCAGGGAACGCAGGCCATCGCGCAACGGGCCTGCGTGCTGGGATCCGATTTCGGGGGCGGCTGAGGTCACCAGTCCGGCAAGGGCGGTGATGAGCTTGCGGGCCTCGTCCAGGTCCTTGAGTTCCTCGGCATTGTCCTCGGCGGCGAGGCCCAGCTTGACGGCGGCTGCGCTCATCAGGTGCACTGCGGCCGTGGTGATGACCTCGATGGCCGGCACCTCCGAGATGTCGCGGATTTGCTGGGTGACGTCAGCCTTGGCGTCCGGGGCCTCGAAAACGTGTGAATTATTGTCTGGGGTGCTCATGCTGGTAAGCTTGTCACAGACCGACTGGATGTCGTTATTTCGCTGTGGAAGGTCCCACTAACGCCTAGCCGCGTTGGGCGGGATTTTTTTCTGTAGAATGACATGCAGTTTGCAAGCGGAGTTCTCTCCCACCCGCGTCAGCCGTTTTCCCGCCGGAAGTAATTCCTGAGGAACCAAGGTTGCCGGGTACCGGTCGGACAGTTCTTTCAGGCGTTGAGCCTGGGGAAGTGCGCACTGCCTCTACTGAGGACCGTGCATCCGATCATCGAGGCCTTCGATTGCTCCGGCAATTGGGGGCCTTCTCTATTTTCCGGTGGAATACCACATCAATCACAGGAGTTTTAACATTAGCGAGCCAAGAATCAATGAGCGTATCCGCGTCCCCGAGGTGCGGCTGGTCGGCCCTGCAGGTGAACAAGTAGGAATCGTCCGTATTGACGATGCCCTGCGTTTGGCTGCCGAGTCTGATCTTGATCTCGTTGAAGTTGCACCTCAGGCCAAGCCTCCGGTGTGCAAGCTGATGGACTTCGGCAAGTACAAGTACGAGGCCGCCGTCAAAGCACGTGAAGCACGGAAGAACCAGACCAACACTGTTCTGAAGGAAATCCGCTTCCGCCTCAAGATTGACACCCACGACTACGAGACCAAGCGCGGCCATGCACTGCGCTTCCTCGGTGCCGGTGACAAGGTCAAGGCCATGATCCAGTTCCGCGGCCGTGAGCAGCAGCGTCCGGAAATGGGCATCCGCCTGCTCCAGCGCTTCGCTGACGATGTCGCCGAAGTGGGCGTTGTTGAGTCCAGCCCGCGTATCGATGGCCGCAACATGGTGATGGTTGTGGGCCCGCTGAAGAACAAGGCCGAAGCCAAGGCTGAGGCACGCCGCGCATCGCAGCGTGCAGAGGCCAAGGCGGAGAACGAAGCGAAGGCTACGGGCGGCGGCCGCATCGACGTCTCCGGCGACGACCAGGCACCGCTGACGCAGTCGCTGGCTGACCTTCTTCCGGAAGGTTTCGCCATCACCACGGAGCCGGAACCCGAAGCTCCGGCAAAGTCTGAAGCACCTGAGGCGCCTGTTGAAGCCGCTCCGGAAACCGAAGCCCCTGTCAAGGAAGCTCCGGCAAGGGAGGCTACCGTAAAGGAAGCTGCCGCGAAGGAAGCTCCTGCAAAGGAAGCCGCCGCGAAGGCAGCCCCCGTGAAGGAAGCCGCCGCCCAGGAGGCGCCCAAGCAGGCCGCCCCGAAGGCCGCTGCTCCCAAGCGTGAGGCTCCCAAGGCAGCTCCGGCGCCGGTCAAGGCTCCTGCCGCTGCCAAGCCCGCCGAAGCAGCTGCTCCGGCTCCGGCTGCCCCGGCCGCTCCTCGGCCGCCGGTGCCGATGCCTAAGCCGGTAGCCCGGCCGGCAGCGCCGAAGCCTGCTGCAAGGCCTGCCCCCAAGGCAGCTCCGAAGCCGGCTGGCAAGAAGACTACCTAGTTCAAAGCTGCGGGAGGTTATCCTCCTGCAGTACGCAACCAGCATGCCGCCTGCAGGGGTGGCTGCTCGAAAGAACTGCAGACAATGTCTGTGGACACGTAAGGAGATCGGTTCCCATGCCGAAGATGAAGACCCACAGTGGTGCTAAGAAGCGCTTCAAGCTGACCGGCAGCGGCAAGCTGCGCCGCCAGCAGGCCAACCGCCGCCACTACCTTGAGCACAAGTCCTCCAGGCTGACTCGTCGCCTCGCCGGCGACAAGATTGTCTTCAAGGGTGACGCGAAGGTCATCCGGAAGATGCTCGGCATCTAAGTTCCAAGTTCTCTGACTGATGCCACCTGGCAGCAGTCAACTACCAAAAAGGCTTCTCAAGCCAGCCGGTTGTTCCGGCAGTAGATGCTTGGGATCAGAATTTTCGAAGGAGTACGCACGTGGCACGTGTGAAGAGGGCGGTCAACGCCCACAAGAAGCGCCGGGTTATCCTTGAACGCGCAAAGGGCTACCGTGGACAGCGTTCACGCCTGTACCGCAAGGCTAAAGAGCAGCTGCTGCACTCGTTTGTGTACAGCTACGGCGACCGCAAGAAGAAGAAGGGCGACTTCCGCCGCCTGTGGATCCAGCGCATCAATGCTGCATCCCGCGCCAACGGTCTGACTTACAACCGCCTGATCCAGGGCCTGAAGGCCGCTGAGGTCGAGGTTGACCGCCGTATGCTTGCTGAGCTGGCCGTTTCGGATGCGAACGCATTCGCCGCGCTGGTGAAGATCGCCAAGGATTCCCTGCCTGCTGACACGTCCGCCCCGGCCGTCGAGGCAGCAGCCCCCAAGGCTGCCAAGGCACCCAAGGCCAAGGCTGCAAAGCCTGCCGCTGACGTGGCTGCCGAGTAGCACCCACGCCAGTTCGAGGACTGGTGGCTGAAGCCACTAAGGTTCTTATATGAACGAAACCGGGCGCCCGCAAGATTTTCCACTCTCCAATCCCCGAGCTGATCGGGTGAGGAAGGTGGCACAACTTGCCGGGCGCCCGGCCCGTTTAAAGCGCAGCGAGTTCCTGGCGGAGGGTCCCCAAGCTGTCCGTGAGGCCCTGACGCTGCACCAGAAAAGGATTGCTGCGGGGGAGCCCGGCGTCGTCTATGAGGTGTACGCGAGCGAGGCCTGCCTCGACCGGCACCCGGACCTGGAGACACTCGCGGAGGGCACTACCGCATACCTCACCACCGACGAAGTGCTGGCCGCGATGGCGGACACGGTAACCCCGCAGGGCATTCTCGCGGTCTGCGGTTTCCTGGACGTGAGCCTTGAGCAGGTCCTCGACGCAGGCCCGCGGCTGCTTGCCGTGCTGTGTCAGGTCCGGGACCCCGGCAACGCCGGCACCGTGCTCCGGGCAGCTGACGCGGCCGGGGCGGACGCCGTTATCCTGACCGCATCCAGCGTTGACATCTATAACCCCAAGGCGGTCCGTTCCACCGCCGGTTCCCTGTTCCATCTGCCCGTGGTCCTGGGCGCCGATATTGCGGAAGTGGCAGCTGCGTGCCGTGCGCGGGGGATTGGATTACTGGCCGCCGACGGCGACGGCGACGTCAACCTGGATACGCTCCAGGACGAAAACGCCGCCCGCCGGATCGCAGGCCCTGGCGTCGAATCGCTGTTCGCCCTGGAGGGTCCCACAGCGTGGTTGTTCGGAAACGAAGCGCAGGGGCTCTCCGAAGATGAACTGGCCTTGGCCGATCACCGGGTAGCCGTGCCCGTTTACGGGGCCGCGGAAAGCTTGAACCTCGGCACGGCGGCAACTGTGTGCCTCTACGCGAGTGCACGGTCCCAGAAGGCGTGACTCACCAGAAGGCGTGACTCACCAGAAGGCGTGACTCACGAGATAGTCCGACTCACCCGAAGACGTGACTTAAAAGTCAGGGCCCCGGAAGTTCTCCGGGGCCCTTGCTGTCTGAATCAGATGACGTAGATGTAATCAGGGTGCCCGTGTGCTCTTGCTGCGTCCCGTGATGGCGCCGTAGACACCGGCAACTACCAGGCCGCCTACAATGGCCAAGATCCAGGTACCCAGATCAAAGAATCCCATGTCGCCCTTGGCGAACAGGAGGTTGCCGATCCACCCGCCGACAATCGCGCCGACCACGCCGAGCACGAGGCTCGTCACCCAGCCGCCGCCAACCTTGCCCGGCATGACGGCCTTAACGATGGCCCCTACGATGAGGCCGAGAATAATCCAAGCAAGAAAACCCATGTCTCCTCCTTCATATTCGTCGGGATTAAACGTCCCGATTAGTGTTCAAGCTAACACACGGCCGCAGCATTGTCAGCAGGCTTAGTGCCTGTCAGAGGTGCGTCTTCTGCACCCGAAAAGGTACGGTGTTCGTGGGCGGAGCCGACTGCGGCGCCGCGAATATCCCTGCTTGTTCTTGAAACCTGTGAAGAGGAGAAGCCTCCGTGGCTGCAAATGGCGGTACCAAGGCGATCGTCGCGGCCCTAGCCGCAAACCTGACCATCGCCGTCCTGAAATTCGTGGCCTTTTTTCTGACGGCATCCTCGTCAATGCTGGCCGAAGCCATCCACTCGGTGGCCGACTCGGGCAACCAACTACTGCTCCTGATCGGCGGTAAGAGCGCCAGGAAGGCAGCCAGCCCGGAGCACCCCTTCGGGTATGGCCGGGAACGCTACATTTACGCCTTTATCGTCTCGATCGTGCTCTTCAGCGTGGGCGGGCTGTTCGCACTCTTCGAAGCGTGGGAGAAGCTGCAGCACCCGCATGCCATCGAAGGGGACTTCTGGTGGGTTCCCCTGGCCGTGCTGATCGGCGCGATCGTGGCTGAGTCCTTCTCGTTCCGGACGGCCATCATCGAGTCCAACCACGTCCGCGGCAAGCAGGGCTGGGTGAGTTTTGTGCGCACGGCCAAACAGCCGGAGCTGCCCGTGATCCTGCTGGAAGACCTCGGGGCGCTTCTCGGCCTCGTGTTCGCGCTCGTCGGCGTGAGCATGACCCTCATCACCGGCAACGGGATCTGGGACGCCGCCGGTACCGGCATGATCGGCCTGCTGCTGGTGGCCATCGCGGTGGTGCTGGCTATCGAAACCAAGTCGCTGCTGCTGGGAGAATCTGCCACCCGGGACGACGTGGCCCGCATCAGCGAGGCCATCGAGGCCGGGGGACACAACCGCATCATCCACCTCAAGACCCTTCACCTCGGACCGGAGGAGCTGCTTGTGGCCGCCAAGATCTCCGTGGGTGCCGCCCAGACCGGCCGGGACATCGCCGCTGCGATTGATGGTGCTGAGTCCAGGATCCGCACGGCTGTTCCGACGGCCCGGGTGATCTACCTCGAACCGGATCTGCACCGCGAAGTCGGTCAGCGCACGGACGGGGTCTCAGGCACAGGTCAGGTCTCAGGTGCCGGCCACATCTCCGCCGAGGCCGGGTCGCAGGACGCACAGGCTTGACGTTCCGCCCTCAGCCCACCTGATGCTTTGGTGAAGCCGTTGGCCGCCCGTCCCCCAGGATCAGGCGGTCAGCGGCTTCTTGCGTTCCAGGAGGCCGCTGGTCACGGCGATGGCCAGCCCCAGAACAGCCAACACGGCCCCCACGAGCGCGGGCGCCACGAAGCCCCAGCCCCAGGCGATCACTACGCCGCCCAGGAAGGCGCCCAAGGCATTGGCAACGTTGAGCGCGGCGTGGTTGAGCGAAGAAGCGAGTGAGGGGGCGTCCGGCGAGGCATCCAACAGGCGGGTCTGCAGGGCCGGGATCAGCATGGAGCCGGACGCCCCCACCACAAAGACCATCACGAGGGCTGACCAGGGCCAGTGCACAGCCACCGCGTAAACCACCAGGGCGACGGCGATACCGGGCAGGACCCAGTACAGCGTGCCCATCACTGACTTGTCGGCAAGCCTGCCGCCGACGACGGTTCCCGCCACCATGCCCAGTCCGTAGAGTGCCACCACAATGGGCAACAGCGACGCCGGAATCCCGGCCACCAGCGTCATGGTGTGGGCAATGTAGGTGTAGGTCGCGAAGAAGCCACCAAAGCCGACGATGCCGATCAGGATGGCCAGCCACACCTGAAGCCGCTTGAGCGCACCGAGTTCGCGGCGGATGCTCGCGTCGGGATGGGGTGCCTGGTACGGAACATAGCGCCACAGCAGGACCAGCGTCAGCAAGCCAATGCCTCCTACGAGGAGGAACAGCAGCCGCCAGCCGAAGGTCTGGCCGACCCAGGTGGCCGCGGGCACGCCGATGACGTTTGAAACGGACAGGCCTGCCATCACCATGGAGATGGCCCAACCGCGGCGGGTGGGGGAAACAAGGGAGGCGGCGATCACGGCCGCGACTCCGAAGAATGCGCCGTGCGGCAGTCCGGCCGCAAACCGGGAAACCAGCATGCTGCCGTAGTCGGGAGCAAGATAGGACGTCAGGTTTGCCAGGGTGAAAAACAGCATGAGGCCGAGCGCGAGGTGTTTGCGCGGCAGTTTGGCTCCTACCGCGGAGAGCAGCGGTGCGCCAACCACGACTCCGAGGGCATAGGCGGAGATGAGGTGCCCGGCCTCAGGGGTGCTGATGCTGAGTCCTTGTTCCACCTCTTTCAGCAGGCCCATCATGGTGAACTCCGTGACACCGATTCCGACGCCGCCCATTGCCAGCGCAAAGATCGCTGCGCCAACGTGCGGTGTCTTCGCCTTGGACGCGGTGGGTGTTTGGACGATGCTGCTCATGTGCCTGCTTTTCAGGAAGATTCTGGGATGGAGCCGGTGTGGAGGCCCGCAGTCCATTGTCCCCCATAGGCGGGGTGCCACTCGAAGGCGGTGCGTCACGCACGGGCAGCATCGCCCACAGGCAGCCTCCCTCATAGACTGAGGCGGTGAGTGGACTGATACAGGTAGTTGGCGGAGCAATAGTGGACTCGTTGGCGGGCCCTGCCCGCATGCTGGTGGCTAGGCGGACTGCTCCCGAGCAGTTCGCCGGACTTTGGGAATTTCCCGGCGGGAAAGTGGACGCCGGTGAGGAATGCGAGGCCGCTCTGCACCGGGAACTGAGGGAGGAGCTGGGCATCAGTGTGCGGTTGGGGCCCGAGCTGCCGGCAGCGGCGGCCACCGGGTGGCCACTGAACGACCGGGCAAGCATGCGGGTCTGGCTGGCCGAAATTATCCAGGGCGAGCCGCAACCGCTCGAGGACCACGACGCATTACGGTGGGTCGCACTGACGGACCATCGGGAAGTGCTCGACCTGCCCTGGATCCCGGCCGATTTCCCCATTGTCGAGGCGCTCCTGCACTCACTCAGTTCACAAGAGCTTGACACGCGTACGCGATAAGTTCTCCAACACGCTGAATTCTCTGTAGGGCTGAAATCCCCAGGTCAAAAAAGGGTTGGCTGGCGTTCCGAGGCTGCCTCCGCAGGATGCCGAATGCCTGTTGTCCCCGAGCCGTCTGGCCCGGGAGTGCTCACCGCCCGGGAAACAGGCAGGATTCCTTCCGGATACTGGGCTTCCTCGCTCCGGGGGTCGTCCTCCAGATCGCGGTGGCTGAAACGGTGGGAACTTGAGAAGCCATGCCGCTGCTTGAAGTAGCGGACTTTGGCGGCGAGCCACGTGCGGTATTCCTTGGAGGCATAGGAGCCTGTGCCGTAGAGCCTCCGGTAGCGGCCTGCCAGTTCCGGGTGGTTCCTGGCAATCCACTCCATAAACCATTCCCGGGTACCCGGCTTCAGGTAAAGGGCGCCGGCCGTCACGCCGGTGGCTCCTGCGGCGGCCAGGGAGCCGAAGAGGGCATCAAGCGCTTCGTCGCTGTCCGACAGCCACGGCAGGATGGGCATCGCCATAACGCCGCAGGGGAGCCCGGCATCGCGTAAGCGGGAGACCAGCTTCAGCCGTGCCCGCGGCCCTGGCGTGCCTGGTTCCACGGCTTCCGAGAGTGCCTCGTCCGTCATCGCCAGGGAAATGCCCACTCCTACCGGCACCTGGGCGGCAGCCCGCTTCAGCAGCGGAATGTCCCGTGCGAGCAACGTCCCCTTGGTGAGGATGGACAATGGCGTGCCTGAGTCCGCCAGCGCCGTGATGATTCCCGGCATCAGCTGGTAGCGGCCCTCGGCCCGCTGGTAGGGGTCCGTGTTGGTGCCAAGCGCCACCTGGTGGCGGCCCCAGGACGGCTTAGCCAGCTCCTTCCGGAGGACCTCGGCAGCATTGACCTTGACCACCACCTGGCTGTCGAAATCCAGCCCGGCGTCAAAGTCGAGATACGTGTGGCTCTTGCGCGCAAAACAGTAAACACAGGCATGGCTACAGCCGCGGTACGGGTTCACGGTCCACTCGAACGGCATCCGTGACCCGGCCACCACCTTGTTGAGCACCGATTTGGCGGTGACCTCATGGAAGGTGATGCCGGCGAACTCGGGGGTGGTGACCGAACGGACCAACCCGGCAAGGGGGAGCAGTGCAGGTGATGGGCCACTTCCGAGGTCATCGGCGGGCCGGGGCATCAGTGCTTGTGCATCCCATCTCATGTCCTCTATTCGAAGATATGTTTCCTTCAGCCCTTGGCTGGATGTCTTTGACGTAGCCTACGGGCGGCCTACGACAGTCACGTCCGGCTTGTGTGGAGCGTTATCTGGAGTGTTGTCCACGAGTTCACGGTTCAGTCGATTGGGCCTGTTAGACCTGATGCCAGAACATGAGTCTGTTTCCAAGGAGCCGCCATGCCCTGGTCCGTTCAACGAGTGATTCAGCACGATGGCGAGGAGTCCTGGACGGTCACCGACCCCTCGTACGACGTCGTGGCTCCAGTGGACCGATTTCTTGCCCACCTGGGTGCCGTGGACCGTTCGCCCGGGACGGTCAGGTCTTATGCCTTCGATCTGCGGGATTTCTTCACTTTTCTCGAGCAGTCCCAGGTTCGGTGGCTTGACGTGCAATTGGAGGACTTTGGCCGCTTCGCCAACTGGCTGCGACTCGCTCCCGCCGAGAGATCGGGACAACTGCGCAGCCTGACGGGCAGGGAGGAGCATTGTTCGGCGACGACGATCAACCGTAAGTTGTCCGCCGTCGGATCGTTCTACCAGTTTCATCAGCAACACGGGGCGGGTTTTGAGTTCATGCCGCTGTCGGGCCGGCGTGGCGGCGGCGGTTCGTGGAAGCCGTTGCTTGCCCATCTTGGCGGTGCGGCCAGACCGGGCAAGGAACTGAAACGGCGGACGCCGTCCCGGATACCGCGGACGCTCAGCGCAGAACAGGTTTCGGCGGTGCTGGGTGCGTGTGACCATCTGCGGGACCGGTTGCTCTTCGCCCTGCTGGCTGGATCCGGAATGAGGATCGGTGAAGCACTTGGGCTTCGGCACGAGGATATTGACTCCGCTGAATGCATCGTCAGGGTGCGGGCCCGGCAGAACGCCAACAACGCCAGGGCGAAGACCGGCGACCGTGACATTCCCGTCCAGCCGGGTCTGGTGAGGATGGTCGCCGATTACCTGTTCGACGAGTACGGAACGCTGGACTGCGACTATGTCTTCGTGAATCTCTGGTCGGAGCCCGTGGGCCGTCCGATGACTTATCAGGCAGTCCTTGATCTGGTCACCCGGCTCAGGGTCCGCACGGGGTTTCACTTCACACCGCACCAGTTCCGCCACACGTATGCCACGGACCTGCTTCGGCGGAACGTCCCGTCTGAGGTGGTCCAGAAACTGCTGGGCCACTCGTCGGTCGCGACCACGATCGATACCTATTCCCACCTCGACATCCGTCACGTGCGGAAGGCGCTGGCATCGGCGGGCTGGCTGCCGGATAAGCCGGCTACCGACGGCGATACTTTGGGTCCGAGCAAAAAGGGGGCCGCTGATGACCCGACGTGAAGTCAGGGGCGGTTCCACGGGCCCGGGCGACGCCCTGCCACGGATGCGCCTTGCCCTTTCGCCACGGTTTGATGCCGCTGTGATTGTGCTCGATGACGCTGACCTGGCGGGAAACCTGTTCCCGGTCTGCAGCATTGCAGGGTGCGTCCGGTTCCTCCGTACCAAGCAGATGTGCCAGACGCACCTCTTCCGGTGGAACAAGCTCGGCCAGCCTGGTCTCGATGAGTTCCCGGCATTGTCGGGGTCGGCGACCAAGCCTGAAAGGTTGGATCTGGGCGGCTTGCCGGAAAGGTTACGCATTGAGCTGGCCTTGGCGATCCAGCTTCTGGCTTCCAGCCCCAGGGAACGGCAAGGGTTCCGGTCACAGGACCTCCGCAGTCTGCTCAGCATGCTGAGGCAACGGGAGGCAGGGTCGTTACTGACCGATTCGAGCGCAGAAAGCACCGAACTTCAGGATGCGCCATCGCCGGTACGCCGTGCGCACACGGCACTGTCCTCGGCGCTGGAACATTTTCTGGAACCGCCCAACGCTTCCTCGGAATTCGAGCGCGATGTCTGGCGGCTCGAGGTCATGGGATTCAGGGGCAGGACCGGCCAGCAGGGCAGGTTGCGGTTTAGCACCCTGCCGCAGCCGTGGCTGAGGCTGCTGGCGAAGCGGTTCATGCGCTGGCGGATCTCCACCGGCACGAGCTATTCCCAAATCAACCGGGACATGACATCCCTTCAGCGATTGGCTGACGCTTTCACCGAACACGCCGGTGCCAACGGCGCAGTGCAGCATTTCACCCGGGAAAGCATCGAGGTCTATCTCAACCTGTTGCTTCGGCTTCGCCTCAGTCCCGCCAGCCGCAGCTACTCCCTGAGCTCGACTGCCTTGTTCCTGCGCGCGGTCCGCGAAAACAACTGGGAACCGGCGCTGCCCTCATCTGCCGGGATCCGAATGGGTGACCATCCCCGCCGTCCGGCAGCACTGCCCCGGGCACTTTCGGAGTTCGTCATGGCCCAAATCGAAGACCCCAAGGCGCTCGAGCAGTTGGAGCAGCCACACCGGCTCATGATGCAAATACTCATCCGCACCGGGCTTCGCCTTTCCGATACGTACCGTCTGGAAATCGACTGCCTCCTCAACGACAACCAGAACGCCCCCTACCTGCGCTACATCAACCACAAGATGTCCCGCGAAGCGACGCTGCCGATCGATGACGAACTCGCCGCCGCGATCACCCAGCAGACGATTACCGTCCGAGCCCTCATGCCGGAAGCCCGCTACCTGGCCCCCGCCCGAAACTCCCGAAGCGGGGACCGGCCATGGAACCCCGGAACCGCCGCCGGCCTCATTCAGGTCTGGCAGACGACGATCGGGCTACATGATGAACAGGGCCACCCGTTCCGCTTCACCGCACACCAACTCCGCCACACCTACGCGACACGACTCATCAACGCCGATGTCCCGCAGGAAGTGGTCCGCCGGTTGCTGGACCACGAATCCCACGAGATGACCGCCCGCTACGCCCGGCTCAAGGACGAAACCGTCCGCCGTCACTGGGAACAAGCAACGAAAATCAACATCCACGGCGAAACCATCAGCGCAGGGCAGGATGACACGATCAATGACGCGGCCTGGATGAAAGAAAACCTGGGTCGGGTCACCATGGCCCTGCCCAACGGGTACTGCGGACTGCCACTGCAGCAGGCCTGCCCCCACGCCAACGCCTGCCTGACCTGCCCGGTCTTCGTCACCACCCCGGACTTCCTGTCAGAGCACCTCGACCATCTACGCTCCACGAATCGGCTCATTGCCCAGGCCGAGACGGCAGGGCAAACGCGAGTCGTCGAAATGAACCGACGCGTCGCGGCCAACCTGGAAAGCATCATCGGCACCATCCAAAGCACCGGGGACGGGAGCAGCAACGATGCGAACTGACAACACCCATCACCTCCTGGCCGCCGCTCGCCAGCGATCGGAGAAAGCGCGTCAACAAGTGGAGGAGGCGCTCAAGCAACTGGACCAAACCACCCGACCCGCGACCGTCAGCGAGCTCGCCAGGACAGCGGGCGTGTCACGGTCCTGGCTTTACACCCAGCCGGACCTGTTGGAGCAGCTCCACCAGCGGAAACGACCAGGGAGAACGTCACCAACGGGGTCGTCTGTTCGCGCGTCCGAGGCCTCCATGCAGCGGCGGCTTCAACTTGCCCACCAGCGCATCCGGCAGCTCACGGAAGAGAACCGCCGCCTGCAGGAGCGGCTGGCACGGGCGCACGGGGCGCTGCGCGAGGCCCGACGTTGACGTCGCAGTAGTCCCCGCGTCATCGTGCACTTGATTGTGCATGGTTCTGGCCTGTGCTCTGGGAATTGAGCGTGGAACGGGGGTCTAGTTTCTGATGGCTGTGGCGGGATTTTGGCGGCTGGCCACCCACGCAGGGTAGAGGGAGCTGAGGAGTCCGGCGCAGATCGCTGCGCCGAGGCCGATGAGGGGCAGGCTGCTGGCAAGGACGGGGGTCCATCCTTGTGCGGCGGCGCCCAACAGTGTCCCGGCAATGCCGAGGGCGACTCCAATGGCGCCGCCCATCGAGGAGATAAGGATTCCTTCGATGATGAAAAGGCGTCCGATGAATCCCCGACTGGCTCCGATGGCCCGAAGGAGCGCGATTTCCGACGTCCGGGATTGGACGGTCAGATACATAACGGTGGCTGCGCTGGCGGCGGTCAGGGCGAGGAGTACCGATGAAAGAATTCCGACGAATATGCCAAGGTCATTGGATACACCGTACCGGAGGGTGTCCAGATCAGCGACGGTTCGAGTCTTGATGCTTCCCGGGCTTGCGGGGCTGAGGGCGATAGGCACGGCGCGCGCGACGGCCGCGGGGAAACCCATCTCCGTTCGTATGATGAGGGAGAGCTGAACGTCCGCGTTACTGGCGATGACGCCAGGGCTGACGACGACAGAATTTTCGAGCTGTTGAAACCGGTCGTTGACCTCAAATGTGCCGACCACCGGTACGCGGACCTCGTCTATCCAGATGGCATATCCGGGGCTGAGGCTCATTCCGTCCTGGACGGGGAGGCTAAGTGCCGTGGCAGCATTCTTGGAGACCAGCGCGACAGGCCCCATGGATGTATTTTCCAGCAGTTGGGCGCTGGAGGCGGGTGTTACCTGGGTGGTTGCCAGGTTCATGAGGGATGCGGAGCCGCTGGCAAGCCCGATGGCTTGATGCGGTTCCTGGCCCGTTGGGTGCAACCGGGAAATCCAGGTGCCAGCGGGGTCGACCGTGGCAAGGAATCCTGCGCCGGCCACATGGGGCAGGCTGTTGATCTTTTGCAGGTCCAGGCTCAGTTGCTCGCCGGTCGTGTTGAGGAGAGTTGCGGGGTTGTCGAGGTCGACCCGGACTTCATCGAGGGCCGCAGCGGTCAGGCGATTGCTGATTTGGGCTGATGCGGTTTCGCTCAGCCCTGCCGAGGTCACGAGACCGCCGATGCCGAGCGCAAAAGCCACCATCAGCAGCAGCGTGCGGACACCGCGCGTTGAAAGTGCCGATACGGCGGCGAGAACGTCATCGACCAGGGATCCCCAAGGGCCCAGTCGTCCGCTTTTCTGCTTGAAGGTGGCGAGGGGTGCTCGTTGGGGTGCCGGTGCTGGTGGCCGGTCACGTGTGGTGGCGTCCTGAACGATTCTTCCATCGAGGACGCTTATCCGGCGAGTGGCTGCGGCAGCAACGTCCATGTCGTGCGTAATGATGACTACCGTGGCCCCTGCGCGGTGGAGGCTGCGGAGGTGCTCGACAACCTTCTGGCTGTTCTCGGAATCCAGGTTCCCTGTTGGTTCATCGGCAAGGATCAGGGCCGGTGAGGCTGCAATCGCACGGGCTATGGCGACGCGCTGCCGCTCACCACCCGAGAGCAGTTTTGCCCTGGCGGTGGTCTTGGCTTCCAGTCCAAGCTGTGTGAGGGCGTCGGCAGCGAGCCGGACACGTTCCCGGATCGGAACCCGCTGGACACGCAAGCCCATCGCGGTGTTGGAAAGGACGGATTCGTCGCCCAGTACGTGTGAGGATTGAAAAATGAATCCGAAGGCTGCCGAGCGGAGATGGTTGAGCTCCTTCTCGTTCATGGAGCCTGTATTCAGGCCCAGCACCTGATACTCGCCTCCCGTGGGAGTATCTAGCAGGCCCAGGATGTTCAGGAGTGTGGACTTTCCGGATCCCGAGGGGCCCACGATGGCAACGAATTCTCCGGGATGGATTTCGAGGGAGATCCCGTCGATGGTGGGGGCGTCGTTGCCGGGATAGCGTCGGGACACCTCCCTTAGTGACAACAGTGGGGAGCCGGGAGCCGGATGCCGGACATCCTCAGCGGCTTGGTCAAGCAGCGTCATTGCTAGGACACCTTGACCTGATCGCCGGCGTTCAGCTCGGCGTTGATCGCAGCGTAGCCTCCACCGGTTCGCAGGACTTTGACATCAATGCGCTCTACCACTGCGACCGGGGCCGGTGACGTTCCACCGGGGTTTTGGGCTGCATCGTTTACCCGTCTGGTGACATAGTGCCCCTCAGCGTCCTCACGGACAGCGATGAGTGGAACGGAGAGGGATGCCTCGGTCTCACCGACGGTGACGATGATCGCCGCCTGACCGACCGGAAGATCCAAATCGCCGCCCTCGGCGGGAGCCAGCGAAATAGGCTTCCCGGGTTTGGTTCCTTCCTTTCCTTCCTGAAAGGCCCCGATGTTTGCCACGGTGGCCAGGAATTCCTTGGAGTCGAGCCGGACGGAGAGCTTCTGGCCTATCTGGAGGCGATCTGCCTGGGCGACGTCAGCCGTGAACTCCACGAAGCTGGGCGTCGCACGAATCGTCAGGAGAGGGGTGTCGGCAGTGATTTCGGCTCCCACCGGAGCGGTCGTGGCAACGACACCGCCCCCTGCCGGCATCACCAAAAGCTGCCGGAACGGGATATATGGAATCTTGGCTGCGGATGCCGGCTGGCCGGCCTTCGATTCGGACCCACCAGCCGGGAGATTCTGGGATGCCGAAGAAGGATCGGGTAGGGAAAAGCCTGCGGCAACAAAGAGATCCTTCACAGCATTCAGGGTGAGCTGATCCACTACTCCGCTCAGTTCGACACGATAGCCGGTTCTTCCGAGCGCCGTCTGAAGGGCCAGCACGTCGTCCCCCTCGTCGTTGAGCGACATATTTCGGTACAGGGGAAGCGGTCCCGGCAGGAAGAAATACGGTCGCCCAGACACCACCCCCGCCAGGCTTCCGGCCGCTACTTGGTCGCCAATTGCGAGGACCTGCCGCACCACAACATTTGGCAAGGCATCGGAGACTACCGCAATGCTGGCATCGGTTCCCGGCTGAACCCGGCCCGTAAACGTTACCCGGTCATCGACGACCTTGGTTTCAACTGCCGACCAAACATCGATGGCCTGCTGCGCCGATTGAATGGCATCGCGGGGAGGTGCCTCAATGAAACGCCCGGCAAGAAAAGCCGCTGCCAGCAGCACCGCCACCAGCGCAGTGACAACGGCCACGCGGAATGGATAGGCGACCCGCCGGGACCGGAACTTCTGGCCAGTAGTGTCCGCAGACCCCGGCGACTGCCTACTGGTGGTTTGCAAGATAGGTTTCTGCCTTCGTAACGTATTCCAGATTCTTCGACTTTTGTTCGTTGAGGGCTGCCTGTCGTGCTTTGATCAAACCCACCTGGTAGCCGGCCTCAATATCGCCCAGATTTTGGGTAAGGGCGGTCGATTCGTTGCAGGTTGCCTCCTTCACCGCAATGCGGATCTCTTCCTCTTTTTCCGCCGGCGCCTCTCCGCGGGGGCGGTCAAGTGCCTGCTGGCTGGACCAGCCCTCCTCGTTGGCAGGGGGGACCAGCCCGGCGTCCCTCAGACACTGCCACCACTCGTCGCGATGCTTCTTCCATTGCGGGTCCTTCGCGGCCAGGTTGGAGGCCTCCAACCTCACCTCGAACGATGGCGGGTGGGTGGTGAGTTCGTCCGGAGGTGTGAAGGCATCAAGTTCGCTGGAAAGGGACCGCATGCACGTGGTTCTGGCTTCGACCCATGCCGGATCCAGTTCCCGGTACACGCCCGAGGGTCCGACTGAGGAAGTTGATGTTTGGTCTGCGGGGGCCAACCCGAAACCATACAACTTGGCCCGCTCAACGATCCAGAGCCCGTAGGTACGATCTTCCTTTACGGTTGCTTCGGGAGAACCGGCATCCGCGACCCCGTGCTGGGCCATGCAGCCGCTGAAGGCAAGTTCACGCGCCCGGGATATGGTCGCAAAGCCATCATCCGATATGTCGTACTCATCCAAGGGCATCGTGATCGTGGATGCTGCACGGTCCAACTTGGCCCGGGTTACTCCGCCGGTGGCTTCGTTGCCGATGACGCCGCATCCGGCTACCCACACACATGCCAGTGCAAGCGTTATGGCAGTCACGCGTTGGGAATTTTTCAATTGTTAAGCCCATTCCTGGTTACTAATTGCCGTGGGTAGCGGTTTGCCGGATACCGATAAATTTTTCAGCGGATCTTGCTAGGTAGGAAACTCCGAAAGCCGCCGCCGGCATCAGCGGAATTTCTTCCCTGCCGGCGGCGGCTAGCCGGCTATTACCAGCGTCGGTAGCTGCTGATGTCGTCGTCCCAGTTCCAACCCGGGTACATCGAAACAGCCCTCAGATCGTTGTAGTCACTGCTCGAGGTGAAGTGGAGGCCGAGGTAGTCGTCGTACTGAAAGAAGCGAACGTTGTATCCGTAGTTCTTAAGCGAGGTTGCCTGGTCATCCATCGCACCCAGTATGTTTGCGTTGTCGGCGCCATACGTGAATCCGCTGTAGTTAAGGCCGCTGAAGAGAACAGTGGCATTTGCTCCGGGAGCAAGAGTCAAGCTCAAGGCGGCGGCGGCTACTACGCCCGCCAGTGTCTTGGATATTTTGTTCACGATTCCCCATTTTTCTACGCGAATCTGCAAGCGTTGCATTCCTCGAACGGTTGTCCGGAAAAGTGCTGCGCTCCAAGAGTATGAGCGGCTCAACGAAATAACAATACGGATGACCGGTTTTTTGATATGTTACAAACCGTTCGACCGGTATGATTCTGGCATGCGTGTCAGCGGGGGAAAATCGGCAGGGAAATTCTATGAACAGGATCGGGAATCGGGTGATTGGTTCAGTGCACCTATTGCGCGAGAGCTCGTCCACCGCCGAGCCGTAGCCGAGGTCTTCCTCACCGGAATCCACCGCGTCGAAGACCTGACCTACTCGGTCGCGGCGCAATGGCCCCGATGGCATGTCTTTTACGGATCCCACCATGATCGTTTTGACTCTGCACTGGTCGTTGAAACTCTGCGTCAGCTGACTGTTCTCATAGCCCACACTCAACTGGGTGTCGTGTTGGGAATGCAATTCCTAATGCCTGAGATGTCCGTCTCCATGGTCTCCGGTGTTACTCAAGACCGGTCCCGCCCCGCCGACGTGATCGTCGAAGTAAATGTTTCAGAGGTCAAGGAAGCGGGCCGGCGCATTTCATCTTTTCGTTCCATTGCCACCTTCCTGGTGGACGGGCACAAGATCGCTGAGGGAACAGCAAGAGCCCGGATCGTTGATCCTGAAGCGTATAGCCGGATCAGGGCCCGCCGCCGGGCCACTGGGGAACAACACGAAGTCCTGCCCGTATCGGCCGCCAGCGTGGGCCATGCGTCTGCCTGGAATGTAGTCCTCGGCGAGAGTGACACAGCTGGGCTTTGGCGCCTGCGCGTCGATGTCTCCCACCCGATCCTGTTTGATCATCCACTGGACCATATTCCGGGGGTTCTGCTTATCGAAGCCGTGCGGCAGGTTCTGCGGCTGGCTGTGCAGGATCCGGAACTGGACTTCGCCACTTTTGATGCCCAGTTCACCTCCATTGCCGAACTCAGCGATGAAGCCACGATTGCTCTGGAGTCCCTGACCATCGGCACGGATTTAACGACGGCGGTGGCCTCCATTCAGGCCAAGGGAAAGGTTCTGATGCGTGCACTCGTGGGCATCAGGCCGACGATCCCGCCATTGCTCCCAGCGGAACGGGATATCCAGTGGACACCAGTCCGGACAGTGCCTGCGGGTCCTCGTGGGAGTCTTCATGGATGATCCCGGGCAGCAGTAGATGCCACATCTCCTCGATTCGCTGCATAACGTCAGCGCGACCGGTGAGGACCTCGGAAACCATTTGAACCCCGGTGAACGAGGCGACAACATATCTGGCAAGAACTGCCGGGGCCACGGAGGACCGTACCTGCTTCTCTCCCTTGGCCCGGTTGATCAACTGCTCCATGGTGGCGATCCAGTCCTCGTAGGGCCCTTTCACGGGCAGGCCAAAGGTGGTGGCCTCCATCGTGAGCCGGATGCCGGCCCTGACCACCGGCTCGTGGACGAGCTTGAGCCCAAATGCGCGGCACATGAGGATCACGGTCACCAGGGCAGGGTAGTGCTCAGAGAGGATGCCCTCGCTCTCCGCCACAACCAAGCGATGCTGTTCTTCGATGACCGCTCTGGCCAAGTCGTCCTTGGACTTGAAGTGAAAGTACAGTGCCCCCTTGGTCACACCGCCCGCCTCGGCTACCTGGCTCAAACTGGCGCTGCCGTAACCGTGCTCCTCAAAGATCGCCGCCGCCCCGGCAATGATCGCCTCTCGCGTTGCTTTTGCACGATCCTGAAGGACCATATATGAACCTCAACTCTGGTAATTACGCATGTGTTCACGGCGTTCACCCGTCCGCTGTTTGCAGCGAGCCGGCACCTTGGACGACGAAGGTCCTGCTGATCGGAGCCACCGGTTTCATCGGAAGTCGGATCCTCCAGGCGCTCAGGGCCCGTGACGACGTCTTGGTTTCGATCCTAGCAAGGCGGTCAACCGGAATGGTTTCAGAGGGCTCCCAGGCGATTCACTTCGGGGATGTCAGGGACGAGGAATCGGTCTTCCGGGCAGTTGGGGGCGCGGATGTCGTGATTAACGCGTCCTCGTACGTTGGCCGCGAAGAGCATGTTGCCATGGAGGTCAATCTGGCAGGCACGGAGTCGATTCTCCGCGCCTGCGAAGAGTCACATGTCCGGCGGATAATTCAGATCAGCACGACCGCTGTCTATGGTTCGGGACCCCACCGGGCGCTTCTCACCTCGGAGGCTCAATACCGCCCTGAGTCTGCCGCCAGCCGAACCCGAGCATCGGCAGACCGGGCAGTGCTAGCCGCTGGTGGCGTCGTCGTCAGGCCCAACCTCATCTACGGCATCGGAGACCGCTGGTTCATCCCCGGGGTCGTGGGCATGTTCAGGGCTCTCGCCACGAACATAGAGCACGGCAGAGCGATGCACTCCATGATTGATGTCGCAGACCTAGGTAAACTCGCGGCTTCCCTTGCTGCGGCAGCCTTTCCCGTGGCCGGCGCCTTTCATGCTGTCGACCCCACCCCGGTTAGTCTGTCCATTCTTCTCGAGACCATCAGCCGGCAAATATGCCCGCTTGCTCTGAGCGGAAGTTCCTCGCTTGAACAGGCGCACCGGGCCCTCGTACCTGCCGGATTTCGACCCCATCAAATAAACTTGGTCGGCATGGACCACCACTACGATGCGCAGGAACTGTGGAATATTGCCGGGCTACAGCCATCGGGTTTCCGGTTGACGCCAGAAACCATTGCTTGGTACAAGGCCCAGAAAGTCGCCTAACGCCGGGAGCTGGCCCCCGGCTGTCCAGCACATTCCCAGTGCAATGCAGGTGGGCCCCGGTGGCGGCACCGACAGGACAGAGTACACAGACGCTGGGATCGGTTGGATGAGGGTTCACGGAGCGGTCCTCTTTTCTCGGTCCGGAATCGTATTCGTCGAAGCCCAGCCACCTAAAAAGCGGGTTCTAGCCATCGGCCATTCGGGTCCGATGGCCCCGTTTCGGTGCTGGCCTGACTGGGGTCACTGGGCAACGGTGCACAGACTGTGCCCATGCTGGTTCTTCGGGCCAGAGCTCGAAGTGGCCAGCGCCAACGCGCGGAGGCGGCACCGAAAGTCAGCTCATAAGACCGCCCGCTGAACCTGTGATTTAACCGCCAAACGAAGGTAACAATCACAGGCCAGAGTCCGAACAGCATCATGAATAGTCCGCCGAGCGGGCAGCGGTACGCTTCGATGGAGATCCGTTGACTGTGAAGAAGGGGACGCTCCGTGAACCCTTTTGCGGCCAGCGGGCAATACATAATGTGAGCACAGATAACGACATCATCAGGCGGTCCCGGGCCAGTCCCGCAGTTTTCGGGGAGTTGTACGACAGACACGCCTCAGCCATCTACAGATACGCCGCCAGGCGGGCCGGCGACTTCGCGGCCGACGACGTCACATCCGAAACCTTTCTGGTGGCCTGGGAACAACTCGAAACCTACGACCTTGACCGGGAGGATGCCCGGCCCTGGCTGTTCGGCATCGCCACGAATCTGCTCCGGCGGCATCACCGTGCTGAAGCCAAGGTGCTGAAAACCGCGGCCAAAGCAGCGTCACGAGAATCCGTGGCTGATGCTTCTGACCGGATCGCCGCCCAAGTGGACGCCGTTGTAACCACCGGGCGCATCGCCGGCACCCTGAAGTCCATGCCGGCCATCGACCGCGAAACGTTGCTGCTCTACGCCTGGGCGGACCTGACCTATGAAGGCATCGCCCTAGCTATGGACGTTCCGGTGGGCACCGTGCGCTCCCGCCTGAACCGCGCCCGCCAGACACTGCGGACGCAGCTCAAACTCGAAATACTTGACGAAACGGAGAACGATCATGGACGACTTGCAGCTGCTCCGCGAAATGCGTAGGGACATCGGTTCCCCCTCGCCGGCTACGCTGGCCCGCGGCCGCACCAAACTCATGACCAGGATAAATTCGACTTCCGCCTCCGTGGCGTCGACAGACAGGGACACCAAAGGCACTGTCAGCCCGATCCGGTTTCGGCGCCGGGTCCTGCTCGCTTCGGCGGCTGCGGCTCTGCTCGTGGGCGGAATCGTCGTGGCAGACGTAGTCAGGCCCAGCGGTCCGGGCGCAACTGCCGAAGCCGCCGAGGTCCTGAACAACGCCGCGGCAGCAACCATCCAGACCTCCGACCCGGTAGTGGGACCAGGCCAGTACCTGAAAATCGAGACGACGGAGCTCACCGGCAGTGGCTTGCAGGCCGCCGATGGAAGCGACATTTCCTGGCAGGAAACGACCGGCGGACAGGTCTACGTACCGGCAGAAGAGAACGGGGAATGGGTCTGGAACCGTGATGAGCGCGTTCCCCTTGACTCCTCCAGCGACGCCGCCAAGGCTGCAGCGGCCGAGTTGGCACAGAGACGGAAAGCACAACCTGAAGGTGCCCCATTACTGGTCGGGATCCTACGTGCCCCAGGAGGTGCCTTCTACGGAAACGAGCCAACCATCATTATCGGCACGCCCCTCAAGGACGCCATCAGTCTGCCCAGAGACCCACAAGCCCTGCTGGACATCATCTACGAGCGGACCAAGGGCGCCGGGAAGTCTCCCGAAAGAGCGGCATTCGTGACCATCGCTGACGGCCTCCGCAACGGAGTTGTACCTGCCGACCTGCGCGCAGCCCTCTACAAGGCCGCTGCCCTCATCCCCGGCGTCACCGTCGGGGACCGGCAGGCAACAATCGATGGCAGGACGGGGATCGCCATTGGAATCCCGTCTCCCGACGGAATAGCGAGGACGGACATCGTCATCGATCCCACCTCGGGACTGGTGATCGGGGAGCAGGACATACTGCTCAAGGACTATCCTGGCTTTCCCGCCGGGACCGTCTCGACCTGGACATCCGTGAAGACATCCGTGGTGAACGCCGCGCCCTGAGCTCCTGACGACAACGACAACGACAACGACGCCGAGACGGCCGGTCACCCATCCAAGGTGACCGGCTGGCTCCCTCGATTGCGTGACGCGTATACGGCCGCTGTGAATGCTGGCCTCGATAAGGTCTCATTCGCGGAACCCTCGACGGACGTTTGTCGGGTCAAAAAGACAGGTGTCTTAGACGTAAAACCCATGCTCCAAGCGGGAAAACACGCCAAGAGCTAATGGGAATATATGTTCGAACTTAAGTCAAGGGCCGCTCACCGCGGGAGTCCGCGCGCCGGGCTCGACACCGGCTGGGGGCCTTCAGGCCTGCAGTTCCCACACCACGGTGACGCTGGCGTTAATGCTCGCGTGGCCCGCTTCCACGCTGATGGATTCGCTGGCGGCGGCGCGCTGGATCCGGGCCACCGGTACCGGCCCCGGCGCATCGGGGTGCTCGGCAATGGACAGTACCGCGCCAAGCCGCGCCGTCGCCAGGGATGCAAACTGTTCGGCCCTGGCAGCGGCATCCTGCCACGCAGCTTCCCGGGCAAGGGAGGCGACGGCTGACTCATCCGAGAAGCCAAGCTCCAGTCCGTTCAGACGCACGTCATCGCCGCCGGCATCTACTGCGGCGGCAATGACATCGGACGCCGCGCTCACCTGCCGCAGGCGCACGGTGAGCACGCTGGAGGTCGCATACCCGGTCACTTGCTGGCCCCCGCCGTCGCGCCAGACGAACTCCGGCCGGACGTTCAGTCCGGACGTCCGGATGTCCGCGTCAGCCACGCCGTGCCCGCGGAGCGAACCGGATACAGCCGCGGACGCTGTTCCCGCATCCGCATAGGCGGTGCCCACGCTGTCCCGCCGGCACTCGATGCCCACAGAAATGGTCAGCAGGTCAGGTGGCGCCTCGGCCGTCCCCGTTCCGGTCACGGTGATGGTCCTGTTGCTGGGTTCGCCCGTCATTGTCAGACCTCGATTCTGTCGGCGCCCCGGGGAGCCGGTCCTGGTGCGCTGATGTCAATGTAACCGCCGGCTGCCAGGCCGGCCTGCCGTTCGAAGAAATTTGCGGACGCCGGATTTCCCGTCCGTAGCCGCGACCAGCCGGCGGCCAGGAAATACAGCGGAAGGAAGGGCAAACCCAGGCAGTAGGCGTACTGGCTGCAGTGTTTCTCCTCATGCCCGAGGAGCGCCGGATTGGAGGTGAGTTCTTCAGTCCGGATCCGGCAGATGACCACGTTGCCCAGAGTGAAGGCTCCCGCGTAAGGAATGCGCCACCGGTAGCCGGACGCTATGAACAGTCCTCGGGGGCCTTGGCTGACGGCTGTTCCCGCAGCTGCGGCAACGGCCAGGCCCAGCAGGGTAGTGCCGTTGGCCAGGTTGGCGAGGTGCCGTACCCGCTGCCCCGGCGTCAACAGCTGCGCGGCTGCCCGGCCCTGCCCTTGTGTCATGAGGCCATGGTAGCCGGAGCCTTCACTTAGACTGGAGGATAGTGGCCACCAGTTTTGATCGGTGTGCCCTGACCTGGTCATCGAGTGCATTCATCAAGCATGGATTCACGGAATGACCTGCCAGTGACGGATGCGCTGCCGGGAAACCGCGCACGGCTGCACCGCTCACCGGCAGCCCCGACTCGTAGCTAAGAACAGTAGATGACTGAAACTTTGCCGGGCGCCGCCATCCCGAACCCTACGGATGAAGCCGCCATCACTGCCGCTGTAGACCAGGCCATCGCCGCCATTGCCGGCGCCGGCTCCCTTGACGAACTCAAGGCGGTGAGGCTGGCGCACACCGGTGAGAAGTCACCGCTCAGCCTGGCCAACCGGGAGATCGGCGGACTGCCGAAAGACCAGAAAGCCGTAGCCGGCAAACTCATGGGTTCCTCCCGGGGCCGGGTCAACAAGGCGCTCGCGGACCGCACCGCCGAGCTGGAAGCCGAAAACGACGCCCGGATCCTGCTGGAAGAGACAGTGGACGTCACTGCCGCGCCCCGCCGCCGTCGTGCCGGCGCGCGCCACCCGCTGTCCACCCTGCAGGAGCGCGTGGCGGACATCTTCGTCGGCATGGGCTGGGAGATCGCCGAAGGCCCCGAGGTCGAGTCCGAGTGGTTCAACTTCGACGCGCTGAACTTCAAGCCGGACCACCCGGCCCGCGAAATGCAGGACACCTTCTTCGTCGAGCCGCCGGAAGCCCACCTCCTGATGCGCACGCACACCTCGCCGGTGCAGGTCCGCTCCATGCTGGAACGCGAGCTGCCCATCTACGTGCTGTGCCCGGGCAAGGTGTTCCGCACCGACGAGCTGGACGCGACGCACACCCCGGTCTTCCACCAGTTCGAGGGCCTGGCCATCGACAAGAAGCTCAGCATGGCGGACCTCCGCGGCACCCTGGAGCACTTCACGCGCCAGATGTTCGGCGACGGGGCCCAGATCCGGCTGCGCCCCAACTATTTCCCGTTCACCGAGCCTTCCGCGGAGCTGGACATCTGGCACCCGGGCGCCAAGGGCGGCCCGCGCTGGATCGAATGGGGCGGCTGCGGCATGGTCAACCCGAACGTGCTCCGCGCCGCAGGCATCGATCCGGACATCTATTCAGGTTTTGCCTTCGGCATGGGCATCGAGCGTGCCCTCATGTTCCGCAACGAGGTCGGCGACATGCGCGACATGATCGAAGGCGATGTACGTTTCAGCGAACACTTCGGGATGGAGATCTAACAGTGCGTATCCCACTTTCCTGGCTGCGTGAATTCGCGCAGGTACCGGCAGGAGCATCGGCCGAAGACGTCATGGCCGAACTCGTTAAGGTCGGCTTTGAAGAAGAAGCAGTCCACCGCCCCACGGACACCTTGCAGGGCCCCATCGTGGTGGGCCAGGTCCTGAGCATCGTCAAGGAACCCCAGACCAACGGCAAAACCATCAACTGGTGCCAGGTCCGGGTTGTCCCCGAAGGCCAGGAACAGACCCTCGCCGGCGACGGCATCGACCCGTCCGGCGTGCAGGGGATCATCTGCGGCGCCCACAATTTCGTTGAGGGCGACAAGGTGGTAGTCACCCTTCCCGGAGCAGTCCTGCCCGGCGACTTCCGCATCTCCGCCCGGAACACCTACGGCCACCTGTCCGCCGGCATGATTGCTTCTGTCCGTGAGCTTGGCATCGGCGAGGACCACGACGGCATCCTGGTGCTGTCCCGCATCGGGCTTGATCCGAAAATCGGCACGGACGCCATGGAACTGCTGGGCCTCTATGACCAGGCAGCCGAGATCAACGTGACCCCGGACCGCGGCTACGCGTTCTCCATCCGTGGTGTGGCCCGTGAATACGCCCAC
Source organism: Pseudarthrobacter sp. Y6 (assembly GCF_050156205.1). Taxonomy (NCBI): domain Bacteria; kingdom Bacillati; phylum Actinomycetota; class Actinomycetes; order Micrococcales; family Micrococcaceae; genus Pseudarthrobacter; species Pseudarthrobacter sp. Y6. The sequence goes on along the minus strand of NZ_CP189574.1, from coordinate 2,898,867 downwards.
GCCACCGGAACCTCCTTCACGGACCCCGCCGCCAAGGTCCAGGCCCCGGCGGAACTTTCCGGCGGTTACGGCGTCAAGCTCAACGACGACGCGCCCATCTACGGCAAGCCCGGCTGCGACCGTTTCGTGGCCCGCACCGTCCGCAGCGTCGACGCCACGAAGCCGACACCCCCGTGGCTGACCTCGCGGCTGCGGCTTGCCGGGATCCGCTCCATCTCCCTGCCAGTGGACATCTCCAACTACGTGATGGTCGAGCTTGGCCAGCCCACGCACTGCTACGACCTGGACAAACTGTCCGGCGACATCGTGGTCCGGCGCGCCGTGGTGGGAGAGAAGATCACCACCCTGGATGGCAAAGAGCGCGCGCTCGACGTCGAGGACCTCCTCATCACCGATGGTTCCGGCCCGATCGGCGTTGCCGGCGTGATGGGCGGCGCAGCCACCGAGGTGAGCAATTCGACGTCGAACGTCCTGGTGGAAGCGGCCCACTTCGACGAGGTGTCCATTGGCCGTTCCCGCCGCCGGCACAAGCTGCCGTCCGAGGCGTCCAAGCGCTTCGAGCGCGGCGTCGACTGGCACGTTGCGGACATCGCTGCCCAGCGTGTTGTTGACCTCCTGGTGGAACTGGCCCGTGGGGTTGCTGACCAGGCGGGGACCGACGTCGGGACCGCGCCGGACGCGGTGACCATCGCGCTGCCGGCAGCCTTCGCCGCCCAGCGGATCGGCATCGACTTCACCGAAGAACAGATCACCACCTCGCTGGTGGACCTCGGTGCCATGGTGGAAAAGAACAACAGCGGCTGGACCGTTACCGCCCCCAGCTGGCGCAACGACCTGGAAACCAAGGAAGACCTCTCCGAGGAAATCGCGCGGCTGGTGGGTTACGACAACATCCCCGCCACCCTTCCGGTGGCCCCTCCGGGACGGGGTCTGACCCGCGTGCAGCAGCAGCGCCGTCGGCTCATCCAGGCCCTGGCGGACGCCGGGCTGACCGAAGTCCTGGCCTACCCGTTCGTCTCCAAGGCCGCCAACGACACGTTCGGCGTCGCCGAGCAGGGTGCTGCCCGGAGCGCGGTCAAGCTGGCGAACCCTATCAGCGAGGAACACAGCTTCCTGCGCACGTCCATCCTCCCCGGGCTCATCGAGGTGGCCAAGCGGAACCACTCCCGCGGATTCCGCGACCTGGCGCTCTTCGAGTCGGGCCTCGTTTTCCTGCCCGGCGGGACCGTCGGAACACCGTCCATCCCGCCGCTGGGCGTCAAGCCCGCCGATGAGGTACTGGATGCACTGTACGACGGCGTTCCGGACCAGCCGCTGTACGTCGCCGCTGTCCTCACGGGCCACGATTCACCAGCTGCCGCCAGCCACACGCCGCGCTTGTGGGACTGGTCCGACGCGCTGGATATTGCCCGGCTCGCCGGGGATGTCCTGGGCGTGGAGGTCGTTGTCAGCCAGGGTGCGCACCAGGCGTTCCACCCGGGCCGCGCCGCGCAGCTCTCGCTTCGGACCGGTGAAGTGGTGGGTTACGCCGGCGAGCTGCACCCGAAGCTCCTGGCCGCGCACGACATGCCGGCCCGTTCGGTGGCGCTGGAATTCAACGCGGATGCGCTGTTCGAGGCAGCCGCGGATGTGATTGTGGCCCGCCACATCTCCACGTTCCCGGTAGCCACCCAGGACGTTGCCTTGGTGGTACCGCAGGACATTCCCGCGGACCAGGTCCTCGAGGCGCTCCGCGAAGGCGCCGGCGAGCTGTTGGAGGACGTGGCGCTGTTCGACGTCTACGCCGGCAAGGGCATTGAAGAAGGCAAGAAATCGCTGGCCTTCGGCTTGCGTTTCCGGGCAACGGACCGGACGTTGACTGCCGATGAGGCCTCGGCTGCGCGCGAAAGCGCTGTTGCCCTGGCTGCAGAGCGCTTCGGCGCCGTGCAGCGCTAAGCGCGGATCCGGATGGCAGGGCCGGGGGCCCCAGAGATGGCGGAGCCGGTGGCGCCAGGGCCAGTCCTGCGGTCCTGCCCTCCCGGATTGCCGGGAGGGCAGGACACGACGGCGGGCGGCCAGCGGGTAGTGCTGGAGCCTGCAGAGCTGGCGCGCGCCGACGCCTTGGCGCCCGGCCCGCGGGCCGTTTTTGTGGCTGGCCGGCGTGCCCTGCGAACGTTCGCAGCAGAACTGCTGGATGTCCCGGCGTCGGACCTCACCACGCACTTCCGCTGTCCCCGGTGCGGCGCCGGCCCCGAGCTGTCGCACGGCAGGCCCGGGTACAGGCTCAGGGGAGAACCGGTGCCGCTCGCGCTGAGCCTGTCCCGGAGTTCCGGGTGGATCCTGTTGGGCGCAGTGGTGGATCCACCTGCCGGAGTCACCATGGGCGTGGACCTGGCTGACCCGTCCGGCATGGCCTTTGAAGGGTTCGACGGCGTGGCCCTCACCGCCGCCGAGCGCGCGGCCCTCGCCGGGCTGGCAGGGCCTCAGCTGCTGCGGGAGCGGGCACGGCTCTGGGCGCGCAAAGAAGCCTGGCTCAAGATGACGGGCGACGGCCTCGCTACCGCCCCGGACACCCTCGATGTTCTGTCCCGCCCTGAAATCCGGGACCTGGCCGCCGGAGAGGCGGGCCTCCCGCTCGACTTTCGCGCCGCCGTCGCGGTTTCGCGCACCGGCAGCTAGCGCACCTGCCCGTCAGCGCACAGGCAGCGGCGGAAGGGCTGCCTCGAGCAGCCACGGGTGCAGCAGCGCCTCAGTGTCCAGGCCGGTGGCCCGGTCCGCGGCGAGGATAAACGCCGCAGTGGACACTGAACTGTGACGGTGGGCATCCGTCCAGTCGTGCAACAGCGCAAAAAATGCCAAGTCGCCGCAACGGATCCGCAGGGCATGCAGGGCCAGGGCTCCGCGCTTGTAGACGCGGTCATCAAACATAAGCTCCGGCCCCGGGTCGCCCACGATGATGTCTTGGCTGCCGGCGGCCAGCTTCCGCCAGGCTGCGGCGGCCCGGTCCGCGACGGGCAGGACGCCCGCTTCCTCGGACCAGATCCACTCCGCGTAGCAGGCAAAGCCCTCGTGGAGCCAGATGTCCGCCCAGGATGCGGCAGTGAGGGAGTTCCCGAACCACTGGTGCGCGAGCTCGTGGGCGATGAGCCGCTGGGACTCCCACTCCTGCGTCAGGTGGTTCCGGCCCAGAATGGAAAGCGTCTGCGCCTCAAGCGGTATTTCCAGCTCGTCTTCGGTCACCACCACGGAATATTCCGGGAAGGGGTAGGGCCCGAAGCAGTTGGCAAAGGTGCGCATCATCTCAGGCTGCCTCGCCAGGCCTTCGCGGGCCGCGTCGAACAAAAGCGCCGGGACGGCGGCGAACTGCGGAACCTGCCCGTCCACGGGGAAGGGAGTCAGGGTGAGGAACTCATACCGGCCGATCTGGACCGTGGCAAGGTAGGTGGCCATGGGCTCCGCTTGCTCGTAGACCCAGGTCTCGCGGCTGGCCCTGCTGGTGTGGGAGATCAGCGTGCCGTTACACACGGCCCGGTAATTGGCGTCGGTGGTCACGCTGATCCGGTAGCTGGCCTTGTCACCGGGGTGGTCGTTGCACGGGAACCATGAGGCGGCACCGTTGGGCTGGCCAGCCACGAGGACGCCGTCGGTGAGTTCCTCCCAGCCGACCTCGCCCCAGAACCCGCGCCGGGGAGCAGGGTTGCCTTCGTAGCGGATGTCCAGGGTAAATTCCTCGCCCGCCGGCAGTGCGGCCTCGGGCACAATGACTAATTGCCCTGCGCGCTGGCTGAACTTTTTTACCCGGCGCCCGCTGAGCTGGATCTTCGTGGCCCGGAGCCCGGCCAGGTCCAGCACAAGGGCAGCCGTCGCGTACTGGGTGACGGCGTTCAGGACCGCGCGCCCGCTCAGGCGGTTGCTGCTGAGCTTGTAGTCAAGGTCCAGTTCGTAGCGGCTGACTTTGTACGCGTTCGTGCCATGGCCCGGCATGTAGGGATCAGGTGCTGAAGCATCCTGCTCCGACGTGCGGGCAGGGCCGGTACTCGCGGCCGTCGGGCTCGGTGCGGGGGAACTCATAAGAGGGTCTTTCCGATCAGCGTAGGGCGGCAGGACAGCTGGTGCGGGGGCTACCGTGGTTTGGGAGCGGACGCTGCGGGACCACTCCAGGGGCTCACCGGATTGCCCATCCAATAGGTCGCGGCTGGAACCGATTCGCCCCTCATCACGAGCGACGCCGGTCCTACCGTTCCACCGCTGCCGATGCTCGCCTGCGGCAGGATGACACCGTGAGGCCCCATGGTTGCTCCGTCTTCGAGGGTAACAGTGTCCAGGCTCATGACGCGGTCGTGGAACAGGTGCGTCTGGACCACGCAGCCTCTGTTGACGGTGGAGTTCCGCCCGAGGGATACGAGGTCAGCTTCGGGGAGCCAATAGCTTTCGCACCACGTTCCGCGGCCGATCCGTGCGCCGAGCGCCCGGAGCCACCAGACCAGGGCCGGCGTGCCGGTTGCTGCGCGGGCGAACCAGGGGGCGCTGACCATTTCGATAAACGTGTCCACCACCTCGTTGCGCCAGATGAAGGAGCTCCAGAGCGGGTGCTCGCCGGCACGGATCCGTCCCACGAGGACCCATTTGGCGACGACGGCGCTGCCCGCGGCCACCGCGCCCGCCAGTAGCATAACGACGCCGCCCAGGGCCGCGGCAATTCCGTAGTTGTACGCGGCGGCCAGCCAGTCGAAGGCAAGCATCACGGCGGCCGCGATGGAGACCGTGGTCATGACGGGAACGAAGCGGCCCAGTTCCCAGAGGCCGCGGGCAATCTTGAGCCGCAGCGGCGGCTGGAAGGTGCGCGTGTCATCCGAAGCGATGGCGGTGCGCCGGAGCCGCACAGGCGGGCTGCCCAGCCACGACGTCCCGGACTTGGCCTTGGCCGGGGTGGCCGACAGGACGGCGACGAGTGAGTTCTTGGGGACGTTCCGGCCGGCAGCGGTCATGCCGGAGTTGCCCAGGAAGGAGCGCTTGCCGATCTTCGCGGGCGCAATCCGCAGCCACCCGCCGTCGAGCTCGTAGGAGGCCACCATGGTGTCGTCGGCCAGGAAGGCGCCCTCGCCCACGGTGGTCATCTTGGGGATGAGCAGGACCGTGGAGGCTTCGACGTTCTTACCGATCTTGGCGCCGAGGAGGCGCAGCCAGACCGGAGTGAAAAGGCTGGCGTAGATCGGGAAGAGCAGGTCGCGGGCCAGATCCAGTACACGTTCCGTGGCCCAGACCTGCCAGCCGATCCGGCTGCGGACGCGGTAGTAGCCCTCCGCCAGGCCTATGCCGAGCAACCGGGTAGTACCCAAAATGAGCAGCAGGTTGACGACGAACCACACGAGGGCCGCGGGTGCGAGGGCGAGCATGAGCTGCGGGACAGCGGCGGAGAGCGATTCACTGCCCCGGATAAAGCCAAAGACCACCAGTGCCGCGGCGGCGGCGGAGACGTAAGGGATCAGGGCCAGCACGGCCGAAGCCACGGCGAATCCGGCGAACCAGAGCCGGCCAATCAGCCGATGTTCTGCGGGAGTATCCGGCAGCGAGTGCTTCGCCTTGCCCCGACGCTCGGCCGGGGACCCGGCAACGTGGTGGCCGGCCTTCACCTTGCCGAGGACGGCCGAGCCCGGCTCCACCTGGGCTCCGGTGCCGATGGAAGCGCCGGGCATCAGCGTGCTGCGCGCCCCGACGCTGGCTCCTGCCCCGATGTGGACGGCCCCGATGTGGACGATGTCCCCGTCGATCCACCAACCGGAAAGATCCACCTCAGGCTCGACGTTGGAGCCACTGCCGAGGGAAAGCAGCCCGGTGACCGGCGGCAGCGAGTGCAGTTGGACGTTGTTGCCGATCTTGGCGCCCAACGCCCGGGCGTAGTACGGCACCCAGGGTGCGCTGGCGAGGCTGATGGCGCCGGCGAGGTCCTGGATCTGTTCGGCCAGCCAGAGGCGCAGGTGCACGCGCCCGGAGCGCGGGTACGTTCCCGGCCCCACCTTCCGGAGCAGGATCCGGGCCGCGGCCACGGAAATCAGCATCCGGCCGGCCGGAGAGACGAAGACGAGCCAGGACGCGGCCACCCACCACCAGGAAACGGTGGGGGCCGCGCTGAAGCCGGCCAAGGCGGCCAGCACGTTGTTAGTCGCCATGAGGTAGGTCAGCCAGCGCATCCCCACCAGGATGTGCAAGGGAATGCCCATCAGCGTCTGAAAGACCTGGGACTTGAACGCGGTGGGGCGCACAGTCCTGGACGGCGCCGGTCCGGCGGCCACTCCGCCGGGAAGCGTCTGGCGGGCCGCATCAATCAGGGCCCCGATCCTGGGCGTGGCATAGATGTCGGCGACCGTGATGGTCGGGTACCGGCCCCTGAGGGCGGAGACCAGTTGGGCAGCGGATAGGGAGCCGCCGCCGTAGGCGAAGAAGTCGGCGTCGAGGCTTGTTACGGGGCTACCCAGGACGGCAGTCCACCGTTCGGCCACCCAGGCGGCATCTTCCGGCAGGTTCAACGGGGCAGCGTCAGCCTCCGCCGCGCCGGTCCCGGTCAGCGGCCAGGGCAGGGCATGACGGTCCACCTTGCCGCTGGTTTTTGTAGGCAGGGAGTCGATGACCGTCAGCAGTGGAATGAGGGGCGCGGGGAGACTCGTCGCCAGGAGTTCGCGGGCTGCCACCAGATCCAGGTCCGCATCAGCGGCGGCCAAATATCCCACCAGGATCTGGTTGCCCGCCGCGGTTGTCCGTACGGCCGCCGCAGCTCCGGCAACGTGGGGGAGGGCCTGCAGGGCGGAGTCAATTTCGCCCAGTTCGATCCGGCGTCCACCGAGCTTGACCTGTTCGTCGGCGCGGCCCATAAAGATCAGTCCGACGGCTTCGTAGCGGACCAGGTCGCCGGAACGGTACGCGCGCTGCCAGCCGAAGGACGGCATGGGCGCGTACTTCTCCCGGTCCTTGTCCGGGTCAAGGTAACGGGCCAGTCCGACGCCGCCGATGATCAGTTCGCCGATGTCCCCTTCGCCGACGGGCAGTCCTTCAGCGTCCACCACGGCCAGGTCCCAGCCGTCCAGCGGTAGTCCGATCCGGACCGGACCGGGACCACCCAGAGGGGCCGCGCAGGCCACTACCGTGGCCTCCGTGGGGCCGTAGGTGTTCCAGACTTCACGGCCCGGGACGGCCAGCCGCTCTGCGAGCTCGGGCGGGCAGGCTTCGCCGCCGAAAATCAGGAGCCGGACACTCTCCAGGGACTCGGCCGGCCAGAGGGCAGCAAGGGTAGGGACAGTGGACACTGCGGTGATGCCGTGGCTGATGAGCCACGGGCCGAGGTCCGTTCCCGTCCTGACCAGGGTACGCGGCGCGGGCACCAGGCAGGCGCCATGACGCCAGGCAAGCCACATTTCCTCGCACGAGGCATCAAAGGCGACGGAAAGCCCTGCCAGCACCCTGTCCTGCGGGCCGAGGGGTTCCTCCTGCAGGAAGATCCGGGCTTCGGCGTCAACAAAGGCAGCGGCGGAGCGGTGCTGGACGGCGACGCCCTTGGGCGTGCCGGTGGATCCGGACGTGAAGATCACCCAGGCGTCATCGCCGGGCCTGGCAGAACGGCGCTCGACAGAACGGTGTTCAGCGCCACGGCGGTCTACGGTGGGCCGGGAGGCCGGCACAATGACCGCGTCCCCATGGGTGAGGACTGCGGTCACTCCTGCCTCGCCGAAGACCAGCCGTGCACGCTCCTCAGGGTCGTCGGCGTCCACTGGCACGTAGGCGGCGCCGACGTGCAGGATGGCGAGAATCGAGATGTAGAGCTCGTTGGTCCCGGACGGAATCCGTACACCGACCCTGTCCCCGGCGCCCAGCCCGGCGGCATGGAGCTCCCGTCCTTTGGCCCGGACTGCGGCCATCAGTTCGGCGTAGCTCAGGGAACGCCGGCCGTCGTCGAGCGCCGACGCCTCCGGGAAACGGGTGGCCGATTCCTCCAGGATGGCCGTCAGGGTCCGCTCGGACGGAGCCAGGGGCGAACCGGCCAGCTGGGGGCGGTACAAGACATCCGGCAGGGATGCGACGACGTTCGACGGATGCTCACTCACGGTCGGATTGTGCCCGGGCAAGGTGAACGGAAGGTGTCCGAGATTGGTTGAAGGTTCATATTCCGTTTATCCGGATCCCATGAATATTTCAGGGAACCAGGAGGACCTTGCCCGTGGTGCGCCGGCCCTCGAGGTCCTCGTGGGCCTGCCGCGCCTCGGCCAGGGGATAGGTGGCACCGATCCGTACCTTCACGCTTCCGTCGGCTACGGCCCCAAAGACCTCGCTGGAGCGCCACCGCCGTTCCTGCGGGTTGGCGAGGAAATGCGCCAATGTCGGCCGCGTCAGCGACAGCGAGCCGCCCGCGTTGAGCCGCTGCGGATCCACCGGCGGCACCGCCCCGGAGGCAGCCCCGAACAGGACGAGGAAGCCGCGGGTGCGAAGGCTGGCAAGCGAGCCATCGAACGTATCTTTCCCGACGCCGTCGTAGACCACCTGGACGCCGGCACCGTCGGTAAGGTCGCGGACTGCTTCTGCGAATCCTTCATAGCGGAGCACAACGTCGGCGCCGGCTCCCTTGGCCAGTGCTTCCTTCTCGTCGGTGGATACCGTGGTGATAACCCGGGCTCCGCGGGCCTTCAGGAGCTGGGTGATCAGCAGTCCTACGCCGCCTGCGCCCGCATGGACCAGCACTGTGTGGCCGGGCTCCACCTTGAAAGATGAATTGATCAGATAATGGGCGGTCATGCCCTGGAGGGGCAACGCCGCCGCCGTCAGAAGGTCCACGCCATCCGGTACGGGGAGCGCTTTCGCAGCGTCCAGCAAGGTGTAGGCGGCGTAGCACTTAGTGCCCTCGGCCGTGGCCACCCGGCTGCCTACGGTAAAACCCTCAACGCCCTCGCCAATTTCCCCGACAACGCCCGCTGCTTCCGCGCCCGGTGTGAAGGGATAGGCAACCTTGTACATGCCGCCGCGCTGGTAGGTGTCAATGAAATTGACGCCCGTGGCCGCCACTTTGATGAGCAACTTGCCAGGGCCCGGCGTCGGACGGTCCACCTCGGCAAGCTCGAGGACTTCCGGACCTCCGGACCGGCGGGCAACGATGGCATGCATAAAGGGTCTCCTCTCCGGGCGGGAATTTCCCGCGGCCGGTGTCTCTGACCATCCTAGGGATACCGCTACCGACGAGGAAGCGACGGCCGGTAGCCGGCCGTCGCTTCAGGTCATGTGGGGGAAAGAATCATGTTGGCGAGCCCGCGTGACCCGGTGTGCGTGCTAGAACCGCCGGGTAACCGTAGCCATAGGGCACTCGAAGTGGCGTCCTGCAGCAAGGCCCACGTCGTTGAGGTAGCGAACGATGATGCCGTAGGACTGCAGCAGCGTGGTTTCCGTGTAGGGAACCTGGTGCTTCTTGCAGTACTCGCGAACGATCTTGGCAGCCTTGTCCAGCTGGGGGCGCGCCATGTCCGGGAAGAGGTGGTGCTCAGCCTGTCGGTTCAGGCCGCCGAGCAGGATGTCCATGAACCGGCCGCCGGAGATGTTCCGTGACGTCAGCACCTGGCGGCTGAAGAAGTCCACGCGGCTGTCCGCGGGCAGGACCGGCATGCCCTTGTGGTTCGGTGCGAAGGAAGCACCCATGTAGAAACCGAAGACGGCGAGCTGCACGCCGATGAAGGCGAACGCCATTCCCAGCGGCAGGAACGTAAACGCCAGCACGGGCAGGAGGCTTAGGCGTACCAGCAAAATGGGAAGCTCTACCCAGCGGTGCGTCACCTTGGCCCGGCGGAAGACGAACTTCACCGAATCGATCTGCAGCCCGAGGCCAACTAGGAACAGCAACGGGAAGAAGAACCAGCCCTGCTTGCGGGTCAGGAATGAAAACCGGCCTTGCCGCGTAGCGGCACCTTCGGTGTGGAAGGCGATGGCCCCGGTGGCAATGTCCGGATCCTTGGAAATGACGTTGGGGTGGTTGTGGTGGGCGCCGTGCTTCTGCTCCCACCAGGAGTAGCTCATGCCTGCCACCGAGGTGGCCAGGATCCGGGCGGTCCAGTCGTTGGCCCGGCGCGATGCGAAGATCTGGCGGTGCCCGGCCTCGTGGGCCAGGAAACTCAGCTGCGTGCAGAGAACCCCGACTGCCGCGGCGATGAGGAGCTGGAACCAGCTGTCGCCGATCAGGGCGAAGCCGAACCAGGTGGCGGCCATCAGGAGGACCAGGCTGGCAAAGAGCGTGATGTAGAAACCGACGCGGCGTTCCAGCAGGCCTTCAGCCTTGACGCTCTTCAACAGCTCCGAATAGCTCAGGACAACGGCGTTGGGCTGCCGGACACGCGATTTAGGGCGCTCTGAAGTGGGGAGGGTGGTGGTCATGGAGCGGGCCTCGTAACTGTTTCGGGCAACGCTGCAGCCGACATTCGGACTGCACGGTCACGATCACCCTCACCCCAGCCTACGCCTGCTTGCCTAACGGCCCTGGGAATCGATGAAACGCCTGATGCATAAATATCGGGCACACTGAATACTTTTGCTGTAAGATTCACGGCATGACTATTTCTGTTGCCGTCTCCGGAGCCAGCGGCTACGCCGGGGGAGAAGTCCTGCGCCTCCTGGCGGGGCATCCGGACGTGACCATCGGTGCCATCACCGCGCATAGCAATGCAGGCTCCCGCCTCGGCGAACTGCAGCCCCATCTGCACGGACTGGCCAGCCGCATCCTGGAAGACACCACGGTGGAGAATCTATCAGGGCACGATGTGGTGTTCCTGGCGCTCCCGCATGGCGCTTCCGCCGAGATTGCGGCGCAGCTTCCCGAAGGCACCGTAGTGATCGACGCCGGCGCAGACCACCGCCTCGAAGATCCGGCCGCGTGGGAAAAGTTCTACGGCTCGGCCCACGCCGGCACCTGGCCCTACGGTCTGCCGGAGCTCCCCGGCCAGCGCGAGGCCCTCAAGGGCGCCACGCGGATCGCCGTCCCGGGCTGCTACCCGACGTCGGCCCTCCTGGCGCTGACGCCCGGGTTTGCCGCCAAGCTGCTCCAGCCGGACGACGTCGTGATCGTTTCCGCTTCCGGCACCTCGGGTGCGGGCAAGGCCGCGAAGGTGAACCTGATCGGCTCTGAGGTGATGGGCTCCATGAGTCCGTACGGCGTGGGCGGCGGTCACCGCCACACCCCCGAGATTGAGCAGGGGCTATCCCGTGCGGCGGGGGAGAGTGTCACGGTGTCCTTCACCCCGACGCTCGCGCCGATGAGCCGCGGCATCCTCACCACCGCCACCGCGAAGGTCAAGCCCGGCACCACCGCGGCGGACCTCCGCCAGGCGTGGGCGGATGCCTACGACGACGAACCGTTTGTCCACCTCCTGCCTGAAGGGCAGTGGCCCGCCACCAAGTCGGTCCAGGGCTCCAACCACGCGGCCATGCAGTTGGCACTGGATGAACACACTGGCCGCGTGATTGTGACGTGCGTCATTGATAACCTCACCAAGGGGACTGCCGGCGGCGCCGTGCAGTCCATGAATATTGCGCTTGGCCTGCCGGAAACCGCCGGCCTCAACCTGCAGGGAGTTGCACCGTGACCGTTACCGCCCCCTTGGGATTCCGCGCCGCAGGCGTCACCGCCGGCCTGAAGACGTCCGGTAAGCCGGACTTCGCCCTGGTCGTCAACGATGGCCCGTCCAAGGCGGCTGCAGCCGTCTTTACCAGCAACCGGGTGGCCGCGGCTCCCGTCCACTGGTCCCGCCAGGTGGTCTCGGACGGCCGCGTGGACGCAGTGGTCCTCAACTCCGGCGGTGCCAACGCCTGTACCGGTCCCCAGGGGTTCCAGAACACCCACAGTACGGCCGAGAAAGTGGCTGCTGTCCTGGGTATCTCGGCGACGGACGTGTTTGTCTGTTCCACCGGCCTGATCGGCGAGCAGCTGCCCATGGACAAGATCCTCCCGGGCGTCGAAGCTGCCTCGGCAGCGCTCAGCACGGACGGCGGGCCGGATGCGGCCAACGCCATCATGACCACCGACTCGGTGCCCAAGTCCGCACTGTTCATCGGCACGGACGCCGACGGCCAGGAGTTCACCATCGGCGGCATCGCCAAGGGCGCCGGCATGCTGGCACCCGGCCTGGCCACCATGCTGGTGGTCCTCACCACTGACGCCGACGTCGAAGCGGAAATGCTCGACGTCGTCCTCCGCGATGCCACGCGCGTCACCTTCGACCGGGCTGATTCGGACGGCTGCATGTCCACCAACGACACCGTGGTGCTGCTGGCTTCCGGCGCGTCCGGCGCGGTCCCGTCCGCGGAAGCCTTTGGTGCAGGGCTGACCCAGGTGTGCGCTGAACTGGCGCGCAAGCTGATCGGGGACGCCGAAGGCGCCAGCCACGATATCGCCATCCGCACGTTCAACGCGGCCACGGAGCGGGACGCCGAAACTGTCAGCCGCTCCGTGGCCCGGTCCAACCTGTTCAAGGCAGCCATCTTCGGCAAGGACCCCAACTGGGGCCGAGTGCTGTCCGCCGTGGGCACCACGGACGCCGTGTTCGAACCGGACCAGCTGAACGTCGCCATCAACGGCATCCAGATCTGCCGCAACGGCAGCATCGGCGACGACCGCAACCTGGTTGACCTCGAACCCCGCGAAGTCCTGGTGGAAATTGACCTTCAGTCCGGGGACGCCGAAGCCACCATCTGGACCAACGACCTCACCCACGACTACGTCCACGAGAACAGCGCCTACTCAAGCTGATCCGCAAGCTAGATCCACCGGCAACCCTGGAGATACTGCACGCATGAACACCCAGACCCGCGAAGCGACGTCCATGAGTGATGCCCAAAGCAAGGCCGGCACGCTGATCGAGGCGCTGCCCTGGATCCAGCGGTTCGCCGGCACCACCATGGTGATCAAATACGGCGGCAACGCCATGGTTAATGACGAACTGCGCCGTGCCTTCGCGGAAGACGTGGTGTTCCTGCACCATGTTGGCATCCACCCCGTGGTGGTCCACGGCGGCGGCCCGCAGATCAACTCGATGCTGGCGCGGCTGGGTATTGAGTCCGAGTTCAAGGGCGGCCTCCGCGTCACCACCCCCGAAGCCATGGACGTTGTCCGGATGGTCCTTACCGGCCAGGTGGGCCGCGAACTGGTGGGCCTGATCAACTCCCACGGCCCCTACGCCGTGGGAATGTCCGGCGAAGACGGTGGCCTGCTCCGTGCCGTCCGGACCGGCACCGTCATTGACGGCGAGGAAGTGGACCTGGGCCTGGTGGGCGAAGTCGTCGGCGTAAACCCCGAGGGCATCCTGGACATCCTGGCAGCCGGCCGCATCCCGGTCATCTCCACCGTGGCCCCGGAAATCGAGTCCGACGGCGTCGAGACGGCAGCCGGAGAGGTCCAGACCACAGGCCAGGTCCTGAACGTCAACGCGGATACTGCTGCGGCGGCCCTGGCCGAAGCGTTGGGGGCGTCCAAACTGGTGATTCTCACCGACGTCGAAGGACTGTACGCCAACTGGCCGGACCGGTCCTCGCTCATCTCCTCCCTCACGGCCTCGGAGCTGCGGCAGCTGCTGCCCTCCCTTGAGTCCGGCATGATCCCCAAGATGGAAGCTTGTCTCAAGGCGATTGACGGCGGAGTGGAACGCGCGCACATCGTGGACGGCCGTCTGCCGCACTCCATGCTCCTGGAAACATTCACCACCGCCGGCATCGGCACACAGGTGGTCCCCGACGGGGACACCGGCAGCGACGCAAAGGGAGTTAACCCATGAGCCAGACGAAGACAGGCAGCCACGCTGCCGCCACCCTGGAGAAGACCCCGGCAGGGGACCTGCTCGACACCACAGGCCACACCAGCGGGGCCGACTGGCTCGCCCGCTATTCCACGTCCCTGATGGGGGTGTTCGGCACTCCGCAGCGGGTCCTGGTCCGCGGCGCCGGCTGCCTGGTATGGGACGCTGACGGCAAGGAGTACCTGGACCTGCTCGGCGGCATCGCCGTCAACGCCCTGGGCCACGCCCACCCGTTTGTCACGTCCGTGATTTCGAGCCAGCTGGCCACCCTTGGCCATGTCTCCAACTTCTTCACCAGCCCCACCCAGATCGCACTGGCCGAAAAGCTGCTGGCACTGACGCACGCCCCGGCGGGCTCCAAGGTGTTCTTCACAAATTCCGGCACCGAGGCCAACGAAGCCGCCTTTAAGCTGGCACGGCGCAACGGGGCCAGCCCCGACGGCACCACTGGCAAGCGCACCAAGATCATCGCCCTGGAAGGTGCCTTCCACGGCCGCACCATGGGTGCCCTGGCCCTGACCGCCAAGGAAGCCTACCGCGCACCGTTCGAGCCGCTGCCCGGCGGCGTGGTCCACATCCCGTTCGGCGACGTCGCAGCCCTGGAAGCAGCCATCGACGAAACCGTGGCCGCCGTCTTCCTGGAGCCCATCCAGGGCGAAGCCGGAGTGCGGCCACTGCCCCCGGGCTACCTGAAGGCAGCCCGCGAGGCGACCACCAAAGCGGGAGCTCTGCTGATCCTGGACGAGGTCCAGACCGGAATCGGCCGGACCGGCAAATGGCTCGCGACGGAGGACGCCGGGATTGTTCCGGACGCCGTCACCCTGGCAAAGGGCCTCGGCGGCGGCTTCCCCATCGGAGCGCTCCTGACGTTCGGTGAGCAGACGTCGTCGCTCCTGACCGCGGGCCAGCACGGCACCACCTTCGGCGGCAACCCGGTGGCGACGGCGGCCGCGCTGGCCACGCTGCACGCCATCGAAAGCCAGCGGGTACTGGAAAATGTTGCTGCCGTGGGGGACTACCTCCGCGCCGGACTCGCCGCCGTCGACGGCGTCACCGAAGTCCGAGGCGAAGGCCTGCTCATCGGCTTCGACCTGGACGCCGCTGTCGCGCCTGCCGTGGTGACGGCCGGCCTGGACGCCGGATTCATCGTCAACAGCCCCGGCCCGCACACCATCCGGCTGGCCCCGCCGCTGGTCCTCACCAAGGACCAGGCAGGCACCTTCCTCGCGGCCCTCCCGGCAATCCTCCAGACAGCTAAGGACGCGCAGTGACCCCTGTAGTTTCTTCCGCCGGAACGGCACCCAGCACCCGCCACTTCCTCAAGGACACGGACCTCAGCCCCGCTGAGCAGGCCGAGGTCCTGGACCTGGCCGTCCGGATGAAGGCAGCGCCGTACAGCGTGCAGCCCTTCGCCGCGGAGCAGCGCGGCCGCAAGACAGTTGCCGTCATCTTCGACAAGACCTCCACCCGTACGCGCGTTTCGTTCGCCACGGGCATCGCGGACATGGGCGGCAACGCCCTGATCATCAACCCGGGCGAGGCCCAGATCGGCCACAAGGAATCTGTCGAGGACACCGCCAAGGTCCTGGAGCGCATGGTCTCCACCATTGTGTGGCGCACCGGCGCGCACTCGGGCCTCGTGGCGATGGCGGAAAACTCCAGGGTGCCCGTTATTAACGCCTTGTGCGATGACTACCACCCGTGCCAGCTCCTGGCGGACCTGCTCGCGGTCAAGGAACACAAGGGCGAGCTCAAGGGCCTCACCATGAGCTACCTGGGCGACGCCGCCAACAACATGGCCAACTCCTATCTCCTGGCGGGCGTCACCGCGGGGATGCACGTCCGCGTCGCGGGTCCGGAAGGTTACCTCCCGGCCGCGAAGATCGTGGCCGCCGCGGAGGAACGCGCCGCGCAGACCGGCGGGTCCGTGCTGGTCACTACTGACGCCGCCGCTGCACTCAAGGGCGCGGACGTTGTGGCCACGGACACGTGGGTCTCCATGGGCCAGGAAGCCGAAAAGGAAGCCCGGCTGCGGCTGTTCCGGGAGTACTCCGTGGATGAGGCGGCCATGGCACACGCGGCGGACGACGCCGTCGTGCTTCACTGCCTGCCCGCGTACCGCGGCTACGAGATTTCGGCGGGGGTCATCGACGGCCCCCAGTCGATCGTGTGGGACGAGGCCGAGAACCGGCTGCACGCGCAGAAGGCCCTGATGGCCTGGCTGATGCACCAGTCGGGACTCGCCGTCGTCGAAGGCCTGGCCCTGGTGGACGGGCTGGCGCCACGGGAGGTTGGCAACTAGTGTCCGTCCCGCCGGCATCGCCGGGCTCCAGTCCGGCCACCAAAACAGCCCGCCAGGCGCGCATCACCGCCATCCTGACGGGTGAATCGGTGCGCTCCCAGGCGGAGCTGGCCGCTTTGCTGGCGGACGACGGCGTCCAGGTCACCCAGGCCACGCTCTCCCGGGACCTCGTGGAACTCGGCGCCGTCCGCGTCCGCGGCAAGGAAGGCGTGCTGGTTTACGCCGTCCCCGGCGAGGGCGGCGAACGTGCGGCCAAGAGCGGGGTTAGCCAGGAGATCCTCGATGCCAGGCTTGCCCGGCTGTGCAGCGAACTTCTGGTCACGGCGGAAGCCTCGGCCAACATCGCGGTGCTCCGGACCCCGCCCGGTGCGGCCAACTTCCTGGCACTGGCCATCGACCACTCGGTGATGCCCTCCATCCTGGGGACCATTGCCGGTGACGACACCGTGCTGCTGGTCTCCCGCGATCCCCAGGGCGGGCAGGACCTCGCGGTCCGGTTCCTGCAGCTCGCCGAGGAAGCCGGCGGCAGCCAGTAACGGCGCACGCCGCCAGAACACCCTCCCGGTGTGACAGGCTTTCCCCAGAACGTTTTTCCCCGAAGAATTTCCCCGACAATATCTACAACCCCAATTAGGAGCATTTTCGTGACTGAGCGCATTGTTCTGGCCTACTCCGGTGGCCTCGATACTTCCGTAGCCATCGGCTGGATCGGTGAAGCCACCGGTGCCGAGGTCATCGCCGTGGCGGTCGACGTCGGACAGGGCGGCGAGTCCCTCGAGACCATCCGCCAGCGTGCACTGGGCTGCGGCGCCGTCGAGGCATACGTGGCCGACGCGTCCGACGAGTTCGCCAACGAATACTGCATGCCCACGCTGAAGGCCAACGCCCTCTACCAGGGCCACTACCCGCTGGTTTCCGCCATCTCCCGGCCGGTCATCGTCAAGCACCTGGTCAAGGCCGCCCGTGAATTCGGCGCCACCACCGTGGCCCACGGCTGCACCGGCAAGGGCAACGACCAGGTCCGCTTCGAGGTGGGCATCCAGACCCTCGGCCCGGACCTGAAGTGCATCGCACCTGTCCGCGACCTCGCCCTCACCCGCGACAAGGCCATCGCCTTCGCCGAGGAAAAGGGACTGCCGATCGAGACCACCAAAAAGAACCCGTACTCGATCGACCAGAACGTCTGGGGACGCGCCGTCGAAACCGGTTACCTCGAGGACATCTGGAACGCGCCCACCAAGGACATCTACGACTACACCGCGACGCCGGAGTTCCCGCCGGCCCCGGATGAGGTCACCATTTCCTTCGAAGCCGGCGTGCCGGTAGCGATCGACGGCGTCCGGGTCACCCCGCTGCAGGCCATCAAAGAACTCAACCGCCGCGCCGGCGCGCAGGGCGTGGGCCGGATCGACGTCGTCGAGGACCGCCTCGTGGGCATCAAGTCCCGCGAGATCTACGAAGCCCCGGGTGCCATGGCGCTGATCACCGCGCACAAGCACCTCGAGGACATCACCATCGAGCGCGAGCAGGCCCGCTTCAAGGCCTCTGTTGGCCAGCGCTGGGCCGAACTGGTCTACGACGGCCAGTGGTTCTCACCGCTCAAGCGCTCCCTGGATGCCTTCATCGAGGACACCCAGCAGTACGTCTCCGGTGACATCCGCATGGTGCTGCACGGTGGACAGGCGATCGTGAACGGACGGCGTTCCGAGACTTCCCTCTACGACTTCGACCTCGCCACCTACGACACCGGCGACACGTTCGACCAGTCCATGGCGCGCGGCTTCATCGAACTGTGGGGCATGTCCGCCAAGGTTGCCTCCGGCCGCGATATCCGCGTCGCAGGACAGTAAACCGTTGGCTGAGCAGACCCCGGTTCCGACAGGCTCAACCACCGGCTCGACGAACACGGGCGCACTGTGGGGTGGCCGGTTCGCCGGCGGCCCCGCAGATGCCCTCGCGGCCCTGAGCAAGTCCACGCACTTTGACTGGCGGTTGGCCCGCTACGACATCGCCGGCTCCAAAGCTCACGCCCGCGTGCTGCACAAGGCCGGGCTGCTGGACGACGCTGAGCTCGAAGGCATGCTGGACGCCCTGAGCCGGCTGGATGACGACGTCGCCTCCGGCGCGTATCTTCCGGCCGAGTCCGATGAAGACGTGCACGGGTCACTGGAGCGCGGCCTGATCGAGCGCGCCGGCACCCAGCTGGGTGGCAAGCTCCGCGCCGGACGGTCCCGCAACGACCAGGTGGCCACGCTGGGACGTATGTTCCTGCGTGACCACGCCCGGATCATTGCGCGCGGCGTGCTGGCAACCATCGAGTCGCTGGTGGGGCAGGCCAAGGCCCACCAGGGCGTGGCCATGCCCGGACGTACGCACCTGCAGCACGCCCAGCCCATCCTGCTCAGCCACCACCTGCTGGCCCATGCCTGGGCGCTGCTGCGCGATGTGCAGCGGCTCCAGGACTGGGACAAGCGCGCAGGGGTTTCGCCTTACGGCTCCGGTGCCCTCGCGGGCTCGTCGCTGGGCCTGGACCCGGAGGCCGTCGCGGCTGACCTGGGCTTCTTCTCCGCCACCCACAACTCGATTGACGGCACCGCATCGCGCGATGTCTTCGCCGAGTTTGCGTGGGTTACGGCCATGATCGGCGTGGACCTGTCCCGCGTCTCGGAGGAAGTCATCCTCTGGGCCACCAAGGAGTTCTCCTTTGTGACCCTGCACGATTCCTACTCCACCGGTTCCTCGATCATGCCGCAGAAAAAGAATCCGGACGTCGCCGAGCTTGCCCGCGGCAAGGCAGGGCGCCTGATCGGCAACCTGACCGGGCTGCTGGCCACGCTCAAGGGCCTGCCGCTCGCGTACAACCGCGACCTGCAGGAGGACAAAGAACCGGTCTTCGACGCCGCCGACACCCTCGAGCTGCTGCTCCCGGCTGTCTCGGGGATGATCGCGACGCTGAAGTTCAACACGGAACGGATGGAGTCGCTGGCACCCCAAGGCTTCGCGCTGGCCACGGACATCGCCGAATGGCTGGTCCGCCAGGGCGTTCCGTTCCGCGAGGCACACGAGCTCTCCGGAGCGGCCGTGAAGCAGGCCGAAAGCCGCGACGTGGAGCTGTGGGACCTGACGGATGAGGAATACCTTGCCATCTCGGAGCACCTGACTCCGGAGGTCCGCACGGTCCTGTCCACCGAGGGGTCGCTCAAGAGCCGCAACTCCCAGGGCGGCACCGCACCCGCCGCCGTCGAACGCCAGCTGGTTGCTCTCGAAGGCGAGCTTGCAGGCGTGCGCGGGTACGCGGGCTAGCTACATGCGAGATGGCATTTCGCGGCAGTGCTTTTCCCAAACACCGCCGTGAAATGCCATCTCGTTCTGCGTTAAGGGCTGTTAACTCTGTCGGATACTATGGCGCTATGACCGAGATCACTACTTCCGCAGTTCTGGCCGAACTGCATAAGGCCGCCGACGCCGTGGCCTCCACAGCCGCGAAGTTCACCGATGAGGACGTCAAGGCGCACTCAGCCCTCCCCGGATGGACCCGCGGGCATGTCCTGGCGCATCTTGCCGGCATCTCCAACGCGATGGCACGGCAGCTGGAATATGCCGCCCGCGGTGCCACTGTTGAGCTGTACGACGGAGGCCAGGACGGACGCACGAAGGCCATCGAGATGGCCGCAGGCCACAACGCGGATGCTCACCGGGCTGACGTGCAGGCAGGCCTGGACCGGGCACTGAAAGCCTTTGATTCGTTGGAATCCAACTCCAGTTGGCAGAGACCCATTGCCTATCGTGGAGGAGTGGTCTTCGACGGCGGCCTCGCGCTGTGGCGGGAACTGGTGATCCACACGGCCGATCTGGGCGCGGGCCTCGGCCCCGAGACGTGGAGCCGGAAATTCTGTGAGCACCTCTTCGACTTCCTGGCGGCCCGGGTGCCGCCGGGGGACAAACTGGTGCTGCAGCCGCTCGGGCTGCCACCTGTGACCCTCGGCGGCGGCCGCTCCACCGTCATCAGCGGCATGATCACCGACATCGCTGCCTGGCTGGCCGGCCGTGAACCGTCGCTCGGCAGCCTGCGTGCCTCAGCCGCCGCGGACGGCGTGGACCTCCCGGAACTGCTGCCCTGGCCATCCGGGACACCGGCTTCCGGAGCTACGCCATCCGGGACATCCGCAGCGCGGTAGCCCCTATCCGGCTTCGCGGGCCAGCAGGCTCTCCTTGATGGCCAGGCCCCAGCGGAAACCGCCCAGGGAACCGTCGGTGCGGATGACGCGGTGGCACGGCACAAACAAGGCTGCCGCGTTGAAGGCACAGGCGCTGGCTGCGGCCCGGACAGCTTTCGGGTTTCCGGAAAGTCCGGCGTACTCGGTGTACGTCACCGGCGATCCGGGGCGAACGGTCCTCAGCACATCCCAGGCGTGTGACCGGAAGGGTCCTGACTTCTGGCGCACGGGGACGGCCATAGCGGGTGCGGGGTCGCCGGCATAGAAGGCTTCCACGGCCCGGGAGATGCTGCCCAGATCCGTAACCGCCTCAATGTCTCCGGGCCGCAGCTCGGGGTGGATCTGGCCCGTCAGCTCACCCGGCTCGGCGGTCCAGCCCGAGGCCAGGACCACGCCGTCCTGGGCAAGGATGGTGAACGGACCATCCGGGGTGGACATCACTAACAGCTGGGCTTTCATAGGATCGCTTTCTCTGGAACGGCTTGTTCACGTTTGGGGAATTTGGGCGCCGCGCCGGCGCGCCACAGGTGCATGGTGGCGTAGGACCGCCACGGGCTGACCTCGCGGAAATCGGGGCTAGTCGTCAGGCCAGGCGAGTCAACGCCGCGGCCGTCTTGGCTCGTGCGGGCTGGGTCAAGCACCCGGATGCCGTTTCGCACAGCGGCATCGTTGGCCAGGAACACGTCCGGCGCGCCGATGACACGCATTGCCACGTAGCCGACGGTCCACGGGCCCACGCCGGGAAGGGGGAGCAGCTTGGCGCCGAGTCCGGGCAGATCGTCCCCGTAGCCGAAATCCAGTTGGCCTCCAGCGAGGGCCGACGCGGCAGAACGGATGGCGTCAATCCGGCGTTGCGGACCGCGCAGCAGCGAGTAGCCGGCCTCGGCTATTTCGGCCGCGGTGGGAAACAGCCGGTCAAGTCCCTCGTCGGGGACCGCGCTGGGACTGCCGGCGGCGGCCAGTTGCGTCAGTGCGGTCCGGGCAGCTGCCACCGTGATTTGCTGCCCGATCATCGCCCGGATGAGCAGCTCCTGCGGCTCCACCGCCCCAGGCATCCTGATGCCCGGCGCACTGGCAACCGAGGCGGTCAGGCGGGGCTCCTGAGACAGGGCACTGTCGATGGCTACCGGATCGGCGTCGAGGTCGAAGAGCCGGCGTACCCTGCTCAGCAGGGCGGGCAGGTCCCGGAGGTCCACGGCGCCGATGGTGAGGGTCAGCGGCCGTCCGGGAGCGCCGTCGTCGTAAGTCACGCTGAAGCGGGCATCAGCATGTGGGAGCTGCAAAGTACGGGCGTACGACGTCGGCGTCCCCGCCTCGATTCCGGGGATCGCCCTGACGGCGAGGAAGGAAAAGATGCCGGGATCGAACGGTTCGCGGTACGGCAGGCTCAACGTCAGTGACGTCGCGGCGGCAGGGGAGGGGTGGTGCCTGGCGGTTGCGCGCAGGGCAGTGGGGGTCATGGCGAACACCTCCACCATGGTGTCGTTGAACTGGCGGACGCTGCTGAAGCCGGACGCGAACGCGATGTCCGCCAGCTTCATCGCCGTGGACACCAACAGGGTGCGGGCGGTCTGGGCGCGGCTGGCCCTGGCGAGGGAGAGCGGACCGGCGCCGAGCTCGTGGCTGAGGATACGGTTGAGCTGGCGGGAGGAATATCCCAGGCGGGCGGCGAGGCCCTCCACCCCGTCCCGGTTGATTACGCCGTCGTTGATCAGGCGCATCGCGCGGCCCGCCAGGTCCTGCCGGATGTTCCACGCGGGAGTTCCGGGCACCGCCTCGGGGAGGCAGCGCTTGCACGCCCGGTATCCGGCGTCGTGCGCTGCGGCAGAGGTTTCGTAGAAGGTGACGTTCACCGCTTTCGGGGTCCGGGCGGGGCAGGACGGACGGCAGTAGATGCCGGTGGTCCGGACAGCGGTGTAGAACTGCCCGTCGAACCGGGTGTCCCGCGCGTCAATCGCGCGGTAGCGCTGCCAGAAGTCCATGCCCTCCATCCTGCCAGCCGGCGACCGGGTCTGCTAGCGGAAATCGGACACGGCCGTGGCGTTCGGTAGAGTCGGACCATGACCGTCAGCAGCAGCCCTATGGCTCCGGAGCAACTCCGCGAACTGCTGTCGGGCGACGCCCGGAGTGTCGCTCCGCAACTGCTGGGATCCGTGCTGACCCACCACAGCCACGAGGGAACGGTGGCCGTGCGGATTACCGAGGTGGAGGCGTACATGGGTCCTGGCGACTCGTCGCATCCGGATCCCGGCTCCCACGCTTTCCGTGGCCCCACGGCGCGCAACGCGCCCATGTTCGGCCCGGCCGGCCGCCTCTACGTCTATTTCACGTATGGCATGCACTGCTGCGCCAACATCGTCTGCGGCCCGGCGGGCACGGCGTCAGCCGTCCTGTTGCGGGCGGGCGAGGTGGTGGAGGGGCAACACCTCGCGCTGGTGCGGCGTCCGACGTCAAAATCGGCCCTCGACCTGGCGAGCGGCCCGGCCCGGCTGGCCACCACCCTGGCCCTCACCACTGCCGACAGCGGCCGGGATGCGCTGGCTGACCCCTTCGAGCTGCGGCTGCCTTCGGTTCCTGCCATGGAATTCATGTCCGGGCCGAGGGTAGGCGTCTCCGGCGACGGCGGCTCCGCGACGTTTCCATGGCGCTTCTGGCTGCCAGGCGATCCCACCGTGTCCCGCTACAAGGCGGCGAAGGTGCGCCGGGCATAGTCCGTCCCGCCCGTGGGGTCTCCCGCCAGTGCGAAGGGCTCCAACCGGTGCTGGAGCTGCGGCGCTGCGCACACTGCGTGCATCGCAGCGAAACGCAACCCGCTGCACTTGAAGGACTTCGAACGCAAACTCAAGCAGGGCGTGCTTGCTGGCGGATTTACTTGAGTGCCCCAGAATTGCCGTCCAAAGAAAGTGCCGCCCACTTCCACGCGTTGCTGGGCGGCCTCGAAGGCATTCAGGGCGGTTGTGCCCAGGAGGGCCCCGGTCCGCTGGTCCAACACGGCGAAGGCCAGGCTGGCCGGGTCCTCAATCCTGGCCGCAAACAGTCCTGAAAGCTCGTGCGCAGTGGCCGGCAGGGGCGCGGCCATTCCTGCCCACATCGTGGCGTCCACGAAGTCAAACAGCCCTTCGGCATGGTGCGGAGCCAACGGAAGTAGGGAAAGCCCGTATCCGGTCAGGACGCTCTCGTGGTGCATTGCAGCATTGAATCACTCACGCGGCGGCGCAGCTACGGATGTGTGCGGCCTGAAAGTGAACATTGGGTTACTTCCGGGGCAGGGGACCGGCGGGCGGGTTACCCGAAATGGTTGTAGAATGGACGGTCTGTCTTTTGCGATAGGGGAACGTTTAATGCTCGACGCCGATTTGGCCCACGAACGGGACTATGTTGCCGGCCTGTATGCGCGGCTGGAAGAGCTCCGCACGGAAAAGCGCCAGCAGTTGGCGCAGGTCCGCCGGGCCGGTGCCGTGGGCACCATGCAGAATGTTTCCGAACGCGACGCCTTCGCCGCGCTCTACGAGGACCGCCTCGCCCAGCTCGACGCCGTCGATGACCGCTTGGTCTTCGGCCGCCTCGACCTGGATTCCGGAGAGGCCCAGTACATTGGGCGCATCGGCCTGACCACCGATGACCTCCAGCGGCTCATGGTGGACTGGCGCGCGCCCGAGGCCGGCCACTTCTATCAGGCAACGGCGTTTGACCGGCAGGGCGTCCGCCGCCGGCGGCACCTGATTCTGCAAGGCCGGGAAGTCAAGGCCATCGAGGATGACGTCCTTGATGCGGACATGCTCGCGGACGACGCCTCGCTGCAGGGCGAAGGTGCATTGCTGGCGGCGCTGGATTCCAAGCGCACCGGCCGGATGTCCGACATCGTCGGCACCATCCAGTCCGAGCAGGACCGCATCATCCGGTCATCCATTTCCGGTGCCCTCGTGGTGCAGGGTGGTCCCGGTACCGGTAAAACTGCTGTGGCACTGCACCGGGCCGCGTACCTGCTTTACACGCACCGGGAACGGCTGAAGACTGCCGGTGTGCTGCTGGTGGGCCCGTCGTCGTCGTTCATGAAGTACATCGAACGTGTTCTTCCATCGCTCGGTGAGACCGGCGTGGTCATGGCCAGCGTGGGTCGCCTGATGCCGGGGATCAAGGCGGTTGCTGAACCCGAGGCAGAGGTCGCGGCCATCAAGGGGCGGCTGGACATGGTGAAGGTTGTGGCCAATGCGGTGGCGAACCGGCAGCGGATCCCTGCCGAAGACCGTGTCCTGGACGTTGACGGCCGCAAGCTGGTGCTGACGCGGCGGCAGGTAAGCCGTGCGCGCGAACGTGCCCGGTCCACCGGCAAGCCCCACAACGAGGCACGCCTGACGTTCATCAAGATTCTGCTCCGCGAGCTGACCGAGCAGATCACCGATCTCGTGGAGGCCGGGAGCATCGGCAACAATGCCGACCGCTCGTATCTGGCCGAAGATGTCCGAACGGCCCGCGACGTCCGGATCGTCCTGAACCTGTGCTGGATGCCGATGACTCCGGAGAAGCTGATTACTGAGCTTCTGAGTAAGCCCGCAGTCCTGGCGGCCTGCACACCGCAGCTGTCCCTTAAGGAGCAGTCGCTGCTGCTGCGCCCAGCTGATGCTCCCTGGACCGAGGCCGATGTCCCGCTTCTGGACGAAGCCGCCGAGCTCCTCGGGGAACTGGACCCGGCCGCCGGACGTGGACTTGCACAGCAGGAGCACGACCGTGCCCGGGACCTTGCCAACGCCAAGCAGACGCTGGTGAACATGGGGGACATGGGTGTCGACGTCCTCATCACCGCCGAGGAACTCGCCGACCAGAACCAGGAGCGCGAGAACCGCCAGACGGCCGCAGAGCGCGCCACCAGCGACCGTACGTGGGCCTTCGGCCACATCGTGGTGGATGAGGCGCAGGAGCTTTCGCCGATGCAATGGCGCCTGCTGGTCCGCCGTTGCCCGCTGAAATCCTTCACCATCGTGGGCGATATCGCGCAGACCAGTTCAGTTGCCGGCGCCAACTCCTGGCAGGGGGCACTTGCGCCCATGTTCGGTGACCGCTGGCAGTTGGAGGAGTTGACAGTCAACTACCGGACGCCCTCGCAGATCGCCGAAGCCGCCGCCCGCATGGCCAACGCCGCCGGACTCGTGGTTTCCGCGCCGAAGGCCGTCCGTGAGGGCCGTTGGGCCCCTGTCATCGACAAAGTTGACCACGGACAGGTGGTGAGCCGTTTGGTAGAGGTGCTCCCCGAGGAGCTGGCAGCGCTCGACGGCGGCCTCCTGGCCGTGATTGCCGACGGCGACCTTCTGCCCGCAGCAACGTCAGCGCTGCGTGCCGTGTACGGCCGGCGCATCGGCAACGGGGCAGGCAGCTACGTGCAGGACATCGTGGTCATCAGCCCGCGCGAGGCCAAGGGCCTGGAGTTCGACGGCGTTGTGGTCCTTGAGCCGTCCGTCATGCTCAACCACGAGCACGGCCGCGTGGGCGATTTGTACGTCGCCATGACCCGGCCCACTCAGCGGCTCAGGCTGATCGCCGCGGAAGGTATTCCGGCCGGCATAGAAGACTGAGCCGGTTCGCTTTGCCCCTTGACGCCCGGCGCCGTTCATTTCGGCGCCGGGCGTCGCCGATCCTGCTAACTTAGAAGTCGTGTCAGAACTCAACGATCTCGAATCCCAGCAGAACGACCCCACCTTCGCCAATGTCTGGCAGGAACTGAAGTGGCGCGGCCTTGTCCACGTCTCCACCGATGAAGAGGAACTGGAAAAGCTCCTCGCCGGTGATCCGATCACCTATTACTGCGGATTCGACCCCACCGCGCCGAGCCTGCACCTGGGAAACCTGGTCCAACTCCTCGTCATGCGCCGGCTGCAGCTCGCCGGGCATAAGCCGCTGGGGCTGGTGGGCGGATCCACGGGACTGATCGGCGATCCGCGGCCCACCGCCGAGCGCACGCTGAACACCAAGGACACCGTCAATGAATGGGTGGGCTACCTCCAGGCCCAGGTCCGCCGATTCCTCAGCTTCGATGGCCCCAGCGCCGCCCGCATGGTCAACAACCTCGACTGGACCGCGCCGTTGAGCGCCATCGACTTCCTGCGCGAGATCGGAAAGCACTACCGGGTCGGCACCATGCTTCGCAAGGATGCTGTCGCTTCCCGCCTCAATTCGGACGAAGGCATCAGCTACACGGAATTCAGCTACCAGATCCTGCAGGGCATGGACTACCTCCAGCTGTTCCGCGACTACGGCTGCATGCTGCAGACCGGCGGCTCGGACCAGTGGGGCAACCTCACCAGCGGCACTGAACTCATCCGCAAGGTTGAGGGTAAGAGCGTGCACGCCCTGGGCACGCCGCTGATCACCAATTCGGACGGCACCAAGTTCGGCAAGAGCGAAGGCAACGCCATCTGGCTCGACGCCGGCATGTGCAGCCCGTACGCCTTCTACCAGTTCTGGCTGAACACCGCCGACTCTGACGTAGTGGACCGGATTAAGGTCTTCACCTTCCTCAGCCGCGCGGAGATCGAAACGCTTGAAGTCGCTGTGGCCGAGCGCCCCTTCGCACGGGAAGGCCAGCGGAAGCTGGCATACGAAGTGACTTCCCTCGTCCACGGTGTGGAGGCAACAGAGAAAGTCATCGCCGCATCTGCTGCCCTCTTTGGCAACGGTGACCTGTCCGCCCTGGACCGGCCAACGCTGGAAGCAGCCACATCAGAGCTTCCGTCCGCCCGCATCCAGGTGGATGGCCTCGGGATCATTGATCTGTTGGTGGCATCTGGCCTGTCGGAGAGCAAGTCGGCGGCACGGCGGACTGTCGGCGAAGGCGGCGCCTATGTAAACAACGAGAAGGTGTCCGACCCGGAAGCTGTCATCTCCGAGTCGGAGCTGCTGCATGGCCAGTACCTGCTCCTGCGCCGCGGCAAGAAGAATCTCGCGACTGTCGAAGTCCTGGTTCCTTAGCCTTCCCAAGCCCAATTCACGCTCCTCCGCAGCCGATTTGCACGGCCGCGGGGGAGCGTGTATTGTTTTCTGAGTCGCCGCCGCTGAGTGGCGATAAACCCCCTCCACAAGAGAAGCAATTCATCGTGTGCAAAGCACGAAAATGATGAAAAGCTTCAATTTCTGATGGGCGGATTCGTTCCACAGAGTGAATATCGGGAAAATAACCCGGATTTGCAAAGTGAATAAGAATGAAATAAGCTATAAACATCGCAGCGAAGAAAAGCGAAATAAAAGAATTCATTTGAATATGAATTGTTTCGGGAATTATTCGAATGTGTCTGTTGTTTGAGAACTCAATAGTGTGCCAAGTTTGTTGATACCAATTGTTTTATTGATTGGTTGTTTTGGCCAGGTCCGCCACCCCGTGGTTGGGTCTGGTTTTTACAGCTGGTTTCAAATTTTGCAGCCATTTTATCCTGTTATTTCCGGGGTTGGTGGTTGTGTTCGTTTTTGTTTTACTTCAACGGAGAGTTTGATCCTGGCTCAGGATGAACGCTGGCGGCGTGCTTAACACATGCAAGTCGAACGATGATGCCAGCTTGCTGGTGGATTAGTGGCGAACGGGTGAGTAACACGTGAGTAACCTGCCCTTAACTCTGGGATAAGCCTGGGAAACTGGGTCTAATACCGGATATGACTCCTCATCGCATGGTGGGGGGTGGAAAGCTTTATTGTGGTTTTGGATGGACTCGCGGCCTATCAGCTTGTTGGTGAGGTAATGGCTCACCAAGGCGACGACGGGTAGCCGGCCTGAGAGGGTGACCGGCCACACTGGGACTGAGACACGGCCCAGACTCCTACGGGAGGCAGCAGTGGGGAATATTGCACAATGGGCGAAAGCCTGATGCAGCGACGCCGCGTGAGGGATGACGGCCTTCGGGTTGTAAACCTCTTTCAGTAGGGAAGAAGCGAAAGTGACGGTACCTGCAGAAGAAGCGCCGGCTAACTACGTGCCAGCAGCCGCGGTAATACGTAGGGCGCAAGCGTTATCCGGAATTATTGGGCGTAAAGAGCTCGTAGGCGGTTTGTCGCGTCTGCCGTGAAAGTCCGGGGCTCAACTCCGGATCTGCGGTGGGTACGGGCAGACTAGAGTGATGTAGGGGAGACTGGAATTCCTGGTGTAGCGGTGAAATGCGCAGATATCAGGAGGAACACCGATGGCGAAGGCAGGTCTCTGGGCATTAACTGACGCTGAGGAGCGAAAGCATGGGGAGCGAACAGGATTAGATACCCTGGTAGTCCATGCCGTAAACGTTGGGCACTAGGTGTGGGGGACATTCCACGTTTTCCGCGCCGTAGCTAACGCATTAAGTGCCCCGCCTGGGGAGTACGGCCGCAAGGCTAAAACTCAAAGGAATTGACGGGGGCCCGCACAAGCGGCGGAGCATGCGGATTAATTCGATGCAACGCGAAGAACCTTACCAAGGCTTGACATGAACCGGAAATACCTGGAAACAGGTGCCCCGCTTGCGGTCGGTTTACAGGTGGTGCATGGTTGTCGTCAGCTCGTGTCGTGAGATGTTGGGTTAAGTCCCGCAACGAGCGCAACCCTCGTTCTATGTTGCCAGCGCGTTATGGCGGGGACTCATAGGAGACTGCCGGGGTCAACTCGGAGGAAGGTGGGGACGACGTCAAATCATCATGCCCCTTATGTCTTGGGCTTCACGCATGCTACAATGGCCGGTACAAAGGGTTGCGATACTGTGAGGTGGAGCTAATCCCAAAAAGCCGGTCTCAGTTCGGATTGGGGTCTGCAACTCGACCCCATGAAGTCGGAGTCGCTAGTAATCGCAGATCAGCAACGCTGCGGTGAATACGTTCCCGGGCCTTGTACACACCGCCCGTCAAGTCACGAAAGTTGGTAACACCCGAAGCCGGTGGCCTAACCCCTTGTGGGAGGGAGCTGTCGAAGGTGGGACTGGCGATTGGGACTAAGTCGTAACAAGGTAGCCGTACCGGAAGGTGCGGCTGGATCACCTCCTTTCTAAGGAGCACCTACAGATCAGCTGCCTCATGTATGTGGGGTGGGGGGTTTGTCAGGAGTATATGCCCGTTGCGCAGACGCTAGTTCTGCGGCGGGTGCTCAAGGGTGGAATATCAATGAATAGCGGCCGCTTGTTTTGCTCCTTGCCCAGTACGGATCCCCTCTTGAGGGTGTCCTGGAACGGTGTGGGTGTGGGGTGGGTGGTTTAGTGTTTGGCACACTGTTGGGTCCTGAGGCAACAGGGCCGGGGGATGGGGTCGTGGCTTTCGGGTTGCGGTTGTGTCTGTCGGGTTTGTTTGTTTCTGGTTTCCTGGCTGCATCGATCATGCGCGTTTGGCTCTTTTGGGGGCCTGTGTGTGGGGTGTGTGGTATGGGGTTGTTGTTTGAGAACTACATAGTGGACGCGAGCATCTTTTATAAGAAGCAATTTCCAAGAATATGAACCTGGATCTGTCTGCACCTTTGGGTGTGGGTGGTTTCCGTGGTTCTCTCGAAAATTAGCGTTTTTGATCTTTTGTGGTCAAGTTTTTAAGAGCACACGGTGGATGCCTTGGCATTAGGAGCCGAAGAAGGACGTAGGAATCTGCGATAAGCCTGGGGGAGTCGATAACCGGACTGTGATCCCAGGGTGTCCGAATGGGGAAACCCCGCCAGGGGCGCGAGCTGCCTGGTGACCCGCATCTGAACACATAGGGTGCGTGGAGGGAACGCGGGGAAGTGAAACATCTCAGTACCCGCAGGAAGAGAAAACAATAGTGATTCCGTCAGTAGTGGCGAGCGAACGCGGATCAGGCTAAACCGTTCCATGTGTGATAGCCGGCGGGCGTTGCATGGTCGGGGTTGTGGGACTTTCCGTACTGTCTCTGCCGGGACAGTGAGGTGTGATGTGCAGGCATAGGTGAACGGTCTTGAAAGGCCGGCCAGAGAGGGTGTGAGCCCCGTAACCGAAATGTTTTGTCCGCCTGGAGAGTATCCCAAGTAGCACGGGGCCCGAGAAATCCCGTGTGAATCTGTCAGGACCACCTGATAAGCCTAAATACTCCCTAATGACCGATAGCGGACCAGTACCGTGAGGGAAAGGTGAAAAGTACCCCGGGAGGGGAGTGAAACAGTACCTGAAACCGTGTGCTTACAATCCGTCGGAGCATCTGCAGCTTGTCTGTATGGGTGTGACGGCGTGCCTTTTGAAGAATGAGCCTGCGAGTTAGTGTTACGTCGCGAGGTTAACCCGTGTGGGGAAGCCGTAGCGAAAGCGAGTCTGAATAGGGCGTTGCAGTGGCGTGATCTAGACCCGAAGCGAAGTGATCTACCCATGGCCAGGTTGAAGCGACGGTAAGACGTCGTGGAGGACCGAACCCACTTCAGTTGAAAATGGAGGGGATGAGCTGTGGGTAGGGGTGAAAGGCCAATCAAACTTCGTGATAGCTGGTTCTCCCCGAAATGCATTTAGGTGCAGCGTTGCGTGTTTCTTACCGGAGGTAGAGCTACTGGATGGCTAATGGGCCCTACAAGGTTACTGACGTCAGCCAAACTCCGAATGCCGGTAAGTGAGAGCGCAGCAGTGAGACTGTGGGGGATAAGCTTCATAGTCGAGAGGGAAACAGCCCAGACCACCAACTAAGGCCCCTAAGCGTGTGCTAAGTGGGAAAGGATGTGGAGTTGCGAAGACAACCAGGAGGTTGGCTTAGAAGCAGCCATCCTTAAAAGAGTGCGTAATAGCTCACTGGTCAAGTGATTCCGCGCCGACAATGTAGCGGGGCTCAAGTACACCGCCGAAGTTGTGGATTTCAGATAATTAGCTAAGCCGCCCCCTTTGTGGGGTTGGTTCAGGCGTCTGGAGTGGTAGGGGAGCGTCGTGTGGGCAGTGAAGTCGCGGTGTAAACCAGCGGTGGAGCCTACACGAGTGAGAATGCAGGCATGAGTAGCGAAAGACGGGTGAGAAACCCGTCCGCCGAATGATCAAGGGTTCCAGGGTCAAGCTAATCTGCCCTGGGTAAGTCGGGACCTAAGGCGAGGCCGACAGGCGTAGTCGATGGACAACGGGTTGATATTCCCGTACCGGCGAAAAACCGTCCATGTTGAACAGGGGATACTAACCGCCCGATACCTGCCCGATCGCCCTTGTGGTGTGAGGGTTTTGGTGGAGCGCGGGACCTGATCCTGGGAGGCAAGCGTATTAACAGGTGTGACGCAGGAAGGTAGCCAAGCCGGGCGATGGTTGTCCCGGTCTAAGGATGTAGGGCGAACGGTAGGCAAATCCGCCGTTCATGATGCCTGAGATCTGATGGGACCCCCTCACGGGGGGATTTGGTGATCCTATGCTGCCGAGAAAAGCATCGACGCGAGGTTTTAGCCGCCCGTACCCCAAACCGACACAGGTGATCAGGTAGAGAATACTAAGGCGATCGAGAGAATTATGGTTAAGGAACTCGGCAAAATGCCCCCGTAACTTCGGGAGGGGGGCCCCAACCTTGATGGACACTTGCTGTCCGGAGGGGATCGGGGCCGCAGAGACCAGGGGGAAGCGACTGTTTACTAAAAACACAGGTCCGTGCGAAGTCGCAAGACGATGTATACGGACTGACTCCTGCCCGGTGCTGGAAGGTTAAGAGGACCGGTTAGCCTTACGGCGAAGCTGAGAATTCAAGCCCCAGTAAACGGCGGTGGTAACTATAACCATCCTAAGGTAGCGAAATTCCTTGTCGGGTAAGTTCCGACCTGCACGAATGGAGTAACGACTTCCCCGCTGTCTCAACCATAAACTCGGCGAAATTGCAGTACGAGTAAAGATGCTCGTTACGCGCAGCAGGACGGAAAGACCCCGAGACCTTTACTATAGTTTGGTATTGGTGTTCGGAGTGGCTTGTGTAGGATAGGTGGGAGACGTTGAAGCCCGGACGCCAGTTCGGGTGGAGTCATCGTTGAAATACCACTCTGGTCACTTTGGACATCTAACTTCGGCCCGTAATCCGGGTCAGGGACAGTGCCTGATGGGTAGTTTAACTGGGGCGGTTGCCTCCTAAAAAGTAACGGAGGCGCCCAAAGGTTCCCTCAGCCTGGTTGGCAATCAGGTGTCGAGTGTAAGTGCACAAGGGAGCTTGACTGTGAGAGAGACATCTCGAGCAGGGACGAAAGTCGGGACTAGTGATCCGGCGGTACATTGTGGAATGGCCGTCGCTCAACGGATAAAAGGTACCTCGGGGATAACAGGCTGATCTTGCCCAAGAGTCCATATCGACGGCATGGTTTGGCACCTCGATGTCGGCTCGTCGCATCCTGGGGCTGGAGTAGGTCCCAAGGGTTGGGCTGTTCGCCCATTAAAGCGGTACGCGAGCTGGGTTTAGAACGTCGTGAGACAGTTCGGTCCCTATCCGCTGCGCGCGCAGGAAATTTGAGAAGGGCTGTCCTTAGTACGAGAGGACCGGGACGGACGAACCTCTGGTGTGTCAGTTGTACTGCCAAGTGCACCGCTGATTAGCTACGTTCGGATGGGATAACCGCTGAAAGCATCTAAGCGGGAAGCTCGCTTCGAGATGAGATTTCCATACACCTTGTGTGTGAGAGGCCCCCAGCCAGACCACTGGGTTGATAGGCCGGATGTGGAAGCGAGGACTAACGACTCGTGAAGCTGACCGGTACTAATAGGCCGATAACTTACACCACACACCACCCCCGTAAACCCATTTCAAAAGGGGTTTACACCACGGGGCGGTAAAAAGAAAACAAGACTGCTTGCGTCCACTATGTGGTTCCCAAACAACAAACCCGTCCACGGACGGCACGTTGCACAGGGAACAAAAACACAACACAATAACAACACCACACCTGCAACAACAATTGCAGGGCATGTTGTAACCAGATTTCCCACACACCCCCTTTTCGGGTGTGACGGGTCGAAGGGTTACGGCGGTCATAGCGTGGGGGAAACGCCCGGTCCCATTCCGAACCCGGAAGCTAAGACCCACAGCGCCGATGGTACTGCACCCGGGAGGGTGTGGGAGAGTAGGTCACCGCCGGAACATCATTAAATGGTCGAGAGCCTCCAGACACACGTCTGGAGGCTCTCCCACTTTAACCACCACACCGGCACCAACCGTCCAGGTACTGCGATTGCGTCCCCGGGACACTGCAGGAACTGCGAGAGCGTCGGCTGGG
Source organism: Pseudarthrobacter sp. Y6 (assembly GCF_050156205.1). Taxonomy (NCBI): domain Bacteria; kingdom Bacillati; phylum Actinomycetota; class Actinomycetes; order Micrococcales; family Micrococcaceae; genus Pseudarthrobacter; species Pseudarthrobacter sp. Y6. The sequence continues at coordinate 2,865,414 of NZ_CP189574.1, read as the reverse complement.
GGTGTGAACATTCCCACGACGGAGGCCTGGAGACGGATCCATGTCATCTGTCGGTGGGGTCTCGCCTAGAATTGACTGAGATGTACGGACTTCGAAGCGCTTGATTTCGGGTTGCGTAGGATAACGAAACACGGAACGAGCGGCTGCGATTGCGCCAGTGGTCGGCTCATAACAGGAGGAATCCCCATGGCTGAGCACAACGGCGGCAACCGCGGCGGTAACGACCGCGGTCCTTTCCGCGGCAATAATAACTCTGGCGGCGAACCGCGCGGATTCCGTTCCCGCGAAGACCGTGACTCCGAGGCTCCGAAGCGCGCGCCAGGTTCCGGTGAACGTAAGCCTTTTGGTGATCGTCCGCGCCGCGAGGGCGAGGGTGAGCGTCGTACCTTCGGCGGGGGAGAGCGCAAGCCGTTCAGCGGCGGTGGCGGTGAGCGGAAGCCTTACGGCGACCGTGACAACAAGCCTTATGGTGATCGTCCGCGCAGAGAGGGCGACGGCGAGCGTCGTGGATTCTCCGGTGGTGGAGAGCGGAAGCCGTTCAGTGGCGGTGGCGGTGAGCGGAAGCCTTACGGCGACCGTGACAACAAGCCTTATGGTGATCGTCCGCGCAGAGAGGGCGACGGCGAGCGTCGTGGATTCTCCGGTGGTGGAGAGCGGAAGCCCTTCAGCGGTGGTGGAGAGCGGAAGCCTTACGGCGACCGTGACAACAAGCCTTATGGTGATCGTCTGCGCCGTGAGGGTGACGGCGAGCGTCGTGGATTCTCCGGCGGCGACAACCGGAAGCCGTTCGGTGACCGCCAGGACCGCGCCCCGCGCAGCTTCGACCGTGGTGATTCCGGCCCCCGCCAGTTCGGCAGGGACCGTGCGGAAGACCGCCCGGCCCGTGTACCCAACGCGCGTGACCTTCGCAGCGCCAACCGCCCGGACCGCGAACGTTCCCCGGAAATCGATGAGGATGTCACGGGCAAGGAGCTTGACCGCGCTACGCAGCACCAGATCAAGACTCTGGAAGACAAGAGCGCCGAGTGGGTTGCCCGCCACCTGGTAATGGCCGGACGCCTGATCGACGAAGAACCCGAGCTGGCTTTCCAGCATGCTCTCGCCGCGAGCCGGCGTGGTGGCCGGCTCGCGGCCGTCCGTGAAGCCGTCGGACTCACCGCTTACGCTGCAGGACACTACGGCGAAGCACTGCGCGAATTCCGGACCTACCGCCGCATCAGCGGTTCGAACGTCCACCTGCCCGTGATGGCAGACTGCGAACGCGGACTGGGCCGGCCTGACCGTGCCCTCGACGTGGTGCGGTCCGAGGAAGCGAATGACCTGGACGCGCCCGGCAAAGTCGAGTTGGCCATCGTGGCGGCCGGAGCTCGGTCTGACCTCGGCCAGTTGGACGCTGCCGTGGCTGAACTTGAAATTGCCCAGCTGGACATGAACCGTGCGTTCTCCTACAGCCCAAGGCTCTTCCGGGCCTACGCAAATGCTTTGGCCGCCGTTGGTCGCGAAGACGAGGCGGCTAAATGGCAGAAGCAGGCCGTGGTGGCTGAAAATGCCCTTGGCCTTGGTGCCGATGAGGAACCGGACATCGTGGACCTGGGCTGGGACGAGGAAGAGGAAGCCCGTGAGGAAGCACAGCGCCGGCGACTGTTGGAGCGCGCTGCCGCAGGCCCCGAGGCCAGTGCTTCCACGCCTGCTGCCCGTTCCGAGGTAGCCGCGGACAAGACTGTCGTTGAGGCCGCCGGCGTGGATGCAGCCATCGATGACGTGGAATCGGACTTCTTCGAGTCCGATGACGCCGAATCTGATGAGGATTCCGTCGAAGCAGACGAGCTGGAAGCCGGTGAGGCCGAGCCCGACGCAGAAGAGCCCTACGCCGAGCACAGCGAAGCAGACGGCAGTAACAACGGCACCGATGGCGACTCTGAAGGACGGGACAGCTAGCCCGCTATGACTGAAGTTCCACTGATTTCCCTGTTTGACGCCCTTTTGGCGGATCTGGACGGTGTGGTCTACGCCGGACAGCACGCCATCCCAGGCGCCGTGGACTCGCTGCAGCAACTGGAAGGTTTGGGCATTGGCCTGGGGTATGTCACCAACAATGCCTCACGCACTCCGGCGCAGGTAGCGGAGCATCTTCGTGAACTGGGCGCACCGGCAGACGACGATCAGGTGGTCAGTTCCTCGCAAGCGGCAGCTGAGCTCCTGGCATCGCTCGTCGCCCCCGGAGCGCGGGTGCTGATCACCGGCAGCCCAGCTCTGGCGCAGGAAATCGAGCTGGTGGGACTGACTCCTGTCTACAGCCAGGATCAGGATCCGGTAGCCGTGGTCCAGGGATTCAATCCCGGGATCGGTTGGAAGGATCTGGCCGAGGCGTCATACGTCGTCTCGGCTGGAGCACTGTGGATCGCTACCAACACCGATATGTCCATTCCGCAGGCACGCGGCATAGCCCCGGGAAACGGCACACTGGTGGCGGCAGTAGCCGCCGCCACCGGACAGACTCCGCGGGTTGCCGGCAAGCCGGAGGCCCCGCTTTTCCACGCCGCCGCCAAACGGCTCGCGGCTGACCGCCCGCTGGTGGTGGGCGACCGCCTGGACACCGACATCCTCGGCGGCAACAACGCCGGGTTTGCCACGGTGGCTGTGCTGACCGGCGTCGACACCACGGCCACCATCCTGGCCGCACGCACGGCCGAACGCCCGGACTACATCATCAATTCCCTCAGCGACCTCCACCGTCCCTACCCGGCCGTGGACCACACTGACGGAACGCACCGCTGCGGGGCCTCCACCGCGCGGGTCAGCGGTGACACCATCCAGATCAGCGGCAGCGAGAGTGACCTGGATTCGTGGCGGGCCGCCTGCGCCGCCTGGTGGACTGCGGTCCCTGACGCCGCCCGGCCCACCGAGCCCAAACTCGAGTGGCGCAATCATTAGACTGGTCCGATGACTGAGCTCAACGAAGCCCAACATCCGAAAGCAGCCCAGCCAACGCTGGAATGGCCGGACACAGCTGCGCCGGCAACCACCGATCCGTCCATTGCGGCCCTTATGGCCACGCTGGGCGGCGTCGAAGACTTGCCCGTATCGGAGCATGAAGCTGTTTACAGCGACCTCCACGATGCCCTGCTGCACGCGTTGAACGAAGAGGCCCCAAACGGCGAGGGAGAAGCTTGAGCATGGCACGACTTGACCAGGCGCTCGTCGCCCGCGGCCTGGCGAGGTCCCGGACCCACGCAGCATCGTTGATTGCCGAGGGCAAGGTGAGCTCGGCCGGCCAGATTCTGTCCAAGGCGTCCCAACAGGTAGACGACGGCAAAGACCTGTCGGTCGAGCGAACGGAAGAGGACAGCTACGTCAGCCGGGCCGGGCACAAGCTGGCGGGCGCTCTGGACGTATTCCCGGAGGTCACGGTTGCGGGCAAGAGGTGCCTGGACGCCGGGGCCTCCACCGGCGGCTTCACCGAGGTGCTCCTGCGGCGCGGTGCGGCACACGTGGTGGCGGCCGACGTCGGCCATGACCAGCTGGTCCCGCAGCTCCGCGCCGATGAGCGGGTAGCCGTGCATGAAGGCCTGAACGTCCGGTACATGGCGCCGGCGGATATCGGCGGACAGGCCGAACTCACGGTGGCCGACCTCTCCTTCATCTCGCTGACCCTGGTGGTCCTGCCACTGGCGCTGTGCACGCAGCCGGGTGGTGACCTGGTGCTGATGGTGAAACCCCAGTTCGAGATCGGCAAGGACAGGCTGGGCCGCACCGGCGTGGTCAATTCAGAGCGCGAACGACGCATGGCGGTGGAAAAAGTTGCCAATGCAGCGCTCGACGCCGGACTGGACTTATGCGGCTTAGCGGCCAGTCCGCTGCCGGGCCAGGACGGAAACGTCGAATACTTCCTGTGGATAAAGCGCAGGATGACCCAAGAACTGCCTAAGATCGAAGAGCGCCTCGCAGCCATTGACGGATTGCTTGGACGAATCTGGCCGAACCACTAGAAAGCGGAACCCGATGAGCAGGCGAGTTCTTGTCCTTGCCCACACTGGCCGCGAGGAATCACTGAAGGCCGCCTGGGAAGCCTGCGCCCAGTTGCATGACTCCGGCATTGTTCCCGTCATGCAGGAGTCTGAGCTGCGTGACATGGAAAGATTCTTCGGGCAGCTCACCCAGCCGGTAGAGATCCTGCACGACCACGTACAGTTGCCGGACGTCGAGCTGGTGATGGTGCTGGGCGGTGACGGCACGATCCTGCGCGCCGCAGAGCTGGTGCGGGAGGTGGACGTGCCGTTGCTGGGCGTCAACCTTGGCCACGTCGGCTTCCTGGCCGAAAGCGAGCGCGCGGACCTGGCCCAAACGGTGGAATGGATTGCCCGCCGCGACTACACGGTGGAAGAGCGCATGACCATCGACGTCCAGGTCTGGGTCCGCGGCCAGAAGATCTGGCACACCTGGGCCCTGAACGAGGCCGCGATCGAAAAAGGCAACCGCGAACGCATGATCGAGGTGGTGACCGAAGTGGACGAGCGTCCGCTGACCTCCTTCGGCTGCGACGGTGTGGTGGTGGCCACCCCAACGGGTTCCACGGCTTACGCGTTCTCCGCCGGCGGGCCCGTGGTCTGGCCGGAGGTCGAGGCCCTGGTGATTGTTCCCATCAGCGCCCATGCGCTCTTTGCCAAACCGCTGGTCGTGTCGCCTCGGTCCCGGCTGGCCGTGGAAGTCCTCACTCGCACCGGTGCCCAGGGCGTGCTCTGGTGCGATGGCCGGCGCTCCGTGGACCTGCCGCCCGGCGCCCGGGTTGAAGTGACCAAGTCCGCCACACCGGTCCGGCTGGCCAGGACGCACCAGACACCATTCTCAGCGCGACTGGTCCGCAAATTTGAACTCCCCATACACGGCTGGCGCGGGCCCGTGCCGCAGTCGGAGACCATCCACACCGGACCCATCCCGATCGTCCGGACGCCACGGCCCAGGCCGCCGCTCCAGCTTGCCTCAGGCGACCAGCCGGAGGACCAAACCGATCCCGCGACGGCAAAGTGAACCATGCTTGAAGAACTGAGAATCCGCGATCTGGGCGTCATCACCGACGCCACGCTGCCGCTCGGCCCCGGGCTGAGCGTCGTCACCGGCGAAACCGGTGCCGGCAAGACGATGGTGGTCACCGCCGTCGGCCTCCTCCTGGGGGCGAGGTCCGACGCCGGGGCGGTCCGGAGCGGTGCGAAGAGCGCCACGGCGGAGGCCGTCCTCAAGCTCGACGCCGGGCATCCGGCGATTGCACGGGCGGTGGAAGCGGGTGCCGACGTCGAGGAGTTCGACGGCGGCGCTGAGCTCATCCTTGCGCGTCGCCTCGGTGCCGACGGGCGCAGCCGGGCCTTCCTGGGCGGGCGGGCAGCCCCCGTGGGCGTCCTCGCGGAGATCGGTGAAACCCTCGTGGTGGTCCACGGCCAGTCGGACCAGATCAGGCTGAAGGGGGCGGCCGCCCAGCGCGGCGCCCTGGACAAATTTGCCGGCGATGCGCTGGCGGGCCCGCTGGCCTCCTACCAGGCGCTCTACAGCCATTGGAAGGCCAGCCAGGCGGAGCTGGAAACCCTGCGCAGCGCCGCTCGTGACAGGCTCCGCGAGGCCGAGTCGCTGGAGGTTGCCCTGGCCGAAATCAGCAACGTGGATCCGCAGCCGGGGGAGGACGAGTCCCTCAAGGCCGAGGCCGTGAAATTGGCCAACGTCGAAGAGCTCAGGATTGCGGCGAACACGGCGCACCAGGCGCTCATCGCGGAGGACTACGGTGACGCGGGCGACGCAACCACCCTCGTGGACGTTGCGAAAAGAACTTTGGAGCACGTGGCCGAGCACGACGCCGAGCTGGGGTCTGCCGCCGCCCGGCTGGCCGAAGTGGGCTTTCTGCTCAACGACATCGCTACGGAGTTGGCCAGCTACCAGGCCGGCCTGGATTCAGAGGGCCCCGAACGCCTGGCCGAGATCGAGGACCGGCGGGCCGCCCTGGCTACGCTGGTCCGCAAGTACGCCCCCAGCATTGACGAAGTCCTGGTGTGGGCGGAAAATTCCCGGGTCCGCTTCGACGAGCTGCAGGACGACTCCACCAGGATCGAAGCCCTGGACGCGGACGTGGTCCGGACCGAGGCGGAGCTGCTGAAGCAGGCAGCCGCCGTGAGCAAAATCCGGGCCAAGGCTGCCAAGGACCTGTCCGGCCGGGTGAGCTCGGAGCTGAAGGCACTCGCCATGGCGGACGCCACCCTGGTAATCACCCTTGAGTCCGCCGGGCAGCTGACACCGTATGGAGCGGACGAGATCTCGTTCCTGCTCCAGCCGCACTCTGGAGCCCCGGCCCGTCCGCTGGGCAAGGGCGCCTCCGGCGGCGAGCTGTCCCGCGTGATGCTGGCCATCGAGGTGGTGCTGGCCGCGGTGGATCCGGTGCCCACGTTTGTGTTCGATGAGGTGGACGCCGGTGTCGGCGGGCGGGCCGCCGTCGAAATTGGCCGCCGGCTGGCCATGCTGGCGCAGCACGTGCAGGTCCTGGTGGTCACGCACCTGCCGCAGGTGGCAGCCTTCGCGGACCAGCACATCACCGTCACCAAGACATCCGTCAGAGGGGCCGACGGCGGCACCGCCACCGGGTTCACGTCCAGTGATGTTCGCCTCCTGGACGGCCCTGAGCGCGTGCGGGAGCTTGCCCGGATGCTGGCCGGCCAGGAGGATTCAGAATCGGCCCAGGCACACGCCCAGGAGCTGCTGGACGACGCAAAACTGCTGCCGCAGCGGGCCTGACGGCGGACACCCCTTGATCGCAGGGCGCCTCGCCCTGCACACTGGATCATTTGGGGAGACAGTTCCTGATCGGGAAAGGCTCAATTGATGATAGGCTCGAATTCCGTGGTGCAGCGATCAAATTCCCGTGTAAATTCCCGGTTCCCGGGCTCGTCCAAGACGACCAAACACATCTTCGTAACCGGTGGTGTGGCGTCCTCGCTCGGTAAGGGACTGACGGCTTCAAGCCTCGGTCACCTCCTGCGGGCACGCGGCCTGTCTGTAACTATGCAGAAGCTCGATCCCTATCTGAACGTGGATCCGGGCACGATGAACCCCTTCCAGCACGGCGAGGTCTTCGTCACTGACGACGGCGCCGAGACTGACCTGGACATCGGACACTACGAGCGGTTCCTCGACGAAAACCTCGAGGGCTCAGCCAACGTGACCACCGGCCAGGTCTACTCCACCGTGATCGCCAAGGAACGCCGCGGCGAATACCTCGGGGACACCGTCCAGGTCATCCCGCACATTACCGATGAGATCAAGCGGCGTATGCGGCTTCCGGCCGAAGGCAAAAACGCGCCGGACGTCATCATCACCGAAATCGGCGGCACCGTGGGCGACATCGAGTCGCAGCCCTTTCTTGAGTCGGCCCGCCAGGTCCGCCAGGACATCGGCCGCGGCAACGTCTTTTTCGTCCACGTCTCGCTGGTGCCCTACATCGGACCCTCGCAGGAACTGAAGACCAAACCGACGCAGCACTCCGTGGCAGCCCTGCGCTCCATCGGCATCCAGCCCGAGGCAATCGTGATCCGCTCGGACCGCGAAGTCCCCGCACCCATGCGCGCCAAGATCGGCCGCATGTGCGACGTCGATATCGAAGCCGTCATCGGGTGCCCGGATGCGCCCAGCATCTACGACATCCCCAAGACCCTGCACACCCAGGGACTGGATTCCTACATCGTCCGCGCCCTGGACCTGCCGTTCAAGGACGTTGACTGGACCAGCTGGGACAAGCTGCTCGAAGCAGTCCACAACCCCAAGCACCACGTGGAAATCGCGCTGGTGGGCAAGTACATCGACCTTCCGGATGCTTACCTGTCCGTGACCGAGGCCCTGCGCGCCGGCGGCTTCGCCAACGACACCAAGGTCAAGATCCGCTGGGTACCGTCTGATGAATGCGAAACCCATGAAGGCGCCGTGGCGTCCCTGGACGGCGTGGACGCCATCTGCGTTCCCGGTGGCTTCGGCATCCGCGGCCTCGAAGGCAAGCTGGGCGCCCTGAAGTACGCCCGCGAAACCAGGCTGCCAGTCCTGGGCCTGTGCCTGGGCCTGCAGTGCATGGTGATCGAATATGCGCGCAACGTGGTGGGCCTCGAGGGCGCTTCCTCGTCCGAGTTCGAGCCGGATTCCAAATACCCGGTGATTGCCACCATGGAAGAGCAGCTGGACATCGTGGACGGCAAGGGCGATCTTGGCGGCACCATGCGTCTTGGCTTGTACGAGGCAAAGCTCGACGACGGCTCGGTCATCGCAGAGACCTACGGCAAGACCACCGTCAGCGAACGCCACCGGCACCGCTACGAGGTCAACAACAAGTACCGCGACCAGATCGCTGCCGAGGGCCTCGTGTTCTCCGGAACGTCACCGGACGGCAAGCTCGTGGAATTTGTTGAGCTGCCCCGCGAGGTCCACCCGTTCTACGTGGCAACCCAGGCGCACCCCGAACTGAGCTCTCGGCCCACGCGGCCGCACCCGCTCTTCGCCGGGCTCATCAAGGCCGCACTGGACCACCAGAACGCACAGGATGCGCCGGCGGCCAAGCCGTCGCGCACCGCCGCCGCAAAATAGAAACGAATAAGTAGAGGACGGCGCGATGCCCGGCACACCTGAAACCCCCCAAGCTGCACGGCAGGTTTCGGATGCACCGAGCCCGCGCCGTCTTCTGTCTACGGAGAAGGTCTATGAAGGCCGCATCTGGGATGTGGTCAGCGACAGCTTCCAGCTGAGCGAGACAGGGGAGTCCCTGACCCGCGACTACATCGACCACCCCGGCGCCGTGGCAGTTCTGCCGATGAACGACGCCGGCGAGGTTCTGCTGATCAGGCAGTACCGGCACCCCGTAGGCATGGACCTTTGGGAAATCCCTGCCGGCCTCCTGGACGTGGAAGGCGAGGATTTTGTGGTGGGGGCTGCCCGCGAGCTCGCCGAGGAGGCGGACCTCGGGGCCGGCGAGTGGAACGTCCTGGTGGACTTCTTCAATTCGCCGGGCTCCTCCAGCGAGGCCATCCGCATCTACCTCGCCCGGGACCTCACGGAGGTGCCTCACCACGAACGCCACGAGCGGACTGATGAGGAAGCGGAAATTGAATTCCATTGGATCGCTTTGGACGACGCCGTGGCCGCGGTCCTCGAGGGCAGGCTGCACAACCCGTCCGCCGTCGTCGGAATCCTGGCCGCGGCCGCGGCGAAGGCTGAGGGCTTTGCCGGACTGCGTCCCGCGGATGCACCCTGGCCTGCGCACCCCAGCCAGCGTTGATGACAGCGAGTACTGAGGCAGAAGCCCCGACGCCGCCCGTGCGGCCACAGACGGCCATCGATCGCGCCATCACCGAGTATCTGCAGCATATGGGGGTGGAACGCGGCCTGGCCGCGAATACACTCTCCGCCTACCGCCGTGACCTGGCGCGGTACTCCCGCTACGTGACCTCGGAGGGCTGCCTCGGCCCTGGCCAGATCACCCGCCATCACGTGACGGGGTTCGTTATGGCCCTCAACGACGGATCCGACGGCGGCACATCCCTGGGCGTGAGGTCTGCTGCCAGGACTGTGGTGGCTGTCCGGGGACTGCACAAGTTCTGGGCTCTGGAGGGGATCACGACGACGGACCCCGCCAGCGACGTCCACCCGCCGATACCGGGCAAGAGACTGCCCAAAGCCATCAGCGTGGACGAAGTCACCCGGATCCTTGAAGCCGCGGGCACGGACACCGCCACAGGACTCCGGGACCGCGCCCTGCTCGAATTTCTCTACTCCACCGGGGCGAGGATCAGCGAGGCCGTGGGCCTGGACGTTGACGACATTGCCTTACAGGAGGCCGAGTCGGGGCCTGCCGTGGTCCGCCTGTTCGGCAAGGGATCCAAGGAACGGCTGGTGCCGCTGGGATCCTATGGGGCGCGGGCTGTGGACGCGTACCTGGTGCGCGGCCGCCCGCTGCTGGCGGCGAAGGGTGCCGGAACGCCCGCCCTGTTCCTGAACGCCCGGGGCGGCCGGATAAGCCGGCAAAGCGCCTGGACCATCCTGAAGGCGGCTGCCGACAGGGCCAACATCACGAAGGACGTTTCCCCGCACACACTGCGGCACTCCTTCGCGACGCACCTGCTCGAAGGCGGCGCGGATGTCCGCGTTGTTCAGGAGCTGCTGGGGCACGCCTCGGTCACCACAACGCAGGTCTACACCCTGGTCACCGCTGACACGCTCAGGGAAATTTACGCAGCAGCCCACCCCCGGGCGCTGGGCTGACGCTGGCGGCCAGGCTATCGCTATAGGGTTGAGGGATGACGTTCACCCCTGTCACGCTGTGCTTCCTCACCCGGGAGTCCGCCGGTGTGCCACAGGTCCTGCTTGGCCTGAAGAAGACCGGCTTCGGCCGCGGCAAAGTGGTGGGACTTGGCGGCCATGTTGAGCCGGGGGAGACGGATGAAGAGGCTGCCTGCCGCGAAGTCCACGAGGAAGCCGGCATTGTGGTCCGGCAGGAGGACCTGCGCGACGCAGGCGTGGTGACCTTCGATTTCCCGGCCCGCCCGGAGTGGAACATGAGTTCACGGCTCTTCGTCGCAGCCCGATGGACCGGGCAGCCAGCCGAAAGTGCCGAGATCCGGCCGGAATGGTTCGATGTCGGCGCCTTGCCCGTGGACCGGATGTGGCAGGACGCAGCGCACTGGCTTCCGCTGGCGCTTGGCGGGTCCGTGTTGCGCCTGACAGTGGTCCTGAACGATGACAACGAGACCGTCCACGAAGTGCTGGACTACTCGAGCCGCTGAAGCCTGAAACGGCTTAGTACTACAGTTGCGGTTATTTTCTGACGTATCGGCGTTACAAGCACGCTCCCGCGAGCGGGGTTACGTCCCGTGGGGTGGTGTAGTTCTCCGCAGTTGCGCGTTGCCCGGGCAAGGTAGTGAGCCATCGTGCGATGGTCAGTGAGTACCGATCAAAGTCACTCACAGAAAGACACAAACACACGATGGCTCTAGACTAGCAACCCTAACGTCGGATATTTCGCTTTTTCACAGGACGCCCTCTAGTCTTGCAACCCTGATCGTGGTCGATATCTCGGAGTGTTCTCTTTGTTCTATCCGGAGAACTTTGAACCGTCCCGGGTTTGATGCCGCTATCTTCTGTGAGAAAGATAGTGATCATGCCCAAGCAGTTCCCTCCCGAAGTCCGTGACCGTGCAGTGCGCATGACGATGGACCGGTTGTCCGAATATCTGTCTGTTTATGCTGCCTGCAAGGCACTGGCCCCGAAGCTCGGAGTCGGCCCTGAATCGCTGCGCCGCTGGGTTGTCCAAGCCCAAGTAGATGCCGGTGAGAAGACCGGTTCGAGCAGTGACGAGGTGGAGGAAAGCAGGCGGCTTCGAGCTGAGGTGCGGGACTTGAAGGAGTCCAACGAGATCCTGAAACAGGCCTCGATTTTCTTCGCGAGGGAGCTCGACCCTCGCCGCCGCTGATCTGTCGATTCATCGACGAAATGCGGGCTGAAGGTTATGCGGTCGAGCCGATCTGCGGCGTCCTGCGGGAGCAGGGCGTGCAGGTCGCCGATGCGAAGGGTCGCCCCCGGCCCGAGATCATCTACGGACGGCGGAAGATGACGCACTGGCTGCGTCGTAACGGCTTCCCGGAAGCCTCGAAACACACCGCGGACCGGCTCATGCGCGAAGAGGGCATGAACGGCCTCGTGAGAGGCCGTAAGACCCGCACCACAATCCGTGGCGAGGACGGCCGCCGCGCCGGCGACCTGCTCAGCAGGAACTTCACAGCCCCCGCCCCGAACTAGATTTGGGTGACCGATTTCACGTACGTGCCGGTCTACTCCGGATTCGTCTACGTCGCCTTGGTCATCGACCTGCACTCCCGGGCGTTCGTCGGCTGGCAGACCTCAACGGTCAAGGACACGGCGTTCGTCGAACACTACCTTCGTATGGCCCTATGGAGGCGCCAACACACTGACCGCCCGGTACCGGCAGGACTGATCCACCACTCCGATTATGCCGAGGAAATCGTTAAGGGGCCCGTCTGGCGGAGCTCCTGTGCTGTCCCAAGAGCAGGGGCAGCTTGAGCAGATCAAGTACCTGGCGGGTATGAGCCGGCCGCCTAATCAGCCGAGCAACGGCCCGGCCGCGACGCCGCCGGGCGCTGAGAGTGCCAAGGCTGCAGAGAAGTCCAAGGACAAGGGACGGGGCCGAATAACTGTCGGCGTGGCCTCGGCCAGCGTGAAACTCAGTATCAATTGACATGAAACTTAGTTTCAGTGTAGAACGGTGGCATGGTTCCTGACAATGTCGTTGAAACTGCCTCGCTCGCGGGGGCTGGCCCAGCTGCCTCCAAAGCGCCCGGAAAATCGGCCAGTGCATATGCCGCGGCCCTACTGGCCATTGAACGGCACCGTCCGCCGGGCGCTCCCGGAGCTGATCCGCGCCCTGTCCGCAGCGTCGGGGTGATCGGAGCCGGGCTCATGGCCAGCCAGCTCGCCCTGGTCTTTGCCAAGCAACTTGGAGTTCCGGTCCTGATCACCGATCTGTCCCAGGCAAAGGTGGATGGCGCGCTTGCATGGGTCGCCGCACACCTGGACAAGCTGGTGCGCCGCGGTCAGCTCAGCCAAACGGCGGCGCGGGAGCTTGGCGATCTTGTCCGCGGAACGGTGGATAAGAACGAGTACCGGAACTGTGACGTGGTCATTGAGGCGGTGTTCGAGGAGTTGAGCGTCAAACGCGCCGTCCTCGCGGATATCGAGCCCCTGCTGCGCGCCGATGCTCTGCTGCTGACGAACACCTCGTCCCTGTGCGTGACGGCGATGGGCCGCGGCCTGGCCCATCCGGAACGCCTGGTGGGACTGCATTTCTTCAATCCTGTGGCTGTGCTGCCGCTCGTGGAAATCATCAGGACTGAAAACAACGACGACGCCAGCGTCGCCACCGCCTGTTCGCTCGCCCGGCTGCTGGGCAAAACTGCGGTCCTGGTTACGGACACGCCGGGCTTTGTGGTGAACCGGATCCTGACCCGGCTGTTCTGTGAACTGCTCCAGGTCATTGATGACGGGGCGGATATCGAACTGGCGGACCACGCCTTGGACCCGCTGGGGCTGCCCATGACTCCGTTGACCCTGCTGGGTTTCATCGGACCCGCGGTCCAGCTGCATATCTGCGAGACCATGCACGCCGCCTACCCTGACCGTTTTTATGTCAGCACAAGCCTGGCAGCCATTGCGGATGCCCGGCTGCGCGGCTATCTGGACAAGCCCGGCACCGTGCTTCCCGAGGCGGCCGCCCTGCTGCCGGCTGCCGACGCCGGCAATCCGCCGGTGCCTGACACAGACGCCATCCAGGCACGGATCCTTGATGCCCTGGCCGAGGAGGTGGGCCTGATGCTGGCCGAAAAGGTGGTGGCCGGTCCGGCGGAAGTGGATCTGTGCATGCTTCTCGGCGCCAACTTCCCGCAGCATCAGGGGGGCCTCACACCGCTGCTTGACCTCAGCGGCGCCTCCCGGCGCGTGTGGGGAACGGAATTCCACCCCGGCTCCGGATTTGCCGAATAGATAAGGGCGCGCGGGCCGCCCGAACAAACTCCGCTTCAAACCACGCCATTCCTCAATTCCTCCCCCCAAAAAGGATGCAAACCATGCCCGACTATGACGTCGCCGAACCGCTGGACACGGACTACTACTCCGTCTTCGCGAACATTCCCGCACCCGACCGCGACGTGTGGAGGCGCGCCAGGGCTTTCACCGGGGAGGCCCTGCCGCAGATGAACGACTACTGGGAACGCGCCGAATTCCCCGCCCACCTGGCCAAGCGGATGGGCAGCATGAACCTGCTGGCCGATGGCATTGACGTGCAGGGTCTGGAGCCGATGTCCCCGCTGGCCGCCGGGCTGGTCAACATGGAGATCTCCCGCGGGGATGGTTCGCTGGGTACGGTGATCGCTGTCCAGGGCGGGCTGGTAATGCGCTCGATTGCCCTTTTTGGTTCCGAAGCCCAGCGCGGGACGTGGCTTGGTCCGCTGGCCCGCGGCGAAAAGCTCGGCGCCTTCGCCCTGACGGAACCCGACCACGGCTCGGATTCCGTGGCACTGGAAACCACCGCCACGCTCGACGGGGAGGAATACGTCCTCAACGGCGAGAAGAAGTGGATCGGCAACGGCTCCGTCGGGGATGTCACCGTGGTCTGGGCACGCGATGACGCCGGCGATGTCCGCGGCTTCCTGGCGGAGCAGGACCGGGAGGGTTACGAGGCAGAGACCATCACCGGAAAGGCCTCGCTGCGCGCAATACACCAGGCCCGGATCAGGCTCAACAACGTCCGCATCCCAAAGGCTAATCTGCTCCCCGGTGCGCGCACTTTCAAGGACACGTCCGAGGTCCTGGTTGCCACTCGCCTGGGTGTGGCCTGGTCCGCCCTCGGCCACGCCACCGCCGTCTACGAAGCCGCGCTGAACTACGCCACGCAGCGGACACAGTTCGGCAAGCCACTGGCAAAGTTCCAGCTGGTCCAGGAGCGTCTGGCGTACATGCTCTCGGAGCTGACCAGCATGCAGCTGCATTGTTTCCACCTGGCGGGTCTTGATGCGGCCGGCCAGATGCGCCCCACCCAGGCCTCGATGGCGAAGTACCACAACACCCGCAAGGCCCGCGAGCTGGCATCCATTGCCCGCGACATGTTGGGCGGCAACGGCATCCTGCTGGAAAACCACGTGATCCGGCACCTGCTGGACATCGAATCCATCCATACGTATGAAGGCACGCAAAGCATTCAAACCCTATTGATAGGCCGCGATGTCACCGGACAAAGCGCCTTCGCCTAAGGATTCGCCATGACCACATTTGAGCTTCCCAATGAAACTCCGCTGAGCCCCCTGCGGTTCCTCCAGCGCTCCGCCGAGGTCTTCGGGCAGAAGACGGCGATCATCCACGGCGACCGCTCCTACACCTACCGGGACTTCGCTGCCGAAGCCCAGCGGCTGGCCAAGGCGATCAAGAGCCGGATCCAGCCCGGTGATCGCGTGGCCTTCCTGTGTCCCAATGTGCCGGAACTGCTGATTGCCCACTTCGCCGTCCCCCTGGCCGGGGGCGTCCTGGTGGCCCTGAACTCGCGGATGACCGCCCGGGAGCTCCAGTACATCCTGGAGCATTCCGAAGCCAGGCTGCTGTTTGCCGATTCGGAACTGCTGGGCACCGTTGCGGGACTGGACCTGGGTCTGACGCACCTCGCTGCGTTGATCGAAGTGCCTGACAGCACCATCAGCTATCCGGAGGTCCCCGCGGGCATTTGCGCGACGCAGTATGCGGATTTCCTCGCTGCGCCGGGCGGCCAGGACGCAGATCTTCCGTGGGGCATCCAGGACGAACGCGCACCGATTACCCTGAACTACACCTCCGGCACCACCGGCAAGCCCAAGGGCGTGCTGTATTCGCACCGCGGGGCCTACCTGAACTCGCTCGGAGAAACCTTCCACAATCACTTCACCGGCGACACTCGCTACCTCTGGACGCTTCCGATGTTCCACTGCAACGGCTGGTGCACCACGTGGGCCGTGACAGCGGTGGCGGGCGTCCACATCTGCCTTCGGGCGGTGCGCGCGGACACAGTTTGGGACGCCATCGACACTCTCGGCGTCACCAATCTCTGCGGCGCCCCCACAGTGTGCAGCATCATTGCCGGCGCGCCCCAGGCCCACGAACTGAAGGTGCCGCTGCGGATCACGACGGCGGGCGCGCCGCCGTCGCCCGCGATCATCACCTCCTTGGAGTCGATCGGGATCAGCGTGGTCCACGTTTATGGGCTGACCGAGGTGTACGGTCCGTACACCATCTGTGAGCACCAGGCCGAGTGGGATGATCTGTCCGCCCAGGACAGGGCCGTGAAGATCTCCCGGCAGGGGGTCGGGATGCTGCAGGCCGAGACGGCGCGCATCGTGGACCTGGACATGCGCGATGTCCCGGCCGACGGCGCAACGATGGGCGAAATCGTGCTGCGTGGCAACAACGTGATGCTCGGCTACTTCAAGGATCCCGAGGCCACCGCCGATGCCTTCCGCGGCGGTTGGTTCCACACCGGAGACCTCGGCGTCATGCATCCCGACGGCTACATCCAGCTCAAGGACCGGGCCAAGGACATCATCATCTCCGGCGGCGAAAACATTTCCACCATTGAGGTGGAGCAGGCCATCATCAGCCACCCTGCGGTACTGAACGTGGCGGTGATCGGCGTCCCGCACGAGAAATGGGGCGAACGGCCGGTTGCCTTTGTCATCCGCAGCAGTTCGAGCTCAGTGACGGCCGAGGAGATCCGTTCGCACGTCAAGGGCCTAATCGCCGGATTCAAGGTTCCGGACAGGATCCTCTTCGCCGACGAGCTCCCTCACAACTCCACCGGCAAGGTCCTGAAGTCGCGGCTGCGCGCCCTGGACATCAGCAGCAAGGAAGGCACCAAATGAGCAGCGAGGACATAGTCGTTGTGGGTGCGGCACGCACGCCTCAAGGAAAACTGATGGGGCAGCTGGCTTCGCTGAGCGCGGTGCAGCTGGGTGCCGCCGCCATCGCCGCGGCCCTGGAACGCTCCGGGATGGAGCCGGCGGCCGTCGATGCGGTCATCATGGGCCAGGTCCTGACGGCCGGCGCGGGCCAGAACCCGGCGCGGCAAAGCGCCGTCGCGGCAGGAATACCGCTCAGCACCCCCGCCGTCACCGTGAACAAGGTCTGCCTGTCCGGGCTGACGGCCATCATCCAGGGCGTCAGGCTGCTCAAACTGGGCGAGGCGGACGTCGTCGTCGCCGGTGGCCAGGAATCCATGAGCCAGGCGCCGCACCTGCTCGCCGGCTCGCGCGCCGGCTACTTCTACGGCGGCATCACGGCCGTGGACTCGGCCGGCCACGACGGACTCACGGATGCCTTTGACCAGGAGTTGATGGGCATTGCCACGGACCGCGCAAACGCGAACCTTCAGCTTTCCCGCGAGGCGCAGGACCAGGTCGCGGCGCTGTCCCACCAGCGGGCGGCCGAGGCCCAGGCCGAGGGGAGATTCAGCGCCGAGATTGCCCCTGTTGCGGTGCCGCAGAAGCGGGGCGCACCCGCGCTGGTAAGCCAGGACGAGGGCATCCGCCCGCAGTCCACACAGGAGGTACTGGCCGGACTGAAGCCGGCCTTCACGGCGGCGGGGACTGTCACGGCCGGAAATGCCTCGCCGCTGAACGACGGCGCTGCCGCCGTCGTGCTGGTGACCCGCGCGTACGCCGAAGCCCACGGGCTTGAGGTGCTGGCCGTCGTCGGGCCCGCCGGACAGATCGCCGGGCCGGACACGTCGCTGCCGGACAAGCCGGCGCAGGCAATCACGGCGGCCCTGGCCCGCGCCGGCTGGACGGCCGGGGAGCTTGACTTCGTGGAGATCAACGAGGCCTTCGCCTCGGTGGTGGTGCACTCCGCTGCGGCCCTGGGCCTCGGCTTGGACAAGGTCAACGTCAATGGCGGGGCCATCGCCATTGGACATCCGATCGGTGCCTCGGGCGCGCGGCTGGTGGTCTCGGCCGTCCATGAGCTGATGCGGCGCGGCGGCGGCAAATCCGCCGTCGCGCTCTGTGGCGGCGGCGGACAGGGTGACGCGCTGCTACTGTACCGGGATGGCATCAGTGGCTAATTTCCGTTCCGAGGTGGCCGAGGCCGCCCTGGATCTGTTCACCGACAATGGCTACGATGCGACCAGCGTGGAGGATATTGCCCGGGCTGCCAGAGTCTCCCGCAGTACTTTCTTCCGGCAGTTCCGTGCCAAGGAAGACGTGATCTTTGCCGACCACGAAGCCTTGCTCGATGAGCTGACCGCCTACCTGGCGGCGAGCCATCCGGATCCGTGGGAGGCTGTGTGCCAGACCGCGGCAATGGTCTTCGGGAAGTTTTCCGCACGCCGGGAGCTGGCCCAAAAGCGGTACCACGTGGTGCAGTCGGTGCCCGCGCTCCGGGACAGGGAAACGATCATGGTTTCCCGCTATGAACGGCTTTTCTCGGACTACCTCCGCCAGGCTCTCCCAGGCATATCAACGCTTGATGCAATCCGGTTCGCCGCCGCGGTCACGTCAACCCATAACTATGTGTTGCGCGAAATGATGCTGGATTCCCCCCGTGGTTCCCTCCAGAACCTGGAACACGAACTACTGGCGGTGCGCCGCATTTTCGGGGTGCTGCCGCAGGGGGACCCCGCATCCATCCCGGCCGAGGATGACCTGGTAGTTGCCGTTTTTCCCCGCTCGACACCCACCGCTGAAGTGGCGCGTCGCATCCAGGCCAAGCTCGACGGGCGCTCCGGCTAGCAGCTCCGTACAACTGCTCCATCTAAATGTTCTATCCAGCTGGGGAAGGGCGCTATGACAGGGCATAACAACGACGTTTACCGTCCGAGTGACCGCGACCTGCTGAGGCGGGCGATCAGGGAGACCGCAGCCCGGACAAGATCCGGGGTGTTCTTCGCAGGCCTCGTGAACCGCACCGAGCTCACCATCACCGAGTTCTTCGGCACCACGACACACGGCCTGAAGAACCTCAGCGTGCAGCCCGGCGAGGGGGTTGGCGGACGCGCCCTGTCCCAAGCGCGCACCATCGGGGTGGCCGATTACTTCGACTCCGACAGCATCACCCATCATCACGACGAAGCCGTGCGCATCGAGGGGCTGCGGACCATGGTGGCGCTCCCCATCCTCGTGGACAGTCGTGCCCGGTGCATCCTTTACGCAGCAACCCGCGAGCGCACCTCGATCGGCGAGTACGTGGTGGATGAACTTAGCGCCGGCGCCTTGAGGATCTCGCGGGAACTGGCTATTCGCGACGAGGTGGACCACCGGGTCTCGATTCTCCGGGTGGTCCACAGCCTGGCCGCGGAGCCACGGGACCGTGACCTCCTTGAGATCGTCCGGCTTGCGCATGCCGAACTCCTCTCCGTTGCCCGCATCACGGATGATCCCGAGCTCGCCCAGCGCATCCTCGCCGTGACCGCACGGCTCGAGGGCTCCGACGCCGCACCGGCCGGCGCCCCACGCCTCACCCGACGGGAGACGGATGTGCTCGCCCAAGTGGCGCTCGGCTGTTCCTATGCCGAAGCCGGCAAGCGGCTGTCGCTCAAGGCAGTCACGGTGAAGAGCTACATGCAGTCGATCATGACGAAACTGGACGTTCACGGCCGCACGGAGGCCGTAGTGGCCGCGCGCGGGTTCCGCCTTTTGCCCTGATCGGTCGCGTGAAAGCACCTCCATCGGGAGGTGGTGGCGAACGCACGGCGCTGACACGATGACATCTCCGCGTCGAAACAACATCGTCTCGACGACCGATGTCAAAGGAGATATCGCATGCTCGAAAGCCTCGCACCGGTTGCGACCCGTTCCGGTCCACGCCGCACCTCAATGGCCCGGGTCGCCGTCGCCAGCTCGATGGGCAGCATCATCGAGTTCTATGACTTCCTCATCTACGGCACGGCAGCGGCCCTCGTCTTCCCCCAGGTGTTCTTCCCGGCCCTCGGCCCGGCGGCCGGCACTCTCGCCTCTTTCGGGACCTTTGCCGTTGCCTTCGTCTCGCGCCCCCTCGGTGCTGTCCTGTTCGGCCACTTCGGTGACAGGATGGGGCGCAAGAAAACGCTCGTCAGCACACTGCTCATCATGGGCATAGCGACAGTCACTATCGGGCTACTGCCCGACGCCAGCGTGATCGGTGTCGCCGCACCGATCATCCTCGTTGTTCTCCGCTTTCTTCAGGGATTCGCCGTCGGCGGCGAATGGGCCGGCGCGGCACTGCTGGCCGCCGAGTACGCCCCGCCCAAGCAGCGGGGCCTCTTCGCGGCCTTCCCCCAACTGGGCCCGTCGATTGGCTTCGCCCTCGCGAGTGCGACCTTCCTCATCATCAATCTGTCGCTCGGCGACAAGTCGGAGGCATTCCTCACGTTCGGCTGGCGCATTCCGTTCATTGGGAGTGCTGTGCTCGTCATGGTTGGTCTCTACATCCGCCTCAAGATCGAAGAAACTCCCGTCTTCAAGGAGGCCAGCGACGAGGGCACCGTCTCGGCAGCGCCACGCAGGCTGCCCGTGTGGGAGTCAGTGCGCAACCAGCCACGCCAGATCCTTCTGGGCGGCGCGTCAACCATGATGCTCTTCGCCTTCTTCTACATCGGTACAGCCTTCCTCAGCAGCTACGGTACGAGTGCCGAGGGCCTTGGCCACAGCCGACCGACCATCCTCTCGCTGGGAATCGTCGGCGCGATGTTCTTCGCAGTCGGAACTATTGCCAGCGCAATCCTCTCCGACAAGGTCGGCCGCCGAGCCGTAATCGTCGGCTCTTGCGTCGTGGCGATACCCTGGTCGCTCTTGCTCTTCCCGATCCTCGACATCGGCACGACCTGGTCGTTTGCCATCGGACTGTCGGGCACGCTGCTCATCGTCGCCGGAATCTACGGTCCGGTCGGCGCCTTCCTGCCGGAACTCTTCGCCACCCGCTACCGGTACACCGGTGCCGGAATGGCCTACAACCTCGGAGCGCTGGTCGGCGGTGGCGTCACGCCGCTTGTGGCGGCATCGCTCGGCGCCAGCCTGGGGAGCCCCGCCATCGGCCTGCTTCTTGCCGGCGTAAGCCTTGTGAGCCTGCTCGCCACGTTCGGCCTCCCGGAGACCCGCGGCATCGACCTCGCTACCTCCGGAAGTACAGCCGCACGGTGACAGCCGGTAACCGGGCCCTCGTCGGCGTCGACGTCGACCAAGGCCCGGTAGCCGGTCACCTTCGGCTCCCCGTTACATTTTATTGAGTCCCCCGAAGGCCGGGGACTTGGTCGCTGGATCCGGACGGATCTTGGAGACGGTGGGGTTCTGCTCCGCAGGGGAAGCAAAAGACCTCCCTGGCATATACGACGTCTCGTAAAAATCGTTGCCCCGGTCCCCAGGGTCCCGTCGAAGGACCGGGCCGGTTCGGTGAGCTTGTTCCTGCGTCCGATACCGGTCTCGCTGTCCCATTCGAGTTCTTTCGGCACGCCGCCGAAAACACTCAGCAGTGCCCACATTCCGCAGAGTAGGTCCACGGACTGCCGGGACGGGAGCATCAGCGCCGCGAGCATCCTCGAGAACCACAGGACCATCACCAGCACCGGTGGGTCCCGGACTGCCCGGCGCCCAGGGGAATCACCGCCGGCGGGAACCACAGATCACACTGGACGCGTTCCCCGGCGGCGTACTCGGTCCGGTCAGTCGGATCGATCCCTCGATACTCCGGCCTGGGTCAAGCCGGGCGAGCTGACCATCGTCAAGACAGCGGTGGGCGGCAACGGCTCGTTCTCTTCACCATCACCGGCGAAGAGAACGACGTCGAGACCGAACGGACCATCGTGACGGCGGGTGGTACCGGAACAGCCACAGTGGCACTCGTTCCGGGTGTCCAATACACCGTGAGAGAGATGAACCTGGGTTCCGGCTGGACGATGGGGGACTTCAGCTGCACGCTCAACGGCAAGGCGATGAGCATCCCGTTCACGGCCGGACCGGACGCGGACATCACCTGCGCCGTCACCAACACGGCCAAGGGCAAGATCGTCATCGTTAAGAACGTCGA
Organism: Pseudarthrobacter sp. Y6; assembly: GCF_050156205.1. Classification (NCBI taxonomy): domain Bacteria; kingdom Bacillati; phylum Actinomycetota; class Actinomycetes; order Micrococcales; family Micrococcaceae; genus Pseudarthrobacter; species Pseudarthrobacter sp. Y6. Next base: position 2,843,820 of record NZ_CP189574.1, on the reverse strand, counting down.
CGGCGCCGATGGCACCTTTGATTTCAACGGCACCAGGACGTCGGGAACTCCGGCCTGGATGATGGTGCCTTCGATGTCACCACGGATGAGGGGGCCGGCAGCAGGAGGTTCATGAACGTCCTGCCCGGCAGCTACGCGGTCTCCGAGGACGACCCCTTCCCCGCCTACCTGTCCCGGGTGCTGTCCTGCTCGGACTCCAAGGCCAACGGGACCGCCAGCACCATCGACGGGGCCGAACCTGAAGGGCACCATCAAACTGGACCCGGTGAGACGGTGACCTGCGTATTTGAAAACACGCAGACCGCCACAGTCATCATCGACAAGGAAACGGTCCCCGAAGCCGACTCCGCAGTCTTCGACTTCCAGTGGTTCCTGCCCAACAGTGAGTTCGGCGAGGCCTTCACCCTGACGGATACGCAGGAACCGAAGCTGTTCGCCGGCCTCAACCCGGACCAGGACTGGGGCATCACCGAGATGGCCGAAGACGGCTGGCGGTTCCTGGGCCTCGAATGCCTCAAGGGCGGCGAACCGTTCGACGGCACCACGGCGGACGGAACGGAGGCGATCCTGAACCCGGCACCCGGCGACGTGATCACCTGCACCTGCACCAACGGCAAGCGCGGACCGGTGGACATCAGCAAGACCGTCACCAGCGGACCGGACCTGAATGCTGATTCCACCTACACTGTTACGTACAGCATCGGGGTCAGCTCGGAATCGTTTGTCACCGAACAGTACAACCTGTGGACACGCTGAACTTCGGCGATGGTATCACCGTCACCTCAGCCAGCGCTGGCAGCACGGATGCTGAGGTCAACCCCGCCTGGAACGGCACCACTGTCACCGACCTGACGGCGGCGCCCACCACGATCGACCCGGATGCGGTCCATACCTTTACTGTGACCACCACATGACCAACGCCCCGGCAACAGGATCGGATGCCAGGGACTGCACGCTCGGGGAGGGCGACGACGGCACGGGCTTCCTGAACAGCGTGACGCTGACCGTGGTTGATGGTGAAGGCGGTGAAGCAGAGGCCTGCGCTCCTGCGCCGGATGAGGCCGACGTCGCAATCGTCAAGACCGGCACCGAAAAGGTCCTGCTGCCCAATACGGGCGGCTCGGCAGTGCTCTCCTACACCCTCATGGTGACCAATAACGGACCCACGGAGGCCAGGGACGTTGTGGTCACGGACACCATGCCCCGACGAGGTCACGGCAGATATGGTCACGCCTTCCGCCGGAGGCTGCACCAATTCCGGCACGTCGTTCACCTGCGACCTCGGTCTGCTCGCCGTCGGACAGGAGTCACCATCGGCGTCCAGGCCTCGATTACGGACTACATGAAGGCGCAGCGCTCGCCGCCACAGGTACCGGCGCCGCCGCCTGGCTTTTGCCGGCGACGGCACTGCTGCTGGCAGGGACATTGCTGGTCGGCGCCGTGAAGCCCAAGCGCCGGCGGGACTTCCGGACCGCATAGTCCGGGAACCGGAAATACCGAAACGGCGGGCCGGCCACCTTCAAAGGTGACCGGCCCGCCGTCGTGCGTCCCAAGTAATTACGGAACGTGCCGTTCTTCCGGTCCGTTGTATTCGCTCAGCGGGCGGATCAGGGAGTTGCTGGCTGCCTGTTCCATGATGTGGGCGGTCCACCCGGTGATGCGGCTGGCCACGAACAGGGGTGTGAACGTGGGGGTGTCGAAGCCCATCAGGTGGTAGGTGGGACCGGTCGGGTAGTCGAGGTTCGGTTTGATGGCCTTGGCTTCGTCCATGGCCTGCTCGAGGCCGTTGTACAGCCCTAGCAGTTCGGGGCGGCCGTAGTGGGCGATCATCTTGTCCAACGCAGCCTTCATGGTGGGGACGCGGGAGTCGCCGTGCTTGTAGACGCGGTGGCCGAAGCCCATGACTTTCTTCTTCTGGGCCAGGGCGTCCTCCATCCAGGCTTTGGCGCGGGCGGCGGCTTCGTCCAATGATTCCTCGGGCCGGATGCCGATCTCGTCGAAGGTGTGCATCACGGCTTCGTTGGCGCCGCCATGCAGCGGGCCCTTGAGTGCGCCGATCGCGCCCGTTACTGCCGAGTGCAGGTCGGACAGGCTGGACGTGATCACGCGGGCGGTGAAGGTGGAGGCGTTGAAGGAGTGCTCGGCGTACAGGATCATCGAGACATTGAAGGCCTCCACGACCTCGGGGACCTGGTCTTCGCCGAACGCCATCCACAGGAAGTTCTCCGAGTAGCCCAGGTCATCCCGGGGCTCAACGACTTCCTGGCCTCGCCGGCGGCGCTGGTCGTAGGCGACCACCGCCGGCATCGCGGCGAAGAGATCCACGGCCTTGGCCATGTTGGCCTCGGGCGAGGAGTCTTCGGCCAGTGGGTGCCGGGCGCCCATGACGGAGGCCGCGGTCCGGCAGACGTCCATCGGGTGGGCGGTGGTGGGGAGCGTGTCGACGATCTGCTTCACCACAGGATCAAGGGCACGGCCGGCGCACTCGCGGGCCGAGAACGCGGACAGCTCATCAGGGGTGGGCAGTTCGCCGTTCCACAACAGGAAGGCCACTTCCTCGAAGCTGCATTTGGCGGCGAGCTCCTGGACGGGATAGCCGCGGTACAGCAGCGAATTGGTGTCCGGGTTGACCTTCGAAACCGCGGTGTAGTCCACCACGACGCCGGCCAGGCCCTTCTTGATATCGACAGCTACCATGCTGTCCTCCTTCGTTCGTTGGGCAAGCCCGGATTTGCCGGAATGCTTGCAGTCTCCTTGGTGGCTCCCGGGTCCTAGCGGACGCCGGGAATGTGGAAGTTGAAAACGCCGGTATCGAAGTGGTTGTAGGCCTCATAGTCCACAAGGTCATAAAGCCGCGAACGGGTGAGCATGTTCTCCACTTGTGCTTCCTGCGACCCTGTGGCCTTGATCGTTTCCAGCGTACGCTCTGCGGCGCCCATGGCAATGCGCAGGAGCGTGACCGGGTAAATGACCATGTTGACTCCGACGCCCTGCAGCTGATCCACGGTGAACAGGGCGCTCTGGCCGAATTCGGTCATGTTGGCCAGGATCGGCACGTCCACGGCGTCACGGATGGCCTGGAACTCGGACAGGTCCTTCATCGCTTCCGGGAAGATGGCGTCCGCACCGGCATCAACCAGGGCCCGTGCCCGGTCCTTGGCGGCCTCGATCCCGTCCACGGCGCGGATATCGGTCCGGGCCATGATGAGGAAGTTCGGATCCCGGCGGGCATCAGCTGCGGCGCGGATACGCTTGGTGGCCGTGTCCAGGTCCACCACGTTCTTGCCGTCGAGGTGCCCGCAGCGCTTGGGGTTGAACTGGTCTTCGATGTGGCAGCCGGCCAGGCCGGCGTTCTCCAGTTCCTGGATGCTGCGGGCCACGTTCATGGGCTCGCCGAAGCCGGTGTCCGCGTCCACCAGCGTGGGCAGGTCGGTCATGCGGGCAATCTGCCCGGCACGGTTGGCGACCTCGGTGAGGGTGGTCAGCCCAATGTCCGGCAGGCCGAGGTCATTGGCCAGCACTGCGCCGGAGATGTAGACCCCGGGGAAGCCCTGTTCCTCGATGAGCCGTGCCGAGAGCGGGCTGAAGGCGCCCGGGAATTGCTGGATGGTGCCGGACGCGAGCATGTCGCGCAGCGCGATCCGCTTCTGTTCCGGGGTTGTCTTGGAATACAGCATCTGATTCTCCTGTGCGGGGTGGGTGAGCAGAGCTTAGAAGAGGCCGGCGGGTGCGTTGCTGAGGTCGATGACACCCGGAGCGGCGGTGATGTTCAGCTGGTCCAGTTCACCCGGGCCCAGGTCCGGAAGGCTTTCGGCGGCTGCGAGGAAACGCTCGATTTCCTCCTCGGCGACCAGACCGGCTGCCAGGGTGCGGAACTTGTTGATGTACTGCTGGCGGGCGAACGGCCGGGCGCCGAGCGGGTGGGCGTCGGCTACGGCGATCTCATCGGTGATGACCGTGCCGTCGTTCAGGGCGATTTCCACTGAACCGCCGAAGGCCTTCTCGGCGATGTCCAGGGAGTGGTAGCGGCGGGTCCATTCGGCATCTTCGACCGTGCTGACCTTGTTCCACAGCTCGACGGTGTCGGCGCGGCCGACGCGTTCCGGGGCGTAGGAATTGACGTGGTGCCAGGAGCCGTCCTGGAGTGCCACGGTGAAGATGTACGGGATGGAGTGGTCCAAGGTCTCGCGGCTGGCTGTGGGGCTGTACTTCTGCGGATCGTTGGCACCGGAACCGATCACGTAGTGCGTGTGGTGGCTCGTCTTGATCAGGACCGACTTCACGTTGGCGGGGTCAGTCGCCTCCGGGTGTTCCTTGTGCAGCTTGCGGGCCAGGTCGATCCAGGCCTGGGCCTGGTATTCGGCGGAGTGTTCCTTGGTGTAGGTGTCCAGGATGGCGCGCTTTGCCTCGCCTGCCTCGGGCAGCGGGACCTCGTAGGAGGCGTCCGGGCCATCCAGCATCCAGGCGATCACGCCGTCTTCGCCTTCGTAGATCGGCACGGGGGAGGTCTGGCCGCGCATGGAGCGGTCCACGGCTTCGACAGCCATCTTGCCTGCGAATGCCGGCGCGTGCGCCTTCCAGGTGGAGATTTCGCCCTTCCGGGACTGGCGCGTGGCGGTGGTGGTGTGCAGCGCCTGGCCGACGGACTGGAAGATTGTCTCGACGTCCAGGCCCAAAAGGGTCCCGATACCGGCAGCGGCGGAGGGGCCGAGGTGGGCCACGTGGTCGATCTTGTGCTTGTGCAGGCAGATGGCCTTGACCAGGTTGACCTGGATCTCATAGCCGGTGGCGATGCCGCGGATCAGGTCCTTGCCGCTGGCGCCGACGTGCTGCGCCACGGCGAGGATCGGCGGGATGTTGTCGCCCGGGTGGGAGTAATCAGCCGCCAGGAAGGTGTCATGGTAGTCGAGCTCGCGGACTGCAACGCCGTTGGCCCAGGCCGCCCATTCGGGCGAGACCCGGTCCGTGATGCCGAAGACTCCGGCGCCCTTGCCGTTGGTGGTGGGTGCGTGGGTCAGGGCCTGGGCGCGGGCAGCCACGATCGGGCCGCGGTTCAGGGAGGCGATCGCCACGGAGGCATTGTCGATGACGCGGTTGATGACCATCTCGGTGACCTCGGGCGTGACCTCGACGGCGTCGGCGGCGACGACGGCGATCTTGTGCGCCAGCTGGCCTTCACGGGCGAGGTTCTCTTCGCTCTTGTAGACGCGGACGTGGTTGAGCTTAACCATGGTGCTCCTTCTTAGTGCTGTGGGTGGGTAGCTTTGACGTGGGAAAGGCTGCGGTGCAGGTGCACGGTGGTGGCTGCTTCGGCGAGCCTCGCGTTGCCTGCTGCGATGGCCTCGGCTATGGCCGCGTGCTCGACGGCGGCCGCGTTCAGTCGCGGGGCATCATCGGCAGCGAGGCGGCGGACCCGGACCAGGTGGACACGCAGGCTGCGCATCGCCTGTGCGAGGTAGGAGTTGGAGATGGCGGCGTCGATTGCTTCATCGAGCCGGCCCACCAGGGCGTAGTACTCATGCCGGGCGGGATCAGTGTCGCTGATCAGCTCCTGCGCCCGCAGGAGATCGGCGTGGAGTTTCTCAAAGACCGCGCGCTCGCCGCGTTCGGCAGCGAGGGCTGCCGCCTTGCCCTCCAGGGTTTCGCGGAGCTCGAACATCTCGTCGATGTCCTCCAGCGAGATGTCGGTGACGACGACGCCGCGGCCGCCTGCCGCCGTCGTCAGTCCTTCTGCGCTGAGCCGGCTCAGCGCCTCCCGGACGGGAGTGCGGGACACGCCCAGTCGCTCCGACTGCTCCACTTCGGCAAGGACCGTCCCGGGTGCCAGACGCCATTCGATAATGTCTTCGCGAAGCGTTGCATAGGCTTTGTCGCTGGCGCGCATGGTCCCTCCCGCCAATCTGCTCATGAGAATTAGTGTATACACGAATTGCCGAAATGCCTAGCAAAAGCCCCCGGATAATCGAATTTGCCGCATTCGTGTATACATAAGCCTTGTCTGGGGCGCGTTGCCCGCATAGGATGGTGGCAACACAGTGACGTGGACGGGAGCCCATGATGGTCAGCGGAAATTACCGGGAAACATATTCGCGCAGCATCGAGCAGAGGGACGCCTTCTGGCTCGATGCAGCAAACGGCGTGACCTGGTCCAGGACGCCGGAAACCGCGCTGGATGAATCAGCCGCCCCGCTGTTCCACTGGTTTCCCGACGGCATGCTCAATACGAGCTACAACGCCTTGGACCGCCACGTTGCGGCTGGCCGCGGGGACCAGGATGCACTGATCTACGACTCCGCGGTGCTGGGGGTCAAGCGCACCTACAGTTACGCCGAACTGACCGACCTTGTGGCGCGGTTCGCGGGTGTGCTGCGCTCGCAGGGAGTCCGCAAGGGGGACAGGGTGGTCATCTACATGCCCATGATTCCCGAGGCCGCCATCGCGATGCTGGCGACGGCCCGGCTCGGAGCCGTGCATTCGGTGGTCTTCGGCGGATTCGCGCCCAAGGAACTGGCCGCCCGCATCAAGGATGCCGGTCCGTCCGCGATCGTGACGGCGTCCGGCGGGATTGAGCCCTCGCGCCGGGTGGAGTATCTGCCGGCGGTCGCCGAAGCGCTTGAACTCGCCGGCGCCGGGCAGACGCCCGTCATTGTCAGGGACCGGGACGGCTTTGAGCATGCAGCCTCCGAGTATCCGGACTGGCTGGACTGGGACACGTGCATGGCGGCTGCCGTGCCGGCGGCACCCGTGGACGTCGCAGCAGCCGACCCCCTCTACATCCTCTACACCTCAGGCACGACCGGCACGCCCAAGGGCGTGGTGCGGGACAACGGCGGCCATGCAGTCGCGCTCAGCTGGACCATGGAGAACATCTACGACGTCGGTCCGGGTGACGTGATGTGGACGGCGTCGGACGTCGGCTGGGTGGTGGGCCATTCCTACATTGTTTATGGCCCGTTGCTGGCCGGAGCCACCACGGTCCTCTACGAGGGCAAGCCCGTGGGTACGCCTGATGCGGGGGCGTTCTGGCGCGTGGTGCAGGACCACAAGGTCAACGTCTTGTTCACCGCGCCCACGGCACTGCGCGCGATCCGCAAGGCCGACCCCCAGGCGGCAGAGCTGGCCCGGTACGACATCTCCACCCTGCGCACGCTGTTTGCCGCCGGCGAGCGGCTGGACACGGACACCTACCGCTGGGCGGGTGAGGTCCTCGGTGTTCCGGTGGTGGACCACTGGTGGCAGACCGAAACCGGCTGGGCCATCTGCGCCAACCCGCGCGGGCTGGAGGACCTTCCCTTCAAGCCCGGTTCGCCTACCGTGCCCATGCCCGGCTTCGAACTGAAGATTGTCGACGGCTCCGGGGCGGCAGTGCAGCAGGGGGAGGAGGGCAACATCGTCCTGGGGCTTCCCTTGCCTCCCGGTACCCTTACCACCCTGTGGCAGAACGACGACCGCTATGTGTCCTCGTACCTGGCGGCCTTCGAAGGCAGCTACGCCACGGGCGACAGCGGCTACCGGGATGCCGACGGCTACGTCTTTGTGATGGGCCGGACCGACGACGTCATCAACGTGGCAGGCCACCGGCTGTCCACCGGAGCGATTGAGCAGGTCATCGCCAGCCACCCGGCCGTCGCGGAATGTGCCGTGATCGGCGTGGCGGATCCCCTCAAGGGTCAGCGCCCCAGCGGCTACGTGGTGCTCAAAGCAGGCGTCACCGCCGCGGAGGACGAGCTGGTCCGCGAGCTGATCGCCCTTGTCAGGAAGGACATCGGGCCGGTGGCCGACTTCAAGCACGCCACAGTGGTCGAAGCCCTCCCCAAGACCAGGTCAGGAAAGATCCTGCGCAAGACCATGCGGCAAATAGCCGACGGCGAAGAGTACGTGGTGCCCTCCACGATTGAGGATCCGGACGTCATCGGGCAATTGGTGGGTGTGCTGCGTCCGCACCCCGCCGGGGCCCGGCCGCCCCAACATGGCTAGGGCCGCTTCCAGCCGTATTCGTTCTCTGGCCGGCCGGGCGTGCCGTAGCGGGGCGCCCGGGAAACGCGGCCGGCGTCGGCAAGGTATTCGAGGTAGCGCCTGGCGGTCACGCGGGACATGCCAAGGGCGGCCATGACCTCCGTGGCCGAAACAGATCCCGAATGTTGTTTCAGGTACGCCTGGACTGAGTCGAGAGTGGAGACCGAGAGGCCTTTGGGCAGGGGCATTTCCGACGGCGCCCGGAGGCTTGCGAAGGCCTGGTCAACCTCGCTCTGGGATGCGCCGGTCCTGCCGGCACCGGACTCCGGGGAGGCCAGCTGCTGCCGGAAAAGCCGGTAACTGGACAGCTTGTCCTCAAACGTGGCAAAGGTGAACGGCTTGATCAGGTACTGCACCACGCCGATGGCCACGGCACTCCGGACAATCGCCACTTCCCGGACCGCGGTGATGGCAATGATGTCCGCCAGAATTCCCGCCGCACGCATCCGCCGGGCGATGTCCAGGCCATGCAGGTCCGGCAGGTTCATGTCGAGCAGGACCAGTTCCACCGGCTCGCCGGCTGCCGCGAGCTCCCCCAGCAGCCTGAGCGCGGACTGGCCGTCAGGGGCCGTCCCGGCCAGCATAAATCCTGCCATCCTGCCCACGTAGGCCGCGTGCGCGGCCGACGCCACCGGCTCGTCCTCCACCACGAGGACGCGGATATCGCTCACTGGAACTGCTCTTCTTTGTCGGTTCCGCCAGCCATGGCCGGCAGGAAAACATGGAAGCGTGCGCCGTCCGTGCCTGTGATCGTCATGGTACCGTCCAGGCGCTGCACGGCCTGGCGGACGAGGGCCAGGCCAATCCCGCGTCCGAACGGACCGGCGGCCTTAGTGCTGAAGCCGTGCCGGAAAATATCCTCCACGGCGGCAGGGTTCACGCCGGAGCCGGAATCCTCCACCGTGATGTCCAGCCCCTCGGCATCGGACTCCACGGTCATTTCCACCGTCCTGGGAGCCGCGCCATCCGCGGCGGCGTCGATCGCGTTGTCCAGGAGGTTACCCAGGATGGTGACAAGGTCCTGGACAGCCAGTCCTGCAACGGACGCGGACCCCTCGGTGGAGAGCGTCAGCTTCACCCCACGCTCACTCGCTTCCGCAGCCTTCCCCATAATCAGGGCGCTGAGGACCGGCTCGTCCAAGGAGCTCACCATCTCGTCGGTCAACTGCTGGCTCAGTTCGAGATCCTTGGTGGCGAATTCCAGGGCCTCCCGGGTCCGCCCCAGCTCCAGCAGGGAAACCATGGTGTGCAGCCGGTTGGCGTGCTCGTGGGTCTGGGCGCGGAGGGCGTCGGACAGCGTCCGCATTGTTTCGAGTTCGCTGCCCAGCGATTCGATCTCCGTCCGGTCGCGGATGGTGGCCACGGTGCCGAACACCGCAGGGCGGCGGAGGCCGGGGGAGTCTGGCCCGACGGCCGGGCCCTGGTTCACCACCACAATCCGCGGGCCCGTCAGGTGGATTTCATCGTGGGCGGTGCGGCCGGATTCAAAGAGTTCCTTGAGGCTGGGGGCCAGCGGGAGGTCCGTCAGGAAGGGCGGCCGCGACGGATCGTCTTCCGAATCGCGGGGCGCCAGTCCCAGCAACTCAGCGGCCTGGTCGTTGTACATCACCACCCGGCCCTTCGTGTCGATCAGGATCAGCCCCTCACGTACGGAGTGGAGGACCGATTCGTAGTAGGCAAAAAGCTGCGCCAGTTGCTCAGGTCCCCATCCCCGGGTCACCCGGCGCAGGTACCGGCCCAGCAGCCACGAGGCCAGGGACCCGCCCACCAGCAGGGCCAGGCTGATGGCCAGCAGCGCCGGCAACCGGCCGGACAGTGCGACGTCCACCGTCCGCACCGTGACGCCGGCCGCCACCAGTGCCCTGACGTTTCCCGCCGCATCCATGACCGGAACAATCGTCCGCACCGACGGCCCCAGTGTGCCGGCGGTGACCTCGGTGAACACCTCGCCACGGAGCGCGGCATCTATCGAGCCGATGTACGGCTTGCCGAGTTCCTCCGCCCGCGGATGCGTCCACCGCGTCCGGTCCGGGGCCATGATGGTGAGGAAGTCCGCTCCGGATCCGGCCATGACGTCCACGGCGTAGGGCTGGAGCACCGCTGTGGGATCCGTTGTGCCCGCGGCCTGGAGCACCAGGGGATTGGCGGCGACGGCGGCAGCTACGCCGGTCATCCGCCGTCCGGCTTCCTCGTAGCTCCGGTCCCGGGCGTCGATGAAGGTGGCAGTGCCCACGACCGCCGTAAAGGCCAGCACTATGAGTAAATTCGCAACGAACAGCCTGCGGGCGATACTCCAGCGGTGGATCATCAAGCACCTCCCATGACCAATATGAACGCAACGGTGAGCTATGTCACGGTGTAGCTAATGATGGATATCACACCGGACTGACGCGATGAGCCCAGAGACTGCGCCGCAGCGTCTACCAGATTATCCATAAGGAGACACATCATGGCTTCTCAACGAGGAGAGTCGCTCGGCACCGTGAAAACGCGGCGCAAGGGCCTGGACAAATCCCACTACCTTTACATGGCAGTCATAGCTGCCGTCATCCTGGGCGCCGTCGTCGGCCTGCTGTTCCCCGAGGTCGGCAAATCTCTGAAGCCCCTTGGTGACGGCTTCATCAAGCTCATCAAGATGATGATCGGCCCCATCATCTTCTGCACCATCGTCCTGGGCATCGGTTCCATCGCCAAAGCCGCCACTGTGGGCAAGGTCGGCGGCCTGGCCCTGGGCTACTTCGTCGTCATGTCCACCTTCGCCTTGGCTATCGGCCTCGTGGTCGGCAACCTCATCCACCCGGGGGAAGGCCTGAAACTCACGCCGTACGACCCTAACAAGAAGGCTGCAACTGACAGCACTGTTGACTTCCTGCTCGGGATAATCCCCGGTGACATCCCCGTGCTGCCGACGCTGCTAGCCGCGATCCTGGTCGGCTTCGCACTGCAGAAGATGGGCCCGCAGGGCACCCCGATTCTGAGGGCAATCGGCCACGGCCAGGCAGTGGTCTTCCGCATCCTCATCATGATCATGTGGCTGGCCCCCGTGGGTGCCTTCGGCGCCATTGCGGCAGTGGTCGGGGCCACTGGCTTCCAGGCGATCGTGAGCATGTTCACCCTGATGGTCGCGTTCTACATCACGTGCGCACTGTTCATCGTGGTCATCCTCGGCGGACTCCTCCAGGTGGTGGCCGGAGTAAACATCTTCAAGCTAATGAAGTACCTGGCCCGCGAGTACCTGTTGATCTTCTCCACGTCCTCTTCCGAAGCCGCGCTTCCGCGGCTCATCGCCAAGATGGAACACCTGGGTGTCTCCAAGCCGGTTGTTGGTGTCACCGTCCCCACGGGCTACTCCTTCAACCTGGACGGCACGGCCATCTACCTGACCATGGCCTCGCTGTTCGTGGCCAACGCCATGGGCACGCCGCTGGATCTCGGAGCGCAGATTTCCCTGCTGATCTTCATGATCATTGCCTCCAAGGGTGCCGCCGGCGTCACCGGTGCCGGCCTGGCCACCCTGGCTGCCGGTCTCCAGGCGCACGCGCCCCAGCTGCTGGGGGGCGTGGGCATGATTGTCGGCATCGACCGCTTTATGTCCGAGGCCCGCGCACTGACCAACTTCACCGGCAACGCCGTCGCCACCGTCCTGATCGGCACCTGGGTGAAGGAGATCGACGGTGAACAGGTGGACCGCGTTCTCTCCGGACAGTTGCCTTTTGATGAGCAGACCATGGTGGCCGGCCATGGCGACCGCATGGGGACTACATCGGGCAGTCCAGCGGAGCCGGCGCATGCTTGACCTGCGGACCTGACGAGGCACTACACCGCCCGCACAGCCCTGGCTGTGCGGGCGGTTCCTGCGTGCGGGAGCCTAACCTTCGACCTCTACTAGAAGGTCAAGGCTCAGAATCCACGCAATGTCAAGTTCCCTCGAATGCCGTGTCGGGGCCTGTAGCCTAGGTGGGAAGCAGGATCGGCGCTGGACCTCCAGCGGCAGGAAAATCACCGTCATCGAAAGTGTGGATAGATACGTGAGCAGCGAACAGGGTTCGGCAACTCTGGAAGGCACGGAACTCGATCTGGAAGACGCCGTGATGGGTCCCACAGGGCGCCCCCACCGCGAATTTCCGGAGCCCGCCCCGCTGTCGTCCCACGGTCCCGCGCGCGTGATCGCCATGGTTAACCAAAAGGGCGGCGTTGGCAAGACCACGTCCACCATCAACCTGGCAGCGGCCCTTGCCGAATACGGCCGCAGGGTGCTGCTGGTTGACTTCGACCCGCAGGGCGCGCTGTCCGCGGGCCTGGGCATCAACCCCCACGAACTGGACCTGACGGTCTACAACGTCCTCATGGACCGCAAGGTGGACATCCGCGATGCCATCCACCAGACCGGCGTCGAAAACGTGGACCTGCTGCCGGCCAACATCGACCTCTCCGCCGCAGAAGTGCAGCTGGTCAATGAAGTAGCCCGCGAGCAGGTCCTGGACAGGGCGCTGAAAAAAGTCGAAGACGATTACGACGTCGTCCTGATTGACTGCCAGCCGTCCCTGGGGCTGCTGACGGTCAACGCCCTGACTGCCGCCCACGGCGTGATCATCCCGCTGATCTGCGAGTTTTTCGCACTCCGTGCGGTAGCCCTGCTGGTGGAAACCATCGACAAGGTCCAGGACAGGCTGAACCCCGGCCTGCAGGTTGATGGTGTCCTAGCCACCATGTACGACGCCCGTACGCTCCACAGCCGCGAAGTCATCACCCGCCTGGTGGAAGCCTTCGGAGACAAAGTCTTCGAGACCGTCATCAAACGCTCCATCAAGTTCGCGGACGCCACCGTCGCGGCCGAGCCGATCACCAGCTATGCAGGCAGCCACATCGGCGCCGATGCCTACCGCCGCCTGGCCAAAGAGCTGATTTCGCGCGGCGGCGCACCCTAACCACGCCGTGGCCGAGTCCAAACCCGGCTTTGAGGTGCGGCTGGCCAACTTCACCGGCCCGTTCGACCTCTTGCTGGGCCTGATCGCCAAGCACCAGCTGGATATTACCGAGGTGGCCATTGCCACCGTCACTGACGAGTTCATCAAGTACATCAGGAAGCTCCAGAAGCTCGGCGAGGAATGGGCACTGGATGAAGCCAGTGAATTCCTGGTCATCGCCGCCACCCTCCTGGACCTCAAGGCGGCGAGGCTCCTGCCCGCCGGTGAAGTCGAGGACGATGAGGACATCGCCCTGCTGGAAGCGCGGGACCTCCTTTTTGCGAGGCTCCTTCAATACAAGGCGTTCAAACAGGTGGCAGCCCTGATGGCTGGAACCTTGGAACAGGAAGCCAGCCGGTTTCCGCGTCAGGTTGCCTTGGAGGAGCAGTTTGCCGCCATGCTGCCGGAGCTGGTGTGGAAGCACACGCCGGACCAGTTCGCCCGCCTGGCAGAGTCCGCCCTGGAGCCCAAGACGCCGCGGCCCACCGAGGTGGGCCTTGCCCACCTGCATGGCAGTGCTGTCAGCGTGAAGGAACAGGCCGAGATCCTGGGGCTCCGGCTTCAGTTAGGGAAGCCACTGTCCTTCCGTGCGTTGATCGCCGACGCCGATTCCACCCTCGTGGTGGTGGCCAGGTTCCTGGCATTGTTGGAGATGTTCCGGGACAGGGCAGTCTCCTTCGACCAGGTGTCGCCCTTGGGCGATCTCACGGTGCACTGGACGGCAGACGGCCCGGACTGGTCAACAGAAAACCTAAGCGAAGAATACGAGGAACTGTGGTGAGCCAAGAACTTCCGGAGACTGGGGCGAAGCCGGGCATGGACGTCCGGGATCTTCCTGGCGGTGCCAAGGCAGCACTCGAGGCAGTCCTGATGGTCCTGGACCAACCGGCCACCGCTACTGAACTGGCCGCCGGGCTTAACCTGACGGTTGCCGTCGTCGAGCAGTTACTGGCGGAACTGGAGCGGGAGTATAGCGGCTATACTGTTAAAGCCCCGGACATGGACGATGCCAGCGATGCTGGTTTCAGCGCCAGCCCCCGGGGTTTTGAATTGCGGAACATCGCCGGTGGCTGGCGGATCTACTCCCGCGCAGACTTCGCCGAGATCGTCGGACGGTTTGTGCTTGAGGGTCAGACGGCCAGGCTCACGCAGGCGGCTCTGGAAACACTGGCCGTCATCGCGTACCGCCAGCCTGTCTCCAGGGCCAGGGTGTCTGCAATTCGAGGAGTCAATGTCGATTCTGTCGTACGGACATTGACCCAGCGCGGGCTGATCGAAGATTCGGGACACGATCCTGAGTCGGGAGCCATCCTCTACCGGACTACGCCGTATTTCCTGGAACGGATGGGAATCGGCTCCGTAGCGGAACTGCCTCAGCTCTCACCCCATCTTCCGGGGCTTGAGGGCATCGCGGAGTTCTACGACGCCGACAGAATGTAGGCGGGGAATCCCGCGTGCGCACACGAATATTCATAAGGGCAGATAATTTCTGCATGGCTGGCTAGGGTTGTTCTTGGACAACCAGCCGGCCAAATAACGAAGGACGGGTCATGACACAGGCGGGACGCCAGGGTTCACCACGTAACAGTTCGGGACGTAACAGTTCAGAACGCAATTCTGCACAGGGCGGCGCGAGCCGTAACCCTGCACAGGGCGGCAGCGGCCGCCCCAGCGCGGCGGGCGGCGGATTCCGCGCCGGCGCCGGCAAGCGCAACGCCGGATTCGGCGGCGGCGACCGGCCGTACAAGGCCCCGAGGCCGCGCGAGGAGCCATTTGTGGATCCCGGCGACGCCCCGGCGTCGCCACCGGCCGGCCGCGGTGCCTCCGACTGGAAGCCGGCTGCCAGCCCATCGGCGCGCAAGCCTGCTGCCCGCAAGCCCGGCGCCAACAAGGCCCCCGGCACGCCGGGTGCACTCAAGCCCAAGCCACGCACCGGCAGGCCCGGAGCAGCGGCGTCACGCGCCTTCGGCAGCGAACGTTTTGGCCAGAACCTGGGTCCCGTGCGCAAGCCCGCCCGCAAGCGTGGACCCCGCGGTGCCGTTCCGCAGTCGGAAATGCACGACGCCGACGGTACCCGCCTGCAGAAGGTCATGGCCCAGGCCGGCGTGGCTTCGCGCCGCGTCTGCGAAGAGATGATCTCCGAAGGCCGGGTAGAAGTCGACGGCCAGGTGGTCACTGAACTTGGTGTCCGAGTGGACCCCAAGACAGCGGTCATCCACGTCGATGGCCTGCGCATCCAGCTGGATGAAAACCTCGTGTACATGGTCTTTAACAAGCCCAAGGGCGTGGTGTCCACCATGGAGGACCCCGACGGCCGTCCCTGCATCAGCGATTTCGTGCGGAAGACCCACCAAGGCGAACGCCTGTTCCACGTGGGCCGGCTGGACGTCGCCACCGAAGGTCTGTTGCTGCTGACGAACGACGGCGAACTGGCCAACCGGCTGACCCACCCGTCCTACGAGGTCCCCAAGACCTACCTCGTCCAGGTCCGCGGCCCGTTCCCGCAGGGAATCGGCGCCCAGCTCAGGGAAGGCGTGGAGCTCGAGGATGGCTTTGCCTCCGTTGACTCCTTCAAACTGGTGGACTCCACTCCGGGCCACGTGCTGATCGAAGTAGTCCTGCACTCGGGCAAGAACCGGATTGTCCGGCGCCTGTTCGACGCCGTCGGGTTCCCGGTCCTGCGCCTGGTGCGCGTCAAGGTGGGTCCCATTGGCCTGGGCGACCAGCGCCAGGGCAGCATCCGCAACCTTGGCAAGCAGGAAGTCGGCCACCTGCTGGCATCCGTAGGACTCTGAGGCATGTCCGCATTTCGCTCGCACGGGCGGGGGCACCTCAACGGGCCGGTCGTGGTGATTGGCACCGGCCTGCTCGGTGCCAGCATCGGGCTGGGCCTGCGTGGACGCGGTGTGCCCGTGTTCCTGTCTGACCCGTCGCCTACTAACCAGGCGGTGGCCGTCGATATCGGTGCCGGCCAGCCCCTGGACCAGCTTGGGGACGAGGCGCCGGAGCTCGTTGTGGTGGCAGCACCGCCGGACGTGACCGGCGACGTCGTGGCCCGTGCGCTTGCCGACTATCCGGATTCCGTGGTAGTTGACATCGCCAGCGTCAAAGCCGCCATCCTGGCGGAGTTGGGCGGCCGCGGCGCGGACCTCACCCGCTATGTGGGAACCCATCCGATGGCAGGGCGCGAAAAGTCCGGGCCGGTTGCGGCCCGCGGCGAGCTCTTCACGTCCATGCCGTGGGTGGTTTGTCCGGGCCTGGAGTCATCCGCGGCTGCCGTGCAGACTGCGCGCTCCCTCGCCATGGACCTGGGAGCTGTGGTTTCCCAGTTCACTGCCGACGAACACGACGAAGCCGTGGCCTTGGTGTCGCACCTGCCCCAGATCATGTCCTCCCTGCTGGCCAGCCGTCTGCAGGGAACGCCGCTTCACGCGCTGTCCCTCGCCGGCAACGGCTTGCGGGACGTCACGCGGATCGCCGCCAGCGATCCCACGCTGTGGGTCCAGATCCTGGGCGGCAACGCGGGGAAGGTCGTGGAGATCCTTTACGGGGTCCGCGAGGACCTGAACCGGCTCATCGGCACGCTGGAGGAACCGCTTGCGCCGGGCGCCAGGCTTGACCTGGCCCAGCTGATCAGCGAAGGCAATGCCGGGCAGGCCCGTATTCCGGGCAAGCACGGTGGCCCGCCGCAGGCATACTCCTGGCTGACGGTCCTCGTGGATGACCGGCCGGGTCAGATCGCGCAGCTCCTCACCGAAATCGGTGAGATCGGCGTGAACGTGGAGGACCTGCGGCTGGACCATTCCTCGGGCCAGAACGTGGGCATGGTGGAGCTGTCCGTGCTGCCGAACAAGCATGACCAACTGATCGAAGCACTTAACGACCGCGGATGGCGGGTATTGCAGTAAATGACACAGGAACTTCTTGACACCCTTCCTGCCTTGCGCGTCGGCAGGCCCTTGGTGGTTGCCATCGACGGGCCGTCAGGCTCCGGCAAATCCAGCGTGAGCAAGGAAGTGGCCCGCCGGCTGCACCTTGCCTACCTCGACACCGGCGCCATGTACCGGGCCCTGACCTGGTTCTGCGTCACCAGCGGAATCGACCTCAGCGACGCCGCCGCCGTGGAGCAGGCTTCCCGGGACCTGGTCCTGGAACTTAGCACCACACCGCGGGAGGATTACGTCCGTGTGGACGGGACCGATGTCACGGACGCCATCCGTGAGCCGGCAATTTCGTCGGCGGTCAGTGCGGTGGCCACCACCCTTGGTGCCCGGACCGAACTGATCCGCCGACAGCGTGAGCTCATTGAAAAGCACCACCGCCGCATAGTGGTGGAGGGCCGGGACATTACCACCGTCGTGGCGCCGGGCGCTGAAGTCCGCATGCTGCTGACGGCCAGCCAGGAGGCCCGGCTTCGCCGCCGCGGCATCCAGCTGGGCGGCACGCAGAATGCCGAGCAGCTCGCCGCCCAGGTCACCCAGCGCGACGCCAAGGATTCCACGGTGGTGAATTTCACCCAAGCCGCCGACGGTGTTGTCACCCTGGATTCATCCGATCTGGACTTCTCCGAAACCGTGGACGCGGCGCTCGTGATCGTCACGAAGGTGCTTAACCGTGACTGACCGCCGCCTACGGCTTCCCTCCGGCTGGACCATGACATGGAGCCGGCCCGTCGGCTGGCTCCTGGACCATGCGGTGTACCGGACGTCCGTCACCGGCGGGGACAACGTGCCTACTGGGGGGCCGGTGATCTTTGCCGGGAACCACATCAGTTTCCTGGACGGGCCGGTGATGTTCGGCGCGTCGCCGCGTCCCATGCACATCCTGGTTAAGAAAGAGATGTTCAAGGGTTTGCTGGGTCGGGTCCTTCGGGCCTCGGGTCAGCTGCCGGTGGACCGCTCCGGGGACCGGGCTGCGCTGCTGCTGGGCAAGGACATGCTCGACGCCGGCCGTTGCATCGGGATTCTTCCGGAAGGTACGCGGGGGAGTGGCCAGGCAGCGGACATCAACAACGGGGTGGCCTGGCTGGCGCTGAACTCGGGCGCCCCCGTGGTTCCCGTGGCGATCCTCGGCACCCGGACGGGCAACGAACACCTCGACTCGGTACCCAGGCCGGGGCGGCGGTTCCACGTCAGCTTCGGCAACGCACTGACCCTCAGCCGCAACCCCGGCGAAACGGGCCGTGCTTCAATGGACAGGGCGGGAATGGAAATCCGCGCTGCGCTGGCGGGGCACGTCCAGGAGACCATCCAACACAGTGGGCAGCCTTTGCCCCACGCGGATTTCCGCACGAACTTCACAGCAGTAGCCGGGACGCCGGCAGATGACCACTAAGGAAAGTGCAATGAGCGATACGACTCAAACCTCCGGCCACTCCGGCGCCGGCGAAGACGAATACACGCCCACCGGCACGGACCAGGTGGCCGAGCGGCTGGCCGCCATGGACGACGGCGAAGCGGAGATGCGTGCCGCGTCGCTCCTCGCCGGCCTGGCCGACTACGAACTCGATGAGGACGACGCCGCCCTGCTGAGCGGCGATTACGACGACGAGGACTTTGACGGTCCGGTCAAGCTCGATCCCGTGCTTGCCATCATCGGCCGTCCCAACGTGGGCAAATCCACTCTTGTGAACCGCATCCTGGGCCGCCGCGAAGCCGTGGTCGAGGATACTCCCGGCGTGACGCGGGACCGGGTGATGTACTCGGCACACTGGAACGGGCGCAACTTCACCGTGGTGGACACTGGCGGCTGGGAGCACGATGCCCGCGGCATCCACGCCCGTGTGGCAGAACAGGCCGAAATGGCCGTGGAACTGGCTGACGCCGTGCTCTTCGTCGTCGACTCCGCGGTGGGCGCCACCGCAACGGACGAGGGCGTCATGAAGATGCTCCGCCGCAGCAAGAAGCCAGTCATCATGGTGGCCAACAAGGTGGACGACTTCGCCCAGGAGGCGGACTCCGCCAGTCTGTGGGGCCTCGGCTTCGGTGAGCCTTACCCCGTCTCCGCCCTGCACGGACGCGGCGTGGCCGACCTTCTGGACCACGTGATGGACACCCTGCCGGAGTTCTCCACGATTGAGGGCCTGGAACGCTCGGGCGGCCCGCGGCGCATCGCGCTGATCGGCCGCCCGAACGTGGGCAAGTCATCGCTGCTGAACAAGCTGGCAGGGTCTGAGCGTGTAGTGGTGGACAACACCGCCGGCACCACGCGTGATCCGGTGGATGAGTTCATTGAGCTTGGCGACCGCACCTGGCGCTTTGTGGACACGGCAGGTATCCGCCGCCGCCAGCACATGGCACAGGGCGCCGACTACTATGCCTCCCTCCGGACGCAGGCCGCGCTCGAAAAGGCGGAGGTCGCCGTCGTTCTTCTCGCCGTTGACGAAGTCCTCAGCGAGCAGGACGTACGCATCCTGCAGTTGGCCATCGAGTCGGGCCGCGCCTTGGTGCTGGCCTTCAACAAGTGGGACCTGCTCGACGACGAACGCCGCACCTACCTGGAGCGCGAAATCGAGCAGGACCTGGCCCACGTGGCCTGGGCGCCCCGGGTCAACATCTCCGCGCTGACGGGCTGGCACAAGGACCGTCTGGTTCCTGCCCTGGACCTGGCCCTGGAGAACTGGGACAGGCGCGTCGCCACCGGAAAGCTCAACGCCTTCCTCGGCGAGCTTGTGGCGGCGCACCCGCACCCGGTCCGCGGCGGAAAGCAGCCGCGCATCCTGTACGGCACGCAGGCGTCCAGCCGGCCGCCGAAGTTTGTGCTGTTCACCACCGGATTCCTGGACCCGGGCTATCGCCGCTTCATCACCCGCAGGCTCCGCGAAACGTTCGGTTTCGAGGGCACGCCCATCGAAGTCAACATGCGCGTCCGCGAAAAGCGCGGCAAGAAGCGTTAATTAGGACACACCGGGGGCGTGCACGCGGCAAAGTGTCACTTGCACCCTCCGGTATCGTGTAAGCTTTTCAAGGTGGTTCGGCCGGACTGCTGAGTTGAAATCCTGGCTAATATCGGGAGTAAACGCAGCGGAGAACGGCGGAACTAACGGGCTGTAGCGCAGCTTGGTAGCGCACTTGACTGGGGGTCAAGGGGTCGCAGGTTCAAATCCTGTCAGCCCGACCAAAACAGAAGCGTCCCGGAGAATTTTCTCCGGGACGCTTCTGTTTTGTGCCGGCCTTTCGGGTGTTGCGTCACCCGGCCTATTTCAGGAACTTCGAGGTCCTGCGGTCCGCCAGGATTTTTCCCTTGGTCTGGCAGGTTGGGCAGTACTGCAGGGAGGTATCGGCGAAGGACACTTCCCGGACTGTGTCACCGCACACCGGGCACGCCTCGCCGGCGCGGGCATGGACCCGCATGTGGCTGCGTTTGACGTCCTTGAGCTCGCCGGGTGGCTTGCCCTCCGCTTCAGCCAGGGCAGTTCCGAGCACGCTGTGGATGGCGTCGTACAGCACCAGGACCGTTTCGCGGTCCAAGGACTTGGCGATGGCGAAGGGGGAGATCCTTGCAGCATGCAGGATCTCGTCGCTGTAGGCGTTCCCGATCCCCGCGATCACGCTCTGGCTCCGCAGGACGCCCTTGATCTGCTGGGACGTGGAGCCCAGAATTTCCGCCAGCATGTCGGCGTCGAACGCTGGGCTGAACGGGTCCGGCCCGAGTGCCGCGACGCCCGGCACATCCTGGGGGTCGCGCACCACGTAGACGGCAAGGCTCTTTTTGGTCCCCGCCTCGGTGAGATCCATGCCATGGGCACCGTCCGGCCCGGTGAACGCCAGCCGGGCGGCGATGTGGCCCTTTCCCATCCGCAGCTGGGTGCCGGTGGGGGAGTCCGTGAAACGGACCCATCCCGCCCGGGCGAGGTGGAAGACAAACGACGGTCCGTTGGTGTCAATGCTGACAAACTTTCCAAACCGCCGCACGCCGGCGACCATGCAGCCCTGCAATGCCGTGAAGGGCGGATCCGCTGTCTTCAGCACCGCAAAGGAAACGATCTGGATCTTCCGCACCACCGATCCGCGCAGGTGCTCGTCCAGGAAACCGGTCAGGCCTGCAACCTCGGGTAGCTCCGGCATGGCTTTACCTGCGGTCAGCCTGGCTGTCGGTTGCGGCCGGCGCCTCAGGAACAGGTGAGCTGGCCGCCTGGTCTTTGGCCGCCTTGGCAGCCATGGAGCGCTCGGCATCAACCTTCTTGAGCGCTTTCATCTTCCTGCCGCGCTGCCGCCAGATCCTCCACAGGACCACGCCAACCACAAAGATGACAGCGGCGGCGATGGCTGAGATCTGCGTCCACAACAGGAACCACGTGGCCTCGGTGCCAAGGATCCGCTGGCCGTTGTGGGCGGCCTGCGAGCTGCCGAACATGATTCCGGCGGTCAGCAGGTTGGGGGAGGCGAGGGCCACAGCGGCAACAAGGATGACGAGCTTCCAAGGCCAAATCACGGCTTTGCGCATTGCCTGCCAGGCCACCAGGAGGGGGATGAACGTGAAAACGAACCCGTAGAACATCCCCACCAGGATGCCGGCCCCAAGATTGCCCTGGACCTGGTTGCGGATAACATTCGCCCACCAGACCGGGAGGATGGCCGCAAAGTCAAAGTAAGCGATGCTGAGGACCACCAACGCCACCGCACCGAGGATGATCCGCGCCGCCCAGTTTGCCTTTTTCCCGGGCGTTTCCTGTGGGTGTGTTCGCATGCGTCCCATCATGTCAGAATCCTCCTCGAACGCCCGTTGAGTTGTGCCTATACTTTCAGCGGCGGCTTGTTTACTTGGCCCCGTTGACATTGGTGATTGACCCGATGAAAGGCCCCTGATGAGCAACATTCCCGAAGATCTGTCCTACACCGCAGAGCATGAGTGGGTATCCGCCCCCAACGACGGCGTGGTCCGGGTGGGTATCACCGACTTCGCGCAGGACGCACTCGGAGATGTTGTCTACGCCCAACTGCCGGAAGCCGGCACCAAAGTCACCGCGAACGAAGTCGTGGGCGAGGTCGAATCCACCAAGAGCGTCAGCGATATCTATGCTCCGGTCAGCGGTGAAGTCGTCTCACGCAACGAATCCCTCGATACCGATTCGGCCTTGATCAACTCCGATCCGTACGGTGATGGCTGGCTGATCGAGATCCGGCTTGCCGAAGCAGACGCGGTGGAATCCTTGCTCAGTGCATCCGAGTACGAACAGCAGGTAGGCTGAAGCTAACGGGTTCATCCGGTCGGGCCAACGGGCGTCTTCGCACGTCAGTGGCCGGATCGGGGCCCGGCAACGGATCCGCGAGGCGAATCCGTTAGGGCAAATGTTGATTGCAGGCGTTAGAGCTGCAGCGAAAGAGGAGGAATCCATGGTTGGCCACGAACAGGACCCTGCCGAAGGCGAGTACGGCACAGGTGCGGCCAGGGCTTCTGAGACCACCTCGATCCATCTCACCCCCGTCTCCGACGAGCCCACTATCGCCCCCAAGCTGTCCACGGACGAGCATTCATCCGTGGAGGCGCTGCCGGCCGGTTCCGCGCTCCTGGTCGCCCACAGCGGCCCGAACGCGGGCGCCCGCTTCCTGCTTGACACGGACATCACCACGGCCGGCCGTCATCCTGACGCCGACATCTTCCTTGATGACGTCACCGTATCGCGGCGCCACGTCGAATTCCGCCGCACTGTGCGGAGCTTTGAAGTGGTGGATACAGGCAGCCTCAACGGCACCTACGTTAACCACGACCGCGTGGACAGCGTTGAGCTAAGGTCCGGGAACGAAGTCCAGATCGGCAAGTTCCGACTCACCTTCTACTTGAGCCCTGCCCGCGCAGCAGGCCGCGCCTGATCCCGGGACATTTGCCTGTGGCAATGACACAACCGGAACGCCGGGGGCCCCAAGTTCTGAACATCGGGGAAGTCCTCGCGCAGCTCAGCGGCGACTTTCCGGGTATGACCGCGTCGAAAATCAGGTTCCTGGAAGAAAAAGGACTGATTAATCCGCGCCGTACTCCGGCCGGATACCGGCAGTACTCGGATGGTGACGTCGAACGTCTCCGTTTCGTGCTGGCACTGCAGCGGGACCAGTACCTTCCACTCAAAGTCATCAAGGACTACCTTGATGCGATCGACAGGGGAGAACGGCCGGAGAACCTGCCGCCCGGCGTCGTGGTTTCGCCGCGGATCGTTTCGGATGAACTGGCCGTGGAGCTTCAGAACCACGGACGGAAGTTCAGCGAGGAACAGCTGCGGACTCAATCCGGCGCCAGCATTCCGTTGCTCCAATCCCTGCTGAGCTTCGGGCTAATCAGCCACAGCAACGGCAAGTTTGACGAGCACGCCCTCCAGGTGGCCCGTGCCTGCGTGCAACTGGAGAGCCACGGCCTTGAACCGCGCCACCTGCGTCCGTTCCAGGCCGCCGCGGAACGTGAATTCGGGCTCGTGGAGCGGGCAGTAGCGTCGCTCGCGTCCCGGCGCGATTCCGCCTCACAGGCGCGGGCTGCGGAAGCGGCCCGCGAAATCAGCGACCTCTGCCTGGTCCTGCACCGGGCACTGGTTCAGGACCGTATCTCACGTATGGACATCTGATGATCGAAGTGGAGATCGTAGGCGTTCGCATCGAACTGCCGTCCAACCAGCCGCTCGTCCTGCTGCGCGAGATCCACGGCGAACGTCACGTGCCCATCTGGATCGGGACTCCAGAGGCAAGTGCCATCGCACTGGCCCAGCAAGGGGTAGTGCCTCCGCGCCCGATGACCCACGACCTCCTGGTTGATGTGGTGGAGTCCCTGGGCCATTCGGTTGTCAGCGTCAACATTGTGGCCGTTGAGGACAACATCTTTTATGGCCAGCTCCAGTTCGAGAACGGCACCACCGTCAGCTCACGCGCATCGGACGCCCTCGCGATCGCGTTGCGGGCCAAATGCCGCATCTGGTGCGCGGACTCCGTGATGGACGAAGCCGGAGTCCGCATTACCGAGCATGACGAGGGCGAGGACACTGACCCGGGCCCCACCGTGGACGAGGAGCGCGAACTGCGGCGCTTCCGTGAGTTCCTGGACGATGTGGAGCCTGAAGATTTCGATGGCTGAGGTCACGTTAAGGTTAAAGTTGAGCCTGAAAGTTCCGACACGCCTGCACTAAGCGGCCTAGATCTTTGACCTTGAGGCGCAGCGGGCCTAACGTCGAAGGTATCAAGCTCCCATTGCTTACAGCAGCCGCGCAAGTCACACTGTAAAAGTACAACCCCCGCGAAATTACATGCATGAACTTCATGCGTGCACCGGCTGAAGCAGTGGTCCCCGGGAGCTTATGACAAGGAGGATCCAGGTGAGTCCCAAAGGCGAAGCAGGCGGGCTGAAGCAGCCCACAACGGCTGGCGTGGCTGTGCCCGCGAGCGGTGCCCAGGGTCTCCTGTTTACCGAAGACCTTCCCGTCCTGGACGAGGACGCCGGTTACCGCGGCCCAACGGCCTGCAAGGCGGCCGGCATCACGTACCGCCAACTGGACTACTGGGCACGCACCGGGCTGGTTGAGCCCGCCGTCCGCGGCGCCGCAGGCTCGGGCTCGCAGCGACTCTACGGCTTCCGGGACATTCTCGTCCTTAAGGTAGTAAAGCGGCTTCTGGACACCGGCGTTTCCCTGCAGCAGATCCGCACGGCGGTGGAACACCTGCGCGAACGCGGCGTGGAGGATCTGGCACAGATCACGCTCATGAGCGACGGCGCGAGCGTCTACGAATGCACCTCCGCTGACGAGGTCATCGATCTTGTCCAGGGCGGCCAAGGCGTTTTTGGCATCGCCGTGGGCAGGGTCTGGCGCGAAGTCGAGGGCAGCCTGGCATCCCTGCCGAGCGAACACGCCGCCGAACAGTCCTTTCCCGACGACGAGCTGAGCAAGCGGCGCGCTGCCCGCAAGATCGGCTGACACGGCACCAAGCAGAAGAGGCCACCTCCGGCAGCGGGGGTGGCCTCTTTTTGTTGTCCGCGGAACCCCTTGGCTGCAGCGGGGCGCTGCAGCCAAGGGATTACCGCTGGGTGCGGTTGCGCAGGCCGCTTCCGGTCTCCAGGAGGTTGACCAGGAGGGCGTCGAACAGTGCAGCGGATGATTTGGCGGATTCGCCGGGCCAGTGGTGCACCGGGTGTGCCGCGCCCTGGATCTGCTGCCAGTTCGCCTGTTCAGGAATGCGCGGGCTTAGCAGGAGGTCACCGAACATCGATTCCATTTCCGCGAGCCGGTAGGTGTGCTCGGATGAGCCCGTGCGCACGCGGTTGGCCACAATGCCTGCGGGGGACAGGTTGGGCGCGAATTCCTGCTTGAACAGCTGGATGGCGCGCATGGTCCGTTCCGTTCCCGCCACCGAGAAAAGTCCCGGCTCGGCCACCAGGGCCACCTTGTCACTCGCGGACCAGGCCATCCGGGTCAGCCCGTTCAGCGACGGTGGGCAGTCAATGAGGACCAGCTCGTAGCGGTCGGCGCCGGCCAGGACCGCGGAAAGCCTGCGGAGATCCCGACGGCCAAGGTCGGGGCGGTCGTAGATGCCGGTATACGCCGAGCCCACAGCGACGTCCAGTACGGCCGGTCCGGATCCGTTCGTATGCGCCCGTGCCGTCCAGGAGCTGCCCGCGACATTGTCCGCCAGTTTGGCGCGGCGGGGGCTCTTGAGCATCCTGCCGATGTCCAGCTGGTCGCCGGCCTGGACCCCGAGGGCAGTGGTCGCGTCCGCATGGGGATCAAGGTCCACCACCAGTGTGGGGATGCCCGCGGCAAGCGCCGCAGACGCCAATCCTGTGGTGACGGACGTCTTGCCGACTCCGCCCTTGAGGCTGCTGATGCTGACTACTTGCACTTGTGAGACCAATACCTAACGCCGGCTGCCGTGTTGGGGGTAATGTTTGCTCCGGCACTGCCGAAGCTGGCGGCTCGAGCCGCCTTACTCATCATATGTGGCTGCGCCGGTGAATCCCGCCTTATGGGAACGCGGCATGGCACGGCGATGGTATGGGTGGCCGGTTCTGCCAGCCTCCGTCGATGCACGCGGGACATGACGGAAGTTTCTGTGACTGTGGCCACAATGATTTGTAATTCTAAGCGCGGGTCTTAGACACTGTGACCACTTACCGATACACCCGCAATGATGCAGGAGAATTATGTTTTCCAAGATTCTGGTGGCCAACCGCGGCGAAATCGCGATCAGGGCCTTCCGTGCCAGCTACGAGCTGGGCGCCAAGACCGTTGCTGTCTTCCCCAATGAGGACCGAAACTCGATCCACCGCCAGAAGGCCGATGAGGCATATCTGATCGGCGAAGTGGGGCATCCCGTCCGGGCCTACCTGGATGTTGCCGAAGTGGTCCGCGTCGCCAAGGAGTCCGGCGCCGACGCCATCTACCCCGGCTACGGCTTCCTTTCGGAAAACCCGGACCTGGCCCGCGCAGCACAGGAAGCGGGCATCACCTTTGTTGGCCCGCCGGCTGAGGTGCTTGAGCTGGCCGGCAACAAAGTTGCAGCGCTGAAGGCTGCCCATAAGGCCGGTGTTCCGGTCCTGAAATCGAGCGAACCCTCGAAGGACATGGATGAGCTGATCGCTGCCGCCGACGAGATCGGTTTTCCCATCTTCGCCAAGGCCGTCGCCGGCGGCGGCGGACGTGGCATGCGCCGCGTCGACACAAGGGAAGCCCTTCCCGAGGCGTTGCAGGCCGCCATGCGCGAAGCCGATGCGGCATTCGGTGACCCCACCATGTTCCTGGAGCAGGCAGTGCTGCGCCCGCGCCACATCGAGGTGCAGATCCTGGCCGACGCCGAGGGTAACGTCATCCACCTCTTCGAACGTGACTGCTCCATCCAGCGCCGTCACCAGAAGGTCATTGAGATCGCTCCCGCGCCCAACCTGGACGAAGGCATCCGCCAGGCCCTTTACCGTGACGCGGTGAAGTTCGCCAAGGCCCTGAACTACGTCAACGCCGGAACTGTAGAGTTCCTGGTGGACACCGTCGGCGAACGCGCCGGACAGCACGTCTTCATCGAAATGAACCCCCGCATCCAGGTCGAACACACCGTCACTGAGGAAGTGACGGACGTTGACCTGGTGCAGGCACAGCTTCGGATCGCTTCCGGCGAGACCCTGGCGGACCTCGGGCTTTCCCAGGAGACGGTCCAGCTCAAGGGCGCAGCGCTGCAGTGCCGCATCACCACTGAGGATCCGGCCAACGGGTTCCGGCCGGATGTCGGGAAGATAACCGGCTACCGCTCCGCCGGCGGCGCCGGTGTAAGGCTCGACGGCGGCACCGTGTACTCGGGTGCCGAAATCAGCCCGCATTTCGACTCCTTGCTGGTGAAGCTGAGCTGCCGCGGCCGCGATTACCCGGCCGCCGTGGCCCGCGCACGCCGGGCCCTCGCGGAGTTCCGCATCCGTGGTGTATCCACCAACATTTCCTTCCTCCAGGCCGTGCTCGACGATGCCGACTTTATTGCCGGCAACGTCGCCACGAATTTCATTGACGAGCGTCCCCAGTTGCTGAAGGCCCGGGTCTCCGCCGACCGCGGCACCAAGCTCCTGACCTGGCTGGCCGAGGTCACAGTCAACAAGCCCAACGGCGAGCTGAAAGTGCACTCGGATCCGGCCGCCAAACTCCCCGCCGTTGCGGATCAGCAGGCAGCACCGGGATCGCGCCAGCGACTCCTGGAGCTTGGCCCCGAAGGCTTCGCCAAGGCCCTGCGTGAGCAGACCGCCGTGGCCGTCACCGACACCACCTTCCGCGACGCCCACCAGTCCCTGCTGGCCACCCGCGTGCGCACCCGCGACCTCGTGGCCGCCGGTCCAGCGGTCACAGCCCTCCTGCCGGAACTCCTGTCCGTTGAGGCCTGGGGCGGCGCCACCTACGATGTGGCATTGCGCTTCCTCGGCGAAGACCCCTGGGACCGCCTGGCCGCCCTGCGGAAGGCGCTGCCCAATGTCTGCCTGCAGATGCTGCTGCGCGGCCGGAACACGGTGGGCTACACGCCGTACCCTGAAGAGGTGACGGTGGCTTTCGTCAACGAGGCCGCCGCCACCGGTATCGACATTTTCCGCATCTTCGATGCCCTGAACGACGTGAACCAGATGGCCCCCGCCATCCGCGCCGTCCGGGACACCGGCACAGCTGTAGCCGAAGTAGCCCTGTGCTACACCGGCGACATGCTGAACCCGGACGAGAAGCTCTACACGCTGGACTACTACCTGGAACTGGCACAGCGGATTGTGGACGCCGGCGCCCACATCCTGGCCATCAAGGACATGGCGGGGCTGCTCCGCCCGGCAGCGGCCGCCAAGCTGGTGGCTGCACTGCGCGAACGCTTTGACCTCCCGGTCCACCTCCACACGCATGACACGGCAGGTGGCCAGCTTGCCACCCTGCTGGCGGCAGTTGACGCCGGCGTGGACGCCGTTGACGTTGCATCCGCGTCGCTGGCCGGGACCACCAGCCAGCCGTCCGCCTCCGCCCTTGTGGCGGCGCTGGCGCACACCCCTCGGGACACCGGCTTGAGCCTTGACGCGGTCAGCTCCCTTGAGCCGTACTGGGAAGCAGTGCGCCGCGTCTATGCGCCGTTCGAGTCAGGCCTTCCAGGCCCCACCGGCCGTGTTTACCAGCACGAAATCCCGGGTGGGCAGCTGTCCAACCTGCGCCAGCAGGCCATGGCGCTGGGTCTGGGGGAGCGTTTCGAGGCGATCGAGGACATGTACACCGCGGCGGACCGCATCCTGGGCCGCCTGGTGAAGGTCACGCCGTCGTCCAAGGTGGTGGGCGACCTCGCCCTGCACCTCGTGGGTCTCAACGCAGATCCGTCGGACTTCAACGAAAACCCGCAGAACTACGACATCCCCGACTCCGTTATCGGTTTCCTGTCCGGTGAACTCGGCGACCCGCCCGGAGGATGGCCGGAACCCTTCCGCACCAAAGCACTCCAGGGCCGCAGCATCAAGGTCCGCGACGTTGAACTCAGCCCCGAGGACAGCGCCGCGCTCCAGGGTGATTCCAAGACCCGCCAGAGCACGCTGAACCGCCTGCTCTTCGAGGGCCCCACCAAGGACTACCTCAAGAGCGTGGAGACGTACGGCAACATTTCCGTCCTCGACACCCGCGATTACCTTTACGGCCTTCAGCGCGGCGCCGAGCACGAGATCCAGCTGGAGAAGGGTGTCCGGCTGATCGCCTCGCTGGAAGCCGTCTCCGAACCCGATGAAAAGGGCATGCGCACGGTGATGTGCACCCTGAACGGCCAGTCCCGCCCGGTTGTGGTCCGTGACCGCTCCGTGGTGAGCAACGTCAAGGCCGCCGAGAAGGCAGACCCGGCCCAGGCGGGCCACGTTGCCGCGCCGTTCGCCGGCGCCGTCACCGTGACCGTCACGGCCGGCGACACGGTCAACCCCGGTGACACGGTGGCCACCATCGAAGCGATGAAGATGGAAGCCTCCATTACGACGCCGGTGGCAGGCAAAGTCTCGCGGCTCGCCATTTCAGCGGTGGAGCAGGTCCAGGGCGGGGACCTCCTCCTCGTCGTCGAGTAGGAACTCTCCGAACCCAAGAAGGGCTCCTCCGGCTATGGCTGGAGGAGCCCTTCATTTTAAAGCAACGCGGGGTCAGATACGGCCCATCCGGAGGCTCCGATTGGGCCGTATCTGACCCCGCGTTGCTTGAGCCGGGGGCCTTAGGCGAGGGTGGACCGCTTGGCGGAGTACATTTCTTCGATGACTGTCTCGAAGTCCTTCATCACCTGGGCCCGCTTCACCTTCATGGACGGCGTCAGGTGGCCGGACGCTTCCGTGAAGTCCGAAGCGACGATCCGGAATGACTTGATGGCCTCCGCCTGCGACACGGAGGCGTTGGCCTGCGTGATGAGGTCCTGCACGGCGGCCTTGACCACCGGGTTCTCGACGGCTTCGTCGATCGTGGTGGTGGCCGGCAATCCGTGGCGCTGGAGCCAGCCAGGCAGGGCTTCTGGGTCCAGGGTCACCAGTGCGCCGATGAACGGCCGGTTGTCGCCCACCACCAGGACCTGGGAGACCAGCGCATCCGCCCGGATTTGGTCCTCCAGCAGGGCCGGAACCACGTTCTTGCCGCCGGCCGTGACAATGATTTCCTTCTTGCGACCGGTGATCCACAGGAAGCCGTTGTCGTCGAGCCGTCCGATGTCGCCGGTGCGGAACCAGTCATCGGCAAATGTTTCCGCCATCAGGTCATCGCGCTTGTAGTAGCCGCGCATGACGCAGACGCCCTTGGCAAGGATCTCGCCGTCTTCGGCGATCTTGACGGAGTTGCCCGGCAGGGGCTTGCCTACGGAACCGATCTTGATCAGGGCAGGCGTGTTGACGGAAATCGGGGCGGTTGTCTCCGTGAGGCCATACCCTTCAAGGATCTGCAGCCCGATGCCCTGGAAGAAGTGGCCCAGCCGTTCGCCGAGCGGGCCGCCGCCGGACACAGCATGGGCCACGTTGCCGCCCATGGCAGCGCGCAGCTTTCCGTAGACGAGTTTGTCGAACACCGTGTGCTTGAGTTTCAGCCCCAGGCCAACGTGCCCGGCCTGCCGGGCTTTGGAGAACGCGATGGCGGTCTCCGTGGCCTTGTGGAAGATCGCACCCTTGCCGCCGTCCTCTGCCTTTGTCAGGGCCGAGTTGTACACCTTTTCGAAGACGCGCGGGACGGCCAGGATGAACGTGGGCTGATAGCTCTGCAGGTCAGCCAGTAGGTTTTTGATGTCGGGGGTGTGCGCCACAGTGGCCCCGGCGGCCACGGCCAACACCGAAATGAACCGTGCAAAGACGTGGGCCAAAGGCAGGAACATGATGGTTTTGGACTGCTCGTTGACGACGCCGCCAAGCAGGGCCAGGGCGTTGTCGGACAGCTCAACGAAGTTGCCGTGGGTCAGTTCGCAGCCCTTGGGCCGGCCCGTGGTGCCGGAGGTGTAGATGACGGTGGCAACGTCACTGAGCCGTGCCGATGAGCGGCGGGCCTCAAGGTCGGCGTCGCTGACGTCCCGTCCGGCCTCACGGACGGCGTCCAGTCCGCCGCCTTCGAGCTGCCAGACATGCTGGAGGGCGGTGAGGCCTTCCGAGGTGGCAGCCTGCCGGATGATGTCCTCGTGGTGGGCGGCCTCGCCGAAGGCGGCCACCGCCCCGGAGTCACCGAGGTTCCAGGCAACCTGCGACGGCGATGAGGTCTCGTAGATGGGCACTGAGACGGCGCCGGCGAACCAGATGGCGAAGTCGATGAGCGCCCACTCATAGCGTGTGCGGGACATGATGCCCACCCGGTCGCCGGCTCCCACGCCGCTGGCCATCAGGCCCTTCGCAAGGGCTGAGACGTCCGCCAGGAAGTCTGTGGCGGAGACGTCCCGCCAGGCGCCTGCGGAGTCCAGCCGCGAGAAGAGCGCCGGGTTGCTGGGCTTGGCTGCCTGCCGAAGCACAAGATCGGTGATGTTGGTTTCCGGTGGGACAACAACCAGGGGCGGAACACTGAATTCGCGCACTATAGCTCCTTTGATATCCATAGACCCGCACAGGGGTATGCCTAAAGACTAATACGCCTGTAACTTGGCCGTGCAGAAACAAACCTACTGGCCAGTAACATATGAGTCAAAGAGGAGTGCGGAGGCCCTGGGCCCGGCCTCCGGCGCTGCCCGACCGGCGCGCCCTAGAATGAAGCACTATGTACGTAACGCCCCCCGGTGAGCCCGCCGCTCCGCTCCGACGTCCAGCCCCTTGGCGGCGGCGGCGGCCGCTGGCCTTGAGGGCCCGGCCCAGGCAAGTGGAATCGTTCCGCGAGCACCTGCGACTCGGGCGCAAGGGGCTGGCAATCGGCATCGATATCGGCGGCACAAAGGTCGCCGCCGGCGTGGTGGACGCCGACGGAAGGATCCTGAGCGAGGCCCGGCGGAACACCCCCGGCAGCGACCCGCGTTCGGTAGAGCAGGTCATCGTAGAGCTCGTGGACGAACTCGGAGCCGGCCACAGGGTTTGGTCAGTAGGCATCGGTGCGGCCGGTTGGATGGATCTGGACGGCGGAACCGTGCTTTTCAGTCCTCACCTCGCCTGGCGCAACGAGCCGTTGCGGGCAAACCTGCAGCGACTGCTGCGCCGGCCTGTGCTGCTGACGAACGACGCCGACGCCGCGGCCTGGGCGGAATGGCGCTTTGGTGCGGGGCAGGGCGAGGACAGGCTGGTGTGCATCACCCTCGGTACCGGTATCGGCGGTGCCATGGTGATGGACGGACGGGTGGAGCGCGGCCGGTTTGGTGTAGCCGGCGAATTCGGCCACCAGATCATCATGCCCGGCGGGCAGCGTTGTGAGTGCGGCAACCGGGGTTGCTGGGAGCAGTACGCCTCGGGCAACGCCCTGGGCCGGGAAGCGAGGATTCTGGCGCGCGCCAATTCGCCGGTTGCCCAGGAGCTGCTGGCCACCGTCGGCGGTGATGCGGAGCAGATCACCGGGGCGATTGTCACTGATCTGGCACTCGCCGGTGACGCGGCCTGCCGCGAACTCCTGGATGAAGTGGGTGAATGGCTGGGCCTGGGATTGGCGAACCTGGCGGCATCTTTGGATCCGGGGCTGTTCGTGATCGGCGGGGGACTTTGTTCTGCAGGGGACCTGCTGGTGGAGCCGGCTCGTAAAGCGTTCGCCCGGAACCTTACCGGCCGTGGCTTCCGTCCGGCGGCCGGCATCGAGCTGGCGGCGCTCGGACCAAACGCGGGGCTCATCGGGGCGGCTGATCTGTCCCGCGTCAGCAGCCGCATGCGGTGACGGACGCTCCTCAGACGCGGGCGCCGTCGTCGTTCTCGTCTTTTTCCTGGGGCAGCTTCATGATCAGGTAAACCACGGCAAGGATGAACGCTGCCACCATGCCCACTATCGCCAGCAGCGGCGCTGACCGCCAGAACATGACGGCCAGAAGCAAGGCAAGGGGCGCACCAATTGCGCCGAGCCAGGCAAGCATGGTCAGGGGATCCGTCCCGGCAAGGCTTGGCGGTTCTTCGGGAACGAAGTCCCCGGCGTCGCCCTCCACAGCATAGTCACGCGGGCCCAAGTCGGCGGCGTCGACCTGCCCGCCGTCGCCCTTCCCGCCGTCGCCGGCGCCCGGCGTCGCCGCCTGCCGTTCGGCTGCGGACAGTTCGGTGGGGGCTGTTCCCGCCAGACCCAGCGGATCAAAGTCGCGGAACGTCGCGGACCTGCCGGACCCGGCCACTGCGTCCGGGCCCGCTGGATCAGGAGTTTTGACGCCAGGACCTTGCGGGTTACTGCCCGTGGCATCAGGGCCCGGGGCGTTCGCACCGGGGGTGATGGCACTGGCCGGGTCCGTGCCGGTATGGGCTCCGGGCTTCTCTTCGAGCCGGGCTACAAGGTCCAGCCATACAGCATCGTCCTGGTTTGCGCCCTGGTCCGGTGAGCCCGAGTCGGGCCTATTCATGGACGGTGCCCTCCTGAACCTGGGCTGCTGCCGTGCCGGCAACCACCGCCCGGATGAAGTCGGCGGACCCTCGGAAGATCTCCTCGGCGTCGTTATCAAGCGTTGCCACGTGGTAGCTGTTCTCCAGGGTGGTCAGGGTCAGCGGCGCGTTCGTCAGGCCGCGGCGCAGCGCTGCCACACTCGTGTCTGAGACCACATGGTCCACGGTGGATCGGAAGACCCGTACAGGCGCGGTGATGCGGGGGAGCAACCGGATGGTGTCCTTGAACATCTTGTTCAGCTCATGGGCCGCAGCTACGGGCGTTCGCGGGTAGGCGCCCTCGTCCATCCCGGGTTTGAGGATGTCGTTGGCAATGGCCGGGGTGCTCTTCAGGACCAGTTTCAGGATGCCGGCCAAGGGAGCGCGGGGATCATCAATCACCAGTCCGGGGTTCACCACGATCACCCCGGCTACGGGCCGGGTAGCGGCAATTCTCAGGGCCAGGGCACCGCCCATGCTCAGCCCGGCGACGAAGACGTGATCGCAGCGGGAGTCCAGGTCCAGGTATGCGTCGTCCAGGGCGCCGTGCCACTGCGACCAGCGCGTGCGCGCAAGGTCCTGCCAGCTGGTGCCGTGCCCGGGCAGCAGCGGCATGCGTACGGCGAAGCCGGCGTCGGCGAGCGACTGGGCCCACGCGCGCAGCCCGTGCGGACTGCCCGTGAACCCGTGTGCGAGGACCACCCCGATCCGGGGTCCGTCGCCGTTGACGGGACTGCTGAAAGGGCTGTGGTCCGGTAGGCCGGTCATGAAGTCTCCGAGGTGGTGTGTGGTGTGGCCGCGGTTCGGGTTGACGGTGCGGTGCTGGGTGTATGGGTAAGGAAGAATGCGCTGGAACGGGCAAAAATCTCGGGCGCATCAACATCCAGCGTGGCCACATGACCGCTGTTGTGTAGGTCCACTACTTCCACCAGCCGTGGGCCCAAACGCTGCCGCAACGTCAGGAGTGAGGTGGCCGGCACCACGACGTCCGACTGGGACTTGAACACCTGCACCGGGGCGGTGACCTGGTGCAGCCCGCGGGTGGCTGTGCCGAAAAGCTTCTTGAGCTCGTGTACGGCTGCCAACGGAGTCCGCGAGTAGTCGCCGTCACTGGTGGCTCCCGCCGTGGTCTGTTCCTCCTGGATGGGCAACGTAGTGCGCTGGAAATACTTGAGCACTCCGATGACACGCACTCGGCGGTCATAGAAGCTGAGGCCGGGATTGACCAAAGAGACGCCAGCCACGGGATGCCTGGCGGCCGTCAGCAGCGCGATGGCGCCGCCCATCGAGAGGCCGGCCACAAAACACTGCTCCGTCCGGGCGTTCAGCTCCAGGTACGCCGATTCAAAAGTCCCGTACCAGTCACGCCAGTTTGAGCGCGCGAGCTGCCGCCAATCCGTGCCGTGGCCGGGCAGGAGCGGCACCGACACCGCGAATCCCTGGGCGGTGAGGTGCTCTGCCCAGGGCAGGACGCTGAGCGGGCTGCCGGTGAAGCCATGGCAGATGGCAATCCCGGTGGTGGCATTGGGTCCGTGGCCGGGGTAGCTGAAAGCGGCAGGCCGGGGCGCGATGCTGCTTTCTGTCATGACTCCATCGTGTCATTGTTCGGGACAAATCTCACTAGAGTAGGGTTGCATTGAAGTGCCCGCCCGGCCCGACGAAGGGCCGGCCGGCCGGCTTCCGGAGAGGTTCATCACGTGTTCTATTGGGTCATGAAGAGGATCTTCCTGGGGCCGGTGCTGCGGCTTCTTTTCCGCCCCTGGGTCAAGGGCCTGGACAATGTTCCGGCGCAAGGGGCGGCCATTATCGCCTCGAACCACCTGTCTTTCTCCGACTCCATCTTTATGCCGCTGATGGTTCGCAGGCCGGTTGTCTTCCTGGCCAAGGCTGAGTACTTCACCGGCACAGGCATCAAAGGCAGGCTGACGGCCATGTTCTTCAGGCTCACCAACCAGCTGCCCATGGACAGGTCCGGCGGGGCGGCGTCGGCTGTATCGCTCAACGCCGGCATGGATGTCCTGACCGGCGGTGGACTATTGGGCATCTACCCTGAAGGGACCCGCAGCCCCGACGCACGCCTGTACCGGGGGAAAGTGGGCGTCGCCAGGCTGGCCCTGCAAGCTGGTGTGCCCGTGGTTCCCGTGGCAATGATTGGCACGGACAAAGTTCAGCCCATCGGCAAACGGATGCCGAATATCCGGCGGATCGGCATGATTTTCGGTGCTCCGCTGGATTTCAGCCAGTATGCAGACCAGACGGAGGACCGGCTGGTGCAGCGCAGGGTCACCGACGAGATTATGTTCGAGCTGATGCGGCTCTCCGGCCAGGAGTACGTGGACGAGTACGCTGCCGTGGTGAAGCTCCGCCTTACCGGCGCAGCAGCCACGGATCCCGACGGCGCGGCAGCGAAACGCGCCGATGCTGACGGCGGTGCTGAGGGCACTGATACCGACGGTAAGGACCCGGCAGCAGGCTGACTGTGACGCCGCTCTCGGTACGCGTGACGGTCAGGTGTCCTGAAGCCAGCCGCGCACATTAGTCTTAGATAGTGACTGAGCTATCTGCAAAACCTGCCTTTTCGCTGTCCAGCACCGCCCAGAGCGGAGCAGCCAATTATCCTGGCCTCGATGATTGGCGCGACCTTCCCGTTTCCCAGCAGCCCAGCTGGCAGGACAAGGACGTTTTCGACGCATCTGTCGGGGAACTTTCTGTGCTCCCGCCGCTGGTTTTCGCCGGCGAAGTGGACATTCTCCGTGAACGGCTGGCGGCTGCAGCGGAGGGCAAAGCTTTCCTGCTTCAGGGTGGCGACTGTGCTGAGACCTTTGAAGCCGCAACGGCGGATAAGATCAGCGCCCGGGTCAAGACCATCCTCCAGATGGCAGTGGTGCTCACCTACGGTGCAGCGATGCCAGTCATCAAGATGGGCCGGATGGCCGGCCAGTTTGCCAAGCCCCGCTCCTCCAACGACGAGACCCGCGACGGCGTGACCCTCCCGGCGTACCGCGGCGACATCGTCAACGGCTACGAGTTCAACCCCGAGTCCCGTGGCCATGACGCCGCCCGGATGCTCAAGGCGTACCACACGTCCGCCTCCACGCTGAACCTCATCAGGGCCTTTACACAGGGCGGGTTTGCCGACCTGCGCCTGGTGCACCACTGGAACAAGGGCTTCACCGAAAACCCGGCGCACGCCCGCTACGAATCGCTGGCCCGTGACATCGACCGCGCCATCAAGTTCATGGCGTCCTGCGGTGCTGATTTCGAGGCACTCAAGCGGGTGGAGTTCTTCGCCAGCCACGAGGCCCTGCTGCTGGACTACGAGCGTGCACTGACCCGCATCGATTCGCGGACCGGCTTCCCGTATGACACCTCGGCGCATTTCTTGTGGATCGGAGAGCGTACGCGCGAACTTGACCACGCGCACGTTGACTTCCTCTCACGCGTCCGGAACCCCATTGGCGTGAAGCTGGGCCCGTCGACAACTGGCGACGACGCCCTGCGCCTCATCGACAAACTGGACCCGGAGCGGGAGCCGGGCAGGCTGACGTTCATCACGCGCATGGGCGCGGGCAATATCCGCGAGAAGCTTCCGGCCATCGTGGAGAAGGTGACTGCCTCCGGCGCAAAGGTTCTTTGGGTCACCGATCCGATGCACGGCAACACGGTCACGTCGCCCAACGGCTACAAGACCCGCAACTTCGACGACGTCATTGACGAAGTGCGTGGGTTCTTCGAAGTCCACCAGGCCCTGGGCACGGTTCCCGGTGGCCTTCACGTCGAGATGACCGGTGACGACGTCGCCGAATGCCTGGGTGGTGCCGACCCTGTGGACCAGGAAGCGTTCCTCGACAAGTACGAGTCGGTCTGCGATCCGCGCCTGAACCACATGCAGTCCCTCGAAATGGCGTTCCTGGTGGCTGGGGCACTGGCCAAGCACTGACCGCCTGGCCCGGAGTCAAGCTTCCGCGGTGGTGTGGCAGGCGGCCCGCCGGCTACACCACCGTGAGGGTCACGACGGAGCCTTCAGGCACTTTCTTCTTCACCGGGTCCTGATCCCGTACCGTGCCGAAGAAGCCGCCGAGGATATTGTTCACCCGCACCTCGAAGCCCAACGCGCGCAGGGCTTCTTCGGCTTCCTTGGCTTGTTTACCGATGAAGCTGGGGACGTCCACGAGCTTGGGGCCGTCGGATATGGTCAGCGTCACTGTCCCGCCCTTGGTCAGGGTGCCGGTCGCGGGCGACTGCGCGGCAACCGACCCCTTGGGCACTTTGGGATCGTTGACCTCGTCCTTCGCGACATCGGCCTTGAGGCCGGCCGCCTCTATGGCGTCGACGGCGGCGTTTTCCTCCAGTCCGACGACTGACGGAACGGGGATCGGCTGCGGCCCCTTGGAGACCAGAAAATTCACCGGTGTGCCGTGGCGCGCGGGAGTCGCGGCGGCCGGATCCTGGGCCAGCACGACGCCAACTGCAACGGCGTCATCAAACTGTTCAGCGACGGTACCCAGGGCCATCCCGGCCTTGTTCAGTGCGTTTTTCGCGTCATCCAGCGTTCCGCCGGTAAGTTTCGGGAGTTCAAACAGTTGCGGGCCCTTGGAAACAAACAGGGACACAGGCTGGAACTTCCTGGTCTCGGTGCCGGCAGTCGGTTCGGAGCCGACAACGAGTCCGGAGGGAACGTCGTCGTCGAAGACATCGATCATACGCGACTGGAACCCCGCCTCGCTCAGCAGTTGCTGGGCCTGGGCCACTGACTTGTTGGCGATCGCCGGGATGGTGCCCGGCGACCCGGGTCCCATACCGAAGAACCAGCCGGCTCCCGTGGCAAGCAACGCGATGACGACCAGGACCACCACCCAGAGGACGCCGCGGCGCCGCGGGTTGCCCTCCCGCAGGCTCCGGACCGGGGTCGCCGCAGCCCGGGACCTAGCCTTCTCGTCCTCCTTGTCGAGCCTGCGCCGGGCGCGTTTGCTGAGGGGTACCGCAGCCGGGGCCGCGTCCTGATCATCGGGCCCGTACTGCGTTTGCGGCCTGTACTGCAGTTCCGGCCGGTACTGTTCGCCGGGCCGGTAGTCGGCGTCGGGCGGATACAGGGCATGCGGTGGGTGCTGTGGCTGCGGCCGGGAGAAGGACGACATCACTGCTGTTGGGTTGTTGGTGCGGGCGATGATCTCGGTAGGGTTCTGCTGCCCGCCCGGGGCCGCGGCAGGCGCAATGAGGTCCAGTTCGGCGTCCGTGAGGTTGGTCCGGATGTGGCGTAGTTCCTGCAGCAGGGCGTTGCCGTCCACCGGGCGGTTCTCGGGATCGTTTGCGGTGCACCACTGGACGAGTTCATCCACCTCGGCGGCGAGGCCAGGCACCAAGGCCGACGGCGGACCCACCGTTTCATTCACGTGCTTGTACGCGACCTGGATGGGGACCTCGCCGTCGTACGGCTGCTGGCCGGTCAACATCTCATAGAGCATGATGCCCACGGAATAGATATCACTCCGGGTGTCAGCCTGTTTTCCCAGCACAAGCTCGGGGGAGAGGTAACCCACGGTACCGATCAGTGTCCCGGTACTTGTGGACGTCGTTACCGCGCGGGCCAGCCCGAAGTCGCCGATCTTGATACGGCCGTCGTCGGCGATAAGGACGTTCTCCGGTTTCACATCCCGGTGGATCAGCCCCGCGGCGTGGGCCGCGCCGAGGCCCTGCACTACCGGATCAATCAGGGCAAGGGCCAGACGGGGAGGCAGTGCACCTTTGGATCTGATGACATCCCGTAGGGTGTGGCCCTTGATGTGTTCCATCACCAGATAGGCCGTCTGGCCGTCGTTACCCTGGTCCAGGACGCCCACCACATGGGTGTGGGACAGCTTCGCGGCGGCCTTTGCCTCGCGGCCCAGCCGGTCCAGGAACGTCTCGTCGGTGGCGAGATGGGGATGGAGGACTTTGAGGGCAACATCGCGCTCAAGCCGGAGATCCGTGGCCAGATATACGGTGGACATGCCGCCGCGCGCGAGTTTGGAGCGGACGGCGTAGCGGTTGTCCACCAGCGTTCCAACGAGACGGTCTGACACTTGTTCCTGCACCCTACGATCCTAATCCCGCATGGAAAAGGGTCCGAACCGACGTGCGGTCCGGACCCTTAACGTTATCCCCAGGGCTGGCTTCAGCAGGCCCGGGCACATTGATGCGGTGGCTTAGCCGAAGTTCTGCTGGTGCGCCTTGATGGCCGCTACGTAAACCTTGGTGTCGTCGTACATGCCGTATTTGCTGACCGAGTACTGGCCCTGGTAGTACCCGGCAATTGCCGTGTCCTGGTCCTTGCTGGTGGCGATAAGCCGCTTAATGATCGCCACGCCGGCCGTTGCGTTGTCGTAGGGGTCCAGCAGGTTCAGCTTCCGCCCTACGAGGTCTGAGGCCCACTGCCCGGAGGACGGGATGATCTGCATGGTGCCGATCGCGTTGGCCGGTGACACCGCACGCTGGTTAAAGCCTGACTCCTGGTACGCGAAGGCCAGTGCCAGTGAGGGGTCTACTCCCATTTGGCGGGCCGTGTCGGCCACAATTGCCTGCATTTCGGCCCGGGACGGGACGGGAGAGGCGTTCAGCAGGGCCTTGTTCTCGTTGGCAGAGCTCACAACGGCCGCGGGGTAGGTAAAGCCCAGGAAAGTGCTCGGTACCAGCGGTGCGGCCGGGGCTGCCGGGGCGGCCGGGGTGGAGGAAGCAGGCTGAATGGAGGCGCCCGGAATAACCAACTTGTTGCCCGGGTAGATGACAGTAGTCATGCTCAGCTGGTTGGCGGCCAGGATGTCCGAGAGCTTCACACCGTGCCTGGAGGCGATCGCTGACAGGGTGTCCCCGGCCTTGATCGTGTATGACCCGCCGGGAGCGGGAGCGGGAGCGGGAGCCGGAGCTGCAGGAGCGGGAGCCGGAGCTGCAGGAGCCGGCGGAGCGGGAGCGGAAGAAGGCTGGAGGGCCGGAGCCGGTGCGGCCGGGGCTGCGGGAGTACCCGCGCCGACGTTGATCTTCTGGCCCGGGTAGATGATGGAGCGCATGTTCAGGCCGTTCCGGCTGAAAACATCCGACAGGCTGACGTTGTGCCGGGCCGCGATGGCGCCGAGCGTGTCGCCGGCCTTTACCGTGTAGGTGCCTCCGGCATTGGCCGGAGTGGTCGCGGCGGGGGCCGCCGGTGCCGGGGCTGGGGCGGAGGCGGAACCCTTGCCCGACAGCTTGATCTTCTGGCCGGGGTAAATGATGGTGTTCGGCTGGAGGTTATTGAGCTTGAGGACTTCGTACGTTTCGAGTCCGAATTTGCCGGCAATTCCGCTGATCGTGTCGCCCCGGGCGATGGTGTACTCCGCGGGCGCCGCCGGCTGCATGGGCTGGAAGGCAGTCGGAATAGTGGTGGAGACAGAGGCCGCCGGGATCAGGGCAGCCTTCGCTTCGGCCGCCTGGGCTTTCATCGCGGCGGCAAGGGTTGCCGGGATTGCACGGGCAGGTGCCTCTGCGGCAGCAGGCTGGGCGAGGGCCAACGACGACAAAACAACCGCAGGAAGCGCCGCTGTGGTGACGGCAATCATGGACAGGCTCTGCCTGGGGGGCTGCTTTGGCGAGCGGGACGTCGTCATGGAAAGAATCCTCTTCTTCAACTGCCGGGGGCGGGGGATGCTGTGTGACTATTGATACTAGTGTTACTTAAGTTATTGCTGTTACAAATGTGATCTATGTGAATCTCTCATGAAATTTTGCATAGCACAAGAATTCCGCCCTACGCGGCATAAAGAATTTTGTGGAGTGTCGCGTGATTCGCGGCAATGGCGGCCACTGCCGACTAGGCGGCAGGGCTCCGGCCGTGGCAACCTTGATCCGTGAGTAACGTAGAAAGCCTTGTGGGCGAGTGGCTGCCCCTGCCGGATGTCGCGCAGTTGTTGGACGTTTCGATTACGAGAGTCCACGGCCTTATTGATGAACGCGCTTTGGCGG
Source organism: Pseudarthrobacter sp. Y6 (assembly GCF_050156205.1). Taxonomy (NCBI): domain Bacteria; kingdom Bacillati; phylum Actinomycetota; class Actinomycetes; order Micrococcales; family Micrococcaceae; genus Pseudarthrobacter; species Pseudarthrobacter sp. Y6. Next base: position 2,802,445 of record NZ_CP189574.1, on the reverse strand, counting down.
CCCTGCGGGTCGGGGAACGGCGGATACGCTCAGTTCCAGCCGCGTTTATCCTGGACGGCCAGGTTGTTGACAGCCTCAAGGGGACCATTGTGGTCCTGGCGGATGCTGGCTATTCCGACGAGGACCTGATCGTCTGGCTGTTTACCCCCGACGAGTCGCTCCGCGGCAGGCCGATTGATGCGTTGCGGGAAGGCCGCAAGACGGAAATCAGGCGCCGGGCCCAGACCCTGGCCTGGTAAGCAGCACAAAGGGCCCGGACGTCGGGCCCGCGGATGTCGCGAAGACCAGCGCCAACGTCAGGATGCCCGGCTGACCGTGGCTTCCGCCAGCTTCCGCAGGGCAGTCTTGGGCAGTTCGTCCAGCGGCAGCTGTTCCAGAGCCTCATACGCCGCGGCGCCGAATTCGTTGATCAGCACTTCAGTCGCCTGGAGCGCTCCCGACTCTTCGATGATCCGGCGGATCTCGGCCACGTCGGCGTCGCCCAGGTCAGGGCTGCCCAGCTTCGCATCGATAAATGCCGATTCTGCGGTTGATGCCTGGCCCAGCGCGAGGGCGATGAGTACGGTCCTCTTACCTTCACGGAGATCGTCACCTGCCGGCTTGCCTGTAGTGACAGGGTCCCCAAAGACGCCCAGGACGTCATCGCGCAGTTGGAACGCCTCGCCCAGCGGCAACGCGAAGGCCGAGTAGCCCCGGAGCAACTCGTCCGGAGCGCCCGCCAAGGCGCCGCCAAGCGCCAGCGGGTGCTCAGTGGAATATTTGGCGGACTTGAACCTGATGATGGACTGTGCTCTTGTCACCGCGCCGGCCCGGTCCCTGACAGGACCGGCCACTTCCTCCAGGATGTCAAGATACTGCCCGGCCATTACCTCGGCACGCATGAGGTTGAAGATCAGCCGCGCCCTGCTGCCCGCAGCCGCCTGTTCGCCGATGTCCGTGAAGGCCTCCTCGCTGAAGGAGAGGCACAGATCCCCGGTCAGGATGGCGGCTGCATGCCCAAACCGCTCGCTGTCCAGCGCCCAGCCTTGCGCTTGGTGCAGCTGGCTGAAGCGGCGATGCACGCTGGGCCCGCCGCGCCGCGTGTCCGAGCGGTCAATGATGTCGTCATGGATAAGGGCAGCTGCCTGGAAAAGCTCCAGGGCCGATCCCGCCGTCACGATTTCCTCGGCCGCCTGCTCGCCGCCCGCGCCGCGCCACCCCCAGTAACACATAAGGGCACGGAGCCTTTTGCCGCCGGTCACCAGGTTGGAAATGGAACCCATGATGGGATCGATATCGGGTGAAATGGCAGCCATGAGGGATTGCCGCGTGGTGAGGAAGTCTGTCAGCTCACCGGCTACAGCGGCAACGAATGCAGTCTGCTCAATCCTCAACTGCTCCGAAACGCTCACTTGGCTAACTCAGCAGCCACGTTGGCGCCAATGGTGAACGTGGACACACCGGCTGCTTCGACGGCGGCGATGTTGACCGTCTCGGAGTCGTTCCGGACGAAGTCCTTGGAAGCAACAGCGCCCACAGCGTCGCCGGGGACGGCTTTGAATCCCTGCGCTTCCAGGTGCTTTGTGTAGAAATCCAAGACGGCGGCCGTCGGGGCGTTGATGCTGGCCACGAGTGCCGCCGTGGCGGGCGTTGACGTCTTGTCAAAGCTGCTCGAAATCACCTTGGCACCGGGCATCAGGGGGAGCAGTGTTTCCGGGAACCCTGCGACGATTGTCCCAACAGTGGCGGAAGTTCCCGGCGACGCCGTCGGGCTGGCGGAGGCGGTAATGCTGGCGCTGCCGGATGCTGGTGAGGATGTAACTGAGGAGGATGATGTCGCTCCAGGCTCTGCGGGGCTGCAGGCAGCGAGGGCCAGCATTGCGCCCGCGGCCAGTGCCGCTAATCCTGTTGGCTTAAGACTTCTCATGACGGTCACAGGGACTGTCCTCCTGGTGTTGATGCCGGATTCAGCCTCCAGTTTAGTCAGTACCAACCGATACAATTGCCGGTGTGGGGCCTGAGCCGAACAACCAGTACACCGAAGCAGGTCTTCGTGAGCTCCGGCGTAACTGCATCATGCACGTCGACATGGATGCATTCTTCGTCTCCGTGGAGCTTCGCACGCGGCCGGAACTCCGCGGCAAGCCAGTGATTGTCGGATTTCCTGCGGACCGCTCGGTAGTCCTCTCGGCGTCGTATGAGGCCCGCGCCTTCGGAGTGAAGTCCGCCATGCCCATGGTGGTCGCAGCCAGGATGTGCCCCAAAGCAGTCATCATTGAACCGCGCCACAAGCTGTACTACGAGGTTTCCGCCCAGCTGATGGAAATCTTCGAGTCCATCACCGATCTGGTGGAGCCGCTGAGTGTCGACGAAGCCTTCCTGGACGTCGGCGGCGCCATCCGGCGGTTGGGACCCCCCCGTGCAATCGGTGAACTGATCCGACGCCGGGTGGCTGCCGAACTGGGCATTACAGCCTCCGTGGGCATAGCAGCCAGTAAGTTCGTAGCCAAAATTGCTTCCACGCGTTGCAAACCTGACGGGCTGTTGCTGATTGGACCCGACGAGACCGTGCCCTACCTCCACAGTCTGCCCGTCGGGGCTTTGTGGGGCATAGGCGCCAAGACCACGGACGTCCTTGCCCGGATGGGCATCAGGACCGTGGCGGACGTGGCGGCCACGCCGGTGTCCTCCCTTAAGAAAATGCTGGGTGCCACCGGTGAGCACGTCTACCGGTTGTCGTGGGGGATCGATCCGCGGCCCGTGACCCCCGTGCGGCTTGAGAAGAGCATCGGGGCTGAAGAGACCTTCGCCGTGGACACCGGCGATGACGCCCTGATCGCCCGGGAGCTGCTGAGGCTTTCCCACCGGACGGCAGGACGGCTGCGGAGTTCGGGGATGGTGGCAAGAACGGTGGCATTGAAACTCCGCTATGCCGATTTTTCCACCATCACCCGGAGCCGCACTGTCCGCACACCCATGGACAGCGCCCAACTGATTTATGCCGTGGCCATCCAGCTCCTGGAATCATTGGGGAGTCGACCCATGACCGTGCGGCTTGTTGGCATCCGGGCCGAGCAGCTCGAAGACACCGCCCACACGTCCCTCCAGTTGAGCCTTGACCGCCGGGATGACAACTGGCGGGCAGCAGAACAGGCACTGGACGAGGTCAGCCGAAAGTTCGGAAACAAATCCGTCCTGCCCGCCAGTCTGCTGGATTCCGGAAACGGGTCTTAGCAGGGCGCCGGCACGTTGCGTGCTTGGTTCAGGGAGGTGATGGCCGTCTTTCAGAACGGCCCCCGACAAACTATCCTTATATGTACATAGTTTTCTGTTATTGCCGGACTTCTTGGACATGCTGCAGTTCCAAAGGCCCGCATGCCGGTGTTCGCATTCCGCCATCGTCGGCGGGGCGGGAACCTCCCGGGCATGCCGGTCGTTATCGGAGCAGTAGTACGGGATGGGACCAGTCCGGACGTTGGCCTACTTAAGGAGGTCGTGATGCCGCTCTCGGAGCACGAACAGAAGCTGCTGGAGCAGCTGGAGAAGCAGCTGCACGAAGACGATCCGAAATTTGCGAATTCCATGGGTTCGGATCCTGGGCGAACGTGGTCCACCCGTCACATCGTGATTGGTGTGCTCTGCACCCTCGCGGGGATCGCCCTGCTCCTGGTCGGCGTTACAGTCCAGAACATCTTCGTCGGTGTCCTGGGCTTCGTGGTTATGGGCGGCGGTGTGTACTTCGCCACAATGCGCAACGCTGCCGGCGGCAAGCAGCGCTCCGCACCTGGCACAGGTAAATCCGGAAAGCCCCGGAGTTCATTCATGTCCAGCCTGGAAGAGCGCTGGGACGAGCGTCGCCGCGACGAATCCTAGAGCAGCGCCTGTAGCCGGTTCCACGGCCATAGGCCCTGCACTGTCCTCCATTTCGCTCCCCTCGGTCAGGATGACCGCAGCAGAAGACCCGCCACGGCGGGTCTTCTGCGTTTAACCCATAGGTAGGTAGCCGTAGGCGTCTTTTTGAGCGCTCAAAACGACACCTACTGCTACCTGGTTGGGGAGCCGGGCGCCCGCGGATTCGCCGCCTGCGTCAGATGAGAGCGCGACGGCGGCGTGGCACCGCCGTCGGGCACTTATGGTTCGAGCCGAAACGGCGACGGGACCCTCCACTTCCATCCACCTCCTGCTTCCGCACCATTTGGGGGGACAAAGGTCCGAAGGGGGGAATATTGGCCTGATTCGCGTTGACTGTGGGGGAAAGTGGAGTAATGTGGAGGGCATAAGAGGGTAGTTGCAACACAGGGGATGTGCAGTTCCTGACGGCAGACAGGCGGTGGGCCAGTGTTTCTGGGCACACACTCGCCACGTCTGGACGAAAAGGGCCGAATTATCCTCCCCGCGAAGTTCCGTGAGGAACTTGCCAGCGGACTTGTTCTCACCAGGGGACAGGAACGTTGCATCTACGTCTTCAGTGAGCAGGAATTTGCACGTGTCCACGAGCAAATGCGGGAGGCGCCCATCTCCTCCAAGCAGGCCCGGGACTACATCCGCGTCTTTCTCTCTGGAGCCTCCGACGAGGTACCTGACAAGCAGGGGCGCGTAACCATTCCATCCGCGCTCCGGGAGTACGCAGGCCTCGGCAGGGAACTGGCCGTCATCGGTGCAGGAACCCGCGCCGAGATCTGGGATGCCCAGGCCTGGAACGAGTACCTCGCGGAGAAGGAAACCGCCTTCTCCGAAACCGACGATGCCATTCCGGGGATTCTGTGATCACCTAAACGGCCCGGCGGAACCGCTTCTTGGACGAGATCTCCAGCCGCCCATCGGACAGTCAACCTGGCTCACTTCCCCGGAGCCAGGCCGGCAGGATGATAGGCGCGGATGGGGATCTGGCTCAAGAAGCAGCACACCAACACCGACGGCAGGAAAGGACGAAGGCATGAACGATGACCCGAAGCCAACGTCCGAACGCCATGTGCCGGTCCTCAAGGACCGGTGCATCAATTTGTTGGCCCCCGGTTTTGACGCTGCCCGCCTCCGTGGTGAAACCCCCGTCGCCATTGATGCGACCCTCGGCATGGGCGGCCACTCCGAAGCCATGCTGGAGCGCTTCCCTGATCTGCACCTGATCGGCATCGACCGTGACGAGGAAGCCCTTGCCCTCGCCGGGGAGCGGCTGGCTCCCTTCGCTTCCCGGACGGACCTGGTCCACGCTGTCTACGACGAAATTGCCGACGTCCTCGAAGACCTGGGCGTGGCGCAGGTTCATGGCATCCTGATGGACCTGGGCGTGTCATCGCTGCAGCTGGACGAGCGTGAGCGTGGCTTCGCCTACTCTTTTGACGCTCCGCTGGACATGCGGATGGACACCAGCCGCGGGCAGACTGCAGCAGATGTGGTCAACAACTACAGCGAAGAGGATCTCGTCAGGATCATCCGGAAGTGGGGCGAGGAGAAGTTCGCCGGCCGGATCGCCAACAGGATTGTCGCAGCGAGGACTGTCAAGCCTTTCGCCACCACGGGGGAACTCGTGGAACAGATCCGCTCCGTGGTTCCGGCGGCAGCCGCCAAATCGGGCGGCCACCCTGCCAAGCGGACGTTCCAGGCACTGCGCATCGAAGTGAACGAGGAACTCGACGTGTTGGAGCGCGCTGTCCCTGCCGCCGTGGCAGCAACGGCCCTGGGCGGGCGCATCGTGGTGATGTCGTACCACTCCCTCGAGGACAAAATCGTTAAATCAGTTTTCCAGGCTGGCTCCAAATCCTCAGCCCCCCTCGGATTTCCGGTGGAACTTGAGGAACACAAGGCCTTTCTCAAAACCCTGACCAAGGGCACCGAGGTACCCACCGCCGTCGAGATTGCAGAAAATCCGCGCGCAGCTTCTGCAAGGCTGCGGGCCGTGGAACGTATCAGAGCCAGGAGAGAAGCATGAGCACTGCCGCCGTCAAGAACTTTCCGGTCGTCTCCGGCAGCAGCGCCCCGGCGATCAGGACGCTTCCCTCTGGCGCCGGCCGCAGGGAACGCACACCCCTGTCTGTGGTGCGTTCCGCCCCCAAGAAGCGCCGCGCGCCGTTTGTGGTGATGTGTTTCGCCCTGCTCGCCGTTGCGCTCGTCGCCGTCCTGGTCCTGAACATCTCAGTCTCTACCTCCCAGTACCAGCTGGTGGAACTGAGGGGCAAGCAGAGCACACTGACCAAGCAGAACCAGGACCTGACACAGCAGGTCCAAAACTTCGAGGCTCCCCAGAACCTGGCGGCCAAGGCCTCAGACTTGGGAATGGTGGCTTCCACAGTCAAAGGCCAGATCGACCTCTCCACCCTTGCCGTCACGGGCAAGGCAACTCCGGCTGTGAAGGGTGGCGCGGCTGGATCGGTCATCCCTGCTCCAGCCGTCGAAGGAGTGCTCACAGTGGTTCCCCCGGCAACGAAGTGGGAGCCGCTGACGAACCGTAAACCGGCTGCCAGGGAACCGGCCACTGCAGCGGCCCCTGCGCCGGCCCCTGCAGCGGCACCTGCCGCTGCAGTACCGCCGGCTGAAGCGCCCGCACCACCGGCACGTGCCGTGGAGCTCCACGGCGGTTCGGTTCCAGCACCCGAACAGAAGGTGCCCGGGTCTAACCGGTAGCCGCTGAAGGATAGCCAGTCAGGTAATAAACAGGCAACAGGCGAGCAGCAAGGGAATCACGGTGGCGCAGAGGACCGGCAAGGCAAAAAGCGGCAAGGCCCCTAACGCCACCAAGCGGCTGCGCCTCGGCCTGGGCATTATGCTGACGCTGCTATTAGTGGTGGGCGGCAAGCTCTTTGTCGTCCAAGGGCTCGACGTCGGCGGGATGGCCGCAGCTGCGCTCGATTACCGGATGCGCGAGACTTCCCTCCCCGCCGAACGCGGCAGCATCCTTGGCGCCAACGGGACGGTCCTGGCCAACAGTGTGATCCGCTACAACGTTGTGGTGGACCAGAGAGTCAACACCAAGACCGAAACATTCCCACGCTTTAACAACGTGGATGGCAAGGACAAGCTGGTGGAAGTGACCCGGGAGCAGGGCCTGCGGGAGCTGGCCGCCGCTCTGGGCATGGACCTTGACGCGGTCCGCGAGGCAGTCACCGGCGAACAGGGTTACTACATCGTGGCGAAGGACCTGAAGCCGGACGTTGAGCTCAGGGTCTCAGAACTCAGTATTCCTGGCGTCGACACAGTGGGTGTCAGCAAACGCGTGTACCCCAACGGTTCCGTGGCCGGCGGCATTGTCGGCTTCCTCCAGGACGGCAGCACCGGCCAGGCGGGGATCGAGCAGACCCAGGACGGGCTGCTGCGCGGGAAGGACGGCAAGCGGCTCTTCGAGATCGGCGCTGACGGTCTCCGGATTCCTGTCGGTGTGGATGAGCTGACACCGCCGGAGGACGGCAAGGACGTCAAGCTCACGCTCAATTCCGATCTCCAGTATTTCGCCCAGCAGGCCATCCAGAGCCAGACGGACAAACTCGGTGCCGAATGGGGTGTCATCATCGTGATGGACGCCAAGACCGGCAACCTGATCGCAATGGCCGACACCAACGCGCCGGACCCGAACGACCCGGGCAGGGTGGCCGCCAAGGACCGCGGCGTCCGCTCCGTGACTGCTGCGTATGAGCCCGGATCGGTGCAGAAGATGATCACGGCGGCCGCCCTGATTGAGGAAGGAAAATCCAGCCCGCTGGACACGTTCACTCTCGGACCTTCATACACCGTGGATGGCCAGACCTTCACGGACTCCTTTACCCATGGCACCGAAGAGCGCACGCTCGCAGGCATCCTGGGCTGGTCCATGAACACTGGCACCGTGGCGGCCGGCTCGCGGCTCACCAAGGACCAAAGGCACGACTGGCTGCGGAAGTTCGGCATCGGCGAAGCGCCGGACATCGGGCTGCCCGCCACCGCATCCGGAATTCTTACCCCGGCGGACCAGTGGGACGGCCGCCAGGAGTACACCGTGCTGTTCGGCCAGGGTGTGTCGCAGTCCACGCTGCAGACGGTCCGCGCCTTCCAGACGATCGCCAACAATGGTGTGATGCTCCAGCCGCGCCTGATTGACGCGTACGTTTCACCGGACGGAAAAGAGGAGGCGGTTGCCCCGCAGCCTTCCCGGCAGGTGGTGTCGGACGGCACCGCGCAGCAGGTCCAGGACATCCTGGAAAGCGCGGTGACCGAAGGCCAGATCAAGGACGCCGCGATCGACGGGTACCGGGTGGGGGCAAAGACCGGAACGTCTGAATCGCCGTGCGATGACGGGAAGTCAGGGTTCTGCGGCTACACCGCTTCCATCGTGGGGATGGCACCGATGGACGACCCGCGGTTTATTGTTGAGGTGGTACTGCAGCGTCCGAAGGGCAGCATTTACGGCATCACGCAGGGGCCGGTGTTCCGTTCGGTCATGAGCCAGGCCCTGCGCACCTACAACGTCCAGCCGTCCACGGGCGAACCGGCCAGGCTGCCGCAGTACGCCAAATAGCATCAAGCCAGGCAGCAGTTCCCTCAACGCCCGCAGCCGACGCAGTCTCTCGCGGGCATGATCGACTAGTACCACCATCGGAGATTCCTTTGTCAGAGCAGAACGCATCAGCCAGCAACGCGGGGCCGGCAGGGGAACCAGCCCCCGCGCGGTTCAGGCCTACGGCAGTTGCTGCGGTCCGCCTGGACACGATCGGCGATGCGATCGGTGTGCAGGTCCCGGGCGCCTCCGCTGCCGTCAGCGTCACGGGGATTTCACTGAATTCGCGAACCGTGGAACGGGGCGACCTGTACGTGGCGCTGCCGGGTGCTTCCCGCCATGGCGCTGACTTCGTGCCGCAGGCGGTCGGCAGGGGAGCAGTGGCAGTCCTGACCGACGACGCCGGTGCACGCCTGCTCGCGTTGTCTGCGGACACCACCGTTCCCGTCCTGGTGGTGGACGGACCGCGCCACGTCGTGGGGCCGCTGTCCGCCATGATCTACCAGAGCCAGCCCTCAGCCGGGCGGACGCCGCGCTTGTATGGTGTGACGGGAACCAACGGCAAGACCACCACCACGTACTTCATCAACGCACTGCTCCGTGCGCTCGGACAGCAGACCGGCCTGATCGGAACCATCGAAATCCTGGCCGGCGGGGAGCCGGTTCCCAGCCTCCTGACCACACCTGAGTCACCGGACATCCACGGCTTGCTCGCCCTCATGCGGGAACGGGGACTGGACGCCGCGTCCATGGAAGTCTCCTCCCACGCAGTGTCCTTCCAGCGGGTTGACGGTGTGCTCTTCGACGTTGCCGGTTTCACGAACCTGACGCAGGACCATCTGGACCTGCACGGCACCATGGAGGACTACTTCGCCACGAAGGCGGAACTGTTCACACCGGGCCGTGCCCGCAGGGCTGTGGTGACGGTCGACGACGAATGGGGCCGCAGGCTTGCAGCCACGGCACGGATCCCGGTTACCACCCTCTCGATGACACCCGGCGGAGCTCCCACGGACTGGACAGTAAAGGCTACCGCAGCGCGTGGACTGGGAACCGACTTCAGCCTGCAGGGGCCCGGCGGCGTCAACCTTAACGTCCACACCGGCCTGCCGGGCACTTTCAACGTCGCCAACGCGGCGCTGGCCACGGTAATGGTCATGGCCAGCGGAGTGGACGCCGCTACGGTGCAGGCCGCCCTGGACCGCCACGATCCGTTCACCGTGGCGGTCCCGGGACGCATGCAGCTCGTCTCCGAAGAACCGGCAGCTGTAGTGGACTTCGCCCACAACACTGATGCCCTGGCACGCGCACTGGAAGCGGTCAGGTCACCGCTGCCCGGCTCCCGGGTGATCGTGGTTTTCGGAGCCACCGGGCAGCGCGACCAAGGCAAGCGGCCCGCCATGGGGGCCGTCGCCGCAAAGATGGCCGACATCGTCATCGTCACGGACGACGACCCCCACGATGAGGACCCTGCGGCCATCAGGGCAGATGTAATGGCGGGCGCGCGGTCAGCGCGCGAACAGGAATCGCCGGGGTGTGTGATCGAAGAGGTTTATCCCCGCGACGCCGCCATCCAACGGGCCGTTGAACTGGCCGGTCCGGGCGACACCATCCTGGTGGCTGGCCGCGGCCATGAGGTCTGGCAGGAAGTTAAGGGCGTCAATCTTGCACTGGACGACCGCGTGGAACTGCGGAACGCCTTGACAGCCAGGGGATTCACCGTTCTCCGAGACGACCGGATAGAGTCCTAGACCGAGATGATTGCACTTACTGCGGCGGAAATCGCCGATATCACACACGGCCGCCTGGACGCCGATCCGGGGATCACACCCCTTTCGGTGGTCACTGATTCGCGAGAGGCTGCCGCCGGGTCGTTGTACGTGGCGAAACCTGGCGAGCACGCCGACGGCCACGACTTCGTTGCTGCGGCCTTCAGCCGCGGTGCGGTGCTGGTTCTCGCTGAGCGCCCCGTGACGGGGCCGGACGGCGTTCGCTATCCGGCTGTCCTGGTCGAGGATGCCGTGCTGGCCATGGGCGCGCTGGCCGCCGAAGCGGTCCGTCGGATCCGTCTGGCCCGGTCTGCTGCAGGCGAGGCCCTGACCATCATCGGAATCACCGGTTCCGCCGGGAAGACCACCACCAAGGACCTCCTCGCCGGCATCCTTACCCAACAGGCCGCCACCGTTGCCCCTCAGGGGTCCTACAACGGAGAGGTGGGCGTGCCGCTCACTGTCTTCCGCGCCGACACCCAAACGAGGTACCTGGTGATCGAGATGGGCGCCACTGGCATCGGGCACATCCGCTACCTGGCCGACATGGTGAAGCCTGACATCGGCGTAGTCCTCGGCATAGGCACTGCCCACGCCGGGGAGTTCGGCGGCGTGGAAAACATTGCCCAGGCCAAGGGCGAGCTGTTGGAGGCCCTCGCCGGCGGCGGCACTGCCGTCCTCAACCTCGACGACGACCGCGTGGCTGCCATGCGCAGCCGCACCGGCGCCACCGTGCTGGGCTTCTCGGCCGAAGGACGCACTGACGCGACCGTTCGGGCCGTGAATCCGGACACAAACGCTGAGGGCAACCCGGAATTCGAGCTCGTCCTGCCCGGCGGCGAAACAGGCCTGCACGTCAGCAGCCGCCTCATCGGCGCCCACCACACCGGCAACCTCCTCGCCGCAGCAGCTGCCGCGCACGCGGCCGGAGTGCCCGGTCAGGACATCGCCGCATCGCTGAGCACGCAGTCAGCAGCAAGCCGTTGGCGGATGGAACGCACCGAACGTGCTGACGGCGTGACCGTCATCAACGACGCCTACAACGCCAACCCGGAGTCCATGCGGGCGGCCCTGCGCACCCTGGCCGACCTGGGCCGCGGACGGCGCACCTGGGCTGTCCTGGGCGCCATGCTGGAACTGGGACCTGATTCAATCCGTGAACACACTGTTGTGGGCACCCAGGTGGTCCGCCTGAACATTTCCCGGCTGATCGTCGTCGGCCGCGAAGCCCGGGCACTTTACGTTTCCGCCGTCCAGGAGGGTTCCTGGGGCGACGAATGCGTATTCGCCGAAACCGCCGAGGACGCCTATGCGCTCCTGAACGCCGAGCTTGAGCCCGGTGACCTGGTGCTTTTCAAGTCGTCCAACAGCGTTGGACTGCGGCACCTGGGCGATCGGATAGCATTACCCCCACAATCCACGGAACCCGCCGATGAAGGGAGCGAGCTGCTGTGATTGCACTACTGATCGGCGCAGGACTTGCCCTGCTGTTTGCCTTGGTGGGAACGCCGCTGTTTATCCGCTTACTTGTGCGCAAGAGCTACGGACAATTCATCCGTGATGACGGACCCACCTCCCACCACACCAAACGCGGTACGCCCACCATGGGCGGCACCGTGCTGGTGGGCGCGGTCCTGCTCAGCTACGGACTGACCCACCTGATTATGTGGATGATGAACCCGGATTCGGCAGGCCCGTCCGCCTCGGCCCTGATACTGCTCTTCCTTATGGTCGGCATGGGGCTGGTGGGCTTCCTGGACGACTTCATCAAGATCTCCCGCCAGCGGAGCCTCGGCCTTGACGCGAAGGCCAAGCTCATCCTCCAGGCTGCTGTGGGCATAGCCTTCGCCATCCTTGCCCTGAACTTTCCCAATGCGGGCGGCGTCACCCCCGCGTCCACGAAGATCTCCCTGGTGCGCGACGTGCCCTGGCTGGATATGGCCTTCGCCGGCACGGTGGTGGGAGCGATCCTCTTTGTTCTCTGGTCCAACCTGATCGTCACAGCCGCGACCAACGGCGTGAATCTCACGGACGGCCTGGACGGGCTGGCCGCCGGCGCATCGGTCATGGTGTTCGGTGCCTACACGCTGATGGGCATCTGGCAGAACAACCAGGCCTGCGGGTCACCGCGCGAGACCGGCAGCGGCTGCTACTCGGTCCGGGACCCCTTGGACCTGGCGCTCCTGGCGGCCATCATGAGCGCCGCCCTGGTGGGGTTCCTGTGGTGGAACACCTCACCGGCCAAGATTTTTATGGGTGACACCGGGTCGCTGGCCATCGGCGGCGCCATCGCCGGCTTCGCGATCCTGTCGCGCACGGAACTGCTGCTGGGAATCATCGGCGGCCTGTTCGTCCTGATTACCCTGTCCGTGATCATCCAGGTGGGCTACTTCAAGGCCACCGGCGGTAAGCGCGTCTTCAAGATGGCGCCGCTGCAGCACCATTTCGAACTCAAGGGCTGGGCAGAAGTCACGGTGGTGGTCCGGTTCTGGATCCTGGGCGGGCTCTTCGTGGCCGTGGGCCTGGGTGTCTTCTACGCTGAATGGGTTGTGCTCCTGTGACTGTTTCTCCCCGCCTGCAAAACCTGGTCAGTTGGGACTCTGATTGGGCGGGGCTGCGCGTTGCAGTCACCGGCATCGGAGTGTCCGGGTTCGCCGCGGCAGATACCCTCGTCGAACTCGGCGCCCGGGTGGTGGTGGTTGACGCCGCCACCAGCGCGACAGCCAAAGCGCAGGCCGACACCCTGAAGATCGTCGGCGCCGTGGACGTGCTCCTGGGCGAGGACGCCGTCAACAGGATCCCCAAGATCGATGGCAGCTTCCCCGAACTCATCGTCACCTCCCCGGGGTGGCGGCCTGACCAGGCGCTCCTGGCCGCCGCTGCACGCGCCCACATTCCGGTCTGGGGGGAAGTCGAGCTTGCCTGGCGCCTGCGCGTCCGGGCCGGGCACAGAACCGCTGACTGGCTGACCATCACCGGCACCAACGGCAAGACCACCACGGTGGGCCTGACCTCGTCGATGCTGCAGGCCGCCGGCCTGAAGGCCATCGCGGTCGGCAATGTGGGCACCCCCATCCTGGACGCCCTCCGCGACCCGGTGGAGTACGACGTCTTCGCGGTTGAACTTTCCAGCTTCCAGCTGCACTGGGCTGAATCGCTGTCGCCGGTGGCCAGTGTCTGCCTGAACGTGGCTGAGGACCACGTTGACTGGCATGGTTCCTACAATTCCTACCTCGCGGACAAAGCCAAGGTCTACGCGCGGACCCAGAAAGCGTGCATCTTCAACGCGGAGCAGATCGAGACCGAACGGATGGTTGAAGACGCCGACGTCGTGGAGGGCTGCCGCGCCGTCGGCTTCACCACGCTCACCCCGGCCATCAGCATGCTGGGCGTGGTGGAGGGACTGCTGGTGGACCGTGCGTTTATCGAGGAACGCAAGGACAGCGCCGCCGAGCTGGCCTCGATGACGGACCTGGGGCAGTTTGCGCCCAGGCACATGGTGGCCAATGCCCTTGCGGCTGCTGCCCTGGTCCGGGCCTACGGTGTGGATGCGAAGGCGGTGCGCCAGGGAATCCAGGACTATGTGCCCGGAAACCATCGCATCCAGCCGGTCGCCAGGGAAAACGGCGTGCTCTGGGTCAACGATTCCAAGGCCACCAACCCGCACGCTGCCGCAGCGTCACTTGCCACCTTTGAGAATGTCATCTGGATCGCGGGCGGCCTGTCCAAGGGCGTCAGCTACGACCACCTGGTCCGGGACCACGCTGCCCGGCTCAAGGCTGTGGTGCTCATCGGTACGGACACCGCCGCGCTTGCGGACGCCTTGCAGCGACACGCGCCGGATGTCCCCGTGATCACGACGCCGGCGGGCGACACTGAAAATATGCAGACTGCCGTAACGGGCGGAGCCACTACGGGCAGCTCGCCGGATTCCGGAGCGGCCGTGATGTCCCGGGCCGTTGCGTCAGCGGCGCAGCTGGCGGCATCAGGCGACACTGTGCTGATGGCCCCGGCAGCTGCTTCCATGGATCAGTTCTCTTCCTATGCTCACCGCGGCGACGCCTTTATTGAAGCTGTCCGCGAGCTGGTGGAAGGGCAGGCCCAGACCGGCGAGGAGTAACAATGGTCAGCACGCCCACCCGGTCGCCGGCCTCACGGCCGCGCGCCGGGAAACCCGCTTCGCCCGCAACGTCCACCATCACCCTGCCGGACCGGATCAGGGGCTGGTACCAGGCCTTCTGGTCCACGCTGGAAGGAACCGGCACTTCCAAGAACGGCTCAACGTATTACCTGATCCTTGGTTCCACGCTGGCACTTACCGCCATCGGCATCATGATGGTGCTGTCGGCCTCCAGCGTCGAATCCATCGCTGCGGGAAAGTCACCCTACGGGGACGCCCTGAAGCAGGGAATGTTCGCCGCCATCGGCATCTTCACCATGTTTGTCCTCTCGCGCATCAACGTGGTCTGGCTGAAGCGCCTGGCCTGGCCGGGGCTGGGCGGGGCCCTTGTCCTCCTTGTCCTGGTGCAGCTGATCGGTGACGAAGTCAATGGCAACAAGAACTGGATCGACCTGGGCGGCATCACCTTCCAGCCGTCCGAGGCGTCCAAGCTGGCGCTGGCGCTGTGGATGGCCACCGTCCTGGCCAGGAAAGGGAAGCTGCTGCGGCGCTGGTCCCACGTGCTGATCCCGGCCGTGCCGCTGGCGGGCGCGGTAATCGGCCTGGTCCTGTTGGGAAATGACCTGGGCACGGCCATGATCATCATGATGATCACTGCTGCCGCCCTCTTCTTCGCCGGGGTACCGCTGTACCTGTTCGGGTTCGCCGCCCTGGTGGCCGCAGCCGGTACAGCCGTCATGGCCATCACCAGCTCAAACCGCATGTGCCGCATCACCTCGTGGTGGACGGGCCAGTCCTGTGCCGACGGCATTGACGCCAACTACCAGGCCACCAATGGGCTCTACGGGCTTGCGTCCGGGGGCTGGTTCGGCGTCGGACTCGGCCAAAGCCGGCAGAAGTACAGCTGGATCCCGGAAGCCCACAACGACTTCATTTTCGCCATCATCGGCGAGGAACTCGGCCTGGTGGGCACCGTCGTCGTGCTTGTCCTTTTTGCCATCCTTGGCGCCGCCATCTACCGCGTGGTGGTGGCGCAGGAGGATATGTTCCACCGGGTGCTGGCCGGCACCATCATGGTGTGGCTGCTGGGACAGGCCACGGTCAACATGGCCGTAGTGACAGGGCTGATGCCTGTGATCGGAGTGCCGCTCCCGTTCATTTCCTACGGCGGTTCGGCATTGCTGATGTCGCTCTGCGCCGTGGGGGTGGTGCTGTCGCTCGCCCGCGAACAGATGGCGCCTGCCCTCCGGCCGAAGAAACTGCTGAAATTCGGCGCAAGGAAGGCCGCCGGATCCACAGGCCGTAAAACTGCTGGCCGCAAAACCGCCAGCCCCAAAACAACCGCAAGAAAGCGTACGTAGCACCAGATGACTTCCCAGAATCTGTCCATTGTCCTGGCGGGCGGCGGAACCGCCGGCCATATCAGCCCTCTGCTGGCCATCGCGGCCGCCCTGCGTGCGGCCGCGCCCGGTGCCAGGCTGCTCGCTGTGGGCACGCCCGCCGGCATGGAAACGCGGCTGGTGCCCGCCGCCGGCCTGGAACTGGCCACCATCGACCGGGTGCCCTTTCCGCGGAAACCTTCCGCTGACCTGCTCAGGCTGCCCGCACGGCTGGCCGGGGCGGTCAGGCAGTCCGGACGCATCCTCGACGAAGCCTCGGCCGACGTCCTGGTGGGCGTCGGCGGCTACGTCTGCACACCGCTGTACCTCGCCGCACGGCGCCGGGGAATCCCCATCGTGATCCATGAGGCCAATACCAGGCCTGGCCTGGCCAACCGGGTGGGATCGTTCCTGACCCGTTACGTGGCCACCGCCTTCGACACCACGCGCCTGCGTCACGCCCGCCATGTCGGCATGCCCATGCGGACCGAAATCTCCGGACTGGACCGGGACACTGCCCGTGCCGCCGCGCGCGAAGCCCTGGGCCTGGATCCCACCATGCCAACGCTGATTGTGACCGGCGGTTCCTCCGGGGCCCAGAGCATCAACCGCGCGGTCGCCGCCGCCGTCCAGGACCTTGGCGCGGCGGGAATCCAGACGCTCCACATCACCGGCCTCGGCAAGACTGTTTTGGGGCCCGACGGCGGACCGCTCGCCGCGCCGGGCTACCGGCAGGTCGAGTACGTGGACGGCATGGAGCGGGTGTACGCCGCCGCGGACGTGCTGCTGGCGCGGTCCGGCGCAGCCACGGTCTGCGAAGTGGCCGCCGTGGGATTGCCCGCAGTGTTTGTCCCGCTGCCCATCGGCAACGGCGAGCAGGCGCTCAACGCGGCGGGCCTCGTGAACGCCGGCGGAGCACTCCTGGTCCCGGATAAGGACTTCACCGCGCAGTGGGTGGCGAGCCAGCTCATCCCCCTGGCAACCGACCCCGGCCGCCTGGCCACCATGGCCGCCAACTCGCGACGCCTTGGCATCAGAAACGCCGATCAGCGCATGGCTGATCTTGTCCTGGAAGCGGTATCCGCATGATCCCCGCAAGCATCCGCAGCCAGGAGTCCCTGGGCCGCGTCCATTTCATCGGCATCGGCGGGGTGGGAATGTCCGCCGTGGCCCGCATCATGGTGGCCCGCGGCGTCGCCGTCAGCGGGTCGGATGCCAAGGACCTTCCGGTGATGGCGGAGCTGTCTGCCGCCGGCGCGAGGATCGCCGTGGGCTACGCCGCATCCAACCTGGGCGATGCCCAGACCGTGGTGGCCGGCTCCGCGATCCGTGCGGACAACGCCGAACTGGTGGCCGCGCGTGCGGCCGGCCTGCCCGTGCTGCACCGCTCGGAGGCACTGGCGGCCACCATGGGCGACGACCTCGTGGTGACCGTGGCAGGCACCCACGGCAAGTCCACCACCACATCCATGATCACCGTCCTGCTCCAGGGCGCCGGGATGGATCCGTCGTTTGCCATCGGTGCCAACGTGCCGGCGCTCGGCGTCAATGCCGCGCACGGCACGGCAGGGGTGTTTGTGGCCGAGGCGGACGAATCCGACGGGTCGTTCCTGAACTACCGGCCAAAGATTGCCGTGGTCACCAACGTGGAACCCGATCACCTGGACCACTACGGCACCGCCGAGGCCGTCTACGAGTCCTTCGACCGCTTTACGGCGCTGCTTCCGGCCGACGGCGTCCTGATTGCCTGCGCTGATGACGCCGGCGCCGCAGCCCTCGCAGAGCGCACGCTCGCGCGCGGCAACACCCGGGTGGTGTTGTACGGCACCTCGGACGGGTCGGACCTGGTACTGCACGACGGCGGCCCGGGGGACGTGGCGGTCTCCTCACCTGCCGGACGGTTCGCCTTGGACCTGCAGGTCCCGGGCCGGCACAACGCGCTGAACGCCGCCGCCGCCGTCGCCGTCGCGCTGGAGCTGGGGGTCGACGCCGAAAGTGCCGCGCGTGCCCTGGCGCACTTCTCGGGCGCTTCCCGGCGCTTTGAATTGAAAGGCGAGGCGCGCGGCGTGCGCGTCTATGACGACTACGCCCACCACCCCACGGAGGTACGGGCCGCCCTGACGGCTGCGCGGTCCGTGGCGGGCGGGCACCGCGTCCATGTCCTGTTCCAGCCGCACCTCTTCTCCCGCACCAGGGAGTTTGCCAAGGAGTTCGCAGCAGCGCTGAACCTTGCAGACACCGCCCTCGTACTGGACATCTACCCCGCGCGCGAAGACCCCATCCCAGGGGTCAGCAGCCAGCTCATCGCCGAGCACCTGGCTCCCGGCGGACGCCTGGTGGAGTCGGGCGGGGCAGTGGCTGCCCTCACGGACGCCGCCCGGCCCGGCGACATCATCCTGACCGTCGGGGCAGGGGATGTCACGGCCTTCGGACCGCAGATCGTGCAGGCTCTCGATGGGTAGTCCGCGCCGGCCCACGTACGCCTCACCGGGCAGGCGGCAGCCAGCCGCGCCGGCGCAACCGGAGGTCATCTCCGCCTCCAAGAGCGCCCCGGAAACGGATACCCCGCCTTTGCCGGGGCGAAAAAAAGCCAAGGACGCCGACCGCAAGCGGACGGCGGACAAGGCACCAGCAAGCACTGACAATGTGCTGGCCTTCCCGGAGCCCCCCGGAAAGCGCCGCAAACGGAACTTCCTGGTGGCCCTCGGCACTGTCCTGGCTCTGGTCTGTGCGTTGCTGGCCGCCGCAATCTTTTCGCCGGTCCTCGCCGTTGGCACCGTATGGGTGTCCGGGACGCGGCTCGTCACCCCGGAACAGGTCCAGGCCGCACTGGAACCCCTGAAGGGCAAACCCCTGCCCCAGATCAGCGATGAGGAAGTCAGCCGCCTCCTGGCACCCCTCGTCCAGATCAAGTCCGTCTCAACCCAGGCACGGCCGCCGTCCGGGTTAGTGGTCCAGGTGCTGGAGCGGGTTCCCGTGGCCCTGGTCAAGCAGGGGGAGCAGTACCAGTTGGTGGATGTGGACGGTGTGGTGCTGGCCAGCCCTGCGGACCCGGCGGCGATTGCCCTGCCCGTGATCGACGGCGGCGCCGGAACCATCGGCAAGGACCTCTTCCAGGCCACCGCAGCGGTCCTCGGTGCGCTCCCGCTGGACGTGCTGTCGAAGCTGTCCAACGCGTCCGCCCAGTCTGTGGACGCCGTGGAGCTCAAATTGGTGGATGGTCAGACCATCATTTGGGGGAACGCGGGGGAGAAGGAGCTCAAGGCCAAGGTGCTTGAAGCCCTGCTGAAGGTTCCCGCGGACCCGAAGAACCCCGTCCGTGTGTACGATGTGAGCGCGCCCCGGCATCCGGTGACACGCTGAACGCTTTATTTACCCGGTATTCCCGCGACACGCGGCTCCGGTTATTGAATGTCTGAACCATAGGAAATAGCGTTCCAGACATGAGTTACTTGACATAACTATAACCTTCAACTTGAAGGTTAAGGTTCGAAGTTTCAAGCCCGACTCCACAGTTTTCGCAATAGGACACGAACAAGGGACACGTAACGTGGCAGCTCCGCAGAATTACTTGGCCGTCATCAAGGTCGTCGGCATCGGCGGCGGTGGCGTGAACGCAGTCAACCGCATGATCGAGGTCGGTCTTCGCGGCGTCGAATTTATCGCGGTAAACACCGATGCGCAGGCGTTGTTGATGAGCGATGCAGACGTCAAACTCGACATCGGGCGTGAGCTGACGCGCGGCCTGGGAGCCGGTGCGAACCCTGAGGTGGGCAAGCAGGCTGCGGAGGACCACGCCGAGGAAATCGAAGAGGTCATCCGCGGCGCGGACATGGTGTTTGTCACCGCTGGCGAAGGTGGCGGAACGGGTACCGGTGGCGCCCCCGTGGTGGCACGCATCGCCCGGTCGCTTGGTGCCCTGACCATCGGTGTGGTGACCCGTCCGTTCACGTTTGAGGGCCGCCGTCGTGCGGGTTCTGCAGAGGCGGGCATCGACGCCCTTCGCGATGAGGTGGACACGCTGATCGTGATCCCGAACGACAGGCTTCTGTCCATCAGCGACCGCAACGTCTCCGTCCTGGACGCTTTCCGTTCCGCTGACCAGGTCCTGCTGTCCGGTGTCCAGGGCATCACGGACCTCATCACCACCCCCGGCCTGATCAACCTCGACTTCGCGGACGTCAAGTCCGTGATGCAGGGCGCGGGCTCCGCGCTGATGGGCATCGGCTCCGCGCGCGGTGAAGACCGTGCGGTGAAGGCTGCTGAGCTCGCCATTGCATCGCCGCTGCTGGAAGCCTCCATCGACGGCGCCCATGGTGTCCTGCTCTCCATCCAGGGCGGTTCCGATCTTGGCCTGTTCGAAATCAATGAAGCTGCCCGCCTGGTCCAGGAAGTGGCCCACCCCGAAGCCAACATCATCTTCGGTGCCGTGATCGACGACGCACTCGGTGACGAGGCCCGTGTCACGGTCATTGCCGCCGGTTTCGACGACGTCAAGGCCACCTCGCCCTCCATGGACCAGTCGCAGCCGCAGGTTGCACCGCAGCGGCCCGCCGCGGCGCCTGCACCGGCTCAGGCCCCCACCTCGGGTGGCAGCCACCAGCACAACGTCCAGCCGGTCCATGCCGGAGTCGGGGCGTCAGGCCTGAGCAACTGGGGCCAGCAGCGCCCGTCGGCGGTACCCGCCGATTCAGGTTTCGACGTCGACCTGCCCTCAGTAGTGGAGCCGGACCTCTCGGGGAACCGAGCCGATGACCTGGATGTCCCCGACTTCCTGAAGTAGGGCCCGGGTTGTTCTATTGGCGGGCTGAAGTCTGTCCTGGCGTGAGTGTTGCGTTCACAGACGCCCAGGCCGGCAATCTCGCCCTGCACGTCGGGGACAACGCCGTTGACGTTCTCCAGCGCCGCGAGGCGTTGGAGAACGCTGCCGGCATGGCCCGTGGTTCCCTCCGGTTCATGCAGCAGGTCCACGGCACTGCCGTGGAAATGATGGAGCCGGCCACACCTGCCCCGACAGCCGATGCCATGGTGTCGCGGGGGCTGCCGCTTGCGGTGATGGTGGCCGACTGCATCCCTGCGGTGCTCGTGGGGGAGGGACCAGGCGGTCCGGTCCTCGCCGCCGTGCACGCAGGCCGCCCGGGGATAGAAAATGGCATTCTCCCGGCGGCAGTGAAGCGGATGCGCTCAGCCGGGGCCACGGGCATCCGTGCATGGCTGGGCCCGTCAATCTGCGGGAACTGCTATGAGGTGCCCGCTGACCTGCGCGCTCGAGTGGCAGCGCAGGTGCCGGCGACGTGGGCTGCCACGTCCTGGGACACGCCCGCGCTGGATCTCCCGGCGGGGGCGAAGAGCCAACTTGAAGCTGCCGGCGTCGTCATTGAATATGCGGGTCCGTGCACCCTCGAGAACGAGGATCTTTTCTCTTACCGCAGGTCCAACACCACTGGGCGCTTTGCCGGACTGGTGTGGTCGCATGAATGAGGGCATGGTGGAGGATAACCCGGCGCGGATGGCTGACCTGGCGGAGCGCCTCGCCGCCGTGCGGCGGCGTATTGAAGCCGCCGTCGAAGACTCAGGCCGGGTGGGGGAATCGCCCACGCTGATTGTGGTCACCAAGTTCCATCCGGCCGCGGACATCAGGCGCCTGGCTGCGCTGGGCGTCCGCGACGTCGGCGAGAACCGGGATCAGGAAGCTTCCTCGAAGGCGGCCGAACTGGCAGGCCTCGGACTGAACTGGCACTTCGTCGGGCAGTTGCAGAGCAAAAAAGCGAAATCCGTGGCCAAGTATGCACAGGCCATCCATTCCGTGGACCGCGTGGCCCTGGTGGACGGCCTGGAGAGCGCCATCGCGGCGGAACAGGAGCGGACAGGCCGGGGAGCCCTGGAGTGCTTCATTCAGGTCAGCCTTGACGACGACGCCGGCGCCCACCGCGGCGGCGCGGCCGCGGCAGAGGTACCGCTCCTGGCTGAACGGCTGGCGGCTGCGGCAGGACTGGAACTGGCGGGCGTTATGGCTGTCGCCCCGTTGGGGACCAGTCCGGAGGCGGCGTTCGAAAAGCTGGCAGCCATCTCAGCGGCCCTGGTGGCGGAGCATCCCGGCGCAACGGCCATCTCGGCGGGCATGAGCCAGGACCTGGAAGCGGCCATCCGTTTCGGAGCGACACACCTGCGAATCGGTTCCGATATTCTCGGATCGCGTCCCGCCGTGGGGTAGCGTCGAATCCATAGGAAGTGAGTGGCGGGGGATTCAAGGCTGTCAAGTCATTGGGCGGCCCGCCTACGGACACGATTAGGAGTCGACCATGGCCGGCGCTCTGCGCAAGACAATGATCTATCTTGGGCTCGCCGATGGCGATGAACATTACGAGTCCGAGCCCACAACAACACGTAAGGACGAGGACGATTCGATGGAAGTTGACCGCGAGGAACGCCGTGCACCGGCACCGGTCCGCGATGTCAGCCGCGAGTCATCACACGCCCCCGAAGAGGAATACCGCGCACCAGTGACCCCCATCAAGCGTGCGGCCTCGAGCCGCGAAGAACCGTCCGGCCTTCGGCAGATCACCACGATCCACCCGCGGTCCTACAATGACGCCAAGCTCATCGGTGAGAGTTTCCGGGACGGCATCCCCGTCATCATGAACGTGACCGACATGGGCGAAGCTGACGCCAAGCGTCTCGTCGACTTCTCGGCCGGCCTGGTTTTCGGACTCCGGGGCAGCATCGAACGGGTCACCAGCAAGGTTTTCCTGCTGTCACCGTCGTACATTGAGGTCATTGGCGATGACAAGAAGGTCAGCGAGACCCAGGCCAGCTTCTTCAATCAAAGTTAGCCCTGAGCTTATTCCGGATGCCAGACAGGTACACCTGTCTGGCATCTGTGCTGAAATAGACGAGAAACATTGGCAGGGCACCGCGGTATCCGGAATGGACATGGAGATATGAGTTAAGTCATGGGAATTGTTTTCGGACTTCTCTATATCGCCCTTTTGCTGTTCTTTGTGGCGCTGATCATCCGGCTGGTCTTTGACTGGGTCCAGATGTTTGCCAGGGAATGGCGTCCGCGTGGTGTTGCCCTCGTGGTGGCCCACACGGTGTACTCGATCACCGATCCGCCGCTCAAGTGGCTCCGGAGGCTGATCCCGCCGTTGAGACTCGGAGGGGTGACCTTGGACCTCGGGTTTCTGGTCCTGTTCATCGCCGTCAGCATCGCGATGGCGGTCACCAGAGGATTCGCGTAATCTTCGACAAGACCTAGCGGCGCAGGCGAAGTTCTTGGAATTCGAACTCCCTCTGCGACGCGAAGAAATCTCCGGTTTGACACCCAGTGTTGAATTAGAGGAACCAGACAATATTTAGGTACCGTAGTTTTGACGGCCGGAAGGCCTACTGACTAACTAGACCAATGAGGTGACCAGATGGCTTTGACGCCAGAAGACGTTGTCAACAAGCGCTTTCAGCCGACCAAGTTCCGCGAAGGCTACGACCAGGATGAAGTTGATGACTTCCTGGACGAGATCGTCGTCGAACTCAGGCGCCTGAACCAGGAGAACGACGAGCTCCGCAAGAAGCTTGCAGAATCAGGTTCCGGCGTGCCGGCCAGCTCCGCTGCGTCCGCCCCGGTGGTCGAGAAGGTTCCCGCACCCGTCAAGGCTGACAAGGTTGAGTCTCCGGCGAAGGCCGAGGTGGAGGCGAAAGTTCCCGAGGCAGCCAAGAAGAAGGAAGCCGAGCCGGTAGCACCGGCTGCGGCCGTTCCGGCTGCTGCGCCCGCCGCATCCGCTGGAAACATGGTTTCGGCCGAGTCCGCTGCCGGACTGCTCGCCATGGCGCAGCAGATGCACGACCGTCACGTCGCCGACGGTCAGTCCCAGAAGGACAAGATCATCGCCGAGGCCCAGATCGAGGCCAGCAGCCTCGTCAACGATGCCCAGGAGAAGTCCCGCAAGATCCTCGGAGCCCTCGAGCAGCAGCGCTCCGTCCTGGAACGCAAGGTAGAGCAGCTCCGCGGCTTCGAACGCGACTACCGCTCACGCCTGAAGGCCTACATTGAAGGCCAGCTGCGCGACCTTGACGCCCGCGGTTCCGTGGCGGCGCCTGAGGTTGAAGCGAACTAGTCCCTCAAGCAAGTATTCTGAGAGCCGGTGGCTGAGGATTCCTCGGCCGCCGGCTTTTGGGATTAACATCGGTTTTACAAAATGAAAGCACCATGACTGACCACCTCGCTGCTGACGCCGCAAACCCCTCTCCTTTATCGGCCCGCCCCCGGCGGGCACTCCTGTTCTCGCTCTTCGCCGGTTTCGCGGTCTTTGCCTACGTCCTGGACCAGCTGACAAAACTGTGGGTGACGTCCTCCATGGTGGAGGGTGAACGCATCCCGGTGCTGCCGCCACTCCTGCACTGGTACTTCATCCGCAATTCCGGCGCCGCATTTTCGATCGGGGAAAATGTCACGTGGGTGTTCTCCATCATCATGGCCGGCGTCTCCGTCGCCATCCTGTTCCAAGTGCGCAAGCTGGGCTCGGCCTGGTGGTCGCTGGCACTGGGTCTGCTCCTGGGCGGGGCCCTGGGCAACCTGACGGACAGGCTCTTCCGGGAGCCCTCGTTCGGGATGGGGCACGTGGTGGATTTCATCCAGCTGCCGAATTTTGCGATCTTCAACATCGCCGATTCCGCGGTGGTCTCAGCGGTAGTCATCATCTGCATCCTGACGTTGCGGGGAATAGCCCTTGATGGCTCACGGCACGTCGCGGCGCCACGGAAAGAGGCGGCCAAGCCGAAAGACACGGACGATGTCTGAGCGTGTGGTGGTCGCCGACGAATTCGGCGGAACGCGGGCGGACGCAGGGCTCGCAAAGCTGATGGGGATTTCCCGTTCAATGGCGGCGACCCTCATTGCCGAAGGCAACGTGGTGAGCGGCGGCAAGAAACTCGGCAAGTCCGCGCGGTTGGTTGCCGGCGATGTCCTGGAAGTGACGGTGCCTGAACGACGGGACCCGCTTGAAGTGGTGGAGGAAGTTGTGGAAGGCCTGAAAATCCTGCTGGACGACGACGAATTTGTCGTTGTGGACAAGCCGGTGGGCGTTGCCGCGCATCCTTCCCCCGGCTGGGTAGGGCCCACCGTGGTCGGCGGTCTCGCCGGGGCCGGATTCCGCATCTCGACGTCGGGTTCCCCTGAGCGGGTGGGGATCGTGCACCGGCTCGACGTCGGCACGTCCGGGGTAATGGTGGTGGCCAAGACGGAGCGCGCCTATACGGTCCTGAAGCGGGCCTTCAAGGAGCGCACTGTGGAGAAGGTGTACCACGCGGTCGTCCAGGGGCTCCCGGACCCCCTGGAGGGCACCATCGACGCACCAATCGGGCGCCACCCCGGACATGACTGGCGCTTTGCCGTGATCGAAGACGGCCGGCCGTCGATCACGCACTATGAGGTTTTGGAGGCTTTTGGCAAGGCCACTCTGGTGGAGGTGCACCTTGAGACAGGGCGCACACACCAGATCCGTGTCCACTTTTCAGCGTTGCGGCACCCGTGCGCCGGAGATCTTACTTACGGGGCGGATCCTCGGCTCGCCGCCACCCTCGGCCTGACCCGGCAATGGCTCCATGCCCGGCAGCTCGGCTTCGACCACCCGGCAACGGGGGAGCGTGTGACGGTCACCAGCGAATACCCGCAGGACCTGGCCTTTGCCCTGGAAGTCCTGGAGTCGGGGGAGGCGTAGCGGCTGGGTCGATGGGCCGTTGGGGGTCCGCCAGCGCTTAGAATGGTGCGGTGACTTCCAGCAATGCCTCGTTCGTCCATCTCCATAACCACACCGAATACTCCATGTTGGACGGCGCAGCCCGCCTGGGTGAGCTCTTCAACGAGACTGAACGCCTCGGTATGCCGGCCCTGGCCACCACCGACCACGGGTACCTGTTCGGGGCTTTCGATTTCTGGAAGCGCGCCACGGACCAGGGGATCAAGCCGATTATCGGCGTCGAAGCCTACGTCACCCCCGGCACCGCGCGGACGGACAAAAGCCGTGTCCGCTGGGGCGAGGAACACCAGCGCAAGGACGACATCTCCGGTGGTGGCTCCTACACCCACATGACGCTGTTGAGCTATAACAACGTCGGCATGCGCAACCTCTTCCGGGCCTCGTCCATTGGCTCGCTGGACGCAGTTTTCGGCAAGTGGCCGCGTTTGGACCGTGAGCTGCTGAACACATACTCCGAAGGCCTGATCGCCACCACTGGCTGCCCCTCGGGGGAAGTGCAGACGCGGCTGCGGCTGGGCCAGTACCGCGAGGCCATGGAAGCCGCCTCGGAGTTCCGTGACATTTTCGGTGCGGAGAACTATTTCTGCGAACTGATGGACCATGGCCTGGACATCGAGCGCCGGGTCACAGGGGACCTGCTGCGGCTGGCCAAGGATCTGAATCTGCCGTTGGTGGCCACCAACGACCTGCACTACACGCACGAACACGACGCCAAGGCACACGAGGCCCTGCTGGCCATCCAGTCAGGGTCCACATTGCTGGAGCCAACGTATGACAACGGCGGTTCCCGCTTCGCATTCTCCGGCAGCGGCTATTACCTCAAGTCCCCGCAGGAGATGCGGGAGCTGTTCAGGGACCACCCGGATGCTTGCGACAACACCCTGCTGATCGCCGAGCGCTGCGAAGTCTCGTTCAACACCGGCGCAAACTATATGCCGCGGTTCCCCTGCCCGCCGGGTGAGGACGAGACATCCTGGCTGGTCAAGGAAGTTGCCACCGGACTGGAATACCGGTACCCGGGCGGTGTCCCGGACAAAGTCCGCACCCAGGCTGACTACGAGCTCGAAGTCATCACCTCCATGGGGTTCCCTGGATACTTCCTGGTGGTGGCCGACTTCATCAACTGGGCGAAGAAAAACGGCATCCGCGTCGGTCCGGGCCGTGGCTCCGGAGCCGGCTCCATGGTGGCGTACGCCATGCGCATCACGGACCTTGATCCGCTCCTGCACGGCCTGATCTTCGAGCGGTTCCTCAACCCGGACCGTGTGTCCATGCCTGACTTCGACGTTGACTTCGATGACCGGCGCCGGTCTGAGGTCATCGACTATGTGACCCGGAAATACGGCGACGAGCGCGTGGCCATGATTGTCACGTACGGCACCATCAAGACCAAGCAGGCGCTAAAGGACTCTTCCCGTGTTCTGGGTTACCCGTTCAGCATGGGGGAGCAGCTGACCAAGGCGCTCCCGCCGGCTGTGATGGCCAAGGACATCCCGCTCGCCGACATCCAGAACAAGGACTCAAAGCGCTACAGCGAGGCCGGTGACTTCCGCCAGCTGATCGCTACTGATCCCGAGGCCGCCAAGGTCTTCGAGACAGCTCTCGGCATTGAGGGGCTGAAGCGCCAGTGGGGCGTGCACGCCGCCGGTGTCATCATGTCCTCGGACCCCATCATCGACGTCATCCCGGTCATGCGGCGCATCCAGGACGGCCAGGTGATCACGCAGTTCGACTACCCCACCTGCGAGGGCCTGGGCCTGATCAAGATGGACTTCCTCGGCCTGCGGAACCTGACGATCATTTCCGACGCCTTGGAGAACATCAAGCTCAACTGCGGCCTGGACCTGGACCTGGACAGCCTGGCCCTTGATGACGTGGCCTCGTATGAACTGCTGGCCCGGGGCGACACCCTGGGCGTGTTCCAGCTTGATGGCGGGCCCATGCGCTCCCTGCTGAAGCTGATGAAGCCTGACAACTTCGAAGACATCTCCGCCGTGCTCGCGCTCTACCGGCCCGGTCCGATGGGCGCCAACGCGCACACCGATTATGCGCTGCGCAAAAACGGGATCCAGGAAGTCATTCCGATCCACCCCGAACTCAAGGAACCTCTTGCTGATATCCTCGGCGGGACTTACGGCCTGATCGTCTATCAGGAGCAGGTGATGGCCGTGGCCCAGAAACTCGCCGGCTATTCCCTCGGGCAGGCAGACATCCTGCGGCGCGCCATGGGCAAAAAGAAGAAATCCGAGCTGGACAAGCAGTTCGCAGGTTTCTCCCAGGGCATGCAGGACAACGGCTATTCCATGGCCGCCGTCAAGACCCTGTGGGACATCCTGCTGCCGTTCTCCGACTATGCCTTCAACAAGGCCCACTCGGCCGCCTATGGCGTGATCTCCTACTGGACCGCCTACCTGAAGGCGCATTTTGCGCC
This sequence comes from Pseudarthrobacter sp. Y6, assembly GCF_050156205.1. Taxonomy (NCBI): domain Bacteria; kingdom Bacillati; phylum Actinomycetota; class Actinomycetes; order Micrococcales; family Micrococcaceae; genus Pseudarthrobacter; species Pseudarthrobacter sp. Y6. The sequence goes on along the minus strand of NZ_CP189574.1, from coordinate 2,774,548 downwards.
GGAGTACATGGCTGCCCTGCTGACGTCGGTCGGTGACGACAAGGACAAATCGGCAATCTACCTCAACGAATGCCGGCGCATGGGAATCACCGTGCTGCCGCCGGATGTGAACGAATCCGCGCTGAACTTCACCCCGGTAGGCACCGACATCCGCTTCGGCATGGGCGCCATCCGCAACGTAGGCGTCAACGCCGTCGAAGCCATGGTGGCCGCGCGCGAAAAAGAAGGCGCCTACACGTCCTTCAAGGACTACCTCATGAAGGTCCCCGCGGTGGTCTGCAACAAGCGGACCATTGAATCCCTGATCAAGGCCGGAGCCTTCGATTCCCTCAACCACCACCGGCGCGCGCTGGCGATGATCCATGAAGAGGCCATCGACTCCGTCATCACCCTCAAACGAAACGAGGCGATCGGCCAGTTCGATCTCTTCGCCGGTTTCGAGGAGGCAGAATCCGAAGCGTCGCTGAGCATTGAGATCCCCGACCTGCCGGAATGGGAGAAGAAGGACAAGCTCTCGTTTGAGCGCGACATGCTCGGCCTGTATGTTTCAGACCACCCGCTGCAGGGCCTGGAAGGACTCCTCAGCCAGCACGCGGACCAGTCCATCACCTCGATCATCGGCGAAGACGGGCCGCACGACGGCGCCATCATCACCATCTCCGGCATGATCACCTCGCTCAGCCGCAGGATCGCCAAGGCGAGCGGCAACGCCTATGCCCGTGCCGAAATCGAAGACCTCGGCGGTTCCATGGAGGTGATGTTCTTCGGCCAGGTCTACGGCCCCATCGCTTCGGTCCTTGCCGAGGACCTGATCGTGGTGGTCAAGGGCCGCCTGCAGCGGCGGGACGACGGTGCCGTGACGCTGAACTGTATGGAACTGTCCGTTCCGGATCTCAGTGAAGGAACCAACGGCCCCGTGCTCATTTCGATGCCTACCCACAAGGCCACCGAGGCTGTTGTCACCGAACTGGGCGATGTACTTCGGAACCATCGGGGGAACTCGGAAGTCCGGCTGCACCTGCAGGGGGACACCCGGACGGAAGTCATGGGGCTGCCCGTCCATCTCAGGGTCAACCCCAGTCCGTCATTGTTCGGCGACCTGAAGGTGCTCCTGGGCCCAACCTGCCTGGATAACTAGGTTCCGATAGTTAGATTTCGTAGTCCAGCGGGACCGACTGGCCGTAGCCGCCGGAGTGGTACAGGAGCGGCGAACCGTCGTCGCCCACTTCGCCGTCCACAACTTCAACTACCACCACGGCGTTGTTCTCGAAGGAGAGCCGCATCTGGATCTTGCCGATCAGCCAGCCCGCGACGTCTTTGAGGACCGGGACCTCGTGCGGGCCAAGTTCCCAGTGGTCCCCGCCGAACCTGTCCTTGGTGCGCGCGAAACGGTCGGCCAGCGCCTGGTTTTCCAGACCCAGCATGTGGACGCCGAGGTAGGTGGCGTTGGCCACCGCCGGCCAGGAACTCGAACTGCGCGCCATGTTGAAGGTGAACCGCGGCGGCTGTGCCGACAATGAGGCCACGGACGTGGCGGTAAAGCCGTAGGGCTCGCCCTGGTAGTTCACGGTGATGATGGCGACCCCGGCCGCATGCCGCCGGAACATTTCCTTGAAGGTGCCCTCGAACGGCGTCTTGTCTGTCATCGTGAAGGTTGCTCCCTGAAAAAGCAGGCTGAAATGGACTCTTCCTTAAGGGTATTAGTCCCCCGGACAGGGAGCAATCGCTTGACCCAGCACGTCATCTGTCAAGACTGCCGACGTCATCTGATCGGCCACACCCGACATTTGTTAAGGTTTGTTTCATGAGACAACACATCAGCCGCCGGTCTTCCCGGCCGCCGTGGAAATGGTTTGCCGCTGCTGCTGCCGGTGGTGTTCCCGTCGGCCTGCTGTGGTGGCTACTCGCCCCAGGGGGGATGAACCTGATTACCCGCAACCCCGCCTTGGCGGACGGGACTAATCCGGAGGTGTGGCTGCTCAGGGACCTCACCCTTGCTGGACTGTGCGTCTTCGCGGGGTGTCTGGTGGCCGTCTTCCTGACCGACAAGGGCGGCCGCAATGAGCAGGCGGCCTTTCTCCTGGGCCTGGCCGGGGGACTGGGCGGTGCCCTGATCGCGTGGCTGACTGGCGTGCTTGCGGGCCAGTTGTGGGGCGGACCCGCAGACACGTCGGTCAATGCCAGCGTCGCTTTCACGCTCCGGTCCCTGCCCGTGCTGATCCTGTGGCCGGCCGCGACTGCCACGTCCGTGTTTGTCCTGAGCCTGATGAACCTGCTCAAGGGCGGGCCCGGGAGTGCGGGTACGCCGGTAGCCGAAGGCAACGCACCCGGCGCGTAAAATGGACCGGTGACCATTTCTCCTGAATTTCCAGCCACCCCTCCTGCCGCCGCTGTCAGCTTCCGGACGGTCGACCTTCGGGGCAGGGGCCTGACCCTTGCCGGTTTGCGCGCCGCCGTTCCCCGTGCCCGGCAGCACACCGTGGCGGATGCGGAACAAAAGGTACTGGACATCATCAAAGCCGTCCGCGAGGACGGCTTCACCGCCCTCAGCGACCTGGCACTCCGTTTCGACGGAGTCCAGCAGGTCCACCCACGCGTCCCGGCGGCCTCGTTGGCCCGGGCGCTGGCGGAGCTGGATCCGGCGGTGCGCGGCGCGCTGGAAGAATCCATCAGCCGGGCCCGGCGCTTCGCGGACGGGCAGCTGCCGCGCGATCTCGACGTCGAACTCGGCGACGGTGCGCTGGTGAGCCAGAACTGGGTGCCGGTATCGCGGGTGGGCTTGTACGTCCCCGGCGGCCTCGCCGTCTATCCGTCGTCGGTCATCATGAATGTTGTCCCGGCGCTGGCTGCGGGAGTGCAGTCCATCGCCCTGGCATCGCCGCCGCAGAAGGACTTCGGTGGCCTCCCGCACCCCACCATCCTCGCGGCAGCGGCCCTGCTCGGCATCGACGAGGTCTACGCCATTGGCGGTGCACAGGCCATCGCTGCCTTCGCCTACGGCGTGGCGGCAAATGACGCCGGGCCGGCGCTCGAGCCCGTTGATGTAGTCACGGGTCCGGGAAACATTTTTGTGGCAACGGCGAAGCGCCTCGTCAAGGGTGTGGTGGGAATCGATTCCGAGGCGGGGACCACCGAAATCGCCATCCTGGCTGATTCAACGGCGCAGCCTGACCTCGTGGCAGCAGACCTGATCAGCCAGGCTGAACACGACCCCCAGGCGGCCTCGGTGCTCATCACGGACTCGGAGGACCTTGCCGCGGCAGTCCGCGCCGAACTGGACCGGAAGGCGGCCGGCACCAAGCACTCCGCGCGCGTATTTGAGGCGCTGTCCGGCCCGCAGTCGGGAGTTGTCCTGGTGGAGGACCTGGAACAAGGCATCGCCGCCTGCGACGCCTACGCCGCTGAACACCTTGAAATCATGACCGCGGACGCGCCGGCGGTAGCTGCCCGGATCCGGAACGCCGGGGCGATCTTTGTGGGGGACTACAGTCCTGTCAGCCTGGGCGACTACTGCGCCGGCTCCAACCACGTCTTGCCCACCAGCGGGACCGCGGCGTTTTCCTCCGGACTGAACGTCACCACCTTCCTGCGCGCCATCCAGGTCATCAACTACAGCCGGGCGGCGCTGCAGGAAGTCAGCGGCCACATCGTGAGCCTGGCCGGTGCCGAGGACCTGCCGGCCCACGGTGAAGCTGTCACGGCACGCTTCCGGGAGGCCCGCTGACGCGGCAGGTCTGCGGGGCAGGCTGCAGGCACCACTACATGTGGTAATTACAGGATTGTTATTCCGCAACATGTAGTCGTAAACTGAGAGGCGGAGAGGTCCGCCGGGCCGGAAACATCGGCGCCGGAAGACATCGAGGGAGGGGACACCATGTACTGTCCATTTTGCCGCAATCCCGACTCCCGCGTTGTGGACAGCCGCATGGCCGATGACGGCTCGGCCATCCGCCGCCGCCGGCAGTGCCCGGAATGCGGCCGCAGGTTCACCACCGTGGAAACCACCAGCCTTTCGGTGATCAAACGCTCCGGGGTGGGCGAACCCTTCAGCCGCAGCAAGGTCATCAACGGCGTGCGTAAGGCATGCCAGGGCCGGCCGGTCAGCGAAGACGACCTGGCGCTCCTTGCCCAAGAGGTGGAGGAGCAGATCCGCGCCTCCGGCGCGGCCGAGATCGACGCCCATGAAGTTGGCCTGATCATCCTTGGTCCGCTGCAGAAGCTTGACCAGGTGGCCTACCTTCGGTTCGCCAGCGTATACCAGGCCTTCGAATCCCTCGAGGACTTCGAGACCGCCATTGCGCTGCTCCGCCACGAGTCCGTGGACGAAGGCACGCAACCCGCGGCGGCGCCCGCCAAGAGCTCCGAAAAGAGCCCCCTGTAAGCTCCGGTGGCGGCCGCGGAGGGGAATCCGCCGCCACCACCGGCACCGGCTGCCCCTCGGCGCCGGTCAGCCCCCGGTTACTTCGTGAGCTTGTGCTTCACGGCAATTTCGACAGCGGCACCGACGATCCCGGCCTCATTCTTGAGTTCAGCCGGCACGATCCGGGTGCGCAGTTTCAGGTGCGGCAGGTATTCGTCCGCGCGCTTGGAGATGCCGCCGCCAACGATGAGCAACTCGGGTGAGAACAGGAATTCCACATGGGAGAAGTAGCGCTGCAGCAGGACGCTGTATTCCTCCCAGCTCAGGCCGTCCCGTTCGCGGGCCACGGCTGAGGCTTTGCTTTCGGCGTCAAAGCCGTCGATCTCCAGGTGCCCCAGTTCTGCGTTGGGGACGAGGCGGCCGTCGAAGATGAATGCTGAGCCAATTCCGGTGCCCAGGGTGATCACCAGGACAGTGCCGTCCACGCCCTTACCCGCGCCATAACGGGCCTCCGCCAACCCGGCGGCGTCGGCGTCGTTGATGACCTCCACCGGGCGGCCAAGCCGTGCGGTGAGTAAAGCGTCAATGTCGGTGTTGAGCCAGCTCTTGTCCACATTGGCTGCCGAATGGACCACTCCATGCTGGATGATGCCGGGGAATGTGACGCCCACGGGCGAGTCCGCGGCCGGAGCCTCCGGGCGGCTTGAAAGCTCGGCAACCACTTGCGCTACGACGTCGGCTACGGCGTCAGGAGTGGCGGGCTGAGGCGTAGGCACGCGGACCCTCTCACCCAGGAGCTTGCCTTTTTTCAGGTCGACGATGCCGCCCTTGATTCCCGTGCCGCCGATGTCAATGCCGATCAACGGGGCGTTCTTGTGCGACTTCTCGTCCTTCTTGGTCAATGTTGTTCCGTTCGTGGCAGGGCGGGCAGGTCGGCCGGACGGCTGACCGGAAAAGTTCAGGGGAGCGTGAGGATTTCGACGCCGGACTCTGTTACCAGCAGCGTGTGCTCAAACTGGGCGGTCCGCTTGTGGTCGCGGGTGACAACAGTCCAGTTGTCCTCCCACATATCCCATTCGATGGTGCCGAGGGTCAGCATGGGTTCGATGGTGAACACCATGCCGGCCTCGATGACTGTGTTGTAGGCCGGCGCCGCATCATAGTGGGGGATGATCAGGCCCGTATGAAACGCTTCGCCGACGCCGTGGCCGGTGAAGTCCCGCACCACGCCGTAGCCGAAACGCTTGGCGTAGGACTGGATGGCACGGCCGATCACGTTGATCTCCCGGCCGGGAGCCACGGCTTTGATGGCGCGGTTGAGGGATTCCCGGGTACGCTCCACCAGCAGGCGCGATTCGTCGTCGACCTCGCCCACCAGGAAGGTGTGGTTAGTGTCCCCGTGGACTTCGTTGATGAAAGCCGTGATGTCGATATTGAGGATGTCGCCGTCCTGGACCACGGTGCTGTCCGGGATGCCATGGCAGATCACTTCATTCAGCGACGAGCACAGGGACTTCGGGAACCCGCGATAACCAAGCGTGGACGGGTAGGCCTTGTGGTCCAGCAGGAATTCGTGACCCACCTTGTCCAACTGATCGGTGGTCACGCCGGGCTTGATGTGGTTGCCCACCTCAACGATGGCCTGGGCGGCGATCCGGCTAGCGATCCGGATTTTCTCAACCGTCTCGGCGGATTTGATCTCGGAGCCGGTGAACTTGGCCGGGCCGGGCTTGCCCACGTATTCCGGGCGCGGGATGGACGCGGGAACGGGGAGCTGCGGGCTGACGGTTCCCCGGGTAAGGGTGCCGGTGGGTGCAGTCGAGGCTAGGGAAGGCATAGATTGATCATATAAGGCACCGCATTAGGCCAAGTAACCGGAAGCCCCAAGCTGTCCGCATCCACGTTTAAGTTACGTGGATCACGGCAGGGCCCCCGCCGGCCGGAACGAGGAGCACCGATGACTGAGTACTGGTACAACGTAAACACCCACGAGGTGGAAGAAGACGCACTCTCGGACTGGAGCCAGCTGATCGGCCCCTACAAAACGCGGGAAGAGGCCGAACACGCCCTCGAAAAGGTCAAGGCACGCAATGAGGCGTGGGACAAACAGGACGACCAAGACTGACGTGCGAGGGGCCCCTGGCGAGCTGGCGAGCTTGGGGAGCGCGTCAGTCGCTAGAAGGAGTGCTCCGGGCCGGGGAACTGGCCTGAACGGACCTCGTCGCCGTACGCCTTCGCTGCGTCACTGAGCGTAGTGCGCAGGTCGGCGTACTGTTTTACGAACTTCGCCATCCTCCCGCCGCGGAACCCGGCCATGTCCTGCCACACCAGCACTTGCCCCGTGGTGGCATTGCCGGCGCCGATCCCGACCGTCGGCACGCTTACTGCCGCGTCAACTGCAGCTGCGGTGTCCGCCGGAACCATTTCCATCAGGACGGCGAACGCCCCCGCTTCAGCCAGCGCGACGGCGTCGTCAATCAGGCGCTGCGCGTCATCCCCGCGGCCCTGGACCCGGTAACCGCCCAGCGCGTGTTCACTCTGGGGGGTGAAGCCAATATGGGCCATAACCGGGACGCCGGCCTGGACCATGGCCCGGACGGTTTCCGCATAGTACTTTCCGCCCTCGATCTTGACAGCATGGGCCAGCCCCTCCTTAAGGAACCGGACGCCTGTTTCCACACCCTGCTGCGCCGAGACTTCATAACTGCCGAACGGCAGGTCTGCCACCACCAGGGCGCGCTTGGCGGACCGCGCCACGGCGCGGCAGAGAGGCAGGAGTTCATCCACCGTGACCGGCAGGCTGGTCTCGTTGCCGAACACATTGTTGGATGCCGAATCGCCCACCAAGAGGACCTCGATGCCGGCCTGGTCGAAGATCTCCGCGCTGTACTGCTCGTAGGCGGTCAGCATGGCAAAGCGTTTGCCGTCCCGCTTGGCCTGCTGCAGGTGGTGGATGCGCACCCTGGGTGCCGGCTTCGCGTTCACTTCCGACGACGGCGGCTGCACCGGTGCAGGTCCGTTTCCGTAAGGTGCGTGTACTTCAGCGGACGCGCTTGACTCAGAGCTATTGGTTGAGGCCATGGCAAGAGCGTAATGCGGCAGCAGCAGTCCTAGCCAACGTAGACGGGCCGGCGGACCGTGATCCGCGTCATATTCAGGCGCCCGCCAAGGGCATTTTTGCCACCGGTCGGCGCTGCCGACCATGGTTGCTGTGTTAACGCTGTGTTACGTGCGGTGCGGTCGCCCGCATTGCAGCCAATTGCTTAGTAAAGTGATGGTGAACTGCTGCCGGCCGCCGCTTCCGCGGACCCGGGGCATGAACGATTGACCGGAGAAGAGGCCATCATGGACCGCCAGCAAGAGTTTGTCCTGCGCACCATCGAGGAGCGCGACGTACGGTTCGTACGCTTGTGGTTCACCGACGTCGTAGGTTCACTCAAATCGGTGGCACTCGCCCCGGCCGAGGTTGAAGGTGCCTTTGAGGAAGGGCTCGGTTTCGACGGTTCAGCCATCGAAGGCCTGGCCCGCGTGTTCGAATCGGACATGCTGGCGCAACCGGATCCGTCCACGTTCCAGATCCTGCCCTGGCGTGGCGAGACCGAACAGACCTCGCGCATGTTCTGCGACATCCTGACTCCGGATGGCGAACCCTCGGCCGCGGATCCCCGCAATGTCCTCAAGCGCACGCTGGCCAAGGCCGCGGACATGGGGTTTACGTGCTACACGCACCCGGAGATCGAGTTCTACCTCCTCAAGTCCCAGCAGCCCGGGCCCGATGGTGCGCCGGTACCCGTTGACGAGGGCGGCTACTTCGATCACGTTCCCGGCGGCGTGGCGCAGGATTTCCGCCGCACGGCCGTGACAATGCTGGAATCCGTGGGTATTTCGGTGGAGTTCAGCCACCACGAAGCCGGTCCCGGCCAGAACGAGATCGACCTGCGCTATGCGGACGCCCTGCAGACGGCGGACAACATCATGACGTTCCGCACGGTGATCAAGGAAGTGGCCCTCCAGCAGGGAACCTACGCCACGTTTATGCCCAAGCCTTTCACCGACCACCCCGGCTCCGGGATGCACACGCACTTCTCGCTGTTCGAGGGCGACACCAACGCATTTTATGAGGCGGGCGCCGAATTCCAGCTTTCCAAGACGGCCCGCCAGTTCATCGCAGGCATCCTGAAGCACGCTCCCGAGTTCACGGCTGTGACCAACCAGTTCGTGAACTCCTACAAGAGGCTCTGGGGTGGCGGCGAAGCGCCGAGCTACCTCAGCTGGGGGCACAACAACCGTTCGGCCCTGGTCCGGGTCCCGCTATACAAGCCAGGCAAGGGCCAGTCGGCCCGCATCGAATACCGCGGCATTGATTCTGCCGCGAACCCCTACCTTGCCTATGCCGTCCTGCTGGGGGCCGGACTTAAGGGGATCGAAGAAGGCTATGACCTGCCCGCCGCAGCAGAGGACGACGTCTGGTCACTGAGCACCGCCGAGCGCCGTGCCATGGGCCACGACCCCCTGCCCGCCAGCCTTCACGATGCCATCAGGTCCATGGAGGACTCCGAACTGATGCCGCAGATCCTTGGTGAGCAGGTCTTCGAGTACTTCCTGCGCAACAAGCGTGCCGAATGGCAGGACTACCGGCTCCAGGTGACGCCCTACGAACTGCAGCGCAACCTCGGCATCCTTTAGGCGGGGGTGAGCCTCGCACGCCGCCTCATCTCAGCCGGCTTCAGTGATCTGGAGAAGGGTGAGCGATTCTTGGCTGCCCCGGAACTGGACGGCCTGGACCCCGACAGGATTTTCGCCGGGCTGCAGCTGGCTGCCAACCCCGACACCGCACTGCAGTCGCTGGTGCGGCTGATTGAAAAGCACCCCGGTCTCCGGGAGCTGGCGGCGGCTGATCCGGAGATCAGCGAGCCGCTGTATCGGGTCCTGGGGGCCTCCGAAGCGCTGGGCGAATTCCTCATCCGGCACCCGGAACACCTCGATGCCTTCGAAGTCACGGCCAGTCCAGAGCCACTTCAGGCAGATTCGGAACAGCTCCGCTCTGTCCTCCTGAAATCTGTCCGCGCAGAACCCGGATCAGCCCGGCCAGTGGCGGGAATGACCGGAGCCGACGCCTATGCTGCGCTGCGGTCGGCCTACCGCCGCGGGGTGGTGGACCTGGCGGTCAAGGACATGTGCGCTGCTGACCCGCTGGACTTTATGCCCGCCGTCGGAGCTGAACTCGCTGACCTGGCGGGAGCCGCGATCGAAGCTGCGCTGGCAGTTGCCCGCGCCGAGGCTGCTGAGCAGTTCAGCGCCGGGGAGGTGGCCGCCGTTGGCCTGGCCGTCATCGGGATGGGCAAATGCGGAGCGCGGGAACTGAACTATATTTCCGACGTCGACGTCATCTACGTAATCGACGCCGGCGACCTGGACGACGCCCGTGCCAGTACCATCGGCACAGCCTTGGCCACCGGCATTTCCCGGGCCATCTCCTCGGTGGCACGTGAACCCGGCCTCTGGGAAGTTGACGCCAACCTGCGGCCGGAGGGCAAGTCCGGCCCCCTGGTCCGAACCTTGGCCTCGCACGAAAGCTACTACGCCCGATGGGCCGAGAGCTGGGAATTCCAGGCGCTCCTGAAGGCACGGACCATCGCCGGCGACAAGGATCTAGGGGAGCGCTACGAAAACGCGGTGGCCCCACTGATCTGGAGCTCCGCGGGCCGGGAAGGGTTCGTGGAGTCCGTGCAGGCGATGCGCCGCCGTGTCACCGAACATATCCCGGCAGCGGAGGAACAGCGGCAGATCAAGCTTGGCCGCGGCGGCCTCAGGGACGTGGAGTTCACCGTCCAACTGCTCCAGCTGGTGCACGGAAAATCCGACGAAACCCTCCGCCGCAGGGATACCACCGCAGCCATAGCGGCCCTGTCAGCCGGGGGCTACATCGGCAGGTCCGACGCTGCCGCTTTCGATCACGCCTACCGGTACCTGCGCCTCCTGGAGCACCGCATCCAGCTGTTCCAGCTCCGGCGGACGCACCTGATGCCAGTCAGCGAAGCGGCACAGCGTGCCCTCGCAAAGGCCGTGCTTAGCCCGTTCTCCAATGACAGGCCGCCGCCGGCTTCGTTGCTGGCCACCTGGCAGAAAACTAAACGCTCTGTCCGCGAACTGCACGAACGTATTTTCTACCGCCCGCTGCTTAACACCGCGGCCAAACTCAGCAGCGAGGACGCCAGGCTGACACCTGAGGCAGCCCAGGGCCGCCTTGCCGCGCTGGGCTATCGCGACCCGCGGGGCGCGATGCGGCACATCGAGGCGCTCACCGCCGGTGTCAGCCGGCGCGCAGCCCTGCAACGCCAGCTGCTGCCCATCCTGCTGGACTGGCTCGCCGAAGGTGTTGATCCCGACGCCGGGCTGCTCGCGTTCCGGCGCGTCAGCGAGGCCCTTGGCACCACCCACTGGTATCTGGGAATGCTCCGCGATTCCACAGCCGCGGCCGAACGTCTGTGCCACGTACTATCCAATTCACGGCTGATTGCTGACCTGCTGGAGGTGTCGCCGGAATCGGTGGCATGGCTGGGCACCAACAAAGACCTTGTGCCGCTGGGCTTCGAAGCCCAATGGCAGGAGATCACGTCCAAAATGTCGCGCCACTCGGACCCGGAAAACGCCATCAGGCTGATCAGGCTGATCAGGCGCAGGGAGATCCTCCGGATCGCGATCGCCGATTCTGCCGGGCTTCTCAACCAGGACCACGTGGGCGCGGCGCTGGCGGACACCGACCGGGCAGCGGTGCTGGGCGCCCTGCGCGTGGCCGAAGGCATCGTCTCCGCTGAGGGACCGCTGAAGACCGCGGTGCTGGTGGTGGCAATGGGCCGCCAGGGCGGCCGCGAGATCGGCTACGGCTCCGACGCCGACGTGATGTACGTGCACCGCGCGTTGCCGGGCTATACCGACGAGGAAGCGCAGGATCAGGCGGCCCGGATTGTCTCCAAGGTCTCCAGCCTGCTCACCCAGCCACTCAGACCGGCCATCATGGCCGAGCGGGTGTTGCAGATGGATGCGGATCTTCGGCCCGAAGGCAAGAACGGCGCCATGGTCCGCTCCCTCGATTCGTTCGCCGAATATTACCGCCGCTGGTCGTTGATCTGGGAGGCGCAGGCGCTGCTGCGGGCCCGGCCCATGGCGGGCGACGATGCCCTGGCTGAGGACTTCCTGGCCCTCATCGACCCGATCAGGTACCCGGAGTCGATTTCGGAGCAGGACGTCCGGGAGGTTCGCAGGGTCAAAGCGCGGGTGGAAGCGGAGCGGTTGCCGCGCGGGGCCGACCCGGCACGCCACCTGAAGCTTGGCCGCGGGGGACTGAGCGACGTCGAGTGGCTGGTGCAGCTCCTTCAGCTCCAGCACGCGGCCAGGCACCCGGAACTGCGGACAACGTCCACGGTGGAGGCCCTTGAAGCCGCGGCTTCACTGGACCTGCTCGCCGGGCCTGACGCGAAGCTGCTGGTCGACGCGTGGCGGCTCGCCAGCCGGATCCGGTCCGCCAACGTCATCTGGAGCGGCAGGGCGTCGGACCTGCTGCCGTCCGCGCGGGGGGACCTTGAGGCGGTGGCCCGATGGTGCGGCTACGAACCAGGCCACGCGGCCGCCCTGGAAGAGGACTACCTCCGCCTGAGCCGGCGGGCCCGTGCGGTGTTCGAGAAAGCCTTCTACGGTCATTAGCGGCTGACTGAGGTCCTCCCGGAAGGCAGCAGACAGCCGCGGCGGTGCGGTGCTAGGTTGGGGGCCATGGCTACGCAAATCTACCTGAACCTGCCCGTGAAGGATCTGAAGCGGTCCGTCGATTTCTTCACCGCCCTTGGCTTCTCCTTCAATCCGGACTACACCGATGAAAACGCGACCTGCATGATCATCAACGACAACGCGTTTGTCATGCTCCTGGTGGAGGGTTTCTTCAAAACGTTCACCTCCAGGGATGTGGCCGATGCCACCAGTTCCACCGAGGCCATCATGGCCTTTTCGGTGGACAGCAAGGAAGCCGTGGACGAAACGGTAGGCAAGGCGCTGGCCGCCGGCGGCACACCGTCGCAGGAGGTCCAGGACTACGGCTTTATGTACAACCACAGTTTCCAGGACCCGGACGGCCACCTGTGGGAAGTCATGTGGATGGACCCTGCCGGCCCATCGGCCGACGGCGGGGCTCCCGCCGGATCCGACGGACAGCCGACCTGAAAACCCTGGTTGGTTCTGTCTGGCTCATCGCCCTGGATGACCTCAATGCTGATGCCCTTGCCATCCAGTTGGGTGAGGTAGCCAACATTGAACTGGGCCTGGGACAAGACAGCTTCGTTGGTGACCCGCTCCGCATGGTCCTGGCGGGACTGGAGGAGGATTCGCGGTTCCCTTATGTCGTGGAGGCTGCGGGCTACGCCGTCGGGGTGCTGACCCTCCAGGCCGGTGCCGCGCGCCTGGCTGGCTGGCCGGACGAGGATTCTGCCTGGCTGTTGCGCGGTTTCCTGATCGACAGGCGCCACCAGGGACAGGGCCTCGGGCCGCTGGCGGCAACGTCCGCAGTGGAGGCCGCCGCGAAACTGACCGCCAGGCGCGGAACCCGCGAGGCCGGCGTCGTGCTTTCCGTCAACGAAACCAACCCGGCCGGCTTGTCCGCGTACAGGACCGCTGGCTTTGTGGACAAGGGGCAATACCTGGGCGGAAGTTCCGGACCGCAACGGACCATGTACCGGAGCTTCACGGGATAATTCGCAGACACGGCGGCCGGGCATTGCCTCCGGCTCCACATTGACCGATCATGTGGATTGGCGGTGTTCTTCAAACCTTGTTGGGGGGAAGGCTTGAAAAGTCTTCGTCTCGGGGAGCACATGTCAGGGGGCTGGCTCCTGGTCTCAGCACGTCTGGAGCCAGCCTCCACCTTGGGGACAAAAAAGTCCGCCCGGACAGCGTTGATGCTGGCAGCCCGGGCGGACTTTTTGGCGGACTGAACGGGTTCAGCCGCGGATCTGGCTAGACGCCGTAGTAGAGCTCGAACTAAACAGGGTTGGTTGGCGGTTGCTGGACGGCCTAGAAATCGGCTAGATTCCGGGGTTTTCATGGTTGGTTCTGATGGTCTGAAATTGCCCTCTTGCGGACCTCTTGCGGACTTTCTGCGGACTAGGGTCCGCTTCATCCTTGAATGTCATCATCACGCGCTAGGCTAACGCTCGTCCCGCTGGGGGACGGAACAACTAAAGAAACAGGTCTCACCATGAACAGCACAATTGCCATGCCGGCCACCGTCCGCGAACTCATCGGAGCCGCTCAGGAACGTGGAGTGCAGCCCTCCGAACTGCTGCCGCCGGCCGGTTACACCTTGGCCGAAGGCTGCTCTGACTACTACATTGGCACCGAGACGAAGAATGACGCCTGGGTAGTCGCCGCCGGGTGGGACGCACAGATCGCGGCTCACCGAATTGAGGTCTGGACAGTCAAGGACCGAAACCTGTCGCCCGCTGAAGCCCTAGAAATGGCCGCGGCACTGACTGCTGCCGCTGAGGCCGCTGACGCCTGACAACGGTCGTACGCGCCTAGAAACTGCCCCGGATCCGGTTATCGGTCCGGGGCTTTTCTGCGCCCTATTTGGCGCAGATTGCGAGGGTGGGCGCAGCTAGTCTTCCACTCGCACCACAAGTGCCCACTCCTCGTGCAGCCCGTCCACGTCCATGTCCGAATGCACCCAATGATTCTGCGTTAGAAGCGTCTTGCATGCGACGTTGTTCGGGTGAACGAGCGCAGTGATAGTCAGAGAGTTGAAGACGGACGCGTCTTGCGCAAGACCAACAAGATCGTTGACCACGTGCGTGTATGTGTGTTGCCCTGCACCCTGCCGGGTGAACACCAGGTGCGTAGCGAGTACATAGAACGATGCACGATGGTGTCCATCCGATGATTCGATGAACTTCGCCCAGCCAACGGACTTCACCAGTTCATACTCATCCACGTAGCAGATGTGCATTCTCTCCGGATAGGCAGCGCGGGGTTGCAGGTTACGCACAATCGACTGCACTGCGATCGCGTACTGCTCCGGATGTGGCGTCCGCCGCTTCTTCGCTTGACGAAAAGGTATAGGACCGCACCAGAACTGCTGCAGGAACTGCCGATGCTTAAACTCGGCCTCAACTAGGTCAAGCAAAGGATTCAACGGCGACGCGGTACCGTGAGAGCCGGAGCTATACGCTTGCGCTTCTCGATGCGGCGAGGATCGTTGGTTATACGATCGATCCTATCCGCGTACTGTTCGGGGGTCTCTAGTGCTGGGCCAACATCCAGCGGACGAGCACGCTGGTGATCGCATGAAGACGTGTGCCGGTGGCTGTGATCGTCGTGCCAGCCGTTGTTATCGCTCATCGTTCACCTCGTCTTGTTAGCTTCTGACAGTAGTTGAATATGGATATTTCAGCAATGCAGCAATCCCTCGGCGCGGCGCATCTATTTAGCACGCTCGTGCTTCTGACACATGTGGCTTTGTCGGTGAGCGGCCCTATGCTTTGACCATGAAATCAAATATTGGGGGCGCCACTCTTGTGGCATGCATGATCTTTCTTAGCGGCTGTGGAGCGCCGGCACAGTCAGCCGCTGAATCTCCAACTCCGACACCAACGCCAACCCCGACGGCCTCTGTTACTCAATTCGCTAGCATCATCACTGAGAATGAACAGGCGTGGCGCGACTACGAGGAAAACATTGGCACGTGCGCTTTTGCCTCGATAGGAACTACCGCGGCGGACTTTGCCAAGAGGCTCACATGCCGATACACCGCCCAAACGGTCACCCTCACGGCGAAGACGGCCGCCCGGGAACTACGAAAATTACCGACGCCGCCGCCCGAGATTGACACGTTGGTTTCCCGAACGCTCCGCACCCTGGACGTCATCGGGAAAAATGATGCCTCAGCAGCCTGCAAGGAAACTGAAAGCGAAACGTGCGATGCCGCCGAAACCCAGGCCAACGGCGACATCCGCCCGCTCATACCCATCCTCGACGCATGGAAGCCTTACACCCGCTAAGACTTGATGGTGGTAGTCGCTAGCGGGGACGTTTCCGTGAACCATGCCCGCACGGCGCCGGTAGGTGTGACAAAGCGGCCCCGGATCTCATCAGAGGTTCGGGGCCGCTCACGTACCTAGGGTGCTGGTTAGACCTGGGCCAGGTCGGCCTGTAGCGCGTCAAACAGGCGGCTCGTGGCCCCACGCCTGGACCCTGACGACGGCGGCCCCACAACCACGGGCGCCATGCCCTCGTAAGTGGCAGTGAAGGACACGTGATCTTCGGTTGCCTCATTGTCATTTCCGAAATACTCCACCTGGTGCAGGGTCAGGCTGCGGAGTGCGGACCGGGGAACAATCACCACATCCCCTGTGAGGTCCCTGGGTGCGATCTGCTCATTCGTGGCGTGCAAAGCCCCGGAAATGACCAAATCAGCGGTGAACAAAGTAGCCGCAAAGTGCACCCCGCTCGCGTCCTCCTCGGTCACGGATGAAATGGAAAACTCCACTTCCCGCGGGCCAACGGCCCGAGCCAGCCTCTTTTCAAGGATCCCGGCCCTGCCCTCGGCAGTGGTCCAACCGTCCCGCGGCCAGCGATTGTTAGCCTCAGTCAAGTGCTCGTGCATGGTGTCAACTAGCTGCAAAGTCATTTTTAACCTGCCCCAATTCAGACGCCGGCCTGTTGCCTGGCGATGGAATCAGGCTACATGCCAACACTTTGCCGGATCAGTCTAAAACTCCTCCATCCCGTACGGATCAAAGTCACCGTCCCCGGCGGGAAAATTTGGGCGGGACGGGGTAGGGGGATTCGGCCCCGGTTGGTGTTAGTCGAACGGGTCGTCGTCGTCCTGCTGGTCGGGGCGGACAAGGCGCGCTGCTGTGGACGGTGATAGTCCGAGCTCGGCAGTGAGTCCGCGGCGGTGGGCGCGGTACTGGTTCAGCACAGTGACCAACGGATTCTTGACGTCGCCGCGCTGCCCCTGGACTATCAGGCCTTCGATGGATAGCTGCCGTTCCATCTGCTCAATGCGGGCCGTGTGGATGCAGTACTCGACTAAGCACTCCTGCTGTTCAAATACCAGGCCGATGCTTCGTGACATGACGGGCGAGAGCTTCAGCCATAGCGCGGCGCAGCGTTCCCTTACGCGCCTCTCTCCGTCCGCTGTGCCGGGCAGCAGGTCATCCCATGCGGGCTCGATAAGCGTCGATGGAGGGAGGACTACGGGCATGTCCTGCCCGCGCCTGGTGCCCTCCCTGACCGCTGCGAGGTAGGGCCGTTTGTTGTGTCCGCCTGACACCATAACCGGGGGTCCAATCGTTCGTTGATCAAAATGGGATTTGCTTGCGCTCTGGGAGTTGTGCTCACCGGCGGTGCCCTGAGGGACCCGGGGAGAGGTCAACGCCCCGGGTCTGGTGGCCCGCATCGTTGGACGCGGGCCACCAGCACGGTGCTGGGTTAGTTGAGCTGCATCTTTCCCTTAGTCGCGGCGGCGAGTGCCAGCCATTCCTGGCGTGGTTCTGTGAAGGTCTTGCGTCCTATCGCGTTGTTGGCGTAGGCGAAGATGGCTCCGGCTTTGATGCCGGTGTCCGGGTCCGCAAAGCAGGCGGTGTAGTCGGTGATCACGTCGCCGTTATAGAAGGCCTGGGGTGGCAGCCCTAGCTTGGTGGACATCTTGACGCGGAGATTCTTGATGCGTTCCAGCGCCCTTACGTGGGTGTTCAGGTCGTTCCAAAGTGCAGCGGCGGTTGCGTCCTCGAGGTCCAAGACATCTTGCGCGGTGGAGTGGGGGCGGATGCCTGCTTCGACGGCGGCGTGTACCTGTCCTGCTGCGGCGTCGAACGTGGGGCGAAGTTCTTGGATGATCCGGTCTGTGTCGGCGGCGAGGATTTCCCACGTTTCGCGGACGGCCTGATCCTGAAGGGTGCTGACGGCGACGCCTACGGCGGGCTGTCCAGGCATGAAGGTGGCTTTTGAGCGGGCGATGGCGAAAGCGTGTTCGATTGCTTCATCTTCGGTGAGGTCCAGGAGTGTCACGGCGGGAACGGTGGTGACTCTGGGGTGCAGCGTTTCGTAAAGCTGGATCCCGTGGGCAACCTTCGGGTTTGGCTTGATGCCGTACGCGGCGGCGGTGTCCACGATGTCGCGGAGGTCGGTAATGCCGATGGTCATGGGGTTGAACTGAAAGGCCATGGTGGTTCCTTACTTGGTGGGGAAAAAGTGGTTGTAGAGTTCGGCGTCTTCGGTGGTGAGTTCCGCCGGCTGTGGTTGGCCGTAGATCGATGCGTAGAACGCGTCTGCGGCTTCCTGTTCGGTGGGCTCTGGGGTTTCTGCCGGTTCGGTCATGCGCTGGTGACTCCTTGGTTGTTGCTCCGGTGGGATGCGAGGGCGTCCGCGATGGAGTCAGCGAGGCGGTAGGCCTGCGCTTCTTCCAGCGCGTATTGGAAGCCGTGGCCGTTGAAGATGATGACGGCGGGTTCCGTGGCGCCGTCTGGTTTGCCGATTAGTCCGGCGGCGGCGCGGAGCTTGGAAGCCCGGTGTATGTTCTCGGTGTAGTACTCCGGCTTGGTAGTGAAGAGTGAGGGGCGGTAAGCCATCTACTGGTTCTCCTTTTCGCTGGCGAGCTCTTGGGCTGTTGAGCCCCATTCGTTGCGGTTTATCTGGTTGCAGGTGAAGCAGATACTTGGTTGGGGCGTCTCGTGCAGTTCGCAGCGGTCGGATGTGGTGGTCATGGTTGCTACTCCTGTTCAGACTTTGCTGGTAATGCGCTTGATGGACTGTTTCAGTGCGTCGATGTCACGTTGCTGCTGCTGAACTGTCAGCCGGAGTGCGGCGAGCTCCTCAGCGCAGGTCTGGCCGGGTGCGGGCTCGTTGCCGCTCACGGGGCGGGAACCGGTGCAGCGGGCATGATCGGGTCACCGTGGGGATTCCACGGCAGGCTCGGATCACGCGGGATGGGGTTTGGCATTCCGGGGCGTTCCGGCGCGGGGGCCTGGAACGTCTGTGCGGGCTCCGGGATGACTACGACGGGCGCGGGTGCCGGCGGGGCGATGATGACCGGTTCGGGAGCGTTTGCCGGCTCCGGGGCGACAACGGCAGGCGCGGCGGGCACCGTCTCGGTGACCGGAGTGACGATGGGTTCAGGGGAAGGTGTAACGGTCATCTTGGGCTCCTGGGGTGGGGTCGTGGTCGTCGTGGTTACTGGCGTCGGGGTGGGCTGGTTTTCGGCGTTTGCCATGGCAATTCCGCCGAACGCAGCGGCGGCGGCGAGGAGCGTTCCCGCGACACCAAGTGCTACTGATTTCTTTTCCATGTGACTTGGTCCTACCTGAGGAATATCGCGGTTGCGTAGATGTTGGCCTGGTTACCTGTGGACGCTGCCCATGTGCCGTTTCCGGCGCGGGTGGCAACGGCCACGGTGATGGTTTCGCCGTCGGTGAGCCCGGTCAGGCTCAGGTGGAACGGTGCGGCGAGCCCGACGCCCACGCCGGCCGGAGCCGATGTATACAGCTCCCCGCTGCCTACGCCTTGGATTACGGATTGCACGTAGAGATAATCGGCGGTGGCGGTGCTGTTGTAGCCCATTGCCGTTGGGTTTGCCGTGACCACGGCCTGCGTGAAGCCAGCCGGGCAAGTCAGGGTGATCGATTTGCGGACCGTGGACGCCGTATTGATCGCGTAGTTGCCGATGCCATCACTCGCAGTGCCGATCGTGACCGGACTGCTCAGCGCGTCGTTGCCGATGATCCCGGCGGGAAGATCCAGCGTGCCGGTGATGACTGCGGCGCCGTTGATTGTCAGCGGGCCGTTGACGGTCTGTGAGCCTTCTACGGTGATCCCGCCGTCTACTGCGCGGATGCCGGCGGCGCCAAGCTGGTTGGCTGCGGCGAGCTGCTGCACAAACCGTTCAAGGTCGCGGACCTTGCGCACCAAATAGTCGTCACCTTTGAACATATCGCCTGGGAGTGGTGCCATGGTCTTACTCGCTTTCGGGGTGGGGGAGGGTTTCGAGGGCCGGCTCCGGGTTTCCCGCGGCGTCGGTTAGGTCGTGGATCCGGTCGGCCAGGGTCCGGGCTTCATTGGGTGTCAGGTGGGCCTTGACTGCCCCGCCTTGAAACAGGCCGACACCCGGGGTGCCGCTGCCGTCTTTGGACTTCCAGACGTAGGGGCGGGCGCTGAGCTTCGGGCGGCGGGTCATCTGGTCTCCTTAGTGATCTCGGTGCGGGGCTGCGGCGGTTCGTAGGCGGTTCTGAGAGCGGCTAGGGATGATTCCGCAAGCAGACAGCGGTTCATCCATGCGCGGGCGTCCTGGTGCTCTTGCTGGGCCTTGTCGCGGAACCTGTCCGCTAGTTCGATGTACTCGGCTTTCGAGAGCTTCATAACGGCCACTGAGGGCGGCTGATTGTTCATCGCGTCTGCTCCTGCTGCCACTGCTTCTCTTGGGGGATCCAGACATCCAGGACTGTGGCTACGTCGGTGCGTAGTACCGTCGCGGAAGTGTAGGAACTGATGCCGGGGAGGGTCATCCAGTAGTTGCCCTTACGGATGCTGTGAACCGCGCTCTTGACGAACGGGTGAACATGCTCTTGCAGCCAGTCGCGGGCCGATTCGGGAGGGTCTGAGGCGTTCCACCTGTCCACGACGATGGTGCAAGCTGATGGCCCGTAGCCGTTGGGGTTCACTCTGAAGCTAAGCCAAGGCTGGCGGCCTTCTATCGGGCTGCCCACGGGGACCGTGTAGTAACCGCCGGTGCGGCGTCCGCCGTGGTCAAGGATTGCCTCATGGAACGTTGTGCGGAGTTCCTTTGCTGTGGTCATTTCCTGTTCCTTTTGCTGAGTGTGTCCGAGTGTGTCCCGAGTGTGTCCGGGACACGGTGAGTGTGTGTGTCCCCGTTCGTTTCTTTAGAACGGGACACACTCACACTGCTTTTAGACCGGTGAGTGTGTCCCCGGCAGGGTGTGGGGTGGATTAGGTGGTGAAGGTGTGAATTTCGGGGGCCCTGATCGATGCGGATATGTCCGAGCTGAACCAGATCCGTGATGGCCTTTTCGATGGTCTCCCTCTTGCCTCGGACGCAGGCGTTGATGCTTCGGAATGAAAGCGCTTTTCCTGAGTCCTGGAGGGCCTGAGAAATCTGCTCCATGAGCGCCGTTGGCTGCCAGTTGGTCCCGGAACCTTCGTCCAAGCTGCGGGGCGCTTCCAGCCGGTAGTGGATCTTGCCCGGCTCGGTGGAGTCGAACACTGCCACCGCGATTTCCTGAGTTCGGTCTGACTTCCGCCAGGTGCCGGCGTTCGGCCTGACTTGTCCGGGGCGGTCCTTGCCGATGCGTAGGGCTATGCGTCCGATCATGCCGACTCCGCCCGGCTCGATCACCTCCAGGCCGTAGGCGGCTCCGGTGAGGTATGAGAGCTTGGCTTGGGCTCCGATGGCGAACCGTCCGCGGCCTTCCTCTGACTTGGTGACGTGGTCGATGAGGAACACGGCCGCCCCGGTATGGTCAGCGATCCTGCGGGGGATTTCCCTGCCCCAGCGGGTCACTTCATCGTTGTCGATGCTCTTGACTCCGAAGATTGCGAACGCTTCCGTGATGCCGTCGATGATGGCGAGCCCGTATGCGCGTTGCAGTAGTCCGCGGAAGGCCAGGCGTTCCTGTTCGGTTCCGGCGGGGTGCATCTGCGGGCGTACGTAGTGGAAATAGTCCTTGATCTGTTCCGGGCGGGCTCCAAGCATGAGTAGCCGGTTGATTACGGCTCCTTGGTCCGACTCACAGTCGATGTAGAGCACGTCGATGCCCTCGTTGACGCTCCGGGCTGACTCGGCCTGTGCAACCATGGATTTCATGGATTCGGATTCGCCGTTGAGCGCGTGAACCAGGGCCGGGTAGCCGAGACAGACGCCGTCTTCCCGTTCCATGTAGGTAGGCTGCGGGGCCTGATGAGTGCCATTTAGGACGGCGGTAAGGTCAATGGGTTCCCATGTGGCGGGTTCCCTCTCGGAAACATCCTCACCTTCCGCTGCCCTGGACTTCCAGTGTTCCTCCGGCGGTGATGCGTAGTCGTCCGTCACGCGGCGGCCTCCAATTCCTTCATGTAGGCGGGATCGTGTTCGGCGAGCCAGCGCAGGAGCTCCCAGCGCTGATACGTGGCTACGCTGATCATCCGTCTGGCCTATTCGCCTTCAGCTACGCCGGCGGCTTGCGCGGCGAGGACTAGCGCCGTGCCGAGTTCGAGCGCTTCCTTGGGCGTGAGGTCCCTGCCATCGACTGTCCAGACGTTGATGCAGTGGCCGGTGTCAAACTTCCAGCCCGGCGTCATGATCCAACTGCGGTTCATGGTCTCGGTCCCGATCCACAGGTCTGAGGTTCCCGGCGCCAGGGTGTAACCGGACGGAGGATGCGGGATGGGGCCGACTTCCCTTTCGAGCTCGACCATTAGCTCGACAATGTTCAGGCCCTGCTTTTCGGCCATATCGCCGAGCTCTCGCACTGTCGCGGGCCAGTTGGTACCATTAGTCATTGGAATCATCCTTTTCGTGGGTGTTTTCGGTGGCGGCGCTGGTGTTCTTCTTGGTGGGAGAACCGGCGTCGCTTTCTTTTTTGGTGTACGGGTTCTTGCCTCTCACGGCAGCTTCATTGAGCGGGCCCTTATGGTCCACGCCGCGCCAGTAGCCACGCTCGAACGCAATGGCAAGGTCCGCTTCGGTGTAGGTTCGGGCGCTCATGCCGACTTGGCGTCCTCTTCAAATGCGGCGTTTACCCAGTCGATGACGTCCTGTTCCCGATACATCACGCGCCCACCTAGTCGGGCCGCACGCGGGCCCGTTCCGTTGTGGCGCATCCACCGGATTTGAGCCGGCGACTTCCGCAACATATCCGCGACCTCATCCAGCGTTAGCAGCTTCATGGCCTTTACGGTTTCCATCTAAATTCTCCTCTGAAGAGTAGAGCTTGTAATCCTGACAAGAGCAAGCATGCCCGATGCTGGGCATGGTTGTCAAGCGTGGGAGGAGTACGTAGTCTGTTCTTGTGGAGAACATAGAAAAGCGGCTCGGTTCCGTCGTCAAGTCCTTGCGACTGGCGGCCGGGATGACCCAAGAGAATTTAGCCAAGCAACTGACTGCCGCCGGGCTTCCAACGAAGCAGAACACCGTTGCCAAGCTGGAAGGAGGGCTACGCCCGACAACCGTTCCGGAATTGGGTGCCTTAGCCAAAATCTTTAAGTGCAGCATTGAGGAATTCGCGGGCTGGATCTTTCCGGAGCATGAAGACGAAGCTGCCGTAGCCGCCGCCCGCGCCGACCTTGCGCTCCAAGCGGCCGTTGTGGAAACGCTTCGAAACAGCGCCAACGAAGCCAATATGCGCTTTATGGAGATACAAACGCGGCTTCTTGATGAGCAGGCTAAGTACGATGAGATGGAAGCGCGGCTCTCCAATTCGGCAGCATTTAAGTCGGATCCCTAATGGCGAGCATCCAGAAGAGGGATAACGGGTCCTGGCGCGCGCGGTACCGTGACGACGCGGGCAAGGAACACGCCCGGCACTTCGCCCGGCAGAAGGATGCCAAGGCGTGGCTTGATGAGGTCACGGCGTCCGTGGTGTCCGGAACCTATGTGGATCCAAAAACCGCGCTGACCACCGTTCGGGAGTGGTCTGTGATCTGGCTGAAGGGCTACGAGAACAACCGGCCGTCGACCGTGCGCCAGGCGAAGACCCATCTAAAGCGGATCAATGAGGCTTTCGGGAATCGCGCTCTAAAGAGTGTGCGGCCGTCTGAGGTCAAGGCGTGGACGGCGAAGCTCAGTGATGAGGGGCTGGCTGATTCCACGATCTATGCGCTGCATTCACGCATGGGGCAGCTCTACAGTGACGCCGTGCACGATGGGCTGTTGCCGAAGTCGCCGCTGAGCCGCAGGACGGCGCCGAAGGCAGGGGAGCAGCGGCCCTATGTTGCCACGACGGAACAGGTCTGGGCCCTGCATGACGCGATGCCGGAAGGTCTACAGCCAGCGGTGCTGCTGGCGGCGTTCGCCGGTCTGCGTGTCGCTGAGGCCGTGGCGCTGCGGGTTTCTGACGTGGACTTCATGCGCGGAATCGTCGCGCCGGCCATCCAGTATCCCGGCGTGGAACTCAAAACCAAGGAATCCAGGACGCCTATCCCAATTCCTCAGAACCTATGCCTTGAACTGTCGGTGAATCACACACGGTGGGGGAGTGAAACGCTCGTGACCAACGCCTGGGGCCGCGGGCTCTCGCCTCATCGGCTTGAGCACTACTTCCGGGAAGCGCGGGTAACGGTCAAGGATCTGCCGGAAGGGTTCAGGTTCCATGACCTCCGGCACTACTTCGCATCGCTGCTCATTGCGCAGGGCCTTGACGTGAAGGTGGTGCAGAAGAGCCTCCGGCATTCATCAGCTAAGACGACGCTGGACACCTACGGGCACATGTGGCCGGACAAGGAAGAGTCAGCGCGGGCGGCCGTGGCCGGGGTGTTGCGGGAGCGGCTGAGCTCGCGGACTGAGCGGCACGGCTAAACGGATCCAGACACAACAAAAGGCCGGCCCCGGGTGGTGAAACCTGGGACCGGCCTTTGCTGTATCCGGATTCTTGCGGACTGTCTGCGGACTATGCCCGCTTTTGCCGCATGGTGGCGCTAGACGCCGTAGTAGAGCTCGAACTCGTACGGGTTCGGGCGCAGGGACAGCGGGCGGATCTCGTACTCGTACTTGTACTCGATCCAGGTGTCGATCAGGTCCTGGGTGAACACGCCACCGGCCTGCAGGAACTCGTTGTCCTCGTGCAGGGCCTCCAGTGCCTCTTCCAGCGAGCCCGGAGCCTTCGGGATGTCCTTGGCTTCCTCGGCGGGCAGCTCGTAGAGGTCCTTGTCGATCGGAGCCGGCGGTTCGATGCGGTTGCGGATGCCGTCAATGCCGGCCATCAGCTGGGCAGCGAATGCCAGGTACGGGTTGGACGAGGGGTCCGGAGCGCGGAACTCGATGCGCTTGGCCTTGGGGTTGGAGCCCGTGATGGGGATGCGGATACCGGCGGAGCGGTTGCCCTGCGAGTACACCATGTTGACCGGAGCTTCGAAGCCCTTGACCAGACGGCGGTAGGAGTTCACCGTCGGGTTGGTGAAGGCAAGGACGGCCGAGGAGTGCTTCAGCAGGCCGCCGATGTACCAGCGGGCCATATCGGACAGGCCGGCGTAGCCCTTTTCGTCGTAGAACAGCGGCTCGCCGTTGGTCCACAGCGACTGGTGGCAGTGCATGCCCGAACCGTTGTCGCCGAAGACCGGCTTCGGCATGAAGGTTACGGACTTGCCCCAGGCGTCGGCCGTGTTCTTGACGACGTACTTGAACTTCTGCAGGTCGTCTGCGGCGTGGGTCAGGGTGGTGAACTTGTAGTTGATTTCAGCCTGGCCGGCGGAGCCTACCTCGTGGTGGCTGCGCTCGACCTCGAGGCCTGCCTCATCCAGGGCGATGCACATGGCGTCGCGGAGGTCAGCCTGCTTGTCGGTGGGGGAAACCGGGAAGTAGCCGCCCTTGATGGGGGTCTTGTAACCGAGGTTTCCGCCCTCTTCTTCGCGGCCGGTGTTCCAGTGTGCTTCTTCGGAGTCGATCTTGTAGAAGCTGCCCTCGGGGGAGGACTGGTACTGGACGTTGTCGAAGACGAAGAATTCGGCTTCCGGAGCGAAGAACGCGGTGTCGGCGATGCCCGTGGAGGCAAGGTAGGCCTCAGCCTTCTCGGCCACGCCGCGGGGGTCGCGGTGGTAAGGGTCGCCGGTGCGGGGGTTCACGATGGAGAAGTTCAGCGCAAGGGTCTTCTCCATGCGGAAGGTGTCCAGGAATGCTGTAGTGACGTCCGGGATCAGCTGCATGTCGGATTCAGCGATGCCCTGGAAACCGCGAATGGAGGATCCGTCGAAGAGCTGGCCGTTGACGAAGAAGTCCGCGTCGACGCTCTTTGCCGGCACGTTGAAGTGCTGTTGCACACCCGGGAGATCGGTGAAGCGGATATCAACGAATTTAATATCTTCGTCCTTGATGAACTTGAGGACTTCGTCCGCAGTCTTGAACATCTATGCTCCTTACGCATATGTAATAACTGGCTGGCAAGCCAACTGATCCAGCGCAATCCGAAGGGCAGGGAAACCAGGTTTCCCTGCTTGGGCGGTATTGCTTGAAACTGCTACCAGCCTATGGACACGTCATTTCCCGTCAGTGTCCACATTGTTTCGGGCAGGTTACAGAATTGTCCTGAACAGGTAACGCTATCCGGTGTCCATAGTGTGGTCCAACGGTTTCCACTCTGTGGTCGCCGGTGAGTCGGTAAGCTTGGACGGTGGTAGATCGCAATGACATAGGCTCCTGGCTCAGCGGACCGGACACGTCCGGCATCTCAAAGTACCCGGGGGAGCGCCTGGGATTGCCCGAATCCGGTTCCGGTTCCATCGCCAGGGCGGGCAGGCGCATCCTCGCCATCGTCCTTGACTGGGGCGTTGCCCTGCTGATCAGCAATTTTGCCTTTGGCGGTGACTCCTGGGCAACGTTGGCGATTTTCGCCGCGGAACAGATGCTGCTCGTGGGCACCCTCGGTTACAGCATCGGCCACCGCATGGCCGGGATCCACGTGCTGCGCCTGGGCGGCGGGCCCGCGGGTCCGCTGGCTGCCGTGGTGAGGTCGGTGCTTCTGTGCCTGGTGATTCCTGCAGTGATTTTCGATCCGGACCAGCGGGGACTGCACGACAAGGCGATGAATACCGTTCTCGTGCGGCGCTAGCCGCGATCAGGAGCCTGGCGGCGGCGGTATGCCGGCACCTGACGGAGCGGGGTCAGACTCCCGCCGTTTCCTTTGTGCCGGCAGGAACGGCCGTGCCCGGCGTCAGGTATCCGCGGTTTCCGGCCCAGCGTTCGAACGCGACAGTGGCGAACGGGAACACTGCCGACAGTCCCGCGAACAGGGCCACTACGAAGGGCCACCGCTGGAGCCGCCAGAGGGCGAGGGCGGCGATGCCGTAGCCCGCAAACAGCGCACCATGGATAGGGCCGGCGATCTCCACACCCAGTTCGGTGGTCTGGGCGATCCACTTGAAGTACATGCCCGCCAGCAGCGCAGCCCAGCTGAAGGCTTCGGCAACCGCCAGGACGCGGAAGGCCCGGATAACAAGGGTTCTAACAGGAATCGTCATGTAGGTACTTCCAATTAACGTGCCCGCCTGGTTGGCCGGCGTCCGGCAGACAAAACCGCCCTGCTTCCGGCCAAGCCGGAAACAGGGCGGTTCAAGGGACTTAGCGCCCGCGGTTGGGGCGCGCTTTGTAAGGGTCGATTCCCTTGGGAATCGGGAGGCGGTTGCCCAGCGAGGAAATGCGCTTGGACACCGCATTCACCTCAAGCTTGGTCAGTTCGTTCTTTAGCTTGCCCATCTTCTTGGCTACCTGGCTGATGGGAACCTGGCCCTCGCCGCGGCCGCTTTCGATCATGTGGACCGTGACGTTCGGGAGGATGCGCGCAAGGCGCTTACGCTCCGCGTCGAGCATCGGCTTGACTCGGATGGTGGGGCCCTCGCTGACGAGGACGACGCCGGGACGGCCGACGGCGCGGAACACGGCGTCCTGCGTGCGCGGGTTTACGGCGACTGGCTGGTCCTCTGTGATCCAGCCGCGCTTAAGGGTGCCCAGTGCTGCGCCTGAGGCCCCGGGCTGGTTCTCGATCTGGGCGAAGGCGGCGCGTTCGGCACGCCGGGAGAGAATCAGGGTGGCGCCGAGGAGGCCCAGCGGAATACCGATGAGCAGGCCGGTGATCCAGTTTTCCAGCCAAAAACCCACCAGGAAGCTGACAGCCACAACGCCCAGGAACACCAGCAGCATCAGCCACGGGACCATGGGATCATGGCGGCGGGTCATGTTAAAGACTTCGCCGATCTGCTTGAGCCGGCTGGGCTTCTTGACCTTTGCTTCTTTTGGCTTGCGCGAGAAGAGGCCACGCTTCGGGGCGTCAGAGGCCGCCGGACTGCTGTTACTGGAATCAGGGGAGTTCGCCATAGTTCCTCAATTCTACGTGATTTATGCCTGAGGGCCGGACGCCGGAGAATGTCCGGTGCCGGCCCTCAGGGATACCAAACTACGGCTTAGGAATGTGCGGCGAGCAGTGAGCTGGCTTCCTGGCGGGTGCTGCCGGAGGACTCGATGTGGGCGAGCTGGGCGGGGATTTCCCAGCCCTTCTTGCGCATCGCGGTGGCCCAGAGCCGGCCGGCACGGTAGGAGGAACGGACCAGCGGCCCGGACATCACCCCGAGGAACCCGATCTCCTTGGCCTCGTCCTGGAGGTCCACGAACTCCTGCGGCTTGACCCAGCGGTCCACCGGCAGGTGCCGCTCGGACGGGCGCAGGTACTGGGTGATGGTGATCAGGTCGCAGCCGGCCTCGTGCAGGTCCCGCAACGCCTCGGAGATCTCCTCACGGGTCTCACCCATGCCCAGGATCAGGTTGGACTTGGTCACCATGCCCAGCTTCCGGCCCTGGGTGATGACATCCAGGGACCGGTCATACCGGAACGCCGGACGGATGCGCTTGAAAATCCTGGGCACGGTCTCGACGTTGTGCGCGAAGACCTCCGGCTTGGAATCGCAGATCGCCTCGATGTGCTCGGGCTTGCCGGAGAAATCAGGGATCAGCAGCTCCACGCCGGTGCCCGGGTTCAGCTCGTGGATCTTCCGGACCGTCTCGGCGTACAGCCACACACCCTCATCGGCCAGATCATCACGGGCCACCCCCGTCACGGTGGCGTAGCGCAACTGCATGGCCAGGACCGAACGGGCCACCTTGGTCGGCTCGAACATGTCCACCGGGGACGGCTTGCCCGTGTCGATCTGGCAGAAATCACAGCGCCGGGTGCATTCGGACCCGCCGATCAGGAACGTGGCTTCCTTGTCTTCCCAGCACTCAAAAATGTTCGGGCAGCCGGCCTCCTCACACACCGTGTGCAGGCCTTCCTTCTTGACCAGGTTCTTGAGCTGGACATACTCCGGACCCATCTGGACCTTCGCCTTGATCCACTCCGGCTTCCGCTCCACAGGTACTGCAGAGTTACGCTGCTCAACACGCAGCAGCTTCCGGCCTTCTGGTGCCAGTGTCACAGGAGTGCTCCCTCAGGGCTTGAAACGAGTGCTTCTTCGTGCTTGCGAAATTCTTCCACAAACCGGTCCGCGATATCGCTCGGGGCGATGTTCCTGCCGGTTTCGATGGACATTGTGGTGACGCTGGCGTCGGTGATGCCACAGGCAATGATCTGGGCATAAGGCGCCAGATCATTGTTGCAGTTAATGGCGATTCCGTGCATTGTGACCCCGTCCAGGACGCGGATGCCGATTGCTGCAATCTTCCGGTCCGGGCCTTTGCCGTCACCTGTGATCCACACGCCGGCGCGTCCCTTGATGCGCTCAGCGTTGATGCCATAGTCAGCCATGACGGCGATCATGACCGCTTCGAGCCGCTCAACGTAGTCGCGGATGCCTGACCGGTTCTTCAGCTTGAGAATCGGATACGCGATCAGCTGGCCGGGGCCATGCCAGGTCAGCTTTCCGCCGCGGTCCACCGCCACGACGGGCGTGCCGTCCAACGGGCGCTCGTGCTCTTCTGTGAGCTTGCCGGCTGTATAGACGGCGGCATGTTCAAGGATGAGGACAGTGCTGGGAGCCTCGGCTGCGACGACCTTGCCGTGGATTCCGCGCTGCAGATCCCAACCGCGCGTGTAGTCAACGAAATCCGGGGCGAGACCCACCTGTGAAAACTCAAGAGTCATGCCGTCCAGCTTAGACCCCGATCCGCGAGGGGTCCGGCTATAGTGTCGGACCTCTCATGCCACCGGCGGAGCCAGTGGATGCCCATGGCCTGTGGATAACTTCTGCAGGCATTCCCGGATTCCGCTAAACATGTGTCATGGATGATTTCACTGCCCCGGTGGTCCCCGGCTTCCTGGTGGGCCGCATGTTGGGCCGCGGCGGAAGTTCAACAGTGTGGCTGGTTACTGAAGAAAGGTCCGGCCGCGAGTTTGCCCTGAAATGCCTTGGTGAAGGGCACAGCGGGGTGACCGGTCCTGGCGAAGGCAGGGAGCCCGGGGCCGACGCCGAGGAGGCCATCCGCCGTGAAATCCGTATTCTTTCTGTCCTCGACCACCAGCACCTCATCAAGGCCCACGACGCCCTAAGTCTTCACCGGCCGGCCGGATCAGAGGTGACGGGCGGAGGGACAATAGGGCTGCTGCTGGATTACGCGCCCGGCGGTTCCCTCGGAGATCTGGTCGGCAGCAGGGCCAAGCTCACCATCGGGGAGACGGTCACCGTGCTCACCCCTATTGCCCAGGTGCTTGGCTACCTGCACGGCCAGGGGTTCACCCACGGTGACGTATCGCCGGGGAACGTCCTCTTTACAGGTCATGGCAAGCCAATGCTGTCCGACGTCGGCATTGCCAGGATGGTGGGTGATGTTTCGGCAGTGCCGGACCATGGCACCCCGGGGTTTATGGATCCGGCACCGGTGGACGCCGTGCGGGCCGGGCTGCAGCCGGAACGTGACGTCTACTCGGTGGCGGCACTGGGGTGGTACTGCCTCACGGGCCAGCGGCCACGCCGGACCGCCGACCGCCCACCTCTCTCACTCCTGCTCCCTGACGTTCCTGCCGAGCTGGCCGCTGCCCTGGAGGCGGGCCTTAATGAGGACCGGCGGCTGCGGCCCACGGCTGTTGAGTTGGCGACGGCGGTCTACCGCAGTGCCCCGCCGCTGCCGGTCGACCTCGCGTCCTCCGTCCACGCCACGGTCATTCCGCAGCTGCTGACGCGGCGCCGCGTCCCGGAACATCCCGGCGGCGCGCTCCGGACTGGTCTCCGGGCCTGGCGGCGCCGGATCTCGACGTCGCGCTGGTCCGGACTGGTGGGGGTTCGGCAGGTCCTTCCGTTCCCGGCTGGGGAGGAAGCGGAGATGCCAGTGGTGCGCGCACCTATGCTCCGCATACCAGAGGCCGGCGAACCAGAGGCCGGCAGTCCGGCCGTGCCGGTACAGGCGGTCGACGATGAAAAGCCGGCGCCGCGCGGCAGGCACGCCTTGGCGCCCGGCCCGAACGATGAAGAACCAATCCCCGGCGCGAGGCGTCGATCGGTGGCGTCACAGAAGGCGGTGGGCCCCGGCCCGAACGATGAAGAACCAATCCCCGGCGCGAGGCGTCGATCGGTGGCGTCGCAGAAGGCGGTGGGCCCCGGCCCGAACCGGGGCGGCGGGCGTGCAGGGATGGCCGGACGCAATCGGGGCACCGTGCTGCTGGCGGTAGGAGCCGGCGCCATCATGGCAGGTGCCATCTGGGCCGCTGGCGCCTTTGGGCCGGACGGGCCGTGGGTGGCGCCCGCAGGACCGGGGGCCGTGGCTGCCAGCTCGGGTGACAGGACCCGCGGACCGGCATCGGCGGAGAGCGCGGATACCGGAGAGGTGGACATTATGCTCGCCGCCGCAGGAGTCCCCGCTGCCGCCGCGGCGCAGCTGGACTCGGCGGACCCGCTCGAAGCAGTCCGGGGACTGGCCGCCGTGAGGTCCCTGGCCTTCAGCTCCGGCCGGCTGGAGCTGCTGGATCTGGTTAACGCCCCGGGATCGGCGGCCTCTGCCATGGATGCAGGCCTCAAGGCTGAGCTCCAGGAGTCCGGCCACGTCCTGGCCGGATTCACCAGTTCCGTATCGAACCTGCAGGTCCAGCCCGTCAGTCCATCGGGTCATGTTGTAGTCAGTGTCACGTCAGCCACGTCGCCCTATGAGGAAAGGGACGGTTCCGGAGCGCTCGTGGCGGCGGGCGCGCCGGCGGCCGCCCAGAACCTCCGGCTAGTGCTGGTCTCCGTTGACGGCCGCTGGCGGATTACGGACGTCCTGCCGGGGTCCTGACTGTTGGCTCAGCCCATTGACTCAGACTCAGTGCTTGCCGGCCACCCAGGCAGCGGCCTCGGCCAGTGACGGGTGCTGCCACTGGAAGCCGGCTGCTTCCAGTGCCGCCGGTTCCATCCGCTGGCTGGCCAGGAGGAGTTCGTCGGCCAACTGCCCCATGACCAGCCGCAGGGCCGGCGCAGGCACCCTGAGGATCGCCGGCCGATGGAGCGCGGATGCCAGCGCGCCGATCAATGCGTTGACGTCAGCGTTTTCGGGCGCACAGACATTGACCGGTCCGCGGAGCCCGGAGTCAGCGAGGAACATAAAGGCCGCGGCGACGTCCGGGAGCGTGATCCACGGCCAGTACTGCCTGCCGTGGCCGAGTGGACCGCCCAGCCCGAGGCGAAGCAGGGGCAATAGCCGGCCCAGTGCGCCGCCTGCGGGGCTGAGGACAACACCGGTGCGTGGTGTGACCACGCG
The DNA here is from genome assembly GCF_050156205.1 of Pseudarthrobacter sp. Y6. Classification (NCBI taxonomy): domain Bacteria; kingdom Bacillati; phylum Actinomycetota; class Actinomycetes; order Micrococcales; family Micrococcaceae; genus Pseudarthrobacter; species Pseudarthrobacter sp. Y6. Next base: position 2,742,791 of record NZ_CP189574.1, on the reverse strand, counting down.
GACACCGGCCGGTGCCTGATGGGCGGCGGCCTCCCACTCGACGCAGATACGTGACAGAACGCCCGAGCCCGGCGACGCGCTCTCCCGGAGCTGGGCGGACCCCGAATCGCCGTAGTACCCGGACGCCGACTGGCTGATGAACGTCCGCGGCGGATCGTCAAGCCGGGCCATGGCAGCGGTCAGGGTACTGGTGGCAGCCAGCCGTGAACTTAACAGTTCGTCGATCCGGCGGCCGGTCCAGGGCCTGTCCCCGATCCCGGCACCGGAGAGGTTGATCACGGTGTCGGCACCGGCCAGCGCCTGCGCATCGAGGCGATGGGCAGCGGGGTCCCAGCGGACTTCGGCCGTGGACGAAGGCTCGCGTCGGACGAGGGCCACCACGTCATGGCCGGCCTCGCGCAACGTTGCGGACAAATGGGTTCCGATCAGCCCGGAGGCCCCGGCAATGACAATGTGCATGATCCATCTCACCACGGCCCGCACGCCGTCGGTACCTCCCTCGGACCGTACCGGGAGTTGACTATGATCGAACGATGACTTCTTCGAGCTACTTCCGGTTTCCGCATGTCCACGGCGATCTGGTCACGTTTGTGGCAGAGGACGACGTTTGGATCGCACCGCTCAGCGGCGGCCGTGCATGGCGGGTGTCGTCGCTGCAGTTGCCCGCCCGCAATCCGCGGTTTACCCCTGACGGCAAGCGGCTGGTCTGGACTGTTATCCAGGGAACCGCCCCGGAAGTGGTCTCGGCGGAGGTCGACGGCGGTGGCTACCGGCAACTGACGTATTTCGGCCACGCCACAACTAAGGTCAAAGGCTTCACCGCAGCCGGCGACGTAGTGGTGACCAGCGCGTTCCGCCAGGCTGAAAGCCGGCACACCTATGCTTACAGCGTCCCAGTCGACGGCGGGTCGGCTGAGGAGCTTGCCTTCGGGCCGGTCGAATCCGTGGCCTTCGGTCCCGAAGTGGGGGACGAGCGGCCGGTTGTCCTGGCCAGCGTGCTCTCCCGTGAACCGGCCTGGTGGAAGCGGTACCGCGGCGGCACCGCGGGAAAGCTCTGGATTGACGCCGATGGAAACGGGGAGTTCGAGCGCCTGCTTCCCGACCTCGACGGAAACCTCGCAGATCCGCTGTGGGTGGACGGGCGCATTGCGTTCCTGTCAGACCATGAGGGTTACGGAAACCTGTACTCGGTGCTGCCCGGCGGCGGCGATCTGCGACGGCACACCGACCACGAGGACTTCTACGTCCGGCACGCGTCCACTGACGGTGAGCGGGTCATCTTCGAATCTGCCGGTGAGCTCTGGATCCTGCACGATCTGTCCTCTGCCGCGGTACGGCTGGACATCTCGCTGGGCTCCGCGTCGCAATCGCGTCGCCCGGGCCTGCTGAAAACCTCCAAACACCTGGGCGCGGTGGTGCCAGATGACAGCGGCTCCGCCAGCGCCGTGGAGGCCCATGGCACCCTTCACTGGCTCCGCCACAAGGACGGCCCCTCCCGTATCGTCGAGGCCACCCCGGGTGTCCGGGCACGGCTCCCCAGGCCGCTCGACGGCGGCCGCCTCGCTTACGTCGCAGATCATGACGGTGTGGAGGCGATCTACATCAAGGAGATTGCCGCTCCGGTCCCCGATACTGTGGTTCCTGCCGTCACGGCAGCCCCGGTTGCGGTGCCCGCCGCAGCCGACCGGGACCAATCGGAAGCGCCGCTGCCGCGGCCGGTTCCCGCGGCGGCATCTTCCGCAGCGGTGACTGCCGACGTCGTTGTTCCGGTGCCGGATGACTCGTCGACCGATGAATCCCCGGCCGACGCCGCACATGGCACGGCGGAATCCGCCGTCAACGCAGCAACCACCGGCCTGCCGACCCGCATCGCTTTCCCCAAGCCGTCACGCGCCAGCGCCCTGGAAGCGAGCCCCGATGGCCGGTGGATTGCTGTGGGTACCTCCTTCGGAGATGTGTATGTGGCGGACACAGCCACCGGGGAATTGTCTCTGGTCACCAGCATCGGCGAGGGCACCATCGCGGAACTCGCGTGGTCTCCAGACTCACAGTGGCTGGCCTGGTCCGAACCCGTCACCTCGTTCGGCTCCCGGAGCCGGCTCCGGCTGGCCAACGCCACGGACTTGGCGGGCGGCGTCGTCGAGGTCACAGACGGCCGTTTCTGCGACAGGTCCCCAAGTTTCACGCCGGACGGAAAGTTCCTGGCTTTCCTGTCCAACCGCAGCTTTGATCCGGTCTACGACGGACACTCGTTTGACCTGTCCTTCCCCAGCCCCATCAAGCCGTATCTGGTGGCACTGGCCGCCGCGACGCCGTCGCCGTTTGGCCCCGCTGTTGACCTGGCCCCCGCCGCAAGCACGGACGGCACGGATGCAGACGCCGCGGCAGGTCCCGCGGTCCGTGTCGATCCGACCGGATTGGCCCACCGTGTCATCGGCGTTCCCGTGCCCCAGGGCAACTACACCTCACTGACGTCAACGGAGGGCGCACTGCTGTGGCTGGACTGGGCCCTGGCAGGCGTCACCGGCGACGGCAAAGCCAGCCAGGAAGACAAGGATGCCCGCCCGAGCCTGGTCCGGTTCGACCTGGCCCGCCGGAAGTCCGCCACGCTGGTGGAAGCCCTGGATAGCTACCGGCTCTCCGGCGATGGCAAGAAAGTGGTGCTGGTCAACGACAATCAGGTCAGCGTGGTTCCCTCTGCCGCCAAGGCCGATGAGGAATCCGGCCAGCTGGTCAAGGTGGACCTGGGCCGCATCCGGGTGATGATGGATCCGCTCAGCGTCTGGGGCCAGGCGTTCGACGAAGCCTGGCGCCTGCAGCGCGACTTCTTCTGGGCCGAGGACATGGCCGGCCAGGACTGGGAGTCCATCCACAAGCGGTACCGGCCCCTCGTGGACCGCCTGGGTTCCCATGATGACCTGGTGGACCTGCTCTGGGAGCTTCACGGGGAGCTGGGCACCTCGCACGCCTACGTCCGGCCTACAGCGGTCACGGAGAACGGCAGCAGCGGCCAAGGACGGCTCGGCGCAGACTTCGCCTTCACACCGGCCGGGTGGGAGATCACCCGCATCCTTGCTGGCGAGTCGTCGGACCCCCTGGCCACATCGCCGCTGACACGGCCCGGCGCTGCCGCGATGGCCGGGGACGTTGTCCTGGCCATCGACGGTGTGCCGCTGTCCGCCACGGTGAGCCCCGCGATGCAGCTGGTGGGCGCCGCCGGACGGGCTGTAGAGCTAACACTGCGCAACGGAGCCGCGCATGGAGCTGAGGCCGGGGAGCAGCGGCGGATCGCTGTGATCCCGGTCAAGGACGAGGAGCGCCTGCGCTACCAGGAGTGGGTGGCCGCGAACCGCCGGATCGTCCGGGAGGCCTCCGGCGGCCGCTACGGGTACCTGCACATCCCGGACATGATGGCTAACGGCTGGGCGCAGCTGCACCGCGACCTGGACACCGAAACTGCCCTTGACGGCCTCATCGTGGACGTCCGCCGGAACCGTGGCGGCCACACGTCCCAGCTGGTGGCGGAACTGATTGGCCGGAAGGTCACCGGCTGGAGCATGCCCCGCGGCGAACGTCCGCGGACCTACCCGCACCACGCCCCGCGGGGCCCAGTGATCATCCTCGCCGATGAATTTGCCGGGTCCGACGGCGACATCATCACCCAGGTCTCCAAGCTGCGGGGGATCGGGCCAGTGATCGGCACGCGTACGTGGGGCGGTGTGGTGGGGATCGACAACAGGTTCTCCCTCGCCGACGGAACCGGCGTAACCCAGCCGCGGTACGCCACCTGGTTCGGTGGCGGCGTGGGCTGGTCCGTGGAAAACTACGGCGTGGACCCCGACATTGAAGTGCTCTACCCGCCGCACGCCTACGCCGCCGGCAGGGACCCCCAGCTGGAATACGGGATCGGTGCGCTTAAGGAAATGATCCAGGAGCTGCCCACGGACAAGCCCCCTGTCCGCGAAGGCTACCGCCGCCTGAAGCCCGCGCCGCTTCCGGCCCGCCGGCACGGCGGCTAAGGCCGGCCCGGCGCCTGCAGAACAAAAGAGGCCCTGCTCCTCCCGGTTAGTCCGGGCGGGAGCAGGGCCTTTTCGGTTTCAGGAGCCGTCAGCGTTCATAGCGAACGCGGCAGCGGCCTGGCTGGATCAGGACTGCAGGGTAGCGTCCAAGGTGATGTCGATGCTGGCCAGTGCGCCGGAAACCGGGCAGCCAACCTTGGCTTCGCCGGCGATCCGCTGGAATTCCTCTTCGGAGAGGCCGGGGACCTTGGCGGACACCGTCAGGTGGCTGCCGGTGATGCCTGTGCCCGGCACGAAGGTGACGTCCGCTTTGGTGTTGATTTCCTCGGGTGCGTGGCCTGCCTGGGCGAGCATGTTGCTGAACGCCATCGAGAAGCAGCTCGCGTGCGCTGCGGCGATCAGTTCTTCCGGGCTGGTCTTGCCTTCGGCCGCTTCGGTGCGTGCCTTCCAGGTAACGTCAAATGTGCCCAGGCCGGAGCTGTCCAGCGTGGTCTGACCCGACCCTGTGATCAGGTCGCCGTTCCATACTGTGTGCGCGGTGCGTATTGCTGCCATGTCCACTCCTCAAAGTCGGTTCGAACCGGGACCGGCCGTTGCCTGGCCCCGCCGGTTCCAATCCTAGGGATTGGGCGGCGCCCGTGCACAGAGTGTCCGCTCTCAGTGGATTGTGACTGCGCGCCCCGGCCGCTTGGCGACTGACGCCCGGCGGTCACCGCTTGGCCGTTAAACAGCGACGGCGCCGCTCCGGATGAGGGGAGCGGCGCCGTCGTGCGTGGTTCAGTGCGCGATCAGTTCCAGAGCGTGGCGATGGCCACGTTGAGCAGCGCAAGTCCGCCGACTCCGTGGGCCAGGCCGGTGGAAACCGGTTCACCCTTCTTGACCTTACGGGAGCCGATCACGGCCAGCACGGCAACAGTGACACCGATGGCGAACTTGATGCCAAGCTTGAAATAGTCGGCATGCATGTTCAGTTCCGGAATCGTTATCATGCCCATCATGGCGACGCCGGTCAGCAGCTGCAGGAAGGCGCCGTCACGCTGGCGCGGGTGGACGGTCGGCTCTTTGATCGTGGCGATCCAGTAGCCCACGATCATTGCTGCGCCGACGATATGCAAGAACACCAGGATGCTGAACACGATAGTCATGGCACCAGCTTAGCCAGTAGATTCTACGTCGCGTAGCAAAGCCACGCGGGGCCCGAAAGTACCCCGCCATAAACCACGACGGCGGTGCTCGCGTTCCAGTGGTTTCCCACCGGTGCGTGCACCGCCGTCGTTCGGCTCTGGCTCGGGGCTAGAGTCCCAGGTCGGCCTCGAAGGCGCCTTCTTCAAGGCGGGCCTTCAGGGTCTGGAGGAAGCGTCCTGCATCCGCGCCGTCCACCAGGCGGTGGTCGTACGTGAGGGACAGGTACATCATGGAGCGGATGGCGATCGAGTCGTCACCGTTCTCATCGGCCACCACCACGGGGCGCTTGACGATCGCGCCGGTGCCCAGGATGCCCACCTGCGGCTGGTTGATGATCGGGGTGTCGAACAGGGCGCCGACCGAACCGATGTTGGTGATGCTGAACGTTCCGCCGGACAGCTCATCCGGGCCGATCTTGCCGTCGCGGGTGCGCCCGGCAACGTCGGCGATCTTGGCGGCCAGCCCGGCCAGGTTCAGGTTGCCGGCATCGGTGACGACCGGAACCAGGAGGCCCTTGTCCGTGTCCACTGCGATCGCCAGGTGCTCGGCGTTGTGGTACGTGATCTCCTGCTTGTCCTCGTCGTACGCAGCGTTGAGCTTGGGGTGCTGCTTGAGGGCCTCGGCCACGGCCTTGGCGATGAACGGCAGGAAAGTGAGCTTGACGCCGTTCTGGGCCAGGAACGAGTTCTTGGCCTTCAGGCGGAGCTTGGCCACCTTGGTCATGTCCACTTCGTGCACCTGCGTGAGCTGCGTGGAGATTTCGAGGGATTCGCGCATACGGCGCGCGATGACCTGGCGGATGCGGGGAGCCTTCTGCGTGGTGCCGCGCAGGGAGGAGGCTGCCGGGCCGGCCGGAGCGGCGGACGGCTTGGCCGGGGCGGCTGCTGCGGGAGCGGCCTTGGCTTCTGCCGCGGCGAGGACGTCCTGCTTGCGGATGCGTCCACCAACGCCGGTGCCGGACAGTGATGCAACGTCCACGCCGTGCTGGTTGGCCAGCTTCCGGACCAGGGGAGTCACGTAGCCGGACTCGCCGCCGGCAGCAGGCTCGGCTGCGGGTGCCGGGGCTGCTGCAGGAGCAGGTGCCATGGGAGCAGCAGGTGCCGCCGGAGCAGCCTCTGCCTTGGGTGCAACGGGAGCAGGTGCCGCGGCGGGCGCTGGTGCCGCAGGCTCGGCGGCGGGTGCCGGAGCTGCTGCCGGAGCGGAGGCTGCGGGGGCTGCCGCGCCGGAGCCGATGACGGCGAGGACTGCGCCAACCTCGGCGGTTTCGTCTTCGTTGACCCGGATTTCCTGCAGCGTTCCCGCGACGGGGGACGGGATTTCAGTGTCGACCTTGTCGGTGGATACCTCGAGCAACGGCTCATCCACTGCAACGGTGTCGCCTACGGCCTTCAGCCAGCGGGTGACCGTTCCTTCGGTGACGCTTTCGCCCAGTGCCGGGAGGGTGACGTCGTGGCTTTCGCCGTCCGACGCGGCGGGTGCTGCCGCTGCGGGAGCTTCTGCCGCCGGGGCCTTTTCAGCAGGTGCTTCTTCGGCTGGTGCCTCTGCAGCCGGTGCGGCGGGGGCTTCTTCGGCCGGCGCTGCTGCTTCGGGGGCCGCGCCGCCGCCGGAGCCGTCGCCGATGCGGACCAGGGGAGCGCCTACTTCGGCGGTCTCGTCTTCGGCAACGAGGATTTCCTCGATGATGCCGGCAATCGGAGAGGGGATTTCGGTGTCTACTTTGTCGGTGGAAACCTCGAGCAGCGGTTCGTCCACCTCTACCCGGTCACCTACCTGCTTGAGCCAGCGGGTGACGGTTCCTTCGGTGACGCTCTCACCGAGGGCGGGCAAGTTAACGGATTCAGACATGTCGTCCCCGTTCTCCTTATTGATCTTTTGTGCGGATGATGGCTGGCTTGTTCGAGCTTAGTGCACCCGGCGGGTCACGCCGGGTGCACTAAGCCCTGTTGTCTTGCTGTGCTGTTGGCTGTAACTAGCCGTGAAGCGGGCGCCCGGCCAGGGCCATTGCTGCCTCGCCGAGTGCCTCGTTCTGCGTTGGGTGCGCGTGGATGAGTCCGGCAACATCTTCCGGGTAGGCTTCCCAGTTGACGATCAGCTGGGCTTCGCCGATCTGCTCGCCGACGCGGGTGCCGATCATGTGGACGCCAACAACGGGGCCGTCTTTTTCGCGGACGAACTTGATGATGCCGCCGGTGCCCAGGATGGCGCTCTTGCCGTTTCCGGCCAGGTTGTATTCGGTGCTCTCAACCTTGTCCTCGCCGAACTTCTCCTTGGCGGCCTTCTCGGAGTAACCCACCGAGGCAATCTCGGGGTCGCAGTAGGTGACCTTGGGGACGTTGATGTCGTCGACAACCACCGGCTTCAGGCCGGCGATTTCTTCGGCGACGAAGATGCCCTGCTGGAAACCGCGGTGTGCCAGCTGCACGCCGGGAACGATGTCGCCGACGGCGTAGACGTTGCCGACGCCGGTGTGGAGGCGTTCGTTGGTGATCACGAAGCCGCGGTCAACCGTGACGCCCGCTTCTTCGAACCCCAGGCCAGCCGTGGACGGTCCGCGTCCGACAGCCACGAGCAGAAGGTCTGCTTCGAAGGTCTTGCCGTCCACCAGGGTGACCTTGACGCCGTCGTTGTTCTGCTCGACGCCCTGGAAGAAGGTGCCGGTGTTGAACTTGATGCCGCGCTTCTTGAAGGTGCGCTCCAGGACCTTGATGATCGATGCGTCCTCGTTGGGCACCAGGGAAGGCAGGCCCTCAACGACGGTGACGTCCGCGCCGAAGGACTTCCATACTGAAGCGAATTCGACGCCGATGACGCCGCCGCCCAGGACGATGACGCTCTTGGGCACGTAGTCCATCTTGAGGGCTTCGTCAGAAGTGATCACGCGGCCGCCGATTTCCAGGCCCGGAAGGGAGCGGGAGTAGGAGCCGGTGGCGAGGACGATGTTCTTGCCCTTGTAGGCCGTGCCGTTGACGGTGATGGTGTCCGGGGCGGTGAGCTTGCCCTCGCCCTCGATGACGGTAATGCCCTTGCCCTTGATCAGACCCTGCAGGCCCTTGAACTTACCGGCAACGATGCCGTCCTTGTAGGCGTTCACGGCGGTCATGTCGATGGACTGGAGCTCCACGTTAACGCCGTACTTGGCGCCGTCGCGGGCGTGGTCGGCAACTTCTGCGGAGTGCAGCAGAGCCTTGGTGGGGATACAGCCGTTGTGCAGGCAGGTACCACCCAGTTTGGCCTTCTCAACCAGACCAACGGTGAAGCCAAGCTGTACGGCCCGCAGGGCTGTGGCGTATCCGCCGCTGCCGCCACCTAGTACCAGGATGTCGAATTCTTGCGCAGTTGCCTGATCGGCCACTTAAACGCTCCCTCGCGTGAACGATGACGCGATCGTGCGCATCATCTGGTCTTGAACTTGTACTGCCGTGATTATGCCAGCAGGCAGGTTCTCGTGCATTTGTGACTACCGGGGTTCACCTTAGCGAACCCCTCATCCATGCTCCACCTTGGCGCCGCCTTTGTGGGGCGCTTGTGTCGAGTGTCACGCGGCCATGTGGCCAAGGGATCACGGCCGTTTCTGCAGTCGCATGGCAAGCGGCCGCGTGACAACTCAACAGCAAGGTCAGGTGGCTCTGGGGTCAGGCGGCGGCCGCCAGGATGTCCTCCACGTAGGCCACCAGTGTGCGGACCGTGCAGCCCGTGCCCTGCTTGTGGGTGTAGCCGTACGGGCTTCCGTTGTTGAATGACGGGCCGGCGATGTCGATGTGCGCCCAGGGGATCTGCTCCCCGTCCTTGCCCTTGCCCACAAACTCGCGCAGGAAAACAGCCGCGGTCATCATGCCGCCATGGCGTTCACCGATATTGGCGAGGTCGGCCACCTGGGAGTCGATGCTCTGACGCAGCTCTTCCGGCAGCGGCATGGGCCACACCAGCTCGCCTGCACGGTCAGCGGCGGCCTTAAGCGGCCCGGTGACGCTATCCGAGCCCATCACGCCGGCGGTCCTGTTGCCGAGGGCGATGAGCTGCGCGCCGGTGAGGGTGGCGACGTCGATGATGGCGTCAGGGTATTCACGGCTCGCCGCGACGATGCCGTCTGCCATGACCAGGCGGCCTTCGGCGTCGGTGTTGAGCACCTCGACCGTCTTGCCGCCGAACATGGTGAGCACATCCGCAGGCCGTGAGGCGGAACCGGACGGCATGTTTTCCGCGATGCAGAGCCAGGCGGTCGCCTTCACCGGCAGGCCAAGTCCTGCGATCGCCAGCACAGTATTAAGGACGACGGCGGCGCCCGCCATATCGCTCTTCATGTCGCCCATGCCAAGGGCCGGCTTGATCGAGATTCCGCCGGTGTCGAACGTGATGCCCTTGCCCACCAGGGCGATTTTTGCGGTGGCCTTTGCGGGGGCGTATTCGACCTTCACAAGGCGGGGCTGGCGGGTGGACCCCTTGCCCACGCCCATGATGCCGCCGAAGCCTTCCTTTTCGAGGCGCTTTTCGTCCCAGACCGTCACCTTGACAGGGAGGCCCTTGGCCAGCTCCTTGGCGGCCTCGGCGAAGGATTCGGGGTACAGGTGGCTGGGCGGCTGGTTGACCAGGGACCGTGTCGCGTTGACGGCTTTGCCGATCAGGCCTGCCCGTGTCAGTGCAGAGCGAAGCGCATCATTGGCAGCAACGTCCGTGTAGATCACCGCGTTGCGGACCGGTTCCTTCAGCCCGTCGTTGGACGACCGGTACTCGGTGAAGGAATAGGCTCCCAGGGCGGCACCCTCGGCGACCGCTGCGACGTCGGCGACTCCCGCCGTCGGGAGCGCGAGGACTACGGTGGGCAGGCCGCCGAGCTGGCGGACGGCGGAACCTGCGGCACGCCGCAGGGCCTCTTCGGTCAGCGGACGGCCAGCGGCCACCTTGCCGACGCCGGCGAGAACCAGAACCCCGGCACCCGTTTCCGGCAGTCCGGGCAGCCGAACGATCTGGTCAGCGGCGCCGGTGACGCCCAGAACCTTCAGGGAATCGGTCAGCGCTTCAGCCGATTTCGCGGTCAGCGGGTTCTCAAGCAGGACGGGGCCGTCCGATCCCTGTCCCACGCCGATGACCACGGCGTCACTGGGGGTCCTCTTCAGGTCCTTAGCGAGGGTACTAAGGTTGATTTCAGTATTCTTGACCACGGGGTAAGTCCTCAATTCTCGAAAAGGCTGTTCGCGCTGGTATGGATGTCAGGCGCTCGGCCATGGAAATCCGGCGGCCGTCCGATCGGGACGTTGCCGGGGTGCCGGTAAAACCCGTCCGGCAGGCCATTTACGATCGTAGCCGCTGCGGGCCGCGGCAGCGGAATCTCCTGAGACCTGCGCCACACCGGCTGGCGGAATGCCGGGGTGCCTGGCCGCGTTGTACAAGATATTCACCGACTCCTTGAAAGGACGACGCCGTGCTTGAACGGATTTCCGGTTCCCTGCTGGACCCCGATGCGCTCTATGCGAGCAACATCGAGCTGTTCCACAGCCCGGCGCTCCGCGGGCTGAACCTGGTGATGGGTTTCACCGGCTTTGCCGATGCCGGCCACGTGGTGAAGCAGATCAATGCGGAGCTCCTGGACACCCTGGACGCCGAGGCGGTGGCTGTGTTCGACGCCGACCAGCTCATCGACTACCGGTCGCGGAGGCCCCACATCTCCTTCGTGGAGGATCATCTGCAGGACTATCAGCAGCCGAAGCTGGCACTGTACAAGCTGACAGACGGGCTCGGCAGCCCGTTCCTGCTGCTGGCCGGTTTTGAACCTGACCTTCAATGGGAGCGGTTCGCGCGCGCCGTCGTCGGCATTGTGGAAAAGCTGGACGTGAACCTCGTGACCTGGATCCACTCCATTCCCATGCCAGTGCCGCACACGCGCCCTGTGGGTGTGACCGTCCACGGCAACCGTCCGGAATTGATCGAGGGCATTTCGGTCTGGAAGCCCACCGTCGACGTTCCGGCGGCCGTGGGCCACATTCTGGAATTGCGGCTGATGGAAGCTGAGCGCAATGTTGCCGGATACGTGATCCACGTTCCGCACTACCTTGCTGAGGCGGAATACCCGCCGGCCGCCGTAGCCGGACTTGAATTCCTCGGTGCCGCGACATCACTGATGTTGCCTGCGGACCGGTTGCGCGAAGCTGGCCGGGAAGTGGGCCGCCAGATCGCCGAGCAGGTCGCAGCCTCGGAAGATGTGCAGCAGGTGGTCGCCCGGCTGGAAGAGCGGTACGACGAGAAGGCCGAAGGCACCGTCCGGCGCTCGCTCCTGGCCGATGAAAATGACGAACTGCCCAACGGGGACGAGCTGGGCGCGGCAGTGGAGGCCTACCTGGCTCGCGAGAATCCGCATCCGTAGCCCGCCCCACGGCGTCCGGCTGGCAGACGCCTGCCCAGGGTGGGGCAGCAGTCCGGGCATAATGAGGGAGTGACTGCACCCCGAGCCTGGCTGATCTGGACCATCGGCATCTTCGCCTACCTTGTGGCCGTCTCCCAGCGCACGTCATTCGGTGTGGTGGGACTTGAGGCCACCGAGCGGTTCCATGCCGGCGCGTCCGCCATCTCCTTCTTTACCGTGCTCCAGCTGCTGGTCTACGCAGGCCTGCAGATCCCGGTAGGCCTCCTGGTGGACAGATTCGGCTCGCGCATCATGATCGCCGGTGGAGCCGTCCTGATGGGTCTTGGGCAGCTCCAGTTGGCCTTCGCCGACACCATCCCCGGCGGTGTGGCGGGGCGGATTCTTGTGGGTGCCGGGGATGCCATGACGTTTATTTCCGTGATCCGACTCATTCCCTTGTGGTTCGCGCCGGCCCGGGTTCCGCTGGTCACCCAGCTGACGGGCATGTCGGGCCAGCTCGGGCAGCTGTTCAGTGTGCTGCCTTTCGCCTTTGTCCTGCATTCCTTTGGCTGGACCCCCGGCTTCCTGATGCTCGCCGGCATGGCGGGCCTGGCAGTAGTCCTGGTATTGGTGCTATTGAAGGACCACCCGCCCGGTGCGCCTGCCCCGCAGGCGCGGCAGGGGTTGAAAGCCACGGGCGCCTCGCTCGCGCGGGCCTGGCGCCAGCCGGGTACCCGGCTGGGGATGTGGAGCCACTTCACCATCCAGTTCAGCGGCACCGTCTTCGCCATGACCTGGGGATATCCGTTCCTGATCTCGGGGCAGGGCCTGGATGCCGCAACCGTGGCCGGCCTGATGACCTTGTACGTTGCGGCGGCGATGGCCGTGGGCCCCTTCATCGGGCAGTTCGTTTCCCGCCACCCGCTTCGCCGGTCAACTATGGTCCTGCTCATCGCCGGCGCCACCGCCGCTGCCTGGGCCGCGGTGCTGCTGACGCCTGGCCGTTCCCCGCTATGGCTGCTGGCGTGCCTGGTGGTAGTCCTGGCCATCGGGGGGCCAGGATCGATGATCGGGTTTGATTTCGCGCGGACGTTCAATCCGGCCCACAGGATCGGTACCGCAACGGGCATCGTGAATGTGGGCGGATTCATCGCGGCCCTGGTTGCTATCTTCCTGATCGGCCTGGTGCTGGACGTCCTGCTGGCCAGCGGCTATTCCGACGGCGTCCTGTACGGGCTCGAACCGTTCCGGATCGCACTCAGCGTACAGTTCCTGCTGCTGGGCTTTGGCGCCGCCATGACGCTTGTCTGCCGGCGCAAAGTTCGGCGCCAGATGGCGGCGCAGGGTGTGGTGGTCGCGCCGCTCCTTCGGGCCATGGCGCAGCAGCGGCGGGCGAACCTGACACAGCGGCGCCAGCGCGACCGCGCGGTCAAAGACTGACACCTTTCCTGCACAGGCAGGTTATTCACATACGGGAAGTTGGCGCTTCACCGCGGCTGGCACTGCGCCAAAGCTGGAAACATGAAACCTTCAGAACACCTGACCGTCCGAGGCCCCGAAGACATCCTCGGTTTCATTCCGCATTCCCTGGGCTACTGGCCGGCAGACAGCCTGGTTGCGATGACCCTGCAGGGAAACCGGCTGGGAGCAACCCTGAGGCTGGATCTTCCAGGCCCGGAAACTCTCGCGGACCCGCGGGACTACGCCCGCACGGTGCGCGATTATCTCCAGGCTGACGAGAATGCCGATGCCGCCCTGCTGGCCTGCTTCACCAACGACGGCTGGATGGAACCACCTGGAACCTACCGTGGCCTACTGGACGCGCTGCAGGCGGTCCTTGGTGCCGCGGGGATGCCGGTACGGGCCGCCTGGTACGTCGGTGACGCCTTCTGGCGTGATGCTTTTTGCACCGACCCGTCCTGCTGCCCCTCGCCGGGCCGGTCTGTTCAGGCGATCCGGGACAGCATGCTTAATGCCGAAATGGTCTTCCGCGGCAGCAGCGTCGGGCCCGCGCCGGAGGACGGCGCCCATCCTCCGCCCACGCTTTCCGGCGAGGACCGGACAGCCATCCTTGCCTCCGAGGCAACGTGGGCGGCGCAGCTGGACCGGCGCCGGGGGAGCAGGGAGCAGTTCGGCCAGCTGATGGTCCAATGGGAGGCCCTGCTGGCCAACGTGCCTGGTCAGGCGCTGCCGGTCAATGACGTTGCTTACCTTCGGGCGTCGCTCCGGGTCCCCGCCTGGCGTGACGCCGTCCTGGTGATGGCCGCCGCCGGTCAGGCGGCTGCCCTGGCGGGTGCCGCGAGGTTCGGCATCTTCGATACCGGCTGCATCCTGGCTCCGGTGGGGCCTGCGTTCCTGGGCCCCTCACCTTCCGGACTTCCAGCGTCGGGAGCCGGACTGCCAGGACGGGAGCCTGCCGGACCGGATACCAAAGGCATGCCGGGCATTCCGGGATATGGCGAAGTCCTGTTGGGGCTGGACCCGGTGGTTCCTGCCTGGCACACACTCAACAGCCTTGACGCAGTGCTGGAACAGCTGTCGGCATCCGGCGGGCAGGCCGGTGCAGCCGCGCTGGCCGGGCGTGGGTGGATCGCGTGGTGCAGGGGGCGGGGGTCCTACGCTGCTGCGTACCTCGGCCGCGCCCTTGAGGAGGAACCAGGCTACCGGCTCGCTGAACTCATGCTTGAGCTGGTGCGGCGCGGCACCCTCTGCGGCTGGGCTGCACGTAAGGAGGCCGCCTGGCGGAATTTCCAACCGGACGCGGCCTGACGGGTTGCAGCATGACCGGTTGCAAGCCCGGGGTCCTGCCGCCTCTCGGCCGCCAAGGGCTGTCGGCGTGCGCCCCAGGCCGGCTGGCCCCAGCTCCGGGGCTGGGGGCAGCCTTGAGGTCGGGTTTGGGAAAACCGTGAGACAATGGTTGCCGAGACCCGGTTGGGTCCGTGAATCAAGTGCATGTGATGAAGCCCAGTCGGGAACATTACAGCCGCCCCGGCAGTTCTACTTGTAGACTCTGCCGGCCGTGGTTGCACCTGATATTCATCACGGACTTGACAGGGTCATAGTGGTGTTGCCCGTATGGTGATTCCACAGACCGCCGCTAGAAAGGTTTTCTGTGACCCCGTCTTCCGCGAAGAAGGAACCCGCCGCCCAGGACGATTTGTCCCCTGAGGCGAAGCAGGCTGCAACGAACGCCAAGCGAGCAGCGACGCGGGCAGCCAACAAAGCCATCAAGGATGCCGCCGGTGACACCGGTTTGGACGGCAAGCCTGAGCCCAAGAAGCGCGGGCCCAAGCCCGGCGCCAAAGCCGCTGCCGAAGCAGCCGGAAAATCCGCGCGCGGCGCATCGGACTCCGATGATGAGGACGTTGAGGAAGACCTCGACGACATCAACATCGCCGATAACAGCGAGATCAACGCAGCCAAGGCCGCATCGGCAGCCACGGGCAAGGGTTTTGTCTACTCGGATGCCGATGACGACGACGCCCCTGTCCAGCAGGTGATGTCGGCCGGTGCCACGGCTGACCCCGTCAAGGATTACCTCAAGCAGATCGGTAAGGTTGCGCTGCTCAACGCCGAGCAGGAAGTGGACCTCGCGCTCCGGATCGAAGCCGGGCTCTTCGCCGAAGAGAAAATCAATGCCGACGACGGCTCGATGGACCCCAAGTTCAAGCGTGAACTTGAGTTCGTCATCCACGACGGCAAGCGCGCCAAGAACCACCTGCTTGAAGCCAACCTCCGCCTGGTGGTCTCGCTGGCCAAGCGCTACACCGGCCGCGGCATGCTGTTCCTGGACCTTATCCAAGAAGGCAACCTGGGCCTGATCCGCGCTGTCGAGAAGTTCGACTACACCAAGGGCTTCAAGTTCTCCACGTACGCCACGTGGTGGATCCGCCAGGCCATTACCCGCGCCATGGCAGACCAGGCCCGCACCATCCGCATCCCGGTGCACATGGTTGAAGTCATCAACAAGCTGGCCCGCGTGCAGCGCCAGATGCTTCAGGACCTGGGCCGCGAACCCACGCCCGAAGAACTGGCCCTCGAACTGGACATGACTCCTGAGAAGGTCGTGGAGGTCCAGAAGTACGGCCGCGAACCGATCTCCCTGCACACCCCGCTGGGTGAAGACGGTGACTCCGAGTTCGGCGACCTCATCGAGGATTCCGAGGCCGTGGTTCCCGCTGATGCCGTGAGCTTTACTCTCCTGCAGGAACAGCTGCACTCCGTCCTGGACACCCTGTCCGAGCGCGAAGCCGGCGTGGTAGCGATGCGCTTCGGCCTGACCGATGGCCAGCCGAAGACTTTAGACGAAATTGGCAAGGTCTACGGTGTGACGCGTGAGCGCATCCGCCAGATCGAATCCAAGACCATGTCCAAGCTCCGCCACCCGTCACGGTCGCAGGTACTGCGGGACTACCTGGACTAGATCAAGGACTCAGGCAGCGCGGGTCACCTTCCGCCCATCATCTTCGGATCCATGGGCGTAAAGGGGACCCGCGTTTTGCTGTCTTGGGCTTCATGACAAAGAAGAGGACCCCTCCGGCTGGAGAGGTCCTCTTCGAGGTGTATCAGGTTGTGGTATTCCTGGTCAGTCGAGGGCTACGGGAGCCTTCTCGTGAAGCCTGCCCGTCTCATCGTGCCAGTCGGAGCTCAACGGCCTCAGCGTAGCCTCGATTGCGCGGGCATGGTGGCCGCAGAACAGCAGCTCACCGCCGGAGGACTCGAGTACAACGCGGACATATGCCTGAGCTCCGCAGCGATCGCACCGGTCCAGTGCGTTGAGTGTGCGGTCTGCCACTGCTGTTGTCATGTCGGCCTCCTTAGTAGATCTGTATGTCTATATAACCAGTATTCGTATCAATCCCATCGCAAGGACGGGTCAAGTTCGCTGTCCGCGTAGCCACAAGAATCGATCAAGCCGCCGGCCTGGGTCACGGAAGGATAACGAGTGGCCTCACCCACAGCCTGGGGGACGTGTGGCAGGCACCCGTCCGCTGCAGCGCCGACTAGGCTTGATGGAGCGCCCGCAGCGCCAGCTGTTCCGTCACTGAAGGAGTTCACAACCCGTGGCACCAAGTTCTGATTACACCGCCCGGCACCTTTCTGTCCTGGAGGGCCTCGAGGCCGTCCGTAAGCGCCCCGGCATGTACATCGGCTCCACCGATTCGCGCGGGCTGATGCACTGCCTGTGGGAGATCATCGACAACTCGGTGGACGAAGCGCTTGCTGGTTTTGGGCACGACATCAAGATCATCCTGCACGCGGACAACTCGGTGGAAATTCACGACGACGGCCGCGGCATCCCCGTGGACGTCGAACCCAAGACCGGCCTCACCGGCGTCGAGGTGGTCTTCACCAAGCTCCATGCGGGCGGCAAGTTCGGCGGCGGGTCCTACACGGCCTCCGGCGGCCTGCACGGCGTGGGCGCCTCCGTGGTGAACGCCTTGTCTGCGCGACTCGACGTGGAAGTGGACCGCGGCAGCAAGACGTACAAAATGTCGTTCCGGCGCGGCGAGCCGGGGCGTTTCCAGGATCAGGGATCCAAGCTGGACCCGTCGGCAGTGTTCGCGCCGTTTGTGGACGGCTCGGTGCTGGACGTGGTGGGCAAGGCGAAGCGTGGTGTGACCGGGACCCGGATCCGCTACTGGGCGGACCGCCAGATTTTCACGCCGGACGCCAAGTTCTCCTACGACGAACTGGCTGCACGGGCACGTCAGACCTCCTTCCTGGTGCCGGGGCTCAAGCTCACCGTCCGCGATGAGCGCAGGCTGGCCGGTACCCCCGGTGAAGCAGCTGGCCACGAAGAGGTGTTCCACCACGACGGCGGCCTGTCCGAGTTCGTGGAGTTCCTGGCCGCCGATCCCGCCGTCACCGATGTCTGGCGGCTGCACGGTTCAGGTAAGTTCAAGGAAACCGTGCCGGTACTCGACGAACGGGGCCACAGCCAGCTCGCCGAGGTTGAACGTGACTGTGAAGTGGACGTGGCTCTCCGGTGGGGCATCGGCTACGACAGCACCGTCCGCAGCTTCGTCAACATCATCGCCACGCCCAAAGGCGGTACCCACCAGTCAGGCTTCGAGCAGGCGCTGGTCAAGACGTTCCGGAAAGCGGTGGAGGCCAACGCCCGCAAGCTGAAGGCCGGCAATGACAAAATCGAGAAGGATGACATCTTTGCCGGCCTGACGGCTGTCCTGACGGTCCGGTTGGCCGAGCCGCAGTTCGAGGGCCAGACGAAGGAAATCCTGGGCACCTCCGCCGTCCGCGCCATCGTCTCGAAGGTGGTGGAGCAGGAGATCACCGCGAAGCTGAATTCAGCCAACCGGAATGATAAAGCCCACTCCGCGCTGCTCCTGGAAAAGATCGTCAGCGAGATGAAGTCCAGAATTTCCGCACGGGTCCACAAGGAGACCCAGCGGCGCAAGAATGCCCTGGAAACCTCGTCCATGCCCACCAAGCTCGCCGACTGCAGGACGGACGACGTCGACCGTTCCGAACTGTTCATCGTGGAAGGCGACTCCGCACTGGGAACCGCCAAGCTGGCGCGGTCCTCGGACTTCCAGGCTCTGCTGCCCATCCGCGGCAAGATCCTGAACGTGCAGAAGGCGTCCGTAGGGGACATGCTGTCCAACGCGGAATGCGCTGCCCTGATCCAGGTGGTGGGCGCCGGTTCGGGCCGCAGCTTCGACATCAACGCGGCCCGGTACGGCAAAGTCATTCTCATGACCGACGCCGACGTCGACGGCGCCCACATCCGAACGCTGCTGCTGACGCTCTTCTTCCGGTATATGCGCCCGATGATCGACGCGGGACGGGTCTATGCTGCCGTGCCGCCGCTGCACCGGGTAGAGCTCATTAACGCCGGGCAGAAGGCCAACGAGATGATCTACACGTACTCGGAGGCGGAACTCCACGTGCTCCTGGCCCGGCTGGCCAAGGAAGGCAAGCGCTACAAGGAGCCGATCCAGCGGTACAAGGGCCTGGGCGAGATGGACGCCGGGCAGCTGGCGGAAACCACCATGGACCCGCGGCACCGGACCCTGCGCAAGGTGGGGATTGAGAACGCCAAGCACGCGGAGGACACGTTCGACCTGCTGATGGGGTCCGATGTTGCCCCCCGCAAGGACTTCATCATCGCCGGCGCCTCCAGCCTGGACCGGGAGCGGATCGACGCCTGACGTCCTGTGAGGGCTCGGCCCACGACGGCACGGCCCGCGACGGGGATTCAGTCCGCGCCGGGGGTTCAGCCCAGCAGGCCCGGCACGATCAGCAGGGCGGTGGGCAGGGCCAGGAGCAGGGCGCAGCCGGCAAGCACCATCCCGCGGGCGGCGGAAGGCAGCTGCGGCTGAGGGGAAAGCAGCCGGCTGACTCGGGAAATAGTGGTCCTGGCAGAACCTGAGACGGCGCCGGTGGGCGCCTCAAGCCCGTCCAGGGTAAGGCTCTGGTGCGAGGACGGCATGGCGGCGGCCGCCATGCTTCCGGCCATACCCGCCCCCATGCCTCCGGCCATACCTCCTGTCGGTCCGCTGGCCACAATGGCGATCGCCTTGATGAGCGTGGCTTTGCTTTCCGTCTTGAGCGCTACGTCGTCAGCCAGCATTTCGATGAGAGAGTTCACCGCCTCCTGCGCGAGGCGGGTGGTGGGAAGCCAGGGGAGCGCCTGGCGCCACGCGGCAAACGCCCAGAGCAGGAGATGGTGGCGCTGGTTGAGGTGGGCATTCTCATGGCTCAGGACGGCCCGTAATTCAGCCGGCTCCAGGGCCGCCATCAGGCCGTCCGAGAGCACCGTGACGGAGCGGGCCCCGCCCGGGAGGCAATAGGCCACGGGTGAATCGTGGCTGATGACCACCGTGCGGGCTGCATCGACGGACGGCGCGGCCAACAGAGCCAGGAGCGCCCGGTGCCTACGCCGCTGCCGTTCGATCTTGTAGTAGGTCAGCAAGAGGGTGAAGACCAGATGGGCCGTGAGCAGCGCCGCGGCCGAAAGTGCGAAGAGATGCCAGAAGCCCAGTGCGGTGGTGGGCGCGTTGAAGAGGACCATATCCGCGAGCCCACGAAGCCCGGAGATGAGGTTGTCACCGATCGGTTCGAGGCCATAGACCAGCATGGCGCCGATCATGGACAGTCCGCCCGCAAGTGCTATTGCCTGCCACAGCAGCATGGCCGTGAATGGTGACCGGGCAGGCCACGAGGCACGGGAAAGCAAGATAGGCACTGGCCATGCCAGGACTATCGCGAGGACCGCCAGCAGGTACGAGGTCCAGAACATGGTCCGCTAGATGTGGCCAAGCAGTTTGCGCAGCGTTTCCGCTTCACTGTCCGTCACGGAGCCGATGAACCGTGCCAGCACGGCTTCACGGTCAGGCGCTGAGCCCAGCACTTCATGCATCAGCTCCGCCGTGTGGTCTTCCCTGCTGGAAACGGCCTGGTAGCGGTGCGGCCGGGTACCGCGTTCCCGCTCCACCAGGCCCTTCTTCTCGAGCCGTGAGAGGACGGTCAGGACTGTTGTGACGGCAAGCTCCTTGCCCTCATGCCCGGCAGCATCCCCTTTTGCCTCGGTGGTTGTTGCCAGTCTGTCGCGCAGGGTATTCGCGGTAGCTGCTTCGTGGCCCGCCCAGAGCAGATCCATCACTGCCCGTTCCAGTTCGCCAAGACTTGCCATTGGAATACATCCTTCGATTTCCCCGCACCGGGCCGTTGACGGCCGCGGTGACTGCACTAAGCGCTACAGATACAAAAACAAATTTACCTGTTTTTCGCCTGAGTTTCTACGTACGGTAGAACACTGGGCGCGCCGCGGCCTTGTGGGAGCCACTTCCACGTGGAACTGTTGGTTTACAGTGCCCGCCCCACTGTTCTACACTCTGTAGAAGTCAAAGTTCTACGGTTCGTAGAAAAGTTGCACCGCCAACCCGAGGGACTGCTGTGGAAGCTCTGGAAATCGCACGCTGGCAATTCGGGATTACCACCGTCTACCACTTCATGATGGTGCCTCTCACCATCGGACTGGGCCTGGTGGTTGCCGTGATGCAGACGCTCTGGCACCGCACCGGCAAGGTCGAATACCTCCGGATGACCAAGTTCTGGGGCAAGCTCTTCCTGATCAACTTCATCATGGGCGTGGCCACCGGCATTGTGCAGGAGTTCCAGTTCGGCATGGCCTGGAGCGAGTACAGCCGCTTCGTCGGAGACGTGTTCGGGGCGCCGCTGGCCCTGGAGTCGCTGCTGGCCTTCTTTGTTGAGTCCACGTTCCTGGGCCTGTGGATCTTCGGCTGGAAGCAGCTGAAGCCGGGCATCCACCTCGTCTGCCTCTGGGTGGCCGTCGTGGGATCGGTGTTCTCCGCGTACTTCATCATCGTGGCCAACAGTTGGATGCAGCATCCGGTGGGCGCGGAGATTATTGACGGCCGGCCGGTCATGACGGACGCCTGGGCCGTGTTCACCAACAACACCGCCCTGGTGGCCTTTCCGCACACCCTGATGGGAGCACTGGCCGTTGCCGGCGGCTTCCTCCTGGGCATTGCCTGGTACCACCTCTGGCGCAGGCGCACGGACGGCATCGATACCATCGGCGCTGACGGCCGCGTGGTTCCCGGCGAAGCCGCCATCCCAGGCCGCGACCGGACCGATCACAAAGTGTGGATCCGCTCCTTGCGGATCGGCGCCGTCGTCGCCATGATTTCATTCGCCGGCACCGCCCTGACCGGTGACCTGCAAGGCAAGCTGATGTTTGAGCAGCAACCCATGAAGATGGCCGCGGCCGAGGCCGCCTGCCACGACGGCACGGGCTTCTCGGTGCTGAGCATCGGGAACCTGGGCTCCAAGAACTGCGATGACATCAAGGCCCTGATCGAGGTTCCGGGCATCCTCTCTTTCCTGGCCAACGGCGACTTCACCACGGAGGTCAGGGGCGTCAACGGACTCCTGGACCAGTACAAGGCCGACTACGGAACGCACCTGCCCGACAACCCGATCTACGGCGAGCGGGCCGGCCAGGAGATCGAGTACGTCCCGGTTATGGAAGTCACCTACTGGGGCTTCCGGATGATGATCGGCTTCGGCGGCCTTGCGGCGCTGGCGGCGCTCATCGCGCTCTGGGCGACGCGGAAGGGCACCGTGCCTGCATCGCGCTGGCTGATGCGCCTGGCGGTGTTCGGCATCCTGGCCCCGTTCGGCGCCAACGCGGCCGGCTGGATCTTCACCGAGATGGGCCGGCAGCCGTTTGTGGTGGCCCCCAACCCGGACCTGAACGGCATCGACCAGGTATTTATGTTTACCGCGGCCGCAGTCTCCCCCGGGGTCTCCGCTGGCGAACTGCTGACGTCACTGATCGTCCTGACCGCCGTCTACGCCGTGCTGCTCGTGGTTGAGGTCAAGCTCCTGGTCAAGTACATCCGGGGCGGCGTGGTGTCCGCGATGCCGGAAATTGCACACACCCCGGCCGACGAAAACGAGGACCCCACCAAGGGTCCGGGCACTGGCAAGCCCGCCGACGACGTCCTGGCATTCGCCTACTAAGAAGAGCAGAGGATACTCGAGCATGGAACTGCTGCCCACTATCTGGTTCATCGTGATCGCGGTGCTTTGGACCGGCTACCTCTTCCTTGAAGGCTTTGACCTCGGCGTGGGAATGCTGATGAAGCTATTCGCGCGGGACAACACCGAGCGCCGGGTGCTGCTGAACACCGTCGGCCCGGTCTGGGACGGCAACGAAGTTTGGCTGATCACGGCCGGGGCCGCAACGTTTGCGGCGTTCCCGCTGTGGTACGCCTCGCTGTTTTCTGCGCTCTACCTCCCGCTCCTGGTGGTGCTGGTTGCCCTCATCTTCCGTGCCGTGGCATTCGAATACCGCGGCAAGGTGGACGCCGACGCCTGGCGGGCGCGGTGGGACTGGGCCATTGCCCTGGGGTCCTTCTTTGCCGCCTTCGGCGTCGGTGCTGCCCTGGCCCTGACCACCACGGGCCTGCCGCTGAACGCGAACGGCGACCGCGTAGGCGGTGCGTTAGCGTGGTTCAGCGGTTATGCCGTGCTGGGCGGGCTGGCCGTGGTGGGGTTCTCCCTGCTGCACGCGCTGGCGTTCCTGGCACTGAAGACCGACGGCGATGTGCGCCACCGCGCACGCCGCTGGTTCGTCCGGCTGCTTCCGGTCCTGCTGCTGCCACTGGCCGGCTGGGCGCTCATCATCCAGTTCCTGGAGGGTACGCCGTGGACCTGGGCGGCGGTGATCGTGGCCGTGACGGCCGCAGCAGCCGCGTGGTTCCTGGCACGGCGGGGCTCCGAAGGCAGGGCGTTTATGGCGATGGGGGTCTTCCTCATCCTCGGCAGCGCGTCGATTTTCGGTGCCGTGTTCCCGGTGGTCCTGCCTTCCACCCTGGACCCTGCGTTTGACCTCACCGTTGCCAACGCGTCGTCGTCCGATTACGCGCTCGGGCTCATGAGCGTGGTGGCAGCCGTTGGCCTACCCCTCGTGATCACCTACCAGGCCTGGACCTACTGGGTGTTCCGGCGCCGTGTCAGCGCGTCCCACATCCCCGCGGCCCACAGCTTTCTGCCGGCCATTGCCGTCAAGGCATTCACAACGAAGGGCTGACCGGCAGTGCGCCCAGATTTTCCGGCCGGACCGGCCACCCGCTCCGCCATCTACTGGCTTGGCCTGCTGGCAGCGCTGAAGGCGCTCTCACTGGTCCTGATGGGCCAGGCCGTGGCTGCCATGCTGGCCGGGCTGGCCACCGGGAACGGGTCCTGGCCCGAGCAGCTGCCCTGGGGCCTGGCGGGAGTTGTCCTGAGGTCCGCCACAGTGTGGGCCCAGGGCATCGCCGCGCGCCGCGCCGCGCTGGGCATCAAAGAGGAACTCCGCTCCGAACTGCTGACCCGTGCCCTGCGGAACGGTGCGCGCAGCACCGGCCCGGCCGACGGCGGGCTGGCCGTGCTGGCTACACGCGGGCTGGATGCGCTGGACAGCTACTACACGCAGTTCCTCCCCGCGCTGGTGAACTGTGCCGCGATCCCGCTGCTGCTCGGGGCGCGCATCCTGTTCACCGACTGGGTCAGCGCGGTGGTGATTGTCCTGACAGTTCCGCTCGTCCCGCTGTTTATGGTGCTGATTGGCCGCTACACCGAGGACCATGTCCGCGAGGCCCAGGAAACCCTGACCCGACTGTCCGCACACATGCTGGAGCTGGCCAAGGGCCTGCCCGTACTGGTGGGACTGGGCCGTGCCACGGCTCAGCGCAAGGCCCTCGAGGAGATCTCGGAGGAATACCGTGTGAGGACCATGGGGACACTGCGCACTGCGTTCCTGTCCGCATTGGCCCTGGAACTAATCGCCACGATCTCCGTCGCAGTGGTTGCCGTGTTCATCGGCGTGCGCCTGGTGCACGGCGACATGCCACTCGAATCCGGCCTCCTGGCGCTGATCCTCGCGCCGGACTGCTACCTGCCGCTCAGGGAGCTGGGCACCGCCCACCACGCCAGTGATGACGGCCGGGCGGCCCTGGCCGAGACGAGGAAAGTCACTGAAGCGCCCGAGTCGAGGCCGCTGCCCGCACAGGGAAGCGAAGCTTCCGCGTACGACGGCGGCAGCCGGGGTTCCGTGCCCGGGTCCGGGGGAGTGACGGTCACCGACCTCACCGTCACGTACTCCGGACGGTCCGCTCCCGCCGTCGGGCCCCTGACCTTCACTGCCCCGCACGGGCTGATCACCGCCCTGGACGGCCCCAGCGGCGCCGGCAAGAGCACTGTCCTTGGCGTGCTGGCCGGGACCGTCGGGGACGGCGGCGGAACCACGGTATCCGGCCGCCTCTCCGGCCTGGAGCGCGACGCAATCGCCTGGGTTCCGCAGCATCCGGTCATGGTGGCGGACTCCGTGCTTGACGAAGTCCTCCTCTACCTCAATGGCGGCATGGGCTCTGACACTCCGGCAGGAGCGGAGGCGGCAAAGGATTGCCTGGCCGCGGCGGCTGCCGGGCACCTCGCCGGCCACCATCCGGCCGAACTGAGCCCGGGTGAGCTGCGGCGCGTTGCGTTGGCACGCGGCCTGGCCCGTATCAGGTCCGGTGCCACCGTTCTGCTTCTCGACGAGCCCACCGCACACCTTGACGGGCTATCGGCGGCGCTCGTGCAGGACTCGATCCGTGCGCTCCGGGGCCAAGTCACGGTCATCCTGGTGGCCCACGACCAGCAGACCCGCGAGCTGGCTGACCACCTGGTGCCCGTATCCGCCCACGGCATCACAGCTCCCTCCGACGGAGCTGCGCTGATTGAAGTGACAGCGCCGTCCGGGGAGGCACTGACGGCCTCGGTGACGCTGCCGTCCGGAACCGGGCGCGACGGCGGAACCGTGGCGACCATGGATCAGGTGCACGCCACGGAACCTGGCCGGCGTCGTCCGACGAAGGCCCAGACGCCCGCGGCAGGGACTCCGCGGCCAAGCGGGACCGCCCGCCTCCTGGCCGGTCTGCTGTCACCGGTGGCCGGCCGGTTCACGGGCGCCGCCGTGGTGGGCACTTTGGCCGCCATTTTCGCCGTTGCCCTGTCCGCCCTGTCCGGCTGGCTCATCATCAGGGCCAGCGAACAGCCGCCCATCCTGTACCTGCTTACTGCCATCGTCGGGGTGCGGTTCTTCGGGATCGGGCGCGCCGTCCTGCGCTACTGGGAACGGCTCCTGCTGCACGATGCCGTCTTCGGCGCCCTCACCCGGCTGCGCGGCCGGCTCTGGGAATCACTGAGCCGCAAGGCGCTGGCGCTTCGACGGCTCCTGCAGGGCGGCAACGTCCTGGGTACGGTGATTGACGACGTCGACACCGTCCGCGACCTGCTGCCGCGGGTTGTCCTGCCGCCCGTCACGGCGCTTGCCGTGGCTGGTTCAGCCCTGGTGGCAACCGCACTGGTGGCGCCTGCAGCGCTGCCGGCCGTTGCCCTGGCAGCAGCTGTCAGCCTGTTCGTGGCGCCGGCCGCCGCCCTGTGGGGGGACCGTCGCTCGGCCACAGCGGAACAGAGCCTGCGGGCAGGCGTCCTGCGGCGCACGTCTGCTGCGCTGGATGCCCGGTCGGAGCTGCACGCGAACGGCATCGCTGCAGCCGTCCTGGACGCGTTGCGCTCCGAGGACCGCTTGGCCACCCGGGCATCGCAGCGTTCCGCCTGGGCCGAAGGCCTCGGCCAAGCCATTACCGTCGCTGCCTGCGGAAGCGCCGCTTTGGCTGCTGCCGTGCTGGCTGCACCCCAGGTGCTGGCAGGAACCATGGAGCCCGCCACTGCCGCGGTTGTTGTCCTACTGCAGTTGGCGTTGGTGGAACCGTACGCGGCGATGACGACGGCGGTGCGCCAGTACCCGGCGCTTCGCAGCGTTATGCGCCGGGTCGCGGAGTCAGGGGTGCTGGATGGCGACCCCACGGAAACCGGGGGCGGCGACGGCCTGCATGTTGTCCCCGCCCGTTCCGGCGCCGCCGCGGGTGTCGAACTGGAAAGTGTCGGGGCGGCCTGGCCCGGCGGGGAACCCGTGTTCTCCGGGGTCTCCGCAACTGCCGGACCGGGCATCTGGCTGGCGGTCACCGGACCGTCCGGCGCGGGGAAATCCACGCTGCTCGCCGTCCTGCTCGGATTCCTGCCGGCCGCCACCGGCCGGGCAGCGGTGACGGGGACGGCGGCCTGGTGCCCGCAGGAGGCACACCTGTTCGATTCGACGCTGCGGGGCAACCTGATGCTGGGCGTCCCCGCCGCGGAGGCGCCGGGTATCTCTCCTGCACGCGGGGACAGTGTGCCTGCCGCCGGTGACGCCGAGCTGGAAGCGGCGTTGACCGCCGTCGGCCTCAGCGCCGTGGTCTCGAGGCTGCCGGCCGGTCTGGACACCCGGATCGGGCCGGGCGGTTCCTTCCTCAGCGGCGGCGAGCGGCAACGGCTGGCCGTGGCGCGGACCCTGCTGACGGGGGCCGAGGTCATCCTGCTCGACGAGCCCACGGCTCATCTGGACGCGCAGGCGGGACGGGAAATACTGGCTGACCTCCGCGCCGGCCTGAAAGACCGCACAGTGGTCATGGTGACCCACAATCCGGCCGACATCCGGCCGGATGACGCCCGGCTGGAGCTCTCAGCAGCTTCCCGGACGGGCGCGGCCGCTTCGCTGGTTGGTTGAGTCCGCAGCCTGAATGCGCGGCCTGCGCTGCCCGGCCATCCCCGGCTCAGCGTCCCGGCTCAGCCGTCTACTCCTCAGCCGTCCACATCGTGGAGGTGATGGACGACGTCGTGCAGGAAGTACTGGGCCAGCGTCAGGACCGTGAATTCGGAGCCGTTGCTGCGCATGCCCCGCCGTCCCCACTCTGCCTCCCGGACGCCGGCGAAGGACTCGGCGACCTGCTTGCCCTCCGCCGTCAGCTCGGCGCTGACCACGGCGGGATCGGCGTTGGCGTAATCCTTTTCGACGGCGGTGCGGTCCTGGTCCCAGTTCTCAAACCGGGCGCCGTCGGCGTCGAGCATGAGGTTAAGCCGATGGTCGAAAAGCGTGAAGACGTCGCGGACGTGGCAGGCGTATTCCAGGGCCGACCACGTCCTGTCATCCGGGCGTTCGGCAACCTCAGGCCGGCGGAGGACGGCCCGCCAGCGCGGCAGCATGTTCTCCACGCTGCCCGGCACCGTGGCCGGTGTGGCGGTGGAAGCGTCGAAGGAGCACTCGGGGCAAGGCCGGGAAAGGACCCAGGTCCAGTCCTTTTCATCAGGAATGATAGGCATGGCAGCAGTCTAGGACGGATCGCTCCAGGCCATGGCCGGACCCACCGCGTCCACCGCTTGGGACAGCGGAATCCCCGAACCGTCCCGCCGGCCGTGCTCCTGCGGCAGCGACCTGGCAATGCCGGCCATCGATGAAGCCTTCGCGGGTCCGTGCCCGGCCCATGCCAGCAGCAGCGTGTCTTCGCCCTTGAGGAACCTGTGGGCGCGGACGCCTGCCGTCGCACGGCCCTTGGCAGGGTATTCGGCGAAGGGCGTCACTTTCGCGGCACCCGGCGCGGTGCCGGGAAGGGCGCCGTTGGTGCCGGCAATGGTGACCACCACGGCCGCGTCGTCGGAGGCGGTAACCGCCCCGAAGAACAGCACCTGGTCCCCGACGCCGAGCTTGATTCCCACCATGCCGCCTGCCGTCCTGCCTTGGGCCCGGACGTTGGCGGCGCTGAAACGGAGCAATTGAGCCTCACGGGTCAGGAACACCAGATCGGTCTCCTCAGACCCGGCCGGCGCCACACCCACCACCACGTCCTTGTCCTTGAGCGCAATGACTTCCCAGTCCTCGCGGTTCAGGGGGTAATCGGGCTGGACCCGCTTGACAACACCCTGGGCGGTGCCGACGGCCAGGATTTCATCCACCGGGGCGAACGCCACCAGCGTTTCACCCTTCAGCAGCGTGATGAAGTCCTTGGCCGGGACACCGCCGGTGAGGTTGGGCAGGCCGGACATCGGCGGCAGTACCGGCATGTCCAGGACCTGAAGCCGCAGCATCCGGCCTTGGGAGGTGACCGCGGCTATTTCCCCGCGGGCTGAGGTCTTGACCACTGAGCGGAAAACGTCGTGTTTGGCCCGCGGCCCGGATTCGGCGAGGGGCTCCTGGTTGGACGTGCGGGCGATCTGGCCCGACGCCGTCAGGATGGCCCAGCAGGGATCGTCCGAGATCTCCAGGGCGAGCGGCGCGGCCTTGCCTTTGCCGTTGGGGGCGGCTGCCAGGGCCGCGGCCACGGTAGGGGACACGGCCTCGGATTCGAGCAGCACAGTCCGCCGCGGCGTGCCGTATTTTTCGGCGATTTCGCCGAGTTCGGAGGACACAAGTCCGCGCAACCGCTCCTCGGAGCCGAGGATGGCTTCCAGCTCCGCGATCTCGCGGCGCAGCTCCTCCTGCTCTTTTTCAAGCTCGATCCGGGAGTACTTGGTCAGCTGCCGCAGCCGCAGTTCCAGGATGTAGTTGGCCTGGATATCGGAAAGATCGTAGATGGACATCAAACGGACCCTGGCCGCCGCCACCTCATCCGAGGAACGGATGATCTGGATGACCTCATCGATGTCCACGAGGGCGATCAGCAGGCCCTCCACCAAGTGCAGGCGGTCCTTCTTCTTGCCCAGCCGGAACGCCGTCCGCCGGCGCACCACATCGATCCGGTGCTCCACGTACACGGAGAGCAGCTTCACCAGGCCGAGGGTTTGTGGCTGGCCGTCCACGAGGGTCACGTTGTTGATGCCGAAGGAATCCTCCATCGGCGAGTAGCGGTAGAGCTGCTGGAGGACGGCGTTCGGGTTGAACCCGTTCTTCAGCTCGATGACCAGGCGCAGGCCATGCTGGCGGTCCGTCAGGTCAACGATGTCACTGATCCCGGTCAGTTTTTTGCTATTGACCGCGTCCTTGATCTTCTCGATCACCTTTTCGGGGCCCACCATGTACGGCAGCTCGGTGACGACCAGGCCGGTGCGCCGGGCCGAGAGTTGCTCGATCTCCACCTTCGCCCGGGTCTTGAAGGAACCGCGTCCGGTGGCGTAGGCGTCCCGGATGCCGTCCAGGCCTACGATCCGGCCGCCCGTTGGCAGGTCCGGTCCGGGGACAAAGCGCATGAGGTCATCGAGGGTCGCGTCCGGGTGGGCGATCAGGTGCCGCGCGGCGGAGATGACCTCCACCAGGTTATGCGGGGCCATGTTGGTGGCCATCCCGACGGCGATGCCCGTGGCGCCGTTGACCAGCAGGTTGGGGAACGCGGCCGGAAGGACGTCCGGCTGGGTCAGCTGGTTGTCGTAGTTGGGGACAAAGTCCACCACGTCTTCGTCGAGGTGGTCGGTCAGCGTCAGGGCCGCCGCCGCGAGCCTGGCCTCCGTGTACCGGGGTGCCGCGGGACCGTCGTCGAGGGAGCCGAAGTTGCCGTGGCCGTCAATCAGCGGCAGGCGGAGCGAGAAGTCCTGGGCCATCCGGACCATGGCGTCATAGATGGCAGTATCGCCGTGGGGGTGGAGCTTGCCCATGACCTCGCCCACCACACGGGCGCTCTTGACGTGGCCGCGGTCCGGACGCAGGCCCATCTCGCTCATCATGTACAGGATCCGGCGCTGGACCGGCTTGAGCCCGTCCCGGGCATCAGGCAAGGCCCTGGAGTAGATCACCGAATAGGCATACTCCAGGAAGGAGCCTTCCATCTCGGACGTGACATCGATGTCCACGATGTTCTCGACGAAATCCTGGGGAGCGTCCCCGGCAGGGGCTGGGCTTTGGCGGCGGGCCATGGGGCTGGTGGATCCTTCTGGGTTACTCGTGGTGCTGTGGTCTGGGCGCAGGTCTGTAGGAAGACCTCCGGGCGCACGGCCTGCGCCGTCAGTTTGTGGTTAGGCTAAGCCTATGGTGGATCAGCCCGGGGACGGCGAATATCCGGAACATTGGGAAGCCGATGTCGTGCTCCGTGACGGTGGCACCGCGCATCTGAGGCCCATCCACCCCAGCGATGCGGACGCGGTGCAGGCTTTCCATGCCGGGCAGTCGCAGAACTCAATCTACATGCGCTTCTTCGCTTTCAAGGCCCGGCTGTCCAGCAAGGAGCTCAAGCGCTTCACCGAAGTGGACTACAAGGACCGGGTTGCCCTGGTCATCACCTTTGGCGGCGAAATCCTGGGGATCGGCCGTTACGACAGGCTTGATGATCCCCTCGAAGCCGAAGTCGCGTTCAACATCGCCGACGCCCACCAGGGCAGGGGCATCGGCTCAATCCTGCTCGAACACCTTGCCACGGCCGCCCACGAAAACGGGATCCGCCGCTTCAGCGCCGAAGTGCTGCCGGAAAACCGCAAAATGCTGATGGTGTTCGCCGATGCCGGCTACGACGTCAAACGCCACTTCGACGACGGCGTGGTCAGCCTGGAGTTCAACATCGACCCCACCGAAAAGTCCCGGGCGGTGATGGAATCACGCGAGCACCGCGCCGAGGCGAGAAGCGTCCGGGACCTGCTGGCGCCGTCGTCCATTGCCGTCGTCGGGGCGAGCCGCAAATGGGGGACCGTGGGGTACCGACTGCTGGAGCACATCATCGAAGGCGGCTTCTCCGGGCAGGTCTACGCCATCAATCCGGAGGCGTTGGAGCTCGCCGGAATGATGTCCTTCGGCAGGATTTCCGAGGTCCCGGAGCCGGTGGGGCTGGCCGTGATCGCCGTCCCCTATGAGGAAGTGGCCACGGTGGTTGACCAGTGCGCCGCGGCCGGGGTCAAGGGGCTGGTGATCGCCTCCGCGGGCTTCGCGGACGACGGCGAACGCGGCCTCGCCCGCCAGCGCAACCTGGTCCGCAAGGCCAGGGCAAACGGCATGAGGGTGATCGGGCCCGCTTCCCTGGGGATCGTGAACACCCATCCCGACGTGAAGCTGAACGCCTCCATGGCGCCCTCACTGCCACGCCGCGGGGGCCTGGGCCTGTTCACCCAGTCGGCGGCGATCGGTGTTTCCCTCTACGCGGCGTCACACCGCCGCAGGCTGGGCCTTTCCACGTTCCTGTCGGCGGGCAACCGCGCCGACGTCTCCGGCAACGACATGATGCAGTTCTGGGAGGACGACGCCGACACCACCGCGGTGGGCCTCTACCTGGAGTCGATCGGGAACCCCCGCAAATTCTCCCGGATCGCCCGGCGGCTCGCCCGCACCAAGCCCGTGGTGGTAGCCAAGTCGGAAACCATGGGCCTGCGGCTGCCGCCTGGCCACGCCGTCCGGACCACTCAGGCACCTGCCGGTGCGCTGGACGCCATGATGCGCCAGGCCGGCGTCATCCGGGTAGAGACCATAGAACAGCTGATGGACATCACCCAGATAGTGTCCGGCCAGCCGCTCCCGGCGGGGCCAGGGCTGGCCATTTTCAGCAACTCCCTGGCGCTGGGCAAAGTGGTGGCGGACAGCGCCGAGGCACACGGCCTGACCGTGGACGGCATGGTCACCGACGTGGATCTCGACGCCGGCATGTCCCTGGCGCTGCCCGCCCTCCGCCGCAGCCTCCAGGACACCCTCGCGTCCGACGCCGTCCACGCCGTGGTGGCCGCGCTGCTGCCGGTGCGTGGGCTGACGGTGGACCATATCGCCGAGGTCCTGGCCGAATGCTCGGCCGCCGCCGGGAAACCGGTAGTCGCTGCCTTCACCGGAATCCTTGACCCCTCCATCTACGTGGAGGGCATGGTGGGAGCTGAGGGACGGACAGTACCATGCTTCTCCAACGCCGGTGCGGCTGTGGCGGCGCTCGCCGCCGTGGTGCGCTACGCGGAATGGGTGGCACGGGACCCCGGCCACTTTGTCCAACCCGAAGGCTGCGATCCGGAAAGCGCACGGATCCTGCTGGATCAGCTTCTCCACGATGTCCACGGGGAGCAACTCAAGACCTTGGAGCCGGCGTCCGCGGCCGAGCTGCTGGCGCACTACGGCATTCCAGTGCTGCCGTCCGCCGGGTTCGACTCAAAAGACGAGGCCGTTGCTGCCGCCGGCAGGCTGGGCTGGCCCGTCGCGCTGAAAACCACCGACCCGGCACTTCGCCACCGCCTCGACCTGGGCGGAGTCCGCCTCGACATCGAGGATTCGGATTCCCTCCGCCGCAACATCGTGCAGATGCGGCGCTCGCTTGCACCCTACGGTTCGTCGGCCCTGGAGGTGCAGTCCATGGCCCCCGTGGGGCAGGCGTGCACGTTCCGGGCCATTGAGGATCCGCTGCTGGGGCCGGTGGTTTCCTTCGGGCTGGCCGGGGACGCCGTCAACCTGCTGGATGACTGGGCGCACCGCGTGCCTCCGCTGTCCGCGGCCGACGTGAAGGACTTCATCCGTGGGCCCCGGGCAGCCCGCAAACTCCTCGGCTACCAGGGCCTTCCCGCCGTCGATATTGACGCCTTGGAGGAAGTCGCCGGGCGGTTGGCCTGGATGAAGGACAACCATCCGGAAATAGCCTTGGTGGAATTCAACCCGGTCCTCTGCGGAAACCAGGGCGTGTCCATCCTGGCCGCAGATATCAAGATCGGCAATGCAGCCCAGCGCACTGACAGTGCCCGCCGGGCCATGCTGGGCTGACTGCGGTTAGCATGTCCCCGGCCGATCTGTGAAAATGGGGGAATGAGCTCACAGCCTTCCCAGTCGACGCCTTCCACCTCCGGCAGTGACAACCAGGCAACCCGCCCCCACAGCTCACACAGCCACACGCCCCAGGGCCAGAGCCTGGACGGTGCGCTCCAGAAGGCGGGTTTCTACCCGCGCCTGGTGGCCGACGTCGTTGACGACGCCCTGGACGGCCGCGAATGCGTGGCCCACCTGGTGCACCTGGAAACCCACTTTGACCGGGCCGAAGTCCGCCGCCACATCACCGTGCTGGTCCTGACCGCCGACATGCTGGTGATCACCCATGTGGATGACCAGCAGCTCGATGAGGCCGGCGAACAGATCGTGGCCCAGATCTCCACCGAATCCGTGCCCGTCGCGCAGATCCGCTCCGTGGTCCTGAGCTACATGTACTCCCAGCCGCAGGACTACAAACCCTCGGATCCGGTCCGGGAAGTCACCCTCGCCATTGCCTGGTCCGGTGGCCAGCGGCTGGACATGGGGCCCGCGAGCTGCGGAGACCCGCAATGCGAGGCGGACCACGGCTACAGCGGCACCATTGCGCAGGAGGACATCGTCCTGCGGATCAGCGCTGAAGCCGACGGTCCGCAGGCCGTCCAGGACGCCAAACTCTTCGCCCGCGCCCTGCGGGCCGTGAACACCGGCTCCACGGCTCCCGTGCCGCACGCCGGCCAGACGCTCCAGCCCCGGCCCCGGACGGGTGTGTTCGGAAACAAGCTCAGCCGCGGGCACCAGCAGCGCTGAGATGCCGGACCAAGGGAAAGCAACAGTCTACTCAGCCGCTTCCGCAGCGGTTTCCCAAGTGGCTGCCCCTCATCTGAGTATGCCGCCCGCCCCTGCCTTCGGCCGGCGGTCCATCGCGGACGTCCTCACCAGCGCGGCGGCAAGCCTCGGGGTGGAGGGTTTCACGAACGTGCTCGGCCTTCCGTCGGCGTCGCGCGTCTGCGTGGTCCTGGCCGACGGCCTGGGCCGGAACCTGCTGAAACAGAAGTCGGCCCACACGCCCTTCCTGCGCTCCGTTATGCAGTCCGGTCAGGGGGAAGTTCCCGTCTGGCTTGACTCCACGTTCCCCTCAACCACGGCCGCTGCCTTGGCCAGCTTCGGCACAGGCCTACCGCCCGGCCAGCACGGAATGGTGGGCTATGACGTCCTGGACCCGGAACAGGACAAAGTAGTCAACATGCTCGGCAACTGGGATGCCGGGGTGGACCCCGCTGAGTGGCAGCCGTTCCCTACCGTCTTAGAACGGGCCGCCGAGTCAGTTAATGTGACCACGGTCAGCCTCCCGCAGTTCGGCAACTCGCCCATGACCCAGGCGGCCCTCCGCGGCGGGAATTTCGTCTCAGCCGTGACGGCCCACGCCCGCACAGCTGCCGCCGCCGAAGCCATGGACACCGCCGGCCGGTCCCTGATGTACTTCTACGTCAACGAACTGGACAAGGCAGGCCACCGGCACGGTTGCCAGTCCGAACAGTGGGAACACCAGCTCGAAGAGCTCGACGCAACCGTCAAACGGCTCAACGCGTCGCTCCCGGCCGGGACCACCGTTCTCCTCACCGCGGACCACGGGATGCTCGACGTCCCGGAACAGCAGCGGATCGACTTCTCCGCGGACGCGTCTCTTGTTGACGGCGTGCGGCATACGGCGGGGGAGCCCCGGATGGTCCATCTCTACCTTCAGGATCCGGCAGACGCCTCGGGCCGGGAGCGCTTGCTGGGCGCGTGGCGTGCCCGTTTCGGCGACAGAATCTGGGCCTTTACCCGGGAGGATGCCATCGCCGCCGGACTGTTCGGGATGCTGCGCCCCGCCGTCGGGCCCCGGATTGGCCACATCATGATTGCCGCGCGGGACGCCCTGGCCCTCTACGACACACGCCGCGGGCGCCCCGCCGCCATGGAGGTGGTAGGCCAGCACGGCTCGCTGACCAAAGCGGAACGCGAAGTACCGCTGCTGTGCTTTACGGCCGAAGGCAGGCCGCGCCGCCGCTGAGGCGTCAGTCCCGCTTGGTCCCGAAGACGATCTCGTCCCAGCTGGGAACCGTGGACCGCTTCGGTTTTGCGGGCTGCCGCTCAGGCTGGTCCGCGTCATGGTCGTGGTGCTGGCCGGATCCTGCGTCATCGGTGCCGGCCGTGTAAGCTGCCCGGCGCGGGCTTCCGCCGCCCAGCAGTTCGTCCAGGCCCACGTTCGGCGCGGGGCGTCCCGGCCCGGACTCGCCTGGGGCACCTTGTCCTGCGGGACGAAGCGGGGACGCCACAATGGTGATTTCCCTCGTATCAGTGCTGACGCCGTCGTGCAGTTTCAGGACGTCGTCATCGTCAGAGTCCCGGTGCGGCGGGATAAGGCTCAGCCGGGACAGCATTGACGGCCGCGCGTCGCGCCTGCGGGTGAGGGGGTCAGCTGCGGCGGCAGGCGCGGCGTCGTCCGGTGCGGTGGACTCGGCGGGAGCTGCCTCGCGGGTTTCCGGCTCGCGGTACTTCTGTTCCTTGGATTCCGGTTCAGGGACCAGCTCCGAAGGACGTGGATGGGCAGCCGGCACGCCGTGGGTCAGCAGCAGCGCCAAGGCGTCATCCGCGTCCTCGTCGACGCCCAGGCGCTGGCCGCGGCGTGAACGGAGCATATCCAGGAGACCGTCGGATTCCCTGGACTGTGGGACAGGCGGGCCGGTCGAATTGCGGGCGGCCGCCGCTTCCGCGTCCGTTTCAAAGTCAAACGGCCGGTCCGAGACCGCAGTGAGGCGGCGGGCCGGGACGGGGCCGTCCAGCGGCTCCAGCTCTCTGAGCTGCTGCGCCCAGCGGTTGGTGTTCTGCAGTGACTTGCGGGCCGGACTGAAAGTCCACCGCGCAGGCGGCTCCTCGCCGATGCCTGCGGTGCCTTCCTTGTTGGTTTCAAAACGGGCCACCACGGTCCAGTTGCCGTCCTGGCGCCGCCACGAATCCCATTCCACGGTGGAAGGTTCAATCCCGTGGGCTGAGAGCCGGTGGTTGACCATGTCGTTGAGGGACGCCGGGTTGTCGCCAAAAACGGAGCGGTAGGTGTCATGGCCGGGGGAGGGCGAAGCCACTTCCACCTTCCGCGCCTGTTGCGCTACATACTCGCGCTCGGCAAGGACAGGGCCCTCATACCGCTCGACTTTTGCAAGGGGAAGCCCGGAAAGCTCAGCCACCTCCGCTGCGGTGGCACCGCTGCGGATCCGTGACTGGATGTCCCGCGGGGACATGGCAATGGGCGCAGCCGCTGAAGCGGTCTTCGCCGAAGACCGGCTGGCCGCCCGCAGTGCTTCATCGATCGGCAGCTGGAACATCTCGCCGCCGGCGCCGCTCAACAGGAGATGCTCCCCGTCGTCGTGTACGCCTACAAGCCGTAGATCCTGCATACAAATCCTCCACCCTGGCATTACTATCAATCGAAACTCTGCCACTCACTGGCGCCTATTTGGGTTAGGAGCAAGGGCGCGCCGCGATATTCCGGCACTTTCGGGCGCCGTTGCGGCCAGCAGCACGCGTTTCAGGAGTGCAAGCGGACCGGACCCGCGCAGAAGTCTGGATTTTGCCGGCTGCTCGCGGAAAGATGTGCCCCGCGCGGGGCACAAACAGAAGGCGTCCGGCGTTATGAAGGGTGTCACCCGCTGACCGGAAAGGAACGGAGTGAAACCGAGATGGCCACCGACTACGATGCGCCGCGAAAATCCGAAGAGGATCTCACCGAGGAATCGCTTCAGGACCTGAAAACCCGGCGATCAGACATCCCCACGGCCGCGGTTGATGTGGACGAAAGTGACCTGGCCGCTGGCTACGAGCTTCCCGGGGCGGACCTGTCCGGCGAGGAACTGCTGGTTCTGGTGGTGCCTCCACTGGCGGACGAGTTTACGTGTTCCTCGTGCTTCCTGGTCCGGCACCGTTCGCAGATTGCGCGGGAGAAAGACGGCCGCTTCTACTGCACGGAGTGTGAAGCCTGATCCGGGGGTGCCTATTTCCGCGAAAGCGCGGCACTGAGTTCCTCGGGCCGCTTGGACGACGTCAGCCAATAGGGGGTCCGGTCTGACGGGTCGGTGATTTCGATCCGCACCACCGGGTCGATCCAGCCACGGATGCACAGGTAGGCGAGGCCGTTGAGCCGGGTCCCCCGCTGGGCCGTGGCGTCCTTGCCGTGGAACGCCGCCACTTCGCCGACGAAGCGGCGCTCGATGGTGGCACGTCCTACTGTCAAGGCGTCACTGGTGACCATGATAGTTGGTGTGGACAGCACCAGCAGTACAGCCATGATCGTGAACAGGATCGCGGCGGCCGTGTATCCCGCCGTCATGCTGATCGGGGCGAAAACGAGAATCCCGGCACCGGAGATCCCCGCCGCGATGACCCAGATCCAGACGTTCGGCCACAGCCTCTCCCGGAAAACCGCCGGGGTACCGGCAGAGGGGGCGTCAGGGACGGGCGCAGTGGAGCTGGATTCTGGCATGCCACCAGCTTTCCACCTTTGGCCGGCTATTTCATCTTGGGTACATCCTGCGTTTGCCTGCGGCGTCGGTTGAATCTAGGACGGAACTGCGGCTGGGCGTTAGAGTGAGTGACTGTGACTGACGAACTTGCCACTGTTGAAACCGTTCCTAACAATGAGCTGGCCGGCGCTGCAACGGAAACCGCCGCAGCTTACGGGGCCCCGACGCTGCAGGTGCAGCTGAAAATGCTCGACGCCGGGCTGGAGGCACCGTCCTATGCCCACCCTGGCGATGCAGGGGCTGACCTGCGGGCCCGGGAAGATGTGGTCCTGGCGCCGGGGGGGCGGAAGCTGGTGGCAACGGGTGTTTCCATCGCACTGCCGGACGGTTATGTTGCCCTGATCCACCCGCGCTCCGGCCTGGCCACGAAGCACGGGCTGACCATTGTCAATGCGCCCGGCACCGTGGATGCCGGCTATCGCGGGGAAATTTCCGTGACCCTCCTCAATACCGATTCCACGAACGCCATCGAGCTCCGGCGCGGCGATAGAATTGCACAGATGGTGATCCAGCGGGTGGAATATGCGCAGTTTGTCCCCGTCAACGAATTGAGCGAATCGGTGCGGGGAGCCGGCGGATTCGGATCCACCGGCGGCTTCACCTCGCCAAACGCCTGACACCCGCCGACGGCGCAACCAGCGGCGGTTGCCCGCGGCAGTCAAGACTTCCGACGGGACCTCCAGGCCGGCGAGTCACTTTCACAACTAAGGAGACAAACCCCATGGTTTTTGGGCTCGGCAGGAAATCAAAGAAGGACCAATCGGCCGACCCGGACGAATCCCAGGCCTCGGCGGAATCAACGTATGCCGCTGACACGGCCTCGGCGGACGCCGGGCGGCGGGCCGCGGGCCCCTTTGATGTTTCCGAGGTCTCCAGCCGCGACGGCTACGTTGACCTCGGTGCGCTGCTGATCTCCCCGAGCGAAGGGCTCCAGCTCCGGCTCGAAGTTGAGGAAGCCACCCAGCGCGTGGTCGCCGTGACCATGGACCTGAACGGCTCCAGCCTTCAGCTGCAGGCGTTCGCTGCACCCAAGACCGAGGGACTGTGGGACGAGATCCGCGAACAGATCGGTCAGTCCGTGGGAAGCCAGGGCGGACAGGTTGAAGAAGTCCAGGGTGGCTTCGGAACCGAACTGATCGCCAAACTGCCCGCTGGTGCGCAGGACGGCAGCCAAGGCTACAGGGTGGCGCGCTTCATCGGCATTGACGGTCCGCGATGGTTCCTGCGCGGCGTCCTGGGCGGCGCGGCAGCGATGGAGCGCGAGGCAGCGGCACCGCTTGAGTCCCTGTTCCGCAAGATTGTGGTCATCCGGGGCGACAGCCCCATGCCGCCCCGGGACCTGCTTCAACTGCGGCTGCCCAAGGATGCCAGCGTCACCCCGCCGCCTGCTTCACCCGAATTCAAGGGCCCTGAACGTGGTCCGGAAACAACACAGATTGGCTGATTCCCGCCAAGGTCCCCCGGACTCCTCCCCGGACGCGGGGATGCCCGTCAGCCGGCTGCCGGAACGGGGGAGGGTGGTGTGCCAGGGGCACATCGAATCGGTCACCTACATGCCCGCAGACCAGAACGCCGCCTTCACTGCCATTGTCTCGGACCCCGACATTCGCCAGTCCGGCGCCAAGCGGGCCCAGGGAAGGGGCGGCCGCCTGCGTGTGGTCTGGCTGGGGCGGCGCAGAGTACCGGGCATCGCTGCAGGGACCGAAGTCCGCCTCGAGGGCATGCTGTCCCAAAGCCACGGCCTGCCCACCATGTTCAATCCCCGCTATGAAATACTTTCCCGCCAGGAGAACGAATGACCTCGCCCCAGCAGCCCGAGCCGTCCAAGCAGCCCGAGGAGTCCGCCGTGAAGGGACTTGCTGAGGGCTTTGCAGCCAAAGCCGGCCTGCACCGCACCCATGACGGCCGGATCGATGTCCTCAAGAGCGCGGGCGGATTCCAGGGCATCGCCGAGAGCATTGTGCCCGGCTTGGTCTTCCTGATTGCCTTTACCATCACCCGGGATCTGACGCCGTCGCTGGTGGCCGCGCTGGCCTCCGCCGCCGTCTTTACGGTGGTACGCCTCGTCCAGCGGCGCCCGCTGACCCAGGCCCTCGCCGGAGTGGTGGGGGTGGGCATCTCGGCCTGGCTCGCCAACACCACGGGCAAGGCTGAGGATTTCTACCTCCCGGGCTTCTTCACCAACATCGCCTACATCCTCGCCATGGTGATCTCCATCGCGATCAAGTGGCCGGTGGCCGGCCTGCTGTTCGGGATCATCCGCAACGAAGGGTTGGACTGGCGCAAGGACCCCGCGCGGCTTAAGGCGTACCGCCTGGGCACATGGATCATCGTGGCGGTCCTGATACTTCGGCTGGTCGTCCAGGTTCCCCTGTACCTGATGGGCGCGGACGGACTGGCCGCCCTGGCCACGACCCGCCTGATCATGGGGGCGCCGCTCTATATCCTGGGCGTCTGGATCGCTTGGCTGCTCACCCGGCCGGTACCGGCGGACGCCGACGCCCCGCCGTCGGATCAGCCGTCGAAGCCGTCGTCCTCCGGCGCCTGAGTTTCGGCAGGCTGCACGCCTTCGGGCTCATCCGCGTCGTCCTCCGGCTCGCCTGCTGATTCGGGCGACAGCAGCGCACGCAACTCGTCCTCGGCCGCGATGGTGGTGATGAAGAACAGTTCGTCGCCGCCATCGATCACGTCGTCACGGCTGGGAGTGATGGGCGCGTGGTCCCGGAGGATCGCCACCAGCGTGGAGTCCTCAGGCCAACGGATGTCGCCGACCGTCAGGCCAATGACGTAGGAATCGTGCGGCACCGTGAACTCCACCAGCGAAGCGACGCCGGTCTGCAGAGTCAGGAGCCGGACCAGGTCACCGATCTCCACAGCTTCCTCCACGAGCGCGGTCATCAGCTGGGGTGTGTTGACGGCTACGTCCACGCCCCACGAGTCGTTGAACATCCAGTCGTTCTTGGGGTTGTTGACCCGGCCCACTGTGCGGCCGACGCCGAATTCGGTCTTGGCCAGGAGCGAGACCACCAGGTTCACCTTGTCATCGCCCGTTGCTGAAACAACGACGTCGGCTTCCTCCACTTTCGCTCCCTGCAGGGTGCTGAGCTCGCACGCGTCGCCCACCAGCCAATGCGCGCCGCGCAGCCCGCTGCGTCCGATGACCTCAGGCTTGAGATCGATCAGCAGGATTTCGTGTTTGTGGGCCAGCAGTTCCCTGGCGATCGATGACCCGACGCTGCCGGCACCGACGATGACAACTTTCACTACAACT
The DNA here is from genome assembly GCF_050156205.1 of Pseudarthrobacter sp. Y6. Taxonomy (NCBI): domain Bacteria; kingdom Bacillati; phylum Actinomycetota; class Actinomycetes; order Micrococcales; family Micrococcaceae; genus Pseudarthrobacter; species Pseudarthrobacter sp. Y6. The sequence continues at coordinate 2,702,404 of NZ_CP189574.1, read as the reverse complement.
CCTTGGCGGGTGCTTTGGCCAGGATCTGGGCGACCTGGGAACTGCGGTCCACCGGCAGCATGGCGTGGACTGTGTCGCCGTCCTGGTAGGAAGTCCCGGATTCGGGGAGCATGCCCTCGCCGAACCGCGTGAGGTACGCCACCCGGATGTCGGCAACCTTTTCGACCTCACTGATCCGGTGGCCGATCCAGCCGGCATCCAGATCCATTTCGGCGAGGACCAGTCGGCCGGAAGGCTCGCGGAAATCGCCGGCCAGATGTTGTTCAGGCAGGATGCGGCGCAATACCTGGTCTGCGCTCCACCGGACGGCGGCAACGGTGGGGATACCGAGCCGTTGATAGATTTCTGCCCGGCCGGGATCGTAGATCCTGGCCACAACGTGGGGGACGTGGAACGTTTCGCGCGCCACGCGGGTGGCCAGGATGTTGGAGTTGTCACCGCTTGAAACGGCGGCGAAGGCGTAGGCCTCGGCCACGCCCGCCTGCTGGAGCGTGTCCCGGTCGAAGCCCACCCCGGTGACTTTGCGCCCGGTGAAGCCCTGCCGAAGCCGGCGGAACGCGCGGTCATCCTGGTCGATGATGGCGACGGAGTGACCTGCGTCTTCCAGCGTGTGCGCCAGGGTGGCCCCTACCCGGCCACATCCCATGATCACGAAATGCGCCACCGTGTCTCCCTAATTTCCGTAGCCTGTTGCTGCTGCTAGAACTCTACCGGCAGCGCGCGTGCTCCAGCCGCCCGGACGCCGTCATGACATGGGCGGGGAATCAGACTAGCTTTGTGGAGTGCTGACAATATTGAATGCCGTGAAACGGGTGCTGGTGGGCAGGCCCTTCAGGAATGACAGGCTCGCCCATACCTTGCTCCCGAAACGGATAGCACTTCCGGTTTTCGCTTCCGACGCATTGTCCTCCGTGGCCTACGCGCCCGATGAAATCCTGCTGACACTGGCCCTGGCCGGCGTGAGTGCAGTGGCCTTTTCGCCGTGGGTGGGCCTGGCCGTCATGGTTGTCCTCCTCACGGTGGTGGCGTCTTACCGGCAGAACGTGCACGCTTACCCTTCCGGCGGCGGAGACTACGAGATCGCTAACGAGAACCTAGGTAAGTTTTCCGGGCTGACGGTGGCCTCGGCGCTCCTGGTGGACTACGTCCTGACGGTGGCTGTCTCGATGTCCTCGGCGGCCACCTACCTCACCACGGCGGTGCCTTCCCTGCATGGGCAACAGGCCCTGTTCGCTACCATCGGCGTCGTTATCCTGGCCCTCGTCAATCTTCGCGGCATCAAGGAAGCCGGCAGCGTTTTTGCCGTCCCCACATACATTTTTATGGCCTCGATCCTCGGGATGACAGCGGTGGGTGTCTTCCAGGCCGCCACTGGCCAGTTGCGTGAAGCACCGTCAGCGGCCTTTGAGATTGTGCCGGCCCCCGGTTTCGACGAAGGGCTGGTGGGCCTGGCCGGCGCCTTCCTGCTGCTGCGCGCGTTCTCCTCCGGTGCCGCTGCGCTGACGGGTGTTGAAGCCATCAGCAACGGTGTGCCCAACTTCAAGGTACCCAAAAGCAAAAACGCGGCCACCACGCTGCTGTTGCTCGGCGTCATCGGCGCCACAATGCTGGCGGGCATCATGTACCTCGCCAACGCCACCAAGGTCCACATCGTGCTGGCCCCGGCCACGGAGTTCCTGAACGACGGCCTGCCGCTGCCGGACGGCTACATCCAGAGCCCAGCCATCAGCCAGATCGCGCAGACTGTTTTCGGGCCGGGGTCCATCCCCTTTTTCATCGTGGTGGCGGCCACGGGTGTGATCCTGGTGTTTGCCTCGAACACCGCCTTCAACGGCTTCCCGGTACTGGGTTCCATCCTGGCCCAGGACGGCTACCTGCCGCGCCAGCTGCGGACCAGGGGTGACCGCCTGGCGTTCAGCAACGGTGTCCTTGCACTGGCCGCCGGAGCGCTGGTGCTGATCCTCGCGTTCAACGCCGACGTCACCAAACTGATCCAGCTCTACATCGTGGGCGTTTTTATCTCCTTCACCCTCAGCCAGCTGGGCATGATCCGGCACTGGGGGAGGCACCTCAAGCTCGCCAAGGACAAAGCCGCCCGACGCCGGATGGTTAAGTCCCGCACCATCAACAGCATCGGGTTCGGCATGACGGCCCTTGTGCTGGTGATCGTCCTGATCACCAAGTTCCAGCAAGGCGCGTGGATTGCCCTGCTGGCCATGTTGGTGCTGTTCCTGATCATGTGGAGCATCCGGGCGCACTATGACAATGTGGCCAAGGAGCTTGCCGTGGACGAGGATTCTTCGCCGCGGGCCCTGCCGTCCAGGGTCCACGCGGTACTGTTGGTGTCCCATGTGCGCAAGCCTGTGTTGCGCGCCCTGGCCTACGCACGGGCCTCGCGGCCGTCGCGGCTGGACGCCATCACGGTGGACATTGACGCAGCGGAAACCGCGCACACAGTTGCCGACTGGGAAAAGCTCGAGATCCCCGTGCCGCTGACCGTGCTCGCCAGCCCGTACCGGGAAACCATTACACCCATCATGGAATACGTCAAGAACATGCGCCGTGATTCCCCCCGTGACCTCATCGTGGTCTACATCCCCGAATACGTGGTCGGTAAATGGTGGGAACAGCTGGTTCACAACCAGACAGCGCTGCGCATCAAAACCCGGCTGCACTTTGAACCTGGCGTGATGGTGGCCAGTGTCCCGTGGCAGTTGAAATCGTCCGAAGAAGCCAAAAACATGCAGGATATCCGATGAACCCCCACACCCAGACCAACTCCGCAGCTGCCACGGCAGCCCCCACCGACCTGGTGCTCGACGTCGGTCCGGTGGCCCACGGCGGCCACTGCGTGGCCCGCCATGAGGGCAGGGTGATCTTTGTCCGGCACGGCATCCCCGGTGAAAAAGTACGCGCGCGCCTCACCGACGCGGGGGAGTCAGCCAAGTTCTGGCGCGCCGACGTCGTCGAGGTGCTGGACGCCTCCCCGGACCGTGTGGAGCACTTCTGGCGTCCGGCGGATTCCCTCCGCGCCTGGGCCCACGGGCATCCGCCGGTGGGCGGAGCCGAATTCGGCCACATCTCGCTGGGCCGCCAGCGCGCGCTCAAGTCGGCTGTACTGGCCGAACAGCTTCAGCGGCTCGCCGCCGTCGAACGCCTGCCCGGAGGGCTGGACCTCGGAAACCTCGTTGAGGCCGTGGACGCGAGCGGGGCGGATTCCGGCCAGGGGACGGATTCAAAGTACGACGCCGGCACTGGCCTTGGGTGGCGGACGCGCGCCAGTTTCTCGGTGACGCCGGGCGGAAAACTGGGCATGCACGCCCACCGTTCTGACCATATTATTCCTGTCCGGGACATGCCGCTCGCAACGGAGCGCATCAACCGGCTGCGCTTGTGGGACATCGACCTGACAGGCATCGAACGTGTGGAGGTGGCGGCGCCGTCGAACGGTTCACGCCCACTGGTGCTGCTGGCTCCTGCTCCCCGCACCAAGCCCAAGCGGCTCAGTGCGATCGCAGCACAGCTTCCGGACGACGTTTCCGTGGCTACTTTCGACCCCCTGACCGGTGAAGTTGCGCAGCTGCGGGGTCGGACCTGGGTCCAGGAGTCGGCAGCCGGCCACGACTACCGGGTCACCGGCGCCGGTTTCTGGCAGATCCACCGCGACGCGCCCGGAACGCTTGTGGGGGCCGTCACAGAATTCCTCCACGCTGGCGGGTTTCTGGCGCCGGGTTCCGTGGTGGCCGACCTCTACGCCGGCTCCGGGCTGTTCACGGCTCCGCTGGCTGACGCGGTGGGGGAGACCGGGTCCGTTCTCTCGGTGGAAGGTGCGCCGGGAACCAGCCGCGACGCCCGCAAGAACCTTCATGGTGCGCCGCAGGTGGAGATCGAGCACGGCCGGGTGGAACGTGTTCTCCGCCAGAAGCCGCGGAATTTCGACGCCATCGTGCTGGATCCGCCCCGGGCGGGCGCCGGGAAGCCCGTGGTCAGCCAGCTGATCGCCGCCGGGCCCCGGGCCATCGCCTACGTGTCTTGTGATCCGGCGTCGTTTGCCCGGGACGTGGGGTACTTCCAGCAGGCAGGCTGGTCCCTGGCGGGCCTGCGGGCCTTTGATCTCTATCCGCACACCCACCATCTGGAGACGGTGGCGTTACTGACGCCGGGTCAGTGATGCTACTAGGATTGCGGTAGTAATCCCCCGTCGCGCCCCGTATTCACGGCTGACCTCCTGCAACTTTGTGGCCAGCACTAATTAGGCCTGCCTAACTAGTAAGCGGTCTACCGCGCGACAAAGATGAAACTGTTGCGAGAGGAGTCCTGCGATGAGCACTGTGGACAGCTTCGGTTCAAAAGGCAAACTTAATGTAGCCGGAACCGAATACGAAATTTTCCGGTTGAACTCCGTTGAAGGTGCAGAAAACCTTCCGTTCAGCCTCAAGGTATTGCTTGAAAACCTGTTGAGGACCGAGGACGGCGCGAACATCACGGCCGATCACGTGCGTGCCTTGGCTGGCTGGGATCCTGATGCCCAGCCCGATACAGAAATCCAGTTCACGCCTGCCCGCGTGATCATGCAGGACTTCACCGGCGTCCCCTGCGTGGTTGACCTGGCGACAATGCGTGAAGCGGTCAAGGAACTCGGCGGCGACCCCAAGCGGGTCAACCCCCTTGCTCCTGCGGAAATGGTCATTGACCACTCCGTGCAGACCGACGCTTTTGGTAACTCCGGCGCACTGGAGCGCAACATGGAGATCGAGTACCAGCGCAACGGCGAGCGCTACCAGTTCCTTCGTTGGGGCCAGACCGCATTCGACGACTTCAAGGTTGTTCCCCCGGGAACCGGCATTGTGCACCAGGTCAACATCGAATACCTGGCCCGCACGGTCATGACCCGCGAAATCGACGGCGTCCTTCGTGCCTACCCGGACACCTGCGTCGGCACCGACTCGCACACCACCATGGTCAACGGCCTGGGTGTCCTGGGCTGGGGCGTTGGCGGCATCGAAGCCGAAGCGGCCATGCTGGGACAGCCTGTCTCGATGCTCATCCCGCGTGTTGTGGGCTTCAAGCTGACCGGCTCCATTCCGGCCGGCGCCACCGCCACGGACGTGGTGCTGACCATCACCGAGCAGCTGCGCAAGCACGGTGTGGTGGGCAAGTTCGTGGAATTCTACGGCGAAGGTGTTGCGGCAGTGCCGCTGGCCAACCGCGCCACCATCGGCAACATGAGCCCGGAATTCGGCTCCACCGCCGCAATGTTCCCCATCGACGACGTCACATTGGACTACCTGCGCCTCACCGGCCGCTCGGACGAAAACGTGGCACTCGTGGAGTCCTACGCCAAGGAACAGGGCCTCTGGCACGATGCTTCCCGCGAGATCAAGTTCTCCGAGTACCTCGAGCTGGACCTGTCCACGGTTGTTCCCTCCATCTCCGGCCCCAAGCGTCCCCAGGACCGCATTGAGCTGACGGATGCCAAGGAACAGTTCCGCAAGGACATCCACAGCTACGTCGCCATCGAAGACGGCAGCGTGGACGAGTCCCTGGACGAGTCCTTCCCCGCATCGGACGCCCCGTCCTTCACGCACGCCGACTCGCACACCACCGAGACCAGCCGTGTTGTGTCCGCAGCGAACGGCGCCCACGGGCGCCCGTCCAACCCGGTGCACATCAAGACTGAAGACGGCCGCGAGTTCGAGCTGGACCACGGAGCGGTATCAATCGCCTCGATCACGTCCTGCACCAACACGTCCAACCCTTCGGTGATGCTGGCCGCAGCCCTGCTGGCCCGCAACGCCGTCGACAAGGGCCTGACCTCCAAGCCGTGGGTCAAAACCTCCGTGGCTCCCGGGTCCAAGGTTGTCACCGACTACTACAACAAGTCGGGCCTGACCCCGTACCTCGAGAAGCTCGGCTTCTACATCGTGGGTTACGGCTGCGCCACCTGCATCGGTAACTCCGGACCGCTGGACGCCGAAATCTCCGAGGCCATCCAGGCCAACGACCTTTCCGTCACCGCGGTGCTTTCCGGTAACCGCAACTTCGAAGGCCGGATCAACCCGGACGTGAAGATGAACTACCTGGCCTCCCCGCCGCTGGTCATCGCGTACGCCCTGGCCGGTTCCATGGACTTCGACTTCGACACCGATTCCCTGGGCAAGGATGAAGCCGGCAACGACGTCTTCCTGAAGGACATCTGGCCCAACCCGGTTGAGGTCCAGCAGGTCATCGATTCCTCGATCGACAAGGACATGTTCGCCCGCGGCTACGAAGGCGTTTTCGACGGCGACGCACGCTGGAAGGCGCTCGACACCCCGGCCGGTGACACCTTCGCCTGGGACCCGAACTCCACCTACGTGCGGAAGCCCCCGTACTTCGATGGCATGAAGGCTGAGCCGGAACCCGTCCAGGACATCTCCGGCGCACGCGTGCTGCTGAAGCTGGGCGATTCGGTCACTACCGACCACATCTCCCCGGCCGGTTCCTTCAAGTCGGACACCCCCGCCGGCCAGTACCTGCTGGCCAACGGTGTGGAGCGCAAGGACTTCAACTCCTACGGCTCACGCCGTGGCAACCACGAAGTTATGATCCGCGGCACGTTCGCCAACATCCGCATCAAGAACCAGATCCTGGACGGCGTCGAGGGCGGCTTCACCCGCGACTTCACCCAGGCTGACGGCCCGCAGGCATATGTCTACGACGCCGCGCAGAACTACCAGGGCGCCGGCACCCCGCTGGTGGTCCTGGCGGGCAAGGAATACGGTTCCGGATCCTCGCGTGACTGGGCTGCCAAGGGCACCGCGCTCCTGGGCGTCAAGGCCGTCGTCGCCGAGAGCTACGAGCGCATCCACCGCTCCAACCTGATCGGCATGGGCGTCCTGCCCCTGCAGTACCCGGCTGGAGAATCCGCAGCCACCCTGGGCCTGACAGGCACGGAAACCTTCTCGGTTGAGGGCGTCATTGCCCTGAACGAAGGCACCACGCCCAAGACCCTGAAGGTCACCGCCACCGCTGAAGACGGCTCCGCCAAGTCCTTCGATGCAGTACTCCGCATCGATACTCCGGGCGAAGCCGACTACTACCGCAACGGCGGCATCCTGCAGTACGTCCTGCGCCAGATCTCCGCCAACTAGCCGGAATCTGAACCCACGCAGTACGCTTTCGAAGCCCCGGCCGGTCACCGACCAGCCGGGGCTTCGGCTTTGCATTTTCCGCGAGGCGTTAGAGTTAACAGGCACGTCTACCACCCGAAGGAGGGGTCATTGGGAATCTTGGACACCATCCGGAATCCGCAGGACCTGAACCAGCTGTCTCAAGAGCAGCTCGAAGAGCTGGCCGCTGAGGTCAGGAGTTTCCTGATCACCAACGTCTCCCAGACAGGTGGACACCTCGGCCCCAACCTCGGCGTTGTGGAACTGACCCTTGCCGTGCACCGCATCTTCGATTCGCCCCGGGACAGCATCGTGTTCGACACGGGCCACCAGTCCTATGTGCACAAGCTCCTCACCGGCCGCCAGGACTTCAGTACCCTGCGCCAGCAGGGCGGCATGTCCGGCTACCCGTCCCGCGCCGAGTCCGAGCATGACATTGTGGAAAGCTCGCATGCTTCCTCTTCCCTCTCCTGGGCGGACGGCATATCCCGCGCCAGGCAGCTCACCGGCGAGTCGGAGCGCTACACCGTCGCCGTCGTCGGAGACGGTGCGCTGACCGGCGGCATGGCCTGGGAAGCCATCAACAACATTGCGGCGGACAAGCGCCGCCGCGTGGTGATCGTCGTCAACGACAACGGCCGCTCCTATGCCCCCACTGTGGGCGGCTTCGCGGACTACCTTGCCTCACTGCGCCCCACCATCGACTCGTTCCGCGCCGCCCCTGCCTATGAGGGCACGCTGGACTGGTGGAAGAAGAAGCTCCAGAACAGCGGCCCCGTCGGCCAGTTCACCTACAAGAGCCTGCATGCCATGAAAAAGGGCATCAAGGACTGGTGGGCGCCGCAGGGCATGTTCGAAGACCTCGGCATGAAGTACATCGGCCCCGTCGACGGCCACAACCTGCAGGCCATGGAGCACGCACTGTCCACGGCCAGGAACTACGCCGGACCGGTGATTGTCCACGCCATGACCGAAAAGGGCCACGGCTACGCCCCGGCCCGGGCCCACGAAGCGGACCAGTTCCACGCCGTCGGCATTATCGATCCGGAGACGGGTGAACCGACGGGAGTCTCCGGGGCACAGTCCTGGACGTCTGTTTTTGCTGACGAGATCGCGACGATCGCCGATGAACGCCCCGACATTGTGGGCATCACCGGGGCCATGCTCATTCCCGTGGGCCTGCACAAGTTTGCGGCCAAGCACCCGGACCGGGTGATCGACGTCGGCATCGCCGAGCAGCATGCGCTCACGTCCGCCGCCGGCATGGCTTTCGGTGGGCTCCACCCCGTGGTGGCCGTGTATGCCACCTTCCTGAACCGTGCCTTTGATCAGCTCCTGATGGACGTGGCATTGCACAAAGCCGGCGTCACCATCGTCCTGGACCGTGCCGGCGTCACCGGACCGGACGGGGCCAGCCATCATGGCATGTGGGACATGGCAATGGTCCAGATCGTTCCCGGACTCCACCTTGCCGCGCCGCGTGACGCCGCCCGGCTGCGGGAAGAGCTGCGCGAGGCCGTGGCCATCAATGACGCCCCCACTGTGGTGCGCTTCTCCAAGGGCACCGTGGGCGCCGAAGTGGAGGCCATCGAACGCCTGGGCGACGGTGTTGACGTGCTGGCCCGCCGGCCGGCAGGGTCCACCGAAAACGACGTCCTGATTGTCAGCGTCGGAGCCATGTCCGAACTGGCCCTGGACGTGTCCAACCGCCTGGGCGCCCAAGGCATCAGCACCACCGTGGTGGACCCGCGCTGGGTGCTGCCCGTGCGGCGTTCCATCATTGCGCTGGCCTCCCACCACCGGCTGGTCATCTGCATCGAGGACGGTGTCAGGGCAGGCGGCGTCGGATCGCGGATCCGGCAGGAAATGCGTGCCGCCGGCGTTGACACGGCCCTGAATGAAGTGGGGCTCCCGGCGGAGTTCCTGGACCACGGCACGCGCAGCCAGGTGCTTGAGCGCGTCGGGCTGACGGCCCAGCAGATCACGCACGACGTCGTCGCCCAGGTTCTGGGCACAAAGGTCCCCTTCGCGCGTCCCCTGCCAGGCCAGGAGCACCCCACCACCGGCAGCCTGCCCATCCTGTGAAGGAAGAGGATGCTCTGAAGTACCCGGCCGCCGTCGGGGATCCACGCCCGGCGCGGCACTCGAGCACCACCCGCGTTCCCGCGGGACTGCAGCCGGGCCAGCTGGTGGTGGCCCGCAACCGGAAATGGAACGGAAAAGCCCACTGGGTGGTCCCCGGGCGGTACCTCGGCGAAGACCGGCACGGCTGGTGGATCTTCCAGGGAACCAATGAATTCTGTTCGCGTCCGGGCGCAGCCTTTTACACAGCGTCCGACGCCGTGCTGCTGGTGCCGCGGTCCGGAGACTGGGTTGCCACGTTCTACGACGACGCCCACCCCAGCGGCGTCAGGGTCTACGTGGACCTCGCCGTCTCCCACGAGTGGACGGACATCCGGCCGGCGGTCACCGAGTTCCATGTGATCGACATGGACCTGGACGTGATCCGCATGGCCGGCCGGGGCGTCTTCATCGATGACCAGGACGAGTTCGCCGAGCACCGCATCGCTATGAATTACCCGGACCTGCTGGTGGATGACATCCAAGCGGCTGCGGACGAGCTTTATCAGGCCGTCAAGGCACAGCACGCACCATTCGACGGAACAGATGTCGAGTGGTTCACGAAGGGACGGTCATGAGCGGAATCATCAGGGTCTACAAACGGGACGACGAAGGAGTACTTCACTTCCGTGAAGGCTGGTTCGACGAGGACTACAGCCAGTTTGTGATGAACTACGGCGTAGTTGGCCACCAGAGCAAGACCGAAGAGACCGATGTGGCAGATGCCGCTGCGGTGGAGGGCCTGATGGATGCCTTCGCCGTGCAGTGCGCTGAGGACGGCTTCGCCGAAATCCCCGACGAGGACCAGTTCTGGGTGGTGGCGCAGTTCGCCCTCAAGACCAAGGAGGGCACCGACCGTGACCGCTACCTTGAGGAAAAGGCGAAAGACGCCCTCATCAGCCACCTGGCCTGGCGTGGCCTGGGAACCGTGGAACGCTCGGAGTTCAGCGACTACAAACTGAACATCGTCTGCCTCTGCCCCGACGTGAACAAGGCCGTCAGCGCCATCAAGGTCTGCAGCCGCGGAGAAGACCTCGACTTCACCAAGCTGAGCATCGGTGCCGCCTCCTACGGCGAACCGGAAAACTTCAAACTCAAGCACTCTGCGAAGCCTGCCAACACCTTCAGCCTCTAGGGGGAAATCCATGCCTGACTACCGACGCCTGGGAAACTCCGGTCTGACCGTCTCCGCGGTGGGGCTCGGCTGCAACAACCTGGGCCGCGCCAACACGGTGACCGAATCGCAGGCGGGGACCGACGCCGTCGTCCATGCCGCCCTGGACACCGGCGTGACGCTTTTCGACGTCGCCGACAACTACGGGCGCGAGCCCGGACTCAGCGAGACGATGCTGGGCAAGGCCCTGGCCGGCAAGCGGAATGATGCGGTGGTAGCCACCAAATTCGGCATGGATGTCCGGGGTGCCAACGGCAACGACTTCGGAGCCAGAGGGTCCCGGCGCTACATTGTCCGCGCGGTAGAGGCCTCGTTGCGGCGGCTGGGCACGGAATGGATCGACCTTTACCAGTTCCACACCCCGGACCCCCTGACTCCCATCGAGGAGACGCTGAGTGCCCTTGATGACCTGGTCACCAGCGGCAAGGTCCGCTATATCGGACACTCAAACCGTGCCGGCTGGCAGATTGCCGAGGCGGAATTTGTGGCCAGGGCGGCCGGCGGCACGCGTTTCATCTCCACGCAAAACCACTACAACCTCCTGGACCGGCGGGCCGAACTGGAAGTCACCCCCGCGGCAGAAGCCTACGGTCTGGGCGTCCTGCCCTATTTCCCGCTGGCCAACGGCCTGCTGTCGGGCAAGTATTCGCCGGGCTCTGCTCCGGCCGGCTCGAGGCTGAGCCATACACGGACCAACATGGTGCACGACGCCGACTGGGACCAGCTCCAGCGTTTCAGTTCCTTCGCTGGGGAACGTGACCTGACCGAGATCCAAGTGGCATTCTCCTGGCTCGCGGCCCAGCCTGCCGTCAGCAGCGTGATCGCCGGAGCCACAAGGCCGGAGCAGATCCGCGAAAACGCGGCCGCTGTTGCCTGGGTGCCGTCACCGGCGGAGCTCGCGGAACTGGATGCGATCTTCCCGAAGGTCCCTAAAGTCGCGCTCTTTTAGGAAACCCTGCCGATGACCAGGCTGCTGCTGGACGTGGATACCGGGATCGACGATGCCCTGGCGCTGGCTTACCTGGCCTCCTTGCCGGAGGTGGAGTTCGTGGCCATAACAGCGTCCCCGGGAAACGTGGATGCCCAGCAGGTGGCGATCAACACCCTGGCGCTGCTGGAGCTGTGCGGCCGGCGCAACGTGGAGGTCGCCGTTGGGGCACTGGTTCCGCTGAGCATTCCGCTGGTGACAACGCCGGAAACCCATGGTCCCCAAGGGCTGGGGCATGCAGTCCTGCCCGCGCCGTCGGGCAAAGTGTCGGCGCGGCACGCCGCAGACGTCTGGGTGGAGGCTGCCCGCGCCCATCCGGGGGAGCTCACGGCCCTGATCACGGCGCCGCTGACCAATTTCGCCCTGGCCATCCGGCGTGAACCGCGGCTGCCCGAGCTGCTGGGCAAGGTAGTGATCATGGGCGGCAGTTTCTACCACCAGGGGAACACCACACCCACGGCAGAGTGGAATACGCATGTTGATCCGCATGCGGCTAAGGAAGTTTATGCCGCCTACCGGGGCCTGCCGGCGGACCGGCTGCCCATTGTCTGTTCCCTGGACACCACGGAGCGGATGGAGATGCGTCCGGAGCATGTGCAGCGGCTGGCCGCAGCGGCAGGCTGCGCGGTGGAGGAACTCGTGCTGCCGGAACAGGCCGAAGGGCTCAGGAGTACCTCGGATAACACTCTGGTGCGGCACCTGTCCGACGCGCTGCGCTTCTACTTTGAATTCCACCGGCACTATGACCAGGGCTACCTGGCGCATGTCCACGACTTTTTTGCCGCCGGCGTGGCAGCCGGCACCCTGGATTACAGCACCCGCCCGGCCACGGTGGACGTGGAGGTTGATTCCGCCATGCTGATGGGGACCACTGTGGCGGACTACCGGAACCTGTGGAACCAGCCGCATAATGCCCGGATCGTTTCTGACAATAACCCGGCGCAGGCCTTCGATGAACTGGTGGCCTCCCTCGGGCGCCTGGCCCGCAGCGTCGGCCAGGACCGGGCACTTCCCCGGTAGAATGATGGGCGTACCGGGCCGGCGCAGACGCCCCCGGCTGCCGCCGAGGTGACATAGGCAGCGCTCCGCACCGCCCGGGCCATCCGGGCGCCACAGCCTGCACCCTTCGAAGGAACGCCATGTCATCGCACTCCCTCACCTTGCCGCCCCACACGCCGGCCACTGCCCGGAACCGCCGCCTGCTGGAAACCCTCGGAGCGGTGGCCATCGCCGGCACGTACATCTACCTGGTCCTGAACCAGCCCGCGGACATCACCGGTGGCCCGGGCAGCGCCTCGGCCCTGATCGCCCTGTCCGGCTTCCTGGTTGGCGCCGTGCTGCTGATCATCGGCGTCCTGCCAACGTTGCCCGTGTCCACGCTGGTGCTGATTCCTGTGGCACTGGTGCTGAACATTGTCCTGGGCCAGTTCGTGGGCAGCACCTTGGTGCCGTTCTACCTCGACGCCATCGGCACCGTCCTGATCGCCGTCCTGGCCGGACCCGCCGCCGGGGCAGCCACGGGTGCCCTCAGCAGCATCGTCTGGTCCTTCTTCAACCCCACCGTCCTGCCGTTCGCCGCCGGTGCCGCCCTGATCGGCTTCCTGGCCGGCGTCGCAGCGCGCCACGGCGTGTTCCGGCGCTTCTACCTGGCACCGGTGGCGGGCTTCCTGGCCGGCATCATCGGCGGTGTGGTCTCCGCTCCCGTTGCCGCGTTCGTCTTCGGCGGCACCTCCGGCCTGGCCACCGGCGCGATCGTCAGCGCCTTCCGCTCCATGGGTGACACCCTCCTGGCAGCCATCACCAAGCAGGCCCTGATCTCGGACCCCATGGACAAAGCCATCGTCTTCACCTTGGTGGCCGTGCTGGTGTACGCCCTGCCGCGCCGGGTCCGCCTGCAGTTCCCGTTCGTCCGGCGGTACCGCGTGCTCGCGGGAACATCCGCCAGCCAGCCGATCGGCCAGTCCACCGGCCAGGACTCCTAACCCAGCCCTGATGCGCCTTCATCCCCTGACGTCGCTTGCGGTTGCCGGCAGCACAGCAGTCATCACGACGGCGGCTGCCAGTTGGCCGCTGTCCGTCGCCGTGATCGCCGCGGCCGCTGGCTTGTCGGTAGCCGGGGGAGTGGCGCGCCGGATGCTGCCGGCGGTGACGGTCGTCCTGGTTCCGTTGGTCCTGTCGCTGCTGGCCATGCATGGACTGTTCTTTCCTGAGGGCACCACGGTGCTGGCGCAGTGGGGCCCGGCGCGCGTCACCGTGGAAGGCCTCCATTTTGCTTTCGAGCGGGCTTCGCAGGTTTCCGCCGCGGTGCTGGTGCTGCTGCTGTGGTCCTTCACCACAAGCGTCCCGGACCTGGTGGCCGCCCTGTCCACCCGCGGCGTCCACGCGCGGTTCGCGTTTGTGGTTGCCTCCACCCTGACGCTGCTGCCGGCCATCAGCTCACGGCTGGGGCGGATCCGGCAGGCCCAGGAAGCGCGTGGCCTGGTGATCAGGCCTGGAATTGTCGGGCGCGCGGGCGCGTTCCGGTGGCAGGCGGTTCCCCTGGTGCTGTCGCTCGTGGAGGAAGCAGGCACCCGCGCGGCGGCCTTGCAGGCCCGCGGTTTCGGCAGTTCCGGGCCACGCACGAGTTACCGGGACGTTCCCGACCCTCCGGCCCAGCGGTGGGCGCGCGTGGTTCTGCTGCTCGCGGCGGTGGCGGCCATCGCCGCCCGCCTCTGGCAGCCGACGGCGGGTGCTTAGTAATGTCGCGAAGCTCACGTCCGGCTCTGGCTGCGGGTATCGAAGAATTTGTCTTCCCCGGCGAGCAGGAACCGGTTCTGGCGGGACTTGACGTGTCCTTCGCCGCGGGATCGCTGACAGCCGTGCTCGGCGGATCCGGCAGCGGAAAGTCAACACTGGGACGGCTGCTCGCTGGCTGGTTGCTGCCCGGGGACGGTGGGACACTCACGGGCTTTCTCGAGCTTGCCGGCACGCGCCTCCGGTTCGCCGGAACAACTGCCGATCCGCGGATCGATCCCGGCAGTTGGGGCCGCCAGGTGGGCTTTGTGCCGCAGGATCCCGCCGCCGCCGTGTCCACGGTCCGTGCCACGGTGGCCGAGGAGTTGGCCTTTGGACTGGAAAACGCGGGGGTTGACCGTGAGAGCATGGCCAGCGCCGTCCGGCACACGGCAGCGCTGACCGGCCTAACCCGGCTGCTGGACCGGGATCCTGCCACGCTTTCCGGCGGTCAGTTGCGCCGCCTGGCCATCGGCTGCGCAGTCATTTCCCGCCCTGCAGTTCTCATCATGGATGAGCCCTTCGCCTCCCTCGACACGGACGGAGCCGAAGACCTCGCTGCCCTGGTGCGGAACGTCGTACGGGACGGCACCGCCGTCGTGATCCTGAGCCAGCGGGCTGATGCCTTCCTGTGCAACGCCGATACCTGGCTGGTCCTTGCCGGCGGTACCGTAGCTGCGGCTGGCTCGCCGGCAGAAATCGTGGCTGCCGGGGCGCTGGAAGTGGCGGGCGTGGTCCGCCCCCGCCCGCATACGGGTCTCCGGCCGCTGGCAGACGCAGGCTATTCATCAGCTTTTGCCGGTCCGCCGGCTTTGGAACTGCGTGACATATCGTTCGCGTACCGGGGGGCGCAGCGCCGAAGCTGGTTCAGGGCACAACCGGGCCCGCCGGCTGACATTGTCCTGCACGGACTCAGCCTGGCCGTCAGTGCGGGCGAGATCCTGGCGGTGGCAGGTCCCAACGGCGCGGGAAAATCCACACTACTGAGGCACCTCAACGGCTTGCTTCAACCCACGGCAGGCAGTGTGCTGGTCAAAGGGCGGAACATCGGCGGACAGCCGGCGGGACGCGTGGCCGCCGAGGTCGGACTCCTTTTCCAGCAGCCCAGGGACCAGCTGTTTGAGCGGACGGCGGAACGGGAAGTCCGCTTCGGACTCGAGCGCCGGCAGCCAGCGGCTGACCAGGCGGTGCAGCAAGCACTCGCCGCCGTTGGCCTGGAGCACCTTGCCGGACGGCATCCGGCCGAACTGCCCGCGTCCCAGCAGCGGCTTCTGGCCCTGGCCACTGTGCTGGCCCGGCGTCCCTCAGTCCTTGCCCTGGACGAGCCGACCGTTGCCCTGGACGGTTATGGCCTGGCCGCGCTGGACCGGGTGGTGCGCAGCACGACGGCGGAGGGCGCCGCCGTCGTGCTGGTCACCCACGACCTGGACTACGCTCGGTCCATCGCGCACCGGCTGGTGCGCCTCGACGCCGGCCGCTTGCTACCCGCGGACTGATTCCGGGGTTGCTGGATACGGGCTGACTGATTCCGAGGACTGAACCGCCACACCGGAGGCTACGCCGGGTGGGAGGAACCGCCTGCCGTTGACCCGCTCTGAGGCGCCCACACGGTCCAGGTATGGCGTGATGCCGCCCAGGAACATCGGCCAGCCAGCGCCGAGGATCATGCAGAGGTCGATGTCTTCAGGACCGGCCACCACGCCCTCATCCAGCATCAGCCCGATCTCTTCGGCCAGGGCATCCTGGACACGGCGCAGCACGTCGCCTCCGGTGGACGGTGACGTGCCAAAGGACATGAGCGACAGGGTGGACTCCGGGATCTCGCGGGAGCCGTCGGCCGCCGGGGCCCAAAGTGATTTCACGCCGTTCTCGATCAGTTTCTGCAGGTTCGTGGACACGGCGAAGCGGTCTCCGAAGGCGGCGTGCAGGGACTCCTGGACATGCTGGGCCACCGGCAGGCCCACCATGGCACCCAGCGTGAACGGGGTCATCGGCAGGCCCATGGGGCGCAGCGAGGTGTCGGCAATGTCCGCAGGGGTTCCTTCGTCGAAGGCGGCCGTCACTTCGCCCATGAGCCGCAGCAGGATCCTGTTGACCACAAAGGCCGGCGCATCCTTGACCAGGACCGCGGTCTTCTTCAGGCCCTTGGCGAGCTCAAAAGCGGTGGCCAGCACGGCGTCGTCGGTCTTGGGCGCGCGCACGATTTCGAGCAGCGGCATCACGGCCACCGGGTTGAAGAAGTGGAAGCCCACCAGCCGTTCCGGGTGCGCGAGGTCTTCGGCCATGGCCGTCACGGACAGCGAGGACGTGTTGGTGGCGAGGATGCAGTCCGGCGAGACGATTGCTTCCACCTCGGCGAAGACCTGCTTCTTGACGTTTAGCTCTTCGAAGACAGCCTCGAGGACAAAGTCGGCGTCCGCGAAGGCTTCCTTGGAGACCGATCCCGTGACCAGCGCCTTGGTGCGGTTGGCTGCGTCCTGACTGATCCTTTTCTTGCCGAGGAGCTTGTCCACCTCGGCATGGACGTAGCCCACGCCCTTGTCCACACGGGCCTGGTCGATGTCCGTCATCACCACGGGGACCTTGAGTTGGCGGGCGAACAAAAGGGCGAGCTGGCTGGCCATGAGGCCCGCACCCACGACGCCGATCTTGGTGACCGGACGGGCGAGCTTACGGTCCGGTGCGCCGGCGGGCCGCTTGGAACGCTTCTGGACCAGGTCCAGGAATGCGTATACGGTGGCGCGGAACTCGTCTGTCTGCATCAGACCGGCGAGGGTTTCGCACTCGAGGGCTGCCGATTCGGCCTGGGACATGGTCCGGTTGGCTTCGAGGAGGTCCAGGACCTTGGCCGGCGCAGGAGAGGCGTTGGAGGTCTTGGCCTCCACAAACGTCCGGCCGGCGGCGACGGCTGCGGACCAGCGCCCGGCAACGGCGGGTTCAGCGGGGTCCACGGCGTTGGCCCGTGCCGGGACCACCTCGCCGGTGATGACCATGGCCGCCCAGGCGAGGGACTGTTCCAGGAAGTCTGCCGGTTCAAACAGGGCGTCGGCGATGCCGAGCTGGACGGCCTGGGGCCCGTTGAGCGTCCGGTTGTTGCTGAGCGGGTTCTCGATCATCACCTTGACCGCGTTCTCGGGTCCGATCAGGCGCGGCAGGATGTAGACGCCGCCCCAGCCGGGGACCAGGCCGATGAAGGCCTCGGGAAGCGCCAGCGCACCGGCGCCGGTGGACACCGTGCGGTACGAGGACTGCAGGGCGATCTCCAGACCGCCGCCCAAGGCAACGCCGTTGATGAACGCGAAGCTGGGGACGCCGAGGTTGGCCAGTGTGGCATAAACGTCATGCCCGAGCTGCGCCATCCACAGGCCATGATCGCGGTCCTCGAGCGACTTCACCGCGGACAGGTCAGCGCCGGCCACGAGGAAGTACGGCTTGCCGGTCACGCCCACGCCCACGATCTCGCCGCGGGCCGCACGACCCTTCAGGCCCTCCAGGACCGTGCCCAGTTCTACCAGGGTATTGGGGCCCAGCGTGGTGGGTTTGGAGTGGTCCAGGCCGTTGTCCAGGGTGATCAGCGCAAACACTCCGGGGCTCTGCTGGCCGGGGCCGGCCGGCAGCGTGATGTCCTGGACGTACGAGTGGGTCACGGTTTCGTCGGGGAAGAGCTCGGCAAGCTTGGTGAAATCGGCGGCGCTCATGCGGCGGCTCCTTCGGTGGTTGCTTCGTTCGCTGCCGCTGCTACGACGGCACCGCTGTAATCGGAGTGGTACGGGTTTTCCCAGATGACGGTGGCGCCCATGCCCAAGCCTATGCACATGGTGGTGATCCCGTACCGGACGGAGGGGTCTTCTTCGAACTGCCGGGCGAGCTGGTTCATCAGCCTGACGCCGGAGGACGCGAGGGGGTGGCCCACCGCGATGGCGCCGCCGTAGCGGTTAACGCGGGAGTCGTCGTCGGAAATTCCAAAGTGGTCCAGGAAGCTCAGGACCTGCACGGCGAATGCTTCATTGATCTCGAAAAGTCCGATGTCCTCAATGCTGAGGCCGGCGTTCTTGAGGGCCTTTTCGGTGGCGGGCACGGGCCCGATGCCCATGACCTCCGGCTCGACGCCCGCGTAGGCGTAGCTGACCAGCCGCATCTTGACCGGCAGGCCCAGTTCCGCGGCGGCCTCTGAGGACGCCAGGACGGCGGCAGTAGCGCCGTCATTCAGGCCGGCGGCGTTGCCTGCCGTCACGCGGCCGTGGGCTCGGAAGGGAGTCCGGAGGGCCGCCAGGTCCTCGAGCGTGGTATCCGGGCGGGGCGGCTCATCAACACTGTTCACCGTCCACCCCTGTCCCGGCTTCAGGGTAGCGACCGGAACGAGGTCAGGCTGGATCTGGCCCTGGGCGTAGGCGGCTGCGAGCTTGTCCTGCGAGGCAACCGCGTAGGCGTCCGTGCGTTCCTTGGTGATGGCGGGAAAACGGTCGTGCAGGTTTTCGGCCGTGTTGCCCATGTTCAGGGCGGCAGGGTCAACCAGCCGCTCGGACATAAATCGCGGGTTCGGATCGGCGCCGGAGCCCATCGGGTGGTTGCCCATGTGCTCCACCCCGCCGGCGATGACGACGTCGTAGGCGCCGAAACCGATGCCGCTCGCCGTTGTGGTGACTGCGGTCATGGCTCCGGCGCACATGCGGTCGATGGCGAATCCGGGGACGGTGCGGGGGAGCCCTGCCAGGAGGGCGGCTGTGCGGCCGAGGGTCAGTCCCTGATCGCCGGTCTGGGTGGTGGCGGCGACTGCGACTTCGTCGATCCGGGCCGCGGGCAGGGTGGGGTTGCGGCGCAGAAGTTCGCGGATGCACTTCACCATCAGGTCATCGGCGCGGGTTCCGGCGTAGATGCCTTTCTCGCCGGCCCGGCCGAAGGGTGTGCGGACGCCGTCAACAAAAACGACGTCGCGGACAGTTCGCGGGGACCCGCTGCTTACGTGGTGGCTCACGTTTACTCCTCATCGAGACGTTGGCGCCGTCCGGAGGCCAAAGGGCAGCACTCGGCGGGACGGCAGTGCACACCATGTTACTCGCCAGTAACATGGTGTGCAAGGCTCGGTGAAGGGGCGTTTACTCGGTGGCTGCGGTTGCCTTATTTTCCTTGGCCGGCAGCGGTTGCGGGTTGAGGAAAGCGTCAGTGAGAAGCGGCGCGACCACTCCGATCTGCCAGTCGCGGGCACCGAGGGTGCGCAGCTCAGTGGCCACAGCTTCCTCGGTAATATCCGACGGCGGACGCCACGCCACGCGGCGCAGGTAGTCCGGCGTCAGCAGGTTCTCCACGGGAAGGTTCAGCTCGTCCGCCTTCTCCTGCAGGAGCGGGCGGGCGCTGGACAGGCGTGCGGCGGCCTCGGGGTCGCGATCGGACCACACCCGCGGCGGGGGTGGTGCGTTGGTAGGCAGGTGCAGCGGCGGAAGGTCCTCAAGATCGCGGGCAGCGGCGATGCACCGGAGCCACCGGGGTGCCTCACGCTGAGCCGCACGGCCATGGAAGCCCTTGGTGCCGAGCAGTTGGGGAACGGTGGATGGCATGGCCTTGGCGGCGGACACCAGGGCGGAATCAGGAATCAGCCGTCCCGGCGCCACATCGCGCTTCTGTGCCAGGGAATCGCGCTCCAGCCACATTTCGCGGACCGCGGCCAGCTGGCGCCGGTCACGGATCTGGTGCAGGCCCGACGTCTTGCGCCAGGGGTCAACCCGGGGAGGGGCCACACCCGCGGCAAGGATTGCGGCAAATTCCTGCTCCGCATATTCCAGCTTGCCGTCGGCCTGCAGCAGTTCGATGAGTTCTTCGCGCAGTTCGGTCAGGACTTCCACGTCCAGGGCGGCGTAGCGCAGCCACGGCTCGGGCAGGGGCCGGGTGGACCAGTCGGCGGCCGAATGTTCCTTCGCCAGGCCAAAACCGAGCAGTTGTTCGATGACGGCAGCCAGGCCAACGCGTGGCAGCCCGGCCAGCCGCGCGGCGAGCTCCGTGTCAAAGAGCTTGTCCGGCCACATGCCCAACTCCAGCAGGCAGGGCAGATCCTGGCTGGCTGCATGCAGGATCCATTCCACCCCCTGGAGCGCATCGTTGATGATGGACAGGTTCTCGAACGGTTCAGGATCGATCAGCCAGGTACCGGAGCCTTCGCGCCGGATCTGCACCAGGAACGCGCGCTGGCCGTACCGGAATCCTGAGGCCCGTTCTGCATCAACCCCTGCGGGCCCTGTTCCGGCGGCGATGGCTGCCGCACACCGCTCCAGCCCGGACTGCGTTTCGATAACCAGCGGCACGCCGTCGCGCGGTGCGTCAAGGTCAATGACAACGGGGACTTGGCTGTCGAAGCCTTCCACCGTGATGTGGGGAGTGGTATCAGCAGCCGGAGCGCCGGTGGTGTTTTCCGGAATATGAGGGGTCATGATGCCTTCAGCTTACCGACAAGGGGCAGTCCTAGTTCCGGCGCCGGCGCGGGAGGGCCGCGACGCCGTCGGGCAGAGGGGGGAGGCCGGCGAACGTACAGACCATGTCTGACCATGCCTCCAGATGGGCAGTGACGTCCGAAGACGCCGGAGTCCAGGAGGCGCGCAGCTCGATATCGATCGACCCGGGCCGGTCAGAAAGTGTTCCAAAGCTCTCCGACAGGACGCGCGTGGCGGTCCCGCCGGCCGCCCGGTACGGGGCCTTGTGATTCTCCAGTGCCTCGACCAACCAGGTCCAGGCGACGGTGCCCAGCATTTCGTCGTTGCCCATTTCGGGCTCAAGCTGGGCCCGGATGTAGGTGACAATCCGGAATTCGCCGTCCCAGACTGCCGATCCTTCGGGGTCGTGCAGCAGGATGAAGCGGCCCGTGGCCAGCTCGGTGTCGTCGTCGTCCTCGGTGCCGGACGCCGCGGCCAGGGCCATGGCTGCGGGCCCGTGGACCGGTGTGGTGCCGCTGCCCGGTCCGGGCGCCATGACCTCGGCCCCGAGTGCCACGGCGAACGGTGCCAGGCGCGCCGGGGCGGGAATTTCCGCCAGGCGCAGTTCACTGCGGCATTGGGCCTTCCTGAGGGTTCCCAAGGCGTGGAGAAATTCCGGGGGAACCTGGGCTAGTGCGTTCACCTTCGCAGATTACGCAACGGCAGGGGGCGGGCAGCGCAGGCTCGCCGTCGGCCGGTCCATGCTATCCGGCTTCCCTGACCGTGTGGTGGGCCGCAAGTTCCCGGCGGATCGCGGCCACAAAGGCGTCGACATCGTCCTCGCTGGTGTCGAAGGAGCACATCCAGCGGACCTCGCGGGCGGCTTCATCCCAGTCGTAGAACCGGAAGGACTCCCGCAGGCGGTCAGCTATGCCGGCCGGCAGGACGGCAAACACGCCGTTGGACTCCGTCTTCTGGGTGGGCTCCACGCCATCGATCGTGTCCACCGCGGCGCGGAGGCGGGCGGCCATGGCGTTGGCGTGCGACGCCGAACGGAGCCACAGGTCGCCTTCCAGCAGGGCGATGAACTGGGCCGACAGGAAGCGCATTTTCGAGGCAAGCTGCATGTTCATCTTGCGCAGGAATATCAGGCCGTGGGCCGCTTCGGGGTTCAGGGCCACCACCACCTCGCCGTACAGCAGTCCGTTCTTGGTGCCGCCGAAGGAGAGGATGTCCACGCCGGCGTCGCGCGTGAAAGCCCGCAGCGGAACCTTCAGGTGCGCGGCGGCGTTGGCCAGCCGCGCGCCGTCCATGTGGAGTTTCATACCCTTGGCGTGGGCATGTTCCGCGATGGCCCGGACCTCATCCGGGGTGTAGCACGTGCCAA
Source organism: Pseudarthrobacter sp. Y6 (assembly GCF_050156205.1). Lineage (NCBI taxonomy): Bacteria > Bacillati > Actinomycetota > Actinomycetes > Micrococcales > Micrococcaceae > Pseudarthrobacter > Pseudarthrobacter sp. Y6. The sequence continues at coordinate 2,680,410 of NZ_CP189574.1, read as the reverse complement.
GCTCGGTGGTCTGGGTGATGGACACTGCCAGCGGCTGTGCCCGGTGTTCATCACCCCAGCCCCACGCCTCGCGGTCAATCAGCTCCGGCGTCAGCTTGCCGTCCGGGGTGGGGACATGCAGGAGTTTGATCCCGCCGATCCGTTCGGGAGCGCCATTTTCGTCCATGTTGATGTGCGCCGTCGAAGCGCACACCACAGCGCCCCAGCGCGGGAGCAGCGACTGCAGGGACAGCACGTTGGCCCCTGTGCCGTTGAACACCGGGAAACACTCGATGCCGGCGCCGAAGTGCTCCTCCATCAGCCCCTGCAGCCGTGCAGTGTAGTCGTCCTCGCCGTAGGACACCTGGTGGCCCTCGTTGGCAGCCGCGAGGGCGGCCAGGACCTCGGGATGGACACCCGAGTAGTTGTCGGACGCGAAACCGCGGACGGACGCGTCATGCAGCCGGGCGGCGGGATTTTCAAGCCGCGGGGCGGCATCTGCCGTTGTTGTCATTGCTTTGCTCACGTTCTCAGTCTAGGGAGGTCGGGTCCGGCCGGTCAGGGGTCCAGCAAGTCAGGGGATTTTGGGGTCAGGGGGTCAGGAGCAGGCGCCGGCCGTTCAGTTCGGCTGCCGGGCGGCTGAACAGTCCGACGACGGCGGCAGCCAGGTCCTCGACGTCGGTGGCGCCGGGGAAGGTCCGTTCCGGGTGCGCCTTCCGGAGTTCCGCGTCCACCAGCGCTTTCACCACCAGGACGACGGCGGCGCCGCGCAAGGCGCTGCCCTCGCCGGCAGCCCCGCGGGCCAGGCCCTCGGCCATCGCCAGTGTCCAGGTCTCGGCGGCGGCCTTTGCCGCCACGTAGCTGGCCGTCGCCGCGGTCGGTGTGTCCACCGCGGTGGAGGACACCATGGCAAACCGTCCGGTTTCGGCGGCGGCCAGGTCGGCGTAGAACACCCGGGACACATTCCTGAGCGTGGTGATGGCGCCGCGCTCCAGGAAGTCCCAGTCGGAGTCGCTTTGGCCTGTGATGCCCTTCGCGCCGCGCCAGCCGCCCACGAGGTGGACGACTCCGTCCACGCGTCCGGCGGTTTCCGCCAGAAGGGTCTTCCGGAGGGCCTGGACGTCGGCGAGATCCGCAAGATCGCACACAAGTGGCGTCACGCCGTCGCCCGCCTGCCTGGCAGCACCCTCGATGCGCGTCCTGTCCGAGCCGACCGTGAAGACCCGGAACCCCGCCTGGTGCAAGGCCCGGGCCACCGCGACCCCGGACGGTCCGCTGCCGCCGGTGACCAGGACGTTCAGCATGTGGGCGTGGTCAGGGGTAGGAGCTGCGCTCAGGGCACCGGCTTCGCTCACAGTGCGGACGCTCCGGTGATGCCGGCGGTGGATTCGATGACAGGGCGCATTTTCTTCTCCAATGCTTCGTAGAACATGGACAGCGGGAATTCGTCGTCCAGCACCTGGTCCGTCAGGCCGCGGGGCGGACCGGCAACGGGAAGCGCGTCCGGGCCTTTGGCCCAGACTGATGCTGGGTTAGGCGTGACGGTGGCGGCGATCAGCTGGTACGCGGCCAGCCAATGGGCCGTCTTCGGCCGGTCAATGGAGCGCCAGTAGAGCTCGTCGATCGAGGCGCCGAGGGCGATTACCGCGTCCGCCACCTGGTCCCAGTCGATGCTGAGCCGGCTGTCGGTCCAGTGCAGGACGTGGTGCTGGTGCAGCCAGGCAAAGAGCAGCTGCCCGCCGAGGCCGTCGTAGTTGCGCACCCGGTTGCCGGTGATCGCAAAGCGGAAGATCCGGTCGAAGATGATGGCGTACTGCACCAGTTTCGCGTGCCGGCGTGCTTCCGGCCCGGCGTCTTCGTCCTGTTCGATCCGGACGGATTCGCGGAAGGCTGTGAGGTCGCAGCGCAGTTCTTCAAGCGAATACAGGAAGTAGGGCATCCGCTGCTTGATCATGAACGGGTCAAAGGGCAGGTCGCCGCGCATGTGGGTCCGGTCATGGATCAGGTCCCACATCACAAACGTGGCCTCGGTCAGTTCCTGGTCGGCCAGGAGTTCCGCGGCGCCCGCGGGCAGGTCCAGGGAGGTGATGTCTGCGGCCGCACGCAGGACCCTGCGGAACCGGGCAGCTTCGCGGTCCGCAAAAATGGCGCCCCAGGTGAAGGTGGGTGTTTCCCGAACAGCCACGGTTTCGGGGAACAGCACCGCCGAGTTGGTGTTGTAGCCGCTAGTGAAGTCCAGGAATCGGATGGGCACAAAGAGCTTGTTGGAATAGTCCCCAGCCTCAAGGCCGGCCACAAAATCGGGCCAGATGACCTCGATCAGGACGGCCTCCACGAGCCGGCTGCTGCTTCCGTTCTGTGTGTACATGGGGAAGATGACAACATGCTGCAGGCCATCCTGGCGCTGCAGCTGGGGCCGGAACGCCAGCAGGGATGCGAGGAAGTCCGGGACGCCGAATCCAGCCGTGGCCCACGCCTGGAAATCATCGACGACGGCGTCAAGGTAGGCCGCGTCGTGCGGGAACAACGGTGCCAGTTCGGCGAGCGACTCAGCGATCGCGGTAACCTCGAGCGCTGCGGCTGGGTGGTGGCCCGCGTCAGGCACGGAGCCGTCCTGGACCTGCAGTGTCTGCAGGGCTTCGGCCGCGCTCCTGAGGCGGAGCCAGACGGGATTTTCGGTGGTGATCCTTGGCGGGGCGCCGGTTACGGTGACGGTCATGGTGCGACTGCCTTTCTCATTGCTTGGGGCATCTACGGCGAGCGTAGCAAGCAACCAGAGTCCCTAACTCAAATTGTGCCTGAGCATAAGATACTCTCAGGCTCGAGGCGCCTCGCGGCGCCGCCAGATGTAGGCGAAACCATGTCTGGCGGACTCAGGACTCCGTGGATTCTTTCCCGGCAGTGCCGCGCGGCACCAGCTTCAGGGACACTGAATTTATGCAAAAGCGCTGGTCCGTGGGCGTGCCGTAGCCCTCACCTTCGAACACATGGCCCAGGTGCGAGTCACAGTGCGCGCACCGTACCTCCACCCGCTTGATGCCGAGCGTCCGGTCGTGGATGTAACGGACGGTGCCTTCGGCGAGCGGTGCCCAGAAGGACGGCCAGCCACAATGCGAGTCGAATTTTTCGTTGCTCCTGAAGAGCTCGGTTCCACAGGCACGGCATTGGTAGACACCCTCCGTGTGGGTGTCCACGTACTCCCCGGTGAAGGGGCGTTCAGTACCCGCCTGCCGCAGCACGTGGTACTCCTCCGGCGTGAGTTCCTGCCGCCACTCGGCATCGGATTTCTGGTATGCGGGTTCCGCAGCGCCGGCGTCGGCGGCCGGACCCGGGACCGAATCCGCGGCCTTGTTGTTGAAGATGCTCTTTCCAAAGATGCTCATAGTCAGCTCAACGCTCAGGAGTCGCCGATAAATCCCGAACCGGCGTACAGGTGGAGCACGGGGAGCCCTAGCCGGTCCTGGGCTTTGTTGGCCCAGTCCGTATGGAACGTATCCGCGACCGCATGGGGACGGGTGATCACCACCGCCTGGGCTGCGCCGAGCTCCTTGACTTTGGCCACGAGGCCGTTGACGGCGCCACCGTCGACTACCTCGCCCGTTACTCCGGCGCCCAGCCCCTCCAAGGCAGCCAGCGAGACGGCCAGAGTCTCTGCAGCCTCGGCCCGTTCAGCGGTGGGGTTCGGGGCGTGGGCGGTCAGTTCGCGGAACGCCTTAGCAACGTCCAGTAGGGAGAGATTCTCAAGAAAATCCACCAGCAGGTGCCGTTCAGTGTTCCCTGGAACCAGCAGGACAAGGGGCGTGTCCTGCCCGTCCACCAGGCGTTCGATGTTGACGCGGTCGTCCGCGCCCAGGGGTTCTTCGGTCAGGATGACGATTGGATCGCTCATGGCATCAGCCTAGTCGTGCGCACCGGCGCCTGCATCCATTTGGGCCGCACAGCCGTTGAGGTGTCTTGCGCGCGGCGTCCTCGGGGCCGGCAGAATTCCGGCGCCACGTGCCGGACGGAATATGGTCAACCCGTCTGCGGCAGTAAGAATGGTTCCATGGCACCTTCCACGCGCACACCCACGTTGACGGCGGCACCTCCGATCCAGGCCGGCGGCCGCATGTCGCTTCGCGCCAAGTGGGCGCTCGGCGGCGTCATTGGCGGCGGGGCACTTGCCGGCCTGCTGGCCACAGGCTCCTCCGCACTGGCGCTCTATTTTGCCAGGCGTGTGATCACTCCCGTCCGGCAGCGGACGGCGGACCAGGAAGTCCTGGCCGTGCTCCGGGAAGGCGGCGGCCGGCAGGTTATCCTGACAGCGACTCCGGAGACCACGGTGGACGGTGTCTATGGGTTGTTTTTCGACGGCGGGAAAGGGCACGCCCGGATCGGGCAGATCGTCTCCTATTCGCCGGCGGACGGCACGGTCCTGCGCGAAGTGGAAGCCGTCTATGCCGGCGATCTCGACACGGCCCGCCGCGGGTGGTGGAGCGGTGCGCTCTATCCGGATCCCGCCGCCGCCGGCTTCGTGGCCGAGGACGTGCTGATCGACGTCGACGGCGGCACAGCACCGGCGTGGCTGGTCCGGGCCGGCGGAACGGCCGGGACCTGGGCAGTCATGGTTCACGGCCGCGGGGCAACCCGTCAGGAGGCCCTCCGGGCAGTGGGCCCCGCCCTCGAACTGGGGCTCACCAGCCTGCTTGTCTCGTACCGGAACGACGGGTTGGCGCCATCGGCCGAGGACGGCCGGTACGGCCTGGGTTCCACGGAATGGCAGGACGTGCAGGCCGCTATTGAGTTCGCCCTGGCCAACGGCGCCGAGGAAATTGTTCTCTTCGGCTGGTCCATGGGCGGCGCCATCTGCCTGCAGACGGCCGATCTCTCGCCTCACCGTCACCTGATCCGGGCCATGGTCCTGGACGCGCCCGTCATCAACTGGGTCAATGTGCTGGCCCATCATGCGCAGATTAACCGCATTCCGTCCCTCGTGGGCCGCTACGGGCAGCTGATGCTCGGCCACCCCGTGGGCCGCAGGCTCACCGGCCTGGCCGCACCCGTGGACCTCAAGGCCATGGACTGGGTGGCGCGTGCCGTGGAAGTCCGTACGCCCACTCTGATCATCCACAGCGTTGATGACGAGTACGTTCCCTATGAACCCTCCGCCCTTCTGGCCGAGCGGAATCCGGACATGGTCACGTTCGAAACGTTCAATCACGCCAGGCACACCAAGGAATGGAATGTCGATCCCGAACGCTGGGAGAACCTGATCAAGGCCTGGCTTCGGCCCCAGTTGGCTCCGCGGCTTAACCCCGGCCAGAACCGCCCGGAGTAATCCCAGCCGGCGAGATGACATTTTGCGGCAGTGTTTGCGGCCGCGATTGCCGCGAACTGTCATCTCGATCAGCTCCGGAGTCGATCCCGGTCCGAGGCAGGGGCAGGGCAGAACCGCTAAAGTGTGCGCGTGCCGATGGCGGCAGTCACGGCGGACGTCAGTTGGATGAGGTGGGCCGGTGCAAGCTCAACGTCCAAGCCGCGCTTACCACCGGAAACCAGCATGGTTCCCAGGTCAAGGGCGCTGCTGTCGACCACCGTGGGCGATGGCTGGCGCTGGCCCACCGGCGAGATCCCACCGAGGACGTAGCCTGTGCGGCGTTCAGCCGCCGCGGGGTCTGCCATCGAAGCCTTCTTGGCGCCCAGGGCGGCGGCGAAGGCCTTGAGGTCAAGGTTTCCGCTGACCGGCACAACCCCCACTGCCAGCCGGCCTTCCACTTCCACCATGAGGGTCTTGAAGACCTTCTCCGGAGCGATGCCCAAGGCTTCGGCGGCTTCCGTGCCGTAGCTGGCCGCGGAAGGATCGTGGGCATACGGATGCAGCACAAAAGGAACGCCGGCTGCAGCCAGTGCGGCGGTGGCCGGCGTTCCGTTTGAACTCTTGCGTCCCAAAGCGTTCAGTTTCCGATCAGGAGATCAAGACGCGGACCGGGACGTAGCGGCGACCTTACGCTTGATCCGTCCCAGCATGGCGGTCATGCCGCGCATCCGCAGCGGTGTGATGGCCCGCGTCAGGCCCAGCAGCTCCGGCATATCGTCCGGCACCGCCAGGATTTCAGCGGCGCTGAGTCCGTCGAGTCCCTCGTGGAGCACGCCAGCGAAACCCCTCGTGGTGGGGGCTTCCGGTGGCGCCTTGAAGTAGAGCCGAACGGCGTCGTTCTTTTCCGTCTCGATGGTCAGAAACAGCGGCGACTGGCATTCCACCACTTGCTCCAGGAGCTCGGGGTGGTCCTTCAGCCGGTCCGGCAGCTCCGGCAGCTCGCGCGAGAACTCGAGCAGTAACTGAAGCCGATCGGCTTCGGTCAGGGCCTGGAAGTCATCCACGATTTCCGCCAGCGCGGCGGGCAGGTCATGTGTAGTCATCTGTTCCAGTTTACGCCGGGACCGTGCCGCGTTCCGTGCCCTTGGCAATGGGAACCCGGACGGCATTGCCCCACTCGGTCCAGGAGCCGTCGTAGTTCCGGACGGTGTCAAAGCCCAGCAGGTACTTGAGCGCGAACCAGGTGTGGCTGGAACGTTCGCCGATGCGGCAGTAGGCCACCACGTCATCGCCTGCAGTCAGGCCGGCCTCGCCCAGGTAGAGGGCCTCGAGCTCTTCCCGGCTGCGGTAGGTTCCGTCCGGCGCAGCGGCGCGTGCCCAGGGAATGGATGCTGCCGTGGGAATGTGGCCGCCGCGGAGCGCACCTTCTTCCGGGTAGGCCGGCATGTGGGTCCGCTGGCCGGTGTATTCCTCGGGGGAGCGGACGTCAATGAGCGGCTTGCCGAAGTGTGCCAGCACGTCTTCCTTGAAAGCGCGGATGGGGGCGTCGTTGCGCTCCACCACTGGGTAGTCGCCGGGCACCGGGGCGGTCCGCTCCGTGGTCAGGTCACGGCCTTCGGCGATCCACTTGTCCCGGCCGCCGTCGAGCAGCCGGACATCCTCGTGGCCGAACAGGGTGAAGACCCAGAGTGCATAGGCGGCCCACCAGTTGGACTTGTCCCCGTAGATGACCACCGTGGTGTCGCGGGAAATGCCCTTGGCAGCGGCCAGGGCGCCGAAAGCCTCGCCGTTCACGTAATCGCGGGTCACTTCTTCGTTGAGGTCGGTGTGCCAGTCGATTTTGACGGATCCCGGGATGTGGCCGGTCTCGTAGAGGAGGACGTCCTCGTCGGATTCGACCACCACCAGCTTTCCGTCCGCAAGGGCGCCAGCCTCGAGTGCGGCGGCAAGCCACTGGGTGGACACCAGCCGCTCCGGATTGGCGTAGGCGGCGAACTTCTCGTTTTGTTCAACTGCGTAGGACATGGTGTTGGCCTTTCACTGAGACACATGGCGGATCTGCTGAAGAAGGAAACCTGCATCCACACTAGCCACGGCTCGTCGCCCTGTCCGCCTCCTTGTTAACAGAGGGAAATATGTCCTTCGTCACGCCGGGGACGTTGCCGGCCACACGGCGGGGGAGGCCCGGGCCGTTGCCGGTATTCTTTCTGGGGACAACCCACCAGCAGAACGGACCACCTTGGTACAGATCGAACAGCTTGCCGCCCGCACTCCGGCGGTTTCGGTGGATGAGCTTCTTAAGGGTTTTTATCCGTCCCCACGGTTTGGTCAGGTCTCCTTTGCCAGCTACCGGCCGGACCCGAACCAGGCGTCCCAGGCGGCGGCGGTCAAGGCGCTGGAAGCGTTCGCCGGGGGAGTGGGAGCCGGCGACGGCGACGGCCTGTTCAAAAAGCTCTTCACCAAGAAAGTCGCTACCAGGGCGGGGATCTACCTCGACGGCGGATTCGGCGTCGGCAAAACCCACCTGCTGGCCTCGCTGTGGCACGCCGCCCCGGGGCCCAAGGCCTTCGGCACATTTGTGGAATACACCAACTTGGTAGGGGCACTTTCCTTCCGCAAAACTGTTGAAGCGCTGAGCCACTACAAGCTGGTATGCATCGACGAATTCGAGCTGGATGATCCGGGTGACACCGTGCTGATGTCCCGTCTTATGCGTGAACTGGCCGACGCCGGCGTCAAGCTTGCTGCCACGTCCAACACCCTCCCGGGTTCGCTGGGTGACGGCCGCTTTGCCGCCGTCGACTTTGCCCGTGAAATCCAGGTCCTCGCGGACCAGTTCGACGTCATCCGGATCGACGGCGAGGACTTCCGCCACCGTGGCCTGCCCGCCGCCCCGGCACCGCTGAAGAACAGCCAGCTCGCAGCACAGATGAAGGCCGAGTTCGACGGCAAGACCGTTGCCGAAGACGAATTCAGTTCACTGATCGGCCACCTTGCCGGTGTCCACCCGAGCCGATACCGGCAGCTTATCGACGGCATTGACGGCGTCGTATGGCGAAACGTGGAGACCATCACCGAACAGGCCGTGGCGCTGCGGTTCGTGGTGTTGGCCGACCGCCTGTACGACAAGGATGTGCCCATCCTGGCCAGCGGCGTCCCCTTCGACAAGCTTTTCACGGACGAGATGATGCACGGCGGGTACACCAAGAAGTATTTCCGTGCTGTGTCCCGCCTGACCGCGCTGGCCCGCGAGGGCCAGAACCACGAGCCGTCCTAGGGGGCGGCTGGCGAAGCTGGACAGTCAGTCAAACGCCAAAGGTGCGGGTGCCGCCTCCCGGCGGGACCCGCACCCCCTTGACGTGCTAGAGCAAAGCCCTGGCCAAATCCTTGTTAGGGAGCCTTGTCAACCGGCGGAACCGGGTTGACCGGCGGAACCTGCTCGCTGGCAGGAGTCTCGCCGGGGGTTCCGTCATTTTTGTCAACGAGCTTGGAAGCGCCCTCCTGGACTTTGTCCACGTGACCGGCGTACTTGCCGCCAGTCTTGGAGTCGACGAAATCGCCGGCTTTCGTGATGCCGTCCTTGATGGCCTGCTCGTTGCCGTGGATGAGACCCTGAGCCTTGCCCTTAAGATCGTCAATCAGTCCCACGAGCACCTCCCTTCAATCGCGGAGCCAGTTCGCTCCTCCGCAACCGATCCTAGCCCTGTCTGCCGGGCGTGCCAACATGCTGTGACAAATGTTGTAAAGTCGAGGCGGGCTATTCGGGCAACAAAAAAGCAGCTCACGGGGAGCTGCTGTGTGTGGGCGATACTGGGATCGAACCAGTGACCTCTTCCGTGTCAGGGAAGCGCGCTACCGCTGCGCCAATCGCCCGGAACCGGAAGTCCGGTCATTTCGGATTTATTACTGGGGTAGAGAGCGGACGACGAGATTCGAACTCGCGACATCCACCTTGGCAAGGTGGTGCTCTACCAGCTGAGCTACGTCCGCGTATGAAGTACAGCCTGGCCGGTGGCCTGGCGTACTGCATGCAGCAAGTTTCCTTGCTTGGTGGGCGATACTGGGATCGAACCAGTGACCTCTTCCGTGTCAGGGAAGCGCGCTACCGCTGCGCCAATCGCCCATTTCGTCCGGCGTGAACCGGAATCCATGGTTTTCACCGAGGTGGGTACGGGATTCGAACCCGTGTGAACGGCTTTGCAGGCCGCTGCCTCGCCTCTCGGCCAACCCACCGTGTAAGCGCCGATTCCGAAAAACCTTTGCTGTGACAGTGTCCTGCGAGCGGACGACGAGATTCGAACTCGCGACATCCACCTTGGCAAGGTGGTGCTCTACCAGCTGAGCTACGTCCGCATTTGGGCCGCTGAATCCTTGCCGTTTCGGGCAATTCCTCGCGTTCCAACGAGTAAGAACTCTATAGGAGGTTCAGGGATTCTCCAAATCGCGCGTTCCCCAGCCACAACTATGCCCCTGGATCCCTGCAATCTAGGGGATTTTGCTAATTACAGGCGTGTAATTCGGCCCCGGTCCCGTCTCGATTTCCATAAACCCCGCCGGGTCGGCTAGCATTCAAAGGCATCGGGGCGATTGGCGCAGTGGTAGCGCGCTTCGTTCACACCGAAGAGGTCACTGGTTCGAACCCAGTATCGCCCACCGAGGAATCTGGTCCGTTTCCGCTCAGCCGAGCGGAAACGGACCTTTTTTGTGCCCGCCATTCTGTCAGCCCCTTGTGAAAGAGTCTTTGTATGACTGATCCACTCCTTGCCCATGCCACGGAATACGGCCGCATGTATGCGCGGTCCACTTCCGAACAGTTCTCCGTTCCGTCAATCACCACCGTCATCGGCCAGCAGCCGCACGGACTGGACGGCTGGTTCGGTTATATGGGCGCCAGTAGCTTGGCGAAGGATCCGTTGCTGGCCGATTGCCTGGGCAGTCCGGCGAAAATCCGGCAGGCCGTCAACCGGGCCTCAAAGGCCGCAGAAATGTACCGGGACGAGGCAGCCAAACGTGGTGACCGCGTCCATAACTACTGCGAGCAGGTTGCGCTCCGCGCCCTGGGCCGGCCCCACGCCATGAAGGAAACCCGCGAGGCCCTGGCAGCCAACGGCGAGGAAGCCTTTGCCCTGCGCTTCGATGAGTGGTGGGACCTCTATGGCGTGGAACCCATCGCACCGGAAATCACCGTCTGGAACAAGTCAGTGGGCTACGCCGGGACGCTGGACCTCGTGGCCAGGATCAACGGCCGGATCTGCGTCATTGATTACAAGACCAAGGGCACCACGCGGGACGGCGCCGTCAAGCCGCTGGACGACAAGGTGGTCATGCAACTGGTGGCCGGCATGAAGGCCGAAGAAAGCCTCGTGGACCCGGTGGCAGGGGAATGGGAGCCCTGGAAGTACGGCGAGGCCCCGCTGCTGCTGGCTGTGGCCATTGGCGAGACGGAAGTCCGTCCGGTCCGCGCCAATCCCGACGTCCTCAAGCACCACTGGTGGAAGTTCTGCGCCCTGCGCCGGGTCTGGGAACTGTCCGCCGATACGCTCGCCGCCGGTTCAGCGCTTCTTCCGGTTGCTCCGCCCGCGTCCGCGCAGGTCCGCAGCGCCTAGCGGAGCACGACTGCCCGCAGTCCCGGGGCTGGTGCCCCTGCACCTAAACTGGATAGGTTCGCCATTAACGCCCACCGTGAGGAAAGACAGCACATGGCCATTCTGAATATCCGCATCATTGGTGATCCTGTGCTCCGCACAGTGGCCGATCCTGTGACGGAATTCGGTCCTGAGCTCGCCAAGCTGGTTGCGGACATGACGGAAACCATGGAGGACGTGGACGGCGCCGGCCTCGCGGCCCCCCAGATTGGCGTCAGCCAGCGGGTCTTCACCTACCGGATCGACGGCGTGGAGGGCCACATCATCAATCCGGTCCTGGAAAACAGCGAGGACTTCCAAGCGGACCAAGTTGAGGGTTGCTTGTCCATTCCTGGCCTGGCGTTCCCGGTCCGCCGCTTCCGCGCCACACGCGCCACCGGCGTTGACCTTAACGGGAATCCTGTGGCTGTGGAAGGGGAAGGCATGCTGGCCCGTTGCTTCCAGCACGAGACGGACCACCTGGACGGCATCCTCTTCACCGACAGGCTCGAAGGTGAGGACCGGAAGACGGCCCTGCGCTCCATCCGCAACGCCAACTACGACGCCATCACGGAACGCACGACGACGAAGCGCGCCAAGACGGTCGGGTCCAGTTTCGGGGGCGCCAGCTTTGGTGGCGCGAGCTCTGGTGGGGCCAGCTTCGGCGGCGGCGCCACCACATGAGGGTACTTTTTGCCGGCACCCCCGCCGTGGCCGTCCCGTCCCTTGATGCCCTCGTTGCGGCCGGCTTTGAGATCGTTGCGGTCCTGACCCGTCCCGACGCGCCGATAGGGCGCAAGCGGGTGCTGACGCCGTCGCCCGTTGCAGCCCGCGCCGCCGAGCTGGGAATCGACATCATTCATGCCACCCGCGTGGACGATGGGGTGACGGCGAAAGTCGCTGCCGCCAAGCCGGACGTGGCCGCCATCGTGGCCTATGGCGGACTGATTCCGCGCACCGCCCTGGATGTTCCCCCGCACGGTTGGATCAACCTGCACTTCTCCCTGCTTCCCGCGTGGCGTGGCGCTGCCCCGGTACAGCGGGCCGTGATGGCCGGCGACGACGTCACCGGGGCCGTCACCTTCCTGCTGGAAGAAGGTTTGGACACCGGCCCGGTCTTCGGAACGCTGACCGAGGGCGTTGGCCCGGAGGACACCGCTGGAGCGCTGCTCGAGCGGCTGTCCCACAGCGGTGCCGTCCTTCTGTCCCAGACGCTGTCGGCCGTCGAGGCCGGGAGGGCAGCTCCGCAGCCGCAGGCGGGCGACGTCTCACTGGCCCCCAAGCTGACTATCGATGACGGCCGGCTCGACTGGAAGCAGCCTGCCCTGGCGATTGGCAGGCGCGCCCGCGGCGTAACTCCCGAGCCCGGCGCCTGGACCACCCTGGACGGACAGCGGGTCAAACTCGAACCCGTCCGGCTCCGGCCAGGTAGCACGGACCTGCAGCCCGGCGCAGTATTCCTCGAGGGGAAGAGCGTCCTGGTGGGCACCGGGTCCCACGCCGTGGAGCTGACGAGGATCCAGCCTTCGGGCAAAAAGATGATGGCCGCCGCCGACTGGGCGCGCGGCATGGCAACACTGGAAAGCGTGGTCTTCGAATGAGCGAATCCGGCGGTAATGCAGGCGGCAGGGGCGGCAGCGGAAGCGGCGCCCCAGGCGGCGGACGGGGCAACAGTGGACGGGGCAAGGGCGGGCCGCGGGATTCCAGCCAGCGCAACGCCCAGGGCCGCGAACGGAACCGGAGCGCCCAGCGGAGTTTCACCGATAACGCACCCTCGCAGCGCACCCGCCGGGCAGATCCGGCACGGCTGGTGGCCTTTGAGGTCCTGCGCGCGGTAGCCGCCGAGGATGCCTACGCCAACCTGGTGCTCCCGTCCCGCATCCGCCATCACGGCCTGGACAAGCGCGACGCCGGCTTCGCCACCGAGCTCAGCTACGGCGCCTTGCGTGGACAGGGCACCTACGATGCCATCCTGGCGCGCTGCGTTGACCGGCCGCTGGACCAGCTTGACCCGGCCATTCTCGACGCCCTGCGGATCGGCACCCATCAGCTGCTGGCCATGCGTGTCCCGGCCCACGCCGCCCTGGATCAGACCGTTGGCCTGGCCCGCGCCGTCATCGGTGCCGGACCCTCCGCCCTGATCAATGCGGTGCTGCGGAAGGTCACGGCGCATACGCTCGAGGAGTGGCTTGAGGTCCTCGTTGCCGGTGAAAGTGACGAAACCACCATCGCGTCCCTCCGGTACGCCCACCCCGAATGGATCGTTCGGGCCATGCGCCAGTCCTTGGTGGCCCACGGGCGGTCAGCCGCCGAAATCAACGATCTGCTGGAAGCCGATAACGAAGCTCCGGTGGTCAACCTCGTAGCCCTGCCCGGCCTGGGAAGCCTGGATGAAGCCTTGGAGGGCGGGGCCACGCTGGGTGAACTTGTTGAAGGCTCGGCGCTCTCCAGCGGCGGCGACCTGGGCCGCCTCGCGTCCATACGGGAAGGCAGCACGCGCGTCCAGGACGTCGGCTCACAGCTGGTGGCCCGCGCCATGGCGGCAGTGGAGCTGGATCCCACCGTCGCCGCCGGAGCAGGGCGGCCGCACGAAACCTGGCTGGACCTGTGCGCCGGCCCCGGTGGCAAGGCGGCCCTGCTGGGCGCGCTGGCCAACGCCCAGGGTGCCACGCTGCTCGCCAATGAACCGGCCCCGCACCGTGCCAAACTCGTCAGCCAGGCCTTGTCCGCCGTGCCCAGGGACGTCTGGCGCGTCCGGACCGGCGATGGCCGCGATGTCGGCACTGAGCAGCCGGAATCCTTTGACCGGGTCCTGGTGGACGTCCCCTGCAGCGGGCTGGGTGCGCTGCGCCGCAGGCCGGAGTCCCGCTGGCGGCGCACCCCCAAGGACCTCGCGGACCTGGGGCCGCTGCAGCGCGCCCTGTTGAAATCGGCGCTGGACGCCGTCCGCCCCGGTGGCGTGGTTGCCTACGTCACCTGTTCACCCCACCCGGCCGAAACCACGGCGGTGGTCAGCGATGCCCTCCGGAAGCGTGATGACCTGGAGCTGCTGGACGCCGGTGCGGTGCTGGACGGCGTGAGCCTGACCGGGAACCTGGGCGCAGGCCACGATTCCACGGCGCAACTCTGGCCGCACATCCACAGCACCGATGCGATGTTCCTGGCCCTCATCCGGAAGAAAGCCTGACCCGTGAAAGATTCCCCCATGCCGCAATGCTGCATCAACCCCAGCATCCTGTCCGCCGACTTCGTCAACCTCGAAGCCGAACTGCAGCGCATCAGCAACGCTGACGCCGTGCACGTGGACGTTATGGACAACCACTTTGTCCCCAACCTCACCTTGGGCTTGCCCGTGGTCCAGCGGATCCAGGCGGTCAGCCCCATCCCGCTGGACGCCCACCTGATGATCTCCGACGCCGACCGCTGGGCGCCGGGGTTCGCCGACGCAGGGCTGGCATCCGTAACGTTCCACGCGGAGGCCTCCATTGCACCGGTCAAGCTGGCCCGCGAACTGAGGGCCCGAGGCTCCAAGGCCGGCATGGCGCTGCGCCCTGCCACAGCCGTGGAACCCTACCTGGACATGCTCGAGGAACTGGACATGCTCCTGATCATGACCGTGGAACCGGGCTTCGGCGGCCAGGCGTTCCTGGACTTCACCCTGCCCAAGATCCGCAGGGCCCGGGCAGCCATTGACGGTTCTGGAATCAATGTCGCCCTCCAGGTGGACGGCGGCATTACCGAGGAAACCATTCTGCGGGCGGCCGAAGCAGGTGCGAACGTCTTTGTGGCGGGTTCGGCTGTCTACGGCGCGGAGGACCCGGCAGCAGCCATCGGACGGCTCCGCGAGGCCGGCAGCATGAAGTTACGTGCTGCGTCCGCGGAATAGTCTGGGCCACCTTGTGGTTATGGCACAATAGCAACACACAATACGTGCTCCGGGGTCGGTGTAAGTCCGAACCGGCGGTGATAGTCCGCGACCCGCGAGCTGGCGCTTTCCCTCTTCAGGGAAGGAACCAGCGGACGGTTGAACTGGTGAAATTCCGGTACCGACAGTTAAAGTCTGGATGAGAGAAGCACGTACAGCTGTATCTGCGGCGCCCTTTGGCGCTGCGGTCTTCTGCTGTCGTATACCCCCGGAGCCATCGCGGTTCTAGAGGGAAGGAACGACAACACACATGAACCCCTTGCGATGGCTCTTTGAAGCCAGGATTTCCCATGGTCCGGGAACCGAAGCCGCCGAACCGGTGGCTGCCCCATGACCCGGATCGAAAACGTCACGGCGTTCAGCGCCGCCGAAACCGCCGCCATGGAGGCAGCGCTCGAAGCAGCCGTGCAGGGTCCGCGCGGAGCGAATCCGCTGGTGGGCGCCGTCGTGATCGATGCGGCCGGCCGCCAGTTGGTGACCGGGTACCACCGCGGCGCCGGCACACCGCACGCTGAAGCGGACGCCATCACCCAGGCTGAGGCCGCAAGGCTGGACCTGAGCGGCTGCACGATGGTGATCACGCTGGAGCCCTGTGACCACAGCGGCCGCACGGGGCCCTGCACGCAAGCGATCATTCGTGCCGGAATCACGGACGTGGTCTACGCCGTCGACGATCCGCATGACCCTGCGGCGGGCGGCGCGGCCACCCTCCGGAACGCCGGGGTGCAGGTCCGCAGCGGGCTCGCTGCCGGCGAGTCGTTCGAGTTGAACCGTCAGTGGTTCCTGGGAGTGGCCGCACAACGCCCGTTTGTGACGCTGCACATCGCCCAGACGCTGGACAGCCGGATCGCCGCCGAAGACGGCACGAGCCAGTGGATCTCCTCGCCGGAGTCGCTCGCTGACAACCACGGGCTCAGGCGGCGGATTGACGCCATTCTCGTGGGGACCCAGACCGTGCTGGTGGACAACCCCCGGCTGTCAGCCCGGGACGAGTCCGGGGCGACATCGGGCAAGCAGCCGCTGCGAGCCGTGATGGGCCTGCGCGACATTCCGGCCGACGCAGCCGTCCGCGGTGATGACGGTAACGTGCTCCACCTCGCCACGCGGGATCCGCGGGAGGCGCTCTCGCTCCTTTATGCGGAGGGAGTCCGCCACGTCATGGTGGAAGGCGGCTCACGCATCCTCAGTTCATTCCTGGCCGCCGGGCTTGTGGACGAACTCATTGTCTACGTTGCCCCCACCCTGCTGGGCTCCGGAACTCCCGCCCTCAACGGACTGGGAATCACCACCCTCGCGGATGCCCGGCACTGGGCCTGGGACCCCTCCGACGGCGGCGCCGTCCTGACCCTGGGCCGGGACCTGAGGCTGCACCTCCGTCCAGAACCAACCGAAGCTCTTGAACCACAACTATCCCGCACTGCCGCGGAACCAGCCATGGGAGGCTACTGATGTTTACCGGAATTATTGCCGAGCAGGGACAGGTCCTGTCCGTGGAGCGCGACGGCGATGCCAGCGCAACGCTCCGCCTCCACGCGCCCGGCACCACCGAAGGGCTCGGACTGGGCGGGTCCATCGCCGTCAATGGAGTCTGCCTGACGGCCACCGCAATCGAGGGCAAAGAGTTCAGCGTTGATGTGATGGGCGAAACCCTCGTCCGCAGCACCATCGGCGAACTTGCCGCCGGTGACTCGGTGAACCTTGAGCGTTGCGTCCCCGCCGGCGGCCGCCTGGACGGCCACGTCGTCCAGGGCCACGTCGACGGCGTCGGGCAGCTGCTGGAGCGCGAGGCGCTCGGCAACTGGGAGCGCCTCCGCTTCGGTGTGCCGGCCAACCTCGCCCGCTATATCGCGGAGAAGGGCTCCATCGCCATCGACGGCGTCTCGCTCACCGTCACGGCGGTCAGCCCCGCCGCGGAGCCGGAGCCATGGTTCGAGGTGGGGCTGATCCCCACCACGCTGGCCGAGACCGGCCTGGGGGCCAAGGCAACCGGCAGCAGGGTCAACCTTGAAGTCGACGTGCTGGCCAAATACACCGAACGGTTGCTGGCATTCAGCACCGGCGCAACCATCGGGGGAGAACGATGAACGCCACCGTCCGGCTGGAGCCGGCCGCGGACGCCCGCCCGGTGCCTAGCGCAACCTTCGGACTTGACCCCGTGGAAGATGCCATCCGCGCCATGGCCGCCGGCCGGCCCGTGCTGGTGGTGGACAACGAGGACCGCGAAAACGAAGGCGACATCATCTTCGCCGCACAGCATGCCACCCCCGCCCTCATGGGATGGACCATCCGCTACAGCTCCGGCGTCATCTGCGTCCCCCTGACGGGGGAGCGCGCCGACGCCCTGGCGCTGCCGCCCATGGTTGCAGTGAACCAGGACGCGAAGGGCACCGCGTACACCGTTTCCTGCGATGCGGCGGTGGGTGTCAGCACCGGAATCTCCGCCACGGACCGGGCCCTCACGGCCCGAGTCCTTGCAGACCCCGGGGCCGAACCGGCGGACGTGACCCGGCCCGGGCATATTTTCCCGCTCCGGGCAGTTAACGGAGGAGTGCGTGAACGCCCCGGCCATACCGAAGCGGCCGTGGACCTCTGCCGGCTCGCCGGATTGGAGCCCGTGGGCGTGATCGCCGAGGTTGTGTACGACGACGGTGAAATGATGCGGCTCGACGGGCTGCGGGGATTCGCTGCTGAACACGGGTGCCCCCTGATCTCGATTGAGGATCTGGTGGCCTACCTTGAAGCAGGAGCCGGGGCTCCCGCCGACAGTGACACCGGGCCGGACGCCCGGGCGGAGTAGAGGAGTAATGATGACGGCTTCCGGAGTATCGGACGACAGCCACCAGAATGACCACCATCAGGGGGCGGCCGGCAATGGCCGGGCCCACCACCCCGTGAGCGGCGGTCCGATTGTGCAGCTGCCCACGGCATTTGGCGATTTCATTACCCAAGCGTGGACAGACCTGGTCACGGGCGCCGAGCACCTTGCGGTGAGCTCGCCCAACCCGCCCAAGGATGGCGTTGCTCCGCTGGTCAGGCTGCATTCCGAGTGCCTGACCGGCGACGTCTTCGGCTCCTACCGTTGTGACTGCGGCGAACAGCTGGCCTATGCCCTGGAGCTGATCAACGAGTTCGGCGGCACGCTGCTTTACCTGCGCGGGCAGGAAGGCCGGGGGATCGGCCTGGCCAACAAGATCAAGGCCTACGCCCTCCAGGAAGCAGGCTTTGACACCGTGGAGGCCAACGAACAGCTGGGTCTGCCGGTGGACGCCCGCTGCTACAAGGCGGCCGCCCAGATCCTGGCCGAGATGGGCCTCCACGAGATCCGGCTCCTGAGCAACAACCCGGACAAAAAGAACAGGCTCGCCAAAGCGGGTGTGAAGGTGGTGGAAATGGTGCCCACCGAGGTGCCGTCCCGCGACCAGAACATCCGCTACCTGCAGACCAAAAAGGACCGCATGGAGCACCGGCTGACGCTGGACACACACATTGTCACAGTGCCAAGCGGCGCTGCCGACGATTTCGACCACGACCAAAACTGAACGGATCAGATTCACGCATGAGCGGACACGGCGCACCAGATATTGACCTCACTACCCTCAACCCGGCGGAAACGTCGCAGCTGCGGCTGGCCATTGTGGCAGCCAGCTGGCACACCCAGATCATGGAAGGACTCCTGGAGGGTGCCCTGCGCGCCGCCAAAGACGCGGGCATCAGCGAACCCACCGTACTGCGCGTTCCGGGGGCCTTCGAGCTTCCCGTCGCCGCCGCGCGGCTGGCACCGCACTTTGACGCAGTGGTGGCCCTCGGCGTCGTGATCCGCGGCGGCACGCCGCACTTTGAATACGTCTGCCAGGCCGCGACGTCGGGACTGACCGATGTCAGCGTCTCCACCGGCGTGCCAGTGGGGTTCGGCGTGCTGACCTGCGATACGGAGCAGCAGGGACTGGACCGCGCGGGCCTGCCGGGCTCCAGCGAGGACAAGGGCCACGAAGCAGTGACGGCAGCCCTGGCCACCGCAGTCCTCCTCAAGCAATACAAGTAGCAGCCCGCGGACGGGCGCGGTGTGTGTTCGCTCACATCGCGCCCGTCATGCAGCGGCCCGAAAGGCGCCCCCGGGCAGGCAGCAAGTAGGCTGTAGGGCGTGAAGAATTTCGAGACGCTGTTCGCTGAACTGAGTGAGAAGGCAGCCACCCGCCCGGCAGGCTCCCGCACCGTCGCTGAATTGGAGTCCGGAGTCCACGGCATTGGCAAGAAAGTCGTGGAGGAAGCAGCCGAAGTCTGGATGGCCGCTGAGTACGAATCCGATGAGGCCACGGCCGAGGAAATCTCCCAGCTGCTCTACCACCTGCAGGTTCTGATGCTCGCTAAAGGCCTGACCCTGGAAGACGTCTACAAGCATCTGTAGCCACTGCAGCACCCGGCGGTCAACACTTGCCTGCCCGTGCCCTGCGTGGCCCGTTTGCCTGATCCATAGACCTCCCAACCAAGAAAGACCCCCATGCTGCGAGTAGCTGTACCAAACAAGGGCTCCCTGTCCGAAGCCGCCTCCGCCATGCTGTCCGAAGCGGGCTACCGCCAGCGCCGCGACACCCGCGAGCTGGTCATGATGGACCCGGACAACGACATTGAGTTCTTCTTCCTCCGTCCGCGCGACATCGCAGTGTACGTCGGACGCGGAACCCTCGACGTCGGCATCACCGGCCGCGACCTCCTGCTGGACGCCGAGGTGGAGGCCGAGGAATTGCTGCCCCTGGGCTTCGCTGCGTCCACGTTCCGCTTCGCCGGACCCGTGGGTGACTTCGCCGCGGCAGAAGAGCTGGAAGGCAAGCGCCTCGCCACGAGCTACGACGGCCTGCTCCGCGGCTACCTCGCCGAGCGGGGCATCAACGCCAAGGTGGTCCGGCTCGACGGTGCCGTGGAGTCTTCCGTGCGCCTGGGCGTAGCGGACGCCATCGCGGACGTTGTGGAAACGGGCAACACCCTCAAGGCCGCCGGGATGGAAATCTTCGGCGAGCCGATCCTCAAGTCAGAAGCTGTCCTGATCCGCCGCACCGGCGATGGCGGAGCCGCTAACGGCACCGCCAAGGAGATTGAAGTCCTGATCCGCCGCCTGCAGGGCGTCCTCGTGGCGCGCCAGTACGTGCTGATGGACTACGACATCCGTAAGGAACTCGTGGAACAGGCCGCCGCGCTGACTCCCGGCCTGGAATCACCCACCGTCTCACCGCTGCGCGACTCCGACTGGGTGGCTGTCCGGTCCATGGTTCCGAAAAAGGAAACCAACCGGATCATGGATGAGCTCTACGACCTCGGCGCCCGCGCCATCCTGGTCAGCAGCATCCACGCCTGCCGTATCTGAGCGTCCCGCCCGGTTCACTCCGCGCCGCAGAATCCACCCGAGAATTTCAGGAGTCCCCATGGCTGTAGCTGTACGAGTCATCCCCTGCCTCGATGTCGACGCCGGGCGCGTTGTGAAGGGCATCAACTTCGAGGGGCTCCGCGACGCGGGGGACCCGGTGGAGCTGGCACACCGCTACGACAATGCGGGCGCCGACGAACTGACGTTCCTGGATGTCACGGCATCCTCCGGCAACCGCGAAACCACCTTCGATGTGGTCCGCCGAACGGCCGAGGAAGTCTTCATCCCGCTGACCGTGGGCGGCGGTGTCCGCGGCGTCGCCGAGGTGGACAAGCTGTTGCGGTTCGGCGCGGACAAAGCTTCCATCAACACGGCCGCCGTGGCCCGGCCGGACGTCATCAACGAAATCAGCCGGCACTTCGGTTCGCAGGTGCTGGTCCTGTCCGTGGACGCCCGCCGGAGCCGCCCCGGGTCCCGGCCCACGCCGTCGGGGTTTGAAGTGACCACCCACGGTGGCCGTACGGGTACCGGGATCGACGCCATCGAGTGGGCCAGGGAAGCCGCCGACCGCGGCATCGGCGAAATCCTGCTCAACTCCATCGACGCCGACGGCACCAAGGACGGCTTCGATCTGGAACTGATCCGCTTGGTCCGGGCCGCGGTGAAAGTGCCCATCATCGCCTCAGGCGGCGCCGGGGAACCGGCTCACTTCCCGCCGGCCGTCGCCGCAGGAGCGGACGCCGTGCTGGCCGCGTCGATCTTCCACTGGGGACCGGACAACATGATGTCCCAGGTCAAGCAGGCCATCCGCGACGCAGGCTTCGAAGTCAGGTAATCCCACCCGCCGACCACAACGCGGGGTCACTTAGCGCCCATCCCTGAGGGGATTATGGGCGCTAAGTGACCCCGCGTTGCTGTAGTTAGAGGCCGACTTCGGCTGACTGGAGCAGGGCGACAGCGTCGGGCTGGCCTTCGAAGGTGACCAGGGCGTGGCGGGTCCGGCCGTGGGCGTGCATCAGCAGTTCGCCCGGCTCACCAACGATCGCCACCGAAACGGGTGCCCGCTTGGCGACGTGCCGCGGCCCGGACGGGCGCACCAGGACAATGCCCAGGTCGACGCCGCGGTAAAGGATGGCTGCCCGTTTGATCAGCTCGTCCCAGAGGGCGTCCGAATAAGCCTCGTCGAGGGCGCGCGGCGCCCAGCGGTCCACAGCCCGGCGGATGTCCTCGGTGTGGACGAAATATTCGATCAGGTTGGAGCTCTCGTCCAATGCCTTGATGTTCATGGGGGACAGCGCCGGCGGGCCGCCGCGGAAGGTGTTCACCAGGCCGGTGTAGTCGTCAGGGGTCTTCAGCTTCGCCGCGAGCTTGGCGGTGGCCTTGTCCGAAGCCTTGGACAGGCTCTTGATGATGAGGCCCAGCCCCACGGCCGCCTTGCGTTCGCGCAGGTAAAGGTGCGCGGCAAGGTCCCTGGTGCGCCAGCCTCTGCAGAGGGTAGGGGCATCAGGACCGGCCGCCAGCAGGGTTTCGGCCAGGACTTCTCGGGACGGTTCGACGAAATGCATCACTTGTGAAACTAGCACGAGAGCAGGGAGGTTGGGCAGCAGAACCGCCAGCCGATGGGTGCCCTTGTTCACACACTTGGTGTATGCCTGATTGTGCATATTCAGGGACCGCTGATCAGGCACTAGACTTGGTCTGATGTCTGAGCAGCCCGCCTCCGCCCCCGTAATTGTCCCGGCCCCCGCCACAAGCCCGCTTCCGCCCGCCGTCGCGGACGCACTGAAGCGTGACGGCGCCGGGCTCGTAGCCGCCGTCGTACAGCAGTTCGATACGAACGAGGTGCTGATGCTGGGCTGGATGGACGACGAAGCGCTGCACCGCACCATGACCAGCGGCCGGGTCACGTTCTATTCCCGCTCCCGCCAGGAGTATTGGCGCAAGGGGGACACCTCCGGCCACGTCCAGTGGGTCAAATCGGTTGCCGTGGACTGCGACGGCGATGCCCTCCTGATCCGCGTAGACCAGGTCGGCGCGGCATGCCACACCGGCACCCGGACCTGCTTCGACGGCAGGGACCTGGAAGTCCAAACCGGCGAGGCGCTCTGATCCACGGCCCGTGGGCGGATGACCGGCCCGCAGGCACACACTTTTTGGCAGCAAAGACTGGCGCCGTTCCACACCCGGCGACATTCACGAGGCGACACACAAGAACAGGCGGCGAAGCATAGCCATGCAGGACCTTGGAATCATCAGCCCGGGCCTCGAGGAGTTCCGCGAACTCGCCGGCAACAGCCGGGTCATCCCCGTCACGCTCAAAGTGCTGGCAGACGCGGAGACCCCTATCGGCCTCTACCGGAAGCTTGCCCAGGGCCAGCCCGGCACGTTCCTGATGGAGTCCGCGGCGGTGGGCGGCACGTGGTCGCGGTATTCCTTCATCGGCGCGAAGTCCCGGGCAACCCTGACCACCAAGGACGGCCAGGCGCACTGGCTGGGCCAGCCCCCTGCCGGTGTGCCCCTGGCCGGCAGCCCTGTGGACGCCATCCGCGACACCATTGAAGCGCTGCGGACCAGCAGGTTTGACGGCCTGCCGCCCTTCACCTCCGGACTTGTCGGCTTCCTGGGCTGGGAGACTGTCCGCCATTGGGAACGGCTGACCAGCCCGCCGGAGGATGACCTCCACCTGCCCGAGATGGCGCTGAACCTGGTCACAGACATGGCAGTGCACGACAACCATGACGGCACCGTGCTGCTGATCGCCAATGCCATCAATTTCGACGGCAGCTCCGACCGCGTTGACGAGGCCTGGGACGATGCCGTGGCACGGGTCAAGGCCCTCCTCACCCGGATCAGCACGCCCGTGGCCCAGCCGGTTTCCGTGCTGGAACCCGCCGCCCTGGATTTCGCCTCCAGCGTCGAGGAACGGTGGGACGAACCCTCCTACCTGGCCGCACTTGACCGCGGCAAGGAAGCCATAGTGGACGGCGAAGTGTTCCAGGTGGTGATTTCACGCCGCTTTGAGATGGAGTGCGGAGCCTCGCCCCTGGACGTGTACCGGGTCCTGCGCAACACCAACCCCAGCCCGTACATGTACATCTTCAGCCTCGAAGACGCCGACGGCCGGGAGTACTCGATCGTGGGGTCCTCACCCGAGGCCTTGGTGACGGTGACCGGTGAGGAAGTCATCACCCACCCGATCGCCGGTTCACGGCCCCGTGGCAAAACCGTGGAGGGAGACAAAGCCCTCGCTGAGGAACTGCTGGCCGACCAGAAGGAACGCGCCGAACACCTGATGCTCGTGGACCTCTCCCGCAACGATCTGTCCAAGGTCTGCGTCGCGGGAACCGTGGACGTCACCCAGTTCATGGAGGTGGAGCGGTTCAGCCACATCATGCACCTGGTCTCCACTGTGGTGGGCAAGCTGTCCCCGGACGCCAACGCCTACGACGTCCTGAAAGCTACCTTCCCCGCAGGCACCCTGTCAGGTGCCCCGAAGCCCCGGGCACTGCGCCTGCTGGACGAGCTTGAACCGCACCGACGCGGCATCTATGGCGGCGTGGTGGGCTACCTCGACTTCGCCGGCGACATGGACATGGCCATTGCCATCCGCTCGGCCCTTCTCCGCGAAGGACGCGCCTACGTCCAGGCCGGTGGAGGCATCGTGGCGGACTCGGTGAACCCCACAGAAGCGCTGGAGACCGTGAACAAGGCGGCCGCTCCACTACGGGCCGTGCACACCGCCGGATCGCTGCACAACATTGCGGCGGAATCGCTCCCAGGCACCTCTCACATCAGCGACTTCGGCACCGCCGGCGAAAGCCAGGGCGCCGAATGACGCCGGCCTGGGCCAGGAAATCCACGCTGGTACTACTGATCGCCGTTCTTGCGCTGGCCGTCTTCGGTGCCACCACGCAGACCTGGATGACTGTCAGCCTGGACGCCAACCAGGTGGGCCAGGCCGCGGGGGACCAGAACACCCTTCCGGTCCAGGGCAGTAAGGCCGCCACGGCAGTGACGGCTCTGGCCGTCGTGGCCCTGGCGGGCGGACTGGCAGCATCCATCGCCGGAAAGTTCGCGCGGTGGGTCATCACCGCCCTCATCATGTTGGCTTCAGTAGGCATCATTGCCGCGGCCGCCACAGTGCTGGCTGACCCGCTGGGCGCCGCGCAGGGCTCCATCGCCGCTGCCACCGGGGTCACCGGCGGCCACGCGGAAGTGGCTGTTACCGTGTTTCCTGTCCTCGCCGTCGTCGCCGGTGCCCTGCTGGCGCTGGCCGCCCTGCTGATCATCCCCGCTGGCCGGCATTGGAAGTCGCGGACCAAATATGACGCGGCCACGTACGGGGCGCCCGCCGGCAGCACGGCGGCCGCCACCGGTCCGGTGGACGAGATCGACAGCTGGGACCGGCTCTCGCGCGGCGACGACCCCACCTGAACCCCCGCTCGCAGCCAAACCCGAGCATCCCGCTAAAACCTGAGTACGGTCTGCCGATGGGCAGGTCACGGCCAAAAAATGGCAGAATGTAAGCAGTATTCATCCCGAGGAGATTCACATGAGCAAAGCACCCGCTTCCGTATCGAAATCAGGCACCCGGACCGTTGCCCCCGGCGTTGTTGACCACAGCCAGGAACTCGGCCACGGCAACAGCCCCGCGGCCTGGACCTGCGTGATCGTTATGCTGGTCGGCGCCCTCATCGCGTCCATTGCCTTTGTCATCGCCAACACCCCCATCTTCATCGCCGGCGCAGCCGTGATGGTCGTCGGCCTGATCCTGGGTTACGTCATGCGCAAGGCCGGCTACGGCGTCGAAGGCAGCAAGCTGAAGAGCTCCGGCCACTGATGGCGACCGTTCTCGATGACATCAATGCCGGTGTCAGGGAGGATATGGAGGCCAGGAAGCGTCTCGTGTCGCTGGCGGAACTGAAGGACCGGGCTGCGGCCGCGGCACCCGCCCGGGACGCCTGGTCGGCCCTCGGCGGCACCGCGGCGCAGCGGGACCAGCTGAAGGTCATCGCGGAAATCAAGCGGCGCAGCCCGTCCAAGGGCGACCTCGCCACCATCGTGGATCCGGCATCGCTGGCAGAGCAATATGCGGACGGCGGCGCAGCCGTGATCAGCGTCCTCACCGAACAGCGGCGCTTCAAGGGTTCCCTTGCGGACCTGGACGCCGTCCGTGCCCGCGTGGACATTCCGCTGCTCCGCAAGGATTTCACGCTCGACGAGTACCAGATCTGGGAGGCCCGCGCCCACGGCGCGGACCTGATCCTGCTCATCATGGCCTCGCTCTCGGACAGCCAGCTCCGGGACTTCAGCGCGCTCAGCCGCGAACTTGGCATGAACGTGCTGGTGGAGACGCACACGGAAGAGGAAATCGAACGTGCTGTGGCGGCTGAGGCGCGCATCATCGGCGTCAACGTGCGCAACCTGAAGACGCTCGACGTCGACCGTTCGGTTTTCGCCTCACTCGCCGGAATGATTCCTGCCGAAGCGCTGGTCATCGCCGAATCCGGTGTGCGCGGCGTGGACGACGTGACGCACTACGCCGCCAACGGAGCCAACGCCATCCTGGTGGGCGAGGCCCTGGTCAGCGACTCAACGCCGCGTGACCGGATCGCCGAATTCACGGCGGCCGGCGCTGCCGCCATCGCCGCCCGGGCCTAGTCCGGGCACCCGCCGGCCCTGGTGCCGGCGGCACAACACTTCCGAACGATCAACTGGAACAGGACGGTGAGACTGATGGTTGACGCACCCTCAGAAAACGCTGACAACAATGCTGCGGACGCTTTCCTGCAGGGCGGCTCGCTGAAGCACGCCCCGGGGCCGTACTTCGGCGGCTACGGCGGGCGCTGGATGCCGGAATCGCTGATCGCCGCCCTGGACGAGCTCGAAGACACCTTTGAAAAGGCCAAGGCAGATCCCGAATTCCTTGCCCAACTCTCCGACCTGAATAAGAACTACTCCGGCCGCCCCTCGCTCCTGACCGAAGCCAAGCGGTTTTCCGAGCACGCCGGCGGCGCCCGGATCTTCCTGAAGCGCGAAGACCTCAACCACACCGGATCCCACAAGATCAACAACGTCCTGGGCCAGGCCCTGCTGGCCAAGCGCATGGGCAAAACCCGCGTGATCGCCGAGACCGGTGCCGGGCAGCACGGCGTTGCCAGCGCCACCGCCGCCGCGCTTCTTGGCCTGGAATGCGTTGTGTACATGGGCGCTGAAGACTGCCGCCGGCAGGCGCTGAATGTCGCCCGGATGCAGCTGCTAGGCGCCACCGTGGTGCCGGTGGTGAACGGTTCGCAGACCCTCAAGGACGCCATCAACGACGCCCTCCGGGACTGGGTCAGCAACGTGGACAACACCCACTACCTGCTGGGCACCGCCGCCGGGGCGCACCCGTTCCCGGCCATGGTCCGTTTCTTCCACGAGGTCATCGGCGAGGAAGCCCGCGCCCAGATCCTGGAGCAGACCGGCAAACTGCCCGACGCCGTCTGCGCCTGCATCGGCGGCGGTTCCAACGCAATCGGCATCTTCCACGGATTCCTGGATGATCCGTCCGTGAAGATCTACGGCTTTGAAGCCGGCGGCGACGGCGTGGACACCGGCCGGCACGCAGCAACGATCACCCTTGGCAAGCCGGGCGTCCTGCACGGCGCACGCTCCTACCTCATGCAGGACGACGACGGCCAGACCATCGAGTCGCACTCGATTTCGGCAGGCCTGGACTACCCGGGTGTTGGCCCAGAGCACGCGTACCTGGCCGATATCGGACGCGTCAGCTACGAGCCCATCACCGACAGCGAAGCAATGGATGCGTTCAAGCTGCTGTGCCGGACAGAAGGCATCATCCCAGCCATCGAGTCCTCACACGCCCTCGCGGGTGCCATCAAGGTTGGCAAGCGCCTCACCGAAGGCGCTGCTGACCCGTCCGAAACGGTGATCATCGTGAACCTTTCCGGCCGCGGCGACAAGGACGTTGAGACCGCCGCGGAATGGTTCGACATGCTCGATGAGGAGGGCAAGGTCAAGGGCACCAACCTGTCCACCCGCAAGCCCAAGGGCCCTGCCGACCGGGCAGAAACTGAAGCAGTTCCCGCGACAGCCGCTCCTGCCAGCAGTGCCACGGACAACAACGAGGACCAGAACTGATGACTGAACAGACGGCCAGCAAGTCCGCCGCCGCCATCGACCGTGCACGGGACGCCGGGCGCTCAGCGCTCGTGTGCTACCTGCCTGCCGGGTACCCGGACGTCCAGGCCACCATCGACGCCGGCATTGCCATGGCGAAGAACGGTGCCGACCTGATCGAAATCGGCATTCCCTACTCGGATCCGGTCATGGACGGCCCTGTCATCCAGGCCGCCACCACCGAAGCCATCGCCAACGGATTCCGGGTCGAGAGCGTCTTTGACGTTGTCGCCGGCATCACGGCAGCCACCGACGTCGCCGTACTGGTGATGACCTACTGGAACCCCGTGGTCCGAATGGGTGTGGACGAGTTCTCCCGCCGGCTGGCCGAGGCCGGGGGAGCAGGGCTCATCACGCCTGACCTCATCCCGGACGAAGCCTCGGAATGGTTCGCCGCCTCGGACAAGTACGGACTGGACCGCGTGTTCCTCGTGGCGCCGTCCTCCACTCCGGAGCGCCTGGCCATGACGGTCAAGGCGAGCAGGGGCTTTGTGTACGCCGTCTCCATCATGGGCGTGACGGGTACCCGCCAGGCTGTCAGCAGCAGCGCGGAGAAGCTCGTTGCCGACACGCATGCCGCCGGCGCCGAACGCGTGTGTGTGGGACTCGGTGTCTCCAACGCCAGCCACGTCCGCGAGATTGCAGCGTACGCAGACGGTGTCATCGTTGGCACCGCGCTCGTTGCCGCCATCCGTGACGGGGGAGTCCCCGCCGTCGCGGACCTCACCCGGGACCTGAGCGCCGGACTCGTCAGGGAAGAAGCCTAACCACCATGCAGATCCTCCTTCAGGCCGCCGCCCTGGTGCCGGCCAGCATCCCCAGCCCGGACTGGTCCGGCTTCGACATCCCACTGCCGTGGGGGACTCTGCGGATCCATGCCTATGCCCTGTGCATCCTCGCCGGGATCATCGTCGGTCTGTGGCTCACGTCCGTCAGGTGGGCCCGCCGCGGTGCGCCCGAAGGCAGCGTATGGGACATCGTCATCTGGGCGATTCCGTTCGGCATCATCGGCGGCCGCCTCTACCACGTGGTTTCGTCCCCGGACGCCTACTTCGGGCCCGGCTTCGACGGGACCGGGGACCTGTGGCTCATCCCGCAGATCCAGCGCGGCGGTCTCGGAATCTGGGGTGCCGTGGTTCTGGGCGTCCTGGGCGCCTGGATCGGCTGCCGCCGGTCCGGTGTGAAACTCACCGCCTTCCTGGACGCCGCGGCGCCCGGACTGCTGCTGGCCCAGGCCGTTGGCCGATGGGGTAACTACTTCAACCAGGAACTCTTTGGCGGGCCCACCACCCTGCCGTGGGGCCTGCAGATTGATGCGGACAATCCCAATTTCCCGGCCGGCATGCCGGTGGAGACGCTCTTCCATCCCACGTTCCTGTATGAGTCGCTCTGGAACATTGCCGGCGTGCTCATCCTGCTGGCACTGGACCGCCGATTCCACTTCCGCCGTGCCCGGCTCTTCTGGCTCTACGCCATGTATTACACCCTGGGCCGGGTCTGGATCGAAGCGATGCGGATCGACGACGCCGAACAGATCAACCTGTTCGGCATCACCACCAGGCTCAACGTCTGGACCAGCATTTTTGTCTTTGTGGCAGCGCTCATTGTGTTCGTACTCCTGGGATTGAAGGGCCGCCCGGAACCGGACACACCTTTCCTGGCTGGTCGCGAGCCGGCAGGAGACGATGCCATGGACGCCTCGGGGGCAGAAAAGGCACCGGTCCGCGATGCGGACTCTTCTGTCTCAGATAGTGAATCGCGTGATAATCTCCCAAATAACCAAAATGGTGCCCGGATCCCTTCCACCCCAACGGAAGAGGAACCGGCACTCCGGGACGGCGACAAGCCTGTACCGGAGTCGCCGGTAACCGGAAGTTCCCGCCACAAGGCAACGGAATCCGCGCCGGAGGCTGGCACAAGCAAGTAGGACGCCAGCACGGCAGGGTAGCAGAGTCAACGCTCGGAGCGCCCACACACCACAGCGTCGTGGCAACAGGGCCCATCCGGCCAGCAGACAGCAGCTGGCCGGTCAAGTCCGGGTCAGTGGCCTGCGTAACTGTTAGTTCAGCAGGCCCGGCTGGCCTACAATTTCCAGTAAATAACACTTTGTTGTGCCCATCACAGAGGCGCTGACGAGTGGGGCCAACGGTGTCCCTTCCATACGCACGATCAGGAGGAAGGACGTCTCCCCATGAGCCAAACTCTTCACACTCCCAGCTGGTCCGAACCGGACCAGCCGGTGGCTGCCATGTCGCCGTTTAAGCGTTTCGCTGCGCTGCCCGAGGCCCGGGGTCTGTACAACCCAGAGAACGAAAAAGACGCCTGTGGCCTGGCGATCATTGCCACGCTCCGCGGCGAGCCCGGCTATGACATTGTCGACGCCGCCCTGACCGCGCTCCGCAACCTGGAGCACCGCGGTGCTGTGGGTGCCGACGAGGGAACCGGTGACGGTGCCGGCCTGCTGATGCAAATCCCGGACGAGTTCTTCCGCGCCGTCACAGAATTCGAACTCCCCGCACCGGGCCAGTTTGTTGCCGGTACCGCCTTCCTCCCTGCCGAGCAGCGCGAAGCCGACGCCGCCAAGGCCGGCATTGAAGGCCTTGCCGCCGATGAAGGCCTGACCGTGCTCGGCTGGCGCGAAGTGCCCATCGTCGCAGACCTCGTCGGCGCCATGGCCCGCGCCTGCATGCCCTACTTCTCACAGCCCTTCCTTGCCTCGGCAACCGGCGAGGAACTGGACCGCAACGAGCTGGACTCACGCGCCTGGCGGATCCGCAAGCGTGCCCAGAACAAGTTCGGCGTGTACTTCCCGTCGCTGTCCTCGCGCACCATCGTCTACAAGGGCATGCTCACCACGGCCCAGCTGGAGCCGTTCTACCCGGATCTCTCGGACAAGCGATTCAAGACCAAGCTGGCGATCGTCCACTCGCGCTTCTCCACCAACACGTTCCCGTCCTGGCCGCTGGCCCAGCCGTTCCGCACCATCGCCCACAACGGTGAGATCAACACCGTCAAGGGCAACCGGAACTGGATGCGCGCCCGCCAGTCCCAGCTCGCCAACCCGCTGCTGGGTGACTCCCCGGAAGAGCTGTACCCCATCTGCACGCCCGGTGCGTCAGACTCCGCGTCCTTCGACGAAGTCGCCGAGCTGCTCTGGCTCTCCGGCCGTCCCATCACGCACTCGATCATGATGATGATCCCCGAGGCCTGGGAAAACCACGCCACCATGGATCCGGCGCGGCGTGCGTTCTACGAATACCACTCCCTGCTCATGGAACCGTGGGACGGCCCCGCCGCCGTCTCCTTCACCGACGGCAACCTCGTCGGCGCCACCCTGGACCGCAACGGCCTGCGCCCTGGACGCTACTGGATCACCGAAGACGGGTTGATCATCTTCGCCTCAGAGGTGGGCGTGATCGACGTCGAACCCTCCAAGGTGGTCAAGAAGGGCCGGGTTTCCCCGGGCAAGATGTTCCTGGTGGACACCGACGCCGGCCGCATCATCGACGACGAAGAGGTCAAGGCCGAGGTCGCTGCCGCGAATCCTTGGGCCGAGTGGGTCAAGGACAACCTGATTGACCTCAAGGACCTCCCCGAGCGCGAGCACGTGGTCCACACCGCCGCGTCCGTCAACATCCGCCAGCGGACCTTCGGGTACACCACCGAAGAGCTTAAGATCCTGCTTGGTCCGATGGCCCGCACGGGCGCCGAACCGCTGGGCGCCATGGGCTCCGATACCCCGGTGGCTGTGCTCTCCAAGCGTCCACGGCTGCTCTTTGACTACTTTGTGCAGTCCTTTGCGCAGGTTACCAACCCGCCGCTGGATGCCATCCGTGAAGAGTTGGTCACGTCGCTGACCTGTGCCATCGGCCCGAACGGCAACCTGCTGGACACCAAGCAGGTCCGCCAGCCGCAGGTCATGCTTCCGTTCCCGGTGATCAACAACGACCAGCTCGCCAAGATCGCCAACATCGAAACGCCCGACGGCGACCGTGTGGCCATGAAGGTCCGTGGCCTGTACCGCCCCGAAGGCGGCGAGAACGCCCTGCGTGCCCGGCTCACCGAGATCTGCGAGCAGGTGTCCGGCGCGATCAACCGCGGCGTGCAGTATGTTGTGCTGTCCGACCGCGACTCGAACGCGCAGTGGGCCCCGATTCCTTCCCTGCTCCTGGTCAGCGCTGTGCACCATCACCTGCTGCGCAGCGCCAACCGCACCAAGACCGCCCTGGTGGTCGAGGCCGGCGACGTCCGCGAGACGCACCACGTTGCTGTCCTGATCGGATACGGTGCCTCTGCCGTGAACCCGTACCTGGCCATGGAGTCCGTGGAACAGCTCATCACCGCCGGTGACGTTATCGGGGTCACGCCGCAGGACGGCGTCTACAACCTGATCAAGGGCCTCGGCAAGGGCGTCCTGAAGATCATGTCCAAGATGGGCATCTCTACCGTTGCGTCCTACACCGGCGCGCAGACGTTCGAGGCACTGGGCCTCGGACAGGAACTGGTGGACGAATTCTTCGCCGGCACGCATTCCCAGCTGGGCGGCGTGGGCCTGGCCGTCATCGCCGCCGAAGTTTCGGCACGGCACCAGATGGCCTACCCCGAAGGCGGCATCGAACTGCCGCACCGTCCGCTCCTGGGCGGCGGCGAATACCAGTGGCGCCGCGACGGTGAGCCGCACCTGTTCAACCCGGAGACTGTTTTCCGGCTGCAGCACGCCACGCGTGAGCGCCGCTATGACATTTTCAAGGCGTACACCAAGGGCGTGGATGACCAGTCCGAGAACCTGATGACCCTGCGCGGGCTGCTTAAGTTCAAGAACGACCGTCCTGCTGTTCCGTTGGAGGAAGTGGAGCCCGTCTCCAGTGTCGTGAAGCGTTTCTCCACCGGCGCTATGAGCTACGGGTCCATCTCGAAGGAAGCCCACGAGACCCTCGCGATCGCCATGAACCAGCTGGGCGCCAAGTCCAACACTGGCGAAGGCGGCGAAGACGTGGACCGGCTGCTTGACCCGAAGCGCCGCTCTGCTGTTAAGCAGATCGCGTCGGGCCGGTTCGGCGTCACCAGCCTGTACCTGACCAACGCTGATGACATCCAGATCAAGATGGCCCAGGGCGCCAAGCCCGGCGAGGGCGGCCAGCTGATGGCGCAGAAGGTGTACCCGTGGGTTGCGCGGACGCGCCACTCGACGCCCGGCGTCGGCCTGATTTCGCCGCCGCCGCACCACGACATCTACTCCATCGAGGACCTCGCGCAGCTCATCTACGATGCGAAGCGCGCCAACCCCTCGGCCCGTGTGCACGTCAAGCTCGTCTCCGAAGTGGGGATCGGCACTGTGGCGTCGGGTGTCACCAAAGCGAAGGCCGACGTCGTACTGGTCTCCGGCCACGACGGCGGAACCGGAGCGTCCCCGCTGAACTCGCTCAAGCATGCGGGTGTGCCGTGGGAGCTCGGGCTCGCTGAGACGCAGCAGACGCTGATGCTCAACGGCCTGCGCGACCGTGTGGTGGTCCAGGTGGACGGCCAGCTCAAGACCGGCCGCGACGTTGTTATCGCCGCGCTGCTCGGCGGCGAGGAGTTCGGTTTCGCCACCGCCCCGCTGGTGGTGGAAGGCTGCATCATGATGCGCGTCTGCCACC
Organism: Pseudarthrobacter sp. Y6; assembly: GCF_050156205.1. Taxonomy (NCBI): domain Bacteria; kingdom Bacillati; phylum Actinomycetota; class Actinomycetes; order Micrococcales; family Micrococcaceae; genus Pseudarthrobacter; species Pseudarthrobacter sp. Y6. The sequence goes on along the minus strand of NZ_CP189574.1, from coordinate 2,647,406 downwards.
TGGACACCTGCCCAGTGGGTGTCGCAACGCAGAACCCCGAACTGCGGGCCCGCTTCACCGGCAAGCCCGAATTTGTGGTCAACTTCTTCGAATTCCTGGCCGAGGAAGTCCGCGAGATCCTCGCGGAACTCGGTTTCCGGAGCATCGAAGAGGCGATCGGCCATGCCGAGGTCCTGGATGCCCGCGAGGCGATCAACCACTGGAAGGCCGACGGCCTGGACCTGGATCCGATCCTGCACGGGCTCGAGTTCGACGACGATGCTCCGCTGCGCAACATGACCTCGCAGAACCACGAGCTGGACAAGCACTTTGACCAGCGGCTGATCACCATGGCCACTGAGGCACTGACTGACCGCAGCCCCGTGAAGATCGCCGTGGACGTGATCAACACGGACCGCTCGGTGGGTACCATGCTGGGCCACACCGTGACCAAGACGTTCAGCACGGACGTGCTGGCGCCGGACACCATCGACATCACGCTGACCGGTACCGCGGGACAGTCGCTGGGCGCCTTCCTGCCCGCCGGTATCACGCTGCGCCTCTTCGGTGACTCGAACGACTACGTGGGCAAGGGCCTTTCGGGCGGGCGGATCATCGTCCGGCCGGACCGCACCAACGTGTTCAAGGCCGAAAGCAATGTCATTGCCGGCAACGTGATCGGCTACGGCGCCACGAGCGGTGAGATGTTCCTGCGGGGCCAGGTGGGCGAACGCTTCCTGGTGCGCAACTCCGGAGCCACCGCAGTTGTTGAAGGCATCGGCGACCACGGCTGCGAGTACATGACCGGCGGGCAGACACTGATCATCGGCCGTACCGGACGCAACTTCGGCGCCGGCATGTCCGGCGGCACGGCTTACGTGCTGGACCTGCAGACCACCCAGGTCAACAAGGACGCCTTGCAGTCCGGCGAACTCCAGCTCGTTGAACTTGACGCCGAAGACCGGGACATTGTCCACGGTCTGCTGGTGAAGCATGTCGAGGAAACGGAATCGCTCCATGCTGCCCGTTTGTTGGAGAACTTCGACGACACCGCTGCCCGCATTACCAAAGTGCTGCCGCGCGATTACGCGGCAGTTCTGCAAACCCGTCTGGACGCCATCGAAGAGGGCCTTGACCCCGATGGCGAAGAAGTATGGGCTCGAATCCTGGAGGTAACCGGTGGCTGATCCACGCGGATTTCTTAAAGTACGCCAGCGTGAAACGCAGCCGCGCCGCCCCGTTCCGGTCCGCATCATGGACTGGAAGGAAGTCTATGAGGCCCAGGAAAAGGGTGTCCTGAAGGCGCAGGCCGGCCGCTGCATGGACTGCGGCGTGCCGTTCTGCCACCAGGGCTGCCCGCTGGGCAACCTCATCCCCGAATGGAACGACCTCACCTGGCGGGACAAGGGCGAGGAAGCGATTGAGCGGCTGCACGCCACCAACAACTTCCCCGAGTGGACCGGCCGGCTTTGCCCGGCACCGTGTGAGGCGTCCTGCGTGCTGGGGATCAACCAGCCTGCGGTGACCATCAAGCAGGTTGAAGTCTCCATCATCGACGAAGCGTTCGAAAACGGCTGGGTCAACCCGCTGCCCCCGACGCGCCTGACCGGAAAGACCGTTGCCGTCGTCGGCTCCGGCCCTGCCGGCCTGGCCGTGGCGCAGCAGCTGACCCGGGTGGGCCACACCGTCGCGGTGTACGAGCGTGACGACAAGATCGGCGGCCTCCTCCGCTACGGCATCCCCGACTTCAAGATGGAGAAGGAGCAGGTGGACCGCCGCGTCGAGCAGATGAAGGCGGAAGGCACCCGCTTCCGCACCGGCGTCGCTGTGGGCACCGACGTGACGTGGGAGCAGCTGCGACGCCGCTACGACGCCGTCGTGGTTGCCACCGGCGCCACCATCCCGCGGGACCTGCCCATCCGGGGCCGCGACTTTGAAGGCGTGCACTTCGCCATGGATTACCTGGTGCCGGCCAACCGCGTTGTCGCGGGGGAGACGGTGGAGAACCAGATCCACGCCAAGGGCAAGCACGTGGTGATCCTGGGCGGCGGCGATACCGGGGCTGACTGCCTTGGCACCGCGCACCGCCATGGAGCCGCGTCGGTGACCACCCTGGCCATCGGCAAGCAGCCTCCGGCCGAACGTGCCGGGCACCAGCCCTGGCCCACATTCCCCACCCTGTTCGAAATGGCCAGTGCCCACGAGGAAGGCGGCGAGCGGACGTACCTCGCCTCCACCGTGGAGTTTGTCGGCGAGAACGGCAAGCTCACCGGCGTCAAGGTTGCCGAAACGGAATTCGTTGACGGTAAGCGGCTCCCGAAGGCCGGCACCGAACGGATCATCCCGGCGGACCTGGTCTTCCTGTCGCTGGGCTTCACCGGAGCCGAGCCTGCGGGCATCACCGAGCAGGTCAGCGCCGAATTCGACGGGCGCGGCAACGTGACCCGCGACGGGTACTACATGACCAACACGGAGGGCATCTTCGTGGCCGGTGACGCCGGCCGCGGGCAGTCGCTCATTGTGTGGGCCATTGCTGAGGGCCGGGCCTGTGCCGCCGCCGTGGACAAGTTCCTCATGGGCAGCACCATCCTGCCGGCGCCGGTGGCTCCGACGGACCGGGCCATCACGGTTCTCTGACGCCAGTCAGTTGGCCGCGGATTAACCTCCACAACAACTTAACCAATGCAGGACACTACTAGGGTAGGTATATGAGACGCGCTAAGATTGTGGCCACTTTTGGCCCGGCAATTGCCAGCTTCGAGAACACGCTCGCGGTGTTGGAAGCCGGTGTGGATGTTGCCCGGATGAACATGAGTCATGGTGACTATTCCGTGCACGACAACACCTACGAGAATGTCCGCAAGGCAGCAGCCCAGCTGAGCAAGCCGGTGGCAATCATGGCTGACCTGCAGGGCCCCAAGATCCGTCTTGGGCGCTTTGTGGACGGCCCCCACGCCCTGGCCGAGGGTGACATCTTCACCATCACCACCGAAGACGTTCCGGGCACCAAGGAGGTCTGTTCCACCACGCTGAAGAGCCTCACCGAGGACGTCAACGTGGGGGATGCCCTGCTGATCGACGACGGCAAGGTCGCCCTGCGGGCGATCGAGGTCGACGACGTCAAGGTCGTTACTGTGGTAACCGTCGGCGGGATGGTGTCCAATAACAAGGGCATCAACCTTCCGGGCGTTGCGGTCAACGTCCCGGCGCTGAGCGAAAAGGACGAGGACGATCTCCGCTGGGCCATGCGCCGCGGTGTTGACCTGGTTGCCTTGTCGTTTGTCCGCGACGCCTCCGACATCGTCCGTGTGCACGAGATCATGGACGAAGAAGGCCGCCGTGTGCCGGTCATCGCCAAGATCGAAAAGCCGCAGGCAGTGGAGCAGCTCCACGAGATCATCGACGCCTTCGACGCCATCATGGTGGCCCGAGGCGACCTCGGCGTGGAACTTCCCCTTGAGGAAGTGCCGATCGTGCAGAAGCGCGCCATCGAACTGGCACGCCGCTGGGCCAAGCCGGTCATCGTGGCCACCCAGGTCCTGGAATCCATGATTGACAACCCGCGGCCCACCCGTGCGGAAGCCTCCGACTGCGCCAACGCCGTCCTCGACGGGGCCGACGCCGTAATGCTCTCCGGCGAGACCAGCGTGGGGAAGTACCCGATCGAAACCGTCAAGGTCATGGCCCGGATCATCGAGTCCACCGAGGTCCACGGCCTGGAGCGCGTCCCGCCGCTGGGCACCAAGCCTAAGACCCGTGGCGGCGCTATCACCCGCGCGGCCGTCGAAATCGCCGACCAGCTGGAGGCAAAGTACATCTGTACGTTCACCCAGTCCGGTGACTCGGCACGCCGCCTGTCACGCTTGCGTCCCATCCGGCCGGTGTTCGCCTTCACCCCGGTGGAGCACGTCTGGAACCAGCTGGCACTGACCTGGGGCATCCAGCCGGTGCTGGTCCCCATGGTGGGCCACACCGATGAGATGACCGCCCAGGTTGACCGCAGCCTGCTCGAAATGAAACTCGTCGAAGACGGTGACCTCGTGGTCATTGCCGCCGGTTCCCCTCCCGGAAAGGCCGGCTCCACCAACTCGCTGAAGGTGCACAAGGTGGGTGACCTCGCCGACACCACTGGCCTTGGCGAGGCGGCTGGAAACAAGGAAAAGCTCGGTCCCTGGCCGGAAAAGAAAAAGAAGGCCTAGGCTTCAAGAGAACAAAAGGGGAGGATCCCCGCCAGCTGGCGGGGATCCTCCCCTTTTTGTCTGCCTGTCTGTTTGTTTGCTGTTTTGCTGCTGCCGGTGGCTAGTTGACCTGGTTGATAATGGTCTCGGCAACCTCGCGCATGCTGAGGCGGCGGTCCATGGAGGTCTTCTGGATCCAGCGGAAAGCTTCCGGCTCCGTCAGGCCCATCTTGGTGGTCAGCAGGCTCTTGGCGCGCTCGACGAGCTTGCGGGTGGCGAATTGCTCCTGCAGGTCCGACACTTCGCTTTCGAGGGCCTTGATTTCCTCGTGGCGGGAGAGCGCAATTTCCAGGGCCGGGATGAGGTCGGCCGGGGTGAAGGGCTTGACCACGTAGGCCATGGCGCCGGCGTCACGGGCGCGCTCCACCAATTCCTTCTGGCTGAAAGCCGTCAAGAGGACTACGGGGGCGATGCGGGCCTTGACGATTTTTTCGGCTGCGGTGATGCCGTCCATTATCGGCATCTTGACGTCCATCAGGACGAGGTCCGGCTTGAGTTCCTCGGCGAGCTGCACGGCCTTCTCGCCGTTGTCTGCTTCGCCCACCACGTCATAGCCTTCGCCGCGCAGGATCTCGATGATGTCGAGTCGGATGAGGGTTTCATCCTCGGCCACAATGACGCGGCGCGCCGGCGGGGACGTGGGTTTTGACTCCGTCTGTTCAGTCACGGGATCTCCTTGGAAAGGTACGTCGGGAACATCACCATCTTAGGTGCGCCCGCGGCCGTACTTTGATCTACATGGTCTATTGCGGCGTCAGCGGCGCGATTCTGGAATTCAGCCTATCTGCATGTAGAGTAATTCCGCGTACGGGAAGCGATCGCGTTGCTCACAATCAGCTGTGGGCGTACCGGTTTGCACAACGTATTCCGCGCCCGAGTGGCGGAATTGGCAGACGCGCCGCACTCAAAATGCGGTATCGAAAGGTGTGTGGGTTCGAGTCCCACCTCGGGCACAGTGTTTCCGCAGGTCAGAGGTGTTTTTCTCTGAAATTGGCACTTTTCCGTGTGCACAATGTGCACACTCTTGCCTCTGACCTGGTTCTCGGGGGTGTGTGGGTTCCCGGGCCCCTGTTCGGTTGTGTGGGGGAGTGGGTTCAGTCCGGCCAGCCGGGTCCCGACTGAACAGACTCCCTCTGGGAGTTCATCCTTGGTCCTTCCCGTTGGTTTCGTCTTCACCAGTCCATGGCGGCTAGGGCCGGAGACAACATGACCTGCTGACTATTTGTGGCCCTGGATCGTGGCTGACGGCCAGTTCCGATATAGCTGTTCTGACTCGTTCACGTCGGAATGTCGGTGACGGAGGCCGCGGCCCCCATGCGGCTCCTCGCTTGGGTCGTGAACGTGGCCATTGAACAGGCCCCCACGGCCAGGAATATTTCATCTCCAAACCTAAACAGCGGCTCCAGGTCTGTCTCCGCCGAGACGCGGCTCCTCAATTGAGCCCACCAAGCCATGAGGATATCGAGCAGGGATGAACGCCACGTGCTGCGCCTCGTGATCCTCCCACCGGTAACCACCAGTTCTCAGGATGGTCTTCAACGAAACGGTGAGACTGGTCCTTCACTCACGGGTCACTCAATCCGACTATTCCCGATCATCTTTGGGTAGCGCTCACCCAACAGGTCCGGGAGATTGTCGTAGGTTCCTCTTGCCCGACGGGCAGCTGACAAAGCTCGCCGCCCGTCATCAGGCGCACGGTGACGACGGTTCCTATGACCAGCCAGAAGGACGCGCCGATGCCAAACGCGGCCATGGCCGCACTATGGGCGTGGACGGTTGAGAATCCGATGCTGGCAACGAAGAATCCGCGCACGACGGGCAGCAAGTAGCCGGGATGGATGGATTGCATGGATACCCCGCCGGTGATCCAGTGAGCGAGGAGCTGGGCAGCGACGATGGCAAGGGCGGCAATGAAGGCCGTGCACAGTCAGGCGCCCCATGGCGGCAGATACTGGCTGCAGTGCGACGAAAGCAGGATCCCCACCAGTGGGATGAAGGATGCAAAGGGCCCCGCCAGTTGATGTCTCAGGTCGGCCCGGAATGCTCCTCTTCTGCGAAGGCCACGGAACACGTAGACGGCGGTCAGGACCAGCCACAGAGAGCTGGCTGCTCCGTAAAGAATTTCCTCCGGCCATACCGGGGATCCGAGAGAGCTCCTCGCGGCCGACCAGCCGCCGCCGAGACCGGCAAGCGCCAAGGGAATGCCGAAGCGGCTCAAAGCCGGCCTTCCCGAAGGGGTGGCCGGGGACAAGGCGCGACCCTGAGATGTAGGCGTCAGCGCAACATCGGTACCGGTATCAGTCATCATGTCAGGGCGCCCGGTTGGTGGGTGAAGATGAGCAGCGTGCTCGTCGCCGTGGCGAGGAGCTCTCCACTGGCGGTGCTGAGGTGGCCTTCGGTGAATATCACGCGCGAGCCGGATTTCACGACTGACCCCTCTGCGCGAAGAGCACCCTTCTGGAGCGTGATGGGTCGCAGGTACTTGACCGTCAGGTCGATGGAGGTGTAGCCGATCCCTGCTTCCAGCGTACTGTGTGCTGCGCAGCCGAGCACCGTGTCGAGGAGCGTGCAGGCCAGCCCGCCGTGCACGTTTCCGAGGGGGTTGTAGTGCGCTTCTCCCGGCCAGCACTCGAACTCGACGTGTCCGTACTCCGCATCGACGAGATCGAAATTCATGAGGGAAGCGATCGGCGGCGGCGAAATGCTGCCGTCGCGGAGGCCGGAAAAGTAGTCCAGACCAGACAGTCGTGGCAGTTGTTCGAGCGCCATTGCTGGATCCCTCCAGGTGAAGGTTTCCGAGCGTTCCGCTGACGTGTTGGTTGACATAGGGGTTTCCTCCTTGGGTTCTCTGCGGGTCTTGCGGGTTCTGGGACTCAACCCTCAAGTTCCTTCTCGAAGCAGACTGACGACGGTATGGCCGTGTTGTAGGGCGGATACACTGGAATTTCTCTGTAGCCGATCTTTCGGTAGAGGGCTTCTGCTTCTGGTTGTTTGCCACCGGTTTGAAGAATGACCCGCCTGGCGCCAGCCGCAGCTGCGATTTGCTCCAGTCCGGCCATGAGTTGAGTCGCGGCTCCGAGGCCACGCGCTGCGGGGTCAACGATGACACGCTTGACTTCCCACTCCCCGTCCAGCAGGCGAAGTGCCCCGTGCCCTATCGCGTGCCCGAAGGAGGTAACGACGAGGACATTCGCGACAAAGTCTTCAGCCGGGACGCTTAATGCAGACCTGGCGGCAGCCGGAAGGGTGGGCACTTCCGCCGTGGCGTACCGGGCGAGGAGTTCCTTGTTCAGCAGATCCAGTAATCGGGCAGCACGCGGATCTTCAAAACTAACTTCCTCCAGATTCAGAGCCAACTTCTCAGCCGACACGACACCCTCCTTCAGATAACCGTGGTCGCAATTCCTACTTTGATCATGCATTTTCTGGGCGGCGCTCCTCTATTCCCAGCCGCACTGGAGTCCCCAGCCGGGGACTCCAGTGCGGCGTCACTGTTCTGCTCTGGGGCCGCTCAGTGGCTCAGGCAGACGCCAGCTTCCGGATGCGGGGATGGTTCTCCAGCGCCCACCGCACGGTCTTTGGCGGGCGCCCGAGCAGGGACTCCAGCTGTTCGCTGACTCCGGCGGCGCCGTAGCGTCCGCCGGCGACCAGTCGCGTCAGGGACTTCAGGTGCTCCGCAACGTGTGGATGGGCGGCCAAGGCACTGTCCACGTACTGCTTGTTCCAGGTTTCTACATCTTCGGGAATGTAAGTGACTTGGCGTCCCAGCGCGGCTGCGTAGTCTTCCGCGAACTCGTGCATGTCTTTCAGTTCCGGACCGGTGAGCTCGTAGGACTTCGAGATGTGCGGTGCCGGGTCGAGGAGGATCTTCGTGCATAGTTCCGCGACGTCGTAACCGGCGATGGGCGCGAACCGCTGGGCGCCGAAGGGCAGGCGCAGTTCGCCATTGCCCAGCGGCTCCAGCGCCAGCCAGGTCAGGATGGGGTTCTCTACGAAGATGGCCGCCCGCACGTTGACGGTCGGCACACCGGACCAGTCCAGCACCTGCTCGGCGACCCAGTGGGCCCGATGCTGCGGCGACCAATCCGTGACGAGTCCGCCGAGCCACGAACGCCGTTCTTCGACTGGTGCGGTCATCTTCTCGAACGGCATGAACCACTGCTCGTACTCGGAGATGTTGACGAAGACCTCGATGTCGCCCTGGGCCCGCGCCGCCGCGGCCATCAGACTGACGGCGTCGGTGTAGTACGGCGACAGGCTCATGCTGAAGTAGATGCGTCGGCAGCCCTTCAGTGCGGCTGTCACGTCGGCGATGTTGAGCAGGTCACCGACGAAGACCTCGGCCCCCGCCTGGCGGAGTGATTGCGCGCGTTCGTCGTCCTGTCGCACGAACGCGCGCACCGGGTGCCTTGTTCAAGCAGCATGTTGACCATCGTCCTGCTCACGCCACCGATTTCGCCGGCCGCGCCGGTGATCAGGATGGGATTGCGCTTTGTCATTTGTGTCCTTTTGTCTGGTTGGGGTTGTCTGGTTGTGGTGGGTCAGATGTTCAGAGTGTCCAGGATGTACTTGGCGACCGTCGTGGGCTGCTGGAGGTGGAAGAAGTCCTCCCCGTGGGCGAAGGTGATGAGTAAGATGACAGCCTCCACAAAGACCCAGGGCCCTGTCCCAGCCGAATGATGCCGGAGAGCCGGGGTGGCTCATTAAAAAGGTTGCTGGGAAGCGCGTTAGTTAGCTGGGCAAGTGGTTCAGCTTGCGAATCTGGCTGTCGAAGGCCGATGCAGGGACGTAGCGTCGGAGCATGCTGACCTGCCGGACGCGGGAGCCGGCGGCATATCGGAGCTTGGGCTTGGAATCCTGAGCGGCGGCAACCACTGCGTCGGCAACCACTGATGCTGGATGGCCTTCCTTCATGGCGCCAGCCATGTACTCGGTAAAGATCGCCCGCTGTTTGGCGTAAGTGTCCATGGGCTTGTCGGCCTGCAGGTTGTTGGCTTCAAAATCGGTGTCGGTCCAGGCCGGCTCCACCAGGACTGCGCGGACACCGTGCTCCCGGAGTTCGTGGTCAAGAGATTCCGTGTACCCCTCGATCGCGTGCTTTGAGGCAGAGTATGTGGCCATGTACGGCTGCGGAATGAAGCCGACGATCGAGGAAAGATTCACGATGCGCCCCGATTTCCGGGCGCGCATGTGGGGCAGAACCGCCTTGGTCATCCGCATGACGCCGAACACATTGATGTCGAACACGCGGCGATCCTGGTCAAGCGAGCTTTCTTCGGCTGCCCCCGAGGACCCGATGCCCGCGTTGTTGACCAAGACATCGATCTTTCCGAAACGGTTGATGACCTCTTGGACTGCAGCTGCAACGGAGTCGTCACTGGTGACGTCTAGGTCAACGAATGTCACTCCGGGGACGGGCGTGACGCCTGCCGAGGTGCGGCTGGTCCCGACAACCTCGTATCCCGCTTCCGCCAGGGCGGCAGCTGCCGCCTTCCCGATTCCTGAAGATGCACCCGTAACGAGGGCTACCTGCCGTGCTGTTGTCATCGCCTGCTCCTGCTGCTGGTTGGTGAAAGTTATCACTAGTGTAGCTATTATTAAATGAACTGCAACAGTTCTGTTCTATTTGCTCGGTTAGGTGCGGCTTGACGGTAGCGGTTACGATGGACGGAGGAAGATCGGAGGAACTGTGGCGAGACCCCTAAGGGCTGACGCAGAGAGAAGTGTGCGGGCAATTCTGGAAGCAGCAGAACAAGTGCTGAGCCATGATTCAGGCGCTTCCATGGAGCAGATCGGCGACGCTGCCGGGGTGGCCAGGACCACGGTTCATCGCCGCTTCGCCAACCGCCAGACCCTCATCGACGCCTTGGCGATCTCGGCCATACAACAGCTGGCCGAAGCCATCGAAGAGGGCAGGCCAGATACAGCCCCACCTTTGGTGGCGCTGTACCGGGTAACCGCCAACGTCTTGAAGACCAAGAACGCCTGGAAATTCACCCTCGGCAATCCCACGGCAGACACCAGCGCCGCCGCGTTAATCTGGGAGAGGATCAACACGCGCTGCATGGATCTACTCACCAGGGCACGGCGAGAGGGTCTACTGGACGCGGCCGCAGACCTGGAGTGGACCCGCCAGGTCTACTACGCCCTCATGAGCGAGGCCTTGCAGCGGCCCACCCCAGGATCAGAAGACGCCGACACCGATGCCCTGGCTGAGCTGGTCGTTGACACCCTGCTCCACGGTGCCGGGATGCGGACCCAATGACGACCAGGTCCTCCTCCCATACTTACCGTCGGCAGGGGAAGGTGCCGCAACGTATGGAATTCCAACGTCTCCTAAGGCAAATGGTCATCGTTTGGCGGAAGACAGCTTTGGAAGCCACCCCCACCTGATCTGTTTTCTGCAGTGTCAATGGCCAATAATTTGTGCCCACGGGCGGCCAGCAGAAATGCCCGCTTGAACTCGCCCAGGTGTTCGGTGGTGTTGGCCATGTCGGGGTCTGGGTTTAGTTCATTGGTGTGACTCCTTTCCGGCCAGGGCCTGGCTGAGGCGGATCGATTCCCCTGAGGTCTGGCAGACGTGCGCGTGGTGCAGCAGCCGGTCGACGGTCGCCGTGACGAGGGTTTTGGGCATGAGCTCGTCAAAGCCGGCGGGATGCAAATTTGAGGAAACCGCGATGGACCGTTTCTCATAGGCGGCGTCGACGAGGCGATAGAGGCCCTCGGCCGCGTCCGTTCCGACCGGCAACAGCCCGATATCATCGACCACAATCAAATCCGCGCGCAGGATCCTAGCGACGGCTTTGGTGACGCTGTCATCGGAGCGGTGCGCGCGCATCAGCGCGCCGATGTCCTCGAGGCGGAACCATGCCACCCGCATGCCGGCCTCGACGGCCTGCTGGCCGAGAGCCTCGAGGAAGAACGTCTTGCCCGTGCCGGAGGGGCCGCAGATCACGACGTTCTCCTTCCTTCCGATCCATTCCAGTGTCCGCAGCGCCTGCTGTGTCGGCGCCGGGATCGAGGAGGCGGCGGGGTCCCAGGTGTCGAAGGTCTTCCCGGTCGGGAAGCCCGCGGCCTTGCGTCTGGTGGCGAGCATGGACCGGGACCGGCCGGTGACTTCCTCGGTGAAGAGGGCTTTGATGACCTCGGCCGGTTCCCAGCGCTGGGCGCGGGCGGTCGCGATCAGTTCCGGCGACAAAGCCCGCGCATGGGGCATCTTCAACTGCCGCATCAGCGCCTCCAGCTCCGCCGACAACGCCGGTGCGGTGACCGGGACCGGGCTCATGCGCTTTCCTCCAGAACGGCGGCGGCGCTGGCGGTTGCGGGTGGGCGCCCGATCGCCGCACGTTGAAATGCTGATCTCACCGCTCACGCCCATGACGCCCAATATCGAGGACGGTGTCGTCACGTGGCGGGTCCCGCTCGGAAAGGGCGCCGTTCCCCACGTGTCCCTCGAAGATTGTGGTTTCTATGTTCGCTGGCTTTTCGACAATCAGGAACGGGCGAACGGCATGGACCTCGAAGTCGCTATTGAACACATGACCTATGCCGATATGGCTGCTGCATTCGAGAAGGTCACGGGGCATCCGGCACAGTTCATCGACACGGATCTGGACACGTATTTGGGGTGGCCCACTGAAGGGTGCTGCTGATCTGCCTGCCGGATACAACGCCGATCCCAACGACAAAAGCACCATGAGCTTCCGGGATAACTTCACGGGCTTCTGGAATGTGTGGAAACACGACATCATCACCAGGGATTACGCCCTGCTCGACGAAATCCACCCCAACAGGATCAGGACTGCCGAACAGTGGTTCAGGCGGGAAGACCAGCTGGGCAAAGACCTCGGCAAGGGAAGTCTCTGGGAGAGGGTCCAACCGGAGAACTGGCGCAGCGACTCTCCGATCCTTAAGGGGAGTGCAGATGCGAGGACGGGCACCTTGTAGACCGGTGAGCGGCAATACGAACCCGTCCTCGATCGATCGGTCAAGGCACTGAGAAGGTCCGCCTGTGGGCGCAGGCGGATCTTCCCAGTCAGAAGCCATATCGTTCCTGAAGAGCCACCCAGTAGACAACTGTCGAGTGCGGACTGTTGGGGATCCAGGTTTTTTGGTTTTCGGCGACGGTGCTTGCCAGAGGTAGATAGGGCTCCACGGGCACGGCTCGGCGAGCCTCGCCAGCAGCTAAAGCGACGCCGCCTCCTCCAGTGCGAGTCCTCGAGTTTCGGGTGCCATCCGAAGGCTTACGAGGAAGCCGACCAGTGTGATGCCCGCGGCGATCAGCATCGTCGCTCCGATCCCCAGCTCGGTCAGCGAGAGCGGAACAAGGTAGGTGCCTGCTGCCGCGCCAATCCGGCTCAGCGAGGATGCGAGTCCAACGGCGGTTCCCCGCACCTCGGTCGGAAAGAGTTCGTTGGGGTACACCCATTGCAGGATTTGGGTTCCTCCAATAAAAAGCGCATATCCTGCAAAAAGAATCATTGTGACGGTCGGGGAAGACTGGGGGAAGAGGCCCAATCCCAGCAGGGCAAGGCCCGACCACAAGAAACTGTGGAGGATCACCTTTCTGCGGCCCAGTCGATTGATCAACAGGACGAACACCACGGTTCCCAACAAAAAGAGGACGGTGATGGCAGCGGATCCAAAGTTGGCCCTGGTCCCTCCTAGGCCGAGCGCGTCGAGGATCCTGGGCGCGAAGGCATATATCGCGAACAGCGGAATGATGGAGCAGGTCCAGAAGACGGAAATGAAGAAGATACGGCCGCCGTACCCGGACCGGAACAGGACGCCGGCACTCACGCGATCGCCCGCGGCCGACTCGAAGCTCGCCAGCTTCACGCCTTCGCCGAAGACCCGGGTAACTACGGCTCTCGCTTCTTCCATACGCCCTTTGTTGGCGAGCCATCGCGGTGATTCGGGAGTGCCGTGCCGGAGGATGAGGAAGACCAAAGCCGGGAACGTGGCGCTGGCCAGCATCCACCGCCATCCATCAGGTCCTGTTTGGAGCAGCAGTTCACCCACGATGTAGGCGACTGCGGCACCCACAAACCACATGACGATCAGGCTGCCCACTAGGGGTCCCCGATATCTTCGAGGAGTAAACTCAACGAGCAGCGACGTGGCTATCGGGTAATCGGCGCCCACCGCGATGCCTATCAGGAGCCTGAGCACAAATAATCCAAGCGCGTCCTGAACCCAAAATTGCAGCGCTGAACACAAGACGATTGCGGCGAGGTCAAGAGTGTAAAGCGTTTGCCGTCCGAACTTATCGGTCAGCCATCCGCCGAGGAATCCGCCAAAGAAGATTCCTACGAGCGCGGAGGCGCCGATCAGGCCTTCCCAGTAGACGGTCAACTCCAGTTGTGGAGTCGCTTGGACCAGCGCAACGCCGATGATGCTCAAGACGTAGCCATCAAGGAAGGGACCGCCGGCTGAATAGACGGCCAGCCGCTTATGGAAGCTGTTGAGGGGAAGGTCCTCTACGTTTACTGATGGTGGCATCACCTTGAGTGTCCTACAAAAGTCCGATCCTGACGAGACCGCTCCGGGTGAATGATGCCTACTGGGGGACGAGGCGTTTCTCGAGGCGCTGGCGAGCACTGGCCAAGGACTGCTTGGTCAATTTAGTGGCTGCCTTCACGTCCCTTGCCCGGGCGGCTTCCAAAATGGCGGGCTGTGGGGTCCAAAGACTGGCGTCGTCGTGCTCGATTGCTTCCGTGGCGCCGATGACTTTGTAGGGCCGGCACTGAAGCCAGAGATTTTCTATGACGTCCATCAGGACCGGGTTGCCGCCTGCGGAGTACAGAGTGCGGAGCAGGTCTTCGTCATCATCCAAGGCATCCCACACGCGGCGTTCGGTGACCGCCTTTTGCATTCGGGCGCAGGCAGCCTCCATGCGCGCTACGTCAGCGTCAGTGACGTTGGCAGCTCCGCGGCGGGCGGCCTCAATCTCCAATGTGGCCCGTACTTCGTAGATATGGATCAGTTCATCGACGGTGAATTCACGGACGACTGCCCCCCGGTGGGCCGCCACCCGAGTGGCCAGTCCTGTCTCTTCCAGCCGGCGAATGGCTTCCCTGACCGGCATCACGCTTGTACCGACCATCGCAGCAACGTCCCGGACCCTTAAAGGGGAGCCCCCGGCCAATTCGCCGGTGAGAATCGCGGTGCGCAGGGCCTCGTAGACTTGATCCGCTACAAGGGTGGGTGTGATCGAAAAGGCCGGAAAGGATCCGGGCTGGGCCCCCAACAAGGGCTTCTTGATCTCCTGTTGTTGGGCAGCATCCGCTTTTTTTCCTGGCATGGGAACGATCCTAATGGCGAGCGGCCCTGTTTTGCTCGTATTGCTAGTGTCAATCGTCATGCACACACTCCTAAACATGATCCGAAAATCTCCAGCCTAGCTATTGCGTGATTTGTGATCACATATCTAAACTGGAGTAAAGGCGCCAAGCACGCCATAGAGAAGTCAAGTAAGCAGTAGCGGCACGCACCCAGTGCCATATCACCGACAGAGGCCGGGCCCCAAGGACAATAATTGTCCAAAGCCACTAAGACCAGGAAACCGCAGCCATGAAGAAGCTGACAGCCCCAAGAACCACCCAGCAGCGCCTGCACTACGACGCACTTCCAGCCTTGAAGCAGGAAGCGGCCGACCAGCGCACCTGGACAGGTTGCACCGGTGGAGAGTTTTCGCTGGATTGCCCCTTCTGCTGGAGCCCCGAACCCAGCCGTCAGCGCAACGTGGCTGACGACCTGTGCTGAAACCCTGAGGACCGAATGTCCGAGCGTCACAATCAGCCCACAATTAAGCCGCTTCCCGGAAGCCTCTCCGGAACCCGTGTGGCGGGGATCGTTGATCGCGTTGGAACTCCTGTGTGGATCTACGATGCGGGCACCATCCGTGCACAAGTTGATCAACTTCGAAACTTCGATGTCATCCGATACGCACAAAAGGCAGGATCAAACATCCACATCCTCCGCCTGATGCAGGAGCTGGGTGTACTGGTGGACGCGGTATCTGCTGGCGAGGTCCTAAGGGCCCTGACCGCCGGATACACACCTGGCACGGCTGAGGAGCAGATTATCTTCACGGCGGATCTGCTGGACCGCGAAGCGTTGAAGCTGGTTGCTGAGCGACGGATACCGGTGAACGTAGGTTCACCACAGATGCTGGAACAGCTGGGACCGGCCTCGCCCGGCCACGCTGTGTGGCTCAGAATCAACCCCGGATTCGGGCACGGCCATAGCCGCAAGACGAACACCGGTGGCGATCACAGCAAGCACGGCATCTGGCACGAGCATCTCGCAAAAAGCCTGGACCTCGTCGATCGGCAAGGGTTGAAACTGGTCGGCTTCCATATGCACATTGGCTCCGGCGTCGATTACTCCCATCTCGAGCAGGTGTGCGACGCCATGGTTCAGCAGGTCAAACGGCATGGCCGGGACCTTGAGGCGATATCGGCCGGTGGCGGCCTCTCCATTCCCTATGCTCCGGACGACCCGACCGTGGACACGGAACGGTACTTCAACGTCTGGGACGCCGCGAGACGCGAGATCAGCGACCATTTGGGTCACAGCGTCAGACTCGAAATTGAACCAGGTCGTTTCCTTGTCGCGCAGTCAGGAGTGCTTGCCGCCGAAATAAGGGCGAGCAAGCAGGTTGCCCACAACCACTTTTTGCTGGTCGACGCTGGTTTCAATGACCTTGGCCGCCCGGCCATGTATGGCAGCAGGCATCATGTGACAATCCTCGGTGCCGACGGATCCCCGCGCTCGGGTCCGCTTTCCGACGTCGTGCTCGCCGGGCCGCTCTGCGAGGCCGGTGACGTCTTTACGCAGTCCGAGGCAGGCGAAGTTCAGACCATGAAGCTGCCTGAGGCCGGGCTTGGCGACCTGGCTGTATTCCATGACACCGGCGCCTAAGGCTCCAGCATGTCGTCAAACTACAACTCCCGTCCGCTCATACCGGAGGTCCTCGTCGACGGCGACATTACTACGCTGATACGACGCCGCCAGACGGTTCAGGAACTGATCGGCCTGGAAACGGACGCAGCATGTGAGCTCCGCTGACGAGAAGAGTTTGCCCGAGGCCCGGCAATGCCAGGCTGGAGGCAAGGTGCACATCCCACGGGCCTTCCGCAACACTGGCGCTGGCACGTCCGCGGGGGCGCGTCAGCTCGGGGATCACGCCGTCGCCACCTCGGTGGCTACAATTCCCGCCGGCCCCCGCAACCGCACTGCGCTCGGCGCGTAGCGGATATTCGGGTTCGATAACCTCACAGGGAGTATTCCGGGTGTCGTCACGTGCACGGCGTCCTTGGTGGTTCTCCGGATGAGGAATGCGGGGCGGGCAGCACGCCAAGGACAAACAGGTATCGCCAGCTGAGCTCTGAGGGTGCCGCGGACGGCCTCGCCGGCGAGGACGCATTGATGCGCTGACGTTGGCGGCGCCCCTCGCCGCGGTGCCGCCATCGCCGTCGTCGGCCTTAGGAATGCCGCAACCCGCGTCAGACGGGTGCAGTCACATGGCCAAGGTCCGCGGCTGCCTGGCAGGTGCAGTCGATGAACCGGGCACGGGCGTCCTCTGACTCGGCCCGTTCAAGGGGGACCATGGTGGTGACGACGCCTGCGAGGTGGCCGGCCTCGACAAAGACGGGGGCGCTTACGCCCCAGATGCCCGGAGCGAGGGCGCCCGAGCTCGTTGCATAGCCGACCTCCCTGATCTCAGCGAGGTCGGCACGGATGGTGGCTTCTTCTTCTCGGCCAAGGAGATGCCCCGCAAGAATTGCATCGACTTCATCCTCCGGCACGGCGGACAACATCGCCCGCGCGCTGGCCCCGTGCAAAAGCGGACGCGAGCGTCCGGCGGCATAACTGCAACTGAGGATGTGCTCGCTCTCCACCGATTCGACGCAGAGGGCCTCACCGCTGCTCTGAACCAGGAAGGCAGCCAACTCTCCGGTTTCCCGTGAAAGCTGTTCAAGCCGCTGCCTCACCACCCCTTGTGCCAAGGCTTCATTGCGGTAGTTGTCGGCTAGCCGCACCACCTCCGGCCCCGCTGAATAACGGCCCATAACCTGGTTTTCCACGACGAAGCCGGCCTGCAATAAGGTCTGGAGATGCCGGTAAACAGTGGACAGTGGCAGCCGCAGAAGGCCTGAAATCTGCGAGCTGCTAAGGCTCCGGTGGCGGGCGAACAGCAGCAGGATGGACATCGCCGTCCCGCGTTCGTCACGCCGTTTGGGTGACGCGGTTGAGGCATGATTAGGGGCCGTTGGTTTATGCGTGAGAATACGTTTCTTCATGGGAGAACTTCCGTGGCTGTGTGGAAGGCCGGAGAGAGGGCAGCAGCCGCCGCCTGAGCATGATCAGGCGGCGGCTGCTGGAAGCCGTTCGGAGCGTTGCGAGAGGCCCGACGGCGGTTGGAGGCCGGGTGCGCCATAGCGCACCCGGCCGGTCACGGGATGACCCGGTCAGCGGGGCCTTGGATTTGTTACCGGGCCGTCTACTACTGGGCGAGGTACGGCTGGCGCCATTCGGTGGACGGTGAGAAGTTCTCGTGGATGAACCGGCCGCTGAGCCACCGCTGCAGGGCCAGGCGGGAACCGGCCTTGTCATTGGTGCCGGAGCCGCGGCCACCGCCGAAGGCGACCTGTCCCATGAGGGCGCCGGTGGGCTTGTCGTTGATGTAGGTCATGCCGGCAGCATTGCGGAGCTTGTCCAGTGCCAGGGAGACTGCCCGGCGGTCGTTGGCGAAGATGGACAGGGTCAGGGCGTAGTTGCTGGTCTGGTCCACCAGGTCCAGGACGGACTCCCATTCGTTGTCCTCGTAGACGTAGACCGTCAGGAGGGGACCGAAGAATTCCTCGCTCATGGTGAAGGCGTGGGGATCGGTGGTCTCGAAGATCGTGGGTTCGACGAACCAGCCCTCTTCGGCGTGTACGTTCCCGCCGGCCAGGAGGGTGTGGCTCGGGAGGGCCTTGGCCTTCTCGAGGGCAGCCTCGATCTTGCGCAGCGACGCCTCGTCGATAACTGCTCCGAGGAACGTTTCGTGCTCGGCCACATCGCCCACCCGCAGCGACTTGACGGTCTCGACGAGTTCGTCCTTGATCTGGGTCCAGACGCTGCGCGGGATGTAGGTGCGTGATGCCGCGGAGCACTTCTGGCCCGAGTACTCGAAGCCA
This sequence comes from Pseudarthrobacter sp. Y6, assembly GCF_050156205.1. Classification (NCBI taxonomy): domain Bacteria; kingdom Bacillati; phylum Actinomycetota; class Actinomycetes; order Micrococcales; family Micrococcaceae; genus Pseudarthrobacter; species Pseudarthrobacter sp. Y6. Next base: position 2,629,003 of record NZ_CP189574.1, on the reverse strand, counting down.
CTGCGAACCAGGGCAGCGCGCAGGGCGTCCGGGTCGGCGCTGGGGTGTGCTACCACAGCGTTCTTGCCACCGGTTTCGCCTACCAGGCGGGGGAAGGATCGGTACTGGTCGATGTTGTCTCCGGCTTTTTTCCAGAGGCTGCGGAACACGTCCGTGGAACCCGTGAAGGTCAGGCCTGCAAAGTCCGGGTGGCTCATCGCCTGGTCGGAGATCGCACGGCCCGAGCCGTGGACGAGGTTGATCACACCTGGCGGAAGGCCGGCTTCCTCGAACATCCGCATGAGGACGTCATTGCTGAGGGCCGCCTTCTCTGAGGGCTTCCAGACAACGGTGTTTCCCATGAGTGCAGCAGTGGTGGGCAGGTTGCTGGCAATGGCGGTGAAGTTGAACGGCGTGATGGCCAGGACGAAGCCTTCCAGGCCACGCTGGTCCAGTGAGTTGCCTTCGCCCTGCAGGGACTCGGGCTGATCAGCGAAGATCTGCTGGGCAAGGTGGGCGTTGAAGCGGAAGAAATCCGCTACTTCGCTGGCGGCGTCGATCTCTGCCTGGTGGAACGTCTTGGACTGCCCCAGCATGGTGGTGGCCACCAGCTCGTCGCGGTACTTCCCCGCGGCGAGGTTGCCGGCACGCAGGAAGATCGCTGCCCTTTCCCACCAGGGAGTCCGGGACCAGTCGTGCTGGGCGGCCAGGGCTGCGTCGATCGCAGACTGGACTACCGCCTCATCTGCCGTGGGGATGCGGCCCAATACCTGGGAGTGGCGGTGGGGAGAGGTGACGTTGCGCAGCTCCCCGGTCATGGACCGTACTCCGTTGATGACATGGGGAAGGTCGCGGACGCTGGCCGTAACCTCGGCGATCTTCTTCTTGACGTCGGCTGCTTCGGGGGATCCCGGACGGAATTCGCGGGACGGCTCGTTGAAAGGGGTGGGTACCTTGAAGTTTCCAGCAACGCTGACTGATTGAGTGGCCATGATCTGGTTTTCTCCTCTGCGATGTGCCGGGGCAGTATGCCCCGGGTTGGTTATTGGGTTTCCAGTCGGAGCTCCAGCCGGCGCAGGGCGCTGGCGAGGGAGTCCGCGGTGATACCGGTGGTTGCGGCGGTGTCGCCGTCGATGAGTGCCTGGACCAAGGCTGGTTGCGGAGTCCAGAGCGTGTTGTCGTTCTTGGCAAGGGCCTCCGTTGCGCCGATCACCTTGTAGGGCCGGCACTGGAGCCAAAGTTGTTCGATGATGCTGACGAGTACGGGATTGCCCGAGGCCCGGTACAGGGTCCGGAGAACATCCTCATCCAGGTCCAGGGCGTCAATGATGCGGCCTTCCGCGACGGCCTTCTGCATCTTTTCGCAGGAGGTTTCCATCTCCCGTAGGTTCTTGGGGCTAACGTTGGGGGCTCCCTGGGTCGCAGCTTGTACCTCGAGGATTGTCCGTACGTCGTAGATGTGAATCAGTTCGGTGGCAGTGAACGTCCTGACCACCGCACCCTTGTGGGGGATGCGGGTGGCCAGTCTTGCTTCTTCCAGGCGGCGGATTGCCTCCCGGACGGGCATGACGCTGGTGCCTACCATGGCTGCTAGGTCGCGGACCCGAAGGGGTGACCCGGATTCCAAAGTGCCGGTCAGGATGGCGTTCTCCAGGACCTCGTACACCTGGTCAGCCACCAACGTGGGGGTGACTGGTCGGGTCATTGGAAGGCTCATGGAGTACTCCGTTTCTAGCTGGCGGCCGCTAAGCGTGATATTTGATCACAATTCAGCTTACGTCATTCCAGATCAGCCTCCGATGAGGGAGCGAAGGAAGAGCAGCAGGTTGGCTGGTTTCTCAGCCATCCGGCGCATCAGATACGGGTACCACTGCGTGCCGTAGGGAAGGTAAACGCGCACGCGGTATCCCTCCCGGACTAGTTCATCCTGCAGTTTCCTCCGGACGCCATACAGCATCTGGAACTCGAAGGCGCGCTTGTCCAGGCCCAGTTCGGCTGCGGTTTCCTTGACGACACCGATGCAGGTGTCGTCGTGGGTTCCGAAGGCCGGGTCCGGCAGGTGCTGAAGCGCCCAGCGGGAAAGATACTTGTATTGCTCTGTGACCTCGTCTGCATTGCACAGTGCTGCCGATGAGGACTCGTCAAAGGCGCCTTTGACAAGACGGATCCGGGGCTTGATGTCTGTGAAGGACAAGAGGTCCTCGGGCGTTTGGCGCATGTTGGCCTGAATAGCCAGCCGGGTGTTGGGATGGTCCGGCAGGATGCTCTTGTAAATGGCGAGGGTTTCCCGGCCCACCGAGCTGTGTTCCATGTCGACCTCCACGATTGCCCCGTGGGTGGTGGCAGCATTCAGAAGGGCCTTCAGGTTGTTCGCACACTCCTGGGGGTCGATCATGATGCCAAGCTGGGAGAGCTTCACCGAGACGGTTGAGCCCGGGGCCTGGTTTCGAATATTCTCGATGGCGCCCTGGTATTCCTGGGTGGCCGCTTTGGACTGGGCAAGGTGGTGTACCGACTCGCCCAACAGGTCCAGGCTGACATCGATTCCGGCCTTATTAAGGGCTTTGGTGGCAGTCCAGGCTTCGTCCAAGCCGCGGCCCGCGACATACCTGTCCACGATGGGCCGGGTTAGCCGATTGCGTGTGGCAATGGCTTCAAGTTTCTTATTCTCTGCGACATGCAGGAGAAGTCTGTTCGGCATAGGTGCACTTCCTAAGAGTCGCCGCGGTGGGACCGCGGTTCCCGGCTGCTGGCCATTCCCTGGATGCGGGGCCGGGCAGTTAATGTGGCCCAACTCTCTTTCGAGCGCTGTTAGACCACCATAGCTTGTGATCACAAATCACACAATAGATGTCTTTGAACCAAGTTAAAGGTAGTTCCAGGGGTTGAGGACAGTGGCAATTCCGTGCTTAGATCTGTCCTGCCAACGGTGTCGCTTCCATGATGGCCGGCATATTGGGGGCCATTTCACCCGCGCCAGAGCGGGCCCCGGAAACCAATGACCTTCACCTTGGCGTCCGGCCGCCCCCAAAGCAGTCGGCCGGCCGCGCGCATCGTCCTTCGAACATGAACGGAAATTACCCCATGAACAGGATTCCAGCAGATGGCGTGGAACTGCCCGATGACGACGATGTCTGCAGAAACGGCTTCGCAGTAGACGGTTGCTTCTACTGCACAGGGCCGGAAACGGACTAAAGCCGAGGGCGGGCCCAGCCACTACAGTCTGTGGACCGTGGTGATAGCTAAGAGGCACCCCTGGGCTTCGAGCTCCTCGGTGTGTGCGCCCAGGACCAGGGTGGCCAGGTCCGCTAGTTTCCTGCCATCAGACGTGATGGCTGTACCTTCCAGGACGATTGCCGCAACAATGCCGGTGCTGGGATCCAGTGCCAGTTTGCCGTCCAGCCGCTGAACGCTCGTCCGTCCGGTGCAGGAGCCACGACGGGTCATGAGGTTCAAGCCAAGCTGGGGCTCAGGCGAAGCCAGTTCGATTGTTACGGCTACTTCTCCCGTGAATTCAACTTTTTGACCTAGCCGCAAAGTACATTTCACGCCGTCTGCCGACATCGCTAAAGGTCCCTGGCTTGCGAGCGTAAAGACCCGGTCGATTCCGGGGAGGACCGAAAAATCGGCCGTCCGCGTCAGCTCGGCCAGGCTGAGCCGCCACTCGTAGTCCGCGGAGTGCCTGTCCAAAGAGCGTTGGGGGCCGCTCTTGGTACTGACGCTGATTTCCCTCGTGTAGCCTGCGCCGTTGGCCCAGGCGGTTCGGGGGAGGTCAAGGGGGAGGACCACTCTTGGATCCGATGGGCCTGTCATGTGCTTCCTTTGCAGGTAGGGCAGGGCAATTCAGTGGGGTTGGAACAAGTTTACAAACCCGTTACACCAAACTATTGACCAGATATGTGATCACAGATTACATTTTAGGTGTGACACCAACCACATTCGACCACCGTTCCCCGGAGGCCGATCTTCCCGGCACTGAACCGCCAGGGCTAAAGACCATCAGTCGGCGGGTGAAAGCCCGCCGGCACCAGCGCCTCCCGGCGCCCATCTGGAGGATGAGTACCCAGTGACCGACAATCAACCAAACCGCACCCAGGGTGCGGCCGGCACCACCGACGCGCAGAAGGCTCCGCAGCTTCAGCTGAAGGACATCCACAAGGAATTCAACGGGAATATCGTCCTGTCCGATATATCCCTGGAGGTGAAGGCCGGTGAAGTCGTGGCGTTCATCGGTCCTAGCGGCGCCGGCAAGAGCACACTGTTGCGTTGCGTGAACTACCTGGAGACGCCATCGAGCGGTGAGCTGTTGATCGACGGCAGGCCTACGGTGAAGATCGCTTCGAAGCCGACGCGGAACGAGCTGATGAACCTGCGCCGCCAGGTGGGGATGGTTTTCCAGTCCTTCAACCTCTTCCCGCACATCAGTGTGCTCCGCAATGTGGCACTTCCGCAGGAGCGGGTCCTGGGACGTTCCCGCAAGGAAGCCGAGGAACGGGCCATGGAATTACTGACGCGTGTGGGCCTTGGAGACAAGGCGGACGCCCGCCCGAGCAAGTGCAGCGGCGGGCAACAGCAGCGCATTGCGATCGCTAGAGCACTCGCGTTGGACCCCGAGATCATGCTCTTTGATGAACCTACATCCGCCCTCGATCCCGAATTGGGCGGGGAAGTGCTGGCGGTCATGCAGGAACTCGCGGCAACCGGCATGACGATGCTTGTGGTGACTCACGAGATGTCCTTCGCCCGGAGGGTCTCGGACCGCACAGTCTTCATGGCCGACGGGCGGATCGTGGAGCAAGGAGCTCCCGAACAGGTTTTCGGGGCACCCCGCGAGGCCCGGACCAAGAAGTTCCTCGAGGCGGTGCTGGAACGGTGATCGAGGCAATCCCCTTCCTCCTCCAGGGCCTGGGTACAACGGTGATCATCACCTTTGGATCCTTCCTGATCGGTGCATTTTGTGCCATCCCGCTCGCATTGGCCAAGCTCTCAGACATTGCGCCGTTGCGCTGGCTGGCCACTGCCTACATCGAAGTTGTTCGAGGCATTCCACCCATTGCCTGGATGTTGGTACTTTTCTACGGGCTCGGGCGCTACGTCACCCTCCCGCCGCTCCTGGCAGCCTGCCTGGCCCTCGGTGCAGTCTCCACCGCGTACCTTGCGGAAAACTACCGTGCTGGCATCCAGGCTGTTGCCGGCGGGCAGTGGGAGGGCGCCGGAGCCCTTGGCCTTTCAAAAGGCGACACGTTCTGGCGCGTCATCGCACCCCAGGGCATTGGGGTGGCGCTCCCGCCGTCGGCTTCCTACGCGGTGGGGCTGCTCAAGGACTCGGCAGTCGCTTCCGTCATCGGTGTCAGTGACATCGCGTTCCAGGCGCTGACCCTGAACCAGCAGGGCAACCCCGGCCTCCCGATCTTTCTGGCCGCCGGTGTGGTCTACATGATTGTCAGCGTCCCCATGGCTGTCCTTGCACGCAAGGCAGACACCTTCATTCGAACCCGAAGCGCGGTGTGAACATGTTTGAGCAATGGATTCAATGGCTGCCGGGCCTCCTTTCCGGCCTCCAGACCAGCCTTGCAGTAACCGGTCTTAGCCTTCTGCTGGGCCTGCCGCTGGGCCTTGTCTTCGCCTTCGGAATGATCTCCCGTACCCGCATCCTGCGCCAGGTGACCATTCTCATCGTCGAGCTCGGCCGCGGTATTCCGCTGTTGGTCGTCCTGTACGTTGTCTATTTCGGTCTGCCCGACGGCGGCATCGTGCTTGAGTCGTTTGCCGCGGCCGTGGTCGCTATTGCCTTCAACACCGGGGCGTACACCAGCGAGATCTTCCGTGCCGGACTCCTCAGTGTTCCCCGCGGACACATCGAGGCCGCCCAAAGCCTGGGACTGAACTGGACTGACGAAGCACGTTACATCGTTCTGCCTCAGGCGCTCCGCGCGATTGTGCCTCCCCTCATGTCCTACAGCGTCATCGTGTTCCAGGCCACGAGCCTTGGCTACGCGATCGCCCTGCCGGAATTGCTGAACAGCGCCTATCAGATCGGTTCGGTGACCTTTGAATTCCTGAGCGTCTTTATCCTTGCCGGACTCATCTACGCTGCGCTGTCCATCCTCGTATCCCGCTTCGTAGACGCCATCCACAGCAAAACCGCCCACTAACAACAACCCTCATATCTCCAGGAGTATCCCCATGCGCAAGTTCAAGATCACAGCCGTTATGTTTGCAGCGGCCCTGCCGCTGGCAGCCTGCGGCGGCACCCCAAGCACCCCCACCGCAGTGTCGTCCGACTGTAAGCCGGTGGTGTCCGGCGTCGAGACCGCCACGAAGGGCAAGCTCACCATGGCAGTCGCGGAGTACCCGCCGTACGTGTCCATGAAGGGCGGCTCGCTCTCCGGGGTCGACGGCGAAGTCCTCAAAAGGGTAGCAAAAGACCTGTGCCTCGAGCCCGATGCCAAGACATCCAGCTTCACCGCCATCATTGAGTCCGTAAAGAACGGAAGCGTCGATCTGACGGCCGGCAACTGGTACATCAATGAAGAGCGTGGACAGCAGTTCGCCGTCAGTGCGCCCGTCTACCTGGACAAAATGGCCCTGCTGACATCGGACGGCGCCGACACCATAGATGGCGTGTCCGGCGGCACGGTCGGGACCCCGCAGGGATATCTGTGGGTCGGTGACCTCCAGAAGACCTTGGGCACTGACAAGGTCAAGCTCTACGCCACGGAGGACGCTGTCTACCAGGACGTGAAGTCCGGCCGGGCCGGCGCAGGCGTGATGACATACGGTGCTGCCCTGCAGCTCGTCAAGAGCAACAATGACAGCAAGCTGAAGGTCGCTGAACTCAAGCCGGACGAAAGGATCCAGGCTTCCGTAGGCGCGGCACAAACCGCCGTACTGGTGAACAAGACCAAGACCACTTTGCGGGACGCTGTCAACCAAATCGTCGAGAAGATGCGTGAAGACGGATCCCTCAAGAAGGCGCTCGAAGACAACGGACTGCCAGGCACGGCAGCTGATGTGAAGGCTGCCGCCGGCAGCTGATCCGCAGACACTCCCACAAAGGCGGTTGGATCCCTCCGGAGGATCCAACCGCCTTTGCGTTCCGCGGGTGTTAGTGGGAACTCCTTTATGGCGTATTTGGTGGTGCAGGCGGAAGCAGCGCCCGGTATGTCTGGCCCACTGACGGTGGTGGCGCCAAGTCGCCGCCGGTGCCCAGACCGAAAGCCTCAAATAGGGACGCCCGCAACCGCGGCGAGAGCGCTGCGGACATCGGGCCGCCGACCCAGGCAAGGCATGCGTGAGCCATGAGCACCAGCACGATGTCTTCGGCGACGGAGTGGCGGAACCCCGGCTCCTGGGTTTGGGTCCTTCAGCATGGCCTGAACCCGGTTGGCATGCACCGCCACCTTGTCCGCGAAAGCTTCCGAAACCAGCTCCTCGTTTGAGGAGAAACGGCCCGGCAGGGTTGGCTCACCCACCCCGGCACGTTGCGCGGCCTCACGCATAGAGGCATCCAGCCCGTTCTCGGCGAACACTTCGCGCGGCGCACCCAGGATCAGCTCCCTGTCACGTGCCGCGTCGTCCGCAGCCGGATAAGGCAAAATCACTAAAGTGACCGTCTAACCTTGATGGCTTAGTTGGCATGCCAAAGCCGCCGAATGCCTTGGTCCAATCTGAAGGTCCCGCGGCGCAGGGCTGCCAGTACGTGGAGAAGTGGACAGGAGGGTCCAGCCTCAAGGGCACAGGAAAGCACCCGCGCCGAACAGGTCGGCGCGGGTGCTCATCTGTACTTAGGCCATTAGCCCGTGAAGGGCGTCCGCCAGCGTTTGTGCCCCGGTTTCAGCGTCCTCGTCGACCACGTGTTCTTCGGGGGAGTGGGACACCCCGCTCGGGTTCCGGACAAAGATCATGGCTGTTGGGACGTAGGGCGCCAGGACGCCGGCGTCGTGTCCGGCCCCGGTGTCCAGAACAGGAGCCTGCGGCAGGGACAGCTGTAGTTCCTTCTGTAATCCGGGATCGAAATGGACGGTGGGGCTCAGCGACTCCTCGCGCAGCTCTACGGTGCAGCCTTCCTCGGCGGCAATCAGCCGGGCCTGGGCATGGATGGCTTCCACAACGTGCGCTGTTACGGCGTCGTCGGGGTGCCGGACATCCAGCCAGAAGTCCACACGTGAGGCGATGACGTTGGTCCCGCCGGGCACCGGCTGAAGCCGTCCGACGGTCGCCCTGGCGTTGGTTTGGTTGCGAGCGATGTCGCGGATGGCGACCACCATCCTGGAGGCCGACACCATGGGGTCATGCCGGTCGGCCATCAGCGTTGTTCCGGCGTGGTTGCCCTGTCCGTGGACGCTCAGGCGCCAGCGGCCGTGGCCGAGGATGGAGGAAGCAATCGCTATGGGCTGGTCGAGATCGATCAGCCCGCGGCCCTGCTCAACATGCAGTTCAACGAACGCGCCGATTTGGCCTAGGAGCTTTTCATCCCGGCCAACGAAACGCGGATCGAGGCCGTTGGCCTGTGCGATGTCCGCGAAGGTTGAGCCGTCCTGGTCGCGGAGGTTCCGGGCCTTGTCGGGGTCGATCGCGCCGGTCATGAGGCGGGAACCCAGGCAGGCGACGCCGAACCGTGAGCCTTCTTCTTCCGGAAAGACCACCACGGCCAGTGGCCGGGTAGGCGTGGAGATCCGGAATTTGAGGATGTCCACGGCCACCAGGGCGGACGCTACGCCCAGGGGGCCATCAAAAGCGCCGCCTCCGGGCACCGAGTCGAGGTGGCTGCCGGTCACCAGACTGTTGCTGCGGTCTCCGCTGGGTACATCCCACCAGGCCCAGATTGCTCCGTTGAGGTCGGTTTCGACGCTCAGGCCCCGCGTGGTGGCCTGTTCAATGAACCAGTTGCGCAGGTCAAGCTCTGCGGTGGAATACACCGGACGGGTGTAGCCGCCCCTGAACTGATCCGTACCGGTGCCGGCGATCTCAGCCAGGAGGCCGGTGACGGTTGCGGGCAGACCTTGGGTTGAGGTTTCGGTGGCGGCGGTCATGCGTGTGCACCTGCTTCCACGTGGCCGGCCTGGGCTGCCAGCCGGAACTGGTCTGGAACCGAAGCGGTGCCCGTGGCCAGCCCAGCGGCGAGCTGGCCGATCAGCGGCGCGAACTTGGCGCCGTGTCCCGAGCAGGGGGAGAGGATGGTGATGCCGTCGACTCGGTCCAGGATGAAGTCCTCATTGGGGGTGTTCGTGAACAGGCAGGTGGTCTCGGCATACGGTTCCGGAATGAGTCCCGGCATGTACTGCTTCACGTATTCGATGACCCGGCGACGGTTGGCGGGATCAATCTGTCCGTCCTGGTCCGCGGCCGACGGCAGGATCTTGCCGCCGTTGTATTCGGCGACTTTCTGCCCTCGGAAGTCCGCATCGCGGCCGCCCGGCAGGCCATACGCCTGCCAGCCTGCGCGCTTGTGGATGAACGTGGGCCACGGCGATTCCGCCTGGTCCGGCTGATCGGCGTAGGGGAAGTGGTAGGCCTGTTCCTGGCGCACCTGGATCTGCGGAATGGCAGACAGGAACGACGACGGTAGAGACAGTGAGCCCAGGAGCTGTGGAAGCCAGCCGCCGGCTGCGACGATCACGTTGGCGGCGTGCAGGGACCGGCCGTCTTCGGAAGTCAACACGTAGCCGCCGTTGGCTGCCGTGATGGAGGCAACGGCCCAGTTGTTGTGGAGCTGCGCTCCGTGGGCCACCGCTTGGTCCACCATGGAAGCCACGGATTCGTGCGCGTCGATGACGCCGGCGTCGGGGTGCCACAGGACCTGGGTGTCAAAGGCGATCTGGGGCCAGCGCTCCGAGGCTGCTTGGGCGCTCAGAAGCTCATGGTCGATGCCGCGCCCGGCGAGGACCGCGGCGAGGCGTTCCGGCTGGCGGACCTGGCCGTAATCCACGGCGCCCGTCGGGGTGATGAGCTGCTTGCCGCTCAGACGGGCCAGCTCATCCCACCCGGCCTTCGCTTCCTGCACCAGGGCGGTGTAGAAATCCTCGGGGTAGGCGTAGCGGAAGATCCGGGCCGAGCCATGGGAGCTTCCGGCATCGTTCGCGGGGGTTGAACGTTCGAGCAGGGCAACGTCGTGGCCGCGGGCGGCGAGATGCCACGCGGTGGCAGCTCCAGACAGTCCCGCGCCGACAACGGCGTATTCGGTCGATTCCATGAGTGCCTCCTGGGGAATGGGATGGGCTCGATGACTTCGCCCGGGTATACAACCAGTAACTCACCCCTGATAACACTGCGTCCAATATAATTTAACACAGAATTATTAGCGTCAATCGAAAGAATCATCATGGAGCTCCGGCAGCTGCGGTACTTCCTCGTCGTCGCGGACGAACTGCACTTCGGCCGGGCCGCCGAACGCCTGCACATAACCCAGCCGCCACTCACAGTCGCCGTCAGGAAGCTGGAGCGCGAGCTGGGAGTCCAGCTCTTTGACCGGACCACCCGCCGCGTGACGCTGACCGCGGCGGGCCAGGCGTTCAAGGAGCGGATCCAGGCTGCCGTTTCGGACATCGACGACGCGGCCGGGGATGTCGCCGACGTCGCGGCAGGCAAGAGCGGCAAGATCAGGGTGGGATTCGTCAGTTCAGCGAGCTACACCACCGTTCCCGAAGCCATCCGGGCCTTCCGCCAACAGTGCCCGCGCATAGACCTGGTCCTGAATCCGCTCACCAGCGGGGAGCAGATTGAGCAGTTGCTGGACGGGAACCTTGATCTCGGACTCATCCGGGATCCGGGTGACATCCCCGGGCTGAACCTTGAACTGCTGAGCACGGAGGACCTGGTGGTGGTCCTTCCCGACACACACCACCTGGCGGCCGCGAAGGAAATTCGCCCCCAGGATCTCGAGGGGGAACCCATGATCCTTTTTCCCTACCGCCTGATGCCCGGGTTCGTGACGCGGGTCCTCCGACTCTTCGATGCGCTGCGAACACCGCCGATCGTGGTGCAGCAGGCCATCCACCAAGAAACTGTCCTGGGCCTGGTCGCGGCAGGTCTGGGGATATCCGTCCTGCCGGAATCAGTGCAGCGGTTCCAGATGCCGGGGGTCACTACTCGCCGCTTTGCTGGCAGGCCGCAGACGGAACTCCATATGGCCCATGTATTTGGTCATTCGCCGGCCGTAGATGACTTCATCCTGTGCCTCAAGGGAGAAATTCCGACATAAGCCTTGTGTGATCACATATCCCAGAAGTATCCTGAGCGGACTTCTAAGTTGGCCGCCGTTCCGGGCTGCCGACGCTTCCCAAATACAGAGGAAGTCCCATGCTCCAGCCAGTCGCCGTCGTCGAACGTTTGTGCATCCAGGCTGCGCAGGAAGCCGGCGCTGCTGAGGCCGCTGCGGCGGCGCTGGCCGATGCCATCATCCACGCGGAGCTGCGTGGCCGCAGCTCCGTCGGTGTTTCGCACCTCTTCGACTACCTTGCCGGGCTGGAATCAGGTGCCATCAACGGGGCGGCGGTGCCGCTCATCTCAGTCCGGGGCGGAATCATCGCCTGCGATGCCGGCAAAGGCATCCCTCACACCGGGTTTCTCGAGGCTGTCGACACAATCCTGGATGTGGCCGGCACCCATGGCTGCGCCGTCTTCCTGCAGAACAATTCGTACACTTGCGGTGAGCTCGGCTATTTCACGGACCGCCTGGCCGAAGCCGGACTGGTCTCTCTTGCCGCGGCAAATTCCCCCGCCCTGATGGCAGTGGGTTCCAGCGGGCGACGGGTTCTGGGGACAAACCCGATATCTTTCGCCGCCCCCACCGGTGCCCAGCAGCCTTTCCTCATCGACCAGGCATCAACTGAGACAGCATTCGTAGCCGTCCGCGAGGCGGCGGCGGCCGGAAGGGCAATACCAGCCGGGTGGGCTGTCGATTCCCAGGGTGAGCCGACCACAGATTCCCGTGCCGCCGTCGAAGGTTCCCTTTTGCCCTACGGAGACCACAAAGGCGCCAACATGGCGCTCGTAGCAGAGGTGCTGGCCGGACTGGCAGGCGGACTCTGGTCGGTCGATGCGCCGTCATTCACCGAAGGAAGTGCAAGCCCCGAAATTGGCATGACTGTCCTGGCCATTAATCCGCGCTTCGCCGATGCGGCTTTCCCGCTAAGGCTTGGCGCACATTTGGACCGGCTATCCCGGGACTACCAGGTACGGATCCCGGGACGGCGCCCGGAGGGCACAGCAGGCAAAGGCGAATTGGAGATCGACAGCGGGCTGTTCGAGAAACTTCAGTCCGCCGCGCAGAAAAACACGAACAGAAAGTCGGGACAAGCATGAACGACATACACAATGTCGTGGTGGTCGGGGCGGGACCGGCGGGGCTGGGACTCGCATACGATCTCCGCGACCTGGATCTGGACATTCAGGTACTGGAAGCCGACGACGACATTGGCGGACGGACGCGGAGCCTCCAACTCGCCGGCGCCACTGTCAACACGGGTGCCATGTTCATCTACCGCGGAACGCGCGCCGAAGCGCTGGCGAAGGAACTGGGACAGGATACCTTGCCGTTCCATCCGGCTACCTATGGTGTGCATATCGACGGCGTTACCTCCGTTGCGGGTTCCACCGCCGAAGTCGTCGAACGCCTACCGTTGCCTCTTGAGTCCAAGGACGCGCTGGTCGATTTCATGGAAGGACTGGAGAGTGAGTACAGGGCAAATGTGTCGGGCGGAACCATCACCGCCAAGGCCGCGGGCCTGGAGCATGAAACCGTTGCCGCCAGGCTGGAAGGGCTCCCAGGGCCTGCCCGGAGCATCATTGAATCAGCGGTCCGGGGCGGTGCGGTGGGGGATGCGGCCCAACTGTCGGCCAAGTATGCTCTCCGCTATCTCGCTAGCTACATCGCCCACGAATGCGACAACCGCCTCTACCCGGTGAACGGCATGCAGGCCCTTCCGCGCGCCCTCGCCGCCAATGCCGGCGCCCGGACCTCCATTGCTACAGGCATGCGCGTCCACAGTGTGCGGCTACGGGATGATCTGGTTGAAGTTACTGCCGGTGACGGAGAGCGGCAGCGGGTGTTTCTCGCCCGCCACGTTGTGGTGACGGTGCCCGCTCCGCAGGTGGCAGGCCTGTGCCACGACCTGCCCCGCTGGAAGGTTGAGGCCCTGAGGGCGGCCGAGACGCCGGGCAGCACGACGCTCACCATTGCCGCCAACATAGAGGGCCTGCCGAAGTTCGCGGACTGGTCCTTCGTTTCGACTGTGGGTAAGAAGTTTGACGCCATCATCAATCCGCAGCCCGGAGTTCTGCCGGCCGACGGAATCGTCAGGTTCACGTGCTACGGAAACTCGGCAGGATTCGTCCCGGGAATCGAAAGCGACGAACAGCAGATACAGCGGTGGATCGAAGATTTCCTCGAGGTCGCGCCGGAGCTCCAAGGCCGGATTGTCGGGTCAGTGGCCACCACCTGGGAGCACTGCTTCTCCGTGCTGTCCCCGAAGCGAAACGACGCTTTGCCCGAGCTCCAACGCAGTATCGGCAATCTGCATTTCGCGGGGGACTACACTTCGGAGACGGCAGGTTCGCATGGTGCGTACGGGGAAGCCAGTCGTGTGGCGCAGGTGTTGCGAGAAGCCTTCGGGGAAGGGCCCACAAGCCCGTCCCACCGGGGACTATTAGCGTCTGGCTAATAGATGCATGCCCAGCAGTTGGCAGGAGAAGCGCAGCCCTCCGGGGACTGCGCTTCCTGTGTTTAGGGGGCTCCCTGCAGCTTCAAACTCTCCCAAAAAGATGCGCGAAAAGGGTGGTTGTGATCACATATCTCATCTATACTGTGATTCAGCCGACGATTTTCGAGGTGTCTTGAACCTCGATGACGGTAACCAAATTCTTGCTTCACCGCTAAGGGCGCCAATGCGCGACTCCTGACGCTAACTCGACATTTTGACGTGAAACGTAGACGTCTCTGACCGTAAGGGAGATAACGTGGCCACCGCCCGAATTGACGCAGACACCCGTATCCTCATCATTGGCGCCGGCGTCGTTGGTGCAGCGCTGGCCGACGATCTGACCCGGCACGGCATGAAGTCCGTAACAGTGGTGGACCAAGGGCCCCTGTACCGGACCGGTGGGTCCTCATCCCATGCCCCTGGCTTCGCGTTCCAGACGACAGGTTCGTCGGTGATGTCCGAACTGGCCCGGCGAACACTCGACAAGCTGGACGGGCTGACATTGGATGGCCAGTGGGTCCTCAAGCGGGTGGGCGGTCTCGAACTGGCTTGTGACGGGGAACGGCTGGAGTACCTGCATCGCCGGCACAACCTCGCCCAGTCATGGGCCATCCCGTCCCGGATCGTGTCCCCTGAAGAGTGCGGGAAGCTGTTCCCGGGCCTCGACACTTCCGCCGTGCTCGGCGGACTGCACACGCCAACGGACGGAGTGGTCAAGGCCCTACGCGCCGTCGAATGGCAGGCCCGTCGTGCCATTGCGAACGGGGCACGTTTTTATGGCCATACTGAGGTTACGGGGTTCCGTATGGAACGTGGACGCGTGACCGGCGTCGACGTCGGACGCACACCGCCGGTGCCGGGCAACCCCTCCAAGGGTGACCAGCTTCCAGAAGGGACGTCCTTCCTGGAAGCCGATATCGTCGTCGTATGCGCCGGGCTCTGGGGCCCCGGGCTTGGCAAACTGCTGGGCCTGGAGCTTCCCATGGTCCCCATGGAGCACTGCTCCGCCTCCACCGACGCCCTGCCGTCGCTTGCCGGCTTCAGCGACGAGGAAGAGATCGACCGACCAATGGTGCGGCACCAGGCCACCGGTTCCTACTTCCGCCAGGGCGGAGAGCGAATTCTGTGGGGAACCTACGAGCACCGCGTCATCCCCGTGGACCAGTCCCAGATCGCTTCCCCTGAGGACTTTGCCAGAACGCAGATTGAACCAGCCATCCATCCCCTGGCGTGGAACGACGCCAAGGACGGGTGGAACGAACTGAGGCGGCTGTTCCCGGAGGCGAACAGCTGCGAACCAGCAGAGGGATACAACGGAATCTTCTCGTTCACTCCGGACGGCAACCCGCTCCTCGGGGAGGTCCCGGGCATCAGGGGACTTTGGCTGGGCGAATCCGTGTGGCTGACCCAATCCGCAGGCGTGGCCGGCGTCCTGGCTGACTGGATTGTGACCGGAGATCCCGGCGTTGACACGACGAGCCTCGACTTCCGTCGCTTCGATCAAGCACACCTGACGCGCAGCGCCAGCATTGCGCGGGCCAGCGAGAACTACGACGAGGTCTACGACATCAGCCACCCGCGCAACCAGACGATGCAACTGAGGAAGTTCGCCACAACGCCCTTCTATGTTCGGCAGGAAGCCCTGAAGGCAGAGTTCGGGACTTCACAGGGCGGCTGGGAGCGTCCCCTGTGGTACGGCACTACCAAGGCGAATCAGCCAGCAGTGTCGCGGGACGCATGGGGGACGTACGGATGGTCTCCGTCCATTTCTGCCGAGGCGCGCCAGGCCGCAAACGGCGTTGGGCTCGTCGACAGGGGAGCGGTCAGCGTCTTCGAAGTCCGCGGTGAGGATGCCGGGAAGCATCTGGATGAAATCCTCGGCTCAGCTGTAACTTTGCAGGTCAACGGTTCAGCATACGCCCACCTGAAGAGTCCGTCCGGGGGTATCGCAGCTGTTCTGACAGTTTTGCGGACTGCTGACGACTCATTTCTCGTCATCGGCAGCAGCCCCGAGGACGTCTGGCATCTCCGCCGGAAGACTCCGCACTCTGACACGGTCACCGTTTCCGATTTGTCGTCAGCAACAACCGCGTTGGCGCTGATCGGTCCGGATGCAGCAACAGTTCTCGGTTCGGTCACGCGCGGTGCCGCCCCCGCGGCGAACTCACCCGAGACGCCAGCGCTCGACGTCGGAGGCGTTCCGGCCCGCGTCGTGGCAGAAACCGCCTCAGGTCTGGGCGGCTGGACACTTTATACGGCCACAGAGCACGGCCTCTACCTCTGGGATCTCCTCGTTGAGGCCGGTGCGCAGCATGGGATTGCTCTCGTCGGCGACGAAGCATTCACAGCGCTGCGGATTGCCAACGGAGTGCCTGCATTCGGTGTTGAGTACGGCCCCCGGGACAACGCCTTTGAAGCTGGCCTTGCCGGTCCTTCCACCGATGAGGGCGCACGTCCTGGGCACCGACTGCTCGTGCGCCTGAGAATGCGCAGCGATCTCCACGCCGTCGTCCCGGGTGAACCGGTGTCGAAGGACGGCTGCGTGGTCGGGTTCATCACAAGTTCCGCCGAGGACCCCGCCTCAGGTCATTTCCTCGCTTTCGCCTGGGTCGACCCGGAAGTCGCGGCGGTGGGCGCTGAAGTGGAGATATCACACCTCGACCAGCGTTGGGCGGCGTGCGTCGAGCGTTCCCGCTAAGAACCAATTCGGGCCGTCGTCCGGTCATGCGTGTTCCTATCTGTTTTTACATGGGATGCATGGAAAGGAGGAACAAGTCGCCATGACCTTCGTTGATTCCCAGCCTGCTCGTTGGCCCAGAGCCCTGGCTGGTGGACCTTCCGCCTGCTGAGGTCTCGGGTTATTTGGGCCTCCTTTCTGGGTTGTTGTTGTGGCCGTGCTTGGTCTTTCACATTTCATGTCCCGGGTTGTTGTGATGACATGACCTGGGCGAGATTTCTTGAAGATTTTTCGGTTCGCTTCGCTCCTTTCTGTGGCATAGGGGAGCAGTTTTGTGGCCGGTTGTCTGGCCAAAGGCGTGTGTACGTTGTCCACACCGTGTCCACAGGCGGCTGTCGGCCCCGCATTCCGGCTCCCTTCCTGCATTTCTGCCGACACCGCTTCATGCGCTTCCCTGTTTCAGACGAGATGACTTTGCGGGCGGTTCTCCTATAGTTGTTGGGGGAAAATGGCCAGCCCGGCGGTCCGGATCATACTTGAGAGTGCCCGGAGGGGACATCGTGGCCGGCGTGCGGTAAAGGGACGGGTCGACGTGTGTGGGACCCAAGCCTTCTTCGGGGCAGTTTCTGGGCTGGATGGTCTGCCAGACGTATCCAAGCCCAAGGCGAGCCTATAGGCATGACTTGCCCTGGACTGGATAAGTGGCTGCTTGGATTTGTTCGCCGCGGCAGTGTGCTGCGGCGCCGTGTGACTGTTATTGCTCGGGGTCGGCCCGCGTCGACGGGCCGTGTGTCCCCCGTGCCGGGCCAGGAGTCCGGCGGGGATCCTGGGACGGACCGACGTAAGGCGCAGTGGCGGGTGCGTGCGGGAGAGCGGTGCGCATGGTCCGGTGCGGTCCTGGCCTGGGTGGTGTCATACGGCTTCATGATCGCGTAGCCGGTTCAGGACGTGACTTGATCTGGGGTTCATTGGTGGATTTCTGGATCCGTCCGCCTACCGCCTGAGCTCGGTCTGTACGCGTCCGCATTGAGTTCTGGCATTGTTGTTCGGCGCTGAGCGCAGTGGTATGGCCGATCTGGATCTTTCGCTCCCGGAGGAGACGACTGCGGCCAATGAGGCTGACCAAGTCGGCGGGTGTGGTGATGTGCAGGTGTCCGTGACGATCTCTTTGGTGCGGCGGCTGCTGTTGGTTCGTCCGGCGGCCGGTGTGGTGCCTACTGGTAGAGGAATCACCTCCGGGTTTGAGGGACCGGAGTGCAACCCTGGGGACCGGGCAGGCGGAGGAGATTGTTGCGGGGAAATAAGCGACGCATGAGCGCCGAGGAATAAAGTCTGGGGGGAAGGCCGGGCGCATGGCGCCCATGACTGACGCCGGAAGTGCCTGTTTGGTCTGAAGGATAAAACTCTTCGTAGGCTACGGAAACGACCAAGCCCTCGCCGGCACCGACGCGGCACGCTGGCCGCACGCACCCCGGCCCCGGCCGGGAAACTGTGCTGATCACCAACGAGGCCCACAACGCGATCACCGCGCCCCTGCTCGCCGGCGAAACCGCCCTCGAGGAAGCCACAGCAACCCACCGCGCCATCCAGACCCGGGTACGGCTAAGGGCCTTCGGCACCGGGCCAACTCGTCCTTGACATCGAAAGCAAACACTTAACGCACGCCATCCGGACCGCCGCATTCAACACAGTCACCGCCCTAGCCCGGGACCTGCGCGTCAACACCGGCTACGCCCACGCCGCCGACGAAGCCCACACCCTCATCCGGCAGGCCCTCACCCCCAGCAGCGACATCCACGCCACCGGCGAGGGGCAGATGACCATCCACCTGGACCCAATGCCCACCCCGCGGGCCACCAAGGCCATCGCAGACGTCTGCGAACATCTCACCGCAACACGCACACACTACCCCGGCACCGGCTCACCCTTCGCTACGCGATCAAGAACCATTCCTGACCTCACGCAAACCATCCGACAATGTCAGGAGTCTTGGTGTCAGGGCTCCAAGGGCAGGAAGATCACCGTGTAGATTCCGAGCAGGGCGAGTAGTACGACGCTGGCTGCGGCGGCCGCCGTCGATGCGACGTCCGGGGCCATGCTTTCCTGGTTGATTCCGCGGACGGCTCGCTGATAGCGGCGTTTGCGTGTGACATTGATGGCGAGGGCGGTCACGACGGCGGCCGCTACGAGGGTGCCGACGAACCAGCCGTGGTGGGGCATCCATCGTAGGAAGACTGCTGCTGCGACGACCATTGCCATGGTGGTTCGGCCCCAGGCAAGATCGGTGCGTTCGGGTTGCAGGCCGGAGTCACCATGCTGGGACGCGTCCTGGTGGGTTGTCACGGTTCAGGCCGGGCGGACGACGACGACGACGACCAGAATCGCGGCGACAAGGGCACCGCCTGCGGCGAGGATGGGCGCGATGAGGGGGAGGGGCAGCGGCGTTTTTCGGCGCATAGCGCGTTCGACGTTCAACCACCGGAAGAACGAGCCTCCGCCGATCACGAGAGCCAGGACGAGCAGCAGCACTGAGATGGTCTTGCGCAGTTCCGGGCCGAACAGGTCGGACATGAATGCCTCGACGGCGACACCGCCGGCGAGCATGGCCAGCGAGGTGCGGATCCAGGCCAGGAAGGTGCGCTCGTTGGCCAGGGTAAACCGGGGATCCGGCTCAGTGCCGCCTCGAAGGATCCGCCGCGAGAAGCCGCTCCGCCCTTCGGCGTCCTGGGCGTCCGGCTCCTCTGTCACGGTGTGTCCTTCCCTGCGTCGCGGTCCTGCGTGCATCCTAATCCGATTTCGGCCCTGCTGTGTGCTGTGGCGTTCACGCGAGCGCCACTGTCCGGAAGCCGCAGTTGCCGCTGGAGGACTCCGGCGTGTTGGACGTGCGGGCGGCGACGCGGTATCGGTTGCAGTAGGAGTCGTGGCACAGGTAGGAGCCGCCGCGCATGACGCGCCCGGCGCCGATGGTGGGACCCTGTGGGTTACCGACAGGGGAGTTGCGGTAGTACTTGGGGAGGAACCAGTCGTTGCACCATTCCCAGACGTTTCCGGCCATCTCGTACAGTCCGTAGCCGTTGGGTGGAAAGGTTCTTACCGGGGCCGTGCCGAGGTGGCCGTCGTCTCTTGTGTTGGTCTTCGGGAAGCTACCCTGCCAGATATTGCAGCGGTGTTCGCCTCCCGGGGTGAGCTCGTCGCCCCAGGCATAGCGTTTGCCGTCGAGTCCGCCCCGGGCCGCGTGTTCCCATTCGGCCTCGGTGGGCAGGCGCCGTCCGGCCCAGGCGCAGTAGGCCGACGCGTCGTTGTGCGACACGTGGACCACCGGGTGGTCGGGAAAGTCTTCCCATTGCGACGCCGGACCGGTGGGGTGCGCCCAGTCGGCGCCGCGGATGTTCAGCCACCACGGCGCGCCCGCGTCGGCGCCGAGAACGTCGGCGCCGGAGGACGTGGAGAGCAGGTGAAACACGGCTGAGGATCCGTATTGTTCGGCTTCGGTGCGGTAGCCGGTGTCCCGGACGAATGCTGCGAACATGCTGGTGGTGACGGCTGCGGCGTCGATCCGAAACGCGTCCAGATACACTTCGTGTACCGGCGTTTCGCCGTCGGCGGGGTAGCCCTCGCCAAACGCGTCACCCATGCCGAACGTGCCCCCGGTCAGCTGGACATCCTCATGTGGCGACGGGCTGGGTGCCGCCGAGGCCCTGTGCTCGCGGCCGTCTGTTCCCGTCCCGGCGAGGGGTTGGCGTGATGGTGTGCAACAACTCTTGCCGTTGCCACCGGCTGAAATGTCCGGCCGGGCTGCACTCGTCACTCTTACTCCTGGGCCATGATCGACGCGGCACGCCGCTTGAGCATTGCGGCGCGGTCCTCCTTGTGGAGCGGAACCTGCGCATGCCAAGAAACGTGGGTTGCTCCGTTGTTCGGGTGCAGCCGCTCCATGAGATCCTCTGCGAGGTGGCCTCGGCCTGTGTCGCGAACGTGTTCCATGTACTCCTCCAGTCGATTATAGAGGGTTGGACCGGTCTGCAGAGCCGCCTGCATCGGGCCGGGGAGGGCGCCGGGGGTTCCGGCGTAGAACCCGAGCCATTCCGTCAGGTTGGACCTCATCTGCCAAACAGGTCCAGGATGGTGGGGGCGTAGTCGATGTTGTAGAGCAGAGCGTCATTCCTGGTCGCGGCAACTCCGGGCTGGTCCGTGATGCCCGGCCAATGGATGATCATCGGCGGCCGGTGCACAGGCTCGGAGGCCAGGCTGGCGACGCGGAGTCCCGGACAAGGCCAGCGAAGACGATTCCGAAGCCGACGACATACCTGCCGGCGACGAAGCACGAGACTTTTTCGACGGCAATAAGGACTAATGCCGGGGGGAGCACCGGTGCAGTGAGCGGCCTGTGGGCCCTATTTATCGGTGGGGTGGTGGCACCGGCAGGACGCATGGCTACGGTGATGACGGCGCTGGCCAGCGGGATCGTGGCCGGCACGGCCCTCGGCTCCTACCTCGCCGGCCAGCTGGCGGAGACCCGGGGCCCGGCGGCGGCGTTCGTGGCGCCATGGCCGCGTCTGCTGCATTGTTTGTCCTGGGCGGGATCGCCGCGCTGGTTCTGCGGCGCAGCCAGCACGCTGCACACTGAGACGCGCCTCGCTCTGAACACGGCCGGTCCCTGCGGGCAGCGGTGCGCGATCCGTGCACGGGAAATCAAACCCTGAGCGCGGCCGCCGCAGCCGTCGTCGCCGGCCGCGGGAAACAATGATGGTCATCCGAACCGTGAAGGAGGACCATGACCCAAGGCCTGGCCACCCCGCCGCAGGAGCAGGGCCGACCGCTTCCGGCCAAGCCCGGAATGCTGCATCCGCGGCTCGCGGCAGCAGCGGCAGGGGCAGGGGCGTTGTCACACGCCTTCATGCTCTCCACGCACACGACTCCCGTGGCGGTGGCGCTGGCGGTGGTCATGACGGCTGCTTGCGTGCCGTGTGCGGTGTCGCTGTGGCGCCGCGGAGATCCCCGGTCTGCGCGGATGCTCATGGCGATGTCGCTTGCGATGGTGACAATTCACGGATTCATGCTGACCGGGGGCCTCACAAGTGCAGCTCCGCACGCCGGGCATACCGCCGGTGCCGGCCACGTTGCCGGTGGGGGAGCAGCGAGTAGAGCGGTGTCGATGATCGCCGTGATGGGGTGTGACTACATTGCCGCAGCCTTGGCCGCTCTCTGGCTATCCAGACTTCGTTCCGCCCGGCGGCGGGACAGAGTGTCCGACGGCCAACAGGATAGCCTGACGACGGCCTCCTGAGTTTGCGGTCCCGAGCTGGTCAGGCGTAGTCGAGGCTTCGGGCCAGACTGCGCGCGAGCAGTTCGACGAGCTGCTTGGACCTGGCTTCGTCCGGATCTGCCAGATGCTGCATGCTGATGCCGTCCACCCCGGAAATGAACAGGCGCGTGATTTGTTCCAGGTTCGTCGGCTGAGGCTCGCCGGCGTCCTCGGCGGCGGAGCGGAAGAGTTCGATTGTCGAGGTGATCCAGCCCTCGTACATGGCCTGGTTGAGCTTCAGCGCCTGCGGCTGGTCTGCTGGTTCCACGCGGATGCGGCGCAGAAGCAATTCGAAGGTGGTGACCTGTTCGTGCGGGTTCGCCATCATTCGCGCCCAGACGCGTCGGGCATGCGCCTCAATCATTGAGGACAACCCGCGGCCGTCGTTGGCGATCGGGGGGAGGGCCTGGGCATAGTCCCGGCTGAGGAAGTGATAGACCTCCTGAAGGAGCTCATCCTTGTTGCGGAAGCAGTAGTGCAGGGCCGCGAGCGGCGCCTGGGCCTCGGCCGCAATCCGCCGGGTGGTGGCTGCGGCCACGCCGTCGCTTGCAATGACCCGGGCGGCCGCCCGCACAAACTGCAGCCGCCGGTCGTCGACGGAAACTCTGGCCATGGCGTCCTCCCCAAATGTGTCGGTGTTCATTTTATGCCCGCTGCGACGCCCCCTTTGAACGGGCCCGCAGACTGCGAACAGGGTCTGCGAAAATTTCTTGCCAAAAGATCTAGTCAAATGACTAAGTCAAGCGACATACTTATGGCACCAGAGTAACTCAAATCACACTTCAGCGGGAGAATGGATTCAGATGGAGGCAGCGGTGAACGGCTATGCGGACCTGGCGATCGTCAACGGCTCGGTCGTGACCATGGCCGGGGGAGACTCCGCCGCGAGCGCCGTCGCCGTGACAGGCGGAACCATCACGGCAGTCGGCAGTGATCAGGTCCGGGCCCTCATCGGCCCGGCAACCCGCATCGTGGACGCCGTCGGCGGGGCGGTGCTCCCCGGCATCAACGACGGACACCTTCACTTCATCGCCTCCGCCATGGTCGGCTTCGGCTACTTGCGTGTTGGAGCGGATGCCGCAAATTCATGGGACGAGATCTTCCGCATCATTGAGAAGGCTGAACCCGGAGCGGACGGCTGGATCCGGGCCCACGGATGGGACGAGGTCACCATCGGCACCCGCCCAGGGGCCCTGCTGGATTGCCGGCCGGGAGTACCCGTGGTCGCCTTCGACCAGACCGGGCACCAGCTGATGGCCAACCGGACCGCGATGGAGCGCGCCGGAATCAATGACGCCACCCTGGAACCAGCCGGCGGCGTCATTGTCCGCGGTAGGCGCGGCGAGCCCACGGGGCTCTTTCAGGACGGTGCCATGGAGCTCGTTTCCCGTGCACTGCCGGCTATCCCGTCCGCTACCCTGCGCCGCGCAGCCCTGTCCATGCAGGCACGGCTGCACAGCCAGGGCATCACTTCGCTCACGGAACCAGGGCTGGGCCCGGCGAGCGCCGGACTCCTGGACGGCTCCGGATCGACGGCGGCTCTGGAGCTGCTGGGCGATCTGGCCGCCACGGGGGAGCTCACGATGCGCATGAACGTTCTCCTGCTCTTCGCCGGCACGGGCGGTGTGAGCAGCGCGGCCGTTGCCGCCGGGCTGGAGTCCGGTCTTGCGGCCAGCTTCACCGGCCGTGACATCGATCCGAAGCTGCTGCGCATTGCCGGAGTCAAGGTCTTTGCCGACGGCATCCCGCGCAGCGGCACGGCCTGGATGAGTGAACCCTACGGGGATGCCTGTACGCACGGAAGCCTCGTGGTGAAGGGGGGCAGCGAGGCTGAACGGCTTGCGGAGCTGGACAGGATCCTGCGACTCATTGACGCGGCCGGACTCCAGGCCGGCATCCACGCGACCGGCGACGCCGCGACCGAGGCCGCCGTCGGGGCCCTGCTGGACGGCACCCGGAACGGGGACAACCGGCACTACATCATCCACGGTGCCTTCAGCACGGAAGGCACCCTCGACCGTATGGCCGCCGCAGGCATCGGCTACAGCACCAACCCGCTCATCCGCGCGATGGCCGGCGACGTCATGCGCACCCTTCTTGGCGAGTCACGCTTTGCCCGTCACCAGCCACTGCACTCGGCACTTGCCGCGGGCGTGCACCTCAACCTGGCTTCCGATGCCCCGGTGGCGAGCACCGATTGGCGGCGCACCGTCGTCGCCGCCGTTGAGCGGTCAACACCCTCACGGGCCGCGTCCTCTGCTGACCCCGAGCGGATCACCGGGCTGCAGGCGCTCGCCGCCATGACCGTCCAGCCCGCCTGGCAAGACCATGCGGAGGGATTCAAGGGCACGCTGCTGCCTGGCATGGCAGCCGATCTTTGCCTTCTCGAGGGCGAATGGCCCAGCGACGAAAACATCAACAGGCTTCTGACCACAGACGTGCTGATGACCATCAGCAACGGTCGCGTAGTACATGACCGGCTGGATGCCTGACGGGCAGCAGCACCCCATCACGGACAACAAGGAGAACAAAATGCAACGACGCATCCCCCTCGCACTGACGGCCATTGTGGCCCTCGCGCTGACCGCCTGCGGAGGCGGTCCGAGCGGCACCCCGACCGGCCAAGGAGGTCTCACGACCCTCAAGGTCGGCACGCTCGGCATCGGCTCCGACGCCGCTATCCAGCTGGCCGTTGACAAAGGCTACTTCAAGGACGAGGGACTTGAAGTCCAGACCTCTGTTGTGGCCAACCCGCCGGCCGGTGTGGCCGCGGCTCAGAGCGGCCAGCTGGACCTGACCTACACGCCGTCCATCCCCCTGCTCAACGCCCTGAGCCAGAACGTCCCGCTCACCGTCGTGGCGGCCGCGGACGGCTACTCGGCCGAAGGCGTTGCCAATCCCGATCTGTCCAAGGTCGACGACACCGGCCTGCTGGTGCGTAAAGACTCCGGCATCACCCGGCCGAAGGACCTCGAGGGAAAATCCGTCTCGGTGCCGGCCCGCAAGGCACAGTTTGAAGTGACCGTCAGCAAGGTCATCAAGGACGACGGCGGCGACCCCGCCAAGGTCAACTGGTTGGTCCTTGACCCGTCCTCGGCCATGCAGTCCCTTTCCTCCGGACGCATCGACGCGGCCTCGCTCATCTCGCCCTTGACCGCCAAGGCGATCTCGGAGGGCAACGTGCTGCTCGCCAGCCCCGGCGTCGAGTTCTTCGGCGCCAGCGCCGTGGGCCTCTGGGTCGCCGGCAAGTCGACAGTCGACTCGAAGAAAGGCTCCCTGCAGGCCTTTCAACGGGCCATCTACAAGGCCAACGCCTATGCCAACACGCACATCGATGAGGCCCAGCAGGCCAGCGCCAAAATCACAGGCACGACGATCGACATCGTCAAGGCCGGCGCCGTGAACTACTGGCCGGACGCCGTCAAGGTTGAGGACATCGAGAAAGTCGGCCAGTCCCTCGTGGAACTCGGATTCCTGGCAAAGCCCGTCAAGCTCGGCCCGGACCTGCTCCTAGGCAGCTGAACAACCTTGCGATCCGAGCCCCGGAGAAACACATGAAGTTCCGTCCCAAACCCCTCATAACGAGCGTCGCCGGCATCCTTGCCGCGATCGTTCTCTGGCAGCTGATTGCTGTGGGCCCCATGGCCGACAGCCCGCTGCCCCCGGCCAGCGCGGTGGCCGAAAGCCTTAGCACGGTGCTGGGCACGTCCCTGTTCTGGTCCGATCTGGCCGCAACGGTCGGCATCGCCCTGCTCGGACTGGGAACCGCGGCCCTGGCGGGAGTGGTGCTGGGCATTCTGGTCGGCAGCTTTGAGCCCTTCCGATATGCAACGCTGGCGGTGCTTGAATTCCTGAAGCCGATCCCGCCCATCGTCATCCTGCCCCTCATCGTGCTGGTTTTGGGACCAACGGGGCAGATGTCGTGGGTGCTCGTGTTCTTCGGCTGTGTGCTCCCGATCATCATGCAGACGGTGGACGGCGTGCACGATACCGATCCCGTGGCCCGGGACACGGCTCGCTCCTATGGTCTCAAGGAGACGGAGATCCTGGCCCGGGTTGTGCTTCCCAGCGCCATGCCGTTCATCGGCACGGCGATGCGCGTGGCCGCCCCCGCGGCCCTCGTCATCACAGTGGTTGCGGGCCTGCTGGGCGGCGGTCCGGGTCTGGGCCGCAGCATCTACCAGGCCCAGGCTGCCGGTGACTACCCAACCCTGTACGCCCTGGTTGCCGTCCTGGGCGTGCTCGGGCTCCTGTTCCAGGGCGCTACGCGCCTGGTGGAGGGCAAATTGCTGAACTGGCACGAATCGTTTAGAGAGGCGGCCCACGCATGAACCGCAAGACATTGCACTGGATTCTCGGCGCGGGCACACCCGTCCTGCTGCTGGCACTCTGGTGGATCGCGTCCGAGCAATCCACCAGCGCCTTTTTCCCTCCGCTCCGCGTCATCCTGGAGCGCTTCCAGGCCCTCTGGCTCTTTGAGCACTTCCAATCGGATGTGCTGCTGAGCCTGCGCAATCTGCTCCTGGGCTACGGTGTGGCCTCGGTGGCCGGCATAGCCTTGGGCTTTGTCATCGCGCTGCTCCCGGTGGCCCGGCAGATCCTTGAGCCGCTCATCCACTTCCTGCGCGGGATTCCGCCTGTGGCCCTGGTACCCATTTTCATTTCGCTCATCGGTTTCGGCATCGAAATGCGGGTCGCCAGCATCGCTCTGGCCTCACTCTTCCCTACCATGATCGCCACGGTGGACGGAATTCGCAGCGTCGACCCCGGGCTCAAGGACGTTGCCCGGGTCTACCGCTTCACAACGACGGAAAAGATCTTCCGCGTCTACCTGCCCGCGGCGGGACCGCAGATCTTCTCTGGGCTGCAGGTCGGCCTGCAGGTCGCTTTCATTGTCATGATCGCGAGCGAGATGCTGGGCTCCTCCCAAGGCATCGGGGCCATGACGATCCTGGCGCAGCAGAGCTTCATGACAGCCGATATGTGGGCCGGAATCCTGCTGCTGGGCGTGATCGGCTTCGCCGCCAACCTGATTTTCGATCTCATCCGGCGCCGGGTCCTGGCTTGGTACATCGGATCCCGGAAACTGGCGCGTGCAGCATGAAAACCTCCCTCCCTCCCACCCGTTCGAATTCCGCCGCGCCCGCGGCGCCGTCGCGAAAGAATGCCATGACCGAAGAACAGACCCCGGCCCCCGCCGTCGTCGCGGGCACTGCGCCGGCCCGCCTCGATGTCTCCCATCTGGCCAAGAGCTATGGCACCGGTGACAAAGCCAAGACCATCATCGAGGACCTCACCTTCACTGTCGCCGTCGGGGAGGTCGTGTGCATCGTAGGGCCCTCCGGCGTCGGTAAGACCACCCTGCTCAAGTGCCTTGCGGGCCTCCACCCGGCCACCAGCGGCAGGGCCTCGATCGACGGCCGTGTCATCAACGGGCCGCCCCCGGAAATGGCCTTGGTCTTCCAGGACTACAACCGTTCGCTCATGCCCTGGCTTACGGTGCGCAAGAACCTGATCCTGCCGCTGCGCCACCTGCATCTGAGCGCCCAGGAGCTCAAGGAACGCTGCGACAGTGCGCTCGCCGCCGTTGGTCTCGAACACGCCGAATCGCAGTATCCGTGGCAGCTCTCGGGCGGCATGCAGCAACGCGTGGCGATCGCCCGGGCTCTGGCATATCGTCCCGAGATCCTCATCATGGACGAGCCTTTCGCCTCGGTGGATGCCCAGACCCGTTTCGATCTGGAGGATCTCTGCCTGAAGATCCGCCGCGACTTCAACATGACCATCCTGGTGGTCACCCACGACATTGACGAGGCCGTCTACCTGGCCGACCGTGTGGTGGTGCTGGGGTCCAAGCCTGCCCGTGTGCTGCGCATTGTCGACATCGAACTGCCCACCGTGCGGGACCAGATCAGCACCCGCGCGCTGCCCGAATTCGCCCGTCAGCGCACCGAAGTGCTGTCCCTCATCAAGAGGCCGGCATGACGGCGGCTTCGGCTGCCGGCCGGAGGCCGAACGTGCTCGTCTTCATCGCCGACCAGCTGCGTGCGGACCATCTGGGGTTTGGCGGCAACCGGACAGTCCGCACACCTAACCTGGACGCCCTGGCCGCCGACAGCATGGTCTTCACAGCGGCCACCGTGGCCAATCCGACCTGCATGCCGAACCGGGCCAGCCTGATGACCGGGCGCTGGCCCTCCGCACACGGGACCCGCTGCAACGGCATCACCATGGACCCGCAGGCACAGACGCTGCCACGTTCACTGGCCACGGCCGGGTACCGGACCATCGGGGTGGGCAAGCTGCATCACCAGAACATGGGCTGGGAATTCGAACCGCAGCAGAAGGAAGAGATCGAGGCGACTGCCCCGTTGCTCCTGGACCCCGCCGCCGGGGATGCCAGCGCACGGCCTTTCGGCCCGGGGTGGGACAGATGGGAAAACCGGGACGCCCACGACGAGCGGTTCATCGAGTTGCCACCCGACTACTACGGCTACGGCCACGTGGATCTGGTGATCGGCCACGGCGACAGGCCGGGCGGGCACTATGTGCACTGGGCCAGGGAACGCGGCGTGGATCCCGTTGCGGTCGGCGGGCCGGAACACGCCGCGGAAACGTACGGCGGCTGGGATCAGGTGTACCAGACTGCCGTCCCGGCAGAGCTGCACCCTACGAGCTATGTCAGCGAGAAGGCGATTGAGCACCTGAAGGACGCCTCGGGGCAGGACCAGCCCTTCTTCATGTTTGTCTCCTTCCCGGACCCGCATCACCCATTCTCCCCACCTGAGGGCTACGGGGATCTCTACGACCCGGACGAGCTTGAGCTGCCCGTCGGCTTCAACCAGGACCACTCGAAATCCCCGGCCCATGTGCGCCGCATGATCGAGCACCGCGGCGAGCCCGATCCCGACCCCACCATGACCTGGGCGGCCACGGAGGATCAGTACCGGCACGCGGCCGCTGCCCAGTACGGACTCATCACACTCATGGACGAGCACATTGGGCGGATCCTGGCCGAGCTGGATGAACAGGGACTCGCCGAGGACACCATAATCGTCTTCACGAGCGACCACGGCGACCTCTTCGGCGATCACGGGCTCATGCTGAAGCACTTCAGCCACTACCGGGCCGTGACCAACGTTCCGCTGCTGATTCACCTGCCCAGCGGCGAGGGCCGTCGCAGTGATGCCCTAGTCTCCAGCGCTGACCTTGCTCCGACGCTTCTCGAGCTGACGCGTACGGCTTGGTACCGCGGCATCCAAGGCCGTTCCCTCCTTCCGCTGCTACAGGGGCGCGAAGCAGCGCACCGCGATGCTTTGCTCATCGAGGAGGAGCAGCCTTTCGGGCTCCTTGGGCTACCCGGGCCCGTGCGGATGCGCAGCGTGATCACCGCCGAGGGCCGGCTCACCAGGTACTTCGGCACAGACATGAGCGAACTCTACGATCACCGCAGCGACCCTGACGAGCTGGACAATCTCGCCGGACTGCCCGAACACCGGGCGCTGGAGCATCGGCTCAGCGAGGCCATGCTCGTGGAAATGGCGGCCTTGGCCGATGAGGGGACGGCGCCCACGGCCGCAGCCTGAGCAGAGGCCATTTGCCAGGGGCCCGACGCCGGATGGACACCGGGGTCGGGCCCTCTTCTTTGCCTGCGGCCGGTTCCGCGGCCAGCGGCCTACGCCAGCCAACCGACCACAGAGAAATCGACCACAGAGAAGGGGCGGAAGCCGGTCATCGCCGGCTTCCGCCCCTTTTGCTGTCTATCCTGCGTGCTGTCCATCCTGCCTCAGTGGCAGCAGCTGCCGCCGTCGTTCTCAGTTGTGCTAGTTGTAGAGTGGTGCTTCGCCGCGCCGTCGGGCAGGTCCAGGGCCGGATTCCGGTCCAGGAAACCGTTGGGCTTAAGCATGAAGCCCGAGTAGTCCACCGGCATGATGGGCCAGTCCTCCGTGCGTGGCACGTGGGTGGGTCCGAAGACATGCCAGAGCACGACATCGGTGTTCTCCAGGCTGCGGTCCGCCTGCGTCCACTTGGCCAGGCCGTCGCCGGTGTGCTGGTTGGGGTAGTCGCCGGCGGGGAAGCGCTCGGCCGGATCGAACGGCGTCACCCACAGGTGCTTGGTGGCGAACGCCGCCCGCGAGGCCACCGAGGATCCGGGCTGGGCCATGAGTGCCGGCCCCGGCTGCGGGATCAGGTGGTACGACGTCGGCTGGCCCACATGGTTGAGCCGGTTCGGGTTGGTGATGTACCAGGACCGTCCCACGCTGGTGTCCGCCATTCTGGCGGCCTCGGACTCGCGCACCAGGGGAGTTTTCCGGTAAGTGAAGGCGTTGCCGTAGGGATTTTTCGGGCCCATAGGGATGCCCACCATCTCGGCTTCCTGCACCGTGTTGGCGTTGCCGTCAACGGCCATATCCAGCCGGGCACAGAAGAGGTGCTGGTGGACCGGGGCGATGAGCCCGGGGGAGACCTCCGGTGCGTGCCGGTTGGGCACGCCGGGGATGGTGGCGCCGGCAAAGACGATGCCGGTGGCCTTGGCCTCGACCTGGATGGTGCCGTCCAGGTAGAAGTACCAGAAGAAGCCGTAGTCGTAGTTGCCGATGGTGGAGAAGTAGGAGATCACCAGGCGCCTGGAGCGGCGGACCACGGATTCCTCGCCGGGCTCGGTGTGCTTCCAGAGGATCCCGTAGTCCTCCTCGTGCATGCAGATGGCCTGCGGGATCTTGACCGGGTGGCCGTGGTCGTCGGCCACGAAGCCGTCGAAGTAGTGAATGACGCCCAGGCAGTCGCAGCCGAGCTTGAGCGAGTTGGCGTTCTTGCCGAGCAGGTACTCGCCGGCGTCGAAGTAACTGATCCAGAAGCGCGTGTTGGAGGTGTCCCCGTACGGGACCACCATTTCCGGTACCGAGGCGCGGTACAGCACCGAGCGGTCCTCGTCGCCGTCACGGAAGGTGATGTTGTTCAGCACCAGGCCTTCCTTGGCGTTGAAGCCGACGCGCAGCTTCCAGTTCTCCCAGGTCACGTGGTTGCCGTCCACCTGGAAGCTGGGGCCCTCGGGCTGGGTGATCTCAATCGGCTTGAGCGTGGTACGGGCCGGGCCGGTGAACTCGGGGGTGTAGTTGCCCTCCGCGGCCGGAACCGGCACGTCGCCGTCGTCGTCGACCCTGATCACGCGCTTTTCGGTGAGGTCGATGTGCACGATCAGACCCTCCACCGGGTGCGCCCAGGGGCTGTCACCGGCGAAGTTGCGCATGAAGGTCAGCGAACGGATGACGCGCCGGCCCACCTCGTCCGCGCGGCCGAAGGATCCCGGGGCGAGGGGAGCGGCAAAGGCATTCTCCAGGTCGTCCAGCCCGCGGCGGGCCATGGCGGCCTGCCATTGGGGATCCGCCTTGACGATCTCCGCGGCGAGGTCGTACTCCTCGAACAGGTATTGGGGCTGGCCGTAAGGATCGTCCCGGTTGTTCAGCGGCGTCCAGGAAAGCAGTGCGGAACCGGTCACGGAGACCACGGCCTCGGCGGCGTCTCCCGTGGCGGTATCCAGCACGGTCAGGATGACCCTGCGTTCGAAGGCATCGCCCGGCTGGTAAGCGAGCATGGCGGCCTTGTCCGGTTCGACCGGAAGGACCTGTGGGAAGCGGCTTGTTTCGAGCAGCTTTCCGGCGTCAGCCAGGACCTGCCGCGCGGCTGAGATCTCCTGCGGGCCCAGCGGGTCAAGCGGATGCCCGACGGCGGCCGCGCCGGCCGATGCGTGCAGCTCGTGTTGAATTGTCATTTTTTACTCCCCGTAGTGCATCCAGACGCCCTTCACCGCGGTGTAGGCGTCCCGTCGTCCAATCAGTCGCGGGTGCCGCCATTGGCACCGCTCCCGAATCGAGTATTCACCCACAGGCACAGCCCGGTCTTGTCTGGCAGTGAAGGGGCGTTGATATCCCGCGAACGCTTGACTGTCGCCGGGCAATCGAGCGGCGGAGCTTGGCCTCAGGCGGCGTTGCGGTAGCCGCTGGGGGACTGACCGTAGGCCGCCCGGAAGACCCTGCTGAAGTGCGCCGCGTCGGTGAAGCCCCAGCGCGCGGCGATGGCCGTGACTGGGCGGTCCGCCAACACGGGGTCATGCAGATCCCGGCGGCATCGTTCGAGCCGACGCTGGCGGATGGAGGCCGAGACGGTGGTGCCGATCTCCTGGAACAGATCGTGCAGGTGCCGAGTGGAAATAAAGTGTGCACTGGCGATCGTGGTCGGGGTCAGATCCGGGTCGCCCAGTTGTGCCTCGATGTAGTCGTGGATCCGGGCCAGCATCAGCTCGTGCGGGCTCCGGCCGGCGTCGATCTTCAGATCGAGCTCGCCGTTGAACAGGGTGGTGACCAGATCCACCGCATTGTGGGCCAGCCGCAGACCGTTGCTTCCGGAGAGCGCCTCCAGATTGTCCGCAAGCCGGACCATAAAGGGGCTGATGAGCCCGCCCAGTCCCACATCACCCGGCATCCGCACGGCCGTGAGCCAGCCGACGGCCTCGACCGGCAGATCGATCAGGCTGTGCGGGAACATTAGGACCAGGGTCCGGAAATCGCCGTCAAAGGAGAGCGTGTAGGGCCGGTTGGTGTCGTAGATGGCCAGATCCCCGGGGCCCAGCGTGGCCTCGCGGTTGTCCTGGCTCAGCAGGCCCGTGCCCGCGAGCTGGATACTGAGCTTGAAGTATTTGCGGTCCGTCTTGGCGATCAGCTCCGGGGTTCGAGCAACGGTATGCCGGGCCGCAATGACCTCGACGACGGAGATTTGACCCAGGACCCGGGAGCGCAACTGGCCATGGAAGGTCGCGGGACGATCCGTGTAGGCCTTGAGCGGGACAAAGGACTCCGAGATGACACGGCTCCAAGCGTGAAAATCATCCGCCACCGTGGTGTGCACCGATGTGGAGCCGGTATCCGCCACAGTGGTCATCAAACTCCTTCTTCGCAGCCCGCCCGCACCACCTGCCAACGGCTGGCCAAATGTGAGCTTGGCGACAATTCTACACCCGGAGGGCAGGGGGTCGGCCGGAAGGCCGCCGGGCGGCGTGCATCCGTCGACAACTTCCATTCCTTATGAGACAAGTCACAGCCGGGGGTTGGGGATCAGACTAGCGGGGTGGCCGCGCTCCGTAGCTGGCGGCCCGGATCAACCACAGGAGAACACCATGAGTATTGACGCCCCTAGTAAAGGCCCGGCCGTGACGACGCCGCACAATAGACGCCGCTTGGGCGTCCCGTCAGTGACCTTCATGATCATCGCCGCCTCAGCTCCGCTGACCGTGCTGGCCGGCGGGGTCACGACGACGTTCGCCGTCACAGGCGTCACGGGCGTCCCGCTCTCCTACCTGCTCCTTGGCCTGGTCCTGGCGCTCTTTACCGTCGGCTACGCCGCCATGAGCCGCTACGTCACCAACGCGGGCGCCTTCTACGCCTACATTGCGCAGGGCATCTCCCGGCCGGTGGGCATCGGCGCGTCCCTCGTGGCGCTCATGTCCTACAACCTGATGCAAGTCGGAATCTACGGGCTCTTCGGCTTCACGGTCTCCTCCCTGCTGAGCGCGCGCCTCGGCGTGAGCCTGCCCTGGTGGATTCCAGTGCTTGTGTGCATCGCGATCGTGGCCGTGCTGGGCGTGAACCGCGTGGATCTCTCGGCCAAGCTGCTGGGCCTGCTCGTGGGTCTCGAATTCCTCGTCGTCATCGTCTACGACGTGCTGTCCTTCGCCGTCGCCCCGCAGGGCTTCAGCGTCGAGGCGCTCAGCCCCGCGAGCCTCTTTGTGCCGGGCATCGGCGCCGTGCTGTCCTTCGGCATCGCGGCGTTCATGGGCTTCGAATCGGCGGCCATTTACGGCGAGGAATCCAAGGACCCCAAGCACACCGTCGCCCGGGCCACCTTTCTTGCGGTCGGCGTCATCTCGCTCTTCTACGCTGCCTCCTCTTGGGCCATGACGATCGGCACCGGGCCGGGTGCCGTCGTCGAGACCTCTACGACGGAGGGCCCCGCACTCCTCTTCAACTTCCTGGGCGCGCATGGCGGAGTCCTGCTGAGCGACATCGCCCAGCTGCTCTTCGTCACGAGCCTCTTCGCGGCCCTCGTGAGCTTCCACAACGCCGTGGCCCGGTACTTCTTCTCGCTTGGCCGGGAGCAGGTCATCCCGCCGATCCTGGCGGCCGTGCGCCGACACAGCGGCGCCCCCTTCGCCGGTTCGCTCGCACAGACCGCGATCGCCGTCGTCGTGACCGTGGCCTTCGCCGTGGCGGGCTCCGGTTCCGAACTGGGCGAGCTCTACCCCGTGCTGACTATGTTCACGTGGCTCACCAACGACGGCGCGATGGGCCTCGTGCTGCTCATGGCGATCGTCTCGCTCTCAGTCATCGGATTCTTCCGCCGGCAGCGGCACGGTGTGGGCCTGTGGGCCCGGCTCATCGCGCCTATCCTCGGTGTGGTCCTGCTGGGGATCGTCTTCGTGCTGATCCTGCAGAATTTCAATGTACTGCTGGGCCAGAGCGAATCCACAGCGGCGAGCTTCATCCTGCCGGCGCTCATCGTGTTGCCCGGGCTTGCCGGTGTGGTGTGGGGCCTGTATCTGCGCAAGGCGCGGCCGGAGGTCTACCGCAAGGTGGGGCACGGCGAGGAGGGGCCGATCCACCTGGCCGCGACGGACTGAGGGCCTTGGCCCGGACAGCCGACCGCCCGTGCCCCTGAACTGGGGCACGGGCGGTTCCGCTGCCCACAAATGAGGAGCCTTCACATCTTTCTCGCTCCAGGCTGGGCGGGTCTCAGCCGTTGATCACTTGTGGAACGCCGAGGGACTTCAGCCCTTCAACTCCGAATTCGAGTCCGTAGCCCGACTGCTTGACTCCGCCGAAGGGAACCATTGGGTGGACGCCGCCGTGGGAGTTGATCCAGACCGTACCGGCCTGGATGCGTGCTGCCACCTTGCGGGCTTCGGCCGGGTTTGATGACCAGACGGATGCCCCGAGCCCTGCGTCGAGGCCGTTGGCCTTGGCCACGGCCTCGTCGACGGTGCTGTAGCGGATGATCGGCAGGGCGGGGCCGAACTGCTCCTCCGCAACCAGCGGGTTGTCATTGTCGATGTCGGCCACGAGCGTAGTGGGGTAGAAGTAGCCGGGCTGGTCCGGCTCGGGGTTACCGCCCAGCAGCACGCGGGCGCCGGAATCCTTGGCGGACTGCACGAGGCGGGCCACGATGTCGAATTGCTGCTTGTTCTGAAGGGGGCCCAGGACATTGGCCTCGTCGAGTCCCACCCCCATGGGCATGGTGGCCGCGACGGCGGTGAGTTCCTCGCAGACGGCCTCGTAAATGTCGTCGTGGACATAGAGGCGCTTGAGCGCGGCGCAGGTCTGGCCAGTGTTGATGAAAGCCCCCCAGAACAAGTCTCCTGCGATGGCCTTCGGGTCGGCGTCAGGGAGCACGATACCGGCGTCGTTGCCTCCGAGCTCAAGGGTGAGCCGCTTGACCGTATCGGCGGAGGTTTTCATGATGGCCTTGCCTGTTGCGGTTGAGCCGGTGAACATGATCTTGCCGATGGCCGGGTGCCCGGCCATGCGGGCGCCGACTTCAGGGCCGCCGCAGACCGCGGTGAGGAGACCCTCAGGGAGTTCCTGGTTGAGCACCCGGACGAGTGCTAGGACGCTGAGCGGGGTGTGCTCGGAGGGCTTCACCACCACGGCATTGCCCATGCGCAGGGCCGGAGCAATCTGCCAGATCGCGATCATCATGGGCCAGTTCCAGGGGCCGATCGCGCCGACGACGCCGATGGGCCGGTAGTGCAATTCGGCGTGGGTCTGGCCGTCGTCCACCACGGTTTCGGGCTCCAGCGGCGTGGCAGCGGTCGCGCGCAACCAGCCGGAGCACGCGCCGACCTCGAACCGGGCGTTGGGCCCGTTGAGCGGTTTGCCCTGCTCCCTGGAAAGCAGCCGGGCAAGGTCCTCGGCTGAACGGTCCACTGCGTCCGCGGCACGCAAGAGGGCGGCGCTGCGGGCCTCATGTCCGAGCGCAGCCCAGGCCGGCTGGGCGGCCGTGGCGGCCTCGACGGCGCGCTCCAGGTCCTCGACGCCGTGCACGGGAGCTTCACCCACCTCCTCCCCGGTGGCGGGGTCGAGAATAGTGCGGGTCCGGCCGGGCTCCGGCGTAGTCGAGGCGAGAAGTAGTGCGTCGTAGGTTTCCATTGTTACTCCACTCCGAGTAGGTAAAGCACACAGGCCGGTACGGCAATGCAGCGATACCTCAAGAGTGGTCCAGTCCGCAACTTCCGGTCTTGTCTATCCGGGAAGAGCACTTGACCGAAAGCGATCAATGCTGGCACCGGGCCAGCGCCCCGCCGGTGTCCGCGTTGCCGAGTTGCGGAACCCGGACACCGGCAGCGTGTCGACCTAACCGCTGATGACTTGCGGAACACCGAGGGCCTTCAGGCCCGCGACGCCAAACTCCAGTCCGTAACCCGACTGTTTGGTACCGCCGAACGGAACCATGGGGTTGATCCTCCCGTGGGCATTGATCCACACGCTGCCGGCCTGGAGCCTCTCCGCGATCCGGTGGGCCTGCTTGCGATCGGAGGACCACACGGAAGCTCCCAACCCGGCGTCCAATCCGTTGGCCAGTTCGATGGCCTCATCCAGATTCGTATAGCGAATAATCGGCAGCGCCGGCCCAAACTGTTCCTCGGCGACGAGCGGGTTGTCGTTGCCGATGTCCGCCACGAGAGTCGTGGGATAGAAGTAGCCTGGCTGGCGTGGGTCTGGATTGCCGCCGACCAGCACCTTCGCTCCGGATTCTTTGGCGGCGTCCACGAGCCGGGCAACGATGTCGTACTGCTGCTTGTTCTGCAAGGGGCCCAGCAGATTCTGCTCGTCCGTGCCGATTCCCATGGGAGTGGCGAGAGCCACGTCAGTCAGAGCATCGCACACGGCGTCATAGATGTCTGCATGGACGTAGAGCCGTTTGATTGCCGCACACGTTTGTCCCGTGTTGATGAACGCGCCCCAGAAGAGATCCTGGGCGATCGCCCGCGGATCGGCGTCCGGAAGGACGATGGCCGCGTCGTTGCCGCCAAGCTCAAGCGTCAGACGCTTAACGGTGTCCGCGGAGCTGCGGACGATGGCTTTCCCAGTCTCAGTCGAGCCGGTAAACATCACCTTGCCGACAGCAGGATGAGAGGCGAGGCGGGCGCCCACCTCCTGGCCGCCGGCGATGACGGTGAGCAGCCCCTCGGGCAACACCTGGTTCATCACCACGGCCAAAGCCAGAACACTCAGTGGCGTGTATTCCGAGGGCTTGAGGACCACCGTATTGCCCATGCGCAGGGAAGGGGCGATCTGCCAGATGGCGATCATCATCGGCCAGTTCCAAGGGCCGATTGCCCCGACGACGCCGACCGGCCGGTAGTGGACCTCCGCGTAGGTTTCGCCGTCGTCGACTACAACCTCGGGCGCAAGTTCAATGGATGCGGTTGCCCGGAGCCAGGCAGAGCAGGCGCCCACCTCGAACCGGGCGTTCGGCCCGTTCAGCGGCTTGCCCTGCTCGCGGGACAACAGCTGCGCCAGAGCCTCCGCGGACCGATCGATGGCATCGGCCGTGTCGAGCAAGACCTGGCTTCGTTCCTGGTGGCTCAGTGCGGCCCACGACGGCTGTGCTGCCCGGGCCGCCTCGACAGCCGCTTCGAGGTCTTCAACGGTGTGCACGGGCGCGGCGGTGACGGTACCGCCGGTTGCGGGGTTGAGGATCGGGCGGGTTGCCGTCCCCGCCGGTGGAGTAATCGCGGTCAGCAGGCTCTCGTAGGTTTCCATGCGTGGTCCTCCTTGGTTTGTCTTGGAAACGGTCATGTGGCTAGTACGTGGTTTCGTTCAGAACTTCGGCGACGGCGCCTACCTCGAAGTTCACGTAGCTGGTGAAGTCGAATCCCTTGTAGCCGAAGATCTTCCCGTCGGTCTTCAGCCGGTCCATGTCGATGAGGATGACGCCCAGGGTGGGAACGATCTTCTCCCTCCAGACAAACAGATACAGCTTCTCGGCGATCTTGATGTAGTGGCACCGGTCGGTATCACCGAGACCCAATTCGGAACCCTTCAGGCAATGCCAGGTGTAGAAGTTCCCGTTCAGGTACACGTGTTCGTATACTTCGTCGGGGCTGTAGTGGTAGCGGTTGCGCAGGCCCAGCAGCTCGTCCGTGGGTGCATGCGGCGTGCCGCCTGCAACGCCGTCGATGGTTCCGTGGAGAATCTCGGCATTCACCCCCGTGAGTTCCATTCCTTCGCGGGCCCGGTCATAGGCGCTCACCGAGGTCTCCTCGGCGTTCGGCAGAGCGCCCTGGACGAGTGTCACGTGTCCGCCGGCAGTATCGAGGACGAGGCTGACGGATTCCTTAACAGCTTCACCCAGCAGAAAATCCACGAAAAAGATTCCGCTGCGAATCGACGTCACTCTGGCCTCGGTTTCCAGGCCATCCCAGATCACCTTGCTGCTATCCGTTACCGTGCAGGCGTGTAAACGGTCGCCAGGAAAGCGCAGGGTCAGTGAACGGCCGTTCAGCCCGGCGTCCTCCACCAGCACATTGTTGTCGATGGCGAATCCTTCCCCGAGGGCGCCGACCGAAATGAATTCGGGAGTGGTTGTCATGACAGTTCCTTTCAGTGACCGTTGCGGTCCCTTCGTGGTGGTCGTGCATGCAGCCCGTCGCCACGGCCGATGATCAGCTGGTTTCAGGGCTTTAGAACACTATGCCCGGAGAGAAGCAGCAATAATTTGTCGGAGAACGAACATGCGTTGACTATCGCGGCACGATGACGGAGAGGCTCCCGGGGACGGCCCCGGCGAAGCCAAGAGCCACAGCCTAACGCTCTCCCGTAAGACCAATCCGGTCCGGCGTTTGTTCCCGGTCCGACAAGGAGTGTTCCTCCTGAGCCAAGCCGTCAATGCGCCCGGCTGGCAGGCTGGATGCGTAACCGCGACTAGTGGGGTGGGAATGGAACTCGATCTTGGCGGTAAATCCGTCGTCATCTCCGGTGCCGCATCGGGGATCGGGCGGGCGTGTGCCTGGGCTTTTGCCGAGGAAGGCGCCAGGCTGGGCCTGATCGATATCGATGCTGAAGCCAGCCAAGCGCTCCAGGCCGAACTGGAAGCTGAACTCGGTGCGGTCTGCGCCTTCGTCACGGCGGACATCACCGCCGAATTCGAGGTTGCAGCGGCCGTGGAGTCCATCGCAGCCCGCTACAACGGCATCGATGTCGTCGTCGGCAGCGCTGGGATCTCCGGTCCCCACGACTGTGGCATTGAGCAGATCTCCGCCGAGGCATGGGATGCGGTCATGGCTGTCAATGTGCGCGGGCAGTTCCTGCTGGCCAAGCACACCCTTAGGTATCTGCGTGCGTCGGCTGCGCCGTCACTGATCCTGATCGCCTCGGACAGCAGCTTCGTCGCGGCTCCGGGTATGGTCCCCTACAACGCCTCCAAGGGAGCCGTGCTGCAGCTGACCCGGGCCCTGTCGGTGGACCTCATGGAGGACGGCATCCGGGTCAATTGTGTGTGCCCGTCCGTCGTCGACTCAGCAATGTCGCGTGCCGATCTTGGGCAGACCGCTGAGACGTTTGCGGCGCAGGACTATCCGGTCCAGCGCCCGGAACAAGTGGCCAACCATGTGCTGTACCTGGCTTCGGCAAGGTCTTCGCCCGTGAACGGGACCAGCCTGGTCTCCGATTTCGGCTATCTGGCACAGTCTTCATTCCCGGCGTGAATCGCCCCTACAGCACTGGAGGACCCATGAACCAGCAATTACCCCTCCGCGGCCAGAGCGCCCTGGTGACCGGGGGCGGCACAGGCATCGGCGAGGCAATCGCCGCGCGGCTCCTCCGGGAAGGCGCGCAGGTGGCGGTCGCCGGCAGGCGGCGGGAGCCATTGGACGCCGTCGCTGAACGTCACGGTGCTTGGCCCGTGGTGGCGGACATGTCGGATTCCGCCCAGGCCCGTGCTGCGATCAGCGGTATCGTGGAAGAATTCGGCAGGTTGGACATTGTTGTGGCCAATGCCGGCGGGCACGGATTCTCCGCGGTTGCCGACACCGATGATGCGGCCTGGCAGGCCAGCATCAACGCAAACCTGACCACGGCCTTCACCACCGTCCGCGAAGCCCTGCACCAGCTCCGGGCAAACAGCGGCCGGGTGGTGATCGTCTCCTCCCTGGCCGGCCTGTTCGCTGGCCCGGAGGTCGCTGGATACACCGTGGGCAAGCACGCCCTGATCGGATTGACCCGGTCACTGGCCAGGGATTATGGGAGCCAGGGAGTGCGCGTGAACGCGCTGTGCCCCGGCTGGGTCAAAACGCCCATGGCCGATGCGGAAATGGACCATTTTGCCGAGGCCGCCGCGATGGCCAGCAGGGAAGAGGCTTACCGGACCGTGACGGCAAATGTGCCGCTGCGCCGGGCCGCCGACCCTGCTGAGATGGCGGCTATCGTGAACTTCCTGGTTTCCTCTGAATCGTCATACATCACCGGTGCCACGATCGTCGCTGACGGCGGTGCCCACATCGTGGACTTGCCCACCATTGCCTTTGAAGGCGTTGTCTGACCGGTCCGGATGGACCACGAAGTCGGCGGGCCGCCTTCTGTGGAAGGTGGCCCTTACGCCAGCTGGGTTTCGATCCGCGCGGCGCTCGCAGCCAGCGCTGCGCCGACGGCGGCCTGGTCCTGTTCGCGCCGGATATACACGACGGCGATCGCCGCCGTCGGGCCGCCCGGCACACGGATCGGAGCGGTCAAGGATGGCAAGCCGGCAATGACTTCGTCATGGCTGGCAGCGTAGCCAGGCCCGCGCGCCTCGGTTGCTTCCGGACGGTACCGCAGGCCCGGCGCGAGCGCACCCGATTGTTCCTCGGTCATGGTGGCGTCCGTCGCGACGGGCCTCCGCGCTCATAGCCTCTCAACCCGCGACGGCCGGAACCTGGACCAGCATCTGAAGAGCCTCATCGTCCCATCCGGGCGACCGGGCGAGTTTGAATTCGGCCGGCTACTGTTGGTCCCCGACCA
Source organism: Pseudarthrobacter sp. Y6 (assembly GCF_050156205.1). Taxonomy (NCBI): domain Bacteria; kingdom Bacillati; phylum Actinomycetota; class Actinomycetes; order Micrococcales; family Micrococcaceae; genus Pseudarthrobacter; species Pseudarthrobacter sp. Y6. The sequence goes on along the minus strand of NZ_CP189574.1, from coordinate 2,588,290 downwards.
GTCCAACCCCCATATACGAACCTGAGCTCATGCATCTGCAGCGGCTGCGGCGTCCTGCTCAGCAGGGGGAGGATCTGCCCAAATTACCGCGGGGAATTGGCAGCTTCAAGGGTCCAAGGCATCACTGTTGAAGAGTAGGCAAGCCAACACCGCTCCCGCCGAGAGGTGATACTGGGCTGCCTGGTGCCGAAATGTGCGCGCGGACACGCGAAGCTTGGTCTGTGCAGTGCACACTCGGCCACCTACTGCAGAACGGTCGTTCCTCGACGCCTCCGGATGTCCTGTAGGACTACATGGGTCATCAGAATTTCAACACGACCATGGCGTACTGCCAGGTCACCGCACAGCGCCGCAAGAAGGGGCTCGGCGCGATCCCGGCGAGACGGCTCAACCTCCGCGGCCAAGTCATCCACGCAGATCGAGAGCGCGACGGTTTCGGCAAGATCGCCGTGGCGCTGGGCCACTGCACAGAGCCGCAGAACGTGGCCGCCAACGGCCACCAGGGCCCGGAGATCCCGGATGCGCTGGCAGAGGACACCATGTTCAGGACTCCGGCGGGAAGGCCGGCGTCGAGCATGGACTGGACGAAGAGTTGCGCGGTCAGCGGGGTGAGTTTGGCGGGTTTGAGGACCATGGTGCACCCGGCGGCGATGGCGGGGGCGACCTTGCGGGTGGCCATGGCGAGCGGGAAGTTCCAGGGCGTGATGAGCAGGCAGGGGCCCACGGGCGTGTGCTTGACCAAAATTTTGTTCTTGCCCTCTGTGGTGGTGACCTAGCGGCCGTAGTCACGAACTGTTACTTCGGCATCTCGGCGCGGTCCTCGCCCACGAGGCCTGCACCTCGTCGGCCGCGTCCAGGGCTGCGACGGCGCCCTCGCTGGTTGCAGAGGCCAGGGTGGCCAGCACGTCCCCGGTGGCCGGATCGTGCACGTCGAAGTGCTGCCGTCGGATGCGTCACGCCACTGCCTGCCGATCAGCAAGCCGGTCGGGACGGAGGCTAGGAGCGTGGCTTCGCGGGCGGGTGAGATGGCAGGGGAGAGCGCAGCAGATGTAACTGTCATGGAAGAAGTCTTTGGTAGAAGGCAGTCAGTAGCTGGTTGGGGTTTCGACAGGCTCAACCACCGGGTCTTGGGGGATGTATTGCGCGGCGAGTGCCTCGGAGCCGCGGGCCAGGATGGCGACGTCGGCGCCCACCAGGACAAAGGCGGCGCCGGCGGCGAGGTAGCTGCGGGCGGTGGCTGGGTTGAAGGCGTTCACGCCGGCAGGTTTCCCTGCGGCTGCAGCGGCTTTGAGGCAGTGTTCGACGGCGGCGCGTACTTTGGGGTGTTCCTGCTGTCCCAGGAGTCCCATGGAGGCGGCGAGGTCGGAGGGTCCCAGGAAGATGGCGTCCACGCCGTCCACTTTCAGGATGTCCCCGACCGCGTCCACGGCCGCCGTCGATTCGATCTGGACCGTGACGCTGATGGTGTCCCCGGCCCGAGCCAAGTAGTCCGGGATGCGGTTCCAGCGGGAGGCCCGGGCGAGGGCGGATCCCACGCCGCGGACGCCGTGGGGCGGGTATCGGGTGGCGGCGACGGCGGACTGGGCTTCGGCGCCCGAGTTCACCATGGGAATCAGCAGGTTCTGCACGCCCAGGTCCAGGTATTGCTTGATCAGCACGGTGTCGTTGACGGGCGGCCGGACCAGGACCTGGACCGGGTGGCCGTTGACGGCCTGGAGCTGGGCGAGGATGGATTCGAGGCCGTTGGGGCTGTGTTCGGCGTCGATGAGGAGCCAGTCCAGCCCGGATCCGGCGCAGAGCTCGGCGATCAGCGGGCTGCCGGAGCAGACCCACATCCCCGCCAGCGGGCGGTCAGCCGCGGCGAGGGCGTCCCGGAACGTCGTCTCCGGTTCTACTCGAAGCGGCATGTGATGGCCCCCAATGGTCCGTAGTCGGCGTGGACGGTGTCGCCCTTGTACACCCACAGTGGGCGGGTGAAGGAGCCGGCGAGGATGATGTCCCCGGATTTCATCCCGTCGCCGTGGGCGGCGATCTTGTTGGCGAGCCAGTGCACCCCGTTGGCGGGGTGGTCCAGGACGCCGGCGGCCACACCGGTTTCCTCCACGGTCTGGTTCTTGTAGAGGATTGCCGCGACCCAGCGGAGGTCCACGGCGTCGGGCTTTACGGGGTTGCCGCCGATCACCATGGCGCCCATCGCGGCATTGTCGGCGATGGTGTCCACGATGGTCCGGCCCTCCATTTCGATCCTGGAGTCCAGGATTTCGAGGGCCGGCACCACATAGTCCGTGGCGTCCAAGACGTCGAAGATGGTGCAACCGGGGCCGGCCAGGTCTTTCTTCAGCACGAACGCCAGCTCAACCTCCACCCGCGGATGGGTGTACTGGTCCCACTGCACCGTGCAGCCGGTTCCGAGCACCATGTCATCGAAGATGGCGCCGTAGTCCGGCTCGGTGATGCCGGTGGCGGCCTGCATGGCCTTGGACGTGAGGCCGATCTTGCGGCCCACCAGCGTGCGGCCGGCGTCCTCGTTGCGCCGCCGCCACAGCTGCTGCACAGCATAGGAGTCCTCCACCGTCATCTCCGGGTAGCGTGCCGTGAGGCGGGGGACAGGGGCGCGGGTCCGGGCGGCCTCCAGGAGTTCGTCAGCGATGGCCTCAATCGTCTTGGCATCCAGCATGGCTACAGCTGCGCCCCGAGCTTGAAGCCTTCGGCTGCGCTGTCTGCGTCCGGGCGGGTGTAGGAGAAGCCGTCGGCACCCACGGTGACCGCCATTTCGCTCTTTTCCTCCCGGATGATGACGGGCTGCGGGTTGCCGTCGAGGTCCAGGACCAGGGAGGCCTCGGTGTACCAGGACGGGACGACGGCGTTGCCCCACCAGTCGCGGCGCTGGTTGTCGTGCACGTCCCACGTGACCACCGGGTTGTCGGGGTCGCCGGTGTAGTAGTCCTGGGTGTAGATCTCGATGCGGTGGCCGTCGGGGTCCAGGATGTAGAGGTAGAAGGCGTTGGAGACGCCGTGCCGGCCGGGGCCGCGTTCGATCCGGTCGCTGATGCGCAGGGCGCCCATCTTGTCGCAGATCTGGATGATGTTGTGCTTCTCGTGCGTGGCGAACGCGACGTGGTGCATGCGCGGGCCGTTGCCGCCGGTCAGTGCGGTGTCGTGGACGGTCTGCTTGCGGTGCATCCAGACGGCGTACGTGACGCCGTCGGAGTCCTGGATGTCCTCGGAGACGCGGAAGCCGAGGTCCTCGAGGTATTTGCGGCCGCGGGGCACGTCGGGGGTGACCTGGTTGAAGTGGTCCAGGCGGACCAGTTCACCGGCGGAGTAGAGGTCGTAGCGCTGGGTGAGGCGTTCCACGTGCTCCACGTCGTAGAAGAATTCGTAGGGGAAGCCCAGCGGATCCTCGACGCGGACGGAATCGCCGATGCCCTTGGTGAAGCCGTCCTTGCGGCGTTCCACCCGGCACCCGAGTTCCTTGTAATAGGCCTCTGCGGCGTCCACTTCGGCGGGAGACTTCACCCGGTAGGCAAAGGCGGCGACGGCGGCGATGGGTCCCTTGCGGAGCACCAGGTTGTGGTGGATGAACTCCTCGAGGGAACGCAGGTAGATGTTGTTCTCGTCTTCCTCGGTGACATGCAGGCCCAGGACGTCCACGTAGAACTCACGCGATTTGGCGAGGTCGGTGACCACGATCTCCATGTAGGCGCAGCGGACGATGTCGGGAGCCGGGACGGAGGGGGTGCGTACAAAGTCAGTCATGGGGTTCTCTCTTCTTTGAGGAGGGTTGGGTGGGGCTTACGCGCCGAATTTGGGGGTGTGGACGGTGCCGAGGGTGATGTGCACGGCTTGCTGGTCCGTGTAGAAATCGATGGAGCGGTAGCCGCCTTCGTGGCCCAGGCCTGAGGCTTTGACGCCGCCGAACGGGGTGCGGAGGTCGCGGACGTTGTGGCTGTTCAGCCAGACCATGCCGGCTTCGACGTTCTGGGAGAAGTTGTGGGCGCGGGTCAGGTTCTGGGTCCAGATGTAGGCCGCGAGCCCGTAGCGGGTGTTGTTCGCCAGAGCCAGCGCCTCGTCGTCGTTCTCGAACGGGGTGATGGCGACGACTGGACCGAAGATCTCCTCCTGGAAGATCCGCGCGTCGGGCGCGACGTCGGCGAACACGGTGGGTGCGATGTAGTTGCCTTCGGGGAGGTGGTCGGGGCGGCCGCCGCCGGCGAGGAGCCGGCCTTCGGACTTGCCGATCTCCACGTAGGAGGCCACCTTCGCGTAGTGCTCGGGGTGGACCAGGGCACCCACTTCGGTCTTGGGATCGTGCGGGTCTCCGACGACGATCTTCTTAGCGCGGGCGGCGTATTTTTCGCAGAATTCGTCGTAGATGGCGCGTTCGACGAGGATGCGGGACCCGGCGGTGCAGCGTTCGCCATTGAGGGAAAAGACCCCGAACAGGGCGGAATCGATCGCGGCATCCAGGTCGGCGTCGGCGAACACCACGCACGGCGACTTGCCGCCGAGTTCCATGGACAGGCCCTTGAGATTGGTGGCGGCATTGCGGAAGATCGTCTGCCCGGTGGTGGTCTCGCCGGTGAACGAGATCAGCGGGACGTCCGGGTGCTTGACTAGGGCGTCGCCGGCTTCCTCGCCGAGGCCGTTGACCAGGTTGAAGACACCGTCGGGCAGCCCGGCGTCCTTGAAGATCTGCGCCCACAGCGAGGCGGAGAGCGGGGTGAATTCGGCGGGCTTCAGGACCACGGTGTTCCCCGTGGCCAGTGCCGGGGCCAGCTTCCAGGACTCCAGCATGAACGGGGTGTTCCACGGTGTGATGAGGCCGGCGACCCCGATCGGCTTGCGGTTCACGTAGTTGATCTGGGCGCCGGGGACCTTCATGGCGTCGTCGAACTGGGCCACGATCAGGTCCGCGAAGAAGCGGAAGTTCTCGGCGGCGCGGAGCGCTTGGCCCTTGGCCTGGGTGATGGGCAGGCCGGTGTCGAAGGTTTCGAGTTCGGCGAGGCGCTCCTCCTGGGCCACGACAGCGTCGGCAATCCTGTTCAGGATGCGGGCACGTTCGCGCGGCTTCATCCTGGGCCACGGACCGTTGACGAAGGCTTCGCGGGCGGCGGCCACGGCGAGATCAATGTCTTCCGTCTGGCCAGCCGCAGCGGTGGCGTAATTCTGGTTGGAGACAGGATCGAGGACATCGAAGGTCTTGCCGCCCGCGGAGTCAACGAACTCTCCGTTGATGTAGTGCTGGATGTGGGAGGGCAGGTCCTGCGGTACGTAATGCGTGGCGGCTTCTGCTGCAGTGAACGTCATTGTTGTTTCCTTACTGCTTGGGCGGGGGCTTTGCTCCGGTGAAGAGCGGGTCAGATGCTTTTGGCCTGGGCGAGGTAGGCGTCCAGGGTGGCGGAGCGGTGCTGGCGGGCGGCCTTTTCGATCTCTTCCGCGCCGGCGCCGGCCTCGATGAGCCGCAGCAGCGCCTCGTGCTCGTCCACCGATTCGTGGGCACGCCCGGGGACAAACCGGAAGGTGGAGGACCGCAGCGAGGCGAGCCGGTTCCAGCCGCGATGGACCAGGTCCAGGATGTGCGGGTTGGGGCAGTGCTCAAAGAGGACACTGTGAAAGTCCTGGTTCAGATGCGTGAAGCGGACCGGGTCGAAGTGCTGGAGGCATTCCCGCATGTCTTCATTCACGGCCCGGGCGCGGGCGATCGTCACGGAATCGATCAGCGGCGCGGACAGGGCAGTGGCCGCGCCCTCCACGATGCTGAGGGTCTGCATGGTGTAGAGGTACTCCGTGGGGTCGATCCCAGATACCGTAGCGCCGACGTTCCGCTCGAACTTCACCAGCCCTTCGGCTTCAAGCCTGCGGATCGCTTCACGGACCGGCACTACGCTGACGCCCAGATCCTTGGCGATGGTGGCAAGGACCAGCCGGTAGCCGGGGGAGTAGGTCCCGTCCACGATCCGGGCTTTGACGGCCGCGTAGGCCTGTTCGGACTTGCTGGCCGGTGCCTTAGTTCCTGGCTGAGTGCCTGCGGCGGTTGCCGTTTCAGTCATTTGCTGTGCCTGCTTCCCATGCCTCGTACTTGGTGCGCCACTGGGCGTTCAGCGGGTAGAGGCCGTCAACGCTGTGGCCCTGTGCCACCATTTCGGCGATAAACGTTTCCTCGCGTTCCTGGATGATGGAGTCGTCCGCAAGCTCTTCGGCGAGTGCCGGCGGGATCACCAGGATGCCGTCAGAGTCCGCCACGATGATGTCTCCGGGCTGCACTGTGGTGCCGCCGCAGGCGATGGTGACGTCCGTGTCCCACGGGATGTGCCGCCGCCCCAAGACGGCGGGGTGCGGGTTGGAATAGTAGGTAGGCATGTCCATCGCGCCCACCGCGGAGAAGTCCCGGACGCCGCCGTCGGTGATGATGGCCGCAGCACCCCTGACCTGCGCGCGGAGGGCCAGGATGTCGCCGATTGTGCCGGTACCCTTCTCGCCGCGGGCTTCCATGACGAGGATTTCGCCCTCGTTCACGGAATCGATGGCCCTCTTCTGGGCGTTAAAACCGCCGCCGTGGGTTTTGAAGAGGTCCTCGCGGTTGGGCACATACCGCAGCGTCCGGGCCAGGCCCACCACGCGCTTTTCCGGGCGGGTTGAGCTGAGGCCGTCGATGCTGACGTTGTTCAGGCCGCGCTTGCGGAGCTGGGAGGAGAGCGTGGCGGTGCAGACACTTTCCAGCTTCGCCTTCAGAGCGGCGGTCAGCACATGCCCGACGGCGGTGCCCGCCACCGCAGCACCCTCCACCGGGGCAAGGCCCGCCGCTGCCCGCGAACCGTACGCCTCTTCCCGCTGCAGGTCATCGGTCTTGGGCCGCGCACCAAAGTCCGCGAACGCCGTCGAACCTTCCTCCACCCGGGTGACCAGACGCCCCGTGGAGAGACTGGCGGATCCGCTGGCTTCAACGGTGCTGACTTCCACCTCGACGACGTCTCCGGGCTTGGCCACGGAGGCTCCGGCCGGGGTGCCGGTCAGGATGATGTCGCCCGCCTCGAGCGTCAACAGCTGGGACAGGTCTGCAATCAGGCGGGCGAACGGGAAGAGCAGTTCCGCCGTGGTGTCGTCCTGGACGAGGTCGCCGTTGTGCCAGGTACGGATGCGGAGACCGGCGGGGTCCACGGCGTCCGCGGGGATCAACCCGGGGCCGATCGGGGTGAAGCCGTCGCCGCCCTTGGACCGGAGGTTGGAGCCCTTGTCCGCATAGCGGAGATCGTAGACGCCAAGGTCGTTGCTGGCGGTGACCCATTCGACATGACGCCAGGCGTCCGCCAGCCCGACGCGTCGGGCGGGCTTGCCGATGATCAGGGCGATCTCGCCCTCGTAGCCGAGGAGTTCGCAGCTGGCCGGACGCTCCACGACGGAAGGCGCTTCTGCCGAGCCGAACGCCAGGGAGGTCGGCGGTTTCAGGAAGTAGGAGGGCTGCTCCGGCGTGCGGCCCCGCTGGGCAGCGCGGCTGGGGTAGTTGATGTGCACCGCGACCACCTTGCGTGCCGCCGCCAAGGACTCCTCGTTGACCTGCTCCAAAGCTGTCTCCTCATCAAGTACAAAATCGTATACGAAAAACTATCGCCCATGATCCGAGCTTCGTCAAGGCCTAGTTGTACGCTTTTTCAGCCACTTGTTGTTCGGATCACATTGACGTACAGTTTTGGGCCAACACCCCTATCTTTCTAATATCGAACCGTCAATTCGCATATAGAACACCGTGCGGGTGATCGACAGCCACACAGTGAAGTGAGGAAGCCCGTGCAGTTCCACCACCACGGATACGTATCCGGAGACCCGCGAGTCCGGCCCGCCGCCGGCGTCGGCATCAATCGGCCCGCCGAGCTCCCCGATGAGGTAGACGTGCTCATCATCGGCACCGGACCTGCCGGCATGCTCACCGCCGCACAGCTGTCCCAGTTCCCGAACGTCACCACGCGCATCGTGGAGCGCCGCGCCGGGAGGCTCGCCATCGGCCAGGCTGACGGCATCCAGGCCCGCAGCGTCGAGACCTTCCAAGCCTTCGGCTTCGCCGAGCGGATCATCGCCGAGGCATACGCGATCACCGAAATGGCGTTCTGGAAGCCGGACGCCGCGGACCCCTCGCGCATCATCCGGACCGCCCGTACCCAGGATGACCCCGCCGGCATCAGCGAGTTCCCGCACCTGATCGTCAACCAGGCCCGCGTGCTGGACTACTTCGCCGAGTACATGGCCAACTCACCTACGCGGATGTCGCCCGACTACGGCTTTGAATTCCGTTCCCTGAGCGTCTCGGACGAGGGGGAATACCCCGTCACCGTGACCCTTCTCCAAACCTCAGGCCCCAATGAAGGTCAGGAGCGCGTTGTCCACGCCAAGTACGTTGTCGGTGCGGACGGCGCGCGCAGCAAAGTGCGGGAATCCATCGGCTGCACCCTGGCCGGAGACCAGGCCAACCACGCCTGGGGCGTCATGGATGCCCTCGCCGTCACGGACTTCCCTGATATCCGCACTAAGTGTGCCATCCAGTCCGGTACTGGCGGCAGTATCCTGCTAATCCCGCGCGAGGGTGGCCACCTCTTCCGCATGTACGTGGATCTCGGCGAAGTAGACCCGAACGATAAGGGTGCCGTGCGTAACACCACCATCGAGGAAATCATCGGCAAGGCGAATGAGATCCTCCATCCCTACACACTCGACGTTCGCAACATCGCGTGGCACAGCGTCTACGAGGTGGGCCACCGACTTACCGACCGTTTCGACGACGTCCTTCCGGATGAGCGCGGAACCCGCACCCCCCGCGTGTTCATCGCCGGCGACGCCTGCCACACCCACAGCGCCAAGGCCGGGCAGGGCATGAACGTCTCCATGCAGGACGGCTTCAACCTGGCCTGGAAACTCGGGCACGTGCTCGAGGGCCGCAGCCCGGAAAGCCTGCTGTCTACATACTCAGCAGAGCGGCAGGTGGTCGCCAAAAACCTGATTGACTTCGACAAAGAATGGTCCACCCTGATGGCGAAGAAGCCCGAGGAGTTCGAAAACCCCTCGGAGCTGGAGGACTTCTATGTCAGCACTGCTGAGTTCCCCGCCGGATTCATGACGCAGTACGCGCCGTCCATGCTGGTGGCCGCCGCTGACCACCAGGAGCTGGCTACCGGCTTCACGGTGGGCAAACGGTTCAAGTCCGCGCCCGTTGTTCGGGTCGGCGACACTAACCCGGTACATCTCGGCCACCACGCCACGGCGGACGGCCGGTGGCGGATCTACGTCTTCGCGGACACTGCTCTCCCGGGCGCAACGTCGTCCACGGAAGAGTTCGCCGAGTGGCTCGCGAGCTCGCCGCAATCTCCGCTGGCCGCAACGCCGTCGGGCGCCGATCCTGACGCCTGGTTCGACGTAAAGGTGGTCTACCAGCAGGGTCACCCGAGCATAGATTTCGGTGCTGTTCCCGGAGTGTTCAAACCCCAGGTAGGCCCGTTCAAGCTCGCAGACTACGAGAAGGTCTACGCCACTGACCCTGCCGCGGATATCTTCGAGCTCCGCGGCCTGGACCGCGGCGGCGTCCTGGTCGTTGTTCGCCCCGATCAGTACGTGGCGAACGTCCTGCCGCTCACGGCAACGGCCGAGCTGGGAGCATTCTTCGCGCCCTTGCTGCCAGAGCGGAAGGCCGCGGCTGTGTTGTCTGCGGCCACCGAACCGTGAGCCCTAATGAGGAATTAGAAGCTGAGGATTTGTTGTCATCGTCGTAAACCACGCCGACGTGCTGGTGGAATCGTGGATTGAACGGCGGAAGCGCGTGGCCAGCCGGGGGGTGCGCCGGCGTCGAACGCTGCCGGCCGCCCGTTGGCACCACGTCACCACGCCTCACCCGGGCCCGGTCCGGGGGTACTTTGGCGCGGACACGCCGTCAACTATGACGCCGGCGTCGAACATGGCGCCCAAAGTGGCCCCGGACGGAATCACCCAGGCACGGATTGGGGCTGCCGGCCGCCCGTTGGCACCACGTCACCACGCCTCACCCGGGCCCCGGCCGGAATCACCAGGCACGAAACAACGGAAAGCCCCCTCGATGAGGGGGCCTTCCGCCCTAACTACCGTTTGATATCGGGACCTTCCAGCGCTTGGACCTCCGCCGGGTCCAGACGCTGCGTCGTGGTGGTGTTCCCGGTGGCTTTTGCAACATCACCGAGGCCACGAACCGGGTCCGCGCCGCGACGATCGCCCGCCTCTGCCAAGTACTCCGTCGCGATAAGCCAGATCAAGTCGTCCACATCAGAGCCGGTAAGACGCCGCGGCTTCTGTTTGTCTGGGGTGTAGGGCCCCATTTGTCGAGATGCCGCTCATCCACCTGGTTTCAAGCGGGCCGTCTGGCTGGAACACAGGGGCGATCACCCCTGTGTTTCCGCTGATGGACCGAGCACGGACTGAGGGCCGGACCGCGTGGCGCGGCGGCGTCAGGTCGCGGTGTGGTCTTGACGCTCGAGTAGGCGGGATACGCCGTAGCCGATGACCACGCCCCAGAACGCGGCATGGATGTTGAAGAGGTCCAAGCCAGAGATCGTGACGACGAAAGTCACCAGGGCTCCCAGGGTGAAGTTCGTGGCGAATGCGGTAACGAAGGCCTGTTGGAGGGCCCGCAGCATCGCGAGGCCACCCAGGGCCAGAATGAAGGCTTCGGGAGTGGCAAGCATGAAGCGGGTGAGCGTGGGGGCCAGCAGGGCGCAGACGAGAGACAGCAGGCCGTAGACCACTGCGGCGGTGTACTGGCGCTGTTTCTGCCCGGAGGACGTCAGCAATGCGTTGGTGGGGCCGGTGACACAGGCCGAGACGGCGCCGAATGCGGCATTGAGCAGGGAGAACACCCCCGAGCTCATCGCGAAGACGTTGATCGGAGGGTGATGGCCTGCGGTCCGGAGCACGGCGGCTCCCTGCCCGTTCTGCACCACCAGTACCGTGAGCGCAAGGGGTATGACCAGTTCCAGTTGGGCGGCCCAAGTGAACTCGGGGGTAGTGAACACGGGGGCGGCTAGGATCCGTCCGCCGTCCTCAATGGTGAACCGGCCGCTAAGTGCGACGGCGACGACGCCCACCGCAAGCGTGCCGAGCACCGGAGGGAGATACTTGCCCAGGGCGGGCACGGCGGCGAGCACGACGAACGCCACCACCATCGGTGCCGCCACTGCGGGGTCGGTCCGGGTGGAGGCGACGATGTCCGTCCCAAACCGGAGGAACACGGCTGCAACCATTGCCATGACAATCGGCACGGGAATCGCGGCCATTATCGGGCGCACTACTCCGGTGGCACCCAGGGCTAGAATCAGCACCCCGGCAGAGAAAAACGCCCCGATCACCTCCGGGAAGGACAGGTGTTGCAGGGACGGCCCCAGCAGTACGGTCCCCGGGATGGACCAGGCGAAGCCCAACGGCTGGCGATAGATCAGTGACATGACCAAGGTCGCCGCGCCGGCCGAGAGGAAAATGGCGAAAACCCACGACGCGAGCTGGGACTGCGTCAGTCCGCCGAGCGACCCGACGGCAAGGGTGACTGCGATCGGCCCGGAGGCGGAGAAGGCCAATCCGACGACCCCGTTCGAAGCATAGTGCGGGCCGATGTCCCGCAGGACGTCGCGCACTCCAGCCGGGCCGACCCTGGGCCGCTCGAAGAGCGGTTGGGCTCCCGGGTTCCGGCCCGATCCTGCCTCGGTAGTCGTGGACGGGGCCTTAGGGGGGTGGGACATGGTGGCTCCTGAGCAATTACGGGTGGGGAAGATGGCCACTCATGAAGGAGTGGAAGGCTGTGAACTGCCGTCAAATATCAATCGTCCCTGAAGAATCCGCCTCGACCCGTCAACGGATGGAGTTGGGATGCTTGGCTAGCGGTGTGACCTTAATTTTCATGAAGGGGTACATCGGAAATCCGCTCAGGATCTGGTGCAGCTCGTCGTTGGATCCGACGTCGAACACCGAATAGTTCGCGTACTCGCCGACCACTCTCCAGATGGAGGCAAGGCGGCCCTCCTGTTGCAGGGCCTGGGAGTACTCCTTCTCCAGCCCCTGCAAGCGGGTGATGTCCTCACTGGACAGGTGCGCTGGGAATTGCACATCCATGCGGGCCAAAAACAACATTTTTCTTCTCCTTGGTTGTCGGGGTTAGGACAGGCGGTACATCGCGAGTTTGTCCTCGTCGATCTCTGCTCCCACCCCTGGCAAATCGCGCACGGAAATCGTGCCGTCGATTATCCGGAGCGGATCAGCCAGCAGGTCGTCGGCCATGTCGAGGAAGTTCGAAAGTTCCCCTGCCCGGCGGCTGGTGGCCTCGTGGGCGGCGCCGAAGGTGACGGTAGCCAGCGAACCGACCTGGGTGTCGATCTGGTTGCCCATGGTCACATCCACGCCGAGGCCGGTGCACAACCCCAGTATCTCGGTGGCCTCGGTGAAGCCGGAACGGGCGGTCTTGATACAGATGGCATTGCAGCCGCCCGAAAGCAGTTCCCGCGACGCGTCCCCAGCCGTGGGGACGGATTCATCGCCCACCACCGGGATTGGCGATTTGTCGACCAGGCGGCGGCGGCTCATTGCTTCCTTGGCGTCGCAGGGTTCCTCGAGCAGGGTCAGTCCCAACCCCTCGGTGCGCCGAAGTACCTCGAGGGCCTCATTTGCGGTCCAACCGCGGTTCGCGTCAATATACAGCTCCACGTCTTCCCCCAGTCCCTCTCGCAGCACGTGGCAGGCCTCCACATCCAAGGACAGCGGCCGGCGGCCCACCTTCAGCTTGAAGGTGGTGATGCCATATTCCTCGCCGAAGCGCAGGGCTTCGTCCAGGAGTTCCTGCGCCGGCCGGAAGCCGAGCATATGGCTGACCCGCATGCGGTCTGTATACCCACCAAGCAGCTTGTGAACAGGAGTGCCGAGCGTCTTGCCGATTGCGTCCCACACCGCGATGTCGACGGCGCCCTTCGCCACCTGGTTGTGTATGGTCCGGCGCATTACGGCCTGGATCTGCTCCCGGTCCACGATCTCGAGACCCATGAGCTGCGGGGCGAAAGTCTTCCCGATAATCGTCCCGATGGACTCCTGCGTCTCACCGTAGGTGTAAGGACGGGGAGGGGCGTCTGCAACTCCCACGACGCCGTCGTTGGTGTGCACACGTACCAGAACATGGTCGGCGGTTGCCACCTCACCGCTGGCGAACTTCAGCGGGTGGGTATACGGGATGGAGTAGGGAATCACTTCAATCCGTTCGATTTTCAACGGCGCGGTTCCTTTCGGTTCGGTCGGGAGGTCAAGCGATGCAGGGAGGAACGGGTGCCCCAGAGCTCACGCTCTGGGGCACCCCATAGGCCTTAGAGCCCGGCCATGTCAGGAGAGAATCCCTACCTGGACTGTCCCACCTTGGCCAGGACGTAGTCGTAAGAGGCTTCCTCGCCGGCAGCGCCGTCGGTTCGCGGTTTGGTATTGAGCATTAGCTCCGGCTTGACCGCCGAAGCAATGTCGTCGGCATTGTGCGGGTCACCGGGGAAGTAGAGCTGCTGGGTTACGGGCTGGTAGCCAGGCGCGGAGACCTTTATGTGGATGTGAGCGGGGCGCCAGGCGTGCCACCCCGCGGCACTGATCAGCTGCCCACAGGCTCCGTCAGTGGGGATCTGGTAGGGAGCCGGTCGCATGGTGTGGAGGACGAATTGTCCATCGCTGTCGGCCTGCACGTTCGCGCGGAACAGCCAGTCAGGCAGTCCCGGGGCGTACTGGGAGTAGAAGCCGGCCGCATCCGCATGCCAAATCTCCAGCTGTGCACCTTGGATGGGGTCACCGTCGGTGTCGGTAAACCGGCCGCTGAACTGCAGCGGAACGCCCTCTTCATCATCACGCATCTCAACCGTGGCAGGGGACTCGAGCACCGGCGAGTTCGGGACGTAGTACGGCCCCTCGATGGTGCCCTTGGTGCCGGGCCGGTCCTGGGAGTTGACATCTTCCACGGTGTGCTCGAGCCACACGTCAAGGAACAGGGGCCATTCGCCATCATTGCCCACTTTGATAAGCCAGGCTTTCAGGGCGTTGTACTCCTCGTAGGTGACTTCGTGCTCGACGACGATGTCGTTTGCAGCCTTGATGAGGGCCCCGGCGAGCACGCTCACGCGCTCCTTTGTAACCCCCAATCCCGCGAGCTTGCCCGACGCGGCGAAGCGTTGGGTCGCCTTTGAGCCGGCCTCCACGGCCGTGCCTTCATCTTCCTTGCGGGTGTCCAGCTGATTTTCATTCATGGTGATCTCCACACTCCTCCTAGCATCGGGGACAGGAGATGATCCCGTCCGCCGTGACGCGCCGGCCGCGGGCTTGGCACCCGCCGGTTTACCGGCTTCACGTGACGTCCATCTCATGCTAGTTAGCGAATAAGGACGAAACAAGAACCGATTTAGCGCGAATTGGGTCACTAAAGTTACATAAAAACACCCTTGGTCCGGACTAGGGTTTTGCCTGATGTGAGAGCCGTCACTTTACGCCAGAATCGTTGAGACACATTCATTCCGCCCGAGGGGTCGAAACGAGGCTGCACAGTCGCTGCCCCCACCCTCACCCCTCCAAAGAAGGAGCACACCATTACCGAGAATCTGACACGTGTCCGTGAAGTACTGGCTGACGCCGTCGTCGACGATCGAGAAAACGGCGTCATCCGGGCAAAGCGTGAAATCTTCACCGACCAGGACATCTTCGAGCTGGAGATGAAGCACATCTTTGAGGGCAACTGGGTGTACCTTGCCCACGAGTCGCAGATCCCCAATGTGGGGGACTACTTCACCACATACATTGGCCGGACTCCCGTCGTCCTCACCCGGGACAAGGACGAGAAGATCAACTGCATCGTCAACGCGTGCTCCCACCGCGGCGCGATGCTGTGCCGACGCAAGACCGACAACAGGACCACCTTCACCTGTCCCTTCCACGGCTGGACCTTCAAGAACTCCGGCGAACTGCTGAAGGTCAAGGACTCCCGCAACGCCGGATACCCGGAAACCTTCAACAAAGAGGGGTCACACGACCTCACCAAGGTCGCCCGCTTCGACTCCTACCGCGGCTTCCTGTTCGGCTCCTTGAATGCTGACGTTCTTCCGCTCGAAGAACACCTGGGAGACGCCACCAAGGTCATCGATTCGATTGTGGACCAGTCCCCGGAGGGACTTGAGGTCCTGCGCGGGTCTTCCACCTACACCTACGATGGCAACTGGAAGGTCCAGGCGGAAAACGGCGCCGACGGCTACCACGTCACAGCCGTGCACTGGAACTACGCCGCGACTACTGCCCGCCGAAATGCCGGTGACTCCGCCAACAGCACCAAGGCTATGGACGCCGGCAAGTGGGGGAAGGTCAAAGGCGGCTTCTATTCCTACGACCACGGGCACTTGCTGCTGTGGCAGGAGTGGAGCAACCCCGAAGACCGTCCGCTGTGGGACCGCCGCGACGAGCTCGTCCAGAAGTACGGCGAGGAGATGGCAAACTTCATGATTAACATCTCGCGCAACCTTTGCCTGTACCCGAACGTCTACATCATGGACCAGTTCTCCTCGCAGATCCGTCACTTCCGCCCTATTTCAGCGGACCAGACCGAAGTGACGATCTACTGCATTGCACCAAAAGGTGAGTCGCAGGAGAACCGCTCAAAGCGCATCCGCCAGTACGAAGATTTCTTCAATGCGACCGGCATGGCCACGCCGGACGACCTCGAAGAGTTCCGCTCCTGCAATAAGACCTACTGGGCCACCTCGGCGCCGTGGAACGATATGACGCGCGGATCTACCCACGAGATTGCGGGTCCTGACGAGCAGGCCAAGGCTTTGGGCATGTCCCGAGTGATCGCCTCTGGCGTGCGCACCGAGGACGAGGGGCTCTATCCGATTCAGCACGGGTACTGGAAAGAAGTAATGGACAAGGCCCTCGCCGACGCGGAACCCTCCGCCCAGGAAACCGTGCCGGTCACTGCCTGACCGATACCTCGAACCCACAGAGAGGGCTGAACACCAATGGCCAACCTGCTTAACCCCCTGACCGCGCTCAAGAGCGCCGAGGAGATCGCGACCCTCGAGACCGTCCGCGCCTTCCTTTACAGGGAAGCCCGGCTCCTGGACGACCGCCAGTTCGACGAGTGGCTCCAGTGCTACCACCCGGACTCCGAGTACTGGATGCCGGCGTGGGACGTCGACGACCGGCTAACCGTGGACCCCCAGAACGAGATCTCACTCATCTATTACGACAACCGCGGCGGTATCGAGGACCGGGTGTTCCGGATCAAGACGGACCGCTCTTCCGCTACCTCCCTGCCGGAGCCCCGCACCGGACACAACATCACGGACATTGAGGTCCTGGAGCAGGACGGCGCCGAGGTCAAGGTCCGTTTCAACTGGTTCACCCTGTACTTCCGTTACAACACCACCGACACCTATTTCGGCACGAGCTTCTACACCATCGACCTCGCCGGCGAGCAGCCCGTGATCCTGAAGAAGAAGGTTGTCCTGAAGAACGACTACATCCACCACGTGGTGGATGTCTACATGGTCTGACGGCATCGGGCACCGTCCCGGCCCGACCGGGACGGTGCCGGCAGGACCAACCTGCCGGCTCATCTGCTCATACGAGACATCCGCACTAACTTTTTCGGGGTTGCTAGGAAGCGACACCCAACCAGGAGGAAATCATGGGCCATCAGGTAGCCCTCAGTTTCGAAGATGGCGTCACCAAAGTCATCAAGGTCGGCGACTACGAGACAGTTATGGATGCGGCCTACAAGGCGCGCATCAACATCCCTTCAGACTGTCGTGATGGCGCCTGCGGCACGTGTAAGGCGTTTTGCGACTCCGGCTCCTTCGACCCCGGAGACTATATCGACGACGCGATGACCGAGGAGGAGCTTGAGAAGGGCTACCTCCTCACCTGCCAGGCGGTCCCGGAATCGGACCTCGCCATCCAGATCCCGGCCACCTCCGAATCCGCGAAAACCTCAGCTGTCACGTTCACGTCCACGCTGAAGGAGCTCGATAAGCACTCGGAGTCCACCATCTCCTTCGCTCTTGAGGTGGAGAACCGGGACGCCCTGGCGTTCCTGCCCGGGCAGTACGTCAACATCAAGGTCCCGGGCACCGACGCCGAGCGCTCGTACTCGTTCAGCAACGGCCCCAGGGTGGATGACGCGTCCTTCATGGTGCGCATCACACCGCAGGGTGCGATGTCCGAGTACCTGCGGGACCGGGCGGCGGTAGGGGACACCATCGAGTTCACGGGCCCTTACGGCTCCTTCTTCCTCCGCGAGCCCAAGCGTCCCTTACTCCTGCTGGCAGGCGGCACCGGCCTGGCCCCGCTCCTGTCCATCCTGGAGAAGCTGTCCGAGAACCCGCCGGACACTCCGGTGCACCTGATCTACGGCGTCTCCCGTGAAGCCGATATCGTCGGCCTCGACTGGCTGCGCGCCTATGAAGCGAAGCTGCCGAGCTTCACCTGGGACTACATCGCCTCCGAGCCGGAGACTTCCGCGCCGCACGCGGGCTATGTCACCCAAATCATCCAGCCGTCCCACCTCAACGACGGCGACGTCGATATCTACCTGTGCGGACCGCCGCCCATGGTAAACGCTGTCTCTAAGTGGCTGGACACCGAGGCCATCCAGCCGGCCAACTTCTATTTCGAACGTTTCGCCCCCAAGGAGGCCACAGGCGGGGACGCCGAGACAGGCTCTCCGGCCCCCGTGGAGCAGCTGGAGAGCGCAGGTGACACGATCAGCCGGGTGGAAGCCATTTCTTCCATGGAGACCGGCCGGCTCGAGTTCCGGAAGGAAGACAGTTTCGCCCACCTGGATGCCCGCATGGGCCTTGAGCTTGCGGTCACCGAGCTGATGCTGAACCGCCTCAGCAAGGAGCAGTTGCGCCAGTTCCGTCGGCTCGCCGAGGCCACCACACGCGCAGTCGACGCTGGAAGGGTGCTCGACCCGGAAGAATACGTCAAGACCAACGAAGAGTTCCACGAATACCTTTTCATGATCTGCGATAACCCCATGCTGCTGGAGTCCTACCGTCGGCTCGACGTCCACGCCCAGATGGCTGCCACCTTCACGGAGGGCACCCACATCTTTGAGCGGGTCGCCCAGGACCACCTCGACGTCGTGGACGCGTTCGAGCGGGGCGACAAGGACCGGGCCAGGGAAGTCATCATGGCCCACGCCCGCGACGCAAAGGGCACCATGTCCGAAGCGATCAACGCCAAAGACGGCGGTTTCCAACGGTGACGGCGTACGCAGGACATTTCATAACTCCCGGCCGCTTCGCCGGCAAGGTGGCAGTGGTCACCGGCGCGGCCCAGGGAATCGGGCAGAAAGTAGCGGAGCGGATCGGAGCTGAAGGGGGCG
The DNA here is from genome assembly GCF_050156205.1 of Pseudarthrobacter sp. Y6. NCBI lineage: Bacteria > Bacillati > Actinomycetota > Actinomycetes > Micrococcales > Micrococcaceae > Pseudarthrobacter > Pseudarthrobacter sp. Y6. The sequence goes on along the minus strand of NZ_CP189574.1, from coordinate 2,569,896 downwards.
CCGTCGTCGTTGTTGACCGTGCCGACATCGTGCAGGAAGTTGCCAAGCGGATCCAGGAAGCCGCGCAGAAGTCCGGCTCCGGGGGATCCGCCAGTTCCGTGACCGCAGACCTGGAAAGCTTCGCCGGCGCAGAACACGCGGTGAGTTCGGCGCTGGCTCTTCACGGCAGGGTCGATGTACTCGTCAACAACGTTGGGGGCACCATTTGGGCCCGCCCTTATGAAGAGTACGACGAGGAGAAGATCGAAAGGGAGATCCGACGTTCGCTCTTCCCCACGCTGTGGACGTGTCGCGCAGTACTTCCGGCAATGCTCGTCCAAGGCTCGGGCACCATCGTCAACGTCTCGTCAGTGGCAACCCGAGGAATGCACCGTGTTCCGTACGCCGCGGCTAAGGGCGGTGTCAACGCCCTGACCCAGTCCCTGGCCATGGAGGTAGGAGGGCGTGGTATCCGGGTTGTCGCCACCGCCCCGGGCGGTACGGAAGCTCCGCCCCGAAAGGTCAAGCGTGGACCGGAAGCTGAGTCGACTACCGAAAAGGCGTGGTATCAGACCATTGTCGAACAGACCGTTGAGTCCTCCTTCATGAAGCGATACGGCACGCTGGACGAACAAGCTGCGCCGATAGTGTTCCTGGCTTCCGACGAAGCATCGTACGTCACTGGCAGCATCCTGCCGGTGGCAGGCGGGGACCTGGGCTGAGCGTGCTGTGACGCCAACTCGTGCGCGTGGACGCTCGGTGCGCCCGAGTATGCTTGCCAGCATGATCCCGGCCCCCCACCACGGCGACACTGAGGATGATCTGGCGCTGCTTGGCCGTGCCGAGGTTTTCGAGGAGTTGCTGGAGACACTTCGTGTTGTGCGCAAGGGTAACGTGCGCACCGTGGTCATCAGCGGCCCGCGGGGATCCGGGAAGACTGCGTTGCTGGATCTTTTCCTGGAGCACTGCCGCGCCGTGGCGCGTGGTGTGCGGGTGCTGTCCGCTACTGGAGACGAGTGGGAGGCTCAGTTTCCCCTCGCCGGCTACTCCCAGCTCATGGTCACGCCGCCGCTGCGATCGGCCAAGGACGATGGCCGGGACCACGTCCGGTCCGCGGACCTTATCGGTACTCTCGGCCCTGTTCAGGTCGCCAACTACGCTGCGACTCTCAACGCCCACCTCGATGGGCTTCAATTGCACGGGAGCGTGGTGGTTGCCGTTGATGACGTCCAGCACTTCGACGCCGAAACCCTGCACGTACTCGCCTTCGTTATGCGCCGGCTGCGCGGCAAGCGCATCCTGTTCTTAGTCACTCTGGATCCCGCTCAAGCCCAGCTGGTGCCCGCGGGCGTCCTCGCGTTTCTCACAGGCCATCAGGTTTCCCGCGTTCCGCTGGAACCATTGTCACCGCAGCGGGTCCAGGATCTTGCCCGGCGCCGGTTCGGCATCGACTTGAACGCGACGGCCGCCCACGAGATCGTACGGCATACCGGTGGTTGGCCCGAGCCGATTGTGGAACTCCTGGGGGAGCTTCCTCAGGAGACTTGGCAGACATGGTTTTCATCCCTGCCCCCGAGTTCGCGCGTGCGGGCCCGGGTGCGCAGTCTCCTTAACGCCGCGTCTCCCGATCTGGTGGCTGTGGCGGAAGCCGCGTCCGTCCTGAGGCGCAGCGCCGGGATAGCGGAGGTTGCCCACGTCAGTGGAGTCGCGTCTGTTATGGATGCCCTCGACGAGGGACATAAGGCCGGACTTCTGGGCCTGTCGGTAGAACAGGCCCGCTCGGTCGTGACATTCTTTGAAGCGGGAACTATTGAATCCGTCTACGAGCAGACTGCACCCAGCCGGCGCATATGGCTACACCGTAGGGCTGCGGAAGCCGCGCAGATCGAGGGCGATCGCTTGGGCCACCGAGTGTCCGCGACCCCGGGCGCCGACGAGGCACTGGCCACGGAACTAGAGGAGTACGCCCGCCAACAGGCTCAGGTGGGTGCCTGGCAGGATGTCTCGACGGCACTGTTTTCCGCCTCCAGGCTCTCAGGGGATATCCGCGCCGGCAACGATCGCCTCCTCAGGGCAGTGGATGCCCTTGTGGGTTCTGGCAACATCGCCCAGGCACAGATGTGGGTCGCGGCCGTCGATGCCATGGCACCCTCGCCGTTGCGTTCCTCCGTGCTTGGCTACCTCTCCACGGCGTCGGGACAAAACCACAGCGCCCAAACCCAGTTGGAGATGGCCTGGCGAACGAGTAACCCGCAGCAGGACCCGGCGGCCGCTGCGCAGGTGGCCCAACGCTTGGTTCTGCATGGGGTGGCCTCCTGGGATGGCCCCCTCATCACCCGTTGGGCGGAGCAGGCCATGTCCCTGACGAAGCCCGGCACCCCGGCCCACATCGAATCTGAAGCCATCTACGGCCTGGGTCTTTATGCCCAAGGCCGGATTTCGGCAGCCGAAGCTTCCTATCGCAGGGCCTTCGAACACGCCTCCGAGAACGCCCAGAAGCAGCGCGTACAGATGGGTGCGGGGTGGCTGGCCCTGCGATTGGACGACGCCGAGACGGCGCTTGTAAATTTCGAAGCCGCGGCCCCCACTGAGTTCCGGGGCGGATCAATGCGGATCTCCCTATGGGCCGAGGCGTGGTTGGCCCGTACGCACCTCGTGCTAGGTAACTGGGACGCGGCCGCGGCCACAGTTGCCCGTGCCTCCGTCCGGCTTGAGACCTCGCGGATGCCACTGATCCGGCCGTTGTTGTACTGGACCGCCGCTGAGCTCTGGTCCATGCGCGGGGATTGGGACCGGGCCCGGTACTACGTCTCCCAGGCGGCCGTGCAGCCGGGCACTTATCGGGCCATGCAGGTCCCGGCCAGCCTGGCGCGGGCGCGTTTCCATGAGGCACGGGCGGACTACGAAAGCGCTTTGGCCGTGTTGCAGCCCCTGACGGAGCTGGATCCCTGGACAGAGAACAGGGTGTCGTTCTGGCCCTGGCAGGACACCTACGTTAACGCCCTTGTCATGACAGACCAGCTCGATGTGGCAGATTCCTTCCTCACCGCCTTCGAGCAGGTGCGGCGGGAGCGGGCAGTACCATCCGATCTTGCGCGGATGGCGTGGGCCCGGGGCCGGCTCGTAGCCGCCCAAGGGGATCCCGATTCCGCCAAGGAGCACTTCGAAACGGCGCTGGGGCATCTGCGCGGGCTTAACCGGCCATATCTGCGGGCTCGGGTGAGCTTTGCCTTCGGGCAGAGCATGCGACGGGCCGGCAAAAGACGTTTGGCATCCTCAGTGCTGCGGGTGGCAAGGGATCTCTACGATTCCCTGGGCGCGGCCACTTACGTGGATAGATGCGATCGGGAGCTGAAGGCGACAGGCCTGGATGTCGGCAATCTGCCCGACCCGTCTGACGCTGTGCTCGCTGCCGTGACTCAACCACAGGTCCAGCTCACGGCCCAGGAGCAGTCAGTTGCCGAACTCGTAGCAGCCGGCGCCACCAACAAGGAGGCTGCCCGTGCACTGTTTCTGGCCGAGAAAACCGTGCAGTACCACCTGACCCGTATCTACGGGAAGCTGGGGGTCCGCTCACGCAGCGAACTGGCGGCGCGGTTCCGCCCCACGGACTGAGGCGCGGGCGACCTGCCATAGGGCGGGCGCCCCATAGTTATGGGGATCCGGGCGGGGTGGGAGCGCGATTAGGCAGTCCCTTAGTTGCAGCGCCCACAACGTCGAGAAAACTTTGGAGCAGCGCTGACCGGTCCTCACGGCGCCAAGCAACGGCCAGCTCAACTTCAGGGGCTTGTTCAATATCGCGATAGACCACGCCCTCAAGCTGGAGGGCGCGGATGCTTGCCGGGATGACGGCGATACCACCACCGGCGGCCACGAAGGAAAGCATCGTGGAGGTTTCACTAATCACCTGTGTGATTCGTGGCTGGAAACCGGCCTGGCGGCACATGGCTGCTGTGGTGCGGTAAAGCACCGACTCCGGTGGATACGAGATAAATTCCTGGTCCTGAAGTTCGTGCACGGCGACCGGTCGGTCCACGGCCAGAGCGCTGAATGAGGGTAATGCCACGATGAGCGGCTCGCGCGTCACGATGCTGTAATCGATCTCGTGGGACGCGATGGGCGGCCGCAGCAGGGCCGCGTCGAGGGTGCCGTCCCGCAGCCCTGCCTCCATGGCGGGGGTAAGCATCTCGCCGTGCAGAGCCAGCGACAGCCCCGGGAGTACCTGCTTGGCTTGTCGTACGATCGGCGGCATAACCCCGTATGTCGCCGAGCCGGAGAAGCCCACACGCAGCACACCGGACGCGCCCTGCCCGACCTGGTAGACGTCGGCCCGGAGCGTCCCGACCGCGTTGACGATCTGCCGCCCCCGGTCCAGCAATTCCTGCCCGGCGGCCGTGAGTTCCACCCTTCGGGTAGTGCGATTCAGCAGGCGGACCCCCAACTGTTCCTCCAACTGGCGGATCTGCTGGGACAGGGGTGGCTGGGCCATATGCAGGCGTTTGGCGGCACGGCCGAAGTGGCGTTCCTCCGCCACGGCAATAAAGTAGTTGAGCTGCCTGATTTCCATTGTCTAAGCTGTCCCTCCGGGTGGTGTCTCCGGCCTGACGCCGAACCCCATTGATTCACAGAGTAACTATAAAGCGATCCACTCATAAATGCATCACACCTAATGACGGGCAGTGCGGTTGGCATCTGATGGCAGCAGCCGGCCGACTGCCTAAGCGCGTCCTGGGCACATTGTCCCTGGATCATGGCTTGTATAGGCAACGGCCGGCCGTGCCGGGTTAGAGGCGGACTGGAGGAGCCGTGGACAATGACTCTTCCGCGGCGTGCTCTACGATTTCCTCGACTTTGTGTTCGGCTGCCTCCAGCTTGCGCTGGTGGGGGACCAGAACCGTCACGACGGCACCCACGAGCGCTACGCCACCATAGATGTAGAACGCGGTTGCCCCGCCGATTCCCGCAGCAGCCAACCAGCCGCCGATGATTGGTCCCAAAATACCGCCCAGGCGGCCCACACTCGCACACCAAGCCACGCCGGCGGCCCTGGCATTGGTGGTGAAGTAGTTGGACTGGAACCCGTAAATCAGCACCTGGGTGCCGAGCGTTCCCACTCCGGCGATGGCGATGCACAAGAACAGCACCGGCAGTGGGAAGCCGAAGGTCATCAGCACCAGGCTGATAGTAGCCAGCACGAAGGTGCTCGCTATGACCCGCTGGGGACCCGCCTTGTCAGCGAAGCGCGAGAGCAGCAGACCTCCCGCCACGGCGCCGAGGTTCAGCGCCAATGGGAAGAACAGGGCGTATGTCCGCCCGTAGCCGTATCCCTCCATGATTTTCGGTAGCCACGTGTTGAGGCCGTAGGTCAGCAGCAGGCCGCAGAAAGACATCAAACCCAACAGAATGGAAGCCACTGCGAACTGTTTGGAGAACACAGCCGCGAAGCCGGTCGTCTGCGGGGCGGCGCCTGACTCCTGGATAACACGTTCCTCAAGGAGCGGGACACCGGTGCGCTTGGCAGCAGCCTGGGCTTCCTCCTCACGGCCACGCGCCAGCAGCCAGCGCGGGGACTCGGGGAGCTTGAACCACGCGATGGGCAGGAGCAGGATCAGGGGGAGGGAACCGATCATGAAGAGTCCGCGCCATCCGATGTTATTGAGGAACAGAATGCCCATGATGGAGGCGAACACGCCGCCAGCGGGGACACCGGAGTAGACGATCGCGTTGTAGAACTGGCGCCGGCCGGCTGGCGCGAACTCTGCCATGGTGGCGCCAGCGGTGGCGATGACTACACCGAGGCCGAGCCCCGTTATGAAACGCATAGCGCCGAAGGCGGTTACGGTCGTGGTCAGCGCCGTGACGAACATCCCCACCGAAAACCATGCGATGCCTAGGAGCATGAGTCGGCGGCGGCCGAAGAAGTCGCCGACCGCGCCGCAGATCAGCGACCCGACGAGCACTCCGACAAGGGCCCAGGAACCCAGAACGCCGGCCGCGGCGGCATCGAAGGCGCCAATCTGACTTGGGTCGGCGAGCAGTCCCGGCAGGACGGTGCCGTATACGACAAGGTCGTAGCCATCGAATAGAAGAGCGACGCAGATGACGAAGGCCACCCAGTTCGCAGTGCGCGCCTCTTTGCGCGGGTCTTCGGCGATGACGGTGTGGAGCTTAGCCATATGCCTGTCCTCTCTGACTGAGCATGGAAGTAGTGCCGTAGGGGTGAACCTGCATCCCCTGGCTTTGTCCAGTGTTGCAGAGGTGTGACGCCCGCCATATGCGGTAAATACCCGGGATCGGGCCGGGGTGCCATTCATATGCTATGGATATCAATCAGATCCGACAGAGCGTATCTTGGAAACAAGTGTGACCAGTTGGCGGCGGAGAGGTTAGAGCGCTGATGCGTCAGTCGCGTGCATTTCTGCTGCCGAAGACCTGCGAAACTCCGAGGGCGACATGCCGAGCTCGGATTTGAAAGCTTTGGCGAGCCACTGGGCGTCATGGATGCACCCTCCCCGCAGACGCTGGTGGGCCCAGTAGTCAACGACAGCCAGCTTGAGGGCTAAAGGCGAAGATCGCAACAGCCAAAGCCGAGGGCGCCCGTACCGTCCTTGAAGACGAAATCACGGGCCGGATCGTACCTCCGCACGTATTCGCCGATGTCAGCCCGGACATGGAGATTGCCCGCGAAGAGATCTTCGGACCGCTGGTGGGCATCATTAAAGCCAACGACGAGGCCCACGCGCTTGAACTGGCCAACGCCAGCGAAATCGGTTTGTCCAGTTCCGTGTTCACCCAGGACCTTGAGCGTGGCGTGCAGTTCAGCCTGGGCATCAAGGCCGGCATGACCCATATCAATGAGATGCCGGTCCATGACGAATCGCACGAGCCATTCGGCGGTGAGGGCAACTCCGGACTGGGCCGGTTCAACGGTGACTGGGCCATCGCCGAGTTGCCCACCGACCACACCGTTGGGGTCAAGCGCATCTAAGCACTGTTGCCCCGCCGCAGCACGGTTAACGTGCCGCGGCGGGGCGATTCCGTCTCCAACGTACGGCCATCAGCCAGCATGATCCGTCTAAATCGGAACATTTTAGATATGAATCAGCGGCAGGGACTGCCGGCTGGCGGCGGGGCCAAAGGATAAGGTGAAATTATGATCAATCCCGCACGACTGCACTCAGATCTGTCCCGCCTCGGCCGGGAGACGGCTATGTTCATGGCAACCGTCGAGTCGCTGTCCGACGCCGAAATGACCGCTCCGTCCCTGTGCGAGGGATGGACCCGGGCGGACGTCATTGCCCACATCTCCTCGAATGGCCAAGCCTTGGTCAAGCTCATTGACTGGGCAACCTCGGGCGAGGAGCAGCAGCTCTACGCCTCGAAGGAAGCCCGAGCCGAGGAGATATCCGGGCTGGCCTCATTGCCTCGCGGTGAACTGCTTAGCCGGCTTCGCCAGTCTTCCGCCTACTTTGCCGATCAGGCCCTGCGGCTGGGAGGAGAACTGACTGTCGAAGAAGTGCATTTGCACGGTAAGCAGATTCCTGCGACATCTATCGTGGCGTTGCGGATTGCCGAAATTGTGGTGCACCACCACGACCTCGACACCGCATGGACCATGGAGGAGGCCGACCCGGACTCGGTACACAACGCTCTGGAAGCCGCAGTGCGCACGTTGCGCGCCCAAGGGGCACCGGGGATGACCCTGGTCACGGAGGAACGCGACGAATGGGTGATCGGCGACGGCGCCTTGCGGGTCATGTCCGACCGTGAGGGATTGCTCGAATGGCTCGCCCGCGGTGCAACTGACAACGTCGAGGCTGACGGCCCCCTGCCTATACTGCCGCCCTGGTAAGCCCTGCATCTCAGGGGCCGTGTTCAGCATGCCGGCATAATGAACACAGGCCTGGCCGTCTGTTAGCCAAAAAGCTCGATGCCTTGGGGATCGATCGCTGCGGGGGAGACTGTTCAGCTATCATGACGCGCTCATTGGCATTTGCATTGAACAGGAGCTGGAATACATCCGGCCTTGAGTAATGGCCAACGGGGTCGTATGCGTTTTTCGCGGAAAGGATCTCGTAGTGGTCGATCTGGCGATCCGCCAGGGACAGCTTCGCCTTGGTTCGCTGCCTTCCTGGGCCCGGCGCTGTAATACGAATCCAGCGCCAGGCACCCGGCTGCAATTCCCGGGCGTTCCCGGCCCCATTGCACTTAAAGCTTCATCTGTGGGTTGACTTGATTTGGAGTGTGGACACTGTCCACACTCTTGCCTTCGGACTGGGTCGTACATCGGCCGGACTAGCTCGGATCGGCGATGTTTTCGGGAGTTCCCGGTGTTTACAAGGCCTGGAGTCCGGTTCGAGTCCCACCTCGGGCACAGTGTTTCCGCAGGTCAGAGGTGTTTTTCTCTGAAATTGGCACTTTTCCGTGTGCACAATGTGCACACTCCGGCCTCTGATCTGGTTCTCCGGGGTGTGTGGGTTCCCGGGAGGCCCGTATTCGGTTGTGTGTGGGGGAGCGGGCCTAGCCCGTCGGGCCTCGTCCTGCCTGAGCGGGCTTCTTCCGGGAGCTCATCTTTGTTTGTTCTTTCCGCTTGGTTTTTCGTCTTCACCAGTTCATGGCGGCTAGGGCCGGATACAACATGACTTGCTGAATGCGATTTCCCCTGTGGCGCGACGCCCCGACTTTGCGACGCTGGTCGCCTTCCTTCGGTGGCGCACCGGCGGAAGTGGAATTCTGATCCGGCGCGGTGGGACGCTGCGCATGCGCAGGATGGTGCGCCCTGCGAACAAATCTGGGTTGCGTCTTGACGACCCCGCCCGAGCCACATAACATGCAACCAAATGGTTGTAGATGTTGAGCTCTCTGACGCTGCGGTCGACCGCCTGTTCCGGGCCCTCGCCGACGCCACCCGCCGCGACATCGTGCGCCGCACCCTCGCCGGTGAGGCCTCGGTGTCCGAACTCGCCACCGCCTACGACATGTCGTGGGCCGCAGTACAGAAGCACGTCGCTGTCTTGGAAGGGGCCGAGCTGGTGACCAAGGAGGCCCGGGGCCGCGAGCGCATCGTTCGCGGCATCCCCCAGCAGATCCAGCGCGCCCAGGCGCTGCTGGATTCGTACGAACAGATCTGGCGGGGGCGGGTTCAGCGACTCGATGCCCTCTTTGCCGAAGAAGACAACTGACCATCACCATCCACAAGGAGACGAACGTGACTACCACAACGCACACTCTCGAGCTCGCTGACGTTGATCTCGTTTACGACGTCCACGGGCCGGTGCCGTCCGTCGACGGCAAGCCGATCCTCGTCATGATCGGCCAGCCGATGACGGCAGACGGATTCGCCGACCTGGCCGCGCAGTTTCCCGATCGGACCGTGGTCACCTATGACCCGCGCGGTCTCGGCCGAAGCGTCGTGCGTCGCGACGGTCGCACCGACCAGCGGCCCGAGGACCAGGCGGCCGACCTCCACGCATTGGTCGAGCATCTTGGTGCGGGCAAGGTCGACGTCTTTGGCAGCAGCGGCGGCGCTGTCGCCGGCCTGACATGGGTCGCGACCCACCCGGACGACATGCACACGCTGGTGGCGCACGAGCCGCCTTCGACCTGGGCACTCTCCCATGACGCCGACGAAGCCGATCGGGCCTTCGACAACGTCCGACAGGCCTACCAGAGCGGCGGGTTCGGACCTGGCATGGCGCAATTCATCGCCCTGACCATGTGGCCCGGCGAGTTCACCAGTGAGTACTTCGCGCAGACGCCGGCCGACCCGGCGATGTTCGGATTGCCCGCCCAGGACGACGGCAGCCGAGATGACCCGTTGCTGTCCGAGCGCAGCCTGTCGGTCACGCGATACGCGTACGACCTCGACGCCGTTAAGGCGTCTCCCGCTCGGGTGGTGTTGGGCGTCGGCGAAGAAACCGGCAACACCATCACGGCGCGGACCACACATGCCGTCGCCGATCGCCTCGGCACGCCGCCGGTAGTGTTTCCCAGCCACCACGGTGGCTTCGTCGGTGGCGGCCCCGAGAACCCTTACGCCGGCAAGCCCGTCGAGTTCGGCGCCACCCTGCGCACTGTCCTCGATTCCCTCTCTCGCTAACCACCACCACCGACGAAAGTTGTCGCCGAGTGTTGCTATAGCTTCTGTGGGACACCTGCATCGACGCGCGCCAGATCGAGAAGTTCTGGGGGCCGCCGGGCTGGCCAGCCACGCTTACCGGCACGACGCCTTCCCCTGCGGACGGTCGACGTATTCCATGACAGGAACGATTGAGCCAGTGGCGTCTGACCTCGTGTCGTTTCGAGGAGAGCCCCCTTCCTTCCTTCCTTCCTTCCTTCCTTCCACGGTGAAATGGCGATGCCAATCGTCTCTATTTCCACAGTCCCACTCCTGGCCGGGGCCACCGGGACACGGGGCATAGGGCTGCGTCGAATGTTTGCCTCCGGCGTCTCAGCCACACGTAACTTCGGCCCAGCGGGCTTTCAAGATGGCCAAAAGAAGGGTGTGCACAATGTGCACACCCTTGCCTTCGGACTGGGTCGTACTGCTGCCCGACTGCCGCCGATTCGGCATGTTTTCAAGACTTCCCAGTGTTTCCGGGGCTTGGAACCCGGTTCGAGTCCCACCTCGGGCACAGTGTTTCCGCAGGTCAGAGGCGTTTTGGCCCTTTGATTGTGGACAAAACTTCGAAATGTGTTGACAGCGGCGTAGCATTTTGCCTATGGCCAGCATTCGAAAACGCTCAAAAAAGGACGGATCTTCGTCCTTCATGGTCTGCTGGCGGGACCCGGCCACAGGCAAGGAGCAGGGGGTAACCTTCGCTACGGAGCCTGAGGCGATAACCCTTAAACGTCTCCTAGACGCGAACAATCAGTCCTTTGAAATCGCGCAGCACGCGATCGTCAAGAATCAGGCCACCACGCCCACGGTGGGGGCCGTGATCCAGGAACACATCGATCTCCTCGTTCGCCCCTCTGTCGGCACTGTCCACACGTATCAGACGATGCTAAAGCTGCACATCGCTGACGTTATCGGCCACATCCCTGTCGACAAGCTGGACTACCGGCACCTGACGTACTGGATTAAATCTGTGATCTCTCAGGAGTTCGGTAACAGTTCTGCCTCAGGACAATGGTGACACTTGATGTATCCGGACATCGGTAGCAGTTCCATCCCTCGCGGCCTACCTTCGGAAGCGGGCGCGAGCCTTGCTGATCCCGACGTAGGGGGTTCCTTCGGGGCGGCCAGAAGTATTCTGCGATGACCTCGCCGTCCGTATTCGCGAACACGACGCCGTCAAGGTCCCAGACGGCAGTGATAATTCGTCCGCCCATCCGCTTGGTCACCGAGTACAGGGTCCGCCCGATGTTGATCACGCCGTTGGGATAGACCTTCAGCTTCTGGCTCCCGGTGGCTGCCGGGTGGGCGATGCTGCCGGGTGGGCGATGCTGCCGCTGATCTTCTGTGATGCAGTGGTCTCGAAAGAAGCTTCTGTTCCAGGGTCCGTGGTGGTCTGCTCCACCGCTTCCGTATCGGCGTCCGCGCCTGGTTCGGCAGGGCTCGGTGGCTTGGCCACCCGCGCCGACTCCTGCGGTTCGGGAAGAACCGGCAGTGGTTTCGGCCGGGGCGCTTCGGCAGCAGCCGTGGCGTCCCACGACTGCTGCGGAGTGATACGCCCCGGCAATCCCTGGTGCGGACGCTCGGTGTTATAGATCAGGTCGAACCGGTCCACCTGAGCTTGGAGCTCTGCATGGGATTGGGCCAGGGGCTGCTTGTCCAGCCACCGGAAGAGGGTCTGATGAAACCGCTCATTCTTACCCTGAGTAGTCGGTTTGTACGGTTTGCCGGTGATCGCCTCGACCCCGAGCGAGGACACATGGGCGACCAGCTGGCCTTCCCACCCGCGGCGTGAGGGATTCAGCGCCACGCCGTTGTCGGTCAAAAGTCTTTGCGGTACTCCGTGGGCGCCGACGCCCTTCTTGACGACCGCCAGGGCCGCTTCGCTGGTTTCGCCGGCCGCTACGTGGGAGGCGACCGGGTGAGGTTCCGGGGTTCTGTGCTTCATCGCGAAAATCGTCATGCCGTCAATGTGTGCGGCGGGCGGCACGCGGGTCATCGCTGGCCAACGGGGGTCTGTCTCGGTGGCGTGTGGCGCAGCGGCCGTGCGGCCGGATGATCCACTGACGCGGAGGAGATTGCTCATGGCAGGCAAGTTTGAGGTCTACAAGGACAAGTCCGGCGGATTCCGGTTCCGGCTCAAGGCCGGCAACGGCGAGACAATCGCGTCCTCGGAGTCCTACAAGACGAAGGCCAGCGCCCTGAACGGCGTCGAGTCCGTCAAGAAGAACGCCGGCTCCGACGTCGTGGACCACCGAGGAATCCTGACCCGGAAACTGCGCGGGAAAGCCCGGCCACCCTTTGTAGGGCGGCCGGGCTTTTTTGGGTGTGGGGACTATTTGCCGAACGCGGCAGTGCCCGGTGGAACCACACGATAACAAGCGGTTCTAGGGTCTGAGATGACTATTTGATGGAACTGCGTGAGAGGCCGCCTGAAGGGTCACCGGGTGCGACACCCGTCAATTCCGAGATCACGTCTACCTGCTGCGGTGCGGTGCCAGCGGGAATCGGAATCTGAATGTCGTACTGCCCCTTCTCATCCACGGTGACGACTACCGGCGCGGTGAGCTTAACCTGCTCCCCGACTTGGTGGTACATGCCGGTTGAGTCCTGAGACGGCATGGCCATGAGCTGCGCGACGTAGACCGTGGCAATGGCACCGGGCTTCATTGTTCCGCCAGTGACCCTCATGCTTTCACCGGCTTTGGTTCCCATGGGGTCCACGTAGGCCAGCGCGTCGAATTCGTAGGGCATGGTGTATTGAGCGGCAGCGCTCGTCTCTGCCGTGTGGGTCGGTGCGGCTTTGGCCGAAGCGGACGCTGGAGCTGCGGGAGCCTCAGCCGCCCTCACGGAGGTAGCTGCACAGCCCGTAGTCAGCAGGAGCGACGCGACCCCGGCGACCAGAAGCGACATCTTGAATACGGTGGTCATGATTCCCTTGTTCTGCAATGCGTTCCCCCAAAATTGTGGCCGCGGTGCGGCGTTGAACTGATCCCGCCAGATGATGCCGGCGGGCCTTGTGGCGATTCCCCTCGACCTAGCGGGAATTCTTTTTGCTCACGGCGCGGACGAGCACGGCGCGGGCAGGGCGGACGAACCAGACCAGCGCCGCGGCCAGCAGTGCCCCGCCGATGATGAAGATCAGCGGAGCCGGGTTGAACGCTTCGGTGCTGGAGGCCTGCTCGGCCGACACCGTTACCGCTTCAGGAGACACCGTGGCGCGTGGAGTGGCTGACGGGCTCGGTGTCACGGTGGCCGCAGGGGTAGAGACGGCCGCAGCAGTCGCTTCGGGTTGCGCCACCGGAGTCTCAGCTGCCGGGGCAGCCTCCACCGGAACCTCGGCCGGGGCCACTTCGGCAGGAGCACCGGCAGTCGTGCCGATGGCCGGCCCGTACTGCGGCGCGGTGCCGGGAACAGCGGCCTGAGCCGGGGCGTAGTTCTGCGCAGGGGCAGCATTCCGGACCGGAGCCTGCACGGGTGCCTGATTCACCGGGGCATAGACGGGCGCGGGCGCCTGGACCGGGGCTGGTGCGGGTGCCGGAAGCGCCGGGATGTTGACGACTGGTGGTGGCGGCGGCGGGGCGTAGTCGCTCGAGGTGCCACCACCGTTGCCAGAACTGGATCCACCTGTGCCGACACCGCTGCCTGCACCGTTGTCCTGGCAGACCTGTGACCCGTTGCCGGCGGTCCAGCAGACGGTGGCGGCTTGGGCCGGGGCGGGTGCGAGCAGGAAGGCGGCCCCGGCAAGCAGGACCGCCACGCCGGCGCGGCGGGTATGCGAAATGGTCACGATGCTTCCCCCAAAACTGTGGCCGCGGTGCGGCGTTGAACTGATCCTAGCCGATGAAAAGACCATTACCGCAGGTCAGGAGTGCGTTACAGCGCCGCGGTTGGCACGCTGAACTGGGTCCGCTCAGCTAGGCTAGCCGAAGCCGGTCCGCCTGAGGACCCGTATTGGGGGATACATCATGAACACCACTCCGCACTTCCGCGCATCACGCACCGCTGCCGCACTGGGAACCGTCCAGGCCGCCGCAGCCCTCGCGCTTGGCGCCGCAGGACCGGCCCAGGCGCTCACCTGCGGCCCAGGCTATGTCGTCGCAACCGCCGCTAACGGGTGCTGAATTCTGCTCACCCACAGGCACCGGTCGAACAGTCGGAGGTGGCACCGTTGTCGTCGGTGGCGGGGGTTCCACCGTTCCCGGCCAGGCCGGTCCCATTGTCGGAAGCGGGGGAGCCCCGCTGCAGCCAGCACTAGCATTAGACCAACGAACCCCGGAGCCACGAATGACCCATGAACCAGACCTGGACGACCCGGCAGACCGGCGCAAGCTGATGCTGGAGGCGGCCGACCACGCCGCAAATTCATCCGCACACCAGCTGCGTTCCTGGTTCGCCTCCAAGTACCTCACCGGCCGCCTGTCGATACTTCCTGAGCGTTGTCGCCCCGGTGTTCTCCGATCGCCGATACCTGGCCGGAGCGGGCCTGGGCGCATGGGAGCAGGACGAACGCGAGGAGCCGAGAAGAATCCACGTTTCGTCCGTGGACTCCCTGGCGCCATCCACCCTAAGCTTCGGACTCCCTGCAGACGAAGACTCCGCGGCAGCCTTCAGACCCGCCACCAGGATGCGCCCCAAGACCGGGGCACTCCGGCTGAGCGGATACAGCTCGCTCGATCTGGTGGACGTTGCGCACGGCGCCACGCAGGGCCATTTCGAGGCCGGTGTGGACCACGCGGACGTCGCCGCGGGCCTGCTCATCCTCGCTGAAGCAGGTGGAGTCAGTACCGACGGGCGGGGTGACTTCATCCATCCACGGTCTAGCGCGGGCCCAATCAACCTCGCGGCCAGCAACGGCAGGATCCACGGCGAGATGCTCCATACCCTCTCGAAGATCAAAACCGCGCCTGCAGCTCACGCGGCCTGAACCTCGATTCGCAGCCGCGCACATGTAATCTGACACCAAACCATTACCAATTGGGGGAACATTGACCGAGAACATCCCGCCGATCCCGCCGGCGCCACAGAGCTACCCGTCTCACGCACTTTCCGGGGTTATCCCGGGCAACGAGCCGCCGTACGGACCGCCCCAGCCCTACACCCAGCCGCCGCCGGCTCCTTACGGCCAGCAGCCCTACGGGCAGCCCCAGTACGCACCGTACCCGCCTCAGCAATATCCGCCCACCGCTCCGTGGCAGCAGACCGGTCCGTCGAAAGCCAAGTCCTCGGGCTTCCGGGTCGCATCCGGCATCATCGGCATCGTACTCGGCACTTGGCTGTTCATCCCGTCCATCGCAGGGTTCAACAACGGCAGCAGCACGGCCTTCATGGCGTTCCTGATCCTCTTGGCGGCTCTTGGCAATATCACCGCCGGAATCCTCTTGCTGGTCAGCCAGCGCAACCGGACCAAGGGCGCTCCTGCGACGTCTCTGAGCACCGCCGGATTCGCGCTGCTGCTGGGCTTCATCGGACTGGTGGTCGAATACTACGGCGCGGCCCTGTTCGTGACCTCACTTATCCTGGCCGCCCCGATCCTGATTGTCATGGGGATTGGCCTTTCGCGGGAGAAGCGCGGCGCCTGATCCACCGAAGCGGTTCGCCCCGGCATGTCCCATCGGGGAGTCGGGGCTCCGCTGCCGCACACATGCTCGATTACGACAGCGAGCAGTCTGCTACCTGCATGAACGATCCTTTTGGGGGATTCTTGAAACTTTTGCCCACTGCGGCCCTGCCCGTCCTGCTTTGCGCGCTGCTCTTGACAGCGTGTGGTCAGCCGGCTGACCTGAAAGCCGATGCTGCCGGCTCAGCGTCAGCCGAACCCTCAGCAGAGCAGGTCGTGGACACTCCGGCCCCTGCTCCGGTGTCTGCTGGTGTTACTGCATCGCCATCGCCGTCCGCTACCCGTCTCAAGTACCCGGCATCCGCTGCCCAGCCAATCCGCTGATGGAATATCAGGAAACCCAGGTCACCCCGGAGGAGAAAGCAATCCGGGACCGGATCTACGAAGCCTTCCCTGAGATCGTCAATCAGGCCTCACCGAACTTTGAGTCACCGCAGGACCACGCCGCCGCGCACCGGATCTCCGCTTCGGCACTTCGGTGTACCAGCGCATGTCGCATGCGGCAGTCGCGGCGCCGGATGCCGAAGTGCGTGCAGGCCTTGAGACGCCCCGTGCGGCCGAGGCTGCTGCGCTGGCGGCAGAGCCGGTGGCACCCGCCTACCACATCGCGACAAAGAGCCCAGTGGTGGTGCCCCCTTTTGGGACCGAATCAAAGAATGAGATGAACTACTGAACCGAGGCGATCAGCCTGCGCGACCGAATCGAGATTGCCCAAGCGGGCGAGCAAACCAAGTCGCTTTTCCCCATTACGAACCCGAGATTTGCTTTGTTCTTGCTGGAGGGCTTGTTCGGCGATCTCTCGGAGTCTCCTGCGCTCTTCAGCAAGGCGCGGCTTGTAAGGCTGATGACTCAATATATCTCCACGGCTTCGAAATGGAGCGAGTCTCGGCATTCACCCGGACTACCTGAGCTAACCGTCTACCCACTTGCGCTGTTATCGGCCCTTGGTGGCACCGCTATATTTTCCTCCGGCCGGCCGATCCCCCGCCGGGTCTGCATGGTTATCGGCGCTATTTCTACGAGTTCATCAAGGTGGAGAAGGCGAACCATCCTGAAGCCCTTGTACGGGTAAGACGACTGGAGTACATATATAGGGAACTACTAGTTCTCTAACGTCTGGAACCGGGTCATGGGCGATGTCCAGCAGCACACGCCGCGGGTCCCCTCCGCCATCCGGACGGCGCTTCCGGGCATCCTGCTTGTCATGTTCCTCGGGGCCCTGGATCAGACTGTGATGGCCTCGGCGTTGCCGGCGGTGGCCGGTGACCTGAATGGCCTGGACCAGATGTCCACCATCATTACCGGCTACCTTGTCGCCGCCACGGCCGCTATGCCCCTGACCGGGAAGCTGGGTGACGCCTACGGCCGCAAGCGTGTTCTCCAGGCCTCATTGATCGTCTTCACCGGCGGTGCGGTGCTGTGCTCTGTTGCACATTCCGTTCCGGAGCTCATCGCGTACCGGGCGGTTCAAGGCATCGGCGGCGGGGGCCTAATGATCGGGGCCCAGGCGATCATCGGCGAACTTGTCAGCCCGCGGGACCGGGGCAGGTTTCTTGGCATCATCGGGGCCGCGTTCATCGTGGCGGCGGTCGCCGGTCCGCTGGCCGGCGGGGCCGTGGTGGACCATCTGTCCTGGCGCTGGATCTTCTATTTCTACGTGCCGCTGGGGCTTACGGCCCTTGCAGTTGTGACACTGACACTGCGGCTTCCGGACCCTCCGCGGGGGCGGCGCATCGACTACGGCGGGGCCGCCCTGCTGTGCCTTGGGATCATATTGGTGATCATGGTGTGCAGCCTTGGCAGCTACGGCGCCCCGGGCTGGCTCGCTCCCGTTCTGGCGGCGGTGGCGGCGGCGGCACTGGCCGGGTGGTTGGTCACCTCCCGCCGCAGTGCGGATCCGATCATTCCGTTGTTCCTGTTCCGTGACGCCGCGTTCGCCATCCCGACGGCGGTCAGTTTCCTCATCGGCTTCGCGATGTTCGCCACGCTCAGCTTCCTGCCGGCGTTCCTGCAGGTGGGCATGGGGATGTCGGCCACCGCTTCCGGCGGCATGCTGATCGCCCTCATGGCCGGAATTCTGCTCACAACGGCGGCCTCCGGCGCGCTGATCACGCTCACTGGGCGCTACAAGATCTACCCGGTGGCCGGGACGCTCCTGGCCGTTCCCGGAATCTGGCTGTTTAGCACCCTGGATGCGCATAGCAGCCCGTGGCTGGTGCTCGCCTCGATGCTCCTACTCGGGCTGGGCATCGGGCTGGTCATGCAGGTCATGGTGCTCGTGGTGCAGAATTCCGTGGAGCGCCGCGATCTCGGGGCAGCCACGTCCACCGTGACGTTTCTTCGCCAAGTGGGCAGTTCCGTAGGCGTGGCGGTCCTGGGGTCCCTCATCACGGTGCGCTTCACGGCCGCCGTGCCCGCGCCGCTGGCAGCGGCGCTTGGCGACCGCATCAAATCGTTGACGCCGAAGACTCTTGAGCAGCTCCCTGCAGCGGACCGCAGCGCGGTGGCCGAGGCTTTCGGCCATGCGCTTCCACCGGTCTTCGGCTACGCAGCCCTCGTGTTGGCGGTCGCCTTCGTTCTGACGCTTTTCCTGCCTGAGCGGGAGCTGCGGACAACGGCGCACGCCGACGCCGACGCCGCGCGCCTAGACGCCGAGGCGTCCGACGGTCTGGCCGCGGACGCGGGGCCGACCAATCCCAATGACCCTGCCGACCGCGCACGAGGAGCCTCCGATGACTGAGAAGACCACCGCCCCGCTGGCCGATTTCGGTTCGGCGGACATCGACGCCGCCGGTGGAAAAGGTGCCGCCCTCGGCGAGCTGATACGCCAGGGATTTCCGGTGCCGCCGGGCTTCATCATTACGACCCGCGCGTACCGGTCCCTCCTTGCCGACACGTCGCTGGGGGCGGCCCTGGGCGGACTGCTCCGCGCCGGCACCGCGGAAAGAGATCCCGACGGCGCCGCGATCCGCGTGCTGTTCGCCGGAACGGACATGCCTCAGGACTTGCGGACGGAGATCGGTGTTGCCTATGCAAGGCTGGGGCGCGGAGCGGTGGCAGTACGTTCCAGTGCCACGGCGGAGGACCTGCCGGGGGCAGCGTTCGCCGGCCAGCAGGACACGTTTTTGAACGTTGTGGGCGAGGACGCGGTGGTCCGGGCGGTCGCCGACTGCTGGGCCTCGCTCTGGACGGACAGGGCCATCGCCTACCGCCGGCGGCAGGAGATCGATCCCCGCGAGGTGGCCATCGCCGTCGTCGTGCAGAAAATGGTGCCGGCCGACATCGCCGGTGTCATGTTCACGGCCAACCCCGTCACGGGTATGCGCAGCGAAATCGTCGTGGAGGCGAGCCCCGGGCTGGGGGAGGCGGTCGTCTCGGGGCGGGTGACGCCGGAGCACTACGTCCTGGACCTCTCGGGAAAGTGCCGCAGCTTTGCACCGGGTGGCCGCGAGGTCGTGATCAGCGCCGCCGTAGGCGGGGGCACGCAGGAAGTCCCCGGGACCCCGGGTGCCGGTCCGGGGCTGGGCACCGAACAGCTGGCAGAGCTGGCCCGCCTGGCTCTGAGGTCCCAGGAACACTTCGGCCGGCCGCAGGACATGGAATGGGCGGTGGCCGGGGGCCGACTGTTTGTCCTGCAGTCGCGGCCCATGACGGCGTTGCCGCCGCAGCCGCAAAGGCTCAACCCTTTCCAGCGTAGGGTGGGGCCGTTCTTCGCGGAAATGTTCCAGGAACGGCCCTACCCGCTGGACGTGTCCGGCTGGATGAACCACGGGATCCTGGCCATGCTGCACCGGATGGCCGGGAGCGTGGGCGTGGTCTTCCCCACAGCTGAGCAGGTGCTCCCCGAAGAAGACGGCGTGGTGGTGCAGCTCGTGCCGCCGGTTCCGCATCCCACGCTCCGGAGCCTGGCCGCGCCGGTGTCGCTAGCCCGCCGTGCACGGCAATACAAAACAGCCCGGTGGACGCAGGATCCGAGATTTCCGGCCTTCCTTGACAGAATTGAGCGGCTGACCGCGAAGGACCCGGGCGCACTGCGCTGGGCCGGGGTCGTTGCCATGGCAGAGGAATCCTTCGCGGCCATGGGCGGTATCACCGACCTGCGGATCTCCTACCTGTCCGGTATCTTCCTGCCCATGCTGAAAATGCGCGCGATGCTCCTGCTCCTTGGGAAGATGGAACTGGGGTCTGCGCTGATCGCGGGGGCGGAAACCCGGACGAGCCAGGCCAACCGTGCACTGGAGCAACTGGCCGAAACAGCCGGCGCCGATGCCGAGCTGGCGCGTGCCCTGTCCGAAGAGGACCCAGTCAATGTCCTGGACCTCGTCGAAAAGGATCCCTCCCACGCGGCCTTCCGCGAGGCATTTACGGCGTTCCTGCTCGAATACGGCAACCGCGAAACAGTCAGCGTGGTGCTGAGCAGTACCCCCACCTGGTTCGACGCCCCGGAGGTCGTCCTGGGACTCGTGAAGGCCATGCTGGGCGCCCGGCCGCCGAGGACCGACCAGACCGGCACGGCGATGAGCGAGCTGGCGCGGCATCCGGCACTGCGATTCGGGCCCCTGCGACGGCGGGTGTTCGCCGCCGTCGCAGCTGCCCAGGCCGGGATGGCGTTCCGGGAGGACACGCATTTTTACGCCACCAAGGTCATACCGCCGCTGCGCCGTGCCTACCGCGAGCTCGGCCGGCGGCTCACGGCGGCCGGCGTGATCGATGATGCCCATGACGTCTACCACCTGCGGTTCGAGGAGCTGGCATCGATCACGGACACCGACGACGGCGTGCTGCCGGCTTCCGTCCGGGAGCACTTCCGGCCGCTGGTGCTGGCGCGTGCGGCCAAGCGGCGCGAACTGGAGGGGATCCCTCTGTTGGACACGGCCTTGCTCTTTGGGCACATCCGCCGTGTGGCGGGGGCCCTCGTCTCCGGCACGCCGGCAAGCCGTGGCCGCGCAGAAGGGCCGGTGAGGGTGATCCGCGGACCGGCCGAGTTCGGGCGACTGCGCAGCGGAGAAATCCTGGTCTGCCCGTACACCAACCCGTCCTGGACACCCCTGTTCCAGCGTGCCGCGGCCGTCGTCGTGGACACCGGCGGCCTCGGCTCCCACGCGGCGATCGTGGCGAGGGAGTACGGAATACCGGCCGTCATGGGGACCGGCACTGGCACCAGCATCCTGACCGACGGGCAGCATGTCGTGGTGGACGGGAACACCGGGGTGGTCATGCCTTCCCCCTCCGGGGCGGGGGCCTGAAATGGCGGAGTCCCAGGACCACCGCAAGCTGCCGCGCCGCCGCGGACCCGCCCTGAACAGTGCAATCTTTGAAGCGGTCCGGGCGGAGATTGCAGAATCCGGATATGCCGGGCTGACCATGGACAGCGTGGCCGAGCGCGCCCGGGCCAGCAAGGCCTCGCTCTACCGGCGGTGGCCCGGGCGCGCGGCCCTGGTACTTGACGCAGCCTACGACGCGATGCCCGGTCCGGCGTCAGCCCCCGACACCGGGAGTCTCCGCGAGGATGCCCTCGCGGTCATGCGGCACGCCGCGCGTCAGCTGGACGGGACCGTCGGGCTGGCCATCCGGGGGCTGCTGGGCGAGGCACTCCAGAATCCGGCCGTGGCCGCCGAAATCCGTGAGTACGCACGCGGGAATGCCGGCAAGGTCATGCTGACCATCATCAAGCAGGCCGTGGCGCGGGGCGAATGTGACCCGGCCCTGGCCACGGACCGCACCGTCGAAGCCGGCCCCGCGCTACTGCGGCAGAGGTTCATCTTCTCGTCCATGCCCATCGACGACAACTATCTCGTGCAGGTTGTCGACGAAGTGGTGCTGCCGCTGCTGGGACTCAGCCCGCCCGGGGTCCGAGGCCAGAAGCCGAATAGGACCTGACTGGTTTGTGTTTATCCTGCAGTGCTCGGACGGATTTGTACGCTTGATTCAGCCAGTCCAGTCAGCTCAATCCAAACCTCGGCTGCTAATGGCCCTAATGTGCGGCTTCGCCGGGACGGATCGTCCACAACGCCTCCCGGCTCTACCGGGTGTGAGCGTCAGTCCGCGAGCCGGGGACAATTGCTTCGTCGCCACGTGTGCGGCGTTTCCTCCGTTGACTGGCTACGCAACGCTCCCGCGGGAGTTACCGGACCCTGTTCCCCCGGCCGCCGCGGGACAGGGACTGCTGAACAACCACCGGGTCGAATCCGGCCGGGGGCCGGCACTGCGGTCCTGACGACCGGCGGATGCGTTCGGTTTCCTGATAGCTCCACTCAGCCGGCACCGGCCACGCAGGAGTGCCTCCACAGGTATCGGGCTGATAGAGCATGCAGCTGAAGAAAGAGGGGTAGCGATGATTGATTGCGAGTCCGACCGCGGATGCCATGGTCCAGGCGATCCACACCGGCGATCCTCACACGGTGAGGCGGCTGTTGCGTGAGAACCCCGCCCTGGCTGGCGCCAGATTTGGCGCCAGATTTGGCACCGGAGACCCGCACGGGGTGGCACGCACGCTCCTGCATGTGGCCACCGACCTGCCGGGCCAGTACCCCCACAGTGCCGACTGTCACGATACTCGCCGAAGCCGGGGCTGACGTCAGCGCCCCGTGCACCGGGCCGTACGCCGAGACCCCGCTGCACTGGGCCGCGAGCGGTAACGATGTCGAGGCGCTCGACGCCCTGCTGGACGCAGGCGCGGACATTGAAGCCCCGGGAGCGGTGTTCGGCGACGGCACACCACTGGCGGACGCCATCGGCTTCGGGCAGTGGCAGGCGGCCCGGCACCTGATCGACCGCGGTGCACGCACGACGCTGCGGCAGGCGGCGGCTACGAGACTACGATCCAGCATCCTCGAGTGCTTCCCCGACGCGGCGCCGCCTTCGCCGGATGAGCTCAATGCCGCGTTCTGGTACGCCTGCCACGGCGGGCAGTTCAATGCCGCGATTTACCTTCATGGCCGGGGGGCCGACCTGAACTGGATACCGGCGCGGGAAGAGCTGACGCCTCTGGACGCGGCGCGGCGCAACGGTGCCGCCGACCTCGTCCAGTGGCTACACACCCTCGGGGCCCGGTCGGCCACGGAACCGCGGTTCCCCCGATAACGGCGCATTGGTTCAACCCGCAGCCTCCTCAAAGGACAGGCCGCCGGGCTTCTGCGCCCATTCCGCCAGCACAGCGTAATCGGCGGCGGCACCCGAAACCGCGGTGCCGAACACCGCGCCGCCGACTGCGACGCCACAACACCCTCACCGACCTCGTCCACGACGCCCGATGCGTCCATCCCCGCCCCGAGGGAGGCCTCAAGGGCATCATGCCCGCCAGGGCCCCGCTGCGGATCTTCCAGTGGATCGGGTTTACGCCCGCCGCCCCGACGGCTTCGCGGATCTGCCCGGGCCCGGCCAGCGACTCCTCAACCTCGACGACCTTGAGGACCTCCGTACTCGGCGAACTGGACAGCTTTCACGACATCCCTCCTCATGGTCAACCTAGCCAATGCGGGTGCCGCGGCATTTCACGCATCTTCCCGGCCTGCTCCCCAGAACCGGTGCCACAGCCCACGCGTGCTCTCCGCCAGAGCATCGATGACGTCCTGCCCGGACCCGGCAGCCTCGGCTACTCCAAGAACCCGGCCGCTGTCACGCCACGGGGTTCCAGCGGCGACAGCCGCATGGACCGCCTCACCAAGGGCCGTGTCAAGGGCCGTGGAAGCGCGGCAGCATTCGCGCAGGGCCTCCACCGGGTCCTATCGCCAATGGCCGCGCCGCCGCACGCGCAGTCCAGCGAGCGTCTCAGGGGAAGAAGCGCCCTTCCCACAGTGTTTTAACGGGTACAGGTTGCCGTGGAAGCAGGGGAGATGAGGTGCCATGGTGAGGATAGCCATCGTGCTGGGAAGCACCCGCCCGGGCAGGGTCGGGAAAGCGGTCGCGGACTGGGTCTATGAGCAGGCGAAGAAGCGTTCTGATGCACAGTTCGAACTTGTCGACGTGGCCGACTTCTCTCTACCGCTGCTGGATGAACCGCTCCCGCCCTCCCGCGGGCGGTACCGGAACGAGCATACGAAGGCCTGGGCGCAGGTCATCGCCTCCTTCGACGGTTACATCATCGTCGCCGGCGAATACAACCACTCCGTGCCGGGGGCACTGAAGAATGCCATCGATTACCTCTATCGGGAGTGGAACAACAAAGCCGTCGGTTTCGTCAGCTACGGCAGCGACGGCGGGATCCGGGCCGTGGAACATCTGCGGCAGATCGCCGCCGAAGTGCAGATGGCCGATGTCCGCGCCCAGGTCTCCCTGCCACTGGCCACGGAGTTCGAAAACTACACCACGTTCACCCCGTCGCCCCGGGCGGTGCAGGGCCTGGGACCGGTCTTCGACCAGGTCATCGCGTGGGCCGGGGCCCTCAAAACGCTGCGCCCCTGAAGGAGAAAGCGGCTAAAGCACGGCAGGAACCTCCCGGAGCATCCGCCGGCGGGATGCGTCCGGCATGTAGCACCGGTTCCTTGGTCGGCGACGCCTGCCGCGACGACGGCGATGTCACCACTGGACGCTGCTGTAACTGTGGTTTCGGCACCGCCCCCAATCGAGGACTTCTCGAGCACTACAATCACCACAGGCCCCACACGGCACTCAAAGGCGCCTCACCCACCAAACGCGTCACCAACGTACCGGGTTAGTACATCTGGGCGGGCAGCTTCTAAAGCGCCAGGCGGTGGTAGGCGGAAGCAAAATGTATGAGCGGGTCCGGTACCTCCGACCCCGGAGCGTCACCGCCCAACGCAACTACCTCTCCTACGACGAGCAGATGTGTAGCCGCGGGATGGATGGCAACCGTTCTCAGCTCGAAGTACGCGATCGATCCGTCGAGGATCACGATCCGGTGGCCGGGCCACGGCGGTACGGGACCCGGGCCAGCAGGCCCTCAACCGGGGTCCCTGGACTGGCCAGCCAGTCCGCCGCGCCTTGGTGCTTGCTGCGCAGCAGACTCAACGCCCATGTACCCGTCGCGGCGACCGCTTCGCCGATGCGTGAGCCCGCGTAGAGGCTGACCAGCATCGTAGGAGGGTCATCGGAGACGGAGAGAAAAGCAGTCACAGTTGCCGCGTAGTCGTGCCTGCGCAGGGATGTGGAAACCACAGCGACGCCACAGCTCAATATGGTGCAGGGCTCCCTTGGAATCGTTGTTCACGGAGTGAGTCTTTCATGCGCGCAGTTACCGCCGCCCGGATCGGGATCCTTTATCGGGCATCTATCCGTCGAGACGAGCCACCACGGCTGCCGCTGTGAATCGTCGCGATAGGTGGCGGCTTTATCGCAGCATTAAATGGCCTCCCCTTCGCCCATTAAATCGAGCGCCCGCCGCTCTGGAGGCTGCGCGACGATGTAGTCGACTTAGGATGTAGCTGTGAGCCAACCGTTGGATGAGGGTCCGTTCTTTCACGGCACGAAAGCCAATCTCCGGGACGGTGATCTCCTTAGAGCGGGCTTCAGGTCGAACTACCGTCCCGAAGTCGTGATGAATCACATCTATTTCACCGCTCTTCCGAACGGTGCGGGACTTGCGGCAGAACTCGCGGCGGGTGACGGCGCCCCGCGCGTCTACACAGTCGAGCCGACCGGGCCATTCGAGCACGACCCGAACGTGACCGACAAGAAATTCCCCGGCAACCCGACCAGGTCATATCGCAGCAGCGCCCCGCTCAGGGTCGTCGGTGAAGTCACCGATTGGACACGGCAGGCTCCCGAGGCTCTACAAGCGTGGAAAGAACTCCTGGCAGCACTCCGCGCGGACGAGCGCGGCGAAATCATAAACTGACGAGGATCACGCTCCTTCAAGGGCTTTGAACGTAGGCGGATCCTTCACCGGACACTCGCCATATTCTGCTTATCCGGCGGCTACGAGCTCGATCTCGAAGCCGTCTGAGTTGAAGAGGTAAGCGGCATAGTGATCGGGTCCGCCAGCCTGCGGGTACTTGTCCTGGAACAGCTGCATCCATCCGTGATGAGCTCCTTCCATGACAAGCGCATCCACGTCTTTTTGGCTTCCGGCGTGGAACGCCAGGTGGTTGAGGCCTGGTGCTGTGCGCTCGTGTTTCCGGCGGCTCAAGGCTGGTGACTGTTCAGCCACTATGTAGGTCTGATCAAGTCGCGAGCTGATTCCTGAGTCCCAGCTTTGGTAAGAGGAGTATCCCAATCGGGGCAGAATCCAACCCCATTCCTGCTTCGCGCGGTCGATGTCAGGGACCCATACTCGATATGGTGCAGGGATCCCGTGGGAGGGGCGTTCACATTGTGAGTCTTTCATGCTCGATCACAGCTGCCCTCAGACCGATCCTTGAGCGGGCGGTGGCCGGATCGGGTGATTCATCGCACCATCCTCAGATTGCCGCGATACTAAGGGGATGGGTGAATCGCGGCTCCTCTATACGAGCGCAGGAACTGTCGAAATCATGTACATACCGGGAGACCTGCCCCCGGTGCTCTTCTTTCCCGGCGGCCATTGCTCGGCAGCGTCTGATTGCGGTTGGGGAATGTATTCAGAGTTGGGGCACGGTGTGCTTTCGTTCTCTCGCCCTGGGTACGGGGGCACCCGTGTTGGCCAATTGAGTGCAGCTGAGTTCGCGCCGCTGACACGAGAGGTGTGCGAGCAACTTGGCATCTCGGTGATCGCAGCGTCTGTGGGAGTCTCGTTCGGTGGTTTACAAGCCGCGTGCGTAGCCGCAGATAGGGAGAACGATGTCCCGCGCCTGATTCTGCATAGTTGCGCTCCGTCCTGCTTGCCCTACCCGGACAGCCGCGCGGAGGCGCTCTTGGGGCCGGTGGTGTTCTCCCCGCTTCTACAAGCCCTTGTGTGGCGTCTTGTGCGTGGCATTGTTCGTTCAGATTCAGGCCTCCGGCTCATGATGTCGAACCTCTCGACGCTTCCGGTCAATCAGTGGTGGGGGCTACTGGGTGCTGACGACAGAACGGAGGCGCGTGCCCTGTTCAATTCCATGCGCTCTGATTCCGGATTCGTCAACGACCTCCGCCAGGGCCGGGCGCGCGATGTTGCAACACGAAGATCTGTCATCGCGAGCGTCCAGTGCCCGACCCTTGTGACAGGCTCGCCGTACGATGGTGGCGTCGATTTCGTTCATGCGAAGGACTTCGCTGAAACGATTCCCGACGCGACGCTCATCGAACTCGACTCGCCGAGCCACATCTTCTGGATTGGTCCGCAAAGAGCGCAGCTTGTGTCGACCATCAACTCGTTCATCAATGAATGACCACAGCGCACGCACAACCCGCTGCCCGTTAGCCGGTCCCTCCAACGGCGCAAGCGCCACTCAAAATTTTCGGATCACGATCGCAGTGTTTCCGCTGTAAATTGCAGCGCTAAATGGCGGCTTTTTCGCAGCGCTGAGTGGCGTTCTTGGGAGTGGCGCCACATCGGTCTTTAGGCGGAGCGCCGTTGGAGCTCGCGGTACACCGTTGTCCGAGATACCCGGAACAGCTCCGCCAATTCGGCCTGCGTGTGCTCCCCGGCGTCGTGCAGCGTCAGAAGATGTTTGCGCTGCGTCTTGGATAATTTTGGTTGCTTGCCTTTCAGCCGCCCTTTGCCTTGGCGACCGCCATTCCCTCACGGGTGCGCATCCGGATTAGGTCCGCCTCAAATTCGGCCACCATTCCCAAGACGTTGAACAGCAGCCGGCCTACCGGATCAGTTGGATCGTGGGTGCTGCCGCCGAGACTGAGTGCCACCCCTTTGGCTGCCAGCTCGTCGGCTATATCCCTGGCATCGGAAAGCGAACGCGCCAAGCGGTCGAGTTTGGTCACCACGAGCGTATCGCCGCCTCGGCACGCTGCCATCGCTTCGCGGAGCCCGGGGCGCACCCGATTCGCTCCCGTCAGTCCGTGGTCGACGAAAATCTGCTTCTCTTCAACCCCCAGGGCAAAAAGTGCGTTTCGTTGGGCGGTCAGGTCCTGATCGTTCGTTGAGACGCGGGCATAGCCGATCTTCATTCCAGTCATAAGGAACATGGTTGCAGTAATCCCCCCATCACCGCGCATATCACCGTGCGGGTCTTACGTACATGGCCTCGGCCAGCAACTGCGCGGACCGTGCCGACAGGCTCCCACGGCACGGTGATCGACCGACTTACGCGCGTCACACGTCGAGAGAATTTCCTCGAACTTCGAATGGGAATTTTGCTACGCTCTTTGGCTGAAGGGCCAGGATCCCCACCTGGGTGCACGCCCCATCGATACTTATCTTGTTGCGGGCTCAGCGCTGGTCCTGCGGTGATCCACCCCCACGCGCAGGCCGCGTTCTTTTAGTTTCCGGGAAAGCGTTCCCGCAGATTCCGGTGGACGTCCGCGGCCGATCCTGCGCCGGTCGCCGCCTCCGCGGTGAGCCCGAGAACCGCCGAGGCCCCGGCACCGAGCGTTCCCGGGGGCGAGACGCGCGACAAGTCGGCGGCCAGCAGAACCTCGATGGCCAGCAGATCCTCGAGGAGGCATAACGCCTGCTCGGTTGTCCGGACGCTCAGCATGGCGCCCGTTGCATGGTCCTCGACTCCGACATCCAGGACGGTCGAGTCCAAGGTGGCGGGCGCCGCCAAGAGCCGGAGTTCGGTGTAGCAGGCGGACCCTGCGTAGCGAAGCTGCATCCCCGGGGCCGCGTCCGGCCCGCGGTTCCCGGGCGGAGGCCCCGACTTCATCGCCGCCATGAGGGCATTCCACAAATGGCTCATGCGGCGTTCGCTCAACTGCCCCACGTGGACCAGGGCGACGCGCAGGGCGTCGAAGGCGATGGCCAGCACCATCGGATGGAAGTTGCCGTTGCTCAGCACCGAGCCGGATTCGACGTCGATCAGAGGATTGTCGCTTGCGGAGTTCAGCTCGGTATCCACTGCACGCCCGGCTGTGGCGAGAAACTCCCGGAACGCCCCGTGAACCTGCGGAACTACCCGGAAGGAGAGAGCATCCTGAACGGACCGCGGGCCATCCCGGGTCAGGAGTTCGGAGCCTTTCAGCAGTTCATACAGATGGGCCGCTGCCGCCACTTGCCCCGGATACGGCTTGGCCGCCGCCACGGGCGCCGAGAAGCCCGAGGGGTTCCCACGGGTGGCTTCGATGGACAGGACGACGGCCTGGTCCGCTGCCCGGGCTGTCCGGGCCGCGCGGGCCAGCACCAGGGCGCCATGGCCGATCGAGACGCCGTTAGCCGAGATCAACGCCAGCCCATCCCGGCCTTGAAGCCGGAGCGGCTCGATCCCAGCCCGGTGCAAAGCCTCCGCGCCTGGGAGAACCTCGCCCCGGAATTCAGCCGTGCCGGTTCCCACAGCCACCTGGGCGATGCCAGCCATTGGGCTGATGTCGGCAGCCCCGACCGACCCCCTGCTGTGCAAGACCGGGTGCACCCCGGCATTCAACATGGCCAGCAGCGTGTCCGCCGCGGCCGGGCTTGCACCGGAACCGCCCCGGGCCATGCCGCAGACGCGAACGGCCATCGCGGCCCGGACCACTGTCCGGTCCAGCAGGGGCCCGAACGCGCCGCCGTGGCTCGCCACCAGGAACTGCTGCAGCTGCTCAAGCTCTTCTCGCGGAACCCGGGTGTCCTTGCCGTGGCCGACGCGGGTGCTGAGCCCGTAGATCGCGTCGCCGCTGGACATGGCCTCATCCAACAAGGCCCGGCTCGCGGCAATCCGTGCCTTGGCCGGCTCGCCGAGCACCAGCGGCATACCGTGGGCTACTGCGACGAGTTCCTCCTGTGTCATCGGCAGATCGCTGATGGTGACTCGTTCCATGGCGTTGCCTCCCGTCAACCAGTGTGGTCCCGCGTGCCCGACCGGGCAAGAGAAGACCGTGCGGCAGGACACTTCCCCCGCGGCGCCAGCATACTACTGGCCATCGGTGCTCCGGCCTTCGTCGGCCTGGCGGGGCCTTTCCTGCCTGTCCTCGGAGTGTTGTCCGGGCTGACCTTAGGGGCGGCTCAGCTCTGGTGGGCATGGCTCTTGTGGCGTTCAGCTTCCATGCCCGCACCCACTGCATCTTCGGTACTTCCGGGCCGGCAGCACCAGTAGGTTCTCACCGTCGTCGTCCTGCTGAAACCGCTACTTTGTTATGCCGCGAGCTACCTCATGATCTCGGCCCGGCGCAGTCGGACGATCTCCTCCACCACATTGTCCGTTAGACCGGTTCCCCAGAACCTGGTGTGAGTCCCGACGGTTCTGCCGTCAAGGCTGATCGTGACGGTTTCCGGATCCGCGGTGAAACCTACGAACCTGCGGATGGACTACGGGTGTCAGCTTCCGCCCGGTTGAATGTGTCCGGTGAGGGATCCCCTTGCGGACGGTCCTCGACGAACGGTCGTCGCTGTGTCTGCCGGTGTGTGGTGGGGTCGTCTGCTGACGTGCAACCGTCTGTGGAAACAAGCAGGAGAGGTCCTGACTGACGCCCTGGCAGAACGGTGAATGTTGCTGCTGCTATTGCCCTTGGGCGGCGGCAGCCGCAACGGCCAGCGGGTTCCGCGGAGGGCGCGCGAGAAGCTGGGTGATGTCTTCGGTGGTTTCGTCAAGGAAACCGTGGGCGACTGCGGTGTGTATGGATAGCAGCATGGCCGGTTGGAACGGCAGAAGCCCTGCGGTGTTCAGAGCGCTGCGGAGGTCCGCGAGTGTGCCTGGCTTGTAGGTTGCCCCCAGTTCGTGGGCGACGTCCAACGCGGAGATCGCCTTCGTGCCGACGAGGTTGTACGTTTGTCCGGCGTGTGGCTGTGGATCCTGTGCGACGATTGATGCCGCCTCAGCCAGGTCTTGGCGGGCGATCGCCGCGACACTGCCGGGGCCGAACGGCGCCGTGATTGTGCCGGCTTCAGGTGTGAGGAGTTGTCCGATCAGTTCCGCGTAGAGGCCGTTCCGTAGGATCGTCCAGGGAACGGTACCCTGCTGAAGGCGTCGTTCGGTCCAGCGGTGGGCCAGGGCAAAGCCGAGGTGGTCGCCGCCGTCGGCCACGCTCGTGTAGATGATGTGCTGAACGTTGCTGCGTTCTGCGGCGGTGATGACGTTTTCGTGCCGGGCAATCACGACGTCGTCTTCGGCCGTGCCGGCAGAGACAATGACAAGGGTGCCGACATCACCAAAGTCGAGGGTTGCGGGGTCGTCGAAGTTGAGCAGGCGCTGGCGCGGGTCGTCGCCCGGCGTGCGGGTGCCGCCGACCCCATCGACTCCGGCTTCTTTGAGATGGTGGAGGATCGCCTGGGCGAGGTGGCCAGAGGCCCCGGTAACGAGAATCATGGACTGGCTTCTTTCGCTGGTTCTTTTCAGTAACTAAACCCATCTTCGGTAACGTTGGGCACGGCCACAAGGAGGCACTTTCGTGTTAGACAGTCACACCGGGGTAACCGCTGCGCTGGAACCGTGCGGCAGCACCGACCACCAGGACTGCGGCATCCGCGACGTCCTCGACCGGATCGGCGACAAGTGGTCCGTCCTCGTCATCGTCGAACTGGCCTCCGGGGTGCGGCGCTTCCGGGAGCTGCAACGCGCCATCGACGGGATTTCCCAGCGCATGCTGACTCTGACCGTTAGGCGCCTCGAACGTGACGGCTTGCTCACCCGGACCGTTTACCCCACGGTCCCGGCGCAGGTCACCTACGAACTCACCGCCCGCGGCAGCGGCCTCACCCATTTGGTCAAGCAGCTCGCGGACTGGTCGCTGGCGAACAAGGATGCCATTGGACGATCAAGGGACCTCTACGACGAGCAGAACCCGGACCACGCGATCCGGTAGCTAACAAATGGAATGACCGCTCAGGGTTGCCCTAATCGGGCAGCCCGATCAGAGTTCGCGGTAGCTTCGAGTTGAGAAGATGCGGGTACGTGAGTGTTTCTGAAGCGCTGTTGCCGTTCCACGCTGTTTGTCCTTGAAGCGGCGCAAATTGTTTGTCGGTTCAGGAACCTTTTCGGATCCTGCGGACACTACAAGGCATGAGGCTAATGGGGGAAACCGACGAAGACCTGTGGCATAAGTGCATCGCAGGCGACGCTGATGCGTTCGGGGTCCTGTTCGACAGGCACGCCGATGCAGTCTTCCGGTATTGCCTGTCCCGTTGTGGTTCCTGGCACGACGCGGAGGAACTCGTCTCGATCACTTTCTTGGAGGCGTGGCGACAACGGAACAGGCTCAGACCGGAGAAGGACACTCTGCTGCCGTGGCTGCTGGGCGCGGCAACGAACGCGAACCGCAACCGGGCCAGGGGAACGCGCAGGCATGCCGCCTTTCTGGCCAGGCTGCCGCACTCCGACCCCCGTCACGGCCAAAATGAAGCAGACCATGCAGAATCGGTCGCCTCAAGGCTTGACGCAGAACGGTCCGTCCGCGAACTACTCGATACCACCGCCGGTCTGAATGACGGTGAACGGGATGTCGTTGTCCTGTGCCTGATGAACGGGATTGGCCAGGAAGAAGCCGCAAAGACCCTCGGTGTCCGAATCGGGACGGTGAAATCGAGACTGCATCGGGCACGGGCCAAACTTGCGGCCATGAACCGGGCACAAGAGCCCGCCGAACAACTCGACACGACGATCGTTGAAGCGAGGATCTCATGAACCTGTCTGAAGTGACTTACCCGAAAGACACGAAAAATCGTGTCCAGAACCTCCTCGTCCAAGAAGCCCGCCGCAAGCCGAAGACCGCCCCACGCTGGCGCAAACCGGCAGCGCTGACCTTCGCCGGACTGGCACTGGCCGGCACCACGGCCGCCGGTGTCTACGTGGCATTCGCTCCCGTGGAGGACAAACGGGACATCCGCTGCTACTACCACGCCGACCTCACCACCAGGCCCCCGGTGGAAGGGTCGCCGGGGGAGACAAAGCCCCCCTACATCACCACCGGGATTTTCATCACTGGATTCGACGCCAAGAACAACCCCAACCCGGACGATAAAAACGCCGGAATGCAACAGATCGCGGACCCCATAAACCAGTGCAGTCGCGTATGGGACATGGGAAACATGAACCTATCTGGCATTAACGACGACCTCATCCCCGAGGGTTTCATCTCCCCAACTCCAGGTGCTATGCCCACTGCAGAGGCAGTTGTGGACCAGAACGGCAAGCCCCTTTTCAGGGATCCCGCCCTTAGGTCGTTCGGAAATTTCATACCTTTCCTGACGGCATGCGTTGTGGACGGCACCGTGGCGGTCATCCCCGGCCCTGCTGAGGTCTGTGCCCAGCTCGGCATTCCTGCACTCGACGAAAGTAGCCGTTAGCCGGAGCCTACGGCGTCCTGTCAGAACATCGCGGGTGACAGTAGGCCGGCAACTCTCGCGAGTGACTGTGACGCGTTGACTGCGCCAGCCCTGCAATGCATTAAGGCTCCAGTCGATTTACGCAATCCCATCAGGGTGTGACTCGCAGCGATAAATGGCGGTCTTTGCGCAGCGCTATTTATCACCTCGCAGCCCGCAAGGGGATGGGTGAGCGGGCGTTTCCCCCGGACGGGGCTATTGAGGCCACGCCGGGGTCAGGTAGTCCTGCGGGCGTCCAGATCGCGGGCCGCGGTCTCCAGACTTGCGGCCAGGTCAGTCAGGGCCTCGATCAAATCTTCCACCCCGGTACGCGACAGCCCGGCCACTGTCGACTCGGCCAGATGAATCCAGTCAGCTGACAGCCCTTCGAGCAGCGCCTCGCCCTCGGCTGTCAGCTCTACGACCGTTGCGCGCCGGTCCTCGGTGGATGGGTGCCGGCTTACCAGCCCTAGCGCTTCAAGCTTCTGCACGGCGGAAGTGATGGTCGGGGGTTCACAGCCGGCAGCGGTGGCGAGCTGCGCCTGGGTCCGGGGACCTTGTTTTGCCAGTTCCATGATCAGGGACTCCTGGCCTATCGAGAGGCCGAGGCGGTTCAGTTCGGTAGCGGCCAGGACGCGATGATGTCCAGCGGATCCACGCCGGCTACTGGTCCCTGCGGTGAGACCCTGGTCCGTCCAGCCATCGGCGCCGGAACCAGATCAGCGCCGCCATGGCCCGGCGTGTACCCGGAGAGGCCAGGCGTTCCCGGACATCGGCGACGGCGGCGTTCCACACACCGTCCGAATACGTGGGGTAGGGGTGCGTCGTTCCTGCGATGTCGGACGTTGTCATTCCCTTGTGGACTGCCAGGGTCAGTTCAGCCAGGGATTCCCCGGCTCGGGGACCGACGATGGTGCAACCCAGGATTTTGCCCCGCCGGTCCATGATCAGCCTCGTGAAGCCGCTCGTGGAGTCCTCCGTCACGGCGCGGTCGACATGGGTGTGCCGGACAGTCCGGGCGCGGTGCTGCAGGCGGCTGTCGGCCCCGGTGAGCCCGACGGCGGCCACTTCCGGGGACGTGAATGTCACCCGGGGCACCGTGCCGCTGACCTGGCGTTTGAGTCCGAGCACCGCGTTCGAGGCGGCCACGGATGCATGAACGCCGGCAAGGTGGGTGAACTGGGGGTTCGCGGTCACGTCTCCCGCGGCCCAGATGAGCGGATTGGAGGTCATCATTCGGGAATCCGTGATCACATGGCCGTCCTCGTCCAGCTTGACCCCGATCCGTTCCAGTCCAAGGCCCGCGGTCCGGGGCGTGCGCCCGGTGGCCAGAAGGACCGCGTCCGTGTCGACGGCAGCGCCGTCCCCCAGCCGGATCCGGGTTCCAGCGGCCGTGGTAGCCGCGTTCTCGACGGATGCGTATTCCAGGATGCGGACACCGTCGGCTTCCAGGCTCTCCCGGACGAGGTCGGCGGCGTCGGGATCTTCCTTGGGGAGGATCCGGGAGCGGACGATCATGGTGACCTCGGTTCCGAGGCGGGCGAAGGCCTGTCCGAGTTCGCAGGCGACCGGGCCTTCTCCAACAATGGCCAGGCGTCCGGGAAGGGCATCGAGTTCCCAGATCGTGTCGGACGTGACGGTGGCCCCCGGGGCCAGACCCGGGATGCCAGTACTGACCGGTGTACCGCCGGTAGCGATCAGCGCCTGCCGGAAGCGGATCGTCCTGCCGTTGACGTCGGCAATGCCGGATGCGCGGAACGTCAGGGTGCCCTTGATGACTTCCACGCCGACGTCTTCGAGTGCCGCCGGCGAGTCGAGGGGTTCGATGGTGTTGATCGCGGCGAAGATGCGTTGCCGGACCGCGGCAGATTCCGGCGGCTGTCCGGTTAGCGCGCGGGCCCTCATGGCGTTTTCGGATGCAGCCCTGGCGACCTACTCGTTGTCCCTGATGCGGGACTGGGTGCAGGCTTGGACGAATATGACCGGGCTGCTGTCCGCAGACGCCCGGGTCGGGGTCGTGGACATGCAGGATCCGGTGGGATGGGCGCGGTGGCTGACTCCGCTGGCGCGGCTGGCGTGCGCGCTGGGAGGATCCGACCCCACCGCGGCCCCATGGCGGGCGGTGAAAGAACGGTGCGATGACGTTGTCAGAGCCTCCGCGAGGGGCGGCCACCTCCAGATCCGGGCCGGAATGATGATGCACGACGGGTGAAGCCCCGTCCGGTTCACCTCCTTGGGCTTTACCCGGGGCGCCGGTCGCAGCTCTCGATGTTTATCTGCTGTGTAGCGCAGATTACTGAACGGCATCATGGACCGGCCATACGTTGAAGACGTCAGCAAAGAACTCTTCGATGGAAGGTTGCCGTCATGGCTTCTGTGTCAGCTCATTCACATCACACGTCCGGGACCGGCATCGGCCGGCGGGTCTTGGCCGGGGCCGCCGGTGGTATTGCCGGGGGTATCGTGTTCGGGGTTCTCATGGCGATGATGGGCATGCTTCCCGTCATCGCGTCCATGGTCGGCTCCGACTCGGCGGTGGTCGGGTTCGGCGTCCATCTGATGATTTCGGTGCTGATCGGACTGGGCCTGACGGTGCTGTTCGGCAACCGGTTCCTGACCGTGTATGGCCGCGGCGCCCTCGTCGGGCTCGGTTACGGGGCCATCTGGTGGGTCCTTGGGCCCCTGATGGTCATGCCGGGCATAATGGGCATGACCCTGTTCACCGTTGACCTCACCGCGCTGATGAGCCTCATGGGACACCTGATCTATGGCGTTATTCTGGGACTGGTGGCGGTCCGCGTCCTCAAGAGCCAGGCATGAGCGATACCTGCCGGGTCGGCGTGGCGGCCACTGTCTCCGGAGACCTGCGCCCGTGGGCCCCGCGGCAACGAGAGGCCGACCCGCTCATGGCAGGACCCGCTGACCCGTTCAGCTGTTTGAACGAAGTTGATCTGTTCGCTGACCTGAGCGCGCAGGAGATCGCGGCCATGGACCTCATGGCCCCGGCCCGGCTGTTTCGCCGCGGAGAACTCCTGTTCAGCCAGAGCCAGCCCGTCAAGGCCCTGTTCATCCTCAAATCCGGCCGGGTGCGTATTTTCCGGGTCGCCGAGGACGGCAAGGCCCTGACGATGGCCATTCTGGAACCGGGCGCGGTGTTCGGGGAGATGATGCTCGTGGGCCAGCGGATGTATGACAACTACGCCGAGGCCATCGAAGACTCCGCGATCTGCCAGCTCAGCGTGGACGAGGTCGAACGGTTTCTGCTCTCGGATCCGCGCATCGCGATCCGCATCTCCCGGCTCCTGGGCGAACAGGTCGCCCGCCTCGAAGAGCGTCTGACCAATCTGGCGTTGCGGCCGTTATCGGCCCAGTTGGCGTCCACCCTGCTTAAACTCGGTGACGCCGGGGGGCCGCCGCGTTTCGGGCAGGCCCGGACCATCCATCTGACCCACGAACAGCTCGCCGGCCTCCTGGGCGCCTCCCGGGCGGCGACCAGCAAGATCATGGGTGAGCTGACGGCCAGGAAGGCCATCCGGCAGGGCCGCGGGCGCATCGTCATCCGTGACCGCGATATCTTGCACAAAACCGCCCGGAGCACCTCATGATCACCGCCACTTTCCACGGCCAGGTGATTGCCCGCTCGGAGCGCACGGTGTATCTGGAAGGCAACCACTACTTCCCCGCTGAGTCCGTGAGGCCGGGCGCACTGGCGGGCAGCCGGATCCGGACCCTGTGCTTCTGGAAGGGTGTCGCCCGCTACCATCACGTCCGCGCCGGGGGCTACCGGGCACCGAACGCCGCCTAGTCCTACCCGCGGCCGACACCCCTGGCCCGGATGATCAAGGGCCACGTTGCCTTCCCCCCCGGGAGCGGTGTGATCGTCACCGGCGAACGTCCCTGACGGGCCACATCCGCGGTGGAAGGTGCAGACTGGGGACCTGACCACCACTGCTCGGTCGTTCCGGCTACATGGCTATTCGGCAACGATCCGCGCATGCAGGCACCCGTGGAGTGGCCGTGCAGAGGACTTTGGATATTCCGTGCATACGACTCGGAAAATGACAAAAGTGGCGACACTCGACCCGATTTCGTCCCTTAACTATCCTTTTTCAATATGGGACGGCCGGCGCGTCGGAGGTTGGTCTGTGGAGTTCAGCGCTTCGTGGCGGCTTTCTGTGATCGCTTGATGTCGCTCAACCGGGCTTTGAGTCTTGCATCGCATGTGTTTCGACACACTGAGGTTACGAGACGCCTCACAGGCGAAGCGGGCTGCAATGGGTGAGCTGGGCGGCACCTAAAGTCTCGAGGTTTCCCGGAAGAGGAACCCTGAGCGGTACGATTTTGGCCCCGGCAAGGTCAGGAGGCCGCAGGCTCAGCGGCCAGGCCCGGTGGAGAGCCGATGCTTGCCAGGGATGTTTAGGGCAGACTGGTGGCGTGAGCGGAATCCGGTGGGTGCTGCACGTCGATCTCGACCAGTTCATCGCGGCGGTCGAAGTGCTCCGGCGGCCGGAGCTCGCGGGCAAGCCGATCATCGTCGGCGGTCGGGGCGACCCCACGGAACGAGCTGTAGTGTCGACCGCATCCTACGAAGCCAGGGCGTTCGGCGTGGGTTCCGGAATGCCCTTACGCATTGCGGCCCGGAAAGTGCCCGACGCTGTGATCCTGCCCGTCGATCAGGAGGCTTACCTGGCGGCGTCTGAAACCGTGATGACTACCCTGCGCGCGCAGCCCGGCGCCACCGTGCAGGTGCTGGGCTGGGATGAAGCCTTTGTTGGCACGGAGACAGAGAATCCGGAAGCCTACGCCCGGCGGGTGCAGGCCGCTGTCCTGGAGCGAACGCAGCTGCATTGCAGCGTGGGCATCGGCGACACCTTGGTCCGGGCCAAGGTCGCCACCGGTTTCGGCAAGCCGGCCGGCGTCTTCCGTCTTACTGCGGGGAACTGGCTCGACGTCATGGGCAGTCGGCCCACCAAGGACCTGTGGGGCGTCGGAACCAAGGTGTCGGGCCGGCTGGCCAAACTCGGCATCAACACAGTCGCCGAGCTCGCCGCGTTAGACCCCCAAGATCTGGTCCCGGAGTTCGGCCCCAGGATGGGTCCTTGGTACGCGGAGCTCGGACGCGGGGACGGCGCCAGCGTTGTGGACGACACCCCGTGGGTTGCCCGCGGGCATAGCCGGGAGACCACCTTCCAGCGCGACCTGACCGAGCCTGCCCAGGTGGACGGCGCCGTAAGGGAGCTGACAGCGCGTGTCCTTGAGGATGTCGTGGCCGAAGGACGGCCCGTCGTTGGGCTGACCCTCAAGGTTCGGTACGCGCCGTTCGTCACCAAGACCCACGCGAGGAAAATTCCCGAGACATTTGACCGGAACGAAATCCTCGCGCGTGCCTTGGACCTCGCAGCAGGAATCGAAGCGGGCCGTCCGATCCGGCTCCTGGGCCTACGGGCCGAAATGGCAATGCCCGACGATGCCCGAAAGGGACATACGCCAACGCGCGGCGGTTGGTGACGGCGTCGCTGCCTTCCTTACCAGCGCGGATGAATCGTCCGAAGACGTCTGCACCCGGACCAAGACGGGACTACTCCATCGTAAGGCGAACCTGTACCGGGCTGCCCGGCGGTATGAGTGTTAGCGGCCATTGAAAACTGCCCACAGGTGGCCACCGGGTGTTGCAACGACCCCTAGAATTCGTGTGGCGGCCAGTGGAATTACCCATTTGCGGTCATCATAGAGCAGTTCTGATGGCCGTCAGTGGGCATCCTCCACGCGAGACGGCAGAAGCGAACGGTGCTCCCTGAGCGCGATAAGGGCTCGGTACGCCGTGGGATGCTGGGGCTGGAAGGCATGAATCTCATGTATGCGGCGTGGACTCCCTGACTCCTCGCCGTGCCCGTAGGCTGTCGGCATAGGAGCAGGGGAAGGGTCCTCCGACGCTACAGCAACAATGGGGGAACTGTGCCGGTACAGACAGATTACGAAGCATCCATGGTCCAATACTTCGCAGGCCTCCTGGCGGAGGCCGCTGAGATGTCGATACCGGAGGCTGTTGAGGCAGTTGATGAGACCATCTTGGCGGAATTCCGCACGTCTGGTCAGAGGGGCCTGCACCTTCGGTTAGCTACTTGGTCCGCTGGCTCCGGCTTTTATCCGGGCAGTTAGTCCGTCGATTTGCTTTTGTTTCTGCTTCTCGGTGATCACATCGATCGCGGGGCGGCCCCGTTGTGCTGGCCAGGGTGCGAGCACGTCGAAGTCGAGGTCGCGCATGTGTTCGAGCGTTTCAAGGAACTTCTTCCGGTTGCTTTCGCCGAGGAGTACCGCTTTCCAGACGCCGTTCTCGACCCAGAAGCTGTCGCCGACGAAGAGGATTTTGTGCTCGCCGTTGTTCCAAAGGTAGAAAGCCGCGCCCGGTGTGTGTGCCAGGCTCGGGATGACTTCGAGGTCGTCTCCGATCATTTGCTGGTCTTCGAATGTGCCGTCGACTCGCATCGTGGACTCGAGCTGGGCTTGGTCCCGGCTGTGCACGAAGGTGGGGATATTCATCGACGGGGTCCCGGACATGCCCTCGTGCCAATGGTTGATGAGCAGGCGTCGGGGTTTCCCGAGGGATGATATCTCTTCTCCGACGGTGTCGATGGCTGGGGTGTTGTAGATGACGACCAGGCCCTGTTCTGTTTCCAGCACGAAGGAGTGAAGGTCGACACCGTCCATGAAGGGCAGTGGGACCGACGGGGTGGCGTGCAGGCCGGTTAGGAGCGGTTCGAGTTGGGGATGGTCCATGTCGGCAACCTCTGGGATGGGGCGGTGTCACGACGCCCGGGCGGGTGCAAGCGCTCACCCGGGCGTGGTGACTTCGAGCTCTTGACGTGTCGCTCGTTACCAGGGGGCGATGGTCTTTTCGCCGTTGTCGGTGGAGGTGAGGTTGCCCCCGAATGAACCGAGTACCTTGGAACTGAGACGGGCGTTAGCTTCCCTATGCGCGCTTCTGGATTAGGTCGATTCGTCGTTGTGCTTTGGGATGATGCGCCATGAGAGCGTTCCAGGGCGTCCGCCTCTTAGCGAATTTCTCCCGTGCCCGATAACTGCCCAAATGTTCTACGGCTCCGGGAAAGCTACCCGCCAGCTGGTGGGAGAAAAGATCGCAGTCCGCTTCGTGCTTGCGGGAGAGGGCCATCGCTATGCCCAGTGAGCTAAGGGCGAGCAGAAAGAGGGCGGAGGCACCGGTTATGTACAGGGACTTGGTGTTGGTGATGCCACCCACTGCCCAGATGACAGGCGCTGCCACAGCCAGAGGAATGAAGAGCCAATAGAAAATGTGGCGGAACATCATTGTTGGCGAGCGTTTCCGGATCATGTGTCCGAGCTCGTGGCCGAGCAAGCTTTCGAGACCATCATGAGATAGGTCCTTGGTGAGGTTGTGTGGTAGTTCGATAGTCCCGGCACCTCGAATACTTGAAGCCCTGGCCGTTGACGTGTCACCGCCGGGCAGCGCATCCACGATCTCTAGCGAGGGGACCGGATGCCCGCCCTTGGCGCAGAGAGCGGCCAGGATCGGCTCAGAGATTGCCCGCGCTTGTGCATGCGCGTCAGCTACTGGCGCTGACCTATAGTTCGTGTCGTCGCCGTCTCGGTCAAGGGGAGAGCCGGTTGAATCCATAGTCTTTCTCCTGTCTCTAACTATGATTGCCACGTTCGAATGGTAACGAGCTTATGCCCATCAGAGACCAGTTGCAGGAGCGCACCGTGTGCCGCGGTGTAGTCCTCGTCTTGGTGACCACGCCGGCTGAAAAGGAGGCAACTTTAGCTGGCGGTAGCCTTCTGTTCCTGGGGGGCACCGATCCGGGCCTGGGTGGCCTCGACCCACGGGATCGCTTTCATCCTGCGACCGGCCTTCAAAGGGGTGATACGCCAGCGGCCGGTTGGCTCCAGATCAGGGACCCCGGGTCCAAGGACCTGCACCGCGAAGATGCCAGGCACGTACTCCTTCACGAGCGAGTGGGATGTTTGCAGTTCGCGGTCCCCACGTTCCGGCCGCCCGCCTTGGATCATCAAACTGTGTGGCGAGGAGCTGCCGAAAGACTTTCGGGTCATTGCGGCATAGTCATACAGCGGGGCCAGGTCCGTGAGGAGATTCATGAGGGACTGCCCTGCGTCGTCCCTGTCCTTCTTGATCTCGGTATGGGCGAGAATCCACCCTTCGATGGAGAACCGGGCGCTCCAGTCACCATTGGCGGTGGGGAACAGCAGGTCCGCCCATCCGACGTCTTCGCAGCAACGAGTCAAGACATCGGCTACCTGGTGTGGTTTGCACTTGGACATAGTGAAGTGGATTC
This sequence comes from Pseudarthrobacter sp. Y6, assembly GCF_050156205.1. Taxonomy (NCBI): domain Bacteria; kingdom Bacillati; phylum Actinomycetota; class Actinomycetes; order Micrococcales; family Micrococcaceae; genus Pseudarthrobacter; species Pseudarthrobacter sp. Y6. The sequence continues at coordinate 2,528,602 of NZ_CP189574.1, read as the reverse complement.
CCGCGAGGATGGGACCGACCGCGTTGTCCGCGGCCCAGCCGGCGAGCCGGTCCACGATCCCTGTGAAAGTTGGGTCGCCAACAGCCCACCGGTCCAAATTCTTTTTCACCGGCCGAAAAAACAGTGGCGTCTCGTCGTTGTCCAGCGCAGCCCCGGCGGAGCAGATCGCGGCGCCGTAGGAGTGACGATCTGTCTTGGGACGGGGGCCGATGCGGTCCCTGCATGCTGTGATAATTCCTGTGAACCCGAGGGGAGCGATGGCATCCGCGATCATTGCGCGGCGAACGCAGCGGCGCCCTTCGCCCCCATGACCGGGTAGGCGTAAATTGCCGCACCTTTGCTTACCGGGACCGCGTGGAAGCGTTGGTCCTGATTCCCAGGGAGCCTGATAGCGGCGATGGCGGCGTCGATTGAGTCCATTGATGGTAGGGCCGATCCATCTTCCGGCGCGCAGAGGAATCCAACGGTGGCGAGCGTTTCGTTGTTCACCCTGCGGATCTTGAGCTCATCGATGGTAATGCCCACGAGGTCAGTCATCGGAGAGCCCCCTCGAACCTATACATTCCCCATGAGTTGCGGGTGATGTCGGTGCTCATCTCCAGCCGGTAGTCCCCGGCGGCCAAGGCCACGATCATGTCCCCGGACGCGACCCAGGTGCCGAGAGTCATCTTAGGCTCTAGTCTTTTGCCGGCACTGCCTCGTGACATGGACAAAGCCTATTACCCCCCAACACCAGCGAGAAGACCACTAGCACCTCTCGTGCGTTTGACCTGCAGCGTTGCCACCTCGCTCGAGACGCATTCGGTTGAACGCGTCATCTGTTTGGCGCACGTATGGCAGCGACTTCGATGGCTAGACAGGGATTCTGTTACCTTCAAATCGAACCTGTTGCGACGATGGTGAGAAACCGCCTTCGTCCCTGGTCAGCCGGTGGCTGTACCTGCCGGCCCGGAGGGTTTCCCCGAAGTGCTTCCGGGCTGGTGTCCGTCGCGGAAGGTTGGCTGCCACGGTCGTCTCCATGGGGGTCTCAGTGCTACGCGGGAAGGGCTGCCAGAACGTCGTGCGGCCACTCTTGAGTGAGCACGTCGTTCAACTCCTTGTTGGGGCTTGTCACGCAGTAGGGAGTTTGCTCCGGGTTGAGCACCGCGAGGTTCACCGGGACAGCGAAAAGACCCCAAGGCTCGATCCTGTTGGCCAGGTAGCCCGTTAGCTTCAGTTCTCTGTACTCCGGGGCATTCCAGACCCTGCACGCATGCTGGAGGTCATCGGGGTGGATGGCGATCCAAACCCCGAACCGGAATTCGTATCCGCCTTGCAGTTTGACCGGCAGCAGGGCCCGGACGAACGGGCTGATGTTCGGGATCTGCATAAGCGTTGCCTTGTTGGGGTCAGGATCGCTCAGCCAACTGTCCTCGGCGTGGTGCTGCTCGGGGCTGTTCAGGACCGGATCCGGGAGGCGGAACCGGACATCGCGGTCGTGCGCCGCCGTCTTCCGCCCGCACATTTCGCACGCGTGCTTTCTGCCAAACATTATTCCCCCAAGGATCGTCCTTACGCTGAGTCTATGTGGGGGTGCGGGACCCCTGCGTGTCAGGATCGGGTGAGGCCAGTAGCTAAGAGCAAGTCCGCCGCGTCGTAGGGCGAGAACCAGGAATCGATCCACCATGTCCACTCCATCGATCAGCGTCGTGCGCGACGATAGTCCTATGAACAACAGCATCCCTGCAGGGCCGAGGTCGGGTGGTCCGACGCGGAGGCGTTCGATCACTCCGGCGCAGAAACTCGTCCACCTTGCCGCTTACGAGGTCGCGATCGCCACGAATACGGGCGGGGCGTATCTGCGTCAGCAGGGCATCTATTCCTCCCAGATCACCGAATGGCGAAAGCTCCGTGACGCTGGCGTGCTGGAGGGCAAACAGCCCGGGGAGAAGATCGGGAAACTCACCCCGGAGCAGGCCGAGATCGCCCGGCTCAAACGAAAACTGGAGTTGACGGACCAACGTCTGGCCACGACCGAGGTGGCGTTGGAGATCATGTCAAAAATGCACGAGCTGTTGGAAAATCTTTCCAAGAGCTCGCGGGACGAACCACCGCAGACGAGACAGTAAAAACCACCTATCGTGAGCTGACCGCCCGCGGCATTTCCACCCGCACGGCCGCCACGTTGGTCGGTCTTCCCCGGGCAACCGCCACCAGGAAGCCCCGGGCGACACGTCTGTCGGCGGTCGTGGTGGTGCCGGCGAACAAGCTCAGCGATGCCGAGCGGACCCACATCCTTGACGTGGTGAACTCGCCGGAGTTCGTCGATTTGGCGCCGATCCAGATCTACGCCCAGCTGCTCGACGCGGGCGTGTATTTGGCGTCGATCTCCACCATTTACCGGGTTCTGCGGGACAACCGTCAAGTGAAGGAGCGTCGTGCCCAAGCGCGGCATTCGGCGCGAGCCATCCCGGAACTTGTCGCCGTCAAACCAGGAGACGTCATTTCTTGGGATATTACCAAGCTGCCCGGGCCGATCAAAGGCAAGTATTTCGATGCGTACGTGATGATCGATATCTACTCGCGTTACATCGTGGGCTGCGCCGTCCACGCGTCGGAATCCGCGGTGTTAGCGGCGGAGATGATGACGAGAACCTTCGCTCTGCATGGCACCCCGCAGGTTGTTCACGCCGACCAGGGAACGTCGATGACGAGCAAGACCGTTGCCGCGCTGTTGTCAGATTTGGAGATCACCCGGTCGCACTCCAGGCCCCGGTGAGCAATGATAACCCGTTCTCGGAGGGCTGGTTCAAGACCTTGAAATACGCTCCCGTGTTCCCGGAACGCTTCGCCAGCCTCGGCGACGCACGCGCCTTCATGGCCGACTTCGTCGATGGTTACAACCACAATCATCGGCATACCGGCATCGGGTTGAACACCCCCGCGGACGTTCACTACGGTCTCGCGGCCGCCACGGCCCGAGCCCGCATCGCAGTCCTGAAGGCCGCCCGCGCAGCGAACCCGCACCGGTTCTCCACCACCACGGATCCGAAGATCCTCGCCCTGCCGGGCACGACCTGGATCAACAAACCCATGGAAACCACGACCGCCGAAATGAAGGACCCATCAACCGATGTCGAATTAGCTGCCTAAACTCCCGCTGGCCTCATCTGCCTTGACAAATTCCGCCCTGCCAGGTTTCACGGCCGATGTCTTCATGACACTTAGTCCAGGACGTCCGCCATGTCGTCGAAGACCAGGTAGTCGCAGTGGGCCGGGTGGAAGCCGAAACTCTCCCAGTACTGCCGTAGCGCCACTTTGGCCGATTCGTGCTCGGCTGTTCCTTCCGAGGGGGCGTCTTTGGTGAGTACCGGTGCCGCCTCCAGGAGGACCTTGGAGGCGGAGCGGCCGATGGTGCAGAGGATGGCTTTCAGGATGGAGTGGCCGAGTTTGTTGCCGCGGAATTTTGGGGCGATCCGCAGTGAGGACAGGACCAGCAGGTCACCGCCCAGGGCCATGTCCTCGATCAGGTCGGGACGGTTGATCGTCAGCATCTCCCCGACATTCGCTACCTCCTGGCTCACCGCGTCCAGGGTCAGGAACAGTTCGATGACACCCGCGTCCGGAACCACGTACAGGTGTGCTTCCCCGACGGACACTTCCTTGCCCTCACTGTCGTCCTCGTCCTCGTCCTCGTCCTCCCAGACACGCCCCTTGACCTTGACGGTCCAGAACACCGGGTAGCCTTCCGGGTCATGGTGGGCCCCGGGGATTCCCCGGAACTGGCAGCGGTAGTCGAAGGTCAGGTATTCAGGGACAAGGTCGGCCATGGCGATCCTCCAGACGTCAACGTGCTCGGCACGCTTGTGCCCACAGCACTCAGCCTAACCACGATCAGTCTGCCCCAGACCGCCCCTCCGTGGTCTGCCCTGCCGCCAGCCCGGGAGCCCTTCGTCGAGCTGGTTCTTCTTAACTGGGCCCAGCTTGCCGGCGCGGTCGTTGATCCGCTGCGTGTGCAGCCATACACCAAGGACGCGCTCTGCCCGGTCGTCGGTTTTGTTGTGCCGCGGCCAATCCTTGCCCGCAGCCCGGTACTTCTGGACCTCTTTCAGGCGCTGCTTCCAGCGCGCTTCGTCGTCGGCCCGCTTCGTGGACTGCTCACGCCAGCCGGGGATCACGTCGAGGGCCCGGGCATAAGTGGGGGAGAGGGTGCCCTGCGCTGCTTCCTTGCGGCGACGGTGCAGCCACACCGCCAAGGCTTTCTCGCGGGCGGAGGCGCCGTGAGAGGCAGGGAGCCGGTGTTCAGCCTCATACAGGGCCCGGATGTCAGCGAGGTTCCGGCGCCCGGCAACGGGCAGCTGTCTGGGTACGTCCGGAAGTGCCTCTTGATGCTCCCCTCTGATGCGGGGATCTTGCCTCGCAGCGATGGCCAGGTGATTCTATGCACCGCTCATCAACGGCGCCACCCAGGTGATGTACGAGGGCACCCCGGATTCGCCGCACCAGGGCCGCTGGTGGGAGATCATCGAGAAGTACAAGGTCTCCATCCTGTACACCGCCCCTACGGCCATCCGTACGTTCATGAAGTGGGGCCGGGACATCCCGGACAAGTACGACCTGTCCTCCCTGCGCGTCCTCGGTTCCGTGGGCGAATCCATCAACCCCGAGGCCTGGATGTGGTACCGGGACGTCATCGGCGGCAACAAAGCACCGATCGTTGACACCTGGTGGCAGACCGAAACCGGCGCCCAGATGATCGCCCCGCTGCCCTGCGTCACCGCCACGAAGCCCGGCTCGGCCCAGGTCCCGCTGCCCGGCATCGCGGTGGACGTCGTCGATGAGCAGGGCGAATCCGTGCCGGACGGCCACGGCGGCTTCCTGGTGATCCGGGAACCTTGGCCTGCCATGCTCCGCGGCATCTGGGGCGACCCCGAGCGGTTCAAGGAGACGTACTGGTCCCGCTTCGAAGGCATGTACTTCGCCGGTGACGGCGCCAAGAAGGACGAGGACGGCGACGTGTGGCTCCTGGGCCGGGTGGATGACGTGATGAACGTCTCCGGGCACCGGCTTTCCACCACCGAAATTGAATCCGCTCTGGTCAGCCACCCCTCAGTGGCCGAAGCCGCCGTTGTGGGCGCCGCGGACGAGACCACCGGCCAGGCCGTCGTTGCGTTCGTGATCCTGCGCGGCGACGCCGTGGACTCGGGCGACGCCACCATCCAGGAGCTCCGCAACCACGTGGGCAAGGAGATCGGGCCCATCGCCAAACCAAAAACCATCCTCGTGGTCCCGGAACTGCTCAAAACCCGCTCCGGCAAGATCGTCCGCCGCCTCCTCAAGGACATCGCAGAAGGCCGTGAAGTAGGCGACGCCACCACCCTCGCCGACAACACCGTCATGGCTCACATCGCCAAGTCCCTCGCGCAGTAAAGAGCAGTATAGAAAGGAAGGAGGGAGTGTCTGAATAACGGTGGATCCGTGGTTGGCCTGACACGCAGGGCCGTGCCTGGCTGGAAGGACCGATCATGAGCGAAACACTGGATCCCATGGCGACTGATGTGGATCAGCAAGAGTTGGCGCAGCAGCTCCTGGCCCAGGCCAGAGAACAGGGGATCGACCTCGTGGGCCCGGGCGGGTTGTTGAACCGACTCACGAAGAACGTTTTGGAGACCGCGTTGGAAGCCGAGATGGACGAGCACCTCGGTTATGGAAAGCACGACGTGGCCGGATGCGGGAGCGGGAACTCCCGTAACGGCATCCGCACGAAGACCGTGTTGACGGAGATCGGGCCGGTGGAGATTGATGTGCCGCGGGACACCGGCTCCACGTTCGACTCGCAGATCGTCAAGAAGCGGCAGCGAAGGCTGACGGGCGTGGATGAGATTGTGCTGTCGCTGAGCGCGAAGGGCCTCACGACCGGCGAGATCGCGGCCCATTTCGGGGAGGTGTTCGGTGCCAGGGTATCGAAAGACACGATCTCCCGGATCACCGAAAAGGTGATCGGTGAAATGACCGAGTGGCAGAACCGGCCCCTTGACCGGGTGTTCCCGGTGGTGTTCATCGATGCAATCCAGATCAAGGTCCGCGACGGTCAGGTCACGAACCGGCCGGTCTACGTTGCGGTCAGCGTCAACGGCGAACGGGACATCCTCGGGCTGTGGGCCGGGGACGGCGGGGAAGGCGCGAAGTTCTGGCTCTCCGTCCTGACGGAAATCAAGAACCGCGGCGTGGAGGACGTCTGCATCACCGTCTGCGACGGGCTCAAGGGCCTGCCGGAGGCCATCAACACGGTCTGGGACCGCGCCGTGGTCCAGACCTGCATCGTCCACCTGATCCGGAACACCTTCCGGTTCGCGGCCCGGCAATACTGGGACGAAATGTCCCGTGACTTGCGCCCGGTCTACACCGCTCCGTCCGAGGCTGCGGCGAAGGAACGCTTCGTCGATTTCTCGGGCAAATGGGGCCAACGGTATCCGGCGATCACGCGGCTCTGGGAGAACGCGTGGAGCGAGTTCGTGCCGTTTCTGGACTACGACGTGGAAATCCGGCGGGTCATCTGCAGTACGAACGCCTTTGAATCCGTCAATGCCCGCTACCGGCGGGCGATCCGAGCCCGGGGACATTTCCCCACCGACCAAGCCGCACTGAAATGCCTCTACCAGGCCACTCGGGCACTGGACCCGACCGGCAAAGGCAGGGCACGATGGGCAACGAGGCGGACGCCGGCCGGAACGCGTTCGCCATCACCTTCGAAGGAAGAATCAATTAAATGCCAGCCACGGTTCCACCGTTAGACGGACACTCACGTGGGACCCGTCTTCCTGACGTTTCATGGGGGCGTTGAGGGGGTGGCTGGTCACACAAGGCTAGCCTGCGGAGAAGCGGCGCAACGTTAGCGGCGACGTACTCCTACCGGTCCCAAACGTTTAACGGGGAGTCGTCGTCAACCTGGACGTGCTTAGGGCTCTTTCCCCCTAAAGTCCAAGGTACGCGTCCGAGGGGTAGTGTTTGCCCTAGTCGACGAAGGGGTCAACATGAGCTACAAATATCGAACTGTCCGGGTTCGCGGTACCGACTGGGTTGGAACCATTGCCCGGAAGCATGGAAGTGGACCTGAAATCTACGAAACGTCTAAGGACCCGAGTACATCAGTGGTTCCGGTGTTCTTCGAGGCGACGGGCGAGATCCGCTTTTTCGACAGGTCGACACTGGAGGATGTGGTGGCGACTGCAAGTTAGGGAGTGCCTCCTGATTGGCGGAGCCGATGACGACGATTGGACGACGCCTGCTCGGTAGGGCAGTGCGAGTACGTAAAAGCGGGTGGCGATGGCGCGCCTTTGCTAGACGCGGCCGGAGGACCTTTCGCAATGGACCGCGTTCCCTCCGTGGGGGGACGCGGTTGCCTTTTTTGGCGTGTGCAAAGGGCGAATTCGGAGTGTGCACAATGTGCACACTTTGGGCAATGGACTGAGGCGTACATCGGTCGGTTCGGGCCGGATTCCGCATGTTTCCGCGACTTACCAGTGTTTGCAGGGGCTGGAGTCCGGTTCGAGTCCCACCTCGGGCACGTGTGTTCCCTGTTCAGGGGCTTGTGGGCCTCTGAGTGTGGACAAACTGTTCACGTTGGGCCCCATCGGGGGCCTTTTTGGTGGCAGTTACTTGTTGCTGGCATCCTCCTTCTTGAAGTGTGGGGGCCGGGTTCGGGGCTAGTTACTCTTCATGGTTTCCTCTGGCCTCCACGACATAAACGTTGTGGATTTGGACGAGATGTCCAGTGGTAGCGGCTACGTGGCTGGTTCTTCATAATCATTCATTGCCTGTGTGTTGGATGACTACATGACGGAACGGCGAGACGCCGAGGTGGGCTCAGCGGTGGAGCCTGCCAGGTCCGCGTGCCGGCCAAAGCACAACCGAGCGACCCCGGAGTTCCTCCGCAAGCCGATATGAACCCATATGTCTCCCTAGCAGCCCGGCCCTGCAGCGTTCGCCTGGTGCCCGGAAGGGACACAAAACACCCCCCGAAGCCTTGATCAGGATGGAAGCCATTTGACGCCCGAGGGACCACCTCCGGCTGAAGGCCGGCCCTTTGAAATCAGGAGCCGGCGGCTAAGTCAGAGATGTGCTCGCGGTGGAGGCTTTTCGCTCGGCGCGGACGATGGCATTCAACAAACCTGGAAACGAATGGTCCAGAGTCCCGCAGCGAAGCCTGTTTAGGATCGCACTTCCTTGATAGCGCTGCTCGATGACTCCGGCCTCACGCAGAACCCTGAAGTGGTCGGTGGAAGTAGATTTGCTAATCGGCAGTTCGAAGGCGATGCAGGCCTGGTCGTGGTGCCCTTCGGCCAACTGGGCCACGATCCGCCGCCGCATGGGATCAGCCAATGCCGAAAGAACGTCATCGATCCGTATCTGATTGGGCGAGGGGTGGTCCAAGGTGTGCATAAGTCGATTTTCCAAGATTCAACTCCTGCCAGACGTATTATGAGTGATTGTCCCGTCGCTCGCGCTGACGGTGCGGCGCCTCCACGACGTCACCCAGAGCGGATGGTTGATCCTGCTTGGGTTGATTCCCTTCCTTGGCGCCATCGCACTGCTGGTCTTCGTGCTGCTGCCATCCAACCCGGCAGGTCAGCGGTTCGACCAGCCGACCGCCCACTGACTACGACGATAAAAGGAGCCCGCCGCCTGCGGGCTCCTTTTGATGCAGAGACTATCCCATCAATGGCTCCCACATCGCGCGCATGGTCTGCGCCCGCTCAGTCAGCCAGGCGCGGATCTCCCCCTCCTCCGCCGGGGTGACTACGCGAACTTCCGTGGCGACTGACCACGAAGAAGCGGTGACCTTGGCTCTGGTGATCTCTTCCCTGAGGGCCCCCGCTCCGCGCGCCGCCGACCGGTGGCGCGCAAGAAGGAGGGGTCAAGGAGCCGTCCCCTGCTCCGATCGAAGAGGATGTGGAACGCCCAGATCCGCCCCGAGGTCACCGTAACGGTCCATCTTGATCTCATAATTGACTCGGGGTCCTCCAGTTCGACGCCGGGCGAGAGCTCGGGGTCGACATCCGGGATGACCACCGTGTGGCTCGAGTCCTTAGCGTTGGCCGGTGCCTGCCTTGTGCAGGTGGCTCGCCTACGGTGTGATGACGGTGAACACGGCGTCGGTCCGGTTGGACGTGTTCGCGTCGTTGGCCCGTATGGACAGCGACGCGAACGACGAGTCGACGGGGGCCAGGCCGGCGTAGTCGCCCACGAAGAACCCGCGGGCCAAGGGCGCCGTCATCATGTCGAATGGGCCGTGGACGTGCGTCTCGTCCCCGAGCGCAGGAGTGCCCACAGGGGAGGAGATGAACCAGTAGTCCGTGGGCAGCGTGCTGGTGTTCCCGACGGTGAGGTTCCGGAAGTCGTAGTATGTGACGCCGACCTTCCCGCCGGCGACGCTAACGCTCGGGGTGAAGGCCGGGACGCCCTTCGGTGTGTTGGCGCGCTCCGGCGCGCTCCAGGTCGCCCCGCTGTCAGTCGACGTTGAGATCGCGACTTCGTCGTAGTGCCCGCCGTTGAACCGTGAATCCTGCCACACGACGTACAGCTGCCCGGTGGCCGGGTCGACAGCCGGCTCCGGGATGATGTCCCCGGTCCGAACGGGCGCACCCGTGTTGGGGTCGGTAACGCCCGCGGTGTTGAGCTTCGCGATGACCTGCGGGGCCGCCCAGCTGGTGCCCCCGTCCGTGGACTTGATGTAGGCCACGTTGAGCCCGTGCAGCTTGTCGATACCGTTCTTGCCCGTGCCCAGGATGAGGTCGAAGAAGTTGTACAGCGTGCCGTCCGGGCTGACGACGATCTGGTTGCCGATGGTCTGCTGCTTGTTGCCGGTGTGCACGATGACCGTCGGCGGGCTCCACGTGGCGCCCCAGTCCGTCGTCTTGGAGAAAAGCGTCGGTCCCGTGTAGGCGGACGCATGGGCTGCAGCCCGCGGGTTATCGGTCGGTGAAACGAGCCGGTCCCACACTGCGTAGGCCGTGCCCGAAATCAAGGGGTCAGCAGTGACGGACTCCTTGTCGTTGAAGAACTGTGGAGACCCGAGGTCTTCGATCAGGGTCTTCGGGGCAGTCCATGTTGCTCCGCCCTCGTGGGAGGTCGAGGCGAGAACGGCATTGTCGTAGCCGACGCCTTGGAACGAAATGGAAACCGAGTATGCCGTGCCGTCCGGTCCTATCGAGACCCACGGGTCCGAGGCACGGTCGTATCGGGAAGGTCCGCCCGCGGCGCAGACCGAGAACGGCTGGGCTACCTTATTCCAGGTCGTGCCCCCGTTCGTCGAGTAACCGGCCACGAGACCGCGCGCGCCGCCGTCGGACCAGCGGTCCTGCTGCCACACGCCGATGATGTTGTTGGAGTCGTGCGGATTGACGGCGACCCACGGCTCGACCTCGGCGTTCGGGTAGTTCACGGCGCCGGGAGCGGAGCCCAACGTGCAGGCCGAGAACGGGCTGGCCCCGCTCGCAACGACCAGGGGACTGAGCGTCGCGGCGGAAGCTCCGGACATGTTGAGCATGAGCGCGGCCGGCAGCATTGTGAGCAGCGCGGCTCGGCGCAGGCGTCTGGCGATCATTGGTTTCTCCTACAAGGGTGGGGGTGGCTGGATGCGTGGTGGGGGTGCGACAACGGTCAAGGGTCCGCTACGGGCCTGTGCGTTCCGGGAAAGTCCAGCTCACGAGGTCATCGAGCGGCTCGGCCTCGAACGCGGAGGGCCGGCCTCGGCGAACCCGCGGCTCGCACTGAACGGCTCAAAGCCCCTCGCGGCTCGGGCACGCGTTCAGCACGGTGATGCCCGCGCCAAAGACCTGGCGGCCCCGAGCTGGGCCGCCAGGGCAAGGAGCCGGGCGTCGTCACCCGGACGGCCGGGGAACGCGACCGCGAGCGGCAGGCCGAAGGAATCCAAGCCGTCGGGGACAATCATGGCGTGCGCACCGGCCGGCGCCCCGCCAGGCCCGGCGTCCCACACCAGAGCGTTGAGCTCGGGGTCGAGGCGTCGGATCCGCTCGTGGGCCGCAGTCTCAACTTCCGCCGGGCTCGCCTTCCGTGCTTGAACCAGATCGGCCTGCGGGAGGCCGTCGAGCCAGCGCAGCTGCTCGTCCATGCACTCCAGAGGACCACATACTTGCCGCCCGCGCAAGGGCCTGAGTTGACTAATGAGAGGACTGTCGGTGTGGGATCGAGAAGAAGGTGTAGTTTTGCTGTCGACCAGTTCCTGACGGCCAATTTCCTTGCCGCGGAACTGACCGACATTGTCGCTTCCGTGGCAACACTTTCCCGCGGTGCTCATGGCCTGCGCTGCTGGAAGCCGAAGAATGAACTGGTCTTCGCCGAAGCGACGTCCGAGGACGAGATCACGTCACAGACCTCCGGTACGGGAACCACCACCCGGGTCCTGAGCCACACCACCACCGAGGTGGCCCGGTCCACCGGCCGGTCCACGTTCCTCTCCCTGATGCCCTATGTGGTCATCATCAGTGTCTTCGCCATCAGCCAGATCCCGGCCGTCAAAACATGGCTCTCAACCGTCGGATCCGGGACCTTCGCATGGCCGGGGCTGAACGTCGCGGATGCCTCCGGCAAGACGGCGGCCGCGCAGATGTTCAAGCTCGACCACCTGAAGGCCACCGGCAGGCTACTCCTGCTCGCCGGTGTGATCGTGGCGGCCAGCTACCGCATCAGCGTCGCCCAGGCCGTGGCCGCGTACAAGGCCACCCTGGTCCAGCTGCGCTTCACCATTGTCACGGTGATGTCGGTTCTGGGACTCTCCTTTGTCATGCGTCTTTCCGGCCAGACCGCAAGCCTCGGATTCGCCCTCGCATCGGCCGGCGGCCTGTTTATTCTCTTCTCTCCGGTCATCGGCTGGATCGGCGTGGCCATCACAGGCTCGGACACCTCATCCAACTCGCTATTCGGACTCCTGCAAGTCACCGCTGCAGGCCAAGCTGGAATGGACCCCGTCCTCGCAGCAGCAACCGACTCCTCGGCCGGTGTCCTTGGCAAGATGCTCTCACCGCAGAACCTCGCCGTCGCCGCCGCCGTCGGAATGGCAGGACGGGAAGGCGAGATCTTCCGCAAACTCATCAGCTGGAGCCTGGCGCTGCTGGTCCTCTTTGTTGGCCTCGTCTACCTCCAATCCACACCGGTCCTGGGCTGGAGGGTGCCCGCATGCCGCCCTTCAACACCACAGGACCACAGATGAAAGTCCGGGGCGGCTCCCCGGGAAATCCTCAGCAGGGCTTAGGAGAAGCAACATGATTCACTACACCCACGGCGTTGGCGGTACGGCCGTATCCGACGCCCGGCCGGAGCCCGGCGCGGCGCCCCTTCGCATCCTCATCGCTCCGGACAAATTCCAGGGATGCCTCACGGCAGCTGATGTTGCCGGCGCCATCCGAACGGGAATCGGATCCCTGGCGTCCGGCCCCAGCATCCACGTTGCGGTACTGCCGCTTGCTTTCGACGGGACGACCGCGGTCGTGGAGGTTGCCGGGACCTGTGGGCTGGCAACTCTCCGCGGTCCCTTGCGCCCGCTGGATGCCTCCAGCCGCGGCGTCGGAGAAGCCATCCTCGCCGCGGCGCTTTTGAAACCAAAACGCCTGGTGGTGGCCCTCGGCGGCAGGGCGAGCACCGACGGCGGCGCCGGGATGCTGGCCGCACTCGGCGCGCAATTCAAGGATGTCCACGGAAGACTGATAGAACCCAGCGGCAGGGCACTGGAACGAATCGTCGACGTCGATCTCAGCAACGTCTTCGACTTCACCGGGATCGAACTTGTCGGCGCCAGAGACGTGACCAACCAACTCCGGGGACCTGACGGCGCCGCACACGTGTTCGGACCGCAGAAGGGAGCCCGCCCCGAAATGGTCGCCCGCCTGGACGCCGGGCTCGCCACCCTGGTTGATGCCTGCGGTGGCATCCCCGGCCTCGACGCCGACGCCCTGGCAGACCGTCCCGGAGCCGGCAGCGCCGGTGGAATCGGCTTCGGGCTGCTCCTCGTGGGCGGGTCCCTCGTGTCCGGGGCTGACTACTGCCTGGACCTCCTGGGATTCGATGCACAGGTGCGGTAATCCGACCTGCTCATCACGGGCGAAGGACGCCTTGACGCTCAAACGGCGGACGGGAAGCTCGTTTCCGCAGTCTGTGCACGGGCGGAAGGAACTCCCGTATGGGCAATCGTTGGATACTCAGCCCTGGATGGAACAGCCGCACAAGAGCTGGGCCTGGAAAATGTCATTGCCCTCCGGGACCTCTCTGCGCTCGATGCATCACAGGACCCCGCCGCGGCCACGATCCTGCTCCAACAGGCGGGACGGAACATCATCCATGCCCTCTCGGCAACGCAGCCAACCAATTAGCTATCAGCCGGATGGACGCGTCACTTTCCAAGGCTTGGCGAGACAATATTCTCAAGGACGGCCCTCGTTGCGAGCTCCAGTCGGGCGTGCCACCCCCATCACCAGATCAATTTGCACTGTCTGGGCCGCTACGATCGCCAAGCCCTGCCACAGTCCGGGCATGCCACTGAGCCTGTGGCACCAGTACTGGCTCTCACGGGAGGTAGCGGTGCCGATGTCGCGTTCGAGATGATGAGTCCCGCACGCCTGGCCCGAAACCCCGCGGATCCTCGCCCCCTTCGGTCAGCTGCTGCTGGCGTGATCACGCCCGCTGTCGAGACGTTCGCGCTGGTGCAGGCCGCCGAGGCGCATGGCATGCTCGAGGCGGGGCATACGGCCGGGAGGCTCATTCTCAAGCTTTAGCCATGAGGGGCCTGGAATCCGGCCGGGGCGTGCATAGCGTTCGTGTCCACGAACTATGAAAAGCCGCCACATTCCGAACAAACACTCCGCGCGTCGGTGCTCAGTCGCGGCCGTCGTCCAGACTCCAGCCCAGCCTCCCGACCATGCTATTTCAGAGCAGAACGAAATCACGCATGAGATAGAACTCCCGCGCGTTCGGAGGGAAGCGCGGCAGTCGCATGGATGGTGCCGGAAAATGGGCAAAAAGAGAGTGTGGACAATGTCCACACTTTGGGCTTCGGATCGGGCCGTTCGTCGGGCGGACTGGGCCGGATTGCCTATGTTTTTAAGAGTTCCCAGTGTTTGCAAGGGTTGGAGTCCGGTTCGAGTCCCACCTCGGGCACGTGTTTCCCCTGTTCAGGGGCTTGTGGGCCTCTGAGTGTGGACAAACTGTTCACTTTTGGGCCCCGATCGGATTTCCTGGGGTGTGCGGGGTTCCGGAGTTCCTTTTCGGTATGTGGGGGAGCGGCTCACGACGGCGGTCCTGGTCCCGCCTGTACGGGCTTCTTCTGGGAGTTGATCCTCGTTCGTCCTTCCCTTTGGTCTTCGACTTCACTACTTCATGGCGGCTGGGGCCGGATACAACTTGACCTGCTGATTATTTGTGGGACCTGGATCGAGGTGGCGGCCAGTTCCGATATATCTGTTTTGACTCGTTCATGTCGGGATGTATGCGGGACGGCATGACGTCTCTGCGTTTGGGAGATACCCGTCGACACGTTTCGGTCTGCGGAGCACACGCAGGAGTGGAATTCTGATCCGGAGCGGTGGGATGCTCTGGTGTTCGGTTGGCTCCGTAACGGCCCGCCGTCGTTGGTCTCTTCATCCCAGTGACTGGCGTCTAGGTTGCTTCAAGGCCGGATGGCCGGAAGGCCCGGTCTTTGTCCATGTTCCAGCCGGCGACCATTCCGCAGCCCATCATTTGGTCGCTGAGCCTGGCCAGACGGTAGGCGGGGTCGGCTTCGAGAGCGAATTCCAGGAACTGGTGGGCTTTGCTGACTCGGCCTTCCCACCAGTTGATGAAGGCGACCGCGGTGAGGAGGGGCGCCGAGTGCCTGGTGCTGCTGTGCGTGTAGGCGCGGAGGAGCAGCTGCTGCGCCCATTCGACTCGGGACCACTGAGGCCCGCCGTGCGTTTGGGCGAGGAGGACCCGGTCCATGCCATGCTCGACCGGGGCGGTCCGGGCTGGCGCTGCGCGAACGAGAGAAGTGCAGAGAGCCGGAACAACCCAGTGTCCCGGCTCTCTGCTGGTTAGGCCTCGATTGGTTACCTCAAATAGTCCCGGACATATCTCTCGAAGCACTCGAAGGGGGCGTTCAGCCCATCACTCTGCCGGCTCGAGCAGTGCTTCTGCTTCCGGGGCGACCGTGGAGACTTTCTTCTGGCCGCCCATTACGAAGAAGTAGGCGAATCCGGCGGTGAGGAGCCCGACAGGCCAGGCAAAGGCTGCAACCGCGCCAAGCGCCGGTACGAGTGCCATGGTGGCTGCGATCACGGCTGTCGGGACGAATACGCCAACGGCTTTCGGGTTGACTCCCTTGCGGAAGAAGTACTCTCCGTTTTCGTCTGACCGGTAAAGGTCTTTGATGTTGACGATGCCGCGGTTGATCAGGAAGTAGTCGGCGGCCATGATGCCGAACAGGGGTCCGAGGAACGCGCCCAGGCCGCCGAGGAAGTAGTTGACGACGACCGGGTTGGAGTACAGGTTCCAGGGCATGACGAGGAGGGCAAGCACTGCGCTGATGATCCCGCCGCGGCGGAAGTTGATGTGCTTGGGCCAGACGTTGGCCAGGTCGTAGGCGGGGGACACAAAGTTCAGGACGACGTTCACTCCGATCGTGGCCACAATGAACATCACTGCGCCGACGACCAGGATGAATGTGTCGGGTACCTTAGCGAGGATCAACGCGGGGTCGGTGATGGCTTCGCCGAAGGCGACAACCGTTCCAATGGTCATGGTGATGCTGATGGCAGCGAATGCCGCGAAGTTCACAGGTATTCCCCAGAAGTTGCCGCGGACAACCGACTTCGCCGATTTCGCGAAGCGGGTGAAGTCGCAGTAGTTCAGGAGCATGGTGGCGTAGGTAGCGACGAGGAGGAAGGCGCCGGTCAGTACGCCCCGGAATGCGTCGCCCCCTGCTAGCGGGTTGATCGAGAGGTCCATGGGGATGTTCCACCCTGCCAGGCTGAAGAGCCAGATGGCCATGGCGAGCATGACGGCCCAGACAATGGGGCCGGCCCAGTCCTGGAAGCGGCGGACAGCTTCCATGCCGCGGGTGATGACCAACAATTGCAGGATCCAGAGCAGGATGAAGCAGGCCCATCCCAGTAGTGACAGGCCGAGGAAGGTTTGGTTCTGCCACTGCTGCAGGTCAGGATCGATCCTCAAGAGAAGGACGACGACAGCCATCGAGGCCAGATAGGTCTGGATTCCGTACCAGCAGATGGCAATGACGGCCCTGATGAGGGCGGGGATATTGGCGCCCCAGATCCCGAAGCTGATGCGTGCCATAACGGGGAAGGGGACGCCTGTTTGTTGTCCCATTTTCCCGGCCCAGTTCATGCCGAAAAAGAGGATCGCGGTGCCGATCAAAATTGCTGCCAGTACCTGCCAGCCGGTGAGGCCGATGACGAACAGGCCCGCGACGAACGTGTATGTGCCGATGTTGTGGATCGCCGACATCCAGACGGCGAAGAAACTGTATGAGGTCCATTTCCGCTCCGTTGCGGGGGCAAGGTCCTCGTTGTAAAGCCGGCCCGATGGATCGAGCGCGGCCAGGGACTCGTGGCTGCTGTCCATGATGACTCCTTTGTCAAACATCTTCGGTGGGTTCGGTTGGGGTGATGCGGTTTGTTAGGCGGTGTGGTTCACGGCCTCGAGTGCTGCCGGGGCTGCGGGGGTGTACCGGAATCCGTGGCGCTTGATGAACCGGCCGACCGGGCCGGGGTCGTGGAATCCGTTTTCATCCACGACGATCCGTCCGGCTGAGACCACAAGCTGGGGCCAGCCCCGCAGAGCCTTCCCGTCGAACGGCGAGAAATCGGTGCCCATATGCAGGGCGGCGCCGGAGACGGTCCGTACTTCGGCGGGGTCGACCAGGACGAGGTCGGCGTCGAAACCGGGTGCTACGACGCCCTTTCCCGGAACGGCGTTGATGCGGGCCGGCCCGGCGGAGAAGACCTCCACGAAGCGTTCAACACCATGGCCTTCGGGCGAAACCATGGTCGTGAAGGTGACCGGCATCCTGGTTTCGACACCGGGGAGCCCGTGCGGCATCTGCCGGATGTCATCGCTACGTTCGCGTTTTTGTGACAGGTCGTAGCAGGAGTGGTCGGACGCGACGGTGTCGATGGCGCCGGCGAGTACCTGTTCCTTGAGAGCGGCGACCGTTTCCGGGCTGCGCATCGGAGGGCAGCTGGCGTACCATTCCGGAAAGTCTTCGCCGTAGACGTTTTCGTCCAGCGTCAGATAATGCGGACAGGTCTCCGAATAGGCCGTGAGCCCGTCCATTCGGGCTTCGGTCACCAGGTCGACAGCTCCCGGGGTGGACTGATGGACGAAGTACACAGGCGCTCCGGTGTATTCGGCCATCGCCAGGGTTTCTTTCACGGAGATTTCTTCGGCGAGCTCCGGCCGGGTCCGGTGCAGGTGGCGTATGCCAATGTCACCTGTGGCCGCGTGCCCGGCCGTGCAGTCGGCGATGATCGCGTCGTGTTCAGCATGAATGTAGGTGAGCCCGTCGAGCCGGACCATCTGCTTCATTACCCGCAGGATGGTGTCATTGTCCGCCATGGTGGACCCGCGATTCGTTGTGTACATCTTCACGGACCGGATTCCCAGCGCGGCTAGCTCTTCCAGCTGGGCCGGCACCGTTTCGTCCCACGTGACGACGGATGCGTGCAGGCCCACATCGCAGCGCGACTCGCGGGCCAGGGCGATCTTGTTGCGGGCTGCCTCCAACGGTGTTTCGGCGTCGTCCCGCGGGATGCCGAAGTCAATGATCGTCGTGGTTCCACCCCAGAGTGCAGCCGTTGACGTCACCGCGTAATCGTCGAGGGTGCGGTGTCTCCCCGTTACCTGGGCGACGTGACAATGCCCGTCCACGCCGCCGGGGAGTAACAGGCGACCGCGAGCGTCGACGGTGGCGGATGCCTGGGGCACCCGATGAACGGTGTCAACGAGTTCCGCGATCTTTCGGCCCCTGATGACCACGTGTGCGTTCTTGCGGCCGTCGGCGTTGACGACCGTCGCATTGGAGATGACGAGATCTGGCAGATCTTCCATTGGATGTCCCTTCTGTGGGGTTCTTTTGTCCGCCACGTGACGATTTTTGGGTGCACTAAATAGAGGGCCGGCAGGCTAATGGCAGCGAACCGTCCCGAATACCCGGGGTCAGTGGTGCAGGTAATAGTCCTTGCGGTACTTCTGGATGTGTTCCCTGGACGCAGCGCCGGCGCGGTCAGGGTCCCCGCTGGCGATAGCTTCGTAGAGTTGGCGGTGCTCCCGGATCAGCTCGGGAAGATCAGTTGCGTGCCGGAAAAGCCAGTGCATCCGTCCTTGCAGCGGCTCCAACGCGGCCCGCAGGAACTCGTTTCGCGCGATGGTTGTGATGGCGTCGTGGAACTGATTGTTTGCTGCGTGGGCTTCGAAAATTGATCCCGTGGCCAGGCAGCTTTGCGCCGTATCCAGCAGAGAATTCAGATGGACGAGCTCCGCGCGGGTGGCCCGTGCGGCTGCCAGTTCACTTGCCAGGACCTCAAGGGCAAGTCTGACATCGAACAGGTCGGCAACCTGTTCCGGCTTCAGGCTGCTGACCACTGTTCCCCGAGAGTTCGCCCGGTCGCTAACGAGTCCCTCCTGCCGCAGCATGCGCAGAGCCTCTCTAACCGGCAACCTGGAGACGCTGAACTCGTCCGCAAGGTCCCGCTCAACAAGCCGCGTGCCCGGAGCATAGTGGCCCTCGAAGATCCGGTTGCGGATCGCATCACGCACACTGTCACGCAATGGCCGGTCATCAATGCCTGCTGAACTGTCCATGATGTGTACCTCTGATATGGGTTCGAACGGGGGGGGGGGGGGGGGGGGGGGGGGGGGGGGGGGGGGGATGGTCCTCACCGGACACGAACGTCGTCAACGTTGTCCATACCGGCAGGTGGAGAGACGGCAGGGGCTGTTCTTCGGACCTAAGTGATGAACGGAATCCTTTTTGGGATACCTTTTTGGGATACCTTCTTGGGATCCCAAAAACCAGTGTGAGGTATCACACTTGTCGACGTCAAGACTTTTTCTTGAAGCGGTCCGCAGAAGAAAAGCTGAGCCCTAGCAGCGGACTGCTCCCGGGCACCAGCATGCAAAAAAATTCTGGTCGTTCGCCGACGCCCACACCATCGACACCGCTGACCTTCTGTCGGGTACCAACGGCCGGCCTCGTGGCCAGCAAATGTCAGGCTAACCCCATACACGCTCCCGGCAAGTTGTCAGGAAAGGGCACAACCGTGTGGATTTCGGCGCTTCGTGGCAGCGTTCTGTGATCGCTCGGCGTCGTTAGTTGCCGACGGGGTCCGTGTCTCGAAAACCTGTAGGTTTCTGCCGACGTCACCTCGAGAGTGAGCGGCCCCGTCATCGCAGGGTGAATATGTCAGTCGGAACGGAGCCCACTAAAAGGCCGCATTCTGATTGCAAAGCCACAGGCTTGAAGACAAAGCCGCTGCCCGCATAGGCTCCTGGCAGCGTCCACCATCAAGGGAGCCCAATGAACAGCATCAGGGTTTGGAAATATGGAGTTCCCCTCGTCCTTTTCGGCACATTAATCACATCCTGCGGATCCCAGCCTTCGGACGGAGGAGGTTCTGCCATCCGGCTCCTCCCTCGTCTAGCCTCAGCCCGGGCCCGATCGTCTCCACGAATTCCGCTCCCTCCCCGACCAGCTCCACCCAGCCTCAGGTCAGCTGTGCGCCGTTCCTGCCATCGGTCCCGTGTGCCATATATGCCAGCACTTCCGGGACAGCGGCTGGCCGGAATCTGCCCTGGGTGGCGTCGGGCAGCCTCAGGGTTCAGCAGGAGTCCGTCAACGGGGACCTTTACTTGAGCGTGAGGACCAATTGCGCACCCATTAGCGGGCCAGTGGACATTACCGGGAACGTCATGACCGTGGGTGACATTGGGATCGGCGCCGTGGGGTGCCCTGAAGATCTCGGCCAGCAGGACACATGGGTCCTGGAGTTCCTGAAACGTCCGGTCGAAGTGACATTCAGCCAGGACACTCTTCAGTCCCCCTGAATCGGCCTGCGATTAGAGTACCGCGTCCGGGTCGGGCAAGCGTTCCGCGGCATAGCCACGCCATGGCAACCGCTGGACGGGGTACAGACATTCACCGTTGCCCCGACGGCTCAGCGGATCCCGCTATCAACAATCAGCGTGATGCTAACCGGGTTGTCCGACACGACCACGGGCTCGGAAGCCGTCGAGGCGTAGCCGCCGACATTGGTCGCCTTAATTACGTAACGGCCGTCGGGCAGCGTCAGGCTGAAGGCACCTGCCGTGTCCGTGAGCGTTGAGCCCCGGACGCCGTCTCCGTCCAGGGCAACGACTGCCGCCCTTGATACGGGGCGCGGCGGACACGGCTGGCCAACACGTTCGACCGGACAGACCGGTGCCGTCAGGACGTGACCCGTGACCAGCCCTGAATGGCCTGTCACCTGCCCGGATTCGTCGGTGCACCCGCAAAGCAGGAGAGCGGCCGCGGCCAGCAAGGTCAGGTCGAACCGCGCCACCATCACTCACCAAGCAATCCTGAACACCATGAAGTTGGTCCCGCGTTTTTCCACGGAGGAGCGGCCTCCTGCGGCGCAACGATTTGTGTACAACACCGAGTATCCACGCTTCGTCGGCGGGAATATAGGCCCTCCTGGGTTCGGACCTTTGTGTGTCTCCCAGGCCATCCCATGAACTGCGGTATCTGCACGTGACGCCGCCGGCACAGAGCAGTTGCTATTCAGTCCGCGACGTGGTCGTGGCTGACATGAAAACAAGGTGACCACGGCCCAAGACGTGATGAAGTAGCGCCGAACGAAGTTTTGATCGGGCTCGGCGCGCAGCGCCGTGGTTACGCGGAGGGCGCGCCCGGTGATGGTGGGTCAGTAGAGCGACAAGCAGCAGCGATGAATCATCTGGTCATTCATGGTGGCTTCACCCACCACGCAAGGCAGCTTTGGGGGACTGTGCTTGGTGCGCGGGGTCGATCTGGTTGGCGGCTGGTCAGGCGAGGTCCCACGATCCAATACATAAGAGGTTGTGAAAGGGGACACAACTGCCATGACGCGCATCGAATCTAGGCCTGTGCTGCCTTGTCTGGTCGGCCAAACCTCAATCGTGGCCGCTAACGGTCACCCTCCGGTCCAGACCCTGGAGCCTGGCAGTTTCGATCGGAATCTGGCACAACGCAGAGCTGCGCCCTCGGAAGAGCGCGGCAGTTGCCTCGATTAGGGCAAGAACTGGGCAAAAAGTAGGTGTGCACAATGTGCACACTTCGGGCTTCGGACTGCGTCGTACCGGTGCCGGACCGGCCCGGATTCGGCATGTTTCCAGGACTTCCCCGGGTTTGCAAGGCCCGGAGTCCGGTTCGAGTCCCACCTCGGGCACGTGTTTTCCCTGTTCAGGGGCTTGTGGGCCTCTGAGTGTGGACAAATCTCCCTTTATGGGCCCCTGCGGGGCCCATTTTTGTTGATGGCCGTTGCGGTCTGGCGTCTCCTTCTCTGAGCTTGAACAGCGGTGCTGCAGTGTACTCCTTCATGGCCGGACGCACTTGGAACTGCATGACTTGGGATCAGATCCTCAGGGTCATCCCTGTCGGCAGCCGGAACTCCTGGAAAAGTCTCGTCATGACCTTGATGATGTTCTCGAGCATCGGGTAGGGGCAGGGCGAACCGATCGGGTTTGGCTGCTTCGTATGGATCCTGATTGGCTCCTGGGTGGCCAGCTTCCCGGAAACCCTAGAGGTCCTGTTCGGGCTGGAGTATGACTTCGAAGGCAACCTGGGGCGTTTCGCAGTTCACCTTCGAGGCCTTCGCGCTCGGCACCCTCGGCTGCATCCTGGCCCTGGGGCTGGCAGGCTACGCCCGCGGCAAGAAGGTCCGTGACGCTATGGCACCCGTCGACGCGGCCCTCGGGAGTGGGGCCAGCGAGGATGAAGCGCTCCTTCCGCGGAGCTTATGAAATTACGACGGCGGCGGGTCACCCCGGATTCCAATGGAATCCGGGTGGCCCGCCGCTGGCGTTGGCTGACCGTGCATTTACCTGGTGGCAAGCGAACTCTATTTGTCCGACGCTTCGGCGTAGGCTCCGAATCCCGGCACATGTATCCCGCCGGCGAGGATCCACCAATAGGGGTCGCTGGCATCCAAGCGCGTGCCCATGCTCAGCCGGCTGGCATCCTGCTCGGGAACATCCCGGCGCTGTGCACTGCTGCCGGGCCGGCCCACACGCCGGCTAAGAATCTGCCGTAGCGAGACCGCAGCCACGGCTACGCCTCCCGCCGACCGTCCACCCGCCGAGGCACTCTGAGGGGATTATCCCCGCGCAGTGCTTCCGGCAGGAGGTGCTGCGGGAAGCCCTGGTACGCGACCGGCCGCAGGAAGCGCTCGATCGCGGCGGTGCCCACGGAGGTGCTTCCGGCGGCGGTGGTGGCCGGGTAGGGTCCGCCGTGCTGTTGCGCGTGAGTTACCGAAACACCTGTCGGCCACTGGTTCCAGACCACCCGTCCCGCCTTGCGGGCCAGGACCTCCACAAGTTCGGCCACCTGGCAGGAATCAGTTCCATGGACGGTGGCGGTCAGTTGACCCTCGAAGGTCTCGGCGAGCTCGGCGAGTTGCGACTCGTCGTCGTAGGTGACGACTACGGCGGTGGGTCCGAAGCATTCGGTTTGGAGGGCGTGCGGCTCCGACAGCATATCCGAGGCACTGGTGAGGAGGAGCGTCGGACCCGGGGGGTCGGCTAGTGGGCCTGCTCCCTGGGCCAGCACCGTGAGGCGCGGGTCTGACTGCAGGTTCGACAGGACGTCGGTGTAGCCGGACTGAATCCGCTCATTGAGCAGGGGCGCAGCCGCTGGCAGGGCGGCGTCGCGCAAGGCTTCCACCATCCCTGATCCAGCCGGAACAAAAAGCGTGCCTGGCTTGGTGCAGAATTGTCCGGCGCCCATGGTGAAGGAGCCCACGAACCCCTGGGCGATCTCCGCACCACGCTGGTTTGCTGCGGCTTCGGTGACGAAGGCCGGGTTGTTGCTGCCCAGTTCCCCGAAGAAGGGGATCGGTTCCGGCCGGGAATTCGCGATATCAAACAGTGCGCGGCCGCCAGGGATGGACCCGGTGAAGGCGCCGGCTTTGACCCGCGAGTCGCGCAGGGCTGCGGCTCCCGAGGCTGTGCCGGCGATGAGGGCGAACGTGCCGTCCGGAGCGCCAGCCTCGCGAAGCGCGGAGGTCACCACCTCGGCTGTTAGCCGGGACAGCCCGGGGTGGCCGGAGTGGGCCTTGAGCAGGACCGGGCTGCCTGCAGCCAGGGCTGAAGCAGTGTCGCCGCCGGCAACGGAGAACGCGAAGGGAAAGTTGCTGGCCGCGAACACCACTACAGGGCCCACGGGCACGCGAACTCGCCGCAGATCCGGTCGTGGGGCGCCCATTGGCCACTCGGCGTCGGCGTGGTCGATGCGGGCGTCAAGGTAGCCGCCGTCGCGCAGCTCTTCCCCGAAGAGGCGCAGCTGGAAGGTAGTGCGCTTGAGCTCTCCCCGCAGGCGCGCCCCGGCCAGGTGGGTCTCCCGTTCGGCTTCGGGAATGAGCTGGTCGGCTGCGGCATCCAAGCGGTCCGCGACGGCGTCGAGCAGCCGGGCGCGCGCGGCGGGACGGAGTGCGGCCAGTGGCGCCGCTGCCGTTTGGGCTGCTGCCAGCAGATGTTCCAGCTCGGCGTCGGTGGTGGGCTGGAGTGCGACGGCGGAGGCCGGGGCGATCGTGGTCATGCGCAGTCTCCTTTCGGGAGGCAGGGTCTGAAGAGGAAGTTCAGTTGTCTGTAGTTTGGAGAGCGGCGAGTTCGCCGATCCCCACGGGTGCAGCCAATGGTCGTTTTGCGGCGGCGGACAGGCTTTCAATGGTGGGAGCACCACCCGGGCCTGCGCCCAGGCAGGCGACCGCGAAACCGCAGACGCGGCCCTGGCACCAGCCCATTCCGGCGCGGGTGAAGGATTTGAGTGTGCGGTCGTCGCGGGCTCCCAGGTCGTCCCGGGCCACGATGATCTCGCCGGCCGTGACCTCTTCGCAGCGGCAGACGGTGGTCTGGGGAGCGAGCCAGTCCTGCCAGCCGGCGGGCACGGGGTGGGCACGGTGCATGGCCTCGGCGAAGCGCCGTTGCCGCACCATGGCACGCAATCCCTGCATCGCCGCGGCGGGTTCCGGTTCAGCTGCTGCGGAGGCGCCGGCAGTGAGGCCCTCGAGTACCGCCAAGGTAGCGCCTCCGACACCGGTGACCTCCCCGGCGAGGAACAGGCCGGGAATGCTGGATTCCTGGCGCTCGGTGACGACGCCGACCAGGGAGCCATCGGCATCCAGGCGGGTTTCAACTCCGAGGGACAGAGGCAGTTCCATCTGAGGTGTGAAGCCCCAGCCGAAGCCGATGATGTCCACGTCCCGGTAAACGCGCTCCGTGCGGGGCCGGACGCGGCCGGTAGCGTCCACCTTGGCTGTGCGCACGCCGGAGACGCGGCCGTCTCCCAGCACCTCCGTGACGATGGTCCGGATGCGGTACGGGATCCGGTGCCGGGCGAACACGGCCGCGTACTCCACTCCCTCGACGGCCTTCTCAGGCACACCCGCGGCTGCCCTGAGGTGCGGCAGCCAGGCCTTGGGTGAGGACGATTCGAGCACTTCGAGGACCTGTCCGCCGGCTTCGGCAATGCCAGCCGCCACCGGCAAAAGGAACGGGCCGGTGCCGGCGATGACGAAGCGCTTGCCCGGTAGTGCCCCGTTTCCCTTGATAAACGCCTGGATTCCGCCAGCGGCCATCACGCCGGGCAGGTCCCAGCCGGGAACCGGCAGCTGGCGGTCGTAGCCGCCGGGGCACAAAACCAGGCGGCGGGCGACGACGGTGCTGCCGCCGTCGGCCGTTCCGGACGTCGGGCCCGCCGCCACGGTGGGCGTCGTGCGGACAACGAATCCGGCGTCGACCTTTTCCGCCATCCAGACCTGTTGGCCGGGCACGTACGTGATCCGGCCCGTGTGGCTGGCGGCGTCGAACCGGGCGCGGAGGTCCCGGTATGTCCGCCAGCCATGGTGGCCCATACCATCGGGGTTGGGCTCGACGGTTTCGGGGCGGTGCCGCCAGAACTGGCCGCCTGGTTGGGGGCCGGCATCCACAACCACGACGGCGCCTCCGGCCTCGGCTGCCGAAACGGCCGCTGCCAGCCCCGCCGGCCCCGCACCCACGACGGCAACATCCGCTTCAACGATGCCCGGAACCGCGGCACTCATTCCCGTCCCCCGTCGGATCCAGCCAATGGATGCACGTTGGGCTCGCAGGAACCCTTGATGTCCATGCCCTCACGCACTTCCACCAGGCAGGCCCGCTGATTCGGTACGCCGTCGACTGCGACAAGACAGTCGAAGCAAACGCCGATGCCGCAGAACAGCCCGCGGGGACGTGCGCGCCTGCGCGTATCGCGCCAGGCGGTGATGCCGTTGGTGACCAGCGCCGAGCCAACGCTTTGGCCCGGAGATGTCCTGATCGGACGGCCGTCAAAGCTGACGGTTACCTCGCCCGGCGTGCCAGGCAGGTTGTTTCCTGATGTGTAGGCGCTCATGCTGTGGCCTCCTCTCGGTGTGTTGAGCTGTTGGGGGCCTGTTCGCCGAACCGGGCTGGGGCAAACTGGGCCAGGTCAAGATCCGGCGACTGGCCGGCCAAGGCCTGTGCCAGGAGCTTGCCCGTACCTGCGGAAAGGCCAATGCCGGCACCCTCGTGGCCGGCCGCGTGCCACAGTCCGGGGGCTCGGTCGTCATGGCCTATCACCGGGAGGTGATCCGGGCAGTAGGGCCGGAAGCCGTGATAGTGGCGGATCGCCTTAACATGTTCGAGGAAGGGAAAGAGCGCCACGGCGTTGCCCGCCAGGAGCCGGAGCGCGTCGGTGCTCACGGTGCGGTCGAAGCCGACGCGTTCGCGGGTGGAGCCGATGAGGATGGTGCCGCTGGGGGTTCCTTCGACCACTGGGGAGGCCTGGAGTCCGGCGTCGGAACTGCCCACGTTGTCGATGTACTCGGCCGCATAGACCTTGTGGTGGACCATGGGCGGCAACGGCTCGGTGACCATAACGAAGCCGCGGCGGGGGAGGACCGGTACGCTCACCCCGGCCAGCGCGGCGAGTTGGCCGGCCCACGTCCCGGTGCAGTTGACCACGGCCGCTGCGGAGAAGTCGCCGCGCGGTGTCCGGACGCCGGTGACGCGGTCTCCGCTCCTAAGGAAGCCGCTAACGGGCGTATCCGCAACGAAACGTGCCCCGGCCTGAGTCGCCAGCCGGACCAGGTGCCCGGCAACCAGCATGGGCTGCACCTGGCAGTCCTCCGGGTAGAACGCTCCGCCCAGGGCGTCCGGTGTGATGTGCGGTTCGGCTTTCCGCAGCTCATCCGGGTCCAGCCTGTTCACAAGAACGCCGTAGCCGGACTGGGAGGCCATCACCCGGTTGAGCGATGCCAGGCTGCTTTCGCGGGAGGCCACGATAATGCCCCCCTTGGACTCGAATTCCCAGAGCCGCTTGTGCTCAGCCAGGTCGCCATGCCATACGTCCAGGGAGTAGCGGGTCAGTTCAAGCTCGGGGCCGAGTTCCTTGTCCGAGACGAGGATGTTTCCTTCGCAGGCCGATGACGTGCCGCTGGCGGGAAGCCCCTTGTCCAGGACGGTCACGGTGAGGCCTTGTTGCGTTGCGAAATAGGCGGTGGCGGCACCGATCACCCCTGCCCCGATGATAAGCACATCGCTCGCTGCGTTCATGTCTGCTGCTCCTGGCCTGTCTCGGTCTCCCCGGTGGCCCAAAGGCCACGGGCGTGGCTGATGTGTCGGCGCATCAGTTCGGTCGCGGCGGCTCCATCTCCGGCCTCGATGAGGTCCAGCAGGACGTGGTGTTCCTGGGCGGAATCGGCCAACCGATTGCTCTCGCTCAGGATCTTGAGGCCGTACAGGCGGGTTCGGGACCGGAGGCTGGTGGCCAGTTCAACGAGCTGGCCGTTGCCGGCATAACGCAAAAGCTCCGCGTGGAAGATGCGGTCCGCGGAAAGGTAGGCAGTGAGGTCGCCCTGCCGCGCAGCATCCACAATGTCGTCGGCCATGGACCGCAGGACCTTGACTCCGGATGGCGGAACAGTGCCGGCTACGTCGCCAACAACCGGCGGCTCGAGGAGCAGCCGGATCTCCGTCAGCTCGTCCAGCTCGCGGTCGCTCATGGTGGTGATCCGAAAGCCTTTGTTTTTGACTGTTTCCACCAGGCCTTCGCGCGTCAGGTCCATCATTGCCTCGCGCACGGGCGTGGCTGAGACACCAAAAGCGGCGGCAAGTACCGGTGCGGAATAGAGGGTGCCCTCCTCCAACGTGCCGGCGATGATCGCTGTACGCAGGTAATCGGTCACTGACTCGCGCAGGCTGTGCTGGCGGCCGAGCGGGGCGATCGGGAGCTGGTTGTTGGTTGGCACGGTGAGCGCTCCTTGTACGGAATTCATGATCGAGTGCCTCCTTCATACACCAGGCTGGCGATCACGAGGTCTTCCCATGCCATCCCCACCCCGGAGTACAGGCAGGGCTTTCCTGCCGAGCGCCCGAATTCGCCTTTCACAAGATCGCGGAGGTTGGCGGGACGGATCGCTTCCCATTCCTCTGCAGATCGCGCGGGTATCAGGTCCCCGGCTTCGCGCAGCGCCGAGGCCCGTCCCTCTACCACTACGTCGCTGCGCCGCACAAGGTTGGCGTCGACTTCCCGGGCATCCAAGCCGTGCTGGCCCACCGCTGCCACTACGGCGCCGGGGGCAACCAGGCCGCCGTCGAACAGCGGCGTACGGGAGGAGGTTGCGCAGATGACGACGTCGGCGTCGGGCACCTCGGCAGCGGTGCCGGGGCGGACTTCGATGCCCTCTGTCCCCAGCTGCTCGATCAGCGCTTCTACCCGGTCCGGGCGGCGGCCGACGACGGCGAGGTTCGCCTCCGGGAGCACGGCATGCGCGGCGCGGAGGTGATTGAGCGCTTGTACGCCGGTGCCGAACACGAGCACCCAGGCGGTACCGGGGTCACGGGGAGCGGCGGCGCGGGAGGCCGAGGCAAGGATGTGCTTGATGGCCATCAGCGTGGTGGCCGGTGTCCGGATAGCCGTGAGCTCGTTGCCATCCATCGTGGCCAAAGGAGTTGACGTGTCTGAATCGAAGAGAACATAGACCCCCTGGATCTTTTCCAGCCCCCGTGCCGGGTTGGCTGGGGCCACGGTGAGCGCCTTGATCCCGCTGTACTGACGGTTTGATGCAGGCATGAGCAGGAATTCGCCGTTTGGCGAGGGGCTGAACAACCGCGGGTTGTCCTCCTCAGGGTCAACCACGTTCAGGAGCGCCTGCTCGAGGGCATCGATGGCCGTTGTCCAGGGGGCAGCAGCCCGCACTGCCGTCGAAGCAAAGTAGGGAATGTTCACAGCAGGAACCCCGCAGGAAAGGGATCGGTGGGGTCGAGGAAATACTGTGCTGTACCGGTCAGCCAGGCCCGTCCTGTGACGGTGGGGATCACCGCTGGACGGCCGGCGACTTCCGTCTCCTCGACCAGGCGGCCGATGAAACGCGAACCTATGTAGGACTCGTTGACAAAGTCAGTGCCCAGGGCCAGCTCGCCGCGGCCATGCAACTGGGCCATCCGGGCGCTCGTGCCTGTGCCACAGGGGGAGCGGTCGAACCATCCCGGGTGGATGGCCATCGCGTGGCGGGAATGTTCCGCTGTGGAGCCCGGCGCGTTGAGGTACACGTGGTGGCAGCCGCGGATGTCGTCGCGCTCCGGGTGGACCGGTTCGTCCGTGGTGTTGATCGCATCCATGATTGCCAGTCCGGCCTTGAGCAGGTCATCCTTGCGTCCGCGCTCGAACGGCAAAGCCAGGCTGTCCAGGTCCACGATCGCGTAGAAGTTTCCGCCGAACGCCAGGTCGTAGGACACCGGACCGAACCCGGGCACTTCGACCTTGGCGTCAAGCCGCTCAACGAACGATGGCACGTTGCGGATGGTCACGGACTCGGCGTGCCCGTCTTTAACTGCCACCTCTGCGATCACCAGGCCGGCAGGAGTGTCGAGCCGTACGGTGGTAACGGGCTCGACAACGTCGATCATGCCGGTCTCCACCAGGACGGTTGCGACCCCGATGGTGCCATGACCGCACATCGGCAGCAGACCGGAAACCTCGATAAACAGCACACCGACGTCCGCGTCCGGACGCGTGGATGGCTGGAGAATGGCCCCGCTCATCGAGGCGTGGCCGCGCGGCTCGGTCATCAGGAGGGTACGGATCCAATCGCTGTTCTCCATGAACCACAGGCGGCGCTCAGCCATCGTGGCACCGGGGATCGTCCCGATTCCGCCGGTGATGACGCGCGTGGGCATGCCTTCGGTGTGCGAGTCCACGGCGTGGAAAATGCGGCTGGTTCTCATGGAATACTCCCTCTTTGTTCCATTTGTTGCTCCGTAGCTGCCCCTTGGAGTCCCAAAGGGCAGCTACGGAGCTTGCGGTGACCTGGTCGGTTATTTGTAGCCCTTGGCGAGGGCTGCTTCGGTGTCACGGATGACGGCGTCGCGCACGGCCGGGGTGAGCGGACCGCGCGGCGGGCGGCAGGCGCCGCCGCGGAGGCCAACGACGTCCATAGACAGCTTGATGGCCTGGACGAACTCCGTCTTGCTGTCCCAGCGGAGCAGCGAGTGCAGGTCGCGGTAGATTTCGCGGGCCCGCTCGAGGTCTGCGACATCGCCGGAGGTGGAGAGCCGATAGAGCTCGAGGGTGGCTTCCGGAATGGCGTTCGGGTACCCCGCCACCCAGCCCACGGCACCTGCCAGGCCCATTTCGACGACGGTATCGTCGGTCCCGATCAGGAGGTCCACTTCGGGAGCGAGTTCCTTGATCTCGTAGGCGCGGCGGACATCGCCGGTGAACTCCTTGACGCCGACGATCAGGCCTTCGCCGTGCAACCGCGCGATCAGCGGCGGGGTCAGGTCCACCTTGGTGTCGATCGGGTTGTTGTACGCCACGATGGGCAGCCCGACGGTGGCCGCGAGGCGGTAGTGCTCCACCACCTCGTCATCGGTGGCCCGGTAGGAGTTCGGGGGGAGCAGCATCAGGGCGCCGGCGCCGGCTTCGGCCGCCTGTTCCGCCCACTTCAGGGTTTGAAGGCCGCCATAGGCGCCCACGCCGGCCATGACGGTAAAGCCTTCGGGGGCGGCGTCGACCGCCGTGGTGATGACCCGGGCGCGTTCCTCTTCGTTGAGGGTCTGGTATTCACCCAGGGAACCATTCGGGGCCACGCCGTGGCAGCCTGCGTTTGCCAGGAAGCGGACGTGCTCGGCGTAGGCATCGTAGTCCACACTCAAGTCGTCATTGAACGGCAGTGAGGTAGCGACGAGCACTCCATGCCACGGCTTACGGGTTCCAGTCATGATGGATGATCCTTTCGGTTTGCACGCTTGGCGCGTGTGCTGCGGCCGTGACGTACCTCACGGCCAAGGTTACCATGTGACATTGCACAGGTTGCTAAAAATCGGGGATGGTTTTCGTTGAGGTCAGGTTCCGATGCGATCGGGCACTGGGGCTAGCTGGCCGGAACCACGTACTGTTCGGCGGCGACCTTGCCAAGCCCCTCGGACAGGCCGGCGTCGGTCAGTAGCTTCGCGATCGTTCCGTCTCCGCGCTGGGCGACAATTCCGGCGTCGAGCGCTTCCTTAAGGCTTGTGTTGCCTTTGGTGATCGGGAAGGCAGCCTCGGGGGCATTCTTGATGGCGCCGACGCGCGGATCCGGCTTCTCGTTGGAAAGGGCCACGGTCACACCCGGGGCATCCTTGAACTGGAGCACCTGCACGCCATAGGCGTCGACGTCCGCGTCGAGCCGACCGGAGTCGAAATCGGCCTTCAGCTCCACGCTGCTGGGGTACGTCACCAGGCGGTCGCCCAGGATCTTCTTGAGGTCCTCGACCCAGAGATAGCCATCGATGGTGCCCACCTTGTTCATCTTTTCAAGGTCGGTCACCGTGGTGGCACCGGACTTGGAGACGATGCCCATGCCGTCAAGGTACGTGGAGGCGGAGAAATCAACAGCCTTGAGACGCTTCTCGGTGGCGTCGATGGTGCCGAGGGCAAGGTCGATGTTTCCGCCCGAGATGGACTGGACGGCGTCGGCATAGGTGGCCTGCTGGTACACCGGGGTCAGGCACTCATCCGTGGCGATCTTGTTGACGATCTGGATGTCGATGCCTGTCGGGGTGCCCGAGCCATAGCTGCTGAACGGCGGGATGTCGATGACTCCGATAGTGAGCTTTCCCGGGGCGACGGTCTGGATGTCTGTGTGCTTGGGCGTGCACCCTGAATTGCTGGCATCCGAGGTCCCTCCGCAGGCAGAGAGGCTGAGGCCCAGTGTGAGTGCGCTCGCGGTCAGAAGTCCGGCTGTCTTGATGCGATTGTTGATCATGATTGCTCCCGTGGTGGTTGGTTGGGGGACTGGTGGAACGTTGACGATGGTGCAGGAAGACGGTCAGGCGTGGCGGGCCATACGTTTTTCGAAGAAGACGGTGATCCAGGTGGCCGGCATTGAGATGGCGGCGTAACAAAGACCGGCGAGGGTGAAGATCTGCAGATAATTGAAGTCCTGGCTGCCGATGTTGTAGGCGGACTTCATCAGCTCGGGGACTGCGATGGCGTATGCCAGGGACGTTCCCTGGAACATTTGAATGGCAACACCCATGAGCCCGGGGATTGCTGAACGCATGCCTTGGGGCATGATGACCCGCCAGAAGGTGTGCCGCTGGGCGAGGCCCAGGGCGCTGGAAGCCTCAAGCTGTCCGCGGTCCACAGACTGGATGCCGGCCCGCATGATCTCGGACGAGTAGGCTGCCGAGTTCCAGGTCAGTGCCAGGCACGCGGCTGTGATGCTTTCGAAGGCGATGCCGAACTTCGGCAGGCCGTAGTAGAAGAGGTAGAGGATGACCAGGGCCGGTGCCCCTCGGCCGATTTCGACCACGGCAAGCGCCAGGGTGCGGGTGGCCAGATTCTTTGCGCTCACCATGACGCTGAGGGCCAGGCCCAGGGGGTAGCCGGCGACGATCGATACCCCTGCGATCAGAAGGCTGACGCCAAGGCCGGACATCATCTGCGGCAGGTATGCCGCCCATTCGGTAAGCCAGGTCATGCGTAAACAGCCTTCCTCATGCGTGAATCGAGTCTGCGGGACAGGTAGGCGACCGGCAGGCTAAGCGCGATATAGAGAATTCCCACCAGGATGTAGGGCAGGATCCCCTCGACGGTTGGGTGCTGCCGGGCGAAAGACTGGGACTGGAAGACCATCTCTGCAACGATGATCGTCGATGCGATCGAGGAGTCCTTGAGTAAACCGGTCAGGTAGGTGGCGATGGACGGCGACACTATCCGGAAGGCCTGGGGGACCATCACGCCGTAGAACGTGGTTCCGCGGGTCAGGCCCAGTGCGTGGGCAGCTTCGCCCTGTCCACGCGGAACGGCTTGGAGTCCGCCACGATAGATTTCGGCGAGATAGGCCATGGAAACCACGCCCAGTCCGACTATCGCTGCGGCAACGGGGCTGAACTTGAAGGTTCCGATCTGGATGCCGAACTTGAGCAGGAACAGCCAAACGATGATCGGCACACCCCGGACCAGGTCGACGAAGAGCCGCGACGCCAGCCGGACAAGCATGTTTGACGACGACAGACCTACGGCCAGTGGGACGGCGCCTACTATGCCGATGGCGAATGCCGACAGGGTCAGCATGATGGTCATGGGCAAGCCTTGGAGTACTGCTGAAAGGGCGTCCATGTCAGCGCTCCAGCACAGCTCGCAGGAAGCGGCGGGTCCGGGCCTCCTGTGGGTCGCTCATGATGGCACCCGGGTCGCCCTGTTCGATGATCTTGCAATCGGCCATGACCACGAGCGTGTCGGAAACGTCCCGGGCGAACTGCATCTCATGCGTGACCACGATCATCGTCATTCCATCGGCCGCCAGTTCGCGCATGACGGCCAGGACCTCGAGACCCACTTCAGGGTCCAGCGCGGAGGTCGGCTCATCGAACAGCATGATGCTCGGATCAAGTGCCAGGGCGCGGGCGATGGCGATGCGTTGTTGCTGGCCGCCGGAGCACCTCCCCGGGTGTTGGTTCGCCTTCTCCTTGAGGCCAACCCGTTCCAGCAGCTCCATCGAGCGCGCATCGGCCGCTTCCTTGGTTCGCCCCAGTACTTTCTGCTGCGGAAAGCTGATGTTTTGCATGGCGGACATGTGCGGGAACAGATTGAAGGACTGGAAGACCATACCCACAGTGCTGCGCAGGGCGGCCAGGTCCTTGTTGTTGACCGCCTTGCCCGGTTCGATGGTGTGCCCGGCAACCTGGATGGTGCCGGAATCGGGACGCTCCAAGAGGTTGATGCACCTCAGGAACGTGCTCTTGCCAGCACCCGAGGGGCCGATAAGTGCTGTGACCGTACCCGGCTCGACGTGCAGGGACACGTCGTCGAGGACAGTGTGGTCGCCGTAGCGCTTGGAAATGTTGTCTAACGTGATGCCCGTACGGGGCGCGAGCTTGCCGTCTGCAATTTCTGAAAGGGTCATAGCGATCTTCCATGTGGGGACCAAAAAGGCCATCGGTCGATGTGGGCCATGTCACGTGATATGTGAAATGGTACATGGCACAGGACTCGAATGGAAGAGGGGTTTTAGAGACTCGGACGCGCGTGTCGACGGCCCTCGGTATGGCGCTCCACCGGTATGGAGCGAATGCGTGCTGCAAAGCATTCAGAGAAGCGTGCGAGGTTCTCGAAAATTTGCAGTCGGGGTTCGCCTGCCGACCCCGACTGCACACCGCCCCGGCCCTGGGATGACGATTCCAAGATCCAATACGATTGCAACGGAGCCGACAGCAGTCCTTTCCGTCAGCCTGCAGGAGAAGTAGTCCTGACCGCTGGATACGGCATTGGCGCAATGCGGTTGCCCACGCAAGGGGCGGAAACCAATACGAACGGTCCAGGACGTGGACTGGACATCCAAACCATGAAGGGACAGTGACCCGCTGTCGTCATTGCGGCCTCGTCGCGCTAACGCCTGGCTGCGCGCGGACTCGCCCAGAGATTCTGGGATATCCACGACGGCAAAGGCGAATCAGATTTGACAGTCAGGGTGGTTTTGGCAAACGAGCAAGGCAGCGCTCGGTCGGCGCCGGCGCTCATGGAGTGCAGTGTCTGGCCTCCTCGTGTTTGGTCATGCGTGGTCCGACTCCTTAAGGCATGACATGTTCGGAGGGAGGAGCAAGCCGCCATGCCGCTTATTCATTCCCAGCCTGCGAGTGCCCCGTATTCGGGGTGCTCGATCGCGGGCGTCGGCGGGGTATCAGCCGCGGCGATGGAACAGCGTATTCAGGACGGTATAAGCGCACCCGCACGACAGAACTGCCGCGGCCGGAGGGTCGAGGCAGTCGCCTGGAAGAGCAGCAAAGTGGGCAAAAAGGAAGTGTGGACGTTGTCCACACTTTGGGCTTCGGATCGGGTCGTACTGGGGTCGGATCGGGCCGGATTCCGCATGTTTCAGGGGGAGTCAAATGATTGCAGGGGTTGGAACGAAGTTCGAGTCCCACCTCGGGCACAGTGTTTTCGCAGCTCAGAGGCTTTTGGGCCTCTGAGTGTGCACAAATCTTCTTTTTTATGGGTCCTTCGGGGGCCATTTTTTGTTGGCCGGGTGGCTCTCCTCAGGTTCGACGAAGGGTCTGGGCTTGTTAGTTCTTCATGATCGTTCAGGGTCTGGTCAACATGACCTGATCGGGTCGGGTAGAAGGACTATTGCCTGCCCATTGCGTGAGGTTTACTCGTGGCCTTCATGACGTGGTCCGGAGGTTCCATGTTCCTTCTCCTTCTGTGACTGGCGGGCACCGGTGCCTTTCAGTTATCGGCGTCGTTCTGATAGAGGAGTCACCGCTGGGTATGAGGGGCAGGAGTGCAACTTGGGGAACCGGAAACGATGCAAAATTTCGAGAGGAAATAAGCGACGGAAGAGCGCCGAACAAAATTTTGGATCGTGAGCGTCGCGTCGCGCCCTGGTTGCGCGGAGGACCTGCGCAGCGATGACGGGGATCAGAATGACAAACAGCGAAGATACTTCTGATCATTCACGGAGCCACCGCCGGTCGGCAGCGTGACAGTGTCTTCGTAACCCTGCCCGATCATCTGGACGACGGTCTTGTTCTTCGAACCCGGGCGGCGCAGTTCGGCGAGGACTTCGACCGCGCTGAGCGGGTTGCCGAGGTTGAGGGCGGTTTCCTGGATGGAATCGGGCAGGGCCTCGTCCACCAAGCCATCGACAGAGAGGTAGCCGATGGCCTTGAGCATGGTGTCAACGTCGGCCGGGAGTCGTGCACCGATGTGCCGGTCCGCAAACGCAGTAGGGGTTGATCGAACGGTCGAGAGGAACTCCATGATTCAGGCGCCGCATGGACGGCATGATGATATGGGTTCCTGCCCGCCCTATTTTGGACCTGAGAGATTCCTGGGGAGGATTTGCTACTACGGCGCCTGACTGGATGTACCCGCAGGACTCTCCCGCCGCAGATCAAAAGCGTGTGCGCCGCTCAAGGGGTGACACGGCTCAGACCCTAGCGGGTTCCAGGACGGCGCGCAAGGCGATCAGCGCCTAATTGTGCATAGCCTCGTGGATCTGCAGCGCAAACCAAAGTTGGGCCAGTGTGGACGTTTCAGTCATATCCAGCCCCGTCAGTTCGCTGATTTTCCGGATGCGATAGATGACGGTTTGCCGGTGGGCGAAGAGCGCCGCAGCGGTCTTTTGCCACGACCTCTGCGCGTCCAAGAAGGTCCGCAGAGTCACGATGAGATCGCCCTGCTGGCTCTGCTCGTACGCGAAGATCGGGCCCAGCAAACGCTGGACCAAGGCCGTCCCTTCCTCGAAGCTCGTGAGTCCCAGCCATGAAGGACCCTCGGCATAGCGGGCCACGTTCAGGCCGTTGCCTCTGGCCGAGCCGAGCGCCCACAGCGATTCCTGGAGGGCACGCTGGATGCCGGTGGCCGACGTCGGTGAACTGATGCCTATCCGCACCTCGGGCCCGGCACAGTGGAGCAGGATGTCGTCGGCCACGTCGGCGGCGACCGCCACGTGGAAGGTGTTGAAACGCCGGAGGCAAACCGCCGAAAGGCCGTGGCGCCAGAGGTCGACGTGGACGTTAGCCAGCCGCTCGCCGTCGTCCGCAGCGATGGAAACCACCACGAAATGCTGCGCCGGAACACCAAAGGACAGCAGCCGGCTCTCCAACTCCGCGACCCCCACGCGCCCATCGACAGCCTGCAGCAAGACCTCGGCACCCAGCCGGCGCTGGCTTTCCAAAGCGAGCACCGTCCGCGATAGTTCGAGCCCCAGCACGGTTGCCGCGTGAAGAAGCACGACGGCGTCAGGGTGCGGTTCGCTTTTGGGCAACACCACCAGGAGCGCATTGGCGTGCGTGGGGATATCCATCATCAACACGTGCCGCCCCCTCGGGCGATGCCACTGGAAGTTCTTCCCGGTCAGGGACACCTGCCCGGAGAGGGGGTCCCATTCCGCCTGCAGGAAATCCGGCAGCGGGGCGCCGTCAGGATGCCACGGATGAAGGCAACGCCTGTCCACCACGAACAATTCCGCGTCGAGCTCAGCCGCGAGGCCCTGAAGAAGGCCCTGCCAGTGGTCTTCGGATGTTCCCGCTGTCCGGAGCAGATCGTAGACGCGGGCGGTCTGGCGGAGTCGCCGGGATTCCTCCAGCAAGGAAGCCTCAGCCACCGAACGGGCGATGGCGATGAAGGGCAGCGGATACGGGATGTTGATCAGCGGAAGCGGCAACTGCTCGCAAGCCGCCAGGAACTCCGGCATCAACTCCGGGGCGTGCATCTTCTCGCCGATAGCCAGCGCACTGGCGCCGGCATCCACCAGGGCCTCGGCGAGCGCAACCTGTCCGGCAGGGTCCGAGGGGATGGACAACCCGTTGGTCATCATGAGCTCACCGCCGGTGACCCATTCCCACAGCCTCGGTAAATCGGACGTGTGGGCCCACGTGATGCGGTTGCCAGTGCCTGCCACTCCGGCCAGGAGAGTGAGTCCCAGCTGGGGCTCGGCAACGAGCTCCGCCACGGTAATCGCCATGGAACCTGCTCCCGTAATGTTTGGTTCGGCCGCCATCGCGGCTATTTAGACGAATGTATAGGCGCATCGGCCATTTGTAGTCAATCTACCGCTATACGCCGTGACGCGCGTCACCAAGAATTGGATTACTTACTTCCCGCTCAACGGCGAGCACCCCTTAGCAACCGAAGGATCCCGGCATGACAACGCACAAGCCCATCGGCCCCGTCGACGCAACAAAAGTCCCCCGGTATGCGGGCCTCGGCACCTTCGCCAGGCTGCCCCAAATCGACCGCGTGCCGGACTACGACATCGCCATTGTCGGCGTACCGTTCGACGGCGGAACCTCATTCCGGCCCGGCGCCCGTTTCGGTCCTGCCGCAGTCCGCGAGGCCTCCCGGCTCCTCCGCCCCGGATACCACCCCGAACTGGACGTTGAGCCTGTCTACGAAGCCCAGGTTGTGGACGCCGGCGACATCGCCTGCACGCCCTACGACATCACCCGGGCAGTCCGCGAGATCGAAGAGCAGGCACTGCCCCTGATCAGCGAGGACAAGAAGCTCATCTCCATCGGCGGCGACCACACCATCGCCCTCCCGATGCTCAGGGCATTGAACAAGGTTCACGGACCGGTGGCGTTGCTGCACTTCGACGCCCACCTGGACACCTGGGACACATACTTCGACCAGCCGGTCACGCACGGAACCATCTTCCGGCGGGCGTTCGAGGAAGGCCTCCTGGTGGAAGACAAGTCCATGCACGTGGGCATCCGCGGGCCGGTCTATGACCGCAACGACTTCCTCCGCGACCACGAGTTTGGTTTTCAGATCATCCGCTGCTCAGACTTGGACGTCATCGGCATTCCGGCAGCCATCCAGCAGGTCAAGGACAGGCTTGGCGACACCCCTGTCTACGTGTCCATCGACATCGACGTCCTGGACCCGTCCTACGCTCCCGGCACGGGCACCCCCGAGATGGGTGGGCTCCACTCCCGCGAGCTCCTGGCGCTGCTCCGCGGACTGAACGGCATCAACATCGTGGGCGCCGACGTCGTGGAAGTCGCTCCGGCGTACGACCATGCAGACATCACCGCAGTTGCCGCGGCCACCCTCGTCTTCGACCTTCTCGCGCTGATGGTGAACCGCTGCAAGGCCGAGACCGTCCGCGAACTGCAAGCAGCTTCTTCGAGCGCATCATGAGTACCCGAACCAAGGCCGAAGTGCCTCGGCTCGAGGACAAGACCATCCAGCCCATCCCGGCAAACGAACGCCACGGAAAAGCCCGGGACCTGTTCACCATCTGGTTCGGCTCCAACATCATGATCATGACCATCGTGACCGGCGGTCTCGCCAGCACGGTGTTCGGCCTCGGCTTTGTCCCCGCGATCGTGGGAATCATCATTGGGAACGTCGTTGGCGGCATCTTCATGGCCCTGCACTCCGCCCAAGGCCCGCAACTGGGCGTGGCGCAGATGATCCAGACCCGCGGCCAGTTCGGCTCTTTCGGGGCACTGTTGATTGTGGTGATCGTAGTGATCATGTACGTCGGGTTCTTCGCGGCAAACCTCGTCTTTGGCGGCGAAGCAATGGCCGCAGTCAACCCCGGCATCAGTGTTGACGCAGGCATCATCATCATCGGCGTCGTCAGCGTCATTGCCACGATTTTCGGCTACCGGCTCATTCACGCTTACGCCCGGATCTTGAGCGTCGTGGCCGGAATGGCGTTGCTGCTGGCCTTCGCCTGGATCCTGTTGGTCCAGGGCCTGCCGGCCAGTTTCCTGGACCAGGGAAACTTCAACTGGGTAGGCTTCATGGGGACCATTTCCGTCTCCGCCCTGTGGCAGCTCGCCTACGCACCTTACGTGTCCGACTACTCCCGCTACATGCCCCAAGGCACGGGCTCTGCCCCGGCGTTCTGGGCCTCCTACTCAGGCTGTGTCCTGGGAACGCTGTTCCCGATGATCCTTGGTGCTTTGGTGGGAACGCTCGCTGTGGCCATGAGCAGCGAAGCCGGGGACGTCGAGATCGTCGGCAGCCTCGGTGCGTTGCTTCAGCCCTGGACCCTGGTGGTGGTCGGGATCTTTTGCCTGGGCGTCGCGGCCTCGAACGCCATGAACCTTTACTGCGGTGTCCTGTGCAGCCTCACCATCGGGCAGACGTTCCGGCCGAACTGGTTGCCGCACGCCAAGACCCGAAGCATCGCGGCGGTAGTCCTCTTCGCAGTCGCGCTGCTGATCGCCCTGTTCGCCCGCGACAATTTCATCGTCTTCTACACGAACTTCCTCTCCTTCCTGATGTACGTGCTGGTTCCCTGGACGGCCATCAACCTGGTGGACTACTACCTTCTCCGGCACGGCGACTACAAGGTTGAAGACTTCTTCAAGCGCGACGGCGGAGTGTACGGGCGGTTCAACTGGGTCGCCATCGGATCCTACGTAGCCGGCGCCCTGATCCAGGTTCCCTTCTCGGCAACCGCGGTCTACACCGGCCCGCTGGCAGCAGCCATGGGTGGTGTGGACATCTCCTGGATCGTCGGGCTGGTACTTGTTGCTCCCCTCTACTACTTCGCGGCCCGCGTCTTCCGAAAGTCGTCAGACGCCGAACGCCTTCCCTCTCCCGCACTCGCGAGTGACCTCAACTGAAAGCGGAAACACCATGGCTATCACCAACACTGAACAGTTCACCGTCCGGCGCTCCTCCGTGGAACAGCACCGCGGTCCCGCGGATCACAGCCTTGCAGGCGTCCTGCCGCCCACCGGACACTTCATCGGAGGATCATTCGTCCCGGGATCTTCAGCCCAGCTCATCGACGTCGTAGACCCCACCACTG
The DNA here is from genome assembly GCF_050156205.1 of Pseudarthrobacter sp. Y6. NCBI lineage: Bacteria > Bacillati > Actinomycetota > Actinomycetes > Micrococcales > Micrococcaceae > Pseudarthrobacter > Pseudarthrobacter sp. Y6. The sequence continues at coordinate 2,488,565 of NZ_CP189574.1, read as the reverse complement.
AGCGGGTCATCGCGTCCGTGCAGGCCGGCACAGCCGCCGATGTCGATGTTGCAGTTGAGGCCGCCGTGGCAGCCCAGAAGTCCTGGGGCGCCACCACCCCGAAAGAACGCTCCGAGGTGCTGAACCTGATCGCCAACATCATCGAAGCCAACCGCGAGGCCTTCGAACTCATCGAGTCAGCCAACACCGGCAAGCCGCGAACCGTGGCAGAGGACGATGTCTCCAGCACCATCGACACTTTCCGATTCATGGCCGGAGCTTCCCGCACGTTGACATCCATGGCCGGCGGCGACTACGCAACCGGGCACACCTCGGTCATCCTCAGGGAACCCGTGGGCGTCGTCGGCGTCATCACCCCGTGGAACTACCCGCTGCTGATGGCCGCTTGGAAGATCGCGCCCATCCTGGCTGCAGGAAACAGCATCGTCCTCAAGCCTTCCGAGCAGACGCCGCTGTCCACACTGAAGCTCGCAGAACTCCTGGCCGGACGCATTCCCGATGGAATTCTCAACGTCGTGACGGGACAAGGCCGAACCGTCGGACAGCGGCTTTCCGAACACCCTGATATTGCCCTCGTCGCCCTGACAGGCAGCGTCCTCAGTGGACAGGCCGTGGCGGAAACCGCTGCAAAGTCGGTCAAACGCGTCCACCTGGAACTCGGCGGCAAGGCTCCCGTTGTTGTCTTTCCCGACGCCGATCTCCGCGCGGCTGCCGCTGGGGTACGGAACGCCGGGTTCTGGAATGCCGGCCAGGATTGTGGTGCTGCCTGCCGCGTGCTGGTACACGAATCCGTGGCTGAGGAGTTCACCGAGCACCTGGTGCGCGAGGTCAGCACCCTGGTGGTCGGTTCGCCAGAAGCAGGCGAGGACGTGGAAATCGGTCCCATGATTTCGCGCCCGCACTTTGAACGCGTCAAGGAATCACTCGCCGAGGCCAAGGCTGCTGGCCTTAAGGTCGCAATCGGCGGTTCGGCCCTGGAAGGCCCGGGCTACTTCATCGAGCCCACGGTGATCAGCAACGTTCCGGCCGGAGCGCACATCGCAACCCACGAAATCTTTGGCCCCGTGGTTACTGTCGAGACTTTCAGTTCCACCGACGAGGCCATCACCAGGGCAAACGAGAGCCCGTATGGCCTGTCCGCCTCCGTCTGGACCCGGGACTCGAGCCTCTCACTCCGGGTACCCAAGCAGCTTGATTTCGGCACCGTCTGGGTCAATTCCCACTTGGTGTTGGCCTGCGAGGTACCGTGGGGCGGGTTCAAGGGGTCCGGCTACGGCCGCGACCTTTCGCTCTACGCCTTGGACGATTACTCCCGCACCAAGCACGTCATGATCAACCACGGCGCATGAGCCTTCTGACCAGCAACGGAGCTGAGAAATGACCACCACCAACGTTCCCCGCGCCGCCACCGCGGCACATGCCGCTACACCGTCCGCTCCCTTCGGGACGGACGTCACGTGGACCAACTGGGGTGGAAACCAGAGCGCGACGCCGGCCTTCACCGTCCAGCCGCGGACTGAACAAGAAGCGCTCGACGCCGTTCGTTTCGCCATCCGCGATGGCCTGCCTGTGCGGGCGGTCGGTTCAGGGCACTCGTCGTCGCCGTTAGTCCAGACGGGCGGTGTCCTGATGGATATGTCCGCACTCACGGCAATCACCGGAACTGACCGCGTCCGGCGTCGCGTTCGGGCGCTGGCGGGGACCACCATCAATGCCTTTGGCGATCCGTTATGGGAGCAAGGACTTGCTCTCGGCAACCAGGGGGACATCGACAGACAACAAATCGCAGGTGCGCTTTCAACCAGCACACACGGCTCAGGGAAGGAGCTGGGTAGTTTCTCGTCAAGCCTCCGTTGGGTGAAGTTGATCAACGGCTACGGCGAAATCGTCGAAGTCGGCGAGGGGGAGCTCCGCGAGCTCAGGGCCGCCCAGGTGGCTCTGGGTACCCTCGGGATTTTCCTGGAGGTGGAGCTGGCCGTAGAGGACCGCTACTACCTTCAAGAGCAAATCACTTACCCCACGTGGGCGGAGACCCGCGCAACGTGGCAGTCTGACATCGACGCGAACAGGCATTACTCCTTCCTCTGGTGCCCGGACGACGATTCATGCGAACTTCTGGACCTCCCGGGCTCGCCCGGCCAGAGCATGGCCAACCGCAGCTATACCAAGCGGTACAACATCGCGCAGGTCCAGGATGAAAGCCAGATTTCCGGGACGGAAGGTGCCCGGCTGGACCGCTCCTACCGTATCTATCCCGGCGGATTCACCACACCGTTCCATGAACTCGAGTACTTTGTGCCTACCGAGCACGGGCTGGCAGCCACTGAGGCCGTCCAGGAGCTGATCCGCGCCAAGCACCCGGACCAGAAGTACCCAGTGGAGGTCCGCTGGGTGAAAGCCGATGAAGGGTACATGTCCCAGTTCCAGGGACGCGACACCACAGTGATCACGCTGACCACCGAACCCGGAACCGACTACTGGCAGTTCTTCCGCGACGCCGACGCGGTGCTTCAGGAGTTCGCGCCGCGCGCCCACTGGGGGAAGATCCATTTCATGACCAGGAGTCGCCTGGAACGGCTCTACCCGGAGCTGGACACTTTCATCCAGGTGCGCCGCGAGTTCGATCCCCATGGAATGTTCCTCAATGACCATACGCGTGCCCTGTTGGGCTGACCGGAAGTTACGCCCAATTCGCGCGACGAAACCTTCAAGTGGTAACTGGTTCTCTGCCTGAGCCAGACACCAATACCCAGTCGGAGAACATCCCATGCCTCACGGTTTCAAGGACCTAATACTTCGCGGCAACGTGATCGAACTGGCCGTTGCCCATTCCCAGCCGCTCCTGTCCACGGCTCCGGCGGGAACTAATACGACACGCACTGGTAACGCCTTAGCCGTGGCTAGTTGTTCCCATCCCACGCTCTAGCCCGCCGCAGCGAGACCCCGGGCCGCGGCAATGACCAGCTTTGCGGCGTAGTCTACTTCGCCTTCGTGCAGCAGACGTGACCGCTGTGGGTTATCGGGGTGGGCGTTCATGCCCTGGAAGCAGGCCTGGATCACGGACCTGGTGTGCCCTCGGCCAGCCGGGCCGACGCATAGCGAGGATTCGGAAGCTTGGGGAGTGGCGCGTGCCGTCACTCCAGGGGGACCGAGGAGGGCAGCGCATACGCTGCGCAGAGAAGAGTGTGCACATTGTCCACACCCTTGGCTCCAGACTCGGCCGTATCGGTGCCGGGCCGGGCCGGATTGGCCATGTTTTCGGGGGGAGTGGCGGATTCGCAAGGGTTGGAGTCCGGTTCGAGTCCCACCTCGGTCACAGAATGACCGCTCGTCAGATGGGCTTTTGCTTTATCGTGTGAACGTTGACCCTCCGCGGGTCCCTCTGATGCTGGCCGCGGTCGGTGCCTGGCGCCGCGGTGGCCTATGACGTTGTGCGGGTGGCGGGTTCAGGGCCCTGGCTGGTGGGCCCTCCGCCTGCTGGGATCTGGGGTCATCCGGATCTCCTTTCTAACCTTCTGGCGGCCGTGGTTGGCCTTCACCTATTCGTGTCCCGGCGTTGTGGTGATGACATGACCAGGGGAAGTTTCTTGAGGATTTTTCTCCTCGGTTCGCGTCTTTCGGTCGACGCGAAGGGAGGGCCTGCGGCCGAATGTCCGTCCAACGGGGTGTGGACTGTGCGCTCACCTGTGTCCACAGGCGGCTGTTCGCCTTACATCTCGGCTCCTTCCTGCAATTTCTGTCGACACCACTTCATGAAGTGATCTGTTTCAAACGACATGACTTCGCGGGCAGTTCTTCGACTTTGCTGGCGGATCATGGCACTGTCTGGCGATCCGACTGACGGCGTTAAGACCGCATCAAGATTCCTGGGCACCACGTTAAGGATCCGTCAGGAACGGCTTTGGGTAGCCGTCCAGGGGGTTGACTGGCATTTGTCCCCGCTAACGGGGAGCGGATGAAAGGAACGTGAAATGGCCGATTTGGCTGTCATCGGGAATCCTCGTGGTGTCCATGGGATTCGTGATGTGGGTTGGTCACCTCCTGACCGGTTTGGTCAGCGGTAACGGCGACGGAACAGGGAGCGGTCAATGAGCGCCGACGCCGTAATGTGGCTGATCCTGGTGTTAGCGGGTCTGGGTCTGCTGGGCTATCTGCTCGCTGCCCTGATCCGGCTACGGTGCCGATTCTGCCGGTGAACATCAGCGCCATCAGTACCCATTCGGCCGACGGAGGGAGGTTGTATGTGATGCCGGTGCTGACGCCGACTGTGGCGAAGGCGGAGAGGGCATCGAACAGTACTTTTCCCGGCTGTTGTCCGTGAGCATTAGCAGCAGCAGGGTGCCGCCCACCACTGCGGCGACTCCCAGCAGGGCCACCCCCACGATGATCACTGCCGGGAAGGCCAGCGGGACGGACCGGACAGGGCGCGCGAGGGCCTTCCGGATGGCGCTTTCGTTCCGCTGCTTGGGCAGCCTGCCGTTGCGGGGGACCCGGCCGTTCCGCGTCTGGGTGGCACCGCGGACCTGAACCAGGGCCTTAGCCCACGTGGATGCCGGGCCGGCGGTCCGGTTCGGGCTCGTTTTCCCTGATGATCTCGCGGACCACGGGGGCAGTGTCGCCGCGGCCCAGCAGCAGGTAACGCATGAGGTGGGCCAGCGGATTGCCTTCGGCCCATTCGAAGTAGGCGTGGGGCCGGACGCCGGTGGCGTCGCGGAGGGCCAGCAGGATGGCGGCGATGGCGTTGGGGGCGGCCGGGCTTTCCGCGCGGAGGACGCGGTGTCCATCCACTTCGATGCCGTGCACCTCGAGGACGTCGCTGAAGCCCGAGGGGTCGGTGACGTCGATTTCGAGGAAGATGACGTCGGCGGTTCCGGGCACAGGATTGTTCTCCCGTTGCACGGCTTCTTTCTCGCGGTACTCCTCGGCGTCGCGGGCCTGCGGGCGGTTGGCGATCAGGTTTATCCGCCCGTCAAAGTCGATCGTGTCGGTGATGAAGCGGCGGGCGGCGTCGTCGAATTCGATCCGGTGCACGCGCAGTTCGGTGGTGCGGCTCACCCGGGAGACCAGGGAGACGGCGATGATGCCTAGGATGAAGAAACCGGAGATGGCCAGACCGTCCGGCTTTTCGATCACGTTGGCGCCCAGTGCGTACAGCAGAATCAGGGTCAGGATGGAAAATCCGACGGCGGCGCGCCGCCTCTTGCTGCGTGCTGCGGAGATGCTGACCGCCACGGCGCCGGAGACCATCATGGCCAGGATGCCGGTGGCGTAGGCGCCTGCCTGGGCGTTGACGTCTGCCTTGAAGCCGATGGTGATCAAGACGCTGATGGCCGTGTATACGAGCACCACCGGCCGCACGGCGCGGGACCAGTCGGGGGCCATCCCGTAGGACGGCAGGTAGCGGGGCACGATATTGATGAGGCCTGCCATGGCGGAGGCCCCGGCGAACCACAGGATCAGGATGCTGCTGACGTCGTAGACCGAGCCGAAGCCGTTGCCCAGCAGTTCGTGGGCCAGGTAGGCCAGGGCGCGGCCGTTGGCCTGGCCGCCTTCCTGGAAGGCTTCGGCGGGGATCAGTACCGTGGTCACGAAGCTGCTGCCCAGCAGGTAGACGCTCATGATCAGGGCTGCTGCGGTGAGGAGCTTGCGGGTGTTGCGGACGCGGGCGGCGAGTCGTTCCTCGGCGGAGGCGCCGTTGGCCGCGACCAGGGGCATCATGCTGACTCCGGTCTCGAAGCCGGACAGGCCCAGGACCAGCAGCGGGAAGGCCAGCAGGGCCGGTCCGGCGATGTCGCCGAACCCGGTCCCGGACGAGGTGAGCGCCGCGGTCCAGTCGGTCAGGGCACCCGGCCGGGTGACGGCGTCGTAAATTCCGGCGCCGATGATCACGGCGTTCAGCACCAGGAAGATGCCCACCAGCGGGATGGCGACGGCCACGGCCTCGGAGAAGCCGAGGAGGAACACCCCGCCCAGGATCAGGAGGAGCACCACGGTGATGGCGACTGCCTGGCCTTCCAGGAACGGTGGCAGGTAGGGGTTCTCCAGCATGTGCACCGTGGCGTCGGCGGCGGAGAGGGTGATGGTGATGATCCAGGACGTGGCCACGAACCCGAGGAGGATGAGCACGAAGAACTTCCCCCGCCAGAACGGCAGGAGCTTTTCCAACATCGCCACCGATCCCTGGCCGTGCGGGCTCTCTTGGGCAACCCGGCGGTACATCGGCAGCATGCCCAGCAGCGTCAGGGCCACGATCAGCAAGGTGGCCAGGGGGGACAGTGCCCCCGCCGCGAGGGCGGCGATGCCGGGCAGGTAGGACAAGGTGGAGAAGTAGTCCACCCCGGTGAGGCACATGACTTTCCACCAGCTCTGGGCGGGTGCGTGGTCCTCGGCGGTTTCCGGGCCTACTGGCTGGTGGACCTTGTTTTCCAGCAGCCACCTGGTCAGCCTGTTTCCGGGATCGCCGTCGCGCTCCGGGTTGGGAACGCTGGCGGGAATGGAGAAGCGGGTGGGTGCAGTCAACGGGGTTACTTTCTGTGCCGCCTACAAGCCCTGGCGTGCGGGATCGGTTGGAATAACCAAAGGAGCCTAGCACCGCGCCAGATCCCGGAGTCCCGGGATTCCGGGATCTTAACGGATCCTTAACGCCTGACGGAGCCTGAGAACGAGAACTTTAGTCAGCGCACTTTTGACCTGAGCCGGGAGACCGGATTCGCGTAGTGCCGACGATATGGCCAGAAGGTTCAGCGAGTACTGCGACGAGCTCGGACTCGGGCAGGTGCTTTCCCCGCACGCGTTGAGGCGCAGCTCCGTGACGCACCTGACAGAGGACGGGTGGACCCGCTCTCATCCAACGTCAGGTTTGGCGTGGATTTCAAGCTACGAAGCCAATTCCGTCCCTGAAGGAGCGTGGAGTCCACCTGTCGTCCAGCCACATCTATCGGCCGGCTGCCGAGAAGCCGGAGCGGCTGAACCTGCAGGTGCTCGTGAGGCAGATGGGTGCTTTGGACTGCTCGGCCGCTGACCTGATCGGCAAGGTGCATGTGCACGCGACCCGGGACCGCGCCGCAGCACCGAAGACGCTCGAGGCACTGGCAAGGGATTGCCCGTCCTGCGGGAAAGGGCCTCGGCCCATGCGCACGGAAATACTTTCCGCAGAAAAGAGCTAATGCCGGCGAAGCGGCAACGCCTGGAATACGGCGGGCATCCGGTGCCGGGCGAAGCCGTCGTCTGTGGACCCGTTTGTCCAGCCTGCTGGCGGCTGCTGCCACGGCCACCCCGAGGCTTCGCTCCCCTCCCTCTCCCTGGGAGAGTGGTGGAAGGGAGCTTGTCCGATACGCCCTTAGGTGATCTTGCGCCGGTAGGCGACCATGGCGAACACGTAGGCGAGAACGAGGATGCCGACGCACCATCCGAGGGCGATCCAGATGTCGCTGCCGCTTGCCGCTGGCAACCCGAAGATTGATCTGAAGGCAATCACCACCGTTGGAGGGAACGGATATCTGAAGTACACAACACTGAACGCGCGGATCGCGGCTACGGTGGCCGGAATTGAGGGAGTTCCGATCGCCGCTGGCGCGGACAAGCCGCTAGTGCGTGAACTGCAGCCCGCGGCGCATACGCACGATTCCGTTCCACTGCTACTCAGACCCCCAACAAGCGCGGGACGTGTTTTGCCCGTCAGCGCGGGGAGATGACGTCGAGCCCGGCGAGGTATTCCTCGGCGTCGAAGCCCGGTATTAGCGCGGATTGGACGATGAAGCCCTGGCACGCCCCCAGCAGGACCGCAGCGTACTTGCCCGCCCGGGCCGAAGCCTCCGTGGGCGTGAGCCCCCGGGACTGCGTGTACCAGGTGGTGAGGTAGCCGGCGAAGAATTTCTTGAGCCCGGTGACCGTTCCGGCCGTTAAACGGCCCAGGCCGGGATCGGTCATCGCCTCGGCCCAGACCTGGATGAGAAAACCGAGGTCGACGATGTCCTCACGAATGCCCCGCAGGAATGTCCTCAGCACCTCGTGGGGTTCCGGCAACGGATCGGAGGAGCGGACCGCGTCGATCTCGCCCAGAAGGCGGTCCAGGATTTCACGGACAGACGCCTCGATGAGTTCGTCCTTGCTCTTGAAATGACCGTAGATGGCACCGGCCGACAGCCCGGACTCGGCAATGATGTCCGCCATCGAGGTTCCCTGGAACCCCTTCCTGCCAAAGCACCGCCGTGCCGCCCCGGCGATCTCCAGGCGGCGGGCCTGGCGGTAAGCGTCGGTCACTCTCGGCATGCGTCCACCTCAAAAAGAATGGTTGTTCTTGACAGGATCCCCTGCAACCATCCACTATAAAGAACAATCATTCGTTTTACTAGCAGGGAGACACCCATGTCGATCGTTCCCGCGGCCGTGCCGCACACCAAATGGTCGCGCGTCGTCCTCGTCGCGATCGCGGCCGCGTCCATTGTCGGGGTGGTGCTGCTGGCCTTCACCTGGGCGGGCATCACGTCCTCGGCGAAGAACATTCCCCTGGCCGTCACCGGTCCTCCCGCGCAGGTCCAGGCACTGGAAAAGGCGTTGGAGGACAAGGCCGGCGGAACCTTCACGATCACCACGGTGGACAGCAGGGACGCGGCGACGGCGCTCATCCGCTCCCGGGACGCCTACGGTGCGGTGGTGCTGGGACAGGCCCCCGAGGTGCTCACCGCCTCCGCGAACGGCACCGTGGTGAGCCAGATCCTCACCGGCGTCGCCCAGCAGCTCCAGCTCCAGATCAACCAGGCCACGGCGGCCGCGGCCGGGCCTGCGGCCGCCGCCGGGCACCCGGCGCCGGTTGCCCCGAAGGTCACCTTGACCGACGTCGTCCCGCTGGCCGCGGCGGACTCGAAGGGGACCGGCCTGGCGCTGGCGGCCTTCCCGCTGGCCTTTGGCGGCATGATCGGCGGCATCCTCGTCTCCCTCGTGGTGGTGGGTAACCGGCGCCGGCTGGGCACCCTGGCGCTCTACTCGATCCTGGCCGGCGGCCTCATCGTGCTGGTGATGCAGGGGCTCTACGGCGTGCTGCAGGGCAACGCCATGCTCAACGGGCTGGGCGCCGGGCTGGCGCTGCTGGGGACCAGTTCGTTCATCGTCGGCCTCAACGCCCTGATCGGCACGGCAGGAATCCCGGTCGGGGCCGTGACGACCATGCTGATCGCGAACCCGATTTCTGCCGCCACCGCACCCATGCAGTTCCTGCCCGAACCGTGGGGCGCCATCGGCCAATGGTTCGTCCCGGGCGCCTCGACCACTCTGCTGCGGGACCTGTCCTATTTTCCTGACGCGAACGCGCTGTTCCCCTGGCTGGTCCTGGCAGGATGGACCCTCATCGGGGTTATGTTCACCATGATCGGACACTTCCGCAACCAGGAAGTCGTCCACATCGGCGGTTCCCTCGACGCCGAACACACGCCGGCCCCACCGGCTTGAACTGCTGCCGGGGGTCACGACGTTACGGGACGAGGTGGCCAGCGTCCGCAAGAAGGCAGAGACCAGGCTGTACGCCGCCTTGGCGGGGGCGGTGACCGGCGAGCGGGCCCGTGAGCTGGAGAAACTGCTGCCAATGCCTGAGCGTACTGCTCCCGCGTCGGTGAGTTATCCGGTGCTGCCCGGAGGAAGACCCGGTGCTTGCGCACCGTTCTCCTCCGTCCACCAATTTCCCTCAATCGGCTCTGCTTGGAAGACGGGCCGGGGGCAACGATCTCTTTCACGGGCCACGTCGCCCAGCCGGAAACCGGCACCACCCCGGCCCCCAAGGACCCTAAACGACGACCACCCTATCCCAACAGGGGGTACTTAAGAGATACGCGCCATTAACGCGCCGCGAGATTCTCAACCCCATCGTCGGATCGAGGCTAAAACATTGCAGTTCGAATTTGCGGCTTTCTCAGGGATGTCTTGGATGACGTCCCAGTGTTCGACTACTTTCCCATTTTCTAGGCGAAAGAAGTCCGCTAGCGCCCTTCCTGGTTCCCCCGGATTCAATATTAAGTGAGAGTGGGTCGCGACTCCGCTCCAGCATCTTGCCTTGCGTGTCCATATTCTCCAGACTCCATGAGGGCTACCGATTAACCCAGCGTTCGCGGTTCAGTTCATGTATGGCATCAGCGGATGAGGTCAAACGCAGGATCAACCGCCTGACTTTTATTTGTATGGCCGGTGCCGCTGTCCTGGTATCCGTCAACTATTTGCCGACTGATCCCGAGCCCTTGCTTTGGATCAAGGTTGTTCTGATGGCTGCTGTGCTCATCTGGTGATCACCTGCTGACGCGGTTCGGCGAGCATATTTGAGGGGATCCCCTCCTCTGAGCCGGCCTGCAGCTCTCGGAAATAGCGGCGGTCCCCGAAGACGATGTCGCGGAGGACGAACAGGCTCCAGCGATCGCCGTACATCTCGATGGTGGCGTCGATCGGGCACCCCGACCGCGGCTCATACGCTTCGCCCATACTGCTAGGAATCTACTACCGCCAGGTACTACAGTCTCGACAAGCGGTTGCAAACCACAAGCGGAAGGATCCCCGTGCTGAGGCAGGTCGCGGAGGGTGTGCTGATCCACGAGAGCGAGTTCTGCCAGAGCAACGCCGTTGTGGTGCAGGGCGGGGCTGGCGTGTTGCTCATCGACGCCGGGGTGCACGGCTACGAAATGGCCTGCCTCGCGAACGACCTGTCCGATTCGGGCCATACCGTTGTGGCAGGCTTCTCGACGCATCCTCATTGGGATCACCTGCTCTGGCACGCCGGGCTCGGCGCGGCGCCCCGTTACGGCACGGCGCGCTGCGCGGCTACTGCCCGAGATCGGCTGTCGGGCGGGATCGATTCACGCCGGCTCGGCATCCCCGAGGAGGTATCCCTGGACCTGCTTGGCCTCATCACAGGCCTGCCCGCCGAGATGGCGCAGATTCCTTGGGATGGCCCTCATGTCCGGATTGTCGAGCATCAAGCGCATGCCCCGGGTCATGCGGCGCTGTTGATTGAGGAACGTGGGGTTCTCGTCGCCGGCGACATGCTTTCTGATGTCTTGATTCCGATGCTCGACTTGAACGACACCGCTGACCCGATCGAGGACTACCTCGCTGCGCTGCGGCTGCTCGAGGGCGTGGCGGGCGACGTCGATGTCCTCGTCCCCGGCCACGGGTCCATCGGCGGAGCTGATCAGGTACGCGCACGGATCGACCAGGATCGGGCGTACGTGCACGCCTTGCGTGACGCCCATGTTCCCAGCGACCCGCGGGTCGGCCCGTCGGCCATGCCCGGCTGGGACTGGGTGGGCGGCGTGCACGCACGGCAACTCCAGCTCCTCGCCCGAAGAAACGAGCGCGACGGAACGCCCGGCTAGCGATCGCATACCGGACACTGCGGGCTGTCCCGTAGAAGGTTCCCCAGACGGGACATGCCCTTAGCGCCCCGATCTCTCATGCTTGGTGTCAATTGACGGAGGCCCGTCGAGAGACAGGGTCCAACCTGGTGCTCGTTAGGCTGCAGGCATGGATCAGACCAATAGCGCGCCAACAGTTGCGAGCCACAACGCTGCCCTGCATGATGATGTTCGCCCTGCCTGGTCGGCGGACGTGGTTTCGTGGCTGTTAGGGTCACCCTCGTGCGGCCATCGGCTGGCAGTTCTGGATCTTGGAGCCGGCGCCGGACTGGGAACCCGGACCATCGCAACCCTCGGACACGTCGTCACCGCCGTCGATACAGCTGACGACATGCTGTCCGTCCTTAGAAAGGTACGTAAGGGGCTCCCGCACCGGGTCGCGGAACGCATCCCTTTAGGAAATTGGAGTGTCGACGCCATCACCTGTCTCCAGGCCTGGCACTGGGTAGACCCCGCACGGGCAATGGCTGAATGTGATCGTGTACTGAGGCCAAACGGCATGGTGGGTCTGGCCGGGCACACCTGGGACCGTGCCAGCGAGTGGTTGAAGGCACTGGCCGCCAACATGGAGCCGGGCGGAACCCCGCTGACCAAACCCGAAGCGTACCTGCAGAGTTTGGCGGACGGGGCACCTTTGAACGAAGGATTTTCCCCTTCAACTACGAACTGCAGGTCGACCAACTGCAACTTGCCAGCTCATGGACTTTCGTCTCGCGGAGATCCGACCAACGCACGGTCTTGGCGAAAATCCGTCGCCTGGGTGAACAAGCAGCGTCACCTGACACAGGCCTTGTTGGATTTCCTCACGTCACGGCCGCCTTCCGCCTGCAACGGCCGGGCGGAGTTGTCGTGGCGTAGGTTGCGACTTTTCACCGCGATGGAGGGGCTTGAGGACCAATGCTCGGGAAAGTCACGCTATGCCGATCCCGCGTGGTAACGATGGGTGCCTCGGTTCGTTGTGCCTTTATGGCTAAACATAAATATCTGACTGCGGCCGAGGAGGCCTCGTACGGGCGATTCGAGGCGCAGACGTCGACCACCGTCTAAGACGGGGAGGGAGGACCTGAATTTGGGCTGGGCGTAGGGTGGGATTTAGACGATAGGAGCACTTCATGAAGAAAATCCTCATGGTACTGACCAGCGTTTCCGAGATCGGCGATACGGGTGAGAAGACCGGCTACAACGTGGCCGAAGCTGCACATCCCTGGAAGGTCTTCAAGGATTCCGGGCATTTCGTCGACTTTGCGTCCATCCAGGGCGGCCAGCCCCCGCGCGACGGGGTGGACTCAGAAGATCCCATCCAGGTTGCCTTCACGGAGGACGAGACCACGCGCGCCGGTCTCTACAACACTGCCCGCGTCGACGTCGTTGATCCCGACCAGTACGACGGAGTCTTCCTCGTGGGCGGCCACGGCGCCATGTGGGACTTCCCGGACAGCGAAGGCTTGCAGCATCTGGTGGCCAGCGTCTACAACGCCGGCGGCTTGGTGGGCGCGGTCTGCCACGGACCGGCCGGCCTGCTGAACGTAGAACTGGCCAACGGGCTTCGCCTCGTCGAGGGCCGGAAGGTGGCCGCCTTCAGCAACGACGAGGAGGTTGCCGCAGGGAAGGACAAGGTCATCCCGTTCTTTTTGGCAGACCGACTTGAGGAACAGGGCGCGACCCACGTCTCCGCTGATGTCTTTGAGGTGAAGGTCGTGGTTGACGACCGGCTGGTGACCGGCCAGAACCCGGCTTCAGCCGCCGGCGTGGCCAAGGAGATGGAGAAGCTCTTCGCAGAGGTCATCCACCAGGAAAAAGCCGAGGAGCAGCACGAGACGGAGGCTCTGCGCGCCGAGAAGGACGCCGAGAAAAACGCCAAGAAGAAGGCTGCCGCAGAAGCGGAGCACTAACACCAACAGCGCACTGAAACTGGCGGCCACCCCGACAACGGGGTGGCCGCCAGTCGGCGTACGTGCGCCGGCAACCACACTGTCCAACGCATCGCCGACCTGCTTTCAGGTTGCGCGCTCCACGATCTACGGCCACCTCAGCAAATCAAGCATCGGACGACGGCCCACCGCCGGCGCCGGCCCGGCGTAACAGCAGCTGCGGCCCAGAATCCCTGACATCTGGCCGCCACCGGCTTAACGTGACTTTCCCGAGCATTGGTCCTCAAGCCCCATGGAATCCGCCCTCAACTAACGCCGGAAAGTGTCTCGTAGAGGGTTCCGCAAATGGAACTCGGAGAAGCCGATCATCAGCTCCAGCTTTCCGAGATCAAAGCAAAAAAATTGATCGGATGGAAACTAGAGTTCAGACTGGACCCCCTATTTTTGTGTCCCGCGTATCGGGACAATCAGGGCATGGGACGTTCGATAGAGATCCGCGGGTCCACTGCTGCATGCGTCCTGATTTTCTCCGTCACCGCCTGCGGAAGCGTTGGCAATGACGTGCAGGGAGAATGGCGCCAGGAGCCCCCACTGCCCTCTGCAGAGCCTTCCCCCGAAGTTAGTGGGGGTACTGAAATAGCCGACCCAAGCGAGTGCCGGGAGACAGTCCGGCTTCCGACCAGCTCAACGGAATCAATCGCTCCTTCCGCTGATTCTGCGACTGCATTCAGCTGCGGCACAAGATTCGTCCAGCTGACCGAGGAACAGATGTGCAACGCCACTCCTGCACCGATGCCCCTTCAACCAACCGCCAACTCCGAAGGGAACTCGGCAGATTCGCAGGTCACGACGCCGAAAGAGGGAGAGCAGCGAGAGTGGACCCCCGAGCGTATGAGAAGTGCCTCTCCGGAACCAATGCCCGGGGTCCAATAACACCTGACCCGCCGTCGTGAGGCGAGAGCGTCCCGTACAGGGATCCTCAACGGGACACCTCTGGGGCGCCGCTAACGGGGGAAGCTGCGCTCGTTAACCCGTGCCGCCGCCGGAGTTCGTCCCACGGAGGAATCTGTACGCACGACTTCGTCGGTGCAATACTGCGTTGATGATGAACATCCTCGAGTGGTGGCCTCTGGTTGATGCGGAAACACGCGACTGGCTCATTGAGCACAACGGCGAGCCGCTGCCGCCGAATGTAATCGCCGACATCATGGCGGTTGCGGGAGGCACGACCGATTCTGAGTGGTGGGCTAGCGAATCAGCAGACGGTCCCCAGCTTTCCGACGCGGCTGTGGATTGGATCGAGGCTGTCGCCAACGACGAGGAGCCGACTGCCGGCTGAAATCTTCTGCCCATGCGGGCGGGCGACTCCTTCTACTAATCCGACTTCGTGTCTCGAAACCTCTGGGCCTCGTATCCCATGGGATACGAAACCGTGGTGCGGCTCTAGATTCTCGTTCATTCGGCTCGATGCGCCATCTAGGGATCACAGAATGCCGCCAAAGAACGCCAAAAGTCACACCGCCGTTCAGCCCAATTGTCCCGATGTCGTCTGGACAATTGGAGGTGGAACGTCGGAGCGTCCAACCAGGGTGGAATCATGACCCAGCTCGAACCTGCCGGGCCATTACGGCTGGGGAGGCGCCGAGGCTTCGACTTTGTTGTCCATGGATGCCCCGGAAGGGCAGGCCGCGGCTGGGACGGAGTTCACCTCGACGGCGGAGGACGCCATATGCCGGATGCGGGACTCTTCCGTGGTCACGGAAGCGGTTCGACCTACGAGGTTGGAGCGGGTCACTGAGTCCGCAGTGGCGTCGAAGAAGAATAGGACGCCGGCGGACTGGCTCCTGGTGCACCGCTACGAAATTGAGCCGGATGGAAACCAGAGCAACGTCACCTACACATGCCGGTTGGTCCGTGCGACCGCGCTGCCCGGCCATCGTGGTGGGTGCGGTGCGCGCCCTCGGTGCCCGGGACGGGGCAGAGCCGCTGCTCTTCTTTAAGGGCGGGTACTTCGAAGGAGTGCCCTCGCGGCCCGGGCGCTGGAGAGCGTCGCATGACGGCGGTCAAGTCAGGCTCCCGAAGGCGGGGCCGTCGCCCGCTCCAGCGGGAGGCTGACACCGGGCCGGGTGTGGATCGTCACCACGACGCCGGTCCGGACCATCATGCCCAGGACGGGTCCGTCATTGCCGTGGGGGCAACTGTCAACGTCACCTCTCCGGCAGGGCTGTCGTACCTTGGCCGCGTTGATGCCAAGACGCCGGACTCCGGAATTGTCTGGGTGGTCAGCCTGGCTGGATCCGGACGCCAGATGCATGGCAACCGCGACTGCGTCAGCCTGCGCCCTTGGCCGCGACGAAGGCGAAACGGGCCGCGCCGTCGTCGGCATTGGCTTCACTAGCTATTCCTGACGGAAGTACCAGCATGATCGCGACACGCACCCGCAGGATTCAAATGATCTGTGGTGACGAGCTCTCTTGCTTCGCTGGCAGATGTACGCCGTTGCTTGGCAGGACATCCACGAAGGCGACGAAGAGTGTGCTGCCACTGCCATGGCCCGAAAGCCTTCCCGTGTTAATCACGGCGTGAGCGTGGACGTGGTGCGCTTCGCCCTGCGCCCCACCCCTGACGTCGTGACCTTCATGATTTCGGTGGCGATGCAGGTGCAGACCGACTGCCGTCCGGAGGCGGGCTTGAAAATCCCGGTGGCAGGGTAGTTTGGGCTGCGTTTCGGACACGGCAGCTTGAGTGCTGCCGCTCACTGCACCAGCACCACCGGTAACAGCACAGCGGCCAGAGTACGGCGGCGGGGATCCTCGGACGTCGTACTCTGCTGTCAGGCGCCGATGCAGCCCGGCCGCAACCTCCGGATCAGTAGCATCGGGCCAGGACGAAGACGTCCACATAGGCAGCGAGGGGTATTGAATGATGAGAATGCTGATTATTGGTCCGCCCGGATCCGGCAAGGGAACGCAGGCGGAACGGATTTCGGATCGCCTCGGCGTTGTGGCGATCTCAACCGGCGATATCTTCCGCGCCAACGTCAAAGGCGGGACGCCACTGGGTGTCGAGGCCCGGAAGTACATGGATAGCGGAGACTTCGTGCCGGACAGCGTCACGAATGAGATGGTGCGGAACCGCCTCAGCCAGGACGATGCCAAAGAGGGATTTCTGCTGGATGGCTACCCTCGCACGGTGGCGCAGGTGGACTATCTTGACGGAATCCTCGCTGCCGGCGAACAGAAACTCGGTGTGGTCCTGCAGCTGACAGCGGACGACGAGGAACTCGTCTCGCGCCTCCTGGGCCGGGCCAGGGAAACCGGCCGGAGCGACGATAACGAAAGCGTCATCCGTCACAGGCTGGACCTGTATCACCAGCAGACGGAGGCGGTGGTGGCCAAATATGCCGGCCGCGGGATCCTGACCGAGGTGGACGGGATCGGCGGGATCGAGGTCGTCACGGACAGGGTCCTGGGCAGCATAGGCGACCTGCTGGGGGTGCCCGTACGCGGACGGTAGGGCGCAACGGCAGGAGGCCGACGGCGGTTCCTCCCGCCGTCGTCCTCCCGTGGGCGACTCCGGCTGATACGTTCCGGGGTCGTCTGGACCTGACCACGGCAGATCCAGGGTGTAAACCACAAGTTGCACCAGCGTGGTGGGCTGGTGCTTTTCGCGCTCCGGCCGGCGGACGAACCCGAACCGCCGGTAGAGCACCTGGCACCGTTCGTTCTCCAGTGCCGTATCAAGCATCACCCGGCGCGCGCCGCGCTCGATGGAGAGTGTGACCGACTACGCTCGACGGCGCAGCTGTCTGCTGGACGCCCTCGCCTCCGATGGGCTGACGGCACGGGCATCGTCCGGGGGCCTGATTGCCTGGGTGGAGGTCGAAGATGAGACCCGTGCCTTGCTGGATCTGGCCGCCCACGGCATGGTGCTAGGGGAGGGGCGGCGCCCAGGTTCCGGTTGGTCGTCTTCCCGGTGATCATGGGCAGCACCGGGAGGGAACGGATCTACGACGGCTATTCGGACATCTCGCTGCTGATGGTGAGCAGCAGGACGTTCGACGGTCGGCTCCAGCTGCTCGAGTACATCCCCACCGTGCTCAGCGGCCCGCCGGGCAGCGGCCCGACCTGACTCAATCAGTGGGGAATCCCTCGTCAGTAGCTGGGGGGGGTTTGGGCAGGCTTAGCCGCCGGGCCACGGGTGATGAAATCGGCGGCTAGTGCCTCGGAGCCGCGGGCCAGGATGGCAACGTCGGCGCCTACCAGGACAAAGGCGGCGCCGGCCGCCAGGTAGCTGCGGGCGGTGGCTGGGTTGAAGGCGTTCACGCCGGCCGGTTTCCCGGCTGCCTTTGCGGCGCCAAGGCAGTGTTCGACGGCGGCACGCACCTGGGCGTGTTCCTGCTGTCCCAGCACTCCCATGGAGGCGGCCAGGTCGGAGGGTCCCAGGAAGATGGCGTCCACACCCTCCACGGCCACGATCTCCTCGACGGCCTCAACAGCCGCCGTCGATTCGATCTGCACCGTGACACTGACGGTTTCGCCGGCCCGGGCGAGATAGTCCGGGACACGGTTCCAGCGCGAAGCCCGGGCAAGGGCGGAACCCACGCCGCGGACGCCGTGCGGCGGGTATCGGGTGGCGGCGACGGCGGACTGGGCCTCGGCGGACGAGTTCACCATGGGAATCAGCAGGTTCTGCACGCCCAGGTCCAGGTATTGCTTGATCAGCACGGTGTCGTTGACCGGCGGCCGGACCAGGACCTGGACCGGGTAGCCGTTGACCGCCTGGAGCTGGGCCAGGATGGATTCGAGGCCGTTGGGGCTGTGTTCGGCGTCGATCAGGAGCCAGTCCAGCCCGGATCCGGCGCAGAGCTCGGCGATCAGCGGGCTGCCGGAGCAGACCCACATCCCCGCCAGGGGGCGGTCAGCCGTGGCGAGGGCGTCCCGGAACGTCGTCTCCGGTTCTACTCGAAGCGGCATGTGATGGCCCCCAATGGTCCGTAGTCGGCGTGGACGGTGTCGCCCTTGTACACCCACAGTGGGCGGGTGAAGGAGCCGGCGAGGATGATGTCCCCGGCTTTCATCCCGTCGCCGTGGGCGGCGATCTTGTTGGCGAGCCAGTGCACCCCGTTGGCGGGGTGATCCAGGACGCCGGCGGCCACACCGGTTTCCTCCACGGTCTGGTTCTTGTAGAGGATTGCCGCGACCCAGCGGAGGTCCACGGCGTCGGGCTTGACGGGGTTGCCGCCGATCACCATGGCGCCCATCGCGGCGTTGTCCGCGATGGTGTCCACGATGGTCCGGCCCTCCATTTCGATCCTGGAGTCCAGGATTTCGAGGGCGGGCACCACGTAGTCCGTGGCGTCCAGGACGTCGAAGATGGTGCAGCCGGGGCCGGCCAGCTCTTTCTTCAGCACGAACGCCAGCTCCACCTCCACCCGCGGATGGGTGTACTGGTCCCACTGCACCGTGCAGCCGGTTTCGAGCACCATGTCATCGAAGATGGCGCCGTAGTCCGGCTCGGTGATGCCGGTGGCGGCCTGCATGGCCTTGGACGTGAGGCCGATCTTGCGGCCCACCAGCGTGCGGCCGGCGTCCTCGTTGCGCCGCCGCCACAGCTGCTGCACGGCATAGGAGTCCTCCACTGTCATCTCCGGGTAGCGTGCCGTGAGGCGGGGGACAGGGGTTCGGGTCCGGGCGGCCTCCAGGAGTTCGTCAGCGATGGCCTCAATCGTCTTCGCGTCCAGCATGGCTACAGCTGCGCGCCGAGCTTGAAGCCCGTGCGGTCTCCATCGGGGGTCCCGTCTTTGCGGGTGTAGGAGAAGCCGTCGGCACCCACGGTGACCGCCATTTCGCTCTTTTCCTCCCGGATGATGACGGGCTGCGGGTTGCCGTCGAGGTCCAGGACCAGGGAGGCCTCGGTGTACCAGGACGGGACGACGGCGTTGCCCCACCAGTCGCGGCGCTGGTTGTCGTGCACGTCCCACGTGACCACCGGGTTGTCGGGGTCGCCGGTGTAGTAGTCCTGAGTGTAGATCTCGATGCGGTGGCCGTCGGGGTCCAGGATGTAGAGGTAGAAGGCGTTGGAGACGCCGTGCCGGCCGGGGCCGCGTTCGATCCGGTCGCTGATGCGCAGGGCGCCCATCTTGTCGCAGATCTGGATGATGTTGTGCTTCTCGTGCGTGGCGAACGCGACGTGGTGCATGCGCGGGCCGTTGCCGCCGGTCAGTGCGGTGTCGTGGACGGTCTGCTTGCGGTGCATCCAGACGGCGTACGTGACGCCGTCGGAGTCCTGGATGTCCTCGGAGACGCGGAAGCCGAGGTCCTCGAGGTATTTGCGGCCGCGGGGCACGTCGGGGGTGACCTGGTTGAAGTGGTCCAGGCGGACCAGTTCACCGGCGGAGTAGAGGTCGTAGCGCTGGGTGAGGCGTTCCACGTGCTCCACGTCGTAGAAGAATTCGTAGGGGAAGCCCAGCGGATCCTCGACGCGGACGGAATCGCCGATGCCCTTGGTGAAGCCGTCCTTGCGGCGTTCCACCCGGCACCCGAGTTCCTTGTAATAGGCCTCTGCGGCGTCCACTTCGGCGGGAGACTTCACCCGGTAGGCAAAGGCGGCGACGGCGGCGATGGGTCCCTTGCGGAGCACCAGGTTGTGGTGGATGAACTCCTCGAGGGAACGCAGGTAGATGTTGTTCTCGTCTTCCTCGGTGACATGCAGGCCCAGGACGTCCACGTAGAACTCACGCGATTTGGCGAGGTCGGTGACCACGATCTCCATGTAGGCGCAGCGGACGATGTCCGGAGCCGGGACGGAGGGGGTGCGTACAAAGTCAGTCATGGGGTTCTCTCTTCTTTGAGGAGGGTTGGGTGGGGCTTACGCGCCGAATTTGGGGGTGTGGACGGTGCCGAGGGTGATGTGCACGGCTTGCTGGTCCGTGTAGAAATCGATGGAGCGGTAGCCGCCTTCGTGGCCCAGGCCTGAGGCTTTGACGCCGCCGAACGGGGTGCGGAGGTCGCGGACGTTGTGGCTGTTCAGCCAGACCATGCCGGCTTCGACGTTCTGGGAGAAGTTGTGGGCGCGGGTCAGGTTCTGGGTCCAGATGTAGGCCGCGAGCCCGTAGCGGGTGTTGTTCGCCAGAGCCAGCGCCTCGTCGTCGTTCTCGAACGGGGTGATGGCGACGACTGGACCGAAGATCTCCTCCTGGAAGATCCGCGCGTCGGGCGCGACGTCGGCGAACACGGTGGGTGCGATGTAGTTGCCTTCGGGGAGGTGGTCGGGGCGGCCGCCGCCGGCGAGGAGCCGGCCTTCGGACTTGCCGATCTCCACGTAGGAGGCCACCTTCGCGTAGTGCTCGGGGTGGACCAGGGCACCCACTTCGGTCTTGGGATCGTGCGGGTCTCCGACGACGATCTTCTTAGCGCGGGCGGCGTATTTTTCGCAGAATTCGTCGTAGATGGCGCGTTCGACGAGGATGCGGGACCCGGCGGTGCAGCGTTCGCCATTGAGGGAAAAGACCCCGAACAGGGCGGAATCGATCGCGGCATCCAGGTCGGCGTCGGCGAACACCACGCACGGCGACTTGCCGCCGAGTTCCATGGACAGGCCCTTGAGATTGGTGGCGGCATTGCGGAAGATCGTCTGCCCGGTGGTGGTCTCGCCGGTGAACGAGATCAGCGGGACGTCCGGGTGCTTGACCAGGGCGTCGCCGGCTTCCTCGCCGAGGCCGTTGACCAGGTTGAAGACACCGTCGGGCAGCCCGGCGTCCTTGAAGATCTGCGCCCACAGCGAGGCGGAGAGCGGGGTGAATTCGGCGGGCTTCAGGACCACGGTGTTCCCCGTGGCCAGTGCCGGGGCCAGCTTCGAGACTCCAGCATGAACGGGGTGTTCCACGGTGTGATGAGGCCGGCGACCCCGATCGGCTTGCGGTTCACGTAGTTGATCTGGGCGCCGGGGACCTTCATGGCGTCGTCGAACTGGGCCACGATCAGGTCCGCGAAGAAGCGGAAGTTCTCGGCGGCGCGGAGCGCTTGGCCCTTGGCCTGGGTGATGGGCAGGCCGGTGTCGAAGGTTTCGAGTTCGGCGAGGCGCTCCTCCTGGGCCACGACAGCGTCGGCAATCCTGTTCAGGATGCGGGCACGTTCGCGCGGCTTCATCCTGGGCCACGGACCGTTGACGAAGGCTTCGCGGGCGGCGGCCACGGCGAGATCAATGTCTTCCGTCTGGCCAGCCGCAGCGGTGGCGTAATTCTGGTTGGAGACAGGATCGAGGACATCGAAGGTCTTGCCGCCCGCGGAGTCAACGAACTGACCGTTGATGTAGTGCTGGATGTGGGTGGGAAGGTCCTGCGGCACGTAATGGTTCTTGGCCCGTTCGGCGGTGAACGTCATTGTTGTCTTCCTAACTAACTGATATTGCAACGCGGGGTCACTTACGGTCCATGCGGGACGCGTTAATGGGCGCTAAGTGACCCCGCGTTGCGTGTGGGAGTGGCGGGTGCCTGGGCGAGGTAGGCGTCCAGGGTGGCGGAGCGGTGCTCGCGGGCGGACTTTTCAATCTCTTCCGCGCCGGCGCCGGCCTCGATGAGCCGGAGCAGCGCTTCGTGCTCGTCCACCGATTCGTGGGCACGCCCGGGAACGAAGCGGAACGTCGAAGACCGCAGCGAGGCGAGCCGGTTCCAGCCCCGGTGGACCAGGTCCAGGATGTGTGGGTTGGGGCAGTGCTCAAAGAGGATGCTGTGGAAGTCCTGGTTCAGATTCGTGAAGCGGACGGGGTCGAAGTGCTGGAGGCATTCCCGCATGTCCTCGTTCACGGCCCGGGCGCGGGCCACGTCCGCGGCCCCGATCAGCGGTGCCGAGAGGGCTGTCGCGGCGCCTTCGACGATGCTGAGGGTCTGCATTGTGTAGAGGTACTCCGTGGGGTCGATCCCAGAGACCGTAGCGCCGACGTTCCGCTCGAACTTCACCAGGCCTTCGGCCTCGAGGCGCCGGATCGCCTCACGGACCGGCACTACGCTGACGCCCAGATCCTTGGCGATGGCGGCCAGGACCAGCCGGTAGCCGGGGGAGTAGGTCCCGTCCACGATCCGGGCTTTGACGGCCGCGTAGGCCTGTTCGGACTTGCTGGCCGGTGCCTTAGTTCCTGGCTGAGTGCCTGCGGCGGTTGCCGTTTCAGTCATTTGCTGTGCCTGCTTCCCATGCCTCGTACTTGGTGCGCCACTGGGCGTTCAGCGGGTAGAGGCCGTCCACGCTGTGGCCCTGTGCCACCATTTCGGCGATAAACGTTTCCTCGCGTTCCTGGATGATGGAGTCGTCCGCGAGCTCTTCGGCGAGCGCCGGCGGGATCACCAGGATGCCGTCAGAGTCCGCCACGATGATGTCCCCGGGCTGCACTGTGGTGCCGCCGCAGGCGATGGTGACGTCCGTGTCCCACGGGATGTGCCGCCGCCCCAAGACGGCGGGGTGCGGGTTGGAATAGTAGGTAGGCATGTCCATCGCGCCCACCGCGGAGAAGTCCCGGACGCCGCCGTCGGTGATGATGGCCGCAGCACCCCTGACCTGCGCGCGGAGGGCCAGGATGTCGCCGATTGTGCCGGTACCCTTCTCGCCGCGGGCTTCCATGACGAGGATTTCGCCCTCGTTCACGGAATCGATGGCCCTCTTCTGGGCGTTAAAACCGCCGCCGTGGGTTTTGAAGAGGTCCTCGCGGTTGGGCACATACCGCAGGGTCCGGGCCAGGCCTACGATCCGTTTCTCCGGACGGGTGGAGGTGAGGCCGTCGATGCTGACGTTGTTCAGGCCGCGTTTCCGCAGCTGGGAGGAGAGCGTGGCGGTGCAGACACTTTCCAGCTTCGCCTTCAGAGCGGCGGTCAGCACATGCCCGACGGCGGGGCCCGCCACTGCGCCAAGCCCGGCGGCTTCGCGGGAACCGTACGCCTCTTCCCGCTGCAGGTCATCGGTCTTGGGCCGCGCACCAAAGTGCGCGAACGGCGTCGAACCTTCCTCCACCCGCGTGACCAGCCGCCCGCTGGAGATGCCGGACGAGGCGCCGCCCGCCGTCGTACTTTCAGCGCTGACTTCAACCTCGACGACGTCGCCCGGCTTGGCCACGGAGGCGCCGGCCGGGGTGCCGGTCAGGATGATGTCGCCCGCTTCGAGGGTGACGAGTTGGGAGAGGTCGGCGACGAGGCGGGCGAACGGGAAGAGCAGTTCCTCGGTGGTGTCGTCCTGGACGAGCTCGCCGTTATGCCAGGTACGGATACGCAGTCCGGCGGGGTCCACCGCGGCTGCCGGGATCAGTACGGGGCCGATCGGGGTGAAGCCGTCGCCACCCTTGGACCGCAGGTTGGAGCCCTTGTCCGCGTGTCGGAGATCGTAGACGCCAAGGTCGTTGGTGGCGGTGACCCACTCGACGTGGCTCCAGGCGTCCTCCAGCCCGACGCGTCGGGCAGGCTTGCCGATGATCAGGGCGATCTCACCCTCGTACCCCAGCAGCTCGCAGCCGTCCGGACGCTCCACAACTGAAGGGGCGCCTGCCGAGCCGAGCGTCAGCGAGGACGGCGGTTTCAGGAAGTAGGAGGGCTGTTCCGGCGTGCGGCCCCGCTGGGCTGCCCGGCTGGGGTAATTGATGTGCACCGCGATGACCTTGCGGGCCGCGGCCAGAATGTGGTCGGTGACCTGTTCCAAGAACTACTCCTCATCGAGTACGAAATCATATACGAAGTAATATTGCAGATAACTCTTGCGGCGTCAATGGGCATGTTTGCTGCAGAGGCTGTGCCGGACTGTGCCGGTGGCCCTTGACGGTGCGGGCTTGGGATGAGTCCGTGACGAGTCCGTTTCCGGCACAAGTACTTCGTCCGTGGAAACGCTCGGTTGGATCCCAGGGACGATATCAGTGTTTTGGGCGCTCACGGCGAGCCATCGATCGTTCTCTTGACGGGCGGCCGTGAAACTGATGACTCCGCGCCTTATCCCTGTAGGTTCGCCATCGGGGCCGATCTGCCCGGTCATTGTCCACCTCGCGTGAACCACGGCCACTTCAGTCCCGATGTCGCGGACCCTGACGCGCTACAGCACCATGACACGATTTGAAAGTATCAGATTCCTGTTTTCAGCCTCGGGTCTATGAGGGACACGCTGCACGGCCCCTTGGTCTGCAACGGCCTGGCGGAACGCGGTGGAGTTGCGGTAGGCCGGCGCGTTGTCGGTGATGACGCGCTCGATCCGTTGGATGCCGTATCCGGCGAAATAGCTCGCGGCGCGGATGAGGAACCCGGCGACGGTCGCGCCATTTCCGTCGGGGCGGAGCTCGGCATAGCCGAAGCGGGTGTTGTCATCGATGGCGACATGGACGTAGTCGTAACCAATCCCGCGGTCTCTGACCTACTCTGAACCTCTAACCCCCGTCGCAGTGTTCGAAGGCAAGATCGCCGCCTCCAACATGCTCAAAGGCATGACCGCCGTCCCTGACTACACAGGGGTTCAGGCGTTCCAACTACCGTCTACACCATCCCGGAACTCAACCGGGTCGGCATCCTTGAACAGGAAGCGTGAGACAGCGGCATCGATCGTGGGCAAGCACAACGACACCAGCGGCTGGTCCTCCACCTACCGGGTGGGCGAGACAAAACGTGAAGAGGGGGACCACCTCCAGCGGTCCCCCTCTTAGTTTCTTCATTCCGGCGGGGACTCAGCTCAGGCGGCGTCGCAGGAGGCAGAACTCGTTGCCCTCGGGGTCGAGCAGGACGTGCCACTGCTCCTCGCCGGTCTGGCCGATATCGGCCGGCCGCGCACCGATCTTCAGGAGGCGCTCGAGCTCGGCGTCCTGGTCGCGGTCGGTGGGGTTGATGTCGATGTGCAGCCGCAGCTTGCCGGTCCTGGGCTCGGTCGTCGGGCTGAAGATCAGGGTCGGTTGCAGTCCGCCGAACCCTTCCTCCGGTCCGATCTCGATCGCGCCGTCCTCGGTGCCGAGCACGACGAAGCCGAGCACCTCGCACCAGAACTCCGCCAGCCGTTGCGGATCCAGGCAGCCAATGACCAGTTCGGAGAAGCGAGAAGCCATGCCTCACACCCTACAAGGGCTGGCTTGTGAAAAAGTGAAATATCCAACGCTAGCGCAAGATTCCGCCAGAACCGGCCACTCCAAAGCGATAGATGGTGTCTTGCGAACGATCGTTCGCGAGACACAACCCCGGGGGAGTGGAATGGTCCGCTTCGAACAGTCCTGAATCGGGCCGCACGTATAAGTGAGCGCCGGCGGTTTAACGCCCGCGTTCCGCGGGTCGCCCCTGCTGATGTATTCCCAGGGTGTGGGTATCCAGCGGCAGAGGAGGGGTATTCGCCTGGTCGGGTTTAGAGGTAGCTGCAGATGCGCTCTGGGTCGCAGGCTGCGGGGTCCCCGGCGGCCGCGGCGTCATGAAATTCGGCGACGGTTGCACGCAGCGCCGTGAGTTCTGCGATCTGGGCGTCGAGGTCGCGGAGCTGTTTGACCAGCAGATCCCTCACGTGTAGGCAGGGGTCCTGGCCGATGTCCCGGATGGAGAGGATGTCTCCGATCTGGGCCAGGGTCAGTCCGGCGGTGCGGCCGCGGCGGATGAATTCCAGCCGGCTGACTGTCTCGTGGGGGTAGTCGCGGTATCCGTTCGGTGCCCTGTCGGCGACCGGAAGCAGACCGCGGTCCTCGTAGAACCGCAGTGTCTTGGCCGTCGTGCCGGCGGCTGCGGCGGTTTCGCCAATACGCATCATGCACCTCTTGTCCCGTGGATTTCCCACTTGACCTTCCAGTTTAGTGGAAGGTCAAGAACGGATACAGGAACCCTGGTGGGCCACCCTGGGCCGGGGGAGGCCCACTTTTTCGGAGGCGTCGGTGAGGGCTCCGCGGTTTCGTGCCGGTGACTGGTCAGCCTCTTGACCTTCCCCTGCGGTGGAAGGTGCAGGCTGGGGGCAGAACATACACGAGGCACCGTTGCGGGTATTGCGGGACGGCGCTGCTGTACGACTTGGAGGGTTTCATGTCTGAACCAACACCTGATTTTGATCTGGCCGTCATCGGCTCCGGCGGGGGAGCGTTCGCGGCGGCGATCCGGGCTACTAGCCTGGGCAAACGGGTTCTGATGATCGAGCGTTCCACCGTCGGCGGGACGTGCGTGAACACCGGCTGCGTGCCGTCCAAGGCACTCCTCGCTGCGGCGGAGGCCAGGCATGTTGCCCTGGACGCATCAGGCCGGTTCCCAGGCATCAGCACTTCAGCCGGGGCAGTGGACATGGCCGGGCTGATCGGCGGGAAGCGTTCCCTGGTGGAGACGATGCGTTCGGATAAGTATGTGGACCTGATCGCGGACTACGGCTGGGAACTGCGCCAGGGCATTGCCGTGTTTGCCGGCACCCAGGACGATCCCGTCTTGGAAATCGCCGGACAGGATGGTTCCCGGGAATCCGTCAGGGCCGCGCATTATCTGGTGGCCAGCGGCTCCGCCCCGTGGGCGCCCCCGATCGAGGGACTGGCGGACACGGGCTATCTGACCTCGACCACCGCGATGGAACTCGAGGAGGTCCCTGACTCCCTGCTGGTGATCGGTGGCGGGTACGTGGCCCTGGAACAGGCCCAGCTCTTCGCCCGGCTCGGGTCGAAGGTGACCATGCTGGTCCGCTCCCGCCTGGCCTCGGCTGAGGAGCCCGAGGCCTCGCGCGCCCTGATGGGTGTCTTCGCCGACGAGGGCATCCGCGTCGTCCGCCGGGCGGCCGTGTCCTCGGTGCGCGCGGACCCGGCCACCGGCG
The DNA here is from genome assembly GCF_050156205.1 of Pseudarthrobacter sp. Y6. Lineage (NCBI taxonomy): Bacteria > Bacillati > Actinomycetota > Actinomycetes > Micrococcales > Micrococcaceae > Pseudarthrobacter > Pseudarthrobacter sp. Y6. Next base: position 2,461,529 of record NZ_CP189574.1, on the reverse strand, counting down.
GGATTGTTGCGACTGCGGCCGTTTCCGGCGGTCAGGAGGACTTCCGGGCCGCCAGGGTGCTGGTCGCCACGGGACGTCGGCCGGTCACGGAAGGCCTGAACCTGGCCGCGGTCGGCGTCAAGACCGGGGACGGCGGCGAGATTCTGGTCAACAGGCGGCTGGCCAGCTCCAACGAACGGATCTGGGCCGCCGGGGACGTGACCGGGCACCGCGAATTCGTCTACGTCGCAGCCGCCCACGGCTCCCTGGTGGTGGAGAACGCCTTCAACAACGCCGGCCGTGAGGTCGACTATCGGCACCTTCCCCGGGTCACCTTTACCAGCCCGGCCCTGGCCGCCGTCGGGATGACAGACAGGGAAGCCAACGAGGCCGGCATCCGGTGCGAATGCCGGGTCCTGCCCCTGGAGTATGTGCCCAGGGCCCTGGTGAACCGGGACACCCGCGGGTTCATCAAGATCGTCGCCGTCGCCGACACTGGACGGATTGTGGGAATCACCGCCGTGGCCAAGGACGCCGGGGACCTGGCCGCCGCCGGCGTCTATATCCTGGAAGCCGGGATGACCGTGGAGCAGGTGGCAAACCTGTGGAGTCCCTACCTGACCATGGCCGAAGGAATCAAGATCGCCGCCCAGTCCTTCACCACTGACGTCGCCAAACTCTCCTGCTGCGCCTCCTGATCCCTCCCCCTCCACACGGAAGAAGACTCCCTGAACACTAATTTAATCCACCCCACCGACCGTCTCTGGGCATCCACACTTCAGCACGAGGAGAATCCATGAATACTACGCCGTCAGTTATCGTTTTTGACGTCAACGAAACCCTCTCCGATATGTCCCCCATGGGGGCGCGCTTCAGCGAGGCCGGGGCGCCGGCTGAACTGGCCAAACTCTGGTTCACTACGCTGCTGCGCGACGGGTTCGCACTCACCGCCAGCGGGGAAAATGGTTCATTTGCAAGGATCGGGGCCGAAGCACTCAGGGGGCTGCTCTCCCGGGTGGAGCTTAACCGTGACCTGGACGCGGCGGTCGAACACATTATGGAGGGCATGGCCGGCCTCGGACTGCATCCGGACGTCCCCGAGGGGATCAGGGCACTCTCCGCTGCCGGGTTCCGGCTGATCACGCTCAGCAATGGCCCGGCCCGTATCGCCGGGAAGCTGTTCACGACAGCAGGGATCCGGGACGCATTCGAGATGCTGCTTTCGGTCGAAGATGCACCCGCCTGGAAGCCTGCCCGGGCATCCTACGAATATGCCGCCGCCGCTTCCGGGGCTGACCCGGCCAGCATGCTGCTGGTCGCCGTCCATCCGTGGGACATCCACGGCGCCGCCAGTGCCGGGCTGCGTACAGCGTGGTTGAACAGGACCGGGGGAAGCTACCCGGGCTACTTTGAGGCTCCTGAATTCACCGTCACCGTCCTGACCGAACTTCCCGCGGTTCTGGTCGCAGCCGCAGCAGCTGATCGACTTTCTCCACCCGCGCCCCGGTGAAATTCTCCACCGACTCCCGGCCCAGCCAGAACGCGGCAACGGAACCCAGGATCGCGGCGGCAAAGACGACGGCGATGCCGCCGCGAAGCCAAAGACCAGCCCCGCGGCGACTGACAGGACACTTTTCGGCACCGGCACCGGCACCGGCACCGGCACCGGCGTCAGCGCGGCTAGGCGAGGATGAAGGCCGCCGGCCCCCGACATCCCGTAGTGCCGAAATAGTTCCGGATCTCCTTGACCGGCGGGAGCGGAAACATCAGTGCCGCCACGGCTGCGGCGGCCACGAGAACCACCGGTATTCCGAGCCGAATCACCGCCCGGCGCCGTCTGCCCGGAACAGAACCCGTCACGGGGCATCCCCGGCGCCGGCGGCAGGGAGCCGGTTTTCGTCCTCGGCGGTGCGGATGGCCCAGGCGGCGTTGACGAGGCCGATATGGCTGAAAGCCTGCGGGAAATTTCCGAGCAGTTCGCTGCTGTCCGGGGCAACTTCTTCGGCCAGCAGGCCCAGATCCGTGGCGAACCCCGCGGCCCGTTCGAAGACGGCCCGGGCGCGCCGGGTCTGTCCCGCCAGGGCCAGGGCGTGGGCCAGCCAGAACGTGCACAGCAGGAACGTTCCTTCCTCGCCGGAGAGCCCGTCGTCGGCCTTATACCGGTACACCAGGCCCCGGCTGTCGGTGAGCCGGTGCTCGATGGCGTCGATCGTTGCGAGCATCCTGGGATCGTCGGCGGGCACGAAACCCACGATGGAGAGCATCAGGGCCGAAGCGTCGAGGTCCGCGGAGCCGTAGGCCTGGGTATAGGCGTTGGCTGTCTCGTTCCAGCCGTTCATGTGGATCGAGTCGGCGAGCTGGGCCCGGGTCCGCATCCAGTGTGGAACCCGCTCTTCCGCGTTCAGGATCCCGGCGAGGCTGATGGCCCGGTCCACGGCTACCCAGCACATCAGCTTTGAATGAAGGTAGTGCCGGGGTGCGCCGCGGACCTCCCAGATGCCCTGATCCGTGGACTGCCAGCGCGATGCTGCAGCGTCGGCCGCATCGGCAAGGAACTGCCGCGTCCCGGGCTCCAGATCGTTGAGATATTCCGGGAGGGTGGCGGCTGCGTCGAGGAGTTCGCCATAGACGTCGAGCTGTCGCTGGTCCCAGGCGCCGTTGCCCACCCGCACCGGGGCGCTGTCGCGCCAGCCCGGAAGGTGGGCCAGTTCGCGTTCGGACAGGTCCCGTTCCCCGCCGATGCCGTACATGATCTGCAGCTCGGCGCCGGTGCTCAGCTGGCTGGCGGCTGCATTTGCGAGGAACTGGAAAAATTTGCCGGCCTCGTCCGGACAGGCGGCCACCCACAGCGCCTGCAGGGTCATGCTGGCGTCCCGGATCCAGGTGTACCGGTAGTCCCAGTTCCGGGTGCCGCCGGCGACCTCGGGCAGGGAGGTCGTCGGAGCGGCGACGATCGCACCGGTCGGATAGAACGTCAGTGCTTGCAGGACCCTGCCGCTGGAAGCGACCAGGTCCTGCCAAGGTCCGTCGTAGCTCTGATGCATCTGCGACCAGCTGTCCCAGCCCTCCAGCGTGTCGTCCAGCCGGCGGGCGATGTCCTCCTGGCTCCAGAACGCCGGCGATACCGGCCCGGCGTTCTGGTGGTGAAGGGCGAATCCCAGGGCGTTTCCGGTCCGAAGGACCGGCTTCGCACGCGCTTCACCACCATCCAGTTCGAAGGGGACCGGGGTGGAGAAGGCCAGCACGCCGGCCCCGCCCTGGACGGAAATGCCGCCGCCCGTGTCCTGCAGGAGGGGCCGGACCAGGCCGTATTCCGGCCGGGGCGCGAACGTCACCTCCATCTCGACTTCGCCTTCGATGCAGGCAACCTGCCGCAGCAACGTTCCGGGAGCCCCGGCACCGAGTTCGTGGCCCCGGTTCCCGTCTCCCAGGACCAGCGCATCGGTGACTGTCACGGTCCCGCCGGCCGTGGTGTGGACCGTCTCGAGGACCATCGTCGGGCCGAGGTACCGCCGGGTTGAGGAGTGTGGGGCCGCAGGCCGGATCGACCAGAATCCCGCGTCCTCGCCCAGGATCCGACCGAATACCGAGGGACTGTCAAAACGGGGGAAACACAACCAGTCCACGGAACCTGCGGCGCTCACCAGCGCGGCGGAGCGGCAGTCAGAGAGCATGGCGTAGCTGGCGATGGGCTCACTGGTCATCGGTACACCCTGCCGGATTCACACGTAGATCATCCGCCTCAGCATGCTGACCGGAATCCGCGCATGGACGGCAAGAGTCAGGGCCGAGAGGACCAAGCCTCCCTGGAGGGCGCTGCGGGGGCGGGGTGCTTCCGGCATCCCCGACCCGGGGATGCCGGCGCCGGGTGACCCGGCGCGCGGCTGGTGTGCTCAGGCGCAGGGAAACCATTGGGTAGCGGCGTTGGCGCGTGCGCGGTAGTCGCTGAATCGGCGGCGGACCTCGGCGATGGCCTCGGCCAGCGGGAAGATCTCGGCGGTGACGAGCTGGTCGGTGTCGTCGGCGCTGACGGGGTGCCAGTAGACGCCGTCGGCGGTGACGGTGACTTCGGGGATGAGTGATTCGATGGTCAGTTCCAGGCCGGCGTCGGCGTTGCCGCGGTGGGCGAGGGCGCGGATGACCTGGTCCTCGGGTGCGATGCCGAGAGAGTCGAGGAAGGTGTGGAACGGCTGGAGTTCGTGGCTCTGCCCGGCGGGCAGGGTCGCGGCGACCCTGACCCGGAATCCTTCCTCCTGCGCTATCCGGATGCCAGCCACTGCCCGGGCCCACGATCCGGTTCCGCGGTGGCTGTCGTGGGTGTCCGGGGTAGCGGAATCGAGGCTGATCTGCAGCACGAGCCGGTCGCGGTCCATTCGGCGCAGGCGTTCGAGCCTGTTCCCGCGGAAGAGCATCCCGTTGGTCAGCAGCGTGGTCGGCAGCGCGTCCGTGCATGCCGCCACGAGGTCATCGAGGTCCGGCAACAGGAACGGTTCGCCGCCGGTGAGTAGCAGCTCGCTGACCCCGGCCTGAACGGCCTCGCCGGCCAGCCGGCGCACACGGTCGATGCCCAGTGCCCGGCGGGCGGTCTGCGGTGAGGACCGGGCGCAGCAGTAGTCGCAGGCCAGATTGCAGTCGAAGTTGGTGTACATCCAGAGCCGGGTTCCGGGCATCTGCCCGGACGCGAGCCCGGCGAGCGGGTCGGGGGTGTGGCCGCGGCGGATGATGGCGGCCCCGTCGCGGACTTCGAGGAGTTCGTTGCCCGTCCGGGCGCACCATGCTGCCACAGTCTGCGTCAGCAGGCCCTGGTCGCCGGGTCCCAGCGGCACGGCCGCGGTGGCGCCGTCGGCCACGGTGGCGAGGCGCTCCACCAGATCCAGGACGATGCCGTGGGTTACCATCGGGGCCCGATGCCTTGTTCGTGTACGGCCTCGAACAGCGATTCGTATCCTTCCAGCCGGGGGGCCACCCAGCGGCGCAGGCCTTCCATTTCAAGGATGGGCCGGTGCCGCGGGTTATCCCAGTCCATCGCCAGCAGGTGCTCGACCCAGGGCACGGAGCGCTCCTCGGAGAGTGCGGGCAGGGCGGTGAAGTTGCAGTGACTGTAGGTCGGTGATTCCCAGAACACCTCCATCGCCCCGGGCATCAGCTCATCACGCCCTATTGCCTCCCAGGTGTTGATGCCAATCGCGGCGGCATCGGCCTTGTCATCGAGGACCGCGCGCAGGGCATCGAGCTCGCTGCGGCCGGTGTCCCCGTGTTTGCCGACGTCGCTGTCGATCCGCAGGAGGTCCACTTCGCCCTCGGCGAGCCCGGCCCGGGTCAGGAAATGGACGGGCAGGATCGCGGCCTGCGCCGAATCCCGGGACCCCAGCGCCAGGCGGCGGCCCTTCAGGTCCTCCAGGCCGCCCAGCCCGGTTCCGGCACGGGCCACGAACATTGTCTGGAACATGGTGTCGGTGTCCCGCATGGCCACCGCCCGGCAGGCGCCATTGGTCTGCGCGACTGTGCGTACCCAGGCCAGATTGGTGTTCCAGGCCAGGTCAATCGTGCCCTGAAGCAGCGAATCCACCTGGCGCCCGTAGTTGGAGAAGAGCACGAAATCCATCTCCGCGGGGGTGCCGGCGAAGTAGTCGCGGATACCCTCCCAGATGGTGACCACGTTAGGGGTGTAGGCGACCGAGCCCACGATCAGCGGGGCGCTCACGCCGGGACCTGCGCCGGTGCGGACGGCTGGCTCTCAAACAGGGGCTGTCCGGTGATGGCCCTGCCGTAGAAGTCGTAGAGCACGTCGGCGGTGGGGGCCATGACGTGGCCGGCCCGGGCGTCGCGGAAGTATCGGTCGATCTGCAGGTGTTCTGAGAACGCCGCGCCGCCGCAGACGCGCATCGCGGAGTCGGTGATGCGCAGGGCCGCGTCATTGGCTGCCGCCTTGACCCCCAGCACGTGCAGCATGGTGTCCTCACGCGGTTCGACAAGCCGGCCGGCGGCCTGTGTGAGATAGGCGGCGGTGGAGGCCAGCTCGATCGACATCCGGGCCAGCTGGGCACGGATGGTCGGCAGCGCCGAAAGGCTTTCGTCCAGATGTTCCAGCCGGGCGGCGCTCGTGTGCCGGATGGCGGCGTCCACCGCGGCCCGGGACAACCCGACCGACACGGCAGCGTTCCCCAGGTTGAACCACGGCAACACCGTCTGGAGCATCAGGTCCAACCCTGCGCCGGCCGCACCGAGGCGGTAGCTCTCGGGCACCTCGGCGTCGAAGGTCATCGGGGTCGAGGCGTTGCCGCGCAGCCCCATACCGCGCCATCTCCCGGCCACCTCGACGCCCGGTGTGGCCGCCGGGACCGCGAACAAATCAACGCCGTCGGCATCCGCCGTCAGCGTCGAGACGATATAGACGTCGGCGTGACCGGCAGAGGTCACCCAGCTCTTGACGGCGTTCAGCCGCACCCCCGCACCGTTGAGCCGTGCCCGGGACACGGGCGCCCAGAAATGCGACCTGGATCCGGCCTCCGAGAACGCCAGCGAACCCAGGGCCCTGCCACCGGCCAGATCGGCCACCAAGTCCGGCAGACCCGGGGGTGGTGCGGCCGCCACCGGCATCGCGGCACTGACATGCATCAGATAGATCATCGCGGTCGACCCGCAAACCCCGGCCAGGGAACCCAGGACGTCGACCAGTTCGTGCGGGCCGCCACCGAGACCACCCGCCTCCGCCGGCAGCGTCAGCCCGAGCAACCCGGACTCCCGCAGGGCTGCGACGGCTTCCTCGGGGAACCGGGCATCGGCGTCGACGTCGCGGGCATGGCCCCCGGCAATGGCGAGTACCGGATCAAGCCGTGCGTTCAGATTCATCATGTCTTCCTGTCTGTGGCCGTGGAGAGGGGACGCCGTGTCAGTCCGACGGCGAGCAGCCCTAACCCCAGACCGCCCATCAGCGCCAGGGTGGAGCCATTCCCGCCGAGCCAATTGACCGCCTGGCTGGCCTGCAGCAGCTGAATCACCGCGGCCGCCACGAAACCGGCACCGGCCACTATCACCAGAACACGGAGGCCCAGCACCCCGCCGAGCACCGCGATCACCCCCAAAGCCACGATCACTATCAGGCCCGCACCGCGGACATGGATGAGGTCCAACGGCGCCGGTCCGCCGGTTGAGAAGGCAAACAGGGAGCCCAGCAGTGCGGCAGCGCCCAGGACAACCGCGGCCCGGTCGAAGCGCCGCCCGGTCATGACAGCCTGGCCAAGAGCGCCCCAAGGCGTCCGGTGGATTTCTGCCAGCCGGGGCGCAGGACACCGTCGACCCCGAAGCTGCGCCCGGCGGCGGTGGCGAACACCGCGACGTGCGTCAGGATCATCAGATAGTAGGACCAGTGCCATTCGTTGGGTGCGTTCAGGACGGACAGCATGATCGCCAGCGACTGGGCCAAACCGACCGCCGCCCAGAACCGGGTGGCAAGCCCGATCAGCAGGAACGCACCGAGACCGGCCTCGATGAGCAGCGTCATCCACCCGAAAAAGGGGAAATTCGGCAGCACCACGTGTTCAACGAACCATGCATAAGGGGGGAATACCGGGCGGTCAACCGCGAAACGGGTGAAAAAATACAATCCCGTGTTCGCGTGCTCACCGAAGTCCGGTGGCACCTTCCACCCCACGTTCTGGATCCACAGCAGCGCCACACCGATCCGCAACGCGGCGACACCCCCACGGGCAAGCCGTGACTCCCCGCCCGCCTCAACGGGGGCGGCCGTCGTAGTAGCCATGAACGGTACCTTTCCCATGGCTCCTATTAAGGACCCGCGGCCGGGGACGCGCAACATCAAAGTCCTTACATATCCCGAACGGCTTCCATTTATATACGGCAGTCAGGGTGCCGGGGCGTATAGGCGTGCGGCGGCCGGATCGACCAGGGGCGGGGACCAAGGCGCGAGAAACTGGGCGCTAAAGCCGTTTGGGAGTGTCAGGTAACGATCGTTCGCAAGACACTCCAAGCGGTCTGTGCACAGTGGAGAACCACGGGGCCCATTCTTGGGGACTTTAGCGCTCCGTGGCGGTGTTCTGTGATCGCTCTCCGGGCCGAGTCTACGTCGATTCGTTTACCGCCTCAGGCGCTTGTCCATCCCGCTGAAGATACCGCGTTCATGGCGTGAACGAACTGCACGAAACCAGGAAGATGGTGAGGATGCCGGTCAAGATAACCACCCATAGCGCCGGGTTCCAGCTGCTGATTCCGGTTTCGTCTGACACGATGCCGTAGTTGTACAAGGCAATGCCGCCCGCGATTGTGATGATCGCGCCTGGTGGTCTGTCTCAGTTTTGTTTGACGGCTTCGAGCGCGACGCGGCCGCGGGCGACTTTTTCGAGGATGCTGTCGGAGTTCGCGGTCCAGACGAGGGGCTTGGGCTGGTCGTTGTTGAAAGCGAGGTAGTCCTCGATCGCGGCGATCAGATCCGGTACCGAATGGAACACCCTGCGCCGCAGGGCCTTGTCGGTCAGTTCGCGGAACCACCGTTCCACGAGGTTCAGCAAGGATGAGGACGTTGGGGTGAAACGGAGGTGGACCCGGGGATGTTTGTCCAGCCAGGCCCGCACGTTGGCGTGTTTGTGGGTGGCGTAGTAGTCCAGGATCAGGTGCACGGCCAGTTCTGCCGGGACGTTCTTCTCAACTGTATTGAGGAAGGTCAGGAACTCGCTGTGGCGGTGTTTGGGCAGGCAGGAACCGATCACCTTGCCGGTGGCGACATCCAGGGCCTCAAAGAGCGTGGTGTTGCCTCACAGCGTTTGTAGTCATGGGTCATCGTTTCCCCGCCGCCCTTCTTTCATCGGCAGCGAGGGCTGGGCCCGGTCCATGGCCCGGATGGAGGACTTCTCGTCCATGCACAGCACGATCGCCTGCTCCGGCGGGTTCAGGTACAGGCCGACCACGTCGATGCGTTCCTCCTCGAATCTCGGGTCGGTGGAGAGCTAGAAGGCCTCTACCCGGTGCGGCTTCAGCCCCGGGCCGCCCAGATCCGCTGCACCTGCGCCGGGGAGACCCCGACCTTCGCCGCCATGGTACGCACCGACCAGTGCGTGTGCCCTTCGGGCCTGGAATTCCGCGTCAGATCAACGATCTCATCAATCGTCGACTGCGGAATCACCGGCTTGCGGCCCCGCCCCTTGCGCACCTTCCCCAGCTTCGCCAGGCCCTCCTCGGTGAACCGGGCACGCCAGGCACGCACCGTTCCCGGCGCCACCCTGGCCACCCGCGCGATCCATTCATTGGCCAGTCCCTTGGCGGCCATCAGGAGCACCTGCGCACGCTGGACCTCGCGGTGGGAGGCCGTCTGCGACTTCGACAACACTTCCAACACGGCGCGCTGGTCATCGGACATCACCAAGGCCGGGGCAGGATTCGACATGCCCGCCGCCCGTACGCTGAAGTCCCCGCCGCTGCGCCAGCGGCACGCTTTTGGTCTCACAGCTTGGATCTCACAGGACCTTTGAAAGGAACTCCCGGGTCCGGGCGTGCTGGGGGTTGGCGATCAGCTGTCGCGGGTCGCCGCTTTCGACGACGACGCCGCCGTCCATGAAGGTCAGCGTGTCACCCACCTCCCGGGCGAAGCCGATCTCGTGGGTCACCACGATCATGGTCATGCCGGACTTGGCCAGGTCCTTCATCACGTTGAGGACATCGCCCACCAGCTCGGGGTCGAGGGCGGAGGTGGGCTCGTCGAAAAGCATCAGTTCCGGCTCCATGGCCAGGGCACGGGCAATGGCCACGCGCTGCTGCTGGCCGCCCGAGAGCTGGGCGGGATAATGATTGGCATGGTTTGCCAGGCCGACTCTGTCCAGCAGCTCCATGGCCCTCGTCCGGGCCTTCCCCCTGGACTGTCCCTTGACCTGGGTGGGGGCCTCGATGATGTTCTGCAGTGCGGTGCGGTGGGCGAAGAGGTTGAATTTCTGGAACACCATGCCGATGTCCCGCCGCTGCGCTGCTATCTCCTTGGTGGTGAGGTCATGGAGGCGCCCGCGGCTTTCGCGGAAGCCGATGAGGTCATCGCTGACGTGGATCCGGCCGGCGCTGATGGTCTCGAGCATGTTGATGCAGCGCAGCAGCGTGGACTTTCCGGAGCCGGACGGCCCGATCAGCACGGCGACCTCGCCCTGCCGGACCGTCATGTCGATGCCGCGGAGCACATGGTGGTCGCCAAAATACTTGTGGACCCCGTCAATGCGGACAAGGGCCTCCTTCGTCACAACGTCGCTGGTGATGGTCACAGGACTTCATCCTCTTTCCTGGGGGTGCGGGGTGCCTGGGCTGCCGTGGCCGGCAGGGCGTTGACGGGTGCCGGGCCGGCCTTGACCGGGGCGGGAACGAGGTTGTCCACGCCCTTTCCAAAGTGGCGTTCAATGTAGAACTGGCCCACCATAAGAATGCTGGTGATAACGAGGTACCAGATTGCCGCGACGATCAGCAAGGGAATGGGCAGGTAGCTCCTGTTGGCGATTCCGTTGGTGGCGAACGTGAGGTCCAATGTGAAAGGCACCGCCAGGACCAGCGAGGTGGTCTTGAGCATCCCGATGGTTTCGTTCCCTGTCGGGGGCACGATCACGCGCATGGCCTGGGGCAGGATGATGCGCCACATGATCTTGGACTTGCGCATCCCCAGGGCCTCGGCGGCCTCCATCTGGCCCGAATCGACCGATTTCAGGCCGGCCCTGAAGATCTCGGCCAGGTAGGCGGACTCGTTCAGTCCCAGCCCCAGGACAGCCGCCACGAACGCGGTGACCACGTCCTGGGTGCTCAGGCTGAACAGTTCGGGTCCGAACGGGACGCCCACGGCGAGCTTGGGATACAGCACCGAAATCAGACCCCAGAACACGAGCTGGGTGTACACCGGCGTTCCGCGGAAGAACCAGACCCAGGCCCAGCTCACGCCCCGGAACAGCGGATTGTCCGACTGGCGCATGAAAGCCAGCAACACGGCCAGCACAATGGCGATCGCCATCGAAAGCACCGTCAGGAGCAGCGTCCAGCCGATACCCTGGACCACCAGCACGTCCAGGAGGTACTTCCCCACCGTCTCCCAGCGGAAGTTCGCGTTGGTGACCACGCTCTGGGCCATGATGGCGGCAAAGAGCAGGATGATAGCGCCCGCGGCCCACCGGCCGGGGTGCCGGACCGGAACGGTGTTGATGAGTTCCGGTCCTCGGCGTCGTTGCCCGGGGTGGAGGGTCGCTGGGTCGGTCGGTGCCAGGGTGCTCAACTTCCCACCACCGGGTTCACTTCGGACTTCGTGACGGCGCCCTTGGAGTTGTTCCACGTGTCCAGGATTTTCGCGTAGCTCCCGTTGCTGATGAGCTTGTTCATCACCTTGCCCACGAGTTCTGACAGCACGGTGTCCGACTTCGCGATGGCAATTCCCTGCGGTGCTGCGTCATACACGTCGCCCAGCGTCTGGAGTTTTTCCCCGGTCTGCGACAGGGCGTAGCCGATAACTGGTGAGTCTGCGGCCATGGCGTCGATGCTGCCGTTGACCAGGCGGGTGGTGACGTCCGTCTGGTTCTTCAGCGTGATGATGTCGATGGCGGGCTTGCCCTCAGCGACGCATTTTTGGGACCGGCCGGACACATCGGGGTTCTCCTGTACCGTGCCGGTCTGGACTCCGACCTTCTTGCCGCAAATGTCCTCCAATGCGAAGTTCTTCGGGTTGCCCTTTGGCACGGCCCATAGCACGCCCGCATTGAAGTAGCTGACGAAGTTGACCGTCTCGGCCCGCTCCGGGTTAATCGTGAAGGAGGAGATTCCCAGATCGTACTTGGGACCCAGGGCAGGCAGGATGCCGGTGAACTCTGCGGTCTGGACCTTGGGGGTCAGACCGAGGGTGGCACCGATCGCCTTGGCGATGTCGACGTCGTACCCCTGCGGGGTCTGGCCGTCCGCGCCCAGGAATTCAGCAGGGGCGTAGGACGTGTCCGAGCCGACGGTCAGGACGCCTTTAGCCTTCATTGCGGCAGGAACCAGCGCCGCCAGTTCTTCATCCTTCTGGATCGCCGCGGGGTCGAAACCGGAAGGCCCCGACGAGGCGCCTGCGGCGGTTTGCGAGGCATTGGTGCACCCGGTGAGCGCCAGCGCGGCGGCGGCGAGGGCTGCAGCGAGCTTGAGCGACGGCATGGAAGAAGGCGGCATCTATATACCCTTTGAACTAGTAGTACTTAGTTAGGTCGGCGTGGCGGCTTTTAATCCCTGACCGATCCTGTTAATTTTCGAGGCATGAAACCGGATGAGCTTGCCGAGACCAAAGCGGAACTGGAAGCGTTCGTTCAGGATGTGTTGGCGTCGCTTCCGCGTAAGGATCAGCGGAACAAGGGGAACCTGTATCTGCACGGTCTGATGCTGGACGGGCGGCGGAAATCGATGCAGCCGATGGGCGGCCGGCTCGGGGTCGATTACCAGCAGCTGCAGCAGTTCGTCTCGTCCTCGCAGTGGAAGCTCGAGCCGGTACGCCGGGTCCTGGTGCGCAGGGCCGTCGAGGTGATCGGCCCCGACGCGTGGGTTGTCGACGATACCGGGTTCAAGAAGGACGGCAGCTCCTCTCCCTGTGTTGCGCGGCAGTATTCGGGTACGTTGGGCAAGATCGGCAACTGCCAGATCGCCGTCAGCATCCACGCGGCCATCGACCAGGCGTCCTGCCCGCTGGACTGGCGCCTCTATGTGCCGGAAGCCTGGGATGACACGTCCGCAGACACGAACGCCCACGCCGAAATGATCGCCGCCCGCCGGGCCAAGGCGCAGATCCCCGAGGGCCAACGCCATCGTACGAAGTGGGCGATGGCGTTGGAGATGATCGATGAACTCGGCGCCTGGGGCTACCGGCCCCCGATCATGGTCGGGGACGCCGGCTATGGGGAGATCACCGCGTTCCGGTCCGGGCTCAGCGAACGGGCGATCCCCTACATGGTCGCCGTCAAGCACTCGACGACCGCGCACCTCCAAGACACTCCCATCGGCGTGGCCGAGTACGCCGGCAAAGGCCCCCGCTCACACCAGCGCCGCTACCTGGACGCCCCCACATCACTGAAAGACCTCGTCATGGACGCCGGCCGCCGGAAGCTACATCAGGTCACCTGGAGGCACGGCACCAAGTCCACCACCAGCAACAAACACGCCTCGATGACCTCCCGGTTCATCGCACTACGGGTCCGGGCAGCCAACCGCGACATCCCCCGCGCCGAGGACGGTTCCCTCCCCGCCGAGTGGCTGCTCGCCGAATGGCCCAAAGGCGCACCCGCACCCACCGACTACTGGCTCTCCACATTGCCGGAGACGACACCGCTGAAGGAACTCGTCCGGATCGCCAAAATCCGGTGGCGCATCGAGCACGACTACCGCGAACTGAAAACCGGGCTCGGGCTCGACCACTTCGAAGGCCGCACCTGGCTCGGCTGGCACCACCACGCCACGCTCGTCACCGCGGCCCATTTATTCATCACCACACTGCGCCTGACACGCCCAAAAGCGCCTGGGGCGGCCTGAGTCTCTACGGCATCCTCGGCGAGCTCCAACACCTCGTCGCCGTCCGGACCGGATACTGCCCCTACTGCCAGCCACGATCCCCAACCTAACTAAGTACTACTAGGTGGGAGCGGAATGGCGGCTGCGTTAGTTGGCTATTTGTATTTATGTGTCCTGCATCACCGCTGTCATCACACTACGGACGGGTGATGTGCATCCTCAATTGCCAACAAACCCACATTTCGTTGGAAAACCACGCAAAATGCTGAGGTCGGGGATACATTGTGACAATGACCATCCTCACTGACCTTGATCGCCGGCTGCTCTCTGCCCTCCGGGAGGACGGCAGGGCCTCGGTGGCGAGCCTGGCCCGAAAACTCGATGTCGCGCGGGCCACCATCAACAGCAGGCTGGAACGGCTGGTCGCCTCGGGAACCATCGTCGGTTTCACCGTCCGGGTGCGCGATGAGCTCGATCCCCTGGCGATCCGCGCCATTGCCCTAGTCGCTGTGGAGGGCAGGACGACCGACAGGGTCATCCGCCAGCTCCGGGGCTTTCCGGAAATCACGGCCCTGCACACCACCAACGGCGGCTGGGATCTGGTCGCCGAGCTCCGCACCGAGAGCCTCGTCGACTTCGATCAGATCCTGGGCCGGATCCGGGGGATTGACGGCATCGTCAACAGTGAGACGAGCCTCCTGCTCAGTTCGGTGCTGCGCTAGGCGACCCCGGACAAACAAATTACACAATGTACAGAATTGTTCGTCAGTCTGCTCAGTCGTGCAACAAAAAGAATGCTATTCGGCAATTGAGACTGCATATCGTCCGTCCGTAGTGTTGTGCCATCAGTGGTTTACTACAGAATAAGGGGGCGCAGATGACGCGCTTTGTCGATGTCCACAACATGGTGTGCTGGGTGGCCGGACGCGGGCCGGAGAACATTATTTCCGGCATGGTCCAATACCTCGAAGATGATTTCCGGCGCTGGGAATCGTTCGACAAGACGCCTCGGATCGCCAGCCACACGCCGTTCGGAGTCATCGAGCTCATGCCCACCAGCGACCACGAGACGTACGGGTTCAAGTACGTCAACGGACACCCGTCCAACCCCGCGCGTGGTTTCCAGACGGTTACGGCGTTTGGTGTCCTGGCGGACGTCCACAACGGCTACCCGACGTTCCTGACCGAGATGACAGTGCTGACCGCCCTGCGGACAGCAGCGACTTCCGGCATGGTGGCGAAAAAGCTGGCCCGTGCGGACTCACGTGTCATGGCGATGATCGGATCCGGAAGCCAGTCCGAGTTTCAGGCCCTGGCGTTCCGCAGCGCCCTGGGGATCTCCACGCTCAGGGTATGGGACACCGATCCCGCAGCGCTGGAAAAGTTCGTTGCCAACATGGCGCCGCTCGGCTTCGAGATCACGGTTGCCACCTCTGCTGCCGATGCCGTCAGGGGGGCCGATGTCATCACCACGTGTACCGCGGACAAGGCAAACGCCACCGTCCTCACGGCGGATCTGATCGAACCCGGAGTTCACATCAACGCCATTGGCGGCGACTGCCCGGGGAAGACCGAGCTGGACGAAGCGATTCTCGGCCTCGGTGACGTATTCGTGGAGTACGCCCCCCAGACCCGCATCGAAGGTGAGATCCAGCACATGCCGGCCGACTTTGGCGTCACGGAGTTCTGGCAGGTCTTGACTGAGCGGGCGCCCGGGCGCACGGCGGCTGCACAGATCACCATCTTCGACTCAGTCGGCTTTGCCATCGAGGATTTCTCCGCCCTGCGGTTCGTGCGCGACGCCGTCGACGGGACCGATTTCTTTGTGGAGATCGACCTCGTGGCAAGCCCGGAGGACCCCAAGAACCTGTTCGGTCTTGTGGGCGCTCTCTCCCCGGTTGGCTCCTGAGCCTCCGATGTCCGTTCAAGCCCCGTCCGCCGTCGTCCTTGTACGGCCGCACACCTTCATGCCCAACCCGACGACGGCAGCGGACAATGCTTTTCAGCTACCGGCTCACTCCGTGGACCGGGAAACGCTTGCCGACTCAGCCCGTGATGAGGTGACCGGACTGGCCGAGGCGCTGGAAACTGCCGGTATCACGGTGCACGTGTTCGAGGACTACGACGACACCCGCCCGGACAGCGTGTTTCCCAACAACTGGCTCTCCACCCATGCGGGGGGCCACATTGCGATGTTCCCGATGTACGCCCCCAACCGCCGCCACGAGCGCCGCACCGATATCCTTGACTTCCTCAAGACCCACTACCGGGTGCAGGAAGTCATCGACTACTCCGGACTGGAGATGGACCGGGTGTTCCTGGAAGGCACCGGCGCCATGGTCCTGGACCACGGCGGCCGTGTGGCATATGCCGCGCGTTCCCGCTGGGCTGATCCTGTTGCGCTGGAGCGGTTCTGCACGAACTTCGGCTATGAGCCCATGTTGTTCGACGCGGCGGACGCGGCCGGCACAGCCGTCTACCACACGAATGTGATGATGTCCGTGGCGACGGACTTCGCAATGGTTGGACTGGACACTATCCAGTCGGCAGATCGACGACGTGAGGTGGTGCAACGCCTTTCCGGCGGGGGCCGGAAGATCATCGAGCTGAGCCACGAGCAGATCCTCAACTTCGCAGGCAACACGATCGAACTGCAGGGCACGGATGGTCGCGTGTTGGCGCTGTCCGGGCGGGCCCTGAAAAGCCTGACGGACGAACAAAAGAACATCATCGAAAGCAGCTGCACCCTGCTGCCCGTTGATGTACCCACGATCGAACTGGCCGGCGGCTCCGTGAGGTGCATGATCGCAGGAATCCACCTCGATCGGAGGCCAGTCCCCGTCGGCGTCGGAGCCTGAGGCCTCCCAAAGCTGGTCAGTCGCACGCACCGCTAGGCTGACCTGGTCCCGCGGCGGGCGCGGAGCACTGAGTTCCTCACGGTGACGGGGCTACCCTCCGTGTCCTTGGCGGGCCGCGGCCGCGCCTGGCAGACCAGATCTCCCACGCGGCGGGATCCAGCGCGGCGGCGGTTTCCTCAGGAGTGAACGGCAGCTCCGGCAGCCGGGGGCCGCCGCGCACCGGTGGCCAGGTCGGAGGGATGGTGGCCCACGATCAGCAGGGTCCCGCCCGGTGCCACGGCGGCCGCCAGCCGTTCGTACACGGCAGTCGCTCCGCACCGGCCAGTGCATGAACTGGGCGGACACCAGATCAAAGGCGCTGGCCGGCGGCGCCCAGCCGGTGAGCTCGTGATGAATCCAGGTGATGCGCTGCGCTGTGGCCGCGTCGTCGGCGGCATGCCCGGCGGCGCGCGCCAAGGCCACGGAGAAGGTGTCGACGGCGGTGACCGTCCAGCCCCGGCGCGTCAGCCAGATGGAGTCGGCGCCTTCGCCGCTGCCGGCGTCCAAGGCGGAATCCGGGGAGGCCTCGGCCACGAGCTGCGGGTTTGGGCTCCCGCTCCACACGTGCCGGGCTGGCGCTAGCGCTCGTCCCAGAAGGCTTCGCCGAACGGTACGGTCGTCATGATGAATTGCCGTCCGCCGGTGTGGGCAAGACCCCTCGACACAGTTTCGGTCATTTCGGTGTCCTTGGGGAAGACCGGCGGGCCGACGGCGGACAAGTGGGCATTTTCGTCAGCTCGTCGGGGTCAGGCGGCGGGTGTTTGGTCGTGTTTGCCCTGGCGGTGCAGGTGGTTGTTGAGGTCCGCGCGGGTGTATTTCCAGTGACGGTTCGGCGGTCGCGTTGTCTCGGTCTGGAGGCGTGAACACCTCGCGTCCCGCGGGCGCCCTGCACTGGGCAGAGACCGTCCCTGCGACTGGCTACGCGGTAGGCAGTCCAGCGACAAGGACGATTCATGAGTCCGATTCTTCGGGCGCTCGGAATACGGCATGAGCGGACGTAGCCGGTCGACCGATGGACTCAAGCCGTGATCGCGGACAATGCCCGAGGAATGTTGTGACTTGGAGTTCGACCCGCCCACGCAACGACTCACCGTCAAGACGCTCGCGGAGATACCTCGTCATCACGACGCTGGATCGGCTCGGGCGGTCCACCCAGAACATGCTCGCCTTCGCTGACGAGCTCCGCGGTCTTGGCGCGGGCCTGCGCGTCTTGAACCTCGGCGGTGGCGACGTCGACACCGTAACGCCCATGGGGTCGATGCTGTTCACGATCATGGCCGCTCTCGCGCAAATGGAGCACGAGATCAAACGCGAACGCGTCACCGATTCCATCAGCAACGCAGGAAAGCCGGAAAGGACCTGGGGGCCGACCCCGCCGGGTCACCGAGAGTCAGATTCGCAGCGCTGTCCGTGTGGTCGAAGGCGGTGAGCCCGCTGGGCAGGTTGCCCGCGATCTCGGAATGTCCCGAGCAACGTTCTATAGACGGCCGCGAGCACTCAAGGACTAGCCGCTCCGCGCGTCCTCCCTGAAGGCGACACCAAGCGATCACAGAACGCCGCCAAAGAGCGATCAAATCCACAACCCGCCTCGCAGGCCCCCGGAAACCAAGGAGTCCTGGTGTCCCCATAATGTGTCTCACTCCGCTATTCTCAGAAACACTAGAAATTGAGCTTTGGTGAGGGCAGGAAGGCGAAGGGGTCCTTGACGTTGATCTCAGGACCCGGGTCCTGCAGTGCGGTTTTCGGATGGAGATCCCGGTTTAATGCCCGGGCTCTGGTCACACACAACAGCTGCGGGTCCGAGGGCGACGGGAGAGCGATCGCGATGATGGCCGGCGCTCTGCTGGCAGGATGCCTCGCCATGGGTGCGTTGAGTGTCGGCTACCAGGCGGTCGCCACCGGGCGGGACCGGCGTCGTTTCCCTCCGCCCGGCGCACTGGTAGACATCGGCGGACGCCGTCTGCACCTGTGGCGCGACGGCAGCGGCGCTCCGGCCGTGGTGGTGGTGACCGGGCTTGGCGCGGCCGCGCTCGAGTGGGCGCCGGTGCAGCAGGCCCTGGCCCGGGACACCTCGGTCTGCCTCTACGACCGGCCCGGTCTCGGATGGAGCCAGGCCCGACCCCGGCTGGAGACCGTCACCGGAATGGCTGAGGACCTGGACCGGGTCCTACGGGCCGGGCGCGTGCCCCCGCCCTACATCGTCGTCGGGCACTCCCTCGGCGGCATGGTGGCCCGCGTCTACGCCGCACGACACCCGGACCGGATGGCCGGCCTGGTCCTGGTCGACACCCCTCATGATCGGCAGTTCGAGCGCGCCGGGCAGCTCCTGGACAGCAGGACCCGGACGCGGAGGCTGGCCAGCAGGGTGCTCTCCGGCGTCCGGCAGGCTGCGCCGCGTGGCCTCGTCCGCCTCGGGGCGGACCTCGGAATCGCCCGGAAACCCCGCGCCGAGGCACGGCAGCGGTACCCCGGCGCCCCGATCGAGCTTGGGCTGGCACTGCAACTGCGGACGCGGCACCGCTGCTCGCTCATCGGGGAGGTGCACGCCCTGCTGACCGCCGGGCCTGCCGTACGGGAACACGCCCCCGGTCTCGGCAACCTCCCGCTCACCGTGATCACCCGCGCGGCTTACCAGCCCGACCCGGCAGCCTCCGGCCGGGCCGGGGCCGGGACCGCCGCCGCGCTCACGCTGTGGGCTGAGCTCCAGGCCGACCTCGCCGGTCTGTCGACCCGCGGCACCCTCGTGATCGCCGAACACGCCGGCCACCACGTGCACCGCGACGAACCCGAACTGATCATCCGGGCCGTCCGGCAGATCATCGCGGGCTGACGCCCGGACGTACTAGTTGCAGCCCTCACAGCGGTCGGGGTCGGGGACCAATGTGCGGGCAACCGACGCTAAGGCATTCCGTGGTCTCCGATAACGATCGTTCGTTTTACAGGCTTGGGTGTTGAACGTTTCCGCAGGTCGCAAGTGTCAAGCTTGCCATGTCCGCACCAATGTATAGCTTTCTGCTTTTTGCGATACAGATGTGGGCTGTGAGGAGGGCGGGTCTCGACCCGAAGAGCTTTACGCCTCCGAGGCCAGGGTGGCAAAGGCATTGCTGGCGGCGCTCTGATAGGCGCCTGCCCTTCGAAGCAGGGCTACGGTGCGGCGTGGTAGCGGCTGGGTCATGCTGATCGGATAGAGGTTTTCCTGTTCGCGGGCGATGGCGTCGGGCAGCACTGTGGCAAACGGGCCGCGGCGGACGATTTCGATGATCGCATTGACCGAGTTGGCTTCGATGACGATCCGGGGCGCTATTCCGTGCTCGTGGAAGTATCGGTCGATATGGTGGCGGGTGGCGAATTCCCTGCTGAGCAGCGCAAGCTCCTGGTGCCCCAATTCCTGCACCGTCAACGGTGCCTGCTGCCCGACGCGCGGGTGCGATGGTCCGACGACCAGGCTGAGGGTTTCGGGAAACAACGGCTGCGCCTCGATGGGAGATGACACTGGCTCGGCGAACGCTATGCCAATGTCGAGACGGTCCTCGGCCAGCTCTGACTCGATCCGGTCCTGGGTCATTTCCTGGATGCTCAGGGTTATCCCGGGGTAGCGGGAGTTGAACCGCTGCACCAGCGGGCCGATCAGGTAGGCCGTGAATGTCGGGGTCATCGCGAGCCGGAGCGAGCCCCGGCTGAGGTCCTGCACGTCGTGGATGGCACGTTCGCCGGCGCTGAGGTCCCGCAGCGCCCGGCGAGCATAGCCCAGATAGATCTCGCCGGCGTCGGTCAGGCGCACCGTCCGGCCGCTGCGGTCCAGCAGCTGCGCGTGCAGCGAATTTTCCAGTTGTTTGATTTGCTGCGAAAGGGTCGGCTGCGAGACGTGTAGTGTCTCGGCCGCCCGGGTGAAGTTCTGGTGTTCGGCGACCGCGAGCAGGTAGCGGACATGACGTAGAAGCATGCAACCAACTATAGCGAAAAGCAATTGCTTTGATCCGAAATGAGTCTTGGACACTATGGCTGTGGGCTGTCATCGTTGAATTATCACCTCAAGCAAGGGAGACACAGCATGCAGGACATCATCGAGGGTGTACTCAAGTTTCAGCGGGACGTGGTTCCGGGGCGTGCCGAACTTTTCCAGAGGCTCGCCACCACCCAGCGTCCGGGGGCACTGTTCGTGACCTGCTCGGATGCGCGCGTGATTCCGGAACTGATGACCCAACGCGAACCCGGCGATCTGTTCGTCATCCGCAACGCGGGAAACATGGTGCCGTCCTTTGCCCCGGGGCCCTGCGGCGAGTCCGCGAGCGTCGAGTACGCGGTTGCGGTGCTCGAGGTCACCGATATCGTGATCTGTGGCCACTCCGACTGCGGAGCGATGACCGCCATCTCCACGGGTAAGTGCCTTGATGGTGTTCCGGCCGTCGCTGGCTGGCTTCATCACGCCGACGCGGCCAAAGCGGTGAACGCCGCCGGAACATACAGCTCCCCCGGCGAAAAGCTGCGGGCGCTGATCCGAGAGAATGTCATCTCCCAGCTGGCCAATATCGCCACCCACCCGTCGGTTGCGCTGGCGCTCAGGCAAGGTCGGCTGAACCTGCACGGCTGGGTCTACGACATAGAAACCGGCGGAGTCGAGACGCTCGACCCCGCCACCGGAGGGTTTGCACCGCTCATCGACAACCCGTGCCCCACTCCCACCCCCGCCCGTCTCGGACAGTTCGTCTGAGTCCGTCCACCAACCGAAGGAAATAACCGCATGTTGCACTCGCAAGCCTCCCAGGCCCCGCGGCAGGAACTCACCGCCGCCGTCATCGACGCTAAGACCCGCGCGAACCTGTCCTGGCAGGACCTCGCCGACGGCACCGGGTTGAGTGTCGCCTTTGTCACCGCCGCTCTGCTCGGCCAGCACCCCTTGCCCGCTCTGGCAGCCGCCACCGTCACTGAGAAGCTGGGTCTCGGCGACGACGCGGCGCTGCTCCTGCAGACCATCCCGATGCGCGGCAGCATCCCGGGCGGCATACCGACCGACCCCACCGTGTACCGCTTCTACGAAATGCTTCAGGTCTACGGTTCCACCCTCAAGGCACTGGTCCATGAGCAGTTCGGCGACGGCATCATCAGCGCGATCAACTTCAAGCTGGATATCAAGAAGGTCGAGGACCCGGACGGCGGGTCGCGCGCGGTGATCACCCTCGACGGCAAGTATCTGCCGACCGTGCCGTTCTAAGCCGATCGCCGGTGAGGCAGGCCCCCAGAGAGGGCTCCTGCCTCACCCGCACTGATCGTCAGAGATGGCGAGATCACCCCAGAGAGCCCGAACTTGGCGGTGCAGACAAATGACCCGCCCGCAAAGCTACCCGATGTCGGGGTCCTGACTGCGAGCGATGACGATTCAAAAGGATCGTGTTCGCTGCACGCGCCAGACCGCCGGCGTGATGTCATTTTCCTCTAAGTTACCGGACGATCGTCACAGTCGGCCGCGGTGGTACGACACGGAGCGAGTTGCCTGTGACTGTTAGCTTCGTTTGACGGTTCTGGGGCCGTTCAGGTCTGTAAGTTGGCTACCATTCGGGTTGGCCCTTCAGGAAAGACTGCGGACGGCCTGCGGGCAGCGGCAGGGCCAGACGGGGATGTCGGGAGCGGCAGGCCTGAGTATGCACGGCCAGTGTTCCTGCTGTGGGGCCTAGCTATCCTGCCTTGGTTTCGGGTGCGGTTTGGCTTGTTCCACGAGGTCGGTCATCCATGGCCGGTGCCCGCGATGAAACGTCATGTCCTTGGGCAGGCCTTGGACCGAGGCTGTGGAACCGGCGACGTCGATGGTGATGCGGCCGCGGCCCATAGGTGCGTTGGTGATGTGCAGGTGGCCGAAAGACTTCGGCAGCACCGGATCCATCCACAAGCCGCCTTGGGAAACATGCGCATCGTACTGCATCAAGCTCGTTACCAGCAGGATCGGGGCGGTTGCCGCCCATGCCTGCGGTGAACACGCCGTGGGATAGGGCACGGGCTGGGCGATCTGTTCCCGGCTGAAACCGCAGAATAGCTCCGGCAACCGGCCGTTCGAGTACTCGGCTGCCTCCAGCAATGCTGTGGCGATCCGTTGCGCCTCCGCCACGAAGCCGTAGCGCATCAGCCCGGCCGCAATCAGCGCGTTGTCATGTGGCCAGACGGACCCATTGTGGTAGCTCGCTGGGTTGTAGGCGCCCATGTCGCTGGCCAGGGTTCGCACACCCCAGCCGCTGAACATTTCCGGGGACATCAGGCGTTCGGCTACGAGCGGCGCCTTGTCCTCATCCACGAGGCCGAACCACAGGCAGTGCCCCATGTTGGATGCGCAGGCGTCGACCGGACGCTTCTTGCCATCCAGTGCGACGGCGTAATAGCCGCGCTCGGGTAGCCAGAACTGCTCGTTGAACTGTTTCTTCAGCCGTTCCGCGCGTTCCGCGAGCTCGGCCGCCAGAGACGCATCACCTTCGTCGTAGGCCATCCACGCGCGCGCCATGTACGCGCTGTAGACGTAGGCCTGCACCTCGCATAAAGCGATCGGCGGTTCCGCCAGGGTGCCGTCCGCGAAGTTGATGCCGTCCCATGAATCCTTCCAGCCTTGGTTGATCAGCCCGCGGTCATTGAGGCGCTCATACTCAACAAACCCGTCGCCGTCTTTGTCCCCGTAGTCCCGGATCCAGGCCAGTGCACGGTCGGCATGGGGCAGCAGGGCGGCGATGGTATCGGCGGCGAAGCCCCAGCGGCTGACGGCCCCGAGCACGCTCACGAACAACGGTGTCGAGTCGACACTGCCGTAATAGGCGGACTTGCCGCCCAGGGACAACCCGCTGGAGACATCGAGTCTGACCTCGTGCAGGATCTTGCCCGGTTCCTCCTCGCTCATTGGGTCCACCACTTTGCCCTGGCGGTCCGCCAGCGTCTGCAGGGTGCCCAGGGCCAGGGACGGGTCCACGGGCAGCGCCATTTCTGACGCCCACAGCGAGTCCCGCCCGAACAGGGTCATAAACCACGGCGCCCCGGCGGCAACAACGACGCGCTCCGGATGTTCCGGATCCTCGATCCTTAGGGCGCCCAGGTCGTCGTAGCTGCGTTGGAGGGTCCGCTCAATGGAGTGGTTGCCCATGTGCAGCACCGGAATCCTGGCCACCCACTCCTGTCGGCGCCGATCGCGCGGCGACAGTCCACCCGCATCCGGATGCATGAACAGTGTCACCGGACCAGGCCCCTCAACGGCCGGCACCACCGTGAGCACAGTTTGCCAATGAGCCTGCGGCGCCACCACCGCCCGGTAAGTCAGAGAATCTGCCTCGACGTCGGCGCCACCGGCCGCGATGACGACCCCCTTGCGGACATCCTCCCAGGCGGCCCGGATGATGAGCGAATCACCATCCGGCTGGCGGATTTCATCCCAGTGCCGCTGGATCCGCGCCTCCTTCACTTCGAACAGATCGGCGAAATCCGCTTCGACGCTGAGGCAGATCACGCATTCGACCGGATCCAGCGAATAATTCCGGACCGTGATCTGCTCCACGAGGCCGGCTCCCACTTCGCGCAGCCGCTCGACAATCAGCGGGCTGTCCGCATAGCCGTCCGAGCGGGGAACCCGGCCGACAAACAGTGCCCGGTACGGTTCCTTCGTCTCCGCCGCCAGCGGCTCCAGTGACTGGCCGTTGATAGTCAGTCTCCAGCATGAAAGGATGCGGGTGTCCTGAACGAAAACCCCATGCGGATGGTCTGGACGGATGTCCCCGTTCGGCAAAGAGATACAGAAGGACGATCCCTCCACCAAAGTGACCGCCCCAGTCCCCAGCGGCCCTGCGGCTGTATCGGCATTCCATCCCGCCACGTCCGGTCCCTTCAACGGGTTGGCACGGTGCGGCAACGCGGGCCCCGATCCGACGGCCGACCCCGTATTCGTTGGTTCAATCGACGCTACGCTCCTCTGCTGCCCGATGCCAGAGTCGACGCCGGCAAACGTCCCGATCCCGAGGCTACTGTATTGCCACAGCACCTCCTCGGCCACCGAGCCGTGAGGTGGTTGGCCCAGGGATGTCGAACCATTGAAAGCCGTCGACAGCAACGGCTACGGCATTCTTGATCTGTCCGGACATGTCGCCGCTGACTGGAGCTCCGGCGCCAGGTTTCAGCTGGTTTTCCGCAGGCTGTTCAGCCTTAACGTGGTTGGCAGGCACTCCGGCGACAGTAGACTGTTGCGAGGCAAACCTAGCTTTGGTTCCGGATCTCAGAACTCCCGGGTGCCTGTCCGCCCAGCCGCGCGGTGACTCGGTGCGCCGCGGCTGCGCACGATTCTCCCAGGCTTTGCAGTCTGTCCCGCGAGACTCGGAACCGGGGGGCCGGGATGAGGACGGCCGCAACGATATCGCCGCGGTGGTCATATACCGGTGCGGCCACGCCCACTTCATCGATGGAGGACTCGCCGTAGTTGATCGCCCAGCCCCGTCGGGCGCTATCTTGGAGCCGGATCAGGTAGGCCTCGACGCCGGTGTCATCCAGACCCGGATACGTGATGGCGCCGCTGCGCAGCAGGGCCACGACCCGTTCGGCGGGTTCCGCGGCGAGGAAGACCTGCACGGAGGAGCTCATGGCGTCGTTGTAGCGGGCACCTAACGGCGTTGTGTGTTTGATCTGATGGTGGCTGGCGATCTGCTCCACGCACATCGATTCAGTGCCGTTCCACACCATCAGGGCACTTGTTTCGCCGGTCTGTTCGGCGAGTTCACGCAGGACAGGATAAGCAACGCGGCGTTCTTCCAGTTCGGCCAGCAGCGGTCCGGCGACGGCGATCAGCCCCAGGCCCAAGCGGAAGCGCCGCGTCTCCGGATCACGTTCCACCAGGTGTTCCTGTTCGAAGGTGGAAAGGATCCGGGAAACGGTGCTTTTGTGCAGCCCGACTCTGTTGGCGATCTCGGTGACTCCGAGGAGCGGTTCATCCGCGGTGAAAGTCCGCAGGACGGCAATGGCGTTGACTATGACGGATGTGCCCTTGGTGTCGCCGTTTCCGTTGGTGTCAGGAGATTCTGCTGGGGTCATGGTGTTTACCATCATTCCCTATGAGGGCTGAGAAGCGGCGCCGCGTTGGACGTGGCGCCGCTTCTTTGCAGGTCATGGGACGGTCAGGCACCCACGATGTTGTATTCCGGGCCGAACGGGAACTTGGTGATGTTCTCGGCGCCGTCCTCACCGACCACCAGGATGTCGTGCTCGCGGTAGCCGCCGGCGCCCGGCTGGCCGTCAAGGACGGTAATCATGGGCTCCATGGAGACCACCATGCCCGGTTCCAGGACGGTGTCGATGTCCTCGCGCAGCTCCAGCCCGGCTTCGCGGCCGTAGTAGTGGCTCAGGACGCCGAAGGAGTGGCCGTAGCCGAAGGTGCGGTTGGCCAGCAGGCCGTGGCCGACGTAGATTTCGTTGAGCTCGGCGGCGATGTCCTTGCAGACGGCGCCGGGCTTGATGAGTTCCAGGCCGCGCCTGTGCACCTCGACATTGATGTTCCACAGCTCCAGGGAACGTGCATCCGGTTCGCCGTAGAACAGGGTGCGTTCCAGGGCGGTGTAGTAGCCGGAGGTCATGGGGAAGCAGTTCAGGGACAGGATGTCGTGTTCCTGGATCTTGCGTGTGGTGGCCCAGTTGTGGGCGCCGTCGGTGTTGATGCCGGACTGGAACCACACCCAGGTATCGCGGATCTCGGAGTCCGGGAACGTGCGCGCAATTTCGTGGACCATTGCTTCGGTGCCGATCAGGGCGACCTCGTATTCGTTGATTCCTGCGGTGATGGCGTTCCGGATGGCCTCGCCGCCGAGGTCGCCGATTCGTGCACCGTGTTTGATGACCTCGATCTCTTCAGCGGACTTGATCATGCGCTGGCGCATGGCGGCCTGGGCCACGTCCACCAGGGCGGCCCCGGCAAAAGCGGCCTGGATCTTGTTGCGGTTGTCCAGCGGCAGGGAGTCGTCCTCGACGCCGAGTCGGCGGGCGGTGATGCCGCGGGTCCGCAGGACCTCCTGGATGGCGAAGATGTAGTTGTCCCGGCGCCAGTCCGTGTAAACCAGGTTGTCGCCGTAGCTGCGGCGCCACGGCATCCCGGCGTCGATGTTGGCGGTGACGGTGACAGTGTCTTCCTTGGTGACCACCATGGCGTAGGAGCGGCCGAAATAGGTGAAGAGGAAGTCGGAGTAGTACTTGATCGAGTGATAGCTGGTCAGGACGACGGCGTCCAGTTCCTTCTCGGCCATGATCCGGCGCAGCCCTGCCAGGCGCCGCTCAAACTCGGCATCGGAAAACGTGAGGCTGACTTTCTCGCCGTTGTTCAGGATTTTGAGGCGGTCCAGCTTGGCGACGTCGTTGATGGCTTCGGCTTCGGTTTCGGTGCTGGTCATTGTGGTAATGCCTTTCTTTCGGCGGTTCTGTAGATGAAGATTTTGGAGCCGGCCCGACTATTCGTGGCTCAGCGGTTCCTTGCTGGTTTCGCGGGAGAGTGCGACGGCGACCAGGGAGATGACTGCCGCTGCGGCCAGGTACCAGGCTGGAGCCAGGACGTTGCCCGTGGTTGCGATGAGGAGCGTGGCCATGAACGGTGCGGTGCCGCCGAACAGGGCGTTGGAGAGGTTGAAGCTGACGGCGAAACCGCTATAGCGGACGCGGGTCGGGAACATCTCGGCCAGGAAGCTGGGGAGCGTGCCGTCATTGAGGGTGAGCATGGCGCCCAGCAGGATCTGGACCAGGACGATGACCAGGAAGTTCCCGGTGCCCAGGAGGGCGAAGGCGGGCACGGTCAGCACGATGAAGGTGATGGATGCGGCGATGAGCACCCTCTTGCGGCCGTAGCGGTCTGAGAGCATTCCGGTCAGGAAGATGAAGCCGATGTACGTCACCAGCGCGATCGTTGTGGCCAGGAAGGATTCGGTTGCACCGAGACCCAGCTCAGAGGACAGATAGGTTGGCATGTAGCTGAGGATCACGTAGAAGCCGACGGCGTTGAGCAGCACAGCTCCGACGGCCAGAAGCAGCTGCCGCCAGTGTTTCCGGAACAGACTGGACACGGGTGCCTTGACGGCCTCGCCCTCGGCGGCCAGTTCGCGGAACACCGGGGTGTCTTCCAGCTTGGTGCGGATGTAGCGTCCAATCAGGCCCATCGGGGCTGCCAGAAGGAACGGCAGACGCCACCCCCAGCTTTGCATCGCTTCGGAACTGAGGAGGGCTGTCAGGAGGCCGGCGAGCAGGGAGCCGAGCAGCAGGCCCGCGGCGGTGCTGGCGGGTACGACGGCGGCGTAGAGTCCGCGTTTGTTGGCAGGGGCGTATTCCACCAGGAAGGCAGAGGCGCCGGCGTATTCACCCGAGGCGGAGAAGCCCTGGGCAACGCGGATGATCAGGAGCAGGATCGGAGCCCAGATGCCGATCGTGTCATAGCCCGGGATCAGGGCGATGCAGAACGTCGCCGCGGACATGATCAGAATTGACAGGGAAAGGGCGGTCCGCCGGCCAACCTTGTCACCGATATGGCCCCAGACGAAACCGCCGAGCGGCCGCACCATGAACGAGATCGCGAACAGGGCGAAGGTCAGCAGAAGCCCTGTCTGCGGATTGGATTGGGGGAAGAAGACCGCGGCAATTGTTGCGGCCAGATAGCCGTAGACGGCGTAATCAAACCACTCGACGAAGTTGCCTATGAAGCTTGCCATGATGACCCGCCGGCGGGTGTCCTTGCTGACTCCGTCACCGTTGACGTGCAGTGGCTGGCCGTTCGTCGGCAAGGGAGGGCCTGCGGGCATCGAAGTTGTTTCGTTACTCATGTGTCCACCAATAATTTTGGGTTGCATTGAACGCAACACTGTTGCATTAGACTAGGCGTGACGTAGGCCACAGTCAAGACATTTTTCTGCACCGTCGCGTTAGTTTATCCATGAAGCATCAATTGCCGACAGTGATTGAAGCAATACCTCAGGTGGATTAGGGGTTGCAGTCAACGCAACACGGTTGCAAATCTTATCCTGTTGTTTCACTTTGACGGAAAGAGATCACCATGACGGGCACCCTCAATGAATCCCTGGCCGGAGTCGACACCGAAGTTGCGCAGGCCATCGGACAGGAACTCATCCGCCAGCAGTCAACTCTGGAGATGATTGCCTCGGAGAATTTCGCCCCGTCCGCCGTCATGGAGGCGCAGGGCTCGGTCTTGACGAACAAGTACGCCGAGGGCTACCCCGGCAAGCGCTACTACGGCGGCTGCGAGCACGTTGACGTGATCGAGCAGCTGGCCATCGACCGGGTCAAGGCCCTGTTCGGCGCGGAATTCGCCAATGTCCAGCCGCACTCGGGCGCGCAGGCGAACGCCGCCGCCATGTTCGCCCTGCTGAACCGGGCGACACCATCATGGGCCTGGACCTTGCACATGGAGGCCACCTCACCCATTCCATGCGCATCAACTTCTCCGGCAAGCTCTACAACGTGGTCCCGTACCACGTGCGTGAATCGGACCTCCGGATCGATATGGCCGAGGTCGAGGCGCTGGCCCTGGAACACCGCCCGAAGCCGATCCTCGCCGGCTGGTCCGCCTACTCCCGCCAGCTCGACTTCGCCGAGTTCCGCCGGATCGCCGACCGCCCGCAAGATCAACAGCGCCGTGTTCCCCGGCCAGCAGGGCGGCCCGCTGGAGCACGTCATCGCAGCCATGAAGTTCAGGACCTGACGTTGGACGATATTGATTGGCGGACCGGCACCATCAAGATCACCGGGAAAGGCGGCCGGATCGAACGCATCCCGCTGCCGGTGGATGCTGGTGCCGTTGTCGTGGGCTACCTCCGAAACGAGCGCCCCGCGTCAAGGTGGGTTGGTCCCGCTGCTTGAACCGTTGTAGGCGTGCTAACCCCACGGTAGCGTTCTGTCGCTGGGAAATGCTGATAGCCCGGCAGCTGGTTCCGTGTCAGGATCAGGTATGCCACGCCGCCTCATGCTGCTTGATACTGCGTCCCTGTACTTTCGCGCCTTTTATGGCTTGCCGGACACGATCCGCCGCACTGACGGAACGCCGGTGAACGCCGTTCGCGGCCTCCTGGACATGATCGCCCGCCTCATTACGGAATACGGGGCAACGCATCTGATTGCCTGCTGGGACGACGATTGGCGTCCGCAGTGGCGCGTGGACCTGATTCCGACCTACAAGTCGCACCGGGTCGCCGAACTTGTGTGGGATGCCCCCGACGTTGAGGTCGTACCGGACGGGCTCGAGGCGCAGCTTCCGATGATTCGCCGCGTCCTCGAGCTCTCCGGCATCGCCGTCGTCGGGGCTTCTGAACACGAAGCCGACGACGTCGTCGGCACGTACGCCAGCCACGCGGACCTCCCCGTCGATGTGGTTACGGGCGACCGTGATCTTTTCCAGATAGTCAACGACGACCGTCAGGTGCGGGTGATCTACACCGCGCGGGGCATGAGGAACCTCGAAGTAATGACGGACGCCGTCGTCGTCGGGAAGTACCGGGTACTGCCCGAACAGTATGCCGATTACGCGACCCTTCGCGGCGACGCCTCCGACGGGCTGCCAGGCGTGGCCGGCATCGGCGAGAAGACCGCAGCGTCGCTCCTGGGCCAGTACGGCACACTGGATAACTTGCTCGCTGCAGCCGCCGATGGGGGAGGCGGGGTGTCCGCCTCCGTGCGGTCCAAGCTCGCCGCCGCCGCCGACTACCTAACAGTCGCGCCCACCGTGGTGAAAATCGTGCGCGACCTCAAGCTTCCCACCCTCGACGAAGCGGGAGCCCAGCTGCACCCTGTCGACGGCGAATCACGCGCCGAACTGGAGCGTCTCGCCGTCGAATGGAACCTCGGCGGCTCGGTCAAAAGGCTGCTCGACGCGCTTGACCGGCAGTAACGGGGCAGAAACTCGCCTTGGCGGCACGGGCCGCCACCAGCGAATTCGCGGACGCTGACGCCACCCGTATGGGGGCGTCCCGGGCTGACTCCCCGCCAGGGGCAAGTACGTCCGACCACGGAACCACAAAACGGAACGCATATGCGTGAGTTGAATTTCATCAGGACCGGCAAGTTGGACTGGATCGAACGTGATGAACCGGTGCTGACGAGCGCACACCGGCTTTCCCAGGCCGCCACGGCTGACCGGGTGGCGGTGATGGATGGCGGCCGCATTGTCGAAATCGGGAACCATGCCGAGCTCGTCGCTGCGGGCGGCCAATATGCCATGCTGTGGAGGGCCTGGAACGGCGCCGCGCTCTGACGCGCTGGTTGCTCAGTCAGCTGCCGAGAGGAACCGTCCGTTCCTGATCCGCGACGGGCCAAAGACGACGGACAGCGGGGCAATGGTCCGCGGTCCGCGTTCCCGCGACAGTGGACGGCCGACGGCGACGTGGGGCACCCAGTGCGGATACCGGTAGCCCAGCGCCGCTGAGCTGAGGATGAAGTCGTCCACATTGTCCACGAGGAGCCGGTCC
The DNA here is from genome assembly GCF_050156205.1 of Pseudarthrobacter sp. Y6. Classification (NCBI taxonomy): domain Bacteria; kingdom Bacillati; phylum Actinomycetota; class Actinomycetes; order Micrococcales; family Micrococcaceae; genus Pseudarthrobacter; species Pseudarthrobacter sp. Y6. The sequence continues at coordinate 2,430,700 of NZ_CP189574.1, read as the reverse complement.
AGAAGATCATGCAGACCCTGCACCAGGGACACCTGGTAGTCGCGTACGCGACGGGGCACGTCCACTTCGAGCCCGGAGATGCCTCCGCCACCCAGCACGATCAGTTGTTCCGAGGTACCCGTAAACCCGTCCAGTACGGGCAGGCCCTGCAACCAGCCCGTTGTGTGCCGGACGGCATCACCGGCCCAAGTGATTCCCTTGGTCCAGTCCGCCACGTCCTGCGCAAAATCAGCCAGGATGCCGATATGCAGCAGCGTCAGGTGCAGCCCCTGCGGCCTGCGCAGTCCGTTGACATAGCTGCCGAGCGCCTCGTAGTCAGAGGGGCCTGATCCCACCATGAGCACGGGAACCTCCACTGTGATGCGCGGAAGCGGCTGCACGCGGACCTCCTCACAGTGGCACGGACTCCTGGGCTCTGGCTGCCATTATCCTCCGCCGCGGCCGCCTCGTCCGGGTGGACACTCTTGCCCTTGCGCCCGCCAGGGTGTCGAATCAGAGAACACGATTCGGCCCGGTTCATGGCAAAGACGCCAGGAGGTTCCCATGTCAGTGAAAGGCGCAAAGGACGCAGCGCGGACACAGGGGCGGGGAGGGCCGGAGGTCCGCCGGGCTGATGCTCCGCACGGCGTCGCGGCAACAGATCCGGAACAGGTGCGCAACGTGGCGCTCGTGGGGCATTCGGGCGCCGGGAAAACCCTGCTGATCGAAGCATTGCTGTCCGCCCACGGCATGATTTCACGCAAAGGCTCCATCGCGGACGGCACCACCGTCAGCGATTCCGACCCCTCGGCAGTGCGGCAGCAACGGTCGGTCACGCTATCCCTGGTTCCGCTGCTCGTCGACGGGATCAAGGTGAACCTGCTGGATACTCCGGGATATCCGGACTTTATCGGCGAACTTCGGGCGGGGCTCCGGGCTGCGGACGCCGCCCTCTTTGTTGTCTCCGCCGTTGACGGCATCGACGCCACCACTACGGCGCTCTGGGGCGAATGCGAAGGCCTCGGGATGCCGCGGGCTGTGGTCATCTCCCGCCTTGACCACCCCCGGGCAGATTACGACGGCGTCCTGGCCGCCTGCCAGCAGGCGTTCGGCGACGCGGTGCTGCCGTTGTACGTGCCGGTCCGGTCCGGCGGCGAAACCAGCGGGCTGCTCGGATTACTGACGGGCACAGTCTCTGACTACTCCGCCGGGGAGGCGGCCGCAGGTTCCCGGGACGTTGACGCCGGTGAGCGCGCGGCGTCGGAAGCCGCCCGGGGCCGGCTCATCGAAGGGATCATCGCCGAGAGCGAGGACGAGACCCTGATGGACCGCTATCTGGGTGGTGAGGACATCGATACCGATGTCCTCATCGCGGACCTGGAAACCGCCGTCGCCCGCGGTTCCTTTTTCCCGGTGGTGCCGGCCTCGGCTGTCACCGGACTCGGCACGGCGGAACTGCTGGAAGTCCTGACCCGGGGCTTCCCGTCGCCGGTGGAGGGCGGCCTCCCGGAGGTGACTGACCTGGCGGGCGCTCCGGCGGTGGCCTTGGCCTGTGACCCGTACGGGCCGCTGGCAGCTGAAGTGGTCCGCACCACCATTGATCCGTTCCTGGGGAGGGTCTGCCTGACGCGTGTATTTTCAGGTACTTTGCGTGCTGATACTCCCGTGCACGTCGGCGGGCACGGGCTCGCGGACCGCGGCCATCAGGACCATGATACCGACGAGCGCGTCACGCACCTGTATTCTCCGCTGGGCCCCAACCTGCGTCCTGTCGCCCACTGTGTGGCCGGTGACATCTGTGCGCTGGCGAAACTGGGAAGCGCCGAAACCGGGGACACCATTTCGGCCAAGGACCAGCCGCTGCTGCTGGCCACCTGGGAGATGCCGGAGCCGCTGATGCCGGTGGCCGTCGAGGCGGACTCGCGCAGTGACGAGGATGCACTGGCCCGGAGCCTGGCGAAGGTTGCCGCCGGCGATCCCACGCTGCGTGTGGAGCGGAACGCGGAAACGCACCAGCTGGTTCTCTGGTGCATGGGGGAGGCCCATGCCGAGGTGGTGCTGGACAGGCTGCGCGACCAGGGCGTGAAGCTGCACACCATTGGCGTGGTGACGCCGCTGCGGGAAACGTTCGCCGCCCCGGCGACGGGCCACGGCCGGCACGTCAAACAGTCCGGCGGCCACGGGCAGTATGCCGTCTGCGACATCGACGTGGAGCCGCTGGACCGTGGCGGCGGGTTTGAATTTGTCGACAAAACGGTGGGCGGGGTGATCCCCGGAACGTTTATCTCCTCCGTGGAGAAAGGGGTGCGGGCGCAGATGCAGAAAGGGCTGGCTGCCGGGTTCCCCGTGGTGGACCTGCGCGTCACCCTGGTGGGCGGCAAGGCCCACAGCGTTGACTCTTCCGACGCCGCCTTCCAGGCGGCGGGCGCGCTGGCGCTCCGGGAGGCCGCCGCGGCCGGTCGCATCCAGCTGCTCGAGCCGGTTTCCTCGGTCAGCATCACCGTGTCCGAGGCGCACGTGGGTGCCGTGATGAGTGACCTCTCGGCACGCCGCGGCAGGTTAACCGGTACGGCCACCTCCGGTAGTGAGCTGACTGAAATCAGCGCGGAAGTCCCTGACCAGGAACTGCTGAAGTACGCTGTGGAGCTGCGGGCGCTGACTGCCGGGACCGGCCGGTTCCGGCGCCGGTACCTCCGGCATGACCCGGTGCCCAGCAGCTCATGAACGCCACGTCATGAACGCCGCCGCGCGGAAGATCCAGCGCATCTACCTCACCCTCACCCTGGGCAATACCCTGGCGGCCTCTTTCATCTGGGGAATCAATACGCTCTTTCTGTTGGATGCCGGGCTGAGCAACCTCGAAGCCTTCGCGGCCAACGCCTTCTTCACGGCCGGCATGGTCCTGTTCGAAGTGCCCACCGGGGTCATCGCGGACGGTTGGGGTCGACGGGTCTCATTCCTCCTCGGTACGGTGACGCTGGCGGCCTCCACGTACTTGTACTACCTGCTCTGGCAGTTGTCCGCTCCCTTCTGGGCCTGGGCCGTGGTGTCCGTCCTGCTGGGCCTGGGCTTCACGTTCTTCTCCGGGGCCGTGGAGGCATGGCTGGTGGATGCGTTGCGTTTCTCCGGCTACGACGGTGAGCTGGAAGCAGTGTTCGGGCGGGCACTGATGGTCTCGGGTGTCGCGATGCTTGTCGGTTCGACGGCCGGCGGCGTGATTGCCCAGGCCACTGACCTCGGTGTGCCGTTCCTGTTGCGTGTGGGAGTGCTCCTGGCGATGTTCGGGGTGGCTTTTTGGCTGATGCGCGATGTGGGTTTCACCCCCGAACGTTCTCCCCATCCGTTGAGGGCGAGCCGGGACGTGCTGTCCGCCTCCATCGACAGCGGGCTGAAAAACCCGCCGGTGCGGTATATCATGCTGGCCGCGCCGTTCAGCGCCGGCGTCGGGATTTATGTTTTCTATGCCCTGCAGCCGTACCTGCTGGAGCTCTTCGGCGACCCGCACGCCTACTCCGTCGCCGGACTCGCCGCGGGCATTGTGGCCGGGGCACAGGTGGTGGGCGGCTGGCTGGCACCGATGGTCCGGCGCCAGGTCCACAAACGCACCACCGTGCTGGTGGTGAGCAGCATCATGGGCGCCTTGATCCTGGTGGCGCTCGGCATCACGCGCGTGTTCTGGGTGGCCCTGCTGCTGCTGGTGCTCTGGGCGCTCGTCTCCGCGGCGGGCACCCCCGTGCGGCAGGCCTATTTGAACGACATGATCGACTCAAAACAGCGGGCAACGGTACTCAGCTTCGATTCGCTGATGGGATCCAGCGGTGGAATCGTGGTCCAGCCGCTGATGGGCCGGGCAGCGGACGTGTACGGCTACCCCCTCTCGCTTGCCATCAGCGGTGTGATCGAACTGTTCTCCCTGCCGTTCCTGCTGGCGAGCCGGCGCCGGCGTTCGCCGGCCGACACAGCGACCACCGAAACCAGCACATCGGCCTGAGGCCATGGCCTCGGCAGAAAAAAGATTTGAGCCTTGAGAGTCCATACGCGGCGGAGTATCGTGGCGCAAACCCACCCTGCGCAACACCCTGACTTGGGAGCGATCATGCCTAGTGTGCGACGTCAATTGGCTGCTGTGACGGCTGTCCTGGCCTTGAGCGTGACCGTTGGGGCGGTGACCAGTCCCGCGTTCGCAGACCCCCGGGAGATCAAGAAGGAGGCGATGGCCACCGGGTACGGCGGGGCCGTGAGCACCGTTGACCCGGAGGCGTCCGCTGCAGCAATCCAGGTCCTCCGCGACGGGGGCAATGCGGCGGATGCCGCCGTCGCCGCGGCCGCGACCCTGGGCGTGACCGAGCCCTACAGCGCCGGCCTCGGCGGCGGCGGATACTTCGTGTTCTACGACGCGAAGACCGGCAAAGTGGGAACCATCGATGGCCGCGAAACGGCTCCGGCTACGATGCCGACCGACGCGTTCGTCAATCCGGCGTCCGGAACCTTGTACACCTTTCCCGAGCTCGTCTCCAGCGGAGTCTCCGTCGGCACGCCCGGCACACCGGCCACGTGGGAACGGGCCTTGGAACGGTGGGGAACGCTGGATCTTGGCGCGGCCCTCAAACCTGCCATCAAGGTGGCTAACCGTGGCTTCGTGGTAGACGAAACCTTCCGCCAGCAGACGCTCGACAACAAGGTCCGGTTCTCGGCCTTCCCCGCCACAGCCAGTCTCTTCCTGCCGGGCGGTGATGCTCCCGCCGTCGGCACTATTTTCCACAACCAGGACCTCGCAAAGACGTACCGGCTCCTCGCCAAGCAGGGAACCGACGCTTTCTACGAAGGTCCCCTCGCGGCGGAAATGGCCGCCACGGTGCAGGACCCGCCGAAAGACCCCGCATGGGTGCCTCCTGTGACTGACCCGCCCACCAGCCTTCCAGCACTTCGGGGCTACCTGACGACGGCGGATCTCGCCGCATACCGAACGCTGGACCAGGATCCCACGCATGTGGACTACCGCGGCTACGACGTCTACGGCATGGCGCCGTCGAGCAGCGGTGGCACCACAGTGGGCGAGGCGCTGAACATCCTGGAGCCGTTCAACCTCCGCGAGATGACCAAGCCAGCCGCGTTGCATCACTACCTCGAAGCGAGCGCACTGGCCTTCGCGGACCGTGCCAAATACCTGGGCGACCCGGCATTCGTCGATGTCCCCACCGAGGCCCTCACCGATCCGCAGTTTGGGAAGGAGCGGGCGTGCGCCATTGACCCCGGGACGGCGGCAACCAAGCCGGTACCGGCCGGGGACGTGTCAGAGTACGACGGCGTGTGCCCGGTTGCACCTTCGGCAGCCGCAGACGAGAAGGACACCGAAAACATCTCCACGACCAACCTGACTGTCGCTGACAGGTGGGGCAACGTGGCGGAATACACCCTCACGATCGAGCAGACCGGCGGGTCCGGCATCGTGGTGCCCGGCCGCGGGTTCCTGCTCAACAACGAGCTCACCGACTTCTCGTATACGTCTACCAGCCCGACAGACCCGAACCGGATCGAGCCCGGCAAGCGCCCACGGTCCTCGATGTCGCCCACCATCATCCTCAAGGACGAAAAGCCGTTCCTGGCGCTCGGTTCCCCCGGCGGATCGACCATTATCACTACCGTGCTGCAGACCATCCTCAACAGGGTGGACCTGGATATGAACATTCTGGCGGCACTCGCGGCCCCTCGTGCATCCCAGCGCAACACAACCAATGTCACGGCCGAGCCGGGCTTCATCACGGATTTCGGAGACCAGTTGGCACCATTCGGTCATAAGTTGGTGCCCGCGGGGGACGCCTTCACCTCGGCAGCAGAAATTGGTGCGGCGACAGCCATCGAGTTTGGGCCCGGCAAGAGCATGACCGCCGTTGCCGAGCCCCTGCGGCGCGGCGGCGGTTCGGCGATGGTGGTCAAACCGTCGCGGTGAGTCTGGGGGCCGGGATGGGCCGCCTGGGGCGGCGGGCCTGGTTCGCGGGGGCCGGGTTACTGTCCCATCCCGGGACGGACGGCCACAAACTCGATGCTGGTCTGAACCTTTTTCTGCGGACCACGGGAAAAGCCCTTGGCATCAAGCTGGTTCTGGGCACGGAACACCGCCAGGGCGTTGTCGTAGATCTCGTTGAGCCTGCCGCCGGAGAAGACCTCCTGGGAGCCGTCGCTGAACGTGACAGTCACTGCTGCACTGGCTGGAAAGTGCCTCTTCATGCGGACGAAACCTTCGGAGTCCTGCTGGAGGTTGATCAAGGGAAATCCTGCTTTCATGGTCGACGACCTCCAGTCTGACCTATCCCGCCCCACCTGCGCTGATGCCGGTGCGGGATTGCGGCGACAATGGACGGGTGACATCGCCAGCCAACTCCGCCGCCGTCCCTCCGGGCACCTCTGCCGCCAGCGCCTTTAACCTGGCGGCCATCGGCACCGGTCTGGCCTTTGCTGAATCACTCGGGGAGTTGTCCTCTGTGCTGCGCGCCGGCGGTGCGGCGGGTACGGCGGTGGTGCAGGCACCGCCCGGCACCGGCAAAACAACGCTTGTCCCGCCGCTGCTCGCCAACCTGACACGACATGCCAGGGAGGCCCGGCGCGTGGTGGTCACCCAGCCCCGGCGGGTGGCCGCCCGCGCAGCCGCCCGGCGACTGGCCGCCCTGGACGGCAGCCGGATCGGAGACCGCGTAGGGTACACCGTCCGCGGTGAACGCCAGGCCGGCCCTGCCACCCTGGTGGAATTTGTCACGCCGGGGATCCTGCTGCGGCGCCTGCTCGACGATCCCGGCCTGGAAAGCACCGGCGCGGTCATCCTGGACGAGGTCCACGAACGCGGCCTCGAGACCGACCTGCTGCTGGGCATGCTCACGGAAGTGCGCCAGCTGCGCGGCGACCTCACCCTGGTGGCCATGTCCGCCACACTGGACGCGCCCCGCTTCGCCGCCCTGATCGGGGGCGCAGCCGGAAACGCCGGGACAGCGGACGACGGCGGCGGGCCAGCTCCCGTCGTCGACTGCCCCTCGGCGCTGTACCCCCTGGACGTGGAGTGGGTACCCGCCGCCTTGCCGCGGCTGGACGACCGTGGGGTCACACGCGGGTTCCTGGACCACGTGGCCGATACGGCCGCGCAGGCCCACACCGCCGCGGGGGCGCTGGACGCGGGCACCGATGCGCTGGTCTTTGTCCCGGGAGCCTGGGAGGTGTCCTATGTGGCGGCCCGACTCCGCGGCCGGACGTCCCCCGGAACCGAGGTGCTGGAACTCCACGGCCAGGTCAGCCCTACCGAACAGGACCAGGCCGTGTCGGGGCGCAGGCCGGGCGGCCCTGCCCGGATCATCGTGTCCACGGACCTGGCCGAATCTTCCCTGACCGTCCCCGGTGTCCGGCTGGTGATCGATTCCGGGCTGACCCGGGAACCTCGCCGCGATGCCAGCCGCGGCATGTCCGGGCTGGTGACTGTTTCCTGCTCCCGGGCCTCAGCAGAACAGCGGGCCGGCCGGGCCGCGCGGCAGGGTCCGGGCCGGGTGGTGCGCTGCTACGACCAGAGGACCTATGGTGCCGCGCCGGCGCATGTAACCCCGGAGATTGCCGTCGCGGACCTGACCGGTGCTGCGCTGGTCCTGGCCTGCTGGGGATCCCCGGGCGGCGCCGGGCTGGCGCTTCCGGATGCACCTCCCGCAGCGGCCATGGGCGAGGCTGTGGAAGTCCTGCGCGAACTCGGAGCCGTGGCCCGCGACGGGCACGCCACAGCGCTGGGGCGGACACTGGCCAGGGTCCCGGCCGATCCCCGGCTGGCCCGCGCACTGCTCGACGGCGCAGCGGCCGTAGGTCACCACGCCGCAGCGGAAGCAGTGGCACTCGTGGCCGGGGACCAGCGGGCCCCGGGGGCCGACCTCACGCGGCTTCTGACCGCACTGCGCACCGGAAAGGAGCCAGCCGCCAGGCGCTGGGCGGAGGACGTCCGCAGGCTGGAGACCATTGCGCGGAAGGAGGGCGCCGCCGTCGGCCCGTCTGTCATCGCCGCCCTGGCATCCGACGTGCCGGTGACCGCTGCTGAAGCGGTGGGCGTCGTCGTCGCCCTGGCATTCCCGGACCGCGTGGCCCGGCGCGTCCCGGGCGATGGCCCGTCACGGTACCTGCTGTCGTCGGGTACGCGCGCGGGGTTGCAGGCGGGCAGCCCGCTGGCCGGGCAGGAGTGGCTGGCCGTGGCCGAGGTTTCGCGCGCCGCGGGCCGGGACGCCGCCGGCACGGGCGCGGTGATCCGCTCCGCCGCGCCGCTGAGCGCCGACACCGCCGAAGCGGCCGCCGGGCACCTCCTGACCGACACGGTGGAAGCGCAGTTCAGCCAGGGCCGGGTGAAGGCCAGGCGGGAACGCCGGCTGGGTGCCATCAGTCTGTCCTCCACGCCCGTCCGCCCGTCCGCCGAGGACGGCCGTGCCGCCGTGGCCCGCGCCCTCGCCAAGGAGGGACTGGGAACCATCGGATGGTCGACGGCGGCCGATGCGTTGCGCCGCCGCCTCGCCTTGCTGCGCCGCGAACTGGGCGAGCCGTGGCCCGACGTTTCCGAACCGTCGCTGCTGGCTCGGCTGGACTCCTGGCTGGGAACGGAGCTTGAGGCACTGGCCGGCGGCGCCTCCACCAACAGCATCGACCTCACCGACCCCTTGCGGCGGCTGCTGCCCTGGCCCGAGGCGGTCCGCCTGGCGGAACTGGCACCGGAGGCGCTGAAAGTGCCGAGCGGATCGATGGTGCGGATCGACTACCCCGACGTTTCGGACTATGCCGGGTCAGGCTCGGCCGCGCCGGACCAGGCAGGACCCGGGCAGGCAGGCGCGGACGACGCCGGCCGGCCGGTTGTCGCGGTCAAGCTGCAGGAATGCTTTGGCTGGGCTGAGACGCCGCGGCTGGTGGACGGCAGGGTGCCTGTCCTCTTCCACCTGCTGTCACCTGCGCGGCGGCCGCTTGCTGTGACGGATGACCTGGCGTCGTTCTGGTCCGGGCCGTACGCGCAGGTGCGGTCCGAGATGCGCGGCCGCTATCCCAGGCATCCCTGGCCGGAGGATCCCTGGACGGCGCAGCCCACTGCACGGACCAAAGCCCGCATGTAGCGACGGCCCGTCCGGGGGCCTTCTTTCGTTGGTTGCACAGGTGAGTTGTCCGATACTTGGCCGAAACGTTGCGTCGACGCGCTGAAACATGGCGCAGTTAGGCTCGTTCCTACTTGGACAACGTGGTCCAGACCATCACACGAAAGGACACAATAATGTTGCTTTTGAGTAGCCTGAACCTCCTGTTTGACGCCGGCCGCGGAGAGGGCAGCCGCCCGCACAATGGCGGGATCGGAAAGACTGATTTCCCCACCGGTCGGCTGACCTCCACCGCATGGGAAGGCTGGTGGCACGAGGACGCTGCGTAGCCGGACCGGGACGCCTGGCCGGACCGGTCAGCTGCGGCTCCGCATGAACTCCGCGACCTTCGGCGCCAGCGACGCTCCGATCTCTGCAGCGTCGCGCTTCTTTCCTGCGACGGCGAAAGAGTGGTCACCGCCGTCGATCCAGTCAAGGACAGCGGCCGGGCCGATCCGGGAGACCACACCCTCCAGCAGATCCGGCGTGGCGAAGGTGTCGCGGGTGCCCTGCAGGAACAACATGGGGAGCGTGAGCCCGTAGAGGTGCTCGTCGCGAAGCTTTTCCGGTTTACCGGGCGGGTGGAGGGGATAGCCGAGGTAGACGAGTCCGGCACTATCCATTCCCTCGGCAACGGCCATGGACGCCATCCGGCCGCCAAACGATTTGCCGGCAGCCCACACCGGTCCGGCATCACCGTGCTCGGTCCCTCGCCGCGTTGCTTCCTGCATGGCGGCACGCCAGGCGGCGATGGCTGCCGGCGGCCGGTCCGGGAATTTCCGGCCGGCCTCGCGGTAGGGGAAGTTGAAGCGCAAGGTGGCAACGCCGTCGCCGTTCAATGCCCGGGTGAACCCGGTCAGGAAGGGGTGCTCCATGCCCGACCCGGCCCCGTGCGCCACCACCAGGGTGGCGAACGCATGCTCGGGACGGGCATAGGCGGCGGAAACGCCGACGTCGCCCACGGCGATAGTCAGGGCGGACTCTGAGACAGTCATAGATCCATCATGCCGGATTCCTTCCGTACTTCTGGCGGACGGCCGGTTGGCTGCACAGGCGGTGCCACTGGTTGCCTGCACAGGTGGGGCACGGCAGGGGGGCCAGCCCGGGCCAGCCAGTGGCCGGAGAGTGGGGAGTCAACCCGACTCTGGAGGAGCCACCATGACCGCAGCCCTTTCCCTGGCCACAGCCCTGTCCACGGCAGCCGCCTCTTCATCCACGGCCGATCTCAACGGGCTCTCGGCGTGGGTGGTGGGCGTGATGGAGGCCGTCGGCGCCCCCGGGGCATGTCTGGTGGTGGCGCTGGAAAACCTGTTCCGCCGATGCCCAGCGAGGTCATCCTTCCGCTCGCCGGCTTCACGGCCAGCCGCGGTGGCTTCAGCCTGCTGGACGCCATCCTGTGGACCACGGCAGGGTCACTCCTGGGGGCGTACCTGCTCTACGTCCTCGGCGGATGGCTCGGACGGGCCGGACCCGGGCGCTGATCGGCAGGATCCCTCTCGTGGCCGTCGACGACGTCGACCGGGTGGAGGCGTGGTTCGCCCGGCATGGCAGCAAAGCGGTTTTTTGGGCCGCCGGGTTCCGGTGTTCCGGAGCCTAATTTCCATCCCCGCCGGCATTGACCGGATGCCGCTGTGGCGCTTCCTGGGCCTGACGGTCGCCGGCAGCCTCATCTGGAACTCGGTCCTGATCCTGGCCGGATATTTTCTCGGTTCGAACTGGCAGCTCGTGGCGGATGGACCGGGTGCTGACGCAGCAGACCGTGCAGGGGTAGGTTGTCCCCATGGCGAGCGAACAGACCACCCTCACTGTCCCGGGACCGCACGGCGAGCGCGAGATGCGTGTTTCCAGCCCCAGCAGGGTGCTCTGGCCGGAGCTGGGTCTGACCAAGCTGGACCTCGCACGCTACATAGTGGATGTGGGAGAGGCGTTCATTGCCGCGAACGGTGACCGGCCGGTGGCGCTGCAGAGGTTCTCGGAAAACGTCGAGGGGGACCAGTTCTTCTCCAAGAACCCGCCCAAGGGAACCCCGGACTTCATCCGGTCGGTGAAAGTGATCTTTCCGAGCGCGCGCTCGCACCCCATGCTGGTCCTTGACGAACCCGCAGCGGCAGTGTGGGCGGTCCAGATGAATACGGTGGTGTTCCATCCGTGGCCGTCACATGCAGAAAACACCGATAACCCTGATCAGCTGCGCATCGACCTTGACCCCCAGCCGGGAACTGACTTCGACGACGCTGTCCCGGCTGCCCTGGCGCTGAAGGAGGTGCTGGCGGAGGCCGGGCTGGACACGTTCATCAAGACATCGGGGAACCGCGGCCTGCACGTCTATGCGCCCATCGAGCCCAACCACGAATTCCTGGATGTCCGCCACGCGGTGATCGCCGCGGCCCGCGAGCTTGAGCGGCGGATGCCGGACAAGGTGACCACGGCCTGGTGGAAGGAGGAACGGGGCGTGAAGGTGTTCCTGGACTTCAACCAGGCGAACCGGGACCGGACCATCGCCGGCGCGTACAGCCCCCGCGCGCTGGCCCATGCGCCGGTCTCCTGCCCCATCGCCTGGGACGAACTGGGCAGCGCGGATCCCAAGAGCTTCACCATCCTGACGGTCCCCGAACGCCTCAGGACCATCGGCGATCCCTGGGCAGACATGAAGGCGCATCCGGGCAGCATCGACGTGCTGTTGGGCTGGTGGGAGCGGGACCTCAAGGCCGGTCTCGGCGAGCTGCCCTTCCCGCCGGACTACCCGAAGATGCCGGGTGAGCCCCCGCGGGTTCAGCCGAGCCGGGCCCGCAAACAGGACTAGGGCTACTCGAACCGGGACGGGTCCCCAGTGCCGCGCCGGACCACCTCGGCCACTCCGCTGGAATAGTCGATCACCGTGGTGGGCTCTGCCCCGCAGTCGCCGGAATCGATGACGGCGTCCACTTCGTGTTCGAGCCGTTCCTTGATTTCCCAGCCCTGGGTCAGCGGGTCTTCCTCGTCGGGGAGCAGCAAAGTGCTGGAGAGCAGCGGCTCGCCAAGCTCGGCCAGCAGTGCTTGGACCACCCGGTTGTCCGGGATCCGCACGCCCACCGTCTTTTTCTTCGGGTGCAGCAGCCGGCGCGGAACGTCCTTGGTGGCAGGCAGGATAAACGTGTAGCTTCCGGGCGTGACGGCCTTAATGGCGCGGAAGACATCGTTGCCGATGTTCACGAACTGGCCCAACTGGGCGAAGTCCTTGCACACCAGCGTGAAGTGGTGCTTGTCGTCGAGCTTGCGGATATTCCGGATCCGGTCCAGCGCATCCTTGTTGCCCAGCTGGGCCCCGAGGGCGTAGCAGGAGTCTGTGGGGTAGGCGATCAGCCCGCCGTCGAGCACGATCTTCACGGCCTGAGTGATCGCGCGGGGCTGGGGATCCTGGGGATGAACATCAAAGTATCTGGCCATGCTCCTGAGCCTACGACAATTGCCGCCCTGGTCAGTAGACAGGCACGGCTCCGTGCACACAACGCCGATGGCGTATAGGTTCAGGGCGTAGAGGTTCAGTCAGGCGGGTGAATCCTGTGAAGGGCGAACGAAAGGTGGCAGCATGCCGGTGTGGCTTCAGGCGTTGATGTGGGGAACCGTGGGCGGTGCCGCGCTGGTGCTGGGGGCTGCCGCGTCATGGAAATGGGCGATTCCGTCCAAACTTGTCTCCTCGATCATGGCCTTTGGGGCGGGCGTGCTGATTTCGGCCCTGGCGTTCGAGCTGGTCGGTGAGGCGGTTGATGGAGGGGGCCTGTGGCCCACCGTGACCGGATTCCTGGCCGGCTCCGTGGTCTACGTGGGAGTGAACATGCTCCTGACACGGGCCGGCGCAAAACACCGCAAACGCTCGGGCGGCCAGCAACCGTCGGAGCAGGACAGCCCGGGCAGCGGCACGGCCATCGCCTTCGGCGCCCTCCTCGACGGGATCCCGGAGTCGGTAGTGCTCGGCGTCGGACTCATCACCGCGGGATCGGTCAGTCCGGCCATGCTTGTGGCTGTGTTCATCTCCAACGTTCCCGAGGGTCTTTCCGGAACTGCGGGGATGAAGAAGGCAGGCCGCAGTACCCGCTACATTTTTGGGGTGTGGGGAGGCATTGCCGTGATGTCCGGGCTCGCCTCACTGCTCGGGTACGTGGCGCTGGAGAACGCTCCGGACGCCGTCGTCGCCTTCATTACCGCGATCGCGGCGGGCGGGATCCTGGCGATGCTCGCCGACACCATGATCCCCGAGGCGTTCGAGGAGCATCACAACCTCACGGGACTGACCGCTTCCGTAGGGTTCCTGACGGCCTTTACAGTCCACCAACTCGGGGGTTGAGCTCCCGCCGTCGCCAACGGTCAGCCCACGTGCACCCACGGCCGCTTCGCGACATCCGGTTCGGCTTCGCGCAGGATCTCGCGAGTCACGGGAGCGATCTCGCCTTCGCCCAGCACCAGGAAGCGCAGGAGGTTCACGGCAGGATTGCCCTCAGTCCAGCGGAAGTAGACGTGCGGCATCAGCCCGGTCACATCACGGATGTGCAGGAGTACCGAGGCGATGGTGTTGGGGACGCCAGGTCCGTGCACCTCCAGCACGGCAAACCCGTGCCGCACCACGCCCCGGACTACGAGGGCCGTCTCGAAGTCGGAGGAATCGTCCACCGTGACTTCAAGGAACAGCGTCTGGTAGTCCGCGGGGAAGTGGCTTGCTTCGGTGGCCGACGCCAGCTTCCGCCGGTAAGCGTCCGCTGACTGGCGAAGCGGTTCATGGGCGATGATCCCGATGGGCCCGGTCAGATTCTCCGCCAGAAACTCCAGGGCCTGGGTGTCGAGCCGGACGTGCGTGGCGTGCAGTTCGAAGGATCGCAGCACCCTCGAGAGCAGCGAGATGCTGATGATCCCCAGGATGAAGAAGCCGGCAATCCGGATTCCTTCGGGACGTTCAAAGATATTGGCGACCGTCGTGTAGACAAAAAGCACCGTGATCACGCCGAAGCCGATGGTCCGCTTACGCTGCTGAAGCCGGCGGGCGGAGAGCGTCACAGCTACTGCCGCCGAGGTCATCAGCACCAGGACGCCGGTGGCGTACGCTCCACCCTGGGCGTCGACGTCGGCTTCAAACAGCCAGGTGATCAGGAACCCGATCAGCGTGAAGACGAGCACGAGGGGCCGGACTGCCTTCGCCCACGCAGGGGCCATGCCGTACCGCGGCAGGTACCGGGGAACAAGGTTCAGCAGGCCGGCCATCGCGGACGCACCGGCGAACCACAGGATGGCGATGGTGCTCAGGTCGTACACCGTTCCGAAGCCCGGCCCAAGGTATTCGTGCGCGAGGAACGCCAGCGCCCTGCCGTTCGCTTGCCCGCCCGGCAGGAACTCGTCCGCGGGGATCAGGACCACCGTGGTGAAGCTGCTCGTGACCAGGAAGGAACTCATGATCACGGCGGCAGTGGTCAGCATCCGCCTTGTCCCCTGGATCCGTCCGGCCGGGTTCTCCTCGGTATCGCCCGCGCCGCCGCGGACCTGCGGCATCACCGCGACGCCGGTTTCAAAGCCGGACAGCCCCAGCGCCAGCTTGGGGAAGACCAGCAGGGCGATGGCCACCGCCATCAGCGGATTCCCGTGCGAGGTGTTCAGGGTTTGCCACCAGTCACCGACGGCGACCGGATGGGCGGCCGCCTCCACGAGCGACCTGGCGATGACCACCACGTTGAGCCCCAGGTACAGGACCACCAGCACCACGGCGACGCCGATGGCCTCCTTGAACCCGCGCAGGAAGACCGCAGCGAGCAAGGCAAGCAGGACCAGCGTCACGGCCACCTCCTGACCGTGCAGGACGTCCGGTGCAAACGGATTCTCGATCAGGTGTGCCGTGGCATCCGCAGCCGACAACGTCATGGTGATCATGAAGTCAGTGGCCGCGAACCCCAGCAGCACCAGCACCAGGAGTTTGCCCCGCCATTTGGGCAGCAGCCGCTCCAGCATGGCTATGGAACCCTCGCCGCGGTGGCTTTCGCCTGCAACCCGACGGTAGACCGGGAGCGCACCCAGCAGCGTGACGGCCACAAGGACCAACGTGGCCAGGGGGGAGATGGCGCCGGCCGCGAGCGCCGCGATGGCCGGCTGGTAGCCCAGCGTGGAGAAGTAGTCCACACCGGTCAGGCACATCACCTGCCACCAGTGGTGTTTCCTCTCCTGGTCGGCGAGACCGCCCGGACCCTGATGGGTGCCCTTCGCGTCCTCCAAGCCGAACATCAGCCAACTGCCGAGGGCCGCCTTCCGCGTCGCACGGAGGGCCGAGGGATCGGCGGGTGGCCTGCTCATGGTGGTCATAAAAGCCTTTCAGTCTGCGGCACAGCACCGCGGGCACAGCCGAATCTAGTACTCGCCACACGCAGTGAAGCCGGATTCCGGCGGATCTTGACGCATCCTTAACGCCTGTATGACCAAAAGCCACAATCCCCGGGGAAGGGCCGCACGGGACGTCTGGATCCGGGTGGGAGAATGGCCGCATGGCACGGGAACGGATAGTCATTGGCCTCAACGGCAGCGGCGACGCAGAACTGCTCATCCGCCGTGCCGCCAGGATTCTTGAAAGGAGCGACGGCGGCGAGCTGGTGGCCGTCCACGTCCGCACCGCCGGGGGTGCTGCGGGCGAGTCTCCACAGGTTTTGGAGGCACAACGACGGCTCATCAATGACATGGGAGGGACTTACCACACCGTCTCCGCGTCGGATCCGGCCCAGGCCCTTCTGGATTACGCACGGAAGTCCAGTGCCACCCATATTGTCGTGGGGCAGTCCCGCCGCGGGCCGCTTGACGGTGTGCTGGCAGGGTTGTTCGCCGGAGGCACCGTGGAAGCCCGAGTGGTCCGCGGTGCGGGGGACATTGATGTCCAGGTAGTTTCCCGCGTCCCGCCCCAGCGGAACGCACCGCGCAGGCGGCCTGACCTGGGCCGGACCAGGGTTGGTATTGGCTTTGCGCTCGCAGCAGCCCTGCCGGTCCTGCTGCAGCTGCTGCTCGCAGCCTTCGAGCACAGCGTTGCCACCGCCGTCCTGGTCCAGCTTGCCGGCGCCGTTGCGGTGTCGCTGGTGGGCGGGTTGTGGCCTGCCATCGTCGGCGCGATGTGGAGCAGCGTGCTGGTGAACTACTTTTCCACGCCGCCGCTGGGGGACCTGGCGATCAGTGATCCGCAGGACCTCCTGTCGCTGGCCGTTTTTGGGGGGGTCTCCGTGGCCGTCGCCGGCGTGGTGGACAGGTCTGCCCGCCGGTCCAAGGAAGCTGCCCGCGCCCAGGCGGAGGCAGCGACGCTGGGCGACCTTGCGCTGGGCGCCTCCCGTTCGGAGGACACCCTTGACGGGATCCTCGCGGAGGCCCTGGACGCTTTTGGTGCCACCGGTGCCGGTGTGTTCAGCAGCCGGGAGGGCAAGGCGGAACGTTCCGGCCCGACGTCGGGGTCTTCCGGAGTCCACGGCGCTGACGCTGACGGCCGGTTCTGGTGGCCGGTGGCGGGGGCGGGGGATACCACCGGGTGGGAGCATGGCGTCATCGGCCTGCCGGGCAGCACTGCAGAACCGGTCGACGACGACACCCGGCTGGTGCTGTTTGGCCGGGAGGTGCCGGCAGCGGACAGCCGGCTGCTGGGTGCGTTTGCGGTCCACGTGAAAGCCCAGCTGGAACGCCGCCAGCTGGCCTTCAGCCGGCGCGAGGTGCTGCGGCTGGCCGAAGGGAACACCATGCGCACGGCGATCCTGCGGGCTGTGTCCCATGACCTGAGGACCCCGCTTGCGGGGATCAAACTCGCGGCGGGCGGCCTGCTGCAGCCGGCCGTCACCTACACCCCGGCGGAAGAAAGAGAGCTGCTGGAAACCATCGATGAATGCTCGGACCGGCTGGACCAGCTGGTGGGAAACCTCCTGGACATGTCAAGGATCACCGCCGATTCCGTCCGGCCGCTGCTGGGACCCGTGCGGTGGAGCGAGGGTGTCGCCCCGGCCCTGCGCGGGCTCCCGGACGGTATTGTTCGGGTTGAACTGCCCGCCAACATGCCCACAGTGGAAGCCGATCCGGTGCTGCTGGAGCGTGTCATTGCCAACATTGTTGAAAACGCCGTCAAGTACGCATCCGGCTCCGGGATCACCATTACCGGCACGTCCGACGGCATGGGCGCAGCCACGCTTGACGGCTATCCGTCCGGCGAACTGCGGATCATTGATCACGGCGCCGGTGTACCCGCCGGGAAGGTGTTTGAGATGTTCCAGCCGTTCCAGCGGCT
This sequence comes from Pseudarthrobacter sp. Y6, assembly GCF_050156205.1. Taxonomy (NCBI): domain Bacteria; kingdom Bacillati; phylum Actinomycetota; class Actinomycetes; order Micrococcales; family Micrococcaceae; genus Pseudarthrobacter; species Pseudarthrobacter sp. Y6. Next base: position 2,413,330 of record NZ_CP189574.1, on the reverse strand, counting down.
CCACGACCGGCCCCAGGCCACCGGCCTGGGACTGGGCCTGGCGGTCGCTGACGGGTTCGTCAAGGCTATGGGCGGCACGCTGACTGCAGAGGAAACTCCCGGCGGCGGACTCACCATGGTGATCAGGCTGGCCCTTTCCACCGGCACGCCGGGCGCGCGCCACGCGGCCGGCCAGCCGCGGCAGGAGGCCACATGAACTCGGACCAGACTGATTCTTCCGTCACGCAGGGCGGCCGCCGGACCAGTGTCCTCGTGATCGACGACGATCCCCACCTGCTGAAGGCACTCCGGATCACGCTCCAGGCCCACGGCTACGCCGTGGACACGGCGGCCGACGGCGGCACGGCCTTGCGTGCGGCATCCCACCGTCCGCCTGACGTGATGATCCTGGACCTCGGACTGCCGGACCTGGATGGAGCTGAAGTCCTGCGGGAACTCCGCCGGTGGAGCAACCTGCCGGTGCTGGTGCTGTCCGCACGCCACGGCTCATCGGACAAAGTCGACGCCCTGGACGCCGGCGCGGACGATTACATCACCAAGCCGTTCGGACTGGACGAGCTATTGGCCCGCCTGCGTGCGCTCCTTCGCCGCGTTCCGGAATCCGCATCGGTACCCACTGTGGCCGCGTCCTCCTTCACCGTGGATTTGGCCCAACGGCAGGTCACAAGGGACGGGGACGTTGTCCGGCTGACGCCGACCGAATGGAACATCCTGGAACTGCTGGTCCGGAACCCTGCCCGGTTGGTGACCCAGCAGCAACTGCTGCTGGACGTCTGGGGACCGGCCTACCAGACGGAAGCCAACTACCTCCGCGTCTACATGGCCCAGTTGCGGCGGAAGCTGGAGGCCGACCCCGGGAAGCCCCGCCACCTGCTTACCGAACCTGGTGTGGGGTACCGTTTTATGCCCTGAATCCCGCGGGAAAATCAGGGTGCCGTGAACCCTATGAACCCGGCTGGAAGTGCGGCAGGATGTTGACTGTTCCTTTCCGAATCAGTTCCGCACCACAAGGAGAACCGGCCATGCCAACGACGCTCAACCCCTATCTTGGTTTCCGCGAGAACGCCCGGGAGGCGATGACCTTCTACCAGTCCGTGTTGGGCGGCGACCTGACCCTCAGCACTTTCGGGGAGTTCCACGCCAGCGAAGATCCGGCGGAAGCCGACAAGATCATGCACGGCATGCTGACGGCCAGCAACGGACTGGTCCTGATGGGGGCGGACACGCCCAACGGCATGGACCTCGCGACCGGCAGCTCAATTTCGGTTTCGCTCAGCGGCGACGACGAAGCTGAACTGCGCGGCTACTGGGACAAGCTGTCCGCCGACGGCGGCACTGTCACCGTTCCGCTCGAACCGGCGCCCTGGGGCGACATCTTCGGCATGTGCACGGACCGGTTCGGGACTGCCTGGCTGGTTAACGTCAACAACCCCCAGACGGCTCCCGCGTCATAGACACCACTCCTCAACCACGACATAAAACGACGGAACAGCGGCGGGATATCCCGCCGCTGTTCCGTTTTCCTGACTGTTCGTGCTGCTTCGGCTACCCGAAGGTCACCGGCTCAGATCCACAGGGGGGCTGCGGGCGCTTCGCCCAGCGGTGCCCCGTTGTGTGCTGCGGTGACACCGTGGCCGTGTTCAAGTCCCGGTCCTACGAACAAGGCGTAGAGCCATATGGCGGCGTGGATGAACTTGAAGCTGCTTACAAGGACTGCATTCCCGGCAGCACAGGATGCCCTGAAGAATCTTGGCACCGCCATGCGCTGGCCCATGTACCACCGTGACCCGATCGAAAACGGGGTGGCAGGCCGGATGGTGCTGATGGGTGACGCCGCACACCCCATGCTCCAGTACCTGGCCCGGGGCGCCTGCCAGGCCCTCGAAGACGCTGCTGTTCAAGAGCCGGCCCGGAAGCCCCGCCCGCCCTGAATCCGCCTGGCGAAGACGCTCTGCGTCTAGAAGTGTCTCTTTGTCCAGGAGTCCTTGAGGAGGGGCTGCCCGCAATGCAACGATTGAAGCGTGCAGCCCTGTATTCATTTAAGGACCGGTCCGGGTCTGCCGGCGTGACGGAGAGCGGTCTTGCGGAACGTCACCCTGTACCTGGACGTCGACGGCGTGGTCTGCCCGTTCGGAGCAACGGGCAACACGCCGTGGGGTTCCGGCTGGCGCCTCGCGAACGCCGGTGTGCTCGAAGTGGCTTATGCGGGCCACCTGGTTGACGGGCTGAACCAACTTTCCCGGGTGCCCGGAGTCCGGTTTGTGTGGCTCACCAGCTGGGAGGAGATGGCCGCGGAATACTTATGCCCTGCCATCGGTCTGGCCGGCGGCCACTGGCCCTGCCTGACAGCGGAAGGTGGCGGAACGGGGGAGGGCTGGTGGAAGCTCGCCGCCCTCCAGGAAGACCTGGCGGCCAACACCCCGGATGGCATCGTGTGGATTGACGACCAGCTTCGGTATGAACAGGAAGCGCTGGCCTGGGCCGGATTCCTGGGCCCGCGCATCCTCACAGTTGCGCCCGATCCCCGCCGGGGAATCTCTCCGGCCGAACTGGACGCCGTCAGCGGGTTTGTCACGAACCAGCTGTTTTGACCTGGTGCCATGGACGCGTACGATCGATAGGGTTTCAACCCGGCTCTGTTAACATCGCAGGTCATTCCACGTGAACTGCAGGTGAATTACGCTGTGCAGGGCAGGCGGGGGCAATGGAACTGCTGAACGTCGTCTCTGCAGATTGGGAAACAGGTGGATATCACCTTTATGGTGGCGCTGGTCATCGGACTGGCACTATTTTTCGACTTCACTAACGGCTTCCACGACACCGCCAATGCGATGGCTACGCCCATCGCCACCGGCGCCATCAAACCGAAGACCGCTGTGACTCTCGCCGCAATCCTGAACCTGGTAGGTGCCTTCCTCTCAACGGAAGTGGCCAAAACAGTCTCCGGCGGCATCATCCGGGAAGGCTCCGACGGTGTCCAGATCACCCCGGACATTATTTTCGCCGGCCTCATGGGCGCCATCCTCTGGAACATGATCACCTGGCTCAAAGGCCTGCCGTCCAGCTCATCCCATGCCCTCTTCGGCGGGCTGATCGGCGCAGCCATCGCCGGAATCGGTTTCAATTCGGTGAATCTGGAAACCCTGCTCCAGAAGGTCATCCTGCCCGCCATCTTCGCCCCGCTCATTGCCGGCCTTGTGGCGTACCTCTGCACCAGGCTTGCGTATGCACTAACGGCGCGGCACGATCCGGAAACCGGCAGCAAGCTGACGCAGAAGCGCGGCGGGTTCCGCACCGGCCAGATTTTTACTTCCAGCCTCGTGGCGTTGGCCCACGGAACCAACGACGCCCAGAAGACCATGGGCATCATCACCCTGGTGTTGATTTCCGCCGGTACCCAGGCCCCGGGCTCGGGCCCGCAGTTCTGGGTCATCATGGCGTGCGCCGTGGCCATCGCCATCGGCACGTACGTAGGCGGCTGGCGCATCATCCGGACCATGGGTTCCGGACTCACCGAGGTCAAGCCCGCCCAGGGTTTCGCGGCCGAGACCAGCACCGCGTCAGCCATCCTGGCCTCATCCCACCTGGGTTTCGCCCTCTCCACCACACAGGTGGCGTCCGGCTCCGTCATCGGGTCCGGCATGGGCCGTAAGGGCACTACGGTGCGGTGGAACATGGTGGGCAAGATCGCCCTGGGCTGGCTGTTCACGCTTCCGGCCGCCGGCATTGTGGGCGCGCTGACCGCGCTGCTCGTGAAGACGGGCGTGGTGGGTGTGGTGATTGCCGCGGTCGCCGGCACCGCCGCGGTGCTGTTTATGTTCTTCTACTCCCGCAAGTCGGCGGTGGGCCACCACAATGCCGTGGAAGTCGAAGAAGCGGGCCAGGCCGTCCGCTTCGCCAAGAAGAAAGCACTCGCCCGGGCCCGCGCCAGGGCGGACCAGCAAAAGGATGCCGCCACGGCGGACCAGCAGAACGATGCCGCCAAGGCGAACCAGCAGAAGGATGCTCAGCGATGAAGTGGTTGGAACTCTTGACTGTGGCCGGCACCACCCTGGTGTCCGCGGTAACTGTTGTGGTCCTGTATTCGCTGGGCGTGCGGCTGACGGCCATCGCCGGCGACGCCGAGCAGGCCTCACCCCGCGCCAAACGCTACTTCGCCTACGCCTGCTTTGGCCTCTGTGGTGTAGCTGTGCTGTTCGGGCTGTACCTGATCATTCCTTACTTCAGCAAGTAGCCCTTCAGCCCGTCCACGCCGCAGCGCTACTCTGGTTCCATGTCCAGGATCCAGTACTTTGTCGCGGCCTCCATCGACGGGTTCATCGCCACCACCAAGGATGACCTCGCCTGGCTTTTCGAATTCGACGGCTTCGAGGGCGGCAAGGAAAGCTACGAAACCTTCATGGCCGGCGTCGGCTGCATCGTTATGGGCGGCGAGACGTTCGCCTGGCTGATGGAGCACGAACCCGGCAACTGGCCTTACCCTTCCACACCCTGTTATGTGTTTACCCGGCACGAGCACGTTGCCCCGGCCGGCACGGACATCACGTTCGTCCGCGGTCCCGTCCAGGAGTTCATCCAGGACTTCAGGGATCGCGCCGGCGGCATGAACGTCTGGGTGGTGGGTGGCGGCAACCTCGCTGCGCAATTCGTCGACGCCGGACTGCTGGACGAACTCATCCTGTCGGTCATCCCCGTGGTCCTGGGCGAGGGCAAGCGGCTGCTCCCGCTGGAGGGCCCGACGACGCCACTTGAGTTGACGGCGTCCCGCACCTTGGGGCGGGGAATCGTGGAGTTGCGCTACACCCTCACATCCCCGGATCCGGCCCGCTAGGGAACTGAATTGCCTGCGGCCTTCAGGCCGCCGCCGGCTCGTTGTCCCGCAGCATGTTGGTGATGCGTGCGGTGGAGAGGCGACGGCCTTTTTCGTCTGTCATCACGATTTCGTGCGTTGTCAGTGTCCGGCCCAGATGGATCGCCGTGCAGGTACCTGTCACGGTGCCCGCGGCGATCGCACGGTGGTGCGTGGCGCTCACTTCGATGCCCAGGGCGTGCCTGCCGGCGCCGGCGTGCATCCCGGCAGCGAAGGATCCCAAAGTCTCGGCCAGTACCACGTGGGCGCCGCCGTGGAGGATACCCGCCACCTGGGTGTTCCCTTCCACCGGCATGGTGGCCACCGTTCGTTCCGGGCTCATCTCCAGGAAGTGGATCCCCATCTTCACCACGAGGGCGCCGATGCCCAGGTGGCCGAGCCAGTCGTGGAGGTGCGCCGGGATGCCTGCTGTGACCAATTCCTCAGTGAAGGGCCCGGGCGTGAAATTGTCCATCATGGGAACTAGGCTGGCACCTGTGAGTGAAACTACCAAACCGGCCCCCTTCCCGACCGAAACTACTGCGCTTGACGCTGCTGATGCCTTACAGGACATCAGCGTCCTGCCGGTCGGAGGCCAGGTTTCCGCTACCGAAGCCCCCGTGGTTCCCATCACCGGCCAGCCGCGGCTTCTGGTGCTTGACGGCCACTCGATGGCGTTCCGCGCCTTCTTCGCCTTGCCGGCGGACAAGTTCTCCACCGCCAACGGACAGCACACCAACGCCATCCACGGCTTCACCTCCATGCTCATCAACCTGATCAAGGAACAGAAGCCCACCCACATTTGCGTCGCCTTCGACGTCTCGGATGACACCACGCACCGCAAAGCGGAGTACAGCGAGTACAAGGGTGGACGCAACGAAACTCCCCGTGAGATGAGCGGCCAGATTGACCTCATCGACAAGGTCATGGGCGCCTGGGGTATCAAGACCATCAAGCTGCCCGGCTATGAGGCCGATGACATCCTGGCAACCCTCGCCGCCATGGGGGAAAGGGCAGGCTTCGAAGTACTGCTCGTGTCGGGCGACCGTGACGCCTTCCAGCTGATTACGGACAACGTCTTTGTGCTTTACCCCAGGAAGGGCGTCAGTGACATCCCCCGGATGGACGCGGCCGCCATCCAGGAGAAGTATTTTGTGACGCCCGCCCAGTATTCGGATCTTGCCGCGTTGGTGGGGGAGACAGCGGACAACCTCCCGGGCGTTCCGGGCGTCGGCCCAAAGACTGCGGCAAAGTGGATCAACCTTTACGGCGGTCTCGAGGGGGTCCTCGAGCACCTTGATGCAATCGGTGGAAAAGTAGGGGACTCCCTGCGCGCCAACGTCGAGGACGTCAAGCGCAACCGACGGCTGAACAGGCTCCACACGGACCTCGAACTCCCGCTCACGCTGGACGATCTCGCGGAACCTCGGCCGGACGAGGCTGCCCTGGAGACGCTTTTCGACGAGCTCGAATTCAAGACCATCCGTACCCGGCTCTTTGCCCTGTACGGCAGCGAGGAAGTGGAATCTGCGGAGCGCGAAAGCATCGCCACTCCGGACTTCGTGATTCCCGCCGGGGCAGCCGAGTTGGGCGCCTTCCTGGCGGCGGGCGCTGGCAAGACGTCGGCAGTCGCCGTAGACCTGGTGCCTGGGCGCATTGGCGAAGACGCTGCCGCACTGGCCATTATCCGTGACGATGCCGCCGTCTACATCGACCTCTCCACCCAGGACGCCGCCGCTGAAAACGTCCTCTCGGACTGGCTGCTCGATGAAAACTCCCCGAAGGTCATGCACGGCTACAAGGCTGCGCTGAAGGCCCTGTCCACCCGTGGCCTGGGCCTGGAAGGCGTGGTGGATGACACCTCAATTTCCGGATACCTCATCCAGCCGGACCGCCGCACATATGAACTCGCGGAGCTGGCCCAGCACCACCTCAACGTCAGTGTCTCCTCGGAGACCTCCAAGGCGGGCCAGCTGGAGCTGGCGTTCGATGGCGACGACGCCGCCGCTGTCGGCGCCCTGGTTCAGGTGGCGGCCGTGGTCCAGGCCCTGAGCCGGCACTTCGAATCAGAACTCACCGAACGCAAGGCAGGGGACCTGCTGACCACCCTCGAGCTGCCCGTCAGCCGCGTGCTGGCCGATATGGAAACCGCGGGCATCGCCATCGACCTGCCGCGCATGGACGAGCAGCTCGCGGACTTGTCCAAGGTGATCGACAACGCGCAGGAACTGGCCTTCGCCGCGATCGGCCACGAGGTCAATCTCGGATCGCCCAAACAGCTGCAGACCGTGCTCTTTGACGAACTCGAGCTGCCGAAAACGAAAAAGATCAAGTCCGGTTACACCACCGATGCCGCGTCGCTGAAGAACCTGCTGGAAAAGACCGGGCACGAATTCCTGGTCCAGCTGATGGCGCACCGGGAGTCCTCGAAGCTGCGGCAGATGCTGGAGTCGCTCAAGAAGTCCGTGACGGAAGACGGCCGGATCCACACCACCTATGCGCAGAATGTGGCAGCGACGGGCCGCATCTCCTCCAACAACCCGAACCTGCAGAACATCCCCATCCGCAGCGAGGAAGGCCGTCGCGTCCGCGGCATCTTTGTCGTCAGCGACGGCTACGAGTGCCTGCTGTCCGCGGACTATTCGCAGATCGAAATGCGGATCATGGCGCACCTTTCGGGGGACGCAGGCCTGATCCAGGCCTACAAAGACGGCGAGGACCTCCACCGGTTTGTGGGCTCGAACATCTTCCACGTGCCCACCGAAGAAGTCACCAGCGCCATGCGCTCCAAGGTCAAGGCCATGTCCTACGGCCTCGCCTATGGCCTGACCTCGTTCGGCCTGTCCAAGCAGCTCGAAATTTCCGTGGACGAGGCGCGCACCCTGATGAAGGACTACTTCGACCGGTTCGGCGCCGTCCGCGACTACCTTCGCGGCGTGGTGGACCAGGCCCGGGTGGACGGCTATACGGCCACCATCGAGGGGCGTCGCCGCTACCTGCCGGACCTCACCAGCACGGACCGGCAGCTGCGCGAAAACGCGGAGCGCATCGCACTGAACTCACCCATCCAGGGATCGGCCGCAGACATCATTAAACGCGCCATGCTGGGCGTGCATGCTGAACTGGATGCCCAGGGTCTCAAGTCGCGCATGCTCCTGCAGGTCCACGACGAACTGGTGCTTGAAGTCGCCGCCGGCGAGCGGGAAGCGGTGGAGAAGCTCGTCACCGAGCAGATGGGCTCTGCCGCGGACCTCAGCGTCCCGCTGGATGTCCAGATCGGCGTGGGCCCCAGCTGGTACGACGCCGGCCACTAGGAAGGGACCGCTGGGAACGAGGGGGCGGGGCGCGATGGACAAGTACGACGTCAAGAAGCAGTTCAAGGATCTGTATGCGCCCCGAGCCCGGGATTTCGAGGTGGTCATCGCCCTGCCGCTGAACTACCTGATGGTGGACGGGCAGGGCAACCCGGGGACTGCCCCCGCCTATGCCGCCGCCCTGGAAACACTGTTCTCGGTGTCCTACGCCGTCAAGTTTGCCAGCAAGCACGCGGGCCGGGACTACGTCGTCGGGCCGCTTGAGGGCCTGTGGACTGCGGACGATCCTGATGCCTTCACCTGGGGCGAGAAGGACAGCTGGAAATGGACCATGATGATCCCGCAGCCGGGCTGGATCGGCGCCGCCGCGGTGCAGGACGGTATCGCGAAGGCGGCGGCCAAGAACGTTCCGGGGCTGGACCTGCTCCGACTTGACACCCTCGACGAAGGCCTATCGGTGCAGATCCTGCACATCGGCAGCTACGACGACGAGGCTCCCACTCTTCGCCGCCTGCACAGTGAATACATGCCGGCCAACGGCTTCGGATTTGCCGGCCCGCACCACGAGATCTACCTTAGCGACGCCCGTAGGGTGGCACCGGAAAAGCTCAAAACCATCCTCCGTCAACCCGTGCGGCGGCTCTGAGCCATTTCCCGTCCGGCGCGCGGGTGTGTTGCTGCTGGCCAGGCGCCGGATTCATTCGTTAGGCTCGGCGGTGTGGCTGAACTGAGTGATGACTATGAAATCCGGCGCTTCACAGCGGAATCCAAGGGCGAGACGGGTTATCCCGAAGCCGAGTCATGGGTGAAGGCGGTGGCCTTTGGCTTCCACGAATCCACGCGGACGCCCGAGCATGTTGCGAAGTCCTTGGAGACCTATGCGGTTGATCGACGGATCTTCACCGGCGCCTACCAGACGCGGGAAGTCGCGCCGGGGTCTCTCCCCGCGGAGGTGCCGGTGGCAACCTTCGGTACCCTGCGCAAAACGCTCAACATTGGCTTCGGCAGGCTGCTGGAAACGCAGCTTGTCACCGCCGTGACGGTCCGGACCTCGCATCGGCGGCGCGGCCTGCTTCGACGGATGATGTCCGAGGACCTGACCATGGCGAAGCACGATGGCCTGGCGATGGCCGCCCTGACAGCGTCCGAGGGCTCCATCTACGGACGGTTCGGCTACGGGGTGGCCAGCTTCGAACGCACGGTGAAGGTGGACACCACGTCCCGGTTCCAGCTCAAATACCAGGCAGTCGGCAGCGTGGACATCGCGGATCCCCGTGTGCTGCTGGACCTGGCGCCGGAAGTCTTCGACCGCGTGCACCGCCTGACCCCGGGATCGATCGGCCGCCAGGAGTGGTACCGGCAATTGGCTTCCGGGTCGCTGGGGCGCGACGGCAAGGAAGATCCCGCCATTAAAGTGGCCCTGCACTACAGTCCCGACGGCGCCGTGGACGGCTATGTCTCCTACAAATTCCTCGGCTGGGATACTGAGCCCCACACCGTGCAGGTGGTGGATTTCGTGGCGGCCGCGGATGAGGCGTATCTGGAGCTCTGGCAGTTCCTCGCCGCCATCGACCTGGTGGAACGTGTCACGTGGGAGGAAGCACCGCTGGATGACCCGCTCACCTGGGCACTTGCCGATCCCCGCTGCATCGACTCCTCAGACAGCCGGGACATGCTCTGGCTCCGTATTCTGGACGTGGCCCAGGCGTTGGAAGCGCGGCATTACCCGGTGGACGGCAGGCTCGTGCTTGAGGTGCAGGACCCGCTTGGACTCACCGCGGGAACGTACGCGTTGGAAGCCGCCGGCGGTGAGGCCGCCGTCGTACGTCTTGACACGGCCTCGGAACCTGACCTCACGCTCGATGTCTCGGCCCTGTCATCAATTTATCTTGGTGCGGTCTGTCCGGTTACGCTGGCGGCTGCTGGGCGGATCCGCGAACACAAGCAGGGCGCGTCGCTCCAGGCACGAGGGATGTTCGCGGTTGAACGGTCCACCCACTGCCTGACCCACTTCTAGGTGCCCCTGCCCGTTTCAAAGGACAATCCCATGGGCGCTACTGGTGTGCCCCGTCTGACAGTCCGCCGGTCCCTGCTGTTTGGAATGGCCGGCCTCGCAGCGGCCGCGCTGTCGGGGTGCATGACCTCCTCGGATGCGGCCCCGGCTGCTGAGCCATTCACGCCGGCTTCCGCGGCGCCGGTGGATCAGGCCACTCCTGCGCCCTCAAGGACAGTCGCGGCGGATACCCCCACTGAGCAGCCACCACGCCCCTTCCCGCCGACGAAGCAGCAGATCATCGCCGAATTCGGTGCACGGAAGCCACAGGAGTGGGGGTTGCAGGTCAGAGGAGTGGTCAACAAGTCCGCTGCAGGGCACATTGCGCTGACGTTTGATGCGTGCGGTGGTCCCGGCGGCGCCGGGTGCGACCAGCAGCTGCTCTCGACGCTGCGCAAGCTCAACGTCCCCGCCACACTCTTCGTCAATGAACGATGGATCCAGACCAACCCGGCCCTGACCGCTGAACTGGCCCACGATCCGCTTTTTGAACTCGCGAACCACGGATTCCTGCATCGGCCCCTTTCCGTGAACGGGAAGTCGGCTTACGGCATCGGAGGCACAGCGGATCTCGGTCAGGTCTATGACGAGGTCATGGGGAACCAGCGCGTCCTCCAGGAAATCACTGGCCACCTTCCGGGGTTTTTCCGGCCCGGCACGGCGTACTATGACGAAATTGCCGCCGCGGTCACACGCCGCCTGGGACTCCTGCCGGTGAATTTCACAATTAACGGCGACGCCGGGGCTACGTTTCCGCCGTCGACGGTCGCTGCCGAGGTGGGCAAATCACGAGGTGGGGATATCGTGATTGCTCATTTCAACAAACCTGGCAGCGGCACGGCCGGGGGATTTGCCCGGGCATTGCCGCGGCTCCTGGGCCAAGGCGCCACTTTCGCGAAACTTGGAGCGGTTCTGCCGCTTTGACCGGCATTGACTTTGACCCCTGTTGGCCGCTGCGACTAGAATAAGTGGGCGCGTACTACGTGCACGTTTCCAAAAATCCACAAATCAGGATGACCCGGAAGATCCACGCGATCGCCCGAAGACCTGCGCCTGCGTTCCATAACGCGGGCGCGGCGGTTTGCCTGACCGACTAACTATCCACAACGGAGCCCCTACTACATGACCATCACCTCCACCGAGAAGCCCGGTACCCCCGTAGTCGCCATTAACGACATCGGTACCGCTGAGGACTTCCTCGCAGCAGTCGACGCCACCATCAAGTACTTCAACGACGGAGACCTCGTCGAAGGTACCGTCGTCAAGGTCGACCGCGATGAAGTTCTGCTCGACATCGGTTACAAGACCGAAGGTGTCATCCCCTCCCGCGAGCTGTCCATCAAGCACGACGTTGATCCCGGAGACGTTGTCTCCGTTGGCGATCTCGTCGAAGCCCTGGTGCTCACCAAGGAAGACAAAGAAGGCCGCCTGATCCTCTCCAAGAAGCGTGCTCAGTACGAGCGCGCTTGGGGCGACATCGAGAAGGTCAAGGAAGAAGACGGTGTTGTCACCGGTACCGTCATCGAGGTTGTCAAGGGTGGTCTTATCCTCGACATCGGTCTGCGCGGCTTCCTGCCCGCATCCCTCGTCGAGATGCGCCGTGTGCGCGACCTCGCTCCGTACATCGGTCAGAAGATCGAAGCCAAAATCATCGAGCTGGACAAGAACCGCAACAACGTTGTGCTGTCCCGCCGTGCATGGCTCGAGCAGACCCAGTCCGAGGTTCGCTCCACGTTCCTCAACAAGCTGGAAAAGGGCCAGGTCCGTCCCGGCGTTGTTTCCTCCATCGTCAACTTCGGTGCATTCGTGGACCTGGGCGGCGTAGACGGCCTCGTTCACGTTTCCGAGCTGTCCTGGAAGCACATCGACCACCCGTCCGAGGTTGTCGAAGTTGGCCAGGAAGTCACCGTCGAGGTTCTCGAAGTCGACCTGGACCGTGAGCGCGTTTCCCTGTCGCTCAAGGCTACGCAGGAAGATCCGTGGCAGACCTTCGCCCGCACCCACGCCCTCGGCCAGGTTGTTCCGGGTAAGGTCACCAAGCTCGTTCCGTTCGGTGCGTTCGTACGCGTCGAAGACGGCATCGAAGGCCTCGTGCACATCTCCGAACTGGCAGTCCGCCACGTGGAGCTGGCTGAGCAGGTTGTCTCCGTTGGTGACGAGCTGTTCGTCAAGGTCATCGACATCGACCTCGAGCGCCGCCGTATCTCCCTCTCCCTCAAGCAGGCTAACGAGGGCGTTGACGCCGAGTCCACCGAATTCGATCCGGCTCTTTACGGCATGGCCGCTGAGTACGACGAAGAGGGCAACTACAAGTACCCGGAAGGCTTCGACCCGGAGTCCAACGAGTGGCTTGAAGGCTACGAGAACCAGCGCGCCGTCTGGGAGCAGCAGTACGCTGACGCCCAGACCCGCTGGGAAGCACACAAGAAGCAGGTTGTCCAGCACGCTGCCGACGACGCTGCAGCAGCAACGTCCGGTGACAGCGATTCCGGCACCACCAGCTACTCCTCCGAGCCTGCTGCGGCTGAGTCCAACACCGGTGGCGGCACGCTCGCTTCGGACGAGGCTCTTGCAGCTCTGCGCGAGAAGCTGACCGGCAACTAATTGCCACCGGCCCGGGGCTTCCCGGGCCTACACAGCGGGCCCCTGCGAATGCAGGGGCCCGCTGTGTTTAACAGGCAATCTAGCCAGCACTTAACGTTCCAGAACGCACGTTCCGGTGCGTCTAGTGCGAGTCAGTTGAGAGTACGACGACGGCACTCACTGCGCCGGCGTCGTCGTGCGTCAGGACCCCGCCGGCAGCCGTGAGGAGCCGCTGCGCGCCGATGTTGCCTGCCGTTGTGGACGCCACGACCTGGTGCAGCCCGGCGCGGCGGGCTTCTGCTAGGACCAGCACCAGCGCGGCGCCACCCACACCGCGGCTGCGATAGCCCCGGCCCAGCCAGATGCCTGTCTCCACCTCGCCGGATCCTAAGGTGGCCGCCTCGGGTGTGCGGGGGACTGACGCTTGGGGGCTGGTTCGCTTCAGCCTGATCGAGCCCGCCGGGCTGCCGCCGCAGAGCACCGCCCAGCTCTTTTCCGAGGCCGGGCCGTCCAGGCCCGCGGCTGCGGACCGGTGGTAGGCGCGGAACCAGTCGATGCGTTCCGCGTTCCAGCCGGTCCCGCTGCCAAGTGGCGGCGTGACGTCATCCGCGGACGCATCCAGCTGTGCCAGCTCCAGCAGCCGCTCCAACATGGGTTCGTCGACGTCAACCAGCCGGACTTCAGGGGAGCGGGACATCGATCCACTCCGTCCCGGCCGGCGTGAGATCCGTCCTCCCGGCGGTGAGCGACAACACGCGTTCGGTGGCCGCGGCGATTTCCGTGGCATCGTCAGGCACGGCCAGGCGCAGGATCGTGTCCTGCGCTCCGTAGCTGGTTTCCGCCATCACGAACCCCGCCGCCCGAAGATCGTTCTCCAGTCGGCCCGCGGCGGCATGCGGCACCGATGACGAACAGATCCGGAGCCGGCTGCTGCGGACCAGCGGGGCCCGTTCCAGGGCTGCAGATACCGACTCAGAATACGCCCGCACCAGACCACCCGCGCCCAGCAGGATTCCGCCGAAGTAGCGGACGACGACGGCACTGACGTCGCTGAGGTCCGTTACCCCCGGTGCGGTTTCCCGCTTGATGATGGCCTCGAGCATGGGGATACCGGCGGTGCCGGAGGGCTCGCCGTCGTCATTGGATCGCTGGATGTCCCGGTCCGGCCCCAGGACGAACGCCGAGCAGTGGTGGCGGGCATCGTGGAACTCGCGGCGCAGGGCGGCCACCAGGTCCCGGGCGGTTTCCTCATTGTCGGCGCGGCGCAGAACGGTAATGAACCTGGAGCGTTTGATCTCGAGCTCGTGCCGGAACTCCGGCCCCACCGCGAGCGTGGTGTACGTGGTGGCCCGGCTGTCTACGGAGTCCAGGCCTGGGGATTCCGCTGTTTGTGCCACCCGTTCAGTTTAGGGTGGTGGGATGCTGAAAATCGGATTGACGGGCGGCATCGCCTCAGGGAAGTCAGTGGTCGCGTCACGCCTGGCCGAGCTCGGCGCCGTGCTGGTGGATGCGGACGCGCTGGCCCGGGACGTCGTTGAGCCTGGCACACCAGGGCTGGCCCGGGTGGTGGAATCGTTCGGGGCTGACATGCTCGACGCCGGCGGCCGGCTTGATCGCGCCAGGCTGGGCGCCGTGGTCTTTGGCAATCCCACTCAGCTGGCCGTCCTCAATGACGTCATCCACCCCTTGGTCCGGGCGGCAGCGGCCGGCATCATTGCCTCAGCTCCGGACGGCGCGATAGTGGTCCAGGACATTCCGCTGCTGGTGGAGACGGGGCAGGGCAGCAACTTCCATTTGGTGCTGGTAGTGGACGCGCCCGACGACGTCCGGATCGCCCGCATGCTCGAACACCGCGGCATGACGCGGGAGGAAGCGGTGTCACGCATGGCAGCCCAGGCTGCGCGCGCCGACCGGCTGGCAGCCGCGGACGTGGTTCTGGACAATTCCGGCTCCCTGGATGCGCTGCTGGCCCAGGTGAACGGGCTCTGGGCCGACCGGCTGGTTCCGTTCACGGACAATCTCCGGCGCGGCGTCAGGGCGGCCAGGGCAGGCACAGCAGTCTTGTCGGTGCCGCAGATGGATTGGCCAGCCCGGGCTGCGCGGCTCGGTTCCCGAATCTTGGCCGCAGCACCCGACGAGATCCTCGCCGTTGACCATGTCGGCTCCACCGCCGTGCCCGGCCTGGCCGCCAAAGACGTGATCGACCTCCAGGTCGCAGTGTCCGATCTCAACGCGGCCGACCGGATCGCACCGCTGCTGGCGGCAGCTGGCTTCCCGGCCGTGCCCGGGGCCGGCTTCGACACCCCCAAACCGACGGATCCGGATCCGACGCAGTGGCAGAAGCGCTTCCACGCCAACGCGGACCCAGGCCGAGCCGTGAACGTGCACGTCCGGTCAGTGGGATCGTCCGGCTGGCGCTACGCGCTGCTCTTCCGCGACTGGCTCCGGAACGACCCGGAAGCCGCCGCCTTGTATGAGGATCATAAACGCGCTTTGACCGAACAGTTTGCCGGCACCAAAGGTACCCACGCCTACGCGGAGGCGAAGGAGCCGTGGTTCACGGACGTCGCCTGGCCGCGCATGGACGGCTGGGCCGCGCGCACAGGCTGGCAGCCGCCGTCGTACGCCTCTCGAATTCCCCGCCCCTGAGCGGGATTGTTCGCCGGTAACGGATCCCGGCCTGGCTGTCGGTCCCCGGTTGTAGATTAGATGCATGAGCCTTGCCCAGGAGATCAACCGCGTTGTCGCTCCGTTTGAAGTCATCAGCGAGTTCCAGCCGGCAGGTGACCAGCCTGCCGCCATCACCGATCTGACGGAGCGGATCAGGAACGGCGAGAAGGACGTTGTCCTGCTGGGTGCCACGGGTACTGGTAAGAGCGCCACCACGGCCTGGCTCATCGAACAGGTCCAGCGGCCCACTTTGGTCATGGTGCAGAACAAGACCCTGGCCGCCCAGCTCGCCAACGAATTCCGTGAACTGCTGCCCAACAACGCGGTGGAGTACTTCGTTTCGTACTACGACTACTACCAGCCTGAGGCGTACGTAGCGCAGACGGACACCTTCATTGAGAAGGACTCCTCCGTCAACGAGGAAGTGGAACGGCTCCGCCACTCCGCCACCAACGCCCTGCTGACCCGCCGGGACGTCATTGTGGTCGCCACGGTGTCCTGCATCTACGGTCTGGGCACGCCGGAGGAGTACATTGCCGGTATGGTCACGCTCCGCAAGGGGGCGCAGATGAACCGTGACGACCTGCTCCGGAAATTCGTCTCCATGCAGTACGCGCGCAACGACATGGACTTCCACCGCGGCACGTTCCGGGTCCGCGGTGACACCGTGGAAATCATCCCGATGTACGAGGAACTGGCCATCCGGATCGAATTCTTCGGTGACGAAATTGAGAACATCCATACTCTCCATCCGCTGACTGGCGAGCTGATCCGGGACGAAGAGGAAATGTACGTCTTCCCGGCCTCGCACTATGTGGCCGGGCCCGAGCGGATGGCCCGGGCCATCAAGCGGATCGAGGACGAGCTCGCCGAACGCCTGGCCGTCCTTGAAGGCCAGAACAAGCTGGTGGAAGCCCAGCGGCTCCGGATGCGCACCACCTATGACCTTGAAATGATGCAGCAGATGGGCTTCTGCAACGGCATCGAAAACTACTCGTCGCACATTGACGGCCGCGCCCGCGGGACGGCTCCGCACTGCCTCATCGACTACTTCCCGGACGACTTCCTGCTGGTGATCGACGAATCCCACGTCACCGTGCCGCAGATCGGCGCCATGTACGAGGGTGACATGTCCCGCAAGCGGAACCTTGTGGACTTCGGTTTCCGCCTGCCGTCGGCCATGGACAACCGCCCGCTGAAATGGGACGAATTCCTCCAACGCGTGGGCCAGACCGTCTACCTGTCGGCCACTCCCGGCAAGTACGAACTTGGCAAGGCTGACGGCTTTGTGCAGCAGATCATCCGGCCTACCGGGCTGATCGATCCCGAGGTGGTGGTCAAGCCCACCAAGGGCCAGATCGATGACCTCCTCGGTGAGATCAAGACCCGCACCGCAAAGAACGAACGCGTCCTGGTCACCACCCTGACCAAGCGGATGGCGGAGGACCTCACCGACTATCTGCTGGGCCACGGCATCAAGGTCGAATACCTGCACTCGGACGTGGACACACTCCGACGGGTTGAACTGCTCCGGGAACTCCGAATGGGTGTCTTCGACGTCTTGGTGGGCATCAACCTGCTCAGGGAAGGGCTGGACCTGCCCGAGGTCTCCCTTGTGAGCATCCTGGATGCGGACAAGGAAGGCTTCCTGCGCTCTGCGACGTCGCTCATCCAGACCATCGGCCGTGCTGCCCGCAACGTGTCCGGCCAGGTGCATATGTACGCGGACCGCATCACCGACTCGATGGCCAAGGCTATCGATGAGACCAACCGGCGCCGCGCCATCCAGGTGGCCTACAACACGGAGCGGGGCATCGATCCGCAGCCGCTGCGGAAGAAGATTGCCGACATTACCGACCAGCTGGCCAAGGAAGACGCCGACACCCAGGAGCTGCTCAACAACAACCGGCTGGCCAAGGGTGCCAAACGTGGCAAGTCTGCAGCAAAGGGCGCGGCACAGGTCCGCAAGGACGGCCTCGCCGCGGCACCGGCCGAAGACCTCGTGGGTCTCATAGAACAGCTGACCGAACAGATGCACGGCGCTGCCGCCGAACTTCAGTTCGAGCTGGCCGCGCGGATCCGGGACGAGGTCAGTGACCTAAAGAAGGAGCTCCGCCAGATGCAGGCGGCCGGCCACGCATAGGCCAGGCCGTGGCGGGGAGGGGACGCACTCTGTCAGGGCGTTCCCGCACGCGGGAACGCCTGCTGTACAGTTAACGTCACGTAGGGGAGTATCCCGAGCGCTACGATCGTCAACACGCCAGGCACAGTTGCCTGGCCGGGCGTAGCGGGCCGCCAATTCAGCACCAAGTGCACAGGCTGGCCGGAGAGACTTACACCATTTCTCTGTACCCTGCGAAAGGCTAACCTGTGCCCGAATTACCAGTGTGGTTCGAGGTCGGCTCACTTGTCGTCCTTGGCCTGATCCTCCTCATTGACCTTCTGCTGGTCGTCCGGCGTCCCCATGAACCTTCCATGAAGGAAGCCGGCCTGTGGGTTGCGTTCTATGTCTCCCTTGCCTTGCTGTTCGCTGGGGCCATGTTCTTCTTTACCGGTGCCGAGTTCGGCGGCCAGTTCGTGGCCGGCTGGGTCACCGAATACAGCCTCAGCATCGACAACCTGTTTGTCTTCATCATCATCATGGCCCGCTTCGCCGTACCCCGTAAGTACCAGCAGGAAGTCCTGATGGTGGGCATCATCATCGCCCTGATCCTGCGCGGCATCTTCATCCTCCTCGGCGCCATCGTCATCGAACAGTTCAGCTGGGTGTTCTACATCTTCGGCGCGTTTTTGCTCTGGACCGCCTGGAAGCAGGCCCAGGACGAAGGTGAGGACGAAGAAGACAAGGAAAACCCGCTCATCGCCCGGATCCGCAAGGTCATCCCCATGTCGGAGAAGTTCGACGAAGGCAAGCTCCGCACCACGGTGAACGGCAAGAAGGTATTCACCCCCATGCTGATCGTGTTTATCACCATCGGTCTGACCGACCTCCTCTTCGCCGTTGACTCGATTCCCGCGATCTTCGGCCTGACGCAGAGCCCGTTCATCGTCTTTACTGCCAACCTGTTCGCCCTGATGGGCCTGCGCCAGCTGTACTTCCTGCTGGGTGGGCTGATGAACCGCCTGATCTACCTGAAGCACGCATTGTCCTTCATCCTGGCGTTCATCGGCGTGAAGCTGGTGCTCCACGCCATGCACGTGAACGAACTGCCGTTCATCAACGGCGGTAACCACATCGAATGGGCCCCGGAAATTCCGACGTTCGTCTCGCTTGCCGTCATCGTGGGCACCATCATCGTCGCCGTTATTGCCAGCCTCCTGAGCTCCAAGGCAAAGTCGGCGCACCTGGACCCGCGCCTCGAAGAAGACGCCAAGAAGAGCCTCAGCGACGCCGAGTAAGCTGTCCCCGCGTTTCCTTGACGCACACTGCAGGTTCCAGCAATCCCGGCCGCCGTGCGGCCGGGATTGCTGGCTCTAACGAACCCTGCGGTTGCGGCCGCCCGAGGACTATGCTCGGAGCATGGCCCGCATCCTCCTAACGGAAAGTGGAGTGCGCCAGGTGCAACGCCGCACCGTGGTGCTGCTGAGCGCGGCCCAGGTTTTCGGTGGAATCGGCACCGGAGCCACGGTTTCCATTGGTTCCATCCTGGCCGTGGAACTTTCAGGTTCCAGCGTGTGGGCGGGTGCCGTGGCCACGGTTATGACCTTGGGGGCCGCGCTGGCAGCCCTGCCCCTGGCTTCGCTGGCGGACCGCCGGGGCCGCCGGGCCGGCCAGGTTACGGGGCTTTCCGCAGCCCTGGCAGGCACCGTGCTGATAGTTCTTTCGGTGGTGTCCGGCCTGTTCGTCCTGTTGGTACTGGGGGCGGTGGGCATCGGGGTGGGCACCGCGGCCAGCCTGCAGGCACGCTTCGCCGCCGTTGACCTTGCGGATGCTGAACACCGTGGCAGGGCGCTTTCCGCCGTTGTGTGGGCTGTGACGGTCGGCGCCGTGGCCGGACCCAACCTGATCCAACCTGGCACCGTTGTGGGCCTGGCACTCGGTCTGCCGCCCGTCGCCGGACCGTTCGTGATATCCGCAGCCGGACTCCTGCTGGCCATCGTGCTGCTCTTCGCCGGCCTCAGGCCCGACCCACTCCTGCTCGCCCGGGAAATCGCCGCCCGGGAGCTCGCCGCCCAGGAACCCACCGCCCAGCCGGCGGGCGGGGATATGCGGGGCACACCTCCAAGTACGGCCAATCAACAAGGCGCCCCCGCGCGCAACGCAGGCGGGGGCGCGCTCGTCCGCGGGCTACGGGCAATCCGTCAGTCCAGGGCGTCCTGGCTGGCGCTTGCCGCCGTCGTCGGAGCGCACGCCGTGATGGTGGGCGTGATGTCCATGACCCCGCTGCATTTGCAGGAGCTCGTGGCCGGGCCGGGTGCCTCCCACGCCGGCCACGCCGCCTCCGGCGATGTCCTGGTGATCATCGGCTTCACCATCTCCCTTCATATCGCCGGCATGTTCGCGTTGTCGCCGGTCATGGGCTGGCTGACTGACAAGGCGGGCAGGACAGAGACCATCATGATCGGCTTCGCCACGCTGATCGCTGCCGTCGCCGTCGCAGGGTTTGGCCAGACGTCCACCGTGGCGGTGGCCGTGGGACTTGTCCTGCTGGGCATGGGGTGGTCTGCAGCCACCATTTCCGGCTCCACGCTGCTGGCGGAGAGCGTCCCACAGGAGTCCCGTGTGGTGGTCCAAGGTGTGTCGGACATGCTGATGGGCGCCGCAGGTGCGGTCGGCGGGGCCACCTCTGGCCTGATCCTCAGTTGGGCCGGCTACCTGGGACTGAACATGGCGGGCGGCCTGGTGGGAGCTGCTGTGCTGACCGCCGCCGTCGTGGCCCTTGTGTCGCGCCGCCGTATCCCGGCGTCCGGCTCAGCTGCCGGCTGAGCCGGCAACCGAGCGCACCATACCCAGCAGGCGCCCGAAAATGGCCTCGCCGTCGTCGGCTATGCCGTCATGGTGGAAGTCGGCAGTCTCCCATACCTGGAGTCCGCGCACTGCAGCCGCCGTTTCCAGGGACAGACTGCGGTCCACGTAAATGTCGTCCTGGTAAACCGCGGCGGCTGCCGGCACGCTGTTCGCGGCCAGCTGCGTGTGGTCATACAGCGGCTTCCAGTCCGTCTTGGCGGCCAGGAGATGGGCCACCTGCCGCAGGGGCACCAAGGCGGCATCCTGCTCGAAGTACCACGGGTACACCATCTCGCCGGTCAGCAGCAGCGGCTCCGCATCCGGGCGGAATGCCGGATTTTCCTGCAGCACACGCCAGGCAGACCAGTCGGTCGCCTGTCCCTGCCCATAGATTGACTCATGCAGCAGGGCATAGAGCGGGTTCGCCAGGCGGGACACGATGCCCTGGACCTGCTCCAGGAAGGCATCGGAGAGCCTGTCCCCATTTGGCGTCTCAGTGAAGGCGTCCTCCAGCAGGTAGTGCAGGCCGTCCACCCGCGTGTTTCCGCCCAGGAAGGAGCCCACCATCTGGAACCGTTCCGCCGTGAGCGGGCCGCCGTCGGGAAGGAACTCCTCGGTCTGCCGCAGGTGCGATGCGATCGCATTCACTGTCCGGCGGTCCTCCGGATACCAGCTGAAGTACTCAGTGTTGCGGGCCGCAACGCGCGCGAACGTGGCGCGGTAGACGTCGTCGGCATGGCCGGCGAGCGGCGCAAGTCCGCCCGTGATGAGAGCCTCCTTCAGCCCGTCCGGGGCAAAAGACAGGTACGTCAGCGCGCAGAATCCGCCGTAGCTTTGGCCGTAGATGCTCCAGGGGCCGGAGCCGAGCGCCGCGCGGATGAGCTCCGCGTCGGCCACGATGGAATCCGCACGGAAATGCTCAAGGTACGCAACCTGGGCCTCGGCCGTTCCGCGCGCCGGCAGCGTGTTCCGGTCAATGGGAGTCGAAAGCCCGGTGCCGCGCTGGTCCAGCATCAGGATCCGGAAGTCCCGGGCCGCCGCCTTGCTCCAGCCGCTCAGCGAAGCCAGCCGGTTGCCGCGGCCGCCCGGCCCGCCCTGGAGGAACAGCAGCCAGGGAAGCTTTTCGGCTTCAGCCTGGGTGTGGGCCGACGAGACGTACTCGCGGGCGAAGACGGTGATGGTTTGCGCGGCGCCGTCGCCGCTCGCTGGCGCGAAGTGGTCCAAGGGAACGGTGAAGTAGTGCTCGGCGGTGCGCATGCCCCGAAATTCGTGCCGGGCCTTCACAAAATGCGGGACAGGGGTCCGCGTTTGCGTGGTTTGAGAGGAAGCGTCCCGCTCAGCCACGGATGGACGCTGCCGATCGGGTGCCAAAGCTCTCCAGGGCGTCGCCGGTCAGCCGGAATGTGGACCAGCCATCCAGGGTGCGGGCGCCGATGCTGCGGTAGAAGTTGATGGACGGCTCGTTCCAGTCCAGGACGCTCCACTCAACCCGGGCGTAGCCGTTGTCGACGGCGGTGGCGGCCAGGTGCTTCAGGAGCGCCTTGCCGTGGCCCTCGCCGCGGGCGTGCGGGCTGACGTAGAGGTCTTCCAGATAGATGCCGTGGACGCCTTCCCAAGTGGAGTAGTTCAGGAACCAGAGTGCGAATCCCTGGACCTCGCCCGCACTGTTCTCAGCCATCGTGGCAAACACGCGCGGGTTCTCGCCGAACAGGACCTCA
Organism: Pseudarthrobacter sp. Y6; assembly: GCF_050156205.1. Classification (NCBI taxonomy): domain Bacteria; kingdom Bacillati; phylum Actinomycetota; class Actinomycetes; order Micrococcales; family Micrococcaceae; genus Pseudarthrobacter; species Pseudarthrobacter sp. Y6. The sequence continues at coordinate 2,391,195 of NZ_CP189574.1, read as the reverse complement.
GCCAGCATTTCCGGGGTGTTGCGGACAGCGTCCGGCTCCTTCTCGTAGATGGCCAGTTCGTGGATCATCTGCAGGATGGCGGGGACGTCTTGCCGGGAGGCCGGGCGGATTACACTCATGGTCCGAGTTTACTAGCGGGGCCGTGATCCCTACTGCCAGCGAAGCTGCGATGTCCCGTAGCGGACTGGTCCCTTGCTGTACTCCAGCGGCACGCCGTCCGCCATAATGGGCGGCCCAACATATCGCAGGCGGCCGTATGGGCTGTCGATCACGCGGAAGTCCGGTTCAGGCAGGGAACCACCGTGGCTGGCCACCGCGGGCAGCTGGAACAATTCTTCAGCGGTGCGGGCTAAGGAAAGCCGGGCCGCTCCGCCACGTCCGCTTCGGAGCCGTTCGGCCAGCAAGGCAATTGCTGCCGCCGCCAGGCCATATCCCGTGGCATGATCCAGTGCCTGCACAGGCAGCGCCCCAGGCATCCACCCATCTTCAGTCGTACAGCCATACCGTTCGGCAACGCCGCAAGCGGCCTGAACCAGGCTGTCGAAACCGCGCCGTCCCTTCCATGGGCCGCCGCTGCCCCAGGCACTGAGGGTGACTATGACGAGGTCGGGCCGGTCCAGCAACAGCGTTTCGGGCGCCAGCCCGAAACGGTCCAGCCCGCCGTCCCGGTAACCCGTGACCACCACGTCGGCAGACTCAATGAGCCGCCTGATTCCTTCCATAACCGCGGGCTCCCGGAGGTCCGCCTCCGCACTGCGCTTGTCAAAGCCCGAGTCAATGAACACATCGCTCAACTCCGGAAGCTGGGGCGGGTCGATGCGCAGGACGTCCGCGCCCAGGGCACCCAGGAGGCGCGTGGCCGTGGGACCGGCGATGACGCGGGTCAGGTCCAGCACCTTGAGCCCGGCCAAGGGGCGGCGGGGAACTGCCGATGGAACCCACCGGGACGGCTGCGAAGTTTCACCGGCTCCCGTCGGTGGACGGGACATTCTGATCCAAGGCCCGGCGCTGGCCGTCCCATGCATTGGGGTCGCGACCCAGTCGTCCCGCGTACGGACGGCAGCAGCGACGCCGTTGTTTGCCGTGATGGCTTCCTCGGCTGTCAGGGACGTCATTCTTAGCAGGGCGTGTTCCACGTCCTGCGGTGTGCTGACGGAGAGTGCCGCCATCAGCCGGGCTGCGTGGTGGGGATAGTTGGCGTGCAGGCGGATCCAGCCGTCCGACGTGCGCCGAAAGCCGGACATCGGGGCGAACCCTTCGGGTTTCACCCCCGCGATCCGCAGGTGTCCAAGCGAATCGAAGGACGCGGCGGTGGACCCGGATGCCAGGGTGTACCTCCCCGGAACACCAACAAGTGCGTTCAGCGACGTGGCTGCTGCCTGGACCGCCCCCAAAGCCAGCCCCTCGACGTCCAGCAGGCCATTCCACCATTGCCGTGGACCGTCGGAAGGTGCCACGGGCTGGGCCTTCAGGGCTTCCAAAACCCTAAGGCTGCCGGTCAGGTCGGGGACGGAGTCCATGGGGTCGGAGCCTAGAGCCGGTTGACGTCGGTGACCCGGACCACTGCCGTTCCGGATTCGTCGGAGGCCGCCAAGTCCACGTCGGCGGAGATACCCCAGTCATGGTTGCGCGCCGGATCGTCGAAAATCTGCCGGACCTTCCAAAGCCCTGGCTCTTCGGTCATCATGAGCAGTCCGGGGCCGCGGGCATCCGGGCCGGTGCCGATGTCGTTGTGTTCGTCGAAGTAGTCGTCCAGGACGTCTTCCCAGCGGTCGGCATCCCAGCCCGCGCCGCTGTCGAGCTCGCCTAAGGCTGCTGCGTTTTCGTCCGCGAACAGTTCCACACGGCGGAACATCTCGTTGCGGACCATCACGCGGAAGGCACGGATGTTGGACGTCAGCGACGGCGGCGGGGGAGGGGGAGCGTCGTGCCGGGTGGGCATCGCGCCGGACGTCAGCTCCTCCCATTCGTCCAGGAGGCTGGAGTCGACCTGCCGCACCAGTTCGCCAAGCCAGGCGATGAGGTCCTCAAGGTCCTCCCGAAGCATGTCCTGCGGCACGGTCTGGCGCAACGCCTTGAAGCAGTCGGCGAGGTAGCGCAGCACAATCCCCTCGGAGCGGGCCAACCCATAGAACTGGACGAACTCGCCGAAGTTCATGGCACGCTCGTACATGTCGCGGACCACGGATTTCGGTGCCAGTTCAAAGTCGCCCACCCAAGGTGCGGCCTTGCGGTAGACCTCGAAGGCTTCGCCCAGCAGTTCGGCGAGCGGCTGCGGATAGGTGACCTCCTCCAGCATGGCCATGCGCTGGTCATACTCGATGCCGTCAGCCTTCATCGCGGCAATCGCTTCCCCGCGGGCCTTCTTCTGCTGGGCGGAGAGGATCTGGCGGGGCTTTTCGAGGGTCGCCTCGATCACGGACACCACATCCAGGGCGTACGACGGCGAATCCGGGTCAAGCAGCTCCAGCGCCGCCAGTGCAAACGGCGAGAGCGGCTGGTTCAGGGCAAAATTGGCCTGCAGATGGACGGTGAGCCGGACTGTCCTGCCGTCATGGCCCTGCTCTACTGCCGGGATGCGCTCCACCACCTCAGCTGCGAGGAGCTCGCGGTAGATTCCCAGGGCTTTTTTCATCAGCCGCAGCTGTGCGGACCGGGTCTCGTGGTTTTCGGTCAGCAGCCGGCGTGCAGCCGTGAACGGGTCGCCGGGCCGTTCCATCAGGTTCATCAGCATCGAATGCGTCACGCTGAAGCTTGAGGTCAAAGGATCGGGCACGGATTCCACGAGGCGCTTGAAGGTGGGTTCACCCCAGGACACGAAGCCCTCCGGCGGCTTCTTCTTGACCACCTGGCGGAGTTTCTTCTGGTCATCACCAAATTTGGCGGTGGCCTTGGCCATGGCCTTCACGTTTTCGATCACGTGCTCCGGCGCCTGGACCACCACAGTCCCCGCCGTGTCATACCCGGCGCGGCCTGCCCGTCCGGCAATCTGGTGGAACTCCCGGGAGTTAAGCGGGCGGGTGCGGACGCCGTCGTACTTGCTCAGCGCGGTGAGCAAGACGGTGCGGATGGGCACATTGATCCCCACGCCCAGCGTGTCGGTACCGCAGATCACCTTGAGCAGGCCCGCCTGGGCAAGCTGTTCCACCAGCCTCCGGTACTTCGGCAGCATGCCGGCGTGATGGACGCCGATACCGTGCCGGACCAGCCTGTTGAGCGTCTTGCCGAAGCCTGCCGCGAAACGGAAATTCGCGATCAGCTCAGCGATCTTGTCCTTTTCCTCGCGGGTGCACACGTTGATGCTCATGAGCGTCTGGGCCCGGTCAATGGCCTCGATCTGACTGAAGTGCACCACATAGACGGGCACCTGGCGCGTGGAGAGGAGTTCCTCGAGCGTTTCATGGACCGGGGTCTGGTGATAGTAGTAATGCAGCGGAATGGGACGCTCGGCTGAACTCACTGTGGTGGTGGGCCGGCCCGTGAGCTCGGTGATGCCGGCCTCGAACCGGCTGACATCGCCCAGAGTGGCGGACATCAGCAGGAACTGGGCCTGGGGCAGCTCCAGCAGCGGGACCTGCCAGGCCCAACCGCGCTGGGGGTCGGAGTAGAAATGGAATTCGTCCATGATGACCGCACCCAGTTCGGCGGCGGCCCCTTCGCGGAGGGCGATGTTCGCGAGGATTTCTGCCGTGCAGCAGATGATCGGCGCGTTCTGGTTGACGCCGGAGTCACCGGTGATCATGCCAACGTTTTCTGCACCGAATATGTCGCACAGGGCAAAGAACTTCTCCGAGACCAGCGCCTTGATGGGGGCGGTGTAGTAACTGCGCTGGCCCCGTGCCATGGCCTGGAAGTGCGCCGCGATGGCCACCAGCGATTTGCCGGAGCCGGTCGGGGTGGCGAGGATGACGTTGGCACCGGTGGCGAGCTCCATGATGGCCTCGTCCTGGGCCGCGTACAGTTCCAGGCCCCGACTTTCGGTCCACTCAAGGAATTGCGTGTACAGGGCGTCCGGGTCGATGCCTGCGCCGGATGGGTTTGAGGCGGGCAGGACAGGCAGCTGGTCAACGAGTTTCATTGATTTCCAGCTTAGTGCCCAGCCGGTGCCGGATATCCGGGAGGGCCCGGGTTAGGCTCGCGGTACTGCCAGACAGCACCAGGCGATGGAGGTAACTGTGAAGTGGGACCCCGTAAAGTACGTCCAGTTCGGCGACTACCGCGACCGGCCCTTTTTTGACCTTACAGGGCGGATCCAGGCCGACCGGCCACAGCACGTTGTGGACCTGGGATGTGGTCCGGGGAACCTCACGGCCACCCTCGCCCGGAGATGGTCGGAAGCGAAAGTGGTCGGGCTCGATTCGTCCGCGGAGATGCTGGACAAGGCCGCCGCGCAGGCCGGCAGGCATGCGGGCCTCAGCTTCGGGCTGGCGGATATCGCAGACTGGACACCCCCGGCTGAAACCGACGTGGTGGTCACCAACGCCGCGCTTCAGTGGGTGCCGGGGCATCAGGAGATGCTGGCGGGTTGGCTGGCGGCGCTCAAACCTGGTGCCTGGTTCGCCATGCAGGTGCCGGGGAACTTCAACGCCCCGTCTCATGCCCTGATGCGGGAACTTGCAGGCTCGGCACACTGGTCTCCCCAGCTTGACGGCGTACTTCGCGGTGGAGAATCCGTGGGGGAGCCCGCAGGCTACCTCAGCATCATGCTGGACGCGGGCTGCACGGCAGACGCCTGGGAAACCACATACCAGCAGGTCCTCACTGGGGCGGATCCGGTGCTGAACTGGGTGCGCGGCACGGCGTTGCGCCCGGTCGTGGCGGCCCTTTCAGCCGAGGACGGGCACGCCTTTGAAGCTGAGTATGCTGCAGCCCTGCGGGCCGCGTACCCGGGAACGGTCCATGGCACGGTGTTTCCCTTCCGGCGGATCTTTGCCGTAGCGCAAAAGCCGCCAAGCGCATAAACTCCATTCGCTTGAAGTTCTCTACATGGTCGGTAAAACCATATGACTAAAAAGAGAATGTGATGCTGGTTACAATGACGAAAGCGGCTTCTGGGGATGGCAAATGGCCGGACCCTCATCAGCCTCCCAAATCCCGTCCTGGAGGTGAGATGATTTTCGGCTTGATGACCCGGCTTCTGGCTGGCCACAAGGGCGCCGTGGCCGCGATTGTTGCTCTCCAGCTTGTTCAGACGGCAGGCAACCTGCTGCTCCCCACCATTAACGCTGCCATCATCGACGACGGCATCGTGGCCGGGAACACGCCGGAAATCTTCCGCTTGGGCACTGTTATGTCCCTGATAGCTGCGGTCCAGGCGGCGGCGGCCATAGCCGCGGGCTACTTCGGGGCAGTGGTGGCCATGAAGATCGGGCACCAGCTGCGCGGCGAGGTCTTCACCAGGATCCAGTCGCTTTCTTCCCAGGAAGTGGCAGCCTTCGGCACGCAAACCCTCGTCACCAGGGCCACCAACGACACCCAGCAGATCCAGTCGTTCGCCGTCCTGGTCTTCACCATGCTTGTGGCGGCGCCAGTCATGGCGGCCGGGGGCGTCTTACTGGCGTGGCAGCAGGACATGGTGCTTTCAAGCGTCGTGATCGTCATCATGCCCATACTTCTGCTCATCATGTATCTGATAGTCCGGCGTCTGGTGCCCCTATACCGGCAGGGGCAGGAACTCCTGGACCGAACGGGGGAGCTCCTTCGTGAGCAGATCATCGGCGCGAATGTGATCCAGGCCTTCGTCAGGCAGGGACACGAAACACGACGGTTTGCGACGACCAACAGCAGCCTCACCGGAAACAATCTTCAGTCGTCGCTGCTCGTTGCCGGCATGCTGCCGCTGATCATGATTGTGGTCAACGTGTCGTCGGTGGCTGTGGTGTGGTTCGGTGGCCACCGGGTTTACGACGGCGGGATGAAGATCGGCGCCCTCACGGCCTTTATCGCCTACATCCTGCAGATTCTCCTGGCAATCATGATGGCCATGTACGTGTTCATGACGGCTCCGCGGGCCGCCGCTTGCGCAGAACGGCTGGGTGCCGTGCTCGACGCAAAACCGTCAGTCCAGGACTGCAAGGCGCCCCAACGGACCAGCCTTGGGGGCACGTTAGAGGGCGCCAGCGTCACATTCAGGAACGTCAGTTTTTCCTACCCCGGTGCCGAAAATCCAGTACTTGAAGACATCAGCTTCACGGCCGGGCCAGGAACCACTGTTGCCATCGTCGGCTCAACAGGGAGCGGCAAATCGACACTCCTGAGCCTGGTGCCCCGGTTCCTGGACGCCACGGCCGGAACCATCAGCATCGGCGGCCGGAACATTTGTTCGATGCCCTTGGATGTCCTCCGCCGGACCATGGCGGCGGTGCCGCAAAAGTCCCACCTTTTCTCCGGAACCATCTCCGACAACCTGCGCGTCGCAGCTCCGGAGGCAACCGACGGCCAGCTGTGGGAAGCCATGGAGACAGCCCAGGCCGCCAGCTTCGTTCGTGCGCTGCCACTCGGGATGGATACGGAGGTCGGGCAAGGCGGAACCAATCTCTCCGGCGGCCAGCGGCAGCGACTCTGCATATCGCGGGCCCTCCTGCGGCGAGTCCCCGTCTACCTCTTTGACGACAGCTTTTCCGCGCTGGACTTCGCCACCGAGGCCCGGGTCCGGGATGCCCTGGAGGTAGCCCTTGACAGTGCAGTGGTCATTGTCGTGGCGGAACGGATCTCCACCGTTGCCGGAGCCGGACAGATCCTGGTGCTCGACGACGGCCGGCTCGTTGCACAGGGGACGCACCTGCAACTGCTGGAGACATCTGCCACCTACCGGGAAATCGCCGAGTCCCAACTTGCGTTGGACGACGCGCCATGAAAGCTTCGCCCGGCACCGGGGCATCCGAAGGGTTCTGGCCCACAGCGCGCCGTGTCCTTGCATTGCTGCGCCCGTCCAGGGGCCGGATGCTGGGTGCAGTTGCGGCCACCTGCGCTTTTGTTGTCCTCAACGTCGCGGCGCCCAACTACCTCGGTGATGCCACCGATGTTGTGGTGGATGGGGTCTACAGCGGAGTGCTCGACGGGCAGCGGCTGGGAAGCCTGCTGGCCGCCGTTGCCGCGATGTACGTCGGCGCTTCCCTGTTCAACTGGATCCAGGGAGCGCTGACGGCCAGCGCCGTACATGGCCTGATGTATAGCCTCCGGGCATCGGTTCAAGACAAGCTGCACCGGCTTCCGTCCACGTACTTCCAGAAGCAGTCCAGGGGTGACGTCCTGAGCCGCGTCACCAACGACATCGACAATATTTCGCAAGCGCTCAGCCAGGTCCTCACGCAGTTGATCATGTCTGTCCTGATGCTGTGCGGTGCCCTGGCCATGATGCTGTGGATCTCGCCGCTCCTGGCACTGATCGCTCTTGCTTCAGTGCCGTTGTCCACCCTCATCACCGTTATGGTGGCCCGGAAATCCCAAGCACATTTCGCCCGCCAGTGGACCGAAACGGGTGAATTGAACGCCCATGTGGAGGAGTTTGTCACCGGGCACGAGGTCGTTAAGGCCTTCGGGTACCATGACCAGGCAGCGGCAGTCTTCAAGGCAAGCAACGACCGCCTTGCCCGGGCATCCGCACGGGCCCAGTATTCATCGGGCATTGTCCAGCCGTTGATGGTCCTTATCGCCAATGTCAATTACATCGCAGTGGCGGTGGTGGGGGCGCTCCAGGTCACCACGGGGGCCATGACCATCGGCGGGATCCAGGCGTTCATCCAGTTCAGCCGGCTTTTCACCCAACCTGTAGGCCAGATCGGCGGCATGCTCAACGTCATCCAATCCTGCGTGGCTTCGGCGCGCCGCGTGTTCGACCTGCTCGATGCCGCGGAAATACCTGCTGAGCGTGAACGTAACGGGCACAAAGCGGGCCAGGACGGGCGGATTGTGTTCAGCGATGTCACCTTCGGCTATGCCCGGGCTGACCCTGTGGTCCGTGGACTGTCGTTCACGGTGGAACCGGGCCGGACGGTGGCGATTGTCGGCCATACGGGCGCTGGCAAGACCACCATTGTCAACCTCCTCATGCGGTTCTATGAAGTCGACGCCGGCAGGATCACCATCGGCGGTACCGACATCGCAGACATTCCGCGGGACGTCCTGCGCGAGGGATTCGGGGTGGTGCTCCAGGATGCCTGGCTGTTTTCCGGCACCATCAGGGAGAACATCGAATACGGTCGGCCGGGAGCCACAGATGCGGAGATCACTACGGCGGCAGAGGCGAGCCATGTGGACCACCTCATCAGGTCGCTGCCCGCGGGCTACGACACGGTGCTGGGAAACGGGGGAGAGCCTCTCAGCCAGGGCCAGCGCCAGCTGATCTCCATCGCCCGGGCACAGTTGGCGGACCGCACTGTGCTGGTCCTGGACGAGGCCACCAGTTCAGTGGATTCCCGGACCGAGGTCCTGATCCGCCAGGCCATGCAGAGGTTGCGCCGTGGAAAAACAAGCTTTGTGATCGCCCACCGTTTGTCCACGGTCCGGGACGCTGATCTAATTCTGGTCATGGACCACGGACGCATTGCAGAGCAGGGAACCCATCGAAGCCTCCTGGCAGCCAACGGCCGCTATGCCCGGCTGTACAACGCGCAGTTCGCCGGACGTGCGGGCCGCGCCGGCACCTTGGAGGCCGGACGATGACCACAGGCGGTCCGTTCCCCGGAACCTGGAAGCCGAACCAGTCCAGCACGGTGGCACTGTTTGAACAGCTGCGCCTGCACGTGATCCGCCTCGCGGACAGCGGTGCGCTTCCGCCGGGAACCAAGCTGCCGGCGGTGCGGAACTTGGCGGGGCTGCTCGACGTCGCGCCCCACACCGTGGCAAGGGCGTACAAGGAGCTGGAGGCAGCCGGGGTGGTGGCCACGAAGGGCAGGAACGGCACCGTCGTGTGCGCGCGTGATGAGCGGGAGGATGCGCTCGCCCTTGCCGCCAACTCCTATGCGTCAGTGGCCAAGGCCCAAGGTGCCACCTTTGCGGAAGCAGTCCAGTTGCTGGCAGCAGCCTACGACGCCGACTAGCCAGCCCCACATGGATATTCGAAGAAGTTTTCGATTAGCATTAGTGGGTGCCTAAAGCCGTAGCTGAAGAAACAGCAGTCGAATCCGTTCCCGTCGCCGTTGCCCAGGACCCAGCCACGCCTGCCCGGCCAGACCTCTCCCGCCTTGTGGTCAAGGGTGCGCGCGAGCATAACCTGCGCAATGTGGACCTGGATCTGCCCCGTGATGCCATGATCGTTTTCACCGGGCTGTCCGGCTCCGGGAAGTCATCGCTGGCATTCGACACCATCTTCGCCGAGGGCCAGCGGCGCTACGTTGAATCCCTGTCGGCCTATGCCCGTCAGTTCCTTGGCCAGGTGGACAAGCCGGATGTCGATTTCATCGAGGGGCTCTCGCCGGCGGTATCGATTGACCAGAAGTCCACCAGCAAGAACCCCCGCTCCACGGTTGGCACCATCACCGAAATCTATGACTACATGCGTTTGCTGTGGGCACGCGTGGGACGGCCGCATTGCCCGGCCTGTGGCGAGGTTGTGGCCCGGCAGACTCCGCAGCAGATCGTGGATCAGTTGCTTGAGCTTGAGGAAGGCACACGCTTCCAGGTCCTGGCGCCGGTGGTGAGGGGACGCAAGGGCGAGTTCGTGGACCTCTTCAAGGAGCTGACTGCAAAGGGCTATTCGCGTGCCCGGGTGGACGGCGAGCTGATCCAGCTGAGCGAGCCCCCCAAACTCGGCAAGCAGTTCAAGCACACCATTGAGGTGGTGGTGGACCGCCTGGTGGTCAAGGAAGGCATCAGCCAGCGCCTCACGGATTCCGTTGAAACGGCGCTTGGCCTGGCCGAAGGCCGGGTACTGGCTGAGTTCGTCGATCTGGACACAGACGCTCCGGGACGGCTGCGGGCATTTTCCGAGAACCTCGCCTGCCCCAACGAGCATCCCCTGGCCATCGACGAAATCGAGCCGCGCTCCTTCTCCTTCAACAATCCTTTCGGCGCCTGTTCCGCGTGCAGCGGCATCGGTACACGGCTCGAGGTCGACGAAGAACTGATCATTCCGAATCCTGAGCTGTCGTTGTCCGAGGGCGCCATCGCGCCATGGTCACTGGGCACCGCAACAACCGAGTATTGGAACCGCCTGCTCGAAGGGCTGGCCAAGGAGCTTGGCTTCTCCATGGACACGCCCTGGGAGAAGCTCGGCAACGATGTCCGCCAGACCGTCCTGCACGGCAAGGACCACAAGGTGGTTGTCCAGTACAAGAACCGCTTCGGACGGGAACGCAAATACAGCACCGGCTTCGAAGGCGCCATCCAGTACGTCCACCGCAAGCACGGTGAGACGGACTCCGCGTGGGCCCGCGACCGCTATGAAGAGTACATGCGGCAGATCGCTTGCCCCGCCTGCAATGGCGCCCGGCTCAACCCCGCCTCGCTGTCCGTCCTGATCAACGGCAAGTCCATCGCCGATGTCGCGGCCATGCCCATGCGGGTGTGCGCGGACTTCCTGAACAACCTGGTCCTCACCGGCCGCGAGGCCCAGATCGCCCACCAGGTGCTCAAGGAAATCCAGGCCCGGCTGACCTTCCTGCTGGACGTGGGCCTGGAATACCTGAATCTCGAGCGCCCCTCAGCCACCTTGTCCGGCGGCGAAGCGCAGCGAATTCGCCTCGCCACGCAGATCGGTTCCGGCCTCGTGGGCGTCCTTTACGTCCTGGATGAGCCCTCCATCGGCCTCCACCAGCGCGACAACCGCCGGCTTATTGAGACCCTGACGCGGCTCCGGGACATGGGAAACACGCTGATCGTTGTGGAGCACGACGAGGACACCATCCAGGTGGCGGATTGGATCGTGGACATCGGTCCCGGCGCAGGCGAGCACGGCGGCCAGGTAGTGCACTCGGGTTCGTACCAGGAGCTCCTGGCCAACACCAACTCACTGACCGGCGATTACCTGTCCGGACGCAAGAAGATCGAAATCCCCAAGAAGCGGCGCAAATACGACAAGAAGCGTGAGCTGAAGGTCGTCGGGGCGCGTGAAAACAACCTTGTCAACGTTGATGCGGCCTTCCCCCTGGGCCTGTTCACCGCCGTGACCGGCGTCAGCGGCTCCGGCAAGTCCACCCTGGTCAACGAGATCCTTTACAAGGTGCTGGCCAACAAGCTCAACGGTGCTAAGCAGGTTGCCGGGCGCCACAAGAGCATCATGGGCCTGGAGCACCTGGACAAGGTGGTGCACGTGGACCAGAGCCCTATCGGGCGCACCCCACGGTCCAACCCGGCTACGTACACCGGTGTCTTTGACAACATCCGCAAGCTCTTCGCCGAAACCACCGAGGCAAAGGTCCGCGGCTACCTGCCAGGGCGGTTCTCGTTCAACGTTAAGGGCGGGCGCTGCGAAGCTTGCGCAGGTGACGGCACGCTGAAGATCGAAATGAACTTCCTGCCGGACGTCTACGTTCCCTGCGAGGTGTGCCACGGAGCACGGTACAATCGCGAGACCCTTGAAGTGCACTACAAGGGCAAGACCATCGCGGATGTACTCAACATGCCCATCGAAGAAGGTGCGGAGTTCTTCGCAGCCTTCTCGCCGATCGCCCGGCACTTGAACACCCTCGTGGACGTGGGCCTCGGCTACGTACGGCTGGGACAGCCGGCTACCACGCTGTCCGGCGGTGAGGCCCAGCGTGTCAAGCTTGCCGCGGAACTGCAGAAGCGCTCCAACGGACGCAGTGTGTATGTTCTCGACGAGCCCACCACGGGCCTGCACTTCGAGGACATCCGCAAGCTCCTGATGGTCCTTCAGGGGCTGGTGGACAAGGGCAACACGGTGATTACCATCGAACACAACCTGGACGTCATTAAGAGCGCCGACTGGATCGTGGATCTTGGCCCGGACGGCGGTTCGGGCGGCGGCCAGATCGTGGCCACCGGCACTCCAGAGCAGGTAGCGAAATCCACCAAGAGCCACACGGCGTCCTTCCTCGCGGAAATACTGAGCTAGGCGGTTGGCCTCCGAGGACGTATGCCGTGTCGGGCATGCGAGTTTCGGGCTTGCTCGGTGTCGTGAGAAACTAAGCCGGTGACTCAAACAACAGTGCCCGTGATCTTTGACCTGGACGGCACTCTTGTCGATCCGGCCGGCGGAATATCCGACGGAATCGCAGCAGCCCTTGCCGCCGCAGGTCTGCCGGTTCCTGGCCAGGACGTCCTGAACTCGATGATCGGCCCCAAACTCAGCGACGCACTCCTGAGTGTCTGCAAGGTTCCGGCCGAGATGCTCGACGAGGTCATCCGGACGTACCGGCAGTACTATCTGGCTACGGGGATAGCCCAGGGCCGGCTGTACCCCGGGATCAAGGCAGCGCTGGAGAGCTTCGCGGCGGAAGGCAGGCCAGTGGCCGTCGCCACGCAAAAGCCCGAGGGGCTGGCCCAGATCGTGCTGGGCCACCACGGCATCGCCGGCCTGTTCCAGTCCATCAGGGGTTCGGCAGACAACGAGTCGTCAACGGACGGTCCGGTGGGGAAGGCAGACATCATCGCCGCGGCACTGACTGACCTGTCCACCCAGCGTGCCGTCGTGGTGGGTGACCGTGCCCAGGATGTGGCGGGAGCCATCGCGAACGGGCTTGACTGCATCGGCGTGGGCTGGGGATTCGCTCCCGACGGCGAACTCGAGGAAGCCGGAGCCGTCACCGTGGTGGACACTACCGCGGGCATGGTTGCCGCCATCGGGCGCCTCGAGGCCATCCACACTGCCGCGATGAGTGAGGTGCGCAACGATGGCGCTGTTTGATGCAGTCCGCTGGACAACACGGGGACTGATCGCTGGCAGCTGCCGGCCCACCGTCGTCGGCCTTGAAAACGTCCCCAAGGACGGCCCGTTCATTGTGGCGCCGAACCACCTCTCCTTCTTTGACAGTGTCATCGTCCAGGCGCTCATGCCGCGGCCAGTGGCCTTCTTCGCCAAAGCCGAGTACTTCACCACCGGTGGTGTCAAGGGCAAAGTCATGAAGTCCTTTTTTCAGTCCGTGGGTTCCATCCCGGTGGAGCGGGGCGAGCAGGCAGCCAGCGTCCAGGCCCTCAAGACCCTCCTGGACATCCTTGAAGCGGGCAAAGGCATAGGCATCTACCCCGAGGGCACACGCTCACGGGACGGCATCCTCTACCGCGGCCGTACGGGCGTGGGCTGGCTCGCCCTGACCACCGGGGCGCCTGTGGTTCCGGTCGGCCTGATCGGCACGGAGAGCCTGCAGCCGGCCGGCGAGAAGGGCTTCAAGCCGCATCACTTCACCATGAAAGTGGGGGAGCCCCTGTATTTCGACAAGACCGGCCCGGATCATTCACTGCCGGCGCGGCGCCAGGTGACGGACCGCATCATGGATGTGATCGCCGAACTCAGCGGCCAGGAACGCTCCACCAGCTATAACCAGAGCAAGACCACGGATCAGTAGAATGAAGTAGTGGCAGATCCAGCAACTTACCGGCCCCAGGCGGGTGAAATTCCCACGAACCCCGGGGTGTACCGGTTCCGCGATCCCCACGGCCGGGTCATCTACGTCGGCAAAGCCAAAAGCCTTCGCTCCCGCCTGAACTCCTACTTCGCGAACCCGGCTGGCCTGCTGCCCAAAACCCACGCAATGGTTCACACGGCCAGCAGCGTCGAGTGGACAGTTGTTGGCAGCGAACTGGAATCGCTGCAGCTTGAATACACCTGGATCAAGGAATTCAAGCCACGCTTCAACGTGGTCTTCCGCGACGACAAAACCTATCCGTACTTGGCCCTCACCATGAGCGAGAAGCTCCCCCGGGTCCAGGTCATGCGGGGGGACCGCCGCAAAGGCACCCGGTACTTCGGTCCCTACACTGCCGGCGCGATCAGGGAAACCATGGACACCTTGTTGCGGGTTTTTCCCGTCCGCAGCTGCAGCGCTGGAGTCCTCAAACGGGCCCAGGCCAGCGGCCGTCCCTGCCTTCTGGGCTACATCGACAAATGCTCCGCCCCCTGCGTTGGCCGGGTGACCCCGGAAGAACATCGGGTCCTGGCGGAGGACTTCTGCGCGTTTATGGGCGGCGAGGCCAAGCGCTTCATCACCAAGCTCGAAAAGCAGATGGCCGACGCCGTTGGCACCCTCGACTACGAGCGTGCGGCGAGGCTCCGTGATGACATCTCCGCCCTACGGAAGGTCTTTGAGCGCAACGCCGTTGTGCTCGCCGATGATACCGACGCCGATGTCTTCGCACTGTACGAGGACGAGTTGGAGGCCGCCGTCCAGGTCTTCCACGTCAGGGGCGGCCGGATCCGTGGCCAGCGCGGCTGGGTGGTCGAAAAAGTGGAGGACGCCACCACCCCGGATCTGGTGGAACACCTGCTGCAGCAGGTGTATGGGGACGACGGCGACAGCCATGGCAGGCTGCCCCGTGAAGTCCTGGTGCCCGTCGAACCCAGCAACGCTGCGGAACTGACGGAATGGCTCGGCGGCCTGCGGGGAGCCAAAGTGGATATCAGGGTGCCGCAGCGCGGCGACAAGGCTGCCCTGATGTCCACCGTCCGTGAGAACGCCGAGCACGCGCTCAAACTGCATAAGACCCGCCGCGCCGGGGACCTCACCGTGCGTTCCCAGGCTCTGCAGGAGCTGCAGGAAGCCCTGGACCTGCCCGTGGCGCTCCTGCGGATTGAATGCTTCGACGTCTCCCACGTCCAGGGCACCAACGTTGTGGCATCCATGGTGGTGGTCGAAGACGGGCTGCCCAAGAAGTCCGATTACCGGAAATTCTCCGTCACCGGGGCCGCGGCTGCGGATGACACCGCCGCCATGCACGATGTCCTGACGCGGCGCTTCCGGCATTACCTGCAGGATAAGTCGGCGCAGGTCGAGGCGTCCGCCCTGCCAGGGCACCAAGCCGCATTGGAAGCGGCCGCCGACGCGGCGGTCCTGGACACCACTACTGCCGCGCCGCGGGCAAAATTCGCGTACCCGCCCAACCTGGTGGTGGTCGACGGCGGCAAGCCCCAGGTGAACGCCGCAGCCCGGGCGCTGGCGGACCTTGGTATTGAGGATGTGTACGTGGTGGGCCTGGCCAAACGGCTTGAGGAAGTCTGGCTGCCGGACAGCGACTTCCCCGTGATCCTGCCCAGGACGTCCCAGGGACTCTATCTGCTGCAGCGGATCCGCGACGAAGCCCACCGCTTCGCCATCACTTTCCACCGGCAGAAGCGCGGCAAGGCCATGACCGTCTCGGCGCTGGACGGAGTGCCTGGCCTTGGTGAGTCCAAACGCAAGGCCCTGCTCACCCACTTCGGGTCCGTCAAGGGTGTGAAAGCTGCCACCGCGGCCGAGCTCACGGCCGCCAAGGGCATTGGACCAGCCCTTGCCAACGCCATCGTGGCCCACTTCAGCGGCGAAGACGGGGCCGGCGATGCGGTTCCAGCCGTGAATATGGCGACCGGCGAAATCATTGAAACCTAGGTAGGGTAAGGAACGCAGGTTTCCGCTTTGCGGGTGCCTGCCTTCATCTGGACAGAAACGGGGCGGAACGAATGGCAGACTCTACGGCGGAATCCGGGACAGGGCAGGACGGGCTGACGCCGGTCAAGCCCCTCGAAGCGGAACTGCTGGTGGTCACCGGTATGTCAGGGGCGGGACGCAGCACCGCCGCTGACGCACTTGAGGACCATGGCTGGTATGTCGTGGAAAACCTGCCGCCGCAGATGCTCGGCACCCTGGCCGAGATTGTCTCCCACGCTCCGCAGTCCATTCCGCGGCTGGCCGTGGTGATGGATGTCCGCAGCAAAGGCCTCTTTGTCGACGTCCGTGCGGCCCTGGGGGCCCTCGCCGCCAGTGGTGTCACGTTCCGGGTCCTTTTCCTCGACGCCAAAGACGACGTCCTGGTCCGCCGGTTCGAGCAGGGCCGCAGGCCCCATCCGCTCCAGGAAGGCGGCCGCATCCTCGACGGCATTGCAGCCGAACGGGAGGTGCTCAAGGAACTGCGCGACAGCTCCGACGTCGTACTGGATACCTCGACCTACAACGTCCACGCCCTGGCTACCGCCATCACGGAACTCTTCAGCGAGACCGGCCCGGTGGCACTGCGGCTCAACGTCATGAGCTTTGGCTTCAAGTACGGCCTGCCGGTGGATTCCAACTACGTTGCTGACGTCCGATTCATCCCGAATCCGCACTGGGTCCCGCAGCTGCGCCCGCATACGGGCCTGGACAAGGACGTCAGCGATTACGTCCTCGAGGCGGAAGGTGTAAAGAACTTCGTGGACCGCTATGTCCTGGCGCTCGAGCCCGTCCTGGACGGCTACCGGCGCGAAAACAAGCACTACGCCACCATCGCCGTCGGCTGTACCGGCGGCAAGCACCGGTCCGTGGCAGTCGCCGTCGAGCTTTCCAAGAAACTGGCACAGTATCCCCGCGTGACCGTCACCACCACCCACCGGGATCTGGGCCGCGAATAATGGGGATGCTTACGGGGCCGCTGCCGTTGGTACCGGTTTCAGGCGGAACGGCAGCCGGCCAGCAGGACAAGGGCCCCAACGTCGTGGCGCTCGGCGGCGGGCACGGACTGTCCGCTTCGCTCTCGGCGCTGCGGCTGCTCACCTCCGAGCTGACCGCCATTGTCACTGTGGCGGACGACGGCGGGTCTTCAGGGCGTCTGCGCGACGAGTACGGCGTCCTCCCGCCCGGAGACCTGCGCATGGCGCTGTCCGCCTTGTGCGATGACACGGACTGGGGCCGCACGTGGCGCGACGTGATGCAGCACCGTTTCCGGCCCGGCCAAGGCCGCGGCGGATCGCTGGATGAGCATGCAATGGGTAACCTGCTCATCGTCACCCTTTGGGAGCTTCTGGGCGACACCGTGGCCGGACTGAAGTGGGCCGGCGCCCTGCTCGGTGCCCGTGGGCAGGTGCTGCCCATGTCCACCGTTCCGCTGACCATCGAAGGTGACATCCGCGTCACTGCACCTGACGGCACGTCTGCGCTCCAGACGATCCGCGGGCAGGCGCGGTGCGCCGTTGCGGGCTCGCTGGAACAGGTCCGCCTCCTGCCCGAACAGGCGCCGGCCTGTGTTGAGGCCCTGACAGCCATCGAACTGGCTGATTGGGTCATCCTGGGGCCGGGGTCCTGGTACACGTCCGTGCTGCCGCACCTGTTGCTCCCGGAAATGCGTGCCGCCCTGAGTGCCACGGCCGCAAAACGCTGCCTCACCATGAACCTGGCCACGGACACCAAGGAGACCACGGGCATGTCTGCGGCCGACCACCTCCACGCACTGCGCCGGTACGCGCCGGACTTCAGTGTCGACGTTGTCCTGGCGGATCCCGCGTCGGTGCAGGACCGGCAGGAGTTCGAGAAAGCCGCCGGGATGATCGGCGCCGAGGTTGTCTTGGGTAAAGTGGGGGCGTCGGGCCGCCGACCCGTCCATGACCCCCTGCGTCTGGCAGCGGCGTACCACGACATTTTTGGGAACAGTTAGGAAGGTGCCATGGCACTGACATCATCGGTCAAGGAAGAACTGTCCCGTCTGGACATCAAGAAATCGTCAGTCCGCAAGGCAGAGGTCTCGGCTATGCTGCGCTTCGCCGGCGGCCTGCACATCATCTCGGGGCGGATCGTGATCGAAGCCGAGGTTGACCTCGCATCCACGGCGCGCAGGCTCCGGGCTGCCATCGCCGAGGTTTACGGCCACCAGAGCGAGATCGTCGTTGTCTCCGGCGGGGGACTGCGCCGCGGCAGCCGGTACGTGGTGCGGGTAGTCCGCGACGGCGAGTCCCTGGCCCGGCAGACGGGGCTCCTGGACGGCCGCGGGCGGCCGGTGCGGGGGCTTCCCTCGGCCGTGGTCAACGGCTCGGCCGCTGACGCCGAGGCAGTGTGGCGTGGTGCTTTCCTGGCCCACGGTTCCCTCACCGAACCGGGCCGTTCGTCATCGCTGGAAGTCACCTGCCCGGGTCCCGAGTCCGCGCTTGCCCTCGTTGGCGCCGCCCGCCGTCTCGGCATCCAGGCCAAAGCCCGCGAAGTCAGGGGAGTGGACCGGGTAGTGATCCGCGACGGCGACACCATTGCCGCCCTGCTCATCCGCATGGGGGCCCATGACGCCCTGATGGTCTGGGAAGAGCGCAGGATGCGCAAGGAGGTCAGGGCCACGGCCAACCGGCTCGCCAACTTTGACGACGCCAACCTGCGGCGCTCCGCCCAGGCGGCCGTGGCCGCCGGTGCCAGGGTTGACCGGGCACTGGAGATCCTGGGCGACGACGTCCCGGACCACCTCAAATATGCCGGCGAACTCCGGGTGGCCCACAAACAGGCGAGCCTGGACGAGCTGGGGCGCCTGGCAGATCCGGTAATGACCAAGGACGCCATCGCCGGCCGCATCCGCCGGCTTCTGGCCATGGCGGATAAACGAGCCATCGGTTTGGGGATCCCCGGCACTGATGCCAATGTGACGCCTGAGATGCTGGACGAGTAGCGGCGACCCTAGAATCAGAGCGTTCACCCTGATCTTCCGGATGCCAGTCATCCGGATGCACAATCCGAGAGTTACAACCCGGACAGACCGTCCACGACATTGGAGGATTTTGTGACCGAGTACGCACTGCCAGAACTCAGCTACGACTACGCAGCGCTTGAGCCGCACATTTCGGCGCGCATCATGGAGCTGCACCACAGCAAGCACCACGCCGCGTACGTTGCAGGTGCCAACAACGCCCTTGCGCAGCTGGCAGAGGCCCGCGACAAGGGCGACTTCGCCAACATCAACCGCCTTTCCAAGGACCTCGCGTTCCACACCGGCGGCCACATCAACCACTCGGTGTTCTGGAATAACCTGTCCCCGGACGGCGGTGACAAGCCTGAGGGTGAGCTGGCAGCTGCCATCGACGACGCCTTCGGTTCCTTCGACGCCTTCCGTGCCCAGTTCTCCGCTGCAGCCCTTGGCCTGCAGGGATCGGGCTGGGGCTTCCTGGCCTACGAGCCGATCGGTGGCAACTTGGTCATCGAGCAGCTCTACGACCAGCAGGGCAACGTGGCTCTCGGCACCACGCCGCTGCTGATGCTGGACATGTGGGAGCACGCCTTCTACCTGGACTACGTCAACGTCAAGGCTGACTACGTCAAGGCCTTTTGGAACATCGTCAACTGGGCCGATGTCGCCAAGCGCTTCGATGCTGCACGCACCAACGCCACGGGCCTCATCACCCTGCCGTAGTGACCCGCAGTACATGAGCGTGTAACAAACTTCACATTTCGGCGTGATTTCGGCCGGAATGTGGAAGGTCCGCCCCCGCACTTGCGGGGGCGGACCTACTTAAACGTAAGATGGATCACGGAAGGCGGTCTGCCTTCAGCAATGTGGCTGGTCGCCCTCCGATCTGTTAATCATCTCTGCCCAATGGCGTGCGGGATCTGTTAGTTGGCTTCAACGCCCGCTCAACTAGTTTGTGCTTAATCAAGCACCAAGGAGACTGAACAAGTGACGACCCGTATTGGTATCAACGGCTTCGGCCGCATCGGCCGCAACTACTTCCGCGCAGCCCTCGCACAGGGCGCGGACCTGGAGATCGTTGCCGTCAACGACCTCACCAGCCCTGAGGCACTGGCCCACCTGCTCAAGTACGACTCCGTCGGCGGCCGCCTGAAGGAAACCGTTGAGGTCAAGGACGGCAACATTGTTGTCGACGGCAACGTCATCAAGGTTCTCGCCGAACGCGATCCCGCCAACCTGCCCTGGGGCGAGCTGGGCGTTGACATCGTCATCGAGTCCACCGGCTTCTTCACCAAGGCCGCTGCCGCGCAGAAGCACATCGACGCAGGCGCCAAGAAGGTCCTGATCTCCGCACCTGCCTCCGACGAGGACATCACCATCGTGATGGGCGTCAACGAGGGCCTGTACGACAACGCGGCGCACAACATCATTTCCAACGCGTCCTGCACCACCAACTGCCTGGGCCCGCTGGCCAAGGTCCTCAACGACACCTTCGGCATCGAGCGTGGCCTGATGACCACCATCCACGCCTACACGGCTGACCAGAACCTGCAGGACGGCCCGCACAACGACCTCCGCCGTGCCCGTGCCGCCGCCATCAACATGGTCCCCACCTCCACAGGTGCGGCCAAGGCGATCGGCCTGGTCCTGCCCGAGCTCAAGGGCAAGCTGGACGGCTTCGCCATCCGCGTGCCCGTCCCCACCGGCTCAGCCACCGACCTCACCGTCACCGTCTCCCGCGAGACCACCGTCGAGGAAGTCAACGCGGCGCTGAAGAAGGCTTCGGAGTCCGACGAGTTCCAAGGCATCCTGACCTACACGGACGCACCGATCGTGTCCTCGGACATCGTCGGGGACCCGGCGTCGTCGATCTTCGACTCGGGCCTGACCAAGGTCATCGGCAACCAGGTCAAGGTTGTTTCCTGGTATGACAACGAATGGGGCTACTCCAACCGCCTCGTGGACCTCACGGAGCTCGTCGCAGCCAAGCTGGGCTAGGGTTAGACACATGACATTCCACACCCTCAACGAACTGATCGCTGAAGGTGTCCGCGGGCGGTACATTCTTGTCAGAAGTGACCTGAATGTGCCGCTCGACGGCTCTACAGTGACTGACGACGGCCGTATTAAGGCCTCTCTGCCAGTACTGGGAAAGCTCACGGACGCCGGTGCCCGCGTGCTGGTAACAGCCCACCTCGGACGCCCGAAGGGCGCTCCGGAGGACAAGTACTCCCTTCAGCCTGCCGTAGCGCGGCTCGCAGAACTTGCCGCCTTCAAGGTCTCGCTCGCGCAGGACACTGTGGGCAGCTCCGCGAAGGAACTCGCTGCCTCGCTTCAAGACGGCGAAGTCCTCGTCCTGGAGAACGTGCGTTTCGACGCCCGGGAGACCAGCAAAGACGACGCCGAACGCGGCGCGTTCGCGGACGAACTGGTGGCCCTGTCAGGGGCCAACGGCGCCTACGTTGACGACGCCTTTGGTGCCGTACACCGCAAGCACGCCAGTGTCTACGACGTCGCCACCCGGCTCCCGTCCTACCAGGGCGATCTCGTACACACCGAGGTGGAGGTGCTGCGGAAGCTGACGGCTGACACGCAGCGGCCCTACGTGGTGGTGCTCGGCGGCTCCAAGGTCTCCGACAAACTGGCGGTCATTGACAACCTCATCGGCAAAGCCGACACCATCTTGGTGGGCGGCGGCATGCTCTTCACGTTCCTGGCGGCAGAGGGCCACAGCGTGGCCGGCAGCCTCCTGGAAGAAGACCAGATCCCGGTTGTCCAGGACTACCTGAAGCGGGCTGCCGGTGCCGGCACCGAATTCATCGTGCCCACCGACGTTGTGGTGGCCAGTAAGTTCGCGGCCAACGCAGACTACGAGACCGTCCCCGCGGACGGCATCGAGGCCAGCAGCTTCGGCGCCCAGGGCATCGGCCTGGACATCGGACCGGACTCTGCAGCCGCCTTTGCGGACCGCATCAAGGGCGCCAAAACGGTGTTCTGGAACGGACCCATGGGCGTCTTTGAATTCGAAGCATTCTCCGGCGGAACCCGCGCCGTGGCCAAGGCCCTGACTGAGGCCGATGCGTTCACCGTGGTAGGCGGCGGGGACTCCGCTGCCGCCGTGCGGACGCTCGGCTTCGCTGACGACCAGTTCGGGCACATTTCCACCGGCGGCGGCGCCAGCCTCGAATATCTCGAAGGCAAGGAACTCCCGGGACTCAGCGTCCTGGACCGTTAGGAACCTGGACTGCCAAGTCCTCCGGCCGGCAGGGTGCCCGCGGGCACCCTGCCGGCCGCACACATATCAAGTACTTTTGGAGAACACGTGACTACGTCAACGAACGGCGCTTTTGACCGCACGCCTCTCATTGCAGGCAACTGGAAGATGAACATGGACCATGTCCAGGGCATCACCCTCCTGCAGAAACTGGCCTGGACCCTGTCCGACGCCAAGCACGACTACAGCCGGGTTGAGGTGGCAGTCTTCCCGCCATTCACCGACCTCCGCGGCGTCCAGACCCTCGTCCAGGGCGATGAACTGGACATTGCCTACGGCGGCCAGGACCTCTCCCAGTTCGACTCGGGCGCTTACACCGGCGACACCTCCGGCCAGTTCCTGAACAAGCTGGGCTGCCGCTACGTCCTGGTGGGGCACAGCGAACGCCGCACTATCCACCAGGAATCCGACGAAGTGCTCAATGCCAAGGTCAAGGCAGCGTTCAAGCACAGCGTCACTCCGGTTCTTTGCGTAGGCGAAGGCCTCGAAATCCGCCAGGCCGGCACGCATGTCGAGCACACGCTGAAGCAGCTCCGGGCGAACGTCGCCGGACTGACGGCCGAGCAGGCGGCAGAGCTTGTGGTGGCCTACGAGCCCGTCTGGGCCATCGGCACCGGTGAAGTGGCCGGGCCGGAGGACGCCCAGGAAATGTGCGCCGCCATCCGCGCGGAACTGGCCACCCTCTTTGGCGACAATGTTGCGGCGAAGATCCGGCTGCTCTACGGCGGCTCGGTCAAGGCCAACAATGTCGCCGCGATCCTGAAGGAACGCGACGTCGACGGCGTGTTGGTCGGCGGGGCAAGCCTCGATCCCGCGGAGTTTGCTAATATTGTCAGGTTCGAGAGTCACCTGGTGACGGACTAGTCCGTCATCAGCTCCAGGCTCCCGCATTTCCAATCTTCTGAAAGGCCGTCGTGGACGTTCTTCATGTCATTCTGCAGATTCTCCTGGGCATCACCAGCCTTCTGCTGACCCTGCTTATCCTCCTCCACAAGGGACGGGGTGGCGGGCTGTCGGACATGTTCGGCGGCGGTATGAGTTCCGGCCTCAGCTCCTCCGGCGTCGCCGAGCGGAACCTGAACAGATTCACTGTGATCCT
Source organism: Pseudarthrobacter sp. Y6 (assembly GCF_050156205.1). Classification (NCBI taxonomy): domain Bacteria; kingdom Bacillati; phylum Actinomycetota; class Actinomycetes; order Micrococcales; family Micrococcaceae; genus Pseudarthrobacter; species Pseudarthrobacter sp. Y6. Next base: position 2,368,321 of record NZ_CP189574.1, on the reverse strand, counting down.
GGGCGTTACCTGGGGCATTGTGATCATCGCCCTTGGCCTGATCATGCGCTTCAGCGGCGCAGGGGACTCATAGCCCCTGAAACTGATCGTCGCCCGGCACTGCCGCGATGAGGATCTCCGAACTAAACTGTGGCTGTTGGCTTCCAACAGCCACAGTTTTTGTTTAAGCAGCCAGGAGACCCGATGGTACATAGTGCGTCAGCGTTCCGCGGCACCCGGGTGGGTGTGACAGAAGGAGCCGGTCCCAAGAACCAGTCAGAAGCTGCCTCGGGCGAAAGGGTGCCCCGCATCCGGTTTTCGTTTTGGTGCGCCAAGGGGCATGAGACCCAGCTTGTCTTCCTGCGGCTGCCGGACGAGCAGATTCCCGCCGTCTGGGACTGCCGGCGGTGCGGGGCTCCGGCATCACGGGACGGCAAGGAAGCCGACCTCCCCGACCCCCTGGACGAAGGCTTCAAAAGCCATCTTGAATACGTTAAAGAACGGCGCTCCGACCAGGACGCCGAAGCTGTCTTGGCCGGAGCGCTGGAAAAACTACGCGCCGGTGGCGTCCTTCCGGACGAGCTGCTGCGGGACACGTGACGCTGCGTTTTCATCGATAAGCCACAGGGTGCGTGATGTTCCGCGCGGGCCGGCCGCCGGAACCTGCACCGGGTTGGCGCCTGCCAGGGCCAGGCCAACCGCGCCGGCCTTGTCCTCGCCGGCCACCACCATCCAGACCTCGGCGGCAGTATTAATGGCGGGAAGCGTGAGGGAGATCCGCTGCGGCGGCGGCTTGGGGGAATTGCGGACGCCAACTACTGTCCGCTCCTTCTCCCGGATTCCGCCCTGCTCGGGGAAAAGCGAGGCCACGTGGGCGTCCGGGCCAACACCCAGCAGCACAACATCCAGCCGCGGCAGAACTCCCGGTTCGTCCGGACGGTCGTCGGACATGTCAGCAGCGTGCTCGGCCTGGGCTGCTTCCCGGAGCCTGCGCGCATAGTCCTCGGCGGCTTCCTCGGGCGTGTCGAAGTCATCCGAGGAGGCTGGCTGGTTGATCCTTGCAGGATCAACCGGAATGCTCGACAGGAGTGCATCAAAGGCCTGCCTGGTGTTCCGATCGGGATCATCCGCAGCAACAAAGCGCTCGTCACCCCACCAAAAATTCACCCTGGACCAGTCGACGGCGGGCGCCGCCGGCGAATCCGCAACAGCCTTCAGCGTTCCGATGCCTACTGTGCCGCCGGTCAGCACCACCGTGGCCTCACCGTGCTTGTCCTGCACATCCACCAGCTTGGTGATAAGGCGGGCCGCGATGGCGGCCATCAGGACGGAGGAATCAGGATGGATGCTAACTCTTGGCTCAACGCTCACTGGGTCGGACGCTCCTTAGATTGGTACGTGGCAGTCCAATAGTAATCACTTCGCCGAACACTTCGTCGGGGTCGAGGCGGCGGAGCTCTTCGGCGAGGCAGTCCTTGAGGCTGCGGCGTGGCAGCGAGATGCGTTGGGCGGGCTGTCCGGGCTGGGTGAGTTCCGCGACGGAGAGTCCGGGACGGAACAGCTGCACGTCGCCGCTGTGACGGGTGAGGCGGACACGGCGGATGCCGGTGCCCGCGGGATCCGCGACGATCGTCACGGGCGCGTCCAGGGCCAGGGTCAGCCAGGCCGCGAGCAGGATCGTGGATGGGGAGTCGGAGGCGCCTTCGACGGCCACGGCGGTGACGGGCGAGGAGTCCACCTGGTCCAGGACGGCGGCGAGCTGGATCCGCCAGTTGGTGAGCCGGGTCCAGGCGAGGTCGGTGTCCCCGGCCTTGTAGGTGGCCCGGATGTTTTCGAGCGCCGCCTGGGGGTCGGTTTCGTTGGCGGAGTCGGTGATGCGGCGGTGCGCGATCCGGCCCACGGAGGTTTCGCAGGCGTTCTCCGGCGCCCCGTGCGGCCACCAGGCCACGATCGGGGCGTCCGGCAGCAGCAGCGCCGCGACCAGGGATTCGCTTTCGTGTGCGAGCTCGCCGTAGCCGCGGAGCACAATGACCTCGGACGCGCCGGCGTCACCGCCCACCCGGATCTGCGCGTCCAGCCGGTTCGGGGCGGCCGCCCCGGCATCGGCGAGGACGATGATCCGGCAGGGGTGTTCCCGGCTGGCCTCGTTCGCGGCCTCGATCGCTTCTTCCTCGAGCCCGGACCGGGTGACAACCACCAGGGTCAGGACCCGGCCCAGCGCGATCACACCGCCCTGCTCACGCAGGGACATGATCTTTTTCGAGATCTTCGAGGTGGTGGTGTCCGGTAAATCTACAATCATGGCCTTCTCCAGGTTCGTCCGTCGCGGGCCAGCAGTTCGTCCGCCGAGGCCGGGCCCCAGCTGCCCGGAGCGTAAGGCTCCGGCTGCTCAGTCAGCCCGGCCCAGTAATCTTCAAAAGGATCCAGGATCTTCCAGGACAGCTCCACCTCCGCGTGCCGCGGGAACAGCGGCGGCTCGCCCAGGAGCACATCGAGGATGAGCCGCTCGTAGGCTTCGGGGCTGGACTCGGTAAAGGAATGCCCGTAGCCGAAGTCCATGGTCACGTCGCGGACCTCCATCTGCGTGCCCGGGACCTTGGACCCGAACCGGATCGTCGCACCCTCATCGGGCTGGACCCGGATCACCACGGCATTCTGCCCGAAGTCATCCTCACCATGGTCACGGAACAACAGGTTCGGGGCGCGCTTGAACACCACCGCGATCTCGGTCACCCGCCGGCCCAGGCGCTTGCCAGCACGCAGGTAGAACGGCACACCGGCCCAGCGGCGGGTGTGGATGTCCACCCGGATCGCCGCGAATGTCTCGGTCTTTGAATCGGCCGGGATACCTTCTTCTTCCAGGTAGCCCTGGACCTGTTCCCCGCCCTGCCAGCCGCCGGCGAACTGCCCGCGCGCCGAGTGGGTGGACAGATCCTCCGGGAGCTTGACTGCGGCGAGGACCTTTTCCTTCTCCGCGCGCAGGTCATCGGCGTTGAAGGAAATGGGCTCCTCCATCGCGGTCAGGGCCAGCAGCTGCAGCAGGTGGTTCTGGATCACGTCGCGGGCCGCGCCCACGCCGTCGTAGTACCCGGCCCGGCCGCCCGTGCCGATGTCCTCGGCCATGGTGATCTGGACGTGGTCCACATAATTCGCGTTCCACAACGGCTCGAACAACTGGTTCGCGAAACGCAACGCCAGGATGTTCTGCACCGTTTCCTTGCCCAGGTAGTGGTCGATCCGGAACACCGCATCCGGCGGGAACACCGACTCCACGATGTCGTTCAGCTGCCGGGCGGACTCCAGGTCATGCCCGAACGGCTTCTCGATCACCACCCGCCGCCACTTGTCCCCGTCAGCCTGCGCGAGGCCGTGCTTGGACAGCTGCCGGCAGACCTGCTCGAACGCCTTCGGCGGGATCGAGAGGTAGAACGCGTGATTACCCCGCGTTCCGCGCTGCTCATCGAGCTCAGCGATCGTGTCACCCAACCGCTCAAAGGCGTCATCGTCGTCGAACTCGCCCTGGACAAAGCGGATACCCTCAGCGAGCTGGTTCCACACCGCCTCATCAAACGGCGTCCGTGAGTACGCCTTCACCGACGCCTTCACCTCCGCGGCGAACTCCTCATCCGTCCACGGACGGCGACCGAAACCCACCAACGCGAAACTCGGCGGCAACAGGCCCCGGTTCGCGAGGTCATACACGGCCGGCATGAGCTTCTTGCGGGCAAGGTCACCGGTCACTCCAAAGAGCACCAACGAGGACGGACCGGCAATCCGGTTCAGGCGGCGGTCACGCGGATCCCGGAGCGGATTACGCCCTGACCGTCCTGAACGCGTCGCGGAATTCCTGCCGTTTTCAGTTTCTGGCATGTTTGCTGTTGAGCCTTAGTTTTCGGTGACGGAAGCTGACCGGGCTGCAAGTGCTGCAATGATCTCCTGCAGCTGTGCAACGCCGGCGGCGCGGTCGGTCAGGTGCAGTCGCAGGACGGGGCGGCCATGGCCGGCGAGGACCTGGGCATCGCCCGCGGCCTGGGCGGAGATCAGTTCCCCGAACGTGAATGGACGGTCCGGGATGGCCAGGTCTTCCGCAGGAGCGGCCGTGACCTGGAGAAAGACTCCAATGGCGGGTCCGCCCTTGTGGAACTGTCCGGTGGAGTGCAGGAACCGCGGCCCCCAGCCGAACGTGACGGGGCGGCCGCTGACGCCGGCAAGCGGGTCGCGGATGCCTTCCAGCTCTGCGAAGGCCAGCCGATCAAGGTAGGCCTGGACACTGAGGTAGCTGTCGTCGTCGAGCGTTCCCAGGAGGGCACCGACGGCTTCCTCCGCAGTGGCCGCACCACGGAGCCAGTCCCCGCCGCGGACCTCGATGGCGCCGTCCACGAAGGCGGCAGGGGTCGGTTCGGGCTGGGCGTCCAGCAGGCCGCGGGCGGCAACCTTGGCTGCCTCCACGTCCGGCTGATCATAGGGGTTGATGCCCAGCAGGCGTCCGGCCACGGCGGTGGCAAACTCCCACACCATCATCTGGGTGGCGAGGCCGCCTGCGATGGCTACCTCGTTGTCACCGAGTTCGACGTCGGCATCCGCGGCTACCAGCCGCACTACCAGGACGTCCGCGGCGCCGGAGGTGGCCTCCGGCGACGAGGGTCCGGCCACAACCGGCAGGACGCCAGTGCCGAGCTTCCCGGTGGATTCGGCGATGAGCTGTTCGGCCCAGTCGGCGAACCCCACAATGCCGGAGCCGTCCTCGGCGATGACAATCTTGTTGCGCAGCGGGTTGGTGCCGCCCAGGGCCGTTCCGAGGGCCAGCCCGATGTTCTCGGCGGCGTCCTCGTTCAGGATCTCGGCGGCTTCCTCGGCCTCGTCCAGGAATGCCTGGATGTCCACACCGGCCAGGCCCGACGGGACCAGACCGAAGGCGGTGAGGGCTGAGTAGCGGCCGCCCACGTTCGGATCCGCGTTGAAGACGGCGCGGTAGCCAGCCTCACGCGATGCCTTATCCAGCGGGGAACCGGGATCGGTGACAATGACGATCCGGCTCTTAGCATCGATGCCGGCCTCGGTGAAGGCGTGCTCGAAGATCCGGCGCTGGGAGTCTGTCTCCAGGGTTGAACCGGACTTGGACGAAACCACAATCGCGGTTTCGGCCAGCCGGTCTGCGAGGGCAGCACGGACCTGGTCGGGGTCGGTGCTGTCCAGCACTGTCAGCTCGACGCCAGCGGTGCCGGCGATGACCTCGGGAGCCAGTGAAGATCCGCCCATGCCGCAAAGCACGAAGCGGGTCACGCCGTCAGCCTTGAGGGCATCACGGAGTTCGAGGATGCCGGCCACGAGGGCCTGTGAGACGGTGGCCGCCTCAACCCAACCGAGGCGGACAGCGGACTCGGACTCGGCGTCGGGACCCCACAGGGTGTGGTCCTTGGCGAAGATCCGCGTGGCAATGCGGTCCGCCACGAGGGCGGGCAGGTGCTGCTCGAGCGCCTGCTGCGCGGCACCGGTGGCGTCGTAGCTGAGAGTGCTCATAGTGGGTTAGGAAGCCTTCCGTGCAGCGGAAAGGGCACCTTCGACGTCGCCCAGAAGTTCCTTCCAGCTGGCCACGAACTTGTCCAGGCCCTCTGATTCGAGGAGTGCGACAACCTCGTTGTAGGAGATGCCCAGCGCGTCCAGTGCGTCCAGCGTCGCGTTGGCCTCCGCGTAAGTGCCGGAGACGGTGTCACCGGTGACGACGCCGTGGTCGAACGTGGCATCCAGGGTCTTCTCCGGCATGGTGTTCACTACGCCGGAGGCTGCCAGTTCGGTGACGTACAGGGTGTCGGGGTATGCCGGGTCCTTGACCCCTGTGGAAGCCCAGAGCGGACGCTGGGGGAGCGCGCCGGCTTCAGCCAGCAGTGCCCAGCGCTCGGTGGCGAAGAGCTCCTCGTAGACCTGGTATGCCAGGCGTGCGTTGGCCACGCCGGCCTTGCCCTTGAGTGCTTTGGCCTCGTCGGTACCGATGGCGTCGAGGCGCTTGTCGATTTCGGAGTCCACGCGGGACACGAAGAACGAAGCGACCGAGTGGATCTTGGACAGGTCGTGGCCGTTATCCTTGGCCTGCTCCAGGCCGGACTGGAAAGCGTTGATGACGGCGCGGTAGCGCTCGAGCGAGAAGATCAGGGTCACGTTGACGCTGATGCCCTCGGCCAGCGTCGCGGTGATCGCTTCGAGGCCTTCAAGGGTTGCCGGGATCTTGATGTGGACGTTGTCCTTGTTGACCTTCTTGTACAGGTGCTTGGCTTCGGCAATGGTGCCGGCCGTGTCCCAGGCGAGGCGCGGGTCAACTTCGATGGACACCCGGCCGTCAACACCGTTGGTGGCTGCTGCCACCGGTGCGAAGAGGTCGCAGGCGTCGGCGACGTCGGTGGTGGTGATTTCGAAGATGGTCTCCACGACGCTGGCGCCGGCTGCGGCCTGGGCCGCGATGATGGCGTCATAGTCCGTGCCCGCCGTGATGGCGGCATGGAAGATGGACGGGTTGGTGGTCACGCCAACAACGTTCTTCTCGTCGATCAGCTTCTGCAGCGTGCCGGTTTCAAGGCGGCTGCGGGAAAGGTCATCGAGCCAGATGGAAACTCCGGCGTCGGAGAGCTGCTTGGTGGGGGTAGTCATGGTGATATCTCCTAAAATCTGGTTCAGGCCTGGAGGCCAGCGAGGGAGTCCTTGGCAGCGGCGGCGACAGCCTCCGCGGTGATGCCGAACTCCTGGAAAAGGCGCTTGTAGTCGGCGGAAGCGCCGTAGTGCTCGAGCGAGATGGAACGTCCGGCGTCGCCGACGAATTCCCTCCAGCCCAGGGCCAGCCCGGCCTCGACGGAGACGCGGGCCTTGACGGCAGCGGGGAGCACGGACTCGCGGTAGGCAGCGTCCTGCTTGTTGAACCACTCGACGCACGGCATGGAGACAACGCGGGCAGCGATGCCTTCAGCCTGGAGGGCTTCGCGGGCCTGGACGGCCAGCTGGACCTCGGAGCCGGTGCCGATCAGGATCACGTCGGCCGGCACGGTAGCGCCGTCCTTGGAAGCTTCAGCCAGGACGTAGCCGCCCTTGGCGACGCCGGCAACGGAACCGAACGTGTCGCCGTCGGCTTCGCTTTCACCACGGGCGTAGGTGGGGATGTTCTGGCGGGTCAGCACAATGCCGGCCGGGTTTTCGTGGTTCTCCAGCATGGTCTTCCATGCCACCGCGACCTCATTGGCATCGCCGGGGCGGACCACGTCCAGGCCCACGATGGCGCGCAGGGAAGCGAGCTGTTCCACCGGCTGGTGGGTGGGGCCGTCTTCGCCCAGACCGATGGAGTCGTGCGTCCAGACATACAGGGACGGAACACCCATCAGGGCGCCGAGCCTGATGGCGGGCCGCTGGTAGTCGCTGAAGATCAGGAAGGTGCCGGAGAATGCGCGGGTCCGCCCGTGCAGGGCGATGCCGTTTACGATCGATGCCGCGGCGTGCTCACGGATACCGAAGTGCAGGACCCGGCCGTAGGGGTTGCCGGACCAGGTATCGGTCTGCTTGGAAGCAGGCACGAACGACGGCGAGCCTTCGATGGTGGTGTTGTTGGACTCGGCGAGGTCGGCGGAGCCGCCCCAGAGTTCCGGCATGACCGGTCCGAGTGCGTTCAGCACCTTGCCGGAAGCCGCGCGGGTGGAGACGTCCTTGCCGGCCGGGAAGACCGGAAGCGCGGCCTCCAGGCCGTCGGGCAGTTCGCGGGCCTCGATGCGCTGCAGGAGTGCGGCGCCTTCGGGGTTGGCGGCCTGCCATGCGTTGAAGGACTCTTCCCACTCCTTCTTGGCAGCGGCACCGCGGTCCACGACCGAGCGGGCGTGGGCCAGGACTTCCTGGTCAACGTCGAAGGACTTGGCGGGATCGAAGCCCAGGACCTCCTTGAGGGCTGCGACTTCCTCTTTACCCAGTGCGGAACCGTGGATCTTGCCCGTGTTCTGCTTCTTGGGCGCCGGGTAGCCGATGATGGTGCGCAGCGAGATGATGGAGGGCTTGGACGTCTCGGCCTTGGCCGCGAGCAGTGCAGAGTAAAGCTCCTGCACGTCCTCTTTGTATTCGCCGGTCTTGGTCCAGTCGACGCGCTGGGTGTGCCAGCCGTAAGCCTCGTAGCGCTTGAGGACATCCTCGGTGAAGGAGATGTCGGTGTCATCTTCGATGGAGATGTGGTTCTCATCGTAGACAACTACGAGGTTGCCCAGTTCCTGGTGGCCGGCCAGCGAGGAAGCCTCGGAGGTGACGCCCTCCTGGAGGTCGCCGTCGGAGGCGATGACCCAGATGGTGTGGTCGAAGGGGCTGGTGCCGGCGGCAGCATCGGCGTCGAACAGGCCGCGTTGGCGGCGCTGGGAGTAAGCGAACCCGACCGACGAGGCCAGGCCCTGGCCCAGCGGCCCGGTGGTGATTTCCACACCGGCAGTGTGCTTGTACTCCGGGTGGCCCGGCGTCAGGGAATCCCAGGTGCGGAGCGCCTCGAGGTCCTTCAGTTCCAGGCCGTAGCCGGACAGGAACAGCTGGATGTAAAGGGTCAGTGACGTGTGGCCGGGAGACAGGATGAAACGGTCGCGTCCCAGCCAGTCCGGGTTGCGGGGGTCGTGGCGCATGAGCTTCTGGAAGAGAAGGTATGCGGCGGGCGCCAAGCTCATGGCGGTGCCGGGGTGGCCGTTACCGACCTTCTCCACGGCATCCGCGGCCAGAACGCGGATGGTGTCCACCGCGCGCTGGTCCAAGCTGGTCCATGACAGTTCTTGCTCTTCCAAATGTGGCACGAAAACCGGGCCCCTCTCTGTGCTGATGGTGGGCGGTACACGGGATCCGTTCCGGGGCACGCTGTGGCGCCCGCTGCGGTGTGTACCAGCCGTTCACCATCGAAACGTTGATCTATGCATTCAGCAGGGCTGTGGGAACGCGTTTTCCAACGCTTTTCTGCCGCGTGCTGATCTGGTGACAGCTTAGCTCCATTCCACTCTTCGGTCAGCGCAAATCTCACCTTTTGGACGCAATTTCCCCTTATGTGAATCGCCATTTCGTGAGGGTGAGTTAATCTGCTCGAATCACCCTGCGCGCAATCATCAGGGCCTAATCATGGGGCATCTGTTACAAATGCGCACGGTATGATATTTGGAGGCCGACGCCGGTAGCCGAGCCCTTTAAGGGCGGCGGCATACCCCGGGCGTTGCCGGGACCTTCTTCTGATGACCATTGGCAGGCTGCCCGGCGAACGGCCGCAAGACTCAGCTGCACCGCCAGACAGAACTGCCAACCAGAACGGGTGACTGCCACCGTGAGCACAACAGATACGCCGCTTAATGCTTCCCGCACCGGAGGGGGAGCCGGGTTCGCCCGTAAGGCCAAGGCGTATTTCGCCCTCACCAAGCCGCGTGTCATCGAGTTGCTGTTGGTCAGCACCCTGCCCACCATGATCTACGCCGAGCGCGGGTTCCCGCCGATCGGGCTGATCCTGGCCACGCTGGTGGGCGGCGCCTTTGCTGCCGGCAGTGCCGGTGCCTTCAACTGCTACCTTGACCGCGACATCGACAAACTGATGCACCGGACCGAGAACCGTCCGCTCGTCACCGGCGAGGTGACGCCTCGCGAGGCGCTGGTTTTCTCCTGGCTGCTCGGGGCGGCCGCCATCGTTATTCTCTGGTTCGGCGCCAACCCGCTGGCCGCGTGGCTCGGCTTGGCCGCGATTTTCTTCTATGTGGTTATCTACACCATTATCCTCAAGCGCCGCACCGCACAGAACATTGTGTGGGGTGGAGCCGCGGGCTGTTTCCCGGTGCTGATTGCCTGGGCTGCCGTGACCAACACTGTCGAGTGGCCGGCCGTCATCCTGTTTATGGTCATCTTCCTGTGGACGCCGCCGCACTACTGGCCGCTTTCCATGCGTTACGGCGAGGACTACCGCAACGCCAACGTGCCCATGCTGGGCGCCATTGCCGGCGCCAAGGTGGTTTCCGTCCAGGTAGTCCTCTACGCCTGGGCCATGGTGGCCTGCTCGCTGCTGATGGTCCCGGCCGGTGGTGCGGGCTGGGTCTACACGGCCACCGCAGTGCTGGCGGGGGCCTGGTTCCTGTACGAGTCGCACTCCCTGTACAACCGGGCGCAGCGCGAGGACATCTCGGACAAGCGCGCCATGAAAGTCTTCCACGGCTCCATCAGCTACCTGACGCTGCTGTTCATCGCACTGGCCGTGGATCCGTTCGTCGGATCAGCGATCATCGGTTAGCAGCACCCCCACCCAACGCTCTCGCAGTTCCTGCAGGTTTTCCAAGGACCCTCTCTTGCTCAGGTGAGAGTGGGTCCTTCATTTGTATGCCGGAAGTGAGAGAAGTCCTTAAATGCGGAGTGCCACGGTTCGCCTTGAACCGTGGCACTGCGTCGTTGGGTAAGGCCGGTGGCGGTGGAAGCTATGTGACCGGGCTCGAGCGGGCGAGGTCGGCGGTGTTTGTTGCCGCGATCATCAGCAACGCCGCGCCGAGCATGTGGGCGCCCACCAGCAACGCGGGGATGCCGTTGTAGTACTGGGTGAAGCCGATGACGGCCTGCAGCACGGTCACAGCTAGGAGCAGCAGGACGGACGTGCGGAACGGGCCCTGGATTCGGCGGACAATTACCAGCACGAGTGCGAACAGTGTTCCGGCCGTGATCACGTACGCCGGAACGGCATGGATGTGGGAGAACAGGTCCCAGTCGAGGCCGTTGCGGGGAGCATCGGCGTCACCGGCGTGGGGACCGGAGCCGGTCACCACTACACCGAGCATCACGGCGAGTGCGGAGAAAAGCCCGACGGCGGCAGCCGCCGGACGCAGGACGCCCGGCAACGCGGGGAGCTGGATGCTGGCATGGCGGCCCGTCCTGCCGTAGGCCCGGTTGACGAGCAGTGTGGCGATTACCACGAGGGCCATGGAAACGAGGAAGTGCAGGCCCACCACCCACGGATTGAGGTTGGTCAGCACGGTGATGCCACCGATCACCGCCTGTGCCGGAATGCTGGCCAGCAGGCCCAGCGCCAACAGGAAGAGGTCCCGGCGCTCCTTGCGAAGGTTCCACAAGTACACGAGCATGGCCAGCGCAACCGCTGCCAGAGCAAACGTCAGGAGCCGGTTGCCGAACTCAATGAAGCCGTGGATCCCCATTTCGGGAGTGTTCACCAGGGAGGTGTTCGTGCAGCGCGGCCAGGTGGGGCAGCCCAGGCCCGACGCGGTCAGCCGCACGGCGCCGCCGGTCACCACCAGCAGCGTCTGGCCAACCAGGGACGCCACCGCGAGGCGGCGGACGCTGGCGTCCACGGTACGGGGCAGCCTCGCGATGAGGCGGCCGGCGATTTGGGGGAGGCGTGAAGCCGTGCTCACGGATATCTCAATTCCACTTGAACCAACGGATGGCTGCTGCTCCGGCAAGAACTGTCCAAAGCAGCAGGATAAGCGCGGCGCCGCCGTTCAGCGAGCCGTGCAGGAAAGCTTCGCGCATGGCCTCGCCGAGTGCGCCGGAGGGCAGGTAGTGGACCGCTCCCTGCGCAAGTGCGGGCAGCCGTTCCGCGGGAATAACTATCCCTCCCAGGGCGCCCAGCAGGATCCACAGCAGGTTGGTGATAGCGAGGGTTGCCTCGGGCCGCACGGTGCCGGCCACCAGGAGCCCCAGCGCGGTGAACGCAACGGCGCCCAGGGCTAGCAGCGACAGCCCGGGGAGCCAGCCGGAGGCAGGCGGCTGCCAGCCCAAAGGAAGCGCCACCAGTGTCACCACTGCGACCTGGAGGCAGAGCACCGCCAGGACTGCCAGCACCTTACCCGCGATGAGGCCTTCGCGGCCCAGGGGTGTGGTGGACAGGAACCGGAGAACCCCGTACCGCCGATCGAAGCCGGTGGCGATGCCCTGCCCGGTAAAGGCCGTGGACATCGCGCACAAAGCCAGGATGCCGGGGACCGCCACATTGATGCGGCTGGCTCCGAAGCCGTCCAGGAAGGGAGTGACAGTGAGCCCCACCAGCGCAAGCAGCGGCAGGACGACTGCGAGGATCAGCTGCTCGCCGTTCCTGAGCATGGTCAGTGATTCGTACCGGCCCTGCAGCAGGATGCGGCGCAGCAGCGTGGCAGGTGCTCCCTGGGTGGCAGTGGCTGCAGGAGCCGTCATCGGATGTCCTTTCCCGAGATGTCCAGGAAGACATCTTCCAGGCTTCGTGCCGCCAGGCTCATGGAACCGGGCATAACGTCGTGGGCTGCCCACCATGCGGTCAACGACGCGAGATCGCGGGGTGTCAGTGCACCCGAAGCCACGTAACTTCCGGCCCGTGTTTCAGAGATGGCGATGGCATCGGGCAGCACGCCGGTGAAATCCAGCCCGGGGGGCGCCTCGAACACCAGCGTGCGGACATGGTCCGTGCCGGCCTCCACCGCCGGGTCCCGCTGCAGCAGCTGGGGAACTGTTCCCTCGGCGACGTTCCTGCCGGCGTCGATGATGTACACGTAGTCCGCCAACCGCTGGGCGTCGTCCATCAGGTGCGTTGTCAGGATAATGCCCATCCCGGCTGCCCGCAGTTCCGAGATCAGCTCGAAGACCAGCTGCCGGGACTGGGGATCCAGGCCGGCGCTGGGCTCGTCCAGGAAAAGGACTTCCGGATTGCCGATCAGGGCCGCTGCGAGTGCCAGGCGTTGCTTCTGCCCACCGGAGAGTCTGCGGACGGTGGTCCTGGCGAAAGTATGAATACCGAGCCGTTCCACCAGTGCGTCAACGGAGCGCGGCCTCGCGTACATTCCGGCGATGTGCCGCAGGAGCGGGATGGGACGGGCCGACGGCGGGAGGCCGCCGTCCTGAAGCATCACGCCTACGCGGGACCGCAGGTCAGCGCCTGAACGGCCCGGGTCCTGGCCGAGCAGCGAGATGCTGCCGCCGCTGCGCTTCTGCAGGCCCTGGGCGCATTCGAGGGTGGTGGTCTTTCCGGCTCCATTGGCGCCCAGGAGGGCCGTGACCTGGCCGCGTTCGGCCATAAGGGATACGCCGTTGACCACCCGCAGCATTTTTCCGTCCAGGCTGGCCAGCGGACCAACATCCTTGATTAACCCGCTGATGGACAGGACCGGGGATTCGGGGGATCGCACCCCAGCATTCTACGCGATGTAGTACTGGCGGGGCCGCAGGGGACTCCGGCCGCAGGTCAGCCTGACCTTACTAGAACGTTGGACTAAATTAGGACATGATTGTGTTGTGTATTCCATGACCAATGCTACTGCTGTGCCGTTTGCCGGGCACGGAGCGCCGCGTACTGTCGCTGACCGCGGCCACGTGGCCGCTGTGCCGGTAGCGGACTCGGACGAGCGTACCCGGGACCGGGTCCTTGGTGCCGTGCTGGAGCATGGCCCCATCAGTGCGGCCGAACTCGGCGACATGCTCGGTTTCACACCAGCCGCTGTCCGGAGGCATCTTGATCATCTGGCCCGCAGCGGGGTTATTGAAGTCAAGCGCGTGGCCAAGGCCGGTGCCGGCGCGGGGCGTCCCGCCCGTCGCTACGTCCTGAGCTCGCAAGGCCAGTCCACTCTTGGCAACGACTACCTCGACATCGCCACCCTCGCGCTCAAGCAGATCCAGGCAGTGGCGGGAGACGACGCCGTCCGCGCGTTCGCCGTCGAACGTTTTGCCGACATGGAGCGCCGGTACGCACCGGAGGTCGAACAGGCCGGACCGGACATCACCGCCAGGGCGCAGGCGCTCTCTGCGGCGCTGAGCCGGGATGGCTTCGTGGCGTCGGCCGCCTCGATCGAGGCCAAGGCCCCGCTGCCGGCAGCACTGTCCAGCGTCCAGCTGTGCCAGGGGCACTGCCCCATCCAGCAGCTCGCAGCCCAGTTCCCTGTCTTCTGCGACGTGGAGACCGAAGTGTTCTCCCGGCTGGTAGGCGTTGACGTACGCCGCCTGTCCACGCTGGCGCGCGGTGGACACGTCTGCACCACCCACATACCCACAGGCCGGCTGGCCGCCCGGGGACCCCAGGTCCCGCAGGCAGCCCCCGCCAGCCTGGATGAAGTAACCAACCATCAGCAAGAAAGGCCGTGATGACGGACCAACTATCAGAGAAAGCGGTAGCCGAAGACACTGTGATCTCGGAGATTCTGGAAAAGAATCCCGAGCTCCACGGCATCGGCACGTACGAGTACGGCTGGTCCGACAAGAACGACGTCGGCGCCAACGCCCGCCGTGGGATCAATGACGAGGTCGTCCGTGACATTTCGGCCAAGAAGAACGAGCCGGAATGGATGCTCGACCTTCGGCTCAAGGGCCTGAAGTACTTCGACCGCAAGCCCATGCCCACGTGGGGTGCGGACCTCTCCGGCATCGACTTCGACAACATCAAGTACTTCGTGCGGTCCACCGAGAAGCAGGCCGCAACCTGGGAAGACCTCCCCGAGGACATCCGGAACACCTACGAGAAGCTGGGCATCCCGGAAGCTGAGCGCAGCCGCCTCGTCTCCGGTGTCGCAGCCCAGTACGAGTCCGAGGTTGTGTACCACCAGATCCGTGAGGACCTGGAACAGCAGGGCGTCATCTTCCTGGACACCGACACCGCGCTGCGCGAACACCCGGAGATCTTCCAGGAGTACTTCGGCACCATCATTCCCGTGGGCGACAACAAGTTCGCGTCGCTGAACACGGCCGTCTGGTCCGGCGGTTCCTTTGTGTACGTCCCCAAAGGCGTCCACGTGGACATCCCGCTGCAGGCATACTTCCGCATCAACACGGAAAACATGGGCCAGTTCGAGCGCACCCTGATCATCGCCGACGAGGACTCCTACGTCCACTACATCGAAGGCTGCACCGCGCCGATCTACACTTCGGACTCGCTGCACTCCGCCGTGGTGGAAATCATCGTCAAGAAGGGCGCCCGCGTCCGCTACACCACCATCCAGAACTGGTCCACCAACGTGTACAACCTGGTGACCAAGCGTGCCATCTGCGAAGAAGGCGCCACCATGGAATGGGTTGACGGCAACATCGGCTCCAAGGTCACCATGAAGTACCCGGCCGTCTACCTGGTAGGCGAGCACGCCAAGGGCGAGACTCTGTCCATCGCCTTCGCCGGCGCCGGCCAGCACCAGGACACCGGCTCGAAGATGGTGCACATCGCGCCGAACACGAAGAGTTCCATCATTTCCAAGTCCGTGGCCCGCGGCGGCGGGCGTGCTGCCTACCGCGGCCTGGTCCAGGTCCGTGAAGGTGCGAAGCACTCGGCGAACACCGTCCGTTGCGACGCGCTGCTGGTGGATACCATCAGCCGTTCGGACACCTACCCGTACATCGACATCCGTGAGGATGACGTGGTGATGGGCCATGAAGCAACTGTTTCCCGGGTCAGCGAAGAGCAGCTCTTCTATCTGATGTCCCGCGGCATGCGCGAAGACGAGGCCATGGCGATGATCGTCCGTGGCTTCATCGAGCCCATCGCCCGCGAACTTCCGATGGAGTACGCACTTGAGCTGAACCGCCTGATTGAACTGCAGATGGAAGGGTCCGTCGGATAACGATGACTGAAATCACTACTGAAAAGGCCCGCATCGGCGCGCCCTCGGCCCAGCCGTTTATTAACGGTTTCACGGAAGAAGGCGAAAGCCTGTCTCCGATCAATTCGGCCACTTCCAAGGCCCCATTGGCCGGCGAAGCGGTCAAGCGCCACTCGCACGGCGGCGGCGTCGGCATTCCGGACAGCTCACGCGCCGGCCGGCTGACCTCGTACAACCTGGCGGACTTCAAGCCGCTCACCGGGCTTGAGGAAGACTGGCGCTTCACCCCGCTCAAGCGCCTGCGCGGCCTGCACAGCGAAGTCCTGTCGGGAGCGGCTCCCACCGTGACCGTCAGCGGCCCGGAGCAGGTCACGGTTGAGACCGTGGCACGCGGCGATATGCGCATCGGTTCCGCCGGCATCCCGGAGGACCGCGTGTCCGCCAACGCTTGGGAGAACTTCACCGAAGCCACCGTCGTCACCATCCCGGCCGAGTTTGAAGCCGACACCGAGATCACCGTCGTGATCGAAGGCACCTCCACGGAGGCAGCTGCCCAGCACCTGGTGATCGTCGCGGAGAAGTTCTCCAAGGCCATTGTGGTCCTGGGCCACCAAGGTTCGGCTGTTGTGTCCGAAAACATCGAAATCGTTGTTGAAGACGGCGCCAACCTCACGGTTGTTTCGCTCCAGGAATGGAACGACGACGCCGTCCACGCCTCCTCCCAGCAGGCAAAGATCGGCCGGGACGCCAAGCTCAAGCACGTGGTGGTCAGCCTCGGCGGGGACCTGGTCCGCGTCACGCCGTCGGCCCGTTTCACCGCCCCGGGCGGCGAAGTGGAAATGTTCGGCCTGTACTTCGCCGACGCCGGCCAGCACCTTGAGCAGCGGCTCTTCGTTGACCACGCGGTGGCCAACTGCAAGTCCAACGTGCTGTACAAGGGCGCGCTGCAGGGCCGAAACGCCCACGCCGTTTGGGTAGGCGACGTCCTGATCCGCAAGGAAGCCGAAGGCACCGACAGCTACGAGGCCAACCGCAACCTGCTGCTCACGGACGGCGCCCGCG
The DNA here is from genome assembly GCF_050156205.1 of Pseudarthrobacter sp. Y6. Classification (NCBI taxonomy): domain Bacteria; kingdom Bacillati; phylum Actinomycetota; class Actinomycetes; order Micrococcales; family Micrococcaceae; genus Pseudarthrobacter; species Pseudarthrobacter sp. Y6. The sequence goes on along the minus strand of NZ_CP189574.1, from coordinate 2,351,765 downwards.
CCGACTCCGTGCCGAACCTCGAGATCGAAACCGGCCTGATCAAGGGAGCCGGCCACGCTAGCGCCACCGGACGGCTGGACGACGAGCACCTGTTCTACCTCATGGCCCGCGGCATCCCCGAGGATGTTGCCCGCCGCCTGGTGGTCCGCGGCTTCCTGCACGAGATCATCCAGCAGATCAAGGTACCGGCCCTCGACGAGCGCCTGACCGAGGCTGTTGAGCGCGAACTCGCCGTGACGAACAACTAGACGGCGCGTGAATACTCAGATGACTGACCAGCCAAAGGGCGAATTTGTCTGCAAGACGGATGAAATCCAGCTCAAGCAGGCGCTGCGGATCCTGATCGATGACTACCCCGTAGCCATCGTGAAGGACTCCATGGGAGATATCCACGCCATCGGGGACACCTGCTCGCACGCGGACATCTCACTGTCCGAGGGCGAAGTGGAAGGGTGCATGATCGAATGCTGGGGCCACGGCTCCCAGTTCGACCTGCGCAGCGGCGAGCCGCTCCAGCTGCCCGCCTACGATCCCGTCCCGGTGTTCGCCGTCGAGATCGTCGGCGACGAGGTCTATGTGGACTTCACCAACGTGCTCAACGGAGCGGAAGCCCCGAACTTCAGCTAGCAGCATCAGCCGGACAGATCAGCCGCCAGCGGCAATACCAAGCAACAGAACCAAACTTCCAGATACAGACCGCACCACCGCCGGAGGGCGCGGTGCAGAGGAGAACAAGACCTATGTCTACTCTTGAGATCAAGGACCTGCACGTCAGCATTGACACGGAGCAGGGCACCAAGGAGATCCTGAAGGGCGTCAGCCTGACCATCAAGACCGGTCAGACCCACGCCATCATGGGCCCCAACGGTTCGGGCAAGTCCACCCTGGCATCCACCATTGCCGGGCACCCGCGCTACAAGGTCACCAGCGGAACCATCACGCTCGACGGCGAAGATGTCCTGGCGATGAGCGTCGACGCGCGCGCCCGGGCCGGCCTCTTCCTGGCCATGCAGTACCCCGTGGAGGTCCCCGGCGTGAGCATGACCAACTTCCTGCGCACCGCCAAGACTGCCATCGACGGCGAAGCACCCAAGCTGCGTACGTGGACCAAGGAAGTCAAAGCCGCCATGGCCCAGCTGCGCATCGACGCCGACTTCGCCGAGCGCAACGTCAACGAAGGCTTCTCCGGCGGCGAGAAGAAGCGTGTCGAGATCCTCCAGCTGGAACTCTTCAAGCCGAAGTTCGCCATCCTTGACGAGACCGACTCGGGCCTGGACGTTGACGCCCTCAAGGTTGTCTCCGAAGGCGTCAACCGTGCACACGAAGCGGGCAACATGGGCACGCTGCTGATCACGCACTACACCCGCATCCTGCGCTACATCAAGCCTGACTTCGTCCACGTATTCGTTGACGGACAGGTTGTCGAAGAGGGCGGCCCGGAGCTCGCTGACCGCCTCGAAGAAGAAGGCTACGACCGCTACGCCACGGGCTCCGGCGCAGCCACCATCGCCGCCGCCGCCGCACAGGCCTAGTTAGGACTTGCCATGACCGAAATCAATACGGCCCGCACGGGCCTCGAGGATGTCGAAGAGGCACTCAAGGACGTCATCGACCCGGAGCTCGGCGTGAACATCGTGGACCTCGGGCTGCTGTACGGCCTGAAGTACTCCGACGACGACGGCGCGCTGCTGATCGACATGACGCTCACCACGGCCGCCTGCCCGCTCACCGATGTCATCGAGGAGCAGGTAGGCAAGTCCCTTGACGGTGTCGTCGACGACTGGCGCCTGAACTGGGTGTGGATGCCGCCATGGGGTCCGGAGCGGATCACCGACGACGGCAAGGACCAGATGCGTGCCCTCGGCTTCAACATCTGATTTAGCCTTACCGCATAAGTACGACGACGGCCGGTTACCTCCCCAGCGGAGGTAGCTGGCCGTCGTCGTTCCCCACCGGCCCCCTAACCTCGCATGCTCGGCCAGGGAACCCTGCCGGCGTGGGCCCAGCTCAGAGGTTGGGTGCGGAGAACGTGTCGCACTGGTTGATGTCGCCGGTGGTGTAGCCCTGGGAGAACCACTTTTGGCGCTGTTCGCTGGAGCCGTGCGTCCAGGCCTCGGGCGAGACCCGGCCGGTGGCGGCTTCCTGGATTCGGTCATCGCCCACGGCTGAAGCTGCGGACAGGGCGTCGTTCAGGTCCTGCTGGGTGATCGGTTCAAGGAACGGCTGGCCGTTGGGTCCGGGCTGGGTTGAGGCGTGCTTCACCCAGAGGCCGGCATAGCAGTCGGCCTGGAGCTCCACTCTGACGGCACCGGACTCCGGCCCCTGCGGATCCTGCTGCGCACGGTCGAGGTATCCCAGCACGTTCTGGATATGATGGCCGAATTCGTGGGCCACCACATACTCCTGTGCCAAGGGACCTCCCGAGGATCCGAAGCGGTCCACGAGATCCTGGAAGAAACCGGGATCGAAGTAGGCAGTTGTGTCGGTGGGGCAGTAGAACGGTCCCACCGCGCTGGAAGCCGTCCCGCAACCAGTGCTGACGGCTCCATCGAAGATCACCGTTTCCGGCTGGGGGTACTGGACGTTGTAGTCCTGGAGATATACCGGCCAGAACGCGTTCAGGCTGTTGACCGTGCCGGTGATCCGGCAGTCCAGCCGTGCGTCAGCGTCGGCCCCCGTGGCGCAGGCCGGTGACGTGCCCTGGCTCTGTTCAGCCGTGCCCGCCCCTCCGGACAGGCCTTCGAGGAAGGCGGGGTTGACGCCAAGGAGGACTGCAATGAGCACGATGATCCCGCCCCCGATGCCGCCGCCGACTTTGGCGCCACGGCCCATACCGCGCCTATCCTGGACCTGGGAAGGGTCCAGCTGGACGTTGTCATTGAAGCTCATGAAGTCACAATAGCCCTCACCGGCACCACCGAAGCGGAGTCCGCCCGGTAAAGTTGGGACGATGCCTTTTCTCGACAGAATCCAGCGCTGGGCCGAAGAACGCCCCCATGACACCGCCGTTGTGGTGGCGGGCCGGCGCCTGCGCTGGGCTGAGCTCCGGGACGCCGCCGCGGCCGCACTTCCAGAGACGGCAGGTGTCACAGTCCTTGCGGAGGCCAACTCCGTAGACTTCGCAGTGAGGTTCGCCGCAGCCGTTGCCGGCGGGCGGCAATGCGCCGTCCTGGATCCGACCTGGCCGGCGTCCCTGCACCAGGAGATCGTTCAGCGGCTGGCGGAATCAGCCAAGCCGGGCAGAGTTTCCGCAGCGGATGCCTTGGCGGACGGGCCGCCGGACTCGACGTTCCTGATCGGACTCACGTCCGGCACCACCTCCGTGCCCAAGGCGTTTACCCGGTCGAGGCAGTCCTGGCGGCAGTCCTTCGACGCGTCCATTGACTTCTTCGGCCTCGCCCAGGACGATGTCACGCTCGCGCCCGGACCCCTCGCCGCCAGCCTTAACCTCTACGCCCTCGCTGAGTGCCTCTACGCGGGCTCGGAATTCCAGACGCTGGAGAGTTTCGACGTCGGTGATGTCCACGCCGCCATGACGCACGACGGCGTGACCCGGCTGATCCTCGTGCCCACCATGCTGCGGCTGCTGAGTGAGCGCGGCCTGACCGGCGGCGTCGATGCCTCCGGCATCCGGACCATCATCTGCGCCGGCTCGAAGCTGGACGCACGCACGCTTGAAGCGGCCCGGCGCTGGGCGCCGAACGCCACCATCTTCGAGTACTACGGCGCATCCGAATTGAGCTTTGTCTCGGGTGTGGGGCTGGCGGCGGGGAAGCTGCTGGACGCCGGGGGAACAGGCATCGGACACCCGTTCCCGGGCGTGGACGTCAGAATCCTGGACGATGACGGTTCCGAACTGCGGGACGGCGCAGCCGGCAATATCTGCGTGCGCAGCGGCATGGTCAGCAACGGCTACCTGTGGGGTGACGACGGCCAGGCGCTGCGCTCCTTCAACGGCTGGTTCACGGTGGGGGACCAGGGCTACCTCGCCGATGGCGAACTGCACATCCTGGGCCGGCGCGCCGACATGATTCTGACCTCGGGAAAGAACGTGTATCCGCACGAGGTGGAACTTGCCCTGGCGGCCGTGCCGGGAGTGGCTGCTGCGGTGGCTGCCGGAATCGCCGATGATCTCCGGGGCCAACGGGTGGTTGCAGGCGTGGTTCCGTCGCATGGCGGAGTCACGGCCATGCAGCTGAAGGCCGGACTCGAGAACATCCTGCCGCGGGACAAGCGGCCCCACCAGTACTTCGCGCTCTCCGAACTTCCAACCACGGACCGCGGCAAGGTCAGCCGGAACATCCTGCTGGACTGGATCGGCTCGCATGACCCAAGGGCGCGGCACCTTGACCGCTGACCTGCAGCCCCATGGCTTGATGTCCGGCGACCTGTTGCCCGCGGACCGGCAGCCCGTGATCATCGCGGCGCGGCGTACCGCGGTCCGGCGCGCGAACGGTGCGCTGAAGAAACTGCGTGCGCACCAGCTTCTCGCGCCGTGCCTGGTCGACCTCCTGGCAGACACTCAGGTGCCGGCCGAAGCGGTCACGGATGTGGTGATCGGCAACGCCGTGGGCGGTGGCGGCAACGTGGCCCGCCTGGCCCTTCTTGAGGCGGGCCTGCCGGTCAGTGTGCCGGGACTGACCATCGACCGCCAGTGCGGGTCAGGCCTCGATGCGATTGTCCTGGCCGCCCGGCTGGTGGCCGCTGGCGGCAACCCCGTGTATCTCGCCGGGGGAGTGGAGAGCATCAGCACGGCTCCGCTGCGGGCCTACCGGGACGACGACGGCGAGCCAGACTTTTTTGCCCGGGCCCAGTTTGTGCCGCACAGCTTCGGCGACCCGGATATGGGGGTCGCGGCCGAGAACGTGGCTGCCCGGTTCAGGGTCAGCCGGAAGCGGCAGGATGCCTCCGCGCTGCGCAGCCACCAGCGGGCACTGGCCGCCGCTAAAGCAGGATATTTCGCCGCAGAAATCACCACGCTGGAAACGCCGGCTGGACCCATCAGCGCCGACGACGGCCCCCGCGCCGGCCTGAACGCCGCCGTCCTGAACCGGTTCCCGCCCGCTTTTGTGCCAGGGGGGACCGTCACCGCCGGGAACTCATGCTTCGACGCGGACGCCGCTTCCGCCGTCGTCGTCACTTCATTGCAGCGGGCCCGGGAACTGGGAGCCACAGACGGGCTCCTGGTGCTGGCCACGGACACTGCAGGCGTGGATCCCGGGCAGTTGGGGATCGGCGCAGCGGTTGCCGCGGAGCGGCTCCTGCAGGCGAGGGGACTATCCGCGGCCAGTGTTGACCTGGTGGAGTTCAACGAAGCCTTCGCGTCCCAGACACTGGCCTGTCTGGACCAGTTGGGCATCGATCCGGAGCGGGTCAACCTTGATGGCGGGGCGCTGGCATTGGGCCACGCCTACGGGGCGTCCGGGGCGGTACTGGTGACCCGGCTTCTCGCGCAGGCTCGGCGTGCCGGGCATCATGGCTCCCTGGGGCTGGCCCTGATCAGTATTGCTGGCGGCATGGGCACGGCGGCGCTGCTGCGTTATGAGTTGCTGACCGGCAACCAACAGGTCCCCTAAGCCACGCAAGGAAGACGAACGGCCCGTCAGTCCTCCGCATCGCCCAGCCCGCGTGCGGCCAGCGCTTCGCCGGTCTGGCGGGCGAAGGCCACGGTGGTGATGAAGACGGGCAGCACGAGGGCACGCGGGTTGCGCTCAAGCCCGCGGGCCCGGGCGGAATCCCTGACGTCTGCGAAGGCGCCGGCGATATACGGGATGCTGCGGAGCATGATGGCGATGGTCAGCGCAAAGCGCTCAGGGTCCGCGCCAAAGCGGCGGAACGGAGTGGCGAGCGACACCACGCCGTCCAATATCCGCTGCATGGGCGTGGTGGCCGTCAGCAGGGACGCCGCCACCACGCAGACCAGGATGTTCATGACAATCCGGGCAGCCGTGGGTCCACCCAGCTGCCACCACTGGAACAGGCCGATGACCACCAGTACCAGGCCAACAGGACGGACAGCACTCACGAGCCGCTGGGGTCCGGCGCCCGTCAGGAGAAACAGTGCGCCGAGCGCGGCCAGCACCGCGGCGGAGACCAGCCAGTCGACCACCAGGAAAGACACCAGGCCGCAGCCCACCACCAGCAGGAACTTGCATGCCAGCGGCGTGCGGTGGATGACGGAATTCCCCGGGACGTAGTTGGCCAGCAGGAAGCCGTGCCCTCTCACGGCGCGGCCAGGCCGTTGGTGACCAGCGCCCGGTATGCGTCGACGGCCGCGGCAGGGCCGCCGTCGAACATCACGCGTCCCGCCTCCACCACCAGCACGCGGTCCATCTCCAGGGCGAGGTCGAGGTCGTGCGTGGACATCACGATCTGCTGGTCGAGGCCGGAAAGGGTGCGGCGCAGGAGTTCACGGTTCCGGAGGTCCAGGAGGGTGGACGGTTCATCCAGCACCAGCACAGCTGGGTTCACGGCCAGTACAGCGGCGAGGGCCATCAGCTGGCGTTCACCGCCGGAGAGTTCGTAGATGCTTTGGTCCGCGAGCGGCAGCAGGCCGAGGCGCTCCAGGGCCGATTCAGCCAACCTGCGCCGCTCCGCCCCGTTGCGCACCGGGCGGCGCAGCGAAAGCTCCACGTCCTCGCGCCCCGTAGGCATCACCAGCTGCGACAAGGGATCCGTGAAGACGAACCCCACCTGCCTGCGGACCGCCCGCACGGCTCGGACAGTATCGGCTCCCTCCACCGACACGGTGCCGGAACTTGGCTGGACCAGGCCGTTAATCAGCCGCAACAGCGTGGACTTGCCGGATCCGTTGGCCCCGATCACGCCGATGCGCTGTTCGGTCAGCTCAAGCGTGACGTCCTGGAGCAGGGGCTTCGGTTCCGGGCGGTTGTCAACGGCAACGGCCACTGAGGCCTGCCGGAAAGAAATAGTTGCCATAGCCGGACTAGTTGTTGATCCGCTTCACCCGGCGGACCAGGACGTCGGGAAACGCCCGGTGCAGTGCCACGGCGATCGCCGCGGCGAGGATGTTCTTAATCACGTCGCCGGGGTAGAAGATCAGGTCTGCAAGGAAGGCGTCACCCAGTGACGCTTTGGTGTTCAGGGCGATCCCGGCAACTCCGAGCGTGTGCACGACGGCGATGCTGGTGACCATCGCCGACGCGAAGAACCACAACGCCCGGGCACGTGAGGTGCGCCGGATCACTACGGTCGCGAGCCACCCGACCACGGCTGCTGCGATGGGGAAAGCAATGATGTAACCGGCCGACGGTCCGGCCAGAATGCCCAGGCCGCTGCGGCCCTGGCTGAAGATCGGCAGGCCGGCAAGGCCCAGGAGGGTGTACAGGCCGACGGCGGCGAAACCGCGGCCGGGGCCCAGCATCAGTCCGGTGAGCATCACCGCAAGGGTCTGGAAAGTGATGGGGACGCCGAACACGTTCGCCGCGATGCCGGGCACCATGGCGGAGCCCGCAACGAGCGCAGCGAAGACGGCGATCAGGCCCAGGTCGGTGGCGTTCCAGCGGCTCCGGAGGCGGGAAGCGGTGCCGGTCACGGCGGTGTCAGTCTGGCTCATGGGGTGTTCCTGTCGTGGTTGTACAAGCGAAGCATGGGGGTGATCCCGACGATACCGGCCGCCGTCGGGCGCCATTTTGTAGGGGACCTACTAAGCGGGACACCCGGGACTGACGGCAGGGCACAAACGTGGAGCCAACGCACGACGGCGGTGCAGCGGTTATGGCGTCAAGCTGGGGCCGGTAGACTTGGATAGGCCGTTCTGTCGGCCATTCTGCCGGCTGCTTCCAGACATCATCCGTTGAGCTGCGGCGTTTCCCTGTTGTGAAAGGCCTTACCTGCTGTGATTACTGTCCAGGATCTTGAACTGCGCGCCGGCGCCCGGCTCCTGATGGACCAGGTGAGCTTCCGCATCGACAAGGGCGACAAGATCGGCCTCGTCGGCCGTAACGGCGCAGGCAAGACTACCCTGACCCGGGTGCTCGCGGGCGAAGGCCAGCCCGCCGGCGGCAAGGTTACCCGCAGCGGCGAGATCGGCTACCTGCCGCAGGATCCCCGGACCCCGGACATGGAACAGCTGGCCCGCGACCGCATCCTCTCCGCCCGCGGCCTGGACATCGCCGTCAACAAGCTCAAGCAGACGCATGAGGACATGGCCAGCGAGGACACCGAGATCCAGCGCAAGGCGATGAACCGCTATGACCGGCTGGAATCCGAGTTCCTGGCCGCCGGCGGATACGCGGCCGAGGCCGAGGCCGCCGCGATCTGCTCCAACCTGGCCCTCCCGGACCGGCTGCTGAACCAGCCGCTCAAGACTCTGTCCGGCGGCCAGCGCCGTCGTGTGGAACTCGCCCGGATCCTGTACTCGGACGCCGAAACGATGCTCCTCGATGAGCCCACCAACCACCTCGACGCGGATTCCATCACCTGGCTCCGCGAGTTCCTGAAGAACCACCAGGGCGGCCTGATCGTGATCAGCCACGACACCGAGCTGCTCGAAGCCACCGTCAACAAAGTGTTCCTGCTGGATCCCAACCGCGCCAAGGTCGACTTCTACAACATGAACTGGAAGCGCTACCTGCTCCAGCGCGAAACGGATGAGCGCGCCCGCAAGCGTGAGCGCGCCAACGCTGAGAAGAAAGCCCAGGTCCTCATCGACCAGGCCAACAAAATGCGAGCCAAGGCCACCAAGGCCGTCGCAGCGCAGAACATGGCCAAGCGTGCCGAACGTCTCCTGGGCGGCCTCGAAGCCGTCCGCGCGACCGACCGCGTGGCAGCCCTGCGCTTCCCGGATCCGTCACCCTGCGGCAAGACCCCGCTAACCGCGGACGGACTCAGCAAGTCCTACGGCTCTCTGGAGATCTTCACCGACGTGGACCTGGCCATCGACCGCGGCTCCAAGGTGGTTATCCTGGGCCTCAACGGCGCCGGCAAGACCACGCTCCTGCGGATGCTTGCCGGCGTCGACAAGCCGGACACCGGCGAGGTCGTGGCGGGCCACGGCCTGAAGGTGGGCTACTACGCCCAGGAGCACGAGACGCTCGACGTGGACCGCACCGTCCTGCAGAACATGCGCTCCTCCGCCCCGGACATGAACGACGCGGAGGTCCGCAACATCCTGGGCTCGTTCCTGTTCTCCGGAGACGACGTCGACAAGCCTGCCGGTGTGCTCTCCGGCGGCGAGAAGACCCGGCTGGCCCTGGCCACCATCGTGGCCTCAAGCGCGAACGTGCTGCTCCTTGACGAGCCCACTAACAACCTGGACCCGGCCAGCCGCGCCGAAATCCTCGGGGCCCTGAGCAACTACACCGGCGCCGTCGTCCTCGTAAGCCACGATGAAGGTGCCGTCGAAGCGCTGAACCCCGAGCGCGTTGTGCTGCTGCCCGACGGCATCGAGGACCACTGGAACGAAGACTACCTGGACCTGATTACGCTCGCCTGAGTTTTCGTTCTCTGTTGAGCCCGCGCCGAAGGCGGGTGATTTGCCGCTTGCTGGCTCGTTCCTCGCCTCTGACGCGCGCTACACAAATCACCCGCCTTCGGCGCTTTTGCGTTAGTCGCCGATCAGCTCGGCCCAGTCGTCAGCGCACCTTGAGGTCCTCTTTCGAGCGTCAGTAGCCCTGGGCGTCCAGGAGGGCGTCTTCCTCTTCTTCTGCGGTCGCCTTCTTGCGCTTGCGGGCAACGGGCGGACGACGTCGGGCTGCCGCAGCGGCGGAGTGCATCGGGCTGCCCGAGTCGCGCGACCCGTCCTCACCCTCAAGCTCATCCTCGGCGTCGATCGCGGCATTCCTGGCCTGCTGCCGTGCGGCGTACCCGAAGCCCACAAACATCAGCACGCCGAACGCGAACCACTGCAAGGAATAGGACAGGTGCGTGCCTTCTTCGGTGGCCGGCTTCGGGAACGGGAACGGCATGTCAGCGGGGGCGGGAGATTCAGACGCGAGCTGTCCGTAGGCGCCAGTGAGCACGGGATATCCCAGTTGGTCCGCGTAGGTGGGGAGATCGATGGAAGCAAGCTGGCCGGCGGGGGCGCCACGGTCCAGTTGGGGTTCCCCGTGCTTGAGGCGGACGACGGCGGTCACGGGGCCGGCGGGAGGCGCCGGGACGGAATCGGGGCTGCCCGGGTTCTTGTTGCCGATGGGCAGCCAGCCGCGGTCAATCACCACGGTTTCGCCGGTCTCCAGCTTGAACGGGACAACCACCTCATACCCTGGCTGCCCGTTCAGCGGACGGTTGCGGACAATGCGCTGGCCGTCGGGATCGTAGGTGCCTTGGAGTTCCACCTGGGTCCATTCCTTCGACGGGTCCAGCGCAGAGAACTCGTCCCTTGCCTGGCCGAAGGAGATGGGTGTGGCGGAATAGTTGGTGACAACGCGGTTGATCTCCGCGAGGGTCTCTGCGCGGCGATCCATCTGCCAGCGGCCAAGGAAGACGCAGGCAGCGGCAAAGATGGCGGCCAGCAGGAGGTATCCCAGCCACTTGCTGGAAAAGAGGAAGCGGTACATTCAGCCGTCCTGCCCGACCGGCGCCTGGCCGGCGTCCTGCCCCGAATCCAAGATCAGGGTTTCCTTCCAGAGCCCGCGGGTCTGGAGGTAGTCTTCCAGCCAGTCACGGTGGTCGTCGCAGGCAAGCCAGGTTTTGCGGCGTTCCGGCGTATGGAGTTTGGGGTTGTTCCAGAGCAGTTGCCAGGAAGCTTCCGCGCGGCAGGCCTTGCGGGAGCACATGGCAGCCATGGCCGGCGGGGGACCAGCGGTCCCTGCAGCCAGGTCAAAAATGTTCATGAGGCGCGCCGTTCCTGTCCTTGCGTGGGGTCGTCGTCGTCATCAATGAGCTCGCCCTGGATGACCGCGGACGTGGAGCTGTCCTGTTCCGGCGGCCCGGACGGGCTTTCCAGCTCGGAAAGCGGAGCCGAGTCCAGCAGCAAGTCGCTGTGGACCTCCGCCTGGTCGCTGCCGTTCGCGATCACCACCGCGATCCACGGGAGCAAGACTGCACCGGCGACCATGACGAGCTTGAGCCAGCCGTCCACCACAAAAATGAGGATGAGGCAGACCATGCGGATTCCCATGGCAAGCGCGTACTTGATCATGCGCTGGCGCATGTCCTCCGAGTGGGCAGCCGCCGCGTCCGTAATGCTGTGGACCCCGGCATCCCCAGAGAACCTTTCGGGATCTCCGGGCACGGACTGTCCAGCATGGTTTTCAAGGGTCACGGCTGATTGATCACGCTCCAAAGGCTTGCCTCAATTCTCTCACCATCGGCAGTGGCGCCCAAACGCGGGCTAAGATCGGAGGCAGCAAAATCACACCCCGTCCTACCCGCGGCTGCACATGCCGCAGAATCCCGGAGCGTTTAATGTCTGAAGCAGCTACAGCGGCCCGCAGTGTCCTGATCACCGGTGGAAACCGCGGCATCGGCCTGGCCATCGCGCAGGCATTTGTGGCCAACGGGGACAAGGTGGCCGTGACTTACCGGAGCGCGTCGGAGCTGCCGGCCGGGATTCTTGGCGTGAAGGCCGATGTGACTGACGAGGCCTCTGTGGATGCGGCCTTCGCCGAGGTGGAAGCTGCGCACGGTCCCGTTGAGGTCTTGGTGGCAAACGCGGGAATCACCAAGGACACGCTCCTGATGCGTATGAGTGAAGATGACTTCACCTCGGTGATCGACACCAACCTTACTGGCGCCTTCCGCGTCATCAAGCGCGCCTCGAAGGGCATGATCCGGATGCGCAAGGGCCGCGTGGTCCTCATTTCCTCGGTCTCCGGCCTCTATGGCGCGCCGGGTCAGATCAACTACTCCGCCTCCAAGGCCGGTCTTGTGGGCATCGCCCGGTCCCTGACCCGCGAGCTGGGTTCACGCGGAATCACAGCAAACGTTGTGGCCCCCGGATTCATTAACACGGACATGACGGCGGAACTGCCCGAGGCCACACAGAAAAGTTACCTCGCCGGTATTCCTGCCGGCCGGTTTGCCGAGGCTTCGGAAGTGGCGAACGTGGTCCGTTGGATTTCCAGCGACGAGGCGGCCTACATTTCCGGCGCCGTCATTCCCGTTGACGGCGGACTTGGCATGGGCCACTGACCACGGAACACTAACCAAGAGGGTGCTCAGGCGGCGTCGTCGAACGCTTCCCTGAGCCAGGCAGTGACCCCGGCGTCGACGTCCCCAGGGGTGTTCAGTTCCAGGTGGTGCATCCACACGCCGTGGGACGGATGGGCCACTTCCTTGAACCGGGACGACTCAACCTGCCGGGAGAGTGCGATGGAGAGAACCGCCGGCACCCTGGTCTTGAGGTGCCGGCGTGGATTCCAGACGCATGCGAAGCCGCGCCGGTTCTCCGGAAGGCCACCTGGCTGGTTGTGGTGCGCACGGTGGCCGCCACGGCGTTCATGACGGCGTCGTGGGCTGACTGGCAGAGTGGAAGTCCGACAGGTGAGTCGCTGAAGACCTTCTCCGGTGTGGACGCCGTGCCGGCTCTGCCCGTCATAGTGGGAGCATACGCCGGGCGGAACGCCGCCGGGAGGCTTCGCGGAACTAGCGTGAACTGCCTTCTTTGTGGGGGTCACACAAGCGAATGCGGGGCAGTCGCTGGCATGATGGACTCCAGACCTCAAGCGATTTAGACGTTTCAAACAAAGGAGCCCATATGGGACTGCTGGACAACAAAACCGCCATCGTGACCGGATCCTCACGGGGAATCGGCGCGGAAGTGGCCAAGAACCTCGCTGCTGAGGGCGCCGCCGTCGTAGTTAATTACCGCCAGAAGGCGCCGCGCGCCAACAAGGTTGTCGCAGGAATTGAAGCTGCCGGCGGCCGCGCCACGGCCGTAGGTGCGGACCTCACCAGCCAGGAAGGCGTGCAGGCACTGGCCAGCGCGGCCATGGAGAACTTCGGTTCGCTGGACGTCCTGGTGCTCAACGCTTCCGGCGGCATGGAGTCCGGCATGGAAGATGACTACGCCCTGAAGCTGAACCGCGATGCGCAGGTCAACATGCTCAACGCTGCCGTGCCCCTGATGAAGGAAGGCTCACGCGTGGTCTTCGTGACCAGCCACCAGGCCCACTTCATCAACTCCGTGCCCACCATGCCCGAATACGAGCCCGTGGCCCGCAGCAAGCGTGCCGGCGAGGACGCCCTGCGTGAGCTCCTGCCGAACCTGGCGGAAAAGGGCATCTCGCTGGTGGTTGTGTCCGGCGACATGATCGAAGGCACCGTCACGGCGACGCTGCTGGACCGCTCGAACCCGGGCGCCATCGAAGCCCGCCGCGCCGAGGCCGGAAAGCTTTACTCCGTGGAGGAGTTCGCTGAAGTTGTGGCCAGCATGGCTACGGCCGACGTCGAATCCGGCCACACGGAGTACGCCGGCGGCGCCGACTACTTCGGCAAGGGCGCCGAGTAGCGCTTCCGGGCATCCCATAAAGGGCCAGTTGTCCACGCGGCAATGGATCGGAGCTGGTCCGACTTCATCTCCCGGGCTGTCCTTATGGAAATGGAACGACGCGAACGCCTCTATAACGGGGGCAGGGCGGCTGCACAGTCTTTTGTGCGTGGGCCGCGTCTTAACATGTGAGACGAACGGGGTCGTGGCTGTTAAAAGATGAGAACCCCTGTGAATCCAGATGGTGTCTAAGCCGCTGGATTGCCAGGAGTTCTCGCCTGTCATCGTCTCATCCTTGCCCTTTTCATTGACGAATTCGCTGCGGTAGGTGTGGCGGGGGTTGATCCGGGCAAGGTTCTTGCTGCTTTGTGTGGTTTGTACGCTAAGGCCGCGTCGAGGCAGGTAACCACTGGGCCGCAGCTTGTCGATGGAAGCTGGCCATGGTGTGGTCCGAGTGCGTCGTTGATCTCTCCACGGCGCCACTTTTGCTGCACGCTCGTAAGTCGGATCTCAGCGGCCATTGCCCTTTTTCGCTTCTCTGGTCGCCGAGGTCTCGCCAGCTTTGGAAGGTGCTTTTCGCGAGATCCGGGAGCCGGCGTTTGGAATAACGCAGAAGACCGAGAAGTCATAACAATGGATAAGTGAATAAGCATTGGTAAACTCGATCCATGTCCAGGTTTGAGGAGAAGTCGCCCTGGCCGTCGCTTGGCTATGAAGAACGGCCCTGGCACAGCGTCCAGACGAGTATGGCTCACGAACGCAAAAGGGTCTGGCCGCGGGTCCGTACTTGGCGGCGGTCCCCGCATTCATCGCCGATCAGTCAATCTCGCTCGATAGCGAGCTGCACGCGCTGACTGAAGAGGCCGCGAGCGAGCTGGCCCGTTTCGATGCAGAAGTAGGTCAAATTGCGGCACCATTCGCGTCCGTTCTCCTGCGCACCGAGAGCGCCTCCAGCTCGGAAATCGAGAACCTCACGAGCGGCGCACGGCAGATCGCCTTGGCGGAGCTCGGTGAGCACGCCTCGAAGAATGCGCAGCTCATCGTCGGCAACGTCCGAGCCATGCAGGCAGCTCTTTCCCTGTCCGAGTCCATCGACGGCCACGCCATCCTGGAAATGCATCGCGCACTGCTTGAGCAAAGCAATCCAGACATCGTCGGCCATTGGCGTGACCAGCAGGTCTGGATTGGTGGCGGGAGCCTCGGACCGCACACCGCGCAGTTTGTCCCTCCCCATCAGGATCGGGTCCCGCGCTCATGGACGACCTCTTCGCCTTCGTTAATCGCGTCGACCTTCCCGTTCTCGTTCACACCGCGATCGCTCACGCCCAATTCGAGACAATCCACCCGTTCCTCGATGGCAACGGGAGGGTCGGTCGCGCCCTCATCCAGTCGATGCTGCGCGGCGGGCAGCTCACTCGAAACGTTGCCGTTCCTGTCTCCGCAGGTTTGCTCCACAACACCAGCCAATACTTTGATTCCCTGGGTTCGTACCGGTCCGGCGACATCGCCCCGGTTGTTCGTTCAATCGCCGAGGCATCCTTCGCGGCGGTGCACAACGGCCGTATCCTCGTCGACGACCTGGAAATCGTGCAGGTCGAATGGCGCGGGCGCATCAGCGCGAGACGAGACTCGGCAGCCCACCGGCTCGTGGACGTTCTCCTTCGCCAACCCGTGATGGGCGCAGCCGCAGCCGCAGCTCAGCTTGGCATATCGACCGTCAACGCTCAGGTCGCTATCGACCGCCTCGTTGACGCCAACATTCTGACCCAAATCACAGACGGACGACGAAACCGAATTTGGCTAGCGAAGGACGTCGTTCAGGTCCTTGACGAGTTCGCCGCCCGAGCAAAGCGGCGCCGATAGTCGGACGGTGAACGGACGCACTCTGAGCCGACCGAGCGCTGCCCGGTTTGGAGTACAGCTCCTGCCCGCAACGGAACCTTAACCGGGCACCTTCCACAGCCCAAAGCGGACGTCTCATTCCAAGGAACTGGGAGGCCGTTAGGAAGCCTCAGCTCAGAGGAAGCGGATTGCCGGGTGAAGCAGGGCAAAAAGCCAGCGCCCTGCCTCACCCGATGAGCAGGTTAGGAAACCTTGCGGAAATGATCTACTTCCACATCGTTCTCTGCGACACCGAAGCCCGAGAACATGCGCAGGTGGTGCTTGCCGAGGTAGATGTCTTTCTTCTCTTCGAAGAAGTCCATGTCGTACCAGACGACGCCGAAGTCTACTTTTCCGCCTTTCGACGCCCTGCTTCGTTTCTGCTTCAACGAAGGTCCAGTCGTATGCTGCCGGCGTCTCGGCCAGACGGTCATCAGAGGCGGCCAATTCGGCCAGGCACTTCTCCATGGCGGCATCGGACGGAAGGGTGATCGAGATCTTTGAGTGTGCGACAGCCTTGCGGCCGCGGATCCGGCTAGGTACCGAACCTCCCCATAGCCACGATTTCGCGCTTCACGCCGGTGTAATCGATCACGTCTGTCATTTGGGTCCTTTTCCCTTGGATGAAGAGTGAGCCAGCCGGCCCCCTGTCGAAGGCCAGGAGAACCCACATATCGGTTCGTCAATGGAATGGACAAACATTCGATATGACAGTTTCGTTTGCACAAAAGCATGTAAAGTTCGGCTCGACGGCGGCCCCTTTAGGAAGTTGAGAGTGCGTGGAAACCCAGAAATCTAGGACCGGCAGCGGTGCGAAGTTGAACCTCTTGGCTTTTAGCCAGGGCCTGTCCAGCCTCGGGGGATCCATGACGACAGTGGCGTTGATGCTGGCCTTCCAGACAGTTGGCGCCTCGACCTGGGCAGTGACGTTGCTTCAGGTACTGAGCCTGCTCCCGAGCGTGGTTCTTGGCCCCTTGGTGGCCCCATGGCTGGATCGAATTGAAATCACGAAGATCCTGACGGCGACTCTGACGCTAAGAGGGTGTATCGGAATTGCCATCGCTTTCACCACCGACGTCACAGCCCTGCTCGTGCTGCTCGGAACCGCCTCCGTCGTCTCCGTCATAGATGGACCGGCCATGACTCTGCTGGTGCCTAAAGTTCAAAAGCCAGGCCTCGAACCAGTCACCGCCTATGCCCGTATGGAGACGTTCCGCAGCATGGGCATAGTCTTGGGCCCTTTGCTGGCAGGCCTGCTCGTGGACCAGCTGGGAAGCCGTATCGTGTTACTGCTCGACGCCGGATCGTTCCTGCTGGTCGCTGCAGTCATTGTCTTGCTTGGTGTGCGCCGGTACCCGCCAGAGAACAAACGGCCAACCCAACCCTCCTGGTTCGCGCAGGTCGCCGCCGGCCCGCAATCAGTTGGCAAAGATGCCCTTGTTCGGACCGCGACGCTTTCCTTGGCTGGAGCGATCATCTTCACCGCGCTCTTGACTGTCGCGCAGCTCTACTTTGTCCGTACCGACCTTCAAGCCTCGGCAACCATCTACGGAGGCATCGTAGCGGTGCACGCGCTAGGACGTTTCCTGGCCGCCACGTTCATCGCTCCAAAGATTCCGGTGGTCCACCAGCCCAAGATGCTCTTCTACTCAGGAATGCTGATGGGTGCTGCTCTGCTCACCGTAGCCCTTGGCCACAGCATCATCTTGGCCTTCGTCGGATTCCTCCTCACCGGCGCTGCCAACTCCCTTCAAGCCCTGGCCATCCGGAGCATCGTCCATGACCGCCTCGATCACTCAACGCTGGGCAGGGCCTTCTCCTCCATAGGAGCACTGAACAACGGGGCGACACTCCTCGGAGCAACCGCAGGTGCCCCACTAGTAGCCATCCTGGGCGGCGCAGGAACCCTCGCGATCGCAGGTCTAGGAACGATGGCAGCAACCCTCGCAGCCGGGCCGCGCCTCATCCGCAAACCAGCACAGAAGAAAACAGATGCAGGAGAGCGAGATCCTCAACCTGTTGGCTAGGGGTGCGGGGTGTCCCGCCAAAAAAATGTTCCGGTTCCAAGGAACTGGGACGGTGCGCGGCGGCTACTCCCCGGCGGCGCTCTGATCGGTCGGTGGCGGGTGTCATGCCCGATAGACGATCGGCTTACAGGCAGGTCCTGCTCACGTGATGCTATTTCAGAGCGCAGTGACATTCCTACTTTCTTTGTGATCCAGAGTTTATGCAGCGGTTCCCGTTCGCTTCCCTGGGAAGTGGTGATCCCGTGCGCCCTCAGAGGGGACTCCTCAGCGAGTTCCCCGAGCACCCGGCCCCTCACCGAACTCACCCAGAGAAGATCACATGCCCTTCACATCACAAGACTCCACTGCGCCCTCTTCACCCGTACTGAACAGAGAGTCGTTGCGCCCTGATTGCAGCAACTGCTTCGCACTCTGCTGCACGGCCCTTGGCTTCTCCCGCACAGCGGACTTCGCCCTCGACAAGCCCGCAGGAACTCCCTGCCAGAACGACAGTCTGCGGCCACGGGGTTTCCGAGGATGTACAGTCTTCGACTGCTTCGGAGCCGGCCAGAACGTCTCCCAAAACCTCTTCCAAGGGACCAGTTGGAAAGCAAGCCCAGAAACAGCAAAGGAGATGTTTCCGGCGTTCAAGATCGTGGGCAACCCGACCCTGCTGGAGCGCTGGGGGCAGCGGCTGAACCATTTCTCGACGCCGGGCATGCCGATGAGGATCAGGGTGGCGGCTCAGGACCTCGGCCGCAGGCTGTCCAGCGTAAGTTGGACGAGTCGATTCACGGCTGCCCTCGACGGCGACTCTGCGGCCGCTGTGAGGGCGTGGAGACAGTAGCTTGCGAGTTCCTGTGGTGCCATGTCGTCGCGGATAGCCCCGGATTCGGCGGCGCGACGCACTACGTCCTGCATGAATATATCTTGTCGTTGCCGGACACCGTCGTGGTGCATGATCGCGGCCATGGCCGAATTGTGGTGCTCGTAGGTCATCAGGGCGTGAATGTGGAGCACTGCCTCCAACTGGTGGCCCGCATCGCCTCCCGCCTGCGTGACCGCGGAGAGGTGTTCGAGGTGGCCGGCAACCTGGCGGTCGTGCCGGGCGAGAAGTATTGCTTCGACATTCGGGAAGTACTTGTAGAGGGTCGCGCGCCCGATACCGGCTTCCTGGGCGACCTGCGACATGGTCACCGACAGCAGCCCATGTTCGGACACCAGGGCCGCCGCGGCGTCTAGGATCGCCTCCCGCACCGCACCGCGGTGCGCCTCGATTGTCTCGTTCCACAGCTTCGGCACCACCCCAGTATACGAGACGGCGACGGCGTGACACTCTGTCTTGATTGAGACAAAGTGTCGCGATAAAGTAGTGCCAGCGCAGTAAAAACCGCGCATGGCAGAAGAGGATACCTCCATGGCTGACTTGCCCCCTGACTCCGACACCAGTGATGGCTCCAACCCCGACACCGGAGTGAGGCGCCATCGCGGACCGGTCGCCGGCGCACCACGCTGGGTGAAGGTGTTTGGAATCATCGCCATCGTCCTGGTTCTGTTGTTTGTCATCAGTCACCTCGCCGGCGGCGGAATGGGCGGCCACACGCCGTGATGACCATGACACCCCGCCTCCGCAAGGTCGCGCTCACCGCGCATGTCCTTTCCTCAGTCGGCTGGTTCGGCGGGGTCGCTGCCTTCCTGGCTCTCGCCGTCGCCGGCCTGACCAGCCCGGATGCTCAGGTCGTGCGGGCCGCCTATCTCGCGATGGGGCTGACAGGCTGGTTTGTCCTTGTCCCGTTGGCACTCGCATCGTTGTTCACCGGGGTTGTCTCTTCCCTGGGCACCACCTGGGGCTTGTTCCGGTACTACTGGGTCTTGATTAAACTCCTGATAACCGTCCTGGCTACGGTCGTTTTGCTGGTGCACATGGGACCAATTAGCGGTCTTGCAGACGCTGCGGCAGAAACGACATTGTCCGGTGCCAATCTCCGCGGGCTGAGAATCCAGGTCGTGGTCCAGGCCGGTGCCGCCCTGATGGTTTTGCTCGTGGCAACGGCGCTGTCGATATACAAACCGCGTGGCATGACCCGGTACGGGCAACGAAAGCAGCGTGGAGTACTCCAGCCCGCAACCGATGCCGACCAGGCAATGCAGAAGCACCACAACCCCAAAAGGAGAATCCAATGACCCTCAACAGCAATCCAGGCGAAACCGCCACCCAAGTTGTCGGCATGATCGCCGCCCTCTCCCACATCGACAGCGCTGGCTTCCATGGCATCGACACGGAGCTCCGGGGAGAATCGCCCACCATCGACGAGTTTTGGTCCAGCCGCGCACGGGCCGCCCAGATCGCGGCCGCCTCCATTTCCTGGCCAGACGAACTCCGGCCGCAGGCGAAATCGTTCAGTGACGCCGCCGGGCGGCTGGCCGCGGCGCTCAGTGCGGGCGATGCCAAAGCTGCCGCTCACCCCGCAAGGGAAGCCCACGCTGCCTGGCACACCCTGAACACCCCGGCCTGGAGCTACCTTGCGAAGACCGCCGGCCTTCAGAAGGCAGGCGACACGAACCAACACCAGCATCAACATCAGGCGCCGTAAGTGATCGAACCGTTCCCCACGCGTGCTTTGTAAGGCTGGTCCAGTCGGCTGAAGTTTCATCGTCTCGGACCCAAATCGCCCGTTTCCGCTACAAACCCGCCAGCTCGTTGAAGAGATTTGTGAATCGCAGAGGTATTTGGCGTGGGCGCCGCGTGTTCGTGGATGCGAGGTGGAGGAGTGTTCATCGCATGGGGCATGGCAGCCGTTGGATCATGGGGGCAGACCGCATTCCCTCGCGCCGGACTCTGTAGTCTGTGCACATGTCGACTGTGTATGTGGTGGGGCTCGCCGTCGTTGTCCTGTCGTTGTTACTCTCGCGGCTTCTGGTGCCGGGACTGCCCCCGAAAAGGCTGGCAACCCAGCTCACCCCCGTGGAGCTGGGCCTGACAGCGGCAGGTCTGGCGGGTCTGATTCTCCATTGCGCTTCGATGTTCTTCGAGCCGCTGGTTAGCGTGATTCCGGGAAGCGCAGCCGTGATCACCCAGATCAATGCGATGGGCCCGGCAAGCGTGGCCTGGTACGCCGTTCCGTCACTGCTGCTTCTTTCCGGCCTTCGGCGAGAAAACAAGGCGGTCACCGCGCTCTTTGCGGCCGCGCTGCTGACAGTCGGTATGACCATGTACAACGGTGCGGCACTGTGGATTCACTTGGCCGCCGTCTTTGCGGCCGTTGTCGTGACTTCGGCGATCCTGCTGCTCCTCACCAGGCCTCCGCGGCGGGCCTGAGCTACGGAAGCGTCAGCAGAGGTCGGTGCGGGGCCGGTCCCGGTGTGGGAAACGAGCCGCGTTACCATCATCGAAACGGGAACCGGGGACGGTCCAGAACGTTGTCAAAGGGCGGTAGTGTCGGCTTCGTGGGCGTGAACGAACCGGCATATCTGCTGCGCGAGGCTCGGACCGATGACCTCGCCGGCGTGGTTGGGATCTGCCGGGACAGCGGAGGATCGACATGGACTGCCGAGATGATCGCCCGGGAGCCGATCAGGACGGTCGTCGTTGCCACCGTAGGCGGGGACCTGGCCGGCGTTGCGAAGACTCATCATCATCCCGAGGCCGACGGAGCGGCTCCCGAGGGGCACTACCTCGGAGGGATCCTTGTGGCACGCCAGTGGCGTCGCCGGGGTATCGGAACCATCCTCACCAAAGCGAGGCTCGACTGGATCTGGGAACGGTCGGACATGGCTTTCTACTTCGCCAACAAGCACAACACCGCTTCGATCCAGCTCCACAAGACGCTGGGCTTCCAGCCGATCGCCACGGCCCCGACCTTCCACGGAGTCACCGCCGATGGGCAATCACACCTGATCCTCTTCTCGGCCAAAAGACACTGAGGGTTCCCCCGGTGAGAAGATCCCTCAACGCAACGCCTCGCCGTGCAGCGGCCGATTGGCGCTGCGAAAAGCGCGCCAAATAGCTCTGTAAGTCACAACCAACCTCCGACGCACCGGCCGTCCCGTCTTGAACAGGATCCTTTGCTGAGATGGCATTGGACGAGTGGCCGGGGTCCGTCAGCTCCTAAATCGCAACTGACTACCAGCCAGGGAAGACCAAAACCCATCATCACGACGAGCTCCGGGCAGCACTTCCTGCCCGGAGCCCTTGTCTGTCGCGAAGCCCAAACTGTGCGTTTTGAGGGCGTTGTCTACGGGGGCAAGGCCGCCTGGAGTTTTATGCATGACACAGCAACGAGAGGTGACGGGCCGTAGCTATCCGGCGGGTTTTCCCTGTGGGTGGGCACCCAGCAGCCTGGCGTGGAGGCCGCCATGCACTTCTACGGCGGACTCTTCGGGTGGGTGTTCGAGGACACCGCCCCGTCCGGCGCCACTGGCAGGTATGAACTAGCCACCCTTGACGGCCAGGAGGCCGGCGCGATCACGGGCCCCGGAACCGGTGTCGCCGCATGGAACACCTACGTCTCCGTCGACGAAGCGGATGCTGCCACGCGCCACCTGCTCTCTGTCGGCGCAACACTGAAATCGGCTCCTGCCCATACGGGCTCAGGAGGCGTGCCGGCGGTGCTGGCGGATCCCGAAGGCGCCGAGTACCGTATTTGGCAGGCCCGCGGGCGACCCGGTGCCCAGGCGGTCAACCTTCCCGGCGGATGGAACTTCAGTGACCTCCACACAACAGACACCGAGGCAGCGGCCGCCTTCTACACGAAGGCATTCGACTGGCAGTTCGACAACCTCGACTTCGGAACGATGATCCGCCGCCGCGGATACGGTGATCACCTCGAGGCCACCGTCGACCCCAACATCAGGGTTCGCCAGTCGGGCGACCTCGTCCCCGCGGCTTCGAGGACGCTGTTGCCTGGCTTGTCTCGGCGGCGCCCGGTGAGCGACCGCACTGGCACGTGCCGTTTACTGTCGCAGACCGGGACCGTACGGCCAGGGATGCGGAGCGCCTCGGCGCCGTCATTCTGGGGCAGGACGATACCGAGGACACGCACCGTCCTGATCCGGGATCCCGGCGGAGCCGTATTCACCGCGAGCCAGTACACGCCGCCGACAGGCTGAGCGGACCCGGTTCGTGGACCCGGCCGGCGGGACGGAGCCTGAGGCTCAAACGCCGGCGATGTGGCGCACGGCGTCGAGATACGGCATGTTGATCGCAGAGTCCGCAACTGCCCGGACCGCAGGTTTGGCATTGAACGCCACTCCCATCCCGGCGGCCCCGAGCATGTCCAGGTCGTTGGCGCCGTCGCCCACGGCAATGGTGTGTTCCATCGCGATTCCTTCTGCGGCCGCCCACTCGCGCAGGTACTTTTCCTTCGCCGCACGGTCGATGACGGCACCGAGCACCTTGCCGGTCAGGGCGCCGTCCACAATCTCAAGTTCGTTCGCCAGCCAGTAGTCCAGGCCCAGATCCTCCGCGATGGGACCCAGGATCTGGTTGAACCCGCCGGACACCACGGCCACCACGTGGCCTGCAGCCTTGAACGCCGCAACCAGCTCAACGGCACCTTCGCTCAGCTTCACTTCCGCCCGGACGGAATCGACGACGGCGGCCGGCAACCCTGCGAGCACGGCCACCCGCGCGTGGAGGCTCTGCGCGAAGTCCAGTTCACCGCGCATCGCCGCTTCGGTGACTGCCGCCACCTCCTCCCGCTTGCCCGCATAGGCCGCCAGGAGCTCGATGACTTCCTGCTGGATCAGCGTCGAATCAACGTCCATGATCAACAGCTTCCGCGGAGCCGCACGCAGGCCAGCGGGAACGATGGCGGTGTCCAGGCCATCCTGCGCCGCCTCGGCCACCGCCCTGCGGAGGGCGGAAATGCCGGCGTCCGTGCCATCCGCGACGGCGAGTTCGGCAGTGTGGACCTCAAACCGGCTGTCCCCGCCCCTTGATTCGGATTGGAGCGTGGCACCACTGCCCGTCAGGGCGGAGCGCAGTTTGTCGAGCCCGGAGGCAGTCAGTTTTGGGCCATAGCTGACCGCAGTCACGTTCGAAGTCATGGCTGCAATCTTAGCCAGCGGGGGAGAGCCGCCCGAATTGATTGCGCCACGTTGATGGCGAACCCGTGGGCCAGCCAGCAGACGGGCCGTGGCCGGGACTGTGACAAGCGTCGCTGTCCACGTTTCAGTTATCAGTCCGTCCCTGTTTTGTCCTAGTGTCTACTCCTATGAGTGATGTTCTTGAATTGGCCGCCGTCAGCGTTGTCCGTGGGTCTAAGACGCTCCTGAACAAGGTGGACTGGCAGGTCAAGGAGGGCGAGCGCTGGGTCATCCTGGGACCCAACGGCGCGGGCAAGACCACTCTCCTTCAGATTGCTGCAGCCCGTCTTCACCCCACCAGCGGCATGGCCGGCATCCTGGAGGAAATCCTCGGCTCCGTGGACGTGTTTGAACTCCGTCCCCGTATTGGACTGTCTTCCGCCGCACTGGCCAATCAGATCCCCGGGCACGAAACGGTCCTCAACGTCGTTGTCACCGCGGCGTACGGCGTTACGGGGCGCTGGCGTGAGGGCTACGAAAAAGCTGACGAACGCCGGGCCTTCCGACTGCTGAATGACTGGGGCATGGGTCCGTTCCTGAACAGGGCTTTCGCGTCCCTGTCCGAGGGTGAGCGCAAGCGCGTCCAGATTGCCCGTGCCCTGATGACTGACCCGGAACTCCTCCTGCTGGACGAACCTGCCGCCGGCCTGGACCTGGGTGGGCGCGAGGACCTGGTGCACCGCCTCACCGAACTGGCCCGTGATGACGCCGCTCCGGCCATTGTCCTGGTCACCCACCACCTCGAAGAAGTGCCGCCCGGCTTCACCCACGCGATGTTGCTCCGTGAGTCCAACGTGGTGGCGGCCGGACCCCTTGAGGGTGTGCTTACGGCGGAGCACCTCAGCAAGACCTTCGGCGTGGAACTCGACGTCACCGTCAACGCTGGCCGCTACACCGCCACCGCCCGCCGCTAGGCCCCGGCGCCGCCCACCGTGGATCTTCTCAGCAGCATCTTTGTGTTTTTTGCCGGCCTGTGGGCCGGCACCATCAACGCCGTTGTAGGCTCCGGCACCCTGGTCACCTTCCCGGTCCTGATCGCCCTCGGCGTCACTCCGGTGGTCGCTTCCATGAGCAACGCGATGGGCCTTGTGGCCGGCACCGCAGCGGGGGCGTGGGGCTACCGCCGCGAGCTCAAGGGCCGCGGCTTGCAGCTGCTGAAGCTCCTCCCGGCGTCGCTGCTGGGCGGCATCACCGGAGCCTGGCTGCTGCTGCACCTGCCGGAGAAGGTCTTCCACTACGTCGCGCCGGTCCTCCTGGTCCTTGCCCTGCTGATGGTGGTGTTCCAGCCGCGGCTGCAGGCCTGGGTCCGCAATCGCGAGGAGAACCCCGAGCATGCCGTGCGTGACAAAAGGCACGGCGTCCTCCTGATTGTGCTGGTGTACCTGGCCGGCGTCTACGGGGGCTACTTCGTGGCCGCCCAGGGCATCCTCCTGGTGGGCATCCTGGGCGTGTTCCTTACCGGCACCATCCAGAACGCCAACGCCATGAAGAACATCCTGGTCCTCGGCGTGAACCTCGTGGCCGCGGTTTCCTACCTTCTCTTCGCCTTTGACCGGATCAACTGGCTGGTGGTGCTCCTGATTGCCGTGAGCTCCACGATCGGCGGCCTCCTGGGATCCAAGGTGGGACGGCGGCTGTCCCCGGCTGTGCTGCGGACTGTCATCTTTGCCCTCGGCCTGATGGCGCTGGGCTTTATGATCGCCAACCTGATGAAATAATCAGCCCGTGACAATCCACTACCTTCAATCGGCCGAGGATCCCCGGGTCTCCGACTACACGCAGCTGACGGACGTTCACCTGCGGAAGCTCCGTGAACCGGCTGAAGGAATGTACATCGCCGAATCCTCTCGGGTCCTGCGCCGGGCGTTGGCGGCCGGCCACCGGCCAAGGTCGTTCTTCCTGGCGCAGAAATGGCTGGCTGACCTGGAGGATGTCCTCAGTGCCTATCCGGACGTTCCCGCATTCATTGGCAGCGCCGCCCTGCTCGAAGAGATCACCGGATTCCACCTCCACCGCGGCGCCATGGCAGCCATGCAGCGGCCGGAACCGGTGCCGCTCCACGATCTGCTTGCCGGCGCACGCCGGGTCGCGGTCCTGGAGGACATCGTGGACCACACCAACGTGGGCGCCATCTTCCGGTCGGCCGCGGCCCTGGACATCGATGCCGTCCTGATTTCGCCGCGCTGCGGCGATCCGCTCTACCGCCGCAGCGTCCGGGTCAGCATGGGAACGGTCTTCCAGGTGCCCTGGGCGCGGCTGGAGTCCTGGCCGCAGGACCTGTCGCTGCTCAAGGAAGCCGGCTTCACGGTGGCCGCGCTGGAACTCACCGAAGACGCCGTGGACGTGGACGGGCTCGCCGCGCGCAATCCGGACCGGCTGGCCCTGGTGCTCGGCACCGAAGGCGCAGGCATGAGCGCAGAGACGCTTGCCGCCGTCGATCTCGCCGTGAAAATCCCTATGCGCACCGGCGTGGACTCCCTCAATGTAGCGGCGGCCTCCGCCGTGGCGTTCTGGGAACTCCGGCCCCGCGGTTCGCAGGGTCCGGATTGATCAGCTATTATTAACAGCTGGCTGTCCTGCGCTTCTTGCCTTGCGGCATTGAAGCAGACACCAGCCATCCCATTCATACCTGGCAGCTGGCAAAATCCAGTTGTGCGAACAAAGGCCCCATTATGAAGTCTGATATCCACCCGAAGTACGAAGCTGTTGTTTTCAACGACCTGGCTTCCGGCGTCAGTTTCCTGACCAAGTCCACCGTGTCTTCCAAGAAGACCATCGAGTGGGAAGACGGAAACACCTACCCGGTTATCGACGTCGA
Source organism: Pseudarthrobacter sp. Y6 (assembly GCF_050156205.1). Lineage (NCBI taxonomy): Bacteria > Bacillati > Actinomycetota > Actinomycetes > Micrococcales > Micrococcaceae > Pseudarthrobacter > Pseudarthrobacter sp. Y6. The sequence goes on along the minus strand of NZ_CP189574.1, from coordinate 2,325,580 downwards.
AATCTCCTCCGAGTCCCACCCGTTCTACACGGGCAAGCAGCGCATCATGGACTCTGCAGGCCGCGTCGAGCGCTTCAACGCTCGCTTCAAGGGCTTCGGCGGCGCGAAGTAATTCACTTCACCCCCCAGGTTCTTTGGAAAGCCCGCACCGGCAACGGTGCGGGCTTTTTGCGTTTCGGGAGGCGCTGATCGTGGGGCAGGATGGATGCCATGACTGCCTCACCATTTGCCGCAGAAGACCGCCCCCGCAGCCGCCACGGTGAGTACAAAGTCCCGGGCGGCAAACTTGTGGTGGTGGACTTCGACGTCGTGGACGGCGTCCTCGCCGACGTCTCCCTCAGCGGCGACTTCTTCCTCGAACCCGATGAGGCGCTGCCGGCTATCAACCGGGCGCTCACCGGCCTCCCGGAAAGCGCGACGGCGGCGGAGCTTTCCGCGGCCGTCACCGGTTCGCTGCCTTCCGGCGCTGTCCTGTTCGGCTTTTCGGCCGATGCCGTGGCCGTCACTGTCCGCCGTGCCTTGGCGAGGGCAACGTCCTGGACTGATCACCACTGGAACATCATTGCCCCCAGGGTGCTGCCTACGTACGTCAACGTGGCCCTGGACGAGGTACTGACCGAAGAGGTGGGCGCAGGCCGTCGCAACCCCACCCTGCGGTTCTGGGACTGGGAGGAGCCCTCTGTGGTGATCGGCAGCTTCCAGTCCTTTCGGAACGAGTTGGATCCCGACGGCGTGGCCCGGCACGGCATCAGTGTGGTCCGCCGGATCAGCGGCGGCGGAGCGATGTTCATGGAGGCCGGCAACTGCATCACCTACTCCTTGTACCTGCCGCAGACGCTGGTGGACGGGATCAGCTTCGCGGACTCGTATGCGTTCCTGGACGCCTGGGTGATGGCCGCCCTCGAGAAAATCGGGGTGACGGCGTTTTACGTACCCCTGAACGACATCGCCACGGACCAGGGCAAGATCGGCGGAGCTGCGCAGAAGCGCCTCGCCAACGGGGGCATGCTGCACCACGTCACCATGAGTTACGACATCGACGCCGACAAGATGGTGGAGGTGCTGCGCATCGGTAGGGAGAAACTCTCGGACAAGGGGACGCGCAGCGCCAAGAAGCGGGTTGATCCGCTGCGCAGGCAGACCGGGCTGGCCCGCACGGAGATCATCGCGGCCATGATGGACGTGTTCAGCGAACGGTACGCCGCCACCCCGTCGGAACTCACCGCCGCCGAACTCACTGCCGCCAGGGACCGGGTGGCCACCAAGTTCGGCACCGAGCAGTGGCTACACCGTGTCCCTTGACGCGGGTTTGTGCGGGCACGCCATGCTGGATCTGCCAAGAGGGCGCGGCTTGTGAATTCGTGAAATATCCGACGCTAAGGGCGGGTGGGCGTCGGAGCGGGGCAGTCCCAAACCAACCGACTGTCTGACATCCGTGACACACCTCAAACGCGACGCCCGCCAAATATGGGGCAGCACGCTGGAGACCCGGACACGGGCATGACGGAGGTGTCAGGGCACGCTGCAGCTGTATACAAGTCCGGTGAATGCAGAGACGGTTCCGGTTACGGGGATTGATGTCCAGCCGCCGGGCCCGGTGGCGGTGAGTGAGAAGGTGCCTGAACCGATGCTGAGGATGCCGGAGGGCAACGTCACGGACGTCGCGCTCGGGGCGAGGGTTCCGTTGCCGGAGGGGCCTCCTGTCGTTGTCGCCGTCACGGTCCAGGCGTATCCGCCCCTGGTGAGTCCGCCCGTAGGGGCGGTCCAGGTGAACTTGGGGGGCGATAGGACTCCGGCCGTGCAGGCGAGTGAGGTTGCCGGGGCGACCGTTCCGGCGGTGAACGACCCGGAGCCGTATTGCGGGTAGGTCCACGAGGCGAGGCTCTGCCGGGGAGGAGCGATTGTCAGTGCGGCGGCCATGACCAGCAGTCCGGCTCCGACAAGGTACCGGCGTTTCATGGCGTCACCCTGGCTCTCCGGCGCTGCCGGGCGCCGGGGAGCCGGGCGGATGAGGCGAGTATGAGCCCGGTGGTGACTGCGCCCAGGGCCGCGAGGAGTGGTGGCCACAGGTCGGCGCCCGTTGATGCGAGGGAGCTGACACTTCCGCCGGTCGATAGTTCGTCGCCGACGCCGCTGGCCGTGAGGTTGAAGGTGGCCGATCCGGTCGGAAGGATTCCCGTGTTGGCGGGCAGGGCCGCGTCGATGAGGATCCAGCGTTGCTGGCCGGAGGGCATCGACGTCAGCACGAGAGGGCCGGGGATCAGGGTGGAGGCCGGGCCGGGCCCAAGAAGTACGGTCCCGCCGCTCTGGCATCTGCCGCCGGCCCAGCGTACCTCGCACATGCTCACGGTGAGCTGGAGCCCGTTCGGATCCGCGGCGAGGCCACCCTGCGCCGTCAGCGAGATACTGACGACGCCGGGGTCGTCCGGGTGCGCTGCGACTCCGATCTGCCACGGCACGGGCGCCGCAGGCACCAGTTGGGCCATGAGTGTCTTGTCCCCGACCGATGTCAGTGTCAGGACCGGGCCCTGGATCACCTCGTCCGTGACGGCCGCATTCGCGGGAGCCGCCGCGTTGACGACGGGTGCGGATAGCGTGAGGAGCACGATCAGGGCGAGTCCGCCGGTCCCGGCGGCGTGGCTTCGGGTACTGCGGCGCCGGGCGCCGCGCCGCGGGCGGGGTGCCGGGTCACCGTGTGGCCAGAACGCCCAGGTTACGAGTCCGGCGGCACCGATGGTGATCCCGCCGAGGGCGAGGGGATTGGAGACGGCATTCACGGCGTAGGCGAGTTGCGGGACGGAGAAGAGCACGATCCTCACGTTGCTCACGACATATGGCGCGGGGTCCTCCGCGGGGTTCGCGTCCCCGCGCAGGGTGATGATCCTGGTGTCGCCGGCTGCCGGGGATACGGAGGTGACGCGGTGTGTCACGGGCAGGGCAGGGCTCCGGTCGACGGTGACGACGTCGCCGACGCGGATGTCGGAGGCGGGAATCTGTTTGACGATCGCGAGTGAGCCGGCGGGGATCGTCGGGCTCATCGATCCGGTCTTGAACATGATGAGTGTGATGTCGAAGAAGAACGCGATGAGTACCAGAACGATGCAGACGGCGCCGCCGATCGCGGCGACGGTCAGCAGGGCGTTGCCGGCGCGGCCCCCAAAGCCGCCCCGATCGGTCACGTGCGAGTCCATCTCCGGGCCCTAGGAGGAGATTCCCGAGAAGAGCCAGGTGACCGTGCCCGTCCCGCCCTGGTAGGTGTTGGCGGCTCCGGACTGGATCCTCACGTCGTAGCAGTAACGCAGTTCCCCGCCCGGGGATGTGATCGCGGACGCGACGGGTGTGGCCGGAACGGTTGTCACCGCAAGGTAGGTCGATGCCGAGCCCGCGATGTAGGTGGGCGTTCCGGAAAAAGCGGTGGAGTCGCACGTTGTGCCGGTTCCCGACGTGCGTACCGCCCGGTATTCGAGCACCGGTACGAGGGTCCCCGACGTGGTCGAGCCCGCGAGCGTGATCGTTCCGCCGGCCGTCGAGGCGGCCGTCGTGCGGATGTTCACCCAGGCGTACTGCGAAACGGTCGGTGACATCGCCGTGGCGTTGAACACGAGCGAAGCCCCAGGGGGAGAGATGTTGCCCGCCCACACCCCACCCACGGTGCTGGACTCAGTGTTGAAGATGCTCGCCGTGAACGACCCCGTCGCGTACTCGGAGTCGGTCCAGGCCGCGAGGGTCACGGTGGCGCCCGCGCCCAGGACAAGGGCACCGGCGAGAACGGCGCGCACCCGGGTGAGGGCGCGGCCCCTCACCCGTGCGAGATGCCTGGGCACGGTGATTACGGAGTTGAGGTCGCGAGGAATTCCCAGGTTCCGACGGCCGAGGTGTCCTGTACCAGCGATGTGCTCGAGGTGACCTGGATGCACAGGAACACGTCAGCTCCGGTGAGCGTGCCGAGACTGGTCGACCTGGCCAGGCTGAAGGTCGAAGCGCCGGCCACCGAGTTCAGTGCAGTGCCCGCCGGAACGATCGTGGCCGTACCCGTTGCCGTTGGCGTGCACCCCGCGACCGAGGCGACCTTAATGATCTTGTAGGTGAGCTGGCCCGCAGCCGTGCCGGACGATGCGGCCGAGTTCATCGATACCGTTGCGTCGAAGTTCGTGGTCGTGTCCAGCTGAAGGACATAGGGTGCAGCGACGGTCTCGCTGGGGCTCAGGTTGTTGAAGCCGGTCGTGAAGCTCAGCGCCGCGGGCGAGCCGGCAGCGTGGTCACCGAACGTCGTACCGTCCGCGCTGCCCAGCACATTGAAGTGACCAACGCCGAACGTGCCCGTCACGAACTCCGAGTCGTTCCAGGCCGCGAGCGTGACCGCAGCCCCAAGGCCAAGGACGAGACCACCGGCCAGGATGGCTTTGACTTTCCGGTTCTTCGAACGATCAACAGTCTGCGTGGTTTCCGAATTGGACATCTGATTCCCCCATGATCTGACCCGTACCCGGGGCCGTGTGCCAGCGCCGGAACAGCACACCGGTAAAACAAACACAGGGGGCCTCGCGGAACGTAGCCCCTCCACCGCGACTGTACGCCCCAATCCGTCTCTTAAGTGCGGTTCAATGGCACTGCGGCCGATTCCATGCCTGGAATCGTCGATCGGATGTCAGATTCGGGGACCTCGGCAACAAAGGCTATGACCGCCTGCGTCTTCCAGCGTCTTTAAAATCGGCAGGACAATGCATGGAGTCGATTCAGCGCATTCAGGCCGGCAGAGGACCGCTCACAACCGACGAGACGGGCCTTCCCCGGGTTTCGTTTGACTCTCGGGGTTTAGTGTTGCGCGGCGGCTTTGAGGCCGGGTTCGGGGGTCGGGTCCAATTTGCCGGAAACTGGCGCCAAGGCATTTCCAGAGTGTCGGGTAACGATCGTTCCCAAGACACCGTTTGAGATCCCTCCGGGCCCAAGGAATACAAGGGCCCGCCGTGTAACGGTTGCCGCGTACACACCATCGCAACGGATACCTCCCTTCGCGATACACCAAATCCGCGAAGGGCTTCTTGGCTAAGAACCGGGCCGGTCGCCACGGCCCACGGCTGATTTCTGGTGAAATATTCGCGCTAACGTCGGATATTTCACTTTTTCACAAGCCACCCCAATAGGATCGTGAGAGTGAATCGGCAACCATGGCACCGTTTGCTTGCCTGGGTGATCGACTGGACTTGCATACTCGCCTTCGTACCGACGTGCGCTCGTCCGCAACACGCTGAAGATAGCCGTTCTTTGGACGATAGGACGTGCAGCCGTCTTCGCTATTGTTGCGTCGAACGCGGAAGGTGCCGTGCCTCCCGGGATCTGGGTGGCCACGGCGTTCGCCTGCGTATTGCCGGTCGCTTACGTCGCGTCACTATTTTCCGGCACATCCGTCACCCTGCATTCCCCGTAGCGGTTTACAGGACCGGGAGGCCAGCTTCCGGCGCCGGAACGGACTGCTGCTGTGCGGTGAGCGCCCGCAGCAGGTGGCTCCGCTGTTCCACAATGATCCGGCGCAGCGCCCGGGGTGCGTCAGTGTTGCCCGTCAGCCAGGCATCCGTGCGGAGCATCACGGGGTGCCCCGCAGGCAGCGTCCCCGCCGGCAGATCCTGCGCCAAGGGATACAGCCCCCGGACGATCCGGCTGGCGATTTCAATGCTCCGGTTGTCCCAGACACCGCGGAGGCACTCGAAATACGGCTCCACATAGGGTTCCAGGAGGGCAGCGGGAGCGGTGGTAAATCCAACGATGGTGGCGCTGAGAAGCTGGTTCGACAGCTCCGTCCCCTCCACGGCGTTCTGCCAGGCGGCGGCCTTGACATCAGGCTCCGGACGGGCGGCCAGCGCCGTGGCGTGGCCCGCCCGGCCCGAGGCGGTGGTGTCCCGTTCGAGCTCTGCGTCCAGCTCTTCGGAGGTGGCCTGCCCGTTGGCCGCCAGAGCGTGCCAGAGGCTCCAGCGCAGCTCGGCGTCCACGGCCAGGCCATCCACCACCACCGTGCCGTCCAGAAGGCCCCTGAGCCGGGGGAGGAGGGCAGCGTCGTGACGGCTGACAGCGGAGAGCGTCCGCGCCCAGGCCAGCTGGTGGTCCGAGCCCGGCGCTGCCTTACCCAGCTGGGCGTCGGCCGCCGCCAGGAAGGAGCCACGCACCGCGTCGCGTCGGGCCAAGGGGGTGTAGCGCTCGACGGCGGTGGAGGCGTTCTCGAGGATGTTCAGCAGCACGCCGACTCCCGTTTCGGACGGTCCGAACGACGTCACGGCCGCCACATAGCGGGAGGCCGGGCTTTCCCCGTCGCGGGCGGAGTTCCACAGCGCCGTCCAGCAGAGGGCGCGGGCCATGGGATCGGTGATCCGGTCCAGGGATGCCAACACCGTCGCCTCCGACACCGCGTCCAGCCGCACTTTGGCGTAGGTGAGGTCATCATCGTTAACGAGCAGCAGGGCGGGCCGCGGCTGGCCGGCCAGCTCCGGGACGTCCGTCCGCGCTCCGGCAACGTCCGTTTCGACACTCCCGGTGCGGACCAGCGCGCCGTCGGCGTCGAAGTTGTAGGAGCCCACGTGCAGCCGGTGCGGGCGCAGTTCCTCCCGTCCGGTAACGGGGTCCACGGCATCCTGGACGATCGTCGCGGCGCCGAGGACGCCGTCGTGCGTGTCGGTCTCCAGGGACAGTGTGGAGATGCCGGAGGTCTGCAGCCAGGCGGCAGCCCAGCCGGCAAGGTCGCGGCCAGAGGCAGCACGGAGCGCCTTCAGGAGGTCCGCCAGGGTGGTGTTTCCATAGGCGTGGTCGCGGAAGTACTGCCGTGAGCCGGCGATGAACGCGTCAAACCCCACGTACGCCACCAGCTGCTTCAGCACGGAAGCCCCCTTGGCGTAGGTGATGCCGTCGAAGTTCTGTTTGGCCGCCTCGAGGTCCGGGATGTCGGCAACGATCGGATGGGTGGTGGGCAGCTGGTCCTGGATATAGGCCCACGCCTTGCGCTTGTTGGCGAAGTTGACCCAGGCTGTCTCCCAGTCCGTGGCGCGGTCCACCCCGAGGGTGCCCATGTAGTCCGCGAAGGACTCCTTCAGCCACAGGTCGTCCCACCACTGCATCGTGACCAGGTCGCCGAACCACATGTGCGCCATCTCGTGCATCAGCGTGTTCGCGCGGGCCTGGTACTGCGCGTCGGTGGCGCGGGATGTGAACACATAGCTTTCGGTGAACGTGACCAGCCCCGGGTTTTCCATCGCGCCCAGGTTGTATTCGGGGACAAAGGCCTGGTCGTATTTCCCCCAGGGGTACGGGAAGTCGAAAAGCCGGTTGAAGAAGTCCAGCCCGTTTTTGGTCAGGCGAAAGAGCTCCGCAGCATCGAACGATTCCGCCATGGAAGCCCTGCAGTACAGGGCCAGTGGCACCTCCAGCGGCGTGCCGTCGTTGAGCGTTGCGCTCCAGTGGTCCTGGGCTTTGAAGTACGGCCCGGCAAGCACTGTGGTGATGTATGTGGACATAGGGCAGGTGGCGGCGAAGTCCCAGCGGCTGGTGGCCGGATCGCTGGTCAGCTGCGTGCGGGCAGCTTCAACTCCGTTGGAGGCGACCTCCCAGTCTGACGGTGCCATGACGTGGAACGTGTACTCGGCTTTGAGGTCAGGCTGTTCAAAGTTGGCGAACACGCGCCGGGCGTCGGCGGGCTCGTACTGCGTGTAGAGGTAGCACTGGCCGTCGGCCGGATCCACAAAGCGGTGCATGCCCTCACCGGACCGGCTGTACAGGGCGGTGCCGGTGACCGTTACCTGGTTCTCTGCCTGCAGGTTGTCCAGGCGGATCCGGGAACCATCCACAACGTCGGCCACGGGAAGCCCTTTGCCGTTGAGGAACACACTGTGGACTTCGCCGGCGATGAAATCCAGAAATGTAGACGGTACCTGCCCCTGGCCCGGCTCGGCGGCGGAGAAGTTGATAACGCTGCGGCTGGTGTAGCCCGCTACGTCCGGGTCCGCTGCCTGCCGCACATCCAGCGAGACGTCGTAACTGTGGGTGCTTATCAGGGCTGACCGTTGAGCGGCTTCATCGCGCTGCAGATTCTCATGTGACACTCAGCTATCTAATCACGGGACCCGGGCCCGCAGCGCACCATCCCCGCCTCGGCCTAGGCGGTCATCAGCAGGGCCGCTGCCAGGCCCAGCAGCGCGATCAGCAGCCACGCCGCCAGCGCCGCGAGAAGTGCCCTCGCTCCGGTGTGCAGCAGGGTGCGGATCCGCACGGCGGACCCGAGCCCGAACAGCGCCGCCCCCAGGAGAATGTCCTGCAGTCCGGCGCCGGCGTCGAGCCAACCTTCGGAGAGCCAGCCCGTGGACCGAAGCGCCACCATGGCCACAAATCCCACTACAAACAGGGGCACCAACGGCGGCAGTGCGTGTTGTCCTGAAGTGCTCATGCGGTGGTGCACGCCCGCCACAGCAACCACCGGTGCCAGGAGCAGCACTCGGGTGAGCTTGACGACGACGGCGATGCCCAGTGCCGCGGTGCCGGCAGTTTGCGCCGTGGCCACCACCTGGCCGACGTCGTGCACCGACGCACCTGTCCAGGCGCCGAAAGCGAGGGGGCTCAATTGCAGGGGATGCATCAGCAGCGGCAGGATGCCGATCGCCAAGGTGCCGCACAGTGTCACCAGCGCCACCGGCAGCACGGTATCCGCATGCCGGATCCGGCGCACTGCCGCCATGGCTCCGATGGCGGACGCCCCGCAGATCGAAAAGCCGGTTGCCACCAACAGCGCGGTCTCACGCGGCAGCCGGAACAGCCGCACCAGCATGTACGTGCCGCCGAAACTCAGAAGCACCACGCCAGTGATCAGGACCATGGCCAGCCAGCCCAGGCCCAGGATGTCCATGATGCTTACTTTGAGGCCCAGCAGGACGATGCCGCCCCGCATCAGGTGCTTGCCCGCGAAGTCCAGGCCCGGACGCGCCCGGCCAGCGATCCAGACGGCCGTGCCCGGCAGGTTTGCGGCGAGCAGGCCCAGCGCAACCGCAATGGTCATGGCCGGCAGTGCCGGCACCACGGCATGTACAGCGAAGGCAACGGCCAGGGCGGGGGTGGCCGTCAGGAGGCCGGGCAGGAGCCTGCGGGAACGCATTGTCACACCACGAAGGCGGGCCCGCAGTCCGCTGCGGCGGCCGCTGTTCCCGCCGTCTCCGGAGCTCCCGGGATTACTTGTCTCTGGCACTCACTAACCTTGCCGGATAGAACACGGATTCAACGAACCGCCGTTGCCTCCGGCAACACGCCACAATGGACGGCAGTAATGATTTCGAAACAAAAAGATGGTTGGCTAAAGGACATGTCAGACCTATTTCAGGAGTACTCCGAGGCCGCCGGGCGCACCGGCGCCTACGACGAGATGTTCACCCCCGGCCAGGAGGCCCGCGATTCGTACGCGGAGGTGGCGGACGCGCTACGCAAGCTCTCCCTCGCCGACGTCAGCGCCCGGGCGGATTCCATGGCACGGACCTTCCTGGACCGCGGTGTGACCTTTGACTTCGCGGGGGAGGAGCGGCCGTTTCCGCTCGACATCGTCCCCCGCGTTATCCCCGCTGATGAGTGGACCGTGCTGGAAAAGGGCGTGGCGCAGCGCGTCCGGGCCCTGGAAGCCTTCCTCAACGATGTCTACGACAAAATGAACGTGGTGGCCGACGGCGTCATCCCGCGCCAACTCGTCACCACCAGCGCCCACTTCCACCGCCAGGTGCACGGCTTCGAGCCGGCCGGCGGAGTCCGCGTCCACATCTCCGGCATCGATGTGGTGCGCGACGCAGCGGGCACCTTCCGTGTCCTGGAAGACAATGTGCGGGTGCCGTCCGGCGTCAGCTACGTTCTGGAAAACCGGCGGGCCATGGCCAAGGGCCTGCCCGAAGCATTTGGCCAGCAGCTCATTCGGCCCGTGGAAGAGTACCCCCGCCGGCTGCTGTCCGCCCTGCGCAAAACGGCGCCCGCCGGCGTCGACGATCCCACGGTAGTGGTGCTGACCCCCGGCGTCTTCAACAGCGCCTACTTTGAACACACCCTGCTGGCCGGCCTGATGGGCGTGGAGCTTGTGGAAGGCCGCGACCTCATCTGCCGCGGCAACCGCGTCTATATGCGCACCACGGCCGGTGAGCAGCGCGTGGACGTGATCTACAAACGCATCGACGACGAGTTCCTGGATCCCCTGCAGTTCCGCTCGGATTCCATGCTCGGCTGCCCGGGGCTGGTCAACGCCGCCAGGGCCGGCGGCGTGACCATCGCCAACGCCGTGGGTAACGGCGTGGCCGACGACAAACTTGTCTACAGTTACGTTCCGGACCTCATCCGCTACTACCTCAGCGAGGAGCCCGTCATCGCGAACGTGGACACGTTCCGGCTTGAGGAGAAGGAAGCCCGGGAATATGTCCTGGATAACCTGGCGGAGCTCGTGGTGAAGCCCGTGGACGGCTCCGGCGGCAAGGGCCTGGTTATCGGGCCGGACGCCTCCAAGGATGAACTCGAGGCCCTGCGCCAGCGGGTCGTCGCTGACCCGCGGGGCTGGATCGCGCAGCCGGTCCTGCAGCTTTCCACGGTGCCTACCCTCGGCGGGGATAAATTCGGCCCGCGGCACGTGGACCTGCGCCCCTTTGCTGTCAACGACGGCGACGACGTCTGGGTACTTCCCGGCGGACTCACCAGGGTGGCCCTCAAGGAAGGCTCCCTCATTGTGAACTCCAGCCAGGGCGGCGGCTCCAAGGACACCTGGGTGCTGGCAGACTCACCCCAGGTGCCGGTGGAAACTGTTCCTCGGCCCACCATTTCCATCCGTGAGCGGGTATCGGTCTGGCCAGTGGAGAGCAACTGGCGCGACCGCCAGTCGGAGCAGCAGCAGTGAGCCGGACCATCGAACCGGCACAATTGTTCACGGGTTCATGCCCACAGATTTCGGACGCGCAGGAGGTCACCGCGAATGCTTAGCCGTATTGCTGAGTCCCTATTTTGGATCGGACGCTATGTGGAACGGGCCGACGGCACCGCCCGCATCCTGGACGTGCACCTGGAACGCCTGAACCACCTCCCCATGGACGAACGCCGCAGGGTGGCCCAGGAACTGCTCGCAGTGATGGGCGCCCGGCCGCAGAGCGAAGACTTCGGCCTGCCCGAACTCCTGCACGCCCTGGCGTACGACAAAACCAGTGCAACGTCCATCGCCGGGTCGCTGGGAGCTGCGCGTGAGAATGCCCGCCGCGCCCGAGAGACCGTGTCCTCGGGCCTATGGGAGAGCCTCAACACCACGTACTACGGGCTGAGCCAGCACCGCAAGGACGTGGTGGGGACGTACCGCTTCTGCAACTGGACGCTGGAACGTACGGCCATGGTCAGCGGTCTGGCCGACACCACCGTGAGCCATGATGAAAGCTGGCTGTTCCTGGTATTGGGCCGGTCGCTGGAGCGCGCCGACATGACCGCGCGTATGCTTTCCACCCGGGATGTCCTCTCCGCAGGCATGTCCTGGGTCAACATGCTGCGCTGCGCGGGAGCTTATGAGTCGTTCCTGCGTACCCGTCGTGCTGCCTTCGGGGACCAGCACGCCGCCGAGTTCCTCCTGCTCGACCGGTTGTTCCCGCGGTCCATCGTCTATGCCCTGAGTGACGCCGATGAGTGCCTCGCCAAGCTGGACCCGTCGGCACAGCGCGTGGGCTTCATCAACGATGCCCGACGGATCGTGGGCCAGGCCCGCACCTTCCTCGAGTTCCACCGGACGGACGATCTGATGTCCGAACTGCCCGAGCACATGGAACGCGTGCAGAAGGCCGTCTCGCAGGCCTCGGACGCCATTTCCCGTAAATACTTCAATCAGGCAGACGAACTGGCCTGGGTGGGAGAAGTTTCATGACCCGGCTGAGCATCATCCACACCACGGCATACAAGTACAATAAACGCGTCACGCTTTCGTACAACGAGGCCCGCATGACGCCCCTGACCGATCCCCAGCAAGTGGTCCTTGAATCCGTGCTCAAGGTCTCACCTTCGCAGGCGGCCGTGAGCAACTACCGGGACTACTGGGGCACACGGGTCACCGCCTTCGACATGCAGATGCCGCACGACCACCTCGAGGTCGTCTCCAACATCACTGTTGAAGTTCACCGGGCTGAAAAAATCCCCGCTGACGCTGACATCGCGGGCTGGGACGTCCTCGCATCGAAGGAGTCGCTGAATACGTTCAGCGACTGGCTGCCGCAGTCCCAGCTGAGCGGTCCCGGTCCCGAGGTGCTGGGCATCATTCCAGGCGTGGTCGAAGGCAAGAACCCGCACGAGGCTGCGATGGCCATTTTCGAATGGATGCGCGGCGAGATGACGTACATGTCCGGTTCCACCGCGGTGACCACCAACGCCGAGGAAGCCTGGGGCCAGCGGCAGGGCGTCTGCCAGGACCTCGCACACCTCGCCATCGGCGCACTGCGCAGCTGCGGCATTCCCGCCCGCTACGTGTCCGGTTACCTGCACCCACGGTCGACGGCGGCCATCGGCGAGACAGTCGCCGGCCAGTCGCATGCGTGGCTGGAGTTCTGGGACGGCGAGTGGCGTAGCTGGGATCCCACGAACCACAAACCAGCAGGGGACTACCACGTCACCGTCGCCCGGGGACGGGATTACCGGGATGTTCCCCCGCTAAAGGGCATCCTGTCCGGTGGTGGCGGGTCGGCGCTGAGCGTAAGCGTGGAAATCACCCGACTCGCCTAGGCGGGGGCGTTTCCCCGTCCTGCCCAGCGCTACTCCGGGGCTGTCTTGGCCGCTCCGCTGAGCTGGGTCCACCAGGTCATGGGCGCGGTGACTTTGAACCGGCGCCCGGTCACAGTGCCCGGGCTCACCCGGACAAACGTGTCCTTCCGCCCGGCCTGCCAAGGGAAGAGGTACAGGGCCGCGGAGTCCAGGATGTTCTCGGTTCCTGTGATGGCCTTTGCCGGTCCTTTGACTACCACGCTCCAGGCGAGGCCACTGACGGCATCCACGCCGTCGGCCTCCAACGCCACAGCGGCACCACCGGAGGCGGCGGCCAGCTTGGTTCCTGCGCCGGTGCGGAAGACTAATGTTCCGCCATCCACCGTGTAGTTGATGGGGAAGATGTCGGGCTGGCCGTCTACGAGGACGGCCAGCCTGCCTACCGAAACCGTCCGCAACAGGGCCCAGCATTCGTGGTGTTCCAGGTTCTCGACCTGGGACGTTGACTCGCCGGAGTTGGACTCTCGGGACGTTGACTCGTTGGACGCTGGGTCACCGGACAGTGGTTCACCGGACATTGGCTCGCTGCTCATGCCGCCGAGCCTACGCCCAACACCCCGGCCAGGACAGTGTCCGTCCTACCAGGGGCTGGGCTTGTAGTCCTTCAGGAAGACCCCGTACTGGTCCTCGCCGTTTTCGCCCATCACGATCGGATCGTAGACGCGGGCGGCGCCGTCCACCAGGTCCAGGGGTGCGTGGAAGCCCTCCTCCATGAGCCGGACCTTGGTGAAGTGCGGGCGTTCGTCGGTGATCCAGCCGGTGTCCACCGCGGTCATCAGGATCCCGTCGGCGTCCAGCATTTCCTGGGCGCTGGTCCGGGTCATCATGTTCAGGGCTGCCTTGGCCATGTTGGTGTGCGGATGTCCGGGGCCTTTGTAGGCGCGGGAGAACTGGCCTTCCATGGCGGAGACGTTGACAATGTACTTCCGGTGCGCCGTGGAGCGTTTCATGGCGTCCCGGAGCCTGCTGACCAGCAGGAACGGGGCCGTGACGTTGCAGAGTTGGACTTCCAGCATTTCCAGGGGGTCAACCTCGTCCACCACCTGGGTCCAGCTGTTGATGTCGGCCAGGTCCGGAACGAGCCCGCCGGCGTCGATCGCAGTACCGGAGGCGATCCGCTCCAGCGAGGCCGAGCCGGTGGAGAGCGCCAGTGAGGTGATGGCGTCGCCGGCCAGCACCGGGTGATCGGTGACACTGCTCGCCAGGGCGAGGGGGTGTTTGTCGTGGGCGTGGCCGAACGTCACCAGTTCCGGTCCGCCGTTGGCCGGCTCCAGCGCGGCGGGCAACGGCTCGTCCTCGGCGTCCACCAGGGGTTTGTAGGCGTTGCCGGATCGGCGCACGGTCTGGGCGGCGTTGTTGATAATGATGTCCAGGGGGCCCGCGGCGTTGAGCGAATCCGTCAGGGCCATCACCTGTGACGGGTCGCGCAGGTCGATGCCCACAATCCGGAGCCGGTGCAGCCAGTCGCCGCTGTCTTCCATGGCCGCGAAACGGCGCGCGGCGTCTTTGGGGAACCGGGTGGTGATGGTGGTGTGGGCGCCGTCCCGGAGCAGGCGCAGCGCGATGTACATGCCGATTTTGGCGCGCCCGCCGGTGAGCAGCGCACTCCGGCCTGTCAGGTCGGTGCGGGCATCCCGCTTGCTGTGGCTGAAGGCGGCGCATTCCGGGCAGAGCTGATGATAAAAAGCGTCCACCTGCGTGTAATGCTTCTTGCAGATATAGCAGGGGCGGGAACGGATCAGGTGCCCGGCCACCTTGCCCGTCGCCGAGGTCTCCAGCTTGTTGCCGCGCGTCTCGTCGTCGATGCGGTCCGGTGCTGCGGTGGCCGTCTGGGCCAGGACCGCCCGGTCGGCTTCGGAGATCAGGTCGCGTTTGGTGACACGGCGGTGACGCTTCACGGCCTTGAACATTTTTCCAGTGGCACGGCGCACCGAAACATAGTCCGGGTGTTCCTCGTCGTAGACGTGGATGGTGTTCAGAACCTTGAGGCAGGCCTGGATTTCCTCAGGCGTCAGTCCGGCTGGCAGATCGGGGGAGCTCATTGCCCCAATTTTACAGCCTACGGGGAGCCCGGCCCGACGGCGCCGGGCGCCCGGCCGGGCGCTACGCCTTGGTTGACCGTGAGCCCGGGATTGTCACGCCGACGGCGGCGGCCTGGACTTCGGCAACCTTGTCTACCGACTCCTGCAACTCGGGCCACATTTCAGTGGCGGCCCTGACTGCATCCGGCACAAGGATGAGGTTGGCAGCCGACAGGGCGCGCTCGGCGTCCTCCGGTTCGGGGACTACCTGCCCCTTCGACAGTACGGTGATGCCTGAGTCGGTGACCTTGAAGCCGCGGGACCGGTCAAGCTCAGCATCGAGGCCGATCGCGGCGCCCGGCGGGATTTTTACGTATTTGTCGATGATGGCGCGCTTTACGACGGCACCTTCGCCGATGTTGACCTTGTCCATCAGCACTGAGTCGAGCACGCGGCTGGACCTGCCGACAAAGACGTCATTGGAGAGGACGGAACCCTCCACTATGCCTCCGGAGATCACGGTCCCGCTCGCCACGATCGAATCCAATGCCGAGCCGACTGTGTTGCCCTCGCCGCGGACGAACTTAGCAGGCGGCGAGATGCTCTGCCGCGTGTAGATGGGCCATTCCGAGTTGTACAGATTAAAAATCGGCACGGGCGAGATCAGGTCCATGTGTGCGTCGTAGAACGAGTCGATGGTGCCGACATCGCGCCAGTAGGTGCGGTCACGTTCGGTGGAACCGGGGATGTCGTTGAGGGTGAAGTCGTAGACTCCCGCCTCACCCTGGCTGACGAAGTAGGGGATGATGTCCCCACCCATGTCGTGCTTGGTGTCGAGCCGTTCGGCGTCAACGTGAAGGGCATCCACCAACGCGTCAGCGTCAAAAACGTAGTTGCCCATGGAGGCGAGGAACTGGGTGGGATCAGCGGCGAGCCCAGGAGTGGTGGCGGGCTTCTCCACAAACGCGGCGATCTTCTGCGGGTCCTCCTGGTCCACCTCGATCACACCGAACTGGTTGGCCATGTTCAACGGTTGGCGCACTGCGGCCACTGTGGCCTTGGCGCCGCTGAGCACGTGCTGCTCCACCATCTGGGCGAAGTCCATGCGGTACACGTGGTCCGCGCCAACAACGACGACGATGTCGGGGTTGGCGTCATGGATCAGGTTCAGGGACTGGTAGATGGCATTGGCGCTGCCGAGGAACCAACTCTTGCCAACGCGCTGCTGCGCCGGCACGGACGCCACATAATTGCCCAGCTGTGTGGACATCCGCCAGGTCTCGGAAATATGGCGGTCAAGGCTGTTGGGACTTGTACTGGGTCAGGACCACGATCTGCAAGTAGCGTGAATTCACCAGGTTGGACAGCGCAAAGTCGATCAGCCGGTAACTGCCGGCAAAAGGCACTGCAGGTTTCGCCCGGTCTGCCGTCAGTGGCATTAGCCGGTTTCCCTCGCCGCCTGCGAGGACAATGGCCAGGACTCTTTTATTCAACGGCATGGTAGTAGCTCCTGTACGCCTTCGTAACTCCCCAAACAGTCCGGCACGCCCGGACTCCTTCACACTAGAACAGATAGTGCGGAAGGACTACCTTGGGTAACGTGCGAATAGACATTGTGACTAAAGAGTTCCCGCCGGAGATTTACGGAGGCGCCGGAGTCCACGTGGCCGAATTGAGCAGGGTGCTTAGTAAGCATGTTGACCTGCAGGTTCGTGCCTTCGGGGCACCACGCGACGCCGATTACCACGGTGCCGGGGTGACCTCCTACTCAGTTCCCGAAGACCTGGCCTCGGCCAACGCCGCCGTCCAGACGCTCGGGGTGGACCTGCGCATCGTGCCGGACGTGGCAGGCGCCGACCTGGTCCATTCGCACACCTGGTATGCGAACATGGCCGGCCATTTGGCGTCCCTGCTCCACGGCATCCCGCACGTATTGAGCGCCCACAGCCTGGAGCCCTTGAGGCCGTGGAAGGCCGAGCAGCTTGGCGGCGGCTACGCATTGTCCTCCTGGGTTGAGAAGACTGCCTATGAGGCAGCAGCGGCGATCATCGCCGTTTCGGAAGGCATGCGCCAGGACATCCTCCGCAGCTACCCCGACGTTGACCCTGCCAAGGTCAGGGTGGTCCACAACGGCATCGACGTCGAACTGTGGCAGCGGGATGAAAACCAGGACGCCGTTCGCGCCCTGGGCATTGACCCGGACAAGCCCAGCGTGGTGTTTGTCGGTCGCAACACGCGTCAGAAGGGTGTGCCGTACCTTCTGCGTGCCGCTGCGAAGCTTCCGGCCGATGTCCAGCTGGTGCTGTGCCTTGGGGCGGCGGATACCCCCGAGCTCGCAGCCGAGACTGCACGCCTGATCGAGGAGTTGCAGAGCCAGCGGACCGGCGTCGTCCTGATTGAACGGATGCTGCCGCGGAACGAACTCATCCAGGTCCTCAGCCACGCCACAGCGTTCGCCTGCCCGTCCATCTATGAACCGCTGGGCATCGTCAACCTCGAGGCGATGGCCTGCGGTGCTGCCGTGGTGGCCAGCGCTACGGGTGGCATTCCTGAGGTGGTCCAGCACGGCGAGACGGGGCTGCTGGTGGACCTTGAGCAGGTCACCGACGGCACCGGCACACCGCTTGATCCGGAGAAGTTCGTCACGGAATTTGCCGCCGCACTCACGGAGGTGGTGTCCGATCCCGAACGGGCGCGTGCCATGGGACAGGCCGGCCGCCGCCGCGCGGAAGAGCACTTCTCCTGGGATTCCATTACCGAGACCACTCTTGAGGTCTACCGCTCAGTGCTTGCCTGACGGACGGCAGGAACATCAGCACTTCTGACCAAACGACGCACGACGGCGCCGCTCCCCACCGAGGGGGAGCGGCGCCGTCGTGCGTTTACCTCGCCAGAGGAACGCGGGGCGGGCGGTCAGTTCCGCTGGGTGCGGCCGCCGGCTGAGGTGCGCGCCAGCAGCGATTTTTCGTCGACGGGTGCGCTGCCGCTGGCCCGCTGTGCCCTGCCGTACGCACGGGCCTCGTCCTGCCGGGTCTTCTCGGCACCGGTGGCGATCGCTGCCCGCACGTGGTCATCGCCATACCCGAAGGCGTCGACAAGATCCAGGGCGTGTGGCCTGATCTTGACCAGGAGCCGGTTGATGTAATCACCCACAGTGCGTGCCCGTTGCATGGAGAGCCGGCCGTTCATCAGGTACCAGGACAGGTTATTTTCGATCAGCGAAAGGCCGAAAAGGTCGCGCAGCCATGTCAGGACCCGTTTAGTGCCGGGGTCCGTGGCATCTTCCAGGGCCTCCGTGAACGCCTCCCATTGCAGGAGCTCGGCGTGGGCCTGGGCAGCATCGATCAGCTCGTTCTGATGCTGGTTGAAGAGGGCCGCTCCCTTTTCGACGGGCAGCTTGTTGGCGCCTTTCAGGGCCGCCCCGACGTCGGCCACCATGGTCTGGACGCGGTCCGTGAGGAGGGCGCGCTGGCCTTCCTCGTCCCGGAGGGCTATGGCAGCCTTCTGGACCGATCCGGTATCGGCCACAAACTGTGCCACCTGCCGCAGGCCGGTGCGATGGATCGCGACGCCCGTTGCCTGGGCCACGACGTAGCGGGCCAGGACGCCGAAATCGACATTCCTGAACTCCTTGGCGTAGTCGGCCAGTAGGCGCTTGGCCACCAGCTGGAGCAGGACGGTGTTGTCGCCTTCAAAGGTGACGTAGACGTCCAGGTCCGCCCGGAGGGAGGCGAAGCGGTTTTCGATCAGGAAGCCGGCGCCGCCGCACGCCTCACGGCATTCCTGCAGGGTGTCCAGGGCGTGCCACGTGCTCAGCGGCTTCAGGGCTGCGGCGAGCGTCTCAAGGTCCTGCCGGTCCTCATCGGTATCGTGGGCACCGGAAAAGACGTCGTCGAATTTCTGGAGGAGCTGCTCGTGCGCGAAGCCCGCGGCATACGTCGTGGCCAGCCGGGTAAACAAGCGCCGCTGGTGGCGCTGGTAATCGAGCAGGACCTCTTCGTCCGTGTGGGACGACGCGTTGAACTGGCGGCGTTCGGTGGCGTAGCGGATGGCTGCCGTCAGGGCGATCTTCGACGCCGCCACTGCCGCGCCGTCCAGCGAAACGCGGCCCTGGACGAGGGTTCCGAGCATGGTGAAAAAGCGGCGGCCGGGGCTGGCAATGGACGACGTGTACGTCCCGTCCGGTGCCACATCGCCGTAGCGGTTCAGGAGGTTTGTGCGGGGGATGCGGACGTTGTCGAAATGCAGCCGGCCGTTGTCAATCCCGTTAAGGCCCCCCTTGACGCCGTCGTCCTCACCACCGATCCCGGGCATGAACTCCTTGGTCTGGGGGTCCCGGAGGTCAACGTAGAACGCATGCACGCCATGGTTAACGCCCCGGGTCACGAGCTGGGCGAAGACGACAGCGCCGAGGCCGTCGATGGCTGCGTTGCCGATGTAGTCCTTCCACGCAGCACGGAACGGTGTGTGGACCACAAATTCCTGGGTTTCGGCGTTGTACGTCGCCGTGGTGGCAATGCTGGCCACATCGGAACCGTGGCCGGTCTCCGTCATGGCGAAGCAGCCGGGGATCTCCAGGCTCATGATGCCTGGCAGCCACTTGGTGTGGTGCTCCTGCGTGCCCAGGTGCATCACGGCCGAGCCGAACAGGCCCCACTGGACACCGGCCTTGATCTGCAGGGACGGGTCGGCGGTGACCAGTTCCTCGAACCCGGCCACGTTGCCGCCATGATCATCGGCACCGCCCAGTGCCGCCGGGAAGGCCCGGTGCACGGCGCTGTTGTCCACGAGGAACTTCAACTGGCCGAAGGTCCGCGTCCGGTGTTCGGTGTGCGTCAGGCCCTCGGTCTTGTGCAGTGCAGGGCTGCTAGCCAGTGCGCGCGCGTGCCGGCGGGCGTCCGCCCATTTGCCCAGGAGCTGCTCGCCGAGGGCGGCAACGTCGACGGCGGGCTGCGCAGCCGTTCCGTGGTTGGCGCTGGGGCTGGTGACAGCTGGGCTGGTCACTGTTGTGTTAGTGGCGGCTGTATTGGTTATGGCTGTATTGGTTATGGCTGCGTTCTCGCCGGTGGGGCGGTCCACTACTTCGGTCATGTCAATGTCCTTCGTTGGTTCTGACAGGAGGGTCTGAGGTTGTTTTGGCGGAGTCATGGCGCGCTGGCAGGGTCAAGCTCGGGGGCGATTCCCACGCATAACCATGCCGTGATCTGGCGGGCCATGGCTGCCTGGTCCGGCTTCGCTGCCGAATCCGGCGTGCTGAGCCACTGTTCGCCCGCATTCCGGACCAGGCCGATGGCCGCCGTGGGCCAGTAGCCGATCACCGCTTCCTTGCCATCGCCCAGGTGGGTCCGCATTGGTGCGGCAATCATCTCCGCGATGGAATCGAAGAAGTGGCCCAGGGCTCCGGAAATGGCCGCCGATCCCTGGGGGCCATCCGCGTCCACTGGCGCATAGCGGGTGACGAAGCTGTAGACGTTGGGGCTGGTTTCCGCCATCTGGAGATACGCCGAGATCATGGCCAGCAGCCCTTCCCGAGGCGTCTGGGCACCCTGGGCCGCTTCGCGGATCTTGCGCTGCATCTGGCTCAGGACAACTTCCCCGACAGCGTGCTGCAGTCCTGCCTTATCGCCGAAATAGCGATAAAAGACTGACTTTGATGTGCCGGCGGCCGCCGCAATATCCTCCATTGAGGCATCGCTGCCCAGTGCGTGGACCGCCCGACGTGCGGACTTGATGAGCTCCCGACGTCGTTCCTCCCGGTGGGTCTGCCAGCGGGCCGAACGGCCGTCGGCATTTCCGCCGGCAGCCGGCGTCGGGGCTTCTGAGAGGAGGATGTTCACGATACTCAGCGTATCAGGTACGCTGGGTATCGGTAACCGTCGCAGATCAGAGGAGTCACCCATGTCCGTCAATGGACAGTCCGGCACCGGACCCCACGAATTCGCCAGCCAGTCGACTTCCGGCGCAGCGCGTCCAGTCCGCCGGGCCGTGATTGTGGGTGGTAACCGGATCCCGTTTGCCCGGTCCGGCGGGGCCTACACAAAGTCTTCGAACCAGGACATGCTCACCGCCGCACTGGACGGTCTTATCGCCAGGTTTGGCCTCCAGGATGAGCGGATCGGCGAGGTTGCGGCGGGGGCCGTGCTCAAGCACTCCAGGGACTTCAACCTCACCCGCGAGGCAGTCCTGGGTTCAGCGTTGTCGGCGGAGACCCCCGCCTACGACCTGCAGCAGGCGTGTGCCACCGGCCTGGAGACGGTCCTGGGCCTGGCCAACAAGATCAAGCTGGGCCAGATCGATTCCGCGATCGCGGGCGGGGTGGACTCAGCGTCGGATGCTCCCATTGCTGTCAGTGAAGGTCTCCGCGAGGTGCTCCTGGACCTCAACCGCGCCAAGACCCTTCCCCAGCGCCTGCAGGTGCTCAGCCGGCTGCGGCCCAAGGACCTGGCCCCCGATGCTCCGAACACGGGGGAGCCACGCACCGGCCTGTCCATGGGTGAGCACCAGGCGCTGACCACCGCGCAGTGGAACATTTCACGCGAGGCGCAGGATGAACTGGCTTTCAACAGCCACCGCAACCTTTCCGCCGCGTATGACGCGGGTTTCTTCGATGACCTCCTGACGCCGTACCGCGGCCTCGCCAAGGACTCCAATCTGAGGGCGGACACCACGCTGGAGAAGTTGGCTACACTCAAGCCCGTCTTCGGAAAGAACCTGGGCGCCGAGGCCACCATGACGGCGGGAAACTCCACGCCGCTGACCGACGGGGCGTCCACGGTCCTGCTCGCGTCCGAAGATTGGGCTGATGCCCATGACTTGCCGAAGCTCGCCACCGTAGTTGATGGAGAAGCTGCCGCCGTGGACTTCGTCCACGGCAAGGACGGCCTGCTCATGGCCCCGGCGTTCGCGGTCCCGAGGCTGCTGGCCCGCAACGGACTGACGCTGGATGACTTCGACTTCTTTGAGATCCATGAGGCCTTCGCCGGGACTGTCCTGAGCACACTGGCCGCCTGGGAAGATGAGGAGTTCGGCCGCACCCGGCTGGGACTGGACGGTGCCTTCGGCAGCATCGACCGCACCAAGCTGAACGTCAACGGCTCCTCCCTGGCCGCAGGCCACCCGTTTGCAGCCACCGGCGGACGCATCGTCGCCTCGCTGGCCAAGATGCTGCAGGCCAAAGGCACCGTCGACGGAAGGCCGGCACGTGGTCTCATTTCCATCTGCGCCGCCGGCGGCCAGGGCGTCGTCGCAATTCTCGAAGCACTCTAGGGGCACCGGATGACGGATAAATACACCACCCTGGTCAACCAGGGTGTGGGCAGGAACATCGCTAAGCGCCTGGGCCTGCCCCAGCCTGCGCTGCTGCGCCGCTACAAGCCGGGCCAGCCCCTGGCCGCCGGTCCCGTCCTGGTCCAGGGCAACACCGCCGGAGCCGACGAACTGGCTGCCACGCTGCTCTCTTGGGACCTGGACGTGCGGCGTCACGCCGTGCCCCGCGAAAAGCTGGGCGCAATCATTCTGGTCCTGGATGAGCTGTCCCGGCCCGAGGACCTTGAAAAGCCTGTGCTGTCCGCGGCGTCCTCCCTGCGTGATCTCGGACCGAGCGCCCGCGTCGTCACCATCTCCCGGCCTGCCCCCGAAACCGGGTCCCCTGCACAGTCGGCTGCCCGGCAAGGCGTGGATGGCTTCCTGCGGTCCCTGGCCAAAGAACTCCGGGCCGGCGCAACAGCGAACGGCATCCTCCTGGCAGAGGGGGTCCAGAGCACCAGCCCCAGCGCTCTTGCCGCCCTGCGGTTCTTTTTGTCCGGCCGGTCGGCATTTGTGGACGGCCAGTTCCTTACTGTCGCATCCGAGCAGGGCCATCTGCCCCCTGACTTCGAGAAGCCGCTCGCCGGCAAGGTTGCCGTGGTCACCGGCGCCGCCCGCGGCATCGGTGCGGCTATTGCCCGGACGCTCCACCGGGACGGGGCCACCCTGGTCCTCGTTGACATCCCGGCAGCCGGGGACCATTTGGCTGCTGTTGCCAACGAAGTCCGCGGCACGGCGCTTCAACTGGATATCAGCAGCGCAGATGCCGGCCAGCGGATCATCGACCACGCCGTTCAGCGTCACGGCCGGCTGGACATCGTCATCCACAACGCCGGCATTACCCGGGACAAGCTGCTGGCCAACATGGACCACGCCCGCTGGAACTCCGTCCTCAACATCAACATTGCCGCCCAGCTCAGGATCAACGAAGCGCTCCTCGCCTCTGAACACTTCCGCAACGAACCACGGATTGTGTCGGTTGCGTCCACCAGCGGCATAGCGGGCAACCGCGGCCAGACCAACTACGCTGCGTCCAAGGGCGGGGTGATGGGTATGGTGCGCGCGTCTGCACCCCTTCTGGCGGCGAACGGAGGGACCATCAACGCGGTGGCGCCCGGCTTCATCGAAACAGACATGACAGCGCGGATTCCGTTTGCCGTCCGCGAAGTGGGCAGGCGGCTGAACTCCCTGCAGCAGGGCGGCCAGCCGTCCGACGTCGCGGAGGCCATCGCCTTCCTGGCGAGCGACGCCGCCGGGGGCATCAACGGCGACGTTCTCCGGGTCTGCGGACAGAACCTGGTGGGGGCATGAATACGGTCCAGCCGGTCATCCTGGGGGAGATGCCGTCCCTGTCCAAGCTGTACGTCAACGCCGCCGCGCAGGCGGCTCGACGCCGCGTGCTGGGGACCCACAACGGATCCAGCCTTCCGGCGACCGGCCACGAAGTGCGCGGGGTAACGGCCGACGTCGGCAACCTCACCGCGTACCAGCACCTCATCGGGCTGACTGCCAGGGACACCCTGCCGGCCGGCTACCTCCACGCACTGGCATTCCCGCTGGCCATGAGCGTGATGAACCGCGACGATTTCCCGCTGCCGCTCCTGGGCATGATCCACCTCAGCAACCATGTGGAACAGAGGGCGCCGGTGCTCTTCACCGAAGCCCTGGACATCCAGGCCAGGGTGGAGAACCTCCAGGGCCATCGGGCCGGCACACAACTCGACGTGGTCGCCGAGGTCCGTGGCGCCGGTACGCCCGACATCAAATGGACCGGGCGCTCCTCCTACCTGGCCAAGGGTGTATTCCTCCCCGGCATCGACAAGCCGACGCCCCACAACGGCCAGGCCGAATTCACGCCTCCGGACCCCACAGCGATATGGCATTTGGGGGTCGATACCGGCCGGGCCTATGCCGCCGTTTCAGGCGACTTCAACCCGATCCACCTGAGCGTACTCTCGGCCAAAGCCCTGGGCATGCGACGCTCCATCGCGCACGGGATGTACCTTGCATCGAGGGCCCTCGCGGAAGTCGGGCCGGCCAAGGGCGAAACGTTCACATGGGAGGTCACGTTCGAAGCGCCAGTCTTCCTGCCGGCCCGCGTTGCCCTGGATATCTCCACTGGGCAGACGCCTGGCGAAGGCTGGCAGCGGTCCGAATTTGTGGCGTGGAACCACCGCTCTGGCCGCCGCCACTTCAGCGGCTCCGTGGCACCGCTCTAGGACGCCGGCCGCACAGCGCGGAGAACCCGGTGGAGGCTCAGAAGGATGGACTCGGACGCTGTCACGGCCGAATCTGTCTGGGCCCGCTCCGCAACCGCTGCCATGCCGGCCTCCACCGCTGACTTCGCGGCAGCGAAGAGCCGCCGCTGCTCTGCTTCATCCCCGCCGTCGAACGAGGCCAGGAGTTCACCAGTGGCGGTCATGGCTGCTGCCAGCGGTGAACTTTCTTTGAAAGGCACCGTGTAAGGTGCGTCGTCTGTCCAGATCACATCGGCCAGGACTTCTGTCATGTCCTGGATGTGGAACGTCACCCGCTCCAGATCACGAAGGTTGCGGTAGTCGAGATCCACATCGCGAGGATGGAACCGCCGGCGCGGATTGGCGCGGCGGCTCGCGTCAGCCTCTTGGACCCGATGACGGACGGTGCTTGCTGCTTCGGCCAGCTCGGTGGACCGGCGGGACCAGTCCTCATGCTCGGGAGGCCACTTTTCAGTCAGGGCCGTTCCCATGTCAGATAGTTGCCGCCCGAGGGCCAGCGTAGTTTGCCCAGGCTGGTGGCTGCCGCATTGAAGTGCAGCGGAGGAAAGACCAGGAAGTTGACGGCGATGCCCACCGCGACGCCGACGCCCATCTGAATGAGGTAGCCAAAGGAAAAATCGTCCCGGTTGCTTCCACCCACCAGCAGTACCAGCAGCGCCGCCGTCGGAATCCAATCGCTGCCGGAGCCGATCCGGGGAAGGCCGCCGAGCAGCACACCGATTCCCATAAAGACCGCGACAGCCAGCGGTGACGGATCACCGATACTGACCAGTGCGAAGGCGAGTCCGATGCCCAGGGCGAGACCGACCAGCGCCTGGAGACCCTGACGAACGGATCCGACCACGTTGTGGTACATGGACACCAATGCGCCCAGCGGTGCATAATACGGATACTCTGCAGCGGATCCCGGCATCCGGGGAGCAATAGCAAAAGCGAGGCCGGCGGCTAAAGCTGCCTTCGCCGCCAGTTGCAGGCGATGTACCGTGAATGCCGACGAGAGACCGGCCACCGAATTCCTCAGGAGGCGGGTTCCAACGGCTGGCCGGCGCTGCGGCTGCGCGTGAGTGTCACCCATCCGCCCCACACTAAGTGCAGCCGTCTGCTAGGACAAGGCGGACGCGGCCCGCCGGACTTCCGCAGCCAGCCGATGCGCTTTGCCCTGCGTACGTCCGTCTTCCGCCCGCTGCGGAATGTATCCGAAACCGAGACCGTAGGCGGGATCGGCGAAACCCAGGGCAGCGTTTGCTCCTTCGTGGCCGAAGGCGCGGTGGCTGCCGAAATTCCGCGACACGTGTGGCTTCATAAAGACCACGGCGAAGGCGTTGTCCAGTCCGGACATGCGGTCCAGACCCCACACCTGCTCCTGGGACATGGCGCTGGCAGTCTCAGGGGTCAACAAGGGGGACCGTCCGTCCACGCCGGTGATGGCCGTGGCGTACAGCCTGGCCAGGCCCTCCGCCGTACCCACACCGCCGGCGGCACTCATCCCCGCGGCGCGCACGGCCCGTTGATTGGGAAGTTCCATGATTGAGCTGACTGCCGCGTTGCTGTTAAGCCCTTCCAGACTTAGTGGATCCAGCCACGGCTGCAGGGGATCGACGTCGTAGAGGACGTCGCGGTAGCGCGGTTCCAGCTCTTCGGGCAGTCCCAGGAAGAAATCGATGCCATAGGCCGTGCGGATGCGGTGGTCAAAGAGGCTCTGCAGGCTGGTTCCCGTTACCCGCCGGCAGAGTTCCTCCATGATGATTCCGATGGTAAGGGCGTGGTAGCCGAAGCAACTGCCGGGACGCCATGCCGGACTCGCCGCTGCCAATCTTGCCGCGGCCCTGGAAGTGGTGAATTCGGCCAAGGCGAATCCACCCACGACGCCGATCAGACCCGCCTGATGGGACAGGGCTTCACGCACCAGCAACCGGTCCTTGCCGTGGACTCCGAACTCGGGCCAGTAGTAGGCCACTGCCCGGTCAAGGTCCAGCAGCCCGTCCTGGACGAGTAGGGAAATTACCAGGGCCGCCGCGCCCTTGGAGACTGAGTACGCCCCGGTGATGGAGTCGGCTGTGATGTGGGGCCCGCCAGCCAGGTCCAGTATCTTCACGCCGTCCCGGTAGGCGGCCAGTTGGGCGCTATATTGCGGATCGGCGGCGAGCAGGGCCTCAAACAGATCCGAAACACCTTCGTAGCCGGGCGCCGCAAAGCCATGAGATTTCTGCATGGACCTAGCCTACCCTGTCGGAAAGCGCTTTCCTGATGTGTGGCCGCTCCGTGCCCGGGGGCAACGTCTTCGCCAGGGCGCTCGCCATTGACGCCGGGGCGGCCGTCGTGGGTGATCCGGTCCTTAATGTAACTGGTGTCCCGGTTGAATTCGGCACCGCCGGTCACCTAGTAGTACTTAGTTAGGTTGGGGATCGTGGCTGGCAGTAGGGGCAGTATCCGGTCCGGACGGCGACGAGGTGTTGGAGCTCGCCGAGGATGCCGTAGAGACTCAGGCCGCCCCAGGCGCTTTTGGGCGTGTCAGGCGCAGTGTGGTGATGAATAAATGGGCCGCGGTGACGAGCGTGGCGTGGTGGTGCCAGCCGAGCCAGGTGCGGCCTTCGAAGTGGTCGAGCCCGAGCCCGGTTTTCAGTTCGCGGTAGTCGTGCTCGATGCGCCACCGGATTTTGGCGATCCGGACGAGTTCCTTCAGCGGTGTCGTCTCCGGCAATGTGGAGAGCCAGTAGTCGGTGGGTGCGGGTGCGCCTTTGGGCCATTCGGCGAGCAGCCACTCGGCGGGGAGGGAACCGTCCTCGGCGCGGGGGATGTCGCGGTTGGCTGCCCGGACCCGTTGTGCGATGAACCGGGAGGTCATCGAGGCGTGTTTGTTGCTGGTGGTGGACTTGGTGCCGTGCCTCCAGGTGACCTGATGTAGCTTCCGGCGGCCGGCGTCCATGACGAGGTCTTTCAGTGATGTGGGGGCGTCCAGGTAGCGGCGCTGGTGTGAGCGGGGGCCTTTGCCGGCGTACTCGGCCACGCCGATGGGAGTGTCTTGGAGGTGCGCGGTCGTCGAGTGCTTGACGGCGACCATGTAGGGGATCGCCCGTTCGCTGAGCCCGGACCGGAACGCGGTGATCTCCCCATAGCCGGCGTCCCCGACCATGATCGGGGGCCGGTAGCCCCAGGCGCCGAGTTCGTCGATCATCTCCAACGCCATCGCCCACTTCGTACGATGGCGTTGGCCCTCGGGGATCTGCGCCTTGGCCCGGCGGGCGGCGATCATTTCGGCGTGGGCGTTCGTGTCTGCGGACGTGTCATCCCAGGCTTCCGGCACATAGAGGCGCCAGTCCAACGGGCAGGACGCCTGGTCGGTGGCCGCGTGGATGCTGACGGCGATCTGGCAGTTGCCGATCTTGCCCAACGTACCCGAATACTGCCGCGCAACACAGGGAGAGGAGCTGCCGTCCTTCTTGAACCCGGTATCGTCGACAACCCACGCGTCGGGGCCGATCACCTCGACGGCCCTGCGCACCAGGACCCGGCGTACCGGCTCGAGCTTCCACTGCGAGGACGAGACGAACTGCTGCAGCTGCTGGTAATCGACCCCGAGCCGGCCGCCCATCGGCTGCATCGATTTCCGCCGCCCGTCCAGCATCAGACCGTGCAGATACAGGTTCCCCTTGTTCCGCTGATCCTTACGCGGAAGCGACGCCAACACATCCTGAACGAACGCTTCCAGTTCCGCTTTGGTCTCGGCAAGCTCATCCGGTTTCATGCCTCGAAAATTAACAGGATCGGTCAGGGATTAAAAGCCGCCACGCCGACCTAACTAAGTACTACTAGGCGCGCCGCGGGTGTTGTGTTCGGTACTGGTGTCCGTGGTGTCGGCAACGGTGGCGTCATGGCCTGCGGCCCGCTGGAAGATTCCCGGCTCATGCGGACCAGCCTAGGCTCCGGCGGCCAGGATTGCCGAGACGGGCTGCCAGGCGACCAGCCAGGACCCGGCAATAACGGCGGCAAAGAGCGAGATCCAAATGCCGGAGGGTATGGACGTTGCGCGGTACAGCAGATAGGCGTCGGAACTGGCCAGCCCGTCACGGCGCCGCAGGTGCACATTGGTGAGCTTCGCGAGGTCCCGGACGGCGGCCACCAGCAGTGCCACGCCAAGAACGATTGCAACGTGGCCAGTGAAGTTGCTCGGCACAACGAGGACCAGCAACCCGCCCCCTGCGACGGCAAGGCCGGTGATCAGCAGCCCCGCGAAGTTCCTGATGAACAAGAGTGAAGCCAGGAGGATAAGGGTTCCCGTGGCCAAGGCAGCCGGACCCCAGCCGGCAAAACCGGAGGTGACCAGGGCGGCGCCGGTCAGGGCAGGAACAGGATAGCCCCAGAATCCCGACCAGACGGCGGCAGCCCGGCCACGGCTGTAACTGGTGGTTGTGCCTGAGTGGTCCAACCGGAGCCGGATCCCGCTCAGTCGTTGGCCGCTCATGACGGCGGCGAAGGCATGGCCTAGTTCGTGTGTGGCGGTGGCCAGGAGTCCAAAGTACTTCCAGGTGGCCCGGGGGATGGAGAGTGCCGTTGCCAGCGCCAGTACCACAGCCAGTTCGGCCACCGTGACATGGGGGATGGCGGCATGGCTGAAGGCTTCAATGATCCGTTGCCACAATTGATCGGGAATCACGGTCATTCCCCGCCGGACCCGGAGTAGTGCCCGGAGTAGTGATTGTCAGCCATAGCCCTCTACGGTACTAGAGGGATGGTTCACCGCTGTCCTGCTGCCCTGCCGGCTTGGGGCGCTCAACGAATCGAGGAATGCCGTGACCACTTTGAAGGAACGCCTGCACGCCGATGTTGTGATGCACATGAAGGAGCGGAACAAAACCGCCCTGACAACGGTGCGCAATGTCCTGGGCGAGATCGAGACACGGGAGAAGTCGGGAAAGGCGCCCATTGTCCTGGACGACGCCCAGGTGACGTCGCTGTTGCAGAAGGAGGCCGCCAAGCGTCGCGATACAGCAAGGATCTACACTGACGCCGGCGAACCCGAGCGGGCGGCGGCTGAGATCGCCGAGGCGGAAATTATTGAAGCCTACCTGCCGCAGCCGTTGACAGCCGCTGAAGTCGAGGAGATTGTTGACGAGACGATCGCCGGGCTGAGGAATGAAGGCGTGGAGCCCGGCATCCGTCAGCTGGGTGCCGTGATGAAGCCTGTTACGGCCAAGGTCGCCGGGCGCTTCGACGGTAAGGCGGTCAGCGAGATCGTCCGCAGCCGTCTAGCCTGAGCCGTCAGATGAAGCCTGTTAGCAGGAAAGGCACGCCTACTGAATGTGGGCGTGCCTTAACTTCCTGTTGGCGGAACCGGCCCGCCACGGAATAGTTCCGGTGTTCTTGAATCAGCCTTCGCAGTCAGTGCAGTAGCTGTGTCCGTCTTTCTGCCGCGCAATCTGGGAGCGGTGCCGGACCAGGAAGCAGGAGTAGCACGTGAACTCGTCCTCAGCCTGCGGGATAACCTGCACGACCAATTCCTCGGCAACGAATTCGCCCCCGGGAACGCCGGCGCCATCCAGCCCGTCGGCCTCATCGAGCTCGAGGACGACACTGCGGGCGTCCGGTGCATTGGCGGACTGCAGTGCCTCGAGTGAGTTGTCCTGCGACTCCTTGACGTCGGAGCGAAGTTCGTCGTAATCGGTTGCCACTTAGGTGTATCTCTTTTCTTTGGTTCGTCTGTCGCGTATGCAACGTACAGCATCCGGCGGGTATTCCCCAATAGTCTGGCAAGAAAATTTCTCTGCGTCGCCTATATTTCCGTGCGGACACCTGCTGGGATCGGCGTCGGGTGACATTGGGCACGCTGGTGCCCAGGATTGAAAAAGACCAGCGAACAGCCGCTGCCAGTTGGGGCTCAGATGGGTTCCTTAGCCAACGTTTTGGTCTGCGGCGGAGTAACCCGTCCTAGGCGCTCATCGAGCGTCACGCGCAGCGATCAGGACAGCCAAGGGTCCAAGCCCGGCAAGGATCACCCACCAGTCGGCCGGCCCGGAGTGGACGACGACTTCAAGCGGGCCAGGCGGCGGGGTTGGATTCACGGCTCCAGCTTGGGCCGCGGATGGAACCAGAAAAAACCCCTGAAATCCATGGATTTCAGGGGTTTTCCCATTTGTGCGCGGAGGGGGACTTGAACCCCCACCCCCTTTCGAGGACTAGCACCTCAAGCTAGCGCGTCTGCCATTCCGCCACCCGCGCAGGTGGTAATTCGGACAACGTCTACGCCTTTCAGCGTTTCGCTTTTCTCCGAAGCAGCGAGAAAAACTCTAACACGAACTTTCCGGAAACATGGAATCGGGGCGGATGGGTAGGCTGAAGGCACACGAGAACGCAGGTTGTTTGCAGCCTTCCCACTGCCCAAGGAGTTTCTATGTCTAACATCCGTGCCGAGGATGAAGTTGTCCGGATCTGCCAGGAACTCATCCGGATAGATACCTCGAACTACGGTGACGGTTCGGGGCCGGGGGAGCGGGTGGCCGCCGAATACACAGCCGGGCTGATCGAGGAAGTAGGCCTCTCTGCCGAGATCTTCGAGTCCGCGCCCGGCCGGGCAAGTGTTGTCACCCGGATGGCCGGTGAAGATCCGTCCGCCAGCGCGTTGGTGGTGCACGGGCACCTTGATGTTGTTCCCGCCCTGCGTGAACAGTGGTCGGTGGATCCTTTTGGTGCTGAACTCAAGGATGGACTCATCTGGGGCCGCGGAGCCGTGGACATGAAGGACATGGACGCCATGATCCTTGCCGTGATGCGGGATTTGGCCAGATCCGGGCGCAAGCCCAAGCGCGACATTATCTTTGCCTTCTTCGCCGACGAGGAAGCCGGTGGTGAGTACGGTGCCCGCTACGCCGTCGACAAGCGGCCCGAGCTCTTCGAAGGCGCAACCGAAGCCATCTCCGAGGTAGGCGGCTTCTCGGCAACCATCGGCGGGCAGCGCACGTACCTCCTCCAGACGGCTGAGAAGGGCATCTCCTGGCTCCGCCTGGTGGCGCACGGCCGGGCTGGCCACGGCTCCCAGATCAATACGGAGAACGCCGTCACCCGGCTGGCTGCTGCGGTAACCCGGATCGGCGAATACAAGTGGCCAATTGAGCTGACGCCCACCACGCGGCAGTTCCTGGACGGCGTGACCGAACTCACAGGGGTGGAATTCGATCCGGACAATCCGGACCGCCTGCTGGACCAGCTCGGCACCGTGGCGCGTTTTGTGGGGGCAACCCTGCAGAACACCACCAACCCCACGCTGCTCAAGGGCGGCTACAAGCACAACGTCATCCCGGAATCGGCTGAGGCCCTTGTGGACTGCCGGACGCTCCCGGGCCAGCAGGACCACGTGCTGGAGGTTGTGCGGGAGCTTGCCGGTTCCGGTGTCGAAGTCAGCTACGTGCACAGCGACGTCTCGCTCGAGGTCCCGTTCGCCGGAAACCTGGTGGATTCCATGATTGACGCCCTGCACACCGAGGACCCTGGGGCGAAAGTACTTCCCTATACGCTCTCCGGCGGCACGGACAACAAATCACTGAGCCGGCTGGGTATCACCGGCTACGGCTTCGCTCCCCTCCAGCTGCCCGACGATCTCGATTTCACCGGGATGTTCCACGGCGTGGACGAGCGGGTCCCGGTGGACTCGCTGAAGTTCGGCGCCCGGGTGCTCAACACGCTCCTCACGAATTACTGAGCCGGCCCGGACATGACTCCCGAGGAAGTCCTGCCGGAGCCCTTGCTCGAGGCCATCCGCGGCCGTGCTGCGGGCTATGACCGGGACAACAGCTTCTTCTTTGAAGACCTTGCGGAGCTGTCCGCCGCCCGCTACCTCAAGCTCTTTGTGCCAGCGTCCGACGGCGGCCTGGGGCTTGGGCTCGAGGCGGCAGCGCAGTGCCAGCGGCGGCTGGCAACGGCGGCCCCGGCCACCGCCTTGGCCATCAACATGCATCTGGTCTGGACCGGCGTCGCCCACGTCCTCGCCGCAAGGGGGGACCATTCCCTTGACTTCGTCCTGCAGGAGACTGCCCACGGCGAGATCTTTGCCTTCGGCAATTCCGAAGCCGGCAACGATTCGGTCCTCTTCGATTCAAAAACGGCAGCCGTCCCCCTGCCGGGCGGAGCGTACAGCTTCACGGGTACCAAGATCTTCACGAGTCTTTCGCCCGCCTGGACCCGCCTGGGAATCTTCGGCAAGGACGCCCAGGCCAGGGGAAGCGAAGGGGAATTGGTGCACGGCTTCATTATCCGGGAGGCCGCGGGCTACTCCATCCTGGATGACTGGAACGCCTTGGGCATGCGTGCCAGCCAGTCAAGCACCACCGTCCTGGACGGCGTCGAGGTCCCGCCGGAGCGGATCTTCCGCAAACTCCCGGTGGGACCCAACGCCGATCCGTTCATTTTCGCCATTTTCGCTTGCTTCGAGTCGTTGCTGGCTGCCGTGTACACCGGCATCGGAGAGCGTGCCCTGAACCTCGGTGTTGAGGCTGTCAAGCGCCGGACGTCGTTCAAGTATGCCGGCCGAAGCTATGCGCAGGATCCGGACATCCGCTGGAAGATCGCGGAAGGCGCCATGGCCATGGATATCCTCTACCCCCAGCTGCTGACCGTAACCCGCGATGTCGATGCGCTCGTTGAGCACGGGCCGCAGTGGTTTCCCAAACTTGTGGGGCTGAAGGTTAACGCAACTGAAACGGCCCGCCGCGTTGTGGACCTGGCCATCAGGGTCAGCGGCGGGTCTAGCTACTTTCGTGGGTCGGAACTTGAACGCCTGTACCGGGATGTGCTGGCGGGGATGTTCCACCCGTCAGACGATGAGTCGGCGCACAACACCGTGGCGAACGCCTGGCTGGGTCCGTTCGAGGCTTGAACGGGCCGCTGGCCGGTGAATCCCTACACGGTCCGATGGACCTGCATGACCCGGCGGCGGAGCCAGAAGCGCCTGCCCCCGCCCAAATACAGCTTGCTGCGTTCCAGCTCCCACTTGCCGTACTCGGAGTGCTCCACGAGCCGGCGCCTGGCGTCGGGCAGTGAATCGTCAGGGCTGACCGTCAGAACGAGGTACTCGTACTGCCTCAGAATGTCCCGTTCCCGCTGGACCGAGCTGGTGAGAAAATGTTCCTTCATTGCTCTCCATTTTCGTCCTTTTCCGGCTAACGTGAAGTCATGAGCATCGATCCGCGTGTCGCGCTTCAGTCCTTGACAACCGCCTTGGAAGAACACCTTATAGCAGCATCCAACCGGCGTGGCGATGGCGATCCCGCGGTGGAAGCGGCTTTTTTTGCGGTCGCGGATGCGTTCGAGGTTTATGAAGACGCACTCTACGAGGCTTACAGCGAAGTTACACCCCTTCAGGTCTTCGATGATGAAGAAGATGACGACGATGAAGCCAGCATCGACGACGACGAAGACCTGGAAATCCTCAAGGACTGAGAACTCCACGCCACCAGCGCCGGGCAACGCCCTAACGCGGCGGCCCTGAACGGCGTGTCAGCCGGGCAGGGAAACGTCCTCAAGCGCGCCGGCAATTTCAGGCGGCAGCCGGGTTAGTTGGGCGGCCATGATTTCTTTAGCCTGCACGGGAGTCCTGGGCCCGATGATGGCCGTGGCCACGCCATGCTGGGACAAAAGCCAGCTCAGCGAAACGTCCAGCGGTGTGCGGCCCAGACCCTTGGCAGCCATCGACACGGCTTCCACAACGCTGGACGGCTGCGCCGCCAGGTACGGCTCTACGTAGGGTGCGGAGTCTGTTCTTGCCGCACGGGAATCGGCCGGGATGGCGCCACGGTACTTGCCGGTCAGGACGCCGCGTCCCAACGGCGCCCAGGCCATCAGCCCCAGACCGGCATCTTCGACGGCGGGAACCAGTTCCGCTTCAGCTTTTCGCTGCAGCAGTGAATATTCAGCCTGCGCGGCTACGAGCGGAAACCCGGCCACTGCCGCGGCTTTGGCGCTTTGCCACCCGTTGAAGTTGGAGATGCCCGCATAGCGGGCGCGGCCGCTCCGGAGCGCGAATTCAAGCGCAGACAGGGTCTCGTCCAGCGGGACATTGCCGTCCCATGCCTGGGCAAACCAGATATCCACGTAGTCAGTCCCCAGTCTCGCCAGGCTGGCGTCCAGGCCGGAGAGCATCGCATTGCGCGACGTGTCCACCGTGCGCCGGCCGTCCGACGTCGACATCCCCGCTTTGGTGGAAATGCAGACTTCAGTGCGGGAGACAACGTCACCCAGGAGGGAACCGATCATCGCCTCTGCGCGGCCGTCGGCGTATGACGCCGCGGTATCTATGAGTTTTCCGCCACCATCGATAAATGTCCGCAATATTTCCGAGGCGTCCTGTTCGTCGGTATCGCTGGACCAGGACATGGTGCCGAGGGAAAGGGCGGAGACTCGCAATCCACTGTTGCCGACGTAACGCTGCTGCATAGCTGCAAGCTTACGGGGAATCTACAGGGTCAATGACGTAGGGTCTTAGCGTGAACTGGTTTGAGGCGGCCCTGCTGGGCCTAGTGCAGGGACTGACCGAATTTCTACCGATTTCATCGAGCGCGCACCTGCGGATTGTGGGGCAGTTCCTTCCCAAAGCGTCCGATCCCGGGGCCGCGTTTACCGCCATCACGCAGCTTGGTACCGAAACGGCGGTGGTGATCTATTTCTGGCGCGACATCGTGCGGATCGTCAGGGCGTGGGCGGGATCGCTGGCCGGAAAGGTCTCCCGGCAGGACCCG
Source organism: Pseudarthrobacter sp. Y6 (assembly GCF_050156205.1). Lineage (NCBI taxonomy): Bacteria > Bacillati > Actinomycetota > Actinomycetes > Micrococcales > Micrococcaceae > Pseudarthrobacter > Pseudarthrobacter sp. Y6. The sequence goes on along the minus strand of NZ_CP189574.1, from coordinate 2,290,495 downwards.
GATGCCCGCATGGGCTGGCTGGTGATCCTGGGCAGCCTCCCCATCATCGTGCTGGGTCTGCTGTTCCAGGACCAGATTGAGTCGGTGCTGAGGAGCCTTTGGCTCGTGGCGACGATGCTGATTGTTTTCGGTCTCATCCTGGCAGTGGCTGACGCTATAGGAAAGCAGGAGCGTGATCTGTCCGGGCTGACGTACAAGCACGGAATCCTGTATGGCTTTGCGCAGGCGCTGGCTCTTATTCCTGGGGTTTCGCGATCCGGCGGCACCATCACCGCGGGTCTCCTTATGGGCTACACACGCGAAGCCGCCGCGCGGTATTCGTTCCTGCTGGCTATCCCGGCGGTCTTCGGCAGCGGCCTTTACCAGCTGTACAAGGTGGTCTCCAAGGATGGCATCACCGGCCCTTACGGTCTTCCGGAGACGGCGCTGGCCACCGTCATCGCCCTTGTGGTGGGTTACATGATCATCGGTTGGTTCCTCAAATTCATTTCCACCCGAAGCTACCGGCTCTTTGTCTGGTACCGGATCTTCCTGGGCCTGGCCCTGTATCTTTTGCTCGGTTTCAATGTCATCAGCGCCTAGCCGTAGGCTTAGGCTGTGAAATCCTGGACCTCCCGCCCTGTCCCTGCGCTGCCCGGCGCCATGCCTGCCATCCGGCTGTTCGACACCGCCAAGGGGAGTGAGGTCACGCTCCGGGCCGGGGGAGAGCAATCCATGTACGTCTGCGGGATAACTCCCTATGACGCGACGCACATGGGCCATGCGGCCAGCTACGTAGCGTTTGACCTCCTGAACAGGGCCTGGCGTGACGCCGGCCAGCAGGTTTCCTACGTCCAAAACGTCACCGACGTAGACGACCCCCTGCTGGAGCGCGCGACTGCCACCGGTGTGGACTGGCGGGACCTGGCCGCGAGCCAGATTGAACTCTTCCAGACCGACATGGAGGCCCTGAACGTCCTCTCGCCGGACCACTACGTGGGTGCCGTCGAGTCAGTTGACATCATTGTTCCGGCCATCGAACGGCTGGTCCGTGTGGGTCTGGCCTACCGCGTGCCGGGAGCGGCAGGGGAGCCCGACGGCGACGTCTACTACGACGTCGAAGCTGCCGGAAAGCAGACGGTCGCCCCTGACGCCTGGACCCTGGGCTCCATCTCCCGCCTCGGTGAAGCCGAAATGCTTGAACTGTTCGCCGAACGCGGCGGCGACCCAGGCCGGGCCGGCAAGCGGCAGGCGCTGGACCCCCTGCTCTGGCGGGTTGCCCGCGACGGCGAGCCCAGCTGGCCGGGCGGCGAGCTGGGCCAGGGCAGGCCTGGCTGGCACATCGAGTGCACGGTCATCGCGCAGCACTACCTGCCGGCTCCCTTCACTGTCCAGGGCGGCGGCTCAGACCTCATCTTCCCCCATCACGAGATGGGCGCCGGTCACGCATATTCCCTCGCCGAAGTGCCGCTGGCCCACCACTATGCCCATGCCGGCATGGTGGGCCTGGACGGCGAAAAGATGAGCAAGTCCAAGGGCAACCTGGTCCTGGTGTCGAAACTTCGGGCCGCGGGTGAAGATCCAGCAGCCATCCGCCTGGCCATCCTGGCCCACCACTACCGTTCAGACTGGTCCTGGACCGCGGACGGGTTTGCGGCTGCGAAGGACCGGCTGGCTGCGTGGCGCCGCGCACTCGCCACTGCGCCGGAAGGATCGGCGTCCGGCCTGATCGCGGAAATGCGGTCCGCCCTTGCGGCTGACCTGAACGCCCCGGCCGCACTGGAAGCTGTTGACCGCTGGGCCGCCTCGGCAGACGCCGCCGCGGCAGCGGGCTGCCAGCATGATCAGGCGCTGGTCAGTGACACGCTGGACGCCTTGCTCGGCGTCGTGCTTTAGGGTTTGTCCCGGCCACGACGCTTGAGGTAGCGCTCGAACTCCCGTGCGATGGATTCACCGCTCGCCTCCGGGAGGTCGGCGGTGTCCTTTGCCTCTTCCAGTTGCCGGACGTAAGCGGCGATCTCCGGGTCCTCGGTAGCCAACTCATCGACGCCACGCTCCCACGCGGCGGCCTCTTCGGCCAGTTCGTGGGTGTCCAGCGGGACCTGGATCAGCTCCTCGACCCGGTGGAGGAGAGCCAGTTGCGCCTTGGGTGACGGGGCTTGGGCCACGTAATGCGGGACTGCGGCCCAGAGGGAAACAGTGGGAAGGCCTGCCAGGAGTGACACTTCGGACAGTACTCCCACGATGCCGACGGGACCTTCATACTGGGAGGCTTCAAGGTTGAGGCGCTCCCGCAACACGGCGTCGTCCGAGGATGTGCTGACCGGAATCGGTCTGCTGTGCGGAATGTCTGCCAGAAGGGCCCCCACCAGGACCACGTAGTCCACCTTCAGCGCTTCTGCGTGGACCAGCAGCTCCGCCGTATAGGCCCGCCACTTGTAGGACGGCTCAATGCCCTGGACGAAAATGACGTCCACATTCGAATCCGGCGCACTGGCCTTGTAGATCCGCGTGGATGGCCACTTGATCTTGCGTTCACCCGAGGCGTTCCTGCGGACCGTGGGACGGGTGAACTGGAAATCGTAGTATTCGTCGGCGTCAATGGACGCGACCTTCTTGCCGCCCCAAATCCTGTTCAGATAGCGCAACGAGTCACTGGCGGCTTCGCCGGCATCGTTCCAGCCTTCAAATGCGGCCAGCATCACAGTAATGCGCTCCCCGTCCGCCACTGGCAGCAGGAACTGCTCCGTTTCAGGTGCGGCACCCGGTTCCGTGGTGTCTCCGTCGAAGCTATTCATCCCATTACCCTACGTCCAAGAACCGGCGGGACGCATCGAATGAAGGGCCAAAAGGCGCGCCGGGGCTCATGGGCGCCCGAACGCAATGCTGATATTCGCCGAGGGCGTACCGCACGGCCTGCGTTCAGGTGCGCCCCGTAGACTGAATCCATGCGATCCTCACCCCCCGTTTCCCCGCTCAAAGCCGTTCTTTGGGATATGGACGGCACCATTGTGGACACGGAACGCTATTGGATTGCGGCAGAGCACGCCCTCGTGGAAGCCCATGGCGGCACCTGGTCGCACGGGCAGGCCATGCAGCTCGTGGGACAGTCACTGACATATTCGGCCGGAATCCTGCAAGCGGCCGGCGTCAGGCTGGAGCGCCGGGAGATCATCGACACCCTGACCGCTGAGGTCATCAGGAGCGTCCAGCGCGCTGTTCCCTGGCGTCCCGGGGCGAGGGAACTGCTGGATGACCTGCACCGCGCCGGTGTGCGGTGTGCGCTGGTGACCATGTCAGAGGAGCCGTTGGCCCGCGAAATTGTGGAAAGCCTGCCCAAGCCCTACTTCGAATTCCTGGTCACGGGGGACACCGTCGCCCAGGGCAAGCCGCACCCGGAAGCGTACCTGAAGGCTGTGGAGCTGCTTCAGGAGGCGGACCCGGACCTGACCGTAGAACACTGCGTCGCACTGGAGGATTCGGCACCGGGAGTGGCCTCGGCTGTGGCATCTGGCGTCGCCACTGTGGCCATTCCGCACATTGTCCCGATCCCAGAAGATCCCAGGCACACCATCTGGGAATCCCTGGCCGGCCGCACCGTGTCCGAACTGGAGGCCATCGCAGCGGGCAGCCTGGCCGCCGCGGCGACTGGACCTGCCGTGCCCGTGTCGGGGAGCCCGTCATGAGTTCCGCGCCGGCCCCCGCCCGCCGCGAAGGAATACCGCTCGGCCGGATCGCCGGAATCCCGGTCATTCTGGCTTACTCGTGGTTTGTGATTGCCGCCTTTACCGTCATTGTCTACGGGCCCCTGCTGTTGGAGCAGAATCCGGCACTGGGCATCTCCGCGTACTACATGGCGTTCGCGTACGCCTTGCTGCTCCTGATCTCCGTCCTGGTCCACGAACTGGCGCACGCCCTCACGGCCAAGATCTACGGCTGGCCCACGCAGAAGATCGTGTTGAATCTCTGGGGCGGCCACACCCAGTTTGAGAATTTCACGGCGACGCCGGCGCGCTCGGTCATCGTGGCCCTGGCAGGCCCGGCGGCCAACCTGGTCCTCGCCGGCTGTGCCTGGGTGGCCCTCTCCACCACCAGCATGGGCACCGTGGCCGAGATCCTCACGAACATCTTTATGTGGGCCAACTTCGTCATCGGCGTCTTCAATGTCCTGCCCGGACTCCCGCTGGACGGCGGCAGGATCGTGGAATCGGCCGTGTGGAAAGCAACCGGGAGCCAGGCCAAAGGCACCGTCGCCGCCGGCTGGGCGGGCCGAGTCATCGTGGTGACGCTGGGCTTATGGTTCATTGCCCGGCCGCTGCTGGCCGGTGAGACACCTGACTTCAGCCTTCTGATGATCACTATCCTCGTCGGCGGCTTCCTCTGGATGGGTGCCAGTACGTCAATCCAGCAGGGCACACTGCGCGGAAGGATGCACCTGGTCAGCGCCGCTGCCCTGGCGGCTCCCGCCGTCGGAATTCCAGCCACCGCCACCGTGGCGGACATCCGCAGGCTGTCACCAGACGGCTCACGGGCCGTTGTGGTCTGCGGGCCGGAGGGACGCCCGCAGGGTGTTGTGGACGCCGGGGCCCTCGCCGCCGTTCCTGACGACGCTGCCGGTTCCACGCCTGCCACGGCAGTGTCCTATGCTCTCGCGGCGGGAGCCTATGTGCCTGAGTCGTCTCAGGGGCAGGAGCTGATCCAGTACATTTCCCAGCTTGACGGTCACGAATATGCAGTGGTGGACCCTCGTGGATCGGTGACCGGCCTTCTCGCGCAGAACGCAGTGGTGGCCGCGATCACCGGCAAGGCTGACCGGTCAAATAGGCATCCGCAGGGTCAAAGCCGGTAGAGTTACGTGCCGGCCGTGCATTGCCGCCGCGTGGCCGCCCGGAGGCCTCAGCCGCACCGGACGGACCTATTTCGATGCGTGGCCCCACAGTTTTACAGGAGCGAGGAAAATCCATGAGCAGCGAATCTGTCGCCGAAGCCGCAGCACCATCCACCACCGGTGTTGCCGCCAAAGGCACCCAGCCGGTGGGAGCCGCCCGCCGCCGCGGACCTTTCCGTGAAGGGGAACGGGTCCAGCTGACCGACGAGCGGGGCCGCATGAACACCATCACCCTCGAAAGCGGCGGCGCCTTCCACACGCACCGCGGCTTCCTGAACCACGACGAGATCATCGGAAAAGCTGACGGCTCAGTCGTCGTGAACAACGTCGGCCAGCAGTACCAGACGCTGCGCCCGCTCCTCTCGGATTTTGTCCTCTCCATGCCGCGTGGCGCCGCAGTGGTCTACCCGAAGGACGCCGGCCAGATCGTCACCATGGCTGATATCTTCCCCGGCGCCAGGGTTGTTGAGGCAGGCGTTGGCTCGGGAGCGCTGTCCATCTCGCTGCTCCGGGCCGTTGGCGACAACGGCTACCTGCACTCCTTCGAGCGCCGTGAGGAATTTGCGGACATTGCCCGGGGGAACGTGGAAACCATCTTTGGCGGCCCGCACCCGGCATGGAAGATTTCCCTCGGCGACTTCCAGGAGGAAGTGGTCCGCAGCGAGGCGCCCGGGTCCGTGGACCGTGTAGTGCTGGACATGCTGGCACCCTGGGAATGCCTCGACGCCGTCGCCACCGTCCTCGCTCCCGGCGGCGTCTGGATCAATTACGTGGCCACGGTCACCCAGCTGTCCCGGACGGCGGAGGCCATCAGGGCTGACGGCCGCTTCACCGAGCCCGACGCCTGGGAGTCCATGGTCCGCGGCTGGCACCTCGAGGGCCTGGCCGTCCGTCCGGACCACCGCATGGTTGCCCACACCGGCTTCCTGCTGGTTACCCGCCGGCTTGCCGACGGCGTCACCGGCATCTCCGTCAAGCGCCGTCCCTCGAAGACTGGCTTCAACGAAGACGACGTCAACGCGTGGACACCCGGTGCCGTCGGCGAACGCCTGGTCTCCGACAAAAAGCTCCGCCGAGCCGCGCGCGATGCCATTGCCGGCACCAACGTCAAGGACGAACCGGAGATCACGAACTAGTCCACATTTCGGGAGTCTCCAGCAGTACCTGCCAACTTGGGGCTAAGGTCTAAGAAGACGAGCAGGAAGGGGCTGATGCACCATGGAGACGCCGAATCAGGACTCCGGACGCACACCGGCGGAGCAGTCGGCCGCCAGCGAACTGTCGGCTGTGGACCGGCAGGCCAATGTCCTCCGCGACAAACTCAGGCACATTGACCGCCAGCTGGCAGCCGCCACGCAGAACAATGCCAAGCTGGTCAGCATGCTGGAAGCGGCCAAGGCCGAGATCCTGCGGCTGAAAAATGCCCTGGACCAGGAGGGCCAGCCCCCGTACAGCTTCGGCACCGTCCTCCAGCTCAATCCCAGGCGGCTGTCGTCACCGGGCAACAGCGGCCAGGCTGCCACCGAGGAATCGGTGGACATTTTCAACGCCGGCAGGAAGATGCGGGTAGGCATCAGCCCCCTGGTCAATATCAACCAGCTGGCGGTCGGCCAGGAGGTCCTCCTTAACGAGGCACTGCTGATTGTGGCCGGCCTCGGCTATGAACGCGCCGGCGAACTCGCAACCCTCAAGGAAATGCTCGGAACGGACCGCGCATTGGTGGTGGGGCGGGCCGACGAGGAACGCGTCATCAGGCTCTCCGGAGCCCTGCTCACCGAAAAGCTCAGGGTGGGGGACGCACTGTCCATCGACTCGCGTACCGGTTACGCCCTCGAAAAAGTGCCCCGCTCCGAAGTGGAGAACCTGGTCCTCGAAGAAGTCCCCGATATCACGTACGAGGACATCGGGGGCCTTGGTCCGCAGATCGAGCAGATCCGGGACGCCGTGGAACTGCCGTTCCTGCACCCGGACCTCTACCGCGAGCATGGGCTGAAAGCTCCGAAGGGCATTCTGTTGTACGGCCCGCCAGGTTGCGGCAAGACCCTGATCGCGAAGGCTGTTGCCAACTCCCTCGCCGCCCGTGCGGCGGAGCGGTCCGGCAATGTGGACCTGAAGAGCTACTTCCTCAACATCAAGGGTCCGGAGCTTCTGGACAAGTACGTGGGCGAGACGGAGCGCCACATCCGCCTGATCTTCTCCCGGGCGCGCGAGAAGGCGTCTGACGGCAGCCCCGTGGTGGTTTTCTTTGATGAAATGGATTCTCTGTTCCGTACGCGCGGAACCGGGATCTCCTCCGACGTCGAGACCACCATAGTCCCGCAGCTGCTGAGTGAGATCGACGGCGTGGAGCGGCTGGACAACGTTATTGTGATCGGCGCATCCAACCGGGAGGACATGATCGACCCCGCCATCCTCCGTCCCGGCCGCCTGGACGTGAAAGTCAAGATCCAGCGCCCGGATGCCGAGGCCGCGGCTGACATCTTCAACAAATACATCACCACGGACCTGCCGTTCCACGAGTCCGACCTCGCCGAACACAGCGGCGACGTCCAGGCGACGGTGGACGCCATGGTCCAGCGCACGGTTGAAGCCATGTACTCCACGGAGAAGTCCAACGAGTACCTGGAGGTCACCTACGCCAACGGCGATACGGAGATGCTCTACTTCAAGGACTTCAACTCAGGCGCCGTGGTCCAAAACGTCGTGGACCGGGCCAAGAAGTACGCCATCAAGGATCTCCTGACCCTGCACCAGAAAGGTCTCCGGATCGAGCACCTGCTGCGTGCCGTGGTGGATGAATTCCGCGAGCACGAGGACATGCCCAACACCACCAACCCGGACGACTGGGCCCGGATCTCGGGCAAAAAGGGGGAGCGGATCACCTACATCCGCACGATCGTGCAGGGTAAGGCAGGCCAGGAGCCCGGCAAGTCCATCGAAACGATGCCGAACACGGGACAGTACCTGTGACGGCAGGCCCGGAACGCGCCGGCGGGGGAGCGCTCCCGGCCGGCGGGGCCATGCGCGTCATGGGGGCGGAAACGGAATACGGCATCCACGCCCCGTCCGCGCCCGGAGCTAACGCGACCATGATGTCCGCCCGCGTTGTCCAGGCTTATGCGCAGGTAACGCGGCAAAGGGCAGCGGGAGGGGCGGAGACCCGGTGGGACTACACGGACGAGGAGCCCCTCCACGACGCCCGTGGCTGGACCTTGGAGCGGGCCTCGGCCCACCCCAGCCAGCTGACTGACCAGCCGCCGGTACTCGACGCTGAAGCGGTGGCGCTGGCCTACGGCCGCGAGGAATTGGAACTGGACGGCGAGGATGAGTCCGGCAGTCTCCTGATGAACATGGTCTTGGGCAACGGAGCCCGTTTGTACGTAGATCATGCCCACCCGGAGTATTCCAGTGCCGAGGTGACCAACCCCCGCGATGCGGTGATCTGGGATGCCGCCGGGGACCTCGTCGCGCTGGCGGCCGTCCGCCGCCTGGCCGCGGATCCCGGGCTGCCCCCGGTCAACCTGTACAAAAACAATACGGACAACAAGTCCGTCTCCTACGGCTCCCACGAGAACTACCTCATGCCGCGCTCGGTGCCCTTCGGGGACATTGTTCGCGGGCTGACGCCATTCTTCGTCACGCGGCAGATCATATGCGGCGCCGGGCGGGTGGGCCTGGGGCAGGACAGCTCAACGCCCGGGTACCAGATCAGCCAGCGCGCAGACTTCTTCGAGGCGGAGGTGGGCCTGGAAACCACCATCCGGCGTCCGATCATCAATACCCGGGATGAGCCGCACGCCACCGCCGACAAATACCGGCGCCTGCATGTGATCATCGGTGACGCCAACCTGAGCCAGTCCTCTAACTACCTCAAGTTCGGCACCACGGCCATGGTCCTGAGCCTGATCGAGGCCGGGCTGGCGCCCAAGGTGGAGGTCCACGAACCCGTCGCAGCCCTCCAGACAGTCAGCCACGATACGTCGCTGACAGCCAAACTCAGGCTGCTGGACGGGCGCCGCGTGACGGCCCTGGACCTGCAATGGATGTACTACGAGGCGGCCGCAAAACTGGCGCAGGACACCGGCGTTGCCGATGCCGTGGACGGGGACGGCCATACACATGAGGTGCTGGAGCGCTGGGCTGCCACGTTGACCCAGCTCGATTCCGACAGGAGCGCGGCGGCCACCTCCGTGGAGTGGCTGGCCAAACTCTCCCTTCTCGACGGTTACCGGAACCGCGACAACCTTGCCTGGGGTGACGCAAGGCTCGGCCTCGTGGACCTCCAGTGGGCAGACATCAGGCCGGAGAAGGGACTGTATTACCGGTTCCTGGCAAGGAACCGCATGCAGCGGATCGTCGACGACGTTGCCATCGCCGCGGCGATGACCGAACCGCCGTCGGACACGCGTGCTTTCTTCCGCGGACGGTGCATCAGCAGCTTCGGCAAAGACGTGGTGGGGGCCAGCTGGGACTCTGTCATCTTCGATGTGCCGGGCTACGGCCGGCTTCAGCGCGTGCCAACCCGGGAACCACTGCGCGGTACGAAGGCCCTCACGGGAGGGCTCTTTGCCCGCCACCGGACGGCAGGTCCGTTCCTCGCCGAACTTTTGGGGCATAACACCGCTCCGCCTGCGGCGTAAACCGCGCCGTCGGGCGGACAGCGTGGCAATATGGGCGTATCAGCAGATCCGCCCGGATCCGAGGATTTTTAGAGGAGAGATCACCATGGCAGGCCAGGAGCAACAGAAGCCACAATCACACGACAGCCAGGTCGAGGACGAGATCCCGGAGGCACCGCCGGCGGCCCCGGAGGCCCAGGCATCGGCTGCCACCCAAGGCGTCGACGACCTTCTTGATGAAATCGACGGCGTCCTGGAGTCCAATGCCGAGGAGTTCGTGCGCGCCTTCGTCCAAAAGGGCGGCCAGTAACCGGATCCGGATGGGTGGCGGAAGCCGCGGCCGGCCGGAATCTGTACCGACGTTGAAGGACCACGTACAAGGAGTGCATCAGTGCAGGAAACAACCGCCAACCAGGTAGCCGGCAACGCGACATCCTCATTCACCGAGCATTTGCAGCGCGACCGACCGGACCTGCTTCCGTACAACCGTGCCATGCCTACTGCAGCGGCGGCAGCTCCATTGCAGGTTCCCCATGCCACGACGATCGTGGCGATGAGTTATGGTGGCGGCGTCCTGATGGCCGGTGACCGGCGGGCCACCATGGGCAACGTCATTGCCAGCCGGCACATCGAAAAGGTGTTCCCGGCCGACAGGTATTCGGTGCTCGGGATCGCGGGCACCGCCGGCATCGCCATTGACCTGACGCGGCTCTTCCAGGTGGAGCTGGAGCACTACGAAAAGATCGAGGGCACCCTGCTGAGCCTCGACGGCAAAGCCAACCGGCTGGGGGCCATGATCCGCGGGAACCTGCCGATGGCCCTGCAGGGACTCGCTGTCGTGCCGCTGTTTGCCGGCTTCGATACGACTGCTGGCGTGGGCCGGCTCTTCTCCTACGACGTCACCGGCGGCAGGTACGAGGAACGCGAGCACCACACTGTCGGCTCCGGGTCCGTGTTTGCCCGCGGCGCGCTGAAGAAGCTCTGGCGGCCCAACCTGGCCGAAGCCGAGGCAGTCTCCGTGGCGGTCGAATCCCTTTACGACGCGGCCGACGACGACTCCGCCACGGGTGGTCCGGATCCCGTCCGCCAATTGTGGCCGGTGGTGTACACCGTGAACAGGGATGGCGCACGGCGTATCCCAGAATCCGAGCTCGCCGCTGTGGCGGGCAGGATTATCGAAGCCCGGTCCGCTGAGCGGCGGGAGGCCTGAGATGACGCAGCAGTTTTATGTCTCGCCTGAACAACTGATGAAGGACCGTGCGGACTTCGCACGGAAAGGCATCGCCCGCGGCAGGTCCGTGGTGGTCATCAGCTGCCAGGACGGCATCGCCCTGGTAGCTGAAAACCCTTCCCCCTCACTGCACAAGATCGGTGAGATCTATGACAAAATCGCCTTTGCTGCCGTCGGCAAGTACAACGAATTCGAGAGCCTGCGCCAGGCCGGGGTGCGCTACGCAGATGTCCGTGGTTACTCTTACGACCGCGAGGATGTCACAGCGCGGGGGCTCGCCAGCGTCTATGCGCAAAGCCTTGGCGCCGTTTTCACCGCCGAACAGAAACCCTTTGAAGTGGAACTGGCGGTCGCCGAAGTTGGCCCCACGCCGGAACTGGACCACCTCTACCGGCTCACATTCGACGGGTCCATCGCTGACGAGCACGGCTTCATTGTGATGGGCGGCCAGGCGGAGCGTGTGTCTGCGGTCATCGCCGAGGGCTGGCGACCGTCGCTGCGGTTTGCCGGCGCTGTCCGCCTGGCTACCAGCGGCCTGTCCAGCGGCCCTGACCAGGCCGCTGACCAGGGGGAAGCGGGAGGAACCCTTCCTGCCAAGGCCGTGGAGGTTGCCGTCCTGGACAGGCAGTCGGAGACCTCCCGGGGTTTCCGCAGGGCCTTCCGGCGGCTCAACGATGTTGATATCACTGCGCTGCTTGCTGAGGAGGACTGAGATGGACAAGAGAATCTTCGGTATCGAGACCGAGTTCGGAATCTCGTATTCAAGCCCTGATTCGAGGCCGTTGGCCCCGGAAGAGGTGGCCCGCTACCTGTTTCGCAAGGTGGTCAGCTGGGGACGGTCATCCAACGTGTTCCTGACCAACGGTTCCCGGCTGTACCTCGACGTCGGCTCACACCCTGAGTACGCCACGGCCGAATGCGATGACCTGGCCCAGCTCATTGCGCACGACCGCGCTGGCGAGCTGATCCTGGACGACCTCGTTGATGAAGCACAGGCAAGGCTGGCGGCGGAGGGATTCAACGGCACTGTCTACCTGTTCAAGAACAACACCGATTCGGCCGGCAACTCCTACGGCAGCCATGAAAACTACCTCATCCCGCGCCGCGGCGAATTCTCCCGGCTCGCGGAGATCCTGATCCCCTTCCTGGTGACCCGCCAGTTGATCGCCGGCGCAGGAAAGATCCTGAAGACTCCGCACGGGGCCACGTATGCGTTTTCCCAGCGGGCAGACCACATCTGGGAGGGCGTTTCCTCCGCCACCACCCGCTCACGGCCCATTATCAACACCCGCGATGAACCGCACGCCGACGCCGAGTTCTTCCGCCGGCTCCATGTCATTGTGGGCGACTCCAACATGTCCGAAACCACGGCCTTGCTCAAGGTCGGAACCGTGGACCTTATCCTGCGCATGATCGAGGCGGGGGTGATCATGCGCGACATGAGGATGGAAAATCCCATCCGCAGCATACGCGAGATTTCCCACGACCTCAGTGGAAGGGCTCTGGTTCGTCTGGCCAACGGCCGCCAGCTCACAGCCCTGGAGATCCAGCAGGAGTACCTCACCAAGGTCACGGCCTTTGTCCAGGAGCATGGGGCCCACAATGCCCATGTTCCGTTCATCCTTGATCTTTGGCAACGGACCCTGAACGCGATCGAAAGCGGTGACACCAGCACCATCGACACGGAAATCGACTGGGCCATCAAGAAAAAACTGATGGACAACTACCGACAGCGACACGGCTTGGGGCTGGACGCACCCAGGATTGCCCAGCTGGATCTTACGTACCATGACATTTCGCGGAGCCGCGGGCTTTACTACATCCTGCAGTCCAGGGGTGCGGTTCGGCGGGTTGTGGACGACACCGTGATCAAAGACGCCGTGGACGTGCCGCCGCAATCCACCCGGGCCAAGCTGAGGGGCGATTTCGTCCGGCGCGCCCAGGAACTGGGCAGGGACTACACGGTTGACTGGGTGCACCTGAAACTGAACGACCGCGCCCACCAGACCATCCTGTGCAAGGATCCCTTCCGGAGCGTCGATGAGCGGGTGGATGCCCTTCTGGGCTCTATGGGCTGACGTTCAGGTTCACGGGCTATCCTTGATGGGGCCGTTCCTTGGCCTTGAAGCGGTGCCGAGCGCCTGATTCCGGTACCGCGTCCACCCTGCCCCGACGAAAGTTCTCTTACGTGCGCCGACTCCTAGCAATCCTGATCCCCGGCCTGCTGCTGCTTACCGCTTGTGGCGGTTCGCCCGCAGCACCGGAACCCACCAGCCAGTCTGCCGGTGACACTGCCAAGTTCGACTCCCTGAAACTGACGGACAACGGGGACAAGAAGGGTCCCGGTGTCGAGTTCTCCAAGCCCCTCGAGGTCACCGAACCCACCATCAAGGTGGTCACCGAAGGTGACGGGGACCGGGTCAAAGACAACCAGATCGCAAATATCTCCATCCTCGCGCTCAGCGGTGCGGACGGATCCACGCTGGAGGACACCTTCCCCGGCGAGCCCGAAGCGCTGGAGCTGAACGAGAAACTGAAGACCCAGAGCCCGGTCATCTATAGCGCGTTTGTTGGCTCCAAGATCGGCTCAAGCCTTGCCCTAGCCATCCCGGGCCAGGCCGCAACCGCTGAAGGCGCCGCCGCCCAGCCCACGCAGCTTCTCCTGATCAAGGTGCTCTCCACCAAGGACGTCGAGCAGCCCCTCGAAAAGCCTGAAGGCGAGACGGTCACCCCGCCGGCCGGCCTGCCGACCGTGAAGGAAAATGACCAGGGAATCCCTGAGATCTCCATCGACGGCGCCCCGGCACCGACCGCCCTGGTGGCCCAGGACCTGATCAAGGGCAAGGGCGCGGAGGTTAAGGAAACCGACACGTTGACCGTCAACTATGTGGGCGTGAACCTCGCGGGCGGCACCAAATTCGATTCAAGCTTTGACCGCGGCGAGCCGGCCAGCTTCCCGTTGACCGGCGTCATTCCGGGCTGGACCCAGGGACTGGCGGGCAAAACGGTGGGCTCCCGGGTCCTCCTGGTTGTTCCCAAGGACCTCGCGTACGGTGATGCCGGCCAGGGCGAAGCCAAGGGTGACCTTGTCTTCGTTGTGGACATCCTCGGCGTCAAATAACTTCCAACACATCACCCACCCAATAAACAAGAGGAGCAACCATGTCATTTGGTCAGCGCGATCTCGACCGCCAGAAGCCGGAAATTGACTTCCCGCAAGGCGATGTCCCCGCCGAACTGGTCATCACCGACCTCATCGAGGGTGACGGTGCCGAGGCCAAAAAGGGCGACACCGTCTCCACCCACTACGTCGGGGTGGCCTGGTCCACCGGCGAAGAGTTCGACGCTTCCTGGGGCCGCGGCGCCCCGCTGGACTTCCGCGTGGGCGTGGGCCAGGTCATCCAGGGCTGGGACCAGGGCCTGCTGGGCATGAAGGTGGGCGGCCGCCGTCGTCTGGAGATTCCTTCCGAACTGGCATACGGCTCCCGCGGCGCCGGCGGAGCCATCGGCCCCAACGAAGCGCTGATCTTCGTGGTGGACCTCCTGGGCGTCCGCTGACCGAAGCACTTTAGGGCCGGAAGGCGCGGTAACAATCAGGTTCTGTTTTCCTGTTGTTGCCGCGCTTTCGGCTTTCCGCGGAGGAGTTTAGTAACGTAGCCAACGTGTCCGTCTCCCGTACTGAACGCCTGCTGAACCTCCTGATCGCCCTGCTGAACACCAAATACGGCTTGCGCCGCGCCGAGTTGCGGGCGAAGGTCTACCACGACACGTCCGGCAACGACGTGGCCTTCGGCAGGATGTTTGAGCGGGACAAGAATGACCTCCGTCAGTTCGGGTTCGATGTGGAAACCGTGACCGACCACGGCTGGAGCGAAGATGACCCGGCCACCACCCGCTACCGCATCGGCAAGGAATCGAACCGCCTGCCCGATGTGCAGCTCAGCCCGGGGGAGTGGACCGTCCTCCTGCTGGCGTCCCAGCTCTGGGAGCGTGCCGCCCTGGGAACCGCCGCCGCCAACGCCCTCCGCAAGCTCCAGGCCTCCGGTACCCTGTCCGACGTCGAACTTCCCGTCGGTGTGCAGCCGCGGATCCGGCCGGCCGGCCAGGCCTTTGATGATGTTGTGGCAGCCATGCACGCCCAACACCCCGTCAGCTTCCCCTACCTGGCGGGCACCACCGGCAAGGAAGTACAACGGACGGTGGAGCCGTGGGGCCTCGGCAGCCGCTTTGGCCAGTGGTATCTGACCGGCTACGACCGCTCGCGCAAGGCACCGCGCCACTTCAGGCTTTCCCGGTTCACGGGCCCCGTCACGGTGTTGGAGAAGGAAACGTATTCGGCGCCGCCAAACTTCAATGTCCGCGCAGAACTGGACCGGCTTCCGGAACTCCCGCTCCGGACCGCCGTCGTGGACGTCCGGGAACGCCGCGTCCTTGGCCTCCGCCAGCGCACCACGCCGGTTCCCGCCGGGAGTGCGGGAACGCCCGACGCCGGCTACGAACGGCTGCAGGTCAACTTCAGGGACGCTGAGGTGCTGGCCGAGGAGCTTGCGTCCTACGGCCCGGACGCTGTGGCTCATGCTCCCGAAGAGCTGGCGGCAGCCGTGCGGCACCGGCTGCGCAACGCGGCCGCTTTCTGCGCCGCTCCCAGCCCTGCCTATCTGTTTGCGGACGCACCGCGGGGCCGCCCCGTCCGCAAACGCACCTCTGAGGACCAGCTCAAGCGCATGCTGCAGCTGGTTCCGTTCCTGGTCCATAACCAGGGCCTCCACATCCAGGACGTCGCGGCCCGCTTTGGTGTGACGCCAGGGGAGCTGGAAAGCGACCTGCGGATCCTCATCTGCTCCGGACTTCCCGAGGGATACCCTGACGACCTCCTGGACATCCATTGGGAAGAGGGCCACGTTTACATCACCCAGGACCTGGATCTCAAGAGGCCGGTCCGGTTCACTGTGGACGAGGCGTGTGCGCTGCTGACCGGGCTTGAGACGCTCAATGGGCTTCCCGAACTTGCCGAGGGTGGCGCTTTGGAGTCTGTGACCCTCAAGCTGATGGCAGCGGCCGGCGAAGAAGGGCTGCGGGCCGGTTCTCTTGCCGGTCCGGAGGTGGGACCCGCGGATTCGGCCGTCCTTGACGTTGTCCGCGATGCCATCCAGGAGCGGTCGCAACTGCGGCTCGTGTACTTTTCCGCCCAGCGCGACCAGGTTTCAGAACGCGACGTGGACCCGCTCCGCCTGTATTCCCTGGACAACACCTGGTACTTCGAGGCTTACTGCCATTCGGCTCAAGGGCTTCGGAACTTCAGGCTGGACAGGGTGCAGGAGGTCCACCCGAACGGAAATCCCGCATCTAGGCAGGCCCGGGCCGGGGAAGGCTTCCCGGCCAAGCTGTTCACACCCAACGACGACGACACCACGGTCCTCGTGCAGCTCACCAGGCAGGGCGCCGGCTTGGCGGACGACTACTACGCCGAACGAGTGGCACCTCTTCCCGATGGCGGCCTCGTAGCCGAGATCCGGTTCGGCAGCACGGCCTGGCTGCCTATGTTCGTGGCCCAGCACGGCGGGGCCGCCCGGATCCTCGAACCGTCCGAGCTTGGGGCGGCAGCGTTGGACTGGATCGAGGCGGCCCTGGCCCGGTACGGCGGCTAGACTCGTCAGCATGCCTTGGTGGTCCTGGATTCTGATCTGGATTGCGCTTATTGCGCTCTCCCTGCTCTTTTATGTCCTCCTGGGCATCCGGCTGTACCGCCAGTTCATGACGGTCATGAAGGACCTAGGCGCCGCCGGAGCCAAAGTGGCACACTTGGCACCGGCAGCGGCCATCGTCGATGACGGCTTACAGCCGCCAGGATCGTCTCAGCCCGGTACGGCTGTTTTTGCCTCACCGGCGCAGATGCGTCATGATTACGACGCATCCAAGTCATCCCGCCGGGAGGACCGCCGCCAGAGGCGGGTCCAGCGGAGGCACGACCGGGGCCAGCCCCAGTCACTTCGCGATCTCAATCTCAGTTAGACGTAGGATGTTGTAAGAGGAAAGGATTTCCCGTGGGAAGACTCTTTGAAGGCCCTTGGCCAATTGTCATTATCATCGTCGTTGCGCTGCTGCTTTTCGCCGCGCCCAAACTCCCTGCCATGGCGCGCAGCCTTGGCCAGTCCATGCGGATCATCAAGTCCGAGGTCAAGGAGATGAAGAACGACGGCAAGACCGACTCCGCCGACACGGCCTCCGGCCCGGTGGAAGGCAAGATCGTAAACCACCCGCCCGCGAAGCCCGGTGAGCCGACGGACGGCACTGACGTTCCGCCGTCGACCCGCGCTTAACCCGAAGTGGCACTGACGCGGGGCCGTAAGTCCAACCCTGAGGGGCGGATGGCTCTTTGGGACCACCTCAAGGAGCTCAAGAACCGGCTGATCAAATCGGCAATTGCTGTGCTGCTTGCCGGCGTGGGTGGCTGGTTCCTTTACGACCCCGTTGTCGTCAACCTGTCGGACCCGCTGATTTCCATTGCCCGGGATACGGGGCGCACCGCAGTCCTGAACTTTGCGACCATCGCAGATCCTTTTGCCTTCAAGATTCAGATTGCCATCCAGATAGGGCTGGTTATCTCCAGCCCTGTCTGGATCTATCAGGTGTGGGCTTTTATCACGCCGGGGCTGACCAAGAAGGAACGCGGCTACACGCTGGGCTTTATGGCAGCCGCTGTGCCCCTGTTCCTGGCCGGCGTGTTTGTAGCCTGGCTCGTATTCCCCACCGTGGTCAGGGCGCTACTGCAGTTCACGCCCGCCACCGGCGCCAACAACATCTCGGCCACCGACTACCTGACATTCGCTACCCAGATGTTGCTTATCCTCGGGATCTCTTTCCTGGTCCCCGTGATCCTGGTCGGCATCAACATGGCTGGTGTGGTCAGGGGCCGGACCATCCTTAAAGCGTGGCGGATTATCGTCTTCCTGGTCTTTGTCCTGGCAGCGCTGGCCGCCCCAGGCACGGACGCGTTGTCCATGTTCCTGCTTGCTGCGCCGCTGTTGATTCTGTTCTTCGCGGCGATCGGGCTCTGCATCTTCAACGACAAGCGCCGTGACAAGCGCGTGGCGAAACAGGCTGCTGAGACGGACGCGACGGCCGACATCGCGACGCCCGGCAGCGAACTGAAGAACCTGTAGCGCTCGGCGCACTAGGCTTGACGCATGTCCTCTATTTCCGGGCCACTCTCGCCCTCTGAAAGCTACCGGGCCAGCGCGGAACGCACGGCCGAAGCGGGCACCTACCTCGGCGGGTTCCTCCGCACGCTTGATTTCGAACTTGACGAATTCCAGCGTCTCGCCTGCCGCTCCCTCCAGGAGGGCAAAGGAGTGCTAGTGGCTGCCCCCACAGGTGCCGGCAAGACCATCGTGGGCGAATTTGCCATCTACCTCGCTTTGGAACGACACCTTAAGGCCTTCTACACCACCCCGATCAAGGCACTGAGCAATCAGAAATTCACGGAGCTTTCCGAAAAGTACGGGGCGGAAAACGTCGGTCTACTGACCGGGGACACCAGCATCAATGGCGACGCCCCCGTGGTGGTCATGACCACGGAAGTCCTCCGGAACATGCTCTACGCAGACTCGGACACCCTGGATGACCTCGGCTTTGTGGTCATGGACGAAGTCCACTACCTCGCGGACCGCTTCCGTGGTGCCGTCTGGGAGGAAGTCATCATCCACCTCCCCAGTGAAGTCCAGGTAGCTTCGCTCAGCGCCACAGTTTCCAACGCAGAAGAATTCGGCGCCTGGCTGGATACCGTGCGCGGTGACACCGACATCATCGTCTCCGAGCACCGTCCGGTTCCCCTGTGGCAGCACGTCATGGTGGGCCGGGACATCGTGGACCTGTTCGCCGGAGAAACCACCTTCGACGAAATCGCGCCGCCCGCGGATGCGGAGACCGGAGCTCCGATACCGGTCCAAGAGCGGCTCACCGCACCCACCAATGACGCCGACCGCCAAGGGTTCGAGGTCAATCCGGACCTGCTCAAGATGGCCCGCACTGAAGGCCAGCAAAGTTTCGCCGGACGCTTCGGCCACGGCGGACGGAGCCAGCGCCGGCAGCACCGGCAACGGACAGAGGAACGCCCCAGACAGGGAGCCCAGCCCGGCGCTGTCAGGAAGGCCAGCCGGCCCCAGGTGGTCGCGAGCCTCGACCGGCAGGACCTGCTGCCCGCCATCACGTTTATCTTTTCCCGGGCCGGCTGCGATGCCGCCGTTGCCCAGTGTGTCTCTTCCGGACTCTGGCTGACCACTGAGAAGGAGCAACGGATCATTGCCCAGCGCGTTGACGAGGCCGGGCAGGACATCCCGTCGGAGGACCTGGACGTCCTCGGCTTCTGGACGTGGCGGGACGGCCTGCTGCGTGGTTTCGCGGCCCATCATGCCGGCATGCTTCCCACCTTCAAGGAAGTGGTGGAGAAACTTTTCGTCGAGGGCTTGGTCAAGGCTGTGTTCGCCACCGAAACCTTGGCCCTTGGCGTCAACATGCCCGCCCGCTCCGTGGTCCTGGAAAAGCTCGACAAGTTTAATGGCGAAGCCCATGTGGACATCACCGCGGGGGAGTACACGCAGCTGACCGGCCGCGCCGGCCGCCGTGGCATAGACGTCGAAGGCCACGCCGTTGTCCTCTGGCAACCCGGCACGGATCCTGCTGCCGTTGCCGGCCTCGCCTCGCGGCGTACGTATCCGCTGAACTCAAGCTTCCGGCCGACGTACAACATGAGCATCAACCTGTTGGCGCAGTTTGGCCGCGCCCGTGCGCGGGAAATCCTTGAATCCTCCTTCGCGCAGTTCCAGGCGGACCGGTCCGTTGTTGGTCTTGCGAAGCAGGTGCGCAGCCGCGAAGAGTCCCTCGCGGGATACGCGAAATCCATGACCTGCCACCTCGGAGACTTCACCGAGTATGCCCGGTTGCGCCGTGAACTGTCCGACGCCGAGAATGTCACCTCGCGCAGCAAGTCCCGGGCTCACAAGTCCCTGAATGAAGACTCCCTGGCGCGGCTGATGCCCGGCGACGTGGTGGACGTCCCGGGAGGGCGGGCGCCCGGGCCGGCGATTGTGCTGAGCTCGGACCACAGCGGCAGGGAGCCACGGCCCGCCATCCTGACGCTCGATAACCAGCTCAGGCGAATCGGCACGGAGGACCTTGAAGGCCCCATTACGCCCCTGACGCGGATCCGGATTCCGAAGTCGTTCAACGCAAAAGTCCCGAAGTCCCGGCGCGACCTCGCATCGTCGGCCCGGAATGCGCTGCGGGAGAACCGCCCGCCGGCACCCGGCCGCAGCACCGACTTTGGCCTGGGATCCGTGTTGCCCCATCAGGAGAAACGCATCACGGAGCTTCGCAGGGCACTCCGCGCCCACCCCTGCCACGGCTGCAGTGAGCGTGAAGACCATGCGCGCTGGTCTGAGCGGTGGTGGAAACTGCGGCGGGAGACGGATGCCCTGGTCCGACAGATCCAGGGCCGGACCAACACCATTGCCAAGACCTTCGATCGTGTCTGCGATGTCCTTTCCGCCTACGGCTACCTGGAAGCGGGAGCTGACGGGCGCTTGGCCATCAGCTCAGACGGCCAGCGACTCCGCCGGATCTATGGCGAGAAGGACCTGCTGATTTCGCAGTCCCTGCGGCTGGGCGCGCTTAACGACCTGGACGCCGTCGAAGTAGCAGCCTTGGCCAGCGTCCTGGTCTACCAGGCCAAACGCGAGGACAGGGGCCTCCGCCCCCGGATGCCCAGCGTCTCGCTTGAATCGTCCGTGGATGTGGTGATCCGGGAATGGTCGGCCCTGGAGGACGTGGAAGAGGCGAACAAACTTCCGCTCACCGCCGAGCCGGAGCTGGGTCTCGTCTGGCCCATGTACAAATGGGCCAAGGGACGCCACCTCCAGGAAGTCCTGAACGGCACTGAGCTGGCAGCAGGCGACTTCGTCCGCTGGGTCAAGCAGGTCATCGACCTCCTGGACCAGCTCGCCAAGATTCCTGGCCTGGACCCGCGATTGGCCAGGCTTTGCGCAGAAGCAATATCGCTCATCCGCCGCGGCGTCGTGGCCTACTCTTCCGTACTTTGATGTACCGGCAGCCTGCCTTCTTCCCCCTAGCCCCAGGAGCTTCACTCGCATGACCATTGAACGTTCCACCACGCCCGCGCCGCACGAGGGGAAGGTGGTCCTGTACCGCAACGGCTCGGTCTACACGGCAGCGGACCCCTTTGCCACCGCCATGCTGGTGGACGGAGACACCGTTGCCTGGGTCGGCTCCGAGCAGGCGGCATCCTCCATTGCCGACAGCTCCATGGAGATCATCGATCTCCATGGAGCCCTCGTAGCGCCGGGGTTTGTTGACTCCCACGTCCACCTCACGGAAACCGGCATCGCGATGGGTTCCCTCCAGCTGGGCGGGATCCGTTCCGCCCGGCAGTTGCTCGACGCCGTCGCTGCATCCAAAGGCGACGGCCCGTTGCTGGGTCACGGCTGGGATGAATCCACGTGGGAGGACCCTGCCCTGCCGGCGGCCGAGGAACTTGAGCAGGCGGCCGGGGGCAGGCCCGTGTTCCTGGCCAGGGTGGATGCTCATTCGGCGTTGGTCTCGTCCTCCCTGGCTGCCGCCGCCGGGCTTGGCGGTCTCGACGGCTACACCGCCGGGTCACAGGTGAAGCGGGCCGCCCACACAGCGGCCCGTCAGGAAGCGCGGCGGCTCCCGGAGGCCAGCCTGCTGGCCTATCAGCGGTGCGCTCTGACCGAGGCGGCCGAGAACGGTTACGTGGCACTGGCGGAGATGGCCGCGCCGCATATCGGCGGAGTCTCCGATCTTCGCCTTGCCGCCGCGTGGAACACAGCCGGCGAGGCTGTGCCGGAGATCCTGCCGTACTGGGGCGAGCTGGCCACCTCGGAGGAGCAGGCCCGGGCGCTGCTGGACGAACTGGGCGTATCTGTGCGCGGCCTGGCAGGTGATCTGAACATTGACGGTTCCATCGGCTCCAGGACAGCAGCGCTGAGGTCCGGCTACAGCGACGCGGCAGGGGAGCGGGGGAGCCTCTATCTCTCGGCAGAGCAGGCCGGCGCCCACCTGGCGGCCTGCTCACTGCTGGGCATCCAGGGCGGCTTCCACGTCATCGGCGACGCGGGACTTGATGCCGCGCTGGAGGCGCTGGAACTCGCGGCCGCCGAAGTGGGTGAGCAACGGATCCGTGCCGCCGGCCACCGCTTCGAGCATGTGGAAGTCGCAGACGCCAACGCAGTGCAACAGCTGGCCCGATACGCCGTCACCGTCAGCGCCCAGCCACGCTTCGACGCTGCATGGGGGAACGAAAGCGGCATGTATGAGCAGCGCCTGGGAAGCCGGAGCCGGCCAATGAACCCGTTTGCCTCGTTCTACGCTGCCGGTGTTCCTATCTGCTTCGGCAGCGACAGCCCGGTGACACCGCTTCGGCCGTGGTCCAGCGTGCGCGCCTGCCTGGAACACCACAACCACGCTGAACGGATCTCAGCCCGGGCAGCGTTCCTGGGCCACACGCGCGCGGGGTGGCGGGCGGCTAAATACCACAACCCCATGGCCGGGCAACTGGTTCCGGGCGCACCGGCCAGTTTCGCCATCTGGGATGTTGAGGAGCTGATGGTCCAGGTGGCTGACGGACGTGTCCAGTCCTGGAGCACGGATCCGCGCGCCCGCACACCCCTTCTCCCGGCACTGGACACCGGCGTGGACCCGGTGTGCCTGCAGACCGTGAAGGACGGCACAGAGCTGTTTTCCAGTCCGGCACTGCGATCCTGACCGGACACATCGGCCAGCACCCCTATAAAGCGCCCTATACTAGGTAGTTGCGCCTGACCGCCAGCTATTCCGCTGCAGTTCAGCCGCCCCGACCGCTCCCGTCCAGGAAGGCCCTTTGTGCGCGTCCTCACCATTATTCCTACTTACAACGAGCTGGAATCGCTGCCCAAGACTCTTCAACGCCTCCGGGCAGCCGTACCGGCCTCGGACGTACTGGTGGTGGACGACAACAGCCCGGACGGCACCGGACAGCTCGCGGACGGCTTTGCCGCCGAGGATCCGCAGGTCCACGTCCTGCACCGCAAAGGCAAGGCAGGCCTGGGAGCCGCCTACATCGCCGGGTTCAAATGGGGACTCGAGGCAGGCTACGACGTCCTGGTGGAAATGGATGCGGACGGCTCGCACCAGCCCGAACAACTTCCCCAGTTGCTGGAAGCCGTTGAACAGGGGGCAGACCTTGCCATGGGATCCCGTTGGGTTCCCGGTGGCAGCGTGGTCAACTGGCCGCTCTACCGGCAGGCGATTTCACGCGTTGGCAGCACCTACGCCCGGCTGATGCTGGGCCTGAAGATCAAGGACGTCACCGGCGGCTACCGCGCATTCCGGCGGACCACTCTGGAAAAATTGAACCTCGACCTGGTCGATTCAGTGGGCTACGGCTTCCAGGTTGACTTGGCATGGCGTGTAGCCAAGCTGGGCCTCCGGATCGAGGAACGCCCCATTACGTTTGTGGAGCGGGAGCTCGGAGCGTCAAAGATGAGCGGCCACATTGTTGTTGAGGCCATGGTCAACGTCACCAGGTGGGGCCTGCAGGCACGCTGGAACAAGCTCACGGGCAAGAAGGATCCGGCACAGGGCTAACACCCGCCGCGAGGGCAGCGGAAGTAAGCGCTTATGACAAGGGCCGGCCCGGTAACGTAATCACGTTGCCGGGCCGGCCCTTATCAATTGGTTCAGAAAACCTCAGTCAGCCAGGCTCTGGCCGCCAGTGGATCAGGCAGTGCGGCGTTCGCCACGGCGTTCGCGCAGGATGGTCAGCCGGTCTTCGAGGATCTGCTCCAGTTCCGGAAGGGAACGGCGCTCCAAGAGCATGTCCCAGTGGGTACGGACAGCCTTTTCGTTGCTGGTGTCCGGACGTTCGCCATCAACGAGGAGCGCTTCCTTGCCGGTCTTGGAAACCCACACAGGAGGAATTTCAGCCTCTGAAGAGAACGTCACGAAGACCTGCTCGCCGTCCTCGCACCGGTATTCGACACGCTGGCGCGGAGCCGGCTCAACGCCGGACTCGGTCTCCATGCTCTGCGCGCCAAGACGCATACCCCGCAGGCTGCGATCGCTCATGTTTTCTCCCTCTGGTCGGTTCGCGGAGCAGGACTCCACGCAAGCCGGAACGGCATAACCGCCCCGAACTACTGTGTGCACTGTGCTGCATCATAAGATTCAACGCATTGCGAAGCATTCTTGTTCCAGCGGATCTGGTCCGACCGGACAAACACTCAATTATACCGGCGTGGGGCCTAGCCGCAAAACGGGAGGGGACCCGCGACGAAGCGCGAATCCCCTCCCGGCCCGAATGCGGCAGATCCGTGTCAGGACCCAGGCTGTTTTGCGGGTTCCTCGTCGAACAGCCCGCCGCCGCCCGCGCTCTGATCAGGATGGGTGCCGCCAAGTGCCTGGCCGATGCCCTTGAGTGCCTCACCAATTTCGCTGGGAATGATCCACAGCTTGTTCGATGATCCCTCCGCGATTTTCGGAAGCGTCTGCAGGTACTGGTACGCCAACAGCTTCTGGTCGGGGTTGCCCTTGTGAATAGCGTCAAAGACCTTTTGGATGGCCTGTGCCTCACCGTCCGCACGGAGGATGGCCGCCTTGGCGTCGCCCTCAGCCGCCAGGATCGATGCTTGCCGCTGGCCCTCGGCCGTGAGGATGGCGGACTGCTTGGTGCCTTCGGCCGTGAGGATCGCAGCGCGGCGATCGCGCTCGGCCCGCATCTGCTTCTCCATCGAGTCCTGGATCGAGTGGGGCGGGTCAATGGCCTTGAGCTCCACGCGCGAGACGCGGATGCCCCAGCGGCCGGTTGCCTCGTCCAAGACGCCGCGCAGCTGGCCGTTGATCTGGTCGCGCGATGTGAGCGCCTCTTCCAGGTTCAGGCCGCCCACGACGTTACGCAGGGTGGTGGTGGTCAGCTGCTCCACGGCCTGGATGTAATTGGCGATTTCATAGGTGGCGGCGCGCGGGTCAGTGACCTGGAAATACACCACCGTGTCGATGGACACCACCAGGTTGTCTTCGGTGATGACCGGCTGCGGTGGAAAGGACACCACCTGCTCCCTCAGGTCCAGGAGCGGCAGGAGCCGGTCCACAAACGGGATCAGGATGGTCAGTCCCGGGTTGAGGGTCCGCTGGTATTTGCCGAGCCGTTCAACGACTCCGGCCCTCGCCTGCGGGATGATCCGCACTGAGCGGACCAAAACAATAATCACGAACACGATCAGGACCACCAGCACAATGGCCAAGGCGGCTCCTCCTGCGTTATCCATACGTCTCCTATTCCCCAATTGTTAGGCTGTACTTAGGACTGAGTGGCCTGCTCCGGCGGGGCGGAGACAACTGCCGTGGCCCCGTCGATGGCGGAGACCACTGCCTTCTGGCCGGCAGGCAGGACGCCGCCGGATGACCGGGCGCTCCAGACATCGCCCCCGATCTTGACGAGGCCGCCGGTGGAGCTGACTGCTTCCATAACAAGGGCCTGCTCGCCAATGAGCCGGTCTATGTTTGTGCGCTGGTCGGCGGGTCCCTTTTTCAGGTGGCTTAGTGCCACCGGGCGGACAAAGGCGATCATCAGCAGTGAGACGACGCAGAAGACCACAATCTGTAGCCACAGGTCAGCGCCGACAAAATCTGCGACGAGGGCGGCAAGTGTTCCGCCGCCGAGCATGATGAAGAACAGGTCAAGCGTGATCATTTCGATCACTGCGAACGCGAGGAAGGCTGTAAGCCACAGGGCCCACCAGTTTTCGCCGAGCCATTCAAACATTCCGTCCCCCTTGACCTTCCGGTAGTTGTCTATTTATCCTAGTCCGCCGGAATGCAGGACGGCAGGTTGCGTGAAGGGCAGCGGTTGAACGTGGCCAAGTCGTTACGGTGCGGACGGTGCCAGGCGGAAGACTGTGATCCGGAATCGTGCCTCCACCTCGGTGGACATCTCGCCGCTTCCGATTTTGGCCGCAATGGCCGTGCGGTCCAGGTGGTGCCCGGCCGGACCCATGAAGGCAAGGTCAGCCAGCTCGCTGGGCGTTAGCATCATCCGCACATCCAGGTCCCGAGTGGACTCGGCGACGAAGTGCGGCGAGAGGGATTCTGCGAGCCGTGCGTCCTTGTCGTCCTCTATGGACAGCATCCCTGCCTGGGCGGCGACGGCGGCCAAATGTCCGGCGCGCGGCGTCACCACCACCAGTCTTCCGCCGGGGCGGAGGACCCTGGCGAATTCGGCGGCATTGCGGGGGGCGAAGATCACCGTAATGGCGTCGACGGCTGCGTCGGCCACCGGAAGCGGCTGCCACACATCGCAGGCGAGGCTGACGGCCTCGGGGTTGAGGCGCGCGGCGCGCCGGAGCGCGAACTTGGAGATGTCGAGTGCGACGGCGGTGCAACTGTCGGTAGTCCGCTGCACCTCATCCAGCACCACCCTGAGATAGTGGCCGGTCCCCGTGCCCGAATCGAGGACAGTGAATGGTTCGCCGGGGGTTATCCCGGGCACGACGGCGGCCGCGACGGCGTCTGCCAAGGGGCGGTAATGCCCGCCGTCGAGGAAAGCGAAGCGGGCCGCCACCATCTCGGCGGTGTCGGCTTCAAAGACTGTCCCCCTGCCCACCAGCAGGTTGAAGTAGCCCTGCTTCGCAGCGTCGAAGCTGTGCCCGGATCCGCAGACCAGTGCCATGCGGGCCGCGTCAGCTGGCCCGCCCTGGGGATTCAGTGCGGCGCCGCACAACGGGCAGCGAAGCGGAGGGCGAGGGCTTGATGGCATACGGACCATCTTAGGGCGGGGAGCGCGCCGGTGCGGGCGCCCGGGCCGGTGTTCTGGCCGGGTGTTCGCCTGGGGGAAAGCCGCACGTTAGGCTCACGTGGGTGAAGCCAGAACACCTCCCGCTGCTCAATTCCGTCTCCGCGCCGGCCGTTCACCCGGACGGCAGCCGTGCTGTTGTGTCGGTAACCAGGCCGGATTTCAATGCTGATTCCTACGTGGGCCAGTTGTGGACCATTCCGTTGAACCAGGAGCAGTTGCCGCGGCGAATTACCAGGGGCTTTCGTGACACCGACGCTGCCTTCTCTCCTGATGGACTGGTCCTCGCCTTCCTCCGGACGGGCGGACCGTCGTCGAAAGCGCAGCTCGCCGTCGTGGAGGCCGGCGGCGGCGAACCCCAAATCATAACCGACAGGCTGCTCGGAGTGGAGTCCTTCGCTTGGTCTCCTGATTCGCACCGGATAGTCTTCAGCTCCCGCGAGCCCGAGGCCGGACGGTACGGCAGCAGCGAAGCCGTCACCGCGGAGGCGGAGGAACCACGGCTGATCTCCTCCTACCAGTACCGCCTGAACGGTGTTGGCTACACGCGCGACAAGCCACAGCAGCTGTTCATCGTGGACGTCCCTGAACTTGGCGGCGAGCCGCTGACATTGCCGGCGGCTCCGTCAATGCCGGCAGCCCGGCAGCTGACATCGCTCGCCACGGACGCCAGCTCCGGGGTTTTCAGTGCAGACGGATCAGCCGTCTACTTTGTGGCGGCACCGCCAGAGAACGACGACGACCTGGCCACCTTGATCTACAGGGTGCCGGTCTCGGGCGGGGACCCCGTCCCGGTGGATCGGGGAGTAGCCGCATCTCAAAGCGTCACGGAGGTCCGGCAGTCCCGGGACGGCAAATGGCTGTTCTACATTGCCACGGACCTGGGCGACTCGGGCCGGGACTTCGTGGCGCGTAACGCCGTGCTGCACTGCGTCGCGGCCGACGGCGGAGTGCCGGTTGCGCTGACCGACCCTGAACTGATGGACGTTGCCGCCCCTGGTGCACGAATTGAGCTCCGCGGCCCGGACCGGGCCCTGGTCCTGAACAATGCGCAGGGCTCCGTTGAGCTCCTCGAGCTGGGGGCGACGGGCGGGCATGCCCTGCTGGTGCACGGTGACAAGGTGGTGACCGGGGCTGCCTGGGCGGGCGGTTCGCTGCTTGTAGTATTCAGCGATCCATCCACCCACGGGGACGTTGCAGTGCTCGACGACGGGCAGTTGCGGCTGCTGACAGACTTTTCGGCCGTTCTGCGGACGCAGACGGACATTGTGGTTCCGCAGGAACTGACGTTTGAGGCGTCCGATGGTTATTCCGTCCATGGCTGGCTGGTCAGGCCTGCGGGCAAGGGTCCGCACCCGGTCTTGTTGAACATCCATGGCGGGCCGTTTGCCCAGTTCACCGTTGCCCTGTTCGACGAAGCCCAGGTCTACGCGGCTGCCGGGTACGCCGTGCTGATGTGCAATCCACGCGGCTCTGCAGGCTATGGCAGGGAACACGGGCTGGCCATCAAGGGCCGCTTTGGCACCGACGACATGGAGGATGTCCTCGCGTTCCTGGACGGCGCCCTGGCCAAGTTTCCGGCGCTGGACGCGGGCCGGCTGGGCATCATGGGCGGCTCGTACGGCGGATATCTGACCGCCTGGACCATAGCGCACCACCACAGGTTCAAGGGTGCCATTGTGGAGCGTGGATTCCTGGACCCTGTCAGTTTCGAGGGCTCGGCCGACATTGGCTGGTACTTCGGCCTGGAATATCTCGGCGGCTCAGCGGTGGAGGTCGCCGCCCAAAGCCCGCTCGAACATGTGGGCAACGTGCAGACTCCGACGCTGGTCATCCACAGCGAAAACGATCTCAGGTGTCCGCTGGAACAGGGCCAGCGGTATTTCACGGCCCTGAAGCGGCGGGGCGTGGAAGCCCGGCTGCTGGTGTTCCCGGGTGAGGACCATGAACTTTCCCGGTCAGGCAGGCCGCGGCACCGGCGGCAGAGATTCGAACACATCCTGCGATGGTGGGCCAGGCTCCTCCCGACCGGTGCGAATCCGGCAGCCGCACCGCCGGAGTGACGCGCGGGCGCTTCAGGGATTGTCGGCCAGGAATCCCAAACCGGCACGGGCCTTTCCTATCCCCGGCTCGGCCCAGTTGGCGGCGTACTCGGCGTTGGAGCTCAAGGACCTCAACTCGGCGCGGTCAACGTACAGGGTGCCATGGAGGTGATCGGTTTCGTGTTGCACAATCCTCGCCTGCCACCCACTTAATTCCCGTTCCGACCCCAGACCTGCGGCGGTGTCAAACCGGAGCAGCACCCGTTCAGGGCGTACCACCACTGCCTGCAGGCCGCTCAGCGAGAGGCACCCCTCAAAGAACGCCGCCACTTCCGTTCCGACGGCGGTGTAGCGCGGGTTGATGATGGTGAGGAATTCCAGCGGGGTACGTTGCCGCACTGCAGCGGCCTCCGGGTCGACGTCGTACTGGTCCTCAAGGACTGCCAGCTGCAACGGGATTCCGAGTTGCGGGGCGGCCAGCCCCACGCCAGGGGCCTCGTGCATCACTTCGCGCATGAGGGCAATCAACTGGTCCAGCTCGCCGGCGCTGATCTGGCCGTCGAAGGCCGCGGCCCGCTGGCGGAGTACAGGATTCCCGGCCTGCACGATGGGCGGCAGCGATCCTGCGGACAGCATTTCCTGTACCCGTTCCCTCAGGTGCGCAGGAGTGAATGAAGTGGGCGGAGATATGGCGGTCATGCGGAAAAGCCTAGCGGCGGACGCGTCGGCTAATGTCATTCCCATGGCTGAACTGATTGCGTCCGAACCCAACGCACTGGAACTTGTCCTGGACTTTATCCGGACCCTGGAAGCCGGCGGCGACGGCGGGGCCATCGGACCTTTCCTTGCTGCGGACTTCGTGCTGGTCGAGGCGCCGCATCTGCTCGCGGCTGAAGGCTTCACTCGCACGCGGGGCCAGGCGATGGCCGGCGTCGATCAAAGCGGCGAGGTAGTGGCGGACCAGAAGTTTGAGATCCGGCGCACTACCTGCGAAGGCGGTCGCGTGGTTGTGGAAGCCGACTGGTCGGCGAGGACACTGATGGACCTGCGGTACTGGGACGCCGGGGAGACCATTCGCGCCCGAACGTCGTCGGTCTTTGAAGTCCGGGACGGCCTGATTATCAGCCAAGACAGTTACGACTGCTACTTCGTGAACTCCTGACCCGGCGGTGCCCTCCGGCGCGGCGGTCACTGCATGGTGAACCGACGGGCCACCAGCCTGTTGACCGGCGGAATGCCCGACACCGCGGTGACTACGCGGTTCCTCAACGCCAGGAACGGCGGCGCCAGCGGGCGCCCCAGCGTCATATTCACTTCGGACTGCCTTCGAGCCACCGAGGCGGCCTTCCGACGCCGGGTGGAATAGGCGCGCAGGCGCTGGTCAACCCGTTTCCCCGCCAGGGCATCACAGATGATCGGCGCGAGTTCGGCCGCGTCCAGCCATCCAAGGTTCATGCCTTGGCCGCCGATGGGGCTTATTTCGTGGGCAGCATCACCGATCAGGACCGCCCGTTCCGCGGCTAATCGACACGCCACCGTGGACCGGGCGGTGAAGGTACTGAGCATGGTGTTGGTGGCCGGATCCGGCCGGATCCCCGTCCGCTGGTGAACCATCCGCGCCAGTTCGACGGCGTCCGGTGCCGGTGCGGGCCGGCGAATCCTCACCACCCAGCGGCGGAGACCGCCCGGCAGCGGAAAGGATTCCACTATCCCTTCGGCCTCGAGGTACAGGACGGCTTCGTGCAGGTTTTCGCCGGAACCTGCGAAATCACCCATCACATAGTGGTCGGGATAAATTCGGGACGTGGCCTGGATGCCCAGCAGGCTGCGCATCCGGGACCGCGAGCCGTCGGCGGCGACCAAAAGGCGTGAGGTGATCCGGGTGCCGGCACCGCCCGCCTTGGTGGCCTCAGCGTGGACGGTGACCCGTCCGCCGTCGTCCGCTAGTTCCGTCACCCTGGCGCCCCTGACGAGCGCCGCGCCGTCGAGTTCGTGTACACGCTGCTCCAGCAGGGATTCCGTTGTGAACTGGGGGAGGGACAGGACAAACGGGAAGTGCTCCGAGACCGAAGCGAAAGACATTGACCCCACGGTCTTCCCGCCGCTGGCTGCAATGCCGCCGCGGATCTGCACGCCGGAACCGACCATGGCGCTGGCCACGCCTACTCTGTCCAGGGCCGCGAGGGCGGGCGGATGGATGCCGATGGCCCGCGAGTGAGGTTCCCGGTGGAGCCGCTGTTCAAGGACCCGCACCGCGACGCCTTCCTGCAGCAGCAGGGCGGCGAGATACAGACCCACGGGTCCGCCGCCGACGATCACCACGTCAACCATCGGGATGGTCCGGGCGGCGCATGAGGACTTGGTGGAAAGGGGAGTGGCGCGCCACCTGCCAGCCCGGGGGAGCGGCTGCGGTGAGTTCTGGCGGGGTGTAGCTGCGCCTGATCGAGGTCAGGCCGTCCGAACGGATGAACGAGCCGCGGAAGGGGAGTGCCGCTAGGGAGAAAAGTGCATAGGCCGCGATGTTCCGGCGCAGGTCATTGTGCAGGGAAAGCCGGCGCGCCAGGGCTTGCGAATCTGTCAGGAGCTGAGCCAGGTCCGCTGGTAGGAGGTGGTGGATGACGTGGTTAGAGATCACGACGTCGAACCGGCGGCCTTCGCGGACCAGGTCGGCGCTGTCCGCCTGGCGGAACCGGACCGAGACGTGGTGCGGGCGGCCTGACGAGTAGCTGTATGCCCTGGCGTCCGGGTCAATGCCGGTGACGTCGAGCAGCAGTTTGTCCCGGGCGGCCCAGAGGGCGAGCTGCCGTGCCAGATCACCTCCGCCGCATCCTATGTCGAGGAGGGTGGTTGCAGACTCCTGGGAGAGCAGAGGGCGAAGCTCGCGGCAATACAGCCGCCGCCAGCCGGAGAAGAGCAGGTTCACCAGTCCGAACTGCCGGTACGTGAGCTCCAGTTTTGTGGGATCACAGTCCGGCAAGTCCATCATTTCCACTGCGTCCACAGCCCGTTGCCGCATCAGGGACACAGTTCAGACCAGTGACGAGGCCGCCTCAGGCTGCACCGCCCGTTTCCCGGTGGCGGCCTGGCGGAGTTTCGTGAAGAGCCCGGTTTCCACCGTGAGTCCGGGGCCGAACGCCATGGAGCAGATGCGTTCCTCACCCTCCACCGGTGGCTGCTCCAGGATGTGCCTGAGGACAAACAGCACAGTGGCGCTGCTCATATTGCCGTAGTCCCGCAGCGTATCCCGTGCCGGAACGAGCTGCTGGTCCGTGAGTTCGAGGCGCGTCTGGACCTTGTCCAGGATGCTCCGGCCGCCGGGATGGATGGCCCAATGGCGGATGTCCCGGTAGGGGAGTCCACGCAACGAGGGATCCCGGGCCAGCAGCGGTGTAAGGGCGCCGATGATGTGATCGTCGATGATGTGGGGGACGTAGTTGCCGAGCACCATCTCAAAGCCGTGGTCGCCGATGTTCCACGCCATGGATTCCTCGCCCACCGGTGTGAGGACGGTTTCGAAGTGGTCCAGCTGCATCAAGGCAGGCGCGTCCGGATCGTTCCGGGCCGTAATGATGGCTGCCGCCGCCCCATCGGCGAACAGGGCCGAACCCATGATGGTGTCCGGATCGTTCGAGGTCCGCACGTGCAGCGAGCACAGCTCGGCACAGACCACCAGGACAACGGCCTGCGGGTCTGCTTCGCAGAAGGACTTGGCGGCCCGCAGTGCCGGAAAGGCGGCATAGCAGCCCATGAATCCCAGGTGATATCGCTGGACGGCCGGGTCCAACCCCAACGCGCGGACGATCTTATAGTCAGGACCGGGGT
This sequence comes from Pseudarthrobacter sp. Y6, assembly GCF_050156205.1. Classification (NCBI taxonomy): domain Bacteria; kingdom Bacillati; phylum Actinomycetota; class Actinomycetes; order Micrococcales; family Micrococcaceae; genus Pseudarthrobacter; species Pseudarthrobacter sp. Y6. Next base: position 2,258,052 of record NZ_CP189574.1, on the reverse strand, counting down.
TGAAGAACCCTGTGCAGGAGACGGTAATGACGTGGGTTATGTCAAGTAAGGAGAGATCCGGGCAGGCATCCACGGCAGCTCGGGCGGATTCGATGAAAAGTTTGGTGACCTCCCGGGCGAAGATCTCGTTGCGCACCTTGGTGGTGGGGTTCAGGAGCAGGCCCGTGGCGGGATCAAAGAACTGCGGATCGTCCGAGCGGAACGCCATGGTCATTTCTTCGACGGCGGTATGGCGCGTATCGATGGCGGCGGAATCGAAGCACGTGTTCACCAGCCGCGAGCCCAACCTGGTCAGGCCCGGCTGGGCTGCAAAAACATCACGGGCTTCGGCCTGGACCAGTACAGTCGGCGGAACAGCAGTTTCAAGTGAACGCAGGTAGACCGTCATTGGTTCATTCTTGGCGAGCACGCGGGATTAGACAATGCCTGGGTTGGCCGGGGCAGCCGGTTTTTGTGCCGCCGCAGGTGTTCCGGACACAAAAGCGGGGGGCCGGCGAATTCTCGCCAGCCCCCGCTGAAGCCTCTAGTTGGATGCGGGGCCAATCCCTTGTTATCTACTGCTTCACGAGCGTGCTGCCATAGCCGGCAACGCACTTGCCGTCATGGTTGACACCTGCGCCCGGTGCCACTACATAGTTGCTTGCCGGGTTGAAGACGGCGGTGTGGACGTTGGTAACCTTGCTGGCGCAGTCGTCGGCACCGTCGGCGCTCATGCTCTGGCCGCCGATCCACATGTCGATCCAGATGGTGGAGTTGGTGCCGTTTGCGTTAACGCCCTGGTGGCACGGGCCGCCCTAAGGATCGTTGCCGTCGCCACATGTATTTTGGGCGGTCTTTTCGGCGCGTGCGCCGACCGGTGACCTAAATGTCACCTTGCGCGGCGCGGAACAGGCCAATCACTGGCGTGTCGTCTCCATGCGGCTTGAATCAGGGTTTGGGCGTCCGTGAGACACTCTGGTCCTGACCTGCGGCAACGTCGGGCGGACGCCCGGATGCGACCGCTTGACGTCGACTTAACGTAGGCCACTTCCCCTCTCAGATAACGCCGATAATCTACATTATGTCAAGTAGAAGTAATCCGATTGCAGAATTTGCAGATTAGGACCCGGTGATACGCCCTTCCCCGGCTTCGGGTAATTTCGCGCTGAAGCCGCGCCGTTACAGGGATCTCGGCCCATTCGAAGCCGCGCCGAGCATCATGCCGGCCCGTGGAAAGATCGACCGGTTTGAGGTGCCGCGCAGGTAGATAATTCGCGAATTTCCGGGGTTTCCTTGACACGGGTTCGCATTTTATGCACTCTGAGAGCATTATTTGCAGACGCATCGGAGGCGTGATGGACCCCTTGGAGGGTCGGCTGATCAGGCTTCCGATGCGTCAAGGAGCGTTGTCCGCGGATGCCGTGTTTGAAGACATGCTCACGGGCTGGAAACAGCAGCAGCTGGCACGGAACTTCACGGCCGGCACGATCCGTGGACGTGAAAGCCTGGTCCGCCGGTTTGTGGATCATACCGGGCATTTTCCGTGGGACTGGACCGTCGGTGACGCCGATGAGTTTTTCGCCCATGAGCGATCGATCCTGAATCTGGCGTTCGCCACCATCCGCGCCTACCAGACCCATCTGAAGGTGTTCTGCGACTTCCTGACCGACCCTGCCTATGAGTGGGACCGGATCTGCACCCAGGGGTTCGGCCGCTCCCCCGCGCAGATCATCACCGAATTCAACCGGGCACGGCATGCCCAGAACAACGAACAGGCTCCCACCAAGCGGCCCTTCACCCGGGCCGAGCTGCAGGGATTCTTCGACCTGGCCGACCTCGAGGTCGAACGGGTCCTGGCCTCCGGACGCAAGGGCGCCGTCGCCGCCTACAGGGACGCCACCGTGTTCAAAGCCGCCTATGCCTGGGGTCTGCGGGCCAACGAGGTCACGCACCTGCAGACCGTGGACTTTTCCCGGAACCGCAGGGCCCCGCAGTTCGGCGAGTTCGGTGTCCTGCAGGTCAGATACGGCAAGGCACAGCGCGGCTCCCCGCCGAAGAGACGCTCGGTGCTGACGGTCTTCGACTGGTCCCCCGCTGTCCTGGAGACCTGGATCCGGACCGGACTGCCGTGGCTGGCCCCTGCAGTGTCGGAAGTCTTCCCCACGGCCAACGGGCTGCCGGTTCCCAAGTCCAACCTGCACCGCCGTTTCCGGGACTACATCGATGAACTCGGCTATCCGCCGGGCCTGGACATCCATTCCCTGCGCCGGTCCTACGTCACCCACCTCTTCGAGCATTTCGGCTTCGACCACACCTTCGTCCAGCGCCAGGTCGGACACGAACACGCCTCGACCACTTCCCTTTACACGGCGGTCTCCAGCGATTACCAGACCAGCGAGCTCAACCGCGTGCTCGAGGGCATGATTGACAGGGCCGTCAGGCCGAAGGAGGAAAGACAATGAAACGAGACATCGAATACCGGTGGCGGGCCCGGGAACTCATGGCACGGCACGGGATGCGCAACACCCGCGAGCTCGTCGGACCGCTGCGCGAACGCGGGATCACCCTTTCCGAGTCACAGATCTACCGCATGGTCAGCCAGAACCCCGAACGGATCTCCTTCCAACTTCTGGCCGCCCTCTGCGACATCTTCGGCGTCGAGGCAAACGAACTGTTCACCTTCACCGCTGCCGACGCCAGGTCCAAACGCCAGAAACAGGCCGCCGCCTCCGGGGAAAACGTCGTCCGGTTCGCCGACGCCTACAAACCCGTCAGGGCCCGGATCCTTGACGACGACTAAGCCCGGGAACCGCGGCCGGCCCCGGTCCGCAGGCGGACACCGGTGCGCCCGCTGCGGACGCATGGCAGCGAAAATCCGCGTGACCTGGCCCGACGGGCCCGTCTGCGGGATCTGCTTCACCACCGCACTGCGCACCCGCGGATCATGCCCCAACTGCGGGCAGGACAGGCTGCTCCCGGGCAAAAACTCCGATGGGTACGACATCTGCCGGGACTGCGCCGGCATCACCACCAACATGACCTGCGAGGGCTGCGGCGCCGAAACCGAACGATTCCGCGCCGGCCACTGCATCCGCTGCGTCCTCAGGGCCGACCTGGACGCCCTGCTCCACCCCCATACTCCCCCGGATCTAAGCCTCAAACGCCTGATCGGAGTGCTCGCCGGCGCGGGCAGGCCCGAGAGCGTCTACACCTGGATGCGCGGGGCCAACACCAAGGAACTCCTCATCAGGCTTGGCACCCGCAGCATCGCGCTCACTCACGAGTCTTTTGACGCTCTTCCAGGGTCACGGTCCGTGGAATACCTCCGGGAAATGCTCGTCCATCACGGCATGCTCCCGGACCGGGACCGCCAACTCGCCGCCTTCGAACGATGGCTGGCCACCCGCATCCAGGACCTCGCCGCAACGCCCCCTATCCAGGCTCCGATCGAACGGTTCGCCCGCTGGCACCACCTCAAACGCCTCCGCCAACTGGCCAGCCCAGGAAAGTCGCTGAACACGGCAGTCCGCTCCGCGAAACAAGAAATCACCGAGTCCGGGAAGTTCCTCGGCTGGCTTCTGGCAGAGCACGGACTCACCATCCACGGCCTGAAGCAGGCGCACCTGAACCAATACCTGAGCGAGGGGCCCTCGACCCGATACGCCATCCGCACCTTCATCGTCTGGCTCATCAAGAACAAGGAGGTCGCCCGGCTCGACATGCCGCACCGTTACGCCGCCACCAAGCCGCTCATCACCCAACAGCAACGCCTCGCCCTGATCCGGCATTGCATTGAATCGACGGCATCACCCGTGGGATTCCGGGTCGCTGGGCTGATCCTGCTGCTCTTTGGCCAGCCGGTCGGCAAGATCGCCGCCTTGAAATGCCTGGACCTGCAGCCCCTGCCCGAAGGGCTGCACCTGAGCCTGGGAAACGTCCCCGTCCTGGTTCCTGCGCAGATCGCTCCTATGTTCTGGGACTACCTTCACGACCGGCCCAACCAACAGACCGGCAACGGCGCCAGCCGATGGCTCTTCCCCGGCACCATGCCCGGCCAGCACATCCACGCCGACGCCATGATGGGCCAACTCCGCGCCCTTGGGATCGACCTCGGCGGAGCCCGGAACACCGCCCTGCGCAGCCTCGTCCAGGAACTGCCGCCAACCCTGGTCGCAAACGCACTCGGCTACAGCTACCAAATCATCCACAAACACGGCGCCGACGCCGGCGTCCCCATGGCCGGCTATGCAGGGAAAGGCGCCCTGCCCCGCTGAAGCCGATCAGAACACGTTCCTCGACACCAACCGCCCGAACCGGAATAGGACTCAGAGCGATAAGTTTCGTTCCCGCTTATGTCGTAATTACTGCATCTGATTCAGGATCGCCCCTCGCATCGTACTGTCCTGTCTCACCTAAAGTGACGCAATCTCAAGATAGATGGAGCATTAGCCCGGTTCGTCTCAAGTTAGGTGAACCATTGGCGTGACACGTCTCACCTTAGGTGACGCATCCGGCTGGCCGGTCTCAGGTTAGTTGGAGCATTGGCCCGGCGTGTCTCACTTTAGGTGAAGTATCCTGGTCGCTGGGATGGTTAGAATCTGGGCTATGGGACGCTCGACGGCGGCGTCCGACACTCTTGCCGGGCAGCACGATCCAGCAGGCACCCTGACATTCAGGGGGCAATTCAACAGCGCCCCAACAACCGCATATCTGGCGGATTGCTGGATGGTTCCGTTTGAGCTTGTCCGGCCCATCCGTTCGCCGGCAGCATTCAAGGGCCAACGCAACTTCGCCGGCCTGTGGTGGTGCGGGACGAACGGGCGCCATGTCGGGTTCGAATCCTGGTGCGAACGTGATCACCTGATGTCCCTGGACTTTGACCCGGACGTCATCGGTATCTCATCCCAGCCCTTCCGCATCGCCTTGCCTGCACCGCTCCCCCAGCATTCGCACGTCCCGGACTATTTCGTCCGCCGTGGCGACGGGTCCGCTGTTGTGCTCGACGTCCGCCCGGACACCCGGGTGAAGCCAGCAGACCAGGACGTTTTCCAGGCAACCGAGGGCCTTTGCACAGGAGTCGGCTGGAGCTATCAACGACTCGGGGCACTACCTTCCGTCTATCTGGCGAATCTGCGCTGGCTGGCCGGCTACCGGCATCCACGGTGTTCCCGGGAACCTGTGGCCACGCTTTTGACAGACATCCTCTCGAACGGCCCGGCAACGCTACGCGACCTCACGGCCGCAGCGGGTGACCCTGTCACCACCGTGCCGACCCTGTTCCATCTGCTGTGGAGACACAAAATCTGTACGGATCTGCACGACCGGCCCTTGGGCAAAGACACCCTCGTGTCGTTGCAGGTGACACCATGACGGGCGGACGCGGCCTGCTCAGGCTCGGAGGCGACGTTGAGTTCCACGGGCTCACGTATCGGCTCACCGGCCTCGACGGCGACGTCGCCATCCTCGCCGTCGGCGGCGAGTCCCCGGTGGCCATCAAACTCGGGTCCCTTTTCGCCGATGCCAGCTTCAAAATCCTGGACCCATCACCGTTACGGCGCAGGATCACCGGACCATCCATGTTGTTCGAATCGCTGCCCCAAGAGGTCCAAAACAGGGCTCGGTGGCTGGAAGGACACATCACCGAGGTCCTGGACGGCGTCCCCTGCGACGCCGAACCAAACCATGTGGCCAACCGAATCTACAACCCCCGGCTGACGTCTGCCCGGCAGCGGGACCTGGCCAAGCTGGCGGAACTGGACGAACTGGGAGAACACTTCAGTCTCAGCAAGCTCCAGCGCCTGCGGCGCGCCTACGAGCAGCAGGGCCTGCTGGGACTGGTTGATCAGCGGCTCATCCGCCGCGACACGGTGGCCGGCCAGACCGACCAGCGCGTTGTTGACGCCGTCGTGAAGGTGTTGGAACACAACACCCACCAATCCACCGGCACCATGGACCGGCTGATGCGCCAGGTCCGTGAGCAACTCGAATCCGAGCACGGCATTGTTCCGTTTCCTTCCCGGGCGACGGAACGGCCACGCCCACACCTGGATCGGCAGCAGCCGGAACAGGCGCCGGCCCCGAAGCCCGATGCAGCAGGTGAACCATCCGCGGAACAAGAAGAGGATGCGCCGAAGCTGGCCAAGATCATCCCGCTGAAGATCTATGACCCCCACAAGGAGGCCGAGACATGGTGGTGACGGCCGAACTCCCCAGCAACAGCAGGGCCCCGACCACCACCTTGCAGGGCTGGCGGAGCTTCGTCACGTCCGTCGCGCCGAGGATCGACATGCCCGATTCCGCAGCGCTAACGGCGATGGGAGCTTCCACACGTGAACACCACGACGAGCAGCGCATCAGTTACCACTCCGAGCTCGTCATCGTGGAAACCTCAACGGTCCGCTCCATCACCAACCAGGGCCGGCTGTTGATGATGCTCAACCAGCGCGAGATCAGCGCCCGCCGCGGCCTGGTCGTTTCCGGCCCCTGGGCCTCCGGGAAGACCACGGCGATCAAGCTCCTGGGCAAAACCCACGAACTCCTCATCAAGCGCAAGTACCCCAACCAAAACCGGATCCCCGTCGTCTACATCACCACCCCACCGAAGGGCTCCCCACGGAAACTGGCCAGCGAATTCGCCAACTTCCTCGGCCTGCCCCAACGCCCCAGACAGAACGTCACCGACATCGCCGACGCCGTCTGCCAAGTCCTCACGAACGCCAGAACAGACCTCGTCATCGTCGATGAGATCCACAACCTGAACCTGGCCACCAGCGCCGGCGAAGACATGTCAGACCACCTCAAATACTTCACCGAGCACATGCCCGCCACCTTCGTCTACGCGGGTATCAACGTCGAAAACTCCGGACTATTCACCGGACTGCGGGGCCGGCAAATCTCCGCCCGGTCCGTGATGATGACCACCGGCCCCTTCCCGCTCACCAAGGAATGGGACGCCCTCGTCGCCACCCTCGAAAACGGCCTGCGCCTCCATGACCACGCCCCGAACACCCTCACCGCCCAGGCCCAATACCTGCACCACCGCACCGGCGGAAGCATCAGCAGCCTCTCCCACCTCATCCGCGAAGCAGCCATCATGGCCATCCTCAACGGCACCGAGAAAATTGACCGCGACCTGCTGGATGACATCAACCTCGACCATGCCGCGGAATCCATCGCTCCCCGGCCACCGGCCACGAACCATTCCATCCAATGACGCCACACCAGCCGTCCCAGGGACTGACCCGCCCCCTGCCCATGCCGGTGCGCCCCTACGAGGACGAGACAACACGCTCGTACATCCGGCGCATCAACACCGCGAATGCACTCCACCACGGCGAGCTGATGAAGGTGTTGAAGCGGGCCCGACGGCCATGGGTCTACAGTCTCTCAGTCTGGATGGAGACCCAGCCGGATACCCTCGTGCTGGCAATGCCACAACTGGGCAAACACCGTTCGGAGCCAGCATTCCGACAAAAACTCGTCGGCAGACCAATCCGCACAACCCACAGTCCCGCCTGCCATCGCTGCACCCTAACCCGAGACGCCGGCCCCTACATAGAGATCTACACCACCCACGAACGCGTCATCTGCCCCGACCACAGTCTCTGGATCGGTGAGGGTATCGCCGGGTTCACCGACCAATTCACCGTCCACGCCTGCCCGGAAATCACCACCGCCTGGCACCACCACAAAAACCTCATCACCCGGCACGGACACTCACAGGTCCGCAGGGCCTTCCACATCGCCAGCGTCATCAACTGGAGCTGGTACGACCAATTCCAACACTTCACCGCCGCCATGGACATCTACGACACCCTGGCAGGCGAACACCCCCGGCAAGCGAACAGCAAAGCCCTACTCGCCGCGGCCCTCTACCCTTCCATCGTCACACTCACCGCAGTCATCGCTCACCCTATTGGTTGGCGTACGCCCGCTCGTCCCGTCCCGACGTTTTCCTCGAACGGGTCAGCCACGAAATCACCGACGGATGGCAACCACAGGGAGCCTTCGACCCCCTGCGACACTGGATGGAAACCAACTGGCCACCCGGATTCCGCGGATCCGACACGATTCTCCCGCGCAAACCCCAACGATTGACGCCCATCACGAAATGAGCCTGAACCGGCTCCAAATCCTGTCCCATATATGGCCCGGGCATTTTCTCGGGCCGGTCCTATTGCCCACGGCCAGCCGCGGAAACACGGCGATCGAAATCTGAAACCATTGAGTGGCGCTTGCGCCGCTGAACGACCCTCTTTCGGGATGCCACCCGGACCAGGGTGAACGGGACGAACTGGGCCCCACCGCTTAAGTTGCGGGACCAAAATGTAGTGTGACGTCAAAGAAAGGCTCTATATGTTTTCTCTGCGCCATGAATCGGATCGGCAGCTCGCCGCACGAATTGCTGCGTCACTCGATCGCGTTGGTCATCGAGTCTCTTCGCTCGTACCGCCGGGCTACCAGCGGTACGTACGCATACTCAATCCCGTCGAGATTGAAATCGGCTCCGTGGTCAGGTGGTCGGACATCGTAGAAAATGGCGGCCGGGAAACGAGTCCGTGGATGCAATGGGACGAATTGGCGGCCCACTCCGACGCCGTGCCTGGTAACAACGCGCAACCCGAGATGGGTAACCCGCACCCCACTGTTGCCGAAGCGTTGATACGCGTGCTTGACGTTGACTCGAGGCGCTACAACTTCGCAAGCTGGGAAGGTTACTCCGGGGAAGACGGTGAATCGGCGATCGAGTTCTCCCCAATGGGCCGAGAAATGGTTTTGTATTCGGGAAGGATGATCGATGAAGAGGGCACTTCCGTCATTCCGATTACCGCCAGTGGGCGTGTTCCCATGTACTGGTGGCCGGATGATTTGCACTGGTGCATCGGCCAAGATATTTATGCTCGAAGCCTCATTATCGGTTGTGATCTCGCCACTGCCGGCAAGATTCTCGCGGATCCAGACCTGGACGCCTACCTCATCCGCGAAACAGATGCCGTGCCGCCCGAAGATTTTTGAAGACAAGAAAATTCGACCCAGTGGGGGTTCCTGAATGGACCCCTCACGAGACGGTCTGAGACCTCTATAGGAAGTTCTCTTATTCCCCATGGATGGAACCGGAACGGGGTTGCCGGACACTTATGGGTATGGGGAACCAAGGGAAGGCACATACGGACAGCGAACTGTGGTTGCGCGTCCTGGAAGGTGACGGTTCCGCGTTCGCTTCACTCTTCGTTCTCCACCGGGACAGGGTCTTCGGCCACAGCCTGCGCCTGGTCAGAACGCCCCATGAGGCTGAAGACGTTACTGCCATGGTGTTCCTCGAAGCCTGGCGCTGCAGATCAAAGGTCCGCCTCGTCAACGATTCGCTAATCGGCTGGCTGCTGGTCACCACCACCAACGTTGCCAGGAACCGCATAAGGTCCACTTTTCGGTATGAGCAGCTCATCCGGAAACTGCCGCAGCCAGAGATGGCACCGGATCACGGGGACTATGTAGCCGACGCTGTTGACCAGGACCGGCGGTCCCAACTCCTGCACCGGGCCTACCGCTCACTTGGCCGAAAAGACCAGGAGATTATCGCCCTCTGCGTTCTGGAGGAGATGAGTACCGCCGACGTGAGCCAGTTGCTGAACATCCCGCCGGGCACCGTGAAGTCCCGGCTCTCGCGCGCCAAACACAAGCTGTCGCAGCTGCTCAATCCACAAGCTGGCCTGTTGCCGGCAACTCCACTGACCTCTGAAGAGGGCACACCATGAATGACACCACCCGTCCACAGCACTTCAATGAGGAACGCAGCAAAGCCATCGAACAGCTCCTCGCCAACGTTGCCCGGGACGGAACCCCGGAAAACCGTCGCTTCCAAGACACCAAGGGTAAGAAGATTCTGCTGTCGGGCGTCGCGGTCGCCTTGGCAGTATCCGGAGCTGCCGTAGTGCTGCAAATGCCAGTCACGGATAAGAGTTCAATTGCTTGCTTCGCACGTGCCGAGCTCAACGGCAACGAGTTTCCCGGGACCACAGCTGTCTTGGGGGAAGGCACCAGGGTCGGTGAACCATCAACTCAACGCAACCCGATTCCTATCGAGGACGCGTTGGCTCTCTGTCGAGACCTGTGGGCTCAGCACGCGTTGGATCCCAAGAGCCCGAACGGCATGGCGCATCCCAGCCTCTATGACCGGAGCTTCTCCTACCCGATCCCGAATCCACTGACGGTATGTGTTCTGAGCGACGGCCGCGCAGCGGTAATCCCCGGTGATGAAGCCGTCTGCGCCTCCCTTGGCCTTGCCTTGAAAGCCGACGAGCCGCCCAAACGCTAATCGTCAGCAGCTTTGCTTCCGCGACTATCTGGGATGGCGGCATTTCGTACGGTCAAGGTTCGGCCCAGGACCAGGCAGCCCAGTGACGGTTTGATCCAAGTCTGTAATCGGTCAGCGGTTGGGGTGGCCCAGTGAAGGCGAAGCAATCGCTTTACCCACTGCCGAGCATTCCTACGACCTCGGCCGGCGGCATAGGCGTGGGTCGGCCCTCGGGGACGGCCACCCAAACGATGCCGTGCTGATCTTGCCGACTCCTGGCAGTACCAATCGGCTCGGCGAGGTTCACAGCCACGTCACGGGCGAAGCCCTCAATGGTGCCGTCTGCTGAGTCTGCGTGAAACTCTAACCTGCAACCGAGGGTCATCATGGGGTCGATAGTTCGGCGGTATACGACGCCTGCGGCATCCGATCCGTCCTGCCATACGCCGAGTATTTGCACGTCCTCAGCCCAGTAGAGGTTGACTGCGTGGATGATGTATCGAGCTAGGTCCCCACCGGGATCGTTAGGATCAGCTCGGTGGTTAGGCATGGGTTGAGCCTACGTGCCAGGACGAATCTGGTGAAAGCCCTCCGAGTCAGCCAGAAGGCTATTCAATGTCGCGATAAGGGTTCCTCTATGACATACCGCAGTGGGACGGCTGACGCCCATGCCGGCCGTGCAAAGAGCAGCGGAAAGAGGCTGTCTTAGTTGCAGGTAGCCGCCGTCATGAAAGACCGAGGCTAAGGTAGCTTTACAAGACTGCCGAGACTCTCCCACTCTTTGGTCTCATTGTTTAGAACGCTCGTCTCAGCGCCGGAGCCTTTCGCCTCTCTGAGCCCGAACTGAAACCCGTCCATGAAATATTCGTGGAGTTTTCCGTCTTTGGAGGACTGCGGCGAGAGGAAGACGACGTATTCTTTGCCGACCTCGATGTCGACATCGTCGAGGACCTTCTTTTGGATGTACTTCTTCGCAGTCGGCCTCTGGCCGTTATTCAGATGGAGCCTCTTATCTCTCTGCTGCTGATTGAGGCTGTTCCAGTACTCATCGAAGGTGACGGTTCCACCGAGCCGTGAATAGTTCAGCTGGTCACCAGGCTTTATGTCACCCTTGTAGACTTCGCGGACCGTCATCTTCCCGATGGTCTGCGGGAATACGTATTGATCAGAGATTGGGCTGAAAGCCCGTCCGCCGTCGATGGAGTCGATGTGCACGCGGGCTACGACGGGAGCCCTGTTGTATCCGTAGTACGGGTCCTTCGCGTCCCAAATAAACTCAACCTCGGTTACGGCGTGCTGAATTTCGTCACTTGGGATAGTGGCGTAGGAATCATTGGAACTGGCTGTTTCAGCCTGTTTCACCTGCTGATTTGACGCATGATCGGCGAGCTTGGGTGCGTCGGATGCGCAAGAAGACACCCCGGCAACTAGCAGCACGGCCGCAACCATGAAAGACACTCTCAGCTTGTTCATTTCTGTTGACCTCCTTTGAGATAGATAAGTGGCTGGGCATCCACCAAAGGCGGGATCCCAGGCGCCCGTGGAATCGACTAGCCTCGGGACAGACTCTCTATCGCGTAACTCTGGCACCTTGACGATGGCCAGGTCAGTTGGGAGGGACGGGGATGGCGGGGTATCCGGTTTCTATTGGCGACAAGCCGGGGCAAGGGTATGTCTCACCAGGACCCAGTGTCGGCAGAACTCCCACGCACTCCACTGCCGGTTCTCCGCCGACCCCGGAGTTCCCGGCCGCATAGCTGATAACGAATTCACCTACGACTGTTTTGCCGGTCACATCGTAAACGGGAATGGCAAAGTCCTTGCCGAGCCGCGCTTCCTGCCATGCGAGGGCTTCTGCGGGGCTTTTGAAGGTCTTTATCGCTGCAGTTCCGTCGGCGTCCTCAAGCTGGGTCCGGTAGACGTAGCCACGGATTCCGTTGGTCGCAACGACGGAAATCATGTCGGGTACCCCGTTTTCGTTTTGCATGCCATAGGAGTTGCCGTCGGGGTTCAAAGCCCAATCCGTTGTTTCCTGGTTCACGTACTTAGCCGTAAGCTGCCAGCGCGTTTCCGCGTCGGTTGTGATCGTCACGGTATCTTCCCCCGGGACCCACGGGCTGATGCCCCAGGTGGTATGCGGGCCTGAGGCGAGATCGGCACTGGTGCAGGAGGTACCTGCCCCGCGTTCGCCAATCTTGAGAAATCCAGGGGTCAGGCAGGTGAGTTCGATCTCAATACCTGTAGTGCCCTCGGGCGGCTCACCGAGCTCGATCGTTGCTGTTCCCTCATATGTTCCGGCAACGGGCGAGGACAACGGCGTGACCTGCTGGCCGCCGGGGGTTACGAATAATCCGGCAGCGGCCGCACCAACGCCACCCAAGATTCCGGCACCCGCCAGGGCACCAGCCCCGAGCCACAACCGGACGCGCTTGCGTTTACGGGCAGGTGACGCCTTTTGCACTCGCGTTACCAGCTCGGCTCGCAGGGCATTGCTGAACTGATCATCGACTCGGACCTGATTCATGACCGCTCTCCTTCCAGTACCCGGGACGGGGCCGTTACGGTGTCCCCACGTATCGCAGCTTTCATACGCTGCCGCGCACGATGCATCCTGGTCTTGGCAGCGCCAGGCGTGAGGTTGAGGACCGCTGCAGCGGCAGCAAGGCTGTACTCCTCAAACACCACCAAGCTCACCAGTTGCAGGTCAGTCGCATTCAGGATGCCAAGGGCCCGGGACACATCCTTGTCCAGGGCATCCTGGGAGAAAGGCGATGCCTCATCCTCGTCGGCTGCATGCCCTGCGCGAGGGAGATTTTTGAGGAGGTTGCGGTAGCGGGACGCTGCCCGTCCGCGGTTGCGGGCCACATTGGTCGTGGTCACGAGTAGCCAGGGAAGAACCGAGTTCTCCACCAGCCGCACCGTCAGCCGTTTCCGCCAGAGCTCAAGGAACGCTGTCGCCATGATGTCCTCGGCATCATGGCGGTCAGCGCACAACCGGTACGCATGGCGGAAAACGCGGTCACGATGCCGATCGAACAACACCGCGAAAGCGTCACCCTCGCCCTGGAGGCTGCGCAACCACAAGTCACCATCGCCAGATTCAACGTTCCCCATGCCCTGTATTGTCCGGGAACATCAAAAAGGTTACATAAGTTCAGAAAAACTTCGAGAACTTATTCAGGCACCGTCCCGTTCAGCGTTTCCCAAAGGGGCGAAAGAGATGATTGCACTTGACATCTAAATCTATATAGCTAGATTTACTTCATGGAGAACCTCGGACGCGTTACGCCGGCCACAGCGCTGGTCCTTGAAGCCCTGCTGGCGGCCGAAAGCGTATGGGGACTCCAGATCGTTAAAGACGTCGGCAAGAAGCCTGGGACTGTCTATCCGATTCTCGATCGGCTTGAGGCGGCAGGCTGGGTCCAGGGGGAATGGGATTCTACGGAGGAGCGCAGGGGACCCCGCAGGCGCTACTACCGCTTGGTGGCGGAGGCCCGTCCGTTGGCGAACGAGTACGTCAAGGTGCAACTGGCAAAGGTTTCGCCCCCTGCGTCGCGGCCGTCGCCGGCCATGAGCGATGGCCAGTGGTGCGGGGCGTGAGATCAATTGAAATCCTCCTGGCCATATGCGTGGCGCTGACGCCTCGGCACCTCCGGGCCGTTCGAGAGGAGCAGTGGAGAGCTGATCTGCGGGACAGCCCGGGGATGGGCATCTCGCCGTCATCTCTGATCTTTGGGGCAGTCTGTTCATCCGTGATCGCAAGGTATTACGAGTCGCTATACCGGGGCAGCATGCTGCTGTCGCGTCGCACAAAGGGGGAGAATATGAAGCTGGTACTAGGCATGATGGGCGCAGCCGTGGTCCTTGTGGGGGGTGCGTTCGCGGGTATTCAAGCGAAGACGGAGCAGGCGGGGGCGCCTTTGAGTAGGGCGGACACAAGTCATCCCGAATGCTACGACGCGGCAAAAATGAACGACCCCAACGACTACTGCTATCAGACCATCGGTCCTTGGAACAGCAGGCTGCTCAGCGACGATGAGGTCCGTTCGGCTGTGAGCCTGGAACAGATGATAAGCAACGGCATGCCAACGGACCACATTCTCCGCTACTTCCCTGCGTACCAGCCAAACTCCAAGTAAGGTCTACAAACAGAGCTTCTCAGCGGTCGAACGCGTTGGGGCCCAACGTTATTTCGTTGCCCCACGCGTTTTGCCTGCGTCGGCACCTTCCAATTGGTGAGTGTCCCGCTGGAGGTTCCGCAAACGGGGCCCGTCATGGTGGCAGCCTGACCCGTTCTAATCCCAAAGGAATCGGGACAACGCCTGGGTGCAGATTCTTCTGGTTGGTCCTACGTGGTTCGGTGCGGATCATTTTGGTTTCGTAAGTGCGCGGTGCTCGTCATAGAGGAAGCGCGCCCATCGCCGCATTAGTCCCCCCTCGCCGACTTCGTCACCCGGCGCAGAAGAGGGCATATATCGGAGGAGTCGAGAAATCGCCGGTGGGTGATCGAAGTCTGCGTAGATCTGTTCGACAACCCTTAGGGGATCGTTTAGTTGCCCGCGCTGGAGGTAGGCCGCCTTGAGTTGCAGGTAGAGCCATTTCCGCGAGGACTCGCGTGGATCGTCCGGGATTCTCAAGGTCACTGAAAATCTCGGGGAGCCGTTCGACTTCATCGCGTAGTAGCGTCGCAAGATCGTGAAGCAGGATGTCGGAAGTCCCTCGACGGACCTCGCCGACCGCAATGTCGATGACGGCCCGCTCTTTGATGAAGAAGCGTTCCAATCCATATCGCAGGTCCCCCGCTACAAAGGGGATTTGTTCAGCGAGTACGAACTCCGGATCGAGTTCAAAGATGACGGTCATGGCACTTGATTCTCGAAGCCAGGGATGCAATCGCCCGGGACGAAGCGTGATAAGTGATCACTGGAGTGCCTCCCCATTGCCGTCAATAATCCATTTCAATATGGCGAGCTTATCGTTTAGCACCTCACCCTTGAGCTACCAAATCATCTCCAGCAAGCTCTCCAGGGTGTCCCATAGACCGTTCCCCTTACGGGACACTTTGCGGCGACGGGCACGCGGGCGCAGACAATGTCGAAGGTCGCCAACTGTGGCTTGGAGCATAACCCAGGCAGGATTCTGCGATTTGGGTCAACTGTAGTGAGACAAGGGCAGTCATTCTGTCTCACTACAGTTGACCCAACCGCGTAAATTCAGGCCCTGATGGTTCAAGTTAATTGAGACAGGACACGTACTGTCGCTTCGCTGCGGTGCCGAAAGCGCACCGCCCTTCATTCCGCCAGCACTTCAGTGCGCATGCTGGCACCAGTAGGATGCGGTCATGGGAGAAAAGGTTCGGTCAGCTAAGCAGCAGCCGTCTTGCTGCTTGCGTTATCCTCGTGTGCGACTGGACCACCAGCGGCCGTTACAGCGACAGGCCGGAGCGCCACGCCGTGCCATGGCCCGTTTGTCGCAGATGTCGACACAAGTGTCCCCGGCGAGGCCACGCCTGAGGCAGCTGCCGTGGCATGGTCCAAGTCCAATTCGACATTCAAGCCTTCCGGCTCTCCCCGCGATGGATGGAAATCCACCGACGAGCGGACCCTCCGGAGTGGTGACTGGGTCGTCGGTGTAAGCCGCACTATTTCCGGAGGCTGGATTGTTTCCGGGTCAGGGTGCGGAGCCGCCCAGGACTAGCGCTTCTCCGTCCTTATCGAGGACATTAGCCCCTCAGGCATGAAGGCATGCGTGTCCATTCTGTCGCAGGGAGCCCCTGGACGAGGAGCGATGGGCGGACACCTACGGTCGCGGTATGGTTTCAGACCGAATATGCACATTCTTGATAAGTAGGCGTGCCGGTAGTTTGTATTTGGACCCTTCCCCCATGGACAAACACAACCCCGGGCGGCCATCCAACGCATGGATGAACTTGTTGTCCACCCCCCACAAAACCCCGCCTCAAACCGGTCACTAGCGTCAGGACGGACTACGCAATCCTCGACGCCGCCCGGGAACAGGTGCTCGATCACGGACGCGGACTCCGGGAAAATCAACTCCTGGAGATATTGCAGCTCCCGGACGAGGCGGTACCCGCAGCGCTGCAGCTCGCCCACGAAGTGCGCCTCAGGCACTGCGGCGCGGATGTCGAGGTGGAAGGCATCATCTCCATCAAAACCGGCGGCTGCCCCGAGGACCGCCATTTCTGTAGCCAATCCGGCCTGTTCGACTCCCCTGTCCGCGGCATCTGGCTCGACATCCCGGAGCTGGTCAAAGCCGCGAAGGAAACAGCAGCAACCGGAGCTACCGAGTTCTGCATCGTCGCCGCCGTCCGCGGCCCCGACATCAAACTCATGAACCAGATCAAGTTCGCGATTGACCGCATCAACGAAGAAGTGGACATCAACATCGCCTGCTCCCTGGGCATGCTCACCCAGGGCCAGGTGGACCAGCTCGCCGGCTGGGGCGTCCACCGTTACAACCACAACCTTGAAACGGCCCGCAGCTTCTTCCCCGAGGTGGTCACAACGCACAGCTATGACGAACGGCTCGAGACCTGCCACATGGTCAAGGCCGCCGGCATGGAACTGTGCTGCGGCGCCCTGATCGGCATGGGCGAATCGTTGGAGCAGAGGGCAGAGCTGGCCGCCCAGCTTGCAGCGCTCGAACCGCATGAGGTCCCGCTCAACTTCCTGAATCCCAGGCCGGGGACGCCCCTCCAAGACCAGGGCGTCATGGACGGGAAGGACGCCTTGCGCGCCATTGCGGCATTCCGGCTGGCCATGCCCCGGACCGTGCTGCGCTACGCCGGCGGCCGCGAACTGACCCTCGGCGACCTCGGCACCAGGGAAGGCCTCCAGGGTGGCATCAACGCCGTCATCGTTGGAAACTACCTGACGGCACTCGGCCGACCCGCCGACACGGATCTGAACCTGCTGGTCGAGCTGAACATGCCCATCAAGGAATTCCAGAAGACACTATGAACCGGGTTTCGGCAGGCCCAACCGCCGCGCCTTCGTTCACCAACCGCTCCCCCGGCTCAACGACCGATCCGGCGCAGTTTTGCGGGCATTGCGGCGGGGCGGACGACGGCGGCCTCCCGCCGTCGGACGTTCACCAGCGGTGCGTCGAGCGGTTGTCGCTGGAACCGCCGCGCTATTGCACCTCCTGCCGCAGGCGGATGAAGGTACAGGTCACGCCCACGGGCTGGAGCGCAGAATGCTCCCGCCACGGCGTGCTCAGGCGCTGACATCGGGTCATTCCCTATACCGATCCATTTGACGCTTACCCTCGACATTCTGCGAGTTTCCTTGCCGCGCTCGCAGCCGCATACAGCTGACACGAATCGAGAAGGCGTCAGCTCAGGCTCCGCAAACGGAATGACAAAACCGCCCTTTCAAGCTGCGATTTAACCGCCAAATCAAGTTAACAGTCACACTCGGCCCAAGGAATACAAGGGCTCGCCATTTAACGGTTGCCGCGTACGCACCATCGCGACGGGCATCTCACTTCGCGATACACCAAATCCGCGAAGGGCAGCGCTTCTTGGCTACCAACCGGCCCGGTCGCCACGGCCCACCGCTGATTTCTCCGGAAAATATTCGCGCTAACGTCGGATATTTCGCTTTTTCACAAGCAACCCCCTCGTTGAGGATTCAGTGCTTGACTGCCCGGGTTTGGATTGGTCCGGGACAGTTAGGCACTGCCTACAACCCTGAGGAGGCGTTGAGGAACTAGCCTCTCAGTCCACGTCGTTGTCGCCGCTGGTGTTGATGGTGCCGTTAACGCCGGCCGGGAAGAACCCGCCGGAGGTGACCTGCTCGGAATCCAGGTAGACGATGTTCAGGACCTGCGCGGCTGTGCGGCTGAAGGCCAGCCCGTTGGCATCTGTGGGAACGAGGTTGGCCACAGCGGCGGTGCCGATGCCCTGATCCAGATCCGTCGTTCCGGCCAGGCTGTCACGGGCGTCCGAAATCTTCTGCACAGTGGTGTAAATCGACGGCGTCTGGACCCCCAAAGCGTAAAGGGTCGTGCGGATAATACCGGCGTGGTAGGCCTCCACGGCCAGAAGCCCCGCGGCTGCTTCCAGATAGGTCTTGTTGCTGATCAGCGGCGCCGCGCCCTTGTACGCTGTGACGCCGACGTCTTCGAAGATAAACGCGCCGAAGAGGAAGTTGACCTCGTTGGCGTAGACATCGAACTTGTCGTGTGGACCGATCAGCCCGGCGGCGCGGGCCGCTGCGGTGAAGCTGTCGTCAAGACTGATCCGCGGCCTGGACACCGCAGCGCTTCCCAGGGCACTGCGCAGGAAGGCGACATGGGTTTTTTCGTCACCGGCGATCTCCTCGGCATACTTCCTGATCAGGGGCGTCTTAAAGGACACTGCCCGGCCGCCGATCACCGGGCCCCGCTTGCCTGTTCCGGTGGTCATGTTATCCGGCAGACCGATGCCGGTGACGGCGCGGATATAGAACTCGGCCTCGAGGTATTCGAGGTTCAGGGCAAAGTTCAGGATCGCCGCGTCACTGGGCGCCCCGCTCTCCTCCGCAGCTGCAGGTGACGCTGCCGCGCCTGCAGCGACAAACGCCGCACCGGCCGTGAGCCCGCTCAGCCCGGCCGCGCGGAAAAAGCGACGACGGTCCACCGCGTTCTCAGCACTCCGGGACATAGCGTCAAAAATGAAGCGTTGTTCAAACATGGACATTCTCCTGCCATTCATAACGAAATGGCGGGGGCAGGACTTACTCCTTTAGCGCACCCAGCGCTGCGACCACCCTCGTCGCCACAGCCAAACCGGCCATGATAACCGCCACAGTACTCCGGCGAACAAGGACTAGGAAAGAGCAGGACCCTAACTCCCGACAGGACGCGGATCAGCAATGGGAGGATGCCGACAAATGCGGAACCAAGGCGAGGCGGTGAAAGAAAAGCGGAAGTAGCACCGACGTAGAATATGCGGCATGCGGCATGGCCGGGTCGGGCTGATCAGTCTGCGTCTTCGCGGGGAGGATCAGGGCATCCAGGAGTGTCTTGTATCCGGTTCTGCGGGCGAAACATCCTGCGGCCCACGCAGTCGTCCTGCAGGAACCAGATGAGGGAACCGTCCAGCGAAATGGCGTCGACGGTGCCGGAGATCCGGGATTCTCCCTCGCCTGGGCTTAACAGCACGACGTTATCGCCAGGGATGAGTTCACGCCAGACGGACACGATTGAACGCCGGTATCCGTGAGGGCGCCGTCCAGGCGAACCCGGCACCGGAGGGAGGAACCGGTGCGACCGATAGGAGCCGGTGCGTGCTGGCGCGCCGCCTCGGTGAATATGACAGTTTGCCCCGTTCCGGCAAGGCCGGCCAGGTCGGCGATGCGTTGGACAGTGTGGTTGCCGGCGCACGTACGCCGACTGGCGGCCACCCCGTTGTCGGGGTGGCCGCCAGTTTCAGTGCGCTGTTGGTGTTAGTGCTCCGCTTCTGCGGCAGCCTTCTTCTTGGCGTTTTTCTCGGCGTCCTTCTCGGCGCGCAGAGCCTCCGTCTCGTGCTGCTCCTCGGCTTTTTCCTGGTGGATGACCTCTGCGAAGAGCTTCTCCATCTCCTTGGCCACGCCGGCGGCTGAAGCCGGGTTCTGGCCGGTCACCAGCCGGTCGTCAACCACGACCTTCACCTCAAAGACATCAGCGGAGACGTGGGTCGCGCCCTGTTCCTCAAGTCGGTCTGCCAAAAAGAACGGGATGACCTTGTCCTTCCCTGCGGCAACCTCCTCGTCGTTGCTGAAGGCGGCCACCTTCCGGCCCTCGACGAGGCGAAGCCCGTTGGCCAGTTCTACGTTCAGCAGGCCGGCCGGTCCGTGGCAGACCGCGCCCACCAAGCCGCCGGCGTTGTAGACGCTGGCCACCAGATGCTGCAAGCCTTCGCTGTCCGGGAAGTCCCACATGGCGCCGTGGCCGCCCACGAGGAAGACTCCGTCGTACTGGTCGGGATCAACGACGTCGACGCGGGCAGTGTTGTAGAGACCGGCGCGCGTGGTCTCGTCCTCCGTGAAGGCAACCTGGATGGGATCTTCTGAGTCCACCCCGTCGCGCGGGGGCTGGCCGCCCTGGATGGACGCAAAGTCGACGAAATGCCCGGAATCCTTGAAGACCTTCGGGATGTGCAGCTTCGGCCACGTTGTAGCCGGTCTTCTCACCCGTATCGCCGATCTCGGAAACGCTGGTCAGTACCATGAGGATTTTCTTCATGAAGTGCTCCTATCGTCTAAATCCCACCCTACGCCCAGCCCAAATTCAGGTCCTCCCTCCCCGTCTTAGACGGTGGTCGACGTCTGCGCCTCGAATCGCCCGTACGAGGCCTCCTCGGCCGCAGTCAGATATTTATGTTTAGCCATACAGGCTCAACGAACCGAGGCACCCATCGTTACCACGCGGGATCGGCATAGCGTGACTTTCCCGAGCATTGGTCCTCAAGCCCCGACCACCCTCGCCGAACCGCGAGACGTCCAGAATCCTGGAATCGCCGAAGACTGACACATAGAACTCGGCGGCCTCCTCGGCCTGGTTCTCAAACCACAGGCAAGTGGAAATCTTTTGCATGGGTGCTCCCTTCCGGCTAGAGACTAGTCCGGGGCCGCATCCGGCACAACGGCCGGAGGATGCCGGCTGACCAGCCCCACCGTATTGCCTTCCGAGTCACGGATGAAGGCCATCCACTCATCGGTTCCTGCCGGACCCAGGGTGGCGTCGCCATGGTGAAAGATCACATGCGGCAGCGCCACCACTTCCACTCCTTTGACCTGCAGGACGCTGATGCTGCTCCGGACGTCCTCGACCTCCAAATAGAGGACCGACGACGGCGCCCCGCGCTCCAGCAGGAGCCGGACGCCGTCGAGATCGAAAAACAGCAGCCCTGGCGGGTCGTAGACTGCCGATGGCTGTGCTCCGAGCAGTTGTGAATAGAACTCTGCGGCCCGCCGGAGGTCATGTGCCTGCTGGGCCACCTGGATCAGGCGCACTGTGCCTCCCGCTTGATGAGCGCCGCTGTTGTCCACCCATCTTCCATAATCCCCCCTAGCCGGGCAAGCAACACGACCAGCCCCACAGTGTTCCGTTCGGCGTCGCCGATGCCACGGCGCTAGGCTCGAAGCCATGACCTGGACCCAGCAGCAATCCGTAACCGGCGGCAGGCGCGCGATCACCGCCGCGGCACTGTCCGACGCCGTCCTCATCCTCGTTTTCGCGGCGATCGGCAGGGACGCCCACCAGCGCGGCGACATCGTCACCGGCGTGTTCCTCACCGCGTGGCCGTTCCTGGCTGGGGCCGCTATCGCCTGGGTTGTGGGGCGGGCGTGGCGGCGTCCGCTGTCCATGGCAACCGGCGCCGTAATCTGGCTTGGCGCCGTCGCCGGCGGCATGATCCTGAGGGCGGTGACGGGACAGAGCGTGGTAGTGGCCTTCGTGATTGTTGCGCTCTTGAGCCTGGCGCTGTTCCTGGTGGGCTACCGGGCACTTCTTGCGCTGGTACGCAGGCTTAGAAAGACGTGAAAGCGCTGCTGGCCACGCGTCCGGGCCACGCCTAATGAACACCGCCCATGTAATAGGCTGGCAGCACCACAGAGTCTTGCCGGGCACAGCTACGGCCAACAGATCCGGAAGGATTGAACAGTGATCACCGCATTCGTTCTGATCAAGACCGACGCCGCGCGCATCCCGGAAACCGCCGAGGAAATCTCCGCTATCCCAGGCATCAGCGAGGTCTATTCCGTAACAGGCGAATGGGACCTCATCGCCGTTGCCCGCGTCGCCCGGCACGAGGACCTGGCTGACGTCATTGCCGACAAGCTGTCAAAGGTACCCGCGGTGGTTCACACCACTACACACATTGCGTTCCGTGCCTACTCGCAACACGATCTCGACGCGGCATTCGCGCTCGGCTTCGAACAGTAGGCCGCTTCCCCGGAAAAGACGCGGGCCCGGCTTTACAGCCGGGCCCGCGCCTTTTCCTCTACAGATGTGTCACGGCCGCGTCAGCGACACCCACTTATCGAGGACCGCAGCGGCGGCGCCCGTATCAATCGACTCTGCGGCCCGGGCCAGCGCCGAACGCATACGCTCCAGGAACGGGCCCTCGGACGATTCATCGAAGGCAACCAGTCCAGCGGCCGCGTTAAGCAGCACGGCATCCCGTGCTGCGCCGGACTTGCCGGCAAGGACATCACGGACGACGGCGGCGTTCGCCTGGGCGTCCCCGCCGCGGAGTTCCTCGACAGTCGCGGCACGGATGCCCAGTTCGCCGGGCTCAAAATTTAGCTCAGAGACAGAGCCGTCGCGGATTTCCCACACGGTGGAGGGGCCCGTAGTAGTCAGCTCGTCCAGACCGTCATTGCCACGGAAAACCAGGCCACGGCTTCCCCGCTTCGCCAGGACGCCTGCAACCAGCGGAGCCATCCGGGCATTCGCCACTCCCACGGCTGAGGCCTGCACCAGAGCAGGGTTGGTCAGCGGGCCCAGGAAATTGAAGGCGGTGGGGATGGCGAGTTCCCGGCGGGGCACGGCGGTGTGACGGAAAGACGGGTGGAATACCTGCGCGAAGCAGAAAGTGATTCCAGCCTCCCCCGCGTTGCGTGCCACCTGAGCCACCGGGAGGTCGAGCCTGACCCCCAGCGCTTCAAGCACGTCAGCCGATCCGGAGGACGAAGACGCTGCACGGTTGCCGTGCTTTACGACTTTCGCGCCAGCGCCCGCAGCGACGAGGGCGGACATGGTGGAAATGTTGACAGTATTGAGCTGGTCACCGCCAGTGCCAACGATGTCCAGCTTCTCGCCGGGGATATCGATCGGTGTTGCATGGCGCAGCATCGCGTCCACCAGGCCCGAGATTTCGTCGACGGTTTCACCCTTGGCGCTGAGGGCAACCAGGAATCCGGCGATCTGGGAAGGGGTGGCCTCCCCGGACATGATTCTGTCCATCGCCCAAGCGGTATTGTCCGCTGTGAGGTCAGTACCGTTGATAAGAGCCGATATGAGCCGCGGCCAGGTGTTGCTGTCCGCCGGCGCGGTTTCCTGAGAAGTCACCTTCTGATGCTATCGAGCCACCTCGGACCTGACCAATGTGAACGCCGCCGGGAACTTTTCGCAGTGATTTCGCGTCTTTGTAGAAAAAGTCCCCCGAAAAGGCGGTTCGCGTTGGGAAGTACGGACTTTTATAGACATAATGTCTATGTGACATCTGCGACCCATGCCCCCAGTACCCCGGCGCACCCCACGCTGAACCGCCCCAATATGGTTTCTGTTGGAACCGTAGTCTGGCTGGCCAGTGAGTTGATGTTCTTCGCCGGTCTCTTCGCCATGTACTTCACGCTGCGCTCCACGAGCGGACAGATGTGGGCGGAAGAGACAGCCAAGCTCAACTTCCCCTTTGCGCTAGTTAACACGATCGTCCTCGTGGCCAGTTCCTTTACTTGCCAGATGGGCGTCTTCGCCGCCGAACGGCTGCAGCCTCGCAAAACAGGCGGCCCGTTCCAGTTCTCCCGCTGGGGCATGAACGAATGGTTCACGCTGACCTTCGTTATGGGCGCGTTCTTCGTCGCCGGCCAGGCAACGGAATACGCGATGCTGGTTTCAGAGCACGTTTCGCTCTCTTCCAACGCCTACGGCTCAGCGTTCTATATGACCACCGGCTTCCACGGCCTGCACGTCATCGGCGGCCTCATAGCTTTCCTCTTCATCATCGGACGCTCGTTCGTAGCAAAAAAGTTCGGCCACTTCGAAGCAACCTCTGCGATCGTCACGTCTTACTACTGGCACTTTGTGGACGTTGTCTGGATCGGCCTCTTCCTGGTCATCTACGTACTGAAGTAGTCAAGCTTTGATTTCTTTTCTACAAGAGGCAGAATTTCAAGAAGCGGCTCACGGAGCCGGCGCACGATCGAATAAAGGAACCACCACGTGAAGGCTCTCTCGCAAAAGCGGCGTCACCCACTCGCAGTAATCGCGCTGCTACTGATGGGACTCCTCGTCACTGGTGGGCTGTACGCCGTTGCCACCACCGTCAACGAGGCCAAGGCATCCACCACCAGCTACAGCGCCAATGACACCGCCGAGGGCGAAAAGCTCTTCGCCGCCAACTGCGCCACCTGCCACGGAATGGGTGCCAGCGGAACACAGGCCGGCCCGTCCCTGGTCGGCGTCGGTGCAGCCGCTGTCGACTTCCAGGTGGGAACCGGCCGCATGCCGATGCAGATGAACGGACCGCAGGCCTACAAAAAGCCTGCCCAGTTTAACGACGCGCAGACCAACCAGCTTGCAGCCTACGTCGCTTCCCTGGGAGCTGGCCCCGCAGTACCTGAAGAAGCCCTGTTGGATGGAAAGGGCGACGCCGCCAAGGGTGGCGAGCTCTTCCGCACCAACTGTGCCATGTGCCACAATGCCGCTGCTGCCGGCGGCGCGCTAACCCGCGGCAAGTTCGCTCCAGCACTCGCTGACGTTTCTGGAAAGCACGTCTACGAAGCGATGGTTTCAGGTCCTCAGAACATGCCGGTCTTCAGTGACACGAATGTTTCCCCGGAAGGCAAGCGGGACATCATCACCTTCCTGCAGCAGATCGAAAGCAATGGTTCCCCGGGCGGTGCTGACCTCGGCGCCCTCGGTCCCGTATCAGAAGGCCTCTTCGTCTGGATTGCAGGCTTGGGTGTCATCATCGCCTTCACCATCTGGCTTACTTCCCGCACGTCCTAGGCGTAACGGGAATCTTAAGAACTTCTGCTGCCCAGTCAGCAGTTTGACATTGAAAACTAACCCGGCAGACGCCGGGACGAGAGAAGGATGAGGCGAATTATGGGCAACCATAGTGACGGCAGTCCGAACCACTCGGGCACCGTAGCTACGGCTGGTCAGAATGAGGTGGAGAAATTCCAGGATCCTGGAATTCCCCCGCACCGTTTGCGCCTGGCCGACACGGACCCGAAGGCCGCAAAGCGTGCAGAACGGCAGGTCGCCATACTTTTCGGCGCGTCAGTTGTCGGCACCCTGATCTTCCTGGTGGCGTACTTCGCCATCGACTTGGGCGATGGCACAAGCATCGCCACCATCCGGCTGCAGAACGCACTGTTGGGCGTGGGCACAGCGTTTGCGATGCTCGGCATCGGAACCGGTATTGTGCACTGGGCCAAGGCCCTGATGCCGGACCATGAAGTCTCCGAAGAACGCCATCCCATCCGCACCGAAGAAGACCGCCTGGCGGCAGTCCGGATTGTGGATGACATCGTGGAAGAGACCGGCATCAAGCGCCGCCCGCTCATCCGCAACACGCTGCTCGGTGCTGTAGCCCTGGCCCCGCTTCCCGCCATTGCGGTTTTCGGTGACCTCGGCCCCCGCCCCGACCGGGCTCTGGCCCACACCATGTGGGCTCCGCAGGAGGGCAAGCTCAAGCGCCTCACCCGCGACCCCGACGGCACGCCCATCAAGGCTTCTGACGTCACCATCGGCTCGGCTTTCCACGTAATTCCCGAGGGCCTGAACGAACTGCATGAAGGCAAGCTCAACGAGAAGGCCAAGGCAGTTGTCCTGCTGATGCGTCTGGATCCCGCCTCGCTGAACCCCTCAAAGGGCCGGGAAAACTGGAGCTACAATGGCATCGTTGCCTACTCCAAGATCTGCACCCACGTCGGTTGCCCTGTTGCTCTGTACGAGCAGCAGACGCACCACCTGCTGTGCCCGTGCCACCAGTCCACCTTCGACCTCACGAACGAGTGCAAGGTGATCTTTGGCCCGGCCAGCCGGCCCCTCCCCCAACTGCCGATTGCAGTGGATGCCGAGGGCTACCTGGTCGCAACCAGCGACTTCCTTGAACCTGTAGGACCGAGTTACTGGGAGCGTGATGAGCATGAGCGCAGCATCAAGAGCTGAAGCCCCCGCCTTTGTCGCCACGACTAAAGCCGGGCGCATCACTGATTTTGTTGACGCGCGAGTCGGTGGATCAGGAATCCTGCGTGAATTTGGACGCAAGGTCTTCCCTGACCATTGGTCGTTCATGTTTGGCGAAGTCGCACTCTACTCCTTCGTTATCCTCTTGCTCTCGGGCACCTTCCTGACGTTCTTTTTCGATCCGTCCATGGCGGAAACGCACTACGACGGGTCCTACCTGCCGTTGAAAAACGTCGAGATGTCGGTGGCCTACAGCTCTTCGCTGGATATTTCCTTCGACATCCGCGGTGGCCTGTTTATGCGCCAGGTGCACCACTGGGCTGCACTGCTTTTCGTCGCGTCGATCGGCGTCCACATGCTCCGGGTTTTCTTCACGGGCGCGTTCCGTAAACCCCGTGAAATGAACTGGGTTGTCGGCAGCGTGCTGCTGATCCTCGCCATGGCTGCCGGCTTCACCGGCTACTCGCTCCCCGACGACCTCCTCTCCGGTAACGGCCTGCGGATCATCGACGGTGTTATCAAGTCGATTCCGGTGATCGGCACGTACATTTCGTTCTTCCTGTTCGGCGGCGAGTTCCCGGGTACGGCCATCATCGGCCGTTTGTACATGCTGCACATCCTGCTGGTGCCTGCACTGATCCTGCTGATGATCGTCCTGCACCTCTTTATGGTGGTTGTCCACAAGCACACCCAGTACCCCGGTCCCGGCCGCAATGATGGCAACGTCGTAGGCTACCCTCTGGGACCTGTCTATGCGGCGAAGGCCGGTGGCTTCTTCTTCATTGTGTTCGGTGTGGTGGCGCTCATGGCAGCGTTCTTTACCATCAACCCCATCTGGAACTACGGCCCCTACGATCCTTCACCGGTGTCGGCGGGAACGCAGCCTGACTGGTACATCGGCTTCGTCGACGGCGCGTTGAGGCTCATGCCCGGTGTGATCGGAAACTTCCACTTCGAGTATGTGATCTTCGGCCAGGTCCTCACCCTGAACGTCCTGCTTCCGGCCCTGGTGCCTGCGGGTATCCTGTTCACGGTCATGTTCATGTACCCGTGGATCGAAAGCTGGGTCACCAAGGACAACCGCGAACACCACGTCCTGGACCGTCCGAGGAATGCCCCGACACGCACCGCTATTGGTGTCGCCGGCTTCGTTTGGTACTGCGTGATGTGGGCAGCTGCTGGTTCGGACCTTATCGCTACGCACTTCCACGTGTCCCTGAACGATGTGACGTACTGGCTCCGCGCACTGTTCTTTATCGGCCCTGTCATCGCATTTGTTGTCGCCAAGCGGGTAGCCCTGGCCCTTCAGCGCAAGGACCGGGAAATCGCGCTCCATGGCCGGGAGACCGGACGCATTGTCCGCCTTCCGCATGGCGAATTCATTGAAGTGCATGCGCCTCTTGACGAATACAAGCGCTACAAGCTCGTGGGATTTGAGTCCCCCGCACCGCTGCCGGCGGTCCCCAACGAACACGGCATAGTGACGGGTAAGGAAAAGCGACGCGCATTCCTGTCCAAGTGGTTCTTCGAGGACCGCGTGGCACCGGCCACGCCTGCTGAGCTGGAGGCCGCGCATGGCCACCACGCCCCCGCCGTGGAGGCGGCAAAGGAAAGCAAGAGCCTCAGCCACTGATTCACTGCAGTTCTGCTCCAACGGGAAAGGCCCGGCCCAATCGGACCGGGCCTTTCCCGTTGCTGCCAGTAGCCGTGGTTGGCGACGGCGTGGCTGTGATGGCACTCTTCTAGCTAGTGGTTGCGGTAGCCCAGGGTTTGATTCCGGGCCGGCCTCGCCCCCGGCCGCTGCAGCGGTACCCATAGTTTGTAGCGATCGGCACGGTAGTAAGAAACTGAGTAGTCCACCATCGCCCGGGCAACAAAGGCGTGCCTCTGGATTTTGAGCAAGGGGGCGCCGACGTCAACGTTGAGCAGGCGCGCCGTAGAGGGCGAGGCAGCTGTCGCTTCGATCATGTCTTCCCCCCACTCCATCACGAGGCCGAACTGCTCACTCAGCACGTTGTAGAGCGATGTTGGGGGCTCGCCGTCCAGGAGACCCGGGACTCGCTGCGCCGGGATAAAGTTCTCGTCCACGCTCATGGGCTCTCCGTCCGCCAGCAGCAGCCGACGGAAACGAACCAAGGGCGTCCCCTCCTCCACCTGCAGTTCGCGGGCCAGGAAGGCGCTGGCGCCGATCTGTTCAAAGCTCAGGACCTTGGCGGCCGGGACCATGCCGCGGCGTTGCATCTCTTCGCTGTACGAGGTGAGTTTCACCTGAAGGTCGAGTTTGGGCTTCCGCACGAAGGTGCCGAGGCCGACAACCCGCTCGAGGACTTCCTCGCCGACGAGGGCATCTATGGCCTGCCGTACGGTCATCCTGGCCAGGCCGAACCGCACGGCGAGATCCCGTTCCGACGGCAAGGCGGACCCCGGCGGACAGGAATCGCTGATGTAGGCCCGGAGGATCTCCCTGAGCTGGATGTAGATGGCCATCCCGCTGCTGCGGTCAATCTCACCGGCAACGCCGCGGGCATCAGCAGCCACGGAGGTACGTCCTTGCTTCAGTTTTCACTGTCCAAGCTTAAGGCAAGCAGCGCCGCTGGACTAGACCAGTTCAGCAAATGAGCGACCCCTACTCCCCCCGTTTGGTCGTGCAGCCGTCCAGCCGGATATATTGGACAGGAAATTTAGCGATTACGGTTTGGGGGCCGTCAGGAAATGGGAGACCCCTTGCCAGTGCATAAGGCCGTTGTGTCAGCGTCAGTCGGCTTGCATGCCCGTCCCGCCGCGATGTTCGTCAGGGCAGTGACCGAAACGGGACTTCCTGTCAGCATCCGGAAGGCCGGCATCCACGGTGTCGACGCACGCTCCCTTCTGGAAGTCATGACTGCCGACTTCCCCTTCGGCTGCGAAGTAGAGCTTTCAGTCCCCGACGGCGCCCTCAGCGGCCCTGACACGCACCGCAACGCCGAGGCAGCCCTCCGGATGCTGGCAGGGCTCCTGGAGTCACAGGGAGCCAGCTAGCTCCTCCCAGGGGGATTAGCGCGTGACTCCCCGTACGAAATCGAACGGCCAAGAACGACGTCGGGCCCCACCAGAAGGTGGGGCCCGACGTCGTTCTTTGCAAAATCTCTGCTGAAGCTCAGCGGCTTCTAGTGAGCGTGGTCCCCTCGGCTGTACTCGAAGACCCAACCGACGAGTGCGACGACTGCAAGGCCGGCCGCAATGAACACAATCCAGAAGCCAACAGCCAGCCCGAGGAAACCGCCTGCGCACGCCAGGCCCAGAACCAGCGGCCACCAGCTCCAAGGGCTGAAGTGCCCCTGTTCGCCTGCGCCCTCGTGGATCTCGGCGTCATTGCGGTCCTCGGGACGCATCCCGACACGCTTGCCGGTGAAGCCAAGGTAGCCGCCGATCATTCCGGAGAGCCCGCCCACCAGGAGGATCCCGAGGGTTCCGACCCACTCATGCCAGTTGGTCAGGAAACCGTAGACCAGGGAAACCGGCACGAAGAAGAAGACTCCGGCTCCAAATATCCATGATTCGATTTTCACTTGGCAGTGTCCTTCTGGTCGGCGATACCGAGCACCGCTGCTGCGGCTGCAGGCGATTCAACGGTGTGTACCTGCGAGAGCTCCGGGTGGTGGAGGTCCAAGGCGGGACGTTCTGAACGGATTCGGGGCAGGGACGTGAAGTTGTGGCGCGGCGGCGGGCAGGACGTAGCCCACTCAAGCGAGGCGCCAAAGCCCCACGGGTCATCTACTTCGACGCGCTCGGAGCTGCGCCAGGTGATGTAGACGTTCCAGAAGAACGGAATCAGGGACGCACCCAGCACAAACGAGGAGATCGTCGAGAACTGGTTCATCCAGGTGAAGTTGTCCTCAGGGAGGTAGTCGGCATAGCGGCGCGGCATGCCCATGACGCCGAGCCAGTGCTGGATCAGGAACGTTCCATGGAATCCCAGGAACAGCAGCCAGAAATGGATCTTGCCGAGGCGTTCGTTGAGCATTTTGCCGGTGAACTTGGGCCACCAGAAGTAGAAGCCTGCGAACATCGCGAAAACCACTGTGCCAAACACCACGTAGTGGAAGTGCGCCACAACGAAGTAGGAATCGGAGACGTGGAAGTCCAGCGGCGGCGAAGCCAGGATGATGCCGGTCAGGCCTCCGAAGAGGAACGTGATGAGGAAGCCGAGGCTCCACAGCATGGGAGTTTCGAACGTCAACGAGCCTCGCCACATGGTGCCGATCCAGTTGAAGAACTTCACCCCGGTCGGGACCGCAATGAGCATGGTCATGAAGGCGAAGAACGGCAGCAGGACCGAGCCGGTGACGTACATGTGGTGGGCCCACACGGTGACGGACAGGGCTGCGATGGCGATGGTCGCGTAGACAAGGCCCTTGTAGCCGAAGATCGGCTTGCGGCTGAAGACCGGGAAGATCTCAGAAACAATGCCAAAGAACGGCAGGGCGATGATGTACACCTCGGGGTGTCCGAAGAACCAGAACAGGTGCTGCCAGAGTACGGCGCCGCCGTTTTCCGGATCGAAGATGTGTGCGCCGAAGCGGCGGTCGGCGCCGAGCGCGAACAGGGCGGCAGCAAGGGGCGGGAAGGCCATCAGCACAAGGATGGACGTCACCAGTGCGTTCCAGGTGAAGATCGGCATCCGCCACATGGTCATGCCCGGGGCGCGCATGCAGATGATGGTGGTGATGAAGTTGACCGCGCCCAGGATGGTGCCGAAGCCGGACAGCGCCAGGCCGAAGACCCACAGGTCACCGCCGATGCCAGGGCTGAACGTCGTGTTGGACAGCGGCGCGTAGGCGAACCAGCCGAACGACGCCGCGCCCTGGGGGGTGATGAAGCCGGACACCGCGATGGTGGAGCCGAAGAGGAAGAACCAGAAGGCCAGTGCGTTCAGTCGCGGGAAGGCGACGTCGGGGGCACCGATCTGCAGCGGCATGATGACGTTGGTGAAGCCGGCGAAAAGCGGCGTCGCGAACATCAGCAGCATGACGGTGCCATGCATCGTGAACAGCTGGTTGTACTGCTCCTTGGTCTGCAGGATCTGCATGCCGGGTTCGAACAGTTCAGCTCGGATGAGCAGTGCCATGACGCCACCGAAGCAGAAGAACACAAACGATGCGATCAGGTACATGTACCCGATGGTCTTGTGGTCGGTGGAGGTGATCCAGTTGACGACGATGCGTCCCTTGGACCTAGGAACTACGGGAGCCTCAAGGGTTCCGGCAGGTGCGGTTTGGGTGTAAGTAGCCACGTCGCTCCCCTTACTTAATTTCGTTCAGGTTCGGGTTGCGGTCGTACTCTTCGCCGATGAGTCCCGTGTTGCCATCTGCCTTGAGCTTGTCCATGTGAGCCTGGAAGTCGGCTTCAGAGACAACCTTGACGCGGAACAGCATTTCGGAGTGGTACTCACCGCAGAGTTCGGCGCACTTGCCGTCGTAGGTTCCCTCTTTAGTGGGCGTGAACCTGATGTAGTTGGTCTTGCCGGGGATCATGTCGCGCTTCTGCAGGAAGGCGGGAACCCAGAAAGAGTGAATGACATCGCGGGAGTTCAGTTCGAGGTCAACTGACTTTCCAACCGGCAGGTAGAGCGTCGGAAGCGCTTCCTTGTCGATGGTGTTGCCCGTCAGGTGCGCCTGCACGCCTGCTTCGTGGACGTCCTCAGTGACGACGTCGCCGGACTTGTAGTTGAAGTCCCAGGCCCACTGCTTGCCACGGACGTCAACAACGACGTCAGCCGGCTTGGAGCGGTCATCGATGGCCTGCTGGTCGCGGTCGGTGAAGTAGAAGAACACCAGGACCATGAACAGCGGGATGGTCAGGTAGAAGACCTCCAGCGGGAGATTAAAGCTGGTCTGCCGAGGGAAACCCGTGGTGCCCTTGCGGCGGCGATAGGCGACAAGGCACCAAACGATCAAACCCCACGTGATGATGCCCACAACAAGGGCTGCAATCCATGAGTTGACCCAGAGGTCCATGATCCGGTCAGTGTGATTGGTGGTGCCACGCTCGGTGGGCAGCCACCCCTTCTCTACCTCTGGCGAACATCCAGTCAAAACCAACGCGCCGGCAACTGCCAAGCCTGAGATCGTAGTGATCGTTTTGCGTCGGCTGCCGGTTCGGTTCTGCGAACTCACAGACGGCCCTTCCTACTTGTTGCTGTTGCCCGGCCACCCAAGGGGCCTTCCGGGCACACTAAAAGTTTTACTACTCGGTGTAGAGCTTACCGCTCTGCCGGGCGTTTCGCCCACATGTCGGCGCCGTGCCTCCGTGCCGTTTTTGGCTGACGGAAAGCAGGCGCCGGCATCGGGCGAAAGAACCGGGTCAGTGGAACGAATCACCACAGGCGCAGGAGCCACCAGCGTTGGGGTTGTCAATGGTGAAGCCCTGCTTGGAGATGGTGTCCTCGAAGTCGATGCTGGCACCGCTGAGGTACGGCACGCTCATCTTGTCCACCACAACTTCGACGCCGTCATAGTCACGGACGGCATCTCCGTCGAGGAGGCGCTCGTCGAAGTACAGCTGGTAGATGAGGCCGGAGCAGCCGCCGGGCTGGACGGCAACGCGGAGGCGGAGATCGGTCCGGCCTTCCTGCTCCAGGAGGCTGCGGACCTTGCCTGCTGCGACGTCGGTCAGTTTGACCTCGTGTACGGCCAGTTCAGCGCTGGCAGCGCCGGTGGTCTCGGTGATGTTCTCGTTGGTTGCGGTGCTCATTTGGCCTACCTTAGGACGGTCCTGGCGGCCCCGCGTCAGCGGTGCCTGCCCCTACGGATACGTTACGGGCTATAGCTACATGCTACTTCGGTCAGCCGTGTAGCTCTAACTCCTGACGTAACCAAGCTTGCCCGATGGTTGTTCCCGACGGTGGAGGGATGCCGGCATCAGAGAGGCGTCGGGTTCAGGCCAGGCCTTCGGAGTTCAGCCGGGCGAGAAGCAGCGCCTCGGCGACCACAGCGTTCTTGAAATCACCGATATGAAGGGACTCGTTGGCACTGTGGGCGCGGGAATCGGGATCCTCAACACCGGTCACGAGGATCTGTACGTCCGGGTAGACGTCCATCAGGTCGGCGATGAAGGGAATCGACCCGCCTATCCCCGTCTCCACCGCCGGAACACCCCACGCCTCCCCCAGTGCCCACATTGCGAACGTCGCGGCCTTGGAGGACGTGTCAGCGAGGAACGACTTTCCGCTCTCCCCGGGAGTGAACACCACCTTTGCTCCAAAGGGCGCATTGGCCTGGACGTGCCGTTCTACGGCTGCCATCGCTGCCGCTGGATCCTGGCCCGGCGCCAGGCGCAGGCTGAACTTGGCACGTGCCCGCGGCAGGAGCGTATTTGATGCCACGTCTACGGCGGGTGCGTCGAAGCCGATGATGGACAGGGCAGGCTTGGTCCACAATCGGGCGGCGATGCTTCCCGTACCGGCGAGCCGGACGCTGTCGAGAACGGACGAATCGGCACGGTACTCCGCTTCGGTCAGCTCCACGCCGACGTTGTCGTTCGACACCAGGCCTTCGATGGCCACGTTGCCCTCTGCGTCGTGCAGGGTGGCAATCAATCGGGACAGCAGGGTTGGCGCGTCCAGTACGGGTCCACCGAACATGCCCGAGTGGACAGCATGATCCAGCACCTGAACTTCAATGGTTCCGTCCACAAGCCCGCGCAGGCTGGTGGTCAGGGCGGGAATGCCCACCTTCCAGTTGCTGGAGTCGGCCACCACGATTACATCGGCCCTCAGCAGTTCCCGGTGCGTTTCCAGGAAGGAACGGAAGGTGGGAGAACCAGCTTCCTCCTCCCCTTCGAAAAAGAACGTCACTCCAAGGTCGAATTCTGCGCGCAGAACCTCGGTCGCTGCAGCATAGGCGGCCACATGGGCCATGATCCCGGCCTTGTCGTCAGCAGCGCCGCGGCCGTACAGCCTGCCGTCCCGTTCGACGGCGACGAAAGGCTCTGTTTCCCACAGCGCCGGGTCCCCGGGCGGTTGGACGTCGTGGTGGGCGTACAGCAGGATGGTCGGCTTCCCTTCTGCCGCCTGGCGGCGTGCGACGACGGCAGGGCCGCCGGGGGTGCCGTCGTCCTTGTTACTGCGCAGAACCTGGACATCCTCGATTCCGGCGGCGCGCAACAGTTCCGCTACGGCCTGCGCGCTGGCTTCCAAGGGGGCAGGATCGAAACTCGGCCAGGCGATGCCGGGAATGGCCACAAGTTCCCTGAGCCGGTCGAGTGTGGTGTCGAAGGAACCTGCGACGGAGAGCCTGAGTCCGTCCGCGTCGATGGCCGGTGCAGGGTGCCCGGAGCCGGGGGTGCTGGCGTCGGACGGATTGGCTGCTGGAGTGGGAGTCATGGCGAACACAATACCCGCGCCGAATCTCCGCAGGCCGCAAGGTATTCTGTTCAAGTGTTCGGACGTAAAAAGGAAGCGCCAACGGCGCAGCAATCAATAGACCAGCAGGCCGCTGAAGCGGCAGCCCGGCAGGATGCCGCGTTGGGCAAGGGTGGGCCCACGCCCAAACGCAAAGCCCAGGAAGCTGCCCGCAAACGGCCCCTGGTGCCAGAGGACCGTAAGGCGTCCAAGGCGGCTGAGCGCCAAGCCATCCAGGATCAGCGGACGAAAATGCGCCAGGCCCTCGATACAGGTGATGAGAAGTTCCTGCCCTTGCGCGACAAGGGTCCGCAGAAGCGTTATGCCCGCGACTACGTGGATGCGCGCTTCAGCCTGGGCGAATACCTGATGTTCGGCGCCCTCGTATTTGTCATCATTTCCCTGATCGTGCCGGCTTCCAGTGGGCAGATGGTTTATGTCCTGGGCGGTTTCTGGGTGATGTTCCTGGCCGTCTTTGTGGATGTGTTCATTCTGTCCCGGCAGCTCCGCAAGAAGCTCACCGGGAAGTTCGGCGAGGTTGAGCGTGGCGCCGTCTGGTACGGCTCCATGCGTTCCCTGCAGTTCCGCAAACTGCGCCTGCCCAAGCCGCTCGTGAAGCGCGGGCAATACCCGTCCTGATATGCGCGCCGGACCAAGCGCCGGCAGCGCATCCCTTCGTTGACAGCAAAACCCCGGCAGCCAGACCGCCGGGGTTTTGTTGTTTAATCAGCTGTTGCGTCGGGCTTTCGCCAGGTCGCGATTGATCCGTGCCGCCCAGAAAGGCCCCTCGTACAGGAAGGCCGTGTAGCCCTGGACCAGCGTTGCCCCGGCATCCAAACGGTCCTGGACGTCTTTCGCCGTCTCGACGCCGCCGACGGCCACCAGCGTGATCGCACCCCCGGTGGCCTCCTTGAGCCGGCGAAGGACTTCCAATGAACGCTGCTTCAGCGGTGCCCCGGACAGGCCCCCGGCACCGCATTCGTCCACTTTCACAGCCGGCGACGCCAGCCCCTCACGCCCGATAGTGGTATTGGTGGCGATAATGCCGTCCAGCTTAAGGTCCAGGGCCAGCTTGGCGACGTCGTCGATGTCATCATCGCTGAGGTCCGGTGCGATCTTCACGAGCAGTGGGACATGCCGGCCGGCCGCCTTGTCCGCCTCTGCCCCTACTGCGGTCAGCAGCGGGCGGAGCGTCTGGACATCCTGCAGAAGGCGGAGCCCGGGCGTGTTGGGCGAGCTGACATTGACCACCAGGTAGTCCGCGGCCGGCGCCAGGCTCCGGGCGCTGATGAGGTAATCGTCCACGGCGTCGTCGAGCTCCACTACCTTGCTCTTGCCGATGTTCACTCCGATCACGGGGCGAACGTTGGGGTGCCTGCGCTGCAAGGCGGCGCGTGCTGCTTTGAGGCGCGGTTCGACAGCGGCCGCGCCATCGTTGTTGAACCCCATCCGGTTAATGACAGCCCGGTCCTCGATCAGCCTGAAAAGCCGCGGTTTCTCGTTGCCCGGTTGTGCCTGCCCCGTGATGGTCCCTACTTCGACATGGCCAAAGCCAAGTTCGGTGAGGGCCTCGATGCCGAATCCCTCCTTGTCGAATCCGGCCGCAAGGCCGAACGGGGACGGGAAGGTCAGCCCAAAGGCAGAAATCTGCAGTGAGGCCGCCGGCGCCGTGAACCGCTGCAGCAGCCGTCCTGCGCCGGAAGTATGGGCGAGCTTGATTCCCTTGAATCCGATCTTGTGGGCGCGTTCCGCGTCCATCCACGAAAAGGCCAGCCTGAAGAATGTCGGATATACGCGCATGGCTCTAGTTTTCCGTCTCGGACGGTCCAGACCAAACCGGGCCGCCATAGACTCGACCCCGGCTAGCATAAAGCCATGAGGTGGCAGCCAGATATCCTCGGTGCTGGCTTCGAAGCCTGCACATTCGAGGCCGCGGGCGACGACGGCGTCCAGCGCACTGCCACGCTGGTGCGCTTCCGTCCGGCGAAGGAGCTGGCGGCCACAGGCCGGCGGCGGACAGTGCTGTTCCTCCACGGCTGGAGCGACTACTTCTTCAATGTGGACCTTGCACAGTTCTGGACGGGCCGGGACTACGAGTTCTACGCCCTGGACATGCACAACCACGGCCGCAGCCTGCGCCCGGAAACGCCGGGCGGCTACGTCGCGAACCTGGCGGACTATGACGCCGAGATCGCGGCGGCCATCGCCATCATTCGGACCGACACGAACTCAACGGAACTGGAACCCGAGGTCTCCCTCACGCTGATGGGCCACTCCACCGGCGGCCTGGTGGCCGCCCTCTGGGTCAGCAACCACCCCGGAGCAGCCTCCCAGCTGGTCCTAAACAGTCCCTGGCTGGAGATGCACGGCAGCTCGCTGGTGCGCCGTGCTGCGTCCACGATGGTGGGACCCGTGGCGCGCTTCCGGCCGGAGGCTGTCCTGCGACTGCCCGAGCGGGGGTTCTATTGGCGGACCATCAGCAGTTCAGCCGAGGGCGAGTGGCCGCTTGACGACAAGTTCCGGCCGCCCATGGCATTTCCGCTCCGCGTGGGCTGGCTCAGTGCCATCCTGGCCGGCCACACTAAGGTGGCCCGTGGCCTGGGCATCGACATACCCATCCTGGTGCTGCTGTCCCGGGGTAGCGCCACCGGCCCGTTCTGGTCCGAGGAAATGCGGCGCACCGACGCCGTACTGGACGTCAACATCATCGCCCTCCGCGCCCTGACACTGGGGCGCAGCGTCACGGTCGAACGGATCGACGGCGCGCTCCACGACGTCTTCCTCTCCCCTGCCAAAGTGCGGGCCGACGCCTATGCGCGGCTCGCCCGCTGGCTGCGGGGTTACGGTACGGCTGAACCGGGCGCGGCGTCGACCGCGCCGCCGTAGCGCCGGTCCCGTTGGGCATAGATTTCGACGGCGTCCCATAGGGTCCTGCGGTCGACGTCCGGCCACAGCGTGTCCATAAAAACGAACTCAGCGTACGCCGACTGCCACAGCAGGAAATTTGAGAGCCGCTGCTCCCCCGAGCTCCGCAGGAACAGGTCCACGTCCGGCAGGTCCGGCTCGTCCAGGAACTTCTGGATGGTTTTCTCAGTGATGGCACCGGGCCTGAGCCGACCTGCGGCAACCTCGGCGGCAATAGCCGATACGGCGTCTGTGATTTCCGCCCTGCCGCCGTAATTAACACACATGGTCAATGTGCAGGTGCTATTGCCCGCGGTAAATTCCTCAGCCTCTTCAAGTTCGCGGATCACAGAGCCCCACAGCTTGGGACGCCGGCCGGACCACCGCACACGGACACCCCACTCGTCCAGCTGGTTTCGCTGCCTTCGTAGCACGTCCTTGTTAAAACCCATCAGGAAGCGGACTTCTTCGGGTGAGCGGCGCCAGTTTTCGGTGGAAAACGCATAGACGCTCACGTATTCGATGCCTAGTTCGATAGCGCCCGCCACCACGTCCAGCAGCGCGGGCTCGCCGGCTTTGTGACCCTCGATCCGAGGCAGGCCCCGCTGGTTGGCCCAACGGCCGTTACCGTCCATCACAATAGCGACATGGCGGGGGACGAATTCGGCGGGGATCGCCGGGGCAACCGCGCCGGACGGGTGGGGATACGGTGCCACCACAGGGGTGGTCCGCTGCCGTGAAGGACTCTTCTTTTTTCCCAAGGCCACTGTCAGCCACGCTCCACATGTTTGAGGGATTTCAGGACACGTTCAAGGTGCCATTGCAGGTATACGGCCACCAGCCCCGCGGCTTCCCGGCGGTGCGGCACCTGCGAACCATCCGCCGTCGTCCAGTCCCCGGTCAGCAGGGCGCCCAGCAGAACGACGGTCTCCGCCGCCGGCGCAGGCGAACCGGGTGGCCTGCAGTCAGCGCAGACCATGCCGCCGAGCGGAGCCGAAAACGCCGTATGGGGGCCGGGCCGGCCGCAGCGGGCGCAGTCGGTAAAACTCGGCGCCCAGCCGCCGGTGGCGAGGGCCCGCAAAAGATACGAATCGAGGATCAGTCCGGGCGCGTGTTCGGCCCGGCTCAGCGAGGCCAGCGCCCCCACCAGCAGGTTGTACTGGGCGGTGCCGGCTTCGCCGTCGACGTCGGTCAGTTTTTCCGCAGTTTCGGTCATGGCAGCGGCAACTGTGTAGCGGCCATAGTCTGCGGCGATGTTGCTGCCGTAGGCGCCCTTGGCAACAGCCTGGGTGACAATGTCCAGCGACTTTCCGGAGACCAACTGCAGGTCCGCTACCATAAACGGCTCCAGCCGCGCTCCAAACTTGCTGCTGGTCCGCCGCACTCCCTTGGCGACGGCGCGGATCTGGCCGTGGTGCTTGGTCAGCAGCGTGATGATGCGGTCAGCCTCGCCCAGTTTGTGGGTACGGAGCACCACGGCGTCATCCCGGTAGGACCGGGCAGCAAAGGATTGTTGGACCACGGTTAATCTTCGCACTGAGTTCCGGAAAGCCGGCAATGCCGGTGCGTTGCGCGCCGGGAATCCCGGCACGCAACGTATTCCGAATCAGGCGCGGGAATCCCGGATGGCACGGTTGACTGCGGAAATGACGGCCTTGAGGGAGGACATGCTGGTGTTGGCATCAATTCCGACGCCCCACAGGACCCGCTCACCTACGGCACACTCGACGTAGGCTGCGGCCATGGCGCTGCCGCCTTCCGAAAGGGCGTGCTCGCTGTAGTCCAGCACCCGGACGTCCATGCCGTCCTCGCGCAGGATGCTCAACAGCGCGGCGATGGGCCCGTTTCCGGTGCCCGTGCGACGGCCCTGGACACCGTCAACGGTGAGCGATGCGTGCAGGGTCATCCCGCCGTCGTCATCAGTTTCGGTGCTGACGGAACCTAGTGAGTAGCGGCCCCACTGGCCGTCCGCCTGGCTGGAGGGCAGGTACTCGTCCTGGAAGTGCTGCCACAACTGGGCGCCGCTGACTTCGCCGCCCACGGTGTCAGTCCGTTTCTGGATGACGCCGGAGAATTCCATCTGGGCGCGGCGCGGCAGGTCCAGACTGTGTTCGTTCTTGAGCAGGTAGGCCACGCCACCCTTGCCGGACTGCGAGTTGACGCGGATCACGGCCTCGTAGCTGCGGCCCAGGTCCTTGGGGTCAACGGGCAGGTACGGGACCTGCCAGGTGAAGTCCGCAACGTCTTTGCCGGCGGCGGCAGCGTCCTTCTCGAGCGCCTCGAAGCCCTTCTTGATGGCGTCCTGGTGCGAGCCTGAGAAAGCGGTGAACACGAGGTCGCCGCCGTAGGGGGAACGCTCGGCGACCGGCAACTGGTTGCAGTACTCCACGGTGCGCCGGATCTCGTCGATGTCGGAGAAATCGATCATGGGATCGATGCCCTGGACGAACATGTTCAGGCCCAGGGTGACGAGGTCCACGTTGCCGGTACGCTCGCCGTTGCCGAACAGGCAGCCCTCAATCCGGTCCGCGCCGGCCAGGTACCCCAGCTCGGCGGCGGCCACGCCGGTGCCCCGGTCATTGTGCGGGTGCAAGGACAGGATGATGCCTTCACGCGGGTGCAGGTTCCGGCTCATCCACTCAATGGAATCGGCGTAAACGTTCGGGGTGGCCATTTCCACCGTGGCGGGAAGGTTGATGATGACCTGGCTGTCGGCGGATGCTTCGAAGACGTCTGCGATGGCGTTGCAGACCCGGACGGCATAGTCCAGTTCGGTTCCCGTGAACGACTCCGGGGAGTATTCATAGGTGATGTGCGTGTCAACGAGGGTTTCCTCGTACTTCTTGCACAGCCGGGCGCCCTGGAGCGCTATGTCCAGGATGCCGTCCTGGTCCTGGTTGAACACCACGCGGCGCTGCAGGACGGACGTTGAGTTGTACAGGTGGACAATCGCCTGCTTTGCGCCGACCAGGGACTCATAGGTCCGCTCGATCAGGTGCTCGCGGGCCTGGGTGAGGACCTGGATGGTGACGTCGTCCGGGATGTGATTACCGACGATGAGCTGGCGGACGAAGTCGAAATCCGTCTGCGAAGCAGACGGGAAGCCAACTTCAATTTCCTTGTAGCCCATGCGGACCAGCAGATCGAACATCTTCATCTTGCGGGCCGGGCTCATCGGGTCGATCAACGCCTGGTTGCCATCACGCAGGTCCACGGCGCACCAGCGCGGGGCCTTGGTGATGACCTTGTCCGGCCACGTGCGGTCAGGCAGTTCAACGGTGATCTGATCCTGGAACGGACGGTAGCGGTGGGCTGGCATTCCGGAGGTCTTCTGTGCGTTTCGCATTACTATCGGGGCCTTTTCTGTGGTTCATATCTGAAAGGTGGCCGGGCAACACAAACTCCGCGACGAGGATGGGCCTTGCGCTAAATCGCGTCTGAGGCCTCGCCGCGGCAGCTAAGAAGAAGGAGCTCTGCGCGCACCATTTGAGGGTAGCACGCGTGCGTAAGATGTGAGAGCACCACCGTCCTTATCGTCCAACATGCAGACGCCGCGCCGGTGCCAGCGCCGGCCGCGGCACGTCACACGAAGGAGCATCTGTGCCCATCTCGGGGATCGATCTGTCCAACATTGACCACACCGTCAGGCCGCAGGATGACCTGTACCAGCACGTGAACGGGTCCTGGCTCAAGGCCACGGAAATTCCGGATGACCGGCCACTTGAGGGAACTTTCACCGCACTGCGCGACGGAGCGGAGATCGCGGTCCGGGACATCATCGAGGAAGCAGCCGCCAAGGGTGACGCCGCCAGCGGGATAGAACGGAAAGTCGGCGAGCTCTACAACAGCTTCATGGACGAAGCCACTGTGGAGGCCAAGGGCAGGGAGCCCATCCAGGGGCGGCTTTCCGACGTTTTTGCCGTCACCACGGTTGCCGACCTTGTGGCCCTGGCCGGGCGGCTGTTCCGGTCAGACGTGTCCGGGCTCTTCTACATTTACCCGGCTCCGGACGCGGGCAACCCGGACCGCATCCTGCTCTACACCGGCCAGGGCGGCCTGGGACTGCCGGACGAGTCCTACTACCGGGAAGAGAAGTTCGCCCCGATGGTCAAGGCCTATGAGGAGCATGTCAGGACCATGTTCACCCTGGCAGGAGTGGCAGATCCGGAGTCTGCGGCCGCGCGCGTCGTTGCCCTCGAAACCAGCCTGGCTTCCCACCACTGGGACAATGTCACTCTGCGCGACCCGCAGAAGACCTACAACCTCAAGTCCGCTGAGGAAGCAGGCACCCTGTTCCCGCTCCTTAACACCTGGTTCGAAGCTGCCGGGATCGACGCCGACAAACGCAACGAGATAGTGGTGAGCACCCCGGACTTCTTCAGTGGGGCCGCAGGCCTGCTGGAGTCCGAACCGCTCTCCGTGTGGCAGGAGTGGCTGGCCCTGCGCGTCGTCAACGGCGCCGCGCCCTACCTGTCCTCCGAGTTCGTGGACGCCAATTTTGCCTTCTACGGAACAACCATCAGCGGCACACCCCGAAACAAGGACCGCTGGAAGCGGGCCGTCGCCGTCGTGGAAGCTGCACTCGGTGAGGCCGTTGGGCAGATCTATGTCTCGAAGCACTTCCCCGAAACCCACAAAGCCCGCATGCAGACCTTGGTGGCCAACCTGATCGAGGCCTACCGGCAGTCCATCACCGGCCTTGCCTGGATGGGCGAGGAAACCAAGGCTGAGGCCCTACGGAAACTGGAGGCATTCCGCGCCAAGATCGGCTACCCCGACAAGTGGATCGATTACTCCGCCGTGGAAATCGACCCCACGGACCTCCTCGGGAACATCGAGCGGGCCCACAATGCCGACGTCGACCGCCACCTGGATGAGGTGGGCAAGCCGGTGGACCTCAACAAGTGGCTCATGACACCGCAGACGGTGAACGCGTATTACCACCCGATGCTCAACGAGATCGTCTTCCCGGCCGCTATCCTGCAGCCACCGTTCTTCACAGCCGACGCCGACGACGCCGTCAACTACGGCGGCATCGGAGCGGTGATCGGCCACGAGATCGGCCACGGTTTTGATGACCAGGGGTCGCAGTTCGACGGCGGCGGTGCCCTTCGGAACTGGTGGACCGAGGATGACCGGAAGGCCTTTGAGGAACTCACGGCCAAGCTGGTGGCACAGTACGACGCGTTGTCGCCGTACGCGGCACCAGGGCACAACGTCAACGGCAAGCTGACCCTCGGGGAAAACATCGGCGACCTCGGTGGCCTGACCATCGCCTACAAGGCTTACCTCCTCAGCCTCGACGGCAGGGAACCCGAGGTGCTGGACGGACTGACGGGGCAGCAGCGGTTCTTCGCGTCCTGGGCAGCCGGCTGGCGGCAGGTGATTCGGTCAGAAGAAGCCATCAGGAGGCTCGCCACGGATCCCCACTCCCCCAACGAGTTCAGGACGAATGCCATCGCCAAGAACCTGGACGCCTTCCACGAGGCCTTTGGCGTGACCGAGCAGGACGGCATGTGGATGCCGCAGGACGCCCGCGTCAGCATCTGGTAATCACCCTCCGGTAGACACCCCGAGAGGCGGGGCCGACTGGCCCCGCCTCTCTGTGTCTACTCGGTTCTGCCGTCAGTCCTGGACGATCAGCACCGGGTTGGCCTGCTGGCACACGGTATCGCCGGCCGTCTGGTTGACGATGTCCTCAGGCAGGGCAGCTCCCGCGCCGGCGCCGTAGGTTGCCCCGGTGGTGAAGTCGGTCCCAAGGTACACCTGGACTCCGGCGACGCGAGGTGCAAGCTGGACTTGCGCGGCCGGGATCCCCAGCAGCGTAGCCACGTCGGCTGCGACGTCGGCGAATTCCGTGCCGTAATAGACAACGCTCTGCGCAACCGGCGTGGCTTCAAACGGCCCGGCCTGCGTGAAGCCGCCAGCGACCAGGGCCTGCACCATTTCCCGGGCACGTCCCGGGACACCGCTGCCGTTGGCCACGGTGATTGGTTGCAGCGCCTTCTCATACGCTGGCACCGCCGGGGCTGTTTCTGTCGGCGGGGCTGT
Source organism: Pseudarthrobacter sp. Y6 (assembly GCF_050156205.1). NCBI lineage: Bacteria > Bacillati > Actinomycetota > Actinomycetes > Micrococcales > Micrococcaceae > Pseudarthrobacter > Pseudarthrobacter sp. Y6. The sequence continues at coordinate 2,214,538 of NZ_CP189574.1, read as the reverse complement.
CGTTTCCGTCGGCGCCGGGGACGGCGTGGTGGGTGCAGTTGGATCCGTGAGGTCCACGTCCTCACGGAGGGCCGCAAACAGCTGGGACCCTGCGGGCTCGGCAATCTGCAGGCGGTTGATGTCCGTGACTGCCGGTGTGGTGGGCACGGCCACAAACGCCACCTTGCTGATATCGATGTCCTTAAGCCGGCTTCCGATACTCACGAGCGACGGCACGGAGGCCAGCCCCTCATCCACCGTGAGGTTCTTGGTCACAACATCGGCAATGGTCAGCATTTTAGAGGGGTCGGACAGTGTGCCGTCGTCCTTGATCTTTCGGGTAAGGGAGGACAGGAACCCCTGCTGTGCCCTGATCCGGCCCAGGTCGCCGCCGTCGGCAAAGGCATGCCGGGTCCGCAGGAAGGCAAGGGCCATGTCGCCCTTAACGGCGGACGTGCCCTTCGGCAGGCGCAGCCGGGAGTCAGGATCATAGACGGCATCACTGATGCACACGTCAACGCCGCCGACAGTGTTGGAAAGCTCCTTCACGGCGGTGAAGTCCGCCATCATGAAGTGATCGATCTCCAGGCCAGTCAGCTTGTTGACTGTGTCGACGGCGCAGCCGATGCCGGCTTCATTCATGGCCTCGTTGATCATGACACCGCTGCGGGCAGGATACGTCCGCTTGCTCTTCTGGTCGGTGCACTCCGGAATATCGACCAGCAGGTCACGGGGGAAGCTGATGACGCTGACGCGCTTGTTGTCGGCCGATACATCCATCAGCATCATGACGTCGGACTTGCCGTAACCTGTTGAATCCTCCACGGCGCCGTACTCCGCGTTTGCGCCGTCCCTGGTATCGGAGCCGAGGATCAGGATCTGCATCCGGTCCGATTTGTCGCCCCCTGGGTTAGCCGTGCTACCGGCGTTCAGCGGCGCCGTGGTGATGTTCGACTGAAACCGCAAATACCAGTACCCGGCAAAGCCAAGACCGCCGATCACCAGGATGGTGACCACTGCGGTAGTCACTTTCAGCCAGGCCGGCATCCGGCTCCGGGATCCGAGATGCCTGGCAACGCCGACGGCGGTGGCATCAGCGTGGCGGGACACCGGACCGGTCCCGGCTGACGCGTCAGCTCCGTACTCGCGATTGTCGCGGCCTCGCCCCATGTGTGATGTACCTTCCTCGAAAAAAAATTGAATCCGGCCTATTTTAGTTGCCCATTCTGGGAACTTCCCGACGACCGACCGGGGTAAGGCGAAAGGGCAGCGTCAGAAGCCCAGCTTGACCAGCTGCTTCGGGTCGCGCTGCCAGTCCTTGGCCACCTTCACATGCAGGTCAAGGTAGATGCGCGCGCCGAGCAGCGCCTCGATCCCCTTGCGTGCGTTAGTGCCGACTTCGCGGAGCCGTGCACCGCCCTTGCCGATGATGATGGCCTTCTGGGACGGACGTTCCACGTAGAGATTAACCCGGACGTCGAGGAAGGGCCGGTCTTCGGGCCGGCCTTCACGCGGAACGATCTCATCGACGACGACGGCCAGGGAGTGCGGCAATTCGTCGCGGACGCCTTCGAGGGCCGCTTCCCGGATGAGTTCGGCGATCATCACAGCTTCGGGTTCGTCCGTCAGGTGCCCGTCCGGATACAGGGGCGGGGACGCCGGCATGTGGCTGATCAGGACGTCCGCGAGGGTGTCGACCTGGAACCCGTCGGTGGCGGACACAGGGACGATGTCCTTCCAACCGTCTTCGCCGATGACATCCCGGCCCAGTGCTGCGACGGCGAGCAACTGCTCGGTGAGCGCCTGCCGGTCCACCGTGTCTGCCTTGGTGACGATCGCGATGACAGGCTTGTTGCCGATGGCGGCGAGCTGGGCGGCGATGTACTTGTCGCCCGGGCCGATCTTCTCGTTGGCGGGGAGGCAGAAGCCGATCGCGTCGACCTCGGCGAGGGTGTCGGCGACGAGTTCGTTCAACCGTTTTCCCAGCAGCGTGCGGGGGCGGTGGAGGCCCGGGGTATCCACCAGGATCAGCTGGGCGTCATCGCGGTGCACGATCCCCCGGATGGTGTGGCGCGTGGTCTGCGGCTTGGCGGAAGTGATGGCCACCTTCTGACCCACCAGGGCGTTCGTCAGGGTTGATTTGCCCGCGTTCGGCCGCCCAACGAGGACCGCAAAGCCTGCCCTGTAGCCGCCGAAGTCTTTTGCGGCTGAATCCGGGTTGGCCGGACGATTATTTTTCTTGCTCACGTGGAACTCCCTGCTGGGTTGCTTCCGCCTCGTCGAGAAGGTCTTCAAGGTCAGTGTCTACTTTTGGTACTGCTGCCGCAATGATGTGGCTGACGCGGTTGCGGCGGCCCTCGAGCCGTTCGGCGAGCAGCGAGATGCCGCCCACCTCCACGCGGCTGCCCACAATGGGAACGCGGCCCAGGGCCTTGGCCAGCAGCCCGCCCACGGTGTCAACCTCGTCGTCGTCGAGCTCTATGTCGAACAGTTCTCCGAGGTCGTCGATGCTCATCCGGGCACTCACTCGGTAGGAACCGCCGCCTACGGCCACGGCCTCGGCGCTTTCGGTGTCATACTCGTCCACGATTTCGCCGACGATTTCCTCGATGAGGTCCTCGAGGGTGACAAGGCCAGCCGTGCCGCCGTATTCGTCGATCACGATGGCAACGTGTGTTGACTCCTTCTGCAGTTCCCGCAGCAGGTCGCTCACCGGTTTGGACTCCGGGACGTACCGGACCTCGCGGGCCAGGGCTTCGACCGGGGGCTGTTCGTCGTCGGGTCCCAGCTCGTGAAGCGTCGCCGCGACGTCCTTGAGGTAGACGATTCCGAGGATCTGGTCCGTGTTGTCGCCGATCACGGGGATCCGTGAATAGCCCGAACGCAGGAACATCGACATGGCACGCCTGAGGCTGGAGCCGGCGTCGATGCTGAGGATATCCGTCCGGGGCACCATCACGGCGCGCACCAGGGTATCGCCGAAGTCAAAGACTGATTGGATCATTTCCGCTTCGGTGTCTTCGATCATGTCGGATTCAGATGCGCGGTCCACGAGTTCGCGGAATTCCTGTTCGCTGAAGAACGCGTCATCACCCGCCGGGGCGCCGTGAGCGGCGGCACTGCCCAGCGCCACGAGCCACCCGGGGATGGGACCGAGGACCCACGTCAGGAACCTGATCAGCGATGCCGTGTACCGGACCACTGCGGCCGAATGGAGCCTGCCGATCTGCCGCGGGGAAACTCCGACGATTACGAAACCGAGCAGGGCCATAATCCCGGTGGCGGCCAGCCCGGCCAGCCAGACATTGTCCAGCAGGCTGTGGAGCAGGACGGCCACCGCCACGGCTGAAGCCATCTCGAACCAGACCCGCCAGAACCGCAAGGCCCGGATATGGGCCACCGGCTGGGCCAGGATGCGCTTCATGGCGTTTCCGCGGCTTTTCAGCAGGGCGTCTTCGGCGTTATGCCGGGGAAGAAACGTGAACGCGGCCTCGGCTGCTGTCAGGAGTGCTGCTGTACTGAGGAACGCCAGGGCCATGCCGACAAGGAGCAGGGGCGTCACTGAGTAGTCTCGGCGGGTGCGTCTTTGCCGGTGAAGCCGGAGAGCAGCTGGCGCTGGAGGCCGAACATCTCTTCCTTTTCCTCGGGCTCTGCGTGGTCATAGCCCAGCAGGTGGAGGATCCCGTGGGTGGTCAGGAGCAGCATCTCATCCTGCAGGGAGTGCCCGGCGTCGACGGCCTGAACCTGCGCTACCTGGGGGCACACGGCAATGTCACCCAGCATCCCTTGCGGAGTGGGCCGGTCCGGCGTGCCTGGGGTCAGTTCGTCCATGGGGACCGAGAGCACGTCTGTGGATCCCGGCTCGTCCATGAGCTCGATGTGGAGCTTTTCCATGGCCGGTTCATCCACCAGGAGAATGGAGAGTTCAGCCTGGGGGTGGATGTACAGCTGTTCGAAAACGTACCGGGACAGTGCCACGAGCTCCGCTTCATCAACCTGGATGCCGGATTCGTTGTTTACCTCGATGCTCATGCGTTTTCCCCCCGCTTTTCCCGGCTTACCGAGTGCTGCACTTTGTTCCGCTGGACATCATCCCAGAGACTGTAGGCGCGCACGATGTCACCCACAAGACGGTGGCGGACCACGTCTGTGGAATCCAGGACGGTGAAGTTCACGTCCTCGATCCCCTGCAGGATCCCTTCCACGATCCGCAGCCCGGAGCGGGTGCTGAAGGGAAGGTCCACCTGGGTGACGTCTCCGGTGACCACCATTTTGGACCCGAAGCCCAAACGCGTGAGGAACATCTTCATCTGTTCCGGTGTTGTGTTCTGCGCTTCGTCCAGGATGATAAAGGCGTCATTGAGCGTGCGCCCACGCATGTAAGCCAGCGGCGCCACTTCGATGGTCCCGGCAGCCATCAGGCGCGGGATGGACTCGGGGTCCATCATGTCGTGCAGCGCGTCGTACAGCGGGCGCAGGTAGGGATCGATCTTGTCGCTCAGGGTGCCCGGCAGGAACCCCAGCCGTTCGCCGGCTTCGACTGCGGGCCTGGTCAGGATAATGCGGCTGACTTCCTTCTGCTGCAGTGCCTGGACAGCCTTGGCCATCGCAAGGTACGTCTTGCCCGTGCCTGCAGGGCCAATCCCGAAGATCACGGTGTTCGCGTCAATCGCGTCCACGTAGTTCTTCTGGTTCAGGGTTTTTGGCCGGATGGTCTTCCCCCGGCTGGAGAGGATGTTGTGGGTGAGGACGTCCACAGGGTTCTGCAGGGACTGGCTGCGGAGCAACGCGACGAGCTGCTGCAACACCGCGGGGCTGATGACCGTGCCACGGGCCACGAGGCCGCGCACTTCATGCAGCAGCCGCATGATGCGGGGAACTTCGTTGGCGGGACCGCTGATGGACAGCTCGTTTCCGCGGACGTGGAAGTTTACGGCCGGGAACTGTTCTTCGATGTAACGCAAGGCCTCATCATGGCTGCCGAGCGATTGGACCATCTGATCGGAGTTGTCAAAGAGAACCACCTCCGTCCGGACACCGGGAAGTGAATGGGGAAATTCTCCGGCGGCACGGTCAGTGTTGAGCCGGCGCTTTCCGTTCGCTGATTCAGTCATGGTGCTGGCCCGCAGGCCCGTGGTCTCCTCCAGTTCGAAACTTAAGTGCCACCGGCAGCTGCGTGGGCGGGCTGTTGCCGAGCACGCAGGAGCCAGCGGAGTCCTTCCATCTTACGCCAGGAGGCACCTCCCGGCAGCGCCCGGCGTTGTCCGGCAAGGGCTCCCGTCACCGGCTTGCTGCGGGATGGTTGGCGTCATTAGGTATCAACTTCATATCAGGCTCATATCGTTCCCGTTGCAGTTGTGCCGGCGGCCCGGATCCGGTCCTTTTGCCGGGGCTGGCTATGCGATGCTGGAAATCAGGGCCGTCCGGGGACCGGCTCACGAGGCCCACGCCTCACCATTTCACAGCCAGGAAGGACAGGGCCACGAGAGTGCCGGAAACAGCGACCCCCCTCACTGCCGTACGCGCCGCGCCGCGTTTCCGCCCGCAACGCCTCCTGTGTCTCCTGCCAGCCTTCCTCCTCCTCACCGGTTGTATCGCGGACCCCAGCCCTGAGCCCAACCTCACGGCAAACTCCAGCCCTGCCGCCACCGCCTCCCCCGGGGCACCCTCCACCAGCGCGCCCCTGGAAACCACGCAGTCTTCGAATAAGGCACCGGTCTACTGGATTGGCCGGAGCAACAGCAACGTGTTCCTGTACCGGGAATTCCGGGACGTTCCGGAGCAGGAGAATCCGGTGACCCGTGCCTTGCGGGCCATGATGTCCGAGAAGCCGCTGGACCCGGACTTCTTCACGCCCTGGCAGAATCCCGAGAAACTCGCCTCGTCCATCTCCGGCAAGAATGTCATCACCGTCGACGTCTCGGAGGATGCCTTTAACAGCAATCTCGACGCCGACATGGCCGGCCGCGCCATCCAACAACTGGTCTTCACGGCTACGGCAGCGGCAGCGAGTTCCGGCCTGATCGATTCCGGCCAGCAGATCCAGGTCAGGATCCTGGTGGACAGCCACACCGATTACGTTGCCTTCGACCACGTCCAGCTTGGCGCTCCCATGTCCCGCGCCGTCGGGATGGTGGCGCCCGTATGGATCATCGATCCGCAGGAAGGGACGGACATGGCCGGCGGAAGCGTCAAGATCACCGGCCGCAGCACCGTACCCGGCGGTAAGCTCCGCTGGCAGATCCAGCGGGCCGAAGCGAACGGGGACAAGACGCCCTACCTGACCGGGGAGACCACTGCAGCCGCCGAGGCGGCACAGACCGGACTGTTCACCCTTGCCCTTAGCCTCTCCTCGGGAAATTACGAGCTCCGCGTTTCGCAGGTGGATGCGGCCGGCAGTGGCCAGGAGCTGAATGTGGATACACGGAACTTCAACGTCCGGTAGCAGACCGCGCAGCAGGCGGCCTCAGGATACAGGGGCAGTCCAGCGTCCCAGTACATCGCTCGCCAAAACAACCGCTGCCGGCCCGGCCGTGGATGACCTCAGGACGTGGTGTCCCAGGAGCGCCGTCACGGCCCCGGCGTCGCAAAGCCGGGTGACTTCGCGGGGACTGATGCCGCCTTCCGGGCCAACAATGAGCAGAATTTCCAGGGGCCCGGCGGCAGCCTGGGTGGCCTGCCATGATTCCAGGACAGAACGGAGCGGCCGGACCGCGTCTTCGTGCAGGATTACAGCCAGATCCGCTGCCGCCACGGCCGCCGCAAGGCCAGGCGTTTCGACGGCGGCCCGCACCTCGGGGATCCAGGCGCGGCGTGCCTGTTTGGCGGCAGCAGTGACCACGGATTGCCATTTCGCGTGGGCCTTGGCGGCGCGCTCACCCTTCCAGCGGACAATTGATCGCTCGGACTGCCAAGGGACTACGGCGTCGATCCCCAGTTCAGTTGCCGTTTCCACGGCCAGTTCGTCGCGGTCCCCCTTGGCCAGGGCCTGGACCAGCACGAGCCGGATATCGGACTGGTCCTCCACGACGAGTGCGGAGCATTCAACGGTGAGCTCTGCGGGTGACGCCGAAACGACAGTTCCCGTCAGCCGCTTTCCGGCGCCATCAGCAATGTCCACCGCCTCTCCGGGAGTGATCCGCTTCACGGTCACGGCGTGGCGTGCCTCCGGCCCTTGAAGGACAAAACGGGCACCGGGCACTAGCTCGTCCAGCGACCCGGCACCGCTGAAGAAAACGGGATTGCTCACCGCTACAGGTTACCGAACCGGTCCCGCAGCTTGGCAAAGACGCCGCCGCTGGCAGCCAGCTTGCCTTCCGTGAACTGCTCGCCCCGCAGCTTCGCCAACTGCCGCAGGAGATCCTCCTGCGCGGCATCCAGCTTGGCCGGCGTCTCCACCTGCAGATGGACCATCAGGTCCCCCCGGCCGTAACCGCGCAGGTGCGTCACCCCGAGTCCACGGAGCGTGATGATCTCCCCGGACTGCGTCCCCGCCTTGACGTCGATCTCCTGCAGCCCGTCAAAGGTGTCCAGTGACAGCTCAGTGCCCAGGGCGGCGGCAGTCATCGGGATGTGCAGCGTTGCGTGCAAGTCGTCACCATCACGGGCGTAGGTGGCGTCATTGTTGACCCGCAGTTCCACGTACAGGTCCCCGGAAGGTCCTCCGGCCGGGCCTGCTTCGCCCTGTCCGGAGAGCTGGATTCGGGTGCCTGTGGCAACACCGGCCGGCACCTTGATGGTGAGGGACCGTCGGCTGCGGATGCGGCCTTGGCCGCTGCATTCGTTGCAGGGGTCCTTGATGACTGTTCCGAAGCCTTCGCAGCTGCCACACGGGGCCGCCGTCATGACCTGGCCCAGGATGGAGCGCACCGCGCGCTGGACCTGGCCGCTACCGCCGCAGATATCGCAGCGGACAGGGTGGCTTCCTTCGCGGCAGCATGAGCCGTTGCAGGTGGGGCAGGTGACGGCGGTGTCCACTTCGAGTTTCCGGTTGACGCCGAACACCGCATCGCGGAGTTCTATCCGGACACTGATCAGCGCGTCCTGGCCGCGGCGGACCCGGGACGCGGGGCCGGAGGAGCCGCCGGCACCGAAGAACGTGTCAAAGATGTCCTGGAACGCGAAGCCCTGGCCGGAGTATCCGGCGCCGCCGAACCCGTTGTCGGTGCCGTTCTCATTGCCGGTGGTGTCATAGATCCGGCGCTTCTGCGGGTCCGAAAGTACCTCATAGGCGTGGGTCACGGCCTTGAAGCGGTCCGATGCATCGTCCCCGGGGTTTACGTCCGGGTGCAGAGTGCGGGCCAGCTTGCGGTAGGCCTTCTTAATCTCTTCCCCGGTGGCTTCCGGCGAGACTCCGAGGACGTCGTAGTGGCTGCTCAAAGTTCGTATCTCTTCCTTGTTGTACTGCCGGCAGCCTGGCTGCCGGCACTGCTCTTCGTGCCTGGACCGTGGTGCTGTTACGGACCCAGAATTCTTGAAAGGTAACGGGCTACTGCCCTGACGGCGGCCATGGTGGTGGGATAGTCCATCCGGGTGGGGCCCAGCACACCGATCTTGGCAGTGCTGTCAGGTCCGTAGCCCGTGGCAACCACGGAGGCTTCCGCGAGTCCGTCGTAAGGGTTTTCACGCCCGATACTTACTGCCACGCCCCTCGGATCCTGCGCCATGTCGCTCAGGAGGCGCAGCAGGACAACCTGCTCCTCGAGGGCTTCCAGGACTGGTCCGATACTGAGCGGAAAATCCACATTGGAGCGGGCGAGGTTCGCCGTTCCGGCCATGACCATGCGTTCCTCACGGCTGTTGTGGGCGAGCGTTTCCAGCACATGGGCCAAAGCCTGGGCAGCTGCGCGCTGGCCCGGACTGACGGACGAAACGACTCCCGGCAGCGACGGCGTCAGACGGCTCAGCGAAATGCCCGCCAGTGATCCGAGGAAGTGTGTCCGCAAGGCGGCGATAGCGTCGTCGCCGAGGTCCTGGCCGACGTCGATCACGCGCTGTTCGACTTTGCCGGTGGTGGCGATGAGGACCACCAGGACCTGCCGGGGCGCGAGCAGGACGAATTCGATGTGGCGGATGGTGGCGCGGCTCAGATGGGGATACTGCACCACGGCGACCTGGTTGGTCAGCTGTGACAGCATCCTGACGGTCCTGTCCAGGACGTCGTCCAGATCGTCTGAGCCCTCCAGCAGCGATTGGATGGCACGCCGTTCCGCCTGGGAAAGCGGCTTTACTGCTGAAATCTGGTCCACAAACAGCCGATAGCCTTTGTCGGTGGGGATCCGTCCGGCGCTGGTGTGCGGGGCTGTGATCAGGCCGTCGTCTTCCAGTGCCGCCATGTCGTTGCGGATGGTGGCACTGGACACGCCGAGGTGATGGCGTTCCACGAGTGCCTTGGAACCCACCGGCTCGCGGGAGTGCACATAGTCCTCCACTATGGCGCGCAGTACTTCGAGTTTGCGCGGCTCGCTCATACTCCACCTCCATCCGTGATTACTGCAGGGTTAGCACTCGACATACCTAAGTGCTAACAGTCTAATATGAGTCACCCCGTTGTTAGCATTGGTACCGCTCCGGGCGAAATTCCGGGTCAGGATCTAGCGGCAAGGCGGAATCAATCCATGCAATACCAGAACTGGGGTCCGCAGGAGATCACCGCACCCGTCAGAAGCGAACTCCCTGAAGTTCCCGTGGAACGCGGCATGGTTCTCGAAGACGCCCAGTCAGGCTGGGTGGGAGCGGTGACCCGGGTGGAGAAGTCCGGCGGCATGCATGTAGTTGCCCTCGAAGACCGGCGCGGAAAGTCCCGGTCCTTCCGGCTCGGCTTCGGGTTCCTCCTGGAGGGACAGCCCATCCGGCTCGTTCCCCCGGCGCCCAGGCAGCCCGCCGCCGTGGTGGCCGGCCGGACGGCGTCGGGCTCAGTCCGGGTGGCCGGCCAGCGTGCCCAGGTGGCCAAGGCAAGCAGAATCTGGGTTGAAGGAAAACACGACGCCGAACTGGTGGAAAAGGTCTGGGGTGACGATCTCCGCGTAGAGGGCATCGTCGTCGAGCCTTTGCACGGCATTGATGACCTGGCTGGGGCGGTGGCCGCGTTCGGTCCCGGTCCGGGCCGCCGGCTGGGGGTCCTGGTGGACCACCTGGTGCCGGACTCGAAGGAGTCGCGCATCGCTGCCGCCGTGATGGCCTCGCCCGGCGCGGCCGGGAATGTCCTGATCGTCGGGCACCCTTACGTTGACGTGTGGCAGGCGATCCGGCCCGCTGTACTGGGCATCGAAAAATGGCCGGTGGTACCCCGCGGGCAGGAGTGGAAGACCGGCATCCTGGAAGCGTTCGGCTGGCCGCACTCCACCAAGGAAGACATCGGGCTTGGCTGGCAAAAGCTGCTGGGCGCCGTCCGCAGCTACGCGGACCTGGAAGCATCACTGCTCGGGAGAGTGGAGGAAGTCATCGACTTCCTGACGGTGCCGTAACCCCGGATCCGAGCGCTGGCGGCGGCATTTGGTGGCCGAACCAGTATTCTTGGTACGGCGGAGGCTGCAGTTGCTTCAGTCCGGCATTCTCCAACCCAGCACCATTGCACTTTCGAAGGAAGAAAACCGTGGCACAAAACGCACGCGAGCACCGGGACGACCACGGCGGCCAGGGCCGTTCCGAGTACCAGGGCGTTCCGGCAAATGCGCTGCCCCTGACGGCCAGTGAAGACCGCCAGTGGGCCATGCTGGCACACTTCGGCGGGATCCTCGGCTGTGTTCCCTCACTGCTGATCTACCTGATTTTCCGTGAGCGCGGGCCGTTCACCGCCCAGGAATCCAAGGAAGCGCTGAACTTCAGCCTGCCGCCCACCATTGCGGCGCTGGTGGCCAACCTCCTGGTTTTCATTCCAGTGGTGGGAAACATCTTCGCCGTCATCGCCACCCTGATTTGGATTGCCCTGACCTGCTTCTCCGTGGCCGCGGGCATCCATGTCAACAAGGGCCAGCCCCACCGCTACCAGTACAACCTGCGCTGGATCAAGTAGTCCCCACCCGCACCCTAACCTCGCAAGCTCGGCCAGGGAACCCTGCGGGCGTGGGCCCACGATTGTAGGGCCTAGTCCGGCAGTATCCTGCGGACCACAGCGTCGGCCAGCAGGCGGCCCCTCAGCGTCAATACCAGCTTGCCATGGAAGGCGGCCGGCGCTTCGACCAAGCCGTCGGCGATGAGCCCGGCCACGGCATAACGGCCGTGTTCGCCCAGCGTTGACGTTGCCAGCCCCGACACGAGCCGCGCCTCGAGCATCACGCGCTCCACGTCGCGGGTTTCGGCGTCGAGCGTTTCCCGCCCGGCGGCCGGTGACAGGCCCTGCGCAAGCCGTCCTGCGTAGGCAGTAGGGTGCTTGACGTTCCACCACCGCACTCCGCCGACGTGTGAGTGTGCGCCCGGTCCGATGCCCCACCAGTCGTCACCCCGCCAGTACGCAAGGTTGTGCCGGCATGCCTGCTCCGGCGTCCGGGACCAGTTGCTGACCTCATACCAGCTGAGGCCCGCAGCGCCGATCAGCTGGTCGGCGAGTTCGTACTTGTCGGCGTGGTCGTCGTCGTCGATTCCCGGGACTTCGCCACGGCGGATCTGGGCGGCCAGCTTGGTGCCGTCCTCCACGATCAGCGCGTAGGCGCTGATGTGGTCCGGCTGGTAGGACAGCGCCGTCTCCAGCGAGAACCGCCAGTCCTCCAGGGACTCCCCCGGCGTCCCGTAGATAAGATCCAGGCTCACGGCCAGTCCGGCATCGCGCGCCCATTGCACCACCTGCGGCACGCGGCTGGGCGTGTGCGTGCGGTCAAGGACCTTCAGGACATGGGGAACAGCAGACTGCATGCCAAAGGAAACCCGGGTGAAACCGGCATCGGCCAGCACCTGCAGGGAGGCAGGCGTGACCGAGTCCGGGTTTGCTTCGGTGGTCACTTCGGCACCGGGTTCCAGGCCCCAGTGCCCGACGGCGGCCGCCAGGATCCGGGCGAGGTCTTCCGCGGGGAGCAGCGTGGGGGTGCCGCCGCCGAAGAAGACTGTGCTCAGCGGTCGGTCCGGAAGACCCGAGTCCCGCAGGACCGTGGCTGCCAAATCCACTTCGGACACGGCTGTGGTGGCGTAGGCGTCCTGGGACGCTCCGCCGCCCAGCTCGGTGGCCGTGTAAGTGTTGAAGTCGCAGTATCCGCAGCGCACCGCGCAGAACGGGATATGCACGTACAGCCCGAAGGCCCGGTCCACCGCACCGTCCACTGACTGCACGGGCAGCAGACCGTCCGACGGCGCCGGGTCGCCGAGGGGAAGAATGCTAGGCATTGCAGGGGCGTCCGGTGTTGCCGGCCACTGTCATCACTACTTCTTGGCCTTGTCCTTGGACTCGTCGGTGGTCAGCGCAGCGATGAAGGCTTCCTGGGGGACCTCAACGCGGCCCACCATCTTCATGCGCTTTTTGCCTTCCTTCTGCTTCTCCAGCAGTTTTCGCTTCCGGGAAATGTCGCCGCCGTAGCACTTGGCCAGAACGTCCTTGCGGATGGCGCGGATGCTTTCCCGGGCGATGATCCTGGAGCCGATGGCAGCCTGGATGGGCACTTCGAACTGCTGGCGGGGAATGAGCTCGCGCAGTTTGCCGGTCATCATCACACCGTAGGCGTAGGCCTTCTCGCGGTGCGTGATGGCGGAGAAGGCATCCACCTGTTCGCCCTGGAGCATGATGTCCACCTTGACCAGATCAGCCACCTGCTCGCCGTCGGCCTTCCAGTCCAGTGAGCCGTAGCCCCGGGTCTTGGATTTGAGGATGTCAAAGAAATCGAACACGATCTCAGCGAGCGGCAGCCGGTAGCGGATTTCGACCCTGTCCTCGGACAGGTAGTCCATGCCGCCTATAACCCCGCGGCGGCTCTGGCAGAGCTCCATGATGGCGCCAACAAACTCATTCGGTGCCAGGATGGTGGCAGACACCATCGGCTCACGGACCTCTGCGATCTTGCCGGAAGGGTATTCGCTGGGGTTGGTCACATGGACCACCTTCTTGTCCTCCAAGGTCACCTCGTACTCCACGTTGGGGGCAGTGGAGATCAGGTCAAGGTTGTATTCGCGTTCGAGCCGCTCCCTGGTGATTTCCAAGTGGAGCAGGCCGAGGAAGCCCACGCGGAAGCCGAATCCCAGCGCGGCCGACGTTTCCGGCTCATAGACCAGCGCGGCGTCGTTAAGCATCAGCTTCTCCAGCGCATCGCGAAGTACCGGATAGTCCGTGCCATCCAGCGGATACAGGCCGGAGAAGACCATCGGCTTGGCATCGGCATAGCCGGGAAGGGACTTAGTGGCAGGCTTGGCAAGGTTGGTGACGGTGTCGCCGACCTTGGACAGGCGGACGTCCTTCACCCCGGTGATGAGGTAGCCCACTTCGCCCACGCCGAGGCCTTTGGAGGGGGTGGGCTCCGGGGAGCTCACCCCGATCTCGAGGAGTTCGTGGGTGGCACGGGTGGACATCATCTGGATGCGTTCACGGGGGTGAAGCATGCCGTCAACGACGCGGACGTAGGTGACCACACCGCGGTACGTGTCGTAGACCGAGTCGAAAATCATGGCGCGCGCGGGGGCATTCGGGTCACCCACGGGCGCCGGCAGGTCGCGGACGATTTTGTCCAGCAGGACCTCGACGCCCATGCCGGTCTTGCCGGAGACGCGGAGCACGTCGTCGGGGTCGCCGCCGATCAGGCTGGCGAGTTCGGCCGCGTATTTCTCAGGCTGGGCCGCCGGGAGGTCGATCTTGTTCAGCACCGGGATGATGGTGAGGTTGTTTTCCATCGCCAGGTACAGGTTCGCGAGGGTCTGGGCCTCGATGCCCTGCGCCGCGTCAACGAGCAGCACTGCGCCTTCGCAGGCGGCCAGCGAGCGGGACACTTCGTAGGTGAAGTCCACGTGGCCGGGGGTGTCGATCATGTTCAGCGCGTAGCTGGTGCCGTCGAGTTCCCAGGGCATACGCACCGCCTGGGATTTAATCGTGATGCCGCGTTCGCGCTCAATGTCCATGCGATCCAGGTACTGGGCCTTCATATCGCGGGACTTAACCACCCCGGTGTACTGCAGCATGCGGTCGGCCAGGGTGGACTTGCCGTGGTCAATGTGCGCGATGATGCAGAAATTCCGAATGATGGCCGGATCTGTCGCGGCGGGCACCGGGGCGGTGCGGGCCATGGGAGACACGCAGGGTCCTTACTGTTGGCATTCGCGCGACCGCCGCCAGGACGCACCGAAGGCACCCTGCGGCTGGACCGCACATTTGGAACTTCCAGTCTCCCACGTCCGGGCGCATCGTATTGCATTCAGGTCAAACCAGTACAGGGGCCCGGCGATAGTCTTGCCCCATGCGTATCAACCTCCGCTCCTTGGCCAACGTCGTCCGGATGTCCGCCAGGGTCCTGCAGAAGTTCCGTTCCAGCCCAACCGGATCTGCCGGACCGATCACGCCCACGCCGGCCCACCGGGCGCCGGCGGCCAGGCCGGCCCCGCCAGGCGCCTATCCTGGCGACTTTGGCGGCACGGCGGCCATCCGGTACGCCCCGCAGCCCGACGGCAGTCCCGACCCCGGCGAGATTGTGTGGACTTGGGTTCCGTATGAAGAGGACCACAGCCGGGGTAAAGACCGTCCTGTTCTGCTGGTAGGCAAGAACGGGCGGTACCTGCTGGGGGTAATGCTCACCAGCAAGGACCACGACCATGCCGGCAACGGGTCCGGAGAGTACGTGGACATCGGAACCGGCAGTTGGGACCGCCAGCAGCGGCCCAGCGAGGCGAACCTCGGGCGGATCCTGCAGGTCAGCCCGGACGCCATCCGGCGCGAAGGTGCTGTTCTGGACCGGAAACGCTTCGATCTGGTGGCTGCAGGTATCCGGCGGCGACACGGCTGGAAGTAGCCCGCCAAAATGGCCAGCTTCCGGGGGGTCTGCTATTCTTTATAGCTGTGTGTCCGTGCAGGTCGACGGCCACTGATGGTTGGCCGCCATAGGTATCCCCACGCCGCTCAGTCAATGGCCAATCTGAAAGCCCTCTAGACCATTTCCGCATTAAAAAGAGAGTTCACACGTGGCTAATATCAAGTCCCAGAAGAAGCGCATCCTTACCAACGAAAAGGCCCGCCTGCGCAACAACGCAGTCAAGTCTGAGCTGAAGACGGCCATCCGCGCCGTCAACACGGCCGTTGAGTCCACCGACAAGGATGCAGCTGCCGCTGCCCTGCTTGTTGCCGGCCGCAAGCTGGACAAGGCTGTCAGCAAGGGTGTTCTGCACAAGAACAACGCAGCAAACCGCAAGTCGGCCATCTCCAAGAAGGTCAACGCGCTGTAAGGTTTCCAGTTCACCTGAACTGATGATTGTGGCCGGCACCCGATGGGTGCCGGCCACACGTCTTTAAGCCGTCAGGGCCTCTCCGTCAGACCCACCAACCGCAGCCGCAATCGGCTGAATTCAGTGCCCGCGCACAGAGGTTGCAATGACGGTCACCGCGTGTTCAACGGCATAGACGGGATCACGCGAAAGGCCCTTGACCTGGGCATCGGCCTCCGCGGTGGCCTGGATGGAGCGGACCAGGCCCTCCGGGGTCCAGCGGCGCACATCGCGCTGGGCCTGCTCCACGAGCCAGGGCTGCATGCCCAGTTCCCGGGCGATCTGCGCCGGGGATCCATGGGCGCCGGCAACTTTGGCCACTGTCCGCAGCTTGGCTGCCAGCGCCGCAACCAGCGGAACGGGATCAGCCCCGGTGGCCAGCGCGTGGCGAAGGGTGGACAGCGCCACTGGACCGTTTCCGGCCATGGCAGCGTCCGCGACCTTGAAGGCCGTGGCCTCAATCCGGCCACCGTAGTAGCGGTCCACCAACTCCGGGGTCACTGCTCCGGTGGCATCCGCGATCAGCTGGCTGCACGCCGCCGCGAGCTCCGAAAGGTTGGCGCCGACGGCATTAACCAGGGTCTGCACGGCGTCCGAGCTGATCTTGCGTCCGGCGGCCCTGAATTCCGTTGCCACGAAAGTGGCCTTATCCGCATCCTTCTTCAGGGGCTGGCAGTCAACTACCGGCCAACCGCCGGCTTTGACGGCATCGAGGAGCTTCTTGCCGCGGACTCCCCCGGCGTGGCGCAGGACGAGCACCGCCTCCGGCTCCGGGCGGGCCAGATAGGTCAGTGCGTCGGCCAGGAAGGCATCGTTCATGCCTTCAACGCCTTCGACTTCGATCAGTTTGCGCTCACCGAAGAGTGAGGGACTGACTTGCATGGCGAGGGTCCCGGCTTCGTACGTTCCGGCCATGAGGCGGCTGACTTCCACGTCGGGAAACGCCGTCCGCACCTGGGCGCGGACATGGTCCATGGCACGGATGCCGAGGTATTCCTCCGGTCCGCCCACCAGGACGATTTCGGCAGGCGTCACGTCCCGCCAGGTGGCCGTGTTGGACGCCGGAGTCCTGGTACGTGTGGTCTGGGCTGCGGCCATGGTGGATTCCTCCCGGAAATTCTGGTGCAGTGTCTAAGCCTGCCACGGTGGGCCGCCGCCACCAAGCCGGGGCCACGCTGGCCTGGCCCGCGCCGGTCCGGCCAGCACCGGGCCAACGTGGCCCCCAGGTGCCGTTCCAGGAGGTCCAACACCGATTCCGTCCGGGCGTGCAGTGCCAGTACCCGCGGCAACACCTGACGCGGCCGGATGGTCAGCCACACGCCGGCGAAGGTCAGCAGGGAGAGCAGCACCATGGTCAGGAGTCCGAACGGGCCCTCGGGCCAGGGCAGCGCAGCCCCCGGCAATCCGGCCGTGATCCGCGCGGTTCCTGCCACTCCGGCGCTGAAAGTGCCTGCCACGGCGATCAGGACGGTGGCCAGCCACGGCGCGGCCACCACCAGCGGGACGGCTGCCGTTCCCAGCAATGTCACCGGTGCTACCAGCGGGGCTGCCATCAGGTTTGCAAGCAGCGAGTAGGTGGAAAACTGGGGCTGCAGGAGCACAATCACCGGGCCGCACAGCAACTGCGCGGAGAGCGGGACGGCCCAGGCGGCGGCTGCCCAGCGTGGAATAACTGGCGGGGTCCAGTCAATCATCCGTCGGCCCAGGACGATGATGCCCAGGGTTGCGAGTACTGACAACAGGAAGCCAAAGCTGGTACCGAGGCCGGGGTCGATCAGGAGCAGGCCCATCACCGCGAGGCAGAGGAAACTGAGTCCGCGGCCCGTCCGGCCGCCTGCCAGCGATGCCACGGCGATTGAACCCATAAGCGCGGCGCGCAGGACGCTGGCGTCCGGGCCCACGAGCACCACAAACATTGCCAGGCCGGTCAGCGCCAGTCCTGCCGCGGCGAGCCGGGGCAGGCGAAGGCTTCGTGCAGCGATCAGCAATGCGCCCAGGACCAGGCTGCAGTTGGCTCCGCTGACCGCGGTCAGGTGGGTCATGCCCACCGTTTTCATTGCCGCATTGAGTCCTTCGTCCAGGGCGCTGGTATCTCCGGTGACCATACCCGGCAGAAGGCCGGCCGGATCGGCGGCAAGGAAGAACGAAGCGGAAACGTACCGGCCGCGCAGGTCCTTCGCTACGAGCTGCCAGCCCGGGGCGTCGGCATCATCGACTCCGGCGCCGCTGCCGGCCCCGGAGCCGGCACGGGGTGGCAAGGAGGCCAACAGGACAGCGGCTTCCTGCTGGCCTGCGTCCGGTGGCTTCAGCTTGCCGGCGGTCCGGACCACCTGGCCAGGTATCAGGTCTCCCCAGCCCTTGCCGCCCATGACCACCATCGGAGCACGGGTGCGGATGACCCGGCCGCCGACGGTGACCTCCTCCGTTTGCGCCGTTACCGACCACCGCTCGGGCGGCCCCGCGCTTCCCGGGACGGTCATGGCACGCGGGGATCCGGTGACTTCCAGGATGGCCACCACGGAGTTGCCGGCGGCGACAGCTTCGGCAAGGGCCCCATCGTGGCGTTGCGACGAGGAGACGGCCGAATGCGCAGCGGCTGCCGCAGCGAGCACCAAGGCAACCGCGGTGGTCATCAGAAAGCTCCGCCGGCCGGACACTGGCCCCCTGCCGCGGGCGGCCCCGGTAAACAGGAACGCAGCGAGCAGCACCAAACCGCAGCACAGCCCTACCAGCGCTACAGGGGTAAGCCAGACGCCGGCTATGGCAGCACTCCAGACGAGGCAGGCGGGCAGCGCCAGCCTGACGTCGGTACGCCGGCGCGGCGCATCCGTTGGTGGGTTCGCTAGCTCCTGGCCCCGGAGCTTCGCCCCGACGCGTATACCCAGCCTGCGGACCTTCAGCCCTCTGGCTTTGACCCCGGCGGCCTTTAGCCCTCCGGCCTGGACCCCGGCGGGTGTAGCCACGGGAACTGCGAGGGCTGCGGGAGCCCCCTGGCCCTGTACGGCTGAGTCAACAAAGCGGCTCCACGGACTGCGCCCGGCCATCTCAGATGCCTACCAAGGGAAGGAGTGTTTCGAGCATCTTGGGACCCACGCCGTCCACGGCGTCGAGCTCCTCGACCGACTTGAAGGGGCCGTGTTCCTTGCGCCAGTCCACGATCCGCTGCGCCAGCACCGGTCCAACCTTCGGGAGGGAGTCGAGTTCTTCGACGCCTGCTGTGTTGAGGTTGACCTTTCCTCCTGCTGACGTGGTCCCGCCGCCGCTAGTCCCCTCCCCCGCTTCCCCGGGTGAGGCGGACGAACCGGCGGGGATTTCTTCGCCGGCCTGGGGAACGTAGAGCTTTTGTCCGTCCGTCAGCACGGCAGCAAGGTTGAGGCGGTTCAGGTCGGCGGAGGGTGTGCCGCCGCCAGCCGCGGCGACTGCCTGGTGAACCCGGCTGCCGGCGGGCAACTGCACAACCCCGGGCACGGCGACAGCCCCGGCCACATGGATGATGACTGTGCCGGCCTGCGGAGTTTCCGATGGCAGTTCAGGCGGCCCGGCCCCGTGGGGCTCCTCTTCCTGGGTTCCTTCCCCCGCGGGCAGGCTGCCCTGGGCGGAGATGTCACTCAGCGGCATGACTTCGGGCTGACCGGCGGCTACCTGTGACCAGAACCAGGCGCCGCCCAGCACCGCGAGTGCGGCGATGAGCAGGGCGACCCGCAGGCCCACCCGCCATCTCAGGGCCGGTCCCGTCTTATCTGTACCGGGAGGGGACTCATCAGCAGCCCCGGAAGCGGCGTCGTCACCGGGAACGCGCGAACCGCCGTCGTACTCAAAGACCTTTTCGCCGTCGGACAGCAGAAGCCCCGGGCCGGCGCCCAGCGTGGACTGTAGCCGGTCCCGGGCATGCCGGGCCCCCTGGCGTGCTGCTCCACAGTCCCGGCGTGACATGCACCCAACGCTAGGGAAGCATGGCCGCCGGTGACAGTCCCGGCTACACCTATGTGGAAACCGCTATGTGGAAACCGCTATGTGGAAACTGCGGGGAGCTCCGGCTCCGGGCTCCGCACAGTTGGGCTGGTCTCCCCCACGATCACCGCGAGCACGCCAAGTCCGGCGTGGGCTGCCAGGACAGCGGGCAGGCAGCTGATCTGAGCTGGTGGACAGCCTGGCAGGGCCGCGGACAGCCTGGCTGCCAAAGCTTCCGCCTCGGCCGGATTCCCGAAGTGGTGGACGGCGAGGCGGGCCTGGCCATAGGGCCGCGACGCGGCGTCCGCGGCGGCTATCTCCTCGAGCCTGGCCACGGCTTTTGCCGCTGATCTGACCTTCTCCAGCGGAACGATCTTTCCGTCGTCGACGGCCAGGATGGGTTTGATGGCGAACATCGTCCCCAGCAGCGACGCGGCCGCGCCGATCCGCCCGCCCCGGCGGAGCTGCTCAAGGCTGGGCACGTAGAAGTAGACCTTGGTTCGCGCGAACTGCTCCGCCGCCGCGGCGGCTGCAGCAGTGGTGTCGCTCCCTGCCGCGGCTGCTGCTACCGCGGCCTGCACACCCATGCCCAGCGCCATGCCCACAGTGCCCGAGTCGAGGACTTCCACGGGGATGGTCACCCGGCTGGCTGCGAGCCGCGCCGCATCCGCCGTCCCGGACAAGCCGCCGGAAATGTGGATGGAGACCACGCCTTCGTAGCCGCGGCGTTCGGCGGCCAGGAAGGCCTGTTCAAACTGTCCGGGTGACGGCCGGGATGTCTTGACCGACTTGCCACTGGCGAGTGCCAGCGCAATGGTTTCGGTGATGTCGTCTTCGCCCTCGCCGTAGATTTCCGCCCCCACCATGACAGGCATCGGAATGACCGTCAGGCGTCCGTCACCGGCACAGGCGTGAACCCAGTCAGCCGGGAGTGCGGAGGCGGAATCGGTCACCACCGCGGTACGGACGACGACGGCGGGCGGGGTGGAGGGTGCCGGCGCGCCGGGGCGCGGTGCGGGGCGGAGGGCTGCCAGACGCTCCCGGAGCCAGAGCCACGCAGCGGCGTCACGGTCGGGCAAAAGTGCCTCCTGGTTTAGGGCCGGCCGCCGGTTGGGCCCGGCGGCCGGTGCCCCGGACTAGGCCGGGACGATGTTGACCAGTTTAGGTGCTCGCACGATCACCGTGCGGATGCCGCGGCCGTCGAGCGCGCGCTGGACGTTTTCGCTGGCCAGCGCCAGTTCCCGGAGTTCGGCTTCGTCGATCCCGGGCGAAACTTCGAGGCGGTCACGGACCTTGCCCTGGACCTGGACTACCGCAGTGACGGTCTCCTGGACCAGCAGGGCTTCGTCGTGTACCGGCCAGCCGGCGTTCGCGACGGATGCCGGATGACCCAGGACGTTCCACATGTCCTCCGCGGTGTACGGCGCGAAGAGGCTCAGGATGACGGCAACGGCTTCCGCCGCCTCCCGGACGGCGGGATCCGACCCGCCGGCGCCGGCGGCTGCATCTATGGTTTTGCGGGTCGCGTTGACCAGCTCCATCAGCTTGGCCACCACCACGTTGAACTTGTTGGCGTCCAGCAGCGCGGCGGCGTCAGCGATGGTGCGGTGCGTGACGGAACGCAAGGCACGGTCACCGGCGGTCACATCGGCATCAGGCTCGCTGGTGACGTCCTGCGCCAGGCGCCAGGCACGGGCCAGGAACTTCGCGGAGCCCGACGGCGAAACGTCCGCCCAGTCGACGTCGTCCTCCGGCGGGGACGCGAAGATCATGGTCAGGCGCACGGCGTCCACGCCGTACTTGTCCAGCTGCTCGCTGAGGTCAACGCCGTTGCCCAGCGACTTGCTCATGGCCTTGCCCCCGTTGAGGACCTGGCCCTGGTTCAGCAGCGCGCTGAAGGGCTCGTCGGCGTCGATCATGCCTAGATCGTGGATGACCTTGGTAAAGAACCGGGCGTACAGCAGGTGCAGGATGGCGTGCTCCACGCCGCCCACATACTGGCCCACGGGCATCCACTCGTTGATCTTCGCCGGATCGAACGGGCCCTCGGTGTACTGCGGCGAGACAAACCGCAGGAAGTACCAGGATGAATCCACGAAGGTGTCCATGGTGTCGGTATCGCGCTTCGCCGGCCCGTGGCAGTTGGGGCAGTCAACGTTGACCCAGGCCTCGGCGGCGGCCAGCGGCGACGTGCCCTTCGGGGACAGGTCCTCGCCGCGCAGGTCCGCCGGCAGCCTGACAGGCAGCTGCTCGTCGGGGACGGGAACCTCGCCGCAGGCAGGGCAGTGGATGATCGGGATGGGCGTGCCCCAGAAACGCTGGCGGCTCAGCAGCCAGTCACGCAGGCGGAAGTTGACGAACTTCTCGCCGGTGCCCTGCTTTTCCAGGATGTCGATGGCAGCCGGGATGGCCTCTGCCTTCGGCAACCCATCGAGGATGCCTGAGTTGATCAGTGTGCCCTCACCCGAGGTGGCCTTACCGGAAACCGCGGGATCGTCCTCGCCGGTGTCCAGCACGGCGCGGACGGGCAGGTCGAACGTCTTGGCGAAGTCGAGGTCGCGCTGGTCGTGTGCCGGGACGGCCATGATGGCGCCAGTGCCGTAGTCGGCCAGGACGTAGTCTGCTGCCCAGACCGGCAATTTCTCACCGTTCAGCGGGTTGACGGCGTAGCGGCCGGTGAAGACGCCCGTCTTTTCGCGTTCGGTGGACTGGCGTTCGATTTCCGTGAGTGCCTTGACCTGCTCGCGGTAGGCGTCCAGGGCAGCGGCATGCTCCTCCGTGACCAGTTCGACGGCGATCGGCGCGTCGGCTGCGACAACGAAGAACGTGGCACCGTACAGGGTGTCCGGGCGGGTGGTAAAGACGGTGACGTCCTTGGCAGGCTTGCCGCCGTCGGCCTCGATCACAAAGTTGACGTGGGCACCTTCGGAGCGACCGATCCAGTTCTTCTGCATCGCCAGCACACGCTCGGGCCAGTGGCCGCGCAGCTCGTCCATGTCATCGAGCAGCCGGTCAGCGTACTCGGTGATCTTGAAGTACCACTGGTTCAGGGACTTCTTGGTGACGGGGGTGCCGCAGCGCTCGCAGGCACCGTTGACCACCTGTTCATTGGCCAGAACCGTCTGGTCCTTGGGGCACCAGTTAACCGGGGAGTTCTTGCGGTACGCCAGGCCCCGCTCGTAGAACCGCTTGAACAGCCACTGGGTCCAGCGGTAGTACTCGGGGTCCGACGTGTGCACCCGCCGGGACCAGTCCGCAGAGATGGCGTATCGCTTGAACGACGCCGCCTGGGTTTCGATGTTGGCGTAGGTCCACTCGCTCGGGTGGGCGTTACGCTTGATGGCGGCGTTCTCCGCCGGCAGGCCGAAGGAGTCCCAGCCGATCGGGTGCAGGACATCGAAGCCCTTTTGCCGCAGGTACCGGGCCACAACGTCGCCCATGGCAAAGGCTTCGGCATGGCCCATGTGCAGGTCACCCGAGGGGTACGGGAACATGTCCAACACGTAACGGCGCTCGCGGGAACCATCATCCACGGGGGTGAAGACCTTGAGGTCTTCCCATACCTGCGGCCACTTGGCCTCCATCGCCGCGAAGCTGTAGGCACCCTCTTCGGGTGTTTCCGCCGCCGCCACTGCTGCTGTTCCGGTCTCTGTCTCCGGCTGAACGCTCACTGCTGCCCTCTTCTGTTCTGTTGCGGCATCGGTGCTGCCACAACGGTCTGATCCCCCTGCTGCCGGCCCGGAAACAAGCCCGGACACACAAAAGCCCCTCTCCATGGAGGGGCAGCCGCGCGGCATTCCGGTTGTTTCCGGACACCGGGCGGCTAGCTAAGCAGAAGGATCGCACGCATAGGACTACTTTAGCGTACCCACTGCAGGTGGGCAGGCTCAGGCGGCGGGGCCCTGTGGCGGATGGCGGAGGGCCCCGCCGCGGCCCTGCATGCTGGGCATGGGTCCTCCTGGGACGTGCACCATGCTGCGCCTGGACTGAAGCCGCGGCGCAGTCCCGGGAGACTGCCGGCCGCATGGCGGCAGCCCTTTCAGCCCTCGCCGCTGCGGGCTTCCGGGTGGCCGCAGGGTTTGTGGTAACAAGGGCCGCGCTGACGAACTGTGCGGCAGTGCCGGAGCTGGCGGCCGGCTCTGACGGCTGCGGCCGCCACCGGCCCGCATTAGGTAGCCCTGATCTCTTCGCCAAAGAAAACCCTAGAACGGGGTGGCTCAAAGAGGTAGCTTCCACCCTTGCCAAACCGGGGTCGGCCGGTCCACAGTAATGTCAAGTCTGTGGGGAAACTAGACGGTCTCAGGTCGAGGAGCCTGAAAATGTATTCTTGGCGTTTATGTCCAGCACAACGATGTGATGGACTGAAAATTCCGTCCATCACCCTTGCGAAGAGCTAGCGAGGGACTGACCGTGTTTGGCTGGGTTACCCGGTTCAGCATGCAGTTCCGTATTCTGGTTCTCGCCCTCGCGGCGGGGCTCATTACTTTTGGCGTCGTTAACGTTCCACATATGGCTGTGGACACCATGCCGGAGTTCGCCCCCGCACAGGTAGAGATCCAAACTGAGGCCCTAGGGCTCTCCGCTGTTGAAGTTGAACAGCTCATCACCGCACCCATGGAGGCAGACCTCCTCAACGGGGTGGCCTGGCTGGACGAGATCCGCTCGAAATCCGTCCCCGGGCTGTCTTCCATTGAACTGGTCTTCGAGCCTGGCACGGACCTCCTGCGCGCCCGCCAGTTGGTCGCGGAAAGAATGACTCAGGCGCACGCACTGCCTAACGTCTCATCCCCCCCACTGATCATGCAGCCATTGTCTTCCACCAGCCGTGTGCTGATGGTCAGGATGGACTCCAAAGAGCTCTCCGGCATTGAGATGTCCGTGCTGGCCCGGTGGAAGATCAAGCCGAGGCTGATCGGTATCCCGGGCGTGGCCAACGTGTCCATCTGGGGCCAGCGCGAACAGCAGCTGCAGGTGGAGGTCACTCCGACGCAGCTGCGTGACAAGGGCATTACCCTGGAGCAGCTTGTCAAGACCACCGGTAACGCCGTCTGGGTTTCGCCGTTGAGCTTCCTCGAGGCTTCGACGCCCGGGACCGGGGGTTTCGTGGAGTCGCCGAACCAGCGCCTTGGCATCCAGCACGTCCTTCCCATCCGCACCCCGGCCGACCTGGCCAAGGTGAGCGTGGAGGAAACGGACCCGCCGTTGCTCCTGGGCGACATTGCCCAGGTCAAGGAAGATCATCAGCCGCTGATCGGCGACGCCGTTGTGGGAGCCGACGCCGGCCTGATGCTGGTGATCGAGAAGTTCCCTGGCACCAGCGCCCTGGAGGTCACCCGTAATGTTGAGGCGACCCTCAAGGACATGGAGCCGGGCCTCACGGGGGTCCAGATCGATACGTCCGTCTTCCGGCCTGCGACCGGTGTTCAGGACTCCGTCAACAGCCTCGGCCTGGCGCTCCTGATCAGCCTGCTGATTGCGGTAGCACTGTTCTGGCTGCTGTTCCGGTCCTGGCGGGTCGCCGTGATCGCACTCGTGGCCATCGCCACGACGGTTACGGCGGCGGCCGTTGTGCTGACCGCCCAAAACGCAACACTTAACATCACCGTCCTGATGGGAGTTCTGCTCGGCACTTCCGTGATGGTGGGCGACATCGTCGAAGACCTCCAGGCCTACCGACGACAGTCCAGGGATCTGGATGCGATGGAGCGCGAAACTCCCACGAGGTCGCTGGCCAGCCACATCGTCAGGGGGGTCCGCACCCCGCTGTTCCACGCATCCCTGATCATGGTGGTTGTCCTCGTTCCAACGCTCTTCCTCACCGGCGTCGGCGGCTCGTTCTTTGCGCCGCTTTTCTGGTCGCTGGCGCTGACCTTGGCCGCCGCCCTGATCGTCGGACTGTCCGTCACGCCGGTGCTGGCGTACTTCCTGCTTCCGTCCAAGACGGCAACATACACGGAATTCCCCGTCGTCGGGCGTGGGAAGGCGTCCTACGACCGCGCGGTGGGCGGGATCAACTCACGGAAGCCGCTGGCCATTGTGGCTGTTGTGGTCGTGGGGATCCTTGGCGTCGCTTCCGGCTCGCAACTGGCAGGAACCCGGCCCCTCGTTCCCACCATGCCCGACCGGACCCTGTTGGTCCAGTGGGACACCATGGCCGGGACGTCCAATGACGAAGTCCGGCGCATCGCCGCCCGGGCCTCCGATGAACTCAGGGCCCTCCCGGGAGTTTCGGGAGTCGGCGGGCATGTGGGACGCGCCATCTCTGCGGATCAGGTGGTCGGCAACAGCTCTGCTGAGCTGTGGGTGTCGATCGCACCGGACGCGAACTTCGGCGAGACGGAGCAGGCAGTACGGGACGTGGTGCAGGGCTACCCCGGCATCGCGCACAACGTGCTGAACTACTCGCAACAGACCGTCGGCGACACGCGCTCCAGCCTGGAACCGGGCTTCGCGGTCCGGGTCTACGGAACGGAAATGCCGGTGCTGCGTGAAAAGGCAGAAGAGGTCCGCCAGGCCCTTCAGAAGATTGACGGTGTGAACAACCCGACGATCGCCGCCACAGCCATGACCCCGATCGTAGAGGTCGAAGTCAATCTCGAAGCTGCCCAAAAGTTCGGCATCAAGCCCGGTGATGCAAGGCGCGCCGCTGCGACACTTATGCAGGGCATCGTCGTCGGGAACCTCTTCGAGGAGCAGAAGGTGTTCGAAGTGGTTGTGCGTGGCGCGGTTGGCGTCCGGGATGACCTGACCAGCATCCGTGAGCTGCTCCTGGATGCTCCCAACGGCGGCCACGTCCAACTGGGGCAGATCGCCGAGGTCCGCATGGTCCCCAACGAAGTTGTCATCCAGCACGATGACACCTCACGGCGGATCGACGTTGTGGCTGACGTGAGCGGACGCCCGCTAGCAGATATCCAGCGGGATATCGAGGCGGCTCTCCAACAGATCCAGTTCCCGGTCGAGTACCACGCCGAGATCCCGACGAAATACAGCCAGCTGCAGGCGGCGGACACCCTGGTTCATGGCCTCGGAATCGCGGCCAGCCTGGCTGTGCTGCTTCTGCTCCAGACCGCAGTGAGGAGCTGGAAGCTGGCCCTCGCCGTGTTCCTGGCGCTTCCCGCGGCGATGGCCGGAGCGGCGATCGCCACATGGATCGGGTCGGCGTCCCTGTCCTGGTTGTCGCTGACAGCGTTTGCGGCCGTCCTGGCCATTGCCGCACGCAACGCGGCACTGCTGTGCGCGCGTGTCGATGAACTCTGGCGGGAGTCTACGGAGCTGTCACGCACTGATGTCGTCATGACGGCGGCCCGGGACCGGATATCGCCGATCCTGAAATCGGCCCTCATGACGCTCCTCGTGCTGATACCGCCCGCCGTCCTCGGCGGCACCGTGGGCGAGGCCTTGATGGTACCGATGCTGCTGATCATAGCCAGCGGCCTCGTGACCACGACGCTCGTTGGCCTCTTTGTGCTCCCGCTGCTCACTCTCTGGTTCGGTCCACGCAGTGAACCGGAAGAGTGGTCAGAGGTCTACGAATCGGAAGTTCCAGTCACCCCCGTTATCCCGGAAAAGGTGGAAGTATCATGACCAGCAAAAGGAGCATGCGGCGCCTGCCGGTGGCGGCGGCCGTTTGTGCAGCACTGCTGATTTCACTGCCCGCCTGCGCTCAACCCTCAGCCGTGGCAGTATCCGCATCCGAAGCGCCTGCCACGGTGGAAAAGAACGCCACCACCGGCATAGCACGAATCACACTGAGCCAGCGAGCCATTGACCGGCTGGAACTGCAAACTGACACGGTCAAAGCGGCTCCGGGGGGCGCAGGCCTCCTGCTCCCCTACACAGCGCTGTTGTACGACGCGCAGGGGAAGACCTGGGTCTACATCAACGCCGAGCCACGGGTGTACGAGCGCCAGGCCGTCACCGTCACCAAGGTGGAAGCGGGCGCGGTCATGGCCAGCGCCGGCCCAGCCGTGGGAACGCCAGTGGTGACCGTAGCCGCGGCTGAGTTGTTCGGCGCAGAGTTCGTTACGGGCAAATGACATGCGCCGGATAGTCGCGGCCAGTCTAAGGTTCAGATCGATCATCATTGCGATGGCGGCGGCGCTGATGATGGTGGGCGGCGCCCAGCTCAGCAGTGCCTCGGTGGACGTGTTCCCCGAATTTGCGCCACCGAAGGTCGAGGTCCAGACAGCCTGCCTGGGACTTACTGCCGCTGAGGTCGAAGCGCTGGTATCGGTTCCCATGGAAGAGGCCTTCAACGGCATCGACGGCCTCCACCAAATGCGGTCCAAGTCGGTACCGCAGCTGTCCTCGATTGTGATGGAATTCGAGAACGGCACGGATCTGCTCACCGCCAGGCAACTGGTGTCCGAGCGGATGGCGACGGTCATTCCAACCCTGCCCACGTGGGCAGCGCCGCCGCTGATGCTGCAGCCCCTGTCCTCCACCAGCCGTGTCATGAAGATCGGGCTGTCCTCTACCACCCGGTCACTGATCGAGATGTCAATGATTTCCTACTGGAACATCAGGGCTCATCTGCTCCGCGTTCCGGGCGTGGCGAACGTAGCAATCTGGGGCGAACGCCTCCAGATGCTGCAGGTACAGGCTGATCCGGCCAAGCTGGCAGCCAACAATGTCACTCTGGAAGACGTCATGAGTTCCACCGCCGACGCTCTCGACGCAGGACTCCTCAAGTACTCACCCGGTGCCCTGATCGGCACCGGCGGTTCCCTCGAGACGCCCAGCCAGGCAATCGGCATCAGGCATGTACAGCCCATCACCACACCCGCGGACCTCGCGCAGGTGGCACTGGAAGATCGTGAGGGACTACCTCCCCTCCGGCTGGGTGACGTGGCAAATGTGGTGGAGGATCACCAGCAACTGATCGGGGACGCAGTCATTAACGGCGGTCCGGGTCTGATGCTGATCGTCGAGAAGCTGCCGTGGGGCAACACCCTCGAGGTGACGCGGGGCGTGGAGGAGGCCTTGAAGCAACTGGAGCCCGGCCTGACCGGAATCGCCGTGGACACCACTCTCTTCCGGCCGGCAACCTTCATTGAGGAATCCCTCGGCAACCTGAGCGTAGCCCTGCTGCTCGGATGTCTGCTGGTCATCCTGGTTTTGAGCGTCTTCCTCTTCCAGTGGCGGACGGCCCTGGTCAGCGTGATGGCCATCCCTTTGTCACTAGTGGCGGCGGCCCTCGTTTTATATTGGACCGGTGGCACGATCAACACCATGGTGCTTGCGGGGTTGGTGATTGCCGTCGGAGTAGTGGTGGACGATGCCATCATCGACGTCGAGAATATCGTCAGACGGCTCCGGCACCACCGGGCAAGTGGCGGGACCGGAAGCACCGCCAGGGTAGTGGTGAACGCGTCGCTTGAGGTCCGCGGACCGATTGTCTACGCCACCCTGATCATCGTCGCCGCCACGGTGCCGATTTTCTTCCTGGACGGGCTGACAGGGGCGTTCTTCCGGCCGCTGGCCACCTCCTACACCCTCGCGGTGATCGCGTCCATGCTCGTGGCGCTGACGGTCACCCCGGCAATGGCCTACGTCTTCCTGCGCAATGCCAAGCTGGAGGACCGGGATCCGCCAGTGGTCAGGGTTCTGAAGCGCTGGTACGCCACCGCGCTCCGTCCCGTTGTGCGCCGGCCGGTCCCCGGCTACCTCACCCTGGCCGCCTTCGGCGTCGTCGGCATCGTGGCTGCCCCGCTGCTGGGCCAGTCGCTGCTTCCGTCCTTTAAGGAGCGTGACTTCCTGATGCACTGGATCACGCAGCCTGGCACGTCCAACTCCGAGGAAGTCCGTGTCAGCCAGCTGGCCTGCAACGAACTCATGACGATTCCGGGCGTGAACAATTGCGGGTCCCACATCGGGCAGGCTTTCGCCGCCGATGAAGTGGTGGGCGTTAACTTCGGTGAGAACTGGATCAGCGTTGACCCCTCTGTCGACTATGGCAAAACCCTGGCATCGATCCAAGGTGTAGTGGACGGGTACCCGGGAATCCAACGGGACGTCCAGACCTACCTCAAGGAACGCATCCGCGAGGTACTTACAGGAACTGGTTACGCCGTAGTCGTCCGCGTGTACGGCGACGACCTTGCGACGCTGCGCCAGGAGGCTGACAAGATCAAGGAAATCCTGGGCGGCATTGAAGGCGCCATCGGTGCGAAGGTTGCGCTTCAGGCCAACATTCCGCAGATCGATGTGGAAGTGAACCTGGAAGCCGCGAACCGCTACGGGCTGAAGCCGGGCGATGTACGTCGCGCCGCAGCCACCCTGGTCGCCGGCGAAGAAGTGGGCGACATCTACCGGGACGGGAAGGCCTACGACGTCCAGGTGTGGAGCCCGCCGGAAGTCCGGACAAGTGTCACGAGCATTGAGAACCTCCCGCTCGACACGCCGAGGGGGCAAAAGATCCGGATGGCTGATGTCGCCAAGATCTCAGTCAAGCCCACGCCCAATGTCATTGAGCGTTCGGAAGGATCCAGGCGCATCGATGTCAGTGCCAACGTCAAGGAAGGGGATCTGGCGAAAGTCGCGGAGCAGTTGCAGGCCGGGATGGAGTCTGTTGAATTCCCGGTCGGCTACAACGCGGTTGTCCTCGGCGAATACGCAGAACGCCAGGCCGCCTCCCAACGCCTGCTGCTCTTCTCGATCGGTGCAATCATCGTTGTCTACCTGCTGCTCCAGGCTGCTTTCAGAAGCTGGCGGCTGGCCACCCTGGCCATCCTGACCCTGCCGGTGGCCCTCGTGGGCGGGGTGATCGCCGCCCACCTCAGCGGCGGAATCCTGTCCCTCGGCTCGCTGGTCGGCTTCCTGACGCTGATGGGGATCGCGGCCCGCAATGGCATCCTGCTTATCAACCACTGCCAGCACCTGGAACAGTTCGAGGGCATGCCCTTCGGACCTGCGCTGGTGCTGCGCGGAGCTGCAGAGCGCTTGTCGCCGATCCTCATGACCACGCTCGCTACCGCCTTGGCTCTGGTACCACTGGTGGTCATGGGGAACATCCCGGGCCACGAGATCGAGCATCCCATGGCCGTGGTGATCCTGGGCGGTTTGGTCACGTCGACGCTGGTCAACCTCTTCATCGTCCCCTCGCTGTACCTGCGTTTCGCGAAAGGCGGCCGAGGCCGCCGGTACAGGGCACACGAGCTGGAACCCGCGCCTGCTGTTTAGGCGGATCCCCCACAACTATGAAAGGCACGTGAGATGGCATTTCGAGCACATCGGTTTACGGCATACGGGTCCGCATTACTGCTGGCCTTCGGATCGCTGACTGTGATGTCGGCAGGGACGGCGGCTGCCGCGCCGCCGTCCCCGGAGCTCTGCGGGCCCGGGTCCGCGATCAATTTTGACCGAACGGATTTCCAGGCAGCCCCGCGGATCGACAACAAGTGGTTCCCGCTCAAGCCCGGCATGCAGTACACGACAACGGGGACCGTGACCTCTGCCGAAGGGACCAGCACACGCACTGTCGTCCATACTGTCACCGGGCTGACCAAGGTAATTGACGGCGTCAAGACCCGTGTCCTGTGGGACCGCGACTACGCGGACGGCGAACTGGTCGAATCCGAGCTGGCCTTCTTTGCGCAGACTGGAAAGGGAACGGTCTGGCTCTTCGGCGAGTATCCGGAGGAATACGAAAACGGCGGGTTCGTTGGTGCGCCCAGCACGTTCATCAGCGGGCTTGCCAAGGCCCAGGCCGGCATCGCCATGCAGGCCAGGCCCCGGACCGGCACGCCGGACTATGTCCAGGCCTATGCTCCCAAGGTTGACTTCCTTGACTGCGGGACAGTGTTCCAGAAAGACCAGCATGTCTGCGTCCCGACTGGCTGCTACGACGATGTACTGGTGATCGATGAATACAACCCGCTGGAACCGCCCGAGGCAGGCCACCAGCGGAAGTTCTACTCAGCCGGAACGGGACTGGTGAAAGTCACGGCCGTCGGCGGCGCTGACCAGGAATTCATGGACCTGGTGAAAGTGAAGAAGTTGGGCGCCGCGCAGTTTGCGGCCATCAACGCGGGGGCGCTGGAACAGGACGAGAGGGGTTACACCGTCAGCAGGAGCGTCTACGCCAAGACGCCGCGGGCCCAACTCGACGGACCATGACCACCGTGCTGATGGAGGCTCGGTGACCGAGGGTTCCTGACCCGCACAAGACCAGGGAAGGCGGCACTCGTGCCGCCTTCCCTGGTCATTGCTACCCGCCGTCCGGTGGGGGCGCCTTAGCGGACGTCCTCGTCCACCCAGTCCATTGACTTGGTGACTGCCTTCTTCCACAGGCGCATCTGGCGTTCCTGCTCCTCGGCCGGCATCTGGGGCTCCCAGCGCTTGTCCTCGCCCCAGTTGGCGCTGAGCTCGCCCAGGTCCTTCCAGAAGCCGACTGCGAGGCCCGCTGCGTAGGCTGCACCGAGGGCCGTCGTCTCCACGACCTTCGGACGGACAACAGCAACGCCCAGGATGTCCGCCTGGAACTGCATGAGCGCGTCGTTGGCCACCATGCCGCCGTCGACCTTCAGCTCTGTCAATGGAACGCCGGAGTCCGCATTGACCGCGTCGAGCACCTCGCGGGTCTGGAACGCCGTGGCCTCTAGCGCTGCCCGGGCGATGTGGTTCTTGTTGACGAACCGGGTCAGGCCGACAATGGCGCCGCGGGCATCCGAACGCCAGTACGGGGCAAAGAGTCCCGAGAACGCCGGAACAATGTAGACGCCGCCGTTGTCCGGCACGGCCGCCGCCAGCGTTTCGACTTCCGGCGCGCTGCTGATCAAGCCGAGATTGTCCCGCAGCCACTGGATCAGGGAACCGGTGACGGCGATGGAACCTTCCAGGGCGTAGTGCGTTGCCGCATCGCCGAGCTTGTACCCGACGGTGGTCAACAGTCCGTTCTTCGAGTGGACGATTTCCTCGCCGGTGTTGAAGATCAGGAAGCAGCCGGTGCCGTAGGTGTTTTTGGCTTCACCGGTCTGGAACGCCGCCTGGCCGAACGTGGCCGCCTGCTGGTCGCCGAGGATGCCCGAAACGGGGACTTCGCGCAGCAGCTGGGAGGTGTGCACGGTGCCGTAGACCTCGGAGGAGGACTTGATGGCCGGCATCATGCTCAGCGGCACACCGAAGATGCCCAGGATCTCCTCATCCCAGGTCAGGGTTTCGAGGTCCATGAACAGCGTACGCGACGCGTTGGTGACGTCTGTGACGTGCACGCCGCCGTCAACGCCGCCGGTCAGGTTCCAGAGAACCCACGCATCGGTATTGCCGAAGACCAGGTCACCGGCTTCCGCCTTGGCCCGGGCGCCCTCGACGTTGTCCAGGATCCATTTGATCTTGGTGCCGGAAAAATAGGTGGCCAGGGGCAGGCCCACCTTCTGCTTGAACCGCTCCGGGCCGCCGTCCTTGGACAGCTCATCAACGATGTCCTGGGTCCGGGTGTCCTGCCAGACAATCGCGTTATAGACGGCCTCGCCGGTGGTCTTGTCCCAGACAACGGCTGTCTCGCGCTGGTTGGTAATCCCGACGGCGGCGATGTCGTGCCGGGTCAGGTTCGCCTTGGAAAGGGCGGATGCGATCACCTCGCGGGTGTTGTTCCAGATCTCGGCAGGGTTGTGCTCCACCCAGCCCGCCTGCGGGAAGATCTGCTCGTGCTCCATCTGGCCCGACGAAACGATGTTGCCGCTGTGGTCGAAGATGATGGCGCGGGAGCTGGTGGTGCCCTGGTCGATGGCGATGACGTATTGGTTCATGGTGACGTCCTTGTCTGTATTTTGTGTGAGCTTGAAATGGTTACTAGCCGGCGAGGGCAGGCATGATCATGGGAACCCAGAGGGCCACCAGACCGGCCAGCGTTCCGCCAACCAGCGGCCCCACCACGGGGATCCAGGAGTAGGCCCAGTCACTTGAACCCTTGCCCTTGATGGGCAGGAGAGCGTGTGCGATGCGGGGCCCAAGGTCACGTGCCGGGTTAATTGCGTAGCCTGTGGGTCCACCCAGTGACACACCGATGCCCACCACGAGCAGGGCCACGGCCAGCGGCCCCAGGCCCGAGGGCGTTCCGCCAAGTGTCAGGATGACGAAGACCAGGACGAATGTGCCGATGATCTCCGTGACGAGGTTCCACGGCGTGGAGCGGATGGCCGGACCGGTGGAGAAGGTGGCCAGCTTGTTGGCTGCCACGGGTTCGGCATCGAAGTGCTGCTTGTACGCGGCCCAGCAAACGACCGCGCCCAGGAAAGCGCCGACCAGTTCACCACCGAAGTAGGTGAACGTGGACGCGACATCGACCGGGACGTCCTTGGCATACTCCTTGCCGCCCTTGACCAGTAGGCCCAGCGTGACGGCAGGATTGAGGTGGGCGCCGGACTTGGCGGCAACGAAGACACCGCAGAAGACGGCGATGCCCCACCCCCAGGTGACCATCAGGAACCCGCCGCTGTTGCCTTTTGTGCCCTTCAGGGCAACGTTGGCCACGACACCGCAACCCAGCAGGGTGAGCATCGCTGTTCCGAAGACTTCGGAAAGGAAAACAATTCCAAGAGACATCTTTGACTCCTCTATTTTCTGTTGTCAGTCCTTCGCGGGTTGAAGGACTGTTGAGCCGGGGCGCGTTGACGCCCCGGCTGCCAGCCGGGTCTGCTTACTCGACCAGGCTGTGGATCTGTACTCGGTGGAAACGCTCCAGCACGTGCTGTGCCAGGCGGATCTCCGCAGTTCTTGCCGCAGCGTCCCAGCCCAGCGGAACGGCGAGCACCGAGGCTACCTCGTTGAGGAGTTCTCCGGTGACCAGCCCCCGGAAGGCGAGGGACGTCCGCCGGATGAGGACATCGGCGAGGTGCCCGATCTGCTCATGTTCAGCCATGAATTCCAGTTCGCGGACGCTGAGTTCGCGGGTGGAGTGCAGGAGCCGGTCCGGGCCGCGGTCGAGATAGCCGATGACGTCTTGCGCCCGGGTGCCGTAGCGCGTGAGCAGGGCCGCGGTGCGTTCCGCATCCCGGCCGGCGGACATGTGCGCCTTGATCCATTTCTGGATACCGGCTTCGTCTTCAGGGAAACCGGCGCCGCCGCCGATGGCGAGCTTCGCCGTCGAGACCTTCCGTTCCATCCCCAGCTCGGCAAGCACATCATTTGCCATGTGCTCGGCCAGTGCCCGGAAAGTGGTCCACTTACCGCCCACCAGGCTGAGTACGACGGCGGTTCCTGCGCCGGGTGCCCCGGCAGCCGGGGTGCGCCGTTCAATCCGGTAGTCGCGCGAGACAAACCCCGGCTGGGTGGCGTCGTGACGTGGCAGTGGGCGGACACCGGAGAATGTGTAGACGATCTGTTCACGCTGCACTGTGATGTCCGGGAAGACGTGGCCGATCAGGTTGAAGAAGTACTCGATCTCCTCATCCGTGCACACAGCGTCCTGCGTCATGTCAGCATCGACATCAGTGGTTCCCACCAGGACCCGGTCGCCCATGGGATAGATGAGGACGATCCGGCCGTCCGTGTGCTCAAAGAAGATCTCCCGGCCTTTGCAGGCCTCGAGCAGGACCGGGTGGTCCAGCACAATGTGCGATCCCTTCGTGCCGCCCATAAAGGCCGACGCCGCCCCCATGGCTTCGTTGGTCAGGTCCACCCAGGCGCCGGTGGTGTTGACGATGACGTCCGCGGTGAAATCAAACAGCTCGCCAGTGAGTTCGTCGCGGAGCTGGACCGTGGTGCCAGACTGTGTGGCAGCCCCGCCGAGAGAATGAAGTGCGAGGTAGTTGCTGGCCCGGGCGGTTGCGCTGGCCGGTTGGCCACTGCCCCGCCCGGCCTTTTCTCCGTCCTGGAGGACATCGAGCGTGAGCCGTTCGGGATTGTGTACGGAGGCGTCGAAGTAGGTGGCGGCGTATTTGATGCCGGGGTGCAGGTGCGGCAGCTCGGCGAGGGCCCGCTTGCGCCCGCGGAACTGGTGGCGCGGCACGGTGCCGCCGTCGCGGGAGAACGAGTCGTACATGCTCAGGCCAAGTTTGATCAGGAAGGCGCCGCGCTCCTTGGGCTTGCCCTGCTGCTTGTGCGTCAGGAACCGCAAGGGCGCAGACAGGACGCCGGAAAACGTACTGAAGATGGGGATGGTGGTCTGGAGCGGCTTCACATAGTGCGGTGCGATCCGCAGGAGGCGGTTGCGTTCCACCACGGATTCCCGGACAAGGCGGAATTCTCCGTTTTCCAGGTAACGGATGCCGCCATGGATCATGTGGGATGACGCCCCACTGGCGCCCTGGCAGTAATCGCCGCGCTCCACCAGGGCCACGTCCACTCCCTGCAGGGCAAGGTCCCGGAAGGTTCCTACGCCGTTGATGCCACCGCCGATGATCAGCACCTTGGCGTGCGGACGATCCCGCAGACCCTGCACCGATGCCCGCAGCACGGGGCTGTGGGCGGGCGTGGCTCCGCTATGGCCGAATGAATCTTTGAGTCCCAACACTGCTCCTTGGGTTTTGTTGGCGTGCGGGCATCCGCCGGATGCACCGCCGTTCTTCAACTATTGTTTGGACTAATGGAAAATGGAGTCAAGCACTATGCACAAACGTGCAGGATGGAGTCCCAATGACACCCTCACGGCACTCAGATGCCCTTCGGGCTGCACAGATGTACTACCTCCAGGACCTGACGATGGACGCGATCGCCAGGGAACTCCGGACGTCCCGGTCCACTGTTTCCAGGCTTCTTTCCGCCGCCCGGGATACGGGCCTGGTCCAGATCCAGATCCGCAATCCGCTGGACACCGGCCCCGAGCTGGAAAGTATGATCCGGCGCGAGTACAACGTGGACGTGCACGTTGTTCCGGTGCTGGAGTCCTTGAACGAAGCCGAAACCCTGGACCGGGTGGCGATCCAGGCTGCACGCACCATCGGCCCGCTGGTGGATTCCAATGCGATCATTGGCATCGCGTGGGGTTCCACGCTCAGCGCCGTCAGCAGGCACCTCACTCGCAAGATCACCCACGACACCGTGGTGGTGCAGCTGAATGGCGCCGGAAATATGCACACCACCGGCATCACCTACGCCAGTGACATCATGCGCCGCTTCGGGAGTGCCTACGGAGCCCGGGTGGAGCAGTTCCCCGTTCCGGCGTTCTTTGACCACGCCGCCACCAAGACCGCCATGTGGAATGAGCGCAGCGTGCAGCGGATCCTGGACCTGCAGGCCAGGATGAGCATCGCCATCTTCGGGGTCGGATCGGTGGACGCCGACTACCCCAGCCACGTCTACGCCGGTGGCTACCTGGACGAAACCGACCTGAAGAACCTGGCCCGCTCGGATGTGGTGGGTGACGTAGCCACGGTCTTTTTCCGGCGTGACGGATCTTCTGACGGCATCGTCCTGAATGAACGCTCCACGGGTCCGGCACTCTCGCAGCTGCGGCAGGTCCGGCGTCGGATCTGCGTGGTATCCGGGGCCTCAAAAATCAACGGCCTGCGCGGCGCCCTGACTGCAGGCCTCGCAACCGACCTGATCCTGGATGAAGCCACCGCGCGCCGACTGGTCAGGTTTGGCGGCGGCGTCTGGCCAACTGGGTAGAGTCATTGCTATGAAAACCTCACCCCGACTCAGTCTCAACAACGGCGTCCTGATCGACCAGTTGGGATTCGGTCTCTACAAGGTTCCGGCGGCGGATGCATCAAGCCTCGTGGCCATGGCCCTGGGCACCGGGTACCGCCACTTCGACACAGCAGCCATGTACGGCAACGAAACCGGCGTGGCCAGGGGCCTCAGCTCTGCTGTCGATTCCGACGGCGGGAGCGGCGGTTCCGGGGAGTCCGCGCCCGGCCTGCGGCGGGAAGACGTGTTCATCACTACAAAAGTCTGGAACGATGACCAGGGGTACGACGCAACGCTGCGCGCCTTCGATACCTCAATGGTCAACCTCGGCCTGGACTATGTGGATATGTACCTGATCCATTGGCCATGTGCCCGGCGCGGGCTGTTCAGCCAAACGTACCGCGCCCTTGAAACGCTGTACCGCGAAGGGAAGGTCCGGGCCATCGGTGTCTGCAACTTCCTGCCGGCGCACCTGGACCGCCTGCTCGAGACCGCGGAAGTGGTGCCGGCGGTGAACCAGATTGAACTGCACCCGTGGCTCCAGCAGGCTGAGCTCAGGGAGAAGCACACCGCTCTGGGCATCCGGACGGAAGCCTGGAGCCCGCTGGGGCGCGGACACGTGCTGGCTGATCCCGTGGTCCTTGCCCTGGCGGCCGAACAGGGTAGGACACCGGCCCAGGTCATCCTGCGGTGGCACGTCCAGCTGGGCAACATCGCCATCCCGAAGGCCAGCTCCGAGGCCCGTATCAGGGAAAACCTGGACATCTTCGGCTTCGAACTTTCAGACCGCGACATGGCAGCCCTTGCCGAGCTTGACCGCGGGCAGCGCACCGGCTCCCACCCCGACAACGTCAACTAGGACCGAGGGTCATGAAAACAGCCGATCAACAGCCATCCCCTGCGCCCTCCTTCTTCAGCGCCGGGCTGGCGGCCCGTACCCGGGCCGCAGACATCGTGATTAACGGCAGCGCCGTGGCGTATTGGACCTACGAACCCGTCCAGGCCTCACCGGATACCCGCACCATCCTGGTCATACACGGCTTCCGCGGCGATCACCACGGCCTGCTCCGGGTGGCAGACCAGTTGCCGGAAATGCGCATCATCATGCCGGACCTGCCAGGGTTCGGTAGCTCCGCCGCGTTCGCCGCCGGGAAACATTCGGTGGAGCAGTACGGCACCTTTGTCACCGACTTCATGGCAGCGCTCGGCCTTGGCCCGGATACCGTGCTGCTGGGGCACTCGTTCGGCTCGATCGTCGCCGCCCATTTTGTCGCGACCCACCCGGGAGCCGTCACACCGCTGATCCTGGTCAATCCCATCGCCGCGCCCGCCCTGGAAGGCCCCAAGGGGATCATGACCAAGCTGGCCGTGCTCTACTATCGGCTGGCGGCCCGGCTCCCCCGCGCGCTGGGCCTGGCCCTTCTGCGCAGTCCGCTGATCGTCCGGGTGATGAGTGAAGCCATGTCCAAGACCGGCGACAAGGATCTGCGCCGCTTTATCCACGGCCAGCACCATGCCTACTTCAGTGCGTTCGCGGACCGGGAAAGCCTGCTCGAATCGTTTACGGCGTCGGTGAGCGGCCATGTGGCCGAAGTTGCCGGCAAGCTGACCCTGCCGGTGCTCCTGGTCGCCGGCGAAAAAGACGAGATCGCCACCCTCCCGGACCAGCACCGCCTCGCCGCGCTTCTTCCGGACGGCGTCCTCAAAGTCATTCCCGGCGTCGGCCACCTCATCCACTACGAAACGCCCGGACCCGCCGCCGGCTTCATCCGCAGCTTCCTTAAGGACCACCCCGCGTGAAGATTGTCATCGATGCACGATTCACCCGGACCGACCACCACGACGGCATCAGCCGTTACGGGGCCAGCCTCATCGCCGCCACGGCGAAGGTTGCTGACGTTTCCATGCTCATCAGCGACACGCGCCAACTGGCGCTGCTCCCGGATGTTCCGTACACGTTGATCAACAGTCCGCTGTCCCCGCTGGAGCTGTTCGTGGCCCGCAGGATCAACCCACTTGGGGCCGACGTTGTGGTGTGCCCAATGCAGACCATGGGCAGCTGGGGGCGCAAGTACGGCCTGGTCCTGACCCTGCACGACCTTATTTACTACGAGCATCCCGCTCCCCCGGGATTCCTGCCGGCACCGGTCCGTGTCCTGTGGCGCCTGTACCACAAGGCGTTCTGGCCGCAGCGCGTCCTCCTCAACCGCGCGGACACCGTGGCCACCATCAGCCGGACCACAGAAGCGCTGATGGCCAAGTACCGGCTGACCAAAAGGCCCGTACGGATCATCAGCAACGCCCCGCAGCCCGCGCAGGAACCGCGCGATCCTGCCGCCGGGGCGGACCATTCGCTGGTGTACATGGGCTCGTTTATGCCCTATAAGAACGTTGAAACGATGGTGGCCGGAATGTCTGAGCTGCCTGATTTCACCCTGCACCTGCTAAGCAGGATCACCGCGGAGCGCCGGGCCGAGCTGGAGATCATGGTGCCGCCCGGCGCCAAGGTGGTCTTCCACAACGGGGTCACCGACGACGAATATGCTGTCCTGCTCAAGCGCGCCACCGCACTGGTGAGCCTCTCCCGCGCCGAAGGATACGGTCTTCCGCTCGTGGAGGCCATGGCGCTTGGCACCCCGGTCATCGGCAGCGACATACCGATATTCCGCGAGGTGGGCGGCGACGCGGCAACCTACGTTGATCCCGCGTCCCCGGCAGACTTCGCCGCGGCAGTGCAGAGACTGCGCGACGACGCCCACTGGCAGCAGGTGTCCCGCCATTCCGTGGCGCGTGCGCAGGAGTTCAGCTGGGACGAGTCGGCGCAGCAATTGGTGGACGTGGTCCACGACATCATGGCCCGGCGCGGCCGATGACTGACGCCGACAGAGGAAGCCGTTAGAGGACGTCCACGCCGTCCAGCCTGACCTGGACCGGTTCCGTGCTCCTCTTGGCGGCGGCCGCAGCCTTTGTTGCGCGCAACACGCGGGTGACAGCGGCCGCCTGCCCGTACGCGAAGAACAGCAGGGTCCGGGCGTCGTCACCGGCACTCCCGGCCCCCCCGGCGGCGGGACCGGTGAGGACCAGCGGCGCCGGTCCTGCGGTCCGCAGCGCCACGCCGGCGGTGGCCAGCTCCCTCTCCACGGTCCCGGAAAAATGCACGACGGCGGCCCGGGGGCCGGTGACCGAGGCAATCCGGACGGCCGGCGGCAGTTGGAGTTCCATCCGGAGTTCCAGCTCGCGCCGGGCGTACCCGGCCGGGTCCCACCGCAGCAACGCGCCAACAGCAACACTTTCCGTCGCGGTGATGACCACCAGTCCGCCTTCGGACGCCGGGCGCACCAGGGCTGCGGCGTTGAACCAGCGGCGCACCGTGTCCTCACCGGCTCGGAGGTTCTCCCGGCGCAGCAGGGAGTCGCCGTCGAGGAGCAGAGCCGCAGCGTAACCGCCCTCCGCTACGGGTTCGGCCCCGACTGTGGCCACCACCAGGGCCTTGGCGCTGCCAACGCCGGCCTTGACGTTGCCGCCCGAGGACGTAATGACGGCTTTTCCGGGGAATGCCCGGCCCAGCTCTTCGGCTGTCCGCAGGACTCCGGTGGCGCCCTTGCGGAGTTTGCGTCCAGTGCAGTGGGCACACTGCCATTCCGGTGCCGGCGTGGAACACCAGCGGCACTGCGGGATCGCAGAGCTGCCGCTGGCTCCTGCCAGGGCAAGGGGACCCTGGCAGGCCTGGCATCGGGCAGGTTCGCGGCAGGTTTCACATACGAGCGACGGAGCGTAGCCGGCGCGGGCCACCTGCACCAGGACGGGTCCACGTTCCAGTCCTTCCTTGGCGGCGCGCCAGGCGGCACCGGGAAGCCTAGCAACCAGGGCCAAGGGGTCGCGCTCCTGCTCGAAGCTGTCCGCCGTGTTCAGCACCCGGGGCACGGTCAGTCGTGCGAACGCCCGATCGGCCTCGACGGGCATGGCCCAGCCGGCCTCCACCAGCCGCTGGAGTTCCGTGCTCCTGGAATGACCCGCCATAAGGCAGGCGGTTCCTTCCTGGTCCGCGCGCAGCAACAGCACGTCGCGGGTATGGGCGTACGGAGCACGCTGTTCAATGTGGAGGTCATCGCCGTCGTCCCAGCAGGCGACAAGGCCCAGATTCCGAACCGGGGCAAACGCTGCAGAACGCGTGCCGATGGCTACGCGTGCCGACCCGGCCAGGAGGCGCAGGAAATTCCGGTAGCGGGGGGTGGGCCCGTCGTCGGCCGTCAGTCGGGCGATATCATCGGCAGGCAGCACTGCCAGGAGAGCCTTTTCGAGCTGGTCCAGGTCACGGTAGTCCGGCACCACCACCACGGCGCCGCGACCGGAGGCACGCACAGCCGCCACAGCCGTTGCGATCAGGTGCGGCCATGCTGCCGGGCCGAATCCCTGAAGCGGACTGACGACCGCCCGTGGAGATCCGCCGTCCCGCAGATGGCGGACAAATGCCGGGCCGTTGCGGTACCCGGCCCACTGGGCCTCGGTCCCGGAATTTACTTCCTGGCCGATAACGGCCCCGGCGTCGGCGAGCGGATCCGGTGCAGCAGGCTCAGCTGCGGGTGGCGAAAGGAAGTCCTTCTCGAGCCTCGCCATGCGCGGAGGCACCGCAACGCGAAGCACGTCGCTGACCGTGCCCGCATACCGGGCCGCGACGGCGGACACCAGATCCCGGACAGCCGGCGTCAGGACGACGACGGGAGAGACCACTTTCTGCAGGGGCACCAGGGTGTGGCCGGCGTCGGACTCGGCCGTCCGTTCAATGATGAACCCGGACAGGTCCTGGCCGTTGAAGCTGACTTTTACCCGGACGCCAGCCTGTGCGGCCTCGTCCAGTTCGGCCGGCACGCTGTAGTCGAAGGGCCGGTCCAAATGCGGCAGCGGCGTCTCGACGAGGACCCTGGCCACCGGAAGGTGCGCGGCCAGCGGAGGTCCGGACGGCCTGGCCTTCGCCGGGAAACCCTGCAGCAGCGACAACTGGACAGCGCCGGGAGGGACAGACTCATCAGAGGCCATGGCGGACTGGCCTACGCGTTGAAGAAGGCCTTCAGGTCCTCCACCCGGTCCAGGCGCTCCCAGGTGAAGTCGGGATCGTCACGGCCGAAGTGTCCGTGCGCGGCGGTCTTGGCGTAGATGGGACGCTTGAGGTCCAGGGCATCGATGATGGCACGCGGGCGGAGGTCGAAGATCTCCGCGATGGCGGCGCTGATCCGGGCAGGGTCCACTGTCTCCGTGCCGAAGGTTTCCACGTACGTGCCCACGGGGCGGGCCTGGCCGATGGCGTAGGCAATCTGGATCTCGGCACGCTTTGCCAGTCCGGCCGCCACTACGTTCTTGGCAACCCAGCGCATCGCGTAGGCAGCGGAACGGTCCACCTTGGACGGGTCTTTGCCCGAGAAGGCGCCGCCGCCGTGGCGGGCCATGCCGCCGTAGGTGTCCACAATGATCTTGCGTCCGGTCAGCCCGGCGTCACCGACGGGTCCGCCGATGACAAACTCGCCGGCCGGGTTGAGGATGTGGGCCGCCCGGGAGATGTCCAGGTTGGCTGCAGCCAAGACGGGCTCAATCACAAAGGAGGCGAGGTCCGCGCGCAGGCGGTCCAGGCTGGTTCCTTCGGCGTGCTGGCTGGAGATGACGACGGTTTCCACGGAAACCGGCACGTCCTTGTCGTAGCCGATGGTGACCTGGGTCTTGCCGTCGGGGCGGAGGTAAGAGAGCTCGCCGGACTTGCGCACCTCGGTGAGGCGTTCGGACAGGCGGTGCGCGATCCAGATCGGCGTCGGCATGTAGGACGGGGTTTCGTCGCTGGCGTAGCCGAACATCAGGCCCTGGTCGCCGGCACCCTGGAGGTCGTAGTCGTCCTCCTGGCGGCCTTCGCGGGCTTCGAGGGAGTTGAACACACCGCCGGCGATGTCGCTGGACTGCTGGCCGATGGAGACGGACACGCCGCAGCGGGCACCATCAAAGCCGTTGGCCGAGGAGTCGTAGCCGATGCCGAGGATGGTTTCCCGGACGATCTGCGGGATTTCGACGTAGGCGTCGGTGGTGACCTCACCGGCAACATGGACCAGGCCGGTGGTGGCCATGGTCTCGACGGCGACGCGGGACTCGGGATCCGCGGCGAGCAGCGCATCCAGGATGGCGTCACTGATCTGGTCGCAGATCTTGTCCGGGTGGCCTTCAGTGACCGACTCGGACGTGAAGAGCCGGAGGGCGGAGGGCGTGGCCCCGTGGGTGTGGGGAATGTGCAGCGGTAAAGTCACTCAACTACCTTACTGGTTGGGAATCGGACGTCCGGCGGCGTGTGTCCCCGTGCTAAGGAAACCGTGCGTGGCTTTCGGTCAGGCGCGTGGCGAAACGTGGTTCAGCTCATAGCCGACCCGGGTGATGACGGCGGCCGAAACCTCTGTTTTGGTTCCGGCGGCCAGTTGTGGTTCGGCGCCGGAGCGGGCAAGGATGACTACCGAGTTGCTGTCCTGGCCAAAGACCTTGTCCGTTCCCACATGGTTGACCACCAGGAGGTCGCAGCCCTTGCGCTTGAGCTTTGCCTCCGCGTAGGACATGACGTCGCCCTGGCCGTCACCGGTTTCCGCTGCGAAGCCCACAATCAGCTGGGCGCGGCGGGCTGCCTGGTTTTCGGGAGCGTGGTCCCGGACCTCAACCAGTTCCTGGAGGATGTCCGGGTTCCGGACCAAGGAGATAACGGGGTCAGCGGTGTCATCACGTTTTTTGATCTTGGTGCCGGAGATCTCCGCGGGGCGGAAGTCCGCCACGGCGGCAGCCATGATCACGACGTCGGAATCCGCTGCGGCTGCCAGCATGGCCTCGCGCAACTCCAGGGCGGTCTCAACCTCCACCACGCCGACGCCGGCCGGCGACGGGACCTCCATATGGGCGGCGACCAGCCGCACCGTGGCGCCGGCGTTGCGGGCAGCCACGGCCAGCGCCACGCCCTGTTTACCGGAGGACCGGTTGCCCAGGAATCGGACGGGGTCCAGCGGTTCCCGGGTTCCGCCGGCACTGACGGTGAC
The DNA here is from genome assembly GCF_050156205.1 of Pseudarthrobacter sp. Y6. NCBI lineage: Bacteria > Bacillati > Actinomycetota > Actinomycetes > Micrococcales > Micrococcaceae > Pseudarthrobacter > Pseudarthrobacter sp. Y6. The sequence continues at coordinate 2,170,598 of NZ_CP189574.1, read as the reverse complement.
CGTCCGGCCGGCCAGCGGAAGCTGGTAATCGGACTGACCGTGGGCAAGTGCCATGGCGGCGTCGAAGATGGCCTCCGGCTCAGGCAGGCGGCCGGGACCGGAGTCGGTGCCCGTGAGCCGGCCGCTGGCCGGTTCCAGGACGGCCACGCCCCGGCTCCTCAGCGTTTCAACGTTGGCGCGGGTGGCGGCGTGCTGCCACATCTCCGTGTGCATGGCGGGGGCAAAAAGCACCGGGCCCCGTGCCATCAGCAGGGTGTTGGTGAGAAGGTCATTGGCCTGACCGGTGGCAGCGCGCGCCAGCAGGTCCGCCGTCGCCGGTGCCACCACCATGAGGTCGGCCTCATGGCCGAGCCTGACGTGGTTGACCTGGTGGACCTCGTCGAAGACACTGTTGCTGACCGGGTTCCCGGACAGGGCCTCCCACGTGGCTACCCCCACAAAGCGGGTGGCTGCCTCGGTGGGTATTACCGTGACGTTGTGGCCGGCTTCAGTAAAAAGCCGGAGGAGCGATGCGACCTTGTAGGCCGCAATCCCTCCCCCGACTCCGAGGACTATGCGCACGTGACCTCCGTCAACAGGCAGTCTGAACTTACTCTGCGGGTTCGATCGGCGTGGAAACGAGCTTGCCTTCGTTGATCTCGCGCAGGGCGATGGACAGCGACTTCTCGTTCAGCTTGGTGTCGACCAGGGGGCCGACGTACTCGAACAGGCCCTCGTGCAGCTGGGCGTAGTAAGCGTTGATCTGACGTGCACGCTTGGCACCGAAGATCACCAGGCCGTACTTGGAATCAGCTGCCTCAAGCAGTGAGTCGATCGGCGGGTTGATGATGCCTTCAAGGTTCGTGGACACGAATTCTCCAAATTCTAACGGGCAGACTGGTACCGGCTACTAGTGCGGGTGCGGGGTCAGCCCCATGAGTGAAACAAGCTCGTCCGCTGCCCGGCGAACGTCATCATTGATGACGGTGTGGTTAAACTCCGGTTCAGCGGCAAGTTCCAGTTTAGCTGTTTCCAGCCGCTGCTGCTGCTCCTGCTCAGTTTCCGTGCCGCGACCCACCAAGCGGCGGACCATTTCGTCCCAGGTGGGCGGTGCCAGGAACACAAACTGGGCGTCCGGAACGGCCTGTTTGACCTGGCGTGCACCCTGCAGATCGATCTCCAGCAGAACGGACCTGCCGGCGGCGATGGCCTCGTCCACGGAACTCCGCAGGGTGCCGTAGGTGTTCTGGCCGTGGACTACGGCCCACTCCAGGAACTCGCCGGCCGCAACGAGCGACTCGAACTCTGCCTTGGACTTGAAGAAGTAGTGGACGCCATCCTGCTCACCGGGCCGCGGGGCGCGGGTGGTGGCCGATACGGAAAGCCAGACTTCGGGGTAGTTATCCCGAATGTAGGTGGACACGGTGCCTTTGCCAACAGCCGTCGGACCAGCGAGGACTGTCAGTCCCGGTTTCTTGCTCACGTATTCCTTTGCGGCGGAGTTTGGGTTCGGGCGACGCTATGAACGCCCTATTTCTCGTCTATAAAATCTACCAGCGCCTGGCGCTGGTGAATGCCCAGGCCGCGGAGCCGGCGGGACGCCGCGATGCCCAGCTGCTCCATAATGGCGGCAGCCCTGACTTTTCCAATGCCCGGGAGGGCCTCCAACAGCTCCACCACCCGCATCCGGGCCAGGGCGTCATCCGCGGCGGAGGCGTCAAGGAGGTCCGCTGCCGACGTCTTGCCGTTCTTGAGGCGATCTTTCGCGGCCGCCCGGGAGGCCCGCGCGGCGGCCGCCTTGTTCAGGGCGGCCGCGCGTTCCGAAGCGGATAAGGGTCGCAGGCTCATGGAGGACACCTCCGGATTCATCGGCTGAGTCCAAGGCGACCGCCATTGGACTTGTCCTGAAACCTACCCCTTGGTGGGCGGTGAATCAATGGATGCCACCATTGGGGCACCTATTCGCCGCGGAGACCAACCAGTGTGCGCAACGCTGCCTCACGGAGACCCTGGGTCCCTGGACCGGCAGCCAGGATATCCCGGCTGGACGTGCCCAGGACCTGCGGGTACGCGGCCCCGAAGGTCCGGCGCAGGTCTGCCGGGGTGGCACCCTGGGCGCCCAGTCCCGGGGCCAGGATGGGTCCGCGGACCGCCGGCAGGTCCAAGTGCAGGTCAGTCAGCGCTGACCCCACGGTGGCGCCGACGACGAGTCCAACGGACCCCAGGGTGCCGGCATAACGCCTGTTCTCCGCCGCTGCCGCCTCGATGATCCGCCGAGCCACAGAGTCCGCTCCGCCCACATGCTGCACGGAAGCCCCCTCCGGATTGGAGGTCAGCGCCAGGACAAAAACGCCGCGGCCGTTGTCCGCCGCCAGGTCAAGGGCCGGGCGGAGCGACTCAAACCCCAGGTACGGACTGAGGGTCACGGAGTCGGCAGCCAGGGACGAGCCATCCCGCAGCCAGGCGTCCGCGTAGGCAGCCATCGTCGAGCCGATATCCCCCCGCTTGGCGTCGGCAATGGTGAGGACCTGTGCCTGCGATGCCGCTGCGAGGACTTCTTCAAGGACTGCCATCCCGGCCGACCCGTGGCGCTCGTAAAGCGCCACCTGCGGCTTCACCGCGGCAGCGAGGGAACCGACAGCCTCCAGGACCGTCAGCGAAAACCGCCTCAGCCCTGCGGCGTCGTCGGCCAGTCCCCAGTCCTTCAGGAGTGCCGGGTGCGGGTCAATGCCCACGCACAGCGGCCCGCGGGCCGCCATGGCCGCCCCGAGCCGGGAGCCGAAGGACTCCCGGCCGGCGGGGCCTGATGAGCTGGATCCGGCCTCAGGCATTCTGCGAAACCGCAGATTCGGCCGCCGCATTCTCTGCAGCTGCCTTCTGGGACGCCACCAGGGCGGCGGCGTGCTCCTGCAGGCTGGTCACTGACCACTCGTAGGTGCGCATCGCCTCGATGGCCTGCACCGCCGCGTTGAACTCGGCCACCGTGGTGATGCAAGGGATGCCGATGGACGTCGCGGCGGCACGCAGGGCGTAGCCGTCGCTGCGGGCTTCGCCGCCGGAGGGGGTGTTGAAGACCATGTCGATCTCGCCGGCGATGACGAGGTCTGCGATGGTGCCCTCACCTTCGGCACTGCTGCCCTCGGCGACCTTGCGTACCGTGCTGGCCTGGATGCCGTTGCGGCGCAGGACGTCGGCGGTGCCGCCGGTGGAGACGATCTCAAAGCCGAGGTCCGAGAGGCGCTTGACGGCCATGATGACCGCACGCTTGTCGCGGTTGGCCACGGAGACGAAGATCTTGCCTTCAGTGGGCAGGGCGTTGTTGGCGGCCGCCTGGCTCTTGGCGAAGGCGGTGTCGAAGTGCTTGTCGATGCCCATGACTTCGCCGGTGGACCGCATTTCCGGGCCGAGCAGCGAGTCCACTACCTTGCCTTCCGGGGTACGGAAGCGGCTGAACGGAAGTACGGCTTCCTTGACCGAAACGGGAGCGTCAAGCGGCAGCGTGGAGCCGTCGCCGGTTTCCGGCAGCATCTTGTAGGCGGTCCGGAGCTGGTGGATCGTGACGCCAGTGCCGATCAGGGCGGCGGCCTTGGCCATCTGGACGCCCGTGGCCTTGGACACGAACGGCACCGTGCGGGAGGCGCGCGGGTTGGCTTCGAGCACGTAGAGAACGTCTGACGCCAGGGCGAACTGGATGTTGATCAGGCCGCGGACGCCCACGCCCTCGGCGATGGCGCGGGTTGCCGTGCGGACACGCTCGATTACGTTGTTGCCCAGGGTGATGGGGGGCAGGACACACGCGGAGTCGCCGGAGTGGATGCCAGCCTCCTCGATGTGTTCCATGATGCCACCCAGGTACATGTCGGTGCCGTCGAAGAGCGCGTCGACGTCGATTTCGACTGCGTCCTCCAGGAAGCGGTCGATCAGCACCGGGTGGTCCGGGGTGATTTCGGTCGCATTGGCGATGTACCGGGAGAGGTTCGGCTCGTCATATACGATTTCCATGCCGCGGCCGCCGAGCACGTAGGACGGGCGGACCAGGACGGGGTAGCCGATCTCGTCGGCGATCTTCTTGGCGTCGTCGAAGGACACCGCCGTGCCGTTCTTCGGGGCGATCAGCCCGGCGTTGTCGAGTACGCGGGAAAACTCGCCGCGGTGCTCGGCGAGGTCGATCGCTTCCGGGGACGTGCCCAGGATGGGGACGCCGGCGTCGGCCAGCTGCTGTGCCAGCTTCAGCGGCGTCTGCCCACCGAGCTGCACAAAGACGCCCATCACGCCGCCGGTGCGTTCCTCGGCGGCGATGACCTCCAGGACGTCTTCAAGGGTCAGCGGCTCGAAGTACAGGCGGGTGGAGACGTCGTAGTCCGTGGAGACGGTCTCCGGGTTGCAGTTGACCATAACGGTCTCGTAGCCGGCCTTGCGCAGCGCCATGGAGGCGTGGACGCAGGAGTAGTCGAACTCGATGCCCTGGCCGATGCGGTTGGGGCCGGAGCCGAGGATCAAAATGGACGGCTTGGAGTGCAGCGCAATCTCGTCCTCCTCGTCGTAGGACGAGTAGTGGTACGGGGTGTAGGCGGCGAACTCGGCGGCGCAGGTATCCACCGTCTTGTAGACCGGACGGATCCCGAGGGCCTGCCGGACGCCGCGGACCACGGCTTCGGAGTTGTGCGTGAGGGAGCCGATCTGCTCGTCCGAGAAGCCGTGGCGCTTGGCGCGTTTGAGCATCTCCACGGTCAGCGCTCCCGCCTGGCGGATCTCGTGGGAGATCTCGTTGAGCAACTGGAGCTGGTCCAGGTACCAGGGGTCGATCTTGGTGGCTTCGAACAGCTGTTCCACGGTGGCGCCGCCGAGCAGGGCACGCTGGACCTGGTGCAGGCGTTCCGTGGTGGGCCGCTTGGCCTTCTCGATCAGCTCCGGGACTTCCCACTCGGGGACGGAGGTGAAGTCCAGCTGCGAGCCCTTCTGCTCCAGGGAGCGGAGGGCCTTTTGCAGCGCTTCGGTGAAGTTACGGCCCATGGCCATGGCTTCGCCCACAGACTTCATGGTGGTGGTGAGGGTGTCATCTGCAGCCGGGAACTTCTCGAATGCGAAGCGTGGAACCTTGACCACCACGTAGTCCAGGGTGGGTTCGAACGACGCCGGGGTCTTCTGCGTGATGTCGTTCGGGATCTCGTCCAGCGTGTAGCCGAGGGAGAGCTTGGTGGCGATCTTGGCGATGGCGAAGCCCGTGGCCTTTGACGCCAGGGCGGAGGACCGGGACACGCGCGGGTTCATCTCGATGACCACTACACGGCCGGTGTCCGGCTCGATGGCGAACTGGATATTGCAGCCGCCGGTGTCCACGCCCACCTCACGGATGACGGCGATGGAGATATCGCGCAGCCGCTGGTATTCGCGGTCCGTCAGGGTCAGCGCAGGTGCCACGGTGATGGAGTCGCCGGTGTGCACGCCCACGGGGTCGAAGTTCTCGATGGAGCAGACCACAACGACGTTGTCGTTTTTGTCGCGCATCATCTCAAGCTCGTATTCCTTCCAGCCGAGGATGCTCTCTTCGAGCAGCACCTCGCTGGTGGGGCTGTACTGCAGGCCCTGGCCCACGATGCGGCGGAGGTCAGTTTCGTTGTACGCCAGGCCGGAGCCGAGGCCGCCCATGGTGAACGAGGGCCGGACCACCATCGGGTAGCCGAGGTCCTCGGCGGCGGTGAAGGCTTCGTCCATGGTGTGGATGATGTGGCTGCGGGCCGATTCGGCGCCGCAGCGTTCCACCACGCCCTTGAACTTTTCGCGGTCCTCGCCGAGCTCGATGGCCGCGATGTTCGCGCCGATGAGCTCCACGTTGTACTTTGCCAGCACGCCATTCTTATCCAGCGCGATGGCCGTGTTCAGTGCGGTCTGCCCGCCGAGGGTAGGCAGGATGGCGTCCGGGCGCTCCTTGGCGATGATCTTCTCCACCACCTCGGGAGTGATGGGCTCGATGTAGGTGGCATCGGCGAACTCGGGGTCCGTCATGATGGTGGCTGGGTTCGAGTTCACCAGGATGACCCGCAGGCCCTCCTCCTTGAGGACACGAAGTGCCTGCGTGCCGGAGTAGTCGAACTCCGCGGCCTGGCCGATGACGATCGGGCCGGAACCGATGACCAGGACGCTCTTAAGGTCAGTTCTCTTGGGCATTACTTCTTGTCCTCAGTCTTGGAATCGGTGGTGTTCTCTGAGCCGGTTTTGGTGACGGCCATCAGGTCGATGAAACGGTCAAACAGGTAGGCGGCGTCGTGCGGGCCGGCTGCGGCTTCCGGGTGGTACTGCACCGAGAAGGCGGGGATGTCCAGGCACGCGAGGCCTTCGACGACGTCGTCGTTGAGGCTGATGTGGCTGACCTCGACGCGGCCGTAACGCTCCTCGGGAGCCTGCGTGGCGCCGTCGAGCGGTGCGTCCACAGCGAAACCGTGGTTCTGCGAGGTGATCTCCACTTTGCCGGTGCGGCGGTCCAGGACGGGCTGGTTGATGCCGCGGTGGCCGTAGCGCAGCTTGTAGGTGCCAAAGCCCAGGGCGCGTCCCAGGATCTGGTTGCCGAAGCAGATGCCAAAGTACGGCAGCTTCTCGTCCAGGACGGAGCGCAGCAGCTTGACCTGGGTGTCAGCTGTGGCGGGGTCGCCGGGGCCGTTGGACATAAAGAAGCCGTCCGGGTTGACGGCCTTGACGTCCTCGAGGGTGGAGGTTGCCGGCAGGACATGGACCCGGACGCCGCGCTCGGCGAACCGGACGGGGGTCATGGCCTTGATGCCGAGGTCGATCGCGGCAATGCTGAAGCGCGGCTCGCCGTCCCAGCCGTGGTCCTGGGGGTCCACCACATAGGCTTCGCTGACGCTGACTTCCTCGGCCAGGCGGGCGCCTTCCATCGGGGCGCTGGCCAGGACCGCGTCAAGGAGTTCCTTGTCCGTGGCCCTGGCGGCCTCACCCGAGAAGATGCCGGCGCGCATGGTCTTGTGCTCGCGCAGGTGCCGGGTAATGGCACGCGTGTCCACGCCCTGGATACCCACGATCCCCTGCTCAACGAGCTCCTCGTCGAGGGATCGTTCGGAGCGCCAGTTGGAGGGGCGGCGGGCGGCGTCGCGGACGATGTAGCCGGCCACCCAGATACGCCGGGACTCGGCGTCGTCGCTATTCACACCCGTGTTGCCGATGTGCGGCGCCGTCTGCACCACCAGCTGGCGGGCGTAGGAAGGATCGGTGATGGTTTCCTGGTAGCCGGTCATGCCGGTGGCGAACACTGCCTCGCCCAGGGCAGTGCCCTGCGCGCCGTAGCTGGTGCCGCGGAACATGCGGCCGTCCTCCAGGACGAATACTGCCGGGGTGAAAAGGGCTGCTGGTGCCGCAGTCTCTGCTTTTGCTGTCGCTGTTTCTGTCACTGTCTTACTTTCCACTCTGGGGATCTGCCTGGGGGGCTGCGGCGATCAATTGCTGAAGGGAGTCATAGAGGGCGTCTTTGTCGGCGGCCCGGCGGGTCCGGAAGCCCGTGTCGAGTTCGTGGGTCCCGAGGTCCCAGGTGAGGACCAGGAGGCCGTCCTTTTCAACGAACTTGCCGGCCATTCCGCTTTCCTGCCGGACGGCGGAGAGGCTTCCAGCGGGGATGTAGAGCGCCGGCGCACCGGTTCTGTCGAAGAGGACGCCATGCGGGTACACGCTGAGAACGGCATTGGTCCGGATACCGAGGCGGTGTACCGCGATCCGGTCCAGCCAGTCTCCGGCGGTGGTGGACGCAACGTACTGGCCGTCGGCCCCGGCGAGCGGCACCCCGGGCGCTTCGGGTACGTCGGGCAACTGCCCGACGTCGGCCTGCCGCCTGAGGCGGTTACGCCAGCCTGCCCAGATCATCAGCAGGACGACGGCGATGAGCACCGTCGTGATGAGGCCGGTGAGGAGTTTGGTGTCCATCAGGAGGCGCCTGCTGCAGCCGGTTCCCGGTACGGGGTGTTGAGCTTGCCGTCCAGGACGGTGGGGTGGCCCTTGTAGAAGGTGGCCACCACCTGGCCCGGCAACTCCAGGCCGGCGAAGGGCGAATTGCGGCCCATGGTCGCCATCTTGGCCGGGTCAACCGTCCAGCGGGCCGCGGGGTCCACCAGGATGATGTTGGCGGGCTCGCCGGCGTCCAGGGGACGGCCCTGGTCCGTCACTCGGCCGATCTGCGCCGCCGCGGTGGAGGTCACCCGGGCGAAATCGGCCCAGGTCATGAGGCCGGTTTCGATCATGGTGTGCTGGACCACGGACAGTGCGGTTTCCAGCCCGGTCATGCCCATCGCGGCCTGCGCCCACTCGCATTCCTTGTGCTCGCTCGGGTGCGGGGCGTGGTCGGTGCCCACCACGTCGATGGTCCCGTCAGCCAGGCCTGCGCGCAGTGCCTGCACATCTGCATCCGTCCGCAGCGGCGGGTTTACCTTGTAGACAGGGTTGTAGCTGCGGACCAGGTCGTCAGTGAGCAGGAGGTGGTGCGGGGTGACCTCGGCGGTGACGTTGATGCCGCGTTCCTTGGCCCAGCGGATAATGTCCACGGAGCCGGCGGTGGAGACGTGGCAGACGTGCAGGCGGGAGTTCACGTGCTGCGCCAGCAGGACGTCACGCGCGATGATGCTCTCCTCGGCGACCGCCGGCCAGCCGGTGAGTCCCAGGACGGCGGAGACGGCGCCCTCGTTCATCTGGGCCCCGGCTGTAAGGCGGGGTTCCTGCGCGTGCTGGGCCACCACGCCGTCGAACGCTTTGACGTACTCCAGGGCGCGGCGCATCAGCACGGGATCGTGGACGCAGAGGCCGTCGTCGGAGAACATGCGAACCTGGGCGCGGGAATCGGCCATGGCGCCGAGTTCGGCGAGCTGCTCGCCGGCCAGGCCAACGGTCACGGCGCCGACGGGACGGACGTCCACCCAGCCGGCCGCGCGGCCCAGGCTGTGGACCTGTTCCACCACACCGGCGGTATCCGCCACCGGGTTGCTGTTGGCCATGGCATGGACCGCGGTGAAGCCGCCCAAGGCGGCGGCGCGGGTGCCGGTCTCTACGGTTTCGGCATCTTCGCGGCCGGGTTCGCGCAGGTGCGTGTGCACATCCACCATGCCGGGCAGGGCTACCAGTCCGGCGGCTTCGATGACGGTGGCTCCGTGCGCGTCTTTGTGGGCGGCAGCGGCTGCGCCCCGGGCGGCGATGACGCCGTCACTGATGAGCAGGTCCTCGGCCCCGGAGCCCAGGATCGACGCACCGCGGATCAGGTAGGTTGCGTTGTTCTCTGCCATCAGTTGCTCTCCTTGGTGGAATGGGCGGCGTTTGAACGCGCTGCATTGGTGCGGGCTGCGCCCGCTGTGGCGGCTGGTTCGCGGGTATCCCCGGAGAGCAGCAGATAGAGGGTGGCCATCCGGACCGAGACGCCGTTGCGCACCTGCGCAAGCACGGTGGAGCGGGGCGAGTCGGCGGCGGCGGAAGAAATCTCCAGGCCACGGTTCATGGGTCCGGGATGCATGATGATGGTGTCCTTCAGGCCCAGGGTGTCGAGGGCCCGGAGCCGGTTGTCATCGAAGCCCCAGCGGCGCGAGTATTCGCGGGTGGAGGGGAAGAACGAGGCGTTCATCCGCTCGCCCTGCACGCGCAGCATCATCACGGCGTCCACACCCTGTGCCAGCGTGTCATCCATGTTGTAGCTGACCTTGCACGGCCAGTGTTCGACGCCGATGGGCAGCAGTGTGGGAGGCGCCACGAGAGTGACTTGGGCGCCGAGCGTGCGGAGCAGCCAGACGTTGGAGCGGGCAACACGGGAGTGCAGGACGTCCCCGGCGATGGCTACGCGCATGCCTTTGAGGTCCGCCCCGGTCGAGGCGGAGCCCGCCAGCTTTGACCAGTGCCGGCGCATGGTGAAGGCGTCCAGGAGGGCCTGCGTGGGGTGTTCGTGGGTGCCGTCGCCGGCATTGATGACGGCGGCGTCGATCCAGTCCGTAGCGGCGAGCCGGTGCGGGGCACCCGAGGCCCAGTGGCGGATCACGACGGCGTCCGCGCCCATGGCTGCCAGCGTCTGGGCTGTGTCCTTGAGGGATTCGCCCTTGGAGACGGACGAGCCCTTCGCAGCGAAGTTGATGACGTCGGCGGACAACCTCTTGGCGGCCGCTTCGAAGGAAATCCGGGTGCGGGTTGAGTCTTCGAAAAAGAGGTTCACTACGGTGCGGCCGCGGAGGGCCGGGAGCTTCTTGACTTCGCGGTCCCCTACGGCAGCCATTTCTTCGGCGGTGTCGAGGATGCGGATGGCGTTGGACAGGCTGAGATCTTCAGTGGAGAGGAGGTGTTTCACGCGCCGCCCTCGATAACCACTTCGTTGACTACGGAACCGTCGGCGGCGGTGTCTGTTTCCTCAAGGCGGACCCGGACCTTCTCGGCGGACGAGGTGGGCAGGTTCTTGCCCACGTGGTCGGCCCGGATGGGCAGCTCACGGTGGCCGCGGTCGATCAGCACAGCGAGCCGGACGATCCGCGGACGGCCGAGGTCGATGATGGCGTCAAGGGCGGCACGGATGGTGCGTCCGGAGTACAGGACATCATCGATCAGCACCACAACCTTGTTATCGATTCCCGTGCGTGGGAGCTGTGTGGGGTACGGCGGCCTGGTGGGCTGGAGGGAAAGGTCATCGCGGAACATTGTGACGTCCAACTGCCCGACAATGGCGGTGGCGTCCACCGTGGGGTCCGCGGCTGCAATCTTGTGTGCGAGGCGAACGGCCAGCGGATAGCCGCGGCGCGGGATGCCCAACAGGACCAGGTCCTTGGACCCTTTGTTGGCCTCAAGGATCTCATGGGCGATACGAGTGAGTGCACGGTCAATGTCCGCCTGGTTGAGGACAACCCTGGCTGGAACCGGTGCGTTTGTGACAGAAGTCAAACTCTCGTCTCCCCTTTCCCCGCCTCACGGGACGGAATTAAAAAAGGATCATTTGCGTTTCAAAATTACCACACTGGCGGGGGCATCATAGGCTTCCAGTATGTCCATGCATCCTCATCAGCCGGGTTCCGGCCAGGCCGGTGGGCCGGCCGGCCCACCGGATCCCTTCCCCACGCAGGCCAACCCCAGCTGGATGGGCCGGATTGAACCGGAGTACTATCGCCCCGCGCCCGGAACCAACGCAGCTCAGCTGCCGCGTCTGGGACCTTCTCCTGCAACCCTGGCAGGCAGGCGGCCCGTAGGCCTCCTGGCACTCACGGTAGGCGGCGCCGCCCTTGTCTTCCTGAGCCTGTTCCTGGTGGTGCCGTTCCTGCTGGCCAACACCGGCGTGGGCGGGTTCCTGGTGGGCTTTGTGTTGTCACTGATCCCGCTGTCCGCGGTGCTCCTTGCTGTCTACCTGATCGACCGGTGGGAACCGGAACCCAAGCGGCTCCTGTTCTTCGCGTTCACTTGGGGCGCGGCGGTTTCCATCGCCGTCACGCTGCTCATCCAGCCGTTCTTTGCCCTGACTTTCCAGTTCAGCGACGTGGCTGACTTCCAGACGTTTATGGCTACCGTCCAGGCGCCCGTGGTGGAGGAGTTCGCAAAGTCCCTGGGCCTGCTGCTGATCCTGCTGCTGGCGCGCAAACACTTCGACGGGCCGGTGGACGGTGTGGTGTTCGCCTTCACCATCGCCGGCGGCTTCGCGTTCACCGAAAACATCCTCTACTTTGGACGGGCCATCGCCGAATCCGCCAACCCGGGAACGGATCTGGCCCAGATCTTCCTCCTCCGCGGGGTGATGTCCCCGTTCGCCCACGCCATCTTCACGGGAACCACCGGACTCATCATGGGTTTCGCTGCCCGCCGCTGGCACGCCGGGGCCTCGGTGCTGGCCTTTGTCATAGGACTGATCCCGGCGATGCTGCTGCATAACCGGTGGAACAGCATGGGCGCGGGGTTCCTGGCGGAGTACATCCTGGTCCAGGTGCCCATTTTTGTGCTGGCCGTTGTAGGGATCATCCTGCTCCGCGTCGCTGAAAACCGGCTCACCCGCCAACGGCTGATGGAATATTCCGCGGCTGGCTGGTTCAGCCCCGCCGAGGTTGAACTGTTGGCCACTCCGCGCGGCCGGCGGACCGCGCTGCAGTGGGCAGCCGGCTATAACCGCCGCCCGCAGATGAAGTCGTTCCTGCACTCTGCCACCCAGCTCGCCTTCATCAGGCAGCGCATCCTCAGCGGCCGCGACGTCCGGCTTCACCAGATGGAGGAACATCAGCAACTGCAGCGGATTCTGTCGCTGCGCGCCGCCGTCGCGGGCTGACGCAGACGGGACCGGCACCACCCGTATGGGTGGTGCCGGTCCCTTCCGTCACGAAGTGCTGTTCAGAGAAGTGCTGCTCAGGCGAGCAGCGAGGGCTTCAGCTGCTGCAACCGGCCCAGGAGGCCGTTAATGAACGACGGCGATTCATCCGTTGAGAGCGTCTTGGACAGTGCCACCGCCTCACTGACCGCGACACCGTCGGGAACGTCGTCGTTGTACAGCAGTTCCCACGTGCCGATCCGCAGGATGATCCGGTCCACCGAAGGCATACGTTCCAGGGTCCAGCCCTGGGAATAGGTCTCGAGGAACTCGTCGATGGCCGTCTGCTGTGAGACGACGCCCTCCACGATTTCCAAGGTGTACGGGTTCACGATCTGGTCGGTCAGTTCGCGCCGGGACCTGAGTACGTCAAAAGCGGAAACCGAACGCTGCTCAGCTTCGAAGAGGACATCCAGTGCCCTGTTACGGGCCTTACCGCGTGCGCTCACTACTCGCTGACCCGGCCGAGGTAGCTGCCGTCGCGAGTATCGACCTTGACCTTGGTGTTGTTCTCGACGAACAACGGAACCTGGATCTCGTAGCCGGTTTCCAGGGTTGCGGGCTTGGTGCCGGCCGAGGAGCGGTCGCCCTGCAGGCCCGGCTCAGTGTAGGTAATCTCCAGGACAACGCTGGGCGGAAGTTCGATGTACAGTGGGTTGCCTTCGTGGATGGCGATGTTCACCATCTGGTTCTCCAGCATGAAGTTGGTGGCGTCACCAACAGTGGCGCCGGAGACGGTGAGCTGGTCGAAGTCCGAGGTGTCCATAAACACGAAGTCGGCACCGTCCTGGTACAGGTACTGGTAGTCGCGGCGGTCAACCGTGGCGGTCTCGATCTTAAGGCCGGCGTTGAACGTCTTGTCTACAACTTTGCCAGACATCACGTTCCGCATCTTGGTCCGCACAAACGCGCCACCTTTGCCGGGCTTGACGTGCTGGAATTCAATGATGTTCCAGAGCTGGCCCTCGAGCTTAAGGACCGTTCCGTTCTTGATGTCGTTAGTGGTTGCCACTGGTATCCTCTGGTTTCTATCTGTCTGGTCAGTTGTCAGACGTTCTATGCCGGCCAGGCATGCCGAACGGCCCGCCAGCGCGTGTTTATCAAAAATCCAAGAACTATTCTACCGGTAAAACCAGGGCGGCTTGTGTCCGGGCCTCCCGGCCACCCACCCCAGAACCTGACAGGCGTGTCAGCAGGCGAGATCCAGGACGTCGCGGGCCCGCTGAAGCGCCATGGTGGACGAGTAGATCAGCGCGGCATCGGCCGATTGCGCAACACGAAGGTCCAGGGCACGGGCAAAGGCTTCCACCGCGGCGGACGTGTGTCCGGCGGCGTACTGGGTCTTGCCCAGGTATTGCAGGACCAAGGCTTCACGGTCAGTGCCCTGGAACTCCGAGAGCAACTGCCGGAACAGTTCAAGGGCGCGGTCCGTGCGGTGTGAGACACGCAGCACCTCGGCCTCAAACGTGCGGAGGCGGAAGGACTCAGGGTCCTTGAAGCGGGCCTCCGCGAGCAGTTCGGCCGCCTCCGCAGCATGCCCCTCCACGATCAGGACGAAGATCTGGTCCGACGGGTCCGTGGACGCCGCCAGGGCCGCGCGGCAGGCATCCTCGTTGACGATCTCCGGCAGCAGGGAGACCGGGTTGATGCGAATTCCGGGGAAGCCAGCCTCGGGCCAGTCACTGGTGCCCGCCGCGTCGCCCTGCATCAGGAGGCGATTTCCTGGTAGGCGGCGAAGAGCAGCGACGTGTCCGGGACATCCAGGATGCCCGGCTTTGCGATGCCGTCCAGAACCACAAAGCGCAGGAGGTCCCCGCGTGATTTCTTGTCGCGCCGCATGCCGTCCAGCAGCCCCTGCCAGCGGTCCCGCCGGTACGTGACCGGAAGTCCCAGTGTTTCCAGGATGCTGCGGTGGCGGTCGGCGTCGGCGTCGCTGAGCCGTCCTACGCTGCGGGCAAGTTCAGCGGCGAACATCATGCCCACGGATACTGCCGCGCCGTGCCGCCAGGAGTACCGCTCCACCAGTTCAATGGCGTGGGCCAAGGTGTGGCCGTAGTTCAGGATTTCGCGCAGCCCGGATTCCTTGAGGTCTTCCGAGACCACTTTTGCTTTGACCGCGATGGCGCGTTCAATGAGTTCGCGCAGGGCGTCCGATCCGGGGTCGGTGGCCGCAGCCGGGTCCTTTTCCACCAGGTCAAGGATGGCCGGATCTGCGATGAAGCCGCACTTGATGACTTCAGCCATGCCGGAAATGATTTCGTTCCTGGGCAACGTGTTCAGGGTGTCCAGGTCCACCAGCACTCCGGCCGGCGGGTGGAAGGAGCCCACCAGGTTCTTGCCCTCAGCCGTATTGATGCCGGTCTTTCCGCCCACGGAAGCATCCACCATGCCCAGCAGGCTGGTGGGCATGTGGATGACCTTCACGCCGCGGAGCCAGGTAGCCGCCACAAAACCGGCCAGGTCGGTGACGGCCCCGCCGCCCACTGCCACGATGGCGTCGGAGCGCGTGAAGTCGTTCTGGCCCAGGACCTGCCAACAGAACGCGGCGACCTGGATGTGTTTGCCTTCTTCGGCGTCCGGGATTTCCGCTGTCAGCGAGGTGAAACCCGCGGCAGCGAGCTCATCGCGGACGGTGTCACCGGTGAGCCGCAGCGCACGGGGATGGATGACCAGCACACGCCGGACCCGCTCCCCCAGCAACGAGGGAAGGTTCCCCAGCAGACCGCGGCCAACTACGACGTCGTAGTTCTGCCCTGCGGATTCGCCGGTGACCTTGATGACTGTTGAATCGACGCTCAATTTTCAACTTCCTGTTTGGCGGCCGCGTAGTCACGCAGCGCAACTTCGAGCCGGTGTCCCAGCTCGCTGACCGAGCCATGGCGGACATCCACCACTAGGTCGGCCAGCCGTTCGTAAACGGGTTTCCTGGTCATAAAAAGTGCGGTCCACCGGGCCATGGCATCGCCGGCGAGCAGCGGCCGGCCCGAGTTCCGGGCGATGCGAACGGCCACGGTTTCCTCATCACATTCGAGGTAGACCACCGTGCAGCGGCCCAGGAGCTGTTGCGTTCCGGAATCCAGCACGGCACCGCCACCCAAGGAAATCACGCAGGCCGAGCCTTCTGCATGCTCCACCGCACTGGCTACGGTCCGGGCCTCGATCTCCCGGAACGCGTGCTCGCCGCGGCCGGCAAAGATGGAAGCGATACTGCCGTGCGCGTCCACGATCAGATTGTCCGTGTCGACGAACGGCACGTCCAGCAGCTTGGCGAGCTCGTGGCCGATGGCGGACTTTCCCACCGCCATGGGTCCGATGAGGACAATGGGCCGGTTGCCAAGCACACCGGCCTTACGGCTCCCGGGCACTAGTGGCCGATCGAGTCCAGGGATGCCGGAATGCTGTCCAGGTAACCCTTGATGTTGCGGGCGGTCTCCGCCACGGAGTCACCGCCGAACTTTTCGGTGACGGCTTCGGCCAGAACCAGCGCGACCATAGCCTCGGCCACCACGCCGGCAGCCGGCACTGCACAGACGTCCGAGCGCTGGTGGTGTGCCTTCGCAGGCTCCCCTGTGCTGACGTCAACCGTGCGCAGGGCGCGGGGCACAGTGGCGATGGGCTTCATGGCCGCACGCACGCGCAGGACGTCGCCAATGCTCATGCCGCCCTCGATGCCGCCGGCCCGGTTGCTGGTCCGGATAATTTTGCCGTCCGCGTCCTTGACGATTTCGTCGTGGGCAGCCGAACCGCGGCGTGCGGCGGTCCGGAACCCGTCGCCGACTTCGACGCCCTTGATGGCCTGGATGCCCATCAGGGCGGCGGCGAGCCGGGAGTCGAGCCTGCGGTCCCAGTGGACGTAGCTTCCCAGTCCGGGCGGCAGCCCGTACGCGAGGACCTCCACCACACCGCCGAGGGTTTCGCCTTCTTTGTGTGCGGCGTCAACCTCGGCCACCATGGCATCGGACGTCTCGCGGTCAAAGCAGCGCAACGGATCGGCGTCGAGCGCCATCACGTTGGCCGGAACGGGCAGCGGACGGCCCTCGGGCACCGTCACGCTGGCAATGGACACTGTATGGCTGACCAATTCGATGCCGAGCGCCTTGAGGAACTGTGACGCGACGGTGCCCATGGCAACCCGGGTGGCAGTCTCCCGGGCGCTGGCACGTTCCAGGACGGGTCGGGCTTCGGAGAATCCGTACTTCTGCATCCCGGTGAAATCTGCGTGTCCCGGTCGGGGCCGGGTCAGGGGCGCGTTGCGGGCCTGGTCGGCCAGGATTTCCGGATCCACCGGATCGGCAGCCATGATCTGCTCCCACTTGGGCCATTCGGTGTTGGCGACCTGGACGGCCACCGGACCGCCCTGGGTCAGGCCATGGCGGACGCCACCGAGAATGGTGACGACGTCCTGCTCGAACTTCATACGCGCGCCCCGGCCATAGCCAAGGCGGCGGCGAGCCAATGAATCGGCGATCTGCCCGCTGGTGAGTTCAACACCGGCGGGGACGCCTTCAATAATTCCCATCAGGGCCGGACCATGGGATTCACCGGCAGTCAACCAACGCAACATAATTTCCATCCTCCCACGTATGGCGGTCAGAACGCCCGTCGGGGAAGGCCGACTGCGTCACACATCACATCTATGACAGCTGCATTAACGTCATCACCGCGGCCGGTGAACAGGCGTACCTGTTCCACTGCCTGGTACAACAACATCTCGAGTCCGGGCACCACGGCGCCGCCGCCGGACTGCCACACCGACGCGATCCGGCTCGGCCAGGGATCGTAGGCCACATCCAGGAGGACACCGGGCGTTCCGGTTCCCAACGCAGCGATCTCCGCCGCCAGGCCGTCCGCTGCGCGCGGCGGTAGCGTGGAAATCACGACGTCGGCACTTGCCGTGGGAACGGCGGCTTCGGTCAGCGGCCGGACGACGATGGAAAGGCCAACGCCGGCCGCGGCGGCGCGCGCTTCGTCGGCCCGGGATGGATTCCGGACGAACACCTGTGCGTGCTGCGTGCCCAGATCCTTCAGCGCGGCCACAGCGGCAGCAGCTGTTCCGCCTCCGCCCAGGACGACGGCGGCGGGGCTGGCCGCCACTCCGGCGTTACGGACAGCGTTGACGATGCCGGCGACGTCGGTGTTGTAGCCGATGCGCCTGACGGAGCCGACGTCTTCCTCGAAGACGACTGTGTTGACCACGCCCAGTGTCCGTGCCACGCCGCGGACTTCGTCCACTTCGGCAAACATGCCAGATTTCAGGGGCATGGTGACTGAGAGTCCACGCCAGCCCTGCTGCGTCCTGACCTGTTCCATAAAGGCGGGCAGTGCCTGCTCGGTCAGGTCAAGGGCCGTGTAGCCAATATCCAGCCCGAGTTTGCCGTAGGCCGCCAAGTGCAGGGCCGGGGACTTGGAGTGGCTGATCGGATGGCCCAGGACGGCGGCCCGGAGACTCATGAGCAGCGGCCCTCGTTGGCCTGGCACCAGGCGTTGTACTGGTTGACGTAGATGTTGTGCTCGTCGAGCGTCTTGGAGAACTTTGTCTCCTTCGTGTCCAGGTTGATGGTTACCCAGTACAGGTAGTCGTTCGTTTTCGGCTTCGCCGCCGCATCGATGGCGGTCTTGCCCGGAGAGCCGATGGGGCCCGGCGGCAGGCCTGGGTTGGCGTAGGTGTTGTAAAGGTTGGACTTGTCCTGGCGCTCTTCATCGGTGAAGTTGAAGCTCTTGGTGCCCAGTCCGTACGTCACAGCCGAATCCACCTGCAGGTATCCGTAGGTCTGGTCATTCGGCTTGAGGCGGTTGTAGATGGCTCCGGCAACGTCGCCGTACTCAGCCTGTCCGCCTTCGGCCTGCACAATGCTCGCCACGATCACAGCTTCATACTGCTTCGCCGGATCGGTGATGCCCTGTGCCACAAGTTCGTCAGTGGTTCCCTTGACCAGCGACTGGAGGATGTCCTTGGCCGGTGTACCGAGCGGGAAGCGGTACTCCCCCGGAGCCAGGAAGCCCTCCAGGTTTTTGGCGTTTGCCGGAAGGCCAGACTGAGCGGGAGCGTTGCTGATTTCCTTCAGTTGCTGCAGCGACACACCGGAGCCCTCGGAGATGGCCTGCAGCGACTCGCCGATCCTGAGACCGGCGCTCAAGGCGAAGTAGATGACCTTGCTCTTATCGGTGCCGAGCAGGACGCTGACGGCGTCGGAGTTCTTCATCTCCATCTTGAACGTGTAATCCCCCGGCGACAGCGTTCCGCCGGAAGAAGAAAATGCATGCAGGAAAGTGTCAGCGTTGGCCACGACTTTCCCGCTTTCCAGTTTGGTGGCCACGGAGCGCGTACCTTCACCGGGCTGGACCGAAACCATGACTTCACCCGTGCCGGGACCGGCGTAGTCGGCCGGTTTGTCGTTTCCAAGCAGGGGCTTGAGGAACTGCGCACCCACCGCAATGGCAGCCACGAAGACCACAAGAGTCAGGAAAAGGGCCAGGAGGCGGCGCCGGCGCCGCACCTTTTTTGAGGGTTTCGCCACTACGGAAACCCCGGCCGCCCCGGCGAACAGGCCAGGGTCCGGGTCCGGGTCCGGGTGCTCATCATCGGGATGGTGGTCATGGTGCCCTGCATCGTGGTGTGCTTCGTCCGGATAGTGGTTCCCGGCTTCATGGACCGCTTCGCCCGGATAGTGGTTCCCGGCTTCATGGACCGCTTCGCCCGGATAGTGGTTCCCGGCTCCATGGACCGCTTCGCCCGGATAGTGGTTCCCGGCTTCATGGACCGCTTCGCCCGGATAGTGGTTCCCGGCGTCGTGCGCTTCATAAAAGTGCTCGTCAGCGGGGTGGTATTCGTGCACCTGGGTCTCATCCGGATGGTGGTCTGCGGCGGGACCGGCGTCCTGGATGGAAGGCAGGGTATCCGGGGCTGTGGGAATGACCGGCTGCGGCTCAGGATCCGGTTCGGGCGCCTGATCCGGTTCAGGCGCAAGCGCCGGAGCGGGTGCAACTTCGGGAACAGGAGCCGTGGCAGGTGCATCCTGCCCCGTTTCGTAGGCCTGCTCGGGAACCACATCGCTGCTTCCCGTGTGCTTCTCCAGGGCGCGGAGCTCTTTTCGGGTCAGCGGCCTGGCGCCATCGTTGCTCGTGGCGCCTGAGGCGTCGTCGTTATTGGACGGGCTCACTGTAGCCTTCCGTGTTCTGAGATCGAGTCATGCCTTCCGGGGCCGCATGGTCGGGCTGAACTGCCGAACCTGCTCCGGATGGCCGCGTACGGGGCGGCGCAGTCACGCGGCTGCCAACGTCCGTTCCCCTGGCTTTTTGCATGTCGATGGCGTGCTGGAGGATGCCTGCCGCCGCGACCTGATCCACCACTTTACGGTGGTTCCGGCTGCTCATGCCAGCTTCGCGCAGGTTACGGTGCGCCGTAACACTGCTCAGGCGCTCGTCCACCATATTGACCGGAACATCCATTCCCCGGGCAGCGAACTCCGCAACCAGCAGTTCGGCGTAGTCGGTGGCCATCCTGGCAGAGGCGTGCTCCTCGCCCTTCATGGTGCGTGGCAGCCCCACGAAGACCTGGACGGCGCCGAGTTCCCCAGCGAGGGACGCGATGACGCGCACGTCGGAATTCTTCTTGACGTTGCGGTCCAGGGTCTTGTATGGAGTGGCCAGGATTTCGTCCCGGTCGCAGATGGCGACACCCACGCGAACGGTGCCGACGTCAACCCCCAGTTTGATGCCCTGGGGATAGACGGCGGCGCCAGCGGATTCTGTCACGGGTTCCCTAGCGCCGGGAGATGGCGTCCACCACAGCGGCCAGCGCCGGTGCGACCTTGGCGGCGTCCGTACCGCCGCCCTGGGCGACGTCGTCCTTGCCGCCGCCGCCGCCGCCGAGGATTCCGGCCGCGAGCCGGACCAGGGCGCCGGCCTTCACGCCGGCTTCCCGGGCTGCCTCGTTGGTGGCCACGAGGATCATAGGCCGGTCATTGCTGACGCCGGCCACTGCCACGGTGGATGCTCCCGAACCGAGGCGGTTGCGCAGGTCAAGGGCAAGGTTTCGGATGTCGTCGGCCCCGCCGATCTGGCCAGCGTCGTGCGCGATGACTTGGATGCCAGCTGCGTCCCGCGCGGTGCCCACGAGGTTTCCGGCCGCCGCGGCGATCTGTTCCTTGCGAAGGCGGTCGAGTTCCTTCTCCGTCGCCTTGAGCTTGTTCAGCGTGCTGGCGATTCTGTCGGCGAGCTGACCGGAAGGCACTTTGAGCATCTCGGTCAGTTCGGTCACGAGGGCGCGTTCGGCGGCCAGGTGGCGGAAGGCGTCCATGCCCACAAACGCTTCGACACGGCGGTTGCCGGAACCAACTGACTGCTCGCCGAGCAGCGACAAGCTGCCGATCAGGGACGTGTTTGCCACGTGCGTGCCGCCGCAGAGTTCCCGGGACCACGCGCCGTCGATCTCCACAACACGCACTTCGCTGCCATAGTTTTCTCCGAAGAGCGCCATGGCCCCCAGCGCCTTGGCCTCTGCCAGGCCCATGATCTTGGTGTCCACGCGGAAGTTGTTGCGGATGGCGAGGTTGGAAACTTCCTCGATTTCCGAACGCGTGGCGGTGCTGAGACCTTCGCCCCAGGCGAAGTCGAAGCGCAGGTAGCCGGCCTTGTTGTAGGAACCGCGCTGGGTGGCTTCGGGGCCGAGGATCTGGTGCAGGGCGGCGTGCACAATGTGCGTACCCGTGTGGGCCTGTTCGGCGGCGTGGCGCCGCTCCCGGTCCACGGCTGCGCGGACCAAAGAGTCGGAGCCGATCTCGCCTTCGCGGACGATTGCCTTGTGGACGCTCAGTCCCTTGATGGGGCGTTGGACGTCCAGGACTTCGACGACGAATCCGTCACCGGTGATGAGGCCGGTGTCAGCTGACTGGCCGCCTGCTTCAGCGTAGAACGGGGTCTCCGCCAGGACGAGTTCAATCTCGTCGCCGGTGGCGGCGTGCCCCACGTGCTGTCCGCGGCTGAGGATGCCCCGGACCCGGGACTCACCATCCAGTTCGGTGTATCCGGTGAAGACAGTCTCGCCCTGGGCCAGCAGTTCCTGGAAGGCGCTGAGATCGGCGTGGCCGCCCTTTTTGCCCTTGGCGTCCGCCTGGGCACGCTGGCGTTGTTCGAGCATCAGGCGGCGGAATTCCGGCTCATCGACCTTGAGTCCGGCTTCCTCGGCCATTTCCAGGGTGAGGTCGATCGGGAAGCCGTAGGTGTCGTGCAGGGCGAAGGCATCGGCGCCGGACAGCGGTGTGCCGGCGGCCTTGGACTCCGTCACGGCGTCTTCGAGGCGGGCGGTACCTGAAGCGATGGTGCGCAGGAAGGCCCGCTCTTCGGCATAGGCGATCCGGCTGATGCGGTCAAAGTCCGTCGCCACGATGGGGTACACGCCCTTCATGGCATCTCGTGAGGCGGGGAGCAGGTCCGGCAGGCAGGCCTTTTCGACGCCGAGCAGGCGCATGGAACGCACGGCGCGGCGGATCAGGCGGCGCAGGACGTAGCCGCGGCCCTCGTTGGACGGTGTCACGCCGTCGGCGATCAGCATGAGGGCCGAACGGATGTGGTCACCCACAACACGCATGCGGACGTCGTCCGTGTGGTGCGGATCCTCAGGCGTTTCGGCCGACGTGTACTCCCGGCCCGACAGCTCAGCAGCCTTGTCGATCACAGGCCGGACCTGATCGGTCTCGTACATGTTCTCGACGCCCTGCAGGATCATCGCGAGGCGCTCCATGCCAAGGCCGGTATCGATGTTCTTTTTGGGCAGCTCGCCGACGACGTCGAAGTCGTCCTTGGAGCGGACGTTGTCGATCTGGTACTGCATGAACACCAGGTTCCAGATTTCAACGTAACGGTTTTCGTCGGCGATGGGACCGCCCTCGACGCCGTAGGCAGGGCCCCGGTCGTAGTAGATCTCCGAGCAGGGGCCTGCGGGGCCCGGCTGGCCGGTGTGCCAGTAGTTGTCGGCCTTGCCCATACGCTGGATGCGCTCGGACGGAACGCCGGTGTTCGTCAGCCACAGCTCCTTGGCTTCGTCGTCCTCTTCGTAAACCGTCACCCACAGCAGTTCCGGCGGAAGGCCGTAGCCGCCGTCGTCCACGCTCTTGGTGAGCAGCTCCCAGGCGTACTTGATGGCGTCTTCCTTGAAGTAATCACCGAAGGAGAAGTTGCCGCACATCTGGAAGAAGGTGCCGTGGCGGGCGGTCCTGCCCACCTCTTCGATGTCACCCGTGCGGATGCACTTCTGAACGCTGGTGGCCCGGGCGAAAGGGGCCTCTTCGCGGGCAGTCAGGTAAGGGATGAACGGGACCATGCCGGCCACGGTGAACAGGAGGGAGGGGTCGCTGGAGACCAGCGAGGCGGAGGGAACCGCGGTGTGTCCTTTGCTGACAAAAAAGTCCACCCAGCGCTTTGTGATCTCCTGCGACTTCATGAGCTGATTACATACCCTTCTCGGTTCACGCGTTGTGCCACGCATGACTT
The DNA here is from genome assembly GCF_050156205.1 of Pseudarthrobacter sp. Y6. Classification (NCBI taxonomy): domain Bacteria; kingdom Bacillati; phylum Actinomycetota; class Actinomycetes; order Micrococcales; family Micrococcaceae; genus Pseudarthrobacter; species Pseudarthrobacter sp. Y6. The sequence goes on along the minus strand of NZ_CP189574.1, from coordinate 2,147,824 downwards.
ATTGATTCAGACGGCAGTGCCGGCAAGCGGCGGCTGCTGGTTTAATTCTCGCGCGTTCAGCGGCGGGCTGGATCCCGCGATGGGACGGCCGGGGAGTCGACCCCGAGTGCGGCCCGAAGGTCCGTCTCGCGCTCACGCATTCCGGCACGCACGGCATCGGCGAAGTCGTACACGCCGTCCGTCAGCCGGCTCACCGCGCGGTTCAGGCCTTCCGCCCCCAGGTTGGCCTGGGCTTCGCTGACCTTGCGGAACGCGATGACTCCGATGGCCACGCCGATTCCCATCCAGACAAATCGTTTCATTTCAGTTCTCCGGTGGCTTAGCGGCTGCGGCGGCCGGGGGCGGGCTTCTTGCGGTTGGCGAGGGCGGAGCGCACGCCGTAACTGAAGGCTGCCACCTTGATCAGCGGGGAACCGACGGTCGCTGCAACGAGTGATGACAGCGCTGAGAGGTTTGCCGACGCATCTGAAATGTTGGAGGCGATGCCATCCACTTTCTTCAACTGCTGGTTGGTGGTGGACACGGTCGCTGTGACTTCGTCCATCAGGGGCGTGGCGCCGTCGCTGAGGGAGCGGATGGAGGTCCTAATTTCCTCCAGCACACTGCCGAGCTTCAGGATGGGCACGGCGAGCAGCAGCACCAGCAGCGCGAACACTCCGGCTGCGATCAGGCCGGCAATATCGCCACCAGACATAGACGTTCATCTCCTTGAAACTGACGTGGATCCGTTACCTGCGCGCACGCTGCCTTGATGCGTTCCGCAGATGTCCCCCAAGTACCTTACATACAAAGAAGCCCGTGGCGCTTGCCACGGGCTTCTTTGGATACGCTGCTGGGATTTAGCGTGCGTAGAATTCGACGACGAGCTGCTCTTCGCAGGTTACGGGAACCTCGGAGCGCTTCGGGCGACGGACCAGGCGGGCCTGCAGGGCGTCAAGCTTGACGTCCAGGTAGGCCGGAACCTGGGGCAGGACGTCGCGGTGTGCGCCGGCGGCTGCAACCTGGAGCGGAACCATGGTTTCGCTGCGGGTGTGGACGTGAACAAGCTGGCCTTCGCCGACGCGGAAGGACGGGCGGTCAACGCGGATGCCGTCAACCATGATGTGGCGGTGCACAACGAGCTGGCGGGCCTGGGCGATGGTGCGGGCGAAGCCGGCACGCAGCACGAGGGCGTCGAGACGCATTTCGAGCAGTTCGATCAGGTTTTCACCGGTCAGGCCCTTGGTGCGGCGGGCTTCTTCGAAGGCGCGGGTCATCTGGGCTTCGCGGATGCCGTACTGGGCGCGCAGACGCTGCTTTTCGCGCAGACGTACGGCGTAGTCGGAGTCCTGCTTCTTGCGGGCACGGCCATGCTCACCGGGGCCGTACGGGCGGCGCTCCATGTACTTGGCGGCCTTGGGGGTCAGAGCAATGCCGAGTGCACGCGAGAGGCGTGCTGTACGGCGAGCACGAGTGTTGTTAGCCACTTGTGTCCTTCCAATATCTGCGGTGTGTCAGTGTTACTGGCCTCCACGATGGAGAGCATCGGCCAACCGCTGCCTTTTGCTACTGGGCACAGGGCTACCCCAACGAACAGCAGAAAATACTGAAGGATGGAGAGATTGCGTCCGCGCCTTGCCAGACAACGAACAACCTTAGCAGGATTCGCGTGCATTCCCTCACTCCGCTCCGGCCGCCGCTTCCCCGCGTCACTCCGGTGGCATCACTGCCCGGGCCACTCCACTGCCGACGCCGGTCAGTTGCCGCGGATGATCTTCCGCAGCCGTTCGAGGCGCACGGCGATGTCCCGTTCCGCACCGTTGGCGGTGGGCTCGTAGTAATCCCGACCCACCAGGTCATCCGGCGGGTACTGCTGGCTGGCCACGGAATGGGGTGCATCGTGGGCGTACTTGTAACCGAGCCCGTGGCCCAGCTGCTTGGACCCCGGGTAGTGTGCGTCACGCAGGTGCGCCGGGATCCCGTTGCCCAGGCCGGCACGGACGTCCGCGACGGCCTTGTTGATTCCCATGTACGCGGCATTGGATTTCGGCGCCGTGGCCAGATGCACCACGGCCTCGGCCAGGACGATCCGCCCTTCGGGCATGCCGATCAGCTGTACCGCCTGGGCGGCCGCAACCGCCGTCTGCAGCGCTGTGGGGTCTGCCATTCCCACGTCTTCCGCTGCGGAAATCACGATGCGCCGGGCAATGAACCTCGGGTCCTCCCCTGCCTCCAGCATCCTGGCGAGGTAGTGCAATGCGGCGTCCACGTCGGACCCGCGGACTGATTTAATGAAGGCACTGGCGACGTCGTAGTGCTGGTCCCCGGCGCGGTCGTAGCGGACGGCGGCCACATCCAGGGCGCGTTCGGTGTGCTTGAGCTCCACGGTGACCCGCGCGTCGGCATCGGCGTCGTCTGCGTCGCCGAATGCCACGCCTGCCGCGGCTTCGAGGGCCGTCAGCGCACGGCGCGCGTCGCCGCCGGCGAGCCTCACGAGGTGCGCCAGGGCCTCGGCGTTGAGCTCCACTTTCCCGTTCAGGCCGCGATCGTCCGCGACGGCGCGCTGCAGGAGCCCTTCAATGTCCGCCTCCGTCAACGGTTTCAGTGTGAGCAGGAGGGAACGGGACAGCAGCGGCGAGACCACCGAAAAGGACGGGTTTTCGGTGGTTGCCGCCACGAGCACCACCCAGCGGTTCTCCACGCCGGGCAGCAGGGCATCCTGCTGTGCCTTGTTGAAGCGGTGAATCTCGTCAAGGAAAAGCACCGTGGTGGTCTTGTACAGATCCCGCGCTGTGAGGGCTTCGTCCATGACCCGCCGAACGTCTTTGACGCCTGCGGTGATGGCGGACAGCTCCACGAACTTCCGCCCCTTGCCCTTGGCGATCACGTGGGCGAGCGTGGTTTTTCCGGTCCCGGGCGGCCCCCAGAGGATCAGCGAGCTGGGGCCGGCGGGACCCAGGGCGTCGGTGCCGGCCGCCAGCTGACGCAACGGCGACCCCTGCCCCAGCAGGTGTTGCTGGCCCACCACATCATCCAGCGTGCGTGGCCGCATCCGGACGGCCAAGGGACTGCGGGGCGCGGCGGTACGGCCGGACGACGACGGTTCGTCACTGTCGTCGTCGTCATTGCCATGCCCTTGGGCGAAGAGATCATCCACATAGATAGGCTACTCATTAGTTCACTGCCCCACTTCCGCCCTCCATGCAAGGGATCCCGCCATGAGCGCACGCAGTACCCCCGGCGCCGGCCGGCCGGGGTCCGTCAGGACCGCGTTTGTGTCCGGCGAACGCCTGGCCGGCTGGGCGGAACGCTTCGGTGCCGCGCACGGCGGCTTCCGGATCAGCGATGACGACGACGGCGTGCGGCTGCTGGCGGCCGACGGCACCACGGCGCTGCTCCAGGCGCCCTGGCCGCCGGACGGACGGCCTGGACGGGGCGCCGATCCGCTGGAGCGCTTGGCTTCCGTCGCCGCCCAGCCACGGACGGCTGGCCTGGTGCTAGTGCGGCGCGGCGGCTATGCGGCGGCCGTAGCCCGGGAAGGCATCCTGCTCGCGTCCAAGGCAGGGTCCCCCTACGTGCAGTCCCGGACCGCGGCCGGTGGCCAGTCCCAGCAGCGGTTCGCACGGCGCCGGGCCAACCAGGCTGATGAGCTGGTGGAGAAGGTGGCGGCGCACGCAGCCGCGGTCTTCGGCGGCCAGCCGATCGAGTACCTGGCGCCCGGCGGGGACCGGACCCTTGCGGGGCTGGTCATGGACCACCCGGCCCTGAGGCTCTACGCCACAGTCCCGCGGCTGGACCTCCTGGATGTGCCTGATCCCACCGGCTCGGTGCTGCGGAAGGCCGCCGCGGATGTCTGCGCCGTCCGGATCCAGGTGGCGGATGCGCCGGCGGACTACCCGGCCAACAATCCGAATCTCCGGGCCCTTTAGCAGCCGGTCAGGTGCCGTTTGGGCCGTTCCTGCCGATAGAGGTAACGGCCTGATTCCAGGAATCCTGCCCTGGCGTAGAGCTGCTGGGCCCCGGAGTTCGCTGCGGTGACCAGCAGCCAGTAGCCGGCGAGGTTCCGGGCGGCGCCTTCTTGCAGGAGTGCCTGCATGATCCGCAGCGCATGGCCGCGCCGCCGGGCGTCCGGGCGGGTGGCCATGCAGTAAAGCCCGCCCCAATGGCCCTCCTCCGTCCCGTCAGGAACAGCCAGCCTTCCGACGGCGGCGGGGACGCCGTCGTCGGACCTCACCAGGGCATAAATCGACGGGCAGCCTGCCAGGATGCTGCGTGCGGTCTCGCGCTCGGCCGGGCCGCCGCGGCCATCGACGCTCCACCACAGTTCAAGCCACTCATCGCTGGGGGCCATGGAGATCTCGACGCCGGGTTGAGCCACCGCAGGTTGGGTCAGCGCAGGTTGGGTCAGCGCAGGTTGGTCCGCCGCCTGCGCCCCGTTGCTCCGGCACATCACCAGCGTTGCGGACTGCCTGGTGAAGCCTTCCCCGTCGAGGACGGTATTTAGTCCGGTGGAGCGGGGTTCATCGAAGACCTGGAAAATCAGCGGCAGGCGCCGGCCGCGGTACCAGAGCCGCGCCGCACGCAGAGCCTCGTGCTGCTGGTGGGTGTCGCACTCCAGCTCGCGAGGCCAGACCGAATTGGCGCGCTGGGTCACGCCGGAGGCCGCGCGAAGCACCCAGCCGTCGGATTCCTCGCGGTCCGGGGCCGGCCAGGCGGCGTCCATCAGCGCCTCAAGCCCGGGCAGGGCTGGTGCTGGAGCTGGAGCTGGAGCTGTCATGGCGTACCGCCCTTCCAATGCGAAAGGCCCCCCGGTTTCCCGGGGAGCCTCTCGACTGCGGTGCTTGGATTACTCAGACTTTTTGGGCTCTTCCGTTTTCGTTTGGGGCTTGAAGTCCACGCCGGCTTCCTTGCGCTGCTGCGCCGTGATCGGCGCGGGAGCCTGCGTCAGGGGGTCGTAACCGTTGCCCGTCTTCGGGAAGGCAATGACGTCGCGGATGGACTCAACGCCCGCCAGCAGTGCCACCACGCGGTCCCAGCCGAACGCGATGCCGCCGTGCGGAGGTGCCCCGAATTTGAAGCCTTCCAGCAGGAAGCCGAACTTGGTCTGGGCGTCTGCCTTGTCCAGCCCCATCAATTCGAAAACCCGTTCCTGGACGTCGCGCTCGTGGATACGGATGGAGCCGCCGCCGATTTCGTTGCCGTTGCAAACAATGTCGTACGCGTAGGACAGGGCCGATTCCGGGTCCTTGTCGAACGTGTCCATGAACTCGGGCTTGGGCGAGGTGAAGGCGTGGTGGACGGCCGTCCACTTTCCGGCGCCAACAGCCACATCGCCGGACGCCACCGCTGCGGCAGCCGGTTCGAACATGGGGGCGTCAACCACCCAGCAGAAGGCCCAGGCGCTGGGATCGATCAGGCCGGTGCGGTGGCCGATCTCCACGCGGGCAGCACCCAGGAGTGCGCGGGCGGCTGACTTCTCACCTGCGGCGAAGAAGATGCAGTCGCCCGGCTTGGCGCCCACAGCGTCGGCGAGGCCTGCACGCTCGGTTTCGTTCAGGTTCTTGGCAACCGGGCCGGCCAGCTCGCCGTCTTCCTTGAAGAGGACGTATGCCAGGCCCTTGTGGCCGCGCTGCTTGGCGAATTCCTGCCAGCCGTCCAGGGTGCGTCGCGGCTGGGAAGCACCGCCGGGCATCACTACGGCGCCGACATACGGAGCCTTGAAGACGCCGAAGCCGGTGTCCTTGAAGAATTCGGTGAGCTCAGTCAGCTCCACAGCGAAACGGAGATCGGGCTTGTCCGAGCCATAGCGCGCCATCGCGTCTGCGTAGGTGATGCGCTGGATGGGAGTCGGGATCTCGACGTCGATCAGCTTCCACAGCGCCTTGACGATGTTTTCGCCCAGGGCGATGATGTCGTCCTGATCCACGAAGCTGGCTTCGATGTCCAGCTGGGTGAATTCGGGTTGGCGGTCGGCGCGGAAGTCCTCGTCGCGGTAGCAGCGCGCGATCTGGTAGTACTTCTCGAAGCCGCCCACCTGCAGGAGCTGCTTGAAAAGCTGCGGGGACTGCGGCAGTGCGTACCAGGAACCCGGCGCCAGGCGGGCGGGGACTACGAAGTCGCGGGCGCCTTCCGGCGTCGAACGCGTCAGCGTGGGGGTCTCGATCTCGACAAAACCGTCCTGGTGGAGCAGTTCCCGGGCAATCCGGTTGGCTTCGGAGCGCAGCCGGAGGTTGCGGGCGGGGCCGGGGCGGCGCAGGTCAAGGTAGCGGTGCTTCAGGCGGGCTTCCTCACCGACCTCCACGTGCTCATCGATCTGGAACGGCAGCGGATCGGAGGTGTTGAGGATAACCACCTTGTCCGCCATGACCTCGATAGCACCGGTGGCGAGGGCCGGGTTTTCGTTGCCCTCGGGGCGCTTGGAGACAGTGCCGGTGATCTGCAGTACGTACTCGTTGCGCAGACCATGGAAGACCTCTTCCTCACGGACCACAACCTGGGCCACGCCGGACGCATCGCGCAGATCCACGAATGCAACACCACCGTGATCACGACGGCGGCCCACCCAGCCAGCCAGGGTTACGGTTTGTCCAATATGCTCGGAGCGAAGGGATCCGAGGTCATGTGTGCGCAGCACAGCACGCCTTTCTGAAGACGACAGCAGGAAAACAAAAGAAACTGCATAGGATCGTTCCGGGAACAATCCCGTCTGAGTTTACCCGCTGGAAAGGCCCGCCTCCCCCATGTCCGAACACCAGCAGCTTCAACGGAGGCTGGGCGTGTTTGACGCCACGTCGATCGGCCTCGGCTCCATGCTCGGGGCCGGCGTTTTTGTGGTCTTCGCCCCGGCTGCGGGACTGGCCGGACATTTCCTGGTCCTCTCCGTCCTGATCGCGGGTGCCGTGGCCTACTGCAACGCGGTGGCCTCCGCAGAGTTGGCCGCTCGGTATCCGGCCAGCGGCGGAACGTACGTTTACGGCCGGAAACGCTTGGGGCAATGGCCTGGTTTCCTGGCCGGCTGGGGATTTGTCAGCGGCAAAACGGCCTCCTGCGCCGCCATGGCCCTGACGTTCGGCCACTATGTCTCCCCCGGCTACGCAGTGCCGGTTGCCGTCGCCGCGGTGGTGGCGCTGACCGCTGTGAACCTGTTTGGGATTACCCGCACAGCGCTGCTGACCAGGATCCTGTTGTGCGTTGTCCTGGCCACACTGGTGTTTGTTGCCGTTGCCGCCATCGTGGGGCCGCATCCGGCTGGAGGGATGTCCCTTCCTGGTAGTCACGGGGGAATCGAAGGGGTGCTGCCGGCCGCCGGCCTGATGTTCTTCGCCTTCGCAGGCTACGCGCGCATCGCGACCCTCGGCGAGGAAGTCAAGGACCCGGCCAAGACCATTCCGCGTGCCATCCTGGCTGCCCTGGCCGGAGCCTTCGTCATCTACCTGGCGTTGGCGCTGCTGCTCCAAAACCACTTGACCGAAGGCCGGCTGGCCGCCACCACGGCTCCGTTGCTGGACGCTGTGCTCAATTCGCAGCTCGCCGCCGGTGCGCCGCTCGTCCAGGCCGGCGCGGCAGCGGCGTGCCTGGGTGCGTTGCTTGCGCTCATCACCGGAGTCGGCCGCACCACCCTGGCTATGGCGCGCGAACGGGACCTGCCGGCGCCCCTGGCCCGGGTGGGCGGCAAGCACACCGTGCCGTTCGTCGCAGAACTGGCGGTGGCCGCCGTCGTGATTTTCCTGATCCTGACCACTGATGTGATGACCGTGGTGGGCTTCTCCAGCTTCGGTGTGCTCATCTACTACGCGGTGACGAATGCCGCGGCGTACACCCTTGGAGTGCACCCGGCCCACGGCCCGAGGTGGCTCAATGTGGCCGGCTTCATCAGTTGCCTGCTGCTGGCATTCACACTGCCGCCCGCCTCGGTGTTGGGGATGGCCGCCGTGCTGACCGCCGGAGCGGCCGGCCGGTTCGTGGTGCTTCGTTTTCGCCGATAGCGCGGCGCGGCAGCCTTAAGTTACTCCGTCGTGGGGCACTTTGGGGCACCTGACCAGGGAAACAGAACTAGAGTGCGGCGAGTCCGTGTCGAAGTGCCCCGTTCAGGCTGCCGCTGGGCCCCACCGCCGTCAGCGTCAGGCCGGCTGGGCTGCCGCTGGCACGTGGACTGCAGTGACCTGGACCTGAAGGTCTTCCGACGGCGGCGTCCAGGTTGCGGGATCGGCGTCGGCCTGCTCGCCGGACCGGATGTCCTTGACCTGGTGCTTGCCGTCGTCGTCGGTGAACCAGACGAACGGGATGCCGCGGCGGTCCGCGAATTTGATCTGCTTGCCGAACTTCTCTGCCTTGGCAGCCACTTCGGTGGCGATGCCCCGGCCACGGAGCTGGGCAGCAACGTCCTGCGCGGCACCCCAGCTGTCGTCATTGGTGAGCGCCACCAGCACGGCGGTGGGGACCGAACGGGAGGCCTTGGCCAGGTCCTGGCTCAGGATGCGCGACACCAGCCGGGTCACACCGATGGAGAGGCCGACGCCGGGGAACTTGCGGTTGCCCTTGCTCGCCAAGGCGTCGTAGCGGCCGCCGGAGCAGATGGAACCGAGCTGTTCGTGGCCCACCAAGACCGTCTCCACCACAGTGCCTGTGTAGTAATCCAGGCCGCGGGCGATGCTGAGGTCGGCAACAACCTTGCCCGGCGCGCGCTGCACGGCGGCCTCGATGACCTGTTCCAGTTCGTTCAGGCCCTCCTCGAGGAGGTCATTCGTCACGCCGAGCGCGCGGACCTGGGCCACAAACGAGGTGTCCTCGGTGCGGATTCCTGCCAGCTTCAGCGCTGCCTCCGCCTGGTCATCGGAGGCACCCAGTTCGGTCTTGAGCAGCTCTGCGACCTTGGCTGCGCCGATCTTTTCCAGCTTGTCGATGCTGCGGAGCACGCCCGCGGTGTCGTCCAGGCCAATGCCGCGGTAGAAGCCCTCGGCAAGCTTGCGGTTGTTGATCCGCAGGCGGAAGTCCGGAATCGGCAGTGCGCTCAAAGCTTCGGCAATGACCAGGGCAATCTCCACGTCATAGCGGAACGGCAGCTCGCCGTCTCCCACAATATCGATGTCTGCCTGGGTGAATTCGCGGGCCCGGCCTTCCTGCGGGCGTTCCCCACGCCAGACTTTCTGGATCTGGTAGCGCCGGAACGGGAACGCGAGGTACCCGGCGTTCTCGACGACGTACCGCGCAAAAGGCACCGTGAGGTCGAAGTGGAGCGCGAGGGCATTGGGGTCAGCTTTGCCAGCCTTGCCCGCCTCGGAAGTGTCGGTGTCGTCGTCCTGAAGGCGGCTGAGGCCGTAGACCTCCTTATCGATCTCGCCCTTGCGCAGCAGCTGGCCCACGGTTTCCACGGCACGGGTCTCGATGGACGCGAAGCCGTGCAGCTCAAAAACCTTACGAAGGGTGTCCAGCACGTGCAGCTCCACCAGCCGCTCCTCGGGAAGCCACTCGGGGAATCCGGACAGGGAGGCGGTGCGTGCCATGGTGGATGTTCTCCTCTTGATGAAGGGTGCCTGGGACTTTGCCCGGCATTCCACCCGAAACGGGCGGGGAACGGCGGCAGTCCGGCAACTCATGCATAAACTATGTGCGGCAGTCAGTTTATGCGTCATCCGCCGGCATCTCTAATACGGCGGCCGGCAGCGCAGAGGGCTGCCGGCAGACAACCGCCTCCGGATTCAGTAACGACCGGACGCGGCCCGACATACAGGAGGACCATTGGCGGCCAGTTCACGCAGCGCCCGCGAAGCCAAACGGCGCATCCAGCAGATGGAGGCAAAGCGCGAGCTGCGGCGGGACCAGGAGAAACGGCGCAAGCGCGACAACCTCATTGCCGCCGGCGCCGGAACCGCCGCCGTCTTGCTCGCCGTCGTACTCCAGCTGACTGCCTTTGCCGGCAACCCCACGGAAGACGAATTCGCCGCCGCAGAGGCCGGCCTGACCAGCCCAACCGACTCCCCCACGCCGTCTGCACCTGCGACCAATGGCGCCAACATCCCGGCCCCGGACACTGCCGCCGGCAAGGTGTTCACCGGTGAACTGGCAATGAACGGGAACGTGCTCGGCGTCGAAATCGACGGGACCAAGGCACCCCAGGCCGCCGCGGTCTTCAAAGCACTCACGGACGAGGGCTTCTACAACGGCAGCGCGTGCCACCGGCTGACCACGGGCGAAACCTTCAGCCTCCTGCAGTGCGGCGGCGCCTCCGCTGCCGCCGACCCCGAGTACACATGGGGGCCCCTCGAAAACACGCCGGCAGACAACACCTACCCTGCGGGCACGATTGCCGTAGCCCGGTCCGGCGACAACGCCTACGGTAACGGAAAGCAGTTCTTTGTGGTCTACAAAGACACGGTGATTCCCGCCGACTCCGCCGGGGGCTATACGGTGGTGGGCAAGGTGACCTCCGGAATGGAAGCAGTGACCGCCATTGCCGCCGCGGGAATCACCCCCGGCTCCAGCGCATCAGACGGCGCACCTGTGCAACCAGTCACGATAGACTCGGTTTCTCTGAAGTAGGAACCCAGGCCTTTACGGCCCCGGTGCAGTACGTGAGTATTTCCCTCCAAGCGAAAGACTTTTAGCGGTGACAGACAGTCAGAAATCCGACGAAACAGCAGCAAACCTGACCGAGGTAACGGCCCCCGTGGCTGACCAGGCAGACGCTGTCCAGCCAACCCCCGAACAGGCCACGGTTGGCGAAACCGTGGCTCAAGCGGACGTGGATCAAGAGGGCCTGGCCGCCCAGGCCGAAGGTGACGAGGGCCCGGTGGCCCCGGTAGAAGCGGCCGGTGACGAGAGTACGGTTATACAGTCCCCGGCTGAAGAAGCCCCGGCTCCGGCACCGGTGCCTGCTCCGGCAGCTCGACCCGCCCCGTCGCCGGCAGCCTTCGCCGCCCGGCCCAAGCCGGCAGCAGCCGCACCTGCGGCAGCACCGGCACCCGTCGCCTCCGCGACCTCGCTGGCGGAAGCTGCAAAGTGGGGCCGTGTCGAGGGTGACGGCCACGTATTCCTGACGATCGACGGCGATGAGCACCCGGTGGGCCAGTACCCCGGCGTCAGCAAAGACGAAGCCCTTGCCTACTTCGCGCGGAAGCATGACGACATTGTTGCCCAGGTTCTGCTCCTGGAGCAGCGCATCAGCTCCAAGGCGCCCAGCACCGATATGCAGAAGACCGTCACGCACCTGCGCGAACAGCTGGCAGAGCGGAACATGGTGGGAGACCTCCGTTCCACCGAAGCACGGCTGGATACTGTTTCGGCGCAGATCGCCGAACTCGAAAAGGCAGAGAAGGCGGAACACGACGCCGTTCGCTCCGCCGAACTCGCGGCCCGCGAGGCCATCGTGGCCGAAGCCGAAGAGATCTCGGGCCAGGATCCCGCACAGATCCAGTGGAAGACCTCCAGCGCCCGGATGAACGATCTTTTTGAAAGCTGGAAGACAGCCCAGAAGAGCGGCATCCGGCTTGGCCGCAGCAACGAGGACGCATTGTGGAAGCGGTTCCGTGCCGCCCGCACCGTCTTCGACCGTCACCGCCGCGCATACTTCTCCCAGCTGGACAGCACCAACTCGGCCGCAAAATCGGCCAAGGAGAAGCTCATCGCGGACGCCGAGGCCCTGTCCTCGTCCACCGACTGGGGCTTTGCCGCCGGCGAATACCGCCGGCTCATGGATGAATGGAAGGCCTCACCGCGCGCCAGCCGCAAGGACGACGACGCCCTCTGGGCCCGTTTCCGTGCCGCCCAGGATGTGTTCTTCACTCACCGGCAGGCAGCCAACGAGGAGATCGACCAGGAATACGCCGCCAACCTCACGGTGAAGGAAGCACTCCTCGTCGAAGCTAACAGCATCCTGCCGGTCAAGGACCTGGCCGCGGCCAAGAAGGCGCTCCAGTCTGTCCGCGACCGCTGGGAAGAAGCCGGCAAGGTCCCCCGCGCCGACATGGGACGCATCGAAGCGGGCCTCCGCAAGGTGGAGGACGCTGTCCGCCACGCCGAAGAGGAAAAGTGGCAGCGCTCGAACCCCGAGACGAAGGCCCGCACCAACAGCGCCCTGTCGCAGCTGGAAGCAGCCATTTCCGGCCTGCAGGACGATCTCGCCAAGGCAGAGAATGCCGGCGACCAGCGCAGGATCAAGGGGGCCCGCGAAGCCCTTGAGGCGAGGCAGGCCTGGTTGGACCAGATCCAGCGCTCGGCCAGCGAGCTTTCCTAGTCAGCAGTTTCTAGGACGCCTTTCGTAGGGCGTTTGTCGCAGGACGCATAGGCCCGGTCCCGGTTATCCACATAGCCGGAACCGGGCCTGTGCGCGTTAAGGGAAGACGCGGCAGGATGGAGGGATGGCCACCTCCTCACCGCCCCAATACCCGGACCTGTATTCGCCGGGGAAGCCTTTCGCGTGGCCCGAACTCCAGTCGCTGGCGGCGGACGGTGTCTTGGCGCAGTTCCACCAGCACGGCTTCACGCTGCCGGACGCTCCGGCGTCACCCCAGGTGCGGGCCAGAACGGTGGCCAACGCGGTTCCGGCAGCGGTCAGGCAACGCGTGGTGGCCGGGCGGATGACGGCGGCCTGGATCTACGGCTGCGCGGCTGAACCGGACCGGCTGGCCTTGCTGGTGGATGCGAAGCGGCGGATTTCGAGCCTCCGCAATACCCGGGGCTGCACGCTCCATGAAGTCAGGCTTGGTCCGTTCGACGTTGTCAGCATGGGCGGGCTGATGGTGTCCAGTCCGCTGCGCACCGCCGTGGACATTGCCCTGCACGTCGACGCCCACCGGGCCTTGCCTGCACTGGAAGGCTTGCTGGCCCGCCCGGAACGGGACGTGCGGCTGCGCCTGCTGATCCTGGCCATCGAAGCCAGCCCGCGGGTCCCGCACAAACGGGCCGCACTGGAAAAGCTGGCCCTGCTAGCTCCGGCGCTTGTTGCCGGTGGTCCGGTAAACGTCGAACACGCCGTCGATGCGCCGCACGGCGCTGAGGACGTGGCTGAGGTACTTGGGGTCGCCCATCTCGAAGGCGAACCTGGAGATGGCCACCCTGTCGGTGGAGGTATTCACGCTGGCCGCCAGAATGTTGACGTGGTTCTCGGACAGGACGCGCGTGACGTCGGAGAGCAAGGACTTCCGGTCCAGCGCCTCAACCTGGATCTCCACCAGGAAAACACTTGACTGGGTGGGTGCCCAGTCCACCTCGACAATCCTGTCGGGCTGGTCCCGGAGATCCGAAATGTTGGTGCAGTCCGTACGGTGCACCGAAACACCGGAGCCGCGGGTGACAAAGCCCAGAATCGGGTCCGGCGGAACGGGCGTGCAACAGCGCGCGAGCTTCACCCAGACATCGCCAACGCCGCGCACCACCACGCCGGAATCGGAGAACTTGGTTTTGGCCACCTGCGTAGGGATGCTGACTTCAGTGATGTCGTCGTCAGTGCTCTCGTTGCCGCCCAGGCTTTCAACAAGTTTCTCCATGACCGACTGCGCTGACGTATGACCGTCGCCTACGCCGGCGTAGAGGCCCGAGATGTCAAGGTACTTGAAACCTGCGGCCACCGACGCGAGGGCCTCGTGCGTCATCAGGCGCTGCAGGGGCAGGTTCTGCTTGCGCATCGCCCGTGTCAGCAATTCCTTGCCGCGGTCGATTGCTTCTTCGCGTCGTTCCTTGCTGAACCACTGACGGATCTTGTTCCGGGCGCGGGCACTCTTGACGAAGTGCTGCCAGTCCTGGCTAGGCCCGGCGCCTTCGGCCTTGGACGTGAAGATCTCAACCCAGTCGCCGTGGTTCAGCTCGCTGTTCAGGGGAACGAGCTTGCCGTTGACCCGTGCGCCGATGGTGCGATGCCCCACTTCGGTGTGGACGGAGTAGGCAAAATCAACCGGAGTCGATCCGGCAGGCAGTGCCATGACCTCGCCCTTAGGGGTGAAGACAAAGACTTCGCGGGCATTGATCTCAAACCGCAGCGAGTCCAGGAACTCCCCTGGATCGGAAGTCTCCTGCTGCCAGTCAACCAGGGATCTCAGCCAGCCCATATCGCCGTCGCGGGGGCTGCCCGGCCCCACTGCCGTACGGTTGGGCTGATCCTTGTACTTCCAGTGGGCGGCCACACCGTACTCAGCACGGCGGTGCATTTCGTGGGTCCTGATCTGGATCTCCACGGGCTTGCCGCCGGGACCGATCACCGTGGTGTGCAGTGACTGGTACATATTGAACTTGGGCATGGCGATGTAGTCTTTGAAACGCCCCGGCAATGGGTTCCAGCGCGAATGCATGGTGCCCAGGGCGGCGTAACAGTCCCGGACCGAATCGACGAGCACTCGGACGCCCATGAGGTCGTTGATGTCGTCGAAATCCTTGTCCCGGACGATCATCTTCTGGTAGATCGAGTAGTAGTGTTTCGGTCTGCCGGTAATGGTGGCCTTGATCCGGGCGGTACGGAGGTCGTCGGTGATCTGGTCCCGGATGACGCCGAGGCTTTTCTCCCGTTCCGGGGTGCGGTCGCCCACCATCCGGACAATTTCCTCATAGACCTTCGGATAGAGGGCCGCGAAGGACAGATCCTCCAACTCCCACTTGATGGTGTTCATGCCCAGGCGGTGGGCCAGGGGCGCGAATATTTCAAGGGTCTCGCGGGCTTTTCGGGCCGATGACTCCGCGGAGACAAACCGCCAGGTCCGGGCGTTGTGGAGCCTGTCCGCGAGCTTGATCATAAGGACCCGGATGTCCTTGGCCATGGCCACAACCATCTTGCGGACGGTCTCTGACTGCGCGGCTTCACCAAAGCTGACCTTGTCCAGCTTGGTGACGCCGTCCACCAGCATGGCAACCTCAGGACCGAAGTCCCTTTTGAGGTCCGCCAAGGTGTAAGGCGTGTCCTCGACCGTGTCGTGCAGCAGGGCCGCAGCGAGGGTGGTTCCGCTAAGACCCAGCTCAGCGAGGATGGTGGCTACGGCCACGGGGTGGGTGATGTATGGATCACCGCTCTTGCGCTTCTGCCCGCGGTGGCTCTGCTCAGCCACCTCGAAGGCGCGCTGGATAAGATCAAAATCTTCTTTGGGGTTGTTCGCGCGGACGGTACGCAGCAGCGGCTCAAGAATGGGCGAATAGGTTGCCGTGCCGCGGCCGGTCAGCCTTGCCAAGCGGGAGCGCGTCCGTTCGCGGCGGCCGGGAAATGTAGGGCGGGCACCCGAGTTGTCCACGGGAACAGCCGGCGCCGGGCGTGCGGAAGCGGTCAGTCCGGTCTGGACTCCGTGGCCCGGACTGTTATCCCCGCCTGCCGTTGGCACCGACGCCGAACGTTCTTCCAATGAAGCACCCCTCACGACTGTTTAATTACCCCAGTCTATTCCCCTGTCAGTTCACTTATGTAACCGGCGCTTAAATGCGAACGGGCCGGGCGACGTCGGTATTCCGACGCCGCCCGGCCCGCTGTGATGCAAAGGGTCAGGCCCCCGCGGGCGTAGCCGATTCTTCGGTCCGGGCATTGTTCGCGGACCTCCGGTGTTCGACCCGTTTCGCCTGCTTCACCAGGTCAGGTTCGTTCTGGCGCAGCCAGACATACATCGGGGCAGCGATAAAAATGGTCGCAGCCGTACCGATCAGAATTCCAACGAACAGTGCGAGCGACAGGTCTCGCAGCGTGCCTGCCCCCAAAAGACCGGCACCGATGAACAGGATGGCGCCGACCGGGAGGATGGCCACCATCATGGTGTTGATAGAACGCACCAAGGTCTGGTTGACGGCGAGGTTGACCTCCTCACCGAAAGTACGGCGGGTGGACGCATCGAGATCAGCGGTGTTCTCACGGATCTTGTCGAAGACCACCACCGTGTCATACAGCGAGTAGCTGAGTACCGTCAGGAACCCGATGATGGCTGAGGGCGTGACCTCGAAGTCGCTAAGGGCATACACGCCGGCGGTGATGAACATCGTCACCAGCATTCCAGCCATCGCGGACAGCGACATCTTCCAGGTCCGGAAGTACAACGCCATCAGCACAGCGGCCAGGGCCACGAAGACGATCAGGCCGATCAGGGCCTGCTTAGTGACATCCGCGCCCCAGGTGGGTCCGATAAAGGTTGAAGTCACCTCGTTGTCGGTGACGCCGTAGACAGTAGTCAGCCCGGCTTTGATTTTGAGGGTCTCATCATCAGTGAGCTTGTCCGTCTGAATCCGCATGGTGGTACCGGCTACGTTGGCCACGCGCGGAATGGCCCCTGGCACCACTTCCTGCACGGCCTGCTCGCCCAGGCCGGCATCAGTTGTTCTCACGTTGGAGACCGTGAACTCGGACCCGCCCCGGAATTCGATGCCAAGGTTGAAGCCACCCTTGGCAGCAGGGATAAGGATGGACAGGGCAACCGCCACCGCCGCGATGAGGAACCAGACTTTCTTGGCCCCGACAAAGTTGTAGGAGCGCTTGCCGGTGTAAAGCTCGTTGCCGAAATTGGCGAAGCTGCTGGACATTACTTGTTCTCCTTGGCTGCGCCGTTGGAGGAGCCCGTAAGCTGCTCCTGCTTTTCTGCGAGGCGGCGTTCGGCGATGGTCATCCTGCGGGCTGCTTCGGCCGCCGCGCCCGTATTCTTGGCCCGGACCACTTCTGGCCTGGCCTCGGGCGTACGGAGGCGCCCTGCGCCCCGGTACAGCGGCACAACGCCAAGGCGCTTGGGGTCAAGCCCGGAGAAGGAGTGGCCCTCGCCGAAGAACTTGGTGCGCGCAAGCATCTGCAGCGTCGGGTGTGTGAACATGAAGACCACGATGAGGTCCGCGATGGCGGTCAGGCCGAGGGTGAAGGCGAAGCCGCGGACGTTTCCTACGGCCACGAAGTAGAGCACCAGAGCGGCCAGCAGGTTGACGGCCTTGGAGGCCAGGACCGTGCGCTTGGCCCGTTTCCAGCCGTTTTCGACGGCGGAGACTAGGCCCCGGCCCTCGCGCAGTTCGTCGCGGATGCGTTCAAAGTAGACAATGAACGAGTCAGCGGTCTGACCGATGGCCACGATGAGGCCGGCGACGCCCGCAAGGGAGAGCCGGTAGTTTTCGGTCCACCCCAGAATCGCGATGGCGAGGTACGTCAGGGAACCGGCCACCACCAGCGATGCAATGGTGACAAACCCCAGGGCGCGGTACTGGAACAGCGAGTAAACCACCACCAGCAGCAGGCCGATGAGGCCGGCCAGCAGGCCCATGCGCAGCTGCTCGCCACCGAGCGTGGCGGAAATCTGCTGCTCACTCTGGATCTCGAAGCTGATGGGCAGCGCCCCGAACTTCAGCTGATCGGACAAGGCCTTGGCGCTCTGTTCGGTGAAGTTACCCGTGATCTGGGGGCGGCCATCAGTGATGACTGCCAGGGACCGCGGGGCAGAGATGACCTGGTCATCAAGAACAATGGCGAACTGGGCTTTGGGGTCGTTGCCGGTCTCGCCGCCGGCTGCCACGTAGAACTGGTTCAGGCGCTGGGTGACGTCTTTGAACTTAGTGGTGCCATCGGCGTCGAACTGGATGTTCACTGCCCACTGGTTCGTCACGGCACCCTGGGATCCCCGCTGAAGCTGGAAGGAGGACGTGACGATGTTGCTGCCCTTCACCTCCACTGGGCCCAGGATGTACTTGATTGCTGGGGTCTTCGCCGTCGCGGGCTCGCAGGTCACCAACGGTTTCGTGGGATCTGAACGCTGCTGCTTTTCCTGCGAGGGGTTGTCGCAGTCCAGGGTTTCGAAGCTGCGGTAGACATCGGCAGTGATCCAGTTGGTGTCACTGCTGTTGGCCGGTGCCGCGGTGGGCTTTGGCAGCTGGTCCTCCGGGGTGAGCGATGCCGTGGGAACGGGTGCGCCGGACCCGTTGAGGAGAACCGGGCGGAAGTTCATGTCCGCGGAAGCCTGGATCAGTGCCCGCGTCTGGGTGGACGGCGTACCGGGAAGGCTAACCACAACGTTCCGGCCGGACTGCGTGCTGATTTCCGCTTCGGCAACACCGGAGCCGTCAACGCGTTGGCGGATGATGGCTACGGCCTGATTGAGCTGTTGTTCGTTAATATCCGAACCGCCACCCTCAACCTTGGGCGCCAGGATCATCTGGGTGCCACCCTCGAGGTCCAGTGCCAGTTTGGGTGCCCAGCTTGCCTGTCCGGCAAGGGTGCCGCCGGCCAGGACGGCGGTCAGCACGGCGAGGACTACACCGAGCCACACCAGTACCCTCAGGCCTGAGTTGTTAGGGCCAGTTCGTGCCATTGTCGATCTTTCTCTTATTTACGGAGGAACCACCGGCGGGAGCTATCAGTCCCACCGGCGGTTGTCCCCAGCCGTAGAGGTGTTGTAACGCGGGCTGCCGTGCGGCGCGGACTAGATGTCCTTCTTGCCCTCGTCGTTGAGGCGCTTCAAGGTCTCGTCCGGGGTTTCGGCGGATGCTGTCGGGGTGCCCGCGTCTTCAGTGGTCAGGGAGGAGGCGTCATCCGGGACGGCCGGAGTCTCGGCCTCGACGGCCGGTTCCACAATCTTGGTCACGGCCTGGCGGTGGACGGTGGCCAGGTTCCCGGGCGAGAGTTCCAGGACAACCTTGTTCTCCGCGTCGTCCATGGAGACAATCCGGCCATAGAGTCCGAAGCTCGTCATGACCTCAACACCGGGCTCGAACTGGGACTGCAGCGTTGCCTGCTGCTCCTTGGTCTTCTTGTTGCGGCGGAACATCATGAAGATAAAGATTCCGAGCATTGCGAACAAGACGATGTTCATTGGATCCACAGGGAAGATTCCGTTCTGTACTGGCGTATCGAGTGTTTGGCAGCGTCCGCGTCGTTCCCCGTTGCAGAAAATCGTGCCTGGCAGGCAACGGCTCCTCGGAGCCGCCGCGGGAACACAGACCCGAACGTGCCGGGTGTCATACCAGTCTAAAGGGAAAAGCTGGGAGGACAGTGCTATTGACCGTTCGGTGCCCATTCAGCTGCGGACTCGGCGGTGTCGGGGTCCGGTTCGAACAGATCCAGCGGCTCCTGCCCGAAAACTCCGGCCGGTACGGCGAAGCCCAAGTGGGTCCAGGCCGGAGCCATCGCGATGCGGCCCCGAGGCGTCCGGCCCAGCAGGCCTTCGCGCACCAGGAACGGTTCCGCCACCGTTTCCACGGTCTCGGTCTCCTCCCCCACAGCAATCGCCAAGGTAGAAAGGCCCACGGGGCCCCCGCCGAACTTCGTAATGAGTGCTTCCAGGACTGCCCGGTCAAGCCGGTCCAGGCCCCTCTTGTCCACTTCATACATGTCCAGGGCAGCAGAAGCTGCGCGGGCATCGATCTGCTCAATCCCATGCACGAGTGCCCAGTCCCGGACCCGGCGGAGGAGGCGGTTGGCGATACGCGGCGTACCGCGGGACCGGCCAGCAATTTCGCTGAAGCCCGCAGAGTTGACCTTGAGGTCCAGCAGGCCGGCAGAACGCCTGAGCACCAGTTCGAGCTCGGCCACGCTGTAGAACTCCAAATGCCCGGTGAACCCGAATCTGTCCCGGAGCGGGCCCGGCAACAGACCGGCGCGTGTGGTGGCACCTACGAGCGTGAAGGGCGGGAGTTCCAACGGTATGGCGGTGGCCCCGGCGCCCTTGCCCACCACAATGTCCACACGGAAGTCCTCCATGGCCATGTAGAGCATTTCCTCTGCCGGCCTGGACATCCGGTGGATCTCGTCCAGGAACAGGACCTCCCCTTCGGAAAGGGAGGAAAGGATGGCAGCGAGGTCGCCGGCGTGCTGAATGGCCGGACCGCTGCTGATCCGCAGTGGCGCGTTCATTTCAGCGGCCACGATCATGGCCAGGGTGGTTTTGCCGAGGCCTGGAGGGCCGGAAAACAGCACGTGGTCCGCACTGCGTCCCCGCATCCGGGAGGCTTGCAGGACAAGCGAGAGTTGCTTGCGGACCCTGTGCTGGCCTACGAAGTCATCCAGGTTCTTCGGCCGGAGGGCGGCTTCGATCACCCGTTCCTCGGGTTCCTCCCCGGCCGCCACCACCGAAGGCTCAGCCACGGCTGCCTACGCGGTTGCCGGCCCGCGCGCCATCCTGGCCCAGCCAGCGCAGCGTGGTCCGCAGGATCTCGGCCACATTGCCACGGAATTCAACCTCGGGATCGTCCGCAAGGGCCTTCTCGATGCTCGCAGCCGCATCCTTTTCCGACCAGCCGAGGCTGGTCATGGCCGCAACCACCTGGGGCTTCCAGGCTGCCTCGGCCGGGGTGGACGCGCCGACGGCACCTGCCGTGCCGTGCGGCACCAGCTTGCCGGCCAGTTCCAGCACGATCCGTCCAGCCACCTTGGGGCCGATGCCTGGCACTTTCGTGAACGTTTTGCTGTCACCTGTGTGTGCAGCAACCCGGACCGCTTCAGGCTCATGCACGGCTAGCACCGCCAGCGCGAGCCGCGGACCCACGCCGCTGACACTGAGGAGTACGTCAAAGACTTCACGTTCGTCGTCGGTGGCAAAGCCGAACAGGGTGAGTGAATCCTCGCGCACGATCAGCGAGGTGAAGAGCTTGCCTTCCTCGCCGGTGCGGAGACGACTGAGGGTCTGCGGCGTGGCGTTGACGCTCATGCCCGCCCCGTTGAGGTCGATTACTGCAGTGGAAAGGCCCACATGCGCTACGGTTCCGCGAAGGAAACTGATCAAAGCCGGGCTCCTGGTGTACTGCCGGGCTCTTGGGAGTAGGACCGGCTATCCGAACATATCTACGAATACCCTAGCAAGCGCCGCGGACATTCAGCGTGCGCGGCGCGCTTTCGCCTCGGCATCGGCCCAGGCACGCTGGGCCGGAGTCAGCGACAGACTGCCGGGGCCAGTGGTTGCCACAGCGGCGCCGCTGCCCGCGCGCCAGGCGTGGGTGATGGCAAGCGCCAGGGCATCTGCAGCGTCTGCAGGCCGCGGCGGCGCGTCCAGCCTGAGGATTTTCGTGACGAGTTTGGTCACGGCTTCCTTGTTCGAGGTACCGCTGCCGGTCACTGCTGCTTTCACTTCTGACGGCGTGTGCAGAGCCACCGGGATCCCGCGCCGGGCCGCGGCAGCAATCACCACACCGGAGGCCTGCGCCACCCCCATCACCGTGCTGACGTTGAGCTGGGAAAAAACGCGTTCGACGGCGAGAACGTGCGGCTCGTAGCGGTCCAGCCACTCGTCGATGGCCAAGGCAATAACCAGCAGGCGCTGGTCCAGGGTCTCCTCGGGAGAGGTACCCACCACCCCGACCGCCACCATCGTGGCCCGCCGGTTCCGCTCGACGTCGACCACGCCGATGCCGCAGCGGGTGAGGCCCGGGTCAACGCCCAATACGCGCAGGGTCACCCTGAGACATCCGCCCTAGGCCACAAAGCGGACAGTCACTCAGCTTCCAGGGCGGCCTGGACTTCGTCGCTGAGGTCCGCGTTGCTGTAGACATTCTGGACGTCGTCGAGCTCTTCCAGGGCGTCAACCAGCTTCAAGAACTTCTTGGCGGCATCGAGGTCCAGCGGCACCTGCATGGACGGCACAAACTCGGCCTCGTCGGTCTCGTACTCCATTCCTGCTTCCTTGAGGGCATCGCGGATGCCCTGGAGATCGGTCGGCTCAGAGTGGATCTCGAAGCTGTCGCCGTTGTCCTTGACTTCCTCGGCTCCGGCGTCGAGGACGGCCATCAGGACGTCATCCTCACTCAGGCCGTTCTTCGGCAGCGAGACGACGCCCTTGCGGCTGAAGAGGTAGCTCACCGAACCCGGATCGGCGATGGTGCCGCCGTTGCGGGAAATGGCCAGGCGGACCTCGGAGGCCGCGCGGTTCTTATTGTCCGTCAGGCACTCGATCAGCAGCGCCGAACCCTGCGGGCCGCGGCATTCGTACATGATCTCGGTGTAGTCAACCACTTCACCGGTGAGGCCGGCGCCACGCTTGATGGCACGGTCGATGTTGTCGGCGGGCACCGATGTCTTCTTGGCCTTCGTGACGGCGAGTTCGAGACCGGGGTTACCGGCGAGGTCCGGTCCACCCATACGCGCAGCGACTTCGATGTTTTTGATCAGCTTGGCGAACGACTTTGCGCGGCGGCTATCGAGGATGGCCTTCTTGTGCTTGGTCGTTGCCCATTTGGAGTGTCCTGACATGCTTTACGCGTCTCCTCTGATCATGCGGATAAAAAGTTCATGTACACGTTTCTCCCCAGTCACTTCCGGGTGGAAGGAGGTGGCCAGCAGGTGGCCGGAACGCACTGCAACAATTCTAGCTGTCCCCGGCAGGCTGGCCGCATGGGAGGCGTGCTCCGGGTCGGCGGGCTCCACCTGGGCCAGGATCTCCACGCCGGCTCCGACGCGCTCCACCCAAGGGCCGCGGATGAACACTGCATGTACTGGCGCAACGCCGGATTCCGTGGCGCTGAAGTCCGGGCCCTTGAAGTCCAGGTCCGTTTCGAACGACTCGCGCTGGCGGCCGAAGGCGTTGCGCCGCACCGTGATGTCCAGGCCGCCGAAGGTCTGCTGCGGATTGCCGGCCAGGTCCATGGCCGGGTCGGCGATCTCGTCGGCGAGGAGGATCATGCCGGCGCAGGAACCGTAGACCGGCAGTCCGTCGCGGATCCGGTCCTTCAACGGTCCGGACAGCTCAAAGGCGCGCGCCAGCTTGTCGATGGCTGTTGATTCGCCGCCGGGAATGACCAGGCCGTCGAGGCCGTCCAGTTCCGAAGACCTGCGGATTCCGACGCCCGCGGCACCGGCGGCTTCCACGGCCCGGAGGTGTTCGCGGAAGTCGCCCTGAAGTGCCAGGACGCCGATCCGCAGGCCCGAGCCCACGCGTGCAGAAGCTGCCGAAAGGGGGTTTGTCATCCAATCAGCATAATGTGCGCGGCTCCCTGGGCGTCGCCGGAAGCGCTTCCCGGGAAGGGTTCTATGCCGTTGCTGGGATATATTACAGAGCATGCTTTACATCAGTGTTCCGCTCGGCAAGCTGGTCCGCCGGGTCTCCCGGCTCAGGGGCGGCGGGTCCGCCCTGCCCGGGCTGGTGGTCGAGAAAATCGATCCCGGCTTTATGCAGCGGACGCTCGCCACGCTCCCCCACGGCGTTGCCGTGGTGAGCGGAACCAACGGCAAAACCACCACCACAAAGATGGTGGTGGAACTCCTGGAAAGCCAGGGCCTGAAGGTCTTCACCAACCGCACAGGCAGCAATTTCACCCGCGGCGTGGCCGCCGCCCTGCTGGGCGAAGTGGACTGGCGCGGCAGGCTCACGGCCGACGTCGCCGTCCTGGAGCTCGACGAAGCCCACGCCACGCATTTTGTGAACCGCGTCCCGCCGCGGTACAGCCTCCTGCTCAACGTCCTGCGTGACCAATTGGACCGGTTCGGCGAGATCGACAAGACAGCCCAGCTGCTCCAGCACATCGCTGACAAGACCACCGGAACCGTGGTCCTCAACCGGGAAGATCCCCGTGTTGCCCGCATCGCGGACACCCTTACCGGCCAGGACGTCCAGTACTTCGGCCTGGACGACTCCCTCCTCAGCACCTTCCCCAACGACGACGACATGCGGGCAGCGCCCGGAAGTCCCGCCCCGGCGACGCTCCCCCACAAGCCGCCCGCCGAAGTCGTACTCCGCAAAGTGGGGCCGGACACTGCCGATTTTGAGTACGACGGCGTCACGGTCACCACCGCGATGAAGCTCCGCGGCGTCTACAACATCTTCAATGCGGCCGCGGCGTTGACCCTGGCCCGCAGCATCTGTGGCGGGGGTGCCGCCACAGCCGACCACGCCACCCTGCTCACCGCACTGTCCCAGGTGGAGCCGGCGTTTGGCCGCGGCGAAAGCCTCACGGTGGACGGCCAGCCACTGGACCTCGTGCTCGTCAAAAATCCCAGCGGTTTCCGGCTCGGACTGAAGTCCTTCCCCGCGGCCGGCTACGCCACCATGATCGCCATCAACGACAACTACGCCGACGGCCGGGACATGTCCTGGCTGTGGGACGTGGAATTCGATTCGCTCCGCGACGGCGGCGTGGACCAGCTGACCGGGTCCCGTGCCTATGACATGGCGCTGCGGCTGCAGTACGACGACGTCCTGATCGGCGGGGTCCAGCCTGAGATCGCGCCCGCACTGGCCGCGTTCATCCGCGAGGCCAAGGGAAAGCCGAAGCGGATCTTCTGCACCTACACAGCCATGCTGGCCATCCGCCGCGAGCTGTCCAAAATCACCACAGTGGAGGTGGTCTCATGAGCGTTGAATCACTGGGCATTGGGCCGGACGGCGTCGAACAGAATTCCAAGGGCACACTCCGGGTCCTGCAGCTCTACCCGCGGGACATGAACATCTACGGCGACTGGGGCAACGCCCTGGTGATCAGGCAGCGGATCGGCTGGCACGGCTATACCCCGGAGCTGCTGGAATACAACGTCGGCGACGAGTTTCCGGCCGATGTGGATCTCATCGTGGGCGGCGGCGGGCAGGACAGCGGACAGCTGGTCATCAAGGACGACCTGCAGTCGCAGGCCGATGTCCTCACTCAGCTGGCCGAGGACGGCGCGCCGATGCTGGTGATCTGCGGGCTGTACCAGCTGTTCGGGCGCTTCTTCAAGACCCGTTTAGGCTCGGTCATTCCGGGCATCGGTGTCCTGGACGTGGAGACGCACGGCACGGACGAACGCCTGATCGGCAACGTCAGGGTGGCCACCGAAGAGTTCGGCGAGGTGCTGGGCTACGAGAACCACAGCGGGCAAACCACGCTGGGTCCCGGCGTCCGGCCGTTGGGGACCACGGCGAAAGGTACCGGCAACAACAGCAGCGACGGCCACGAGGGCGCTCGCTACAAGAATGTGGTGGCCAGTTACCTGCACGGTTCGCTGCTGCCCAAGAACCCTGCCATCGCAGACTTCCTTATCAGGACCGCCGCTGAACGAAAATACGGCATGTTCACGGCCGGCGCCCCGGACGACCGCTACGCGGTGCTGGCCCGGGAGCATGCGGCGCGCCGTCCGCGCTGACTTTACTTTTACTGCGCTGGGTCGCGCCGCGCTGACGGTTTCCCCGTCGCGGCGCCTCAAGGTTCTTTGCTGATCAGCAGTTCGTGCGCGCCTGCAGCAGCCGCGCCCATCGAGTCCACCACGGTGGCGGTCCTCAACCTGGTGGCGGCGTCGGCCTCGGGTGTTGCACAGACCCCCTGCGGCGCGTCCGTTGCCACCGAACACCAGCGGTACGGGTCGCGGACAATCACCGACGGAGCCCAGGCGAGGTCCGTCGCCGTCCACCTGCCGGCCGTGTCCTGGCTGAACTGTGCCCGCACGAGCAGGCCTTCGTTGTTCACGACGTACCAGGGCGACAGTTCCGTGACTCCATTGCCGAGCCCGTAGACGATCCAGGTGCCTTTGTAGTTTTCGATGGGCAGCACCGAGTGGGTGTGGTGGCCGTAGATCATGGTGAACTGGCCGCTGTCCACCAGGGCGTGGGCCGCCTCCTGCTGCTGGGCGTTGGCTTCGCTGGCATACTCGTCGCCGGCGTGCATGGCACCGAGTACGATGTCCGCGCCGAGGGCCCGTGCCTTGACGGCCTTGGCGATCATGGTGGGCGCGTCCAGCGTGTCGACCTGCCAGCGGTACTCAGGGTATTGGCCGTTGAGGCCGTAGGTTCCCTGGATGATGGCGATCTTGGCTGCCTTGGTCTGCAGGATCAGGATGCCCTGGGACTCGGTTTCGGTCCGGTAGGAACCGGTGTGCTTCAGCCCCGCGGCATCCAGTGCATCGAGTGTGCGCAGCACCCCGTCCGTGCTCCGGTCGATCGTATGGTTGCTCGCGGTGGTGCACGCCTGGTACCCCACCGCCTTGGACGCTGTGATGATCTGCGGCGGGACGTTGAACGACGGGTACGCGGCGAACGGGCCGTCGGGCCCGGCCACGGGGGTTTCCTGGTGGCAGATGGCGAGGTCGCTGGCTTGGATGTACTTGCGTTGGCCTTCGAGGAGCGGGGTGAAGTCCAGCCCTGGTTTGCCTGCCGCGGCGGCGTCGTCGCGGGCCTGTTGCCAGAGCTGGGTATGGACCAGCATGTCGCCGGTCACCAGGACGGACGTGCAGCGCAGCGTGGGACACGCCGGCCCCGCGCCGGTGGTGGGAGTGGGCGTCGGGGTGGGGGTCGCCGTCAGGCTTGGCTGCCCTGTCCCGGCACCGGTACTCGCGGCTGCACCGGAGGAAGGGACGGTCTGTTCGGCGATCAGGCCGCAGCCTGCCAGCACCGCCGCGGCCAGGATGCCGGCGGACACCGCAGCAGCGGAACGAACAGCAACAGCGCACACCGAAGCAGCGCCCAATCTTTTCCCCATAGGCGCCATTGTAGGTCTGGACGCCGCGCAAATTCCGCAAAGCCGCACGTTGAGAAGCACACGGCAGTATGAAAGGTTAGCGTGATGACGAATCCCCTCCTCAGCGCCAGCGCCCTGCCCTACGGGCTGCCGCTTTTTGCCCAGATCAGACCATCCGATTACGCCGATGCCGTCGGCGCTGGCCTGGCGGAGCATGTGGTGGAAATCCAGGCGATCGTGGACAACCCGGTGCCGGCGAACTTCGAGAATACGGCCCTGGCCATGGAGAAAGCCGGCCAACTGCTCCAGCGGGCGGCGGCCTCCTTCTTCACCCTTGTCTCAGCCGACGCAACAGACGAAATCCGTGACCTGGAAACCGCACTCTCACCCCGCGTTTCGGCCCATCAGGACGAGATCTACCTCAAGCGCGCACTGTTCGACCGGTTCGCGGCGATTGACACCTCCGGGCTTGACCCTGAGTCCGTCCGGCTCGTGGAGGAGTACGTGAAAGAGTTCCGCCAGTCCGGGATCCAGCTCGAAATGCCGGGCCAGGAAAGGCTGAGGGAAATCAACGCGGAGCTGTCCAAACTGGGCACGGAGTTTGGCCAGCGGGTCAAGGAGGCCATAAAATCGGCCGCACTGCTGCTGGACACAGCAGCAGAGCTGGCCGGCTTGCCGGCCGACGATGTCGCCAGCGCCGCTGAGGCGGCCCGCGCCGTTGGCCACGACGGAAAATTCCTGCTGACGCTGATCCAGCCCACCAACCAGCCCGCCCTGGCTGCCCTCGAAAACCGGGACGTGCGCCGGCGGCTATTTGAGGCCTCCATCGGCCGGGGCACTGACGGCGGCGGCCTGGACGTCCTGGAACTGGTCAGGTTGACGGCCGGCCTGCGCGCTGAAAAGGCAGCTCTTCTGGGTTTTGCCAACTATGCCGAACTCGTGGTGGACCGCCAGACGGCCCGCGACTTTGAGGCGGTCCAGTCCATGCTGAACAGGCTGTCCCCTGCCGCGGTACGCAATGCCGACGCCGAGGCTGCGGCCCTGACCGAGGCGGCAGGGCATCCGCTGGAGGCCTGGGACTGGGCGTACTACTCAGCCAAGGTGCGGCGCGAAAAGTACGCCGTGGACGAGCAGGCGCTCCGCCCCTACTTCGAGCTGGACCGCGTTCTCCGGGACGGCGTCTTCTTCGCCGCCACATCCCTCTACGGCATCACCTTCCACGAACGGAAGGACCTCGCAGGCTACCACCCGGACGTCCGCGTCTGGGAAGTCCGGGACCAGGACGGGAGCGGGCTGGGGTTGTTCCTGGGCGACTACTACACCCGCGAATCCAAGCGGGGCGGCGCCTGGATGAACTCGCTGGTGGAACAGTCGGTCCTGCTCGGCACCCGGCCAGTGGTGATCAATAACCTCAATATCTCCAAGCCGCCGGCAGGTGAGCCCACGCTCCTGACGCTGGACGAGCTGCGCACCACTTTCCACGAGTTCGGACACGCACTCCACGGCCTGTTGTCGAACGTGACCTATCCGCGGTTCGCCGGGACAGCTGTCCCCCGCGACTTTGTGGAATACCCGTCGCAGGTCAACGAGATGTGGATCCTGTGGCCGGAGGTGCTTGCACATTATGCCCGGCACCACGCCACCGGCGAACCGCTTCCGCAGCAGGTTGTGGACAAGCTGAACGACTCACGGCTCTGGGGCGAGGGCTTCGGGACCACGGAATACCTCGGCGCTGCGCTGCTGGATCTGGCCTGGCATGTGCTGGACGAAACCGAAATCCCCGACGACGTCCTGGCCTTTGAGGCGAAGTCCCTCGCGGCCGCGGGCGTGGCTCATGCCCTGATCCCGCCGCGCTACCGAACCGGCTATTTCCAGCACATCTTCGCGGGAGCCGGCTATGCGGCCGGCTATTATTCGTACATCTGGAGTGAGGTGCTGGATGCCGAAACCGTGGACTGGTTCACCGAGAACGGCGGCATAACGCGCGCCAACGGCGAACGCTTCCGCCAGGAGCTGCTCTCCCGCGGCAACAGCAGGGACCCGCTGGAATCCTTCCGCGCGCTCCGCGGCCGCGACGCCCGGCTGGAGCCCCTGCTGAAACGCCGCGGCCTGGAGTAAAACTCAGTTAACAGACGACGCCGGCTCCTCACCTAGAAAGGTGAGGGACC
Source organism: Pseudarthrobacter sp. Y6 (assembly GCF_050156205.1). Classification (NCBI taxonomy): domain Bacteria; kingdom Bacillati; phylum Actinomycetota; class Actinomycetes; order Micrococcales; family Micrococcaceae; genus Pseudarthrobacter; species Pseudarthrobacter sp. Y6. The sequence goes on along the minus strand of NZ_CP189574.1, from coordinate 2,119,403 downwards.
GCCGTAGTAAATCAGGAGCACCAAGCGAACGACGGGGGTGATCCGGCAGCGCGCGTAAAAGGGGCCCCGCGTCCAGGCTCGCCGCGAAGCGGCCTCAGCTGGACGCGGGGAATAGTGCGCAGAGGATCAGCTCCGTCCGGCGCCCCCTAAAGAGGAACTACCAGCCGCGCTCGGAGAGCCGGTGCGGCTGCGGGATCTCGTCCACGTTGATGCCCACCATGGCTTCGCCGAGGCCGCGGGAGGCTTTGGCGATGACGTCGGGGTCATCGAAGAACGTGGTGGCCTTGACCACGGCAGCGGCACGCTGGGCCGGGTTGCCGGACTTGAAGATGCCGGAGCCAACGAACACACCGTCAGCGCCGAGCTGCATCATCATCGCAGCGTCGGCCGGGGTGGCAATGCCGCCGGCGGTGAACAGCACCACGGGAAGCTTGCCGGCCGCGGCAACTTCCTTCACCAGTTCGTACGGGGCCTGAAGTTCCTTGGCCGCGACGTAGAGCTCGTCCTCGGGCAGGGCGGCAAGCTTGGCGATCTCGGCGCGGATCTGGCGCATGTGCCCGGTGGCATTGGAGACGTCGCCGGTGCCCGCTTCGCCCTTGGAACGGATCATGGCCGCGCCCTCGTTGATGCGGCGCAGCGCCTCACCAAGGTTCGTGGCGCCACAGACGAAGGGAACCTTGAAGTTCCTCTTGTCGATGTGGTGGACGTAGTCGGCCGGGGTCAGGACCTCGGACTCGTCAATATAGTCCACGCCCAACGACTGCAGGACCTGGGCCTCCACGAAGTGGCCGATCCGGGCCTTGGCCATGACCGGGACGGAGACGGCTTCGATGATCTTGTCGATCATGTCCGGATCGGACATGCGGGACACGCCGCCCTGGGCACGGATATCGGCCGGAACGCGTTCCAGAGCCATGACTGCAACGGCACCGGCGTCTTCGGCGATGCGGGCCTGTTCAACATTGACGACGTCCATGATGACGCCGCCCTTGAGCATCTCAGCCATGCCGCGCTTGACGCGGTTGCTGCCCGTGACGCTGTTCGCGGACGAACCGGCTTCGCTGCTTACATCAGGTGTAGACACAAAAACCCCTATGGGTAGATAGATGATCTTCGCCGGGCGTGAGGGCGGCATGAAGCCGAAAGTACACGCACCGGGTTGCCGGATCCATTGACCGGGCAGTCACAATACTAGTCCCACGGCAGGCGGCGGGCTTAATCAGCCTTAATCCGAAGCCGCGGACTCCGCGAAGGCCTGGCGATGGACGGTGGCTACGCGCTGGATGACCGTAATGAGGCTGGCCAGGGCCAGGAGTCCGAGCGTCACCAGAAGTACCACCGGGGGCAATCCCAGACCGGTAAATCCGGTGACCACCAGCACCGAAACCAGTCTCTCGGCGCGCTCGGCGATGCCCACGTTTGCTGTGAAGCCGAGGGATTCGGCCTTGGACCGCGCATACGAGACCACCATGCCCAGAACCAGGCACAGCATGGCTGCGACGGCGATGGCGTAATCGGCGCCCCCGGTGAAGAACCAGACAGCCACGCCCGCGAACAGTGCGCCATCAGCGATCCGGTCCAGCGTGGAGTCCAGGAAGTTTCCCCAACGGCCGCCGGTGTCCCGCAGCCGGGCCATAATGCCGTCGAGCACGTCAGAGAAGATGAATGCGGTAATGAACAGGGTCCCCCACCAGAGCTGGCCGAGGGGGTAGAAGACCAGCGCACCGCCCACCACGCCGGCGGTTCCGATGACCGTCACGGCATCAGGGGAAACACCGATTTTCAGGAGCCAACGCGCAAGCGGAGTGAACAGCGCGGTGAAAAACCCGCGCGCATGCCTATTCAGCATCCGTCTCCCCGGGCCAGGCCTCTGCAACCTGCTGGCGGACTTCATCCAGGGTCTGCGTGATGGCCTTGGTCTGGGCAATGATGGGGAAGAAGTTACCGTCCCCGCCCCAGCGCGGAACGATGTGCTGGTGCAGGTGCGCGGCGATTCCTGCCCCGCCCACCACGCCCTGGTTCATGCCAAGGTTGAACCCGCCCGGGTTAGCCACCTTGCGCAGGACCCGCATGGCTGTCTGGGTGATCTCCGAAAATTCCGCGGTCTCTTCCACCGTGAGGTCGGTGTAGTCCGGGACATGCCGGTACGGGCAGACCAGGAGGTGGCCCGGATTGTAGGGAAACAGGTTGAGGACCACGTAACAGGTCTTTCCCCGATAGACGATCAGGGCTTCCTCGTCAGTCCGGCCCGGACCCACGCAGAAGGGGCAGTCGTTCTCGTTCTTGAACTGGTGCTGGCCGCCCTTGATGTAGGCCATCCGGTGCGGAGTCCACAGGCGCTGGAACGCATCCGGCACGCCCGCGAGATCAAAGTCATCTGTCACGCCGGCATCCCCTGGATAGCCTGCGCCTGTGTTCTCCTGCACGGTGTCCTTATCCGTTTCCGCTAGCTGGTCCGGTTACGGACGGCTTCTGTGATCCGTTTGACGGCCTCGGCCACCGGCACGCCGTTGTCCTGGCTCCCGTCACGGAAGCGGAAGGACACCGCGCCGGCCTCGGCGTCGTCGCCGCCGGCGATCAGGACAAACGGGATCTTGTCCTTGCTGGCGGTGCGGATCTTCTTGGGGAACCTGTCCGAGGACGTATCCACCTCGGCGCGGATGCCAGCCGCCTTGAGCTGGTCAACGACGTCGAACATGTACTCGTTGAAGGTTTCGGCCACCGGGATGCCCACCACCTGGACAGGGGAAAGCCACGCGGGGAACGCGCCGGCGTAGTGCTCGGTGAGCACGCCCATGAACCGCTCGATGGAACCGAAGAGCGCGCGGTGGATCATCACGGGACGCTGGCGGGTGCCGTCGGCTGCCTGGAATTCCAGCTCGAAGCGTTCCGGGAGGTTGAAGTCCAGCTGGATGGTGGACATCTGCCAGGTGCGGCCCAGTGCGTCCTTGGTCTGGACGGAGATCTTCGGGCCGTAGAAGGCTGCTCCGCCCGGATCAGCGACCAGTTCCAGGCCGGATTCCTCGGCCACCTCGGCGAGGGTCCGGGTGGCTTCTTCCCAGGCGGCGTCCTCGCCGACGTACTTCTCCGGGTCCTTGGTGGACAGCTCCAGGTAGAAGTCGTTCAGGCCGTAGTCCTTCAGCAGGTCGAGCACGAACTTCAGGGTCTTGGTGAGTTCGTCCTTCATCTGCTCGCGGGTGCAGTAGATGTGGGCGTCGTCCTGTGTCATGCCACGGACCCGGGTCAGGCCGTGGACCACGCCGGACTTTTCGTACCGGTACACCGAACCGAATTCGAAGAGACGCAGGGGCAGTTCGCGGTAGGACCGTCCACGTGAGCGGAAGATCAGGTTGTGCATGGGGCAGTTCATCGGCTTCAGGTAGTAGTCCTGGCCGGGCTTGCGCACGGTGCCGTCCTCGTTGAGTTCCGCGTCCACGTGCATGGCCGGGAACATGCCTTCCTTGTACCAGTCCAGGTGGCCCGAGACTTCATACAGGTGGCCCTTGGTGATGTGGGGCGTGTAGACGAACTCGTAGCCGGCGTCGACGTGGCGCTGGCGGGAGTAGTCCTCCATCTCCTTGCGGATAATGCCGCCCTTGGGGTGGAACACCGGCAGGCCGGAGCCCAGCTCGTCGGGGAAGGAGAAAAGGTCAAGTTCGACGCCAAGCTTGCGGTGGTCGCGCCGCTCAGCCTCGGCGATGCGCTCCTGGTAGGCCTTGAGCGCGTCCTTGGTGGGCCAGGCGGTGCCGTAGATGCGCTGCAGCTGCTGGTTCTTCTGGTTGCCCAGCCAGTACGCGGAGGAGGACCGGGTCAGGGCGAAGGCGTTGGAGATGAGCTTGGTGTTGGGCAGGTGCGGGCCGCGGCAGAGGTCGCACCAGACCGTGGTGCCCTCTTTGCGCTCGACGTTGTCGTAGATGGTGATGTCGCCGGCGCCGACCTCGACGTTGACGCCCTCGCCGGCTTCGGCGGCGTTGTTCTTCTTACCCAGGAGTTCGAGCTTGTAGGGCTCGTTCTTCATGGCCTCGCGGGCCTCGTCCTCGCTGACCACGCGGCGGACGAACTTCTGGTTCTGGTTGACGATCTTGAGCATCATCTTCTCGAGGGTCTTGAGGTCCTCGGGGGTGAACGGTTCGGCGACGTCGAAGTCGAAGTAGAAGCCGTCGGTGATGTACGGGCCGATGCCCAGCTTGGCGTCCGGGCGCAGCTGCTGCACTGCCTGGGCCATGACGTGGGCGGTGGAGTGGCGGAGGACGTCCAGGCCGTCAGGGGAATCGATGGTGACGCCCTCGATCTCGGCGCCCTCGGGCAGTTCCTGGTCCAGGTCCTTCAGCTCGCCGTTGACGCGGGCAACAACAACATCGCGGCGCTCAAAGAAGAGTTCCGCACCGGTTGTCCCGGTAGTCACCTTGGTCTCTTCGCCATCGACGATGAGGGTGATCTGCTGGGCATCTGACACGGGTGTCTCCTATTCAAAGTTTTAGGCTTCATAGCTTGCGGCATACGGGGACCACAGCCAGCCATCGTCAATGCTATCGGTTTCCTGGGAGGCCGACCAACGGGACCCGCGGCCCCTCAGCCGCCCATTCCGGTAATCGCAAGGCTTCGGCTGATCCCGTCCAGGGGATGCGGCACATCGGTGCTCTCCACGCGGTCCGCCGCGAACGGCAAGGATTCCACCCGGCTCAGGTCCCAGGCCATGCTGGCGCTCAGGCTGATTCCCCGGGGACCTGTCCGACGGGTGGTGCCCCGGATCAGCAGCAGCCTGGTGCCGAACAGCAGCAGCCCCGCCTGTTCCTGGGCTTCATGGAAGAACACGGAGTCGACGCAGCCGGTGCCGTCGTCGATGCTGATGAACACCACCCGCCGGCCGCCGCGCATGGGCGGTGTCTGGGTGGCGATGCGCACTCCGGCCACCAGCACCTCGGTGTTGTTGCGCAGGCTCAACAGTTTGTCTGCAGTGGTGACCCCCAGCCGGTCCAGCATGGGCCGGTGGCTGTCCATCAGGTGCCCGCTGACATCTATGGCCATCAGGTCCAGTTCTGCCCGGACGTTTTCCACCAGGGTGGGCGCGGGAAGCCCGGGTTTGACGTTCCGCAGTTCCACATCCCCCAGCGGCAGGGACAGCTGCCCTTCCATGATGTCGATGCCCTTCCGGGTACCGCCCGCGGCCTGGAGCTGTTGCAGGTGCTGGACGAGGTCTGCACGGTTGGCGGTGCCGCCCGACTCCCGGTGCAGGGAGTCAAAGGCACCCAGCTGGGCGAGCCTTTTGATGCTTGGCTTGCTCAGCCTGGACCGTGCCCGGAGGTCAGCCAGGGAGTCGTAAGGCTGACCGGCGACAATCCGTTTGAGCTCGGTCCCGGACAGGCCGTAGATGCCGTTAAGGCTCAGCCTGATCGCCAGCTTGCCGGCATCCGGCCCGTCCGCGACCCGTTCCACCCGGTACTCGGCCTGGCTGCGGTTGATGTCCAGCGGCAGGATGGGGATGCCCAGCCTGCGGGCTTCGGCCACCAGCAGCCGCTTGGGGTACATACCGGGATCGTGTTCCCACAGCCCGGCGAGGAAAGCCTCGGGGTGGTGCGTCTTGAGCCAGGCGGACTGGTAGGTGGGAACGGCAAATGCCGCACCGTGCGCCTTGCAGAAGCCGAAGCTACCAAAGGCTTTCAGGGTCCCCCAGACCTTGTCCACCACTTCCGGGGTGTACCCCTTGATCCGGGCCTCCTTGCGGAAGAACTCTTCCACTTTCAGCTCGTGGACCTCGTTGCCGAGCGCCCGGCGGAACTCGTCTGCGCGCGCCAAGCCGCAGCCGGTCATCACGTTGAAGGTTTTCAGGATCTGTTCATGGAAGACAGTGACCCCATGCGTTTCCTGCAGCACGGGTTTCAGGTCAGGGTGCGGGTAGACCTCCGGCGCGAAGCCGTGCCTGTGCTCCAGGAAAGGCCGCACCATGTCCGATTTCATCGGGCCCGGCCGGAACAGCGAAATGTCGATGATGAGGTCATTGAACTCACGCGGCGCCAGCTTGCCGATCAGCTCACGCTGTCCGGGTGATTCGATCTGGAAACAGCCCAGGGTGTGGGTGCTGCGGATCAGTTCGTAGGTTGGTTCATCATCCAGCGGCACGGCGTTGAGGTCGATGTGGCCGTTCTCGGCGATGTAGTCCGGCCCGGTCCCGTCCGGACCTGCAGGGTGGGCCCCTGCCGCCACCACTTCCGCTTTGGACGGATGGATCCGGATGACTTCCCGGACGGCAAACGCCATGGCGCTCTGCATCCTGACCCCCAGGACATCAAGCTTGAGCATGCCCATGGGATCCATGTCGTGTTTATCGAACTGGCTCATGGGCAGCCCCAGTCCGCTGGGCTGCACAGGGGTCCGGTCAAGCAGCGTGGCATCGCCCAGGATCACCCCGCAGGGATGCATGGAAATATGGCGGGGCAGCCGGTCCAGCCGTTCGGTGAGGTCCACCAGCAGGTCAAGCTGCTGGTTTTCGGCGAAGTCCCGTTGTTCCACCCGCCCGGCGAACTCCCGCAGCTCAGGTTTCTCAACCAGTGCCTCACGGAATTTCCGGGCCGAAAAGCGCCACAACTGCTTGGCGATCTCACCGACGTCGTCATCGTCCATACCCAGGGCCATCCCGGCGTCGCGGACGGCACCGCGGGCGCGGTACCCGTTCTGCATGCTCATCAGCGTGACGCGCTCGGAACCGAAGCGGTCAAAGATCCGCCGGTACACGTTGTGCCGTTCGGCGCTTTCGACGTCGATGTCGATGTCCGGCAACGTGGCCCGGTCCCGGGACAGAAAGCGCTCGAAGATCAGGTCGTGTTGCAGGGGGTCCACCTGGCTGACATCAATCAGGTAGTTGACCAGGCTGGAAGCCCCGGAACCGCGGGCGGCTGCCCTGACCCCCATGTCCATGATCATCCTGGAGACCTCCGCGACAGTGAGGAAGTAGGAGGAAAACCCGAGGTTCCTGATGATCCCCAGCTCGTGCTCCAGCCGCGAGCGCATGTCCTTGCGGGCTGAGCCTGATATTCCGGGGAACCGCCTGCTGATCCCGGCCTCACACCGTTGCACCAGTTCCAGATGCGGGTCTTGGCTGATGCCAATGACCGATGCCTCGGGGACTACAGGCTGCTTCCATCCCATGTCAGTCACCGGGTCAATCCGGCAGAAGTCGGCGAGCGCCTCGGTCTGTGCCATCAGCTGTTTGAGGTCCGCTGTGCCATACCCTGCGGCGCGGATGATTTCCTTGCCCAACTGAAGCATCTGCGCTGATGATTTGAGCCAGGCTTGCCCGTTGGGCTGGAGCAGAGGTTCGGCCGCGAGTTCGGGGAGGGACTTCAGCGTCCGGGCGGAGTCGAGTACGTCCGCCGTGGCGGCACCGTCCTCTGCGCAGTAGCGGACCGCGTTGGTGAGCACGGCCGGCACGTGGTGTTCTTCCGCGAGTTTGAGCATACGTACTGCATGGGCGGTGCTCACGGGCGCTCCGGGGGCAGTGAGCTGGGAAACGACTTCCGCCACCAAGGTCCCTGGGGGCATGGCGTCCAGCCAGCGTTTGAAAAGGGTGCGCGGACGGAGGTAGCGCCGGCCGCCCATGGCCCGTCCGACGTCGGAATCCGGGCCGATCAGGACCGTCAGGACCGGTTTCAGGGTTTTTGGGTCAAGCGTGCGGGAGGCGAGTTCGGCGCGGGTGACCGCCACCGGCACCGCTCCCCCGGCTTTGCCGGAGGTGCGGGCATGGGCATCGGACACCAGCCGGCACAGGGCGCGGTAGCCTGCCCCGTTGTTGTGGCCACGGGCGAGCACCACCACCCTGCCGGCGAGCTGGGTGCGGTGGTCGCCGTCGTCGTCGAAAACCGCAAGGTCCACACCCACGACGGGGTCGATGCCGGCTTCCATGCAGGCTTTGAGGTGTTTGATGGTGCCGTAGAGGCCGTCCCGGTCCGTGCAGGCGAGCGCTGTTGCGCCGTCCGCGGCGGCAACCTGGGCCAGTTCATCGGGCCAGGCAACTCCATAGTGTGCGCTGAAGGCCGTGGAAACGTGAAGGTGGGAGAAGCTCATGCTGTTTGGGGCCGGAGTGCGTCGTGGATCCGCAGGAGCCTCCAGCGGCCGCTGCCGATATGCCTGCTCAGGTCCAGGGTGAGCGGCTCTCCTGCATCCCGAGGGCCGGCACTCCGCGGGTCCGCCCGGACCTGGATGCGCCAGATTTCGTGGTCCACGAGCCCCGGCCCGCTGCCGAGGGGTGCACGGCGTTCCTCGGCCCACCACTGCCGGCGTTCGTACCACCGGACAGGCTCGGCGCACACCGTGTAGTGCCGCCCGGCCCACTGGAGTTTCAGCGGCTGGCCGGTAGCGGTGCAGACGACGTCCACGGACTCGCTGAACATACCCATGGGCGCCTCCCGGAACTGAACGGAGCTGATGCAAAATGCTGATGCAAAAGCAAGGTATTCGAATACATGTTCGAATAAATTCAGTCTACGACGGAGCCCCGACAAAACCTAGACAGGGGTGGACGGACGGGCAGCAGGGAGGCAGGATTGTGGCATGAGCACCAATGACGCACTCCTCAAGCACGTAAGCATCAAGGCCCAGGACGAAAAGCTCGTGGCAACCTTTGATATCGACGGCAACATACCGGGGGCAGGTGCGTACGTAGTGGGACTGGTGGCGGCGAGCCCTGATTACTCATCGCAAAGACGCTTGGGCATTGAGTTCATGAACGGGGAGGCCATTGCCTTCTACTCGTTCAGCCATGACCAGAGCGCCGAGGAAAACTATGATCTTGGCGGCGTGACGCACTCGGGCAGCACCATCACCGGCAACTTCCCCGTCGCGGCCGTCCATGGCCTGGGCAAGGGCCACATTATGTCGGCCTTCAGCGAGGCTGACGGCCGGGAGTTCCAGTCGGGCGTCGCCGTCGACGAAGCGCTCTAGGAAACACCGAGGCAGCTGCTGCCGGAACCATGTCCGGCAGCACCCGGGGCGGCGTCAGCTGCTTTCTTTGTGGACCTTCATTTCGAGTTCGATGAACCCCGAGATCATGGCCCGGTAGGTTGATTCCACGATGTCCGGATCAATGTCCTTCTTTTCCGCGGCGGACCGGACATGCTCAATCACCCGTTCCACCCGGCCGGGGGCGCGGACTTCAGCGTCGTCCCCCTTCAGGGTTCCGGCGATCCGGATCAAGCGTTCACGCCGCGCAATGAGGGTGACAATCTGCTCGTCAACTTCGTCGACCGCAATCCGAACGGCAGCGAGCTGTTCCTTGTCGGCCAAAGCGTCCCTGTCGTTTCCTTGAATTGTTGCCATCTTCTGACAGTATCGAAGCATGCAGCCCCGAGTCGACTTCATCTCACTAGGCGTTCGCAGTGTTGACGCCTCCCGCCGGTTCTATGTGGAAGGCCTCGGCTGGCCTGTCCACCGGGAGTTTCCCGGAGATGTGGTGTTCATCCAGGTCAACCACGGCCTCATCCTTTCCCTGTGGGATGCCGCGCAGATGCACGCCGAGGCGGGGGTAGGCGCTCCCGGCCAGGTCCCCTGCATCACGCTCAGCCACAACCTGCCCAGCACCGAAGCGGTGGACCGGGTCATGGCGGAGGCGGCATCGGCCGGTGCCACCATCATCGCCGTGCCCGTCACACAGCCCTGGGGCGGGTATAGCGGCTATTTCGCCGATCCGGACGGCTTCCGCTGGGAGATTGCCTATAACCCCACTTGGACAGTGGACGACGACGGCAACGTCACCGTCTAGGGGCATGTCGCCCGGAGTGTCGGCTTAGAACAGCGCCTCCACCGGCCAGATGAGTTCCGGGGAGTTGTTGCGTACGTTGCCCACCTCGGTGCCGACGGAATCCACGTGCCACCCGGAAGCGGCGTCCTTCACGCCTGACCGGACGAGGTCCACCAGTCCCGCGGCGTCAACGGCGTGGGGGTCAAGCCACGCTGCCATCGTGGTCCGGTCCATGGGCAGTGGCACGCGGTCGTGCAGGGCAGTGAGCTTGCCGAAAATTGTGGACTCAGCACCAGGTGGCGGGGTGTCTGCCGTCAGGATGGACGTGGAGAGCATCCACCGACCGGGATCGCCCTCGGCCTTGGATGGATCCTTCCACCACTCATACAGGCCTGCGAACACCAGCCCGCTGCCTTTGCCCGGATGGACATAGTAGGGCTGCTTGGCTTTGCCGGTGCCCTGCTTCCATTCGTAGTACCCGTCGGCCGGGACAGCGCAGCGACGTGACTTCACGGCCTTGCGGAAGGCCGGCTTCTCCAGCACAGTCTCGCTCCGCGCGTTGATCATCTTGGGGCCGATACCCGGATCCTTCGCCCAGGACGGCACCAGGCCCCAGCGGGCCACATGCAGCTGCCGCACAGGGCCGTCGTCGATCAGCCGTTCAAGGACGATCGGCACATCGTCGGTTGGCGCCACGTTCCATGACGGGGGAAGGTGCACTTCCTCCTCCAGCTGGGCATCAAAGTCGGCCAGCAAATCGCCCACGGCCCGTGCCATCACATAGCGTCCACACATGGCTCCAGCATGCCATCAGCGTTATGTACTGTCATCCGGCACCGCATCCGCCGGGCCAGCTCAGGGAATAGCCCGCCCCGGGTTACCGTTGATGGGGACGAACCCCCTCAACGATTATCAGGAGAACTCCGTGGACTTTACCCCCGAGAACGGCACCATCACCATGTTTTCCACCACCTGGTGCGGCTACTGCAACCGGCTCAAGAAGCAGCTGGACGCGCAGGGCATCGGCTACACGGAAATCAACATCGAAGAGGTGGAGGGCACAGCCGACCTCGTGGAACAGCTCAACGGCGGCAACCGCACCGTCCCCACCGTGCTCTTCCCGGACGGCACCGCCGCCACCAACCCCTCCGCTGCCGAGGTAAAGAGCCGCCTCGCAGCCTGACCACGGCAGCTCATGTGGTAGACAGAACGGGACCAACATCCGTGTTGGTCCCGTTCTGTCTATCTGCATTGAGGGAGCCTTTCGTGGTCCATAAAGTCAAAGGTGTCGTAGCCCGTTCCAAGGGCGCCCCGGTCACTCTGGAGACCATCCTGGTCCCGGATCCGGGTCCGGGCGAGGCCCTGGTGGACATCCTCACCAGCGGCGTCTGCCACACCGACCTGCACTACAAACTGGGCGGCATCAGCGATGACTTCCCGTTCCTCCTGGGCCACGAAGCCACCGGAGTGGTCAGCGCCGTAGGCCCCGACGTCACGGACGTCGCCCCGGGTGACCGCGTGGTGCTCAACTGGCGGGCCGTCTGCGGCAACTGCCGCGCCTGCAACCGCGGCCAGGCACAGTACTGCTTCAACACCCACAACGCCACCCAGAAGATGACGCTCGAGGACGGCACCGAGCTGTCCGCCGCCCTGGGCATCGGCGCCTTCGTCGAAAAGACACTCGTAGCCGCCGGCCAGTGCACCAAAGTGGATCCCGACGCCGATGCTGCCGCCATCGGCCTGCTCGGCTGCGGCGTCATGGCCGGACTGGGCGCCGCCATCAACACCGGCGGCGTCAAGCGCGGTGACACCGTCGCCGTCATCGGCTGCGGCGGTGTAGGCGTGGCTGCCATCGCCGGCGCCGCGCTCGCCGGCGCAACCACCATCATCGCCGTCGACATCGACGCGAAAAAGCTGGACCGTGCCAAGGAACTCGGCGCCACCCACACTGTGGACTCCTCGGATTCCGACCCAGTGGAGAAAATCCGGGAACTCACCGGCGGCTTCGGCGCAGACGTGGTGATTGACGCCGTCGGCCGTCCCGAAACCTACAAGCAGGCGTTCTACGCCCGCGACCTCGCCGGCACTGTTGTCCTGGTGGGCGTGCCTACGCCGGAGATGACCCTGGAGCTGCCCCTCCTGGACATCTTCGGCCGCGGCGGATCGCTGAAGTCCTCCTGGTACGGTGACTGCCTGCCGTCCCGGGACTTCCCCATGCTGATCAGCCTCTACAAGCAGGGCAAGCTGGACCTGGATGCCTTCGTGACCGAGCGGATCACCATTGACCAGGTGGAGGAAGCGTTCGAGAAGATGCACTCCGGTTCGGTGCTGCGTTCGGTGGTGGAACTGTGAGCCTCCGGATCGAGCGTCTCGTCACGTCCGGGACATTCTCGCTCGATGGCGGCACCTGGGATGTGGACAACAACGTCTGGATCGTGGGCAACGATGAGGAATGCGTGGTGATCGATCCCGCGCACGACGCCAAGGCCGTTGCCGCCGCCGTCGGTGGCCGGAAACTCAAGGCGATCCTGCTGACCCACGGCCACGACGACCACATCCGGTCGGTAGGTGACTTCTGGGACCTCGTCCAGGCCCCGATCCACCTCCACCAGGACGACTGGATGCTGTGGCGCAGCGTCTACCCGGACGTTGAGCCCGACGTCGCCATCAAGCACGGCGACGTCATTGAGGTGGCGGGGGCCAGCCTGGCGGCCTTGCACACCCCCGGGCACTCGCCGGGCTCGGTGTCCTTCCACCTGGCTGACGGGCCCGACGGCGAGGGCTCGCTCTTCAGCGGCGACACCCTGTTCCAGGGCGGCCCCGGCGCCACGGGCCGGTCCTATAGCGACTTCCCCACCATCATCGAATCAATCCGGACGTGGCTGCTGCCGCTCCCGGCCGAAACGGTGGTCCGGACCGGCCACGGCGACAGCACCACCATCGGAGCCGAAGCCCCGCACCTGAACGAGTGGATCGCCCGGGGCCACTAAGGGCCCTGGCCGGCCCGGACAGCCCCGCCCCGCCAGCGCGGGTTACGCCTGCCGAGTATCCAAACCTGCATAGCTGCTGAAGTCGGCGTGCCGGAGGGCGGCGTGGCCCGCGTACGCGGCAATAATGGCGTCCTGGACATCCTGGACCGTGAGGCCAGGCACGAGATCGTTGGCCGCGCCGGCGGTGGCCGGGTCCCAGTCCAGGCCCAAGGCTGCATAGCTGTCCGTCAGGACGCTGCGGATGGGGGCGGAATTTTCCACCACGATCACGGAACTGAACAGCCACCCGCCGCTCACCACGCGCTGTGCTGTGCCGACGAGTTTGATCCGGCGCGCCGGGTCGGCAGGGTCGGTACCGTGAACGCTGAACTCCCCCGGGCAGTACTCCCCCGGAATTTCGCCAACTGCGGCCTGCACACCGACGTTCCGCAAGGACTGCGCCAGCAGCTCACCAAAGAAACTGAACCGGCCCTTGGAACCGGCAATGGCATCCGCATGGGGCATCACATGGTCCACCACCAGCGTGCCCTCGTGGTAGGCGGCGGCACGGCCGCCGGCCTTCCGCACCAGGGGTTCAAATCCGTGTTCGCGGCAGACCTGGGCGGCCGCGTCGAAGCCGGGCAAGCGGGTATCCCGCTGGCCGAAGGCAACAGTGGGTGCGGGCCGGTACAGCCGGAGCGTGGGGCCGATCCTTCCGGTCTTCGCCTGGGCCAGCAGTTCGAGGCCGAATTCCAGGTCACGTGCGGCGCCGAGGGAACGATCCTGCCGCACCACGGTGAGCGTCCGGAGTCCCGCTTCGGCGTCCTGCATGTTGCTAAGCTCCCTTATGGTCATATTGCATTTCCTTGTCGTCGCGGCTGCGTTCGCGGTCATCGACGCCGTCTGGCTCAAGCTCATGAACCCGTTCTACCGCAGCCACATCGGTGACCTGCTCGCAGACAAGCCACACTTAGGTTACGCCGTGGCTTTCTATGTCACGTACATAGCGGGGATTGTCTTCTTTGCGTTGCGGCCGGCGCTTGACGGCGGCAGCTGGCTGACCGCCGTCGGCTATGGGGCCGCCTTGGGCGCCTTTGCCTACGCGACGTACGACCTCACGAATGCCGCCACGCTCAAGACGTGGCCGCTGCAGCTAATTGTCGTGGACATCCTGTGGGGTGCCGCCCTGACGGGGCTGTCCACCCTCGCCGGGTGGCTGGTGTTCCGTTCCACGTGACAGAAGCGACCTGACACGAACGGACTATTACGTGCCGTCCCCCGCCGGGTGGCTAAACTCAGGAACTGGCTGCACCCCGACACTCCCTCAGGAGAGGCAATCCACTGATACGAGTCATTAGCTACAACCTCCGCAAGCACAAGGCCAGCGGGGAACTGGTCGCCCTGGCCCAGGACTTCGGCGTCGATGCCCTGTGTCTGCAGGAGTGTGACACCACTGACCTGCCGGACACGCTGGGTCAGCTGCAACTGGCCGATTCGACTAAAGGGAACCGGCTGGGGCTGGCCATCTACTACCGGCCTGACCGATTCACTTCGCACGGCACCAAAACCTTTGCGCTCAAGAAGTCTTTGCACGACATGGTCCTGGCACCCGCACATGAGCGCCTCATTGGCACGCGCGTGCGGGACAACGAAACCGATCACGAAGTCGTCATTGCCTCATTCCATGCCGCTCCGCTGACCGCCACCAACTCGCTGCGGCGCAACCAGATCCACGCTGCGCACAAGGAACTGCTGGGCATGGGGACGGGCCTGATGACCCTGATGGTGGGTGACTTCAACTACCCGTTCTTCACGAAGAACCTCAACGAACACATGAAGAATTCCGGTTACGAACTCTCTCTCAGCGACCGCAGGACGTACACCCGATACAAGGTTTTTAAGGGCCACTTCGACTTCGCCACATCCCTGGGCCTGAACATCGAGAACGTGGAAACGCTGCCCCGCGGCGCTTCCGACCATCTGCCCATCCTGGTAACAGCCGAATATGGCCAGGAATCGACGCCGGCCCAGGGACCGCCTCATCCCTGATTGCACGTGAGTTGGAGGCCTGAGTGCGGCACGACCGGATCAGCAAGGCGATACCGGGCGTTCGCGTGGCGCGAGGCTACAAACTGTTCTGGCTAAGGTCGGCTCTGGTGGCCGGGGCGGCGCTGAGTGCGGCCCTGACTCCGGCGGGAATGGCCTATACAGAGGCTGCTGGCCTCCCCGCGGCAGGACAGGAACCTGCCCACGCGGTGGCTTTGGCCGGCTTGCTGTCCATCCTGATCGGCGTTTTTCCTGATTGCCGCTGCATCCGTCGCTGCGGTCGCCGCCCTCAATCCGACCGCTGAACTGCCGGTGGTGGGCGCTTTGCCGTCGGGATTGCCGTCCCCGGCCCTGGGCGGCGTCAGCGTGGACGACGCTCTGGCGCTTATCGCGCCGGCCGCAGAAAATTGCGCCGATCGCCTTCGCAGACACTTCCACACTGTCCAAAAGCCTCGCAGGGAGCCGCGGGCAAAAGGTAAGCGGCGAACAGGAGATGGCAGCGCTGGGCGTCGCCAATGTTGCCAGTGGCATGCTCGGCGGCTTCCCGTGCGCGGGAGTTCATCGCGTGCTCGACGCCGGCGCGCGGACCCAGCTGAGCGGGGTGGTGGCTGCACTGCTGGTTCTTCCTTTATGGTGGCCACACCGCGGGTAACCGCCTTCCTGCCCACCGCCACGCTCGCCGCCGTGGTGATCGTGGCAGCGTCGTCGTTCATAGGTGTCCTGCAGGGAAATGCCCTGGCTATTGGCTTGTCCCTTTTGGCCTTTATCCTGCGTGCTGGCCAGCGTGTCTGGGATCCGTACCGCACCGAACTCGCGATGCCTTCTCGGCGACGCGGGGCCCCGACGGTCCCCCACGCATCATCGGGTCATTTCGGCGCTGGGTCCAATGCACCCTTTCTCGCCAGGAATGAAACGCTGGAAACCCCATATTTAGCCGTCGCTGCCTGTGCCCTGTCGGAGATAAATTCGTAGCTGTTTGCCCTGCTGGTCTCGATGGTGAAGCCGGCGCCAGCGATAGTCTCCTGGTAGCTGTCCGTTTGGGCAGCACCTCCAATGCAGGCGGCCCAGAGGTCGGTGTTGCAGACAATTTTCGCGGTGAGCGGTACGGCAGTGACAATGTCGGCGATTGCCAGACGCCCGCCAGGCCGCAGCACACGGGCCGCTTCCCGAAATACCGACGGCTTGTCCGGGGACAGGTTTATGACGCCGTTGGAGATGACGCAGTCAAAACTGCCGTCCGCAAACGGGAGGCCTTCGATGCGGCCCTTGGTAAAGGTGACATGCGGGTAGCCGCCGGCGTTCCGCAGTCGTTCAGCCTTGTCCAGCTGCTCTTCAGTCATATCAAGGCCAACGACGCGCCCCGTGGTGCCAACCATAGCGGCGGCGGAAAAGACGTCGGTCCCGGAGCCGGAACCGAGGTCCAGGACCTTCTCGCCGGGGATTAGATCCGCCAGGTCGAAGAAGTATCCAACGCCGGCAAACGATTCGAGGGCGCCAGCAGGAATGGTGTCCAGGAGCTGGGGCGGGTAGCCCAGCTGCTCGGCAAGCCCCCGCCCCATTTTGAAGTGGTAGCTGCCGGTGGGGTTCAGGGCCACCGCGCGGTAGACCTGCTTGACCTTTTCCTCGAGTTCGCGGCGGTCTACTTCAACCGTTTCCGTATCCATGGCCCGGCCTTCCGTCAGGCGATTTCGAGCGTGGTGTGTACCGGGACCGGATTGGCCAGGCAGTCGCGGACGGGCGAAGTGTCCTGGACGTAACGGCACAACGCCTGCAGCTGCTCCGGGGTCGCATTCGGGCTGGAGACCCGGGCTGTTGCGCGTATCGCGGTGAATCCCGGCCGCGGACCGTCCAGGCCCAAGAACGGACGGGCGTCCAGGTCGCCCTCCACCTGGAATTCCAGCGAGCGGATTTCAATGCCCTGGGCAGCCGCGTTTGCCGCGTAGCCCACGGAGTAGCAGAAGCCCAGCGCCTGCAGCAGGAGCTCGACGGCGTTGGGCCCGGCGTTGTTGCCGAGCAGCACGGGCGGCTCATCGCCTTCGAGGACGAAGCTGCCGGTCCGGCCGGTGTCGGGCTCGCCTGCATGCGTAAACCCGAGAATGTTGCCGGTGTTGTGCGTCCCATCAAGCCAGGTTGTGGTTGCCTTGAAGGTGAAACTCGCCAGAGCAGGATCCGATTGAATTGCCCCTATCGTCCCCACCAGCCGGTCTACGTCAATTCCATTTCGGATGGCGGCTACATCTCCCATCCCAATTCGCCTCTTTCCGATTTTTGGCGGATCCGGAGCGGGTCCTCACAGCTATAATCAAGCAATCACTTGACTACTTGAATTGCACACCTGGACGGGATAAATTGTCAAGTACTTACTTGAATAGGTGCGATGAGGGGAGGCTCCGGTGAGCAGCAGGAAAGCCAAGGACGCACTCTTTGACGCATTTTCCTCGGTGGCCAAGGTGCTTGGCAGCGGCCGGCGCGCCGAACTGGTGGACGTCCTTGCCCAGGGCGAACGCCCGGTGGACGAACTCGCTCAAGAGATCGGGCAGAGTGTAGCCAACACCTCACAGCACCTCCAGCACCTTCAGCGGTCAGGGCTGGTGCGCAGCAGGCGCCAGGGAACCCGGATCTACTACCGGCTTAGCGGATCATCGGTGGCCGAACTTTGGGCAGCCATCCGCAATGTGGCTGCAGAGCATGTGGCGGAACTCGATAAACTTGCCACGGCCTATCTTGGCGACCGTTCCGCCCTGGACACCCTGACGCAGGATGAACTCCGCGAGCGGATGTCCGCCGGCGATGTTGTGGTCCTCGATGTGCGGCCGGAACCGGAGTTCCAGTCCGGGCATATCGCAGGAGCGCTGTCCGTTCCGCTCAAGGACCTGGCGGCGAGACTGAGAAATCTCCCCGATGACCGCCAGGTTGTTGCCTATTGCCGGGGCCCTTACTGTGTGTTCGCAAACGAAGCCGTACAAATGCTCCGCCTGGAAGGGATCCCGGCCACACGCCTGGAAGGCGGCTACCCGGAGTGGGCTGCTGCCGGGCTCCCGGTGGAGGCGGCCCCGTGGCAGGAATAGCATCCGGCTGTGCGGGCGGAGAGGGTCGCTGTTCTGAGGTTAGCTCAGGCGCAGCGTCAGGATCTGCTCAGCACGGCCGAAGGGGCCCTGGAGATCGTGCAGGACGGTGGACGTGAGGCCAATCCCGTCGGTTCCGAACGAGACGGCGTTGTCCAGGCCCAGCCATTCGCCCTCGGGCCTGCGGTACATGTGGATCTGCAGGTCCAGGTTGGGGAAGGCATAGCTGTCTTTGCCCGGGGGGACCCTGGCCGCGATCCCGTTGGCTGTGTCAACGAGCCCCATCAGCCGGGCCAGGTCGCCGCTGTCGGCTTTATCCGTCAGGGGGTGCTGGGTGCGGAGCCAGACGATGCCCGCGCCGGGCCGGTGGCCCTCGGCCACGCGCATCTCCAGGGACCGGATGTATCCGCCTGGCCAGATGGCAGGGCCGTCGAGCGGTTTGCATTCATCCGGCGCCGGTATGGCAGTGTCCTCGACGGCGGCAACGGCGGCCGTGTCGCTGGTGATCATCCGCCACGCGGTGGCGCGGATGGCCACCCGGCCGTTGGCAACCAGTTCTGCCTGCAGGAGCTCGATGGTCCGGCCCGGACGGACGGTGGTGGTTTCGATGTGGAAGCCGCCACCGGGGATCAGGCCCAGGATCTCGTAGCTCAGCCGGGCCATGCGCATGTCGTCGCGGGGTTCGTGGCGCTCCAGGCTGTCCGCCATCAGGCCGGAGGCCGGCGCCATGTGCTGTTCGTGCTCGTTCCAGGCCCCTTGGGCGTGGATGGTGGAGCGGAATTGGCCGCCGCCCTGCGCCTGGTAGTAGAAATCGCCATCGGCCAGTTCCGGGAGTGCAGCAGTCAACATTGACCCTTTCGCTTGTTCTTGTGGGACTCAGCCCACCTTATCCGCTGTGCCCGCCTCCGCCTGCTCAGCAGTGCTCCCCCGCGACCGGCGCCGCCGTCGTACCAGCAGCCACGCGATGAGTCCGGCCGCCGCGGCGGCCAGCACAACAATCCCCCACGGGGAGCCGGCCGCCCAAGCCAGCCACGCTTCCACGGCGGCGAGCCCGATGGTGGCGTAGATCAGTGCCCAGAGGATGGATCCGGCGACGGCGGCGGGAAGGTAGCGCCGCAACGGCATCTTCGCAGCACCGGCGGCGAGGTTGACGGCGGTCTGCAGGCCGATGGTCAGGAACGAAAGCGTCACGGCGAACGGTCCCCACCGGCGGACCAGCTCTTTCGCCTGGACGGCACGCCGGCCGTTCCAGGACGACGCGAACCGCGTGTGTTCCACGCCTGCTGCCGCTCCCCGGCCGATCCAGTACGTTGCATTGACGCGCAGCATAACAATGGCGAACAGGCTGGCCGCCGCCACGCCGAAAGGCAGATCCAGGAACTGGTCCATGGGTCACGCCGCAGGCTGCGGACGGGCCCCGACGGCGGACTGCAGGTCCGCGAAGATGTCGCCGTTGAGCCGGAAGGCGTGGGCGGCGTGGGCGAGCACCGCCTCGGTCCGGTCCGTGTCCAGCGCCAGGGCGTCCAGCCGGAGCCGGTAGCCGTCCTTGTACTGCTTCATTTTCCCGATGCCGGGAAAGAGGTAGAAGTTCAGTCCGTCGTCCGGGATTCCGTAGTGCCGCTGGACCAGGCGGTGGATGATCTGCCCGCCTGACAGGTCCCCGAGCAGCCGGACGTAGTGGTTGGCGAGCATGAACTCGGCACTGTGGTGTTCGCGGATCAGGGTGGCGTAAGCCGTGGTGGCGGGGACGGTGACAATCCGGCCGTCCGCCAGCCGGGCCCGCCAGCCGGCACCGTAGTGGAACACCATGTCCGCCTCGAGGGCAGCCGTCCGTTCCAGGGCGGGGTCCAGGAACCCTGCCAGCAGCGGATCGGAACCGTACTCGGGCCGCGCCACCGACTCCATGGCACCGTACACCGTGTACAGCTGGGTAGTGAGGGCAGCGACGACGGTTGCGTCCAGCCGGCCCTCGAGCAGGTCACCCATAAACGGGGACGACTCGGCCTCTTCGTGGGCCGCACTGGTGGACTGTTTGAGCAACACGGAGAGCGGTGCGGTCATGTTCTTCCTCACGCGCAGCAGGGGTCGGAACACCATCATGGCGCACCGCACTTAGGTAAGACTAACCTAATAGACTGACGGTCTGTCGGCAAAATTCAGTAGGCGGCAGGGCCGCAGGGTTCGACATCGCAGTACCGTGGCTCGTCAACGCTGCGCGGGTGCGGCCGCTAGGGTTTCACCATGTTGTTTGAGACGGACAGATTGATGGCGCGCCATTTTGAAAACGCAGATCTTGACGGCTTCGCAGCACTTTGCGGGGACGCCGAGGTCATGCGGCTTGTCGGCGACGGTAAAACGCTGGGGCGTACGGAAGTCGCTCACTGGATAGACGTATGTCAGGAAAAGTACGCGACACGTGGATATGGCACGTCAGCCATTTTCGAGCGGTCCACGGGCGCCTTTGTAGGCTACTGCGGCGTCGTAAGGGCTCCGGACCAGGACTTTGATGAATTGGTTTATGTCTTCCACCAGAAGTCCTGGGATAAAGGCTACGCAACCGAAATCGGGCGGGAAATGCTCGCCTACGTCTTCAAAATCTCCACGCTCCATGAAATTTCCGCGACGATCGACTCAAGTAACCAACTGTCCATGCAGGTAGCAGCCAAACTCGGAATGATGGAAACATCTTCTTCCGACAACACAGTGAGCCACTGGATTATTCAACGCCCTGGACCCAACAACGCGGCCGGAAAGTGACTAGCGGAACATCTCTACTGGCTCCGCTCGGCAGAAAGCCCAAGCATGCGCGTCCGCAGGTCCGGCCACGATGCTGCGAAACCGGGATGGAGCTCCTTCAGGTCCACCGCATCCAACGGAACCCACTGGAGTTCGAGACTTTCCGGATCGCTGATCACGGGCTCAAAAGGCGCGGTCACCAGCACAATAACGGTGGTGTAGGACCAGTAGCCAATGTCCAGCACAGACGTGAAGAGGACGCTCACGTCCGCGGCCGGCACCGCAGCTTCCTCGTGCGCCTCGCGGAGTGCCCCGGTGACGGCGTCCTCGCCCTCGTGCAATGCTCCGCCGGGCAGTCCCCAGGTACCACCGTTGTGGCTCCACAGGGCGCGGTGCTGCAGGAGAACACCCTTGCCGGGATCATAGGCCAAGACGCCGGCGGCACCGAACCTGCCCCAGAACTTGCCGCGGCCGCCCTCCACCCAGGCGTCACCGGGGTCCCGCGGACCGGACCGGACCGGCGGAAACATGAGGCTCGCATCAGGGGACGTGGCAGCCAAGAAGTGATCCATTCTTTCAGTCTGACAGGTGCCCGATGGCCCTGACGCGCATCCCGGGGCGCGTCAGCCCGTTTGTCCCCCGTGACCGCGTTCGACGGCGAAATCACCGCCGGGGTACATGACGGTTTCGTGTCCGTCGTCGAATCGGACCAAGTAGGGCGGATGACCTTCCTGACCGCGGACTTCAACGATCACCCCGTGCCGGTCCGTAGATCCGACGGTCCTCCCCCGGACGATGATCCTGTCGCCCTGCATTGCCTCCATGGCAATCACCTCCAAGGCCCAGAGTACGACTGACGGGGACCAGGGAACAGGGGTCAGCCGCGTCCCCGGCCGCGGTTCCCGGAAATGCGCTGCAGGTCAGTTCCCTGAGGCGCGATGAGCCGGGCAGCATGGCGGAGCGCGTCGTCGGGGTCCTGGTGCCAGCGGGAGATGACGACGTCGGCGCGCGGGCGGTCGCTTTCGCCCAGACCCTGCAGCAACGGAACCACAACGTCGGCAATCAGGGGGTCCACCAGCTCACCGGTCTGCGCGGATCTGATAAGCCCTCCAGCCGCGTCAGGTCAGTGTGACGGAGGAGGGCCACCCGGGACTGCAGCAACACAACGGCAGCCAGCCGTCGCTCATAGATCGGCCGTCTGCCCGGACCGGGACGGCCCCAAAGGAGCGACGCCAAAGAGGTCACCTCATCATGGTCAAGGTCCTTAAACTTCCTGCCGGCATCGCGGACGGTGCCACGTACGGCTCCCACCGATGATCCATAGGACCCAAGTGCCCCGCCCACCCGGGACTCCACGTCTTCCGCCCGGTACCAGGTGCCCTCGTTCTGCAGGGTGGCGTCGATGAAGCCGGCAGCCTCCTGCCCGCGCTCGTTCACTGCACCCTCCCGTTCGCTGCGACTTGGGTCACGGCACTTGAGTTCACGGCGCAGTTACCGTCCCTGCCGGCCGCCGGCGGCGTGGAGTATGCAAAACGCGGTCGACGGGCGGGCTTCGAGCCGTCCCTCCGCGATGGGATCCCCGCACACGGCGCACGTACCGTAGGTGCCCGCCGCAATCCGCTTCAGGGCCGCGTCCACCTGTTCAAGGCCCGAACTGCTCTGCTGCAGGAGCGCCGATGCCTGCGACAGCTCGAACGCAATGGTGGAACCCTCGGGGTCGTGTTCGTCATCCACGTTGGAATCCTGGCGGGCGGCATTGGCGGAGGAAATGTCCGCTCGGAGGGCCGGGAGGAGGGCGAGTTTCCGGGTGCGCTCTTCTTCCAGCAGGAGCCGGAACCGTTCAAAATCGGACATGGGAAAAGCTTAATGGTTTGGGTCTCGACAAGTGCGGCCAGTGGAGGATGCTGGCAATCGTAAGCGCCTCATATGCCGTCTGGCAGCCAGGGACAGACAGCTGATGGACACAAACTCCACAGAGAAAGTCTGCGTGTTATGCCTACGAACATAGTCACCCAGCTGGAAGTCAAATCCCACAACACGCCAGATGAGAAGCGCCGCCCGGACAAGACTGAAGTCGACATCGTCAAGGTGGGTGACTACACGATAGGCCGGATGACATTCAGTCCCGGCTGGCGCTGGTCCGACTGCATCAAGCCGGTGGTCCAGACCGATTCATGCCAGAACAACCACGTCGGATTCTGCGTTTCCGGCGCCCTCAGCGTCGAAACCACGGACGGCAACCGGATCAGCATCAGTGGCGGCGACTCCTACACCATTCCGCCAGGACATGACGCGTGGGTGGAGGGAGATCAGCCCTTCGTCGGCATTGAATTCCTCAGCGCAGCGGAATTCGCCAAAGCCCCGGGAACGTGACCCAGCGGCCGTCCCAGAACAGGTCAGTACCAGTTGTTGGCCACGGAATGGTTCCACGCGCCGCATGGTGACCTGTAGCGGTCCGCGATATAGGACAGTCCCCAATTGACCTGGGTCCGGTAACTGGTGAGCCAGTCGCTGCCGGCCGTCGCGTACTTACTGGCCGGCAGCGCCTGGGCGATGCCGTATGCGCCCGAGTAGGGGTTGGTGGCGGTGGTCAGCCAGTTGGACTCCTTGGTCCACAGTGACGCCAGGCACTGGAACTGGTCCTGGCCCCAGCCGTAGGCAGCCAACTGCCCGGCCGCGTAGTTTTTTGCGCCGGCGGGGTCGTTCACGGCGCCGCCCGGCACGGACGGCACGACGACGACGGGCGGCGGGGCCGGCGTCGGGCTCGGGACAGGAGCGGGTGCTGGCACTCCCGGTACAGCAGGTGGGGCCGGAGCCGGTTTCTGCGCGGCGGCGAGGGCGGCTGCCTTGGCTGCCGCTTCCGCCTGTTGGCGGGCCTGTTCCTGGGCAGCGGCGCGCTTGGCGGCCTGCGCTGTCTCGTACGCGGCCAAGGCCGCCTGGCCCTGCCGGAACTCCCCCTCCACCGCAGCGGTGGTGCCCTTGAGGGAGGCCAACTGCGCGGTCAGTTCCTGGCCGTGCTCCTGCTGCTCCGCAATCTGCCGGGACATGGCCTGCTGGGCGGACTGGGCGGCGTCGAGCTTGGCTTTGGCCTCGACGGCAAGGCGCTCCCTTTCCGCTTTGGCTGCCTGTTCCTGGTCGGCGAGGGCGCGGGAAGTGCGTTCGGCGGCTGCGGATTTGTTCACCAGGGAAGCGGTCTTGTCGCTGACGATCTGGACGATATTCAGGCCTTGAATGCTGTTGGTCTGTACTGCGTCGAGGGCAACGAAGAAACCCATGTTGGTGCCACCGGTCTTGT
The DNA here is from genome assembly GCF_050156205.1 of Pseudarthrobacter sp. Y6. NCBI lineage: Bacteria > Bacillati > Actinomycetota > Actinomycetes > Micrococcales > Micrococcaceae > Pseudarthrobacter > Pseudarthrobacter sp. Y6. The sequence continues at coordinate 2,095,559 of NZ_CP189574.1, read as the reverse complement.
ACGACTGGGCCGCCAGGGCGCCGATTTCCTTTTTGTACTGTCCCAGTTCGGCCGCGGCGCGTGCGGTCTGGGCGGTGAGTGCGTCCACGGTGGAAGTGGCGGCCTGAAGCGCCGCGTCGGCCAGGGCATACTCCGCGGCGGACGTCACGGCCGCATTGCCCAGCGCCTCCGCTTCGGTCTGGAGCCCGCCCAGCAGCCCGTTGATCCTGGTGACCTCTACCGCTTTTCCGGCCTCGCTTTGCTTGGCGTTCTGCACGTCCTGCCACGAGGGATAGCCGCCCGGCGGCGCGTCGTCGCCAGCATGTGAGGGAAGCAGCGCAGCCGACCCCACGAGGACGACCGCCAGCATGCCCGCGAAGGCCGGCAGCCGCATTTTTTGAACAATCCGGGACATAGTTGGTGAGCTTACCGGGCATATACGGATTACGGGGCCTGACCAGCAACATCGTTACCGTCTCAGTACTGCTCCTGTGACGCGTTGGGGGTGGCCACCCAGACTGTCCGGGTGGCGCGGGGTTCCAGCTCGATGCCGTCGGAAATCCGCTCCCGTAGGTCTTTCACGGCGTCGCGGTCGTCCGCGGTCAGGGCTGCCAGGTGTGAGAAGCGCGCGAACCACTGCTGGGCGTACTCCCGTGCGGCCGGGGTCACGGGTGCGATGGTTGTGACTTCGGACTGGGTGACGCTGAACCCGGCGGCCTCGATGACCGGCGTCCAGTTCGGGTGGTGGTTCCACCCCTCGGCTGCTGCAGCGGCGTGGCAGCGCTGCTCCAACAGCGCTCCGCTCGGATGGCTTAGGAAGCGGGGCAGAGCGGCGAGCTCGACGACGACCAAGACCCCACCCGGCGACAGCGCCCGACGGACCCCCGAGAGGAGCTGGGCGGGGTGGGCGACGTGGTGTAGCGAGGACGATGCCCACACCAGGTCAACCGGCGCCTCGGTCGCTGCATCCGCCGTGATCAAGGAGCCGGCAAGCGTAGGGAAGCCGTCGTCGAGGTCGGCCTCGATCACGGCGAAGCCCAGCTTGCGAAGCAGCTCGAGCATCTGCGGGTCGTTGTCGATGCCCGTGACCGTGGCGTCGGGGTACCGCTCGCGCAGCAGCCGGCTACCTGCGCCGGTGCCGGCGCCTAGGTCAACGACGCTGCGCGCAGTTGGCACCCCTGTCAAGTCCAGGACGGCTGCGAGGTGGTCGCCGAACACTTCGGCGTCGAGGTCGAGGAAGCGGTGCTGGTCATGACTGCCAGGTCGCTGGTGGTGCTGGTGGTTCATGCTGATTCCCTTTGTGCTGTAGTCGTAGTGCCCATGTCGGCGGGTTTCTGCAAATCATCAAGGCCATGGCGTCGGTGACCCAGAACGATCTTGGAAACGGCTGCTTCCGAAGCGGCCGCGAAGGGGCCGAAGTGCCCTTCGACGGCCCGTCGTGTTTCCTCTTCTATGAGGTCCGCGTTGATCCTTGCGCCGGTCATGACACCTTCGGCCGCCGCGGTGATCACCTGAGCGGTTAAATTGGAGACATTGCCCGCCGCATAGACGCCGCGGACGGCCGTCGCACCCATAGCGTCGGTCTCGATAAACCGTCCGGCCCCCGACGGGTGCAACTGAGAACTTACCCCGAGTGATTCCAGAAGCGCGGATCTGGCCTCTACCCGTGTCCCGACAGCGAGGGTCTGTACGTCGAACGAGGAGCCCTGGCGGAGCGTGAGCCCCGTGAGGACACCACCGACAGCGTCCACAGAGGCCACGGTGCCGTCTACGACCATTACGGACCGGGCGGCGAGCTTGTCCCACTCCTCGTCGGTGGGTTCCACGGTGTCGTTGAGAAAAAGGGTGATGTCCCGGGACCACTGCCTAAACAACAGTGCCTGGTGGACGGATAGCGGGCCCGTGCCCAGCACGCCAATCCGTTGCCCACGGATTTCCCAGCCATGGCAGTAGGGGCAGTGCACCACGCCCTTTCCCCATTGCTTCCGCAGCCCGTCGATGGGAGGTAGCTCGTCTGTCAGGCCGGTGGTGACGAGGAGGCGTCTGGCGGAGAACCGGCGGGTATCTGCGAGAACAACTTCAAATCCGTAGGGGGTTCGCCGTGCCGAGACCGCTTCGCCGTCAATGACCGTTCCTCCGTAGGAGAGCACTTCGCTGCGTCCGATGGTCAGGAGCTCCCGGGGGTTCATACCGTCCCTGGAAAGATAACCGTGGACACCCGCCGCTGGTGCGTTGCGGGGAGTTCCGGAATCGATGACCAGCACCGAGCGCAGCGCCCGGGCCAGTGTTGTGGCCGCGCTGAGTCCCGCGGCGCCGCCGCCAATGATCACAACGTCATAGTGTGCGGAGTCCATGTTTGTTGTCCTTCGTTGCGTCCTGAAAGTTCGCCGCCAACGTCCGGAGGCGGTTAAACCAGCATCCGCCGCACGAAAAGGTTTTGGCAAACATTGTTGCTGTTATGGCAAAATGACGGTATGGCAAATGAACTTGATGACGTTCTCGGGGCGGTGGGCCCCCGGCTTCGGGCGCTCCGTACGGAACGGAACCTCACACTCGGAGATGTGTCCTCTGCCTCCGGTGTATCGGTGAGCACACTGTCCCGCCTTGAATCCGGCCAGCGCAGGCCAAACCTCGAAATCCTGCTGCCCCTCGCGAGGTTGTACGGGGTTCCCCTCGATGATCTGGTGGGCGCCCCGCCCACCGGGGATCCCAGAATCCACATCCGCCCCATCACCCATGCCGGGATGACTGCTGTTCCCCTGACACGCCGCTCGGGCGGATTGCAGGCGTTCAAGATGGTGCTCGACGGCGGTGCCCGCGGCGCCGAGCCTGATCCCCGCGTTCACGAGGGCTACGAATGGCTTTACATCCTCAACGGACGGCTGCGTTTGGTGCTGGGTGACAAGGATTTCGAACTCCGCCCTGGCGAGGCCGCGGAATTCGACACGCACACCCCGCACTGGTTCGCCAGCGCCGACGGAAAACCCGTCGAGTTCATCAGCCTGTTTGGACAGCAGGGAGAGCGGATGCACGTACGGGCGCGGCCCAAGACCTCGTAGCCGAAGTCCACTCCATCAGCTGGCTCGCTTAGGTCCCGCAGAAGGTCCGGTAGTTCCCGAAGTCTTCAGGGGCGGGGCCGGCGTAATGTTCCAGGCCGGGGCGCGGCGTGTAGGGATCGGCCAGGACGGCCATCAACCGGCTGAAGGGGTCCAGGTCGCCTGCAATAGCAGCGTCAAGAGCCTCTTCAACCAGGTGGTTCCTGGGGATGTAGACGGGGTTGACGCGGTCCATCAGGTCCGCGTCCGGTTTCAGCGCCAGCCACAGTCCGGCCCAGGCGTCGAAGGCTCCGGGGTCCGCAAACATGGACCGCGCAGTTTCCGGCGTGCCGCGGGCCGCCGAGCCGAGGCTCCGGAAGAACGACGTGTAATCAACCTGGCCTTCCCGGAGCAGCGCCAGCACGCCGTCCACCAAGGGCGACGCGACGTCGTCGTGCGTGTCCGAGCGCAGCCCAAGCTTGGCCTTCATGCCGGCTGACCAGGCAGCGCTGTACAGCACGCGGAAGGCGCCGAGGGATTCCACAGCGAGCGCCACGGCCTGATCCTGGTCTTCATGGAGCAGGGGCAGGAGTGCTTCGGCGAGCCGGGTGAGGTTCCACTCGGCAATGACCGGCTGGTTGGCGTAGGCGTAGCGTCCGTCCGCGTCGATGGAGCTATAGACCGAAGCGGGGTTGAAGGCGTCCATAAACGCACACGGACCGTAGTCGATGGTCTCGCCGGAGATGGTCATGTTGTCGGTGTTCATCACGCCGTGGACGAAGCCCACCAGCATCCATTGCGCCAGCAGGGACGCCTGGGCGGCTATGACCGCATCGAAGAACGCGAGATAGGGCTTGTCGGCCTGCGCCGCGTCCGGGTAATGGCGGCTGATGGCATGATCGGCCAGGCGGCGGAGAAGGTCCGCGTCGCCGTTGACGCGGGCAAACTGGAAGCTGCCGACGCGCAGGTGGCTGCTCGCCACCCGGGTGAGCACAGCCCCGGGCAGCATGGTTTCGCGGCGGACGGGCCGGCCCGTGGCCACCACGGCGAGGGACCTCGTGGTGGGGATGCCCATGGCGTGCATGGCCTCGCTGACGACGTACTCGCGCAGCATGGGACCGACGACGGCGAGACCATCACCTGCGCGGGCGAACGGTGTCCGGCCGGAGCCCTTGAGGTGGATGTCCCGCAGCTGCCCGTGGATGTCTGTGACCTCACCCAGCAGCAGGGCCCGACCGTCGCCGAGCAGGGGCGAGTAGCCGCCGAACTGGTGCCCGGCATAGGCCTGGGCCACCGGTGTGGCACCTTCAGGAATCTGGTTTCCGATGAGCAACCGTGTCCCGTCGGGCGTGAGCAGCGAGGCCGGGTCCAGGCCCAGCTCGCTGGCCAACGGCTCGTTCAGGACCAGCAGCTGCGGGTCAGGTGCTTCCTCCGCCTGCCACGGAACCGCCAACTCCTCAAGTTCCCGGGCGAAACGCCCGTCGAAGGAGAGCGTTAATGGGATTGCGGTGCTCATCCTTCAAGACTACCCGTGGCAACCGCCCGTACCGCGGCAGATCAGAGGTGCTGTCTCAGACGTGCTGTCTCAGACGTACTGTCCGAACCAGGTGAGGGTGTCGTTCCAAGCAGCCGTGGCCTGGGTTTCGTTGTAGCGCTCGCCGGTGTCGTTGTGGAAGGCATGGTCCACGCCGGGGTAAACGGTGAGCTGATGCGTCACGGTGGCGGCGTCCAAGGCATCGCGGAGGCCCGGCATGGCGCCGGTGATCCGCTGGTCGAGTTCGGCATAGACCCCGAACGCCGCTGCTTTGATGGCCGGCACCTTGTTCAGGTCCGGCGCTGGCCCATAGAACGCGGCGGTGGCCTTCAGCCCGGCCAGCTCGGTTGCCGCCTGCCAGGTAATGCCGCCGCCGAAACAGTACCCGTTCATGGCGATGCGTCCGGAGTCCACGAAGTCCTGGGCCTGAAGGTAGTCAAAGGCGGCGGCGAAGTCAGCAACATGGCGTTGTGCTCCTGCCCGGGTCAGGGCACCGGATACGGCGTCGGTGTCCAGGCTGCCGGTGCCCCCTTCCCTGCTCAGCAGGTCAAGGGCCAACGCCGCATACCCGGCCTTGGCAAAGCGGCGGGCAACGTCCTGGATGTGAGGGGTCAGGCCGCGGTTCTCGTGGCAGACCAGCACCGCCGGGCCGGCTGCGCCGGATTCAGGCCGGGCGAGGTAACCACTGATATCGGTTCCGTCGGCGGCGAACCGGACGGTCGCCGTCGTAAGCCCCGCGGCGCCCTCCGGGACGGACAGCGGACTCTTGGCACCCGGCACAGCCCCGGCAGAAGCGGTGCCCGTGCCCGCCGTCGACGATGACGGGGTGGGCGTGGGCATGGGGTCGGTGCTGCGTGGGACTTCCTCGGGCGTGCATCCCACGAGCAGCATCGCGGCAGATGCCGCCGTCATGCTTCCCATGATGAATGCGACCCGGCGGGTGAAGGTGCGGTGCGTCATTGCGCCGGCGCGGTAGTCGTCGAAGAATTCCTCGATCAGGTACCGTTCAAACGTTCCAAGCTGGACCATAGATGGCCTCCTCGGGTGAGGCTCATATCCTTCTCCGAAGCCGGCCATCCTGCAAGGTGTCCCCAGCCCTGGGTTAGAACTGCTCGGCCGGGATGGAAAACCCGAGGTCCAGAAGTCCGCGGCCAGCCTGTTCCAGGATCGGATCCATGGTCAGCGAGGCGTGGTTGAGCAGCACGTTGACATCGCGCTGGATCCGCTGAAGGGGGTGCGTCAGCCGGTGCACACTCCCTCCGGAGCCCGTCAGGATGAGGCGGACAGCCTCGGCCGACGCCGCGCCGCTGAGACCAAGCGAAAGCCGGTACCGAGCCCGCTCCTCATCAGTGAAAGCGACAGGCCGGCGGCCGTAGGAAGTGGCCACTACCCGGACCGCTTCCTGCCAGTGCAGCCGCGCAGTGGCCACCTGTCCGTAGGCCTGGGAGAACCTGGCCTGCGCGAGCGGCGAATCCGCCTGCCGCGCCTGCGTTGTCTGCTTGACCTTGCGCATCATCATCAGGTCCTGGAACACCTCAAGGGCGTGCTCAGCGGCTCCCAAAGCGGCGGCCGGAGCAACCATGTTCAGGAACGTGGCCATGGGGATGTGGATGTTCGGATCCGGGTGGATGCGGCTGCCGGGATTGTCCGCGGCCGCCAAGAGGTTCCACTCCAGGGCACGGTGCGCCGGGACAAAGAGATTCTCCGACCGGAGATCGTTGCTCCCGGTCCCCCGCAGGCCGGCCGTGTGCCACACGTCCAGCAGTTCAAGATCGGACACCGGGACCAGGCACTGCAGGCGGACGTCGGCGTGCTGCACGGCCAGGAGTGCCCATTCGGAGTGCATGATGCCGGAGGCGAAGCTCCAACGGCCCGAGATGGTGAAACCGCCGGGAACCTTCTCTGCTGTACCTGGAGGCGCGCCGGTGGCGGCGGCCAAGGGGGCCGGCCCGTTGGCGAACACTTCGTCCTGCGCTTCCTGCGGCCAGCGGGCCAGCATCCAGACATGTTCCACCAGGTGCCCGACGCTCCAGGCTGTGGAGACACATCCCTGGGCGAGGCGGCGAACTACCTCCACGTAGGTTTCCAGCCCCATGCCGAAGCCGCCCACGGCCTTCGGGGCAAGCATCTGGAACACCCCTGCTGCCTTCAGTGCAGCCATGGTGGCTTCCGGGATGCGGCGGATCTCCTCGGTTTCCGCTGCGCGCTCACGCAGCCGGGGAACGAGGGCATCCACCCTGGCCAGCAGCTCGTCATGCGTCGGGACGGTAACAGCCGCCGCGGTCGGCATCACGGCCGGGAGCACCTCTTCGGGCAGCTCGATGGTGTGCGCTGTATGGCTGCGCTTCGCGGCCAGGTAGCGGTGGTTGGCCTCCGAGAGGTGCACTCCGGTGGGGACCTGCTCCGCGACGTCTACGCCAAGGGCCGTCAGCTGCCCCACCTTGTCCGGGTTGTTGGTGAGGAGGCGGATCCGGCCCGCGCCCAGCGCGCCGAGCATCTGGGCGGCGGCGCTGTAGTCCCGCTCGTCCTCGCCGCGGCCCAGGGCCACGTTGGCTTCGTACGTATCCAGGCCGGTGTCCTGCAGGGCATACGCGTCGAGCTTGGAATACAGGCCGATGCCGCGCCCTTCCTGCCGGAGGTACAGCAGGAAGCCCCCGACGGCGGCAATCTCCTCGACTGCCTCGCGCAGCTGGGGTCCGCAGTCGCAGCGCTCGCTGCCGAATACGTCGCCGGTGAGGCACTCGCTGTGGAGCCGGACCAACGGCGCCTCGCCGTCCGGACCCTGGTTCAGGAGCGTTTGCTCCCATGCGCCGAGGGCGAGCAATAGGTGCTCTTTACCGTCGGCCAGTCCATTGAACGTCATGATCTCGGCGGTGGCCGCGAAACCATCAGGGAAGCGCAACGGGACGGTGACCTGGCTGCGGACAGTGGCGGGTTGTTCGAATGGCCGCGCGACGGTCTCGGACATGACGGTCATCCGGGCTCCTCAGGAAGTCTGGCAGTACTTGAATGTTGAAGTAAACAGTACTGGCCATTAGTTCACGACGCAAGTGATGTCCTGGACATAAAACTTCACTCTTGAAGTAAATGCCTTAGACTTGCCCTATGGAAATTCCCGAGGAGCCACGCTGGCTGAGCAGCGATGAACGCGAAGTGTGGCTGACCCTCGTGGGCATGATGATGAAGCTGCCCGCCGCCCTGGACGCCCAACTGCAGCAGGACGCCGGGATAAGCCACTTCGAGTACATGGTCCTGGCCGGACTATCCGAGGCTCCGGCCCGCACGCGCCGGATGAGCGACCTCGCGGGATTCACCGAGTCCGGCCTCCCCCGCCTGTCCCAGGTTGTCAGCCGGCTTGAAAAACGGGGCTGGGTGCATCGCTCCACGGATCCGTCCGATGGACGCATCACGCTGGCCACGCTCACCGACGAGGGCTGGGAGAAGATCACGCAAACCGCTCCGGGACATGTGGAGGCCGTCCGCAGCCTCGTGTTCGATCCCCTCACCAAGGCGCAGTCGCGCCAGCTGGGGAGCATCGGCAAGCGCATCATGGGCGCCATCGACCCCGAGGACCGCTGCCTGGGCCAAAGCGCCCCACCCTGAAAAAGAGCAGGGCTCTTTACCCGTCCACCCGATCGCGAGGAATGACCGGCTGGGCGGAGTCTGTACCCTTGAGGCGTGGGACATTCAGCGGTCATCATCGGCGCGGGAATCGGCGGCCTGAGCACAGCACGGTCCCTGAAACGTCACGGCTGGTCAGTGACGGTACTGGAGCAGGCTGCGGCCCTGCCGACGTCGGGCACCATGCTGGGTATGTGGCCGGCCGCGATGAAGGCTCTCGACGACATTGGTGTTGACGCCTCACGCCGCACTGATGGCTGGGCGCATATTGCTACCGGCGCAGGAACCCGACTCTGGACGCCGGCCGGCTGGCCGTTGGTGACAGCCCCAGGCGGCGCCGACCTGAACCTGGTCTCCCGGCCCGCGTTGCTCGCCGCGCTTGCCCGGGACATCGACGTCAGCTTCAACACGCAGGTCGTCGACCCCGGCCAGCTGGACGACGCAGAACTGGTGGTCGGTGCAGACGGCACGTTCAGCCGCACCCGACAGCGGATGTTAGGTGACCGGTTCCGCGCCCGTCCGCTTGGAGCCGTCGCATGGCGAGGCACCGTCAACGGCGCCGTAGCCGAATACGGCGAGACCTGGGCCCCCGAGGCACTGTTCGGCATCACACCGGCAGGTCCTCATGCGACCAACTGGTATGCATGCATCCGCGCCGATCAGACGTTTAATGGACCCCACCTGCCCCACATCGTGAACCATTTCGGGTCCTGGCACCGCGGCGTGCAGGAGCTGATAGACAGGATCGAAGAAGGGGCCATTTTGCATCATGGACTCTTCGAGGCGCCCAAGTTGCCGTCGTACATCATCGGGAAGACAGCGTTGGTAGGCGACGCCGCCCACGCAATGGCGCCCTTCCTTGGGCGAGGCGCCTGCGAGGCCATCGTTGACGGAGCCACGCTGGGGCGATCCGTGGCGCAGGCCTCCTCTATCGAGGCGGGTCTTGCCGTGTTCGACAAGGAGCGCAGGGCGCGGACGCAGCGGCTGGTGCTTGCCTCACGACTCATGGGCCGATTCGCCATGATGGATACCGGCTCAGGAATCCGCAACGCCGCGGTCGGTACCGTCGGCCAGCTGATGAAGCCCAGGCCGCGGCGGGATCCCACGCTCCGCAGTCACTAAGGGGCGTCAGTCACGCGGGCGCATGAGCCGTGGATTGAGCACTGCATGCGTTGGCTGGCCTGCTGTCGGGCGGCTTCCTGCTGACGCCGGAGGACATCGTTCGTCAGTGAGGCGTGGCCCTCCCCCATCACCGGAGTCGCCTTGACCGAGGGTGTGCTGGAGGCGGGTGAAACGCTCCGGATCACCGTGGCATCCGACCAGTTGGTGGTATTCGGTGACGGCATGGAATCTGACCGCCTGACCGCATCCTGGGGGCAGGAAATCACGGTGCGATTGGGCGAAAGGCCGCTGCAGCTGGCGGTGCAGGAACTGCGCTGGTCACAGGTGGACAGGGTCGTCCGCCACCAGGGCGCCGATGTCCGGACCTCTGAAATGGTGAGCGGTCCACGTCCGCCTCAGACCGCTTCGCCAATGCCGGCCAGGTCGGGGGCCAGTGCCAGGGGCGGGCGCTGCAGCCGCGCGAGTGCGGCGGCGGCTTCACTGCCTGGTTCTGCGGCGTAGGTGAGGATCCGGTGGCCGGAATCGTCCGGCATGGTCAGGACCTCAAACCAGACTTCCAGGGACCCGAGCTGCGGGTGGTCCAGGGTCTTGCGCCCTGACATGCAGTTCTCGACCGGGTGTTCTGCCCACATGGTCGCAAACTCAGGGCTTTTGAGGGTCAGTTCCCCGACGACGGCGGCCAGGTCCGTGTCGTCCGCGAACCGTCCGGAGAGCAACCGCAGGGACGCGACGGCGCGGCCGGCCTCGGAGCGCCAGCGCGGGTAGAGGCTGCGTGTGGCGTCATCCAGGAAGAGCATCCGGGTCATGTTCGGCCTACGGGACGGAGTGTCCGGGGCGCCGAAGTCCAGGTGCGAGGCAACCAGACGGTGCCCGGCCTGATTCCAGGCTAGGACATCGGTGCATTTGCCCAACACCACCGACGGAACACTGCCCATGGAATCAACCAAACGCTTGGTTCCGGGCCGCACATGGTCAGGCCGGTTCCGGGACGATTTGGGGTTGCGCCGTTTGATTCCGGAGAGGTCCGAAAGGTGTTTCCTTTCCACCTCGGTCAGCGCCAGGGCCCGGGCAAGGGCGTCGATGACCGTGTCCGAGGCGTTCACGTGCTGGCCCTGTTCCAGCCTGGCGTAGTAGGTCACGCTCATTCCGGCCAGCATGGCCACCTCTTCACGCCGCAGCCCTTGCACACGCCGGGTGCCATAATCCATCAGCCCGACGTCTGCCGGGGTCAGGGCGGCCCGTCGTTTGCGGAGGAAGTCGCCCATGGCCGTTGGTTGGTTCATACCTGTGAGTATTCACGATCATTCGCGAAGGTGGGTATCACTGCCAGTGCTACCCACAACACGGCGTGGCTGTTCCGGCCTGACGTCGTCAAGGTGGAGAGGAAAACCCACCCCACGTACTTAGTGATTGGAAACGTCCGCGATGACAGCTCACGACACCACACGGCTCCCCCCGTTCGCACCACCACCAGCACCGTCACCTGAACAGGGTCCCGCCCGGATCACCGGGCGACAGCGGCTGATCATGGTCCTGCTGCTGACCGCCAGCTTCACCCTGGCCGTGGACTTCTCCATCCTGAACGTCGCCTTACCCCGGATCGGGGCCGACCTTGGGTTCTCCCTGGAACACCTGCAATGGATAGCCACGTCATTCGCCCTGTGCGCGGCCGGGTTCACCCTGTTCTTCGGCCGGGTGGCTGACCTGTTTGGACGCAAACGCGTCTTCATCGCCGGCATGGCGCTGCTCGGAATCGGCTCCCTCGTCGGCGGCCTCGCCACCGACCCCGGGCTGCTGCTCACGGCCCGCGTCGCCCAGGGTCTCGCCACCGCGGCCGTCACCCCGGCCGCGCTGTCACTGCTCACCACCTCCTTCCCGGAAGGATCCCTGCGGGACAAAGCCCTGGGGCTGAACGGCTCCCTCATGGCCGCCGGTTTCACCACTGGCGCGATCCTCGGCGGACTCCTGACCGACCTGCTGTCCTGGCGGTGGGCGTTCTTCATCAACGTCCCCATCGCTATATTTGTCCTTATCCTCGCCCCGAAACTCCTCACCGAATCTGCCCGCGGAGACCGAACCAGGCTCGATCTCCCCGGGGCCTTCTCCGTCACCCTTGCTCTGCTGCTGCTCGTCTTCGGCCTGACCACCGCCGGAGGAAAAGGCTGGGCCGATCCGCTGGCCTGGGGACCACAGGCAGCCGGAGTGGTCCTGTTCATCGTGTTCTTCTTCATCGAAAAAGGCACGGTACACGCCCTTGTTCCTGTAAAAATCCTGCGGCGGAACAACATCGCATGGGGCAACATTGCCGGAATCCTGGCGTTCGCCACGGAAACGTCGCTCGTGTTCGTCCTGACCCTTTACCTCCAGCAAGTCCTCGGCTACACACCCTTCGAGGCGGGACTGACCTTCGCTGTGCTCGGCATCGGCACCGTCGTCGGCGGGATCATCGCCCCGAAACTCATCGGCAAACTCGGGAACAGGAACACCATCATTACCGGCCTTACCGTCCAGGCAGCCGCCACCGGCTCCCTGCTCTTTATCAACACCAGCCAGAACTCACTGATCATCGTCCTGATCGCCACATTCATAGGCGGCGTCGCCAACCTCGCAGCCATCGTCGGATTCATGGTCACCGCCACCACCGGTCTCCCCGACACCGAACAGGGCCTTGCCACCGGACTGACAACCATGAGCCAGCAAATCGGCATCACCATGGGCATCCCGATCATGAGCACCATCATCGCCGCATCCCTTCTCCGGCACGGCAACGGCGGTTCCCCCGAACAGGTACTGCATGCGGTACTGCCGGCCATAGGGATCAACGCCGCCCTCTGCCTCGCAACGGCCGCATTCATCGGCCTTTTCCTCAGGAAGCGTCCGTCAACGGCGACCCAATAGGGTCAGGCGCGCCAACGATTCCTCGCTGCTGCCTGGGCATCGCAGGACTGGAAATCCTCGCTGGACAAGTGGTACTCCTACACCGGGGCCAAGGAATCAAGGTTCCTGGCCACGGACACTGACTGGGCGCCATGGACAGTGGGCAAGGGCTACGACAAGAAGCGGGCCAGGGAGGAAGCAATGCGCCACGTAACTCCATATGTTCGACTACGAGGACAAGGACGCCGACCTCGTCGAGGAACCCGACAGTCTGATAGTCGGGTCGGGCTCACGCATTTTCGAGGACGGCGAGAATACCCAGGCCTTCTCCCAATTCCGCAGGACCACCGTCTGACAATTCGTGCAAATGCCACTTTCACAATTGGCACCTGCGCACGCGAGCAGGGGCTCAGTACAAGAAGATCGGCAGCCAGTCGCGGTTGTGCGCGTGCACCAGCGCGAGGAACAGCACGAAGTCGAAGACCAAGTGCACCGTCACCACATACGTGAGCGACTTAGTCAGCTTGAAGGTATATCCCTGCAGCAGGGCGAATGGGAACGTCAGAAGCGGACCCCAGGCCGTGTAGCCGATCTCCCACAGGAAAGAAGAGAAGACGACGGCCTGCAGAATGTTGGCGAGCCAGTCCGGGAAGTGCCGCCGGAGCAGAGTGAAGGTGGTGCAGATGAAGAACAGCTCGTCCCAAACTCCAACAGCGTTCACGCCGAGAAAAAGGCGCCAGAAGATGGTGGCGTCGGAGGCGTCCGGCCAGTTCTGATAAACCTCCGTGCGTATCAGGTACACCGGCAGAATCAAGTAACCGAGTGCCACAACAGCGATCAGGTACAGCTTCGCTGACAACGGCCATTTGCGGCCCGTGTTCACCGGAAATCTGATGATCTTCTCGCGGTAGACGAACCGGGACACCAGCCACGGCACCAGTACGGCCAGCGCGAGGGCACCACCCATCAGGGTCATGTGCGGGATGCTCAAGTCAGCGTTCAGCGGAACCAGGCTGATGATCACCATCCCCGCCGCGATTACCGCGAGGTGCCGCACGAATTCGCGGTCGATCAGCGCTGCCGTGACTAGGCTCAACGCGAGCACGCTGTAGCCCAGGAGGTCATTCTCGACGCCGAATAGCAGCACTCCGGACACTGAGAGTAGGACCGCTGGCACTAGCTTCCACGTGAGCGCGATACGGGGTGGCTGCGTCGAGATCGATGTCACCCCACAAGCATGTCAGCGATGGTCGCTCCAGCAAATCGTCCAATCACCTGGCATTTCCAGTGACAACCCGAGGGGCGCCTGCAGTTCGGGCAGGCCCCCGGTGAAAGCTTTCCGCGTGTCGATGTCGGCCGCTTAGTACAGCGCGGACGGCCATCTCAGTGGTTAGCCCGGTGTCGATGAAGCGCCCAGAATGGCCCATGACTTTGAGGCACTTCCGGATGGACACAGAATCTGAGAAGATGCAGACAGGTCTCCAGACTGAGGGACAACTACTACCGGACCGGAACAATTTCGCCCCTCGCCGAAGCCCTTCCCTTGGAAGACTCAAATGCACACGCTGACCTTGATTTATATCGTCCTTGCTGCGGCAATGCTCTGGATGGCAATTACTCTGAGCATGCTGGCCCTGCTCGCTCGCTCTGAACGTCGCGCCGGGCTCAGAGTGCCCCGTAAAAATGCTGTCGCTCTAAAACGGAAGCATGGGAGCATAAGCCCGAGGAGACGGAAGGTACGGCGTGGACGAACGTCTCATCGGGTAGCAGTGCGCCGCTGAAGCAGGCTTCTGCCCCTCGTCTGCCGGGACGTTTAGGACCATATCGTGGTCGAACAGGACCGGGCACGCCCTGTGCTGTCGGATGCTTCGGTTATGCCTGCTCACTAATTGTGCAGAATGAAGACACGTCCTGCCCGTTTCGGCTCTTCCTGCCGCCCCTTTTCGGACGAACTGAGCGGCTCTACACTGATCCACTGAGCAGCTCCAACGGGTCGGGCTGCAGTAAAAAGGAGGCCCCGAATGGGACTCGACGACAAGATGGGCAACATGGCCGAGAAAGCCGCTGGCAAAGCGAAAGAGGCGGCAGGCAAGGCTACCGGCAATGAGCGGCTTGAAGCCGAAGGTGAGGCGGATCAATCCAAAGCGGACCTGAAGCAGGCAGGCGAAAATATCAAGGATGCGTTTAAGAAAGACTGACTGCTACCCACAAGCCGGGGCGTCTCTTGCGAACGGGAGGCGCCCCTTACCTTTGGTGAGGTGTGTCACGGATCTTATGACGGTTGTCCGAAGGCGTCTTCTTACTCCAACATGTTGGGCAGGAGTCCCCAACACGAACCTGCGCAGGCGACCCGTCGGCAACGGCCGATTCGGGTGTCCGGCACCTGCCACCGCACAGGCGGTCGGCGCGCCCCTGGCGGCTGGCCCGATCATGTTGGGGACAATAGACAAGACGGCACCAGCCGCATGGAAGCTTTCCGTCCCCAGCTGTCAGTCAATCCTTCAGCAGTCCTGACACAAGGGCGGATGTTTGCCATTCCCGTTCTTCAGCCACCATGAGGTTCAGATGAAAAATACCCTAAGCGGGGCCAGCGCCCGCGACGATATTCTCAGGATAGGCGTCGTAGGCATCGGCAGCATCGCGCAAAAGGCCTACCTTCCCGTGCTGGCTAGCCAGCCCGGGCTGGAGCTCCACCTCATGACACGCGACCGGGACAAGCTGGAACGGATCGGCGCGGCGTATCGGGTCCCCCGCCTCTACACGGACCTTGAGGCGCTCATTGATGCGGGCCCGCACGCTGCCTTCGTCCATGCCCCCACTCAACACCACCACGACATCGTCACCCGCCTGCTCGAGGCCAACATCGACGTTTTCGTCGACAAGCCCCTCTCCTACAGCATCGCCGAAAGCCGGCAAATGGTGGCCCTTGCGCGGGGACGCGGACGTTCCCTCATGGTGGGCTTCAACCGGCGGTTCGCGCCAGCCTACACGGAGTCGCTGAACCACCCGCGCGACTTGGTGATCCTGCAAAAGGACCGTCACAACGGCCTCGGAAACGCTCGAACCATCATCCTCGACGACTTTATCCACCTTGTCGACACCCTGAGGATGCTGGCTCCGCCGGGTGCGGCCGACATTGACGTGCGCGGGAGGATCGATGGGAACGGCCACCTGCACCACGTCATCCTGCAACTGGAGGACGGTGGATTCAACGGCCTGGCCATCATGAACCGCACCAGCGGGTCCAACAGCGAAGTGCTGCAGACCGCCGGCGCCGGCCAACGGCGCGATGTCACCAACCTGAGCGACACCGTGGCGCACGACGGCGAGACTAGACTGCTGCCCGTCGACGCCTGGGAGCCGGTAGGCCATCGACGCGGCATTGAGGATATGTGCCGGCATTTTCTGGACGCATTGCGCACCGGTACGAGACTCGATGCCGGGGACGCGCTAACCACACACGAGGTGTGTGAGCTCATCATCGAATCCTTGGCTGCCGCGGACGCGTAGCACCATTCCCGGGCCTAAATCAGACCTCTCAGCGCCCAGAAACATAGACGGGTGCTCGGTCTCGACAGGAGGGTCGGTCTGGTTGGTGCCGGCGGGCTGCTATGCGTCGTTGGGGTATCGACCGGATCGTCCACCACGCCGATGTCATCAGCCTCAAAGGCAGCAGCTACCGCCTCAAAAAACACCAACCCGCCGCCAGTACGGCACAATAGAACAACAACCCCGTGGCCCCGTTTTCAATTGGCACTATTGGCCCTATTTTCGGTTGGCGTTAACACTCAGAGCGCCATTCTCGTCGTCTGGGTCTAACCACACAGCAAGCCCCCCACTGATCCGGTCACCGCCAATCCGAGGCCCCCAAGGGCCATGTTTCCCCTGCACACACGCGGTTTTCAGGAGTACGATATGGGCGTCGGCAGGATTCCTGCGACTCCTTGCCGCGAGACCGGTTCGCCATCAGATGAACCGGTAAACAGCGTGAAAGGGAAGGTCATGACTACCGCTTCACACCCTGCACAGCACCACCTGATGGGGTTGACGCTTCACAACACCGCCATCGGTATTGGTTCGGTTTTCCTGCTGGTTGGAGTCCTCGGGTTCATCCCGGGAATCACCACCAATTACGGCGCCATGACCTTTGCGGGACATGAGTCCGGGGCCATGCTCCTTGGAGTCTTCCAAGTGTCCGTGCTGCACAACATCGTGCATTTGCTGTTCGGCGCGGCTGGCATTGCAATGGCCCGGACAAACCCGATGGCCCGCTGGTTCCTGCTTGGCGGCGGCATCGTGTACCTGCTCCTGTGGATCTACGGCCTGGTCATCGACATGAACGCAGCCGCCAACTTCGTCCCGTTCAACACTGCTGATAACTGGCTGCACCTGGTTCTGGGTGTCGGCATGGTGGGCCTGGGGCTCTGGCTCGGCAGGGACGCCATGGAGAAGATGAAGGGAAGCACCCCATAACGCCACGGTTCGTGGAAAACGGACGACGGCGGCCGTCCCCGGGGCGCGAAATCCCCGGGACGGTCGCCGTCGCCTCCCTCGGCGTCGGCGGCTGCTTACGCCGCCTTTACACAGCCGAGCAGTACCGGGCGATCCTGAGGTGACGCAGTGAATGACGCATCGAACAGTGGACGGCCGGAAGGTGAACCCCGCTCCCTCTGGGTCGCTACCGCCGGAACCACCGATTATCCCGTCCTGCGCGGGGATCTGGAGGTCGATGTCGCGGTCATCGGGGCGGGCATCGCCGGGCTGACCGCCGCGTTGGCGCTCAAGCGCAACGGCCACGCCGTCGCGGTCATCGACACCGCCCGCGTCGGAACCGGCGTCACCGGCCACACCACCGGCAAGGTCACCTCCCTTCACCGCCTTGCCTACACCGAACTTGCACGCAAACACGGCGACGAGACCGCTCGAACGTACGGGCAGGCCAACCAGTCCGCGATCGAACACGTCGCGCAGCTGGTGGCCGAGGAAGCCATCGACTGCGACTTCCGCCACGTCGCCAACTACACCTACGCCGAAACCGACGACGCGCTCGACCTCGTGCGCGCCGAAGCCAACCTTGCGGCCCGGCTCGGCCTGCCCGCAGCCTTCACCACAGAGGTACCACTGCCCTTCCCTGTCAAGGGTGCGGTCCGATTCGACGGGCAGGCGCAAATCCATGCCGTGAAATACCTCCAGGGTCTCGCCCGCGTGGTCAACGGTGAGGGCAGCTTCGTCTTCGAGCAGACCCAGGCGCAGCGAATCCACGACGGCTCCCCGGCCGTCGTCGATACCGAACACGGCACCGTCCGGGCCCGCGACATCATCGTCGCCACGAATGTGCCGTTCGGCGACCAGGGCCTTTTCTACCTGCGGTGCCATCCGCACCGCTCCTACCTTGTCGCCGGACGCGTGGACACGCCACCGCTGGACGCCACGTTCATCAGCGTCGACGAACCGATGAGATCCATTCTGACCGCCAGCGTCAACGGCACAAGCTATGTGCTTACCGGCGGCGAGGGCCACCGCGTGTCCGAGTCCGGTGACACAGCCGCGCGGTACCGCAGACTCGCAGCCTTCGCCCACGACCGCCTCGGCGTGGACAAGGTCGCCTACCGCTGGTCAACTCAGGACGGCATCCCGCTCGACGGGCTGCCCTACGCCGGACTTATGTCACCCACCGCCAAACACGTGTACGTGATCACTGGCCTGCGCAAATGGGGCCTGTCCAACGGAACCGCGGCCGCGCTCATTCTCACTGACACCCTCAACGGCCGGGAGAACCCTTGGGCCTCGGTGTTCAACAGCAACCGGATTACCCCGGCAGCCAGCGCGAGAAGGTTCATGACGGAGAACATCAAGACCGTGGAAGCTGTCCTGGCCGGCAAACTCCGAGGCCGGCCCAGCCAGACGGAACTATCGCCCGGAGAGGGGACAGTCATCAAAGTCAACGGCGAGAGCACCGCCGTCTACAAAGACGGAGACGGGCAGGTCCACGCCGTCTCCGCCACCTGTACACACCTGGGCTGCACCGTCGGCTTTAACGCCGCCGACACAACCTGGGACTGCCCCTGCCACGGCTCCCGATTCACCACCGAGGGCACCGTCATCCAAGGGCCCGCCGCCAAGAACCTCCCACCCGCACCGACGCCCTGATCCCCCGCTAGTTGCCGCCGGACCGGCGCTTGGGGGCGGTACGCGCCACGCCCACAGCGGCCAGTAGGGCACCGGCTCCCTCAGCCACGGCGCTGAGGGACTTCTCAAAAAACCACACCGGCTCATACATCGCGGGGAAGGGTCCGAAGGCCGGAATATCCACATACCGGTACAACACCACGGCGACGAATGCACTCAGAGCCACCACCAGGGCCAGGGCAAAGGAGGCTCTGCTGCCGCGGAACAGAACCCACAGCGCCGCCAGCACTGCCGCAGCCGATTCGAGCAGGAACAAGTTGCCTTGTCCGATTCCGCCAGGCGAGGCCGCCTGGTAGCCGGGGGCCAGATAAATATGCACCCCGGCGTCGATGAATAGAGCCAGTGCGGTCAGTGCCCTCAGTGCCATGTTCATTTGACTGTCAGCGTGCCGTGCATGTTGGGGTGATAGGCGCAGTGGTAGGGGTAGGAGCCCGGTGCCGAGGGCGCCGTGAACGTGGCCGTCCCCCCGCTTCCCTTGACATCCACGTCAAATGCCTTGCCTTGATCCGCGGTGACGGTATGGCCGGCTGCGTCCACGTTGGTGACCGTGACAAGGGCGCCCGGCGCGACGGTCAGCGGCGCTCCATACTCGAAGTCCTTGATGGTGATCGTTGGCGCTCCCGGGTTGACCGCTCCTGTCGTCGCTGTCCCCGGCCCGGGGGACGCCGCCGGAGAGCTGGGTGAGCTGCTGGAGCCGCAACCGCCCAACAGGAGCGCCGCCATCAGCAGCACTGCGGCCTTGCCCTGAATCGCTCTCACGGTGACCGTCCTCGACTCCGGAAACCAGGGCCGGCCAGGCCCCGCCTGTCCCTATTATTGTGCGCGCATCAGACGGAAATGGCACCTGCGGTTCGGTGAAGGGCGGCCGACGGCGCTGAATGTCAGAGCCCGCCGATAGGTTCAGGGGAAATGACAGCCACGAAAGGGACCGCTCCACATGTCGACACCAGCATCGTTTGAAACAGCACCAACGGCGTCCAGCATGCCGGATTGGTACCCGGACTTGCTGGCGTCCGTCACGGGCAAAGTCAGGGCTG
Organism: Pseudarthrobacter sp. Y6; assembly: GCF_050156205.1. Classification (NCBI taxonomy): domain Bacteria; kingdom Bacillati; phylum Actinomycetota; class Actinomycetes; order Micrococcales; family Micrococcaceae; genus Pseudarthrobacter; species Pseudarthrobacter sp. Y6. The sequence continues at coordinate 2,076,165 of NZ_CP189574.1, read as the reverse complement.
GCCGTTCCAAGGCGATCGCCGCTGCGAACCAGGAAATGCTGCACAGTTATCTGGCGATCGGGCGGGACATTCTGGAACGCCAAAGTCTCGAAGGCTGGGGCGCCCGAATCGTCGACCGGCTCTCAGTTGATCTCAAGCGGCAGTTTCCCGAAGCAACCGGATTCTCGCCGCGAAACCTGAAATACATGCGGGCCTTCGCTGAAACATGGCCTACCGAGGCAATTGTGCAAGCGCCGCTTGCACAATTGCCTTGGTACCACCACCTCGCGCTGATCCATAAGCTCAACGACCCCGAAACACGGCTCTGGTACGCAGCTGCCGCCGTCGAGAATGGCTGGTCTCGCAACGTAATGGCACACCATATCGAGACGAAACTCCACGAACGCTCCGGCAGGGCGATCACCAACTTCAAAGCGACATTGCCGCCGTCGGACTCGGATCTTGCCCAGCAATCATTCAAGGACCCATACGTCTTCGACTTCGTGTCCATGACAGGCAAGCGGAATGAGCGTGAGCTTGAGGGACAGCTCGTGGTGCACGTCGAAAAGTTCCTGTTGGAACTCGGCCAAGGGTTTGCCTTTGTCGGCCGGCAAGTCCGGTTGACTATCGGCGCCGATGAGTTTTTCGCCGATCTGCTGTTCTATAACTTCAAGCTGCGTTGCTTCGTCGTGGTGGAGTTGAAAGCCACCGCCTTCAAGCCGGAGTATCTGGGTCAGATCAACATGTACATGTCCGCTGTTGACGACCTCCTGGGTCATGCTGACGACGAGCCGACCATCGGACTGCTGCTGTGCAAAACGAAGAACAACGTCGTGGCCGAGTACTCTCTGCGGGGCTTCTCGAAACCGATCGGTATCGCCGAATGGGAATCCGCGATTGTGGCGTCCTTGCCAGAGGAATTCGCTGCCACGCTCCCCAGCATCAGCGAAATCGAAGCCGAGCTTTCGCAAGACTTTTCCCAAGGAGATTCGGTGAATTAGCCGGAATCGATATGCAAGGCTCTGCGTCAGCCCGGGGTGAGGACGCAGAACTCGTTGCCCTCCTGGTCGGCGAGGCACACCCATGACACATCGCCCTGGCCGACGTCGGCGTCAGTGGCGCCCAGCGCCCGCAGCCTGGCCACTTCTGCCGCTTGATCATCACCCGGGTACGGCATCAGGTCGAGGTGGACACGGTTCCACACGGTCTCCACGCCGGACGTGCGAAGTAATTCCAGATACGGCCCGACGCCTTTGGCCGAACGCAGCCTCGCATGATCGTCGGTCACCTCGTGCAGGGTCCAGTCCGTAGCCTCGCCCCAGAACCGGGCCAGGGCCCGCGGATCCGCGCAGTTGACCACCACCGTGGCAATCGGCCCGGTGTCCCGGTAGATCGGTCGCGGCTCCAGCACACAGAACACATTGCCCTCCGGGTCGGCCAGGACTGTCCACGGCACATCACCTTGGCCCACATCCGCGGGCGTCGCACCGAGCTCCAACAGCCGCGCGACCAGCTCCGCGTGATGGGCTGCAGAGGTGGTGGCTAGATCGAGGTGCGCGCGGTACCTCACCGTCTCGGGCTCCGGGACGGTGACGACATCGATGCAGACGGCCGCGGGGTCCGGCCAGACGAAGTCCACAGGTTCAACATTCGTCACACCGGGTCCCTCGCTGGAAACACCCCAGCCGAGCGCCTCCGCCCAAAACCGGCCCAGCGTTGAGTCATCCCGAGCCTTGAAATTCACCTGAACAAGTCGCAGCGCCATACCGCCCGACCCTATACCCAGGTAATACACGATATGGGAGGCACGCCCTAGTCCGGGCCATTCCCTCTACACCGCGTTGCCCCTTCCCCACCCCGCCGCACGGCACGGCTGACAACACGGGCGCCTACCACGGCGCCTTTCACGGCGACAGAGATCGGTCGCTATCGCGGAGTCTTTACTCCAATGCGTCGTCGAGTCAACAATGGCTCTTACTACGGGCCTCCGCTGGCTTGGCAGCGCGCCGCCCATCCGACTGCCGCCCCACCGGGCTGCCCTACACAGGAGCGCTGACATGAACGATCCGACAGCCACATCCCAGACAACCTCGGCGGTATCTGATCGCGCTGCACGGCTGGCGTCGATCCCCTCCTTTCAGCGGGTTAACGCCTACATCCGGGAGTACAGTGCCCGCGGGCACGGGCAGGTGCCGGGCTGCGACTTCACCTTCGGCAATCCGCACCAGATGCCGGCCGACCGCTACGTGAATACGCTGCGGGACGCGCTGGCTCCTCAGAATGATCAGTGGTTCGCCTACCAGACCAACGGCGAGGCCGCCCGGGAAGCAGCCGCTCAATCCCTTCACCGGCTGCTGGATGTGCCCTTCCGGACGGAGGATATTTACCTCACCACCGGTGGCTTCGCCGCCATTGCCCTTGCGCTGAAGACCGTCGCCGATCCCGGCGACGAGATCATTTACAGCCTGCCGCCCTGGTTCCTATACGAGCCGCTGATCCTTGAAGCCGGGCTCGTACCGGTGAAGGTGAAAATCAACACAACCACGTTCGACCTGGACCTCGACGCGATCGAGGCCGCCATCACGGAACGCACCCGGGTAGTGATCGTCAACTCGCCCAACAATCCCACGGGGCGGATTTATCCCCCCGAATTGCTGGTCCGGCTGGCCGAACTGCTGGAGGCGGCCTCGGCGAGGATTGGACGGCGGATTTACCTCATCTCGGACGAGGCCTACAACCGGATCGTGTTCGACGGCTTGCGATTCCACAGCCCTGTGGAGTTCTACCCGCACACGCTCCTGGCCTACTCCTACGGCAAGACCCATCTCTCCCCAGGCGAGCGCGTCGGCTACCTGGCGTTGCCGCCCACCATGCCGCAGCGGGATGAGATGGAGCCGGCTATCACGGGCCTGCAGGTGGCGATGGGCTGGGTGTATCCGAACGCCCTGCTGCAGCACGCGCTTCCCGAACTGGAGAAGTTCACCATTGACGTCGGCCAGTTGCAGCGGCGCCGGGACCGTCTCGTCGATGTGCTCGGCGGCATGGGGTACCTCGTCCGGCGGCCGGAGGGCACGTTCTACCTGTATGTCACGTCCCCCATTTCGGACGACGAGGCGTTCGCCACCTCACTTGCCCGCCGGGATGTCTTCGTGTTGCCGGGCGTGCTGTTCGAGACGCCTGGCTTCTTCCGGATCTCCCTGACAGCCAACGAAAACATGATCGAACGCAGCTTACCGGCATTCGAAGCGGCGATGCTGGAAAGCCGCCCGTGATTCGTGATGAAGGAGCCCTGCCCGCCATAGCCAACAGGACTCCCTCCGCGTCGCGCCGAAGTTCCGGTTACTCCGGGATCTGAATCCGCGCGGCTTCCTGCATCAGCGGATCGGAGATCATCACAGTTGCCGCCCCCGGTGCCATGTCGAACGCGATATACCCACGGGACTTGTCACCCGGCAGCACGTCATCGGAGCCCAGCTGGTTATCGGCAAACATGCTGAGGTCAGCTTTGCGGCCACTTTCATCCTTGGCCGATCAGAAGCTGGAATCCTTCAGGGAACTGCTTAGTCGTTTGGATTTGTTCACAGAAACGCTAAACCGCCGCTTCCATCGCAAGCGCGTGTTTTTTCGGGAAGATCGTTCGCTGGCTATCGAGGGATCTTCAGGCCGAATGCTCAGCGTTGCCAATTTGTCTTCCGGCGAGCAGCACGAATTAATCCTAACCAAATACCTCCTTTTTGATGCCAAGCCCAATGCACTAGTCTTGATCGACGAGCCCGAGATTTCCCTGCACGTCGCTTGGCAGAAAGCCTTTTTGGACGATCTACAGAGCTTTTCCAGTGTTTCCAATGTCCGCTTCATAATAGCGACGCATTCCCCCCAAATCATCAATAACTCTTGGCACCTCACTCAGGCGCTGGGAGATCCGGAATGACAGTTTGCGATCTCCGCGACGAAATGACGCCAACTACCAAGGCCAATGAAATTCTCATGCAGGCGATGGTAGACGAGCGTTTTTATCTTCTCGTAGAGGGGGCTACGGATTTCAAACTATTCAACCGAATTCTTCCAGTCGAGGCGTGGGAAGTAGAGTTCCTCGACGGAAAACACAACGTCGCAAAATGTATGCAGGACTTGGTCCTTCAAGGGGCTAATCGCGTGTCAGCTGTCTTGGACAGTGACCCGTTGGATCCATGTATCTCCGAGGGACAGGTTTTCTACAGTCAACTCGCCGACTTGGATGCGGATCTTTTTGCTATCGAGGGATTGATTGACAGAATCGTCACTTCCAACGCGCAAGTAAGGGATCAGACGGTCCTGGCACAAATCGGTCAACCCACTTGGCGGGATGTCGTTATCGGCCTGGTCGAGCCTTGGACTGCTGCACGACTGCATCTGTCAGTCAGCGCCCCAGGTGTCAGCATGAAGGAATTCCCGGTACACCTCCTCGGTGATGCTCAAACCGCCAAGCTAAGGTCCGTCGAGCTGAACCGCCTCGTCGAGAACAAAGGGGGTCGCGGTTATTTAGAATCGGTCGATGTGAAGGATCTTGTTCACGAAAAAGGCAGCAAAGAGCTTGAGCTCTTTCATAATGGGCATCACATCGCGTCCGCCCTCGCATGGGTACTCTCGGAGGTCCTAAAAGCAAACAAGCTCCGGGCTAACACTGTTGAAGATTTCGCTCGAACTGCCATTACCCTGGAGGAGATTCGAAGGTTACGGGTCGTGGTGGAGTTTCATGCGTGGGCACATGCCCAAAGCACTTGCATTTGGCCGGCAGGATCTTGTGACCAGCTGACAGGCTGAGGCTGCCAACGGCTCAAATTCCGCGCGGCACGCATAGTCGGCGACATACTGCAAGAGTCTTCGATGAGTAGCTAGGCTCGGCTGCACCAACGAAACGGCCCTAAAACGCGAGCGTTTTGGGGCCGTTTCTAGATCGGCGGTAATTTGCCGGATGGGCCCGACTTTGGCTAGGAAACTTTCGAGGAGTGATTCCAGGTTGTCCGCGGTAATGCCCTCGCCGGAGGCACTGCTAATTCCGGGCTCATGCCCTTTCTTCCACTCGTGGAGCATTTCGGCCGGATACTCATCCCTGCATGGACCGTCGATGAGCTTGTGATGGGGCGTGCACATCAGTACAAGGTTGCTGAATGCAGCACGCTCTTCGTCCGTCATTCCAGGGTCGTACTGCGCTGATCCTTCGTTGGCTCCCCTGATGTGGGCGATTTCCACAGCTATTTGTTGCTGGCCTTCAACCTCCTCGACCACTGTCTTCTTGCAGTCTCGAAAATAGCAGGTCCCCTTCCCGAGAGCGAATAAGGCTGCCCGGGTTCCTGCACTGTATTTTCTTGCGTCATCTGCCACGTCCGGCAGTCTATGTCTCCAGGCGGAAACCCCGGCATACCCCTCCTGAATAGGAGCAACAGTTGAGGCCCGGCCGGTGCTGCAGGCAGGGAGGGGAACTGCACTTCGGCATCACGTTCCCCGGCTGGCGTACAGATGAGCAATTACAAATTTCAGGCAGGCGCCAACGAACCACGGAATGGATATCCCGGTCGTGGCGACGGAAGGGTGGACAACGAACAAGACGATTTCGATCAGCTGCATACCGGCTTGTGTGCGGCGCAACTCGAAATACATTAGCCATCCGACGTGATGCTCGTCACTGGCAAGGAGCCTTGGTCGGCGGGGCCGTGACTTTCGGCGGTAAATGGCGGCGTCTTCGCAGCGCTATTTGGCGCATGATGCAGCCGGGAAGTGGATTCCTTACCGGAGGGCGCCGATGAGGCGGATGTCGGGCGCCCAGTCGGGGTGCGGGTACTCGAAGGGCTCCTGCTCAGGCTCCTGAGGTCACGCCCCCGTACCGGCCGTCTGCGCGGCACTCCCGGTGGAGGGCCGACGAATCCCATGCAAAGGCAGTCCGAATGCCGGCCTACATCGTCGACGACGTGATCGCAGAAAAACGGTGGCGTGGGGTGGATGCTTTCCAAGTATCCGGGCGCTTTGAATGCAGGTACCTGTTACTCGTGACATCCGCTTGAGCTGAATCCTAGGCTCGTGAGCACAGGCTGGCTATGGCAGTGGTCGATTGTGCTGCTGGGGATATGGAGTTCAACTCCGGGGAGCAACATTGCAAGACTATGGATTTTTTCACATAGGCGGGCGTGGTAGCGGCCGCAGGACTTCGTGGCTTGGCGTAAGGCGGGGAGGCGGTCGCTCGGCTGGTCCTCATCTACGCAGGTCGCGGAATACGCGGCTTCAGGCACTGCTGACAGCGCTGCTGCTTGCGCTGGAGGGTGGCCTGGTGATGGTGCCGGTTGCTGCGTCCGCTGCCGGGGGTGAATTGCCGGCTGCCACCAACTGTGCGGTTCGACTGCTCCCCGGTCTGGGTGGCCACGGCAGCAATGCGATCGCAGCGGGCAGCAACGGCCTGGTGGTCGGCATCGCCGACACCGCCGCAGGCGAGTCCGCTCCAGTCCTCTGGCGCAACGGTCAACCGACGCCGCTTTCGATCCCGCTCCAGGTCCCCGTCCCCACCTCGGTAAACGCGGACGGAATAGTAGTCGGCACGGGGTATGACGCTAACCAGGAAATGCTGGTGGGCTGGTGGTGGCAGAGCGGGCAGTACCACCCGCTTCCGGTGGGCCCCGGTGACATAGCGCTCCCTTCGGCGGTCTCGGACAGCGGCGCCGTCGCCGGAGTGCTGGTCGCGGACGAAGAACACTCTGACGGGCCAGGCGCCGATGAGGACGGGCGTCCCGCTCTCTGGGCCAGCGTTAGCGCAGCACCACGCGTGCTCACCCTTCCCCCCGGGACGCGGGGCGGCCATGCCTTCGCGATCGGCCCAGACGGCACCATCGGCGGTGTGGCCCTCAGCGACGGCGGTACCCCTGTCCTGTGGGCACCGGACGGCACCCCGAAGGCCCTGCCGACCCTCGCCGGCCGAGGCGGTGTGGTGCTCGCGATCGACTCCGCCGGGCAGGCGCTCGGCCAGAGTGCAGTGCCAGGCGGAACCCACGCGGTCGCCTGGAACGCCGCCGGTCCCATCACCGATGTGGGCGCAGCGGCCGCCGGCCCCTCCTCGAGCGCGTTCGCAGGGGTCGCGGGGACCGCCGTGGGAGCGGGCAGCAACCCGTCCTTCCGCGCGTCGCGACCCCAGGCGGTGATGTGGATCGGTAAGAGCGCCCGGATCCTGCCACCTGGTTCGGACGACCAGTTCGCCGGAGTGTCCGGGTCGGCGAGCTCGGTGTCACGGCAGGGCGGGACCACCGTTGTCATCGGGTTCTCCGCGGCAGGCAACGGGCTGCGCCGCGCGACCGAATGGAGCTGTCGATGAACGGCCGCCGGCACGAGCGCCGCCCACTGCGCCGAGCGCTGGCCGTCCTGCTCGGCGGCGCACTCGTTCTCGCCAATGCCTACATTCTCGCCACATCGCCCGAGCCCCGGGCCACCGCCGCATCCTCGGTGAGCCTGGGGTTCGCCGGAGACACCGGCGGCAACACGGTGACCGGCAAGGTGATCGACGCAGCACGTAACGCGGGGACCGCGGCCATGTTCAACCTCGGCGACATGTCCTACTCCCAGATCACCCCGGAGTCGTCCTGGTGCTCGTTCGTCACCCAGCACGCCGGGACGATGCCCTATGAGTTAGTGTCCGGGAACCACGAGGACGACGGACCAGACGGGGTGTGGTCGAACTTCGCCGCGTGCCTGCCGGACCGGCTCGGCGCCACAGGAAACTACGGCCAGCAGTTCTACACGGACTACCCGGCCGACAACCCATCGGTCCGAGTGATCATGGTGTCCCCGAAGCTGACCTTCAGCGGCACGACCCTGAACTGGTCCTACAAGGCCGGCACCCAGGGCTACAGCTTCGTGTCGTCGGCGATCGACGCGGCACGGGCTGCGGGGATCCCGTTCGTCGTTGTCGGAATGCACATGTACTGCCTATCGATGGTCAACTACCCCTGCGCCGCCAGCCCTGACCTGATGAACCTGCTGGTGGCCAAGAAAGTGGACCTCTACCTGCAGGCACACGACCACGCGTATGCACGCAGCTACCCGCTCGCGCTCCAAGGCAGCTGCACAGCCATCCCTGTCGGCACCTTCAACCCGGACTGTGTGGCCGATACGAACCCCAATGCCCAGTTCGCCGCCGGGACCGGGACGATTCTGGCCACCGTGGGTTCGGGCGGCAGGTCACTCAACAGCGAGAGCAACACTGCGACGGCGCCCTACTTCCAGCAGTTCATGGGCAGCAACAACAACCCGACATACGGCTTCTTGAAGGTGTCAGTGACCGACACGACGCTCACCGGTCAGTTCGTCGGCGCCTCGGGCGGAACCTTCACCGACAGTTTCACGCTCACCCGCACGGCGTCCTCACCGAGCCCATCGCCTACGCCAACACCTACGCCCACACCAACACCAACACCAACACCAACACCAACACCAACACCAACACCAACACCTACGCCTACGCCTACGCCTACGCCGACATCGACGGCGACAGCGGTCTCGGTCCGGTCTTCGGCTACCGGGTCCGGTGAGCTGACCGCGGCGGGTTCGTACACGGCCACCCTGCCGGCAGGCTGGCAACCCGGAGACACAGTCTTCCTGTTCTCGCAGGTCACAGTGTCCGGGTCGGCCAACACCACGGCTCCGTCCGGATGGACGCGGGCTGTCGGCGACTTCACCAGCGCCGGGTCCACTTCGGCGCACCAGGCGGTCTGGTATCGAGTGATGCAGTCCGGCGATGCCGCGCCGAGCGTACCTGAGCCGGCCTCCCGCTATGCCTGGTCCAGTGTTGCCGTGCAGGGCGCAAACCAGACAACACCGCTGGATGTTATACCTACCACTGACACCAACAGTGGGGTTGCCTACCCGGATGTCCGGGCTCCGTCGATCACGCCGGTGACGCCGGGGGCGCTGCTGTTGACGGCCCACGGCGCCAGAAACGGCACCAACTCGGCCACCACCACCTTCATGCCGCCGTCAGGAACAACGGAACTCGGAGACGCAACGTCAAACATCGCGTCCAAGTCGAACGCGGCCATCGAGGTCAACTCCCTCTCGCTGACCGATACCTCCGCCACAGGCACGAAGACCGCCACCGCAGCCTCAAGCTCCGGCACGCTCATCAACCAGTGCGGCTCGGCCATCGTCGTGCGCCCAGCGCCCTGACCGGTGCTGGGCAGTAAGGGGGGCGGCGGGCCCACCTCAGGCGGTGCCCCATGCGCGGGTCCGGTTGTCCTTTAAGTTGTCCCAAAACTCCCGCCACAATGACCCGTCACAGGTGCAACTTTCGGTACGGTGCACGGATGGATATTGGCTATGCGCGTGTATCGACGGCGAAGCAAGCTCTGACCCGACAGCTGGACGCCCTGGCGGCCGCCGGCATTACCAGGGAACACATCTTCGTGGACAAGAAGTCCGGGGCCACCACTGCCCGCGCAGGGCTACAGGCAGCATTGACCCATGCCAGAGATGGTGATGTTCTCGTGGTCCACACCCTGGACCGGCTGGGCCGGACAGTCCGCGACACTCTGAACATGGTCCACGAACTCAAAGAGCGGGGCGTGGGCATCCGGACCCTGGCGGACCCGCTAGCCATCGACACCGCCGAGCCTGACAGCCCCATGAGCCAGCTGGCGTTTGTCATGCTGGAACTTCAAGCGCCCCGGCGTCCCGACGACGAAGGACGAGTACATCAGGGTTCGGGAAGCCTCGCTGAAGTTCATAACGCTGCGGGGCAACCGGATGGCCGACTGGGTCGAGAAGAACCACCCCGACATTATCGTCCGCCGGCAATAAACAACGTTTACACCAGCCCCTGACGACATTGTGATGAAGAGGCGCCTAACCCTCCGGACACTCAGCCGATCCCACTAACGGGACGATGCGGCAGTCCGACGTTGCATCGTGGCTAGACCCTCGCCCGATCGTGTGGCGGAAGCCGGAAAAGGACCCTGTGGATCGCAGCGGTAAATGGTGTGGTTTCCGCAGCGCTTTATGGCCGACGGACGCACGCAAGCGGGTCCCTCAGCGTACATAGGCGAAGTCACAGATAAGCCGGTGCAAAACCTGAGCGAGGCGCTATGACGGACGTCGTCCAATCGCTTCTAATTGCCGAGACCACGAGGGCGGCAAGCGCGAGGAAAAGTGCGATGACGAGAGCTATCGATACAACCTTTACAGGGCCATTGGAGGATGACTATCCTCAAGGTTCATTGAGCTCGACCGGAAGCTTTCGTGCCCATACGGGCCTGCCTAGTTTTCCGGGAGTTGGAATTCGGTCCAGAGCGTTCCTTTCCGGGGAAGACGCCCTTTTCGCGGATTGGCGGTGCCGGGCTACGGCATCGGTATTTCCGCATCGGGCGCTGCAGTAACGCTGGCGGCCGGCCTTTGAACTATCTACGAACGCCTGGGAGCAGCTCTCCCGTGCACAGGCGCCGATTCGTTCGCCGCCGCTCCAGGCAATGAACAGGGCCAGGCCACCCGATGTGACGGCTTTGATGGCTTGTATCTCTTAAGTACCCCCTGTTGAGGTGGGTGGCTGTCGGTTTACGGTGGCCTTGGGAGGGGCCGGGGTGGTTCCGGTTTTCGGCTGGGCGTCATGGCCCGTGAAAGAGATCGTCGCCCCCGGCCTGTCTTCCAAGCAGACCCGATTGAGGGAATTGGTGGCCGGAAGGAAACGGTGCGCAGCACCGGTTTCCGTCCGGGCAGGCACCGGATGACTTACAAGCGCGGGAACCGTATCCGACGCTTCCTCAGCAGTTGCGGGCATGTGAGGGAGGTCGCCGCCCGGCGCTGGAAGCAACGCATGACGGTTCTCCCAAGAGGTGGACTACCCGGCCTGGTGACTCGGCTGGTGGACCGGCAACGACGGGTTGTTCCATCGCACGTATTCGATGCGAAAGGGAGAACCATCATGCAAGATCAGGATAAACCCGCGGGGATCGTGCGGGCAGTGGCAGGTATCGATGCGGCCATCACAGCACGGCATCACATCGCGGTGCGGGAGTTTTTCGACGACGGAACAGAACATCTGAGCCGCTTCACTGTCGACCCAACCCTTGCCGGGCTGGAGAGACTCTCACAGCGGCTGGCCGCAGTACCGGCGCCGCTGACAGCGGTCGTGGAACCGACATCCATGACCTGGCTGGCGCTGACCCTCGCGGTCGAACGGGCCGGCGGGCAGATGGAAATGATCGGCGCCCGGCACTCCTCACGGCTGCGCGCGGCCATCATGGGCAAAAACAAGTCCGACGTCATCGACTCCGAAGTACTCACCCACGCCGGGGAGATCTTCGACCCGCCACCGCTGGTCCTGGCATCCCCGGGGCAGCTGGCACTGCGACGGGCCGTGGTCCGCCGGGCCGGCGCCGTCATTGACGGGAACCGGCACTGGCGGCGGCTGCTGTCGCTGGCACGGTGGGCCTTCCCCGATGTGTGGACCGCGTTCGCCGGATCCGAGTCAACAGCATTGGCGGTTCTGGGCCGCTGGCCGCACCTCCGATCACTGGCATCGGCGCGCTCAGCAACGCTTACTGCCGTGGTCGCCGAGCATACCCGCGACGTTGGAGATACGCCCGCCCGTGCTGCCGCGATCAAGGCCGCGGCGCGGGGATGGGCAGATTTCTGGGAGGGGCATCTGGATCTGGACGCGCTGGCCGTGGACGTCACCGAACACCTGACAGATCTGCAGGAGTCACGGGCCAGGGTCGAGCGCTTCACCTCCCACGCGCGGCAGTGGTGGGAGCACCTCTACGGCGATGACCCGCTGGTGCTGTCCTTACCCGGAGTGGGCCCGGCCATCGGTCCCTGCATCCGCGCCTACTTCGGCGACGGATCCGGGTTCGACAGCGCTAAGAAGGCTGCCAACTATGTTGGTATTACCCCTTCGAACTGGTCATCCGGGACGATGCACCAGTCCCACCGGGCCATCAGCAAGGAAGGGCCGGCACCGCTGCGGCTGGCGTTCTACCAGGCCGGCAGCGTCGCCCGGACCATGGACCCGCAGCTGGCCGCGTTCTATCACCGGCTCATGACCGAACACGGCCACTGCCACACCCAGGCCACCATCGCGGTCGCCAGGAAACTGGCCGAAAGAACCTGGAAAACCCTCACCACCGGGCAGATGTACGAGCTGCGCGACCTCCAAGGGCAGCCAGTCACCAAACGGGCAGCGAAAGAGCTCATCGCCTCCCACTACACCGTCACGCCCCAACAGCGCACCCAGTCGCGGTCCCACACCCTCGAAGCGAAACGGGCACGCCTAACACGGTAAGTACCACTGGCCCTCCGCTCCGTTCGGCGACCGGACCCATGCCGTTCTGCCCCACCACCAGCCACCGGCGGCACCCTGCGACGGTCTGTCCCCGGACGGGGCAGCACCCAGCCTTCACCGGCAAAACACAGGCGAGGGTGCACCCGGCATGCCTGCCGTCCAGAGCCAAAAAAGGGTTGACAAGCGTTAGGGAATCTTGTCAAGGTTCCCGGGGAATGGTCTGCTGAGATGATTGCTCATGCTGCCATCCAGGCCGCACTTCTCAAGAGAATACGCGATTTGTAATTGTCTGGGTTTCGATAGTGTCAAGCCCCGGGTTTGGTGGAGGGTTTGTTAGACCCGTTCCATCGTTTTGATGGTGGGCAGATTTGAGTAGAAAATGGTTTCTGCTTCTACCGGCGGTATATACCCGATCTCGCCGTGGAGACGCCGGTGGTTGTACCAATCGATGTATTCGGCGACGGCGATTTCAAGGTCGTTGATGCCGGTCCACGGACCTTTGTTCCGGATGAGCTCGGCCTTGAAGAGGGAATTGAGCGCCTCTGCCATGGCATTGTCGTAGCTATCACCCTTGGCTCCCACGGAGGCGACTGCTTCGGCGTCAGCAAGGCGTTCGGTATATCGGATGGCACGATACTGCACCCCTCTGTCGGAGTTAAACCGAATTCGGCTTAACTCCGATTAAGCCGAGAAAAACGTTAAGCCGAATGTCGGGCTTGTTGCTACGTCGTTTCGGGACTCCGGGGTAGTTTTCTCGGCTTAACGATTAGGCGCTCTTTGGCCCCTCAGGCCACAGCTCCATCGCGAAGGTATGCCCACCGTTTACGCCTTCATACATTCGTCACGCTGGGCATGGCGAAAATGGCTGGATACCGCCGCTTCCTCCATCAGCCAGTCTCACTGACGAGGATTGGTCTGGCGACAACAACCTACAACAGTTCGACACTCCAGATGACCCACGAAACATTAAGCCGAGGAACAAGGCACAAACCCGTGGAAGTACGGGCCCACAGGGCCAGTCCCCGGGTTAACGTTTTCCTCGGCTTAATCGGAATGGTGTACGAGCTGGGAGACGTCCTTCCCCTCGCGCCGGCGGGTCCATAACCCCATCTCCAGGGCGTCCAGTGCCAGGGCTGTGTGCATGGTCCTGGAGAGCTGCCAGCCGACCACCCGGCGGGAGAAAACATCCAAAACAAAGGCCGCGTAAACCCAGCCGGAGAACGTTCGAATGTAGGTAATGTCTGCGACCCAGAGGCAGTTCGGAGCAGGTGCGCTGAATTGTCGCCGAACCAGGTCCGCCGGCCGCTCCGACAAGGGTCCTGGCACCGTTGTGCGGGGCCCCTTGGCACGGCGAACACCGTGCAACCCGGTACGGCGCATCAGCCGCTCCACGGTGCACCGGGCCACTTTGCAGCCCTCGGTTCAGCGCCGCATAAACTTTCCTGGCCCCATAAACACTGTAGTTCTCCCGGTGCACCCGGGTGATTTTCTCCGCCGTCACGGCGTCGGTTATTGACCGTTTGGACTCCGGTCGTGCCTTGGCAGCGTAGTAGGTCGACGGGGCAATCGGCAGCTCTCTGCAGATCGGCTCGACCCCGTATTCGTCCTTGTGTTTATCGATGTAAGAGATCATCGTCGTGAGGGGCGGTCGAGCTCCGCCGCGAAGAAAGCTGATGCTGATTTCAAAATCGCATTGGCCCGGCGCAACTCAACAACCTCGCGTTCAAGCTCGGCCAGACGGGTCGAATCATCGGTGGTAGTGCCAGGGCGCACGCCCTGATCGATCTCCACGCTACGCACCCAGCCACGGATGGTATCTGCCGGGATGCCCAGCTGCGCACCAATCCGGGTGCAGGCACCCCGCCGGCCACTCGGGTCCTTCTGCGCGTCCATCACAAGCCGGACCGCCCTCTGGCGAAGCTCGTCAGGATACTTTTTCGGTGCTGGCATGGTGCTCATCCTTTCAAGGACTCAACACCCTCCATTAAACCCGGGGCGATTCACTGGCAAGTCCAATCGGAGCACTCCACGTCCTCCGGAACCGTCACCTACTCCCACTGCCGCTGCGGCGCCCACACCATGCGGTTGCGCTGCGCCACTGAAGACCTCCTCGCCGCCGTCGTGACAAAATGACAGGCAGGAGCCCGTGGTAGCCCACAGCCTGTTGGCATTGCTGGACTGTGAATCGCGGCCGTATTTGGTGTTGTTCTGTCGGCGCCATGCGGCATGGTCGAGGATCAGTGGTGGTCGAGACTAAGCCCCTCAACCCGGGCATGGTTAATCGACAACAACGGCGATGCCGTGCCGGACGATGTTGCATCTGAAGTCGCCAATGTTGGAGGTCCTGTAGCAGCCGAAGTTGCAAGCGAAGACGGCCCCAAACCCGATCTCTTCTACTCGGACGAGATCGTCGACTGGGTAGAACAGAAGTCTAATTACGAGGACTGACCGTCTCAGCAAGGGATCCCTTGCTGAGACGGGTTGAAGCCGCGCGGGGCCGAGGTAGAACTTGATCTCTATTTGGCGGCCTTCTGCGATCGATGGGCGATGTTGATCGGCGGCGGCTTTTCCTAACAACGTGTCTGACCTTGATATTCTCAGGATTGGCCGCGGCTTCGGCTTCGATGGATTCCCGGGCGGTGGCCATCGCGGCGGCGCGCCGGGCCCGGTTGGCCAGCTCCGCAGGCAGCTCATCACCGCGTTTGCCCGGCCCGAAGCGGGCGTCCTCGGCCGCGTCCACGGTCTTGGCCTCCGCCATCAGGTCACTGATCTCATCGGCCAACACCTTCTGCTTCGCGCTCAGCCGGGCATAGCTCATCGCCTTGTGCCGGGAGTATTGGCCCGGACCTTCGTCCCGTCCAGTGCCACATGGCCCAACGAGACCATGCCCGCGGCCCGGCAGAGCTCCAGCGCCTGCAGGAACACGTTGGCCAACGCCGCGAGGTGGCGTTCGCGGAACCGGGCGATGGACCGGAAATCCGGGGCCTGCTGGGCGGCCAGCCAGCGGAACGCGACCACGTCCGTGCACGCCTTTTCCAGTTCCCGCGAGGACCGCACCCCGACGCAGTATCCGTAGAGCACGATCCGCAGCATCAACCGCGGATCATACGGCGGCTGGCCCTTGGCCTTGGCATAGGAGGCATAGAACCGGGTCAGATCCAGTTCCCCGTCAACAAGCTCTCCAATGAACCGGGCCAGATGCCCCTGGGGCAACCACTCCTCCAGCGACGGCGGGACCAGCATCACCGCATCCGGCACGAACGCCTTGAAGCGTTTCCTGGCCCCGCCGTTGGCATCCATCGGCACATCGGCGGGCGACTCGACCCGCTCCACCAACGACTCGTCAAACAAACCATCCTGCGCGGAAGAACCGGTATCCATACCCCCGATTCTCCCAGCCACCGCCGCAGGGCCCGGTAAATCCGCCGGCGTTTTAAAAACCGGCGCCCTCATAACTGACCCACGCACCTAGCACCTGCTGCTCATCAACAACAACCACGGGCCGCTTAACGACCGATAGTAGCCATTAGAAGTCCCAGTCATCATCCTCGGTGTTGACGGCCTTGCCGATGACGTACGAGGAACCGGACCCCGAGAAGAAGTCGTGGTTCTCGTCGGCGTTCGGCGAGAGCGCTGACAGGATAGCCGGGTTCACGTCCGTGACGGAAGCCGGGAACATGGCCTCGTAGCCCAGGTTCATCAGCGCCTTGTTGGCGTTGTAGTGCAGGAACTTCTTGACGTCCTCGGCCAGGCCGACGGAGTCGTAGAGGTCGTGCGTGTACTGGACTTCGTTTTCGTACAGCTCGAAGAGCAGCTCGAACGTGTAGTCCTTGATCTCCTGCTTGCGCTCCTCGGAGAGACCCTCGAGGCCCTTCTGGAACTTGTAGCCGATGTAGTAGCCGTGTACGGCCTCGTCGCGGATGATCAGGCGGATCAGGTCAGCCGTGTTCGTCAGCTTGGCCCGTGAGGACCAGTACATGGGCAGGTAGAAACCGGAGTAGAACAGGAAGCTCTCCAGCAGTGTGGAGGCCACCTTGCGCTTCAGGGGATCGTCGCCCTGGTAGTAGTCCATGACGATCTGGGCCTTCTTCTGAAGGTTCACGTTTTCGGTGGACCAGCGGAATGCCTCGTCGATCTCCTTGGTGGAGGCCAGCGTGGAGAAGATGGAGGAATAGCTCTTGGCGTGCACAGACTCCATGAACGCAATGTTCGTGTAGACGGCTTCCTCGTGCGGGGTGATCGCGTCTGGAATCAACGAAACGGCACCGACGGTGCCCTGGATGGTGTCCAGCAGGGTCAGGCCCGTGAACACGCGCATAGTGAGCTGCTGCTCGTCCGGGGTCAGCGTGGCCCACGACTGAATGTCGTTGGACAGCGGGATCTTCTCCGGCAGCCAGAAGTTGTTGACCAGGCGGTTCCAGACGTCTACGTCCTTGTCGTCCTGGATGCGGTTCCAGTTGATGGCCTCGACGTGGCTGAGTAGCTTGACCTTTTCGGTCATGTCATCCCCTAAATGTTGGGTTAGTTCTTTGAAGTTAAGCGTACGACGGCGGGCGGGCGCCCGCCGTCGTACTTGCACGATTTAGTTGAAGATTAAAGCATGCAGCTGACGCAGCCGTCCACCTCAGTTCCCTCCAGCGCGAGCTGGCGGAGACGGATGTAGTAGATGGTCTTGATGCCCTTCTTCCAGGCGTAGATCTGGGCCTTGTTGATATCGCGCGTGGTGGCTGTGTCCTTGAAGAACAGCGTCAGGGACAGGCCCTGGTCCACGTGCTGCGTGGCGGCGGCGTAGGTGTCGATGACCTTCTCGTAGCCGATTTCGTACGCGTCCTGGTAGTACTCCAGGTTGTCGTTCGTCAGGTACGGGGCCGGGTAGTACACGCGGCCCAGCTTGCCTTCCTTGCGGATCTCGATCTTGGACGCCACCGGGTGGATCGAGGAGGTGGAGTTGTTGATGTAGGAGATCGAGCCCGTCGGCGGGACGGCCTGCAGGTTCTGGTTGTAGATGCCGTGCTCCATGACCGAAGCCTTCAGCTCGCGCCAGTCATCCTGCGTGGGGATGTGGATGTTCTTGAACAGCTCAGCAACCTTCTCGGTCTGCGGCACCCACTCCTCCTCCGTGTACTTGTCGAAGAACTCGCCCGAGGCGTACTTGGACTTCTCAAAGCCGCCGAAGGTCTGCCCGGTCTGGATGGACAGCAGATTCGAGGCGCGGACCGCATGGTACACCACCGAGTAGAAGTAGATGTTGGTGAAGTCCAGGCCCTCTTCGGACCCGTAGTGGACTCGCTCGCGAGCCAGGTAGCCGTGCAGGTTCATCTGGCCCAGGCCGATGGCGTGGGACTGGTCGTTGCCGCGGGCGATGGACGGCACCGAGGTGATGTTGGACATGTCCGAGACTGCCGAGAGGGACCGGATGGCCGTCTCGATGGTCAGGCCGAAGTCCGGGCTGTCCATGGCCTTGGCGATGTTCAGCGAACCCAGGTTGCAGGAGATGTCCTTGCCGGTCTGGTCGTAGGACAGGTCATCGTGGTACGTGGTGGGCTGGGAAACCTGGAGGATCTCCGAGCACAGGTTGGACATGATGATCTTGCCGTCGATCGGGTTTTCCCGGTTCACGGTGTCCTCGAACATGATGTACGGGTAGCCGGATTCGAACTGGATCTCGGCGAGGGTCTGGAAGAACTCGCGCGCCTTGATCTTGGTCTTCTTGATCCGGGAATCATCCACCATCTCGTAGTACTTCTCGGTGACCGAGACGTCCGAGAACGGCATGCCGTAGACGCGTTCGACGTCGTACGGGGAGAACAGGTACATGTCCTCGTCCTTCTTGGCCAGCTCGAACGTGATGTCCGGGATGACAACGCCCAAGGAGAGGGTCTTGATGCGGATCTTCTCGTCCGCGTTCTCGCGCTTGGTGTCCAGGAAGCGGTAGATGTCCGGGTGGTGGGCGTGCAGGTACACAGCTCCCGCACCCTGGCGGGCACCGAGCTGATTGGCGTAGGAGAAGCTGTCCTCCAGGAGCTTCATCACGGGGATGACGCCGGAGGACTGGTTCTCGATCTGCTTGATCGGTGCACCGACTTCGCGGATGTTGGTCAGCGCGAACGCCACACCGCCGCCGCGCTTGGACAGCTGCAGCGCCGAGTTGATGGACCGGCCGATCGACTCCATGTTGTCTTCGATGCGGAGCAGGAAGCAGGAAACCAGTTCGCCACGCTGGCGCTTGCCGGCGTTCAGGAAGGTCGGGGTGGCCGGCTGGAACCGGCCTTCGATGATCTCGTCCACCATCTGCAGGGCGAGCTTCTCGTCGCCGCGGGCCAGGTGCAGGGCCACCATGCAGACGCGGTCCTCGTAGCGCTCCAGGAATCGATTGCCGTCGAACGTCTTCAGCGTGTAGGACGTGTAGAACTTGAACGCGCCCAGGAAGGTTTCGAAGCGGAACTTCTTCTTGTACGCGCGGTTGTAGAGCTCGCGGATGAAGTTCATCGTGTACTGGTCAAGGGTCTCGCGCTCGTAGTACTGGTTCTTCACCAGGTAGTCGAGCTTCTCTTCCAGGTCATGGAAAAAGACGGTGTTGTTGTTCACGTGCTGCAGGAAGTACTGGTGTGCAGCCTCGCGGTCGGCCTCGAACTGGATCTCTCCGTTGGGGCCGTACAGGTTCAGCATGGCGTTGAGCTCGTGATAGCCCAGCCCCTTATAGGCGGCCGGCATCTCGGGCTTTTCGACGGCGGCACTCCGCTTTTCGGCTGCTGCGGTGCCCTGGCCTTCGGCCCTGGTTACTTCTGTGTCTGCGACAGTCGTGTCCAAAACGTGTCCAATCCGTTGTGTACGCGGGCGACGTCTTCTGGCGTGCCCATAAGTTCAAATCTGTAAAGCCGGGGGACCTTGCATTTGGCGGCAATGATGTCCGCGGCCATGCAGTAGTTGTCCCCGAAGTTTGTGTTGCCTGCACCGATAACCCCGCGGATCAGTTGCCTGTTCTGCGGGTCGTTCAGAAAGCGGATCACCTGCTTGGGCACGGAGCCCTCTCCCCCGGTGCCCCCGTAGGTCGGCACCACCAGCACATAAGGCCGGGTGGCGAGAAGGGGTGCATCCTTTGCGTGGAGCGGGATCCGTGCCAGCTCACGTCCGAGCTTCGCGACAAAGCGGCTGGTGTTCTCGGAGGTGGAGGAAAAGTAGATGAGCTGGCTCTGTATGGTGACAGGCTGCAACGGGGCCACCTGGGCCCTGGCCACTGCCAGTGCTGACACGGGAGTCACCTCATGTGTGCGTATAGAAAGTTGCCGGCTGGCGAAAAGTGTAGGGCCTTAGGCCACGGAGGAAACGGCAGACAGTGCCAGTTCCTCGATCTTGTCCGGGCGGAAGCCTGACCAGTGGTCTTGGTCCGTGACTACAACAGGTGCCTGCATGTAGCCCAGCGCCTTCAGTCGCTCGAGGGCATCGGCGTCCTGTGAGATGTCAACGCTCTGGTAGGTGATGCCCTTTTTGTCCAGCGCACGGTAGGTTGCGTTGCACTGTACACACGCAGGTTTGGTGTAAACCGTAACGGTCATGGTCCCTGTCCCCTTTATCGAAATCTTCGCTCGTCTTTGTCCCGCCCAAGCTGTAGATCGATACTACATGTAGTGCCGACGACTCTTCGGAACCCCAAGATGATGTATTACAAGTATGTCATTTAATGCACTTTTAATCCACAGGCAAGCGCCCTCAAAATGTCCGGAATCCCGCCATTTTTGCGGACGAAATCCACACCCTGTGGAGTACTTAGCCACAATTAACCCTCCGCGTGTCGCGTGCTGGACGGCGTGTCGCGCCTAGTGGGCGGACCACTACATCTAGTGCCGGGCACGCAAAAGGGGCCCTGAAGAAACCTTCAGGACCCCTGCGACGTGACGAAGGTAACCAGCTACAGCTGAGCCTCCCGGCGGTCCAGGACAATCTGCTGTACGTCCAGGTAGCCGGACTGGAAACCCGCCCGTGAATAGCACAGGTAGAACAGCCACATCCGCTGGAAAACGGCGTCGAACCCCAACTCGCCCACCTCCTGCGAGCGCGCGATGAACTGTTCCTCCCAGAGGCGGAGGGTCGCGGCATAGTGATCGCCCAGGCCCATCCGCTCCCGCACCCGAAGGCTCGTGTGCTGCTGGGCCACGCTTTCGATGGCCCGCACCGACGGCAGGAACCCGCCGGGGAAGATGTACTTGTGCACCCACGTGTACGCGTTGCGCGTGGCCAGCATGCGGCCGTGCGGCATGGTGATGGCCTGGATGGCCACCTTCCCGCCCGGGGCCAGCACACGGTCGATGGTCTGAAAGTAGATGGGCCAGTACTCATAACCAACCGCCTCGATCATTTCCACTGACACAACGGCGTCGAACTCGCCCTCCACGGCCCGGTAGTCCTGCAGCGCCACGGTCACCTGGTCTGCGTAGCCGGCTGCCGCAATGCGTTCCTGCGCCAGCGCCCGCTGCTCACTGGAGAGCGTCACACTGTAGACGGTGGCACCCCGGGCTGCTGCCCGGAGGGCCAGTTCACCCCAGCCGGTGCCGATCTCCAGCAGGCGCGTGCCTGATCCGACGCCGGCCTTGTCCAGCAGCCTGTCGATCTTGGCCTGCTGGGCCTCCGCCAACGCGTCCCACGGGACCGAATCCAGCGCACCGTCGCTCAGCGGGAAAAGCGCCGAGGAGTAGCTCATGGTGGTGTCCAGGAAGTTGGAGAAGAGCTCGTTGGAGAGATCGTAATGCCGCGAGATGTTGCTGCGCGTGTTGTCCTCTTCATTGCGTTCCTGCCGCGGCGTCCGCGGCAGGTACAGGGTCCGCAGCTTCTGCAGCGGTGCGGGGATCAACGTGTCCACGGACGCGGCGAAGATCTCCAGCACCCCGGCGAGGTCTGATGCTTCCCAGTCCCCCGCCATAAAAGACTCGCCGAGCCCGATCAGGCCGTTGTCCCCGATCCGCACTTCGAACGCTGCCGGCCTGAGCATGGTCATCACCGGCGCGTCCAGGCCGCCGGTCCCCAGCACCGAACCGTCCGGGTAGGCAACGCGCAGGGGCAGCCGGCGCACCGCCGCTTTGAACAGCAGGCCGGCGGCCTTGCCTGCCACCAGCGCTTTAGTGCCCGACGGCGCGTGGGCAACACCGGGCCACACGTCCGGATCGAT
This sequence comes from Pseudarthrobacter sp. Y6, assembly GCF_050156205.1. NCBI lineage: Bacteria > Bacillati > Actinomycetota > Actinomycetes > Micrococcales > Micrococcaceae > Pseudarthrobacter > Pseudarthrobacter sp. Y6. Next base: position 2,054,734 of record NZ_CP189574.1, on the reverse strand, counting down.
GGTGGCTGGCGACGCCGGTACCCTGGCAGCAGTCTGCCCCGTCACCGGGTGCCGTGCGGCTGACTTCGCGGCGGAAACCTCCGCAGTCGCGGCCGTTCCGTTCTCATCGGTCATGGTCATTGGACTGCCTCCTGTGAGGGGTGATGTGGCTTCTTGATGACGGGCAGGCGTTTTGCCCAGAGTTTAACGCCCTGAATGCGGATCAGCGCTGATACCAGCAACGGCGCGGCGGGTACTGCAATGGCCGCTGCCAGGATGTTCCTGACGGTGGCCGGGTGCCGGTTCCCGTCCATGGTTGCGGCGAACGGCCGGTGCCCTTCCCGCTCCAGAACGATGGAGACGGAGAGCCGTTGCTCCGGTGCGGGCAGCTTCATCCGGTACTGTCCGTGGACATCATTGAACGGTGAAACGTAGAAGGCCTTGGGCACACTGGCCCGGCCGGAAGGATCCGTCTCCAGCAGGTAGCAGTGGCGTTCGCCGTAGGTGTTGTGGACCTCGGCGATGACACACTTCAGCTCCCCGGACATCCGATAGCACCAGAAGAGGGTAAGCGGGTTGAAGACGTGGCCGAAAACCCGGGCGCTGGTCAGCATTCGGATGGCCCCGCCGTCGGGCTCTATCCCCCGGGTCCGCAGGAACCGTTCCACGTTACTGCGGATGGTGGCCTCGGGATCGCCCAGGTGGTCGGCGGCCCGGAATACAGCCAGCGGCCGCATGAGCCGGGGCAGAACCGGGAGCCGGTCCACGTCCACAAACCAGCTGTAGCTCCGGTAGGTGAACGCATTCTTCAGCGGGCTCTGGCGCACGTGGGAAATGGACGTGCGGTAGATGGCTGCGGTTGAGCTCATGCGCCCTCCGAGGCTGAGAGCAGTTCTGGCTCGGGCGCCTGAATCCCGGGCGTATCCCAGGTGCGTCCCAGGCTCGCGGCGGCACGGACACCGGCCAGGGCGCCGTCCTCATGGAATCCCCAGCCGAGGTAGGCGCCGGCGTATGCGATGCGGTCATCGCTCAGGGCCGCAATGCGCTGCTGTGCCCGCAATGATTCGAGGGTGTATTGGGGGTGCTCATAGACCATGCGTTCCAGGACCCGGTCCTCCGCGATGAGCCCGGACTCCCCCAGGCTCACCAGATACGGCTGGCCATCGGCGGGCTTCAGGCGCTGCAGCCGGGTGAGGTCGTAGCTGACCAGTACCTTGTCCGGACGGGCTTCGCAGCCAGGGAGCCGGTAGTTCCAGGACGCCCTGGCATTGTCTGCGGCGGGCAGGACGGCCGGGTCCCGGTGGAAAACGGTGTGGTTGACGGAGTAAGGCATCTGGCCGAGGGCTTCCTTTTCGGCCGGCGTGGCGTCCGCGAGGAAGCTCAGGGCCTGGGCCGGGTGCGTGGCAATGACCACGGCCTCAAAATCTTCAATCCCCTGGTCAGTGGCCACTTCCACGCCCAGGGAGTGCCGCCGGATACCGGTGACGGGGGTACCGAGCCGGACGTCCGGGAGCGTCGCGGCGAGTTTCTCCACGTACCTCCCCGAACCGCCGGTGACCGTGCGCCACTGCGGCGAACCCTTGACGCCCAGCATGCCGTGGTGGCCCAGGAACGTGAAAAGGTAGCGCGCCGGATAGGACAGCGCCGTGGTGGGATCGCAAGACCAGACCGCGCTGACCACCGGCGTCATGAAATGGGAGATGAAGTACTGGCTGAAGCGTTCCTTTGCCAGGAATTCACCGAGGGTGAGCTCTGCTCCGCCCGCACCAGGGCCCGCGTCGGACGCTGGAGCTGCCTCAATCAGCGCCCGGGCCCTGCGGTAGAACCGCATGACCTCCAGCAGCATCAGCAGGTAGCGTCCGCGCAGCAGGCTGGACGGGCGGGCGATGATCCCGCGACCGCCCCCACGGGCTCCCGCATACTCCAGCCCACAGCCGTCACAGCGGACGGACATGCTCATTTCGGAGTCCTGGGTCTCCACTCCCAGCTCGGCGAACAGCCGCAGCAGGGTGGGATAGGTCCGTTCGTTGTGGACGATGAAGCCGGTATCGATGCCGAGGGCGGATCCATCCGGCTGCGCGACATTGTGGGTGTGGGCGTGGCCGCCCAGCCTGCTGTCCGCCTCGAAGAGGGTGACGTTGTCGTGCCGGTTCAGGACATACGCGGCCGTCAGGCCGGCCACTCCGCTGCCCACGACGGCGATGCGCCGTCCCTGCGGCCTGCCACTCGGGTTCCCTGCCAAAGACACTATTCTGCTCCCCTGCTCGGACTCGCGGTGCATTTGCTCGGCACAAACTCTCTAGGGGCAGTTCGACGCCGTGGGGCCGGTGGATGACTGAGTTTGAACTAAATCTTTGTGCCAGAATGAAGCGGGCCTTCCAGAACCGGCACAACGCTGTGCCCAGGCGGCCCTGACCGAAGGACAGCGTTGGTAAATCCCGTTCATCTGAAGACACTCCTCGAAGTTACCCGGCTGGGATCATTCGCGGCCGCAGCGGCACGCCTGGGGTACACGGCGTCGGCGGTCTCGCAACAGATGTCCGCCCTGGAACGCGAGACGGGCGTGGTCCTGTTCCAGCGTTCGGCCCGCAGCGTGGTCCCCACGGAAGCGGCGGTGGTGATGACCCGGCACGCCGCGAAGGTCCTGACGGACATCGAAGCCCTGATGGCGGCAGCTTCCAAGACACACAGCAGCACCAGCCAGGAGCTGCGGCTGGGAATCTTCCCCAGCCTGGCAACGTACGTCCTCCCGCGCATACTGAAGAATCCTGCGTGGAAAGACCTGGGCATCGACCTCAAAGTGTCCGTGGCCGAGCCGGCCCAGACCATCCAGGGGCTGCGCACCGGCGGAGAGCTGGATGTGGCGCTCGTCTTCCAGGTGGGCCAGTCCGGGCTCGCCTGGCCGCACACCATTAACCGGCAGTGGATCGGCGACGACAACTTCCGCGTGGTGCTGCCCGCGGGCTGGGGGTTCCGCACGGACGCCAAAGTGGCGGCGGACCATCTGTCCGAGCTGCCCTGGATCATGCACCACCCCGGGAGCCCCGACGCCGTGGTGATCGAACGGCTTTTTGCCAGCTGCAACCTGCATCCCCGCGTGGTCGCCCACAGCGACGATTTCCATGCCAGCCTCGAAATGGCGGCCGCCGGACTGGGCGCCGCGCTGGTGCCCGAGCTGGCATTGCGGAACCGGCCGGCCGGCGTTGTGGTGCTGGACGTTCCCGAGATCCGGCTGGCGCGGAACGTGTTTGCCCTGCTCATCAACGAGAAGAAGACCGCCCGGGTGCAGCTGTTCGTGGACCTGCTCGCCGAAACCATGGCCGTTGCGGGGTCCTCAGGCAATTAGCCCGGAATGCTGGAATGCGCAGCACTTGGGGGCTATGTTGAAGGTATGAACAGGGTAGCGAGCCAGCACTTTGGAGAAATCGAGCTCAACCACGGCAGGGATCACAACATCGCTGCCAAACATGAACTGGGTGGCCAGCTACTGGAACTCGACCTGAACATCAACGCACACGACCACTTTGATGAAGCCGCCATGCACAAGGTGGACTACCGGCTACGATTCCTCCCGGAGCTCGTGGACGAGGTGCGGGAAATGATCGCGGAGGAACTGGACCAGGAAGGTACCAGTCCGCAGGAGTACCTCAATTTCCACTGCAGCGCCCTCAAGTCCGAGCAGCTGCAGAAAATCTTCGGCGTGGACGACCGGAGCCAGCTCACCAACGATGTCTTCCTCAAGGCCCTCAAACTCGGCCACGTGGGCATCTACCCCGGCCAGCCCGAACGCTACTTCGTCCTCGACTTCACGCTCGGCGCACACTTCACGGACGAGGTGCTGGTGGTAGCCGCCGACGAAGACGGCGTCGTGGACGACGAAATCCTCTGGGAGTCCTAGAACCGCTTAACGCCCGACGGCGGCCGGTCACCTTTCGGTGACCGGCCGCCCGTTCGCCCGCTTCTCAAGGCCCGGCGCGGTAGACCGCACCGGGCCTTGAGCCTCTGCGGGCTCTCTTATGAACGTGTTACTTCGCGGATTCCAGCAGGCCGGCGCGGACCGTCTTGGTGGCCTTGACCAGGTTGCGCAGGGACTCTTCGGTCTCGGCGTAGCCGCGGGTCTTCAGGCCGCAGTCCGGGTTGACCCAGAGCTGGCGGGACGGGACGTGCTTGACTGCGGTGGCCAGGAGTTCGGTGACCTCGGCCTCGCCCGGAACACGCGGCGAGTGGATGTCGTAGACGCCCGGACCAACGCCGCGGCCGAAGCCGTGGGACTCGAGGTCGTGGACAACCTCCATGCGGGAGCGTGCCGCTTCAATGGAGGTGACGTCTGCGTCGAGGCCGTCGATGGCATCGATGATCACGCCGAACTCCGAGTAGCAGAGGTGGGTGTGGATCTGCGTGGCGTCAGCGGCACCGGCGGTGGCCAGGCGGAAGGAATCAACTGACCATTTCAGGTAGGTGGCGTGGTCGGCCTTGCGCAGCGGCAGGAGTTCGCGCAGTGCGGGCTCGTCCACCTGGATGACCTTGATGCCGGCAGCCTCGAGGTCCGCGATTTCGTCGCGGAGGGCCAGGCCAACCTGGTTGGCGGTTTCGCCCAGCGGCTGGTCATCGCGGACGAAGGACCAGGCCAGGATGGTGACCGGCCCCGTGAGCATGCCCTTCATGGGCTTGCTGGTCAGCGACTGGGCGTACTCGGCCCAGGCCACCGTGATGGGGGCGCTGCGGGTGACGTCGCCCCAGAGGATGGACGGGCGGGTGCAGCGTGAGCCGTAGGACTGGACCCAGCCGTGAACCGTGACGTCGAAGCCTTCGAGGTTCTCGGCGAAGTACTGGACCATGTCGTTGCGCTCCGGCTCGCCGTGCACCAGGACGTCGTAGCCGAGCTCTTCCTGCAGCTCCACAATGCGCTTGATCTCGTCCTTCATGAGCTGTTCGTACTGCTCGTTGGTGAGGTCGCCCTTGTTGTTGCGGGCACGCGCCGAGCGGATCTCGGACGTCTGCGGGAAGGAGCCGATGGTGGTGGTGGGCAGCGGAGGGAGGTGCAGGGCATCTTCCTGGGCGGCTTCGCGGACTGCGTAGGCGGAGCGGCTGAAGTCCGCTGCGGTCAGGGCCTCGGTGCGGGCCCGGACGTCGTCGCGGCGGACGCCTTCGGCGATGGCGCGGGCTGCGATGACGGCGGATGCCTCGTCGATGGCCGTCTTGGCGGAAGCCGGGTCGGCCAGGTAGGACGCGAGGGTCTTGACTTCAACGGCCTTCTGGTCGGCGAACGCGAGCCAGCTGCGCAGCTCCTCGGAGAGCTGGCCCTCTTCGGTGACGTCGTGCGGGACGTGCTGGGTGGACGTGGAGGTGCTGACGGCGATCCGGCCGGCGGCAGCCTTCAGTTCGTCCAGCTTGGCGGCGGCGACGGCGAGGTCGTTGCGCCAGATGTTGTGGCCGTCAACGACACCGGCAACCAGGGTCTTGTTGCCAAGGCCGGCCAGGGCCGCTGCGGAGGGGACCGCACCCTTGAAGGCGTCGATGTGCAGGGCGTCGATGTTGGTGGCGGCAAGCGTGCCCAGCTGGCCATCGAGGGCGCCGTACGGGGTGGAGACGAGGATCTGCGGGCGCTTGGCTGCACCGGAGAGGACTTCGTAAGCGCGGGCAACGGCTGCTTCGATTTCGGCGGCCGGGGTGTCCTGGTCAACAACCAGTGCGGGCTCGTCAAGCTGGATCCAGCTGGCGCCTGCGGCGGCGAGCTTCTCGAGCAACTGTACGTAAACCGGCAGGACGTCTTCGAGGCGGGACAGCGGAGCGAAGCCTGCCGGGGCCTCATCTGAAGCCTTGGAGAGCAGGAGGTAAGTGACCGGGCCAACGATGTACGGGCGGGTCTCGATGCCGTTGGCCAGGGCGAACTCGAATTCCTCAACGATGCGGTTGGAGGCGAGGGTGAACTCGGTCTCCGGGCCGATCTCCGGAACGAGGTAGTGGTAGTTCGTGTCGAACCACTTGGTCATTTCCAGCGGCTGCTGGTCCTTGGTGCCACGGGCCAGGGTGAAGTAGCCGTCGATGTCGAGCTGGCCTTCGGCGTTGAGGAGCTTGCCGAAGCGGGCCGGGACAGCGCCGAGGTGGGCGGTGGCGTCCAGGACCTGGTCGTAGTAGGAGAACGTCCCCGGAACGGCGGCGGCTTCGGTGAGGCCCAGTTCCTGCAGGCGCTTGGCGATGGTCAGCTGGATGCCCTTGGCGGCGGCGTCCAGTGCTGCGGCGTCGATCTTGCCGGCCCAGTAGGCTTCGACAGCCTTCTTGAGCTCGCGGCGACGGCCGATGCGCGGGTAGCCGAGCAGCGACGCGGCCGGGAACGGAGTGGCGGGGGTGTTCTGTTCAGTCATGGGAGATTCCTTGGGTGTTAGTGGAAACTGTGAATGGTCTGGCGGATGTTGGAAGGTCAGCTGGCGAGCTGGCGCCGGAGGGTGGCGCTGCGGCGGCCAACTGAACGGGACTGGCGCGGAAGTGCCAGTTTGTCCAGCACCTCCAGCGCGCTCTGGTGTTCGTTGAAGGTGTAGATGTGGATGCCCGGCGCTCCGGCCTCGAGGGCCGCGTTGGCCAGGTCCACCGTGGCCCGGACACCGATCCGGAGGCGCTCGGAGTCACTGTCCGCGGCGGCAAGGCGGGCCAGGAGTTCCGGTGCCGGTTCTACGCCTGTCAGTTCGCCGAGCCGGGTGACCCGGCGCAGGCTGGTGAGCGGCATAACGCCCGGGATGATGGGGATGGTGACCCCGGCCCGGCGTGCGCGGCTGATGAGGTTCGCGTACTGCTCGGTATGGAAGAAGACCTGGGTGATGGCAAAGTCGGCGCCGGAACGCTGCTTGGCGAGCAGCACCTCGACGTCGTGGGCTTCGCTGGGTGATTCCGGGTGCCGGGTGGGGTAGGCTGCGACGCCCACGGCGATCTTGCCTGCACACAGAAGGGCCGACCGCCGCTGTTCAACGCGCCGGATGAGTTCGATCAGGTCCTGCGCATACCGCAGGGACCCTGCGGCGAGCGGTGCACTTTCCTTGGGCTGGTCGCCCCGGAGGGCCAGGATGCCCCGGACCCCGGTGTCCAGGAGGTCGCCGATGATCTCCGCAAGTTCCTCCGGCGTGTTGCCAACGCAGGTGAGGTGGGCCAGCGGCCGGAGCGTGGTTTCCAGCAGGAGCCTGTTGATGAGTTCGACGGCGGTGTCCCGGTTCGAGCCGCTGGCACCGTAAGTGACGGAGACGTAGTCCGGTTCGGTGGTTTCCAGTTCCCGGATGGTGGTCCAGAGCGACTCGGCCGCGGCCGGACTACGGGGCGGGAAGAGCTCGTACGAGAGCGCTACCGGGGCGGTCTCGGAGAGGTTCGGATGCGTTTCGATAAGGCTTGGCGGTGACATTTGCGTCCTTGGCTTTGGGCCATTGCCGGCTACGGTCAGCAAATGTGACAGTGAAGCCGGGAATGAATTTGAGTTTGGGAACACGGAAAACTCCACAGGGACGCAGCCGCGACTGTTACGCCTGTAATGAAGTTGTCCGTGAGCAAATGTCAGGCCCACATGGGGGCACCCACACCCTCCACAATCGGAGGATCGCTGACACGTTACCTCGGTAACTTGTATAGAACTCTAGAAGCCGGCGGGGCTTCCTTCAAGTTCGCCGCCGAATTAAGACGCAGTTTTACGGCGTGTTTCGTTCCGGTACAGAATTTTGTTCGCCGTTTGGGTCGAAGGATTCATCGGGGCATACTGCGGACCGCCGCTGCATTGGCCTGTTACCAGGGCCGGTCGACGCCCGGCCCGAAGTCATCGTCCCGGAGGTACTCGTCCCGCCCCTGCCCGGAATTCCGCTCGCTTTGGGCTTCCTTGGCACTGTCCTTAAGCTGCTCTAGCTGGCTCTGCTGGCCCGGATCGGCAGCAGGTTCGTCCTCACCAGGCTGCTCTGACGGTTGCGGTGTGGTGTTGTCTGCAGCTGCATCGGCCTTTTGCTGAAGCCGCTCCCCCGCCTGTTCCAGTTCCTCTCCCGTGCCCGCTTCTGCACCGGTATCCGCGACGTCGTCGTAGCAGCCGTCCGGAGCAGCCTCCACCACGGCAACGCCTTCCGCGAAGAGCCGGGCCGCCGCCGTCGGATCTTCTGCTTTGGCCTGCGCGTCACCGAGGCTTTCGATGGTGAGCGCCAGATTGAGCCGGACCACGCACTCGTCGGCCGTGCCCGCCAGGGACAGTGCCTCCTCGAAGCGTTGGCGGGCGGCAGCGAAGTCCCCCGCGAGGAACAGCCCGTCACCCTCGGCGAACGGCGCCTTGTGCGGTTCGATGAAATTGGCGATCCGCAGTCCGGCCGCAGCATCCGCCACGCCGCCGGAGTCCCCGGCCGCGAAGGACCGGGCAGCGGTATCGGCGAGCATGCCCACACTGAGCAGCTTCGCGGCCAGGCACAGCACCAGCAGTGCGGGCAGCGCAGACCACCACAGCAGCCGACGGCGGTGCTCCCGCCGGTCCCGTGAGTCCACCGGCGGTGCGGGTTTCTGGCGCGCCTCTTTCCGGGGTGCCGGCGTGGGCGCTGGGCGCATCACTTTCGACCTCCCGGTCCGGGCCGGAGCTGCCGCCACTGGCGCAGCACCAAGAAGGTTTCGCGGAGGGCCAGCAGGAACGCTCCGGCGGAGAGGAGCCAGTACAGCTCAGTCCGGCCGGCAACATCGCCGTCGTCAGTTGCCCGTTCGAAGTCCCCCGGATCAGCCGCCTGCATCATCGGCGCCACCGGGTCTCCGGCGGAACGGTGGACATAGGGAACCGCCAGCTGCCCGGCAATCCCCTGCAGCCGGCCTTCATCGATGATCGATAACGCATCCTTGCCGGTTCCGGACGACCGGTCCTGGATGTAGCCGGCACCAGCGTCCTGCCCGGAACCCTGTCCTGTGTTTTCCTTCATCCGGCCGCCTTCCGCCGTGCCGTAGCCGAGCACCGCGCCACCGTCGACCAGGCCGCCGTCGAGCCTAATCGCCTCCGGTGCCTTGGCGCTGGTCTGTTCACCGTCGCCCAGGTAGTAGACCAAGCGCGGCCGTTCTGGATGGCTGTCCCGCGCTGCCCTCAGCCGCTCCGTCAGCAAGGTTCCGGCAGCCGTGACGCTGCTGCCCTTCGAAAATGCCGTGACCTGGGGCTGCAGGATGGACACGCTGGTGTCCAATGCGATGTTGTCGGTGGTGAGGGGCATCCGGACAATGGCGTTGCTGTCGAAGGTCAGGAGCGAAAAGCGGGCCCCGGCCAGTTCACTCGCGATGGCCATGATGTCGTGTCGCACCCCATCCAGCCGGGGCGAGCTGTCGCCGTAGTCTTCGGCAGCGATGCTGCTGCTGGTGTCCACGACGAAGAAGACGTTGACATCCGCCGTTGCGGCTTGGGAACTTCCACCGGGAACACCCGGCCGGAGGGCCGCAGCCAGGAGCAGCAGCACCAGGGCGCTCCTGAACAGCCAGTCGCGGCGTATACCGGCAGAGCGCTCCCGCGAAGCCTGCACGAGTCGCCAGCCCAGAAAGAACACAACTGCGGCTATGAGCGGGACCATAACCCACCAGGGCAGGATGGGTTGCAGTGTCATGGCCGGAGCCTCCACGATGCGCCCGCCAGCACCATGCCGGACAGGAGTGCCAGCGTGAGGGGCAGATCGGGCCGGTCCGAGACCACTGCCCGGGGTGCACCCTTCATGGCCGTGGCTTCGGTTTCCTGCACGGACCGGACGATGTCCGCAACGGCCTCCGGGCTGTCCAGCCGGTAGTACGCTCCACCGCTGGCTTCGGCCGCTGTGCGCAGCCTGGCTCCAGGCTGGCCGGGGCCGGGTCCATAGTCGAAGTCGCCGGGGTTCAGGGCATACACCGGCACTTCGCGTTCCTTGGCCAAGGCGGCCGCCTGCTCGAGGGTGAAGATGGGATCGCCGGAGAGGTAGTTGTCCGTTGCCAGGACAATGGACCGCGAGCGCCGCTGGCCGGAGTCAGGGCTGTCAATGCCAGGGCTGCCGGGCTCCACACTGCGAGAATCCGCGGCGCCCGTGTCCGGAAACCCGTTGACGCAGGACGCCAGGCCGTCGCCGATCAGCGAAGATCCGCGGCCATTCCAGGTGCCGTCCAGGAATCCCGCGCTGCCGGGGTTTCCGTCGAAGGCGTCTTTGGCCAGCGTGAGCTGTTCCTGGACGTACCCGTAGTCGTCGGTGAGTGGGAAGACCTGGACGGCGCTGCTGTCGAAGACGGTGAGGCCGATCCGTTCGCCGTCGAACTTCTTCGCCAGTTCGGCAAACACCTGCACCACGGCCGCGTCGGCGCTGCTCATCGAGCCCGACGTGTCCAGGCACAGCATGATGTCCCGGTTGCGTTGCTCCGGCTGGATGGTGGTTAGCTCCACCGGGCGCGCCGCCGCGGCCACCGCAGAGACCGCCAGGGTTATGGCCGCGAGCGCGGCTATCGCCAGCCAGCGGCGGTGCCGCCGGAGTGCCGCCTGGTATTCGGGCAGAGCGGTGAGGCGGTCCGCATTGGCCACCGGCCGCCGTCGAGCGTTTGCCTGGCGGTCCGGGCGGAAGGCGCGCCATCCGGCCAGGGCCGCGATGACCAGTGCCGGCGGGATCAGCCACCAGAACATCAGTTCCACTGCCACACCGTCTGGCGGGCAGTCTCGGCCGATTGCGCGACCGGCGGCAGCGGCTCCAGGCCGAACTCGCCCGGGTAGATCTTGCGGACGGCCTCGGCTACTGGGGGCAGCGGGTGCCCGCGCAGGTCCGCCAGGGTCATTCTGGGTGCGTCAATGCCGGTGACATCGCGGGCGAACCGGCGCACCAGGAGGCTTAGTTCCTGGTGCGATTCACGTGTGGTCAGCAGCCCGGCGGCGGCGTTGGCGGTGACGGCGTCGATCCTTTGCAGGTAGGCCTCTTTGAGGCTGGCAAGGTCCGACGGCGGCGTGAACCGGGGCGCCTGCTCCGGCACCTTCGGTTGGCGCTTACTCAGGAAAACGACCACGTACCAGCCCAAGACCACTACCAGGAGGGCGAGCCCGGTCCACAGCCACGCCTGGCTGTACTGGAGGGGTCCGTAGATGCCCGGGTCAGCCTTCACGCCGGTGCCTTTCCAAGAGGGCGAAGAGTTCCGTCATGACTGCGCTGCTGCCTGACACGTGGCCTTGGGTGATGCCGGTGCGGCGAAGCATTGCCTGGCGGGCGGCGTCTCTCTCCCCAGTTGCCTTGGTATAGGCCGCCGCGATTGCCGGGGACGCTGCCAGGTGTGCTGGCAGCACCGAGGAGTCTGCCACGCTGAAGGCGTCCTGGCCGGTGTGACCTTCCCCGGCCAGGTCAGCGTCCCGGATGGTGAGCCAAAGGACCTCGTGCTGGGCACGGAGCCTGCGGAGGAGCTGTTCGGTGTCGGGGCCGGCGGCATGTTCGTCGGACACCACAAACAGCAGGAACCTGCCCTTGACGTTGCGGGCCACGTATTCCAGCTGGTCCTCGATCCCGCTCGGGCCGGAGTCCAGGGAGGTGGACGAGTCAACTTCGCGCAGGAGCCGTTCCAAATGCGGCTCACCGGCTTTGGCGGGAATGGCGCGTGTCCCGTTGCGATCGCCGCAGACCAAACCCACCACGTCGCCGTGCCGGTGCGCCAGGTAGCCCACCACACCGAGTGCCATAACGCCGATGTCCTTTTTGGTTTCGCCGTCGCGGGACTCGGCAGCCATGCCGCGGCCGGTATCGGCAATCAGCAGGACGGTCTGGCGCCTCACGGCGACGTACCGTTTGATAAGCGGCGACCCGAAGCGGGCGGAAGCCTTCCAGTCGATGTCACGGACATCGTCCCCGGGGATGTAGGCGCGCAGGTCGTCAAAGTCGAGGCTGCGGCCGCGGAAAACGGAACCGTATTCGCCGTCGAGCATGCCGCGGGCTTTCCGGTGGGCGAAGATGGCCATCTTCGACTTCACACGCTTCAGGAGGCTGGTCACCGCAGCCTCAGGGGGTCTGGACGGAGGCCACGACCGCGTCGATGATCGACTCCACCGGCACCTGCTCGGCAACGGCGTCGAACCCCAGGATCAGGCGGTGCCGCAGGACGCGGTGGGCGAGGGACTTGACATCCTCCGGGATCACGTGACCTCGGCCGTTGAGGAGCGCCACCGCACGGGCGGCCTGGCTGAAGGCAATGCTGGCGCGGGGGCTGGCGCCGAATTCGATGAAGCCGGCGAGACGCTGGTCGATGTACTGCCCGGCGTTCCGGGTGACGAACACCAGGCCCACGATGTAGTTGATGATGGCCGGGTCGATGTAGATCCGCTTCACCAGCTCCTGCACGCCGATGACTGCGTCCAGCGAGGCAGCGGCCGCCGGCTTCTGCTCCGCACTGAAGACCCCGGCGTCGATCCGCCGGATGATTTCTGATTCCTCGGCCGGCGTGGGGTAGTCCAGCACGTCCTTGAGCATAAAGCGGTCCATCTGCGCCTCCGGCAGCTGGTACGTGCCTTCCTGCTCGATCGGGTTCTGGGTGGCCAGCACCATGAAGGGGGACGGCAGCCGGTATTCCTCTCCCCCAATTGAGGTCTGCCGTTCCTGCATGGCCTCCAGCATGGCGCTCTGGGTCTTGGCGCTGGAGCGGTTGATCTCATCAAGCAGGACAATGTTGGCGTGCACCGGCCCCAGCTGGGTGATGAAGGTGCCCTTGGCGGCGTCGTAGATCTGCGTGCCCACAATGTCGCTTGGGAGCAGGTCCGGCGTGCACTGGATCCGGCGGAACTCTGCGCTCACTGCTTCGGCCACGGTCTGGGCGGCGGTGGTCTTCGCCAGTCCCGGAACGCTTTCCAGCAGGATGTGCCCACCGGTCATCAGGCCCACCAGCAGGGATTCACGCAGCCGTGCCTGGCCCACAACTTTGGCATCGAAGCTGCGGGAAATGTTCGCCACCACCTGCTGTGCTCGGGCCAGTTCCGCCGGGTCGATTCGTGCGGGCGCGCTGGTCTGAAGCAATGGATTTCCCCCTGATGGATGGTGGTTGACGACTGGTGGGCCGACGTTGCTGGCGGGCAGCTGCACTCCGCCCGCCATCCTATCCAAGCAACCTGCCGGTCCGGCCGCAATGGGGACCCCTCCCCATGGCAGGTCCGTCAGGTCTATTCTGGTGGAATGAGCCAGCTACCAGCCAGTTATCAGGAGTATCTCGCAGGAAAAAGCGAGAGTTTCATCAACACCGTGCGGCCCATCCTGATGCAGTCGGCTGCGGATCAGGCCCACGGTGTGCGGGTGCTCAACCTGCCTCACGGACATCAGGCACATCTGGACGATTCCATCCCGTTTGGGACTGTCATCGAGGACATCGACTGAGGATCCGGCCGGCGTCGCTGGCCAAGCGCCGCTAGCCTTTGACGGCACCCGAGAGCGCGAACGAGCTGCCGGCGCCCTTGGCCACAATGACGTAGAGTGCCAGCACCGGGACTGAATACAGGATGGAAAAGGCGGCCAGCTGGCCGTACGCCACTGCGCCGTGCTGTCCGAAGAAGGCGAAGATCGACACTGCCGCCGGCTGCCGGGCTTCGGACAGGAGCAGGACGAACGGGACGAAGAAGTTCCCCCATGCCTGGATGAACACAAAAATGAACACCACGCCCAGCCCCTGCCGCATCAGGGGCAGGACGATGGTCCTCAGCGCCGTTAGTCCCGAGGCCCCGTCCACCCATGCCGCTTCCTCAAGCGACACCGGGACGGCGTCCATAAAGTTCTTGGTCATCCAGATGGCCATGGGCAACGTGGTGGTGGCCATAAAGAAGATGGTGGCGGGCATCGAATCCAGCAGGTGAAGCTGCACAAACAACCCGTACACCGGCACCATGATGGCCGTGATGGGAAGGCAGGTTCCAAACAGGATGGTGTACATAAACGGCCTGTTGAACCTGGACTGGTAGCGGGACAGCGGGTAGGCGGCGAGCACTGCTGCCACGAGGTTCACGGCGGCCGTGCCGGCGGACAGCACCATGCTGTTCCAGAGCGGCTGAAACAGCAGCCCCGGCGTCATGATGGCGGCAAAGTTATCCACGGAGAATTGACCCGGGAGCCGGGCCTCATGCCCGGCGGAGGCATCAAGGGACGCAAACACCAGCCAGAGCAGCGGCAGAACAAAGCAGGCACCGATCAGGGTCAGGGACACGTCCGCCGGCGTCCGGGCACGCTGTTGGGCACGGGAAACGGCGCCCGTCCCGGACTGCAGCTGCCCCCGGGCGGAGGTCCCCGCCGTCGTCGTCATGGTTTGCCCTCCCGCAGGAGCCGGACGTAGGCCGCACCGAACACCAGGCCAATGAGGATCAGCACTGACGCCACCGCGGTGCCGTAGCCGATGTCGCCGAACTTGAAGGCCTCCAGGTACGCCAGCACCGGCAGCGTGGTGCTGGCGTTGGCGGGACCGCCCGCTGTCATGACCCAGATGAGGGTGAACACCGCCAGCGTCTGCAGGGTGATGAGCATGAGGTTGGTGGCGATGCTGCCACGGATCATGGGGATGGTGATGAAGGCCAGCCGCTGCCAGCCACCGGCACCGTCCATCAGCGCGGCCTCCGTGACCTCCCCGGGGATGTCATTGAGCGCGGCGCGGTAGACCAGCATGGAGAACGCCGTGCCACGCCAGATGTTGGCAAGCAGAATGGCAACCATCGGGAACGAATACAGCCAGTCGGTCTGTCCGAACCCCAGTCCGCCCAGCAGCTGGTTCAGGGTCCCGTCCCGGCTGAAATAGGCGTAGGCGGCGAAGGCGGCCACGATCTCGGGCAGCACCCACGCAGCCACCACCGCAGTGCCGACGACTGCGGCCACTGGGCGGCGGGCCCGCCGCATCAGCACGGCGATGGTAAGTCCCAGCAGGTTCTGGCCCAGGATGGCCGAGCCGCCCACAAACAGGACGGTCAGGCCAAGCGAGAGCGGCAGCATCGGATCGGACAGGAGCCTGGCGTAATTGTCGAACCCAATCCAGCCGGGGCTGCGGGCATTGCGGCCGGTCAGGGCAGCATTGGTGAATGATGCGTGGAAAGCCCACAGCACGGGGCCGGCCAAAAACACTAGGAGCAGAACCACTGCCGGGACTACCGGGAGCAGCCGCGCCTGGCGCCGGAGTCCGGGGCGACGCCGCCGGTGGCCGGTCTGGTCACGCCTTAGGGAAACCGCCACAGGTTACTTAGCGACCGTCTTGGCCTCACCCACGATGCCCTTCACCGCCGTGTCATAGTCGGCGGCCGCCTGCTCCGGGGATTTCGCCCCGGTAATCACAGCTTCCGTTGCCTCTTGGACGGCCGCCGAGATCCGGGGGTATTCGGCGGTTGCGGGACGGTAGTGCGTAACGGCCACAAGCTCGGACACGTCCTTCACAAAGGGGTTGGCCGCCTGGTAGCCGGAATCTGCGGCGACATCCTTCCGCACGGCGATCTGGGAGCTGGCGACGTTGAACGCCAGGGAGTTCTTCTGGTTCAGGGCCGTCGCGAGGAACTCAAACGCGAGGTCGGGGTTCTTGGTCTCCGCTCCTACCGCCAGGGTCCATCCGCCGGACATGCTGACGCCGCCGGGCGCCTGGCCATTCTGGGTGGGAAAGGCAGTCACTCCCATGTCCTGCCCGTACTCGGCCCATTCGTAGCTGCCGCTTTTCTGCCAGAAGGACGGCGTGTAGGAACCCTCGACTGTGGCGCCCATCTTGCCCTGCGGCAGCCATTCGCCGAAGACCTTCTTCCACACATTCGCGTCGAGGGCCTCCGCCGGTGAGACGGCCAGTTTTTCGTCGTAGAGGGTCTTGAGGAACCCCAACGAGTCGGTGAACCCCGGGGAACCGACCACCCACTTCCTGGCGTCGGCGTCGTAGAGTTCGGACCCGGTTCCGTAGAGCAGTTCGTAGAAGCTTTGCATCACGGTGCCTTCACCTGTGGCCTTGCCGGCGTACATGTTGAACGGCACCACAGTGGCGTCACTGGCCTTGATCTTCCGGGCAGTGTCCAGGATGTCCTGCCAGGTGCGGGGCTCCCAGGGGACGCTGACGCCCGCGGCGGTGAGCACCTTTTTGTTGTACCAGATACCCCGGGTGTCGGTGCCCAGCGGGACCGCGTACGTGCCGCCGTCGTCCCCCAGACCTGCCGCCTTGGCGCCGTCATCGAAGGTATCCCAGTCCTCCCACCCCTCAAGGTGGCTGTCCAGCTTCAGGAGGTACCCGGCGTCGACGTCGGAACGGACCTTGAAGGTGTCCTCATAGAAGACGTCCGGGGCGGTGGAGGTCGAACGGAGGGCGAGGGCAAGCTTGGTGCCGTAGTCGTCGTCGTTCGCCTGGATGGGTTCCAGGGCAACCGTGACGCCCTGGTTGGCGGCTTCAAACTCCTGCTTGGCCGCCTGGAAGAGGGTGTCCAGGGCAGTGAAGGAATCGGTTTTTTGGTAGACCACCTTCAGTGTCTTGGTCTCAGCTTCGGGGCTGGCGGGGGAACACGCCGTCAGCACAAAGCCCGCTGCAGCGATGAGTGAGGTGATTTTGAGGGCCAGACGCATGGTGCTCCATTCAGTCAATGGCTGCCGTCCCCTGTGTCTGCGGGCCCCGGCCGCGGCGATATCCACATGCTAGATGGGGCTCCTGCCACTGGCAAGGAGGCCCCGGTCAGACGTCCGGTTCAGACGTCCGGTTCAGACATCCAGGAGAAGCCGCTGCGCCCGGGGCGCCAGTGTATGCTCCAGGACCAGGCAGGCGGCTCCAATGGCGCCCACGTCCTCACCGACTCCCGTGCCGACAACCTCGATGGTGTGGATCAGGCGGGCCGCGCTGTTGGCGTCCACCAGCGCCGGGATCTTCTCCAGGTAGCGGTCAGAGATCCGGCTCCAGAAGGGTCCGCCGAACACAACCCGTTCCACATCCAGCGTGTTGGTGACCACGGAGACGGCCCGGGCTACCAGCACGGCCGACTTGTCGATGATTGCCAAGGCCTTGGCGTCGCCGGCATCGGCGAGATCGCACAGCTGCGCGAAGCTCTGCTGCACTTCGGCTCCGCTGGTGTGCTTTCCGGAGCCGTTCAGGATGCCGGCGGCAACGGCCTCCGTAACGAGTACCTGAGGGATGGCCGAGGACTTCACGCAGCCGCGAAGTCCGCAGTCGCAGCCCGGACCATCGGGATCCACTACGATGTGGCCGATCTCGCCGGCGTTTCCTGATGTTCCGCGGACCACCTCATCGTTGAGGACGATGCCGCAGCCGATACCGGTGCCCATGTACATAAAGATGAAACTGCCCGAGCCGCTGGGCCCGCCGGCCCATGTTTCGGCGACGGCGGCGCTGGTGACGTCCTTATCCACCAGGACGGAATAGCCGGTGGCCTTGGCCAGGGCGTCCCGAAGTTCCACGCGGTCCCAGCCTGGCAGCAGCGGCGGATCCACCACGGTGCCATTGTCCAGGTCGATGGGGCCCGGAACGGCCAGGCCCAGGCCGGCGATCCTGCTGGTGTCCACGCCGGACTCGGCAACCAGCTGTTCAATCTCGGTGGCCATCGTGGACATTACGGCGGCAGGATCATTCCCGCCGGGTGTTTTGATCCGTGAATGCTGTACAACGGCGCCCACGAGATCGAGGACCACGAACGTGGTGACGGCGGGGTCCAGGTGGACGCCGATGGCATACATGCCGCCCCGGTTGAGGCGAAGCATGGTGCGCGGTTTGCCGGGGCCGCTGCCTTCTTTGCCGGCTTCGACGATCAGGTGCTGGTCCAGCAGGCGGCGGGTAATGTTGGAGATAGTCTGCGGCGAGAGGCCGACAATCTGGGCGAGCTCAACGCGGCTCAGTCCGCCGGATGACCGGCGGATGGCATCCAGGATGACCGTGAGGTTAAAGTCCCCCATGCGCGGAAGATTAGTCCCGCGCCGTGGCGCCGAGGACTGGCGGATTTCTGGCACGGTCTCCCCTAGGTTTTCGGCCGCGTATTCATGATGTCTGAATGGTACGTTACCTCCTGATCAACGCCCAGAGCCGGAGGCGGGGCCGCGCCGCGGCCGGGGGCGCCACCTTGCCGTGCTGGCGCGCCTACGGCCGTCTGGTACTGACCGCCACCGTGAACTTTGGATTGCCGCCCCTCACAGTGGTGGGACCCACCAGCCGCTCCAGCGCCGGGAGGTACTGCAGGTGCCGGTTGAAGACCGTCCACAGCTCACCGCCCGGAGCCAGGACCCTGGCTGCCGCCTCGAACAGTTTGATGCCCGCTCCGGCATGCACACTGGCGCCCAGGTGGAAGGGCGGATTCAACAGGACCAGCTCGGCGCTTCCGGCCGGGAGGGTGCTCATCGCGTCATCCTGGAGGGTGGTAATCCGCTCCTCGAGGCCGTTGGCCCGCGCCGTGGCCCGGGCGGAGGCGACGGCGGCTGCGGACCGGTCCGTGGCTGTGACCCTTGACGCCGGGTTCTGGCGGGCGTACATGGCAGCGAGGATGCCGGTGCCACAGCCCAGATCGATGGCGTGCCGGGCCTGCGGCATCTCCGGGAGGAAGGTCAGGAGGAACCTGGTCCCGATGTCCAGTTTCGCGCCAGCGAAGACGGCGCCGTGCGCAGCAACGTCCAGGTCCAAATCGGCAAGGCGTTCGACGGCGGGACTCCACCCGGGCGCCTCAGTTTGCCGGGCGCCGCTGGCCAGGATGATCCGGGACTTCTGCCGCGCCAGCTGCGGTTGGACCGTCTCGAAGTGGCGTGCCAGGACCGCGTTCATTCCCAGGGACATGTGTTTGATCCGCCCGCCGGCGAGCAGCACCACGTCAGGGGCGGCATAACGCGCCACAGCGGCTGCGATTTCTTCAAGCTCCGCCAGCGTCCGCGGCAGTTGAAGCAGCACCAGCTCCGCGCCGGACAGCAGTTCCTCCCCCAGCGGCAATTGTTCGAACCCCGTGGCGGCAACGGCTCCGGGATCCGCCGCTGCGAGCCCCACGGCCGCAGCGTTGTTCCGCAGGGCGCGCTCCCCCGTGATGAGATCCTCGTGCACACGGACCCGCCGGACACCGAGCGCGCCCAGCGCACCGAGGGTGAGGGCACCGTAGCGGTCGCCGATCACAGTGAGCCGTATATCCGGATTCAGGCCCTCTGCGGCGGCTTCCAGCAGCAGCCGGTCCGTGGCGTCCCAGGCCTGAAGATTCGGGGCTTCGACGTCCGGGTGGCGCCGAAGCGTGCCGAAGATGTCCGCAAGATTGTTCTGTGCCACTGGTTCCTGCCATCTGGTCATGTGCTGGTTGCTGATGCGGTTGGTGCAAGCGCGGGCAGCTTGAGGATGGCCGTGACGGCTGCCCGGCCCGCCCTGTTTGCGCCGATGGTGGACGACGACGGTCCGTACCCCACCAGATGGACGCGCGGCTCGATTGCCACCTGGGTCCCCTCCATGGCGATGCCGCCGCCGGGTCCCCGGAGGTGCAGCGGCGCCAGGTGTTCGAGCTCGGCGCGGAATCCCGTAGCCCACAGGATGACGTCGGCACGGAGCAAGCTCCCATCGGTGAGCCGGACGCCGTCGGGCTCTATGGCGGTGAACATCGGGCGACGGTCCAGCGCACCCCGTTGTGCTGCCGCCCTCAGTGCGGGCGTCCAGATGAGGCCGGTAACGGCCACCACGCTTTGCGGCGGCAGGCCCTGCCGCACGCGTTCCTCCACGAGGGCGACGGCGTTGTGGCCGGCCTGGGCGTCGAACGCGGCGTCACGCCAGTCCGGTACGCGCCGGGTGAACCAGCTTGTGCTGGTCACCTGCGAGACCTCATCCAGCAGCCCGACGGCGGAAATTCCGCCGCCCACCACGATGACATGCAGGCCGCGGAACTCCTCGGCGGAGACGTAATCGGCCACGTGCAGCTGCCGGCCCCTGAACGTGGCTCGGCCCGGGTAGATGGGCCAGAACGGCCTGGTCCATGTGCCGGTTGCGTTGATGACAGCCTTCGCTGACCAGTGGCCGCTGTCGGTGCTGATCCGCAGCCGTCCTGCCGGATCGGCGTCTTCCCTTGCGACGGAGGTGACCTTGACCGGGCGCACGACCTCAATCCCGAGTTCCCGCTCGTAGCCGGCGAAGTACCGGCTCAGGAATTCCGAGCTGGGTTCCGCGGGGTCCACGTCTGGCTTCGCGATGCCGGGAAGGGCGCTGATGCCGTTGACCGTGGCCATGACCAGGCTTTTCCAGCGGTGGCGCCAGGCGCCGCCCGGGCCGTCCTCGGCGTCGAGGACTGTATATTTCTGGCCCCGGCGCTGCAGGTGGTACGCGGCGGAGAGTCCCGCCTGGCCCGCGCCGATGACCACAACGTCGGTGGTTCCGCTGTCCATGCTCGTGACCGGTTTCGGCTAGACCTTCTTCACCACGGAGGATTTGAGCTGCATCGGCCCCACGCCGTCCACCTTGCAGTCGATGTCGTGATCGCCCACGCCGTCCATGAGCCGGATCCCACGGACCTTGGTGCCCACCTTGATGACACCGGAGCTGCCCTTGATTTTCAGGTCCTTGATCACCGTGACCGTGTCGCCGTCGGCGAGGACATTGCCCACGGCGTCCTTGATGACCCGCGGCCCGGACTCTGCCGTCGCCTCCGCCGCCTCGGCGGACCACTCGTGGCCGCATTCCGGGCAGACCAGGAGCGCACCCATCTCGTAGGTGTAAGCGCTGGAGCATTCGGGGCACGGAGGCAACGTCTCATTCACTCCCCCATGATAATCGCGGCACTGCACTGACAGGCGCGCGCCGCCGTCGTACTGTTGGGCCTAGGCAGAAGAAAGGCGAGGACCATGAGAACGGAAAAAGGGGCAGCGTCGCTGCTGGCGAACGCACTGGGCATCGTCCTGGGGACGTCGGAGATACCGCTGAGGCTGCGGGCGTGGGACGGGTCCGAGGCGGGGCCGCCCGACGCCCCGGTCCTCGAATTCAGGTCAGGCCGCGCCCTGCGCCGGATCCTGTGGTCGCCGGGGCAGCTCGGGCTCAGCCGCGCATACGTCGCCGGGGACATCGACGCCCCCGGCGACATCTTTGCGGCCTTCACAGCGCTCAGCTCGGTGGGGAAGTTTGCCGAGCCCGGCCCCTTCCGGCCCCTGACTCCGCGTGAACTGGCCACGCTGGTCAGCACGGCCGTCCGGCTGGGCGCGCTGGGCCCCAACCCTGCTCCGCCGCCGGAGGAAGCAAAGGTCACGAGGAAGGGACGGCTCCACACCCGGCAGCGCGACGCCGCGGCCATCTCGCACCATTACGACGTCGGCAACGACTTTTACGCCGTCGTGCTGGGACCGTCGATGGTCTACTCGTGCGCTGTGTGGGCGGATGGACCCGACGGCGGCGCCGCCCTTGCCGGCCGCGGCCTTCCGGCCGGACTGGATGATGCACAACAGGCCAAGCTGGACCTTGTCTGCCGGAAGCTTGGCTTGAAGCCCGGGATGAGGGTGCTGGACGTGGGCTGTGGCTGGGGCAGCTTCGCTTTGCACGCGGCGCAGCATTACGGCGTCACGGTGGTTGGGGTGACGCTCTCCACGGAACAGGCGGTGCTGGCGCGCAAACGTGCGGCCGACGCCGGTCTGACCGAAAACATCGACATCCGAGTCCAGGATTACCGGGATATCTCCGACGGACCGTTTGACGCCATCAGCTCCATCGGCATGTCCGAACACGTGGGCCGCGAACAGACACCCCACTATGTCGAGGTGCTGCACGGGTTGCTCCGTCCCGGCGGCCGGCTGCTCAACCACGCCATCTCGTGGAACGCCGGCCCCACCAAGCCGGACCCGGATTCTTTCATCCCCCGCTACGTCTTTCCGGACGGCGAGATGATCAGCCTGGGCAAGATGGTCAGCGCGTTGGAGACCGGCGGGTTCGAGGTGTTGGACGTGGAAGCCCTGCGCTTGCACTACGCCCTGACCCTGCGGGCCTGGGTACGCAGGCTCGAAGAGAACTGGGACGAAGCCGTCCGGCTCACCAGCCTAGGCCGGGCGCGGGTGTGGCGGCTCTATATGGCCTCAAGTGCCCTGGGCTTTGAAACCGGGATCACGGGCGTCAACCAGGTGCTGGTCCAGCGTGCCGGCGGGGACGGGCCGCCGCTGCGCCGGACTGACTGGATCTGAGCGCTCACCACTCTGGACACAAAAAATGAGCCGCCCGGCGGGGTGGCTCATTTTGTGGACCTTGGGTCCTGTTTGGTGGAGCTGAGGGGACTCGAACCCCTGACCCCCTGCATGCCATGCAGGTGCGCTACCAGCTGCGCCACAGCCCCAAACTTGCACTCCTCCGGGTTAAGACCGCCCGAAGCAACCTGATTAGCTTAATAGAAATCCTCGCGCGGCGCCAATCGGGAGGGCTTTTGCCTGCAATAAAAAAATCCGCCGGAATCTTTCGATTCCGGCGGATTAACCGGTGGAGCTGAGGGGACTCGAACCCCTGACCCCCTGCATGCCATGCAGGTGCGCTACCAGCTGCGCCACAGCCCCGGACCTTCGTTACTCCGTGGTCTCCCCGGAGCAACTCAAATATCTTAGACCAGCTTTTCCGAAAATTCCAAATCGGGCATATTCGGGCCGGCAAGGCCTGCTATTCGGCGTCGGAAGCCGCAGTCGCCTTGGCTGAAGTGTCATCGCCCAACTGCAGGTCAACTACCGGGCAGTCCTTCCACAGGCGCTCCAGGGCGTAGAAAACGCGGTCCTCTTCATGCTGGACGTGGATGACGATGTCCGAGTAATCCAGCAGTACCCAGCGTCCGCCTGAGCGGCCTTCGCGGCGTACTGGACGAAGGTCCTGCTTGGAAAGCTCTTCTTCGATGCCGTCAACGATGGCGTTGACCTGGCGCTCGCTCGGCGCGGATGCGATGAGGAAGACGTCTGCCAGTGCCAGGCGTTCGCTGACATCGAGCGCCACAATGTCGTGGGCAATCTTGTCTGCGGCTGCCTTGGCGGCTTGGCGGGCAATGGCTATGGATGAATCTGATGCAGTCATGGGACTCCTTGTAGTTTTCTAAAGCTTCGTAAAAGGGCGTTGCCTGGTCAGCTGGAGATACCGCTGACGATGAGGATGACGCCGGAAATAAGGGCCACGATCCCAAAAGCCAGGACGAGGACCTGCATAAGCCTGAGCCGCTTCGCGCGGGCCAGGCCTGCCGTTGCCGCATCCAGCGGCTCCAGCCCATGCGCTGACCGGGCCGGGATGCGCGGCAGGTCATCGAACAGATCGTCCGGCTCCCCTGCTGGCATATCGGCCACGACCGGCTGCACGGGCACGACCCGCTTCGGTTCCGCGGCGGCCCTGGCAGCAGCTTCTGCACGGGCGATCACCCGGGAACGGCCCGAAGCGGCTGCCTCCCCAGAACCCGCGGCTGGCGCCGTTGACGTAGTAAACGGCCGGCGGCCCTTGCCGCCAGGCCGGCCCTTGGATCCGGGCTGGGTCACCACCGGTACATAGGAGGTCGCAGGGGGTTTCATGACAGGACGGTCGACGCCGGGCGCCTGCACGAATTCCAGCGGCGTCACCATGGCTAGGTTGTCGGCCGTGGCCGGGCCAGTCCGGGGAACGGACTGGGTGGCCGCGGCCTGCGTATTGGCAGCCTGCATCGGTGCTGATACTGGCTGTGCAGGGACGGCCTGCTCGGCCAGCTTCTGCTTGGCCATCGCCCGGCGGTTGAGCACTGCCGCACGCTCGGCCAAAGCGATCTGTTCCGCAAGGATGTCCGGATCCACCGCTTCGGGGTCCAGGGAGGCGATGTGTTCCATCTTGGCCAGTTGGTTCATGGCCTGCTCGGCAATGAGTGTGCGGGCTGCGAGCGCCTGCTCCACGCTCATGCCATCCGGAACGCCTTTGCCGTTGGCCCGCACAGCGGGCCCGGCCTTATCGGCGGATACAGCGTTGTCGTGATCTGGCTTCGTTGGGCCCGGCTTGGCTTGGACTGTTTTGGCCTGGCCTGGCTTGGGTTGGCTCGGCGCAGGTTGGCTTGGCAGGGGCTGCCCCATGGGGGCGGGAATGATGGGATTGGCCGAAGTGACGGACTGTTCCTTCAGCTGCTGGAGCCGTAACTGCCTGCGGGTGGGAGGGCCGCCGGCGGAAAGCTGGCCCTCTTTCTCCTCAAGTTCTTTGATGGCACGCAGCGCCGCGCGGTCGCGGGCACGGATCTGCGAGGACCGCTGCGCCTGGGACTGCTCGGGCACAGAGTCCATCGGGGCGTCAGCCGCGCGCCGTTGTTTTGAGGCAGGCGAAACCTGGCCCGGGCCGTTAGACCCGGGAGCCGTGTTCTCATCTCTGGCCTCCCGCAGTTCGCGGCGGCTGCGGACGGGGGGCTGTTCCTGACTCATTGAGGACTCATTCAGTACTGGCTGGCTCGTCTGTTTCGGTAATTCTGACATCCTGGGGATCTGATCCCTCGGCGTACAGACCATATTTGGCGATGTATTGGACCACTCCGTCCGGCACGAGGTACCAGACGGGGTTGTTCCTTGCTACGCGGGCACGACAGTCCGTGGACGAGATGGCCATGGCGGGCACCTCGAGGAGGCTGACGTCTTTGCGGCCCATACCATCAAGGACATGTCCCGGCCGTGTCACGCCCACAAAATGGGCAAGGGACCACAGCTCATCGATGTCCTTCCAGGACAGGATCTGCGCCAGTGCATCCGCACCGGTAATGAAGAACAGATCCGCATCCGGACGCTGGGTCCGGAGATCCCGCAAGGTATCAATGGTATACGTGGGACCGGGCCGGTCAACATCCACCCTGCTGACAGTGAAGCGCGGGTTCGATGCCGTGGCGATCACCGTCATAAGGTAGCGGTGCTCAGGCTCGCTGACCTGCTTGTGCGACTTTTGCCACGGCTGTCCAGTGGGAACGAAGACCACTTCATCCAGGCCGAACTTGGCGGCCACTTCGCTGGCTGCAACAAGGTGGCCGTGGTGGATGGGATCAAACGTCCCACCCATCACTCCCAGCCGCAGCCGCCCTTGCGCACCGTCACGGTGCAGAACACGCGAAATGTCAGTGGCCTTGGCCATGGTCGTGCTTGTTGGGGTGCTGGCGGTGCGGATCGGCGTGCTCTTCCGCTACGGTGTGCCGGTTGCCCAGGTTGGAGTAGGACCACGTCACGAACATCAACACCAGCAGGATGGTGAAAATGGATACGCCGAAGACCCACGGCTCAGCCCACAGCGGAGCGGGTTCGTGTTCTCCGCCTTCGGCGACGGTCATGGCGATCTGCTGGAGCAGCATTTTCTCCCCTAAGGTTCAAGGATATGGCAGCGGATTGTCCCGCTGTTCCGGACTTCTCTCTATATTACCGCGTTGCTACCCGCGGACCTGGCCCTCGCCCTGCACGATCCACTTAGTGGTGGTGAGCTCAGTCAAGCCCATCGGGCCGCGGGCATGAAGCTTCTGCGTGGAGATGCCAACCTCGGCACCCAGGCCCAGCTCGCCGCCGTCGGTAAAGCGCGTGGACGCATTGACGATGACCGCGGCAGAGTCAACCTCGGCGATGAACCGTTCCGCGTTGGCGAGGTCGTTGGTGAGGATTGCTTCGGTGTGGCCGGTAGACCATGTCCGGATGTGCTTGACGGCGTCATCCAGGCTGTCCACCATGGCCACGGCCAGGTCCAGGTCCATATACTCGGTTCCCCAGTCCTCATCCGTTGCCGGCTCGGACTCAATGGATGAAGGCAGGGCTGCGCGGATGCGCTCGTCGGCGTGGAGAGTGACGCCGGCACCGCGCAGCGCGGCGGCGACGGCGGGCAGGACCGTGGACCGCGAATGGACCAGCAGGGTCTCCACGGTGTTGCATACACTGGGCCGCTGGGTCTTGGCGTTCAGCAGGATCTCCACCGCCATGTCCTCGCTGGCAGATTCGTCGATGAAGATATGCACATTGCCCTCGCCGGTCTCGATGACAGGCACGGCAGCGTTCAGCACCACGGACTGGATCAGGTCCCGGCCGCCGCGCGGAATCAGGACATCAACGCGGCCGCGCGCCCGCATCAGCGCATTCGCACCTTCACGGCCGTACTGGTCCACAGTCTGAACGGCGTCCGCCGGCAGCCCGACGGAGTCCAGGGCTTCGCGGAGGATCTGGACGAGTGCTTCGTTGGTGAAGGCGGCAGCAGTACCGCCGCGGAGGATGACGGCGTTCCCGCTCTTGAGGCCAAGACCGGCAATGTCTACCGTGACGTTGGGGCGGGCCTCGTAAATGGCGGCCACCACTCCCATGGGCACGTTGATCTGGCGCAGGCGCAGCCCATTGGGTAGCGTCTGGCCGCGGACCACGTTTCCTACCGGATCCGGCAGGCTGGCCAAGTTCTCCAGGGAAGCCACGAGTCCGTCGATCCGGCTTTCGGTCAGGGTGAGGCGGTCCAGCAGGGCCGCCGACGTGCCGTTGGCTTTGCCGGCCGCAACATCCTTGGCGTTGGCGGACAGGATGAAGTCCTTCCGGTCCAGCAGTGCAGCACCGATTGCCCGGAGGCCACTGTCCTTCAAGGCGCGGTTGGCCCCGGACATCTGGCGGGCAGCCTGCCGTGAGCGGTCAGCGACGGCGTGGACGGCTGCCTCAACCTCCGCCGGAGTGGGGGCACTCCCCTGTTCCGGCCCGGAAGGAACCGCATTCGAATCGTTGGAATTGCCAGGGGCTTGGGAAATCAGTGCCTCAGTCATCCTTCAAGTCTAAGCGAGCGGGCCGCTCAGACCAGAACCAGGTCGTCGATATGGACAACCTCACGGTCGAATCCGCGGCCCAGGGACTCGCCCAGTTCCACTGTGGAGCGGCCCAGCATCTGGGGAAGCTCATCGGAAGAGTAATTAACCAAACCGCGCGCGATGACGGTACCGTCGCCGGCCACCATCTCGACGGCGTCGCCGGCTTCGAAGGTGCCGTCCACCGATGAAATTCCGGCGGGGAGCAGCGAGTAGCGATTGTCCCGCACAGCATGCACGGCGCCGTCGTCAAGAAAGAGCCGGCCTTGGACATGCGCCAGGTGGGCGAGCCACATCATCCGCACGGACTTCCGGCCGCTGTTGACGGTGAACCAGGTCCCCACGTCCTCACCGGCCAGGGCGGCTGCGGCGTTGGCGGTGGAGGTGACCAGCGCCGGGATGCCGGAATCGGCGGCCATGATGGCAGCCTCGACTTTAGTCTGCATTCCGCCGGTGCCTACGCCTGCCTTGCCCGGCTTCCCGATGGTCACTGCCTCAAGATCTTCGGGGCCGTCCACCTGGGGGATGCGCTTGGCGCCCTTGGCGGGCGGGCCGTCGTATATCGAGTCGACGTCGGACAGCAGGATCAGGGCGTCAGCACGGACCAGATGGGCCACGAGCGCTGAGAGCCTGTCGTTGTCGCCGAAACGGATCTTGTGCGTAGCGACCGTGTCATTTTCATTGACCACCGGCACCACGCCGAGGTTGAGGAGGCGGTTCAGTGCACGGAACGCGTTCGCGTGGTGGCTGCGACGCATGAGGTCATCTGCCGTCAGCAGCACCTGGCTGACGGTGACGCCGTGGGCGCCGAAAGCGTGCGTGTAGCGCGCCATGAGCAGGCCCTGGCCCACGCTGGCGGCGGCCTGCTGGGTCGCAAGGTCACGCGGACGCTTCACCAGGCCGAGGGGCGCAAGGCCTGCGGAAATGGCTCCCGAAGAAACCAGGATAATTTCCGTGCCGGCGTTATGTTTGGCGGCCAAGACATCTGAGAGGGCTGTCAGGGACTCTTCCGAGATGCCGCCCTTGATGCTGGTCAGCGACGACGACCCTACTTTGACAACGATCCGGCGGGCCCGGGCGAGCACACTGCGGTCGTCTTTGGGTTCCTCGATGATTACTGCGGAATTTTCGGTCATTTCAGCGGCCTCACTCATCATCTTCAACGTCCAGTCCACCCTCCGTGACCGGCTTGGCAGCGCGGCGGCTGCTGACCGATTCGGTCCAGATGCCGGCCTTGCGCTCGGCTTCGAGCTCGGCGCGGGCGGCGGCCTTGGCATCCTTCCGTTCCTGCTGCTCGTCACGCTTCTGGCCACGGGTGGGGCGGTCGCCGACGTCCGCGAAACGGATATCCGTGCCACGCGGTGATGCGAGCATTTCGGCTCCGGCCATCATGGTGGGCTCCCAGTCGAAGACAACGCCGTCATCTTCGCCGATCACGACTGCGTCGCCCGGCTTGGCGCCCTGCTTGAACAGTTCGTTTTCGACGCCGAGCTTGGCCAGGCGGTCGGCGAGGTAGCCGATGGCTTCCTCGTTGGTGAAGTCGGTCTGCTTGACCCAGCGGACAGGCTTGTCGCCCAGGACGCGGAAGAGCGGTTCGAGGTTCTTTTCCTCGCGGCGGATCTTGAAGCCGGCTTCGTTGACGGCGCGGGGCCGCAGAATCGGCGGCTGGACCTTGGGCGGGGCGGCCGCGAGGGCGGCACGGGCGGCCTGGACGATTTCCGCCATGGCGAAGCCCAGCTGGCGGAGACCCTCGTGGCTGGTGGCCGAGATCTCGAAGACCCGGTAGCCGCGTGACTCGAGTTCGGGGCGGACGAATTCAGCCATGTCCTTGCCGTCCGGGAGGTCCACCTTGTTCAGGGCCACCAGCCGCGGACGGTGGTTCAGCGGAACCACTTCGCCGTCGGCACCCGCGTAGCTCATGTCTACGGAGTACTTGTCCAGTTCGGCCTCGATGATGGCCAGGTCTGCCAGCGGGTCGCGGTCCGATTCCAGCGTGCCGCAGTCGAGCACGTGTACCAGGGCGGCGCAACGCTCCACGTGGCGCAGGAAGTGGTGGCCAAGGCCCTTGCCTTCGCTGGCGCCCTCGATGAGGCCCGGAACGTCTGCAATGGTGAAGCGGACATCGCCGGACTGGACAACACCCAGGTTCGGGATGAGGGTGGTGAAGGGGTAGTCGGCGATCTTGGGCCGCGCGGCGGACATGGCCGCGATCAGGCTGGATTTGCCGGCAGAGGGGAAACCAACAAGCGCGATGTCGGCGATGGACTTCAGTTCCAGCACAATGTCACGGGCGTCACCCTCGATGCCCAGCAGGGCGAAGCCCGGGGCACGGCGCTTCTGCGAGGACAGCGAAGCGTTACCCAGGCCGCCCTGGCCGCCGGCGGCCGCCACGTATTCTGCGCCTTCGCCGACCAGGTCTGCCAGGACGGTGCCGTCCTTGGATTTGACCACGGTGCCGTCGGGCACGGGCAGGATGAGGGTCTCGCCGCTCTTGCCGCCGCGCCAGTCGCCCATGCCGGACCCGCCGTTGGTGGCGTGGCGGTGCGGGGAGTGGTGGTAGTCGAGCAGGGTAGTGGTCTGGTGGTCAACGCGCAGGATGACGTTGCCGCCGTCGCCGCCGTTACCGCCGTCGGGTCCACCCAGTGGGATGAACTTCTCCCGGTGGACGGAGACACAGCCGTGGCCGCCGGTACCGCCGGATACGTGCAGTACTACCCGGTCTACAAAGCTCGCCACGTGGATCTCCTCAGTGCTGTTTCCTGGACGCCCAAGGGCGCCAAGACGATTGTAATGCGGTTAAAAGAATAGTGGAGCGGACCAAATGGCCCGCTCCACCGTTTCAGAACTATTTGTTACTCTGCAGCTGCAGCAGCAACGATGTTGACGACGCGGCGCCCGCGGCGGGTGCCGAACTGGACGGCTCCCGGAGCCAGTGCGAACAGAGTATCGTCGCCGCCACGGCCAACGCCGGCGCCCGGGTGGAAGTGGGTGCCACGCTGGCGGACGATGATCTCGCCTGCGGAAACTACCTGGCCGCCGAAGCGCTTGACGCCGAGGTACTGGGCGTTGGAGTCACGACCGTTGCGAGTGGAACTCGCGCCTTTTTTATGTGCCATTTGAAATGCCTGCCTTTAAATTCTGGGGAATCTGCTGAAGAACCTGAACAGTAACGAAGAGTTACTTGATACCCGTGATCTTGACCTTGGTCAATTCCTGACGGTGACCCTGGCGCTTCTTGTAACCGGTCTTGTTCTTGAACTTCTGGATGACGATCTTCGGACCACGGAGGTCTTCGAGGATCTCAGCCGTAACCGTTACCTTGGCCAGGTCCGCAGCAGCAGAGGTGACTTTGTCACCGTCTACCAGGAGCAGTGCGGGCAACTCAAAGGTGCTGCCGGCTCCACCGGGGACGCGGTTCAGGGTAACGAAGTCTCCAACGGAAACCTTCTCTTGGCGGCCGCCTGCGCGGACAATCGCGTACACCACTTGGGAACTCACTTCTCTCGACGTTTATTACTAAATTTGCGTGCTGAACCCGTTTCCATAATTGGCTGGGCTCTCGCTGTGCCTCAACGCCGTGGGGTCGTAACCCAAGTGTTGGCGTAAGCACCGAAGATCAAGAATACGCTAATTTTGCCTTCGGCCGCAAATGAGGCTGGTTACGGTCCGTTGTCTGTGATAGGACCCACAAGCAGGTACTGCACTGACAATCCAAAACCGTGCCTGACTATCGTACAGGCCGCGCGGGCCCAAGACCGTCAGGCGTGAATACGCGGCGCGTCGAAGAATTCCACTTCGAACCGGCATGACTGCCTGAACGCCACCAGCATCGCCGCACGTTCAGCCGCGGATGCGCCTCGTCCGGCATCATCAGCCAAGGCGATCGCGTCGCGGGTGGCCTGCGCGAAGTCGTCGTCAGCATAGGCACGCAGCCAGTCAGCATAAGGATGCGCCGCCGGTGCAGCGGCAGCCAGGAACTCCGCGTGGAGGGTCTGCCCCACCTCGGCGTACAACCAGAAGCACGGCAGCACCGCCGCCATGAGGACCGCGTAACTGCCGGAGGCCGAGGCTGCCAGCAGGTGGTCCACATAGGACTTGGTGACAGGTCCAAGGACGGATTCCACGGTCCTGGTGCTCAGCCACGTGCGGTGCAGTTCAGATTCGACCTCAAGGCATTGCCGGGCCGACTTTGCCCAGAACAGCTGGGCAGCTTCCGTGGGGGCCAGCGCACTGGCCCGGGCGAGGACGCGCGAATAGCCGTTGAGGTAAATGGCATCCTGGGCGAGGTAATAGGCGAACTGTTCTTCAGCCAACGTGCCGGCCGCAAGGTCGCGGATGAAGTCCAGTCCGTAGATGGCCTCCAGATCCGGTGCCGACGCCCGCCGCAGCGTCTGAGCGAATTCCCCGACTGCCGGAACCTCCTGCATGTGATGGAAGTGGTTGATGGGGCCCTGGCCCCCGCCCACCTCCAACTGGTCCGAGGCCTGCAGCGCGCCAACCAGCCAAGGCTTAACTTTCCGCAGTGCGGCCTCCCAGTCCCCCAGCCTGGCCTGAGCCGTAGCCATGGCCGACGACAGCGAGCAGCCGGTGCCGTGACTGTTGCGGGTGGGGATCCTGTCCCCGCTCACTTCCACCACCTCCTGGGCGAGCAGCCCGGCGGCGTTGACCAGGGCATCCGGGCACGCACCGCCGTCGAGATGGCCGCCCTTGACCAGGACGGTGGCACCGGTCGCGGCGGACAACCGCTGCCCTTGCCCGAGCGCATCAGGCCAATCCCGCGCCTGCGGCTCCCCCACCAGGATGGCCAGTTCGGCCAGGTTTGGGGTGATCAGGTCCGCGAGCGGGAGCAGCCCCCGCAGGGCTGCCTCGGCAGACTCGTGCAGCAGCCGGTCTCCGCTGGTGGCCACCATCACAGGATCAAGAACGACGACGGCGGGACGCACCCTTTCCAGCCAGTCCCGCACCACGCCAATCACCGCAGCGTCGCCCAGCATGCCGATCTTGACCGCGTCGATGGTGATGTCGTCGCTGATGGCATCGAGCTGCTGGCCCAGGAAGGTCGCCGGCGGGACGTGAACCGCCTGGACCCCCTGCGTGTTTTGGACTGTCAGAGCGGTGATGGCCGCCATGCCGTAGCCGCCAAGAGCCGCAATGCTTTTGAGGTCGGCCTGGACGCCCGCGCCACCTGAGGGATCCGAGCCGGCAATGGACAGCACACGGGGGACCTCACGCAGCACCTGGACCGCAGAAGAGCGGCCTAGTGCAGGCCGGACCTCAGCGGGGGTTGCCGTGGTTGGGGGCGTTGCAGGAGGAAGGACAGAAGTTGAAGCCAAAGGAGACATCCCTTCGCCGGTGCTAACCGGACAGGTTCAACGGGTGTGGATCTCAGCCGGCTCTCTGCGCGGCACCCCGTGTCAGTCACCAGCCTAGCGTTCCTCGGGACTTAACGCCGGACGCCCGGACGCAGCCTGTGATCCACAGGCACGTCCGGGCGCCGCTGTATTGGCTCGCCCTAGTGTTCGGTCAGAGCTCCGAGGCCGGAACCCCTACGCCCAGGATGATAGGCGCATTGGTGACCGCCGGCTTGTCAGCCACAGGAGCCCTGACGGGCTCCGGGGCCTTGGCGGCATGCATGTGTCCAGCGGCAGCCCCCGGAACGGCTTCGTGATGCTCCACGGACGTGGCGTTGGCTGCGCCCTGGGCACGACTGGCACTCCGGTTACGCCGCGGACGGCGGGCGCGGGGCTGCTCGGTGTGGTCGGAGTAGTCCTTCTCCGCCACGGCAGGCTGCTGCTGCTGACGGGCAGGTTCGGCCGGCTGGCTTTCAGTTGCCTGGACTGCCGACGGCTTGCTTTCCGCTACAGGGGCCGGCTCGCCAAGGTGGGCGAAGGCCTCCGCGAGGCGGTCAAGTGTCAGGGCAGGTGCGTGCGGATGGTCTTCGTGGTGCTCTACGAACGGCAGCACTACCCGCTCGCCGCCGAACGTCAGCACAGCTGCCGGGCGGCCGTTGGAGTCCGTCTCGGACCGCTCAGCCGGAGCCTGCACCGGCGCAGCGGGCAGCTGGCCCGCGGCGGCTGATGCGTGAGCCACTTCGTCGTCGTGCATGTGCGCAGCGTGGGCTGCGGCCGCAATGTTCGCAAGCGCTGCCCGCGTGGCCTCAGCCTTGGCATGGCGCTCGGCGTCACTCGGTTCCGGGTGGACCGTGTGGATCTGCACCGGAGCTGCCGGTGCAGATTCCAGCGGCTGGCCGCCGCGTCCGCGGCGGCGCTTCCGGTCAGTGCGGCCACCCGGCTGGCTGTCCGGGCGCTGGCTGTCGGTGCGCTGTGTGTCGCTGCGCAGGTTGTCTGTGCGCTGGCTGTCAGGGCGGTGATCCGCGCGCTGCACGTGGTGCTCGGCGGCTACGGTGTTGGCGCGGCGGTGTTCCACGGGGTCGTTGTGGGTGACGATTCCGCGGCCTGCACAGGTTTCGCACTGCTCCCCGAAGACTTCCAGGAGCCCGGTGCCCATCCGCTTGCGCGTCATCTGCACGAGGCCCAGCGAAGTCACTTCGGCCACCTGGTGCTTGGTACGGTCGCGGCCCAGGCATTCCACCATGCGGCGGAGGACCAGGTCGCGGTTGGATTCGAGGACCATGTCGATGAAGTCGATGACGATGATGCCGCCGATGTCGCGGAGACGGAGCTGCCGGACCACTTCTTCAGCTGCCTCAAGGTTGTTCTTGGTGACGGTTTCCTCGAGGTTGCCGCCGCTGCCGGTGAACTTGCCGGTGTTGACGTCCACCACGGTCATGGCTTCGGTGCGGTCGATGACCAGCGAGCCGCCGGAAGGCAGGAAGACCTTGCGTTCCAAGGCCTTGTGGATCTGCTCGTCGATCCGCCACGCGGCAAAGATGTCCTGGTCCTTGGTCCACTTTTCCAGGCGGCCCACGAGGTCGGGGGCAACGTAGGTGACGTAGGCCTCGATGGTGTCCCAGGCCTCTTCACCGGAGACGATCAGCTTCGAGAAGTCCTCGTTGAAGACATCACGGACCACCTTGATGGTGAGGTCAGGTTCGCCGTAGAGCAGCTCCGGCGCGAGGATCTTGGTGGACGTGGACTGGCCTTCGATGCCCTCCCACTGCGCCCGCAGGCGGTTGATGTCGTGCGTGAGCTCCTCTTCCGAAGCTCCTTCGGCGGCGGTGCGGACGATGACGCCGGCGTGCTCGGGCAGGCGGTCCTTGAGGATGCGCTTGAGACGGTTGCGTTCGACGTCGGGCAACTTACGGGAGATGCCGGTCATGGAGCCGCCGGGCACGTAGACGAGGTAGCGGCCGGGCAGGGAGATCTGGCTGGTCAGGCGTGCGCCCTTGTGGCCCACAGGATCCTTGGTGACCTGGACCAGCACGGTGTCCCCGGACTTCAGC
This sequence comes from Pseudarthrobacter sp. Y6, assembly GCF_050156205.1. NCBI lineage: Bacteria > Bacillati > Actinomycetota > Actinomycetes > Micrococcales > Micrococcaceae > Pseudarthrobacter > Pseudarthrobacter sp. Y6. The sequence continues at coordinate 2,020,709 of NZ_CP189574.1, read as the reverse complement.
GCATTCTCGATCCGGCGCTGCTTGCCTTCGAGGTTAACGGCCTCCCAGTTCACTTCACCGGCGTACAGGACGGCGTTGCGGCCGCGTCCGATGTCAACAAACGCCGCTTCCATGGACGGCAGGACGTTCTGCACCTTGCCGAGGTAGACGTTGCCGATCAGGGAGTCCTGCTGGGTCTTGGAGACAAAGTGCTCGGCCAGGACGCCGTCTTCGAGGACGCCGATCTGGATTCTGTCGTCGCGCTGGCGGACGATCATCTGCCGGTCAACGGATTCACGGCGGGCCAGGAACTCGGCCTCGGTGATGACGGTGCGGCGGCGGCCGGTGTCGCGGGATTCGCGGCGGCGCTGCTTCTTGGCTTCGAGGCGGGTGGAGCCCTTGACGGACGTGACGCGGTTGTTGACCGGCGCTTCGGTCGCGGCGCGCGGCGCGCGGACACGGGTCACCGTGTTGGGCGGGTCATCGCCCTCTCCCCCGGTCAGCTCCAGGTCCTGGTCGCCGCGGCGGCGGCGACGACGACGGCGGGACGTCACGCCCTCATCGGCCTGTCCGGCGGATTCCTCATCTGCTTCTTCGACTGCGCCGTCGTCGCCTTCGGTGTCGGCATCAGCATCGCTGTCGCCGGTGCGGCTGCGCCCGCGGCGGCCACGGCTGCGGCGCCGGCGGCGGCCGTTGGCGTCGTCCTCTTCGCCGTCTTCGGCGTCGTCCGCTTCCGGTTCTTCCACGGCTGCGGCCGGTGCGGGCCGGACCGCGGTGCTGAGGTCAGGGGCCTGGAACAGGACCGACGTGGTGGACACCGGCTCGAGGAACAGTGAACTGAACGGGCTGGCAGGCTGAGCAGCAGGTGGTTCGTCGGCCGGAGCAGCAGCGTTGGCGGGGGCGACGGCGGTTGCTGCGGTTGCGGCGGCCTCCGCAGCAGCGACTTCCTGCGCTTCCGGGGCCGGCGCTGCTGCAGCTTCAGGGGCTGCCTGCTCCTCAGGAGCTCCTTGTTCTGCAGCCGCGGAAGCAACGTCGGGGGCCGAGGTTTTGCGTGTGGCAACGCGGCGACGGCGGACAGGCTTGGTCTCGGCGGCAGCCTCAGGGGCTGCGGCGTCGGCCGCGGGTTCGACGGCGTCAGCCTCCACGGCGGCGGGCTCGGCAACCACGGCGGCGGCAGGTGCTTCCGCGGCTTCAACAGCGAAAGCCGGCAACGGTTCGGCGCTGTCCACCTTCTTACGTGCGCGGGTCCGGCGAACCGGCGCCTTAGGTTCCGGTGCGGCGTCCTCAGCGGCCGGGACCGCGGCGTCTGCTGCAGGCACAGCCTGGGCGGCAGCGTCAGTCACTGGTGCGGTCTCTGCGGCCTTCGGCGCTGCCTTCCGACGCGTCCGGGTGGCCTTCTTGGGCGCTTCCGCAACCTCGACGGCGGCTTCATCATTAACGGCTGGTGCTTGTTCGTTTTCCATATGTGGCAACACTCCTGCCCCTGACGTACCGCCACATCCGGCACCCATTGGGGCACATATTGTCAAAACCCGCAGGCGTTGACAGAAGTCAAGTGGATACTCCCAGGTTCGCACCGGCAGAGGGGTGCGGCAGCCCGTGGGAGCCGTCGGCTGTGTCCTGAAACCCGTTGTTCTACACGCCACAACCAGGTGCCGACCAATGGAATTGCGGGAAGCCGGATCAGAGAATCCGAAGCCTGCCCTGCTCATCATTGGCGGTCTTGAAACAAGCCACCGGACCGGAGTCCGAATGTGGGTCGGCCTCCAGCCATGTTCATTCTCTCACACCCGGGCTGAAAGACGGCGGAACCACGGGCAACGGATCAGTCCGTGAGGCCGCTGACTGAATGCTGCTTCCAGCCAACGGCGTTACAATCGGGGCAAGGAGCACCCGAAGCAAAGGACGCCACACACCATGCCCAGCATTTCCTCCCACGGCACCGACACGCCGGCTGCCTCCCCTGCGGCGGAGCCGTTGCCCGCCACGCCCGGGACTGTGCCGCCGATGGCGCGTAACCGGCCGCTCGGCTGGCTGATGGTCATCACCGGCGCCATCGGCTGGCTGGCCTCGGGAACGCTGGTCCTGGAAAAGCTCGCCGTCCTCGAGGATCCGAATCACGTAACGGCCTGCGACGTTAATCCGTGGATCTCATGCGGTCAGGTCATGCAGACGTGGCAGAGCTCGGTGTTCGGGTTCCCCAACATGTTTATTGGCATCGTCGCGTTCGCCGTCATCATCACCGTGGGCATGGCCCTGCTGTCCGGCGCCACCTTCGCCCGCTGGTACTGGACAGGACTCCAGGCCGGCGTCACACTCGGCTTCGCGTTTGTGGTGTGGCTCTGGTCCCAGGCACTTTACGACATCCACGTCCTGTGCCCGTACTGCATGATCGTCTGGGCCGCGATGATCCCACTCTTCGTCTGGGTAACCATCCGCAACGTCGTCCACGGCATCATCCCCGTCCCGGCCGGTGCGGCAAGGGTTTTCGGCGACTCGGGCTGGATCATCACGGCGCTGCTCTACGTGGCGGTCATCGCCACGATCTTCTTCGCCTTCATCCAGGTGTTTGCCGGAACCTCGGGCTTCTAAGCCGCCCCACAATACGCACAAAAGGCGCGAACTGGCACGTAATACCCTCAAATCTCGGATTTGAGGGTATTACGTGCCAGTTCGCGCCTTTACTTGGTGGGTGCTGGATTTAGTCCTGGAACCAGATCTTGATTTCGCGCTCGGCCGAGTCCACAGAGTCGGAGCCGTGGACCAGGTTCTGCTGGACCTTCAAGCCCCAGTCGCGGCCGAAGTCACCACGGATGGTGCCGGGAGCTGCCGTGGTGGGGTCGGTGGTGCCGGCGAGGGACCGGAAGCCCTCGATGACGCGGTGGCCTTCGAAGATCGCGGCGACAACCGGTCCGCTCAGCATAAATTCAACGAGGGGCTCGTAGAACGGCTTGCCCACGTGCTCTTCGTAGTGCTGCTCCAGCAGTTCCCGGCTGGCCTCAACCTTCTTCAGTTCAGCGAGGGTGTAGCCCTTGGCCTCTATCCGGCCCAGGATGGCGCCACTGAGGTTGCGGGCGACGCCGTCGGGCTTGATCAGTACCAGGGTGCGCTCAATGGTCATAGCTGCTCCAATGCGTAAGGGGGTGGGTTTCGGAACAATTCTACGAGGCTTCCGGGGCGTCCCCGTGCGACGCGTTCCACTCGGCCTGTTCGCGTTCGCGCCGGGCGGCCTCGGAATCGATCCTGATGCCGGTGCGGATTCCATACCACCAGGCCAGGCCGAACAGCGCGCCAACCAGGAACATCATGGGCTCAACGATGCCCGTCAGGATCAGCACAATCTGCAGGACCCAGCCCAGTCCCACGCCCCACGGCTTGGACAGCACCGCACAGGCCAGGATCATCACTACGCTCAGTGCGATGCCGATCCCCAGGATCAGCGCCGGCGGAAACTCACCGCGCTTGAGCCCAAAGACGGCCAGCGTTGCGAAGAACACCACAAACGCCTCAAGCAGCAGGACGGTGGAGGCAAACATCACCTTGGTGGACCGGCGCTTCTTGGGCATTCCCGGACGCCATTCACGTTGGGCCTTGGTCAGCTTGGCCACGGCTAGGCCTCCGTCTTTCCGAGCAGGATCCGGGCTTCCGCCACCAGGGTGATGGACCCCGTGACCAGGACGCCGCCGGAGAGGTCATCGTTGGCTTCGGCGCGTTCCACAGCCCATTCGAGGGCATCGTCGAGTTTCTCCGCGATGTGGATGTTATCTTCGCCGAAGCCCATTTCCACGGCCAGTTCGGCCAGTTCGGCCGCGGGCACTGCCCGTGGCGAGTTGGACTGGGTAAAGCAGTATTCCTGGGCGATGTCGCCCAGGGATTCCTTGAGCTGGCGCAGGATCTCCTCGGCGTCCTTCTCCTTCAGGACTCCCACTACCGGCACAAGCCGGGTGAAGGTGAAGGCCTCCTGGATGGCCTCGGCCGAGACCCTGATGCCGTCCGGGTTGTGGGCCGCGTCCACGATGATGGTCGGTGCCGTGCGGACAACCTCAAGGCGGCCCGGGGACGTGACGGACGCGAAGGCTTCCTGGAGCACCTCGGCGTCAAGTTCCTTCTCGCCGCCGAAGAAGGCCTCGAGGGCTGCCACAGCCACTGCGGCGTTCTGGGCCTGGTGCGCGCCGTGCAGCGGCAGCAGCAGTTCCGGGTACCGGCCGGCGATGCCCTGGATGCTCACCACCTGGCCGCCCACGGCAACCGTCCGGGATTCGACGCCGAACTCGACGCCTTCAAACCGGAACGGGACTGCCACGTCCTTGGCTTTCTCAAGCAGCACCTGCGCAGCATCAACGGGCTGCGAGGCACTGATGAGGTAACCGCCGGGCTTGATGATGCCGGCCTTCTCGTAGGCAATGTCCTCGGTGGTATCGCCCAGCAGGTCGGTATGGTCCAGGGAGATGGGGGTGACCACCGAAACCAAGCCGTCGCCAACGTTGGTGGCATCGGTGATGCCGCCCAGGCCCACCTCGATCACGGCCACGTTGACGGGCTGGTCCGCGAAGATCGCGAAGCCCAGGATGGTCAGGCACTCGAAGTACGTGAGCCGGGGCTCCCCCGCCGCGGTAAGTTCGTCGTCGACGATCTGGAGGTACGGGCGGATTTCGTCCCAGATCCGGACGAACGTTTCATCAGAGACGGGGTGGCCGTCGATGCTGATCCGCTCGGTGACTTTGGACAGGTGCGGGCTGGTGTAGCGGCCGGTGCTCAGGCCGTGCGCGCGCAGTCCGGCCTCAATCATCCGGGCCGTGGAGGTCTTGCCGTTGGTGCCGGTCACATGGATGATCGGGAACGCCTTATTGGGCTCCCCCAGCACGTCCATAGCCCGGAACAGCGGCGCGAGACGCGGCTCCATCTTGTTTTCCGGTGCACGCCCCAGCAGCTCGGCGTAGACACTTTCCACGGAGAATTCGTCAGTCATAGCTCAGGCCTCTGCTTTTTCAACGGTGATGCGTGGTTCGCCTGACTCAGCCGGAACTGTGGCCAGCTCCAGGGTCAGGGTTTCGGTCTTGACCAGCTCGGCGTTCGCCAGCAGTGCGTCCAGCAGGGTGGGAACGGCCGTGACGGTGGTCCGGATCCGGTCGCTCACGTTCAGTCCGGCGTCCTTGCGTGCCTGCTGGATGGCGCGGACCATGTCGCGTGCAGTCCCTTCGGCCTCAAGTTCGGGCGTGACCTCGGTGTTGAGCACCACAAAGCCGCCGCCCGGCAGGACAGCTACGGCTTTTCTGGCAACGGCAGTACCGCCCTCTGACCCTGTCACCACTGTCTCCAGGGTGTATTCCTGGGGTTCCAGCTCCAGGCCTCCGGCGATGACCACTCCAGCATCGGAAACCGACCAGTCACCGGACTTGGCGCCCTTGATGGCCTGCTGGACGTTCTTGCCCAGGCGCGGTCCCGCGGCGCGGGCGTTGACCACGAGCTTCTGCTCGATGCCGAACTCCTCCGGGGAGGCGCTCTCGGCGTCCAGCAGGCGCACGGAGCGCAGGTTCAGTTCATCAGCGACGACGGCGGCGAAGCCTCCGAGGGCATCCGCGCCGGGTGCCACAACGGTCAGTTCCTGCAACGGCAGCCGCACGCGCAGGTTGGCGGCCTTGCGCAGCGAAGATCCGGTGGAGCAGATCTGCTGCACGCGGTCCATCGCTTCCACCAGCGAAGCGTTGGCCGGGAACAGGTCAGCGTCCGGCCAGTCAGCCAGGTGCACGGAGCGGCCGCCGGTGAGGCCGCGCCAGATCTCCTCGGAGACCAGCGGCAGCAGCGAGGCGGCCACGCGGGACACGGTTTCCAGCGCTGTGTAGAGCGCGTCGAACGCGTCAATGCTCTCGTCAAAGAAGCGCTGGCGGCTGCGGCGGACATACCAGTTGGTGAGCATGTCCAGGTAGCTGCGGAGCTCGTCACAGGCACCGGAGATGTCGTAGCTGTCCAGCTGTGCGGTCATGTTGCGGACCAGGTCGCCGGTGTTGGCCAGCAGGTACTGGTCCAGGGTGTCGGCGTAGCCGTCGTACCGGAGCTTCGCGTTGTATCCACGCCCGCCATCGGCGGCGTTCGTGTAGAGCGTGAAGAAGCTGTACACGTTCCACAGCGGCAGGATGACCTGGCGGACGCCGTCGCGGATTCCCTGTTCGGTGACCACCAGGTTGCCGCCGCGCAGGATCGGGCTGGACATCAGGAACCAGCGCATGGCGTCGGAACCGTCGCGGTCCAGGACCTCGGACACGTCCGGGTAGTTGCGCAGGCTCTTGGACATCTTCTGCCCGTCGGAGCCCAGCACGATGCCGTGGCTGATGACGTTCCGGAAGGCCGGACGGTCAAACAGTGCCGTGGACAGGATGTGCAGCATGTAGAACCAGCCGCGGGCCTGCCCGATGTACTCCACGATGAAGTCCGCCGGGTTGTGCGTGTCGAACCAGGCTTCGTTCTGGAACGGGTAGTGCACCTGGCCGTACGGCATGGAGCCGGAGTCGAACCAGACGTCCAGGACGTCCTCCACGCGGCGCATCACGGACTGGCCCTCTTCGGGGGTCCGTGGATCGTCCGGGTTTGGGCGGGTCAATTCGTCGATGAACGGGCGGTGCAGGTCAACCTGGCCGGCCTTGTTCAGCGGCAGGCGGCCGAAGTCGGCCTCGATTTCGGCCAGGGAGCCGTAGACGTCGGTGCGCGGGTATTCGGGGTCGCTGGACTGCCACACCGGGATGGGGCTGCCCCAGTAGCGGTTGCGGCTGATGGACCAGTCGCGGGCGTTGGCGAGCCACTTGCCGAACTGGCCGTCCTTGACGTTGCCGGGGATCCAGTTGATGTCCTGGTTCAGTTCGGACATGCGGTCCTTGAACTTGGTGACTTCCACGTACCAGGAGGACACGGCGCGGTAGATCAGGGGGTTGCGGCAGCGCCAGCAGTGCGGGTAGCTGTGCTCATAGCTGGCCTGGCGGACCAGCCGGCCCTGGGCCCGCAGCACCTGGGTGATGGGCTTGTTGGCCTCGAACACCTGCAGGCCCACGATGTCGTGCAGGTCGCCGTGGCTGAACAGCGGCAGGAACTTGGCGCCTTCATCCACGGAAAGGACCACCGGGATGCCGGCCTCTTCACAGACCTTCTGGTCGTCTTCACCGTAGGCGGGGGCCTGGTGGACGATGCCGGTGCCGTCGGTGGTGGTGACGTAGTCGGCCACGAGGAAGCGCCAGGCGTTCTGGGTGCCGTACTTTTCGGCGTCGCTGAAGTCGTTCCAGAGCGGCTGGTAGGCCAGGCCCTCGAGTTCGGCGCCGGTGTGGGTTGACGTCACGGCGGCCTCGGCGGAGTCCGCATCCTCATAGCCCAGGTCCTTGGCGTAAACAGCCAGCAGGTCAGCGGCCAGGAGGAAACTGCCGGTGACCGGCGCGTCCGGAGACGCCGCCTTGACGCCGTTGGGTCCGGCGGGCAGCACGGCATAGGTGATGGAAGGCCCGACGGCGAGCGCCAGGTTGGTGGGCAGCGTCCAGGGCGTGGTGGTCCAGGCGAGCGCCTGGACGCCCGCGAGCTGCTTCGACAGCTCCGTCTCCCCTGCCGTGATGGGGAACGTCACCGTGACTGTCTGGTCCTGGCGGTTCTTGTAGACGTCGTCGTCCATGCGCAGTTCATGGTTGGACAGCGGCGTCTCGTCCTTCCAGCAATACGGCAGCACACGGTAGCCGTTGTACGTCAGGCCTTTTTCGTGCAGCTGCTTGAAGGCCCACAGGACCGATTCCATGTATTCGACGTTGAGCGTCTTGTAGTCGTTGTCGAAGTCCACCCAGCGGGCCTGGCGGGTGACGTAGCTCTTCCACTCATCCGCGTACTTCATCACGGAGGCACGGCAGGCGTCGTTGAACTTGTCGATGCCCATGGCCTCGATCTGCGTTTTGTCCGTCATGCCCAGCTGCTTCATGGCTTCCAGCTCGGCAGGAAGTCCGTGGGTGTCCCAGCCGAAGCGGCGTTCCACCCGGCGGCCGCGCTGGGTCTGGTAGCGGCCTACGAGGTCCTTGGCGTACCCGGTCAGGAGGTGGCCGTAGTGCGGCAGACCGTTGGCGAAGGGAGGGCCGTCATAGAAGACGAATTCGTTGCTGCCGGGCTGCCCGCCGGGGGCGTCGGCGCTGCGCTGGTCGATGCTGGCCTGGAAGGTGCCGTCCCGGTCCCAGTACTTCAGGATGCGCTCTTCGATCTCCGGGAACTTCACGGAGGCGGAGACACCAGCGGCAGCGCCGCTCGAAACAGTAGCCGAAGGGGAAGCTGAGGCTTTGGGGTAATACGTCATTCTCGACATCCTGGGTTGAGCTGGTGAACCGTTCAGCCGTTGCTGTCCGATTCCGTTCAGGATGCGAGGACGGCTCCTGTGCAGTCCTGGGACTGCACGCTTGCCGCGGTACCACCTCACTTACCGTCACTCCACCACGCTCCGGGGGAGCTGGTGTTACGCCGGCCGCTCATTACTGCTGTGACGGGCTTACCCGTCCGGTTCTAGTGACACCGGCTGCCAGATGCCTGGCGGTCAGTGCGTTCTTCCGGAAGCTCACCGGTGATAGCCGGGTCGTAGCCAGCTTTCAGTCTACTATCGCCGGGCTGTCCACCGCCATTCTCCTGCGCGGTCCTGTTTGCCTAGACTCGTAGCCATGACTGCTTCCGCCCGCCGCTCCACAGCCATGGCTGCGGCCTGCCGTTGGCTGGCACTCCTGGCCACGTTGCCGGTGCTGGTCCTGTCAGTGCTCCGGGCAGTCCCGGTCGAATGGCCGGTGCTCGCAGTCCAACTGCTGTCCTTCACACCGTGGCTGGCGGTTCCCGCTGCAGTGGCCGTGGCCCTGGCGGTTGTGGGGCGGAGCAGGTGGCTGCAGTTGTCCGCCGGCGTGCTGCTGCTGTGCCAGGCGTTCTGGCTTTTCCCTTCGGACACAACGCGTCCTGCTGCTGCGTGGGCTGGCGCCACCGTGCCGCTGACGGTTATGAACATTAATTCAGAGTTCGGCGAGGCCGACGCCGGCGGGATCGTTCGTCTTGTCAGGGATAACGGCGTGGCCCTGCTGACGGTCCAGGAACACACGCTGGGGCTTCAGGACAGACTTTCCGCGGCAGGCCTGGACGTGGTGCTGCCGTACCGGATCAGCGAACCGACTAACGACGCCGGTGGCAGCGCCGTGTACTCGCGCTATCCGATGGAACTGGTCGGCCATGTGCCGGACACCCCGTTCAAGATGCCGACCGTCCGTGTCATGGCTGAGGAGCACGGCGTGGTGGCCGTGCTGGAGGTGACTAACGTCCATGTGCTGCCGCCAGTGGATGTCAGGGTTGCCCAGTGGCGAAGCGACCTGGCGGCGGTGGGCAGGGTGGCCGAACGGCCGGGTAACCGGCTGTTGATCGGTGATTTCAACGCTACGTATGACCACGCCGAGTTCCGGGCGCTCCTTGGCACGGGCCCGGACGGTCCAGGACTGGTTGATGTCGGGACAGCGTCCGGGTCGCGTCTCACGCCCACCTGGCCCATGGAAGGTCCGCTGCTGCCAGGTATTACGATCGACCATCTGGTGACGACACCGCAGGTGGGGAGCACCGGCTACCAGGTCCGGCAGGTGCCGGGAACGGATCACGCCGCAGTCATGGCCACGCTCACCATCCCGGCCACCTAAGCACCGGTCAACCACGCCGCGAGGCCGTCCCGCTGATCACCCGTTTCGGATCAGTTCAGCCTTTGCGGATCAGCTTGTGGTTGGCGGCCTGTGCAACGGGCCGGATCACAATCTGGTCCAGGTTGACGTGGTGGGGCGCGCTCACGGCGTAGCGCACCACGTCTGCGACGTCGGCTGCAGTCAGGGGCTTCTCAACGCCCTGGTAGACCTTCGCCGCAGCGCCCTTGTCACCGAGCCGGTTGAGGGCGAACTCCTCGGTGTGGACCAGTCCGGGGGCCACCTCAATGACACGGATGTTGTGCTCCGCCTCCTCCAGCCGGAGCGCGCCTGTCAGTGCGTGCTGGGCAAACTTGGCGGCGTTGTAGCCGCCGCCGCCCTCGTAGGCCACCAGTCCGGCGGTTGACGTCAGGTTCAGGACAGTGCCTTCGCCGTTGGTGCGGAGCATCGGCAGGAACGCTCGGGTGAGCTTCATGGTGCCGAGGACGTTGACCCGGTACATCCACTCCCAGTCCTCAGTGTTGGCAGCGCCCACCAGGTCAGCGCCCCGCGCCCCGCCTGCGATGTTGATGAGCGTCCCCACGCCCCCCGCTTCGGTGACACGGGCAAGCAGCCCGGTGACGTCGTCGTCCTTGGTGATGTCCGCGGGAATTCCGACGGCGCCGGTTTCAGCTTCCAGCGCGGCCAGCCGTTCGGCGCGGCGTGCCACCGCGAACACCGTCCAGCCGTCCGCCCGCAGTGCCCGCACCGTCGCCTCGCCGATGCCTGTGCTGGCGCCCGTGACGACTGCCGCCCTGTTCTGGAGTGAAGCGTTTTGTGCTGCTGTGTTGCGTGAATCCTCAGTCATGGCACCACCCTAACGGCATCGCCGCTATGGGTGCCCGAGTATGAACTCGAGTAGTACCCGTGCGTGCAATGTCCTTCAGCCAGAGGTCCAGTTGAGCGGCTTCCTTGCTGACCCCGCGGGGCCAGAGCCTGTCCACCAGAACCCGGCAGCCGTCGTCGACCGCCGGCGCGTCATAGATGCGCTTGATCCCAAAAGTCTCCGCCGTTGCGCCCATCTCCCGCATGCTACGGCAGGCCGCGCCACCGGAACATGAAACAATTGCCAGATGGCTGAAGACACTCAGGGTACAGACACGCCCTCCACCGCCCCTATCAACGTTCCGGACAAGCCCGCCCTTGAGGGGCTCGAAGCTGCCCTCACGCAGCGCTGGCTTGCCGAAGGGACCTACAAGTTCAACCCGGACACAACCCGGGAGCAGGTCTACTCGATCGACACTCCCCCGCCCACCGCGTCGGGCTCCCTGCACGTGGGGCACATGTTCTCCTTTACGCAGACTGACGTGCTGGCCCGCTACCAGCGGATGATCGGCAAGAACGTGTTCTACCCCATGGGTTGGGATGACAACGGCCTGCCCACCGAGCGCCGCGTGCAGAACTACTACGGCGTGCGCTGCGATCCGGCCATCCCTTACGACGCCGGCTACCGCGCCCCGTCCCAGCCCGCCAAGAACCAGCGCGATTTCGACGTCGTCTCGCGCCGGAACTTCATCGAGCTGTGTGAAGAACTGGCGGTGGAGGACGAGAAGGTCTTCGAAAGCCTGTTCCAGCAGCTCGGTCTTTCCGTGGACTGGCAGCTGACGTACCGGACCATCGATGACGCCTCCCGCGAAGTCTCCCAGCGCGCCTTCCTGGCCAACCTGGCAGCGGGCGACGCCTACATGGCCGAGGCCCCCACGCTGTGGGACATCACCTTCCGCACGGCCGTGGCCCAGGCGGAACTCGAAGACCGCGAAGTTGCCGGCGCGTACTACCGCTACCCGTTCTTCACTGAAGACGGCGAAAAGATCTACGTCGAGACCACCCGCCCTGAACTGCTGGCAGCCTGCGCCGCCCTCGTGGCAAACCCCGACGACGAGCGGTACCAGCCGCTGTTCGGCAAGAAGGTCACGTCCCCGGTCTTCGGTGTTGAGGTTGAGGTCAAGGCCCACCCTCTGGCTAAGGCGGACAAGGGCTCCGGCATCGCCATGGTATGCACCTTCGGTGACCTCACTGACGTCACCTGGTGGCGGGAACTCCAGCTGCCCACCCGCGCCATCGTGGGCCGGGACGGCCGGATCATCGGCGACACCCCGGACTGGATCACCACCGATCCCGGCCGCGCCGCCTACGAAGCCATCGCGGGCAAGACAGTTTTCAGCGCCAAGGAAGCGGTGGTGGAGCTCCTGGCTGCCGAAGACCTGATCGACGGCGAGCCGAAGAAGATCATGCACCCCGTGAACTTCTACGAAAAGGGCGACAAGCCCCTCGAGGTTGTCACCTCACGCCAGTGGTACTACCGCAACGGTGGCCGCGACGAAGAGCGCCGTGCACGCCTGATTGCGCGCGGCCACGAGATCGACTTCCACCCCGCCTTTATGCGCTCCCGCTTCGAGAACTGGATTTCGGGACTGAACGGTGACTGGCTCGTGTCACGCCAGCGCTTCTTCGGTGTGCCCATCCCCGTCTGGTACCCGCTGGACGCTGACGGCAACCCGCAGTACGACGCGCCCATCGTGCCGTCGGACGAGCAGCTGCCGGTGGATCCCGCCGCCGACGCCGCGCCGGGCTACGACGAGGCGCAGCGCGATGTTCCGGGTGGCTTCACCGGCGACGCCGACATCCTGGACACGTGGGCCACGTCTTCCCTGACACCGCAGATTGTGGGCGGCTGGAGCCGCGACGAGGACCTGTTCGCCAAGGTGTTCCCGTTTGACCTGCGGCCCCAGGGCCACGACATCATCCGTACCTGGCTGTTCTCCTCGGTGGTCCAGGCTGACGCGCTGCAGGACGCTGCACCATGGAAGCATGCCGCCATCTCGGGCTGGATCCTGGACCCGGACCGGAAGAAGATGTCCAAGTCCAAGGGCAACGTGGTGGTTCCCACCGACGTGCTGGACGAATTCGGCTCCGACGCCGTCCGATACTGGGCCACGTCCGCCAAGCTCGGCGCGGACACGGCCTACGAGATTGCGCAGATGAAGATCGGCCGCCGCCTGGCCATCAAGCTGCTGAACGCCTCAAAGTTCGTCCTGAACCTGGGCGCGACGGAGAACTCCGTGGTCTCCACCGATCTTTCGGTCCTGACCAACCCGTTGGACCGCGCCGTGCTGGCCCAGCTGGCCGAGGTGGTGCGTCAGTCCACCAAGGCGTTTGAGAACTACGACTACGCCCGCGCCCTGCAGATCACCGAGAGCTTCTTCTGGCAGTTCACGGACGATTACGTGGAGCTCATCAAGGACCGCGCCTACGGTGCCGCCGGCGACTCTGAGCAGGCATCCGTGCTGGCAGCACTCGCCACCAGCCTGGACACCCTGCTGCGCCTGTTCGCCCCGTTCCTGCCCTTCGCCACCGAAGAGGTCTGGGGCTGGTGGCGCAACGGCTCCGTTCACCGTGCACAGTGGCCCACCGCAGTGGACGTGGACGGCGACACCACCCTGCTCGCCACCGTTGGCACGGCCCTCAGCGGTGTCCGCAAGGCAAAGTCCGAGGCCAAGGTCAAGCAGCGCACCGAGGTGCTCTCCGCCACCATTACGGCTTCCGAATCCCTGGCCACGCAGCTGAAGGCCGGCCTTGGCGACCTGAAGGCGGCCTCGAACGCCCGTGAACTGACCCTCGTGGCCGGCGAGGGCGAACTGACTGTCAGCGACGTTGTCCTGGCCGCTCCGGAGGAGCCCAAGGCCTGACTGGATGTAGCCCCGTTTCGGGGCAACCGCCCCGTTTTTGGGCAAAGGGGAAGCCCCATCAGCGTTTTGCCGTTGGTGGGGCTTCGACTTTTCGGCCATCCTGGTGACGTCTTTGATGGTCTGGCAGGATCCTTGGATCTTCAGGTCTTCCTACCTCGTCACTGGTAGCTTGTATCTGACTTTGCCGATGGCTGCGTCGGATACATATCACTGAATCTTTGGTTCCTGCGTCCCTCTTCTTTCGAAGTGGGTAAGAACCATTGTTGTCCCGACGGTTTGGATGCGCAAGAGCCCCGGAAGAATTACATCAGAGTAGTTCTTCCGGGGCTCTTTGTTGTCGGCGTCAGCCGAATTCGGGGCGTTCGCTGCGGCTGCGCTTGATCTCGAAGAAATGCGGGTAGGAGGCGAGCGTGACGGTGGCATCCCACAGCTGGCCCGCCTGTTCGCCGCGCGGGATGCGGGTCAGCACGGGGCCGAAGAAAGCCGTTCCGTTGAAGGCAACAACCGGCGTTCCGACGTCCTGGCCCACCAACGAGATGCCCTCCTCGTGACTGGCCCTCAGCTGGGTGTCAAAGGCGTCCGTGGTGGCAACGTCTGCCAAGCCGGCCGGGAGTCCGCACTCGGCCAGCGCCTTGCTGATGACAACGCCGAAGTCCTTCTCCCCGCCAAGGTGGATCAGTGTGCCCATGGCGTCGTAGAGCGGCTTCACAATGTGGTCACCGTGCTGCTCCTGGGCCGCGATGATGACCCGGACAGGGCCCCACGCCCTGTCCATGTCTGCGCGGTACGCGGGTTCCAGGTCGCGGCCCTCGTTCAGGACAGACAGGCTCATCACATGCCACACCGTTTTGATGTTGCGGACAGCCTCAACCTCGCCGATCCAGCGTGACGTGATCCAAGCGAACGGGCACAGCGGATCAAACCAGAAATCGGCCTGGTTGATGGTTGCGTCAGTCATGCGTGAGTCCTCTGGTTCCTGGGCGTGCGGGGATGGAAGGCGGAAGTGTCAGGCGGGGTGGCGGACGCGTCAGGCGGACTTGCGTCGCTTGGTCACGTGCGGAATGAGGGTGGGCTCGGCCTTGCTGAGGACAACGTCAGCGGTGATGACCACGCTGGCCACGTCTTCGCGGCTGGGGAGGTCGAACATGACCGGGAGCAGCACTTCCTCCATGATGGCCCGGAGGCCGCGAGCACCCGTGCCACGCTCAAGGGCCTGGTCGGCGATGGCATTGAGGGCGTCGTCATCGAAGACGAGTTCCACGCCGTCGATCTGGAACATCTTCTGGTACTGCTTGACCAGCGCGTTCTTCGGCGTGGAGAGGATCTGGATGAGGGCGTCGCGGTCAAGGCTGGAGACTGTGGTGATCACGGGCAGGCGGCCGATGAATTCCGGGATGAGGCCGAACTTCAGGAGGTCCTCGGGCATAACTTCGCCGTAGGAGTCCACCTTGTTGCTGGCATCGTTGAGTGGGGCGCCGAAGCCAATGCCCTTGCGTCCGGAACGCGAACCAATAATCTCTTCCAGCCCGGCAAAGGCGCCCGCCACGATGAACAGCACGTTGGTGGTGTCGATCTGGATGAATTCCTGGTGGGGGTGCTTGCGTCCTCCCTGCGGCGGAACGGAGGCTACGGTTCCTTCGAGGATCTTCAGGAGCGCCTGCTGCACGCCCTCACCGGAGACGTCCCGGGTGATGGAGGGGTTCTCGCTCTTGCGCGAAATCTTGTCGATTTCGTCAATGTAGATGATGCCCTGTTCGGCCTTCTTGACGTCGTAATCCGCCGACTGGATGAGCTTGAGGAGGATGTTCTCCACGTCCTCCCCCACATAGCCGGCTTCGGTGAGCGCGGTGGCGTCGGCAACAGCAAACGGAACATTCAGCCGCCGCGCCAGTGTCTGGGCCAAGTAGGTTTTACCGCAGCCGGTAGGGCCGATGAGGAGGATGTTGGACTTGGCGATTTCGACGTCGTCGTGGTGGCCGCCCTCGGCGAGGCTGCCGCTCTTAGGGGCGTGGCCGGCCTGGATCCGCTTGTAGTGGTTGTAGACGGCGACGGCGAGCGAACGCTTGGCAGGTTCCTGGCCGATGACGTATTCCTGCAGAAAGTCGAAGATCTCGCGGGGCTTGGGCAGTTCGAAACTTCCCAGATCGGCGACTTCCGCAAGCTCTTCCTCAATGATTTCGTTGCAGAGCTCAATGCATTCGTCGCAGATGTAGACACCGGGCCCGGCAATGAGCTTGCGTACCTGCTTCTGGCTCTTTCCGCAGAAAGAACACTTCAGCAGATCCGTGCTCTCGCCAATCCGAGCCATATGTGAACCCCTTTAGTATCTTGCTGCCAGGCAGCTGTGCACCGTTGCTGAAAAATCCGGACCTGCCTGGGAGGGCCGGCCGTGACAACTTCCACTCTAGGTCACATTCGGCCTCAAGGGTGGAAAGAGAAGGCCGGTGCGGCCCAAAAACAAACTGGACCGCACCGGCCTTAGAAGAGCCTTACTACCTGGTGATTGCCTGCGGCTTCATCTTGCGGGAATCAAGCACCTGGTCAATGAGACCGTAATCCAGGGCCTCGGCGGCGGTCAGGATCTTGTCACGCTCAATGTCGTTGTTGACCTGCTCCGCGGTGCGGCCCGAGTGGTGGGCCAGCGTGTCCTCAAGCCAGGCGCGCATCCGCATGACTTCCGCGGCCTGGATCTCAAGGTCCGAGGCCTGCCCACCCTGGCCGCCGGAGAGGGCAGGCTGGTGGATCAGGACACGGGCGTTGGGCAGGGCCAGGCGCTTGCCCGGGGTGCCGGCTGCGAGGATCACGGCGGCGGCGCTGGCGGCCTGGCCAAGGCAGACGGTCTGGATCTCCGGCCGGATGTACGTCATGGTGTCGTAGATCGCGGTCATGGCGGTGAAGGAGCCACCCGGAGAGTTGATGTACAGCGTGATGTCACGGTCCGGGTCGGTGGACTCGAGGACCAGCAGCTGGGCCATGACGTCATCAGCGGAGGCGTCATCGATCTGGACGCCGAGGAAGATGATGCGGTCCTCGAACAGCTTGGTGTAGGGGTCCTGGCGCTTGAAGCCGTAAGGCGTGCGCTCTTCGAACTGGGGAAGGACGTAACGGCTGGTCGGAAGATTACCGGCAGTCGATCCGAAGTTGTAAGTCATTTTTGTTGCTCCTGATCTAAGTGTTCTAAGTGCCGGGTTACTTCTCGGATGCCGACTCGCCGGACGTACCGCTGGCGGTTCCGCCGCCGCCGGAGACGGAACCGGCGTGGGCGGCGATCTTGTCGAAGAAGCCGTATTCGAGGGCTTCGGGGGCGGTGAACCACTTGTCACGGTCGTTGTCCTTGAGGATGGTTTCCACCAACTGTCCGGTCTGGTCCGCGGTCAGTTCAGCCATGACCTTCTTCATGTGCAGGATCAGCTCGGCCTGGATCTTGATGTCCGAGGCCGTACCGCCGATGCCGCCGGAGGGCTGGTGCATCAGGACGCGGGCGTTGGGGGTGGCGTAGCGCTTGCCCTTCGTGCCGGAGGAGAGCAGGAACTGGCCCATGGAGGCGGCCAGGCCGGTGGCGACGGTGACGACGTCGTTCGGGATGAACTGCATGGTGTCATAAATGGCCATGCCTGCGGTCACGGAGCCGCCGGGAGAGTTGATGTAGAGGTAGATGTCCTTTTCCGGGTTCTCGGCGGACAGGAGCAGCAGCTGCGAGCAGATGGCGTTGGCGTTGTCGTCACGCACCTCGGAGCCCAGCCAGATGATGCGCTCTTTCAGGAGGCGGTTGTAGATGTAGTTGTCCTGGCCGGCCGGATCTACAGTCGCCATCCGGGGGGTCTCTGCGTGCTGTGACATGTGTACTTACCTCTCGCTGGTGACGGTGACATCACTGAACTTCACTACTTGGACACTAACCGGTTTGTGGGACGATTTGTTCGCCGGAATCGCGCTGTTCGCTGACGGCGCACGATCCCTGCGACTGCCCATTACTACTGCCCATTAACGAAGGCAGCCCCCGGACCAGTAGGTCCGGGGGCTGCCTTCAGTCGCACTACCAGGGGCGTGCTAGAACTTCACTGCTGCCGGGTCGTCACTCGGGGTGGCCTCGGTCTCGGCGTTGGTATCTTCAGCGGCCTCGGCCTCAACGGCGGGAGCCTCTTCTTCGCCGCCGGGGCGGACGAAGTCGCTGAGGTCAACAGTCTTGCCGGCGGTGTCGGTCACCGTGGCCTGGCCCAGGACAACAGCCAGTGCCTTCCGGCGCCGGACCTCAGAAACCATCATGGGAACCTGGCCGCTCTGATCGATGATCTGGGCGAACTGGTTCGGGTCCATGCCGTACTGGCTGGCAGCGCTGACGATGTAGTCGATCAGCTCAGCCTGACTGACGTTGACTTCTTCCTTTTCGGCAATGGCGTCGAGGATGACTTCGTTCTGGAAGGCGCGGGCAGTGTTGGCCTTGACCTCTTCGCGGTGCTCCTCGGTGTCGTGTTCGCCTTCACCGTGGCCGTTGCCCTCCTTGAAGTGGGTTTCGAGCTGCTCTTCAACAACGGAGTCCGGAACCGGAACCTCCACGAGCTCAACGAGCTTGTCCAGGACCTTGTCGCGGGCCTCTACGCCCTGCTCAACAACCTTGGACTCGGCGGCCTGCTTGGCCAGGTCCTCGCGGAGTTCGGCCAGGGTGTCGAACTCAGAGGCCAGCTGGGCAAAGTCGTCGTTGGCTTCCGGAAGCTCGCGCTCCTTGACGGCCTTGACAACAACCTTCACCTGGGCGGACTCGCCGGCGTGGTCACCGCCCACCAGGGTGGTTTCGAAGATGGCGTCTTCGTCAACGCTGAGGCCGGTCACGGCCTCGTCCAGGCCCTCGAGCATGGTTTCCGTGCCCACCTGGTAGGACAGGCCGGACGCGGAATCAACGTCGGCGCCGTCAATGGTGGCGGTGATGTCGATGGTCAGGAAATCGCCGTCGGCCGCCGGGCGGTCCACGGACTTCAGCGTGCCGAAGCGGCCGCGCAGTTCATCCAGGGCCTTGTCAACGTCTTCATCGGAGGATTCCGCTGCAGCTACCTCGACTTTGATGCCGGCGTAGTCGGGAAGTTCGATCTCCGGACGGATATCAACCTCGGCGTGGAACTTCAGTTCCCCGTCCGTGGAGCTGGGGTCCGGAACTTCGGTGATCTCCACCTCGGGACGGCTCAGGGGGCGGATGCCGGACTCCTGGACTGCAGCCTGGTACCAGCCGTTGAGCCCTTCGTTGATGGCCGTCTCCAGGACGTAGCCGCGGCCAACGCGCTGGTCGATCAGCTTGGACGGGACTTTGCCTTTACGGAAGCCAGGGACCTGGATCTGCGAAGCAACAGTCTTGTATGCCTCGTCGATGCTGGGCTTCAATTCCTCAAAAGGGACCTCAACATTGAGCTTGACCCGCGTGGGGGTGAGGTTCTCGACAGCGCTCTTCACGGTCTAAGTACTCCTGGGTTTGTGGGATGGGTTTCTGCAAACGCATTTTTCTGCCCGGGCCGCATGCACGGCCCGAGCCGCAGAGTCGGGGTGACAGGATTTGAACCTGCGACTTCCTGCTCCCAAAGCAGGTGCTCTAGCCAAGCTGAGCTACACCCCGTAAGTGCACAGGCAAGTCTACGGTGATCCGGGCGTTCTTTGCACATTTGACACGTGGGGCATGAATTAGGTTTAGTTGTATCCGGCTTCAACAGCCAGCCCGAAGAAACGCAGTACAGCCTGATGCAACAGCTGAGCTGCATTTTTCCGGGGACGTAGCTTAATGGTAAAGCCTCAGTCTTCCAAACTGATTACGCGGGTTCGATTCCCGTCGTCCCCTCCACATAAGCAGGGCCCCTCAGTTGAGGGGCCCTGCTTTTTTGTTTGGCTGACTTTTGTTGGCTACTGCTGGCAGCCGGGGCACCAGTACAGCTTGCGGCCCACCATTTCGGTGATGGCCACCGGCACGGCACAGACCCGGCAGGGCTGCCCTTCTCGCTTGTACACGAAGTGGGCGTCGCCGCCCGAGGGCAAGACCGCCCCTGGTTCCCAGAATCCCGCCGGCGTGGTGATGATCCGCCCGTCGCGGACGCCGTCGGCCATCACTGAGGCCGTGTCGTCCCACAACAGACCGGCAGCGCTGCCGGAGAGTCCAGTACCCGGCAGCCACGGATCCATCCGCTGCCGGAACAGCACTTCGGCCCGGTAGACATTCCCGACGCCGGCAATCACCTTCTGGTCCATCAGCAGCGCTGCGATCGGCGTCTTGCGGGACAAAAGGCCCGTCACAAATCGGGTCCTGTCCGCGGGATGGTTATGCAGCGGGTCCGGCCCCAGCCGGGCCTGGACGGCCCGCGTTTCTGCCTCGGTGATAGCCGCGCAGGTGGTGGCACCGCGCAAGTCTGCCCAGCCATGGCGGCTGACCAGCCGGACGCGCACAGCGCCCCGGGGCTCGGGCGGGCCTGCGTACTCAACCGTCTCGGTTTCGTCGACAATTTCGCGGTCATCGAAAACCTCGCGCTCCCCGATCTTCCGCGGGGCGCCGATGCTGGAGGCCCCGGTGAAGGTCGCGTCGCCGCCGAAGTCCCAGGCACCATAGAGCCCCAGGTGGACGTGCAGCACCACGGCGTGGTCGAAATGCAGGAAGAGGTGCTTGCCGTGGGCGTGCGACTCGGTCAGGACCTTGCCGTCCAGCAGGGCTGCACCGGCCACGAACCGGCCCTGCGGGCTGCTGACGGACAGCGACTCGCCGGTAAAAACGTCCCCGAACTGTTGCGCCAGGCGGCGGACTGAATGCCCTTCGGGCACTACTCGATGACCTCGCCGGTGGATTCGTAAGCCGCAATCTTGCCGATGCGGCGGACGTGCCGCTCGTCGTTGCTGAAGGGCTCAGCCAGGAAGGCCTCGATCAGTTCGGTCGCTTCTTCGACAGTGTGCTGGCGGCCGCCCACGGCCACCACGTTGGCATCGTTATGTTCACGCGCCAGAGTGGCGGTGGAGTGGTTCCAGGCGAGTGCTGCGCGGACCCCCTTGACCTTGTTGGCCGCAATTTGTTCCCCATTGCCCGAGCCGCCCAGGACAATGCCCAGGGCATGGGTTCCTGCCTGCTGGTCAGCCACGACGGCGAGCGCTGCGTTGATGCAGAAGGGCGGGTAATCGTCCAGGGCGTCATATTCCTTGGGGCCGTGGTCCACCACGTCGTAGCCCTTGGCCGTGAGGTGGCTGACCAGGTGGGCGCTGAGTTCCATACCTGCGTGGTCGGTAGCGATATGTACCCGCGGGAAGGCAGGGGAAGAAGTCACAGCAGTATCCATTCGTTTCGGCGCCGGGGGCGAGCAGCGCTGGTTCAGGCCAGGGTCAGATCATCACGGACAAGGCTACTAGGACTCAGACTCCGGAGCACGTTCACCGGACGCGCGCCCCTGCGCCCTGGCAGCCACGCGGGTCAGGACTTCTGCCAGCCGGGCCGCGGATGCCGCGCTGCCGCCGCTGACCGCTAGGTTGCGCCCATCGGTTTGATGAACGACGACGGCGGGGCCGCTGCTGACCAGCATCGCGGCGGTGCCGCTGTGGTTGCGGTAGCCCCACCCGCCGTAGTCGGCGGCTCGGACGTCCGCGGCGCTTGCGGTGGAGATCGCGGCCGCCGGCACATCCATGACCGGCAGCACGCCGGCCACCAGGACACGCAGACCGCGGCGGTCGGCCTTGACGCGGGCGCAGAGGAAAGCAGCGGCCACCACGGCGAGGGCAGCCACCAGGGCCCCGAGCCAGGGCAGCGCCACAGCGATCAGCGCGGCCGGGAACAGGCTGGCCACCGCGATCATCACAAAGACGGAACTGCGCGCGTGCACCCACATCCGGAAGGTGTCTCCGGCAAGCTCCGTGTCAAGCTCGCGGGCGAGGGCCAACTCCAGGGCCCGGTCATCCTCGGACGACCACTGCCTGTCGGCTTTGAACACGAACCCCATGATGACGCCCAGCGACAACGCCGCCCCGCTCCCGAGAGCGAGGACCGTGAGATCCACCCGGGACTCCCGGGCGTCGGCGAGGCCGGCCTGGCCCACCAGCCCGCCCGCGAGGACGCTGGTGATGAACAGGCTCAGGAACAAACCCGTTCCCATCATGATCCGGCGCATAACAGCGGGCCGGGACAGCGGTACCGCCTGGAATAGCACCAGCCAGCCTGAGGCGATGATGAGCAGCGCGCCGCCGCCCGCATAGGCGCCGAACGGGGCAAAGGAGGCGCCGCCGTCGGCCGTCCAGCTGATCGCTACGGGGTCCGGAAGATCGGGCCGCAGCAAAAAGGCGCAGAACACAAAAGCCGCCGCCAAGACCACGGGAAAGCCCACCGCGAAGCGCAGTGCCTTGGTATCCACCGAATCCCGGAACTTTCCCATGCGTTAACGCTACTCCCGCCGGAGGCCGTGACAGAATGACTTCACTGTGCCGGTGCAGGCCACCGCCCCCGGCAACCGCAACCCCTTCTGGAGGCCCCACTTGCCAGGTATGAACCTGACTCGCGCCGAAGCCCGCGAGCGTGCCGAACTCATCAACGTTGACTCCTACGATGTCATTCTGGACCTGACCCGGGGCGAGAAGGTCTTCGGGACCACCACCACGGTGAAGTTCACGGCAGTGCCCGGATCCGCCACGTTTATCGATGCCGTCACCCACGCCGTGCACAGCATCACGCTCAACGGGCGCGCCTTGGACCCTGCGGCTGTCTCCGACGGTATCCGGATCCAGTTGCCGAACCTGGCCGGCTCCAACGAGCTCACGGTGGTGGCCGACGCGCCGTACATGAACACCGGCGAAGGCCTGCACCGTTTTGTGGATCCGGTGGACAACGAGGTGTACCTGTACACACAGTTCGAGGTTCCCGATTCGCGCCGGATGTTCGCGGTGTTTGAGCAGCCTGACCTCAAGGGCACCTTCAGGTTCACGGTCACGGCGCCCTCGCACTGGGATGTCATCTCCAACTCCCCCACCCCTGCCCCGGTGGAGGCCACGCCCGGGGACCACGGCGGTGCCCGCTCGGTCTGGACGTTCGCTCCCACGCCGCGGCTGTCTTCTTATGTCACCGCCCTGATCGCCGGCCCGTACCAGTCGGTCCGCAGCGAAGTGGCCAGTTCCGACGGCCGTGTGATCCCGCTGGGTGTTTTTGCCCGGAAGTCCCTGATGCAGTATCTCGACGCGGACAACATCTTTGATCTGACGCGTCAAGGCTTCGAATTCTTCGAGGTGCAGTTCGGCTTCCCGTACCCGTTCGAGAAGTACGACCAGCTCTTTGTGCCCGAATTCAACGCGGGCGCCATGGAGAATGCCGGCGCGGTGACCATCCTCGAAGGTTACGTTTTCCGGAGCAAGGTGACCGGGGCGCAGATCGAGCGCCGGGCCATCACTGTGCTGCACGAACTGGCCCACATGTGGTTCGGCGACCTGGTGACCATGCGCTGGTGGAACGACCTCTGGCTCAACGAATCCTTCGCCGAATACATGTCCCACCTCGCGGCCGTCGAAAACACTTCCTTCACGAGCGCGTGGACCACTTTCGCCTCGGTGGAGAAGTCCTGGGCCTACCGCCAGGACCAGCTGCCTACGACGCACCCGATCTTCGCCGACATCAACGACCTGCAGGACGTGGAGGTCAACTTCGACGGCATCACCTACGCCAAGGGCGCCTCAGTCCTGCGCCAGCTGGTGGCCTGGGTGGGGCCGGAGCAGTTCATGGCCGGGGTCCGGGAGTATTTCGCCAAGCACGCCTGGCAGAACACCGAGCTCAGCGACCTCATGGTGGAGCTGGAGAAGGCCAGCGGCCGCGACCTGGACCAGTGGGGCCGCCTCTGGCTGGAGACCGCCGGCGTCAATACGCTCAAGCCGGAGCTCTCCGTGGACGACTCCGGGACGCTGACATCCTTCACCATCGTCCAGTCCGCCGTCGACGAGTGGCCCACCATCCGTCCGCACCGGCTCGCCGTCGGGTTCTACAACCTGAACAGCGCGGGCAAGCTGGAGCGCGTGCACCGCGAGGAGCTCGACGTCGACGGCGAGCGCACCGACGTGCCGGCGCTGGCGGGACTGGCGCAGCCTGACCTGATCCTGGTCAACGACGACGATCTCGCCTACGCCAAGGTTCGGCTGGACGAGAAGTCCCTCGCCACGGCAACGGCGCACCTGAAAGACTTCAGTGCGAGCCTGCCCCGGACCTTGGTGTGGAACTCCGCCTGGGATGCTGCCCGCGACGGCGAGACCCCGGCGCGCCGGTACGTGGAGCTGATCCTGGCCAACGTGGCCGCGGAATCCGATTCGTCGGTGATCCTGGTCCAGCTGCGCCAGCTGGCCACCACGCTGAACTTCTATGTGGCTGAGGAGCATCGCGAGGCCGCCACGGTCGCCGCCGTGGACACGCTGTGGGACCTGGCAAGCGCAGCACTTGGCGGGTCCGACGCCCAGCTGCAGTTTGTGAAGTCGTTTGCCCTGCTGGCCCGCAGCTCACGCGAGCTGGACACCGTCGCCGGGCTCCTGGACGGCACAGCGACCTTGGACGGGCTGGCCGTGGACCAGGACCTCCGCTGGGAGCTGCTGGCCTCGCTGGTGGCCGGTGGCCGGCTGGGCCAGGCTGTTATCGACGCCGAACTGGAACGCGACAACACCGCGAGCGGACAGAACGCCGCGGCCCTGGCCGCGGCGGTCATCCCCACCGCCGAAGCCAAGGCCGCCGCCTGGGACTCGATCGTAGTTACGGGAGAACTCTCCAATGCGCTCCAGGGTTCAGCCGTCACTGGCTTCATGCGGGTGCTGGACCGTTCGCTGCTGGAGCCGTACGCGGAAAAGTACTTCGAGGCTGTTCCCGGGATCGTGGCAAACCGCACGCACGCACTCGCCCAGCAGATCGTCGTCGGGCTTTACCCGGCATTGCTGACCACGCAGGCAACGGTAGACCGCACGGATGCTTTCCTCGCCGGCCTTCCGGCAGACAGCGCCGCCCTGCGCCGCATGATGCTGGAAAACCGCGACGGCGTGGCCCGGGCCCTGCGGGCACGCGCGGCCGACGTTCTGCCGGGCGAGCTGTAGGCCCGCGCCATGAGCCTGGGCGAGCACCACTATTCCCTGACGGTGCAGTGGACCGGCAACCTGGGACAGGGAACGTCGTCGTACCGTGGCTACTCACGGGACCACGACATCGTGATCCCCGGGCTGCCGGTCTTGAAGGGGTCAGCCGATCCGACATTCCATGGGGACCGTGAACGCTACAACCCGGAGCAGCTGCTCCTGGCTGCGCTGGCGCAGTGCCACATGCTGTCCTTCCTGCACGTGGCGGTGCGGCACGGGGTGGTGGTGACCGACTATCAGGACGACGCCACCGGTGTTATGCGCCTGAACCGCGATGGCAGCGGACAGTTTGAGTCCGTCACGCTGAACCCGCGGGTGACCGTGGCGGACGCGGCCCATGTGGATCTCGCAGAACAGCTTCACCGCGAAGCCAACGCGGTCTGTTTCATCGCCCGGAGCGTCAATTTCCCCGTGCATCATTCACCCGTAACTGTGGTGGCCTGACAGTCCAACTACGTAGCAGCACATGTCGTTTTGGCGGCTCAAAACGACATGTGCTGCTACTCAGTTCAGGGGGCTGGACTCAGCGGCTTCGAAGAAGCTCCGCTGCGAGCCGCATTTCGGTGGCGGGCGTGAGCCCTGCCTTGCGGTCGCGGTCCAGGCCGCGGCGGCGTTCGTCCGCCAGCGTGTCCGCCAGCGTGTCCTGCCAGGGCCTTATGGCCAGCCCCGCGGCCCTGGCGGCGTGGTTGCTGCGGCTACAGAACCCCTCGTGGCCGGGCGGCAGCCACAGCGGGAGGGAATCCGGTCCGGCCCAGTAGTCGATCCCGCGTTCCAGGAGCCAATCCTCCGGGGCCTTGAGAACCTCGCCCCGGTATTCGGCCACTGTTGTGGCCCCCTCCATGTACTCGCCAAAGGGCACCTGGTCCCCCACGGCGTTCAGCGGCCCGGTCATCCCACGCTGGGCAGCATCGAGGACCCACACCGCGAGGTCCCGCACATCAATCATTTGCGTGGCGTGGCCGGCGATGGCCGGGACCACGGCCGGGCCGTTGTCCCTGGCAAACCTTGCGGGCCAGTAGCCATACCGGTCCGTCCCGTCGCCGGGCCCGCCGATGAGGCCCGCGCGGCAGAGGTGCGCCCTGTCCCCCGCGGCTTCCAGGGTGGCCTGTTCAATCGCTGACTTGGATTCCCCATAGTTCTCCGGAGCGGATTCCGTGCCGGGCGGCAGGGGCACCAACAGCTCAGCGTCCTCAGCCGCTCCCGGCATTGAATGGTCAGCGTAGACGGAGCAGCTGGACACAAACGTCCAGTGGGCAGTCCTGTGGGCCAGGGCTGCCAGCGCCTCCTTGGCCGGAACAGGATGGCGGGCCACGTCAATGACCGCATCCCAGTCCCCAGCCACCTGTGTATAGCTGTTCGCGCCCAGTGAACGGTCCGCTTTTACCCACTGGACACCGTCTGGCGGTTCCGTCGCCGATCCGCGGGCAAGGCAGGTGACTGTGTGACCTGCGGAAACGGCCTGCCGGGCGATTTCAGACGAAAGAAAGGCGGTTCCGCCCAGAATGAGGATGCGCATACGGACACGCTACGGCGCTAGGGTTGAAAGAGAACAGAGCCTTATGCCGCGGGCGAACCTGTGCATGGGCCGACATCATCCCGGCCGCCGCCGGTGACCCCCGAGGAGTTTTGCCCTTTATGTTCAGCACGATGTCAATTGCCCCATCCCTCGCATCCGAGCCCGACGGCGTCAGCATTACGGGCATTGTGATCAGCCTTGGCGTCGGAATCACGATCTGGCTGGTGGCCACCTTCGTAATCTCCCGGATCAGCAAGCGGGTGGCGTCGGGCACCAATTTCTTCAAGAAACCGCACTTCAAGTGGGTTGCCCCCGCCCTCCGGGCCCTGGATCACGAGCGCCGCGTGCAGCGGGCGGAAACCATCGGTTCCCTGCTCAACAGCATCGTGGGAGTTCTGGTGGCCGTGATCACCACCATGTATGTGCTGCAGAACCTGGACATCGATATCGCCCCGCTGCTGACCAGCGTGGGGATCCTGGGTATCGCCATCGGTTTTGGCGCCCAGCAGCTGATCCGCGATTTCCTCGCCGGCATCTTCATCACGATTGAGGACCAGTATGGGATCGGCGACGTGATCGAAACCAGCGAAGTGGTGGGTGTGGTCGAGTCTATGGGGCTGCGCATCACCCGGGTCCGCTCAGAGGACGGCGCCATCTGGTACCTCCGCAATGGCGAGATCCTTCGCGTCGGCAACCGTTCGCAGGGCAACTACGTGCCGGTCCAGGACTCGGCGGTGCAGGACTTGCCGGAGGCCGCGCCGGACACTGCCCTGAGTGCGCCTGCCACCGAGGCGAAAAAGACAGAGCAAAAGGCCGGAGAATAGAGACATGAGCACACCCTCCGAGCCGCAGCAGCCACGCCAGCTTATGCAGAACGATCCATTCAGCCAGCCCGGCTATACGGACAACTTCTACGATGCCGTGGGCGGACACGGGACGTTCGTCAAGCTGATCGATGTCTTTTAC
The DNA here is from genome assembly GCF_050156205.1 of Pseudarthrobacter sp. Y6. Taxonomy (NCBI): domain Bacteria; kingdom Bacillati; phylum Actinomycetota; class Actinomycetes; order Micrococcales; family Micrococcaceae; genus Pseudarthrobacter; species Pseudarthrobacter sp. Y6. The sequence continues at coordinate 1,993,758 of NZ_CP189574.1, read as the reverse complement.
GACGGCGTTGCCACGGACCCAGTGTTGCGCCCGATGTACCCGGAGGAGGACCTCGAGCCGGCCAAGCGGCGGTTCCTGATGTTCCTGGAGCAGTACTGGGGCGGGCCCACCACGTACGGCGAGGAGCGCGGCCACCCGCGCCTGCGGATGCGCCACATACCGTTCCGGGTCACACCCGAGGCCAAGGACCGCTGGCTGTTCCACATGCGGACGGCCGTCGATTCCCTGGAACTGCCTCCCCTGCACGAGGGAACACTCTGGGACTACATGGAACGTGCCGCATTATCCATGGTGAACAGCCCCTCGGACGCCTGACGCGGACTTGACGCCTTAGCGCGGACGACGACGGCTGGCCGGGTACTAGAGGCCACTGCCGGTCCGCGCCAGGACGTGGCCGCGCGGACCGCTGAGGCGGAACCAACGGCCCGCCCGGTAGAGCTTCTGGTCCGCGTCTGCGAGGAATCCCAGGGTGAGGGCCGCGAAGGCGGCTCCTGCCGGAAGGCCGGAGTCATCCAGGGCCCGGCCCCACACAGCGGCGCGTGCGTTGTTGACGATCAGTGCCCCCGGCTGGGCCGGCATGATGCCAGCCACTTCGGTGATGCCGGCTTCAGCTGCGCGCCGGAGTTCGGCATCCGAGAACGCACCCACCAGCTCCCAGCCAGTACGCGGCGCGCTGACCCCCGTCCACGATTCGGTGACGGTGGACGCCGGAACCGGCAGCTCAACGTCATCCTCCCCTGCCCTGGCAAGCCGGTCAAGGACGGCTGAGAGCGGCACCGTCACGTCTATCGCGGAAGGTTCCGCCAGCGCCATGGTGCGCAGGCCAAGGATGGTGGGGGTGGATTCACCCAGCAGCCGGGGCCGCAGCACGCACACGTAGGCCGCGAGAACGGAACCTGCGGCCTGAAGCCGGATGGCGCCGTCGTCGACCGTCTTGGCACGGGTGGTGAAGGTGCGCAGATCGGCGAGATCACGCGGATCGGCGAACCGGAAGGACTTCGTAAGTAGGTCAGACACATTAAGAACACTACCGGCTGAAGCTTGGTTGAGCAGCGGCGGGGCGACGTCTAGAGTCAATCCATGACTGAAGCCGAAACCGGACTGCTGGCGCCACCCAGCGGCGACCCCACCGAAACGCTCATCCAACTCCTTAACCTCGGTGAGCTTGAAGGCGCCCGGACCGATGAGGACATCTTCCTTGGTCCATCGCAGCAGCAGCCCCGGCAGCGCGTGTTCGGGGGGCAGGTGCTGGCCCAGTCGCTGGTCGCTTCCATGAGGACGGTGGACCCGGAGCGGTTTGTCCATTCCATGCATGGCTATTTCCTCCGGCCTGGCGACGCCAACAAGCCCATCACGTTCGGTGTCCAGCGCCTGCGTGACGGCCGGTCCTTTTCGGCCAGGCGTGTCCATGCCTACCAGGAAGGAGTGCCCATCCTTTCGATGATCGCGTCCTTCCAGGACCTAGACGAAGGCCTCGACCACGAATCCAAGATGCCCGCCGGCATTCCCGATCCTGAGTCGCTGCCGAGCACGGCCGACCTGCTGGGCAAGTTCGACCACCCCATCGCACAGCATTGGGCTTACGAGCGGCCCTTTGACATCAGGCACGTTGACCCGCCGCTGTACGTTTCGGCCAAGGGCAAGAAGGAGGCCCGGAACGCTGTCTGGATGAAGACGTTCGGGCCCATGCCCGATGATTCAAACCTGCACCGGGCCGCCCTGGCCTACGCGAGCGACTACACGCTGCTGGAATCCATCCTTCGCCGCCACGGGCTGAGCTGGATCACGCCCGGGATGAGTGTCGCCAGTCTCGACCACGCCATGTGGTGGCATCGCCCGGCCCGCGTGGACGAATGGTTGCTGTACGTCCAGGAATCCCCCAGCGCCCAAGGAGCCCGCGGCCTCGCCACGGGCAAGATCTTCAACCGGGCCGGGCAGCACGTTGCCTCGGTAGCGCAGGAGGGCATGGTCCGGGTGCCCACCGACCTGAAAAACAAGGTAGTTGGCGCCTTCCAGTCCAAAGTCCTGGAGCACCAGATCCGCAAGGCCGGGCGGGCCTGACTTTCCAGCAGGCAGCAGAAGGGCCGGCGCCCCTGACGGGGTGCCGGCCCTTCTTTGCGCCGATACCGACCGCGGCCGGTATCGGTCGCGGTCGGTACGGCAGCGGGATCAGTCGCGGGTGAGGCGGCGGTGGGTCACACGGTGCGGCTTGGCCGCATCGGGTCCGAGCCGCTCTACCTTGTTCTCCTCGTAGGATTCGAAGTTGCCCTCGAACCAGTACCACTTGGCGGGGTTCTCCTCGTCGCCTTCGTAGGCCAGGATGTGGGTGGCCACCCGGTCCAGGAACCAGCGGTCGTGCGATACCACTACGGCGCAGCCGGGGAACTCCAGCAGCGCGTTTTCAAGGCTGCTGAGGGTCTCGACGTCGAGGTCGTTGGTGGGTTCGTCAAGGAGCAGCAGGTTTCCGCCCTGCTTGAGGGTCAGGGCAAGGTTGAGGCGGTTGCGCTCACCACCGGAGAGTACCCCGGCCTTCTTCTGCTGGTCCGGGCCCTTGAAGCCGAAGGCGGCAACGTAGGCGCGGGACGGCATTTCGACGTGGCCCACCTGGATGTAATCCAGGCCGTCGGAAACAACTTCCCACAGGGTCTTGTTCGGGTCGATGCCGCCGCGGTTCTGATCAGCGTAGGAGATCTTGACCGAATCGCCGATCTTCAACTCGCCGCCGTCGAGCGGCTCCAGGCCCACGATGGTTTTGAAAAGCGTGGACTTGCCCACGCCGTTGGGGCCGATGACGCCTACGATGCCGTTGCGGGGAAGAGTGAAGGACAGGCCGTCGATCAGGGTGCGGTCGTCGAAGCCCTTCTGCAGGTTCCGGGCTTCCAGGACCAGTCCGCCCAGGCGGGGGCCCGGCGGAATCTGAATCTCTTCGAAGTCAAGCTTGCGGGTGCGGTCAGCTTCGGCAGCCATCTCCTCGTAGCGGGCCAGCCGGGCCTTGGACTTGGTCTGGCGGCCCTTGGCGTTGGAGCGTACCCACTCGAGTTCCTCGGTGAGGCGCTTGGCCTGCTTGGCGTCCTTCTTGCCCTGGACTTCCAGGCGGGCACGCTTCTTCTCCAAGTAGGTGGAGTAGTTGCCCTCGTAGGGGTACAGGTGGCCGCGGTCAACCTCGGCGATCCATTCCGCGACGTGGTCAAGGAAGTACCGGTCGTGGGTTACGGCCAGGACTGCGCCCGCATAGTTGGAGAGGTGCTGTTCCAGCCACAGCACGCTCTCGGCGTCCAGGTGGTTGGTGGGCTCGTCCAGGAGAAGGAGGTCAGGCTTCTGCAGCAGGAGCTTGCAGAGCGCCACGCGGCGGCGTTCACCGCCCGAGAGCAGTGTCACGTCGGCGTCCGCGGGCGGGCAGCGGAGGGCGTCCATGGCCTGCTCAAGCTGGGAGTCGAGGTCCCAGGCGTCCGCAGTGTCAATGGCCTCCTGCAGGTGACCCATTTCTTCGAGCAGGACGTCGTAGTCAGCGTCGGGGCTGGCCATTTCCTCGGAGATCTCGTTGAAGCGCTGGATCTTGCCGTAGATCTCGCCAACACCTTCCTGGACATTGCCCAGGACGGTCTTTTCCTCGTTCAGCGGCGGTTCCTGCAACAGGATCCCCACGGTGTAGCCGGGGCTGAGCCGGGCCTCACCGTTGGAGGGGATGTCCAGTCCGGCCATGATCTTCAGGATGGTGGACTTACCGGCACCGTTCGGGCCAACAACACCAATTTTGGCGCCCGGGAAGAAGGACATGCTTACGTTGTCAAGAATGAGTTTTTCGCCAACTGCCTTGCGGGCATTGGTCATTGTGTAGATAAATTCCGCCATGGTTCCAAATCTAGTGGGTTGGCGGGCTTAACTCACATTCGAGGCGTCAGGCAGCCGCCCCCACGAAGCACTTGCCGCTGGCCAAGGCCGGCAGAACGGTGACAGTGACGTTGCCGTCGCGGACCTGTCCCACCACACAGTCGGTGCCCTCCAGAACAGCGGCTTCAATGGCATCAGCTTCAAGCCCGGTGGGCGTCCGGCTAGCCGACACTTCAAGCGCGGCCGGGGAAATCCCGGCGCCGGTCAGGGCATCGGTCACCTGGACTGTGGCTGGCTTTGGTGTCCCCGCGGCCAGCCTGCCCAGCGCATCCGTCACCGTCTGCTTCATCACGGCCGTGGCCGGGTCCTCCGCCGGGGACGTCGCGGCCGGCTGGGTGGAGCCCGTGGTGGCCAGCCCCGAGGGGGTGGCCACTTCGCCGGGTGCGGCAGCGCCCTGACCGGATCCCGTGGGGGAGCCGCCGGTGCAGGCCACAAGGGCAAGAACCATCAGGAGGCTTCCGGCGAGCGCGGCGGGCGCCCGTCCCGCACGTGACCCAAACCGCCGGGAACGGGTGGTCCGGCTGGTGATTGGGGTTGCCTGCCGGTTGTCCGTCGCGCGATTCATGCCGCCATTCTGCCACGCGGCCAAGCCTGGGACGGAACGGTCCCGGCACGGGCGGACTGCCGGCACCGGGACCGCCCGCGTCCCGTGCGGTATCCAACGCCAGCACTTTCAGACGGTGGATCCGGCGAGCTCGCCTGTTTCAGCGTCCACCGGGATGTGGTTCCCCTCTGCATCCTCGTGGAAGACTGCCAACGCTGCAGCGTCGTCGTCAGCGTGCTCCCCTTCCTCCGGGTCTCCTCCGTCCTCGTCAGGATCGGAGGGGCCGATGCCGCTGCCCTCCGCTGCCGCATCCTGCCCTGCCGCGCCTTTGTCTGAGGCGACGTGCAGTCCGGTGTCGCTGGTACGGATGTAGTTGGCCGAACCCCGCTTGAGGTCGTGCCCCACGGAATCAGCATCGATTTCGGCCGAATGGTAGACCCTGCCGTCCTTCTCCCAGCTGCGCAGCTTGAGCCGGCCAACGACGATGACGCACTGGCCCTTCTTGATGCTGCAGGCCATGTTCCCTGCGAGCTGACGGTAGCCCTGGACGTTGAACCAGTTGGTGTGCGTGTCCACCCAGGTACTGGTAGCGCGGTCAAAGCGCCGCGCCGTTGAACCGAGGCGGAACGAGGCTGTGCCAACGCCGCCCGGAGTTGTGGAGGTCTTGATATCCGTGGCAACGAAGCCCCGGAATGTTTGGTAGTCACTCATCGTCTTGTCCTGTCTCGAAAGGTGGTGCCTTAGCGGCAGAACCAGCTTCCCGCGGACGGCTTCGGGCCGCGAGGGACAACTTCGCGCATGTGCATAACCCTGCCTGAAACCGCCTTGTTGAGGACAAGATCCAGTAGCGGGCTACGCTGACGCGGCTGCACGTCGGGGCAATGTAGACTTTTTATGCGCCGGATTTCTGGTCGTGGCGCCACGTGCCCCAGTAGCTCAGGGGATAGAGCAGCGGCCTTCTAATCCGCCGGTCGGGGGTTCGATTCCCTCCTGGGGCACAAGTTGAAGCGGCTCTGACCCGCGAAAACGCGGATCAGAGCCGCTTTGTTGTTTTGGCAAGCTCAGGCAATCCACCGCTTACCCACCGCTTTGGTCCCCGCCGTTGGCCGAAAGTTCCGCTTGATGCAGTGCTTTGATCGCTTTTTCTCTCGCACGCAGGGCATGCTTTTGCTTGAATCGGTAATTATCCACAGCGGCACGGGCAAGTCCTTGCTCATCCTTCTGCCAGCGAGCGTGCTTTCCACCTGCGAGCAGGTTTCCACCAAAGAATGTCGAACTTGTCGTGCGTCAGGGCGTAGCGCGCCGACCCCGCGGTGTTTTGAACGCTTCACGGCCCGCGGTCGTGGTTATGGAATGAAGATGTGGCCGCCCGTGTCCGCGCTGCACAGCGGGCAGATGATCGTCGTGGAGCGGGACGTGGCCTGTCTGGACGGAGTCGCGGTAGGAGCCCAGGAGTTTGGCCAGGGGGGAGTCCGGCGCGCTTGGCCTTGAGGTCGTACAGGGCGTTGTCGATCGCGGCGAGGGCCTGGTGGACACGCCCGAGCGGCCGAGGCGCCGGCCCAGAGGAGCTTGGTGTAGAACTTGCCGATGTCGTTGGGCGCCCGATGATGCCTTCGGCGACCTCCTTGGCCCAACTTTGATGGTGCCCCTGTTTCTGGGAGGGCTTGGCGGTGGCTTTTACTACGGTGCGGAACGCGTACCTGCGTCCGTGCCCGACCCCGACGTTGGAACGAAGTTCCAGTCGAAAGACCCGTTGTCTCGGAGTGTCATCCGAAGGAACCCGTGAGTGTTGCTGAACCGCTTCACGATGTACGACGGACTGTTAGTGAAGGGGCGGAGACCGATACCTCCCGTGGAAACCTGGAACGCTGTCATCCCGTCACTGACGCACCGGTCAGCGTTGTTCACCGGACATGACCGTTCGTAGTTGTGTTGTGACCCTGACAGGGTCAGGCGGACCCGGTGCTTCCACATCACGTCGATCCATGGCTTGTGGTCAGCGGCCCGCCTATGTTCGTCCGTGTTCGACGTGAAGTACGGTTCGTGGTAAACGACTGCCAGGTGCTTGCCCGCCGCCTCAGCAGCAGCGAGGTCGTTGTCCAGCCACGTCGTCAATTCCCGGGCCTGCACGGGGTTGTACCGCCAGTGCGCGGACGACAGGAACGCGAAGTGCCAGTTCCCGAAGTCCTTCGAGTACGGTTCCCCATTCCCGATGAACCCACGCTGCTGGTTGATCGCAGCCTTCTCCGGAGACCCCGGGCATTCTCCATTCATGAAGTTGTCGAGGTCTTCGTTGCGGCCGGGTTGCCAGTCGTGGTTGGGGGCGGACACCCAGTACAACTTGGGCTTCGTGCCACCCCACAGCGGCGTCCAGTAGTTCACGTAGTCGGCGCAGCTCGGGGTGTCGTACTGGAAGTCCCCGAGCCCTAGGAACGCGTCAATCTCGTTGTTCTGCACGAGCCGGGTGATCGCCGCACCGTTCTTACCGGACGGGCTGTCAGGCTCAAAGGTCTTGACGCCGTTCATGTCACCGACAGCAGCGATCCGAACAGGTTGCGGCACTCCCTCAGCAGTGTTCCCACCGCCGATAGCGAGGGACGCGGCCCAAAGGCCAGTGACGCCTAGGAGGAAAGCGGACGTTCCAGCGATAACACGATTGCGGCGCATGGGCGCGCGCCTCCCTTCGTGGGGGGTGTGTACTACTTCGGGCAAATTGGGGGTACGCCCGGTATGTCTACTTTCAAGTGTAGAACAACCCCGGGACGATCACAGGACATCACGGTTCTGGTCGGCGCACGGGGTCCCGTTCGCGGTGCGGGTACCAGTCCGGTACTTCGTGGTCCGAGTCGCCCACAGCACGTACCACGCGAACACCTACACGACACTGATAACGAGAGTGGAGCGCAGCAGGGTTGTTTCTGCCACGAACAACTCCACCGACGTACACAGCAACCCGAAAGACAGCGCGAGCGTCAACGTCAGCAACTTCTGAACCTCAGTGGGGGCCCGGCGTGACAGCGCGGCGTAGGGGATAACCCGCTGAGTGTTCCCCCATGGCCTCCATATCTGAGTGGATTCGCCTTCCAGAAGCCGCTCCTCAGATGAAGAACGCGCCCCTGTCCGCGAACCCACAGACTGATCCTGACTTCGGCGGTACCGGTACCGGTACTACTCGAGGATGGTAGGAGGACCACCGAGCGCCACGGAGGCCATGTTGAAAGCCTGCCGTGGCGCCAGCAGGAGCCCAGCGCCCTGAATCAGTCTCAGGCGTACGGCAACACGAGTTCCGCGTAGGGTTCCTTGACGGTCTCCACGACAGCGTCGCCGTCGGCGTCCCAGATCTCCTGATTGAAGATTTCAACCTCGACGTCGCCGGTATACCCGGCGTCCCTGACCCAGGTGCTGATCGTGGCGAAGTCGATGACGCCGTCGCCCATAAAACCCCGGGACAGCAGCGGATCAGCCGCGATGGGCATGTTGAAGTCGCACACCTGATAGGAGGCGATCCGGTCTTCGCGGCCGGCACTTTCGATCTGCGCCTTCAGTTCCGGGTCCCACCAGACGTGGAAGGTGTCGACGGCGACGCCCACAGCCTGCGCATCAAACGGGGTTGCAAGATCCAGGGCCTGGCCCAGGGTGGAGATAAACTGCGCGGTCCGCTGCGTACATGGGGTGCAGTGGCTCCAGCACCAGCCGGATGCCGTTCTCGACGGCGAACGGGGCCAGGTCCGCGAGGCGGTCAGCAACGCGCTGGCGGGCAGCCACCACGTCCTTCTCCCCCGGCGCCAGACCGCCGACCACCAAGAAGAGTTCCCTGGTGTCCAGCGCCACGGCTTCGAGGATCGCCGCGCGGTTGCCGGCCAGGGCGGCGGCCTGGCCGTCGGCGTCGTCCGCTGTCAGGAACCCGCCGCGGCACAGGGAGGAGACCCGGAGGCCGGCATCCTTGATCAGCTTGGCGGCTGGCAAGCGCTTTCCCTGGGTATCTCCAAACTGCCATACTGAAGTCGGCGCCCTCAGCGCTGTAAGTCTGTACGAACAGGAGAAGCTGTGGCTGCAAGTACCCTCACCGAGGTGGCCCGGCTGGCGGGCGTTTCGCCGGCCACCGCCTCCCGCGTGCTGAACGGCTCCGCCCGGATACCCGGCAAGGATATTGCGGACCGGGTGCGCCAGGCTGCCGAATCCCTCGGCTACATTCCCAACGCCCAGGCACAGGGGCTGGCCAAGTCCAGCTCCGGGCTGATCGGGCTGATCGTGCACGACATCGCCGATCCGTACTTTGCAGCCATTGCCCGCGGCGTCCAGGAAGCCGCGAGGGAACAGCACAAGATGGTGCTGCTGGCCACCACCGAGGACGCTCCTGAGAGTGAAAAGGAAGCCGTGGCTGCATTCGCCGCGCGCCGCGCCGATTCCATTGTGATCGCAGGATCGCGGACATCCCGCGCCGAGGACCGGGAGGGCAACACCGAACTCGCTGCGGAACTGGACCGCTACTGCCGCAACGGCGGCCACGTGGGCGTGATCGGCCATGGGATTGTGGGCGCCACGGCAGCGGACGGCTACCACGTGGTGAGTGTGCCCAATGAGGAGCTGGCCGCGCAGCTCGCGACTGGGCTGGCCGCGTCGCGGGAAGAAGACTTCGTCATCGTCGGCGGCCCGGAAGGGCTGTTCACGTCCGACGACCGGATCCGTGGGTTCCAGCGCGGCCTTGCCAGCGCAGGCGTGACTGCCGCGGACGTCATCCGCACGGACTTCAACCGTGCCGGCGGCTTCGAGGCCGGCCTTGCCCTGGCTGCACGGATCACAGCATCCCAACCCGGGAGCGAGACAAAAAGGCTCTGCATCTTTGCCGTCAACGATGTCATGGCAATCGGGGCCGCCGCCGCGCTGCGCTCCCAGGGACTGCGGATCCCGCGCGACGCCGCCGTTGCCGGTTTCGACGATATTGAGACCCTGCGCGATTTCCGACCGGCCCTCTCCACAGTGCACCTTCCCCTGGAGGAGATCGGACGGCAGGCCGCACGCAGCGCAGCGGGCCTGCCGTCCGACGGTGCCGGATCGTCCCCGATAACCGGCCACGCCATACTCCGGCGCAGCACAGAAGTGGCACAACCGAGCAGCGCCGAGTCGGTGGCCTGACCAGTATGGTTGATGGGCCAGCCCCGTGCCCGGCCTGACGACAGCCGCGGCGCAGTGGAACGACGTCGAGCGGTTGTTCAGCCGCCCCGGGGAACCGTCCCGCTGCTCGTGCCGGTTCTTTGCCCTCACCGGTCCGGAGTACTCCGCGCTGGAGCCCCCGGACCTGCTACCCAAGTGTGCTTCGCTCCCGGGTCCTCCGACTGGCGGAACCATCAGGAGGGCCCGATTCCGCACCAGCACCACCCGACGCGCCCGGCGGGGTGTGGTCAGTGACCTGCTTTGTGGTCGCCGCCGGCCACCGCCGGAGCGACGTGGCCGACGCCCTGCTGCGCGCCGCCGTCGAGCATGCCCGGCTCAATGGTGCAGACGTTGTGGAAGGCTACCCGGTGGACCGCGCACAGCGGCCCAAAGCGGGACCCGCAGACCTCTACCACGGCACGCTGAACCTTTTCCTGCGCGCCGGGTTCACAGTGGTCAGCAGTGCCGTCCCGGGGCGGGTCGTGGTGCGCCTGAGCCTAACCGGACCTAAGGGAGCGTAAGGATCAGCGGGCCATCGGCAGTGATGGCCACCGTGTGTTCGCTGTGGGCAGCCCGGCGTCCGTTGGCGGAGCGCAGCGTCCATTCGTCGTCGTCGTGGTAGTAGTCGTCCTTGCGGCCCAGGATCAGCATGGGCTCGATGGCGATGACCAGCCCCTCGGTGAGCTTGATACCGCGTCCCGGCCTGCCGTCGTTGGGCACCGGCGGTTCGGCATGCATGGTGCGGCCGATCCCGTGGCCGCCGTGGTCAGCCAGCAGACCGTAGCCCGCCCGCCGCGCTGCGCCGCCGATCGCGTAGGCAAGATCGCCCATTTTGTTGCCGATCCGGGCTGCCTCGATCCCGCGTGCCAAGGCGGCCTCCGTGGCATCAATGAGGGCCTGGTCCACAGGATCGGGTGTTCCCACGATGAAACTTATGGCCGCATCGCCGCACCAGCCCTCCAGGAATGCCCCGCAGTCCACGCTGAGCAGGTCACCGTGCTGGAGTTTGTATCCGTCGGGGATCCCGTGGACCACAGCGTCATTCACGCTGGTACAGATCACTCCGGGAAACGGAACTGAGGCCCAGCGCGGGTGGTAGTCCAGGAAGGCCGGTGTGGCTCCTGCCGTGGCAATCGTCTCGGCGGCCAGCGCATCGAGGTCACGCAGGGTGACGCCCACTCCGGCCGCCTCACGCACCGCCGCCAGCGTATTGGCCACCACCCGCCCGGCTTCGCGCATGAGGGCAATCTGCTCGGGAGTCTTGATCATGGACATGCAGGGAACCTCCGACGTCGGGTGGCACGGTCCAACGGAACGTGCAGTTTGTCTGGTCCCACTCTAGGGCCGTCCCGCTGAGGATGGACCGGCCGGCATTCAGGTCGCCGGCGCCTCGCTAAAGTTGCACCATGGACGGATTATCGCCGAACGAGGAATCGCTGGACAAGGAACCTTCCGACGCGGAAGCTCCGTCCACGGGGAATCCGAACCGCGAGCTGTTGGACACCGTCCGCGCGCTCCACGGTGCGCGAGGAACGCTATGCGGTCATTGACCTGACGAGCCTCCGAGTGGTGGCCCATGACCAGCTGATGCTCCCTGTCTATGAGGAGATCATCCGCACCGGCACGTGGTGGGACTTCGTGGACGGGGTATCGCATCGTATCTTCGGGCTTCTTCAGGCCCACCGGCCCATGATGACCGAATTGCTGCTGGCCTGGAGTACAGACCAGGACCTCTGGATCAGGCGGTCGGCCATCACCTCGCAGTTGAAGGCCAAAGCCCGCACGGATCAGGACCTGCTGCGGGCAGTGATCGAGCCGAACCTGGCGGACCCGGAGTTTTTCATCCGGAAGGCCATTGGCTGGGCGCTTCGTGAATACGCCAAGACCGACCCGGATTGGGTGCGCAATTTCGTGGTGGAAAAGGGCACACAGTTGAGTCCACTGTCCCGGAAGGAAGCCTCGCGGCATCTGGAACAGGGCACGACGGCGGGAATCATCGGCGCCGGATAACCGCGCCTGCGGAGACTAGATAACGGGGCGTTCGGTCACCGGCTCGGCCGACTTGCGGAAAAGACGTTTGGTGCTTGGATCCATGAAGATCAGGTACAGGGCAAAAAGCAGGCCGGTAATCGCCGCCGCGAAGCGGGCCAGTACCAGGGCAAGTCCCAGGTCCTCGGTCTGGAGGTAGGGAAATACTTCCAACTGGTCAGAAATGGCGTAGATCATGAAGAACGACACGATGAAATACAAAGCCTTGACCTGCCAGTCATTGCGGATGCCTGTCACCGCAAACAGCGGGATGAGCCATACCACGTACCAGGACTGGATCATCGGCGCCAGCACCACCACCGCCGCAAAGCCTAAGGTGAGGCGGCGAATCAGCCGCTCATGCTCACCCTTGAAGATCTGGAAGGCGACGATGCCTACGGCAAGTATTTTGCCGGCGTCGAACACCCAGTCTGCGAGCGTCCACCCGTCGAGGCCGAAGGCATTCGAAACGGAAGCGACCACCAGCCCCACCAGGCCCACCGGCGCGTACCAGATGAAGAGGCTGCCAGGGGCGGACAGCCCATTGATCCAGCCGAAGCCGAAACCATTGACCAGGCTCAGGCCATACAGAATGGCCAGGCTCAGCCCTCCTGTCAGTCCCCAGAACAGGAATTTCCGGGGCCAGCCAGCGTTCTTGCCTGCCCAGATCAGGCCGATGAACGGCAGGAAAACGATGGTGATGGGCTTGACGGCGATGGAAAGGGTGACGAGGACTATGCCCAGCACCACGCGTCTGGTGGCCGCGTAGTACAGCCCGGCAAGGGCCAACCCGATCATAAGGGCATCGTTGTGGACACTTGCGATGAAGTTGGTGAGGAACAGGGGGTTGGCCACAGTGAGCCAGAGGGCGCGGTGCGGATTGACGCCGTGAAGCTCGGCCAGCTTGGGCACATAGATGATGCAGAGGACCACACCAATCAGCGCAACCAGTCTGAAAAGCATCACGCTGGCCTCGGGCTGGACGTTGGTGGACCAGACCACAAACTGTTCAATCCACAGGAACAGCTGGCCGTACGGCACGGGAGCTTCAGTCCATTGTTTGTCGGCGCCGAGCTGGAAATAGTTGGACAGCGCCGAGATGCCGTTCTCGTAGGGGTTGAATCCCTCCACCATCAGCCTGCCCTGACCAATGTAGGCATACACGTCACGGCTGAAGAGCGGGACGGTGAACATCAGTGGAAGGCCCCACGCTGCGATGGCCTGCAGCGTTGCCTTTCGCGCCGCCGGCCCCCACACGCGGATCCGCTGGCCGAGCCTCAGCCAGGAGCGGACCAGGAGCATGCCGCCCACCGCAACCAGCACGATGGCCAGGGCAACGCCGATGGCCTCCGTGCGCATCCAGATAAAGATCGGTACCCGGCGGAGTTCGGAAACAGGAGCCAGCCAGCCGACGCCGAGGGATCCGATCACCATAAGGACCGAGCCGACAAGACCGGCAACGATGGGGGACCTGGCGTTATCCACTTCTGCCGCAGCGGACTCCGGGATCACGCTGGCGGCCATCTCCCCCGTTGCAGGCACAGGCGCCGTCATCTCAGGATCGTCCAATCTCTTTACACTCGGCGCTTCGGCCCCGCGGGCGGCAGTGGCCGCCCGGGCCGCGCAGGCACAGCACAGCGGCAAAATCCTCGCCCCCATGTACCCGAAATCCTAGCATCGGACGGTTGCGCCGGAGCTAAACGGTAGGCTGGTCCGGTGCCTATATCTAACGAACGCATCGTCTGGATCGACTGCGAAATGACCGGCCTGGACATCAAGAACGACGCCCTGATCGAGGTGGCGGCGCTGGTGACGGACTCAGAGCTCAACATTCTCGGCGACGGTGTGGACGTGGTGATCAAGCCCGAGGATGCTGCCCTCGCCCAGATGAACGACTTCGTCAGGGACATGCACACCCGGTCCGGGCTGCTCAAGGAACTGCCGCACGGCAAGACCATGGCCGAGGCCGAAGCCGCCGTGATGGAATACATCGAAAAGTGGGTGCCGGACCCGCGCAAGGCACCGCTGGGCGGCAACTCCGTGGGGACCGACCGCGTCTTCCTCTCCCGCGACATGCCGGCCGTTGTGGAACACCTGCATTACCGTGTGATCGACGTGAGCACCATCAAGGAACTCTCCCGCCGCTGGTTCGCCCGGGCTTACTTTCAGTCCCCCGCCAAGAAGGGCGGCCACCGCGCCCTGGGGGACATCCAGGATTCCATCGACGAGCTCCGCTACTACCGCGAGGCGGTTTTTGTTCCGGCTCCCGGCCCTGACAGCGCCACGGCCCGCGAAGTCGCCCAGCGCATCACTGCCACGCCCGGCACAGCAGGTACCCCGAAAAAGTAATCTGCACCACGTTTGGTGGAATTTTCCGCAAAAACCCCAAAAACGGCACAAGCACCCTCTAACAGCAGGTAAGCTATTTGAGTTGCCTTTCCAGAACACCGGATCACCGGTAAATCTGCGGGCACATGGTGGGCTTAGCTCAGTTGGCAGAGCGCCTGGTTGTGGTCCAGGAGGTCGCGGGTTCAACCCCCGTAGCTCACCCTCATGGGGCGGCAGTAACAGCCGTCCATTTGGAGGCCGTACCGGATATCCGGTGCGGCCTCCATTTTTTTGCAGAAACGCCGGCGCCACGCCGCACGCACGAAGGGCCGCCTGACATGACAGTTCTGCCAATCACCGTCTGGGGAGAACCGGTGCTGCACCGCCGCGCCGCCGAGGTGGAGGTTTTCGACGACGACCTGCGCACCCTGATCGCGGACATGTTTGAAACCAACGACGCTGCCAACGGCGTGGGCCTGGCGGCGCCGCAGGTTGGTGTTGGCAAGAGAATCTTCATCTACAAATACGCCAATGACGACGGCGCACCCTCCACCGGAGTCCTGGTCAACCCGGTACTGACCCTGTCCAAGATCTCTGGCGCACTGCCAGACCCCGAGGAAGAGGAAGAGGGCTGCCTCTCGTTCCCGGGCGGCTCGTACCCGCTCAAGCGTGCTGAGTGGGCACGGGTGGAAGGATTTGACGGCTATGGGCAGCCGGTTGAATTCGAAGCGACGGGCTGGTTCGCCCGGGTCATCCAGCACGAATACGACCACCTCGACGGAAAACTTTATGTCAACCGCCTCATGGACCGCTATGCGCGGAAGGCCATGAAACAAGCCAAGAAGAGCGGCTGGGGCGCGCCCGGGCTGACCTGGATGCCTGGCGTAGATCCGGACCCGTTCGGCCACTGATCCGACGCAGGCCACGCATTACCGGGCGCTGATGGTTGGCTGGTCCGGGCAGGAGTCCAGGACGCGCTTCATCGCATCCTTCTCCGGCTGCGTGACCCACAGCCCATATGACGCCTTCACCGAGATCTGGCGGGCAACGTAATGGCAGCGGATGTTCTTGTTCTTCGGCAGCCAGGTGGCAGCGTCGCTAGCGCTCTTTTGCTGATTGGCGGGACCGTCCGCGGCGATGAGGTTCAGCGGATCGTTGGCCAGGCTCTGGCGTTGCTGCGGGGTCAGCCCCTGTGCGCCCTTCTGCCACGAGTCACCGAGCGCCACGACGTGATCGATCTGGATTTCCTTGCTGCTTTCCGGGCCACGCCGGAACTCCACGGCTTTCCCCGTGTACGGCTCCTGGATGGCCCCTGACGCTACCCTGCATTTGGATCCCTCCGTGAAGCCGACGGCGGTCAGGTCCCTGCGGAGGATGTCATTGCGGGTGTCGCAGCCGTTCCGGTCCACGTCCAGCCAGGCCTGCCCGAAGGCCTCCCGCTGGTAGTTGTCCTTGGGAGCCCGTCCCTTGACGGGCAGCCCCTCGAGGGTGGCCAGGGCACTCCCCTGCGGTACAGCGTGAACCGGGACCACGGGCTTCATCCAGGTACCGTCGAAAACAGGCGCCTCGCTGGGACCTGCGATTGCTGGTTCTGCCGCTGCAAACTGGCCCGCAGTGAAAAACCACCCTGCAGAGCCCACTGCAGACAGGGCCAGCACCGCCAGCAGAGCCCAGGCCTGCCTCGAGCGGCGGCGGGCACGGCGGTAGGCACGCCAGCTGACGGTCATGGGCAACCGGCTCTTCCGGAGATGTAATGCACCAGAAGAGCCTAGGCCACCCCACTGACACCCAGGCGGATATCCACAATGGGGAGGACGAGTGGCCCGGGTGATCCGCCTACTGCTATGGCCGGCTACTGCTCCCGGGCTACGCGGCGCAGGTCTTCTTCGGCAACCTGGAGGAGCCCTTCGAGCTGGCGCACTCGGTCCTCGCCTACGTCACCGGAAGCCCGGGACGCGCGGGCCTGCTCCAGGAGCCTGATGGCTTCTTTGTGGTTGGCCTTGGCGACGTCGAGGGCGTGTTCAAGGGTGGTCTCGTGGAGAGTTTCGTTATCCATGCCACCAGTGTGGTCCCGATTCCCGGCTGATTCCAGCGAATCAGCCGGGAATGTCGGGCAGCCAGCCCGGCAGACGGGCCTAGACGGCGATTGCGGCCAAAGCAGCAGCGGCTTCCTTGGCGGGGAAGGACGGCGGGTTGACGCCGGCCATCTCTTCCATGACGCGGACCACCTGGCAGCTGTAGCCGAACTCGTTGTCGTACCAGACGTAAAGAACCAGGTTCTTGTCGTTGGAGATCGTGGCCAGGCCATCAATGATGCCGGCACGGCGGGAGCCAACGAAGTCCGTGGAAACAACTTCGGGTGAGTCGATGTAGTCGATCTGCTTGCGCAGGTCCGAGTGAAGCGACATCTCACGGAGGTAGTTGTTGACCTCGTCCTTGGTGGTTCCGTTCTCCAGGCTCAGGTTCAGGATGGCCAGGGAGACGTCAGGGGTGGGGACGCGGATGGAGCTGCCTGTGAGCTTGCCCAGCAGTTCGGGCAGGGCCTTCGCTACGGCCTTGGCGGCGCCGGTTTCGGTGATCACCATGTTCAGCGCGGCGGAGCGGCCGCGGCGGTCGCCCTTGTGGAAGTTGTCGATCAGGTTCTGGTCGTTGGTGAAGGAGTGGACCGTCTCCACGTGGCCGTGGATCACACCGAACTTGTCGTTGATGGCCTTCAGGACCGGGGTGATGGCGTTGGTGGTGCAGGAGGCTGCGGACACGATCTGGTCTGTGTCCTCGATGGTGCCGTGGTTGATGCCGTGCACAATGTTCTTGAGTTCGCCCTTGCCCGGTGCGGTGAGGAGGACGCGGGCAACGCCCTTGCTCTGCAGGTGCTGGGACAGGCCCTCCGCGTCGCGCCAGCGGCCCGTGTTGTCCACCACCAGGGCGTTGTGGATGCCGTAGGCGGTGTAGTCGATCGTGGCGGGGTTCTCCGAGTAGATGACCTGAACCTGGACACCGTTCGCGGTGATGGTGTTGGCGTCTTCGTCCACACGGATGGTTCCCTCGAAGGAGCCGTGGACGGAATCGCGGCGCAGAAGGCTGGCGCGCTTGGTGAGGTCCTTGTCCGAGCCGCGGCGCACCACGATGGCGCGCAGGCGCAGGCCGTGGCCGCCGCCTGCCTTTTCGATGAGGAGGCGCGCCAGGAGGCGGCCGATCCGGCCAAAGCCGTACAGCACGACGTCGGTGCTGGTGCGGTCATCGCCGCCACGCTTGCCGACTACCTCGGCAAGCTCGGCGCGGAGGAACTCTTCCAGGGTGGCGCCGTCGCCTTCTGCCTTGAACTTCTCTGCCAGGCGGGCGACGTCGATGGCCGCCGCACCAAGTTCCAGCTGAGCCAGGATGTTCAGCAGCGGTGCGGTCTCTTCGAGCAGGAGCTCGGTGTTGCTCATGCGGCGGGCGAAACGGTGCGCCTTGAGGATGTTCATGGTGGACTTGTTGATCAGGCTGCGGCCGTGAATGCTGGTCACCACGTTGTTTTCGCGGTACAGCCGGCCAATCACCGGAATCATGGCCTCGGCGAGAGCCTCCCGGCCCATCCACGTATCAAGACAAGAATCTGACGTCTGGCTCACAGAACTACCTTCCTCGGTTCAGCCGCATACGTCGTCGTACGCGGTTGGCGGCCACCTGATGTTGTCCAGGGGCTCTGGCACCGGCAGGATGCGGTCCATCCCGGGTGCCGTGGAGAAGCGTAAAGAAAAACCACCGGCTGCGAACGCAGACCCGGCGGCAGAACTTCTACGTTCGCTCTCTATTCTAGGCTGGAGCGACACCGCGGACCGCCGCAACCAGCGTGAAATCACTCACATGCGGGGCGGGTCGGTGCCCGGCTGGGGGTGGTGGATGGGTTGACCGATACGCCGGGTTCTGTGCTCCCGTGCCGTTACCAGCGCGGGAGTAGCGGCCATCCATCTACGGACGCCGTTGCCGACGCCCTCCAGCGGCCTACCCGGACACTCGGGCGGGCAGCCCTCAAACGTGTCCTGTCTGGCCTTGCTCCGGGTGGGGTTTACCTAGCCTTCCCGGTCACCCGGGAAGCTGGTGGTCTCTTACACCACCGTTTCACCCTTACCTGCTGAGCTTCCGTTGCCGGAAGACGCAGGCGGTCTGTTCTCTGTGGCACTGGCCTGCGGGTTACCCCGAGTGGGCGTTACCCACCACCCTGCCCTGCGGAGCCCGGACGTTCCTCGAGCCACTTGCGTGACGCGCGGCCGCCTGGTCAACCCATCCGGAGCCAGTCTACCGCCGGAAGGAGGCACCGCCGTCGCCGGTAGGATCGTACGGTGCTGATTCTGCTTCCCCCCTCCGAAGGCAAGACCCCCGCGGTCCGCGGGTCCGCCGTCGACTGGCCGTCACTGAGCTTCCCCGAACTCAACACCTACCGGGCCAAGGTCCTGGAAGCGCTGGGGACGGTCAGCGCACATGAAGATGCCCTCGCGCTGCTGGGCGTCGGCGCATCGCTGCAGGACGACGTCGAACGCAACACCCGGCTCCACGCCGAACCGGCGGCTCCTGCGCACCAGATCTACTCCGGCGTTCTGTACGACGCCCTCAGCTACAAAACCCTGACGCCGGCGCAGCGCCGGAAGGCCGATGTTTCGGTGCTGGTGATCTCGGCACTGTGGGGTGCCATCCGCTTCGCCGACCAGGTGCCCGCCTACCGGCTGTCGATGGGAACGGCACTGCCCGACGTCGGCCGCCTCGCCTCGTTCTGGAAACCGCAGCTTTCGGCGGCCCTCGCGGAGTCGGTGTCCGGGCATCTGCTCGTGGACTGCCGCTCCAGCACCTACGCCGCAGCGTGGGCACCGCCGCCGGCTCAGACGGTGGCCGTCAACGTATTCACGGAGGTCAACGGGGTGCGCAAGGTGGTCAGCCACTTCGCCAAGCACACCCGCGGCGAGCTGGCGCGGCACCTGCTGGCCCGACGCGGCAACGCCTCGCAGACCCCGGTGCAGCTGCTGAAGGCCGCGCGCGAAAAATGGGCTGCGGAGCTGGTGGATGGTTCAGCGCGGAAACCGCATGCCCTGAACATCATCCTGCCCAACTAAGTCGCATTTAATGTCGCCATGGGCGCCCATTACGACATCTGCTGCGACCTACATGGGCTGCTAGTTACTTGGGGCGGGCGTGTTCCACTCGGCGGAGCGCACCAGAATGGCTCCCGAATCCGGGCAGAACACAATTTCATCTGCGGCGGCGGCCTTGATCTCGGCCAGGTCGCCGGGGCTCAACTTCATTCCGGAGGCCTCAGAGGTTCCGTGGAACAACCGGGCGGCGCCTACTCCCCGCTTTGCCAGCGTCTTTTCGTAGATAGCCAGCATCCCGGCGTCGAGTCCCTCAGCGAATTCGGCACGCTTGCCGCGGACAACGGTCGCTTCGGCGGCCACTTCGGCCAGGGCTTCATCGAGTTCGGCGCGGATGCCGCCGAACGAGCCCTGGACGTTGTCCACGATGAGCTGCTGGGCAGCCTGACGCTCACGCAGCGAGTCAAGGCGTTCCAGGACTTCCAGCTCCACGTCTTCAAGGTCGGAGCGGCGCTTGTTGAGGGAGGCGATGTCCTTCTGCAGGGCCACGAGGTCCTTTGACAGCCCGGTTCCGCTGTTGAGCCGGGCTTCGTCGCGTTCGATGCGGGAGGCGACCTGTTCGACGTCGGCCTCGGCGCGCTTCAGCTCGGCTTCGGCGTCGTGGACGGCCATCTTGGCGGAGCCGAGTTCACCGTTGGCGACGGACAGTGCCGATTGCAGGTCCTCGATCCTGGGATCGGTTTCCAGGGCGCGGCGGCGGTTGGACAGGGACCTGAGCTTTGCGTCCAGCCCCTGCAGTTCGAGCAACTTCAACTGTTCCGCCGGTGCTGCCTTGGCCACTATTTACCTCCGCTAAATCCAATCCGGCCGAAGCCGGGCACCGTATCGGCGCTCTATAGACTCTAGCGCCTAGCGTTCTCTCCTGCCTCGCTACGTCCCCACCGGCGAGGGACTTCGCACGCCAGGCTTAGCCAGGGGTCAGAATGAAGTCCCACGGATCGCTGTTGGTGGTGCTTACCTGGATCTCGACGTCGTGGCCCTGATCGGCGAGCACATTGCCCAGTGCCGACGCCGCGGCCGGTAGCCACAGCCATTCGCTGGCGAAGTGCGAGACGTCAATCAGGTACGGGCGGCCGTTCACTGCCGCTTCGCGGGCTTCGGACACCGGATGGTGCCGGAGGTCGGCGGTGACATAGACGTCGGCGTTGTTGGCCCGCACCTCGCTGAACAGGGAATCCCCCGCGCCGCCGCACACCGCAATGCGCCGCACCAGGCCGTCCCTGTCCCCTGACACGCGGACTCCCCCGGCCACCGACGGCAGGATGCCGAACACCCGGGCAGCGAAATCGCCCAGGCTCATCACGTCCGCCAGGTCCCCCACGCGTCCGATGCCTTCTTCGGGCAGTCCGTTCGCGGCGACCGTCAGCGGGGCAACGCCTTCCAGTCCCAACGCATCAGCCAGGACGTCGGAAACGCCCCCGACGGCGGAATCACCGTTGGTGTGAACGGTCAGGAGTGCGGTTCCAGACTCGATGAGACGGTGGATGGCCTGCCCTTTGGCGGTGGTGGCCGCCACTGACGTGACGCCTTTGAGGAGCAACGGGTGGTGGGTAATCAGGAGCTCGGCACCCCATTCCACGGCTTCCTCGATCACCGTAAGCGTGGGATCAACGGCGAACATCACCCTGGTAACGGGCGCCGAGGGGTGCCCTGCCACAAGCCCGACTTCGTCCCAGTTTTCGGCCAGCGACTCGGGCCAGAGTTCCTCTGCCGCCAGCAGCACCTGCCCCAGTGTGGGAGCAGCCGGACCATCCGCTGTGGCGTCCTCGACGAAATGCGTGCCGTCGTCGTGCTTGTCCGCATGTGTGACGCCGATGTCTGCAGGTTCCATACCCCCAGTTTTACCCCATCCGGCCATTTGCCCGGCATGTGTCACAGTCTCGTAAGGTGGTCAGGGAATCATCCGGCGCGCTCAACCATTGAAGAGGTCATGAAAACTTTTGTTCTTGGCGGGGGCTGCTTCTGGTGCCTTGACGCTGTCTACCAAAAAACCAAGGGTGTCACGTCGGTGATTTCCGGGTACACAGGCGGCCACGACCCCCAGCCGGACTACTACTCCGTCTGCGGCGGGACTACGGGCCACGCTGAGGTAGTGGCCGTCACTTTTGACGAGGCCGTCATCCCGGCCGAGGTCATCCTGGACATGTTCTTCGTGCTGCACGATCCCACCACGCTCAACCGCCAGGGCTACGACGTGGGCACGCAGTACCGCTCGTCAATGTTCTATGAGACCACCGAGGAGAAGATTCTGTTCGAGGAAGCCATCGAACGGAACCAGGCGCTGTGGTCGCACCCGATCGTGACCGAGGTCAGTCGGCTGCCACGGTTCCATGCCGCAGAGGACGTCCATCAGGACTATTACGCCAAGTATCCCGAGCAGGGTTACTGCCAGGTGATCATCAATCCCAAGCTCGCCAAGGCCAGGAAATATTACTCTGCATGGCTTAATGCTTAGCAGCGGCCGCTCAGCCATCGTTAGGCTGACCTCAGTATTCACACTTGAGAGATAGGCATATCTACATGGCACGGATCTATGACGATGTAACGCAGTTGGTCGGCGGCACTCCGCTGGTCCGCCTGAACCGGCTGACCGAGGGCCTGGGCGCCACTGTGGCCGTCAAGCTTGAGTTCTACAACCCGGCCAACAGCGTTAAGGACCGCATCGGCGTGGCCATCGTTGACGCCGCTGAGAAGTCCGGCGCCCTCAAGCCCGGCGGCACCATCGTTGAAGGCACATCCGGCAACACAGGCATCGCCCTGGCCATGGTGGGCGCGGCCCGCGGTTACAAGGTCATCCTGACCATGCCCGAGACCATGTCCACCGAACGCCGCGTAATGCTGCGGGCGTTCGGTGCCGAGATTGTGCTGACCCCGGGTTCCGAGGGCATGCGAGGCGCCGTGGAGAAGGCCCAGGAAATCGTGGCCAACACGGAGAACTCCATTTGGGCCCAGCAGTTCGCCAACGAGGCCAACCCTGAGATCCACCGCACCACCACCGCTGAGGAAATCTGGTCCGACACCGACGGCAAGGTGGACATCTTCGTGGCAGGCATCGGCACCGGCGGAACCGTCACCGGCGTCGGCCAGGTCCTGAAGGAACGCAAGCCTGAAGTCCAGATTGTCGCCATCGAACCAAAGGACTCCGCCATCCTGAACGGCGGCGCTCCCGGGCCGCACAAGATCCAGGGCATCGGCGCGAACTTCATCCCGGAAATCCTGGACACCAACGTCTACGACGAGGTCCTGGACGCCACCCTTGAGGATTCCGTACGCGTAGCCCGTGAACTCGGCGTTAAGGAAGGCATCCTCGGCGGCATCTCCTCCGGCGCCATCGTTTGGGGTGCCCTGGAACTCGCCAAGCGTCCGGAGAATGCCGGCAAGCTGATCGTGGCGGTTGTCTGCGACTTCGGTGAGCGTTACATCTCCACCGTGCTCTATGACGACATCCGCGGCTGATCAGCCCGTTGTCGCCCCGTTTCCTGTAGAAAGAACTTTGTGGGATTTTTCGCAAGACTGAAGGAAGACCTCGACGCCGCCCGGTCACACGACCCGGCGGCTCGAGGTTCTTTTGAGAACTTTTTCGCCTATTCGGGGCTGCACGCCATCTGGATCCACCGGCTGACGCACCGTATGTGGCAAACCCCGGGGCTGCGGTTCCCGGCGCGGCTGGTGTCGCAGCTGGGCCGCTTCCTGACCGGAATCGAGATCCATCCCGGCGCCACGATCGGCCGACGCTTCTTCATCGACCACGGCATGGGTGTGGTCATCGGCGAGACCGCCGAAATCGGCGAAGACGTGATGATCTACCACGGCGTCACGTTGGGCGGCCGCTCGCTGGCCAAGGTCAAGCGCCACCCCACCATTGAGGACCGGGTGACCATCGGTGCCGGAGCCAAGATCCTGGGACCCATCACCATCGGCCGGGACAGCGCCGTGGGCGCGAACGCCGTTGTGGTCAAGGACGCGCCGCCGGAATCGATTGTTACCGGAGTGCCCGCCAAGTGGCGCCACCGCGATGCCCAGCGCGAAACCAAGCCTGCAGTGGATCCGGCCGAGTACGACATCGAGTACCGGATCTGATCCTTCGCTGCTGCCGCTAGCCGGCAACACGCTTCAGGACTGCCATGACCACCGCATCATAGAGCCGGTCCGGCAGGACGCGCCGAAGGCCCACAATGGCTGCCGCTCCCCTGCCCACCGGATACCGGGTCCGGGGACGCGCAGCTGTGGCCGCGTGCAGCACGGCCGCCGCAATCACCGCCGGGGGCGTTGACGTTTCGGGCCTATCGGTAGTGGCCAGGACGTCCGCCATCTGCCGGGCCTGGGCAGCATACGGCCCCTCGCCGCTGCTGGCCAGCAGCCCGTCGGCAGAAATCCGGCCCCATTCGCTCAGCGTACCTGCCGGTTCAATGATGGCTACCTCGATGCCGTGCGGCTTGAGTTCCAGCCGCAGTGCGTCACTCATGCCCTCAACGGCGAACTTCGTGGCGTGGTACCAGGCACCCAGGGGCTCGTAGAATTTTCCGCCGATGGACGAGATGTTGATGATCCTGCCGCGCCCAGCGCTCCGCATGGCCGGTAGGACCAGCTGGGTCATCCTGGCAAGGCCAAAGACGTTCACATCGAATTGGCGCCGGCCTTCGGCCAGATCCACCTGTTCCAGCGCCCCGTAGGACCCGTAGCCGGCGTTGTTGACCAGGACGTCTATCCGCCCGCGCTCTTCCAGGACACGGCCGACGGCGGCACGCATCGAATCATCGTCCGTCACGTCCAGTGCCAGGACTTGGACGCCAAGCGCTTTCAGCGGCTCCATTCTGTCCACCCGGCGGGCGCCGGCGTAGACAATGAAGCCGTGGCTGCTGAGCTTCTTCGCCGCCTCGAAGCCGATACCCGTGGAGGCTCCCGTAACAAATGCGACTGGCTTGGGCATTCTGACTCCTTGGATGGACGGACACCGCGGCTGCTGCCGGAAACGCCAACGGCCGGCAGCTCCCAGAATATCCGGGAAGTGCCGGCCGCAGGGTTTGCAGCTTGATGCAATCAGAGCGTGGCGATTAGTGCGTGTCCACTGCTTCGATTTCGGACTTGTCCTCGCCCCACAGGGTGTGGAAAGTGCCCTCGGCGTCGACACGGCCGTAGGTGTGCGCGCCGAAGAGGTCACGCTGGCCCTGGATCACTGCGGCCGGCAGGCGCTTGCGGCGCAGGCCGTCGTAGTAGGCCAGTGAAGAGGAGAAGACCGGCACGGGGATGCCGAGCTGGACGGCGGTGGAGACCACGCGTCGCCATGCCGGCAGGACATCGGCGATAGCCTTGGTGAACGCCGGGGCGAACAGCAGGTTGGCCGGCTTGTCTTCGGCGGCGTAGGCCTTGGTGATTTCCTTGAGCAGCTCTGCACGGATGATGCAGCCGCCGCGCCACAGCGAAGCGATCTCGTCCAGCTTGAGGTCCCAGCCGTATTCCTTGGCTGCGGAGGTCAGCATGTCCAGGCCCTGGGCGTAGGAAACCAGCTTGGAGGCGTACAGCGCCTGGCGGACGTCCTCAACAAAGGTGTCCGGAACGTCGACGGCGATTTCCTCACCGGCGAGCAGTTCCTGGGCGATCTTGCGCTGCTCGGCCTGCGATGACAGGGCGCGGGCGAAGACCGACTCGGCGATGCCCGACGTCGGGGAACCAAGCTCCAGCGCGGAGATGACCGTCCAGCGTCCGGTGCCCTTCTGGCCTGCGGCATCCACCACAACGTCGACGAACGGCTTGCCGGTGCGGGTGTCAACGTGCCCCAGGACCTCGGCGGAGATTTCGATCAGGAAGGAAGCGAGCTCGCCCTTGTTCCACTCTTCAAAGATCTTGGCCTGGTCGGCGGGTTCGATGCCGGCGCCGGAGCGAAGGAGGTCGAATGCTTCGCCGATGACCTGCATGTCGGCGTATTCTATGCCGTTGTGGACCATCTTGACGAAGTGGCCGGCGCCGTCGGTGCCGATCCATGCGCAGCAGGGCTTGCCGTCAACATGCGCGGCGATCTTTTCCAGCAGCGGGCCGAGCGCGTCGTAAGACTCCTTGGAGCCACCGGGCATGATGGACGGGCCGTTCAGGGCACCTTCCTCGCCGCCGGAGACGCCGATGCCCACGAAGTGCAGGTCCTTCTTCGCCAGCGCAGCTTCGCGGCGGCGGGTGTCCTCGTAGTGGGAGTTTCCGGCGTCGATGATGATGTCGCCGGCTTCCAGCAGGGGTTCAAGCTGCTCGATGACCGAGTCAACCGGCTTGCCGGCCTTGACCATGATCAGGACACGGCGGGGCTTCTCCAGGGAGTCAACGAGTTCCTGCAGCGTTTCGGTGCGGACGAAGTCGCCATCCGTCCCGTGCTTTTCGAGCAGTGCGTCAGTCTTTTCGACAGACCTGTTGTGCAGGGCAACGGTGAAGCCGTTGCGGGCCAGGTTGCGGGCCAGGTTGGCGCCCATCACCGCGAGGCCGGTGACACCGATGTGTGCAGACATCAAAACTCCAATTTCGTTGTGCAATGGATGTGCAGATGGCTCCGCGTTCGCTGCGAAGCACGCTGTCACGAACCGATGGATCCTAATAAAGCATATATATTCAATCGGCTGGAGGGAAGCGGTGCCCACTTTGTGGAACGGGGCCAGTCGATCCCAGTTTAGGCTTGAGTCCATGTCGACCAGCCTGCACCACCGTGCCATTGAGAACCTTGGCACCCGGATCATCACGGGCGAGCTGCCCACCGGACACATCATGCTGGCCGAGCACCTTGAGGAAGAACTGAAGGTTTCGCGTTCCGTGGTCCGCGAGGCTGTGCGGGTTCTCCAGTCCTTGGGCCTCGTCGAAACCACGAAGCGGGTGGGGATCCGCGTGCTGCCGCCGAGCCGCTGGAACCCCTTCGATCCGCAGGTCATCCGCTGGCGGCTGTCCAGCGATGCCCGCGGAGCCCAGCTGCGGTCACTGATCGAACTGCGTTCCGCCGTCGAGCCCGCAGCTGCAGAGCTGGCGGCGAACAATGCACCGGCGCAGCTGCGGCGTGAACTGGTGGACATTGCCCATGCCCTGCGCGACGCAGGCCACACCGGGGACGCGCAGAAGTTCCTGGAGCTGGACATCGCTTTTCACTCGGTCCTGCTCTCCGGGTCGGGCAACGAAATGTTCGCCAACCTGATGGGGCAGGTGGCGGAGACCCTGACGGGGCGCACGGTCCACGGACTGATGCCAGACCACCCCCATGAGGGGGCGCTCCAGTGGCACGTCGACCTGGCCGAAGCGGTCGCCGCCGGGGACGCCGCAACGGCCCGGGACGCCTCTGAACAGATCATGCGCCGCACCACCTCCCGGCTGTCCGGAACCTGGACGGACCAGCCCCGGGTGTTCATCCCGGTCCGCCGGAACTGACCGCGCCCAGAACCAGCCCGTCCGTAATAGCGCTACTCCGGTTGGAAGTTGACGAGCACTTTTCCTGATTCGGCGGAGTTCCTGGCGACTTCGAAGGCCTCCAGTCCTTGGCTGAGGGGGTATTCGTGGGTGATGACGGGGCTGATGTGCAGGGTGCCGTCGGCGAGGGCGGTGACGACGTCGTCGATCTCGTCGTTGAAGCGGAAGGATCCGCGCAGGTCCAGTTCCCGGGTGATGGCCAGGGAGATCAGGACGGACTGGGGTCCGGTGGGCAGCAGACCGACCATGACCACGGTCCCGCCGCGGGCCGCGCCCTGGATGGCTGAGGCCAGGCCGTGATGGCTGCCCGAGGACTCAATCACCACATCGGCCTGCACCGCGGCGATCGACTCTGTGTCGCCGGCCTGCAGGACCGCGTCCGCCCCGACGGCGACGGCGATCTCCAACGGTTTGGCATGCATGTCGACGGCGGTGATCCGGGCCGCGCCGGCACGTTTAAGGGCCGCGACGGCCAGGGCGCCGATCGGGCCGCAGCCGATCACCAGCACGCTCTTCCCGGTCACGTCCCCGGCCCGGGACACGGCGTGCCAGGCCACGGAGGCCGGCTCGATCAGGGCCGCGGTGCGCAAGTCCACGTCCGCCGGGAGCGCCCGGAGCATCCGTGCCGGCAGGTTCACATACCGGCTGAACGCGCCGTCTGTGTGCGGGAACCGTGCCGCGCTGCCCAGGTACGTGCAGCCGGGCGACAGGTTGGGCCGGTCCGCCGGATACCGGACATCCCCCGCACCCGGGCCCGGCGTGGCCGGGTGGACCGCGACCGGGGTCCCCACGGCCGGACCTGTCCCGTCCGCCGCGGCGCGGACCACGGTCCCGGAAATCTCATGCCCCAGCACCATCGGCGCCTTCAGGATGGACTCCCCCGCCGCGCCGTGCAGCCAGTAATGCAGGTCCGACCCGCAGATCCCGCCATACGAAACCTCGACGACGGCCTCGCCCGGCGCAGGTGCCGCCAAGGGGACCTCCTCGATCCGCAGATCCCCCGCCGCATGCGCCACCACCGCCGGACCCGAGACAGGCAGCACGGATGCACCGATTTCCTGGGTTACCGCTGAGGTGCCCATCAGACCACCACCGTCATTCCGCCGTCGATAAAGATCGTCTGCCCGTTTACAAAATCCGACCCGTCCGAGGCCAGCCACACCGCCGGTCCGGCCAGGTCCCGGACCGTCCCCCACCGGCGCGCCGGAGTCCGGCCCAGGATCCAGGTGTTGAACTGCTCGTCATCGACCAGGTTCTGCGTCATCTCGGTGTGGATGTAGCCCGGGGCGATCCCGTTGATCTGCAACCCGGACCCCGCCCACTCCGCCGTCATGGCACGGGTCAGGTTCCGCAGCCCGCCCTTCGCCGCAACATACGGGGCGATCGTGGGCCGCGCCAGGTCCGTCTGCACCGAACAGATATTGATGATCTTGCCCTTGCCGCGCGGGATCATGTGCCGGGCCGCCTCCCGGCCCACCAGGAACGCGCTCGTCAGATCCGTTTTGATCACCCGCTCCCAATCCGCGACATCCAGCTCCAGCATCGGCACCCGGTGCTGGATCCCGGCATTATTCACCAGGATCTGCAACGGCCCCACATGCTCCTCCACCCAGGAAATACCTCGGGCAGCCTCAGCATCGCTCGTGACATCAAACGCGAGGCTATGCACCCGCCCCGGGGCAAAGTCCGCAGCCATGGCCGCTTCCGCAGCCTTCAACCGCTCCGCATTAATCCCGTTCAACACCACCGTCGCCCCGGCGTCAGCCAACGCCCGTGCCAATGCGTTGCCAATGCCCCGGCTCGAGCCCGTCACCAGGGCAACCCGCCCCGTCAGATCAAAAAGTACACTCATGGTGCAGCTGTCCCTTTCGTTGCGGTATCCGCAGGTTCCGCGATATTGATGTTGACGCTCAGATTCGAAATGGTCTGTCGGACCACGGCAAGGTCCTGATCGCCAAGGCCCTGGCGCTTGAGTTCGGCATAAAGCTCGACGCCGGCAGTCGCCATCGGCACGGCAGCGCCGGCCGCCCGGGCTGATTCGAGCACAAAGGACAGGTCCTTATGCATGAATTTCGCCGGGCCTGTTGGTGTGTAGTCCTTCCGGACCAGACGCGGTCCCACGTTCTCCAGCACACGGCTGCCCGCAAGGCCGCCGGACAGAACGTCGAAAAGCGCTGCCGGATCAATCCCGGAGCGCTCGGCAAGCTCGGCCGCTTCGGCGAGCGCCGCCGTCGTGGTTCCTACAATGAGCTGGTTGCAGGCCTTGGCGAGCGACCCAGCGCCCAGTGGGCCCATGTGCCTGACTGTGGTCCCCATCGCGTTGAAGAAAGGCTCGAGCCGCCGGAAATCGTCCGCGGCGCCGCCAGCCATGATGGCCAGTGTCCCGGCGGCCGCGCCCTTGGTTCCGCCACTGACCGGGGCGTCCACCACGGAGGCGCGGCCATGGCTTGCCTCGTGCACCCGGCGCCCGAAGTCATGGACCTTCGCCGGAGAGACGGAGCTTGTGACCACCACGGCCGTGCCGGCTTGCGGCGGAGTTTCTTCCCAGCTCGCCAGCAACCCCGCCGAAGCCTGCTCGATGAAGGACAGGTCCGGGAGCATAAAGGCGATGACTGGAAGGTCCCGCAGCGATGCAACGTCCGGCGCTGAGCGGCCACCCTGCGCCACGAACTCCTGCAGGGGTCCCTCGGATCTACTCCAAGCGGTGACCGCCCAGCCGGCGCGGAGCAGATTCGCCGCCATGGGCAGCCCCATCAGTCCCAGGCCTACAAAGCCCGCTGTTCTGTCTTCCATTTATAGGCCTCGACTCACATCGTTGTGTGGTTAATGAAGGGAAATCTGTCCAATATCCTAACCTCTATTCAGTATGATGAACACTATGACGACTCTAACCACCGTCGCGATCGCCGTCCCGCTCGAAGCAGAGCTGGTGGAGCGCATCCGCGCCGTAGACCCCTCCGTAACTGTTCTCTATGAGCCGGACCTGCTTCCGCCCGAGCGTTTTCCGGCCGACCACTCCGGGGATCCGGACTTCAAACGCACTCCCGCGCAGGAGGGGCAGTACTGGGCCATGCTCAACAGGGCGCAGGTGCTGTACGGCCTGCCCAATGAAAACCCCGCGGGCCTCGCCCGCATCGCGCGGGAGAACCCACGGCTCCAGTGGGTCCACGCCATGGCCGCCGGCGCCGGCGGTGCCGTCAAGGCTTCCGGGCTGGACCACGAAACCCTCCTCAAATTCAAGGTGACTACTTCCGCCGGCGTCCATGCCCGGCCGCTGGCAGAATTCGCTGCACTGGGAATCCTCAACGGCTTCAAGCGCAGCGCCGAGCTGGCCCAGGACCAGGCCGCCAAGGTGTGGCCCGAGCTTCGGACCCCCACCCGACTGGTCAGCGGTTCCACACTCGTGGTGACCGGCCTGGGCGAAATCGGCCTGGAGACGGCCCGGATCGCCCGCGCCCTGGGCATGACGGTCAGCGGCACCAAGCGGAATGTTGAGCCGATCGAAGGGATCGAGCAGGTTGCCGGCAACGACGGACTGGCCGGGCTGCTCGCCTCGGCGGACGCCGTCGTCAATACGCTGCCCGGCACGCCCTACACGGAAAAGCTGTTCAACCGTGAGGTGTTTGCCGCGATGAAGCCGGGAACGGTGTTTGTGAACGTCGGCCGCGGCACCGTGGTGGACGAGGACGCCCTGCTGGACGCCCTGGACAACGGCCAGGTCTCCTACGCCTGCCTTGATGTCTTCGCCGTGGAACCGCTCCCCGGGGACAGCCCACTGTGGAACCACCCCAAGGTTATGGTGTCGCCGCATACCTCGGCGCTCAGTGCCGCGGAGAACCGCCTGATCGCGGAGCGCTTCTGCAGCAACCTGCGCACTTTCCTCAACGGCGGCGACCTCCCCCACCTCGTGGACCCGGTCCACTTCTACTAAGGGGCAGCCCCCGGCCCGCACCAAGAGCCCCTGCCGTGGATCCTGGAAACAGGAATCCGCAGCGGGGGCTCTTTTGTGTCGGCGGTTGTGTCCGCGTCGTGTCGGCGGGAACAGCCAGCCGTGTGGCGCTGGGAACGTACATCTGGCTGCGTGGGCATTAACGCCGGAAGGTGGCCTCCCCGTTTCGGGGAGGCCACCTTTTAGAGTGAGTACGGTACGGCTAGCGTGCGTCCTCCACCAGGAGCAGGTCCCGGCCGTTGGTTTCCGGCGTGAAGAAGGTGGTGCCGAAGGAGATCAGCGCCAGGACCAGGGAGTAAATCGCGGGAACGAGCCAGGAGTGGCCGGTGGCAGCCAGGAGGGCCACACCGATCATGGGTGCGAATCCGCCGGCCAGGACGGCGGACAACTCCCGGCTCAGCGCCACTCCCGTGAAGCGGTGCTGGGAGCCGAATAGTTCCGGCAGCATGGCGCACTGCGGACCCAGCATGGACTGCACGCCGAGCGAAATGCCCACCACCATGACTACCCAGACGAGGGTGACATTGCCAAGCGTGACCAGGTAGAAGGCTGGCAGGGCGATGACAGCCTGGAAGAGGGCACCGTAGCGGTACACCGGAACGCGGCCGAAGCGGTCGGACAGGGCGCCGAAAGTGACCACCATGACCGCTGCGAATCCGGCGGCAATGAGGAGGCCGGTGGGGCCGATGAACTTGTCGCCGGCGAAGATTCCGGCGGGCATGCTGATGAAGGACACCAGGAGGGCGGAGTAAATGGAGGAGTTTCCGTTTTCTCCCATGCGCAGGCCGATGCCGATGAGCACGTTCTTCTTCGAGTGCTTCCAGATCTGCACCACGGGGTTCTTGACCACGGCCTTGTGCTTTTCCAGTTCCTGGAAGACCGGCGTTTCCTTGAGCCGGAGCCGGATGAAGACCGCGATGACGATCAAGATGACGCTCGCCAGGAACGGAACGCGCCACAGCCAGCCCTGCAGCACTTCCTTGTCGGCCAGTGCCATCAGGGCGAAGGTGCCTGCGCCGAGCAGGGTGCCCAGCTGGATGCCGACGAACGGCAGTGCGGCGAAGAATCCGCGACGGCGGCGCGGGGCTACTTCTGAAATCAGGGTGGTGGCGCCTGCCTGCTCGGCACCGGCGCCCAGGCCCTGAAGGATTCGAAGGGCCACCAGGAGCACTGCGCCGACCATTCCCGCCTGTTCAAAGGTGGGCAGGAGCCCGATGGCGAAGCTGGCCATGCCCATCAGGCCGATGGTCAGGATCAGGACCATCTTCCGGCCGAACCGGTCACCGATGTAGCCGAAGATAACGCCGCCGAACGGCCGGGCAGCAAAGCCCACGCCGTAGGTAGCGAAGGAAGCGATCACGGCGCCGCTTTCCCCCAGCGGTGAGAAAAAGAGCGGTCCAAAGATCAAGGCCGAGGCGAGCCCGTAGATGTAGAAGTCGTAGTACTCCAGAGCGGAGCCTACTGAACTGGCAAGAGTCGCCCTTCGCAGCTGCTCTGGATCGACGGCGGCGCCGTCCACGTCAGTCTGCGGCGATGTAGTACGAGTTGTCACAAGAACTCCCTTAAACACACTCCAGACCCCCGTTGGCCTGGTGGGTTAGCGACGACACCTGTTGGGTGGATCACTATGCTGAACAGCGTACAGCAAGTTGAACACGTAGCAAGTGGTTGACGGATATTTTGTTCACAACCGGGGTTATGAACATTAATAGGGCCGTCCGGGCGGGGCACTCAGCCCATGGGATTGCCCAGGGACCGCGCCAGTTCGTTCAGTTCCGTGACCATCTGGGAACCTTGTTCCGCGGAGTATGTGGCCTTAAGCGCAGTGACCGACAACCCGAGACTCGGGCCATGGGCGCCGCGCGTCGGCACCGAGACAGCCAGGCAGACTACTCCCGTAGTGGATTCCTCATCTTCGAACGCATAGCCCTGTTCGCGGATGGTGGTCAGCTGGGCCTTCAACTCGGCCCCGGTGCGGAGGGACTTCGGGGTCAGCACCGGAAGCTCGGCGTCATCGGAAAACATTGCGTCGACGTCGTGGTCATGAAGGCGGGCAATCAGGGCCTTGCCCACGGCACACAGGGACACCGGCATCTTGTCGCCGATGTTGGACGTCAGTCGGACCGCCGGATGGCCCTCGTAGCGGGCCAGATAGATCACGTTGGTTCCGTCCAGCATGGCTATGCGTACTGTCTCCCCGGAAAGGGTCGGCGCCTGCTCGCAGAACCGGTAGAACTCCTGCACTTCGTCGAGCCGGCTGAGATATGCGGCACCGAGTTCCACGAGCTTGCGGCCCAGCGTGAATTCGGCGCCCTGGCGGCTGATCAGCCTGGCTTCTTCCAACGCCATCAACAGGTTGGAGGTGGACGACTTGGGGATCCCCAGCTCGCGGGCAAGGTCGCTCAGCGTCAGCCTTCCGGTAGCAGAGGCTGCCAGCGCGTCCATGACGGCGGCGGCACGCGTGACCGCCGGCGCGGGCGATGTGCTCCCTAAACCCTCAGAGGAGCGGGGGGTGCGGGAATCGGCCATGATTCTCCTTCGATCGGCACGCCGGGGCGCTTCGCGTAGATGTGTTCATTCTGCTGAACAGTAACCATCATAATGTCTTAGCGGCGATTCAGGGCCCGAGACGAGGCGCCGTCCGCCGCACCAAGCACCCCGGTTCGCGTGGCATTTGTTTGTTTCAGGAAGTTCACGGTATATTCATTTCAGACCCTCCACCGCGGCATCCCCCAATAGTCGCGGTGGAGGGTTTTCCAATGCCTAAAATGTTGTGTTGGCATATCCCGCCGGGTTCAGGCGACGTCCACCACGGATTCCCTCAGCCTCCAGCCGCCACCAAGGCCGTCGCGCTCCAGCATCATGGTGGTCAGTGCGGAGTGCGGATTGCGACCCAGCCGCACCTGGACCTGCAACACCTCAACATCCACGCGGCCCAGCCCTTTGGGCATACGGCGCTGCACCTCCCACCAGCTCACACGTTCAAACCAGCTCACTGCGTCGGCACCGACGGCCCATTCCCTGCCGCTGCTGACCACCGCCGTCGGGCTGCCGTCCCTAGCCGTCTTAACCACCACATATTCCATAGCGGGAACACTAGGGACAGCCCCCGACAATATGGCTCCCTAGCGGAATTGAGCCAGAAGGGCGCTGATCGTTTTGCCCTTGGCATCGGAGTAGTCCTGCATAAAAGTCCATTTCTGATCCGCCAGCCTGCAAATTCACCTGGTGGACCTTGTGCTTCAACAGGCGGTGTTCCAACCACCCCGGCTCCCGGAGGTGGTGGAGGAAGCCGACGGCCTCAAGCTGGGGGATGTACGTTTCCTCAGCGGCGGAGTCTTTGACGAGCAGGACAATGTCAATGACTGGCTTCGAAGCAAGCCCGGGAACAGATGTCGAGCCGACGTGCTCCAGTGTGCTGCTTGTGGAGCCCAGTGCGGAAAGGATGTGGTCGCGGACGTCGCAAAAGATCTCCGGACACCCTACGTCGTATGCCACGAGTTCCACGCGGCCATTAAGGGAATCCCTCCCGCGCAGATACTCGACCCCATTCACACTCATGGGCCGACCCTACGCCCTGAACCGCGCAGGGCAACAAAAAACCCCGCCGTTCCCAGCCGCTCGGGCCAGAAACAACGGGGTTTGGTGGTGGGTCCTACCGGGATCGAACCGATGACATCCACGGTGTAAACGTGGCGCTCTACCAGCTGAGCTAAAGACCCAAACTGCCGGCTCTTCGCACCTCAGCGCGTCAACCAACGAACATAAACTCTACCTGACGGGCGGGAAGAAAAGCCAATCGACACACTCGGCCCCCGCACGGATCAAAGAACGGGGAGTTCGACGGCGAGCCAGGTCAGTGCCTCGCTGACGCCTGCGTGAAGCTTGATGGTGGCGTACTGGTCGCCCCGGGTATCGCCTCTGTTGATGATTACCACGGGCTTGCCGTCCTTCGCCGCGTGACGGACGAACCGCAGTCCGCTCATCACGGTCAGCGATGATCCCGCAACAAGCAAAGCGGCGGCACTGTCCACCATCCCGTAAGCGGCTTCCGCGCGTTCCCTGGGCACGTTCTCGCCGAAGTAGACAAAGTCAGGCTTGAGCATTCCGCCACAGGCGGGGCAGGCAGCGACCACAAAACTGCTGATCAGCGCCACGTCCTCAACAGTGGCGTCGGCGTCGGGCGCCACTTCCACCAGGCCGGACGTTGTGGCGCCCGCCAGGAAGCCGGGATTCAGTTCTTCGAGCACCTCGGCTAGCAGGCGGCGGGTGTACGTGCGTTTGCAATCCAGGCAGACCACCAGGTCATAACGACCGTGGAGGTCAATGACATTCCGGCTCCCGGCGTCTTCATGCAACCGGTCCACGTTCTGCGTGATCAACCCGGTGAGCAGGCCCCGCCGTTCCAGTTCTGCCGCCGCACGGTGCCCGGGGTTTGGATCCGCGTGCCGCAAGTGGGACCAGCCGATGTGGTTCCGTGCCCAATAGCGCTGGCGGTTGGCGTCCTCGCGCACAAACTCCTGGTATGTCATGGGCGAACGTGGCACGGCACCCGGCCCACGGTAATCCGGTATGCCCGAATCGGTGCTCAGCCCTGCGCCGGTCAGCAGCGCCAGCCGCTTGCCGGACAATAACTCCCGGACCCGTTCCAGTCCTTGAAGGTCCGCACTGGACAGCGCAGCAGGGTCAGCGGCCGGCAGGCTAGCGAAGCCCGTCAGGCCGATACCGTGCCGCTGCTGGTCCATGCGGCGTCAGGCCTGTTCCAGACCTGCCAGAGCATCCTGGTACTCGGCGAGCACGCGCGCCTGCCCACGCGGATTCACCACAACGTAGCGGATAGTTCCGGCTGCATCGATGATGAACGTCCCGCGCCCAGCCATACCGCTCTCCGGGTCGAAGACACCATACGCGGTAGCGACAGCGCCGTGCGGCCAGAAGTCGGCCAGAAGATCAAAGCCGTAGCCTTCCTTCTCGGCATAGGCCCGCAGGCTGAACTTGCTGTCCACAGACACTGCCAGGACGGTGGCCCTGGCATCCTCGAACGCGGCCAGGTTGTCACGGATTTCACAGAGCTCACCGGTGCAGACACCCGAAAATGCAAACGGATAAAACACCAGCACAACGTTCTGACCCCGAAAGGAGGACAACCGGACTGGTTCTCCGAACTGGTTCACCAGCTCAAAGTCCGGGGCAAGCTCCCCCACCGCCGGAACAGTCTGCCCGGCTACGGCAAGAGCTGCCGTCACTTGTTCTTCCTGCTGACCAGACGGGTGGCGCTCCAGTCCTTCGACACACCTGCGGAGGTGGTGAGGTGCAGGCCCGCAGTGGGCGCCGCTTCCTGGATTTCCGCCGGCGACACATACCCGGTGCGCCCGGACTTTGGCGTCAACACCCAGACAACACCGTTTTCACTCAGCGTGGTCAGGGAATCCATGAGGGTATCGACCAGATCCCCGTCGCCATCCCGCCACCAAAAAATGACGGCGTCTACAACGTCGTGGTCGTCCTCGTCCAGGAGCTCGAACCCTGTCAGGTCCTCAATATCATCACGTAAGTCGAAATCGACGTCGTCGTCGTAACCGAACTCCTGAATCAGATCCCCGTTTTTGAAACCCAATTTTTCCGCCACATTTACCGAAGTGGCGGCGTCGGCCTCGCTCACGTGTTCCTCCAATGCCTAATACATGCAGTGCGCATAGTGATTTCCATTACTCCCAGCCAACACCCTTTGTGCCTGCGCTTCAAGCTGCCACCACCGCGATCCGCCATATTCTGCGTCACATCCGGCACTGTCAGCCTGCGTTGCAGCGGCTTTCGTCACACAACCAGTATGACGGCGAAATACAACCGGGACGCCAAGGACGCGGCTACGCATCGCGCTGGAGTCACAGCTAGAGTGACTGGTGACAACTATGCCTGCGGGGCGACCGCCTGGAACTCAATGGCAGACATAGGCGTGATAGGACCCTGCCCGGCGCACATGACCGGGCTGTTGTAACCGATACGTCGCACACGTCGTCTTCATGCCGGACAGTCACCCTGCCCGGTATGTGGGCGCCGATGCATGCGCGCAAAGAGAGGTTGGACGTGGCTGCAGGAGAAGATACCTCCCATATCCTCAGCGGGTTGACAAACCAGCTGCCTGATCGTGATCCGGAAGAGACCGCCGAATGGCTGGAGTCCCTGGATGCGCTGATTCAGGAACAGGGCACCGAGCGTGCCCAATACATCATGCGGAGCCTGCTCCAGCGCGCCGGCGCCCAGAGCGTGGGCGTGCCGATGGTGACCACCACGGACTACGTGAACACCATCCCCGTGGACCAGGAAGCTCCGTTCCCCGGCAACGAGGAGTTCGAGCGCCGGTACCGGGCGTACATGCGCTGGAACGCCGCCATCATGGTGCACCGGGCACAGCGGGCCAACATCGGCGTGGGCGGACACATCTCCACCTACGCCGGCGCAGCCACCCTGTACGAGGTCGGCTTCAACCACTTCTTCCGCGGCAAGGACCACCCCGGCGGCGGTGACCAGGTCTTCTTCCAGGGCCACGCCTCCCCCGGCATGTACGCCCGCGCGTTTATGGAAGGCCGGCTCTCCGAGGAGGACCTGGACGGATTCCGGCAGGAAAAGTCCAAGGAAGGCCACGCGCTCTCCTCCTACCCGCACCCGCGCCTCATGCCGGACTTCTGGGAATTCCCCACGGTGTCCATGGGCATCGGCCCGATGAACGCGATCTATCAGGCCCAGTCCAACCGGTACCTGCACAACCGCGGCCTCAAGGACACCTCGGACCAGCAGGTCTGGGCGTTCCTGGGCGACGGCGAAATGGACGAGCCCGAATCCCGCGGCCTGCTCCAGCTCGCCGCCAACGAGAACCTCGACAACCTGAACTTTGTCATCAACTGCAACCTCCAGCGCCTCGACGGCCCCGTCCGCGGCAACGGCAAGATCATGCAGGAACTCGAAGCGTTCTTCCGCGGCGCAGGCTGGAACGTCATCAAGGTCGTCTGGGGCCGGGAGTGGGATGACCTGCTCACCCAGGACGCCGACGGCTCGCTCGTGAAGATCATGAACGAGACCCCGGACGGCGACTACCAGACCTACAAGGCCGAGTCCGGCGGATTCGTCCGCGAGCACTTCTTCGGCAAGACCCCGCAGACCAAGGACATGGTCGCGGACCTCTCCGATGACGAGATCTGGAACCTCAAGCGCGGCGGCCACGACTACAACAAGGTCCACGCCGCGTACAAGGCAGCCACCGAATTCAAGGGCAAGCCCACCGTGATCCTGGCCAAAACGGTCAAGGGCTACGGACTCGGACCCCACTTCGAGGGACGCAACGCGACCCACCAGATGAAAAAGCTCACCCTCGATGACCTGAAGAAATTCCGCGACCACCTGCGGATCCCGGTCACCGACGAACAGCTGGAGAAGGACCCGTACCAGCCTCCGTACTACCACCCGGGCACCGATGCACCGGAGATCCAGTACATGATGGAACGCCGTGCCCAGCTAGGCGGTTCTGTTCCTGAGCGCCGTTCCAAGCACCAGGAGCTCGCCCTCCCCGAAGCAAAAACGTACGAGGTTGCCAAGCGCGGGTCCGGGAAGCAGCAGGCCGCCACCACCATGGCGTTTGTCCGGCTCCTCAAGGACCTCATGCGGGACAAGAACTTCGGCAAGCACATCGCGCCGATCATCCCCGATGAGGCCCGCACGTTCGGCATGGACGCGTTCTTCCCCACGGCGAAGATCTACAACCCCAAGGGCCAGAACTACCTGTCCGTGGACCGGGACCTGGTCCTGGCGTACAAGGAATCCGCCCAGGGCCAGCTGATCCACCCCGGCATCAACGAAGCCGGTGCGGTCGCGGCGTTCACCGCCGCAGGAACGTCCTACGCCACCCACGGCGTACCGCTGATCCCGGTGTACGTGTTCTACTCCATGTTCGGCTTCCAGCGCACCGGCGACGCCTTCTGGGCCGCCGGGGACCAGATGGCCCGCGGCTTCATCATCGGCGCCACCGCAGGCCGCACCACCCTGACCGGCGAAGGCCTCCAGCACGCCGACGGCCACTCCCCGCTGCTGGCCTCCACGAACCCGGCAGTGGTCACCTACGACCCCGCCTACGGGTACGAGATGGGCCACATCATCCGGGACGGCATCGAGCGCATGTACGGGCCCGATTCGGCTGACCGGAACCTCATGTACTACCTCACGGTCTACAACGAGCCCATCACGCAGCCCGCGGAACCCGAGGAGCTCGACGTGGAAGGTGTCCTCAAGGGCATCTACCTCGTGGCTCCGGCGAAGATCGATGGTCCCCGGACCCAGATCCTGGCCTCCGGCGTCTCCGTCCCCTGGGCCATCGAGGCCCAGCGGCTGCTCGCCGAGGACTGGGGTGTCTCCGCCGACGTCTGGTCCGTCACGTCCTGGAACGAACTGCGCCGCGACGGCATGGCCGCCGAGGAAGAGGCCTTCCTGAACCCGGGCAAGCCCGCCCGTGTTCCGTTTGTGACCCAGCAGCTTGCCGGTGCCACAGGGCCCGTGGTGGCGGTCTCGGACTACATGAAGGCGGTGCCGGACCAGATCCGCCAGTTTGTGCCGAACGAGTTCGCCACGCTGGGCGCGGATGGCTTCGGCTTCTCCGACACCCGGGCAGCAGCCCGCCGCTTCTTCAAGAACGACATCCACTCCATCGTGGTCCGTTCCCTGGAACTGCTGGCGCGCCGCGGCGAAGTTGATGCCCAGGCCCCGGCCCAGGCAATCGAGAAGTACAAGCTGCACAACGTCAACGCCGGTTCCACCGGTAACGCGGGCGGCGAGTCCTGATCAACTCCTGCTGACCTGCTGTCAGCGGAAATGAACGACGACGGCGACCCTCACCGAAAAAGGCGAGGGTCGCCGTCGTCGTTCCCCTGCGTTTCTGTACAGGAGCCCGCCTGCGATGCAGGTCCACCAACGTTGTAGCCTTTGCACAAATGGAGCTTGCCGGGCATGCACCGTATGCTCGAAGGATGCCAGAGCCAACCACCCCGCCCGTGAAGCGCAAGCCGTCCTCGCGCAGCATGACACCGGAGAAATCCGAAACCCTGAAAAAGCTCCGGGCCAGCGTGGGTCAGCTCTCCACAACCACCCTTCGCCAGCTGGAGAAGTCGCTGCCGTGGTATTCCCGGCTCAGCTCCGATGAGCGCTCAGCCCTGGGCATGGTGGCGCAAAACGGCATCGCAGCGTTTGTCACCTGGTATGAGCGGCCCAGCTCGCCGTCGTGGATCCTCTCCGACGTTTTTGGGACGGCCCCCACAGAGCTGACACGCTCCATCAGCCTCCAGAAGGCGCTCCAGCTCATCCGGATCGTGGTTGAAGTGGTGGAAGACCAGGTGCCGGTCATCGCCCCCGAAGCTGACCAGCCCTCCCTCCGCGAAGCGGTACTGCGGTACTCCCGGGAAGTGGCCTTCGCCGCGGCAGACGTGTACGCGCGGGCGGCCGAGTCCCGCGGTTCCTGGGATACGCGGCTGGAAGCGCTGATCGTGGACGCCATCCTCCGTGGCGAAAACACGGACGCGCTACGGTCCCGGATCGCCGCCCTGGGTTGGAAGGCACAGGAGAGGTTCACTGTTATGGTGGGCAATTCGCCGTCGGAACCCAGCGCCAGCTACGTCAGCGAACTGCGCCGCCTGGCAGGCCGCTACGCCGAGGACGCGTTGGTAGGCATCCAGGGCGACCGCCTGATCCTGATCCTTGGCGGCGTCCAGGACCGCGAGACCGCGTACCTGAAACTCAGCGAAATGTTCGCCCCCGGCCCGGTGGTCTACGGCCCGGAAGCCGGTTCCCTGCTGGAGGCCAGCGGATCAGCGCAGTCTGCCTTTTCCGGCCTGACCGCCGCGAGGGCCTGGCCCGCCGCCCCCCGGCCCGTGGCCGCCGATGACCTGTTGCCGGAACGCGTCATCTCCGGTGACGAAGCGGCGCGCCGATCCCTGGTGAAGAACATCTACCGTCCGCTTGTCGCTGCCTCCAACGGGCTGGTCGAGACCCTGGGCACCTACCTGGAGTTGGGTCATTCCCTTGAGGCGACCGCCCGTGAATTGTTTGTGCACGCCAATACCGTCAGGTACCGGCTCAAGCGCGTCTGCGACGTCACGGGCTGGGATCCGCTCCTCCCCCGGGAGGCGTTTGTGCTGCAGGCGGCGTTGGTAGTCGGACGGCTTGCGGCGCCGCCAAAAGCCCCGGCGGAGCGTCATCCGGCGCGGAATCAGCCGTGAGTCGTTGTAGACTTCCTACAATCTGACCCCTTGAGCTTGGTGCAGAGAAACACCGCTGGATGACCCGTAATTTGGAAAGCTGGATACGTGCTTGCAATAGTCTGCCCTGGACAGGGCTCCCAGACCCCTGGTTTTCTGGCCCCTTGGCTGGAACTGCCTTCAGTAGCAGGCCATCTGGCCTCCCTCAGTGAGGTCGCGGGCATCGACCTGACAGCCCACGGGACTACCTCTGACGAGGAAACCATCAAGGACACCGCCGTTGCGCAGCCCCTGATTGTTGCCGCCGGGCTGGTCGCCGCAAAGTCGCTGTTCGACGTCGAACTCGGCACGCTTCCCGTGATCCTTGCCGGTCACTCCGTCGGCGAAATCACCGCCTCGGCCCTCGCCGGCGTGCTCACCGAGCAGGAAGCCATGACGTTCGTCCGTGAACGCGCCAACAGCATGGCCGCCGCCGCTGCCGTGACCCCCACC
The DNA here is from genome assembly GCF_050156205.1 of Pseudarthrobacter sp. Y6. Classification (NCBI taxonomy): domain Bacteria; kingdom Bacillati; phylum Actinomycetota; class Actinomycetes; order Micrococcales; family Micrococcaceae; genus Pseudarthrobacter; species Pseudarthrobacter sp. Y6. The sequence goes on along the minus strand of NZ_CP189574.1, from coordinate 1,952,577 downwards.
GGCATGAGTGCCGTGGTGGGCGGGGACCCTGCAGAGGTCCTGGCTGCCATCGAGGCTACCGGCGCGACACCGGCCAATGTCAACGGCGCGGGCCAGACCGTGGCAGCCGGAACCTTCGAACAGCTCAAGGCCCTGGCGGACAACCCGCCGGCCAGGGCACGCGTCATCCCGCTGAAGGTGGCCGGAGCGTTCCACACCTCACACATGTCCCCCGCCGTGAGCGCCCTGGAGTCGCTCAAGCCGAGCCTCAAGCCGCAGAAGCCGCAGGTGCCCCTGCTGTCCAACTTTGACGGCCGGGAAGTGACCGACGGCGGCGCCGCCGTCGAGAGCCTCATCGCGCAGGTCTCCCGGCCGGTCCGCTGGGACCTCTGCATGGAAACACTTGTGCAGCGCGGCGTCACCGGTGTCATTGAGCTGGCCCCGGCCGGCACCCTGGCCGGGCTCGCCAAGCGCGGCATGCCCGGCGTCAAGACGGTTGCAGTCAAAACCCCGGACGACCTCACGGCCGCACTGGCACTCTTCGCAGAACTGGAGGGAAATGCATGAGCGTTCCCACGATGAAACAGTTTCCCGTAAACGAATACAGCCGCATCATCGGCCTCGGGGCATTCCGGCCTGACGTCATCGTCACCAACGACGACGTCTGTCAGTGGATTGATTCCTCGGACGAATGGATCCGCCAGCGGACCGGCATCGTGACCCGTCACCGGGCCGCCGCCAACGTCAGCGTCATCGACATGGCGGAGGGCGCCGCCCGGGAGGCCCTGCAGCAGGCAGGCATCGAAGCCTCCCAGCTTGGTGCCGTCATCGTTTCCACCGTCACCCACCCGTACGCCACGCCGTCGGCCGCGGCCAGCCTGGCTGACCGCATCGGTGCGACGCCGGCACCTGCCTTCGATATCTCGGCCGCCTGCGCCGGGTACTGCTACGGCATCGCACAGGCTGATGCCTTGGTCCGCTCCGGCACCGCCACCTACGTTCTGGTGGTCGGGGCGGAGAAGCTTTCCGACGTCATCGACAACCGGGAACGCACCATTTCCTTCCTGCTGGGCGACGGTGCAGGCGCTGTTGTCATCGGCCCCTCGGACACCCCCGGAATCGGCCCCTCGGTGTGGGGCTCGGACGGCAGCAAGTGGGACGCCATCGGCATGACGCGTTCCATGCTGGATGTCCGAGACCTCAGCATGGCGGCCCGCCAGTCCGACGAGCCCGGCGACTTTGCCCTGCTCGAAGAAGCGCAGGAGCTCTACCCCACACTCCGCCAGGACGGGCAGACCGTCTTCCGCTGGGCGGTCTGGGAAATGGCCAAGATGGCACAGCAGGCCTTGGAGGCCGCTGGCGTCCAGGCGGAAGACCTCGTTGCGTTCATCCCCCACCAGGCCAACATGCGGATCATCGACGAGATGGTCAAGAAACTGAAACTTCCCGAATCCGTCACCGTGGCCCGGGACATCGCCGATGCCGGAAACACCTCGGCGGCCTCCATCCCCCTGGCCACCCACCGCCTGCTCAAGGAAAACCCTGAGCTCAGCGGCGGCCTCGCACTCCAGATCGGCTTCGGCGCCGGGCTGGTCTTCGGTGCCCAAGTAATCGTCCTTCCTTAGGAACGCCCCACACAGGCCGCATCCGCGGACTGCACCGTTTCCGGCACCCCCTGCCGGCAATAACAAGAAAAGGAGCCGTCAATGGCTAGCAACGAAGAGATCCTGGCCGGCTTGGCTGAAATCGTCAACGAAGAAACCGGCCTTGCCCCCGAGGCTGTGGAAGTGGACAAGTCCTTCACCGAGGACCTGGACATCGACTCCATCTCCATGATGACCATCGTGGTCAACGCCGAAGAGAAGTTCGGCGTGCGTATCCCGGACGAAGAGGTCAAGAACCTCAAGACCGTGGGCGACGCCGTCAGCTTCATCGCCGGCGCACAGGCCTAGCCAAGGCTTTCAGCCCCTTATGGCTGACTGGGCTGCCGGTCCGTGCTCAGGCCGGACCGGCAGTCCACCACATTTTTCGGCAGCCAGCTGCCCCACACGCGGGACCCCGCCGGATAACCGGATACGGCCTGCCCACCGACAGAGAGTGATCCAATGACACGCAAAGTAGTCATTACCGGTCTGGGTGCCACCACGCCCATCGGCGGCGACGTACCCACCATGTGGAACAACGCGCTGAAGGGGGTCTCCGGTGCCCGCACGCTGGAAGACGAATGGGTCGCCAAGTACGAACTGCCGGTCCACTTCGCCGCCCGCTGCTCCACTCCGGCCCTGGAGGTCCTGAGCCGCGTTGAGGCCAAGCGGATGGACCCCTCCACCCAGTTCGGCGTCATCGCCTCCCGTGAAGCCTGGGCCGATTCCGGCATCACCGAGATTGATCCCGACCGCCTAGCAGTCGCCTTCGCCACCGGCATCGGCGGCGTCTGGACCCTGCTGAACGCGTGGGACACGCTGAAGGAAAAAGGCCCCCGCCGCGTCCTGCCCATGACGGTGCCCATGCTGATGCCCAACGGCGTCGCAGCAGCCGTCAGCCTTGACCTTGGCGCCCGTGCCGGCGCCCACACCCCTGTTTCGGCCTGCGCGTCGGGCACCGAAGCCCTTCACCTGGGCCTGGAACTGATCCGCTCCGGCAAGGCGGACGTGGTGATGTGCGGCGGCGCTGAAGCAGCCATCCACCCCATGCCCCTGGCCGCATTCGCGTCCATGCAGGCGCTCTCGCGCCGCAACGATGACCCCCAGGGTGCCTCACGCCCTTACGATCTGGGCCGCGACGGCTTTGTGATGGGCGAAGGCGCCGGTGCGCTGGTGCTCGAGGCTGAGGAACACGCCATTGCCCGCGGCGCCCGCATCTACGGCGAACTGGCCGGTACCTCCGTGACGGCCGATGCCTACCACATCACCGCCCCTGACCCCCAGGGCCTGGGCGCCACCCGCGCGTTGAAGGCAGCCATGTTCGACGGCCGGATCCAGGCCGAGGACGTTGTCCACGTCAACGCGCACGCCACCTCCACTCCCGTAGGTGACAAGCCCGAGTACACGGCCCTCCGCGCATCACTCGGGAACCACATCGACAACGTCGCAGTGTCCGCCACCAAGTCACAGATGGGCCACCTCCTGGGCGCGTCCGGTGCCGTGGAAGCAGTACTCACTGTGCTGGCCGTTTACCACCGCAAGGCCCCGGTCACGATCAACCTCGAGAACCAGGACCCCGAGATCCCGCTCGACGTCGTCACGTCGGCGAGGGATCTGCCGGCAGGCGACATTGTGGCGCTGAGCAACTCGTTCGGCTTCGGCGGCCACAACGCCGTGATCGCTGTCCGCAGCATCTAGCCGCAGCGCGGGAACAGCAAGTACCGCAGACAAAGCAGAGGCCCCGCCATGTGGCGGGGCCTCTGCTTTGCTTTGGAGCGCCGTATTCCGATCCTGCACGGCTTCTGCCAGGACAGCGGACAGGAAGTACGACGGAATGACGTCCGGCGCCGGTCAACCCACCTGGTGCAGCCAGCGGACCGGCGCGCCCTCGGCTGCGTGGCGGAACGGTTCGAGTTCCTCGTCCCAGGCCTCACCCAAGGCCAAGGAAAGCTCGTGGTACACGGCGGAGGGATCGCCGGCGCCCGATTCGTAGGCGTAGCGGATGCGGTCCTCTGAGACCATGATGTTGCCGTGGACATCCGTCGTGGCGTGGAATATCCCCAATTCGGGGGTATGTGACCAGCGGCCGCCGTCAACGCCCTGGCTCGGCTCTTCAGTGACCTCGTAGCGAAGATGGGCCCAGCCCCGAAGTGAGGAAGCCAGCAGCGATCCCGTGCCTGGGTTTCCCGTCCAAGAGAGCTCGGCGCGGAACATTCCGGGCGCGGCAGGCTGAGGGGTCCACTCAAGATCCGTCCGCTTGTCCACGACGGATCCAATGGCCCACTCAACGTGCGGGCACAGTGCTGTTGGGGCTGAGTGAACAAAAAGCACACCACGGGTCATTGCAACAGACATTCCATCCTCCATAGCTGTAGGTACGTCTTCCCCAACGACCTCTGCCTGGATGAAACTGCCCGGTGCTGTACGTTCCAGCGGCGGTGTTCCCTGCCTGATTATTAAGCTGTGTCCGGACTTGCGGTAACGCGCGAAGCGAAAGAGCTTCAAGCGAAACTTGAAAGTTGCCGGACGTGACTCTTATTGTGCCGTACGCCGCGTAATTACGCCAGTGCGATTCGCCACAGGTGACACGGACCAGGATTACCCGGCCTTTACGGGAATCCCCCGGCTCTCAAGCCCGGGGATGTGCCTGCTGGTAGCTGCTCCGGAGCCGCTCAACGGACACATGTGTGTAGATCTGCGTGGTGGCGAGGCTGCTGTGGCCCAGGATTTCCTGGACGGCCCGAAGATCCGCGCCGCCATCGAGCAGATGCGTTGCCGCGGAATGCCTCAGCGCGTGCGGGCCGGTTGCTGACGTGTCTCCCAGAGCCTCGAAAAGAGCATTCACCACGGTCCTGACCTGGCGCTGGTCAACGCGGCTTCCTCTGGCGCCCAGGAAAAGCGCCGGTCCGCTGTGCCCCGTAACCAGGAGCGGCCTGGCCCTGCGGAGCCAATCGTCGACGGCCACAGCGGCCGGGACGCCGTAGGGAACCGTCCGCTCCTTGTTGCCCTTGCCGACCACCTGCAGGGTCCGGCGGTCCGGGTTGAGATCGTCCACATCCAGAGCGGCCAGCTCCCCCACCCGCAGGCCGGTGGCGTACAGGAGCTCCACCATGGCCCGGTTGCGCAACGGAACCGGTGACCCGTCAGCCGCGGCTTCCTCCAGGCTGTTCAGTAGCCTGAGGAGTTGTTGGGACTGCAGCACCTCGGGCAGGGACCTTTCAGCTTTAGGAGCCCTGAGACGGAGTGCAGGGTCGGTCTCGATGAGTTCTTCCCGCATGGCCCACGTGGTGAAGGACCGTGCTGTAGCCGATCTCCGCGCAAGGGTGGCCCGGGATATCCCGGCCTGGCTCTGCGCCCCCAGCCAGCGTCGCAGGGTGCCCAGCTCCAGGCCCGGCAGATCCGTGACGCCGTCGGAGGCGGCGTATTCCAGGAGGCTTCGAAGGTCCGACAGGTATGCCCGAAGCGTATGCCCGGACCGTGCCCGCTCGGCTGTCAGGTATCTGCCGAAGCCGGCAATGGCCTGCTCAAACGCCCGGGGCAGTTCCTGATTCTCCACTGTTCCACTGTCGCAGAATTCCGCGAGGAATCCCGTGCCGGACACAGGCAACTACGATGATTCCTTGGCCCTCTTCCAGCCGCCCCTTTCTGAAGCTGCGAGCCCCAGCAGGCCTAGCCTGCCCAACCCGGCCCGCACCGATTCCGCACTGAGGCCGGCAACTGCGCAGAGCTTGTCCACGGACGTGGTGGACCGCAGCGGCAGCGCATCAAGAAGGATCAGATCCTCCAAGGTCAGTCCGTCATGGTCGGCCGCATGCGCGGTCCCGGGCGCCGCAAGCCCCACGCCGCTTGGGGACGCCAGCTCGGCGATCTCGGCGGCGTCAGTCACGCAGACAGCGCCGCCATCCCGGAGCAGCCGGTGGCAGCCTGCGGAGTTGGCGCTGTGCACGGACCCCGGAACAGCTCCGACCGCCCGGCCAAGCGTCTCCGCGTGGTGGGCCGTATTCAGCGCACCGGACCGCCAGCGGGCTTCCACCACCACCGTCACGGCGGCCAAGGCCGCGATCAGCCTGTTCCGCTGGAGAAAGCGGTAGCGGGTGGGTGCCGACCCCGGCGGCACCTCGGCGAGCACCGCTCCCTGGTTGCAGACCGCCCGCAGGAGGTCCTCGTTGCCGGACGGGTAGAACCGGTCCACACCACCTGCCATCACCGCGATGGTAGGCACCGCCGCCGATCCCCCGGCCAGTGCTGCCCGGTGCGCGTGGGCGTCGATGCCGTACGCGCCCCCGGACACCACGGTGAAGCCCCGCTGGGCCAATGAGTAGGCCAGGTCCCCGGTCACCGAGGCGCCGTAGCTGGTGCTGTCGCGGGACCCCACCAGCGCCACGCTCCGGTCCGGGCGGGGAAGCTCCTGTTCCAGGCCCCGCCACCACAGACAGATGGGCTCCTGCATCCCAAGGTCGCCGAGCTGGGCAGGCCAGAGATCATCCGACGGGATAATCAGCCGGCCGCCAAGGCGTGCCATGGTGGCCAGGTCACGCTCGGGCGCCAGATCCGGAATGCGGGGACCCCAGCGTTTGAGGGCGGCAGCCATCCCCGCCCAGCTGGTTCCGGCGCCGTTGTCCGCCAGCAGACCCGTAATCTCCCGCTCCAGTGCCGGGCCGGCGGCCGCCTGGCCGGTAGCGATGCGCAGGGCGTCGGGCGCGCCTGTCGCCTGCACGAGCGCAAGTCCGGCAGCGTCCTGGGGTTCCATGAGCCGCGACAGGGCGGCCCGGGCGATCCGTTCGTTGTCCATGTGGTTCCTTCCTTCACGCAGCTGCCGAGGCAGCCTGCCGGAGGCCAAGGGCCTGGCCGATGTCGTTGGTGTCGGGCATGTCGCGGTGCGACAGGTCCGCCAGGGTCCAGGCCAGCCGCAGAACCCTGTCATAGCCTCTGGCTGTCAGCACGCCCCGCTCCAGTGAGTGGTCCAGGATCCGGGTGGCGCCGGCCGGCAACCGTAGGGCACCGCGCAGAATCCGGCCGGGCACCTGCGAGTTCGTTTCCATTCCCAGCGGCTGCAGCCGTTCAGCCTGCCGTCGGCGTGCGTCGCCGACCCGCCGGGCCACGGCGGCAGTGTCTTCTTCGGCGCCCGCCTGGCCGAAGTCGGCCAGTGACACGCGCTCTACCTGCAGCTGGATATCAACCCGGTCCAGCAGCGGACCGGACATCCTGGCCACGTAGCGGCGCCGCATCATAGGCGTGCACGTGCAGTCCAGGCCCTTCCCCGATGCCTTGCCGCAGGGACAGGGGTTGGCGGCAAGGACCAGTTGGAACCGGGCAGGATAGGCCGCCGTTCCTGCCGAGCGGTGAATGACCAGCTCGCCGCTCTCCAAGGGCTGGCGAAGGGCATCCAGGACGCGCCGTTCGTATTCCGGGGCTTCGTCCAGGAACAGGACTCCACGGTGGGCCCGCGACGCCGCACCCGGGCGGGGCAACCCCGATCCTCCGCCGATAATGGCTGCGGCTGTGGCCGAATGATGCGGATTTTCGAACGGCGGCCGCCGCACAAGCTGAACGGCGGATGAGGGAAGGCCGCAGAGCGAGTGGATGGCAGTGACTTCCATGGCCTCATTGTCGGCAAGGTCCGGCAGGAGACCGGGGAGCCTTTCGGCCAGCATGGTCTTGCCCGCGCCCGGAGGTCCGGTCAGGAGCAGATGGTGGGCCCCGGCAGCGGCCACCTCGAGTGCACGCCTGGCTTCGCCTTGGCCGGAGACGTCCGCCATGTCAGGAACGGTCTGAGCCCCCGGTTCGGAATCCCCGTGACCGGCCTCGTCCTCCGGTTCGAAGTCCAGAGCGAGCTCTTGCGGGTCTGCACCGAAATCGAGCGCCAGCCGCGCCAGCGTGCGGTACCCCCGGACGTTGGCTCCGGGGACCAGCGATGCTTCGCCGAGGTTGGCATGCGCGACCACCACGTCCGGATAGCCGGCCTGCACCGACGCCATCACTGCCGGCAGGATGCCGCGCACCGGCCGCAGCCGGCCATCCAAGCCGAGTTCGGCGATGAAGACGGTCCGGCCGGTGGCCTTGATGTCATTTGCGGCCCTCAGGACCGCCATGGTCACGGCAAGGTCGAAGCCGGAACCGCGTTTGGGCAGCGACGCCGGGATGAGGTTGGCCGTGATCTTCCGGCGGCTCAGCGGAATTCCGGAATTCTTGGCCGCGGAACGTATCCGCTCCTTAGCCTCGTTGAGCGCGGCATCCGGCAGGCCCAAGATCACAAATGCCGGCAACGTCTGGCCTATATCGGCTTCTACCTCGACGATGTACCCGTTCAAACCCACCAGCGCCACGGAGTAGGCCCGGCCCAACACCACCTACCCCACCCCCTTGAGGTGTTCCACCAGGGGTTCGCCGCCGCCGTCGTCCACCACGGCAATGACGTCCACGCGCCGTAGCGGCATCCGCAGCTCCCGGTCCCGGCACCACGCCGAACCAAGCCGATGCAGCCGGGCGAGTTTGTCTGGCCCCACGGCTTCGAACGGGTGCCCGTAGTCCAGGGAACGGCGGGTTTTCACCTCAGCGATGACCAGCGCGTCCCCGTCCAGGGCCACAATGTCTATTTCACCTTCGGTGCAGCGCCAGTTGCGTTCCACCACCAGCATGCCGAGCGATTCAAGATAGCCGGCGGCGAGCTCCTCGCCGCGCCGGCCCAACAGGTCTTTGGATTTCATTTCTACCTCCGCAACCAGCCTGCAGTGGCAGGACGGCGGAGGACAGGACACTATTCGCGTATGTGAGTAACCCGGGAAAGTCGCCCCATTGCGGCAGAGCTGTGGAGGAGCAGTGGGCCGGCGTCAGTTGCCGAGGTCAACGTCCTTCGGCAAGGCGAGTTCCTCGTTGCGGGGCAGTTCTTCGACGTTGACATCCTTGAACGTGAGGACGCGGACCGTCTTGACGAACCGTGCCGAACGGTACACATCCCACACCCATGCATCCTGCAGCGTCAGATCGAAGTAGACCTCGCCGTCGGCGCTTCGGGCCTGCAGGTCAACATGGTTGGCGAGGTAAAAGCGGCGTTCGGTCTCGACAACGTAACTGAAGAGCCCGACAACATCGCGGTATTCACGGTAGAGCTGCAGCTCCATGTCGGTTTCATAGTTTTCAAGATCCTCTGCACTCATGCTTCCATCTTGCACCATCCAGGGCGCCGCAGTCGCAGCGTCCGCGCCGCGTCAGCCCCACACCAGTCCGGCAGGGAATCAGAGTTCGCCGCCCAGGAGGTTCCAACTCACCCGGTGGTACGGTGTGGCTCCTGCGGCGCGGAGCGCATCCCGGTGAATTGCCGTGGCGTAGCCCTTGTTGATGTCCCAGCCAAAATCGGGGTATTCACTGTGCAGGCCGCGCATCTGCTCGTCACGTTCCACCTTCGCAATCACGCTGGCTGCGGCCACGCTCAGGCACAGCATATCCGCCTTGATCTTGGTGTGGACGGGGGCAGTGCACGCGAAATCCAGGGGTGGCTCGTCAAACAGGGAAGGCTGCCCGGCGGGCGAGAGCCAGTTGTGGCTGCCATCGAGCAGCACCACATCAGGGCTGACTCCCGCAGCAAGGATGTCCTGCCACGCGCGCGTACCGGCGAGCCGCAGCGCAGCAATGATGCCCATCGCGTCGATCTCCCGCGCGGAGGCGTGCCCGACTGCCGACGCAACGCTCCAGCGTCTGACCAGCGGTTCCAGACGTTCCCGTTCGGAGGGGCCGAGGAGCTTGCTGTCCCGAACACCGGCCAAGGGCTTCTGGGTGTGGAGGTCCACGACGGCGATCCCGACGCTAACAGGTCCTGCCAGCGCCCCGCGGCCCACTTCATCCACGCCGGCCAGGTAGCGGGCACCTTGCGCTTTGAAGGTCCGCTCATGCCGCAGTGTCGGTGCTTTGGAGCGGACCCCGGCCGTCTGGCGGGCCGGAGCTGTGGCGGTGGCTGTGGCTGTGGCTGTGGTGACCGGTATCACTGCGGACATTGCTAGCCTCCCGCAGGCACGTTCTGGAAGACGGCCGGATAGTTGTCAAGGACAGTGATCCGGTTCAGCGGCCACGCGATGACGGCGGCTTTGCCCTCCACATCCACGAGGTCGACGAATCCGCCATTGGACTCCAGGTGCGAGCGGGAATCCGCGGAGTGATTCCGGTTATCGCCCATGACCCAGACTTTTCCTTCCGGAACAACGACGTCGAAGGCACGGATCTGCGGTTCCTCAGCCCCGTTGATATAGGTTTCATCAACAGGAGATCCGTTGATGGTCAGTTTACCGCCGTCGTCGCAGCAGATCACCTTGTCACCGGGAAGCCCGATGACGCGTTTGACGAGGTGCTGCTCGGAGTTGTCCGGCAGTAGTCCCACAAATGTCAGGCCGTCCTGGACCCACGTGAAGGGTCCATTCGGTTCATCCGGCGCGGTACTCAGCCAGCCCTTAGTGTCACGGAAGACCACAACATCGCCGCGTGAGAGGGAAAACGGCTCCGGAACGAGCAGGTTCACGAAGATGCGGTCGTTGACGTCCAGGGTGCTGACCATGGACTCGGACGGAATATAGAACGCGCGGAACAGGAAGGTCTTGATCAGGAAGGACAGCACCACGGCGATCACCACCACCGTGGCAACCTCCTTCAGCCAGACAAAGAGCTGGCTGGGCGCGGCGGGCTCGGTATTCGGTGCCGCGGATCGCCTGCCGGACGGCGGCGCCGACGGGCTGCCATCCGCCACGCCGTCGGCAATCACGTCGTCGGAGGTCACGCCGCCGGAAATCATGTTGGGGGACATACCGTCGGCGTCGGCACCGGGGGCGCCTTCGCGAGGCGGCTCGGGTGTCCGGGCATTGTTCTCGGGCATTTACTGTCCGTCCTCTGTTGTTGGTCCTGCCGCTGGCGGCCGTAGTACTGCAGCAAATCTATCAAGTGGCCAGATGATCTGGACCGGCCTGCCGATGACCCGGTCCGTTGGCACCATGCCACCGCCGGGCGCACCGAGCAGGCTGCGCGAGTCAGCGGACGCTGAGCGGTGGTCACCGAGCAGCCAGAGCCTCCCGTCGGGCACCACGGCGCTGAAGATCTGCGTGCTTGGACTGTCTCCGTCGAACAGGTATGGCTCGTCGAGGGCCTCGCCATTGACGGTGATCTTTCCGTGTGCATCGCAGCAGACCACGGTGTCCCCCGGCAGACCGATTACACGTTTTACGTACGTGGTGTCACTGCCGGCCAGGCCAAGCCACTGCCCGGCCGCTACAACGGAATCCAGAAGGGGGCCCTTCCCGCTGTTCAGCGGAGCAAACGAACCCTTGCCGTCGAAGACCACAATGTCGCCTCGACGGATGGGTTCGGCATGGAAGTCTGTCCTGGAGACCAGGATGCGGTCCCCGTTCGCAAGGACCGGCTCCATGGATTCGGACGGTATGTAATAGACGTCCAGCCACAGGGAACGGACCAGCCCACTGATAGCCACGGCCAGGAGAACTGCCAGGAACGCAAAACGCCAGCCCATTCTTCTGGGCTGGCGTTTTGTCTGGTCCATGATCCGTATTCCTGGGGCGCTGCTGCGAAGGGCTCCGGCGCTGGCCTGGTACGGCTGGGGCCTGCTTTGCAGGTCCCTGGGGACTTACTTCTTGGGCTGGAAGTCGCGCTTTTCCTTGATCTTCGCAGCCTTGCCGCGCAGGTCGCGCATGTAGTAAAGCTTCGCGCGGCGCACGTCACCCTTGGAGACGACCTCGATCTTATCGATGATCGGGGAGTGCACCGGGAAGGTACGCTCCACACCGACGCCGAAGGAGACCTTGCGGATGGTGAAGGTTTCGCGAAGACCGTCGCCGTGGCGGCCCAGGACGAAGCCCTGGAATACCTGGACACGGGAGTTCTTGCCTTCGATGATGTTCACGTGAACCTTGAGGGTGTCACCCGCGCGGAAGACAGGAACATCGGTGCGCAGCGAGGCTGCATCTACGGAATCGAGAATATGCATGATTGCACTCCTGGTGAACGCCACAGGTCATTCACTTTGGGTCACGGCGGGCAAGCCCGGAAGCACCGGAAATTACCGCCGAAAGTTAAGTGGGTCCGGTTCCTTCACTGATTGATGGTCCCGGGGTGTCCAGCTGTTGGTTGCGCTCCCCCTGTGGCAGGTGCGGACCCAGCAGACACAAAGACTAATTTTGCCACACTCTTAGGCCTACAGCCAATCGCCGTAGACCGCCACGCTCCGGTTCAGGCTGAGGTGTCGGTTCCGGTGTCCTGGCCGGTCCCGGCCTGCCGCCGCGCCCGGAGGTGACCGTCCACGAAATCGTACCCGAGGTCGGCGAAAGCCGTCCGGTCGGCACGTGGCAGCTTCCCGGCGTCGAACGTTTCCAGCAAGTCCGGGCGGCGTTCCGCCGTCCGCCGGTACTGCTCGTGGCGGCGCCACTGCGCGATCTTCCCGTGGTTGCCGCTCAGCAGCACTGCCGGGACCTCCCGGTCCCGCCAGCTGGAGGGTTTGGTGTACACGGGGTATTCCAGCAGCCCGTCCGAATGCGACTCCTCCACCAGGGAATCAGGGTTGCCCACCACGCCGGGCAGCAGCCTGCCGATGGCTTCGACCATCGCCAGAACGGCCACTTCGCCGCCGTTCAGCACGTAGTCGCCAAGGCTCATGGGGCGCACCGTGAAGTGCTCTTCCGCCCACTCGATGACGCGCTCGTCGATGCCCTCATAGCGGCCGCAGGCAAAAACCAGCTGCTCCTCTTCGGCGAGCTCATAGGCCAAGGCCTGGTTGAAGCGCTCCCCCGCCGGCGATGGGACGATCAACACCGGTTTGGCGGGCTTGCCGGCCGTGGTCTCGGCGCCTACTGCGGTTTCACCGGCTGCGGCGACAGCAGCCAACGCCTGCGCCCACGGCTCGGGCTTCATGACCATGCCGGCACCGCCGCCGTACGGGGTGTCGTCCACTGAGCGATGCTTGTCGGTGGTGAAATCACGCAGGTCATGGACGCGCAGGTCCAGCAGGCCGTCCTGGCGGGCCTTGCCAATGAGCGAGAGCTCCAAAGGCGCCAGGTACTCCGGGAAGATACTGACGACGTCGATTCTCATCTACGCATTTTCCTCGGGTTCGCCGGTGCCGGCTTCGCCGTCGTTGACCTCAAAGAGTCCGTCCGGCGGCGTCAGCAGGACAAAGCCGTCGGCCACATTAACCTCCGGAACGATCTGCTCCACGAACGGGACAAGGATTTCCTTGCCGTCCGACGTTTCAACCACGAGCAGATCCTGGACGGGCAAGGTGTGCAGGGCGGCGATCTTGCCAACTACCTGCGTGCCCACCCGAGCTTCGAGCCCCACCAGTTCGTGCTCATACCAGCCTTCGTCGTCGTCCTCGTCCAGCTCTTCGGTTTCGATGAAGAGCTTGGCGCCGCGCAGGGTCTCTGCCTGGTTGCGGGTCTCAATTCCCTCGAACGCGAGCAGCAGGATGTCCTTGTTCCACCGCGCACTCTCAACACTAAGCGGGCCGGCCGATGCAGGCTCCACCACAAACTCCGTACCGGGAACGAACCGGTCCCCCGGAGCGTCGGTCAGCACCTGGACCGTCACTTCGCCGCGGATTCCATGCGGTTTACCGATTCGTGCCACCTGAAGCTTCATCTGTTCCTCTGTTCCGGTTCTGGGATTATCCACGATGTTGTGGTGAAAGCACTCCGGCCCCTCCACCGTTGCTGGTGGAAGGGCCGGAGCAAAAAACTGATGTTGCCGAGCGCTTAGCGGCGGCGGTCGGTGTCGACGACGTCGACCCTGACCGGTTCGCCGTCTGCCAGTGCCGCCACAACGGTGCGCAATGCCCGTGCGGTGCGGCCCTGGCGGCCGATCACCCGTCCCAGGTCATCCTGATGAACACGAACCTCGAGGGTGTCCCCGCGGCGGTTGTTCTTCGAGCTGACCTTGACATCTTCCGGCGAATCAACGATTCCCCGGACGAGGTGTTCGAGCGCTTCTGCCAGCAATCTACTCAGCCTCGGTGGTCTCTGCTTCGGCCGGGGCCTCGGCTGCGTCAGACTGCTTTGACTTCTTGGTGATGGCTTCCGGGATAATCACGGAACCCTTTTCCGGGGCAACAAAAGCAACCTTCGGAGCCTTAGTCTTCAGGGTGCCTTCCTGGCCCGGCAGGCCCTTGAACTTCTGCCAGTCACCGGTGATCTTGAGGATCGCGGCAACCTGCTCGGACGGCTGTGCGCCGACGCCGAGCCAGTACTGGGCACGGTCCGTGTCCACCTCGATGTATGAGGGCTCTTCGGTGGGGTGGTACTTGCCGATCTCTTCGATGGCACGGCCGTCACGCTTGGAGCGTGCGTCCATGACGACGATGCGGTAGTACGGTGCGCGCATCTTGCCAAAGCGCTTAAGGCGAATCTTTACGGCCACTTTTGTGGTCACTCCTGTTTCAGAAAAGGGGTGAACCGACGTTCTGCACCCGTGGGGCGGGCCATACTTGAGGGTTCAAAGGACAGGATCCAGACGCGGAGAGAGGGGCCACGCAGATCGAGTACCTGTTTATTGTGCCAGATCAGCGTCCGGATTTCGACTTGACACGTAGGGATGGAGCCGCCGGGCGGACCCGGCAGGCCGCGGCCGGCCTAGGACGACCAGACATAGACCCCGGTGCGCGCGGCGTCATCGATCGAGTTGGCCAGCTCAGCGAACTGCTGGACATACGTCCGGGCCTCGGCCGCGCCGAAAGGCATGTCATCCTGGGCCGCCCACTTTTCAGCGACGTCGTCCAGGACATTGCCTTCACCCTCAGTCTCATAACTGAGCAGGTCCGCCAGCGCACGCACCATGGCCGGCGGAACCCCGAGGAGGGAATCACTGGCCACGTCAACCATGGCCAGTTCGTAGTCCGCACCTCCAGCATGCACCGCAGCACCGGCAAGGTCGCCCAGCTGTTCGATTTCGAAATCGCTGATTCCGGGAATCCGCAGGGCCTTGCCCGCCGGGGAGCCGCCCGCATCCAGGACGACAGCCCGCTTCAGCGCGGCATCGTGAGTGGAAACAAAAATTTCAGTGAAGCCCATGGGAACAGCCCTCATTCCGTCGACGGTGCGGCCCAGAAGGGCAGCATAAAGTGCCGCCCCGGCCGTTCAGAATCAGCCTAGTACAAGGCGCGCCACACATTTGGCATCCGTACTCAGCGGACGGCGACACGGATGCTATTGCGCCACGGATCCTCGAAGCGAAGCTCGGCGCCCGTGTGGTGCGAGGCCACGCCGGCGACCTTCAGGCGGTCGGCGAGCGCTCCGACGTCGTCCCCGGAAGGGACTTCGATGAGCATTTCGCCAAGGCCCAGGGTGTCCTTGCGGGGACCGGCGCCGCGGCTGTTCCAGACGTTCATGGCCATGTGGTGGTGATACCGGCCGGCGGAGACAAACAGTGCCTGCCCGTGCCAGCCTGCGGTCTTTTCGAAGCCCAGCGTGCCCACATAGAAATCGTGCGCCGACTGGACGTCACCCACCTGGAGGTGGACGTGGCCCACGCCGGCTTCGGCGGCCTGCTGGCCGTCCATGGATTCCTGGGTCAGGTGCTGCTCAAGGTAGCGCTGCGGCGGCAGTGCCAAGCTGTCCATCACCACATCCTTCCCGTTCCAGGACCAGTTTTCGCGGGGCCTGTCCCAGTACAGTTCGATGCCGTTGCCTTCGGGGTCATTGAAGTAGAAGGCTTCGCTAACGAGGTGGTCGGCGCTGCCGGTGAAGGACCGGGGTTCGTACTGGGCCGCGGTGGCTACCGTGGCAGCAAGCGAAGCCCGGTGGTCAAAGAGCAGCGCGGTATGGAACAGCCCGGCCTCGCCCCTGCCAGGCAGGCTCAAGGACGGGGCGGCCGCGAGATGGACCAGCGGGCGCCGGAGCCGGCCAAGGTAGACGCCGCCGTCCTGTTCGGCGACGACCTCCAGGCCGAGTGCACGCTGGTAGTAGTCGGTCATCAGCTTCATGTCGCCCACCTTGAGCATCACGGTGCCCATGGAGAGGTCGGCAGGAAGGAGATCCCGGCTGGTGGCTTCTGCAGTCATTGAACGCTCCCGGTCCGTTGGCCTTCGGGGTCGAAGGTGGCCATGACTCCATTTTACTTGAAGCTTCAATTTAATTCAAGTGGCTGGGCAGACAGGTTGCGACCGCATCCCCGTGACTGCTGTCACCAGGCCGCCCTCGGCCTGTGGTAGCTTCGACTTGACCACACGGGAGCCCTTGCAGGGGCTGAGATCAGGCTGACGCAGCCTGCGACCGTTGAACCTGTCCGGGTAATGCCGGCGAAGGAAGTGAGTATTCATTGAATACACAAGACACACAGCTGAACCCTGCCCAAAGTGAAGCCGACCAGGATCAAACGGTCCGGCCTGAAACCCAGTCACTGAAGTCCCACTCGCTGGCGTTCATCAATGATGACGCCACCGGGATCCGGGTTCCCGTGACCGAGATCGCGCTGGAACCGTCGCCGAACGGCGAGGCGAACGGGCCTTTCCGGACCTACCGCACGGCCGGTCCGGGCAGCGATCCGGTGGTGGGCCTCAACCCGTTCCGCTCGGAGTGGATCGCCGCCCGCGGCGACACCGAGCCCTACAGCGGCCGGGAACGGAACCTGCTCGACGACGGCAAGTCGGCAGTGCGCCGCGGCGCCGCCTCCGCGGAGTGGAAGGGCGCGCAGCCCGTGCCCCGCCGCGCCGTCGAAGGCAAGACCGTCACGCAGATGCATTACGCACGGCAGGGTGTGGTGACGCCCGAGATGCAGTTCGTTGCCCTCCGCGAGAACTGTGACGTGGAACTGGTCCGCAGCGAAGTCGCTGCCGGCCGCGCCATCATCCCCAACAACATCAACCACCCGGAATCCGAACCGATGATCATCGGCAAGGCCTTCCTGGTCAAGATCAATGCCAACATCGGCAACTCGGCAGTCACCAGCTCCATTGCCGAGGAAGTGGACAAACTCCAGTGGGCCACCCAGTGGGGCGCCGACACGGTGATGGACCTGTCCACCGGCGATGACATCCACACCACCCGGGAATGGCTCATCCGCAACTCCCCCGTGCCTATCGGTACGGTGCCCATTTACCAGGCGCTGGAGAAGGTCAATGGCGAGGCCAACGCTCTGACGTGGGAGATCTACCGGGACACGGTCATTGAGCAGTGCGAGCAGGGCGTGGACTATATGACCATCCACGCTGGTGTGCTGCTGCGTTACGTGCCGCTGACGGCCAACCGCGTCACCGGCATCGTCTCCCGGGGCGGCGCGATCATGGCGGGCTGGTGCTTGGCCCACCACCAGGAGAACTTCCTCTACACCCATTTCGACGAGCTATGCGAGATCTTCGCCAAGTACGACGTCGCCTTCTCCCTGGGCGACGGACTGCGCCCGGGAGCGACGGCGGACGCCAACGACGCCGCCCAGTTCGCCGAGCTGGACACCCTGGCGGAGCTCACTCAGCGGGCGTGGGAATTCGATGTGCAGGTTATGGTCGAAGGTCCCGGGCACGTCCCGTTCCACCTGGTGCGGGAGAACGTGGAACGCCAGCAGGAACTTTGCAAGGGCGCCCCGTTTTACACGCTTGGGCCGCTGGTCACGGATATTGCCCCGGGCTATGACCACATCACGTCCGCTATCGGCGCCACCGAAATCGCCCGGTACGGCACGGCGATGCTTTGTTACGTCACGCCCAAGGAACACCTCGGCCTGCCGAACAAGGACGACGTGAAGACCGGGGTGATCACCTACAAAATCGCCGCCCATGCAGCCGACCTTGCCAAGGGCCACCCCGGCGCCCATGAACGGGATGACGCCCTGTCCAAGGCCCGGTTCGAATTCCGCTGGCGCGACCAGTTCGCGCTGTCCCTGGACCCGGTCACGGCGGAGGCCTTCCATGACGAGACGCTGCCGGCCGAGCCAGCCAAAACGGCCCACTTCTGCTCCATGTGCGGCCCGAAGTTCTGCTCCATGAAGATCAGTCAGGACATCAGGGACGAATACGGTTCGGCAGATTCGCAGGCGGCCATCGCCGAGGCCTACAGCGGGATGCGCGAAAAGAGTGCGGAGTTCCTGGCCGCCGGCGGGAAGGTCTACCTCCCCGAGCTTCGAATCCCTGCCGGGAGCTGACGGCTCAGGAAGCCTGAACTGAGCGTGACCTGCCGACATCGGCGATGAAGGACCGGATGGCACGGTCACCTTCGGCAGAGTCCTGGGGCCGGTGCCCTCCCGCAGCGATGCGGTGCAGGGCACCGGTTTCCTGCAGATATCCGGCGATCTCCTCATAGAGCGGTTCCCACCCACCCGTCAGGACCATGGTGGGGACTCCCGGCACGATGTGCAGCGGGGCCTCCCAGGACGGCGCCTGCAACCGGAGCCGGCGCGCTGACCGTTTTTCCTCCGGCGTGACGGGTTCCTGCAGGTCCGCCGCGAACATTCTCCGCACGAACTCCCGCTGGAAGTCTTCATCGCTGAGTTGCTGCCGGACCTCGAACAGCGGTTGCATCAGGGCCATATGGGCAGACGTGGCCGGCAGTTCGGCGGTCAGGGACAAACACGCCGGTTCAACCAGCGTGAGGGAAAACACCAGATCGGGGCGTTCGACGGCGGCCACCATGGCCGCAATGGCGCCCTGGGCGTGGGCGACAACATGGCCGCCGGCGGCACCGCGGCCATCATCGGCAAGTGAGCGCAGGATGATCGCGGTGTCTTCAGCGAACGAGGACTCCAAGGGTTCAGCCACCGGGTCAAAGCCGTGCCGCCTCAGGAACAGGGCGTCGTACGTCAACGCCATTCCGTGCTGGCGCGGCCACGCCGCCGCACCGAAAGGTCCGGCGCCGTGCACGAACACTACCCGCTGTTTGAACATGACCCAACCCTATTCCACGGCGCCGACATCCCAATTGGGTAGCAGTAAGTGTCGTTATGAGTGTTCAAAACGACACCTGCTGCTACCCGGTCGGGAGGGGTGGTTACTTGCCGAGGAACTTGTCGAATCCCTTGGGCAGGTTCAGCTGTGAAGGGTCAAAGTCGCCGTCCTGCTGGCCGAACGCTGCCCCCGTGGGGAGAGCCTTCGCCGCGCCGGCCCGCCGGGCCTCGGCGTCCTTCAGCTCCTGGGCAGCCTTGGCAGGGTTGCCTGAGCGCGCCTTCTTCTTCGGGGCGTTCTTGCCGCCCTTCCGCGCACCGCCGGGGCCGCCCATACCGGGCATCCCGGGCATTCCCGGCATGCCGCCGCCCTGGGCCATTTTCTTCATCATCTTCTGGGCCTGGCCGAAGCGCTCCAGCAGACCGTTGACCTCGGAGACATGCACGCCTGAACCGCGGGCGATGCGGGCCCGGCGGGAGCCATTGATGATCTTCGGGGCGACGCGTTCGTGCGGCGTCATGGAACGGACGATCGCTTCGACACGGTCAATCTCGCGTTCGTCAAAGTTCTCCAGCTGCTCGCGGATGTTCTGCGCTCCGGGCATCATCATGAGCATCTTCTTCATGGAGCCCATGTTGCGGATCTGCTGCATCTGGGACAGGAAGTCGTCCAGCGTGAAGTCTTCCTGGTCGGCGAACTTCTTCGCCATCCGGGCCGCTTCGTCCTTGTCCCAGTTCTTCTCGGCCTGCTCAATCAGGGTGAGGACGTCACCCATGTCCAGGATGCGGGAGGCCATGCGGTCCGGGTGGAACAGCTCAAAGTCATCCACGCCTTCGCCGGTGGAGGCGAACATAACCGGCTTACCGGTGACCGACGCAACCGACAGTGCGGCACCGCCGCGGGCGTCGCCGTCGAGCTTGGACAGCACGATTCCGGTGAAGTTCACACCCTCGTCAAACGCCACAGCCGTGTTCACGGCGTCCTGTCCGATCATGGCGTCGATCACGAACAGCACTTCATTGGGGACGATGGCACGGCGGATCTCGCTCGCCTGCTCCATCATCTCGGCGTCAACACCGAGGCGCCCGGCGGTGTCAACAATTACGACGTCGTACAGCTTCTGGCGCGCTTCCTCGACGCCGGCACGGGCGACGGCGACCGGGTCACCGGCGGGGTGCTCCAGTTCCGAGGTGGCTCCGGGGTGCGGCGCGAAAACGGGCACCCCGGCACGCTTGCCTACAACCTGGAGCTGGGTGACGGCATTGGGCCGCTGCAGATCACATGCCACCAGCAGGGGGCTGTGCCCTTGGGCCTTGAGCCATTTGGCGAGCTTGCCCGCGAGGGTGGTCTTACCGGCACCCTGGAGGCCGGCCAGCATGATGATGGTGGGGCCGGTCTTGGCCAGGCGGATGCGGCGGGTCTCGCCACCGAGGATCTCAACGAGTTCCTCGTTGACGATCTTGACGATCTGCTGGCTCGGGTTCAGCGCCCCCGTCACCTCTGCCCCGAGGGCACGCTCACGGACGCGGGCCGTAAACTCACGCACCACGGGAACGGCAACATCGGCATCCAGGAGGGCTCGGCGGATCTCCCGGACGGTGGCATCGACGTCGGCCTCAGTGAGGCGGCCCTTGCCACGGAGATTCTTGAAGGTTGCTGTCAACCGGTCAGAGAGTGAATTGAACACGCGCCGCGCACTTCTTTCAGTGGATTTACAGGGGGGACTCGACTATCTAGGGTACCAAGTCGGGCTTGCCGGATGGCATGCTGGCAGAGTGACGAGCCAAACAAGCGTAAAAACCCTGCTCATTCTGGGTGCCTCAGGCGATCTGACCGGCCGCCTCCTGCTGCCGGGACTGGCCAGGCTGGTGGCGGCCGGCCGCGCCGATGACCTGTTCCTGGTGGGCGCCGGCTCCGATGCCTGGACGCCGGAACAGTGGCGGACCCGCGTCCACAAGTCCTTCGCCCCCGCCGCAGAGACGGCCGACGCGGCTGGAAAAAAGGCACTCACTGCCTTGGCGAAGGCCACTCCCTACCACCAGCTTGATGTTACGGCGGACGGAGCCCTGGCTGCATTGTTGGCCGGACTGGAAGGCCCCACCGCGGTCTATTTTGCGTTGCCTCCCCATGTCAGCCAGCTGGCCTGCGAGTCCCTGCACCGTGACCAGGTTCCGGCCGGAACACGGCTGGTAATGGAGAAGCCGTTCGGCGCAAGTGTTGCCTCGGCGCGTTCGCTCAACCAGACGCTCGCCGCGCTGGTGCCGGAGGACCACATCCACCGGGTGGACCATTTCCTGGGGAAAGCGACGGTGCTGAACATCCTGGGCCTGCGCTTTGCGAACAATTTCCTGGAACCCGTCTGGAACCGCGAGCATGTCGAAAAGGTCGAAATCATCTTCGACGAGGACCTGGCACTGGAGGGGAGGGCGAGGTATTACGACAATGCCGGCGCCCTGCGCGACATGATCCAGAGCCACCTGCTGCAGATCATGGCCCTGTTGGCCATTGAGCCGCCGGCCACCATCGGGGAGCGGGACCTACGGGACGCCATCGCAGCCGTGCTCCGCGCCAGCAGCATCAGCGCGCCGTACGCGAAATCCACGCGCCGGGCCACGTATACGGCGGGTTCGATTGCCGGCAGGAAGGTCCCGGACTATACACAGGAAGAGGGAGTGGATGCAGCCCGCGGGACGGAGACCCTGGCGGAAGTCCGGGTAGACATCGACAACTGGCGCTGGAAGGGGGTCCCGTTCATCCTGCGGTCGGGCAAGGCCCTCGGGGTGAAACGCAAGGAAGCCGTAGTCACCTTCCGCCCCGTCCCGCATCTTCCGGCAGGGTTCACGGGCGTGGACTCCCCCAACCAGCTGCGGATCGGGTTCGGGCCGGATACCCTGGCGTTCGACGTCGACGTCAACGGTCCCGGCAGCATGTTCAGCCTGAGCCGCACAACACTGAATGCCGAGCTGAGCGCGTCTGAGCTGCTGCCCTATGGCGAAGTGCTGGAGGGCGTCCTGAGCGGCGACCCGCTGCTCTCGGTGCGCGGCGACACCGCGGAGGACTGCTGGCGGATTCTTGAGCCGGTGCTGAAGGCCTGGCAGCGGGGCACGGTGCCGCTGGAAAAGTACGACGCCGGTACGGCCGGTCCCGCCGGATGGCCAGGTTCTGCGCCGGCTGGCTAAGCGCCGGCTGACCACAGGAAAAGAGCGGGCAGGGAACCTTTTGCTGTTCCCTGCCCGCTCTTTCGTTTGCAACGGCCGGCCTATGGATCAACCAGCCTGCCGAACTGCTTAGATGGCGGCGACGCCGCGTTCGCCGGTCCGGACCCTGACGGCTTCGAAGACGTCTACGGTCCAGACCTTGCCATCGCCCGCGCGGCCGGTGTTGGAGCTGGCGATGATGACGTCCAGGATGTCATCGGCCTGTTCGTCCGTGGCGAGGACTTCAACCCGGATCTTGGGCAGGAGGTCCACGTTGTACTCAGCTCCGCGGTAGACCTCAGTGTAGCCGCGCTGGCGGCCATAGCCGCTGGCCGAGCTGACCGTCAGCCCCTGGACACCGTAGGACTCCAGGCCTTCCCGGATGGCTTCGAGCTTCTCCGGGCGGACGATCGCGGTGATCAGTTTCATGCTTCCACGCTTTCCTTGCCTGCTGCAGGCAACGCCTGCTTCGCCTTGTCCGCCTGGCTGTCAGAGGCCGAGCCCTTGCCCGTGATCAGTTCGTGGAGCGGCTGGAAGCTCCCGCCCTGGCCGCCCACGCCAAACTCGTACGCCGTCTCGGCGTGCAGGCTGAGGTCCACGCCAACCGCTTCCTGTTCCTGGGAAACACGGAAGCCCATGGTCTTGTGGATGGCGAAGGCGATGATGGACGTGAGGATTGCAGAGTACGCAATGGCGACGCCGGCCGCCGCGAGCTGGGCCCAGAGCTGGGTCAGTCCGCCGCCGTAGAAGAGGCCACCGCCCACACCGTCCGTGGGGAGGGCGATGAAGCCCAGGGCCACCGTTCCGATGATGCCGGACACCA
Source organism: Pseudarthrobacter sp. Y6 (assembly GCF_050156205.1). Taxonomy (NCBI): domain Bacteria; kingdom Bacillati; phylum Actinomycetota; class Actinomycetes; order Micrococcales; family Micrococcaceae; genus Pseudarthrobacter; species Pseudarthrobacter sp. Y6. Next base: position 1,930,083 of record NZ_CP189574.1, on the reverse strand, counting down.
GGTGAACGCCCACCACGTCAAGGGAGTCATCGAAGCCCCAGCGGAACTTGAGGCCGACGGCCAGGGCCGAGGCGACACCGGCGACGACGCCGAGACCGAGGGCACCAACCGGGCTGACGTTGGCACATGCCGGGGTGATGGCCACCAGGCCGGCAACCACGCCGGAAGCTGCGCCCAGTGAGGTGGGGTGGCCGTCGCGGATTCGTTCGGTGATAAGCCAGCCGAGCATTGCCGCGGCCGGGGCTGCGAGGGTGTTGACCCAGATCAGGCCGCCCTGCTCAGCAGTGGTGGCCGCGCCGCCGTTGAAGCCGAACCAGCCGAACCACAGGATGGCTGCACCGAGCATCACGAACGGGATGTTGTGCGGGCGGTGGTTGGGGTCCTTGCCGAAGCCGCGGCGGTTGCCGATGATCAGGACGAGTACGAGGGCTGCTACACCGGCGTTGATGTGAACCACAGTGCCGCCGGCGAAGTCGATGGCCGGGCCGAGGGCCTGGCCAATGGCGCCTTCGGGGCCGAAGAGGCCGCCGCCCCAGACCATGTAGGCCAGGGGGCAGTAGACGAGGGTGACCCAGACAGGGACGAAGACGGTCCAGGCGCCGAACTTGGCGCGGTCAGCGATCGCGCCGCTGATCAGTGCCACCGTGATGATAGCGAAGGTGGCGGCGTAGCCGACCTTGATGAGCCCGTCGGGGCTGGTGATGCCTTCAAGGCCGAAGGTGGCGAACGGGTTCCCGACAATCTGCAGGAAGCCCTCGCCGGAGCTCATCGAAGCGCCCCAGAGCACCCAGACTACGCCGACCATGCCGATGGAGATGAAGCTCATCATCATCATGTTCAGTGCAGCTTTGGCGCGCGTCATGCCGCCGTAGAAAAATGCCAGACCTGGTGTCATGAACAGCACGAGTGCTGCTGCCACCATGAGCCATACGTGACCTGCGGTAAGTTCCATGGTGCACGTCCTCCCTATGATCGATGCTGCGGAATGCTCCGCCTTACTAACGCCTTTTGCGTCCTGCATCGAGTCTGTCGCTGCCGTGTTTCGCCCGCAGAGGATTTACATTGCTGGCTTGTTACAACAACCTCCCGGAAGTAAATGGTGCATATCAGGCTTGTTACGGTTATGTTTCACCACTGCCGCCGACCCTCGGCTGCCTACCCTGCAAGGAAACCGCCCCATGACGGCACCATCACGCGTGAGCCGCGCCACAACGCGGATTTTGTCCGTTATCCGCCCGCAACGGCCCACGCTTCCGCGCGACATCAAGGTGATGCTCGCTGCGGCGTTCCTGATTGCCCTCGGTTTTGGGCTGGTGGCGCCCGTCTTGCCCCAGTTCGCTACCACTTTCGACGTCGGGGCAACAGCCGCCGCCGTGATCGTGAGCATCTTCGCCTTCATGCGGCTGGTGTTCGCGCCGGCGGGCGGGGCCTTGATTGCCCGATGGGGTGAGCGGCCGATCTATGTGGCGGGGCTGCTGATTGTTGCGGTTTCAACCGCGGCGTGCGCCTTTGCCCAGGACTATTGGCAGCTCCTGGTCTTCCGGGGGCTTGGCGGTGTGGGCTCGGTGATGTTCACGGTGGCTTCCATGGCCCTTGTGGTGCGGCTGGCGCCGCCGGAAGGCCGGGGCAGGGTATCCGGCGCTTACGCGTCCGCGTTCCTGATCGGCAGCGTCCTGGGCCCGGTGGTGGGCGGGCTGCTGGCTGGATTCGGCTTGCGGGTACCGTTCCTTTGCTATGCGGCCGCGCTGATCCTTGCTGCCGCTGTGGTGCAGACCCAGCTCAGCCACGCGCCGTCCGCGGCCCGGTCCGCAGTGGGCCGCGCCCCTGACATGCCGTTCATCGAGGCCTGGCGAGTTGGTGCGTACCGCTCGGCGCTGATGTCCAGCTTCGCCAACGGCTGGGCCACGTTCGGTGTGCGGATGGCCACCGTCCCGCTGTTTGCCGTTGCTGCGCTCGGCGCCGGTCCGGAGGCTGCGGGCCTTGCCCTGGCCGTTTTTGCTGCGGGCAATGCCGCCGCGCTGACGTTCTCCGGCCGGCTGGCTGACAGCCTGGGCAGGCGGCCGTTGATGGTTGTTGGGCTATTGGTCGCCGGGCTCGCCACGGCCGCCATCGGCTTCACGTCCCACCTGGGATGGTTCCTCGCCGCGTCTGTTGTGGCCGGGGTGGGGTCCGGCCTGCTGGGACCTGCCCAGCAGGCCGCCGTCGCGGATGTCATCGGCAATGAGCGGTCCGGTGGGCGGGTCCTGGCCGCGTACCAGATGACCTCGGACGTCGGGGCGATCGCCGGACCGGTGCTGGTGGGGGTCCTGGCGGACCGGCTGGGCTACGGCTGGGCATTCGGAGTCACGGGCGGCGTGCTGGTGCTCGCGGCGACCTGCTGGTCCGTAACGCGCGAGCCGCTAAAACACAACGAGGGGTGAGATCCCGCCGCCATAGCTTCTGCATAGCGGCCGGATCTCACACCTCGTTTGGGTGAACCCAGTGTTTGCCTAAACTCGCTCCCTAGTTCAGCAGGGCGTCGACAAAGCTCTCAACTTCAAACGGAGCCAGGTCATCGGCGCCTTCGCCAAGACCGATCAGCTTGACCGGCACGCCGAGTGATTTCTGGATGGCCACCACGATGCCGCCCTTGGCGGTCCCGTCCAGCTTGGTCAGGACAATGCCGGTGATGTTCACTACCTCGGAGAAGACGCGCGCCTGGTTCAGGCCGTTCTGGCCGGTGGTGGCATCCAGCACCAGCAGAACCTCGTCAACCTCCGCCAGTTTCTCGATGACGCGCTTGACCTTGCCGAGTTCGTCCATCAGGCCGGTCTTGTTCTGCAGGCGGCCGGCGGTGTCAATCATGACAACGTCCACTTCCTGGTCAATGCCGGCCTTGACTGCCTCATAGGCGACGGACGCCGGGTCTGCGCCGTCGACGTCGGACTTCACGGTGGGAACACCCACGCGCTGGCCCCACGTGGCCAACTGTTCGGCGGCTGCGGCGCGGAAGGTGTCCGCTGCGCCCAGCAGGACGTCCTTGTCCTCGGCAACGAGCACGCGGGCGAGCTTGCCGACAGTGGTGGTCTTGCCCACGCCGTTAACGCCCACCACTAGCACGATGGCCGGCTTGTCCGCGTGCCTGTCAGTGCGCAACGCGCGGTCCATGCCGGGATCCACCAGCTTGATCAGTTCCTCGCGGAGCAGTGCCTTGACCTGCTCGGGACTCCTGGTGCCGAGCACTTTAACGCGCTCCCGGAGGGCATCGACAAGCTGCATGGTGGGTTCAGTGCCAAGGTCGGCCAGCAGGAGGGTCTCCTCCACTTCATCCCAGACGTTCTCGTCGATCGTGTCGCTGGACAGCAACGCGAGCAGGCTCTTGCCGAGGATGTTGTTCGACCGGACCAGACGCTCGCGGAGGCGGGTCAGGCGGCCCGCAACGGGAAGGGGGGTCTCAACCTGGATGGTTTCCAGGCCTGCCACATCATCAGGAACATCGGTTACTTCGAGGTCTTCGAGGCCGACGCCGGCGGGAGCGTTAGGCTCGGCCGGAACCCCGGGCGCGTCCTCGAGCAGTGTTCCGCCGCCTGTGACGGGGTCATTGGCGTCGCGCGTCCCGCGGTACTGGGTGATGTTCTTCCGCGTCTTCAACAGGACCGGGATCAGCCCGCCAATAACCGCCAGGGCAGCAACAATGGACAGAATAATGGGGAGGATGTCATTCACTCCCCTAGCTTCTCACAACGTTTCGCACAGGCGTCACGAAGGCGTCACGCTCGGGTGGTTGGCACTGGGGACAGTTACACGTCGGCGCCCAGGCGCTGGCTGATGACGGTGGACACTCCGTCGCCGCGCATGGTGACGCCGTACAGCGCATCCGCCACTTCCATGGTCCGTTTCTGGTGCGTGATCACGATCAGCTGGCTGGACTCCCGGAGCTCTTCGAAGATGGTGATGAGCCGGCCGAGGTTGGTGTCATCAAGGGCCGCTTCAACCTCGTCCATGACATAGAACGGCGAGGGTCGGGCCTTGAAAATAGCCACCAACAGAGCGACGGCGGTGAGGGACCGTTCGCCTCCTGACAGCAGTGAGAGCCGCTTGATTTTCTTACCGGCCGGGCGCGCTTCGACTTCGATGCCGGTGGTGAGCATGTCCGAAGGGTCCGTGAGGACCAGCCGGCCTTCGCCGCCAGGAAAGAGGCGTTCAAAGACGTGGACGAACTGGTCCCGGGTGTCCTCAAAGGCCTCGGTAAAGACGCGCTGGACCCGATCATCCACTTCCTTGATGATGTCCAGCAGGTCCTTGCGGCTGGATTTCAGGTCCTCCAGCTGGGTGCTGAGGAACTGGTGCCGTTCCTCCAGGGCCGCAAACTCCTCCAGCGCCAGCGGGTTAACCCTGCCCAGGGCTGACAGGTCCCTTTCGGCTTTGCGGAGACGTTTCTCCTGCTCGTCCCTGACAAAGGGTTTGCCTTCGGGGACCGGTGTGCCGTCATCGTCCACGGGTGTCCGCAGTGCCGCCCATTTGTCCCCGCTTTCCTCCGCGGGGACGGGCACGGGAACGTCCGGGCCGAAGTCCGCCACCAGGACGTCGGGGGTGATCCCGAGTTCCTCAATGGAACGTGTTTCCAGGGCTTCAATCCGTGCCCGCTGCTGGGCGCGGGCCAGTTCGTCCCGGTGAACCGAGTCCGTCAGTTCTGCCAGCTCGCGGGCCAGGGAGTCATTGGTTGTCCGAGTCTCCAGCAGTGCACGGTCCCGCTCTTCCCGGTTCTCCTCGGCGAGGTCGCGTTCATGCCGGGCCAGCTCAACAGACACGTCGATGAACCGGATTGCCAGCTCCACCGCAGCGGAGACGGCGGCTGCCCGAATGGCCTGGATCCGACGGCGGCGCGCCCGTTCGGCAGCCTCTTCACGTGCCCTGCGTTCGGTGGCCGCTGCCCGTTCCAGCGATAGAGCCCGGTTGCGGGTGGCGGTCAGCTGCTCTTCCGTGCTGCGGAGCGACAGCCTCGCGTCCATCTCCGCAGACCTGGCCAGCGACGCCGCCAATGCGAGGGCATCACGCTGCTCGGTGGGGGGTTCCTCTTCGGCCGGCGCCTCCTGCGCCGCAGCCAGCCGCGCCGCAACGGCGGCGAGCGCCTGCTCCTCTGTAACAACATTGGCCTCCGCCTTGGCCAGCGAGGTGGCCAGCCTGTCGCTTTCGCCGACGGCGCTGCGCAGGATGGAGTTCAGGTGGCCGAGCTTTTCGGCCACGGCCGCGAGCCGGGCGTCAGAATCGTGCAGGCGGTCCAGGGCAGCCTCTGCCCTCGTCCGGGCTTCGGCGCGCCGGACCTCGGCGCCGGCCAGGGCGAACCTGTTCCGTTCCAGATCCGCGGTGACAACGGCCAGCCGGGCCTCGGCGTCGTCCACGGCGGCCTGCACCTCAAGCAAGGACGGCGCCTTCGCCGAGCCTCCCGTCACCGTGAGGGCGGTAAACACGTCCCCTGCCCGGGTCACGGCTGTCAGGTCCGGGCGTCCGGCAACCAGCAGCCCTGCACCATCCAGGTCTTCAACAACTGCCACCCCGGTCAGGAGCGCGGCCACCGCGGGGGCGGGCCCGCCCCCGGCGGATGCCAGGTCCGCAGCCCAGCGTGCGCCCGCCGGCAGGGGTCCGCCCATGGCGGAGTTTGCGTCCGGCATCGGCACAGCAGACGCCAGCAGCAGGGAGGCACGCCCCGCATCGTCGTCCTTCAGGAGTTGCACCACAACGGCGGCCACGGCCGGATCCCGGACCACGATCGCTTCAGAGGCATCGCCCAGCGCCGCGGCAATAGCTGTCTCGTACCCCGGGTGAATGGTGAGGGAGGAGACAAGGGTGCCCACAACACCGTCCAGTCCGGAGTTGAGGGCGTGCGCCGTGCCGTCTTTGCGGTTGAGGCCAAGCTGCAGTGCATCCCGGCGGGCCACGAGGGCGTCACGCTCACGGACAGTTTCTCTCCCCGCAGCGGTCAGGTCGGCAATCTCCTGCACGACGGCGTCGAGCTCTGCGCTGGCGTCCTCGTAGTCGGCGTCGAGGCTTTCCTCGCCTTCCTCGACCCCCGCCACCTGGGTTTCCAGGGCGGTGAACTCGGACTGGGCCCGGCGGCGGCGTTCCTGTCCGGCGGCCAGTGACTCCCGCAGCCTGCCCAGCTCGGCCTGCGCGGATTCAACCCGCGATCTTGCGGCACCAACTTGTCCGGCAAGCTTCGCCAGACCCTCGCGGCGGTCCGCTGCAGCCCGGAGGACGGCAGTGAGCCTTTTCTCCTCGGCAGACGCCTCGAGTTCGGCCCCGTTCTTCGCCGCCGTCGCTGAGTCCAGCGCGCTGCGCCGGTCAAGGATGTGGCGCTCCAGCTCCGTCAGCTCATCCCGGACCCGGACGGCCTGCCGTTCCAACTGCTCAGGATCCCTGCCCGAGTACGGTTCAGCATCAACGGCGCCCAGGAGCCGGCCGCGTTCCTGGGCCAGCGACCCCAGGGAACGGAGCCGTTCCCTGGAAGCGGAGAGCCGGTACCAGGTATCCCGCGCGGCGTTGAGCCTTGGCGTGGCCTCGGCTGCGAGCTGTTCCACAGCTGCCTGTTGACGGCGCCCCGACTCCAGTTGCTGCTCCACTACCGCGCGGCGGGCCTTCAGTGCCGTTTCGTCCGCCACGTCCTGCTCGAGTGAATTCTGCTGTTGGACAAGGTCGTCGGCCAACAGCCGTGCGCGTGCGTCCCGGACATCGAACTGGACCCGCTGGGCGCGGCGCGCCACATCAGCCTGCTTGCCGAGTGGCGTGAGCTGGCGCCTGATCTCACCGGTCAGGTCGCTCAGCCGTTGCAGGTTCGCCTGCATGGCTTCCAGCTTGCGGACCGTTTTTTCCTTGCGGCGGCGGTGCTTGAGGATCCCGGCCGCTTCCTCGATGAAGCCTCGGCGGTCCTCCGGGGTGGCATGCAGGACCTTGTCCAGCTGACCCTGGCCCACAATGACATGCATTTCCCGGCCCATACCGGAATCCGAGAGCAGTTCCTGGATGTCGAGCAGGCGGCAGCTGGCACCGTTAATAGCGTATTCAGAGCCACCGGTGCGGAAGAGGGTCCGCGAGATGGTGACCTCGCTGTACTCGATGGGCAGTGCGCCGTCGGTGTTGTCGATGGTCAGGGAGACGTGGGCCCGGCCCAGCGGCGGCCGCCCGGAAGTCCCCGCAAAAATGACGTCCTCCATTTTGCCGCCGCGGAGCGTTTTGGCTCCCTGCTCCCCCATCACCCAGGAGAGGGCGTCCACCACGTTGGACTTGCCGGAACCATTCGGCCCCACCACTGCCGTGACTCCGGGTTCAAAATCGAAGGTTGTGGCCGACGCAAACGACTTGAACCCACGGACGGTAAGGCTTTTGAGGTGCAAGGTGTTTCTGGTCTCCTGAGTGGCTGAAGCGGCTGCTTTGCTTTCCCAAATCTACTGCGTCGGCGCGGAATTCCGCGGATTTCCGGGCGATTGTCCGCACCCCGGCGCTTCCGGCGGATGATGTCCGGCGGCTGGCGGGTGGGGACTACCAGCGGCCGTTGCGCGGGCGCGGCTGACAGACCGGGCAAGTGTAGGACGAGCGGTTCATGAACTGTTCACGGCGGAGTAAGGAGTTGATTCCGACGGTTGCACAACGGCTGCAGGGTTTCCCTTCCCGCCCGTAGGCGTTCAGGGAGCGGTCGAAGTAACCAGAGGCCCCGTTGACGTTGACGTACAAAGAATCGAAGCTGGTGCCGCCGGCCGCGAGAGCGTCCAGCATGACCTCGCGCGCACTGATGATGAGCCGTTCCGCGTCGCCTCGGCGCAGCGTGTCGGTGGGTCTGGCGTAATGCAGTCTTGCCCGCCACAGGGCCTCGTCTGCGTAGATGTTGCCGATTCCTGAGATGAGTCCCTGGTCCAACAGGGCGCGTTTGAGGCCCGTCTTGCGCATCCGCAGCCGGCTGTAAAAAAGGTCAAAGGAAAACGCCGGGTCCAGGGGGTCCCGGGCGATGTGGGAGGCTTCCTCGGCGATCAGTGCAACGGGAGATTCCGCCTGGCCGCCCGGGCCGCCGTCGTCCGTGGGAACCATGCCCGTGACGAACAGCCCGCCGAAGATCCGCTGATCAACAAACCTGAGTTGTTCAGGCATTCCTGCCACGGGGCTCAGGCGCAGCCTGACCTTGAGGTGTTTCTCATCCGGCACTTCGCCGTCCTGCATCAGGAGCTGGCCGCTCATCCCGAGGTGGGCCATCAGTGCGACACGCGGCTCGCCGGCGGCCTCCGCAGTCTCGCTCAGCGGCATCCACAGGAATTTTCCGCGGCGCACCACGTCCACAACCGTGGTGCCTTGGAGGTTGCCCTTGAAGTCCTCCGGGCCCAGGGCATGGCGGCGGAGGGAACGTGAGTCCAGCACGTCTACCGATGTGATGGTCCGGCCGCGGAGCCAACTCACCAGTCCGCGGCGGACCACTTCGACTTCAGGCAGTTCGGGCACGGCTCCGCCTAGACGCTGCGGGAGGACTCTGGTGATGCGCCCTCCGATGCTGAGGCCACGGCGGCTCCCGCCTTTGGGGAGAGCTGACGCCAGGCGTCCGCGGCAGCTTCCTGCTCTGCTTCCTTCTTGGAGTGGCCTGATCCATTGCCGTATGGCCTGCCCCCGATATTCAGGACAGCCGTGAAGGTGCGGGCGTGGTCCGGGCCGGCCCCCTCAACGGCGTAGTAGATAGTGCCAAGCTGCCGGCTGGCGGCCAGTTCCTGGATGCTGGTCTTCCAGTCCGTGCCGGCGCCGAGTGCGGCAGCATCCTTAAGGAGCGGGCCAATCAGGCGCATGACCAGCTGGCGGGCAGTCTCAATGTCGTTGGACACGTAAGTGGCACCAATGAGTGCTTCCATGGTGTCCGCCAGGATGGAGGCCTTGTTCTTGCCCTCGGTGAGCTTTTCGCCCTGCCCCAGGTAGATGTAGTCGCCGATGCCGAGGCTTCGGCCGATGCCTGCGAGGGCGCGCGTGCTGACCACCGCAGAGCGGCGTTTGGCAAGGTCACCTTCGGGCAGCGTGGGGTTGTCCCGGTACAGGGCATCGGTCACGGAGAAGCCCAGGATGGAGTCGCCCAGGAATTCGAGCCGCTCGTTGGTGGGGATGCCGCCGTTTTCGTAGGCGTAGGAACGGTGCGTGAGAGCAAGACGAAGCGTCCCGGCGTCAATGGAGACACCGAGACGCTTCAGAAGCTCTTCAGTTGAAGACATCATGTCAGCCCAAGCGGCCGATTAGACGTCTGCGACCTTGCGGCCCTTGTACTCAAGGAACAACGCAGTGCCAGCCGAGTCGGTGACGACCTTCGCCTGGTGCGGCAGGCTGTAAGTAACCTGGCCGTTCTCTACGGTCTTCACCAGGTGGGGGGCAGTTGCCTTCCACTGGGAGCGGCGGGCGCGGGTATTCGAGCGAGACATTTTCCGCTTGGGAACAGCCACGGCTAACTCATTTCTCTCTAGACAAACACGTACAAATCAATTTTGCCGGTCAGGCTTAGCCATATCAGCTAGGGCAGCCCAGCGAGGATCCAAGACCTCGTGGTGGTGCCCCGGCTCGTCTTCCAGGCGAATTCCGCATTCGGAACAAAGGCCCTGGCAGTCTTCCCGGCACACCGGCTGGAACGGCAGCATGGTTACAACTGCGTCCCGCAACACCGGTTCAAGATCGATCAGATCGCGCTCGACTCGATATTGCTCTTCTTCGTCTTCTTCGTCCGACAGCACAATGCCCTCGTAGAAGAAAAGTTCTTGCACATTGACCTCAAGGTCATACGCAAGGGGATCCAGGCATCTGCCACATTCGCCTTTTACTTCGGCGACAGCGGTTCCTGATACCAGAATTCCTTCGTGTACGGCCTCAAGCCTCAGATCCAGCTCGATATCCGAGCCTTCCCGAACGCCAATGAGTGCCACACCAAGATCACTTGGTGCGGGTACATGTTCCTTCAGTGTCCGCATGCTGCCCGGGCTGCGCCCGAGATCCTTGACGTCGAACGCCAAGGGCGAACTAGCATCTCGTTTAATGAGAACTCCTGTTGAACATATGACCGACGTACCATCCTAGCCTGAAGAACCGCAGGGACTCAAACCAGGCGACGGACGGCCGTCGAAGTACCGGACTAGCCTACCCTCTTGGTGGCTGATCGGGTGCAGACTCGCCAGCGAGCACCCTTTTATGTCTCGCCCGCGAGTAACCTTTTATGTACTGACCGGGGCACATAGTCGGACACGCTGCCACCCAGGCCCGCTACCTCTTTAATGAGGGTGGACGACAAATGAAGATAGTGCGCCTCGGCTGGCAGGAACACCGTTTCCACGCCGCTGAGCTGCCGGTTCATCGTGGCCATCGGAAGCTCGTAGTCGAAGTCTGAGGATGAGCGGAGTCCTTTGACGATCGCGGAGACACCGCGCTGGCGGCAGTACTCAGCCAGGAGACCATCGCCCACCGGTTCCACCACAATGCCTTTCAGGGACGCCAGCGTTTCGCGCGCCATATCCAGGCGGTCCCCCAGGCTGAACCTGTACTTCTTCGCATAATTGGTCGAAACCGCCACGATCACCTCATCGAAGAGGCCGGCGGCACGGGCGATGACCTCGAGATGGCCGTTGTGAATGGGGTCATAGGATCCGGGGCAGACAGCGCGTCTCATGCACCGAACCTACCGCATGGGACGGCCGGGATACCATGACTGGATGCATCCACCACGGGACCTTTCCACGCCCGCTGCGCCTGCTCCGTGGCAACGCACGGCTTCAGGCGCCAACCTGCTCGGACCCGCCGGCCAACTGGGCGTCACCATCTTCGAGGAGATGACCACCCTGGCGGCGCAGACGGGCGCCATCAACCTCGGGCAGGGCTTTCCGGACGAGGACGGCCCCCTGGAAATCAAGGCGGCAGCGATGGCCGCCCTCGAGGCCGGGGCCAACCAGTACGCGCCGGGCAAGGGCATCCTGGAACTGCGTGAGGCCGTGGCTGCCCACCAGGAGCGGTTCTACGGGCTGACCCCTGACCCGCAGACCGAGGTCATCATCAGCACCGGCGCCACAGAGGGGATCGCCGCAACGTTGCTGGCGTTCGTCGGCCCCGGCGATGAGGTGCTGACCTTCGAGCCGTTCTATGACTCGTACGGCGCCGTCATCGGCCTGTCCGGCGCCACCCACGTCACGGCCCCGCTGCTGGCTCCCGACTTTTTCCCGGACATGGCGGCCCTGGAAGCGGCCTTCACCGACCGCACCAGGGTGGTGCTGTTGAACAACCCGCACAATCCCACCGGTGCCGTCTTCCCCCGCCATATTCTTCAGCGAGTCGTCGAGCTTGCCGCAAAGCATGACTGCCTCATCATCACCGACGAGGTGTACGAGCACCTCACCTTCGGCGCCAGGCACATTCCTGTGGCCACCCTGCCGGGTGCAGCTGAGCGGACCATCACCATCTCGTCCGCCGGAAAGACCTTCTCCTTCACTGGCTGGAAGATCGGCTGGCTGACAGGCCCGGATCACCTGGTGGCGGCTGTCCGCACGGTCAAGCAGTTCCTGACCTACAGCTCCGGTACACCGTTCCAGACGGCCATTGCAACCGGCCTGGCACTGCCGGATGAGTTTTACCATGGCATTTCAGCCACTCTCCAGAAGAAGCGGGACATCCTCAGCGAAGGCCTCCGCGCCGCAGGATTCGACGTCTACACGCCGCAGGGCACATATTTCGTCAACGTGGACACCGCACCCCTTGGCATTGGCGACTCCGTGGACCTGGCCCGCAGGCTCCCCGGACTGGTGGGAGTAGCGGCGATCCCCGTCCCGGTGTTCTGCCACCCGCAGGGCGCGGAACGGACACGCAGCCTGCTCAGGTTCGCGTTCTGCAAGAAAGTAGAGGTCCTCGAGGAGGCCGCTGCCAGGCTGGCGACCCTCAGAGGAAAGCTCTGATGGCGGCTCCGGGCGGCACACGTTCCACGCGGTTCCTGCGGACCACGGGACAGCACGCCTCCATCGAGCCCGATGCCTTCACCGACGGCGGCTACGTCCTGAGCATCGGCGGGGCCGAGCAATCCCACGTTAACCTGGCGCACCCCGAGGAGATCTTCTACGAATACCTGCGAAGGATCGGCCACCTGGTGGATCTCGCCGCTCCCGAAGGCCAGCCGATCACAGCCCTGCATCTTGGGGCCGGGGCTCTGACCCTCGCCCGCTATGTCCAGGCGACAAGGCCCGGATCCGTCCAGTACGCGGTGGAGCTGGAACGGGAACTCCTCGACTTTGTCCTGCAGCAACTCCCGCTGCCTGGCGGAACCGACCTGCATACTGTGATCGGTGATGCCCGCGACGCACTGGCGGACCTGGACACGAAACTTCAATTCGACGTCGTGATCCTGGACATCTTCTCTGGTCCGGAAGCCCCGGCCCACATCGCCTGCCAGGAGTTCTACCAGGAGGCCCGTGCACGCCTTGCACCGGAAGGGTTGCTGATCGTCAACGTGGGCGACGAACCGGGCCTGACCCTGGTGCGAAGCCAGGCCGCCGCCATGCGCCGCGCCATGACCGACGTTGCAGCTTTCGCCGAAACCGGAATGTTCGCTGGCCGCTACCCCGGCAACATCATCCTCGCCGGAACGCAGGCTCCCTGGCCCGAAGCCTGGACAGCCGAACTGACGGCACGCGGCCCCCACCCCGCGAAGGTTCTGGCCGGCGTGGACCTGGATGGGCTCGCCGGCTGAGCCAGGACTCCCTGCGCCTCAGGCGTCCCGGGCCTGGCCCAGCTCCTGCTCCTCAATAACAACGTCCGGAGCGATGGCGTCAGGCACGAAGGGCTCCGCGAACCAGAGCCGCGTTTCGCCGTACTTCTTCTCGGCAAACCGTTCCAGGCCGGCGGGCCAGAACGGCTCCGGTGAACGCGAGGACCGCTCCACCACAACCACCGCTGCCGGAGCCAGATGATCGGCTAGTTTGCCCAGCACCGCGGACAGGGCAGGGTCATCCAGCGGATACGGCGGGTCCAGGAACACGAGGTCCCAGCTGGCCGTCTCCGCCGCGCGCTCCAGGAAGGACTCCACCTTGGACCGGTGGACCGTCACACCTTTGCGGCCCAGCACGCCGTTGATCAGGTCCGCGTTGCGCTGGCACACGGAACTGGCTTTGGCGTCGAATTCCACGAGGTCCACGGCCTCGGCGCCCCTGCTGCCGCTCTCCACTCCCAACGATCCGGACCCTGCGTACAGGTCCAGGACCCGGGCACCGGCAATGATTCCGAAGGCGTCGAGCCTGGAGAACAGTGCTTCCTTGACCCGGTCGGTAGTGGGCCTGGTCAGGGAGCCGGGGACGCTGACCAGGGGGGTCCCGCCCGCGGCGCCCGCGATGATGCGGCTCATGGCCGCCTCCTATCCGCGCTCAAGGAACGCCTCCTTTTCGGGGTTCAAGTACTCGTCAATGGCCTCCGCCAACCGCGGATGCCGCGCCAGGTCCGGATCCGAGCCCACAATTTCCTGGGCGTCCTGGCGCGCCTGCGCAATGATGTCCTCGTGCTCCAGCACGCGCAACAGTTTCAGGGTGGAGCGGCCGCCGGACTGCGACGCGCCCAGGATGTCGCCTTCGCGGCGCAGCTTCAAGTCCTCCTGCGACAGTTCGAAGCCGTCGGTGGTTGCCGCCACGGCGTCCAGCCGGCGCCGGCTGGGGTGCCCGCGTTCCAGGCTGGTGACCAGCAGGCACGTTCCAGGAAGCCCGCCACGGCCCACCCGGCCGCGCAGCTGGTGCAGCTGCGAAATGCCGAAGCGGTCGGCGTCGAGAATCACCATCAGGGTTGCGTTGTGGACATCGACCCCCACCTCGATGACCGTGGTGGAGACCAGGAGCTTGGTCCGGTTGGCCGTGAAGTCTGCCATCGCTGCGGACTTGACTGCGGGGTCCAGGCGGCCGTGCATTGGCCCAAGCGGCACACCGGCCAGGGCCGGTTCCTGCTGGAGATGTTCGACGACGGCAGTCACCGACGCGAGCTCACGCGCGGCGCCGTCACCCGCCAGGTCAGCCGCGGAAGGTTCCGCTTCCCCCGGACTGAAGTCGCCGTCGTCGTCCGTACCGATCCTGGGGCACACCACGTACACCTGGTGACCGGCGTCGATCTCCTCACGGGAACGGGACCAGATGCGGTCCGCCCAGCCGGGGTTCTCGGCGAGGCCCACCACATGCGTGGAAATCGGCGCCCGGCCGGCGGGAAGCTCGTCCAGGACGGAGGTTTCGAGGTCGCCGAAGACCGTCATGGCCACGGTACGCGGAATGGGCGTGGCCGTCATGACCAGCAGGTGCGGCGGCTTGTTGGCCTTTGACCTGAGAACGTCCCGCTGCTCCACACCAAACCGGTGCTGTTCGTCCACCACGATCAGGCCAAGATCGTAGAATGCGACGTTATCGCTGAGCAGCGCGTGTGTACCGATCACGATCCCGGCCGCGCCGGATGCGGCGTCCAGCATGGCCCGTTTCCGGGCGGCGGCTGGCATGGAGCCGGTGAGGAGAGTGACCTGCACGGCCCCTTCGGCCAGGCTGCCCAGCAGCCCGTCCGGGGACAGCATCGGGTCGCGGGACAGGGAGCCCAGGGTCCGCCGGATGGATTCGAAGTGCTGGGCGGCGAGGACCTCCGTTGGCGCCAGGAGCGCAGCCTGCCCGCCGGCATCCACCACCTGCAGCATGGCCCGCAGCGCGACGATGGTCTTGCCCGATCCGACCTCGCCCTGCAGCAGCCGGTTCATGGGGCTGTCCTGCGCCAGTTCCGCGGCCAGCGTTTTTCCGACGGCGGCCTGCCCGGCGGTGAGCGTGAAGGGAAGCTGCTTGTCGAACGCCGTCAGCAGCCCGTTGGTGGCGGTGCGCCGCGCCGTGGCTTCCTCGGCCGCAAGCTGGGCACGGCGCCGGGCCAGTGCCGCTTGCAGGACCAGGGCCTCCTGGTAGCGCAATCGCTCCTGGGCCTTCTTCCAGTCAGCGTGCGATTCCGGCTTGTGGATGAGCCGGTAGGCATGGGCCACCGGCAGGAAATCCTCCCGCGCAGCGACCGTCTCCGGCAGCGGATCCGGCAGTGCGTCCAGATCCACGGTTTCCAGGAGCGTGGAGATGACTTTCTGAATCGACCAGCTGGTGAGCTTTGCGGTGGCCGGATACACGGGAATCGGCATGGCGGCCAGCTTTTCAGGGTCCATACCGGGCATGTCCGGGTCCTCGTCCAGGAGGTGGAAGTCCGGGTTGGTCAGGCCCAATGACGGGCCGTACCGGGTCACCTTTCCCGAGAACATCACGCGCCGGCCGGGCAGGAGTTCGGCCCGTGCCCGGTGGCCGCTAAAGAAGGTGATCTTGAGCGTGCCGTGCCCGCTGCCGGGGCCTACTGCCGCAAGGCGCGGACGGCCATGGGAGGCGGCGTCGTCGGTGATAACGACGTCGGTGATGGAACCGCGGCGGGTATGCATCTTGCGGGTGCTGTTGGAGAGTACCCGCGCAATGAGGGTGACTTCCACGTCCACAGGCAGCTCGCTGATGGGGGTCAGCTCGCCGCGGTTCAGGTAGCGGCGGGGGAAGTAGTTCAGCAGGCCGCCGACTGTGACGATGCCCAGGTGCTTCTCAATAGCCGAAGCTGACCGCTTTCCGATCAGGCGTTCCAGGCCCAGGTCGAGTTCAGCGCTCATGCCCACTGGAGTTCACCGGAGCTGGTTCGGGATCGCGGGCCAGGGCGAGTTCGCTGACCGAAATGTCGCTGGGTTCGCCGAGGGAACGGATCAGGGCGACCGCGCGTGCGGCTTCTGGGACGTGGACGTGGACCCGCCACCGGTAGCTGCCCTCAGCATCTGCCATGCTGTCCACCTGGCTCATGATGACGGACTCACCGATCTCGTCGAGCCGCTGGCGTAGCGTTGCCGCGCTGAGCGGCGAAAGGCTGATGGTGCACATGACCTCAACGCCGTCGTCGTCCGGCATGTCGGCGTGGATGTGGGGGTCTTGGACGTTATAGCCGTGCAGGCCGTCGAGGAGTTCGCCCTGCAGTTCTTCGCCTAGGACGGCGGAGCGCAGGCAGTCGAGGATGAGCAGCATGCCAACGCCCCCGGCATCGACCACGTGGGCGGCTTCGAGGGCGGCCAGCTGGCTCTCCGTGGTGACCACTGCTTTCAGCGCGCCGTTGACGGCAGCGTCGAGGGCTTTGCCCAGGGCGTGGTTGCTGTCGTCGCCGTTGTGGCCTGCGTCCACTGCCGCGGCGGCACGGGCGGCGGCTTCCATGACAGAAAGCATGGTGCCTGGTACGGGATCGCTCAACGCGGACCAGGCCCGGATCTGGGCGCGGTTCAGCGCGGCGGCCAGAAGGGTTGACGTCACGCGGGTGTGACCGGCCAGGGGCTCAGCCGCGGCGCAGAGGAAGACTGAGAAGAGGGTTCCGGAGTTGCCGCGAGCCTGCTCCATCGCGGCCCTGCCGGCGCGCGCCAACACTGCTCCGACATCCGCCTGCCCGGCGTCAGCGGGGACTGCCGCACCGTGGCCCGCCGGGTCGCTGTGCAGGGCACGGGCGGCCGCCCGAACCGTGAGGTAAAGGTTGGTGCCGGTGTCACCGTCCGCCACGGGGAAGATGTTGATGGCATTGAGGCGGTCGCTGTGGTTGGCAATGGCGGTTTCAGCCTTGTCCAACCACCGCTTCATCGCTTGCGCGTTGGCGGCAACCTTAGTCTGCAAAGTGATCCCATCCCCCGGTGCCAACGGCGTGGCCCGCAATTGTGACGCCCGGAGGTGTGGAGCTTTCCGGGGCTTGTACAGAGCCTATCGCAGTGAATCCGGCCGGCAGCTGAACGTCGGCCGGGAATGTGGCCAGCAGCCCGTGGTCCTCTCCCCCGCCCAGCACCCAGGCCATGGGGTCAGCTCCGAGAAGGTCCGACGCCGGCGTGAGCCCTTCCGAGAGCGGTTTAAGTGCTGCGGGGTCAAGGTCAAGGACGATGCCGCTGGCGAGGGCCAGCCGGGTTCCGTCGCGGACGAGGCCATCGGAGATATCCAGCATGGCCGTGGCGCCGGCCGCCATGGCCAGCGGCCCGGCGGACAGGGGCGGCCGCGGCCTGCACTGCAGTTCCACGAGCGCCCGCTGCGCCGGCGCCAGGGACTGCACGGCGTTCTCCGATTCCAGGAGCGCAAATCCGGCTGCGGCCCGGCCCACCGTCCCGGCCAGGGCCACGACGTCGCCGGCACGGGCCCCTGACCGCAGGACCGCCTCGCCGCCAGCCAGTGAGCCCAGCACGGCGACCGTCACGGAGATTTCCCTGCCGCGGCCCAAATCGCCTCCGGCGACCGAGCAGTCAAGGGCCCCAAGTTCGCTGATTCCCGCAGTCAGGCCGTCGGCCAGGTCCGCCACCCAGCTGACAGGAGTTTCGGGCGGCAACGTCAGGCTCACCACCAGCGACATGGCCACGCCGCCCATGGCGTTGATGTCGCTGAGGTTCTGGGCCGCCGCCTTCCAGCCGACGTCGTACCCTGTGGTCCGGTAGCCGTTGTTCCACTCGAGGCGGAAGTCCTGGTCCTGGGTCTGGGTGTCGATGGAGATCAGGGTCCGGCCGTCAGGGGCCGACACCAGCGCGGCGTCGTCCCCCGGACCCAGCAGTGTGGCCGAACCGTGCGTTCCGCCCATTTCCAGCCGCGGAAAGATCCGGGCCAGCAATTCGGCTTCGGACAGCGCGGCGACAGTCAGAGTGTGTTCAGTCAACGGAATTTCAGGCACGCCCCTACGCTACAGCGCGGCACTGACATTGCTGATCCGCCCATCGCTGATCAGGTGCTCTCAACGGGCGTACGGTCCTTCGCACCTCCCGCGCCACACGGCGGCGACGCTAGGCTGGATGGATGCGCAATCCCCGTTTCCCCTTGCCTGTCCGCGTGTCCGGAATCCTTCTGACGGCGACCCTCACTGGAGCCGTTCTGTCCGCCTGTGCCCCGACTGTGGATGTCACCGCCGCCAGCGATGCGGCGAACCCTGCGTGCGCTCCGATGATGGTGGCCCTCCCGGACGCCATCGGGGATGCTGCACTGAGGAAAACCAACAGCCAGGCCACCGCGGCCTGGGGGGAGCCTTCACAGGTGATCCTGCGCTGCGGCGTCAACGTTCCAGGCCCGACGACGGACCGGTGCGTGAGTGTCAACGGCATCGACTGGGTCATCAAGGAGGGCGATCCGGTGTGGACACTGACTACCTTCGGCCGCGAACCCGCCACGGAAATCCTGATGGATCCGGAGAAGATCAGCTCCGCGACGGTCCTGGCTGACCTTTCCGCCTCAGTGGGAAAGATTCCGGCCAGCCGGAACTGCGTGGGTCAGGAAGACCTGCAGAACCAGCCCACCACCCGGTAGGGTGCCGGTGGGGGCCCACGCCAGCAGGGTTCCCTGGCCGAAGCGGAGCGAGGTTAGGGTGCCGGTGGGGACTATCGCAGGCCGGTCTTCCGGTTCAGGGCCAGGTAGATCAGTTCGTCGATCAGGTCCGCATAGTCCAGGCCTGATGCTGCCCACATCTGCGGGTACATGCTCTTGGGCGTAAACCCCGGCATGGTGTTGATCTCGTTGATGATCAGTTCGCCGTCGGGCGTATAGAAGAAGTCCACGCGGCTCAGGCCTTCGGCTCCGACAGCATCAAAGGCGGCCGCCGCGAGTTCACGGACACGAACAATGGCTTCTTCGGGAAGGTCGGCGGGGCAGCTCAGCGCGGCGGCGTCGTCCTCAACATACTTCGCGTTGAAATCATAGAATTCGTGCGTTCCGCCGGCAACGGAGATTTCACCCGGCATGGAGGTCCGGGGGGAATCGGTCCCACGGCCTTCCAGGACGGCGCACTCAATTTCACGTCCCACGATGCCGGCCTCGATGACAAGCTTGAGGTCGTGGCGGCGGGCTTCCTCGACGGCGGCATCGAGTTCGTCCAGCGAGTCCACTTTGGAGATCCCCATGGACGAACCCGCCCGCGCCGGCTTGACGAACACGGGAAAGCCGAGCTGGTCAACCTGTTTGCGGACGGACTCCGCGTCCTTGACCCACTGACGGTCCGTGACGGCAGTGTAGGGCCCCACGTGCAGCCCGGCGGCCTCGAAAACAACCTTCATGTAGTGCTTGTCCATGCCCACAGCCGATGCGAGCACACCGGCGCCGACGTAGCGGGTGTCGGACAGTTCCAGGAGTCCCTGGATGGTGCCGTCCTCGCCAAAGGGACCATGGAGAAGCGGAAACACAACGTCCACCGTGCCGAGTTCCTGCGGGACCTGGTTCGGTGAGGCGACGATCAGCTGGTGCTCGCCGCCGATCTCGGCCAGTGTCACGGTTTCCGACGACGGCGGGACCTCCGGCAGCGACGACGCGGACAGCGACCATTGGCCGGTGTCGCCCGAGGCCAGCACCCACTGCCCCGATTTGGCGATGCCGATGGGGATGACATCGTACTTGTCTTTGTTGATGGCGCCCAGGACGCCGGCGGCGGTCACGCAGCTCACGGCATGCTCGCTGGACCGGCCACCAAAAAGCACCGCGACGCGGGGTTTGGCCCGGGGAGCTGGGTCCGCGGCGGTCAGGTTTTCGTCGGACATCGTCAGTAATCGCCTTCGGGTTTCAGGTCCCGGGCCAGCAGCAGCGGCCCCAGTTGGTCAACGGATAGTTTGCCGGCCAGGACGGCTACGACGGCGGCAGTAATGGGCATTTCGACGCCCATTTTCCCCGCAAGCTCATGCACGGCCTGGCCTGATTTGATTCCTTCGGCGGTCTGGGTCATTTTTTGCGCCACCTCATCCAGGGTCAGGCCCTCGCCCAGCAGCCGGCCTGCGGTGTGGTTGCGCGACAGCGGGGACGAGCACGTGGCCACCAGGTCGCCCAGCCCTGCCAGGCCCGCCATGGTCTGAGCCTCGCCGCCGAGCGCGAGTGCCAGCCGGGACGTTTCCGCGAGGCCCCGGGTGATCACGGAAGCTTTGGTGTTGTCCCCCATCTGCTTGCCTTCGCAGATGCCTACCGCCAGGGCGATGACGTTCTTCACGATGCCGCCGATCTCCACGCCCACAACGTCCGCGGTGGTGTAGGGACGGAAGTACGGGGCCGTGCAGCTTCTGGCGATCCAGCCCGCGGCCGCCGCGTTGGTACAGGCCACCACGGAGGCCGTGGGTTCCTCGCGGGCGATCTCCATGGCCAGGTTGGGACCGGAAACCACGGCGATACGGTCTGCGGGAATCCCCAGTTCTTCGCTGATGACCTCGCTCATCCGGGCGTCCGTGCCGAGCTCCAGACCCTTCATCAGAGATACCACCACGGCGTCAGAAGCAATCAGCGGCTTCCATTCACGGAGCTGGAGGCGCAGCGACTGGGCAGGGACAGCGAGGACCACCAGGTCCGCGCCCGCCAGCACGTCACGGACGTCCGTGGACGCCGTGATGCTGGACGGCAGCTCGGTGTCCTTCAGGTACTGGACGTTGCGGTGGGAGCTGTTGATCTGCTCCACCACTTCGCTGCGCCGGCCCCAGATCCGGATGCTCCGCTGTTCCCCCGCTGCCCGGGCTGCATCAGCGAGGATCTTGGCGAATGTGGTTCCCCAGGAACCGGCGCCCAGGACGGCGACAGACCGCGCGGAATCCTGACGTGCTCCGTCGGCCATCAGGTGGCATCCGCAGCGTCGTCAGGATTTCCCCGCTCAATGAAACGACCGTGCGTGGCTTGGTTGTGCTTGGAAGGGTCCCAGCGTTCCGCGGGAGGCTCCTCTCCGCGGATGCCGGCCAGCAACTCCGTCACGGCGTCCATGATCGCCTCAGTGGCCGCGGCCAGCGTTGCTTTGTCCAGTGGCCGGTCAGCGTAATGACTGAGGTCCACGGGCTTGCCCACCATCACGCGGGACGTCTTGCGCGGGAAAACGTGGAACCGTTTCGCATAACGCGGGAACACCTCATGAGCACCCCAGTGCGCGATCGGCACCACGGGAATTCCAGCCTCCAAGGCGAGCCGGGCAGCGCCGGTGTGACCCTTCATCGGCCACAGCGCCGGATCACGCGTGAGGGTGCCTTCGGGGTAGATGATGATTGCCCCGCCGTCGGCCACAATCTCCTTGGCGAGCTGCAGCGAGCGGTTCGCCCCCGCCGTCGAGCGTTCCACAGGGATCTGCCGGGTGGCCCGCAGGACCGCGCCCAGGACCGGAACCTTGAACAGCCCGGCCTTGGCCAGGAAATGCGGGGCGCGCTTCTGGTTGTAGAGAATGTGCCCCACGATCAGGGGATCGATTTCCGTGCAATGGTTGGGCGCGGCAATAAACCCGCCGGCGGGGAGGTTCTCGAGGCCTTCCCACTTCTTGTTCATCATTGCGTTCAGCACCGTGCGCACTATGGCTGCGACCACAACGAATGTGGCCTGGCTCTTGGCCGTTTCCTTCACGTACCCACCGCTACTTTGTCGAGGTGATGTCGAAATCGGCGCCGAGGCCGGCCAGCTTTTCGGTAAAGCGTTCGTATCCGCGGTTGATGATGTCGATCCCGGTCACGCGGGACGTGCCGGAAGCGGCAAGCGCAGCGATCAGGTGACTGAAGCCGCCACGCAGGTCCGGGACGTCGATGTCGGTGCCCTTGAGCTGGGTGGGGCCAGAGATGACGGCGGAGTGGAGGAAGTTGCGCTGGCCGAAGCGGCACGGCACGCTGCCCAGGCACTCGCGGTGCACCTGGATGCTGGCGCCCATCCGGATGAGCGCATCGGTGAACCCGAACCTGTTTTCATAAACGGTTTCGTGGACGATCGAGACGCCTTCGGCCTGGGTCAGTGCCACCACCAGGGGCTGCTGCCAGTCGGTCATGAAGCCGGGGTGGACGTCCGTTTCCAGGACCAGCGGGTTGAGCTTGCCGCCTCGGTGGTAGAAGCGGATGCCGTCCTCGCCGATATCCATGCCGCCGCCTACCTTGCGGTAGGTGTTCAGGAACGTCATCATGTCCCGCTGCGAGGCACCTTCGACGAAGATGTCACCGCGGGTCACCAGGGCTGCGGAAGCCCACGACGCCGATTCGTTGCGGTCCGAGAGGGCACGGTGGGTGTAGCCGCCCAGATCCCGGACCCCTTCAATGCGGATGGTCCGGTCGGTCTGGACACTGATGATGGCGCCCATCTTCTGCAGCACGGCAATGAGGTCGATGATCTCAGGCTCGGTGGCGGCGCCTGAAAGCTCGGTGATCCCTTCGGCGCGGGTGGCGCTGAGCAGTACCTGCTCCGTGGCACCTACCGAGGGGTAGGGCAGATTGATCTTGGCGCCATGGAGGCCCTTGGGCGCCGAGATGTGAATGCCGCCCGGGCGCTTTTCCACCACGGCACCGAACTGGCGGAGTACGTTGAGGTGGTAGTCGATGGGCCGGTCACCGATCTTGCAGCCGCCAAGGTCCGGAATGAAGGCCTCACCGATCGCATGGATCAGGGGTCCGCAGAGCAGGATGGGGATCCGCGAATCACCGGCGTGGGCATCGATCGCAGTGCTCGGGGCGGTTCTGGCCGCCTTCGGATCCAGGGTGAGGTCACCGCTGACGGGATCCTTGACCACCGTCACTCCGTGCAGCTGCAGGAGCGAGGTGACAACCTCCACATCCTTGATCTCCGGAACGTTCCGCAACACCGACGGCTCGTTGCCCAGCAGTGCTGCCACCATTGCCTTGGGAACAAGGTTTTTGGCCCCCCGGACGCTGACGCGGCCTGTAAGCGGGACTCCGCCGCGGATTGTCAGAACACTACTCATATACCGGTTTCCTTACGATTACTCGCCCCAAAATCCTTGCAAAGGCTCCAGCTAAGCATAGGAGGTTGCGTTACCGAACCGAAATACGGGCGCCGAAAGCCTCCGGCGCGTCGCCGCGAAGGCGGCTCCGTCCGGGGCGGGAAATTCCGGGCTCCGGCTCAGGAAAGGCGGGCCGGAAGCGTGGTGGGCTTGAAGGTGGGGCGGGTGGCCTCGTACGCGGTGATGTCCTCTTCGTGCTGGAGTGTCAGGCCGATGTCGTCCAGGCCTTCCAGGAGGCGCCAGCGCGTGTAATCGTCGATTTCAAAAGGCGCCACGATGCTTCCGCAGCTGACGGTCTTGGACGGCAGGTCAACGGTGACTTCGGTGCCCGGGGCGTTTTCCAGTTCCTTCCAGATCAGCTCGATGTCGTCCTGCGCGAGTTCGGCGGCCAGCAGCCCCTGCTTGCCGGAGTTGCCGCGGAAGATATCCGCGAAACGGGACGACAGGACAGTCTTGAAGCCGTAGTCCTTCAGGGCCCAGACGGCGTGCTCACGGGACGAGCCGGTACCAAAGTCCGGGCCGGCCACCAGGACGGATCCGGCGTTGAACGGCGCCTGGTTCAGGATGAAGGACGGGTCCTTCCGCCAGGCGGAGAAAAGTGCATCCTCGAAGCCGGTGCGGGTGATCCGCTTGAGGTAGACCGCGGGGATGATCTGGTCCGTGTCAACGTTGCTCTGGCGCAGCGGGACCCCGATGCCGGTGTGGGTGGTGAATTTTTCCATGGCGGTCTCCTAGGCTGCGTCGGTGCGGATGGCGGTGGATTCGGGAGCCGGATCGAGGTCCGACGGCGAACTCAGGGTGCCACGGATGGCCGTGGCCGCTGCCACCACCGGTGATACGAGGTGCGTGCGGCCGCCCTTGCCCTGGCGGCCCTCGAAGTTACGGTTGGACGTTGAGGCGCAACGCTCCCCCACCTCCAGCTGGTCCGGGTTCATGCCCAGGCACATCGAGCAGCCGGCAAAGCGCCACTCGGCGCCGAAGTCCTTAAAGACCTTGTCCAGTCCTTCCGCCTCTGCTTCCAGCCGCACGCGGGCCGAACCGGGCACCACCAGCATGCGGATGTTGGGGTCCTTCCGGCGCCCGCGGATGACGTCCGCCGCGGCCCGGAGGTCCTCCATGCGTGAGTTGGTGCAGGAGCCCAGGAACACCGTGTCCACCCGGATCTCCTTCATCGGCGTGCCGGCCTCGAGCCCCATGTACTGCAGGGCGCGTTCGGCGGCCGCCTTGGCGTTTTCGTCGCCGAAGTCCTCAGGGAACGGAACCCTGGCGGAGAGCGAAACGCCCTGGCCCGGGTTCGTGCCCCAGGTAACAAACGGCTCCAGCGTGTCGGCGTCCAGGTCCACCTCGACGTCGAACGTCGCGTCGTCGTCGGTCCTCAGCGTGTTCCAGTACTCGAGCGCGGCATCCCAGTCCGCGCCCCGCGGCGCGTGCGGGCGTCCGTCCATGTAGTCGTAGGTGATCTGGTCCGGGGCCACCAGGCCGGCGCGGGCACCGGCTTCGATGGACATGTTGCAGATGGTCATGCGGGCTTCCATGGACAGCGCGCGGATGGCGGAACCGCGGTATTCCAGGACGTAACCCTGGCCGCCGCCGGTGCCGATCTTGGCAATCACGGCCAGGATGATGTCCTTGGCGGTGACGCCCGGGCGCAGGGTGCCTTCGACATTGATGGCCATGGTTTTGAACGGCTTCAGGGACAGCGTCTGCGTGGCCATGACGTGCTCCACCTCGGACGTGCCGATGCCCATGGCCAGGGCACCGAACGCGCCGTGGGTGGACGTGTGGGAGTCACCGCAGACAACGGTCATGCCGGGCTGGGTCAGGCCAAGCTGGGGGCCAACAACATGCACGATGCCCTGCTCCGCGTCGCCGAGCGAGTGAAGGCGGACGCCGAACTCTGCGCAGTTGTTGCGCAGCGTCTGGATCTGCGTACGGCTGGTGAGATCGGCAATGGGCTTGTCGATGTCCAGCGTGGGAGTGTTGTGGTCCTCCGTGGCGATGGTGAGGTCCGGGCGGCGCAGCTTGCGGCCGGCCAGGCGCAGACCTTCAAATGCCTGCGGAGACGTCACCTCATGGACAAGGTGAAGGTCAATGAAGAGGAGGTCGGGCTGGGCATTGGCTCCTTCGCCGTCGCCTTTGCGCACCACGTGTGCGTCCCAGACTTTCTCGGCCAGTGTCTGTGCCACGGCCATCTCCCTTCACTGCTGTTTGGTTGTTTGGTTCCACTGAACCAGCAGGGCTGCAATATGTGCCAGCCCAAAGATTTGCATCTCAGATAATGAGACGGCAATATCATTACATGGACAATTCTAGTGGAGTCGGTGTCATTGATAAAGCGGCCCATGTGCTTGATGCACTGGAGGCCGGACCCACCACGCTGGCACAGCTGGTGGCCGCCACAGGGCTGGCCCGGCCCACCGTCCACCGGCTTGCCCTGGCCCTGATCCATCACCGGCTGGTGAGCCGCGACATCCAGGGCCGGTTTGTCCTCGGCAGCCGCCTGGTGGAGCTCGCCTCCGCCGCCGGCGAGGACCGTCTCATCGCTTCCGCGGGGCCGGTCCTGATGCAGCTGCGCGACGCCACCGGCGAAAGCTCGCAGATCTTCCGCCGCCAGGGCGAATGGCGTATTTGCGTCGCCTCCGCAGAACGCCCCATTGGCCTGCGCGACACCATCCCCGTGGGCACGAAACTTTCCATGAAGGCCGGCTCCGCCGCCCAGGTACTGCTCGCCTGGGAAGACCACGACCGGCTTCTTGAGGGCCTGCAGGCCGCCCGTTTCACCCCTACCGTGCTGGCAGGCGTACGACGGCGGGGCTGGGGCCAGAGCCTCGGCGAACGCGAGCCTGGGGTCGCCTCAGTCTCGGCGCCTGTTCGGGGACCGTCCGGACGCGTCATCGCCGCCGTCTCGATCTCCGGCCCCATCGAGCGGCTCACCCGCCAGCCGGGCCGCCTCCACGCCGAGGTGGTCTGCAACGCAGCGCGGCTCCTCACCGAGGCCCTGCGCAAGAGCAACGACTGAGGGCCTCGCCTCGGTCCAAGCCTGGCTGCCCACGGATAGGCTGTCGACATGAACAGCTACGCAGTCTTCCTCCGCGGGATCAATGTTGGGGGCATTAACATCAAGATGGCGGACCTCAAGAACGCTCTTGCATCACAGGGGTTCGGGGAAGTCAAGACACTGCTGGCCAGCGGCAATGTGGTGCTTGCCAGCGACGAGGATCCTGCCGCGGTCAAGCGAAAGATTGAAAAGTGCCTGCGTGGCGCGTTCGGCTACGACGCCTGGGTGGTTGTCCTGACGGCACAGCGGGTCTCCGAACTTGTGGCGGCCTGCCCGTTTCCGGCGGACGACAAGGCAACACACGCCTACATCACGCTGGCCTCGGACGCGGCCAGGCTCGATGAGCTGGATGCGGCCGGCGCAGCCCTTGAAGGGACTGAACAGAAACGGCTCGGCCCGGAGGCGCTGGCCTGGCTGGCTCCGGCTGGCGGGACGCTGGACAGCCCCTTCAGCAAGATCTCGTCCAAGGCAAAGTTCAAGGCAACCACCACCACCCGGAACCTGCGGACGCTGATCAAGGTCAGGGACGCCGCAACCGCCCTGGCGTAACGGCCTCAGTTTCCAGCCGCGTCCTTCAGCGCCCCGTTGAAGGACGCGAGCCTGCTGACCTCAACTTCCACCGGCTCCACCACGAAGTCCCGGGCAACCTCGCCCACCGCTGCCCTCAGCCGTTTCCTGGCCTTGGCTGCACGCGCCCTCGCGGCTCCTGACCCAATGAACATTCCGGTCAGCGCCAGGAAGGTCCCCAGCACCACCCCGCCGGCAATCATCAGCGTCGGCACAGGCCAGCCTTCGACCCTGGGCACCTCAGGCACCGGCATCTGAAAATACGCCAGGCCCGCCAGGACACCAAGCCAGCCCAGGCCACCCAGGACTGTCAGTAGCCCAAGCCATTGGACCACGTTAAACACCCCCCACCACCAGGACTTCCGGGACGCCATCAGGTCCGTGCCTGCGATGGCCTGGTCCAACGCATCCGGCAACTGCTCCCGGCCTTCGCGGGCAGCACCCCGGATCGCGGCACGCCATGGTCCGGGCGCGCCCGCACTTGCCGCGTCCGCAAAATCACGGACAGCAGCATCCGTCCGGGCGCGTTCCGGAGCGCCCGCGGCCGGGAGCGAGGTCCGGTTGAGTTGGGACGGGGACGAACTTTTCAGATTGAGCCGGCGGAGCGGATCCGGCCGGAACCGCACCAGCCACCGCGTCGCCGGCCACCCCGTGCGGCGCGTCGACTCGATGCGGTAGGACCGGGCGACTGCGTCGACCACCACGGGCACGTTGGCAGCCGTCGCCAGCTCATCGGTCAGCCGGGATCTGGACGCCGGTCTGACGCCGGCGGCTTCCCCAACGCCTGAGGCTTCCCGGAGCTGCCCGGAGGCCCGCGAAACGTCCGCGGCCAGCCGCTGCGAAAGCGCCTGGCGCTGCACCACCACATGCCGGATGGCGCTCCGGACCCTGTCCACGCCGGTTCCCTTTAAGGCGGATGCTCCCAGGACCTGCACTTTTCCGAGCCCGTCGCGGGCAAGGATCCCTTTCAATGACTCCAGCACAGGCTGCACATCCCGTTCGGGCAACCGGTCCACCTGGTTGAGGACCACCAGGGTCACGGCTCCATGGGCGGACAGGGGCGCCAGGAAATCGTTGTGGACTGCCGCATCGGCGTATTTTTGGGGATCCAGGACCCAGACCAAGACATCGACCAGGCCAACCATGCGCTCCACGATCTCGCGGTTCGCGGCCCTGGTGGAATCGAAGTCAGGCAGGTCCAGCAGGATCAGCCCCGTGCCCTCGTCCGCGAAGCCTGCCACGGGCCCGGCATGGTGGCGGTTGCGCACCTCAAGCCAGTCCAGCAACGGCTCACTGCCCTCCGCGCCCCAGACACCTGCCAACGGTTCCGACGTTGTGGGCCGGCGGGCGGCCGCCGTCGCGATTTCAGCCCCGCTGACCGCGTTGAAGAGTGACGATTTTCCGCTGCCGGTGGCACCAAAGAACCCCACAACGGTGTGATCAGCCGACAGTGACCGCCGGGAGCTCGCGCGTTCGAGGAGATCGAACACCTCCTCGAGTGCGGCGTCCGGCAAGACGCCTTCGGCGAGTTCGCGGGCATCATTGAGGGCTTCGAGCCTGCGGTCCAGCTGCGACGCTTCACGGGCAACACTGTGGCGGCTCATGCGTTGTCCGCCAGCCGGGCCAGTGCAGCGGCGTGGTCCGTCAGGATCCGGGCGGTGTCCGTGCCGCCCTCCGGCAGGCGTTGGAGGAACTTCTGCTGCTCTGCCTGCAGGAGGCGCTGGCAACGGGCATGGAGGTCATCCCGCGCCGTCTGCGCAAGCCGGCGGACCGCGCCTTCGCCGAACGCTGCCTCGAGCAGTTTCTGGCCGACGACGGCGGTACCGCCCGCCACGCCGATCTCCAGCCCGGTGAGGCCGGCGGTCATGGAAAACACCACGATCATCAGCGCGGCACCAAGTCCGTTTATGCCGAAGGAGAGCCATCTGGCCTGCGTGCGCTTGCCTTGCCCCTCTGTGCGGATCAGTTCCATGAGGCCGGCCTGCCAGGCCCTGATCTCCGCTGCGGCCACATCGGCAAAACCGGGGCTGGTGCCGGACAGATCGTCCGTCGCCAGGAGCTCGCGGCCGGCCGGGTCGGAGCGCCACCGCCGGTCAGTCTCTTCGCCGGCGTTGGCGGCCTCGTCCAGGATGACGGCCTGCAACCCTGTTTCGATGGCGGCCTCGACCCGTACGGCCGGCGTCGGTTCACCCCGGAAGAACGCGCCCACGCGGTCCCGCAGCCGTCCGATGTTCTGTTCCAGCGCCCGGAAGAATTCACCTGTTCCGACGAAGTCCTGCCAGCGCGCCAGTACTTCCCCGCGGAGGAGGGCGCCGTCCTTTGTTGCGTCCAGGATCCGGGTTCCGGCATCGCGGTAGGCGGCCTCAGCGTCTGCCCGGAGCGAGGCCGCGGCCCGTTCCTGCCCCTGGACCGCGTGCGCCACAGTGCCCACCCGCCCGGCCAGCGCCTTCACCGTCCCGTTGAGGGTCCGGCGGGCAATTTCGGACCGCCCCGCGGCGTCAGCTGCAAGGTCCTGCAGCCAGCGCCGCAGCGGCTCCACGGCGCCCGTTGGCAGCATGCCGAGATGGTCCAGGGCGGCCTCCGGCACAATGAACAGTCCGGCATCGCCGAGGCCTTCCTTCTGGAGCAACGCGCGGAGATCGGCGCTGACTTCGGCTTCCGCCTCCGCCGGCACACGGTCCAGGACCACGGCCACCATGATGTCCCGCGAGGACGCGTCCAGGAGCAACTTCCACGGGACCGCGTCTGCGTAGCGGTTGGCAGTGGTCACAAAAACCCAGAGGTCCGCGGCGGCCAGCAATTGACCGGCGAGCCTGCGGTTGTCATCGGAAATGGAGTCGACGTCGGGAGCGTCCAGCAACGCGATCCCCTGCGGTACAGCCAGGTCCGCCACCAGCACCAGGGAGGAAATGGCCTCCGCATCGGGTGTCGCGCCGGCCCGGCTGGCCGGGACGGGTTCCGTGGAGACGGTGTTCCGGATCCGGCTAAGGGTGGGCAGCACACGGTGGCCTTCGAACCAGCCGGCATCGGCCGGGTGGTGCAAAAGAATGGGTTGCCGGGTGGTTGGCCTGATGGCGCCGGAGCGTGTAACCGGGTGCCCCACCAATGCGTTCACAAGCGTTGACTTGCCGGCGCCCGTGGAACCCCCGACGACGGCAAGCAGCGGTGCGTCCAGGCTCCGGTACCGCGGCAGGATGTAGTCGTCCAGCTGGGCGACGGCGTTCCGCGTGTCCTGGCGTGCCTGTTCGACGTCCGCAAGGGCGAGCGGCAACGACACCGCGGAAAGATCCCCACGCACCGCCTCAAGCAATGCCACGGCTGGCTCCGACGCCGGGTTGGGCGGGCCAGCCGGCAATTTCGGTGCGCGCGTAGGCGGCAGAGGCTGCGTGGGACGAAGTCCGTCTGAGGAGGTCACAGCATCATCATGCCAGTTGCCGCAGCTTTTCCACCGGGCCCCGGTTGTCCCCTCACCGACACGGCGGCGTCCACAACGAAAAACGGCCCCGGGCTGATGCCCGGGACCGTTCAATGGTGACCCCAGCGGGATTCGAACCCGCGTTACCGCCGTGAGAGGGCAGCGTACTAGGCCGCTATACGATGGGGCCGCGTACTTCCAGGAAGTTTTCACTTCCAACCGGCGCCAGGCCGGTTTGCTAAGTGAGTATTTCATACACTCAGCGCGTGTTTCAAATCGGCGAACCGACCTGAAACCACTGATTTGCCGCGGTTAGCCTGCGACCAAACAGAGCTGGGATACCAGGACTCGAACCTAGAATGACGGTACCAGAAACCGTAGTGTTGCCAATTACACCATATCCCAATGATACTTTCGGGCCGGAGTTTCAGGCTTCAAGCCGCGCTCCGTGCGCCTCAGCACGAGAAATTACTTTACCCGAGACTTTGGGCTGGCACAAATCGGCGCTGACGGCTTGAGCGCCGAAGCCCTTGCCAGATCCCCCGGAGTAAGTTTACTCTCGGTAAGTTACTAGAGAGTAACCACCTCCTGCCTTTGCTGCAGGCACTTCGGAATTTTGTTTCTCGTCCGAGCTGCCGCCTGGTCCAGGTGTGTGGCCGGCAGCTTTCACTGCTGGCAAACCGTCGAGAGGACCCACCGTGACACAGAGTCGTGCCGCCGCGCCCACCAAGACCCGAACCCGGGCACAGCAACTCACTATCGCTGCCCTGGCCCTGATGCTTATTGCTTTGCTTGGGTTTTACACCCTGGTCACCGGCAGGATCACCGACGGATCGGCCAAACTGCTGGACGGTGCGGGCCAGGCCTCGGCTGGCGCTGAGCAGCTCAAGGACGGCGCCGGTCAGCTGGCGGCTGGTGCGGGCATGGCAGACACCGGTGCCGGCAAACTCTCCTCCGGCGCCGACAAAGTCTTTCTGGGTGTCAGCGAGAGGCTGGCCCCGGGTGCTGAAAAACTGCAGGCCGGCGCCGACAAGCTCGCCGCTGGCGCTGTCAAGATCGAGACTGACGTCAACAACAAACTCGCGCCCGGCGTCTACAAAGTGGACGATGGCGCCCGGAAGCTCGCCGCCGGAGCCACCCAGCTCGCTGCGGCGCTGACGCCTACTGCCGCTGGAAACGCCGAGAACAACCTGGCGGACGGCGCTACTGCGTTGGACGCCGGAGCCGCCCGCCTGAGCTCGGGGACCGGCGAGCTTGCCGCTGGCGCGGCACAGCTGAAGGGCTACCGTGGAGCGAACAACTCACCCGAGGCAGGCACCGGCACGGCAGCCTTGGCACAGGCCCTTGAGCTGCTGGAGGCGGCAGCCTCGGACCCGCTTCGGGGGCTGGTTCCACTGGCCGTTGTCAAGGACAAGATCGCCAAGATCACCGCCGGAGCCCACAAACTCGACGCCGGGGCGTCCCAGCTGCAGGCCGGCGCCGGGAAGCTCAATGACGGAGCCGAGCAGCTGCATACGGGAACAGGGCGCCTCACCGCCGGCTTCGCCACGCTGGGTGAAAAGCTCAACAGCCGCGATCCCAACAACCCGGGCGTTGTGCTCGGTACCGAACTGCTGGCCGCCGGAACATCCCAGATCCGCACCGGCATGGATGGCGTGCCCGGCAATGCCGACCGCCCGGGCCTGATCAATGCCGTCGCCAGCATCACTGAGGGCAGCTCACGGCTGGCGGACGGCACGTTGGCACTGAATGCCGGCATCAAGGGCGATCCGGCCGATCCCGGGAACCCCGGCCTGCTCCAGGGCTCCCAGGCGCTGGCTGCCGGCGCTTCGGAGCTGGCTACAGGCAACACCAAGCTGGCCTCGGGAACGACAGAGTTGGCGACCGGTGCCGAGAAACTTGCTGATGGCAATGCCCGGATTGCGGATGGCACGGACACCCTGCACTCCAGCGCAGCCGCCATCTCGCCCACCAGCATGGTGGGGAAGTCGGATACCGCCGTTGCCTTCGGCCTGGTTGCTGTGCTCGTGTTCGGATCCGTGGGCATCTATATCGTGCTGTGGAACAGGCGACGGCTGCAGTCTGCTGAGTAACCGGCCGGTCAGCCCAGCAGCTGCGACAGCGAGCTGACCGCGTGACCGGCGAAATCCGGCGCCGGCTCCCCCGCCCTGTTGAGCCAGACGCCTACCAGTCCTGCCGACGTCGAACCTTCAGCGTCCAGCATCCTGTTGTCCCCCACATAGAGTGTCTCCTCCGGGACAGTCCCCAGCAGGCGGACGCCTTCGAGATAGATGGCCGGCTCAGGTTTGGCCACCCCTAGGGTGTCCGTGCCAACCAGACGCATGACACGTTCCAGGCCGGCGCCGTCGAGCTTTGCCCGCTGGTAATCGTGGACGTTGTTACTGACGGCACCGTAGGGGATGCCGGCCGCGTCCAGCAGGTCCAGGAGCGGAAGCACGTCCGCGAAGGTCCGCACATAGGTGGGCTGCAGCCGGCTGTAGGCCGAGAGCCACCGGTGCGCTTCTTCGCCGTCGGCAAGATCCACCCCGAAGTGCCCCAGGGCGGCGCGACCCCGCAGGAGGCGCTGGTCGTTGAAGGTCAGCTCCCCCGCCAGGTACCTGTCGTAGTAGTGCGTGGTCTCGTGCGTGAAGATCCTGCCGAAACGCTCCCACCCGGTCTGGTCCAGACCGGGCAGGAGGTGTTCGCTGACCTCGCGCAGGGCGGTGGTCATGGCGTATTCAAGATCCACCAGGGTGTCGTCGATGTCGAACAGGACGCCCCGGATGGTCCCGAAGCGCGTGCTCAGGACTCCGCCAGCCGTGGTGCCGGTGGTAGACATCAGCCGCGGAAGGTGCGGAGCCGGCTCAGGGACGAATTCTTGCCCAGGATCACCATGGATTCGAAGAGCGGCGGCGAGATCCGGCGCCCGGAGATGGCGGTGCGGACGGGACCGAAGGCCAGCCGCGGCTTCAGCCCGAGGTCCTCCACGAGTGCCTGCTTCAGGGCCGTCTGGATGTTCTCCGGGTTCCAGTCCTGAACAGGCTCAAGGGCCGCCAGGGCGGCGTCCAGCACTTCGGTCAGGTTGGCGGGCAGGCCCTTGCGGGCATCGTCTGCGACATCGATGGCGTCGTCGGCCTTGAACAGGAAGGCCAGCATCTCCGGGGCCTCCCCCAGCAGGGTGATCCGTTCCTGGACGAGGGGTGCGGCCTCGGTGAGGATCTCTTCCTCCCGGTCCGTGAGGATCTCCCCGGCCAGGTCCGCGGCCCGGAGGTACGGCACCAGGCGCTCACGGAAATCGGCCGCCTCAAGCAGCCGGACGTGCGTGCCGTTGATGGCCTCTGCCTTCTTCAGGTCAAAACGCGCCGGGTTGGCCAGCACATCGTGGATATCGAAGTGCTCCACCAGCTGCTTGACGGTGAAGATGTCCTCGTCGGCGCTCAGGGACCAGCCCAGGAGGGACAGGTAGTTCAGCAGGCCCTCGGGGATGAAGCCGCGTTCGCGGTGCAGGAACAGGCTGGATTCGGGGTCGCGCTTGGAGAGCTTTTTGTTGCCCTGGCCCATGACGTAGGGAAGGTGGCCGAACTCCGGCATGTACTCGGCCACGCCGATGGCGTAGAGGGCACGGTACAGGGCGATCTGGCGGGGCGTGGAACTGAGCAGGTCTTCGCCGCGCAGCACGTGCGTGATTCCCATCAGGGCATCGTCCACCGGGTTTACCAGCGTGTACAACGGCGCGCCGTTGGCCCGGACCACCGCGAAGTCCGGCACGGAGCCGGCCTTGAATGTGATGTCGCCACGGACGAGGTCCTTGAACGTGAGGTCCTCCTCCGGCATCCGTAGGCGCAGCACAGCCTGGCGGCCTTCGGCCTTGTACTGGGCCAGCTGTTCCTCGGTGATGTGCCGGTCAAACCCGTCATACCCCAGCTTGGGGTCCCGGCTGGCCGCACGGTGGCGGGCTTCGATTTCGGCGGGCGTGGAGTAGGACTCGTAAATGTGGCCGCCGGCCTTCAGCCGAGCGATGACATCCTGGTAGATGTCGCTGCGCTGGGACTGGCGGTACGGCTCGTGCGGGCCGCCCACCTCCACGCCTTCGTCCCAGCTGATGCCCAGCCACTTCAGCGCGTCCAGCAGCTGGTGGTAGCTTTCCTCGCTGTCCCGCGCCGAGTCCGTGTCCTCGATGCGGAAGACCAGGGTGCCCTTCGTGTGCCGGGCATAGGCCCAGTTGAACAGCGCCGTGCGGATCAGGCCCACATGAGGAGTGCCCGTGGGTGACGGGCAAAACCGCACCCGGACCGGGGTATCGGCAGTGACGGACGGGATGGCGGCAGGGTTCAGCGCGGAGGCAGTAGTCATAGTGGTTCCAACTTTACCCGTCAGCGGCGGACCACCGGGTTGGACAGGCGACCGATGCCCTCTATCTCCACGTCGTAGCGGTCCCCCGCGGTGACGAGGTCGACGCCGGCCGGGGTGCCGGTCATGATGACGTCACCGGGGAGCAGCGTAAAGGCCCGGGACACGATGGAGACGATTTCCCGGACGCCGCGGATCATCTGGCTGGTGCTGCCGTCCTGGCGCAGTTCGCCGTTGAGCCAGCCCTTGATGGCCAGGTCTTCGGTGTCCAGCTCGGTCTCGATCCAGGGTCCGAGGGGTGCCGATGTGTCGAAGCCCTTGGCCCGGGCCCACTGCAGGTCCGTTTTCTGCACATCGCGGGCGGTGAGGTCGTTGCCGCAGGTGTAGCCGAAGATGACGTCGTCGACGCGGTCTTCCGGGACGTCCTTGCAGATCCGGCCGATGACCACACACAGCTCGGCCTCGAACGAGACTTCGTCGGAGAATTCCGGCAGCACGATGGGGTCGCCGGGGCCGATGACGGAGGTGTTCGGTTTCAGGAACAGCAGTGGCTGCTGCGGGACTTCATTGCCCAGCTCGGCTGCGTGCTCGGCGAAGTTGCGGCCCACGCCGATCACCTTGCTGCGGGGAATGATCGGCGCCAGGAGCCGGACGTCTTCGAGCTTGTGCTTAACGTGGGTGCGCTCCACCCCGTTGAAGAAGGGGTCGCCGTTGATGACAGTGATTTCCTCACTGCCGGGCTCGCCTTCAACAACGCCGTAGAGGGGATCAGAATCGACTACAAACCTGGCAATACGCATGGGTGCTAGCCTACCGTCTCGAGCGGTAGCCCCTGCCCTGCGTCTCGTCGTACTGTCAGGCCTCAGGCTGCCCACGGAGGTAGTCAAGCTGCGCGGCCACCGACATTTCGGCCGCCCGCCGGACGGAAGGTTCGACGTCGGCGTACACGTCGTCTGCCACGTCCGCCACGGTGGCGTCCCCGCCAAGACGCACCAGGGCCGCGCGGATCTGCGCCAGCCTCTCGTGCCGGTGCTCGCGGTAGGCGCGGGTAATGACCGCCAGGGAAGGCAGCGCCGGGCCGTGGGCCGGCAGGACGGTGGCCTGGCCAAGGGCTTCAAGCCGGTCCAGGGACTCGAGGTAGTCCCCCAGCCTGCCGTCCGGGTAGTCCAGCATGGTGGTGCCGCGGCCCAGGATGGTGTCGCCGGTCAGCACAGAGCCGTGCTGGCCGTCGTCGGGAAGGTGGAAGCAGACCGAATCGGAGGTGTGGCCAGGCGTGGCCAGGACCTGGACCGTCACTCCCGCCGCCTGGATGGTTTCACCGTCCTGCAGGGGCTCGCCGCCGCCGTGGCAGTGCCGGGGATCGGCCGCGCGGACCGGGGCGCCGGTGAGCTCATGGAGCCGCAGGGAGCCCGCCGTGTGGTCCGCGTGCCGGTGCGTCACCAGAATGAGTTCCACGGAGCCTACGTCCGCGAGGCGGCGGAGGTGGTCTTCGTCCGCGGGGCCCGGATCCACCACCACCGAGGTACTGGCTCCGGGCGCGGAGATGACGTACGAATTGGTGCCGTCCAGGCTCATGGGCCCGGGGTTGGGTGCCAGGATGAAAGCCGTCAGCGGGCTGCCGGCATGGAGAGAGCCGCTCGAGGTGGAGTTCACTGCACCATCTTCGCATCACGTCGGCACGGAATAACCTCACCCCCGGTGCAGGTTATGGCTGGTGAACCCACCGCCAAGAGAGAGCAGCCACCCACGCCCATGAGCACTTCATCCACCATCTCCTTGCCCGAACTGTTGTCGGGCGCCGACGCCGCGGGACACGATCACGCACTGACAGAGAAGAACAGCGGCCTGCAGCACATCCACAACCACGCGACGGGCACCATTGTCTGGTTTCCCACGTGGCAGAAGTTCCGTGAGACCACTGACTGGAGCGAGGCGGTGGACGGTG
Source organism: Pseudarthrobacter sp. Y6 (assembly GCF_050156205.1). Lineage (NCBI taxonomy): Bacteria > Bacillati > Actinomycetota > Actinomycetes > Micrococcales > Micrococcaceae > Pseudarthrobacter > Pseudarthrobacter sp. Y6. The sequence goes on along the minus strand of NZ_CP189574.1, from coordinate 1,893,993 downwards.
TCGCCGAGGATTTCCGGTCAGGTTCAGCACCCATCGAAGAATGGGCGGCCACCTTCCTGGCTGCAGACCTGGACTCGCTCCTGAAACGCGCTGCTGCCTCCAGCGAGGCAAACATTTTTGTCCAGGAGAACCTCACGCACCATCTGACACGGACCTGGGCTGTGGGCGACGCCGTCGCGAAGGCAGCAGGGACGGATCTGCCCACCGGCAGCACCAATCCGTCCATCTTTGCTGACTATCCCTATGACGTATATGCCCAGGACGGCGGCGCCTTCGCCACCGCACTCTGGAACGACGTCATCGACGCCCGCCGCAACCGCGCCCTGGCCGACGAAGCGGCGCGCAAGGCCCTGAAACCGGTCTCCCGCAAGGCCCTGAAGAACGCTGCCCGGAAGGCAACCGGCCGCTAAAGAACAACGCGGGGTCACTTAGCGCCCATCCCGATGGTAGAAATGGGCGCTAAGTGACCCCGCGTTGTGGTGGTCAGGGTTGTTGTGGTCAGGCCAGGCGGGTCAGCCAGCCGTGCGTATCCGGCACGGTTCCGGTCTGGATGCCGAGGAGCTGTTCGCGGATGGCCATGGTGGTCTCCCCCGCCTTCGCGTCCTCGGAGCCGATGAATTCGGTGGTGTCCTTCAGGACACCGATCGGGGTGATCACGGCTGCGGTGCCGCAGGCAAAGACCTCGGCGATCTCGCCCGAGGCCACGCCGTCGCGCCATTCCGCCAGGGTGATCTTGCGCTCGGTGACCTCCCGGCCCATGTCCTTCGCCACCTGCATCACGGAGGAGCGGGTGATGCCTTCCAAGATGGTCCCCGTGAGCGCGGGAGTGACCAGGGAGCCGTCCTTCATCACAAAGAACACATTCATGCCGCCGAGCTCTTCCACGGCGTCATCGTTGAAGTGATCCAGGAACAGCACCTGCTTGCAGCCGTTGGCTTCGGCTTCCTGCTGGGCGATCAGGGAGGCGGCGTAGTTGCCGCCGCACTTGGCCGCCCCGGTACCGCCGCGGCCTGCGCGCGCGTACTCGCGGGAGATCCAGATGGACACGGGCCTGAGCACGCCGCCGAAGTAGTTGCCGGCGGGCGATGCGATCACCCGGAAGGACACCTCACGCGCGGCCCGGACACCCAAGAACGCCTCGGTGGCGATCATGAACGGGCGCAGGTACAGGGCCTCGCCGTCACCGGCTGGAACCCATTCCTTGTCCGCCTGCACCAGTTCCCGGATGGCGCCGAGGAAGTATTCCTCGGGCAGTTCCGGAAGTGCAAGGCGTCGCGCCGACTTGTTCAGGCGGGCGGCGTTGGCCTCCGGACGGAAGGTCCAGATTGAGCCGTCAGCGTGGCGGTATGCCTTGAGGCCTTCGAAGATCTCCTGGCCGTAGTGCAGCACCGCGGCAGACGGATCCAGGGAGATGGGTCCGTAGGCCTCAACGCGCGCGTTGTGCCAGCCACCCTCGCCTTGCTCGTCCACGCTGTAGTCGACGACGGCGGTGTGGTCGGTGAAGTAATTGCCAAATCCCGGGTTCGCCAGGATGGCTGCACGCTCTTCAGCTGACTTCGGGGTTGCCGAGAGCTGCTGGTTAAATTCGACGCCATGGGCGGTCTGAGTCATGGTTCCTCCACGATCGGCTGCCTTCTGAATGTGGTTCAGCACTGAACCGCAGGGCAGCATTTGGTGATTCGAAACAAGCTTACGCCCGTTGGCAGGACCTGCTGGCCGGGCCTAGAGCGCTGCAGCGATGGCATCCCCGACGGCGCTGGTGCTACGGGCGCCGCCGTCGCGGGTTTCGACGTCGGCGATCACCGCAGCTTCGATCCTGCGGGCCGCGGCGGTGTAGCCGAGGTGGTCCAGCAGGAGCACCGCTGACAGGATGGCCGCAGTGGGATCTGCCTTCTGCTGGCCGGCGATGTCCGGGGCCGAGCCGTGGACCGGTTCGAACATGGACGGAGCGGTGCGGTCCATGTTGATGTTGCCGGATGCCGCCAGGCCGATGCCGCCAGTGACGGCTGCAGCGAGGTCAGTCAGGATGTCGCCGAAGAGGTTGTCTGTGACAATGACATCGAAGCGGGACGGGTTGGTGACCATAAAGATGGTGGCCGCATCAACATGCAGGTAGTCGTGGGTGACCTCGGGGAATTCCTGGGCCACCGCCTCGACCGTGCGCTTCCACAGGTGACCGGCGTAGACCAGGACGTTGTGCTTGTGCACCAACGTCACATGCTTGCGATCACGGGTGCTTGCGCGGCGGAAGGCATCGCGGACAACACGCTCCACGCCATAGGCCGTGTTCAGCGAGACTTCGGTGGCCACCTCGTGGGGCGTGCCCGTACGAAGGGAGCCGCCGTTCCCCACGTAGGGCCCCTCGGTTCCTTCCCGGACGACGATAAAATCGATGATGCCGGGATTGGCCAGCGGGCTGCCTACCGTTCCGTACAGCCGCGACGGCCGCAGGTTGACGTAGTGGTCCAGACTGAAGCGGAGCTTGAGCAGCATCTCCCGCTCGATGATGCCGGACGGAATCCGGGTGTCGCCGGGGGCGGCACCCACTGCGCCGAAGAGGATCGCGTCCCGCGTGCGCAGGTCGGCGAGGACCTCATCCGGAAGGGTCTCGCCGGTGGCCAGCCAGTGCTCGGCGCCGAGCTTGTAATGGGTCTGCTCGAGGACAACGCCTTCAGCGGCGACTGCCTTTTCGAGGACTTTCAGTGCCTCGGCAATGACCTCTGGGCCAATGCCGTCACCGGGAATGACAGCGAGATTGATCGTGGATGCGCTCATGCTCCAAGAATATTAAGATCATCCGCATGCCGGACAATCAGTCTCATTTGTTGAGACGAAGGCGCGGGTCCTCCGGTGAGGCCACCACCACCACGTTGGTGCCCCAGAAATCACCCGTGTAGCAGGAAATGAGGACCAGCCTGTTGGGCGCCACTTGCCAGATGGGACTGTCCTTGAGGCCGGACTTGACGTAGGTGGTCACCGAATCCACCAGGTAAGCCACTTCACCCGTGGCTGTGGCCACGGTCAGCCTGTCACCTGCCGCCGCGTGGGTACTGAGCCGGTTGAACGGCGCGTCCCTGTCCGTCCAGCTGTGGCCGGCGATGTAAGTGGTATTGATTGAGCCCGCTCCGGGCACACCGTAGGGCGACAGCCAGTAGCCGTCCATGGTGGGGGGCGGCACGATGGTCTGGGTGGCCTGGTCCTCGCCGGTGGGTTCGAGCGGATGGACCGCCACATCGATGTCTGCGGCCGGGTACACCAGTCTCTGCGGAGGCGACGCTGCCGGACCGGCCGGGACCGGCGCGCCGATGTCCACCGGGGGCGTGGGGGTGGACGGTGTTTGCGCCGGGACCGTCGGCTGCACAGCAACCCCGGTCACCGTCGGCGAAGTCCCGGGCCCGGCCAAGAATGGGAGGAATGCGAACGCCAGGTAGGCCAGCACGCCACAGAGCGCCACGAAGGCGATGCTCTTGGCGGTGAAGAGCCTTTCCCGCCCCGCTTCCGGCAAACGGTCTGCCTGATCCTGGGACGGAGTTGATGCCGTTGAATGATCGCTGTCCATGGTTATCCCGAATGTCAGTCGGACTTGCCCGGTGTGCCGGCAGGCGCCGTGCCCTTGCGGCCACGGCGCCTGCCGGTGATTCAAGCAGTGCCCCTGCGGGCGCCGGCCTCCGGCATCATTCCTTCCGGGGCCCGGACCCGGTACCGCTGGCCGCCAGCGTCTTGCGGGCGGCTACTCCCGCTGCAGCGAGCAGCATCACCACGATGCCGGCGGCCCAGGGGGCAACGGCAACGTCAGTGGAACCTGCCACTGCAGTCTGGACATTGAAGCCAGGGTTGTTGGCAGCTACGGCACCTTGACCCGTCGGTGTACCCACAACTGCCCCACTGGGAGTTTCGCCCGGCGTCACCGGAGGCACTACAGGCGGGACTACCGGAGGAACAACAGGCGTCACTACCGGAGGAACAACAGGCGGCACTACTGGCGGCACAGTTGTGGGAACGCAACCGTTGTTGAAAGTTGCCTGCCCCGAGGCCGTCCAGTTCTGGCCCTCCGGCACAATGCTTCCACTGTTCGGCGGGATGATGTCCTCGCTGAGCTGGTGGTTGGCATTGGCGTGACCATTAAGTCCGTTCAGGTCGATGGTGATCACCACATACGGATTAGTCGCCGAACCGGTGGCGTGGCAGATGGTGACCTTGTGGTCACCGTTACCATTCCCGTTTCCGTTCCCGTTCCCGTTGCCGTTTCCGTTCCCGGGCGCGTTGCAGCCCGCGTTCCACCAGTCCATCTTGTCCAGGTTCTGCCCTGCTGGCAGGACTTTTCCTGTATTCGCAGGGATGATGTCTTCCTCGAGCTGGTGGTTGGCGTTTGCGTGCCCTTGGAGCCCGTTGAGGCTAATGGTTATCTGCTCATAGGGATGGGTGGCTGAGCCCGTTGCATGGCAGATTGTGATCATGTCCCCACCACCCGGTGATTCAGTTGGTGAAGCCACTGCTATAGCTGAGGCACCGAGCAGTGCGAGACTCGTGACGCCTAATGCGGCAAGGATACGTTTCATTTCCGTCTCCATCATTGTCTGGTTCAAACTGATCAGACATAAAAGAGAACGGCGACCGCCCCAACCTGACGGGTCAAACGGCAAACAGACAGCATCGGGGGGCGACGGTTCTCCCAGATGCGAAACATCAGTTTGCTAACCAGATAAGGCTAGGCAGACGGACAGCAAGGTGTCTCCAGTACTCAGTACCCGCCTTCCAAGTCGGGTCCTACTGACAGGCACGGAAACCTACTCGGTCCGGGCCGGCACAGAGAGCCCGCCCGGACTGCTCTTAGGCTTCGGCCGGCTCTTCGTACTTGGGGAAGACGGGCGCCGGAGCCGGCAGCGGCGTTCCGGCGACAATCGGCGTGGTGAGCGCGGAGAACTGGCGGGATCCGCCGTCGGGCTGTCCCAGGGTGTCCAACAGCGCGGCGGTGGCGGTGGGCATCACTGGCTGGGCCAGGATGGCCACGATGCGCAGCACCTCCAGCGTCACGTACAGCACGGTGTTCATGCGTTCGACGTCGGTCTTCCGCAGCACCCAGGGGGCCTGCTCGGCGAAGTAGGCGTTGGTGTCCCCCAGGACGCCCCAGATGGCCTCGAGTGCGCGGCTGAATTCCTGCTTTTCGAAGGCTGCCCGGGCCGTTTCGAGGAGCCCGTTGGCCTGCGCCAGGATCGCGTTGTCTTCAGCCGCGAAGGCACCCGGAACCGGTACCCGGCCCTCGCAGTTCTTGGCCACCATGGACAGCGAACGCTGCGCCAGGTTGCCGAAGTTGTTGGCCAGGTCCGAGTTCATGCGGCCAACAATGGCCTCATGGTTGTAGCTGCCGTCGGCACCGAACGGGACCTCGCGGAGGAAGAAGAACCGTACCTGGTCCAGGCCGTACTGCGCCACAAAGTCTGCCGGCGCCACCACGTTACCGAGGGACTTGGACATTTTCACGCCGTTATTGTGCAGGAAGCCGTGGATCACAACGCGCTTGGGGAGTTCGATGCCGGCGCTCATCAGGAACGCCGGCCAGTAGATGGCGTGGAACCGTGAGATGTCCTTGCCGATCACGTGCACGTCGGCGGGCCAGAACTTCCTGAATGATTCCGAATCGACGTCCGGGTAGCCGACGCCGGTCAGGTAGTTGGTGAGCGCATCCACCCAGACATACATCACGTGCTTGTCGTTGCCGGGGACGGGGACGCCCCAGTCGAAGGTGGTGCGGCTGATCGACAGGTCTTCGAGGCCGCGCTTGACGAAGCTGATGACCTCGTTGAAGCGGGACTGCGGTGCGCCGAACTCCGGCTGGGCCTCGTACAGCGCCAGCAGGCGGTCCTGGTAGGAGGACAGCCGGAAGAAGTAGCTCTCCTCAGCCGTCCACGTCACCTCGGTGTCCGTCTCCTTGGAGTACCGCACGCCGTCGTCCTTGACCACGGTGTCGTCCTCGACGTAGAACGCTTCGTCCCGGACGGAGTACCAGCCCTCGTACTTGGACAGGTAGATATCGCCTTTGGCTTCCATCTTCTTCCAGATGGCCTGCGACGCGGCGTAGTGGTCAGCGTCCGTGGTCCGGATGAAGCGGTCGTAGGTGATCCCCAGCGCGGCGTGGGCAGACTTGTAAACTTCCGCGTTGCGGTCCACCAGTTCCTTGGGCGTGACACCTTCCTTCTCGGCCGCCTGCGCAATCTTCATGCCGTGCTCATCCGTGCCCGTCAGGAACATCACGTCAAAGCCGTCAAGCCGCTTGAAGCGTGCCATGGCGTCGGTGGCGATGTACTCGTAGGCATGCCCGATATGCGGAACACCGTTCGGGTAGGTGATGGCCGTGGTGATGTAGAACGGGGTTTTGTCTGTTGCGCTCACGTGCGGACGTTACCTTTGGTGCGAAGGGGTAGGGCTAGATCAGTTCAGTCAGCGTATCGCTCAGGCGGACCAGTTCGTGGTCGTGGGAAGCGACCAGTACTGCGATTCCGTCCGAGGTGGTGTCCTTGAGGATGCTGATGATGCGGTTGGCGGAGGCCCGGTCCAGGCTGGCCGTGGGCTCATCAACCACCAGCACACGCGTGCCCAGGATCAGGGCGCGCGCGATCGCCACACGCTGGCGTTCACCACCGGAAAGCTGGGCCGGACGGTGCCGCATCCGGCGGCCCAGACCCACCAGGTCCAGGAGGTCCTTGGCCATGTCGCGGCGCTGGTCCACCTCGCCGTCGGGAACGGCCGGCAGGAGCACGTTCTCGAGGGCGCTCATGCCGTCGATCAGGGCGCCGCCCTGGTCAACGTAACCGATCAGGGCCCGACGGCGGTCGGCGATTTCGTCGTCGCCCATGCTTTCGAGGGAATCCCCCTCCCAGAAGACACGGCCCGACGTCGGCAGGGTCAGTCCCGCGCCCACTGTCAGGATGCTGGTCTTGCCGGATCCGCTTCGGCCGGCCACGCAGTGCATCTCGCCGGCGTGCAGCGTGAGGTCGAAGCCCTCCACAACGCTGACGGCTTCGGCACCGCTCTTGCCGCCGCCGTAGCGGATGGTGATGTCGCTCAGTTCCAGCGGGGTCCCGTGGTCCGCGGCCTTGACGATGGTGTTGGCACGGGTCTGCAGGGGCGCCACAGCCGGGCCGGACCTCCGGCTCCGGTGAACATTCGTCTCGTTTATCATTGGACCACTTTCGTTGCAATCGGTATCCAGCAAAGTACAGCCACCAGGCCGGCGACTCCGGCCCACAGCGCGGCATACGGGGCAAGGAGCAGCCCGATGCCCAGCGCGCCCAGGACGCCCAGCGGCAGGGCCACCGTGCCCACCAGCGCGTTTTCGAAGAGACGGACCTGGCGGAGCATGTCCGGGTTCCAGCCCATGGCTTCGAGGATGCCCAGGTACTGGCGTTTGGCGTTGAGCTCAAACCTGCCGGTGACCAGGGTCAGGGTGAGGCCCACGGCGACGCCGGCGAGGGCCAGGAGCATGCTGGGCAGCGCCACGCTTGCTGCAGCCAGCCCGCTGAGCGCACTCGCTCCGGCCGCACGGGGGATGTCGATGAGCAGAGCCACCAGCCCGCCCACTGCGGCTCCGAAGACGCCAACTGCGACCGCCAGGGAAAGGGTATTGAACTTGTTGGTGCTTAGCTGCCGGTTGGCAAACGTCAGCGGGGAGTCCACCGGGATCAGCCGCTCGTCGTGCTGCGGTTCCTGGTCCACCTCATCGCGGTGACGCAGCTGCTGCGCGGCGAAGAAAGCCGCTGCCGCATACAGGACCAGGACGGAGGCCGAGACGATGGCGGTGGTCACGCTCCAGCTCACCAGGCTCAGGACAATCCCGGCCACCGCGAGCAGCGCAGCGCCGACACCGAATTCCTCGAGCACCCAGTTCCTGATGCGCACCTGGGTCCAACCCATGGCGCGGAGGGTTCCGGCTTCGCGTTTGCGTTTGCGGATGTAGCTGACGGTTGAGGCGCCGGTCAGCAACGCGGCTCCGCACAGGGTGAGGAAAAGCAGCGTGACGTTGGTACCGGTCAGCGAGCCGGAGACTGCGTCGGCCGCGTTCTGGCGGACCCAGGACTGCTGGACAGTGCCCAGCGCTGACTCCTTGCCGGCGTCGTCCTTTGAGTATCCGGGAACAAAAATGCTGGCGTCTTCACGGGCCGAACCGGCCACAACAGTAGCTTCCAGGCCCATTTCGCGGATCTCGCTGGCGAGCTTTTCGACGTCCGGCTGGGCTTCCTTCCAGCTGCCGGGGGCCTTGGCCCGGACACGCACCGCATCGATCACGGCGGCGTTGTCCTTGTAGCCGCGGGCCGCTGCCAGGCCGTAGAAGTCGGTGATGGCGCCGGCGGACTGGCTTGCAAGTCCGGTGGCACTGAGTGAGGGCTTGAGTTCGGTACCGGTGACCGTCTTGCCGTCGGCGTCCTTGGTGAGGGTAAACGGCGTGGGGTCGTAGCCACCCAGCGGGAGGCGGTTGACGTCGCCGGCCGCCTTCTCGACGGCCGAGGGGTCGAAAGTCCCGTAGACCATGGCCAGCGGAGCCGCGAGCTTCTCCCCTGTCGCCAGGTCTTCGCGGTACGAGCGTTCATCGACGGGTTGACGCTGCGTCTGGTCCACCGGGGCGCCGTTGGCACCCTTCTCCGGCAGCCGGTTCACGGTGACCCAGTCGCTGGGAACTGCGGCCTTCTGGACCGCGCCGTTGGCGGCCGATTCACCATCGGTGTACTTCGGCGCGGCGGCAAAGTCGGTGCTCCACGTGGCCGGGGTGTAGAGCCCCTGGTTGAAGTTGCCGGCACTGCCGAGAAGACCGGAGTGGTCGGTGGAACCGGGCCAGGACAATGCAAAGGGGTCCTTGGACACAAACGGCAGGTAGTCCTTGCCGAGGGAGCGTGTGGCGGTACCGACGTCCTTGACGACCTTGCCGGAGGCGTCGATCTCTTCGATCTTGACGTTGTATTTGAGGTCCAGGGACGTGCCGGAACGGACAATCAGGGGAATGGCCTGCGAGTCCGCGGTGAGCTGTCCGCTGCGTTTCGCCTGCTGGTACTGGGTCATCAGGGGTGCCCAGTACTTAAGTTTGACGCCGAGGAAGTCAGGGCCTTCGTTGAGCTGGTCCATGCTGATGCCGTTGGTGAAGAGGCTTTCGAAGTGGCGGCCAATGGCACCGGCGTTCCGCGCGTCGGCGGGCGGGGCCTTCTCGAGGGGGGCCAGGAAGTCGCCGGCTGAGCCCAGCAGTGCGCGTTCGGAGACGGGGTCGACGGCGACTACGGACTCGGTCACTTCGGGAGACAGCGGCAGGGATACCGAAAGGTTGAACAGGTTGTGTTCGGAGCCGCCGGCTGGAGCGGGGAACTTGATGCCCGTCTCGTTTGCGGGAGGGGCGATCCGGATGCTGGTGCCACCGGCCGTCTTCTCTTCGATCAGGCGGGCCTTGCCCAGGCTGCCCTCGGCGGTGGACTTGAACAGGGTCTTCTCGGAGACGCCGTCGGAGCTGACGGCGCTGGCCGTCAGGCGGTATTTCTTGGCGGTGTCGCTAAGCACGGACTCGGCGGCGGGCCATTTGCCGGGCTCCGTTGCGCCGGCGGCCTGGTCCGTGGTGGCCGTGCCTGCCAGTCCGGAGTTGTAGCCAAGGTAGTCCATGGCGTCGAGCCGCGGAGCTTCGAGGTTCTGCGTCACGCGGGACACCAGGCTGATGGGCGCTGCCACCGAGGTTCCGGAGAGCTTCCGGATCTTCTCGAGCTGGTCAAAGCCGATGCCGCCGCCGCCGTTGGCGATTTCCGGCTGCATCAGCGCACCGGAACCTGCCTTGGCCTGGACCAGGACATCGTAGAGACCTCGCGAATTCTCATCCACCGTCCGGTTAAGTGCGGCCTGCGACTGGCCTTGGACGAGGACCGACAAGCACATGGCTGCGATCAAGATGGCCGCGGTCAGCAGCAGCACTTTGCTTCTGATGAACCTCTGGACGGCGTTCATTGGGGCTCCCTGAAACCTGGATTGCGTGCGCACACCGGGATCCGCAGGCGGCGGATATAAAGGATTTCCTGCCTGGTGTGCAAAAAGTATTGGCCGGTCTGCCGGCATGGTCCCGAAACAGGACCCAGCCATTGTAAGCAGACCGGCCAATCATACGTGGCCGGCGTTAATCTCCGGTCACGCGTCGTTGATGGCGGTGCAGTTCCTAGTCCTCGAGGTCCACTTCACGGACCATCTCGGCGCCGATGCCTGCCTTGATGGCGTCAAGCACCTGCTGTGGAACGGAACTGTCGATGGTGAGCAGCGCCAGAACCTGGCCGCCTTCCGCCTGCCGGGCCACCTGCATGCCGCCGATGTTGATGTTGTTCATGCCCAGGATGTGTCCGATGGTGCCGATCACACCCGGCCGGTCGGCGTAGGAAACCACCACCAGGTGCTCACTGATGGGGATTTCGACGTCGTAGCCGTTGACTCCGACGAGCTTCTCCACCTGCTTGGGGCCCGTAAGCGTGCCGGCCACGGAGATCTGCGATCCGTCGCTCAAAGCACCCCGGATAGTCAGGACGTTGCGGTAGTCCTCCGCTTCCGCCGTCGTGATCAGGCGGACGTTGATGCCGCGCTGTTCGGCGATGACCGGGGCGTTGACGTAGGAAACCTGTTCGGTCACCACATCGGCGAAGATGCCCTTGAGCGCGGCAAGTTCGAGGACCTTGACGTCCAGCGCCGCGATCTCGCCGGCCACCTCGACGTCGATCTGGGTCAGGGAGGCGTGGGTCAGGGCGGTAAAGATCCGGCCCAGCTTTTCGATCAGCGGGATGCCCGGACGGACGTCGGGCGCGATCACACCGCCGGCCACGTTCACGGCATCCGGTACGAGTTCGCCGGCCAGCGCCAATCGCACGGACTTGGCAACCGAGACGCCTGCCTTCTCCTGGGCTTCATCGGTGGATGCACCAAGGTGCGGGGTGACCACTACGTTGTCCAGGGCGAAGAACGGCAGGTCCGTGCTGGGTTCCTTGACAAAGACGTCCACGGCCGCGCCGGCGATCTGGCGGTCCTGCAGGGCAGCGTAGAGCGCCTCTTCGTCGACGAGGCCACCACGGGCCACGTTGACCACGTAGGCGGTGGACTTCATCTTGGTGAACGCGTCAGCGCCGAGCATGCCGACGGTTTCCGGCGTCTTGGGCATGTGGATGGTAACGAAGTCCGACTGGCTCAGCAGTTCATCGAGGGTGACGAGCTTGACGCCGAGCTGCGCGGCGCGGGCCGAGGTGATGTACGGATCGTAGGCGAGGATTTCGGTGTCGAAGCCCTGGAGGCGGGCAGCAACGAGGGCGCCGATGCGGCCCAGGCCGATGATGCCGATCTTCTTCTCGAATAGTTCGATGCCCGTGTACTTGGAGCGCTTCCATTCACCGTTTTTCAGCGCGGAGCTGGCCTGCGGGATGTGGCGTGCGAGGCTCAGGATGTGGCCCACCGTCAGTTCCGCTGCCGAAATGATGTTCGACGTCGGGGCGTTGACCACCATCACGCCGGCCTGTGTGGCGGCTTTAATGTCAACATTGTCCAGGCCAACGCCGGCGCGGGCGATGACCTTGAGGTTCTTCGCGGCGGCAATGGCTTCGGCGTCCAGATGGGTGGCGGAGCGGACCAGGATGGCGTCCACGTCCGCGATGGCGGCGAGCAGCTGGGACCGGTCGGAGCCGTCAGTCTGGCGGATCTCGAAGTCCGGGCCGAGGGCCTCGATGGTGGCGGGCGAAAGTTCTTCGGCGAGCAGTACTACGGGTTTTGACACGGGTGATCCTCTGCGTTGCAGTCCTTGGGATGGAACAAGTCTAGGCGGACGGAAAGGCCGGGCTCACATTGTTAAGTGAACCCGGCCTCATAATGGCACCCCGAGGGGCACCGGCACAGCAGACTTAGCGGGCTGCGGAGCCCTCTACGTAGTCCTCGTCCGTCTGCTGCCAGGCGAACAGGGAGCGCAACTCGCGGCCAACGGCCTCGATCGGGTGCTGCTCAGCCTTGGCACGCAGGGCCTTGAACTCTTCGCCGCCGTTGTCCTGGTCGTCGATGAAGCGCTTGGCGAACGCGCCGCTCTGGATGTCGGCGAGGACAGCCTGCATGTTTTCCTTCACCGCGGGGGTGATGACGCGCGGGCCGGAGACGTAGTCGCCGTACTCGGCGGTATCGGAAACGCTCCAGCGCTGCTTGGCGATGCCGCCTTCCCACATGAGGTCAACGATGAGCTTGAGTTCGTGAAGCACCTCGAAGTAGGCGATCTGCGGCTGGTAGCCGGCTTCGGTCAGGGTTTCGAAGCCGTACTGGACCAGCTGGGATACGCCGCCGCAGAGGACGGACTGCTCGCCGAAGAGGTCGGTTTCGGTCTCTTCGGTGAAGGTGGTCTTGATGACGCCGGCGCGGGTGCCGCCGATGGCCTTGGCGTAGGACTTGGCCAGGTCCCAGGCTGCACCGGTGGCGTCCTGCTCCACGGCGATGATGTCCGGGATGCCACGGCCGGCTTCGAACTCGCGGCGCACGGTGTGTCCCGGAGCCTTCGGGGCGATCAGGATGACGTCAACGCCCTCCGGTGCCTCGATGTAGCCGAAGCGGATGTTGAAGCCGTGGGCGAAGGCCAGTGCCTTGCCCGGGGTCAGCTTGTCCTTGATGGAGTCGTTGTAGATCGAGCGCTGGTACTGGTCCGGCGCCAGGATCATGATGACGTCGGCCCATTCGGCAGCGTCGGCAACGGTCAGGGCCTTGAAGCCGGCTTCTTCGGCCTTGGCGATCGACTTCGAGCCTTCCTTGAGGGCGATGACAACCTCGACACCGGAGTCGCGCAGGTTCAGCGCGTGGGCGTGGCCCTGGGAGCCATAGCCAACAATGGCAACCTTGCGACCCTGGATGATCGACAGGTCGGCGTCGTCGTCGTAGAACATTTCAGTCACTTGGGTAACTCCTCTTGAGTGGATTCACTGGGTAATTAGTCTGTGGTACTGCGGTACTGCACGGGCATTGCGCCGCAGGTGGGGCCGTGCCCCGCCTTACTAAGCGCTGCGCAAAGCCCTGTCACTCATGGAGCGGGATCCCCGTCCAACGGCCAGGGTGCCGGACTGCACAATTTCGCGGATGCCGAAGGGCTCGAGCACTGAGAGCAGCGCCGTGAGCTTTTCGGGGTGGCCGGTTGCTTCAATGACCACGGAGTCTGTGGAGACGTCAACCACTGAAGCACGGAACAGGTCTGCGGCTTGGGTCACCTGCAGGCGTGTTGCGGCATCCGCACGTACCTTGACCAGGATGTGGTCTCGCTGTACGGAAGATTCGGAGGTCAGCTCAACGATCTTGATCACGTTGACCAGTTTGTTGAGCTGCTTGGTGACCTGTTCAATGAGGTCACCGTCGGCGTCGACGACGACGGTCATCCGGGACATGCCCGGAACTTCCGTCGGGCCCACGGCCAGGGAGTTGATGTTAAAGGCGCGTCGGGCGAACAGGCTCGCGACGCGGGTCAGCACACCGGGCTTGTCTTCAACCAGAACGGACAGTGTGTGGCGGGTCATGTTCAGTCCTCCTCTTCCCATTCCGGGGTCATGTTGCGGGCAACCTGGATCTGGTCGTTGCTTACTCCGGCGGGCACCATCGGCCACACCATGGAGTTGGGGCTCACCACGAAGTCGATGACCACGGGGCGGTCATTGATCTCCAGCGCCTTCTGGATGGTGGCGTCGATGTCCTCGTCGCGTTCGCAGCGGAACGAGGCGCAGCCATAGGCATCGGCCAGCTTGACGAAATCCGGGATCCGGACGGTGTCGTGGCCGGTGTTGAGGTCCGTGTTGGAGTAGCGGCCCTCGTAGAAAAGGGTCTGCCACTGGCGCACCATGCCCAGCGAGGAGTTGTTGATGATGGCAACCTTGATGGGGATCTTGTTGATGGCGCAGGTGGCAAGTTCCTGGTTGGTCATCTGGAAACAGCCGTCACCGTCGATCGCCCAGACCACACGGTCCGGCTCGCCTACCTTGGCGCCCATGGCTGCCGGTACCGCGTAGCCCATGGTGCCGGCGCCGCCGGAGTTGAGCCAGGCGTGGGGGCGCTCGTACTTGATGAACTGGGCGGCCCACATCTGGTGCTGGCCGACGCCCGCAACGTAGATTCCTTCCGGCCCCGTGAGTGCACCGATGCGTTCGATGACGCGCTGGGGCGCGCTGAGTCCATCTTCCGGCTCGGTCCAGCCCAGCGGGTAGGTGTCCCGGAGGTTCTTCAGGAACGCCCACCAGTTGTTCAGATCGGGTGTACCGGAAATTTCGAACTGGGCCCGCACAGCCTCGGTGAGTTCCGGAATAATTTCCTTGACCGAGCCGACGATGGGGACGTCGGCCGTGCGGTTCTTGGAGATTTCCGCCGGATCGATGTCGGCGTGGATGACCTTGGCGTGGGGTGCGAAGGACTTCAGGATGCCTGTTACCCGGTCATCAAAGCGCGCTCCCAGGGTGATGAGGAGATCGGACTGCTGAAGGGCCGTTACCGCCGAGACCGTTCCGTGCATGCCGGGCATGCCAACGTGCTGGTCATGGGAATCCGGAAAAGCGCCGCGGGCTGTCAGGGTGGTGACTACGGGCGCCCCTGTCAGCTCGGCCAGCTCGCGGAGTTCCGCGGACGCGTGCGCCTTGATCACGCCGCCGCCCACATACAGGACAGGCTTGCTGGCTGCGGCAATGAGCTTGGCGGCTTCGCGGACCTGCTTGTTGTGGCCGCGGGTCACGGGCCGGTATCCCGGAAGGTCGATTTTCGGCGGCCACGAGAACGTCATCTGCCCCTGCTGGGCATCCTTGGCGATATCCACCAGCACCGGGCCCGGGCGGCCTGTGGACGCGAGGTGGAAGGCCTCGGCCATAACATGCGGAATATCCTGGGGGTTGGTGACCAGGAAGGAGTGCTTGGTGATCGGCATGGTAATGCCGACGATGTCAGCTTCCTGGAAGGCATCGGTGCCGATCACGGCGCTGGACACCTGGCCGGTGATGGCCACCAGCGGTACGGAGTCCATGTGTGCATCCATGATGGCGGTAACGAGGTTGGTGGCTCCCGGGCCTGAGGTGGCGATGCAGACGCCAACCCGCCCGGTGACCATGGCGTAGCCTTGCGCGGCGTGGCCGGCTCCCTGTTCGTGACGGACCAGTATGTGATTCATGCTGGAAGCCATCAAGGGGTCATAGGTAGGCAGGATCGCGCCACCAGGCAAACCAAAAATATCGTCGACGCCGAGTTCTTCGAGCGATCGGACAATAGCTTGTGAGCCGGTCATCACCGTTGGGGGTACAACGTTGTTCGGCCCAAGGACAGGAGAGACAGCGGCAAGATCAGCGACGGCGGCGGCCTGGTCAGCCGTACGGTCGGCGCGTTCCGGAGCCTTGGGGGCTCCAGCGGACTTAGTAGCCATCAGCGAGGGGCTGATCGGCGATCCTTTGCTCATCGGACTCTTCCTTGTGGATCATCTGTGTACTTGGAAATGCGGGAAATAAAAAAACCCCTCAGCCTGGTGGCTTTTCGAGGGGTTGCGCGTGACGGTTCGTTACCAGTCGGGCTAGTCAGCCACGCGCTTGGTAAGGACGACGACTGCTTCTGCAGCGGCGCAGCTAGTAACGAATGCGATCATGCGTTCAGTTTTCCCTCTGCGTGAGATGCGTGTCAATGAGGACAATTCACATCTCACCATGTGGACACCATTGTCCACTGGCCGAACATGGTGTCCGGCCACATATTCCAAAGGTATCCCCCTGAACAAACCCCTCCAAGGCGGAAGGGCTTAATAAGGGGGATTCCGAGGGCCCCTTGGTGCGCGGCGCCCGCGCCGCGCACCAAGGGAAGGAATCACCCGCAGTATGCGCCCGTGGAGGCGCTGTGGACCAGCTTGGCGTACTTGGCGAGCACACCCTTGGTGAACTTGGCCGGGAGGGGCTCCCAGCCGATCTTGCGGGATTCGAGCTCTGCATCATCCACCAGCAGGTCGAAGCTGCGGGCGGCGATGTCCACGCGGATCCGGTCCCCGTCCTTGACGAAGGCGATGGGGCCGCCGTCGACGGCTTCCGGTGCCACGTGGCCGATGCAGAGGCCGGTGGTTCCTCCGGAGAAGCGGCCGTCCGTCAGCAGCAGGACGTCCTTGCCGAGACCGGCGCCCTTGATGGCACCGGTGATGGCGAGCATCTCTCGCATGCCGGGGCCGCCCTTGGGGCCTTCGTAGCGGATGACCACAACGTCCCCGGCCTTGATCAGGCCCTTGTCCAGTGCGGCCAGGGCGCCCTGCTCGCGTTCGAACACGCGGGCGGTGCCTTCAAAGACGTCGGCGTCGAAGCCGGCACTCTTCACCACGGCACCCTCAGGCGCCATGGAGCCATGGAGGATGGTGATGCCGCCGGTCTTGTGGATCGGGTTGTCCATGGCACGGAGGATCTTGCCGTCGAGGTCCGGCGGGTTGATCGCGGCGAGGTTCTCGGCAACGGTCTTGCCGGTGACGGTGAGGCAGTCGCCGTGCAGCAGGCCGGCGTCGAGCAGTGCCTTCATGATGACGGGTACACCGCCGATCTTGTCGACGTCGGTCATGACGTAGCGGCCGAAGGGCTTGAGGTCACCCAGGTGCGGGATCTTGTCGCCTATGCGGTTGAAGTCCTCCAGGTTCAGCTCGACTTCGGCTTCGCGGGCGATGGCAAGCAGGTGAAGGACGGCGTTGGTGGAGCCACCGAAGGCCATGGTGACGGCGATGGCGTTTTCAAACGCCTTCTTGGTCATGATGTCCCGGGCGGTGATGCCAAGGCGGAGCAGGTTCACCACTGCTTCGCCGGACTTGCGGGCAAATTCGTCACGACGGCGGTCTGCCGAGGGCGGGGCGGCCGAGCCGGGCAGGGACATGCCCAGCGCCTCGCCGATGCACGCCATGGTGTTGGCCGTGTACATACCGCCGCAGGCGCCTTCGCCGGGGCAGATGGCCTTTTCGATGCGAGTCAGGTCTTCGAGGCTCATCTTGCCGGCGGCACAGGCACCGACGGCCTCAAACGCGTCAATGAGGGTGACTTCCTTTTCGGAGCCGTCCTCGAGCTTGACCCAGCCCGGCATGATGGACCCCGCGTACAGGAAGACGCTGGCCAGGTCCAGGCGGGCGGCAGCCATCAGCATGCCCGGCAGGGACTTGTCACAGCCGGCGAGCAGGACAGAGCCGTCGATGCGCTCGGCCTGCATGACGGTTTCCACGGAGTCGGCAATGACCTCACGGGAAACGAGCGAGAAGTGCATGCCTTCGTGGCCCATGGAGATGCCGTCGGAGACGGAGATAGTGCCGAACTGCATGGGGAAACCGCCGCCGGCGTGGACACCCTCCTTGGCGCCCTGGGCCAGCCGGTTCAGGGAGAGGTTGCAGGGAGTGATTTCATTCCAGGAACTCGCAACGCCGATCTGGGGCTTCGCGAAGTCGTCATCGCCCATGCCGACTGCGCGGAACATACCGCGCGCGGGGGCGGCATGGATCCCGTCGGTGACGACCCGGCTGCGGGGCTTGATGTCAATCTTGTTCTCGGTTGCTGTTTGGGTGTCCTCACTCATGGGTCAAAGTCTATGACTCCGATCGGGACGCCAACGACTCGAACAGCCCGTTTGGCCCATATTCAGGAATATTTCGATCAAATAGTGGACTCTCGTCTCAAATTCTGAGACGGACCCTTGCGGGCCTGCAGGAACCTAGACAGTCCCGTTCGCGCCGACGTACCGTCAGGGAACGGCAACCATGCCATCCGGACTGAAGGGCCCTGCTATGGATATTGTCTTCTGGATTATCCTCATTGTGCTGATCGTGGGCGTTGTGTGGTGGCTGCTGAACCGCAGCAGCTCCTCGAGCACAGGCGACTCCACGCCGGTCCGGGCGGACGGCGGCCTCTCCGGTGGAAGTGCGGCCGCCTCCGCAGAAGCCGCCGGCACGGCGGGCATCCCCAGCGCGGCGGGCTTCGGCGCCGCTGAGCCGGCACCACCGACGACGGCGGACGAGGCGCCCGAGCGGTCCAGCACGGTAATACACCAGGAAGCCAACACTGGGCACGAAGCCAGCCTTGCCGAAGTAAGCGATGAAAAGGACACCAGCATCGGGCAGGACGCCCGCGTTGAACCCGACGCTGCCGGTTCCACAGATACTGCCGCAGCTGCTGCACCGGAACGCGTGTCCTCCGAAGAACTGTCATCCCCTGAGGAGTCGGCTGGCTCTGAGGAACCGTCGTCCCCGGAGCAGCGGGCCCGCCCCGACGGGCCGGCTGGCCACGAGGAGCCGGCTCTCCCGGAGGAGCTAACAACCCAGGAACCTGGCAGCCAGGAGAGCGTGAACCGGCAGGCAGACGACGCCGAGTGGGAAACCCAGTGGTCAGAGGCAAGCGCGCCAACCCAACTCGCCGCAAGCCACCGGCCGACAGGCGAGGCGTCCACCGTTATTGCAGACCCCCCGCTGCCCCAAGCGCCACCGGCCCAGGACACCGGATTCGTGCATCACCCGGAATACACGGAGCCCCACGCGGCCACGCTGCCCGGCGCCGAAACGGCCGCTGCCGAAGCTGTTGACGCGGAAGTGGACGCCATCGATTCAGCCCGGGACGCGGCAACCACGGATTCCGTGCAAATTGCAGGATCCACGGAGGCTGCAGTATCCACAGGGGCCGCGGAACCCGCGGAACCCGCGACCATGGACCCCGCAGCGGTGGCGGACTACGAAGCTGCGCCGGAACCCACGGGGCATCTGGGCGCGGACCAGCCCTACGGCGCCGGTTCCGCGTCGCCCGGCCCGGACGGCAGCGGCCCGGCGGATTTCGACGTCAAGGCCGACGCCGGAGCGATGGTCTATTACGAGGAGGGGCATCCTGACTATGAGCAGACGAAGGCCGACGTCTGGTTTGAGTCGGCTGCCCATGCGGAAGCCGCCGGTTTCCGGGCTCCCCGGCGCACCCGCATCTGACCGGACGCAGGCGCCCTTTCGGGCCTTCACGGCGGCCAAGCCCACGGCGGGCGCCTTCGCAGTGGGCTTGGCCTTGCTGCTGTCGGGCTGCACGGGCGACGCCAACGACGCTCCCACCGGGAGCATCACAGGAGCCGGGACCGGGACCGGCACGGAAATCGCGACGGGCACGGGAAGCGCCACGCCGCCGAAGGTTGTGGGCCGCCTCGATCTCCAACTCGACATTCCCTGGGCAGCGGTATTCCTGCCGAACGGGACGGCCATCATCTCCGAGCGTGACTCAGCGCTGCTGAAGGCTGTCCGCGACGGCCGGGCGGCCACCATCGGCCGGGTCCCCGGCGTTGCTCCAGGCGGTGAGGGCGGCCTGCTGGGACTCGCCCTCTCCCCCGGCTTCGAGGCCGACAACTACCTGTACCTGTACTTCACGTCTGCAGAGGACAACCGCATTGCCCGGCTCAAGCTAACGGAACAGCCTGACGGATCCTTGGACCTTGGCGACCCCGAGGTGGTCTTTGCCGGAATCCCGAAGGCATCCACTCACAATGGCGGCCGGATCCGGTTCGGCCCGGACGGGTTCCTGTACGTGGGCACAGGCGACTCCCAGCGCCGCGAACAGCCTCAGGACCCCAATGCCCTGGGCGGGAAGATCCTGCGGCTGACTCCGGAAGGTGACCCCGCGCCAGGCAACCCGTTCGGCAATGCCGTGTACAGCCTGGGGCACCGAAACGTCCAGGGACTCGCGTGGGACAGCGCCGGCCGGCTCTGGGCCAGCGAATTCGGCCCGGACGTCAACGATGAACTCAACCTCATCGAGCCGGGAGCCAACTACGGTTGGCCCGCCGTGACCGGCGCACCGCACCGGAAGGAGTACCGCGACGCGAAGGTGGTGTGGCCTTCGACGGCGGACTCCTCACCCAGCGGCCTGGAAATTGTCGGGTCGACCGCCTACATCGGCGCCCTGCGCGGCCAACGTCTCTGGACGGTGCCCCTGTCCGGCGAGGAGGCAAGCGCCCCTGTGGCCTATTTCACACGCGAATACGGCAGGATCCGTGACGTCATCCGGACCCCCGACGGCGGCTTCTGGCTGCTCACTAACAACAAAAACCCTGATTTTGTGCTGGTTCTGGGCCCTCCCGACTGAACCCGAGGGCAACGGCGGCTTCGATTTCACATGGCCCGAAAGTTCGTGTAGAGTTTCATGTCGTTGCGGAGATCAACCGGGAAAGAAAAAGCCTGGAAGGCCACCACAAAAGAGATGCACCTCTAGCTCAATTGGCAGAGCAATTGACTCTTAATCAATGGGTTCCGGGTTCAAGTCCCGGGGGGTGCACCAAGGGAAAAACAGCCCCTGGCACGCGGAAACGCGGCCAGGGGCTGTTTTTGTTTGTGGCGGGAGAAGATTCCGTTTGTGCTGCCAGGAACCACATCGGCGAAAAAAATCCAGCACCACCACTGCGGAACTTTGCAGCGGGGATGCCGGAGGGGTCGTTCCCGGATTCCGGGACTGCTAGCCGAGCGGGGCACCGTCCACCAGGGCGCGGGTTGACGGCGAGGCGAACTGGCTGGCCAGCTCCCGAACCACTGCCTGGAGCTCCTGCCGCAAAGCGTCAGGGTCAATGGCTGCCGCAGCGAGTACCGAGCGTTCCATTTCAACGGCTGCGGCTGCGGCTTCCCGGCCGCTGTCAGTGAGGGACACCACCTGGCTGCGGCGGTCCGACGTGCTGCGGACGCGGGCAATGTGGCCGTGGGACTCCAACCGGCTCAGAGTCTTACCCATGGTCTGGGCCTGAACGCGCACATATTGAGCCAGTTGGGCCTGCGTCATAGGCCCTTGCGCTGAGAGGACTTCGATAGCGATCACGCCGGCATGCGTCAGTCCGATGGCGCTCAGCTTTTCGTTCCAGGAGTGTTCAACGAGGCGTGCCGCGGTGGACAATAGGCGCCCAGTGGGCCAGCGATCCATGTCAGGCATACCAGCAAGTATAGCTAAGGCTGGTTAGCATCGGCTCTGGATGCTTACTAAAATGGTGTGTTCCGCCCGCAACAAGGAGATTAATAGTGGCTGAAAGACTCTTGACCGGTGACGTAGCGCCCGGCTTCACGCTGAAGGATTCGTCGGGTAAGGACGTCAACCTGGCTTCCGGCCATGACGGCAGCACCATCGTGTATTTCTACCCGGCTGCCGCCACCCCCGGCTGCACCAAACAGGCCTGCGATTTCCGCGACAGCCTGGCGTCCTTCAGGTCAGCTGGCTATCGCGTCCTGGGAGTTTCCCCCGATTCCGTGGACAAACTTGCTGCCTTCGCCGCCAACGAGGACCTTAGCTTTCCGTTGCTTTCGGACGAGGACCATGCCGTGGCCGAGGCCTATGGCGCTTGGGGCGAAAAAAAGAACTACGGACGGACCTATGAGGGACTGATCCGCAGCACCGTGGTGATCGATCCCGACGGCAAGGTGGCATTGGCCCAGTACAACGTCCGGGCCACCGGCCACGTGGCAAAACTGCGGCGCGACCTCAAACTGGCCGCGTAACGCATTACGCGGGAACAGGCGGCCGGAACATGCAGCAGGAACCGGCTGACCGGAACCCCGCCGACCCGAGGCTACAATGGAAACTGGCATCCGCCGTCGTACGTTCTTATCCCTTGGCCACCAGGCCAAGGACGAAGACAGCGGCGGCAACTGCCAAGCGCGAGTGGTGAAATTGGCAGACACGCAGGATTTAGGTTCCTGTGCCTTCGGGCGTGGGGGTTCAAGTCCCCCCTTGCGCACACTGATACAGAGATCCCGGGCCCACAGGCCCGGGATCTCTGTCATTTAACTGCCGCCAGCCAGGGCGTTCTCCCCGGTTTGGCATGAAATTAAAAAACTCTTGGTGATCCACCCATCCGCTTCCGCGCTCCGGCCGAATACCCATTGAGACACCAGCCAAAGGCAGGTGCCCAACAGTCGGAAAAGGCCACGCGGCAGGCACAACGTCTGCGGCAGGCAAGAAATCGGCAGAAACCAAAAAACAAGGAGAACCGAAATGCAGTCATTCAAGCGCACATCCTTCACCGTCGCAGGCGTTGCAGCTGCAGCCCTGTTGAGCCTCACCGCCTGCGGTGGAGCCGCAACAACAACCCCCAGTTCCTCCGCTCCGGCCGCCGCACCGTCGGCGTCCAGCAAGGCCCCGTCACCCTCCGCCAGTGCTAAAGCCATGGATCCGGCGGCAAACCTCGTTGGCGCAGGCTGCGCCGGCTACGCAAAGAAGGTCCCCACCGGTGCGGGCTCGGTTGCCGGTATGGCCCTTGACCCGGTAGCGGTCGCGGCATCCAACAACCCCATCCTGACCACCCTCACGGCAGCTGTCTCCGGCAAGCTGAACCCCAAAGTTGACCTGGTTGACACCCTGAACGGCGGCGAGTTCACGGTCTTCGCTCCGGTGGATGACGCCTTCGCCAAGATCGATGCCGCCACCATTGAAACGCTCAAGACGGACGACGCCCTGCTGAGCAAGATCCTGACCTACCACGTGGTCCCCGGCCAGATCACCCCGGACAAGATCGCCGGCACACACGCCACGGTCCAGGGCGGATCAGTCACCGTGACCGGCAGCAAGGATGCCCTCATGGTTGATGGAGCCAGCGTGATCTGCGGCGGCGTCCAGACCAAGAACGCCACCGTTTACCTGATCGACTCGGTGCTGATGCCCAAGTAGTCCCCGTTTCCAGCCCAGAGGCCTGTTCCCCCGCCGGAACAGGCCTCTGGCGTGTGTCCAGGGAACACCGGGGTGTGTCAACTAGACTGTGTCCTTGGCCCGCAGTCGGCGGTGCCGGCCAGAAGCAGCCAGAGGTGATAGACGAGTGCCCAGCAGTACTTCGCGGCGAACGGTCATCAAGACCGGCGCCGTTTTTATGGCGTTAGGCCTGACATCCTGTACCGGCAACCCACCGCCTTCGCCCTCGGCAACGTCACCTTCGACGGCGCCCGCCGGCGCTGAGGCCACCGAAACGTTCACGTTCGGCACGGCGTCCCAGCCCCTGGGCCTGGACCCTGCGCTCTCGAGCGATGTGGAAAGCTACCGGATCACCCGGCAGATCCTTGAAGGTCTGGTGGGTGTGGACCAGACCACGGGCAAGCCCACGCCGCTGCTGGCAACGGAATGGTCCGAAGAGGACGAAGGCCGCTCCTACACGTTCAAACTCCGCAGCGGCGTCTCGTTCCAGGACGGCACGCCCTTTAACGCCGACGCAGTATGCGCCAACTTCAACCGCTGGTTCGCTTTTTCCGCGGAACTGCGGCGCCAGGCCCCGGGAAGCTCCTTCAAGGGTGTGTTCAAGGCACATTCCGACGATGCTGCGCTCTCCATTTTCAAAAGCTGCACGGCCCTTTCCGCTGACACTGTCCGGATCGACCTGACCCAGCGCTTCACCGCGTTCCTCCAGGCACTCACCCTGCCGGCGTTCGCCATGGCGTCCCCGGCAGCCCTCACCGCGGGCACAGCGGATGTCCTGGATCAGACACGTGGCGGAAATCCGGTCTCCCGGTTCGCCACCAACCCCGTCGGAACCGGACCGTTCAGCCTGGCCGCCTGGGACGAAGCCAGCGTCCGGCTCGTCAGCCACAAAAACTACTGGGGCGACCGCGGGCAGATCTTCACCATCAATTTCGTCACGTACGATCACCCCCAGACCCGGCTCCAGGCCCTCCTGGACGGCAAGATCGACGGCTACGACGCCGTCACGGTGGGCAACTTCGATCAGCTGGTGAAGCGGGGCATGCAGATTGTCCAGCGTGACCCTTTTTCGGTGATGTACCTGGGCATCAACCAGGAAATTCCGGTTCTCCAGAACCAAAAAGTCCGGCAGGCCATTGAGCTGGCCATCGACAAAGAAACCCTGATCCGCAAGTTCTTTATCGACAACACGGCCAAGGCCTCACAATTCGTCCCGCCCAAGATCAGTGGTTTCAACAACGACGCTCCCGCGCTGGGCCACGATCCGGTCAAAGCCAAGGCCTACCTGGCCGAGGCCGGCTACATCGGGGAAGAGATCAGGTTCTACTACCCGCTCAATGCCACCCGCCCATATCTGCCAACGCCGGAGAAAATCTACGCCGAAATCAGCCGGCAACTGACCGCCGTCGGGTTCAACATCAAACCTGTCCCGGTGGACTGGTCTGCGGGCTACCTCCAGAAAGTGCAGTCACCCGGGGACCACGGGCTCCACCTGCTGGGCTGGAACGGCGCGTATGCCGACGCCGATAACTTTGTGGGCCCGCTGTTCGGCGAGAAGAACGGCGAATTCGGTTACCAGGACCCGCAGGTCTTTTCCAAGATCAACCGCGCCCGCGGCCTCCCCGCAGGCAAGGAACGCGACGAGCAGTACCATACCATCAACGCCCAGATCGCGGCCACTGTGCCGGCCGTTCCCATTGCCTTCCCGATCTCGGCCCTGGCACTCTCGGACCGCGTCAGCAGCTACCCGGCGTCCCCGGTACTGAATGAAGTTTTCACAAAGGTACAGCTAAAGCCTTGACGGTCCGGCCCAATTTCAGTATGCGGGCTGCCCGGGGATATTCTTTGACAGCCAGAGCCGCTGCTATCGGAGACTGATTGTGACCTTCATATCCAAGACCCAACATGCCGACGTCGTACTGATTGGCGGCGGCATCATGAGCGCCACGCTCGGGGCGTTCATCAAGCAGCTTGAACCGAACTGGACCATCGCACTGTTCGAACGCCTGGATCAGCCCGGGCTGGAAAGCTCCGACCCCTGGAACAACGCCGGAACGGGCCATGCCGCACTGTGCGAGCTCAACTACTCCCCCGCAGCCAAAGACGGCTCGGTGAACCCGGCCAAGGCGCTGCTCATCAACGAACAGTTCCAGCTGTCCCGCCAGTTCTGGTCCCATCTTGTGGAAGAATCCCTGATCGGCTCGCCGAAGGGCTTCATCAACACCGTCCCGCACATGAGTTTTGTGATCGGCGAGAGCAACACCCAGTTCCTCAAGACCCGTTACGAAGCGCTCAAGTCCCACACGCTGTTCCGCAGCATGGAGTACTCCGAGGACCACGCACAGATCGCCAAGTGGGCGCCGCTGATCGTCAAGGGCCGCGACCCCAAGCAGAGCATCGCCGCCACCCGGGCCACGGAGGGGACCGACGTCGACTTCGGGGCACTCACCCGTGAACTGACCACCTACCTCGGGAACAACGGCGTCGAAATCAATTACGGCCATGACGTCACCGGGATCTCCAAGGCGGCCGACGGCGGCTGGGACCTTTCGATCAAACACCCGGCTTCCGGGGAACACGGCAAAATCCACGCCAAGTTTGTGTTTGTGGGCGCCGGCGGCGGCGCGCTGCACCTCCTCCAGGCCTCCGGTATTCCCGAAAGCAAGGGCTACGGCGGGTTCCCCGTGTCCGGCCAGTTCTTCCGCTGCACCGACGAAAAACTCTCCGCCCAGCACAGCGCCAAGGTCTATGGCCAGGCTTCGGTGGGCGCTCCGCCCATGTCAGTCCCCCACCTGGACACCCGCTACGTGGACGGGAAGCGTTCACTGCTGTTCGGCCCCTACGCCGGATTCTCCACCAACTTCCTCAAACACGGCTCGTACCTTGACCTGCCGCTGTCCATCCGGCCCAGCAACATCATCCCGATGCTTGCCGTGGCCAAGGACAACATGGACCTCACGGCGTACCTCATTAAAGAGGTGGCCAAGCGCCACGGCGACAAGGTGGAAGCGCTGCGCGAGTACTACCCCGAGGCCAAGGACGGCGACTGGGAGCTGATCACCGCCGGCCAGCGAGTCCAGATCATCAAGAAAGACCCGAAGAAGGGCGGCATACTCCAGTTCGGTACCGAAGTCATCGCCGGCCGCGACGGCTCCATCGGTGCTCTTCTGGGCGCCTCGCCCGGCGCCTCCACAGCGGTGCCCATCATGATTGAGCTGCTGCAGAAGTCCTTCCCCAAGGACTTCAAGGGCTGGCAGGGCAAGCTCAAGGACATGATGCCGGGCTACGGCGTGAAGCTGGATGAGAATCCGGAACTGGCCGCCGAGCTCGAGACGGCAACGGCCAAGGCATTGCAGCTGGAGAGCGTTTCCGCCAACCACTGACGCCCGGCAGTCCGGCGGGCCGGCAGGCCCGGCTGGACGGTCCGGTCCGCAGGAGTCCGTCAACACCACAGGAGAGACCCGCGATGTTCCGGCTGGCACAACTTTCATTGGCAAACCGGGCGCTGATCGCGCTGATCACAGTCTTCGCGACGGTGTTCGGCGTGATCACCATGTCATCGCTGAAACAGGAACTCATCCCCTCCATTGAGTTCCCGCAGATCACCGTCCTCTCCGCCATGCCCGGCGCCTCGCCCGAGGTGGTGGACAAGCAGGTCAGCGCACCGCTCGAAACTGCCCTGAACGGCGTCGAAGGCCTGGAGTCCACGTCCTCGACGTCGCGCAACGGCGTCTCGCAGATCTCCATGGTGTTCACCTACGGGACAAACCTCGACCGCGCCCGGAACCAGATCGACCGGGCCATCTCCAACGCAAAGCGCTCCCTGCCGGAGGACGTGCAGCCGCAGGCCATCGCGGGCAGCATCAGCGACTTCCCCATCGTGTTCCTGGCAGTGTCCTCAGACAAGCCCCTCAGCGAACTGAACGCCGATCTCCAGCGCCTCTCCGTTCCCCGGCTCCAGAAGATCGACGGCGTCCGGGGAGCCGACGTGACCGGCGGAGCCACCCAACACATCGAGATCCTCCCCCGCCCCGATGCGATGGCCGCCAAGGGCGCCACGATCGAGTCCATCCGGAACGCCCTCGGCAACAGCGGCGCGCTGATCCCTGCCGGGTCCATCCAGGAGCAGGGCAAGACGCTCTCCCTCCAGATCGGCAGCCCGGTGGATTC
Source organism: Pseudarthrobacter sp. Y6 (assembly GCF_050156205.1). Taxonomy (NCBI): domain Bacteria; kingdom Bacillati; phylum Actinomycetota; class Actinomycetes; order Micrococcales; family Micrococcaceae; genus Pseudarthrobacter; species Pseudarthrobacter sp. Y6. The sequence goes on along the minus strand of NZ_CP189574.1, from coordinate 1,867,156 downwards.
ACTGGACACCATCAAGGCATTGCCCCTGGGCGGAGCCAAGGATGCCGCGACGATCGGCACGGTGGCCGACGTCAGCCTGCAGGACGACGAACGGACCTCCATCACCCGGACCAACGGCCAGGAAACGCTGGCGGTGTCCGTGACCAAGAAGCCCGAGGGAGACACCGTGGGAATCTCCCACGCCGTGAACGACTCGTTGGCGGCCCTTGAGGCCGAGCTGGGATCCAACGCAAAGTTCACTGCAGTGTTTGACCAGGCTCCGTTCATCGAGAAGTCCATCAAGGACCTCACCACCGAGGGCCTGCTCGGTCTGGGCTTCGCCGTCGCTGTCATCCTTGTTTTCCTGATGTCAGCCCGCTCCACCCTTGTTACCGCGGTGTCTATTCCGCTCTCGCTGCTGATCACGTTTATTGGCCTCTCCGCTACCGGCTATTCACTGAACATCCTGACCTTAGGCGCGCTCACCATTGCGATCGGCCGGGTGGTGGACGACTCGATTGTGGTGATCGAAAACATCAAACGCCACCTCAGCTACGGGGAGGAGAAAGTCTCGGCGATCCTCACCGCTATCCGGGAGGTGGCCGGCGCCATCACAGCCTCCACCTTGACCACCGTTGCGGTCTTCCTGCCCATTGCCTTCGTGGGTGAGCTCGCGGGCGAACTCTTCCGACCCTTCGCCCTGACAGTCACCATGGCGCTGCTGGCATCCCTGCTGGTATCGCTGACCATCGTGCCGGTCCTGGCCTATTGGTTCCTCAAGAGCCCCGCCAGTTCCGCCGCCGGTTCGCCTGCCGCCCGCGAAGCTGCCGCCGCCGCCCGTGCCCAGGCCCAGGAGGCCGAACAGACGAGCCGGCTGCAGCGTGCGTACCTGCCCGTCCTCAGCAAGACCCAGAAGCATCCGGTGCTGACGCTGGTCGCCGCCGTTCTGGTCCTCGGCGCCACGGCCGCCATGACGCCGCTGCTTTCCACCAACCTCCTCGGCGATTCCGGCCAGAACAGCATGACTGTCCGCCAGGTGATGCCGGCGGGCACAAGCCTGGCCGACACCAGCACCGCCGCCATCAGGGTCGAGGACGTGCTCCGCGGCATCGAGGGCGTTAAGAATGTCCAGCTCGCCTCCGGAAACGCGCAGGCGGGCTTTGCCGCGCTGACGTCCTCCGGCGCGGCCAACTCCTCATTTACTGTGGTGACGGATGAGAAGGCGAATCAGGCAAAGCTCCAGGAAACCGTCCGGGCTGAAGTAGGCAAGGTGGCCGGTGCCGGAAAGATTACCGTCGGCTCCCAGCAGGGTGGCTTCGGGACGTCCTCCACGGTGGACATCACCATCAAGGCGGCGACGTCCGAGGACCTTCGCAGGGCCAGCGAGGCGATGGTGGCAGCTATGACCGGCGTACCGGAAACCAGCGAGGTGACAACCAACCTCGCGGCCAGCCAGCCGGTGGTCCAGGTCAAGGTTGACCGGGCCAAGACCGCGGCGGCCGGACTGAACGAGGAACAGGTAGCCGGCGTCCTGGCTGCCACCATCAGCCCCATCCCCGCCGGCACGGTCCGGATCGACACCAACGATTTTCCGGTCCAGATCGGCAAGGGCACCCGGTTTACCAGCATCGATGCGGTGCGCAACATCTCCCTGCCGGCCACCGGCGCCCCCGTGACCCTTGGCAGCATCGCGTCCGTGGAACAGGTGGACGTGCCGGTCTCCATCACAGCCAGCAACGGCCAGCGGACCGCCAAAGTGTCAATCACGCCGTCGGGCTCCAACCTTGGTGCCGCGAACGCGGAGGTCCAGAAGCGCCTCACCGAGGTCAGTCTCCCCGCGGGGGTCACCGCCGAACTTGGCGGCGCCACCACGCAACAGGCTGAGTCCTTCCAGCAGCTGGGCCTGGCGCTCCTCGCGGCGATCGCGATTGTCTACGTCATTATGGTGGCCACCTTCAAGTCGCTGATCCAGCCCCTGATCCTGCTGGTGTCCGTTCCCTTTGCCGCCACCGGCGCCGTGGCCCTACTGCTGGCCACGGGCGTTCCCCTGGGCCTGCCGTCGCTGATCGGCATGCTGATGCTTGTGGGCATTGTGGTCACTAACGCCATTGTGCTCATCGACCTCATCAATCAGTACCGGCAGCCACGGGACGGTCACGGCGGGATGAGCGTGGCGGACGCAATCACCCATGGCGCTCGGCAGCGCCTCCGCCCCATCCTGATGACCGCGCTGGCCACCGTTTTCGCCCTGACACCCATGGCGCTCGGCCTGACCGGGGGCGGCGGCTTCATTTCCCAGCCGCTGGCCGTGGTGGTGATCGGCGGCCTGGTCTCGTCCACAGCGCTGACCCTGGTGCTGGTTCCCGTGCTGTACCGGCTTGTGGAGGGACGGCGCGAACGCAAAGCTCTGCTGCGCGCCATGCACGAGCGCCCGGAGTTTTCAGAAGCGGACGACGTCGACGCCGAGTTCAGCGACTGGACCACCGGCAAGGTGCCCCGCGTCAGCGGCCGCCGGGCCGCCGCGGGCGACCCCCAGTAGCATCTGGAATATTCTCGCCGGGGATGCGTTATATCCGTCGATACATGCAAACGCATGAAAATTGGGTATAGTGGAAACAAGCCCAGAGAAGTCCAGGAAACGGAAGGCACACCATGCAGATCGGCGTATTCAGCGTCAGTGACATCACCACTGACCCCACCACCGGCCGGACGCCCACGGAGAACGAACGCATCAAAGCGGCCGTGGCGATCGCCAAAAAAGTCGAGGAAATCGGCATGGATGTCTTCGCCCTCGGCGAGCACCACAACCGCCCGTTCTTCTCCTCCTCGCCCACCACCACCCTCGCGTACATCGCCGCGCAGACCGAGCGGATCACACTCTCCACTGCCACCACGCTGATCACCACCAACGATCCGGTCAAGATCGCCGAAGACTTCGCCATGCTGCAACACCTGGCCGACGGCCGCGTGGATCTGGTCCTGGGCCGTGGCAACACGGCTCCGGTGTACCCATGGTTCGGCAAGAACATCCAGGACGGGGTGGAACTGGCCATCGAGAACTACAGCCTGCTGCGCCGGCTGTGGGATGAGGACACGGTGAACTGGTCCGGCAAGTACCGTACCCCGCTGCAGAACTTCACCTCCACCCCGCGCCCGCTCGACGGCGTAGCCCCCTTTGTGTGGCACGGCTCCATCCGCACGCCGCAGATCGCCGAAGTGGCCGCCTACTACGGCGACGGCTTCTTCGCGAACAACATCTTCTGGCCCAAGGAGCACTACCAACAGCTGATCAGCCTCTACCGGGAGCGCTACGAGCACTACGGCCACGGCAAGGCGGACCAGGCCATCGTGGGCCTCGGCGGCCAGTTCTTCATGCGCAAGAACTCCCAGGACGCCGTAAAGGAATTCCGGCCCTACTTCGACGACGCGCCTGTCTACGGCCACGGCCCGTCGCTGGAGGACTTCACCTCCCAGACACCGCTGACGGTCGGCAGCCCGCAGGAAGTCATCGAAAAGACCCTCACCTTCCGCGAGTACTTCGGCGACTACCAGCGCCAGCTGTTCCTCATCGACCACGCAGGCCTGCCCCTGAAGACAGTGCTGGAGCAGCTTGACCTGTTCGGCGAGGAAGTCCTCCCGGTCCTCCGCAAGGAATACGCGGCCCTCAAGCCCGCGCACGTCCCGGACCCGCCCACCCATGCCGGCCGCGTGGCCACACTGATGGCTGCACCGGCGCCTGAAACTGCCCCTTCGGAGGCGTGATGGCTGCCAACGGAAACGAATCACCCATCCGCTTGGCGGCGGAAACCTGGGAATCCCTGTTCCGGGCGCAGGTTGCCGTCATGCGCAGGCTGCAGGCCGGTCCTGCCTTCCGGAAGGTGGCACTGAACGAATACGACGTACTGTTCACGCTGTCCCGGTGCCCGTCCGGCTGGCTCCGGCTCAATGAACTCAATGACCATGTCCTACTGAGCCAGTCGAGCCTCAGCAGGCTGGTTGAGCGGCTGGAAAAGCGCGGACTCGTGGCCCGAATGGCGGCCCCCGACGACGGCCGCGGCGTACTGCTGAAGCTCACCGAGGAGGGGTCTGCCCTCCAGAAGGAGATCGGTCGGGAGCATGTGCGGGACATCTCCAGCTTGGTGGGGCCAGCCCTGACGGCTGCCGAGCAGAAGGAACTTCAGCGGCTGACCGAGAAACTCCGGCATTCCGTGGGAGCGCGGCCGGCAAAGTAACTGCCTGGGAAGTACTGCCCGGAAGTGGCCGGGCCCTGCCGGGAAACTAGCCCAGCATGACCAGCTTGGCCGGATCTTCCGACGGCAGCTGGCCGTTGACCACAGCGCTGACGCGCAGCTCGGTCAGAGTCAGGCGCCCGCCCACCGTGGACAGGAACGCGGTGTCGGACGAGTCGCGGCCGGCCGAGATCCGCAGCATCGACTCCCGCGGGGCCAGCCCCGTGGGGTCGATGACATGCCAGGCGCCATTGACATGCGCCTCGGCTACCGCGTGAAAATCCATGGGACTCAGCCCCGGCGCGTACACAGCGGTGAGCCGGGCCGGGACGTCCTTGGAACGCAGCAGGGCGATGGCCAGGTGCGCGAAGTCCCGGCACACTCCCCTGCGGTGCAGCAGCGTTTCCACGGCGCCGTCAGTGCCCCTGGACGAACCGCTGATATACCGCAATTCCCCATAGACCCAGCTCCGCACCGCGTGGAGCAGTTCGGCACCGTGCAGGCCGCCAAATTCGGCGTAGGCCGTGGGCAGCAGCCGGTCCGACTCTGCGTAGCGGCTTGGCCGCACGTAGCGGATGAGATCAGCCAGGGTGGCCTCTTCCGGGACGGCCTGCCCTGCCACCGTCGCTGAGTACTCAACGGTGACCTCGGCGGGTTCAGTGAACTCCATATAGTGCAGGCGGCCGCCATGATGGTCCGCGAGTTCCTGCAGCGGAACCGGCTGCCCGTCGGCCGTGACAGTCAGTGATTCATCAAACGAGGTGTAGCCGGGATTCCTGGCCACAGCGACGGCCAGGGCTGCCTTCGTGTCGGCGATGGTCCTGAAAACCATACGTGCTGAAACGGTGCGTTCCATGTATCTCCGGGGTGTGAGGTAGTGGCCGAACTTTCCGCATTGGCCCGGGGTTGTGGGGGCCGGGGGCGGGACTAGTTTTTGATCTCCAGAGACATTAGCATCCGCTGGACGTTCGCGAATTCCGAGCCCTCGTCCACGTACTTTGCGGCCTGGCCCAAGGTGTCAAACGCCTTGGCCGGGGCCACCTTCTCATCCGGGGCGAAGGCCTTCAGGACTCCGAGGTCACCGAACGAGTAGTCACCTTTCCCTGCCGGGCCACGGACCACGTTGCGCAGTTCGCAGGCTTGGCCGTCTGCCCCGCCCACAATGTTGGTGATGCCGTAGGAGCCGAAGTAGCGGTAGCCATGGATGACGCGGAACACCACGTGCGGCGCGATGGCACCTTCCCCCGTCAGGCCGGGAAGCTCTACCGGCACGCTGCTGATCACAACGTAGGGTTTCCGGGCAGCCTCGGGGCACTCGGACGACGACGACGACGGCAGTCCCGTCCGCAGGGCAGCCACAACCGTGTTGTCCTGCTTTTTCACCTCGATCTTCAGGGCACCCGGCAACGTCCCCTCCTCGGGCGTGACGGACTGGGCGATCCATTCCTCCGGCAGGTCAAAGCTGACGGTCTTAGCCGGATCGGTAAAGGTCTTCCAGGCAGCCGCTGTTGCGGCCGGGCCGGGTGATGTGGACGCCGAGGGGCCCGGTGCGGCCGAAGGATCCGGCGACGGGGAACCGGTAGCGCCGGCGGTAGGGCTCTTACTGGCACCGGGGCTGGCCGATATGTCCGGCTGCGCCGTCCACGCCGAATCGCTGTTACCAGGCGCGCTGCACCCGGCCGCCAGGGCACCGGCCATCAGCAGCGCTGCCGTCCGCACTCCCCACATTGTCGCCTTGTGTGTCATGCAGCCAGCCTATCGGCGGACGACGGCGGCCAAGAGACGGAGCCTCGTGTCGCCGTCGGACATTCCCCGCACGCAAGGCACTAGGCTGGTTCCTATGGCGGATGAGCAGTACGGCGCGGACCTTGAGAGCCTGGCGGACATCTCTGCCATCGACATTGCGGACTGGCGGCTGCGGACGTTTGCCCTGTACGACACGGTGCGGAAGGTTGCCGCTGAAGATCCGGCGGAGGCCCATTCCCTGTGGCGGCATGAACGCGACCGTATGTTCGCAACGCATCCGGCCTCAGCCCTCAGCGCGAAGGACAAGTCGCAGTTCGCTGGCCTGAAGACTGCCGACTACGATCCCATCTACCGATTCTATGTGCCGCTGACCCTTGAGGGGGCCGGCCGGGAAATGACCGTGGAAACCGCCACTGACGGCGTGGTCCGTTTTGTCCGGCTGGGCACGTTCGATCTTCCCGAGCTGGGCCAGCTTGGCGTATGGAAGCTGCACGGATACGGCGGGGGGATTTTCGTTCCGTTCCGGGACGCCACGGCAGGCCAGCCGGGCGGAACCTACGGCGCAGGGCGGTACCTCCTGGACACCATCAAGGGCGCGTTCCATGGCGTCCATGGTTCCGGGGCGGGCGCCGAGTTTGTCCTGGACTTCAACTTTGCCTACAACCCGTCCTGTGCGTACAACGAGGCCTGGGCCTGCCCGCTGCCCGGCCCGTCCAACCGCCTGGCCGTGGAGATCCCGGTGGGCGAGCTGTACTGAGCCGGCCGGCCGGAGGACGTAGGATGTCATCATGACTGCCAGCGCTCCCCGCCGCCTTGCCCGTGTCCGTCCCCTGTCCCCGGCTGTTGCCGACGAGCACTTCTTCGTGGCCAACGACGCCCCGGACTTCGGCTCCGACGCCGGTCGGTCCTGGACAGTCATTGATTCCCCCTTCGCGGCGTCCCGCGCAAACGCCAACCACCCTGCCCGGCCGGGGTGGGAGACCGGCACTGTAGTGGACCAGGAGTCGTTCACATTCCTGGCCCCATCCGTCCCCGCCAACGTCTTCGGCATGGCCCACAACACCGGCCAGCCCGGCCGCGACCTCCCGCCGCAGGCCTTCCACAAGGCCGCATCCAGTGTGATCGGCCCCGGCGACGCCATTGAACTGAGCTCAACGGTGGGCTACGTGGACCCGGAAGCGGAACTGACCGTCGTCGTCGGGCGCACCGTCCGCGGCCTGACGCTGGAGACTGCCCGGAGCGCCATCCTTGGATTCACCATCGGCAACGATGTCTCGGCCCGCGATCTGCAGAAGTCGGACGAACTGTGGATCAGCGCCAAAAGCCAGGACACTTTCACCCCCGTAGGTCCGTGGATCGTGACGGACCTTGACGACTCGGACCTGTCCATCGGCATCGTCCACAACGGCACCCAGCTGAAGGCCGCCAGCAGCACAGACCTCGGCTGGAAGGTGGACGAAATCCTCGTGTACCTCAGTTCCTTTATGACCCTGTACGCCGGCGATCTGGTCCTCACCGGCTTCCCGGCGGAGTGTGCCCGCATCCACCCCGGAGACACAGTTGTGTGCCGCGTGGAGGGCATTGGCGAGCTGAGCAACCCCGTCAACGCGGCGTCCTGGGAGGAAACCCCCGCCTGATATGTCAGGCTTAGGCCATGGAATCCCCTGCTGCGCCCAGTGCCCAGCTGACGCAGCAGCCCACCCGTGGCGCGCCTGCCACCAGGCACTACCGCGGAATCTTCAGGTTTCCACTGGTGCGGCAGCTCCTCCGCTTCACCGGCGTCGGAATCATCTGCACCGCCACCTCCCTGGCGCTGTATGCGTTGCTGCGCCCGTGGCTGGGACCGCAGCTGGCCAACGCCGCGGCACTGGTGCTGACGTCCTTGATGAACACGGCGCTGAACCGCAGGCTGACGTTCAAGATCTCCGGGCAGCGCCGGATGGCCCGCGACCACCTCAACGGCGTGATCGTCATCGCCGTGGCGCTGGTCATTACCGGTGGCAGCCTGGGCGTGCTGCATTGGCTGCACCCGGACGCCACCGTGTCCGACGAGCTGTGGACCACCACGTTGTCGGGCTTCGTGGCCACCGCTGTGCGGTTCACGATGCTGCGGCACTGGATCTTCCGCCGCGCCCGCCACATCTGAGCCGCTCCCCCTCCCCAATGAGTGGCAGTTAACGTCGTCATTCGCGTTTTCGGCGACATTAAATGCCAGTCAGGTGGGCTATGGATCGTCAGCTGCGGCCGAGTGTCCTGACGCTCCCGACGGCGGTGCCCACGGCCGCCGCCGCCTGCTCCAGTTCGTCGGCGGTCACCGTGGAAGTAAAGCTGAACCGCACAGCTGTCTGCGCCACTTCGGCGTCATAGCCCAGCGCGGTCAGCACCGGCGACGGCGCATCCGAGCCGGCGGCACACGCCGAACCGCTCGAGCACACCACACCCTGCCGCTCCAGCTCCAACAGCACGGATTCGCCGCTGGTGCCGGGGAAACAGAACGACGCTATTGACGGCAGCCGTTCCGTCCGGTGCCCGGTGAGAAGTGCACCCGGAACCGTGTCCAGGATGGTGGCGATGAATTGTTCGCGGAACCCTTCCACCCGGGTGGCCAGTTCCGGCCGTTCGGCGTGGGCGAGCGTCAGCGCGGTGGCCAGCGCCACGGCACCGGCCACGTTTTCGGTCCCCGACCGGCGGCCGCGTTCCTGCCCACCGCCGTGCACCAGGGGCTCGACGCGGGTCCGGCCACGGACATACAGCACACCGCAGCCCTTGGGGGCACCGAGCTTGTGGCCGGAAATGCTCAGGGCATCCACACCCAGCGCCTTGACGTCCAGGGGCAGCCAGCCGGCTGCCTGGACGGCGTCCGTGTGGAACGGGATGCCGCTCGCGGTGGCCGCGGCGGCCAGCTCGGCTACCGGCTGAATGGTGCCCACTTCATTGTTCGCGTACATGACGCTGACCAGGGCAGTCTCCGGCCGGAGCGCGGCGGCGAGCGCCTCAGGCGTCACGCTGCCTGTCCCGTCCACCGGAACCACGTCCACGGTAAACCCGTGGAACCGTTCCAGGTAACGTGCGGATTCCTCCACCGCGGGGTGTTCGACGGCGCTGATCACCACGCGGTTGAGCGCCGGGTCCGCGGCCTGCCGGGCCAGGGCAATGCCCTTGACCGCGAGGTTGTCAGCCTCCGTGCCGCCGGAGGTGAACGTGATCTCGCCCGGGCGGCAGCCGAGGACCTTGGCCACGGCCGCGCGGGCGCCTGCGAGCGCGGACGCCCCAGCTTCGCCCAGGGTGTGATGGCTGGAGGGGTTGCCGAACTCGCCGCTCAGGTAGGGCCACATGGCCTCGAGGACTTCGCGGCGGACGGGCGTGGTGGCGGCGGCGTCGAGGAAGATCATGGCCGCGTCAGCTGGTCCTCAGTTCGACGTCCAGGCCCAGGTCCAGTGCGGCGACGCTGTGGGTGAGTCCGCCGATCGCGATGACGTCCACTCCTGCGGCGGCGATGTCCGCGACGGTGGCAAGGTTGACGTTGCCGCTGGCTTCGACCCGGACGCGCCCTGCCACCTGCCGGACACCTGCCCGCAGGTCCTCAAGGGAAAAGTTGTCCAGCATGATGGTGTCAACGCCGGCCGCGAGGACGGGTTCGATCTGCTCTGCATTGTCCACTTCCACCTCGAAGTGGGTGGTGTGACCCAGCTGGGCCTTGGCCGCGGCCAGAAGCTCGGTCAGTTTCGCCGGATCGCCCCCGGTCATCACGGCAAGGTGGTTGTCCTTGGCCAGCACGGCGTCGGACAGGCTGTAGCGGTGGTTGGCTCCCCCGCCGCAGCGAACGGCGTAGCGCTCCAGCACACGCAGGCCGGGCGTGGTCTTGCGGGTGTCCGTGATGCGCGCCTTGGTGCCTTCGACGAGCCGGACGAACTCCGCGGTCTTGGTGGCGATGGCACTCATCCTCTGCACGAGGTTCAGCCCGACTCGTTCGGCGAGCAGCACCGAGCGCGCGTTGCCGGTAACACGCGCGAGGTGCGTGCCGGCGTCGAACGCTGCACCCTCAGCGAGCAGCAGCTCCACGTCGGTGTCCGGGTCCACGATCTTCATGGCGTCGCGGAACACCGTTCCACCGCTGAATACGCCGGGCACCCGGGCGTTCAGCACCGCAGTGGCGCGGGCTTCGGCGGGGATCAGCAGCTGCGAGGTGATGTCACCGTTGGGCGCGTCCTCGGCAAAGGCCCGCTCCAGGATGTCCCGGACGGGTGCTGCGGGGAGGGTCAGGCTAGTCATTAACGAGGCTCGCTTTCCGGCTCATGGTGTAACGCATATCAAAATGTTCGACGGCGGCATCCGCGGGCACGCTGTCGCTGCGGTAATGCGCCCCCAAGGATTCCCGCCGCTCCCGCGCGGAATGAACCAACAGCTGCGCAGCCAACAAAAGATTGGCATCCTCATGCTCCCGAGGATCGAACGAATCAGGAACATTGACCGGATTGTCAGCAGAGGCCCAAGCCCCAAGCAAACCAGAAGCCTCCCTAAGCAACCCGCCATTACGCAAAACCCCAGCGTTAGCAGTCATAAGCCGCCGAAGTGCCACCCGGGAAAACGGCCCAGGATCCGAAAACGACGTCTCAACAGGCCCCGGCGCAGGGTCCAGGTCAAACTCCCAGCCATTCAACTGGCGCTGCCGGTCGTCGTCTGACGGCACTGCTGATGTATCCCCCGACATAAGCGAGGCAATGTCGTCCGAGGGTGTTCCGGAAGCGAGCGTCAAGGGGAGGCCGCCCGCGGCCGAGACAGCGAGCGGAGGAATAGCCTCGGGCGACACCCCACCCGGCGCGTCCTCAAAGAAAGCAGAGACCGCCCGGCGTCCGAAGACAAGCCCTTCGAGCAAAGAGTTGCTGGCAAGACGATTAGCCCCCTGGACGCCGGTGCAAGCAACTTCTCCGGCGGCCAGCAACCCAGGCACCGAGGTCCGCCCGTAGAGATCGGTACGAACCCCGCCCATCCAGTAGTGCGCTGCAGGTGCCACGGGGACGAGTTCCCGGGTCCAGTCGACGCCGGCTTCGCGGGTGCGTTGGGTGATGGTGGGGAACCGCTTGGCCAGGTAGCCCTTTCCCCGCCGGGCCTCGACCACCATGGCGTCAAGGAACACGTGCCCGTGGGGATCCCCGAGGGTGGCGAGGTGCAGGGCGATGCTGCGGGAGACGACGTCGCGCGGTGCAAGTTCTGCGTCGGGGTGATAGGCGGGCATAAAGCGTTCGCCGAGCCCGTCCAGCAGGATGGCGCCTTCGCCGCGGACGGCTTCAGAAATCAGGAGCGGCTCACTGCCGTTGCCGGCTGCCTCAAGGGCATCGGCCGGCAGCACCATGCAGGTGGGGTGGAACTGGAAGAACTCCAGGTCGGCCACTGCGGCTCCCGCCCGCCAGGCGAGCGCCAGCCCGTCGGCAGTTGCCACGGCAGGGTTGGTGGTCTGGGCGAAGAGCTGGCCTGCTCCCCCGGTCGCCAGGAGCACGGCATCGCCGTGAACGCCGAGTTCCCGCCCGTCGTGGAGGAAATTCACGCCTGCCATTCGGCCTTCGCTCTGCGACAGGGACGTGACTTGAGCGTGCCCGATGACCTGGATCCGGCCAGCGGCCTGCGCATCCAGGACGGTCTTGATGAGCGCCCTGGCTACGCCGGCACCGGTTGCGTCGCCGCCGGCGTGCAGGATCCGCGGCGCGGAATGGGCGGCTTCGAGACCCAGCGAAGGGTCGCCGTCGTCGTCCATGTCGAAACGCACGCCGAAGCGTTCCAAGCCGGCGATATCCAGGCGGGCCTCCGTGCAGAGCACGCGGACGGCCTCCTCGTCGCAGTGCCCGGCCCCGGCCTTGAGGGTGTCTGCGATATGCGCGGCCACAGTGTCCCCGGGCGCGGGCTCGTCGAGGACGGCGGAGATGCCACCTTGGGCGTAGTAGGTGTTGCTGTCCGCGAGCGCGCCCTTGGTCAGCAGCACCACTTCGGCGTCCGCATCGGCGGCAAGCAACGCGGAGTACAGTCCCGCAATGCCGCTCCCGACGACGATCAGCCGCCGGGGTGCCGGACCGCCGGCAGTGCTCTCTGCGCTCATGTAGGGCTCGTTTCGAATTCCGGTGTTACAGGAGGTGGACTACAGCGGACGGGCGGCGAGCATGCGCTCAAGCGCGGTCTTGGCGTTGTCCTGGACGGAATCGTCCACGCTGATGCGGTTGACGATGCGGCCTTCGACGAGTTCCTCCAGGACCCAGGCGAGGTAGCCGGGGTGGATGCGGTACATCGTGGAGCAGGGGCAGATCACCGGGTCCAGGCAGAAGATGGTGTGCTGCGGGTACTCGGCCGCGAGCCGGTTTACCATGTTGACTTCCGTGCCGATCGCGAAAGTGGTCGGTTCGGTGGCGGCTGCGATGGCCTTCTTAATGAAGTCGGTGGAGCCGGCGGAATCAGCGGCGTCCACCACCTCCATGGGGCACTCGGGGTGCACAATCACGTTGACGCCGGGGAACTCGGCCCGGGCCTTTTCGATCTGGCCCACGTTGAAGCGCTTGTGGACTGAGCAAAAGCCGTGCCACAGGATCACGCGGGAATCGAGGAGGTCCTGCTCGTCGTTGCCGCCCAGTTCCTTGCTCGGGTTCCACATGGGCATCTGCTCCGGCGGCACACCCATGGCCTTGGCGGTGTTGCGGCCCAGGTGCTGGTCAGGGAAGAACAGGACCCGCTGGCCACGCTCGAAGGCCCACTCCAGGACCACCTTGGCGTTGGAGGAGGTGCAGACGATGCCGCCGTTGCGGCCGCAGAAGGCCTTCAGGGCGGCGGAGGAATTCATGTACGTGACCGGAATGACCGGAACCCGCCCCTCGGCGTCGGCCTTGGTACCGAAAATCTCTTCGAGCTGTTCCCAGCACTCCTCCACGGAGTCGGTGTCCGCCATGTCCGCCATGGAGCAGCCGGCGGCGAGGTTGGGCAGGACGACGGCCTGTTCGGGGGTGGAGAGAATATCCGCGGTCTCGGCCATGAAATGCACGCCGCAGAAGATGATGGCCTCGGCGTCGGGCCGGGTGAGGGCTGCGTTGGCAAGCTGGAAGGAGTCGCCCACAAAGTCTGCGTACTGGATGACTTCGTCGCGCTGGTAGAAGTGGCCCAGGATTACTGCCCGGTCGCCCAACTTTTCCTTGGCCGCACGGATGCGGACATCGAGCTCGGCGTCGCTGGCGAGCTTGTATTCCTCCGGGAGCTGGCCCTGACGCGGCGTCGCGGCCGGGGCGACGTCCGCGCTGGAGGCGCCGGGTCCGTAGGCAGGGGCACCGGCGAGGGCCTCGGCAAGGTCGTATTCCCACGGGCCCTTGGCGAGCGCCGGGCTGCAAGTGGCCGCTGCTTTGCCTGCCGCCGCGCTCCGGGCCGCGTTTTCGGCTTGTTCGCGCGTGATCAGCTGGATGGCTGTGTTGACGCTGCTCATGGTGTGCTCCTGTTATCGGGGTCAAGGCCGGGGCGGCCGGTGAAGCGGTAAAGACGGGGCGGGCGGTGTTTGCCGCCCTGGAGGTATTCGCCGGTCTCTTCGATCTCCGGCGTGGATTTGAGCTGGCGGCGGAAGTTGGCCGGGTCCAGCCGGGTGTCCAGGACGGCTTCATAGACTTCCCGGACCTGGGCGAGCGTGAAGTACTCGCCCAGGAAGTGGTAGGCCACCGAGCCGTAGGCCAGCTTGTTCCGCAGGCGCCGGAGCGCGTAGTCAACAATGGCATTGTGGTCGAAGGCCAGGTCCCCCACCTTGTCTGCCCGGAACCACGTCACGTTCTCCGATTCGTCGGCCAGGGCGGCCTCGGTGGGCTGGACCAGCGCCCAATAGACGATCGACACCACGCGCTGCGTGGGTGAGCGGTGCAGCCCGCCGAACGCGTAGAGCTGCTCCAGGTAGCTCGGCGTGAGTCCGGTGGTTTCCCGGAGGTTCCGGGACGCAGCATCCTGCAGGGATTCAACATGCGTCAGCGGTCCGCCGGGAAGGGCCCAAAGGTCCTTGTACGGCTCGCGAATCCTGCGGACCAGGGGAAGCCAGAGTGTAGGCCGGCCCGAGGATTCGCTGGGCCGCAGGGCGAAGATGACGGTGGAGATAGCGAGCGAGGGTGCAGCGGTGGCCCGTTCGGAGACGTTCGCTGAGCTGCTGTACACGGTCACTCACCCGCTCCCCTGCTTCTGGGCTTCATTGCCATCACTTAGTTATAGTCAATTTGACTAGAACTGATTCTACGGCCACATTCCTCTGATTCAAAATGTTTCGCCGCCCAGCGCGACTGGGCGAGAACTCCTTGGACCGGTCCCCGCACACCTATTCCGGCTTCACAGCGGCTGCGGCTTCGAGCAGGTTCAGCGTCCTGCCCTGGAAATGGGTGTTGAGGACAATCACGGACGACGCACGGAGCACGGTCTTGGTGGCGATCATCGCATCGAGAACGCGCTGCAGGTCCGGATTGGACCGCGCGGCGATCCGTGCCATGAGATCCGAGCTGCCGGAAACGGTGTGGACCTCGATCAGTTCCGGGATCGCGGCCAGCGCCTCAGCCACAGCGTCATGGCCCAGGTCCTGGTTGATGGTCAGCGAGCAGAATGCAACCACCGGGAAGCCGAACTTGGCGGGATCAGGCCGGGGTACCCACGAGCTGATCACGCCGGCCTCCGTCATCCTGTCCAGCCTCGATTGGATCGTAGCGCGGGCGACGCCCAGGACCCTCGAGGCCTCCAGCACCGAGCCCCGCGGTGTGCCAGTAAAGAAACGGACAATTTTGGCATCCAGGGCATCGACGTTCATACAATCTCCTTCGCGCACCACCATAGGGTAAGCAAGTTGCTAGCCAATATTCGTCCGAGTGATTCAAAGTGCCACTATCGTTGCACAACCGTGTGCCTGCGGACCAGCGACTTAGGCGGTAAATTCAAGTGGTCCCTGCGGGGGGCACCAACCCCAACCCCAAGAAGGTTCACAGGCATGACATCGAAGTCCACGGCAGTGCGGCCGGTATCCCACCTCGGCCACACCATGAAACCCCGGCAGCTCACCATGATGGGACTGGGCAGCGCCATCGGCGCCGGCCTGTTCCTGGGTTCAGGGGCCGGTATCCAGGCCGCGGGGCCCGCCGTGCTGATCTCGTACCTGGTCGCCGGGACGCTCATCATCCTGGTGATGTGGGCGCTGGGCGAAATGGCTGCTGCGAATCCCACCAGCGGCGCGTTCTCCGTCTACGCCGAGCGGGCTCTCGGAAAAACCGCCGGCGCCACAGTGGGCTGGCTGTGGTGGCTTCAGCTGGTGGTGGTCATCGCCGCGGAAGCACTCGGCGCCGCAGGCCTGCTGTTTTCTGTCTGGCCGGTTATCCCCGTCTGGGCCCTGGCCCTGGTCTTTATGGTCGTGTTTACGGCCATCAACCTGACGGGGGTCAAGAACTTCGGCGAGTTCGAATTCTGGTTCGCCATCCTGAAGGTTGCCGCCATTGTGGCGTTCCTGGCCGTGGGGGCCGCCCTGCTGCTGGGCCTCCTGCCCGACGTAGCTTCGCCTGGACTCGCTAACATCACCACTGATTTTGCTCCCGCCGGGCTTGGTGGAATCGCCACGGCATTGTTCGTGGTGATCTTTGCCTTCGGCGGAACCGAGATCGTGGCCGTGGCCGCCGCGGAAACGGAGGATCCGGAGCACAGTGTGGGCAAGGCGATCGGCACGGTGTTGTGGCGCATCCTGGTCTTCTACATCGGGTCGGTTTTTGTCATCGCGGCCGTCCTGCCGGTCACCTCCGAAGGACTCGCCTCGCCTTTTGCCGGCGTGCTCGACGCGGCCCGGATCCCGGGCGCCGGCACGGCGATCACCCTGGTTGCCGTCGTCGCACTTCTCTCCGCACTGAACGCCAACCTCTACGGCGCGTCCCGCATGGTGTACTCGCTCGCCGAACGCGGCGAGGCTCCCCGGTTCCTGGCCAGGCTCAGCGTCGCCAACGTGCCCATGGTGGCGGTAGGCGTCTCCGTCGCGTTCGGCTTCTTCGCCACCGTTCTGGAGCTGCTGTTCCCGGACCGGATCCTGCCGGCCCTGTTCCAGCTGGTCGGATCAACATGCCTGGTGGTCTGGGGGACGGCCCTCGTTTCGCAGCTGATCCTCCGGCGCCGCGCGGACCGGGCCGGTGCCGTACTTCCCCTGCGGATGAGGGGGTTTCCGGGCCTGACATTCTTCGGACTGGCGCTCCTGGGCCTGATCTTCGCCGTCGGCTTCAGCGCGGAAAGTAGCCGCGGACAGCTACTGAGCACGTTCGTTCTGGTTGCCTGCCTCGCGGCAGCCTGCTGGATCGGCGCCCGGCTCACCACCCGAGATCGTCAGCCCAAGTAAGTAGCAGTAGATGTCGTTATGAGCCGTCCTAACGACATCTACTGCTACCCAGTTGGGTGAGGGGCAGAAAGACCGACGGCGGCTTGCGCTTGGCATCAGTTGTCCAGATCCAGCTCCGCGGCACGGTCGTCGTCCAGAACGACATGACCTGCTGCAGGAGCTGCGCGAGCGCCGCTTTCGCCCTGAACGGCATCACGGACGAGACGAAGTTCGCGTGGACGTACGGCGGGCAGGGAAACGAGCTCGTCAGCCACAGGCGGTGCCTATGACTGCAACAACCAGACCCACTGCGGTCAGTATCAAGGCGAACGGCGTAACCCCTGCACACTCGGCCTGCCTAGCCCAGGCACGAGACTCGTCGACCAAGGTCTCCCCGACATCGAACACCACGCCACGGACGCCCGCAGGCAGAGTGATATCTCGCATGGTGCAATGCTCCCAACATCCAAGTTCCTTGTACGGTGACAGTTCCCGCAATGGGCGGGCTCGACCTTCTTCACAACGGCATGCTCAGGACTGACCGGACTGAAATGTTGCCGCCATGATCGTCAGAAATACGATGTATCCCGATCTTTTCGGCGACTCGCTCCGAGGGTCGGTTGTCGGGATGGATGATGGCTACGAGTTCGGTTGCGTCGCTGTGCCCACGAGCGAAGTCGCGACACGCCATGGCTGCCTCTGTCGCATATCCGCGCTCATGGAGCTGGAACAGTACGTGGTACCCCACCTCTAGTTTGGGTGAACCGTTCACCTGCTGCCAGGTGAGGCCGCAGTCGCCTACGAAGTCACCATCCAGCGTCTCGATGACCCATAAACCGTAACCGTGCTCCGCGTAGTTGGCCCGGTTCCACTGGATCCAGCCTGCAACCTCGTCTCGGGTCTTGGGAGCGGGGTAGAAGCGCATCACCTCAGGATCTCCAAGCAACGCGGCCATGTTGTCTAGGTCGGACTGAATCATCTCGCGGAATCGGAGCCGATGAGTTGGAGGTGGAGGCGTCATCTGACCACGATATCCAACCGCGCCGAACTGCCCGTTAGCCGGTCCTCTCCTGGGACAACGGGAGCATCTTGAGATTCGGGCTCGAATCCGTACGCAGTCGCGCGTGGGTCTCGACGTCGAAGCGTTCAGTACCGTACAGCAGCTTCTGGCGCTCGAGACCTTCGGGGATGAAGCCAGCAATGGTGGCGACCTTGCACGATGAGGGATTGTTGACGCGATGCCCCAGCTCGAGGCGGAAGAGGCCGTCCTCAAAGGCTGCGGCGGCGATTGTTGCGAGGGCTCGCACTGCATAGCCGCGACCACGAGCTGCAGAGGTGAGCCAGTAGTACGTCCAGGCAGTTCCGTGGCGCAGGTCAATGGCTGACAGTCCTACATTGCCCACAGCGACACCGTCGATCGTGATAGCCCAGTTGCGCCTTGATTCTGTCAAAGGAAGTTGGGCCCGGATGTAGTCACGCGCCAGGTCGACGGTGGCCAGATCCGCACTGCCAAATTGCGTCCCAAGGTCCGGGCTCTGCCGGTACGCAGCCCACAGCGCGGGCGCGTCTTCAAGCGTCCAGGGGCGAAGTTCGACGGTCATAGCTCTTATCGTGCCCGACGAAGGGCGGATGCCATGAATTTGCCCGTAAGCCGATCCACTATCGGCCTACTGGTCGACGGCAGGGTCGCAGTCGAAGACGGGCGGGTCCTGGTCCAGGAGGTGCAGCGTACAGCGGCTTTGTTGGCCGTCGAACACGACATCGACGTATCCGGGGGTAGCCCGGCCCGGACGGTGCACAATCTTGATGACCTCGCCGCCCCTGACTTCGATGGTGGATACGACATCCGCCTCCAACCGCGGCCGGTCCATGTGAATTTGGATGCCCCACGTGCCAAAGCACACCAAAACGACGATCGAGAAAATGATGGGCGCGCGTCTCCAGATGTCCTTCTGCCGCTGGGAAGGGCGCTTTCTTGGGGCCCGCTGCGCCGCTTGATCGTGTGAAGTCATCTGGATGTTGATTCTCCGTAAATCCTCGTTCCAGGTCCAGTCTCTCTTGTTGAGGAGCACAGGTACCGACACAGCCCTCGTTACCGGCTACGGAACCGCCGCACTCTTCGCGTTCCTCACCCTCCCAAAAGCGAAGAGCACCACCTGAGCTGAGCACCGCTGGCGATTTGCTTACAGTCAGGCCCGTCCCAGAGAGGGATCCCTTAGTGGGATGCGTATTGGCTCCGCCCGGGAGTTGGCTTGGCCAGCTTGTTGGCACGCAGTAGCGTTCTTCGGGTGAATGAGGAAGCTGAAGAACTTGCAGGCGGAAACGCCTCAGAGTGAGCTGCCGCGAGGTTCTCGGACAGTGGGCCCTCTTAAAATGGGGGTCTACTGAAAGTAGAGATCAGCATGACTGCAGCACGCCGGCGTTTCACCCAGGAGTTCAAAGACGAGTTGTGCCGTGAGGTGATCAACACGTCCAAGCCCATCAAGGACGTTGCCACCGCATACGGTGTCGGGCCCGAGACTCTGCGCAACTGGCTGAACAAGTACCGCGAGGCCAACGGCGGTACCGAGACGGACCTGACGTTGCCGGAGCGGGCCCGTTTGAAGGAGCTCGAGAGGGAAAATCAGGAGCTGCGCGCGGAGACTCTGTTCCTGAATTATCCCGATATTCGGGTTATGCCGATATCGGCATAACCTGAAAAAAGCAGCCGCTTACTTCGCGCGGGAGCAGCGGTAGTGAGCAAGTACGAATACATCGACTCCCAAAAAACTGAGTCCGCCAACCTGAATTCGGTCGTGAAGATGTGCCGCTGGTTGGGCGTCTCAACGTCCGGGTTCTATCACTGGCTGACGCGCCCGCAATCGGCGACTGCCACTCGCCGGAAGGCCCTGACAGCGCGGATCCAGCACTATTTCGAGGAGTCCGAAGGCACCTACGGGTATCGTCGAATCCATGCCGACCTCGCGGCGGAAAAGACTGAATGTTCGCCCGAGCTTGTGCGGCAGGTCATGCGCCAGGAGGGCCTCCTGGCCTGCCAGCCGCGGCCATTCCGGGTCACGACCGAGGCCGACGCGTTGGCAGCGGCCAACATGCCTGATCTGGTCAGGCGTGACTTCACCGCCACTCGTCCCGGGGTGAAGTTTGTCGGCGACATTACTTACATCCACACCTGGCAAGGGTTCATCTACCTGGCCACCGTCATCGACTGCTACTCGAAGAAGGTCGTCGGCTGGTCGATCGCCGATCACATGCGCACCGAACTCGTCGCCGACGCCCTCAACAACGCCGCCGCAACGACCCTGATCGAGCCTGACGCGATCTGGCACTCGGATTAAGCCGAGGAAATCGTTAAGCCGAATGTCGGGCTTGTTGCTACGTCGTTTCGGGACTCCGGGGTAGTTTTCTCGGCTTAACGATTAGGCGCTCTTTGGCCCCTCAGGCCACAGCTCCATCGCGAAGGTATGCCCACCGTTTACGCCTTCATACATTCGTCACGCTGGGCATGGCGAAATATGGCTGGATACCGCCGCTTCCTCCATCAGCCAGTCTCACTGACGAGGATTGGTCTGGCGACAACAACCTACAAAAGTTCGACACTCCAGATGACCCACGCAACATTAAGCCGAGGAACAAGGCACAAACCCGTGGAAGTACGGGCCCACAGGGCCAGTCCCCGGCTTAACGATTTCCTCGGCTTAATCGGAGTTAAGCCGAATTCGGCTTAATAGTGACCGCGGCAGCGTGTATACCTCGGCCGGGTTTCGGGCCTTGGTGACCGGCCTGGGGATGCGCTCATCGATGGGCCGCACAGGCGTGTGTTGGGATAACAGCATGGCGGAATCTTTCTTCTCGATGCTCAAAAATGAGCGTGTTTACCGGACCGTTTACCCGACGAAATCACAAGCACGCAGCGACGTTATCCGCTACATCGAGGGGTTTTACAATAGTCGGCGCCGACACTCCGCACTCGGTTACCGACGGCCCAACGAAGTCCACTATGGTTATCAACAGCCAGCCTTGGCAGCGTAGAAGAATCCACCAATTCCGCTGTCCGAAATCCTCGCGGCAGCTCACTTCGATGATGGCGCGCTTGTATCCGTGTAAGCGAGGCGAAGGTTGCGTCCCCATCTCCGCTGGCCGGGCACGAGGGCAGGTTAACCTGGCGTTAGCTGCCAACAAACCGATGACAGTACCGGGGAAAGACACAAGATTCAGGTGTTTCCCCAGGCAGCAAGTCCGATGCAGGGATGCCGCCCCGACTCAGTCGGGGCGGCATCGTTCTCGGTTCTACTCGGTTGCGGCGGGATCCAGCACGAAGTTGTAAGCGACTTCGCGTCCGGTGCCGTCTGCCGTGGGTTTCGGGTCGAGGACCAGTTCGGGTTTGACTGCTGAGGCGATGTCGTCTGACAGGTGTTCGTCGGCGGTGAAGTACAGCTGTGTGGTGATGAGCTGGTGTCCGGGTGCGCTGACTTTGAGGTGAAGATGCGCTGGTCGCCAAGCGTGCCAACCTGCGGCCGAGATGAGCTGCCCGCACGCGCCGTCGGTGGGGATTTGGTACGGTGCGGGCTGGAGGGTGTTGATCTGGTAGAGCCCCTCATCGTCGGCGACCACGGTGCCGCGGAGATTCCATTCGGGAATGCCGGGTGCGAACTGGGAGTAGAAGCCCGCACCATCCGCGTGCCAGATCTCAACATGGGCCCCTGCGAGTGCTTCTTCGTTGACGCTTGTGACTCGGCCCTGGAACAGGAGTGGGGTTCCTGTTTCATCCTCACGCTTAGGCAATGTCGCCGGCGACTGAAGGATCGGAGATCCCGGGACGTAGTAGGGCCCCTCGATGGTGCCCTTGCTTCCTTCGCGGTCGGCGTTCGCCACTTCCTCGACTGCATGTTCTACCCAGACGTCCAGGAACAGGGGCCATTCGCCGTCTTCTCCCACCCGGATCAGCCAGGCTTTCAGGGCGTTGTATTCGTCGTAGGTGACCTGTTCTTCGGTGACGGTGTCCACGAGGGCCTTGATTGCCCGTGAGGCCAGCAGGTTGACTCGTTCAGTGCTGACTTGGGAGCCGACGGACTTGTTCGCCCGGAATTTTTCGGTGGCGTTGGCGCCCGAAGCGGCCGCTGTTGCAGTGGTTTCGACAGACATTGTTTTGAGGTCCTTTCTTGGTCCGCCTCATCCATGAGACGGACATTGTTGTGCGGTTCAGATCCCTGATGTGGTGATCGCGGATGGATGTTGGGCTAGCGGCGTGACGTCAACCTTCATGTACGGAAACAGCGGCAGACCCTGGAGGAGGTCGTGGAGTTCGTCGTTTGTGTCGACGTCGAATATTGAGTAGTTCGCGTACTCTCCAACGACCCTCCAGAGGTGGGGCCAGCGGCCCTCCTTTTGCAAGGCCTGAGAGTAGGCCCTTTCCTCCTGCTTGATTGCCGAGGCTTGTTCTTCGGGCATTTCGGGGGGGACGTTAACGTCCATACGGACCAGGTACAGCACGGATGCTCCTTTGCTTATCGGGTTGGATGGAAGTGCTGCGGCCCTGCTACTTGTCCTGTCGGTAGCGCGCGAGTTTGTCCTCATCGATGTCCGCTCCGACGCCAGGGGCGCTCTTGACGGCTATGCGTCCGTTTCTGATGCGGATGGGCTCCGAAAGCAGGTCATCGGCCATGTCCAGGTAATTGGACAGTTCACCGGCGCGCCGGGAAGTGGCTTCGTGGGCAGCGCCAAAGGTGATGGTGGCCAGAGTTCCAATCTGGGTGTCTATTTGGTTTCCCATGACCACGTCCACGCCCAGCCCTGTGCAAAGGCCAAGGATCTGCTGGGCTTCAGTGAAGCCGCTGCGGGCGGTCTTGATGCTGATCGCGTCGCATCCCCCGGAGAGGAGTTCGCGGGACGCGTCACCGGCGGTGGGGACGCTTTCATCGCCCACCACGGGAATGGGCGACTTTTGGACGAGCCTGCGACGGCTCAGTCCTTCCTTGGCATCGCAGGGTTCCTCGAGGAGGGAGAGTCCCAGGTCCGCTGTGCGTCGGAGTACTTCCATCGCTTCGTTGGCCGTCCAGCCCCGGTTGGCGTCCAGGTACAGTTCGGTGTCCGGTCCCAGTCCGGCGCGGAGGACTCGGCAAGCCTCGACGTCCAGGGCCAAGGGCCGGCGCCCTACTTTGAGCTTAAAGGTGTTGATTCCGTATTTCTCCCGGAAACTCAACGCCTCATCCAGAAGCTGCTGGGCGGGCCGGAAGCCCAGCATGTGGCTTACTTCCATGGAATCGGTAAAGCCCCCGAGCAGCTGATGTACAGGGACTGCGTTGGCCTTTCCGATGATGTCCCAGAGAGCTATATCGAGGCTGCCCTTGGCCACCTGGTTATGGATTGTTCTGTTCAGAATGTGGTGGATCTTGCCTCTGTCCATCGGATCAAGGCCGGTGATGGCTGGGGCAAAGATCTTAGTGACCACCGCGATGATCGAGTCCTGAGTCTCCCCGTAGGTGAACGGGCGGGGCGGGGCGTCGGCGATGCCCACGATCCCGTCATCGGTATGGACACGGATAAGGACATGTTCCGCATCCGCTACCTCACCACTCGCGAACTTCAGTGTCTTGACGTAGGGGATCGAGTACGGAACGGCCTCAATACGCTCAATCTTCACGTGGGAATGCCTTCAAGGTAGGAGAGTCGGTTGCGACGGCGGCGCTCTGCTTCTCGGGAAAAGCTGAACTTGCTGCTGCCGCCTACCTAATATCCTCGGCCCCAATGGAAGGTGTGGAAAGGCGAGAAATCACGGTCTGCGGTAAAGATTTATCCCCTTTCGGGGTAAGGAAATCCCCAATAGCCTGCTGACAAACAACGTGAAAGGAGAATGTCCATGGCTTACCCCAAGAATCATGATCGTATGTTCCTGACGTGCTACACGGACACGTTTGGCTATGGCTGGCACCATGTCGATCTGTTCGTTCACGACGAGAATGACCTGGAAGTCAACTGGGTGCACTGGCAGGTTGATCAGGATGGGCCCGAGGCTGCAGACGCCAGCACAGCCAGGGTGGAACCGCGGCTGCGACGTACGTCTGAGTGGGAGCACGGCACCAGCGCCAACGGTTTGGAGTACTGGACTGCTGAAGCAGCCTGGGCCTGAACGACGCTGATGATGCATCGCTGATCCGGCAATGGGCAGCACAGGCGAAGACCAGCACAAAGGCTACGGTCCCATCCGGAAATCCGGGCGGGACCGTAGCCTTTGTGTTTAGTGCGCCGGGGAGACTACGCGGCGGCGCTGGGGTTGTCGGCTGCGGCAGGATATTTGGTTTGGAGTTTTGCTGCAGTCCTGTCCGGGTTCAGGAAGAAGACGGAAAGGACGCCGGCGATCAGGAGCAGCGCACCGGCGACGCTGAACGATTGGTGAACGCCCGTGGTCATGTTCATGATCATCTCGGCTGTGTCCTTTGTGCCCGGAGCGGGGGTTCGGTAGCCTGCACCGTCCATGAAGAGTGCGACGGCGGTCGGCGAGACAATGGCGCCTATGGAAGCTACGCCACCAAGGACGGCCATCAGCACGGGCCGCTGCTTTGGTCCGACCGCGTAGGCCATGGCGCTGGGCGCCATGGGGTAAATGACACTGCATCCCGCAGCGACGGTCAGCAGCGCCACCGAGGCTAGGCCGGTAGTGGCCGGGAGCAGCAGGAAGCAAATGCCAGCCACGGCGAGCGAAATGCCGAACGGGATGCCGATCGCCTTGTGGACGCTCTGGCCCCGACGCATCAGGTGCCGTCCCAGTACACCAAGGCCCAGCAGCACTGCTGCGCCAAACAGCCAGGGGAACGTGAAAAACAGCGCCACAAGTTCCGGTGAAAGGTTGACTGCGCCGGCCAGGTACTTGGGCGACCATGTGGTGAGGAAGCCCTGGGTCCAAAAGTTAGTGAATCCCGCGAAGACGGCAATGACGAAGGATCCGCTGAGCAGGATTGCTCGCCAGGGTACTTGGTGCTGGGAGTCGAAGGCTGCCAGCCGGTCATTTTCTTGAGCCGCCGGCTCTGGCGGTGCAATATTTTCGGCTGCGGGGTTCTCGTTGCGTGCCTGTTCGGCTTTCTTGGGGAATTTCGCACCAAAGGGCCCGTCTGCCCCGACAAAGAACCAGACCACGACCCACACAGCTCCGGCGATGCCCAGAGCTCCAAAAGCCCACCGCCAGCCAAAAGAAACGATCACGATGGCGAGGGCAGGGGCAGCAATTACTGGACCGAGTGTTGAACCGATAGCGATCAGGTTGCTCGGCAGCGCCCGGTCTGCGGGGCGGAACCATGAGTGGGCGGAGGACAGCGACATCGCTGTGGCGGGCCCTTCAGCGCCGCCCAGCAAGATACGCGTGACGAGCAGGATGGCTGCACCGCCACCAAAGAGCATCGGAAATTGGAGGACGGCCCAGCTGAGCCCCATGGCCAGCAGTACCCACTTGATGGGGACCCGGCCAGCCCACAGACCGATCAGCACGGATGCTATGGCGTAGAGGAAGAAGAATGCGCTGCCGATAAAACCGAATTCCACGGTGCTGATGCCCAGCTCGGGGATGGCCTGCTGCGCCACGAGGCCAAGGACGGCTTTGTCGGCGAAGGCGATGATTTGGAACAGGATGAGCATAGTGGTGATAACCCACGCACGCCTGTTCATTTTCCGCATTGAGACGGCTTCAGCTAGTGACCCTGGCGAGGGTGAAATACGGGTGGATGACATGTTGTTACCTAGCGGTTGGAGAAAGTGGGGAGGGGAGTGGGAGTTAAGGAGGATTCGATCTTCGTCGCGATTGAAAAGAGTCGGTCCTCACGGCCGGGGAGTCCAATGAGCTGGAGCCCAAGCGGCATCCGGTCTGCGTCTCGAAGACCGGGAATGGTGATGACCGGGAATCCGAGTGCCTGCCAGGGTCTGCTGAGCACCGGTGAGCCCGTAGCTTCGATGCCGGCCGGGGCGGCTCCGAGGGCTGCCGGTCCCAGGACGGCATCTACCGAATCCAGCAGGGCTAGGACTATCCGGCGGCTGGAGGCGACGGTTTGCAGTGCGGCCTCGTATTTTTTCTCGGTCATGCGCAGACCGGTGGTCAGGAGTTCTCGCAGCTGGCCGCTCAGCTCCTCGGGGCGATCGAGCTCGGCTGCACGCTCCCTGGCCGCTTCGTAGGCCATAACATCGGCGTGGGCCTCGGCCAGCTGCTTGATGAGGTCATGTTCGGACCATTCGGTCACGTGTCCGCCGGTCGAGCCGAGGTTGGTTGCCGCTTGCTCGAGTGCGCAAGCCATCTCGGTGCTGACGTCCCCGAGGCCGCTGCCGTTCCACAACAACACGCGCGTCGGTTTGTCGGAATCTGAACCTGAGTCTCTCCCCGGGCGTTTCGCCAGAGCATTCCACACAAAATGAAGGTCGGCAACGGAGTGGGCCAGAAAACCAAGGGTGTCGAGCGAGTGGCTCAGCCCGGTGACACCGTGCAGCGAGAAAGTACCGATCGGTGCGACAAAACCTGCGGCTCCGCAGAACGATGCTGGTCGGGTCAGGGAGCCGGCCGTCTGCGTGCCGAGGGCTAGCGGTATGACTCCGGCGGCCACGGCAGCTGCCGATCCGCTCGAGGATCCCCCCGGAGTGTGTTGCAGATTGGCGGGATTCCGCGTGGGACCGGGTTTGAAGTAACCGAACTCGGTGGTCACGGTCTTGCCGATTATGACGGCACCGGCCTCGCGCAACAGGCGGACGCAGTCGGCATCGTCTTGGGCGGGTTCGGCACCGCGCAGGGAGCTGCCGCAACGAGTGGGCAGGCCCGAAACGTCGATCAGGTCCTTGATCCCGACCGGGATTCCCCAAAGGGGTCCACGGGGGCCGTCCACCAGCTCCAGTTCCCGTGCGGCGGCCCGGGCAGCCTCTGCGTCCACGTGAACCCAGGCCCTGATGTCTGCTTCGGTTTCGGCGATGCAGGCCAAAGCGATTTCCACGGCACTGCTGGGTGTGGTTTCCCCGGTCCTCAGGGCCGCAGAAAGCTCGCGCAGGGACATCAGGCCACGAGCTCCGGCGTTACGGAAAGGCGATGAAACTGCCTCTTGAAGTAAACGAGGCTGTCACGCTCCTCCTGAACTTCCACGCGGTCCACCTGAATGAAGATGACGGAGTGTGAGCCCTGGGTGCTGCGGCCGCTGATCCTGCCAACAATCTTCACCAAGGCATCCCGCAGCACCGGAACCGAGTCCTGCCCTTTTTCCCAGATGTCCCACCCGAACCGTTCTTCCATGGGAACGCGGGTAGCCCCGGAAAAGTGTCGGGCAAGCTCTTCGTGCTCGCCGCTGAGGACGTTGATGCAGACCTGGCCATTGTTGTTGAAGATGTCATGCGTCTCGCTGTTCTGGTTGACGCATACAAGGACAGTGGGCGGGGAGTCCGTTACAGAGCAGACCGCACTTACCGTGATTCCCACGCGGCCGTGAGGACCGGCTGTGGTCACGACATTAACGGCTGCCGGCAGATGCGCCATGGCGGACCGGAAATCCTTTTGGATTTGCGTAAGCTCAGACATTTAAATTTCTCCCACTGTCGTGACCAATGAAGCTGGTCATTTCATGAATGCTTATGGAAGAAATCTATTGTTCGGTAGACCTAATAGGTATTGCGAGTAATCCCACCTCATTTCAGAATTGCCCTTAGGTGCGTAAGTAGATTCCTTAGGGAGGTTTGATTGACTTCGGTCCCCTGTGTTGGATAACGTCAAATTCCCACTCCTAGGCCTTAGGCAGTACAAGGTGCTCCCCATGCATTCACCCGAAGCTCTCGTTTACATCGTCGATGACGACCAAGAGTTGTGTAAGTCGCTGGCGTGGCTCCTGGAATCAGTCAGTATCCAGTCGCGCAGTTTCTACGACGTCGCCTCGTTTCTTGCCGACTACGACCCCGATTTTCCGTCGTGCCTGGTCCTTGACGTCCGGATGCCCAAGGCCGGCGGATTCCAGCTTCAGGAGGTCCTGAACCAGATAGCCTCCCCCATGCCCATCATTTTCGTCTCGGCACACGGCGACATCAGGATGTCCGTGAAGGCACTGCGGCAGGGAGCCGTTGACTTTCTGGAGAAACCGTACGATCCGCAGCACATGCTCGATGTCGTGCAGGAGACACTCGATCTCGCCCAGGAGCGCTTCGAAGCGAGCCGGGGACGGCGGGTGATCGAGCAGCGGATAGCTTCGTTGACGCCGCGCGAACGCGAGATTCTGGCGCTGGTCATCGAGGGTCTGCCCAGTCAGAATATCGCGCGAAGGCTCGGTACCAGCGTGAAAACCGTGGACGTTCACCGGACCAGGATCAAGGCCAAGACCGGTGCTGATAGCATCGCCACTTTGGTCAGAGACATACTTCAGCACAACGTGAGTATCAACTGACCTAACTCAGGACTACCTCGGGCGGAGCTTCCCGGAACGGTGAACTCGAAATATTCAGTAGGGGGAAACCAGAGACCCTGTTAACGTGTAGCGAAGCTGACCCCTCGCCCGCTGGGCAAGGGGTCAGCTTCGCTGTCAAACAGGACGTTCAGTTGGGAACTGCGGGACGGAATCAGAACAGTTCAAGTACCAGCCGGGGTGACTTAGACCGGGAAACGCAAGCGGCGATCTGGTCGTTCGCCTTCTTTTCGCTACTGGACATGCACTGGTCCCGGTGGTCCGGCTCACCTTTGAGGACACCCATGATGCACGTGCCGCAGATTCCTTCCTGACAGGTGGTATCCACCTCGACGCCGTTATCCTCGAGCACCTGGACGATGGACCTGCCTACTGGCACCTCGTACACTTCATCATCCACTTCGATTTCGAAAGGTGTATCAGCGCTGGTGTCAGTCGGTTCGCCGGCCTGGAAGTGCTCGATGTGAACGTGGTCTTCCGGGATGACCCTGGAGGCGCTCTCGCTGACCCGGTCCATGAAGCCTTCAGGGCCGCACGTGTACACGTGCGAGTCCGGGGTCAGATCTGCGAAAGCAGTGGCTAGCACTGTCGGCTGGTCGGCCCGCTGCAGCCCGAAGTGAAACTTCACCCGATCGCTGAATCCGCTCCTGTTTTTCAAAAGGTCAACAAAGGCCGCCTCCTCACGCGAGCGTGCAAAGTAGTGAAGTTCGAACTCCCGCCCTGCCCGGTGCAGATGGTAAGCCATGCTGATCATGGGTGTGACGCCGATCCCGGCGGCCACCAGGAGGTGGCGGTCCGCGTTCTCAGCCACGGCCATGAGGTTTCGCGGTGCGCTGATTTCGAGTTCTTGACCTACTTCGACGTCGTGCAGGGCTTCGGAACCGCCGCGCGACTCCGGCTCGAGTTTGACCGCGACGACGTAGTCATCGAGTTCATACGGCGGGCTGCACAGCGAATATTGCCTGACGACGGCTGTGGGCCCGACGACGTCGATGTGCGCTCCCGCGGGGTAGGGGTCAAATGGTGCCCCGTCCGCGCGCTTGAGCCGGAAGGATTTGATGTTGCTGGTCTCCTCCAGCACTTCGGCAACGCGTACTTTGAACATACCCATGGGGAACGCTCCTTTCTTGTCCTGGCAGTTGTCTTGTTCAGCTGATCGGGCACCTCGCCCTATCAGCGCATGTACAGCCCGCCATTGATGTCCCAGCAGGCTCCGGTCACGGACGCTGCCCGCGGAGAAGCCAGGAGAACAACCGTGTCGGCGATGAAATCGGCATCGCCCAGGCGGCCGACGGGGATGATGCCCTTTACGGTCGCCAGCTTCTCGGGATCCACTGTCTCGTATACCACGGGAAGGTCAAGCGGACCCGGCGAAACTGCGTTGACGGTTACCCCGGCGGCAGCGAATTCGCGTGCGAACACCTTGGTGAGGGTAGAGACGCCACCTTTGGATGCGGCATAGTGGGCGCCGGTCGAGGTGCCGCCGTTGTGGCCCGCGAGGGAGTGGATGTTGATGATCCGGCCGTAGCCGCGGTCCCGGAAATGGGGCCCGAAAACCTGGCAGCCAAGGAACGTGCCATTGAGGTTGATCTCAACGTTTGCGGAGAATTCCTCCGGGGTGATCTCCAGCAGCGGGGCAACCGTCGAACGCCCGGCGTTGTTTACGAGGACGTCGGTGCCGCCCCACTTCTCCGCGAGAATGTCCCGCACAGACTCGAAATCGGACTTCTTGCGGACATCAAGTGCCCCTGCCCAGACGGTTTCTCCTGAGGCATCCAGGCTGTCCGCCACGGGCTGCACGGAGGCTGCGCTGGTGCCGGTGATGGCGACCTTATAGCCTTCCTTGTGGAGCTTGCGGGCGATAACTTCGCCGAGGCCGCGGGCGGCTCCGGTGACGAGTGCGACGTTGTTCATGATTGTCCTAAAGGAGGAAGCCGGAGGCGTTGACGGCAGAGTCGGAGTTGACCAGACGGATCAGCTTGAGTTCGATCCGGGCGTCGTCGCCGGCGAACCGGATTCGGTGGGTCAGATCGGCGCCGAGCACCTGGAACTTGTCGCGCTTGAAGCCGACGAGAACCTGGGCGGATCGCAGGGTGACGGTGTCCTCGGTCAGGTCCTCGACGGTGAAGCGGGAGATCGTGCGGGACGTGCGGGCGGCTGCGACGGCCGACATGGAGTAGCCCTGCACGAGGCGGGTGACGCGCATGTGGCGCATCCGTGCGTCGTCATACACCATGTTCAGGGACGATTCGAAGTCCTCGGTGGCCGGGTCGACAGGGATGACGTACTTCGCGTCCTCCGTGTAGAGGGTCTGCCACGCCTCATAATTCTTGTCGTCCAGCAACTGGGCTTCGTGCCAGATCAGTTCGATCGCCCGGCTAACCAACGGCTGGGACAGTTTGCCGAGTCCCAATTCGTAGGTCTCCGGTGCCGGACGGTTGTCGATAGCGTTCACGTCTGCGACGGTCTCAGTTGTCATTGCCTATCATCCTTTTCCACATTGCATACGCTTCCCGCATGCCGGTTTCATCGGTCACGTGCGAGGTCTTCCATCCCTCTGCCACGGTCTCCTCGCGGCCAAGTCCCCGATTAATAAGGATCGGCATCTCAGGATTTGCCACTGCGCCGCGCTGCACACGGTCCCATGCCTCGGAGTCATCGGAGGTGCCGAAGCCAAAGGGCCCCTGGAAGTGCTCGTGAATGCGCAGCCGTTCGCGATTGACGCTCTCCGGGCCGCCGTCGAGGCCCAAGGCCATGTGCTGGATCTCCGTCTCGTTCACGGAGATGGGGCGTAGAACGCGGAAGAATGACATCGACAGCGACAGGTTCGGGAACAGATTCAGGTTGTACCCTGCGCCATGCATTGACCTGACGATCCGGCGGACCTGGTCCTGGGGCATGGTTTCTGAGAGCTCGTCGATGATGTGCCGGAAACGCTCCTGCAGTTCCTCGGTGCCGTCATCCTCTTCGAGGTCAACGTGGTCAGGGACCATGACGGCCACACTGTGTCCGTTGCCGAGGGCATGGGTGACAGCCTTTTCGTCGGTCATGAACGAGAGCATGTCTGCCGTCTCGGCGTCCACCGAGGCCATCCAGGAGCGGTGGACGATGGGGAAGTGATAGCCGTCAGTGGTGTTTTCAAGCTGGATTTTCCAGTTCCCGTCGAAGCGGAACTTGTGCTCGCCCTGGACCTTGACCGGGAAGCCGGCGCCCTGCTTCATAAAGCGGTCGATCCAGATCTTCGCGTCGCCGAGGAAGTCACCTAGGGGCTCGATATCTGACTTGAAGGTGGCGAAGATCAGGCCATTGTAACTCTCGACCCGAAGCCTCTGCAGGGGCAGATCCTTCTTCTCCGCCACCCCTTCATAGCCGTCGGGGTAGGGAATGCCACGCAGGTTGCCTTCAAGGGAATAGGACCAGGAGTGGTAGGGGCACGTGAACCCGTTCGCTTTGCCCTTGGGGACCTCGCACACGCTGGCGCCGCGGTGCCGGCAACGGTTCAGAAGCACGTTGAAGTTGCCCTTGCGGTCCCGGTTCACGATGACAGGCTGCAAACCGATGTGGCTCATCTTGAAGCTGCCGGCGTCCGGGATTTCACTTTCGTGTGCAACCCACACCCAAGTGCTGTAGAAGATCTTTTCCATCTCCCAGTCAAAGATCTCCGGGTCGGTGTAAAGCTGCGCCGCGACCCGGTCGGCGGCGGCCAGGCCTGCGAAACCGCCGGTCCCTTCTGATGTTTGTGACGTCATGATGTACTCCTTGATGGTTGGTGCTCTTAGGCGTTGACGGGGGTGGCCGCGAGATCGGCCGTGAACAACTTCTCGGTGCGGAAATGGGAGATTCTGGCGCTGCCCTCGGCATATTCGAAGTCCACCGATAGCCGCGCCGAAATCAGTTCCCTGCCGCCTGTCTCGAATGCGGAGAGCTGCTGCATGATCCACTCACCCGTCGCCGTGTTGTCGGAGACAGCGATTCGTCCGTTGCCGAGCAGATGAACGTTGTGTGTGAAGTGCAGCGAGGGCGGAAGGTAGTCTGCGAGCATCGAAAGTATGGCGTCCCGGCCTTTCAATTGGCCGAACTTGCCCGTGTATTCGGGTCCGATGCCTTCCCAGACAGCCTCCGCCGTAAACAGGGCCGCCATGTCGGCCCAATGAAACTCAGCCCGCGGAACGTCGCATAAATCCATGTACCTGCTGAGCGTGTTCTGTGCTGCCTCGCGGAGTTCGAATTGGACCAGGCGCTGGGCGAGGCCGGCGACCGTTTCGCGTTCCATCGCTAGCCCGCTGTTTCCACGTCGTCGCGGATAACCAGGGCTCGACCTATCCGTGCTTCGATCTTGGCGTAGCGCCACAGGGCGTTATCGCCCACCATCGTGGTGCGGAAAAGGTTGCAGGCGGCCTTGACGGTTTCCTGGCTATCTACATCGGCGAGGATGTAGCAGGTCCAGGGCCACCCTTCAGACGGGCCGACCATGTGGGAGTCGTCGTCCATGTTGCCGATAACGTTTACGCCGGGCATTCGAGCCATGTCGGCCATCATCCCGGAGAATGCGGTCCATACCGCCCCGATCCCGCTTTTGGGCAGGTCGAAGAAATTCTGGTTGATGCCGATGCAGAACAGGACGCGCAGTGGCTGTGTCTCAGGATTTTCGCTCATGAAAGTTCCTTAGGTCCTAGGTCAGAGAAAAGCGGGAATGGCGGGCGGGAGATCCATCAGGACAGCTCCTGCTCCGTCGTAGATGCCGTCGCCGAGGAAGGCGTGTTGCGTGACAACCGAGGCGTCGCGCAGGTAGCGCTGCATGGGGTTCGTGTCATAGATCGCCGCAGTACCAGAGAGTGTGTAGGCGGTCTGCACTGCCTTGGCACCGACCCGGGCGACATG
The DNA here is from genome assembly GCF_050156205.1 of Pseudarthrobacter sp. Y6. Taxonomy (NCBI): domain Bacteria; kingdom Bacillati; phylum Actinomycetota; class Actinomycetes; order Micrococcales; family Micrococcaceae; genus Pseudarthrobacter; species Pseudarthrobacter sp. Y6. The sequence continues at coordinate 1,834,583 of NZ_CP189574.1, read as the reverse complement.
AGTGGAAGCCAGACGCAGCAGAGCCTTCTGTTTGTCTGTCGCGGGGTCTCCCGCTTCTACCGTTGCGTACACCTCGTCGGAAATCTCGTAAAAGAAGGCACGTGCTGAACGGAGTTCCGCTTCAGCTTTGGCGACATCCATGCGGTAGTAGGAGCGGTCGGCCAGCTTGGGGGCTCCTGTGATGCCGGTACGGCCGCTGCCGGTCTTGATGGCGTAATCCAGTGCAGCCCGTCCCGCACCCAGGTTCACCACAGCCAGGACCTGGGCTGCGTAGGCCACCGTCGGGTAGCGGTACAACGGTTCATCAATGGTCGGCTCGCCGCCGCGCACGAAAGTCCATTCGTCTTTCACGAACTTTCCGTGAACACGGAGGTCGTGGCTGCCGGTTCCGTTGAGACCGATGACGTCCCAGTTTTCGACGATTTCGACGTCTTCCGGCCGCAGTAGGGCCGTCAGGGGCTTTCCCTGGCTTTGGTCGTTGCCCACTAGACCGACGCCCAGTATGTCCGCGCCCTTGCAGCCGCTGGCGAACTTCCATTCACCGGCGACGTTCCAGCCGCCCGTCACGCGCTCAGCTTTCTGGACTGGAAACAGTCCCCCGGCAAACGCCACGTCCGGGCCGTCAGCGTAGAGTTCGGCCTGGGACTGCAGGGGCAACGCGGCCAGGTACACATTGGCAGAGCCGAAACTGGCCACCCAGCCAGCGGATGCGTCGACGGCAGAGATCTTTTCGATGATGCGCAGGAATTCGCTCGGCCGCAGCCCGCCCCCTCCGAATCGTTTAGGTGTGGCTGACCGGAAAATGCCTGCTTTCTTGAACTCGCAAATTATGTCCTGTGAGACGAATTTCTGTTCTCCGAATTCTTGCCGGCGCTCCGCGATCACTTCGAGCACATGGTCAAGTGTTGTCTGCGGTGCAGTGGTCAGAATGTCGGTCATAAGAGTTCCAATCTCAATCAACGGCTGAACGTATCTCTTCTGCCATCAAAAGTATTTGGTACAGCGGTTGCGTTCAATCGGTGATTCGTAGCTGTCGCCCAAAGAAATACCGGCGTGGAATAAAGAAATTACCTATGGGTCAAAGTCCGACTGTGGGCTAACATCTCTTGTGGCCACTTCCCCGAGCAGTGAACCCCTATCCGCGACCGGCGAGCCGGACCGGCCCAAGGACTCAGCAGAGCCCCCCGCGACGGTCCCTGCCGGCCAGGATTACGAACGCCTCACACAGGCGCTGAGCTACTGCATCCTCGTCCACGACGCAGAGACAAAGAACATCCTGTGGGCAAACGACGCCGCTTGCGACATGCTTGGCTTCACACTGGAGGAGCTAAAACCCCTCAAGGCCCCTGACATGAGCAGCCCCGATTTCCGATATCGACGGGCCGTTGGTGTGCAGTGGCTCCAGGACGCTGTCGACCGCGGCATCAGCAGAACCGAATGGATGTACCGCTCCAAGTCCGGCCGGAACATCCTGACCGAGGCAGTAGCTACCCGGGTGGAACTGAGCTCCGGCAGGGCCATCATGGTGCAATTCAGGGACATTGAAAAGGAAGAATCCCTCAAATCAAACCTGCAGCGCAGTGAGGGCAGGCTGCAAGCATTCCTGATGCGCATGGCTGAGGGAATCCTCGTACTGGACGGCGAAGGAAAAATCACTTTCGCCAGCGGGGCAGCCTCAGCCCAGCTGGGCCGCGAAGGCGAAGAACTGTACGGCGAAAGCTTCCTCGACCTGTGCAGCAATTCTTCCAGGCCCGCCCTGCGAAAGGCTCTGGCCAAGGATCCCGCTGACAGCACATCGTCAATCCTTCGGGTCCAGGTCGCGCAGCCCGATGGCACCATTAGGTGGTTCGGAGTCAGCTGCCAGTACATCGCCCTGGAGCAAGACCTGACAGGCACTATGCTCCTTCTCCAGGACATCAATGACCAGGTAGCGGCGGAGGAACAGCACCGAAGGGATCTTGAGCACCTGAATTATCTGGGACGTTACAACGCAATGGGCGACATGGCCATGGCGATCGCGCACGAACTTGGACAGCCGCTGGCAGCAGCAACGAATTTCGTGGATGGCGTATCGCGGCGGGTGCACGACCCTGCGACGGGCATCGAAGACCTGGTATATGGCTTAGATAACGCCAGGATGCAGATAGATCGGGCAAATCAGATCGTCAAAAGCCTCAGGGACTTCGTGGTTCAGCTCGAGCACTCCGAGCAGGTGGTGGACCTGAACGAAATCGTGAGGGACTGCATGTACTTTGTTCAGCTTCGAGCAGATCAGAACGACACCGAAGTTCAGCTCGTTATGAGCGAGGACCCTATATGGATCCGGTGCGAAAAGGTCCTTACCGGACAGGTGATCCTGAATCTGTGCCACAACGCAATAGACGAAATGTCCGGCTGGCCCCAACGGGAACGGCACGTCACCATCACGACGTACGCAACTGCCGACGCCGGCGTCTTCCGTGTGGCAGACCGCGGCAAAGGCCTCTCCCACATCCCGGACGGCCGCATCTTCGATGGGGCCTTCACCTCGAAATCGACAGGCAGCGGAATCGGGCTGGCTCTCAGCCACCGCATCATCACCCGACAGCACGGACGCATCTATGCAGTGGAAAACGAATCCCGCGGTGCCTCGTTTACGTTCGAACTGCCCCTGGCGGAGATTGGGGATCTGCTGTAGAGGTCGGTTTTGGCATTCCACTGCCTTGCAGGGCAATGCTAATTACCGCAGCGCCGTCGCTATTCGGTCCAGGGGTACGGAGCTGGCGCCGTCAACAGCCGACCCTCCTACAACGTGGCGAAGCTGCTGGCCGGGACCGGCGCCTTGCTCGACTGGTAAAGGCGGGAGCCATTCGCGTTATCGTTACCCTCAACTTCGACCGCCTCCTGGAGCAAGCAATCCGCGCCGAAGGCATCGAACCAACCATCGTGACAACAGCGGGTGACGTTAGCGGACTTACTCCTCTGCACACTCTGCAGTGCTGCGTGATCCATCTCCATGGTGACTACCTGAACCCCGCTTCTATGCTGAATACGCGCACCGAACTGGACGCCTATGATCCGCAGATGATGGTCCTGCTGCAGAGGGTACTTACCGACTACGGCCTGATCATCGCTGGCTGGTCGGGTACTTATGATCCCGCTCTAATGGAAGCCATAAAGACGCACTATCCAGCGCGGTACACACTTTCATGGATCGAGCCAGGCACTCCTAGCCCGGAAGCGACACAGTTTCGACACCTCATGAACGGAATTCTTGTACCCACAAATGCAGATGCTGCATTTGGACTTCTCATCGACGCCCTTACGGCCTTTGAGGGCAGGCAATCTCGCCATCCCCTCACTGTTGAAGTTGCCGCCGACGCGGCAAAGCGGGAGCTTTCTGGCCGTTGGGTGGCAATTGGCCTACATGACCGACTGGGCGTGGAGTTCGAACGGCTCCGCCTACTCCCAGAATTCAACCTTCAGAGTTACCAGCAAGACGCGCCAGACGGATACGTGGCGATGCTGGAACGGGTCGAGGAGGCGAGCAAGGTTTGCTTGGCCCTGGTCACGTCAGTCGCCTATTGGGGCGATGAACGCACCGATCATTGGTGGATAGAGGAGATAGTGCGATTCTCTCGGCAGAACCACGCCTCCGGCTCAGTTAGGCTCGTGACGCTGCGTCTCACTGCTGGATCCGCTCTCTTCTATGCCGCCGGCATCGCGGCGCTAGCCGCTAAGCGCTAAGACCTCCTGGCACGCATCCTCACGCTAAAGCGATCTCATCCGTACTCCGATGACGACCAACTTCTTGCCGATGCGCTGGAAGCAGACCGCGCCCTGGAAAACACCCCACCTCGTCTGCACGCATTCTTGGCTCCTCTCCTAGCCGACTCCCTTTCGCTCGGGCATGAACGTATCGATGAAACCTGGCAGCTTTTTGAGGTTGCCCGAATCAGCTCTGTGCTACTCGCAAATCCGTCCTGCGGCAGGCTAAGCAGGATATTCCAGTACGCGGACCATGCCGTCGTCAAAGCGGAAGAGCAAACTAAATCTGCAGAGCAAGCTGGCACGGGAGTCGAAGAAGCCCGCGTCGTACGGGCAAAAGCTGCCGAAGCTAGGCGTGAGGCACTCGAAAATCTCGCGAACCTCGCGCCGGTCCATGGCGCTCATCTGTATGTTGTTGAACGGCGGCTTGACCACTGGCACGTCCCCGTGGCTGAGCGCTTGGCGAAAGAACTCGATGCCGAAGGGGAGGCCCACCCTCTTGCCCAATCATGGAGTTCCGGCGATGCCAAGGAACTGGCCGCGGCTATCAGAGCCGTGAGCACAGCAGCCGGGCGATCAGCGGATCGGCTTTCGTGGAATGGCATCGGCATGGGTGGCGGCACCATACCCTCCGAAATATGGTTGGACTCCTGGCAGGGTTAGCAGCCTAGCCACCGCAATCGGTATGAGAACCCTTTCCGTCCTTCGGCCGGGGTGATGCCCTCGGAGATGCTCGGCAGGGTCGGTGTCCTGGATGAGTTCGAGTACGGACTCCCGCTGTGATCGGGCGCTTCTGGCCTGTGGACCATCTTCGCCGGTGCGCGGAATCGGCGAGACCGTGATGATCGGCGCAGCCCACGACATCGCCCTCAGCCTCGGACCAGGGTCCGGAGCAGCTTAAGTGCCACGGAAATCGATTGGATGTCCACCTGGCCGGGGTTGGTCACCTCGGCGAACGTGTCCTTGATGCGCACCAACTGCTCCTGGTGTCCACGCTCCCACGCGACAATCCGATCGATGGAATCGGCACCTGATGCCTCGGCATCGGGAGTCATCTGCATGACGGCGATGGTCATATCAGCCACGGCAGCATAAACGTCGTCGCGCAAAGCCGCCCTGGCAAGCGCCTCCCAGCGGTTCTGACGCGGCAGGTCCGAGATACGGGGCAGCAGGTGAGCGGCGTCGATGCGCTTGAACACCGTGTAGTACAGGTCGGCAATAGCGGCAATTGGCTCGCTGACCTGTTCCGACACCCGCGAAATGTCCAGTAGGCCAAAGCTCTCCAGAAGGTCCGCGGAACGGAGCGACAGGTCCGATGGTAGCCCGACGCCATCCCAGTGAGCCTGCCGGTCCTGTACCCGGTCAATATGCCGATCACATGCGCGCCAGGCTGTGTACCGACGCGCTGGGAATGGCCCGTGACCACGGATACTTCAACGGCTCCGCCACAAAGGTATGAGCGCTACCCTGGCCTTCAACGTCGTCCTCATTCTGGACATAGCGAAACACTCACTGAAAGCCGCCGCGCCCACCAACTGACGATCTCACACGCGAGAATTGACCTGACCACTGCCAACCATAAAAGCTCGACAGCTCCGATAATCCACGAAACATTAACCTCGAGATTTCATCGGGGGTGTTACCGGGCCGCGTAATTAAAGCCTGAAGGGTGCCCTGACGTGGGAAAATGTAGTTACCACACAACATTTTTCATGACACATCAGGAGCACCCTGCAGGTGAGTTACTTTCCCGGTTTTTACCCGTCTGTCCGTGTTGATTCTTCCGGAGACGGGGTGGTGTCTCAGGCTGGCGGTGTGGTCCTGACCTCAATGGTGAAGGTCGCTGGTCTTGGTGCTGGTTTGTCGGAGGCTTTAGAGCCGTGGCGCAAACCCTTTGCCACGCACGACCCGGGCAAAATCCTCAGCGATCTGGCCCTGTCATTGGCCACGGGCGGCGACAGCGTCTCTGACATTGACCGGCTCCGCAACCAGCCCGAGGTCTACGGGCTCGTTGCCTCGGATCCGACCATCAGCCGGCTGTTCAAGATCCTGGCAACGGTAAAGCCTGCCAAGGCGCTGGCGGCCATCAACGGCGCCCGTGCCAAGGCTCGGGCCCATGTGTGGGCGCAGGCCGGCAAGGACTCGCCCCTGCACGGCGTGAGCGCGGAGAACCCGCTGATCATCGACCTCGACGCTTCCCTCCTGAATTCCCATTCAGAGAAGGAAGACGCCCGTCCAACGTGGAAGAAAGGATTCGGATTCCACCCACTGTGTTCCTTCCTTGACCACGGGATTCTGGGCACCGGTGAGCCGCTCGTGACTCTGCTGCGGCCCGGAAATGCCGGTTCCAACACGGTTGCCGATCACATCCAGATCGTCAAAGACTCTGTCAAACAACTCCCCACGGGGTACCGGTCCGGGCGGAAAATCATGATCCGCACGGATTCCGCCGGCGGCACCCACGGCTTCCTGGACTGGCTGACCGCCAAACACCGCAACTTCTCCTACTCGGTCGGGTTCCCTATCCATGGAGCCGTGGCCGAGGTCCTGCCATTGGTCCCCAAAATCGGGTGGACGAAAGCATATGACAGTGACGGGGTCGAGCGTGACGGCGCCTGGGTCGCGGACATCACCGGCATGCTGGACCTGTCCTCTTGGCCTGCCGGGATGCGTGTCATCGTCCGCAAGGAAGTCCCGCACGCCGGGGCCCAGCTGCGGATCACCGACATCGACGGAAACCGCTACACGGCCATCGCCACCAACCAAACCAAAGGCCAGCTGGCCGTCTTGGAGGTCCGCGACCGCCTCCGGGCGCGCTGCGAGGACAGGATCCGCAACGCCAAAGACACCGGCCTGGCCAACCTGCCCTTCCACGCCTTTACCGGCAATGAACTCTGGTGCCACGTGGTCATGCTCGCCGCTGAGATCATGGCCTGGACCCAAATGATCGCTTTCACAGGTACGAAAGCCAGGCGTTGGGAGCCCAAGAAACTCCGGGCAAGGCTGTTCGAAATCGGCGGCAAGCTTGCCAGCCATGCCCGCCAAACAACCCTGCACCTCGCCGCGACAGCACCGGAGGTAAAGCTGCTGCTCAAAGGGATGGAACGAATCGCGGCGCTGAGCCCGCCATAGGCGCAGCCGTCATCCGTCCGCACTCACTCAGAAACAAAAACAGCATCACCGTGACCGGTGTGGAACCGTCACCGACAGCCGCCATCAGGCCAGCGGTCAAAATGTCACACCCAAATGCCACCATGGCAACCGTCAGGCAGCCAGTAAGCCCTGATCCACTGAAAACGTCGCCTCATGAAAGATCGAGGTTAAGCTGAGAACCAAGACGCGAAATCGCGGAAAAACGGGCCCACGAGGCCGGTCCTCGGCTTAACGTTTTCCTCGGCATAATCGGAGTTAAGCCGAATTCGGCTTAATAGTGATCGCGGCTCTCGATACACCTCTGACGAATTCCAGAACTGGTGTGGCGGGAACCGTGCTACGCAGTCCATGGGAGCCGTCGGGGTGTGCTGGGACGCCGTCGCCGAAAATTTCTTCTCGCACCTGAAGACCGAGATGTACCACCAGCACACCTTCGGCGGCAGGCTTGCCGCGAGGACCGCTGTCATGGAATACATCGAGGGCTGGTACAACCGCCGCCGGCCAAACCGAAGGGCTGGCGGCATTCCACCGGCAGCAGCCCTTGCCACCCATCAAACCCGCGCCCAGGAAACCCTGGCCGCGTAACCCGAATCAACTACGAAACTGTCTCAAAAACTTGACGACCGCACCCCGCGCTGCTGCCAATGCGCAGGCTGAAGCTCCGGCAGCCTGACATGTTTACTCTTTCGCGCCCCCGTCGATGCCGATTACGAGATGTTTACCGTGACTTACATGGGGCGAAGCGTGACAGCCGCCTTCGGATAGGCGTCTCTTGCGAGTGAGCCTCATGTCGAAACCAGGAGTGGCTGACTTCGATTCTTGACGGTGTTCAGTGAATCAAAGTATCGACCGATCCATCGGAGACGACACAATTCTCACGAGCGGACCCAATAGTCGAGTTCTGCGGTCGTTCCGGAGGGGACGTCTTCGGTTAGTTCGACGGTGAAAGTTCTGTGGTCATGGCGGACGACGAGCACGCCTTGCCGACCAGTGATGCTTGCCGCTTCTATTGCTCCTTCAACCGCCCTGTCCAACTCTTGTTCAAGGTTTAGGCGGTTCGTTACCATGACGCGCATTGAATACGGATCCGACCGAGTTGTCATATGCTTCCTTCGAAAGACAGGACAGGCGCCCTTCCGGACCGATCTCGCCAGTCCCTGCTTTTCAAGTCTGCGGAGGCAGCCGGACCACGGGTGACCGCCGATCGCTGTCGAGCCGGGCTGTTGCCGAGGCTCCTCCCTGCTTCAGCGCTTTCGCTGCGCGCGATCACCAATCCAGAGCCCGATGCCGCGAACCGCCTGCCTATCCGGCCGAGCCACGGTGCACGGGCGGCGCCGTTCAGGGGGGTCCGGCGGCCATCTTGGCAACGTTTTCCACGGGGTGGAGCGAATCGCCGTCGAGGAACGGAACTCCGAGCTCCCGTGCCACGAGGTCGCCGACGGTTGTTTTGCCGCAGCCGGAGACGCCCACCACCACAATGCGTCGCGGCGTTCCCGGGGCTGTGTTCGGGTCACCAGTTATTGCCATGTTCCTACCAGTCATGAACGGTGCCGTCCACGAGGCGGTTGTAGGGCAGGTATGCCTGCTGGTATGGGTACGCCGCTGCGGCTTCCTCGTTGAATTCGACGCCGATGCCGGGCTTGTCGCCCGGGTGCAGGTAGCCGTCCTTGAAGGTCATGGACTGCTCGAAGACCTCGTTGGTCTTGTCCGAGTGCTGCATGTATTCCTGGATGCCGTAGTTGTGGATGGCCAGGCCCACGTGCAGCTGGGCGGCGAAGCCCACCGGGGAAATGTCCGTGGGGCCGTGGAAGCCGGACTTGATCTGGTACTGGGCGGCGAAGTCCATGACCTTCTTCAGCGGGGAGATGCCGCCGAAGTGGGTGGAGGCTGCGCGCACGTAGTCGATCAGCTGTTCCTTGATGAGGGTCTGGTAGTCCCACACGGTGTTGAAGATTTCACCGATGGCCAGCGGGGTGGTGGTGTGCTGGCGGACCAGGCGCAGGCCCTCCTGGTTTTCGGCCGGGGTGCAGTCCTCGAGCCAGAAGAGATCGTACGGTTCCAGGGCCTTGCCGAGCTTGGCGGCCTGGATGGGCGTCATGCGGTGGTGGCCGTCGTGCAGCAGCGGGATTTCCGGGCCGAACTCGTTGCGCACGGCTTCAAAGACCGTGGGCAGGTGGCGCAGGTAGGCGCGGGTGTCCCAGTCCTCTTCCTGCGGGAACGCGCCGCGGCCGGCGGGCTCGTAGTCGTAGCGTTCGCCCGAGGCCTGTGCCTGCGCGGCCACACCGTAGACGGCCTTGATGCCGGGGACGGCGGTCTGGATGCGGATGGACTTGTATCCCAGTTCCAGGTGCTCACGGACGGAATCGAACAGCGACTCGAGGTCAGCGCCGGACGCGTGGCCGTAAGCGCGCAGGCCGTTGCGTGAGGCGCCGCCCAAGAGCTGGTAGACCGGCATGTTCGCCATCTTGCCCTTGATGTCCCACAGTGCCATGTCCACGGCAGCGATGGCTGCCATGGTGACCGGCCCGCGGCGCCAGTAGGAGCTGCGGTACAGGAACTGCCAGGTGTCCTCGATCCGGTGCGGATCCTTGCCTATCAGCAGCTGGGCCACGTGCTCTTTGAGGTACGCGGCAACAGCCAGTTCGCGGCCGTTCAGCGTGGCGTCACCAATGCCGGTGACCCCGTCGTCTGTAGTGATGCGCAGGGTCACGAAGTTACGTGACGGGCTTGTCACGAACACTTCAGCGGCAATGATTTTCACGGCAGATCCTTTCGGGGCGGGCTGAAGATGATGAGGGAGCGGCCGGACCGTTGTGCGATGAGCGCCATACCGACGTCCATCCGGACTGCAAATGAGGCGACCCAGTAAGATCCACAATGAACAGTGCTGACCCGAATCCTAAGACGGGTAACCTTCGGAGATAGGAGGGAAAGCCTCACGCCTGCCCGAATCCGACGGGGTGAAATTACCGCCCTTCCGATGGGCGCAAGTCCCGGTCAGCGGGCGAGGTAACCTCCGTCGACCGGAATCGTCGCCCCGTGGATATAGCGGGCAGCATCTGAGACGAGGAACAGTGTTGCGTCTGCAATATCTGCTGTCTCGCCCCATTTGCCAGCAGGAATTCTCTTGTTGACCTCGTTGACCTTTTCGACGTCGGTCAGGGCTTCGGCGTTCATGTCGGTGTAGAAGAATCCCGGTGCGATGGCGTTAACGTTCACGCCCGACTCGGCCCATTCAGTGCACAATGATTTGGTCAGTTGGACGACCCCGCCCTTGGCTGCAGAATATGCCGATGAGGCGTAACCGCCGGTAAAGGCAAGCATGGACGCGATATTGACGATCTTGCCGCTTCCACGGCTGACCATTGCTGTGCCGAAGATCTGGCTCAGCTGCATGACCGCGGTCAGGTCAACCTGCAGGACCCGGTTCCAGTCGGCCAGGGGATAGTCCTCGAATCGGTGCCGAAGGGTAATGCCCGCGTTATTGACCAGAATGTCAATATGATGCTCGACGTTGATGGCGCGGGCTGCCGCATCCACCTCATCCGGGTTTGAGAGATCGGTTTGCACCACCTCAAAATCACCGGTCAGATTGCAGTTTCCGCGGCGCTGCAGCGCGATGACCTTTGCTTTCGAATCCAGCAGCGCCTGAGCGATGGCTTCTCCAATACCGCCACTTGCTCCAGTGACGACAGCGGTCTTCCCCTCCAGATCGACGGAAAAGTTCTTCATCGGGAACCCTGGTTCAGCGCATCAACCGATGCCGTCGCAGGGTCCTCCGGACTGGCGAACGTGGACCCCCACGGCAATTCGATGACAGTGGGCCCCTTACGTCCGAGGGCACTCGAGAGCGCTGCTTGGAAATCCTGTGGTGTATCCACGTAGACTCCTTGGGCACCATAGGCTTCGGCAAATTTGACGAAGTCGACCCGAGTCAGGTCTACAGCACACCCTTCGCCGTATTTTGCGTTCTGCTGCATCTTGATCATTCCGTAGGCGCTGTTGTTGGCTACGATGATCGGCAGTGAGAGGCCCTGCTGGACGGCCGTACCGAGCTCCGTCCCGGTGAACTGGAATGCCCCATCTCCCACGATGGCTATCACCGGAGCGTCCGGGCACCCGATCTTTGCGCCGATGGCTGCCGGAATCCCGAAGCCCAGCGTGCCCATCCCCCACGGGAACAACACACTGCGGGGCTCCATGACCGGAAATGCCCCGAGCATATCGGCCCAGAACAGGCACATATCCGCTGCAATGATGCCGTCTTCGGGTAGGGCGGCCCGCAACGCGGTCATCCACGGACGCGTGGTTCCTACTCTCGCCGCCAACGCGGAGGCGAACTGTTTCTGTGCTACTTCCAGCTCGCCATCGACGACGCCTCTACGGTCCAGACCCATTTCGTCGAGCCAAGCATTGATCCGCAGCAGGGCGTATTTGGCGTCCGCAACTATGTGGTGCTTCGTGGGGATGTTGCGCTCGATCTCGGCCGGGTCGATGTCTATCCTGACGGAACACTCGGGAAAGTCCAGGTCCCATTCATGGGTCAGTCCCTCGTTGAACCTTGTTCCCACGGCCAATACACCATCCGCAGTTTTGACCAGCTCGCGCATGTCACCGGAGGCGATCCAGGTCACTCCTGTTGCGAGGGCGGAGTCTCCACTGATGGCTCCGACGCCCATGCCGGTAGTCAAAACCGGGGCACCGAGCTTCTGCGCAACCATAGTCAGTTCTGCTGCCGCGTTGCTTGAGACTACGCCGCCGCCGGCGAGAATTATCGTGCGGGAGCAGCCCGCAAGTTCCTTGAGGGCCGTATCTATGGAGCTTTCAACTCCTGCATTGGCAGAAGAGGACGATCGTGCCTCTGCCAGACCGGACCAGGTCAGTCCGATGTCGGCCGGACCGGAAAATACTGCTTCCTGCACATCTAAGGGAAGTTCCAGCTGCACGGGACGGTATCGGCCGGTACCGAGCGTGGTGAGGACTTTATGAGTCGTCTCGAAGAGATCCGATGGCGACAATAGCCGTTCGCCCGCCTTCATGACTGAATTCACGACGTCAAACTGTCCCGTGAGCTCATGAAGCTTGCCGGCGTTTTCGTCGATCCACGGTGTCTGGATTTGAGAGTTCAACAGCAGCACGGGAATCGAGGAACCGTAGGCTTCGCTCAAACCCGTCATCGCGTTGAGTACCCCGCAACCGGGCAAGGTAGCCACGACTGCCGGGCGGCCCGTTGCGCGGGCATATCCGTCCGCCATGAAGGCGGCTCCCTGCTCATGGCGCACCGTGATGACCTTGAGTCCCGCAGTACGCATGGCGTCAAAGAGTGGCATGTTGTAGAGACCAGGAATACCGAATGCGGTATCGATACCATAGTCCATCAGATATTTCACCAATACGGTAGCAACTGAACCCTGAATCAAAACAAGCCTCCGGCAGATTGAAGTATTTGTAAAACTCCACAACTGTACGTCCGGCATGTCCCGAGGACAAGGGGATCGAAGGAAATAATCCGGAAACTACAGAAAATCCCTAGAATCAGGGCATGGACACTGACCACTGTGGGGGTGACAGGAGAGATCCCCCGATCGACAGTGAAATTTCACCAACCACTGTAAAATTGAATGTAGAGTGTTCCTTGCGCCCGACGATAACTCAGTACCGGAGTGCGAAGATCTGGGCAACCCGCGTAAGGGGCATAGCGGCATGAAAGAAGGGAACCATGAGTCAAACAACCATGGGCGAGGAACCAGCCGACCGGGCCCCGGCCTTCGGACCGAAGATCCGCCATGCCCGGAAACAACTTGGCCTGACTCTTACCGAACTGGCAGCACAATGCAACATCTCGCCCTCTTTCCTCAGCCAGATTGAACGGGATCTGACGCGACCTTCGGTGGCCACGCTCCACCGCCTGGCCGTAGCGCTTGGGCTGCCGATGTCAGAGATGCTCGCGGCACCCCGGACTGGTTCTGCCGCAGATTCGGCGGTGCTTCCTTTTCCCACTCCGAAACAGCACGTTTCCGTAAGATCGCATTTTGGTGCCAACCACGAGAGTTCTCAATATGCGAAGGTCGTCCGCGCCGACAAGAGGCCTGTAATCCTGTACCCCGGCAGTCAGATCCGCAACGAGATGCTGTCTCCGGACCTGAACCATGCCCTGCAGATGATGTGGGTCGTCATCCCGCCCGGGGAAGGGACGGGCGATGAAGGCCTGGTTCATGAAGGCGAAGAATGTGGAGTGGTCATCCAGGGACGGGTTGGCATCTGGGTAGGGCCCGCAAACGCTGAAGAATACTATGAGCTTGGACCGGGCGACGCGATTTACCAAGACAGCACGATTCCACACCGCAGTAGGAATATTGGCGCGGAAACTGTACTTATCGTGACGGCCATGACCCCGCCGTCGCTCTAACCCGAAGCTTCGTTTGTTTGAGACGCTGCCCCCATGTTTACGGGGGTTTCGGCGTTTTCGGGGGGGTGCGGTTCTGGCTTTTGGCAATCGATGATCTTGCTGGCGGCGCGGATCCGGACGCGGCCCTGGCGAGCCGGTCCACAGCCAAGGCGTCGCGGATCTTGGCCGGTTCACAGGTCGGTACAATCGAGAAGCTCGGTCCGTTTGCGGCCCCGTTCGGCGACCAGTACCGGGTTCTGGCATGCGATCAGCGGTTCGCAATGGTAGTCGGGGTCGATGATCTCGGCCAGTTCCTGCCTCGTTTAAAAGGCTCTTGCGCGGCGCGGCGCCGTCGGAGTCGAGGGCCTGCGCGGCGGGGCCCGCAGGCCGGTCACCAGGAGCAGGCCGCCGAGCTCCTTGAACTGGTGAGCCGCGCGGCCTGCAGGCCAAGGACGATGTCGCCGAGCCGGCCCTCGGGCCCCAGCAGCGGTCGGCAAGCCCAGTGCCTTGACCATCACAGTAGCGGCGTCACGGCGCGTGCGGCAGCCGGCCGGGCCAGGTCAGGTTCCACGGCGGCTGTCCTAGCGAGCAAATTTGAAAAATCTCAAAGAAACCATTGACACGCTGAGACTCTGACAGCCAAACTTGACCTAAATCACATTTTTACTATAAGTAAAAATATAGTTCAAATCGAAGTTGCTTGCAGAGGAGATACATGTCAACGTACGACGCAATCATTGTGGGCGGTGGTCACAACGGTCTGGCGGCCGGCGCGGTGCTGGCCAAGCACGGGCTCAAGACCCTTGTCCTGGAGCGCAATAGCCGTTTGGGTGGGGGCTGCACGACGGACGAGGTGACGCTCCCCGGCTTCAAGAATGACCTCTACGGCTCGTCTCATGTGTGGATCCACATCAACCCCCAGTTCCGGGACATCATGAAGGAACTGGAATCGGATTTTGGCCTTGAATACATCTGGGCTGATGATCACATTACGGGGCACCCCGGTCTGGACAAGTCGGGTCCCGGCATCGTTGTCTACAAGGACGTCGACAAGACGTGCGCATCCATTGCACAGCACTCCGAAAAGGATGCCAAGCGCTACCGCGAGATCTATGACAACTTCATAAATATCCGCGATGGTTTCGTCACCGGCATGTTTTCATCCCCGGCACCACCAAGCTTGATGCAGTCAAGCCTGGAAACGACGCCGGAGGGCGTGGAGATGCTGCGCAGCTTCACTCTGAGTCCTTTGGATTTCACGATGGAGAACTTCGAGAACGAAGAAGTGCGTTCCTTCATCCTCGGCTGGGCAACCGCTCCCGGGAACCGTCCCTGGCAGGAAGGCCGGGGTGAATTGATTTACATCATGATTCCCGCCATCCATGTGTTCGGTGAATCCATCCCGAAGGGCGGCAGCATTGAGCTGCCGAACGCCTTGGCACGCATGATCGAACACTACGGCGGCACCGTGCTGACCAAAGCTTCCGTCAAGCGGTTCCTCACAGAAGGGGATAAGGCGGTCGGCGTCGAACTCGAGGATGGCCGGACTTTCCGGGCAGAGCAAGCTGTTGTCACGAGCCTGAACCCCAAGCTGTCCTTCGGTGACATGATGGATCCAGGGGTTCTTTCCGAGGACTTCCGACACAAAGTCGATAACTACAACCCTGGCGATTTCACTATCGTCCGTGCTCAACTTGCCTTGAATGAGGCGCCCGACTATTTCGGGAACGAAGAGATGAACCAAACCCCGTTCCAGCGGATATTTGGTTCGGTGGACGATATCCGCCGCCAATACGCTGAAATTGAACTCGGCATTGCGCCGACGAACCCTTTCCTTTGGGTGGCCTGCTGGACCTTAAAGGATCCAAGCCGCGCACCTGAAGGCAAGCACACGCTCATCGTGGATACGTTCGTTCCCATCAAGCTTGCCTCGGGCGAATCATGGGACGACGCCGGTGAGAAGTACTATAACGACACCCTTCTCCCCAAGCTGCGCGAGTACACCAGCAACATGGGCGACGACAACATCCTCGCAACATACATTCAAACAGGACCCAGCATCGAGCGGGACAACCCATGCCTGGTAAACGGGACTACAACCGGCGGTGTCATGCGCCAGTCACAGGGGGGTATCTTCCGCCCGTTCGCCGGCTATTCGGATTTCCGTGGGCCTCTCAAGAACCTTTACATGGCTGGACCGTCCTGCCATCCGGGTGGTGCAATCTCTGCGGCCGGAACCATGACCGCCCAGGTGATCCTCCAGGATGCAGGCATCGTATCCGCTGAAGATCTCGAATTCGATTTTTAGGAGCAACGAATGAGCGAGCGGATAGAGAAATACACGGCACTCGTTATCCAACCGGACATTGTTATGCCGAAGGATCACGCCGGCATTATGGCCAACTTGGACCGAATCTGCCAGCTGATTGACTTTGGTGTTGGCTATTTTTGGGAGGTTCCGGTCCGGCTGGTTGTACTCCCTGAATACTTCATGCAGGGTGTCACCACTCCAGGTAAGGGTGAAGACGGCATTGAGGGCTTCCTGAAGAAAGCCATCAGAATGCCCGGCCCGGAAATGGATGTCCTGGCAGCCAAGGCTAAGGAATACGGCATTTACATCGCCGGCGGTGGCATTATCGAAGTTATCCCAGAGTTTCCGGACCGCTGGTTCAACACCGCCTTCATCCTGGATCCGAACGGCGAGATTGCGTTGAAGTACCACAAGTGGCACATCAACGTGACTCTCGGTCTGGGCACGAGTCCCCATGACCTGTATGACGACTATGGCAAGGTCTTTGGAAACAGCATCAAGGACCTGTTCCCCGTCATTGATACTCCTATTGGCAAGTTGGGAACCATGACTTGCCATGACGGAGCCACCCCCGAAGTTTCCCGGGCGCTGGGCTTCAACGGAGCCGAGGTTATTTGCCATCCTGGAGCCATCCAGGAGGTCGAAGGAGTCAGCGATCCCTGGGATTTCTGGACCTTCACACGCCGCACCCGCGCCCACGACAACATGGCCTACCTGCTTGGCTCCAACTGGGGCGAGGTGCAGGCCGACTTCTACCCGAGGGCTTTCTGCCCAGGAAAGTCGATGATCATCGACTATACGGGAATGGTGCTGCGTGAGGCCCCGTACCCCTCGGAAGCAATCATTGCGGCCACCATCGACATCGAGGGGCTCAGGGAGCACCGGACGATTGCCAACCACAACACATGGATCGACGTTCGAACCGAACCTTTCCGGGAAATTTATGAGAATCCCATTTACCCCCCGAACATGTTCCCGGATGGAAAACCACCCCGGAACCTCGCTGAAAAGATTGTTGGCGCAAAACAGGCCTACCAAAAAATCTACGATTCCGGCATGTTTACTCCGCCTGCCGGGCTCACAGCCGAAGAAATGCCGGAATTCCTCCACAACAGAGTGCGAGCAGCGCAAGCCCGCGGCACACTGCGGAAGGACTAAGACATGAAAGTCGTTACAAAACTCGCCAAGATGGAATTTACCATCGGGACTCTCGTTCGCAAGGACGACTTCCTCATTATGGAAAGCGGCGATGACACCGAAACGATGAAGTTTCGGGCCCAAATTACGCCCGAGGACGTAGTGGCCACCATCAAGGCCGGTCTCAATCTGCAGGTTCTCTTCTACGTCCTCCAGCTGCCGATCCTGCTTCGCCGTCGGCAGCGCTTGGAGCACCAGAAATCTCGAGCCCCCTCACGACAGGCTTCCCCCAAATAGAGAATTGAGATTCAAAGATGAAATCTTCAAAATACTTAGCGCTAGCTGCGCTTGTATCTAGCGCATTGGTGCTTGGTGGTTGTTCCGGGGCGACGACGCCCACAGCTGGAACACCCGCGACCAATGTGACCTTTGATATGGACGAAGGGCAGCCGGGCTCGGTGGACAACTTCAGCCCGTATGGTCCGAACCAGACCAACGGCCTGGTTCAGGCCGTGTACGAGCCCTTGTTCATCACCAACGTCAAGACCGGTGAACTGGAGCCGTGGCTGGCCAACTCGGCTACCGCCAACGCCTCGTTTGACGTATGGACGCTGGTCCTGAAGAAGGGCATCAAGTGGAGTGACGGCAAGGATTACACCGCCGATGACGTTGTCTATACCTTCAACTTGCTGACCTCCGGAACCGGACTGCAGACGTCCGTGCCCCTGGCTAAAGGCGTCACCGCCACAGCTAAGGACGCCCTCACGGTGGAGTTCACCCTGCCCAAGGCAGACCCGCAGTTCGCGGGCAACCTGTTCGGAACCGGCCTCGCTTCCAAGGCTTTCACTGTTCTTCCCAAGCACATCTGGGAAGCACAGGCGGATGTAGCGACGTTCACTAACTTCGATATAGCCAAGGGATACCCTGTGGGTACCGGGCCCTACAAGCTGACAGGAACGTCACCAAACACGTTCAGCTATGAACGGCGCGATGACTGGTGGGGTGTCTCCGGTGGCCTGGGCCAACTTCCGGCGCCTAAGACTCTGACCTGGTCCTACCTCGGCACCGAGTCCACGCGCGCTTCCGCGCTTCAAAGCGGGGCGCTGGACGCTGCGGCGCAGTTCTCCCTCGGTACCTTCCAGACCATTAAGGCGCAAAATCCCGGCATCCAGGCATGGGACGACAAAACACCGTTTGGCCAGAGCGACGTCTGCGGCTATTCATTGGACATCAATGCGTCCAAGGCTCCTTGGGATGACGCCAAGTTCCGCTGGGCCATCAACGATAGCCTGGACCGGAACAAGCTCATCAATGTTGCTTTCCAGGGCGCTTCCAAGCCCATGGACACTCCGTTCCCGGATCTCGACGCCGTTCAGAAATTCGCATCCAAGCTGCCGGCTGCTACCCAGAAGCTGAAGGAAGATCTTGTGACCCCGGACGCGGCAAAGGCACAGAAGGTCTTCGAGACCGCAGGGTACGCCAAGAACCAGGACGGGATTTACGCTCAGGGTGGCCAGACTCTCAAGCTGGAGGTCAGCAACTTCGACTCTCCGCCAAAGAATGCACTGGCTGCTGCCGTGGTTGAGCAACTGCGGCAGGCAGGTATCGACGCTGTCCAGGCCAAGAAGACGGTTCCGAACTTTATTGCCGACGAACAGGCCGGCAACTTCCAGGCGAATCTGTTCTTTGGATCGTGCGGTTCTCTGACAAATCCTTGGCTGTCGATGGATGCTTTCAACGTCAGTCACCTGCCGGCCGACGGCGGAAAGATCGCCGGGTTCTACTCCAATCCCTTCCGTTGGGGTACCACCGCGGCTGCTAACTACAGCGCGCTGGTCGATGAAATGAAGACGACGCCGTCTACGGATGCCAAGTACCAGGAGCTGGTCAGCAAGGCACTGCAGATTTGGTACGAGGAGTTGCCCATGATTCCGTTGGCCTACAACTACCAGCTGAACCCGGTCAGCACGGCAAACTGGAAGGGCTGGCCGTCAGCCCAGGACAGCTACGCGTGGGGTCTGTACACCACACCGTCGGTCAACAAGGTTCTTCAGCATCTGAAGCCCGCCAGCTAGCACGACACGGTGACGGTTCCCGTCCTCCTCGGACGGGAACCGTCGCTATCAGCGATAGGTCAACAAAGGAGTGCCCTGACTATGAAGAGTCTGAGCTGGCGTTATCTTCTCGGGAGGGTGGCACGCCTCGCCCTCACCATCTGGATCGCATTGACATTGATGTTCGTCATCCCGCGCCTCGGTAAGAGCGATCCCGCCGATGCCATCATGGCCAAACTTGCAGAATCCGGTGGCAGTGGCAATCAAGCCCTGGTGAATTCGTTGATCGAACGATTCGGTCTCAACGAGCCATTGTGGCGACAGTATTTGAACTATGTATGGAACACCATCCGGTTCGACAACGGCTACTCGATGTCGCAATTTCCGACACAAACGAATTCGCTGGTCGCCCAGGCGGCGCCATGGACATTCGGACTGGTGATCATCTCGACGCTTGTGGCGTTTGCCATCGGCACAGTCATCGGAGCCGCGATGGGTTGGCGGAAAACGCCGCGCTGGCTAGCGCGCATTCTCCCTGGCTCCCTGGTGTTCAGCTCTCTACCGGCCTTTATGCTCGGTATCATCCTGCTCTTTCTCTTTTCGCAGGTATGGCCTTTGTTCCCCTTCTCAGGGGCTTATGACCCCTTAGTGCCACCGGGGTGGAATCTTCCCTTCGTGAGCAGTGTCATCCGTCACGGTGCCCTTCCGGTCCTGTCGGTCGTGCTGGTTCAGATGGGCTCGTGGGCCATCGGAATGCGGGGCGCAATCGTTAATACAAGTGGTGAAGACTACATGCTGCTCGCGGAGGCGAAAGGGGTCAAACCCTGGACGCTATTCCACAGATATGCCGTCCGAAACGCGATCCTGCCGCAATTCACGGCCCTCGGTCTTGCCCTCGGCACCGCGGCGAGCGGAGTCGTCGTCGTCGAGACCGTCTTTGCCTACCCGGGACTGGGAAGCCTCCTGTACCGGGCGATCCTGGCGAACGACTACTCGGTGATCGAAGGCATTTCCTACTTGCTGATCCTTGGCGTGGCGGTCTCTGTATTCATCCTGGACCTCATCTATCCACTTCTGGATCCACGCATTAACTACGGAAGGAAGTGAACATGACGCAGCCAGATATTGTCGCCAGCACGCGACTCCGGGCGCATTCTGGAGCTCCCCGACGTCTACGCAGTCCGTGGGCGAACAAGAAGCTCATCTTTGGTTCCGTAGTCCTCGTCGGCCTGTTCGTTATGCAGTGGGTAACTCCATTGTTCATGTCCTACGACGGGGCACTGATTGGCGCCAGCACGGTGAACATGGTTCCCTTCGGGGTTGAGGTCAATGCAGCCCTGGGATTCTTCCCGAACGAGCCTGGGCATCTCTTGGGCACCGATTCGCAGGGGCGCGACATCTTCACGGCCTTGCTGGTTGGAATTCCGCAGACACTGAACGTGGGTCTCATCGGGGCGGGGTTGGGTGTCGTCGCCGGCGCGCTGCTGGGCTTTACGGCCGGTATGCGACCCGGCAGGGTCGACTCACTGATCTGTCTGCTGACCGACGTTGCCCTGTCGATTCCGGGGCTCGCGGTGCTCGTAGTCGTGGCCAGTTACATCACCGACGTCGGTGTCGTCGGGCTGGGCGTGATCATGGCCCTTATGGCTTGGCCGATTCCGGCTCGCGTTTTCCGATCCCAGGTTCTTTCCCTCAGGGAATCGGGATACGTCGCGATGGCCAAGCTGTCCGGCTCATCCGTCCTTTCCATCATTGTGCGGGAAATGGTTCCCAACCTGATCCCTTATATTGGCGCAACATTCGTACAAACGATGTCCGGCGTGATCCTTGTTGTCACAGGGCTGGAGGCACTGGGACTGGGCAACGGACGCTACCCCAGCCTGGGTGGAATGATTTCTGCTGCACTGGAGGGCACCGCGATCCTGCGAGGAATGTGGTGGTGGTGGCTGTGCCCGGTGGCCGTCCTCATAGCTATCTTCCTGTCGTTGTTGTCCGTAACCCTGGGGTTAGACCAGGTAGTGAACCCGAAACTGAGGAAAACATCGTGAATGAATCCCGATCGGCCCTTACAGTCAAAGGGCTGCGTGTCGGTTACGAAACGTCCCGAGGGACCATTACCGCCGTCGACGGCATTGACTTTCATGTCGACAAGGGTGAGCTGCTCGCCCTTGTCGGGGAATCGGGCTGCGGTAAGACGACGACGGCGATGGCCCTGCTGAGATTGCTGCAGGAGCCAGGCAAGGTGCTGGGCGGCGAAGCCGATCTGGACGGCATGGACCTGCTCTCCCTGAGCGGCGAGGAACTTCGCGCCGCCCGATGGACCCGCATCGCGTTCATTCCACAGGGTGCCCAGAATTCCCTGAGTCCCCTGCTACGAGTTGAAGCGCAGATCCGCGATGTGATGACATCCCATTCGGCCACCAGAATCTCCAAGAAGGCGTCCCACGAACGGGTCGAGGAACTGCTGGAAAGCGTGGGCCTGCCTCAGCGGGCGGCACGGATGTATCCGCATGAACTCAGCGGCGGCATGAAGCAACGCGTATGTATCGCGATGGCCATCGCCCTGAACCCGCAACTCATCATTGCCGACGAACCGACCAGCGCCCTGGACGTTATCGTCCAGCGGGTTGTTGCCCAGACACTGACCCGAATCAAAGAAACGATGCAGATTTCCATTATCATGATTGGTCATGATCTGGGACTGCTGGCACAGCTGGCGGATCGTGTAGCCATCATGTACGCCGGGAAAATCGTAGAAACCGGTCCTGTTGCCCAGGTATTCGCCGATCCGCGTCACCCCTATACGAGGGAGCTGATGGCATCGGTGCCCACTTTGGGCGAGCTGTCCCAAACCGATACTCGCGAGCGTGGCATGCCGGACCAGCGGAACCTGCCCGTTGGCTGTATCTATCAAGGCCAGTGCCGCTTCGTCACCGACAAGTGCAGACACGAAACACCGCCGGAACGGACCGCGCCCGACGGACAGCGGTGGTCCTGCCACTATGAGCGACTGGCAGCCTTGCCCACCGAAGGACTGGAGGTTCAGCACAGTGAATGAGAATCTGCTGGAAGTTATGCACGCGACCAAGAGCTATCCCGGGCGCGGCGGCTCCGAACACACGGTCCTGAAAGATGTCAGCTTTTCCATCGGTCCCGATGAGGCAAAAATCATTGCCATTGCCGGCGAGAGCGGAAGCGGAAAGTCAACCCTGGCCCAGGCGGTACTGGGACTGCACCCGCTGACGTCCGGAACCATCCTCTATAAAGGCCAGGACATTGCGGGTTTGAAAGGAGACGGAGCCCACCGTTTCCGCCGCGAGGTGCAGGCCGTGTTCCAGGACCCGTACGGCAGCTTCAACCCGTTTTATCCAGTGGCACACACCTTCGAGACCGTCTTCCGCAATTTCAAACTGGCACGGGGCAAGGACGATAAAGCCGAGCAGATTCGCGCAGCGCTGAAGGTCGTTTCCCTGCGGGCAGAGGAAATCCTGCACAAATATCCACACCAGCTCAGCGGAGGCCAACGCCAACGCATCATGATGGCCCGGGCCTACCTGCTGCGCCCCTCGATCATCGTCGCTGACGAACCGGTTTCAATGGTTGATGCGTCGCTGCGGTCCATGATCCTGCAGATCATGAATCGGATGAAGGAGGAACAGAACATTTCCTTCCTCTACATCACCCACGACCTGGCGACCGTCAGCAAGGTGAGCGACGAAATCTACCTCCTCTACCGGGGCCAGGTGGCCGAACACGGAAACGGTACAAAGGTCCTCAGGGACCCGAAGCATCCCTATACCCAACAGCTGGTCGAGTCGATCCCCCGGGTCGACAGGAAATGGTCGGGAACCATCGAAATACCCAATGAGTCGGCGTCGGCCGGAACCGTCGGCTGTCCCTTTGCCAGCCGCTGCCCGTTCGTTATGGACATCTGCCGGACAACGATGCCTGCGCTGTTGCAGACGCCGGACCCCAGCCACAATACGGCGTGTTGGCTATACACCGCCGAGAGCGAAAGGCACTTCGCATGATTCATTTATCGGGCAAGCCCCGCGACATCGTTTGTGCCTACACGGGCGAAACGATGAGCACCGTCAACGATGCGTCCGCCCAGGACGTTGACGACGCCATCCAACAATCCGCCCTGGTCTACCGCAAGCACTGGTCTGGCACATCCGCTGATGAACGCGCTTCCCTTCTCCGGGCCCTGGCTGCCAAGGTGAGGGAAAACGCGGATGAGCTGGCGCGGCTAGAGACCAGTAACACGGGAAAAGCCATCCGCGAAAGCTCCCAGATGGATGTGCCCGGCACGGCGGCTTGTCTGGACTACTACAGTACCTGGACTGACAAGCTCTATGGCGAGGTGATCCCGCACTCCGGCGAACAAATATTGAACTACACCCTCAAGGAATCCGTGGGCGTGGTCGGCGCGATCGTGCCGTGGAACGGCCCGTTGTCCATCGGAACCTGGAAGATTGGGCCTGCAGTGGCCGCAGGGAACACCATTGTCATTAAACCACCGGAACTCGCGCCCTTATCGTTGCTGAAGCTCGGTGAGCTGGCGCTTGAGGCGGGATTCCCTCCCGGTGTGATCACGGTCCTCCCCGGAGACCGTGAGGTCGGCACACTGATGGTGCAGGACCCGCGAATCGCGGCCCTTACTTTCACCGGGTCCACACCGGTGGGCCAGCAGATCATGCGAACGGCCGCCGGTACGCTCAAGCGGCTCACTCTTGAATGCGGCGGCAAGTCCGCGAATATTATCTTTGCCGACGCGGACATGGACAAAGCCATTGAATCGGTGCTGTTCGGCATATTCATGAATCAGGGCCAAGTCTGCGCGTCGGGATCGCGTCTGCTGGTTCAACGCGAAGTCCGAGAAGAGTTCGTGAACCGGCTGATCGACCGCGCGGCACGGATAAGGGTAGGAGATCCGATGGACCCTGACACGGAAGTTGGCTCCCTCATTTCGCCGGAGCACCTTGCGAAGGTTGATGCCTGCGTCCAGCGCGGAATTGAAGAAGGCGCGGAACTCGTTGCAGGCGGCAGCAGACGCCGGATCGAAGGCCTCGCCGACACCTTCTATGAACCGACAATCCTGACGTCCGTCAGCAACCAGTCCCGTCTCGGGAAGGAAGAAGTTTTTGGTCCCGTCCTGGCGGTCATGGACTTTGACCACGCCGACGACGCCGTCGAAATTGCCAATGACAGCATCTACGGATTGGTTGGAAACATCCACACAACAGATCTGTGGACGGCCCATTCGGTGGCGTCCAGGCTGCAAGTGGGTTCCGTCTTCGTCAACCAGGCGGCCGTACCCTATGCGCGTGCACCCTTCGGCGGCCGTAAGCAAACGGGATTTGGAAAAGACCTTGGGCGCCAGGCCTTGGACGCGGTGACCTTCGACAAGAGTGTCGTCATCAACATGACACCACAGAATGAGCACTTTCGCTGGTATGCCCAGTAGAGAATAGACAGGAATAGTCATGGTATACGTAGCAGGCAAATCGTCCGAATCCCTGGCAAGGGAATTGGGGCTGGAATCCGTTATCAAGCTGGGGTCCAATGAGTCTCCGCTTGGTCCTTCAAAGGCCGCGATAGCCGCAGTGGAAAACGCGGCGCGACAAATGCACCTTTACCCGGGGGTCGAAGCCGGGGACCTGCGCGCCGACATCGCGGAAAGGGCGGGCGTTCCGGTCGGAAGTGTCGTTATTGGGAACGGATCCAGCGATGTTCTGTTGAAGGTGGCAGCAGCTCTCCTGCGCGGAGGAGGAGAAGCCATCATCCCCGAACCGTGTTTCTCCATGTACGAAGTCGCCGTGGACTGGGCCGGTGGTAGCCGTATCCATGTCCCCGGGCTTGACTACCGCTTTGATGTGGCCGGGATCGTCAGTGCCATCACTCCGCAAACAAGAATGATCTTTCTGACGAATCCCAACAACCCCACCGGGCTGCCCCTGTCCCGGCAGGAAATTGAATTCGTCCTTAGCAGCATCAACAGCAACATCACCGTGATCCTCGACGAAGCGTACTGCGAATACGTCGACCCAGGGGACCGGGTCGACGGCGTTGACTTCTTCAAAGCCGGCCACCGAATAGTCGTAACCCGCACCTTTTCGAAAATCCACGCCCTGGCGGGCATGCGGGTCGGCTACGGAATCGCAGCCGAGGAATTGGTGAGCGAAATTACGGCCCATATTCCGCCCTTCTACTCGGGATCCTTGGGATTGAAAGCCGCGCGAGCCAGTCTGTGGGATGACGAACACCTCATCCGTTCAAGGGACGTCAATGACGACGGCCGCAAATACCTCACAGCAGCTTTTACCGCGATGGGACTGCGCGTGCTTCCATCCGCAGCGAATCACGTACTGATCGTTGAGATGGCAAACGTGGATGCCGTGGACCGCTTGATGAATGAGCGGGGATTCATCGGCAGACCTACCGGCTCCTCCTTCGGGCTTCCGGGTGGCTATCGGGTGACCGTAGGGACTGCTGAACAGAACCGGGCGTTCGTCACCAATCTTGCGGCTGTACTTGACTCGATGGCACCGTAAGACGGCACTGAGGGTAGCCCCCGAAACCGGTTTCAGGGGCTACCCGCACGGCCAGAACCGGTGATTTCAGGCTAGCCCCGGGTTTTCACGGGTTCGGCGTTGAGGGGTGTGTTTAAAAAGGCGAAAAGGTGCTCTAACTAGGGAAAATATTGGTGTCCAAGCCAATAATCCCGGTCGTGAAGGAGCCCCTTTTCGGCGCACCACTCTACCCTTAGTTTTCCGTCCGTTCCGGTCACTTTCACCGGCCAGTCTCTGATCTCCCATGCCGGAGTCACGGTCCTCACTGGCTTCATGGACGCCTTGGTTTTTGGCAGGCTGTGCGAGGAAAGGCTCGGCCAGTTTGTCCCCCGGCGCACGGCATCGTTCCGGCAAACTCCTCGGATCCCTGGCAGCGATGCTCGCCGCCGGAGGCGAACACGCCTCAGACCCGGATATCCTGCGTTCCTCACCAGGGGCCTTCGGACAACTGCCGACGAACGCGACCGTGTCCCGTGCCACCATGCGGGAAATCGCGGCAGAGGCGGGATTCGCCAATGGTGCCCTAAGGCCCTACTTCCGCAGCAAAGAGGACCTGCTCACCTTCGCCTTCGAGCATGTATTTCAGGAAACGAACAAGAGAATAGACAAGGCCACCGGGAGCAAGAAAGGCTTGGCGGCCCTCCGCGTGTTCTGCCATGAAATACTCCCGCTGGATGAGGAGAAGCAGAGCGAAGCCCGAATCGTCATAGCGTTCTGGCAACGCGCGCTGGCCGATGCATCTAAATCCGCCATGCACGAACAATCAGTGGAGCAATGGCGCCAACGGATCCTCAACAGTGTTCTGCACTCAGTATTTGCAGAAGGACTGGCACCAGCGGCTCGGCTCCGGCGTCCATGCGGACGCGATCATGGACCGGATCATCCACAACACGATCTGGGTCGAGACCGGCAACTACAACATGCGCGAACACGCAGCACTCGTGAGCGCCTAATCCTGTGACAGAGAGCGTCAGCGGCGCCAAGCCACGCGACTGCTGGCGCTCTCTGGCACGATCCCCGGCGCTCAACCGCACGAATGGGTGGCGCTCAGGGCTTCAAATACTCACGCTACTACCAAAATCAAAGGGAGGCGCTTCGCCGTGACCAAACTTGACCGGCTCGCACGGTCCCTGCCGGATGCAAGGGATATAGCCGACGAGCTCACACGCAAGGGCGTGACCCTCAACATCGGCGGCAGCATCTACAACCCCCACGACCCGGTCGGAAAGCTGCTGTTCAACGTCCTGGGCATGGTCGCCGAATTCGAATCCGACCTCATCCGCGCCCGGACCCGCGAAGGCATGGCCGTGGCGAAGTCCAAAGGCAAGCTCCGAGGTCGACAGCCCAAACTCTCCAAGAACCAGGAAGCACACCTCGTGAGCCTCCACCGGGACGGCACACACACCACAACGGAGATCGCCGAACTCTTCGGCGTCGCCCGCTCCACCGTCTACCGCGCCATCCAGCGCGCCGCGCCGGCCACGTAACCCTCTCCCGCCAGCGAGCCGGCGCATCGTGAACATCGGTTCGGTTCCGCATTGGCGCTCAATTTCGCGCCGCTACTACCAAGTCCTGCACCGGCACCCTCATTCAAGGCCTCCCGAGACGCTGACAGCCGGGACCCCGGGCAACTCCTAGGCGCGCCTCAGTACCCTGACGTTTCATGCAGGCGACTCCCGACCAAAGTGACGCTTTGTGCAGGGGACTTCGGACACCAGATGTCCATACCCGACTCCACAACTCCCGTACTTTCGGGTCAGCTTGTGCAGACTACTTCGGAAAATGACAGATGTGAAGAAGGCCCAGGGGGGCAGCGCCGGGACGTCCGGTGGACGACCGGCTTACGGGCAGGTAGGACGTGATGCTATCTTTGACCGCAGTGACATTCTTACTTTCTCTGTGACCCAGAGTCGATGCAGCGGTTCCCGTTCGCTTCCCTCGGAAGCGGTGATTCCGTGTGCCCTCGAAGGGGACTCCCTCGCGAGTTCCCCTGGCACCCGGCCCCTCACCGAACTCATCCAGAGAAGATCACATGCCCTTCATATCGAGCGACTCCACCGCGCCCTCACCTGCCCTTGACCGGGAATCACTGCGCCCTGATTGCGGCAACTGCTTCGCGCTCTGCTGCACCGCCCTAGGCTTTTCCCGCACCACGGACTTCGCCATCGACAAACCAGCAGGAACTCCCTGCCAGAACCTTGCCTCCGACTTCTCCTGCACCATCCACGACAGACTGCGCCCGCGAGGCTTCCGAGGATGCACCGTCTTCGACTGCTTTGGAGCCGGCCAAAACGTCTCCCAGAACCTCTTCCAAGGAATCAGCTGGAAAGCGGATTCAGCAACAGCGAAAGACATGTTCCCGGCGTTCAAGGTCGTCCGGCAACTCCACGAAATGCTCTGGTACCTGGCAGAAGCCATCAGCAAGACCTTCGACCCGGACACCTCGCACCACGTCAACGAGCTCAGAATGACCATCGAAAATGCGTTGGCCGAAACGCAGCAGGTCCTCTCCCTGGACCTCGGTGACATGCACGCCCGGGTTCGTTCCGTACTGATGGGTGTCAGCGAAGAAGTGAGATCTTCATACTTGGCAACTGGTGACGATCACCTGGATGCTGCGCTCGTCCCGGGAGTAGACCTGATAGGTAAGAAGATGAGGTCCAGGTCGCTATGTGGGGCGGACCTTCGAGGCGCCTATCTCATCGCTACGGACCTGCGAGACTGCGACCTTTCAGGTGCTGACCTCCTCGGCGCTGACCTCAGAGATGCCCGTCTCGAGGGGGCCGATCTGTCCAAAACCCTCTATCTGACACAGGCCCAACTCAACGCCGCCCAAGGCGACGCGCACACACGCCTACCCTCCGACCTCAACAGTCCTACTCATTGGCCGGACAACAGCTGAAGACGACACAACGGTGCCCACCGGCAGGCAACTACACTCAGCAGTTGCCTGCCGGTCAATACCTAAAACCATCGACGGAAAGTGTCCGGTGAGGGATCCCCTTACGGGCTGTGGGGTGACAAATAGCGCTGCGAAAAGGCCGCCATTTATCGCTGAAAGTCACATGCCGGGCAGTAAATGGTTGACGCCTATCTCGGGTATACCCCAAACAGACGAGACCCTTGCCCGCAGGACTTCGGGCTACGCGAACGTATCGGAAAGGATCATATGAGACCCGTGCGGTCGCGGGCGGCACGAGAGAGAACGTCCGCGGTTTCCGCGGGGTGTGACCACATCGGCCAATGCCCGGTCGGCAGGTCGAGGTAGGTCACATCGCGCAGTTCTGCTATCGCGGCGAACATGGGGTCGCCGGAGGCGACGAGTTCTTTCACCGTGGTGCTGGGAAACGAGCAGCAGATAATCGTCGCTGGCACGGCATGACGCGCCGGATTCACCAGCTGGATGGGCTCGCGAACTGCTCCGGCAGGATGTGGAACAGCGTTGTCCCGGAACCGCTGGAGGGTTGCACCGTCCAGCCCATCGAGGCTGGCCCCGCTGGCTTCCAGCTCGGCGAACGGCGGTAGTGGCAACTCGACCGCATCCGGTCCGACATCGGGCCGCGGAACAGCACCCTGCGACGCCGGACCGCTGTCCAGATAGATCACGCGCGAAACGAGGTGAGGAACCGCATCGAGCACAGCGGTCACGACCGCCCCGGCTCCGCTGTGCGCGACGAGAACGACAGCATCCCCGACCGCACGCACGCACGCACTCACCGCGCTCACGTGGTCGGCGAACCGGATCCCGGCCCGCTCTGTCGCGGGGGACTCCAATCCCGGAAGTGTTATCGGATACGTTTGGTGCCCCTTGTGGCGGAGGTGTTCGGAGACGGTTTCCCACGCCCAGGACCCCAACCAGTAGCCGGGGACGAGGACGACGGGCGATTCAGTATTTGCAGTAGTGATCATGGTCCCAGTGTCCAGCAGCAAGATGACACCCTTATGGCACTATTAAAGAATGAATCGAACCGATCGTCTTTACGCGATTCGGGAGGAATTGCGCAGGTCCGGGGGAATGGGAAGAACCGCCGAGCAGTTGGCCGACGCGTTCGAGATCAGCGTCCGGACGGTCAAGCGCGACATCTCCGCGCTCCAGCACAGTGGCTTCCCGGTCTGGGCGCGACTCGGACGCATCGGCGGCTATGTGGTCGATGCCGCCGCAACACTGCCGCCGGTGAACATCACCGCTGCGGAGGCCACCGCACTGACGGCAGCGCTGGCCTCACACCGCGGGCAGCCCTTCTACGCCGAAGGACAGGCAGCGCTTGTCAAGATCCTCGCCGTCATGGATGACAGCGCCCGTGTCCGATCGGCCCGTCTCGCCGCACGAATCTGGATCAACGACGACGACACCCGAACACAGACCGGCCGCGTTCTTCCCACAATCGAACGTGCCATACAGGACCGACGCGTTATCACACTCTCCTACCGCGACAAAAACGGCACGGTCACATCTCGACGCATCGACCCGCAGTTGCTCGCCCGCACCGACGACCACTGGCACCTCGTCGCCCACTGCCAGCTCCGCCACGCCGTCCGCTGGTTCCGCATCGACCGAATCGTCAACGCCACCCTCACAACCGAAACAGCACAGGATCTCCCACTCACCGACCTCGGCCACCCACCCGCTACCGCGCAACCGCTGAGCATCCAGCGAATCCCCGCTAACGACAACGGCACGAGCCCCGACCGCTGACCCAATTGCTTCGCTGCCGGGTTACAGCAGGGAAACCGCCACTACGTTCCGGGCTCGTGCACGCTTTCCCAGCCTGCCGCTTAGCGTAGGATTTCGCGCTAATTCTGTCGCGACCCGGAGCAGGCCCAGGACCTTGGCCTCGTGCTTGTCGCCCAGGGCCGCGGTCGGATTCCCCATCGCGTCCTCTTCCTGGGCCGGCGCGGGGATTCGGCCCAGCCGGACATCCAGCTTGCGGACGGCCGCGAACTCGCAGACTGAACCGGCAACAATGTCGGTAGCGGACAGGATCAGGTCGTCCGCGAGTCTCGGGTCGGGATTTGGTAGGAAAAACACTTGTGCCTCCGGTACGTCGTTACTGCTTACTGATTCTCATGCGTAGACCCGGCCCACCTCGGGACGGCCCGCCGTCATTGGGAGGGTGTGGGCCATGCGTCGAAGACCGTCGCCAGGGCGATGAGGATGATGCCCAGCGCGGCCAGGACGAGACCGCCAAGCATCGGGGTCACTCGCCACGGTGGCCAAGCGCGCCCTGGAGATTGACCCGGTCAACGTCTACCCGGTCGTCCCCCCTCCTACTTCAGCACTTTCTACTCCGCGCTGGCCCAGGCCACCACGGGCCAGGTCATCGTGGACGGCGGCGACACGAAAGCTGCCCTGACCACCGCGCTGACCCGGCTGCAGGAACGCCCTGTCGCCCTCCTCCAGCACCCCGCATACTGGGGCCCGGCCGGCCAGGAGTTCACCTTCGACGCATCGGCCTCCTACTCGCCCAACTCCTCGATCGTGAAGTACGACTGGGATTACAACGGTGATGGGACCTACGAACAATCCGGCTCCTCCGCCGTCGCCAGGCACACCTACGCGGCCAACTCGGACGGAGTGATGCAGGTCCGTATGACGGACGCCAACGGCCTTGTGGCCAACGCATCGGCCGCCGTTCACGTCGGCTCCGGGCCCCGCGACAACCTCCCCGCCGCACCGTTGAACGTGAAGGCTGTAGCAACCTCCACGACCGGCACCACGAGCACCGTCCAGGTGACCTGGGAGTCCAGCGACCCACGGGTCGGCGTCTGGGGCCTCAGTGTCGACGGCATCCCGGCAGGGGTCGTCGACACGGCGGCACGGACTGCCACGATCACCGACGTCTCACGGACGAAAGCCACCGAGATCGGGGTCGTCGGGTTCACCGCGGACCACGCCATGGGAGACACGGGAACGGTGACCCTCCCGGCGGCCGGACCGGCCTACACCTTCGGCGGCTTCCAAGCACCGTTGGATCCGGCGCCGGCCCTGAACGTCATGACAGCCGGACGGTCCGTGCCGATGAAGTTCAGCCTTGGCGGCGACTTCGGGCTGAACATTCTGACCGCAGGCTCTCCGACGTCGGTGCCGGTCACCTGTGACACCGGAGCCGCGCTGGCCGAGGTCGAGACGACGTCCACCGCGGGTGCCAGCAGCCTGTCCTACGACGCCGCCACGGGCACCTACACCTACGGCTGGAAGACAGACAAGGCGTGGGCCAACTCGTGCAGGATGTTCCAGATGAAACTCACTGACGGGACAGTCCACGCCGCCCTGTTCAAGTACAGGAACTAAAGCTCCGCCCAAGTATAGAAGCACCCCGCGCCTTCCGGTGCGGGGTGCTTCTCTTTTGCCGCGCGGACGCCTTCGCTACTTGCAGTTGGCGAGGATTCCGGCGATTGCGTCGTGCTCGGGCTGGGTCATCCACAGCTTGTACTCGGCCTTCACGGCGGTCTGCCGGGCCACGTACTCGCACCGGAACGCCTTGTTGGACGGCAGCCACGCGTCGGCCGAGGAGTCTGACTTCTGCATGTTGGCGGGGCCGTCCGCGGCCATCAAGTTCAGAGGGTCGTTGGCGAGCTGGAGACGGGCGTCGGCGCTGATCTGCTGGGCGCCCGTCTGCCAGGCCAGGGACAGCGGAGTAATGTGGTCGATCTGGACGTCGGCGGAGTTCTCGCCGCGGGTGAAGTTGATGGTCTTGCCGGTGTATTTGTCGGCGAGTTTCCCGGAGGCAATGACGCACTGCTTGGTGCCCGGCTTGGTCATCAGTTCGGTGAGGTCCCGGCGGAGGATGTCGTTGCGGGTGTCGCAGCCGTTGTGGTCGACGTCGGACCAGGCGGCGCCGAACTGCTCGCGGCTGTACCCGGTCTTCGGGGCTTTGCCCTTGATCGGTATGGTCGCCAGCTGCTGCACTGCCGTGGCGGTTTCGCCCGGGTTGGACGTACCGGCGGCCGTGGGCTGCGATGGTGCGGCAGCAGCCGCGCTATGGACCGCGTCGGCGACCTTGTTTCCGACCTGGGTTGCGGTGTTGCAACCGGCGAGAGAGCCTGCGAGAAGCAGGCCGGTCAGGACGGTCAAGGACTTGGTGGCGGCGGAGCGGGTGATCTTCATGTTCCTTCATGTGTGCGGCACCCCGGACTTCCGGACCCGGGCAATCCAGACTAACCGCCGGGTCTTCAGCGGTTAGTCTGGCTCGCCGTCAGCGGATCAGGCGGCGGTCCGTTTCCCGGAAGACTTCACGCAGGTGGCGGGCGGCTCAGTGGCTGCCCGGGCCGAGGGCTATGGCATCCCCGCCGTACAGGTTGACGGCAACGACGTGGTGGCCGTCGTGGAGACCACCCGGCGGGCGCTGGCACACTGCCGGGCCGGAAACGGTCCCGTCCTCATCGAGGCCATGACCTACCGCCGCGGCCCGCACTCCACCTCCGATGACCCCGGCCGCTACCGCACCCTTGAGGAAGAGCACGACGACGCCGGCCAGGATCCGCTGGAACGATTCCGTCAGGTCCTGCTCGCCGACGGCGTCGCTGACGAGGAGTTCGTTGCCGCCGCCCTCGCCGCGGCCAAGGCGGAAGAGGGACAAATCCGGGAGGGACTCCAGGCCCTGGCGCCGCGCCCAGGCAGCGAAATGTTCAGCCTGGTGTTCCAGGAAACCACGCCCGCCCTGGAGGCCCAGGCTGCCGACTGGCGGAAGGAGTCCGAGCATGTCTAACTCGGTCATTGGATTTCGACAGGCTCAATCACCGGAAGGGAAGGCACAAACGCCGGAGGCCACCGTGATGTCAATGCAGCAGGCCCTGAACCGGGCCCTCGATGAGGTCCTCGCGGAAAACGCCAAAGCCGTCATCTTTGGCGAGGACTGTGGCCGGCTCGGCGGAGTCTTCAGGATCACGGACGGCCTGCAGGCAAAGTACGGCGAAGCCCGGGTCTTCGATACACCACTGGCGGAGTCCGGCATCCTGGGCATGTCCGTGGGCCTGGCCATGGCCGGTTTCCACCCGATCCCCGAGGTGCAGTTCGACGGCTTCGCCTACCCGGCCATCAACCAAATCGTCTGCCAGATCGCCAGGATGAACTACCGCAGCCGCGGCGCCTTGCCGATGCCCATCACCCTGCGCGTTCCCAGCTTCGGCGGCATCCGCGCCCCCGAACACCACGGCGAATCACTCGAGGCGCTCTTCGCCCACGTGCCGGGCCTGAAGGTGGTGTCGCCGTCGAACCCGCACGAGGCCTACCACCTCCTCAAGTACGCAGCCTCACGTCCGGATCCGGTGACCTTTATGGAGCCGAAGTCCCGCTACTGGCAAAAGGGTGAGGTTGACGTCGCCAACGCCGATGCCGGCGGCGGCTCCCCCACCGGCGCCAAGGTCATGCGCGAAGGCCGTCACCTCACGCTCGTGGCCTGGGGTGCCATGGTGGCGCGCTGCCTGCAGGTGGCCGACCTGGCCGCTGAGGACGGGGTGGACATCGAGGTCCTGGACCTGCGCTGGCTCAAGCCCATCGATGCCCAGGCACTGGTGACGTCCGTGGGGAAGACGCGGCGCGCCGTCGTCGTCCATGAAGCCCCACTGACCTCCGGCCTCGGTGCGGAAGTCGCACAGCTCATTACCCAGGGCTGCTTCAGGACCCTGAAAGCGCCGGTGGAACGTGTGACAGGCTTCGATGTCCCGTACCCCTCCGGTGGCCTGGAGGACGAATACATCCCCAACGTTGACCGGATCCTTAGCGGGATCCAGCGAGTATTGGAGTACCGCCGTGGCTGAAATTTCATTCCCGCTCCCGGACCTCGGCGAGGGCCTGATCGAGGCGACTGTGCTTGAGTGGCTGGTTTCACCCGGCGATCAGGTGGAGCGGAACCAGCCGCTGGTGGAGTTGGAAACCAGCAAATCGGCTGTTGAACTGCCCAGTCCGCAGGCAGGTAAAGTGGTGCGTACCTTCGGTGGGGCAGGCGACATGATCAACGTCGGCGAACCCCTGATCGTGTTCGAGGTGCCGGACAACATTGCCGGAATCGTGGGTACGGTCCCGAAGGATAAGGAACCGACGCGCCGGGTCCGCCTGAGCGCCGTACTTGATGAGGACTGACACCATGAGCGGCAGGCACACCGGCGAGATGCATTCCCACACCGTTGAGGGCACCGACCCCCAGCTGTACGTGGAGGTGCACGATCCCCAGCACGACGCCGGACTGCGCCCTGTGCTGCTGCTGCACGGCTTCTCCTCTTCCAGCAAGCTCAACTGGCATGACACCGGCTGGGTGGCCGCCCTGCTGGAGGCGGGCCGCCGCGTCATCACCGTGGACCTGCCCGGACACGGCCGCAGCGGCGCCCCCGAGGACATGGACTCCTACTCCCCCAGCCGGATCCGCGCGGACCTGCTGCAGATAGCGTTCGACGCCGGCGTGCGGCCATTGCACAACGGTGACCCCTCCAGCGGGGTGGACCTTGTGGGGTATTCGCTGGGCGCCCGGCTGGCCTGGGAATTCGGCGCCACCCAGCCCGAGATCGTCCACCGCCTCGTCCTGGGCGGACCGAACATCGCCGATCCGCTGGCAGCTTTTGACCTCATCGCCGCCCAGAACTACCTCGCCGACGGAACCCCCATCGCGGACGAGTCCACGGCCGGCCTGCTCAAGATGGCCATGCTCCTGCCGAGCAACAACATCTTCGCGCTGCTGTCCCTGGTGGATGCCATCAAAGCCGAACCCTTCGATCCTGCCGAAGCCGTTCCCCACATGCCCATGCTCCTTGTGGCCGGCGACCAGGATGAACGTGCGGCCACCATGCCGCAGCTTGCGGAACTCGGATTCCGGGCTGGCTCCATGGCTGAACAGCTGACGTTACCCGGGCGGAACCACACCAACGCCATCACCAGCCGGGCTTTCAAACAAGGCGCCATCGCTTTCCTGGGTGTCTGATCCCGGCCGTCTGATCCCTGATCAGGGGTTTCATAGCTCCCGCATAGGTTCCACTGTTTGGATCGTCAGATGCACGGTCCCTCCCAGCCACGCCCGCCGCACGTCGGCCGCCCTACACCACCGTTCCGTCCTGGTGGCTGCCGCCGGTTTCTCGCCGTAGTCCTGATCGCCGCCGTCTACATGCTGGCGCCTGCCCGGCCCGGGAAGGGAGCGGCATCGCGCACATCGACAGGCATCGACACCTTTGCAAACTCCGCCCCGATTGACGCGGGCCTGGACCTGCACCAGCGTTCGGCGTCCCTCGACGATCCCCTCGGCGCCTTCACCTCGGGATTCCAGATCCAGACGATGGTCCAGGACAGCAATAACGTCGTGGAGCCTGCTGATCGACGCCGTGGGCCGTTCCGGACTCTCGGAGTACGCCGCCTCCATCGACTTCACCTATGACCCCGAGGTGAACACGCTCTCGACCGCCGACATGGCCCATGTCCTGGCGGAACTGTTCGAGGGCCGGCTCCTGGACCAGGAGCATACGGAGCAGCTGCTGTCCTACATGCAGGACACCAACTACGAAAACCTCATTCCGGCCGCAGTTCCGGACGGCGTCACCGTCTTCCACAAATACGGGCTGCTCGATGACGAACTCCACGACGCCGCCATCGTCTCCATGTCCTCCCGCAGCTACGTGCTGGTGGTTTTCGCGAAGGGTACCGACCTGAGCGACATCCCTGAACGGACGGTGGTGATCCAGGACATCACCAATGCCGTTACCGCCGCCCTCGAGTAACTCAGCAGTGCGCGGCCGGCAGTATCCCCGCTTCCCGGCGCGGCGGCAGAAGGTAGGCTGGAAGCGGGGCGGAGACAGCCGGAGAGGGAACAATGAGCACGCGTTTTGAAGACCGCACCGATGCCGGTGAGCGGCTGGCGGCGGTGCTCACCCAGTTCCGGGAACGCCCCGACACCATCGTCCTGGGGCTGGCCCGCGGCGGAATCCCCGTGGCCGCCGCAGCTGCCAAGGCCCTGTACCTGCCACTCGGCGCCGTTCTTGTCCGGAAACTCGGCATCCCCGGCCACGACGAAACAGCGTTCGGCGCGCTGGCCTGGTCCGGAGGCCGGATGGTGCGCCTGCTCAACCGTCCCCTGATCACCCGCATCCTGGACCACGGCGTCCGCCAGGAATGGCTGGACGAAGTGGAGGCACGCGAGAGGGCCGAGCTGCTCCGCCGGGCCGGGACCTACCCGGGGATCAGCAACCACCTCACCGGCAAGACAGTCCTCCTGCTCGACGACGGCCTGGCCACCGGAGCTACCATGCGCGCCGCCGTCGAGGCCGCCCGTTCCAGTGGTGCGGCACGGGTCGTTGCCGCAGCACCGGTGGGTTCCGTGGAAGCCTACGCGGCCGTGTCGCGGGTGTGCGATGCCGTGCTGTGCCTACATCTGCCGGGCAAGTTCCGCGCCGTGGGCAGCTTCTACCGGCACTTCGAACAATTGACCGATGAGGACGCCATCAGCCTGCTGAACCAGTAGGCTGCCCACGGCAACACCGGGCCCTCACGGCAAACGGCGGGCGCAAGCCAGATGGCCGGAACCCGCCGTTCTGCGATGCGGACAACCTTAGTGGTGGCTGCTGACGCCGAGCGGGTTGCCCTTCGTCTCCTTGGCAAGCAAAACTCCGACAGCCGAAATCACGCACAGGATCATGATGTAGATGCCGATGGATCCGGTCCATTTAGTGCTCAGCAGCAGCGTCTCCGCAATGGTCGCAGCGAAAGCACCACCCAGGATCGCACCGAAGGCGTACCCGATGGAGATGCCCGAGTAGCGGACATTGGCCGGGAACATCTCGGCGTACATGGCCGACATGGGGCCGTAGGAAAGACCAAGGCCGATGGTCAGGACAAACAGCGCCACACCGTATAGCCAGATGTTCCTGGTATCGATCAGGGCAAACATCGGGATCATCCAAACGAAGATGATCGCATAACCGATCAGGAAAGTCTTGACCCGGCCGATCCGGTCCGAGAGCCAGCCGCCTGCGAGGGTGAAGATCAGCCAGCCGAAGGAGGCAAGGGTGGTGGCGAGCAGGATTTCCGGGACCGGCATCTTCAACGTCCTGGTGGCGTAGGAGATGAAGAAGGCAATCAACAGGTAGCCAGCGGCGTTGTTGGCGATGAAGATCATGGTCGAGTAGAGCACGGGCCTCTTATGGCTACGAATGAGCTCGCTGAGGGGCGCCCTGCTTTCGGTCTTTCGCGCCGCCATCTCCTGGAAGACTGGGCTCTCGGCCACAGCCCGCCGGATCAGGTATCCCACCACAATAAGCACGATGGACAGCAGGAACGGCACCCGCCAGCCCCACGACGCGAAGTCTTCCTTGGACATGTTCGAGTTGAGTATGAAGAGCAGGCCGGTGGCCAGGATCATGCCGACCGGGACACCGATCTGCGGGTACGCGCCGAACACACCGCGCCGGCTCTTGGGCGCGTGTTCCACTGCCATCAGGGCAGCGCCGCCCCATTCGCCGCCTGCGGAGAAGCCCTGGGCAATGCGGAGGATGATCAGCAGGATGGGGGCCCAGACGCCGATCTGCGCATAGGTCGGCAGCATGCCGATCAGTGAAGTGGCTGCGCCCATCATCAGGAGGGTGAAGACCAGCATGGCCTTGCGTCCGAGCCTGTCACCAAGGTGGCCGGCAACGACGGCTCCCAGCGGGCGGAACAGGAAGCTGATGCCGATGAGGGCGAAGGACAGGATCTGGGCCAGGCCCGGGTTGGATTCGTTCAGCGGAGCCAGGAACAGCGGGGACAGCAGCGTGCCCGTCAGCTGCGCGAAGATGAAGAAGTCGTACCACTCGATGGTGGTGCCGACCAGCGTTGCTGCGAGGACCTTGCGTTCCTCGTGCTTGCTGCTCGGGCCCGCCTCGGAATCGACGCGTGAAGTTTCGGTCATTGGAACTCCGTGGCTTGGGGCAGCCGGGTTGGGGATTACGGCTGCCGACGGTGGATTCAGACCGTCCGAATTACCGATCGAACGGTCAGTAAGTATGACGTTACGCGAAGATGTGACGAAACGCACTACTTTTCTTGATTCTTCGCGCGGATCAGTTCCATAGTTGAACTGCCTTTTCGAAAATCAGCACGAAGTATTACGAAATCAGCGCACAGCCAGCGTGCGGGAAGCACCATCACGGCACACGGGCAGCGCCCGTGCAGCCGCCTAGGATGGAATCCATGACCCCCACCGCAGTCCCCGCCGGAGCAGCTCAGGCTTCGCCGTCCCAGACCCTTTCGCGCGGAATACGGGCACTGGAAATCCTGGCCGCGGCGCAGGCGCCATTGACCATTGCGGAACTTGCAGACGCCATGGGGGTTCACCGTTCTGTGGCCTACCGGATCCTGAGGACCCTGGAAGACCACTCCTTACTGGTGCGCGATGACGCGGGAAAAGTCCAGCCAGGGCCCGGTCTCGCTGTCCTGGCGAGGGGCGTTGCCCGCAACCTGCAGACGGCGGCCCTGCCGGAGCTGACACAACTCGCCAATGCGCTGAACATGAGTGCCTTTGTGGCCGTCTGGGACCGCGATGACTGTGTCACCCTGGTCACCGTGGACCCGCGGCATACCGGCGCCGCCATTGTCCAGCATCCCGGCTCCCGGCATCCCATCAGCGCCGGTGCCCCCGGAATTGCGATCCAGTCAGCCTACTCGGAAGCAGATTGGCATGCGGCTGCCCCGGGAATCCCCTACCGGCCCGAGGCCGGAACCGCACGGCACCGGGGCTATGCCGCCAGCCATGATGAAGTCATCGCCGGCGTCTCCTCGATGGCAGTTCCGGTCAGGGTCCCTGGCGGCCGGCCGGCCGCGCTGGCCGTCGTCTACATCCGGGCAGCCCAGAATCCGTACGAAATCGCCGCGGCGCTGATGGCGGGCGCCGGGCGCATTGAGGCCCAGCTGGGCTGACCACTGCACACGCGGCGGTGGCCCGGCGTCGGTTAGTGGCGTTTGCGGAGAATGGCCGCGGCCGCGGCACCAAGCACCAGCAAGCCGCCTGCGGCTACAACAGGCACAACGAATGCGGCGTGGTAGCCGTGGGCCTGCGCGAGCTGGCCACCAACAGCGGCCCCCAACGCGGTTCCCGCCACGATCCCGCTGGCCAGAGCCGTCATCACGGTCCCCAGCCGTTCTACCGGCGCCACCAGGCCTCCGATTGCGAAGACCGTGACCATCACGGGACCCACCGGCATTCCCAGGACCAGAAGCACCGCGACCATGCCGCCCAACGATCCCGGGACCAGAAGCAGCAACGCGAGCACATTCATCAGAGCCGCGCTGACCAGCCACCGGGCGGCCGGGGTGAAGCGCTGGGGCCAGTACGCCACGGACAGGGCTGCGGCGGCCGAACTCAATCCCATGACCGCATACAGCAGTCCGGCGATTTCGGAGGTGGCGAAACTAGCGGAGAAGGAGCTCAAAGCCGTCTGGGCGGACCCGAAGAAGGTGCCCATGGCCACCATCGCCAGGACGGGCAGTGCGACAACGGCGGGAATCCTGGCTGCCTTACGCGAGGCTGCGGAGCCCCGGTTCAGGGGAACCGCCTTGTGGGTGGAGTGCACGGCAAAGGCCGGCACCAGCGTGATGGTCATGGCTGCAGCCAGGGCCAACGGGAGCCAAGGGGCCACCAGGCTGGCCAGGATTCCCACAAGAGCCGGCCCCAGGACGAACGTCAGCTCATCGGCCGTGCCCTCGTAGGACAGGGCCGTGTCCAGATCCCTGCCGGCCTTCCCTCCCTTGCCCCGCGAGGTGAGTGCCATCCAGCGCACCCTGGCCAGCGGCCCTACCTGCGGGCAGCTGGCACCAGCAAGGAACGCGGCGGCGATCACGGCCACGGGAAAGGATCCGGCTTCGGGCGCAGCCCAGGCCGTGCCGATCAGCGCCAGGACCGCCAAGGTGTTGAGCACCGCCGCAACCAGGAGGACGGGACGCTGCCCCCTGCGGTCTGCGAGGGCACCAAAGACCGGGGCGCCGAGGGCCGAGCCGATCCCCACGGCACCGGCGGCAGTGCCACCCAGCGCGTAGGAGCCGGTCACGGACGTGACGAGAGTCAGGGCGCCGACGGTAAGCATGGCCAAGGGCAGCCGGGCGAACAGGCCCAAGGGGATAAAGCTGCGGCCGGCGAGGTGCGGGAGCCTGGCGAACCGCCCCGTCGGCGGAGAGTTCAGGACCTGGGGCGACGGCGGGACTTGGCCCGATTCAGGGACTTGGCCCGATGTTGGGACGGCAGTGGCACCGGCGCTGGCGGGAATCGCCGCAGCGGAGGCCGGCGCAGTGTCAGGAGGGAGAGGCGCTTCCAGGGAAGAAGGTAGGGAGGACATCGTTGAAGAGTTCAAGGTTCCGGGCTCGTTCGGTAATGCGCATCGTCCCTCCTCCCGATGCGCGCGACCCGGTAACTGTTCAATTATATAGGCCGGTTGGGCCAGTCCGGCCCGCCATGGCCGCCGTCACACCAGCGCCCCGGCGGCGTCGGAAATGCGGAGGGTGGAACCGTTCCGGCCCTTGAGGACCTGGAGCTGGGTTCCGATGCGCTGTTTCATCTCCCCCACATGGCTGACGAGACCCACCACGCGCCCGCCGTCGCGAAGGCCTTCGAGGGCATCCATGACCTGTTCCAGGGATTGTTCGTCCAGGCTGCCGAAACCCTCGTCTACAAAGAGCGTCTCGATCTGGATGCCGCCGGATTCCTGCTGCACAACGTCTGCCAGCCCCAGGGCGAGGGACAGGGACGCCATAAAGGATTCGCCGCCGGAAAGTGTGGAGGTATCCCGGCGGTGTCCGGTCCACTGGTCCACCACTTCCAGGCCCAACCCGGATTTCGCGCCGCGCGCGGCCTTGGCGTCTGAGTGCTGGAGAAGGTAGCGGCCATCGCTCATGGCGACCAGGCGTTCGGAAGCAGCCAATGCCACCTGTTCAAGCCGTGCCGCGAGGACGTAGCTGTTCAGGCTCATGCGGTACGTGTTGTCCCCACGGCCTGCGGCGGTATCAGCCAGGGCGGTCAGCAGCTGGGCGCGTTCCCTGGGAACCCGCCCGGAACCGGCCAGCTGTTCGTAGTCAGTGCGGACAGCGGCCAGCGATTCCACACAGCGCAAGGCCATACCGGCGGCGAGATCGGCGCCGCGTGCCTCCTGCCCGGCCTGCTCCGCGGCGGCTTGCAGCTCGGCGAGGAGGGCTTCGTCCACCAGGGGATGGGCTGATTCTTCCGTCAGTGCCAGCAACAGATCCTCGGATGCGAACAGCTCCGCAATCCGCGCTTGTTCGTCCTGGCCGGCCCGGACCTCAGCCAGCAGGGCATCGGCATCGTTGGCCGACAGCAGCTGCGCCCGGGCTTCCACGTCCGAGCTGAAGCCAGCCTCCGGCAATGCCAGTTCAAGCTGGATTCGTGCTTCCGCGGCCCTGGCCTTGGCTCTGCTGAGCAAGACCTGGGCCTCCACGGCCTTTTCCAGTGTGGCGGCGGCGCCCTGCAGCGACCGCAGCCGGTGCGTGAGGCTGCGGTGACCGCCACGCAGCGCGGACAGGGCGCTGTCAAGGGACGCCAGCTGGTCCACCAGTCCCGAGAATTCAGCGCTGACGTGCGCGAGTTCGGATGCTGCGCTGTGCCTGGCGGAATCCGCTGCGGTATTTCTGGCTTCCGCGGCTTCAAGCTGTTGCCGGAGGTCTGCGAGGTTTTTCACCGCCAGCTGCGACTCTCCGGCGGCGGTGCGGGCCGACTCGAAGGCCGCAACCGCATCCTCTTCGGGCATGTCCCCGCCCTGGCCTTCAAGGACAGCCACCAACTGGTTTGCGTCACCCAACTCACGGGCCCGCGCTGCCAGCTTTGTCTCCGCGGCCTCATGGTCCTGCTGGGCGGCTTCCTCGGCCTGGCTGAGGCCCAGCGCTGACGCCACAGCCTCCGCGGGAGCCGGGTGGTCCGCACTGCCACAAACGGGGCAGGCCTCCCCCTCGGCCAGCTGGGCGGCGAGCTCGGCGGCGGCGTTGGCGAGTCTTTCCTCGCGCAGGTCCAGCCAGCGGTGTTTCTTCTCGAGCTGGATCTCCCGGGACGCCGAGTGACGCTCCGTGGCCAGTCCCTGCGCCGCACGTGCAGCCGCATAGCGCCGGACGACGTCAAGAAGTTCTTCAGCCGCAGCCGCTTCCTTGGCATGGAGGACGGCGGCTGAGGCCAGTTCCGCCATGGGCTCGAGGCCTGCGGTCAGGGTTTCCTGCTCCACGCGGAGGGCCTGCAGCGAAACGCCCAGGTCAATGTCCTTTTGTGTGAGTTCCTGCCGCTTCGTAGTGAGCGCGGCGCGTCTGGCAATAAGCGAATGGAGGCGTTCCTCGTCCGGCAATCTGGCTTCCACAACGGCCAACAGGGACCGGAGGCGGCCGAGCTCACCAGCGATGTCAAGAGCCCCTGCGGCGGAGAGCCCGGCATCGGCGTGGTCCGCATCCAAGGCCCCAAGGTCCAGCTGGTCCAGTTCGGGGTCTTCGTCCGCCGCCATCCGCAGCAGTGTGATGGCGGACTCCATGGCTCCCGCCGCGTGCCGGACCTGGGTCTGGCTGGACTGGGCAGCCTGCAGCTGACCTGTGAGCACCTCGGCGCGGCGGTGTTGTTCGAGCCGGGCGGCATGCAGCTCCAGGGATGGCAGGGCTGCCTCAGCCGCTGCCTTCCGGGCCCCGGCGGCTGCCAACCTGCGGTGCCGTTCCCGCCGCGCGGACTCGCTCTCCAGCCGGCCTGACGTGTGCCTGCTGACGGCCGCCGCGGCCTCAGCCGCGGCAGCCAGTTCCCCTGCGCGGTGGGCCACTGTTTCCTGCAGCCATTCGATCCGGGCAGCGGATTCCTCCTGGGCAGGGGCTGCAGAATCATCAATGGCCAGCGCGGCGGCCTCGGCTTCGGCGCGACCCGCCAGCAGCTCAAGCTCCCCGTTCAGCCGGGCAACATCGCTCCGCGCGGCCTGGGCCTGCGCCGACAGTTCCTGTTCCAGTGCCTCGAACCGCTGGGTGCCGAAGAGCTTTTGCAACAGTTCCAGGCGATCGGCTGCCTTGGACCGAAGGAAGGCGGCAAAATCGCCCTGCGGCAGCATGACCACGCGTGTGAACTGTTCCCGGTCCATTCCCAGCAGGGCGGTGATTTCAGCGCCAGCTTCATCGTTGCGTCCGGATCTGTCTGTCCAGGTCCCGCTGATGCGCTCCCTGAGGAGCGTTTTGGCCTGCTGTGTGGTGAAGCCGTTCTTCCCCCGGGCGCTGGGTTTATCCCAGGCCGGCGACCTGGTTACTTCGAAGTGGCGGCCCTGGGCGGAAAACTCGCAGGTGACCGCCGGTTCGAGCGACGGCTCGGCATGATCGCTGCGCAGGCGCTTACCCTCCTGGCGCGCCCCAGGCACGGATCCGTACAGCGCAAAGCAGACGGCGTCCAGCACGCTGGTCTTCCCTGCTCCGGTGGGGCCGTTGAGGAGGAAGAGTCCGTGGGCGCTCAACCTGTCGAAGTCGATTTCCTCGGTACCCGCAAAGGGCCCGAAGGCGGAGATGACAAGGCGATGGATCCTCATAGCGATGCCTCCCTGAGGCGTACGTTATCCAGCGCCGCGGCGATGGCCGACCGCTCGGCGTCGTCCGCGTCCCGCCCCCGCACATGATCGAGGAATCCGCAGCAGAGCGAGAGATCATCCTGGGCTTCGGCGAGCCGGCTGCTGTAGCTTTTGGGCGCCTTGACGGCGCCGCCCTGCGGATCAAACCCGAGGACCAGCGTGTCCGAAAAACGGGCCCGCAGTCGCTCCATTGCCTGCGCGGGCCTCTGCTCATCCGTGAGGGTGATCTGGCAGTACGCTCCTTCGGCCCAGGAATGCTCCGCGGACTCCAGGAGCTCTGAGATTTCTCCCCGGAGCACGGCCAGCTTCCGCGGGGCTTCCCACGACAGTTCCGATACGCCGGTCACGCCTTCCGGGCCGACGTCGATCAGCCAGCTTCCCTTGGTGTGCTTGGCTTCGGAGAACGAGTAGGCCAGGGGCGATCCCGAGTACCTGACCTGCGGCGACAGGGTCTGCCGGCCGTGCAGGTGCCCCAGCGCGGTGTAGCTGAATCCGTCGAACAGGTCCAGGGGCACGGCTCCGACCCCGCCGATGCTGAGGTCCCGCTCACTGTCGGAGCTGATCCCGCCGCTGGCGAACGTGTGGGCGAGGACCACCGAATGGACGGTTCCCGCTGCACTGCGCTGCGCGAGGTCCGCCCGGATGCGGTCAGTGGCGGCGCGGGTGACTTCGAAGTGGCTGGCGGTTTCTGCACCAAGTTGTTCGGCGACGAGGCGCGGTTCCAGCCAGGGGATTCCATAGATGGCCAGGACGGCGCCGGGCGACTCCCCGTCACCTGTGCCCA
Organism: Pseudarthrobacter sp. Y6; assembly: GCF_050156205.1. Lineage (NCBI taxonomy): Bacteria > Bacillati > Actinomycetota > Actinomycetes > Micrococcales > Micrococcaceae > Pseudarthrobacter > Pseudarthrobacter sp. Y6. The sequence continues at coordinate 1,789,912 of NZ_CP189574.1, read as the reverse complement.
GCGGCAGGACGACTGGCTGGTCCAGGTCCGCCAGCCTGGTCCGCAAGTGGACGCCGCCACGTTCCAGCAGCCGCGAGGCGAATCCCAGCCGGATGGCGGAGTCGTGGTTGCCGGATGTCAGCACCACCGTGGCGCCGGCCGCCGTGAGCCGCACCAGGGCATCGTCCAACAGCCCCACAACGTCGACGCCGGGCAGGGCGCGGTCGTAGACATCGCCGGCGATCAGGACAACGTCGACGGCGTTTCCGGTGACGGCGCTGACTAGCTGATCAACAAATGACCGCTGGGCGTCCAGCATCCCGACGCCGTGGAAGGACCTGCCCAAGTGCCAGTCCGATGTGTGCAATAACCGCATATTCTTACGCTAGCGGCTGCCACCGACAGTTTAGGAAACCGCCGCAACAGGCCGTTGCCCAGTCAGGCCAGCTAGCCGCGCTTTCCGTCGAAGAATTCCTGTGCGTCGTCGCGGCTGTCCGGCTCGTCATCGGCGGCATGAGCCGGGGCGGGCTTGGCCGGGGCAGCTGCCTTGGCAGGCACCGCAGCGGCCTCGTCGGCGGCGTCGGCATCCTCGTCGTCGTCGAAATCCTCAACGTCGTCGGCGGCACTGTCGTCAATCACTGATCCGTCAGCGGCTGATCCAGCGGCAGCAACCGGCTCGGCGAACCCACGGAAGACCAGCCCGGCTATGGCCGCGCCTGCCAAAGGAGCAACCCAGAAAAGCCACAGCTGCTCAAGGGACCAGCTGGAGCTGAAGAGGGCCGAGGCAGTGGCGCGGGCGGGGTTGAACGGCGCGTTGCCCACGGACAGGCCTAGCTGCAGCAGAACGGCGAAGGCGAGGCCCACGGCTACGGCGGCTGCCGTCTTGTTGATGTTGTTGCGTGCCGTGGTGCCCAGGAAGACTGCGACCAGGATGGCGGCCCCGAGTACTTCCAGCAGGAGCACACCGGCGAGGGGCGCCTGGATAATGGAATGTTCGCCGAATCCGGCGGTCACGGTGTCGAACGCCGTGCGGCTGTCCTGAATGCCAGGCAGGGTCCGCAGGATGCCGAAGAGTGCGAGGGCGCCCAGAAGCCCGCCCACCAGCTGCGCGCCGATGTACGCGGCGGCGTCGCTGAGCCGGATCCGGCCGGCGACGGCGTGGCCAACGGTCACCGCCGGGTTGAAGTGTCCGCCGGAAACGTAGCCGAAGGCCAGCATCGCCGCGGTCACTGCCAGGCCTGCTGCGAGCGCGGCGGGCAGCGGGCTGGACTGCGGAATGGAGAACAGCGGCACGCCCAGGCCTGCCACCACGATAAAAAGGCTGCCAAAGGCTTCCGCAGACAGCCTGGACACCAGCCCGTGCCGGATTTCGGCACCGCTGCCGGCAGTCAGCCCGGAGGCGGGATCACGGTGGACGGGCACAGGCGTGGTCATGGTGGGGCAATCCTTATCGTTGGGGTGTGGTGCCTTTGCATTCTGCCAAGGGATTCTGGGCGTTGGCTGAGTCCGAGCTTAGTGGACGGACGGCGTGGCGCCCCTGCGCGTTCCACCGCCGTCCCGCGGTAAATTTACTGTCATGAGCATTGAACCGGACGCCGTTTCCGCGCCCCCGCTGAAGTCCCGCATCCACGGCTGCCTCCTGGGCGGGGCATTGGGCGACTCGCTGGGCTACGCGGTGGAGTTCGACTCGATCGAGGCCATCCGCCGGCGCTTCGGCCCCGAGGGCCTGACGGACCTGGCAGCGCTCGACGGCGGCAGTCACTTTTCAGACGACACGCAGCTGACGCTGTACACCGTGGACGGGCTGGTGGAGGTGCTCGAATGGGCCAATGACGGCGTGGGTGCCGATGCGAACGCCTGCCTGTGGCTGGCGTATTTGCGCTGGCTGGACACCCAGGGCGAGTCCGTACCGCCGCAGGCCCCGTCACAGCCGCCGCGGTGGATCGACGGCAACGAGGTGCTGAGGCACCGCCGCGCCCCGGGTAACGCCTGCATCAGCGGGCTGGCCACCGGCGAAATGGGAACGGTTTACCGGCCGGTGAACCCGGACTCGAAGGGCCGCGGAACGGTGAAGCGGTCGGCACCGTTCGGCCTGATTCCCTACATAGCGCCCGACGCCGTCTATAAGTTGAGTGCCGACGCCGCCGCCCTGACGCACGGCCATCCGTCCGCACGGCAGAGTGCCGGCAGCTTCAGCCTGCTGATCCACCGCCTGGTGGCCGGTGACACCCTGGCGGAGGCGGCGGCGGCAGTCCTGGCCGAGGTCCGTGGCCTGAAGGATGTGGCCGCGGAACTTCCCGAGCGGCTTGAAGCGGCCATCCGCTGCGCGGGAACAGGCGTCCTGTCTCCCGAGGAACTGGTTCGGCAGCTCGGCGAGGGCTGGGTCGCGGAGGAGGCGTTCGCCGTCGGGCTCTACGCTGTCCTGGCCACAGCGCCGGACGCGGACTCCACCCTGTCGCCGGAGGACCATTTCCGGGCGGCCATTGCGCTGGCCGTCAACCACAGCGGCGGCAGTGATTCCACGGGATCGATCGCGGGAAACATCCTGGGCGCCTTCTACGGCGAAGAGTGCCTGCCCCCGGAATGGCTCGACGCCCTCGAAGGGCCGGACGTCATCCGCGGCGTGGCAGATCTCCTGGTGGGCGTTACGACCGCCTGAGCGCGACATTGTTGCAGGCCTCGCAGATGTCCTCCGGGATCAGGCCCCGGCGCTGCAGCACTCCGAAGATGACGCAGCCCAGGCAGAATCCGGCGAAAGCCTCCAGCGAGGCAGCCGCAATGAGTACCGCGACCGCAATCCAGGCTGCGGGGGCAGCACCGGCAAGGAACAGGATCAGCGCCGTAGTGGACACCCCCGTTCCCATGCCCTGGGCAAAACGCTTGGGCGGTCCGGGAACCAGGCGAACGCGGCCCAGGCGGGGCGCCAGGACCTTGACGGAGAGCAATGCCAGGGGCGAAATCCGTGGCCCGAAGAGCACCCGCAGCCAGAAGCCCGCGGCGATCAGCACCAGTCCCCAGACGGACCCGCTCAGCAGTGTGGCGCCCGCCAGCAGCACTACCAGGCCGGCGGTGATCCGGGCCGCGTACTCATTGACGGGGTTGGGAAAGGCGAACACGGCGGACCAGTTGATTCCGGTTGTTTGGCCGTCCGTTAGTTTGCTCATCCTGCAAGGCTAGGAGCCGGGCCTGCCGCAAGGAAGATTTGTTGCGCCGGATGAACGCTGTACCAGGTCAGCGCAGCCGGACAAACAGTGCGGCTCAACCGCCCACCATCTGCAGGAACTCGCCTTCGGAGAGTACTTCGATGGGCTGGCCGCGGTCGTGGAGCTCCAGGACGCGCCGGGCCTTGCCGGTCAGCCTGCCGGACCGCAGGTCAGATGCCACAAAGCCGTCACCCACCACCAGCACCGTGGTGCGGGCCGTCACCCGGCTTTCCGGCCGGGCACCCAGCTCGGCCGAACGCACCTTCGCTTCCGGCCGGGCCATGGCGAGCTCGCCGGTGAAGACAACGGTCTGGCCGTACAGCGGGTGGGAGGGTTCGGCGTCGGCATTAGGGACGGGGTTGGCGCCCTCCTCCGGCCACCCGGACAGGAACGGGCGGACCAGCGCGGCGCTGTTTCCTCCGGCAGCGGCGCCGGCAAGTGCGGTAAGGCTTGCTTTGGACAGGACATCGTGCGCCGGGTCAAACGCGTCCTGATGCGGCAGGACCAGTCCCAGCGACAGGTAAAGCTCGGCAATGCTGTTGGCGTTGTTCCGCCCAGCGATGTCGATCAGGATGCCGGCGCAGGCACGGGCGTCTTCTGCGGCATCGTGATGGTTGACCAGCGGCACGCCGGCTTCCTCCGCGGCGAACGGCAAGGAATTGGAGACCAGGGAGTAGCAGCGCCGGGACAGCATCACCGTGCAGACGTAGTCATAGGCTGGGCCGGGCAGGCCGGACACCTCAAGCCCTGACCGGATCACACCCAGGTCAAAGGCCGCGTTATGCGCCGCCAGGATGTCGCCCCCGATAAAAGCACCAATCTCCGGGAACAGCTCACCGAAGCGGGGACGGCCGGCCACATCCGTGGCCTTAATGCCGTGGACCCTGACGTTGTGGTATTCGAAGTGGTCGTGGTTGACCGGCGGCCGCATCAGCCACGACGCCTCGTCCACCACACGCCCGCCCCGGACTTTCGTCAGGCCAACAGCGCACGGTGAACCCCGGAAGCCATTGGCCGTCTCGAAGTCGATCGCCGTAAAGTCCAAACCCACGGCCCATACTTTACCGCCGGACAGGGCCGTTCCCGTGTCACCGGGGCGGCCCTGTCGCGCAAATCACGCGTCCGACGCCGGATGGCGGGGTTAAGGAATCGCTCGCCGCAGCCTCAGGTAGGACAGCGTGGTCTAGCCGGCCCCGTTGCGGCCCAGCAGGCCATAGATCCGCCCTGCAGAAAGGCTGATGCTCACGCTGTCGAGTGCCAGGACATCCCGGGAGCGCCACCAAAGCTGCCCGGGCACCTGTGCAGACAAACATTCCGGTCCCCCGCCTTTTATAGAGGAATCCCTCTTCCACCAGCAGGTTCACGCCCTTTGCTGCCATGGCGGGGTTGATCCGATGGAACGCCGCGAACTCGTTGGTGGACGGGACCTGGGCTTCCTCCGGGAGATTGCCGTCAACGATGTCGTTTTCTATCAGTGCGGCAATCTGCAGGAAGATCGGCCTGCTGTCGTTAATCACTGGCGCCGCCTTGATCCTCAGCCAGGAGGCTGGACAGCCTCACTGGTTAGTTACTGATGTAACTAACCAGACAACCAGGACGCCCTGGTGCGTAAAGTACCCTGAGGAGGTGAACTATCTTGCGATCAGCGACCTTGCCGTGCCCATGCTGGGTGGTGCAGGACCGGTCCAGCCGCAGCTGGCCTCCTTCCTGCCCGACTGGCTGAACCCCCAGATTTTCCTGGCCGATCCCGCACTCGCTCCCTGGGTAGTGCTGCTGGTCTGCGGAATTGTCTTCGCCGAGACGGGACTGCTGGTGGGATTCTTCCTTCCCGGCGATTCGATGCTGTTCACGGCCGGGTTGCTGGTAGCAACGGACACCATCCAGTTCAATGTCTGGCTCCTGGCGCTCCTGATCACTATTTCCGCCATCATCGGCAACCAGACCGGCTACCTGATCGGCTCCAAGGCCGGCCCCGCCATCTTCAACAAGCCAAACTCCCGCCTCTTCAAGCGCGAAAACGTTGAGAACGCCCACGCCTTCTTCGAAAAGCACGGCGGCAAGGCACTGATCCTCGCCCGCTTCGTGCCGATCATCCGGACCTTCGTGCCCGTGATCGTTGGCGTGGCCCAGATGGACAAAAAGAAGTTCTTCCTGTTCAACGTGATCGGCGCGGTCCTGTGGGGCGGTGGCGTCACACTGTTGGGCTACCTGCTGGGCGACAGGGTCCCCTGGGTCCGGGAGAACCTGGACATCATCTTCATCGTCATCGTGCTGATCTCCGTGATTCCGATCGGCATCGAAGTACTCCGCGGCCTCTCGGCCAAGCGCCAGGCCGCCACGTTAGGCACCGACGCCGTCGACGAATTCATTGAGGAACACGCTCCCCGCGAAGAGCGCAAGACCAACCCGGACTAGTTCCTTGAAGTGCCGCTGGCCGGCGCTGGATCCAAAGACAAAGCTAAGGGAGTCCCACCAGAGTGGGGCTCCCTTAGCTGTTCATAGGCGTCTCGGGTGTGGGGCCCTACTGCCGCGCCAGTGCGTCGACGATGGCCGGCACGAGGGCCCGGAAGGCCTGCCCACGGTGGCTGATGGCGTTCTTTTCCGCCGCTGACAATTCAGCGCAGCTGCGGTCCTCGCCGGCCGGCTGCAGCACGGGGTCGTAGCCGAAGCCACCGTCACCGCGGGGTTCGCGCAGGAGGGTCCCCTCAAGCTGTCCGTACTCCACCACTTCGCGACTCCCGGCACCTGGTCCCGGGACCGCCAGGGCCGCAGCGCAGACAAATGCGGCCCCCCGGTGCCCGTCCGGGACATCCGCGAGCTGGTCCAGCAAAAGCCTCAGGTTGGCAGCGTCGTCACCGTGCCGGCCAGACCAGCGCGCGGAAAAGATTCCCGGCGCCCCTCCCAGCACGTCCACGGCCAGCCCCGAATCGTCGGCGATCGCCACCAGGCCGGTGGCCTCGGCAACAGCCCGCGCCTTCAACAGCGCGTTTTCGGCGAACGTCACACCGGTTTCGACGACGTCGGGCGCACCTGCCGCCGCGGCGTCCACCACCTGCGTGTCGACGTCGAGCCCGGGGACCTGTCCGCGCAGCAGCTCGCGGAGCTCCTTGAGCTTGCCCTTGTTGTGCGTGGCCAGGACGAGGCGCGGTACGGGCGCGCCGCCAGGTTCAGCGTTGACGGCGTTCGGGTTCACGGCGCTGGTGTTCACGGCGTTCAGGTTCACAGTGCGTCTGCGAGGGTTTCGCGCTGGATCGCCGCCAGAGCGGTGGTGCCCAGGAGGGCCAGGTCCAGCAGCTGATTGAGTTCGTCACGGTCGAAGGGTGCGCCCTCTGCGGTGCCCTGGACTTCCACGAACTTCCCGGAGCCGGTGACCACCACGTTCATGTCGGTTTCGGCGCGGACGTCTTCAACGTAGGGCAGGTCCAGCATGGGCACGCCGTCGATGATGCCCACCGATACGGCTGCGATTGTGTCGATCAGGGGCTGGGCGTTTTTGGCGATCAGCTTGTTGTCGCGGGCAAAACGGATGGCGTCCGCCAACGCCACGTAGGCTCCGGTGATGGCCGCGGTGCGGGTTCCGCCGTCGGCCTGGAGGACGTCGCAGTCCAGGACTATCGTGTTTTCGCCCAGGGCCTTGGTGTCAATGATGGAACGCAGCGACCGGCCGATCAGCCGGGAGATCTCGTGGGTCCGCCCGCCGATTTTCCCCTTGACCGACTCGCGGTCGGAGCGGGTGTTGGTGGCCCGGGGAAGCATGGCGTATTCCGCCGTGACCCAGCCGCGGCCTTCGCCCTTGAGCCAGCGCGGCACCCCTGCCGTCAGGGACGCCGTGCACAGGACCCTGGTGTTGCCGAACTCGATGAGGGCCGAGCCCTCGGCCTGCTTGGACCATCCGCGGGTGATGCTGATGGGGCGGAGCTGGTCGGGGGCGCGGCCATCGGCGCGAACTACGGGCACTGCGGTTGCTTCAGAAGTCATGCCTTTAGCTTATCGACTCGCCGTGGGGCGTCCTGCCAACAACGCTTGGTACTAGTGCGTTGCAGGCTCATGCGATAGCAGCTCTCCGACGCTGCACTCAAGGACCTGGCACAATGCGGTCAGCGTGGAGAACCTGATCGCTTTCGCCCGGTCGTTTTTCAGTACAGACAGGTTCACCAGGCTCACGCCCACGCGCCGGCTCAGTTCCGTCAGACTCATGCCGCGTGCAGCAAGTAATTCGTCCAGCCGGCAGTGGATAGCGGAATAATCCTCGGCCGGCATTAGACGAGTCCCTCCGTGTCCTTCTGTAACCGGCGGCCAAACTGGAAGACCCCGGCGATGAGTACCAGGACGATGCCCGCCAGCAATGGCGCGAAATTGAAGTCGGCCGCGAGGATAACGCCGTCGGTTTGCCCGTTGGCGGCGATCAGGCGGGCAACCCCGGCGCGGGCGATCGCGTCGAGAACCTGTCCGGCGCTTGCGGCGAGGGCCAGTACCACGCCGCAGCTTCCCACAATCCATGCCGAAGCCGGCGTGAACAGGTTCTCCCCGCGGAGCCGAAGGGCGAGCAGGAACAGCAGTGCAGCCACCGCCAGGACGCTGACCTGGAACAGGACGCTGGCCCAAGCCAGGAGCGCGGCTTCGCCCAAAGGAAGGGCAGGAATGGTTGCTTCCATGGCGGTGAACCGTGCTGTGGCGTCCAGTTCAAGCCCGGCAGGGTCTTGCGGGGACGAGTGTAGAGGAAGCGCCAATGTCACAGGTCCCACGAACGTTGCGATGATGCTCCATACCGTCAGGAAAGTCGTTGCTGCGGCCACTATGGCCGCGACGGCCATGATCGCTACTGCATCGGTGCGGGACACCACTTTCCTTTGTCCGGACTGCCTGCGGTTCTCTGTCTGCTCCAATGTCTCCCCCAAGGTATTATCGATGATCGTTATTAACGAATATCGATAAGGTATCCCATACGCAGCCATCTGGCCAGTGGAGAATGGTTGACCTGGCCGGCCAGGAGCCGGCGGGAAACGGCTCTAGACGGTGTAGTGCACACCGGCCACGGCAACGGCCACGTCGCCGCCGAACACGGGGCGCGCTTCGGCCATAACGGTGGTGGGCGATGTCCAGACGGGGATGTGCGTGAGCAGCAACCGGCGCGCGCCCGCGCTCTCTGCCGCCTCGCCGGCGCGCTTTCCGGTCAGGTGGACATCCTTGATGTCGTCGTCGCGGCCTTCCTCAAACGCGGCCTCACAAAGGAACAGGTCAGCCTCCTTCGCCGCTTCCTCCAGTCCTGCGCAGGAATCGGTGTCCCCGGAATACGTCAGGACCCGGCTGACCGGGTTGCCCTGCTTGTCGGGTTCAGTCACTTCCACCCGCAGGGCGTAGGCCTCCTCCACCGGGTGGTTCACCGCGAACGGCGTCACCGTGAACGGCCCCACCGTGACGGATTCCCGTTCGGTCCAGTTGGTGAAGTCGAATTCCTCGTGCATCCCCGGATCCAGCTCCAGGCCGTAGGCGGTGGCCATCCGGTCCGCCGTCGCTGCGGGGCCCCACACCGGAATCCTGCCGCGTCCCCATCCGCCGGGCTTCCAGCGGACCGCCACGTGCAGGCCGCACAGGTCCATGCAGTGGTCCGGGTGCAGGTGGGTCAGGAAGATCGCGTCGATGTCCTCAAGGTCCGTGTAGCGCTGGATGGCGCCCAAGGCTCCGCTGCCAAGGTCCATCACGATCTTCCACGTCCGCTCGCCGTCGTTGGCGGTCAGGAGGTAGCAGGACGCCGGGGAGCCTGGGCCGGGGAAGGAGCCGGTGCAGCCGACGATGGTGAGCTTCACAGGGCAGGACCTCCGGCCCGGCGGGCGCCCACAAAGTTCGAAGTCCTGGGTCCCGACGACGACTGCCGGGCGCTGGCGGCCTGCGCGGCGGCGATCATCTCGGGGGTGATCCGCGCCAGGCTGCCGGTGGGGTACTGGGCCGCCACGTGGTCCACGTGCCGGACAGACAGGACCTCCGGGCCCAGGAAACGGCGGGCCAGCGTTTCGAACTGGCCGGCGTCACCGGTGGCGATGAAGTGGTGTTCCGGCGGTGTTGCGGCGGTGCGCTGAAGATCGTGGGTGACGAGAGCACGGTAAACGTCCTTCGCCGTTTCCTCGGCGCTGGACACCAGCGTCACGTCCTCCCCCATCACGAAGGAAATGACGCCGGTCAGCAGGGGATAGTGCGTGCAGCCCAGCACCACGGTGTCCACACCGGCTGACTTCAGCGGCGCCAGGTATTCTTCGGCAATGGCCAGCAGTGCGGGTCCGGTGGTGATCCCGGACTCCACGTAGCTCACGAACTCCGGGCAGGCCACGGACGTGATCGCCAGGTCCGGCGCGGCGGCAAACGTGTCTTCGTAAGCCCGCGAACCAACGGTGGCAGAGGTACCGATGACGCCGATACGCCCGCTCCTGGTGGCAGCGACAGCCCGCCGGACGGCCGGCTGGATCACCTCGATGACCGGAATACCGTATTTCGCCGTGTACCGCTCGCGGGCGTCCCTCAGGACAGCGGCCGACGCCGAGTTGCAGGCAATGGTCAGAAGCTTGACGCCGGAGTCCACCAGTTCGTCCATCACGCCGAGAGCGTTGGCGCGGACTTCGGCAATGGGCAACGGCCCATAGGGCCCGTTGGCGGTATCCCCCACATAGAGGATGGACTCGTTGGGGAGCTGGTCGATGATGGACCGCGCCACAGTCAGTCCGCCGACACCGGAATCAAAGACGCCGATGGGGCGGGACCCCACCTGGCCGGTGGTGCTGCTGGCTGCGGAGTCCGGTGCGGCTGCGTCTGACGGATCCATGCTCGAGGCTGTAGTCATGATTATTCGAGGATAGGTCTTCCCCGGGGCCGCAGCCATCACATTGTGGCGCCGGACTCATGTCAAATTTGTCACATTGGCGGACGTATCCCGGAACAGGACAGCAGTTCAGGCCCGGGAATCCAAGGACTGGAGCATCGCCTGGACCAGGGATTCCTGCAGCCACGTCGTGAAGTTGTACACCAGGGCGAGGTAGCTTTCCACGTCCTCGGCCTGGGACCAGTCCTGCATCAGGTGCACGTGTTCGGCGTCCTCTTCATCCCGGATATCCAGGCGCTCCGCAAGCACCAGGCGCACATCGTTCAGTGCCATGGACCAGAGCCCGGCCCCTTCGGCGGTGAGGACCACTTCGTCCTTGTCCAGGTCCAGCGCGGCGGCGCGCAGTGCGCCGATCTTGGTTTCGCGCAGCGAGCGCTCGGTGAGCTGACGGAACTCCAGGGACGCGCCGTCGTCGTTCTTCATCACGTTGGGCAGCAACCGCTTAACCGCACGGTCCGTCGGTTCCCGGACGTCCATATCCAGTCCGATCAGGGCGGCCAGGGGATCCTGGCTGACGTCTTCGGCCGGCTGGAGCATGGAGACGACGTCATCGATCAGGCTGCGGAGCAGCTCCCGTTCGGCGGGTTCCAGGAACCCTGTGATGCCTTTAAGCCCGTATTTGAATGCCTTAGCCACGTTTCCCCTTGCCCTGCCCGGACCCGCCGGATTTTCCTGAGTTGCCGCCCGGACCTCCAGTGGCCTTCTCCACGGTGGCCCAGAGGCCAAAGCCGTGCATGGCCACGGCGTGCCGCTCAACCTGTTCCTTGCTGCCATGGGCAACAATGGACCGGCCCTTTTTGTGGACTTCCATCATGAGCTTGTTGGCTTTGGACTCGGCGTAGCCGAAGTAGCTTTGGAATACATAGCTGACGTAGCTCATCAGGTTGACGGGATCGTTCCAGATCACCAGGTTCCAAGGGATGTCCGGGGCGGTCAGGGAGTCGGTGGACGCCTCTGTCCCGGTCCGGGTGCCCTCCTGTGTATCGGGGCCGAGCGCAACGCTTAAGGTCATCTGTCCATTCTATGGGGATGCACACTAGAGTGAATTTTGTGAGTACCTCCGCCGGCTGGGACCATCCCCGCACGTCCTTTTACACAGACCACTACGAGCTGACCATGCTGCAGGCGTCGCTGCATTCGGGCGCCGCGAACCGCCGGTCGGTCTTCGAGGCCTTTGCCCGCCGCCTGCCCGATGGCCGGCGGTACGGGATTGTGGCGGGAACGGGCCGTCTGCTGGAAGGCATCGCCGACTTCCGGTTCGGCGAAGCGGAGCTGGACTTCCTGGGCCGGACCGGCGTGGTCAACCAGGACACTCTGGACTACCTGGCGAACTACCGGTTTTCCGGTGACATCTGGGGCTACCCGGAGGGCGAGGCGTACTTCCCCAACTCCCCCATCCTGATTGTCGAATCAACGTTTGCCGAAGCCTGCATGCTGGAAACCTACCTGCTCTCGGTCCTGAACCATGACAGCGCCATCGCCTCCGCCGCATCCCGCATGATCACCGCGGCCGGCAACCGGCCCTGCATCGAAATGGGATCCCGGCGCACGCACGAGGAATCGGCAGCAGCGGCCGCCCGCGCCGCCGTCATCGCCGGGTTCGACAGCACCTCCAACCTCGAGGCCGGCATCCGCTACGGCATCAAGACCGTGGGCACCGCAGCGCACTCCTTCACGCTCCTCCACGACACCGAGCGGGACGCCTTTGAGGCACAGATCGCCTCCCTCGGCCCCGGCACCTCGCTGCTGGTGGACACGTACGACGTCGAAGCAGCGGTGCGTGCCGCCGTCGAGTTGGCGGGGCCCAAGCTGGGGGGCGTCCGCCTGGACTCCGGGGACCTCGTGGCCCAGGCCCAGTGGGTCCGGCAGCTGTTGGACGAGCTCGGCAATGTGAACACCAAGATCGTGGTTACCTCGGACCTGGACGAATTCGCCATCGCCGCGCTGCAGTCCGCCCCGGTGGATTCCTACGGGGTGGGCACGTCGCTGGTCACCGGCTCCGGTGCACCCACAGCGAGCATGGTCTACAAGCTCGTCAGCCGCACCGACGACGCCGGCAATTTCGTCTCCGTGGCGAAGGTCGCCAAGAACAAAACCAGCATCGGCGGACGGAAATATGCGCTGCGCAAACTCAACGAGCGAGGGGTGGCTACCCAGGAAATTGTGGGCATCGGACACCGCCCCGAAGACGACGGCAACGACCGGCCGCTGCTTCAGCAGTTTATGAAGAACGGCGAGCTGCTGCCGGGCTGGACCGGACGCGAGGGTGTGGTCCGCGCCCGCCAGCGGCACGCGGACACCATGGCCGAACTGCCCGGCGTCGTCAACCGCCTGCAGCGCGGCGAGCCTGCCATCCCCACCATCTACGAGGAGAACTGATGTCCCGCGCCCTGATCATCGTTGACGTCCAGAACGACTTCTGCGAGGGAGGCTCCCTGGCCGTGGCCGGCGGTGCCGATGTTGCCGGAGCCATCAGCGAGTACGTAGACGCCCATCACAACGAGTTCGACCACATTGTTGCCACCCAGGACTGGCATATCGATCCCGGTGCGCATTTTTCCGACACGCCCGATCTCAAGGACAGCTGGCCGCGGCACTGCGTCGCCGGCACGCGCGGCGCCGAACTCCATCCGGATCTGGACACCGAATACATCCAGGCCTACTTCCAGAAGGGCCAGTTCGCCGCGGCGTATTCCGGCTTTGAGGGCCTGCTGGCCCCTGAGGATGCCGTCCCTACCGGGGAACGGCAGCCTGGTGCCATGCCCGCCGACGCGGACGCCTACGCACCGGCGGACAACGCCATCGGACTGGACGACTGGCTGCAAAGCCACGACGTTGAGGACGTTGTGGTGGTGGGGATCGCCACCGACTACTGCGTCATGGCCACCTCGCTGGACGCGGTCCAGGCCGGCTACTCCGTCACGGTCATCCGCTCACTCACCGCTGGCATAGCCGAGGACCTTGAGGATGCCGTCGCCGAAATGGAGCTCGGCGGCGTCGAAGTCGCCTGACGCCGGACGTCGCCTGACGCCTGACGCCTGACACAGGACCAATGACGACCGTGGTCCGGGATGCACAGTACCCGGGCCGCAGCTGTCTCCTGGGCGCTACTTCCGGCCGATGAACCAGTCCTGGAGCTTGCGCAGCCTGGACTGAAGCTGTTCCTCGTTCGCCTGGGCCACGGGCGGGCCGCCGCAGACCGTCCGCAGCTTCGTGTGCACCACACCATGAGGGGTTCCGGTCCGCGCCGACCAGGCCGCCACGTTTTTGGCCAGCTCGTTGCGCAGGTCCATCAGCATCCGGTGGTCCGGTATGGCCGGCGCCGCGGCGGCCGGCTCGGCTGCCGGTGCGCGCCGGTTCTTGCGGTTGAGCTGTTCGTGCTGGCGCTGCCGCAGCAGGGTACCGACTTGCTCGGCGTCCAGCAGCCCGGGGATGCCCAGAAAGTCCAGTTCGTCCTCCGAACCCACCTCTCCCCCGGTGCCGAACTCGCCGCCGTCGAACAATACCCGGTCGAAGGACGCCTGCGAGTCCAGGGCCTCGAACTTGCCCTTGGTGAGGCTGTCGGACGCCTTGTCCTCCCGGTTGGCCTCTTCCATCAGCGAGTCCTCGGGATTGAACAGGCCGTCGCCGTCCTCTTTCTCGGGGCGGTCCAGCGCGTGGTCGCGTTCGGCCTCCATCGAGTTGGCCAGGGCCATCAGCTGCGGCACGGACGGCAGGAAGACCGAGGCCGTTTCGCCGCGCTTCCGGGCACGCACAAAGCGGCCCACCGCCTGGGCGAAGAACAGCGGCGTGGAAGTGGACGTCGCATAGACGCCGACGGATAGCCGGGGCACGTCCACGCCTTCTGACACCATCCGGACGGCAACCATCCACCGCTTCTCGCTCACGGTGAATTCCTCGATCTTGCTGGAGGCCTTGGCGTCGTCGGAAAGGATCACGGTGGGCGATTCGCCGGTGATCCTTTTCAGCTGCCCGGCATAGGCCCTGGCATCCTCGTGGTCCGTGGCGATGACCAGCCCGCCGGCATCCGGAACCGTGCGGCGCACTTCGCTGAGGCGTTTGTCCGCCCCTGCCAGGACAGCAGGAATCCATTCCCCGGCCGGGTTCAGCGCCGTCCGCCACGCCTGCGACGTGATGTCCTTCGTGACCGCGGCCTCGCCGAGTGAGGCCGCCATTTCTTCGCCGGCGCTGGTGCGCCACCGCATCTGGCCCGAGTAGGCCATGAACATGACCGGGCGCACCACGTGGTCCCGCAGGGCGTTGCCGTAGCCGTACGTATAGTCAGCTTTCGAGCGCCGGATCCCGTCCTTGTCCTGCGCGTATTCAACAAACGGGATGGGCGAGGTATCGGAGCGGAACGGCGTACCGGTCAGGGAAAGTCGCCGTGCCGCAGGGTCAAACGCTTCGCGGAGACCGTCGCCCCAGGACAGGGCTTCGCCGCCGTGGTGGATCTCGTCGAGGATCACCAGAGTGCGGGCGGCCTCGGTTTTGGCGCGGTGCAGCATGGGTTTGCTGGCCACCTGGGCGTAGGTGACAGCCACGCCAACGAAACCGCGGCCGTGCTGGCCGTCGGAATTCTTGAAGTTGGGGTCGATGGCGATGCCCACCTTGGCAGCCGCGTCGGCCCACTGCCGTTTCAGGTGGTCCGTGGGCGCCACGATGGTGACCCGGTTGACCGCCCCGGATTCGATGAGCATGGAGGCCACGCGCAACGCGAAGGTGGTCTTGCCGGCGCCGGGAGTTGCTACGGCCAGGAAATCTCGGGGATCGGTCCTGAAGTAGAGGTCAAGGGCTTCCTGCTGCCAGGCACGGAGTTTTTGGGCGGTCCCCCAGGCTGCGCGTTCCGGATAAGCCGGTGGCAGGGTGGGGCCGCCAAAGAGCGTCTCCGTCACTACTTGTTGTTGCCCGAGTCCCCTCCGGGACCCTTGCCGCCGTCGTTGCCCGGGCGGAGGCCGTCATAAACCTCTTTGCACATGGGGCACACCGGGAACTTCTGCGGGTCCCGGCCCGGCGTCCACACTTTGCCGCAGAGGGCAATGACAGGATCACCCGTCAGCGCGGATTCCATGATTTTCTCCTTGCGCACGTAGTGCGAGAAGCGTTCCCGGTCACCGGGCTCCACTTCCTGGCGCAGCTCTTCGCGCTCGATGGTTGCCGTGGACGTTCCAGCCCCGGAAAGCTCGCGCATCGGGTCGTTTTCGAGAGGGTCCGTCATGCTAGTCATGGCATCCATCTTAGCGTCCCGGGACGGAGGACGTTCGACGGCGGGAGGACCGTTTTGCACTCACCGCACCCGCCGCCGTCGGCCGTTCCGCGCAAGGCCGGTACCCGCCGCCCGTGGTGTGTGGCCGGAATTACAGCCCCTGCCAGGCAGGTTTGTGATCGTACGTGTGCCGGTAGAAGTCGGCGAGCCTCAGCGACGATGCCGCGGCCTCATCCACAAGGATCGTGGCGTGCGGGTGGAACTGAAGGACCGAGGCCGGGCAGATGGCGGCGACGGGCCCTTCCACGAAGTCGCGGACGGCCGGTGCCTTCTGTGCCCCGGTAGCAATGAGGACAACGTGCCGGGCCTCGAGAATGGTGCCCAGCCCCTGGGTCACCACGTGGTGCGGCACCTCTGCCAGGCTGGTGAAGAACCGGGCGTTGTCACGGCGGGTCTGCTCAATCAGCGTTTTGATGCGGGTCCTGGACGCAAGCGAGGAACCGGGCTCGTTGAAACCGACGTGGCCATCCGTACCTACGCCCAGGAGCTGCAGGTCCACACCGCCCGCTGCCCGCATGGCATCTTCGTAGGCGCGGCAGGCCGCGGGCAGGTCAGCGGCCGCACCGTCAGGCGTATGGACGTTGCCTTCAGCGATGTTGACCCGGCTGGAGAATTCCCGCCGGATGACTTCCCGGTAGGACTCCGGATGCTCCTGGTCCAGCCCCACATACTCATCCAAGGCAAAGGCCTGGGCATTGCTGAAGTCCAGCCCGTCACGCTGGTGCCGTGCCGCCAGCTCGTCGTAGACAGGCAGCGGCGATGACCCGGTGGCGAGGCCCAGCACAGCGGTGGGCTTGCGCCGGAGCAGGGCCTCGATGGCATCGGCGGCGAGCCGTCCGATCTGTTTGCTGCCCTGGAGGATGACAACTTCCATGTCCGGCCACCTTTCTGGTGCTTTACGGAATCAGCGGTTGACGGTCAGTTGGGCCAGCATTTCCGGGCCACGGGCCTCCAGCCAGCGGCCACCGATCCTGATGCCCAACACAAAAAGTACCAGTCCCAGGATCGGGCCCACTGCAAGGTTCAGCCACCCGAAGACGGGATTTCCCGTCAGGCTTTGGGCAATGATCAACCCGGCTTCCGGAAGCACCAGGATGGACAGGACACCCATGCCGCCGAACTGCACGGCCATGGTCTGGCCGACGTTGCCGGGTGGCTTCTTGAAAGGGCTATCTCCGGGCAGGGGCACTGCGACGTTGTACCGCGCCGATACTACCGACGAGAGGCCAAGACCGGTCAGGAGAATTCCCACCGACAGTCCCAGCACTCCGGGCAGCCATTCCCAGCTGCCGGTGAACATAAACGGCACCAATGAAAAGGCCATCACCACCGGGACGGCGAGAATCAGGCACGCCAGGGCCCGGCCCAGCCGGTCCGGGACACCCCGCACGCCGGTGGCAAGGTGGAGAGCGAACGCGGTGCTGTCGTAGGAGATGTCTGCGGAGATCGACCAGGCCATGAGGAAAGCGGTCAATGGGCCCAGCATCGCGAGGATTCCGAAGCTGTCCCCCTGGCTCGCCTGGAAGAACATCACCACCGCCAGCAGCGGAATCACAATGAGCGATCCGCCGTAACGGGGATCCCGCAGCCAGTAGGTCAGGGCACGCGCTGTGACGGCACCGGTCGGCGTTGCGGGCAGGAGCGCGAACAGCCCCAGCTTTCCGCCCTTACGGCTCCCGCTCCCCGTATACGGAGGGTTAACCAGGGCACGTTCCAGGAGGACTTTCCAGCACCACGCAAGTCCGGCGAGGGTGAGCAGCGAAATGAGCAGCTTCACGGCGGCCTCGCCGGGCCGTCCGGCGTCGACGTCTCCGCCCAGGGACCAGGCAGCACCGAGCGGCGTCCAGGCGAGAATCCGGGCGAAGTCAGGCAGGAACCCGGCGGACGCTGAGATCCCCTGCGACACTCCTGCCAGGATGGGGCCCATCAGGATCAACGGAATCATAAAGACAACGCCGCTGACGTCCTTGAAGCGCCGCGACGCCGCCAGGCTGGCCGTGGCGGTGGTGACCACTTTGGACAGCACAATGCACGTCAGGACACCGAGGGATGCTCCCAACAACGCGGCCACGGCAGGAACGAAGCCGCGCGCCCACGTGCCCACGGTTGCCAGCGCTACGAGCGACGTGGCCACCCCCGGAATTCCGATCAGGCCACCCAAGGCCAGACCGGTTAGGAGCTGCCGCATGGGGACCGCAAACGTGGTGAAGCGGGCCGGATCGAGGGTCATGTCGGTGGCCCAAGCCGCCACCGGGATGATCCCCCAGCCCAGGATGGCCGCTGAACCGCCAAGCACTACGGCTGTGTACGCCAGCTCGTTGTTTTCCTGTCGCAGCATCACCAGGGCCACGACCAGCGCACCCACGATTCCGAGTGCATAGAGACCGCCGAACGCCAGACCCACGAGCTGCCAGGGGCTGCGGCGAAGGCCGTTCCTCAGCAGCGTCAGCTTGAGCCTTAGGAGGTGCGCAACCATTCCAGGCCTTCCGTGTGGTTGCGTCCGCCGACTAGCTGGACGAACCTTTCTTCCAGCGATGCCCCGGCGCGGACTTCGTCCACGGTCCCGGCAGCGAGGAGCCTTCCGGCCGCCACCACGGCGACGTGGTCGCACATACGCTGGACCAGGTCCATGACGTGGCTCGAGACGATCACCGTCCCGCCGGAGGCTGCGTAACTGTCCAGGATGGACCGGATGTTGGCCGCCGAGACCGGATCCACGGACTCGAAGGGTTCATCGAGCACCAGCAGCCGCGGGGCGTGGATCAGGGCCGACGCCAGGGCGATCTTTTTTGTCATGCCGGCCGAATAGTCCACCACGAGCGTCCCGGCGTCCTGGTTGAGGTCCAGGGCCGACAACAGCTCCCCCACGCGGGAGGCCACCACGTCTTTGTCCATGCCACGCAACAGCCCCGCGTAGGTGACCAGCTGTTCGCCGGTGAGGCGGTCAAAGAGGCGGACACCGTCAGGGAGGATGCCCATCAGCTTCTTGGCCTCCAGCGGCCGGGCCCAGACGTCAACTCCGTGGACAACGGCTGTGCCGAAGTCGGGCCGCAGCAGGCCGGTGGCCATGGACAACGTCGTGGTCTTGCCAGCGCCGTTGGGGCCCACGATGCCAAAGAATGAACCCGCCGGGACGTCGAGGCTGATGCCGTCCACGGCGATTTTTCCGCCGAAACGCTTGGCAAGCCCGCGGATGGACAGGGCAGGAACGGGCCGGGTGTGCGCCACCGGATCAGAGTGGGGATCAGGATGCGGAGCAGTCATGATGCCAGCCTAGACCCAGGGTCCTGCCGACGGAGTCCTCCCGCAGGAGTAGGGCCAAAGGCGTAGGGAAGCCTAGAACGAATACCGCGGCATGGCACGTTCGTACTGCGGTGCCCATGGGAGGTCGTGCCCCAGTTCGAACGCCGCCCGGAGCCACCAGTGCGGATCCCGGAGCGCGGCCCGGGCAATAAACACGCCGTCGGCCTGCCCGGTGGCCACGGCATGCTCGGCCTGGCCTGCGGACGTCAGCAGGCCCACGGTGCCGGTGGGGACCCCGGCTTCCCGGCGGACGCGTGCGGAGAACTCCGTCTGGTAGCCCGGACCCGGCTTGATGTCCTGGTGGGCCACGGCCCCTCCGCTGGAGGCGTCGATGAGGTCCACCCCGTGCTCCACCGTCTGGGCGGCCAGCCGGACCGAAGCCTGGACATCAACGCCGCCCGGCGCCCAGTCGGTGGCCGAAATCCGCAGCAATAGGGGCATGGATTCGGGGATGACATTGCGGACCGCATCAACGACGGCGAGCACCAGCCGGTTCCGGCCGGCCTCGTCCCCGCCCCAGGAATCGGTCCGGGTATTGATCAGCGGGCTTTGGAACTGGTGCAGGAGGTAGCCGTGCGCGCCATGGATCTCTACGGTGTCGAAGCCGGCGTCCACGGCACGCACTGCTGCCGCCGCGAAATCGGCAATGACCTCCCGGATCTGCGCCTCAGTCATTGCGGCGGGTTCGGCATAGCCGTCGAAAGCAAGCCCTGATGGACCCACCGTGGGCCAGCCGCCGTCGGATTCCGGGACGCTCCCCCGCTGCCCGGCGAACGGCCAGTAGGTGGACGCTTTCCGGCCGGCATGGGCAAGCTGGGCGCCGATCTTCGCTTCCGCGGCACCATGCCTGTGCACAAAGGACGTGATCCTTTGCCAGGCCTCGGCTTGTTCGTCGTTGTACAGCCCGGCGTCACGGGGGCTGATCCTGCCGGCCGCATTCACGGCGGCCGCCTCGGTGAGGATCAACGCGGCGCCGCCCGCGGCGAAGGAGCCCAAATGCATCAGGTGCCAGTCGTTCGGAACCCCCGGGGCGCCGTCGGGACCGCAGCTGTATTGGCACATGGGTGATACCCAGCCGCGGTGCGTGAGCTCCAGGGAACGGAGCTTGAGCGGCTGGAACAGGGCCGGCACTAGAACAGGACCCTGGCGAGTCCTTGGCGTGCCTTGGCAACACGGGGGTCGGACGTGCCCACCACGTCAAAGAGCTCCAGGAGCCGCACGCGAGCGGTCTCCCGTTCCGGGCCGAAGTTCCGGCCGATGAAGCTGACCACGCGGTTCAGCGCGTCCTCCACGTGGCCGCCGGACACGTCCAGATCCGCCACGCCCAGCTGGGCGGCCAGATTGTCAGGTTCATTGGCGGCGAGGGTACGCAACGCTTCAGAGTCCTCGGCGGAGAGCGGCTGAAGCCGGGCCATCAGCTCCACCTGGGCCAGGCCGGCTTTGGCCTCAGCGTCGGCCGGCATTTCCAGCAAGGCCTGGCGGTAGGCCACGGCGGCTGCCTCATAGTCGCCTGCCTCGATGGCGTCGAAGGCGGCCTGGTGCAGCGGCGGAAGGGGTGCCGGTTCCGTTTCCGGGGGCGTAACGCCCCCGCCGAGGCTGCCCGTGACACCGTTGGCCGCCGCCACTTTCAGCAGTTCATCCAGGAGAGGCCGGATCTGGGCTTCTTCGGCGCCGCCCTGGAAGAGCGGTACGGGCTGGCCCTTGAGGACGGCGACAGCGGTGGGAACGGCCTCGACCTGGAAGGCCTGTGCCAGCTGCGGGAAGGCTTCGATGTCAGCCGCCCCCAGTACCAGGCGGCCTCCGTAGCTGTTGATGACCCGCTCCAGCGAGTCAAGCATCGCCGCGGATTCCGGCGAGTACGCCGCCCACAGCGCGAAGACCACCGGCACCTGGGCGGAAAGCTCCACGAGTTCCTGGAAGTTGCCTTCGGTGACAGTGACCCGCAGCGGCGCCGCGCCGTCGTCGGGCGTTACCGCACCTGCCTCTGCGCTGACACCCACATCCACGGGAACCGGCGGATTGCCGGGAGCCGCAGGGGGCGCCTGGCGCTGTTTCAGGGATGAAAGGTCGACGGCGCCACGCAGGTTAAGCAGGCTGGCAGCGGCTGGAGGGACTGGGCGGGAAGCTGGCGAACTCATGCTTTCCACTCTAGCCACTCCGGCCGCTGCCGGGGGTACTGCATCAGGGGACTGGACCCTGCGGACCTATTTGAAGCTTGCGCCTACCAGCCCGCGCGTTGCGGCCACCAGCTTGATGGGATCCGTCGAACCTGCCGGCGGGATGTATACCGCCATTGATTCAGCAAAGTTCAGCACCATGCCGGTGGTGGTTTCCTTGCCGCCTGCGAGCGCCGCGGCGTCGTCGCCGATGGCGAGTTTGTCACCGGAGGCTTTCGGCGTGCCATCAAAGCCGAAGTTGATCCGACCCAGCACCAGCGCCCCGCCGTCGGCCGTCCGGAACACAACAGTGCTTTCCGGCACCACCTTGTGGGTGAAGGAGAAGTTGCCGTTTATACCCGAGGCGACCACTTCTGCCTGGTAGGAGAGCGTGTCAGCGATGTACGGCGAGGATGCGCCCTCCACCAGCTTGTCCTTGAAGCTCGACTCTGGATTGGTCAGGCGGTCGGCCAGCCCGGCCAAGGCCTCCTCGCCGCTGTACAGCAGGCCCGATTTGTCGCTGGCGGCCAGCGTGTCGGTGCCGTCCCGGCCGATGGCGGGGAAGGTGGTTCCCGGCTGCAGCGGGGTGGTCTCGGTCAGCTTGTAGTTCTCCCGGGGCGAGGGCTGGACCAGGGTGAGCAGCTGCGGGACGACGTTGCCGTCACCCTGCGTGACGGCAAGGACCGAGCGGGGCCAGCTGCGGTCGCTGGTGACCACCGTGGTGAGGAGCTTGGTGGAACGGACAGGCATCCGGGCTTCATAGGTGCCCACCTGGGAACGGATCTTGTAGTTCTGGGTACGGACCTCAAGCTCGGCCCCGGCTACGCGCTCCCCGAGCTGGGCGGCGTCCTTGGCGGCGTCGCCGGCGTCGGCGGCGCTGGAGACCTGCTCCAGGATCCTGCGGAACTGGGCGTCCAGGAGGACCGGCGCGGCTGCCTGGCCGGCCTCCGGCGATGTGGATCCGGTGGCGGGAGCCGGGGCGGGGGTGGTGGCCGCGTTGGCAGCGGCACCCGTGCCGGCCACTACAAGGGCGGTCACAGCGGCGGTGACCATGCCGCTGGAAACCATGCCGAGCCGTGAGGAGGACCTTGCCTCGGCCTTGGCCCGGGCGCGCCGGGCGAACAGGCTTCCCTTGCCGTTGCCTTCGCCGTCCCGCTTGGGTGCGGACAGGACCACCAGGGCGATGCCGGCGAGGATCAGGAGGCCGCCGATCACCATCAGCGGGATGGCCCACGGGGTGGAGGTGTCATTCGGGAAGGTCATGGAGATCGACGACGGTGCGGGCTTGGTGCCATCGGAGGCCAGCAGCAGCGACCATTCGCCGTCCGCGGGGGGAGTCCATGAGTACTCCAGCTCGCCGCTCGCGTTTTCGGTGGACACCCAGAGGTCGGATCCGGCCGGATTCGGCGCCGTGGCGTCGCCGTCGGCGTGCTCAACCTGCAGGGTTTTGTTGTCCTCGGAAACCCCAGTGATGTTGTTGTGGGCCGTCGGGCCCACCCAGGCATCCACGTCGTCAGGCCGGCCGGCCGCGAGCAGGAAGTTGCCGTCGCCTTCGATCTTGATCTTCACCGTTCCGCCCTGCGCGGTACGCAGGTTCTGGTCAATGACGGTCAGTGGCGCCTCCGCGGCATCTGCCGGGGCGGAAACCGTAAAGGTCTCGGAGGGAGCCCAAATTGTCTTCTGGCCGATACCGGCCAGAAGTGTCAGGAGGCCGAGCAGCACGAGTGCAACTGCAGTCTTGAAGCGCAAAGGAAACACCTATCATTCGCGGGGGTTTACTTTCAATAGTAACCGTTTTGTTACCAGAACCCCCGTTCGGGCGCCGGCGGGGTCCGGAAACAGCGGCGCCAGGACGGCCCGGCGGGCGCCCTCGCTCCCGTTGGCAAGGCTGCTGATAGTGTTTGCGATGATCATCACATCGGCCCGCAAATGCGGCGCCACGCACGGAACAGGTCCCAGAATCCAGTGACTGACAAGACGGAAGAGTCCTCCACGGGACACGAAAATCAACCGGCCGCTGGCGCTTTGGGATCCTCGCCGGATAGGCCTGCGACGGCGAAGCTGCGGGGCTCCGCAGCTGCCGCTCTTGGCCAGCTTGTGCGGCGCCTGCGCCAGCCGCTGCCGGGCGCCCAGCCCAGGCTCCGGTTTGAGATCCCGCCGGAATACAACCACACTGAAGAACCTGCCGCCACGGCAGACGGCGGGACGGCCGCGCAGTTTGGCAGTCCGGGTCCCCGGATGTCGATGCAACACCCCCTCTATATGGGCTTCATGGGCACTGTAGGGGTGGGGCTTGCCCTGCTGGTCTACTGGATCGGCTCCAACACCACGCAGCTGCTGCTGTGGATTGTGGCTGCCCTGTTCATTGCCCTCGGCCTGGAACCCGTGGTCGGCTGGCTGGAGAACCGCCGGATTCCCCGCCCGGCCGGCATTCTTCTGGCCGTCCTGGTCCTGGTGGTGGCTGTGGGAGGGTTCTTCGCTACCCTCATCCCCACCATCGTGGAACAGGTCACGCAGATTGTAGTGCAGGCACCCACCTGGGTACGGGACTTCATCGACTCTGAATTCTTCCGCAACGTGGATGACCAGTTTGGTGTGCGCGACCGCATCAACGAGGAACTCGACAAGTTCGTCAACAACCCCGAGGCGATGGGCGGGATCTTCGGCGGGGTGGTGGGCTTCGGTTCCACCCTGGCCAACGGGCTCTTCGGCACCTTGATCGTCCTGGTCCTGAGCCTCTATTTCCTGGCAGCCCTTCCGGCCATGAAGAAGTGGGGCTACCGGCTGGCGCCGCGGTCTCGCCGGGCCCGGGTGGAAGCCCTCTCCGAGGAGATCACCCGTTCCGTGGGCAACTACGTGATCGGGCAGGCCTGCGTGGCACTGCTCAACGCCACGTTTGCGTTCATCGTGATGTCCATTGTGGGTGTCCCGTTCGCCCTTTTGCTGGCTTTCGTCGTGGCACTGCTGGCGTTCATCCCCCTGGTGGGCGGCCTGATCGCCGGCATCGTGGTCCTGCTGGTTTCGCTGACGGAGGGCTGGCAGACCGCCGCCGTTTACGGCATCTGCTACTTCGCCTACCTCCAGTTCGAGGCTTACTTCATCTCGCCGCGCATCATGCAGAAAGCCGTGGCCGTGCCGGGGGCCGTTGCCGTGATCTCCGTGATTGCCGGCGGCAGCCTGCTGGGAGTCCTGGGCGCGCTCATCGCCATCCCGACGGCGGCCGCCATCCTGCTCCTGGTCAAGGAGATCTACATCGTCCGCCAGGACAAGCACTAACGGGCAGGCACTAGGCGGCTGAGGTAGCCACCGGGCCGTTCCACACCTGCGGCAGGCCTTCTGGTCCGGAGCCTGCTTCGGTCACCTCATCCACGATTTCATTGAGCACGCGGGAAGCGTACTTCTCCCCCACCCAAAGGTGCTTGGCGCCGTCGACCCCCACCACTCGGGCCTGCGGCACCAAACTGAAGCGTTCAGCGGCGGCCGCGGGCTGCAAGTAGTCGTCATGCTCCGGCACGAGCACGGTGAGCGGCTTGGCGGAGTCCGCCCAGAGGCGCAGGTGGGCGTCGGTGGCACGGTGCAGCGGAGGCGACAGCAGCACGGCACCTTCGATTTGGCTGGCCACCGGCTCAACCGCCCCGTACATCAGCGCCAGCTCGGTGCCGAAGGACCAGCCCACCAGCCAGCGGTTGGGCAGTTGGCGTTCGACGGCGAAACGCACCGCCGCCTCAACGTCCTGCCGCTCGCCGATCCCCTCTTCGAAGGAACCTGCGCTGGTTCCCCGCGGCGAACCTGTCCCGCGGGTGTTGAAGCGAAGCACAGCCACGCCGGCCAGGGCAGGAAGCCGGTACGAAGCCTTGCGATAGACATGCGAGTCCATGAACCCGCCGTGCGTCGGAAGCGGATGCAGCGTGATCAGCGTCGCGGTGATCTGGCCGGACTCGGGCAGCGCCAGTTCCCCCACCAGAGTGTGGCCATCCTCGGTGCGGAGCTCGATGTTCTCGCGCCCGGCCGGCAGCACCGTTGATGCGCGGATGGGTGCGGGCCGTGTTGGCTGGCTGAATTCGTACGACGCCGGATCAAAAGTCATGCCTGCCAGCTTAGCGACTCCCGGCGCCCGACAGGTGCTGTGCTCCGGCTCGTTAGCGCGGCTTCTCCGGCGCCGAACGTCAGCGGTAACGGTAGGTCCGGGACAGCCAGCAGTTCGTGTGCCAGTGGCGGCGTTCAGCCAGGCCTGCGGCCGCACCGAACATATGATCGTCCTTCCACACCACCAGGTGGGCGATTCCGGGGACAACCGCGGTGGAGCAGCCGGGGCAAATATAGGTCTTTTCCGCGTTCCTGGCGGTCATGGTCCTGACCATCCACTCGCCGTCGGGCGCGCTTTCCCGCCGGGCGATTCCAGCACGCGCCCGTTCCAAATCCAACTCAGGAACGTCGCCGTTACCCTTCTTGCCGGCCGGCTTTCCGGCAGCTACGCCCGGCCTTCCGGAGGCGGGGCGGCGGGGACGGTTGGAACGCGGCATGCCTCCATTCTGCCCCAGCCCCGGTAGTGTGTACGGCGTGCGACTTGTCATAGCCCGATGTTCAGTTGATTATGTTGGCCGGCTCAAAGCCCATCTCCCCCTTGCCACCAGGCTCCTGCTGGTCAAGGCCGACGGCTCGGTGCTGGTCCATTCCGACGGCGGCTCCTATAAGCCGCTGAACTGGATGAGCCCGCCCGCATCCCTGCGGGTGTCCTCGCCGGAGGACGTTGACCTGGAGGTTGGCGTCACGGAACAGTGGACAGTCCAGTCCGCCAAGACTGATGACCGCCTGATCATCAACATCCACGAGCAGCTGCACGAGTCCGCCCACGATCTGGGGGTGGACCCCGGACTGATCAAGGACGGTGTCGAAGCTGACCTCCAGCGCCTGCTCGCCGATCAGATTGAGACCCTGGGCTCAGGCTTTTCGCTCATTCGCCGCGAATACTTCACCGCTATCGGCCCGGTGGACATCCTGGCCCGCGACGCCAGCGGGGCCACGGTGGCTATCGAGCTGAAGCGGCGGGGCGACATAGACGGCGTGGAGCAGCTCACCCGCTACCTTGAACTCCTGAACCGCGATCCACTGCTGGCGCCGGTCCGTGGCATCTTCGCTGCCCAGCAGATCAAGCCGCAGGCCAAGGTGCTGGCAAACGACCGCGGCATCGACTGCATCACGCTGGACTATGATGCCATGCGCGGTGTGGACGACAGTGACTCCCGGCTTTTCTGACGCCGGGTATCCGCACCTGTGACGGCTTTCGGCCCCTGACAAGGGGATTCACCCGTTTTTTACGCAAAACTTGCGTTATTGGCCGTTCGGACCGTTGACCTGACGGAATCGGCGTGAAATTCTTAGGTCAGTCTTTGTGTAGGTGTTTTTCATGCTCGCAAGACTTGTTGCGAGCGCGAAGCTCCTGCAGCGCATGTTCCCAGGAACGGCATTGAAGGATTCTTCTCGCGGAGTGACCGAGTCCGGCACGAGGTGTGCCGGACTTAGACAAGTTCCATAATGAGGAGAAATAAATGGCACAGGGAACCGTCAAGTGGTTCAACGCTGAAAAGGGCTTCGGCTTCATCACCCCGGATGACTCCGATGGCGATGTCTTCGTTCACTACTCGGAGATCCAGACCGGTGGCTTCAAGACCCTCGACGAGAACCAGCGTGTTCAGTTCGAAATCGGTCAGGGTGCCAAGGGTCCCCAGGCTACCGGCGTAACGCTGGTCTAGTCCCCCGCCCGGACCGCCATATACGCGGCTTCCAGCGAAGAACAGGTCCCCAGCATCCGTGCCGGGGACCTTTTCTTTGTCCATGTGACTTTGTCCACCGTGACTTTCCAGTCACAAATGTTTAGGGCCGCGTCCTATTGTGTCAACTTCCTTGGCCCACCAGGCCCCGGACCAGCCGTGCCCCCTGCTGCAGCGAAAGGCCGGGCAAATAGGCCCGGGTCAGCGCCCGTCCGATCGCAGGCAACTGCAAAGGATCCTGGTAATACAGGTAAAGCGCCCGGTACTCGGGTTTGAAGCGTGATTTGAAAGCCGCCAGGGACCGGAATCCGTAGACCGGTTCGAGGGCGTGGCCCACCACATCGAGGATGCGGACGAGGTTCTCGGCCTGCACTGGTCCCCCCGGTGTTTCGTCGTCGGGCAGGCTGGCGAGCGGGGACCCGGAGAGCGAGATGACCTCCACGGATTCGCGCAACTCCAGGACCGCCGAAGCAATCAGGAACTCCATCACCCCGGGAAATCCGTCGGCACCCCGGCGCATAACGTCCAGCGTGCGGCTGACCAGCGTCCCGCCGTCGTAAACCGGCAACCAGCTGGTGACCCCGTGCACTTGGCCGTCCCCGTCCACGGCCAGGCAGCACAGCACTTCGTCGTCCATCAGCTCATCCATGCCGCCGAGCGTGAATCCCATTTCCGGAACTGATTTTCCTGCCGCCCATTCCTCCGACACTTCGCTGAGACGGGCACGAAGGGCGGACGGAAGCCCGTGGTAGGTACCCCAGACGGCTTTGACGCCCATCTTAGCGGCGCGGTTCCGCGCAGTCCGCACGTTCTGCCATTCTTTGCCCGTGAATTCGAGTTGCCGGACGGACAGCCTGGTCTCCTGCGCCACGGACACGCGCTGGAAACCCCGGTCCTGCAGGAGGGGCCACAGCGTGTCATCGCATGAGTAGAAGGCTGGGATGAGCGCGCGGCTGCCACAGTAGGAAAGGAACCCTTCGGCGGTCCGCCGACGGGAGTCGGCCGCGCCGAAGGGGCCCGCTAGCGTCAGGGCAACACTGCCGTGCAGCTGGTAGGCGACGGCGCCGCGTCCATCCGGGCTGAACCAGTACCGGTTGGGCTCCCAGAGGGCCATCCACGACAGTGAATCGCCGCCCTCGTGCAACAGCTTCCGCGCTGCGGCCCTGTCGTCGTGGCCCGAATCGCTGCCATGATGCCGGCCCAGGAGCACGGACCAGACGCCGGCCAATGCAACAAGCCAGAAGACCGGTCCGGAGTAGCCAAAAATCAGGGACTCGAGGCTGTTCCGTTCAGCAAAAACCCGGTGGTAGAGATTCGGAAGTGGAACCGGCAGATACTGCCTGGACAATTCGGCCAGCAAGCCCAGCAGGCCGCCGTCGCGCCTCATTCCCCCTGCGGCAAACCAGGCCAGGGTGTAGCTCCCGGCCAGCAACAGCCATACGGCACCTACCACTGCCAAGAGCCGACGGCGGGCGGCAGGGATGGTCTCGACGCGGAACTGGCGGCGGTTAACCCAGAGCAGCACCGCCAGCAGCAGTGGGACGATCACCAAAGGCAGGATGTGGGCAAAACCCGAACCCATGGCGGCAGTATGCGGACGGGCGGGATAGTGCGGGATCAGCGCGAAGAGGGCCAGATAGACGGCGGCCATCGCCGTGACCGCCACCTGAAGGGCCAACGTGATACGCAGTGCCATTCGGCGGCCCCGGCGCATTCCGTCAGCACAGATGAGGAGCAGAACTACCGGGACTACTGCCAGGGCCAGGCCAAGGGGTCCGGCGAAGCCCGTTCGCCCCACCTCCAGGCAGGATGCCTCCACTGTTGGTCCGCAGTTTGCTTCAAGCTGGCCCAGTGTGGGCATGGGGTTCAGCAGCACGTCCCGGAGCAGCGCCAGCGGGCCGGTGGGCGTCCGGGCAACGGCGGTAAGGATGGGGCCTACAGCGAACACGGCCACCGTCAGGGCAAGGAGGTTCCTGGTTTCCCTGCCGCTCGAGCGGGGCGGGTGAAGCTGGCCGTGGTCGCCCTGGTTCCACCAGCTGGCTGCGAGACCCACCGCTGCACCTGCCAGGCCGATGACGGTCTCGGCATGCCCCACGTACAGAACCAGCAGGAGCGATACTGAGAGCAGCGCCGTCCGCAACCGGCGCCGCCACAGAACAGGAATCCTGCCGCTCGCGGCGAGGGAAGCGGCCAGGATAGCGGCGTAGGGTCCGATCAGGCTGTTGTCCGCCATCAGCCCCAGCCAGCCGTCTCCCGCGTACCGCGCCAGCTGGGTCAGCAGCAGGAAGACGGTGACAGCTGCAAACTGGCCACCGAGGAAAAACGCTGCCGTCTGAAGAGTCCCAAGGTTCCTCTCGGCCAGGCCCAGCAGCAGCAGGATCATTAGGGACGCCACCAGATAGGCCAGCGGGTTGGTGGCAAAGAACAGTGACGTCACCAGGCCCCACCAGTTGCCTGCCTTCAAGCCAGGGGCGCTGACGCCTGCGAGGGGAAGGAGATCCTCCGGCGGCCCGCTGAGGAAGCTGCCAGTTACCGCTCCGACCAACAAGAAAATCCCGAGGATACTGAGCGTCAGTGGCACTGACCGAAGGAAGCTCCACATTCTTCGGCCGGCCGGAAGCACGACAGTTGACCAGAGCAGGGCCGGCGCACGGGTTTCGCCAGCTTCCCTCATTTGACCCACCCCCAGTGTGCGGTCAGCAGCTCAAGCCCATTGTCCATGCCGGGAGTCAGCACGTCCCACGAATGGCCGGTGTGCGCCACCACGTCCGAGCCCACCGTGAAACCTGCCCCGCGGGCCGCCGCCTCAAGGGTCCGCAGATTTGCAACAAACTCAGGATCGGTGGCCCCTGCCGCCAAATACGCCACGCTGCCAGGATATTTGTGCTCCATCAACAGCGTCAGCGGCACCTGGGCGTCAAAGGCGGCGGTGTCGCCGTGGAAAGCTGCGTCAACCGTTTTCTGGCGTTCCTTGGCCAGCGCAGGCTCACTCTCGCTGGAAAAGGCGAGAACACCCGTGTACAGCTCCGGGTGGCGGGCGGCCATCTGTACCGCACATGTGGCACCAAAACTGAAACCGCCTATGGCCCATTGCCGGTGGTCGGGGTCCACGTCCAACGTTCCTGAGATCCATGCCGGCACGTCCACCGAGAGGTAAGTGTCTGCCTTGGCTATGGCGCTGTCCATACAGAGATTATTCGACGACTGGCTGCCGTTGGGATCAACCACCACAACAACAGGCGCCACTCCCCCGTGCCGGGCGGCGAAAGTGTCCATGCGTGCCGGGAGCGACCCGCCGGTCAACCAGTCGGCAGGGCCGCCGGGCTGGCCCGGCACCAGAACCAGCACCGGAAGGCTGGGACGGTTCGAAGCAAAGTAGGCCGGCGGAAGGTAGATGTACGAGTCGCGTGTCTGCAGGCCCGACGACGTTCCTGGAATGGATGCGGTGCGAACAAGGCCATCGGCAGGGAGATCATTGGCGGGTTTCCATCCGTCCAGAGGCGTGGCCGGAATGTCCGGCTGGCGCATCAGCTCCTGTTCCAGGGCCGGGATACGGGTCAGCGCCGCTCCCGTCAGGTCCGCAACTGTCCGGTTGAGGCCGAAATACGCGTTGATCTGCACCGCGGCCAGCAGCACCACGGCCAGGAGGGCGAGCACATCCAGCCCACGGCGGCGCCACGACGCCGTGGGGAGCCTGAGCACCACCAGCAGGAGGGCGGCCACGGCCGGAACCATCCACGCCAGAACGTCAAACGGAAGTTCTTCGGGGAAAGTAGAGGCCCAATAAATAAGGACCCAATGCACTAGCAGCACCACGGCGGCGGCGGCGGCCACTGCGGCGGCGACACTGAGGAACCAGCGGCGGCGGCCAAGGGCACGCGGACGCCAGATCAGGGACAGTGCGGCGGCGGCACCAAGGACCCAGGCGGCCCAGTGCACCGGTCCGTCGGTCAACCGGATATCAGCAATCCAGTCCACGTGGCTAGCGCCAGGTACCCACGCCGATAACCGGCCCGGCTTCCAGCCAGGAGGACAGCCCCGTGTACGCATCGAATTTCATGGCCAGCCGCAGATCCTGACCTTCGTACCGCAGCTCGACAATCACGACGTCGGGCTGGACCTTCACGGCTTCGGCCTCGGTGGGTTTGCGGCGACCCAGCAGTTCCAGGGAACTGCGTTTGAACTTATGTTTGGGACGCACGCTCAGGGAAAGCAGGCGGAACCATTCAAGGTCGTTGTCCTGATAACGACAAACCCCCATCTGCCAGCTGTTTCCAGCCATGCAAATGGAGGCGTCCACCGTGCCGAGGGCGCGCCGCAGATTGAAGCGGCGCACCCCCGAAAGGCACAGTGCAAATATCAGCAATCCAAAAGTGATTGCCAAAGCGATGAACGGAAAAGTCGGAGCGTCCATCAGTGTGGTGCTAGCGGATCCCAGCAGTAGCCGCGTCGCCCAGTTGGGCGTTGTCAGCAACAATCACCACGCGGTTGTTGTCGACGGAGAAGAATCCGCCGTCAACAACTACGGCAATACGGTTCCCGGAAACCGGCTCGATGGCCAGTTCACCTTCGGCCAGGATCGCCAGCAGGGGCGAGTGGCCGGGCAGGATTCCGATTTCACCATCGCTGGTGCGGGCCTTGACCATCTTGGCCGCTCCGGACCACACGAAGTGATCCGCTGCGACAATCTCAACCTCAAGCTCAGCCATACTACTTGGTCTGTTCCTGGATTTTGGCCCACTGGCGCTCGACATCGTCCAGGCCGCCAATGTTGAAGAAGGCCTGCTCGGCTACGTGGTCGAAGTCGCCGTCGCAGATAGCGGTGAAACCTTCAACCGTGTCCTTGATGGTGACGGTGGAGCCTTCGACGCCGGTGAACTGCTTGGCGGTGTAGGTGTTCTGGGAGAGGAACTGCTGGATGCGGCGTGCACGCGACACGACGATCTTGTCCTCTTCCGAAAGTTCGTCAACGCCGAGGATGGCGATGATGTCCTGGAGTTCCTTGTTCTTCTGCAGGATCTGCTTCACACGGACAGCCGTGTTGTAGTGGTCCTGACCGATGTACTGCGGGTCCAGGATGCGGGAGGTCGACGTCAGCGGGTCAACGGCCGGGTACAGACCACGGGAAGCAATTTCACGGGAAAGTTCCGTGGTTGCGTCGAGGTGTGCGAAGGTCGTGGCCGGGGCCGGGTCGGTGTAGTCATCTGCGGGGACGTAGATGGCCTGCATCGAGGTGATCGAGTGGCCCTTGGTGGACGTGATGCGCTCCTGGAGGAGACCCATCTCGTCTGCCAGGTTGGGCTGGTAGCCCACAGCCGACGGCATGCGGCCGAGGAGGGTGGAAACCTCGGAGCCCGCCTGGGTGAAGCGGAAGATGTTGTCGATGAAGAGCAGCACGTCCTGGTTCTGCACATCGCGGAAGTACTCCGCCATTGTGAGTGCAGACAGGGCGACCCTCAACCGCGTTCCCGGCGGCTCATCCATCTGGCCGAATACAAGGGCGGTGTCCTTCAGGACGCCTGCCTCTTCCATTTCAACCCAGAGGTCGTTACCTTCACGGGTACGCTCGCCGACACCGGCGAACACCGAGGTGCCGCCGAAGTTGCGGGCAACACGGGTGATCATTTCCTGGATCAGCACGGTCTTGCCCACGCCGGCGCCGCCGAAGAGGCCGATCTTTCCACCCTTGATGTACGGGGTGAGAAGGTCGATGACCTTGATGCCGGTTTCCATCATCTCGGTGGAACCCTCAAGCGTCGCGAAGGCGGGTGCCTTGCGGTGGATGGGCCAGCGCTCGGTGATCTCGAGTTCCGACTCAGCCACGTCAAGCGGTTGGCCGAGGACGTTGAAGATGTGTCCCTTGACGACGTCGCCGACCGGCACGGAAATGGGGGCTCCGCTGTCCACCACAGCGGTACCGCGGACCAGGCCGTCGGTTGCCTGCAGGGAGATGGCGCGAATGACGTTATCGCCGAGGTGCAGGGCAACCTCGAACGTGATCGTCTTGGTCTCACCGTTGAGGGTAATCTCCGTGGTGAGGGCGTTGTAAATCGAGGGGATTGCGTCAGCCGGGAATTCGACGTCGACAACCGGGCCAATAACACGTGCAATACGGCCGGTAGCACCGGTCGTCGCGGCTACGTGTTCGGTAGCAGTGGCAGTCATCTCTCTCACTTCACTCAGTAGATGGCGTAGGGGTTAAGTTTACTTTGGTGCAGGTACAGCTGGATCCGGGCTCGAGGAGGCTAGGACGCGTTCAACGCGTCGGCACCGGCCACGATCTCGGAAAGCTCCTGCGTAATTTCAGCCTGGCGGGCAGTGTTGCGCAGGCGCGTGAACTTCTTGATGAGGTCCGTGGCATTGTCGCCGGCGGACTTCATTGCCCGCTGGCGGGCAGCGAGCTCCGAAGCTGCTGCCTGCAACATGGCGGCGAAAATGCGTGACTCGATGTAGCGCGGCAGCAGGGCATCAAGAACCTGCTCAGCTTCCGGCTCGAATTCGTAGAGCGGCAGGAGGTCCGACTCGGACGCCGCCTGCTCTTCGACAACCTCGAGCGGAAGCAGACGGATAACCGTCGGCTCCTGCGTCACCATGGACTTGAAGCGGGTGTAAACGACATGGATCTCGTCGACGCCGCCCTCTTCGTAGTCCGTCGCGAAGGCTTCGAGCAGTGCCGCGCCGACTTCACGTGCAGTTCCAAACTTCGGCGCATCGGTGTTGCCGGTCCACACACGCTCGTAAGGAAGGTTGCGGAAGTCGAAGTACGCCTGTGCCTTGCGGCCCATCACGTACGTCTTGACTTCTTTGCCCTCCCCGTGGAGCAGCTCGGTGAGACCAACCGCCTGCTTAAGCACAGTCGCCGAGTAGGATCCTGCAAGGCCGCGGTCAGCACTGATGACCAGGACAGCTGCCCGGCGGATCTGCGCCGGCTCGGTGACCAGCGGGTGGTCGATTTCGCTCTGGCTTGCGACAGCAGAAACGGCACGCGTAATCGCGTTTGCGTAAGGCAGTGAAGCCGCTACGCGTGCGCGGGCCTTGCCAATGCGCGAGGTAGCGATCAGTTCCATCGCCTTGAAGATCTTGCGCATCGACGTGGTCGAGCTGATCTTCTGGCGGTAGACCCGAATCTGGGCTCCCATACTTTTCCTTTCCTAAGATCCCGATGGCCGGGACTGCCGGAACCTCAGAGGTTCCGGCAGTCCCTGCCAGCGAAACTAGCGCTTCTGCTTGACGATTTTTTCCTGGTCGACGTCGCCCTCGGAGATAGCTTCGTGCTCCTCGTGGCCGGCGCCTACCAGGCGGTTGTCACCCTCGCCGAAGAAGCCCTTTTTGAAGCTCACAATCGCGGTCTTCAGTGCTTCAGCGGTGTCATCGTCCATAACGTTGGTCTGCGCCAGCGTGGTCAGGATGGAGGACTTGTGCTTGAGGTGCTCCAGGAATTCGGTCTCGAAGCGGTTGATGTCCTCAACCGGAACCTCGTCGAGGTGGCCGTTGGTACCGGCCCAGATGGACACAACCTGGTTCTCGATCGGGAACGGTGAGTACTGGCCCTGCTTGAGCAGTTCCATCAGGCGGGCGCCGCGGGTCAGCTGCTGGCGCGATGCGGCATCGAGGTCCGATGCGAACATGGCGAAAGCCTGCATGTCGCGGTACTGGGCCAGTTCCAGCTTCAAAGTACCGGAGACCTTCTTCATGGACTTGACCTGCGCAGCACCACCCACGCGGGACACAGAGACACCCACGTCGACGGCCGGACGCTGGTTGGCGTTGAAGAGGTCCGACTGCAGGAAGATCTGGCCATCGGTAATGGAGATCACGTTGGTCGGGATGTAGGCAGAGACGTCGTTTGCCTTGGTTTCGATGAGCGGCAGGCCGGTCATCGAGCCGGCACCGAGCTCATCGGAGAGCTTGGCACAACGCTCCAGCAGACGGGAGTGCAAGTAGAAGACGTCGCCCGGGTAGGCTTCGCGTCCCGGCGGGCGGCGCAGCAGCAGTGAAACTGCACGGTAGGCTTCGGCCTGCTTGGAGAGGTCATCAAACACGATGAGGACGTGCTTGCCGCCGTACATCCAGTGCTGGCCGATGGCCGAACCGGCATACGGTGCCAGGTACTTGAAGCCTGCAGGGTCAGACGCGGGGGAAGCCACAATGGTGGTGTATTCCAGTGCGCCGTTGTCCTCAAGGGTCTGACGGACAGCCGCGATGGTGGATGCCTTCTGACCGATTGCCACGTAGATGCAACGCACCTGCTTGGTCACATCGCCCGAAGCCCAGTTGGCCTTCTGGTTGATGATGGTGTCGATGGCGATAGCCGACTTGCCGGTCTGGCGGTCACCGATGATCAGCTGACGCTGACCGCGGCCGATCGGGATCATGGCGTCGATAGCCTTCAGACCGGTCTGCATCGGCTCGTGGACCGACTTACGCTGGGTCACGCCGGGCGCCTGGAGTTCCAGTGCACGGGTGGCTTCGGCCTTGATCTCGCCGAGGTCGTCGATGGGCTGGCCCAAGGGGTCAACCACGCGGCCGAGGAAGGCGTCGCCTACCGGTACGGACAGAACCTGACCCGTGCGGTGGACTTCCTGGCCCTCTTCGATTCCGGTGAAGTCACCGAGTACGATGACACCGATCTCGCGGACGTCAAGGTTCTGGGCCAGGCCCAGGGTGCCGTCTTCAAAGCGAAGCAGCTCGTTCGCCATGACCGAGGGAAGGCCCTCAACACGGGCGATGCCGTCACCTGCGGTTGTTACACGGCCAACCTCTACGCGCTCTGCGTTTCCGGGTTCGTAGGACGCCGCGAACTCGTTCAACGCATTACGGACGTCGTCGGCGTTGATGGTCAATTCGGCCATCTGCAGTCCCTGCTCTCCTGTTTTCGTGATCATCGTTGCTCACGATGACCGGGGTTTCGTTTCGTTAAGTTGTGCTTGTCCGGCTAACCGGCCAGTTGGCGGTGAAGCTGTCCCAGCCGGGTGATAACCGAAGCATCAAGCACTTCGTCACCCACCTGGACACGGATTCCGCCGATCAGTTCAGGATCAACGGTGATGTTGATCTTGAGCTCGCGGCCGTACAGGGAATTAAGCCCTGCCTGGAGGCGGGCGAACTGCGTCTCCGTCAAGGGACGGGTGACGCTGACCGTTGCAATCCAGCGCTGCTGCCGTTTGGCTGCAAGCTCGGCGAACCGGGCTACGAGCCTCGTCGGCTTGATGCCGCGGGGCTGGGAAACTGCCTGCGCAATGAGGACTTTTGCTTCCTCGCCTGCGCCGGGATGCAGCTTCTGCGCCAACCCGACCTTCGCTGCAGCACTGGCCTGCGGCTCCGACAGAGCACGTTGTACCTCATGGTTGGAGGCAACGGCCTGGTTGAAGGAGAACAGATCGTTCTGCAGCTCTTCCAGCCCAGAGATTCCGGAGGCAGAAACGGCCGACTTGTTTTCAGCAACGGCGATGACCACCGTTGCGGCAAGCGTCTCGAGTGCATCGCCGATATCTCGGGCCGATGCCCAGCGTGAACTGGCCAGTCCGCCCGCGATGTCCGCAGCCTCAGCGGAGACTTTTCCGCTAACAAGCTGCTTGACCAGCGCCGACTTTTCGTCACCGGTGCGGGACGGGTCAGTCAGGGCGCGGCGCAAGCCAGCCGAGCTGTCCACCGTTCCCAGGATTCCGAAGAGTTCCTTAGCCAACTGCAGCGAGGCCAACGGAAGTTTTGCTTCCAGTTGGGTCAGCGCCGTGGTCAGCGATTCGCTCGATACACCTGACATTACTTAGCTGCACCTGCGTTCTGGTTCTCCAGATCTGCCAGGAAGCGCTCAACCACACGGGCGGAACGCTCGTCATCGTTGAGTGCTTCGCCAACGATGCGGCCTGCCAGCGTGGTGGCCAGCGTGCCTACCTCGGAGCGCAGGGACACAACTGCGGCCTGGCGCTCTGATTCGATCTGCACGTGTGCTTGGGCCGTGATACGCGCAGACTCAGAGGCGGCCTTTTCCTTCAGATCTGCAAGGATCTGGGCGCCTTCAGCACGGGCTTCCTCGCGGATGCGGTTAGCTTCCGCGCGGGCGTCCGTGAGCTGCTGCTTGTACTCTTCGAGGGCGGCTGAAGCTTCTGCCTGGGCCTTTTCAGCCTTGGCAATGCCGCCTTCGATTGCCTCTGCGCGCTCTGCAAACGTCTTCTCGAACATCGGGACAACGAACTTGACCACGATGAACATGAGGACAGCAAAGCCGGCGAGGACAACGCCCATTTCCCAGACGTTGGGTACCAGAGGGTTAGTACCCTCCTTGGCGGCTGAGATGATCACCTGGTTCATAATTCACCCGTCCTTATCTACTCGGTTCTGGATGTTCGCTTGGTTCTGAAGTTCAGACTAGAGAACGAAAGCGAAGACCAGGCCGAGGATGGCGAGGGCTTCAGTCAGCGCGAGGCCGAGGAATGCGATCGGCTGGAGCACACGCTGTGCTTCCGGCTGACGTGCCACGCCGTTGATGTAAGCGGCGAACACGAGACCAACACCGATACCACCTCCGATTGCGGACAGACCGTAACCTACGAGGTTGAGATTGCCTTCCATTTTTTTCCTTTCAAGATGCCATCTGTGTGGCAGGTTGTTTGGTGTACTTCATCCCCCGTGAGGGGAAGTTTTTTGGGTGCCTAGTGGCTATCCGCGTGCAGGGCGCCTTCGATGTAGATGGCGGTCAGCAGGGTGAACACGTAAGCCTGCAACGCCATGATCAGCGCTTCAAGCATGTACATGGCAATCGCACCGCCGAGCACGAGGACCGAGGTGCCCTTAAGGAGCACGTTCTCCTGCATGACGAGGTACTCGATGCCGGAACCGGCGATCATCACGATCAGGTGGCCGGCCAGCATGGTCGCGAACAGACGGAGGCTGTGCGTGACGGGGCGGACCAGGAAGTTGGAGATGATCTCGATCGGAATGACGATCGGGAGGATGTAGAACGGCACTCCGGACGGCACGGTGGCCAGCTTGAAGTACTTCAGGCCGTTCTTCCTGACGCCGATGGCGATCCAGGTGACGTACACGATCCCGGCCAGCACGTAGGCGCCGCCGACGTGCGAGAAGCTCGGGAGCTGGATCACCGGGATGGCGCCATAAATGTTGTTCACCAGAATAAAGAAGAAGAGGCTGAACAACAGCGGGACGTACTTCATAAAGTCTTTGCCGCCGATAATGTCCTTGGCAATGCTGTTACGCACGAAGCCGTAGGCCATTTCACCAGCAAACTGGAGCTTGCCGGGGACAAGCTGCTGCTTCCGCGCAGCTAGCAGAAAGAATGTGGCGATAATGACGACCGAAAGGATTACCAGCAGCATCTGCTTGGAGAATCCGTCCGCCGCCCCCCACGGCAGGATTGCCGGCAGGTGCATTTCTTCAATTCCAGGAGGCGTAAAAGGTCCTGAATCTTGGGCCGGGAGCGCAAGCGCGATCAACGCGTTTCCTCTCTGCAGTGTCCATCATTGGGCGTTGGTCGAGGACCCGCGGATTTATTCTCCGCAGCTCCCCCTGTGAAATTATTTGGCATTTGTGTTTCCGTCCGCGGACGGGCCGCTGTCTGCGCTGCTCTTACCGGCCGTGGTTCTGGAACTGGTAAGGCCATGCATGTGGGAAAGATAGAAACCTCCGAGAGCTCCAAGCAGAGCGCCTGCGAGCACGATCCAGCGGGTTCCCCACAGATAATCCAGACCCCACCCTATCAAACTCCAGACGATGATTCCGCCAATAATGTAGCTAAAGACGGCCATTCCGGCGTTGTATCCGCCGTCGTTGTTTTCGTCCGACACCCCCGGCGTGGGAGCAGCGTTCTTGGGCACGGAGGAACTGTTTTTCGCTGTTCGTTTCCGATCAGACATCGTTCGGCTCCTTGGGCTCGGGGTCGTTGTAAATCTGCAGGCGCGCCGTGCTGAAGCCGTAGATTTCGGCGGCCTGCCAGAAGACGACAGTGGCAACGGCACCAATCAGGAACCATTGTCCGTGAAGCCAGGCAGGTGCTCCGATCACAAACAGGACAACCGCAAAGCCCACTACCTTGACAAAATAGGTGGCCACGAACATTCCGATGGCACCGGA
Organism: Pseudarthrobacter sp. Y6; assembly: GCF_050156205.1. Taxonomy (NCBI): domain Bacteria; kingdom Bacillati; phylum Actinomycetota; class Actinomycetes; order Micrococcales; family Micrococcaceae; genus Pseudarthrobacter; species Pseudarthrobacter sp. Y6. The sequence goes on along the minus strand of NZ_CP189574.1, from coordinate 1,751,276 downwards.
GGGGTTGTTGCGCCCCATGAAGTGGCCCACGAGAAGACTGATGGAGAAGAAGAGCATCACCAGGAGGCCGCCCAAAGTACTGGACAGGACGCCGCTGGGGCCGTTCAGGATCACAGCCGGGATGCCCGCCAGGATCAGTGCGCCTGCACCGGCAGCTGAACTGAGTGCGAGGAGGCGAAGCCACAGGGACCGCGTGGGACCGGAAACACCAACGGGTCCGCTGCCGGACGCACGTCCGGATTCGGCGTTGGAGTTCATAAGATCCCAATCGTCGGCGCCCTGGGGCTGGGTGGAGGGCAGCTTGGGCTGCCCCTAAATTCTACACGAGATAGAAATGAGTCCGAACGCTGTTACGCCGGCGACTGGTCACTGTGGCGGCGCAGGTATGGCCAGGCCGTAATCAGGCCCATGACCAGCGTGGCGAAGATGTCCGCGGCCAATACAACTTGCCAGGGGAAGACTGCAAAAGCCAATCCCCCGAAGGACAGGATGGCGGTCCAGAGGTACATCAGGATCACGGCCGTCCGGTGCGAGTAGCCGATTTCCAGCAGCTTGTGGTGGAGGTGGCCGCGGTCTGCGGACCATGGCGAACGTCCCCGCGCCGTCCGGCGGACGACGGCGAGGCCCAGGTCAAGCAATGGCAGGAACAGCACGGCGAAGGGCAGCAGAATCGGTATGACGGTGGAGATACCGTTGGCGCGGTCGTACAGCCCTGAGGTGATCTGGCCCGTGGAGATGATGCCGGCGGCCGCCATCAGCAGGCCGATCAGCATGGCACCGGAATCGCCCATAAAGATCTTGGACGGGAACCAGTTGTGCGGCAGGAAACCGATGCAACTGCCAACGACGACGGCGGTGAGGAGGGTGGCCAGGTCCGAGTAGTCCAACAGGACGGCGTTCCGGTGCACCCAGTACGCCGTGAAGAAGAAGGCAGTTCCACCGATGATGGCCACGCCGGCGGCCAACCCGTCGAGGCCGTCAATGAAGTTGAAGGCGTTCATGGTGGTAACGATGAGCCCGGCCGTCAGCACCACCCGGAGCAGTTCGTTCTCCAGGTAGATCGGCTCCGGAACCCACGGGACAATGGTCATCCGGACTCCCCAGATGGCCACCACCATGGCTGCGGCGCTCTGGCCGATGAGTTTCACCCACCAACGGATGTCCAGGAGGTCGTCCGCGATCCCCACGAGCACGATCAGCGCCGCGCCCGCCAGTACGCCCCATGGCGAGAAGTTGTTCCGGTAGATGTCCTTGACGAAGAAGGACTGGCTGGCCACGATGAGGGCCACCAGCACGCCAAGAAAGATGGCCACACCGCCCAGCCGGGATATCGGCGTCGAATGCATGTCTCGGCTGCGGATGGGGGCGTGGAGTTCAAGTCGGTTGCCGATGACCCGGGCAACCCACGTGGCCCCGTAGGACACAATGGCAGCCGTCAGCCCCATAAGGAGGTACATAATCATGTGACTGGTCCCCCTGCACGCCGCACATCGCGGAGCGGATAGATTCCGCTGAGGACCTGCTCGTTGCTCCGGGGCGCCTTCATTCCATGCAGCAGCCCGCGCAGGAGTCCCTTGATGAGCAGGAGCTTGTTCGGTGAGCCGGCTATTGTCCGGGTCCAGTTGCGGGCGGAGGCGCCTGAGTACAGCACCTTCTCCCATGGAGTGAGCGCCGCTGAACGTGTGTAGACCCAAAGTTTGTTCCGCACTTCGTAGTAGAAGCGCGCACCAGGATCAGCTCTGGCGTCCTCAATGGACTTCGTGTGGTGGTTCGCCACGGACTTTTCAACGCAGATGGCATTGCTGGCCCGGGAGATCCGAGCTGTGTACTCCAAATCGTCATTCCAGATGAAGTAGTCGGCAATGGGAAGTCCATGGTGTCGTATCTGCCCGGCTTCGATCAGGATCGAGACGAAAGACGCGGTCCTGATCTGCACTCCCCCGGCACGGCCCGCGATCCCGCGGTCGTCCTCGCTGGCACCCAGCCGTGGACGCATTCGGTTCATCGGATGGTCCCGCCCGTCGGTCCAGACCACACGGCTGGCAATAAAACTGGGCTCCCCACCGGCTTCAGCAGCGTAGGCCTGTGAAGCTGAAAGGGCTTCTTCAAGCGTCCGGGGCTGCGGTTCCGTGTCGTCGTCCATGATCCAGACATAGTCTGCTGCATGGTCCAGGACCGCGCGCTCCATGCCTACCACAAACCCGCCGGCCCCACCCATGTTCTGCGGGAGCCTGACGGTGTCCGTGGGAACCGGTCCGGCATACGCGGCCAGGAAACCCTGGGTGCCGTCCGTGGACGCATTGTCGACGATGACGATAGTGGAAGGCAGAACTGTTCCGGAGGTGATGCCTCGGAGCGTGGTCTCGAGGAGGTCCCGCCGGTTGTACGTGACAACCACGGCGACGACGTTCTTGGTCATTTGTTGGCCCCTGTATCCGTGGATTGAAATTTCCGGCTGGCCAGGACAGCGGCCAGCTTCCAGGGCTCAATGAACACGCGTCCGAATACCCTCCGGGGTGAGTGAATGAGACGCCATAGCGATTCAAAGCCCAGCCGGCCCAGCCACCGTGGGGCGAGCCGCTGGTGGCCGGAAACCTGGTCCAGCGCTCCGCCCACGGCACCATACACCGCGTCGGGGAGATCGCCGCGGCGCTGCCATAGGAAGGTTTCCTGCAACGGCATCCCCAATCCCACGAGGACGAGGTTCGGCTGGAAAGCCCGAAGTTCCTCGACGACGGCGTGTTCGCGGCCCGGGCCCCAGTTCTCCCCGGCGAGGCCCAGAACCTCTGTTTGGGGCAATTGCATCCCCAGCCGGCGGCAGGCCTCCGCATTGCTGAGGCTATTGGTCCCCACCACGGCCAGCCGGTCAAGGCCGGTCACGGACGCCAGATGTTTGATCCAGTCCGTGGAACCGACGCGGAAGCTGGAATCGGCCGCCGCGGCTGTTCCTTGCCGCTTCCAGGTCGCGTATACCGGTGCGCCGTCCATCAGCACAACGTCTGCGGAGTCGTACAGCGCCTTGAAGCCGGGAAGCGTGTGATAGAGGTAGCAGCTGTGCAGGTTATGACCGACAACAGTGCGTCGGCCCCCCGCGGCAATCAGATCGCCGAGGACTTCTGCCATCCGGTGTTCGGGCAGCGCAGTGACCTCGATGTCCAGGAGTCTTAGGCGGTCGCGGCCAACGATCATGCCTCCGGATCCTTCTCGGCGGGCGCTGAAGACTCCCGTGTGGCAGGTGCGTCTTCCCCGGCTTCTTCGGTTTCCTTGGCCACTTCGGCCGCTGTGGCTCCTGCAGCCTCTGCGGCCTCCTCGGTCACGGCGGCTTCCCCGGGCTCAGCCATCGGAATTTCGCCCAGGCCCAATACGCCCGGAACATGCTCCCGGAGCTCCTCCAGGGACACGGCGCCGTTGCGCACCACGCGCAGGAGCGTCCCGGTCGCATCCACAATCGTGGAGGGCACGGCGTCAGTTCCTTGCACAGGCCGGAAACCGCCTTCGAGGTAGACCTCCACGGACTCCGCGAGCTGGGCCCGTGCCTCCGCGGCGGTCTGCGCCGGCGGCTGGCCGGTCCGGTTGGCGGAGGACACAGCCAGCGGACCGGTCAGCGTCAGGAGTTCCTGGGCCACTTCGTCGGCAGGCATGCGTAGGGCCACTGTTCCATGGGTCTCACCCAGGTCCCAGTCCAATGACGGCTGGGCGTGCAGGATCAAGGTCAGACCCCCGGGCCAAAACGCCTCTGCGAGCTTACGGGCATCAGCGGAAACATCTGTGGCCAGGCCGTCCAGCGCATTGATCCGGGGAATCAGTACGGGCGGCGGCATGGTGCGGCTGCGCCCTTTGGAGGCCAACAGCATGGTGACGGCCTGCGGCGAGAAGGCATCGGCGGCTATCCCGTAGACCGTGTCCGTGGGGAAAACCACGCACTTCTTTTCGCCGATGGCACGCTGGGCATGCTCCAGGCCAAGGGCGCGCTGATCCTCTGACGTGCAGTTGTAGGTTGTGGTCACTGGCCTATTCTTTCATCACTCGTGGTGCGGACCGGCAAGGACGGCGCTGGTGGCGCGTTCCTTGCCGTTGAGGTCCAGGTGCGTGGTGATCTCCGCCCAGGCACCCGTCCGCTGCATCATGCCAGCGATCCAGCCGGCCTGGACTTCCGCGTGTTCCATTACGAAGTAGCCGCCGGGAACCAGCAGCCGGGCAGCCGAGGCGGCCGCCGCCGTCGGAAGTTCCATGCCGTCCGCACCCCCGCCGTATAGGGCTTCGGGGGGATCGTGCAGGGCAACTTCGGGTTCATTCGGGATGGCTTCTGCGGGAATATACGGCGGGTTGGAGATCACGACGTCGAAGGTTCCGTTGAGTTCCGGCAGCGCGTTGCGGAGGTCGCCCAGCACCGGTTTGACGCCCAGGGGCGCCAGGTTCCTGGCTGCCCAGGCATGGGCGAACGGACTGTACTCCACGGCGTGGACTTCGGCGCCGGGCACCTCGTGGGCAATGGAGCCGGCGATCGCGCCCGACCCCGTTCCCAGATCCACAATCCGCGGGTGCGCCATGCCCTTGACATGGTCGATGACCAGTTGCACAACGGACTCTGTTTCCGGGCGGGGGATAAAAACCCCCGGCCCGACCGCAAGCTCCAGGTACCTGAAATGCGCCACGCCGGTGATGTGCTGCAGCGGGATCCGTTGGGCCCGTTCAGCAACAAGTTCGGCATAGCCAACAGGTGCTGGAGTGTCCCCCAGCATCATCGCGCGGAGCCTGCCGAGCCCTACACCGAGCAGGTGGTCCGCCAGGAGTTCCGCGTCGACGCGGGGGCTGGGGACCCCGGCGTCCCGGAGGATCGCCGTGGCCTCGCTGACGGCAGCCGCGAGGGACTGCTCCGACCCGAGTGTCATGGGCGCCGGGGCTAGTCGCCGATGGCGTCCAGGCGTGCCTGTTCGTCCATCTCGATGGCGGACTGGATGACCGGTTCCAGGTCACCGTTCATGACCTGGTCCAGGTTGTATGCCTTGTAGCCGGTGCGGTGGTCCGCGATCCGGTTTTCCGGGTAGTTGTACGTGCGGATGCGCTCCGAACGGTCCATGGTGCGGATCTGGGACTTACGCTGGGCCGAGTTCTCGGCGTCGATAATTTCCTGCTGGTGCGCCAGGATGCGGGCGCGGAGCACGCGCATGCCTGCTTCGCGGTTCTGCAGCTGGGATTTCTCGTTCTGCATGGCCACCACGATGCCGGTGGGAAGGTGCGTGATACGGACAGCGGAGTCCGTGGTGTTCACGGACTGGCCACCGGGACCCGAGGAGCGGTAGACGTCGATCTTGAGGTCGTTCTGGTTGATGTCCAGCTCTTCGGGCTCGTCAACTTCGGGAAGGACCAGGACACCGGCGGCAGAGGTGTGGATGCGGCCCTGGGATTCGGTGACGGGCACACGCTGCACGCGGTGGACGCCGCCTTCGAACTTGAGCCGCGCGTAGACGCCCTCGGCAGGATCGTTCGAGTTGCCTTTGACGGCCATCTGGACGTCCTTGTAGCCACCGAGATCGGATTCGTTGGCTGAGATGAGTTCAGTCTTCCAGCCGCGGGATTCAGCGTACCGGGTGTACATGCGCAAGAGGTCGCCGGCGAACAGTGCGGCTTCGTCGCCACCTTCGCCGCCCTTGACCTCAAGGATCACGTTGCGGGCGTCGTCAGGGTCCCGCGGAATAAGCAGCCGGCGCAGGTTGGCCGAAGCAGCCTCCAGGGCCACCTCCAGCTCAGGCACTTCGGCAGCGAACTCAGGGTCCTCCGCAGCCATCTCCTTCGCCGCGGCGAGATCGTCCTCCAGGGCATGCCACTTGTTGTATGCCTCCACGATGCCATTGAGCTGCGCAGAACGCCGCCCCAGCTTCCGGGCCACCCGCTGGTCAGCATAAACAGCCGGATCCCCCAACTGCGCCTGGATAGCATCATGCTCATCAAGCAGGCCCTGTACGGACTCAAACATTTCAAAACCTCTTTCGACTCTTACAAGTCTAGTTTCACGTGACTTAACGACGAACCGCCCAAAATATGCCGGCCACCAGGCCGGCATATTTTGAGCGGTGAGCGCAGCTACTTGTCGTTATCCGACTTCGCACCAAGCGTTGTCTTCTGGACCTGCATGAGGAACTCGACGTTGCTCCCGGTCTCCCGGATCTTGTTGGTCAGCAGCTCAAGGCTCTGCTGCGTTTCGAGTCCGGAAAGGACACGGCGCAGCTTCCACATGATCTTGACTTCCTCGGGGGAAAGCAGGTTCTCTTCGCGGCGCGTACCGGACGCGTTGACGTCCACGGCCGGGAAGATCCGCTTGTCCGCCAGCTGGCGGGACAGACGCAGCTCCATGTTGCCGGTGCCCTTGAACTCTTCGAAGATGACCTCGTCCATCTTGGAACCGGTCTCCACGAGAGCGGTTGCCAGGATGGTCAGCGAGCCGCCGTTTTCGATGTTGCGGGCTGCACCGAAGAAACGCTTCGGCGGGTACAGCGCAGCGGAGTCGACACCACCGGACAGGATACGGCCGGAGGCCGGTGCTGCCAGGTTGTAGGCACGGCCCAGGCGGGTCATGGAGTCCAGCAGGACCACCACGTCCATGCCCATTTCCACCAGGCGCTTGGCGCGTTCGATGGAGAGCTCGGCCACGGTGGTGTGGTCATCGGCGGGACGGTCGAAGGTGGAGGCAATGACCTCACCCTTGACGGTCCGCTGCATGTCCGTGACTTCTTCGGGACGCTCGTCAACGAGCACCATCATGAGGTGGACCTCAGGATTGTTGATGGTGATGGCGTTGGCGATGGACTGCAGGATGAGCGTCTTGCCGGCCTTCGGCGGGGACACGATCAGGCCGCGCTGGCCCTTGCCGATCGGGGCAACCAGGTCGATGACGCGGGGGCCGATCTTCTTGGGGTCGGTCTCGAGGCGCAGGCGCTCGGACGGGTACAGCGGAACCAGCTTGGCGAATTCGACGCGGTCCTTGAGCTCGTCCGGCGTCTTTCCGTTGACGGAGGTGACGCGGACCAGGGCGTTGAACTTCTGGCGTGCAGTCTGCTGGCTGCGGTCTTCGCCTTCACGCGGTGCACGAATGGCACCGACGCAGGCGTCGCCCTTACGCAGGTTGTACTTCTTGACCTGGGCCAGGGAGACGTAAACGTCGTTCGGGCCCGGCAGGTAGCCGGAGGTGCGGATGAACGCGTAGTTCTCAAGCACGTCCAGGATGCCGGCGACGGGCAGCAGGACGTCATCCTCAGTGACCTCGACGTCGTCGACGTCCGGTCCCTGCGCACGGCCCCGACGGCGGTCATTGCGGTCGCGGAAACGGTCGTTGCGGGAGTTGTCCCGACTCTCCTGGCCGCCACCGGAGCGGTCGTTGCGGTCGTTCCGGTCGCGGCGGTTCCGGCGGTTCCGGCGGCTTCCGCCGTCAGAATCGTCGTTGTCGCGGGTGTTGTCGCGGCTGTCATCGCGGCGGGTGCCTTCACGCTGGCCGGCGTCACGGCTACCTGCGTTGTCGCGGCCACCATCAGTGGTCTCGCGGGCGGTCGTGTCACGAGCCGTGGTGTCACGAGCCGTGGTCTCGCGGGCCGTGGTGTCACGGGCGCCACGGGTGCGGCCGCCCTCGCGGCGGTCAGCACGCTGGCCGTCGCCTGATTCGGCACCTTGGGAATCGGCACGCTGGGTTTCGGTGCGGTCAGCCTGACGCTGTTCAGCGGCGGGCTGCTCGGCCGGAGCCTCAGTAGCTTCTGCCTGCGTTGACGTGGCGGCCGCGTCGCCGCGGCGGCGGTTGCGGGTGCGCGGCTGGCGGCGTTCGCCTTCAGCTGCTGCACCGGCCTCAACGGGCGCCGACGCCGGAGCCTCAACGGGTGCAGCGGCCGGAGCTTCGGCGGCTGTTGCCGCGGCGGGTGCCGCGACCACTCCATCGCTGACGGCGCGGCGGCTGCGTCCACGGCCACGGGCACGGGTCCCCTCAGCGGCCGGGGCCTCCGAGGTTTCGCTTGCGGCAGCCACCGGTGCGGCAGCGGCCGGGGCTACGTGGTTTTCGGTCGCCTTTTCGGCAGCCTTGGCCGGGGCCTTGCTGGCTGACGTGCCTGCGCGATGGGCGGAAATGGCGGTCACCAGATCCCCCTTACGCATGCGGGATCCACCGGAAATCCCCAGCTGGCTGGCAAGTGCCTGCAGCTGGGCGAGCTTGAGGCCGGCAAGGCCACTGCTCTTGGCGGGTGCGGCCGTTGACGATCCGGCAGCAGAAGTTGATAGTTCCACAGCTGAAGACAGCTCAGTGGTTTCGGTCACGAAGGATCCTTCCCCCTCGACGGCGTCCAGACTGGGAGCTGGACGCGATGATTTTGATCTGGGCTGCAGTTCAGATCTGCAGCCGACATTTTCGGTCTTGCCGGTTGGATTTCGGCCAGCAGGGCCGGATACTGATTCACCTCACGCACCGATTAATGGCGGGGCGCCGGGCTGACGGTTCAGGGGCAGACAATTCAGCTGCAGATTCCTGCGACAGACCAAGCAGGTGGCACCGGAAAATATTGCGCAGTAGGAGATCACTAACAACTGAATGCAGCTGCCGATCAGATAGGCGGAATTACCGCCGGTGCAAGTCCACCTTAGCACCTTCGACGTCCACTGCCAGCTTCAGCACGCGCCAGCCGATGCCCGGCGTGTTCGCCTCTGTAAAGGACTCAATAAACCCAAGCACGTCGGCGGCTTCGGCTTCGCCGTCGGCGAGAACCAGGACCGTAGGTCCGGCACCCGAAACCACTGCCGCGTGGCCCGCGTTGCGCAGCGCCCTGATGAGGGCCGCGCTGGGGCGCATCGCCTCGGCGCGGTAGCTCTGGTGAAGGTAATCCTCCGTGCCGGCGTGCAGAAACTCGGGCTTCTGGGTCAGTGCATGGATCAGCAGCGCAGCCCGTCCGGAGTTCATGGCCGCGGCATGATGGCCCACAGACGCCGGTAGAAGGGCGCGCGCGGCCTCGGTGGACAATTCAAAATCGGGAACAGCCACGATGGGAATCACGGAACCGGCCACGGTAGCGCACGTGCTGCTGTACTGGTCACTGTCCTGCCATGACAGCGCCAGTCCGCCGAAAATCGCGGGCGCGACGTTGTCCGGGTGGCCTTCCATCTCGCTGGTCAACTGCAGGATCCAGTCCCGCCCGCGACGCGCTGCTTCGGGCACCATGGCGTTGGCAGCCGAGACGGCCGCCACCACGGCCGATGCGGATGATCCCAAGCCGCGGCCATGGGGGTTGACGTTCGTCGCCGTAATCCTGAGCCCGCCGTGCCGGTAGCCCAGCCGGGAAAAGGCAGCCTCCATCGCCCTGACCACCAGGTGACTGGCGTCCCTCGGCAGCGTGTCCGCCCCCTCGCCGCTGAGCTCGAAGACGAGCTCAGCGGATTCGAGGCTTTCCACAGTCAGGGTGTCGTGCAGAGCCAGGGCAAGGCCCAGGCTGTCGTAACCCGGTCCAAGGTTGGCACTGGTGGCGGGCACCCTGACGGTGACGCGCTGTCCTGCTTCGATGACGGGCACATCAACGGCGGTGGGCGAGGAGGCTTCCAAAGCTACTTTTCTTCCAGTCCCAGTTCAGCTGCGACGGTCACGACGTCGTTGGAGACCTTGACGGGCTGCACTTCGCTGCCGTCCTCGGTCCGGAGGGCCCACTGGGGGTCCTTGAGGCCGTGGCCGGTAACAGTGATGACGATGGTCTTGCCGGTGGGAACTTCACCGGCGGCGTGCTTCTTGAGCAGGCCGGCCACACCGGCGGCGGAGCCGGGCTCCACAAAAACGCCTTCGCGGGCGGACAGCCAGCGGTGGGCATCCAGGATCTGCTCGTCAGTCACGGCGTCGATGAATCCGCCGGACTCGTCACGGGCCGCGATGGCACCGTCCCAGGATGCCGGGTTGCCGATCCGGATGGCAGTGGCAATGGTGTCCGGCTCCGTGATGGGGTGCCCCGCCACGAACGGTGCCGCGCCGGCTGCCTGGAAGCCCCACATCTGGGGGGTCTTGGTGGACACGGCAGGCAACGTTCCGGCTGTTTCGGATTCGAACGGCGCCGAGTATTCCTTGTAGCCCTTCCAGTACGCGGTGATGTTGCCGGCGTTGCCTACGGGCAGGACGTGGATGTCCGGAGCATCGCCGAGCGAATCGACAATCTCAAACGCGCCCGTCTTCTGACCCTGGATGCGGGCGGGGTTGACCGAGTTGACCAGGAACACCGGGTAGGACTCCCCCAGCTTCCGTGCAATATCCAGGCAGTTATCGAAGTTGCCGTCCACCTGGAGCAGCGTGGCGCCGTGCGCGATGGCCTGGCTCAGCTTGCCCATGGAGATCTTGCCTTCGGGGACCAGCACGGCGCATTTCAGTCCCGCTGCCGTGGCGTAGGCGGCAGCGGAAGCCGAGGTGTTGCCGGTGGACGCGCACACCACTGCCTTGGCACCGGACGCAACGGCGGCCGTCATGGCCATGGTCATACCGCGGTCCTTGAACGAACCGGTGGGGTTCATCCCCTCGACCTTCAGGTACACCGTGGACCCGGTGAGCTCGGAGAGTTTCTGCGCGTAGACCAGCGGAGTGCCGCCCTCGCCCAGCGTGATGACCCTGGTGGATTCCGTTACGGGCAGACGGTCGGCGTATTCGCGGATAACTCCGCGCCATTGGTGAGCCACTTAGACTCCTTCTACCCGCAGAACGGATGTCACTGAATTGATGACGTCCAGGCCCTTGACGGCCTCGACGGTGGCTGCGAGGGCAGCCTCTGATGCGCGGTGCGTAACGATCCGCAGTTCGGCCGACTCCACATTGGACTCTGCGTCCCGGTGGATGGTCTGCCGCATGATTTCGATGGACACGCCATGCTCCGCAAAGAGCTGGGCGATCCGGGCCAGCACGCCAGGCTGGTCAGCAACGTCCAGGCCGATGTAGTAGCTGGTCATGACCGCGTCGATGGGCAGCGCCGGGACATGGCCCGTGGTGGTCTCCGTGCGTCCAGGGCCACCCAGCACAATGCGGCGGGCGGCCGAAACGAGGTCACCCAGCACGGCAGACGCCGTCGGAGTTCCGCCGGCACCCTGGCCGTAGAACATCAGCTCGCCGGCGTTTTCCGCCTCAATAAAGACCGCGTTGAACGCGCCACGAACGGCGGCCAGCGGGTGCTCGCGCGGCAGCAGCGTGGGGTGCACGCGCACGGAAACGCCTTCGCCGCCGTCGGCATCGGTGAGCTTTTCGGCGATGGCCAGCAGCTTGATGACAAAGCCGGCGTCTTTGGCCGCGGCAATGTCCGCCGCGCTGACGGACGTGATGCCCTCACAGTGGACGTTCTCCAGTGCAAAGCGGGTGTGGAAGGACAGCGAGGCCAGGATGGCGGCCTTGGCTGCAGCATCGTGGCCTTCGACGTCGGCGGTGGGGTCAGCTTCCGCGTAACCGAGGCGCTGGGCCTCGGCGAGGGCGTCCGCGAACTGGGCGCCGGTGGAGTCCATCTGGTCCAGGATGAAGTTGGTGGTGCCGTTGACGATACCCAGCACGCGGGTGATGCGGTCGCCGGCCAGGCTGTCCCGGATGGGGCGAAGGATGGGGATGGCACCGGCCACGGCCGCCTCGTAGGACAGCTGCACGCCGGCCTTGTCGGCCTCTTCGTAGAGGGTGGGACCGTCCTGGGCGAGCAGGGCCTTGTTGCCGGTGACAACACAGGCGCCGTTGCGGAGCGCGGAGAGGATCAGGGTGCGGGCAGGCTCGATCCCGCCCATGAGCTCGATCACCAGGTCGGCGTCCTTGACCAATGTGTCGGCGTCGGTAGTGAAGAGGTCCTGCGGCAGGTCCACGTCCCGCTTGGCATTGACGTTGCGCACCGCGATGCCGCTGAGCTGCAGGCGCGCCCCGGTACGGGCGGCAAGGGCGTCGGCGTCCTCAATGAGAATCCGCGCAACCTGTGCCCCAACGTTGCCACAGCCCAGCAGGGCTACTTTCAGGGTTCGCAATTCAGTCATTCGGCACTCCCATGTCGCGGTTAAGCAGATCTTCTTCGGTTTCCCCGCGGACAATCAGCCGGGCAGATCCGCCGCGCACCGCGACAACGCCCGGCCGGGCCAGATAGTTGTAGTTGCTTGACAGGGCCCAGCAGTAGGCGCCGGTCCCCGGTACAGCAAGCAGATCACCGGCTGCCACGTCCTCGGGCAGATATACATCTCTAACAACTATGTCGCCGCTCTCGCAATGTTTGCCCACCACGCGGGACAGCTGCGGGGACGCGGCGGACGTACGGGAGGCCAGAATCGCCGAATAATCCGCGTCGTAGAGCACCGGGCGGGCGTTATCGCTCATGCCTCCGTCCACTGACACATAGCGGCGGGGATGCGTAACGTTCTCCTGGCCCGCTTCGCCGGCCGGAGCGTCCACCCGCACGGTTTTCAGGGTGCCCACCTCGTACAACGTGAAGGTGGTGCTGCCCACAATCGCGCGTCCGGGTTCGATGGAAATCCGGGGTGCGGTGATCCCCAGTTCAGCACACGTGGAACGCACGACGGCGGCCATCGCCTGCGCGATGTCAGCTGCGGGGCGGGGAGTGTCCACCGGGGTGTAGGCAATGCCGTAGCCGCCGCCAAGATCCAGCTCGGGCATGACGATGGAGTACTTTTCCTGCATGGCAGCGTGGAAGCGCAGGAGCTTCTGCGCAGCGAGTTCAAAGCCGTCCGGCTCGAAGATCTGCGAGCCGATGTGGCAGTGCAGGCCCAGCAGTTCGATGCTGGCGTAGCCCGTGGCCGCAGCCACAGCTTCCTCCGCTGCTGACAGTCCGGCCTGCTCAGTGGAATCCCCGGCCATGGAGAGGCCGAACTTCTGGTCCTCGTGGGCGGTGGCGATGAACTCGTGGGTGTGCGCGTGCACGCCCGGTGTCAGGCGGAGCATGACCTTGGCTATTTCGTCGCGGCCCGAGGCGATCTTGGCGACGCGGTCCAGCTCATCGAGGCTGTCCACCACGATGCGTCCCAGCTTCATATCCAGCCCACGGTTGATCTCGGCGTCGGATTTGTTGTTGCCGTGCAGACCCAGGTTTTCGCCCTTGATGCCGGCACGGGCGGCTACAGCGAGCTCGCCGCCGGAACAGGTGTCCAGTCGGAGCCCTTCGTCTGCCACCCAGGCGGCTACTGCGGTGCACAGGAAGGACTTGCCTGCGTAGTAGACGTCCACTCCCCCGCAGATGTCGGCGAACGCGGCATCAAAGGCGTCCTTGAAGGAGCGGGCGCGGGCCCGGAAGTCTGTCTCACTCATCACAAAGAGCGGCGTACCGAACTTTGCCTTGAGCTCGCTGACGGCGATGCCATCGATGGCGAGCTCACCGGCGTCGTTCTTCCGGACGTCCTGCGCCCACATGGGCTCGTGGAGCGCGTTCAGGTCCGCGGGAACGGCGAGCCATTCGGGGGCCAGCGGGGATGCGGTGTTGGTGTCCTGCGCTGAAATTTCCTGTGCCGACATGGGTTTCACATCCGTTCCGGCGCGGATACGCCCAGCAGGTCCAGACCGTTGGCCAGCACCTGGCTGGTGGCGTCGTTCAGCCACAGGCGGGTGCGGTTGACGTCGGTGACGGGTTCGTCTCCCTGCGGGGCAACACGGCAGGCGTCGTACCAGCGGTGGTAGGCGCCGGCAATTACCTCGAGGTGGCGGGCAACACGGTGAGGTTCACGCAGTTCGGCGGCCTTGGCCACAATCGAGGGGTAGCTGCCCAGGTAGGAGAGCAGTTCGTTTTCCGTAGCGTGGTCCAGCAGGGAGGCGTCGAACGCGCTCCGGTCCACGCCTGCAGCCACGGCGTTGCGGGCAGTGCCGCGGGACCGGGCGTGGGCGTACTGGACGTAGAACACCGGGTTCTCGTTGCTGTGTTTCTTCAGCAGGTCAGGATCCAGGGTGAGCGGGGAATCCGCCGGGAAGCGGGCCAGGGAATAACGAACCGCGTCCTTGCCGAGCCAGGAAATGAGGTCCTTGAGCTCAATGATGTTGCCCGCGCGCTTGGACAGCTTGGCGCCGTTAACGGACACCAGCTGGCCGATCAGCACCTCGATGTTCGCCTCGGGATCATCGCCGGCACAGGCGGCGATGGCCTTGAGGCGGTTGATGTAACCGTGGTGGTCAGCACCCAGGAGGTAGATCTTTTCGGTAAAGCCGCGATCCTTCTTGGAGAGGTAATAGGCGGCGTCCGCGGCAAAGTAGGTGGGTTCGCCGTTCGCGCGGATCATCACGCGGTCCTTGTCGTCCCCGAAGTCGGTGGTGCGCAACCAGACCGCACCGCCGTCGTCGAATACGTGGCCCTGCTCGCGAAGGCGGGCAACGGCATTCTCGATGGCGCCGGCGTCGTGCAGTTCCTGCTCCGAGAAGTAGACGTCAAAAGCAACGCCAAAGTCGGCGAGGGTGTCCTTAATGTCCTTCATCTGCGCCTTGTAGGCGGCGGCGCGGATGACGGGAAGGGCGGCGACCTCGGTCAGTTCGCGGATATCGGGGTGCTGGGTCAGGACGTCGTGGCCGAGGTCGGCAATGTACTGGCCGGGGTAGCCGCCGTCCGGCACGGGATGTCCGTGCAGCCGCGAGTAGACCGAGTTCGCGAACACGTTCATCTGCGAACCGGCGTCGTTGATGTAGTACTCGGCGGTGACCTCCGCGCCCGAAGCACGCAGCACGCGGGCGATGGCATCGCCCAAGGCGGCCCAGCGGGTGTGGCCGATGTGCAGCGGACCGGTGGGGTTCGCCGACACAAATTCCATATTCACCACGTGGCCAGCGAGCGTGGTGGTGGTGCCGTATTCCCGTCCGGCTTCCACGATGGCCTTCGCCAGGGCACCCGCTGCGGCGGCGTCCACGGTGATGTTCAGGAAGCCGGGGCCGGCGATGTCCACGGCAGAGACGCCGTCGATGGACTTCAGGCGGGCGCTCAGGATGGTGGCGAATTCGCGCGGGTTGGTGCCGGCCTGCTTGGACAGCTGGAGGGCGATGTTGGTGGCCCAGTCCCCGTGCTCCCGGTTCTTCGGTCGCTCCACGCGCACCTCATCAGGGACAGCTGATGCGGAAAGCTCGATTTCGCCAGCGGCGACGGCGTCTTTCAGGCAGGCGGATATGGCGAGGGAGAGTTCTTCGGGAGTCACCCCTCTAGCCTACCGGGGGCCGCCACGTGGACGAATTTCGGCATGGTGCGTGACTGTTTCCGCACAACTTTTCCCCACAGCGGACGCACTGCTGATTCACAGGGTGAACCAATACGCTGAATCCGACGTTGAGTACACCGTAAGGACCCAGCCCACGAAACGAGCCCCAATATGAGACCGTCAGTCCCAAAGAGTGTTTTCGTCGGGATCGCCGGCCTGTCCCTCGCCGGAACGGTGGCCGGCTGCGCGCCGTCGGCCACACCCGCCCCGACTTCCGACAGTACCTCCGGCGCCTCCACGACCCCTTCCGGCCCGGCATCAACGCTGGCCAGCAGCGGTTCCGTCTATCAGGACGGCACCTACAGCGCCGACGGCACCTATGTTTCCCCCAATGGCACCGAAACCGTGGGGGTTGAGCTGACGCTCGCCGCGGGCACGGTCACGGCCGTGAACATCACCCAGCACCACTCGAGCCCCAACACACGGAAATTCCAGGGCGAATTCGCCGGCGGGATCGCGGCGCAGGTTGTGGGTAAAAGCATCGACGAACTCAAGGTCTCCAAGGTGGCCGGGTCCTCGCTCACCAGCGGCGGCTTCAACCAGGCCCTGGACAAGATCAAGGCCGAGGCCCAGTAGGCCGTGCCGGACTCGGAGAACTTCCGCTTCGACGGGATCGGTACCCGTTGGGAAATCTCCACGCCCCGTCCGCTCGATGCCAGTGTCCGCGCCCGACTGCTCGCCGTGGTGGAGCGGTACGACGGCGGCTGGTCCCGGTTCCGGTCCGATTCGACAGTCAGTGCCATGGCCCGCAAGCCAGGGCGGTATGAGCTGCCGGCGGAAGCGGCGGACCTTGGCCGGCTGTACCGCTCCCTGTACGACATCACCGGCGGTGCAATGACCCCTCTGATCGGCGGCAGCCTGGAGCGTCTGGGGTACGACGCCTCCTACACCCTCCGGCCTGCGGGGTCCGCCCTTCCCGCACCCCGCTGGGAGGACGTACTGACGTGGGACGGCAGTGTGCTGACCACCTCCGCTCCCCTGGTCCTGGACATAGGTGCCGCCGGGAAAGGGCAGCTGGTGGACCTTCTCGCTATTGAGTTGCGCTCCTGTGGCGTGGACTCCTTCGTGATTGATGGCAGCGGCGACCTGTTTCACCGCGGTCCTGAGCCGGTGTCCGTGGCGTTGGAGCACCCGTACGATCCGGCGAGGGCCATCGGGGCCGTGCCGCTGGCAGGCGGCGCCTTGTGCGCGTCAGCTTCCAACCGCCGGGCATGGGGCGACGGCCTGCACCATGTACTCGATGGCACCACCGGGCTGCCCGTGAGCACGGCGGTAGCCACGTGGACCATGGCGGACAGCACTATGGTTGCTGATGCTCTGGCCACGGCCCTGTTCTTTGTCCCCGGCAGCGAGCTGGAACGGAGCTTCGACTTTTCCTGGCTGACGGTTTTTTCTGATGGAAGTGCTGCCTATTCAGCCGGATTTGAAGGGACACTGTTCTCATGAGCCCCGTTGACGCACCCAAGGCAACCGCCGTTTTCGCCGACGGCCGGTTGGACACCCTGTTGGGCAAGTACACGATGTACCGGCTGATCCTCCTGGTGCTGGCAGCCCTTGCCGCGTACAGCCTCCTACTGAATGCCCTTGGCTGGCTGACGTTCGGCATCGCGCAGATGCTGGTGCACCTAGTGTTGTGCCTTGGCTTGACCTACGTGTCCAACCGCGGGCTGGCTGCCCTTTTCCACGTCCGTCCGCATTCCGAGTCGTCGCTGATCACCGGCCTGCTGCTGTATTTCCTGTTCTGGCCCTCCTTTATGCCCATGGATGCGGCGGGCGTGGCCCTGGCTTGTGTGCTGGCCTCCGCCTCGAAATACGCGTTGGCCTGGCGTGGCCGCCACATCTTCAACCCCGCCGCCGCCGGAGCGTTTGTGACCGGGCTGACCGGGCTGAACATCGCGACGTGGTGGGCCGCGACCCCTGCCATGCTGTGGCTGCTGGTCCCGGGTGTCCTCCTGGTGCTCTACCGGACGCGGAAGTTGCTCATGGCGGCCGTATTCCTTGTGGTGGCCACGTCGATTGTGAGCGCTGAGCTCCTGCAGGCAGGGCTTACCCTGGGCAGCGCACTCGGGCAGGCTCTGGCCCAACGGCCACTGCTTTTCTTCGTCGGCTTTATGCTGACGGAGCCGCTCACCCTCGCGCCGCGCCGCTGGCAGCAGCTCGCGCTCGCCGCCGTCGTTGGTGCGGTCTTCGCCGTGCCTTACAACTTCGGCTTCATCGCCAACTCGCCGGAGCTGGCCCTGCTGGTTGGCAACCTGCTGGCGTTTCTCGTGGGCCAGCGGGGCGGGCTCAGGCTCCGGTTCACTGGCGCCCGTCCTCTGACGCCAAGCACCACGGAGTTCGCCTTTGAACCGTCGCGGCCGGTCCGCTTTGTGCCGGGGCAGTACATGGAACTGGATCTTCCGCACGCCAAGTCTGACGGTAAGGGCCGACGCCGGGTGTTCAGTTTGACCAGCGCCCCCGGTTCGGAGACGGTGAAGTTTGGCGTCCGGACGGCGGAGCCCCTGTCCGCGGCGAAGAAAGTCCTGCTGGACCTGAAGCCTGGTGACGAAGTGGCGGCCACGTCCGTGGGCGGAGATTTTGTCCTGCCCCGCGATCCCCGGGTCCCTGTCCTCCTCATCGCCGCGGGCATCGGCATCACGCCTTATCTCGCCCATCTGGCTTCCGGCGCCGCGCAGGACCGGGACGTGGTTCTCCTGCTGCTGGCGCGCAATCCTGCGGAAATTGCCTATGCGGCCGAGCTGCAGGCGTCCGGGGCGCGCATCCTGGCACGCCTCGCGGACGGTTCGGTCCCGCCGTCGTTCATCACCGATGCCGGGAACGGAGGGTACCTGGACGGGCCCGCATTGCTCGATCTCGTCCCCGACATTGCCGACCGCACTGTCTACGTCTCCGGGTCGCCGGCGAGCGTCGCGTCGCTGCGGAGTGCAGCCCGGAAGGCTGGCGCGCGACGGGTGCACGTCGACTCTTTCTCCGGGTACTGAAGCCAGCCGTTTTTCCTTGCAGGCACCTTCCTGCTAAGCTCTAGGACGTCCCGCTGGCAACGGCAGGATCCCTGGATTGCCCTCGTAGCTCAGGGGATAGAGCGTCTGCCTCCGGAGCAGAAGGTCGTTGGTTCGATTCCAATCGAGGGCACAAATGAAACCCCCGCCGCTTGCAAAAGCGGCGGGGGTTTCTGCGTTCGCCCGTCAGACGCGAACGCCGGCTGCCCACACCTCGGTCACGCAGCCCTCACGCAGGGCCCCGGCTCAAAGAGACAATGATGAAATGCACCTAAGTCGCCGGACTTTCAGGCTCTGTCCGCTCGACCTGCGCGTGCAATTCTGTTCCGTTGGAATTCTGTCCTGTTTGGAGATCGCGCCATCAGGCGGTGACGACGAGTTGCCAGTTCGGGTAGGGGTCATCGGGCGGCGGACCGCCCAAGGGTGCGTCGTCCGGGAACAGCGCACCGTCGGGCAGTTCATCGTCGGGCAGTTCATCGTCGGACAGTTCACCGTCGGGCAGTTCATCGTCGGGCAGTTCATCGTCGGACAGTTCACCGTCGGGCAGTTCATCGTCGGGCAGCTGATCATCGGGCAGCTGAAGGTCGGCAAGGTGAAGCTCCGGAAAGGGATCCTCCGGCAGCGGGCTGGCCGTAAGGGCGTCTTCGGGTGCTCCCGGATCGGCATGGAGGGCGGCGTCTGGCCAAGGTATTGGCCACCTAAGTGGTTCCCAGTCGGAGTGTTCGCTGGCGTAGTGCCGTCCGGTCGGTGATATCCAGCCGGGTGGTTCGTTTTTGGTGGCGGTGGTGGGTGTCCAGCCGGTGGTATGTCTGAGCCGGTGGTGTTTGGGGCACGGCGAACCGAGATTCTTGATACCGGTGGTGCCGCCGTCGGCCCAGGCGAGGATATGGTCGGCTTCGTTGTCGAGGGAGTGGTTGCTGCAGCCGGGGAACGGGCACTTCCCGTCCCGCAGCCTGAGCCATTGGCGTTGGGCTTTCGTGACGCGGTAGCTGGTCCGCCCGATTTCCAGCGGAGCACCGTCACGTGGGTCGATCAGGACGCGGTGGAAGGACTCGGCGCCGTCGGCGATCAGTTGCCGGGCCATCGACGGCGGGATCGGCCCGTATCCGTCCAGGGTGGCCGGTTCATCGGTGACACCCAGCAGGGACAGCACCGGGACCGTGACGAGCACCTGCGCCCGCGGCGACGGAACACCCCCGATTAGTTCGCCAGATGGGTCACCGGTGTTGCCGAGGAGCCAAGCGGCGGCGATGTCGGCGCGGAGCTGGCTGAGAGTCCGGTCTTCGTCCGGGCCTTGGAGCGCTCTTGCCGCGCTGGTGGTGCGTTCCCAGATCCCCGCGGCCTGATCGGCCGGCAGGTAGGCGGAGAGCCAGGCCATACCGTCGCGGTCCGGTGCATACTCCAAGCGCCGATCTGCGGCGCTCGTGATGTGGCGCTTTTCGATGCTGACCGGGTGATGCCGTTCCCGCCACGTCCGGGCCTTATGGCGGAACCGGCCAGGGACGAGCTCCCCGGCCGGGCACCCCCGAGCCGGGTTCACCGCGTCCGGGTCCAGAAAATGCGCCTCGAGCGCATGGGCGCCGGCAGGGTCCAGGTTCACGGTTTCGTCGACCATGATCCGGGCGTGTTGCCACGAAATCGTCCCGGCTTGCAGCGCGGACATCGTCAGAGGCAGGCTGGTGATGAGAGTGTGGGCTTCGGACAGGAGCGCACCGGCCGTCCGTTCACTGACCGTCAAGACACAGGCGACCTCAGCAACCACAGCCATCTCCTGGGCTGCGTAGTCCTGCGGTGACATAGCAGAGGATGACACTAGCCTGGCCGCGTCGGCATACTCGACGGCCGTCTGGATCTTCAACGCCGCGGTCCGGGCTTCCAGCCGGGCGATTTCGGCCAACCGGTCCAGACAGTCCTCGGCTCGCCGGCGTAGAGGGTCAGCATCGCACCCGTCAGAGCCGGCCCCGCGGCCAATCCGGCCGAGCTCGGCCACGGACGCGGCGATAGCCTCAAAGGCGTCCCTGCTTTCCGTTCCCGAAGCTGCCCTACTTTCCATACTCAAAGCATCCCAGCGGGGTCTGACATTTGAGGCGCTCGGTCGGTTGTCCTACGGCGAATCCGTGCACGTGTGCTTCGGTCTGCCTGCCCAGCGGGTCAGCATCACAAGGTCCGGCCGGGTCGCAGCGGCAGCGGCGCATCAGATTTGGGGCGGCAAAAGAAACTCGGGCCACAACTGTCGGCTGGCGCTAGTAGGTAGCGGTGAATCAGGGCCGCAAGTGTCCATTCGCCCTGGCTTGAGTGCGCCTTCAACAGATTGTCGGTGGCCCCTCGTAGGCTGATTCAACGAACTCGAGGGGGTAGGCCATGCACGTTCCAGCCACATTCTGTTCAATCATTCCGCCTTACATGCTGCGGCGGCTGGCCCGCCTGGACGAGCCGCAGTTTTCAGCCGCCGCGCGGGCGGCCAAGGAAGCGCTGAGCCACGTCCGGTCAGTCCAGTCGGCCCGTACCCTGCCGGTTCCGGCCGCTCCCCCGGCACTGCGGGACGTCCGCCCGGGCCCGCCCAAAAGGAGCATTTACGATGCCGGCGGTTCCGAGAACCTTCCCGGAAAGCTCGTACGCAAGGAAGGCGAACCGGCTTCCGGCGATCCGTCCGCTGATGAGGCGTACGACGGCCTTGGGCACACGCATCGCCTGTTTGCCGACATCTTCGGCCGTAACTCCATCGACGGCGAAGGCCTGCCGCTCGATGCCACTGTGCATTTTGGCAAGCTCTACGACAATGCTTTCTGGGACGGCCGGCAGATGGTCTTCGGCGACGGCGACGGCGAAGTTTTCGAACGTTTTACGCGGTCGCTGAGCGTCATCGGGCACGAACTCACACACGGCGTCACGCAGTACTCGGCGGGGCTGGCTTACCGCAACCAGGCAGGTGCCATCAACGAATCCATGTCCGACGTTTTCGGCGCG
The DNA here is from genome assembly GCF_050156205.1 of Pseudarthrobacter sp. Y6. Classification (NCBI taxonomy): domain Bacteria; kingdom Bacillati; phylum Actinomycetota; class Actinomycetes; order Micrococcales; family Micrococcaceae; genus Pseudarthrobacter; species Pseudarthrobacter sp. Y6. The sequence continues at coordinate 1,730,118 of NZ_CP189574.1, read as the reverse complement.
CTCGTGGAACAGTACCTGAACAGGCAGTCCGTGACCGACGCCAGCTGGCTGATCGGCGAAGGACTTTTCACGGCTCAGGTTGAGGGATCGGCTCTCCGCTCCCTGAAAGCCCCGGGAACAGCGTACGACGACGACGTGCTGGGTAAGGATCCCCAGCCAGATTCGATGGACTCGTACGTGCGGACCAGCGCCGACAACGGCGGCGTCCACATCAACTCCGGCATCCCCAACCGGGCCTTCTACCTCACGGCGGAGTCCCTCGGCGGCAACGCCTGGGAGGCACCGGGACGGATCTGGTACGACGCACTGACCGGCGGCTCGCTGCCTGCCACCGCCACCTTCCGCCTATTCGCGAGGGCGACGGCGGCATCCGCCGTCGACCTGTTCGGCACCGATTCTCCGGAGCATGACGCCGTGCGGCAGGCGTGGGAAACTGTGAAGGTCAAGCTTTAGTTGAACGCCTGCCCGCCGCGAGCCCCGACGGCCAGGCTGCAGGAAAGCCCAGGACCCAGGCCATGAAGATCAGTGTCGAGCGCAGCGGCGGCATCGCAGCCCTGACCCGCATATGGACAGTGCACGCCCAGACCGAGAGCGCAAAAAGCCAGTGGCAACCCATTGTGGAAGCATGCCCTTGGGACGCGGTGCCCAAGACCGTCAGGGCCGCAGCCGCGGAGGTGCAAGGCAACCAGCCCGACCGATTCATCTATTCGATCCGGGCCGGCCAGCGCCGTGCGGCACTGTCTGAGCAAGCTGTCACAGGACCATGGCGCGTGCTGGTGGACAGCACCCGGGCGGCCTCCGAGGACAGCCCCGGACGGCAAGACACTCCTGGACCGCAAGGGCCTGCCCCGGCTTAGTCGCCCGGCTAAGGCCTAGCCGCATGGACGGCTACCCCGCCGTTACCAGTTGCCCGCGGAACGCCCGGCGGTAGGACTGCGGGCTGGTGTCCAGCACCTTGGCAAAGTGATGCCGGAGCAGGACGGGGTGGCCAAAGCCCGATTCCCGGGCAACTTCGTCGATGTTCAGGTCAGTGGATTCCAACAGCTCCTGCGCCCGGAGGACCCGCTGCGAGTTCAGCCAGGCAGCAGGTGTCGCCCCCGTTTCGGAGCGGAAGCGGCGGGCAAAGGTCCTGGCTGACATGTGCACGCGGGACGCCAATTCAACAACGGTGTGCTCCTGCTCCAGGTTCTGCACCATCCAGCGCAGCAGCTCTTCCATCGGCGCCGATCCACAAGCAGGCACGGGCCGGTCAATGAACTGCGCCTGGCCACCGTCACGATGCGGCGGCACCACCATGTCCCGGGCAATTGCGGCGGCTACATTGGCGCCGAACTCAACGCGCACCAGATGGAGGCAGGCATCAATCCCTGCCGCGGTTCCGGCGCTGGTGATCAGGTTGCCGTCCTGCACATAGAGCACGTTTTCATCGACCTGCACGTCCGGGTACCGGCTTGCGAGCTCATGGGAATAGTGCCAATGGGTGGTGCAGCGCCGCCCGTTCAGAAGACCGGCGCGGGCCAGGGCGAAGGCTCCGGAACAGATGGACATCACCCAGGCGCCCCGGGCGTGCGCGGCCCGCAATGCCTCCATAACGGATTCCGGAACGTCCTCATCGCGTCCGAAGGGCGTCATGATCACGAGGTCCGCGTCCGCCGTGGCATCGAGCCCCAAGGGGACATTCATGGAGAGGCCTGATTTCAAGCGGACGTTTCCGGGCTCGGGCGTGCAGGCCCGGAAGTCAAACGCGGGGACGTTACTGCCGCGACCCGACCTGTCGATGCCGAACACCTCGAATGCGGTGGCGAACTCGAAGATCGAGAAGTTGGGGACCATGATGACTGCCACTGATTTCAGCATGCTTCCATTGTGGCAGAAATTCGCGCTTTTTGGGCATTTCTGCCACTGTTTCTTGAACATGCACCGGAGCAGCATTGAGTCATGGAAATCTTCGGAATCGCCCTAGTGGTCCTGCTCCTCGTCGTTCTCGCCGCCACCGCCTCAGCGCTCCTGCGTGATGGCCGCGGCCACACCCCGCCCGTCGCCTCCGACCAGCCCTGGTCCGCCCGGGACCTGCCCAGCGTCAACTACACCCTGCGCATTTTCTAACCCGCAGGCATCCCTCAGGCCGCCATTATTAACCCATCAGTATTAACACGAAAGGACCCGGCTCATAAGAGCCGGGTCCTTTCGTGTGCTGACATATCAGGCGCGGACTGCATCCAGAACGAAGTAATAGGTGACCTCGCTGCCTGCCCCGTTGCCGCGCTCGGTGGGGCTCAGAACCAGTTCCGGCTTGACGGCCGAAGCGATGTCATCGGAAAGGTGCTGGGCTCAGCAATAGGGAAGCCGCCGCGGAGCTGCATGTCTCGGTCAAAACGGCGCAGTTTCACCTGACCCGGATCTACGCGAAGTTCCACGTCACGTCCCGCTCCGGCGTCCCGGCCGCCTATCCGGGAGGCCGGGAGCAGGTCGGGGTGGACGGCGGGGTCGACGGTGGCAAGAGCGGGAAACAGACGCCTCCCCAGTAGACTGGCTGCAGCCATGACATTTCATATCTCCTACCCTGCTGAGCTGCCCGTTTCCGAGCGCCGCGAGGACCTGATGGCTGCCATTGCCGCCAATCAGGTGACCATCATTGCCGGCGAGACCGGCTCCGGCAAGACCACCCAGATTCCCAAAATGTGCCTTGAGCTGGGCCTTGGCGACAACGGCCTGATCGGGCACACCCAGCCGCGGCGGCTCGCAGCCCGCACGGTCGCTGAGCGCATCGCCGAGGAACTCGGTGTGGAGATCGGCCAGGAAGTCGGTTTCCAGGTGCGGTTCACCGGCGAAGTCAGCCGCGCCACCAAGGTCAAGCTCATGACTGACGGCATCCTGCTAGCAGAGATCCAGCGGGACAAGCTGCTGCGCAAATACAACGCCATCATCATTGACGAAGCGCACGAGCGCAGCCTCAACATCGACTTCATTTTGGGCTACCTCAAGCGCATCCTGCCGCAGCGGCCGGATCTGAAAATCATCATCACCTCGGCCACGATCGATCCGGAGCGTTTCGCCAAGCACTTCGGGTCCGACGACGAGCCCTCCCCCATCATCGAGGTGTCCGGGCGCACGTTCCCTGTGGAGATCCGGTACCGGCCGCTTTCCCAGCCAGCCGGCGGTGCGGCCGACGACGAGGCCTCCGATGACGAACTCGAGGAGGACCGCGATCCCCTGGACGCCGTATGCGATGCCGTGGACGAGCTCGCCAGCGAGGCTCCCGGCGACATCCTGGTCTTTTTCACCGGCGAGCGCGAGATCCGCGATGCGGCCGACGCACTGAACGCCAGAATCCAGTCCAACCGGCGCCTGGCCGGCACCGAGGTACTCCCGCTGTTCGCCCGCCTAAGCCTGCAGGAACAGCACAAGGTGTTCCACCCCGGCCGAAACCGCCGGATTGTGCTGGCCACCAACGTGGCCGAGACGTCCCTGACCGTCCCGGGCATCAAGTACGTCATCGACACCGGCACGGCCCGCATCTCGCGCTACTCGCACCGCACCAAGGTCCAGCGGCTGCCCATCGAGCGTGTGTCGCAGGCTTCGGCGAACCAGCGCTCCGGCCGGTGCGGCCGTGTGTCGGACGGCATCGCCATCCGGCTCTATTCGGAAGAGGACTTCGACTCCCGGCCGCTGTTCACGGATCCGGAAATTCTGCGCACCAACCTGGCGGCAGTCATCCTGCAGATGACCGCCATGGGTGTTGCCCGTGGGCCCAAGGACGTGGAGAACTTCCCGTTCGTCGAGCCGCCGGACTCAAGGGCAATCAACGACGGCGTTACTCTCCTGCGCGAGCTCGGCGCCTTGAATGCCGTCCGGCCAGGTGACGCCAAGAGCGGCGGGCTCACCGCCGTCGGACACCAGCTTGCCCAGCTGCCGGTGGATCCCCGCCTCGGCCGGATGATTGTGGAGGCCGGCAAGCGCGGCTGCGTCCGCGAGGTAATGATCCTGGCCGCGGCACTGACCATCCAGGACCCGCGCGAGCGTCCAACGGACAAGCAGCAGCTCGCCGCCGAGAAGCATGCCCGCTTCCGCGATGAAAACTCGGATTTCACCGGTTTCCTGAACCTGTGGAACTATCTGCAGGAGAAACAGCAGGAACTCTCGTCCACCCAGTTCCGCCGCCTGTGCCGGACCGAGTTCATCAACTACCTTCGGGTCAGGGAATGGCAGGATCTCTTCGCCCAGCTCCGCCAGATGGCCAGCCCGCTCGGGATCAGCCTGGACAACAAGCGCCTGGCCGATCCCGTGGGCAACCACGAAGGCATCCATATGAGCCTGCTGTCCGGCCTGCTGAGCCACATCGGCATCCTGGACGAGCGCAAGCGCGAATACGCGGGCGCCCGCGGCAGCCGCTTCGCAATTTTCCCTGGCTCGTCGCTCTTCAAGAAGTCCCCCACGTTTGTGATGGCGGCCGAACTCGTGGAGACGAGCCGCCTCTGGGCCAGGGTGGCAGCCAAGTTCGATCCCGTCTGGGCAGAACAGGTGGCGCCGGACCTCGTCAAGCGCAGCTACAGCGAGCCGCACTGGTCCACCAAAATGGGCGCGGTCATGGCGTACGAGAAGGTCACCCTGTATGGCGTGCCCATCATCCCGCAGCGCCGGGTCAACTACAGCCGAGTGGATCCTGTGCTGGCCCGCGAGCTGTTCATCCGGCACGCCCTGGTGGAAGGCGACTGGAAAACGCACCACAAGTTCTTCCACCGCAACCGCGCCCTGCTCCTTGAGGTCGAGGAGCTCGAGGCCAGGATGCGCCGCCGCGACCTGCTGGTGGACGATGAAACGCTTTTTGAGTTCTACGACGCCAGGATCGGCCCCGACGTTGTGTCCGAACGGCACTTCGACAAGTGGTGGAAGGAGGCCCGGCAGCAGAATCCGGACCTCCTGGCCTACGACAAGTCACTGCTGCTGAACAACGACGCCGATGACCTGGACGAAGCCGCTTATCCGAAAACCTTGTTGCACAAGGGCTTCGAGCTGCCGCTCAGCTACGAGTTCCACCCGGTGGCGCCCGGTTCACCGCCCAACCCGTCCGACGGCGTCACGGCCGAAGTCCCGGTGCTCTTCCTCAACCAGCTCGATGATGCCGCCTTCCGCTGGCTGATCCCTGGCCAGCGGGCGGAGCTTGTGGCTGCCCTGATCAAGTCGCTCCCCAAGCAGGTCCGCAAGAACTTTGTCCCCGCTCCGGATGTGGCCCGGCAAGCCGTCGCTGCCCTGGAATCGGACTTTGATCCGGCCCACGATGAGCTGGAAGCTTCACTGGAACTGGCCCTGCGCCGGATCCGCGGCCACGTCATCCCGCCCGGTTCCTGGAACTGGGACGCGGTGCCGTCCCATCTGCGGGTGAGCTTCAAGGTTATCGATACCCAGGGCAAGGTGGTGGATGAGGGCAAGGACCTCGCAGCCCTGCAGGAGCGGCTGGCCCCGGCAACACGCCGCGCTATTGCTGAATCCCTGGGGGCGACACCCGGAACCACGGCTCCGCAGTCTCTTGGAAATTCGAAGTCACCCGGAAAGTCCGGCGGGACAGTACCCGCGTCATCGGCAGGCGGAAATTCGGCCGGCAGCGGCACAGGCTTCAAGGAACAGACCGGCCTGACCGAGTGGGCCTTCGGCACGGTGCAGCGGCAGGTCAGCAACACCGTCAAGGGCCACACTGTCACCGGCTATCCAGCCTTGGTGGATGAAGGAACGTCCGTGGCGCTGCGCGTCTTCCAGACCTCGTCGGAGCAGCTTGAGGCCATCCGCGGCGGCGTGATCCGGCTCCTCGCCCTCAGGGTACCGGCACCGGACCGCTACGTCCTGGAACATCTGAACAACACCGAAAAGCTGACGTTCAGCCAGAATCCGCACGGTTCAGTGTCAGCCCTCATTGCCGATTGCGCCCTGGCTGCCGTGGACAAACTGACCCCGGCGGAACTCCCGTGGGACCGGGGGTCCTTCGACGCCCTCTACGAGCAGGTCCGCGCGGAACTCATCGATACGGTCTTCAGTGTGACGGCCGTGGTGGAGCGCGTCCTGGCCAGCACCCGGCGCATTGAGACACTGCTGAACGGCACCACCAGCCTGGCGCTGATCAGCGCCCTGAAGGATGTCAGGAGCCAGCTTGAGCAGCTCGTGTTCCCGGGATTTGTGGCCCGCACGGGCTACAAGCAGCTGAGCCAGCTCCCCCGCTACCTTGCCGCCATCGAGAAACGCCTCGAAAAGCTCCCCGGCAACGTCCAGCGGGACGGCCTGAGCATGGCCGCGGTCCAGCGGCTGGAAGACGATTACGACGACGCCGTGTCGGCTCTGCTGCCCGGGCGCCGGGTGGGTGCCGAACTGACCCAGGTCCGCTGGATGATCGAAGAGCTGCGGGTGAGCCTCTTCGCCGTCGAACTCGGAACGGCCTATTCCGTCTCCGAAAAGCGGATCAGGGCTGTCCTTAACAAGGCGCTCGCGCCGGCCTAGACCGGCGCGAGCAGCAGGCTCAGTTTGCGGGAACGAACTCCGCGTAGCCGGCGGCCCGGAGCCCGGCACGCAGCTTTTCGGCGTTCGCGTCCAGCACTGCGGGGTCCGGGTTCTGGTCGGCCGAGGCGAAATCGAAATCAGCCATGGTCCTGGACGGCCACACGTGGACGTGCAGGTGGTTGATCTCGTACCCGGCCACAATCAGCCCCGCCCGCTCGGCCGGGAAGACGTCCAGCTGCACGGCACCGATCCGGCGGGCCACTTCCATCACCTTCGCGAGGGTTTCCGGGGGCGCATCGGTCCAGCGGTCCACCTCCTCGATGGGGACCACCAGCGTGTGCCCGTCTGCCAGGGGAGCCGTGGTCATGAAGGCCGCAACGTCAGCCTCCCGCCAGACAAATCGTCCGGGGATCTCGCCATTGATGATCTTGGTGAACAGGGTGCTCATGCGTCTGCCTTCTCGGCCGGAGCCTGCAGGGTGCTGGTGTCCAGCACAAACCGGTATTTAACGTCGCCTGCCACCATGCGGTCGTAGGCCTCATTCAGCTGCTCTGCGCGAACCAGTTCGATATCCGCCACCACTCCATGGGCGGCGCAAAAATCGAGCATCTCCTGCGTTTCGGCAATGCCCCCGATCAGCGAGCCAGCGTAGGCTATCCGCCTCCGGATCAGGGCTCCGGGGTTGACCGGCGGCATGGCGTCCGACGGCAGGCCCAGCTGGAACAGCGCACCGTCCACGCGCAGGGTACGGAAGAACGGATTCAGGTCGTGCGGAGCGGCCACAGTGTCGATAATGAGGTCGATGGTGCGGTCCGCGGCGGCCATGGCGTCCGTGTCCCGGGACAGGATCACTTCGTCGGCCCCGAGTTCCAGCGCGGCCGGCACCTTGCCTTCGGAAGTGGTGAAGACTTTCACCACCGCCCCCATGGCCTTGGCGAGCTTCACGGCCATGTGTCCGAGCCCGCCGAGCCCCACCACGCCCACAACGTCGCCTTCCTCCACGTCAAAGTGCCGCAAGGGAGAGAACGTGGTGACACCCGCGCAGAGCAAGGGGGCGACGGCGGCCGGGTCCAGGTTGCCGGGCACACGGACCACGTAGCGCCGGTCCACCACCACGGCCGACGAGTAGCCGCCCTGGGTGATGGCATCGCCGTTACGCGAATCCTTGCCGCCGTAGGTCCCGGTCATCCCGTTTTCACAGTACTGTTCCAGGCCGTCGAGGCAGCTTTCGCATTCGCGGCAGGAATCAACCATGCACCCGACGCCCACGCGGTCCCCCGGGGTGAAGTCAGTCACGGCCGAGCCGACGCGGCTGACAGTTCCGACGATTTCGTGGCCGGGGACCAGTGGATATTTCTGGTTACCCCATTCGCCACGGGTGGCGTGCACATCCGAGTGGCACAGGCCGCAGAATTCGATGGCAATCTCGACGTCGTCCGCTTTCGGGGCACGCCGGGCAAGCGTCAGGGGTGCCAGGCCGCTGTCAGGGGAAACCGCGCCATAGGCGGCGGCCAGCAGGCCGGTGCCCGGATCGGTGTCCAGGTCCGCAGCAGGATCGGTAACAGCATCATTCGGCATTACGGGGCGGGCAAGGGGCGGCGGTACGGGGCGTCCTGGGGTCATCCTTCGACGCTACCCCCGCGGGCCGCCGCATCGCCACTCGGCCTGTTGCCCGTCGCTACCGGCAGCGCGGGATTGTTCGACCATTCCGAGAAGGATCCCGGATAGAGGGCGGCCCGGAATCCAGCGATTTCGAGGGCGGCCACCTCATGGGCGGCGGTCACGCCCGAGCCGCAGTACACGGCCACCGGGACGTCGTCGCGGATGCCGAGGTCCTCGAACCGGCGCCGCAGCTCGTCCGCGGGCAGGAAATAGCCGGCCCCGTCCACGTTCGCCGTTGTTGGTGCGCTCCGGGCGCCCGGAATGTGGCCGGCGCGGGGGTCAACGGGTTCAAATTCGCCCCGGTACCTTTCGCCGGCCCGGGCATCCAGGAGGACGCCCGTTGCCGGCCAGTCTGCAGCTCCGGCCGCGTCGATGCTGGGCATCCTGCCTCCAGCAGGGGAAACGTCAAAGGAAACACGCCCGACGGCGGCCTCCGCCGGTCCGGTGTCCAACGGCAGTCCGGCGTCCCGCCAGGCGGCCAGGCCGCCGTCGAGCAGGTACACGTCCTGGAACCCGGCGTTGCGGAGCATCCACCAGAGCCGGGCGGCAGCCATGTTGCCGCTGTTGTCATAGGCCACCACAACGTCGCCGTTGTTGATCCCCCAGCGCCTGGCAGTCTCCTGGAATTCCGCGTCGGTGGGCAGCGGGTGCCTGCCGCGGGCCGGGGTAGCCGGCGTCGCCAGCTCGGTGGCAAGGTCCACAAAAACTGCCCGCGGGAGGTGGCCCCCAAGGTAGTGTTCCCGGCCGTGCGGGTCCCCCAGCGCCCAGCGGACGTCCAGAACCACGGTCCGATGTCCGGCGTCGAAGCGCGCCGCCAAAGCCTGGACAGCCATCAGTGGGCCCATCGTTCTCCTTAGCAATTGTGCTGGTGAGGTGTGCAGTCGCTGATCCAACTCTAGCTGCGGCAGCGCCTGGCAGGGAGGGCCAGGCGCTCTGTCGCAGCTAGAGTTGGTCCGGTGAAGAACACGAGCACGGACCGGGCCTGGGCTGACGAGGCCATCAGAAAAGTCAACGCAGAAAACAACCGATCCGCCGATACCCATCTCTACTCGGTACCGCTCCCGCAGCACTGGGGCGTCCAGCTTTACCTCAAGGACGAATCCACGCACCGTTCGGGGAGCCTCAAGCACCGGCTGGCCCGCTCGCTGTTCCTCTTTGGCCTGGTCAACGGCTGGATCCGCGAAGGTACCACCATCGTGGAGGCTTCCAGCGGCAGCACCGCGGTATCGGAGGCATATTTCGCGCAGCTCCTGGGGTTGCCGTTCGTAGCGGTCATGACCCGCACGACAAGCCCGGAGAAGATCGCGCTGATCGAACAGTTCGGGGGCTCGTGCCTGTTGGTTGACCATGCCTCAGAGGTTTATGCCGCGGCGACGGAAGTCGCGGCCACGTCCAACGGCCACTACATGGACCAGTTCACCTACGCGGAGCGTGCCACGGACTGGCGCGGCAACAACAACATCGCGGAGTCCATCTTCGGGCAGTTGGCGCTGGAGGAACACCCCGTTCCCCGCTGGATCGTGGTGGGCGCGGGGACCGGCGGCACCAGCGCGACCATCGGCCGCTACCTGCGCTACCGCGGCCACGACACGCGCCTTGCGGTGGTAGACCCGGAGAATTCCGCGTTTTACCCCGGTTGGGTGAACGGTGCGGGTGGGACCAGCACCGGCCTGCCGTCACGGATCGAAGGCATCGGCCGCCCGCGGATGGAACCGAGCTTTGTGCCCGCCGTCATCGACCACATGATCCAGGTTCCCGATGCCGCCTCCGTCGCAGCAATGCGGCACCTGCACACCGTCGCCGACCTGCACGCCGGACCGTCCACCGGCACCAACCTATGGGGTGTCTGGCAACTCGTGGCGGAAATGGTCGCCGAAGGACAGCGCGGCAGCATTGTGTCGTTGATGTGCGACGGCGGCGACCGCTATGCGGGCAACTACTACAATCCAGAATGGCTGTCAGGCCAAGGCCTGGAACCCGAGCCGCATGAGGAAGGCATCCGCCGGTTTTTCGAGACCGGCGTCTGGAACGCGTAGCTGATCAGACCTCCACCGATTCCCGCGGGGCAAGGCGGCTGTACTCGGTGCCGTATTTCCGACCCAGCCTGGCAACATGGGATTCTGCGACCTTCAGGCCCCTTTCGTTGAGGAGCCCATCATGGATCTGGAACGCACGCGGGGCCCGGACGGCGATGACAAAATCCACCACCTCGCTGACCTTGCTCCACGGCGCGTGGAGCGGAACCAGCAGCGTCTGCACGCTGAGGCCGTCCGGGATGATGAAGGAGTCCCCCGGGTGGTAAACGTTGCCGTCCACCAAATAGCCGATGTTGGCGACGATGGGAACCTGAGGATGGATGAGTGCATGCTGTCCGCCGAAGCTGCGGACATCGAAGCCGGCTGCGTCAAAACTGGAACCGGGTTCGACCGTGTGGATCCGGGCTGCCGCCTGCGGTGCCTCCTCCCGCAGGTGGGCGGCCACGCCGGCCGGCGCGAAGACCGCCAGGCCGTCCGAGCCGCCCAGCGCGTTGACCATGGCCGGCACATCCACATGGTCGCCGTGCTCGTGGGTGATGAGCACGGCCTGCGCCCCGTCCAGGGCTTCGGCCGTCTCGGAGAATGTTCCCGGATCCAGCACCAGCACCCGGCCGTCCTTCTCGAGCCGGATGCACGCGTGGGTGTATTTTGTCAGCTTCATGGCGCCAGCCTAGGGTCCGGCCCCACGCTTGTCCAAGGCTCGCTTGGCGGGGCGCTCCCGGCTGGTAATCTTGATGATTGCCACCGTCCCTCAGGGAAGCGAGTACCTTCATGCCGTTCGGCACCAAAGCTGACGCGACGCCGTCGAACGCTTCATCCGGCGCAGGCGCCGGGAGTGTGCCCGGCAAGGAGCAGCGCGTCACCAAGCAGCGCGTGGCCGTTAGCGCTGCCCTGGACGAGCTGGATGACTTCGTCAGCACGCAGGAGCTCTACCGCATCCTGCAGAACAAGGGCGTCTCGGTTTCCTTGGCAACGGCGTACCGGATCCTGCAGTCCCTCGCCGACGAAGGCCTCGTGGATGTGCTGCGCAACGGCGAGGGAGAAGCCGTTTACCGGCGCTGCGCCGTTACCGGGCACCACCACCATCTGCTGTGCCGCAGCTGCGGGAAGGCTGTGGAAGTCGAGGCCCCGGCGGTGGAAACCTGGGCCGCCCGGATCGCCACCGAACACGGCTACACCGAGGTGGCGCACACCGTGGAGATCTTCGGCCTGTGCCCGGACTGCACAGCCCTCAGGGCCGCCGGCAAGCTTTGACGGCCTGCGCCGCCGCACCCTAATGCATCCCGCTTGACCGTGTCAGCGGGCGTGCACCAGCCGGCCGTTGATGCCCTTCTTCGCCCGGACACTGCCGACGATGCGGCATACCACGTAGATCAGGAATGACAGAGTGGTGACATAGGGGCTAATGGGGATCCGCCCGCCCAGGGCCAGCAGGATTCCGCCCACCGTGGCCGTGACGGCGAAAACAACGCTGAGCGCCACCACCGCCACGGGAGCGGACGTCACGCGGAGCGCCGCCGCTGCCGGGGTGATCAGCAATGCGAGCACCAGGAGCGCACCCACCACCTGGATGGACAGCGCTACGCTGACTCCCAGCAGGACCATAAAGATCAGCGCGAGCGTCCGTACGGGCACCCCGCGGGCTTCTGCCAGTTCGGGATCAACGCTGGCAAAGTTCAGCGGGCGCCAGATGGCTGCCAGGGCCGCGATGACCACCACGGCGGCACCGGCGAGGACCTGGAGCTGGACGGTGTCCACGGAGACGATCTGCCCCGTGAGCAGGCCGAATTTGTTGGCGGCACGGCCTTCGTAGAGCGACAGGAACAGGATGCCGAGCCCCAGTCCGAACGGCATGATCACCCCGATGATGGAGTTTTTGTCCCGTGCCCGGACCCCCATCAGGCCCAGGAGCAGCGCCGCCGCCACCGAGCCGATCAGCGAGCCGAACACGATGTCCGCGCCGATCAGGAGCGCAAACGCCGCGCCTGCGAAAGAGAGTTCGGAGATGCCGTGGACGGCGAAGGCCAGGTCCCGTTTCATCACGAAAGTGCCCACCAGCCCGCCGAGCAGGCCCAACACGGCCCCGGCCCAGATCGAGTTCTGGACCAGCACCAGCAGCTCGCCGTAGTTCTCGAAGCTGAAGATCGCTCCGATGATGCTGTCCGCATCCATCAGGCCACCTCCCCCGCCGTGGCGTGGACATCGGCATGGTGGTGCGTGGTCGCGTCGGGTAGGCCGACGACGACGATGCGCCCGTTCGCGTGGATGACTTCCACGTGGCTGGCATAGAGCTCGGACAGGACCTCAGTGGTCATGACCTCTTCCGGGGTCCCCACCCGGAACCGCCCGCCGGCCAGATACAGCACCCGGTCAACGTAATCGATGATGGGGTTGATTTCGTGGGTGACAAAAACCACCGCGCTGTTCTGGTCGTGGCACTGCTTGTTGATCAGCGCGCTGACGGCCTGCTGGTGGTGCAGGTCCAGGGACAGCAAGGGTTCGTCGCAGAGGAGGACCTTAGGGTCCGTGGCCAGCGCCTGGGCCACCCGGAGGCGCTGCTGCTCGCCGCCGGAGAGCTGGCCTACCGGGACTTTGGCGTAGTCACTGGCGCCCACCAGTTCCAGAAGCTCATCGATCCTGCGGTTTGCCCGGGACCTGCCCAGTCGCAGCCCCCAGCGGTGGCCGTCCACGCCGAGCCCCACCAGGTCCCGGGCACGCATGGGGGTGTCCGGAGCAAAGGATTTCTGCTGCGGAATGTAGCCGATCAGATTGCTGCCCCGCTCCACGGGACGGTCGCCCAAAGTGGCCCGGCCGGACTGCAGTTCCTGAAGGCCCAGGAGAACCTTGAGGAAACTGGTCTTTCCGCTGCCGTTGGGTCCCAGGACCGCGAAGAACTCACCTGGCCTGATATCCAGGTCGAGATCCTCCCAGAGCAAGCGTTTGCCGAACTGCAGGGACGCCCCGCGGAGGCTGACCACCGGTTTCAACTATTTTTCTCCAAAACTTTGCTGACGTTGTCAACATTGTCCGTCATCCACTGCAGGTACGTCTTGCCTTCGGGCAGGGTTTCGCTGAAGTCAATGACGGGAACGCCGGCTGATTCGGCTGCCTTTTTCAGTGCCTGCGTCTGGGGTCCCTCTGTCTGCGCGTTGTAGGCGAGGAATCTGATGTCCTTGGATCCGGCCAGGTCCGTAGCGTCCTTCAGCACGGCTGGCGGAACGTCCGAGCCTTCCTCGATCGCGGCCGTGTAGTCGGCCGGAGTCCTGTTCTCCAGCCCTGCCGCCTCGAGCAGGTACAGCGGGACAGGTTCGGTCACGGCCACGGCCGCGCCGGTTCCGTTGGCCTTCAGTGCGGCGAGCTTGCCGGCCAGCCCGTCCACCTCGGCTTTGAAGGTTGCGGCATTGGACGTGAACAGGGCGGCTGAGCCCGGTTCGAGTTCACCCAGCTTGGCCGCCAGTGAATCAGCGAGCTTGCCCATGGCATCCAGGCTGTACCAGGCGTGTTCGTTGAACTCACCGTACTCGTGACCATGATCGTGAGCTGACTCGCTCGCCGCCGACGACGACGAATCAGCGTGGTCTTCCTCCGGAGCCAGGCCAGCCACTTCGACGGCAGTGACGATATTGCTGTGCGGGATGTTGCTGTCATCGGCCATCTTGTGGAGGAAGGCGTCGTAGCCGCCGCCGTTCTCGATCACCAGTTCTGCTTTGGAGACCAGCAGCCGGTCCTGCGCGGTGGCCTCGTACGAATGCGGGTCCTGGCTGGTCTTGGTGATGATGGAGGTGACGTTGACTTTGTCCCCGCCGATGATCGCGGCGATGTTCCCGTACACGTTGGTGGACGCCACAACGTCGACGACGCCGGCGGATGAATCCGTGCCGGACGACGCCGACGGCGCGCCGCCTCCGGAGCCGCAAGCGGTGAGCAGCAGGCTCACGCCGGCGAGGGCTGCGAGGGACGTTCGGATGGCGGCGGGGTGGTGCACGGAAACCTCAGTTCAATACAGGGATGGACTTTGCGTCTCCAAAAAGCTTACCCCTAAATGTGAATGATTCCTATTTAGGATAACCCCGCCTGGTCGCCGTTCGACTCGTGCAGCCTCCTGATGCCGGTGGCCTGGGTGGCGTCCCGGATCTCTCCCACAAGCTGCTCGATCACGTCTTCCAGGAAGAGGACGCCGTGGGTCTGCCCGTCCGCGCCGATCACGCGGGCCAGGTGTGAGCCCGTACGCTGCATGACGGACATGGCCGTTTCAACTTCGTCGTCCAGCGCGAGGTTGGCAAGCGAACGGATCCTGCTCTCTGCGATGGGGTGCTGGTAGTCCGACTCGGGAATGGACAGCACATCCTTCACGTGGAGGTATCCGGACAGCATGCCGTCATCGTCCAGCATCGGGAACCTTGAGAACCCGGTCCTGCTGACGGCCTTTTCAAACTCCACCGGTGTGGTGGCCGCCTTCAGCATGACCAGATCGTTCAGCGGAACCATGATGTTCGAAGCCGTGTATTCGGAGAATTCCAGGGCGCCGGTGATCAGGCCTGCGTCATCATCCACGAGCCCGTGACGTGTGGATTCCTGCACGATCGATTGGACTTCTTCGAGCGTGAAGGACGAGTTCACCTCGTCCTTGGGTTCAATCCGCAGGAGCTTGAGGATGTGGTTGGCGGACCAGTTCAGCGCGACGATGGCCGGGTTGACCAGCTTCGCAACAAACATCAGCGGCGGCGCCAGCAGCAAGGCAGCCTTGTCCGCCACCGATACCGAGATGTTCTTCGGCACCATCTCGCCGAACGTCACGTGGAGGAAGGTCACCACCATCAGGGCAATGGCGAACGCTGCGACGTCGGCAATCTCCACCGGCAGCCCAACAGCTTCCAGGGGAGCCGCCATCAGGTGGTGGATGGCCGGTTCGGCCACCTGCAGGATCAGCAGCGAGCACACGGTGATGCCCAACTGTGCGCAGGCCAGCATCAATGAGACGTTCTCCATGGCGCGCAACGTGGTCTGCGCCCGTTTTGAACCGGCCTCGGCGAGGGGTTCGATCTGGCTGCGCCTGGCTGACATCACGGCGAACTCGGCGCCGACAAAAAACGCGTTTCCCAGCAGGAGGACAACCAGCCAGGCAATTCCGGCCCAGTCACTCATCGTTCGCTCCCGTCTTCCGGAGCGGGCACCGCTTCAGGCGCCGCCGGATGGAAGGAGATCCGCTCGATCCTTCGGCCGTCCATCCTGGTCACGCTCAGGGTGCCGCCGCCTACCCCGACGGTGTCCCCCACTGCCGCGATCCGGCCCAGTTGACTCATGACGTACCCGCCTACGGTTTCGTAGGCGGCTTCGTCCGGAACAGTCAGCCCCGGGATCTGTTCGGAAAGCTCGTCGGGGCGCAGCAGTCCGGGGAAGTACCAGTCCCCGGAGGCGCTCTGGAGCAGTCCCGGGCGTACCTTGTCGTGCTCGTCGGACACTTCACCGACGATTTCCTCCACCAAGTCCTCAAGGGTGGCGATGCCCGCGGTTCCGCCGTATTCATCCAGGACAACCGCGAGTTGGAGGTTTCCCTCGCGCAGCTCGGCCAGGAGGGCATCCAGGTGGATGGTCTCCGGCACGCGGAGGACATCGGTCATGATGGCTCCGGCCTCCAGGTTGGCCCGCCGGTCCCACGGCACGGCAACGGCCTTCTTGACGTGGACCAGGCCCTTGATGTCGTCGGAGGACTCCCCGATGACGGGGAAGCGGGAGTACCCGGTGCGCCGGGCGGCGTCCAGGATGTCCGAGACAGGCTGGTCGGCGTCGATGGTCTCCATCCGGATCCGGGGCGTCATAACATCGGCGGCCGTCCGGGCCGAGAAGTTCAGCGTGCGCGCCACAAAGTTAGCCGTCCCGGCGTCGAGCGTACCCATGGCGGCGGAGCGCCGCACCAGGGAGGCGAGCTCGGCCGGCGTCCGGGCACCGGAAATCTCTTCCTTGGCCTCCAGGCCAAAGACGTTCAGTACCTTGTTGGAAAAGCCGTTGAGCACCACGATGGCGGGCTTGAAGATGGCCGTAAAGACCAACTGCGGCCGCGCCAGTGCCTTCCCCACGTGGAAGGACAGCGCAATGGCCATGTTCTTGGGCACCAGTTCGCCAAGCAGCATGGACAGCAGCGTGGCCAGCACCATGGCTATGACCAGGGAAACGGATGCCGCCGCCGCTTCGGGAATTCCGACGGCGGCCAACGGGCCCTCAAGGAGGCGCCCTACCGACGGTTCCATCACGTAACCGGTCAGAAGGGTGGTGAGGGTGATGCCGAGCTGACAGCTGGAAAGCTGGGTTGAGAGGGATTTCAGGCACTTGAGCAGCGGGACGGCACCGGTGTCACCGTTATCGATGGCACGTTGGACCGTGGCCTGGTCAAGGGCAATCAGGGAAAATTCGACGGCGACGAAAAAGCCGGTGCCGGCGATCAGCAGGAGGCCTGCCGCGAGGAGCAACCACTCCATTCAGCATCCCGCCCGAAAATCGGGAGAAGCTGCGTGAATCCGGGGGAAACTGCCCGGCGGAGGATGATCGGCCGAAGCCGAAGCTGTTTCCTTAGGGGCTCCGCCGGGATGGACTGGCGGAGAGTGATGGGCGCGTGTTCGGGGTTTGCCGGCTCTGCGGGTGGACTGCGCGGTGCCGTACTTCATGCTCCGCTGACAGCCCCCAGGCCGGCACCTAGATTTACTGTCCATAAGAATTTCAGTCTACAGGAGCAGATTGCGCCTTCCGGATGGCCGCCCGGAGGTCCCGACACACCCGCGCCGGGACGGCTTCCGGACGCCACAATCCGTGAACTCCGCGTCATGGCCATGATTTGGGTCACCGTTATTGGCAGTTAACACAGAATGCTCATTAGACTGGCAACGGTCCGGGTTCAGGACGCAGAGACTGGTTCGAATGTTGTGCTGCGGCACCGTGGCGGCCAGAGGGAAATCAAACTCATGGAAGAGGCGTATTTCAAGTGCCAGAGCAGCCTAGCCACCGTCTACCAGAGGAATTTGGCGGAAACGAGTGGCTCGTTGACGAACTGTACGAGCAGTATCAGAAAGACAAGAACACGGTGGATACCAAATGGTGGCCCCTTTTCGAGTCCTTCGATTCAGGCAGCGGTTCTTCTTCCAACGGAAGCACGGCGGTAGCCGTGGCCCACCCAGCAACCCGCGAAATGCCGGCTGTACCGCCGGCGCCTCCGGCTTCTGCAACTGCTGCACCGGCAACGTCGCCGGCCGCACAGCCCGCAGCGCCGGCCGCCGCCCCCGCGGCGGCAAAAAAAGCTCCCGCTACGGTCGCCCGCGATGGCGCGAAGAAGATCGAGCCCGGAAGCGCGGCCCAGCCGATTCCCGCCCAGCTTCCCAAGAACGTCAAGGCACCCACTGCTCCGGAAGAGGACGTGGTCTCCGTTCTTCGTGGCCCGGCCAAGGCCATCGCCACCAACATGGTCACCAGCCTTGAGGTCCCCACGGCCACCAGCGTCCGGGCTATTCCGGCCAAGCTGCTGATCGATAACCGCGTGGTCATCAATTCCAACCTGGCCCGCGCACGCGGCGGCAAGGTTTCCTTCACGCACCTCATCGGCTACGCCGTGATCCGCGCACTCGCCCAGTTCCCGTCGATGAACGTCTACTACGACGAAATCGACGGCAAGCCCAGTGCTGTCCAGCCGGCACACGTCAACTTCGGCATCGCGATTGACATGCCCAAGCCGGACGGCACGCGCCTGCTCATGGTGCCCAACATCAAGAAGGCGGAGACCCTCAACTTCTCCGAGTTCTGGCACACCTATGAGGACCTGATCAAGCGTGCCCGCAGCGGCAAGCTGACCGCTGATGACCACTCCGGCACAACGGTCTCCCTGACCAACCCCGGCGGCATCGGCACCGTTCACTCCGTGCCGCGTCTGTCCAAGGGGCAGGCTGCCATCATCGGCGTCGGCGCGCTGGACTACCCCGCCGAGTTCCAGGGCGCCAGCGAAAAGATCATCGCGCAGAACGCCATCAGCAAGGTCCTCACGCTGACGTCCACCTATGACCACCGCGTCATCCAGGGAGCCGGCAGCGGCGAGTTCCTGAAGCTTGTGCACCAACTGCTGCTCGGTGCCCAGAACTTCTACGACGAAATCTTCGAGTCCCTGCGCATCCCGTATGAGCCCGTGCGCTGGAGCCTGGACCTCCAGGTGGACCCTGCCGACGAGATCAACAAGGTTGCCCGGATCCAGCAGCTGATCCACTCCTACCGTGTGCGCGGCCACCTGATGGCAGACACCGATCCCCTGGAGTACGTCCAGCGCAAGCACCCGGACCTTGACGTCCTCACCTATGGGCTGACCCTGTGGGACCTGGACCGCGAGTGGCCCACCGGCGGTTTCGGCGGCGCGCCCATGCTCAAGTTCCGCGACATCCTCGGTGTCCTGCGTGATGCCTACTGCCGCACAACGGGCATCGAGTACATGCACATCCAGGAGCCGGAGGAACGCAAGTGGTTCCAGGATCAGCTGGAGCACGCGTACTCGAAGCCGAGCCGCGAAGAGCAGCTGCGCATCGTGTCCCGGCTCAACGCGGCTGAAGCGTTTGAGACCTTCCTGCAGACCAAGTTCGTCGGCCAGAAGCGCTTCTCCCTGGAGGGCGGCGAATCCCTGATTCCGCTGTTGGACGCCATCATTTCCGAGGCTGCTGACGACGGACTGGACGAGGTTGCGATCGGCATGGCCCACCGCGGCCGCCTGAACGTCCTCACCAACATCGCCGGCAAGACCTACGCCCAGGTGTTCCGCGAATTCGAAGGCACCCAGGATCCCCGCTCCGTGCAGGGCTCCGGCGACGTGAAGTACCACCTCGGTACCGAAGGCACGTTCACCTCGGAAAACGGCAACGAGACCAAGGTCTACCTCGCCGCCAACCCGTCCCACCTCGAGGCTGTCGACTCGGTGCTCGAGGGCATCGTCCGCGCCAAGCAGGACCGCCTGGACCAGGGCGAGGCCTTCCCGGTCCTGCCCCTCATGGTCCACGGCGATGCTGCGTTCGCAGGCCAGGGCGTGGTTGCCGAGACGCTGAACCTCTCCCAGCTCCGCGGCTACCGGACCGGCGGCACCATCCACGTGGTGGTCAACAACCAGGTGGGCTTCACCACGGCGCCGTCGTCGTCGCGCTCGTCCACGTACTCCACGGACGTCGCCAAGATGATCCAGGCGCCGGTGTTCCACGTGAACGGTGACGATCCCGAGGCAGTGGTGCGCATCGCCCAGCTCGCCTACGAGTTCCGCCAGCGGTTCCACAAGGACGTTGTGATCGACATGGTGTGCTACCGCCGCCGTGGCCACAACGAGGGTGACGACCCCTCGATGACCCAGCCCATGATGTACAACCTGATCGAAGCCAAGCGCTCCGTCCGCAAGCTGTACACCGAGGCGCTCATCGGCCGTGGCGACATCACCGAGGAAGAAGCCGAGCAGCTGCTCCGCGACTACCAGGAACGGCTGGAACGGGTCTTCGCCGAAACGCACGCGGCCCAGACCTCGCCCATCCCGATCATCACCGCGGACTCCGCCGCCGTCTCCGACATTGAGCGTCCCATCGCCCAGCAGGCTGACTCCGGCACCAACGCCCCGGCGTCCACTGCCATTTCGCCGGAGACCCTGGCGCACATCGGCAAGGCCCACGTCCAGATCCCCGAGGGCTTCACCGTCCACGCCAAGCTCAAGCAGCTCCTCGAAAAGCGCGAGCAGATGTCCCGCGAAGGCGGCATCGACTGGGGCTTTGGCGAGATCGCGGCCTTCGGTTCGCTGATCATGGAAGGCGTTCCTGTCCGGCTTGCCGGCCAGGACTCGCGCCGCGGCACGTTTGTGCAGCGCCACGCAGTGTTCCACGACCGTGCCAACGGCAGCGAGTGGCTGCCCCTGGGCCACCTCTCGGGCAACCAGGCCAAGCTGTGGATCTACGACTCCCTGCTGTCCGAATACGCGGCCATGGGCTTCGAATACGGCTACTCGGTGGAACGCCCGGATGCCCTGGTGCTGTGGGAAGCGCAGTTCGGTGACTTCGTCAACGGCGCGCAGACCATCATCGATGAGTTCATCTCCTCGGCAGAACAGAAGTGGGGCCAGCGCTCCTCCCTGGTCCTGATGCTGCCGCACGGCTACGAAGGCCAGGGCCCGGACCACTCGTCGGCACGCATCGAACGCTTCCTGCAGATGTGCGCCGAAGAGAACATGATCGTCGCCAACCCCACCACCGCGGCATCACACTTCCACCTGCTGCGCCGCCAGGCCTACAGCAGGCCGCGCAAGCCGCTGATCATCTTCACGCCGAAGCAGCTGCTGCGCCTCAAGGCAGCCGCGTCGTCCGTCGAGGACTTCACCACCGGCGCCTTCCGCCCCGTCATCGGTGACCACGAGCAGCTGGCGGCAGACGCCGTCGAACGCGTCCTGCTGGTCTCCGGCCGCCTGTACTACGATCTCCTGTCCACCCGGCAGAAGACTGAGGACAAGACCACCGCGATTGTCCGCGTGGAGCAGCTCTACCCGCTGCCGCACGAAGAGATCGCGGCGGAACTGGCCAAGTACCCGAACGCCGAGGTTGTCTGGGCACAGGACGAGCCCGCCAACCAGGGACCGTGGCCGTTTATGGGCCTGAACCTACCGGAGGCGCTGGACCGGCGCGTCCGCCTGGTGTCGCGTCCCGCATCGGCCTCCACTGCGGCCGGCTCCATGAAGCGGCACGCTGCCGAGCAGGATACGCTCCTGAAGCAGGCATTTGCACGGAAGTAGTACCAGTGGCTGCCCGGCCGGACGTCGAAATACCAGACTCCGGCCGGGCAGTTCTGTTTAATGGAGATGAATCATAGCCACGCCGATTGGCCTCATTCGGCACGGACGTAAAGAGGGACTTGTGGAAGACAGGAAGCTGCGGATCGCAGCTGTTGGAGACGAACTGCTGGCCGGACTGGGCGATCCCAGGGCCCTCGGCTGGCTGGGCCGCGTGTTGGCCCGCACTCCGCAGGACGGCATGGTCATGGAGACGTATGCCCTCCCCTGTCCCCAGGAAGGAACGGAAGGGCTGGCTGCACGCTGGCAGGAAGAGGCCGGGCGGCGGTTCGGCGACCAACACGAGAACCGCCTGGTGATCGGCCTCTCGGGCCGGGACATCGAGTTCGGTCTTTCCACCGCCCGGAGCCGCCTGAACCTGGCCAACATCCTGGATACCGCCACCCAGAACCGGATCGAGGTGTTTGTGGTGGGCCCGCCGCCCACGCTGGACCCGGTACAGAACCGCCGGCTCGCCGATCTCAACACCGCTTTTGCTGACGTCACCACCAGGCGCAAGCACCTCTATGTGGACACATTCTCCCCGCTGCTGAACCACGAACAGTGGCGCCAGGACCTTGCGGCCAACACCGGCACGCCCGGGCAGGCGGGCTATGGCCTGATGGCCTGGCTGGTCCTCCACCGTGGCTGGTTCCAGTGGCTGGGCATGGACGCCCCCGAGTAGGTTTCCCAACCTTCCAATCGCGATATAGCTTGACGGGTCCGGCGGTCCGTTATACCTTGGGGTATCAGTCACGATATATCGCGGTTTTGGAGGATTCATGACAGAGGACAGCTGGACCGTCACAGGTCCGCAAACCATCGATGTTGACCACGTCAGGTCGCTGAAGCTGGGCATGGTCCGCGGCAGGTTCGACGTTGTGACCCACTCCGACACCGTTGCCCGTGTGGAGATCAACGAGGTCCATGGCGATCCCGTGTCCGTGACACTAACGGACGGCAGGCTCGAGGTCCGCCATCAGCTGCACGGCCCCCAGGGCTGGTTCAAGAACCTGATGGGAACGGTCAACCACAACAGCAACAACTCAGCGGTTATCAGCATTGCCTTGCCGGCCGGCGTGGAGGTGGAGGCCGGCACGGTCAGCGGCGATGGCCTCGTCTCCGGAATCAGCGGGCACACCCGGCTCAATACCGTCTCGGGTTCTGTGATGGCAGACGGAACGTCCGGAGAACTTCACGTCAATACCGTCAGCGGAGAGGTCATCGCGCGAAACCACGACGGCGTCCTGACCGCCAAGAGCGTCTCCGGCGAGGTCACCGCATCCGGCCGGTTCAGCAACATCCGGGCTCACACGGTCAGCGGCGACATGAGTTTTGACCTGCTCGGCTTTACCCACGACTTCGGTGCCAATTCAGTCTCAGGCGACCTCACCATCAGGCTGCCCCACGACGTCGGGGTGGACATCGTGGCGAAGTCTGCCAGCGGCGTGGTGGTGATTGATGACCAGCAGTACTCCCAACCCGGCGGCAAGGTGGAAACCATTGCCGGACCGGACGGCAAGCTGATGCTGGTCCGGACCAACTCGGTGTCCGGCAAGACGTCCATCTTCCATGGCCAGCCGGCCCGCAATGACGACGCAAGAAGCCCGGAAGCGGGGCACTGATGCCCCCGGTGTTCGCCCATGGTGCGCTCCGGTTGTACCTGCTCGCGCTGCTGGAGTCGGGGCCAAAACACGGCTATGAGCTGATCAAAGCCCTCAGCGAACGTTTCGGCGGCACCTACTCCCCCAGCTCGGGTACCATCTATCCGCGGCTGGGGAAGCTGGAGGAAGAGGGGCTCGTCGCCACTGAATCAGAAGGCCGCCGCACCAACTATCGCATCACCGCGGCGGGGCTTGCCGAACTCAACAAGCGCCGGGAGGAACTCGCCGGCGTCGAGAACGACATTTCCGCTTCCGTCCGGCGCCTGGCGGACAACCTGCGGGCGGATATCCGCGCCAACATGCGCGGGTTGCGGGCAGACCTGGCGGCCACAGCGGAGGCGGCCCGTTCCACGGCGCGCGCCGCCGATTTCAGGAAAGCCGGCCGCCAGTCTTCAGAAGGCATCCGGGAACTGAAGGAAGCGGAGATGCTGCTGCAGGCGTTCCGGGACGATCTGCGCGTGGAACTGCGGCTGCAGGCCACCCGGCAGCCGCTCAGCGCCGTCACGCTGGAAACCGTCAGGACCGTGCTGGACCAGGCGCGGATCTCCATCCGCAACTCACTGCCCGGCTGAGCCGCCGAACCGAGCCGACGGACTGCGCCGCCGGTCGGTGTTGCCCCCGGTCACAGCCCGTTTCGGTTTCGCGGCGTGTCCCATGGTGTGGGAGACTTGAGGGCAGCTCTTTTGAGTACCAACATTTAAGGAGGCCAGCTATGAGCAAGCGTGCACGTAAACGTCGTGACCGTAAGCGTGGCGGCGCGAACCACGGGAAGCGCCCCAACGCCTAAGCTAAAGCTTGGAAAACGGTTTAAGCGAAGGACCCCGGAAGCCACACGGCTTCCGGGGTCCTTCGTCTTTGCGCTGCTTTTTGCGCCTGCAGTACTCCCGACGGGCATCGCCGCAGTCAGGCGTCCACGCGGTCACGTGTCCCTGCAGACGGGTACCGCCTGCGTCAGGCGTCTACCGGGCGGATGGAGTGGATCCGGTCCAGAATGGCGTTCTTCAGGTTTTCCGGAGCGGCCTCGGTGCACGAGCGCTTCACCATGGTGCGGATGACGCACTCGAGGTCGTACTGCTCGGTGCACTCAGGGCACTCATCAAGGTGATGCTTGATTTCCCTGATGTCCTCGCGGGTCAACGCCCCGTCGAGGTATTCGTAGATGCGTTGCATCCGGGCGTCATCGCAGTCGCCCAATCCCTGGCAGTCGCTCATTTCCTGTTCTCCTGTTTTGTGGTCGCGGCCGTGTCCTGTGATTCGACGGCGCCTTTGAATCCTCGTTCGGCGGCATAGTCCGCCAGCATGTCCCGCAACATTTTCCGGCCACGGTGGAGCCGGGACATCACCGTCCCGATGGGAGTGTTCATGATGTCCGAGATTTCCTTGTACGCGAAGCCCTCGACGTCGGCGAAGTACACGGCCAGCCGGAACTCCTCGGGGATGGCCTGGAGCGCCCGCTTGACGTCCGAGTCCGGCAGGTGGTCCAGCGCCTCAGCCTCGGCCGAGCGCAGGCCGCGGGACGTGTGCGACTCCGCCCTGGCAAGCTGCCAGTCCTCGATGGTGTCCGAGTTCGACTGCAGCGGTTCGCGCTGCCGCTTGCGGTAGAGGTTGATGTACGTGTTGGTCAGGATGCGGTACAGCCAGGCCTTGAGGTTGGTACCGGGCTTGTACTGGTGGAACGCTGAGAACGCCTTGGTGTAGGCCTCCTGGACCAGATCTTCCGCATCGGCGGGGTTCCTGGCCATCCGCATGGCGGCCGAGTAGAGCTGATCCACGTACTGCATGGCATCGCGCTCAAAACGGACCCGCCGTTCTTCCGCTGATTCGGTGGCCACATCCACGGGTTGCTCAGCGGGCGCAGGGACGTCCGCTTCAGGCTGCGCGTCGCTGCCTGCCGGCACATCGCTGCTGGCATTGGCTTCGCTGCTTGTTTTGGCGTCGCGTTCGGATGCCTCATACATGGCCTCTACGGCCGGATCCAGGGTGCTCATTGCGTTCAAGTCTACTGTGACGGCCTTGGCGCGCGGCGTTCCGTACTCCGGAGGATCGGATTCCAGAGTCTGCAGTGCTACGGGTCCGGCGGGCTCCGTCCCGTCCTTCAATATCCTCAAGGGCAACTCCACTCTGTGTCAGGCCATGATGTTCCAGGCAAATACGTGACAGGCAATCCGTGGTGATTAAATTCGTCCGGTGTTCAGCGGACCCGCAATCCATAACCGCTGGCGGCAGGCAAATATTCCTCAAAAGTGCAAGACTAGAACGGACTCCGCCGCATTCGGTGCGGTTCGTCCAGCCAGGAGGAAATCCATGTCCTTTGTCCGTACTCTCGCCCGCCCCATGCTGGCTTCCAGTTTCGTAGTCGCCGGACTGGACAAGCTGAAGAACGCCGATGACACCGCCACCCAGCTCTCGCCGCTCCTGCAGAAGGCAGCCGCGTCTCTGCCGTTCCAGGCCGACGAAAAAATGCTGGCACGGGTGATGGGCGGAACGCAGGTGGGTGCCGGCGTACTGTTCGGCTTGGGCAAGTTCAGCCGCCTCTCGGCAACACTTCTGACCGTCATCTCGCTACTGAACACGTTTGTGGAATGGCGCAGCGCGGACATCAGCACCAAGGAAGGCCGCGAGGCCCGCCGGAACCAGCTGCTCAAAAACATTTCCCTCAGCGGCGGCGCCCTGTTGGCCTCCGTGGACACCGCCGGCAAGCCTGGCCTGGCCTGGCGTGCCGAGCACCTCGCTGCGGACGCCCGGAAGACTGCCGCCGATGCCCGGAAGACCACCGGCCAAAAGCTCCACAAGGCGGACAAAGCCGTGCGCCGCGCCGTGGAACACGCAACGGGGGCGTAAGGACGGATGACCGGTTCCACCCCGCCAGCAGCCACCGACTCACACAGTTCCACCGACACTGTTCCGCACTGGCCGGCCCCCTTCGCCAGCAGGCCCATCAACGCCACCGTCACGGTGCCGGGCTCAAAGTCCCTGACCAACAGGTTCCTGGTCCTGGCCGCGCTGGCTGACGGGCCGTCCCGCCTCCGTGCTCCCCTGCATTCCCGGGACTCTGCATTGATGATCGATGCCCTCCGCCAGCTGGGAGCCACCATCACGGAGGTGCCCGGCGACGGTGCGTTCGGCCCGGACCTTGAAGTCACGCCCCTGAGCCAGGGGGCGTCGTCGTCACGGACGCACATTGATTGCGGCCTCGCCGGAACAGTGATGCGCTTCGTTCCGCCGCTTGCGGCGTTGCGCAACGGCGTGAGCGTGTTCGACGGCGACCCCCACGCCCGGAAGCGCCCCATGGGCACCATCATCGAGGCCCTGAAGGCCCTCGGGGTGGCCCTGACCGCGGACGACGGCGGAACCCCTTCGTCGCTGCCGTTCACCGTTGAAGGCACCGGGGAAGTCCGGGGCGGCCACCTGGTGATCGACGCCAGCGCGTCATCCCAGTTCGTCTCGGCCCTCCTGCTGGTCGGCGCCAGGTTTACCGACGGACTCCACCTGGAGCACATAGGCAAAGCGGTCCCGAGCCTGGACCACATCAACATGACCGTTGCCGTGCTCCGCGGCGTCGGTGTGTCCGTGGACGATTCCCTGCCGAACCACTGGGTGGTGGCACCGGGCCCCATCCGCGCTTTTGACCAGCGCATTGAGCAGGACCTCTCCAATGCCGGCCCGTTCCTGGCCGCCGCCCTGGCCTCCGGGGGCACCGTGCGGATCCCCGGCTGGCCCACCGGCACCACCCAGGTGGGAGACCTTTGGCGGAGCATCCTGGCGGACATGGGCGCGGACGTCAGCCTGGCTAACGGAGTCCTGACCGTCACCGGCGGGCCAGAGATCAAGGGTGCCGATTTTGACGAAACCAGCGAACTCGCGCCCACCGTGGCGGCCCTCTGCGCCCTGGCCAGCGGACCCTCGCGGCTGACCGGCATCGCGCACCTTCGCGGCCACGAGACGGACCGGCTGGCCGCACTCGTCACCGAAATCAACCGCCTCGGCGGCGACGCCGAAGAAACCAGCGACGGCCTGGTGATCCGCCCGGCACGGCTGCACGCCGGCGTCGTCCACAGTTACGCGGACCACCGGATGGCTACCGCCGGCGCCATCCTCGGCCTTGCAGTTCCGGGTATCGAGGTCCAGGACATCGCCACCACGGCTAAGACCATGCCGGAGTTCCCGCAGATGTGGGCGGACATGCTCGCACAGGGCGCGGCTGCCCCCGACGGCACGGAAGGTTCCAACGGTGGCACGCAGCACTGATTCCTGGGACGAGTCCGATGTCCGGATCCGGCCCAGCAAAAAGGGCTCGCGGCCTCGCACGAAGGACCGCCCCAGCCACGACGACGCCGTCACGGGCCGAATCATCACCGTGGACCGCGGCCGGTACACCGCCGTCGTCGGTGAGGACTCGGGCGACGAGCGGATCATCATCGCAGCGAGGGCCCGCGAACTGCGCCGCTCCCCCGTGGTGGCCGGCGACTTCGTCTCCCTTGTAGGCGATGTGTCCGGGGAGCCCGACACCCTGGCACGTCTGGTCCGGATCCAGGACCGCAGGACCCTGCTGCGCCGCAGCGCCGATGACACGGATCCGATCGAGCGTGCGGTGGTGGCCAACGCCGATCAGCTGGTGGTGGTGGTGGCCGCCGCAAACCCGGAACCACGCACTGGCTTCATCGACCGCGCCCTGGTGGCCGCTTACGACGCCGGCATTGAGCCGCTGCTGCTCGTCACCAAGGCGGATGTCAAGGATCCCGCGGAACTGTTGTCCAACTATGAGCACTTGGACTTCCCGGTGATCATCAGCCGCACGTCGGACTCCGAGGCCTCAGGTATCGATGCCCGCTCCGATGACGGCCTCTCGGCCCGCCTGGACAGTGCCGCAGTTTCGCAGCTCCGCGCGTACCTCGAGGGCAAGGTCTCGGTGATGCTGGGTCATTCCGGCGTGGGCAAGTCCACCATGGTCAATGCCCTCACCGGGGCCGAACGGGCTACCGGTGGCGTGAACGCGGTGACCGGCCGCGGCCGCCACACGTCGTCGTCGGCCCTTGCCCTGAAGCTGACCGGCGCTCCGGCCGGAAGCTGGATCATCGACACCCCTGGCATCCGCTCGTTCGGCCTGGCCCACGTGGACCCGGACCGGATCCTTCGGTCCTTCCCGGACCTGGAGCCGGGCACGGACGCCTGCGAGCGTGGCTGCAAGCACAACACCGCGGCCGTCAACTGCGGAGTGGATGCCTGGGTGTCCGCCGGCCAGGCGGGTCCCACCGGCCCGGCCCGGCTCGCGTCGCTGCGGCGGCTGCTGGGCACGGATCCCCGCCTGGTTGGCCAGGAAACCAAGGAACTGGGCAGCATCGGTTAGCGGCGGAACGCCGACGTCCCCAACCCCGCGGCTCTGAGACGGTAGTTTGGAACCATGATCCAACCCGCTTCGAGCTACAACGATGACCTGCGCCTTGCCCATGTGCTGGCCGATTCCGTGGATGACCAGACCATGAGCCGCTTCAAGGCACTGGACCTCCACATCGAGACCAAGCCGGACCTGACACCGGTCACGGACGCGGACAAGGCCGCGGAAGAAGCCATCCGCGGACAGCTCTCCCGCTCGCGTCCCCGGGACGCCGTGCTGGGCGAGGAATTCGGCAGCTCCGGCCACGGCTCCCGCCGCTGGATCATTGATCCCATCGACGGCACCAAAAACTTTGTCCGCGGCGTCCCGGTTTGGGCCACCCTGATCGCCCTCGTGGACGAAGGCGAACCCGTGGTGGGAGTGGTCAGTGCGCCCGCACTGGGCAAACGCTGGTGGGCCGCCAAGGATTCCGGTGCGTACATGGGCAAGTCCCTCGCCGCCGCAACGCGGCTCCGGGTCTCGGACGTCTCCAAACTCTCGGACGCCTCCCTGTCCTATTCCAGCCTGGGCGGCTGGAAGGAGCGCGGCAACCTGGATGAGTTCCTGGGCCTGACCGAGGACGTGTGGCGCACGCGCGCCTACGGTGATTTCTGGTCCTACTGCATGGTGGCCGAAGGTTCCGTGGACATCGCCTGCGAGCCGGAACTGAACCTGTACGACATGGCCGCCCTGGTGCCCATCGTGGTGGAAGCCGGCGGCCGCTTCACTTCTCTGGAGGGCGAGGACGGGCCATTCGGCGGCAACGCCCTGGCCACGAATTCCATCCTGCACTCAGAGGTCCTCAAGCGGCTGAACCCGGATCTGGACGATCTCCTTTAGGCACTTATACCGAATTATCGACGGCGGGCACCTCCTCAAGGGGGTGCCCGCCGTCGTATATTCGAGTTTTTGGTCATTACTCAAATGCACGTAACAAAGTCCTTAACATTCGGCCGGGCTTCTTCCTGCCGCGGCCCATGTTCTACGCTCTTAACAGGTCACGAGTGCCAGCGCTAAACCCCGGTTTGCTGGCCGGCAACCCTCCATTCGCGGTGGGGTGCCCCGGGTGACGACCAGGCCGGTCCGGAACGGACACGGCAAGCGCGGATTCCCGGTACGGGGAGTCCTTTTAGAGTGAGGTCTCCGTGACAACTGCCACCGTCTCCCCCAAAACCGCCGCCGACGCCGCTGCGTTGTTCAACGATGCCGCCGCCCCCGCCGGGCGCCCTCTCTCCGCCGTCACCGGCGCGGAAATCCAGGCTCCGCTGATCCAGGGCGGCCATGTCCGCTACGCAAACCTGGACTACGGCGCATCCGCTCCCGCCCTCTCCGTGGTGTCCGCCTATCTCAACGAGATCCTGCCGTTCTACGCCAGCGTCCACCGCGGCGCCGGCTTTGCGTCGCAGATCAGCACCTCCGTCTACGAAAACGCCCGTAACATCGTGCGCGACTTTGTGGGCGGACGCCCGGACGACTCCGTCATCTTCACCCGGAACACCACGGACTCGCTGAACCTGCTGGCGGGTTGCCTGCCGGCGACGGACGGGCAGCCGAATGGCGATGTCCTCTACCTGGACATCGAGCACCACGCCAACCTCCTGCCCTGGCAGGGCGTACCGCACCGGAGCGTCGTGGCTGCCGACACGATTTCGGGGACCATCGAGGTCCTCCGCGCCGAACTTGAGCAGGGCAACGTCAGCCTCCTCGCGGTCACGGGCGCCTCCAACGTCACCGGCGAGATCCTCCCGGTCAAGGCCCTGGCCGCCCTCGCCCACGAGTACGGCGCACGGATCGTGGTGGACGCCGCGCAGCTCGCGCCGCACCGGCGCATCAATATCAGCACCGACGACGTCGACTACCTCGCCTTCTCCGGCCACAAGCTTTACGCGCCGTTCGGCTCCGGGGTCCTGGTGGGCCGCACAGACTGGCTCGACGCCGGCACTCCCCACCTGGCCGGCGGCGGCGCCGTCCGCGAGGCAAAGCTCGACGGCGTCAGCTGGGCCACCGGTCCGGCCCGGCACGAAGGCGGCTCCCCCAACGTCCTGGGCGCGGCCACCCTGGCCCGCGCCACCCAGGTCATCGCGTCCTTGGACCACGACCGCTGGCACGCCCATGAGGCGGCCATCAGGTCATTCCTGGTGGACGGGCTCGGGAAGATCGACGGCGTCACTGTGCACCAGATCTTCTCGGACACGGACGCTGAAACCGGCACCATCGGCGTGGTGAACTTCTCCGTTGCAGGGTACGACGCCGGACTCGTGGCCGCCTACCTGTCGGCCGAGCACGGCGTTGGCCTCCGGGACGGCCGCTTCTGCGCGCACCCGCTGCTCAAGCGCCTCGGCCTTCCCTCCGGTTCGCTGCGGGCCAGCTTCGGCGTGGGTTCCCGGCTGGAGGATGCCCAGCGGCTCCTTGCCGGCCTTGAGCAACTCCGCCGGACCGGCCTGGGCTGGGACTACGTGGTGGACGAGGGCCGTTGGGTTCCGGCCAACGACACCCGCACGTACCCGCACTGGGCGCCCAACACGCCGGGCACTGCCGGCGCGGCTCCGTGCCTTGACGACTGACTGACGCTTTCCTGACCTGGCAGCTGCGGCCCATGCGGTAAATTCAAAGGATACTCATGGGCACAGTTAAGGATACTCATGGGCACAGTTAAGGGAGGCCGCATGGCACGGGGTGGCCCCAGGCTTGAGGACGGACGCCGTCTGGAACTCGGACAGAGTTTCCAGGACGGCGGCGAACATTACCAGCGTGTACGCCCTGGCTACCCTGACGATTCAGCGGACTGGCTGATCCCGGCAGGGGCCACGGACGCCGTAGACGTGGGCGCCGGGACAGGCAAGTTCACCACCCTGCTGCTTGAACACGGCTTG
The DNA here is from genome assembly GCF_050156205.1 of Pseudarthrobacter sp. Y6. Classification (NCBI taxonomy): domain Bacteria; kingdom Bacillati; phylum Actinomycetota; class Actinomycetes; order Micrococcales; family Micrococcaceae; genus Pseudarthrobacter; species Pseudarthrobacter sp. Y6. Next base: position 1,699,210 of record NZ_CP189574.1, on the reverse strand, counting down.
GCGGTTTCTGCCGTGGACCCGTCGCCGGACATGCTTGAACAGCTGCGGGCCCACTACCCGGCGGTGGCCGCGACCCAGGGGACCGCAGAGGCCACCGGCCTCGCTGACTCCACGTTCGACGTCGTCAGCGTTGCGCAGGCCTGGCACTGGTGCGATCCGCTGCCGGCAAGCACCGAGCTGGCGCGGATCCTGCGGCCCGGCGGGACCCTGGGGCTGATCTGGAACCAGCTGGACACCTCTGTTCCGTGGGTCCACCGGCTGTCACGCATCATGCACGCCGGCGACGTCTACAAGCCCGGCTTCCGCCCGGTGGTAGGGCCGGAGTTTGAAGGCATAGAGAGCCACGTGACGCGGTGGGAGGACAGCCTCAGCACGGCGGACATCATGGAACTGACGAAGTCCCGCAGCTACTACCTGCGTGCCGGCGAAGTCACCCGGAACAAGGTCCTGGCCAACCTTGACTGGTACCTGCACGAGCATCTGGGGCACGCCGTGGAAGAGGACATCAGCCTGCCGTACCTGACGCTGACGTGGCGGGCCAGAAAGGCGTGACGGGCCCGGACCACCGGGTAGGCTTGGAGACGTGAAGACCAGCGCGCCCTCCTCCTCGATCGAGGACTACGTCAAGGTCATCTACGGCTTCACGGAGTGGCAGGACAAACCCATCACGTCCTCACAGCTCGCGCAGCGCCTGGGGGTGGCCAACTCCTCGGTCTCGGAGATGGTCCGCAAGCTCAAGGACCAGGGCCTGGTGGACCACAAGCCGTACAGCGCCATCACCCTCACGGACTCCGGGGTTCGGCTGGCGTTGTCCATGGTGCGCCGGCACCGCCTCATTGAGACCTACCTCGTGCAGGAGCTCGGCTACAGCTGGGACGAAGTCCATGACGAAGCCGAACTGCTGGAGCACGCGGTGTCGGACACCTTTATTGAGCGCATGGCGGCAAAACTCGGCAACCCGCAACGTGACCCGCACGGTGACCCGATCCCCGCCGCGGACGGCACGGTGCTACTGCCAGAGGCCCATCTCCTCGGCGAACTCGATCCCGGGCACACCGGCCGGATCACCCGCATCAGCGACGAGAATCCGGATCTGCTGCGGTATCTTTCCGCCGAGGAAATCGACCTCGACGCCGAAGTAGAGGTAGTGGGCCGCAAGCCGTTCGGCGGCGCGCTGGTGGTGCGGATCAGCAACGCCGGCAGGAAGCGGGACTACGACCTCGCGGATGAAGTCACCGCTGCGCTCTGGGTCCACAGCGACCACCCCCACACCGGCTGCACGCTCAGCGACAGCTGAATGACGAACGCCCTCATTCCGTACTGGCGGGCCTGGCTGGCCGTTGCCGCCGGCGGCCTGGCCGGAACGGAACTCCGATACGGCCTGGGACTCGCGTTTCCGGAAACCGCGGGGGCAATGCCCTGGACCACCCTCGGGATCAACGCGGCTGGCAGCTTTGTGCTGGCCGCCCTGACCACGGTCTGGATGGCCCGGCCGCAGACGGCATTCTGGCTCCGCGCCGGCCTCGGGCCAGGACTTCTGGGCTCCTTCACCACGTTCTCAGCCGTAGTTTTCTCGATTGACCAGCTGGCCAGGACCGGCGAACACCCCATGTGGATTGCGTATCTGGGGCTGTCTCTGATGCTGGGCCTGGGCGCTGCGGCCGGTGGCTGGCGGGCCGGGCGGCTGCTCGCCGACCGGCTGGGGGCAGCGTCATGACGGGCGCGGTCCTGGTCGGAGTGTTCGGTATGGCGGGCGCCCTGCTGCGCTTCGCCATCGACAGCTGGTTCGCTCACCGTGAGGGGCTCCGTGCTACCGTCAGCCACAGCGGTACGCCGCGGCACTGGCCGTGGGCCACGCTGACAGTCAACGTCATGGGGTGCCTGATCATCGGGCTGTCCATCGGCATCACCGGACGGCTCGGCCTTGCTCCCGAGTGGCAGACGGCCGTCGCCACCGGCCTTGCCGGCGGCCTCACCACGTTCAGCTCCTGGACCACCGCCACGGTGCGGCTCCTGAGTGAGTCGCGTTTCGGGGCGGCAGCCCTGAACATCGGCGCCAACCTGGCCTGGGGATTCGGAGCGGCAGCCGTGGGCATCGCCCTGGCGTCGTAGGACGCTCTTCGGGTTTGGCCCGGTCCCGTATCGTTGACTCTGATGATTAGCAGACGCGACGCGGCAATTGCCCTTGATGTACCGATGGAAATGGCCCAGCGCCATGGCATCCCGAAACGACTAACTGAGGCGGAGCTGGGCGAAATCCTGGACAACCCGCCGGTATGGCTCATCCAGTCGCGGGCCAACCGGACCGGCAAGCGTCCGGTCTGGGTGCACCTGGAATGCGCCGTCTGCGGCTACGAGGAAGCGGCCCGACCCAAGAAATGGTGGCCGGAATTCACGCATGTGGTGTGCGAGCACCATGCCCCGGATGAGGTGCCGCCGCTGCGGCCGGGCCTCATCAGGAGCGAGTTCGACGGCGTCGGGACCCGTTTTGTGGGCATCGCCGACGTTGCAGTTCCGGACTGATTCGGGGCATTACATTCGGGGCTGAACAGGCGTATTTTACGAAGTGGGACGCAGCCCGTCCCCCGTTGTAAGGAGCACGCCATGCCGGACAAGTCACCACACCATCAGCTGCACAAAAAGCCGGTCAAAACCATCAAGGAAAAACGCGCCGAGAAGAAGGCCAAGAGCCCGATTGAAGGCCCGCAGGACCCAGTAGCGCACCTGAAGAAGCGCCGGTAGCGGGTTACCCGTTCCCAGCCATCTCTTCGGGCACTGCCACAATGTCCACTTCCTGGCCGTCCCTCACCACTCGAATCGGCAGCGGCTGGCCGATCGCATCGGCGAACAGCAGCTTCTGCAGGCTCTCGGCGTTGCTGACGGGGCGGCTTCCGGCTGTCAGAATCACGTCGCCCGCCCGCAGGCCCCCGCGATCTGCGGGCGAACCGGCCAGCACCTCCACCACGCGCAGCCCGTCCCGTTGTCCCGTCCTGATCACCGCGCTGGCATTTAGCCGGAAGGGTGTGCTGACAACGCCGAGATAAGCCCGCCTGACGCGGCCGTCCTTCAGCAGCGCTGAGATGATGCGCCGAGTGGTGGCGTTGATGGGCACGGCCAGGCCCAGCCCGGCGCCGGCCACTGCGGTGTTGATTCCCACGATTCGGCCGTGGGTATCAGCCAGGGCCCCGCCGGAACTGCCTGCATTGAGTGCCGCGTCGGTCTGGATGACGTCCTCGATCACGCGACGGTTGCCGCTGGACCACACCGGAATGGCGCGGCCCAGGCCGCTGACTACACCTGCCGTGACTGATCCGGCCAGGCCCAGCGGATTTCCCACCGCAATGACCAGCTGGCCCACCCGGAGCGTCTCGGCATCGCCGAACTGCGCCGGGGCCACCTTCGGTGCCCTGCCGTGGACCACCGCGAGGTCGGACAAGGGATCCGCCCCCACCAGTTCGAGATCGGTCCTGCTGCCGTCCGCAAAGGCGGCATGGCCTTGGTGCGTGCCGGCTACGACGTGTGAATTGGTGAGGAGGTAGCCGTCTTCCGTGAAGAGCACCGCCGAGCCGGCACCCATCCGGAACCGGCCGTTGCGGCGGTTGCCGGTCATTTCAAGGGCCGCAACATGTGGGGTGACTGTCTCAGCCACGCGCATGACGGTCTCCGAATACGAGTCCAGCGGACCGTCGTCGGCCGCTGCAGAGTTGGATTCCCGCGCCGGATCCATGGCGCACCTCCTGGCTGGCGTTGCTGCCTCCGGTTTCCAGACCTTGTGCTGCGCCGGAGCTTATTGGCGACAACCACGCGGTGGCGCCCGGTAGTCCCGGAACGGCTACGCCGTGGGTGAACAGGGCTCTTACCACGGCGCTTAAATGCCAGAAGACCCGGACGCGGGGTCCGGGTCTTCTGGCAATGTCTTGCGACATTCAAAATGTGGAGATGGGGGGAATTGAACCCCCGTCCGATGTCGTGTTAACAGGTCTTCTCCGGGCGCAGTTTGCGTCGGATTTTCTCGGCCCCAGCCCTCCTGCAAACAGGTGGCTGATCCGGGCCCAGTCATCTAAGAGTCCCGTTTGCCCCGATGACGGAGGCAAGCAGCAGTGGCTATCTAAATGACGCCAGGATCCGGGGCAATAGCAACCTCGGGCTGACGGACTGTCTTACTGCTTAGGCAGCGAGAGCGAAGTCAGTGCGGTTTGATTTGGCACTTATTGGTTTGCAGACAGCGTTTACGAGATAATTCTGCATCCTCGGCCCGCTTCACCTGTCGCGACTAACATCGTCGAAACCGATCATCCCCGTATTTTGTTTTCAAACCGGCCGGGCTGTGCACGCACAAATCCCTGCCGGACTACTTATCCTAACGCATCTCCGGCGGAAATCATTCCTACCGGCGGTTGCGTTCCCGGACCTCGCGAAGGGCTTCGCGGTTGTCCTGCTGCTCACGCAGTGTCTGTCGCTTGTCGTACTCCCGCTTACCGCGGGCGATCGCGATTTCCACCTTGGCCCGGCCATCGAGGAAGTACAGCTGCAGCGGAACCACCGTGAAGCCGGACTCGCGGATCTTTACGGAGATCTTATTGAGCTCCTCACGGTGCAGCAACAGCTTCCGACGGCGGCGTGCGGAGTGGTTGGTCCAGCTCCCCTGGTTGTACTCGGGGATATGGATGCCCTCCATCCACAGCTCGTCGTTGTAGAACGTGCAGAAGCCGTCCACCATGGAGGCGTGGCCTTCGCGCAGGGACTTTACCTCGGTCCCCATCAAGGCGATGCCGGCCTCGTAGGTATCCAGCACATGGTAGTCATGCCGGGCCTTGCGGTTGGTGGCCACTACTTTACGGCCACTTTCTTTGGGCACGGTGGAACTCCTCAGTTCTTGGATCCTGGTTGGCTCCGGCCGTTCCGGCGCGGAGTTATACAAGTGTACGGCAGGCGCGGCCGGGCGTTACAGCAGCCGCATCGGGTCTACTGCGGCCCCGTTGAGCCAGGTTTCAAAGTGTGCGTGGCAGCCCGTTGAGTTGCCGGTGCTGCCCGAGTAGGCGATGAGCTGCCCGGCCGAAACCTGCTGGCCGTTGGAGACCACGATGCTGCTGTTGTGGTAAACGATGGTGGTCAGCGAGTTGCCCTGCACCACTCCGTGGGACAGCTTCACGCGCCAGCCACCGCCGTCGGCGGAGTTCCAGCCTGAGGAGAACACCTCGCCGGCCGCCGCCGCGTAGACGGGGGTGCCGCAGGCGGCGCCAAAGTCGATGCCCGTGTGGAGGTACCCGCCGGTGCCATAGAAGTCGATAGTTCCCGGCGGCGTGGCACGCCAGCCGAAGCCTGACGTGATGGGGATGTTGCCGTCGAACGGATGCCGCAGGCCAAAGGCCGACGGCGATCCCGTCACCGGGGCGTACGGCTGCTCGGCCTGGCCCTGCGCCCGGGCGGCGGCAGCGGCAGCCTCAGCGAGGCGGCGCTGCTCTGCTTCCCACTGCTCGCGGAGCCTGCGGTCACGTTCAGCGATTTCGTTGGCAACGGAGTTCTGGCTTGCTGCAACCGCCGCCATCTGGGACTGGATGCCCGGCTTCGCCGCCTGGAGTTCGGCGTCAAGTCTTGATGTGTCGGCGATAAGCTGGTCAACCTGGGCCTTCTTGGCAGCGGCCTCGTCGCGCGCAGCCTTTTCCCGCTCCAACGCGGCGTCTGCCTTGGCTTTGAGGTCCCTGATCTCGGCCTCAACGGCTTCGAGCCGGGCCTGGGAGTTCACGTTGGTGGCACTTTGCTGGGACAGCTTGTCCATGGCGGCGTTCTGGCTGCGCATGGCCTGGTCCGCGAGGTCCATGGTATCGGTCAGGCTGCCGCCGTTGTTGGCCCCGAAAAACAGGGTCAGATTCGACGGGACGCCGCCGGATTTGTAGGCCTGTGTGGCGATCTGGCCGATCAGCTTCTTGGTGTCGGCGATTTTCTGCTTGTCAGCCTCAAGCTGCTGCGTGATTTTGGCCTTGTTCTGCTGCGCAAGGTCAACGCGCGCCGTCAGCGCCTCGACTTCCTTGACCGCACTGGCCACGCGCCCCTGGGCCTCCAGGAGGGCCTGCTGGGCGCCGGGCAGCTGGCCCTGGTAGATCACCAGGTCGCCGGCGGCCTTCGCGATGCGTGAATCCACGAATTCCAAGGACTGCTGGACCCGGGCCGCCTCAGCTTCCAGGGCGGCACGCTTGTCATCGAGCTCATCGGCGTGCGCCACTGGGGCTGATGCGCCCATGCTGGCGGCGAGGAGCAGTGCCAGGACGCCGCTGATCAGGCCGGCGCGGCGGCCCTTAGGTCGCGTGCGTTCCGCACGGTGCCGGGGCGTAGTTCGGTGCAATTCGCTCATGAGGATTCCTTGTTCGGTTTGCACAGCCTAAACCTTCAAATATCTGCGTAAGGTCAAGAGAGACGAAATTCCTGCCAAAGATCCGCCCAGGATCAGCAAGGCCGGCGCAAGAATCAGCGTCTGCCCCGGTGAGATAAACGCCGTGTCCGGATACTGCTTGGACAGGTACTCGCCCAGGAAGAAGTGCGCCACCGCCCACAAGGTGCCGGATGCCAGGGCTGCGCCGATCACAGCCGCTATCACGCCTTCCAGGATGAACGGGAGCTGGATGACCATCTTGGACGCGCCCACCAGGCGCATGATCCCGGTCTCGCGGCGGCGGCTGAAGGCCGAGAGCCGGATGGTGGTGGCGATCAGGAGGATGGCGCAGACAATCATCACACCGGCGATACTGACGGCCACGAGAGAGGCGGCGTTCATGGCGGAGAAAAGCCGCTCGAGCAGCTGGCGCTGGTCAATGACCGTCTCGACGCCCGGCTGCGAGGAGAACGTCTCGCTGATGATCTGGTACTTTTCCGGATCCTTCATGTTAATCCGGAAGGAAGAAGGGAGCTGGTCCGGCGTGACGGAATCGACGATCGGAGAATTGGAGAACTGGTCCTTGAAGTGCTTGTAGGCCTCTTCCTTGGACTCGTACTGGAAATCGTTGACGTACTGGGCCACGGCAGGTGATGCGAGCAGGGTCCGCAGGTTGTCCTGCTGCTCCGGGGTGACCGGGCCTGTGGCACAACCGGCCGCCGTCGAACCGTCACTGCAGAGGAAGATGGCAACCTGGACTTTGTCGTACCAGTAGCCCTTCATCTGGTTGATCTGGAGCTGCAGCATGCCTGCAGCACCCACAAATGTCAGTGAGACAAAGGTGACCAGGATGACCGAAACCACCATGGAAACGTTGCGACGCAGTCCGCTGCCGATTTCACTGAGGACAAAGGCGAGCCTCATCGCTGCTCCTCTCCTGCGCCGGGATTGCGTTCCCCGGGTGCGGGGGGCTGAGCTTCGTCCCGGCCGCTGGCGTCCCTGAGCCTGCGGGACTGGCCCACGACGGGGATCATGGAGGTATACAAAGCCCTGGCCTCGTCGCGGATCACGATGCCGTTCTTGAGCTCTACAACGCGTTTGCGCATCTCGTTGACGATGTCGTCGTCGTGCGTGGCCATGACCACGGTGGTGCCGTTCTGGTTGATCTTGTCCAGCACGCCCATGATGCCCATCGAGGTGGTGGGGTCCAGGTTGCCGGTGGGTTCGTCGGCAAGAAGGATGCCGGGGCGGTTGACTACGGCGCGGGCAATGGCGACACGCTGCTGCTCGCCGCCGGAAAGCTCATGGGGAAGGCGATTTTCCTTGCCTTCCAGGCCCACGGTCTTGAGGACTTCGGGGACGGTGTCGCGGATGACGCTGCGGCTCGTGCCGATGACCTGCATCGCGAAGGCAACGTTGGCGAACACGCTCTTCTGCGGAAGGAGCCGGAAGTCCTGGAAGACCACGCCGATTCCACGGCGGAGCCTGGGCACGCGCCAGCTGGAGATCTTGGCGACGTTTTGCCCGGCCACGTACACGGCGCCAGACGAGGCCCGGTCTTCCTTCAGCACCAGCCGCAGGAAGGTGGACTTTCCGGATCCGGAAGCGCCGACGAGGAACGCGAATTCACCACGGTCAATCTCAAGGCTGACATCGTCCAGCGCAGGCCGGGCCGTCTGGTCGTAGACCTTGGTGACATTTTCGAATCGGATCATGGCCCTAATTACCCTGCAGGGCACGGCTGATACAGCCCAGATCTGCAGCCGGCGCACGGGCATTCGTTTGGGGGAAGTAGAGCTCCGGTTCCTCGACTATACGCAGTCTTTTGGCCGGTTTTAGGGGGCCTCGGGGGTGTGTCGCGCGATCAGGCTGACCGGGTAGGCACGGCTGGTGCTACTTCGCAGCGTTGCGGTTGTCGGTGCGCCAGCGGATCCCGGCGTCTATGAAGTCGTCAATTTCGCCGTCGAACACAGCGGAGGTGTTCCCCACCTCGTGGTCGGTGCGGAGGTCTTTGACCATCTGGTACGGGTTCAGGACGTAGGAGCGCATCTGGTCGCCCCAGGATGCCTTGACATCGCCGGCGAACGCTTTCTTCTCGGCGTCCTCCTGTTCCTTCTTCAGGAGAAGGAGCCGCGACTGCAGAACGCGCAGGGCTGCTGCCCGGTTCTGGAGCTGCGACTTTTCGTTCTGCATGGACACCACGGTGCCGGTGGGGATGTGGGTCAGGCGTACGGCAGAGTCTGTGGTGTTAACGGATTGCCCACCCGGGCCGGAGGACCGGAAGACGTCCACGCGGATCTCGTTGTCCGGGATGTCGATCGAGTCCGTGGATTCGATGAGCGGAATGACTTCCACTGCCGCGAAGGACGTCTGGCGGCGGCCCTGGTTGTCGAACGGGCTGATCCGCACCAGGCGGTGGGTTCCGGCTTCGACGCTGAGCGTGCCGAACGCATACGGTGCTTTGACTTCGAACGTTGCAGACTTCAGTCCCGCCTCTTCGGCGTAGGACGTGTCCATCACGGTGGTGGGGTATCCGTGGCGTTCGGCCCAGCGCAGGTACATACGCATCAGCATTTCGGCGAAGTCTGCGGCGTCAACGCCGCCTGCTCCTGCCCTGATGGACACGACGGCTTCACGTTCGTCGTATTCCCCGGAAAGCAGGGTCACTACTTCGAGGTCCTTCAGGGATTTACGGATGGACTCCAGTTCGGCGGCGGCTTCGCCCATGGAATCGGCGTCGTCTTCGTCCTGGCCAAGCTCCACCAGCACTTCGAGATCATCGATCCGCGACACAAGCCGATTCAGCCGCTCCAGCTCAGACTGGCGGTGCGACAGGCGTGACGTGATCTTCTGGGCCGCGGCGGGATCATCCCACAGGTCTGGCTCGCCGGCGCGTTCGCTCAGTTCGGCGATGTCTTCCTTCAGAGCCTCAACATCGCTGACTTGCTCGATGGAGGTGTAGGTGGCGCGAAGTGCGCGGATTTCTGCGGAAAAATCAATATTGGCCATGGTTGTTTAAGCCTACGCTATCCGGCCGGAGTGCCTGACTTCCCTGCTTCCGCTCATCGGGTGAGCCGGGAACGGGCCGTTGAGGCAGCCTCGATTCTGATGCCATCAGGCACCAGGAAGTTCACCACCGGCGGGTGGACAGCAGCGCTGAGAACCACGACGGCGGTGGACCCGTCAGGGCTGCCGGTCGCCGCTGAAACGGCTAAGCCGTCGAACCGGGCCGACGACGGGCTCCTGGCGATAAAGTCGGCCGCCACGCTGCGGACGCGGCCGGAACCCAACACAGCTGAGGGGCTCCCGCCCTCTCCCCCAACCTCGCCCAAGGTGTAGCTGTCGGCGGCGGCCAACGAGGCGCCATCGGCGAGGGACAGCAGCCGCTTGTGTTCGAGGTAGACGCTCGAGATGCCGATAACCACTGAGACCACCAGCAGGGCCAGCAGGACGTAGCCAATAATCATGACGATCATCTGGCCGTCCTCACCTGAATCGTTGGGCTTGGCTTTGGGGATCGCTTTGTGCCTCATCTTTGGGGTCACCGGAACCTGCCCACCAGTTGGGTGGACGAAGCTTCAACTTCGCTTGCCTTGAGCCTGAAGTCCTCGTTGAACGGCACGAACGGTAGCGGCACGGTGAGGTTGACCGTGACGGTGACGGCCGTGCCCGCAGCCTGGCAGTCGGCAGGGTCGCAGCGCGTGGATACGCGTGCCTGCCCGGCATCGTGACCGAAGTCCGCTAGTGCGATGAGGGCTGCCTGTTCGGCGGCGGCCTGGGCAGACCCTGCATCCGGCTGGGCGACGAACACCTTCGCCGCCTGATCGGCCGCGCCGACCACGGCGAAGGACCCACCCTGGATCTGGCCCACGGTGATGATGAAGTACACCAGCGGGACCATCAGGAGCAGTGCCAGGAACGTGAATTCGACCACCGCGCTCCCTTCTTCACTCGATCCCTCGCCAAGTGCCTCCCGGTATCTCTTGCGTAGGCGGGAACGCAAGCCATTAGGGTTGGATGGCCGCATGGCCTTTCACCTCCAGCAGGTCCCGGGGGCCGATCAGTCCGATGACGGGCATGGGAGCCTTGATGGTCACTTCCAGGGTCCGCAGACCCTGGAACGTCACTTCGGTAGTGCTGATGTCCTGCGCGAAGTCAGCATTCAGTGCGGTCCCAATCAGCATCGCCGCCCGTTCCTGTGCATCTGATGCTCCCCGGTCTGCGAGCGTTCCGTAGCGCGCCCCGGAGGCGGCGGCGTCGATCAGTGTGTTGCGGACGTGCAGGACCAGGGTCAGCTGGATGATCGCCAGGAAAAACATGGTGAGCAGCCCGCCCACCAGGACGAAGTCCACTACGGCGGAGCCACGTTCCTCGAGGCGCCAGCCCGGCCCAGCGCCGATCCGGGACCGGCACAGCTCCCGGCTTGACGTGCACTGGCTGGCGCCCTGCATGTCCTACTTTCCGACCTTGTCCATGGCCTGGTTGAACATAGTTTCGAGGGCCGGGCCGGCGAGAGCCAGCAAGCCCGCCACCAGGACTGCGGACATCAAAGTGATCATCACCCACCCTGGTACGTCGCCGCGCTCGGGGTGGTCGTCGACAGGCGCGTCGGTGCCGGTCCGGCCGTATTTGCGACCCGACGCGGTACCGGTCGCCCATGACCACAGGCCGGCCAGCAACGCAAGGAGCAAGGCGCTGCTCGAGATTCCCATGTTTTTCATTTTGGTCCCAATCATTGTGGAAGTGATGTGGCGGTTTAGGGATGTGTCGGCTGGGGTGATGGTCATGGCTACAGTCCGAGGCTGATGGCCGCGATGCCTGGGAACACCGCGAAAACGACGGTTAAGGGAAGGACACCGAAGACCAGAGGAACCATCATGGCAATTTCCTTCTTGCCCGCCGATTCCATGAGGTCCCGCTTTGCGGTGTCCCGGACGTCCTGGGCCTGAGCCCTCAGCACACCTGCCAAAGGTGTGCCCCGCTCGACCGCGACGATGATGCCATCAACAAATCTGACGAGCGGCCCAAGATCTGTCCGGGAGGAAAACTCCTGGAGCGCTTCCACCAGCGGTTTCCCGGCTCTGGTCTCAGCAAGAATCTCTGAAAACTCCTTGGCCAGTTCTCCACTCGCACTGCGACAGACGCGGTCCAGTGCACCTGTGGCACTTTCACCGGCACCGACAGCCAGGGCCATAAGCTCGGCGAGACTGGGAAACTCCGCCATCATCCGGGATTCCCGCTTGCTGATCTGGACGCCCAACCAGAAGTCACGGAACAGAAAACCGCCGAGCGCGCTTCCGAGGACGGCCACAACCGCGAGGAAGGGACTGAACCGGCCGGCTACCGCGCCCAGCACCACCGCCGCCAAGGCGGCAGCGAAGCCGGCGGCGGCCCAGAGGAGCTGCTCGGCCCGGAAATCAACGGGTGATTTGTTGATGCCTGCTTGGGCCAGCCTTCGGGTCAGTGCCTTGGATCCGAGGTTCAGCTTCCCCAGGGCGGCGTGTCCGTCGTGAAGTAGGGGACGCACGATCCTTTCCAACGGTCCGAATGGCGTGGCGTTCTGCCCGCTGGCCCGCAGCAGCCGCGATTCGAGGTTTTGCGATTTCAGCTGCGGCTCGATGCGCTCGACGAACGTGAGCGGCCGCATAAAGGGCAGCCGGACGAAGAGCAGCCACAGGCCCGTCCCGAGGACGATGCCGCAAACAATCGCAGCCGCCGGGATCCCGTTCATCGCAGCACCCGTTCGTCCTGCGGAAGGGCGCCGATGCGCAGCATGATGGAGTAGCAGACCAGCGAAACGACGAGGCCGCCCAGGAGGACACCGGCTCCCATGGGGGTGTTGTAAGCGTTGACGGCCTCAGGCCTGGTGGCAAGGAGGAGCATCACGATCCAGGGAGCGGCAACCGCGAGCCTGGCGGCGTTGACAGTCCAGGACTGCCGGGCCTCGAGCTCGCTGCGGGTCCGCGCGTTTTCCCGGAGAAACTCCGCGAGGGTGCCCAGCAGTTTCCCCAGGTCCGAACCGCCCACTTCACGGGTCAGCCTGAGTGCCTCGACGATCCGGTCCGCCACCGGGTCCGCCAGCCGGTCCTTGAGCTTGTTAAGAGATGCATCGAATTGCCCGCCGGCGCGGTGGTCGGCTCCGAAGTCCCGGAAGACATGCCGAAGCTCCACGGGGCCCTTCTCCCCCAGCTGGATCAGGGCCTCCGGCAGTGAAAGCCCGGCGCGGATGGCTGAGCGCAGGTGGTCCACCACGTCCGGCCAGAGCTGGCGTAGGACGGCGGTCCTCCTGTTCGCCCGCCACCGCACAATGCTGACGGGCAGCCAGGCGCCGAACAGTCCGAAGCAGACGGAAATCGGCCATGACCGGCTGACCACAAAGAAAATGAGAGCCACAAAAATGCCTAATCCCAGACACGAGGCGACAAGGCCTGTCCCGGTGACCTTTTCGATTCCGGCGGAGGCCAGCAGGTCCTCGAGGCGGCTGGCCCGGGGGCGGCGCTTCAGCGCTGTCGGCTTTTCCCAGAACGACCACCAGATCAGAAATAGCCCGGCGCCCGCAATCACCCCAAACAGGGGCGCCATCAGCGCGGCTCCAGCAGCGCCGCGACGTCGTACCCTGCCCTGGAAAACTTCTCCGCCGCAGGCATGGAGTTGGCCCGCGGCTGCAGCTGGCCATCCTCCATGGCGAAAACCATCGAGGACTCAATGATGCCGTTTTCCACCCTCCGGCCGAGGGAAAGGATCTCGGTTACCTGGCGGCGGCCGTTGGCGTGCCGGCTGCAGTGGACCACGAGGTCGATGCACGATGCCACGGTGGGAACGACGAAGGCAGACGAGATGTTTTCGCCGGCGAGTAACGGCAGCGTGCAGATCTTGGTGACGGCGTCGTGGGCTGAGTTTGCATGGACGGTGCACATCCCCGGAAGACCACTATTTAAAGCGATCAGCATGTCCAGGCTTTCCGCTTCCCGGACCTCTCCCACCACCAAGCGGTCCGGGCGCATCCGGAGGGCTTCCTTGACGAGTCTCCGGAGCGGAATCTCACCCTCGCCCTCGAGGTTGGGCTGCCGGCACTGGAGGCCCACCACATCCCGGAGCGGGAACTGGAGTTCGAAGATCTCCTCGACCGTAATGACGCGTTCACGGCTGCCGATGCTCGCAGCCAGGCAGTTGAGCATGGTGGTCTTGCCCGCCTGTGTTGAGCCCGATACCAGGATGTTCAGTCCGCTGGAGACTGCTGCACCGAGGAACCGGGCCGACTGCGGCGTCAGTGTGCCCAGCTCGACCAGGTGCTCAAGCCTGCTGGCCTTGACCACGAACTTGCGGATATTCACGGCCCAGTGCCGGCGGGTGACATCCGGGATAACCACATGCAGCCTGGAACCGTCGGGGAGGGCGGCGTCAACAAAGGGTGATGACATGTCCAGGCGCCGGCCCGAACTCTTGAGCATGCGTTCCACGAGATCGCGAACCTGCTGGTCCGTGAGGCTGAGGGAGGTCAGTTCCGACTCGCCGTTCCTGGCGACGTAGATTTCGTTGGGCGCGTTGATCCAGACTTCCTCGATGGTCGGATCGTCCAGCAGCGGCTGAAGCACTCCGAAGCCGGCCACCGCGTCAAAGACGAATCTGCGCGCGGCCTCCAGCGGACCTATCGGAGGGAGCGGCCCCATGAGAGCGCGTTCGTCGTAATCGCTGACAGCTGCCTCGACCAGACGGCGGACCTCGCCCGCCTGCCGCAACGGATCCAGACCCCGACGGCGGATCAGCTCGCGGACTTCGTCTTCAACGATTCGCACGGCGTCCATGTTGTTCCCCAATACAACTGCCGCCCCCGGCGGAGGCAGTTCAACTGGGTACAGCCTAGGGACCGTACACCACGCCGCCAAGTCACATGGAGTGGCCTGTGGATAACAATTGGGGTCAGGCCCGTCCTAGCAAGGCTCGGAGCGCCAGCCTCAACCGACCTGGTTGTAGCCCATTGGGTTTGAACTCTGCCAACGCCAGTGGTCTTCGCACATCTGCCGCAGGTCACGGCGAGCAGCCCAACTCAGGTCGGCCAACGCTGCCGACGGATCGGCGTAGCTGACAGCAGCATCGCCAGGACGCCGTCCTGCAATCTCAAACGGGATGGGCTTGCCGACAACCGCACCGAAAGCCTCGATGACTTCCATAACCGACGATCCCTTGCCTGTGCCGAGGTTCCAGCGGAATACTCCCTTTTTGTTCGCCAAGTAGCCAAGTGCGGCAAGGTGCCCAGCGGCCAAGTCCATGACATGGATGTAGTCGCGTACACCGGTACCGTCGGACGTCGGGTAGTCATTGCCAAACACTTTGACTGTTTCCCTGCGGCCCACCGCAACCTGGGCAACAAATGGCAGCAGGTTGTTGGGGATGCCGCTGGGATCTTCGCCAATCAGGCCGGATTCATGGGCACCCACGGGGTTGAAATAACGGAGCAAAGCGATACTCCAACTTGGGTCAGCGGCTCCCAGATCAGTGAGGATGTCCTCGATCTGTTCCTTGGTGCGTCCGTAGGGGTTGGTCGCGTCCAAGGGCTCTTTTTCGATGAGCGGCACTTCTTCGGACGCGCCGTACACGGTGGCCGAGGAGCTGAACACCAACTGACGGACATCATGGGCATCCATGCTGTGCAACAGGTTCAGCGTTCCCACAACGTTGTTCTGGTAGTACCAGAGCGGCTTTTCGACCGACTCCCCCACGGCCTTCAATCCGGCGAAGTGGATGACTGCTTCGAAGCCACCCTCGGTGAAAAGCTTGTCGACTGCCTCAGCATCAAGTAGGTCCAGTTGCCTGAAGTCGACCGCCCGTCCAGTTAGCTGCTCCACTCTCCGCAGTGACTCGCGGCTTGAGTTCATCAAATTGTCGAGCACGACGACGTCGTGTCCTTCTTCGAGGAGACAAAGCGTGGTGTGCGATCCGATGTAGCCGGCGCCGCCGGTGACCAGTACTTTCATGCAGGACAGTTTAGGCTAACCCTTTCCTTAAACCGCATGCGGTTAAGGAAAGGGCTTGTTGAGTATGCCTCACCGTTAGGATATTCAGCATGACTAACCCGGAACCAGGCCAATCACACAGTCCTCAACTTCCTCCCAGTGAGGTATTAAACGTGGGGGTGTCCATGCTCACCCTGGTCCCGGGCGGGATGGGTGGCAGTGAGACTTATGCCCGAGAGTTGACTCGGCAGCTAGGTGCTTCCAAAACTGTGAATGCCACGTGCTACGTCAATGAAGCAGCGAGAGGTTTCTCCGAAGGAGCGCAGGAGGTGGTTGTTTCGGGGTTGAGTGGAGGGGCTTCCACGCTGTCGCGACTGGCCACTCTGGTGATGGGGATGGCGAAGCGGAACACGATTCTGCGCAGAATGCGTCCGATGGACGTATTCCATGTCCCGTTCACCGTTCCGCTGCCTAGGCCGCCGAAGGGCACGCCGTTTGTTCAGACACTGCTGGACGTTCAGCATCTCGACCTTCCCGAGCTGTTCGGCACCGCCGACAAGCTCTACCGGAAGGTCTTCTATGAGAAAGCCGCGCGCGACGCGGACGCCATCGTGACCATCAGCGACTTTGCCAAAGAGAGCATCGTCAAGCACCTCGGCATCGCACCGGACAAGATCTTCACCGCGCATCTGGGCGTCAACGCCGAAGAGTTCATACCGAATTTCGGACCGCGCGAAAGTTTCATCATGTACCCGGCCCGAGGGTGGAAACACAAGAACCACGCCAAGCTTTTCGAAGCCATGCGGTTGCTTCAAGTCACCAACCCCGAGCTGCGCCTCATCCTGACAGGCGGGGCCTTGGACACACTTACGGACATTCCCGCCAACGTGGAGGTCCGCGGCCTGGTTCCGCTCGCCGAGCTCAGGGAACTGTACCGCAGCGCCGCCTGCATGGTGTTCCCCAGCCTTTACGAGGGGTTCGGCCTGCCGCCGCTGGAGGCCATGGCTTCGGGCTGCCCCGTGGCAAGCTCAACCGCCGGTTCACTTCCTGAAATTGTTGGAGACGCCGCCGAATTGTTCGATCCGCAGGACCCTGCGGCCATCGCCACGGCGATCCGGAACGCCATCGCCAGAACCGACGAGCTGCAGCGGCTTGGCCTGGAGCAGGTGCGCAAGTTCACGTGGGAACACTGCGCCGATGTGCACGAACAGGCGTACCGCTATGCACTCAATCAGCGCTCCACAGCAGCGAGCACCGTTTGATCACCCGTTACACGCCGCCTCTGAGCCAAAGCTCCCTGCCATATATAGTTGCTGTAGCCCCGCAAACAATCTGTAAGGACCTCTTCCCATGCCCCGTGCGCTAATCACCGGAATCACTGGCCAGGACGGCCTGTATCTCGCAGAGCTCCTTCTCTCGAAAGGCTACGAGGTGTTCGGCCTCATCCGAGGACAGAACAACCCCAAGCACGATCTGGTCCGCCAGACCGTTCCGGGCGTGAAGCTGCTCACCGGCGACCTCACCGACGTCTCCTCACTGGTCCGGGTGCTCGGCGTTGCCCAGCCGGACGAGGTCTACAACCTCGGGGCAATTTCCTTCGTGGCTTACTCCTGGGAGAACGCGTCCCTGACCACTGACGTCACCGGCAAGGGCGTCCTGAACATGCTCGAGGCAACCCGCCTGTATGCCGGGGACGACATCTCCAGGGTGCGCTTCTACCAGGCGTCCTCGTCCGAGATGTTTGGCAAGGTTCAGCAGGTGCCCCAGACCGAGGAAACCCTCCTTTGGCCCCGGTCCCCCTACGGTGTAGCCAAGGTCTTCGGCCACTACATGACCATCAACTACCGCGAGTCCTACGGCATGCACGCATCAAGCGGCATCCTCTTCAACCACGAGTCGCCGCGCCGAGGTCCGGAATTTGTTACCCGCAAGGTTTCCATGGCTGTTGCACGGATCAAGCTGGGACTCCAAGACGAAATCGTCCTTGGCAACCTGGACGCCAAGCGCGACTGGGGCTTCGCCGGGGACTACGTGGAGGCCATGTGGCTGATGCTGCAGCAGCCCGAAGCTGACGACTACGTCATCTCCACCGGCGCAACGCACTCCATCGAAGAACTCCTCCAGGCTGCCTTTGACGCCGCGGGCCTCGACAACTGGCGGCAGTACGTCCGGCAGGACCCCAAGTTCATGCGCCCCGCCGAAGTCGATCTGCTTATCGGTGACGCATCCAAGGCCCAGGAGAAGCTCGGCTGGAAGCCGAAGGTCTCCTTCAACGAACTCGTCAAGATGATGGTTGAGAACGACATTGCCGAGCAGACTGCCTTGATGCGGTGAACCCGCTCAGCGAGGCGGGACCCGTTCCCGTCGGCACCGCCTTCCTTACCGGGGTAACGGGCCAGGACGGGTCCTACCTTGCGGAATCACTGCTCTCCCGCGGATGGGAAGTCCATGGCCTCATCCGCGATGAACTGCGGCCGGGAGCGCACGAGGGGGAAACAACCGTGGACGGGGTGGAATACCACGTCGGAGATCTTTCACGCCCGGATGCTGTGGGCTCCATTCTGGAATCGGTCAAACCTGACCTGGTCTTCAACCTCGGCGGCATCAGTTCGGTGTACCAATCGTGGCAGCACCCCTACGACACGGCGCTGATCTCAGGTGCCTCGGTCGTCTCAATGCTGGAAACCACCTGGCAGCTGCAGCAGGCCACCGGCAAAGAGATCCGCTTTCTCCAGGCCTCGAGTGCCGAGCTGTTCGGCGAGGCGGAGTCGGCGCCGCAGAGCGAGACCACCCCGATCAGGCCCATCTCCCCCTACGGCGCCGCGAAGGCGCTGGCGCACCACACCGTCAGCGTCTACCGGAGCCGTGGCATGTTCGCTTGCTCTGCGATTCTCTACAACCACGAGTCGGTGCGACGGCCGGGAAAATTCGTCACGCGCAAGATCACATCGGGAGCTGCGGCCATCGCGGCGGGCAAGCTGGACAAGCTTTCGCTGGGAAACCTGAACGCTATCCGGGACTGGGGCTGGGCTCCGGACTTCGTCGACGCCATGGTGAGGATTATCCACGCACCCGAGCCTGACGACTTTGTCGTCGCGACCGGCGTCTCGCACTCCGTCCAGGACTTCGTGGAGGCGGCCTTCAAAGCTGTCGGCATAGACGACTGGCGCGCGGTGGTGGACGTTGACGAATCTTTGGCTCGTCCAACCGACGCTGCGGAGATGAGGGGCGACATCTCCAAGATTTCGTCCCGGCTGGGCTGGCGTCCTTCCGTCGATTTCGACGCCCTGGTTACTGCCATGGTTCGGCACGACCAGTCGCTCCTCGCAGGCAAATAGGTTCCCGCAAGTTTCACATTGGCAACAGCTAGCACTCTGGTTACACCCGTAACATTGGTGCTACATTGGCCGGGTCATAAAGATGATCTGGAAACGGCACAGCTGTCCCCCACCGTCCGAAATGACAAAACCAATTGGTTTCTAATTTTGCGATGTGTGGGGATCTGCGCGTTGCTGGCCGGAGCAGAACATGAGTCTCAGCAAAGTCACAAGCGCACGTGCGGGCGCAGCAACTTCCTTCGGCGTTCGGGTACTGGCCGCGGCCCTTCTGACCTCAGCCCTGGTGTGCAGTTCCTTCGTGCCGGCCGTGCCGGCTTCCGCCGCCGAACAGGTTACGCCGTCACCGTCGTCGACACCCACACCGGCGACCGTTTCCACTGCGGCGCCGACTACGGACACCGCAACTGAAGGCCCGACGGCGTCCGCTCCGGCTTCGTCGTCGGGCGAGGCAACAGCGGCCAGCCCGGCGCCGATCCCCACCGAGGCAGTTCCGCCGGGATCGACGGTCGACGCAGAAACGCAGTCCAAGCTCAAGGCCGCCCAGGGGGTAGATGGCGCGCACATGGGCCAGGGGCTGCAGCAAAAGCTCGGGATGAGGGCAACCTCCGAAGCAGCCGTGGCGTCAACACAGGCCACATACATGCCGCCCGGCATCCAGGGGCTTGATGTCAGCAGCCACCAGGGCGACGTAAATTGGCAGCAACAGCGCAACATGGGCGGGCTGTTCGCCTATGTTAAGGCGACAGAAGCCCTAAACTACCAAAACCCCTACTTTTCCAGTCAGTACAACGGCTCCCGCAGCGTTGGCATGATTCGGGGCGCCTACCACTTCGCGATCCCGAACGTATCTTCCGGCGCCTCGCAGGCGAATTACTTCGCGTCTAACGGTGGTGCCTGGAGCGGCGACGGAACCACCCTGCCTCCCCTGCTGGATATCGAATACAACCCATACCCGGAACTGGGCAACACCTGCTACAACTTGTCCCAGAGCCAGATGGTCCTCTGGATTGCGGACTTCTCCAACACGATGTACACCCGGACAGGCCGCTATCCAGCGATCTACACCACCACAGACTGGTGGACACAGTGCACGGGCAACAGTCCGGCGTTCCGAAACCAGCCGCTCCATATCGCGTCCTACCGGGCTGACAGCCCCGGGACATTGCCGGCCGGATGGTCCAAGTACGCCATCTGGCAGTACAGCAGCCAGGGCCCCTTCGTCGGGGATTCTAATGTGTTCAGTGGGAGCTATGCAGAACTCCAGGCGCTGGCCACCGGCTATGATCCCGTCCTCAATAAGTACGCAGCCATGGGCGGGGTATCCAGCAGACTTGGCGCGCAAACCCTCCCGCTTTACTGTGGCCTGCTTGGCGGCGGCTGTTACCGGCAGTATGTCGGTGGCCAAATTATCTGGCATGCCAACACAGGTGCGCAGGCGGTTTATTTTAGCTCGATCGGAGCGACGTGGCGGTCGTCAGGTGGTGTAGACGGCCGGCTCGGCTACCCAACTTCTGATGAGACGTGTTCGGCGTCCGCCTGTTTGCAGAACTTTCAGGGTGGCTCAATCTACTGGAGCACGTCCACGCCTGCCGTTTCGGTATTCCAAGGCGGCATCGGTCAGCGATGGCTTGCGATGGGAGGCACAGCCAGTTCCCTCGGGTATCCAACAGTTGCCGAATCGTGCTCGGCAATTGCGTGCAGTCAGCCGTTCCAGGGCGGGCGAATTGTCTGGACTGCAGACACAGGAGCGTGGGCACTCACTAAGAGTGCGATTGCCTCGAAGTGGACCAGCCTGGGTGCCGAAACTGGAAAGCTTGCCTACCCGGTCGACAATGAGTCGTGCAATTCAGTTACTTGTATCCAAAACTTTCAAGGTGGATCCCTGACCTGGAGTTCCGCCGCAGGACCGGTACCGGTCTGGAACACCCTGATTGGATGGAAGTGGAGGTCACAGGGCGGCCTCTCGGGGCTTCTGGGTGCGGCACTTTCTGCAGAAACCTGTGGGGCGGTGTCCTGCCTGCAGGCTTTCACCAGCGGCGAGGTTTTCTGGGCGCCTGATACAGGTGCCCAGATACTTGCCAGCGGCGAAATCTCCAAGAAATGGAAAGCCTCGCAATCAGACAGTGGCCGGTTCGGGGCCCCAACCGGCGACACTGCCTTCTGCAACGATAAGGAATGCTTCCAGGAATTCACCGGCGGAAAAATCCTCAAGGATCCGGTCGCAGCGGGACCCGCATTTGGCGTGCTCTGGCGCACCGGGATCGGATCCTTGTGGCACGGCATGGGCGGTCAGCAGGCCCGCCTCAGTTATCCCACGGCGGATGAGACATGCCAAGGCTCAACATGCCTGCAGTCGTTCAATGGCGGAACAATCTATTGGACTCTTGAAACCGGTCAGTGGGCTGTCTACAACGGAAGCATCGGAAATCTCTGGAAGGCGCTCGGAGGTGCTGGCGGACGTCTGGGGTACCCTACGAGCAACGAGACCTGTGGCGTCGATTCCTGCCGGCAGAATTTCCGCGGTGGCGACATCCTCTGGTCTTACGCCACGGGGGCAGTAGCCGTCTATAAGGGCAGTATTGGCTTGCTGTGGTCCTCGATGGGCGCAGAATCCGGCAGACTGGGCTTTCCTACTTCGTCAGAAACTTGCGCGGCCACTTCCTGCACCCAAGGGTTTGTCGGTGGGGAAATCCTATGGGCTTCAGGAGTTGGCATGGGTGCCGTCTACAACAGCGGTATTGGCGGAATATGGCGGTCTAACGGGGCCCAACAGGGTTTCTTCGGATTTCCCACAAGCACAGAAACGTGCATCACCAACGAGTGCATGCAGTACTTCAAGGGCGGCTCAATCAGGTGGAGTGCGACGGCGGGCTACACCACTACCCGGTACTGAGTCTTCCCGTCCCCACTGCAACCCAGTTGTAGGGCCCCGTGGGATCCTACGCCGTAGGAACAGCAGTGCGGCGTGAGAGTGCCACCGTGTGGATCGACACACCAAACAGTGGACCCACCAGCAGGGACACGACGGCCCTGACGTCCGCGTCCAGGGGCAGCAGGAGGACCACCAGCGTAAGGACGCCTGCGCTCACCCAGCCGACAGAAGATACCCGGTGCCGGTTGAGGGCTACACACATACCGCCGGTGAGCGTGAGCAGCGCCAGCACTGCGGCGGCAGCGGTCAGCCCAGCGAGGACCCACGGTGCTACGTGGTAGTCCGGGCCAAACAGCAGGACCATTAGCCAGGGTCCCAGGAAGTACGCCGCCACGGCGCCCACAACCGCGACGCCGGTAATTGCGAGGGCGATCGGCCGGAGTGCCGCAAGGCCGCGGTCGCGGTGCCGGACGAAATGGGCGATGGCGACGCTCTGGAAGGTTCCCAGTGGAACCATCAGCGGTGCCCTGGTCAGGAGTATGGCAAGCAGCAGCGGAGCCGACGCGAGGTATACGTCAGCCGGTGTCGTGATCCGATACAGGATCGGGAATCCGACAACGAGCGACGCGCTGGCGGCCGTCGAGATGCTGGCGTGGCCCACTTTCCGTGCAAAGTCGCTGACGGGAACGGCCAACGGCATCCTGAACGCGGACCGCAGCCCGGGGCTGAAGACGGCTACCAGCCCCCAGGCGAGGGCACCGGCGGCTGCCGCGGCTGCCAGCCCGGCAGTGGAACCCGCCAGCAAACCGACGATGAGGACAAGGACCAGCCGGAACGAGGACTCGGAAGCGACGAGGGCCGAGAAATTGCCCCAGAGGTGCCGGCCGCTGAGGACGCCCGCCAAGGCGGCGTGGACGGAAAAGGCCACGCAGGCACCGGCGAGGACGAAAACCAGCACCACCCAGTGGGGGCCCAACACTGCGCGGCCCCATAGCAGGGACGTCAGAACCAATACGAGGGCGACCCCGGCGGCAATGCCGAAGACCACTGCGAAGAGGGGCACTGTTCGGGGCTGCTCCGTGCCGCCGCGGGGCTTGCCGGCAGGGTCCGTGCCCAACGCGGTCACGTACCTAATGATCTCCGTTTGAAGGCCGCCGAGAATACCGAACAGCAGGAAGAGCGCTGACCAAAAAGCCAGGAACTCGGCGTTATCTGCCTTGTTCAGTACGCGCGGCACAAACCAGATGACCAGGTACCCGGCTGCAGCAGAAGCAATCGACGCCAATCCCACGGAAGCCGCCTGGCGTGCAGCAATAGTCGACTTCTCCGGTGCCCTGCCTTCAGTGTGCGTCATCCGTTAAGAACCGGGGCTGCGGGGGTCAATGTCCGGATAACTTGGGAGGTCATGGCAACATATTAGTATCGGATACGGACGGGCACTCAATTGAAGCCGCCGCCCCGGCACCCGTGAACGAGCTCAGTTGAGCTAGGACAACCCGTGGAAGTTGGAAAATGCCGCTCGATATTTTTGTACCGTACTGGGGCGATCCGTCGCTGCTCAAGGAAACAGTCGCGAGCGTCTTTGCACAAACCAACGGGCACTGGATACTCACGGTCATCGACGATTGCTACCCCGATCCCTCCGTGAAGGAGTACTTCGCGACGATCGATGATGAACGGGTCTCCTACCAGCGGAACGAATCCAACAAGGGCATCACGGAGAACTACCGCACATGTGTTTCCGAGGCCACGCAGGACCTCATGGTGATCCTCGGCTGCGACGATGTGCTCCTGCCGAACTACGTGGACGTCGTCCTGCAGGCCCACCGCGATTTTCCGGACGCTTCCGTGATCCAGCCCGGTGTCCAGGTCATCGATGAAACCGGGCGGATTGTCAGGTCCCTTGCCGATTCCGTTAAGCGGAAGTTCGTCGGACCCAAAACCAACGCCACAACCGTTCTGGCCGGGGAATCCCTCGCCGTCAGTCTCTTGGGCGGCAACTGGCTGTACTGGCCTTCCCTCGCCTTCCGGACGGATGCAATCCGCAAGGTCAACTTCCGCGACGGCCTCCCCATCGTCCAGGATCTGGCGCTGGTCATGGACATCGTCCTGCAGGGCAGATCGCTGGTTCACGTCCCCACGCTGGCGTTCTCCTACCGCCGCCACTCCGCAAGTGCCTCGGCTGCGACGCTGACCGACGGAACGCGTTTCGCCGGGGACCGGGAGTACGCCCGCATTGCCGAGGACCTTTGCCGGGCGAAGGGCTGGAAGAAGGCCGCGATGGCAGCCCGTGTGCGCTGGACATCGCGCCTGCACGCCATCACCCTCATGCCGGGAGCCCTGCTCTCCCGAAATCCGAAAGCGGTCAAAGCAGCATTCGGGCACGCGTTCGGTCACTGAGCCGCGCCAGTCCTATGAGAAACTGGACCTTGCAGACGTCCGCCCCAGAAAGGTTTCACTAGTGACCCCCTCAACGTCATCAACAACGTCCACTGCCAAACGGGGTACTGTCCTCGTGACGGGAGGCGCCGGGTTTATCGGATGCGCCATTTCCCCGGCCCTGGTGGCGGGGTTCGACCGAGTGGTAGCTGTGGACAGCCTGCACCCGCAGATCCACGCCAGCCAGTCGCGGCCGGAGGAACTCGATCCCGCCGTCGAGCTGATAGTTCGTGACATCACTGACGCTCAGACCTGGGACGAGGTGCTCGCTGGTGTCACGCCCGACGTCGTGATTCACCTTGCCGCCGAGACCGGAACCGGACAGTCGCTGGAGGAATCCACACGACATGCCATCGCCAACGTGGTGGGCACCACGCAGATGCTGGATGGCCTGAACCGCAGCGGCAAGCTGCCGCGCCGCATCGTCCTGACGAGCAGCCGCGCTGTATATGGAGAAGGTGCCTGGAAGTCGGACGCAGACGGCGCCCTGTTCTATCCCGGCCAGCGATCAAACGAAATCCTGTCACGCTCACAGTGGGATTTCCCCGCGGCCCAGCCCGTGGCGATGTCTGCTTCGGTCGTTGCCCCGGCTCCGGTCAGCGTGTACGGCTCCACGAAGCTCGCCCAGGAGAACATCCTGGAGTCGTGGGCCAAGTCCTACGGGGTCGAAGCCGCCGTGCTGCGCCTCCAGAACGTTTACGGTCCAGGCCAGTCCCTTATCAACCCGTACACCGGGATCATGTCCCTCTTCTGCCGGATGGCAAAAGCCGGCAAGTCCATCCCGCTTTACGAGGACGGCGAGGTGCGCCGCGACTTCGTGCTGATCGACGACGTCGCCGCAGCTGTGGTTGCAGCCGCTGTCGCTGACGAGGCACATGATGGTGCCCTCGACATCGGCTCGGGTGAATTCCAGACCATCCGCACGGCCGCTGAGATCATCAGCCGCCACTACGGCGCACCGGAGCCGCACGTCACGGGCCAGTTCCGCCAGGGCGACGTCCGGCATGCGTGGGCTGATGTGGAGCCGGCCAAGGCCGCGCTGCCGTGGGAACCCCGCTACGACCTGGAGGCCGGCATTGCACGTCTTGCTGAATGGATCGACGGGCGCTTGCCGGCAGAGGCAAACCTCTAGGATTACTGCCCGCTAGCGACTGCTTGGGCACACAAAAGGGCCTCCGGTATCGATTGGGCGATTACACTCAACTGATACCGGAGGCCATCATTTTTTACGTCGGTTAACGTGGGCGCGAACCATACACGCACCCGCGGTCACCGCGCCGTCGTGCTAGTGTCTTCCTGCCGTTGTGATTCCGGCTTCCGACGGGGAGTCAGCGGACACAGATACGCCGTCGTTCGCGGCTTCGGGAGGCACCACCGCCGGAACTGCAGACGGCACCGATGCTTTGCGCCGCCGGACCGCACGCATGACAGGCCGCTCCACCAGCAGCCAGCTGAGCGTGGCCAGGACCAGAGTGCCGGCACCGGAGGCCAGGATGTAGATTGCCATGCCGCGGTTATGCACACCATAGAGCGCCAGCAGCTGCTGAACGGGCCAGGCATAGATGTAAAACCCGTAGGAGACATCGTGGATATGGATCAGCTTCGGTGAGGGAAGCACTGACGAGACCCACAACAGGCCGTAAGCGATAAACGGGCCGGCAAGCTGGCCTCCCCATACGGGAATAGCGAAAATGCAGAGCGCCGCCGCCGCGATTGACCCGATGCCAGTGGCCCAGTGGAGGCCAACCCATTTGGAGATCGACTGGACAAGGGCTCCGCCAAGGAAGAACGGCACCAATTTCGCCAGCAGGGAGAAGTCAGTGTCCTGCAGCAGGGGCATGACGGCCGGCAGGTTCGCGTAAACTGCGACGCTTGCGCCGAACGCCAGCGCGAGCGGCAGCGGTGAGCGCCGGACCCACGCCAGGCCGCCAATGGCCGCAATGATCAGATAGCAGAGGAATTCGTAGTAGAGGCTCCACAGTGACCCGTTCCACGAGCCGGCAAAGGGCACCGTCGCGGGAGTCAATGCGACATCGTAGTTCTTCATCTCCAGGAACAGGTTAGAAAAGACGAACCGGAGCGGCGTCGTTTCCGTGGACCAGTAGCCCGTCAGAGTGCCGTTCTGGCGCAGGAATCCCAGCGGAGCAAACACGAGGACCGTGACCGCGAGGCACGCCAGGAATGCGGGATAAATCCTCGCGACACGGTGTACGAGGTACTCGCCGAGGCCGTTGGTGAAGCGGCTCCCGGTGATCAGGTATCCGCTGAGGGCGAAGAAGCCCGCAACAGCCCAGCCGCCCAGGTTCTCACCGCGAAGATGGGGCCCCTCCCCCGCACCGGCCAGATAGAAGCTGTGGGCAAAGAGCACCATGGCTGCCAGGCCCAGCCTGATCATGTTCATGCTGTTGTTGCGCGAATCCAACGCCTTGCCCCAGCGCGGTCCGGAACCCTGCGGCTCAACCCGGCTCGGGGCAGCCGAAGCGGCCAACGGCTTTCGCGTGCTTTGGGATGTGGCGGAGATCTCCTCCACTAGCTCAGCTGCCCGGGTTTCTCGGCTTCATCGATCGCGATGCGGCGCGAGAGCTTCGTGAGGGCGTTTTCAGCGTGCCGGAAGCGCTGGTAGGTGGTGGCCATGAAAACGAAGAGGGAAACTACCGTGCCGTAGAGCACCAGGTCGGTTCCTCGTCCGATGCCAAGGAAGCCCGCAACCCGGGTGAGGGCCTCAGGAAAGAACACCGACAGCGCCGCGACGACTGCGAAGATCATAAGCAGGATGCGGCGTACGGCCAGGTGCCGGGCGTTGGAACCGCCGCGCATCAGGGCGAGCGAGACAACCATGACGGCAGAAACGAGGACAATTTGGACAATGATTAGCAATCCGACACCTTGGCTTGTTGAAGAACTGGGGGCTATTTGAAGAACAGTTCGGCCACGATGTTGACCGAGTTCAGCAGCGACTGTCCCTTGGACTTGGAATAGTCCGTGTAGATGATCTCCACGGGGTGCTCCGCATATTTCGGCTTGAGCCTGGCCAGCTGGTTCACCAGCTCGGATGCATGGGCCATCCGGTTCTGGGTCAGGTGGATGTTGGAGGCGACCCGGGGGTTAAAGGCGCGCAGCCCGTTGTGCGCGTCGGTCAGGTTCATACCTGTGGCAAGCCTGGACTGAATGGCTGCCGTCTTGAGAACGAGCCGTTTCGCTGACGAGAGCTTTGTGCGGTCGTCCAGGAAGCGCGAGCCGAGGATGATTTCGGCCTCCCCCGATTTCACCCGCTCCGCCATGGCCATGGCGTCGTCAACCCGGTGCTGGCCGTCGGCGTCGAACGTTACGATGCACTCCAGTTCCGGATCCTGCAGGGCGAACTCGATGCCGGTCTGCAAGGCAGCACCCTGGCCCAGGTTGATGGGGTGCTGTACAACGACGGCGCCGGCCGCCCGTGCCTTCTCCTGAGATCCGTCCGTGCTGCCGTCATCAACGCAAACGACGTGGGGGAACTGCTTCCGCAGCCCCTCGATGACCGAACCTACGACAGTAGCCTCGTTGTACATGGGGATTACGATCCAGGTGCGACTCACAGATCAATTGTTGCATATGGCACGCCGCCGGCTTGGCAGCGGCACCGGAACACGATGCCGCTGCCAAGGCCCCAAATCCGGCAATTTATACCCGGTCCAGGCCGGGCCGGCGCCCTCCGGCTAGCTCAGGTACTCTTTTAGCCTGCTGGCGACGCTGGCCGGATGAAAGCCTGTGGACTGGATTTTTGCCAGGTCCAGCACGCTGTTCAGCGGCCGGGGTGCGGCGGCCTTGCCTTTGAAGTATTCTTCGGTGCTGACGCCGGTAACGGCTGTCCGCGGCCGCCCTGACAGCTCGTACACGTCCGCGGCAATGTCCGCCCAGGACTGCGGTTCACCGTCGTTGCTCAGGTTGTACGTGCCGTACGCGCCGC
The DNA here is from genome assembly GCF_050156205.1 of Pseudarthrobacter sp. Y6. NCBI lineage: Bacteria > Bacillati > Actinomycetota > Actinomycetes > Micrococcales > Micrococcaceae > Pseudarthrobacter > Pseudarthrobacter sp. Y6. The sequence goes on along the minus strand of NZ_CP189574.1, from coordinate 1,671,291 downwards.
CGGATTCGAGCAGGTGCCGGATGCCGGCGGCGATGTCCGCGGTGAAGCTGAGTCGGCCGATCTGGTCATTGACCACGGACGGGCCGATGCCGCGGCCGGCGAGGGACGCCATGGTGCGGACGAAGTTGTTGCCTTCGCCGATGACCCAGCTGGTCCGCACGATGTAATGACGGGGAACAACGCTGACAACGGCATCACCGGCCGCCTTCGTCTGCCCGTATACGCCAAGCGGCGTGAGCGGTTCAGCCTCATCGTGGCTCTCACGGACGCCATCGAAAACGTAGTCGGAGGAAACGTGCACCAGGGTGAGGTCATGCTCGACGGCGGTCCGGGCCAGCCGGGACACTGCGGCGACGTTGACGGCCCAGGCAGCGGTGCGGCCTTCTGCGGTTTCCGCGGTGTCGACTGCGGTGTACGCGGCGGCGTTAATGATCGTCGAGTAGTTTTCCCAGTTCCGCTCCGCGAAGGAGGCTTCGCTGGACAGATCGAACCCGGCCCGGCCGGCGAACTCGACGGTCGCGTCCCCGTCGTACAGTTCCCGCAGCGCCTTGCCCAGCTGTCCGTCGGCACCGACAACGAGGATCATCTTCGCCGGCATCGGCACGACGTCAGCGAGGTGGGGGTGGGCCTGGTCCTTATCGGACAGCTCAGCGTCCGCCAGCGGGACCGGCCACTGGATGGCTGCGGTTTCGTCGGCGAGGTTCAGAAACGTGTACTGGCCCTGCGCATCGGCGGACCAGTGATCGTTGACCAGATACGCGTATGCGGTGTTGTCTTCCAGGGTCTGGAAGGCGTTGCCCACGCCGCGGGGAATGAAGATCGCCTGGCTGGGATCGAGTTCGGCAGTGAAGACTGCACCGAACGAAGGTCCTTCGCGCAGGTCCACCCAGGCACCGAAGATCCTGCCCGTGGCGACGGAAATGAACTTGTCCCACGGCTCGGCGTGGATGCCGCGGGTGGTGCCGGCCTTTTCGTTAAAGGAGATGTTGTTCTGCACGGGGCGGAAGTCCGGCAGTCCCAGGGCCACCATCTTTTCCCGCTGCCAGTTTTCCTTGAACCAGCCACGGTTGTCACCATGGACCGGCAGGTCATAGAGGACGACGCCGGGGATCGGGGTTTCGTGCGCGGTCAGCTTCTTGGAGAACTCGATCGACATTGCTCTACTGGCCCTGTTCCTTGTATTTGGCTTCGGTCTGGGCTTTTTGCGGCCGCCACCAGTTTTCGTTGTCGCGGTACCAGGCGATGGTGTCCTCGATGCCGGCGTCGAAGTTGGAGAACTTCGGTTCCCAGCCGAGCTCGTCGCGGAGCTTGGTGGAGTCGATGGCGTAGCGCAGGTCGTGGCCGGGCCGGTCCACGACGTGGTCGTACGCGTCGCGGGGCTGGCCCATGTGCTCAAGGATCAGCTCGACGACGTCCTTGTTGTTCTTTTCGCCGTCGGCACCGATGAGGTAGGTCTCGCCGATGATGCCTTTGTCTATGATCGCCAGCACGGCCGAGGAGTGGTCGTTGGCGTGGATCCAGTCCCGGACGTTCTCGCCCTTGCCGTAGAGCTTGGGGCGGATCCCGTCGATCACGTTGGTGATCTGGCGCGGGATGAATTTCTCCACGTGCTGGTACGGGCCGTAGTTGTTCGAGCAGTTGCTGATGGTGGCCTGCAGCCCGAAGGAGCGCACCCAGGCCCGGACCAGCAGGTCCGAGCCCGCCTTGGTGGAGGAGTACGGGCTGGACGGGTTGTACGGGGTGTCCTCGGTAAACCGCTCCGGGTCATCGAGTTCCAGGTCCCCATAGACCTCGTCGGTGGAGATGTGGTGGAAGCGCCTGTTGTGCTTCCGCGCGGCTTCGATGAGCGTGTAGGTCCCGATGATGTTCGTGTCCAGGAACGGGCGCGGGTCATGCAGGGAGTTGTCATTGTGTGACTCGGCCGCGTAGTGAACCACCACGTCGACGTCGGCCACCAGACCATCAACCAGTCCGGCATCGCAGATATCACCCTGCACGAACCGGAAGCGCTCCTCGGGGAGCCCGCTCAGGGATTCCAGGTTGCCTGCATACGTCAGCTTATCCAGAACCAAGACGTGATCCTCAGTGTTCTCAAGGACGTAGTGGACAAAGTTGGAACCGATGAAGCCGGCACCGCCGGTGACAAGGAGTTTCTGCATTCAGCCAGTTTAGCTCGCGCCTGCAGCAGGGACTTTCCGCGACGGGCCCTCCGCAGCAGGTCTTACTGGTTTGCTGGCCGTGACAATGCGCGCAATGATAGAGCGCATGCGTGGAATCATCTTGGCCGGCGGCACAGGCTCGCGGCTGCACCCGATCACTCTTGGCTCAAGCAAGCAACTGGTGCCTGTCTACGACAAGCCCATGATCTACTACCCGCTCTCCACCCTAATCCTGGCCGGCATCCGGGACATCCTGATCATCACCACGCCCCACGACGCCGAACAATTCCAGCGCCTGCTCGGCGATGGTTGGCAATTTGGCGTCAATATCACTTACAAGCAGCAGCCAAGTCCGGACGGACTCGCTCAGGCATTCGTTCTGGGAGAAGAGCACATCGGCAATGAGCCGGTGGCCCTGGTACTCGGCGACAACATCTTCTACGGCCAGGGCATGGGCACCCAGCTCCGCCGTTTCAAGGACATCGAGGGCGGTGCCGTGTTCGGTTACTGGGTCTCGGACCCGACAGCCTACGGTGTGGTGGAGTTCGACAGCAGCGGACAAGCGATCTCCTTGGAAGAGAAGCCGGAAAAGCCGCGCAGTCACTACGCCGTTCCCGGACTATATTTCTATGACAACGAAGTCATTGCCATAGCCAAGGACCTCAAGCCCTCTCCCCGAGGCGAACTCGAGATCACGGACGTCAACCGCACGTATCTGGAACGCGGCAAGCTGAAAGTTGAAATCCTTCCCCGCGGCACGGCATGGCTAGACACGGGCACGTTCGACTCGCTCAACGACGCGTCCAACTTCATTCGTACCGTGGAGAACCGCCAGGGCCTGAAAATCGGCGCACCCGAAGAAATCGCGTGGCGGCTCGGCTTCCTTAGCGATGAAGAACTCCGCGAACGAGCTGAGCCCTTGGTAAAGAGCGGCTACGGCAGTTACTTGCTGGACATGCTTAGTCAATCGTAAACCGGGCGGAGGCTGATACCCCAGGCTCCGAGGCGATGCGAGCACGTACTACCTTTCACCTCCCGGCGATTCGCTCTTCTATCATCGGCGCAAGAAGTCTGCTGAACTCGCCGTTGAGATGATTGGCGTCGAAGTAGACAACCACCCCGCCGACCACGCTAAAGCACCGTTGACTGTCGCAGAAATAGTCAGTTAGGTCGACCAGCTTAAGCAGGGGATCTTGCAGTCTTTCCGCAGCGCGCACCATTGGGTCTACCGGGGCGGCATCGCTACGGTTGACAGCACATTTCAGGGGCTCAGCCGCATTCAGCTGAGCACAGTCTGGAGTTCGGACATCCACATTGTAGGGCGGGTCCGCCAACACCACGACGTTACTGCCATTTGCCATCCACGGCTTCCAGTAAGCTCCGAATCCATCAATGTACTGATCAATCTGGGATCTTCCTGTGTTGTCGTCAACGGACTCTTTGCGGGAAAACGAAGAGGTAAAAACATATGCAGGCTTGTCTGCAATGACGGCCCCGGAAACAGCACGCCCCCAACTTTCGCATCCCTCCACCGCGGACGGCTCCGCCCTTGCGTTGTAGTAGCCTACGTAAGAAACCTCGGCCGGTGGGCACGCCCCCAAAAAGCTAACCTTCAGCATCCAGTTATGTCGTCTTGCGAGCTCAAAAACAGGCGCCTGCCACTGTTGAGCGTGGGAGTCCCCCACCAGCCAGACGGTCTCCGCATCGGCGCTGCCCTCCGTGAAGTCGCAGTGCCGAGTTGTCCTCTTATCGCCCGCCATTAGTTCATTCAGGTTATCTGAACACTCGCCAGGCGTTTCGTAGTAGGCGTTGGCCTCGCTCATAGTTGGGACGTGGGCTGGACCAAATCGTTCTGTGCACTCGATTGGGAGGTCCATGGCGCCTGGCCCGTAGCAAGCTGAGTCGCCTTGACTGGCTATCAGCTGTTCAGCCTCAGAAACCCGCGTTTGATGTGCCGCCAAAAGGCCAGCGGCCAGGGCCACGATGAGAACCATCCCTGTACCGGTGAAAAGAAACGTTCGAGCAACAGGCCTCGACTTGGGTTTCCAGCTGATACCCCAGTCCTCGACGGAAACTTTCGTCAACCATGCCAGAACAACAGAAACCGCGAGGAGAACCAACTTGGAGGGCGTTCTGAGTTCGGCGTTGAATAGAAAGGGTCCGAACACGATCAGGGGCCAGTGCCAGAGATACAGCGAGTAGGATACGTTTCCGATGAACTGGACCGGATAGGCTGACGTCAACCGTCTATGCCACAGGTTATGACCCGGGGTGCCGCTCGCAATCACCAAAGCTGTTCCGAGGACCGGAATAAGTGCAGCGCTGCCCGGGAAGGGCGTGGCCGAACTGTACGCTACAGAGCACCACAGAAGGGCGAAGAAGCCTGCCATGGCAATGACGTTTGCAATCCGCCGGGACATATTCATGAACGGCGACATCAATGCGAGTGCACCGCCCACACCGAATTCCCAAAGCCTGCCGTGAGTGAAGAAGTATGCCTCGGGAGCGCCAGCTTCAGCCAGATGGGCAGACACGGCGAACGAGGCTGCCGATGCGGCACAGATGCCCACAAGCACGAGCGTTCGTCTACTGACCCTGACGGAGGGGGCCAGGGCGGCTAGCGCTACAAGGAAGAGCGGCCAGACCAAATAAAACTGTTCTTCAACCGATAGCGACCAATAATGTTGGGCCACCGTCGCGGACGCCGTCGACGCTGAATAGTCAACTGATTTGGAAGCTAAAAGCCAATTCTCCGCATAGAAAATGCTCGCGATGACCTCCTGGGCCGTATCCCCCCAGCGGGAAAACGGAAGGATAAAGTAGGCGGCCACAAGAGAAATAATGGATACCAGGAATGCCGCCGGCAGTAGGCGCCTAACACGACGGGAATAGAAAGACGAGAAATCAAGACGCGCGGACGAAAGGACTTCCTTGGACAAATGACTCGTGATGAGAAAACCCGAGATTACAAAAAAGACGTCAACGCCAACGTAGCCTCCGGTGAGGGATTTTGGCCAAAGATGGCCTACAACGACCAGAATGACCGCCAGTGCGCGCAGGGCCTGAATGTCATGCCGAAACTGGCTGGGGCGCCGCTCCGCTTTGAACGGGACTGGCCGTGTTCCTTGTGACCGTACTTCAAGACCGGGAACTGTGTTAGTTGACAAACTCGCTCCACTCAGCTCGAACGGAATCGTTGAATATGGCTATCCGCATGCCACTACCTTGTAAAGAGCAGCTTGGCCTTGGGAATCAACGAGGGTCGCGACCCCCTCCGCAACGAGATCATCCAACCCGCGATACCCGTGGTCCCCGCCATGTACCTCAGAATGTCCAAAGTCCAGTACGTACTCTACGTTCAGGCGCTCAACGATTGGGCAAAGGGAGGGATCCATCTCGGCGTCATTAAGGCTGTCGAACACGTGGCTTGCCCCGTCGGGCGGCACGCCGTTCATATGGGCCTGAAGCACGTTCCGGCCTGCAAATGCGTAGGCAAGGGCGCTGCCATTCCATGGATTTCCCGCGATGATAGCGCCTTCCGGGACCTCCTGCGGAAGCCGATGTATAAGGGCCAGTTCATCCGTCGTGATCAAGGGTGAGGAATTCGAAATCTGATAACCCGGTACTGCCGCTGCGACGGCTTCCCGGACGTTAGCCTGTTGTGTTGAGAAAGTAAGAAGGCCGACAACCACCATCCCGCCAACAAGCCGGCAAGCCAACGGAACGGACACACCATGCTCTGGTTCACCAGCTCCGATCCTGGCGCTGACCCTGCCCAGGGCGGGACATATCCACTTGTCCCAAAGTACGACAGCGCCAACAGTCGCCAGCGGGATAGTGGCCAATGGCAATAGGGAAGCAAGCCGTGGCGGGTCGTTGTACCAAACCCCGGTGATGAATGTCCGTAACCCACCGAAGGGAACGGACGCCGCGACTATGAATAACGCTGCAGCCACGGCGTACATCCCCACCAGCCACAGGCGGGACCGCTGAACTATCAGGGCAACGATGCCGGTGAGGGCCAGGGCCATCACTGCCCACGCGACCGGGCGCCCAATGGCTGAGCTTGTGAATACTTCCCCGATTGCTCGGCCCGTCGTTTCGATTGGCGACCAAGTGGAAGCCTCCTCTGGAGGCCGCACTTGTTTCCAGGCCACGACGAGCGTCAGGACCGCAGCGGCCAGCGCCGCCAGCATTCCTGCAAGTGTTAGCCCTGGTACGGGCCTACGCCGCCCCATGCTGACGAATGCCTTTGCCCAAACATACGCTGCAGGGGCAACCATGAAAGCGAGAAAAGCCATGGCACTACTGGGGTGGGCCAGAGCTACGCCAGCCAGGATGGTCGCCAAGATCATCCCGTCAAGGATGCGCGATAGCGACATGTCGTGGGCCAACCCCAGTACTTTGAGGCCCATAGCCAGTGCTACAGGGAGCAGCGCATTTCCGAGGAAATTGGGGTAAAGGACGCCGAAATCGATGAGCAGTAATGGAAAGGCTCCAAAAGCGGCTGCCATAATGGCGGCTGTAATGCTGGCTGCCACCCGTTTCCCGACAATCGTATGAACTAGATAGATGCAACCAAGCGGCCATACGAGTGCGCCAACAACGAGGTTGACGACGTTCACGGCGACCGGTATCTCGGCTCCGGCCATCGTGGCGATCAAAGCGACCACATCGTGCCAGGCCGCAGGGTAAAAAGTTCCCCCGGTAAACGTGCTGAGACTCAGCGAGGAGCCCGAACCGCTGTCCTGAATGTATCGGACCGCGTTGAGGTGGAAGACGTTGTCGAAGGTCTGTGAAAACGAATCAGGTGTTCCGACTGCCGCAACAATTCTGCGCCCAACAAGGAAGGCTCCAATGGCCGCCGCCGCTAGGTAGCCTGCCCCCGCTGTCCAATCAATAGGAGCACTAAGTGCCGTGTGTCGCTTGACCAGCAAACGGCTAAGCACGAATGCCACGACACTAACGGCGAGGGCTAGCAGTACGACGACGATCCACGACCAGGGTAACCCGACCAAGGGTGCACACACAGCGGCCACTGCTATCAGCGAAACCGTAATGGGTGGGGTTATAGCAACCAAAGCGAAGCCGCGAACTCTGCTCGCCCAAGCCACTGCCGCTCCCGGCAGCATGAGGACCGCTACCGCAAGGCCAATGTTCGGAACTACGGACCACCAAGACACAAAGAATCCTCACGAGAGCGAAAAAGGTATTGGCCGTCTTCGTCCGGCCTTCCATGAACAGTACAAACTCAAGCTGCGTCTCTGGCAGATTTTGCACTGCTAAGACGCGGAGCGCTAAGTAATCAGTGCTGGTTTGCGGACCTCAGTACCGCAACCGCATCAACGATAGGCCCGTCGAAAACGACATTTCCACGTTGCAGAACAACCCCTCTGTCACAGATTCGGGCCACAAGATCGAGGTCATGGCTGACGACAACCAGTGTTTTGCCCGCTGAGGACAGCTCCTTGATCTTGTCGAGGCACTTGCGCTGGAAGGGCTCGTCGCCGACGGCCAGGATCTCATCTACTAAAAAAACCTCGGGATCTGTGTGGACCGCAACCGAGAACGCCAGCCGTAGGTACATCCCGGACGAGTAGAACCTAACTTCCGTGTCGATGAATTCGCCAATTTCGGCGAACTCGACGATTGAGTCAAATTGCTCGTTGATCTGGGTCTCGGTCATGCCCAAGATAGCGCCGTTCAGGTAGACGTTGTCCCGACCAGACAGATCATGGTGGAACCCGGCGCCTACCTCGATGAGGCCAGCGACCTTCCCCCGAGTGCGGACTGTCCCAGTGTCCGGAAGCATTACTCCCGATATGTGTTTGAGCAATGTGGATTTTCCTGAGCCGTTCAGGCCCAGGAGCGCCACAGTCTCGCCCTTTTGCACCTCGAGGTCGACGTCGTGAAGCGCATGGAACTTCTTGGAAAGGTCACCCTTCCGTCCCTTGATGAGCCACACGACGGCCTCCTTTAGGGACCTGGTATGGCGCAAAACAAACTGCTTGTTGACTTTTTGTACTTGGATTGCAATAGGCATCTCAAAGCTCCTGCGCGAAACGGCCCTCAAGCCTACGGAATATCCACTGGCCCAGAAGGAGCACCAAGAAGGAAGCAACCAGACCCACCGGGATCCACAGCGAAACAAGGTTAGGCGGGATCGCCGAGCTGCCATCGGTCGTGGGGTACCAGAACGCATAATGAAAAGCTTCAACACCGATTGTGATGGGGTTGAGTTGATAGACGAAATACCATCCCGCACCGACTTTGTCCCGCACCATTGTCCACGCGTACATTACCGGCGAAGCCCAAGTGGCCACCATAAGGAGCATATCGACGATGTTCTCGAAGTCCCTGAAGTACACATTCGCGGAACCGAAGAGCAGTCCCAAGCCTGTGGCCAACATGGCGACGATCACGAATCCTGCTACGGCTGCCGCGAGCTGGAGCGGCGTTGGATGCCAGCCAGCCACGAAGCAGGCCGCAACAAGTACAACCAGTTGAGGAACAAAATGTACACCGGAGACCCAAACTGAGGCTACCGGAAATAGTTCGCGTGGCAGGTAGATCTTCTTAATTAGGCCGCCGTTGCCCACGATAGATCTAGCTGCGTTGCTCAGGGATTCCGTGAAGAAATTGATCAGCACAATGCCTGAGAACAGGTAAACAGCATAATTCGCAAGGCCTTCTGGGTTTCGAGGACTCTTTTCCAGACCCAGAAAAACGCCCAAAGCAATGTAAAAGACAACGAACTGAACGCCGGGTTTTACATAGGACCACAACAGGCCCAGCACGGATCCGCGGTAGCGGATCTGCAGCTCCTTGCGGACCAACAACTTAAGAAGGAAGCGTTGCCTAAAGACTTCAGCGAGTCCGCCTCCTACCCCAGGGTGAATGAGGGAATCAGCCTTCCCTCCGGTAGTGTCTGAGGTCACTTCTTGTCCGGAGTCTTGCCAGACGACTTGTCGGTCATGGCCTCAAAGGTCTCTTTCCAGGCACCGGGCGAAGTGAATTCGGGTAGCGCCTCGGAATACTCCCGGGCCAGCTTGTCCCAGTCCCTTAGCAGTTGTTGATGGAGCCTAAGGCTGCGTGCCATCATCGTTCTGAATTCCTGTGGCTGCCGCTTATACCATGAAGCGCCGGATCCATCTGCCGAAGAAACTATTGCCGAGTCGAGCTGCGACAGTCTCCACCAGCGGGCATCCATCGCCGGGACGACGGCTTCCGGGTTCTCCAAAGCTCCTGGGCGCACGGCTTGAATCGCACGAACGCCGGCCGATGCCGCCGTAGCCAACCCACCGAGAATCGACTTGGGAGCCGCAGGCTTTTTCCCACGTTTAGGCGGCTTGACCCTCTTGACCTGAGGAAAAGCTGCCACGTCCTTGGTGATGCGGGCATCGTCGAAGTCCGCTCGACGGGCCCGGATCTCCGGAAGCTTCGTCCTGATCGTCTCGTGCAGATGGGACGGTCCTTTAAGGAGGTCATCAAGGGCATCAAGTCGAAGCTCCACCGCTGAATACTGCATGGACAAGAGGTGCTTGACGTCCACCATCAGACTCTTGCGCGGCAGGATGCCACCCTTTTTGTAAGGCGAGTACATGAATGCAGCCAGCCAGCGGTTTCGCTGGTGGAAGTAGGCCTGCCAATCAATGGTGTCGTCTTTTTCCGTCCACGGCATGTGCCAAACAGCCGCGCCTGGCAAGGTAACGGTCGAGTATCCGTGGCGCTTGGCACGGATGCCGTATTCGGCGTCGTCCCACTTAATGAAAACAGGAAGCGCGAGACCAATCTCTCGCACAATGCTCGTGGGGATGAGGCACATCCACCATCCATTGAAGTCCACATCGATCCTGCGATGCATCCACGGTGTAGTGCGCAGGTTGCTAGCAGAAAAGTCGTGAGCCTCCTTGGTGGTGTCAACGGCACCCCAGAAGAATCTGTACTCATCAATTTCTTCGCCAAAGCTATGCAAGACTGAACGCTCGTAGAGGTTGAACATATGTCCACCCACGATGGTCGGCCTGCGCGTGAAATCCGCGAAGTTGATCGCACGGAGGACGCCTTCGGTCTCGATGATGACATCGTCATCCAGTAGCAGGACATACTTGCTACGGCCGTCCTCCACTGCTTCGTGCATTCCTCGAGCGAAGCCTCCAGAGCCTCCGAGGTTACCCTGCTCGATCAATGCAAACTTGTCCCCAAGCCGCGCTGCCGCTTCATCGAATCCGTCTTGGTTGCGAACCTTCTGCGTGCCCTGGTCCGTAATCAGCAAGCGATCGAGAACGCTCAAAAGCTCAGGGGCGTCAGCAAAGGTCGACAGGTGTTTGACACAGTAATCCGGCCGGTTGAACGTAGTTACGGCCACAGTGGCAGTTCCTGGCACGAAGCCGTCCGGGGTCCGGACCGACCACTCGGCGCCAAGGAGTTTAACCTGTTCAGCGCCTGCAACCAGATCGAACCAGTACCAGCCACCGTCGCCAAAATTGGACAGTGGCAACACGACATCTGCCGGCTGTCCGGCCTTTACATCGATGCTTTCTACCCGGTTTGAGGTTCCGCGTGCGGTCGAGCGCGAGATCACGACGGTCGCTGCCGCATCCACTTTAACAGTGAGCCGAACACTAGACACATCCGTGTGGGCGCGCCAGTAGCTCGCCGGAAACGCGTTGAAGTAGGTACCGAACGACACGCGTCGGTACGCAGGCAGGTGCATCTGCCTGCGGTTCTCAATGAAGTCCGACCTCATCTTGGCGCCGGTATTCGCTACGGCAGTCACGCTGGCGCCGGACTTTGCGTTCTGTCCGTCGTCCGCTACGACTCGCTGAGCCGCATTGAAGTCTAGGTAAAGGGGAAGCGTGTCAGTATCGCCATCGGTCGGAAAGACAACCCGGTGAACTGTCTGCCATTCGGAGCCGGCAGAGAGGTCCTGTCCGCCTGAGGTAAGTTCAGTGATCGTCATGCGTCTACGCCTCCGCTTTCAAGCTTCGCTCCGGCCTCAAAATGCGGCCGAATCTGGTTGTCAAACATGGTCAGGGCCGAGCCGATGGCCATGTGCATGTCGAGGTACATGTAAGTGCCGAGCCGTCCGCCGAAGAGAACGTCCTTCTCGGCTGCGGCCAGGTCGCGGTACTTCAGCAGCCGCTCCCGGTCCGTTGGCGTGTTGATCGGGTAGTAGGGCTCGTCGCCCTTCTCCGCGGCACGCGAGAATTCGCGCATGATGACGGTCTTTTCCGTCTGGTACTCACGCTCGGGGTGGAAGTGGCGAGGCTCGATGATGCGTGTGTACGCCACATCGGAGTCGTTGTAGTTGACCACCGAAGTTCCCTGGAAGTCGCCGACGTCGAGCACTTCCTTCTCGAAGTCGATGGTGCGCCACGAAAGGTCGCCTTCGGCGAAATCGAAGTAACGGTCAACCGGACCCGTATAGATCACCGGGATGTTGCCCACAACCTTGTTCTTGCTGTACTCGTGCGACTCATCGAAGAAGTCGGTGTTGAGCCGGACTTCGATGTTCGGGTGCTCCGCCATCTTTTCGATCCAGGCCGTGTAGCCGTTGGTGGGCAAGCCCTCGTACTTGTCGTTGAAGTACCGGTTGTCGTAGTTGTAGCGCACCGGGAGCCGGGAAATGATGCCGGCGGGCAGGTCCTTGGGATCGGTCTGCCACTGCTTGCCCGTGTAGTACTTGATGAACGCTTCGTAGAGCGGACGCCCGATGAGCTGGATGCCCTTGTCGTTCAGGTTCTGCGGATCAGTTCCGGCGAGCTCGCCAGCCTGTTCCTGGATCAGGGCCTGGGCCTGGGCCGGCGTCAGGTTGGCGCGGAAGAACTGGTTGATCGTGGCCAGGTTGATGGGCAGGGAGTAGACCTCGCCCTTATGTACGCCGTAGACCTTGTGGACGTAGTTCGTAAACGTGGTAAACCGGTTCACGTACTCCCACACGCGCTCGTTCGAGGTGTGGAACAGGTGAGCACCGTAACGGTGCACCTCGATCCCGGTCTGTTCTTCCTTTTCGCTGTACGCGTTTCCACCGATGTGGTGGCGGCGGTCGAGGACGACCACCTTCAAGCCGAGCTCGGTGGCGGCCTGTTCTGCGATTGTCAGGCCGAAAAAGCCAGACCCTACGATGACGAGGTCAGCGGTCACAAAATCTCCTGGTTCGAAAGCGGGCAGCGCAATGTTGCGCATTGTCTGCTGAACCAGCCTACCCGAGACCCCATCGTGACCTACTAATCCGGGGAGGCCGCCCCCATTCCGCCTGCACAAAACGGCCGCTAATCCACCAACTGGCGCAGGCCGCCGTCGTGCTCCTCGTAGCGGTTGCCCGCGTGCGGGCACACCCACGATCCGCTGTCCTCATGCGGAAGTCCCGCCTTTCCCACCCAACCAATGCGTTTGGCCGGGACACCCGCCACCAAGGCGAACTCGGGCACATCGCGTGTCACAACAGCGCCGGCGGCTATGGTGGCCCAGGCCCCGATGATCACCGGGGCAATGCATACGGCACGAGCTCCGATTGCGGCACCTTCTTTGATGGTGACGCCCACCTTGTCCCAGTCGTCCTCGGTCTTGACGGTCCCGTCGGCGTTGATGGCCCGTGGAAACACGTCATTCGTCAGCACCACCGCCTGTCCTATGAAGACACCCTCCCCAAGCACGGCAGGCTCGTAGACCAAGGCGTAGTTCTGCACCTTGCAGTTGTTTCCCAGCTGCACGCCGGGACCGATGTAGGCGCCGCGGCCGATGATGCAGTTTTCCCCGAGTCTGGCCCCCTCGCGGACCTGCGCAAGGTGCCAGATCTTCGATCCCTTACCGATGTCTGAGCTGGCTGAAACGTCGGCGCTTGCTTCCACTGAACTCAAGGGAATCGCTCCTTCTGGTGGAGGGCTCGGACATTGCGTGCGGCGTAGTGCCACTGATCCTAAGAAGCCGGTCCCTTTATCCACATACGGGCAGCACCCCCGCGACACACTCCTGCCTGACGGCTAGCTTGAAGGGACAAGCTGACCGTAAGGACTCTCACATCATGCCGCTGCACTGCACGCTCGTTCGAAGCCCGGGCGCAGCTCTTCAGGAACCACCCGTGGAGCTGACCATCGAGGCTCCAGACGGGGCTGCCGGTGCGGAACTGCAGGCCGCGCTGGCGGGCAAATTCGGGACCGGGATCGTGTCGGTCGACAGCCTGCGTGTCACTGAGCTCACGCTCGGGCAGCCTCCGCTGGTCAACGGGGCCACACTCGTCGATGGAGCGTACCTGACGGCGCGCAGGTCCCGGCAGCGCGCCTCCGAGGCTCCGGCGTCACTGGCATTGGCGGTCCACAGCGGTGCCGGCGCGGGGACCGTAGTGCCGCTGCGGCGGGGCACCTACACCATCGGCCGCAGCAATGCCGACATCCTCATCCCCGACGCCGACCTTTCGCGCGCCCACGCACGCCTCGTGGTCACCGAGACTGCCATCACAATTGTTGATCTGGGCAGCGCCAACGGCACCGACGTGGACGGCGAGCGCGTGCGGAACGCCGTGATTTCGACCGGCTCCACCATTCGATGCGGCAGCTCCACCATGTCATTGGTGTTCCTTGAGCGTTCGGGCTCCGGCCTGGGCGACGCGGGGATGGATGTCCATGAGCCGCTTGTTGTCAGCCGCCGAGACGATCCCACGAACCGCGCGGCCCTGCTCCTGACGGCTGTGCTGCCGGTGGTCATCGGCGTGGGCCTTGCCGTCATGACCGGAATGTGGATGTTCCTGGCCTTCACCGCCGTCTCTGCAATCTCCATCCTGGTGCCCGTGATCGGCGGGCGCCGGCAACGCCGCGAACTCTCTGCCGCAGTCCATGCCGCGCTCTCCCATGATCAGGAACGACGACGGCGGGCCGCGCCGCCGCTCTCGGACCTGATTATCGGGGCACAACGGTGAAGGACCGGGCCGGGCCGGTCGCCAACGAGGGCATCTGGCTGCGGCTGGGCCAGGCCATTCAGCCGGCCAACCTCCGGTTCGAGCCCACGGATCCGGGCCGCGCAGTTCCTTCGGCCGGTACACTGCCACTCACGCTCAGTCCGGCCCGGCCCCTCACCACCATCCGCGGACCACGCCCCGCCGTCGACGGGCTGGTGCGCTCACTCCTGATGCAGCTCGCCGGCTATCCGCTGGGCCGGAATACCCGGGTGGTTATCCATGGCAAGGCGGAGCATCTCCCCCTCGCCGCACGCTTTCTGGACGGCGTCACGCTTTCCTGTCAGTTCAGTACCGTCGGGACCCTGCTCGAACAAGGCTTCGGGCCTGCACATGGACACGGGCTGCTCCTTCTTGTGGACGGCACGGAGTCCGCGGCCAAGATCACCGCCACCGCCTTGGAACACGGGTGGCAGGTCATTCATGCCCCCGAAGGCGCGACCGTGCTGACGACAGCCGACGTGGAACTCGGTGAACGCTCGTCCGTTTCCAACGCTGGTGACGAAAGCATCCGATTCGCCCCTGATCTGGCGCCAGTTGACGTCTTCAACAGGTTTTGCCACAGCATGGCGCGGGATGAGAACCGGCCCGGCGGCGCAGGACGCACCATCCCCACGTCCTGCCGGCTCGCAGAGCTGCTCCCCCACTCCACGCCCGAAACATCCAGGCGATGGTCGGCAAACAGCATCCTACCCGGACTTGCCGTTCCCATCGGGCGCGGTCTTGAGGGTGTCCGGACACTCGATCTCCAAAACGACGGACCCCACCTGCTGGTCGCCGGCACCACCGGCTCAGGCAAATCCGAACTCCTGCGCAGCCTGACTGTGGCCCTCGCCCTCAGCTACGCGCCGGACCGCATCAACTTCCTGTTTGTGGATTTCAAGGGCGGCTCCGGACTCGGACCCCTGACCGGGCTCCCGCACTGCGTGGGAATGCTCACCGACCTGAGCAGCCATGAGCTCGAACGCGCCCTGCAGTCCCTCCGTGCTGAAATCAGGTTCCGTGAGGAGGCACTGGCAGCAGTCCAGGCGCCGGACCTCACGTCCTACCGGGCAACGCCGGCAGGCCTTACCTCGCCGCTCCCTCACCTCGTGATCATCATCGATGAATTCCGGATGTTGGTGGAGGATGCCCCCGAATCGCTCCGGGAATTGATGAGGATCGCCGCCATCGGCCGTTCCCTGGGCATCCACCTGATCATGGCCACGCAACGGCCCCAGGGCGCGCTGACGGCCGACATTCGCGCCAACGTCACCACCAGCATCGCGTTGCGAGTCCAGTCGGAGATGGAATCGGTGGACATCATCAATTCCAAGGCCGCGGCCGGGATCAGTGTGGATACGCCGGGCCGGGCATATCTGGCCCGCGCAACGGAGGCTCCTCTGGAGTTCCAGGCCGGATCGCTGACAGCCGGAGCCATCCGGTCCGAACCGGCCGGAGTCTCGGTATGGTTGGCCTCCGAGTACATTGATGCCCCTGCCGTACCGGAGGGGTCCGGATCCGCCGGCAGTGATCCGACTCCTGCCGAGGCAACTGCCCCGTTGATGGCTTCCATGTCCGGGTTGTGGGAGGCCATGAACCGTCCGGCCATCCGGAAGCCGATTGCTGCACCACTCCCCTGTCTCCTCCCCGAACCTGCAGGCTCGTCTAACCCCGAGACCGCTGACGAGGACAGTGACTGTGCCCATTACACGGCCAAGGCCGACGGCGGTGGAGCCAGCTGGTCCGTAACGCTCGGCCTGATGGACCTGCCCGCCGCACAGCAAACGGCACCTTTGATCTGGGAACCGGCCCGCCACGGACACCTGGCGCTCGTCGGCGGACCGGAATCCGGGGTGCCCGAGGCAATCCGGCTGGCAGTCCTCCGTTTGGCATCCCACGCCCGGGAATCGCACTTGTATGTGCTGGACCCGGACAGTTCGTTCGCCTGGTTGGCTTCCCACCGGCAGGTGGGCGCCAGGGCAGGACTGCAGGAGCTTCGCCGCGCCGTACGCATCCTGGAACGTCTGGCACGGGAGCAGTCGCTCCGGCTCGGACGTCCCGCCGCCGACGACGACATACCGCTCGTGCTGGTGATCAGTGGCTGGGGATCCTGGCTCTCGGCCTTACGTGCCGGGCCGCTGGCGTGGGCCGAGGACGTTCTCCATGACCTGGTCCGTGATGGAAGCCGGGCCGGTATCACGGTGATCATCTCCGGACAGCGGGAACTGGTCACTTCCAGGTTCTTCGCGGCCGTTCCCAACCGCGTGTATTTCCCGACCGGATCCAGCGACGACAGCCGGATTGCCTGGCCGAAACTGCCTTCGACAGCGCCCGTGGTGGGAAGGGGCGTGGCAGTGGGCGCACTGTCGGGTGGAAGAACTGCCGTTTGCCAGTTCTACACCTCCGCCGGCGGTGAGGCAGGAGATCCGGGGGTAGCCCAGGCGCAGGAGCCTTCCGTGCGGCGTCGACCATTCCGCGTGGAGCCCCTGCCGGCCGTGGTACCGGCGGCCCGGATTCTTGACAGGGCCGCCCCTCAGATCCCGGCTGGACTGAAAGCCAGGGTCACGCAGGGGCTGCGCGTCCTCCGCGTCGGCGTGGGCGGCGATGAACTCGAACCGGTATCCGTCCGGGTGCCGCCGGGCGGAGTGCTGGCCGTGCTGGGCGGGCCGTCGTCGGGCAAGTCATCATTTCTCCGGCTCCTACCCAGGCTCAACCCTGAAGCAGGACCGTGGCTCACGCCGGAGCAGGACACCGAACCAGGAGCCTACTGGTCCGGGATCCTGCGCCAGGCGACAGCGGGCGGTCTGGAACGGAACTCGGTGGCATTGGTTGACGATGCGGACCTGTTGCCGCAGGACGTCAACCGCGACCTTGCCGACCTCAACACGCTTGGAATCACAGTGGTGATGGCTGCGGGGTACAGTCCGATACTCGCCCAACGGGTGCCGCTGGCACTCCACGCCCGCAACCTGGGCTGCGGCATCCTGATCGCGCCCCGGACCTTCATGGACGGCGACCTCTTAGGGGTCCGCTTCGAGGCGGAACGCAACCCGCCACCGGGACGGAGCATTCTCATCCAGAACGGCCGCGCCACCTCCGTCCAACTGGGCTGGTTACCGCCGGATCAGTCGCTGGAAGGATTGGCCGCCTAGAGCGCAAGTAATGCCTAGAATGCTGGAGGCGAATCGCCTGTCCGGGATGCATAGCTGATGACGCGTTTGTCGAACAGGAGCACTATGGCAGCAAGTGCCGGCACCACCATGGCAATCCCCGCCCAGATAACGCCGCTGGTAAGGGTCGGGACGCCGATAGTGAGGACAAACAACTGGGCCACCAGCGCCGCTGCCCGCGTCCACCGGCGCCCACGGAAGAGGAAGTGCCCCACCGAATAGAGCCAGGCCGAGAAAGCGAGCAAGAGGCCCAGGGTAAAAACGGCTCCCCAAAAAGACAGGACCGGCGCGCCGGTCAGGAGTTCGTAGCCATACCAGGCGGCGGCAATCAAAAGCGCGGTGGCCTCAGCGGCAACAACCAGCGCTATCGCCACAATGCCGCGCGGGCGCGTGGAAGGCGACGGATCTGAAGGATTCATGGGGGGTCTTGACACACTGGCACCCTACCGGAGATAGTCGGACAGTGGCGGGGGTCGGCAATGCCCGTGTGATGTATCGCTCAGCTATCCGGGGATTTCAAGCTGTATTACCCCTTGTTTACACAGCGTTAACATGACAGGCTTGACGGAGATGACCAAGGGGGCCCCTCAGGGCCCTTTTCCTTTGTAGCTACTAGTGAATTATTTCACAAATGGCTTATCCCAGAATTGGAGCAACTGATCAGCATGGATTGGCGTAACCGCGCGGCGTGCCTCGAAAAGGACCCGGAACTGTTTTTCCCCGTAGGAAACACAGGGCCTGCCCTCCTCCAGATTGAGGAAGCCAAAAGCGTTTGCCGCCGCTGCCCCGTCGTTGACACGTGCCTCCAGTGGGCTCTCGAGTCCGGCCAGGACGCCGGCGTCTGGGGCGGCATGAGCGAAGACGAACGCCGCGCCCTTAAGCGCCGCGCCGCACGCGCCCGCCGCGCCTCCTAGGCTCGGTCCCACCGGGCCCAGTCCCACCAGGCCCAGTCCTACCGGGCCCACGCACCAACAGCCTCACATGCCGATGGCCGCGACCCTTCCGGGTTGCGGCCATCGGCGGTTAAGTCCCTGGCTAGGTCCCGGGGCTACCTGGCCGCCAGGCTGAGGCGGATCTGGACAGCCGTCCCGCCGCCGTCGCGCGGGTGCCACGCGATGGTGCCGCCCAGCTCACTGGTGACCAGCGTACGGACAATCTGCAGCCCCAGTCCCTCCACGTGCGGCGTATCCGGCAGTCCCACACCGTCGTCGGCAATCGTGACGGTCAGCAGTTCCTCGCCGTCTTCCTCTTCGGAACGGTCCGCGATGAGCCAGACGGTGCCCGTGCGTCCTTCGAGGCCATGCTCGACGGCGTTGGTCACCAGTTCATTGATGACCAGTGCCAGCGGGGTGGCGAAGTCGCTGGGCAGTTCCCCAAACAGTCCGGCACGCTCGGTCTTGACCTGCTGCGACGGCGAAGCGACCTCGGCGGACAGCCTGAACTGGCGGCCGATCAGCTCGTCGAAGTCAACGCTCTGCGCCAATCCCTGTGAAAGAGTCTCGTGGACCAGCGCGATGGTGGCCACCCGCCGCATCGCCTGCTCCAGGCCCTGCTTGGCCTCGTCGCTGACCATCCGGCGGGACTGCATACGCAGCAGGGCTGCTACGGTCTGCAGGTTGTTTTTCACCCGGTGGTGGATCTCGCGGATGGTGGCATCCTTCGTGACGAGTTCCATCTCCCGGCGCCGCAGTTCCGAGACATCCCGGCACAGCACCAGCGCACCAAAGCGCTGCTGCTCATCCCGCAGCGGGATGGCCCGCAGTGACAGGCTCACACCGCGGGATTCAATCTCGCTGCGCCACGGCATCCGCCCCGTCACCACCAGCGGCAGCGTCTCGTCCACCAGCCGCCGGTCCTTCAGCAGCCCGGCGGTCACCTCGGCCAGGGAACGGCCTTCCAGCGACTCGCCGTCACCCAGCCGCCGGAAGGCCGATACCCCGTTGGGGCTTGCGTACTGCACAATTCCTTCGGCATCGAGCCTGATCAGCCCGTCCCCCACACGAGGCGCGCCGCGGCGCGAACCGGTGGGCGAGGCAAAGTCGGGCCACAGTCCCAGCGTTCCCATCCGGAGGAGATCGTAGGCGCACTGCCGGTACGTCAGCTCCAGGCGGGACGGCATCCTGGAACTGGACAGGTCCATGTGGGTGGTCACCACAGCCAGGGTCCGGCCGTTGCGGACCATCGGCACAGCCTCCACCCGCAACGCCATGTCCGTGCTCCAGTTGGTCTCGCTGGACCGCTCGATGGCACGGCTGCTCCAGGCCTTGTCCACCAGCGGCTGCAGGTCCTGCCGGATGGGCTCGCCAACAAAGTCGCCGTGGAACACGGTGTGCGTGGTGGAAGGCCTGACGTGCGCCAGCGCCACATAGCCGTGATCCGGGTGCGGGAACCACAACGCCAGGTCAGCGAACGCCAGGTCAGCGACCATCTGCCAGTCGCCCACCAGGAGGTGCAGCCATTCGGCATCGCCCGGCCCGAAATCAGCGTGTTCCCTGATGGGGTCCGTAAAGATTGCCACTGCACCTCCAGTTACGACGCCGGGATTCCTAGCGTCGGACGATTGACCTCAAGAGCCTCAATGCTACCGACAGTGAAGCCATATCGTCGGCCTCGAGCGAGTTGACCTCGTCAAACATGCTCTTCGCCCTGCCCAGTTGCTCGGCATTCTGGCGTTCCCAGTCTTTCAGCCTGTCCTCCGCAGAGTCCCCGGACGCTGTCGACTCAAGCACCGCCGTCGTCATGTCCGAGACGGTGGAATAGAGGTCATCCCGCAGTGCGGCCCTGGCCAGTGCCTGCCACCTGTCCTGGCGCGGCAGGCTGCTGATCCGTTCCAGCAGCGAGTCAGCGTGGAAGCGGTTGAACACGGTGTAGTAAACCGCCGCAATCTCCTCCACCGGCTCCTTACGGGCATGCACGATTTTGGCGATGTCCAGCAGGGCAAAGCTCTCGAAGAGCTCCGCCCACCGGAAGGCAAGCCCATCCGGAAGTTCCCATGCGCGCGCGGTCTCCAGCCAGCTGGCAACGCGGTCACGGTCATCGCCACGCAGGTAGTCCAGGAGCCGGGCGCGCATCGGGTCCAGAAGCGGCTTGAATTCGGCAACGGTGTCAGCGATGGGCCGCGACGTGCCGCCCTGGGCCAGCAGCCACCGGACAGCGCGGTCCAGCAGACGGCGGATGTCCAGGTGGACGGTGCTCCAGTGTTCGGTGGGGAACGACGCCGGCAGGCTGTTCAGCTCCCCCACCATGGTGTTCAGGTCGAAGATCTCGCGGAGCGCTACGAAGGACTTGGCCACAGCCACTTCCGTGGCCGAGGTTTCCTCCATGGTCCGGAAGGCGAACGTGATGCCGCCCATGTTGATCATGTCGTTGGCCACCACCGTGGCAATAATCTCGCGCCGCAGTGGATGGGTGTCCAGTTCGGCGTCGAACCGTTCGCGCAACTGCTGCGGGAAGTACGCGCGCAGCGTCCCCCGGAACCACGGATCGTCGGCGAGGTCGCTGTCACGCAGCGCCGACGCCAGCTCGATCTTCGCGTAAGCCGCCAGCACCGAGAGCTCCGGTGACGTCAGCCCCTGCCCCTGGCCCAGCCGTTCCCGCAGCGTTTCCGTGCTCGGCAGCGCTTCAAGGTCACGCTTCAGGTCAGCCGACTTTTCCAGCCAGTCCATCAGGCGCTCATAGCTGGGGCTCCACTCGGCCACCCGCATCCGGTCGTTCAGGAGCAGGATGTTCTGGTCCACGTTGTCCTCGAGGACCAGCCGCCCCACCTCGTCCGTCATGGAGGCGAGGAAACCTGCCCGTTCCTCCGGGGTCAGTTTGTCCGCAGCCACCATCCGGTCCACAAAGATCTTGATGTTCACTTCATGGTCGGAGCAGTCGACGCCGGCCGAGTTGTCGATGGCGTCGGTGTTCAGGATGACCCCCTGCAGGGCGGCTTCGATGCGGCCGCGCTGCGTCATGCCCAGGTTTCCGCCTTCGCCCACCACTTTGACCCGCAGGTCCTTGCCGTCCACGCGGATGGCGTCGTTGGCCTTGTCACCCACGGAGGCGTTGGACTCGGTGCTGGCCTTAACGTACGTTCCGATCCCGCCGTTGTACAGCAGATCGGCGGGGGCGAGCAGAACGGCGCGGAGAAGCTCCGGCGGGCTCAGCTCGGTAGTCGCCTCGGGCAGACCCAGTGCTGCCCGGACCTGCGGCGAGACCGGAATGGACTTGGCCTGGCGGGCGTACACGCCGCCGCCTTCGCTGATGAGGGATTTGTCGTAGTCGTCCCACGAGGACCGCGGCAGTTCGAACAGCCTCCGCCGCTCCACGAACGACGATTCCGCTTCCGGCGCGGGGTCAAGGAAGATGTGCCGGTGGTCGAAGGCTGCCAGCAGCCGGATGTGCCGGGACAGGAGCATGCCGTTGCCAAACACATCGCCGGACATGTCGCCCACGCCCACCACGCTGAACGGCTGGGTCTGGGTGTCCACGTCGAGCTCGCTGAAGTGGCGCTTGACCGACTCCCAGGCCCCGCGGGCCGTGATGCCCATGGCCTTGTGGTCATAGCCCACCGAACCTCCGGAGGCGAACGCGTCACCAAGCCAGAACCCGTATTCTGCGGCCAGGCCGTTGGCGATGTCCGAGAACGTGGCCGTTCCCTTGTCCGCCGCCACCACAAGGTAGGAATCGTCGTCGTCGTGCCTTACAACGTCCGACGGCGGCACAACAGTTTCGCCCTCAGCTCCGGTGACGAGGTTGTCGGTGAGGTCCAACAGACCCCGGATGAACGTCTTGTAGCTTTCAACACCCTCAGCCATCCACGCCGCACGGTCCGCGGCGGGGTCGGGCAGCCGCTTGGCGAAGAAACCGCCCTTGGCCCCGGTGGGAACAATAACCGCGTTCTTGACGGTCTGCGCCTTCACCAGGCCAAGGATCTCCGTCCGGAAGTCCTCGCGCCGGTCAGACCAGCGCAAGCCGCCGCGGGCCACCTTGCCGAAGCGCAGGTGGACGCCCTCGACCCGCGGGGAATAGACCCAGATTTCGAACATCGGCCGCGGGAACGGCAGACCCTCGATCCGGGCAGGATCGAGCTTGAAGCTCAGGTGCGTCTTGTACTGGTAGTAGTTGGTGCGGAGGGTCGCCTCGACCAGGTTCGCCAAGGTCCGCAGCACACGGTCGGCGTCGAGCGTTGCCACCCCTTCAATGGCAGCTGACAGCTCGCCGCGGACTTTCTCCTGCGCCGCAAGGCGCTCAGTCCCGCTCAGGGCGGGATCGAACCGGGCCGCGAATAGAGCTGTCAGTGCCTTGGTGACATCAGGATTGGCGAGCAGCGTGTCCGCCATGAAGCCCACCGAGTTGGTGTTCCCCATCTGCCGCATGTACCGGGCATAGGCCCGCAGGACCGTGATCTGGCGCCACTGCATCCCCTCACGCAGCACCAGCCGGTCAAAACTGTCCGACTCAACGGCACCGGATACTGCGGCACCAAACGAGTCAGCCAGCAGCTGTCCCGTAGCCAGCGGATCAATGCCCGCAGGGTATTTCAGCCCGAGGTCATAGAGGAAGAAATCCCGCTGGTCAGCCGTCTCGATCTCAAAGGGCCGCTCATCCAGCACCTCGAGTCCCAGATTGTGGAAGAACGGCAAGATCTGGCTCAGGCTCTTGGGCTCGAGCATGTACAGCTTGACGCGTGCGTCCTCCTCCAGGACCTCACCGGCACCCTTGGGCAAGTACACGTGGACGCCCGGCCGCTCCTGCCTGGCACCGGCTGTGCGCTCGGCTTCAGCCCCGTATTTCTCGAAACGGGCGATGTCCTCCAGCGCGTCTTCAACCTCGTAATCCACGCGGTATCCGGCAGGAAAAGCCTCCGACCAGATCGCGGCGAGCTCCTTCGCCTGCTCGTCAGCGCCGCCTTCCCGTAGGACTTCAGTGATGCCCTCACCCCACGAACGGGCCGCCCGGACCAGCCGCGCTTCAAGCTCATCGGCGTTAACGTGGCTGATCTCAGCGCCCTTGGGCAAGCGGATCCGGAAGAACAGGCGGGCGAGGGCCGACTCGGTCATCCGCGCCTCGTAGTCGATGGACTCAGCCTGGAACGTGGTCCGCAGTTCCTCCTCGATGCGGAGCCGGACATTGGTGGTGTACCGGTCACGCGGAAGGTAGACCAACGCGGACATAAAACGGCCGTAGATATCCGGCCGGAGGAACAGGCGGGTCCGCCGCCGCTCCTGCAATCTCTGGATGCCGGTTGCGGTGGCCGCCAGGTCCTCGGTCTCGATCTGGAACAGTTCGTCGCGGGGGTAGGTCTCCAGGATCCCCAAAAGGTCCTTGCCGGAGTGTGAATCCGGCGGGAAGCCGGCATTGCCCAGGACTGCGTCCACTTTTTCGCGCACGATGGGGATGTTCCGGACGGAGCCGGCGTAGGCACTGGTCGCGAACAGGCCGATGAAGCGGCGCTCGCCGTTGACGTTGCCTGCCGCATCAAAACTCTTCACGCCGATGTAGTCAAGGTACGCGGGACGGTGGACCGTGGACCGTGAGTTTGCCTTGGTGATTACCAGCGCCCGTTTTTCCCGTGCCTTTTTTCGTCCGGCGTCGGTGAGGTGCTGCATATGCGGAGCGCCCGGCTTCGCCCGGAGCAGTCCGAGACCGCTGTCTTCACGCAGTTCCAGCACATCTTCACCGTCGACGGTGACGAGGTCGTACTCGCGGTATCCGAGGAAAGTGAAGTTGCCGTCGTCGAGCCAGCGCAGAAGGTCCTGCGCCTGCCGCAGTTCGGCGATTTGGGCCGGGTGGGACACCTGGTCCAGGCTGGCGGCAATCTGCAGGGCCTTGTTGCGCATCTTGGGCCAGTCTTCGACGGCGGCGCGCACGTCTCCCAGGACCCGGTCCAGGCCTTCCAGTAAGGACGCGTGTGCTTCGTCGGAGACACGATTGATTTCCACTGCGATCCACGACTCCATGTGGGAGGCGTTTTCGTCCTGAGCGATGAGGTGGGACAGCATGGGCATCGCCGCGGTATCACCGCTGGAGAGACCTATGTGGGACGGGACGCGATCAACTTTAACCAGCTGCCCCGTTTCCCGGTTCCGGGTCACCACGAACAGCGGATGAAGGACGAGTCCGATGGCGGCGTTCTGCCGCACTAGCTCGGCGTTGACCGAGTCAACAAGGAAGGGCATATCGTCCGTGACGACATAGACGACGCTGCTGTCCTCCTCGTTAACGACGGAAACCTGCGCCTGACCCGGCAGCCGGTTCGCGGCTACACCGCGGTGGGTTTCCGCCCGGCTGGCCAGCGACTCCGGGGAATAAGTCCGGGCATCCTCTTCGGCAAGATGCTGGTAGTAATCCGCCAGGAATCCCTCCCGGTCACCAATAGCCAAGGCTTGATCCTCCACGCTGGATCCAGACGACATCGACAAACGCCTCCATCACAAGTTTGATGCTGCACCGTTGCAGCTCCTACGGTGAGCCTAGCTGTTTCGTTGAAGCCTCGGTGTGGAAGAAAATACAGAGGATCTGGAGGATCGCTGGACAGGTGCACAAACCAATTCGGCGATAGCCTGCCTGAGCTTGGAATCCGGCGCCGTTTCGAGCAGCAGCGAGCCGCCGAGCAGCGCCGCGTCAGCTGCGGGGTTGTCCGCCGGAAGGAAGGCTGCGATCCGTGACGACGGGCCATACCGCTCCCACGCATCCTTCAGCTGGCGTTCCGGGGATCTCCCCACCGCCGCAGCCCGGACCTTATTCATCACTACAACAGGTGACACGTGCGGTACTGCCAACTCGAGCTCCGCGAGTCCGCGGACCAGCCGGGGAACCCCCACCGGATCGGCGGCCCCCACGGCATAGACGGTGTCCGCCAGTTCCAGGCTCCGCAGGGTCGCGGCATTCCGGCGCGGAGCCATCGTGTCGAAGCTGAGTTCCTCGTCCGCCTCCAGGCAGAAGCCGGTGTCCACAACCACGACGTCGGCAACCTCCTTCGCGCGTTCCAGCACCAGCGACAGGGCTGCTGCCCGCAATTCGGTCCACCGGTCCGCCCGCGTGATCCCGGTCAGTACCCGGAAGGTCCCAAGCTTGGTGGTGACCGGTGTGGCCACCTTCAGCAACGCATCGGCGTCGAGCAGTCCCTGGTCCGCGAGCCGGCAGGCCTGCGCGATCCCCGCAGATTCATCAAGCAGGCCCAGCACTGCCGCGATGCTGGCCCCGTAACTGTCCGCATCGACGAGGAGCACCGACTTCCCATCTGCAGCCAGCTCCCCCGCGATGTTGGCCGCGACGAAGGTCCGGCCGGGTGAACCGGCGGGACCCCACACGGCAATGATCTTGCCCGCTCCGGAGGCCGGTGGCACGTCCGCCTGGTCGGCGGGACGCTGACGTAGCGCGGCGCTGGTGTCCCCCATCCCGCTCCCGAACGTCGCATCCTTGCCGGTGCCGGTCAGCTGGGCAACCGCTTCGGCAATCCTGCCGGCCAGGGCTGCAGACTCCACTCCGGTCAGTGCGGACGCCACGCCGATCCCGCGCAGCCTGGCGGCCTCGTCGGCGTCATCCGTGAGGGCGATGATGGCCACGCCCACGGCGCCGAGCCGGTCAACGAGCGAAGCCGTCAGGCCCTCGCAGCCATCGGCCACAACCGCCGCCCGGGCCAGTCCGCTCTGGCAGGCGGCCAGCAGTTCAGTCAATTCGGAGCAGCGCCGGACCACCGTGACCGGACCGTGGAGCCGCTCCAACCCGCCCACCACATCCTCGCGGGCCTGGCCCACGGTGACCACGGGGATGCTCATGAGGCCCCACCGCCCGGGTTCCACACCACGGAAATCTTGGCCTGGTTCGCCTGCGCGCCGAGAATGGCCGGCATCTGACTGTCGGCAACCAGCACCATCAGCACCGTGTTGCGGGAGGACCCCAAGGCAGTGGAGCCGGCGGTGACCTGTGCAATTTCCGCGCCGGGCAGCAGGAGCTTCGGCTCACTGAAACCGTTGCGCGCATCCGGCAAAGCAACCCAGACATCCACCCGGGTCCCGGCCACCGCCTGCGGCGGCAGTGCTTCATCAATGGTCACGGCCACGGGCTTGCGGTCCAACGCATCCACAGTGGCCAGACTTTCCTTGGGCACCAACTGGTTCTTGCCGATTCTTTGGACTGCCACCAGCCCGTCGGGAAGCCCCGCTTCAACAGTGACGTAATGCTGTTCGGTCTCACCCAGGCGGACCTTGGCCCGGACCACATTGTCGGTGGTGAGCTTCTCACCCACCGCAATGGAGTCCCGGGCGGCGTAAACCTCGGTGGTCTGATCAGCGCTGCCAACCAGGGAGATGACTCCCACCACCGATGCCAGGACCAGCAGTACGCCAACCAGCAGGCGGGGATCCTTCCACGACGGCGGTTTCAGCCTGGCACCTGTAGTAGCTGCATCGTGGCTCATGCTCTTCTCCCCCTAGCTCCGGTCCAGACGGTTGACTGCGCCCGGACACCTCATTGTTACGGCATGAGCCCCGGAACAAAAGTCAAAAGCCCAAACAACATCAAACTGTGGATAACCGCACTAGATAGCGCCTTCAATGGCAAAATGGAACTATGCCCAGATTCCTCACTCTCGCCGATGTTGCTGAACAGCTGCAGATCAACTCGCCAGCGGCCTATGCCCTGGTCCGCAGCGGAGAGCTGAAAGCCATACAGGTGGGTGGCCGCGGGCAGTGGCGCGTTGAGGAAAAGATGCTGGAGCAATACATCGAAGAGCGTTACGCCGAGGCCAGCCGCGTGATCCAGGAAGCCAAGGCCAAACAGGGCTGATCCAGGCCCGGGCGTCCGCCTCGGCTACCCCCGTCCGCTGAGTTTTTGTCCAGATAATCGCCTCAAACGGGCCGGAAATCTCGATTATCTGGACAAAAACTCTGGCCCACGGCTAGAGTTCCCCTGCACTCCGTGACCGGAGGGCACCCAGCGCTGCAAAGGGAATCGTGGCAACCTGCCGGACCTGCGATGCCCGCCGGGACTCCCCGGGACTGACCAGCGCCAGATCCAAAAAGTCACCGCCCACCCTGTCAATGACTCCGGCCAGCCCGGAGTCCCTCTCCTGCACGTGGCGCAGAGTAACTGCAAGTTCGGCCCGGTCCCGCGCGAGGCCCCGCAGCGCATGTGCCAATCCGATCCGCCGCCGCACCTGCGAAGTCTCGGCCACGGACACGCGCCCCAGGCCCGCGTAGCGCGCCACCGCGCCATACGGGATCAGGACCTGGTGACGCAACTCGTCCAGGACCAGGGCGTCGGCGCCGGCATGGCTCAGGGTTCCTTCGAAGACGAGCCCACACGCCAGGTGCACGGCCACGTGGCTGTTCAGGGAACCCCGCAAGCGGTCAGCCAGGGCTACGGAGGCTGTTTCTGCTCTTGCCCGCTCAGAGATCTCGGCATCGAAGGCCAGCCGTTCGCCCTCGGCGAACTGTGCCTCCATATCACTGAACAGAGCATCCCAACGCATGGGGCCAAGCGTAGGGTGCGGCTTCATTCGCGGTCAATTCACCAACAACTTCACTCCAGTCTCTGGACAAATCCAGCACAGTTGCGTCAAACTGGTCCTAGATTCA
Source organism: Pseudarthrobacter sp. Y6 (assembly GCF_050156205.1). Classification (NCBI taxonomy): domain Bacteria; kingdom Bacillati; phylum Actinomycetota; class Actinomycetes; order Micrococcales; family Micrococcaceae; genus Pseudarthrobacter; species Pseudarthrobacter sp. Y6. The sequence goes on along the minus strand of NZ_CP189574.1, from coordinate 1,643,462 downwards.
TCAAACTGCATCAAACTGCATCAAACGCGAGTTAGGAACACGATGACGGCAGGCACAGCACGGGGGCTCCGCGCAGACGCAGTCATGGCAGCGTCCATCCTCCTGTTGGGATTCTTCCTCTGCATTGCCGGCGGGGGCATGGTGGATCGGTGGCAACTCTCCACAGCCCGCCGGCAAGGCCCGGACGTCGATGACCTTCTTGGTGCCGTGGCTGTTGCCGTGGGGCTGGCCATCGTGGCGTGGTGGATCTTCTCGATGATTTTAGCGTCAGCGGCCGCCGTCCTGGACAGGTCCGGCAGGCGGCGGGCCGCCGACAGGGCAGGCAAGTGCTGCCCGGCATTCATGCGCCGGCTCGCTGTGGCCGCACTATCTGTGCAGCTACTGTCGGCACCGTTGGCTCACGCAGCCGTCCCACCGGCCGGACCCGCCTGGGTACCGACGCAGGAAGCGGCCGTCCAGGACGTACCGGTCCACGGCGTAGCCATCCAGGCCCAGTGGTCCCCCGCAAACGGCCACCGGCAGCTCCCGGAAGCAGAGGGCAAAGTCCCCGCGGACACAGGAGAACAGACCACCCAAGCTCCTGCGGCTGCAGTCCGGCCCGACTGGCGTCCCAGCCCGCCGGTCCCGGACCCCGGCCTGATGGCGGCCCGGCCCGTCCGGGCGGAACAGGGTACGCCTCCGGCATTGAGTGAGGTCACGGTGCTGGCAGGCGACACACTGTGGGACATCGCATCCCGCTACTTGGGCCCGTCGGCTTCGGATGTGGACGTCGCCCTGCACTGGCCTCGCTGGTACGAGGCCAACAAATCCCAGATCGGCGAAAGCCCGCACGTCCTGCTGCCCGGGCAGATTTTGAAAGCACCGTCCACGGCCTAGCCGACGTTCCGACATTCATCAGCTCACGACTAAGGGGAATCACATGTATGCAGTTACGCCAATCCGCTCCGCCACGGTTAACCCGGGCCGCGCGGCAGCAGTCCGCCAGGTTCCTCTGCGCACTACCGCACCGGTCGCGCCGCTGCGTGCGGCAGACGAGACCTCCGAAATCCTGGCGATCACCCGCAGCACAGTGCAGGCGGCTATGGAAGTCCTCGCCGGCATCAGGCCGATTCACCAGCTCGCCCGCCGTCTGGATCCGCGCTGCCTCGCCGTGCTGCAGCACCGTGCGGCCCTGATCCGCCGCGAACAGGCGCGCTCCGCCTCCCCATCCCTGGCCCGGCTGCACAAGAACTCCATGGTGCGCTCTGTCCGCGCCTGCCCGGTCGCCCCGGGCATTTATGAGGCAAGCGCCGTGGTGGTTGACGATGTCCGCGCACGCGCTGTGGCGGTCCGGCTTGAACGCAGCAAACAGGTCTGGCGGGTAACTGAGTTTATGGTCGGCTGAACCGTTTGCCCCCCGAATGCAGAAGTGCCCGGAGCTGAGGCTCCGGGCACTTCCAGTGTCGATCTATTTCAGTGTCAACCTATGGCTGATCAGCCTCGATCCCTGCTGTCAGCGGCGCTTTTTCTTGGCCGGACGCTTGGTGGCGTCCTGCGCTGCAGCCTTGGCGGGATTTCCGGACCGTGATGAAACACGGCCCTCCACCCGGGTCTGGGATGCGCCGTCCTCGCCGGGTGCGGTGTACTGCAGCTGGGCGGGCTTCTCCGGAGCCTCCAGGCCGGCCGCATGGATCTGCGGCTCGACATGCTCGGTGTGGCCACCTGCTGCGTCGGCCACCACCACATCCTGGGCCGGGGTCACCTCAACTTCAAGGTTGAACAGGAAACCGACGCTTTCCTCGCGGATGGCCTCCATCATGCTCTGGAACATGGTGAAGCCCTCCCGCTGGTATTCCACCAGCGGGTCACGCTGTGCCATGGCGCGCAGGCCGATGCCTTCCTTGAGGTAGTCCATCTCGTAGAGGTGTTCCTGCCACTTACGCCCGATGACGGACAGCACCACGCGGCGTTCCAGCTCACGCATGCTCTCTGCGCCGATGGTCTCCTCCCGGGTCTGGTAGACCACGCGGGCGTCGGAGAGCAGTTCCTCCTTAAGGAATTCAACAGTGAGCTTGGACTTGCCACCGGCTTCCTCGATGATCTCTTCCGCTGTGACGCTGACGGGGTAGAGCGTCTTCAGGTTGGTCCACAGCTGGGTGTAGTCCCAATCGTCGCCATTGCCTTCGGCCGTGGCGGAGTCGATCAGGGCGGTGATGGTGTCCTCCACAAAGAACTGGACCTTCTCGTGCAGGTCGTCACCTTCGAGGATCCGGCGGCGGTCACCGTAGATGGCTTCGCGCTGGCGGTTGAGGACGTCGTCGTACTTGAGGACATTCTTGCGCTGCTCGGCGTTGCGGCCTTCAACCTGGCCCTGCGCAGACGCGATGGCCCGCGAGACGAGTTTCGATTCCAAGGCCACATCATCCGGGACGGAACTGTTCATCAGCCGTTCGGCAGCGCCTGAGTTGAAGAGCCGCATCAGGTCATCGGTCAGGGAGAGGTAGAAGCGTGATTCGCCGGGGTCGCCCTGGCGGCCGGAACGGCCACGGAGCTGGTTGTCGATGCGGCGGGATTCGTGCCGCTCAGTTCCCAGGACATACAGCCCGCCGAGGTCCAGCACTTCCTCGTGTTCGTCCTTCACGGACTGCTTGGCCGCCTCCAGGGCAGCCGGCCATGCGGCCTCGTACTCTTCGGAATTCTCTTCCGGGTCCAGCCCGCGCTTGGCCAGGTCGGCCACCGCGGTGAATTCGGCGTTGCCGCCCAGCATGATGTCAGTGCCTCGGCCTGCCATGTTGGTGGCCACCGTGACAGCAGCCTTGCGTCCGGCCTGCGCAACGATGGCCGCTTCACGGGCGTGGTTCTTGGCGTTCAGGACTTCGTGCCGGATGCCCTCCTTGGCGAGCAGCCCGGAGAGGTATTCGCTCTTTTCGACACTCGTGGTGCCCACAAGGATCGGCTGGCCCTCTTCGTGACGCTCGGCAATGTCCTTCACGACGGCGTCGAACTTCACCTTTTCGTTCTTGAACACCAGGTCCGACTGGTCGAGACGCTGCATGTCCCGGTTGGTGGGGATGGCCACCACGCCGAGCTTGTACGTGCCCATGAACTCGGCGGCCTCAGTCTCGGCCGTGCCGGTCATGCCTGCCAGTTTGGAGTACATCCGGAAGTAGTTCTGGAGCGTCACGGTGGCCAGGGTCTGGTTTTCGGCCTTGATCTCCACGGCTTCCTTGGCCTCGATGGCCTGGTGCATACCCTCGTTGTAGCGGCGTCCGGCCAGGATGCGGCCGGTGTGTTCGTCAACGATCAGCACTTCGCCGTCGAGGATGACGTAGTCCTTGTCCCGCTTGAACAGTTCCTTGGCCTTGATGGCGTTGTTCAGGAACCCGATGAGCGGAGTGTTCGCGGATTCATAGAGGTTCTGGATGCCCAGGTAGTCCTCCACCTTTTCGATGCCGCTCTCAAGGACGCCGACGGTGCGCTTCTTCTCGTCCGCCTCGTAGTCCTCGCCGGCCTTCAGGCGCTGCACCATCTTGGAAAATTCGCTGTACCACCGGTTGGTGTCGCCCTGGGCAGGGCCGGAAATGATGAGGGGCGTGCGGGCTTCGTCGATGAGGATGGAGTCGACCTCGTCAACAATGGCGAAGTTGTGGCCGCGCTGGACCAGTTCTGATTGGTCCCACGCCATGTTGTCGCGCAGGTAGTCAAAGCCGAATTCGTTGTTGGTGCCGTAGGTGATGTCCGCGGCGTATTGCTGCCGGCGCACCGCGGGATCCTGGTTGGACAGGATGCAACCGCTGGTCAGGCCAAGGAAGCGGTAGACCCGGCCCATGAGGTCTGACTGGTATTCGGCAAGGTAGTCGTTCACCGTGATGACGTGGACGCCATTGCCGGTGAGGGCATTAAGGTAGGCGGGCGCGGTGGCCACGAGGGTCTTGCCCTCGCCGGTCTTCATTTCGGCGATATTGCCCAGGTGGAGTGCGGCGCCACCCATGAGCTGGACGTCAAAGTGACGCATGCCCAGGGTGCGGGACGAGGCCTCGCGCACGGCGGCGAAGGCCTCCGGGAGGAGATCGTCCAGTTGTTCGCCGTCCTGGTGGCGGGCGCGGAGGTGGTCAGTTTCCTCGCGGAGCTCAGCATCCGTAAAGGTTTTGAACGAGTCTTCGAGCGCATTGATGGAGTCGGCATAGTTCCGAAGTTGCCGCAGGGTTTTTTTGTCACCCGTGCGGAGAAGTTTTTCGATAAGTGATGCCACGTGAAGATACTCCCAGTCTTATGCTGCCGAATTCTGGCGTTTTTAGTCTACGGGAGAGACACCGGCCACGTGGCCGGTGTTCCCTGAGAGCGGAGCGGGCCGGCGCGGTGACGCAGGGCGCCCGCGAGGGACTCCGCCAGGTCCCCGGCCGGGCTGACCACAATGTCCTCCAGCTCCAGCCACTCGGCCATCAGTTCCAGCTCGGCTGCGAGTTCGACGGCGGTCCCTGGCGGTGCGTCCGGCTCACCGTAGGCGGACCTGACCAGCAGTTTTCCGGCTGCACGGTCAGCTTTAAGGTCCACCCGCGCCACGATGGTGTCGCCCAAGAGAAAGGGCAGGACGTAATACCCGAAGCGCCGGAGGTGCGCGGGCGTGTAAATCTCGATGCGGTAGTGGAACCCGAAGAGCTCCTCAAGCCGGCGCCGCTCGAAGACCAGGGAGTCAAAGGGACTGACCAAGGCCCGCCCTGCCGCCCGCCGCGGCATGGTGGCGTCGGCATGGAGGTATACCTTTCGGTCCCAGCCTGCGACAGCCACCGGCTCCAGCCTCCCTATGCTGGCCAGATGGTCCACCGACGCGGCAGCCGCCTTGACCGGTGTACGGAAGTAGTCCGCGAAACACTTCACGGTTCCGATGCCATGGGCTTGCGCGGCCGCATCGATGAGCCGATGCATGGCCTCAACAGGGTCCGGGGTGGCTTCTAGTGCCGGCCGGCGCGGCAGCACCCTGGCCGTCAGCGTGTACTTTCGCTCGAACTGTTCGGTTCTGGACGCCGCGGAAATGATGCCGGCCTCGAACAGATCTTCAAGCACGCGTTTGACGGCGTTCCAGTTCCATCCCCAGTTGTCGTCCCGCCGGTCCTCCACGTGCCCGATGTTCGCCGTCAGTTCCACCGCTGTCAGGGGCCGCCCGGCGGCGAGGGCGTCGAGGATCTTTCCGGCCACCGCGCCGCGCAGCTCCGGGTCCATGGCTGACGCACCCACCCACGTGCGTTTCTGCCACAAGAGGAGGTCCTGGAAGTGCTCGGGCCGGATGAAGCTGGCCTCGTGCGCCCAGTACTCCATCATTCGTCTGGGAGGCGAGCTGGCCATCCGCTGAAGAATGGTGCGGTCGTAGTTGCCGAGCCTTGAAAAGAAGGGCAGAAAGTGACTGCGGGACAACACGTTGACGGAATCGATCTGGACAAGCTGGATCCGGGCAAAGGTACGGCCCACCGTCCGTGAGGTCACGGGGCCGGCGGGCCGTCCTTTGTCGAGTCCCTGAGCTGCCAAGGCGATCCGCCGGGCCTGATTAAGGCTCAGCGTCGCTGGCACATCAGTCCTTTCATTGAGGGGCGTGAGCCACCCTAGACTTTTGCAGCCTCGTCATCGGAGCGGTAGGCGAGGATCTTTTCTTCGACGGCTGTGTCCCCCGGTTCGCATTCGTGGTCCAGGGTGATCACCCCGTACGTCCAGCCACGGCGCCTGTAGACGACCGAGGGCGTGTTGGTGGCTTTGTCCACAAACAGGTAGAAATCGTGGCCTACGAGCTCCATGTTGTCCACAGCATCGTCAAGGGTGAGGGAGGCCGCGGGGAAGACTTTGCGCCGGATCAGCACTGGGGAGTCCCCTGCCGGAATGTCGTTCTCGACCTCGTAGGGCGATCGTTCAACGGGCGGCGTCTGGGGTTCGCTGCGATGGCTCGCCTCGACGTATATGGGTTCACTGGCGCTTGCAGGCTCCAATGCCGCGGTGGCCTCACGTACTGCCTTGGGGGTGTGGCGCCCGTGGTGGACCTTCTTGCGGTCCTTGGCGCGGCGGAGACGTTCAAGCAGTTTGGTGTAGGCGAGATCGAATGCAGCGAATTTGTCTGCGGCGCTGGCTTCGGCACGGATTACGGGTCCCCGGCCCAGGACTGTCACTTCAACGGTGAGCTGGTCGCCGGTCTGGCGTGCATTCGTTTCCTTGGAAACCTTCGCGTCAACCCGTTGGACCTTGTCGCCAAGTGACTCGATCTTCGAGATCTTCTCACCGGCGTATTCGCGGAAGCGGTCTGAGACCGTCAGATTTCGTCCGCTGATCATAAACTCCATGGTGCCCTCCAAATGACTTCGGTGACACGACGGCGGCACATCCCAAGGCCGATCTGCTTGACAGTCGAGCCCCTTTCCGAGCCGCTATCGAAAGGTACAACTTGTTCTTGGTACCCATAACCGACGTTAGTTCATAGCCAACTGTTATTCATCCTTTCTTCGTTTATTTTTTTCTAAGACGGGCAGCTTTCCGCCAGCTCCCGGGCCGGGCGATTCGCCGCCAGCTGAATCGGGCGGGCGTGTCGCGGCGAGGACCACCGCCCCCACCACCACGGCGCCGCTGAGGTGGAGAGCGCGGGCTGCTTCCGCGAGTGTGGCCCCGGTGGTGAGGACGTCGTCGACAATGATGCAGCGGCGGCCGGCCACCCGCGCGCGCTGGCGTCCCGGGACCTTCATGGACCCCCTGACCCGGCTCGCCCGGGCACCGCGGCCGAGTCCCTTTTGGCCTCCAGGCAGCCGCTCCAGTGCGGCGCGGCGCCGGGATTTCCGGATCACGTCAACCACCGGGGTTCCGGGAATGATGGTCCCCCGCCGCAACTCTGCGAGCAGGAGGTGGACCGGACTGAACCCCCTCTTGACGTAGCCGGCCGTACTGCTGGGCACCGGAACCAGGCAGACGCCGTCGACGCCGGCCAGGGCCGCGGCAATGCCCTGTCCCAGTCCCCGCGCGAGGACTGACGTGAGCTGGTGCTGGCCATGGCTCTTGAACGACAGCACGGCCTGCGCCAACTCCTCGCGGTACACCCCGGCCGCCACCACGGGAAGGATCAGGCCGCCGTCGACCTTCATCAGGGCCGGGGCTTGCTCCTCTGCCCGGAACGGGTGCCTGGTCAGCAGGCGGACCTGGCGTTCGCACGCGACGCACAGGGCCAGGTCCTCCGCACCGCAGCAGACGCAGTCCACGGGAACGGCAAGTGCCAGCAGCTCCGCGGCGGCGGCGCCCATCTGGTCGGCGGCCCGCAGCCAGCGGCGGCGGTGGCCGCCGCGATGCTTGGCGGACTGCAGCGGAGGCGGCAGGAGGTCCGGATCCATGCTTGCCACACCTCTGGCCAGGCTACCCCCGGCGCGGCCGCCGGAGTGGCGCGCAGGAGGGTGGCGCGCAGGGCGAGGTGCGGGCTGAATTTCGGTCACACCCCATGATGGCTTCCCGGCCGCGGCCCCGGAACCCTCAGCCCGCGCTATGTGGATAGCACGCTAGCCGGGGAATGAGGGGTCGATGGGACCCTTTAGCTGGGGCGACCAGCCGTTGCCCAGCCGCTGGAAGATGCCCTCGGCCGACTGGCCGTAGATTTCCTCCAGCCCGTTGCCGGCACTGAGCCGGACCAGGCCGGGCCAGGGCGCCAACTGCTGGGGTTGTCCGGATGTGAGGGACAGTAGCTCAGGCGTGACGTTCGAGCCTGCGGATGCTTTCATCACGCCAACTGTTGTGTCGTTCACCCAGACTCCCTGGTCCGGATCACCGGAAGCCACCAGGGTGATCGGCGCAGTCAGTTCCCGGGGAGTCCCGTCGGCGTTCCGGATGATCCCGGCAATCTGCACGTTCGTCTTGCCGTTCTGTTCCGAAATGACCAGCGCCCGGACACCCTCGCGGGAGATCCTCAGCTCCTTGACGGTCCGTCCGGCCAGCCAGGACGGTGTGAGGGTAACGGTGGGAACAGCGGCACCTTCGGCCACACCGATGGGCCGATAGGCGACCACCTCCGTACCGCCGGTTGCTCCCGGCCCTGCGGCCCACACCCAGTCATAAAGACTGAAGGAAGGGTGCGTGATAGTGCTGCGCGTTGTCAGCGCCCGAGCGGGCTGTCCCGTCACCATGCTGTAGAGCGTCGTCCGGCTTTCGTTGAGGAAAGCAACGGTCTGGGACACGGGAGATTCCGCCGGGTAGCGGGGCCCGAGCGAGGAAACAGGCTGCATATCCGGCAGCGGGGACACCCTGTTGTTCTCGTAGCGAACCAGCTCATTGCCGCTGACGGCGATCTCGCGGACCGGCACGTTTTTGTCCCGCACCGGGGGCAGCACTGAGCCGTTGTCTTCGACCCGGACCAGGTCCTGGTTGGCGTGCAGCTCCACATTAACGACGTCGGGCTGGCTGCGGAACGTGAGTGATAGCTGCGTCTGCATCCGGAGCCTGTCCTCAGTGGATGCCTCAGTGAGTTCCTTGGCGGTGAGGTCCACCTGAGCGGCTCCGGACACCACCGGAACCGATTCGCGGGCAAGTTTGATGCCGGACGGGAAGGCGCTCACTACCGCGCCCCGAAGGTACGGCGCGGGGCCGGCAAGCAGGGCGCTGGTCATTGCTTTGACGGTCTTGTTCTTGATGAACCAGCGGACGTCGGGCACGGCATAAGTGAAGCTGGGATCGTAGAAGTAGATGGGGTAGGCGCCGTAGATGACCTTGAAGGTTTCCTCCGGGATTGCTGTTCCGTCGGGGATGGCTGAGATCCGCCATTCGCCGTCCACCTGGGTGAGCGTGGCCGGAATGTTCTCGATGGTGCCTTCGGGCATCTGGGTGGCGATGCCGTCAACATCCACGCTGTAGGCAACGTCCAGCTGGTAGTTGTAGACGTTGTCGACGCCGGTGCCCACCACTTTCGCCTCTCGGTACACCAGCGCGCGCTGGTCGGGTTTCCAAGACACTGACGCTGCCTGCGTCAGGTATTCGCGGGCCACCGCGTAGTCACCCTCGTATCCGGTACCGGCACGGTAGAAGTAATCAATGATGTTTTCCGGTGTAGCGCCGGGCTGGGGCGCGGCCGGGAGGAACACCGGTGCATTGACGTTTCCGGCGCTGCCTTCCGCGCTCTTCCCCACCGGCCCGGCCGTGGGAATGCGCGCGCACGAGGCCAGCACCAGGACAACGACGAGCAGCACAACGCTCCGCTTCAGCATTGCCCGCACTTTTGCTCCCGTCATGAAGACTCCTTCGGTGTCGCGGCTGTCCCGGCCGGTGCGCGCCCGGCGCCCTGGCCACGCCCGCCAGCGGTGGAACCGGACTCCCCGGTGGGGCCAGGCCCCAGGACCAGCACGTTCTTCGCATGTGGCACGTCGGGGAGGATGATGTCCTCCGGTTCAAGCTGCACGGGTGAGCGGTCGATCTCCTCGCCCTGGCGCAAGGGAATGGTCAGCCGGAAGTTGGCCCCTCTGCCCTTGTTTCCCCATGCCTGCAGCCAGCCGTTATGGAGCTTGGTGTCCTCCATCGCGATGGACAGGCCCAGGCCGCTGCCTCCGGTGGTGCGGGCCCGGGCCGGATCCGCACGCCAGAACCGGTCAAAGACCCGGGCGGCTTCGGCCGGAGTCATGCCGATCCCCTGGTCCCGGACAGCAACGCCCACCGCTGACTGGTTAGCCGCAACAGTCACCGTGACCGGCCGGCCTTCGCCGTGCTCCACCGCATTCAGAATGAGGTTCCGCAGGATCCTGTCGATTCTCCTGGCGTCCATTTCCGCAACAATTCCCTCGGCTGGCGCCCGGAGAATGATCTCCGAGCCGTACTCGGCCGCGACAGGCGCTGCTCCGTCAATGACGTGGGCGATCACCTGCAGGATGTCCTCGGGCTCGGCGTCGAGCATGGCCACGCCGGCGTCGAAACGGGAGATCTCAAGCAGGTCGGCCAGCAGCGACTGGAACCTCTCCACCTGGTTGTACAGGAGTTCGGCGGAGCGCTTGTTGATGGGGTCGAAGTCGTGGCGTGCGTCGTACAGCACTTCCGCGGCCATTCGCACCGTGGTCAGTGGCGTGCGGAGCTCGTGGGAGACATCGGAGACAAACCGCTGCTGCATCTGGGACAACATGGCCAGCTTGGTGATCTGCTCCTGGAGACTGGCGGCCATGTGGTTGAACGATGCCCCGAGTCGGGCCACCTCGTCTTCGCCTTTGACCACCATGCGCTCCTGCAATTGGCCCGCCGCGAGCTTCTCCGACACCAGGGCAGCGTGGCTGACCGGGCTGACCACGTTGCGGGTGACGTACCAGGCGATGGCCCCGATCATCAGCACCAGCACTGCACCGCCGGCCAGAAGGACGCCCTGGATTTCGTCGAGCGTCTGCTGGGCAGTGTTGACGTCATAAATCAGGTAGAGCTCGTACACTGTGCCGTTGAATGTCACCTTGTTGCCTACGGCGATGCCGGGCCTGTCCTCGGTTCCCACCGGGATAATGGTGGATGCCCAGTACTGGTCCTTGCCCGTTTCCTGGACCGCCGTGCGGAGTCCAGGCGGGATGACGCTGACGGTCAGTTGGTCGGACGCCCGGGACTCCACCCAGCGGTTCCGGGGTTTGGTCTGTTCGGGCATGGCCTCAAAGACGTACCGCCGCTGGATCACGGAGCCGCGCCCCTCCACCGCGTTCAAGGTGTCGTAGACGAGGGTGATGACGCTGGACTGGTCGGTGACCTGGGCGCCGTCGAACGTCTCCTGGACCTGCTTGACGTAGTAACGGGTTTCGGATTCGGCCTGCGTAAGGCGTTCCTGGAACAGGTTGTTGGCGATCTGGTTGGACAGGTAGGCGCCCACGGCGCCAAAGGATGTCACGGCCAACAGCAGGGTGGTGAGGACGGTCCGGAACTGCAGGGACCGGCGCCAGCGCCGCCGCAGGGACAGCCCGGCAAAGCGGACCGCAGGGATGAACCGGGTCACGCCCATCTGGACAAGACGGCCCACCCGTAGCCCCACGATTACCCCACGGCGCCGCCAGATCCGTGCCCGGAACGGCAGCGATGCCAGCTCAGCCGGCAGTGCATCAGTATGCTCCGGGCCCTTGGCTGCGTGAAGGTCCGGGGCGCGGTGCGCTTCTGGTCCTGAGGGCTCAGGAACCTGCTTTGTAGCCGACACCACGAACCGTCAATACAACTTCGGGAGCTTCCGGATCCCGCTCAATTTTTGACCGGAGGCGCTGGACGTGGACGTTGACCAGCCGGGTGTCCGCCGCGTGGCGGTAGCCCCAGACCTGCTCCAGCAGCAGCTCGCGGGTGAACACCTGCCATGGCTTCCTCGCCAGGGCCACGAGAAGGTCAAATTCCAGGGGCGTCAGGGAAATCCGCTCATCGACACGCTTCACGGTGTGGCCGGCCACGTCGATGGTGATGTCTGCGATCCGCAGCGTTTCAGGCGCCTTCTGGTCGCCGGGCCGCAAGCGGGCACGCACGCGTGCCACCAGTTCGGCGGGTTTGAAAGGCTTGGGTACGTAGTCGTCTGCGCCGGACTCAAGGCCGCGGACGACGTCGGACGTATCCGACTTGGCGGTGAGCATCACGATGGGCACGTCCGATTCGGAGCGGATCTGCCGGCAGACCTCGATGCCGTCCACGCCGGGAAGCATCAGGTCAAGCAGCACGAGGTCCGGCTTCGATGAACGGAAAATATCCAGCGCCTGGCCGCCGTCAGCGCAAAAGACGGGCTCAAAGCCGTCATTGCGCAGAACAATCCCAATCATTTCGGCCAGCGCTTCGTCATCGTCAACTACCAGAATGCGTGCCTTCATAGCTATATGTTCCCTTATTGAACAGGGTTTGTCCTGTTGAACGGCCTTACGGCATGGCGCCACGCTATGACGCCCGACGCCGGAACTATAGGCTGGCAGGACGCGGACAGTCCCGCACGGGGGAAGGAACACGGTGCCACACCAGGATCCGAACATGCAGCAGCCGCATCCTGCCGGGGAGGCTGGGAGGGGCCAGTCTCCCGGGAGCCAACCTCCCTGGAATCAGGCTCCGAGGGAACAGCCTCCGTGGGGGCCGCAGCCCGGCCCGGCACAGGCGCCTTGGGGCGGCCAGCCGGTGTGGGGCCCACCCCCGGGTGGCCCGCCGGCCTGGGGCATTCCCCCGCACAACCCTTACGGCGCTCCGCCGCCCTACCAGCAGCCCCTTTACGTGGCCCCGCCCAAACCCGGCATCATTCCCCTGCGCCCGCTGTTGTTCGGCGAGATCCTGGACGGCTCATTCCAGGCGATCCGGCGCAATGCCAAGGCCATGCTGGGCGCCGCGCTGCTGGCGCAGACGCTCGCCGCAGTGCTGACGGCAGTCCTCACGGCATTTTCCGCCACGTCCGCGGCGTCGCTGGAGACCTGGGCGGAGGGCCTGACAGAGCAGGACCTGGTCCCGGTGGTGCTCACCTTCGCGTCCGGCGTCGTGCTCGTCTCGGTGCTGACCGTTTTTCTGTCGGCGGTGCTTCAGGGCGCCATGGTGGTTCCGGTAGCCAGGTCTGTCCTCAACCGCACTACCGGCTTCAGGCAGATGTGGTCCCTGACGCGGTCCCGCGCGGGGGCACTGATCCGCCTCGCGGCGCTGCTGGTTGGCGGCGGGCTCCTGGTGACGCTGCTGTTTGTGGCGCTGGCCGTGCTGCTGGTCAGCACGGTGGGTGGAGTGGGCGCCCTGATCCTGATCCCGCTGGGGCTGGTGTGCTTTGTGCTGTACGTGTGGATCTACATCAAGCTCATGGTGGCGCCGGCCGCCGTCGTGGTGGAGGAGCTCGCGGCGGTGGCCGGCATACGCCGCTCCTGGGAACTCACGCGTAACAGCTGGTGGAGGCTCCTGGGCATCACGCTCGTGGTGGGCATCATGGTGGGGGTCATCGCCCAGATAGTCACCATACCGGTCTCGCTTCTCTCAGGCTTTTACACCGGCGTGGTCTCACCCCACGGCGGTGCCGACCAGGCGATTACTGCGGCCGTGGTGGCGGGCGTGGCCACCGCCATCGTCGGTGCGGTGGTTGGAGCGGTGGGATTCGCCTTCCAGACCTCCGTGATGGCGCTGCTCTACCTTGACCTCAGGATGCGCCGGGACGGACTGGATATCTCTCTGCTCCGGCTACTGGAGTCTGGCGCGGATCCCGACGGCGTCCCGGGCCGCGGCGTCCCGGTCTACCGGGCAGGACCCGGCCAAAATCCGCGGCCGCCCTACGGGGCACCGGCCGGCGGGGCATGGCCCGATGGCCGCTGAACCACCGGTCCTCCCTGGCCGCGACGAGGCCCGCCGCTGGGCCGAAGAAGAACTTGCCAAGCCGGAATACCGTGACGCGGCCCCCAGCTGGCTGGACAGCGTGTGGGCGGACATCCTGGACTGGCTGCGGTCCCTGGACGGCGGCTCCGGCCCGGACAGCACAGTGGCGGCGCCGTGGATCGGTGTGGCCATCGCCGTGCTGATCGGCGCCGCGGTCATCCTGGCTCGCCCGCGCCTCAACGCGAAGGCCACGCGGGCCGGAGACGTGTTCGACGCCGACGCAACAGTCAGTGCCGCGACCTACCGCGGGCGCGCGGCGGCCGAAGCCGCCGCCGGCGACTTGAGTGCCGCCGTCGTGGACTGTTTCCGGGCGCTGGTGCGCACGGCCGAGGACAGAGCTGTGCTCGACGCGCGGCCGGGCCGGACCGCCGACGAGGTGGCACACGAACTGGCCACACCGTTTCCGTCCGAGGCCGGCCGTCTGACGGAAACTGCGCGGACTTTCGACGGGATCCGCTACGGAAATGAGTCCGCCGGCCAGGCTAACTATGCCGCTGTGCGCGAGCTGGATATCGCCCTGCAGTCGCTCACACCGGCGAGCGCTGCCCTGCCCGCTGAACGTGGCGAACCGGCGGTTCCGAGATGACGCAGAGTCCCACGATGCAGAACCCTTCGCCGGATAGTCTGACGCCCAATCTCCTGACCCCGGGTGCACCGGAGGCGCAGCCGGATTCCGTCCCTACCCTCCGGTCCGATGCCGGGTCCGGTGCGGGTTCCTGGCTCCGGCGGCACCGCGGCAAGGCAGCGATCAGTGCGGCGGCCGCCGTCGGACTGGCGGTGGTCATTTCCAGCCAGCTCGCGCCAAAGGGCGATTCCTTGCCCTTATCCGTACACAACGCCGGCCCGAACGGCGCCAGGGCGGTCAGCGAGATACTAGGCCGCCACGGAGTCGCGGTCAAGAATGTTGGATCCTTCGACGCCGCCGCGGAGGCACTGTTGGACAGGCCAGGTGCCACCCTCCTCCTGTACGACCGGAGCGGCTTCCTGGACCAAGCCCGGTTGCAAGAGCTGACAGCCAGCGCGGGAAGGGTGGTGCTGGTGACGCCGCGGCTGGGCACGCTGAAGGCTTTCAATGCCGGCATCAGCCAGGCCGGCGTGGTGCCGGAGTCCTCGCCACTCCTGGAACCGGGCTGCAGTCTCAGCGATCCTGCGGCGGCGGGTCCTGTCTCCGGCACCGGCGGCTTCCTGTACGACGGCGGCACGGTGTGCTACCGCCCGCAGGGAAGCGCCGCCGGGCTGCTTGCCGGCACGGACGACGGCGGCCTGACGGTCCTGGGCAGCACCGCGCTCATCAGCAACGGCGGGCTTGCCGAACACGGCCATGCCGCGCTGGCCCTGCGGACGTTGGGCAGCTCAGGGGACCTTGTCTGGTACCTCCCCGGGCTGGGCGACGCGGCCGCTACGGAGTCAACACAGACACTGGATGACCTCGCCCCTGACTGGGTGGCTTTCCTGGGGCCGTGGCTGGTCTTTGTGGCCGTGCTGGCCATCGTGTGGCGGGGGCGCCGCCTGGGCCCGCTCGTCTTTGAACCACTCCCCGTGGTGGTCAAGGCCGTGGAGACCGCCGAAGGCCGTGCCCGCCTCTATCAGGATTCCCACGCACTGGACCGGGCGCGGGACAACCTTCGGGCGGGCACCCTGGTTCGTCTGGCGCAAGCCCTTCGACTGGGATCCCAGGCCACTGCTGACGACGTCGTGCAGGCAGCGGCCCGGCACCTGGGCCGGCCGGCCACCGATATCAGCGGCCTGATCCAGGAACGCCCCAGGACCACAACCAGGCTGGTGCAATGGTCACAGGAACTGGACAAACTAGAGAACGAGGTCAGGACCCGATGAACGAACCGTACGGCGCCCCGCAGATCATGGATTCTTCCCCGCAGACGCTGGATCCCGCCCGGCAGGCACTCCTGGACGTCCGCCACGAGGTTGCCAAGGCTGTGGTGGGCCAGGATGCCACCGTCACGGGACTCCTGATCGCGCTGCTCTCCCAGGGTCACGTACTCCTCGAAGGCGTGCCCGGGGTGGCCAAAACACTCTTAGTGCGGGCGCTGTCCGCCGCGCTGAGCCTGGACACCAAACGCGTACAGTTCACGCCTGACCTGATGCCCGGCGACATCACCGGCTCCCTGGTCTATGACTCGCACACCTCGGAATTCAGTTTCCGCGAGGGGCCGGTCTTCACCAACATCCTGCTGGCCGACGAAATCAACCGGACGCCGCCGAAAACGCAGGCCTCCCTGTTGGAGGCCATGGAAGAGCGGCAGGTCTCGGTGGACGGAGTGTCCAGGCCGCTGCCGGTGAACTTCCTGGTGGCGGCAACCCAGAACCCGGTGGAGTACGAGGGAACCTATCCCCTGCCCGAAGCCCAGCTGGACCGGTTCCTGCTCAAGCTCACCATGCCGCTGCCCGGCCGGACTGACGAGGTTGAGGTGATCCGGCGGCACGCGGCCGGCTTCAATCCGCGGGATCTTGCTGCCGCCGGTGTCCGGGCGGTGGCCGGCGCCGAGGACCTCGAACGGGCGCGGCAGGCTGTGGCCACCGTTGCCGTCGAACCGGAAATCATCGGCTACATCGTGGACCTGGTGCGCGCAACCAGGCAGGCGCCGTCGTTCCAGCTGGGTGTTTCACCCCGCGGCGCGACTGCACTGCTTAACACCTCCCGCGTCTGGGCCTGGCTGTCCGGCCGCAGCTTCGTCACCCCCGACGACGTCAAGGCACTGGCGCTGCCGTGCCTGCGCCACAGGGTGGCCCTGCAACCTGATGCCCAGATGGACGGGGTCCGTGTGGACGATGTCTTGGGCAGCATCCTGGCGTCCGTCCCCGTCCCCCGCTGATCGCTTGCACATGGCACTCTCCGGACGGTTCGTCTTGCTGGCACTGCTGGGCATGGTGCCGGTGCTGCTGTTTCCTGGCTGGGGAACGGTCCTGGGCGTGGTCCTGGCACTCGCTGCTCTCCTTTGCCTGGACCTTTGCCTGGCTGCTTCCGCGCGGGCCATCGACGTCACGCGCGCCGAACCCGGCAACGTGACGCTGCACGGCACGGCCGCTTCGGTCCTCACGCTGCGCAACAGTGGCCGGCGACGCCTGCGCGCCACGGTCCGGGACGCGTGGCAGCCGTCTGCCGGGGCCGTGAATCCGGTTCAGGAGCTGGACGTCCCCGCTCTGGAAAGTCGCCGGATGACCGTCAGGCTCCACCCGGTCCGCCGCGGCGACGTGGCCGCCCGGCACGTCACTGTGCGCTCCCGTGGACCCCTCCGGCTCGCGGCACGCCAGCGCACCTTTGCCTGCCCTGGCATCCTGCGGGTCCTGCCGCCGTTCCATTCCCGCAGGCACTTGCCGTCGAAGCTCAGGAAACTCCGCGAACTCGACGGCAAAGCCGCCGTGCAGATCCGGGGTGCCGGCACCGAATTCGACTCGTTGCGTGACTACGTCCGCGGGGACGACGTCCGGTCCATCGACTGGCGCGCCACCGCCCGCCGGTCCGCCGTCGTCGTCCGCACCTGGCGCCCGGAACGCGACCGGCGCGTGGTGATCATGCTGGATACGTCCCGCACGTCAGCGGCGAGGATCGAAGACGAACCCCGGCTGGATACCGGCATCGAAGCGGCGCTGCTGCTGGCGGTGCTGGCCGAGCGTGGCGGTGACAGGGTGGACTTCCTGGCGTACGACCGCCGTCCGCGCGCCAGGGCCGGCTCCGCAACCACCGGCAACCTCCTGGGGCAGCTGGTGCAGGCGATGGCGCCCCTCGAGGCCGAACTGATTGAGCTTGACTGGTCCAGCCTCCCGGGCCAGATCCGTGCGGTCTCCGCCCACCGGTCCCTGGTAGTGCTGCTGACCGCGTTGGACGGCGGGGCCCCGGAAGAAGGGCTCATTCCCGTGGCCGCGCAGCTCGCGCAGCAGCACGTTGTGGTGGTGGCCGCCGTCCGTGATCCGATGCTCGGGCAGATGCTGCGCGAGCGTGAGGACGCCGCCGGTGTATTCCGGGCGGCAGCGGCTGAACGCGTACTCCTGGAACGGGCGGCGGTCAGCGCCGAACTCCGGCACCACGGGGTGGAAGTGGTGGATGCGGAGCCACACCAGCTGCCGCCGCAGCTTGCCGACATGTACATCAGGCTCAAGGCGGCCGGTAGATTGTGAATCACTGCAGCGCCGCTGACGGTACCGTCCAGGAGGTCACGATGAACGTCCCTATTTACCAGCAGGCCCTGGGCGAGGACTTCCACCGGCTGCAGCCTGAGCTGCAGGAGTACTTTTCCTTGGCGCCCGGCTCGGGGCACTATGGCGCCGGGGAGGGCGTGTTCGACGTTGTGGGCTGCCGGCAGGCGTGGCTGCGGCCGCTGCTCAAGCTCACCTCCGGGGAGGACGCGTTTTTCCCGGATTACGGAGAAGGCATCCCCTTCCGGATTGAAAACCATGCGCACCAGGATCCGTTCGGCCGCTCCAGCCTGACTGCCCGGCGGGAAATCCGTTTCCCCGGGCACCTCCGGATTTTCCAGGACACTACCAGCCTCGTGGATTCCGACGGCGGCCCGCGGCTGGTGGACTACCTGGGCCGATTCCGGCGCATGGTGACCGACCTCAAGCTCAGCGTGACGGAAGAAGGCAGGCTGCGCGGCGTTTCCGAAGCGTCCCGGCTGTTCCTTGGCCCCCTCCGCCTGCCGCTGCCGGCCACCGTGGATGCCAAGGCCTACGCCGAGCAGTGGTGGGACGGCGCCGCCGGCGAGCATGGACAGCACCGGATCCAGGTCAAGGTCATCCAGCCGCAGATAGGGCTGATCCTGGTCTATGCGGGCAGTTTCGACTACCGCCTGCGCCCCTACGTTGGCGGCAGTTCGGCGCAGAGCTTCCTGCCCCGCTACGCCCAGCCGGACCGTTGGGAAAACCGGACGTAGAAGTCGTGCCCCTAGGTCCGCTCAGCGGTGGGCCCGATCAGCCGTGCGCGCGCTGGTTCAGGCCGTCGGCCACCTGGGTGAGACGGCCCAGCACCGCTGTGGCGGTGGACGGTGTGTGGCCGGCAAGTCCCGCCGAGGGGGTGACCCGGATACTGCCCAGGGACGATGCCGACAGCCCCAGCTGGTGCCACGGCCGCCAGACAGACTCAACGACGTCGGCCACCTTGGGCAGCGTGCCGCTGCTGACGTCCAGGGCGCCGGCCCAGATCCGCTTGCCTGCCTCCACTGCTGTGGCCAAC
Organism: Pseudarthrobacter sp. Y6; assembly: GCF_050156205.1. NCBI lineage: Bacteria > Bacillati > Actinomycetota > Actinomycetes > Micrococcales > Micrococcaceae > Pseudarthrobacter > Pseudarthrobacter sp. Y6. Next base: position 1,624,975 of record NZ_CP189574.1, on the reverse strand, counting down.
TGCTCCCACTGCCGTGTGGTCAAGGCCCTCAGCGGCACGGCCACGCCGTCGGCGCCGGCGGCAATGATCCGGTCGATTGGGGCCTCGATCTCCGGGACGGAGACAACAATTTCAGTGGCACCCGCGGCGCGCAGCGCCTCGATCACCACCTGCCAGGACTCGGTGACCTCCTGGCCACCCACCGCCCGCAGCGTGCGGTAACCGCTCGACGTCGGAATAGTGCCGGCGAGTACGGCGGCGATATCAGGTTCGTCGACCTGGACCACCAGCCGCGCGCCCGGAACCGCGCTGGAAATCCGGGACAGGTAGCCGCCAACCCCTGCGGCCAGCGAGTCGGCAATGTCCCGGCGTGCGCCGTAATCGATCAATGCCCGTTCGCCGCTATGCAGGTGCAGGCCGGCGGCAATGCTCAGCGGACCAATCAGCTGGAGCTTGAGTTCGGGGGCAGGGGTGTCCTCGGCGCCGGCAACGTCTGCCAGGACGTTGATGTCGGTGGACAGGGCCGACGCGGCCCGGCGGAAATCCTTACCGGGCCGGTCCACCAGCCGCCAGCCGTACGGCTGGACATCCACGGCCATTTCAACCAGGAGTGCGGCCGTCCGCCCCAAGGCGTCGGAGCCGACTCCGCGGTCCGGAAGTTCTGCCAGGAACGGTACGTGCGGGCTGCCGAGCTCGCCGCGGATGATGCGGGCGGCCTCTACGGGGTCCTCCCCCGGCCAGGGCCCAAGCCCGGTGGCGGTTACTTCCACTCTGCAGCGGCCTGGTGGTCCTCGGCGATGGCTTCATGATGGCGGATGACCTCGCCGATGATGAAATTCAGGAACTTCTCCGCAAACGCGGGATCGAGGTGTGCATCCTCTGCCAGTCGCCGGAGACGGGCGATCTGGGCGGATTCCCGGCCGGGATCCCCGGCCGGGAGCCGGTGCGCGGCCTTGAGGAAGCCCACTTTCTGGGTGGCCTTGAACCGCTCGGCCAGGAGGTACACCAAGGTCGCATCGATGTTGTCGATGCTGGAGCGGATGGACAGCAGTTCCGCCATCACCGAGTTGTCCACCTGGCCTGCCAGCGAACTCGCGGCGGCATCGTAGGTGTCGGCGTCGGGAACATCATGGTTTTGCTGCGTCATGGTCCAAGTCTATGGGCAGCCGCGGAAATCCTTCCGGTGTTAAGCGGCGGACGGACACCCCACCTGGTTGGGTGGGATGTCCGTCTGTTGGTGCCGCGACTGTGGGGTCGCTGGCGGTGCCTACTGGGCCAGCAGCGCCCGGTGTTCTTCCCGGCGTCGAGCCTGTTCGTCCGGATCGGGGACGGGCAGGGAGGCAATCAGCCGTTTGGTGTAGTCGTGCTTCGGTGCGCCCATCACCTGGCTGCCGATGCCCTGCTCCACCAGCTTGCCCTTGTACAGGACGCCGACCCACTGCGACAGGATGTCCACCACCGCGAGGTCGTGGCTGATGAACAGCGCCGCAAACCCGAACTCGGCCTGGATTTCCTTGAAGAGTTCCAAGACCTTTGCCTGCACGGAAACGTCCAGGGCGGATGTCGGCTCGTCGGCGATGAGGAGCCGCGGGTTCAGGATCAGTGCCCGCGCCAGCGACGCCCGCTGACGCTGCCCTCCGGACAGCTCGTGCGGATACCGTGCAGCGTACGACGCCGGCAGCTGCACTGATTCGAGCAGTTCAGCAACGCGTTTGCGCGCCTGCGCCGGGCTCGGGTTGGTGTGGATGATCATGGGCTCCGCTACGCAGTCGCCGATGGTCAGCTGGGGGTTGAAGGACGCTGCCGGATCTTGGAACACAAAGCCGATGTCCTTCCGGAGGGGCCTGAACGTCCGCTCCTTCAGGTTCAGCATCTCGTAGCCAAGTACCTTCAGGCTGCCGCCCGTGGTCCGGTTCAGGCCCGCGATGGCCCGCCCGATGGTGGTCTTGCCTGACCCGGATTCGCCCACCAGTCCAAAGACCTCGCCTTGGGACACGGTGAAGCTGACCCCGTCCACGGCTTTGAACGCCGGAGTTCCCAGCCTGCCGGGGTATTCGATGGTCAGGTTGGTTGCCTCCACCAGCACCGGCGAGTCCTGGTGGGCACGTTCCAACAAGCCCTCCGAGGCGGAGTTCCGGCCCAGGTGGGGCACGGCGGCCAGCAGCTTCTTGGTGTAGTCCTGCTTGGGTTCGGCGAACAGCACCCGCGCCGGCGCTTCCTCCACCACATCACCCTGGTACATCACCACTACACGGTCCGCGAGGTCGGCCACCACGCCCATGTTGTGGGTGATGAGCACGATCGAGGTCCCGTATTTGTCCCTGAGGTCCCGCAGCAGCTCCAGGATCTCAGCCTGGACCGTGACATCCAGGGCCGTGGTGGGTTCATCGGCCACAATCAGTCCCGGGTTCAGCGCAAGCGCGGCGGCGATCACCACGCGCTGCTTCTGGCCGCCGGAGAACTGGTGCGGGTAGTAGTTGACCCGATGCTCCGGATCCGGGATCCCCACCTTGCGCAGCGCCTCAATGGCACGGGCCTTGGCATCCTTGGCCGAGACCCGCTTCCCGCCGGCACCGCCGGCGTGGGCACGGATGCCCTCGGCAATCTGCCAGCCCACGGTGAACACCGGGTTCAGGGCCGTGGAGGGCTCCTGGAACACCATGGCCACATCGCGGCCTCGGATCTGCCGCAGCTTCGCGGCGCTGACGCTGATCACGTTGTTGCCGTTAATCAGGACGGCGCCCCCGCTGGTGGCGGTCTCCGGCAGCAGCCCGAGGATGGTTTTCGCGGTCACGGTCTTGCCGGAACCGGATTCACCCACGATGGCCAGGACCTCGCCGGAGCGGACGTCCAGGCTCACGTCCTTCACGGCGTAGACGTCTCCGCCGTCGGTGGCGAACGTGACTTTGAGGTGGTCGATCTCCAGTACGGCCTGGTCTGCCGGCCTGGACCGGTCAGATACCGAATCAATATTGATGGTCACAGTCCTCTCACATCCGCTGCGATGGCAGCCTGCGCGGCCGCGGTTGATGGTCCCGGGGCGCCCTTGGCGCCCGCAGCCTTGCGTCCGCGCAGGCGCGGATCGTTCAGGTCATTAATGCTTTCACCCACGAGGGTGAGGCCAACCACCGTCAGGACGATGGCGAGGCCGGGGAAGAGGCCCGTCCACCAGATGCCGGAGGTTGTGTCGGCGAGGGCCTTGTTCAGGTCGAAGCCCCACTCCGCCGCGGAGCTGGGCTCGATGCCGAACCCCAGGAAACCCAGGCCGGCCAGGGTGAGGATGGCCTCCGAGGCGTTGAGCGTGAAGATCAACGGCAGGGTCCTGGTGGCGTTTTTATAGATGTGGCGGCTCATGATGCGGATGTTTGAGGCGCCGACAACTTTCGCGGATTCAACGAAGGGTTCTGCTTTCAGCCGGACGGTCTCGGCCCGGATGACCCTGAAGTACTGCGGAATGAAGACCAGGGTAATGGCCGTGCCCGCTGCGAAGACACCGCCGATCAGGCTGGACTGGCCGCCGCTGATCACGATGGCCATCACGATGGCCACGAGCAGGGACGGGAAGGCATAGACCGCATCGGCAATGACTACGAGGATCCGATCCAGCCAGCCGCCCAGGTAGCCGCTCACCAGTCCGAGGATCACGCCGATGACGATGGACATCAGGACAGCCACCACAATGACGAACAGGGCCGTTTGGGCACCCCAGACAACGCGGGACAACACATCGTACCCACCCACCGTGGTGCCGAGCAGGTGCTTTCCGCCGGGGGCCTCCTGGGTGGGGAAGTTGCCGTCAGCGTCCGAGAGCTGGGCGAAGCCGTAGGGTGCAAGCAGCGGGGCGAAGCACGCTGTCAGGAGGAACAGGCCCGTGAGGACCAGGCCCGCCACCAGCATGCCGCGCTGCAGTCCGACGCTTTTGTTGAAGTGTGAAATTACCGGCAGCCGCCGGTAGAAGGGGGCCCGCGGGTTCGCCAGGGGCTCGTTTGCCGGAACGACGCTCATGTCAGTACCTCACCCGGGGGTCGATCAGCGCGGCAACTATGTCCACGATGAAGTTGGTCACCGCGACGATGATGGCCAGCAGAACTACAATGCCCTGCACTGCCACGAAGTCACGGGCGGTCAGGTAGTTGGCGAGCTGAAATCCCAGGCCCTTCCACTCAAAGGTCTTTTCCGTAAGGACGGCCCCGCCGAGCATCACGGCGATCTGCAGGCCCATCACGGTGATGATGGGGATCAGCGCAGGCTTGTAAGCGTGCTTTGTCACCAAGCGGAACTCACTGACACCGCGTGAACGGCCCGCTTCCACATAGTCCTTGCCCAGTGTTCCGATCACGTTGGTCCGGACGAGCCGGAGGAAGATTCCGGCCGTCAGCAGGCCCAGTGCGACGGCGGGAAGTACGGCGTGTGCCATGACGTCGCCCAGTGCCGCCATGTTGCCGCTGCGGACGGCGTCGAGCCAGTAGATTCCAGTGGGGTTCTGGAGGGAGGTCAGTGCCAGCTCGGAGGACGTCTTGGCGCGTCCGGCGACCGGGAGCCAGCCCAGCCAGACGGCGAACGTCAGTTTGAGCAGCATGCCGGCAAAGAAGACCGGCGTTGCGTAGCAAAGGATTGCGAACACCCGCAGCACGGCGTCCGGTGCGTGGTCGCGGCGCTGGGCTGCAATCATTCCGAGCGGGATTCCCACCAGGAGCGCCAGGATCAGCGCGTTAATGGACAGTTCCAGGGTGGCTGAACCGTAGGTGGTCAGCATCTCTGAGACGGCCCGGTTGTCCGTAAGGGTCCGGCCAAAGTTTCCGGTGGCCAGCTGGCCCAGGTATTCGAAGTACTGGACCAGGATGGGACGGTCGTAGCCCGCGTTGTGGATCCGTTCCTGGAGCTGTTCCGCGGGCAGCCTGCCACCCATCGCCGCTGTGATGGGATCACCGGTGATCCGCATCAGGAAAAACACCATGGTGACGAGGATGAAGATGGTGGGGAAGATCAGCAGGAAACGGACCAGGATGTACTGCCCCAGCCCCCCGCCTGAAGATTTCTTGGTGGACGGAAGGATTCCGTCTGCGTCGCTGGGCGGCGCGTCAATCAAAGTAGTCATTGGTACCTAAGTTTTTGTGGTGGCCGGAGCCAGCTCCCCCAAGGCGCTGGCCTGTGACCAGCAGCGAGGCGGGACGCCGGTAGACGTCCCGCCTCGTTGCCGCAATCAAAGCCGGATGGGTCGGGGACCTACTTGGACATCACACCAAGGCGGGTCTTGAAGGAGGCATCCAGCGTCTTCTCGACGCCCTTCACATCCGTGCCGGCAACCATGACCTGGGCGCCCTGGAGCAACGGAAGCGTGGAGAGATCCTTGGCAATGGCCTCCTGGGCCTCGCCCAGGAGCTTGCTCCGCTCCGCCTTGTCGGTGGTGACCAGCTGCTTGTTGACAACCGCGGCGACCGCCGCGTTCTCGTAGTGGTTGCCCAGGAAGTTCCCCGGGATGAAGAACGGCGTCAGGTAGTTGTCGGCGTCGGAGTAGTCCGGGAACCAGCCGAGCTGGTAGACGGGGTAGGCGTCAGCACGCCGCTCCTTTGTGTAGGTGGTCCACTCGGTGGACTTGAGGTCCACCGTGAACAGGCCGGACTTTTCCAGCTGCTGCTTCACCAGCGCGTATTCGTCAGCCGCCGACGTGCCGTACCTGTCGGTGTACTGCAGCTTCAGGTCCACCACGGAGGTGACGCCGGCATCCGCCAGCACTTTCTTGGCCTTGTCCAGGCTGGGCTTGCCGGTTCCGTCACCGTAGAGGCTCTTCAGCGGCTCGGCGGCCCCTTCGAAGCCTTGCGGGACGTAGGAGTACACGGGCGTGTACGTGTTCTTGAAGACCTGGGACGCGATGATGTCACGGTCCACGAGGTGGGCGATGGCCTGGCGCACTGCCAGCGACTTCTTGGCGTCGGCTTCAGGGGTCTTGGCGCCGAAGGGCATGGTGTCGAAGTTGAACACCATGTAGCGGAGCTCGCCGCCGGGACCCTTGTGGACCTTGACCTTGGAGTCCTTCTCAAGGTCGGCAACGTCCGTGGCAGTCAGGATGCGGCCGGCGACGTCGATATTGCCTTGCTGCACGTCCAGCTTGAGGTTGTTCGGGTCGGCGTAGTGCTTCAGGTTTGCACCCTCGTTGGATGCAGCACCGAGCAGGCCCTTGTAGTCCGCGTTGGGTTTGAAGCTGACAAGCTCGTTCTTTTTGTAGCTTTCAATGGTGTACTGACCGGCGAAAGGCTTGCCCTTGATGATGGCGTCGTCATCCATGACCTTGTCAGCCGGGAAGACCTGCTCGTCCACGATGGGACCGGGGTTGGAGGCGAGTACGCCCGGGAACACCTGGTCATTGGCCGCCTTGAGCGTGAAGACCACCGTAGTGGGATCCTTGGCTTCCACCGTGCTCATGTTGGACAGCAGCGACGCGGGACCGTTGGGATCGTTGATGGCCACCACGCGGTTGAACGAGAACACGACGTCCGAGGAATCGAGGGTGTTGCCGTTGGCGAACTTCAACCCGGATTTGAGCTTCACCGTGTATTCGGTGGGGCTGGTGAAGGAAGCCGATTCCGCGATATCCGGGCTGGCGTCCGCGGTGCCGGGCTTGTAATTCAAGAGGAACGGGTAGATCTGGTTCATCACCATAAAGGATCCGCCGTCATAGGAACCGGCGGGATCGAGCGTGACCACTTTGTCAGTCGTTCCGTAGGTGATGGTGCCGCCACCGGCACTCTGGGTGGAGGTTCCGCCGCCGCCTGTTGGGCCGGTGCAAGCCGTCAATGCGAAAGCGGAAACGCCTGCGAGCGCGATAACGCTCCGCAAGGCTTTGGTGCTCTTGGTCATCTGTGAACTTTCTGTTCGATGAGTACGCGCTCGCCGCCCGCTAATGGGTGTATTGGCTTGAGCGGGCAGCGCGCTGTCCTGATGCCTAGATTCAATCAGACGCCGGACTCATCAACCGGCTTTTTTGTGAGTTGAGACACAAAATTTACCTGACCAAGGTAAATTTTGCTCCGTATCAGAGCTCCGCGCGCTGCAACGACCGGGCAGCGTCGATGGTAGCCTGTCCCAGGACGCGGCTGCCCTGGTAGAGGACCACCGTCTGGCCGGGCGCCACACCGCGCAGCGGGTCGGTCAACGTGACCAGCAGCTGAGCTGAATCCTCGCCGGGCAGCATGCGTGCGGTTGCCGGCACGGGATCCCCGTGGGCGCGGACCTGGGCATAGCAGTCAAACTCGGCGCCCGTTTCGATTTCCGCGATGGGCAGGCCGGCCCACGAGACCTTGATGCCGCGGATCTCGTCAATGGCCAGCAGCGCCTGGGGCCCCACCACCACCTTGTTTTCCTTGGGCCGGATCTCCAGGACGAATCTGGGCTTGCCGTCCGCTGCGGGCGTGCCGAGCTTCAGGCCGCGGCGCTGGCCTACGGTGAACGCGTTGGCTCCCGGATGCTCCCCCACCTTCGTGCCGGTCTCGTCCACGATGTCGCCGGTGGTCATGTCGATCTTTTCGGCGAGCCAGCCCGCGGTGTCGCCGTCGGGAATGAAGCAGATGTCGTGGCTGTCGGGCTTGTTGGCCACCGACAGTCCACGGCGCTCGGCCTCGGCCCGCACTTCAGCTTTGGAAGGCGTGTCCGCCAGCGGGAACATGGAGTGCTTGAGCTGCTCGTGGGTCAGGACACCCAGGACGTAGCTCTGGTCCTTGGCCCAGTCCGCGGCCCGGTGAAGTTCGGGGTTGCCGTCGGCGTCCGTGATGACCTTGGCGTAGTGACCGGTGCAGACGGCATCAAAGCCCAGGGCGATGGCCTTCTCCAGCAGGGCAGCAAATTTGATCCGCTCATTGCAGCGCATACAGGGGTTGGGGGTTCGCCCGGCAGCATATTCATCGATGAAGTCCTGGACTACATCTTCCTTGAAACGCTCCGAGAAATCCCAGACGTAGTACGGGATACCCAGCACATCGCAAGCCCGCCACGCATCGCGCGAGTCTTCGATGGTGCAGCAGCCGCGGCTGCCCGTCCGCAGGGTGCCGGGCATCCGGGACAGCGCAAGGTGAACGCCGACGACGTCGTGCCCGGCTTCAACGGCACGTGCTGCGGCAACGGCGGAGTCGACTCCACCGCTCATGGCTGCTAGAACTCGCATGCTGGCTTTCTTTAGGGTTCGGGGGATGCCGGCAGAGGGCGGCTGCCGTTCAACCGGTGGCCGCAGGAATAGCACAATGCCTGCCGCACCAGTCTATCGCCACGCCGAATCCTCCCCAAAAGACCCTTGACCCCGCCGGCCTTCCCTTCTAAAGTCAGGATTAACAGTTTTAGACTTCGAGCACGCACCAGCGGGAATCGGGCGGACATGGCTGAGGACATTGCTACCGCGGGGGACATCGTGATTGCCGGCGGCGGACTGGCCGGGGCCACCGCTGCCAAGACCCTGCGGGCAGAAGGGTTCGCTGGCCCGGTGACCATCATCGGCGCAGAGCGCCATCATCCCTATCTGCGCCCGCCTCTGTCCAAGGAGTATCTGCTGGGCAAGGCCGGCGAGGACGCCGTCCCGGTGGTGCCGCCAGGCTGGTACGCGGAGAACGACGTCGGCCTCCGCCTGGGTGCCCGCGTCACGGGCATCCGGCCGGGCGCCAGGACGGTGGAGCTGGACGACGGAAGCACGCTGGCATACGGTTCCCTGCTGCTCGCCACCGGGGCGACGCCCCGCACCCTCCGCCTGCCCGGAAGCGACCTTGCCGGCGTATCCACCTTCCGCACCCTGGATGACAGCCGGCTGCTACGAAGCAGCCTCGCGACGGGCGGCCTGAACGTGGTGATGATCGGCTCCGGCTGGATTGGCATGGAACTTGCTGCGGCTGCGGCCACGTACGGCAACAACGTCACTCTCCTCGGCCTGGAAGAGATCCCCCTGGCCGGGGCTATCGGCCCTGACCTCGGACGATTCTTCCGCAGACTCCACGAAGCCAACGGCGTGAGCTTCCGGCTTCCTGCCTCAGCGCGGGAAATCACGGGCGACGGCGGGGCTGTCGCCGGCGTGATCACCGATACCGGAGAGGTGATCCCGGCGGACATCGTGGTCATCGCCGTCGGCGTTGTTCCCGAGACGGGCCTCGCACAGGCGGCCGGCCTGGCGCTGGACAACGGGATCCTCACGGACGCCTCCCTGCGGACCAGCGCGCCCGGCATTTTTGCCGCGGGCGACATCGCCAACGCGCTGCACCCCTTCACCGGCCAGCACCACCGCAGCGAGCACTGGTCCAACGCCCTGAACGGAGGAAAGGTGGCTGCCAGGGCCATCCTCGGCCAGGACGCCGTCCTGAGCACCCTCCCCTACTTCTACACCGATCAGTACGACGTCAGTATGGAGTACTCCGGCTTTCCGGCCCTGGCTGCGGGCGCTCGGCCGGTGATCCGGGGCTCGCTGGAGGACAAGGAGTTCATCGCGTTCTGGCAGCAGGATTCCAGGGTGGTGGCCGGGATGAGCGTCAACTGGCCGCGAAAGCCACAGCCTGGCGCGCAGAAGACCATCAAGGCCCTCATCTCGGCCAGGACGCCCGTCTCGGCGGAGCGCCTGGCCGACAACTCCGTTGGGCTCGATCAGCTCCTGCCGGAGGACGCCTGACGCGCTACCGTTCCCGCAGTCTGGATCGAGGATTCATGCCCGGCCATCCCTGCCTGGCGGGCGCGTTGGTACGCGCCGGGGAGGGCTGCCAGCAAGGCATCCACGTCCGCGTCGGTTGAGGCATGTCCCAGCGTGAAGCGCTGCGCGCCGCGGGCTGTCTCCTCGTCAAGCCCCATGGCCAGCAGCACATGGGACGGGCGCGGGACACCGGCCGTACAGGCGGATCCCGTGGAGGATTCCACCCCCGCCAGGTCCAGCAGGAACAGCAGGGAATCACCTTCGCAGCCAGGGAACGTGAAATGCGCATTGCCGGGCAGCCGACGCCGCCCCGGGGCGCCGCGGAGCACAGCTTCGGGCACGCGCTCAAGGACGCCGTCGATGAGCCTGTCCCGCAGGGCAGCGATCCTCGCGGACTCCGCGGCAAGCCTTGCGGTGGCGGCTTCGGCGGCCGCAGCGAAAGCGGCGATGGACGCCGTGTCCAGCGTCCCGGAGCGCACGTCGCGTTCCTGCCCGCCGCCGTGCTGCACCGGGGTCAGCTTGACGGCCCGCCCCAACAGGAGGGCACCGACTCCCACCGGTCCGCCGATCTTGTGCCCGGAAACGGACATGGCATCCAGTCCAGAGGCCTTGAAATCCACCGGCAGCGACCCGAACGCCTGCACGGCATCCGAATGAACCGGCACCCCGGCGGCGTGCGCCAGCTCCACAATCCTCTGCACCGGCTGGATGGTGCCCACCTCGTTGTTGGCCCACATGACCGTCACGAGCGCAATGGTCCCCGGTTCCCGGGCCAGCTCGGCGGCGAGGACGTCCAGGTCCACCACGCCCTCGCTGTCCACCGGAAGCCACGTGACAGCGGCGCCCTCGTGCCGCTCCAGCCATTCCACCGTGTCCAGCACAGCATGATGCTCGACGGCGGAGCAGAGGATGCGCCGCCGTGCCGGGTCTTCGCCGGACCGGGCCCAGTACAGGCCCTTGACGGCAAGGTTGTCCGACTCAGTGCCCCCTGACGTAAAGATGACCTCGGAGGGATGGGCGCCGGCCGCCGTCGCGATGGCTTCCCTGGCGTCCTCCACTGAGCGGCGGGCACGGCGGCCCGAGCCGTGCAGGGACGAAGGATTGCCGGTGCGGGACAGTTCCCGGGTAAGGGCTGCCAGCGCCTCGGCAGAAAGTGGCGTGGTGGCTGCATGATCGACGTAGACGGGCACGCCTCAATTCTAACGGCGCCCAGGGCGGCGCACCCGCGGCGTCTGCGCATCAGGCGTCAGGGCGGGGTGATCCTGGCACAGCACTGGCCCGGCTCACGGTTTGGTGCCACGCGCTCCTCCGGCTCCCCGCACGCCGCAGCCGCGCCCTGCAGGAATGACCCGTTCATGGCGCAGACCACGTCCGGGTGCCCGTCGGAGAGCCGATGGAACGGACAGTTCACCAGCACGAAGCCGCCCGCGCCGTCGGGCCGGGGCTCGTAGCCTTCTCCTGCGATGAAGTCCGCCAGGCTTGCGGCGCCGGAGGCCAGCGCCTGGCCCTTGCCGTACGACGTGGCCAGCAGGGAATCGCCCACCGCGCCGCCGGTCGCTGTGGAATGCTCGATCGCTGCGACCAACAGCTCAGCGGCGAGATCATAGTTGCGGTCAGGCACGGAGGCGCCGACCTCGCTCGTTGCCTTCCGGTACATTTTCGCCGGCCGCCCGGAGCCGGGACCCGACTTTCCGGCAGCCTTGTGGAATTCCACCGCAAGGAGTCCGTCCTGGACCAGCCTGTCGAGGTGGAAGGACGCCGTGCTCCTTGGCAGCCCGAGGGCCAGCGCGGCGTCATCCCGCCCCACTGCGGCATCCGAGGCAGCAATCAGCTCAAAGAGCTGCCGGCGCTTCTCGTCGCCCAATGAAGCGACGGCCGCCATGCGGCGGCTCCACGGAAGTCTGCGCACCCAGTGCCCCTCACTCTAAAAACAACATCCATTGCTTAATGGTGTAGACCTTTTCTAAAATAACAATACCTACTTTTAGAAGGAGTCCACCATAACAACCAACGCGAAAATCAACGCAGGCGGTCGGCTTCAGGCGATGGCACCGGACCGGCAGGCGTTTTTCCTGCTGCGCACCGTGTTCACCGTCGCACCGATTCTCTTCGGTCTGGACAAGTTCACCAACATCCTGACCGACTGGACCATCTACCTCGCGCCGGTTGCCACCTCCGTGGTGCCGGTGTCGGCGCAGACCTTTATGTACATCGTCGGCGTCGCGGAGATCATCGCCGGCATTGCGGTAGCGGTCCGTCCCCGGTTCGGTGCCCTGCTGGTTGCCGTCTGGCTGTTGGGAATCATCATCAACCTGCTGGTCCTGGGCAGCTTCCACGACGTGGCCTTGCGGGACTTCGGGCTGCTCGTGGGCGCGCTTGCCCTGAACCGCCTTTCCCCCGCCGGGTCCCGGCGCCGACACGGTAAGTAACCGGGACGGCTAGTTCGACGGCGGAACCACCAGAAGGCGTTCTGCGACGTCGGCCCGGGCGGCTGCCAGTGCGGCGTCGTCCGGGCAGGCCACGGAAATGTAGACCGATGATGCGGCGGTGCCGAACACCCGGGCCATAACGGCCGTGGACCTGGCGCCCGGTCGGCCGGGTTTCTCCAGCACCAGCACTTCGGCCGACGGCCCCGGCTTGCCGGCCTCACCGCCCCACCGCAGCGTCGCGGTCTTCAGATAACCGGGCAGGATGCTCGGGTCCAGGTAAGTGAAGAGGCCAATGGTTGACTCCTTGTCGTCCTGGAGCGCCAGCGGGGCTTGGTTGGCGCGGATCTTGGCCGCCACCAGGCAGCCATCGGCCTTCAGGTACTGGCTCTCGCCGGCCAAATTCTCCTTAACCTGCTGCCAGCCGGGTGCTTCCCTGAGTCCGTCAGAGATCCCCACGGGGACCCCGGCGGCGAGGGAACCGCCAGCGGAGAACGGCATATCCTTTGCGGCCACCGCTTCTGCGTCGTGGCCAGGGGTAATAGTGGGGGTGGCCAGGGCGGTGACGGTTGGCTCCACTTTCGGGGCGGCCGGATCGGGCATGCCAACACTGCAGCCTCCCAGTGCTGTCACGCCAAGCAGCGCCCCCGCCACGAGTACAGCCGCCTGCGCCTTCACGTCCACCCCAGTATGTTTGCCCGGACGGCCAGCCTGCCGTCATCCTCAAAGAGTCTAGACGCCGGCCGCGGCGCCTACGCGAGCACGTGGACGGCGCCGGGCACCACCTCGATGGTGAGGGGCAGCGCACCGATCCTCTCGCCGTCGGCATAGGCCTTAATGTTGGCAGCTGAAATCCGCACTTTCCGGACCTGCCGGATCTCCACTGCCGGGTGTCCGAGATGCCTGCCGGAAAAGACCTTCGGGAACACTGCAAGGAAGGCCGCGCGCGACAGGGGTTTGACGATGAACAGCTCAAGGAGGCCGTCGTCTATGCGGGCCTCCGGTGTGATGCGCATGCCGCCGCCGATGGACTGGCCGTTGGCCACAGAGATCAGCATGGCGCCCTGCCGCCAGGTGTCGCCGTCGTCGGACGCTGTGAAATCTGTGACGGTGTAGTCGATGGCACGGAAGGTGGCCAGCTCGCGCACCATGGTCAGGTTGTAGCGGGACCTCCCGTGCGGCCAGCCCCAGGCGTTTGCCCTGGCATTGACGGCGGCGTCGAAACCTGCCGAGACCACGCCGGCAAACCAGCGGGGCGGGCCGTCGCCGGTTATCCTGCCCAGGTCCATGGGCCAGCCACCGGTCACCAGTGCCGCCGCGATGCGCCTGCAGGCGGCGGGGACGTCGTTGAGCGGTATGCCCAGCGCCCTGGCCGTGTCATTGCCCGTTCCGCTGGGCACAATCCCGAACGGCACGCGGGCCCACTCCGAGCCTGCCAGCACGTTTACCGCCAAATGCACCAGGCCGTCGCCGCCCACCACCACCAGCGCATCTATGCCCGACGCCAAAGCGGCCCGCACCGCCTCTTCAAGCCGGACGGCGTTTTCCGCCCGCAGCTCCAGCACGTCCTCCCCCTCCGAACGGAAATGCTGGACGGCTGCCGCGCCCGCGGTGCTGCGTTTGCCGAAGGAAGCCTGCGGGTTGACGGCGACGGCGATCCTCATGGGCTGAATTATGCCAGCCGCGGGAACCACTGAGGCTTGCGCAGACGTTGTGTGGGCAGGCCGTAAACTGGGGCCCACCGGGCTGCCTGCCGTGGACTGGCCAGACGAAGAAAAAGGATGAGTGTTTGACCGAGAGCAGCAGCTCCTACTACGAGGTGCTCCGTGTCGCCGTTACAGCCACCGACAAGGAGATCAAGGTGGCCTACCGCCGGGCCGCGCGAAAGGCCCATCCTGACCATGGCGGGGACGCCGCTGCCTTCCGGCAGGTGACGGCAGCATACGAAACCCTGATAGACCCCACGCGCCGGAAGGCCTACGACCGCTCGTATGCCGCGGGGACTGACCGCAACACCGACGATTCCGCCGCAGGGCCGCACTTTGATGCGCCGGCGGCGGGCAGCCGCGCCTCGGCTACCGTGCACAGGACCACGACGCCCCGGAACACCGCGGGCGACCCGCCCCTTTACGTCCCGCCCTACGATCCTGCGGCCTTCGAGTCGTCCGGAACGGTACCGCTCATCCCCTTCGCCCAGGCCAGCCAGCAGGTCCAGGGGATGCCGCGCAAACGCGGCATCTTTGGCGCCGAGGCCCGGATCCAGCGCGAACTGCGCACCGTGCAGCTCATCACCCGCCAGGTCCTGCCCGCGATTCCTGCGGCCCGGCTGGTCAATGGCCTGCAGTCCCCGGCCGACAACAGCCACATCGATCATGCGCTCCTGTCGGGCTACCGGCTGGCGCTGATCGGGTCCATGCTCCTACCCAAGGGTGCCTATGCCTGGGACGGACAGACGCTGAACCACGGCGGACGTTCGATCACACCGCCGCAACTGGCCCACGTTGTCCGGGCCATGCAGGACATCTTCCCGGAACTGAACGTCACCGGCTGGGCAGTCATCCACAGCCCCGACGGCAACCTCCACGAACCCGTCATCGACCGCCACCGGCGAACAGCCGGCATCTCGGAAACCATCCAGGTGGTGAACGCGGCAGGCCTGGTCCGTGGCCTCAAGCACTTCCTGTCCTCAGGTCCCACGCCGAACACTGTCAATGTGCCCGTCCTAGCCAGGCTGCTGCGCGGCATGCACTGAGCTGTTGGGTGCACTGAGCTGCGCGCACTGAGTTGGATGCACTGAACCGTTGGCCGGGATTGGTTGACTAGGATTGGACGGTGTTCCGAATCCTCTTCTACGCCCCCGAAATCCCCGGCAACACCGGCAATGCGATAAGGCTGGCAGCCATTACCGGCGCCGAACTGCACCTGGTGGAACCCCTCGGCTTTGATTTCTCCGACGCCAAGCTCCGGCGCGCCGGCCTCGATTACCATGACCTCGCCGTCGTCACCGTCCACAAAAGCATCGAGGATGCCTGGCGCGAACTGCAGCCAGAGCGTGTGTACGCCTTCACCTCGGACGGCGCCGCCAGCTACGCCGACATCGCCTACCGCCCCGGGGATGTGCTGATGTTCGGCCAGGAATCAGTAGGCCTGCCTGAACGCCTCAAGAGCGATCCGCATGTCACGGCCACCGTGCGGCTCCCCATGCTGCCGTCCCTGCGTTCCCTGAACCTGGCCAATGCGGCGTCCATTGCTGTCTACGAGGCCTGGCGCCAGCACGGATTTTCCGGCGCCCAGATTTGAGTGCCCCCGGCCCATCCGCAGGGCCGCCGGCACCGAATCACTCCTGACAGCAATTCCGGGGCGAGGAAGGAGCGGTAGGTGACACTGTTAGCGACGAGGCGGGCGGCGCCGTCGACTTTCCCCTTTCCCAGGGGCAGCACCGGCCGCGATGCTCAGGTTTCGCCGCCGGGCGACCTATGCTGGGTAGTGATGGAAACTCCCAACGCGCCAAACTCCGAGGCCCCGGCCGCAGTCACAGACTCACCGGCGGATCTCAGCAAGCGCTTGGCCGGACTGCTCGCCCGCATAGCCGGCGGCGACCAGGCCGCGTTTGCCGAGTTCTACCAATTGACATCGCGCCGGGTGTTCGGCATGGCGCGGCGGGTGCTCATCGATCCCGAACTCAGCGAAGACACCACGCAGGAGGTTTTCCTCCAGGTATGGCAGAACGCCGCGAAGTTCAACCCGGAAGCAGGCAGTCCGCTCTCGTGGCTGATGACCATTTCGCACCGCCGGGCCGTGGACAAGGTCCGTTCCTCGCAGTCGGCCACCGACCGTGAGGCCAAGTACGGCGCCAGCAGCCAGGACGTGGACCACGATTCCGTCTCCGCCGAGGTGGACAGCAGGCTCGAGGCCGAGGCGGTGGTCCGGTGCCTGGAAACGCTGACCGATACACAACAGGAATCCGTGCGGCTGGCCTACTACGGCGGCCTCACGTACCGCGAAGTCGCTGAAAAGCTAAACGCAGCAGTACCCACCATCAAGTCCCGCATCCGCGACGGACTGATCCGCTTGAAGACCTGTCTGGGGGTGAGTTGAGATGACAGAAATGAATAGTCAGGGAGGCACCCGCCGTCCCGGCTCGTTCGGAACTGAGATCGCCGCCGACCTGGATTCCGGGCGGGCCGTGGATCTCGCCGAGCTCTATGCGCTGGACGCGATCAGCGATGCCGAACGCGCCGCCATTGAGCGCTACATCTCCGCCGCGCCCGACGCCGAGCGCACGTCCTTCCTTGAGCGTGTCCGCCAGGCCAGGGAGACCCTCGCGGCGTCCTTTACGGCTGAGGCGGGGCCTCCCGCGGATCTTTTCGCACGTATCGTCTCGCAGTTGCCGTCCCTCGCGCAGCTGCCTGCCGATGGGCCCACCGCAGTCACTGCTGCTCCTTCCGCCACGGCCACGACGGCCGCACAGCCGCCGGCAGAAGCCCCGGATGAGCTCGCCGCGGCCAGGGTCCGCAGGGACGAACGACGCCGCCCTACCGGCGCCCGCCGCTGGCTCACCGCAGTGGCGGCCGCCGCCGTGATCGCCCTCGGTGGCGTGGGCGTGGGCGCCTACATCACGGACCAGAACGATCCCCTGAACCAAGTGGTCCGGGCCGACGACGTCCGTGAGGCCTCCGTTCCCGTCTCCGCCGGTGGCACCGCCACAGTGCTGATTTCGTCGTCGAAGGATGCTGTGGTGGTCAAGATGAACGGTGTACCCGCGCCGCCGGCCGGCAAGGTCTACCAGATGTGGCTGATCCCGAAGGACGGCTCGGCACCGGTTTCCCAGGGCCTGATGGACGAAGCAGCCCTGTCCAAGCCTGCCGTGGTGAAGGGCATTGCGTCCGCTGCGGCGCTCGGCATCACCGTGGAGCCGGTGGGCGGCTCGGCCACCCCAACGTTCCCCACCGTGGCCGCCGCACCTCTGGGCGCCTGACAGCCCCGCTTTTGTCCCGCACCCCCGAGTTTTTGTCCAGATAATGTGGTTCAAACGGCGCTTAGGGCACGTTATCTGGACAAAAACTTACGGGGGAAATCCGCGGCGGCGGCCGTCCTAGAAGCCGGCGATGGTCCCCGGGCCGTTGACGGCGACCACGTGGAAGACTTCGGCACTGCGGCCCTCCGCAAAGCCCGCACGCCGTGCATTCATGTGCATGCCGTTCCGCACCGCTGCTTCCATGGCTGCGACGTCAGGATGCTGGCTCACGTGCACGTGGATCGCGGCGAGCTTGGCGTCCACGTGGTCGGTGACATCCACAAAGTGGTTCTCCCGCTCTTCCGGCCCGGCATAGAGCCACAGCCACGGCAGCTTGTACGCCGCGAGTCCCGCCTCAGCCAACTCCGGATAGGCGAACGGGTTTTCGACTGCAGGGTAGACAGCCCGGGTCACGGCCTCCCCCACGGCAAGGTGGTCCGGGTGGCTCATCTGCAGGCGGTTCCAGTTCCGTTCCGGATGCATGGCAAGCACGACGTCGGGACGGATTTCCCGGATCAGCTTCACCACACCTTTCATCACCTCGTGCGTCGGTTCCAGGTAGCCGTCGCGCTCATGGAGGTAGTGGATGTCAGTCACACCCACCAGTTCGGCGGCCCGGCGCTGCTCGGCCGCCCTGAGGGCGATAATCTCCGCCCGGTGCGCCGGGTCGAAGCCGCCCGCGTCGCCGTCGGTCATGATGCAGTAGCTGACCTGGATTCCCGCGGCCGTCCAGGCGGCGATGGTGCCGGCCGCACCGAAGTCGATGTCGTCCGGGTGGGCGGCGAAACAGAGCACCCGCCCAATCCGGTGTGTGTCCGGGTTGAACGGGCTCTGTGCTGAGGCAGCGGAGTGGGCCAAGGTCAGCCTTTTCGCTTCTTGATTTCTTCGGTGGCCTGCGGAAGGACGTCGAAGAGGTCCCCGATGATGCCAAAATCGGCGATTTCGAAGATCGGCGACTCGGCGTCCTTGTTCACGGCCACGATGACCTTGGCTGTCTGCATCCCGGCTTTCTGCTGGATGGCACCGGAAATACCGGCAGAGATGTAGAGCTGGGGCGACACGGTCTTGCCGGTCTGGCCCACCTGGGCGTCGTGGCTGATCCAGCCGGCGTCCGTGGCCGCACGGGAGGCACCGACGGCAGCACCGAGGGCGTCCGCAAGCTGCTCCACGGGGCCAAAGTCGCCGTCCACTCCGCGTCCGCCGGCCACCACGATGCGGGCGTCCACAAGATCCGGGCGGCCGCTGGCCACCTTCTGCTCGCGGGCGGTGATGCGGGCCGCCGTGGCTGTGCCGTCCGCCGGCACTTCGACGGTGGACGTGTCCGGGGCCGAAGCCACGGATGCCGGCTCCGGCGTTACGTTGTTGGCCTTCACCGTCAGCACGGAAACCGCCGTGGTGGTCCTGGCAGCGGTGGTGTAGGAACCCGCGAGGACCGACTTGTGCGCTGTACCATCGGCGTCGACCGCCACAACGTCAGTGATGACGCCGGCATTGAGCCGGATGCCGAGCCGAGCCGCGATCTCTTTGCCTTCGGGCGAGTTGTCCAGGAGGACCGTGCCTGCACCGGCGGCACCTGCGGCGGCCGCGAGATAGGCTGCCTTCGCCGAGACGAGGTAGTCATCCAGGTCCTGGGCGGAGGGCCGGAATACGGCGCTGACACCGTATTCAGCGAGCGTGGCCGAAACATCCTGATGCAGGTCACCGTTCAGGGCAACAGCGGTCTCTCCGAGGGAACGTCCCAGGGTGAGCAGTTCGAGGGTGCTCTTCTTCAGGGCATCGCCGGGGTTGTCAATGAATACGAGTACGTTTGCCATGTCTGTGATCCCTCTTAGAGCAGCTTCTGGGCGGCCAGGAAGTCGACGAGTTTGATGCCGGCGTCGCCTTCGTCGGTGATGATGGTTCCGGCGGTGCGCGGCGGGCGTTCCTCGGCAGCGGTCACCGTGGTCCAGGATCCGGCGTGGCCCACGTGCGCGGGATCAACTCCGATGTCTGCCAGCGACAGAGTGGTGATGCTCTTGCGTTTGGCCGCGATGATGCCCTTGAAGTTGGGGTAGCGCGGCTCGTTGATCTGGTCCGTCACGGATACCACCGCGGGCAGCGATGCTTCGACGGTCTCCGAGTACGTGTCGGCGTCGCGGCGCGCGGTGAGGCGTCCTCCGTCGACCGTCAGGGAGGACGCGAAGGTGATCTGCGGCAGGCCCAGGCGCTCGGCGAGCTGGGCCGGGACCAGGGACGTTTCGCCGTCGGTGGAGGCCATGCCGGTGAGGACAAGGTCCACCGGGGCGCCGGTGCCGATGTGGCGGATGGCGGCCGCGAGCGCGAGCGAGGTGGCGGCGGCGTCTGAGCCAGCCAGCGCACTGTCCGTGAGGTGCACACCTTCGGTGGCGCCCATCTGGAGTGACTTCTTCACCGCGTTCACCGCACCGGACGGGCCCATACTCAGCGCAATGACCTGGTTGCCGGCTTTGGCACCACCGCGGGCCTCAGCCAGCTGCAGGGCGGCCTCCAGCGCGTATTCGTCCAGCTCCGAAAGGATGCTTTCATCGCGGTCCGTGGTGTAGCCCTCCCCGTTGAGGTGGCGGTCGAACTGCGCGTCCGGTACGTGCTTGACCAGGACGATGATCTTCAATGTCTCTTCCACTGTATTTACAGCAGCCTTCCATGCTTGTGGACAGCCAGCCGGATGGGGTCATGGCCTCGGAACGCCCGGGGTACGGGTAGATCCTAGCTAACCATATAGCCGTCCCCCGTTGCCGTCCCGTTAACGCCTGTGTCACGGCCCTGGCCGCGCGCACGGGAAACACGTACGACTACGGCGGCATAGGACGGTGGCATAGGACGGTGGCAACACAGGACGACGGCGGCGATCACCTTTGGTGAGCCCCGCCGTCGTCCGCGTTTATGGTGTGCCGTACGTTCTGCCGATCAGTCCCTACTGGTCCGCTGCGGTGCCGAGAGTTACGTCGAACGTCTGTTCCTGGCCGTTGCGCAGGACCGTGAGCTTGACCTTGGAGCCGCCGGCCTGCTCGCGGACAGCCGCGGTCAGTTGGTTGGGCTCGCTGATGACAAGGTCATTGACCTTGGTCACCACATCGCCCACCTTGATGCCGGCTTTGCCTGCTGCTGAATTTGGCTCGACTGTGGCCACGTCCGCGCCGACGGAGAATCCTGACGTCGTCCCGCTGGAGGACTTGTCCCGGACGCTGACACCCAGCTGGCCGTGGGAGGCCTTGCCGGTGTCGATGATCTCCTGCGCCACCCGCTTGGCGTGGTTGATGGGGATGCTGAAGCCCACGCCGATGTTGCCGGCCTTGGACGAGGAATCGGAGCCGGCGGACGCGATGGCCACGTTGACGCCGATGATCTCGCCCTTGCTGTTGACCAGGGCACCACCGGAGTTGCCGGGGTTGATGGCGGCATCCGTCTGGATCACGTTGATCGAGATGGAACCCTGGTTCGCGGTGCTTTGGCCCTGGCCACCGTTTGGCGGCGCGAACTGGAAGCCCTGATCGCCGCCCTGGGAAGTGTCGCCCTCCTTCGGCGCTGCCGATGAGGCAACGCTGATGGTCCGGTTCAGGGTTGAGACGATGCCGTCCGTGACCGTACCGGTGAGGCCAAGCGGGGAGCCGATGGCGATAGCAGTGTCGCCCACATTGAGCTTGCCGGAATCGCCGAGAGTCGCAGGAGTGAGCCCTGATGCGTCGTCCACCTTGATGACCGCGAGGTCAGAAAGGGGGTCGGTGCCTACGAGAGTGGCTTTGAGGACCTTGCCTGCGCTGGTGCGGACCTCCAAAGCTGCGTTGGCGCTCTGGCCATCGAGGGTTACCACGTGGGTGTTGGTGAGGATGTGCCCGTCGTCGTCCAGGACGATGCCGGAGCCGGTGCCGCCGGAGCTGCCGCTGGAGGCGCTGATGGTCACCACACTGGGGGACGCCTTCAGCGCTGCCGCCGTGATGGCGTTGACGTCGTCCTTGTTGTTCACGATGACGGTGTCAGGCTGGCTGCTGCTGCTCGCCGCCGACGGGGAGCCGTTGTTAAAGAGGTTGCCCGAACCGACTGTCGCTACGCCCCCACCCACGAGGCCCGCGGCAAGGATGCTGGCCACCAGGGTACCGACGCCGAACGAGGCTTTCCGCCGGGGTGTGTCGGCCGGGTTCGGGCCAGCGTTGTACTGGCCCGGAGCGTACTGGCCCATGCCGTACTGACCTGTGCCGTACTGACCCGGGTTGTGCTGACCTGCCGAGGCGCCGGGCGCTGCCGAATGCGCTTCATGCTGGGCGTACTGGTGCCCGGGAGCCTGCTGGCCCGGCGAGTGCTGGCCAGGTGTCTGCTGGCCGTAGAAGGGCTCGCCGGAAGGATAAACCGGACGGGGCGCACCCGGCAGCGGCTGGGTGGGGTTCTCGGGTGCCCCGGACCGGTCCAGCTGCTCCGTCGGATTAGCCTGACCGACAGCGTCACTGCGGACCTCCGCAGGGTTCTGGTCCGCATTCCGGTTCTCATCCGGATTGCGGTTCTCCGGCGCTGCACCCTGGGTTGGGTTCTCAGTCATTGGACTTCCTTTCATCCTCGTCTGCATTAACTATGTACTGTCTGGCTGGAACTGGGGCGAACGTTGGCTGGGAGGTTGCTGAGAGACCGAATTCCGCTATTAACAGGCTCTTCCAGGGGTTTCGCTGGTGGCATATTCGCCGCTGTGGACGCACCAGGAGGTGCACCATAGAATCAAAAGGAAATGCCACAGCGACCTGCGGCTTTACACCACGCGTGGGGGCGCTGCTGCATTCTGAGACGCTCATTCGTCCCGAATCGGTGTTAGGCGTGCTGAAGGGTTGCACATGCGGTCAAAGTTCAAACGTATCCTCGCCGTGATCGGCCTGACCGGGCTGCTAGCGGTTTCTGCCGGCGCGGCCTGGGCTGAAGACCCGGTGACTCTGGATCCAGCATCAAAGGTAGTGGACAAGGCCGGAGTTCTCGGTGGCCGGCAGTCCGAGGTCGAAGACGCCATAAAGAAGCTCGGCACGGACCACCAGATGAACCTGTACGTCGTCTACGTCAAAACATTCACCAACCCCAATGTGCCCTCGGAATGGGCTGCTGAGGTGGCCACTACCGCGCAGCTGAGCAAAAATTCCATGCTCCTAGCGGTCGCCACCGACTCACGTAAATACCAGCTCAGCAAGCCTGACAACAGCGCCATCAGCGATGCTAAGCGCGACAACATCATAAAGAGTGCCGTTGACCCGCAGTTGCGGGCCAACGATTGGGCTCAGGCGGCCATTAACACCGCAGCAGCCATTGGCGATGCAGCGGGCGGCGGCAGCGGCAACGTCCCTTCGGGTGAGGGCGCCGGCGCCGCTGTCCTCGTAGGCACGGGCGTAGTTGCTGCCGGTGGAGCCGGCGCCTACCTCTACTTCCGTAACAAGCGGAAGAAGGCGGCCCAGGCGTCCAGTGCCAGCTATGGCGCCCAAGGCGCCGAGCTGGATCCGCTGGCTTCGCTCAGCATCGAGGAACTCCGGCGAAAGAGCGGTTCCCTGATTATCGAGGCCGACGACGCCATCAAGTCCAGTGAGCAGGAACTCGGGTTCGCGGAGGCCCAGTACGGCGATGCCGCGGTGGGGAACTTCACCAAGGCCCTGGCCGAGGCCAAAGCCCACATGTCGGAATCCTTCAAGCTCCAGCAGCAGCTTGACGACCACATCCCGGATACGGAAGAACAGCAGCGCAGCTGGCTCGGCGAGATCATCCGCCGTTCAGAGGCAGCGCTGGGCTCGCTCCAGGAGCAGAAGGCCGACTTCGACTCGCTCCGCGAGCTCGAGAAGAACGCCCCGCAGGCACTGGCAGCCATCAGCGCCGGAGCCCACGAAGCCGACGCCAAGATCGTCAGCGCCGAACAGTCACTGACGGCTTTGCGCGCCAAGTACGCGGACAGCGCGCTGGTGCAGGTCGCTGACAACATCACCCAGGCCAAGGAACGGCTGGCCTTCGTGCAGAATGCCACGGCCACCGCCCAGGAGAAGCTCACGGCCGGTGAAGGCAGCCTCGCCGCGGTCGCCGTGCGGGCGTCTGAAGAGAGCCTGCACCAGACCAACGTTCTGCTGGACGCCATCGCCAAGGTGTCCACCAGCCTGGACGAGGCTCGCAACGGCCTGGAGGCAGCCGTCGTCGAAACCTCCCAGGACCTCGCGCAGGCGAAGGCAATGATCCAGTCCAGCGAACACCCCGAACTGGCAGGCCCGGTCGCCGGTGTTGAGGCCGCTCTGGGTCAGGTCAAGGCCGAAATCCAGGGCGGGAAAATCGATCCCATCGCCACCCTGCAGCGCGTTGAATCAGCGCACCAGGCCTTGGACCAGTCCCTCACCGGCATCCGGAACCAGCAGGACCAGGCCCGCCGCGCCCAGGCGTCGCTGCAGCAGACCATCATGTCGGCGCAGGCGCAGATCAGTGCCACCTCGGACTACATCACTGCCCGTCGTGGCGGCGTGGGCACGGAAGCACGTACCCGGCTCGCAGAGTCCCAACGCAATCTCGACTACGCGCTCTCGATCTCGCGCAACGATCCAGTCACTGCCCTCACGTACGCCCAGCAGGCCCACGCCCTTGCAGCCCAGGCAGCGCAGCTCGCCCAGGCCGACGTCGACAACTTCGGTGGCTACGCCAACCAGGGCTTCGGCGGCGGGGGCATGTTCGGCGGTCGCGGCGGAGGCGGTGGCGGCCTCGGCGGCGCCATCCTTGGCGGTATCCTCATCAACTCCATCCTCAACGGCGGCAGCGGCGGAGGCTGGGGCGGTGGCCACAGCGACGGCGGAGGCTGGGGCGGCGACTCCGGCGGCGGGGATATGGGCGGCGGCTGGGGCGGAGACTCCGGCGGCGGCTGGGGCGGAGACTCCGGCGGCGGCGGAGACTTCTGACTCTGCGCGGCTA
The DNA here is from genome assembly GCF_050156205.1 of Pseudarthrobacter sp. Y6. Taxonomy (NCBI): domain Bacteria; kingdom Bacillati; phylum Actinomycetota; class Actinomycetes; order Micrococcales; family Micrococcaceae; genus Pseudarthrobacter; species Pseudarthrobacter sp. Y6. Next base: position 1,600,977 of record NZ_CP189574.1, on the reverse strand, counting down.
GGCGCCGGCAGGTATGACCGGCCGGCGGATAGAAGCGGTACAACAACTGTTCACTGATCTCAGTGGCCACCATTGAGCAGGACGAAAGGTAACACCATGGTTAAGCAGTCCATTTTCGGCCGGATCGCACAGCTGGCAAAGGCAAACATCAACACCTTGCTGGACAACGCTGAGGATCCGCAGAAGATGCTGGACCAGATGGTCCGGGACTACACAAACAACATCGCGGAGGCTGAATCCGCTGTAGCCCAGACCATCGGCAACCTGCGTATGCTCCAGGATGACTACCGCGAGGACATCAAGAACGCCCAGGACTGGGGCAACAAGGCCCTCGCCGCGTCACGCAAGGCTGACGAATACCGCGGCGCCGGAGACAGCATTGACGCCGAGAAGTTCGACAACCTCGCCAAGGTGGCCCTGCAGCGCCAGATGTCCGCGGAAAGCGAAGCCAAGGGTGCTGAGCCGAGCATCGCCTCGCAGACCGAGGTAGTGGACAAGCTCAAGTCAGGCCTGGACCAGATGAAGGGCAAGCTCAACGAACTCACCAGCAAGCGCAACGAGCTGGTGGCCCGCTCCAAGACGGCCGCAGCACAGTCCCAGGTGCACGATGCCATCAAGAGCATCGACTTCATGGATCCCACCAGCGAGGTTGGCCGCTTCGAAGAGAAAATCCGCCGCGAAGAGGCCAAGGTCCGCGGCCAGCAGGAACTTGCCTCGTCGAGTCTGGACTCCCAGTTCAACCAGCTCGAAGACCTCGGCGAGCAGGTGGAAATCGAGGCACGCCTGGCGGCCCTGAAGTCCGGCGGCGCCAAGCCGGCCATCGGTGCTTCCAGCGCCAGGTCTGAGTCCACGGTCGACGAAGCCGACTTCGACAGGCTGTAGCCAGCCGCGGCTGCTGCTGAGCGGTCCAGCCGGGGCCGGGGTTCATCACGAACCCCGGCCCTTGCCATGCCCGGACAGAACCTGCAATCGGCCGTGCGGCTCCTGTCGCGGATGTGTAGCGTGGAGGCCATGGTCTCCCCCGTCGCATCCTCCATCGTCTGGCTCCGTGATGACCTTCGACTGGACGATAACCCCGCACTGTCCCACGCCGTCGAACTCGGCTTGCCACTCACGGTGGTCTACATCCTCGACGAGGAATCCCCCGGAATCCGCCCCCTGGGAGGCGCGGCCCGCTGGTGGCTGCACCACTCACTGACGGCCCTGGCGGCGGCGCTTGCTGAGGCCGGTTCCACACTCACCCTCAGGCGTGGACCTGCCAGCCGTGTGATCCGGGACCTGGCCGCGGAGACCGACGCGCAGCACGTGCTGTGGAACCGGCGCTACGGCGGTCCCGAGCGGTCCCTGGACGCGGACATCAAGGCCTGGTCGGCGGAGAACGGCATCGAAGCCGTCAGCTTCCAGGCCAACCTGCTCTTCGAGCCGTGGACCATCACCACCGGCAGCGGAAGCCCCTACAAGGTGTTCACGCCTTACTGGCGAGCCTGCACGGCGTCCGGAGAGCCTCGTCCGCCGCTGGATGCGCCGGCCCGTCTGCCCTCCCCCGACGTCGCCGGTTCGATGAAGCAGGCCGGCAGCGACGCGCTGGCGGACTGGGGACTACTGCCCGTGTCCCCGGACTGGAGCGGCGGGCTGGCTGCGACCTGGGAACCCGGGGAGGCCGGAGCACACAGCAGGCTTGAGGACTTCCTGGACGGGCCTGCACAGGAGTACGGCACAGGGCGGGACATTCCCGGGGTGGAAGGCACTTCCAGGCTGTCCCCGCACCTCCGTTTTGGTGAAATCAGCCCATTCCGGGTGTGGCATGAGCTCCGCCGCCACTTCCCCCGCGAGTCGACGCCCGACGTCGGGATCTTCCGGTCCCAGCTGGGCTGGCGGGAGTTCTGCTGGCAGCTGCTGTATGCCAATCCCCAACTGGCTACCCGAAACTATCGGCCGGGCTTCGACCGCTTCGAATGGCAGCAGCCCCCCGCGGCGGAGCTGGGCGCCTGGCACCAGGGCCGGACCGGCTATCCGCTGGTGGATGCGGGGATGCGGCAGCTGTGGCAGACAGGCTGGATGCATAACCGGGTCCGGATGGCCGCGGCGTCCTTCCTCGTCAAGAACCTGCTGGCCGACTGGCGTGAGGGCGAGGCCTGGTTCTGGGACACCCTGGTGGATGCCGATGCCGCCAGCAACCCCGCCAACTGGCAGTGGGTGGCAGGCTCGGGCGCCGACGCGTCCCCGTACTTCCGGATCTTCAATCCGGTGACGCAGAGCAAGAAGTTCGACGCCGACGGCCGGTACCTTCGCGAGTTCATTCCGGAACTCGCCCAGATGGACCGCAAGACCATCCATGAACCGTGGAAGCAGCCCGATGTCCAGGGCTACCCCGCACCATTGGTGGGACTCCCCGAGTCCAGGGAGCGTGCGCTGGCCACCTACCAGAAGCTTCGGGAGGACCAGCAAGGCCAGGACAACGTCACCGGCCCGGAAATCAGCGGCTGACTTTGCCCATCAGGGAGGCGATGGGGCGAAGGAAGAGGGGACGGGCCAGGAACCAGGCTGCCACCATGGCTGCAACGGACGCGACGAAGACCCAGAATCCGAACCAGCCGGCGTCGTCGCTGCCGCCATACATGTGGTTCAGGTTCCGCAGCGCACCGGTGGCGAGTACCAGGAAGACATGCACCACGATGAACGCCACGAAATAGATCATGACCGGGAAGTGGATGGCCCGCGCTAGCTCAATGGGGTAGGCCTTGTTGAGGGCTGTGGCCTTCTTGGGCCAGGCGGAGGACGTCCGGATGCCGGAGATGAAGGCGAGTGGTGCGGCGATGAAGACGGTGGCGAAATACGTCAGCAGCTGGAGCGCGTTGTAGTTGACCCATCCGTTGTCGGTGGGCCAGTTCAACGAGGCGTACTGAAGCGCTGCGGAGAGAGCATTGGGGATAACGTCCCAGCTGGTGGGCACGATCCGCATCCATTGGCCGGTGGCGAACAGCAGGATGGCGAACACCAGGCCGTTAAGGACCCAGAGCGCGTCCAGCGTCAGGTGCAGCCAAAGCTCCAACGTGATCTTGGTGGGCGCGTTCTTGGTCTTGATCAGCCCTTTGTTGTTGCGGGTCCAGTGGCCGCTGGGCCGCGTGGTGGTCCGCACCTGCCAGCCGGTCCTGATGATGAGCAGCAGGAAGAAGCCGTTCAGGAAGTGCTGCCAGGCCAGCCATGCCGGGAATCCCACGGGCGCGCCGTCAGGCAGTTCCGAATGGCCAGGATAGTCAGCCAGGAACGAGGCCACCGCCGGAAGGCCGGTCATCCACTTGGCCAGCAGCACCACGAGCACCAGCACTACGAGAGCGGCAGGAACACCCCAGTAGAGTCTGGACCGCTTGCCCGTCGCGGAGCCGGGCTTCTTCGTGGGTGTGGACATCGAACAACATTCCTCTCGAGAATGACTGACCAGGTGCTCAAATGGCTTTGCGAACGAGAATACTAGGAACCAGGTGTAATCGGGCAAAAGAAGACCCCGGCCGGCGTAATGCCGGTCGGGGTCTTCTACATGGTTGCGGGGACAGGATTTGAACCTGTGACCTCTGGGTTATGAGCCCAGCGAGCTACCGAACTGCTCCACCCCGCGTCGCAAGATCAACACTACCGTACTTTGGAGGAGGTAAAAACCAATCGGGATTGAGGGTCGTCATGACCCCGCTTTGGGGTCCCATAAACTCCCAGCCTGCCCGGGTTATGGGACAACGAGTAACTCGGGCCCTACGGCACCGGCTCATCGCCGACGAAGGACTTTGGTACCGCAAAGGCTGGGCAGCACAATCATGAGACACCCGGGATCCGGGCCGGTCCCCTTAAACCAAAAAGTCCGGATTCTGTTTCCAGAATCCGGACTTTTCGCCAGTTGCGGGGACAGGATTTGAACCTGTGACCTCTGGGTTATGAGCCCAGCGAGCTACCGAACTGCTCCACCCCGCGTCGCAAGATCAACTCTACCGTCCGGCGAACGGGGGGCCAAATCCTGGTGGCGTGATGTGCGTCTCGCTGGGTCAATCCCCTTAGTTGCTGGCCACAGGCGAGGGCGTCGCCGTCGGTGTAGCTTCCGGCGACGGGGTCGCCCCTGGCGATGGCGTGGCTTCAGGGGCCGGCGCCGGGATCTTGCCCTCAGCGTCAATAGCCTTCTGCAGGGCCGCAGCCAGCTTCTTCTGCTCTTCCCCATAGGCTGCAAAGTCGCCGGCCGCCAAGGCTGCCTGGCCCGCCCTGATGGCGGCGTTCGCCTCATCCAGCGCTGCCTTCAGGTCCGCTTGGGCACCCGCACTCACCGGTGGTGTCGTGCCAGGAGCAGGCGGAGTCTGGCCGGTGTTGTCGGAGTCACCCGCGGCAGCGCCCGAGTCGCCGCCGAAGAGTTGCTTCAGGGCTCCGTCGAGGGTCGGAGCAAAGCCGACCTTGTCACCGAAGGCCACCAGCACACGCTGCAGCGTGGGGTAGGACGTCTCGCCGGTCGACTTGAGGTAAACCGGCTGGACGTACAGGATTCCGCCGCCCACAGGCAGAGTCAACAGGTTGCCGTTGAGCACCTCGGAAGCACCCTGCCTCAGAAGGTTCAAGGCCTGGGACACCGTGGGGTCCGAGTTGAACTTGTTCTGGGCCTGGCCAGGTCCCGGAACCTGAGTCGCGGGGGGAATCTGCAGGAGCCGCAACTGGCCGTAGCTGTCAGCCTTGACGCCCTTCTGGTTCCCGGCATCGGAGTCTGCCGCCAGGAACCCGTAAAGTACGTTCCTGGCAGTCCCGTTGACGATCTGCGGGATGAAGGACGAGGTGAGCTGGAACGCCGGATTCTTCTGGTCCGGCATCTGCAGCGACATATAGAACGGCGGCTGCTTGACGTCCGTAGACACGGTGGGGTCGTTCGGCACGCTCCACACTTCGTCACTTTTGTAGAAGCTCACCGGATCCGTGACGTGGTAGCGGCCCAGGAGCTCGCGCTGCACCTTGAACAGGTCCTCCGGGTAACGAACGTGGCTCATGACGTCCCCGGACATCTCCGAGTACGGCTTCACGGACGTGGGGAAAACCTTCTGCCAAGCCTTCAATACGGGGTCCTGATCGTCCCACGCGTAGAGGGTCACCGAGCCGTCATAAGCATCAACGGTGGCTTTCACGGAGTTCCTGATGTAGTTCACCGAGCTGTTCGGCAGGGCAACTGTCCGGCCTGAAGTGGTCTGGGAATCCGCGGTGGCAGCCGAGAGCTGCTCCTGCTGCGAGTACGGGTAGTACTGGCTGGTGGTGTAACCGTCCACGATCCACTTGACGCGGCCGTCAACAACGGCCGGGTAGGCGTTGCCGTCAACGGTCAGGTACGGGGCAACCTTCTCGACGCGGTCACGCGGGCTGCGGTCATACAGGATCTGGGATTCTGCGTTGACCCCGTCGGAGAGGAGGAGATCCGAGGACTGGAACTTGATGGAGTAGAGCACCTTGTTGAAGAAGCTGCCCACGTTGGGCCCGCCGTTGCCGGTGAAAGTGTACTGGGTTTCCCCGTCCCCTTCCTTGCCGGAAGGCCTGTCCTGTTCACGGTGCGGTGATCCCGCCGGCGCCCCGACAATGGAGTACTCCGGGGAATCCTCGCCGAAGTAGATCCGCGGCTCGTAGGTGGAGTCATCGCCAAGGACACCGGTGGACGGGATACCCGATTGGAGGAACTCCGGCTTGCCGTCAACCGTGAACTTGTTTCCCTTGGCCGCCACCACGCCGTAGCCGTGGGTGTAGACAACGTGCTGGTTAAGCCAGCCCTGCTGGTTGGAGGCAACGTTCGCCGGGTTCAGCTCGCGCACCGCGATGACCGTGTCCTGGATCTTGCCGTCCACCTCATAGCGGTCGACGTTCAGCGCCTCCGGGAACTGGTAGTACGGACGGTACTGCTCCAGCTGGGCGAACGCATCGGAGATCAGGTTGGGGTCCAGCAGCCGGATGTTGGCTGTGGTCTGGGCGTCCGGGGCCAGCGCACCGGTACTGGCGGTGTTCGTGGCGTCATAGCGGTCCACCTGGATCTGATCCAGGCCATAGGCGGCCCGGGTCATTTCGATGTTGCGCTGGATGAATTCCTTCTCCAACGTCTGCTCGGAAGGCCGCACCTGGAACTGCTGGATGACCCACGGGTACACGCCGCCGGCCAGGATTGACGTGATGATCAGCATGGCCGTGCCGATCACCGGCAGGCGCCAACGGCCGATAACCGCCGCAATGATAAAGAGGATGGCCACCAGGCCTGCCGCCACGGCGAGGATCGCTTTGGTGGGGATCACTGCGTTCACGTCCGTGTACAGCGCACCGGCCCAGCGCCCGCCGTTGCCCTGCAGGGCAGCATAGCGGTCCAGCCAGAAGTTGACGCCGAGGAGGATCAGGAATGCTGCGCCGGTCACGGCGAGGTGGATCTGCGCCGCCCGGCTGGTGAACACGCCACGTTCCATCAGCCGGATACTGCCGTAGAGGTAGTGGGTGAGGATGCCGGCGATGCCGGCCACCACCACCACGCTGATGAGGAACCCTGTGACGAATCCCAGGAACGGAAGTGTCATCAGGTAGAAGCTGATGTCCAGGCCGAACTCAGGATCGCTCTGGCCGAAGGGCTCCTGGTTGAAGAACAACAGCACTTTCTGCCATTGGCTGGCCGCAGCGCTGCCCGCGAACAGTCCGAACAGGATGGGCAGGCCCACCATAACGACGCGGCGGACCGGTTCAAGCTGGGCCTGGTAGCGGTTCAGGTTGTCGCGCATCTCGGAGTCGGGCGCGTACACGGGCCGTGCGTGGTAGGCAACACGGATGGCAAAAAAGACTGCCAGGAACATGAGTACGAAGCCGGCGAGGAAGATCCCGATCCGGGAGAGGTTTTCTGTCACAAACACTTCGAAGTAGCCGAGCTGCCGGTACCAGAGGACGTCAGTCCACACGTTGGCGAAGAAGATGAAGCCCACCACTGCTATGGCAACAACGATCAGCGTAGGCGTTAGGGCCCCGCGTCGCGAGGGGGGTCTTCCGGGCGGGATGGGGCTGGTAGGACGGGACAAACTCGGTACCTCATAGCTGGTCGTCAGGTTTACATGAGAAGCGTGCGTGCGGTTGACGTCCGGCACCGGTCAAGCGTGTGGCAACGTCCGTCATATCTGCCACGAGTGGCGGTAAAGCTTAGTTCCTGGCCTCAGTCTAGTTGTTGGTGCAGACCGGCAAAGCGCCCGTGTCCTGCCCTGATCCGGCGACTTCGACGGCGCGGCGCGCCTCTGCAATGTTCTCCACTTTGAGCACCTGCAGTCCCTCCGGCACATGGCCCACAACCTCGTCGCAGTTTTCTGCCGGGGCGAGGAACACCGTGGCTCCCCCGGCACGCGCGCCCAGCATCTTCTGCCGGATACCCCCGATGGGGCCAACGGCGCCGTCGGGGGTGATGGTCCCCGTTCCGGCGACATGTTTGCCGCCGGTCAGGTCCCCCGGCGTCACGGTGTCGATAATGCCCAGCGAAAACATCAGCCCGGCGCTGGGCCCACCAACCTTGTCCAGGGAAATCTTCACGTCGAACGGAAACGTGAACAGGTACTTGAGCATGACTCCGAGAATGTAGCGGCCCGCACCGTTGTCCATGGGGGTAATGGTCTGAGTGACGGACTCCCCTGCCCGTTGCACCACCAGCGTGGCTGGCGCTCCCTGGCCGGCGGCAAGTTCCTCCTGCACAACAGCGAGCGAGGTGACGGGTTTACCGTTGATCGATTCGAAGATGTCGCCGTTCTCGATCTTGCCCGCCGACGGCGAACCGTCGGGGAGCCCCGCGGCCTGGAGTTGCTGGCCGAAGGGAATGTCGAGTTCCTTGAGCGCTGATGCCACAGCGTTCTCCTGGGACGTGGCCATGGCCATGGAGCTCTGCTCGTCAGCCTCTTCCTTCGTAGTCCCGGTGGGGTAAAGCAGTTCCACCGGGTGAACGGACTTGGACCCGTCAAGCCATGCGGTGAACGCACCCAGGATGCTCACGGGGCCATTGGGGCCACCATCGACATAAACGGTGGTCAGGTCCAGATTTCCCTTGGCGGGATAGGTTTCGTGGCCCGTGACGCTGATGACAGGGCTGCCCTGGCTCTGGCCGAGGGTGTTGAAGGTTGGTCCGGGTGACTCCACAACATAAGGCACCGGGACTGTGACAGCCGCGATCCCCAGACCCAGCGCCAGGACGCCGGAAAGCATCATCACGGACACCCGCCGGTCCCCCGGCGGGGAGCTGCGGGGGGCAAACTGCCCGGTTGGCATAGCGCCGGCCGCACCCGTTCCGGGTGCTGCGGCACTCGCTGTGGCGCCGGCGTCGAACTCTGGAGCGTGGTCCTCATGCGGATGATCGCCGCGGGTTGTAGTCACTGAATCAACACTACGCGGTACCGCCCCCCGGCAGCTCTTTGCCTACAGCGAACGTGACGCCTGTCCGGCAGACAGCCGCCCCCGCCCGGGGTACCGTGAAGTGAACAGTCACACCGACGATCGGCGGGATCATGACCTCCAACCCACTCAATCCGTCCAACGGCGACGATGCGCCGAAGGATCCGTTGACCGAGATGCTGCAGAACCTGATGGGTGGCAAGGGCATGGAAAACTTCGACCCCGCCGAACTGGCGAAGGCGGCTGGCCTGCCAAACGACCCCAATCTCCTGGCCCAGATGTTTTCCCAGGTCCAGGCCATGATGAGCGCCCCTTCCGAAGGGCCCGTCAACTGGCAGCTGGCGCACGAGAACGCCCGCCGGGTTGCCGCCAGCAGCGCCGACCCGTCCGTCACGTCCCTGCAGACCCGCGAAGTCGATGAGGCCCTGCGGCTGGCGGAACTTTGGCTCGATCCCGTGACCGACCTCCCTGCCACCGGTCTGATCGGCCGTGCATGGTCCCGCGCTGAGTGGGTTGAGGCCACCCTCGGAACGTGGAAGCGGCTGACCGAGCCCGTGGCCAACAGCATCGCCAACGCTCTCTCCAGTGCCATGACAGAACAGATGCCCGAAGAGATGAAGTCCATGATGGGCGGGGCCTCTTCCATGTTGCAGAACATGGGCGGAGCGATCTTTGGGATGCAGCTCGGGCAGGCGATCGGTGCCCTGTCCGCCGAGGTTGTCAGCTCCACCGACATCGGCGTTCCCCTGGCCGATCTGGAAATGGCGCTCCTGCCAGCCAATGTGTCGAAGTTCGGCGAGGGCCTGAGCCTGCCGGAGAACGACATCCGGCTGTTCCTGGCCGTCCGCGAGGCAGCCCATGCGCGCCTGTTTGTCCAGGTTCCCTGGCTTCGCGGCCACTTGCTCGGCGCCATCGAGGCCTATGCCCGCGGCATCCACATCGACACTTCCAGGATTGAAGAGCTGGCCCGCGACCTGGACCCCAGCAACCCTGAAGGCATCCAGGAAGCGCTGTCCCAGGGTGTCTTTATGCCGCAGCGGACCCCTGCGCAGGAGCAAGCGCTTGAAAAACTGGAGACGGCCCTGGCCCTCGTTGAAGGCTGGGTGGACGAGCTCACCGCTTCGGCCACGGAGAAGCTGCTGCCCTCGGCCGGCGCTCTCCGGGAAACTGTCCGGCGGCGCCGTGCCACCGGCGGTCCGGCGGAGCACGCTTTCTCTTCCCTGGTGGGACTGGAACTCCGTCCCCGCCGCCTGCGCGAGGCTGCCACGCTGTGGGCCGCGCTTAAGGACGAGCGGGGCATTGCCGGACGCGATGCCATCTGGCAGCACCCGGACCTCCTCCCCACCGCCGAGGACCTCGATAACCCGCAGGGCTTCAGCGGCCGCCGCCAGCTGGCCGAGGCCAGCGACAGCGAAGTGGACGATGCCCTGCAGAAGCTGCTGAGCGGCGGCTTCGACGACGCGCCGCAGGATGATTCCGATGCCAGTGACGACGGGGACCAGCCCACAGCCGATGGTGAGCAGCCCAAGGGTTAGCCAGACCGCAGGTTAGGTTGCCGGCCGGAACATGTCCTGTTCCGCCGGATCCCGGAGTGCTTCCCTGGAAGGTACGGCGGTGGCCACGCCGTCCGTCGCCGCCACTGGAGGAGCTCAAATGCGCAAGATCATCCTGACGATGTCGGTGTCTTTGGACGGATTCTTCGAGAGGCCCGACCGGGACATCAGCTGGCACCTTGTGGATGACGAACTCCACCGCTACTTGAACGAGCAGTTCCGGGCGATGGGGGCCTTCATTTTCGGGCGCGTCACCCACGAACTGATGGCCGATTACTGGCCCACTGCCGACCAGGATCCGGACATCCCGGCGGAACTCGTTAAGTTCGCCGGGATCTGGCGCGAGATGCCCAAGTTCGTGTTTTCGCGGACCCTCAAGCAGGCCGGTTGGAACACCACGGTGATTCACGACGTCGTGCCTGAACAAATCGCGGAACTGAAGGCGCGGCCCGGCGGCGACATCGTCCTTAGCGGCGCCAATTTGGCCGCCACCTTCATGCGGCACGGCCTCATCGACGAGTTCCGAATTCTCGTCCATCCCGTGGTTCTGGGGCAAGGCCGGCCGCTGTTCGAGGCCCCAGATGTCCGGATGGACCTCAGGCTCGAGGGGACACGGACGTTCGGCAATGGCGTGGTACTGCTCAACTACTCGCGCGACGGCGCCTAGGGTGTGTTGCGGCGAATGTCGTCGAACGCAACTTCGACCTGGCCCTCTGGGTCGCCGGCCGACATATCGCCGACGCCAGGCGTGCCATCGGCGAGCGCGTAGCGCTGGAGCACCGCGTCGGCGAAGACCGTCTTTGCACCGCCGAGGAGGATCGGATACACCCAGAGCGTGAGCTGATCGAAGAGCCGCACGGCGAACAGGGTCCATCCGGAGTCGACCTGCTCGCCTACGACCTCGCCTAAGAGAGGCGCCTGCGCGACGCCGTCGAGCGTGGTGAACAGGTCGATATGGATGAGTCCCATGCCGTGCTCTTTTCCCTGTTGCCCGTCGTCGCCCCGGCGACGGGATCACTTCGAGGCTGCCACACGATCCCCCCGCGAAGCAACCGTTATCAACGGCCCGACGCGAGGCCACTGCGCATCCGACAACACCTCAGCCGAGCAACGACAGCTGCCCGTCCCCAACACTAGGCGAAGGTAGAAGACACGCCCTAGTCGGCGTCGCCTGGCTCTGCGTCGTTGCCTCCCGCGGGCAGGCCCCGGGAGGTGGCAAACGAGACGCCTTCCAGGAAGGCCTTGGCCCGCATTGTGTCGGGGTAGGCCTCCAACAGTTTCCAGAAGGCGGCGTTGTGCCCGGCCACCAGCAGATGGGCGAGTTCGTGCAACAGGACATAGTCGATGACCCACTGCGGCATGGGCCGGAGCTTGTCGGAGAGCCGGATGGATCCTTCCGACGGCGTTGCGGAGCCCCAGCGCGAGTTCTGGTTGCTGACCCAGCGGACCGACGTCGGGACTGCCCGTCCGGCGAAGTGCCGGGTCGAAAGGTCTGCGGCATGGGCCGCCAGCGCGGCATCCGTGGCCGGCTGCCTACTTCCTTTGCGGGAGCGCCGCTCCCCCTGGCGGTGCAGCTTGGCCAGCATGCGGTGCACCCATTCGGACTCCTGTGCGGCCGTGAACCGGGCCGGAATGGCCACCACTGCCGTCCCGTTTTCCCAGAAGGCAGCCACGGTCCGGGTCCGGCGGGCCGACCGCCGCACCTCAACCGGCGCTCCGTCCGCCGTCGTGAGGGGCGGGTTGCCCCGTTCTGCCGGCTGGCGGGTCACAGGGTGGTGCTTTCGACGAGCACCCGCAGCACGTCTTCGCCGTATCGTTCCAGTTTGGACGGACCCACGCCGGCCAGTGCCGCCAGTTCCTCCAGCGTGGACGGTTTGGCCTCTGCGATAGCCGTCAGCGTGGCATCCGTGAAGACCACAAACGCCGGCACCTCGGCAGCCAATGCGATTTCCTTCCGCCACTGCCGAAGGGCATCGAACGTCTGTTCTTCGTAGCTGGGAGGACAGTCGTTGCAGCGGCCCACCTTGCGTTCGGCACCGCTGGCCAGCATGCTCCCGCAGACCCTGCAGGTGGCTGGGGCGGCCGATTTCCGGCGCGGCACCGGCCCTTTTCCGCGGGCACTGGAGCTGGCCACCGAGTTGGGCCGGAGTCCGTCGAGGAAGCGTGAGGGTTTGCGGTTGGCCCGGCCGCCCGGTGTCCGCGCCGTGGACCAGGAAAGCGCCAGGTGCTCGCGCGCACGCGTGATGCCCACGTAGAGCAGTCGGCGCTCCTCATCCACGGCTTCCGGTGTGTCCGCGAAGGAAATGGGCATCAGGCCTTCGCAGAGGCCCACCAGGAACACGGCGTCCCATTCGAGGCCCTTCGCGGCGTGCAGCGATGCAAGCGTCACGCCCTGGACAGTCGGGGCATGCTGCGCCAGCGATCGTTCCTGAAGTTCATTAACAAAGTCACCGAGACTGAACTGCTCACCGCGGACGTGGACCAGCTCGTCCGCGAGCGCCACCAGCGCTGCCAGCGACTCCCAGCGTTCGCGCAATGCGCCGCCGTTATGGGGCGGGGCGTCCGTGTAGCCAAGCGAGGCCACGATATCGCGGACCAGCTGGCCGAGCGGTTCCGGCGACGCGGTTTCAGCGACGGCCCTGGTTGCCGCGCGCAGCTGAAGGATGGCGTCGCGCACTTCCTTGCGGGCGAAGAACCGCTCACCGCCACGGAGCTGGTAGCTGATCCCGGCCGCCGCGAGCGCCTGTTCGTAGGCTTGGGACTGCCCGTTCGTGCGGAAAAGGACAGCGACCTGGCTCGCGGGAGTGCCGGCGTCGAGCAGTTCCTGGACCTTGATGGCGACTGTGGCGGCTTCGGCTTCATCGTCGGTGCATTCGGTGAACTGTGGGACGGGCCCCGCCGGCCGCTGGGCCACCAGCTGCAGCGGAGCCGCCCAGGCAGCATCGGCCACCGGTCCGCCGCCGCGCCGTGCGGCAAGGAGATCGTTGGCCAGCTTGACCACCTGCGGCGTGGAACGGTAGTCCCGGATCAGTTTCACCACATTGGCCTCGGGGTACTGGGCCTTGAATCCCAGGAGGTGTTTGGGCGAAGCGCCGGTAAACGAGTAGATCGTCTGGCTCGCATCGCCGACCACGCACAGCTCGTCCCGACCGCCCAGCCACAGTTCCAGGAGGCGCTGCTGCAGCGGAGAAACGTCCTGGTACTCATCCACCACAAAATGCCGGTACTGCTCGCGGACGGTGGCCGCGACTTTCTGGTCCTCCTGCAGGATCCCGACCGTGATGAGGAGTACGTCCTCAAAATCAATGACGTTGCGGTCGGTCTTGACGTCCTCATAGGACTGGAAAACCCGGGCGACGGCGGTGAGGTCGAACCCGCCGGGGGTTCCCCTGCCCTGCGCGTTCTCCAGGTAGTTGGCCGGGGTCAGCATGGAGACCTTGGCCCACTCGATTTCGGAGGCGAGGTCCCGGATGGAAGCGCGGTCAGTGCTGAGCCGCAGGCGGCGGGACGCTTCGGCGATCATCTGGGCCTTGTGGTCCAACAGGTTCGGCAGCGTGCCGCCTACCGCCTGTGGCCAGAAAAACTGCAGCTGCCGCAAGGCGGCCGCGTGGAAGGTGCGCGCCTGCACGTTGCCCACGCCGAGGTCCCGCAGCCTGCTCCGCATTTCCGCCGCGGCCCGGGCCGTGAACGTCACGGCGAGGAGCCGCTGGGGACTGTAAACGCCTGAATGCACGCCATAGGCAATCCGGTGCGTAATAGCCCGGGTCTTGCCGGTGCCGGCACCGGCAAGGACGCACAGCGGGCCGTTCAGCGTGCTGGCAACCTCACGTTGTTCGGCGTCAAGTCCCCCGAGGATTCGTTCCTCAAGGGACTCTGCACTGTCAAAATTCTCTGTGGTCACTTCTGCTGCTCTGTTGTCGCGACTGCCACATGCTGGCGTCTGGCCAATGGTGATGCCTGTTCCGGGTATCAGGTGTCCGTGCGGTCCATGATCCGGCCGCCATACCAGTGCTCAATCAGCGAGCGTGCAATGGACAGCCGGCTGGAGATGGTGATTTCACCGGCAAGCACGGCGTCCTGGAGTTCCTCCCGGCTGAACCAGCGCGCACGGGTTACCTCCACGCCGTCGGGCTTTGCCTCGTTGTCTGCGGTGATGGCGGTAAATCCAAGCATAAGGGAGGCCGGGAACGGCCACGACTGCGAGCCCAGGTACTGGCAGCCGGTAACCCTGACACCCACCTCTTCGTGGATTTCACGCACGACTGCCTGTTCAAGGGATTCTCCGGGTTCTACGAATCCGGCGAGGGTGGAGTAATTTTTCGCGTCAACGGGCCCGCCGCCGCCGAGCAGCAGCCGTCCGTCAGGCCCTACTACCGTGACAATGATGGCCGGATCCGTCCGGGGGTAGTGTTCCGAGTTGTCCTGGGGGCAGCGGCGTACCCAGCCGCCGGCTTCCACGACAGTGTGGGCTCCGCAGCGGGGGCAGTGCGTATGGCCGGCGTGCCAGTTGGCGATGGCGCTGGCTTCGACGAACAACGCCGTGTCAGTGGGGTTCAGGACGGCGGCAATGTCACGGAAGCCGGTCCACTGTACGTCGGCCGGGATGCCGGCCGTGCCGGGCTCGGCAGGTTCGGGAAGGACAACCAGGACCACTTCAGTGCCGGCGGCCAGGTCGGAACCCTCCAGCGCGGCGCCAAGATAGATGACCTGCTCTGGGGCTGAGCCACCGTCGCGCAACTCAGCCAGCAACCGGGTGGCTACGGGCAGCAGAAGCTGGTTCCCCTGTACCAGGGCCTGCCGCCCGGCAAGGACCACTGTCCGCGTGTTCTCGCTGTCCAGCAATTCCTCAACCATGCCTGGCCGGACGCGGTCAGCAGAGCCACGGTCCACGGCAGCCGGGAGAACCGGCAGCACGGTATCGAACAGGTGGTTGGCCGGCAACTGGACTGCCTGCGGCTGGTAGGCCGGTATAGCGGACTCCGCATGACTCATAGGTCCACCGTACTGACTCGGACTGACAATTCACATTTGGCGGGGACATTTGGCAGGGTCGTCCGGACAGGGTGTGAGAGCCGACTTTTGCAGCATATCTGGAGACTCGCCGCCGCACATCGTTGTCTTGGACGCCACTCAATCTACCGTGGAACGGTGAGAAGAAAACCGATCGAACTGGCAGCCGTGGCAACCGCGGCAGTCCCCGGGCTGACCCCAACCGCCGTTAGCTCCGCTGCGGACGATCCCGCGGATTTCGACTCCGCGCTGCTGCTGGATTCGGAAGGCAAACAGTGGCGGGTCAGGTCCCCGCGGCATGCGGAAGCAAGCGCCAGGCTCGAGACGGAGTTCCTTGTCCTCCGGGCATTCGCGCCGGCCATCCGGGCCGAGCTGCCCTTCCTGATGCCCACTGTGGCCGGCAGCGTCCGGCTTGGCAACCTCAGCACTTTTGTATACTCCCATCTGGCCGGGGGCACGCAAAGTGTGGAAGAACTCACCGCGGGTCCGGCCGCGCTTGCCCGGGAAATCGGGACAGCCCTGGCGGCCATCCACGATCTTCCGCACGCCTTGGTCAGCAATGCCGACTTGCCCAGCTATACGCCCAACGAATTCCGCCAGCGCCGCCTGAATGAGCTCGACCAGGCGGCCACAACCGGAAAAATCCCGGCGTCGCTGCTGCTCCGCTGGGAGCATGCCCTTGAAGACGTCTCGCTGTGGCGGTTCAACCCGTGCGTTGTCCACGGTGACCTCCATGAGGACAACCTGCTCGTCGAAAGCGGCCGTGTCACGGCGGTTACGGGCTGGACGGACCTGCGGATCGGGGATCCCGCCGACGACTTCGCCTGGCTGGTTGCCTCGAACGAACAGGATTTCGTGGACGCAGTTCTAGCCAGTTACACCGGCAGCCGCCGCGACGCCCCGGACCAGCACCTGCTCCGGCGGGCTGCCCTGTCTGCCGAGTTCGCCTTGGCGCAATACCTGGTCAAGGGCATTGCTGCCGCCGATACCGGGATGGTTGCTGAAGCCGAAGGCATGCTGGAAACGCTCGCGGCCGACGTCGAAGAGCATGGAGGCCAGGCCATCAGTGTCGAGCCGCTGCCGGCCCCGGCCGCCCCGGCCGACGACGCCGCTCAGTCCCCTGCGGCCGACTCCACGGCAGCCCAGTCCCCCGCAGTGAGTGTGGTCGCTGCTCCGGCGGTGACCATCGTCCCCGTGCCCGTCCCATCGGTGGAGCCGGTTCCGGTCGTGCCCGCCGTCGAAGTCAGCCCTATCCCGGCTGAGCCCATCCCGTCCGGCGTAGCACCGGCGGACGAAGACACTGCAGACGAAGAGCCGGCCGACAAGCCGTCGGTACGCCCGTCCGCCGAGGACACGTCCACTGCGGCCATCAGCATCGTCTAAGCCAGGGAGCACTGACCTTAGGGAGCACTGACCTTAGGAAGCACTGACCTTAGGGAGCACTGACGTCGAGGGCAGCGGTCACGATCTGTTCGAGCTCCTCAGCGGAGCCCAGATCGTGCGGCCGCACCACCTGGTTGTCCGCAACGTAGAAGAAAGCGGCCCTGACGTCCTGCACTGCCACGCCCTTGAGCCGGGCCCACGCCAGCCGGTACGCGGCGAGCTGCACCGATTTGGCCCTCAGCGGCGCGGCAGAGGGCCGGCGGCCGGTTTTCCAGTCCACCAGGTCCCACCTCCCGTCCGCGTCCTGGAAGACAGCATCTATGCGTCCACGGACCACCACGTCGCCTACCCGCGTTTCCACCGGCACTTCGACAAATGCCGGTGACCTGCCAGCCCATTCCGAGGCCTTAAATGTGGCCACCATGGTGTCGAGGTCGTAGGCGGCGTCAATATGGTCGTCGGAGCCGGGGGCCTCGCCGAGATCCAGCATGCCCGCTGCGCCGAAGTATTCTTCAACCCAGGCGTGGAATGCCGTCCCCTTTCGCGCCGACATCCCGGGCTCACGCGGAACAGGCCTTCGCAGCCGGCCCACAACTCCCGCCGGGTCCTCGCCAAGGTCAACCAGCGTGGACGCAGAGATATGGCCGGGCAGGTGAACGTCCTGCCCGGAGGCACGCCTGGAACGCCGTTCCAGCAGCAAGGCAGCTTCCCTGGCCCAGCCCGCCGCATTGCCCCGGAGCCTTGGCCCGGACTCATCGGCCGTTGCAGGCTCAAGGACCGGCACTGAGTCCTCGGAAATCAAGGGCTCCAAAGCTGCCCGGACGCGTGCCGCGGCGTTCTCCATGGACAGCCGCCTACCGGGAACAACCCGCAGGCGCTCCCCGGTCCGCGGATCCACCGGGCCTTCGAGGGGGTCATAGGGCCATCCGGCCACCTCGGTTTCGGTAGTCAACGGGCTCTTTTCAGGCAGGGAGGCTTCGTCCACTGACGCCGAGTGCACTATGGCGGCACAGATTTCCGCTGCGTCCGCCGGTGCGGTATTGGGGCCGGAGCCGACAAGCTGTTCCAGTTCAGCGAGGAACGGTGACATCTCGGCACGGCCTGCCCGGGAGCCCACCCATGCTGCGCTTGAGACCCAGAGGACGTGCTTTGCCCTGGTGTAGGCCACGTATGCCAGGCGGCGTTCCTCGCCCTCACCATGGACCTGGACGGCTGATTTGAAGTCCTTCTCGGCGTCCAGCCAGCCCTTCTGGTCCGGCTGGTCGGTATCCCATTGGGGCAGATCCAAACGGTCCCCCCGCAGCGGCCACGGCAGGGCCGCCGCGCCGCTGCTCCAGCGGGAGTCCTTGTTGCTGGGGAAGGCGCCGGCGTTGAGGCCCGGAACAAAAACGACGTCCCATTCCAGGCCCTTTGACGCATGGACGGTCAGCAGCTGCACAGCCTCGCGGTTGATATCCGACGGCGGAGCTTCGAGGCCGTTTTCCTCGGCTGTGGCAGCTTCAAGCCAGGCAAGGAACGCGAGGATGTCCACCCGGTGCGAGGTCCGCAGGAAGCCGGCCGCCGCGTCCTGGAAGGCATCCAGGTTTCGGCGGGCCTGGTGGATGCTGGTTCCCGGGCGCGCTGCCACTTCGATGTCGAGCAACATGGCGCGTTCCACCTCGCCGAGCAGGGTGGTGAGGTCGTCCCCGAGGTAGCCTCGCAGCTGCCTGAGTTCCGTTGAAAGCCTGCCGAGGCGGTCGCGGGCCAGCTCGGTCAACGTCCGGCCGTGGGAAGAGGTCCAGTCTTCGCGTGGCAGCCAGTCCAACGCTTCAACCAGGCTGGCACCGTCAGTCAGGTCGCTTTCGATGACGGCCTCGTCGGACGCGTCTGTGGGCCCGTCCTCCGGCGTGGCAGCGTCGGCCGGGCGGCCGCGTCGGCGTGCGAGCTGGCTGGACCAGTCGCGGAAGGCCATCAGGTCTGCCGGCCCGATCCGCCAGCGTGCGCCAGCCAGGAGGCGCATCAGGGAGTCCGAGCGTCCGGGATCAGCGAGCACCCGGAGCGTGGCCACCAAGTCAACGATCTCCGGGGTATCGAGCAGCCCGCCGAGCCCAACGATTTCGTAGGCAATCTCCCGCGCCTCGAACTCCCGCCGGATGGTTTCCATCTGGGCACGTCGCCGGCATAGGACGGCCAGTGCCGGCGGCACCGGTGTGCCGTCGGCCTCCCTTTCAAAGTCCGTGACCCGGTACTTCAGGACGTCCCCGGCCAGGGCGGTAGCTTCGTCGAGGTCTGTGCCGAAGCGGCCTAGGACCACCTGCCCCTCCACAGCAAAAGGGCTGGGCTGCAGTGGGGGTACAGTCGCCGCCGCAGTGGCCGTGCCCGCGGGCATCGTGCCTGCCGCGGCGGTGGCTGCAGGGGCGCTGCCGGCAGGGGCCTTGTGCGCCTCCGCGCGCCCCAACGCCTCTGACATGATGTTGGCGGCGGACAGGATGGCCCGGCCGTTGCGCCACGCCGTCGTGAGGTACGACGTAGGGGCGGGTACGAAGCGTCCCGGCCCGTCGTCCCCGTCCACGCGGACAGGGAATTCACGGACAAAGTGGAAGAGCTGACCTGCCGAAGCACCCCGGAAGCCGTAAATCGACTGGTTGGGGTCCCCCACCGCGGTGACCCCGTGGCCCTCGCCGAAAAGCCGCGAAAACAGGACCAACTGGGCATACGACGTGTCCTGGAACTCGTCGAGGAGCACCACTTTGTAGCGCTGGCGTTCCATGTCCGCAGCGAGGGGGATCTCCCGGGCCACACGGGCCGCCAGTGCCACTAGGTCGCCGAAGTCCAATGCCCCCCGTGACTTCTTGGCGGCGACGTAGCGGCCCACCATGTCAGCCACGCTGGCCCTGGTGCGCAGCATCGCAGCCAGCTCACCGGCTGCCTGGGGGGCGTTCTTGTTCGCTCCGGCCACGTAGGGACGTTCTTCAAACTCAGCCAGCCGCGCCAGAAGCCAGGCCTCGACGTCGGCCGGTTCCTGCAGATGCTCTGCGCACTCCCCCGCGAGCTGGATGACTGCCTTGACCAGCGTGGACTTGGCTGCCTTGAAGTGGCTGTAATCGCCGTCGAACGCTTCCACCACTTCGCTGGCGAGCTGCCAGGCGTGGGCTCCGCCGAGCAGCACAACGTCGCGTTCCACGCCAAGCCGCAGACCGTAGTCAGAAACAATGCCGCTGGCAAATGAGTGGTAGGTGGACACTTTGGGCTCAAGGGCGTCGCTGCTGAGCAGTCCTTCGGGGAACACGTCATGCCGTGTGTCCTGGGCAGCGACCCGCTGCAGTGCGGCCAGCTTGGCCCGGATCCGGGTGGCCAGCTCGCCGGCCGCCTTCCTGGTGAAGGTTACGCCCAGGACCTCCTCAGGCCTGACCCAGCCGTTGGCAACGAGCCAGAGGACACGGTCGGCCATGGTGGCGGTCTTGCCGGAGCCCGCTCCCGCGATCACCAGCCGGGGAGCCAGGGGTGAGGAAATGATTGCGGACTGTTCGGGCGTCGGGGTGTTCTTTTCGCCCAGAAGCCTGGACAGCTGCTCGGGGCTGAACA
This sequence comes from Pseudarthrobacter sp. Y6, assembly GCF_050156205.1. NCBI lineage: Bacteria > Bacillati > Actinomycetota > Actinomycetes > Micrococcales > Micrococcaceae > Pseudarthrobacter > Pseudarthrobacter sp. Y6. Next base: position 1,581,067 of record NZ_CP189574.1, on the reverse strand, counting down.
GGGGCTCTGGAAGCTGGGGGTGGCTCATTCGGTGACCTGCTTTCCGCGGACACAGAGCGGACAGACCTCAGGGAGCCTGCAGCCGTGCCCCCCGTGGCTGCTCTTTGCCGGGTCATGCCTGGCTTCGAAGCTGTTGCCGGACATTACCGCAGCCGCATCGGTGACGATGTCCAGCGCCCAGTTGTCCTTGGCCTCCAACGGATCCTGTTGCTGGACGCCGGGACTCTTGGTGCTTGTTCCGAGCTGCGCCAGCACTGCGCCGCCCGGCACTGCTGAGCCCGGCACTGCTGAGCCCGGCACTGCTGAGCCGGGCAGTCCGTGTACCTCTGCGAAACCGCCTGCCAGGACCGCTGCCTGGTAGGCCCCTAGCTGGGGATGGCGAGACAACTCGGTCTTGCCCGGCTGCCGCTTTCCTGTCTTGAGGTCCACAATGACCAGCCTTCCTTCGGCGTCGATCTCCAGCCGGTCAACCTGGCCGCGGAGCACGGCGGGGCGGGGAAGGTCGGTCCCGCCGGCCAAATCTCCGATGGACCGTGCATCGCCGCCCTGGCCATCGCCCAAGTCCGCCATCATCGGCGCCAGCGCCGGCGGAACGTCGGGCAGCCGGACCTCAAAGTCCTGCTCGACGCCCAGCAGGCTCCGGCCCTCGCTCCGCATCACCAGGACATACTGGGCGAGCTTGCGCACCATTGTTTCGGCACGCTGGAAGTCGAGTTTGCCTTCCCAGTTGTCCTTCATCCCCAGGGTTGGCCACTGGCGGATGAGTTCGGCGACGTACTCGCCCCCGGAGGCTTCCGGCAGGTCCTGCGCGATCGCGTGGACCAGGGTTCCCAGGCTCCGGGCGAAATCGGTGGCGGCCTCTCCCCCGGCCGCCTGCACAAACCAGTCGAGCGGTGATTTCTGCACGGATTCGACCTTCGACGGCGATACGTAAACAGTCCCTCCGGGCGGGACAACCGGCTCCGACGTCGTCAAAGGAGGCAGGCCCCACCAGCTGTCCGGATGCGCTCCCGGGACAGCCGGTTTCACGACGGCAAGTCCGGCCAGGACCCTGGCAGCCTCGGCGGCTTCGGGCTCATACCTTTCATCCAGCTGCGCGTATTGGCGCAGTTCTGCCACCAGTGCGCGAAGGGTCATGGGCCGTTCCACCGGAGTGAACCCCCTGCCCTCGGCACCCGGCTCAAGCGGCGCCACATAATCAAGGAAGGACGACGGCTGATCATCCTCGGACGAAACAGCGGTGCAGATCAGCATCTCGCACGCCCTGGAAACGGCCGTGGAAAAGCTTCGGAGTTCGTCGTAACGGATTTCCCGCAGCCGGCTTAGCGGGTCCAGCTGCAATGCATAGCTGACCCCGTGTTCGACGGCGTCAGCGTACAGGCTGCTGCCCAGAAGCTCACCACGGAGCCGGGTGTTGGGCCAGACGCCTTCCTGCAGCCCCGCCACAATGACCACGGGCCACTGCCGCCCGGCAGCACTGGCCGGGGTCATCAGCTCGACGGCGTCGTCCACCTGAGCCCGCGCGGCCAGAGTATCCATGGGCAGCTCCTGGTTCAGGAGGTACTCGAGGAACTGCTCCGGCCCGGCGCCCGGCATCTGGTCCACGTAGCGCTCGGCTGTGTGGAAAAGCGCCATCATGGCATCGAGGTCCCGGTCGGCGCGGGCTCCGTGGGAACCGCCGGTGAGGGCAGATTCGGTCCACGCGTTGGCCAGTCCGGTGGAGTGCCACAGTGCCCAGAGAACGGTCTCGGCATTGGCTCCGGGCTCGGCGGCGGCGCTCCGCCCGGCCTGGATCATGCGGGCGGTCCGGCGCGCGGAACGGCCCTCCAGGCCCAGCGTCCCCAGTGCGCCCGGCTCCAACAGCGCCTCAACCAGCAGCGCATCGCTGGTCCGTCCGCCGCCGCCCTGCAGTTCCTCCCGCCTGAGCGACTGCCGGAGCCGGCGGAGTTCAATGGACGTGGCGCCTCCAATGCGCGACGTCAGCAATGCGACGGCGGCCTCCGGCGTCAGCAGCTCGGGGTCCAGTGCTATGGCGTAGGCGTCCAACAGCGGGCGCACGGCCACCTCATCGCGGACCGCGGATTCGGCCACCGGAACGCGTACCGGGATCCCCTGGCCCGTGAGGTAGCGCTGCAGCTCACTGAGCTGTCCGCCGTTACGCACGATCACGGCGATCTGGGCCAGGTCGCGGCCACGGTTGACGTGCTGGTCCAGGATCCGCTGGGCAACGTACCGCAGTTCGTGGACCGGGGACGGTACCAGGTGTGCTTCCACCGTGCCGGCGGACTGAGGTTGGGGTTCGACGACGGCGGCGGGGCCGTGCGCGGTTCCGGCGAGGGGTTCGGGCTGCTCGAGCCGCCTGGCCAGCTGGCCGCCCGCACGCTGCGAGATCCGGCCCGCGACGCCGAGCCAGGCCTCGGCGATGGCGGGGGCGTGCCGATGGGTGTGCCAGAGCGGCCGCTCGATGACGCCGGCTTCCGCAGAAAGCAGGCGCGGCAGCTCCGCGACCAGGTCGGGCCTGGCCCCGCGGAAACCCTGCACCACGGTATCCGGGGAGAAGGCGACATAGCAGTCCTTGCCGGCGGCGATATCGGCGAGCAGTTCGAAAACGGCAGGGTTTGCCTCCTGCACATCGTCCACCAGCACCAGCTGGAGACGATCCCGTTCAGCAGCCAGGAAGTCAGGCTCGTCCTGGAAGATCTGGCGTGCCGTGGTGATGATGCCGGCGGGATCGAAGGCCTCCGGCATTCGCAGGTCCAGGACGTCCCGGTACTCGGCGTACAGTGCCGCCGCAGCGATCCAGTCCCGCCGGCCGCACTGATGGCCCAGCTCCTCAAGGTCACCGGCTGTCCGGCCGGATTCGATGATCCGGTCGAAGAGTTGCCGTACCTCGTGGCGGAAGCCCCGTGTCTCCAGTGCCGCTTCGAGGTCCGCAGGCCACGGAAGTTCCAGCCCGGGCATCCGGTGACCCTCCAGGAGCTCGCGGATGATGAGGTCCTGTTCCGGGCCTGACAGGAGGCGCGGCGCGCGCGGAAGCGGAAGGATTCCTTCTGCCTTTGCCCGGCGGATCAGGTCAAACGCATAGGATGCCCAGGTCCGGGCCGGCGTGGTGCTCAGGCTCCGGTCCAGCCGTGCGGTGAACCGGTCGCGGAGTGAGTCGGCGGCGAGGCGTCCGGGTGCCAGGATGAGGATCCGCTCCGGGTCCACGCCGTCCCGCAGTGCCCGTCGGACGGCGGCTTCGATCAGGACTGTTGATTTTCCGGTTCCCGGTGCGCCTGGAACCAGGACCGGCCCGGAGCCGTGGGGGACGTCGACGGCGTCGCGCTGGTCTGCGGACAACGCCGGAAAGTCGGCGTGCAGCTGCCGAGGAGGGAGAAGACGCAGGCCCGCACCGGTGGCACGCCCGGCCGCGGATGCGGGCCTGGCTGATGTGCGTGTGGACTTGGCGGGGTCAACTACGGGGATTGTTACGCTCACACAGACATTTCATCATCAGCCACCGACAATCTATGCAGCCGCCGCTCCAGCTGCTCCGCAAGGGCGTCGATCCGGTCGAAGTCATCCTCGCCCGGGGCCCAGCGTGCCGCCGTCAGGTCCACCCGCCATTTGCCTTCGCCGGTACGCAGGAAGGCATCATAGTTGCCGAGCAGCGGCGTCCCCTCCTGCAGGTAGCGGCGGAGGGCTTCGGCCTCGTGGCCTTCCGGGCCTTGGCCGCTTGCCTTCAGGATGCGCCACCACGCGACCTGGCCGCCGTAGTGGCTCATGGCGTGGCCCACCTGCCGGGGACCGCCGGACCCCAGCAGCTCGGCCACATCGCCGTAGGCCAGTGCGGTGCCGGGTGGAACCAGCTCGACCAGCGCGAGCACCGCCTCAATGTACTCAGTCCGCATACATCAAGATTACCGGCAGTGGCGTTGGCGAATCCTGTCGGTGCTGGCCGGTAGCGTTGAAGCATGACTTCCTGGAGCACCCTTCCCCGCGCAGCCTTCGATCTCGAAACGACCGGACGGAATTCGCGTGCCGCGCGCATCGTCACGGCGTCGGTCACCGTGGTGGACCACAAGGGGGACGTCATCACCGAACACGAATGGCTGGCCGATCCCGGCGTCGAAATCCCTACCGAGGCCAGCGATATCCACGGCGTCACCACGGAGCAGGCCCGGCGTGAGGGACGGCCGGCCCATGAAGTCACCGGGGAGCTCGCAACGGTCCTGCAGGACCTGTTCGACGCCGGCATTCCGGTCATTGCCTTCAACGCCAGCTACGACTTCACCGTCCTGGCCGCAGAGTCCGCCCGCTACGGCGTCCGGCAGTTGAGCCGTTTCCCCGTCCTGGACCCGTTCATCATGAACAAGCAGGTGGACCGATACCGCAAGGGTAAGCGCACACTGACGGCCTTGTGTGAGGAATACGGCATCACGCTGGACAACGCCCATACATCGGCCGCGGATGCTCAGGCCACCCTCCGGATGCTGGATGCCATGGCCATCAAGTTCCCGAAGCTCAAGATGCCGGCCAGCCAGCTTCACGAACTGCAAAAGGACTGGGCGGTCAGCCAAGCGGCGGACTTCCAGAACTACCTTCGTAAGACCAAGCCTGCCGCCGTGATCGAAGGGGAATGGCCCGTCCTTCCACCCGAAGACGCCAGCAGTGAATTCTAGCTGAGAGCTAACTCACAATTAGGCCGGAACCGCGGACTGCCACCGCACGAACCCTCAGATTCGGCCGCAAAGGCAGCATTCAGTCATCAGATGTTCAGGAAGAGTTTCCTTCACCCAATAATTCGGCTTGGAGCGCATTTTGGCAAGTCTTTATTCGCCCGAAAGCGTTGAAAGCCGGAAATGAGATGATTAAGTTCAGCGGTAATCCCGCCCCGGCCGGCCGGCATTGGCGAGCAAGGCGCCAGGCGCCACACGCGCAGCCTTCGGCCCGGTTGAACTTATGACTCTGATGAAAGTGACTTTCTCATGAAGACCAAAGCCATGAAGTGGCTGACCAGCGTTCCCGTCGCGGTTGCCCTTGCTGTCTCGCTGGCCGCCTGCGGCAGCGGAACTGCCCAGCCGAGCGGCACGCCCACCGATGCCCTCGCCGGCAGCGACCAGCAGACGCTGGACAAGTACACCACCGCCAACGTCACGCCGCTGGACCAGATCGACAAGACCAAGCTGGGCCTCAACACCGAAGGCAAGCTGGAGGTCGGCACGCTCTCCGACGCGCCGCCGAACATCTTCATCGACCCCGCCGGCAAGTTCACCGGCTACGACAACGAACTGCTGCGCGCCGTTGCCGGCAAGCTTGGCCTCGAAGTTGAATTCGTGGCCACCGATTTCTCGGCGCTGCTCTCCCAGGTCCAGACCAAGCAGTTCGACGTGGGATCGTCCTCGATTTCCACCACAGAGGCCCGCCGCGCCAATGTGGGCTTCACCAACGGCTACGACTTCGGCTTTATGGCTGTCGTCGCCAAGACCGACAGCGACGTCAAGGGTTTCGCAAACCTGGATGCCAATGTCCGCATCGGCGTCGTCCAGGGCACGGTCCAGGACGACTACGTCACCAACACCCTGAAGCTCGAGCCGGTCCGTTTCAAGGACTACGCCACCGTGTACGCCAACGTCCGCAACGGCCAGATCGATGCCTGGGTTGCACCCTCGCAGCAGGCCACCGGCCAGGTGAAGGAAGGCGACGGAACTGTCATCGCCGAGTCCGTGGTGAACACCCAGAACTTCACCGCCTACGCAGTGAACAAGGACAACAAGGCCCTGATCGATGCTTTGAACTCCGGGCTGGACGCTGTGATTGCTGACGGTACCTGGTCCAAGCTGACCAAGGAATGGTACCCGGACCGCGAGACTCCCGCCGACTGGAAGCCGGGAAGCAAAGCTGCTCCGGCTCCCCAGAGCTGATCTGGGCCTAACCGCTTATGGATCTCCTGGACCAGCTGGGTGAAACGTTCCTCAACTGGGAGGAAATGGCGAAAGTCGTTCCCTCCCTTCTCACGGTGGGCTTGCCCAACACCCTGATCCTGGCCTTGGCCTCGGGCATCCTCGGCTCCCTGCTGGGGTTGCTGCTCGCACTGATGGGTATTTCCCGGAATCCGGTGGCCCGCTGGGCAGCCCGGATCTACACCGACCTGTTCCGCGGCCTGCCCGCCATTCTGGTGATTCTGGTGATAGGCATTGGGCTCAGCCCCATTGCCCGGGAACTCACCGGTAACCGGAACCCGTACCCGCTCGGAATCCTGGCTCTGACCCTGATCGCCGGCGCCTACATCGGTGAGATCTTCCGCTCCGGTATCCAGAGCGTGGAGAAAGGCCAGCTGGAGGCTTCGCGTGCCTTGGGGTTCAGCTACGGCAAGTCCATGCGCCTGGTGGTGGTGCCGCAGGGCATCCGCCGCGTGCTGCCTGCCCTGGTGAACCAGTTCATCTCATTGCTGAAGGATTCCTCCCTGGTGTTCGTGCTGGGCCTGGCTGCCTCCGACCGCGAGATCTTCCGGATCGGAAATGACGCCATGGCCAATACGGGGAACCTTTCCCCGCTGGTGGCCGCCGGCGTTCTGTATCTGATCCTGACTGTTCCGCTGACGCACTTCGTGAACTTCATCGACAACCGGCTCCGTACAGGCCGGCCGGAGAAGAAGGAACCCGACGAGCTGGCGGCACCTATCGGCAAGGGGGCACAGGCATGACGGAATTTACTTCCGGCACCCTGACCGGCAAGAACCTGCACCTTTCGTTCGGGCATAACCATGTGCTCCGCGGCATCGACCTCCACGTGGAGAAGGGCACCACGGCTTCGGTCATCGGTCCGTCCGGCTCCGGAAAGTCGACGCTCCTGCGCGTCATGAACCGGCTGATCGAACCGGACCAGGGCGACATCCTGCTGGATGGCCGGTCGGTCCTGAAGGACAACCCGGACGAGCTGCGACAGCGGATCGGCATGGTGTTCCAGCAGTTCAACCTGTTCCCGCACAAGACAGTGCTGGACAACGTCTCGCTCGCGCTGCGCAAGCTCCGGAAGCTCTCCAAGGACCAGGCGCGCGCCGAAGCCCTGGAGCAGCTGGACCTGGTGGGCCTCAAGCACAAAGCTGACGCCCGCCCGGCCAACCTCTCCGGCGGCCAGCAGCAGCGTGTCGCGATCGCCCGTGCGTTGGCCATGAAGCCTGAGGTGATGTTCTTTGACGAGGCCACCTCCGCGCTGGACCCGGAGCTGGTGAAGGGCGTTCTGGCGCTGATGGCCGACCTCGCCAAGGGCGGCATGACCATGGTGGTGGTGACCCACGAGATGGGCTTCTCCCGCAACGTCTCAGACTCTGTCACGTTTATGGACGCCGGTGTGGTGGTCGAATCGGGTCCGCCCGAGCAGATCTTCACGGCGCCCGCAACGGACCGCCTGAAGAGCTTCCTTTCGGACGTGCTGTAGGCGCACCAACAGAGAATCCCCGTCTCCCGGACTTTTCCCCTACGCATTGTGCGGGGATTTGTCCGGGAGGCGGGGATTTCCTTGCTTAAGCCGTTGCCGGCGCGGGAGGGCTGCCGACGCCGGCGCTAGGCTTGCGCGGCAGCTGCGGCCCTTGCGGCGGCCGGGAGAGCGTCAAAGATCCGGTTCATCGCGGCGTCGTCGTGCGCTGCCGAGAGGAACCAGGCCTCGAAGACCGACGGCGGCAGGTAAACGCCGGATTCCAGCATGGAGTGGAAGAACGGCGCGTACCGGAAGGTTTCCTGGGCCTGGGCGTCGGCGTAGTTGTGGACGCCGTTGGCGGACGTGCCGAACGCGACGGAGAAGAGGTTTCCGGCGAACTGGACGGAGTGGTCCACGCCGGCACTGTCCAGTGCAGCGGACAGCGCCGAGGAGAGCTCCAGCGAGCGGGCGTCCACAAACGAGTAGACGTCGCGGGTGGCGTGCGTCAGGGTGGCTACGCCGGCTGCCATGGCCACCGGGTTACCGGACAGTGTCCCGGCCTGGTACACCGGGCCGAGGGGCGCCAGGTAGTCCATAACGTCGGCACGCCCGGCGAGGGCCGCCGTCGGCATTCCGCCGCCGATGACCTTTCCGAAGGTGAGCAGGTCAGGGGTCCACGGGTCCGCCGCGTCAGGAGCGCCGCCGGTGAGCCCCCAGTAGCCGGAGTAGCCGGTGCGGAAGCCGGTGAGCACCTCGTCCAGGATGAGCAGGGCACCATGCTCGCGGGTGATGCGGGACAGCCCCAGGTTGAAGCCCTCACCCGGTGTCACCACGCCCATGTTGGCGGGGGCGGCTTCGGTGATGACGGCCGCGATGTTCGGCCCGTGCGCGGCAAAGGCGGCTTCGACGGCGGCGAGGTCGTTGTAGGGCAGGACCAGCGTTTCGGCGGCAGTGGCTTCGGTGACGCCGGCCGAGCCCGGCAGCGCCAGGGTGGCAACGCCGGATCCTGCAGCAGCAAGCAGCCCGTCCAGGTGGCCGTGGTAGCAGCCGGCGAACTTGATGATGAGGTTCCGGCCGGTGAAGCCGCGGGCCAGCCGGACTGCCGTCATGGTGGCTTCGGTGCCGGTGGAGACCATGCGGACGCGTTCGGCGGCCGGCACACGCTCCTGGACGATGGCAGCCAGGTTGGCCTCATCCGGGGTGGACGCACCGAAGGAGAGGCCGCGGTCAACCGCCGCATGGACGGCCTCAAGGACGGCCGGGTGGGCGTGTCCCAGCAGCGCCGGGCCCCAGGAGCAGACCAGGTCAACGTATTCCTTGCCGTCGGCATCGGTCAGGTATGGACCCTTGGCCGACACCATAAACCGCGGGGTTCCGCCCACCGAGCCGAAGGCACGGACGGGTGAGTTGACGCCGCCGGGCATCAGGGTCTGGGCACGGGCGAAGAGGTCTTCGGAACGAGTCATGCCCCTATTCTTCCATCCCGTGCGGTGGCATCCGGCGCCACGCCACAGGCGGGGCGCCGGATACGGTGGCCGCCTGGCTCAGCGGTCCGCGTGCATGTCCGCAAGCTTGTCTGCGACCAGTGGCGCCACCTTGGAACCGAACAGTTCGATGGAGCGCATCATCTGCTCGTGGGGCAGCGTGCCGCTGCTGTACTTCATCTCGAAGCGGTCTGCCCCGAGCGTGCCCTTCAGCCGGGCGATCTTCGCCGCCACCGTTTCCGGCGAACCAATAAACAGGGCACCGTCCTCGTCGGCCGCGGCTTCGTACTCGCCGCGCCCGGCCGGTCCCCAGCCGCGCTCCGCGCCGATCTTGTTCCGGGTGGCGAGCCAGTGCGGGTAGTACTCCTCGAGGGCCTGCTCGTCAGTCTCGGCCACATAGCCGGGAGAGTGCACGGAGAGTGCCTGCGGTTCCTTACCGGCTTCGGTGAGGGTGCGGCGGTACAGTTCGGCGTAGGGACGGAAGCGCTCCGGTTCGCCGCCGATGATGGCCAGGACCATGGGGTAACCGTAGGAGGCGGTGCGGACCACGGACTGGGGCGATCCGCCTACCCCGATCCAGGTGGGAAGCAGGCGGCCCTCTACATGCGGGTACACCATCTGGCCCCGAAGCGATGCCCGGGTCCGGCCGTCCCAGTTCACCGGGTTCTGGGACCGCACGCGGTCATAAATGTCCAGCTTCTCCTCGAACAGGGCGTCGTAGTCGCCCAGGTCGTAGCCAAAGAGCGGGAAGGACTCGGTGAACGAACCCCTGCCCAGGATCACTTCGGCGCGGCCATTGGAGACGGCGTCGAGGGTGGCGAAGCGCTGAAAGACGCGGATAGGATCGTCCGAGCTCAGGACCGTGACCGCACTGCCGAGCCGGATGTTTTCCGTGGCCGTGGCGATGGCTGCCAGCACCACGTCCGGCGCGCTGACGGCGAAGTCCCTACGGTGGTGCTCCCCCACGCCAAAGGAGTGGAGTCCGACGGCGTCGGCCACCTTGGCCTGTTCCACCACCTGCTGCAGGACCTCGGCGTGGTGCTTGGGTGCGCCGTCGGCAGCCAGGTCGACGTCGCCGAATGTGCTGACGCCAAGCAGGATGGTGTCCGCCGGGACGGGGGCGGTGGGGTTGCTCGAGGTTGACGGAGTGGTTACGGAAGGCTCGCTATTTTCATGCATACGCATACAAACCACAGAGCGTCCGGAAACATTCCCTGCCGCGTCAGGATTCCTTCAGCCAGCCTGCAACTTCGGAGGCCCAGTAGGTCAGCACGGTGTTGGCGCCGGCCCGTTTGATGCCAAGGATGGATTCCGTGATGGCACCCCGCCGGTCGATCCAGCCGTTGGCGGCGGCGGCCTCGATCATCGCGTACTCACCCGAGATCTGGTAGGCCGAGACAGGCACAGGGCTCATGGCGGCGACGTCGGCCAGGATATCCAGGTAGCTCATGGCCGGCTTCACCATAACCATGTCTGCGCCTTCCTCAAGGTCCAGTTCCACCTCGAGAATGGCTTCGCGGCGGTTGGCGGCGTCCATCTGGTAGGTACGGCGGTCGCCCTTGAGCTGCGAATCCACGGCTTCACGGAAAGGGCCGTAGAAGGCGGAGGCGTACTTGGCCGCGTAGGCCAGGATGACGGTGTTTTTGTGGCCGGATTCCTCGAGGGCCTGGCGGATAACGGCGATCTGGCCGTCCATCATGCCGGAGGGGCCCAGGACGTGGGCGCCGGCGTCGGCCTGGGCCACGGCCATCTGGCCGTAGATTTCCAGGGTGGCGTCGTTGTCCACGTAGCCGTCGGCATCCAGGACGCCGCAGTGGCCGTGGTCGGTGAACTCGTCCAGGCAGACGTCGCCCATGATGACCAGGTCATCGCCCACCTCGGCGCGGACGTCGCGGATGGCCTTGTTGAGGACACCCTCTGGGTCCAGGGAGGCGGTGCCGCGGGCATCGCGCACGGCGGGAACGCCGAAGAGCATGATGCCGCCGACACCCAGTTCCACGGCTTCCGCGGCGGCGCGCTTGAGGGAATCGGTGGTGTGCTGCACAACGCCGGGCATGGAGGTGATGGGCGACGGTTCGCTGAGGCCTTCGCGGATGAACGCGGGCAGAATCAGGTCCGCCGGAGCCAGCCGGTATTCGGCGGTGAGCCGGCGCATGGCGGGCGTGGTGCGGAGGCGGCGTGGGCGGTGGTTCGGAAAGCTCATCGGGTGTTCCCTTCGTTGGCGAATGCGGTGCCCAGGGCGGCAACGATGCCGTCCGGCGTGGGGACTTGGGCGGTGGCCGCCACCGGGATGCCGAGGGCGGCAGCTTCTGCCGCCGTCGGGCGTCCGATGGCGATGAACCGGCAGCGGCCCAGCGGCAGGAGGGTCGCGGCGATGCGGCGGGCAGCGCTGGGTGAGGCGGCGACGACGGCGTCGAGCGTCCCGGCGTCGAGCTCCCTGCGGGTCTGCGACTGACTGAGCTCACGGGGAGAGCCATGGTGGGAGACCCCGACGGCGGACGGCAGTTCCGCCTCCAGGCGGAGTCCCGGCCGGGCCGGGAAATCCACGGTGCGGTAGGCCACGACAGTGGTGACGTTGGCACGCTTGGCTGCCAGGCCAGCGCGCAGTGCAGGCGCAGCGATGTCTGCCTGTGGCAACAGCACGCGCACCGGGGCGGCGGTCCACAGGTCCACGAGCCCTTCGGCGGACTGGATGTCCACCGGGGCCAGCGCCACGGGGATGCCCGCGGCCTCCAGTATCCGCCGTGAGGACGGTCCGATCGTGGCCACGCGCGTTCCCGCCGGAACCAGTGCAGCTGGCGTGGTCCCGCGCTCGGCTGCCTTTTCCACAAGCATGCGCACGGTGGTGATGCTGCTGACCACAAGCCAGTCGAAGCCACCGGCCGCCAGGGCATCCAGGGCGGCATCCAGAGCCGGCTGGTCCGCAGCCCGTTCAAAGTCGATGAGCGGCAGGACCAGCGGTTCGGCCCCCAGGCTGCCGAGCAGCGCGGCCAGCGGCCCGGCACGGTCGGCGCTCCGGGTGATCAGGACGCGCCGACCGCCGAGGGTGCCTGCCGGTGCATCAGGATGCGGCAAGGTCCGCGATCTCCGCGGCGCCGGCAGCCAGCAGGAGCTCGGCCACCTCGATGCCAAGCAGCGTGGCACCGACTTCGGTGAGACCGTCTGTTGCTTTCTTTTCGCGCACCGTCCTGGTGCCGTCCACGGCGCACACCGCTGCCTCGAGGTACAGCATGCTGCCCTTGCGGTAGGCGAAGGCGCCCACGGGGGCGGTGCAGCCGGCCTCGAGGCGGGCCAGCACGGCACGCTCGGCGGTCACGGCGAGGCGGGTGTCCTCATCGTTGAGCGCGGCCAGGGCCTGCGCCAGCACACCTTGCGAACCTTCGGTGGAACCGGCCTTGCGCGGGGCGTCAGCCGTCCTGCATTCAATGGCCAGCGCACCCTGTCCGGGCGCGGGCAGCATCATGTCCGTCTCGAAGAATTCGCTGACGGTGTCCAGGCGGCCGATGCGTTCCAGGCCGGCGGCGGCCAGCACGACGGCGTCGAGGTCGCCTGGTGCGCCTGCTGCGTTGCCGGGCAGGCCGGGCACGCGGCCCAGGCGGGTATCCACATTGCCGCGGATGTCCTGCACGTCCAGGTCAGGGCGGGCGGCACGCAGCTGGGCGGCGCGGCGCGGAGAGCCGGTGCCCACTTTGGCGCCGAGCGGCAGATCAGCCAGTTTGAGGCCGTCGCGTGCGCACAGGACATCCCGCACGTCGGCACGCTTGGGCGTCGCGGCGATGGTGAGGCCCAGTGCGGCGCCCGTGGGGAGGTCCTTGAGCGAATGCACGGCGACATCGCAGGTGTCCTGCAGCAGGGCATCGCGCAGGGCGGCGACAAACACCCCGGTGCCGCCCATCTGGGACAGTGATCCTGTCTTGACGTCGCCCTCGGTGGTGATGTGTACCAGCTCCACGGGGAAGCCTCCGACGGCGGCCAGCTGGTCCGCCGTCTGCTGGGTCTGGGTCAGGGCGAGCTTGCTGGCCCTGGTGCCGATCCGTACGGTCACAGGGATCCCTCTTCCCCGGCAGCGCCCGCGGACGCTGCCGGATATGCGTCATGTCCGGTGCCGACAGTGGTGTCGGCTCCGGCGATGGTGGGCTTCTCGCCGCGGAAATTGGCGCAGCATCCCGGCCGGCAGACGTCGTACCAGGGGCCCAATCCGGTCACGGCGGGCCGGTCGCTGATGTTGTTGGCGAGCGTCCGTTCGGAGATGAGGTCCACCAGTCCGTTCACAAACTTCCGGTGGGTGCCCGGGGTGGGTACACGCGTGGCGTCCAGGCCGAGGTTGCGGCAGGTCTCCAAGGCTTCGGTGTCCAGGTCCCAGACAACTTCCATGTGGTCGCTGACGAAGCCCAGCGGGACGATGACGATGCCTTTGATGCCCTGGTCCGCCAGGTCGGCGATGGCGTCGTTGATGTCCGGTTCCAGCCATGGGACGTGGGGCGCGCCCGAGCGGGATTGGTAGACGAGGGACCAGGGTGCGGTCAGGCCGGATTCGGCCTCCACACGGCTGATGACAGCTGCGCCGGTGGCCAGGTGCTGGGCCACGTACGCGGAACCTTCCTCGAACTCGCGCGGCTCGTCCCCGGACCGTCCGGCGGCCTCGGCATCCCGGGTAGGGATGGAGTGGGTGGCAAAAAGAATGTGCACGGGGGCGTCAGGAGTTCCGGCGGCAGTGAGCTGCGCCCGCACGTCCGCTATCCCGGCTGCGGTTCCTTCAATAAAAGGCTCCACAAAGCCGGGATGGTCGAAGTACTGACGGACCTTGTCCACCTCGAGCCGGCCGTCCAGCCCCGTCTCCGTCAGGGCGATGCCGATGTCCTCGCGGTACTGGCGGCAGCTGGAGTAACAGGAGTAGACACTCGTGGTGACCATCAGCAGTCTGCGGTGGCCGGCGTCGTACGCGTCCTGCAGGGTCTGCGGAATGTAGGGGTCCCAGTTGCGGTTTCCCCACAGCACGGGGAGCTCAATGCCGCGGGCGGTGAGCTCCGCTTCCAGGGCTGTCTTGAGCTCCCGGTTTTGCTGGTTGATGGGGCTGATGCCGCCGTTGGCACGGTAGTGGTGGGAAACCTCTTCGAGCCGCTCATCCGGGATCCCGCGGCCGCGGGTGACATTGCGCAGGAACGGGATGACGTCGTCCTGGCCCTCGGGCCCGCCAAAGGAGGCCAGCAGGACCGCGTCATAGTTTTTGGGCGCCATCCGGCCGGCTTCGGTGGCCGGGTTGATTCCGCTGACCGCGGCGCCCGCCGCAGGATCGGGGGTCATGCCAGGACCTCGGCAACCTCGGCCGGGGTGATGCGGCGGCCGGTGTAGAACGGGATTTCCTCCCGTACGTGATTGCGTGCTTCGGTGGCGCGGAGGTGGCGCATCAGGTCCACGAGGTCCACCAGTTCGGGGGCTTCCAGTCCCAGGATCCACTCCCAGTCGCCCAGGGCGAAGGAGGATACCGTGTTGGAGATGACCTGCGGGAACTCCCGGCCCAGCATGCCGTGGTCGCGCAACATCTTGCCGCGTTCCTCCTCGGGCAGGATGTACCACTCATAGGAGCGCACGAACGGGTAGACGCAGAGCCATTCGGCCGGAGCCACACCACGCGAGTATGCAGGTGTGTGGTTCTTGGCGAACTCGGCTTCCCGGTGGACGCCCATGGCGGACCAGACAATCTCGGTTCCGGCGAAAAGCGTGCTGCGGCGGATGTCGCGGATGGCCTGCTGCAGCGCTTCGGGCTTCGGGCCGTGGAGCCACACCATTACATCGGCGTCGGCGCGCATAGCGGAGACGTCGTAGCTGCCACGGTGCGTCACGCCCGCCTCGGCCATGCGGACCAGCAGGGCATCGAAATCGGCGGCAGCGTCAGCGCTGCGCACCAGCTCCTCAGACCGCTTGAAAACAGTCCAGAGAGTGAAGAACTGCTCGGCTGATTCTTCGGTTTTAGTGACAGATTCGGCAGAAGTGTGGCTCATGGTTACCATTTTGCCCCTTCCATACCGCCAAGTCGAAACCAGCGACTTCTACAAGACGTAGAAGTGCTTAAGGTCACAGGTTCGGCGCAGTGTAGGTCTTGAGCCGATTCGGCACCGAGGTCAGATCCGGCGGATCCGGGCAAAAAGGAGTCCTGCAGCTCCGGCGGACCCCACCAGCCCCACCCCAAGCCAGACCTTTGCAGGTTCGGCCGCCGCGGCTGCCTCCGTGGCCGACGCCATGTCCTCCCGGCTGGCGGGCGCGTTACCGGGGCGCTTTGGGTTGGAGACAGGGGTGGCGTTGTGGGCATCCTGCGTGGGCTGGTCCGCAGCAGGATCGGCTTCCTGCCCGGCATCCTCCGTCCCGCCGGCAGGCGCACCGGGGTGGCCGTTCGGCTGCGTTCCTGCCGGTGAACCGGCATCACGGGACGTGCTGAGCGGCGCCGGAGCGCTCGACGGCGACCCGGGGCTCTGGGGCGCCGTACCCTGCGAAGTTGCGCCCTGCGGCGCTGGGCTGGCAGACGTCGGAGCGGACGACGTCGGCTCGGACGAGGTGGGCGCCGTGGATGTAGGGGCCGGAGACGGGGTAGCCGTGGCCGTCGGAGTGGAAGAGCTTGAGGGCGCGGGAGTCGGCTCGGGTGAGGCTGTGGAACGTCCGCCGGAACCGCCCACGAGTACATTCAGCAGGCCATTGACCCCGTCGAGGTCCCCGTCGGCTGCAACCTCGGCGGACACGGTGGGATCAGTGCTGCCATCAGCCGCCTGGGATGCCGGCACGCCGGCGGACAGGACCAGTACCGCTCCGACGGCAGCCGCTGCAGCGCCACGCCGGAGTCCCCCATGGATACTGGTCCGGGAACGGGAAAATTCGGACCTGTAGATAACCATAGTTATCGACCCTAGCCACATCAGGGGGTGGATTGAAAACCGGAAACCGCACCCCGGGGTGGTCCCTTCAAGGCCCATAGTCCACTGAACAGGGGCGATGGTCAGCTGAGCAGGCTGCGAATTTCTTTTCTCGTATCGGCCACCACGGCGGCGAGTCCGTTGCCTGCCACCCACCCGCCCACAATGCCGAGGCCGGCCTCTGCCGCACAGAGTTTCCTGACCTCGGCCACCCGGGCTTTGTGTCCCACGGCCGCGAACGGCAAGGCCCCTTGCCACCTGACAACATCCCAGCCGACAACGTCGGTCCCCTGCACCGGGACGTCCAACAGGGCCGAAGCGTCATGCAAGGCAGCTGCCAGGAGTTCCGTGTCGAGGGCTGGGGCGGAATCGCCGGCTTCCGGGGTCGCGGCTTCCGAGGCTTCCAGGCGGCCGTAGGAGAGCCGCAGCACGTGTGTCCCGGGACCTGCCGCAGCGCCCAGCCAATCCCACTTCGCGGTTGCATGCGTAAGGGCTTTTGCCTGGATGCCCGGTGTCTGGGGGGATACCAGGATCCCGGTGCCCCGCGGTCGGCGGTCGAGTTCGGGCAGGTCCACCACCAGGGTGACGAGCCGGACGTCCGGCCCGCTTTCCGGGCTCCTGCCGGCGAGGGCGGGTACGGCCTCCTGAAGCAGCCCCACGGCTGCCGGGCCGGGCAGCGCCACCACCAGCAGGCCGCCGTCGTACGTTGTGTCACCGGCGGTGACCCGCCACCCGTCCGCCGTCCGTTCGACGGCGTCCGCGGCTGTTCCACTCATCAGAGTGACCCCGCGGCTGCGGAGATCGCTGAGCAGGGCCACCACCAGGGTGTGCATCCCGCCTTCCAGGCCGGCGACGGCGGAACCCGCCTTTGCGACGGTCGGCTGGGTGGAACCGCGCCGCTGGGCGGCCACCGCGGCTGCGAGGGAACCGTGCTCACGGATTCCGGCTCGGAGGCCGGGGGCCACCATGTCCACGTCCAGGAGACCGGGGTCCGCGGAGTGCACGCCGCCCACCACCGGGACCACGAGGCGATCCAACACGCGGCGGCCCATCCGGGCGCGCACCAGCGCCGCGACGCTGGTGACGTCCGCCGACGCGCCGATCGAAGCCGGCAGGTACTTATCCAAGGACGCCCGGAGCGAGCCCACAAATCCCAACGACCGCCTGACCTCCGGGTCCCAAGGGTTGGCGGGAATGCCCAGGACTCCGGTCTTGGGCAGTTCGCGCGCGCCGTCCGGAAGCTGCACCCAGGCCCCGCCCGGGCGGGGCACCACAACGTTGCCGCCGAGTCCCAGTTCATCAGCAAGGTCAGCCACGGCGGAGGAGCGTGTGGCGAAGGACTCTGCTCCGCTGTCCAGGGTGAGGCCGGCCACCACGTGGCTGCCCACACAGCCGCCCCAGGATGCTGTGGCTTCCAGGACGGTCACTGCGTGTCCGGCAGCCGCCAGCTCCCGTGCGGCCAGCAGGCCGGAGATGCCGCCGCCCAGGACGAGGGCGGCCTGGGCCGGTGTCAAGGAGCTGCCCACGGTCCTACTCCGGGGAAATGGAGTGGATGAGTTCCACAACCCGGGTCAGGACCGTGGGGTCGGTTTCCGGCGGCACCCCGTGGCCAAGGTTGAGCACGTGGCCGGGCGCAGAGGCGCCGGCCGCAATGACCGCACGCACATGGGCTTCCAGCACTTCCCAGGGCGCGGACAGCAGCGCGGGGTCGATGTTGCCCTGCAGCGGCACCGTTCCGCCCAAGCGCCGGTTGGCCTCATCCAGGGGAAGACGGTAGTCCACGCCCACCACGTCCACGCCGACGTCGCGCATCGCAACGAGGAGCTCGGAGGTTCCGGTACCGAAATGGATCAGCGGTGCGCCGAGGTGGCGGACGTGGTCCAGCGCCCGGGCCGAAGCCGGTGCCACGAACTTGGTGTAGTCGGCCAGGCCAAGCGATCCCGCCCAGGAGTCAAACAGCTGTCCGGCGGAGGCGCCGGCTTCCAGCTGGGCTCGGAGGAACATCCCCGAGGCGTCAGCGGCCCAGTTGGCCAGAGCTGTCCAGGTTTCCGGGTCCGCGTGCATCATGGTGCGCGGGCCCAGGTGGTCACGGGAGGGTTTGCCCTCCACCATGTAGGCGGCAAGGGTGAACGGGGCACCGGCAAAGCCGATCAGCGGGGTTTTGCCCAGCTCGGCGACGGTCAGCCGCACGGCTTCGCGGATCGGTTCCAGCGCTTCCCAGGTCAGCTGCGGCAGGGCGGCAACGTCTGCAGCCGTGCGCACCGGCTTGTCCAGCACGGGGCCCACACCCGGCACAATGTCCACGGCAACGCCGGCGAGCTTCAGCGGAATGACGATGTCGGAGAAGAAAATGGCAGCGTCCACGTCATGGCGCCGGACGGGCTGCAGCGTGATTTCGGCCGCCAACTCCGGCCGCAGGCAGGAATCCAGCATGGCCACGCCTTCGCGCACCTTCAGGTATTCCGGCAGGGAGCGGCCGGCCTGCCGCATGAACCACACCGGCCGCCGCGACGGCTTGCCGCCACGGTAAGCGGTGATGAGGGGCGAATCTGCGGTGCGGCCATCCATCAGCGGATGGCCGGCAGCAAGGGCACCGTCGTTAGACAGGACACTAGACACGGCATTGGACACGGCGGAGCTGGAAGTCATGCTTTGATTGTGCCCAAAATCGGCCCTAAAAGATAACGACAGCCTGTCACCTGCAGCCGCCCGGGACGCACCGTGGCAGGAATCACGGCCCTCCACCGCCCGTGGCCGTTTGCCGGGTTGTTCTACCGGGCAACGAAAAAGCTATGATAGGTCTGCTGTGGTTCTATTTTCATTGGTGGCTACACACGCCGACATCGACCTTGAGACCGTTGCTCAACTGAGCAACGGTGCTTCCGGGATCGCTACGTCCGCACTCTCCGGATCGCCGGCAGTGACGGGCGCGGTGGTGCTTGCCACCTGCAACCGCTACGAAATCTACGGCGAAGCTCCCCACGCGGACGATGTTGAGGCTGCCCGGGCGGCTCTCGTGTCCGAGATCAGCGGCCTGAGCGGACTCAACGAACAGCTCGTGTCCCGCTCCTTCAGCACACGCACCGGCCCCGAAGTCAGCCAGCACCTTTTCGCCGTCAGCGCCGGACTGGACTCCGCCGTGGTGGGTGAACGTGAAATCGCCGGCCAGGTCCGCCGCGCACTCATCACTGCCCAGCACGAGGGCACTGCCAGCTCAGGCCTGGTCCGCCTCTTCCAGGCCGCGTCCAAGACGGCCAAGGATGTCGGGGCACAGACCGCCCTCGGTTCCCGGGGCCTGTCCATCGTTTCAGTGGCGCTGGATCTGGCCACAGATCTTTCCGAGAGCCACGACTGGTCGGCGAAGAAGGTCGTGGTGTTCGGCACCGGCGCCTACGCCGGCGCCACCATGGCGCTGCTCCGCGAAAGGGGCTGCACCGACATCTCCGTGTTCTCCTCTTCAGGACGCGCCGAAGCGTTCGTCGCCACCCGCGGCGGAACAGCGCTGGACAGCGATTCCCTGCCGGTAGCCGTGGCGGCGGCCGACGTCATGATCGGCTGCAGCGGCTCCGACACCCGGGTCGAGGCCGGCGAACTTGCCGGGATCCGCGCGGACTCTCCCCGGCCGCTGATCGCGATTGACCTCGCCCTCACCCACGATTTTGACCCGGAAGTCGGCCAGCTCGACGGCGTCGAGCTTCTCACGCTGGAGTCCGTGCGTTTGGCGGCACCCCAGGAACAGGCCGAGTCCCTCACCCAGGCCAGTGGCATTGTGTCCGGCGCGGCCCAGGCCTTCGAACAGGAACGGGAAGCCCGCTCGGTGGATTCCGCCATTGTGGCGCTCCGCCGGCACACCATGAACGTCCTGGACGCGGAAATGGAACGCGTCCGTGCCCGCCACGGTTGCACGGCCGCCGCCGAGGAAGTGGAGTTCGCCCTCCGCCGGATGGTCAAGCAGCTGCTGCACGTGCCCACTGTCCGTGCCCGTGAGCTCGCCGCCAACGGCCAGCAGGACGACTACGTGTCGGCGCTCGAAACCCTCTACGGCATCACCGTGGAGCAGCCGGCCACCGCAGCGCAAGCGGAGTGCCCCGTGGACCACCGGGGCCTCGAAACCGCCTGACGCGACGTTGCCCTATCAGTTTTGGCTCTCAACCCACCGTTTTAGCGACCAAAAGTGATAGCGCAACTGGTCAGTAGACCGGCTTCTGCGGCTCCACGTCGCGCACCCAGGCCAGGATTCCGCCGTCGAGATGGCTGACCCGCTGGTAGCCGGCCTTCCGCGCAGCCTCCAGCACGTTGGCTGACCGAGTACCGGCCTTGCAGTGGAACACAATGTCCTTGTCCTGCGGGAGTTCCGCCCACGCCTCCCCCGCGAGGATCCTGCCCTGCGGGATCAGCACCGAGCCGTCGATTCTCACGATGTTGTGTTCACCGGTTTCCCTGACGTCCACCAGCTCGAAGTCCTTCAGGCCTGCCTTCCGGGACGCCAGCATGGTGGCCAGCTGGGTTGCCGTCACGGTGTGCTCCGTGTCTGCGGAGACGGCAGGGGTGATGCCGCAGAAAGCTTCGTAGTCCGTCAGTTCCGTAATGGGTTCCGCCGCCGGGTCCTTGGACACGCGGATCTCGCGCCAGGTGCCGCCCAGCGCATCAAACAGTGCCACCCGGCCCAGGAGTGAACGCCCGACGCCGGTGATCAGCTTGACTGCCTCGGTCACCATGAGTGATCCCACAGCAGCGCAGAGCATGCCGAAGACGCCACCCTCACCGCAGGAGGGCACGGATCCGGCCGGCGGGGCCTCGGGATAGAGGTCCCGGTAAGTGGGTCCGTGCTTTTCCCAGAACACGCTCACCTGGCCATCGAAGCGGAAGATCGATCCCCACACGTAGGGCTTGCCGAGGATGGCAGCGGCATCGTTGACCAGGTAGCGGGTGGCGAAGTTGTCCGCCCCGTCCAGGATCAGGTCGTAGTCCGCGAACAGCTCCAGTGCGTTGGAGGCATCCAGCCTGACGTTGTGCAGCCGGACCTCCACCAGGGGGTTCAGCGCGGCGATGGCGTCCCGGGCGGATTCGATCTTGGGCCGTCCTACGTCGACGACGCCGTGGATCACCTGGCGCTGCAGGTTGCTGAGGTCAACGACGTCGTCGTCGATGATTCCCAGGGTCCCCACGCCCGCTGCCGCCAGGTAGAGCAGCGCGGGCGAACCCAGTCCCCCGGCACCGATGACCAGCACCTTGGCGTTCTTCAGCCGCCGCTGCCCCACCGCTCCGATTTCGGGAATGATGAGGTGCCGTGAGTAGCGTTCCACCTCGGCCGGCGTCAGTTCACCGGCGGGCTCCACCAGCGGTTTAAGTGATACAGAGGAATCATTTGCGGTCAAAGTCGAAGCCATACTTCAATGTATGCCCCGAGATGCCGCGCGGTCATATTACCGCGCAGTATTGTGTAGGTAACGGCAAGCGAAAGTAGGGCAACTGTGGTCCATGAAGCACGGGCTAACCGGGCGTCCGGCGGCGAACCGGCCGCACCTCAACGGGCCGCGGGCCAGCGGTCCGCCCGGCTTCCCCGGGATGAGCGCCGGGCGCAGCTTCTCGCTGCGGCGCAGGAGGTTTTTGTCGCCAACGGCTACCATGGCGCCGCCATGGATGAAATCGCCGAAACGGCCCATGTCAGCAAACCGGTGCTGTACCAGCACTTCCCGTCCAAACGGGAGCTGTATCTTGCCCTGCTGGACAGCCATCTCGCGTCCCTGACCGACCTGATGCTCGGTGCTTTGAGCTCCACTACTGACAATGACGAACGTGTCCAGGCGGTGATGCGCGCCTACTACCGCTTCATCGCCAGCGACGACCAAGCGCACCGCCTGGTCTTCGAATCAGACCTCATCAACGATCCCGATGTCAGTTCACGCCTCGAGACATTCAACAAGACGTTTGCGGACGCCGTGGCGCGTGTGATTGCCGAGGACACCAAACTGCCCCACCTGGAGGCACAGCTTCTAGGACGCGGCCTGGCCGGCATGGCCCAGGTCAGCGCGCGTTATTGGCTGGAAACGGATGGAAACCTGGACCTCGATGTGGCCAGCGACCTCATTTACCGTTTAGCTTGGCGCGGAATCTCGCGCTTCCCCAAAGAGTCCTAGACTACAAATAAGAGAACCCAAGAAACTTTGATTGGCTGGGAGGCCCCCTTTTGGAAATTAAGATCGGCATTCAGAACATTGGCCGCGAAATCGTCCTGGAATCGGCTCAGGATGCAGACACTGTAGCCACGGTCGTTGAAGAAGCCATCACCAAGGGCACCGATCTCCGTCTCAAGGACGACAAGGGACGCATCATCATCGTTCCCGGCAACGCCCTGGGCTACGTGGAAATCGGTGCCGAAGAGGCCCGCAAGGTCGGTTTCGGCCAGTTCTAGTACGTCAGCGGCCAGCCGCCTTGGCGGTTGGCCGCTGCTTTCCGAGGAGATCCCATGCTTTCGCTGACCATCGTTGTCCTGGTCACAGTAGCCGCAGGCTTTGTTGTCTGGGCCAATGACAGGCGCCACACCCGGTATGGGACGGGGTTGCCCGCAGGGGTTGCCGTTGTGGTGGGTGCGGTCAGCTGGATCATCTTCATCGCGGCAGGTTTTGGCTACCAGCCGGGCCTGACGTGGATTCCCTGGGTCCTGCCCATGGCGCTCGGCACCGTCGCTGCCATCGGGACGGTCCTCTACCTCGGGCGGACGCGCGAAAGCCACGATACGCAGCGGCTGACGCAGGCGCTCAAGCTGTAGGCCGGTCCCGTTTCCTTAAGAACCGGTGACCACTACCCAGCAGGGTGCGTGGTCACCGTCCTTTAACCCGCCGGCTGGGCGGTGGCGCCAAGCCGGGCGGCAGCAGCACTCACCGCCGCCGCAGCAGCGGCATCCCGCTCAGTGACCTCGCCGCCGGCGTCGTGGGACGTATAGCGGAGATGCACCTTGTTGAAGCGCCAGTCAAGGTCCGGATGGTGGTTCTGCTCTTCCGCCAGGCGTCCGACGGCGGCAATCAGCTCCAGTGCGGCGGCCGCCGTCGGCGTCTTATAGACAGCGACCAGCCCGCCCAGCCTGTACTGCCAGTCAGGCAGCGCGGCGAGGACGGCCTCGATCCGCTCACGCGTGAGAGTGTCTTGCTTGCCGGTCATAGCGGCCTCCTTGGCTCGTCTGGTGAGCCCGCCCCGGCGTTTGGTCGAGGGCGCCCGGCCTGGAGAAAACGGCCTAGAGAAACTCTGCCCGGCCTTCCATGGCCGATGACGCCAGGGCGTGCTCGCGGCGCGGAATCCTGCCGGCCGCTTTCGCCAGCCTACCGGCGATGACGGCGTGTTTGAAGGCCTCCCCCATGAGTGCCGGGTTCTGCGCACGCGTGACTGCAGTGGCCAGCAGCACGGCATCACAGCCAAGCTCCATGGCCAGTGCGGCGTCGGATGCCGTGCCGATGCCGGCGTCCAGCACCACGGGCACCGAGGCGCGCGAGACGATCAGTTCGATGTTGTGTGGATTCAGGATTCCCAGGCCGGTGCCGATGGGCGCTCCGAGCGGCATGACCGCGGTGGCACCCAGGTTTTCCAGCCGCAGGGCCAGGACCGGGTCATCGTTGGTGTAGGCGAACACTTTGAAGCCCAGGTTTACAAGCTGTTCCGTTGCATCCACGAGCTCCACGGCGTCCGGCAGCAGGGTCTGTTCGTCGGCGATGACTTCCAGCTTGATCCAGTCGGTTTCCAGCGCTTCGCGTGCCAGTTCCGCCGTCATGACCGCGTCCCGGGCGGTGAAGCAGCCGGCGGTGTTGGGTAGGATCCGGATCCCGTGGTCCACCAGGAGCTGGAAAAGGGACCCCGATTCAGCCGGCGAATAGCGCCGCATGGCCACCGTGGTCAGTTCGGTTCCGGACGCCAGCAGGGCAGCGCCCAGCCCGTCGAGGCTCGGTGCGCCACCCGTGCCCATGATGAGGCGGGAGCCGAGCTCGACGCCGTCGATGACCAGCCTGTCTGCAGCCTCGGGCCGGTTCTGTGTACTGATGTTGCCGGTTACTGTCATGGTGTCAGCCTCCCTGGACTGCTGTGACCAGTTCGACGTCGTCACCTTCGGCGAGCGCCGTGACGAACCACTGGCTGCGGGGTACTACTTCGGAGTTATGGGCGACGGCGACGCCGAGTTTCTGCCCGTCTGTCGCCTGGCCGTTGGCTGCTAGGGGACGGCCCGTGATCTGGCTGATGAGGGTGGTGATGGAGGCGTCGGCCGCCACGGAATGGCGAGAGCCGTTGAGGGTGATGTTCATGCTGATTCCTTCTGTGGGTCGAGGTCCTTCGTACCGCTAATGTCCTTGCGTGGGGACGGTGTGCCGGCTACCAGGTGCTTTCCTGAAAAGCGGGCCGGGCTGAGGGCCCCCCATCGAGGATCCGTCGGGCCGTCCAGCAGGTCCCGGCAGATGGCCGCCGCCGCCGGAGCAAGCAGCACTCCGTGGCGGAAGAACCCGGTGGCAACAATCAGCCCGGCAATGTTCCCCGTGTTCCGCGTCCTTGGTGCGGAAACCGGTACGCGGCCGAGGAGAGGTGCGTTGTCCGGGGTCGCCGGTCTTGCCCGTGCCGTGCATTCCAGGAGTTCAAGCTCCAAGACGGCCGGCACCAGGACCTGGGCGTCACGCAGCAACTGGTAGACGCCACCGGCCGAGACAGCAGCGTCGCCTGTCCCGGCGAGCGCGTCCTCCCGCTGCGTTGCCCCGATCACCACCGTGCCGTCCTGCCGGGGAACGATGTAGACCGGCACACCATGGACCATTCCGCGGACCGTCGAGGTGAGGAGCGGGCGCAGGTGCTGCGGAACAGCCAGTCGAAGAATGTCACCGTAGACAGGCCGCAGGGGCAGGTGCAGTCCAACCGGGAGCCCATCCAGCGACGCCGCCTCCAATCCGTTGGCCACGATAGTCTCCCCTGCCTGGACACTTCCGCCGTGTGCGAGGGTCACGCCGCTGACGCGGCCGTCCTCCCAGATAAGGGCAGCGGCGCGTTGGTCAACGGCGAATCCCGCGCGGGCACCTGCCACGGCGGTTCCTGCCCCCGGTTCGTGGAGGGCAAGGACTTCCTGGAGGCACGCCACCAGTTTCCGGGGATCCACCTGGTGGTCGGCGGGGATGTCCAGGGCGCAGGATATGGCCGGGCTGAGCAGGGATTCCCTCGTCCTGGCCTCACGGACAGTCAGGGGTTCCACCACCAGGCCGCTGGCCTGCTGCACGGCCCGGAGGTCCATCAGCGCCCGGCGGTCCGCAGCGTCCGCGCCGATGGCGAGGGTCGGCGTCGTCAGATATCCGGTATCTCCAGCCCCGGCCAGGGCAAGGGCTGCCGCGAAGGCAGGCCACAGGCCGGAGGATGCAAGCATCAGCTCAAGGAGGTCTTCCTCCTGGTAATGCAGTTCGCTCACAGGGGCAAGCATGCCGGCGGCTGCCCAGCTGGCGCCGTTCCCGGGCGCGTCATCGATCAGCACAACGGAACGGCCGGATCGCCGAACTTCCCAGGCTATGGCGTGGCCGATGACTCCGCCGCCGATGACTGCCACGTCGGCGTGCAGGCCTGCGGCCGGGCTGGCTGATGCAGTCTCAGGTGGGCTGCTTATTGCGGGGGGCACATGGTTCCTTCCCTACGCCGGTACTAGCCGGATCAGGTCAAGCGGTCGGCTCTGACGCCCTCTCAGCCCGGCCGCTTTGTGACGGCTGCAACGGGCTCCCGCAGTACCCGCCCAGTTTAGGGGAATTAGGCTGGTTTCCATGAACGCGCAATCCTTCGCCGCTGCAGGCACGTCCTCCGCCAGCTCTTCCGCCCCCGCATCCTTGACCGAAACAGACCCCACCGGCGGCATAGGCGCCGGACTCCCCCACAGCGCCAGGCTGTACCTGTGCACCGACGCGCGCCGGGACCGTGGGGACTTTGGCGAGTTTGTGGACGCGGCTTTTGCCGGCGGCGTGGACATCATCCAGCTCCGCGACAAGGCCATCGAGGCGGAGGAGGAGCTGGAGCTGCTGGCCGTGCTTCAGGCGGCGGCCGAACGCCACGGAAAGCTGTGGGCAGTCAATGACCGTGCCGATATCGCGATGCTGTCCGGCGCCCCCGTCTTCCACATCGGGCAGAAGGACCTGCCGGTCGCTTCCGCCCGCACCCTGCTCGGCCCACGCGCAGCGATCGGCCTTTCCACGCACACCGCCGAGCAGATCGAAGGCGCCATCCGGCTGTCCGGTGGGCTGAATGCCCAAGGCGGCCTGGACTACTTCTGCGTCGGACCGGTCTGGGCCACTCCCACCAAACCCGGTCGTGCCGCCGTCGGCCTTGACCTGGTGCGGTACGCAGCGGGGGCGGTCGGCGCTGCCGGTGGCACCCAGGCCACGCTGCCCTGGTTTGCCATCGGAGGCATCGATCTCGGCAACGTGGAGCAGGCGGTGGAGGCCGGTGCCGGCAGGATTGTTGTGGTGCGTGCCATTACCGAAGCCTCCGATCCCGCAGCGGCGGCCGCGGCACTCCTGGCGGCCCTGGACGCAGGCGCATCCTGACAATCCCCCGCGTGGCGGACGTTGGGCGTGCACGTTCCGTGGAAATCGGGCTAACCTGACTTTCGTGTCACATCATAGGTTGGCCCCCAACGTCCACGAGCAGACGAACGACCTCG
Organism: Pseudarthrobacter sp. Y6; assembly: GCF_050156205.1. NCBI lineage: Bacteria > Bacillati > Actinomycetota > Actinomycetes > Micrococcales > Micrococcaceae > Pseudarthrobacter > Pseudarthrobacter sp. Y6. The sequence continues at coordinate 1,554,614 of NZ_CP189574.1, read as the reverse complement.
CGGCGGCGCTGAGCGCCCTGCGGACAGAGCTGGAACTGCCGGGGCCCTACCCGGCGGAGGCGGTCCGGGACGCGGAAGCGGCAGTGGCCGCACACGAGTTGCCGGGCGCTGACCTGACGGATGTGGACTTCCTCACCATCGATCCGGCGTCGTCCACTGACCTGGACCAGGCGCTGTTCATCGAACGCGCGGGCACTGGCTACCGGGTGCTTTACGCCATCGCTGACGTGCCGTCCTTTGTCCGCCCCGGCGGCGGACTGGACGCAGAGACCCGCCGCCGGGGCCAGACGTTCTACGCCCCTGACGGCCGTATCCCGCTGCACCCGGAGGTCATCAGCGAAGGGGCCGGCAGCCTCCTGGCCGGGCAGCTGTGTTCCGCCTATGTTTGGGAGTTCGGGCTGGACGACGCGGCGCAGGTCTCCACTGTGACTGTCCGGAGGGCCTCCATCCGCAGCCGGGCCAAGCTGAGCTACAAGGGAGTACAAGCCGAACTCGACGCCGGGACGGCTGGTCCCGTCCTGCAGCTCCTGAAAGAAGTAGGGCTCAAGCGCGTCGAGCTGGAGCGCCGCCGCGGCGGTGCGAGCCTGAACATGCCTGAGCAGGAAATCGTCCAACTACCCGACGGCGGCTACCGGATTGCCGCGGCGCCGCAGCTTCCGGTGGAGGACTGGAATGCCCAGATCTCCCTGATGACCGGGATGGCGGCGGCAAACCTGATGTTGGCGGGAAAAGTGGGCATCCTGCGCACCATGCCCGCGCCGGACGAGCGCTCCCTGCGTCATTTCCGCCTCCAGACCGAGGCCTTGGGCAAGCCGTGGGACGGCAAAATCAGCTACGGCGAATACCTCCGCAGCCTTGATCCGACCGAGCCCCGGCAACTGGCCATCCTGCACTCCGCCGGTATGCTGTTCCGCGGCGCCAGTTACACGGCGTTCGACGGCACAGTCCCGGAAGACGCCATCCAGTCCGCCATCGGCGCCGCCTATGCCCACACCACAGCACCACTCCGGCGTCTTATCGACCGCTTTGTCCTGGTGATCTGCGAAGCCCTGAGCAACGGCAAGCAGGTACCGGACTGGGCACGGGTAGCCCTGCCGTCCCTGCCGGAGATCATGGCCGGCTCCGACCAGCTCGCATCGCGGATGGAACGCATGGCGCTGGACACCGTAGAGGCCGCGCTCCTGGTCAACCATGTGGGCCAGGAATTCGATGCGATCGTCATTTCCGGCGCCAAGCCGCAAAAAGACAACGGCAACGGCGGCGGGAAAAACGGCAACGGCACCAAGAACGGTGCTGCAAAAAACGGGAACGGCCCCTCGGGGATCATCCAGATCGCCGAACCCGCCGTGACAGCCCGGTGCGGCGGCGACCTGGAATCCGGCACCAAGGTGCGGGTCCGCCTGATCTCCTCCGATATTGCCGCCCGCGAGGTCCACTTCGAGCTGCTGGCCTGAAGGTTTTGCGCCCCGCCCGATCGGCCCAAAGCCGGGATTCAGGGTCCGTACGGCTAGACTGAAGAAGTAGATATGGATGCCCGGTCGTTGATTTCCTTGATTTTGAATTCAACAAGCCCGCCCCTACGCGATCTTGAGATGCACCCGTTGGTCACCAGTGCCAGCATTTTGATAGCCCGCGATCGGCTTCCACTGGATTTGCTTGCGCGCCAGAGCGTGCTCCGGAACGGCCACGTTGGCCGGCCCGTTGAGCAGGCAGCGCCAATGCCCAAATGAATAAGGAAACTCCCCTGTGAGTGAATTGCATACCCACCAGATCCTGACTGACGACTCCGGCATCGAGACGATCGAACCCGAAGAAACCATCATCTCGGACGAGAAGCCGCACGAGATCGAGGAGAAATCCTTCGCTGACTACAATGTCCGCGCCGACATCGTGGAGTCCCTCGCCGACGCCGGGATCACCCATCCCTTCCCCATCCAGGCCATGACCCTGCCGGTGGCGCTTTCGGGCCACGACATCATCGGGCAGGCCAAGACCGGCACCGGCAAGACCCTCGGCTTCGGCATTCCCGCGCTGCAGCGTGTGGTGGGTCCGGACGACGTCGGCTTTGACAAGCTCGCCGTTCCCGGCGCACCGCAGGCCCTGGTCATTGTGCCCACCCGCGAACTGGCCGTCCAGGTAGCCAACGATCTCCAGAACGCGTCCCGCAAGCGCAACGCCCGCATCACCACCATCTACGGCGGCCGTGCCTACGAGCCCCAGGTGGAGGCCCTGCAGAACGGCGTCGAGGTTGTCGTCGGTACTCCCGGCCGCCTTATCGACCTCTACAAGCAGAAGCACCTCGTCCTGAAGAACGTCAAGATGGTCATCCTTGACGAGGCCGACGAAATGCTGGACCTCGGCTTCCTCCCGGACGTGGAAACGCTCATCGCCGGTACCCCAGCGGTCCGCCAGACCCTGCTGTTCTCCGCCACCATGCCAGGGCCGGTCATCGCCATGGCCCGCCGCTACATGACGCAGCCCACCCACATCCGGGCCGCCGATCCGGACGACGAAGGCCTCACCAAGCGCGACATCCGCCAGCTTATTTACCGGGCCCACAGCATGGACAAGATCGAAGTTGTTGCCCGCATCCTGCAGGCCCGCGGCCGCGGCCGGACCATCATCTTCACCAAAACCAAGCGCACCGCCGCGAAGGTTGCCGAGGAACTCGTGGACCGCGGCTTCGCCGCCGCCGCCATCCACGGTGACCTGGGCCAGGGCGCCCGCGAACAGGCCCTGCGTGCCTTCCGCAACAACAAGGTTGACGTACTGGTTGCCACCGACGTGGCCGCCCGCGGCATCGACGTTGATGACGTCACGCACGTCATCAACTACCAGTGCGTTGAAGACGAAAAGATCTACCTGCACCGCGTGGGCCGCACGGGCCGCGCCGGCAACAAGGGCACCGCAGTGACCTTCGTTGACTGGGACGACATGCCGCGCTGGGGCCTGATCAACAAGGCACTTGGGCTGAGCGTCCCCGAGCCCGTGGAGACGTACTCCTCCTCGCCGCACCTGTTCTCCGAACTGGACATCCCCGAGGGCACCAAGGGCCGGTTGCCGCGTAACAAGCGCACGCTGGCCGGCGTCGACGCCGAGGTCCTTGAGGACCTGGGCGAGACCGGTAAGAAGAACACCCGCCCCAGCGGTGGCCGTGACGGCGGGCGCGATGGCGGCCGCGACAGCAACCGTGACGCCGGCCGCTCCACCAGCCGCCGCGCCGGCGAGACCGGCGGACGCTCCGGCGACCGCCGTCGTCGTACCTCTGATGCGGCGACCGCCGGCACCGGCCCCGCCCCGGAACCGGCCACTGCGGCTCCGGCCGACGGCGAAGTGGACCCCCGTGCCCGCCGCAGCCGGACCCGCACCCGCCGCCGCAACGGTGAAGTGGTGGCTGGCGCCGAAAACGGCGCGCAGCCCGGCAGCACCGAGGCATAAAAGCCTCGATGACTGACACCGTCTGGGCGCCGGACGGCAGCAACCTGGTGGTTCACGCGGACAACGCGGAGTTCCTCCCCTCGCTGCCGGACGGCGCCTTCACCTTGATATACGTTGACCCGCCGTTCAACACCGGGAGGGTCCAGAAGCGCCAGGAAACGCGGATGGTGCTGAACACCGACGGTGGCGGCGACCGCGTGGGCTTCAAGGGGCGTTCCTACGACACCATCAAGGGCGCCCTGCACCGGTACGATGACGCCTTCAGTGACTACTGGTCATTCCTGGAACCCCGGCTGGTGGAAGCCTGGCGCCTGCTGGCGGACGACGGCACGCTCTACCTCCACCTGGATTACCGGGAAGTCCATTACGCCAAGGTGATGCTTGACGCGATCTTCGGCCGCGAGTGCTTCCTCAACGAGATCATCTGGGCCTACGACTACGGTGCCCGCGCCAAGTACCGCTGGCCCACAAAGCACGACAACATCCTCGTGTACGTCAAGAATCCAGCGAAGTACCACTTCGACAACGCCGAGGTGGACCGGGAGCCGTATATGGCGCCCGGCCTGGTGACACCGGCGAAGCGGGAGCTGGGCAAGCTGCCCACCGACGTCTGGTGGCACACCATCGTCTCCCCGACGGGCAAGGAAAAAACCGGCTACCCCACGCAGAAGCCCGAGGGCCTCATCCGCCGTGTGGTGTCGGCGTCAAGCCGGCCCGGTGACTGGTGCCTGGACTTCTTCGCCGGTTCCGGAACCCTGGGCGCTGTGGCGGCCAAACTGGACCGGAAGTTCGTGTGTGTGGACCAAAACCAGCCCGCCATCGACGTGATGGCCAAGCGCCTGGGTGCCCACGCCGAATTTGTCTCGGTGCCGCCCAACTGACTCGCATTTAATGTCGTTTTGACGCTCCAAAACGACATCTATTGCGAGTCAGTTGGGTCTGGAATTGCCGCGCTAGTGCACCCCGCAGCCGCTCTGAATACCATGGCTGGTTTGGCGCGCCGTGTTGCCGTTGGCGCAGACGCCATTCTCCAGCAGCCACGAGAATCCGCCACTTTGGTTGAGGTAGTTGCCGTTGCTGCCGGGGAAGCCGAAGCCGACGGACGGCACGGAGCCCGGCGTCGCGAACCCCCAGCCCCATTCAGGAACACCGATGCTGGGAAGCCATACCCAGTTGCCCTCCACCACAGGCCCCTGACAGGTCCAGCCGCAAGCGGCCGCGGCACGACTGACATTGACGCAGTCGTCCGCAAACGCCGCAGAACCTACTAACATCAGTGCCGCCGTCGCTCCGGCAACAGCAAAAACTTTCTTGAACATGGTGACTCCGTCGGCCGTAGTTTGAACTTCATTTCGACGAGACCTTGATTGGATCCGGTTCCTGTCCGGAGTCCCCATGCCGGAAACGATACTCAGCAGCGGTTATTAGTCAATATCCTGCCGCTACCCGCCGCCCGATGTGGTCCAGCATCCCGCTCAGGGCCGGCGCGACGGCGGGCGGACAATCGGAGTGCCCGTACCAAGATCCTCAATCCGGGCCAGAACCTCCGGTGCCGTCAGATTCTCCCCCAGACGATTGGGTTTGCCCGCACCGTGGTAATCGGAAGACCCCGTCACCAGAAGCTCGTGCTCGGCGGCAAGCCCGCGCAGAAAGTCCCGTCCCTCCTCCGGGTTGTCACGATGCTCGATCTCGAGCCCCAGCAGGCCGGCGTCGATCATTTCCCGGTACGTGCGCTCCCCCACGATCCGCCCGCGGGCGGATGCCACAGGATGGGCAAACACCGGAACACCACCGGCAGCACGAACCAGTTCGACGGCGAGCGCCGGGTCAGGCGCATAGTGCTGCACGAAATACCGGGAATGGGACGTCAGGATGGATGCGAAAGCCTCGCTCCGGTCGGCCACCACGCCCGCAGCCACCAGGGCATCCGCGATGTGCGGCCGGCCAAGGGTGGCGCCCGGCGCCACGTGATGGATGACATCGTCCCAGCTCAGAGGGTAGTCCTCGGCCAGGAGTGTGACCATGCGTTCGGCACGCGTCAGGCGGGCAGCCTTGGCTTTGGTGATCTCCTCCAGCAGGCCGGCATGGGAAGGGTCATGAAGGTAGCTCAGCAGGTGAACGCTGATCCCCTCCGCGGTGCGGCAGGAAATCTCCATGCCCGGCACCAGTGCCACGCCACATTTCAGCGCGGTCCGCGATGCCTCCTCCCAGCCGTCCGTGGAGTCGTGATCGGTCAGGGCGATGACATCCAGCCCTGCCCTGGCGGCGGATGCCATGACTTGGGCGGGCGTTTCCGTGCCGTCGGAAACATTGGAGTGGGCATGCAGGTCAATCCTCACCTGCCCAGCCTAGTTCAAGCTGCCGCAGTCAGTCCCCGGGAAGGTGGATCACTCCGAGTTGCTGCATCAACCCCAGGTCGTCCCTGTTTGACCAATGCTCAACGATGCGCCCGTGTTCGATACGGTGGACGGCCACCGCGGTTTGGTGCAACTTCGCACCTGTGGCAGGGAGCGGGCCGGGAAGTTCGCCGTCGTGGGTTCCGGATGCCGTCAGCCGGGTAACCACCATGCCCCCTTCGGCGATTTGGTCCTCGATCTCGTGCCGGCCCGGAGTAGCCTTCCAAAAGATGAGGAAGGCCGCCTTCAGGCCCTCGCGTCCGCCCGGCATCCCCGGGAACGGCGGATTATGGTCAAGATAGTCCTCGGCGACCAACTCATTCATCGCTTCAATATTTCCGGCGTCGATTTCTTCGTAGAACCGCCTGATCAGAGCCTTGTTGTCGTCGGTTTCCATGGCCCTCTTCCCGGTTGTCCACGGAAGCCTATTTGGTCGATCATTCCCCGTGGGAGGCAATCGTAGCGCCAAAGCTGGTGATGCGGGAAGGCAGCTGATTCGAAACGCCCGGCCGTTCTCCCGGCAATTGGTTCCTTTTTGCCACAAGTCCGGTTGCTGGTGAGACGATGGTGCCGTGAACGATGCCGAAAACACCCCTGACTCTGCCTCCCAGCCCCTCGACGTGCGCGTCAACAACCGCTCGCAGCGGCCCAGTTCCGCTGCCTTCAAGGCCTTTATGGCCAGCAACTGGGCGCCTTCCGAGCAGCAACTGCCAGCGCTCGACGCCGTGGCCAACTACGCCGCGGCCCGGCGCAAGGCCATCTCGGAGAAGTTCAAAGGCGAACGCCTGGTCATCCCCGCCGGTCCGCTGAAGGTCCGCTCCAACGACTGCGACTACAGGTTCCGTCCGCATTCGGGGTTTGCGCATCTCACCGGCCTGGGCCTGGACCACGAGCCGGACGCAGTGCTCATTCTGGAACCCGCCGGTGAAGGAAAGGGCGACGGCGGCAGTCACCACCGTGCCACGCTGTACTTCCGTCCGCTGGCCGGCCGGGATACAGAACAGTTCTACGCTGACTCCCGTTCCGGCGAGTTCTGGATCGGTGCACGGCCCACACTTTCCGAGTTCGAAGCGCGCCTGGGCCTGGCCACGGCCCATATCGATGGACTTGAATCCGCGATCACCAAGAACGTGGGCGCCCCCGAGATCGGCGGCATCTCCATCCGGCTGGTCCGCAAGGTGGACGAGAACATCGACGCCCTGGTGGATACTGCCCGGTACAACACCGCCAAGGACCCGGACAACCTGGACCTCGCTGTCCTGGATGCACTGGATGAAAAGCTTTCCGAAGCGCTGTCCGAACTCCGCCTCCTGAAGGATGAGTGGGAAATCGAACAAATGATGACTGCGGTAGCTGCGACTGTCGAGGGCTTCGTGGAGGTCGTCAAGGCCCTGCCCCGCGCCCTGACCCATGCCCGCGGCGAGCGCGTCGTCGAAGGCGCGTTCTTTGCCCGTGCCCGCGAGGTAGGCAACGAACTGGGCTACGACACCATCGCGGCCGCCGGCAACAACGCCACAGTCCTGCACTGGACGCGGAACACCGGCAGGATCAACGCCGGCGAACTGCTGCTGCTGGACGCCGGCGTTGAAGCGGACTCGCTCTACACCGCAGACGTCACCCGGACACTGCCCGTCAACGGCACGTTCACCGCAGTCCAGCGCAAGGTCTACGAGGCAGTCCTGGATGCTGCCGACGCCGGATTCGCCGCAGCCCAGCCAGGTGCGAGGTTCGGTGACATCCACACGGCCGCCACCACGGTGTTGGCGGAACGTCTCGCCGAGTGGGGGCTGCTCCCTGTGAGTGTCGAGGAAGCCGTCAGCCCGGAAGGCCAGCAGCACCGCCGCTGGATGCCGCACGGCACCAGTCACCACCTTGGCCTGGATGTCCATGACTGCGCCCAAGCAAAACGCGAACTGTACCTTGACGGCATTCTCACGGCGGGCATGGTCTTCACCATTGAACCCGGCCTGTATTTCAAGAACGAGGACCTGGCCATCCCGGCTGAGTACCGCGGCATCGGAGTGCGGATTGAAGACGACATCCTGATGACCGCCGATGGTCCGGTGAACCTCAGCGCCGCGCTGCCCCGCAAGGCCGACGACATCCAGTCCTGGATGGCAGGCATCTACCAGGAGCTGGACGGCGGTTTGGCAAGCGGCGCTAACCGCTAGAGGACGTTGCGTCCAGCGCATCTCCGCAGGGACGCGCTGGATGTCCATACCCCTTGGTGAAGCTCTCATAGTTTTTGGCAATCGCTTGCCAAGGATTGGCGCTGATGAATACGCTAGCCGCGGAGAAAGAAAATCGTAGACTGCCGCAGTTGCGCTGCAGGTCTTCGCGTCCGCTGTTGAGGGTGGAGCAATCCCCGTGTGTTCGCAGATGATGGCGGCTTCGCTGGTCTGTGCCGTCCCCGTGGTGGTGCTGTACTTCATGTTCCAGAAGTACCTCGTTGGCGGCCTGACAGCCGGCAGCGTCAAGTAGACACCTTCGAAGCACGAACAACTCCGCCCGGTACAGCAACTGCTGTACCGGACGGAGTTGTTTGTCTATTGCGGACCTGGCCCCTTGGGCCGTGGTTAACCAGGCCTCAGGCGGCGCCGCCTAAGGTGTGGATTCGCCGGAGTCCTTGGCGGAGTCAGGCTGGGACTGCGTCCGGGACCGATCTGCGGCGGGCTGTTCTGTGCCGGACTGGCCTGTGGTGTCCTGGTCTGTAACTCGGACACCGTACTGGGGCCGGCCGTCAGGGAGGTCCGGGTAGCGGACGGCGGCAACGGGAGCCTTCGCCGGCTGGGCGGCGGCCTCCGGCTGCGTGACCTGGTCCGGCCCGGCGGCGTGGACCTGGCCGACGCCTTGGGCTGCCCCCTGGCCCGAGGTGCCGGCACCCTGCTGTCCGTAGGGGTCATTCCAGCTGGCAGGGCGTGCGGGTGCCGGACCCGGCTGATTGCCCGGCTGGCCCGACTGGCCGGGCTGCTGACCCTGCTGGCCCGTCTGGCCGGACGGCTGGTTCTGGTAGCCCTGGGGATTGTATGGGGCGGCTGCCGCGTCCGAGCGGGTCATGGGCAGTTGCTGGAGCAGCCGGCGCGCATCATGGGCGACTTCCACCGACACCACAACATCGTAGTTGGTGGCCACCACCTGGCTGGTGGAGGTAAAATCCCGCTTTCCGCGTTGCATGGCATACGTGACGATGCCGAACAGCATAAAGAAGGCAGCCCCCATCAGCACAGATGCCAGGATGGAGAAATAGCCGGGCGATGGTGCGAAGAAGGAAAGCATGACGCCAACGAAGAGGCCGAACCACATACCGCTGAGCGCCCCTGAGAGAGCCACCCGAGGGTAGCTGAGGCGGCCGGTCACCCGCTCAACCATTTTAAGTTCGTTGCCCACGATGGAAACCATCTGGACCGGGAACTGCTGGTCGGCGAGGTAGTCCACCGCCTTCTGGGCATCCAAGTATGAGGTGTACGAGCCTACGGTGTCACCGGTGGGCACCGTGCGGGCGTCGTCGGGCCCACTGGGGCCACCGGCCTTGGGAGCACCAAAAATGTTTGACATACACCCATTCTTGCCCATCAGCATGTATGCCGCCTGTAAATTCAGCTAAAAGAGAGCAGACTCGGTAGCCTGTAGACGTGAGCACAAATCTTTCGCGCGTCTTCGTGGCACGTCTGCTGGGTCTTGACGTCTTCGACCCGTTGGGCGACCGCCTGGGCAGGCTGCGCGACGTGGTGGTGCTCTCGCGCGGCAGCCGCGGTGCCCCGCACGTGGTGGGTATCGTCGTCGAAGTTCCCGGCAAAAAGCGGGTCTTTGTGCCGATGACACGTATTACCTCCATCGACCAGACACAGATCATCTGCACGGGCCTGGTCAACCTCCGGCGCTTTGAGCAGCGCGGCGCGGAGACGCTGGTGGTCGCGGAAATGTTCGACCGCCGCGTCACTCTCCGGGACGGCAGCGGCGACGCCACGATCGAGGACATCGCCATGGACCAGCATCGGTCCCGCGACTGGTTCGTGAGCAAGCTGTTTGTCCGCCGTGGCCACTCCCTGTCCCCGCTCAGCCGGCTGCGCCGGAACGAGACCATGATCATCGACTGGGCCGATGCCCTCCAGGGTGCCCGCACTGAACCTCAGGCAGCCACCCAGTTCGTGGCCAACCACGAGGACCTCAAACCCGCAGACTTCGCCGAGGCGCTGCAGGAAATGAGCGACAAGCGCAGGTTCGAAGTGGCCAGCGAACTCCAGGATGAAAGGTTGGCTGACGTCCTGCAGGAGCTGCCCGAGGACGATCAGGTGGAAATCCTGTCCGCCCTTGACGTCCAGCGCGCAGCCGACGTCCTGGAGGAGATGGATCCGGACGACGCCGCCGACCTCCTCGGCGAACTGCCGACAGCCCAGGCGGAACAACTGCTCCAGCTCATGGAACCCGAAGGCGCCGAGGACGTCAGGCGGCTCCTCGAATACGACGAGGATACCGCCGGTGGCCTGATGACGCCTGTTCCGGTGATCCTGCCCCCGGAGGCAACTGTCGCCGAGGCACTGGCCCACGTCCGCCGTGAGGAACTCTCCCCCGCCCTCGCCTCGTCCATCTTCATCACCCGGCCTCCGTTGGAAACCCCCACTGGACGCTTCCTGGGTGTGGTCCACATCCAGCAGCTGCTGCGGTTCCCGCCCTTCGAGCCCCTGGGCAATCTTGTGGACAAGAACCTTGAGCCGTTGTCCGACCAGGCCCACATCAGCGAAGTAGCCCGCACCCTGGCGACGTACAACCTGAACTCCCTTCCGGTGGTCAACGACGCCGGCCGGCTTGTAGGGGCGGTGACTGTTGATGACGTTTTGGATCATCTGTTACCGGATGACTGGCGCGCCTATGATGGCGAAGCCCCGATAAGAAAACTGGGAGGCCGCATTGGCTGACACCGGCGCCCCCAAGAATCCCAATAAGAAGGCCGCGGCCAAGGGCGGACTCGACACACCCCTGAGCGGCCGCCAGCGCATCCTGCCCAAGTTCTCGCCTGATCCGGACGCGTTCGGCCACGCCACGGAAGGCTTCGCCCGGTTTATGGGCACGCCGCAGTTCCTGGTCTACATGACGGTCTTCGTTGTTATCTGGCTGGTCTGGAACACGTGGGCACCGGGGGAATGGCAGTTCGATTCGCGCCTCCTGGGCTATACCCTCCTGACGCTGATGCTTTCGCTGCAGGCCTCGTACGCGGCCCCGCTGCTGCTGCTTGCCCAGAACCGGCAGGATGACCGCGACCGGGTTTCGCTCCAGCAGGACAGGCAGCGCGCCGAACGCAACCTCTCCGACACCGAGTACCTCACCCGGGAGCTGGCTTCGCTGAGGATCGCGCTGCGCGAGGTTGCCACCCGCGACTACGTCCGGGCCGAGCTGCGCACACTCCTCGAGGACATGCTGGAGGCGCAGGAGGAACTGCGGACCCACGATCACGCCGGTGCCGGCAGCCATGAGTCACCGCGCGAGAAGATCAAGGACAGGCTCAAGGAAAAGCGCGATAAGCAGCGGAATCCCCGCACGCAGCAGCTTCCGAAGCTCAAGCCCGGCCACGCCGCCAAGGACCAGGCCGCGAAGGAGTCATCCGTTCAGGACCCGGCCGTCCCAAAGCACAACCCCACCACCGAAAGCTGAGCCCTGCCCGCATGAGCGACCCCCTGGAGCAGGCAGTCCACGCTGCACTGGCAACCGTGATCGATCCTGAGCTCCGCCGTCCCATCACGGAACTGGGCATGGTGGAGTCCGTGGACATCTCTGCGGACGGCCAAGTCAGGCTGGCCGTCCTGCTGACCATCGCGGGCTGCCCCCTGCGCGGGACCATTACTGCCGACTCCGAAAAGGCGCTGTCCGCAGTTCCGGGTGTGACCGCCGTCGAGGTTGAACTGAAAGTGATGAACCAGGCACAGCGCGATGCGCTGAAGGAACAGCTCCGCGGCGCCTCCGGCCAACGCGGGATTCCGTTCAACGAGCCGGGGTCGCTGACCAAGGTGTTTGCGGTGGCCAGCGGAAAGGGTGGCGTGGGCAAGTCATCGCTGACGGTCAACCTGGCCTGCGCCCTGGCCGCCAAAGGGCTCCGTGTGGGCATCGTGGACGCCGACGTCCATGGCTTCTCGGTTCCGGCCCTGATGGGCATAACGCAGGCACCCACCCGAGTGGACGACATGATCCTGCCGCCGGTGGCCTACGGCGTGAAAGTGATTTCCATCGGCATGTTCGTCGCCGGAAACCAGCCGGTTGCCTGGCGCGGGCCGATGCTCCACCGGGCCCTGGAACAGTTCCTTACCGACGTCTACTTCGGCGACCTCGACGTCCTTTTCCTCGACCTGCCGCCCGGCACCGGTGACATCGCGATTTCGGTGGCCCAGTTGCTGCCGAAGGCCGAGATCCTGGTGGTCACCACGCCGCAGGCAGCAGCCGCCGACGTCGCCGAGCGCGCCGGCGCAATCGCCACTCAAACGGGACAGACGGTGGCAGGCGTCATCGAGAACATGTCATACCTGGAAATGCCCGACGGCGGCAGGATGGAGCTGTTTGGAAGCGGCGGCGGGGCGGTCCTCGCCGAAAGGCTCACAACTACGGTGGGCACCGAGGTGCCACTCTTGGGACAGATCCCGCTGGACATCCTGCTGCGGGAAGGCGGCGATACCGGCGCGCCTATAGTGCTTGGCCGGCCAGAGACACCGGCGGCCATTGCCCTGACCGAAATCGCCGGAAAACTAGCCGCCAGGCCAAGAGGCCTGACGGGGATGAAGCTGGGCCTGCAACCCCGCTGACATCATTGCCCACCAGGGGCGACGTGGCCTAGGGCGTGTCTCCTAATGCTGGGGGTGGCTTGTTGGCAAAATTGAGTGGTGAGTTCGCGTTATGCCTTGTTGTCCGATGCCCAGTGGGAGTTCATTGCCCCGTTGATGCCTGATTCCTCGGGGAAACCGGGGCGGCCGTTCAATGACCACCGGTTGATGACAGAGGGCATCATTTACCGCTACCGGGCAGGTATTCCATGGCGGGATCTCCCTTCCCATTTCGGGTCGTGGAAGACCGTATGGAAGCACCACCGCCGCAACAGCGCCAGCGGGATCTGGGACAGGGTACTGGCTGCGTTGTTGACCCGTGCCGACGCGCAAGGGCTGATCAACTGGGAGGTGTCAGTGGACTCCACGGTGAACCGTGCCCACCAGCACGGCACGAACCTTCCCCGCCACACAGGGGGACCTCTCGAATTACAGGAATCTGCTTGATGAGCCGGATGATCATGCCATCGGACGCTCCCGCGGCGGCCTGACAACCAAGATCCATGCCCTGGTTGACGGCAACATGCGCCCCTTGGTCCTGCTCCTGGGGCCCGGTCAGGGCGGGGACTCGCCCATGTTTGAAAACCTCATGGATGCCCTGAAAGTCGAACGGGAAGGTCCCGGACGGCCCCGCGGCCGCCCGGACCGGGCCATGGCTGACAAAGCCTACTCATCCAAAGCGATCCGGAGCTACCTGCGCGGGCGGGGCATTGAATGCGTCATCCCAGAAAAGGAAGACCAGAAAGCCAACCGGAAACGCAAGGGCTCCTCCGGCGGCCGGCCCGTCACCTACGACAAGGACGCTTACAAGCGCCGCAATGTCGTCGAACGCAGTTTCAACACCCTCAAGCAATGGCGCTCCCTGGCCACCCGCTACGACAAACTGGCCCTCACCTACCGCTCAGCGGCCGTTCTGCACACCGTCATCATCTGGAGCGCACTATTAGGAGACACGCCCTAGGTTGCTTCTGTATCGAACGGGGCGGGTTCGCCCGGAGGCAGTGACTGGACCACTCGTTCCGGACGGGAGGGAGCTGTCCCGCCTGCGGCAATGGCCCCGGCACCGGCGACGGCAGCTACCGCGGCTGGCGCGCCGGGACTGACGGGTTTGGCGTCGTCGTCCAGGAGGGCTTCCTTGATGATGCGCCGCGGATCATATTGGCGGGGATCGTATTTCTTCCAGTCGACATCGTCGATGTCAATACCGACTTCTTCCTTGATCTGCTCCCGCGCACCGGAGGCCATCCGGCGGACTTCCTTCACGAGATTCGCAAGTTTCTGGGTGTATTCGGGCAGACGCTGAGGACCGATCACCAGGATGCCGATGATCAGCAGGAGGAAGAACTCCGGGCCGTTGATTCCAAACACTTTAGGAAGATTACCCTCTCCGGAGCCCCGCTGACGATTCCTGCCCACCAGCGTCGCAAAGTGCCTGCATCACGGAGCCAGCATCTCCCCGAGTTTGCGGATTCCCCGCTCCAACCGGGCCGCGGGAGAGTCGTCCGCTGCGGTCACCGGCGAGGCGTCAGGCGCCGTGCTGACACCCGCGTTAATTCCTTCAACGGCGAGGACGCTGAGCCGCTTCAGCACTGGAACGGCGTCATCAGCCTGCTCCGCCGGGAGGTCGGACTCAACCGTGAAAATGCCTCCCGTCGTCTCAACGGTGGCCGTCCAGGGCGCCAGGTTGCTGACCAGCAGCTTCCCCTCGTTCTGACCGTTGTTCTGGGCGGAGTTCCGCTCGGCGTCCGCGGGATGTTGTTCCACGATGGTGGCATAGTGCCGCCCATCGGACAGGTGCATTTCCACCGCCGGCCGCCCATTGAGTGTTATGGCATTGGCGCTCCGGACGTGGAAGCCGAGTGACTCCAGTTCCGGACAGACCCAGCCTTCAGAGCGAAGGGCCAATAGCTGCGGGGCACTGAGCTCCCTGCCGTCGGCTGGCAGCTGGGCCGTATGCTGCACCAGGCTCCCATTAATGGCTGTTTGGGCGACGGGCAGGCTGTCCCCCGCCAGCGCGAACGCGCTGACAGCAAGAATTCCAGCGGCTGCGGCTGTCCCGCCGGCGGCGAATACCAGGACTCTCGCCGCCCGGTACGAGCTCGGCGCCGGCTCCGCCGCGGCCGCGAGCAACTGGGTCCTGACCAGTAGCCGGGCCGTCAGGTCCTCGCTGGCAGGCGGCACGGCCGCGTCACGGAGCCGCTCGATGTACTGGCGTTCACGCTTCAGCGCCGCTGCACATTCTGCGCAGGTCTGCACGTGGTCGGCGCCGCGGTGATGCCGGCGGCCGAAGGGGTTCTGGGGCGTCATGGTGCCGATCAGAGGATGCTGGCGATGCGTGGCAGCGAAAGCTTCGGCTTTCGTTCTTGCTGTGGCCGGGGGTCGCGGTGGGCCAGCTTTTCGCGCAGCATGGTCCGGCCCCGGTGGATACGGGAACGGACGGTACCCAGTTTGACGCCGAGTGCAGCGGCCACTTCGTCGTAGGACAGGCCTTCCAGGTCGCAAAGCACGACGGCGGCGCGGAAGTCCGGGGGCAGCTCCTCCAAGGCAGCCTGGACATCGAGGTCCAGGTTGTTCAGCTCGAAGCTCTGTTCCGGTCCGGGCTCCCGCCCGGGAATCCGGGATTCGGCGTCATCGGCCAGCGCGTCAAACCGGATGCGGGTTTTCCGGCGCGCCTGGTCAAGGAACAGGTTGGTGGTGATGCGGTGCAGCCAGCCGTCGAGTGTCCCTGGCTTGAAATTCTCCAGTGACCGGAAGACGCGGACAAACACCTCCTGGGTGAGGTCCTCGGCGTCGAACTTGTTCCCGGTCAGACGGTAAGCCAGCCGGTAGACCTTGGCGGAGTGGTTGGCCACCACTTCCTCCCAGGTCGGCCTGACCCACACAGCGGCGGAAACTTGCGTTGCAGGGACAGGCGCCACACCTGATGCTGACATCGTCCACTCCCATCGTGGATTGCTATCGCCCGGATACTGTTGACATCTCTGGTTCGGCGCCGATCACCTCACGGATGAGCGGATATCCATCATTTCAAAGTTGGCTGGGAATTTCCTGACCGGGGCGGTTCTTCAGCCAGAGGCGCAACGATTCCCTTCCGCGGCTGGCACCCCCGCACACAGTAGGCTGTACAAAACACTCCACTGCCGCCCAGAAAGCGAATCACATGAGCGCCGACAAATCCACGAGCTGGTCCTATGCAGAAGATCTGCCCGCAGAGGATGAGGTCATGCTTCGTGCCAGGGAGCGCTCCTTCGAACTGGGCGTGACGCCCATCGGCGCAGGCGTTGGTGCGGTCCTGACGGTGTTGGCTGCGGGTTCGAAGGCCCAGACCGCCGTCGAAATCGGGACAGGCGCAGGCGTCTCGGGGGTCTGCATCCTGCGGGGGCTTGGACCGCAGGCCGTGCTGACCACCATCGACGTGGACGTGGAACATCTGAAGGCGGCACGTGAAGCGTTTTCGGAGGCTGGCAGTCCGGCCAACCGCACCCGTACTATTTCCGGCCGCGCCGGCGATGTCCTGCCGCGCCTGACCGACTCCGCTTATGACCTGGTGTTTGTCGACGCCGACAAGCCCGGCCTGCCCGGCTACGTGGAACAGTCCGTCCGGCTCCTGAAGGCCGGCGGGCTGCTCATCATCAATGACGCGCTGGACAAGGACCGCGTGGCCAACCCGGCCGTCCGGGAGGCCAACACTGTTGTGCTCCGCCAGGTGGGCAGGGCAATCCGCGACGACGACCGCCTGGCGTCCGCGATGCTTCCCACCGGTGACGGACTGCTGGTCGCGGTTAAGAAGTAAATCCGCAAGAAATAAGCCAGGGTCCGCAGCCGGTTGGCTGCGGACCCTGGCCCTGCGGGATTATTCGGCAACGCCGAACAGGATTATTCAGTCACGCCGACGAGGCATTCCTTAAGGTTGGCCGCCTCCGCAGCGTTCAGTTCCACCACAAGCCGTCCGCCGCCTTCGAGCGGTACGCGCATGATCAGGCTGCGGCCCTCTTTGGTGACTTCCATAGGGCCGTCGCCGGTGCGTGGTTTCATAGCCGCCATGAGGAATTTCCCCTCCATTTAGTCCCAGGACATATCAGCCCGGATGGGCTGTGTCCGCATGGTCAAATCAAGCCGCTATGGCGGCCCGTCCTGATGCCGCCATGGCTGAACATTTCTGAATGCTTTTTGTCCCTGCTTGCTTACTATTATCCCGTAATGACCCGCACGTAGCTAATCGATGGACATTTACGGCCGCGTCGGATTCCCCAATCCGCTGGCCAGGCGCCGCCCGCGATCATGGCGGATAATCGCCGCCGCCCGGAAGCTGCGCCCATGCCCACAGCCAGACGATCCACACGATCTGGAGCAGGACGAACATGGTCAGGACTGTGCCGCGGTAGGCCTTGGACCGGGACAGCAGCGCGGCAGACAGGGCCAACGGAAACAGCGGGAGCAGCATCCGGAAAGTACTGGTCTGGGGGTGGAGGAACAGCAGGAGGTAACCCATATAGCAGGCGCACCACAGGCGCATTTCCACACCAAGCCGGACCACCGGCGGGGAGAAAAGCAGGAGCACAAAAAGGCCTGCAAAGACGAAAGGCGCCACGATCCCCAGGACGGGACCAAAGAGGTCGACGCCGGTGTCGAACCAGGGTTTGAAGGGCACCAGGTCGTGGCCGCGCCACACTGTTTCGGTTTTGGTGTACGCCTCGATGTCCCCGGTGGCGGCCCAGGCCGTTGCCGGCCACAGCAGGGCCGAGGCGCCGCACACAAGCGTAAGGCCCGCGAGGGAGGCCAGCTCCCCCAGGCTGTGGGTGCCCGGCCGCTCCTCGCGCCCCCGTTCCACGAGCCGCCAAAGAAAGAGAAGTCCCACCATGGCGGCAAAGGGAACGCCCATGGGGCGGGAAAGGCACAGCAGCAGTACCGCCGGCATGGCCCGGACATAATGACGCCTGATGACGAGCAGCAGCGCGGCAGCCAGCAGGAAAATGGTCAGGGGCTCCGCATACGGGACCTGGAGAATAGCGGACACCGGAAAGGTCGCGAAGAAGGCGACCCCCCAAAGCGCCGCAACGTGCGAAGCCTTGTGTCTGAACAGGCCGTACACAGCCAGCGCCGCCCCCAACCCCGAAAGCATGGCGATAACCGTCAGCGCCGCGGCAGGGGTGATTCCGGTCAGGCCTGCGAGCGCACGGCCCAGGGCCGGGAAGAGCGGGTAGAACGCCCACGCATTTTCCTGCACGTTGCCGGCGGCGTCCGTTGGAAGAGATGCGGGATAGCCGTCAGTGATGATCCGGCCGTACCATCGCGCATCCCAGATATTGATGAAGTTCCAGTACTCGGGGACGGCCGGAAACCATGGGTTGGGCCCTTGGTGCAGGGCGGCTGCCATGAAGATGCATGCGCTGACCAGCCGGGCAGCGGCATAGAGGACGGCAACCTGCAGCCACCATGGCCAGCGTTGGACCGCGCCCGCGGCGCGGGCGCCGAATGCGGTGATCAACGCCGTCGGGCCCGTCCGGTCCCCCGTGTCAGTGCTCAAACGCCGGCCTCCGGGCGCGCCGCCCGTTCAACTTCCAGCAGCCGTGCCCGGAGTCTGCCCATTTCTTCGTCTTTGGCGGCGATCTGGTCCCGCAGTTCGTCGAGGACCTGGTCCACCTGGTCCATCCGATACCCACGCAGGCCGAGGGAAAAACGAACACGGTCGACGTCGGCCGGTGCAGCGTCCGCGGGCAACAGCACCGGCGGAAGGTTTGCCGGCGGCTGCCCGAACCCCGGGTAGAGAATCGAATTCTCCGGGACCTCGGCGCCGGCGGCAGGTTCGCTGCCCCGACGGAGGCTGCGCAGGATGCCGCGGCGGCCACCGGCGCCCGCCCACAGGGTGGCGGCGATCAGCACGATGGCGAGGTAAACCAGGAAAAAACTCACAGCACCCATCGTGCCAGATATGGGCCGGAGGGCTATTCGGGCCGTTGCTCGCCGTTGGTGGGAACCGGGGCTGTCCCGTGGAGCACGAGGTCCACCGCTTCGGCGGGATCGTCCACCACCTGGATGAGGTCCAGGTCCTTTTCGGAGACCATTCCTTCGGCCACGAGGGTGCCCCTGATCCATTCGATCATCGGCCCCCAGAAGTCGACGCCGAGGAGCACGATCGGGAACGAGGTCACCTTCCGGGTCTGGACCAGGACCATGGCTTCGAAAAGTTCATCCAGTGTGCCCAGCCCGCCGGGAAGAACGATGAAACCCTGGGCATATTTGACGAACATGGTCTTGCGCGCGAAGAAGTAGCGGAAGTTGATGCCGAGGTCCACCCACTGGTTCAGGCCCTGTTCAAAGGGCAATTCAATCCCCAGGCCCACGGAGACGCCGTTGCCTTCCACGGTGCCGCGGTTGGCGGCCTCCATGGAACCCGGACCGCCGCCAGTGATGACGGCCACACCGGCGGCTGCCAGCTTCCGGCCTACTTCCATGCCCATTTCGTAGTACTGGCTCCCAGGCTTGGTGCGCGCCGAGCCGAAAACACTGACGGCAGGCCCCAGATCGGCAAGCGCGCCGAACCCCTCGACAAACTCGCTCTGGATCCGGAGGACACGCCAAGGGTCTGAATGGACGAACTGTCCGGCGCCCTTGGTATCGAGCAGATGCTGGTCGGACATTTCCACAGCCGCCTGCTTGCGGCGGAGTTCAAGGGGCCCCTTACGGCGCGGCTGGGAGGTTTTGGCCGGATCTGCGTTGATGCTCATCCCCCAAGGCTAATGCCAAGTCCAGCGTGCCCGCCGCAGGTATCTCTTGAATCACGATCCGCGGGAACTTGGCATGATTCGCCTCATAACCAGCCAATGTTCGCTAGATTCTTCTTATGACTACTCCTGTGCCCGGCGATGCGCTCGTCTCCCTGAATGGTGTGAATAAGCATTACGGTCAGTTGCACGTTTTGAAGGACATCAATCTCCACGTCCGTAAGGGCGAAGTGGTGGTGGTCATTGGCCCGTCAGGCTCAGGGAAGTCCACGTTGTGCCGTGCCATCAACCGTCTGGAAACCATCGAAGGCGGCACCATCAGCATTGATGGAAAGGTGTTGCCGGAGGAGGGGAAGGAGCTGGCTAAGCTCCGCGCCGACGTCGGCATGGTCTTTCAGTCGTTCAACCTCTTCGCTCACAAGACCATCCTTGAGAACGTGAGCCTTGGTCCCATCAAAGTCAAAGGCGTTGCCAAGGCCCAGGCCGACAAGGAAGCCATGGCATTGCTTGAGCGCGTGGGTGTGGGTCACCAGGCCCCCAAACTCCCGGCGCAGCTCTCCGGCGGCCAGCAGCAGCGCGTGGCCATCGCCCGCGCCCTGGCCATGAAGCCAAAGGTCATGCTCTTTGATGAGCCCACCTCTGCGCTGGACCCCGAGATGATCAACGAGGTCCTCGACGTCATGATCCAACTGGCCAAGGAAGGCATGACCATGGTTGTGGTCACGCACGAAATGGGCTTCGCCCGGAAGGCCGCCGACCGCGTGGTGTTCATGGCTGATGGCCAGATCGTGGAGGATGCCAAGCCGGAAGAATTCTTCACCAATCCGAAGAGTGACCGTGCGAAGGACTTCCTGTCCAAGCTGCTCACCCACTGATTTTCCATCACGAGCACACACTCCAGTTCGCACCTAGGCCGTGACCCACGGCCGACCAATGAAAGGAATGTCATGAAGGCATTTATGACCCGCCGGAAGTCGTTCTTCGTGGCGGCTACTGCTGCCCTGGCGTTGTCCCTGAGCGCGTGTGGCGGCACCACTCCCGGCACCACCGGCGATCCCACTGTTGCCGCCAAGCCGACGTTTGCCGCCGGCACCACCATGGAGAAGCTGGCCACTGCCGGAACCATCAAGATCGGCACCAAATACGATCAGCCGCTCTTCGGCCAGGTGGGCCTGGACGGCAAGCCGGTGGGCTTCGACGTCGAGATGGGCAAGCTGATCGCAGCCAAGCTGGGCATCGCTGCGGACAAGATCGAATGGTCCGAAACTGTCTCAGCCAACCGCGAACCCTTCATTGAGCAGGGCAAGGTGGACCTTGTCATTGCCACCTACACCATCAATGACAAGCGCAAGCAGGTTGTCAGCTTCGCGGGCCCGTACTACGAGGCTGGCCAGGCGCTGATGGTGAACAAGGACAACACGTCCATCACCAAGCCTGAAGACGTCGCAGGCAAGAAGGTCTGCTCCGTCACTGGTTCAACGCCTGCCGCGACGATCGTGGACAAGTACAAGGCCGTGCTCGTTCCGGCAGCCACTTACTCCGCTTGCCTTGAGCCGCTGCGCAACAAGCAGGTCGAAGCGATCACCACCGACAACGTGATCCTGGCCGGCTTTGTGGACAAGGAACCGGACGCCTTCAAGCTGGCCTCGGATAAAACCTTCACCAAAGAGCCCTACGGCATTGGCCTGAAGAAGGACGACACCGAGTTCCGTAACTGGATCAACGACCAGCTCGAGTCGTTCGGCAAGGACGGGTCCTACAAGAAGGCCTGGGAAGCAACTGCAGGTTCGGTCATCAAGACCGCCCCTGAAGTTCCTGCCATCAACCGCTACTAGGTAGCAACGGCGGCTTCCGGGGAAATCGTTGAAACGTGTTCCCCGGAAGCCGCCAGCCTGCTTTTTGACCCCCCACGCCAGAGCCGAAGGATCCTATGGAAGTCATCATTGAAAACCTCCCCCTTTATTGGGAAGGCCTTCTCCGCACCCTTTTCCTATCCGTCGTCTCCGGGATCATCGCCCTTATCCTCGGAACACTCCTGGCAGCAGCCCGCGTTTCCCCCGTTGCGGCCCTCCGGGGATTCAGCACCGTCTACGTGGAAATTCTCCGGAACACTCCACTGACCATTGCCTTCTTTTTCGCGGCGATCGTCCTGCCCCGCCTCGGCGTGACCTTCCAGCAGTTCGAGGTCGCTGCGATCATCGCCCTCAGCGCCTACACAGCGGCCTTCATCGCTGAAGCTGTCCGCTCAGGCGTTAACAGTGTCCCGCTCGGCCAAGCCGAGGCCGCCCGCAGTATCGGCATGAATTTCGGCCAGGTGCTTTCCCTCATCATCCTGCCGCAGGCGCTTCGGACGGTGATCCCGCCGCTGATCAACATCCTGATCGCCCTCGTCAAAAACTCCTCCGTCGCCGGCGCGTTCTTTGTCCTGGAACTGTTCGGCTACGGCCGCCAAATGGCCAACGCCAACGGTGACCAGGTCATGGCAGTTCTGCTGGGCGTAGCGTTCTTCTATCTGCTCCTCACCATTCCGCTGGGCGTCCTTGCCAGCACGGTGGAACGAAAGGTGGCGATTGCCCGATGACTTCGGTCCTCTACGACGTTCCCGGCCCCAAAGCGCGCCGGGTCTCGCTGATCGGTTCCGTGGTTGGAACCGTGCTGATCCTGGGCCTCCTGGCATGGATCGTCATGACTCTCGCCCAGCAGGGCATTTTTGAAGGTCGCCGCTGGGCTATCTTCACCCGAGGCGACGTCTGGATGCTGCTCGGCAACGGCATCGGCGCCACGCTCAGCGCCGCCGCCCTCGCCGCAGTCATCGCGTTCCCCCTCGGCCTGATGTTCTGCCTGCTACGCATCTCGCTGGTCGCCTGGATCCGGATTCCCATCCGCGTGGTCCTGGAATTCCTGCGCGGCATGCCGGTTGTCCTGATGATGCTCTTCGTCCTGCTGGTATTCGGGACGAGTTCCTTCGTCGCGGTGGTGACGGGGCTTGTCCTGTACAACCTTGCGATCTTCGCGGAGATCATCCGTGCCGGCATCCAATCACTGCCTAAGGGCCAGCGGGAGGCGGGCCTGACCATCGGCCTGACCAGCTTCCAGTCCCGGATGCTCATCGAACTGCCGCAGGCAGTCCGCCGCATGATGCCATCGCTGGTTGCCCAACTGGTGGTGCTCCTGAAGGACACCTCCCTGGGCTACATCGTGGCCTACGGCGAGCTCCTGCGGGCAGTGCAGGTCATGGCGGACTTCCTGGGTAACGCGTTCCTGTTCCCCATCTTCTTTGTCGCCGCCGCCATCTACATTGCGATCAACATCTGCGTCTCCCGCATCGCAATCTGGATCGAGCGCCGCGGTTCCAAGAAGGCCGCGGGCGGAGTTGCTCCGCCCGCACTGCAAACGGGACTCGCAATGGGGGCCGGCAACGATCCCGTTGCCAAAGATACGCTGCCCGGAGCCAAGTAGCCCCACACCACCGCCAAACGAAAAGGTCCGCAACGCGTTGCGGACCTTTTCGGTTTCCGGCGTTCAGGCGGCGAGCCAGCTCCGCAGGACCCGCAGGCATTCGCGGATGGCGGCCGCGTCCACGTGTTCTTCGTCCTTGTGCGCCAGCAGCGGGTCCCCGGGGCCGAAGTTCACCGCAGGGATCCCCAGCTCACTAAAGCGTGCGACGTCGGTCCAGCCGTATTTCGGTTTCGGCTCCGCTCCGACGGCGGCCACGAAGGACGCGGCGGCAGGGTGATTCAGTCCCGGGCGCGCACCAGCGGCAGCGTCGGTACGGACCACAGCGAAGCCCGCCAAAAGTTCGCGCACATGCGCCTCCGCCTGGTCCGGCGTCTTGTCCGGGGCGAAGCGGTAGTTGATTTCCACGACGCAGCGGTCCGGGATGACGTTGCCGGCTGTGCCGCCGTGGATCTTCACCGCATTCAGGCTCTCGCGGTAGTCCAGGCCATCCACGTTGATGGTCCGCGGCTCGTAGTCCGCAAGCCGGGCCAGGATGGGTGCCGCCGCGTGGATGGCGTTGCTGCCCATCCATGCACGGGCGGAGTGCGCTGCCTCGCCCACCGTGGTGGCCTCAAAACGGCTGGTGCCGTTGCAGCCGCCCTCGACGGTGCCATGTGTCGGCTCCAGGAGGATGGCAAAATCGCCGCCCAGGAGGCTGCCGTGGTTCCGGACCAGACGGCCCAGACCACTCTTGACCGCTTCCACTTCCTCGTGGTCGTAGAACACGAAGGTGACGTCCCGCTCGGGCGCCGCGCCGCCGTCGAACATTGTGGCCGCCAGCGCGAGCTGCACGGCGACGCCGCCTTTCATGTCAGTGGCTCCGCGCCCGTAAAGCACGCCTTCCCCCGGGACACCTGATTCCCAGGTGGCCGGGACGGTTCCGCGTGCTCCCTCGGTGACCGGCAACGGCACCGTGTCCAGGTGTCCGGCGAGGATGACTCGTTCCGCCCTGCCCAGTTCCGTGCGGGCGATGATGGAATCACCATCGCGGACCACCTGGAGCTCGGGGATGGCCCGCAGCGCGGCCTCGACGGCGTCAGCGAGCTCAGTCTCGTTTCCGGACACACTGTTGATGTCCATCAGGGCGGCGGTCAGCACGGAGACGTCCTGACGGAGGTCCAAAGGCACGGTGATCGATTCAGGGGCGGTTTCGGCAGTCACGTTGCCAGTCTAGTTCGAACGCGATGCCCGCCTCTCGCTAGACTGAGGCCATGACTGAGACCGCTACCTCCGCCGCGCCCGAGAACCAGAACGTAAATTCCGAAGCCCGCTCCGCCTACGGCTTCGGCTTGGCAACCATCGCCACTGCCAGCGGCAAGGAAAACGGCGAGGAAAATGCCGAAGCCACAGTCCTTGACGTCTGGTTCCCTGCGCCCGCCCTGGGCGTTGCGGCCGATAACCTGCGCGCCGTGGAAAATGCGGACGATTCCTTGGTCCAGCTCGCCGAAAGCGGCACCGACGCTGACCGCGGGACCGAGCAGAAGGTGGTCTTCGTACAGATCAACCTTGATGAAGCTCCGGCCGACACCGCCGACGCTTACCTCCGGCTGCACCTGCTCTCCCACCGGCTGGTCCGGCCCAACACCATCAACCTGGATGGCATCTTTGGCAAGCTCCCCAACGTGGTGTGGACCAACTTCGGCCCCGCCGCCGTGGAAGGCTTCGAGCTGACCCGCGCCAAGCTTCGCCGCCGTGGCGCCGTCACCGTCTACGGGGTCGACAAGTTCCCCCGCATGGTGGACTACGTGGTGCCCTCCGGTGTCCGGATCGCCGACGCCGACCGCGTCCGTCTCGGCGCCCACCTCGCCGAAGGCACCACCGTGATGCACGAAGGCTTTGTGAACTTCAACGCCGGCACCCTGGGCGCTTCCATGGTGGAAGGCCGTATCTCGGCCGGCGTCGTCGCCGGCGACGGCAGCGACGTGGGAGGCGGCGCGTCGATCATGGGCACCCTCTCCGGAGGCGGCAAGGAAAAGATCGTCATCGGTGAGCGCGTCCTGCTGGGGGCCAACTCCGGCGTCGGCATCAGCGTCGGCGATGACTCCGTGGTGGAGGCAGGCCTCTACGTCACCGCTGGAACCCGCGTGCTCGTTCCCGGGCCCAAGGACGAGAATGGCGAGGACACCGCAAAAATCGTAAAGGCAGCCGAGCTGTCCGGTGTCTCCAACCTCCTGTTCCGGCGTAACTCCACCACCGGCGCCGTAGAGGCGTTGCCGCGCAAGGGCCAGACTGTGGAACTCAACGACGCCCTCCACGCCAACTAACCCGTCCGTGGCCCGTGGACGCAGTTTCGTTCGCCCCACCGTGCTGCTGCTTACCCTGGCGCTGGCGGGCGCCGGCATCTACACAGTGGTCTCCTTCCTGCAGCGCTCCGAAACCCTGGTCTCGGAGCGCTGCACGGCCGACGCGGGGACCCAGAGCGTGGAGCTTGCAACGGACCAGGCGGTTAATGCCTCACTGATTACAGCCGTGGCGGTGCAGCGTGGGCTGCCTCCCCGGGCAGCCAGCATCGCCCTCGCCACCGCCATGCAGGAATCCAAGTTGCGCAACATCGCCCATGGCGACCAGGCCGGCCCTGACTCCCGCGGACTGTTCCAGCAACGTCCCTCGCAGGGGTGGGGAACCGAGGCCCAGGTCATGGACCCGTACTACGCTGCCAATGCTTTCTACGATGCCCTGGTCAAGATTCCCGGCTATGAGTCCTTGGAGATCACCGACGCCGCCCAGCGTGTCCAGGGCTCGGCCTACCCCCTCGCCTACGCACAACACGAAGATATGGGCCGCTCCTTCGCGTCCGGCCTGACCGGCCAGACGCCCGCCTCTGTTCTGTGCACTTTGCGCGCCCCGCAGGAGCCGGGCGTCCCCGCCGCCGTCGAGTCCGAGCTCGCCCAGGCGTACGGGCCGCTCGCAATCACCACGGAGAATGAATCCCTCGTGGTGGAAGCTGACGGCACTAAGGCGTGGTCAGTGGCGCAGTGGGCAGTTGCCAACGCCAAAGGCCTGGCGGTGACACGCGTGGATGTTGCCGGCCGGAGCTGGGACCGTGAGGATCAGGGCGGCTGGCAGGAATCCGACGCGCCAGCCGGCCAGGTCCGCATTACACTGGCACCGGCCGGCACCGGCAGCTGACCGCGCAACCTCAGACCAGGATGTCCACTACCGGCTGGACGTAGCTGCGGAAGAGCTCCGGCGCGGACATGAGGTTATGGCTCATGATGATCTTGTCCGGTTCCAGGTACCACGCCCGCTGTTCGTTCAGCGGCAGTTCGATGATGGTGAGGGTGAAGTCCCGTGACCCCCGGCCCACCTCCAGCAGGCGGTCATCCACCAAGTCGCCCAATAGCTGGTCCGAGCCGCTGGCCACCCGTTCGGCTTCCAGCCTGACGTACTCACTGCGGCGCTCCCGTGCCCAGGTCAGGGCTGACCCGAAATGCGCCTGCAGGACACGCTGGAGGGCAGGGGAGTTTCCGAATTCCCCAAAATCCGGAGGGGACAGCTCCGGTGATGTCTGGGGGTGCGCCTTCAGCAGCTGCTCCCACCAGGCTTCCCATTCGGTCTTGAGCGCGCTCTGCCCGCCGACGTCGGCGGTGAGGTGCGAGTGGTCGGCATGGTGGATCTTCGGCGCAGCATGCGACAACGCAGGGTGGCCGGCGCCGTCGAGTCCTGCCGCATCACGGACAAAGAGCGCGATCATCAGAGGCCCGGACGTATCCGTGGTGATCTGCCAGCCGGAACCACCTGTGTGATGCATCCCTACTCCTCCTGTGGCGTGCCTGTACCGGCCTGACCAGCCGGTTCCGCTCCCCCGGCTCCCAGTCTATTCCCGATGCCACAAGACGGTAGTGTCAGGCGGCCAGGCTCCTCAGGTGCCGGTCCAGGACGTCATGGCACATCTGCGCCGTCATCCAGGCGGGCTGTAGCAGGGCGTGCATGCACAGCCCGTCCAGCGTAGCCAGCAGCCTCTCGGCCTCGACCGCCAGCGACTGCTGCCCGTCGCCGTCGTCCGTTACCAGGGCCGTGATTACCTGCCCGACGACGGCGGCCACCTCCCGGTGGCTCCGATCGGCCTCAGCTACGAGGAAGGGACGGATCCTGGCCGCGTTCTTAAAGGCCATCCACACACAGACGTCCACGGCTCGTTCCTCGTCGAGCGGCAGAAATTCACTCAACAGGGTTAAAACCGCCTCACGATGCGGGCTGGTCCCGGGTTCGCCGGCGGCCATCGCCGGCAATGCCGCGGTGAGCCGGCCCGTGATCCGGTCCACAACGGCGGCAAAGGAATGGCTGAGCAGTTCTTCACTGCCGGCAAAGTAGTGCCGAACGGAGCCCACGGCGAGGCCTGCTTCATCGGCCACCTCCCGCAGTGACGCCCGCTCGAGGCCGTCGACGGCGATGATCCTGAAGACCGCTTCGACGATCTCTGCGCGCCGGGCTTCGGCATCAACAATTTTGGGCACCCTTATTATTTAGCACACCTGTGCTGAAATCCACGCATCCACGGAAATGGGATAGCGTGGGGGCATGAAAATTCTGGTCACAGGTGGCACCGGGTACATCGGTTCGCACACAGTCTTGTCCCTGCAGGAAGCCGGCCACGACGTGGTGGTGATCGATAACTTGGTGAACTCCAGCGAGGAGTCACTGCGCCGGGTAGCCGAACTCACCGGCAAGACCGCGGAATTCCACAACGTGGACCTGGTGGACGAAGCCGCCGTGGAAGGTGTCTTTGCCGCCCACACGATCGACGCCGTGATCCACTTTGCCGGGCTCAAGGCCGTGGGTGAGTCGGTCCGCGAACCGCTCAAGTACTACTACAACAACCTCGTGGGCACGCTGAACCTGATCCGCGTTATGGACCGCCACGACGTCCGCTCCATCGTCTTCAGCTCGTCCGCCACCGTGTACGGCGAGCACAATCCCATCCCTTACGTGGAAAAGATGGAGATCGGCGCCAACAACCCGTACGGCCGCACCAAGGAACAGATCGAGGACATCCTCGCCGATCTGGGCGCCGCTGACAGCCGTTGGCACATTGCACTGCTGCGCTACTTCAACCCGGTGGGCGCACACCCGTCAGGCCGCATTGGCGAGGACCCCCAGGGCATCCCCAACAATCTGGTGCCCTTCATCGCCCAGGTGGCCGTGGGACGCCGCGACAAGCTCATGGTGTTCGGCGGCGACTACGACACCCCTGACGGCACCTGCCTACGGGACTACATCCACGTGGTGGACCTCGCCGAAGGCCACGTCGCAGCCCTGAACCACGTCGCGGACCGCTCAGGCGTCTACCGCTGGAACCTTGGCTCCGGGAAGGGGTCCTCGGTCCTGGAGGTCCTGCGGTCCTTCGAGAAGGCCGTGGGGCAGCCCATCCCCTACGAGGTCACCGGACGCCGCGCGGGCGACCTCCCGGCATTCTGGGCCGACGCCACCTCCGCCCTGGCCGACCTGAGCTGGTCCACCACCAAGACCGTGGACCAGATGTGCGAGGACCACTGGCGCTGGCAGAAGAACAACCCCCTCGGCTACACCGCTTAAACAGCAACGCGGGGTCACTTACGGCCCGTCCCGAAGCTCGGGATGGGCCGTAAGTGACCCCGCGTTGTTCTGTAGCGGAGTTCTTAGCGGACCGGGTAATCGCGCTCCGGCTCGCCGATGTATAGCTGGCGCGGGCGGCCGATCTTGGTGTTCGGGTCGCTGATCATTTCACGCCACTGGGCGATCCAGCCCGGCAGGCGGCCGATGGCGAACAGCACGGTGAACATCTTCTCCGGGAAGCCCATGGCCTTGTAGATCAGGCCGGTGTAGAAGTCCACGTTCGGGTAGAGCTTGCGCTGGATGAAGTAGTCATCGTTCAGCGCCTTCTCTTCCAGGCGCATGGCGATCTCGAGCAATTCGTCGTTGCCGCCGAGCTTGCTGAGGATCTCGTGGGCCGTGGCCTTGACGATCTTGGCGCGCGGATCGTAGTTCTTGTAGACGCGGTGTCCGAAGCCCATGAGGCGGACGCCGTCTTCCTTGTTCTTGACCTTCTCCATGTAGTCCTCGGGCTTGGTGCCGTCGGCCTGGATCTGGCGGAGCATCTTCAGCACCGCCTCGTTGGCGCCGCCGTGGGCAGGGCCGAAGAGAGCGTTGATGCCGGCTGACACCGAGGCAAAGAGGTTGGCGTTGGAGGAGCCCACCAGGCGCACGGTAGAGGTGGAACAGTTCTGCTCGTGGTCGGCGTGCAGGATCAGGAGGAGATCCAGCGCCTTGGCGATAACCGGGTCCACTTCGTACTGCTCGGCGGGAAGGCCGAAGCTCAGGCGCAGGAAGTTCTCCACAAGGTTGTGGGAGTTGTCCGGGTACAGCATGGGCTGGCCGATGCTCTTCTTCAGGGCGTAGGCGGCGATGACCGGCATCTTGGCCAGCAGCCGGTACGTGGACACCTCGACCTGCTCGGCGTTGAACGGGTCCAGCGAGTCCTGGTAGAACGTGGACAGCGCCGACACGGCCGAGGACAGCACGGGCATCGGGTGGGCGTCACGCGGGAAGCCGCTGAAGAAGCCCTTGAGCTCCTCGTGCAGCAGGGTGTGGTGACGGATGCGCTGGTCGAAGGCTTCCAGCTCGGTGGGGCTGGGCAGGTTGCCGTAGATCAGCAGGTACGAAACCTCGAGGAAGCTGGAGTGCTGCGCCAGCTGCTCGATGGGGTACCCGCGGTAACGCAGGATGCCCGCATCGCCGTCGATATAGGTGATAGCGGAGGCGGTTGCTGCGGTGTTCATGAAGCCGGGGTCAAAGGTGACTGCGCCCGTCTGCTTGAGCAGCTTGGAAACGTCGTAGCCTTCGTTTCCTTCAACAACCTGGATGCGCGGGAGCTTGAGCTCGCCTCCTGCATGGTGCAGGGTTGCGCTGTTGGTCTCAGTCATGGAGTCCCCTTCATGAGGCGCCTTGGGCCTCTGTCGAAAGCTTGATCCAACATCAGGTGAGCCGTGGCACTGTCCCTGTTCATCCAGGAATCCAACACCCGGGCTGCCTTCTTGTAGAAAGCCACCATTGATAGTCACTTAAAAAGTACCCGCCCGATCGCGGGTGTCACTAATCGGTGGCGCTGGAAACCCCCATAAAATGACGGCTTTGTGGTGCGAGTCACATGATTGTTACGGCGTCGTGCCCAGTCTGGCCACTGCGGCATCGATCCGTTCGTCCGTGCCCGTCAATGCAACACGCACAAACCCGTTGCCGGCTTCGCCGTAAAAGACGCCCGGCCCCACCACGATGCCCCGCTCAGCCAGCCGCGCCACGGTGTCCCAGGTGCTCTCGCCGGCGGTGGACCAAAGGTACAATCCGGCGTCGGAATCCTTGATCTCCAGCCCAAAGCCCTGCAGTGCCGGCACCAGGCGGTCCCGGCGTCCGCGGTACAGGTCCTTCTGGGCCTGGACATGGGTGTCGTCGCCCAGCGCAACCCGCATTGCTTCCTGCACCGGGTAGGGGACGATCATGCCTGCATGCTTGCGGCTGTTGACGAGGTTGGCCATAATCGCAGGGTCGCCGGCCACAAACGCTGCACGGTAACCTGCGACGTTGGACTGCTTGCTCAGCGAGTACACGGCCAGGAGGCCCTCGTGGGACCCGCCGGAAACGCGCGGATCCAGGATGCTGGGCACGGGCTCCCCGCCGTGCTGTGCGTCCCAGGCGCCCCACCCGAGTTCGGCGTAGCACTCGTCCGACGCCACCACGGCGCCCATTTCGCGGGCCTGCGCCACAATGGTCTTGAGGGACTCAACGTCCCTGACGCTTCCGGTGGGGTTGCCCGGGGAGTTCACCCAGATCAGCCGCACGCGTGAGCGGGTGGCATCGTCCAGCTCGTCGAGGTGGTCGGTAGCGACAGAGGTGACGCCGGCGAACGTAGCGCCGATGTCATAGGTGGGGTAGGCAACCTTGGGACGGACGACGACGTCGCCCGTCTTCAGCCCGAGCAGGAGCGGCAGCCACGCCACCAGTTCCTTGGAGCCCACCGTAGGCATGATGTTCTTAGGGTCCAGGCCGTGGACGCCGCGGCGGCGCTCAAACCACGCCGCAATGGCTTCCCGCAACGGAACGGTACCGTGGACAGTCGGGTACCCGGGGGCATCCGCGGCGGCCCTGAGGGCATCCTGGATCAAGGAAGGAGTGGGGTCGACGGGCGTGCCGATCGACAGGTTTACGGCCCCGCCAGGGTGCTCGGAGGCTTTGGCCAGGTACGGCGTCATTGCCTCCCACGGGTAGTCGGGCAGGCTGAGGCCAAAGCTGTTCACGGCTGCGGTCAACGCGATGCCCGGTTCAGTGGTCTTGGTTCTGCAGCGGCAGGGCGGCGATCATCGGGTGGTCCTTGCCCGTGTTGCCCACCTTGGCGGCGCCGCCGGGCGAGCCCAGGTCATCGAAGAATTCGACGTTGGCCTTGTAGTAATCAGCCCATTCCTCGGGAGTGTCATCCTCGTAGTAGATGGCCTCCACCGGGCATACCGGCTCGCAGGCACCACAGTCGACACACTCATCGGGGTGGATGTACAACGAACGTTCACCCTCATAGATGCAGTCAACGGGGCATTCCTCAATACATGCCTTGTCCTTGACATCTACACACGGCTGCGCGATTACGTACGTCACGTCCCTTGCCTCTCCACGATATTTCCCGGCGGTGGCCGGCACTTGAATCCGGCACCGGCCGGACTGTTGACTTCTGAGCCTATTATCTCCCAGTTCGTCCACGCGAACCTAGCGGGCAGCCTTAGTATGAACTGGTGAGTCCCGCCGAGCCTACGCCCCGAGAATTTCTGGCCACCGCCCCGCCCGGAACACGGGTGGTAGTCCGATACCGGATCGAGGGCGGCCTGACCGACGCCCTGGGGCATCTGGTGGCCACTGACGACGGCGGCTGCACAGTCCGCACGCGGAAGGCCGACGTCGTCATCCCCTTGGACCTGGTGGTGGCTGCCAAGGAAGTCCCGCCGGCGCCCGAGCGGCGCCCCGCCCGCATCCGCGACTGACCTTTTCCTGACGCAAAAGAAACTGCCCGTACAAAGAAGCTGCCGGTACGACGGCGGGATTCCCGCCTGCCGTACCGGCAGCTTCATGGAGTTTTTGTCCAGATATCGCGGGCAAAACCGCCCTAAAGTGCGTTTATCTGGACAAAAACTGGGTTAGGCCTTGGCGCGTGCCCGGGTGGACTTGGCACGCTGGTTGACGTCCAGGATGAGCTTCCGGATGCGGATGGACTCCGGGGTGACCTCGACGCACTCGTCTTCGCGGGCAAATTCGAGGGACTCTTCGAGGGTGAGGTCGCGCGGCGGCGTCAGGTTCTCGAAAGTGTCCGAGGAAGCGGCACGCATGTTGGTGAGCTTCTTTTCCTTGGTGATGTTGACGTCCATGTCGTCGGCGCGGGAGTTCTCGCCGACGATCTGGCCTTCGTAAACCTCGGAGGTGGGGCGAACGAAGAAGGAGCCACGTTCCTGCAGGTTGATCATGGCGAACGGCGTCACAACTCCGGCGCGGTCGGCCACCATCGAACCATTGGTGCGGTACTCGATCGGGCCGGCCCAGGGCTCGTAGCCCTCGGAGATGGAGGCTGCGATGCCGGCGCCGCGGGTGTCCGTGAGGAACTTGGTGCGGAACCCGATCAGGCCACGGGCCGGAACGATGAACTCCATGCGGCACCAGCCGGTGCCGTGGTTGGCCATGTTGGTCATGCGGCCCTTCCGGGCGGCCATCAGCTGGGTGACGGCGCCGAGGTACTCTTCCGGCACGTCGATGGTCATATGTTCCATCGGCTCGTGGATCTTGCCGTCGACGGTCCGGGTGACAACCTGCGGCTTGCCGACTGTCAGTTCGAAGCCTTCACGGCGCATCTGCTCGACCAGGATGGCCAGCGCGAGCTCGCCACGGCCCTGGACTTCCCAGGCGTCGGGACGCTCGGTGGGGAGAACCTTGATGGAGACGTTACCGATCAGTTCCTTGTCCAGGCGGTCCTTAACCTGGCGGGCCGTGACCTTGGCGCCCTTGACCCGGCCGGCCAGCGGCGAGGTGTTGATACCGATGGTCATGGAGATCGCGGG
Source organism: Pseudarthrobacter sp. Y6 (assembly GCF_050156205.1). NCBI lineage: Bacteria > Bacillati > Actinomycetota > Actinomycetes > Micrococcales > Micrococcaceae > Pseudarthrobacter > Pseudarthrobacter sp. Y6. The sequence continues at coordinate 1,521,684 of NZ_CP189574.1, read as the reverse complement.
ATCGTCCACGGTGATCAGCGGCAGCGGCTGCGGGTTGTCGACATCGGTCAGGGTCTCACCAATGGTGATTTCCTCGATGCCGGCGACGGCGACGATTTCGCCCGGACCTGCAGACTCGGTCGGAACGCGGTCCAGTGCCTTGGTGGCCAGCAGTTCGGTGATCTTGACGTTCTTGAGCTCTCCGTTGGCGCGGGCCCATGCAACGGTCTGGCCCTTACGCAGGGTGCCGTTGTAGATGCGCAGCAGGGCAAGACGGCCCAGGAACGGGGAGGCGTCCAGGTTGGTCACGTGTGCCTGGAGCACGCCGTTCGGGTTGTACGTCGGAGCCGGGATGTGCTCGATGATGGTCTTGAACAGCGGCTCAAGGTCCTCGTTGTCCGGAGCAGATCCGTCGGCGGGCTGGTCCAGGGAGGCGCGGCCTACCTTCGCTGCTGCGTAGACGACCGGAACTTCAAGGATCTTGTCCAGGTCCAGGTCCGGAACTTCATCGGCGAGGTCCGAGGCGAGGCCCAGGAGGAGGTCCATCGACTCGTGGACAACTTCCTCGATGCGGGCGTCGGGGCGGTCCGTCTTGTTGACGAGGAGGATAACCGGCAGGTGCGCGGCCAGGGCCTTGCGCAGCACGAAGCGGGTCTGGGGCAGCGGGCCCTCGGAAGCGTCAACGAGGAGTACAACGCCGTCCACCATGGACAGGCCGCGCTCTACTTCGCCGCCGAAGTCGGCGTGGCCTGGGGTGTCGATGACGTTGATGGTGATGGTTTCACCGTTGGAGGACGGTCCGTTGTAGGCCACTGTGGTGTTCTTGGCCAGGATGGTGATGCCCTTTTCGCGCTCCAGGTCACCGGAGTCCATGACGCGGTCTTCGAGGTGGTTGTGTTCGGCAAAGGAGTTGGTCTGCTTGAGCATGGCGTCGACCAGAGTGGTCTTGCCGTGGTCAACGTGGGCCACGATCGCGACGTTGCGGAGGTCACTGCGCGATGCAGTGGCTACCGCGGTGTTGGTGGTGGTTTCAGACATGCGTGATTGCTCGATTCAGTGGTGAAGTCAGCTGTTGTATCGCGACATTTCCAACCGGAACGCACGACGGATTAGCCCAATAACACAGGGCTCCTTCCCTCATTCTAAACGCTGTGCCTATTGTTGGCCTAAAAATCTCGAACCAGCCCAGTCCGGCCGGTGGGTAATTTCGGCCCGCAACGGCCCAAAGAGTGACCAAGCTCACTGGATTTTTGTGACTTGATGCCCCATCATTGCTGTGATAACCACAGCAAGCCCGGAGAACCCCTGATGCGAAAAGCCTCGGCTCTGACCCGCTTTTTCGCACATGGAATCGCGGTAGCCGCGCTCCTGAGCGGCTGCGGACAGACCCCAGCAGCCACACCGGATTCCGGCGTGGCATCCCCGGTACAGGCGGCCGCGGCCGGCGCTTACCAGGCCCGCGGCGGGTATCCGATCAGCCTGCCTGCCGGTTCTGTGTACCGCAACCCGGCCAGCGGGCGTGACGAGGTGGTGGTGCCGGACATGCGCCACACGGCCCTCCTTATCGGCGATTCCCAATCCGAGCCAAATGACGGCTGGCCTCGTCTTGGCCTTGCAGCCATTGGCTACAAGGTCCACTTCTGCGGGCTCGGTGGAACGGGATTCGTGGCGTCTAACGGCAAGACGGGCAACTACATCGACGCCCTGCAGCGCGGTGACTGGAAGCTGCCGTACGGGACGCCCGCGCTGATCGTCATCCAGGGCGGTGGCAACGACGCCGCGCGCGGTGCTACCGATGCCCAGATCGTGGCCAACGCCGACCGTCTGATCGGCGCACTCCGGGACCGCTATCCAGGCGCCAGGATGGCCGTGATCGGCACGCTGGCCCGCGGCGCCAACTACGGCGGCGGGCGCAGGACGCAGGTGGACGCGCTGCTGGGTACCGTAGCGGCCCGGCACGGCATACCTTTTGTGGGCGTGGGCGACTGGCTGTCGAAATACAACCTCGCGAAGAACCTGGCAGATGCCGTCCACATGGATGCGGCAGGCCGCAGGTCACTGGGCGGGCTGCTTGAATCCAGGCTTCGGCAGTTGGGGCTCGAAGGCCCACCTCTGGACGGCACAGTCCCGGCGGCAACCCCCGCAGCCACCCCGGCGGGCTGAACAGACTCCTAGCGGACTGAACCGGCCCTTAAAGGCGACGGAGCCGGTGACCTGAAGGGCACCGGCTCCATCCTTAACGCGGGATACCGCGGCCGGATCAGGCCACTTCGGGTGGAAGCATGAGCTTCGCACCGGGAATGGCGTTGAGCAGCGCCTTGGTGTATTCCTGCTGAGGGGACTCGAAGACATCGTCCGTGGACCCAGTCTCCACCAGCTTTCCCTTTTCCATCACGCACACGTGGTCGGCAATCTGCCGGACCACCGCGAGGTCGTGAGTAATGAACAGGTAGGTCAGACCGAGATTGGCCTGCAGGTCCGCGAGCAGGTTAAGCACCTGTGCCTGCACCAGCACGTCCAGCGCGGACACGGCTTCGTCGCAGATGATCACCTCGGGGTCCAGAGCCAGCGCACGCGCGATGGCGACACGCTGGCGCTGGCCGCCGGACAGCTCGTTCGGGTACCGCTGCATGCTGGACTGCGGCAGCGCCACCTGGTCAAGCAACTCGCGGACCTTCTTCTCCCGGCTGGCTTTGTCACCGATCTTGTGGACGCGCAACGGCTCCTCAATGGTACGGAAGATGTTGTACATCGGGTCCAGCGAGCCGTAAGGATCCTGGAAGATGGGCTGCACGCGGCGACGGAATTTGAAGAGTTCCGCCGGTTTCAGCGCGGAAGTGTCGACGCCGTCGAACAGGATCTTGCCCTCAGTGGGCTTTTCGAGCTGCAGGACCATCTTTGCCACGGTGGATTTGCCCGAGCCGGACTCCCCCACAATCGCAGTGGTGGTTCCGCGTTTGACGCTGAAGGACACGTTATCAACGGCAGTGAAGTCCGTGGCCTTGATGATCCCCGAGCGCAGCTTGTAGACCTTGGTGAGGTCCTGGACCTGCAGGAATTCCTCATCGGCTGGGGCCGGTTGAACTGCCGCCTCACTCGGGGCGAGCAGCTCATCCGTTTCCACGCCGAGTTCCTTGGCAACCTGGATCCGCCGTGATGCAAGGGACGGTGCCGAAGCAACCAGCCGCTGAGTGTACGGGTGCTGCGGATTCCGGAGAAGTTCCAGCGACGGACCCGCCTCCACAACGTTGCCCCGGTACATGACGACTACTTTGTCCGCCCGCTCGGCTGCGAGTCCCAAATCATGGGTAATGAGCAGGACGGACGTACCCAGCCCCTTGGTCATGGTCTCAAGGTGGTCCAGGATCTGCCGCTGGACGGTCACGTCCAGCGCCGACGTCGGCTCGTCAGCGATCAGCAGCCTCGGCTGGCAAGACAGGCCGATGGCAATCAGCGCGCGCTGCCGCATGCCGCCGGAAAACTCGTGGGGGTACTGGTTGGCGCGCCGGTGGGCATCCGGCAGACCAGCCTCGGCCAGAACCTTGGCAACATCATTCGGACCGCTGGGACGCCCATTTGCCCGGAGCGTCTCCTTGACCTGGTATCCGATCTTCCAGACAGGGTTCAGGTTGGACATCGGGTCCTGCGGAACCATGCCAATCGTGTTGCCGCGCAGCTCAATCATCCGCTTTTCACTGGCGTGCGAGATGTCCTCGCCGTCCAGCAGAATCTGCCCGCCGGACACCCTGCCGTTCGTGGGCAGGAGTCCGATTGCTGCAAGTGCCGTGGTGGACTTTCCAGAACCCGACTCCCCCACAATGGCTACGGTTTCACCCGGCATGATGGTCAGGTGCGCGTTGCGGACTGCCTGGACATCGCCGCTGCCGGTTTTGAAGGTGATGGCGAGTTCGCGGATTTCGAGCAGGGGGGTGGTTCCTGAAGATCCGGCCTCGGCGACGTGAACGTCAGGACTTGTCAACTTATTATCTCTCATCGCTGCCGGCTCTTCGGGTCTAGGGCATCACGCACGGCATCGCCAAGCATGATGAAACTAAGGACGGTGATGGACAGGGCCGCCGCCGGATACAGCATGATTTCCGGCTTGGTCCGAATTGAGGACTGCGCTGCGGCGATGTCGTGCCCCCACGACATAACACCTTCCGGCAGTCCGATCCCCAGGAATGACAGGGTAGCCTCAGCCACAATGAACACGCCGAGTTCCAGCGTGGCGAGCACGATGACCGGGGCCAGCGCGTTCGGCAGGACGTGCCGGACCAAAGTACCGAACTTTGAGACCCCCAACGCGCGGGCAGAGGTGACAAAGTCCGCATTGCGGACCTCGACTACCGCGCCGCGGGTAATGCGCGCCATCTGCGGCCAGGAGAGCAGCGCAATGACCATCACCACGGTCCAGACGCTCTTGTTCGCGCGGAATACCGGCAACTGGGTGATGACCAGCGCCCCAAGGATCAGGGGCAATGCAAAGAAGATGTCACCGAGGCGGGCCAGCACCGTGTCGAGCCAACCGCCGTAGAAGCCGGCGAGTGCCCCAAACGTCACACCGACAATCAGGACGCAAATCACGGAGAGGACGCCGACTGAGAGTGAGGCCTGGGTCCCGTGGACAACCCGCGAGTAAATGTCGCAGCCCTGGAACGTGAAACCGAACGGATGCCCCGCCGCGGGACCGCCTTCCGAGTTGCCGAGTTCGCAGCCGTCGTTAGGCGCCACAGTGGAGAGGAGGCCCGGGAAGAGTGCGATGACCGTCAGTGCCAGGATCAGCAGTGCGGAAATGATGAACAACGGACGACGGCGAAGCTTCCGCCAGGCATCGGCCCACAGGCTTAACGGCGCCTCGTCAGTTTTCAGGGCATCCGTGGCAAGCAGCGGGGTTTCTTCCATGGGTGCCACAAAATGGCTGTTCTTACTGGTCATAACGAATCCTCGGGTCGAGCCAGGCATATAGAAGATCAACGAGCAGGTTAGCCACCACAAAAACCAGCACCAGCACGCTGACGATGGAAACGATGGTGGGACCCTCAGTCCGCAAGACGGCCTGGTAGAGCTTGTTTCCTACCCCTGGAACATTGAAGATGCCTTCGGTGACAATGGCGCCGCCCATAAGGCCGCCAAGGTTCGCCCCCAAGTAGGTCACCACGGGGATCAGCGAGTTGCGCAGGATGTGAGCCACCACTACGCGGGAACGCGATAGGCCCTTGGCCGTGGCGGTCCGTACGTAGTCCGCGTTCATGCTCTCGCTGACCGACGCACGAGTAAGTCGCAGCACGTAGGCAAACGACACAAGGCCTAGTACCACTGCGGGCAGCAGCAGGTTGCCCCAGTCCGCGCTGGCACCTACGGTCGGTTTCGCCCATCCGAGCTTGACTCCGAAGATCAGCTGGAAGACGAAGCCGAGAACGAAGGTGGGGACCGCGATGACAACCAGGGAGGCTACCAGAACCGTGGAGTCGAACCAACCACCGCGACGGAGTCCGGCGAAAACACCGAAAACCACCCCGAAGACGGCCTGGATAATGATCGCTTCAACGGCGAGCATTGCAGTCACCGGAAAAACCCGGGCCAAGGTGGCCGCAATCGGTTGACCCGTGAAGTCGTTGCCCAGGTTAAACGTGAAGAGGTTCTTGAGGAAAATGCCGTACTGCACCCAGAACGGTTCATCCAGGTGGTACTGGCTGCGCAGCGTGTCAATGACAGCCTGCGGTGGCTGGCGGTCGCCGAAGAGTGCGGCGACTGGGTCGCCAGGAAGGGCGAACACCATGTAGTAGACCAGGAGGGTGGTGCCAACGAAGACGGGGATGACCTGGAGAAGCCGGCGAAGAATATAGCGGACCACAGGATCACCGGCCTTCCGGGAGGGAAGTGCTGAGTTTCATTTTTGCCTTCCTGCCGTGCAGGAGAATGGGGGCCCGGATTTTGACCGGACCCCCATACGCCTGGCGGCAAGTTAGATCCTGGAGACTACTTGGCCGTGATGTCGTAGTAGAGAATTCCGCCATTCCAGCCGGTCTCGGCCTTTACAACGTGGCTGCTCCACACAATCGGCCTCGTATAATCCCAGAGCGGCAGTCCGGGAAGGTCCTGGAAGAGGACCTCCTGCGCCTGGTTGAACTTGGCGTTAGCCTCGTCGGTGGTCTTGGCAGCGAGGCCCTCCTTGAGCAGTTTGTCGAACTCAGGGTTCGAGTACTTCTCGTAGTTGGAGGAGGCGCCCGTTGCCCACACCGGTCCGAGGAAGTTGTAGAGCGACGGGTAGTCGCCCTGCCATCCGGAGCGGGTCAGGCCCGGCAGAGACTGGGACTTGCGCAGGTTGAGCACTTCAGCGAACTTGGCAAAGGGCTGAATTTCAGCCTGGATGCCGAGGTTGTTCTTGAAACCGTTGGCGACGGCGTCAATCCACTCTTTGTGTCCTCCGTCGGTGTTGGAGGCAATCTGGAGCGGCTTGGAACCGTCATACGGCTTGATCTTCTCGGCCTGGGCCCAGAGGTCCTTGGCCTTGGCGGCGTCGAACTTCAGCACCTCGCTACCCTTGAGGTTGTCTTTGAAACCGGCGATGACCGGGGGCGCGAAGGCCTTGGCCGGCATTTTGGTTCCGTTGAAGACCACCTTGGTGATTTCCTCACGGTTGATGGCGTAGGACAGAGCCTGGCGGCGCAGCTTTCCCGCTTCACCCTGGAAGTTCGGGTTGTAGTCCGGGATGTCCAGCGTGGCGTTTGACGCAACGGCTTTGGTGGCGTTGCGGTCCGGGAAGTCTGTGACGTAGGTCTTGGTGGCGTTGGAAGGCAGTACGTCGGTGATGTCCAGATTGTCAGCCTGCAAGTCGGTATAAGCGGGGCTTGGATCGGTGTAGATCTTAAAGGTCACGCCACCGTTCTTGGCTGCGCGGGGGCCGCTGTAGTCAGGGTTCTTTACCAGCGAAATGGACTGATCATGGATCCAGGAGCCGGTCTTTTCGAACTTATACGGACCGTTGCCGACCGGGTTTTCGCCGTAGGTCTTCGGGTCTTTCAGCGCAGCGGAGGGCAGCGGGTAGAAGGCCGAGTAGCCAAGTCGCAACGACCAGTCAGCTTCAGGCTGGGCCAGTTTGACGGTGAGGGTTGAATCGTCGGTGGCCGTCAGGCCGGACATGGTCTCGGCCTTTGGAGCCGGGGTGGTGGTGGTCTTGCCGTCCGCGGACTTTTCAGTGGTTACTGCGGAAACATCTTCGTAGCCGGCAATGGATTCGAAGAAAAACCCGTTGTTTTGCAGGTTCTTGGAGTTCGCTGCGAAGTTCCAGGTATCAACGAACGTCTTGGCGGTGATCGCTTCCCCGTTCGTGAACTTTTGGCCCTGCTTGACCTTGATGGTCCAGTTCTGGGCGTCCGGTGAGTCAATGGACTCAGCAACGGCGTTGACGGGCTTGCCGTCGGCGTCATAACTGCGAAGACCTTCGAACAGCAACTCGACAACGTGCCCACCACTTGTTTCGTTGGTGTTCGCCGGCATCAAGGGGTTCTGGGGTTCGCCGTTGTACGCGGTGATGACCTTGTTGGGGTCGCCGGCAGCCTGGCTGGCACCGTCATTGCTTCCGCCGCCAGCGCCGCACCCGGTCAGGGCAAGGGCGGCGATCGCCATTATGCCGAGTGCTTTGGAAGTGCGCGTGAAACGCATTCCGCCTCCTATGAGTTGTGGGAGATATTCAGGGGAAATCTTTTGCTCCCCGGTAGGCACCTCTCAGGTTCATACTGTGACGTGGCCTACATATACGAGTAGCCTAACCGCACAAAGTCCAAATACTGGTACTCCGTTGCCAAACCGTAACCAGTTAATCGCCAATAACTAGCCGGTACCTGGAAGTTACGCAAATCACATGCTACTCGCTGGTAGGACATGCGGCGAATCGAGGACCGGGGCGTGCTCCCACGGCCGGGGCAGGCCCTCAGGGGAGCCTATTTCAGGCGCCACTCCCACACGTTCCACCAGACGCCCAAAGGTCCGGAACTGGGCCTGATTCCCGTCACGCGGCTGCTGAAAGCGACAGTTCCGGTGGTCTGGTAGAGCGGCAAGCCGGAGGCGCTCTCCCACACGCGCTTGTCGACAGCGGCCATCAACTCGTCCTGCTTTGCAAGGTCCGTGGTGGTTGCGAGTTGTTCCATCGCTTTGTCGGCGTCGCCGTCGGAAAACCCATTGAAGTTGCTGCCGCCACCGGTCTTGAAGATCTGCGGGACACGGCTGACGCCGACTCCGGGACCGATCCAGCCGAGGATGGCGGCGTCATAGCTTCCGCTTCCGAGCGCCTTTGCCCAATCCGAGTTGCCGAGGCCTGCGTCTTCAACGGTGAATCCGGCCAGGCGGGCCGAGTCACGGATCAGGGAAAAGGCCCGCACGCGGTTGGGGTTGTCCTTGTTGTACAGAATCCGGACGGCCGGAGTGGCACCGCGCAACTGCGCCTTCGCCCCTTGGATGTCGACGTCCGAATATTCCGAGGAACCGTTGTTTTTCACAGTGTCCGCGTACGTAGGGTGACTGGGCAGGAAAACGTTCGAATCCAGGGGTTTCGCGTTGGCGACGAATCCGCCCACGACATCATCCACGATCTCCTGCCTCGGGACCGTCTTCAGGAATGCCTCGCGGACGTCCTTGGTGGCAAACGTGCCGGAAAACTTGAGATCGAGGTGGTCGTAACCGGACTGGCTGTAGCGCTGGACAGTATTGCCCTGGGCCGTCAGGCCGTCAAAGAGGCTTTCGGTACCGGCAGAGGGTTGTGGGGCGATGATGTCCGCCTGGCCGCTCCTGAGCGCGGCGATGGCGGTAGAGGCGGCACCTGTGAACTTTCCGGTGATGTCATCCAGATAGGGCTCCGGTCCCCAAACATAGTCCTTGTTCCGGACCAGCCGTACCGAGGCGTCCGGAACGATGTCCCTGACGATGTAGGGGCCGCTGGAGAGGTACATGGCAGGGTCGTCAGGGAGTGTTTTCGTGTCGAAGCCCGAGTTCCAAAAATTGCTGACCCGCTTGAGCGGGGAATTGATTGCAGGCTCTTTGGTGTCTCCCCGGGGCGAGCCCTTGATCAGGTCTATGAGGTCGGCTTCGTCGTTCAGGCCACTCTTGGCGGCTACAACATGGGCGGGGAGACCGACGTCGAACGCCACTTCCCAATCCGCGTACGGCTCGGCGTATTCCAGGGTGATGGAACGCCCGTCACCGCCGATCTCCGGGAGTGCGGTGGCCGCCAGGCCTGTCTTGTCAGCTGCAGCCGAAAAGTACGTAGTGCCGGTCCCCGCCTGGGGGTCAGCGTCGTCGAAGTAGCCCGAGCCGGCCGCCCACGACAGGAGGAGGTCGCCTGCGTCGATGGCGTCGCCGTCGGACCATTTCACACCCTCATTGACGGTGTACTTCACCTTCAACGGCCTGTCGGAGATCTTCTCGTAGCGGCCGAACTTCTCATTCCGCACCACCTTTTCGGTGTCATCCACGTAGTAGAACCCCGAATGGGTGATGTGGCCGATCTTGGTGTTGATGTCCGTGTTTCCATCGGCACTGAACGGGTTGAAGGACGTAAAGGCATTCACCTCGGCCACGGTGGCACTGCCGCCGCGGTTCGTCTCACCGACCACCACCGGAGGCGCTCCCCCCGAAGCGGAGCACCCCGAGATAACCAGCGCCGCAGCGACGGCACCGGTGATGACCTGAATCAGACGCCTCAGGGGCATGCCGTCTCCTTTGCCTGTCCGGAATCAGACGTTGAAGCGGAACGTACCTTATACCCGCACGACGTTGAATCTCCTTGTTTTCCTTGAATTCTAGCGGTTCAGGGCGGGGGCCAATGTCGTCCTATCATGAGGATCAGCCGTACACCGATCCTTGAAGGAAGCCCATGCCCCACTCTTCACGACCTCTACGCAAGCTTGGATTCCTCACGATTGGCCTGTTCGATCCGGCGGATCCGGCCGCAGGGCACGAATCGACGTTGCAGGTCATAGAACTGGGTGAGCGGCTTGGATTCGACAGCGCGTGGCTGCGCCACCGCCATCTGCAGTTCGGAATCTCCTCCCCCATTGCGATCATGGCCGCGGTCAGTCAACGCACTTCGCGGATCGAGCTTGGAACGGCTGTGACCCCGATGGGATGGGAGAACCCATTGCGCCTGGCCGAGGACCTGGCCACCGTGGATCTGCTCGCCGGCGGACGAATCAACCCGGGCCTGAGCGTGGGTGAACCAATGCGCTATGACACGGTGAAGCACGAGTTGTACCCGGATTCCGCCGAGCTGGAGGACTTCAGCTACGCACGCGTGGATCGGCTTGCCCGTTTGATTGCGGGGGAACCGGTACGGGAATTTTCCGGCAAGCAGGGTGTCGTCGAGGAATTCTCCAACCGCGTCGAGCCGCACTCTTCCGGGCTGCGTGAACCACTTTGGTATGGGGCTGCAAGCAAGAAATCTGCCATCTGGGCCGGTGCAAACGGATTCAATCTGCTCTCCAGCAGTGTGATCTTCCCCGAAGCGAATCAGGAACCGGCGTTTGCCCAAATCCAGCGATCACAGATCCGTGCTTATCGTGACGCCGCCGCGACATCAGGCCAATCGCACGCACCAGCTCGGGTCTCACAGGGCCTGGTGGTAATCCCGACCGATTCGGCTTCAGTGAAACAGCGGGAAAAGTACCAGCGATACGTCGATGAACGCACGCCCCGTGCCCGGGCGCCGCAGGGGCCAAGAGGGATGCTGTTCGCCCCCGATATCATCGGCACCAGCGATCAGATTGCGGAACAGCTGTACGCACATGCGGGATTCCAGGAGGTCGACGAAGTGGCGTTCGCGCTGCCCTTCAGCTTCGACCATGAGGACTACGTCCAGATCCTCACCGACATCGCCACCAAATTGGGTCCCGCCCTGGGATGGACCCCGGCCGGGTATGCGATACCCGCTTGCCCGCGGCCGCTGCAAGCCGTTGAACGCAGGCAGAGACAAAGAACCCCACTGGGGACCTGAACTGGTCCCCGGTGGGGTTCTTTGGAATCACGCGGTTAGACGTTGAATCGGAACTCCACAATGTCGCCGTCGAACATCACGTAGACGGGCACCTTGATGCGCTGAACAATGACGACGCCGTCGGGGTTCTTATGTGCAGTCTCAGCGCGTTCCATGCCACGGATCTGGAAACGGAGCTGCTCCGGACAGAACGGGATCAGCTGATCGTTGGGGGGGGGTGTCTGCCTTGTCTTGCGGACCTGGCGTGGTCATGGCGAGCATCATCCGATCATGTAGACCATGCCGCGTCCCTCCGCAGCGAGGTTCGCCGTAAAGGTCCGCGCTTGCCGAAGGTAGCTCACGACATAGTCGACCTCACCATCAAAGTCCAGACTGAAGCAATGCGATTCCCGCAGCCGCAACTCCACGTCCTCGTCGGAGACCTCTTCCAGGTCCCTTGCGACAGCCAAAACCTCCGGTGGGGTCAATGTCCGCACCCAAGGCTCCCAACCCATGTCATTCATGACCACTGCGCCCTCGAACATCCGATAGGCACGACGAGCCATCAGGTCTGGTTCCGCTGGTGCGGTGAGGCACTGCAAATGCCGCCATGCTTTGTCGAGGTACAGCATGTCCCGATTAGGCACCGCTTGCTCAAACATCGGGGTGTTGACCGTGGCACAGTGTTCGAATCCCCATGCATCGGCGAGCGGATCATTGGAGAGAAAGCTGAGCGGATCGACAAGCGCTTGATCGGTCAGGTTGCCGTCGAATGCGTACGCGTAGTATCTGATTCCCATTCGCCAAGCATCGCCGGACTGCGGGCTGCACGTAACCGCCACATTCGGGTATGTGGATAACCCGGTGGTTACTTGGAAGCAACGGCCAGCTCCCTCCTGGTGGCCTGGACTCCATCCCTTACTGCCAGAGCAACAGGCACCATAGTGAGTGCCAACAAGAGAATCACGGCCCCGATGAGGTAGGGCAACGGCATTTCCTCTCCAAAGGATTCGAATCGAGAATAGCCTTCGTAATCCCCGAGTCACACGTTGAAGCGAAACTCCACTACATCGCCGTCAGCCATCACGTACTCTTTGCCTTCAATGCGCACTTTGCCACGGGACTTGGCTTCAGCCATGGACCCAGCCTCGATGAGGTCATGGAAGGAAACCACTTCTGCCTTGATGAAGCCGCGCTGGAAGTCGCTGTGGATGACGCCGGCTGCCTGCGGCGCGGTGTCGCCCTGGTGGATGGTCCAGGCGCGGGTTTCCTTCGGACCGGCCGTGAGGTAGGTCTGGAGGCCCAAGGTGTGGAAGCCGACGCGTGCCAGTTGGTCGAGGCCGGACTCGTCCTGGCCGTTCATTTCCAGCATTTCGCGTGCCTCCTCCTCGTCCAGCTCCACGAGGTCGGATTCGAGCTTCGCATCGAGGAAGATGGCGTCCGCGGGGGCCACCAGGGCCCGCAGCTCGTCCTGCTTCTCCGGGCTGCCCAGGATGCCTTCGTCGGCGTTGAAGACGTAGATGAACGGCTTGGCGGTCAGGAGGCTGAGCTCCTTGAGGTGCTCCATCTCCAGCTTGTCGCTCTCGATCGAGGAGAAGATTGTGTCGCCGCGTTCCAGGACCGACTGCGCGGCCTTGATGGCCGCCAGCTCGGCGGCTTCCCGTTTCTTGATCTTGACTTCTTTTTCGATCCGGGGAATCGTATTTTCGATGGTCTGAAGGTCAGCCAGGATCAGCTCGGTGTTGATGGTTTCCATATCCGAGCGGGGATCCACTTTGCCGTCGACATGGATGACGTCGGGATCATCAAACACCCGGACCACTTGGACGATGGCCTCTGCCTCGCGGATGTTGGCAAGGAACTTGTTGCCCAGGCCTTCGCCCTCCGACGCGCCCTTCACGATTCCGGCGATGTCCACGAAGGACACCGGGGCCGGCAACAGGCGCTGCGAGCCAAAGATGTCAGCCAGCTGCTGGAGCCGGGGATCCGGCAGGTTCACGACGCCGACATTGGGTTCGATCGTTGCGAACGGATAGTTCGCCGCGAGCACCTGGTTGCGGGTCAGTGCGTTGAAAAGAGTTGATTTGCCGACGTTGGGCAGTCCGACGATGCCAATAGTAAGAGCCACGAGCATTGATTCTACCGGTTGCCGGACACATGGGCCCCAGGCGGTCCCCCGCGGTGTCGGCACCTTGATGGAACGGGTGGTCGAATATGTCGCTTCCGTAAATTGTCACAGGGTCATGCCACAGTGAGGATATGGATGCTTTAGCCCTGATTCTTGCCCTGTTGATGCTGCTGGTGGGTGCCGTCGCCGGCGCCGCCGCCGCCTACTTTTCCTTGCGCCGGCACAGCCGTGCCCTGGAGGACGACTTCGACGCCGTCTCGTCCCGCCTTTCCGAGGTCAGTGCCCAGTTCGCCGCCGCGGACGCGGAGCGCCGCCTCCTTGCCCTGCAGAACCGGGAGCTCGGCGAGTCCCGTAACCAGGACGGGAGCGTTCTCCGAGCACTCGCCCCGGTGGCGGAAAAGCTGACCGCGGTGCAGCAGCAGGTGACACTGTTGGAACGCGACCGTCTGGAACAGTACGGCCAATTGTCGCAACAACTGCAGGAGGCCCGGCTTTCCGATGCCCAGCTCATCCGGTCCACGCACGCCCTCGAGTCAGCCCTGCGCTCCAACAGTGCGCGTGGACAGTGGGGTGAAGTTCAACTGCGCCGTGTGGTTGAAGCCTCAGGCATGCTCAAGCACGTGGATTTCCTGGAGCAGGTCCACAGTGCCGGAACCGATTCAGCGGTCCGTCCCGACCTCGTGGTCCAGCTTCCTGGCCAGAAGCAGCTGGTGGTGGACGCCAAGGTGCCGTTGTCCTCTTACCTGGAGGCTCAGGAGCTGGGTGCGCGTCAGGATTCGGGCACACCTGGGAACCTGGGCAGCCAGCAATCCCTGCTGGCCGCCCACGCCAAGGCGCTGCGGGCCCACGTGGACGCGCTCAGCAACAAGAAGTATTGGGACATCCCCGGAAACTCCCCCGAGCTGGTGATCTGTTTCCTGCCAGCCGAATCCATCCTGGCTGCCGCCTTAACGGCCGATGCGACGCTGTTGGACCATGCGCTCTCGAGGAATGTGGTGCTCGCCTCGCCAAGTACGCTGCTCGCAGTGCTCAAATCGGTGGCATTCACGTGGCGCCAGGATGTGCTGACGGACAGTGCGCGGGAACTGTTCGACCTCGCACGTCAGTTGTACGAACGCATGGGAACGCTCGGGGATAACGTGGGCAAGCTGGGGTCGTCCCTGAAGTCTTCGGTGGACCGGTACAACTCCCTGATCGGCACCCTGGAAGCGCGGATCCTGCCCACTGCACGGAAGCTCAACGCCATGGATGAATCCGGGCTGCTCACTCCGCCAGCACTCGAGGTCACGCCGCGTTCGCTGGCGGCCCCGGAATTTCAGCAGGACGAAGCCGCCGCCTGACACGCGACCAGGCGCGGGACATGTCAGTCGCGGGACATGTCAGCTGCAGGAGATGTCACTTGCAGGAGATGTCAGTTGCGGGACCGGCGTCCGCCGAGCGCCCGGCTGACGTCTCCGGCTTCCTTCAGGGTTGCGCGGAGCTCCTTGGGCAACGAGAAAAGGAGGTCTTCTTCGGCAGTGACAACTTCCTCCACGGAGCCATAGCCGTAGTCGGCCAGCAGTCGCAGGACGTCCGTGACCAGGATCTCGGGCACGGAAGCCCCTGACGTGACTCCGACAGTTGCCACGCCTTCAAACCACGCCTCGTCCACTTCGTTGGCGAAGTCCACGCGGTAGGAGGCCTTGGCGCCGTACTCCAGGGCGACTTCGACCAGGCGGACCGAGTTCGAGGAGTTGGCCGATCCCACCACAATGACCAGGTCAGCCTGCGGTGAGATCTTCTTGATGGCCACCTGACGGTTTGTGGTGGCGTAGCAGATGTCGTCGCTGGGCGGATCCTGCAGGGTGGGGAACCGATCCTTCAGCAGGCGGACCGTTTCCATGGTCTCGTCCACACTGAGAGTGGTCTGGGACAGCCAGATGACCTTTTCTGGATCCCTGACGGTTACCTTGTCCACTTCATGGGGACCGTTAATGATCTGGATGTGTTCCGGGGCCTCGCCGGCGGTCCCTTCAACTTCTTCGTGACCGTCGTGGCCGATCAGAAGGATGTCGAAGTCGTCCTTGGCGAACCTCACGGCTTCCTTATGGACTTTCGTGACCAACGGGCAGGTGGCGTCAATAGTCCGCAGCCCGCGGTCCTCCGCTGACTGGACGACGGCCGGGGACACGCCGTGGGCGGAAAAGATCACCAAGGCGCCTTCCGGGACCTCGTCCGTCTCATCGACGAAGATGGCGCCCTGCGCCTCCAGCGAGCTCACCACGTGGACGTTGTGCACGATCTGCTTCCGGACGTAAACCGGCGGACCGTAGTGCTCCAAAGCCTTCTCGACGGCGATCACGGCCCGGTCCACACCGGCGCAATAGCCGCGGGGCGCAGCCAGGAGTACCTTTTTGGGACCGGTCACCGGAGCCGCGGCGGCTACGTCCTCAGGCGAGCGCCGCCTGCGCGGGACAGTTGGCATCGAGAGGGACACAGCTGAGGAAGTCATCCCTCCATGCTACCGGCTTGGGGGCCGCCGCCCCGGCGAGGCGATCCGGATCACAAGGGCCGCCGCGACCAGCACACCGCCGGTTATCGCGGCACCACCGACCCAGGATTGGAAGCTGCTGGAAGCGGCCGCCACAAACGCATCCTTGAACATGTCCGAAAGCCCGTTGCCGCTCGCCGTCCCCAGGACGGCATCCCTCGCCAGTTGCGAGCCGACAGACCACAGGCCGGCCAGCACCAGCGCCGCAAGTCCCACAGCGAAGACCACTGACCAGCGACGGCGGGCGGAAACCAGGGCAAGCGCTAAGGCGAAACCCGCTCCGATGGCAAGGGAGTAGCCGAGCGGCGCATAGGCGGACACCCGCTCGACCAGCTGGAGCTGCTCCGGTTCTCCAACGTTGACCAGCGTCTGCTCGGGCGCAGTCAGCGGCAGTCCCGTGGTGCGCGCGAGCTCCTCCGTCGCCAGGGCCACCAGTGGCGCCACGTCCAAGGTGAGCGACGACGGGGAGTTCGGTTCGGCAGGAACGGATGCGGGTGCCGCGAAGCTGAGCCGATGGCTCTTCCGCAGTGACTCCTCCCAGGCCGCCGTGTAGCCGGGCAGCGCCGTGAGGGAACCGGCAGCCGCCTCGAGCACTGGCCTCACCAGACCTGCCAGGGCGTCCGGGATAGCCCCCGTGTCGATGGTGCCCACAGCGGCGGCGGCCAGCCGCTGTTGGAATTCTGCGTCCTGCCCCAGCGGAGCAGCCAGCGCCACAAAGCCGTCCTCCTGGACCACATTGCGGTCAAGCCAGATGGCGGGGACGGCGAGGGCGGACAGTAAAACGCCCAGGACGACGGCGACGGCTGAAACGAAAGTGCGCAAGAACAGGTCCTCACTGGTTGGCGGCGGCACAGCCATCATAGGGCTGGTGTCTGGACAAGGAATGTCAGTCCCGGGTGATACAGCTTATGGATAAGGTTGAATGGCAACCGCCAGCTCACTGACAGCAGTCCGTTGACTGACAGCCGCCATTCAAACACGAACCGCCACCTGACGAACAAAGGACCGCCATGCCGCCACCCACAGCATCCCGGGGCAGCGGACATGTCTGAACAGGCCGCCCTGCCAGATACTGCTTCCACCACGCTGCCTGCCACAGCCGCTGAGACCAGCCCGGACAATCCATGGCCGTTGCAGTTGCTGTCCCAGAAACTCAAAGCCCATATCGACCGCACACCGTCGGCGTGGGTGGAGGGCCAGGTCATCGAGATGAACCGCCGGGGCGGTAACGCGTACCTCACCCTCCGGGATGTGGACGCGGAAGTTTCCCTGCCGGCGTCGGTCTGGACCAAGGTTCTGGACCGCCAAAACATGCCCCTGGAGCGTGGCTCCCGCGTGGTGGCCTTGCTCAAGCCGGAGTTCTGGCTGAAGACCGGGCGGCTCAATATGCAGGTCAGGGACATCAGGCCTGTAGGGCTTGGCGATCTGCTGGCGCGGATCGAACGGTTGCGCCAGGCCCTCGCGGCCGAGGGGCTGTTTGCCGATTCACGGAAGAAGCCGCTGCCGCTGCTCCCCCACCGTATCGGCCTGATTACCGGACGGGACTCCGACGCTAAGAAAGACGTCGTCCAAAACGCCGCACTGCGCTGGCCCGCCGTCGAATTCGAGATCCGGGAGGTGGCGGTCCAGGGCAACACCGCGGTTTCGCAGATCATCCGCGCCCTCCAGGAGCTGGACGGCCGCCCCGACGTGGATGTCATTGTCATCGCCCGGGGCGGCGGAGCGTTGGAGGACCTGCTGCCGTTCAACAGCGAGGAACTGATCCGTGCCGTCGCGGCCACGGCTACCCCGGTAGTCAGCGCCATCGGACACGAAGCAGACCGACCCCTCCTCGACGACGTCGCGGACCTCCGCGCGTCCACCCCTACTGATGCAGCCAAGCGGATCGTGCCTGACGTTGCCGAGGAACTGGCCGGGGTGCGCCAGGCACGCGAGCACTTGCGCAGGAGCATCGGCAGGCTCGTGGACAGGGAGTCGGACCGGTTGTCCGCACTCCATTCCCGGCCGGTTCTGGCAACCCCCGAAGCGATGGTCACCGGACGCGCGGAGGAAATCGAACGCCTCCTGCGGAGGTCATCGGCCGCCGTCAGTTCAACGGTGGTGCGGGCGGCTGACCAGCTGGTTCACCTGCAGGCCCAGGTCCGTGCCCTGTCACCGCAAAAGACGCTGGACCGCGGCTACGCCGTGGTCGAACTGGCCAACGGCCGGCCGGCCCGTGCCACTGAAGCTGCCGGCCACGCTGTGGTCCGCGACCCTTCGGAGGCGCCGTCGGGAACTGCATTGTCCGTACGCGTGGCCCAGGGCCTGTTCGGCGCCACATCCACTGGGGAACTTCAACAAGGAGAAGCACATGCCCGAGACAAAGCCTGACCCGGAAATCGAAGCACTGAGCTATGAGGAAGCCCGCGAACAGCTGGTACAGGTGGTGGGGAGGCTTGAGGCGGGCGGCGCCAGCCTCGAGGAATCCCTGGCACTCTGGGAACGCGGCGAAGCCCTGGCAAAGCGCTGCGAGGAGTGGCTGGAGGGCGCCCGCAAGCGGCTCGCTGCCGCCCGCGACCAGCCGCTCTGACCAGCCCTCTGACCACCCAGTGCGGGCCTACCCTCGGAACAACCTGCCCCAAACAGGTCAGGACCGATCAACCAGTTCCCGTTCGATGGGTACATCGAATTCAGCTTTTGGCCATTCCAGCTTCATGTCAGACAGCGCGCCCAGGACCAACTGCTGCACCGCGATCCTGGCGTACCATTTTTTGTTGGCCGGAACCACATGCCAGGGTGCCGCTTCCGTGTTGGTCTCGTCGAAGGCAGCCTGGTAGGCGCCCATGTAGTCGCCCCAGAACGCCCGTTCCTTGAGGTCACTGCTGCTGTATTTCCAGTGCTTGGCGGGGTTGTCAAGCCGGGCAAGGAGCCGTGACTTCTGTTCATCCTTGCTGATATTGAGCATCACCTTGATGATTTTGGTTCCGGCATCGGTCTGGCGCGCCTCGAACTCATTGATGGCCCGGTAGCGGCGCTTAAGTTCGTCGGGCGTCGCCCAGTTATGGACCCGGTGGATCAGGACGTCCTCATACTGGGAGCGGTCGAAGATGCCCACCATGCCCGCTCCGGGCACCTCCTTCTCGATCCGCCAGAGGAAGTCATAGGACTTCTCCTCCTCGGTGGGTGCCTTGAAAGCCTTGAACTGGACGCCCTGCGGATCCATGGTGGCCATGACGTGGTTGACGATTCCGCCCTTGCCCGCGGTGTCCATGGCCTGCAGGATCAGCAGAAGCCGTTTTTTCCCGCCGAAGCGCGACTCCGCGAACAGCTTTTCCTGAAGTTCGGCCAACGCGCCGTCCAATTCAGCCAGAATTGTCTGGCCATCGGCTTTGTTGCCCTTGTAACCGGGCGTGGCGTCAGGGTCGGCGTCGGCCAGCGAGAAGCCTTTCCCCACCCTCAGCGTATCGACGGGGTGCTTCTTGAACTCAACCAAGTCGGCCATCGGGGTCCTTTGTCCGCAGTGTCCGCGCCAACAGGCGCGTCCCCACAGGCTAGTTCCCTTTGTACCTGCTCAGGAAGTCCCCCATGCGGTTGATGGCCTCCTCGAGGTCCTTCACCAGCGGCAGGGTAACCATCCGGAAGTGGTCGGGGCGGACCCAGTTGAAGGCCCGGCCGTGGGAGACCAGGATTTTCTGCTCGCGCAGCAGGTCCAAAACGAACTTCTCGTCGTCGCGGATGTGGAATACCTCGGGATCGAGCTTCGGGAAGAGGTACATGGCGCCACGGGCCTGCTGCGTGCTCACACCGGGGATGGCGTTGAGCATGTCGTAGGCTTTGTTCCGCTGTTCCAGCAGCCTGCCGCCGGGCAGGATGAGGTCATT
This sequence comes from Pseudarthrobacter sp. Y6, assembly GCF_050156205.1. Taxonomy (NCBI): domain Bacteria; kingdom Bacillati; phylum Actinomycetota; class Actinomycetes; order Micrococcales; family Micrococcaceae; genus Pseudarthrobacter; species Pseudarthrobacter sp. Y6. The sequence goes on along the minus strand of NZ_CP189574.1, from coordinate 1,502,221 downwards.
GATGCTCTGGTATCCGCCGAGTGCGGTCTGGATGGCATGTTGGGCGGGCACATTGGCACAGAGGCGCATGTTGGCCAGGAGGCTGATGCCTTCCAGGTAGTCCGAGGCATCCTTCTTCGGGCCCGAGATGGCCATCCAGCCGGCACGGTAACCGCAGACGCGGTAGGCCTTGGACAGTCCACTGAACGTGAGGCAAAGGACGTCGTCGCCCGTAAGCGCGGCCATGTTGATGTGCACGGCGTCCTCGTACAGGATCTTTTCGTAGATTTCATCCGCGAAAAGGATCAGCCCGTGCTTTTCGGCCAGGGCCACGATCTTCTTCAGTGTCTCTTCCGGATAGACCGCGCCCGTGGGGTTGTTGGGGTTGATCACCACAATGCCTTTAGTGCGCGGCGTGATCTTGGCTTCAAGATCCTCAATGTCCGGCTGCCAGCCTGATTCCTCATCGCAGAGGTAGTGCACGGGCTTCCCGCTCGCCAGGGCAACGGAAGCCGTCCACAGCGGGTAATCCGGTGTGGGGATCAGCACTTCATCGCCGTCGTTGAGCAGCGCCATGAGGGACATGGTGATCAGTTCGCTGACGCCGTTGCCCAGGTAGATGTCGTCCACATGGATGTTCTGGATTCCGCGGGTCTGGTAGTACTGGGAGACGGCGGTCCGGGCCGAGAAGATGCCCCGGGAGTCGCTGTAGCCCTGGGCATGTGGCAGATGGCGGATCATGTCCACCAGGATGGCGTCCGGGGCTTCAAATCCAAACGGCGCCGGGTTTCCGATGTTCAGTTTGAGGATCCGGTGACCCTCCGCCTCCATCTGCTGGGCGGCCTGAAGGATCGGTCCACGGATGTCGTATAGGACGTTGTGAAGCTTGGTGGACTGCTTGAATTCTGCCATCCATCAAATATGCCATATGACGGATGTACTTCCGTTGAGACCTCAGACACAGAAGTAGAGAGCAGACGACGGCGGCTGCCGGCCCGTGTGGGTCCGGCAGCCGCCGTCGTGATCTGCGTTGTGGAGTCAGGCGTTACTTGACGATGCCCTTGTCCTTGAGCCAGGTGGCCGCTGCGTCTTTGGCATTTTGCTTCTGGCTGCCGCTGACTGCGCGGTTGAGGTTGACCAGGTCCTCAGTGGTCAGGATCTTTGATACGGCGTTGAGCGCGTCCTTGGCCTTGTCGGTCATTTTTGCCTTGTTGTAGAGCGGCAGGACCTGCTGGGCCTTGAAGTTGTTCTTGGGATCCTCCAGGACCACCAGATCGTTGTCCGCGATGGACGGCGTGGTGGTGTAGATGTCAGCCACCTGGACGTCGTCGGTCAGCAGTGCCTGCAGGGTCAGGTTGCCGCCGCCGTCGCTGAAGGGCTTCAGGGCCTTGAGTTCGCAGCCGTAGTTCGCTTTGAGCCCGGGCAGACCATAAGCACGGGTTTCGAAGGTTGCCGGGGCCGCCATGGTCAGGTCCTTGCAGACTTTGGCCAGGTCCTCAACGGACTTCAGCTGGTACTTCTCAGCGGTGGCCTTGGTGACCACCATGGCGTCCTTGGACTCAGCTTTGGACGCCTGCAGGACTGCCAGCCCTTCGGGGAGCTTCCCCGGCAGGGCCTTGTAGACGTCATCGGCCGAGACCTCGGCAGCTTCATGATCCACATGCGAGAGCAGGTTGCCGGAGTAGTCCGGGACAAGGTCAACAGAGCCGTCCTGGACCGCTTTGAAGTAGATTTCGCGGGCACCAATGTTGGGCTTTGTGGTTGCAGTGACCCCTGCAGCAGTGAGTGCGCCGGCATAGATTTCAGCCACGATCTGGCTCTCCGGGAAGTCTGCCGAGCCGACCACCAACGATCCGCCGCCGGCGCTTCCGGCGCTGGTGCTGGGGGTGGCCAACGGGTCACTCCCTCCGCAGGCTGTCAGCGCGACGGCCAGGCCGACGCCGGCAGCCATGCCAGCCAGTCCCCGGCGGGTAAGGATTGTCTTGGTGTTCTCTTTCATGGGTTACCTCCTTGAACAGCAGCTGGCGCAGGCGCGGCAGCTGGGAGATCAGCGGCGGCCTTCTGGCCACCGTGCAGATCGGTTTTGAGGCCAGGCGAAAGAAGGACTCTTTGCACCGCGGCCAGGATGAGGTCAACAACGATGGCCAGCCCTGCAATCAGGAAGGACCCGGCAAGCATCCGCGGAAAGTCCTGCAGCGCTAGGCCGTCAAAGAGGTAGCGGCCCAGCCCGCCCAAGGGCAGGTACGCAACCACAGAAACCGTGGCTATGACCTGCAGAACGGCGGTTCGGACACCGCCGAAAATGACCTGCAGCCCGTTGGGCAGCTCAACCCGGATCAGGATCTGCAGCTCGGTCATGCCCGTGGCCCGGGCAGCGTCCACCACGGCCCAGTCCACACTCGAAATGCCGGCGTACGTTCCGGCAAGGAGCGGCGGCACGGTCAGGATGACCAGCGCCCACACCGGTGGCATCAGACTGCTTCCCGCCAGGAGGGCGAAGAGGACCAACAGGCCCAGGGTAGGCAGGGCCCGCAGCGCACCTGCCACTGCTACGGCCACCACGCGCCCGCGGCCCGTATGGCCGATGTAGAGCCCTGCGGGAACCGCGATGCCAGCGGCAATCACAAGGACCAGCCCGCTGTACTGGAGGTGCTCCAGCAACCGGACCGGGATGCCTGAACTGCCGGTCCAGTGCAGGGGATCGGCAATCCAGGCCAGGGTGTCCACAAAAACGTTGCTCACTGCGCGGCCCCCGTGTGGACGTTGGCATCGGCCACGTAGCCTGCAGCCGAAGGCGCCGAGGGGCCGGCCGCTTTGGCGGCTCGGGTCCACGGCGTCAGCAGCCGTTCGAGGAGGACCAGCACGGCATCCATGAGCAGCGCGAGCACCAGGATGGCGATGATTCCCACCACCACTTCCGTGACGAAATTCCGTTGCAGTCCATCCGTAAAGAGCATGCCCAGGTTCCCCACGCCCAGGAGTGCTGCGACGCTCACCAGGGAGATGTTGCTGACGGAGACCACCCGAAGCCCGGCAAACAGGACCGGAAGGGAGAGCGGCAGGTCAATCTGGACAAAGCGGAGCCAGGGGTTATACCCCATGGCAATGGCAGCCTGCCGGAGGTCCTCCTCCACGGAGTCAAAAGCATCCAGGGCGGCCCGGACCAGCAGCGCCACCGCGTAGATGGTCAGGGCGACAATGACGTTGAGCGGGTCCAGGATCCGGGTTGCAAGAATCGAGGGCAGGATGATGAACAGCGCCAGCGACGGGATGGTGTACATCAATGAACTCGCGGTCACCACCAGCGACCGCAGCGCCGGGTGGGTCCGAGCCAACTGCGCCAGCGGAATGGAAATAACCAGCCCCAGGACCATCGGAATGAGGGCAAGAACCAGGTGCTGGCCTGCCAGCCCCATGACCATGCCGCTGTTTGCCAGGAACCAATCCATCAGAGCGCAGCCTGCCTGACCTGGCGGGCTTGTTCAATGACACCGAGGACTTCCTGTGCCCTGACGGTTCCCACCACCCGGCCGTCGCCGTCCACCGCCACACCTTGGCCGGAAGGGGACGAAAGCGCCGAGTCCAGTGCCCGCCGCAAGGTCTCACCGGGGCGTAAGAGTGACCCGCCCGGGATGAGCTCAGAGTCCGTCCCCGGCCTTGCCCAGCCCAAAGGGCGCAGGTCCGGATCCACCACGAGCTGCCAGTCGGTCACCGCAGCGGGATCGCCGGCGAACTGGCCGGCACTCATAACGAGCGTCGGCACCGGGTGGATGGTCACGGCGTCGGACGTGGTGAACCCGAGGTGGCGGAAACCGCGGTCCCGCCCCACGAAGGACGCCACAAAATCATTGGCCGGTGCCCGGAGGATTTCCTCAGGGGTGGCGTACTGGGCCAGCCGGCCGCCGACGGCGAAAACGGCCACCTTGTCGCCGAGAATGGTTGCCTCGTCGATATCGTGCGTGACGAAAACGATGGTTTTTGCGAGGTCCTTCTGCAGTCTCAGGAGTTCATGCTGCAGTTCGTCACGCACCACGGGGTCAACGGCGCTGAACGGTTCATCCATCAGCAGGACTGGCGGATCGGCGGCGAGCGCCCGGGCCACACCGACGCGCTGCTGCTGTCCGCCCGAGAGCTGGGAGGGGTACCGCTTCCCGAGCGCGGAAGCCAGCCCGACGACGTCGAGCAGTTCCTTGGCGCGCTTGCGGGCCTCAGCCTTGGACACGCCGTTGAGCCGGGGCACGGTGGCGATGTTGTCCAGCACGGAACGGTGCGGCATCAGCCCGGAGGACTGCATGACGTAGCCCATGGACCGTCTCAGCTCCGCGGCAGGAACCGAGGTCACGTCCCGCCCGTCCACGGTGATCACGCCGGATGTCGGTTCCACCATGCGGTTGATCATCCGCAGCGAGGTGGTCTTGCCGCAGCCGGACGGCCCCACTAACACGGTGATGGAGCCCTTATCGATGGACATGGTGAGCTGGTCCACGGCCGGATGCCCGCCCTGATACTGCTTGGTGACGCTTTGGAACTCAATCATGGCTTGGTCCATTCCGGACTTACCTGTTCTGTTGGACGGCATCGGACAGTGTTGGGTCATAAGCTCACTGATATTTACGGTAACGCAATCCGTTGTCAGCGTAACCGGATCAGCAGGCAATCCGGGCAAGAAAATCCCTACTGAAATCATTCGTTCTGTAACAGCGCGTGGATGGGTCCCTTCGATCACCGTGTGTCGCGCTGCGCTTACGCCTGACTCTGCCCCGGCCTATTGTTGGACTGTGACAAACTTGGAAATGGCTCCGCAACAGGAACTTTGTCCGCCTGCCGGCCCCGAAGGAACGTCCGGCCCCTGCCTGCAGCTGTTGCCGGAACGGGAGGTTCCGCTGGGCGGCGTGCGGGCCATGAACGTCCGGCGCACGCTCCCGCAGCGCGGCCTGCCCACCATCGGCGCCTGGTGTTTCCTGGACAGTTTCGGTCCGGACCGCACCGCCATGTCCGTGCTCCCCCACCCGCACACCGGGCTGCAGACGGTGACTTGGCCGCTCGCCGGGAACGTCCGGCACCGGGACAGCGTGGGCAGCGACGTTGTGGTCCGGCCCGGTGAGCTGAACATCATGACCGCCGGACACGGGGTGTCCCACTCCGAGTTCGCCGTCCTGCCGGATCCCGACGCTGGCGCACCGCTGCCCGTGCAGCGCGGCCTGCAGCTCTGGGTAGCGTTGCCGGACGCGGAACGCCGCCGCGAACCCGCGTTCGAGCAGCACCGGGAACTGCCATCTGTGACTGGGCAAGGTTTCACTGCGACGGTGATGGTGGGCGAATTCGCCGGGGCGGTGTCACCGGCCACGATGTACTCCCCTATCGTCGGAGCAGACATCTCCTGCGAGGGCTTGGCCGTCCTGCCGCTGAACGCTCACTTTGAACATGCCGTCCTGGTGCTCGACGGCGGGCTGACGCTGGACGGGCAGGAGGTCCCGCCAGGGCCGCTGGGCTACCTGGGCGCGGGACGCGCGTCACTTGACTTCCAGGCCCAGCCGGGCACACGGTTCCTCCTGATCGGCGGGGAGCCCTTCGAGGAGGAACTGCTGATGTGGTGGAACTTCGTGGGCCGCACGCACGACGAAGTGGAGCAGGCCCGCGAGGACTGGGAAGCGCAGGCCGTCCTGGCCGACGATGCCGCCCGTGGGGCCCGCTACGGGTTGGTTGAAGGGCACAGCCCGGATGCGGGCGCCGAAGCCGGCCGCATCCCCGCTCCCATCATGCCGGCCGTCAGGCTGACACCGCGGAAGCGGTCAGTAGGCACCTGACTCTTCCGAGACCAGCTTCAGGACGCCAAATACGGGGTCCTGGTCCAGGACACGGACATCGGTGACGCCGGCGGCCGCCAGATGGCTCCGGAAAGAGTCCTGCAGCGGGACCACGTTCATGCCCAGTCCGCTGCCGAGAATTACCGGGCCGTCGATTCCAAGCTTCCGCAATGCCTGGGCAGCCAGGCCGGCAAGATCCTTGCCGGCCTGGTCCAGCAGCTCCTGGCTGGCCGCGTGGCCCGCCGCTGCCGCGTCCACCACCAGGCGTGCCTGCTGGGCCCAGAACCGGCGGCCGGTGGCCGGGGAATGGAAAAGCGCAATCAGCCTGTTGGGGTGGTCCACTCCGCACGCGGAAAGGAGCGCATCGGTCAGCTGGTCCGCCGGGAGTCCCTGGTTCATCCGGCGCAGGCTGTGCCGGACCGCCTCGCGGCCCAGCCAGTAGCCGCTGCCTTCATCACCGAGCAGGTAGCCCCAGCCACCGGCACGCGCCTCATCGCCGGCGGCGTTCCGTCCCCAGGCGGCGGAGCCCGTTCCTGCGATCACGGCCACGCCGGTGCTGGCACCGCCCGCGGCCAGCAGCAGGCGGGAATCGTGGACCACCGTGATCCTGGCTCCCGGAACATGGGGTTCGATCAGCGCCGCAAGGGCGGCGGCGTCGTGGTCGGTGTCGATGCCCCCGGCTCCCGCATACACCTGGAGCACTTGGCCGCCGCCGATCCGGGCGAACAGATCCGCGAGGTTCAAGGCTGCCTGTTCGCGGCTGACGTTCTGGACGTTGGAGCTGCCGGCGGACTGGTCGGCCACGGCAACTCCGTCCTCAAACCTGACACCGCGGGTCTTTGTGCCGCCGATGTCCATGCCGATGATGACGCCCGCGAGGGGACCCGGGGCCGCCGCGGACGGGGCGCCGCCCACAGGCTGGTTTCGGGAAGTTGCGGTCTGGGGGTGCTCGCTGTCAGTCACGTCCCCAGCCTACTGAAATGCTGCCGGCGAATCACGGCCATGCCGCGGGCCGCCGTCGTGTCTCAACACCCCGTCGCTTACCCGCTCCCTGAACGGGCGGCAACCAGGCCGGCCAGCAACTGGGGACCCTCCTGCAGGACCATCTCACGGAAGAAGCGGACAGGATCTGGCTCGGCATCGGGGCCAGGCTTCCGCCGGCGCCAGCCCAGCCCGATTTCCCGGTACGCGAGTCCGGATTCCAAGGCAAGCTCGACCCAGCCCAGGTTGCCCGTTTCCGGGCTGACGCGGCGCCCCGGCGCATTGCCCCCGGGTGGCAGAATGCTGACACCAAGGCCCGCGGCGACCAGGCCACGGGCGGTGTGGGTGTCCTGGCTTTCGAACGCGATCCGAGGCCGGAAGCCTGCCTCGCGGAACAGCGCATCGGTCAGTGACCGCATGCCGTACCCCGGCTCCAACGCCACGAAGGGGTCCCGGCGGATGTCCTGCACCCTGACGCTGCCCCGGCCGGCCAGCGGATGGCCGTGGTGAACCACCAGGCGGAGGGGTTCACGGTAGAGCGACGCCGAGGAGATGGTGCTGCTTGCCGCCAGAACAGGGGCCGTCAGGGCCAGGTCCGCCTGGCCCGAGGCGAGTTCTGCGAGGCAGGTGTCCCGCGCCCCCTGGCTGAGGATGAAGCCGGCCTCCGGGTGGCGGCTGCGGAAGGCACTGATGAGCAGGGGCAGGGTGGCCTCGCCGAACGTGTGCTGAAAGGACAGGGACACTTTCCCCCGCACCACGTCCGACTCGTGCCGGACCAGGTCCAGTCCGGCCTGGAATTCAGCCAGGGCCGACTCGATGTACGGCAGCAAGGTCCGGGCGGCAGCCGTGAGTCGGATGCCCCGTCCGTCACGGATCAGCAGTTCAGTTCCGACGACGGCGCTGGCCCGGGACAGTGCCCGGCTCACCGTGGACTGGGGTACTCCAAGGAATTCAGCTGTTTCCGTGACGTGCTGGGTCCGGCCCAGCTCAGCGAGGATGGGGAGCAGCGGCAGGAGCCTCACCAGCTGTTTGTGGTCGGCGTGCATTGGCCCACCCTTCCAAACGTTGCACTTTTGATATTGATCGTATCTAAAAGATGCATTGGAAGCATACATTCCGGAAGCCTACCCTTGAGCTATGCCTCAAAATGCCGCAGCCCCAGGAACCTTCACTCCACCGCAGAGTGACTGGGCGGGACATCCCAAAGGCTCCGCTGCCTACAACAAGATCCTCGCCGGCCTGGCCTTCGCGGGCGTGGCAACATTCGCCCAGCTCTACTCCACCCAGGCGGTATTGCCGCTCCTGGCCGCAGACCTGAAGGTGACCGCCGCAGAGGCCGCGTTGACCATTTCGCTGGCCACTGTGGGCCTGGCCATCACTGTCATTCCCTGGTCCTTCCTGGCGGACAGGACCGGCCGGGTCAAGGCCATGGCATGGGGCATCTCCGCTGCTACCATCCTGGGCCTGCTGGTACCGCTCGCCCCCACCTTCGGCGCGCTGCTTGCCTTGCGGCTACTGGAAGGCATGGCACTGGGCGGGATCCCGGCCATCGCCATCGCCTACCTGAACGAGGAAGTGAACAGGGCCCATGCTGCGATGGCCGCAGGCAGCTACGTTGCCGGCACAACGCTGGGCGGGCTGGCCGGCCGGCTGGTGGCAGGCCCGGCAGGCGAGTTATGGGGCTGGCGCACAGCCGCCCTGGCCGTGTCCCTGCTGGCAACAGTGGCCGCCGGGCTCTTCCTGGTCCTTGTACCGAAGGCGAAGGGATTCACCGCCGCACAGGCCGCCGGGCTGCGCGGTGCCGTGGCGACTCTCGGCGGGCATGTCCGCAATCCCCGGCTGCTGGCGCTCTACATCCAGGCGTTCCTGATGATGGGCGGGTTTGTGGCCGTCTACAACTACCTTGGCTTCCGCCTGTCCGCTGAGCCTTTCACGCTGCCTGCCACACTCATCAGTCTCATCTTCCTGGCCTACCTTTCGGGAACGTTCTCCTCCCGCTGGGCAGGTGGGCTGACGGCCAGATTCGGCCGCAGGAATGTGCTGCTCGTGGGCATCGTCCTGATGGTGGTTGGGCTGGCCCTGACGCTGGCACAGGTGCTCGCCGTGATCCTTGCCGGCCTGGTGATCTTCACCGGCGGCTTCTTCGCCGCCCACAGCATCGGTGCCGGGTGGACCGGAAGCATCGCCACCACCGGCCGCGCCCAGGCGTCGTCGCTCTACAACCTTGCCTATTACCTGGGCTCGAGCGTCATCGGCTGGGCGGGTGGGCTGGTGTTCCAGTCCCTGGGCTGGGCGGCGCTTGCCGTGGCAATCATGGTCCTGGCCTGCATCACGGCGGTGACAGTCGCCGTCGTACATCTCCGGGGGAACGACGAAACCGCACGGCCCGGCACACGAGGGCGGACGGAAGCCGCACAGCCGTAGAACTATCAGCCATCAAATGGCAGGTGGCTCTGGCGATTGTTCGGCGAGAAGGACGCGTTCCGGGGTGATCGGCCGGAATCCGGCGTCTAGGATGAACTGACGGACATTCAAGGAGATTCCATGAGCAGCAACCCAAAAAACATCCGGCCGGCCAGCCACTTTGAGCCGCTGGATGCCATTGATGAACGGCTTCTCGCCGCCTTGGTGGACGATGCACGGATCTCCAACAAGCAGTTGGCAGAACTCGTGGGGATCGCCCCGTCCACCGCGCTCATGCGGACCCGCGCATTGTCCGAACGTGGCATCGTCCAGGGATTTGAGGCGAAGCTCAGCCTCTCGGCCATCGGCAGGTCCGTCCAGGCACTGGTAGCTGTCCGGTTGAGGGCCCACGACCGGGACCAGATCGACCGCTTCACCGCCCGCGTTCCGCACCTGCCCGCGGTCCTCTCCACGTTCCACACGTCAGGCTCCGTGGACTACCTGCTGCACATCGCAGTTGCCAGCACCGAGGACCTGCGGGATTGGGTCCTGGACAATCTCGCTACCGACCCCGTAGTCGGCCACACCGAGACCACCCTCGTCTTTGAGCACATCCAGGGGAACCACGGTCCACTGCCGGACTGATCCGCCCCCGTCCGGCGGCGCTCTGCGCACTCCCCCACCGGCTATTGCGCACTGACTATTGCCCTCCGCGCTGTAGCGCTGTCCGAAGCGTGACGGCGGACAGCGCCAGTGCGGCGGCGCTGCACAGCACCACAAAGCCCGTGACCGACGTCGGCAGCCCGAACACCGCTGTGGCCCAGCCCAACCCGATGACCGGCACGGCGCTGCCCAGGTACGTGATGACATAAACGGTGCTGATGACCTGGGCATGCTGTGACGATTCCACCTTGGCGGCCACATCATTGAAGACCGTGCGGAAGGCGACTCCCTGCCCCAGCCCCGCGCAGACGCTGGCAGCGGCCAGAAGCAGCGGACTGCTCCATGCCGCTGCTGCGGCCAGGAGCAGCACCGAGGCTCCCAGGACTGCCAGCCCGGCGGGCACCACAAAGCGGCCCCGCACGGACAGCACCTGGCTCAGGGCTGAGGCAGCCAGCGTCATCCCGGCCAGGGCGCCGATCAACGGGCGTGAATCGGTGTGAACGATCGGGGCGAAATAGGCCGGTGCCAGCGACAGGCAGAATCCAAAGACGGAGAAGCTGAGGAATCCGACGGCGGCCGCAAGCCAGAACGCGCCCCTCGCCTCGGTAGACACCGAGGGCCGGCGGGGAGCCAGGACCAGGACGGGGCGCCGACCGGCCGGAGGCTTGATGGCTGGCCGGGCCTGAAGCAGGTAGAGCGGCACCAGCATTCCCGCCAGGACGAGTGAGTGAACGTAGTACGGGGCGGTGGTGGGCCCCGGCAGCAGCGACAGCAGGCCGCCGATGACCGGACCGGCCGCTACTCCTCCCGCCGTCGCCAGCAGGGTGAAGCGGGTGGCCCACTCCGGCCGGGACGGGAGCAGTTCCCGCAGTGCGGCGGCACTGGCCCCCGTGGCGAGGGCAACGGCCACACCCTGAAGGGCCCGTCCGGCAGAGAGTGCCACCAGGTTATCTGCCTGCGAGAAGACCCAGCTTCCCGCCAGGCCGGCGAGGACTGCCAGGATGAGCGCTGCCCGCCGGCCGATGTGGTCCGACCAGTGGCCGGCCAGCATCAGCGTTGCCACCAGGGCCAGGACATAGCTGGCAAAAGCCGCTGTGACCCCGAGGGCCGAGAGGCCGAGGTTTGCCTGGAGCAGCGGATACAGGGGCGTGGCCAGGTTCGCTCCGACCAGCAACGTGAAAATGACGGCGCCGGCCATCACCAGCCGTGCGGTGGTGGATGCATCCCAGCCCTGCGGCCCGGCGGTGGCCGGACGCATGCGGAGTTCACTGAAGACTGTCATTGCTGCTGCCTTGGCGTCGACCGGGGCGGGAGGTCCTTGTGGGAAGCCGCCCCGGGTGGAAATTGATACCTAAAGGATGCTTCACGGTTGACTGATTTAGTCCTTGCTAGTGGAATAATTGAGCAAAATACACAATTCCTTATACCCCTAATAAGTGAAAGTGACAGTTTGCCTAGTCTTGATCCCACTGATTTGAAGATCCTGCTGGAACTCATCCGCGATCCCCGCGTCCAGATCGGCGAGTTGGCCGATCTGCTGGGGATTGCGCGAAACACAGCGCAGTCGCGCGTGCGGCGCCTGCTCCGCGCCGGGGTGCTGCACGACGGCGGACGCGAGATCGACCTCGCAGCGGTGGGGTACGACGTCGTCGCTTTCGTCACGATCGAAGTGACACACCGGGAACTGGACGGAGTTGTGGGCGCCCTCCGGCTGCTCCCCCAGGTTCTGGAGGTCCATGAGATCTCGGGGCGAGGTGATGTGTGGTGCCGCGTGGTGGCCACCGATACGCACAATCTGCAGTCCGCCCTCCGCCAGATCCTCCGCATCAAGGGCGTCATCCGGACAGAAACTGTCCTGGCTCTCCACACCCATATTCCGTACCGGACCGAACCCCTGATCAGCCGCCTCGCACAGGCCGTGCCCGGCACCCCAACACGGCCGAAGCAATTGTCCGGGCGCGGCGGCGGGTCCGCTGAAGGCGGTTAGGATTCGAGCATGGATTGGCTTTCACATATTTCACAGATCAACTGGCTCGCCGTGCTGCTGGCTTTCATCTCGAGCATGGCTATCGGCTTTGTCTGGTACGTGCCGGCCGTGCTGGGCAAGCGGTGGATGGCCGCCATCGGAAAGACTGAAGAGGACCTCAAAAACATTGGTGGCGGCGCGGGGATCTGGGTTCCCATGATGGTTGCCGCCGCCCTGACCGCCGTCCTGCTGGCGGTCCTGATCAGCAAGCTGGGCCTGGACAGCGCCGTGGCGGGCGGCTGGTTCGCCCTGGTGCTCGCGCTGGTGTTCCGCGCCGGCGCGCATGTCATCCATAACGGGTTCGCAGGCCGCCCCACTTCTGTCACCCTGATCGATTCCGGACACGACCTGCTCGCCATGACGGTGGCGGGCGCGATCATCGGGGCCATGTCCTGACGTGACCATCATCGACAATGCCGTCTACGTGGACGGTGTCCGCAGCGCCGAGCCGCAGAGCCTGGAGCAGACCTTCGAAACGCTCTCGGAGCACGGGGGCATGGCCTGGATCGGGCTGTACCGGCCCACGGCGGCGGAAATGACGGCCGTGGCCACCGAATTCGGGCTGCATGCCTTGGCGGTGGAGGACGCCATCTCGGCGCACCAGCGGCCCAAGCTTGAACGCTACGAGGACAACCTCTTTACGGTGCTGCGCCCGGCGCGGTACCTGGATGCCACCGAGACCGTAGAGTTCGGCGAGCTGCACATCTTCACCGGCCGGAATTTCGTGGTCACCATCCGCCATGCCGAAATGGCCGGCGTTGCCCGGGTGAGGCGGCGCCTGGAAGGCCGCCCCGACCTGCTCCGGCACGGCCCGGAAGCCGTTCTCTACGCACTGCTGGACCTGGTGGTGGACGACTACGCACCGGTGGTGGCCGGACTGGAAAACGACATTGACGAGATCGAGGACCAGCTCTTCAGCGGGGACACCACCGTCTCCCGCCGCATTTATGAACTGGCCCGCGAAGTCATCCAGTTCCAGCGCGCCATCCATCCCCTGCCGGACATGATGCAGCAGCTCAACCGGGGCTTTGAAAAGTACGGCGTGGATTCTGAGCTGCAGCACAGCCTGCGGGACGTCGAGGACCATGTGGAGCGGGTCATCTCGCGCGCGGATTCATTCCGTGACCTGTTGCAGAACGCCCTCACTCTGGACGGGACGCTGACCGCCAACCGGCAGAACGAGGCCAGCGCCGAACAGAACGAACAGGTCAAGAAGATCTCCTCCTGGGCGGCGATCTTCTTTGCACCTTCCTTCGTAGCCGGGGTCTACGGAATGAACTTCGACCATATGCCCGAACTCCACTGGGCTGCTGGCTACCCGATGGCCATCGCGCTGATGGCGGGCACCGCAGCCCTGATGTACGCCATTTTCAAAAGGAAAGGCTGGCTGTAGGGCTGGAGGCAACGCGGGGCTTCAGGCGGCGCAGGGCCTCAGGCGACCTGCAGGTCCACAGTCCCGTGGCCCGAGTCCGCGGCTCTGAAGACCAGACGGCGGTTGGCGATCTTGTCCGTAAAGAAACGGTCGTGGCTGACCACCACCACTGCTCCCGGGAAATGCAGCAGGGCGCGCTCCATGACCTGCGTGCTGGAGAGGTCCAGGTGGTTGGTGGGCTCATCCAGCAGCAGGACAGAGGCGCCCGAGAGCAGGCATTGGGCCATGGCCACGCGGGCACGCTGGCCGCCTGAGAGGTTGCCGATTTTTTGCTTGAGATCAGCTTCGGAGAACTGGAACATCGCCAGGAACCTGTTCACCGACTTCTTCGTCGCTGTCAGGGCCAGGCTGTCAGGCATCGCGTTGACCGCATGGGTGACCGTGTCGTCGTCGTCCAGTTCTTCCAGCACCTGGTTGTAGGAGACCATTCCGGCGCCCTTAGCCCAGGCGACGCTGCCTGAATCGGCCGGCTCTTCGCCGGTGAGTGCCCGGAGCAACGTGGTCTTGCCGCTGCCGTTGGACCCGACGACGGCGATCCGGTTGCCGCGCCCGATCTCGAAACTGAGGCCGCTGAACAGTGTCCTGCCGCCGTAGGCCTTGCTCAGGGATTCCACCCGGCACAGGACGTCCTTGACGTACAGACCGCCGTAGATCTCCGTGATGATCTGGTCCACCGGCCGGGGCGCACGGGACTTCTTGATCCTGGCCAGCTGGTTTGCGAGTCCTTTGCCTGCTGCCTTGGCCGCTTCCCGCCGGTCGGAGATGCCTTCGGCTTCGAAGGCGAGCAACTCAGACTCATGGACGAACTGGCTCTCCAGGCTTTTGAGTTTGAACTGCTTCGCCACCACGTATTCGGCGAAGTTGCCCGGGTATTCGTGGAGGTGGAAGTTCTCCACTTCGATGATCCGGGTGACAACGGAGTCCAGGAACTTCCGGTCGTGCGAGACGATGATCGCAGCGCCTTTGAAGGTCCGGAACCAGCCTTCAAGCCATTCGACGCCGGCCACATCAAGGTAGTTGGTGGGTTCATCAAGCAGGAGGACGTCCGGGGCTTCCAGCAGGATTTTTGCCAGGGCTGCCCGGTTCCGCCAGCCGCCGGAGAGCTCGTCGATGGCGCACGTGCGGTGGTGGTCGCTGAAGCCGAGGGTGGTAAGTACTTTGTCGATGCTGCGCTGGTAGTCCCAGCCGTCCAGCCGGTCCATGGCCTCAAAGAGTTCGGACTGGCGGTGGATCAGTTCATCCAGCCGCGCCGCGTCCGAGGAGTCGGCGGCGATGGCCGCGTCGATGCCGGCGAGTTCGGCTTCGATCTCCTTGACGTGGGCGAACAGCCCGTCCAGGACTTCCGCGATGGTGGATTCGCCGTTCAACTCTGAGAACTGCGAGAAGTAGGCGGCCTTGGTTCCGAGCTCGACGGCGACGGTCCCGGTATCGGGAGCCACCTGGCCCTGGATCAGCTTCAGGATGGTGGACTTGCCGGAACCGTTCTTGCCGATCAGGCCGACCCTGTCCCCTGCTTCAAGCTTGAAAAAGGCTTCGCGGAGAACCTGGGTTTTGTCAAAGCTCACGTTGACGTCGTTCAGCCGGATCAAACTCATTGATGGTGTCCAATCCAGTCATGGTCAAGCTTAAAAGCAGCGGGGGCCTGCAACCTAGGCCGTTCGCTCGCCTTGGCTGATAGTACCCTTGAGTGTCGCACTCCCCCTTCGAGAAAGGCAACGCGCTTGCTGGTGCTCCACTCGTTCTGGTCGCTCAACCGGGGCCCTGGGCTCTGGGCCGAAGAATCCGAGAAGGCGGTAAAGAGCGGAAACCAGGGTCTGAAAGCGGCCCGGCCCCATCCCTTCGCCGCATCGGCCGACGTCGTCGCGGCACTGCAACCGGGCGAGCTAGGCAGTACCACGTTGTTGTTGCCTTCGCTACGACACGCACCGTTGGACTCTCCCGAGATCGTGCGGATAACGCCCCGCCCCTCGAGCTCAACCGGTCCGTCCCTGTTGCCGTGGACAGTGCCCGTCGTGTGGGTCAATCCGGCGGCATTTACTGCCTTTGGTGACGAGCGCAGTGGCCTGGGTCTGGGTCTGGCGTCCACGCTGTTTCCTGAGCGATACCCGGGAGACGAGCCCGACTCACTCGGCGACGTACGTATTGCGGCTTCCGTGCGGTTCCTCGCAGAAGTGGGGCGATTTGCCGACGAACTCGCGGAGCGGGGCCGAGTGCTCCCGGGGATCGCCTGGATGACCGACGGGTCCGAAGACGCCGTCGCCGAGGCACGGTGGCGGGCTGTGTTGAGGGGGCCTGACGCACTCGCATTCGGCGATCTCATTGCCGGCATGCCAGCCGCGTTTCGGGCAGAACCGGGCTCGGAGGACGCGGGGGAACTGGGCACGTCGGCCCTCGACGTCCTCATCGATGCCGCGGTTCGGGGCCGACTGCCGCGCGACCTGCCAATGCTGCCTCCGCGCCGGGGGCGGAAACCCCTTCAACCCCGCGCTGCTGAGGCATGGCTGGAGGCGCTTCATACCTCGGACACCCGCGTTCGGGTCCCGGCGTCGGCGCTTGCTGAATTGGAACAGGGGCTCGCGCCTTGGAGTGAGTATGCGCGGGAGGCCGCAGCTCCGGCCCGCGCAACGTTCCGCCTCAGTGAGATTCTCAGCACGGAGGATGTCGGGGAAGACCTGCTCCTTTCGCCAGATTTACCAGAACATGCCTCCGCTGTTGGCGAACCGCTGGATGTGCCTGCATGGCGGCTGGAGTTCCTGCTTCAGTCTTCCGCAGACCCCAGCCTGTTGGTGGCGGCAGAACAGGTATGGCGCGATGGCGGCGCCCTGGCCCGCTGGCTTGGCCGCCCGCAGGAGGTGCTGCTTGCCGAACTGGGGAAGGCCGTCCGTGTCTACCCCGACTTGGAACCGGGCCTGCGGCAGCCGCGCCCCACAGGGCTGGACCTTGACTCGAATGGCGCGTTCGCCTTCCTGCGGGACGCTGCTCCTGCCTTGGACGAGGCCGGTTTCGGAGTTCTGCTGCCCTCATGGTGGGACCGTCGCTCGAAACTGGGACTGAAGCTTTCGGCGTCCACACCGATGGGCGATGATACTGGCAAAGCACCTGCCTTCGGCCGGGAGCAACTGTGTGACTTCCAGTGGAGCCTCGCCGTCGGCGACCACACCCTCACCGATGACGAGATCGCAGCGTTGGCTCAGGCGAAGGCCCCACTTGTTCGGATGCGGGGCCAGTGGGTGAGCGTTGACCCCGAGCAACTGCGCCGCGGTATTGAATTCCTGAGGCGCGAGGAAACGGGGCGCGGCACCGTTGCGGATGTTCTCCGTCTTGCCGCCGCGCATCCTGACGACGTCGAGCTGCCGCTGGAAGTCGCCACCGTCACCGCCGACGGGTGGCTGGGAGCTCTGCTGGACGGCTCGGCGGACGCGAGGATTCAACCGGTCTCCCTCCCTGAGAGTTTCCGGGCCACGTTGCGCCCCTATCAAGAACGTGGTCTGTCGTGGCTGAACTTCCTCGCCGCCCTTGGTGTCGGTGCCTGCCTCGCCGATGACATGGGACTTGGCAAGACCGTCCAGCTGCTGGCGCTGGAGGCGGTGCGCCGGGAGGAAAACCCCGAAGCCGGTCCCACCCTGCTGGTGTGTCCGATGTCGCTGATCGGCAATTGGGAAGCTGAGGCTGCAAAATTCGCCCCTGGGTTGCGGATGAGTGTGCACCACGGACCGGACCGATTGCGCGGCGAGGACTTCGGCGCGGCCCTGACCGGCATCGATATCGTAGTCACCACTTACACAACGCTGACGCGCGATCTGGAGCAGTTCGAGGCCCTCACCTGGAACCGAGTCGTGCTCGATGAGGCGCAGGCGGTGAAGAACCGGCTCTCCCACGCGACAAAAGCCGTGAAACGCCTTACCGCCACCCATCGGATCGCCCTCACGGGCACCCCGGTGGAGAACCGACTCGGCGAGATGTGGTCAATCATGGACTTCCTGAACCCTGGGATACTGGGTTCGGCGGAGCTGTTCCGCACCCGCTATTCGATACCGATCGAACGCCACCGCGACGAGGCAGCGGCCGAGAGGGTGCGGGCGATCACCCGGCCGTACCTCCTGCGGCGCGTAAAGACCGACCCGGCCATCATTGACGATCTGCCGGAAAAAATCGAAATCAAGCAGTACTACACCCTGACGAATGAGCAGGCGTCGCTTTACCAGTCGGTCGTTGACGACATGATGGAGAAGATCGAGGAGTCCGACGGCATCGAACGTCGCGGAAATGTGCTGGCTGCGATGGCGAAACTCAAGCAGATCTGCAACCATCCAGCGCAATTGCTGCACGATCGCTCGGCCATTGGGCGACGCAGCGGCAAGGTGCTCCGGCTTGAGGAGATCCTGGACGAGATCCTTGCCGAGGGCGACAAAGTGTTGTGCTTCACGCAATACACCGAATTCGCCGAGATGCTGCTGCCGCACCTCGCGGCCCGCTTCGACACCGACGTCGCCTATCTGCACGGCGGCACGTCCCGGCAGAACCGGACCGAGATGGTGCGCCGGTTCCACGCGGACGACGGGCCGCCGATCTTCCTGCTCTCACTCAAGGCCGGCGGCACGGGGCTCAACCTGACGGCCGCCAACCACGTCATTCACCTCGACCGCTGGTGGAACCCGGCCGTCGAGAACCAGGCCACCGACCGGGCATTCCGGATCGGGCAGAAACGGCGTGTGCAGGTACGGAAGTTCATCTGCCGCGGCACGTTGGAGGAGCGCATCGACAACATGATCGAGGAGAAGGCATCGCTGGCGAACATGGTGGTCGGCGACGGCGAGGGGTGGCTCACCGAGCTGTCCACCCAGAGCCTGCGCGAACTGTTCGCCCTGTCAAAGGAGGCCGTCAGTGACTAGGGGCCGCTATGAATCACCGTTCTTTCCGCCCTCCACCCCGCGCAGCGTCGACGGTGGCGTCAAAGCCCGAAGCGTGCGGGGTGCCATCGGTACGAGCTGGTGGTCGGCACGGTTCATCGAAGTGCTGGAAGGTCTTGGAGTGGGTGGGCGGCTGCAACGCGGCCGGAATTATGCCCGGCGGGGTCAGGTGATCTCGCTTGACATCGACGCCGGCACGGTCACCGCGAGCGTCCAGGGTTCACGTGCAAAGCCCTACCGCGTACGGATCGGCATCACTGCGTTCGGGAAGGCAGAGTGGGCGGCGGTGGAGGAGGCGCTCGCCGGCAACGCTTGGTATGTGGCGACCCTGCTGGCGGGGGAAATGCCCGCCGACATCGAAGACGTGTTCACCGCAGTCGGGCTGTCACTGTTCCCCCGTAGTGCAGGCGAGCTGAGCCTGGACTGCTCCTGCCCCGACTGGGAAGTGCCATGCAAGCACCTTGCGGCGGTGTTCTACCTGTTGGCCGAGCAGTTCGACGACGACCCCTTCCGGATCCTGGCCTGGCGCGGACGCGAACGCGAGGATCTTCTGGGACGGATGCACGCGGCGGACGCCGTTGGCGGGAATGAGAAACGCACCGGCGCCCCACTCACGGAAGTGCTGGACACCTTCTTCGTCTCGCCTGCGCCGATTCCTGCGCGACGCAGCCCTGCGGCCGTGGGACTGCTGGTGGATCAGCTTCCTCCAGTGGATGTCACGGTCCGCTCGCGTCCGCTTGCCGAAGTTTTGCGACCGGTTTATGCGGCGCTCCGGGCATCCGCTGAACGCGACTGAGCGGCGCACGTCTCGGAGAAGGGCCGGTTCGCGGTGCTGCAAAATGCGGCGGCATCCAACACTCAGGCGTTTGGAAAGAAATGCGTTTGCCCCACGGCTGCCCCACGCGGAGCCGTTCAGGACAAAACAAAAGCCCGTCAGGACGGGACAACCGGCGTCCTGACGGGCTTTACTATCAGTGGAGCTAAGGAGATTCGAACTCCTGACCTCTTCGATGCGAACGAAGCGCTCTACCAACTGAGCTATAGCCCCGGAAGAGTCCGCGTCCCCGGGAGGAACGGCGGTACCGGTGACCTTAGGCTACAAATTTTCGTCCCGTATTGCGAATTGACACTCCGCCCCGGGCTGACGGCCGGCTGGGTCTGCTTTTAGCGACCCAGGTGAGGCATCAGGCGCGGCGGCGCTGGAGGACGTCGTCGAGGTTGCTCAGGGCGCTCTGGGCCTTGGTGAGGGGCTTGGCGGCAGGCGCGGCGGGCGTGGCCGCGGGAACGCCCTGCTTCAGGGACGGCTTACCGACGGCTTTGGGCGCCTCGGGGAGATCAAGCGGCTGGGGGGCCGGGCGCTCAGCCTTCGCGGCCTCAACGTACACCGGCTTCGGCACGTCCACCGGTTCCCAGGTTGTGTCAGCCGGCTTCAGCGACGCGGCGGCGCTGGCATCTCCGGCGGCAACAGCGACGGCCAGTGCGGCTTCGCGGAGCTCCATCGCTGTCAGGGGCTTAGGCTTTGGCTTGGGCTGGTGGGCCTCGGCGTCAAAGAGCCGGCTTTCCGGCCGGGCGGCGGGACGAGCTGCGGTGTCCGTGGCGACAGGTCCGTGACGCCGCACCGGCGCACTCATCGCGGAGCGGAACGCGGCGTTCACTTTAGCTTTGCGGTCCCGCACGGCCAGGAAGCGTAGCACAGCCACAGCTGCGACGGCGACGGCAAGTCCGGCCACCGGCAGCAGCGCGCTCCCGATTCCGAACGGCAGAAGAACACCCGAAACAAACGCAGTCAACAACGCCAGGACACCAACAAGGGCGATCCCTGACCTGCCATAGCGGATCCGGAACGCGCCGCCCGCCGTGGCGCTGCCGGTCGTTTCCCTTGCGGTCTGGGGGCTCTTCCTGATCTCCATGGTTTTCTCCTGCTGGGCGGTGATGTTCAGTACCGTCCCGGCTCTCGGTTCCGACGATTCAATGGCTGGTACTTCCGCAAGGAAGTCGCCAACGGCCTGGGCCTGGTGCCGGCGGTTCCGCAGAACGTAGGGCGCAACCCAGACGATCCAGAGCACAACGGCAACCACAAGGATCACTGAGCTGCTTAGGGGGAAGTCCACAATCAAAACCGTATGAGTATTACGGCAGCCGCCCCCGCATTAGCCACGGTGTGTCGCCGGCAACGTGGCAATTGATTGGATTTATGACCTTGGAAGTGCCTACGGCGGAAGTGCCCATGGCCGGGTCAGGTCCGGCGGGTCAGGACCGGGACGTGAGCCACCCTGCGAGCAGCCCCTCCGGGACCTCGTCCGCGGTCAGCGCGAAGGACCGGTGGTCCGCCCACTCGCCGTTGATGTGAAGGAACCGCGGACGGTAGCCTTCGTCGCGGAAGCCCAGTTTCTCTACCACGCGCAGGCTGGGGCCGTTCTCGGGCCGGATGTTGATCTCCATCCGGTGCAGGCCGAGGGCCTGGAAGCAGTGGTCCGTTGCCATAGCCACGGCCGTGGGGGCGATGCCATGACCGGCGCGCGCCTGGTCAACCCAGTACCCCAGCGTGGCCATCATGGCCGAACCCCACACAATCGATGACACAGTGAGCTGGCCAACGATGACAGGGGCGGCCAATCTGGGCGTGCGCTCAGTGATCAGGAACGGCAAGGCCGTCCCCTGGGCGGCTTGGATTTTCAAGGACCGCACCATCTGCCGGTAGTCAGGCAGCGCACCGCCAGGTGCGGGGTTGGAGGCTTCCCATGGCGCCAGCCACTCGCTGTTGCGCCCCCGGACCTGGGTCCATTCCTTCTTGTCCCGGTACCGGATGGGGCGCAGGATCAGGTCGCCGCATTCGAGTGTCACGGGCCAGATGGGTCCGGGGCGCACGGCAGCTATTTAGCGAGACCGGCTGTGAACACGGGCAGCCACTCCCTCAGGCCAGGGCCGAGGTCGTCGCTGTCAATGGCGAGCTGGACGCAGGCCTTGAGGTAGCTGAGCTTATCGCCGGTGTCGTAACGGCGGCCGCGGAAGACCACGCCGTAAACTCCGTACCCTTCGCCTTCGCCGGCTGCCAGTTCCTGCAGGGCGTCGGTCAACTGGATCTCCCCGCCCCGGCCCGGGCCGGTGTGCTCCAGCACATCAAAAACTGCCGGGTGGAGGACGTACCGGCCGATGACGGCCAGGTTTGAGGGCGCATCGTCGACGTCGGGCTTTTCGACGAGCTTGTTGATCCTGACGTAATCTTCACCGTCGATGGCCTGCACATCGGCACAGCCGTAGGCACTGATCTGGGAGGGTTCCACCTCGATGAGGGCCACCACGGATCCGCCGGTCTTGGCCTGGACTTCGATCATGGTGCTAAGGAGTTCGTCCCGCGCATCGATCAGGTCATCGCCCAGGAGGACGGCAAACGGTTCGTTGCCGACATGCTGCTTTGCACGCAGGACTGCGTGACCCAGGCCGTTGGGGTCACCCTGGCGGACGTAGTGGATGTCACCGAGGTTGCTGGCTGCCTGGATGGACTCAAGTTTGGCCAGGTCGCCCTTGGCTTCCAAGGTGTCCTCCAACGACGGAACCCTGTCAAAGTGGTCCTCCAGGGCACGCTTATTGCGTCCCGTGATCATCAGGATGTCGTTAAGTCCGACATTGACAGCCTCTTCAACCACGTACTGGATGGCCGGCTTGTCCACCACCGGGAGCATTTCCTTGGGCATGGCTTTTGTGGCCGGCAGGAACCTGGTACCGAGTCCGGCAGCGGGAATAACGGCCTTGCGTACTGTCTGCTGAGTCGTAGTCACTGGACTAATCTAACGGAGGGACTGATCATTCAGTAATTATTGGTGGGCTCCCGGGCCAGCGCGCCGCAGACGCCGCAACGGCCACACCGAACGGCAAAGAAGGAGCAGCATGTCCGAAGGCAGCAGCCACGCCAAGGCGGACATCCGCGCACGCCATCGTGCGCGCCGCGCCGCGACGGACGCCAGCCAACGCGACGCGGCCGGCGCCTCCCTTGCCGTCCACGGCGCCGCATGGGCCGAACAGCTGACCGGTGGGACGCCGTCGACCATTTGCGCCTACCTGGGAGTAGTCCCCGAGCCGCCCACGCTGCCTCTGATCAGCGAGCTCCACCGGAATGGCCACACCGTCCTGCTCCCTGTCTGTGAGCCCGGCCGCCGGCTGAGCTGGACGCAGTGGACCCCCGGCGTCGAGTTTGTCCGCAGCCGCTATGCACCGGTGCTGGAACCGGCCGGACCGCGCCTGGACCGCGGCATCATGGCGTCCGTTGCCGCACTCTTCATCCCCGCCACGGCCGTGGACAGGGACGGCAACCGCATCGGCCAGGGCGGCGGCTACTACGACGTCCTGCTGGGCTCCCTGGCCGGGGACGGACTTGAGATCCCGTTTGCGGCCATCGTCTTCGAGTCCGAATTGCTCCCGGCCGGGAGCATTCCCGCCGAAGACTTTGACCGGAGGGTCCCGGCTGCCCTGACTCCCTCAGGTTTGATCCGGCTGCCGGATCAAACCTGACTGAGGGCTACTTTCCGGGGGTGATAGAATTGGCACTCAGGCCCTGCGACTGCTAATGGACGGTTTCCGTTCAGCGCAGCACAGGACCTCTCGTTTGCCCCAGAGGAGGATCACCAGTGCCCACTTATGCCTACGCCTGCAAGGATTGCGGCCACGCCTTCGACGTTTTCCAGTCGTTTACCGACAGCACCCTGACTTCATGTCCGGAGTGCCAGGGCGCCTTGCGCAAGAAGTTCAACAGCGTGGGTGTGGTCTTCAAGGGCTCCGGTTTCTACCGGACCGACTCCCGGGATGCCAAGGGAAGCACCGTTTCGGCTGCCCCCTCCGCCCCCGCAGCCGCACCGGCGCCGGCACCTGCCACGGCCGCTGCCGCCAGCTGACCTCGGGTCTAAAAAGACGTACGACGCCGGCAGCACGGTTGTCCACATAGGCACCTCTGTTGCTGTCGGGTTCGGTTGCCGCTACGTAGCGTGGTTCCCATGCCCGTTACCCTCTTTCGTTCCAGCCGCGGATCCGCCCCGCCGGGACGCCAGGTCCGCCGCCCGCTCCCTTCAGCACGCACCCGAGGCGCGCGCGGCCACAGGCTGTTGTCCTGGCTGGGCCGGAACCGGCGTCTTGCGATAGCCCTCCTACTCAGCCTTGCTGCCGGAATCACGGTCCATCAGCTCACTCCCCCGCCCGCCGATACGGTCTCGGTCTTGGCGGCGGCGCGGGATCTCCCCGCAGGTACGCCCTTGTCAGCCACGGACCTGACTGCAATGCAGATCCCGCCAGGGATGCTGACCGCCGGGTCCATGTCCGGCACCAGTGAAGCCGCGGGAAAACAACTGGCAGCCCCTTTGCGGAAGGGCCAACTGGTGACGGACTCCCTGCTGCTGGGACCCGGCCTCCTGACCGGAACGCCTCCAGGCTCCGCAGCCGTGCCCTTGAGAATGGCCGATCCTTCCTCCATCCAGCTGGTATCGCCCGGGCAACTCGTTAACGTGGTGCTGACCGGGGCGAACGGCTACGACCAGCAATCGCCCTCAGAAGTGCTGGCTTCATCCGTTCCCGTCCTCTGGACGTCAGGACAGGGCGGCAAGACGGGTCAGTGGTTGGGCACCGGCGAGACCGACGGGCTGATCGTCGTGGCAGCAGCCCCGGAGCAGGCTGCCCGGCTGGCGGGGGCCTCCACGCAGGGCAAGCTGTTTTTTGTCCTGGTGGGACCCGAGGGCGGGGCCGGGTGACGCCGTGGCAGCCTGAAGGTCAGCCCCAGTGCGGCGGCTTGTTTTCCTTCAGCCATGCGTCGTGGTCGTTGTCGGGGCCATCGCCCCAGCGCTTCGGGTCATCCTCCGCAGCCTTGTTGGGCAGGATGCCCGCTGTCCCTGGCAGCTGGCGGTCGGGCACAGCGGCGTTCCCGGTGACTGGGTTGTCCGCCTGGTCGTTACCGTGCGTATCTTCCTGATCGGCATTCTGTGGGGTCACAACCACCGCCTCCTCACTGGCCAGGCGTCCTGCCTGGTCTTCGTTCCTGTCACTTTGTACGCTCCCCAGCACGAGGGAGTCCATGTCCTCGTCGAAGAATCCGCCCGAGGCTGTTCCTCTTCCGGGCGGCAGAACATTCTCAAGGCCCAGATAGCCGGCGATCCGGTCCGCACAGGCGGACGGGTCCGTGAAGACCTCGATGGTCCACAGCGGCATGTACCGCCAGCCCATCCGTTCGAGCAACTGTGGGCGGAGCCGGCTCCGTTCCCGGACGCTCATGGTGCGGTATTGCTCCGTGCCATCCGATTCGATGGCCACCGGCCGCGGAATCTCGGCGTCGTCCTGACCCATGGTGCTGAGCGGGTCTGCCGCCGCCACCACGTCAATCACGCCATCGTACTGGTGCCAGACGCGGGCGCCACGGGCACGCAGCCGGTCGCCAAGATCGGCCACGAGGGGATCGGCTCCAAGCGCCTGCTCACTGGCAGCGGCACGGGACGCCGGAGTGCCGAGATCGGTCTTTCCCGCAATCTCACGGTTCAGAAGCTCGTAGAAGTCCACCGCCCCGTAGGACAGCCGCGTGTGATCGAGGTCTTCGGGCTGGAAACAAGTCAGGACGTGGAGCGAACGCCGGGCACGTGTCATCGCCAAAGCGAATTTTTCCCGCCCGCCCTCAGCGGACAGGGGTCCGAAGTTATGCAGCGCCCGGCCATGGGGAGTGCGGCCGAAACCGGGCGAGAAGATCACGTGGTCACGGACCAGGCCCTGCGCCCGCTCAAGGTCAACCACCCGGAACGACTCGGATCCTGCGCTGAAGAAGCTTGCCAGCCCCGGGTGGTTCGGCAGCTGAAGACGAATGGACTCACCGATCCGGGCAGCATGGCGCAGGCTGGCGGTGACCACCGCCAGCGACGTGCGTGGCCGCGTCCGGGCGTGCTCGAAGACCAGCTGCACCACCCGGTTAACCTCGGCCACCACGGATTCGACGCCTTCGTGGTCGGCGCTGGGCAGCCCCGTGCCGTCGGGCAGGTACTCAACCAGGAGCGCTCTGTCCAGCCCTGTGGCAGACTGCCCCTCCGGGAGCCTGTGGAGGGCGCCGTCGTAGGAGTTCTTGCTCAGCTGCAGGACCAGGTCCTCGTCAACCGCGCGGTAGACAAATTTCAACCGCCAGACAGGCAGGACGGCAGACAGTGCCGAGTACGCGCTTTCGACGCGCTGGTGGGCCGCTTCACCGGCGGCCAGCCGCTCGACACCCACGGTGAAAGTCCGGGGGCTGGCAATCTGGGCATCACCGAAAGCTATGACCTGACTGGCGCGGGCGATGGCGGGCAGGACGGCCTGCAGGGACGTCGCTTCGGCGTCCAGGATGACCACGGCGTCGAAGCGCTGTTCGGCGGGCAGGAGCCCGGTCATGAGGTACGGGCTGACCGACCAGACCGGCACCAGCATGGGGACCAGCTCGGCGGCCTGGGCCGTCAGCGCGGCGAGGGTAACCCGGCCATCCTTGAGCAGGCTCCTGAGAAGCTGGGCCTGGCGCGGGTGTTCCGCAAGCGCGGCCCGCCATCGTTCGGACAGGTCCCAGCGCAGGCGCGCCGCGCCGCTGGCAATATGGGCGTTGTCCGCGAGCCGGAATTCCGCCTCAAGCTGCCGGAGTGCTTCGCCGTCGGACATGGCCAGGTAATCGTCGCCGCTGATCATCGCTTCCAGCGCGGACTGCCACCAGGCCAGCTCAAGCTCGGCTGCGACGGACCCTGCGGGAACCTCCCGTTCCGCAAGATCGGCGAGGAGCTCCCCCAGTCCGTGCTCGCGCATATTTTCCACGAGCAGCGTGCGCTCGGGCAGCGTTTTCAGCGTGTGGGTGTCGGCCACTAGCCGCTCCAGCCGCTCCATGAGTTCCACATAGCGGGCCGTTGCCAGGGAGCCGCCGGCCTGTGTGTGCCGGAGTGCCTCCCCCAGCTGGGCCAGCTCCCGGTCCAGCGACCGGTACATCACGTTCATTTCGGCTAGGCCCGAGGGGACGGCCGGGTGGCGCTGCGAGGTCGCGTACCCGGACCAGAGGGCACGCTGGTCCTGCACCAGCACCAGTGAGCTGTGGAGATCGGTGATGTGGACGCCCGGGCGGACGTACTCTTTCGCGACGCGGCGCAGGCGGGAACGCTGCATGGAGGCCATGTCGACGTTCCGCTCCCGGCGCCAGGCGGAGGACGCCGTAGCGGAGATGAGATCGTTGACCGGCCTGTCGAAGATGTCCGGTGTGAACTTATCGAGGCTTTCGCGGACAGCCATGAGGAGTTCGAGCTGCTCCCCCCACTCCGAGAAGGATGTGCCAAGCCGTATCTCGGCATGTTCGGCGACGCTGTTCATCCGGTCGCGGAGGACCGGCAGGTTCTTGGCCACTGACCGGGCGAGCTCCTGGGCTTCCTCGGTCTCCTTACGGGTGAGCAGCCGGGCGCCGTGCCACGGGCTGGTGGTGGACGCGCGGCTGAAGCTGCCAAGTTCGGCGGCGCGGCGAAGCCTGCCGGCGAGCTCGTTGCGGTCGCGGATGCTATCCAGCACACTGCGCTTGAGCCGCACCGTGGTGGCGGGGGCGGGGTGGATGGAGGTCAGCTCGGCCAGCGACTGCATGGCCTGATACGGCGAGCAGCCCCAGCGCTGGCGCACGTTATGCAGGGACGCCACGTGGTCCATCAGCGCGTGCCGGTGCTCGGTGAGGGTCCGGTGGAGGTTCCCCAGCTGCGGTTCGAGTGATTTTTCATTCCGCACGATGGCCCGCACCAGCTGGGCCTTGAGCTGCTGCGGTGTGGCTGTGCCGGAGAGCTGGAACAGGATGGATTCAAGTCCAAGCGATTCCAGTTGTGCCGATACTTCGTTCAGGCTGGCCCGGCGGTCACCGACCACCAGGACTGACCGCCCCGCGTCCACCAAGGCACCGATGGTGTTGATGGCCGTCTGGGTCTGGCCCGTGCCCGGCGGGCTGCTGACCACCAGGGAGTCTCCTGCGCGGGCGGCATCAATGACGTACTGCTGGTCCGGATCGGCGTCGAGGAGCAGTAGTTCATCGTCCGGGTGGCGCGCGTCCACACTCGGGAAGCGGAAGGGGTCCGGCGCGGGTACGTCAGTGACCTCACCGCTGGCTGCCTTGGCCAGGGCGGCGACCAGCGGGTTGCCCTCATTGATCCAGGGATCGTCCAGGTTGCCGGAGAGGTCCGCGAAAGTGGACACCAGCAGATTGTGCTGGGCCTCGGCGCCGTGGATGGGCCGGATGAGAGTTGCGAGCTTGTCCAGGACAGGCTGGGGATCGAAGCGTGCGGTGCTGTACGCGAGGCGTGTCACGGCGTTAACGTCAAAAACAATGCCATGGATGGTCTTCAGGTGCCGGACCAGGGCCGGGTTGATATTGGCCTGCTCGGTGAGCTGCAGTTCGTAGTCGTCCTCACCCGGGCGGACCGTGAGCGAAATTGCGGTGAGCATCACCGGCGCGGAAACCCGCTGGGGTTTGCCGCCAACCGCAGACGTCCACACGACCGTGCCCGCGGAAAGGTAACCGGCATCAATGCCACGGTCATTTCCGAGTTCGAAGATTTTCGAGCGGATGTTCCGCGATGCCCGGGCCGCGACGACGTACTGCTGGTGGTCACGGATTAGTGTGGACAACCGAGTGCGGCGGCCGGCCATGAGCTGGGCCAGACCGGACGGGTGGGCATGGGTCAGGTCAATGGAACCTTCGGGGGTCTTGGTGAAACGCAGCATGGTGTCTGCCCCGGTGACGGGTTTAAGCCCGGACAGCCATTTTCCGAGCTCCCCAGAACCCTCCGAGTGGCCTTGACCAACTGACACTACTGCCTTCTTTTCTGCGTTTACACGTGACGCCCTAGACCATACCGGCATACTTTCGAGCGTAGCCGCAAAGAAGCCGGGATGAGAGACCGCAACACTGGATCAGGCCAAATTGCGGTGGATTTCAAGAGATGATAGCAATGGCCGGCCTCCGCTTACGGAGACCGGCCACTCACACTGCTATTCCCACTCGATGGTTCCCGGCGGCTTGCTGGTCACGTCCAGCACCACGCGGTTGACGCCTTCCACCTCGTTGGTGATCCGGTTCGAAATCCGGGCCAGGAGATCGTACGGCAGGCGGGACCAGTCCGCCGTCATGGCATCCTCGGACGAAACCGGACGGAGCACGATCGGGTGGCCGTAGGTGCGGCCGTCACCCATGACGCCCACACTCCGTACGTCAGCCAGGAGGACCACAGGCATCTGCCACACCTCGTTGTCCAGCCCGGCTGCGGTCAGCTCTGCACGCGCAATTGCGTCCGCCTTGCGGAGCAGGTCCAGGCGCTCCTGGGTGATGTCGCCGACGATGCGGATTCCCAATCCGGGGCCGGGGAACGGCTGGCGTCCGACGATTTCCTGCGGCAGGCCCAGCTGGGCGCCCACGGCGCGGACCTCGTCCTTGAACAGTGCCCGGAGCGGTTCCACCAATTCGAACTGCAGGTCCTCGGGAAGGCCCCCGACATTGTGGTGGCTCTTGATGTTCGCAGCACCTTCGCCGCCGCCGGATTCGACGACGTCCGGGTACAGCGTGCCCTGGACCAGGAACTTGATCTTCTCGCCGTGGGCCGCGGCCTCGGCGATGATGGCCAGCTCAGCCTCTTCGAACGCGCGGATGAACTCGCGGCCGATGATCTTGCGCTTGGTTTCCGGATCGCTGACGCCGGCCAGGGCCGACAGGAAGCGCTCCTGCTCGTTGGCTACATACAGCTTGACACCGGTGGCAGCAACGAAGTCGCGTTCCACCTGCTCGGCTTCGCCTTCACGCAGCAGGCCGTGGTCAACGAACACACAGGTCAGCTGGTCGCCGACCGCCCGCTGGACGAGCGCCGCTGCAACGGCAGAGTCAACGCCGCCGGAGAGCCCGCAGATAACCCGGGCGTCGCCGATCTGCTGACGGATCCGGTCCACCTGCTCCTCGAGGATGTTCCCCGTAGTCCAGTTGGGCTCCAGCTTTGCGCCCTTGAACAGGAAATTTTCCAGCACCTGCTGGCCATAGGCCGAGTGCTTGACCTCGGGGTGCCACTGCACGCCGTAGAGGGCCTTCTCTTCGTTGGCGAAGGCAGCCACTTCAGCGCCGGCCGTCGTCGCCAGCACTTCGAAGCCGTCGGGGGCCTCGTGCACGGAGTCGCCGTGGCTCATCCAGGTGTTCTGGTGCTGCGCCATCCCTTCGAGGACGGAGCGGCCCTCGCCGAGGATGGTGGTCCGGGTGGAGCCGTACTCGCGCAGGCCGGTCTTGTCGACCTTCCCGCCCAGGGCGTTGGCCATGGCCTGGAAGCCGTAGCAAATGCCGAAGACCGGGATTCCGGCCTCAAAGAGGTCGGCCCCGACGGAGGGTGCCCCGTCCGCGTAAACGCTGGAGGGGCCACCGGAAAGGATGATGGCGGCGGGGTCCTTGGCCAGGAGCTGCTCGGTGGTGATGGTATGCGGAACCACTTCCGAATACACATTCGCTTCCCGGACGCGGCGGGCAATCAGCTGCGCGTACTGGGCACCGTAGTCAACAACCAGCACCGGCTTCTGGGAAGTCTGGGATGCAGTGGGAGTAGTCACCGTACTAGCCTACTTTGCGGCGTCGCCCTGCCGCACCTTGGCGTGCCCCGCTGTGACGGAGCAGACTCTCCCCGTCCCGGTGCCGCTCCCGCTTTGGCTTCCTCAGTACCGCTGTGCGGCCTGCGGGTTCGCGGCCAGTTCGGCTTCCACCTCGGCGTGGAACTTCTTCTCCACCACGAAGGACAGGAAAGGCACTACGCCGCCCAGTGCCAGAAGGATGAGCTTCATGAACGGCCACCGCATCAGCGTCCACAGGCGGAAATTGGAGATCAGGTACACCACATACATCCAGCCGTGGACGATCAGCACGGCGACGGAGATGTTCGCGCCGCCCACCACGCCGTTGGGCTCAGCGTCGGCGAAACCCAGGCCGAACGGCTGGCCCGTGACGGCGCTGGTGCCGCCGGCAAACAGGTAGTGGCCAAAGGCGTAACGGGCGATGAGTTCGGCGCAGAGCAGCAGCAGCATGGCGCCCGTCAGGTATGCCAGCACCTTGTAGAACTTCAGGGCGGAACGGATCTGCCGCTCCGTACCGCCGAAGCGGCGCTTCTTGCTCTTGCCCTGCGCAGGACCCTGCTGGACGGCCGGTTTCGGTTCGATCATGGCTTTACCTTTTGTTGAAGCTGTTCAGAAGTTGCTTGGGTGGGTGGCGTGGGCTGAGCATCCTGGTGGAGATGGTCGTCGAATTCCTCTTCGAGGTCCCGCCGGTAGTCGTCTTTCACCAGCCGCCACCAGATAAACAGGGCGAAGCCAGCGAACACCACCCATTCGAGCGAGTAGAAGAGATTGAGCCAGTTGACCTGCTGCGCGGGCGGCTGGGGACCGATTTCCAGGGGTTTCAGGGCTCCGTCAATGGTTGCCGCGGACACGTCGGACCCGGCCGCCAGTTCGGAGGTTGCGGCCACAAATCCCGGGTACATGCTGATGTCCCAGTAGTTGATGAGTTCGGCAACCGACACGGCGGAGGCGCGTCCCGCGTCCGGTGCGGTGGACGGCAGCGGCGATTCAGACGGCAGCAGCCGTCCGGTCAGGTTCACAACGCCCGACGGCGGCGCGCCGGCGTCGTCGGGATCTGCCACCCAGCCACGGGCTACTGGAATCCAGGTCTGGGGGGAAGCAGCGACGCCGGTGACCGCAGGCCCTCCGGTCACGGCGAAGGCGGAAACCACCCAATAGCCGTTTTCGCCATTCTTCAGGCGCCCTGGCACGAGGACCTGTTTGGCGGGGTCGTAGGTTCCGTCGGCGGAGACCATCTGGTCTGACACTGAACCTGGGAAGAAGGCTCCGGGCTCAAGCGTCTCCGTCAGCACCCTGACGTCCTCGGTGGCGGGATTCACCGCAACTTCGGGCTGCGTGGAGCGCCCGAACTGCCACTGGCTGAGCAGGACAAACACCCCGGAGACGGCGATCGCGAAGATCAGGCCTGCGATCCATCGGGGCTTAAGGGCTGTTTTCCACACGTGTTAACCGTACTTCGTTCCACTGTAGAACAACTAAACGACCAAGGGCCCAATCCCTAGTGGTCGTAGAACACCAGGCTGGAGTTGATGAGCTCGGCGATGACTTCGGCATCGTACGCCCGCCGCAGCGACTCCCGGAAGGAATCCTTGGACAGAGAGCGGGCCAGCGTGGCCAGGACTTCGAGATGATCGGAAAACGAGCTTGCAGGGGTGGCGATCAGCAGAACGACGGTGGCCGGACCGTCGGCGGCACCGAAGTCCAGGGAGTGACCGTACTTGGTGATTCCCACGGCGATGGACGTCCGCGAGACGAATTCGCTGCGGGCGTGCGGGAGGCCGATCCCGCCCGGCAGGCCGGTGGCGAGCTGGTGTTCGCGGGCGTTGACGTGCTCCAGGAACCGCGGCAGGTCCGTGACCCGCCCGGCGGCGAAGAGGCGTTCTGCCAGTTGCGCCGCGGCGTCCGACTTGTCCGTTGCCTCCAACTCCAAAATCACCAATTCGGAGGTGGTGAGATCGGCATCGTACCGGTCAAGTGGTTCCGCCAAGGCGTGTCCCTTCAGTCAGGAGAATTGCTGGTGTGCGGTGCCGCGTCAGCGCAAAGGGACGATGTCCTCCACACCCAGCCGTGCGGCGTCGGCGGATTCGTCGTCCGGCTGCTGCTGGCTCAGCCGTTCAGCTTCAACGCGTGCTATGTAGTGCTTTATTTCGCTTTCGCGCTGTACATCGCTCCAGCCAAGGACTTCGCCCATAAGTTTAGCGACAACCGGCACCGCCGACACGCCACGGTCCCAGGCCTCGATGGAGATGCGCGTCCGCCGGGTCAGGACATCATGGACATGCCGGGCGCCCTCGTGGGTTGCGGCGTAGACGGCTTCCGCCTGCAGGTAGTCGTCAGCACCGGGCAACGGCTCCGCCAACTCAGGATTCCGGGCGATGATGTCCAGCACCTCCGGAGTCATGGACCCGTAACGGTTGAGCAGGTGCTCCACCCGGGCCACATGCACGCCCGATTCTTCAGCGGTCCGGCTCCGTCGGTTCCAGGCAGCCTTGAAGCCACTGGCGCCCAGCAACGGAATGGTTTCGGTGCAGCTCGCCGGGACCCGCTCATCCATGGTGCGGGTGGCCTCGTCCACGGCGTCCTTGGCCATGACCCGGTAGGTGGTCCATTTGCCGCCGGCCACCACCACCAGGCCCGGTACGGGGTGGGCCACGATGTGTTCACGGGAAAGTTTCGCCGTCGAATCGTTCTCCCCTGCCAGGAGGGGGCGCAGTCCGGCGTAGACGCCTTCAACATCTTCCCTGGTCAGCGGGCGTTTCAGGACCCGGTTGACGTGCTCGAGGATGTAGTCGATGTCCTTGCTGGAGGCCGCCGGGTGGGCTTTGTCGAGGTTCCAGTCAGTGTCCGTGGTGCCGATGATCCAGTGCCTGCCCCACGGAATGACGAACAGCACGGATTTTTCGGTGCGCAGGATCAAACCCACCGTGGACTGGAACCGGTCGCGGGGCACTACGAGGTGGATGCCCTTGGACGCCCGGACCTTCAGCTGCCCGCGGTCAGTGACCATGGCCTGGGTTTCGTCGGTCCACACACCGGTGGCGTTGATGACCTGCTTGGCTTTGATGTTGAAGTGCGTATTGTCTTCGTGGTTGACCACTTTGGCCCCCACCACGCGTTCACCTTCCCGCAGGAAGTCCACCACCGCCATCTGGTTCACCGCATGGGCGCCGTAGTGTGCTGCCGTCCGGACGAGGTTTGCCACGTACTTGGCGTCATCCACCTGGCCGTCGTAATAGCGGATGGAGCCCACAAAGGCGTCTTTTTTCAGGCTGGGGGCGGCCCTGAGCGTGCCCCGCCTGCTGAGGTGTTTGTGGAACGGCACGCCGCGGCTGTGCCCGCCGGTAATGGACATGGCGTCATAGAGGGCGATCCCGGCGCCCACATAAGGCCGCTCCAGGAACGGTTTGGTCAGCGGATACAGGAACGGCACGGGCCGGGCCAAGTGCGGGGCCAGGACCGAAAGAATCAGGCCACGCTCGTGCAGCGCTTCCTTAACCAGCCCGAAATCCAGCATCTCCAGGTAGCGCAAACCGCCGTGGATCAGCTTGGATGACCGGGACGACGTGCCAGCCGCCCAGTCGCTGGCCTCCACGATCCCCACACTGAGGCCTCGGGTCACGGCGTCCAGCGCCGCACCGGTGCCCACGATGCCGCCGCCGACAATCAGGATGTCCAGTTCATTGCCGGGTTCCGAGGTGGCCCTGAGCCTGGCGATCGATGCTTCCCTGGCCGCGGGACCAAGGACCCCGCCTTCGTTTGGAACAGTGTTCACGGAACGCCTCCCTTGCCGCTGCTGCCGGTGGTAGATCCACACTACTTCTTTGCCGCACGGTTGGGCAGTGCGGGTTCAGCGAGGGAGGCGCTCCAGCGGACGCCACAGCGGCGTCGGCCGCTTGTCAGTGCGAGCCTAGTTACCCGTGTACGGAGAAACTACGACGTCGACGCGCTGGAATTCCTTCAGGTCCGAATAGCCGGTGGTCGCCATCGAACGGCGGAGTGCGCCGATCAGGTTGGACGTGCCGTTGGTGTGGTGGCCGGGCCCGAACAGCACCTCTTCGAGCGGTCCGACGGTGCCGACGTTGGCGCGGTCACCGCGGGGAAGCTCCAGGTGGTGGGCCTCCTGGCCCCAGTGCCAGCCCTTGCCGGGTGCCTCTTCGGCCCGGGCGAGAGCGCTGCCCAGCATCACGGCGTCGGCGCCCATGGCAATTGCCTTGACGATGTCACCGGAGGTGCCCATGCCGCCGTCGGCAATTACATGGACGTACCGTCCGCCGGATTCATCCATGTAGTCACGGCGGGCGGCCGCGACGTCGGAAATGGCGGAGGCCATGGGCGAGTGGATCCCCAGGGCGCGCCGCGTGGTGGCGGTGGCTCCTCCGCCGAAGCCGACCAGGACGCCGGCGGCGCCGGTGCGCATCAGGTGCAGGGCGGGCGTGTAGCCGGCCGCCCCGCCCACAATCACGGGGACGTCCAGTTCGTAGATGAACTGCTTGAGGTTCAGGGGTTCGTGGTCTTTCGAGACGTGCTCGGCTGACACGGTGGTCCCGCGGATCACAAAGATGTCGACGCCGGCAGCCACCACGGTTTTGTAGTGTTCCTGGGTGCGCTGCGGGGTCAGTGAGCCGGCCACCGTCACGCCGGCGGCGCGGATCTCCGCGAGGCGGGACGTGATCAGCTCCGGCTGGATGGGAGCGCGGTACAGCTCCTGCATACGGCCGGTCACCGCGGGGCTGTTGACCTCATCCTGGAGGGCACCGATCTCGTCAAGGATGGGCTGCGGGTCCTCGTAGCGGGTCCAGAGGCCCTCGAGGTCCAGCACGCCGAGCCCGCCCAGGCGGCCCAAGGAGATGGCCGTCTCCGGGGACATGGCCGAATCCATCGGGGCGGCTATCACGGGCATGTCGAACTTGTAGGCATCGATCTGCCAGGAAACGGAAACGTCCTTGGGGTCGCGGGTACGACGGTTGGGGATAATCGCAATGTCATCCAGGGAGTAGGCACGACGCCCACGCTTGCCACGGCCGATCTCGATCTCGTAAGTCACTGCTCTAGGTTATCCCAGCCGAGGCCCGGACCGTGGACGGCCGAGCCCGGTGCCGACGAGGGGACAAGTCCCCATCGCGGTGGGCGCCGCATTGAAATAGTTTGAAGACAACAGCGGACCGGCACGGACTGCCGGTGACAATCAAACTTGGGGGACAACATGGCGCCAGGCATCTTCGGTGCTGACATCGAGCAGCTCAGAGCGCTGTCGAAATCTCTGGGACATTCAGGCACACGTCTAAAGAACGTCGAGTCCAGTGTGAATTCCCTGGTGCAGTCCACCGTCTGGAAGGGCGAGGACGGGGCAAGGTTCCGCAGTGAGTGGACGTCCTCGCTGCGTCCGATGCTCAACAAGACCTCAGAATCCCTGCAGGAACAGTCCAGGTCGCTGCTGGTCCACGCTGACGAACAGGACCAGGCCAGCAACTCAAACGCAGGCGCCGGCGCCGGATCCACGCCAGTCACGCCGGGCTCCACCGGCGGCTCCGATCCGCAGCGGAACTGGGGTGATTCCTTTACGGACCCGGACTATCAGCACGCGCCATCGGGAATTGAGTGGCTCCTCGAGAAGATCGGCGTCGGCGATGGCAGTGCCGCCTCAGGGATCGCCACAGCCCTGATGTTCGCGGCGGACAAATTCAACTGGAACCTCGAGCTCGCCCAGGTCCAGGCGGGTGTCGGCAAGTTCTTTGACTTCATGAAGGGCGCCGGGAAGGTACTCGGCGTACTGGGCGGCGCGATTGGCGTCCTCGATGTCCTCTCCGGGATTGAGAATAAGGACCCGTTCAGGATTGCCGACGGCGTCATCGGTGGCGGACTGTCGATAGCCGCACTGGTTGCCACCGGAACGATCGTTGGAGCACCTGCCGGCGTGGTCCTGGGCGGACTTGCCCTGGGTTGGGGATTGCTGGGAATGATGTCGGGTGACGTTCCTGTCACCAAGAGAATCTGGGACTTCGGCGCTGGCGTGGTAGGCGGCGTCCAGGACGCCGCCGGCTGGCTGGGCGGTAGGCTCGGATTCGGCTGAGACTCCCTTTGAAACCATGAGCCGCAACCAACAACGTGAGGAAATGATGACTGACCCCACCGGCGCGGAGGCCAAGCGTGCCGATACCGCCATGCCTGCCGCCGCATACCGCATGACCAGCCACGAGATTCTGGCCCTGCTCGCTTTCGAGCCCGGCGCCGGAACCGCCCTGACGCGCAGAGTACTGGGTTTAGCCGACCTCGCGGACGATCACGATCTGGTGCGCGCGGGTGTGGGTACCTTGAATATCCGCGGCACAGTCGAGGTCAGCGGCGAAGAAGTCACCCTTCTGGCCGAGGCAAGGATTCTCGCCAGGATTTTCAGTACGTGTTCCCAGTGGTACGACATCACACGGATCGGGTCCGGAGCAGTCTCACCAAGTTATCTGGTGGACTCCCCCGCAGGCCGTGCAGCCATTTTCCTGCGTCCCTTGAGCGAGTACGTTTGTCTTCCGCTGCGGGACGACGTGGACTTGCTCGATTTTGTGCAGATGACCGTGGACGAAGCCGTGGCCGATTTGACCACTGCCGGTGGCGGCATAGTCAGTTCCCGGCGTTACCACATGGACGTAGCGAAGCCTGTCGTGGCCAACATCAAGGTTTTGGAAGCCGGTACCCTGCAGGTTGCTTCGGCGCCGCTGGATGCCGGCGGACAGCTCGGTGTCCGTGACCTGGAGTCCGGCGAACAACCAGGCCTGACGGTCCGATCGTTGCTGGCTGCTGCATCGTGATGGACCTGAAGTCGGACGGCACCGCGCAATCCAGGGAGTATGCCTCGGGCCATGCCCATCGGCGGGCCCGTGTCTTCTGGTTCTGGTGGATGGGCATGGTCTTCGCACTCCCGGGCGCGGCACAGGCAGCCGTCCTGGCCGCTACTGGCCAAAGCCCCGAGAATGGCCTGGTACTGGCAGGCCTGGGGCTTGCCCTGTCTGCCGGCGGCTGGTTGGTCAGCCTGGGCCCAAGGTTCACACGTAAGGCGCCGGTTCCGGCGGAAGACGTTGCCCGCGCGGAGCAGTACATCCGAATCGTTCCGGGCGTGGCCATCGCCATCGTGGCTGTGATGCTGGCCATAGTCGTAGCCATGATGCTCTTCGCGCCAAAAGGAATGTCACCCGATGTCCTGCCCATCATGGGGTTCCTGGCCGTGTTTCCTGTTCCAATTGCGGCCGGCATGCTGTATTCGCGTCACGTACACCGTCACCGCGACCGGATGTATGCCAAATGGCTGGGGCGCCCGTAGCAGCAAGGCGTACCCACGAAAGTCAGACTCCCTCGGTCTCGTCCACGGTCAGCTGGGATTCGAACATCCGGAAGTAGCGGCCGCGCAGTGCCACGAGTTCAGTGTGAGTGCCCTGCTCCGCGATCCGGCCGTCTTCGAGCATGTAGACAATGTCGGCCTTCTCAATGGTGGCAAGCCGGTGGCTGATGGCAATGATGGTGCTGCTGCGGTCCGCGAACAGCCGGGAGAAGATCCGGTGCTCGGCCAGCGCGTCAATGGCAGACGTCGGCTCGTCCATCACCATGAAGGTGGCGTTGCGGTAGAAATTCCGGGCCATCGCGAGCCGCTGCCACTGGCCGCCGGAAAGCCCGCTCCCCTTCCGGCCGCGCGGATCCTCCATCCAGTTGCTGACGTAGTTGTCCAGGCCGTTGGGCAGCTTGTTGATGAACTCCAACGCTTCGGCATCGCTGGCCGCCCGGCGGATCCCGTCATCGTCCCGGGGCGAATCGACGTCGCCAAAGCGGATGTTGTCGGCGGCAGTGGCGAATTCGTACTTGAGGAATTCCTGGCTCAACACCGCCAGGTGGCGGTGCCAGGACTTAACGTCGACGGCGGCGAGGTCAACGCCGTCGAGCATTACCTGCCCTGAATCCGGCCGGTAGAGTCCGGCGAGGATCCGGATCAGGGTGGACTTCCCTGCGCCGTTCTCACCCACGACGGCGATGTGCTGGCCCTCGCGGATGGTCATGCTGATGCCGCGGATCACCTCGATGTCACTGCCCGTGTAGGTGAAGCGGATGTCCCGCAATTCCACTGTTTTGGGTGCCTGCAGCAGCGGCGGCGAATGGTCCGAATGCACCGGCATTGCCATGAACAGCTCGTAGTCCTTGAGGTTGGCGAGATCCTCGTCAATCGAACTCAACGAGGACACCAGGCTGTTGGCTGTGGACAGTGCGCGGCTGACGATCTGCTGGACATAGAGGAACTGGCCAACGGGCTGGGCGCGCGCGATGATCTGGCCCACCACCCAGATCAGGGAGATCACCTCGGCGCCGTACTGCAGGGCATCGGCGGCGAGCTGCTTGGGAATGTAGCGCTTCTGGAAGTCCAGGCGGCGCCGCTCATCGGCATCGCGCAGCCGGGAGCGGAGGTCCATCAGGTAGCCCACGATCCCGTAGAGCCGCATCTCGGCGATGTGCTGCGGGCGGAGCAGGTTGGTTTCGATCATCCGCCGCTGCCGGCGGGAGTCCACCTGGGTGTTCCAGTGGGCGATCTGTTCGCGCGAGAGCTTGAACTGCAGGTAAACGCTGGGCACTATCGCCACGAGGACAATCACCGCGATCCACCAACTGACCAGCAGCAGGGCTCCCACGGCCAGGATCACCGAAACCAGCTGTGTGAAGATGGCCGCGATCCGGTCCAGCACGCGGGCATACGAATCGGAGAAGCGTTTGGCCCGGTCGTAGAGGTCCACGGTTTGTTTGTCGTCATAGCGCCAGAACTCCAGTGCCAGGAAACGCTCGTACATCTGGTCGCCGACGATGGCGCCCACCTTGAAGCTCATGAGCTGCTGGATGTAACGGTCCACGCTGCTGAAGCCGCCCCAGAAGAGCCCCAGGGCAGCCGTGATGATGACGTACACAATGGCCTGTTGGCCTGCTGCGGAATCACCGGAGTAAGCGGCCGCCAGCGCCGTGGTGGTCAGCGCTGCGAAGTACGTGGTCACCAAAGGCAGCGTCGCCGAAATGAGCGAACCGACTACTTTCATCACGACGGCGGCCGGCGAGGCCCGGAAGCTGACCCGCAGCACCTGCGCCACAGCCCGGGCGTAGGGCCTCAGGGCCAACCGCCGCTGAGGGTCCTTTTTTGGGTTCAGTTCGGCGGGATGGCGTGGTTGGGACATGGCTTCAGCCTAGTTCCATGCCTGGCTACAGACTCCTGCAGCTAGTACTTTTCCCCATACTTGTACTCGGGGAAATCGAAACAGGCGCTGTAGCCGGCCACCCGAAGCGTCACTGGTGAATCGTAGAACGAAACGAGCAGGTGCGTCCCGTCGTCGTGAAGTATGTCGACGCGCCGGTCCCCGTCCTGATCCGTGTCGTCGGAGACCTTCCACCCGTCGCGGCCCGCAATCGAGTCCCGCACCTTGTCCAGGAAGACTTCTCGGTCGATGCCGGGGGCGAGCTCAATTTCGGCGGCTCCAGTCCACTTCTTTTGCTCACCATCGCAACGCATCAGGCTCGACACGTCATTGGCAAAACGGGAGATCACCAGATCTTCGGGAACCATCACCGTGATTTCCTGCTGCAGCGAGGTGACCTTTGATTTGGCTGATTCGAGTGTCGTTGTCATCGTTTTTCCGCTCTCCGCCTGACCGCACGCTGCCAGCGTGAGGGACAGGAATATAGTTGCAGCCGTGCGCCAGTTCAATGCCGTCCTGCGCGCTTTGCCGTTATCTACCACGAATTTCCTTATCAACATCTTCCAGCGCCTTCTCGTTATCCGGACCTGTGGTCGCAATGAGGCTGTGGTTCTCGAAGCTCAAGCCGTCCGACCATTCGAAGCCCCCGGGCGGGGCGTAGACGTGCTTGTCAAAGGCCGGTTCTTTCATCGGGTAGTTTTCACCAACGACACCGCTGAGTTCCGCGGTCAGCAGGCCGTCCGGATACGTGAAGGTGGAGTATTCGGTTCCCTGATTTGGGTTCCAGCCGGGTGGCATTGCAGCACCGGACAAGGCGATGACCTTGTCATAACGTGCCCCGTCATTCTCCGAGCCCGCTATCAGCCGGAACCCCCAGCTGTGGCCCATCGCCGCGGTCAGGGCGGATGCGGGCTTCTCCAAGTCCACGGCTGCCTGAAAGTCCCGGAGAGCGGGAGACTTGTCGGCAACGAAATGATCGCTCTTGGCTTCCACCAGGAACGCCTCACCGTAGTTTCCGTCAGGAAACTCCGACCCCTTGTAGACAAAGGCCACCGTTCCGCCAGTCCCGTCGGACTCAACGAGATATCTCGGGACGTCCTGCAGTCCCCCGCCGTAGAACGAGGCCTCGTTCGTCAAGGTACCCGGCACGTACGTCACGCCCGTGGTCGTGCCGCTGTCGAAGTCTCCGATCATCTCCACTATGGAGTTTCTGCCCGGGTCGTATCCGGCCAGCTTGATGTCTCCGTCCACCACTTTTTGCAGGTATGACTGGCGCTTTTCCCACGCTTCGTGTTGGGCGGTGAACCGTTGCGGATAGCCCGCATCCATGAGCAGCGGGTTGAACAACGGCTCGGGGTCGTTCTGGTTGAGCCAATCGATCCGGTTTTGCGCATTGATGCGGTTCGCCTCTACGCGGGTATCGAAGGGGATGCCGTTGGTGTTGCCTGCCTCCACGGGGTGGTCACGGATAAAGTGCTGCCGCTCGCGCTCCGTCAGCTCTGCCGACCAGTTTTTAATCTGCGCCGCGGATTTGCCTTGAAGGTGCAGCGGGTCTGGCTTCCACACATACACGCCAGCGGAGCTCGGCGGGAACACTGGTCCTCTCACCGCCGAACTCGCCGCATCCTGCTCGTTGGCGTTCCTGCTCAGCTCTGCGGCCGCGCTGTTGAGAAAGGCCACGGCATCCCGAAGGACACAGCTGTGGCCGGACTTCCAGTCCTGCCGGAAGTATTCCGCATCCGGGCCTGGCCACCGGGTGGACGCAATGCCTGAACTGAAATTGCTTAGCTGCATCTGCAACGTGGTTCCGGCAGACCGCATCGCCGTCGCCAGATGCCTCAGCTGGGCAACGTCTGCGCCATAGAACCCGTCCGACACGTCGCTCCCCCATATTCGATCAAGTATTTACTCCATCGAATATACAATGCCTGCGACCGATTGGAGATGGGCAGGCCTCCCCCATAAACTGCCGGACGCAGGCTGAACCAGCGGTGGGCCCACGGTGCCCGGGTTCCCTGGCCGCGGCGAAGCAAGGTCAGGGAGGCGCCGGGTGGGCCCACGGTGCCCGGGTTCCCTGGCCGCGGCGAAGCAAGGTCAGGGAGGCGCCGGGTGGGCCCACGGTGCCCGGGTTCCCGGCCGCGGCGAAGCAAGGTCAGGGAGGCGCCGGGTGGGCCCACGGTGCCCGGGTTCCCTGGCCGCGGCGAAGCAAGGTCAGGGAGGCGCCGGGTGGGCCCACGGTGCCCGGGTTCCCTGGCCGCGGCGAAGCAAGGTCAGGGAGGCGCCGGGTGGGCCCACGGTGCCCGGGTTCCCTGGCCGCGGCGAAGCAAGGTCAGGGAGGCGCCGGGTGGGCCCACGGTGCCCGGGTTCCCTGGCCGCGGCGAAGCAAGGTCAGGGAGGCGCCGGGGATTATCGCGAACCGTAGTTCGGGGCCTCCACGGTCATTTGGATGTCGTGCGGGTGCGATTCCTTGAGGCCGGCCGGGGTGATGCGGACGAACTTGCCGCGGGCCTTGAGCTCCGGGATGGTGGGCGCGCCGGTGTAGAACATGGTCTGGCGGAGGCCGCCTACCAGCTGATACGCCACTGAGGCGAGCGGGCCGCGGTAGGCGACGCGGCCTTCGATGCCCTCGGGGATCAGCTTGTCATCACCGGAGACGTCCGCCTGGAAGTAGCGGTCCTTGGAGTAGGACGTGTTCTTGCCGCGGGACTGCATGGCGCCCAGCGAGCCCATGCCGCGGTAGCTCTTGAATTGCTTGCCGTTGACGAAGATGAGCTCACCCGGGGACTCATCGCAACCTGCGAGGAGGGAACCGAGCATGACGGTGTCGGCGCCGGCAACCAGCGCCTTGCCGATGTCGCCCGAGTACTGCAGGCCGCCGTCGGCGATCAACGGTACGCCCGCGGGGATGGCTGCCTTGGCGGACTCGTAAATAGCGGTAATCTGCGGGACGCCCACACCGGCCACTACGCGGGTGGTGCAGATGGAGCCGGGGCCTACACCCACTTTGATGCCGTCGGCACCGGCGTCGATCAGGGCCTGGGCACCTTCGCGGGTGGCAGCCTGGCCGCCGATGATGTCCACGTGCGCTGCTACGGGATCGGACTTC
Organism: Pseudarthrobacter sp. Y6; assembly: GCF_050156205.1. Classification (NCBI taxonomy): domain Bacteria; kingdom Bacillati; phylum Actinomycetota; class Actinomycetes; order Micrococcales; family Micrococcaceae; genus Pseudarthrobacter; species Pseudarthrobacter sp. Y6. The sequence continues at coordinate 1,460,107 of NZ_CP189574.1, read as the reverse complement.
AGGCGGCGGATCATGTCCAGCACACCCTGGGAGTGGCCGTTGGCCGTGTCAACGAACAGTGCGTCCACGCCGGCCTCGACCAGTTCCATGGCGCGTTCCCAGCCGTCACCGAAGAAGCCGATGGCTGCGCCTACGCGGAGCCGGCCCTCGTCGTCCTTGGTGGCCAGCGGGTACTGCTCGGCTTTGGTGAAGTCCTTGGTGGTGATGAGGCCCTTGAGCCGGCCCTGCTCGTCAACAAGCGGGAGCTTTTCAATCTTGTTGGTGGCCAGCTTGTGGGAGGCTTCCTCACGGCTGATGCCAACATGCCCGGTGATCAGCGGCATCTTGGTCATCACGTCGCTGACCAGCCGCAGCGGGAAGTCGGCTTCTGGCACAAAGCGGGTGTCGCGGTTGGTGACAATACCGAGGAGCCGCATGCCCTCGTCCACAACGGGGAGGCCGGAAACCCGGTACTGCGAACAGATCTCATCCAGTTCCGCCAGCGTTGCCTCAGGGCCAATGGTCAGCGGGTTGGTGATCATCCCGGACTCGCTGCGCTTCACGCGGTCCACCTGGTCGGCCTGGTCCTGGATGGACAGGTTGCGGTGGATGACACCCAGGCCGCCCTGGCGTGCCATGGCAATCGCCATCCGGGATTCGGTGACCGTGTCCATGGCGGCGGACAGCAGCGGTGTGTGAACGGTGATCCGCTTGGAAATCCGCGATGACGTGTCAGCCTCGGACGGGATGACGTCCGTGTGGCCCGGAAGGAGCAGGACGTCGTCGTAGGTCAGGCCGATGAAGCCGAAAGGATCGTGCTCGGGCTGGGTCATGAGTGCGCCTCTTACCTTGGTTATGGGTTCACGGGTAGGGGTTGCAGCTAATGACCAGCCCGTCATTACGGGACTGGTCCGTGCAGGGCCTTAGTACATTCGGGTGCCTCATGCGCGGTCACCGCGCAGAAAGCTTTGAGTAAATATTAGAACCTCGACGCCGATCCCCCTATTCCGGGAGTCCCTTGTGAGCAACGGCACGGATCCCCGCCCGAGCCCTAACCTCGCAAGCTCGGCCAGGGAACCCTGCGGGCGTGGGCCCTACTGCCGACGTGTCAGCTCCAGCCCGTCGCCGCCAGCATCCGCTCCTCAAACATGGGAATCATGCTTTCCACATATGTCCGGCTGAGGTGGTTGTCGTCCTTGTACACGTAGACGTTGCCCACCACGGCCGGGCAGATACCGCCGGCGCAGATGAAGTCGCTCAGGTCCATCAGGTGCAGCCCGTCGACCTTCCTACGGTAACTTTCCAGCGGTGATGGCTCCACCAGCGATTCGTTCAGCGGCGGGTTGCAGGCCGGGGCGTCTGCGCCGTGGCGCTGGACGCACTCGGGCATGTTGATGGTGAAGCGCGGGTTGTCCCGGATGCCGACGATCTCGATGCCGGCGTCCGCGATGGGATGGATGCCTTCGAGGTAGGCCGGCACCTCGGTCTCGAACGGGGCTTCCTCATGGGTCAGGGTGGCCACGGTAAAGACGGCATCCGGCCGGTGTTCCAGCACGTACGCTGCGCTGGCCCGGTTGTAGGCGTTGCACTCGGCACTCCGGGCCTCGGATTCGGCCCCGAAACGGCATGCCGGCATCAGCAGGGTGACCAGCTCCCAGCCGCGGGCTTCCGCGATGGGAGCCAAGGCGGCCAGATACTGCTGGGCATGGGAGTCGCCCAGCACAACGATTCGTTTGGTGGCTTCGCCTTCAGGGACGGCCTGCTGGCACCCTTCGAGGACAGGGTCCTCGGTGGCATTCGGACCGACACAGGGCCCTTGGATTCCGGCCCAGTCGTTGTCCAGCACGGTGGGCCCGGGAATGATCCTCCCCTGCGGCGCCGGCGCTCCGGCGTTGCCCGGGGTCAGCAGGGCCGCTCCCGGCGACAGCTCGCGGGGCTGCGCGGCAGTGGCAGCTTCCTCCGCGGTGAGGCTCGTCTGCCAGACCGCCACCGGTCCGGCCAGCAGGGCACAGCAGGCAACCACGACGACGGCGGTGCGCCACGTGCGCACCTGCGGCCAGCGCCACTCGCGAAGCGGACTTTCCACAAAGCGGGTGGTGAGGATGGCCAGGACCATCGAGGCGGCGATGATCGCGGCGCCTTGGATGAGGTTGGGTGACTCGACGCCACTAGCGGCCAGCGCAAGCACCAGAATGGGCCAGTGCCACAAATAGAGGGCGTAGGAGTTGTCCCCCAGGGAGACCAGCGGCTTCCAGCTCAGGAGGCGGTCCACACCAAACCGGCTCCCGCTCTGCCCGGCTACGATGATCGCCGCGGCAGCCAGGGTGGGCCACAGTGCCACGAATCCGGGGAACGCCCGGTCCACGGTCAGCAACAGACCGCAGGAGACCATGGCCACCAGGCCGGCCCAGCCGAGCACCACACGCACGAATTTCCCCGGTTTCAGGTGCGGCAGGCTAAGTGCCAGCAGCGAGCCCAGTGCGAATTCCCAGAGCCGTGTCCGGGTGTCGAAGTAGGCGTAGGCCTGGTTAGTGGCCGTCTGGTCAATCGAGAACGCGAGCGAGGCAACGAGGATGCCGGCGAACACGGCTGCCACCACGGCGCGATAGCTGGCGTTGTACCGGTGCCGGAGGAGCCGCCACACAACAGCGGAAGCGGCGAAGACGAGAGGCCACAAGATAAAGACCTGTCCCTGGATGGACAGGGACCAGAAGTGCTGCAGGGGGCTCGCCGCGGCGTGGTCCTGGGCGTAGTAGTCCACGGCGGTGTCCGCCAGTAACCAGTTCTGCCGGTACATCAGTGCCGCCCAGGCCTGGTCCAGGATGACGGGCCAGCGTCCTTGCGGGAGGATCAGCCACGTGCCTGCCAGGACCCCGAGGATCACCACGACGGCGGCCGGCAGCAGCCGCTTGAAGAGGTGCAGCCAGTGCCGCAGCAGATTGAGGGAGGTGCCGGATTCCACCTTCCGGACGAAGGACAGCGTCAGCAGGAAGGCAGAGATCAGGAGGAAGATATCCACCCCGCCGGACACGCGGCCAAGCCATACGTGGTAGGTCACCACCATCAGTACAGCGAGGGCGCGGAGGCCTTGGACTTCGGGGCGGAATGTCGGTTTGCGGGCCGGCTTCCGCGAGCCGGTCTTTGCGTCCAGCGCAGTGCGCAGGGCAGCCTCGGCTGGTGCACTGGACACAGAAGGCCTCTCGAAGCGGTAAGCAAAGCATCAAGCCTACGGAGCCGCGCGGCCGATGGCCAATCAGGATCCGGTCCCGAAGGGCACTTCAGGCCGCCGCGCGTGCGGCTTCGCGGTGAGCCGGAACAGGGATCCGTCCCGCCAGATAGCGCGCATCACGGCATGCCCCGGGCAGCGTCGCCGACGCCGCCGCGTACAAGAATTCCTGGCCCAGGAAGAACAGTCCAGGGGTATCAAGTGCCACGCCGCGCCGCTGCCTCGGCAGCGCGCCGCCGTCGAGCATTACTGGGTCTATCCAGCCGAAGACATCCCGGAACCCCGTGCACCAGATCACGTTCGAGACCTCAAGCCGGGTCCCGTCCGCGAGGACCGGCAGCCCCTTCTCCACCCCGGCAACCCGCGGCACGAGCCTCACACCAGCGGCGGCCAGGTCCTTGGACTTCGTCCTGATCAGGGGCGCCGCGTGTGCTTTGAAGGAGGGTGCCGCTTTGCGGCCGATCGGGTTGTTGAGGGTGAGGACGTGGAGTCCGACGAACCGCACCACGGGCAGGAAGTACCGGGCCGCCGTCGGGCCGTGCTTCACCGGAATCTCGCCACCGGGCTTGCCGGCCAAGACCGTGGGATGGCTGCGGGACACTTCCAGGCCGATCTCCGCTCCAGAGTTCCCCAGCCCCACGACCAGGACAGGGCCTTCCTGCAGCTGCCCGAGGTTCCGGTACTCACTGGAATGGAGCTGGACGATTGAGGGTGCCAGTTCCGCGGCGAAATCCGGTACCTTGGGCGCTTGGCTGCAGCCGGTGGCGACGACGACGTTGCGCGCCTCCCAGCGGCGGCCGTTGGAAGCGGCGACGAAACCGTCATCTTCCCGCCACAGGTGTTCGATCCGGACCCCGTTAACGATGGGCAGGTCGAACCTTGCGGCGTACCCCTCAAGGTATCCGGCAACGTCGTCCTTAGTCGGGAAGGACAACGGGTCAGCCGGGAACGGAACGCCTGGGAGTCCGTCGTACTTTGCGGGCGTAAAGACGCGGAGGGAATCCCAGCGCTGGCGCCAGGCGTCTCCGGTTCTGGGACTTGCGTCCAGGATGAGGAACGTCCGGTTTTGCTCTTTCAGGTAGTGGCCCAGGGCCAGGCCTGCTTGCCCGCCACCTATGATCATGGTGTCCAGCGTGCCGGTCACGCCGTTGTTATTCATGGCTGTTCTCCTTGGTTGTTTGCGGGGATTGTGATGGCTGAACCTTCCGTGGGCTGACCCGCTTTCCGGTACCGGAGCCACCATGCCAGCATCAGCGCGGATGCCAGGAGGTACGCCAGGTGGAGTGCCCAGATGGGTCCCGCAGGCAGGTTAAAGACGTAGACGGAGTGGACGGCGTTGGCAACGTTGGTCAGCATCAGGTTGCTGAGGCTGTACGAAGCCAGGTCCTTGGTCCGTGCGGCTTTAACCAGCATCGGCAGCATTCCCGCGGCGAACAGCACCGTGGAAAGTGTGCCGGCAAGGACTGGAAGGTTCATGCTTTGAGGCTATGGCCGCGCGCCTGGTGCCCGCGTCGGCCGAATTATGCAACTTCAGCCGCGGAGTGGCTGGGTATTTCTATGTAGGCCAAGTGGCTCTATGTGGACGTCAGCCTGCGAGTCCGTGTTCATAGGCATAGCTGGTGGCGGCCGCCCGTGAAGACAGGCCCAGTTTCAGGAAGATGTTGCTGATGTGCCGGGCAACCGTCTTTTCACTGAGGTAGAGCTCGCCGGCAATGGCCCGGTTGCCCATTCCGGTTGCCACCAGCTGGAGGATTTCAAGTTCACGGCGGGTGAGGAGGCCCGCTGAATCCGGCGTGGACCCGCTGTCCAACATGCTTTCGTGCAGCAGCGACGCCGCCCAGGTTGCCGCCGGCGCCGCGCCCAGGTCCAGGAGCGCAGTGTGGGCCGCCTCCAGGTACATCAGCGCCGAGGCCTCATCGCCAAGTGTGCGGCAGGCGCGGCCTGCCAACGCCTGGCAGCGCGCCGCTTCGTACGGCACACCGAGCTCCTGCCACAGCCTCCACGCCTCGCGGAGCGGTTGCAGGGCAGCGGAGGGGTCGCCGTCGGCCAGTCGGACCGCGCCGTCCGCCTGGCCGGCAACGGCCCGGACCATGGGCATAGGGCATTCACTGGCCAGGGCTTCCAGCTCCTGAACACCTCGCCGCGCGGCTTCCAGGTCGGAGGCGGCCAGCTCGATCTCCACCAGTGCGGGCAGCATGTTCCGGCGGGTAGCGGCGTCTGCCGTGCCGGCCGCCCTGCGGACCATCAACTGCGCCTGCTGCGCGTCTCCGCGCGCCAACAAGAGGAGCGCAAGGCCAGGCTGCGGCTCGTAGCCGCTCCGGGCAGCCTGCCGGTAGGAAGCCTCGGCGTCGTCCAGTTTTCCACTCAGCCGTTCCACTTCGCCCTGCTGGTAGTAGCCCCCGTAAAGCGCCTGGGGATCACCCTTTACGGAAAGTCCCTGGGCAGCCGCAGCCGCCATCAGCGCCTCGGCCCAGGCCCCGTGGAGCATGAAGAGTTCGGCGCGGTGTGACTGGCACTGGCCGCTGAAGGTCACCATGTCAGGGCGTGCACTGCACCAGCGGTCCAAGGCAGCCGTCCATTCCAGGGCCCTTTCCAGGTCGAAGGCCAGGTGGCAATTGCCAATGACAGCGCAGTAGATAATTCCTGACGGGATCGGGGAGAGTTCACCTGCCGTAACGGCGACCATGACCTCGTCGAACATCCTGAGGCCCTTGCCGGCCTGCCCAAGCATGAGAGTCGCCTGACCTGTACCGAGGAGGCCCAGCGCGGACAGGTCTTTGTCCTGGAATCTCTGGCCGAAGTCCGCAACCTGGGAGAAGACCTGCAGGGCGCCTACCGGATCACCGCCATAGAGCTTGCCGAGGCCCATCGGAACGAGCAAGAGGCCCTGCACAGCGTCCGGCTCGGCCAGTTCATCCACGAGCCGCTGGCCGCGGGCAAACCACCCCCCGGCCCGAGCCGGCTCATCCAGGAACATCAGCTGCATCCCCATCCAACCGGCACACCGGGCGGCACCAACGACGTCGCCCACAACCAGGTATTCCTCATGGGCCCGGGTGAGGGTCTCCAGGCCTGTGGTCATCTTGCCGGTCAGGATCTCCGCGGTTGCGAGCCGTTCAAGGTCCGGGGCCGGCAGTCCGCCGCGCCGGTCGGCATCACGGAAGTTCTCGAAGGCATCGGTCCAGCGGTTTTCGCGGAACGCTGACCTGCCCTGGTCAAGGCCCGACTCAGCTGACATCTGGCCTCCTTTCGGATACCGCCCACCCAGCCGGTCTGGCCCGCCGCACGCTGGGCGTGACGGCGGTTAAGCGCCACGGTACGCCCGCTGGAGATCCGGCACAAGCGGGCCGCAGGTGCCTCGTGGACCTGACCCTGGTGTCATCTCCGGCGCGTCGAGTGCGGCCGGCCCGAAGGATTCGTCTTCATCTGGGCACTAACGCAGCAGTGCGCGCAGCGTCTGGATAGTGTCGGCCTCCGCCGCCGTCTTGTCGTCGCGGTAGCGCTTGACACGTGCGAACCGCAGCGCAATTCCGCCCGGATAGCGCGAGGAACGCTGCACGCCGTCGATCGCGATCTCAACCACGGTGACGGGCTCGACCCAGACGGTACCCGACGTGCGCCGCACCTCGAGCTCTTGGAACGTCTCGGTCTGCCAGCGCAGCAGCGCGTCGGTGAGGCCCTTGAACGTCTTGCCCACCATCACGTAGCCGCCGGGTTGGCCGAACTCGCCGGCCGGGTCCAGGGCTCCGAGGTGCAGGTTCGACAGCAGCCCAGTGCGCCTGCCTGACCCCCACTCGCAGGCGAGCACCACCAGGTCGTAGGTGAGCACCGGCTTGACCTTGATCCAGTTAGAACCACGCCGACCGGCCGCGTAGGCCGATCCGACCGCCTTCACCACCACGCCCTCATGGCCCGCGGCGAGCGCATCGCGAGACACTCTCTCAGCAACGGCCGCATCCGCCGTGATCTCCCCCGGGATCCGGTGTTCGGGGGCGATGCGTTCGAGCACGCCGAGGCGCGTCGCCAGCGGCTCGTCGAGCAGGTCGCGCCCGTCGATGTGCAGCACGTCAAAGAACCACGGATGCAGCACCGTAGCGCGCGCCGCATCCGCCCCGAACCGGGCCATGGTCTCCTGGAACGGTCGCGGGCCGCCGTCCTCGTCGAGGGCGAGGGTCTCGCCGTCGAGGATCACATCGCGCACCGGCAGTCCGCGCACCACCTCCACCACCTCAGGCAGCCGGTGGGTCACCTCGGCCAGGGTGCGTGTGTAGATGCGAACATCGTCGCCGATGCGATGCACCTGGATGCGCGCCCCGTCGAGCTTGTATTCCACGGATGCCTCCCCCGTGACCTCCAGCGCGGCGCTGGCGCTCGCCGCGGTTGCGGCGAGCATGGGCTGCACAGGACGGCCGACGATTAGGCCGACGGCGTCAAGCTGGGCCGCCGTGCCCGTGATCGCCAGCAGTGCCGTCTCGCCGAGATCGCCGGAGAGCATCGCCGCGCGGCGTACGGCGTCGGCGGGCCGATCGGCGGCGCGGGCGACGGCATCCGTCAGCACCCCCTCAAGCGCGCCGGTGCGCAATTCACCGAGGAGCATGCCGGCAATGAAGGCCTGCTCGCGCTCGGTGGCTGCCGCCGTGAGCAAACGGAGGGTCACTGCGCGCTCCGCGGCCGAGCCGGCGCCTGCGGTGACGAGCAGCCGATCCAGCGCAGCGTCGAGGTCGGCGACAGTAAGGCTCGGCTCGGCGGCCGGCTCCCCCATGGCCGCTGTCATGCCGCGCCAGCCGATCCCAACGCGGCCCTGTCGCGGCTTAGCGATGAGCAAGCCGACGGCCGTCGCGATGTCCACGGGCTCGAGCCGGCGCAGTAGGTCCGCCAGTGCATCGACCTTCGCGAGTCTGGAGCGGGTCGACGCGACGGCATCCGTGGTTTTCACGAGCTCATCGAGCAGCATGGGACCAGTCTGCCACTCCAGCCGATGCTGGACGCGTAGGCGGCAGAAGCGGGCCACAGGTGATTTGTAAGCACAAAAAACCGGCCCAGCAGAGGCTGGACCGGTTCTTTGTGCGGAGACTTGCTACGGAGGCTGTGGTGGGCCCACGCGGTCAGGGTTCCCTGACCGAGCGAAGCGAGGTAAGGGAGACTGCAGCCTAGTGGCTGTGGCCTGCGTGCTCGTCTTCGTTTGCGGGCTTCTCCACTACGAGGGTCTCGGTGGTGAGAACCAGCGCAGCGATGGATGCCGCGTTGCGCAGGGCTGCACGGGTGACCTTGACCGGGTCGATGACACCGGCGGCGATCAGGTCTTCGTACTCGCCCGTCTTGGCGTTGAAGCCGGTGTTGGTTTCGAGCTCGGCAACCTTGGCGGTGACAACGTAGCCGTCGAAACCGGCGTTCTGGGCGATCCAGCGAAGCGGCTGGACCAGCGCGCGGCGGACGATGCCCACAGCAGCGGCGGCGTCGCCTTCGAGGGCCTTGACTGCAGGATCCTCGTCGAGGGCCTTCAGGGCGTGGATCAGTGCGGAACCGCCACCGGCCACGATGCCCTCTTCGAGGGCGGCGCGGGTGGAAGACACTGCATCTTCGATGCGGTGCTTCTTTTCCTTCAGCTCAACTTCGGTGGCTGCGCCGACCTTGATGACACCGATGCCGCCGGCCAGCTTGGCCAGGCGCTCCTGGAGCTTTTCGCGGTCCCAGTCGGAGTCGGTGCGGGTCAGCTCGGCGCGCAGCTGGGAAACCCGGGCTGCGACGTCTTCTGCGGAACCGGCACCGTCAACAATGGTGGTGTTGTCCTTGGTGACCGTGATGCGGCGGGCGGTACCCAGCACCTCGAGGCCCACCGAATCCAGGCTGAGGCCCAGTTCTGCGGAGATGACCTGCGCACCGGTGAGGGTGGCGATGTCCTGCAGCATGGCCTTCCGGCGGTCGCCGAAGCCCGGAGCCTTGACGGCAACCACGTTCAGGGTGCCGCGGATGCGGTTGACGATCAGCGTGGACAGGGCCTCGCCCTCAACGTCTTCGGCAATGATGAACAGCGGCTTGGAGCTCTGCAGCGCCTTCTCCAGGAGCGGCAGGAAGTCCTGCACGGAGGAGATCTTGCCCTGGTTGATCAGGATGAGGGCGTCCTCGAGGACGGCTTCCTGACGTTCGGTGTCGGTCACGAAGTACGGGGACAGGTAGCCCTTGTCGAACTGCATGCCTTCGGTGAGGACCAGCTCCGTCTGCGTGGTGGAGGACTCCTCGATGGTGATCACACCATCCTTGCCGACCTTGCCGAATGCCTCGGCGAGGAGCTCGCCGATTTCGTCGCTCTGGGCCGAGATGGCTGCCACGCTGGCAACCTGGGTGCCTTCAACCGGGCGTGCGTTCTCGAGCAGGCGGGCTGCAACGGCTTCAACGGAAACCTCGATGCCACGCTTGATCTGGCCCGGAGCGGCGCCAGCCGCAACGTTGCGCAGGCCTTCCTTGACCAGGGCCTGGGCGAGCACGGTGGCCGTGGTGGTGCCGTCGCCGGCAACATCGTTGGTCTTCGTGGCTACTTCCTTGGCCAGCTGCGCGCCAAGGTTTTCGTACGGGTCATCCAGCTCGATTTCGCGGGCGATGGTGACGCCGTCGTTGGTGATCGTGGGGGCGCCCCACTTCTTGTCGAGCACGACGTTGCGGCCGCGGGGGCCGAGCGTCACCTTGACAGTGTTGGCGAGCTTGTCGATGCCGGCTTCAAGCGACCGGCGTGCAGCGTCGTTAAACGCAAGCTGCTTTGCCATGGTTTTGTCCTTTCAAAGACAGAACCCCGCGCCGCTGTTCAGTCAGGGACGGAACAGCGGCACGGGGATCCAAAGAGTTACTTTACGACGATCGCCAGAACGTCGCGGGCGGACAGCACGAGGTACTCGTTGCCACCGGTCTTGACTTCGGTTCCACCGTACTTGGAGTAGATAACAACGTCGCCTACGGCTACGTCGACCGGAACGCGGTTGCCATCTTCAAAGCGGCCGGGGCCTACTGCAACAACTTCGCCTTCCTGCGGCTTCTCCTGTGCGGAGTCCGGGATAACCAGGCCGGAAGCCGTGGTCTGCTCGGCTTCGAGCGGGCGGACAACAATACGATCCTCAAGAGGCTTAATAGAGACCGACACTCGGACCTCTCCTTCTACGTCAGCAAATTCATGGACAGTTGAGCTGCTTCGCCGTGGCTGGCAAACCGTCGTCGCGGTGCCGGCAGCAGCCTGGCTGGCAGCTCTTCATGTATTAGCACCCTCCTAGGGAGAGTGCTAATGATGACTCTATGTATTCGTTAGCACTCGGTCAAGGTGAGTGCCAGAATTATGTCTCCGGCGAACAGCCTTTACCGGCCGGTGAGGTCCTCAAGATCGACGTCTTCGTCGCCGTCGTCCCCTTCATCGACGGTGCCCCGCCGCAGGTACAGCACCACGGCGCCGCCCAGGGCAGCCAGCAGCGAGAGCACCAGCAGGATGATACCGCCCACGCGTGCCCCGCTGTAGAGGCCGCGGATGTCCCGTGCCTCGTCCGTGGCGTCCTGGATGTCGTTGCCGCCCACGGAGTAGACAGTGGCGTTGAACGTGTCCAGGAAGAAGATGATCACCAACAGCGCGATGCAGACCACGGCCACTGCGGATCCTGCAATCAGCGCGGGGCGGGCAATCTTCACCAGGTCCGGTTTGCTGGCTTGGCGTGGTCCGGACGCTTGGGTGCCTGCACTGTCTTCCATGCCTTCAACCCTAGCGGGAACTGGCCGCGGGGCCACCTCCACTAGGCTTGAACCCATGGCTCAAGCACCGCAGGACCAGATCGCCCCACTGCTCACAAGCGAAGGCTGGGAGCTGCTGGCGTCCCTGGGACCGTACCGCGAGGACGAGGCCTTCGAGCTCAACTCGGCCCTCCGCAAGGCCGGGCACTCCCCCGCGCTGGTCTCCGCCGTCCTCACCCAATCCCGGCTGCGCACCAAGGCCGCGCTGAAGTTCGGGGAATTCGCCCGGAGCATGCTCTTCACGCAGGCCGGGCTGGAACAGGCCACGCGTCTCACTGTTGCCGCCCGGCACGCCGAGCGCTTTGCGCAGGCCGGCGTCCGCCATGTCGCCGACCTCGGGTGCGGCCTCGCCGCGGACTCCCTGGCCCTGGCATCGATGGACATTACGGTCACAGCCGTGGAAATGGACGAAACCACGGCCGCCTGCGCCACGGTCAACCTGATTCCCTTCCCCAACGCCACCGTGGTGCATTCGGACGCCACCACCGTCCCGTTGGAAGGGGTCGACGGCGTCTGGCTGGATCCCGCACGACGGGTCACCTCCACGTCGGGTACCAAGAGAATCTGGGATCCTGAGGCGTTTTCGCCGCCGCTGTCCTTTGTGGAATCGCTCGCTGCCACCGGGCGCGCCGTCGGGGTCAAGATGGGCCCCGGCATGCCGCACGAATCGGTTCCCGCCGACTGCGAGGCGCAGTGGGTATCAGTGGGCGGCGACGTCACCGAGGTGGCCCTGTGGTTCAACTCCGTGCGCAGGCCCGGAATCCGCCGGGCGGCGCTGCTGCTTGGCCCGCAGGGTGCCGCCGAGCTGACCAGCGCTGAAGACTTCGACGGAGGTCCCGCCGCGCCGGTGGGTCCGGCGGCGGGCTACCTGTATGAGCCCGACGGTGCGGTGATCCGCGCCGGCCTGGTGGCCGACGTCGCGCTTCAATTGGGCGGGCACCTGCTGGACGAGCACATCGCCTACATCTGCGCTCCGGAGCTGGCGGACACGCCGTTCGCCCGGGCCTACAAGGTCCTGGAAGTGATGCCGTACAACGTCAAGGCGCTCAAGGCCTGGGTGAAGGAGAACGGCATCACGGTCTTGGACATCAAAAAGCGCGGCACCTCGGTAACCCCGGAGGAACTGCGCAAGCAGCTGTTCGCCGGAAGCAAGGGGGCCGGGAAAAAGGGCGGACAAAAGACAGCCACCCTGGTCCTGACCCGCATTGGGGAGGACCGGGTGGCCATCTCGGTGGAACCGGTCTGAGGCAGCGAAGCCTTCTGAGCCCGGGCCTTACTGGGCGCGCATAAAGTCCTCGGCCGCCCGGACCTGCTCGTCTGTGGGCCGGACACCGGTGTAGAGCACAAACTGCTCGAGCGCCTGGATGGTGGCAACCTCGGCGCCCGTGATGACCTGTTTCCCGGCGGCACGGGCGGCCTTGATCAGCGGCGTCTCCGCAGGCAGCGCCACGACGTCGAACACCACGTTGGCTGCCGCGATCGCATCTTCCGGGAAGGACAGGGAGTCCACCTCCGGGCCGCCCTGCATGCCTCCCGCCATACCGATAGGCGTGACGTTGATGATCAGGTCCGCCGTGCCGCCGTCGAGCGTTGCCCGCCACTGGAACCCGTACTGCTCAGCAAGCGCCCGGCCGGTGTCTTCGTTCCGGGCGATGACGGTGACGTCCGTGAAGCCGGCGTCGCGCAGTGCCGCGACGGTGGCCTTGGCCATGCCGCCTGCGCCCTGGACCAGCACCGAGTAGTCCGTAGGCACGGCGTTGCCGGCGAGGAGCTGTTCGATGGCGGTGTAGTCGGTGTTGTAGGCCTTCAGATGCCCGTCTGTGTTCACGATCGTGTTGACCGAATCGATTGCTTTGGCGGAGGGATCCAGCTCATCCACGAGGGCCATCACGTCCTCCTTGTACGGCATGGACACCGCGCAGCCGCGAATTCCCAGGCCCCTGACGCCGGCGATCGCCTGGGCCAGGTCGGTGGGGGCGAAGGCCTTGTAGATCCAGTTCAGGTCCAGCTGCTCGTAGAGGTGGTTGTGGAACCGGGTCCCGTTGTTGCTGGGCCGGGCCGACAGCGAAATACACAGGGTCATGTCTTTATTCAGAATGGGCACCTGTCCATTAAACGCGTTCCCCCAACTGGGTCGCAGTAGATGTCGTTATGAGCGCTCAAAACGACACCTACTGCTACCTAGTTGGGGTGGGTACGTTCCGTTACGGGCAGCCCGTCCCGGCTGGGTAGCTTCCGACGGCGGCGGGCAGCTTGCCTGGGGCAGTCGCCTTGCCTGCCAGCACGGCAACGAGGACGTCAAAGGCACCCGGGGTCCGGCCGTACAGCGCAATCTTTACCGGGGCAGTGGAATCCTGCAGCGGCCATGGCGCATCCAGGGCCACGGCGATATCGCCTCCGACCGGCCGCCCGGCGTAGCCGGTGAGGCTGACCAGGGGTCCGGCCCCGGTGCCGAGCCCGGCCTTCGCTGCAGCCGCCTCAAACCGCGCCCTGTCCTGCGCTGATCCCCCGGCAATCCGGAGGCTTCCCTGGACGATTGGAGCACCGCAGTGTCCGGACAGCACTGTGACGGCGGCCGCCGAGACCCGTGCCGAGATGTCCCCGCCGCTGCCGGGGGCGGCGCTGGCAGGGGCGGCTCCCGGCGGTGAGGCGATGCGGCCGCGCCAGGTCATCATGGTGGCCACGCGGATGGCCGCTTCCTCCAGGCGTGCCGCGGGCAGGGTTCCGGCAGCCACAGCACTCACGATGGCTGCGTGGGCCTGCCCCACGTCCGTAGGCATCAGGAGCAGGTCCGCGCCCGCGGCGAGCGCCGCCGTCGCTGCGGAGCCGCCCGGGTACTGCTTCTGGACGGCACCCATGTTGAGGGCGTCGGTCACGGCCACGCCTTTGAAGCCCATGCCGCGCAGCGCAGCATAGGTGGGGCCGGACAACGACGCCGGGACGCCTGGCTCCAGGGCCGGTACAGCGATGTGCCCGGTCATGACCATGGGCACACCGGCTGCGATGGCTGCCCGGAACGGCTTCCAGTCCCGGGCCTCGAGCTCCGCGATGCCCGCGGGCTGCACCGGGAGGTCCTGGTGCGAGTCAACCGTGACGGAGCCGTGACCCGGAAAATGCTTGACGGCAGGCAGGACGCCTGCCTCCTGCATGCCCTGGGAGAACGCCACGGCAAGCGCCCCCGCTGCATCCGGGTTGCCGGACATTGACCGGGCACCGACGGTTGGATCCGCGGGGCCGATGGTCACGTCTGCAACGGGCGCGAAGTCCACGGTGAAGCCCAGCGACCCGATCTCCGCGGCCAAGGCCCGGCCGGCGTCCTTGGTGAGCGGCACATTGCCGGCCGCCCCGTAGCTCAGGGCCGTTGGCCATTCGGTCAGGGGCGCGCCCAGCCGCGCCACAATCCCGCCCTCCTGGTCCACGCCGATGAGACCGGGCCAGGGCCTGCCGTCGGCCTTGGTGGCCTGGGCGAGCCGGGCATTGACCGCCGTCATGGCTGCCGTGTCCGCTTGACCGCGCGCGTCGAGCGGGACGTTGTCGCCCATGATGATAGACCCGGCCAGATGGAGGCGTTCGATGATTGCGGCCTGGGCTTCGGGGTCGGTCCCGGCGTACACGGGCATCAGGATCTGACCGGCCCTCTCCTCGACCGACATCGCCGCCACTGCGGCTGAGGCAGCATCCTGGTCCCGCTGTTCGGGGCCCCAGCCCAGCGGCCGCAGCCCGGCGTCAGGTGAGGGAGAAGCGGACGGAGGTGCCGTCGTCGGACGCTCTGATTCCGGCGTTGAGGCCGGCACTGAGCCAGAAGTCGCCGGGGCGGTGGCGGGAACCGCCGTGCAGGCAGTCATGGCGGCCACGGCGGCAGCCGCAAAGAAGAGGGTGGATTTGTGAATACACTCACGGGTCCACATGAACAAGGCCATCAAGACGATGCTACCCCTGCATTAGACTTGAATGCGGCGCGTGCCCAGGGATATCCGAACAGTTAGGGGAACGCATGAAGATTGATTTCGCTTCATCGAAGCAATCAACTCTTGGTGTGGAATGGGAGCTGGCCCTCGTGGACGGCCAGACCGGCGAACTGGCATCAGTGGCCAACGACGTACTCCGCGGCGTTGTTGCCAAGCACCCCGAACTCAACGAAGACGACGAGCACCCGCACATCAAGCAGGAGCTGCTCCTGAATACGGTGGAACTTGTCACCGGCGTCTGCGAGACCGCCGGCGAAGCCAAGGAAGACCTCAGCCGGTCCCTGGCCGCGGTCCGCGAAATCACCGACCCCATGGGCGTCGAGGTTTTCTGCGCCGGCAGCCACCCGTTCAGCCCGCCACAGCTGCAGCCCGTGACGGACAAGGCCCGGTATGCCAAGCTGATCGACCGCACCCAGTGGTGGGGCCGGCAGATGGTCATCTACGGAGTGCACGTCCACGTTGGCTTGGATCGGCGCGAAAAGGCGCTCCCCGTGCTGGACGGCCTGGTCAACTACTTCCCGCACTTCCAGGCGCTTTCGGCGTCGAGCCCGTTCTGGGGCGGCGAGGACACCGGCTACGCATCGCACCGCGCCCTGATGTTCCAGCAGCTGCCGACGGCGGGCCTGCCCTTCCAGTTCCCGTCCTGGGACGAATACGAGTCCTACGTCCAGGACATGTTTACCACCGGTGTGATCGACACCCTGTCCGAGATCCGCTGGGACATCCGGCCCGTTCCCAACCTCGGCACCATCGAAATGCGCATCTGCGACGGCCTGGCCACACTGGAGGAGGTGGGCGCCATTGCCGCGCTCACCCAGTGCCTGGTGGATGAATTTTCCACCACGCTGGACAACGGCGGCACCATCCCCACCATGCCGCCGTGGCATGTCCAGGAAAACAAGTGGCGTGCCGCCCGCTACGGCATGGAGGCCATCATCATCCTCGACGCCGCCGGCAAGGAAAAGCTGGTCACCGACCACCTCCTGGAGACCTTGAACCGGCTTGAGCCGGTGGCCGCGAAGCTCGGCTGCCCGGACGAACTGGCCGACGTCGAAAAGATCATCCGTCGCGGCGCCGGATACCAGCGGCAGCGCCGCGTCGCTGCCGAGCACGGCGGCGACCTGCAGGCCGTGGTGCTGGACCTGGTCAAGCAGATGCGGAACGGCCCGACGGGCTAAATCCCCCCGTTGCTCTATCATTCTTGGTCCCTAAAACCGTGGTTTGGGGACCAAGAATGATAGAGCAAATGGGATGAATCGTCGGGTCAGGCGGGGAGTGACACCGCGGTGACCGGCATCGAGGAGTCCGGGGCGAAGCGGATGCCGCTGGGCCTGATCCCGGCCATCACCAGCTGCGCACCGAGGGCAGCCACCATGGCGCCGTTGTCTGTACACAGGTCCAGCGGCGGCACGTGGAGTTTGATGCCGGCGGACGCACAGCGCTGACCGGTGAGTTCCCGCAGCCTGGAGTTGGCCGCCACTCCCCCGCCCAAGAGCACATCTTTGATGCCGTGCTCGCGGCAGGCCAGGACAGCCTTGGACGTGATCACATCCACCACCGCTTCCTGGAAGGCTGCGGCGATGTCGGCCACCGGCACCTCCTCGCCACGGGCCTCGAACTGCTCGACGCACCTCGCCACCGCCGTCTTCAGGCCGCTGAAGGACCAGTCGTAGCGGTGCTTTCCCGGTTCCTCGGCGGTGCCCATGTACTTGGGCTGGCTGAGGCCGCGCGGGAACCGGATGGCTTTGGGGTTACCAGTGTGGGCCAATTTGTCGATAGCCGGGCCGCCCGGGTAGCCGAGGCCCAGGATGCGGGCCACCTTGTCGTAGGCTTCGCCGGCAGCGTCGTCGATGGTGGAGCCGAGGAGCTGGACGTCGCTGGTGATGCTGTTGATCTTCAGGATCTCAGTGTGCCCGCCGGAGACCAGCAGGGCGCCCAGGTTCTCGGGGAGACGCCCGCCGTGGCCGAGCCCTGAGGCAAGAGTGGCGGAACGGCCGGCCCCACGGCCGGCGCCAGCACCGCCGTCGGGGTTTCCGTCCAGCAGCCCGACGCCGACATGCGCCACCAGGTGGTTGATGGCATACAGCGGCTTTCCGGTGGCCACGGCCATGGCCTTCGCGGCGCAAACCCCCACCATTAGGGCGCCTGCTAGCCCGGGCCCGGAGGTGACGGCGATGGCGTCGATGTCCTCCAGCGTCACAGCGGCTTCGGCGAGGGCCTGGCGCAGGGTGGGCACAAAGGCATCAAGGTGCGCGCGGGAGGCTATCTCGGGGATCACTCCGCCAAAGCGAACGTGCTCGTCCATTGAGGAAGACACAGTGTTGGTGAGCAGCGTGGTGCCGCGGACGATCCCGACGCCGGTTTCGTCGCAGGAGGATTCGATGCCCAGCACCAGGGGCTGCGAGCGGTTCATGCCTGGCCTGCTTCTGTTGAGGGATCAAGGGCTGGTGCGGAGTCGGCTGGTGTGGGGTCCGGCACTGAGCCTTCGGGGACCATCTGCAGTCGCATGATCAGGGCGTCAACCCCGTCGCGGTAATACCCCCGGCGGACGTGGATCTGTTCGAAGCCGAACCGCAGGTACAACTGCTGCGCCCGGGGATTGTCCGCACGGACCTCCAGGAGGACGTCCGCCGCCCCGCGGTGCCGGGCTTCCTCAATCAGCCGGGTCAGGAGCGTTGAGCCGATGCCCCGGCCTTCGAATTCAGGCACGACGGCGATGGTCTGGACATCCGCGATGGGCTCGATGCACATCAGGCCGGCGTAGCCCACAATGTCCCCGCCGCTTTCCGCCACCAGGTAGCGGCGCGTTTCGCGCTGGGAAAGTTCGGACAGGAACATGTGCAGCGGCCAAGCGTCAGCCGGGAACAGCCGCTGTTCGAGAGCGTCCACGGCGGGCACGTCATCCAGGGTCATGTCCCGAAAGACCACTCCGTCAGCACTGGTCGGCATGCTCACAGGGCCCGCTTTCGCGGGCCGGGCACCTGGGCGTCGGATTCCCGGAGGTACAGGGGCGTGGAGTCGAGCAACTGCGCGCCGGCGGCGAGCCGGGCCAAGGCGAACTGTCCGAGGTAGAGGGCGTCCGGCTGTTCGTTGCTGAAGCCAGGGTCTGCGCGCAGCACATCACTGTAGAGTCCGGCGCCGGCCCCGTAAGCCGGGAGGTCCGGCAGGTCCGCGGCGAAACTGACATGCGGACCGTCCTCAAGCTGCGGCAACTGGCCGTCGGCGAGGCTGTAGCGCGCCCAGTAGACCTCCTTGCGCCGGGCGTCCGTGACCACCAGGAATTCGGCCGCGGCATCGGTGGACTCTGCCACTTCCAGCGCCACGGCGTCCAGGCTCATCAGCCCGTACAGCGGTTTGTCCCACACGAAGGCGAGCGTCCGGGCGGTTGCGATCCCGGAGCGCAGGCCAGTGAACGGGCCGGGGCCCACGCCTGTCACGATGGCGTCGATGTCCCGGCCGGTGACGCCGGCAGAGGCAAGGAGGTCCTCGATGCCGGGGGCCAGCACTTCGGCGTGGCTGCGGGTGTCCTCGGTGGAGAAGCTGGCCACCACGCCTTCGAGGGCGTCGTCCGAGACGAGTGCCGCACTGGCCACGGCGGAGGTATCGATGGCGAGAATGAGCATCAAGGTGTCCCTTTGATGGCGCCGCCCAGCGCAGGCCGCGAACTCCAGCGGGGACCAAAGCCGCGCATCACGATGGTGCGGGGTTCGTCGAGGTCCTCGGTGTCAAAGTCGAGGATTTCGGTGTGGCCGGGCATTGGTTCCGCGGCGCCTATGGCGTCCAGCCCGATTGCCCGGTGTAGGTCCACTTCCAGCCGGCTCTCGCTCAGGTGCTCCACCCGGCCGCGCCCCCACTCCACCACGGTCACGGACGAGTCCAGCGTGTTTTCCAAGTCAATGTCGTCAATTTCCGACGCCGAGCCCAGCCGGTACGCGTCAACGTGCACCAGGTCGGGGCCACCGGGTCGCCGGCCGTCGGGCAGGTTGGGGTGGATACGGACCAGGACAAACGTGGGCGAGATGATGCCCGCCCGCACGCCCAGGCCTTCGCCAAGCCCCTGCGTGAAGGTGGTTTTCCCGGCACCCAGCTCGCCGGTCAGCACCAACAGATCCCCGGACTGAAGCTCCGCCCCTAAAGCGGCACCGAGCGCATGCGTCTCATCCGCCGTCGTGACTCTCAGCGTCTGTTCCCAGGTTGGCATCTCTGCCGGGAGCACGCTCACGGTGTTGCCTGCCCGGCGCCGGGATTGACCACGTCGGGCGCATCGCCGGCTGGGCTGCTGCCGGGAACCTCGACGACGGGGCTGTCGTTAATGACCCGGCGCGGCACCCGCGGGCTGATCCGGGTCACGATCTCGTAGTTGTTGGTGCCGGCGGCGACCGCCCAGTCGTCCGCCGTGGGCCCGCCGTCGTCCCCGTTGCCGAACAGCACCGCCTCGGCGCCGAAGAGGTCCGCGCCGGCGGGGCCGATGTTGCCGAGGTCGATGACCATCTGGTCCATGGCTATCCTGCCCACCACGGGGTAGGTCCGGCCAGCCACCCGGACCGGACCACCGGTGGCGATGCGGGGCACACCGTCGGCGTATCCCAGCGGGATCAGCGCCAGGGTGCTGGGGCCGCTGGTGCGGTAGCGCAGGCCATAGGAGACGCCCTGCCCGTCGGGGACCTGCTTGCATTGGGACACCAGGGTGCGCAGCGTCATCGCGGGGCGGAGGCCCAGTTCGGCGGACGTCTGCCCTTCAAAGGGCGAGAGGCCGTAAATGCCCAGCCCTACGCGGACCAGGTCAAAGTGCGTATCGGGGCGGGACAGTGTGGCCGGGGTGTTGGCCAGGTGGCGGACTTCGGGGTCCACGCCGGCGTCCTCGGCCAGAGCCAGCACCTCGCGGAAAGCCGCCAACTGATCATCGGTTTCCGGCCGTTCGGGTTCATCCGCCACGGACAGGTGGGAGAAGATGCCCACCACCCGCAGGAGGCCCTGGTCCTGGTACTCCATGGCTTCGCCCAGCAACTGGTCCCAGGCATCGAGCGTTGCGCCGTTCCGGCCCAGGCCTGTGTCCACTTTCAGGTGGATGCGTGCGGGACGCTCCTGGTCACGCGCGGCGGCCACAATCCGGTCCAGTTCCCAGCCGGAGCAGCCGATGTCGACGCCTGCAGCCACCGCTGCGGCGAAGTTGCTTTCCGCCGTGTGCAGCCAGGCCAGCAGCGGCGCCTCGATGCCCGCGGCCCGCAGTGCCAGCGCCTCGGAGATATGTGCGACGCCCAGCCAGGATGCGCCGGCTTCGAGGGCGGCCCGGGCCACCGGAACCGCGCCGTGCCCGTAAGCGTCGGCTTTCACCACCGCCATGACCTTGGCGGGTGAGGCCGCGTCCGCCAGCCGCCGCACGTTGTGGCGGATGGCGTCCAGGTCGATGACGGCGGACCGCTCGTACAGAGGATCAGGTCCTGAGGCCGCGCTGAAGTCACCGGTTGTTGAGGGATAAGTCACCTTAGTGATTCTAGTGCGGGCGCTCAGTGCGGGATAATCGCGCTGCGTTCCGCGCGTTCCCGGCGCCCCGGCGTAGGGCGTCAGGCATCGGACAGGTGCGCGATGGTGGCGGTGGCGCGGCGCTGCGCCGCGAGCGGGACGTCGCTGACAATGTCGGCGAGGAAACCGAAGCGGCGGAGCCACTGGCTGCTCTGGCGTTCCGGCCGGGAGTTGGCCCGCTTCCACCAGTCGGCGATGTCGCCCCAGCCTGGCGCCGCCAGCGAACCGCCCACCTCCTGCACGGCCAGGGAGGCGCAGAGGTTGGCGAAACGGAGCCGGTTGCCCAGCGGCCAGCCGGCAAGGCTGCCCACGATGAAGGCCGCGTCAAAGCAATCGCCGGCCCCGGTGGGATCAAAGGCAGTCACCGGCAGAGACGGCACCCACTCTTCCTCCCCCGTTTCCGAGTCCACAGCCATGGCACCCTGTGCACCGAGTGTCACCACGGCCACGGGCACGCGGTCCGCCAGCGCGTACAGCGCGGACCACGGGTTGTCCTTCCCCGTGAACGCCATGGCCTCACGCTGGTTGGGCAGGAAAGCATGGAAATACTGCAGGTTTTCCAGCCGTACCGGAGCCCACTCCCCGCTGGGGTCCCAGCCCACATCCCCGAACAGCTTGACCCCCGCCTGGTGCGCGGCCACCGCCCACGGCTCGATCTCAGCGTCCAACGCGGCAATGCCGGCGAGTGCAGGGGGCGGCGACCCGATCAGTTCCGACGACGTCACGGGGGCCGGGTGGCCATGCGTCACCAGGGAACGGTCGTTGTGGACGCTGAGCGAGACGGTGACCGGGGAATGCCACCCAGGAATGCGGCGCGACAGGCTCAGGTCCACGTGTTCCTGCCCGGCCAGGATTTTCCAGTTGTAGTCGCCGTAGCCGTCGTCGCCGAAGGCGGCTGCCAGTCCCGTGCGCAGTCCCAGCCTCGCCGCCGCAATGGCCTGGTTCGCGACGCCGCCCGGGCAGCTGCCCATGCCTTCGCTCCAGATTTCCGTGCCCGGCTCGGGCGCGTGCGGCAGTCCGGTGAAGATGATGTCCTGGAAAACCGTGCCCGCCAGCAGCAGGTCGAATCCGCCGTCGGACGGTGTGCGGACGGTTGAGAGCGGATCGAAGCGGCGGTCCGGGATGGCGTCCATGTCCGGCACACTACGCCCTGCCGCGGCCCCACGGTAGGGGCGCGCCCGGCGGCCCCCTAGACTGCTGACTATGCGGCTTATGATTGCCGGCGGCGGCGGATTCCGCGTACCGCTTGTGTACCGGGCGCTGGCGTCCGGCGCGTTTGCGGGGCTGGTCAGCGAACTCGTGCTGTTCGACGTCGATCCCGCCCGCCTCAGCGCCATCAGCGCGGTGCTGCGCGCCATGCCCGAGTCCGACGGCGGTGCTGCCGCCGGCGCCAACGAGCGTGCCCAACCGCCCGCCGTGCGTATCACCACGTCACTGCCGGAGGCCCTGGCGGGTACAGACCTGGTGTTCGCGGCCATCCGCCCCGGCGGCACGGCCGGCCGGATCAAGGACGAACGCGTGGCTCAGGACCTTGGCCTGCTCGGCCAGGAAACCACCGGCGCGGGCGGCATTTCCTACGCCTTGCGCACCATCCCCGAGATGCTGCACCTGGCACGTCAGATGCGGGAGCTCTGCCCGGAGGCCTGGCTGATCAACTTCACCAACCCGGCTGGCATGGTCACCGAAGCCCTGCTGCCCGTCCTCGGCCGGAAGGTCATCGGGATCTGCGATTCCGCGGGCGGGCTGGTGCACCGGGCGGCCCGCGCGGCCGGCATGCCGCTGCCGGACGGAAGGCTCGACGGCGTGGGTTACTTCGGTCTCAACCACCTGGGCTGGCTCTACCGGCTGGAGTCCGGCGGCCGGGATCTGCTGCCCGGGCTGCTGTCAGACCCGGCCGCCCTAGGCACCTTTGAGGAAGGCCGGCTCTTTCCGCAGCCGTTCCTCAAGGATCTCGGCGTCCTGCCCAACGAATACCTCTATTACTACTACCAGCGGGACAGCGCCGAAGCGGCCATGCGCGCCATGGCCCAGACCCGCGGCGAGTCCATCCACCACCAGCAGGCCGAGCTGTATCCGCGGCTCGCATCTGCAGGGGCCGATGCGTACAAACTGTGGGACGCGGCCCGCCGCTCGCGGGAGGAAGGCTACCTCGCGGAGGCACGGACCCACGGCGAGCAGCGCGACGAGGACGACCTCGCCGGCGGCGGCTACGAACGCGTGGCTCTGGCCGTGATGCGCGCATTGGCGGGGGCCGGGGATGCCCAGCTGATCCTCAACACCCCCAACATGCTTCCGTCCGATCCTGGCGGGGCAACCACCCCCGGAAGCACCACCCCGGAACCGGCAATTCCGGGACTGCCGGCGGACGCTATCGTCGAGGTCCCCTGCACGGTAACGCCCGACGGCGCGGTGCCGCTTCCGCAGTCAGCCCCGGGACCGGAGCAACTCACCCTGCTCCGGCGCGTCAAGGAGGTGGAGCGGCTCACTGTCCGGGCAGCGACGCACGGAGACCGGGCGGACGCCGTCGGCGCTTTCAGCCGGCATCCTCTGGTGGACTCCCCCGCCTTGGGCGCCGAGTTGCTGGCCGGCTACGAGCGCGCCTTCCCTGCTCTGCCTGGGGTTTGGCGCGGCTAGAGCTTCCGGTACATCACGTGCCGGGGGCGTACTTGAACCAGCGGGCACGGGCGTCTGCCTCTGTTGTGTCCCGGTCCCAGGTGAACGTCTCGCCGGACCGGATGACGGGCTCCAGCACGGCCCACATGCCGCGCCAGTCGGCGTCCGTGGCGTGTCGGATCAAGTATTCTGCGGAACTGGGCGGAGTGGTGGCTGCGTTCACACGCGCCACGTTTAGCAGCAGGTCACGTGCCGGGAGGCCGCCCGGGAGCGGCTGGAGTAGTGTTTTACCGAGTGGGCAACAGCGGGCCCACGCCGCGCCAGTGGTGGGAAGGAGAAGCCATGACAGTGATCCGCAGGGTCGCGTTGCTCTCCCTCCATACCTCCCCGATGGAGCAGCCAGGCTCCGGCGACGCCGGCGGGATGAACGTCTACATCCGGGAGCTGGCCTCTGCGCTCGCCGAGACCGGCGTGGAGGTGGAGATCTTTACGCGCTCCACGTCAGCCAAGCAGGCCGCCGTCGAACATCCGGACCCCGGCGTGTGCGTCCATAACGTCCTGGCCGGGCCGCCGCGGAAGATCCCCAAGGAAGAACTCCCGGCACTGCTCCACAGCATGGTGGCCGAGATCGAGCAGATCCGCCGGCGCCAGCCGCACGGCCGCTATGACGTCATCCATTCGCATTATTGGGTGTCCGGGATCGCCGGCCTGGAGCTCTCCGAGCTCTGGGGCGTGCCGCTGGTCCACACCATGCACACCATGGCCAAGGTCAAAAACCTGCTGCTGGAGTCCGGCGAACAGCCCGAGCCGCGGCGGCGCGAAGATGGCGAGCACCGGATCGTCGACGGCGCCGCCCGCCTGATCGCCAACACCACCGCCGAGGCCGAAGAGCTGGTGTCCCATTACGGCGCCGATTACGACCGCATCGATGTGGCGCCGCCAGGCGTGGACCTCAGCACGTTTACGCCTGCGTTCCGGGCGCGGTCCCGGGCGGAGCGGGGTGTTTCGCCGGAGACGTTCCATTTGGTCTTCGCCGGCCGGATCCAGCGGCTGAAGGGCCCTCAGGTCCTGCTCAAGGCCGCGGCCCTGCTGCGGACCCGGCGCCCCGAGATCGATCTCCGGCTCACCATCCTGGGTGCCCTCAGCGGAAACAAGGATTTCAACCTCCGGCACCTGATCGCGGAGTCTGGAATGGACGACGTCGTCACGCACCTTCCCCCGGTCATCGCGGCTGACCTGGCGTCCTGGTTCCGGGCGGCCGACGTTGTGGTGATGCCTTCTTACAGCGAATCGTTCGGGCTGGTGGCCATTGAGGCGCAGGCCTGCGGGACGCCCGTGGTGGGCACCCGGGTGGGCGGACTGCCCCGCGCCATCTGCCATGGCCGGACCGGGCTGCTGGTGGACGGGCACCACGCCTCGGACTGGGCGGACGCGCTCGAAGCCCTGTACGACGATCCGGACACCCGGGCCGACATGGGGCGGGCCGCGGCCATCCGGGCGGAGAACCTGGGCTGGCAGCGCACTGCCGCCATCACGCTCGAAACGTACCACACCGCCGTCGAACAGCATCTGGGCCACCGGCTGATCCCGGCGGTCCCGGCACCGTGAGACGCGGGCAACCGCCGTCGGCCCTTACCGGCCTCAACCAAAGGACAAGGATGTCTGAACGGAATACGCTGAGCGACCTCGAGATCGCACGGCAGGCCACCATGAGGCCCATCGAGGAGATTGCAGCTGCCGCGGGCATCAACGCCGCCGCGCTGGAACTGTACGGGCGGTACAAGGCGAAGGTTGATCCGGCACGGCTGACTGCTTCCGCGCCGGCCGGGAAAGTGGTGCTGGTCTCGGCGATGTCGCCCACGCCCGCTGGTGAGGGGAAGTCCACCACCACGGTGGGGCTCGCTGATTCGCTGGCCCGGGCCGGGCACAAGGTGATGATCGCGCTGCGGGAACCCTCACTGGGCCCCATCCTCGGCATGAAGGGGGGCGCCACCGGCGGCGGCTACTCCCAGGTGCTGCCCATGGACGAGATCAACCTGCACTTCACCGGTGATTTCCATGCCGTGACCTCGGCGAACAATGCCCTGATGGCGCTCGTGGACAACCACATCTATCAGGGCAACGAGCTGAACATCGACCCCCGGCGGATGACGTTCAAACGCGTCCTGGACATGAATGACAGGTCGCTCCGCGAGGTCATCATCGGCCTCGGCGGGCCCACCCAGGGTGTCCCCCGGCAGGACGGCTTCGACATCACGGTGGCTTCGGAGATCATGGCGGTTTTCTGCCTGGCCACCAGCCTGGCTGACCTCCGCGAGCGCCTGGGCCGGATCACGTTCGGCTACACGTACTCCCGGGTTCCGGTCACCGTGGCGGACCTCGGCGTCCAGGGCGCCCTGACCCTGCTCCTGAAGGACGCCATCAAGCCCAACCTGGTGCAGTCCATTGCCGGCACTCCCGCGCTGGTGCACGGCGGCCCGTTCGCCAACATCGCGCACGGCTGCAATTCGCTGATAGCCACCCAGACGGCGCGGCGGCTCGCGGACATCGTGGTCACCGAGGCCGGCTTCGGCGCCGACCTGGGCGCGGAGAAGTACATGGACATCAAGGCGCGGATCGCTGACGTGGCGCCGTCCGCCGTCGTAGTTGTGGCCACCGTCCGCGCGCTCAAGATGCACGGCGGCGTGGCCAAGGACCGGTTGACTGAGCCGGACCTTGAGGCGCTGCAGGCTGGCGTCGCGAATCTCCGGCGGCACGTGCACAACGTGGAGAAGTTCGGGGTGGCGCCAGTGGTGGCCATCAACAGGTTTTCGTCCGACACCGCAGAGGAGCTGGACTGGCTGCTGGAATGGTGTGCGGCCGAGGGGGTCCAGGCCGCGGTGGCGGACGTCTGGGGCCGGGGCGGCGGCGGCGATGGCGGCGACGAGCTGGCGGCGAAGGTGGCGGCCGCCGTTGCTGCGCCGAACAGCTTCCACCATCTGTATCCCTTGGACCTGCCTGTGGAGGAGAAGATCCGGACCATAGCGCAGGAGATCTACGGGGCCGACGGCGTGGACTTCTCCGTCCCTGCCCTGAAGCGCCTGGCTGACATCGAAAAGAACGGCTGGTCCGGGCTGCCGGTCTGCATGGCCAAGACCCAGTACTCCTTTACGGATGACGCCTCCCGGCTGGGGGCTCCCAAAGGCTTCACCGTGCACGTCCGCGACCTCATCCCGAAGACCGGCGCGGGTTTCATCGTGGCCCTGACCGGTGCCGTCATGACGATGCCAGGCCTTCCAGCCGCCCCCGCCGCAATGCGCATGGACGTGGACGACGCCGGCAACCCAGTAGGCCTCTCCTGACCCTCCCTCCCCTCCCCTTTACCCGGTTTGCTCTATCACTTTTCGCTCTCATTCCGGCGGTTTAGCGACCAAAACTGATAGCGCAACAGAGGGTGTGGATAACTTCTGCGGGCGGCAGCGGCTTCGGGCAACAATGGTGCACATGCGCCCATCCTCGCCCCTGCCGACTCATCTTTCTTCCGTCCCGTTCACTGTCCATGAGGGGCGGGCCGCCGGTCTGAGCAACGGCAGGCTCCGCTCGTCAGACCTTGCCTCGGAAGGACGGTTGCTCTATCTGCCGACTGGCTGGGACTTTGAAATTCGGGAGTTGGCCAGAGCGCTCTCGGCAGCCACCCCGGGCGCATGGATCTCGCACCTGACCGCCGCAGTTTTGCTCGGACTCTGGCTTCCTACCTGGTTCCGCGACTGCCGCGAACTCCATCTGAGCAAGCCCAGGACATTACCGCCCGTACGGCGCAAGGCCGTGGTGGGCCACACTGTCCTGGCCTTTGAGCAGGAGGTCATGGAGCTGGACGGGATGCGAATCTCCACACCGGCCCGGACCTGGCTTGACCTTGCCGGCATCCTTCCGCTGGAGGATCTGGTAGCCGTGGGTGACCAGTTGGTCCGTCAGCCCCGGCCCGGCCTCGAAGACCGCGTGGAGCCTTGGTCAACGCTTCCAGAGCTGCACGAAATGCTGAAGAGGCACCCGAAGCTTAAGGGCATCGTGAAGGCCAGGGAGGCTGCAGAGCTCATCCGCCACGGCTCAGATTCTGCACCGGAGACCTTTCTGCGCCTGGCCCTGACTGCTGCAGGCCTTCCCGAGCCGGAACTGCAGCTGCGGGTTGTGGAGGATGACCCGTATTCGCCGTCGGCAGATTTGGGATATCGCGCACAACGGATCGCCATCCAGTACGACGGCGGCCAGCACCTGACCCGCGAGCAGCAGTCGCGCGATAATCGCCGCGACGAATCATTCAATGCTGCCGGCTGGAGGTACTTCAAATTCAACGCGGACGATCTCGCGCGGGACTTCCGCCGTGCCGTCATCCAGGTCCGGATTGCGGTCCAGTCCCGTTAAAAGCCAGTTGCCCTATCACTTTTGGTCGCCAAACCCGAGGTTCGGGGACCAAAAGTGATAGAGCAACCAGAAAGGAAGTGGTTAGCGCTCGAGGTCTCCGCGGATGAAGGCCTCTACCTTTTCACGGGCGAGGTCGTCGTTGAACTGCTCCGGCGGGGACTTCATGAAGTAGCTCGAGGCGGAGAGCAGCGGGCCGCCGATTCCGCGGTCCAGGCCGATTTTGGCAGCGCGGATGGCGTCGATGATCACGCCCGCGGAGTTGGGTGAGTCCCATACTTCGAGCTTGTATTCCAGTGACACGGGTGCGTCACCGAAGTTGCGGCCCTCGAGGCGGACGAAGGCCCACTTGCGGTCGTCGAGCCACTGGACGTAGTCGGACGGGCCGATGTGGACGTTGCGCGGTGCAATGTCGGCTTCAACGTTGGACGTCACGGCCTGGGTCTTGGAGATCTTCTTGGACTCGAGGCGGTCGCGCTCCAGCATGTTCTTGAAGTCCATATTGCCGCCGACGTTCAGCTGGTACGTGCGGTCCAGCGTGACGCCGCGGTCTTCGAAGAGCTTGGCCATAACACGGTGCGTGATGGTCGCACCGATCTGGCTCTTGATGTCATCGCCCACGATCGGGACGCCGGCCGCGGTGAACTTGTCGGCCCATTCCTTGGTGCCGGCGATGAACACGGGGAGGGCGTTGACGAACGCCACGCCGGCGTCGATGGCAGCCTGCGCGTAGAAGTGGGCAGCATCCTCGGAACCAACCGGGAGGTAGCAGACCATAACGTCTGCCTTGGATTCGCGGAGCGCGGCGACGATGTCAACGGGCTCTTCGGCGGACTGTTCGATGGTCTCGAGGTAGTACTTGCCGAGCCCGTCGAGGGTGTGGCCGCGCTGGACGGTCACGCCGGTGGGGGGCACGTCGGCGATCTTGATGGTGTTGTTCTCGCTGGCCAGGATGGCGTCGGCGAGGTCCACGCCCACCTTCTTGCCGTCCACATCAAAAGCGGCAACAAACTGGACATCGTTGACGTGGTACTTGCCGAACTCCACGTGCATCAGACCCGGGATCGTGGCCTGGGGATCGGCGTCGCGGTAGTAGTGCACACCCTGGACGAGCGAGGCGGCGCAGTTACCCACACCAACGATGGCAACACGAATCGGATTTGCAGACACGGAACTCCTTCGAAGACAACTTCAGCCGCGGGGACGTTCAGTACCGGAAAGTACGACGGCGGCACGCTGGCAGTGCGCCATTCGGCGCCTTTTCATCTTACCCAACCAAGCGGGGGCCGGGATTGTTCCCGGTCCCGCCAGTTGAAGCGTTACGTGGTTACGTCTGCTTCCACAGGTTGATGTCCGATTCCACGGCGAACTGGTCGATGGCATTAACCTCGTCGGCGGTGAAGTCCAGGTTGTTGACGGCGGACAGGGTGTCTTCCAGCTGCCGGACGCTGGATGCGCCGACGAGTGCGGATGTCACGGAGGAACCCTTGCCCTGCTCGCGGAGAATCCAGGCAATGGCCATTTGCGCCAGGGTCTGGCCCCGGCCCTCGGCGATCCGGTGGAGCCCGCGCACGCGGTCCAGATTCTCGGCGGTGATCATGGCTGAGTCCAAGGACTTGTCCTGTGCCGCCCTGGAATCTGCGGGCACGCCGTTGAGGTAGCGGCCCGTGAGCATCCCCTGGGCCAGCGGTGAGAACGCGATGCAGCCGGCGCCCACCTGCTCCAGGGCCTCGTAAAGGTTGGGGCTGCCGTTCTCGGTCCAGCGGTTCAGCATGGAGTAGCTGGGCTGGTGGATCAGCAGCGGCGTGCCCAATTCCTTCAGGATCCGGGCCGCTTCCAGGGTCTGCTGCGGGGTGTAGGACGAGATGCCGGCGTACAGGGCCTTGCCCGAGCGGACGGCCTGGTCCAGCGCGCCCATGGTCTCTTCCATCGGAGTTTCCGGGTCCGGTCGGTGGCTGTAGAAGATGTCCACGTAGTCCAGGCCCATGCGCTGCAGGGACTGGTCGAGGCTGGCCAGCAGGTACTTGCGGGAGCCCCAGTTGCCGTACGGTCCAGGCCACATGTCGTAGCCGGCCTTGCTGGAGATGATGAGTTCGTCGCGGTACGGCCTGAAGTCGTCCTTGAAGTGGCGGCCGAAGTTGGTCTCGGCGGCGCCGTAGGGCGGGCCGTAGTTGTTCGCGAGGTCGAAGTGGGTGACGCCCAGATCGAAGGCGCGGCGCAGGATGGCGCGCTGCACTTCGAAGGGCTTGTCGTCGCCGAAGTTGTGCCACAGGCCCAGGGAAATGGCCGGCAGCTTCAGTCCGCTGCGTCCGACGCGGCGGTAGGGCATGGATTCATAGCGGGTTTCCGCGGGTGAATAAGTCATACGTTCCATCCTGCCACCAGTGACCCACGCGACAGACCGCAGGGGCATCGTTACGGCCCCGGGGCCGGCAGGGAATTGACGACGGCGGCAATCGCCTCGTCGTATTGGGGCGCCTGCAGGTAGTCGCTGTGGCTCACTACGAGGAACTGGTACGTGAACGGATCCATCTCCTGCGCGTAGGGGTCCGTCCCAATGTTCTCGGCACCTCCCGGGCCCATGTACAGGACAGGGAAGCCGAGGTAGTCGGTCTTGCGGTACAGGTTCACCCACCGGTGGGCGCCGGCGCCGAGGATGTGGCTGAGGTTCACGTCGAACTGAACGCTCGGATCGCCCGTGACTATACGCTCGTCGTCCGGGCTCCCTGCGGCGGTGAGTTTTGTCCGCGCGACCGGAGCGGTGGCGAGGACGGCCGGCCCCAGGAGTTCAGGGAAGAAACGGCCAAAGTAGGATCTCAACTGGGTTCCGTAGGTCAGCAATCCGATCCGGTTGAAAGGCAGGTCAGGCCGCGTTGACTTCAGATGGAACAGCGCGCTGACGGCGATCACCGCCCCGAGGCTGTGCGCCGAGATCGCCACCAGCCCGGTCTTGGCAGGCTGAGGTGCGCCGTCGGCGCCATCCAGCCAGGCCGCGATCCTGGCGGCAAATTCGGGGACCGCCCGCTCGCCGTAGCTGGGAGGACCGAACGGATGGGCGGTCTTGGGCATAAAGCACATCAGATCCCAGAGGAGTGCCAGTGGCCGGGAGTTCGGCTTGGCCGACATCACGGCGAGCGAAACAATAGTGGCGCCGGCCGCAGCCAGGCCCAGGACTCCCATGCTTTCGATAAGCCCATAGAGCCTAGCCACCGCGCCGGTACTCCACCAGTCCTTGAAAGTCCCCAGAATAAGGGCAGACAGCAGTCCCAGGAAAATGAGGATGGCCAGCAACGACACCACGGCCTCCGCCCGGTGAGCGAGGGAAGCGGTCCGCCGGGCCGCCACCAGTTTGCGGCCGGCTGCTTCCTGTTGCGGCAAGGGCGGAACAGCATCATAGGCGGACAGCAGTTCCGAGACTGCGGCCTCCTGCGTATTCCACGTCATCGAACGCACTGCCCGCCACGTGCAAACTCCCCATGCGACGGCCCCCGCGACGATCACTGCCAGCAGCAGCCCGCTAAATAACGTGAAGACCGACGGCGGTATCAGGACATCGCCAGCCACGGGCCCAAACCGCCACATCCCGTCGTCCGTGGCAGCACGCCGCTCGAGGTTGCGCTGCAGCACGGTGGCAGCGGCCCCCACAATCGCGCAGCTCAGGATAGTCGCCGATCCCAGTGCGAGTGTCGAGAAAACAGCCGAGCCTTTGCCCCGCCAGCCGAGGGTCCGCTCGTCATAGCCCTGCCTTCGGAGCCAGCTCATGGTGAGGATCAATACCAGCATCACGAACATGAGCCCGGCCGGGGCAGTGCCGAGTCCCAGCATGCGCGCTGCGCCAGGGACCCCGCCGTCGGGAGCCCCTGAAAGAACGGCGGCCAGCCCGGCCGCCAGGACGCTCATGATGGCTCCGCCGGCAATCGGGCCCATCCATGATGAGCCGTCCCGGGAGGGCATGTCCGGATTGTCCGAGGACTTCCGGACCGTCTCAATCCCCGCAAGCACCACCGCACCCGCCGCGACCAGCCATGCGGCCATCATTAAGATCCCGTCCAGGCCGATTCGCCCGGGCGCCAGCGGGACGCACTCCGTGAAGAATGTGCCCAGGCTTCCGCAGGCGACGCCGTCGATCCGTGTCCAGAAGCCGTCCCACGCGATGATGGCGCCAACCGCAGCCAGCGACGCCCACACGTGCAGCCACCCGTTGTAGCGGATCTCCTTCCGCGCTTCCCAGAGATTCCGGATCATCAGGGTAGGGAGCGCTAATATTTCCTCGCCACTTGTGCCGGCCACCATCGGAGCACCGTTACCGAGGTTCGGGCGAGGGTGGAACCGTGTCCGCGCCAGGTAGGCGATGGCTGCCAGAACGGCCACCGCCACGACGGGTATCAGGGCGAGCAGGACGATGCGCTGGCCCCGGGTCCAGCCGGCCAGGCCGTCCAGGAAGGCCGGCAGCGCGGAGCAGACGCGGCGTTCCTGGTCCGGAACGTCGGCCGGAAAACACTGGACGGCGATCAGGTCCATGGAGACCACGGCCGCCGTCACCACAAAATAGAGGGTCAGAACCAGCGCGAACAGCCTGATCCGTCCCGCGCCGTCGCGCCCGCGGGGCATCTCGACTGCGTAATCGATGCGCGGTTCCGCCTGCCCGGACATTGGATCGGCACCGGCCTGCTGCTTCACGGCGGGCAGCGGCCGGCTCCAGTAGGCCGCATTGGTCAGCCCGAAAGGCATTAGCAGGAACCACGCCGTCCGGACTGCGGCATCGGCGATCCTGCCGGCCATACCTACCCCCGTGAAGCGCGCCAACCGGCCCCACGAGTACGCCTCCACCATCCGAGGGCTGCCACCGTTACCTGCGGTACCGGACGCGACGGCCACGGCGCCCTCGGCCCCGGCGCCCGCCTCAGGCTTAACCCGGTAGAAGCCCGCGAGCTCGTCACCCCAGGCGAGCTCAACGTCGTCGGGCTTAAGCGACCGGTTGCCGGACCGGAGGAGCTCGTGGGGCGGGGTATTGCGGATGCCATGGATGCGGAGTTCAAGCGTGGCAGGAACCTTCGACGCGTTATCCACTGGGTCACCCATGACGGCCTCCATCGCCCGTACGCAAGTCACCGAGCCGCCTATTACGGCTGGTCAGTACGGGAATAGTACGCCCAGGTAACTCCAGTGTCTACGTTAACTCGAGGCTACTTCTGCCCCAGTAGTCAGAACCGCCCCACTGTGTGCCGCCAGCAAGAACGCATCCCCGTCCAGCAAAGACGCCTCATCCGTCGAAAGCAGCACCGTGCCCCGCGAAGCCGGAAGCCGGACCGGCTCCGCCGAGAAGTTCAACAGCACCTCCACGGCCCCGCGCCGGAAGCGCAACCAGCCGGCGTCGTCGTCGAACGTCACGTCCGTTTCCGCGAACCCCAGGCCCGCCAGCTCGGGGTAAGCGCGCCGCACGGCTGTCAACGACCGGTAAAGCGACAGGAGGCGCGCGTGGTCACCGTCGGCGGCCTCCGCCCAGCTGAGCTTGGAGCGCCGGAACGTTTCGGGATCCTGCGGATCGGGTACGACGGCGGGATCCCATCCCATGCGTTCGAACTCGCGGATCCTGCCCTCCGCCGTCGCCTTGCCCAGCTCCGGCTCGGGATGCGAGGTGAAGAACTGCCACGGCGTGGAGGCACCAAATTCCTCACCCATAAACAGCATGGGCGTAAAGGGCGAGGTCAGGGTCAGCACCGCGGTCACGGCCAGCGGGCCGTACGGCAGGGACTGGGACAGCCGGTCCCCGATGGCCCGGTTGCCGATCTGGTCGTGGTTCTGGCTGCACACCACCAGGGCCGCGGGGTGGACCAGCGAGGTGTTGATGGGCCGGCCGTGATGGCGTCCACGGAAGCTGGAGTAGCTGCCGTCGTGCAGGAAGCCGTCCTTGAGGACCTTGGCCAGCACGCCGAGGGACGCGAAGTCGCCGTAGTACCCCGCGGTCTCGCCGCTGACGTTGACGTGCACGGCGTGGTGGAAGTCGTCGCTCCACTGCCCGGCGAGGCCGTAGCCGTTGGCATCACGGGGATAGATCAGCCGCGGATTGTTGAGGTCCGATTCGGCGATGAGGGTCTTGGGAAGCCCGGTCTCCGCGGAGATCGAATCGCCCAGCGCACCGAGCTCCTCCAGGAGGTGCACGGCCCGCTCGTCGCGGAGTGCGTGGACGGCATCCAGGCGCAGCCCGTCCACGTGATAGTCGCCAAGCCACAGAGCCGCGTTGTCCAGGATGTATTCACGCACGACGTCGGACCCCGGGCCGTCGAGGTTGACCGAATCGCCCCACGTGTTGGCGTCGCCTTGCTTGAGGTAGGGGCCGAATTTGGGCAGATAGTTGCCGCTGGGGCCCAGGTGGTTGTAGACCACGTCCTGGATGACGCCCAGCCTGGCTGCATGGGCGGCGTCCACAAACCGTTGGTAGGCCGCAGGCCCGCCGTAGCCTTCGTGGACCGCGAACCACTGGACGCCGTCGTAGCCCCAGTTGTGGGTTCCGTTGAACCCGTTGACCGGCAGCAGCTCCACAAAATCGATGCCGAGGTCCGCGAGGTAGCCGAGTTTATCCGCGGCTGCATCCAGGGTTCCCGCGGGCGTAAACGTTCCCACGTGGAGTTCGTAGATGACCGAGCCGCGCAGGTCCTTCCCCCGCCAGCCGGCGTCCTGCCAGGCGTAGGAACCGGGATCGTACGTGCGGGACAGGGCATGGACGCCATCCGGGAGGCGACGCGAACGGGGGTCCGGCAGCGGGTGCGTCTCGCCGTCGAGCAGGTAGCCGTAGTCCACGTCTGCGTCCGCCGGCGCGTCCGGCGCGGACCACCAGCCATCTGCGCCGGGGCCTCCGGACACCTCCTTCATGGGGTACTGCCGACCGTTGGCGAGCAGCGAGACGGCCGAGGCGTCCGGGGCCCAGACATCGAACCGGCCGGAACCGTGGTGCGTCAGGCTCATGCGTTGTCTCCGTTCACGGGCGCGAGCAGCGCCACAGGGTAGGGATGGAGGATCTCGGCCACCGGCACCGGGCCGGGGCCGTGCGTCCGGCCCGTAAGTTCGTCCCGCAATGCGGTGGAAAGTTCGACGGCGGTGTCCCGCCACCCGCCCGCGCGTTCCAGTCCGAAGGGAAGCCTCGTCGCAAGGGTCAAAGCGCCGGGCGTGCTTCCAGTGCTGTTGCTGTCCGCGCCGCGGTCGAACGCCACCAGGTGGTCCGCGGCTGCGCCGGAAGCAAGAACGGGCCGGTAGCCCTGGAAGAGTTCCGGCCGGTCCCGGCGGAGCCGGAGCGCCCGGGAGGTCAGCAGCAGTTTCGTGGCCTCGTCCCGGAAGTCCGCCGGAATCGTGCCGGCATCGAGTGCGGCCAAGGCCGCTCCGCGGGATTCGAAGTCAACAGCCCGCCTATTGTCGGGGTCGGCCAGCGACCGGTCCCGGAATTCCGTCCCCTGATACACATCAGGCACCCCCGGCATGGTCAGCTGGAGCAGCTTCAGGGACAGCGAGTTGGCGGCGGCAAAGGCGTCCGTCCTGGCGACGAAGTCCTCGATCACCTTCGTGACCCGGGCATCGTCGAACGCAGCATCCACAGCTGCCTTGACGCGTGATTCGAACTTCCGGTCCGGATCCGTCCATGTGGTGGAGTTGGCTGCCTCCCGGGCAGCCTTCTCCGCATAGGCCTGCAGCCGTTCCCGCGACGCCGGCCACGCACCGATGACCGCCTGCCACAGCAAGGTCTCGAACGGGCCGTCGGGCACCGGGGCGAGCCCGCGAAGGGTGTCCAGGGTTGCTGCCCACTCCGGCAGCTCGGCGATCACGGAGATCCGTGCCCGGGTGTCCTCACTGCGTTTGGTGTCGTGGGTGGTCAGCGTGGTCATGGACAGCGGCATGGATTTCTGCCGCCCGGCCATCCGCCGGTGGAATTCGTCCGGGGCGAGCGAGAAGTGGGACGGGTCCGCTCCCACTTCCGTCAGTGTCCCCAGCCGGGTGTAGCGGTAGAACGCCGTGTCCTCAACGCCCTTGGCCATCACCATGCCGGACGTCTGCTGGAACCGCAGTCCCAGTTCAGTCCCGGGCTTCAGCAGCAGGGGCAGCAGCACGTCCAGGACCTCGGCCAGGTCAGGGCGCTGGCGAGCCGCGGCCACGCAGGCCTCGCGCAGCACCTCCTCACCCGTAGGCAGGTACGTGCGGTACACGGGGAAGGCCGCGATGACCTGGGCCAGGCCATCAGCCACAACGTCCGCGGACTGGTCCACGGCTGCAGGCACCAGGCGGGCCAGCCGCAGGATCTCGGACCGGAGCATGCCGTCCGCCACGGCGCGCTTGGTCCCCAGAATCATGGCCGCATAGTCGGCAGGCTCGCCGGAGCGCAGCTGTGCATCCAACGCGTCCAACGCAGCCTCGCCGGCCGGGTCCACCAGCAGGCGGTCCAGGTCGGCCAGGGCGTCGTAGCCGGTGGTTCCCTCGCAGGCGAATTCCGTCGGGAGCTCCTCCCCCGGCTCCAGGATTTTCTCCACCAGGACGTAAGCGCCGCCGCTGAGGTCCTTGAGCCAGCGAAGATACCCGGCAGGATCCGCCAGGCCGTCCGGGTGGTCCACACGCAGCCCGTCAACCAGTCCGTCGTCGAACCAGCGCTTCACCTCGGCATGGGCCTGGTCGAAGACCCAAGGGTCCTCCACCCGGATGCCCGCAAGGGTGTTGACGGCGAAGAACCGCCGGTAGTTCAGCTCGCTGTCCGCCCGGCGCCAGGAGATGAGTTCATAATGCTGCCGGTCATGCACAGCCCGCGGGGAGTCGCCGTCGGAGTATGAACCTGCGGCCAACGGAAAGCGGTGGCCGTAGTAACGGAGCTCGCCATCTGCCACCTCCAGAAGCCCAAGGTCGTCATCACTGCCCAGGACGGGAATCCGGATCCGGCCGGCACCAAAGTCCCAGTCGACGTCGAACGCTTCCGCGTAAGGCGAGCGGCGCCCTTCCTGGAGCAGCGAGAACCACCACGGGTTCTGGGCGGGCGTGGCAACGCCGACATGGTTGGGGACGATGTCCACCAGCACGCCCATGCCATGCTCCCGCGCGGCTGCAGAGAGTGCCAGCAGCCCTTCCGGGCCACCCCGCTCCGGATCCACCGACGACGGATCCGTCACGTCATAGCCGTGATCGGACCCGCGTTCCGCCGTCAGGATCGGAGACAGGTAGACCCAATCAACGCCCAGCGATTTCAGGTACGGAACTGTTTCGGCAGCATCAAAGAGCGTGAAGCTGCGGCGGATCTGGAGCCGGTAGGTGGACGCCGGGACTTTCACTTACCGGCGTCCTTCCGGGCCCCGGCTTTCGTGGTTCCCCCGGGTTCGGCCACCATCGGCGCACTGAGAGCCTCGGTTTCGCTGGTGGCAGTCTGCGACAGCGCGGCGAGTGACGCAGCCACGGAATGGTCCGGTTCTACGTCGGGAACGGTGTGGGCACGGAGCACCACCAGCGACTTTGCGTCCACCGGCAGGGCCTCGCCGGCCTTGACCGGCTCGGTGTCCGCGTTATGACCGGCGGTATCGATGATGATGTCCCAGGCCGGCGCATACTCATCGGCCGGCAGGGTGAACTTCACCGTGTCGTCGTGGGCGTTGAAGTACAGCAGGAAGTTCACGTCCGTGATCCGGCGGCCACGGACATCTTTGCCCTGGATGCCGTCGCCGTTGAGGAACACGCCCACCGAGCGGCCGAAGCCGCTGTCCCAGTCCTCCGGCTTCATGGTGTCGCCTTCAACATCGAGCCATACGATGTCCGGCAGCCGTTCGCCTTCACCTCTGCGGACGGGGCGGCCGTCAAAGAACCTGCTCCGGCGGAAGGTGGGGTGCTTGGCACGGAGCGCGTTGACGGCGGCCGTGAATTCGACGAGCGGCTGGTCGATGTTCTCCCAGTTGATCCAGGTCAGTTCCGAATCCTGGCAGTAACCGTTGTTGTTGCCCTGCTGGGTGCGGCCCATTTCGTCACCGTGCAGCAGCATGGGCACGCCCTGGGACAGCAGCAGCGATGCGATGAAGTTCCGCTGCTGCCGGGCGCGCAGCCCGAGGACAGCGGGATCATCGGTGGGGCCTTCCGCTCCGCAGTTCCAGGACCGGTTGTGGGATTCGCCGTCGTTGTTGTCCTCGCCGTTGGCGTCGTTGTGCTTCTCGTTGTAGGACACCAGGTCTGCCAGCGTGAAGCCGTCATGGGCAGTGACAAAGTTGATGGACGCCACGGGACGGCGGCCCGAGTGCTCATACAGGTCAGCGGAGCCGGTGAGGCGGGAGGCAAATTCGCCCAGCGTGGACGGTTCACCGCGCCAGAAGTCCCGGACCGTGTCGCGGTACTGGCCGTTCCACTCTGTCCACTGCGGCGGGAAGTTGCCCACCTGGTAGCCGCCGGGGCCCACGTCCCAGGGCTCGGCGATGAGCTTGACCTGGGACACCACCGGATCCTGCTGGATGAGTTCGAAGAAGGTGGAGAGCTTGTCCACGTCGTAGAACTCGCGGGCCAGGGTGGAAGCAAGGTCGAAGCGGAAGCCATCCACGTGCATTTCGGTGACCCAGTACCGCAAGGAATCCATGAGCAGCTGCAGCGAGTGCGGCTGGCGGACATTGAGCGAGTTGCCGGTGCCCGTGTAATCCATGTAGTGCTTCTCGTCGCCCTCCATCAGCCGGTAGTAGGAGGCGTTGTCGATGCCCTTGAAGGACAGCGTGGGGCCAAGGTGGTTGCCTTCGGCGGTGTGGTTGTAGACCACGTCGAGGATCACTTCGATGCCTGCGCGGTGCAGCGTGCGGACCATGGCTTTGAAGTCCTGGACCTGCTGGCCGGTGTCGCCGGTGGAGCTGTAGGTGTTCTGCGGCGCGAAGAAGCCGATGGTGTTGTAGCCCCAATAGTTGCTCAGGCCTTTGTCCTGCAGGGTTCCCTCGTTGACGAACTGGTGCACCGGCATCAGCTCGATGGCGGTGATGCCCAGTTTCTGCAGGTGCGCGATGACCGACGGGTGCGCCACGCCGGCGTACGTGCCGCGCTGCTCCTCGGGGATCTCGGGGTGGAGCTGCGTGAGGCCCTTGACGTGGGCCTCGTAAATGACTGATTTGTGGTACGGGATGCGCAGGTTGTGGTCGCCGTCCCAGTCGAAGAACGGGTTGATGACCACGCCCATCATCATGTGCGGTGCGGAGTCGTCGTTATTGATGGAGTCCGGGTCGCCCAGGTTGTAGGAGAAGAGTGCCGGGTCCCAGTCCATCTGCCCGTGCACGGCCTTGGCGTAGGGGTCCAAGAGCAGTTTGTTGGGGTTGAAGCGGTTGCCGGAGTCCGGGTCATAAGGCCCGTGGACGCGGTAGCCGTATTTCTGGCCCGGCTGGACCTGCGGGATGTAGCCGTGCCACACGTAGCCGTCCACTTCATCGAGCCTGAACCGCGTTTCGACGCCGTCGTCATCGAAGAGGCACAGCTCCACCTTTTCGGCGTGTTCGCTGAACAGGGCGAAGTTCGTGCCGGTCCCGTCAAAAGTGGCGCCAAGCGGATATGCCGTTCCGGGCCAGATTTCCATGCGTGCTCCTCATCGTTTGTTCGACAGCGGGAGCGTGGACACAAAACCGCCCCTGCCGGTGCAGAACCTATGCCTACGGTAGCGGGTGGGTGTGACTATTACGTTTCCGGCCCGCTGGTTTACTAAGCAGGCTGACTTTATGCCAAGCGTCTGGTACAGCGTCTGCAATCCGGCCCGCCGTCAGCGGTCCGCCGCCGGTGGCGGCTGACCCCGCGAGGCCGTGGAGGCTGGCCCCGAGTGCGGCAATAGCCGCCCAGCGCTCGTCCGGATCTATGCCCGCGTCACGGAAGCGCCCGACGTCGGACCCCAGTTGGGCGAGCAGCGCACCGATGATCCCGGCCAGGACGTCGCCGCTTCCGGCAGTAGCGAGCCACGCCATGCCGTCCGCCTGGCTGTAGAAATCCTGGAAGGGGGAGGCCACCAGCGTGGTGGCGCCTTTGAGCAGTACGGTGGCCTCGGTAAGCACGGCGGCATGCCGGGCAGCACCGAGGGTGGAAGCCTCGACGGCGGGACGGTCAGGGGCAGGATCAAAGTCCGGGCTGTCCGGGGACGAGCCGAGTCGCTCCAGGAGCGATGCCAGTTCGCCGGCATGCGGCGTGAGCACCACCTGAGGGCCCAGGACCGCGGGCAGTGCCGGCAACGCCCCGGCATCGGCGATCACGGGCAGGCCGGATTCCACCGCGTCACGGGCGCGCTGGAGCTGTTCCGTGTCGCCCGGGCCCATCCCTGAACCCACCAGCCACGCCTGGACGTGCAGGTCCGCCACGGAGCCCGTGCTGCAGACCACCTCGGGGCAGGACTGCCGCACCAGGTTGGCCACCTCGGGCGGGCCCAGGTAGCGGACCATCCCCGCGCCGGCAGCCAGCGCACCCCGGCAGGCCAGCACGGCGGCGCCCGGATAATCTGCAGATCCGGCGACCACGCCCAGGACGCCGCGGGAATACTTGTGCGAGCGCCTCCGGGGCTGCGGCAGGAGCCAGGCCAGGTCCACCGGTTCAAACCTTCGCAGCGCCGGCCAAGGCAGTTCCTCTTCGATGCCGATGGGCACCACGTGGATGCGGCCGGCGTGATCGGCCCCCGGGTCCGCCAGCAGCCCTACTTTGGCTGCGGCGAAAGTTACGGTCACATCCGCGGACAGCACCGGCGCATGGGCCTCACCGGTGTCGGCGTCCACGCCGCTCGGAACATCGCAGGCCACCACAATTCCCGGCTCCTGGGACGCCAGCCGCACTTCCGAAAGGCCGCTCACCAGGTCGGCCGCCGCTCCCCGAAGGCCGCCGTGGGCGCCCGTCCCCAGGATTGCGTCAATCACGACGTCGGCACCCGCCACGTGTGCCGCCAGCTGGCTGGAATTGAAATCAGTGAGAAGGTGCACGCGCCCGCCGGCGCGCTCAAAAGCAGCCAGCGCCTCGGCGTGGGCCGTTCCGGCGGTGAGCACCGCCGTCGTACGCATTCCTCTGGCGGCCAGGAACGAGGCGGCGAAGAGTCCATCTCCCCCGTTGTTGCCTTTGCCCACCAGAACGGCCACGCTGGCGCCGTAGAGCCGCCGGCCGCGTGCCTTCAGCTCGTGGACCACAGCGTTGGCGAGCCCATGGGAGGCTCTCTGCATCAGAACAGCGCCCATCCCGGCAGTCAGGAACGGCTGTTCGGCCGCCCTGATCTGGGTTCCGGTATAGGCGCTGATCATGGTGTCAGGTCCGTTGATGGCTCAGCCGCAGGGGCCCTCAGCCTTCGGCGATGACCGTGGCGGTGGCGATCCCGCCGTCGTGGCTCATGGAGACGTGCCAGCGCTTGACGCCCTTGGACTCGGCCACCGCGAGAACGGTGCCCTTGACCTGGATAGTGGGGCCGTGCTGGTCCAGGCCGATCCAGCAGTCCTGCCAGTTCATACCGGCCGGCGCGCCGAGGACCTTGGCCACGGCCTCCTTGGCGGCGAACCTCGCGGCCAGCGAGCGGGTGTTCAGCTCGCGTTCCGCGGGCACGAACAGCCGGTCCCGGAGGCCCGGGGTGCGCTCAAGCTGGCGGCCGAACCGCTCGATGTCTACAACGTCTACGCCAATGCCAACAATCATGGCGCTATTCTACGGGGACGCTCGTGACCTGCCGCGCACCGCGCACCGCGCTGCGCGATTATCAACCGGCCGAGTATTACGTCTTCGTAATCACACTGGTACGATTACGAAGAGGTAATCATTTCTCTTCTATTACGAATACCTCATCAAGGAGGCCGTGTGCACGGCGTTATGAAATCAGTAGCGGATCTGGGCCTGATGGTCTACGGCATCCGTCAGCGCAGCGGGCTCTCCCAGCGCGAGCTTGCCAGCCGGCTCGGAGTCAGCCAGCGGTACCTCTCCGAACTGGAGACAGGCAAGCCCAAAGTCCTCAACGACCAGTTCTTCGCCGTCATGGAAAAACTCGGCATCGAGCTGACGTTCCGGGAAGGCGCCGACCGTGACTGAAGCGCGGGATGTCCACCTCTACGGCACGGTGATCGGCCGCATGGTCCGGGCCAGCGCGTCCACGGTGACGTTCGAATCCTCCGAGGCCGGGATGGCCCGGTTCGGGATCGGCTCCAGAATCCTGTCCGCCAATCTGCCCCTCGGACCCCGCCCCTCGACCCCGGAGGCGGCCACCGCGTTCTTTGGCGGACTGCTGCCGGAAGGCTCCGGCAGGACGAATCTCGCCAAACAAACGCAGGCCAGCCGCAATGATGTCTTCGCCCTGGTCTCTTATGCCGGCCGTGATGTCGCCGGCGCGGTCCGCGTCGGTGGGGACCCCGTGGAAGCCGCCGAATCCTATGAGGCACTGACCGATGAGCAGATCGCCGAGCGGTTAACTCTCATCAACGACTACGCGCTCGGCGCCGTAGGCGGGGGCGCCTCCTTGGCCGGTTACCAGCCCAAAACCACGCTTGCCCTGCTGGACGGGGTGTGGCACGCGGGGGTCGACGGCGCCGCATCCACTCACATCATCAAGCCGGTGGCTGCCGGGAACGAGCACGCCCTGCACGCCGAAGCGTTCTGCCTGGCGCTTTCGCGGCGGATCGGGCTGACCACGTTCGCCAGCGACGACGCCGGGACGTCCTCGGTGCCGGGCCCGATGACCGCGAGATGTTACTCGCGCACACGGCCTTCAACACCGCCATCGGCAACACCGACGCCCACGCCAAGAACTTCTCCACCCTCCGGAGCCCCAACGGCGCTGTCACACTGGCGCCGCTCTACGACGTGTCAACACACGCCCTCGCGCCCGACGGCCAACTGAACAT
Source organism: Pseudarthrobacter sp. Y6 (assembly GCF_050156205.1). NCBI lineage: Bacteria > Bacillati > Actinomycetota > Actinomycetes > Micrococcales > Micrococcaceae > Pseudarthrobacter > Pseudarthrobacter sp. Y6. The sequence goes on along the minus strand of NZ_CP189574.1, from coordinate 1,417,814 downwards.
GTCCCTCCGGGTCAACTCCCGCGCCTATCAGCCGTCAGTGACGGTAGATGACCTTGTCACCGAAGGCGTCTCCTGGGGACTCGACGAACGGCATGCACGGCACGCCGTCACCGGAACGCTCGAAGAGCTGGCCCACTCCCTCGAACAGGCCGACGCATCCGCCGTCGGGGAGAAAGTGGCACGGTACATCGGCCACGGGACGAGGAATCTTCTGGACGGCAAGGCTGCCGGAATCGGCGGCGCGCACCCGTCCCTGGCCGCACCGGGTCCAGTACCGGCCATGCCGCCGCGGAGCTGACAGTCGAGCCTGCGCACCAAGAACGGAAGCCCCGAGCCTAGGGCTCGGGGCTTCCGTTTCGCTGAGCACCAACCGGCACGGGGCCGGTCAGCCGCCGGCTACTCTACGGTGACGCTCTTGGCGAGGTTGCGGGGCTGGTCCACGTCGTAGCCCTTGGCCGAGGCGAGGGCCAGGGCGAAGATCTGCAGCGGGACCGTGCTGAGCAGCGGGGCCAGCAGGGTGTCGGTCTCCGGGATGTAGAAGACGTGCTCGGCGTAGGCCTTCACTGCCTCGTCGCCCTCTTCGGCGATCACAATGGTCTTGGCGCCGCGCGCCCGGACTTCCTGGATGTTCGAGACAACCTTGGCGTGCAGCGAGTCGCGGCCGCGCGGGGACGGGACCACCACAAACACGGGCTGGCCTTCCTCGATCAGCGCGATGGGGCCGTGCTTGAGCTCACCGGCGGCGAAGCCTTCGGCGTGGATGTAGGCGAGCTCCTTGAGCTTCAGCGCACCTTCCATGGCCACCGGGAAGCCGACGTGGCGGCCCAGGAACAGCACAGACTTCGCGTCGGCCATGGACGCGCCGAGTTCCTTGATCTCGCCCTCGTGGTCCAGGATCCGCTGGATCTTGGCGGGGATCTTGTTCAGGTCCGCCAGGATGTCCTTGATCTCGCCCTGGAACTTGTTCCCGCGCAGCTGCGCCAGGTACAGGCCCAGCAGGTACGCGGCGGTGATCTGCGCCAGGAACGCCTTGGTGGAGGCAACGGCGATTTCCGGGCCGGCGTGCGTGTAGAGCACGGCGTCGGATTCACGCGGGATGGTGGAGCCGTTGGTGTTGCAGATCGAGACCGTCTTGGCGCCCTGTTCCTTGGCGTAGCGGACGGCCATCAGGGTGTCCATGGTCTCCCCGGACTGGGAGATCGAGACGATCAGGGTGTTCGCGTCCACGATCGGGTCGCGGTAACGGAACTCGTGGGAGAGCTCCACCTCGGTGGCGATCCGGCACCAGCGCTCGATGGCGTACTTGGCCACCTGCCCGGCGTACGCGGATGTGCCGCAGGCCAGCACAATGATCTTGTCGACGTTTTTTAGCAGTTCCGGGTCGATCCGCAGCTCATCAAGGGTCAGTCTGCCGTCGATATCCGAGCGGCCCAGCAGGGTCTTGGCCACGGCGTCGGGCTGGTCATGGATTTCCTTCTCCATAAAGGACGGGAAACCGCCCTTCTCCGCAGATTCCGGGTCCCAGTCAACGTGGTATTCCTTGCCCTCGGCCGGGGCGCCGAAGAAGTCGGTGATCTCCACCGAGTCAGCGGTGATGGTGACAATCTGGTCCTGGCCCAGTTCCACCGCGCGGCGGGTGTAGTCAATGAACCCGGAGACATCAGAGCCCAGGAAGTTCTCGCCCTCGCCCAGGCCAACCACCAGCGGCGAGTTGCGGCGGGCTGCAACCACAACGTCGGGCTGGTCAGCGTGCACGGCCAGGAGGGTGAAAGCACCCTCGAGGCGCTGGCAGGCGAGCTGCATCGCAGTGGTCAGGCCGCCGTCGGACACGTCACCGTTGAACTTGGTGCGGAAAATGTCGCCCAGCAACACGGCCGCGACTTCGGTGTCCGTCTCGGACTCGAAGGCGTAGCCCTTGCCCACCAGCTCCAGCTTCAGCTCGGCGAAGTTCTCGATGATGCCGTTATGGATCAGGGCCAGCTTGCCGCCGTCGGCCAGGTGCGGGTGCGCGTTCTGGTCCGTGGGGCCGCCGTGTGTGGCCCAGCGGGTGTGGCCGATGCCGGTGAACGTCTCCGGCAGCGGGTTTTCCTCCAGCTCGGCCAGGAGGTTGCTCAGCTTGCCGGACTTCTTCCGGGATTCGATGAACCCCTTGGAGACCACCGCCACCCCCGCAGAGTCGTAACCCCGGTACTCCAGGCGGCGCAATCCTTCAAGGACTACATCCAACGCACTGTGACCGGTATTCCCACGGCCAGCAGAATGGCCCACATATCCAACGATTCCACACATGGGCTCCAGCTTATCGGCAGCAGGGTTGAGGTTTAAACCGCGTGACGAGACTCACGCCCAAACCTGCTGATGTAATCCGCCATCCCAGGAACGGTGAAGGCGAGATAGCCGCGGCGTGGGGCGTAGATGAGACCCGCATGGATTAGTGACTGCCTCGCTGCGGACACCGCAGTTTGAACCCTGCCCAGCCGTGTAGCGATGTCGCTGACCAGTGAAGGGGCGTCGTTGTCCTGGGCCATGGCCGCCATGAACTCCTGCTGGGCAGTGGTCGCTCTTTCCCAGCGTGAGTTGTAGAGTCCGGCGTCCACTTCGTCGCGGGCCCTGCCGATCCCTATGCGTGCGTCATCTGCGTCGATTGTCCGGGAAGCGGCAACATCCCAGATGTGCTTGCCGCAGGCCTGGACGAAATATGGGTACCCGCCGGATGCTTTCAGGACAACAACCAAGGCATTTTCGCTCCAGGTCACGCGCTCCCGCTGCGATGGTGTTACGAGGGCGTCTTTGGTGTCCTCGTCGCTTAGGAGCCCCACAGTTCGATAAAGATACATGCGCTCTGCGTAAGTGGAAGCTTTGGCAAGGACGGAAGGCAGTGACGGGAGGCCCGTGCCGAGGAACATGAGCGGCGCGGGACGCGGATCTTGGCCGAGCTGGTGCAAGGCGACGTTGAGCGCCTCCAGGTCCTTCTTTGGTGCTTCTTGCAGCTCATCGACAGCCAGCAGAACTCCCGTTCCGGCGGCACGAGCGGCGAGCCCCAGCGATTCCAGCATTTCGGCAAGGTCTGTTGAGAGTTGGCCGCTGTCGGCCTTCCCTGCCGCGGCCTGGATGTCGAACCCGAAACCGTACGTGCCGGCCGGGTCGACTTTGAGCTGAAAGGAGCGGAAGACGGCGAAGGCCTCACGGAATGACCGCTTGACCTTCTCGGAGGCCGTGGCCGCTTTGCGTAGGGCGACGTAGATTTCTTTGGCCAGCTGAACCGCCAGCGGCTGGCTGCCGGATGCTTCAAGCTTGACGACGACCCAGCCTGCATCAACGGCGTTTCGAGCGCATTGGTTCAGCAGCACGGTCTTGCCAACACCCCGAAGGCCGGAGATGATCCATGGCCGCTCCCCCTCGCCGTCGGCCGCTACGGCTTCGAGCATGCCCATGAAATCAGCCAGTACTGCAGAGCGACCAGCCAGTTCAGGAGGTACCCGGCCCGCGCCGGGCCGGAAAGGGTTAGGGGTATTCAGAATCATGAATCCAACCCTATCTGCAATTATTGCGAAATCAAGATAATTATGGATTATTTGGCATAAAGCTGCACCATCCGCGCGAGAAAAAATACCTGAGGCCAGCACAACACTTATGCGAGCATCCTGACGGTAAGTCGTTACAGCCGGTCACCGCATTTCGCTCTGGGCCGCGCGGGGGGCAGAATCTCTAAAGTGACTTTGCAACGCAACGAAGCAAACGGGGAGGGCGTCTCCCCGTTCGTTGAACTGGACCGCCAGACCTGGTCCCGGCTCGCCGCCCAGATGGAGCAGCCCCTTAACGAAGAGGACATTGTCCGTCTGCGTGGCCTCGGCGACCCCCTGGACATGAAGGAGATCCGCGAGGTCTACCTGCCCCTGTCCCGGCTCCTGCACCTCTATGTGGAGGCCGCGGGCCAGCTTCATTCGGCCACCACCACCTTCCTGGGTGAGCAGACCCAGCGCACCCCGTTTGTCATCGGCGTGGCCGGCTCGGTGGCCGTGGGCAAGTCCACCATCGCCCGTGTGCTCCGGGAGATGCTGCGGCGCTGGCCCGGCACGCCGAACGTTGAGCTGATCACCACCGACGGCTTCCTCTACCCCCTGGCCGAACTCAAGCGCCGCCAGCTGCTGGAACGCAAGGGCTTCCCCGAGTCCTACGACCGCCGCGCGCTGCTGCGTTTTGTGAGCGAGATCAAGGGCGGCGCGGAGGAAGTCCGGGCACCCTGGTACTCCCACGTCACCTATGACATCGTGCCGGACAAGGAAGTGGTGGTCCGCCGCCCGGACGTGCTGATTGTGGAGGGCCTGAACGTGCTGGCCCCGGCCCGCCCGCGCCATGACGGCAAGCAAGGCCTGGCGCTGAGCGATTTCTTTGATTTCTCCATCTATGTGGACGCCAAGACCTCCTACATCGAGGAGTGGTACGTGGAGCGGTTCCGCAAGCTCCAGAGCACCGCGTTCGCGCAGCCGGAGTCCTACTTCCACCGTTACGCAACACTGTCCGACGCCGAAGCCGAGCGCACGGCCCGGGACATCTGGAAGCGCATCAACGAGCCCAACCTGGAGGAAAACGTCCTCCCTACCCGTGGCCGCGCCCAGCTGGTCCTGACCAAGGATGCGGACCACTCCATCCGCCGCATGCTTCTGCGGAAGGTTTAACACACATGTGCCACAACTGCGCGGCAGGCGGTGTCTCCCCGGGATCCAGTCGCAGGTCCTTCGCCCGCTTCCTCGCCGCCGGCGCCGGGCTGACCGTCCTGGCAGCGTGCACGCCGGAGGCACCGGCCGGGGTGGCGCCGTCGTCGTCCTCCCCCGCGCCGGCGGTGACCTCCGCATCCTCCTCCCCCGTGGCAGTCCCGTCAGTGGAAAGCACGACGGCGGCAGCTGAGCCGCCGCCGCAGGTTCCCGCACCGCCGTCGGCAGCGCTGCCCCGGCAGTCCTCCCTCACGGATCCGGCCAGCCCTTGGCTGGTGGTCAACAAACGCCGTCCCCTGACGCCGGCGGACTACGTTCCCGCGGACCTGGTCCAGCCCAACATTCAGCTGGCAGTCTCCGGCGAGGCGGCGCTGCTGAACAGCACGACGGCGGCTGCCGCGGAAGCGATGTTCGCCGCGGCCGCGCAGGACGGCGCGAGCATGACGCTGGCAAGCGGCTACCGCTCCTATGGCACCCAGGTGGCCACGTACAACGGCTATGTGGCGGCCCGCGGCCAGGCCGATGCCGACACCGCCAGCGCCCGCCCCGGCTACTCGGAACACCAGACCGGCTGGTCCTTCGACATCGGCGACGGCGGGGGCGTGTGCGGTTTTCAGCCTTGCTTCGCCGAGCAGCCGGCGGCGGTGTGGGCGAAGGCGAACGGCCACCGCTTCGGATTTGTGGTCCGGTATCCGTCGATGTTCCACCCGATCACCGGCTACTACTACGAGCCGTGGCACCTGCGGTACATCGGCGTGGAAGCCGCCACCGACATGGCGAACCGGGGCATCAGCACGGTGGAGGAGTACTTCGGGGTGGACGCGGCACCGGGGTATTCCTAAGCAGCACATACACAGCCCTAGTCCTCGGCGCGGCCAAAAGGATTACACCGTTGTCATCCGCCGTTCACAACCTTGGGCTAACTTGGTTCCTATGCTTACTGGATTCAGGAATTTCATTATGAAGGGCAACGTTGTTGACCTTGCCGTCGCCGTCGTGATGGGTGCCGCTTTCGGCGCCGTCGTGACCTCAATTGTCGAGGGCCTTCTCACGCCCCTGATCGGACGTCTCTTCAGCGCCAAAGGCATTGAAGAGATGCAGTGGGAGGGATTCATGTACGGGTCCGTCATCTCCTCCGTCATTTCTTTCGTACTGGTGGCCGCCGCCATCTACTTCGTGGTGGTTCTCCCGATGAACCACATGATCGAGCTCCGCAACCGCAAGCTGGGCATTGACCGGGACGTGAAGGAAGAGGCTGCGGAAGACCCGCAGATCGCCCTGCTCACCGAAATCCGGGATGCGCTGAAGGCCGACGCACGCCGGTAAAGCCAAAATGGCCCGTCTCCCTGCGGAGACGGGCCATTCTTTTGGTTCTTTCGGCTCAGTCCGCCACCAGCTCGAGCGCAAGCTCGGTGCGGACAACCTGGGCAAGGCGCTCGGCGATGGAGTGGGCTGTTGCCTCATCCCCCGCTTCCACCATGACGCGCACTACAGGCTCGGTGCCTGACGGGCGGAGCAGGACACGTCCGGTGTCACCCAGTGCGGCTTCGGCCAGGACCACGGCCTGTGCCAGCGCCTCGGAACTTCCCACGCGGGTGCGGTCAACGCCCTTGACGTTGATCAGTACCTGGGGAAGCTTGGTCATCACGGTGGCCAGCTGCTTGAGCGGGCGGCCTGTCAGGGCCACCTGGGCGGCCAGCTGCAGCCCGGTGAGGACGCCGTCGCCCGTGGTGGCATAGTCGGCAAAGATCACGTGCCCGGACTGCTCTCCACCAAGGTTGAAGCCGCCGTCGCGCATTTCCTCCAAGACGTAGCGGTCCCCCACCGCCGTTTCACGGATGCTGATGCCTGCCTTGCGGAGAGCGATCTTGAGGCCAAGATTGCTCATCACGGTGGCCACCAGGACGTCGTCTGTGAGCTTGCCGGAGGCTTTCAGCGCCACGGCCAGGATCGCCATGATCTGGTCGCCGTCAACGTCGTTGCCTTCGTGGTCCACGGCCAGGCAACGGTCGGCGTCGCCGTCGTGGGCGATGCCCAGGTCCGCTCCGTGCTTCAGGACGGCGGCCTTGAGGGGACCCAGGTGGGTGGAGCCCACGCCGTCGTTGATGTTGTGGCCGTCCGGCTCGGCGCCGATCACGATGACGTCGGCGCCGGCGTCCTTGAAGACCTGGGGTGAGCAGCCGCTGGCGGCACCGTGGGCGCAGTCCAGCACTACCTTCAGGCCGTCGAGGCGGTGCGGGAGCGTCTGCAGGAGGTGGACGATGTAGCGGTCCTCGGCGTCGGAGAACCGCTGGATCCGGCCCACGTCGCTGCCGACCGGCCGCACGGGCTCCTTGCCCATCTGTTCTTCGATGGCGTTCTCGACGTCGTCGGGGAGCTTCTGGCCGCCGCGGGCGAAGAACTTGATGCCGTTATCCGGCGCGGGATTGTGGGAGGCCGAGATCATGACGCCGAAGTCGGCGTCGAGGTCTGCCACGAGGTAGGCCGCGGCCGGCGTCGGAAGGACACCGGCGTCGTAGACGTCAATCCCAGAGCTGGACAGCCCTGCCTCGACGGCGGCGGCGATGAATTCCCCGCTGGCGCGGGGGTCACGCGCCACCACGGCGCGGGGCCGTGAGCCGTTGGTATTGCGGTCATGACCCAGCACGACGGCGGCCGCCTGGGCCAGGTGCATCGCCAGCTCAGCAGTCAACAGGCCGTTAGCCAGGCCCCGGACACCATCTGTTCCAAATAATCTAGACATCGGCTCAAGTCTAGAGGACGGTCACGCGAAGACCTGAACCGGCTGGTCAGAGTGACGCCAGCTTCGGGAGCCCGGCATTAAAAGCAGAAGCCCGCCCCACCGACGGTGGGACGGGCTCCTGCGTAAGCGGGTTTAGCGCTTGGAGTACTGCTGAGCCTTACGGGCCTTCTTGAGACCGGCCTTCTTACGCTCGATGACGCGTGCGTCACGGCGCAGGTAACCGGCCTTCTTCAGGGTGGCGCGGTTGTTCTCGGTGTCGATCTCGTTCAGTGAACGGGCGATGCCGAGGCGCAGGGCACCGGCCTGGCCGGAGATGCCGCCACCGTGGATGCGGGCAATGACGTCGTAGGCGCCATCAAGATCGAGGATCTTGAAGGGCTCGTTGACGTCCTGCTGGTGCAGCTTGTTCGGGAAGTAGTTGTCCAGCGCGCGGCCGTTGATGGTCCACTTGCCGGTGCCGGGGACGATGCGCACGCGGGCAACAGCTTCCTTGCGGCGGCCAACTGCGGCGCCGGCAACGGTCAGTGCCGGGCGTTCCTTCTTCGGCGCTTCTGCTTCCGCAGGACCGCTCTCCGAGGTGTAGCTGGTCGGGTTTTCCTCAGCCACAACGGCCTCGGTGGTCTCTTCGTTCTGAGCCACGATTCTCCTTGTATAGATAAGTTGTTTGGTGGCCAGGACTACTGGGCGACCTGGGAAATTTCGAACGTCTTGGGCTGCTGTGCGGCGTGGGGGTGCTCTGCACCGCGGTACACCTTCAGCTTGCCCAGCTGCTGCGCAGCGAGGGAGTTCTTCGGGAGCATGCCCTTGATGGCCTTCTCAACGGCGCGGACCGGGTTGGATTCCAGGAGTTCCGCGTAGTTGACGGAGGTCAGGCCGCCCGGGTAGCCGGAGTGGCGGTATGCGCGCTTCTGCTCCAGCTTGGCGCCGGTCAGGGCTACCTTCTCAGCGTTGATAATGATGACGAAGTCGCCCATGTCCATGTGGGACGCAAAGGTGGCCTTGTGCTTGCCGCGCAGCAGGATTGCGGTCTGGCTCGCGAGACGACCAAGGACAACGTCTGTGGCGTCAATGACGTGCCACTGGCGGTTGATATCGCCGGGCTTCGGGGTGTACGTACGCACGGTTTTTGCCTCGTTCTTGTTCTGGCGTTCTTGTTTAGGTGTCACTCAAGCGTGTGCACCTACTATCTATGCGCTACCGGAACAGAGGTGAGGGCTCCATGTAACCAGTCATCCTGAAGTCCCGAATGTGCTCGTTGAGTAGTTATCCTGCAACCGGATTCTCAAGCGGGCACGCATCATCGAGAAAGGACACGCACAACGACTACCAATGTTAGCTTGAACCGGGCCTCAGGGTCAAAATGGGGTAGCCGGACGCTCATCCACTAATCTGCCGGCCCGACGTAAGTAGGGGATGCAGTGACTTCTTGGGGCGACGCTGGCTCAGCCGGACTACTGTTCGAGGCCGTCATCGGGCTCTTGGGACTCATCGTCTCACCGATGACTGAGCTGCTCATTGCCAAGACGCTCCCCCGCGTCGGCCCGATGCCTTGCTGGCGAGCAAGGATCGCGACGGCCGCGATCACCGCCACCCTCTGTGCAGCCTTCGCCTTCCGGTTCGGCGTCGACCCAGAATTGCCGGCATTCCTACTCCTCGCCGTTCTTGGTGTGGAGCTGGCGAGAATTGACGTCTCGCTCCATTTGCTGCCGAACCCTTTGGTGATTGCCCTATTAGCAGGGGGCCTTTTGTTCCTTTTAGGGGCCACATTTGGCGGGGAACAGTGGTCCAGTCTCGTTCGCGCACTGGCCGGCGCCGCAATTCTCTTCGTCATCTACCTGATTCTGGCGTTAATTTCGCCGACGGGCCTCGGAATGGGCGACGTCAAGCTAGCCGCTCCAGTCGGCCTCTACTTGGGGTACCTAGGTTGGAACCAGTTGCTCTACGGTGGCCTGCTTGGCTTCATTGTCGGAGGAATTGCATCTGCCCTCACGCTGAGGTGGCACCGGAAAGAAAAGCCTGCCGAAGTGGCCTACGGGCCGTCGATGCTCACTGCAGCCGTTGCCGTGTCACTCGCTTGGGGTTGAGCCGAACGTTTCCCTGACTCACTTTTTGGGAGCTTCGCTCTGCCCGCCACCAAGTATTACCTGCTCCTGATCCGGGCCAAAAACTGAGTACTCAAAATCACGTCGCGCGTATGCCTGTGCATTAGCCCGCAAAAAGTCGAGTACCACTACGCATTGTTGCCGCTGAACGCCAGTGACAATCTTTTCCTAGCGAAGTCCAGCCGCTAGGAATTATGGGGGCAGCTGGAAATTCGTTGAAAATACCCCAATCAATTTCATCGAATTAAGGAAACCCAAAATGACTTCTCTCATGGTCTCAATGATCGCATTTGTCGCCGGCGTAAAGGATCGTCTCTCTAACGAAAAGGGCGCAACCGCAGTCGAATATGGACTGCTCGTCGCGCTCATCGCAGCGGTCATCATCGGCATCGTGGCAACCCTTGGCACGCAGATCGCTGCGGCGTTCCAGACCATCGTAGATGCGCTGCCGTAACCGATTCTTTCCTGAAGCCCAGGGGTGGGGCGGCGGCGAGTGGAGCGTCGATTTCACTGCCACCGCATCCGCCCCTGGGCTTCTTTAGTTATTGCACCCACCGGCTTGTGCCGGGTCTCAAGTTCAGGAGGGGTTGTGCCAGGTCTTACGCTATTTCAGGCAGTCGGGCAATGTGCTTTTGTGGACAGACTTCGGAATAATCTTTCCAGCGAAGCTGGGGCGACTGCTGTTGAATACAGCCTACTGGTCGCATTCATAGCCACGGTGATTATTGGTTCCGTGGGAGCCCTAGGGAACCAACTCATTCCTGGCTTCCAATCTGTGATCGACGGCCTCTGATGGCTGTTAAACGTCGCGCCGCACGACGGTCACGGTCCATGCTGCCGAAGGAAAAAGGGGCAGTCGCGGTCGAATTCGCCCTTGTTCTCCCGATATTTCTGATGCTTGTCTTCGGAATCGTCGAATTCGGCAGGGCTTACAACATCCAGGTCTCAATGTCCGAAGCAGCACGCGAAACAGCTAGGTACACGGCCATCCACTACGCGGACGCAGGCTTCTCACCCGCGGCTGCCCGCACGGAGGGCATCAACGCCGCGCCGTCAATCGCATTGAAGCCCGCCGATATTCAGATTGCTTACTCCAGCGGATCTGCTTGCGCGGCCGGCCAACGCGTTGTCGTCACCATCAATGTGGTGACTCCCTACATGACCGGGCTCCCGGGCCTTATCCCAGGAATGCCGGCAAGCCTCGACATTTCAAGCAAAGGCGTAATGCGATGTGGCGGATAAAACAGGACGACCCAGAGCGCGGAGTCATCGCACCATTGACCGCGATCCTCATGGTGGTATTGCTTGGAATGGCAGCGTTTGCCGTGGATGCGGCAACGATGTATTCCGAACATGCCCAGCTACAGAACGGCGCGGACTCCGCTGCCCTTTCAATTGCGCAGGCGTGTGCCGCCGCGCCCCCAACCGCCGGCTGCGCGGCGCCCAAAGCCGACGCGGCTCCCCTTGCTAAGGGCAACGCCGTGGACGGTTCGAGCCACGTGTTGACCGCGACAGTGACTGGGGGCACGGTTGATGTGACCACACAAACCGAGAACGCCGCAGGCGACAAGCACTTCTCGCTTGTATTTGCCCGGGTGCTGGGCATCGATACTGCGGACATACGCGCCTCCGCACAGGCGAAGTTTGGCGGCTATTCTGCTGCGAACGTCCTGCCGCTGTCATTCTCCAAATGTGAGTCAGACCCGGGGTTCACAAAGGATCTGCAGTTCTTCCCATCCCACGGTGACGCCCTAGCGAGCCAGCCTGGCTACAAATGCTTGTCGTCGTCATCGGGCTTGGAAGTCCCTGGCGGATTCGGCTGGCTGGATCACGTTGCCGGCACCTGCAATGTCAAGGTTGACATTAAGAATCCTTGGGTGGGCACAAACACCGGTCAGGACTTCGACGGTGACTGCGGCTCGGTATTGAGCCAATGGGGCAACATACTCGCCGATCCCACCAAGACGGTCAACATCCTGATTCCCATCTTCGACGACCTCCGCGGTACAGGGAGCAACGCGGAGTTTCACATACAGGCCTTCGCACAGATTTCTCTACGTGGCTGGAACCTTTCCGGTGGGACCAAACTGCCGGAGGACTTCATGACGGCTGAGGCCACTAAGTTGTCCAAATCGCTGAAGCTCAAGAACAGCGACAACGGAATTTTTGGCCGATTCATCAAAAAGGTCACCCTCGCCGAAGCCGCCACCCTGGGCGGACCGACAACGTACGGCGCACCGGGGGTCCAGCTGACGAAGTAGCTGGCACGCAAGTAATCAAGTTCCATTCCCGCAAAGGAGATAAAGACGTGAAAACTCGCCTACTGGGAGGCATCGTCGCACTTGTGCTGGCAATAGTTGGCACACTGCTACTGGTCTCATACGTTCAAGGATCCGAGGCAAGGGCCCAAGAGGACCTAAAGCCGGTCGAAGTGCTCGTAATCCAGGAACAGGTCCCGCAAGGCTCTGATCTTGAAAAAATCAAATCCGCCGTCAAACTTACCTCTCTTCCGTCAGCTTCAGTGCCCAACGGAGCACTCAAGAGCCTCGACGGGCTGAGCGGCAAGGTGGCAGCAGTTGAATTGTTGCCCGGAGAACCGCTACTCGGTGTCCGGCTGGCCGATCCGGACAGCCTATCCGCGCCAGGTTCCGTTCCTGTTCCCGAGGGAATGCAGGAAATCTCGGTTCAGCTGGAGGCCCAGCGGGTGGTTGGGGGGCGTATCGCCGCTGGCGATACGGTAGGCATCGTTGTCCTCTTTGACAAGGGCGCTGTCAAGGACGCCCCGGACGTTGAATCTGGCCAGCAGGTCTTTCATAAGGTCCTGGTGACGAGTGTCCAGCGTTCCCTTCCTAAGGCGTCCAACAAGGCGGCCACTCAGACTGACCCGGCAGAGCAGGCCAACACCGAACTGCCGACCGGTCAGATGATCGTAACGTTTGCCCGCAACGACGCTGATTCCGCGAAAATCGCCTTTGGGGCTCATTTTGGAAGCCTGTGGCTCACCAAGGAACCCTCAACAGCCACAGAAGGCGCCCCGGTAGTGGTCAAGAAGCCGGAGCTGTACCGATGAGCCGGTACGTCCTGATCACGTCAGATCAGGATTTTGAAAAACGCGTCAGGCAGGCGGCGTCCGGATTGCACGGCACCTTCCACGCAATCGCAGCAGACTATCTCCCCCCGGGTCCCGACGACCTGCTCCAGGTGCTCAGTGGCGACCCTGTCGAAGTCATCTTGCTTGGGCCCGGTTTGCCAATGGACGACTCCATCCGACTGGCCAGTCTCTTCGACCTTCAGTATCCGGAAATAAGCGTAGTCCTGGTGACCGAAAGTGAAGAGGAGGTTGCGCTTCCCGCCATGCGGGCCGGCATTAGGGACTTGCTACACCCCGGGTCGAATGCTGACTCCATCCGAAAATTGCTGGAGAGAGCAAGTCTGGCAGCCGCCGGCCGACGCCGCGGATTGGGCAACTCCGTCGAAGGACCAAGGAGCGGACGCATTATCGCGGTCATGTCTCCCAAAGGAGGCGTCGGCAAGACCACAATCACAACGAACCTTGCCGTCGGACTAGGCAAGGAAGCTCCTATGGGCGTTGTGGTGGTTGACCTGGATCTCCAGTTCGGTGACGTTGCTTCCGGGCTAATGCTGGACCCCGAGAGGACGTTGTCTGATGCCGTGGTTGGGGCCGCCGTCCAGGACACCGTAGTGCTGAAGTCCTACCTGACGTTGCACCCCTCCGGCATCTACGCGCTGTGCGCCCCGCTCAGCCCTACTGACGCCGATCAGATATCCGGCGAACAGGTCGGAAGGTTGCTGAGCCAACTGGCGAACGAATTCCAGTATGTCGTTGTTGATTCAGCACCGGGACTCGGCGAGCACCTTCTGGCCACGCTCGAACTGGCCACGGACGCGGTGTGGGTCTGTGGCATGGACATTCCGAGCATTAGGGGTCTTCGTACCGGATTCAGCATCCTTACTGAACTGGACCTTGTGCCTGAGAATCGGCATGTCGTCCTCAACTTCGCAGACCGACGCTCTGGGCTGACGTTGCAGGACGTCGAAGCCACAATCGGCTGTCCGGTGGATGTTGTCCTCCCGCGATCCCGGGCTGTGCCGTTTTCGACAAACAAAGGCGTTCCGCTGCTGCAGGAAGGCACAAGGGACGCGGCGACAAAGGGATTGCGTCAGCTTGTAGAACGGTTTACCGCCAACTGGGAATCACGCCCCCACAAGAAACTTCACAGAAGGGCAGTAGTTCAATGAACCTCAGCAAGCGTTTGGAATCCCTTCGGGGCATCGACACTGAAACTGCCGCGCAGCCCGCAGCTGCGGGCGGTCCTTGGGCCGGTGGCGCAGTATCGCCAGTCGAGCCCCAGGGAACCGCAACGGTACCGAGGAACCACGGCGGGGAGGGCAACGAGGCGTTGAACGCCGTCAAGGATCGCGCAGGCGCCGCACTCTACGAGCGGATGGGAAGCCGCATCACCGATTCGTCCCTGGACGAGTCAGAGCTCCAAAGCTATGTCAAGGAGGAGCTGCGGGCCATCATAGACGAAGATGAGATTCCGCTCACGGCCCCCGAACGGCACCGTCTGGTCCAGGAAATCATCGACGACGTCCTGGGACTCGGCCCGCTACAAAAGTTCCTTAACGATGCGGCGGTTACAGAAGTCATGGTGAACGGACCGGACAAGGTGTACGTAGAGCGGGGCGGCAGACTATCCCTTACTAATGCCCGGTTCAGCTCCGAGGAGCACTTACGCCGAATCATCGAACGCATCGTGACAAAGGTAGGACGACGCATCGACGAGTCCTCTCCAATGGTCGACGCCAGGCTATCGGATGGGTCGCGCGTTAACGCTATTATCGCTCCTCTTGCCGTCAGCGGATCATCGCTAACGATTCGAAAGTTCGGGCAGGTGCCGTTGACCGTCGACAACTTGATCTCGTTCGGGACCCTGTCACCGGAAATGGCGGAGCTGTTGCATGCCTGCGTCCACGGCCGGCTAAACATCATCGTCTCTGGCGGCACGGGCACGGGAAAGACCACTCTGCTGAACGTCTTGTCGTCATTCTTGCCCGCCGATGAACGCATCGTCACCATCGAGGATGCTGTGGAACTCCAACTGCAGCAGGAACACGTGGTACGGCTGGAAAGCCGGCCACGCAACATTGAAGGCAAGGGCGAGATCTCCATTCGGGACCTCGTCCGGAATTCGCTTCGCATGAGGCCCGACCGGATTGTCATCGGTGAAGTCCGGGGCGGTGAATCGCTCGACATGTTGCAGGCGATGAACACCGGCCACGACGGTTCGATCTCCACCGTGCACGCCAATTCGCCCCGCGATGCCATTGCGCGGCTTGAGACCTTGGTGCTTATGGCCGGAATGGACTTGCCGCTGAGGGCCATTCGCGAACAGATAGCGTCCGCGGTCAACTTGATCGTTCACATCTCCCGACTTCGGGACGGATCCCGCCGCGTCACCCATATCACGGAGGTTCAGGGGATGGAAGGGGACATCGTCACTCTTCAGGATGCGTTCACTTTCGACTACGGTGCTGGCGTTGATGCCAACGGCAGGTTCCTGGGCCGCCCTGTGCCAACGGGCGTCAGGCCTCGCTTCGTTGACCATTTTGCCGAGCTGGGAATCCATCTGTCACCGGCCGTCTTCGGAAGCATGCCCACAGGAGGGGGTTTCAGGTGAAGACCACTGATCCCATCTTTTTCACCATCGGCATCGCCCTGTGCTTTGTGTCCCTCGCAATCCTGCTGCTTTCCACTCTGGGCATAGGCAAGTCGGGGATTGCGCTCTCCCGTCGCCGGCCTGGCGTCGTCAATGAGCCGTCCGTCCTGACCCGCGCTACGGAGTCGGCGGTGTCTTTCGTGGACCGAAATGTCAGCAAGAACGCTCGCTTTGGTACCCAGGAATCGCTGGAGCAGGCAGGATTGCGTCTGAGGCAGGCGGATTTCATCCTACTCGTATGCTGCATCGGTGTTACTGCGGGCGTTGTTGGATTCATCGCCGGAGGATTCTTCCTAGGATTACTATTCCTGGTGCTCACTCCTTTCAGCGCAATGCTCTTCCTAAAAATCATGGCTAACCGCCGGCGCGCAAAGTTTGAGGCGCAACTTGCGGACACACTGCAAATGATTGCCGGAGGCTTACGTGCTGGCCATAGCCTGCTGCGGGCAATCGATGCCGTCGCCCAGGAGGCAGAGGCGCCCACGTCCGAAGAGTTTGCCAGGCTTATCAATGAATCCCGGCTAGGGCGCGATCTCAAGGACTCCATGCTTGACGCTGCCAGACGCCTCAAGAGCGAAGATTTTGACTGGACAGGTCAGGCCATCGAAATTCACCGCGAAGTCGGCGGTAATCTGGCAGAAGTCCTCGACCAGGTAGGTGAAACTATCCGGGAGCGCTCCGAGATCAAGGGGCAGGTCAAGTCTCTGAGCGCCGAGGGCAGGCTTTCCGCCTATATATTGGTTGCTCTCCCGGTGGGCATGTTCGTCTATCTGAGTTCAGCGAATCCCGCATACATGGGCGTCCTGTACACCAATCTGCTTGGTTGGGTAATGGTCGGCGTGTCCGTGGTTTTACTGGCCCTCGGTTCATGGTGGCTTAGCCGCGTCGTTAAGATCAAGTTCTAGGGAGCATCGCTATGACTGTAATGGCGTGGTTAATGGTCGGACTAATCATCGTTCCGATTTCAGCAATGGTCTGGTCGTTCATATCAATTGACCGCCAAGGACTAGCTTCGGTCCGAAGCAACCTTGGGCGAGGGAACCGCATCACCGTGGAAGGCAATGCCGGTGCCGAATCCCGAGGCCAGGCGGGCCTCGGCGTCCGGCTGACGCCCAAGGGATATTCGGGGTGGCTGGACAAACTCCTGGCGAAGGCGGGGCGCCCTGCGAGCATACCCCTGGAGCGCCTGCTGATTGCCAAGCCTGCGTTGGCGCTCGTGGCAGCATTCATTAGTATTTTGATAGTCGTGAAGTCGCCGACGAACGTCAGCATTCTGCTCGCGATCTTCCTGACGGTGCTGGCATACTTCATTCCGGACATCCTCATCCATGGCCGCGGTGACAAGCGCCAAAAGGCCATTGAGCAAGAGTTGCCGAACACACTTGACCAGATGCTTATCTCGGTGGAGGCCGGACTGGGATTCGAAGCGGCGATGGCTCGAGCGGGCCAGAACGGCAAGGGACCACTATCAGAGGAACTCGTCCGCACACTTCAGGATATGCAGGTCGGGCGAAGTCGCAGAGATGCCTATCTCGCAATGGGGCAAAGGTCTGATGTACCCGACCTCCGGAGCTTTGTCCGGTCCGTTGTGCAAGCAGACACCTACGGAATTGCGCTGGCCAACGTCCTTCGAACCCAAGCGAAACAAATGCGCATCAAGCGGCGCCAGCGGGCGGAAGAAAAAGCAATGAAGCTGCCCGTGAAGGTACTTTTTCCGCTGATGTTCTGCATCCTGCCCGTACTCTTCATCGTTCTCATCGGACCTGCTGTCATCGGTGTCATGCAGAACTTCGTGGGTGCGTGGTAAAAGATGTTCGACTGTTTCTGATCACCTGATCACACCAGCGGCCGATTTGTGAGGCCGTACCCCAAAGACCGGACCCCCTCGGCACCCAGAACCGAGGGGGTCCGTTTGTGTGCTCGGACAATCAGCATTTCGCAGGGTCAGCACAGGATTTGCGCAGGGAAAACGCAGGAAACGCGCGGCCGAAGAAGTCTTGTCGCAGGGTTCTGCAAGATCCGATCAAAGTCGCATCAAGGGTTGCTAGTTTCGTGGTTGAGCTGGTGCAGGACCAGCCGCCCGAACTCGCTCAGGAGTCCCCATGCTTTCTCTTTACACCAACCTCATGATCCGCCTTCGCAGCGACGAAAAGGGCGCCACCGCCGTTGAATACGGCATCATGGTCGCCCTGATCGCCGTCGTCATTATCGTCGCCGTCACCCTCCTAGGAACGACCCTAACCGAGACCTTTAATAGCGTTGCATGTAACGTCAAGGGCGGTGCTTGGACCGGAACGGTTGCCGCCACTGGTTCGACCACGGCAGTTGCCGGCAGCTGCTCCAAGTAAGGCAGCCGCCTACCCTCCTGAGGCGCTCGGCGCTCCACCAGGCGTAAAAGTGGCGGCGGCAACCAGGCCGCCGCCACTTTTGCTTTCCTAAACCAAGCTTGGCCTGACCGAAAGGCGTCACGCATGTCCAGGGCATCCGAGCGTGGAGCCGTCGCGGTCGAGTTTGCGATTGTGGCGCCCCTCTTGGTCATGCTGCTTCTGGGCATTATGGAATTCAGCCGCGCCTACAACGTCCAGGCTTCGCTCTCAGCCGCTGCTCGTGAAGGGGTCCGGGTTATGGCCATCTCCAGCAACATAACAGCAGCCCGCACTGCGGCCAAGAACGCGGCGGTGTCCCTGAACCCAGCATTGTCCGATGCCAACATCACTTTCGGCAGCGCTACATGCACCCCCAACGCCCAGATGACCATCACCATCACCTACAGCCTGTCCACCATGACCGGAATAGCCGGCCCGTTCGCCATGGCGGGCAACGGAGCGATGCTATGCGGCGGCTGACACGCACACGCAGAAAGAACGACGGCGAGCGCGGCGCCGTGAGTGTGATCGTCGCCCTCATGCTGGTCGCGCTGCTCGGGTTCGGCGCCATGGCAGTAGACGTGGGCATGATGTACTCAGAACGGACTCAGCTCCGCAACGGAGCCGACGCAGCCGCACTGGCTATCGCCCAAAAGTGCGCCAAGAGCACCACCCATCCTGGCTGCCTAGACCCAGCATCGTTGGCAGCAGGTTTCGCCAACTCCAACGCCAACGACGGCCTCAGCAACATCAAGTCAATTGCGCTGGACAGACCGGGGGGCACTGTGACCGTCACCGTCGGCTCCCAGGAGACAGGGCATACACCCAACCAAGTGTCCCTGTTCTTCGCGCGCGTCTTTGGCGTCAACACCACCGAGGTCAACGCCCCTTCGACAGTGCGATGGGGCAGTCCGGTGAAGGGCACCACGGCGTTTCCCATCACCGTGTCGATCTGCCAGGTTCGCAACAACACAGACATTATGCAGCTTCTGCGCCTGCACGGGACCGGGGCCAATCCCGGCTGCTTCTACGGACCGTCAGGCGCCGCCGTCGAGGGCGGGTTCGGTGGCCTCAAGCAGGACCCTAATTCGTGTGGTGCCTTCATCGACATATCGAAAAGCACCGCAGGCGGGGACACCGGCAACAATCCCCCGCCCAACTGTGAGGCCACACTGAGCTCCTGGGCAGCGGACATGAACACAGGCAAGGACGTCATTATCTTGCTGCCCATTTTCAATAAAGTAACCGGCACAGGAACAAATGCCATCTTTGGCCTCACAACCTTCGCCGCATTCAAGGTGGCAGGGTGGAAGTTCGGTCCCACGGGGCTTCCCTACACCTTCCGCAACCGAACTCCGGATGTCCCGGCAGCTCTCGAATGCAAGGAACCGTGCCGCGGCATCATCGGAACATTCGTCAAATACGTCTCGCTGGCGAACGGCTACACGCTAGGACCAGTAAACCCGGACGGCGCCACTGTAGTGGCGCTCAGCAGTTAGCCATGCGACACGTCGATTTTGAAAAACACAGGAGCACTCAGTGAAGTCACGTTTGTTGGCGGGAGTGGTGGCAGTCCTGCTGGCCATCGTCGGGGCGGTCATCGTTGTCACCTACGCCCAGGGCGCGGACCAGCGGGCTGTCCGTGACCTGGATCCAGTAGGCGTCCTGGTGGTCACTAAGGCCGCGCCGGCCGGCTCGTCCGTCGAAACCTTGAAGGCATCCGTGGCACTGCAGCAACTGCCGGGCACCGCCGTCGCAAAAACCGCCCTGAACACCTTGGACGGCTCGGGCGGAAAGGTCACGTCCGCAGACCTGGTCCCTGGCGAGCAGCTGCTGGCCGAACGGCTTGTCTCCCCCGAGGAACTGAAGTCATCCGGCTCTGTGCCGGTACCCGCAGGCTTGCAGGAAATCTCCTTCCAATTGGAGCCGCAGCGCGTCGTCGGCGGCCGCGTGACACCCGGCGACCACGTTGGCATCTTCATCTCCATGCCCACCGGCGGCATCGAAGCGAAGTCGGACAAGGAAACCGTCCAGCTGTCCATCCACAAAGCCCTGGTGACCGCCGTCCAGCGGGCGCCGGAAGGCGCAGCCGCAAAGCCGGCGCCGTCAGCAACCGACGCCCCTGCGCCAGACCCGCGTGACGTGAACCTTCCCACCGGATCGCTGATGGTCACCGTTGCTGTAAACGACATCAACGCCGACAAGATCGTTTTCGCTGCCGAGTACGCCTCCATCTGGCTCAGCAGGGAACCCCTTGACGCACAGGACAGCGGACCCCGCGTCCTTACCCGACCGGACCTTTACAAATGAGCCGCTTCGTCCTCATCACCCCCGAAGTCAGCTTCGACGCCCGGCTCCGCGAGGCGGTGGCGGGTGGCCTCCAAGGCGGCGTGCAGACATTCTTCACCAGCCTGCTGCCGGCGGACCCCAACGAACTTTTCGCTCACCTGAACCAGGAACAGCCCGAAGTGCTGGTCCTGGGACCGGAAGTGCCCGTGGACGACGCCCTCCGGCTCGCCACCGTCCTGAACGTCAGCTTCCCCGAACTCAGTGTCATTCTGGCCGCCGAACCCGATCCCGCCTTCCTCCTGCACGCCATGCGTGCCGGCATCCGCGATATCGTCCCCCCGGACTCCGATGCAGCCCAAATCCGGGTACTGCTGGAGCGCGCCAGCCAGTCCTTCACCAGCCGGCACCGCACCCAGGCGCCCCAGCAGAACGCGGAAACCAACAAGGGCCTGGTCATCGGTGTCTTCTCGCCCAAGGGCGGCGTGGGTAAAACCACCATTGCCACCAACATCGCCATCGGCCTGGGCAAAGTGGCGCCCATGAGCGTGGTCATCGTGGACCTGGACCTCCAGTTCGGAGACGTCGCGTCGGGCCTCTACCTTGACCCCGAGCACACGGTCACGGACGCGGTCTCCCCCGCCGCCAGCCAGGACTCCCTGGTCCTCAAGGCCTTCCTCACCGTCCACCCTGGCAGTATCTACGCCCTCTGCGCTCCGCCCACGCCCATCGATGCCGACGAGATCACCCCGGACCAGATCAGCCGGCTCCTCGAACAGCTCTCCGAACAGTTCCAATACGTGGTGGTGGACACCGCACCCGGGCTACCGGAAATCGGCCTCGCCGCAATGGAAAAGTGCACCGATGTGGTCTGGGTCAGCAGCATGGACATCCCCAGCGTGCGCGGCCTGCGCTCCGGGCTGGACGTCCTGCGCCAACTGGACATCCTTCCCGAGACCCGCCACGTGGTGCTGAACATGGCTGACGCCAAGAACGGACTCACGGTCCAGGACCTCGAATCGACCATGGGCGCGCCCGTGGACGTGAGCATCCCGCGGTCCCGGGCGGTGGCCCTCTCCACCAACCGCGGAATCCCTGTCCTCCAGGAACCGGTCAAAGACCCTGCCACCAAAGGGCTTAACCAGCTGGTGGAGCGTTTCAACCCTGCATGGCGGGCCAAGTCCCAGCGCAAACTGCACCGAAGGGTCGTGGTCTAGATGAAACTTTCAGAGCGCATCAGCGCTGCCCAGGCGAAAACCCAATCCGGGCAGCAACCCGCCCCCGCGCGGGCTTCCTCACCCACGCTCGAACTGCCGCGCCCCGAAATGCCCGCGCAGCGGGTGCAGTGGTTTGACCAGACCCCTGAACAATGGACGACGACGGCGGCACCGCCTGCCGCCGTCGTCCTCCCTGATCCCCCGGAAGAGATCCGGCCGAAGTTCCAGCAACCGGTGGACGTCTTTGCCGCGCTCAAGGAACGGGCAGCGACGGCCCTTTTTGAGCACCTGGGTGCACGGTTCAGCGACTCTGCCATCACGGAACTCGAACTGAAGTCATCGGCCAAGGACGAACTCACCCGGATCATCGATGCCGAGCAGGTGCCGCTCTCCCCCGAGGAGCGGACGCGCCTCGTCCAGGACGTGGCCGATGATGTGCTGGGCTACGGCCCGCTGCAGCGGTTGCTCGATGATCCCGCGGTCACCGAAATCATGGTCAACCGCATGGACCAGATTTACGTGGAGCGCAAAGGGCACCTCACTCTGGCGGATTCGCGGTTCAGCTCCGAGGAGCACCTGCGCAAGGTGATTGAACGCATCGTGTCCAAAGTTGGCCGCCGCATTGACGAATCCTCGCCCCTGGTGGACGCCCGGCTCGAAGACGGGTCGCGCGTGAACGCCGTGATCCCCCCGCTGGCCGTGGGCGGATCATCGCTGACCATCCGTAAGTTCAGCAAGGTCCCCCTCACCGTCCGGAACCTCATCGATTTCGGCACCCTGACGCCGGAAATGGCTGAACTGCTCAACGCCTGCGTCAAAGCCAAGCTCAACATCATCGTGTCCGGCGGAACGGGCACCGGCAAAACGACGCTGCTGAATGTCCTGTCCTCCTTCCTGCCGGCAAACGAACGGATTGTGACCATCGAGGACGCTGTCGAGCTCCAGATCCAGCAGGACCACGTGGTCCGACTTGAGAGCCGCCCGCCCAACACCGAGGGCAAAGGCGAGGTGACCATCCGCGAACTCCTCCGGAACTCGCTGCGAATGCGCCCTGACCGCATTGTGGTGGGTGAGGTCCGTGGCGGCGAATCACTGGACATGCTCCAGGCCATGAACACCGGCCACGACGGGTCCCTCTCCACCGTGCACTCCAACTCGCCGCGCGACGCCGTTGCCCGTCTGGAAACACTGGTGCTGATGGCCGGGATGGACCTACCGCTGCGGGCCATCCGTGAACAGATCGCCTCCGCCGTGAACCTCATTGTGCAGATCTCGCGTCTGCGCGACGGCTCCCGCCGCATCACCCACGTCACCGAGGTCCAGGGCATGGAAGGCGACATTGTGACTCTCCAGGATGCTTTTGTCTTCGACTACTCGGCCGGGGTGGACGTCCACGGGCGCTTCCTTGGCAAGCCCGTGGCCACCGGAATCCGGCCACGGTTCATCGACCGCTTCGAGGACCTGGGGATCCACGTTTCGCCCGCGGTGTTCGCCACTCCCGCGGCTACTGCCCCAACCGTCGACGGCAGGAGTTAAGCGATGCTCATTATCCTGGGAGCCGCACTCCTGTTCCTTGCCCCGGTTCTGGTGGGCGTGGCATTGGTGCTGCCACGAACTCCCGACATAGCGCTGGACCGGCGGCGCCCGTATGAGGCGGACCCGCCGTCGGGCCTTACCCGGCTGTCCACGGCCACCGTGGGAGGCCTGGACAGGTTCCTGGCAACCAGGAACGTCCGGCTCTACAACCGCGACGCACTGGAGAATGCCGGTGTCCGCCTCAGCCAGGCTGAGTTCATGGTGCTGGTCATTGCCGGCGCCATCGTGGGGGCCCTGGTGGGGCTGGTGATCGGCGTACCCTTTGTCTCCGTCCTATTGGCCTTCCTGGCGCCCTTCGTGGGGGACGTCCTGCTGGGAATCCTTGCCGGCAAACGCCGTGCCAAGTTCGATCAGCAGCTCGGTGACACGCTGCAGCTCCTCTCCGGCGGGCTGCGGGCCGGACACAGTATTCTGCGGGCCATCGACGCCGCAGCTTCTGAATCCCAGAGCCCCACGTCCGAGGAAATGCGCCGTGTGATCACAGAGACCAGTCTGGGCAGGGATCTGCTCGCCTCCTTGACTGACACATCCGAACGCATGCAGAACGAGGACTTCATCTGGATTGCCCAGGCCATCCAGATCAACCGCGAAGTAGGCGGAAACCTGGCGGAAGTCCTGGACCAGGTGAACGAAACCATCCGAGAGCGCAGCGAGATCAAGGGGCACATCAAGTCCCTTGCCGCGGAGGGCAAGTTTTCCGCCTACATCCTGATCGCCATGCCCTTCGGAATTGTCGTGATGCTGATGATGGTGAACCCCGGCTACATGAACCCGATGTTCACAAACCCGCTGGGGTGGATCATGATCGGCGCTTCGGCCGTCATGATGACGCTTGGCAGCCTGTGGATGCGCAAAATCATCGATCTGAAGTTCTGAGGCGACCGTGAGCCCCTTCGTAATTTCCTCACTGCTGGTCTCCCTGCCCATCGGCTACCTGGCGTGGGCCGTCCTCTCCGTGGACCGGAAGGCCCGGACTGCCACAGTGGCGATCCTGAACCGCGGCCGGCGGTCTGCCGAGGCGCCTGAAAAGCAATCCGCAGGCTTGCTGGCCGGCATCGGCTACCGCCTGACGCCACCGGCCTACGTCCGCAAACTGGACAGGCTGCTCGCACTCGCCGGACGGCCAAACGGCTGGCCGTTGAGCCGGATCCTCATGGCCAAGCCGGCGCTGGGCCTGGTAGGAGCTTCGCTGTTCGTCCTGATCAGCCTCGGCAACCCGCCGCCCATGATGCGGCTCGCCGGCCTGTTCCTCCTATTCCTGGGCTACTTCGTCCCGGACCTGATGCTTTACAGCAAAGGCCTGGAGCGCCAGAAGGCAATGCAGCTGGAACTGGCCAACACCCTGGACCAGATGCTGATCTCTGTAGAGGCGGGCCTGGGCTTCGAAGGGGCCATGGCCCGCGCCGGCGAAAACGGCAAGGGACCGCTGGCCGAGGAGCTGGTCCGCACCCTGCAGGACATGCAGGTGGGCCGCAGCCGCCGCGAGTCGTACCAGGCCCTGGCCGAGCGGACCAACATCCCGGAGCTGCGGAGCTTTGTCCAGGCCGTGATCCAGGCCGACACCTACGGCATCGCCATCAGCCGCGTGTTGCGGATCCAGGCCAAGGTCATGCGGGTCAAACGCCGCCAGCGTGCCGAGGAGAAGGCCATGAAACTTCCTGTGATGATCCTTTTCCCGTTGCTGTTCTTTATCTTTCCCGTGCTCTTCATCGCCATTCTGGGTCCCGCTGTTATCAACACGATTGCCACTTTCAGCGGGCAATGACCGCGCGATACCACCCGTCAAGGATGACTCAAGGTTTCCACAGGATCTACCGAAAACGGACTCCCAAGTAACTACAGGAAGTAGCCTTGAAGCATGGACAGCCCACCTCTCACCTCCAGCAGCGGGGGTGTCCCTGCCGAGCCGTCGGCTGCGGGGTCTGTTGCGGACGTGCATGCCGGACTGCTGAAGCCGGGCGAAGAGGCCATACGCTGGATTGAACCGGACATCCTGGCGGAGCTGGAAACAGAACTGGACGGCCCCGAACTTGCCCGTGGCTTCGCCCGTGATTACGCCGCCCTGTGGGACCAGCGCTTCAGCCGCCTAACTGCCGCCGTCCAGGCCGAGGATCGCCCGGAGGCGTTGGACGCCGTCATCAGCCTGCGGATCGCTTCAGCCTTCTCTTGGTGATGCCGCTCGATGAGCTCGTGGTCGTGTGAGAACTCCGGCTCCTGGTCCAGTTCTTCGTTGAAGACCCAGAACCGGTAGGCGAAGAAGCGGAAGATGGTGCCCAGGACCAGGCCCACCACACTGCCGGCAATAAAGAGCGAGGGTTTGTCGTTCAGGTCCAGAATGTACTTCGCGAACCAGACGCAGCCTGAGGCGATCAGGAGTCCCACCAGGTTCATGACGGCGAAGAGCACGGCCTCGCGGGCCACGTTGGCCTGCTTGCGGTGGCGGAACGTCCAGTAACGGTTGGCAACCCACGAGAAGATGCTTGCCACGATGGTTGCCACGGCCTTGGCCCAGACCTCGCTGCCGTGCATCGGTCCGGTGAATAGCCAGATAAAGATTGCCGAGTCAATGACGAAGGCCACACCGCCCACGGCTCCGAACTTGGCCACTTCACGCCAAAATAGCGAGGCGAGCCCCCGGATACGATCTGCAAGTGCGCTAAACATGACCCTCCATGGCCGTCCGTTCAATGGGCCACACGGCCAGAGGTCTATTTTAGACCCGAAATCGGTGAACCGGCCCACGCGGAGCGCAGGGTACAAGCGGAAATACCCGAAAAGCGGTCCCCTCGACGTCCCAAAGCCCGGATCCGGTGAGCTTTTCTGTAGGCTGGCACATGTGACTTTTCCAGTAATCGGCGTGGTTGGCGGCGGCCAACTCGCGCGCATGATGGCCCCGGCCGCTACCGCCCTTGGCTTTGAACTCCGTGTCCTGGCTGAGGCGGAGGACGTTTCAGCCGTGTCGGCTGTATCCAATTCACCTGTGGGTGACTACAAGGACCTCCAGACACTCCTCGACTTCGCGGACGGCCTGGATGTCATGACGTTCGACCACGAACACGTCCCCACGGACCACCTCCGCGCGCTTTTGGCCGCCGGTGTGAATGTCCAGCCCGGTCCAGACGCCTTGGTCAATGCACAGGACAAACTGGTGATGAGGGCTGCCATTGACAGCCTGGGGCTCCCAAACCCCACCTGGGCTGCCGTCGCTGACGTCACGGCGCTCGTCAGATTCGGCGAAGAAACCGGCTGGCCCGTTGTCCTCAAGATGCCCCGCGGCGGCTACGACGGCAAGGGCGTGCGGATCATCGACTCCGCCGACGGCGCCGAAGAGGCTGCTCCGTGGTTCGAGGCCATGAGTCCGCTCCTCGCCGAAGCCAAAGTTGAGTTCAGCCGCGAACTGTCCGCGCTGGTGGCGCGGACCCCGGGCGGCGAAGCGAGGGCCTGGCCGGTGGTGCACACCATCCAGGTGGACGGCGTCTGCGACGAAGTCATTGCCCCTGCCCTGGACATCCCCCTCGAGGTCGCCGCGGCCGCGGAAGACGCGGCACTGCGCGTCGCCACGGAACTGGGCGTCACCGGAGTGATGGCGGCGGAACTCTTTGAAACGCCGGGCTCCGGCGTCGGCTTCCTTATCAACGAACTCGCCATGCGTCCCCACAACACCGGCCACTGGACCCAAGACGGTTCGGTTACCAGTCAGTTTGAGCAGCACCTGCGGGCGGTCCTGGACCTGCCGCTGGGTGCCACCGACATCCTGGGCCCGGTAGTGGTCATGAAGAACTTCCTCGGCGGCGACAACCAGGATCTGTTTTCCGCCTACCCGGCCGCCCTTGCCAGCGAGCCGGCCGCCAAGGTCCACTGCTACGGCAAATCAGTGCGTCCCGGACGCAAGATGGGCCATGTCAACCTGGTAGGGACCTCCACGGATGACGTGGACTCGGTCCGGCAACGCGCAACCCGTGTGGCGGCCATCATCCGCGACGGCCGGGTTCCCACCGAAGAATCAGCACGGATTTCCGAGGAGAACGCATGACCACCGAATCCACCACCGGCCCCCGTCCCGTCGTTGGGCTGGTCATGGGCTCAGACTCGGATTGGCCGGTCATGGAGGCCGCCGCGGATGCATTGGCTGAGTTCGGCATCCCCTTTGAAGCCGATGTGGTCTCCGCTCACCGGATGCCCACCGAAATGATCCGGTACGGCCAGACCGCCCACGAGCGCGGGCTGCGGGTCATCATCGCGGGCGCCGGCGGAGCTGCCCACCTTCCCGGCATGCTGGCGAGCGTGACGCCCCTGCCCGTCATTGGCGTCCCGGTCCCGCTGAAGACCCTGGACGGCATGGATTCCCTCCTCTCCATCGTGCAAATGCCGGCCGGCGTTCCAGTAGCCACCGTGTCCATTGCCGGTGCCCGGAACGCAGGCCTGCTTGCAGTCCGGATCCTCGCGTCGGGTACGGACGAGCTGGCAGCCTCGCTTCGCGCCGATCTCCTGGACTTCGCCCAGGAACTCAACGACGTCGCCACCCGCAAGGGAGCCAACCTCAGGCAGAAAGTCAGCGAAGTCTTCGCCGACGGCAATGGTGTTCTCCGGGGCAGCCGTTAAGGAACCCGACATGTCCAGAAGCGAACCGCAGCAGCCAGCAACCGGCACGGTCATGACTGATCCTGTCCGGTATCCGTCCAGCGCCTCCGTACCCGTCCGGACCAAACGGGGCTTTGCCCTGGTCCTGATGACCCTGCTGGTGCCCGGCAGCGCCCAAATTGTGGCCGGCGACCGCAAGCTCGGCCGCATTGCCCTGCGCGTCACCCTGAGCGCCTGGGCTTTGCTGGCAGTCACTCTGCTGCTGCTGGCCGTGAACCGGTCGCTCCTGATCAACATCCTCACCAATCAGTTTGCCTCGCTGGTGATCATCCTGGTCCTGGTGGCACTGGCGCTCGGATGGGCGTTCCTGTTCATCAACACACTCCGGCTGATCCGCCCCGTCCTGCTGGCACCGGCGGCGCGTCCCGCCGTCGGCATCGCGCTGGTCCTTGCCCTGGTCCTGAGCAGCGGCACCCTCGGGTATGCCGCATACCTGCTGAACGTGGGCCGCAACGCCATCGGCAGCATCTTCGCGGCGGGACCATCGATCGATCCCGTGGACGGCCGCTACAACTTCCTGATGATGGGCGGTGACGCCGGCGCCGACCGCACTGGCAGGCGCCCGGACAGCCTGTCCGTACTCAGCGTGGACGCCAAGACCGGCCAGACAGCCATCATCTCCGTGCCGCGCAACCTGCAGAACGCCCAGTTCAGCGAAGGCTCGCCCATGCGCCAGGTCTACCCGGACGGCTACGACTGCGGCGACGCGTGTCTCATCAACGCCATCAACACCGAAGTGACCAACAAGCACGCGGACCTGTACCCGGGCGTTGCAGACCCCGGCGCCCAAGCCACGCTCGAGGCTGTGTCGGGAACCCTCGGGATAACAGTCCAGGCCTACGTGCTGGTGGATATGGATGGCTTCGCCAAACTGATCGATGCCATGGGCGGTATCCGGATCAAGGCCGGCGGCTGGGTGCCCATGAGCGGGGACATGATCGACGAAGCCAACGGCATCCACGGCATGCCGCTCGGGTGGATCGCCGCCGGCGACCAGCACCTCGATGGCTATCACGCCCTCTGGTACGGCCGCTCCCGCGAATTCGTTGATGACTACGCGCGGATCCAGCGGCAGCAGTGCGTCCAGCAGGCCATGCTGAAACAGCTGGACCCGGCGACGCTGCTGTCCAAATTCGAGGACATCGCCAATGCGGGCACCAAAGTTGTGGACTCAAACATCTCCTCCTCCCAGCTGGGCAGTTTTGTGGATCTCGCCATGAAAGCCAAGGGCCAGGAGGTCAAACGGCTGACCATCGGGCCGCCGGATTTTGACGCGTCCTTCTCCACCGTGCCCGACTTTGACATGATTCACGACAGAGTGGACCAGCTGCTGGCCTCCGCATCCGCACCGCAGGCTGCCGCACGCGTCGACGGCCTCGTTGAGCCTGCTACGGCCGGCGGACGGCTGCAAGCGTCCGCGCAGTTGCCCATGGCTGCGTTCCCGGCAGCCGGTGGAGCCGGCGCGCAGACTGCCCCGCCGTCGTCGGACTTCACTCCGGTGACCACAACGCCCGACGGCGAGCCGATCACCGAGGCGATGCTGAACCAGCTCAAGAGCGAAGGCAACGAACAGGCGCTGCGTGAACTGGTGGCTACCAACGGCCAATGCGCGCCGCTCTAGGCCCGCTGCGCCGTCGCCCCGAAAACCCGGCCGCAGCACCTGACTTAAGACTACGTAGATCTCAAGACCAAGAACGGACACCGGCTGTGTACGAAATTGAAAACGTCATCCGCGACTACGCCTGGGGATCGACAACCGCCATCGCCGGGCTGCTGGGACGCCCGGAGTCCGGCCGTCCGGAAGCGGAACTCTGGATCGGCGCCCACCCCGGGGCCCCTTCAATGGCCCGCCGGGCGGATGGCTCCGTGGGACCGCTGGATGCCTTGATTGCCGAAGATCCGGAACATTTCCTGGGCAGCGAATCCGTGGCCGAGTTTGGCCCGCGGCTCCCGTTCCTGACCAAGATCCTTGCTGCCTCCCTGCCGTTGTCGCTTCAGGTCCATCCCAGCATCGAACAGGCGGAAGCAGGATTCGCCCGTGAAAATGCTGAAGGCATTGCGCCCGATGCCGACCACCGCAACTACCGCGATGACAATCACAAGCCCGAAATGATCTTCGCGCTGACGCCCTTCGAAGCGTTGTGCGGGTTCCGGGCGCCGGCTGCAACCCGGAAGATCCTGCTCCACCTCGCCGCCTGCTTCGACCCGGTGGAAACCGAGATCCCGCCCCTGCTGGTTGAACTGCTCGAGGTCCTGGAAAACCCGGACGAGGGCGCGGGGCTCAGGAGCGCCTTCGAGCGACTGATCAAGGGCGGCGAAGACGTCTCCCACACAACAGCGATGGTGGCGACCGCCCTGATCTCCGGCGCTCCGCTGGCACCGTTCCAGGCGGAACTGTCCACAGTCATCAGCCTCAACGAGAAGTACCCGGGCGATCCGGGCGTTCTGATTTCGCTGCTCCTGAACAGGATTTCGCTGGCGCCCGGCGAAGCCGTCTACCTCCCCGCCGGCAACGTGCACGCGTACCTGCACGGCATGGGTGTCGAAGTCATGGCGTCCTCGGACAACGTGCTCCGCGGCGGGCTGACTCCGAAGTACATCGATGTGCCGGAGCTGCTGCGGACCATCGAATTCCGGCCGGTGGCGGTGCCGATGCTCACGCCGGAATTCTCCGGCTTTGGCCAGGAGCTCTACCAGCCGCCCTTCCGGGAGTTCCAGCTTCAGCGGATCGAACTGGCCCCCGGCGCGGAGCCGGTCCCACTGGCCCAGGCGGGCGCCGCCGTCGTCATTGTCGTTGCCGGATCGGTGTATCTCGACTCGCCCAAGGGCGACCTGCACCTGGCGCGCGGTGGCAGCGCTTTCCTGCCCGCCGCGGAAGCACCGGTCAACGTCCACCCGGTGGCCGGGGCCGAATCACCGGCCATTGCCTTCGCCGTGACCACATCCCTGAAGGCCTGAGCCGTGGACTACTTCCTGCAGACGCCCGCCTGGGCGGACGTCCAGTCCTCGCTGGGCCGCACCGTCCACCAGCAGTCCGGCCCGGGCTGGAGCTTCCTGGCCGTGGAGGAGAAAAACCCGGCCGGCAAGGTCCTCTACGCCCCCTATGGACCTGTGGCATCCTCCCCGGAGGCGTTCGACGCCGCCCTGGCAGCCCTGGTGGCAACGGCACGGTCGTGCGGGGCTGTGGTTGTCAGGATTGAGCCGGTGTCCGCCGGGCTGGAGATGCCGGCCGCCGCGGAGCTCAGCCGGCGCGGCCTGCGGCCGGCACCCGTGAACCAGCAGCCTGAACTCAGCTGGATCGTGGACCTCGAAGGCGACTTCAAGGACGTCCTGGCCGCGATGAAGCCCGTGAACCGGAACCTCTACCGGAACATCCACAAGAAGGGCGTCACCTTCCGGACGTCGCAGGACCCGGACGACATCAGGATCCTGCTGAACTTCCTGCACATGACATCTCGGCGGAACGGATTCAAACCGCAGAGCGACGAGTACCTGACCCAGGTGGCGGCGTCCCTCATGCCGGCAGGCGCTGCGACACTGTTCATCGCCGAACTGCACGGCGGTCCCATCGCCGCGGCCTTGGCCTACGATTCCGCGGACACCCGGACTTATGCCCACGCAGCCTTGGATGATACGCACCGCAAGCTAAGCGCGGGTATACCGCTCCTGGTGACGCTGATGGCGGACGCCAAGGACCGGGGCCAGAAACACGTGGACCTGTGGGGTGTTGCGCCTGCGGACCAGCCCGACCACAAATGGGCAGGTTTCACCGCTTTCAAGAAGTCCTTCGGCGGCCACGAGGTGGCGTACCCCGGCACCTGGGACCTCCCCGTGAAGAAGCTCCGGTACAACGCCTACCAGCTGGCCCGCAAGCTGCGCGACAGGCTCCGCGCCCTCCGCTCCCCCTCCGCGCGAACTGGCAGCTAATACCCTCAAATTCGCTGTTTGGAGTCATCAGCTGCCAGTTCGTTCCCACCCGGTCCAGGCCGACGAACCGCTCAGGACCGCCCGCACCTTTTCGACGACGAAGGGCAGTTCCCCCTCCAGGTCACCTTTCTGGACACGGATTTCTCGCCAGCCCAGACTTTCAGTCAGGCTCTGCCGCTTGATGTCGCGGCGGTGCTGGTCAGGATCACTGTGGTGGGCGCCGTCATATTGCAGTGCGATCCGATAATCCGGATAGGCAGCGTCCGGCCAAACCACGGGGTGACCCAGCCCGTTGCGGAGCACAACATTCAATGTCGGTTCGGGAAGTCCCGACTGTACCAGTGCCAGCCGCATCAGGCTTTCGGGTGCCGAGTCCGCTCCAACCCTGATCAGATCCAAGGCTAACCGCGCCGTTTTCACCCCGCGCATTCCCGGATGCTGACCCACCATGTACCTCAGGTCGGCCACAGTTGCCAGCGGCTTCCGTGGCATCGGGAAGTCATCTCCATGGCTGACGACAACGGAGTCACCGGCCGCGACAAGGTCGTTGAGGTTCAGCATTGTGGCCAGGTCGAGCCAGGTACGGGCAGGTGACGTGAGCCGAACTCCGTCGAACGATATGACCTCGCCGGACTTGAATGACAATTGGTGACCCACAACGTTCCTCCGGCGCGGCTTGCAGCCGTCTGCCGGGCGGGCAATGTGGATCCCCCAGTCCTGCTCCAGCCACGCCGGCAGGCATATACCGCAAATTCTCGCGCTGGTGGAGTGCGTCAGGACGGAACTGGGGTCAAGGCGGCTGTAGGCGCGGATGTTTTCTGCGACACTTCCGGTGCTGCCCAGCGGCAGTCTGATGCCGCGCGAGGGCGTGAATATGCCCTCCCGGCTCAGCTGTCTCCGAGTGAGGCCCAGGGCCTCTGCATCGGCAACAAGAAATGATCCGTGCGGGAGCTGAGGAGGCATGGGCGTCCGGGACATGCTCCATTGTGGACCAATTTCGGCTGGCGGTTTTCGTTATCCACAGGCTGAGTTACCTGCTGAAACGCGAACTGGCAGCTGATGACGACAAATCAGGGATTTGGGGTCATTAGCTGCCAGTTCGCGCAGGAGTACGCGGGGTGAAGAACCTGCTAGTTCTTGCGGGCGTAGCCTTCCCACTTGCTGGCCTGGTGCTCGCCGTCAACAAAGCGGATAGTGCCGGACTTGGAACGCATCACGATGGACTGGGTGAGGACCTTGTCCTTGGAGTAGCGGACGCCCTTCAGGAGGTCGCCGTCGGTGATGCCGGTGGCGGCGAAGTAGCAGTTGTCGCTGGAGACAAGGTCATTGGTGGACAGCACGCGGTCCAGGTCGTGGCCGGCGTCGATGGCCTTCTGCTTCTCGTCGTCACTCGTGGGCCACAGCCGGCCCTGGATAACGCCGCCGAGCGACTTGATGGCACAGGCAGCAACGATGCCTTCCGGCGTGCCGCCGATGCCCATGAGGGCGTCAACGCCGGTACCGGAGCGGGCTGCGGCAATTGCGCCGGCAACGTCGCCGTCCATGATGAACTTGGTGCGCGCACCGGCTTCGCGGATCTCTTCGACCAGCGGACGGTGGCGGTCGCGGTCAAGGATCATGACGTTGAGCTGGTTGACCTTCACGCCCTTCGCCTTGGCAATCAGGTGCAGGTTCTGCTTGACCGGCAGGCGGAGGTCCACCATGTCGGCGGCTTCCGGGCCCGTGACGAGCTTCTCCATGTAGAAGACGGCGGACGGATCGAACATGGAGCCGCGCTCAGCCACGGCGAGGACTGCCAGTGCGTTGTTGATGCCGAGGGCGGTCAGGCGGGTGCCGTCGATCGGGTCCACAGCGACGTCGCACTCGGGTCCCGTGCCGTCGCCAACATGTTCGCCGTTGAACAGCATGGGGGCTTCGTCTTTTTCGCCTTCGCCGATGACCACAACGCCGTTGAAGTGGACCGTGTGAAGGAAGGAGCGCATGGCGTCAACGGCCGCGCCGTCGGCCTTGTTCTTGTCGCCGAAGCCAACCCAGTGGCCGCCGGCGATGGCCGCTGCCTCGGTGACGCGGACGAGTTCCAGTGCAAGGTTGCGGTCCGGCTCGTCGATCCCCACTGCCAGGGAGGGGGAGATCGTGGAATACTGCTGGGTCATAGGCGCTGGTGACACGTGAACCTCTTCTTCGAGTGGCGATCATTGGACCCGCTCCGCCGGATTCAGCCGGTGCGGTGATTCCTCTGCTATTGATCATAGTCGTGGCGGCGCCCTCGGGGCGTGGCATGACGCAGTCCTGCAACATGGGCCTTGGGCCTCCCGCACTCCCCCGACTGTGAGTTGCGCCCAAACATGGGCGACTATAGAGAGGTGAGTGAAATGCAGGAAAAGACCAGCCCCGGGCCCGACCCCTCCGACTCCGGAGCTAAAGACGACGGGGCAGGGACGGCCGAACCACCCCCCGTCCGCCCAGTGATCCCGGCCGCTGCGGCAAAGCGCGCCAATGCCTCCGTGATCGGCATGATCATTGCCCTGGTGGTCAGCATCGCCGCCTTCCTGCCCATCATCCTGATGAATCCCCTCCCCAAGAGCGACGGATTCCGTCCGAACATCGATGTCAGCGCCGTGGCCCGGAACGCCGCGGATGTGGCGGGATTCACACCTGTAACACCGGACACCGGCAAGTCGTTCACGTCCAACTACGCACGATGGGAGTCGGGCAGCGGCAGCGGCGTTCCCACCTGGGAAGTTGGCTACCTGACCCCGAAAGAGTCCTTCATCGGCCTGGTCCAGACCCGCCAGTCCAACCCCACCTGGCTCGTCCAGCAGACCAAGAGCGCTCCCGTGACGGGAACGCGCACGGCGGGCGGACGGGAGTGGGAGCTGCGTGACACCGGCAAAGGCGAGAAGAGCATGGTGCTGAATTACCGCGGAACCACGGTTGTCCTGACGGGAAGCGCACAGCTGGACGAATTCGCCGAGCTCGCCGCCGCCGTCGTGCTGTCCATGGAAGCCAATCCGGCCGTCACAGTTTCACCGTCAGCCAGCACCGCCCCGTAAAGTAAACCCGTGGCTACCTACCTGACTCCCGCACTTGCCTGGCGCCGCATGCGAGAGGGCAACGAACGCTTTGTTGCCGGCGAATCGTCGCACCCGAACCAGGACGCGTCCCGCCGGTCGTCGCTAGTGGAAAACCAGCACCCGTTTGCCGTGATCTTCGGCTGCTCGGACTCCCGGCTCGCCGCGGAGATCATCTTCGACCTGGGCCTGGGCGACGCCTTTGTGGTTCGCACCGCCGGCCAGGTGATTGACGACGCCGTCTTGGGCTCCCTCGAATACAGCATCAGCGTGCTGGGGGTGCCGCTGATCGTGGTGCTGGGGCACGACAGCTGCGGCGCCGTCAGCGCCACCAAATCCGCAGTGGACACCGGCAACATGCCGGTGGGCTTTATGCGGGACCTGGTAGAGCGCATCACGCCCTCGGTACTGACGTCCATGCGGAACGGCGAGCACGAGGTCAACGACATGGTGGTAGAGCACGTCAAGCAGACGTCCCAGCGCCTTGTGGACAGCTCCCGTGTGATTTCCACCGCAATCGAGAACGGCCGCGCCGCGGTGATCGGCCTCTCCTACAGCCTCGCCGAAGGCCGCGCCAACGTAGTTTCCGGGATCGGCGACGTCTAGGCCCAGCCCGAATCAATGCCCGTAGCATGCGGTTCACGGTTTTAGTCCGGGCCCCCAATCGCCCTAAGCTAGCCCCATGACTTCCACTGAAGAATTCCGCATTGAACACGACACGATGGGCGAAGTCCGCGTCCCCGTGAACGCCCTGTACCGTGCACAGACGCAGCGTGCAGTTGAAAACTTCCCCATCTCCGGCAAGACCCTGGAACGCGCGCACATCGAGGCACTAGCCCGGGTCAAGAAGGCGGCCGCCCAGGCCAACGCAGAACTTGGAGTGCTCGACGGCGAGCTTGCCAAGGCGATTGCAGCGGCTGCCGATGAGGTAGCTGCCGGCAAGTATGACGGCGACTTCCCCATCGACGTTTTCCAGACCGGCTCCGGCACGTCCTCGAACATGAACACCAACGAGGTCATCGCCGAGCTGGCCACCCGCGCCCTCAAGGCCGCCGGCAGCGACAAGGTTGTCCACCCGAACGACCACGTCAACGCCTCGCAGTCCTCCAACGATGTCTTCCCCACGTCGGTCCACGTTGCAGCCACCTCGGCCCTGATCAACGACCTCATCCCGGCTCTCGGCTACCTCGCCGAGTCGCTGGAGCGCAAGGCCGTGGAGTTCAAGGACGTCGTCAAGTCCGGCCGCACACACCTCATGGACGCCACACCGGTGACGCTCGGCCAGGAGTTCGGCGGCTACGCAGCCCAGGTCCGCTACGGCATCGAGCGCATCAACGCCGCCCTCCCCCGCGTCGCCGAAGTTCCGCTCGGCGGCACCGCGGTGGGCACCGGCATCAACACCCCGGCCGGCTTCCCCGAGCGTGTCATCGAACTGCTCGCCACGGACACCGGCCTGCCGCTGACCGAGGCCCGCGACCACTTCGAGGCCCAGGCCAACCGCGACGGCCTCATCGAAGGCTCCAGCCAGCTGCGCAACATCGCGATCTCCTTTATGAAGATCAACAACGACCTCCGCTGGATGGGGTCCGGCCCCAACACCGGCCTCGGCGAAATCGCCATCCCGGACCTGCAGCCGGGCTCCTCGATCATGCCGGGCAAGGTCAACCCCGTCATCTGCGAAGCGTCCATCATGGTCTGCGCCCAGGTCATCGGCAACGACACCGCCATCGCCTGGTCCGGCACCAACGGCGCCTTCGAGCTCAACGTCGGCATCCCCGTGATGGCCGCCAACCTGCTCGAGTCCATCCGCCTGCTGGCGAACACCAGCCGGGTCATGGCGGACAAGATGATCGACGGCATCACCGCGAACGTGGAACGCGCCCGCTTCCTCGCCGAGGCGTCCCCCTCGATCGTGACGCCGCTGAACAAGTACATCGGCTACGAAAACGCGGCGAAGATCGCCAAGAAGGCCGTGGCCGAGGGCCTCACCATCCGTGAGACCGTCGTCGCCATGGGCTTCCTGGAACGCGGCGAGGTCACCGAAGAGCAGCTGGATACCGCGCTGGACGTTATGTCCATGACGCGCCCGCCGCACAAGGCATAGCCCCCGGCACCAAAGCACTCAACGACACAGTACGACGGCGGCCGGCACCTTCCCCACGGAAGGCGCCGGCCGCCGTCGCTCTTGGAGCGCGCATTTTTTGCACTCTTGGAGATTTAGTGCAACGTTCCTGATCTTCTTCACCGACTTCGGCGGCAAGAAGGATGAAGGCTGGGATTCACCGCTGACGTGGGCCTTCGGCGACGGAATGCTCATCTCCGCCGCAGCGTTCGTCATGGTGGAGTGCCGCGCGGAGGATCCCATCATCCCGCTCAGCCTGTTCAAAAACCGGATTTTCGTCAACGCTACAGCCATCGGCTTTACCCTGGGCCTGGGCATGTTCGCGGCCATCGCCTTCGTCCCTACGTTCCTGCAGGTGTCCTCCGGGACTTCTGCGGCTGAATCCGGGCTTCTTATGCTGCCCATGATGGTGGGCCTCATGGGCATGGCCATCTATTCGGGGATCCGGATCTCCAAGACCGGCAAGTACAAGATGTTCCCCATCCTCGGCGCCGGCCTGATGATCGCGGCGATGCTGTGGCTCACCACCTTGACCGCCGAAACCCCCATCTGGGTCATCTGCGTCCAGCTGTTCGTGTTCGGCGCAGGACTGGGATCGATCATGCAGGTCATCGTCCTGGTCGTGCAGAATTCTGTCCCCGCCGATCAGATCGGCACAGCGACCAGCACCAACAACTACTTCCGCGACGTCGGAGCGTCCCTGGGCCTGGCAGGGTTCGGCGCGATTTTCACCAACCGGCTCTCAGAGTCGCTGACCAATGCGTTCACCGGCGCCGGAGCGTCCACCGAGCAGGCATCACAGTCCACCAGCACCCTTGACCCGCAGGCACTCAGCCAGCTGCCGGACCAGCTGCGCGACGCAATCGTGAACGCCTACGCGGGCTCCCTCGCTCCGGTCTTCTGGTATCTGGTGCCGTTCCTCGCCGTCGCGCTGATCCTGGCCATCACCTTGAAGCAGATCCCGCTCTCAGACACCGCCGGCATGGCGGCCCGGGGCGAGGTCACCGGCGGGCGACGAGGCGGAACGGCTGGAAGCAGAGCACCTGGGCCCTGCTGAAGGGCACGACGGAGGAAGAACCTGCCGCCGTCGCGGGCCCCTCGGACAGACTGAAGGAAGACGACGGCGAACTGGTCTCCCGGCGCCGCTGACCGCCGTCGTGCGGCTGTAAGCCATGGCGGCAGAAGCCGCAGCAAAAAGCCTGCAGGGGCGCCGCGATCTTGGGGGTTGCGGCGCCCTTGTTGTTTTCGTGGCGCCTGCGGACCGGGGCTTCGGGTGTCCTCTCGCGCTAAGCCGGCACGAGCATGGCGGCGGCGGCGCCGGCGAGCATAAACGGGCCGAAAGGGATGGAGGATTTCAAGGTGCCGCGGCGGGCCGCCAGCAGGGCCATGGACCAGAGGCCCCCCAGCAGGAAAGCCGCGAAGGTCCCAGCGAAGACGTGTCCCCAGCCGAGGTAGCCAAGGTACATCCCCAGGACGCCGGCCAGCTTCACGTCGCCAAAGCCCATGCCCGGCGGGTAAACCATCCGAAGGACAAAATAAAAGACCCACAGAACCGCTCCCCCGGCCAGGATGCGCAGTGCCGGGATCCCCAGGAGCTCGGCAGCACCGTCAGGTGACCCCACGAGCGCGGCAGGACCGGCAATCACGTGCACCAAGGCCGCCGCGAGCAACAGGACCCCGGCCACGCCGTAGGAGGGGAAAACAATCCGGTTGGGCAGCAGATGGTGGCGCACGTCAATAATCGTCAGGCGCACCGCCATGACGGAAAAATAGGCGCATGCGGCCAGCACCAGCCAGAACGCCAGCGGCGTGGCATCCCACAGTCCATCGAGTCGTCGGATCACCCCTCGGATGCTACTGGATTCCCGCGCCGCACCGCAGAGCCCACGCGTAAACTGTGGATATGTCGACATGGGACACCAGGCACCGGCCGGATCCGGAGGGCAGCGCCGCCGCTGCGGACCTGCGCACCATGTTCCGGAACCTTTGCCGTTCTTCCCCCTGGAAGTGGCAGTCCCTGCGCTTTGAATACTGGGATGAACCGTTTACCGATGTCCCGGACCCGTCGGCTCCCCTGGTCCGCGCCTGGCTGCGCCGGCCCGGGGCGCTGCGCCTGGAAACCGCTGACCGTCTTGTCCTCCACAGCACCACCGGCATCAACGATTCCAAGGACGGATTGTATGTCAGTGCAACCCGGAAGTCCTGGCTCTTGCCGCCACACCTGGTAGCGCCCGTTTACGACGACGGCGGCCTGGTCAGGCGCCGGCCGGAGGCAGCATACGGCGAACCAGGGTTCGGGAACGGCCGCTTCTCGGCAGCCCTCGATCCCGTGGAACTCGCCGGGAGTGCCCCGGTCCCCATCGAGTTCCCGGGCACCAACGCCGTCGAGATCGACGCCGTTCGCCGCGTGGACCACAATGGCCGGCCGGCGCTGGAGGCAACCGTGACGCCTACCGCGTCCTACCATCCAACGGATCCGGCCGCTCCGCTCTGCCTGCCTGGCAGCAACCGGGTGCGGATCGACCTGGAAACCGGCGTCTGCGTCGCCAGCCAGTCACTGGAAACGGCAACCCCGGATTATGGGCACTGGATCCGGATCCTCGCGGTGGACGAATACATGCTGGACGACCTGTTCGTGGCCGAGTCCATGAACCTTACGGACGTCCGCCGCCACATCAGCTGGGACATCCGGGCCTGATCACGGTTCCCTCTCCGGCCATCACCGGCGTTTGACAGGATCCGTGGCCAGCCGTCGGCTAGGCTTCCCTGATGACCGCGCTGACTTCCATCTGGCCCCTCTTCGGCCTCGAGCTGACCACACCCCGCCTGGCGCTGCGTCCCATCGCCGACGCCGACATTCCCG
Source organism: Pseudarthrobacter sp. Y6 (assembly GCF_050156205.1). Taxonomy (NCBI): domain Bacteria; kingdom Bacillati; phylum Actinomycetota; class Actinomycetes; order Micrococcales; family Micrococcaceae; genus Pseudarthrobacter; species Pseudarthrobacter sp. Y6. The sequence continues at coordinate 1,378,424 of NZ_CP189574.1, read as the reverse complement.
CCGCAGTTGCAGCGGCCGCGAGCGGAGTCCACGAACCCGGCCGGAACCCCTTCAGCACCCCATGGACGGAACTGCCGGCGGAGTCCTTAGGGCACAACATGGCGCAGTGGTACTGGCGCTGCCGTGGCCAGGCCACGCCCGAGGACTGGACGCTGCTCCTGGGCATCTGGTACCAGGACGAATTCGTCGGCTGCCAGGACATCGGCGCCAAGGACTTTGCCACCCTCAAGACGGTCAGTACCGGCTCGTGGCTGAAGCAGTCCTTCCACGGCCGGGGGCTCGGTACCGAGATGCGGGCCGCCGTCGCGCTCTACGCGTTCGACTGGCTCGGCGCCGAAGTGGCCGAATCCGAAGCCGCCGCCTGGAACGCCGCCTCCTTGGGCGTGTCCCGCTCCCTCGGCTACGAACTCAACGGCACCAACAAGCAGTCGTGGGGCGGCAAAGCCGTCGAAGTCCAAAAAGTGCGCCTCACCCCCGCAACCTTCAAGCGCCCCGACTGGACCCTCCAAGTGAAGGGCCACGAAGCAGCAGCCAAGTTCCTCGGCGTCGGCTGAGGGCGGTTGCGGTCGCCCGCGACCGAAGGGGCCCTATGTGCCGTGTCTAAGCGACGGAGAAGGGCCGTGGCCCGGCGAACCCGACCACGGCCCCTTAGCCAGCACGCCGAGGAAGGGTGACCCGGGCGCCTCCCTGACCTAGATCTCTGCGCCCTCCAGGAGTTCGGTTACCAGGGCTGCGATGGGGGACCTTTCGGAGCGGGTGAGGGTGATGTGGCCGAAGAGCGGGTGTCCTTTCAGGGTTTCGACGACGGCGGCAATACCGTCATGCCGGCCGACGCGCAGGTTGTCGCGTTGGGCGACGTCGTGGGTGAGGACGATCTTGGAGTTCTGCCCGATGCGGCTCATCACGGTGAGGAGGACGTTCTTCTCGAGTGACTGGGCCTCATCGACGATCACGAAGGCGTCGTGCAGGGAGCGGCCGCGGATGTGGGTCAGCGGCATGACCTCGAGCATGCCACGGTCCATGACTTCTTCCACGACTTCCTGGCTGACCAGGGCGCCGAGCGTGTCAAAGACCGCCTGTGCCCAGGGGTTCATCTTTTCCGACTCGGAGCCGGGCAGGTAGCCAAGTTCCTGGCCACCCACGGCGTATAGCGGGCGGAAGACGATTACCTTGCGGTGCTCGCGGCGTTCCAGCACCGCTTCCAGGCCGGCACACAGGGCCAGCGCGGATTTTCCGGTGCCGGCCCGTCCGCCGATCGAAACGATTCCGACGGCGGGATCCATCAACATGTCGATGGCCAGCCGCTGTTCCGCCGATCGTCCGTGGAGCCCGAACACGTCCCGGTCCCCCTTGACCAGCCGCACTTGCTTGTCGGCGCCCACCCGACCCAGGGCTGAGCCCCGGTTGGAGAGGATCACCAGCCCGGTGTTGACCGGCATTTCGGCGGCAGCGGGGATGAAGACAGGCTCGTGGCCGTACAGGGTGGAAATTTGGTCCTCGCTGGCCTCGACCTCCGCAACGCCGGTCCAGCCCGAATCCTTCACGAGCTCGTTGCGGTATTCGTCGGCAGTAAGTCCCATGGCGGAGGCCTTAACCCGCATGGGGAGATCCTTCGAAACCACCGTGACGTTCCGGCCTTCATTGGCCAGGTTCTTGGCCACGGCAAGGATGCGGCTGTCGTTGTCGCCGCTGCGGAAACCCAGCGGAAGCACCTCGGCGGAAATGTGGTTCAGCTCCACCAGTAGGGTGCCGCCCTCGTCGCCGATGGGGATAGGCCGGCTCAGGCCGCCGTGTTTCACCCGGAGGTCATCGAGCAGCCGGAGCGCCTTGCGGGCAAAGTAGCCCAGCTCGGGGTCGTGCCGTTTCCCCTCAAGTTCGGTGATGACAACGATGGGAACAATGACTTCGTGCTCGGCGAAGCGCAGCAGCGCCCGTGGATCCGAGAGCAGGACGGAGGTGTCAATGACGAAGCTGCTGATGGTGGCGTCCCTTCCGGAGACAGCAAAACCGGCCGCAGAATTTTCGTCTGCTGCACCGGTTTTTGAGGTAGCTCGCGTGGTGCGAGAGGTAGCTTTCTGTCCCTGGTGAAAAACGGCCTCGGGCAGTTGCTCAGAAATAGCCACATCGACTCCAGCCCCGGGCAAGCCCGGAATTGTTATTGGTGAGGCGGCTCGGCCTGGAGGCCGGGCTCGGCCTCCCGTACAACCGGTGCGAAACATCGCTCCATGTACTGGCCTCCCCGATCAGCCGGCGGTTTTGCCTGCTGATAGCTACAACGTAAATCCACAGCAACTAATTTCCAGTTTCATCCGTCGGCGATTCCTGTTGCGGCCGTGTGAATTCCGGGTGAACGGCGGCGTTCAGGTGCCGAAGCGCCGCTGCCTGCCTGCGTAGTCGCGAAGGGCGCGGAGGAAGTCCACTTTCCGGAAGGCGGGCCACAAGGCCTCGCAGAAGTAGAACTCGCTGTAGGCGCTCTGCCACATCAGGAAACCGGACAGGCGCTGCTCCCCGGAGGTTCTGATCACCAGGTCCGGATCCGGCTGGCCGCGCGTGTAAAGGAAACGGGAAATATCGTCCACGGACAGCGTGTCAGCGAGCGCCGAAATGTCAGAGCCCTTGGCGACGGCGTCATGAAGCAGCTCCCGCACGGCGTCGACGATCTCGCGGCGTCCGCCGTAGCCCACCGCAACGTTGACATGGATCTTCTCGCGTACCGGAGTGCGGGCCGTGAGCTTGTTGAGCCGCTCCGCCAGGTAGTCGGGCAGGAGCTCGGGGGCGCCCATCGCGTTGACCGAGATGTTGGCGTCCTCGTCGAGGCGGTCCAGAGTGTTGGCAATGATCCCCATCAGAAGATCCAGTTCCTCGCTGGATCGGCTCATGTTGTCCGTGGACAGCATGTACAGCGTGACCACCTTGACCCCAAGCTCCTGGCACCAGCCGAGGAATTCATGGATCTTGTCCGCGCCGGCCTGGTGGCCCTGGCTGGTGGGTGCATTGAACTGCTTGGCCCAGCGGCGGTTGCCGTCCACCATCACGCCGATGTGCTTGGGAATGCGGCCGCCGGCAAGCTCGCTGAGCAGCCGCCTCTCGTAGAAGCCATAAAGGAACCCGCGCAATTCCACGAGGAGACTCACCTGACTTCTTTTGCTGTTCGACGGCATTGCACATCCTAGGCTACCGTCCGGGACCGGGACGGGTGTGCCGGGACGCTCCCGGATGACCCGTCCTGATTGTTACCCATGAGTAACTTACTGAAAGAGAGGATATTCTGAAGCCATGAACAGCCAGACTCCTGACGGCCCCCGCGCGCCCTCCGCAGACCACGGCCACAGCCCCTTGGACGACGCCGCCGTCCGGCTGGGCGAGCTCCTGATGATCAAGCCCAAGTGGCGCGGCTGGATCCATACCGTCGCGGCGCCGTTGGCCCTGGCAGCGGGCATCGTCCTGGTGGTCCTCGCCCCCACTACGGACCGGAAGATCACCTCGGCCATCTACGCCGCCACCGGCGTCCTGCTTTTTGGCATCAGTGCCATCTACCACCGAGGCAACTGGTCCCCCGGCGTGAAGATTGTCCTCAAGCGCCTGGACCACACCAACATCATGCTAGTCATCGCCGGCAGCTATACACCCCTGGCCTGGTCGCTGCTGGAACAGCCCAAGGCGGTCCTGCTGCTCTGGGTCATCTGGTCCGGGGCCATCCTCGGCGTGCTGTTCCGGCTGCTGTGGACGGACGCCCCGCGCTGGCTGTACGTGCCGATCTACATTGCACTAGGTTGCGGGTCGCTGTTCTACCTGCCCGAGTTCTTCGCGGCCAGCGTCCCCGCCGCCGTCCTGATCTGTGTGGGCGGGATTCTATACATCACCGGCGCCGTGTTTTATGCGCTCAAAAAGCCCAACTTCAGCTACGAGCACTTCGGCTTCCACGAACTCTTCCACGCCCTGACAGTCCTGGCATTCGCGGCACATTTTACGGCGATCGCCATCGCAGTCCTCAGTTGAACTGGGCGGACCCGGTGGGAACGCGGGAGTTCGGCCCGCTTTAGTCGCGGGGCTGGGACCGGTCGGCGGCCTGGCCCTGCCCGTTGTCTTCGAGGCCTGCCGGCTCCCCGGCAGCACCGAGTCCGCCATGGTCGTCGGCAGCTTCAATGTCCGCGGCTTCGGCCGCTGCCTGGCGCTCCTCTTCCACCTGCGCACGGTAGCGGACGCGGCGGATGCGGCGGACCATGTCCACAATCAGCAGCGTGGTGGCCAGCACAAAGAAGGCCGTCATGATGAAGCCCCACAGGCCCGGGGTGATCTGGTCCTCGGAGATGCCCTCACGCAGGCCGGGCGTCGGCAGCGGCGAGGGGGTGGTGGTCAGGGCGAGGAGCAAGTGATGCACGGTTCAAACCTTCTGTGGAAACTGATGGGCAGCCGGCCCGGGATTCCGGAGGCGGGTCCGCGGGACCCGGACCAGCCCACTGCTTTTCTACACGGCATAGAATACGCTGCCACCTCTATCTTAGCCCGGCGAAAAGGTCCTTTTCGGGCAATTCCGCGGGGACCCTGGACTCGATCAGGGAGTAGTCTTCCCACGGCCACACGCGGCTCTGCATCTCGGCCGACACGGCAAAGAAGAACCCCAGCGGATCCACCTGCGTGCGGTGCGCGCGGAGGGCGTCGTCGCGGGCCTCAAAAAAGTCCCCGCAGTCGATCTGCGTGGTGGTGGCATGGGCACCCCGCGGCGGGGTATGGCCCTCCGCGTCCGTTTCCAGCCACGCGGCAAGCCGCTGGGCATACGGGGACTGCAGCCCTGCTTCCTCCAGGGCAAAATGCAAGGCGCGGAACCGGTCCGGGCTGAAGGCCCTGTCGTAGTAGAGCTTGCTGGGTTCCCAAGGCGCTCCGGCGTCCGGATACCTGTCCGGGTCACCCGCAGCCGCAAATGCCTCCACTGCCACCCGGTGCGCCATGATGTGGTCCGGGTGCGGGTATCCCCCGTTTTCGTCATAGCTGACGATCACCTGCGGCTTGAAGTCCCGGACCAGCCGCACCAGCGGCGCCGCGGCGCGCTCCAGCGGCAGGACGGCGAAGGATCCGGCCGGCAGCGGCGGCAGCGGATCACCCTCCGGCAACCCGGAGTCCGTGAATCCCAACCAGCGCTGCTGGATGCCAAGTACCTTGGCCGCCTGGTCCATCTCCAGCCGGCGCGCCCCTGCCATGTCCCGTTTGGGATGCGGCTCACCTTCCACAGCCGGGTTCTGGATATCGCCGCGGGATCCGTCGGTGCAGGTGGCCACCATAACTTCCACCCCGGCGGCGGCGTACATGGCCATGGTCGCCGCGCCCTTGCTGGACTCGTCGTCCGGGTGCGCATGAACGGCTAGCAGCCTCAGCGTTGCCGGGGTATGCGTGGACGCTGTCATCGAAGGACGGCTCCTTATTCTTCTGCGGCTGCTGTGACGGCCACTGGACTGACGGGACTGCATGACGGAACAGACGGCATAGCGGAGCCTGAGAGGGGTGCGGATCCGGCCCGGACAGCCATGGACCGGAACCGAACTAAACTGGACTGGTGACTACCCAGGATCAGCCCGCCGTGTCCCCGCCTGCAGACACTAGCCTAACCAATCGTTATGGCAGTAAAAAGCAGCCTCTCCCGCGTGCGGTCAAACGTGGCATCGCCGTAGCGGCCCTGGCGGCCGGAGTGGGGTTTATGGCCTGGGTCTCCACGTCCTCAGCCGTCTCCGACGTGACGTTCAAGGACATCGGATTCAGCACCATCGATGCCACTGCGGCCGAGGTTGATTTCCAGGTCACCAGGGAACCAGGAACGGCCGTCAAGTGCGCCGTCAAGGCCCTCGACTCCAAGTTCGCCGTGGTGGGTTGGAAAGTCGTGGACATCCCGCCCGGAGAAGCTGACGGAACGGCCGACGGCGGGAGGACAGTTTCGCAGCGCGTGACACTGCGGACGGAGTCCCTGTCCGTTTCCGGTGTAGTGGACGACTGCTGGATTCCGGGTGCCGGGACGTAGCGCCATGTGACCTGTGCCCCATCCCGGTTGGGTATGTCCAGAGTATTGACTACAATGGGTCAATACCTTTACCCCGCTGAGCTGGTTGCTGAGTTCCACAAGTGGCCACCGTTGCGGGGTCTTTTGCATGTATGACCATTAGGAGAAGTCCGTGTCTACCACCAACAGCGCGCCTGCAGCCTGGCTCACCCAGGAAGCTTTTGACCGTCTGAAGGCAGAGCTGGACCACCTTTCCGGCCCTGGCCGTGCGGAGATTGTCCAGAAGATTGAAGCCGCCCGCCAGGAGGGCGACCTGAAGGAAAACGGCGGCTACCATGCAGCCAAAGAAGAGCAGGGCAAGATCGAAGCCCGGATCCGCCAGCTGACGGCCCTTCTGCGTGATGCCCACGTGGGCGAGTCCCCCGCTGACGATGGCATCGTCGAGCCCGGCATGCTCGTTGTTGCCCGGATCGCAGGCGACGAAGTGACATTCCTGCTGGGGTCCCGCGAAATCGCCGGCGATTCAGACCTGGACGTGTTCAGTGAGAAGTCACCCCTCGGCGCCGCAATCGTCGGCCACAAAGAGGGCGCGAAACTCAGCTACACGGCTCCGAACGGCAAGGACATCACGGTGGAAATCCTCTCCGCCAAGCCTTACGCAGGCTGACGCTTCACTCTGCTCGCTTCAGGCCAACCAGGTCAAGCCAACGCCGGCCCCCGTCAGGGGGCCGGCGTTCTTGCGTACTTGGGGCGCAGCAACAGGGCAGCGACAACTCCGCCGGCCGCTCCGCCGAGGTGCGCCTGCCATGAGATGTAGCTTCCCATGATGGGCAACACCCCCAGCAGGATGCCGCCGTAGACCATAAACAGCACCACGGCGAGCAGGATCTGCCGCCAGCTGTGGTTGAAGAAACCCCGCACCAGGAGGAAGGCGAACAACCCGAAAACCAGGCCGGAGGCGCCAACTGTGATGCCGCCGTCGCCAATCAGCCACACTGTCAGTCCGGAGCCCAGCCAGCTGAACCCGAGGGCCGCCAGGAACACCCGCACGCCCGAGAGGAACACCAGGAAACCAAAGACGATCAGGGGCAGGGCATTGGACAGCAGGTGGTTCAGATTGGCGTGCAGCAGCGGGAACGTCAGGATGTCCAGAAGCCCGTCTGCGGACCGCGGCCGGAGCCCGAAGGTCCGGTTCAGGGCGCGCAGGGTCAGCATGTTGAACAGTTCGATCACAAAGAGCACGGCCACAAAGCCGCCGGCCACCAACAGCCCGCCCTTCGCCCGCGAGGCTGTGGTTTCCCGGTTCCGCGGCTTTCCGTCCCCCGTCACGTCAAGCATTGCTGCTCCTAATGCACCACAATGGGCTGGAAGCCCTCGGCACGGAGGGCGCCGAGGACCTGCTCGCAATGTTCGTGGCCCTTGGTTTCGAGGTTCACGGTGATGGAAACGTCGCCCATACTGATGGAGCCACCAACACGTGTGTGGTCCAGGCCCGTGACGTTCGCATCGTTTTCGGCGATGATGCGGGCGATGGTGGCCAGCGAACCCGGCCGGTCATCCAGCATCATCCGAACTGTCATGTAGCGCCCGGCGGCAGACAGGCCCCGCTGGATGACTTTGAGCATCAGCATCGGATCGATATTACCGCCGGACAGGATCACGGCCGTAGTGCCGGGGTTTTCGATCTTGCCGTCCATCAAGGCGGCAACTCCCACCGCCCCGGCGGGTTCCACCACCATCTTGGCCCGCTCCAGCAGGAAAATCAGGGCACGCGCCAGGGAATCCTCGCTGACGGTGACCACATCGTCCACGAGCTCGCGGATGATGCTGAAGGGCAACTGTCCGGGCCGGCCCACAGCGATGCCGTCAGCCATGGTGGACACTTTCTTCAGGGGAACCAGGGCGTCGGCGGCCAGGGACGGCGGATAAGCCGCGGCGTTTTCGGCCTGGACACCGATGATGCGGATTTCCCGCCCAAGTTCCCTGGCCCGGGCTTTGACGGCTACGGCGACGCCGGCCAGCAGCCCGCCGCCGCCCACGCCCATCAGGACGGTGTCCACGTTGGGGATCTGCTCGAGAATCTCCAGGCCTATGGTTCCCTGGCCGGACACCACATCAACATTGTCGAAGGGGTGCACAAAGACCATGCCGGACTCGTCGGCGTAGCGCTGCGCCTCGGCGAGGGCCTCATCAACGTTGTGGCCGTGGAGGATCACCTCCGCACCGTGGCTGCGGGTGGCGGCCAGTTTGGGGAGGGCTACGCCAAGCGGCATGTAGATGCGGGCTTTGATTCCCAGGCTTTTGGCAGCCACGGCCACGCCCTGCGCGTGGTTTCCGGCTGACGCGGCCACAACACCGCGTTTTTTCTCCTCAGCCGAGAGCTTGGCCATGCGGACGTAAGCACCGCGGACCTTGAACGAGCCGGCCCGCTGCAGGTTTTCGCACTTGAAGAAGACGTCGCCGCCCACCATCCCGCCCAAGGCCCGTGATGATTCCACCGGGGTCCGCATAATAATCCCCTCGAGCAGCTTCTGCGCCTCCAGGACATCGTCCAGCGTGACGGGAAGGGTTTCGAGGGTGTTCACGGACTTATTCTCCTTGGGTGGATACGGCTCCGGTGCTTGGCCGCTGGGTCAGGCCTGGGCGTCCGGATTGGATGCATCTGTGCTGGCTGCGGCGTCCTTGCCGCGCTTGGGCCTGGCGCCCGGCAACCGGACCTCCCTGATGGAGTCATCATGGTCCGGGCCTGGCGTCACTGGCCCTCCGGGGTTGCCAGCACCTGTTCATGTTCCCACGTTCTGGCGGCAATGTAGCGAATCGCGGCGTTTGCTACGGCGAGGATGGGCACTGAGAACAGCGCGCCGGGGATACCCGCGAGGTACGAACCCGCCGCCACAGAGAGGATCACCGCCACCGGATGCAGGGCCACGGCTTTGCCCATCACGAGTGGCTGCAGGATGTGGCTCTCCAGCTGCTGGACCAGCAGGACGATTGCCAACATGATCAGGGCGTTGACCGGCCCGTTGGCCACCAGTGCCAGGAGGACGGCGATGGCCCCGGTCACCAGTGCGCCGACCACCGGGATAAAGGAGCCGATGAAGACGAGCACGCTCAGGGGCAGGGCAAGCGGCACTCCGATGATAGCCGCGCCGGCGCCGATGCCCACCGCGTCAACAAACGCAACAAACATCTGGATCCGTGCGTAGCTGACCATGGACGCCCAGCCCTTGCGTCCGGCACCGAACGTTGCCGCGCGTGCTTTCTTCGGGAGGAGGCGGACCAGGAAGGCCCAGATCCTGTCGCCTTCGAGCAGGAAGAAGATCAGGATGAACAGGGCCAGCACCATTCCCGCGGCAAAGTGGCCCGCCGTGCTGCCGAAGGACAACGCACCGCTGAGGATGCTGCTGCTGTTGTCCTGGAGGGCGGCGGAGGCTTCCTTGAGGTACTGGTCGATCTGGTCTGCGGTGAGGTGCAAGGGTCCGTCGGCCAGCCAGTCCTGGACCTGTCTCACGCCCGTCAGCGCCTGGGACCACAATTCGCCAAAACCTGAAGCCAGCTGGCGTCCCACCAAGGCAAGGGCGCCAACAATCACACCGATGAACCCCACCACCGTGATCGCCACCGCGGCGCCGTTCGGAAGGCGCCTGCTCCGCAGCCACCGCACCACCGGGCTCAGCAGCCCGGCCAGCAGTGCGGCCACCATAACGGGGATAATCAGGAAGCTGATCCGGCTGAGCAGCCAGACCAGGGCGCCGCCCACCAGCAGGATGAGGCCGAGCCGCCAGGCCCACGACGCAGCGATCCGGATACCGTAGGGAATGTCCTGCTCAAGCTCCCGGTCCGCACGCACCCGGGCCGGGCGGACAGTTTCCACCGGCCGGACCGTGTCCGGTGCCGTGCCTGTGGGCGTTGAATCGGATGGGGTGGCGTCCTCGGCTGGCGTCATAGCCTAATACTTCCTCAGCACCGGCCCTTATGCGAAACGGCTACCCGGCCTCGCCCAGCACAGCATCGATCCCCCAGGCCATCGTGAACGTTTCCCCGGCCGGGAGCCACCGCAGCCCGTCACCCGAGTTGAAGGCGTTGGCCGGACCGGTCATGGGTTCGATGGCCACCGCCCTAGGCCTGCCGGGCAGCTCAGTTGTCACAAAGATGTGGACGTAGCCGCAGGATTCGTCCTGCCACAACGTGACGCTGCGGCCGTCAGGCGCGCTGAGCACATGGCGGGCCGCACCGCCGTCGAACGTCAGGTCAGTGAGGGCTACATCGATCTCAAGGTCCCCCACTCTTTGGCCTCTGCGGAAGTCACTGTCCCCGCTGACGGGCTCCGAGCTCCGCGGGATCAGGCGCTGGTCCGCCACCAGGCGGGTGCCGGCGGCGACGGTCAGGGTCAGGTGGTCCACGTCCGCGTCGCCCAGCCGCAGGTATGGGTGGGCGCCCAGGACGAACGGCGCTGGCGCGTTGGACTCGTTGATCAGCGTCTGGCGGACTTCCAGGCCAAGGTCCTCAGCGAGAAGGTACTGGACCCGGTGCCGCACCAGGAAGGGGTAGCCATGCTGCGGGAAGACCGTCGCCTCGAGGGTCACCGAATATTGCGATTCATCAACCAGGCTGTAGGCGGAGTTGCGGAGCAGTCCATGGCTGGCGTTGTTCCGTGAAACCTCCGTGATGTCCAGTTGCTGCTTCTTACCGTCCAAGTACCAGACACCGTCCTCCACCCTGTTTGCCCATGGAGCGAGAGTGATTCCGGCGGCCCCAGGGGAAATCTCGGCGTCCCCATAGGTCTCGGTGAGCTGGACACCGGCGCGGCTGTAAAGCCGCAGGCCGGCCGCCAACTCAGTCACAACGGCCAACGCGTCACCCCTACGGAGTTCGTACTGCCGGCCGGTGGCGTAGGTCTGGAATCCGGCGGGAATGCTCGCGGCCGGGGTTGCACTCGAAGTCATGAGCACCACCGTAACAGGGGGCAAGGACAGCCTGCCATCACCGCAAAATGTTATCTTTTGTGTGAAACTATTCTTTTTTGAGCGAAATATGGGATGATCGAGGCAACGGATGCCCGGCACCTGCCGGCACCAGCACGCAAAGGACCTCCGCCATGACAGGTATCACCACCACCACCACGCTCGCCGATGGCCGGGAGCTGATCTATTTCGACGACGGCGCAACTGCCAAGCCCCGCACGGCGGCCACCACCACCGATCACCGGCCTTTGCCCGAGCGCGGCGAGCCTGGCGAAGTCCGCTTCGATGCCCTCACCGACGAGTGGGTGGCCGTCGCGGCCCACCGGCAGTCCCGCACCCACCTCCCGCCTGCCGACCAGTGCCCCATCTGCCCCACCACACCGAACAACCCCTCCGAGATCCCCGCACCCGACTACGACGTTGTGGTGTTTGAAAACCGCTTCCCGTCGCTGGGCCCGGCCGTGGGGCCAGTGCCGCCCACCCCGGGCTGGGGCACCACGGGGCCCGCGTACGGACGCTGCGAAGTAGTGGCGTTCACGCCTGAGCACACGGGATCGTTCAGTGGCCTGGGTGAGGCCCGCGCCCGGACTGTTGTTGAGGCGTGGGCGCACCGCACCGAAGCCCTCAGCAAACTGCCGGGGATCAAGCAGGTGTTCCCGTTCGAAAACCGGGGGGCCGACATCGGCGTCACGCTCCACCACCCTCACGGCCAGATCTATGCGTACCCCTATGTCACGCCCCGGGCAGGGGTCATCGGAGCGGCAGCACGCAAGTTCTATGATGGCTCCGACGGGCGGCAGACGCTCACTGGCTCGCTGCTGCGGGCAGAACGGGAGGACGGGAGCCGAATGGTGATGGAGGGCGAGAACTTCAGCGCCTACGTGCCGTTCGCTGCCCGCTGGCCGCTGGAGATCCATCTGGTACCGCACCGGCAGGTACCCGATCTGGCCGCCTTGAGCGGTGAGGAAAGGGACGAACTGGCGCATGTTTACCTTGACCTGCTCAAACGGCTCGATGCCCTTTATCCGACGCCGACACCCTACATTTCAGCCTGGCACCAGGCCCCCCTCGATGACCTCCTGCGCCCGGCCAGCTACCTGCACCTCCAACTGACGTCGCCCCGCCGGGCAGCGGACAAGCTCAAGTTTCTGGCCGGCTCCGAGGCCGCCATGGGCGCCTTTATCAACGACACCACCCCGGAAAGCGTGGCGGAGCGGCTCCGTGCCGTGGTGGTCCAGGAGTCCAGCCACTCCCGTGCCACAACTTCCCCCGCCCCTCTGGGGGCCCTGCCTGAAGGAGCACACGCGTGAGCGCCTCCCCTGACCCGTTGACTGCCGAGACCCCGCTGACCAGCCCAGCGGAACCGGGCACGGCGGACTTGGGCACAGCTCAGCCCGGCACAGCGGACCTGGCCGCCCGCTTTGAGCAGGAGTTCGGCAGGCTTCCCGACGGCGTCTGGCAGGCACCGGGGCGCGTTAACCTCATCGGTGAGCACACCGACTACAACGAGGGCTTTGTGCTCCCGTTCGCGATCGATAAGACCGCCCGGGTGGCTGTCGGAGTCCGTCCGGACTCCGTGGTCAGGCTCCTGTCCACCTACGGCGACCACGGCATGGTCATCGCCGACCTCGGCACTTTGGCCGCGGCTTCCGCCAAGGGCTGGACGAAGTATCCGCTCGGTGTGATGTGGGCGTTACAGCAGCAGGGCATCACCGTTCCGGGGGTCGATCTGCTGCTTGATTCCAACGTTCCTCTGGGCGCCGGCCTGTCCTCATCGCACGCCATCGAGTGTGCGGTCATCACGGCTCTGAATGAACTGACGGGAGCTGGACTTGAACCCGAGGAGATGGTCCTCGCCACCCAGCGCGCAGAGAACGACTTTGTCGGCGCACCGACGGGCATCATGGACCAGTCCGCGTCGCTGCGCGGATCCAGGGGGCACGCCGTGTTCCTGGACTGCCGCGACCAAAGTGTTCAGCTGGTTCCCTTCGAAGCAGAACCCGCGGGGCTGGTGATGCTGGTGATCGACACCAAGGTCTCCCATTCCCATGCCGACGGCGGCTACGCCGCCCGCCGCGCATCCTGCGAATTGGGCGCCGAGGTCCTGGGCGTCAAGGCACTGCGGGACGTCCGGCTGGAGGACCTGGAAGAAGCCGCCGGCCTCCTGGACGAGGTCACTTACCGGCGGGTGCGCCATGTGGTGACCGAAAACGACCGTGTGCTGCAGACCGTGGAGCTGCTCGCCAGCGCGGGCCCGGGTTCCATCGGTGCGCTGCTGGACGCCAGCCACTTGTCCATGCGGGACGATTTCGAAATCTCCTGTCCGGAGTTGGATCTGGCCGTGTCCACCGCCCGTACCAACGGGGCAATCGGCGCACGGATGACCGGCGGTGGTTTCGGCGGGGCGGCCATCGCGCTCACCCCGGTGACGTCGGAGCAGCAAGTGCGTGCCGCCGTCGCGCGCGCCTTCGCAGACGCCGGCCATGCGGCTCCTGACATCTTCACGGTGACCCCGGCAGCCGGAGCCATGCGCATTTCGTAGCTCGGCTGCACTACAGGAGAGGGCCCCGCCTGATGCGAAATGCATCGGTGGGGCCCTCTCGTGTTGCGTTGGGATTACGACGGCGGACGCCGGGTTTTGTTGTCAGTCCTCGCCGCGGAGGATGGCCAGGACACGGATGATCTCCACGTAGAGCCATACCAAGGTGACCGTCAGGCCAAAGGCAGCGGTCCAGGAGAAGCGCTGCGGTGCGCCGCTCTGCACGCCGGCTTCGATGCTGGTGAAGTCCATGACCAGGGAAAACGCGGCCAGGCCGATAGCAAGGATGCCGATGACAACACCAATAATGCCGCTGCGCAGGCCGAAGGGTTCCGTCGTCATACCCGTCATCATCATGACCAGGTTGACCACGGAGAACAGGCCGTAACCCACCAGGGCGATCATAAAGAACTTCACGGCCTTGGGCGAGGCGCGCACCTTGCCGCTCTTGAACAGGAGCAGCGTCACGGTGAACACGGACAGCGTGCCGATGACGGCCTGCAGGCCGACTCCCGGGTACATCAGGTCTAGCACGCGGGTGAGTCCGCCGAGGAACAGACCTTCGAGCCCGGCATAGGCCAGGATCAGGGCCGGTGAAGGCTGCTTCTTGAACGTGTTGACCAGTGCCAGGACGAAGCCGCCCAGTGCACCGACGATCATCAGTATGCTGGCCAGCCCCATGCTGACGAACATAGTCACTGCGGCACCTGCCAGCAGGACTCCGAGGCACGCCGCCGTCTTGACGATTACGTCGTCGTACGTCATCCGGCCGGTGTCCGCGGGACCTGCGGCCGGCTGGTTGTACATCTGGCGCAACTGCTCGTCGGTCATGTTCTGCTGCTGACCCCAACCGTTCTGGGGGTCCATGACCTGGCCGGGCGCCCGGCCGGAAGCCTGCTGGCCATACTGGGCCTGTCCGTAGGGCGCCTGCGGGACACGCGGTGCCTGCGTTGCTCCACGGAAATTCTTTCCGTTGAAGATCGGGTTTCCGCCAAGTGCCATTGCTGGTGTCCTCCAAGTAAAGGTTGAGTCGTGACTTACGAACCACGCTACCAATATCTACGCGCTCACACTCCAATAAGTTCCCCCTCCATGGCGCCGAAACCCAACCGTGATGCATCCGGGTGGGCGCGCGCCCGCGCTGCCGGTCCGCGCGGGAGCCAGGCCGTCCCCTGAGGAATACTGCTGATCAACAGAAGTTTCTTTGCGAACACTTTGCCGATGCGCCATTGCTGCGACGCAGTTGTTATGCGATCGCTACCAGCCCGCCTCCCCGCAGCCTAAAATTTGGCCCTGACGAGCTGTAACATAGGCCACACGCGGTGACGGATATCACAATCAGGCCCCTGGCCTGCAGAAAGCACCACCATCCGTCCCGTCACGTTTGCAGCGGGTGCAAAGGCGCACCCCTGGCCCACCCCACCCAAGTGGAGGATTTGATCTTGAGAAGTACACCCAAAGGCTCGCCGCACAGACGGCCGGGCGGATTGCTGAAAATGATAGGGGCCGTCTTTGCCGCTATCGTGGTGATCCTGCTCGCCGTTGCCCCGGCATCACAGGCCACTTCGCCGGCTCCGACACCATCCCCGTCGGCTACCAGTTCGCCGTTCAGCATCAGCGGTTTCCTCCGCAACGCCGGCGCCCCACTGGCCGATGTCAAAATCAGTGCTACTGGCCAAGGGTTCGAAGGGTCCGCCACCTCGGCGGCCAACGGGTCCTGGTCGATCAGCGTCCCGCAATCGGGCACCTACGAAATCGAACTGGACGAAGGAACTCTTCCTGAGGGAATCAAACTGGCCGACGGCCAGGAGAACCCCCGCCAGTTAACGTTCGGCCAGACCTCGAATCAGACCACCATTTTCGCCTTCGGCGAAGGGATCGTAATACAGCAGGGCAATTTTGCGCAGGACCTGACGAACAGGCTCGTTGCCGGTCTCAGTTTCGGCCTCCTGCTGGCACTTGCAGCCGTTGGCCTCTCACTCATTTTCGGTACCACGGGCCTGACTAACTTTGCCCATGGCGAGATGGTCACGCTGGGCCCCGTCCTCGTGTTCGTTCTCAACGCGGTGGGCGCGCCGTTCTGGTTGGCCATCGTCGTTGCCCTGATTGGCGGCGGCTTGGTGGGATTTGCGCAGGACACCTGGCTGTGGAAGCCCCTGCGGCGACGCGGCACGGCGCTCGTTCCCATGATGATCGTCAGTATCGGCCTGGCATTGGCCGTGCGGTATGTCATCCAGTTCTACTTCGGCGGGGCCACCGAGCAGCTCCCCGGCGCCCAGAGTGCCGAGATCCAGCTCGGTCCGATTTCCATCTCGCCCAACAACCTGTGGTCCCTCATCATCAGCGCGGTTGTCATCCTGATTGTGGGGCTTGTGCTGATGAAGACCAGGCTTGGCAAGGCCACCCGTGCCGTTGCTGACAATCCTGCGCTGGCCGCAGCCTCCGGCATCGATGTCGACGGCGTCATCCGCATTGTGTGGATTGTCGGCGGCGTGCTCGCTTCCCTCGGCGGCATTCTGTGGGCCTACTACCGCCCCGGCGTTTCGTTCAATATGGGTTCGCAGATCCTGCTCCTTATCTTCGCCGGTGTCACCCTGGGCGGTCTCGGGACCGTCTTCGGAGCCCTCGTGGGCTCCGTGGTGGTTGGTGTGTTCACCGAACTCACCACGGTCTTCGGCGTCCCCGCAGACCTCAAGTACGTCATACCCCTGGGCGTCATGATCATCGTCCTGCTCATCCGGCCCCAGGGCATCCTGGGCCGCCGCGAGCGCGTGGGATAGGAAGGACCATCATGGATTTCGCAGCAATTCTTTCCAACGCCATCGGCGAACTCATCAGCCCCACCACTGCCGCCTACGCCCTGGCGGCGCTGGGTCTGGCCGTCCACTTCGGCTACTCAGGCCTGCTGAACTTCGGCCAGGCAGGTTTTATGGCCGTGGGAGCCTACGGCTTCGCCATCTCCACGCTGACCTTCAACGCACCGTTCTTCGTGGCCCTGCTCATCGCCGTCGTCGCAGCAGCGCTTTTCGCGCTGATCCTCGGCATTCCAACACTCCGGCTCCGGGCCGACTACCTGGCGATCGTCACCATTGCCGCGGCGGAAATTGTCCGGTACCTCGTCACCACCAACGGCTGGACTGCAGTCACCGGCTCAGCCAACGGCCTGGCGGCCTTCGAGGGCGGCTTCTTCGAGATGAACCCGTTCCCGCCCGGCTCGTATCCCCTAGGCATGAACAACCGGGACTTCTTCATCCGGATCGTCGGATGGACGCTGGTCATCGTGGCCGGCATCCTGGTGTGGCTGCTGATGCGCAGCCCGTGGGGCAGGGTCCTCAAGGGCATCCGTGAGGATGAAAACGCCGTGCGTTCACTCGGCAAGAACGTCTACGCCTACAAGATGCAGGCACTGATCATCGGCGGTGTGCTGGGCGCCCTGGCCGGGATGATCTTCACGCTCCCCCGCGGCGCGATCCAGCCGGCCAACTACGGCACCGAGCTGACGTTCTTCCTCTGGACCTGCCTGCTGCTGGGCGGTATGGCCACCGTCCTCGGGCCGGTGATTGGGGCCATGCTGTTCTGGGTGGTGCTGTCGCTCACCCAGGGCGTTCTGAGCGGGCTGATCGAGTCCGGAACCATCACCTGGCTGACCACCATCCAGGCGGGCCAGCTCCGGTTCATCCTGGTCGGTGTTGCCCTTATGCTCCTGATGATCTTCCGGCCCCAAGGTGTCTTTGGCAATAAGAAGGAGCTGGCATTCGCATGAGTGAACAGCGTGAAGAGAACATCGACTACATGACCGATGCCCGCCCCATCGCGGTGGGTGATAACGAACCAGGTTGCAAGAAGCGCGATCCCATCGTTGTGGCGGAAAACGTCACACGGAGCTTCGGTGGCATCAACGCCGTGGATGTCGAGTATCTTGAAATTCCGCGGCATAAGATCACTGCCCTGATCGGACCGAACGGGGCCGGCAAAACCACCCTGTTCAACCTGCTGACCGGTTTCGATAATCCCAACTCCGGCAAGTGGCAGTTTGAAGGCCAGAGCATAGCGGGGGTTTCCCCGTACAAAGTTGCCCGCATGGGCATGGTGAGAACGTTTCAGCTGACCAAGGTCATGGGCAAGCTCACCGTTCTGGAAAACATGCGCCTCGGTGCCTCCGACCAGCCCGGCGAGCGTCTCTCCAAGGCCCTCTTCAAGGGGATCTGGGGAAGCCGGGAGAAGGAAATCACAGCGCAGGCCGATGTTCTGCTGGAGAAATTCAAGCTGGACGCCAAAAAGGACGACTACGCGGCGTCTTTGTCCGGCGGCCAACGCAAACTGCTTGAGATGGCACGCTCGCTTATGGTCCGGCCCAAGCTCGTCATGCTGGATGAGCCCATGGCCGGTGTGAATCCGGCGCTCACACAGTCACTGCTGGACCACATCAAGAACCTCAAGTCCGAGGGCATGACCGTATTGTTCGTCGAACACGACATGAACATGGTGCGCCATATCGCCGACTGGGTGGTGGTCATGGCGGAAGGCAAGATCGTGGCCGAAGGGCCTCCCGGCGAAGTCATGAAGAACCCTGCCGTGATTGACGCCTACCTGGGCGCCCACCACGATGTTGATCTCGGCGATGCCGAGGGCATCAGGGAACTCGAAGCCGAACTTGAGGCAGACGAGGAATCGGTGGTCGGTACCGAGGACGCCGGCATTATTGCCCCGGACCATGTGATCTCGGGACTCGACAAGAAGGACGGAAAATGAGCGCAGCCAGCGCAGCGGCCCCGGCAGCAAGTCCGGCGCACGCCGACGACGCCGTCGTCTCGGTAAAGAACCTCGTGGCCGGCTACCTCCCCGGCGTCAACATCCTCAACAGCTGCAGCATTGAGGCCCGCAAGGGAGAACTGATCGGCATCATCGGCCCCAACGGTGCGGGGAAGTCCACGCTCCTGAAGGCCATGTTCGGACTGGTCAAAGTCCATTCGGGGACCGTGGTGGTCCGCGGCAAGGACATCACAGGACTCAAGGCGAACAAGCTGGTCAGCCAGGGCGTGGGTTTCGTGCCACAGACGAACAATGTGTTCGCGGCGCTCACCATCGAAGAGAATCTGCAGATGGGGATGTTCCAGAGGCCGAAGGCTTTTGCCGAGCGGTTTGATTTCGTGACCGGCCTGTTCCCCGAACTTGGCAAACGGCGCGCGCAGCGTGCGGGTTCGCTGTCCGGCGGTGAACGCCAGATGGTGGCGATGGGCCGGGCCCTCATGATGGATCCGGCCGTACTGCTGCTTGATGAGCCCTCTGCAGGCCTCTCCCCCGTCAGGCAGGACGAGACCTTCCTCCGCGTCCACGAGATCAACAGGGCCGGCGTCTCGGTGATCATGGTGGAACAGAACGCCCGGCGTTGCCTGCAGATCTGCGATCGCGGCTATGTCCTGGACCAGGGCAAGGACGCGTACACGGGCACCGGACGCGACCTGATGAAAGATCCGAAGGTCATCCAGCTCTATCTGGGCACGCTGGCCGACCAGGACTGACTGGCCCGCCAGGACTGATCAGTCCCACCAACAGCAGTACCCACAGAGAAGACCCCCGCCCGGTGAACCGGACGGGGGTCTTTTCTATCAGCGGAGGAGCAGGCTTACAGCTTGCCGAACTCTTCCTTGACGAGGCCGATCTTGTTGTCTTCCTTGTACTCGTAGACACCGATGGTTGCTTCCGAAGGATCGCCGCTGTCGGCAAAAGTGACCGGACCGGACTGGCCGTCGTAGTCAATATCCTTGCCTTCGCGCAGCAGTGTCACGCAGCTGGCGAAGCTGAAACACTTCTCGCCATCCTTGGACACGGCCTGCAGCTGCTTGGCGATGTCCACACCCTTGGTGCTCTTTGCCGCCTCTGCAGCGAGCGCGATCAGGTTGGCAGCGTCCCAGCTCTCACCGGCATAGATGAAATCCTTCAGGGTGGGATCGACAGCCAGCAACGACTTCCTGAAGTCTTCACCGGCAGTCGTTCCGGGAATCGTGCCATGCGCCTTGGTGAGCGTACCTGCCTTGAAATCCTTGCTGTAGTCAACGGTGTTGCCGTCAACCAGGAAGATCTGCTCAGCCTTGATGCCCTTACCGGTCAACAGCGGGATGATGCTCTTGCCCTGAACGAAGGAGATGACTGCGACGGCATCCGGCTTCGCGGCGATGACCTTGTCCACCTGGCTGCTGAACTGGGAGTCGCCTTCGTTGAACAGCTCTTCGGCGACTACCTTGCCGCCAGCCTTCTCGAACGTCTCCTTGAGCTTCTTGCCAAGGCCCGTCCCGTAGGAATCGTTCAGCACCAGCATGCCCAGTGTCTGAGCGCCACAGGAGGCTGCGTAGTTGCCCAGCACGGAGCCCTGCAGGACATCGGAGGGTGCGGTCCGCCAGTACAGGCCCTTGTCATCCCACGTGGTGAAGTCCACGGAGGTGTTGGCAGGCGAGAACTGGACAACACCGGCGCCTGTGATCTGGTTGATGACAGTCTTGGAGACGCCGGAGGAGGCGGCACCAATGATGGCGCTGACGCCCTGGCTCAGAAGGTTGGTCACGGACTGCGTGGCGACATCGGTGGTGGTGTCACCGGAATCACGGTGGGTCACCTCGATGGGTTTGCCAAGGACGCCGCCTGCGGCATTGATTTCATTCTTCGCGAGCTCAACGCCGGCGATCTCGGGCGGGCCTAGGTAGGCCAAGGCCCCGGTGGTCGGCAGCAGCGTGCCGAGCTTCAGGGGCGTGTCAGTGGTGGTGGAGGACGGCGGCACGGTCCCTGACGCGGGAATTACGGGTGCCTTGAGTCCTTCCGAGGGAGCTGGGCAGGACAGACCTGCCGGCTTGGTTGTCGTGGTCGCCGTCGGGGTGGAGGTACCACCACAGGCAGTGGCCAGCAGGGCGACGCCTACGCTAAGCGCTGTGAGCTTAGCAACGCGGGGTGCCGCCGGGGGGAGTGAAATCATTGACAATCTCCTGGATCGAAAGGTGCGAACGGCCTTTGACGCGGATGATCAGGTGTTCCTGATTTAACTTCAAGCTAATGCAAATCTGCGGAGGATATAAGTGACTGAGGTCACATCCTTATAACAGTCGTTGCATATTCGGAATCAACGGAGGCGAGGCTCCGTTTCGAGGTCGTTCGGGACGCATGGCAGGCCGCAAGAGGACGCCGCGGGAGAAAATTTGTACCCCAGGTGGGACTCGAACCCACAACACGCGGATTTTAAGTCCGCTGCCTCTGCCAATTGGGCTACTGGGGCGCCCGGTCAATGGTATCCCGTCATTCGCCCGCAAGCGGTCCGGCGTACCGGAACGTCCCGTGGACCCCGCCGGGCCAGACCGCCAGCGGGAGCAGCTGGAAGTGGTCCCCCCAGGCCGCGTCGGGCGGGAGGACGCCGAAGGACGCAGCCGGGACAAAACCGAAGCGCGGGTAGTATTCGGTGCTGCCCAGCAACGCAATCCCGCCCTCCCCCGCCGCGTTGGCCCGGGCGATGGTGTCATTCATGAGAGCGCTGCCGATCCCATGGCGCTGCAGCCTGGGTGCCACACCGATGGGCCCGAGCCCCAGCAACCCATAGTCGCCCACCCGGCCCCGTGTGCTGATCACATGGCCGACTATTTCGTCGTCCAGCACCGCCACCACGCTGAACTCTGGCAGGTAGTCCTCGCATTCGAAGAGCCGGCGGAGCACTTCTACCTCCGCAGGCTCCCCGTCCACCGGCAGGCCTGTGACCGGGGAGACCGCGAACGCATCGGCCGTCAACGCGAGGATCTTGTCCCTGTCCGCAGACGTCTCGTTCCGGAGCAGCAGCCCGGGCCGCGGCAGGTGCCGGCTTGCGGCTGACAGCTCAGCGAGGGCTTCAACGGCGCGTGGCGCGTCCGCCACCGGCACCAGCAGGTGGTCATGGTGGAAGCCGGCCAGCACGTTGCAGCTGATCCTGGCATCGGTCAAGGCTTTCCCGACGGCGGCGGTCAGGCCAACAGCTTCCAGTGCAGAGTGCACCTCCAGGGTGATCCACGCGGCCACAAAGTCGTAGTGCAGCCCCAGATTGTCTGCCCTTTCCCGGGGCAGGACCACCGTCAGGCCCTCGGCCTCACGCACGGCAGCCTCAATTCCCGGCTCAAGGGGCCTGCCATGCGGCCACAGGACGTAGACATACTCCCCCTCCCGCAGTACCGGACTCAGTGTTGCCAGCAGGGCCTGGAGGTTCTTTTCGCCAGTCATGCTGACAGTCTAGAAGGGACAGCCGGCGGGATACGCAAAACGGCGACCATCCCCTCAAGGGGACAGCCGCCGTCGGGCGTTACAAATGCTGTTTCAGGATGCCGGTGTTACTTGGCGTCCGCGGTGACCGACTGTTTGGGGTCCACGCTGGTGGCCTCCGCAGAGCCGGGCTGTGCCGCTCCGGCGGATGCCTTCGGCGCGCTGGCCGCCGGGGCAGGAGCAGCCGCAGCCGGCTTGGGAGCCGGTGTGGCAGCGGCCACGAAGGCACCGCGCGGGTTATCGAGGTCGATCAGCTGGGTGGTGTCGCGGCCCATAAAGAACGCGAGGATCCAACCCATGATGACACGGACCTTGCGCTCCATGGTGGGCATGGCCATGCCGTGATAGCCACGGTGTGCCAGCCAGGCAAGCGGGCCCTTGAGGCCGATGCTGCCCACGAGGTTGATGTTGGCAACACCCTTCCACTCGCCGAAGCCGGCCACAGCACCCAGGTTCTTGTGCTTGTAGTCCTTCAGCGGCTTGTCCCAGCGCGAAGCCCACAGGTTCTTGGCGAGGCGCTTGGCCTGGCGCAATGCGTGCTGGGCGTTCGGGACGCACGTGCCGTCCGGCAGGCCGCTGCCCGTGAGGTCCGGCACGGCGGCGATGTCGCCGGCGGCCCAGGCGTTGTCAACGATGCCTTCATCGCCGGCGATGCGGAGGTCCGGCAGAACGCGGACGCGGCCGCGCGGTTCCAGCGGGAAGTCGGAGGAGCGGATCATCGGGTTGGCCTGCACGCCGGCAGTCCAGACGAGCGTATCGGCTTCGAATTCCTGGGCGAGGGACTTGTCCGGGAGGTTGATGAGCTTCAGTGAGCCCTCAGCGCTGTCCAGCGAGGTGTTCAGCAGGACCTCAATGCCGCGGCTGCGGAGGTGCTCCACAACCCATTCGGCCTGCGGTGCCGTGACCTCGGGCATGATGCGGCCCATGGCTTCAACCAGGACGAAGCGTACTTCTTCCTGGCGGATACGGGGGTTGTTCTTGACCGCGGCGCGGGCCAGGTCTTCCATTTCGGTGATGCACTCGATGCCGGCGAAGCCGCCACCGACAACCACGAATGTCAGTGCCTTGGCGCGGGCAGCGGGGTCCGCGATGGTGGACGCGGCTTCGAGACGCTCCAGCACCTTGTTGCGAAGGGCCACAGCCTCTTCGATGGTCTTCAGGCCGATGCCCTTGTCCGCCAGGCCCTTGATGGGGAATGTGCGGGTGATGGCGCCTGCGGCCACCACGATGTCGAAGTAGGGGATCTCGATGTGCTCTCCGCCGTCCGCGGGCGCCACGACGGCGGTGCGGTTGGCGTGGTCGATCGAGGTGACGCTGCCCTGAATGAGTTCAGTCTGCTTCAGGTGCTGGCGGTGCGAGACCACCGCGTGGCGGGCCTCGATGTTGCCGCCGGCCACTTCGGGCAGGAAGGGCTGGTACGTCATGTAGGGCAGTGGATCCACGAGGGTAACGATGCCACCGGCATTCGCGATCTTCTTCTGCAG
Organism: Pseudarthrobacter sp. Y6; assembly: GCF_050156205.1. Taxonomy (NCBI): domain Bacteria; kingdom Bacillati; phylum Actinomycetota; class Actinomycetes; order Micrococcales; family Micrococcaceae; genus Pseudarthrobacter; species Pseudarthrobacter sp. Y6. The sequence continues at coordinate 1,355,180 of NZ_CP189574.1, read as the reverse complement.
TTTGAGTGCTACGTACAGGCCGACGTACCCGCCGCCGACGACGAGTACCCTGGGACGGTCCTGGAGCTCTGGGGTGGTTGCCATGATTTAAGGATACAACAGTTTGTGAAAATCTTCACTAACTACGTTTTGCCTCCTGAATCAACGGTTTGAAACGCACCGGTATCGGGTTCCTCGCGCGCCGTTCCTGGGTTTCGGGCCGCCCGGCGCAACTGGAAGACAGCTGCCGCGATGATCACCACAAAGAGGGCCACTGAGCCGATCACGACGGCGGCGCCAACGGCACTGTCACGCTGTGAGGGCGCCTTCGCCGCGGGCACGGTGGGCTCGGGCAGCGTGGGAACGGCACTTGCCACTTCGTCAGTGGGCACCGGTGCCGGCGCACCAAGGTTTCCGCGGCGGTGCACCCGGATCCAGTCCGAGATGGAGCCGAGCGGGTTGGCAGCGGCTTCCGGGACGGAGTCCTTCAGGGCAGCCTCGGCGTTCAGCACGCCAAAGCCGTACAGCGGGTCTTTTCCTGCCGGACCGGCGTCCCTGGCGGTCGTGACGATCCGGTTGATGACCTGCTTGGCGCTCATCTCCGGCCACTTGGAACGGATGAGTGCGGCCACACCGGCAACGATCGGAGCAGCTCCGGACGTCCCCGCCCACTCTGCGTAGCCGCCGCCGGGCATCCCGCCCAGCAGGTTTTCAGCCGGGGCCGCCACGCCGATGCTGATCCCCTGCGAGGACGAGTCGACGCTCGCCACGCCCTTGCGGTCCAGGCCTGCGACAGTGAGGACGCCGGGGATGGTGGCGGGCGCGCCGACCTGGAGGTTGCCGCCTATCCGGTTTCCGGCGGCGGCCACGATTACCACATCCTTCTGTTCGGCATACAGGAAGGCCGCATCCCAGCTCTGGGGCCACTGCGGCGTGGCGCTGCCCAGCGAAATATTGATGACTTTGGCCCCGTTGTCCACGGCCCATCGGACCGCTTCCGGGATCTGGTCCTGATCGCTCTTGCCTGCGGGGTTGGCCGATCCGAGCCACGTTGACACGGACAGGATCTCGGCTTCAGGAGCCACGCCAATCATGCCGTCCGGTCCGGCAGCAGCCGGGCCCGGACTCGGCGAAGCGGTGGCGCCGGCCGGCTGGTGCCCGCGACCGGCCAGTATGGTCGCTACCAGGGTTCCGTGTTCCGGCTTGACACCCAGGCTTTTCTGCCCGTTGGGGCTGCCGGCCCCGGACGCGTCGAAGCCTCCGGTGACGGCGCCCTTCAGGTCAGGGTGCTGGGCATCCACGCCGCTGTCGATCACCGCGACCTTGACACCGGCGCCCTTGGAAACCCCCCAGGCCTTCGTAATTCCGGATTCGCCAAGCCAGTACTCTTTGTCCCGGTCAGCGTCGGCCGTGGCCGCAGGCGCCAGGATCAGTCCGGCGGCCAGGCTGATGCCTGCTAGGGTCATCGCCAGGAGAGCTGACGCGGCCCGGTGGAACCGTGCGGTTGCTCTGGTCATGTGGGTTCCCATGCTTGGTTGGCTGATGGCCTGGTTAGTGGAGGCTCAGGGCAATTCCGTCAAGAATATCGTGTTCGCTGGCCGTGGCCGTCACGATCCGGCCCGCGGTGAGTTCATTCAGCCGTTCGAGGATGCGCCGCCACACCAGCCCTCCGGCGCCCATAACGTCGACGCGGCCGGGGTGCATGTACGCCAGTTCGGCACGTTCGCCCCTGGTCATGTGGAGGAGGTCGGTGGCGGCTTCGGTGATGGTGCCGATGGGCAACTCCGTCCCGTGGATCGCCTCCGGCGAATACTTCGGAAGCCGCAGGGCATGGGCGGTGATGGTGGTGATCGAGCCGGCCACCCCGACGACGGCGGTGGCGCGGTCCAGCGGAACGTCCAGCCCCGCCAGGGTGATGGCGGCGTCGACGTCGGCTTCCGCGGCGGCGACCTGCTCCGCCGTGGGCGGATCGTCCTGCAGGTGCCGTTCGGTCAGTCGGACGCAGCCGACATCCACGGACTTGGCGGCCGTGACACCGCCAGCGGTACCGAGGACGAACTCCGTGCTTCCGCCGCCGAGGTCAACCACCAGCACTTGCTCCCCGTCAAGGATGGGCAGGACGCTGCTGGCTCCGGCGAAGGACAGGGCAGCTTCTTCGTCTCCCGAGATGACCTCCGGCTCAACGCCCAGGAGGTCCCGGATCCCGTCGACAAAGACCTGGCGGTTGCGTGCGTCCCGGCTGGCCGACGTTGCGACAAAACGGATGGACTCCGCACCGTGTTCGCGGATCATTGCCGCGTAATCCGCGGTGGCCGCGAAGGTTCGCTCCAGCGCTTCAGGGGCGAGTTCGCCGGTGGCGTCCACGCCCTGGCCCAGCCGGACAACCCGCATTTCCCGGACCACGTCGGTGAGCTTCGCTGTCCCGTTGCTGCGGTCGATGTCGGCGATGAGCAGGCGAAGCGAGTTTGTGCCGCAGTCGATGGCGGCGACCCGGGTCATGCCCCTGCCCCGTCAGTGCCGGCGGTCTTGCGGACCGGGGCGGGCCGGCCCACGATCTCCGGCAGGCCCTGGGGTCCGTGGCGGCTGAGATCCTTGAACGGGGCCTCCCCCGCGGTGTCCCAGGCGCCGTCGCAATAGCAGCGGTCCGCGGTCCACCATTCGCTGATGCCGGCGACGGCCTCATCCCCCAGCGGATTCACGCCGGGCCCTGCCGCGAGGGAGTGGCCCACCAGGACGTGGAGGCATTTGACCCGCGTAGGCATGCCGCCGGCGGAGATCCCGTCAATTTCCGGGACGGCGCCGATGCCGGAACGTTCGCCGATGGCCGCGCGGGCCCGGAGATAGTCCTCGTGCGCTGCACGGTAAACGGCCGCGAGCGGCTCATCGGCGATCAGGCGTTCATTCATGTCGTTCATCAGCCCGGCGGCTTCCAGCCGGGAAACCGCCGAAGTGATGACGGGGTGCGTCAGATAGAACGTGGTGGGAAACGGTGTCCCGTTACTCAGCCGCGGCGCCGTGGCGGCCACGAGGGGGTTGCCACAGACGCAGCGCGCCGGGATTTCCACCACATCGCGCACGGGCCGTCCCAACTGCCTGCTGAGTACTTCAAGATCATGTGCTGATGGCTGGCGGGACTTCTCCGGCGCAGTCGCCGTATTCTCTTCCACTGGCGCGGGCCATCCTTCCTCTAGCTGTTCAGTCTGTGGCCGCACGCCTGATGGACTCCCACAGGGAATCCACCCACGGCAGGTCGGCGGGGTCTTGTGCTGCTGTGGCGGTCAGGCTACTGCTTGTTCCGGCCGGCAGATCGCTGCCGAAGACCCAGTAGCCGGATTCACCCGGCATAACCATGTTAATGCGGTCGCGGGCCTGCTGTTTCACGTAGTTCGGATCCTGCCACCGCGAGATCTGCTGCCGGAGGCCGTCCTGCTCGGCCTGGCGCGCGGCAATATCGGCACTGAGGGCGTCGAGTTCGGCGCGTTTGTCGAAGAAGATCTTCACGGTGGGTGCCAGCATGATAGTGATGGCAATCATGACCACCGCCAGTGCCAGCATGCGGCCGGAGAACGCCTTGGCAGGTACGGGCTGGGTGTCATCCCGCGCTGGGCCAGGTTTCGGCGACTTGCCTGCGGTCTGCACGCTGTGCCCGCTCCCCGGCCCTTCGGTGGCCGGAGGCCTGGTGTCCGATGTGGACGTTCCGGCGCTGAACACCGGGCCGGTTTTGCCCTTGGTCCCGCCCTTTGTGCTGCCGGCTGTTCCGCCAAAATCCGCGCGGATGACGCCGCCGGCTTCCGTGGCTGGGTCCGTTGTGGCCTGATGCCTCGAAGCGGCCTTGGGAACTTTGGGACGGCGGGTAGCCATGACACTCCTGAAACGTGCGGCCTGCCTCTGGCCGCAACTCTGCGCTTGATGCCGGCTCGATCAATGCCAGCTAAACAAAAACCGGTGGCTATGGTCTTTCAACCATAGCCACCGGTTAGAGGTTTGCGCGGCTACTAGCCCTTGAAACGCGGGAAAGCGCTGCGGCCGGCGTAGCGTGCAGCGTCGTCGAGTTCTTCTTCGATGCGCAGCAGCTGGTTGTACTTCGCAACGCGCTCGGAGCGTGCCGGGGCACCGGTCTTGATCTGGCCGGCGTTGGTGGCCACCGAGATGTCGGCGATGGTGGTGTCCTCGGTTTCGCCGGAGCGGTGCGAGGTGATGGTGGTGTAACCGGCGCGCTGGGCCAGGCTGACGGCGTCCAGCGTTTCGGTCAGTGAACCGATCTGGTTGACCTTGACCAGCAGCGAGTTGGCGGTCTTGGTGTCGATGCCGCGCTGCAGGATGGCCGGGTTCGTGACGAAGAGGTCATCGCCCACGAGCTGGACCTTGTCACCGATGCTGTCGGTGAGGGTCTTCCAGCCGTCCCAGTCGTTCTCATCCAGGGGATCCTCGATGGAAACCAGCGGGTAGTCTGCCACGAGCTCGGCGTAGTAGGCGCTCATCTCGGTGGCGGACAGTGCCTTGCCTTCGAACTGGTAGGCGCCGTCCTTGAAGAACTCGGAGGAGGCGACGTCCAGCGCCAGGGCGATGTCCTTGCCCGGGGTGTAGCCGGCGTTCGTGATGGCTTCCTGGATCAGGTCCAGGGCGGCACGGTTGGACGGCAGGTTCGGCGCGAAGCCACCTTCGTCACCCAGTCCGGTGGACAGGCCCTTGGCCTGCAGGACGGACTTGAGGTTGTGGTAGACCTCAACGCCCCAGCGGAGGCCCTCGGAGAAAGTCTCGGCGCCGATCGGGACGATCATGAATTCCTGGATGTCCACGTCGGAGTCGGCGTGGGAGCCACCGTTGAGGATGTTCATCAGCGGAACCGGCAGGACGTGGGCGTTGGGGCCGCCCAGGTACTTGTACAACGGCAGGTCTGCGGAGGCGGCAGCCGCATTGGCAACGGCCAGCGAAACGCCCAGGATGGCGTTGGCGCCGAGCTTGGCCTTGTTGGGGGTGCCGTCCAGGTCAATCATGGCCTGGTCGATGCTGCGCTGGTCGGTGGCGTCGAAGCCGGTCAGTGCCGGAGCGATCTGGTCGATGACAGCGTCAACGGCCTTCTGGACACCCTTGCCGAGGTAACGTCCCTTGTCTCCGTCACGGAGCTCAACAGCCTCGTGCTCACCGGTGGAGGCACCGGAGGGTACTGCCGCGCGGCCGATCTGGCCATCGGAGAGCAGTACTTCAACTTCTACGGTCGGGTTTCCGCGGGAATCGAGGATTTCGCGGGCGTGGATGGCATCGATAAGCGCCATGGATGTGCTCCTTATGGGCGATTTTGGGGGAACGAACAGCTGGAAAAAGCGGAAAATCTGGGACGTCCTCGTCAGGACCAAGCCTAGTCGAGAGTGGTGCAGGTTACGGAACCCTATCCATCACCCGGACGTCATGATGGTGACGCGAACCGCCGCCGGATGGCGCCCCGAAGGGCACGTTCGGCGTCGAACCCCCTGGCACGTGCAGAGCCGACGACGGCGAGCAGCAGGTCGCCGAGCTCCTCTTCCGTTTCGACGTCCTGGGTTTCGACAAGCTCAACCACCGATCCGGCGCGCTCGGCCCGGTCGAGGAACTTCTGCGCCTTCGCCAGGGCCGGCAGGGCGTCCGGGATCCCTTCAAAGGGCCCCGTTCGCTCCGGACGTTCCGCAGTCTTCACGGCGTCCCACTTCCGGACAATCTCCGCCACCGAGGCAGGGAAGCTGTCCTGCAGCGTGCCGTCGGGCCGGAAGACATGGGGATTGCGGCGGACCATTTTGGCACTCAGCCCGCGTGCGACGTCGTCGAACGTGAACGTGCCGCGCTCCTCAGCGAGCCGGGCGTGCAGCACCACCTGAAGCAGCACGTCGCCCAGTTCGCCGCGGAGCTCGGCGTCATCCGCACCGGTCTCGATGGTCTCGGCGACCTCGAAGGCCTCCTCCAGGAGGTACTCCACCAGCGACGCGTGGGTGAGGGCGCCCATCCAGGGGCAGTGCTCCCGCAGCTGGGCTACGATCCCCAGCAGCTCCCCCAGCTCGCAAGCTCGCCCGGGGACCCCTGCTGCCGTGGGCCCAACCAGCCGATCGATGGAAGCCTGCTCAGCCAAGGTTGTTGTAGGCGTCGTTGATGTACTCCACCAAAGCTTCCTTCTCTTCAAGCGGCAGGAAGGATGCCTCGGCAGCGTTGAGCGTGAGCTCCAGCAGATCGTCGAGGTCGTAGTCGAAGCTTTCCACGAGGAGCTCGAACTCGTCCGTCAGGGTGACGCCGCTCATCAGCCGGTTGTCGGTGTTGATGGTGACGTTGAAGCCCAGCTGGTAGAGCATGTCCAGCGGGTGGCTCTCGATGCCCTCGCCGAAACCGGCGATCGCTCCGGTCTGCAGGTTCGACGACGGGCAGATCTCCAGGGCGATGCCGCGGTCGCGGATCCAGCTGGACAGGTCGCCCAGGGTCACCAGGCCGATGCTGTCCTCGTCGCTCACCGTGCTGTCGTCGTCTTCGTCGTCGAACTCCACCATGATGTCCTCGGCGATGCGGACGCCGTGGCCCAGGCGCAGTGCCCGGCCGTCAACGAGGGCAGACTGGATGCTTTCGAGTCCGGCGGCCTCGCCGGCGTGCACCGTGGCGGGGAAGTTGTGCTGGGCGAGATAGGTGAAGGCGTCCTTGAACCGGGACGGGAGGAAGCCGTCTTCAGCTCCGGCGATGTCAAAGCCCACAGCGCCCTTGTTGCGGTGGCGGACGGCCAGTTCGGCGATTTCCTGGCCACGGTCTGCGTGGCGCATGGCGGTGATCAGTTGACCCACCTGGATTTCGCGGCCGCTTTCGGTCACGGCGTCCACTCCGGCTTCGAGGCCTTCCTGGACCGCTTCAACAACCTCGTCCAGGGACAGGCCCTTCTGGAGGTGCTGCTCCGGTGCCCAGCGCACTTCGCCGTACACCACGCCGTCGTCCGCGAGGTCCTCCACGAATTCCTTGGCGACGCGGATGAGGCCTTCCTTGGTCTGCATCACGGCGACTGTGTGGTCGAACGTTTCCAGGTAGCGGACCAGCGAGCCGGAATCCGCGGACTCGCGGAACCACTCGCCCAGGGCCACCGGGTCGGTGGAGGGCAGCGTGTGGCCAACGGCCTCGGCCAGTTCGATGATGGTGGCTGGACGGAGACCACCGTCCAGGTGGTCGTGGAGCGAAACCTTGGGCAGGCTCTTCAGGTCGAAATCGATGGCAGGGGCAGCGTCAACAATAGGCTCAGTCACCTTCCAACCTTAGGGTCGACAGGCGGCTTATGCCAGCCGCTGCTTTCCGCGCTGCTCCGCCTCAGCCGGGGATGACGCCAGCAGCGGGGAAGCCGCAGTGTGCGCGGGCAGGGCACCTTCCGCGCCGCCGTCGAGCCATTCATCCACAGTTTCGGCGTCATTGCGGGCCAAGTGCTTGTGCCACCAGCGCAGGAGGTGGTCGATCAGGATGCCCAGCACGATGGCAAACACCACGGCAATGCCTGCGCTGAGCAGCGGGTTGTTGTGGAGCCAGGGGAAGGAACTGGCCAGGATCCCGATGCCGATGGAGTACCCCACCCACGTGATGCAGGCGAAGGCGTCCAGCAGGAAGAAGCGGCGATGCGCAAAGCCGGTGCTGCCGGCCACATAGTTGACCGCCACCCGGCCCCAGGGAATGTAGCGCGCCGTGAAAATCAGGACGGCGCCGCGTTTTTCGAGTTCATACCGCGCCCAGCCGAAGGCCTTCTGCACTTTGGGACGGCGCATCCACTTCCAGCGGTCAAGGCCGATCCTGCGGCCGAGCATAAAGGCCATGTTGTCACCGGCGATGGCCCCGATCAGTGCTGTCGCGCCCAGGATCCAGAGGTTCGGTTCACCGCTGTGCCGGGAAAACGCGGCCAGTGCCACAATAAGCGTCTCGCTGGGAAGCACCATGGCGAAGCCGTCAATGAAGAAGAACACAAGAAGGACCGGGTAGATCCACCATTGGCCCGCTGCATGGAGCACGGCCTCATTAATAAACTCCACGCGGGTCTTGCTCCTAGACGAAAATGATGCAGCCGGAAGTGACGTAAGTCGCTCTTCAGTGTCCCATGCCCGGGACCCCGCCCGCTACGCCCGGACGACGCAAACCCTAGGCGTCCGGATCCTTCAGCCGCTCCACCACAGGAACCTTTCCCCGGATGCGGTTAATGATCAGATCCACCACGATTCCAAGGCCCACGGCGCAGACGATGGCGATCGCCGCGCCGAGCAGGTGATTGTTTTCAAACCACTGGCCGAAGAACAGCCCGATACCCACCGAGTAGGAGGCCCAGAGCGTGGCGGAAAGGACCGTGAGGCCAACGAAACGCAGGTGCGGATAGTGGGTCACGCCCGCGGTGAGGTTAACGGCAACGCGGCCGATTGGAATGAACCGTGCCACGAGGATGAGCGACGCCGGCCGTTTCCTCAGCTCGTCTCCCGCCCAGCGGAAGGCACCTTGCATACGCGGTCCACGCATCCAGTGCCAGCGACGCGTACCCACCCGGCGCCCGATGAGGTAGGCGATGTTGTCGCCTGAGAAGGCGCCGAGGCCCGCGACGGCCATCAGCAGCCAGGGATTGGGGACGTCCGCGGTGGCGGCCACAGCGGCCAGGCCCACCACCACGGATTCGCTGGGGATCGGCGGGAAAAACCCGTCGATCACGCAGCAGGCCAGCACAAGGAAGAGCACCCACGGCTGCCCGGCGGCAGCGAGGATGAATTCGTTGATGGCCTGCATGATCCCTATGCTATTCGGTCGATGATGAGCCGCTGCGCCGGGCGCGCCCCTTCCGGGGCGATCGTGACGGCGTGTTCAAGGGCTTCCTTGGCGCGCGCGAACTTCTCCGGCGTGTCCGTGAGCAGCGTCATGAGCGGCTCACCGGCACGGACCATGGCGCCTGGCTTTGCGTGCATGCGGATCCCGGCACCTGCCTGGACGGCGTCCTCCTTGCGGGCTCGCCCTGCCCCGAGGCGCCACGCCGCAACACCGACGGCCAGGGCATCGAGCTCAACCAGGACACCGTCGGCCGGGGCGTAAATGACCTCGGATTCCTTGGCGACCGGCAGCTTGGCGCGCGGATCTCCGCCCTGCGCTTCGATCATCCGGTTCCAGACGTCCATGGCCCGGCCGTCCTTCAACGCGGCGCGCACATCGGCGTCGTGGACGCCCGCGCAGGCCAGCATCTCTTCGGCCAGCCGGACAGTGAGTTCGACGACGTCCTCCGGGCCACCGCCGGCCAGGACCTCCACGGATTCCTCCACTTCGATCGCGTTGCCCGCGGTGAGGCCGAGCGGTGTGCGCATGTTGGTCAGCAGCGCCACGGTGTTAACGCCCGCATCCTTGCCGAGGGCCACCATGGTTTCGGCCAGTTCGCGTGCCCGGGCCTCGTCCTTCATAAAGGCTCCGCTGCCCACCTTGACGTCCAGGACCAGGGACCCCGTGCCTTCGGCGATTTTCTTGCTCATGATCGAGGAGGCGATCAGCGGGATCGCCTCCACCGTGCCGGTAACGTCACGCAGTGCGTAGAGCTTCTTGTCCGCCGGCGCCAGCCCAGCCCCGGCAGCGCAGATCACGGCGCCGATGTCCTGAAGCTGCGCCATCATTTCGTCGTTGCTCAGTGCCGCCCGCCAGCCTGGAATAGATTCCAGCTTGTCCAGGGTGCCGCCGGTGTGGCCAAGTCCGCGGCCGGATAGCTGCGGCACGGCAACGCCGAACACCGCCACCAGGGGTGCCAGCGGCAGCGTGATCTTGTCTCCCACTCCCCCGGTGGAATGCTTGTCGCTGGTAGCCTTCACGCCGCCGTCGGGCCGCCGGAGCCCGCTGAAGTCCATCCGTTCCCCCGAGGCGATCATGGCGGCCGTCCAGCGCGAAATTTCGGCGCGGTCCATGCCGTTGAGCAGGATGGCCATGTTCAACGCGGCCATCTGTTCATCCGCGATGACCCCGCGGGTGTACGCGTCAATGGTCCAGTCGATCTGCTCAGGGCTGAGGACTCCCCTATCCCGCTTGGTGCGGATGATGTCGACGGCGTCGAATGCCTCAGTTGCCTGTATCACCTTGGATCCTCCAGGTTTTGGGGACCAAATGCGTCGGGCAGCACCTGGTCCATGGTTTTGATGCCTTGGGTGGTCATAAGCTCCATGTCAGGCGCGCGGAATTCATAGAGAAGCTGCCGGCAGCGGCCACACGGCATCAGAACGTTTCCGGCGGAGTCCACACAGTAAAAGGCGCGCAGCAACCCACCGCCGGTCATGTGCAGGTTTCCCACCAGGGCGCATTCAGCGCACAGGGTGAGCCCGTAGCTGGCGTTCTCCACGTTGCAGCCGCTGACCAGCCGCCCGTCCTCGGTGAAGGCCGCGGCCCCCACCGGGAATTTCGAATACGGGACGTAGGCCTTTTTCATAGCGCCTACGGCCGCGGCTTCGAGGGCCCGCCAATCGACGGGAGGCGAAACCCGATCCAGTTCCATGGCCGTCATCCCTTGACGTACGGGATGCCGCTGGCCGCCGGTGGCCTGGACCGGCCCACCAGCCCGGCCACGGCCAGCACGGTCACCAGGTAGGGCAGCATGGCCATGAACTGGCTCGGCACCGGGGTTCCGATGATGGTCACGATGCTCTGCAGGTTGTCTGCGAAGCCGAACAGCAGGGCAGCGAAGAATGCTCCGATAGGGTTCCAGCGCCCGAAGATCAGGGCGGCGATTGCGATAAAGCCTCGTCCGCCGGAGATCTCCTTGGTGAAGCTGTCGATCGCCACCAGGGTGAAGAACGAGCCGCCGATGCCAGCGACGGCGCCACCCAACGTGACGTTCCAGAAGCGTGTGGCGTTAACCTTGATACCCATCGTGTCGGCGGCCTGCGGGTGTTCACCGACAGCGCGGACCCGCAGGCCCCACTTGGTTTTGAACAGTCCAACCCAGACAACAATGACGGCAACGTACATCAGGTAGCCAACCACCGACTGCTTAAACAGGATGGGGCCGAGGATCGGGATTCCGGACAGGATGGGAATCTCGACAATGTCCAGGCCGGGCGGTGAGTTGAACTTGGCTTTGTCCGCCTGCATAACGGTGCTGAACAGGAAGCCTGTGACGCCGGAAACCAGTACGTTGAGCACTACGCCGACGATGATCTGGTTGACCAGGTACCTGATGCTGAACACCGCGAGCACCATGGACACCGCCGCGCCCGCCACAGCGGCCGCGAGCAGGCCCGCAAAGGGGTTCTGCGTAATGCTGGCCACGATCGCCGCGGTGAAGGCACCGCCCAGGAGCTGGCCTTCGATGGCGATGTTGACTACCCCGACCCGCTCGCACAGCACGCCGGACAAGGAGCCGAACACCAGCGGGACGGCCAGGGTGACCGAACCGGCGATGAGTCCGGCCAGCGAAATGCTGGGCGTCCGGGCACCGCCCACCACCCAGATGAGGAAGGCTGCCACAAACAGCACAGTAAAGGTGATGGTCAGCCAGGCCGGGGCCGGCCGGGCCTTGGTCTTCAAATAGACCGCATAGGCCGCCAGTCCAAGCATCAGGACCGAGAGGACGATGCCGCCCGGCATCGTTGGAACTTCAAGCGCGGGCAGCTGGAAAAAATCCCCGCCGGTGGAAATTCCGAACCTTGCGGTCTGCGCTGATCCCATCAGGCCAAAGAAAATGAGAGCGACGAGTCCCAGTGCCGATAGGAGGACTGGGGTTTTCCAGAGCACCGGTTTGCCGGATGTTGCCTGGGCCTCATCGGCCTCGGGCGCTGTTCCGGGCGTTCCGCGTCCCGGCAGGGGCGATGTTGCTGTTGCGCTCATGCTGCGCCTCCGGTGGTTGCTGCCTGCTGGGATTTTCCGGCCTTGGCCGGCTTCTTGCGGCGGGGGTTCAGCCCGAAGACTGCCCGCACCAGCGGAGGTGCCGCGATAAAGAGGACAATCAGCGACTGGACCACCAGGACAATGTCGATGGGGGTTCCGGTCTGGATCTGCATCTGCACGGCGCCGGCGCGGAAGGCGCCGAAGAGCAGGCCGGCAGCGAACGTGCCCCACGGCGTCGAACGTCCCAGCAGCGCCACCGTGATGGCGTCAAACCCGTATGTTGCCGCGACCCCATCCGTAAGGACCTTTTCCGTGCCCGCCACCTGGGCCACGCCGGACATTCCGGCGAGCGCGCCGGCTATTGCCATGACCAGGATGGTGGACCGCGAGACGTTGATTCCCGCGGTCAGCGCGGCCTTTGGGTTGGCGCCGACGGCCCGGAATTCAAAGCCGACGGTGGACCGGTTCAGCAGCCACCACACCAGGACGGTGGCCGCAATCGCCAGGACAAAGCCCAAGTGCAGGCGGTACTGGGAGCCGAAAATCTGGGGGTAGATGGCGGTGGGATCCAGGATGGGCGAGATGGGGTTGGACTCCCCCGGGCGCTGGAACGCCGGTGTGTTCAGCAGGTACCGCAGGAAGTAGAGCGCGATGTAGTTGAACATGATGGTCAGGATGACTTCGTGGGCACCTGTCCGGGCCTTAAGGAAACCAACCAGGCCACCCCAGATGGCGCCGCCGATGATCCCGGCCAGCAGGACTAACACCAGGTGCAAGCCCAAGGGCAGGTGCAGGGCGAAGCCAACCCAGGCCGCCAGGATGCCGGCCATGATGATCTGGCCTTGGGCGCCGATGTTGAACAGCCCGGCCCGGAACGCCAATGCCACGCCGAGGCCCGCCGTGATGAGCGGCGTTGCGATGGTCAGCGTTTCCATGAGCGGCGCGAACTGGACGGCGAGGCCGGAACCGCGGGGGTTGAAGACGGCTCCTTGGAACAGTGCGATGTATGAACGGGTGGCCGCGTTCCAGACAGCCGAGAGGAAGTCCGCGGGCCGGGCAAACAGGTAGCTGGAAGTGGTTCCCACTTGCTTGTCGGTGCTGGCGATCAGAAGGCCGCCGATGAAGAGAGCCAACAGTACGGCCAGGACTGAGACCATGCCGCTACCCGTGAAGATCTTCCGGACCAGGGTGTCCGGGCCGCCGGGGAGCTTCCCACTTTGGGCTGTGGCGGGTACTGCCGACGGGCTGATGGCCCCTCCAGCGGTATCCACGGCCACCACGGCGGCAGTTTCTTCGGCCGCTACGCTCGGCTCGTGCGGCTTGGCATGCGTCCCATCATGTTTGGGGGGATGCTCTTCACGCATGATCGCCTCCTTCGGCGCCGGAGGTCCCGCGGCTTTCTGCAGCAGCGGAGTCAGTCTTCTCTGCCGTGAACTTGTCTGCGCCCGCAGCGTCGGCCGGTGAGATTCCGGCCATCATCAGGCCAAGCACGTTCCGCCCGGTTCCTGCCGGCACAATGCCCACCAGCTTGCCCTTGTACAGGACAGCGATCCGGTCGGCGAGTTCCATGACCTCGTCCAGCTCAGTGGAAATGATCATGACGGGTGTGCCTTGATCCCGCTCGGCCACAATCCGCTTGTGCAGGAATTCGATGGATCCGACGTCCACACCACGCGTGGGCTGCGAGGCGATGAAGAGTCGAAGCGGCCGGGACAGCTCCCGTGCCATGACCACTTTCTGCTGGTTGCCGCCGGACAGGGTGCCGGCGGCAACCAGGCCCGACGGCGTCCGTACGTCGAACTCGTCGATCCGCGTTTTCGCGTTCTCCAGCACCTTTGCCGGGCTCATGCTGATTCCCTTGGCGAACGGTGGCTGATCATAACGGTCAAGGATCAGGTTTTCGGCGATTGAGAACGTGCCGATGAGGCCGTCAACAGACCGGTCTTCCGGGACGAAGCCGACGCCCGCGTTGAGAACGTCCTTCACGCTGCGGCCAACGAGTTCCTCACCGTCCAGCAGGATGGAGCCATGAACGCGGTCCTGCAGGCCAAGGATGGCCTCGGTGAGTTCGGTCTGGCCGTTGCCCTGGACTCCCGCGACGGCGAGGATCTCGCCACGGGCGATGTCGAAGGTGATGCCGTCGACGGTGTGCTGCCCGTTCGGGGCAATGACGGTGAGGTCTTTGACCTGGAAGGTGGTCTCCTGCGGTTTCGCGGGTGCCTTGTCCAGTGTCAGGTTCACGGCACGTCCTACCATCATGGAGGCCAGTTCCGTGGTTGAGGCGCCGGGGTTGGCGGACCCCACCACCTTGCCCCGCCGGATCACCGTGATGGTGTCCGAGACGGCTTTCACTTCACGCAGCTTGTGCGAGATGAAGACGATTGAAGTGCCGTTGGACTTGAGCTGGCGCATGATGTCCAGAAGTTCGTCCGTTTCCTGGGGAGTCAGGACGGCCGTGGGCTCATCCAGGATGAGGACCTTGGCGTCGCGGACCAATGCCTTGATGATTTCCACGCGCTGCTGGACGCCCACCGGAAGGTCCTCCACCAGCGCATCGGGATCGACGTCGAACGAGTAGCGGTCAGAAATCTCCTTGATTTTCCGGCGGGTATCGTCCAGGTTGAGGAAACCGCCGGCCGTGGTGGCCTCAGCTCCAAGGGCCACATTCTCGGCGACGGTAAAGACCGGAACAAGCATAAAGTGCTGGTGCACCATGCCGATGCCGGCCGCCATGGCGTCGCCGGGGCCGCGGAACGAAACGGGTTTGTCGTCAACGACGATTTCGCCCTCGGTGGGCTCGTAGAGCCCGTACAGCACATTCATCAGGGTGGACTTGCCGGCCCCGTTCTCGCCCAGCAGACAGTGGATCTGTCCAGGTTCAACCACCACGTCAATGTGATCGTTGGCGAGCAGGGAGCCGAAGCGTTTGGTGATCCCTCTGAGTTCAAGTTTCAAAACTCTGACCAATCTCGAAGCGTCCGTACACGAACCGGACGGGATATGAGGCTGCAGCACCAGCCTAGTGCCTGCAGTCCCGGGTGGGCGGTCTTGCTGGGCAGCGGACTCCAACGAAAAGCGCCACCAACCGGCCAGTCTGTGACCATCCGGGGGTGGCGCTTATCGAGGATGACTAAGCCTTGGGGCTCGCCGCAGACTCGACCTTAACCTTGCCGTCCATGATGTCCTTCTTGAGCTGGTCCAGCTCGGACTTCAGATCGGCTGAAACCTGGGAATCGAAGCTGTGGAACGGTGCCAGCTGGACGCCGTCGTTCGCCAGTGTGCCCACGTAGGGCGTGTTGGTGAACTTGCCTTCCTTGTCTTCCTTCACCACGGTCTCAACGGCCTCGCCCATGAGCTTCATGACCGAGGACAGCATGATGTCCTTGTATTCCGGTGCAGTCAGGAAGCCATCGGAGTCAACCCAGATGAGCTTGACGTCCTTGCCGGCCGCTTTCGCTTCGTTCAGCGCTGCGCCGGCACCCTTGCCCACCGGACCGGCCACGGGCATCACGATGTCCGCGCCCTGGTCCAGGAAGTTCTGGGTGAGCTGCTTGCCCACGTCCTGTTTGGTGAAGTCGCCGGTGAAGCTTCCGTCCTGTGCAGCCTTGTCCCAGCCGAGGACCTTGACGTTCTTGCCCTTTTTCTCGTTGTAGTACTTCACGCCGTCGGCGTAGCCGTCCATGAAGATGGTCACGGTGGGGATCTTGATGCCGCCGAACGTGGCGACGGTACCTGTCTTGGTGGATCCGGCCGCGAGGTACCCTGCCAGGAAGGCAGCCTGGGCGGTATCGTAGATGATCGGCTTGACATTACTGATCGGCGTCGCGTAGCCGAAGTCGATGATCGCAAAGTGGCTGTCCGGGTTTGCGGTCGCCTGGGCCTTGGTGGCGTCACCGAGGAGGAAGCCAACCGTGATTGTGAGGTCGCAGCCGGCGGTGACCATGGCACGGAGGTTCGGCTCAAAATCGTTGTTGGTCTGGGATTCAACCTGGTTGACCTTGATGCCCAGGTCCTTCTCGGTCTTCTTCAGTCCATCGTAGGAGGACTGGTTGAACGACTGGTCATCGAATCCGCCGGAGTCGGAGACGATGCAGCCGGTGTAGTCGCTCGCCGTGTTGGAGGCCGTCCCTCCGGCGTCGGGTGCCGCGCCGCAGCCGGTCAGCAGGAGTGCCGTGGCACCCACTGAGGCCACGCCGACCATTGAACCGCGCTTGAACTTAGCGCGCAGTGTGTTCTTCAAATTTCCTCCAGGAGAGAGTGGCGCTACGACTCGAATTCAATGAGTGTCCGTTTCTACACTGAAATTCTGTTTTCACTGACGGCTTCGCAGCACTGCGCCGAAGCGCACTGATACAAGCAACATTAGTGGGCTGCAACACGTCCGATACCACATCGGAGCCGGATCCTGAAGATTGTTGAGAATTTGTTACCAACCAGTAGAAGTCGGCCTGTCGGCACCCCTCCCATTAAGCGCGAACGGACACTTGGGGCATTCCGGGCGGGGCCTCAAGTGTCCGTTAGCGCTGGAGGGGAGGTTAGAGGCGCACCAGCATCTTGCCGGTGTTGGCGCCGTCGAGCAGATCCATGAAGGCCTGGGGCGCATTCTCCAGTCCATCCACCATGGTCTCGTCATACCGAACTGAACCGTCCGCCAGCCAGGCTGACATCTTGCCGAAGAATTCAGCGCTGTGCTGGCGCTGTCCGCTGACCAGGAACCCCCGCAGGGTGAGCTGCTTGCCGATGGCAAGCACGAGGTTCCGGGGCGCCGGCGTGGGTTCGGTGGAGTTGTACTGGGCTATCGCACCGCACATGGCCACGCGGCCGCCCACATTCAGGACCGCCAGGGCAGCCTCCAGATGATCGCCGCCCACGTTATCGAAATACACGTCAATACCTGCGGGCCCTGCGGCCTGTACAAGCTGTTCCCGCACGGGCCCGTCGTTGTAGTTGAACGCTGCGTCGAAGTTCAGTTCCAGGAGCCGCGCCACCTTCTCCGGGGTTCCCGCGCTGCCGATGACCCTGGAAGCGCCCATCGCCTTGGCGATCTGGCCCACAAGTGAGCCCACGGCACCCGCCGCACCGGACACGAATACGGCATCGCCGGGTTTGAACTCGGCCACTTTGAGCAGGCCGGCGAACGCCGTTAGTCCGGTCATGCCAAGCGCGCCAAGGAACGCCGACGCCGGCGCAAGGTCCGTGCGGGCAACCGCGGTTGCCTCTGCGTCCAGTACGGCATATTCCCGCCAGCCCAGTTGATGGACGACGGCGTCCCCCACCCTCCGCCCCTCGGCCCTGGACGCGATGACCTCACCGATGGCGCCGCCGTCGAGCGCTGCATCCAGCGCGAACGGCGCCGAGTACGACTTGATGTCGTTCATGCGGCCGCGCATGTAGGGGTCCACGGAGATGTAGAGGTTGCGGACCAGGATCTGGCCGTCCTGAAGCTCCGGCAGCGGTGACTCTGCCAGCCGGAAGTTTTCGGGAACGGGACGCCCTATCGGACGTGACACCAGGTGGATTTCCCGGGTGGATGTTGGAAGTGCCGTTGTCAGGCTCATGCTGCGAACTCCAGGATCTTGATGTCCACCGTCATGTTTCCGCGGGTGGCGTTGGAATACGGGCAGATCTGATGTGCTTTGGCCACCAGGGACTCGGCCGTGGCGAGATCCAGAGCCGGTACGGCGATCTCCAGTTCAGCAGCAAGGCCGTAGCCCGCGCCGTCGTTCAGCGCGCCAAAGTGGATCTTGGCCGCGACGGCTGAGTCGGTCAGGTCTGCGCGCTCCTTGCGCCCCACGAGGCGGAGCGCCGAGTGGAAGCAGGCCGCGTAACCGGCGGCAAATAACTGCTCCGGGTTGGTGCCCTGGCCGTCACCGCCCAGCTCCACAGGGCTGGCCAGGCTGACATCCAGCTTGCCGTCGTTGGTGCGTGCGTTGCCGTCCCGGCCTTCGCCAGAAGCCAGGGCCTCGGCAGTGTAGAGAGTCTTCATATGTGGTCCGTCCTGTTGGATTTGGAAAACGGAAAATCTTGGGCGCTCAGTGCGCGCGGTGAAGGGCTTCGGTGAGCCTTTCCAGAGTGGTCCGAAGCTGTTCCAGCTCATCGGCTGACAACCCGGCGGCGTCCGCAAGGTGCCGTGGAATCCCGCTGGCCTTGCTGCTGAGCGAGCGTCCGGCCGGCGTCACATGGACTGCAACACGGCGCTCATCCTCCCCGGACCGGCGGCGCTCCACGAGCCCCATGGCCTCAAGTCGCTTGAGCAGCGGCGACAGCGTGCCGGAGTCAAGGCCCAGCTCGTCGCCGAGCTCCTTGACTCCCTTCGGCTCTGATTCCCAGAGGACCAGCATCACCAGATACTGCGGGTACGTCAGGCCGAGGTCGTCCAACACGGGGCGATAAACCGCTGTTGCCGCGCGGGAGGCGGAGTACAGGGCAAAACACACCTGGCGGTCGAGGCGGGGGGCTTCAGTCATATCTTAGACGGTAGTCCACAATTCAATTGTGCACAACTTAACTGGCCAAAGTGATGCGCGAACTGGCAGGTAACACCCTCAAAACCGGGATTTGAGGGTATTTGCTGCCAGTTCGCGCGCGAGGGTGAGGGCTTAAGTGTCCGTTCGCGCCAGGGGCCAGGGGCCAGGGGCCAGGGGCCAGGGGCCAGGGGCGCGGGGCGCGGGGGCTAGAGGTCGCGGATGGTCCGGAGGGCTGCTGCCGTGAGGACCTGGATACCCAGGCCCAGGGCGCGTTCGTCCAGGATGTAGTCACCGCGGTGCAGGTCATACTCTTCGCCGCCCGGGGTCTTGGTGCCCAGGCGCATCATCGCGCCGGGACGCTCAGCCAGGAACCAGGCGAAGTCCTCGCCGCCCATGGACTGCGGCGTCAGCACTACGGCGCCCTCACCAATTTCGGCGCGGGCTGCGGCCTCAATGAGCGCAGTCTCGTGCTCCGAGTTGACCACCGGTGGCACTCCCCTGGTGTGTTCCAGATGGACGTCCACACCATAAGGCGCGGCCACCTGCTGCACCACCTCGTCCAGGAGCTTGCCGGCATCATGCCAGGCGTCGCGGTCAAGGCAGCGCATGGTGCCGGCCATATAACCCGTGCCGGGAATGGCGTTGGGTGCCGAACCTGCGTTGATCTGCCCCCAGACCACGGACACCCCGCTGCGGACATCCACCCGGCGGGACAGCACGGCGGGGACATTGACGGCGATCTGCGCCAGGGCGAACACCAGGTCCTCGGTGAGGTGCGGCCGGGAGGTGTGGCCGCCGCGGCCGCTCAGTTCGATCTTAATGGTGTCCGAAGCAGACGTAATTGCGCCGATGCGCGTACCGATGCGTCCGACGTCGATCCTCGGGTCACAGTGCAGCGCAAAGATGCGCGGCACACCCTCCAGGACGCCCTGCTCGATGCAGGAAAGCGCGCCACCGGGCATGGTTTCCTCGGCCGGCTGGAAGATAATCCGGACGGACCCACCGAGCGGTGACTCCTGGTGCATGTTCTGCAGGACCAGGGCAACGCCGAGCATGGTGGCAGTGTGGACATCGTGGCCGCACGCGTGCGTGACGCCATGGTTCTTTGAGGCAAACGGCAGGCCGGTTTCCTCGATGATGGGCAGGGCGTCAATATCGCCGCGGAGTGCAGCTGCGATGGGCCCCTCGCCGATATCGACCGTGAGGCCGGTGCCTTCAAGCCTGCGGGGCGCGAGGCCCGCCGCTTCGAGCCGCTCCACGAGCTTGTCAGTGGTGCGGAATTCCTTGAAGGAAAGCTCTGGATGCGCATGCAGGTCCCGGCGGAAGTCGATCAGTTCCGGAAGGAGCGGCTCCAGCCATGGACCCACCAACGCGGTGGGCTCAGTTTCAGTAGTGTAGTTGCGCACAGATTTACTCTAGCGAGGGTCCACGGAATAGCGGCATCACGGTCGGCGCGTTACGGTTTGACAGCGGTCCGCGCTTGCTAGAGGACGTCTGTATCGCCGCTTGCCTTCAGAGCGTCCACTGCACCCTTGACGCGCTGGGCATGCTGCTTGGTAGTCACCAGGAGGGCGTCCCCGGTGTCCACAATGACAACGTCCTTGATGCCGATCAGCGCAATAACGCGCTTCGTGTCTGAAACCACCACGCCGCTGGCGTTTTCGGTGAAGACGCGCGCGCCTTCGCCGATGACAGTGACATCGTCCACTTCACGGGCGCTGTTGAGGCGGCCCACCGAAGCGAAGTCCCCGACGTCGTCCCATCCGAAAGTGCCAGGCACCACGGCGACGTCGCCCGCGGCGGCGGCAGGTTCGGCCACCGCATAGTCGATGGCGATCTTGGGCAGCGTGGGCCAGACCCGCGCCGTGACTGCATCGCGCTCGGGGGTGTCCCAGGCCTGGGCGATCTCCTGCAGGCCCTTGAACAGCTCCGGCTGGTTGGCCTCGAGGTGCTTGAGCATCAGCGCGACGGGAGCCACGAACATGCCGGCGTTCCAGACATACTCACCGCTGTCCACGTACTGCTGGGCATCTTCCTCGTCCGGCTTCTCAACGAACTCCACCACGGCCTGGGCGCTGGGCGCACCTTCGATGTGGAGTTTCTCGCCAGCGCGGATGTAGCCGAAGCCGGTGGACGGGTGCGTCGGCTTGATGCCGATGGTCACGATCTTGCCGGCGGCGGCCGTGTGGATCGCTTCGCGGACCGCTTCCTGGAACAGGTGGTCCGGGCTGATCACCTGGTCAGCGGCGAAGGACCCCATGATGGTGTCCGGATCCCGCTCGTGCAGGATGGCGGCGGCCAGGCCGATCGCGGCGCCGGAATCCTTCGGCTCGCTTTCCAGGACCAGGTCCGAGTCCTGGACCTCGGGCAACTGGCGGCACACGGCAGCGCGGTGCGCAGTGCCCGTGACCACCAGGACGCGCCGGCCCGCGAGGGGCTGCAGCCGGTCATACGTGGCTCGCAGCAAGGTGCTGCCCGACCCCGTGAGGTCGTGAAGGAACTTGGGAGCTGCTGCGCGTGACAGGGGCCAGAGGCGGGTCCCCACTCCGCCTGCCGGAATCACCGCAATAAAGCGGTTCAGGGGTGAATCCGGGCTTGTCACTTTGTCTGTACTCATCACGGCTACTTTAGCTGACGAGCGGTGAACTGCCCTTTCGGAACCTTCCGCCAACTCCCGCAGGCGCGCCATGGTGTGGTGTTCGTCTCATCTGCAGTCAAAACGCGGGGATTGCGGGGTCACCAAGGAGTTCCTAAATTGAATAAGCTGTGAGCGAAGCCTAGATTTAGGCCTGAGCTACGAGTTGCTCTCGCAGCAGGCGTTCCCCCCGCGTGGATCTCATGCCAGCGCCGCTGTGTTGCAGGGAGGTTTATCAGTGCCGACAAAACCAGCTGGCACCTTGTACCGCGGCCGTGAAGGCATGTGGTCTTGGGTAGGACACCGGATTACCGGTGTAGTGATCTTTTTCTTCTTGTTGGTCCATGTGCTGGACACCTCATTGGTGCGAGTGTCCCCCGAGGCCTACACGGCCGTCATCGGTGCCTACAAGAACCCCCTCATGGCCCTGGGTGAAACGGGCCTGGTTGCCGCGATCGTCTTCCACGCCTTTAATGGTTTGCGGATCATCGCCGTCGACTTCTGGAAGAAGGGCGCCAAGTACCAGCGCCAGATGCTGTGGACCGTCCTGGCCCTGTGGGTAGTTGTAATGGTCGGCTTCTCCATCCGCCACCTTTCCCTCGCTTTCGGAGGTCACTAAGCCATGACTGCAACAATCGACAGCCCACGCAGTGGGAAAAACTCCCCCCAGTACCGCCGCACGGGCGCAAGCCGGGGCAACTTCGAAATGCTGGCCTGGCTGTTCATGCGCCTGTCCGGCGTAGTGCTGGTGGTGCTCATCTTCGGGCACCTCTTCGTAAACCTCCTGATGGGCGAAGGCGTCCACGCCATCGACTTCGGCTTCGTCGCCGGCAAGTGGGCTGACCCGTTCTGGCAGATCTGGGACCTGGCCATGCTGTGGCTGGCCATGCTGCACGGCACCAACGGCGTACGCACCATCATCAACGATTACGCCGAGAAGGATTCCACCCGCCTCTGGCTCAAGATCGTCCTCTACGCGGCCACCACCGTGATCATCGTCCTTGGCACCCTGGTGATCTTCACCTTCAACCCGTGCCCCGTGGTTGACGGTGTTCCGCTGCCCGGCGGCTTCTGCCCCGCGTAGCCCGTTCATCCGCTGCCCGCGGTGAGCCGCAGGCTGTATTTTGCGGTGCAGGCAACGCCCGCCCGTTGTTTTATAGCGAATTTTGAGAGAAAGAGCGCCCAAGTATGCAGGTCCATAAGTACGACGTCGTCATCGTCGGTGCCGGTGGCGCTGGCATGCGCGCCGCGATCGAGTCCGGTCAGCGCGCGCGCACAGCAGTACTGACCAAGCTCTACCCCACCCGCTCGCACACCGGTGCGGCGCAGGGTGGCATGTGCGCGGCCCTTGCCAATGTCGAAGAAGACAACTGGGAATGGCACACGTTCGACACCATCAAGGGCGGCGACTACCTGGTTGACCAGGACGCCGCCGAGGTCATGGCGAAGGAAGCCATCGACGCCGTGCTGGACCTGGAAAAGATGGGCCTGCCGTTCAACCGCACGCCCGAAGGCCGGATCGACCAGCGACGCTTCGGTGGCCACACCCGCGACCACGGCAAGGCACCCGTCCGCCGTGCCTGCTACGCAGCAGACCGCACCGGCCACATGATCCTACAGACGCTGTACCAAAACTGCGTCAAGCACAACGTGGAGTTCTACAACGAGTACTACGTCCTTGACCTCCTGACGGTCGAGGAAGACGCTGTCCGCGAGGACGGCACGCCGTACAAACAGAAGCGTGTTGCCGGCGTCGTGTCCTATGACCTCGCCTCCGGTGAGCTGCACGTGTTCCAGGCCAAGTCCGTGATCTTCGCTACCGGCGGCGCCGGGAAGGTCTTCAAGACCACCTCCAACGCCCACACCCTGACCGGCGACGGCATGGGCATCGCGTTCCGCCGTGGCATCCCGCTGGAGGACATGGAGTTCTTCCAGTTCCACCCGACAGGCCTCGCCGGCCTGGGCATCCTGCTTTCCGAAGCCGCACGCGGTGAGGGCGCCATCCTGCGTAACTCTGAGGGCGAGCGCTTCATGGAGCGCTACGCCCCCACCATCAAGGACCTCGCACCGCGTGACATCGTGGCCCGCTCCATGGCCAACGAAGTCCGTGAAGGCCGCGGCTGCGGCCCGAACAAGGACTACGTCCTCCTGGACCTGACCCACCTGGAGCCGGCTCACATCGATGCCAAGCTCCCGGACATCACCGAGTTCGCCCGCACCTACCTGGGTGTGGAACCGTACACGGAGCCGGTTCCGGTGTTCCCCACGGCGCACTACGCCATGGGCGGCATCCCCACCAACATCACCACCGAAGTCCTGCAGGACAACGACACCGTCATCCCGGGCCTTTACGCCGCCGGCGAGGTTGCCTGCGTTTCGGTCCACGGCTCCAACCGCCTGGGCACCAACTCACTGCTGGACATCAACGTGTTCGGCAAGCGCGCCGGCATCGCCGCCGCGGAGTACGCCAAGACTGCCGACTTCGTGGACCTCCCGGAGGACCCGGAGGCCTACACCATCGAGCTGCTGGACATTGCCCGCAACGGCAACGGCGACGAGAAGGTGGCGGTAATCCGCAAGGAACTCCAGGACACCATGGACGCCAACATGCAGGTCTTCCGTACGGCTGACACGCTGAACCAGGTCCTGACAGACATCGAGTCCTTCGAGGCGCGATACAAGCGCATCAGCGTCCAGGACAAGGGCAAGCGCTTCAACCTGGACCTGCTCGAGGCCGTTGAGCTGGGCTTCCTGCTGGAACTGGCCAAGGTCATGACCGTGGCTGCCCTGCACCGTGAGGAATCCCGCGGCGGACACTTCCGCGAGGACTTCCCGGAACGCGACGACGAAAAATTCATGAAGCACTCCATGGCGTACAAGGATGACCACGCCCCGGCCGACGGCACCGCGGGGACCGCGGAAACAACAGCCGGCATCCGGCTGGGCACCAAACCGGTTGTGTTTACCCGCTACGAGCCGATGGTGAGGAAGTACTAAAATGACCGCTGAACTTGCTGAGCCAGCCTCCAAGATCGAACTGCCCGCACACATCGGAGGCGGCGGAGAGATCCCCACGTTCGACGTCACCCTGCGCGTACGCCGTTACAACCCTGAGGTGTCCGAGGACGCCACGTGGGACGACTTCAAGGTGACCATGTACGGCACCGACCGTGTGCTGGACGCCCTGCACAAGGTCAAGTGGGAAATTGATGGCAGCGTTTCGTTCCGCCGTTCCTGCGCCCACGGTGTCTGCGGTTCCGATGCCATGCGCATCAACGGCCGCAACCGCCTTGCCTGCAAGACGCTCCTGAAGGACTTGGACACCACCAAGCCCATCACCGTTGAGCCCATCAAGGGCCTGCCGGTGGAGAAGGACCTGATCGTGGACATGGAGCCGTTCTTCCAGTCCTTCCGCGAAGTCATGCCGTTCCTGATCAACAAGGGCCACGAGCCCACCAAGGAACGCCTGCAGTCCGCCGAGGACCGTGAGCGCTTCGACGACACCACCAAGTGCATCCTCTGCGCGGCGTGCACGTCCTCCTGCCCGGTGTTCTGGACCGACGGCCAGTACTTCGGCCCGGCCGCGATCGTCAACGCCCACCGCTTCATTTTCGATTCCCGTGATGATGCCGGCGACATGCGCCTGGAAATCCTGAACGACAAGGAAGGCGTGTGGCGCTGCCGCACCACCTTCAACTGCTCCGAAGCATGCCCCCGAGGCATCCAGGTGACCCAGGCAATCGCCGAAGTCAAGCAGGCAATTCTCTCCCGCAAGATCTAATCCAGGTTTTTGCGTACGACGGCGTCGCTCACCTTTAAGGTGTGTGGCGCCGTCGTGGTTTAACACCTCACGGCAACAACGAAAGCAGGCCGCGATGTCCCGTTCCGAAAGAGTCAGCTTCGAAGGATCCACCGGCGAGGTCCTGTCCGGCATCCTGGACGTCCCTGAGGGGCCCGTCAGGGGTTGGGGCGTCTTCTCCCACGGCTTCACGCTGGGCAAGGACAGCCCGGCCGCCTCACGGATGTGCAAGGCCCTGGCTGACACCGGCATCGGCATGCTCCGGTTCGACAACCTGGGCCTGGGTGATTCCGCCGGCCTCTGGTCCGAAGGCTCCTTCAGCCACAAGGTGGCCGACACCGTCAAGGCGGCCGAGTTCATGCGCGCCGAGGGCAAGGCGGTCTCGCTGCTGGTGGGTCACTCGTTCGGTGGGGCCGCTGTGCTTTCAGCCGCGCGCCAGATCCCGGAGCTCGACGCCGTTGCCACCGTGGGTGCCCCGTTCTCGCCCAAGCACGTGGCGCACGTCTTTGACGCCGCCCTGGACAAGATCCTCAGCGAAGGCAGCGCCGAAGTGGACCTCGGCGGCAAGCGGGTGGAGATCCGCAGGCATTTCGTGGAGGACCTGGAGAACGCAGACCTGACGGACTGCATCAAGCAGCTGCACAAACCGCTGATGGTGCTTCACTCCCCCACGGACAACACCGTGGGCATCGAGAACGCCAGCATTATTTTTCAGACTGCCAGGCATCCACGGAACTTCGTTTCGCTCGAGGGCAGCGACCACCTGCTGACCGGCAAGGGCCAGGCGGCCCGCGCCGCCAGGATCATTTCTGCCTGGGCCGACCAGTACCTCGACGCCGGGCGGTAGCCGCCGCGGGTCCGTCGCCGTGCACCGGGACTTTGCCCGGCTGGACCTGGCGCGATCCCCGCCGTGCTTTTTCGTGCTCACCGGGAGCGCTCCTGAGGTCTTCCTCGCGGATCGCGGACCAGCCGGCGGAGACGAGGTAGACCTGGCTGACCAGGTTGAACCAGATCAGCAGGCCGACGATGATGGCGAACGGTGCCAGGATGGGGTTCCGGCCTGCCCCGGCGAGCAGCTCGGTGCTGAAGACCTGCAGGACGGTGGTGCCCACCGCAGCCAGGATGGTGCCTTCCAACAGCGCCCGTTTGGACAGCTTGAGGCCGCCCGCGAGCCGGAACATGATGAGCACTGTGACCCAGTTGAGCGCCAAAGGCACACCGATTTTGATGAGCGTGGTCAGCGGGCCCGCCACCGCCTGATCAAGCCGCAGGAAATCAGAGACCCATCCGGCCGCGGTGCCAAAGATCAGGGAAGCTCCTGCGCTGATCACCAGGGCGACGCCGAGCAGCAGCAGTGTTCCGGAATCGCGCAGTTTCAGCACGATGGGGTTGACCTTCAGGGGCGGCAGCTGCATCACGCCGCGCAGGCCATCACGCAGGCCGGCAATCCAGCCCAGCGAGGTGATGACCGTGACAACTGCGGCGATGACAGCCGTCCATCCCAGTCCGTCAGGATCCAGCAGGTCCTGCGGATCCACCAGTCCCTCGCGGCCGTCCACCTTCAGCAGCCCGGGCGCACTCTGGGACACGCTGCTGATGATCGTGCCCAGGAGGGCAGGCTGGCCGCGGAGCGCAAGGCCGGCAAGGGAGAAGCCCGTGGCCAGCAGGCCGGTGATGGAAAAGAACATGTTGAAGCCGATGCCGGCGCTCATCAGCGGGCCGTGCTGGAGGGCGTAGTGCCGCCACGCCCGCATCGGACGGAAGGCGCCAAGCCGGGCCAGCAGCCACCGGAACATGGCCAGCAGGCTGGCTACGGGGCCGCCGTCGGATCTCCGCGCCTTGCCCCACTCCATCCGCTTCTGGATGACGGCAAGGTCCAGGCGTGCGCGTTCAGTGGGAAGAGGTTGATCCGCCGGTGTTGGCGGCTGCGTCCGCTGCTGCGTCCGCGGCGATGGAACAGGTGTCGTTGTCACTTTCGGTCCCAAAGTCCAGCTCTTCCCGTAGCTGCCAAATGCCATCGGCATCGTGCTCGTAAAGTCCCATGCTAACCACCGGGAACCTGGCCCTATAGTCCTTGAGCACCGTTTCGGCTTCGTCCAGGCTTTCCGGGGCGACATCGTGGGCGATGGTCACATGCGGATGGTAAGAGAACGGCAGGTCGCGGTGGAGCGGGCCGGTCTGGAGCTTCTCGTGCAGGTCAACGCAGGCGTCGAAGCCGTCCTCCACGTTGATAAAGACCACAGGGGATACCGGCCGGAAGGTGCCGGTTCCGGCGATGGTGACCATAAAGGGCGCCTGGTCGCGGGCCACCTCGCGGACGTGCGCGCGTGTTGCCTCCCAGTCCTGGGCTGGAGTGGTGGTGACCAGCGTGATGTGGGCTGGAATGACCCCCGCCATGGGATCCCCGAACGAAGCCCGCCATCGTTGGAGTTCCTCGGCGATGGCAGGGGGGAATCCCAGAATGACGCCTACGCTCATTCCTTCACTGACACTGCTGGCGGCCGCCATCGGGTTAGCGGGCTCCGGGGGCGCCGCCGTAGGGCAGGAACCCCACCTTGGCAAAGACATCGCTGAGCGTGGCGCCCGCAATCTCCCTGGCCTTGTCCGCACCGTGGGCAAGCAGCCGGTCCAGTTCTGCGGGGTCAGAAAGCAGTTCGTTGGCGCGCTCACGGATGGGGGTCAGGTGGCCCACCACCGCCTCGGCCAGGTCCACCTTGAGGTGTCCGTACATCTTGCCCTGGTAGGCGTCAACGAGTTGCTCGACGCTCTGGCCGGTCACTCCGGAGAAGATGGTGAGCAGGTTGGAGACGCCTGGCTTGGCCTCACGGTCGAAACGGATCTCCGTCTCGGCGTCGGTCACAGCCGATTTGATCCGCTTGGCGGTCACCTTGGGATCATCGAGCAGGTTGATCAGGCCGGCCGGTGATTCAGCCGACTTGGACATCTTGGCCGTGGGGTTCTGCAGGTCGTAGATCTTGGCGGATTCCTTCTGGATGAAGGGCTGCGGAACCGTGAAAGTCTCGCCGAAGCGCGTGTTGAAGCGGTGCGCCAGGTCACGGCTCAGCTCGATGTGCTGGCGCTGGTCCTCACCCACTGGAACGCCGTGCGGCTGGTAGAGGAGGATGTCGGCTGCCTGCAGGATCGGGTAGGTGAACAGGCCGACGCTAGCGTGGTCCGAACCGTGTTGCTGGGACTTGTCCTTGAACTGGATCATGCGCGAGGCCTCGCCGAAGCCGGTGATGCAGCCCAGGACCCACGCCAGCTGGGCATGTTCGGGCACCTGGGACTGGACAAAGAGGGTGCACTTGTTCACGTCCACGCCGCCGGCGATGTACTGCGCGGCGGTCACCCTGGTGCGGCGCGCCAGCTCCACGGGATCCTGGGGCACGGTGATGGCATGCAGGTCCGGGATGAAGAAGATGGCATCGTATTCGTCCTGCATCCGCACCCAGTTCACCAGCGCGCCGAGGTAGTTTCCGAGGTGGAGCGAGTCTGCGGAGGGCTGCATTCCGGACAGGACACGGTGCCGCAGCCCGGTGGCGGGCTGGCTCTCTGGTGCCGGCGCGGCGACGGAGTCCGTTGCTGCCGACGCGGCGGGGCCGGTCACGGTTGAAGAAGAGGTCATTCGTTGAGGCCTTAAGACTAGAGCCGGTAGTCCACTACCAGCGGGGCATGGTCAGAGAAGCGGGTGTCCCACGACGGCGCCCGGTCAACCACTGCGGAGAACGCGGAAGCAGCCAGTGCCGGAGTGGCCATGTGATAGTCGATCCGCCAGCCCGTGTCGTTGTCGAAGGCCTGGCCACGCTGCGACCACCAGGTGTAGGGGCCATCGATGCGGCCCGCCAGGCCCCGGTGAACGTCCCTCCAGCCGATCTCCTCACCGAAGAAGCGGTCAAAGTAGGCGCGTTCCTCGGGCAGGAAGCCGGCCTTCTTGACGTTGCCCTTCCAGTTCCTGATGTCCAGTTCCGTGTGGCCCACGTTCAGGTCACCCACCACGAGTGCGTGGTCGCTGTGCTTGGTCAGTTCGGGCAGCCTGCTGGTCATGACGTCCAGGAAACGGTACTTGTCCACCTGTTTCGGGGTTCCCACCTCGCCGGAGTGCACGTAGGCGCTGGCAACGGTCAGCTGCACGGGGTTTCCCCCGGCGTCGGCCACCCTGAAATCAGCCTCAACCCAGCGGCCGGCGGTGGCGAAGTAGTCATCACCGATGCCGTTGCGGGTGTCCAGCGGCTCTTCACGGGACGCAATGGCGACGCCGGCGCGGCCTTTGGCCTCGGCTTCGGCGTGCAGGATGTGCCAGCCATCGCCGAGCAGCTGGCGCACGATCGCGTCAGGCGCCCTGACTTCCTGGAGGCAGAGAATGTCGACCTCGCGGGGCTCCAGCCATGCCGCCATACCGTTCTTGTAGGCAGCCCGGAGGCCGTTAACGTTGACTGATGCGATGCGAAGGTGGTCCTTCTTCAATGCCGAGCTCACCCGCTCTACTCTAGTCGATGATGGTTCCGCTGACCGGGTCCCCGGTGCCGCCGCCGGCACGGATCATGTCGCGGGCGTTCGTGGCGGTGATCTCGATGGTCTCCAGCGCGCGGCGGATTGTATCCTGGTCCGCGGTCTCCCCCTTGGCGCGCTCCTTCTCCACCACGCCCACCTGGACCTGGACGATCTTGAAGGAGTGGTCCAGCTTGAGGTCGCGGACCTCGTCAGCTTCAGTCCGCTCGTACACCACCCGGGTGCCGCCGTGGTCGGCCGAGGACGACGATGGTGCGCGGCCGGCTGCGCTGTTGAAGGCGTTCTGGGCCTCGGCCAGCTTGGCGCCGGCTTTTTTGGCGGCCTTCTGGATGCTGAACACCACGAACGCTGCGAGGGCCAGCCAGAAGGCGGCGATGATGGCGACAACCCAGCCCACGACGTCGTTCTGGTTGGCGGCAAAGATCACGGCAACGAGGAAGGCGATGACAAAGACCATCATTCCCGGGCCACTGATCCGGAGCATGGAGAAGCCGCCCTTGGACCGGCCGGACGTGGATTGAGGAGTACCCAGAGATCGCATGGGTCCATTGTCTCAAACGCTGCGGCACCCTGTGGCCCCTTCCACCCCCGGCGAACAGGAGCCCGGACGCCATTGTGCCTGATCAGGCCGCGGCGTAGCGTGAATCGAGCTAGGGGTGGAAATTCATCTTCTATCTGAGGACACATCATGAAAAGTCACGGGTTCAGGACAGCCGCGGTGGCCACGGCCATCGTCTCCCTCTTGGGAATCACCGCCCCTGCGGAGGCAAAACCGGGCGGCAGTCCCGCCATTCCGCTTAACACGGGCCAGGAAGCCGCAGCAGTCCACACCGGGGCAGGTGGATCCTTCAGTTACACCATCGACGACGACGAGCTCTGCTATACGCTGACGGCCCGTAATCTGTCCGCTCCTGCCACGGCGGCCCACATCCATCTCGCTGCACGCAACGTGGCCGGCCCGGTTGTTGTTGCGCTGCAAGTGGTCAGCGGCACCGACTGGACGATTGATGCCTGCACTACGGCGTCCTCGGCCGTGCTGGCCGCCATTGAAGCCAACCCAGGCGCCTATTACGTCAATGTGCATAACGCTGACTTCCCTGCCGGGGAGGTCCGCGGCCAGCTGAAGTAGGTTGTGGTTTCACTGTAAATAGCCCGACGACGGCCCGCACCTTTCACTCTAGGTGTGGGCCGTCGTCGGGCGTTCCTGGTACTTCGGTGGGACTAGGCGATTCCTGCCTGGCGCTCGGCGGTTTCCACCACGTTGGCCAGCAGCATGGCGCGGGTCATCGGACCCACACCTCCCGGGTTCGGCGAGATCCACGCGGCGACGTCCGCTGCCGCGGGGTCCACGTCTCCGGTGACCACGGCCTTGCCGTTGCCGTCATCCACGCGGCTCACGCCGACGTCGAGCACAATGGCGCCCGGCTTGAGGTCCGCTGCCTTGATCATGTGCGGCTGCCCGGCGGCGGCAATCACGACGTCGGCCTGCCGGAGTTCAGCGGCCAGGTCCACCGTGCCCGTGTGCGCCAGGATGACTGTTGCATTGACATCCTTGCGGGTCAGCAGCAGGCCCACGGGACGGCCGATGGTCACGCCGCGGCCCACCACCAGGACTCGCTTGCCCTTGAGGTTAATCCCGTGCCGGGTCAGCAGTTCCACACAGCCCTTGGGCGTGCAGGGCAGCGGGGACGTCATGGGTCCGCTGACGTTGGCCACCAGGCGGCCCAGGTTCATCGGGTGCAGGCCGTCGGCGTCCTTCTCAGGGTCCATGGC
This sequence comes from Pseudarthrobacter sp. Y6, assembly GCF_050156205.1. NCBI lineage: Bacteria > Bacillati > Actinomycetota > Actinomycetes > Micrococcales > Micrococcaceae > Pseudarthrobacter > Pseudarthrobacter sp. Y6. The sequence continues at coordinate 1,324,207 of NZ_CP189574.1, read as the reverse complement.
TTCCAGGATGACGTCCTGGTTGATGTGCTTCGGCAACGGCAGCTGGACGATGTAGCCGGTGCATTCCGGGTTCTCGTTCAGCTCGCGGACCACGGCCAGGAGTTCGTCCTGGGTGGCGGTCTCGGGCAGGTCGCGGCGGATGGACGTGATGCCCACCTCGGCGCAGTCCTTGTGCTTGCCGCCCACGTACCAGGTGCTGCCGGGATCGGAGCCCACCAGGATGGTGCCGAGCCCGGGGGTGATGCCCTTGGCCCGGAGTGCGGCCACGCGTTCGGTCAGCTCGGCCTTGATGGCAGCGGCGGTAGCCTTGCCGTCGAGGATCTGTGCTGTTCCAGTTTCAGTGGTCATGGATTACCACTGCTCGTGCTGCGGGTACAGCGGGAAATCGGCGGCGAGCTTGTCCACGCGGGACTGGAGTGCGTCCACGTCCGTGGCGGAGCCGGACTTCAGCGCGGTGGCGATGATGTCCGCCACCTCGGTGAATTCCTGGGCTCCGAAGCCGCGGGTGGCCAGTGCCGGGGTGCCGATGCGCAGGCCGGAGGTGACCATCGGCGGGCGGGGGTCGAACGGCACGGCGTTGCGGTTCACGGTGATGCCCACTGAGTGCAGGAGGTCCTCGGCCTGCTGGCCGTCCAGCTGGGAGTTGCGCAGGTCCACCAGGACCAGGTGGACGTCGGTGCCGCCGGTGAGGACGGAGACGCCGGCGTCGGCGACGTCGGCCTGGTTGAGGCGGTCGGCGATGATCTTGGCGCCTTCCAGGACGCGCTCCTGGCGCTCCTTGAATTCATCGGTGCCGGCGATCTTGAAGGCCACGGCCTTGGCGGCGATCACGTGCATGAGCGGTCCGCCCTGCTGGCCCGGGAAGACGTTGGAGTTGATCTTCTTGGCCCACTCCTGCTTGGCCAGGATCACGCCGGAGCGCGGCCCGGCGAGGGTCTTGTGCACGGTGGAGGTGACGACGTCGGAGTACGGCACCGGACTCGGGTGCAGGCCTACTGCAACGAGTCCGGCGAAGTGTGCCATGTCGGTCCAGAGCAGCGCGCCCACTTCATCGGCGATGGAGCGGAAAGCTGCGAAGTCCAGGTGCCGCGGGTAGGCGGACCAGCCGGCGATGATGACCTGGGGCTTCTCGGCGATGGCCTGCTCGCGCAGCTTGTCCATGTCCACGCGGAAGTTGTCCTGCTCCACCTGGTAGGCAGCAACTTTGTAGAGCTTGCCGGAGAAGTTTAGCTTCATGCCGTGGGTCAGGTGGCCGCCGTGGGCGAGGGACAGACCCAGGATCTTGTCACCGGGGGTGATCATGGCGGACAGCGCCGCCGCGTTGGCCTGCGCACCGGAGTGCGGCTGGACGTTGGCGTACTCGGCGCCGAACAGTTCCTTAACACGGTCGATGGCCAGCTGCTCGGCGATGTCCACGTACTCGCAGCCGCCATAGTAACGGCGGCCAGGGTAGCCCTCGGCGTACTTATTGGTCAGGACGGAGCCCTGGGCTTCCATCACGGCGCGCGGGGCGAAGTTTTCGGACGCGATCATTTCCAGGGTGCCGCGCTGGCGGCCAAGTTCCTGGTCGAGGACTGCGGCGATTTCGGGATCGAGCTCGGCCAGCGACTGGTTGCTGACTGCGGCTGTTGTGGTGGCGGTAGTAGTCACGAAAAACTCCTGGCTAGGGATACGGGCACTGCTAAGGTCAGGCTACCGGCTGGCGCACATCACCGCCCGTTGATGACAGGACGTGAAAGTGAGCCGCATCCTAAAGGGTGCAGCTCCGGTAAGACATGACCCTCGGCCCAGGCGTACGATCCGTGGTCTTCGTGATTGCCGCTCCCTGGTGGTTAGCCACCCAACGCCAGTTGCAACCCCACCAGACTACCAAACGCGGGCGTGCCGGCGCGGGTAGGCTGGTAGGCGTGAGTGACGAGCAGCTGAACCAAGCGTATGTAGTAACCCTGTCCTGCCCGGACCGCCCCGGAATCGTGCACGCCGTGGCCGGAGCACTGCTGGTGGCGGGCTGTAATATTTTGGACTCGCAGCAGTACGGCAGCCCCGCAACGGGCAACTTCTTTATGCGGGTGGAAGCAACGACGACGGCCGCCAAGGCTGAGCTTCAGGCTGCACTTGAGCCGGTGGTCGAGGCCTTTGGAATGCAGTGGAGCCTCAACGCCGTGGGCCAGAAGGTGAGGACCCTGCTGATGGCCAGCACGTCGGCGCACTGCCTCAACGACATCCTGTTCCAGCAGCGCTCCGGCACCCTGCCCATCGAGATCCCCGCCATCGTCTCCAACCACAATGACCTCGCCGGGCTGGCCGAGTTCTACGGAATCCCTTTCCACCACATTCCCGTCACGCCGGACACCAAGGCCCAGGCCGAGGACAAGCTCCGCGCCATCATGGCCGAGCACGACATCGAGCTGACGGTCCTGGCCCGCTACATGCAGATCATTTCGGATGACCTCTGCGCGGAGCTGACCGGCAAGGCCATCAACATCCACCACTCGTTCCTGCCGTCCTTCAAGGGCGCACGGCCGTACCACCAGGCCCACGCCCGCGGCGTGAAGCTGATCGGTGCCACTGCCCACTACGTCACCGCAGCCTTGGACGAGGGCCCGATCATCGAACAGGAAGTGATCCGGGTGGACCACGCGCGCACGCCGGAGCAGTTTGTCCAGATGGGCCGCGACGTTGAAGGCCGCACGCTGGCCCAGGCCGTCCAGTGGCACGCAGAGCACCGTGTTTTGCTGGACGGCAACCGCACCGTGGTCTTTAACTGACGGCCTTTTACTGACCGAGTTCAACTCACGGAAGGGGACCTGCATGGGCGCGGCATTTGAGATCGGGGCGGAGGAACACGGCAGCGAGCAGCGTCTCGCCGAGTTCTACAACCGCCGCGCCGCGTCCGGCTGGGACCATCCGCTGGCTCTCAGGCGCGTGGAACAGCGTGCGCGGTTCATTGCGCTGCTTAAGGCCGAGAGCCGCCACAACATACTGGAGATCGGCTCCGGCATGGGGCTCGATGGCCTGCAGTTTGTCCGGGCAGGCATCCATTACACCGGCGTGGACCTCTCCGAGGAGCACGTCCGTCACGCCCGCTCCAAGGGCCTCGACGTCTCCGTGGCCAGCGCCCGGCAACTGCCCTTCGCGGACGGAACCTTTCCGGCGGTCTGGACCATGAGTACGCTCCTGCACATCCCCGCCACTGATATCGACAGCGTCCTGCGCGAGCTGGTGCGCGTCACGGCACCCGGCGGGCCCATCGCCGTCGGCCTTTGGTCAGGTGAGGATGACGAGGTCCTGAACCCCGAGGACGACGTCGAACCCCGCCGGTTCTTCAGCCGCCGCAGCGATGCGACGGTAAGCCAGGTCTTTGGCCGGTATGGTGCCATCGAGGACTTTGTCACCTGGCCGGAAGGCACCGGCGCAGAGTCTGGACCGGGCGCGGGGAACTGGACGCAGCACTACCAGTTCCTGATCCTCCGCAGCCCCGCCTCCCCAACTGGGTAGTACTGGTGGACCTCCAAGTAGCATTCCGACGAGTTCGGGCCATCTTGAGCGACGTTTGGCCTGGCACTTTAACCGCAGACTCCGGTTGTGATTGGCGTGCCTCAGGGCGCCCCTTCACCGGATCGGTCTTACGGGATGGCCAAACACGGCAGCCGGCTTCAAATCTCCGTCGCTCCCTCTGTTGGCTTGTTGCTGAGTGACTGACGGACGTAGACAATACTGATAGGAGGCAGTTATGCCAGAAAAGGCAATCGACGATCGGCGAGCCGCAGAGCTCGTCATTGTTCCCGACGTTGTTGGGGAGCGATTCATCCCAGCTCGGGAAATCGCTATGTTGGCTGGACTGACTTTGGCGAATCCCGATCCGGACGGACCCCCGATAAGCGGGATCGCTTGGCCCAACAACCCAGTTATTCAAAGTCAGTCTCCGGCGCCAGGCAGCATCCTTTATAGGAACGACTCGCTGCGAGTTTGGCTGCGCTTAGACCGTGAGCCGGACATGGCGCGCAAACTCGATGAGCCTCCGCCGTCCGTGGATCGGGAGCACGCGACTCCAGATAAGCCCACCCAAGAAATCGAGCTGAGCAGCGACAACCCTGGAGACGAACCCGCCCGCTGACGGTTGCCCAATCGGGACGAGGCTGATGAGGCTTGGAATATCAGCTTCCAAGGATGCGACGCTTGGCGGCGCTGAATTCCTCATCAGAAAGCGCGCCCTTCGTATGGAGCTCTGCAAGGAGGGCAAGTTCTGCGGCCAAGGACTTTTCGCCCCGCATCTTGCCAGCCCTTACCTTATGCCCGCCGGCGCGGGCTGCGGTCGGCGCTGGCTCCGGCTTCTGCCGCCGTGATGAGCTGCTGACGGCGTACGCGATTAGCAGTGTGATTGCGAGGACGCCCAACGCGATTCCCAACGGGCCGCGGAACCGCTCCGTTGCGTTTGCCACGACAGTAATAACTACCCCGGCCACAATTGTGAATATTGGCTTTCAGGGGGTCCAGAGGTGGTGCGGGTGAGCGCCGTGGTCGGAATCCCGAATGGCGTGGGTGAGCGCCAGTGTCGGTGTGTGTGAGCGCCATCTGTAAGGCTCCTTCCACCACGTGAGGGACACGTGGCGGAAGGATTACCGGCAATGGTACGGAAGATCAAGGCGAAACTGGTTTTGCAGTTTCGCAATCAAGGCCTATCGGGCAGGGCTATCTCGTCTGCTCAGGGCATGTCTCGGCACAGCGTTCAGGCGGTGATCGAGGCTGCTGATCGGGCAGGGCTCGGCTGGGATGACGTTGCTGATTTGTCTGATGGTGAGGTTTATCTGGCGCTATTTCCCGGCCGCGGGGTGCGCGAGAGCGTGTTTATGCAGCCGGACTGGGGCCAGGTGCACCGGGAGCTGGCCAGGGTTGGGGTGACGTTGAAGCTGCTGCACCAGGAGTATGTCGACGCATCCGGTCGGGCGGGGCAAGCGGCGATGAGTTATGACCGGTTCTGCAGGCTTTATGGCGATCACGCGATGGTCACTGGCGCCTCGTCCCGGGTCGGACACAAGGCCGGCCGCAGCATCGAGGTCGACTGGTCTGGGCCGACGATGCAGCTGGTCGATCCGGCAACGGGAGAGGTCTCGAAGGTGTATTTGTTCGTCGCGTGTCTGCCGTTCAGCAGGTATGCGTTCGTGGAGGCCTGCCTGGATATGCGGCAGGATTCGTGGCTGCGCGCGCATGCGGAGATGTTCGCGTTCTTCGGCGGCACGGTCCCGCGGCTCGTGCCCGACAATCTCAAGACCGGGGTGATCTCTCATCCGCGCGAGGGGGAGGTCGTGCTCAACGACGCGTATCGGGAGATGGCGGCGCATTATTCAGCGGCGGTACTACCGGGCCGAGTGAGGCACCCGAAAGACAAGGCGAGCGTGGAAAACACTGTCTCGCACGTCGCGACCTGGGTGATTGCCGGGTTGAGGAAAGAGGTGTTCACGAGCCTGGCGCAGTTGCGGAGGCGGATTCGGGATCAGATCGATGCCTATAACAGGCAGCCGTTCCAGAAGCGGGAGGGCTCCCGGCTGAGCGTGTTCACCGCCGAGGAGAAGCCGGTGTTGCAACCGCTGCCGGCGGTGGCGTTCGAGATCAGCAACTGGACCTATGGGCGCAAAGTTGGGCGCAACGGCCACGTGGTCTGGGCGAAGAACTTTTACTCCGTGCCGTTCGCCCACATCGGCTCGAATGTTGATCTTCGTGTCACGGAGACCATGCTGGAGATCTATCGCAGCGATGAGCGCCTCACCAGCCACCTGCTGCTGCCAGCGACGACGGCGAACCAGCATCAGACGAACGAGGCGGACCTTCCGGAGGGTCGCAGCTGGCAGGCGTGGGACCGGGCCCGGATCGATGAATGGGCGTTACGGATGGGCCCGGCAACCGTGACGGTGATCAGCAAGATCTTCGAGTCCGTGCCGGTCGAGGAGGCCGGCTACGACCCCGCGCTGGCGGTGCTGCGCCTGTCCCGCCGGTTCTCCCCGGCCCGGGTGGAAGCGGCCAGCCAGCTCGCGCTGCGGGGGCCGATACGATCGCCCCGCTACGCCCACCTGCGGCCGATCCTGGATACCGGGCAGGACAAAACCGGGATCGTCCCTGATGAGCCGGAGGGAGACGATGGCGGATACGTGCGGGGCGGCGCCTACTACGCCGGAGGGGCTCGATGAGCCGCCTGGATGCGGAGACCAAACGCAAGCTGCGCGAGATGAACGCGGGCGAGTTGCTGGAGGCCATCGATACCCAGGACGAGAGGCTGAGTATCAGCTTGCCGTTCGAGGATCGTGTCCGGCTGGTCGTCGATGACGCCTATTCGTCGTTTACGCATTCCAAGGTGACCGGCTTGATCCGGCGGGCAGGACTGCGTTATCCGAACGCGGATTTGCGCCGCATCGATCTTCTCGACGAGCGCGGTCTTGACCGGCAGCTGCTGACCCAGCTGGGCACCTGCTCGTTCGTGGGCAGGCAGCAGAACGTCGTCTTGCAGGGGTTCACCGGGTCGGGGAAGTCGTATCTGGGATGCGCGGTCGCCAAACGCGCCTGCGAGCACAGAATCCGCGCACATTACGTCCGTATGCCGGACCTCGAGGAAGAATGGGTCGCCGCGCAAGACAGGCCCGGCGGTTCCGGTAAATTCCTGCGAAAGTATGCGGCATTCACGCTGCTGGTCATCGACGAGTGGCTCCTGGATCGACCCACGGAACCGATGCGAGGCATGCTGCTGGAACTGATGGAGCGCCGCTACGGCGAGACCTCAACAGTGTTCTGCACGCAGTATTTGCAGAAGGACTGGCACCAGCGGCTCGGCTCCGGCGTCCATGCGGACGCGATCATGGACCGGATCATCCACAACACGATCTGGGTCGAGACCGGCAACTACAACATGCGCGAACACGCAGCACTCGTGAGCGCCTAATCCTGTGCCAGGGAGCGTCAGCGGCGCCAAGCCAGGCGACTGCTGGCGCTCTCTGGCACGACCCCCGGCGCTCAACCGCACGAATGGGTGGCGCTCAGGGCTTCAAATACTCAATTGCACAGAACCCAGCTATCCGAAGCGACATCCGGCTGATGCTGAACGCGAATATGTACCCGCCGGCCTCGGTCGAAACCGCATGTTCGTTCATTTGCCGAGAATAGCCCTGCGAACGCTCATTGAACATCCCGTCAGATGCAACACGGTGGAGAAATATGGGTAACTTGCGGTGTAGCTTTTGAACGAATTGCCCTCGAAATCGACCGCGCCGGAACATCCAGACTGACCGGCCAGGTATTGGTAGGAGGTGATCACGTCCCGTGGAGGGTCATGGGAACGAACATCTTTCTGTTTTTCTTTCCAGACCTCGTTACACTTTGGGTCCTGCCGGACATTAATAGGCATGGGCGTGCAGGCGCTCCGGAAGGAACGTGGGGATTTGAACCGGGAGCAAAGGTTTTTGGCAGTGCATGCGGCCACACATGACCGCATTTACCGCTACTTCCGCCGCAGAACAGATGGTCCTGCAACCGCCGAAGACCTTTGTTCGGAAGTCTTCAAGATCGTGTGGGAAAAGTCGACACAGGACGACAGCCTTTCGGTCATGGTCTTGTTCGGTGTAGCGAAAAACGTTCTCCGCAACCATGACCGGTCCCTTGCACGGGCCGCGAACCTCTTGGGGATACTCCGGCGGGAACGAAACACCACTGAGACCGAACCGCCGGAGACACCTCTGCTGGAAGCCTTAGGCCATCTCTCCCCTGGTGACAGGGAGGTGCTGCTCCTGAGCTATTGGGATGGTCTTTCATCATCAGAAATATCAGATCTCCTGGATACCAGCGCGACGGCGATCCGTATGCGCCTTCATAGGGCACGAAAGGTACTGAGCAATGTAATACAGGCCGAGAAAGAGGGCGTAGAGAAATGAACCCGGGAAATAACGTCTGTGATGACCTCGGCAGGGAACTCGCCGCTATCGACCCCGCTTCTGCCGTCACCGAATCTGAGCTGGCTCGGAGCCGGGCGAGATCTATCGCTTCCGTCACCACGGAGGCCTCGCTCGCTCCTGGTTTGGATTCATCGAAGAAGTCCGAGGCTCCAGTGGTCCGTCTGGAACTTCGGCGCAGGCCCTTGCCTGTTGTTCGGCGACGGGTGGTGTTGGCCGCTGCCGCCGCCGTGCTGTTTGTGGGCGGCATCGTTGCAGCGGACGTCATTCTGCCCGGCTATTCCGGCATGCCCAAGCCTTTCGATCACGAGTCAAATCAGCAGGTGGGACAGGCTGCAACAGCGAATTCTAATGATGCATACGCCAACATCCCAAGTGACCAAATTCAGCACGCCGGGACCGACGTCGACTTTCTTTGGGACGCGAAGGACCCGTATTACGGATACAACAAATATCCCATCGTAGCCCGCGTGCACATCGACTCGATCGACGGCGGTCGCACCTACAGCCCCATCTTTAATCAATACGCCTTCCCGCAGACCATCGGAAAAATGACCATCCAAACGGTATACAAGGGAGACGTGAAGCCCGGCGCTCAGCTGACTTACAACAAGGGTGGTGGAATCGTCTCCTTCGATGAGTACTGGATGAGCCTCAATCCCCAGCAGCAGGACAAGTTCACGCACCTCAACGGCGGTCAGAAGCCAACCGGAAGTCAGTACGTCAAAAAGATATATTCGGAGGATGCTGAAATTACGGTCGGGAAGGATTACATCGCACTCCTGTTGCCCCAGCAGTACAAGGATGGAACGGCCGAGGAATATTCCATCCAAGGGTTCCAGTATGGCTTCCGAGAAGTAAGAGGATCCGGCGCCGAGACGACCGTGCTGAACAACGAAACCAAAGAATGGGAGAGCCTTGGGAGTATCGTCCCCTAACCTCAATAACGTTTACTTAGCGGCGGTTCTGTTAATGTTGAGATATGACTCCATTGGATGGATTAACGTCATCGATGAATACACGCGCCCCGCGCTTGCCATCATCCCGCGCAGGTCGTTCAAGGCCTCGGACGTGGCAGGGCGTCTGCAAAGTCGTTCAGCTGGTAGTGAGGCCAGCGAGGTGTAGGGCTCGGTTGGGGTAGTTGCGTGCGCCTCGGGTTGCCTTGGCGATGTTGGGCTCGCCGTGGAGCCGCAGGATGCTGATCGCGATGTTGCGCAGGGATGCCATCACGCGGGGCGCGTTGCCCGTTCGGATCTGGCTGAGGTCCTCTCGATACGTCACGTCTCGGCGCCAGTGGAGGCCGTTTTCGATGGCCCAATGGCCACGTACCAGGGCGCCGATGTGGGCTGGTTTTCCGGCCGCCGGTTCGAGTGAAGTGACGACGTAGACGGTCTCGACGGACCATTTGCGCGTCCCTATCGGCCGGGATCTCCGGGTGATCTGGCCGGCTTGGGCGGCATGGGGAAAGTTGATCCCGCCGACCAGGCTGACGCACTTTATGGTGCGTTCGATCTCGCGTCCGTTGGCGGTTTCCAGGGTCTTGTTTCCTGACCGGACGCGGTTCCACGGCAGTGAACGCAGCTGGTCGTGGAGCTTGGGTTGGTTGGCCTTCACGGTGAGCACGTAATGGGCGCCTCGCCCGCGCAGGTAGTGGGCGTGTTCGCGCTGCGTATGAAGAGCGTCTGCCGTAACGGTTACCCCCGTCAGTTCCTTGACGCCGTCCAGGAGGGGCTTGAAGTAGGTGATCTCGTTATGTTTTTCGGACACGTTCTGCTGCACGAGGACGGCTCCGGTGGCCTGGTCGATGCCGGAGAGCAAATGGACCCTTGTGCCGCCGCCGTTCTTGGCGCCGCGGACTTCCTTCCCGTCAATGGCCACGGCCGTCACCGTCGTGGCAGCCTGCGCCCACGCCCCGGCCAACCGGTCCAACATGTCCGCATCCAGGCGTTCAAGGACCCGGCCCAACGTGGTCGCGTGCCGAGCGCCGATGCCCAAGGCAGCCAACTGGTCCCTTGCCGTATCGGCGGCCCACTCAGCCATCTCCACCAACGACGTTGCCCCCGCCAATACTGAGCACACCATGATGACCAGCAGGTGCGCGAAACGATGCCGGACCCCGCGCCTCTTCCGTGGATCCGGCATTGAGCACAACGCGGCAAGAACCTTGCCAGGATCAACCTCCACCGCACCTGCCACAGCGAATTCGTCAATGAACAAAGCAAGGTGAGAAGATGACATGCGAGAACTCCTGGCAATCCAGCGGCTTAGACACCATCTGGATTAACAGGAGTTCTCACCTTTTAACAGCCACGACCCAGTTCGTCTCACATCTTAAGACGCGGCCCACTCACAAAAGACTTTGCAGACGCCCTGTCGGACGTGGACACCGTGCTGGAGAACATCATCGCCGAAACCGGCACCGCCCCGGCCTACGTCCGGTGCGACAACGGGCCGGAGTTCACCGCCGCGGCACTGATCGACTGGTGCAACACCGCCGGGGTGGACACGGCCTTCATCGACCCGGGATCACCCTGGCAGAACGGCTTCATCGAATCTTTCAATGCCCAGTTCTGAAGGGAACAACTCACCCGAGAAATCATGGACACCATGGCCGAAGCGAAGTATTTGGCCGAAGAATGGAAAGCTATCTACAATCATGAACGGCCCCACGGATCCCTGGACGGCATGACGCCGAAACGCTACAGGGAAAACTGGACGCAAAAGAACCAATTAGCTATCGCATAGACGCTGGACTGCTAACGGGGGCCCAACCAGCGCCATTGAAGGTCAGCCGGTCCACGATCGCCGCGCAGAACCGGGGGTCGTTGAAGGTTTTGGTCCAGCCGGAGAACGTGTCCTAGGGCGGCGTTCGGAACGTGGAGCCAGGGGAGCGGTGCATCCCGCAAAGAGTGCAGCCGATGTCGTTTTCGGCGTCCATAACGACACTTACTTTCGTATTAGTTGGGTAAGGGGATGTCCTAGGCTTGGCCCATGGCTCCTCTTCACACTTTCGCCGGCAACACTCCGGCTGTCCACGCATCCGCCTTTGTCGCCCCGACGGCGTCGATCATCGGCAAAGCTACGCTCGCTGAGGATTCGAGCGCCTTCTATGGTGTGTCGGTCCGGGCGGACACGGCGGCCATCAGCGTCGGTGCCGGCAGCAACCTGCAGGACAACGTGGTGCTCCATGCAGATCCTGGCTTCCCCTGCACGGTCGGGGCCGGGGTCAGTGTGGGGCACGCCGCCGTCGTCCATGGCTGCACGGTGGAGGACGACTGCCTGATCGGCATGGGGGCCACCGTGCTCAACGGCGCCGTGATAGGCACCGGCTCGCTCGTGGCGGCCGGTGCCGTCGTCCTGGAGGGCACGGTAGTGCCGCCCCGGTCACTCGTGGCAGGCGTCCCCGCGAAGGTACGGCGGGAACTCACCGACGAGGAGTTCGACGGTGTGAAGGCCAACGCGACCCGCTACGTCGACCTGGCACGCGCACACCGCGAACTGCATGGCTAGTCCAATGAGATCGGCCCGATGGCGTCCAGGAGTTCGCCCGGACCGGGGTTGCCCGGCGCCGACGAACCGCCCAGGTGGTTCACCACACCCCACACGGCGTTCAGGCCCGTGGTCACGGCGCCTTCGGCCCAACCCGCGGTGAAGGACACGTCGTCGCCCGCGAGGAAGATCCCACGCTGGCTATCGGGCAACTTGTCCTGCTTGAAGTGGGTGAACAACCGCTGCTGGTAGCGGTAATGCCCCGGCAGGTTCGCCTTGAAAGCACCCATGAAGTTGGGGTCCGCTTCCCAGGAAACCGTGATGGGCTGGCCCACGATGTGGCTGGCGATGTCCACATCCGGGTAGATCTGCTCCAACGAGTGCAGCATCAGCTCAACGCGCTCGTCGGCGTCCAGCGACAGCCATTTGAGCGCGTCATCGTTCCAGGTGTAGGACAGCAGGATCACGGCTGGCTTGTCCGGTCCGTCATCCAGGAGGTAGGTGGCCCTGTTCAGCCGGTCCGTCAGGGTCATGGACAGCACCTCGCGGCCGGTGTGCGGATCGATGTCCTTCCAGAACGGCCGGTCCACCATGACAAACGTCTTGGACGACTGCATGTAGTGCGAGCGCTCGATCGCAGTCCACAGTTCGGCCGGGAACAGCGCCTCCTCAGTGTGAATGCGCGTGGACAGCAGCCAGGACTGGCACGTGGTCACCACGGCAGGGTAGCTGGCCTCACGGCCCCAGCGCTCCCTGATCCGGAGGTCGCCGTCGGCATCGCGGCTGATCTTGCCCACAGCCCCGCGGGGCGAGCCGGAGTGGAGCGACGCCAGGGACGTTCCGTCCGGCCAGTGGGACATGCCCGACGGCGCGTGCTGCCACAGCGCCTCGGGAAGCCTTTGGGCTCCGCCACTGATGAGCCGGTGCTGGTCATCGGCGTCGGTGTAGACCACGCGGAGGATTTCCAGGATGGAGTTCGGGAAGTCTGTGTCCCAGCCGCCTGTGCCGAATCCCACCTGGCCGAAGGCCTCACGGTGGGCAAAGCCGGCTTCCTTGAATGACTCGCTCCCTGCGATGAACCCGTAGAACGTCTGCTCGTCCATGAGCGGCAGCAGCTCGTTCCACAGGTCCTTGATCCGGCCGGTGTCCCGGGCCCGGATGGCCTCCTGCATTTCAACGAACTTCGCGCCATCGTTCACGGCGGCCTTCCAGGCATCGGCCACCTCGCGGAAGAACGGCGGCAGGTCCTGGGCGGTCTCGGCGTAGTGCTTCTGGCCGGCCAGTTCGATCACGGTGCTCGAGGTGACGGGTGCCAGCGGGTTGGGGAAATCCTGGGTGTCCAGGCCCAGCAGGTCCACGTAGTGGTAGAACGCCCTGCCGGACACCGGGAACCGCATACCGCCCAGATCAGCCACCACGCCGGGAGCGGACGGGAAGCTGGCAGTGCGCAGGCGGCCGCCGATCTGGTCCGCTTCATAGACGACAGGTCGCAGGCCCAGCTTCATCAGTTCGTAGGCCGTGACGAGGCCGGAAAGACCCCCACCGACAACTGCCACCTCAGTGCCGTAGAGCTCCGGCGGAACCGCCCCGAGCCCTGCGGGATTGGCGAGGTAGTGGTCGTAGCTGAACGGAAAATCTGGGTTCAGCATGGTGACGGGGCCAGCTTGGGTACTGGACGGGTCGGAGGCCGGGAGTTCGGTGGCGACGGTCATGAAAGCTCTGCCTTCGTTTGTTCGGTGGTGGACAGCGTTGAAGATTCCGGCCTGCTCAGCTCACGGTATTCCTCGTGGCTCAGCGCCGCTACCCTGGAGTTCCGGCGTCCGTAGCCGAAGTAGGCCGCCAGGCCCACCAGCATCCAGACTCCGAAGGTCACCCAGGTATCGGCACCGAGGTTGGCCATGAGGAAGGCGCACATCAGCGCACCGAGGATCGGGGTCAGGGGGAAGAACGGGACGCGGAACGTGCGCTCCAGCTCGGGCCTGGTGCGGCGCAGGAAGATCACGGCCACGTTGACGAGGGCGAAGGCGAACAGAGTTCCGATGCTGGTGGCGTCGGCCAGGGCACCGAGCGGGACCAGCCCGGCGGTGAGGGCGACGGCGGTGCCCACCAGGAGCGTACCGGCCGCGGGGGTGCCGGTCCGGCGGGAGACGCGGCCGAAGATCTTCGGGATGAGGCCGTCGCGGGACATGGAGAGCAGGATGCGGGTCTGGCCGTAGAGGACAGTCAGCACAATGCTGGCGATGGCCAGGACTGCGCCGACGGCGAAGACGAGGGCGATCCACGGCTGGCCGGTGGTTTCCTCAAGGATCTTCACCAGGGCGGCTTCGGTACCGTCGAACCACCCCCACGGGCGGGCGCCGATGGCGGCGACGGCCACCAGGACGTAGATGGTGGTGACGATGACCATGGAGAGCATGATGGCGCGGGGAAGGTCGCGCTTGGGGTTGCTGGCCTCCTCGCCGGCGGTGGAGGCGGCGTCGAAGCCAATGTAGGAGAAGAACACCCGGGACGCGGCAGCGGAAACCCCTGCGGCACCCATGGGCAGGAGCGGTTCAAAGTTGCCTGCGTTGAAGGCGGTGAAGGCCACGGCGCAGAAGAAGAGCAGGATACCCACCTTGATCACGACGATGGACGTGTTGATCCAGGCGCTTTCCTTGGCCCCGCGGACCAGCAGGATGGTTGCCAGCACCACGATGACCATGGCCGGGATGTTGACCAGGCCGCCGTCACCCGGGGGCTGGGATACGGCGTCGGGCAGTACCTGCCCGAACACGGCCAGGGCCTCGTTCACGTACTGGCCCGCGCCCACGGCAACGGCCGCTACCGAGACGGCGTACTCAAGGACCAGGCACCAGCCGCAGATCCAGGCCATGCCTTCGCCCATGGTGGCGTAGGTGTAGGAATAGCTGGAACCTGCGACCGGGACCATGCCCGCCATTTCCGCATAGGACACTGCGGAAAGGAGCGCGGCGAACCCTGCGATGGCGAAGGAGATCCAGATGGCGGGCCCGGCCAGCGGAACGGATTCACCGAGGATCACCAGGATCCCGGTCCCCAGGGTAGCGCCGACGCTGATCATGGTCAGCTGCAGGACTCCGAAGCTGCGGACCAATTTCGGTCCGTCATGGCTGCTTTCCGCTTCGCTGACCATCTGTCCGATCGGCTTCCGGCGCAGCAGTTGCGCGCCCAGCCCGGGACGGCCGGCAGTCCGGCCCGTGGCCGGTCCGGAGAGTGTTGGCACAGTCATCGTTGACGTCCGTTCGTGAGTAGTTGTGGGTTTCCCCCACTAGCGTAGGCGTGTGAGCCGCATCTCAGGGATGTGCAAAGTGACCTATAGTTTTCTATCATGAGACGTAATGCACCAAGAACGGGCAGTGCTGAACACGCCGGCCTGGGTCCCTCCGTGCAACCTGATACGGCGGAACACCTGGATGCGGTGACCCTGGGCCAGTTTCTGGCAGCACTCCCCCGGGACCTCACCGTCCTGCACGACGCCGGCAACACGGGCGTGCCCTTGCGCTGGGTGGAGCCCAGCGAACTGGAGGATCCCACGCCCTACCTGCTGGACGGGGAGTTCGTTCTCACGGCGGGACTGCCGTTCCAGAACGACGGCGGAACGAAGGAGAGGGCGGAAGCCTACGTCCGGCGGCTGGTCGGTGCCGGCGTCGCGGCCTTGGGATTTGGCCTGGAGCCCTACTTCGACGCCGTCCCGGACCACGTGCTGTCGGCGTGCCAAACGCATCAGCTCACTCTGGTCCAGATCCCCAGCAGCGTCCCGTTCGCCGCCATCGGCCTCGAGTTCTCCCAGCTCCTGGAATCCGGCAACGCCCGGGTCTTCCGTCAGCTGGCGGACACCAACCGGCAACTGATGCGGGCGGTGCTGTCGGCCAGGCCCGAGCACGAACTCCTTTCCGCCTTGGCGCAGCATGTTCCGGTATGGGCCCAGCTTTTCGGGGCGGACGGCCGAATGCGTGCCCGAGCCGCAGCAGCCGGGACCAACGGGACCAGCCCTGCGGCCGCCGTCGAGCCTTCCGCCCTGCAACCCATGCTGAAGCGGCTGCTGGCTGGCAACGGCCCGCGCGTAGAGACTGACTCGTTGCCCACGACCGGTTCGGCCCTGGTCGTCGGCCACCCCCTCCGGAGCACCAAGGACGCCACCCTTGGGGCACTGATCCTGGGCACGGACAAGCCGCTGACCGCGGCGCAGAACAGTGTGGTGTCCTCGGTGGTGGGTCTGCTGGAACTGCTGGTGCGCCAGCGCACAAGCGGGTCGCTCGCCCCCAGCCAGCTGGCAACGGCCCTACTGCTGCACCCTGAGAGCCTGACCGACGGCTCAACCCGGCAACTGAACGTCCTCAGGGACCTCCTGGCGCAAAGCGTTTCCGGAACCCGGTCCGGTGCCCTCCGGGTGGTTCAGGGCGTCCGAGCGGACGCGTCGGCGCCAGCGTCCGCGGATGGCCCAGTCCGGGAACTACTGCAGTGGCGCAGGCTGTTCGACACGAAAATGGTGGAGCTGACGGACTACGGGTTTGCCGCCGTTACCCGGCTCAAGGTGGACGACACGCTGCTGCGTGAAGTGGAGGGACTGGGCTGGCGGCTGGTGGTGGGCGATCCCACCGAAATGGCCGGCCTTCCTGCCGCCTACCAGCGCGCGGCGTCACTGCGGTCCCGCGTCCAGGCAAGCGGAGAAAGTGTGCGCGTGGATGACATCACGTGGTCAGTCGCGGGGCTGTTGGGCCGCAGCGCCGGCACCATGCTTGCCGCGCGGCTGCTGGAACCGGTCCTCGCGCAGGAGCCTGACCGCCGCAGCTCCCAGCTCAGTGTCCTGAAGTCATGGCTGGGCGAAAACGGCAACTGGGATGCCACTGCCAAAGCCTTGGGGATGCACCGGAACAGCGTGCGGCGCCAGATCAATGCACTGGCCGAGCTACTGGCCATGGACCTTGGCTCCGCCCAAGAGCGAGCTGAACTGTGGATTGCCCTGCAGTACGTGGACGCCCTGGAGGACGCGGTGCCTCAGATGCCCCAGGACCGGTAGAGCTCCGGGCGGCGTTCACGGAGATAGGGCACCAGATCACGGGCTACTCCGGCGGCGTCCGAATCCACCTCGGCGTACAGGATTTCGGCTACCGGTCCCGCCGCGGCCAGCAGCGACCCATCCGGTCCGGCGATGACGCTGCCGCCGAGGAATTCGCAACCGTCCTCGGTTCCGGAGTGGTTGGCATAGGCGATGGTCAGCTGGCTCTCCAGCGCGCGGGCCCGGAGCAGCACCTGGGGGACGGTTTCGAATCCGTGCGCCAGCGCGGTGGGCACCAGGAGCAGCTCTGCCCCAGCCAGCGCCGCCGCCCTGACTGTTTCCGGAAATTCCACGTCGTAGCAGATCACCATGGACGTCCGGAACCCGTTGAAGTCGACGACGGCGGGACCCGCCTCCGCGGGGCTGAACGCCGCGCGTTCGTCATCACCAAAGAGGTGCACCTTGGCGTAGTTGAGAAGCTCAGCGCCCGTGGCGTCCACCAGCGTGGAGGTGATGCGCCAGCTGCCCCCGTCCGTGACTGACGGCAGGCTGTAGACCAGTCCGATCCCGTGGCGGCGCGCGATCCCCGACAGCGTTTCCCTGATGGCGGGAAGCCCTGAGGGGTCCAGCTCCGCGCGGAGCCGCAGCGGGGCGTATCCCACGGGAAACAGCTCCGGGGTGACCAGGACTGCCGCGCCCTCCGCGGCGGCCGCCCGGGCAGCCGCATCCAGGGCGGCGCAGTTTGCATCCGCGTCGAGTACGCGGGCGTTTGCCTGCAGCAGGGCCAGCAGCACCGTTTCCACCTCACATAATCGGGACGGCCACAGGAAGTATGCGTCCGCTTATTCCAGCCTAGCCACGGGCCCTGAACGGCATCCGGGGCCAATTGCACCGGCCAAAGCCACAGGATGGACGGATCGTCCCATCATTTTGTCTCATCCGACAGACTCTTTGCGTTAACTTCTTGACTACAACGGTCAAAGTAGGGCAATCTTCTTCTCATGTCCGCTACACCGCGCTCGACGAAGAGTAAGCCAAAGAATCCGGGATCCCAGTCCGCCCTCCGGCAACTGAACCAGCAACGGATCATCGAGTCACTCATGAGCGGCCCATCCACCCAGGCCGAGCTTGCACGCCAGACCGGACTCTCCACTGCCACGGTGTCCAACATCGTCAAAATCATGCAGGACGCGGGCCTGGCGTCAACCGAACCGATCACCAGTTCCGGGCGCCGGGCGCTCAACGTGAGACTCAACAGCAACGGCGCGGTGGCGGTGGGAATCGACTTCGGCCGACGGCACCTGCGAGTGGTCCTGGCCTCCTTGAGCTACCACGTGATCGCCGAAGAATCCGTCCTGCTGCCACTGGGCCACCAGGCCGAGGAAGGCATCCAGGCAGCTGTTGCCCTGCTGGAAAAACTGCTGGAGCAAAGCGGTGTGGACCGGAGCCTGGTGGTGGGCGCCGGCGTCGGAATTCCCGGACCCATCGACCGCCGGACCGGCACGGTAGCGCAGGGCGCCATCCTCCCCGAATGGGTGGGCATCAACATCCTCCAGCATCTGGAGGAAAAGCTCAATATCCCCGTATTTGTTGACAACGACGCCAATCTTGGAGCCTGGTCCGAGGTCACCTGGGGACCGCATACCGGGGTCAGCAACCTGATGTTCCTCAAGATCGGATCGGGCATCGGCGCGGGCCTGATCCTCAACGGCGCGCCCTACTACGGCACTGTTGGCATTACCGGCGAAATCGGCCATGCAACTATCCACGAGCACGGACTCGTGTGCCGATGCGGCAACCGTGGCTGCCTGGAAACCATCGCCTCCACCACCACCATGATGGAGCTGCTCGGCCGTGGGGAAGACCCGCCGCTCACACCCGCGGACATCGTGCGGAAAGCCCTCGCCCGCGACTCTGCAACGCTCAGGGTGGTGGACGATGCCGGCCTGGCTGTCGGACGCGCCCTGGGGAACGTGGCCAACCTGATCAACCCTGAAGTCATTGTGGTGGGCGGTCCCCTCGCGGGCCTGGGCGACCTGCTGCTCGATCCAATTCGGCGGGGGCTTATCCGGCATGCCGTGCCGGTGATCGGCGAGACCACCACCCTGACGATGTCCTCACTTGGGGACCGCGCGGAGGCCCTGGGGGCAGCCGCACTGGTGTTCCAGCACGCCGGGATCCGGCGCACGTAGCCGTAATGTTATCCGGCAATTGCGTTAAAGACTTGACGGCAATGGGTGTGATCCAGTTTACTTTTTCATCAGACGACCCTGCGCTTGCTGGGCGGACAACGAAGTCATGCATTGGAGGCGTAAGGGCAAATGACGTCCCAAACCACGCACACTGAGCCGGTCATCCTGGAGATGCGTTCCATCACCAAGGAATTCCCCGGAGTCAAGGCACTCGACCAGGTCAGCCTCCGGGTCAAGGCCGGCGAGATCCACGCGATCTGCGGCGAAAACGGCGCCGGCAAGTCCACGCTGATGAAGGTGCTCTCCGGCGTTTACCCCTACGGCAGTTACGACGGCGACATCGTCTACCAGAATTCTGCCCAGCAGTTCAAGGACATCAGGGCCAGCGAACACGCGGGAATCGTGATCATCCACCAGGAACTGGCCCTGATCCCGGAACTGTCCATCATGGAGAACATTTTCCTGGGCAACGAACCCACCAAGCGCGGCGTCATCAATTGGGCGGAGGCGCGCCTCCGGTCCACCGAACTGCTGGCACGGGTGGGGCTCAGGGAAGACCCGGACACCCCCATCAAGGAGATCGGCGTCGGCAAGCAGCAGCTGGTGGAGATCGCCAAGGCGCTGAACAAGTCGGTTAAGATCCTCATTCTGGACGAGCCAACCGCAGCGCTGAACGAATCCGATTCCCAGCACCTCCTGGACCTGATGCTGGGCCTCAAGGGCAAAGGCATCACGTCGATCATCATTTCCCACAAGCTCAACGAGATCGAACAGATCGCCGATTCCATCACGATCATCCGGGACGGCAAGTCGATCGAAACCCTCGATGTCAAGGCCGACGGCGTCGACGAGGACCGCATCATCAAGGGCATGGTGGGCCGGGCCCTGGAGTCCCGCTTCCCCGACCACACCCCCCAGATCGGCGACGTGTTCTTCGAGGTCAAGAACTGGAACGTGGCCCACCCGCAGATCCAGGACCGGATGGTCTGCAAGAACTCGAACTTCTTTGTGCGGCGCGGGGAGATTGTGGGATTCGCCGGACTGATGGGTGCCGGGCGTACCGAACTGGCCCGTTCCGTCTTCGGCCGGTCCTACGGCCACTTCGTCTCAGGCCACGTCTACGTGGACGGCAAGGAAGTGACACTCAAGAGTGTCCACCAGGCCATCGACGCCGGCCTCGGCTACGTAACGGAGGACCGGAAGTCGTTGGGACTGAACCTCCTCGACGACATCAAGACCACCACGGTCTCGGCCAACCTCGAGAAGATCAGCAAGCGCAGCGTGGTGGACACCAACAAGGAGTTCGCGGTCGCGGAGCAGTACCGGAAGTCCCTGCGGACCAAGGCCCCCTCGGTTCAGGAAGGGGTCGCCAAGCTCTCCGGCGGCAACCAGCAGAAGGTGGTCCTGGCCAAATGGATGTTCACCGATCCTGAACTGCTGATCCTGGACGAACCCACCCGCGGTATCGACGTCGGAGCCAAGTACGAGATTTACGGCATCATCCAGCAGCTCGCCAACCAAGGAAAGGGAGTCGTTGTGATTTCCTCCGAGCTCCCTGAACTGCTGGGACTCTCGGACCGCATCTACACGATCTTCGAGGGCGCCATCACCGGTGTCCTCGACAAAGAGGAAGCCAGCCAGGAAAGCCTGATGAAGCTGATGACCTCCGCCCGAAAAACCGCCTGATCCACTGCAGGCTTCCAGAACCTTCCAGATACAAGGACTGAAAAACAATGAACGCGCTCAAGAAACTCTTCGGTGGCGACACCCGCCAGTTCGGCATGATCTTTGCCTTGGTGGCTCTGATAGTTCTCTTCCAGTGGCTCACAGGCGGCATCACGCTCACCCCGGGCAACGTCATCAACCTCTTCAACGGCAACTCCTACATCCTCATCCTCGCCATCGGCATGGTGCTGGTCATCATCGCCGGACACATTGACCTGTCGGTGGGCTCCGTGGCCGCCTTCGTGGGCATGGTGGTGGCCATCGCCATGCGGGACTGGGACATCCCGTGGTTCCTGGCGATCCTGCTGGGACTGGGACTGGGCGCACTGATCGGCGCATGGCAGGGTATGTGGACCGCATACGTCGGCATTCCGGCGTTCATCGTGACCCTTGCAGGCATGCTGATCTTCCGCGGGGCCCAGCAGTTCGTTGGCCAGTCCAACTCGATTCCTGTCCCGCGGGAGTTCCAGTACATCGGTGCCGGGTACCTCCCCGAAATCGGGCCTGCCACCGGGTACAACAACCTCACGCTGCTCCTCGGGCTCGCCGGCGTTGCGTTCGTGATCTACAGCGAAGTCCGACGGCGGCGCACCGCCAAGGCGCTCGGCGCTGAGGTCTCGGAAACGTGGATCAGTGTCCTCCGGCTTGTACTGATCTGCGGCGCGATTCTCTACGCCACCTACCTGTTTGCCACCGGCCGCCCGGGCACGTCCTTCCCGATCCCCGGCCTGATCCTCGCCGTGATGGTCCTGATCTACGGCTTCATCTCCTCCAAGACCGTGGTGGGGCGCCACGTCTACGCAGTGGGCGGCAACCGCCACGCAGCCGAGCTGTCCGGTGTGAAGTCAAAGAAGATCAACTTCCTGGTCATGATGAACATGTCCATCATCGCCGGGCTCGCTGGAATGATCTTCGTTGCCCGCTCAACCTCTGCCGGACCCTCGGACGGTACCGGCTGGGAACTGGATGCCATCGCCGCTGTCTTCATCGGCGGCGCCGCCGTGACCGGCGGTGTGGGTACCGTCATCGGATCCATCGTCGGCGGCCTTGTCATGGCTGTCTTGAACAACGGCCTGCAGCTCCTCAGCGTCGGTGCCGACTGGCAGTCCATGATCAAGGGCCTGGTGCTGCTGGTGGCCGTGGCCATCGACGTCTACAACAAGTCGCAGGGCCGGGCATCGATCATCGGACTGATGATGAAGAACTTCAACCGTCCGTCCGGCGGCCCGGGCACACCGCTGCAGCCGGATGAGGTCACATCGACCAGAGAAACCATTGCCCGGGAAGCCTGAGCAATTCAGGTTCCGGAACTAAACCCCAAAAGAAAGTGGACTAAGAAATGCGAATGTTTGGTAAAGCAGGAAAGGCAGCAGCGATAGCTGCGATCGCGGCACTGGCGCTGACGGCCTGCGGACGGGCCGAACCCGGCACCTCCAGCACCACCGGTGGAGCCGGCGGCTTCGCACAGGACTCCGCCATCGGCGTCGCGCTTCCCGAGAAGACCAGCGAGAACTGGGTGCTGGCGGAGAAGCTGTTCAACGAGGGACTCACCAGCGCCGGTTTCAAGCCGACGGTCCAGTTCGCCAACAACGGCGTGGCTGAGCAGCAGAACCAGATCAGCGCCATGATCGCCAAGGGCGCCAAGGTGATCATTGTGGGTGCCCTCGACGGCTCCCAGCTGGGGACCCAGCTCCAGCAGGCCAAGGACGCAGGCGCCACCATCATCGCCTACGACCGCCTCCTGCTGAACACGGCAAACGTGGACTACTACGTGGCTTACGACAACTTCAAGGTGGGCGAGCTCCAGGGCCAGGCCCTCCTGGACGGCATGAAGGCCAAGAAGCCCTCCGGCCCGTACAACATTGAACTGCTGGCGGGTTCACCGGATGACGCCAACGCTAAGGTCTTCTTCGACGGCGCCATGAAGGTCCTCAAGCCGAAGATCGACGACGGCACGCTGAAGGTGCTCTCCGGCCAGACCACCTTTGAAAAAGCCGTCACACTGAAATGGGCTGCTGAGAACGCCCAGCGCCGGATGGATACCATCCTGACCGGTTCCTATGGAACGGCGTCGCTGGACGGCGTCCTGTCACCGAATGACAAGCTCGCCGGGGCGGTCATCACCTCCGTCAAGGCATCCGGCAAGCCGCTTCCCGTCATCACCGGCCAGGACTCCGAGGTTCAGTCCGTCAAGTCCATCATGGCCGGCGAGCAGTACTCCACCATCAACAAGGACACCCGCAAGCTCGTTGAGCACGCGATCACCATGCTCAAGGACCTGCAGGCAGGCAAGACGCCCGAGATCAACGACGACAAGTCCTACAACAACGGCACGAAGGTTGTTCCGGCGTTCCTGCTGGAGCCGGTCATCGTGACCGCCGAAAATGTCAAGACGGCCTACACCGACGATCCGGTACTGGGCCCGCTCACCAAGTAACGAGGTCTAAGTAACGAGGTCCGCCGGACACCACCGGTTCACACTGAATGCCCTGGCTCCCCACGGAGCCGGGGCATTCCACGTTTCACAGCCCAAACACAGCTTCGGCCGTCTTCCTGCACAGGCCCGTCCGCGAGTCTGGGATCCGGACGCCAGCCTTCCACCGGCCCCAGATCCTAGGAGTACAGTGAGCGTCCTTGCCCGGAGAGTTGGCACGCCTTCAGAAACAAGGTCCGAACAGCTGCAGTGGTGGCAGTTCTGGCCGTCGCGATCGGACTGGCGCTGGCCATCCTGGTCGCCAACCAGGCCAAGACCGCGCTTGAGTCCGCCCTCGGCACAGACAAGGCTGATGTCACCCAGGGCCAGAACCTGGAGTCGGCCGTCAGCTCGTTCGGCAGCGTCAAAAACATCTCCTTCATCGCCTTCGTCGCAGCCCTGGGCACCGCCGGACTGATCATCCTGCTGATCATGGTCATGCTGGTCCGCGAGCGCCGCCGGGAAACCGGTGCCCTGAAGGCGATCGGAGCACCCAACCGCACCATCGGCCTGCAGTTCGCGCTGGAGGCGTTGGTGCTGGTGGCCAAAAGCGGCAGCGGCACGAGCACAAGCTGACCGAGTACCGGCGCCGGGATATCGGGTTCGTTTTCCAGCAGTTCAATCTGATCCCGAATCTTTCTGCGGTGGACAACGTTATGCTGCCCATGGAGTTCGCGGGGGTGGCAGGGCACAGCGGCGGCTGCGGGCAACGGACCTTCTCGAGCAGTGCAGCTGGATCCGGAGAAACAGGTGCGGCGCATCAACCGGCTGTCCGGTGGCGAGCAGCAGCACGTGGCGATTGCGCGGGCCTTGGTCTGACGCCCGCACTGGTCTGAATGAGAGGATGGGCACCATGAGCGCGCCCATTGCCACCCCGTGGCTGTCCAGCCAGTCCGACCAGGATCCCCGGTCTGCCACCGGAAAACGTCTGCAGTGGGGCGTCATAGCCACCGGCGGGATCGCGCGATCGGTGTCGCAGGACCTGGCACTGCTTCCCGACGCCGAGCTCTATGCCGTCAGTTCCCGCTCACAGGGCACTGCGGAGAGTTTCGCGGCCGACTACGGTTTCGCCAAGGCCTACGGGGACGACGACGGCGTGCCCGGCTACCAGCGGCTGCTCGCCGATGACTCGGTGGACGTTGTCTACGTCGCCACGCCGCACGCACAGCACCACAAGATTGTGCTCGCGGCGCTCAATGCGGGCAAGCACGTCCTGTGCGAAAAGGCGTTCACCATCAATGCCAGGGAAGCGAGCGAACTCGTCGCAAAGGCCCGGGAACGGAAGCTCTTCCTCATGGAGGCAGTGTGGTCCCGCTTCCTCCCGGGCATGCAGCGGGCGTTCGAGATTGCCGCGTCCGGGGAGCTCGGGGACGTGCACTGGGTGACCGCTGACCTGGGTTTTCCCGCGCCCTATTCCCCGACGTCCAGGCTGTGGGCCAGGCAGGACGGTGGCGGCGCCCTCCTGGACATCTCGGTTTACCCGCTGCTGTGGGCAGTGGGAACGCTGGGGTTCCCACAGACCGTCAGCGCCACAGGCTTTATCAACGACGACGGCGTGGACGCCCAGAATGCTCTGACGCTCGGCTACAACCATGGTGCCCAGGCTCAGCTGACGTCCTCACTCCTGGCGTACGGTCCTCGGACGGCCACCGTGGCGGGCAGCCTGGGCTACCTCCAGAGTGTCGGTTCCATCAACAATCCGCGGGAGTTGGTGATCGGCGTCGGACGGGAAGGGCTACGCACGGAGACGTTCGACATCGTCGGCATCGGCTACTCCTACGAACTGCGCGAGGTGACTCGCTGCATCCAGCACGGTCTCACAGAGAGCCCGGTCATGCCGCTGGAGGATTCCATCAAGACCATGCGGCTCTTCGACGGAGTGCGCGGGCAGCTGGGCGTCAGCTACCCGAATGATGCCCACTGAAGGGCAGAATCTTTCCGTTCAGGATCTTTCCGTTCAAGCCTATGACTTTTTTGTAAATAGGTTTGACACTCTACTTTGGGTTATTGATGGTTGAGTGACAAATTGGTAAGTTTGCTGGATTTATTTTCCGTTTCCCTAGACTTGCTCCACGCGAGAGTCTTACGCTGATGAAATCGTAGGTCTCAACGGGACTGGGGGTGGTACGCATGGCTAAAGTTGGATCGCTGTGGCGTGCGCTCCGGCCGCTTCTGCTCGCAGGTGCGGTGACTGCTACTTGGCTGACACTTTCCGCTTCCGCCGCAACGGCAGACTCTTCAAGCGATTCAGGATCCCTTCTGGGCGGCCTCACTTCGTCGGCTTCCTCCCTGACTGTGAAGAGCGTGGTCCCGGCGGGCACCGTCACCGACGTGGCTGTCCCCATTGCCGCAGTGGTGGATACCGCTGCAGATGACCTGATAGAGACAGTCGCCCCTCCGCTCACCGAAGCCGCACCAGTTCTTGAGCCTGTTCTGAAGCCCGTAGTGGATCTGGTAGATACGACTGTTCCGTCCTCACCGGTCACGCTGCCCGGGCTGCTGCCGCTTGAAGAGATTGCCGCAGGGCACATCACAACTGATGCCACCACAAACTCCCCCGGCACTTCCGAGAAATTGCTTACAGTCACGGGAATGTCGCCGCTGCCGGTTCCGGCCAGCACAGGAATGCATGCAGTCCCGGCAGAAAGCCCCTGGACAGCGGATCCTGCCACGCCTCCGGCTCCGGCAGGACCTGCTTCGGGAGCAGGGAGCGGCGCTTCGCCCTCCGGCCCCCCAGGCTCTGCTGCCTGGCTGGACGAGTTCGGTTTCAATCTGCCCCTGCTTGGGGCCTTACCCATCAGCGGATCACCTGAGCACGCCCTTTCACCGGTGTCATTCGACCCCGGTTCCTCTCCTGACTAGTTGAGCCTTCCTGCCTTTTTCATGGGCAGAACACGGCCTCAAGGCGCTGACTAGCGCCCCAAATCAACTTCTCAGGAGACATCATCATGAATTGCAACCTTCGCAGGGGGCTGCTCAGCACCCTCTTTGCCGGCGGGCTACTGGCCTTCGGCGCCACCGCAGCCAGCGCCGCGGACACAACCAGCGGACCGGACCTTTCCGCATCCGCCCTGGTCTCAGCGGCGGGATCCGTTGACACGACGTCGTTGGGTCTGCTGGGTGGCCCAACGAAGTCGGATACTGCGGATGTCGCTGCTGTAGTCGACGTCAATCTTGGCCTCGGTGACGGCCTTCTCGGCGGCACGAATGGCAGCGGGACTGACAGCGCTACCGCTGACGTTGCTGCTGTGGTCGACGTCAACCTCGGGGACAACCTCCTCGGCGGCACGAACGGAAGCGGGAGTGGCACCACCACCGCCGACGTCGCCGCCGTGGTCTACGTAAACCTCGGCGGCACCAACGACAACGGCACGGGCACCACAGCCGACGTCGTAGCCGACATCAACCTCGGCCTCGGTGACGGCATCGTCGGCGGTACAAACGGAAGCGGGACTGGCACCACCACCGCCGACGTCGCCGCTGTGGTCGACGTAAACCTCGGCGGCACCAACGGCAACGTCACGGGCACCACAGCCGACGTCGTAGCCGACATCGACCTCGGTGACGGCATCCTCAGCGGTACTGACGGCGGAACCGACGCCGCGGTTGACATCGATCTGGGCCTGGACACCTCCGGCATCCTTGACGACGTGAATGTTGATGTTGATGGATCCGTCATCATCGGCGGCGGCACCGATGGCAATGGAACCCCGGGTACGGAAACGCCCGGTACCGAAACCCCCGGGACGGACACCACGGACCCGGGAACCGGTACTACCGGCACCACGGGTGATACTGACACCACGGACCCGGGAACCGGTACTACCGGCACCAAGGGAACTGACACGACCGGTATCACCATTGTTCCCGCCGGCACCACCGCCGGTTCGGTATCTGCCTCGGTAAACACCGTGGGCGGCACCACGAGCAACACCACGGGCAAGGGCGGCACCGCCACGCTGGCCAAGACGGGCTTGGATGTCTCACTGATCCCCGTCGCCTTCGTCCTGCTGCTTGCCGGGCTGCTGATGCTCAAGCGGCGCCGGAAGGCATAACCGGACTCCGCAGTCAGCAGACTGCGACGCCTAAAACCGTTAACACACCGGCTCCGCCGTTTGCGGCATAGCCAGCATTCCGATAGGAGGTGGCCACCGGAGAGCTCAACTACCAGCACTTGTCCTTGTGACCGGAGGTCCGGCTGAGAAGGTCCCGATGACTTCTCTGCCGGGCCGTCGGCGTGCCGGCAGACGGCTTCATGGATGCCTTACCGGCCGGTATTATTGAGGAAGAATAGTGCCGCAGCGCACCGGGAGGAACTGGTCATGGTGGCGGATTCGCCTAGCTCCATTAGGAATGAAGTGCTCGGCGGACGGTATCGGCTAGGAGAGGTAATCGGCCGCGGCGGTATGTCATCCGTCTACCGCGCACTGGACGAAAACCTGGGCAGGGACGTCGCCCTGAAGCTTTTCGCTCCACAGGCACCGGATGCCGATGAGCTCAAGCGCCAGGAAGCCGAAATCCAGCTGCTGGCGACGCTCAACCATCCCAGCCTGGTCACGCTGTTCGACGCCGGCATCGACACCCGCATCCCGGACGAACCACGGCCGTTCCTGACCATGGAACTCGTGGAGGGCCAGGACCTCCGGAGCCGGATCCGGCATAGTGCGGTCCCCTTGGACGAGCTAGCCGTCATCGGGGCAGGCGTAGCTGACGCCTTGGCCTACGTGCACAGCCTGGGCATCATCCACCGTGACGTCAAGCCCGGGAACATCCTGCTGGTGCAGATCCGTCCGGGCGAACCCTTGCGACCCAAACTCACGGATTTTGGCATCGCCAGGATCGCGGACTCAACCCGGCTTACCGCCACAGGAACCATGGTGGGCACGGCCGCGTACCTCAGTCCGGAGCAGGCCATGGGTTCTCCCTTGTCCGCCGCTACTGACATCTACTCGCTGGGTCTGGTCCTCCTGGAATGCGTCAAGCAGACCGTAGAATACCCGGGCAGCGCCATCGAATCTGCCGTGGCCAGGCTGCACCGCGCACCGGAAATCCCGGCTGACCTGCCCGCGGAATGGACTGATTTGATCCGATCCATGACTGCCATCGAACCACTGGAACGTCCTGCCGCGGCCAGCGTTGAATCCGTTCTGCGTCAGGCCCTGGTGTCACCGGTGTCCGCACCGGGCGAGCTCGCGCCGGAGACCACCCGAGTGCTCCCGGCCATGCCGTTCAGGCCGCCGTCCATCGCCATCACCGCTGAATCAGATCTGCCTGTAGCCCCGGCCAGCAAGAGCCGATCGGACGTCACCGGCGGTGCCTATGCACGCAGATGGGTCCCGGACCTTTCCCGGATCCGCCGCCTCGAAAGGCGGTTCTGGACGGTCGCCGTGTTGGGCCTGCTCGCCGCGGGAGCAGCCGCAGCAGCTTTGACCTTCAGCCTGGCACCCCAGCCAACGCCCGACGTCGTTCCCTACCCCGCCGTCACCGGCACCCTGGGCGACCATCTCAAAGAACTTCAGAGGAGCGTGGAACCATGAGCCCTGCGCCGAAGTACCGCCGGCGTTCAGCCACAGCGAAATGCCTGACGGCTGCAGCAGCGTTCCTGCTCGCCGGTTCCTTGGCCGGGTGTGGTCCCGCCGCGACCGGCTTTCAACGCGATGCCGCCCGCCAACTCCAGGAACAAGTCCTCGGCGTCAGCCAGGCCGCAGCCAATAATGACCCCGCTGGCGGACTGGCAGCCTTGGACACGTTCGAGGCAGATCTTGCGTCCGCAGTGGGGAACGGACAGGTTTCGGTTGAACGCCGGCGAAACATCATGACGGCCGTCGCTGCCGTCCGCGCAGACCTGACGGCGGCCAAGGCCGGAGCCGACGCCGCAGCAGCGAAGGCTGCAGAGGACGCGGCCGCTGCGCAAAAGCAGGCAGAGGCGGTCACCGCCGCGGCTGAGGCCGCCAAAGTGGCCCCCGTACCGGCATCTCCGTCGTCTGATGAAGGCAAAGGAAGCAAAGGCAAAGGCAAGGACGGCGGCTGAGGGCGGACGGCGTGGAAGGTTTTTAACCCACCCGCGCTTTATCCCACACGTCGAAATGACAAAAGAGGCGGCGCCCCGGTTTCCCGGGGCGCCGCCTCTTAAGGGTTCGGTGCCGCTTAGTTCAGGGTCGCAATGATCTTGTTCAGCGTGGCGGACGGACGCATTACCGCCGAGGCCTTGGCCTCATCCGGACGGTAGTAACCGCCGACGTCCACCGCTGAGCCCTGCACCGCGGCCAGTTCGCCCACGATGGTGTCCTCGTTGGAGGAAAGCTCCTTGGCCACAGCCGCGAACGATGCCGCCAGCTCCGCGTCCTCGGTCTGCTTGGCCAGTTCCTCAGCCCAGTAGCGGGCGAGGAAGTAGTGGCTGCCACGGTTGTCCAGCTCGCCGGCGCGGCGGCTCGGGGACTTGTTTTCCAGCAGGAAGGTTCCCGTGGCCTTGTCCAGGGTGTCTGCCAGGACTTGCGCGCGGGCGTTGTCCGTGGTGGTGGCCAGGTGCTCGAAGCTGACGGCCAGAGCCAGGAATTCGCCCAGGCTGTCCCAGCGCAGGTGGTTTTCCTTGAGCAGCTGCTGGACGTGCTTGGGGGCCGATCCGCCGGCGCCGGTCTCGAAGAGTCCGCCACCGTTCATCAGCGGAACAACCGAAAGCATCTTGGCGCTGGTGCCCAGTTCCAGGATCGGGAACAGGTCCGTGAGGTAGTCGCGGAGCACGTTGCCGGAGACGGAGATGGTGTCCTCGCCCTTGCGGATGCGCTCCAGGGTGAAGGTAGTTGCCTTCACCGGGGACATGATCTCGATCTGCAGGCCCTCGGTGTCGTGGTCCTTAAGGTATTCGTTGACCTTGGCGATGAGGTTCCGGTCGTGCGCGCGGGTCTCGTCCAGCCAGAACACTGCGGGCGTCTTGGAGGCGCGCGCGCGCGTGACGGCCAGCTTGACCCAGTCGCGGATGGGGGCATCCTTGGCCTGGCAGGCGCGCCAGATGTCACCGGGAGCAACCGCGTGTTCGATCAGCACGGCGCCGGAACCGTCAACGATCTGCACCGTGCCGGCTTCCTGGACCTCGAATGTCTTGTCGTGGCTGCCGTATTCCTCAGCGGCCTGGGCCATCAGGCCTACGTTCGGGACGGTGCCCATGGTGGTGGGGTCGAAGGCACCGTGGGCGCGGCAGTCATCCACAACAACCTGATAGATGCCGGCGTAGGAGCTGTCAGGAAGGACCGCCAAGGTGTCGGCTTCCGCGCCGTCCGGGCCCCACATGTGGCCGGAGGAGCGGATCATGGCGGGCATGGAAGCGTCCACGATGATGTCGGAGGGCACGTTGAGGCTGGTGATGCCCTTGTCCGAGTCCACCATGGCCAGGGCGGGGCCGTCGTCGAGGCCCTTCTGGATGAGCGCCTTCACGCCTTCGCGGACGTCCTCCGGCAGCTCCTCGAGGCCGCTCAGGATGGCGGCCAGGCCGTTGTTGGGGCTCAGGCCGGCGGCGGTGAGCTGCTTGCCGTAGGTCTCGAACAGTTCGGAGAAGTAGGCCTTCACCACGTGGCCGAAGATGATGGGGTCCGAGACCTTCATCATGGTGGCCTTCAGGTGCGCGGAGAACAGGACACCCTCTTCCTTGGCGCGGACTACCTGGGCTGCCAGGAACTCGTCCAGCGCCGCGGCGCGCATAACAGTGCCGTCCATGACTTCACCGGCGAGCACCGGGAAGGCCTTCTTCAGGACCTTGACCGAGCCGTCTTTGCGGACCAGCTGGAGGGCGATGGTGCCGTCGGACTCGATAACCACGGACTTCTCGTTCGCGCGGAAGTCGTCAGCCGTCATGTGCGCAACGTTGGTCTTGGAATCCGCGGACCAGGCACCCATGGAGTGCGGGTTCTGGCGGGCGTAGTTCTTGACGGACAGCGGTGCACGGCGGTCCGAGTTTCCCTCGCGCAGGACCGGGTTCACAGCGGAGCCCTTGATCTTGTCGTAGCGGGAACGGACGGCCGTTTCCTCGTCCGAGGAGGGGTTGTCCGGGTAATCCGGCAGGTTGTAGCCCTGGCCCTGAAGCTCGGCGACGGCGGCCTTCAGCTGCGGAATGGAAGCGCTGATGTTGGGGAGTTTAATGATGTTGGCGTCCGGCGTCTTTGCCAGTTCACCGAGTTCAGCAAGGGCGTCACCGATCTGCTGTTCCGGGGTGAGGTAGTCACCGAACACGGAGATGATGCGGCCTGCGAGCGAAATGTCACGGGTCTCCACCTCCACACCTGCGGTCGAAGCAAACGCTTCGATGATCGGCAAGAACGAATAAGTAGCCAGCATCGGCGCTTCGTCGGTGTGGGTATAGATAATCTTGGACATGCGCGGGCGTCTCCCTGAAGGTCGGCTGATTTTTTGGAAATTTGTTTCTATTTCACCACCCCTAACTTACCCGAGGACACGGTTTTGAACCCTACCGGGACGGCCGGGCGGCCCTGCATTACAGCGGATTTGGGCATGGAACAACTCCCGACGGCGGTGCGCAGCCCCGGGCGGCCAGCCGCCGTCGCGCGTTACCTCCGGGAGCCGCCGGCTCAGGTGAGGATCCGGTCAGCGCCTCTTGTGCGGTATGTCACTTGGCCAGAGTTGCACGTACTTGGGGTCCTGGCGGCGCAGCTCTTCGGTGGCTGTGAACGAGTGGACCGGATCGACGTCGCGCAGCTGCAGGGCTTCGGCGTACGCCTCAATGCCCGGGGAAGCACCCTGGGCGCTCGCGTCGGCCGAAACATGCCGGCCGTTCACGGCGGACCTGTTGGCGGATTTCCGGAAAGCAATCACGATTGGACCCCACTTCGCTGAGAGTCCGGAGCCCAGATCGGACGTATCACTGTATAGAGAAAATACCCTTCCGCAAGGGATTTGACCAGAGCGGCGCACCGGTACCATCCAGTCCGGGCAGTGTTTGCTTACCATACTTGAGGCGTCACTAGTATTTACAAATTTGTCATGTCTCGATAGGTTACTTGGGTCACGCGGCGGCTCTCCCGGGCACGCCCTCACCCGTTTTAGACAGGACAACAATGACGCGTACCAGGTCCTTGGCCACCAACATCCTGAGCCTTTCGGCAGCTGCCCTCTTGGCGCTGGTTGGCGCCGGAAGTGCCCATGCTGCCCCATCGGCGTCGGACGATAAAGCAGCACCGTCAGTTGCCATCGCAACGCTGGACAGCACCGGCACGGCCGACTACTGGACCCCGGACCGCATGCGCACCGCGATTCCCGGCGATGTCCTGGCCGACAAGGCAGTGGAACGAGGCAACACCTCCAGCGCCATTTCGGTGGAAAAGGGAGCCGCCACCAATGTGAAGGCCACCAAGGGCAAACCCACCATTGCCAAGCTTGAGACGCCGGTGGACCACATCGGCAAGGTCTTCTTCAGCATCGGGACCACTAACTACGTCTGCTCCGGGAACGCCGTCTCCTCTGCCAACAAGAGCACGGTGGCCACGGCTGGACACTGCCTCAACGAAGGGCCCGGCGCATTCGTCACCAACTTCGCGTTCATCCCGGCCTACGACAACGGCAACGCTCCATACGGCAAGTGGACCGCCACGAAGCTCTTTGCCCCCACCCAGTGGACCGCCAACGGTGACATGACCTACGACACTGGCTTCGCCGTCGTGAACCCGCGCGAAGATGGGGCGAAATTGGGGGATGTCGTCGGTGCCTCGGGTGTGGCCTTCAACCAGCCGCGGGGCCTGACCTACAAGTCCTACGGATACCCCCAGGCGTCGCCGTTCAACGGCACCTCCCTCTGGAGCTGCACCGGCACGGCCACCAATGACACCAACAACCCGCAGTTCGCTACCCAGGGAATCCCGTGCGACATGACCGGCGGCTCCTCCGGCGGCCCGTGGTTCGTCGGAACCGGCTCGGACGGCGTCCAGAACTCGATCAACAGCTACGGCTACAACAGGTCGGCCGTAATGTACGGGCCGTACTGGGGCACTGTCATCCAGGATGCGTACAACTTTGCCGCAGCCGCCTAGGAAATCCTCGCCTGGCGAGGCTTCCGGGAACGGATCCCTGAGCCACAGCGAATCGGACCAGACCCACGAGGACATCCTCGAGTACTGGACCAAACAGCGAATGGCCGATGCCAAGCCCCGGGAGCTTCGGCTTCCGGAAGGGAGTCCGCGCCTCATGCAGCGGGGCGCGGACCCGGCACCAGATCATCCCTAGCTGCCCATTAAGGCCCGACGGCGCCTGTCCCTCAGCGGGGACAGGCGCCGTCGGACGTTTCCAGCACCATCGATTGCTCCCCACCGGCCCCCTCGCCTCGCGAGCTCGGCCAGGGAACCCTGCCGGAGTGGGCCCCGCGCCGTTTTCAGAGGTGAAAAGGACTCCGGTGGAGCAATCGATGGAAGACTTCTTAGTGGAAGAAGTGGCGGGCACCCGTGAAGTACATGGTGATGCCGGCCGCGTTGGCTGCGGCGACGACTTCCTCATCCCGGACGGAACCGCCCGGCTGGACCACTGCGCGTACGCCGGCGTCGATCAGGATCTGCAGGCCGTCAGCGAACGGGAAGAATGCGTCGGAGGCTGCGACGGCACCGCGGGCGCGCTCGGGTGCGCCAGTCGCGTCGGCGTTTGACGCACCGCCAGCACCTTCGACGTCGGACTCCACCGAAACGCCCAGCGTGTTGGCGCGCTCGACGGCGAGGCGGCAGGAGTCCAGGCGGTTGACCTGGCCCATGCCGATGCCTACGGCCGCACCGTGATCGGCGATCAGGATGGCGTTGGACTTGGCGGCGCGGCACGCAGTCCAGGCGAAGGCGAGGTCCGCGAGGGTCTTTTCGTCAGCGGCTTCGCCGGCGGTGAGGGTCCAGTTGGCGGGGTTGTCGCCGTCGGCGTCCACCTTGTCGCTCATCTGAACCAGCACACCGCCGGAAACCTGGCGCATTTCGGCCGGGTAGCGGTCGTAGCCTTCGGGGAGGGCGAGCAGGCGGATGTTCTTCTTCTTGGAGAGGATCTCCACGGCTTCCGGCTCGAAGTCCGGGGCGATGACAACCTCGGTGAAGATGCCGGCAACGGTCTCGGCCATGGCTGCGGTGACCGTGCGGTTGGCAGCGATGACGCCGCCGAAGGCGGAGACGGGGTCGCAGGCGTGGGCCTTGGCGTGGGCATCGGCGATCGGGTCTGCTGCATCAGCGGAACCAACGGCGACACCGCACGGGTTGGCGTGCTTGATGATGGCGACAGCGGGCTCGGCGAAGTCAAACGCGGCGCGGAGGGCGGCGTCGGCGTCGACGAAGTTGTTGTAGCTCATGGCCTTGCCGTGCAGCTGGTCGGCCTGCGCGATGCCGGCCGGGGCTGCCTTGTCCACGTAAAGCGCGGCCTGCTGGTGCGGGTTTTCGCCGTAGCGGAGGACCTCGGAGCGCTCCAGCGCCAGGCCGGCGTAAGCAGGCCAGTCGATGACGCCGTCGCCGTCTTCATCCAGGAACTGGCTGGCAGTCCAGGTGGCCACGGCGTTGTCGTAGGTGGCGGTGTGGGCGAACGCCTTGGCGGCGAGCCGCCGTCGGGTCTTCAGGTCAAAGCCGCCCTCAGCGGCGGCGGTGATCACGGAGCGGTAGAACGTGGGGTCGACAACAATGGCGACAGCGGCGTGGTTCTTCGCTGCCGAACGCACCATGGCGGGGCCG
This sequence comes from Pseudarthrobacter sp. Y6, assembly GCF_050156205.1. Lineage (NCBI taxonomy): Bacteria > Bacillati > Actinomycetota > Actinomycetes > Micrococcales > Micrococcaceae > Pseudarthrobacter > Pseudarthrobacter sp. Y6. The sequence continues at coordinate 1,289,690 of NZ_CP189574.1, read as the reverse complement.
CCGATGTCGATCTGTTCAACGACATCGTCCTGCGCGGCGCCGGACTTGACGGTCTCAACGAACGGGTAGAGGTTCACCACCACCAGGTCGAAAGTTTCGATCTCCATGCCGGCGAGGGTTTCCATGTGCGCGGGGACGCGGCGGTCCGCCAGGATGCCGCCGTGGACGCGCGGGTGCAGCGTCTTGACGCGGCCGTCCAGCATTTCCGGGGAACCGGTGACTTCTTCGACTTCCTGGACCGGGATGCCAGCCGCGGCGATCTTCTTGGCCGTGGAACCGGTGGAGACAATCTTCACGCCGGCAGCGTGCAGGCCCTCGGCGAGATCCTCCAGACCGGTCTTGTCGTAAACCGAGATCAGCGCCCGGCGGATTGGAACACGGTCGATGGATACACGGTCAGGCTGCGTGACGCTCACAAAAAGTCTCCGTCTGATCTCGCGGAACAGTGCCGCGGTTGGTGGGGATAGGCCAAGTTTATCGTGTTGTCCGGTTTGCCCCGCTTGCCGGCAGCAGTGTGAACGTCAGTGGGCACGGTTAGAGTTTTCACAGGAGGCTGCCATGAATACTTACACCACTGTGCCCAGCGGCGAACAGGTGGTCCAGGAACTGCCCTGGCGATGGAAAGTCCAGGGCCGGATCTTCGTGATCGGCGGCCTCGGCTTTATGTTCGATGCCTGGGACGTGACGCTCAACGGCATCCTCATCCCGCTGCTCTCGACGCACTGGGCCCTGGCTCCTGGCGAGGTGGCCTGGGTGGGTACTTCCAACCTGATCGGCATGGCCCTGGGCGCGTTTGTGTGGGGCACCATCGCGGACACAATCGGGCGCAAGAAGGCATTCACGGCCACGCTGCTGATCTTCTCCCTCTTCACCGTCCTGGGCGCCTTCTCCCCCGACTTCATCTGGTTCTGCGTGTTCCGCTTTATGGCCGGCTTCGGTCTGGGCGGCTGCATTCCAGTGGACTACGCGCTGGTGAGTGAGTTCACACCACGTAAGCAGCGCGGGAAAGTCCTCACCGCGATGGACGGTTGGTGGCCGGTGGGCGCGGCCCTTGCCGGCTTTGTGTCAGCCGGTCTCGTGGCCGTATTCGGCGACTGGCGGCTGACCATGCTGGTGATGGTGTTGCCTGCACTCCTGGTGTTCTGGGTCCGGCGCAGTGTGCCGGAATCCCCGCTGTTCCTCATCCGCAAGGGCCGCCGCGAGGAAGCGGCCAAGGTCATCGACGCCCTCGTGGTTGCCACAGGCGCCGAACCCCGCGCCTACAGCCTGCCGGACGCGCAGGAAGTTCCGCGGCTCTCCGCCGGCAGCGCCTGGCACCAACTGCGGCTCGTGTGGCAGTTCAACTGGAAGATCACGGCCACGGCCTGGGCCCTGTTCTTCAGTATCCTGCTGGTCTATTACCTGTCCCTGACGTGGATGCCGCGGATCCTGATCGGCGCTGGTTTCGCCGAATACAAGGCGTTTGTTACCACGGCGTCCATGGCGGCTGTTGGGCTCTTGGGTGTGGTCGTGGCCGCGCTGTTGGTGGAGCGTGTGGGCCGCAAGTGGATCCTGGCCATCACCGGCCCGCTGTCCGCGCTGACCCTGGTGATCGTGGCAATCGTGGTGGACATCCCGACGGCGGCGGTGTTCTGGCTGCTGGTGTTCGGCTTTGTGGTGCAGATAGCGATTCCGGTGCTCTACACGTATGTGTCTGAGCTGTACCCCACCGAGCTCCGCGGCACGGGTTTCGGCTGGGCGTCAACGTTCTCCCGGCTGGGCGCAGGTTTTGGGCCTCTGATATTTGCGAACTACTTCTGGCCCGAGCTGGGCCTGGCCACGTCCTTCGCCCTGGCCGGCGGGCTGGTGCTGGTGGCTGTCCTGTGGATGGCGTTCTTCTCCCCCGAGACCAAACAGCGCCGCCTCGAGTAGCCCCTCCTGAATGCTCTATCAGTTACGGTCGTTCTGAGCCCTCAGAACGACAACAAGTGATAGAGCATCGAGGGAATCAGGCGGGCTTCTGGGCGGCGGCGAGGGCGGCCAGGGTGTTGACCAGGATGCGGCGCTCCACGACCTTGATGCGTTCGTGCAGGGTTTCCTCGGTCTCCCCCGGTTCAATCGCCACGGCTTCCTGGGCGATGATGGGCCCGGAGTCCACCCCGGCGTCGGCCCAGTGCACCGTGCAGCCGGTGACCTTCACGCCGTACGCCATGGCATCGCGGACGCCGTGGGCGCCGGGGAAAGCAGGCAGCAGGGCCGGGTGGGTGTTGAGGTATTTGCCGTTGAAGGCCTCGATAAAGTCGGCGCTGACGATGCGCATAAAGCCTGAGGAGACCACCACGTCCGGGGCGTAGGAAGCGACGCGGGCGGTCAGTGCGGCGTCCCATTCGTCACGTGTGGGGAACGAGTTGAAGTTGACCACAAACGTCTCCAGCCCGGCTTCTGAGGAGCGTTCGACGCCGTAGGTCCCTTCCCGGTCGGCACCCACCGCGGCGATTTCGACGTCCAGCTCCCCTGACGTAACGGCGTCGATGACTGCCTGGAGATTGGACCCGGTACCGGAAACGAGGACTACGATGCGCATGGGTCTAGCTTATGGGCACGCTCGCGTAGGCTGGAAAACATGAACAACAACCCGGATCCCGCTGGCCAACAGCGGACCAAAGAGCCGCTCAGCGAGGCCGCCAAAGGCTCGCTCACCAAAACCCGCACCCTGTTCCGGATCTTCATTGTCACCGTGCTGGGCGCCTTCTTCGTCTACCAGCTCGACGTCAGCTACCTCTGGCTCACCGGCATCCTGACCGCTGCGAGCTTTGTGCTGGGTATCCTCCTGCTGGTCCGGTCGGCCAGGCTCAAGGAGTCAAAGCTGGTCCTGTTCGGCACCATCTCGGGACTCGTGGTGTCGCTGATCATGCTGCTGGTCATCCTGGCGACGGCACTGTTTTTCCGCCAGCTCCAAGACTTCCAGACTTGCTCACGGCAGGCCATCACGGACCAGGCGCTCTCCAACTGCCGGGTCCAGCTGGAAGGCTCGCTGCCGGGGCTCCCGTAGCAGCCACACCAGCAGCCACGAAAGACTAGCGGATCAGTTCCGCTTCCTCCTCCACGTGTTGCTGGCGTTCCAGCCAGGGACCGGCTGCGTAACCGATCACGACGCCGATCCCCACCTCCGCGGCGAGCCAGAGTCCCATCCACAAAGGGTCCGGTCCGATCGCGGTGAGTCGGCCGAGTCCTGCAGAACCGCGGGCCAGCCAGGCCAGTCCGGCGGCCAGCAGACCGGACACAACTCCGACCAGCGCGCCGAGGGCAAGCGTGGACACCGTGGCTGTGAACCAGGGCGCGTGCAGCTTGATGGAGAGCCACTCGTCGAAGTGGTTTTCGCCTTCGCGCAGGAACCACCAGCCGGCCAGGACACCCGCCAGAACCGGTACCGCTAGGGCCACGAACCCGTAGTCCAGCGGACCTGACGGGATCGCGGCGAAGACCGGGATGGACGGCAGCGGCCCGGTCGCGGTGCCCAGCGGACCCACCTGCGAGCCCACGCCCAGGGCGAAGCCCGAACCCGAGACCCAAGCCAGCGCAAAAACCACGAGGTTGGGGAGGTACCCAAGCTGCGCGATGGTGAGGGCGGCCCCGCCTATTGCGCCGGCGTCGAGCGCTTCATAGACAGCAATCACCAGGTTCCAGTGGATAAAGAGGTCCACCGCCAGGAGCACACCGGCGAGCGCAAACGCCGCCATAAGTGCCACACAGCTCGCCTTCGCCGCGGAGCCCAAATAGGAGCCGGCCCAGCGGGAATGCTGGCTGGTGCGCGAGATCCAGTCGACCGCGTCGACGCCTATCAGCCGGCTCCACGAGCCTGCCTCGCGGCGGGCGCCGATCACCATGCCGAGGGCAAACGGGATGAGCGGGATCAGCATTGCGAACCAGATGTTAATGACGACGTCGGCCGTTCGGCACACAAAGCCGGTGGCCGCGCCGAACGCCGAGTAGACCACCCACGACCCAAGCAGCGCCTGCCACAGCTGGTCCGTATAGGAGGCCCGGGCCAGACGCCGTCCCGCGCGCCAGGCGAGCAGGAACGGGATCAGGGTCAGGCCGAGAGGCACCAGGGTCAGCAGGCCGGAGCCCGGACTGCCGGCAGCGCCGGCCTCGCCGGACACCACGGCGAGCTCCAGCGGCACGCCGTGAATCACAAGCCAGGCCTGGCCAGCGAGGCGGGCCAGGGCATCAAAGGCGGTGTTCTGGAAACCCGCGGTGGCCCACACGGCCACAATGGGCACCACCGCCAGGAGCGCGGAGATGATGGCTGCCTGGGCCGTTTCGAGGGCTCCCTGCAGCCATAAGGGCATGGGAAGGCCATGGTCTCCGGTCTGATCAGCGCGCAGTTTCATCGTGTCCCATGGTGTCACGGCCGGGCCTTCAGGCCGGGCTTCGACAGGCTCAAATACCCCGCGAGACGTGCCTCACCAGAGTTCGTAGTCCTCCACGCTGATCAGGAACCCGTGACCCGTGCCGAGGTGGGCGCAGATCATCCGGCGCGGCTCCCGCGAGCAAACCATGTTGCCGATCCGCACGGCCTGCCCGTCCTCGATCCACGGTCCGGGGAACGTGGGCCCGGCCACCGTCTCCGCTTCCATCGGCGAGACGCCGTCCCCGCACAGGCCGTACTGCCCGCCGAAGTTCCAGGCGAAGTTCCCGGCGAAGCAGCGGACGACGACGGCGGGACGGCCGCCGCCGGTGAGGGCGCCGTCGTCGGGCGTTCAGTGTCCGGGCGCCTCGTCCGGGTCGCTCACCAGCAGCGCACCGACGGCCGGTGCCCGGCCCTCCGGGACCGTGACGCTGCAGGCGGTGGCGAGGAGCACAAGGGCGGCCACAAGCACGGTACGGGCGAGGATTGGCAAGGATGGCATAAGGGTCCCAGTCCAGCAGAAGGCCCGTTCTGTCGCTGGGCAGAAGTCCCCATCCGGGCTTGATTCGGCGCTTTTTTCACAGGTCCGCCGTAAAATTGGAATGTCCGCAATCAGTGGTTGGAGGCAGAAAAATGACTACCGCATCCCCACATGCACACGGCGTTCATTTCGGGCGCGCAGACGTCCAGAACGCCGGCATGGGAGCAGGTATTGTCTTGTTGTTGGTGGGTGTCCTGGGCTTTATCCCCGGCGTCACCACTCAGTACAGCGAATTGATGTTCCTTGGGCCTGATTCCAACGCCATGTTCCTTGGTGTGTTCCAGGTTTCCATGCTGCTGAATATTGTGCAGCTGGCCATCGGCGCAACGGGCTGGGCAATGTCCCGGACCGAACACGGCGCGCGTAATTTCCTTTTGGGCGCCGGTGCGCTGTACATCGTCCTCAGCATTTTTGGGCTCAGTGTCGGAGTTGATTCGGCGGCCAATTTCCTGTCGCTGAACATGATGGACAACTGGACCCACTTGGTGCTGGGCATTGTGATGATAGCTGGTGGCTGGCTGTTGTCCCGCAACATGGCCAGCGACAGGAAATAACCCGGAAGTGACAAGCCGGGAAATAGGAGCCGCGAATGAGAAATGATCCATAAGTTCTGAATATTCGTCCTACTGGCCGGTGCAGTTGCCGCGTTTCGCGAACAGCTGCACCGGCTTTTCGTGTGCCGGCGGCGGGCTGCCTGCCCTCAACCCACACCCTGTCGAAACTGAGCCTGCAACAATGAGCCCATGAACGCCATCATCCTGGGCTGGGACCCGGCCCGCTGGAACCGCTGGAACTACGCGGCTGTTGTTGAGCAGGTCGCTGCGACCGGCCTGCGACTTGAGCCGTGGGGCGTGGGGGTGGGCGTTGCCGCAGGCACTGATGTGTGGCTGCTCGTGCTGGGGGCGCAAGGTCCCGGCCTGATCGGCCATGGTGTGGTTCTTTCGGAACAGGAGGAGCAGCCCGAAGAACCAGCGCAGCCGGAACCCGCGACCGCTCCGGACCACGCTGAATTCATCGGGCAGGTGGCGTTCGATGCACTCCTTCCCCTGGGCGATCACGTGCCCGCCACGGTCCTTCGCGAGGCGGTGCCCGGCGTCGCGTGGGACGGGGACGACATCGCGGGTGTGGAACTCGGACCCGGCGACGAAGCCCCGATCCGCGCACTCTGGGCCACTCACGGGCCTGCGCAAGGAGCTGACCCAACACAACCGGTGCCCGGCACCTACCCGGCGAGCGCCGTCGTCCGCGCCACCGCCAACCGCTACGAGCACGACCCCGTGGCGCGGCGGGCCTGCATCGCGCACCGCGGCACCAACTGCGCGGCCTGCGGGTTCTCCTTCGAGCTGGCCTATGGCGAGGTCGGCGCCGACTTCATCCACATCCACCACGTAGTGCCCGCGGCGCAGCTTGGCAACGGCTACGTACTGGACCAGCTCACGGACCTGGTTCCGCTCTGCGCCAACTGCCATGCCATGGCACACCACGGGGTGAACCCGCCGCGCACGGAAGCCGAGCTGCGGCAAATCATGGCCACCGCCGGCTTCCTCCGCGGAACCACCGTTGCCCCTGAGGAGATCGAGGCCCAGCGGGTGGCCCGCGAGATCCTCGGCAAATAGAAACCGGTGATCGAAACAGCCCGCGCTCTGGACTCTTGGGCGGCCGCCAACCAGACTGTCTACAACAGCTGGCCAGCTGGCCGGAATTGGAGACACGCAATACCGGCAGGACCTGAGCAGCTGCCAGTATTGGGGCTTTCCTGGGAGGCCTGTTCCGCACGCGAAAGGACCTCGTCATGCCGGATCTGTCAGCATTCTTCCCGCTTCTTGCCGCGATTATCGGGGCAATACTGGTGGTCGGCTTTGTTTGGGGGGCCATCAAACTGATGTGGAAAGTGGCGGAGCCCAATGAGGCCCTGATCATCTCCGGCCTGACCCGCGGAACCCTGGAAACCCGGGCCGGAATGGACTTCAAGATTGTCACCGGAAAGGGCGCCCTGGTATTTCCGGGCCTGCAGACCGTCCGCACGCTTTCCCTGACGCTGAATGAAACGGAGCTGAAGGTTTCCTGCGTAACCTCGCAGGGCATCCAGGTAATTGTGGAAGGCGTGGTAATTTACAAAATCGGTGACGCCCCGCCGTTTATCGCAAATGCGGCCAGGCGTTTCCTGGGCCAGCAGCCGAAAATGGAAAGCCAGGTGTACAACGTCTTTGAGGGCCACCTGCGGTCCATCATCGGAAGCATGACCATGGAAGAGATCATCCGCGAACGGGACAAGCTGGGGTCCCAGGTCCGAAGCGCCAGCGGAGTGGAAATGGAGAAGCTGGGGCTGGTGGTGGATTCGCTGCAGATCAAGGACCTGCAGGACCCCACGGGGTACATCCAGAACATCGCCAAGCCCCACATCGCCCAGGTCAAGATGGAGGCCCGGATCGCGGAGGCCACGCGGAACCGTGAGGCGGCCGAGAAGGAGGCGGAGGCGGCTGCAATGATCGCGGACGCACAGAGCGTTTCGGCCATCCGGCAGTCGGTGGCGCAGGCGAACGCCGAGCGGGCCAAAGCCGAGGCCGCCCAGGCGGGGCCGCTGGCTGATGCGACTGCGCGGCAGCATGTCGTGGTCCAGGAAACGGAAGTGGCCAAGCTTGAGGCGGACCGGGAGGAGCAGAAGCTCCAGACCACTGTCCGGAAGCCCGCCGATGCCAAGGCCTACGCCAAGCGCACCGACGCGGAGGGCCAGAAGGCGGCGGACATCAGTGCCGCCGAGGCACTGGCGCGCCGCACGGAACTCGAAGCCCAGGCCAACGCCAGGCGGACGGAGCTGCAGGCCAGGGCGAACGCCACCGCCGCTGCAGCCGCGGCCGGAGCCACGAAGGTCACCGGCGAGGCCGAAGCCGCAGCCACCAGGGCCCGCGGTGATGCCGCGGCATCCGCCATCAAGGCCAAGGCGCTGGCCGAGGCCGACGGCATCAAGGCACGGGCCGAAGCGCTCGGGACCAACCAGGACGCCGTCATTTCGCAGCAGTTGGCCGAAAACATGCCGGCCATCATTGCCGCAGCGGCCGAGCCCTTCTCCCACGTGGGCCAGATGACCGTGCTGAACGGCGGCGAAGGCGTCAACAAGATGCTGGGCGGAATCCTGGCCCAGGTGGGCGACTACCTTCCTGCCCTGTCCTCGGCACTGAAGAACAGCCGGGAAGGCAAGCGCCCCCCGAAAGCCCCGGATGCATAAAGACGTTGACCGGAGCCTTACCGGCAAGATCGGCCGCGTGACCGGGCGCATCGGGCCCGGAACCCTCGGCGAGGTCATGCTGCCCTACCTTGGTGGCACCAACGCTTTCCATGCCCACCCCTACGACAAGACGAGCGTCTTCGCAGTCGGTGACGAAGTGCTGGTCATCTATTTCGAGCCGCCACAAACGGTCTATGTGGACGAACTCCCGAACGTGCTGCGGCACGGCGAGGTCGGCTGACCCCAAGCGCTGATCTGTTAACCCAACCTTTCCCTCCCCTCAACCCGGGTGACCCCGCCCCGACAGGCGCCGCGCCCACCGTGGAGGGGTGAGGATCGCAATTGTTGCCGAGTCATTCCTGCCGCTGATGAACGGGGTGACCCACTCCATCCTGAGGGTGCTTGAACACCTGGAGGACCAGGGCCACGACGTCCTGGTCATCGCCCCGTCCACCCACACCGTCGCCGAGTTCGCGGGACCTGCCGAGGTGGTTCACGGCGCGACGGTGCACCGGCTTCCTGCTGTTCCGCTGGCCGGCTACACCAACGTGCGAGTGGCGATGGGCGGTGTGTACCGGGTCAAGCGAATCCTTGCCGACTACGCACCCGACGTTGTCCACCTGGCGTCGCCCTTTGTCCTGGGCTGGCGGGCCGTACAGGCCGCGCATCAGTTGCGGATCCCCACCATAGCCATCTACCAGACCGAGGTTCCCAGCTACGCCGCACGCTACGGCGTGCCGTTCCTGGAGAACTGGGCGTGGAATCGTGTGGAAAACATCCACCTGCTGGCCACCCGAACCCTGGTGCCGTCCACCTTCGCGCTGAACCAGTTGCGCGGCCGCGGGATTCCGCGCGTGGGAATGTGGCGGCGCGGTGTGGATACCGCGCGGTTTTCGCCGGAAAAGCGCGACGCCGGGTGGCGGGCGACCGTTGCCCCTGGCGGTGAGCGGATCATCGGCTACGTCGGCCGGCTGGCCATCGAAAAGCAGGTGGAGGACCTGGCCGCGCTCGCCAACGTCCCGAACACCCGGCTGGTGATTGTGGGCGACGGACCCCAAAAGTCCGCCCTGCAGGAAGCCCTCCCGGACGCCGTGTTCACCGGGTTCCTCGGCGGGGAGGCGCTGGCGAAGGCGGTGGCGTCCTTCGACCTTTTTGTCCATCCCGGCGAGTTCGAGACGTTCTGCCAGACCATTCAGGAAGCCATGGCATCGGGGGTACCGGTGGTGGCCACCGGCCGCGGCGGGCCCTTGGACCTGGTGGAAAACTCCCGCACGGGCTGGCTGTACCAGCCCGGCGACCTGGCCGGTTTCCGGGCCCGGGTGATGGACCTGATGGGCGACGACGCCAAGCGCCGCGCGTTCGCAGCGGCAGCGCACGCCTCGGTCCAGGACCGGACGTGGCCTGTGCTCAGCGCCGAACTGGTGCGTCACTACCGATCAGTAATCACCGGCGAACCGGTGGTTGAACCTGTCCTACCGGTGGTTGAGCCTGGGCCCCCGCCCGCCGGGTTCCCTGGCCGAGCTTGCGAGGTTAGGGCGCGGGTGGGGAGCCAAACCAAGAGCGGAGCGTTCCTGTGAAAATCTCGGTGATCGGCTGCGGCTACCTCGGAGCGGTGCACGCCGCCACGCTCGCGTCCATGGGCCACACTGTGGTGGGCATCGATGTGGACGCCGCGAAGGTGGACCAGCTGGGCCGCGGCCTGGCCCCCTTCTTCGAACCCGGCCTGGACGAACTGCTCCGCGACGGACGCAGCACCGGCCGCCTCAGGTTCTCCACCGACGTCGCCGCTGCCGCCGGCGCCCAGGTCCATTTCCTGTGCGTCGGGACGCCGCAGTCCAAGACGTCCGACGGCGCCGACCTCACCTTCCTCGTCGCCGCCACCGAGGCGCTGCTCCCGCACCTGGCGAGGGGCGCCGTCGTCGTCGGTAAATCAACGGTGCCCGTGGGCACGGTTGACATGCTCCAGGGCGTCCTTGCGGGGCGGCCGGACGTGCAGCTGGGTTGGAACCCGGAGTTCCTGCGCCAGGGCACCGCGGTGAAGGACTCGCTGGTGCCGGACCGGCTGGTCTACGGTGTGGCGGGCGGACGCGCCGCGGCCTTCAACCCCAAGACCGGGGCGCCGCGCGCGGTGACGGCGGCGTTGGATGCCGTTTTTGAGCCGCTGCTGAACGCCGGAATCCCGCGCCTGGTGTGCAACTTTGCCACGGCGGAGCTGATCAAGTCGGCCGCCAACGCATTCCTGGCCACCAAGGTCAGCTTCATCAACGCCATCTCAGAACTGTGCGACGCGTCCGGCGCGGACGTGGCCGAACTCAGCGAGGCCATGGGCATGGACCCGAGGATCGGCAGCCGCTACATGCATGCCGGGCTGGGCTTCGGCGGCGGGTGCCTGCCCAAGGACATCCGCAGCCTCCGCACGCAGGCAGCCGCCCTGGGGGTTGACCCGGTCACCGACTGGATGGGTGTGGTGGATGCCATCAACATCCGCCAGCGGACCCGGACTGTGTCCTTTGCCGCGGAACTGTGCGGCGGCGGGCTCGCTGGACGCGCCATCACCATCCTCGGAGCCTCCTTCAAACCCGAGACCGATGACATCCGCGACTCCCCTGCCCTGGACGTCGCGGCCAGGCTGGCAGCCGCCGGCGCGCACGTGACGGTGACTGATCCGAAAGCCGTGAACCACGCTTGGCTGCGGTATCCGCAACTGCGGTTCGAAGCCTCTGCATCGCGGGCTTTGGAGGGTGCGGAGCTGGTGCTCCTCCTCACTGAGTGGGACGAGTACCGGCGCCTGAGCCCTGCCGCTGCGGGCGCTTTGGTGCGGCGGCGGGTGATCCTGGACGCCAGGAACGTGCTCGACGCCGCTGCCTGGCAGGCGGAGGGCTGGGTGGTCCGCGGGCTGGGCACCAATGCCGCTGTCAGTGTGGTTGCCGGGGCCAGCCTGACAGGAAGGCGTAACTCTTAGCCCGTTTCCACCGCCGCGGACCAGCAGAAGCGCGAATTTCCAGGCCCCCTTCCCAAGGGCCGCTCAAAAGTCACGCATTTTCGTACCGCGATCACAACCTGCACTTTATGATGTGCGTGGGGGCGGTAGCGCATGGGGGCGTCCAGGCGGCAGGACAAGGCTTTGAGGGCATCGAATTTCGGCGCGCTTCTGGATGCGAGCCCGGATGCGCTTCTGGCGGTCAACTCGGACGGCACAATCAAAATGGCCAACGCGGCGAGCAGCAGGCTGTTCGGTTACACGCACGATGAGCTGATCGGAAGCGACCACCGGCTTCTCCTGTCGGAGGGGTTCCGGAATGAAATGCGGCTGCTTCGCCAGCACTTGCAGGTGCGGGCCGATGAACAAGTGCCGCCGCGGGAAGTCTACGGACTGCACCGGGACGGCACAGAGTTCGCAGCCGAGGTAGCAGGTTCACTGCTCGACGACGGCGGATCGCAGCTGCTGCTGGTTTCTGTCCGGAGCACGGAGCACCGGAAGGGAGCGGACGCTGACCTTCGCGAGGCCATGTCACTGCTGACGGCCACCCTCGAATCCACCGCGGACGGCATCCTGGTGATCAGCTCGGACGGCAGTGTTGCCGGGTTCAATGACCAGTTCCTGAAGATGTGGAGCATCCCGCCGGAGCTCCTGGACGGTGACACAGAAGTCCCCATCATGCGGCTGATCATCTCCCAGGTTGCCAATCCGGAGGCTTTCATGGCCAGGCTCACGGAGGTCGTGGAGAACCCGGGGGCAGAAAGCCACGACGTAAACGGCCGCGCAGGCAGACTACCTGACCGCGCTGGATTGCGATTCGCTGCAGGGCTACCTATTCTCGCTGCCGGAGACCGGGCACCGGCAGGAGCTGGCCGGCCGGCAGGCGGAGACGCCCTGGCAGCGCTGGTGGCCAGGCGGCCAACAACCGCCTGACCCGCGCCAAGATCACGCGATGCGAGGAGAATGAACCTATGGACGTCGTTGTCATCGAAACGCGGCCGCTCGGGGACCGCAGCTACCTGGTCCACGACGGCGAGGTGGCGCTGGTCATCGATCCGCAGCGGGACACGGACCGGGTGGAGGCCGCCGCGGCGGAAGCCAACGTCCGGATCACCCACGTTGCCGAAACGCACCTGCACAACGACTACCTCACCGGCGGCCTCATCCTCGCCCGCGCCCACGGTGCCGTGTACCTGGTGAGCGCCAACGACGGCGCCGGGTTTGAGCACCAGCCAATAGCCGACGGCGGCACGGTCCAGGTGGGCCGGCTCACCGTGAAAGCCGTGGCCACGCCGGGCCACACCCACCACCACCTCAGCTACGTGGTCAGCGACGGCGAGGACCAGTCAGTGTTCTCCGGCGGCAGCCTGCTCTACGGGTCAGTGGGCCGGACTGATTTGGTCAGCGGCGAGGACACCGAAAAGCTCACCCATGCCCAGTACTCCTCGGTCCGCCGTCTGGCTGCCGAGGCCAGGCCGGACGCTGCCCTCTACCCCACGCACGGGTTCGGTTCGTTCTGCTCGTCCGGGCCGGCGTCGGGCGTTTACAGGTCCACCATTGCCGAACAGCAGGGCACCAACCACGCCTTTACGGATCCGGATGAGGACCACTTTGTGCGGGAGCTCATCAACAACCTGACCGCCTACCCGTCCTACTACGCGCACATGGCCCCGGCGAATCGGCAGGGCCCGGGGCCCGCGGACCTCACCGTGCCGGAATCCGTGGATCCGGAGGAGCTCAGCCGCCGGCTCGCGGACGGCGAATGGGTGGTGGACCTGCGCCACCGGGTAGCCTTTGCCAGCAGGCACCTGCAGGGATCGGTGAGTTTCGAGTACGGCCGCGGTTCCAGTTTCACCGCGTACCTGGGCTGGGTCCTGCCGTGGAACCAAAAGCTGACGCTGGTGGGGTCAGAGGAGGACGTCGAAAAGGCCATCCGGGACCTGTCCCGCATCGGCATCGACTCCCCCGATGCCGCCCTCGGAATGGACCCGTCGGCACTCGCGCCGGGCACCGCCGTCGTGCATTATCCGCGGGTGGGCTGGGAGGATCTGCTGCACCGGCGCAGTGCCGGGGACGTGGTGCTCGACGTCCGCCGGATAGATGAGTACGACGCCGGCCACCTCGCCGGGGCGGTGAACATCCCGCTGCATGAGCTGCTGACGCGGATGGCCGAGGTTCCGGCGGGCACAGTCTGGGTGCACTGCGCCACCGGATACCGCTCCGGGGTGGCGGCAAGCCTGCTGCAGCGCGCGGGCCGGCAGGTAGTTCATGTGGACGCGAAGTACGGTCCTTCTTGAGTTGTGAGGGATATCATAAGGATGCGTCTCCGTCCAGGTCTCGGGCGGGCCCGGGTCTCAAGCTTTACGGGTGACGGGCGCACCTATGGGGAGGGATCCGCGTGTCTCAGACCGGTCTTCTGGAGAAACGTCCCGCCGTCAGCAGGAGCACGGCCGGGCTGGGTTGGCTGATCGCGCTTGGTGCCGTGGTGCTGGGCGTGCTCGGAGCTTTTTTTGCTGCCAACACCGGCACTCCGGCGGCCATGGTGGCGGGCGATTCCGCCACTACGGTGGCCGCCCTGCTGGCCGGTTTCAGCTGCGCCCGGGCCGCGCGATTCGGAGGGGTGAACGCCCGGGCCTGGACCCTGATGTCGGCCGCGACCTATTTCTGGGCCGCCGGCATGGCCCTGTGGACGTACTACGGGCTCACAAACGACCACGTCTACCCCTTCCCGTCCCCGGCAGATGTCGCTTTCGTGGGGTACTCGGTGCCGGCGGCCGCCGCGCTGTTCAGCTTTAAGCGGCCCGGCGGCAATACGCGGGTGGAACTGCTCCGGTCAGTGCTGGACGCGGCGGTCATTGCCGGCTCTGTCGTGGCGATCAGCTGGTACGTGGTGTTGGGCCCGGCCATCAGTTCTACAGGCGACCTCCTGACCCGGCTCACCACCATGGCCTTCCCGGTGGTAGATGTGATCATCACGTCGCTGGTGCTGGTCCTGGCGATGCGCCGCCAGCCCGGCGAACGGCTGCCGTGGCTGTGCTTCGGTGGCGGCCTGCTGGTCCTGACCATCACGGACAGCATCTATGTGCGGTTGACGGACGACGGCGTCACGGGGTTCACAGGTTCACCGCTCGTCTTGGGCTGGATCATCCCCTTCCTCCTGATTGCGCTGGCACCGCTGCTCCCCTACGCGGAAAACCCGAGGCCGGACCGCCGGGCGTTTGCGCTGGCCCAGGAGCTACTCCCCTACGCACCCATCCTGGTGGCTGTGCTGGTGATCGCGGCCCCGCATGTAGACGAACTGAATGCCTTCATTTTGGTGGTGGCAGGGGTCACCGTGGCGCTCATCCTGTTCCGCCAGGTGCTGATCATCATCGAGAACCTCAAGCTGACCACCGGGCTGGAGCAGGAAGTAGCTGCCCGGACGGCTGAGCTGGAGGGCCTGGGCGCGATCGTGAACTCCTCAACGGACGCCATCCTGAGCACGACGCCCGGAGGCATCGTCACCAGCTGGAACCCGGGCGCCGAGCGGCAGTACGGCTACTCGGCAGAGGAGACGATCGGCCGCGACGCGCGGTTCCTGCTGCTGCCGGGCGGTATCGCCGGTGCCGCCATCGTATTCGAGCAGATCCGCGCCAGCGGCAAAGCGATGAGCTTCGAGATGGAGCACCTGACGAAGGACGGCGCCGTCATTCCCGTGTCGATGACCGTCTCCCCTATCCGGGACGATACCGGCCGACTCAGCGGGTTGGGCACCATCGCCAGGGACATCACCCTGCGCCGGGCCGCCGAACGGGAGCTGCAGGCCGCGCGGGAGGCTGCCTTGGAATCCAGTCGGCTCAAGTCCGAGTTCCTGGCCACCATGAGCCACGAGATCCGCACCCCCATGAACGGCGTGGTGGGGCTGACCGCGTTGCTGCTTGAGACCCCGCTGGACGAGACGCAGAAGCAGTATGCGCACGGCGTCAAGGGTGCCGGCGAAGCGCTGCTGGCCCTCATCAACGACATCCTGGATTTCTCCAAGCTGGAAGCCGGCAAGGTGGACCTGGACGTCCGGCCCTTCGACCCTCGCACGCTCGTGGAGGAAGTGGCGGGCCTGCTGACCGAGCCCGCGCAGGCCAAGAACCTGGAGCTCATCGCCTACTGCGAACCGGACGTTCCTGCCAGGCTGCAGGGCGATGCGGGCCGGATCCGCCAGGTGCTGCTCAATCTCGCGTCCAACGCCGTGAAGTTCACGGCGGCCGGTGAGGTGTCCATCCGGGTGAAAGTGGAGACGCCTGACGCCGAGCCCGGCGCAACAGCGACGGTCTACTTCGAGGTCCGTGATACCGGCATCGGCATTGATCCCACCCACCATGCACGGCTGTTCGAGTCCTTCTCCCAGGCGGACGCCTCCACCACCCGGCGCTACGGCGGCACCGGCTTGGGCCTGGCCATCTGCAGCCGGCTCACCGAAGCCATGGGCGGCGAGATCGGGCTGGACAGCGTGCCCGAGGAGGGCAGCACGTTCTGGTTCCGGATTCCGCTGCCGGTGGCTCCACCGTCCACTGATCCCGTGCCGGCCGCCGGTTTCCTCACCGGCCTGCGCGTCCTGGTGGTGGACGACAACGCCACCAACCGCCTCGTCCTGGAGTCCCAGCTGCGCGGCTGGAAACTGCAGCCGGAGGCGGTGCCGGATGCCCGAGCCGCATTGGCCCGCGCCCACCAAGCCGCAGCGGACGGGGTGCCTTTCCACCTCGCCGTACTGGACCTCTGCATGCCTGATACCGATGGCCTGGAGCTGGCCCGCGAACTCAAGGCCGACGCCGTCCTCGCGGACATCGAACTGATATTGCTCACCTCCTCCATGCAGGTCAACGCGGCCGAGATCGCCGACGCCGGGGTCCGCGAATGGCTCATGAAGCCGGTCCGCAGTTCCGAGTTCTACAACCGCCTGGTCCGGCTGATGTCCACGAGTGAACACCATGCCCCGGCGCCCTCCGCGCCCGGCCGGCCTTCCGACGCTGCGTCGTCCGCCGATTCGTCCGCTGAGTCGTCCGCTGAGTCGTCCCTTCGGGGGCCGTCACGGGGCCGCATCCTGGTGGTGGAGGACAACGAGGTGAACCAGCTGGTGGCCCGCGCCACGGTGACCAAGTTCGGGTACGCGGTCGACGTGGTGGCCGATGGTGCCGAGGCCGTGGCCGCCACCGCCGGGACCCGGTACGCCGCCGTCCTGATGGACTGCCACATGCCGGTGATGGACGGGTTCGAGGCCACGCGCGTCATCCGGCGGCGCGATGGCGGGGCCGGCCATCTTCCCATCATCGCGATGACTGCCGGCGCCCTGGATGGGGACCGGGAACGCTGCCTCGCCGCCGGCATGGACGACTACCTCGCCAAGCCGGTGGACGCCGTCGAGCTTGAAGCGGCACTTGCCCGCTGGGTCCCCGAGGAGGAACCGCATCTGGTACCTCAGTTGCACGACGCTCCCCAGCTGCTGGCCGTCACCGGTGGAAATGCTCCGGCGCTGGATGCGGACCGGCTGGCCATGTTGCGCGACCTCGGCCCGGAGGATGGCCTGGGCTTGCTGCCCGCAACGACGGAGGCGTTCCGGAAGGACGTTCCCGCACGGCTCGCCGCGCTGCGCGAAGCCGTGACCGACGGCGGCGGGCCGGCTTTGGCGCTGGCCGCGCACGCCCTGAAGGGTGCGGCGGCCAACATCGGGGCCACCGCCGTCGCCAGCCTGTGCGGCGAGCTGGAGGACATGGGCCGCGGCGGAATGCTCGACGGCGGCCCGCAGCTGGTCAGCCGGCTGGAAGCTGAGCTTGTGCGCGTCAACTTTGAACTTGATCTAGCGCTGGAGGTGGCACAGTGAAAGTCCTAGTGGCGGATGACGATCCGGGCTCGCTCCTGGTGGCCCGCGCCGCCGTCGAACGCTCCGGGCATGACTGCCTGACGGCGGCGGACGGTGACGAGGCGTGGGCCCTGTACCTGGAACACCAGCCCGATGTTGTGGTCACGGACTGGATGATGCCCGGGATGGACGGGCTGGCGCTGTGCCGGGCCATCCGGGGGCGCGAAGCGGACCTGTACACGTACATCGTGCTGCTGACATCGCAGGGGTCGCGAGACGATGTACTCGCCGGACTCGAAGCCGGCGCGGACGACTACGTCACCAAACCGCTGGACCCGTTTGTCCTGCAAGCACGTCTGCTCGTGGCGCTGCGGGTGACCACGCTGCACGCGGATCTGGCCCATTACCGGAAGGTGCTCTCGCAGCAGGCGCGGACCGATCCGCTCACTGGCCTGCACAACCGGCTCAAGCTCTCCGAGGACCTCGAACAGCTGCATGCGCGCAGCCAGCGGTACACGGAGGGATACAGCGTGGCCATGTGCGATGTGGACAACTTCAAGAGCTACAACGACATCTACGGGCACCAAGCGGGCGATCTCGCGCTGCGGGCCGTGGCGGGGGCGCTGGTGGGGGCGGCGCGGAAGAGCGACGGCGTGTACCGGTACGGCGGCGAGGAGTTCCTGCTGGTGCTGCCGAACCAGTCACAACTGAACGCCAAGGCCTTTATGGAGCGGGCGCTGGACACCGTGCGCGAGCTGGAGATTGTCCACTCCGGGGATCCGCTGGGGCAGCTGACGCTGAGCGCCGGGATTTCGGCGTTCACCGCCGAACACAGGGCCGACGCCGACACCCTCCTGGGCGAGGCCGACGCCGCGCTTTATGCGGCCAAGGCCGCCGGCCGGAACCGGGTGAAGCTGGCGCTGTAGCAGCGGCTACGCGGCTTTTTTGCGCTGCTTCGTCTGGGCCGGCTGGTTCTTGGCGGTCAGCGGCTTGGCAGGCTGCTGTTTGGCAGACTGCTGCTGCACCGGATGGTGGTTGACCGGATGCTGCTGGGTTACCGGGCGGTGCTGTGCTGGCTGTTTCGGGGCGGACTGTTTTGGGGCTTCCGGCTCGGCGGGCTGCGCCGGGGCCGGCGCCTCAGCCTGCAGTGCGGGCTCCTGAACCTGGCCGTCTGCCAGTGCCTGGTCCTGCAGTGCTTCGTCCTGAACCACAACGTCCTGCACGGCCTCGTACCCGGCGGTTCCGTCCTGTTCCATCTCAACCAACGCGTTCATATGGTTGCGGCGCCAGCGGCGGACCAGGTCCACACCGGCCAGAATGCCTGCCAGCGGCGTCAGGACAGCCGCAGCATAGACGAACAGCATCCACGTCAGGGTGGCCATGGGCGGCTGGTTGTTGTTCAGCAGCGAGAGTCCGCCGAACATGGCGATGATCCAGAA
Source organism: Pseudarthrobacter sp. Y6 (assembly GCF_050156205.1). Taxonomy (NCBI): domain Bacteria; kingdom Bacillati; phylum Actinomycetota; class Actinomycetes; order Micrococcales; family Micrococcaceae; genus Pseudarthrobacter; species Pseudarthrobacter sp. Y6. Next base: position 1,271,284 of record NZ_CP189574.1, on the reverse strand, counting down.
CATCACCACGGCCGTCAGCACCGCGGCCGCGGGGAAGTACTGGTTGGTGACGATTTTCTTCAGGGTTTCCATGCAATTTCCTCCTGCCTGGCCGGGGTGCGGCGAGAGGCCGCATGAACACCAGTATGCGGCTGCCGGGCCGTGGATTTGCGCAACACGCAGGCGGTGGTGATGAACCTAACGGCGGCCCGGCTGAGACCGGTGATCGCGCCCCTCGAAATCCAGGTTTCGACAGGCTCAACCACGGAAGGACTGAGGCTCAACCACCGGCCGGGGCTTCCCTGCTGCAGGCACAGCCAATAGCGTGGATGCCAACTGCCCCTGATCTTGGAGATCCCCATGCGCAAAGTCACGTCCGGCCTGTTCCACTCCGTTGACGGCGTGGTCTCAGACCCGTTCCGCTGGCAGTTCGACAGCTTCGACGACGGCCTCGGCAAGGGCCTGACCCGCATGATGGAAAGCGTGGATACCGTGGTGCTGGGCAGGGTGAGCTACCAGGAGTGGGCCGGCTATTGGCCCACAGCATCGGTGGACGATGACTTCGCCGCCTTCATCAACCCGGTGGAGAAGTTCGTGGCCTCCCGGACACTCACGGAGCCGCTCGAGTGGCAGAACTCGCACCTGATCGAGGGACCGCTGAAGGAATTCGTCGCGGCCCTGAAAGAGCGCGACGGCGGCGAAATCGCCGTGACCGGCAGCATTTCCATAGTGCGCCAATTGCTGTTCGCCGGGCTGCTGGATGAGCTGACCCTGATCACCCACCCTGTGGTGGCCGGCAGCGGCCGGAAACTGTTCGAGGACGGCGACCCCGTGACGCGGCTGGGCCTGAAGGATCAGTACCGGACCACGAAGGGCAACGTCGTCAGCACCTACGGACTGCTGCGCGAATAGGGACCGCCACTCCCCCGTCAAACCCCGTTCCGCTCTATGCACTGACCAATAATCCGGGCGCCCTCAGGAAAGGCGCCCGGATTTGTCCCCGAATAATTGAGCCGGATGAACGGGCCGGCCGGTTCGGCTGGGAACCATTCGTTGCCGCCGGCGATGATCACCCCGGCGGCCTCGCAGTCGCGGGCCAGCCGTTCCAGGTCGGTCCCGTCCGGCAGCCGCGCCCACAGGTTCAGGCCGCCCTTGGGCACCTGCTCGATGTGCGCCTGCGGGGCGTGTTCGCGCAGGCTGGTGACCAGCAGGTCGCGGCGTGACTCGAGCTGGTGGCGGAGGCTGCGAAGGTGCGTCTGCCACCCGGGCTGCGTCACGACGTCGAGCGCTGCCGCCTGGAGCAACCCGCTGACATACATCGATTCGGCCGCCCGGTCCGCCAGGATGCGCTCCCGCGCCGGACCGCGGGCGATCACCGCGGCGACACGGATCGACGGCGAGACGCTCTTGGTCAGCGAGCGCAGGTAGACCACGTGCCCGGAGTCGTCGCGGGAGGCGACGGGCACGGGGTTGGAGGTGATGCCGAAGTCGTGCGCCCAGTCGTCCTCCACAAGGAACGCCCCCTTAGCGCGCACCACGTCCAGGACCTGTTCACGCCGTTCAGCAGACCACTGCGCGCCGGTGGGGTTCGCATAGTTGGGCTGCGCGTAGAAGAGCCGCGCGCCGGACTCCTCAAAGGCGCGCGCCAGCTCCGCCGGATCCGGTCCGTCCGGTCCGCTGGGCACCGGGACTATGCGCACGCCGGCCTGCGCGGCGGCCAGGATGGCACCCCAGTAGGACGGCGATTCCATCAGCAGCGGCTGTCCGCGGCCAGCGAGCGCGCTGAAAATTGAGCTCAGCCCGCTTTGGCTTCCAGGGAGTACGACGACGTCACTCGGGTTCGGCGGGGTGGTCCCGGCCGGTATCGAGGCACCGAGTTCGTGTGCGAACCACGATTGCAGTTCCGGCAGGCCGGCTGCGGGCGGACGGGACAAGGCTGCGTCGCCGCGGGCCGCCCGGGCGGGGCGGCCCGCACCAGCCGCTCGGGCAGGAGTTCGCGGTCCGGGTAGCCGGAGTGGAAGGAGATGGCATCGTTGGCCACGTTGCGCATGGTGCTGGAGGCCGGGGGCGGCGACGCCAGCGGGGAACGGAGGGCCGCCGTCTGCCAGCCGTAGTCGGACGGACGGGCGCTCCGGACGGCGCGCACGAAGGTCCCGACGCCGGGCCGGCTCTCGATAAGCCCCTGCGCCGTGAGCGTCTGCAGGGCCTTCTGTACCGTGACGGGACTGGCCTGGTACTCGGCGACGAGCGAGCGCGTGGACGGCAGCTTCGCACCGGGCGCGGCCGAAGAGATCCATTTCTTCAGGTGCGCCACAATCCGGGAACTGCTATCGTTGCTCATGAGAGACAATAGTAGCGCTACTACGCTTATTCGGCCAGTGGTACCGTCCCGTCAGTCCGTCGGACTCTGGTGGGGCCTCCTCGGAGTAGCGGCTTTCTCGTTCACTGTTCCGTTCACGAAGGTGGCAGTCGCATCCCTGTCCCCGCTGTTTATCGGGTCCGGCCGTGCAGTGGTAGCCGCCGCCCTCGCCGCCTTCGCGCTCGCACTCACCCGGCAGCGGCTCCCCCGCGGCACGCAGTGGGTGCGCCTAGCAGTGGTGGCCGCCGGCATCGTCGTCGGGTTTCCCCTGCTCACCTCCTTTGCGCTCACCACCACGCCGGCCAGCCACGGCGCCGTGGTGATTGCACTGCTCCCGGCCGCCACTGCGACGGCGGCAGTCCTCCGCGGACGCGAGCGTCCCCGGCTGGCGTTCTGGCTTATCACCGGCGCGGGCGCGCTGGCGGCCATCGGCTTCGCTTCCATGCAGTCCGGCGGGTTCGGACAACTGCACTGGGCGGACGTGCTGCTCCTCGGTGCCGTGGTGGCTGCGGCCATCGGCTACTCGGAGGGCGGACTGCTGGCCCGCGAACTCGGCGCCTGGCAGACCGTGTCCTGGGCGCTGGTGCTCGCGTCGCCGCTGATGGTGTTCCTGACGGCAGTCTCCGTCGCCCAGCAGCCGCCGTCCGGCACGCCCCTTCAATGGGCCAGCTTCGCCTACCTCGGCGTGGTGAGCATGTTCCTGGGCTTCTTCGCCTGGTACCGCGGCCTGGCCATCGGTCCCATGGCCCAGGTCAGCCAGATCCAGCTGATCCAGCCCGTGCTGAGCATCTGCTGGGCGGGCCTCCTGCTGGGCGAAGCGCTGACCTGGACCACCGTCATCGGCGGCATCGCCGTCATCCTCTGCGCGGGCGCCGCCGTCCGGGTCAGGGTACGCGTCCGGCTCAAGCCTGCCCCGGCTCAGCGCGCCGACCGCCACGCCACAAAACACCTCGAGCCCGTAAAGGATTAGTCCCATGTACACACCAGCCCATTTTGAAGCCGGCCCCGACGCCGTCCAAGACCTACTGACCCGGCCCGGCGCAGCCACCCTGGTCACCATGACCTCGCAGGGTCTGCTCGCCACGCTGCTGCCGTTCGTCTACGACCCCTCGGTGGGCGAGCACGGCGCGCTGCACACCCACGTGGCGCGGAACAACAGTCAGTGGTCCCAGCCCGCCATCGGAGAATCACTCATGATCATCCAAGGCGCGGACGCCTACATTTCGCCGTCCTGGTACGCGTCGAAGGCCGAGCACGGGCGCGTTGTGCCCACCTGGAACTACTCCACGGCGCATGTGTACGGCAACCTGGTGGTCCACGACGATCCGGCGTGGCTCGCCAGCCAGGTCAGGCGGCTCACCGGCGTCCACGAGGCCAGCTTCGACCACCCGTGGAGCGTGGACGACGCACCGGAACGCTACATCTCCGGCCAGCTGCGGGCCATCGTGGGCCTCGAACTGGTCATCACAAGGATCGAGGCGAAGACGAAACTCAGCCAGAACCGGCCCGACGCCGACATCGACGGCGTGATCGCGGGGCTCAGTGAGCGGGGGCAGTCCGAGAGCGCCGCCAACGTCGAACGCGCACGCTGACCGAAGCACGGCTCAGCGTGCGACGAGCGCCTCGCTGGCCTCCCACAGACCCTGTGCCAGCTCGGCGTCGTACGCCTGCGCGTTCGCCTTGGCCAGGGCGCGCTTGGCGTAGTAGGCGCCGGAGATCCAGTCGGTGCCGGCGGTGCCGTTGATGAGCCAGAGGAGGGTGTCGGCGCCCTGGTCCGGGGTGAGCATAAAGCGGTTGAGCAGTGTCTTGTAGGCGTGCCGCATGGGGCTGGTGGACTCTGCCGCGAAGTTGGTGCGGACCACGCCCGGGTGGAATGCCGCCGTCGTTATTCCCTGCTCGCCGAAGCGGCGGTGCAGCTCGCTGGTGAAGAGGATGTTGGCGAGTTTGGCCGTGCCGTAGGCGCGGTTGGTGGAGTAGCTGTGCTCCGATTTGAGGTCGAAGAGGTCCATTTTGCCGAAGCCGTTGGCCGCGCTGGCGGTGTTGATGACCTTGGCGTTGCTGGCGGTGAGGACGTTCATTAGCTCGATGGTGAGCAGGAACGGCGCCAGGTGGTTGATCTGGAAGGTGGACTCGTTGCCGTCCACCGTGAGCTGGTGCTTGCCCATGATGCCGCCGGCGTTGTTGGCCAGGACGTCGATGCGCGGGTAGTCGGACTTCAGCTGGGTGGCGAGGGTGCGGACCTGGCCCAGGTCGGCGAAGTCGCTGACGAAATAGTCGGCGTTGAGCTCCTTCGCGATGGCCCGTGTCTTCTCCTCGGAACGGCCGACGACGACCACCCGGTCGCCTGCCTGCGTCAGAGTCCGCGCGGCTGCCGCGCCGATGCCGTCGCTGGCGCCGGTGATCACGATGGTGCGTTGGCTCAAGGGGTGTCCTTTGGTTGGAGTGGGAACCTGGGAGGTGAGTGCGGACTGCTCCAAGCCTAGCGGCACGGCAATTCTGTCCCCGGCGCCTGAGCGGGCATAAGCTGCACAAAGAATCACACCTCAACCCTGGGAGAACCACCATGGAGATGGCCAAAGCGTCCGACGAAGCCAAGGAGCGCTTCCGCTCCGTAGTGCCGGACAACCCCGAAGTGATCGTCAAGCCGATGTTCGGCAACCTGGGCGCCTTCGTCAACGGCAACATGTTCGCCGGACTGTTCGGCTCCACGATCGGGGTGAAACTCTCCGACGCCGACAGGCAGGTGCTCGAAAGCACCGAGCGGACCGTCCCGTTCGGCCCGTCGGAGCGGCCCATGGGTGGCTACACCGGGCTGCCGGAGATGTGGAACGCCGAAGGCGACGGTGACGATGCGCGGGCAAAGGCCTGGGTGGAGAAGGCCTTCGAATACGTCGCGGAGCTCCCGCCCAAAGCGCCGAAAGCAGCCAAACCCCGCAAGTAGCGGCGCACCAGTAGTACGACGGCGGCGGGACGGCCAGCATTTCTGCCGGCGCCCCGCCGTCGTACTTCAGTCAGCCGTGGCCGGAGATGACGCGCTAACCTGCCACGCCGGCTAGCAGGAAGAGGACCGCCGCGATGGCGAAGCCCATAACGCCGATCAGGGTTTCCATAACGGTCCAGGTCCGCAGGGTGGTCTTGACGTCCATGCCGAAGAAGCGGCCCACCAGCCAGAAGCCGGAGTCGTTGACGTGGGATACCACCACGGAGCCGGCTGCCACGGCGATAACCAGGGCAGCGACCTGCATGCCGGTCAGGCCGGCGGTGGCCACGGCCGGGGCGATGAGGCCGGCGGTGGTGGTCAGGGCCACGGTGGCGGAACCCTGGGCGATGCGCAGGATGGCGGCGATCAGGAAGCCGGCCAGGATGAGCGGGATGCCCAGATTGCCCAGGACATCGGCCAGTGCGGCGCCAATGCCGGAAGCACGGAGGACGCCGCCGAACATGCCGCCGGCGCCGGTGATGAGGATGACGGAGCAGACCGGGCCCAGCGAGGATTCGAGCAGCTTCTCTATGGCGCCGGCGTCCTTGCCGCGGCGGGTGCCCAGGACAAACACGGCTACCAGGACGGCGATCAGCAGGGCCACCGGGGTTTCACCGATGGTGCGCAGGACCTGGAACCACTGCTCTTTCTTGACGGCTTCGGAGAGCGCTCCGGAGGAGGCAAGTGTGTTCAGGCCGGTGTTGATGAAGATCAGGACGAGCGGCAGGAGCAGCAGGCCGATGATGGTGCGGAAGCGCGGCGGGTGGGCTTCCGCCTCGGCACTGGCGTGGCCCAGGATTTCCGGTACCGGAAGGACCAGCTTCTTGCCGGTCCACAGGCCGAACAGGTAGGCGGTGACGTACCAGGTGGGGATGGCGGTGATGAGGCCGGCGATCAGGACCAGCCCGATGTTGGCATCAAAGAAGGCAGCGGCGGAGACCGGGCCCGGGTGCGGCGGAAGGAAAATGTGCATCACGGAGAACGCGCCGGCGGCGGGGAGTCCGTATCGCAGCACTCCCCCGCCCAGGCGGTGGGCCACCGCGAAAACGACGGGCAGCATAACCACCAGGCCGGCGTCGAAGAAGATGGGGAAGCCGAAGATCAGGGAGGCCAGGCCCAGGGCGAACGGGGCACGCTTTTCGCCGAAGACGCCGATCAGGTAGTCGGCCAGCACCTTGGCGCCGCCGCTGGTCTCAACGATGCGGCCGAGCATGGCGCCCAGCCCCACGAGGAGCGCCACGGTGCCCAGGGTGGTCCCGAAGCCGTTGATCAGCACAGGAACCACCTGGTTGGCGGGGATTCCGGTGGCGAATGCGGTTGCGAGGCTGATCACGATCAGGGCCACGAGTGCGTGCATCCGCAGCTTGATGATCAGGAACAGCAGCGCGACGATCGATGCCGCGGCGATGAGCAGCAGGGGGCCTGCGCCCAGCGTCTGGGTCCATCCTTCGATGACCATGGTTCTCCTTTGAAACAGAATTACTTGGGGATTGGGGAAAATTGGGCGGGCTCAGCAGGCGCTGAGTTCCGCCTGGGCGGGAAGCGTGAGGCCAGCCAGCACGGCGGTGACGATCTCCTCCGGGGAATTGGAGATGTCCAGGCGTAGGCTGCCGGCGGCAAGTTCGTTGCCGGTCAGCGGTTCCAGGGTGGCCAGCTGGCTGGGCAGGAGCGTGGGCGGCATGAAGTGGCCTTCGCGGCCCTGCATGCGCTGGCCGATCAGGTCGGCGCCGCCGTCGAGGTGGATGAACAGGACCCGGCCCTGTGCTTCGGAGAGCAGCTGACGGTAGCTCAGCTTGAGCGCGGAGCACGTGAGCACGGTGCTCTTCCCGGCAGCGGCATGTGCGGTCATCCAGCCCTGGATTTCCCGCAGCCAGGGCCAGCGGTCCTCGTCCTGCAGGGGAATGCCCTGGGTCATCTTGTCGATGTTGGCCTGGGGGTGGAACTCGTCCGCTTCGGCACAGGCCCAGCCAAGCTGCTGGGAAAGAGCTGCCGCAATGGTGGACTTGCCGGAACCGGCAACGCCCATCACCACCAGGTGCGTGGCTGGATACTGCATGTTTTACCTCCGAAGACGCCGTTGGCTAAGTGGAAAGCTAATTGGCGCATCTCACAGGGAACTGCGCTGGGAGATAAGGTATCACCATTTCAGACGACAGATACTATCTTTTGGTGTCACAAGTCATACCTTTGGGACTTTGTCGGTACGATTGGAGGGCGCGCAGGCGCAGAGGAAGGCAGGAAAGATGTCGACGGCGACACTACCGGACGCGGATGACGCGCACGACGGCGGGGCCTCCCCCGCCATGCATGAACGCGTACTCGAGGCGGTTGGCGTTGCCATTGCGGAAGGGAGCCTTCCTCCGGGCAGCCGGCTGACCCTTGAGGGCCTCCAGCAGGAGTACGGCATTTCCCGCACGGTTGCGCGGGACACCATGAAGGTCCTGGAGTCCATGAACCTGGTGTATTCGCGCCGGCGGGTGGGCATCGTGGTCCAGGAGCGCAGGCTGTGGAATGTCTTCGATCCCAAGCTGGTGCGCTGGCGCCTGGGCTCTGTCCGGCGCGACATTCAGTACAGCAGCCTCACGGAGCTGCGCATCGCCGTCGAGCCCATTGCGGCTGCCGGTGCTGCCCGCCGCGCGAGCGCCGCGGAACGGGCCAGGCTGGTTGTCCTGGCTGCAGAGCTGCGGCGGCTGGGCGAAGCCGGCGAACTCGAGGCGTTCCTGGCGGCAGACATCGAGTTCCATGGCCTGCTGCTCCAAAGCTGCGGCAATGAGATGTTCACGGCGCTCGAAGGCATGGTGGCCGAGGTGCTCACCAGCCGGACCAAGCAGGGGCTGATGCCCTTCAAACCGCGGAACGAAGCGTTACAGGCCCACGAGGATGTTGCGGCGGCGGTGGCCCGCGGGGACGCCGTGGGGGCGGAGACCGCCGTCCACCACATCCTGGACGAAGTCCGGAACGCGATGGGCCTGCACTGACTCTTCCCGGACACCGCGTTAGTGAGTAGCCTGCAAATAGGGGCTTATGCAAAGGGCCCATACGTGCCGTGCAAAAGTATCTGTGAGGTGAAAGATGGCCATCACCGGACATTCACGAATAGGGACCGCCTCAACCGCTGCACCCGCGGTAGTACCGCGGCGCAAAGGCGCCATGGTGGTCAGCTGGATGACCACCACCGACCACAAGGTCATCGGGTACATGTACCTGATCGCCTCGTTTGTGTTCTTCATGATGGCTGGTGTTATGGCCCTGCTGATCCGGGCCGAGCTCTTCGAACCCGGCATGCAGATCCTGCAGACCAAGGGGCAGTACAACCAGCTGTTCACGATGCACGGCACCATGATGCTGCTGATGTTTGCCACGCCGCTGTTCGCCGGCTTCGCCAACGTCATCATGCCGCTGCAGATCGGCGCCCCTGACGTCGCGTTCCCACGGTTGAACGCTCTGGCCTTCTGGTTCTTTCTCTTCGGATCCACCATCGCCGTCTCGGGCTTCATCACCCCGCAGGGCGCGGCGGCATTCGGCTGGTTCGCCTACGCCCCATTGAACAACACCACGTTCACCCCCGGCGTGGGCGGTGACCTCTGGGTCTTTGGCCTGGCGCTGTCCGGTTTCGGCACCATCCTCGGTGCGGTCAACTTCATCACCACCATCATCTGCATGCGCGCTCCGGGCATGACCATGTGGCGGATACCCATCTTCACCTGGAACACGCTGGCCACGGCCATCCTGGTGATCATGGCCTTCCCGCCTCTCGCCGCGGCCCTGTTCGCCCTGGGTGCGGACCGCAAGTTCGGCGCCCACATCTATGACCCGGAGAACGGCGGCGCTATTCTCTGGCAGCACCTGTTCTGGTTCTTCGGCCACCCCGAGGTGTACATCATCGCCCTGCCGTTCTTCGGCATTGTGTCCGAGATCTTCCCGGTATTCAGCCGCAAGCCGATCTTCGGCTACAAGGGCCTGGTCTACGCCACCATTGCCATTGCCGCCCTTTCCGTGACCGTGTGGGCGCACCACATGTACGTGACCGGTTCGGTCCTGCTGCCGTTCTTCGCCTTCATGACCATGCTGATCGCGGTCCCCACCGGCGTGAAGTTCTTCAACTGGATCGGCACCATGTGGCGGGGATCGTTAACGTTCGAGACTCCCATGCTGTGGAGCCTCGGCTTCCTCATCACGTTCCTCTTCGGCGGCCTGACCGGCATCATCCTCGCTTCTCCGCCGCTGGACTTCCACGTCTCCGATTCCTACTTCGTGGTGGCGCACTTCCACTACGTCGTGTTTGGCACCGTGGTGTTCGCGATGTTCGCAGGCTTCTACTTCTGGTGGCCAAAATTCACCGGCAGAATGCTCAACGAGCGCCTCGGAAAGATCCACTTCTGGATGCTGTTCCTGGGATTCCACGGAACGTTCCTGATCCAGCACTGGCTAGGGGTCAAGGGCATGCCCCGCCGCTACGCCGACTACCTGGTGGAGGACAACTTCGCCTGGATGAACCAGTTCTCCACCATCTCGTCTTACCTTCTCGGCGCCTCGATGATTCCGTTCTTCTGGAACGTCTACATCACATCGCGCAGCTCAGAGCGCGTGGAGGTGGATGACCCGTGGGGCTTTGGCGCCTCGCTCGAGTGGGCCACGTCCTGCCCGCCGCCGCGGCACAACTTCGCCTCCCTGCCCCGGATCCGTTCGGAACGTCCCGCCCTGGACCTCCACCACCCGGAGCTCAGCATCCGCGCGCACGAAACCACGCACAGCCCTGCCGCGGCCGCCCTGGGTGCTGCCGATATCGGCGAAAAGGACGTACGCAATCCAAACCCGGACCAGTGACAAGGGGTTGGGCCCGTAACCGGTGGTTGAGCCCGTCGAGACCGGTTGAGCCTGTGGAAACCCGGCCCTAACCCGACCGCCCCACTGCCTGCACCGCGAGCAGGAACTTCACGCCGCCGTCGGTAAGCAGTGCCCTACCAAGGTGCCCCACTTTCGGCGCCATCAGGTGCAGGCACTTGAAGTTCCGGTGCACTACGCGGTTGATGTCGCTGACCCATTCGTCAGGGATGGGATGGCCGGACCGGGCGACAGCTTCCACCAGGTAGTCCCACAGCTCCGCGGGCCGTTCCAGGCAGCGTTTGCCGCGAGGCGTGAGCACCAGCCTGCCCTTGAACTTCCGCAGGAGCTTCCAGTCGATGAGGTGCAGCCGGAGCTCGAGAACCGGCCGCGCGTGCGTCTCGCGGTTTCCCTTACCCATGATGGGATCGCTCCAGCCGAGCTCGTCCAGGGCGCGCTTGACCACGGTGGGCTTCAGGTAGCCGTCCTTGGTGAGTTCCAGGCCGTCCGGTGCGGCGTTTTCCAACAGCCAGCGGACCGGCAGCAGCACTGCGTCGCGCTCCTCGTCGCTGAGGGGCTGCGGCCACCACTGGAGGCTGAGCAGCCGGAGTTTGCGGTTGGCGGCCTGGCGGTCGAATGTTGCGGGTGCGAAGTACTTGCCATACTCGCCCGTCACGCCGGAGATCCAGTACCTCGCCTTTGCGTGTTCCGGATGCACCGGGTCCGCGACGATCTGCAGCAGTCGCTTGTGGCCGTGCGGCCCGCCGGAGTCCTCCACGGGTCCGCGGTTGGCGCCATCAACGCACAGCAGTTCCCCGACCGGAAGGTCCGCTGAACCAAGCACCTCCACGTGGTGCGTCCAGCTATCACCAAAGTCGTACTCGTGTTCCAGTGTGGTTCCCGGCTTTTGGGCATCCAGCAGTTCGGAAAGGACGACGCCGGAGGCCGGCTCTGCGTCCAGATCTTCCGTGAGGTCGTGGGGACCCGCAATCTCCCGCGGCTTTCCGGCGCGGTCCACCCAGCGGATGGCGTAGAGGTGGCTGTTTTCCCAGCCGAAGGCGGCCTGAACAGCGAGGTGGAACTCGGGAACCGTCAGCGCCACGGGGACCTGCAGCGTTCGCCAGATCAAGGGTTCGGTGTCCGTGATGCTGATCCGGAGGCCGAAGGCGGGAACGGTTCCGGAAAGTTGCATGGGTGCCATCTTGCCAGAGTGCGGCGGGGGATCCGTCACGGTGCGGGTTCAACGGACTCAACGCACTCAACGGCATAGGGTTTGGTCGCCGACCGCCGCAGCGGATGACGCAGGCGCACCTGGTACGGACCATTCCGGAACGTGGCGCGGGGGTCCATCTGGACAACCAGGAGAGGTTCGTCGCGGGCGCAGTCCAGCCGCACCACCATGCCATCTCGCCGCCCGTCCACGTACAGCGGGGTTGCCCGCTCCACCGCAGTTTCCTTGAGGCGTTCCCGATATTCCTGCCCTGCCGCCAGGAAGAGGATTCCATGGGCCAGCCCCATGACTTTCAGGGGGATCACGGCGTCAGGCGGTGCGGGATCAGGGGTGGGCCGGGGTTGCAGGTGGTATTCCTGCGCAGCTGATGCCCTAGCCGCCTTCGCGTGCCGGTTGCATTCCGTGCACCGGGTCCGCGCCCCCACGTCGACAAATAGGGTCACGAGCAGTCCTCTGGGGCCGCGGTCCCAGTTGTCGGCCACCACCTGGCACCACGCCGTGTGGAAGTCCGTCCCGTATTTCATCACGTACACCTGGTCATCGCCCAGCAGGGGCGCCCCATCCCGGCGGGCGGCGGGCTCCACCGGCTTGAGCTCGCCGAGGCCTCTTGCCGCTGCCTGGGCGGGGCGGCTGACGCTGAGGTACTTGCGGATCAGCGGGCTGAGCTGGCGTTTTGGTAGTGGCACGGAAGTGGGGGCCTCTCTGTGCGGCGGGAACGATGCGATCACCACAACTGGGTTAAAAAAGCAGGGCCGGTCAAGTGACCGGCCCTGCTTTGAAAATGAAACCCTAAGGCCCCAGAATCTCTAAGGAATTAGAGTGCCTGGATGTTGACGGCCTGGGGACCCTTGGGGCCCTGCTCGGTTTCGAAGGAAACCTTCTGGTTCTCTTCGAGTGAGCGGAAGCCGGAAGAGGCGATCGCGGAGTAGTGAGCGAAAACGTCCTGTGAGGAGTCATCGGGGGAAATGAAGCCGAAGCCCTTTTCAGCGTTAAACCATTTGACGGTACCAGTAGCCATTATTTTTGTCCTTCGTGAAGGTGGAGGAAAAGTCCCGACTTTCGGGTCCTCCGGTGTGGGGTGTTCAAAACCGCTACTTCAGAAAGACGCGGACTTTCGACCGCGCGTACTGCCTGAACTACGAACCGCATAAACACAACAACAGGATCAACACTACAGGAGATTCTGAAGACCATTTACCACCCGCCACCAGGCCCGGTGGTTGAGCCTGTCGAAACCCAGGCGTAGCGTTCTCCCATGGGACCAATTCGTGCCATTCTTCTACCGGGTTCTGTGCTCCCCGCCCAGGCCGCATACGGCGGACTCATCGCAGCCCTCGGGCCGGGCGTCCAGGCAATCGCCAAGGATCTCGAGCTCTACGCGGACGATGGCCCGCCGGCGGACTGGAGCCTGGACACCGAGATCGACGGCGTGCTGCGCGATGCCGATACGCAGGGATGGGAGACGTTTCATTTGGTGGGCTATTCAGGTGGCGGCGCGGCGGCGCTGGCGTTCGCGGCCAAGCACCCTGACAGGCTGCTGAGCCTGGCGCTGCTCGAGCCTGCCTGGGCCGGGAACTGGGACTGGAGCCCTGCCCACACGGAACTCTGGAAGAAGTACGAGCAGCTGGAAAAACTCCCCCCGGAGCAGTTCATGCCCGCCTTCATGAGGCTGGGAGTTAAGCCCGACGTCGTCCTTCCGCCGCCGCCGGATCCCCCGCCGCCGTGGATGGCCAAACGGCCCGCGGGTATCAGGGCGTTCCTGCGGACCTTCAAAAACTATGACCTGGAGAGGGCGCGTTTGGCCGCCTTTCGCCAGCCTGTCTTCTTCGCCCTCGGCGGCCTGAGCAATCCCGATGAGTACGGCGATATTGCCAGCCGGCTGTCACGGGTCTTCTTCCCGGACTTCCACCTGGAAGTGTTCCCCAAACGCCACCATTTCGACCCGCCACACCGGATCGAGCCCGAGCGGCTGGCTGAGCTGCTCCGGCGGCACTGGGAGCTCGCGGAAGCAGCAATCCCTGACTGATTCTTGCCTTCAGGCGCAGCGGTTGCTACGGAGGTAACCATGGCGACCCATCGCCATCAAGGCAGGCCTCAACGTCCTTTCCCCCGGTGGTTGAGAGCGCCGGTGGTTGAGCCGGCCTGCCTAAATCCGGCCACAATTATCGGCTACAAAATGTTAGAATGAGCACATGGCGCCGAAGTGGGTGGGATCAAGCGAAAGACACGGGATCCCGAGGGCCGACCAGATCCATGCCATCCTAAGTGCCACCTTTGAGGCCGAACTGGTGGGCGAGGCGCAAGAGGGCCGGATTATGCTGTTCATCGGACCGGCTCATGAGCAAACCGATCGAGAGTTGGAAATCCTCGTGAACGATTTTCCTGGCACAGGCAAAGAAGCCGTCGTGTTCCATGCAATGACACTCGGTCCAAAATTCAAGCGATTTCGGGAGGAGCACCAGCCATGACTGATCAGAGGAAACCGGACTACGATGCACTGGCCGATCGACTGACCGGCGACTCGCCCCTGGAGGCGGCTGCTGTACAACTCGGGAGCGACGCCGCTGCATCTGGGCGCGCGTTCCTGTTGCGCGAATACGGCAGTGATACTGCCATCAGGCAGGCCATACGTCGCGGCCGGCCCCGCGTAGGGGACTCCACGCCAGGCGAATCCGCCACAGTGCGTGGACGGATCGCCGATGTCGAATACCGCGCTTTCATGGAACTGGTGACGGAACTGGGTAAACCGCAGTCCGAGCTTATTCGCGAAGCCGTGCACCTATTACTGGAACACCACAAGAAGCTCGCCAGTTAGGCTCAAAATCAGCTCAAGTTAAGCCGCATGAACTTAAGGCTGTCGTAACCCGGTGGTTGAGCATGCCGAAACCACCGGATCTCGACAAGGTCGATCACCGGAGACGACAAGCTCGATCACTGATGCTCTGCCCGTGTAGCTTAGGAATAACAGCACCCCTGCATGAGGACTCCATGGACTTCTACGCCATTAACGCACTGCGTGAGAACCACGCCGGGTGGTCTCTGCTCCGCGCACAGAACGCCCCGCTGGCCGTGTCCTTCTTCATAAGGGCCTTCACCGGGCCCAACCAGAGGGACATCGGCCGGCAGGAACTGATCGACCACCTCGATGATGTCCTGTTCGGCCTCCGCGACGTCTACGGCGAGGACAAGTTTCCCCGGCCGGCCGGGGAGTACCTGGACGAGTGGGCGGCCCCGGAACGGGCCTGGCTGCGGAAATATTACGTCCCCGGCCAGGACGAGCCCCGCTACGATCTCACCGCCGCCGCCGAGGACGTGGTCCGCTGGGTGGAGAGCCTGAGCGGGCGGGACTTCGTGGCCACCCAATCCAGGCTGACCAGCATCTTCGCTGTCCTGAAGGCCCTGGTCCAGCAGTCCGAGACCGATCCGGAGGTAAGGCTCGCCGAGCTCCAGCGCCAGCGGGACGGGATCGACGCCGAGATGCAGCGCATCCGCGACGGCAACATCCGCGTCATGACCGCACCGGAAGCCCTGGACCACTTCCAGCAGCTGACCACCCTGGCAAAGGACCTGCTCTCCGATTTCCGTGAGGTGGAGCAGAATTTCCGGAAGCTGGACCGCCAGGTCCGTGAGCAGATCGCCACGTGGGACGGTACCCAGGGCGAGCTGCTGGCCTCCATCTTCGCCAACCAGCAGGACATCAGCGGCTCGCTCCAGGGCCGCACGTTCCAGGGCTTCTGGGACTACCTGATGTCCCCGCAGCTGCGCACCGAGCTGCGGGACCTGCTGCAGCGGGCCACCCAGATCGACGCCCTGGCCAAACTGGACAACCTGCACGCCGTGACCAACCTGCACCAGGACTGGCTGCCCGCCGTCGAACAGACCCAGGCCACAGTCCGCCAGCTCTCACAGCAGATGCGCCGGCTCCTGGATGACAAGGTGTTCCTGGAGAACAAGCGCATCATGCAGCTCGTCAGGAGCATCGAATCCGGCGCGCTGGGCACCCGGGAGGTACCGCCGTCGGGCGTTTTTATGGAGATCGCGGCGCAGTCCGTGGACGTCGTGCTCCCCTTCGAACGGCCGCTGTATGAGCCGAGCCGACGGATCATGGTGGACGACGTCGTTGTGGCGGCAAACGATACAGACGTGGATGCAGGAGCCCTGTTCAGCCAGTTCCATGTGGATACGGAACGGCTGAAGTCCAACGTCGACGACGTCCTGGCCGGCGCCGAGCAGGCCACCCTCGGCGAAGTAGCGGCCGCCCACCCCCTCTCCCAGGGGCTGGCCGAGATCGTGGCCTACTACCAGCTCGCCACCGAATCGGACTGGGCCTCTATTAACCCAGCCGAGTCACAGCAGTTGTCCTGGCAGCTCCCGGACGGCAGCATCCGGGAAGCCACCGTCGAACAGATCATCTTCGTGAGGCCCGCATGACCACCACAGACGCACCGGAAACACACACGCCCGAGGAACTTCCCGGCGTCGTCACCAAGCTCTTCAAAGGCGTGGTGTACGCCGAGTCCGACGAGAAAATCTGGCAGTCGCTGCTGGGCCTGTCCTCCCATGTCCGCGACTACGTGGCCGTGCTGGGCCTTGACCTGATCCTTGACGAGTCCGAGGGCTACGCGTTCCTGAAATCGCGAGAGGATCCGGACGGCAACCTGCCGCGGCTGATCCCCCGGCGCCCGCTCACCTTCAACGTCAGCCTCCTCCTGGCGCTGCTCCGCGGCCGGATGCTCGAATTCGACACCAACAGCAGCGAACTGCGCCTGATCATGACTGAACAGGACATCGCGGACATGGTGTCGGTCTTCCTGCCCGAATCCAGCAACGAGGCGCGGATCCTGGACCAGCTCGGCACCAACATCAAGAAAGTCGTGGAGCTGGGCTTCCTGCGGAAACTGCGTGGCCAGGCGGGAACCTACGAGGTAGCCCGGATCCTGAAGGCCTACGTCGATGCCCAGTGGCTGGAGGAATTCGACGCGCGGCTGGCCGACTACCGCGCCTCGCTCACCGGAGAGGACCGCTCATGACCGCCGAAACGGCCACCGCCATTAAGGACGGGGCTGACCAGCAGGAGATGCTGTTCAGCCTGGATGAAAAAGCGGACGACGCCGGCACTCCCCCGGGCTTCCGGCTGCACCGCCTGGAGCTGCTCAACTGGGGCACCTTCCATCAGGAGGTCCGGACGTTCCGGCTGGACGGCTCCAACAGCCTCCTGACCGGCGACATCGGCTCCGGGAAGTCCACCGTGGTGGATGCCATCACCACCTTGCTGCTGCCGGCCAACAGGATCGAGTACAACAAGGCAGCGGGTGCGCAGAAGAAGGAACGCACCCTGATGTCCTATGTGCGGGGCTTCCACAAGAGCACACGGAGCGCCGGCGGCGAATACTCCAAGCCGGTTGCGCTGCGCGGCACCGGCAAGCTCACGGTGGTCCTGGGCGTCTTCCAAAACGCCGTCCTGGGCAAATCAATCACCCTGGCCATCACCCTCTGGGCCATGCAGGAGGCCGGCCAGCCCAACCGCTTCTACTCGCTGGTGGAGGGCGAGCAGTCCATCGCCGGGGACTTTGCCAACTTCGGCCAGGACCCCGCGAAGCTGAAGAAGCAGCTCCGGGCTGCCGGTGCGTCCATCCATGAAACCTTCGAGCCCTACGCGGCGGCGTTCAAGCGGCAGTTCGGCATCAGCGGCAACCAGGCCATGGAGCTGTTCCACCGCACGGTGTCCATGAAGCAAGTGGAGAACATCACCAACTTCGTGCGCACCAACATGCTCGAGGAAGACGACGTCGAGGCCCGGATCGGCAACCTCATCCACCACTTCGACGACCTGAAAAGAGCCCACGACGCCGTCCTCCGGGCCAAGGACCAGATCGCCCTGCTCACCCCCATTACCGAGGGCGCGGCCCAGCACACCGCCCTGAGCCGGGACGATGAATTCGCCCGGCAACAGCGGGACCAGCTCCACCCCTGGTTCACGGACCGGAAACTGCAGCTGAGCATCGAGCACCAGACGGAACTGCAGAACACCGGCCTCCGGCTGCAGGAGGACAGCGGCAAACTTGCCACCGAAATCACCCAGCTCCGCCTCGACCTGGCCGCCGTTAAGGAAGACATCCGAAGCAACGGCGGCGGCAGGCTGGCCGCCATCGAGGCCGAGGCCGCGCGGCTGGGCGAGGAGTCCCGGTCGCAGCGGGTGCACTTTGAAAAGTACGCCGAAGCCGCGGCGGACCTCGGTCTCCAGGCCCCGGCGGACCGCGTCCAGTTCGACGCGAACCGGGCCCGGCTCGCCGACGTCGAAAAGGAACTCGCCGCCACAGCCAACGAAGCGCAGGACAGCCGCACCGAACTGACCATGACGCGCACAGTGCTCACCGGCCGGGCCACGGACATCGCCGCGGAGCTGACCAGCCTGCAAGCGCGTCCCAACCTGCTGCCGCGCCCCCAAGTGGAGCTCCGCCGTCGGCTCTGCGACGGGACCGGCATCCAGGAATCCGAGCTGCCGTACGCCGGCGAGCTGCTGCGCGTGCGCGACGGCGAAGCGGCCTGGGAAGGCGCCGCCGAACGCACCCTGCGCGGCTTTGCGTTGTCGCTGCTGGTGCCGGCGGAGCACTACGCGGCGGTGAGCGGCTGGGTGGACTCCAACAACCTGCGCGGGCGGCTGGTGTACCTGAAGATCGGCGAAACGTACGCACCGAAACCCGCGGAGGCAGGAACGCTGGCGGCGAAGATCGCCATCAAGCAGGGCACGCCGTTCCGCAATTTCCTACTCGATGAGCTCAGCAGCCGCTTCGACTATTTCTGCTGTGACACCCTGGAGGACTTCCGCCGCCGTTCCAAGGCCCTGACAGCCAACGGGCAGCTCAAGGGCGGCCGCGGGCGGCATGAGAAGGATGACCGGCAGGACCTGTCGGACCGCCGGAACTACGTTCTGGGCTGGGACAACCTGGACAAGATCAGCCGTTTCCGTGCCGAACAGGACGAGGTCCAGGGCCAGCTCAGCGTGGTGGCCGGCCAGCTGTCCCGCGTCAACGATTCCCTGGGTGCCATCGGCCGGCAGAACCAGCAGCTGGGCATCATCGGGGCGGTGTCCGACTTCGCCGAGCTCAGCTGGCAGCTCACCGCCCGGCGTATCGAGGAGCTTAAGGCGGAGAAGGCCCAGCTGGAGTCCACCAGCGATGTGCTGCGGCAGCTGACGGCGAAGGAGGCCGAGCTCTCCGGAAAGCTGGAACGACTGCAGGTGCGGGCCGATGACGTCCAGCGCCGGATCGGCTCCAACGAGGGTGCCGCCAAGGACATCGCGGAGGCGATCGAGGACTGCCGCGACGTACTGCGGGAGACCCCGTTGACGGACGACGCCGGCGTGCTGGCCGCCGTCGCCCGGCTCGCCGCCAAGGAACTCGCCGGCAAACCGCTCACCTATAAGAACACCGGCACCGTGGAAAGTGCCGTCCGGTCCGGGCTGACCGACACCATCGACGCGCTGTCCAAGCAGATCGCCCGGGCCGCCGAGAAGACCGTGCGGCTCATGGCCGAGTTCCGGAACAAGTACCCGAACGAGACCACGGAGATCGACGCCGCCCTGGAATCCGCCGTCGACTTCGGCAAGCTGCTGGAGCAGCTGGTCAGCAACGATCTCCCACGCTTCGAGGCCCATTTCAAGGAGTCGCTGAACCAGAACACCATCCACGAGGTGGTGGCGTTCAACGCGTTCCTGGACAGCCGTCGGCAGGACATCGTGAACCGGATCGGCGAAATCAACCTGTCCCTGGCCGGCATTGAGTACAATTCCGGGCGGCATATCCAGCTGGAGCACCAGAACAGCTCCGACCTGGATGTGCGGCAGTTCGGGATGGACCTGCGGGCCTGTTCGGAGGGCACCATCGGCGACGACGACCAGTATTCCGAGCAGAAGTACCTGCAGGTGGCGCGACTGATCGAGCGCTTCCGGGGCCGCGACGGCTACACCACCCTCGACGAGCGCTGGACCGCCAAGGTCACGGACGTCCGGAACTGGTTCACGTTTTCCGCCTCGGAGAAATGGACCGAAACCGGCGAGGAATTTGAACACTTCACGGACTCGGGTGGCAAGTCCGGCGGTCAGAAGGAGAAGCTCGCTTACACCATTCTCGCCGCCGCCCTGGCCTTCCAGTTCGGGCTGGCGTCAGGTAAGGGTGCGGGCAGGAACGCCGGCAGCGGGCGGAGCTTCCGGTTTGTGGTGATCGACGAGGCGTTCGGCCGCGGTTCCGACGAGTCGGCCCGGTACGGTCTGGAGCTGTTCCAGCGGATGAAGCTGCAGCTGCTGATTGTCACCCCGCTGCAGAAGATCCACGTCATCGAACCCTTCGTGTCCCACGTGGGGTTCGTGGCCAACACTAACGGTGACGATTCCCAGCTGCGGAACATGACCATCCAGGAATACCGGGACGAGCGGGACAGGCGTGCCGGCTGAATCCTGGACCACACTGGCCGACCTTCGGGCGCAATCGCTGAAGGCCTGGGGCAGCGGCGCGCTGCTGCGCGCGGTGCTGGAACCCGGCGGACTGTACCCCCGCCGTCGTCCGTTGAAGCGTCCGACGGCGGCGGGCCTCTTACGCGATTATGCGGCGGCGAGTGCGTGGGCGGCTGAGTTGTTCTCAGCCGTGGGTCCGTTCAGCCTCGAAACAGCAGAGGTGGGGCGCACCACGGTGGGGGCCAACCAACTGCCGGCGGCGGCGGTCTTTGCCGACACCGACTCCGAAATCGCCTTTGTGGGCAAGGCCAAGGAGGCAGCCCGGTTTGTGGAGCTCGACGGGGGTCTGGCCGCGCTGCACGCTTCCTTCCGCGGGTGGACGCTGAGGCGGCCGCTCAAGCTGTTGGAGCTGGGGGCCGACGCGCTGACGGCCGCTCGCGTGGCGCTGTGGCTGCAGGACAATCCCGAGCCTGGCATCTACGTGCGGCAGCTGAGCCTTCCCGGTGTGCACACCAAGTTCATCGAGAACCACCGGGCGGTGATCAGCGAGCTGGCCATGGGGCTGCGGGCGGATTCGGCGCGCGCCGAGATTGAGTCAGTCGATGAATCGCTTCCTGACTCTCCCGCCGAGCCCGGCTCGCTGCTGGGGCTGGCACCCGCCCGGACTCCCGCGGCACGCTTCGCCGCGGGGCACGGCTTCCTGCATCCGCCGGAGCTTGTCAGGTTCCGCCTGCTGGATCCTGCCGTGCCGCTGCTCGGCAAGGCGCGGGATCTGACCGTGACCGCGGAAGCCTTCAGCACGCTGCGCCTGCCGGTCGCCAAAGTGCTGATCACGGAGAACCTGGTCAACTTCCTGGCCCTCCCCGAGCGACCGGACACTCTGGCGATCTACGGCGGCGGTTATGGGTTCACGTCGCTGCGGGACGCCGGGTGGCTGCGCGACTGTGAGGTCCTGTACTGGGGCGATCTGGACACCCACGGGTTCCGGATCCTGGACCAGCTCCGTGCGGTCCACCCGCATGTGGTGAGCGTACTGATGGACGAGGCCACGCTGCTGGCCCACCGCGACGCCTGGGTCCCCGAGCCGACGCCATCGACGGCTGTGTTGAGCCGGCTGACTGCTGACGAGTCCGCGCTCTACAAAGGACTCAGCAGTGAGTCCTTTGGGACGGCCGTCAGGCTGGAGCAGGAGCTGATCCGCTGGGACTGGGCGCTGGAGCGGCTCGATATCAGTCGCTGAGGCTGCTCACGGTGACTTCGAATTCTTCCACTTCGACGATCTGCGTCTTTTCCGCCTCGCTGTTCTCCTTGCGGATCTTGTTTGCTTCCTGCCGGCTTGCAGTCATCGCTTCTTCGGTATCCCAAAGCGTGATGGAGATGGCCTTGTCTGATTCCTTCCCGTTCAGGTAATAGATTCCCTTGCATCCGGAGAGCTGGAGCACCCTGCGGACGATGTCTTCCGACGGGGTGTCTGAGACCGTCTCGGGGCCGGTCTTGTAGGTGCTAACTCTAGCGAACATCGCTTTTTCCTCCGTAGTGACCGCGTGGAACCGCCAGCCGGCTCCGTTTGCGACACAGGAACCAGTCCGTGCGGCAGGAACCTGGCGTTGCCAAGCGGCAAAATTCTGCCGGATGGGCTCGGTTCCTTCCATCAGTAAGAACCGGTCAGCATCCAAATGCAAGGCCCTGGCAGTGGCCAGCTGTGAGTGCTGGCAGTGCGGCCGATGACAGGAGTAAATCCCTTGCTCAGGGAGGTAGTTCAACCTGTCCCCGGACATCCGGGATTCTCCGGAATTACAATCTGTTAACGCCCGACCGAGCAAGGGAAGGCATTTTGGCGAATTCAGGATTTCAGTGCTCGAAGGGTTTCCTTGGGGCCGCGGAGATGCAGGCTGGCCGACGGAGACCGGGGCCTCGGCGTCCGGGAACGCGACACCGAGGCCCGGAGGAGCTTCTACGGAGTCTGAACTGAGCGTAACGGACGCCCCTGTCAAAACCCCGCGCACGTGGAGCCGCCGGTAATTATCCGGCCCCGCCCGCAGTCCTCCACAGGACTGTCGGTGGCGCCGTGTAACTTAGGCGTAACATCACCCCGGTCCGAGGACGCCATGAACAGAGCCACACCCAGGCCGCGCGTGTGGAGCCTGCAGCGGGAATGGTCCCGGGCGTTCGCGGTCATGCTGCTGGCTCTGCTGATCGGTGCGGCGGTCACCATTGCGGGGGTCCGGTCGGTTGTGAACGAGATGGAAGGTGCGGCCGGGCGGCTCCGCGCCGAGTACGGCGCCGTGGCGGAACTGGCAGCGGCCCTTGACGCGCATGAGCAGCTGGGACACCAACTGCTGGCTGCAGCACCTGTGGACAGGCAGTCGTTTGTCCTGGAACAGCAGAAAATTGAGGGACTCTTCACAGCCGCGGCTGCGCTCGAGGCTGAAGACGACGGCAGGCCCGCGGCCCTTTCCCAGGCGCAGCAGGACTGGCAGGCCGGCCTGGAGCAGGGCGGCCTCTGGGGTGACCAGCTGCCAGGCCTCACGGGGAACAATGTGGCTAACGCTCCGGCCTTCGCGGCCGCCAGCGCCGACGTCCGGACCCAACTGGCGGCAATCCAACGTACCTCGCTCCAGGCGCTCGACAAAGGGATCGTGGATACTACCGACCTCGAAAACCTGCTGATCGTGGCCAGGTCCGGGCTGCTGTTTGTGGCGATCGGCGCCACGCTGTACTTCCGCCGTCGTATGGTCAAGGACCTGATCCGGCCGGTGAACAGCCTGCGCCGGGGCGTCCAGAAGCTCCAGGCGGGGACTACAGCCACCGCCTGGACGTGACACGGCACGACGAGCTGGGCGAGGTGGCCGTGGCGTTCAACGGGATGGCCGCCGCGCTCCAGGACAGCCACACCACCCTGACGTACCGGGCCACGCATGATGAGCTCACCGGGCTCGGCAACCGTGCGGCCCTGGCTGAGCGGATGGCGGCGTCGTTCGAACCGGACAGCGGCGTCCGGACCCGGCACGACGGCCCGCTGTTCATCGACATCGACGACTTCAAGGACGTCAACGACTCTTTGGGCCATGAAGGCGGCGACGCGCTGCTGGTCCTGCTGGCCGAGCGGCTGCGGGCCAGCGTCCGCAGCCACGACCTGGTGGCCCGGCTGGGTGGCGACGAGTTCGCCGTCGTTGTTTTGGATAACGACGACGGCACTCCGGCAACCGGTCCCGTCGCCGAGCGGATCTACGATGCGCTCAGCGATCCGTTCGTGATTGGCGACCGGTCGCTGAGGGTGTCGCTGAGTATAGGTGTGGCGCAGCGGACCGCGGACACGGCGGACGTGACGGAACTGCTGCGGCAGGCCGATTCGGCCATGTACCGGGCAAAGCACGGCGGGAAGGCACGGTACGAAATCCACGGCGGCTAAACCCGTGGTTGAGCTTGCCGAAACCAGCCGCAGGGCCTACGCTCACATTCCCCGCGGCGGATTGTCGAGCAGTGGCGCAAAAAGCCCCATCTCCGTTTGAGGTATCCGGCAGGCATTTGCCGCATCCCTCCAGGTGCTCAGCGCGTTGGCCACCGAAGCAAGGATTCTTTCCCGCTGACCGGGTTGGACGAAGTAGTCCGCCGCTTCAAGGAGTGCCAACATGGCGTAGTCCCGGGTGATCGCTCCATAGACGGCAGAGCTGCGCTCCGCAGCCATATCCGGATGCAGGCTGACGTCAAAGGCTGGCGAAAACCGCCAGCCACTGGGTCCGCGCACGAAGCCGTGGTTTCGGAGGTGGTCGTCGGTATTGTTCACGGCGATGTTGAATGCAATCCTCCGGAACAGTTCTTCACGGTCAGCGTTGGGCTCTTCGGAGGTCTCATCGATAACGTCCAAAAGATCGAGGTAGTCGCCGTGCGCGCAGTCGCTCTGCTGAAGCATGGTCATGGTCGACGCATAGCCGATCCTTCGCTCCCCAACCCGGTCAAAGCGGCCGAGCACGAGGACTGGATCTGCGCCCAGGTGCACGAGCTGGTGGCTGGGAACGGCGATGCCTGCGGTGGCAGCCATCTGCAGCACGGCCGCCTCCCAGGCAATGACCGCCCACTGATCGCCTTGATGCCCGAATTTGGCAATAGCCAGCTGGCCGCTGTCCTGTACGGATGCCTTGGGCCGGGCACCTCCAAGGCTCCCCGCCCCGGCGTCGAGCAGCCTCTTGAGGGCGCTCAGGTTATCCGGATGGTTCGCGACGTCCTGCGCGGCATGGCGCAGTTCGGGCAGCTGAACGAGCGTGGGTACGTCAGTTCCATCGCTCAAATGTGGTCCGTCGCCAACCCGAAACCTCAGCGCACCCTTCCTGGTGCGATCGGACACCCCAATAAGGAAGTCCCGGGCGGACGGGCGTCAACCCGGTACTGACGGTAACCTCGATAACCCTGGTCATCGAGCACCCTGTGCGGACAGTGATCTTCACGTGAACTGCCGGCGACCCGGCCGGAATAACGGGTACGGTTGCGCTTACCTGCTGAATAGGCCAGCCACCGGTATTTTCGACTTCCAGACACTCGCCCGCGTTAAGAGCGCCGCCGGCACCGCTGAAATCCGGTCCGAACTGCGGGGCGACCGTTGATCACCTACGTGGACACCTCGCAGCGCCGCCGGCGCCCGTTCCTTCCCTCAAGATAGCGGAGTCACCTACCTGGTCCTCTCCGTCTACCGTTTGGTTTTCGACCAGGAATCGGCCGCCAACTTCGTGCCGCTGAACGGCTTCGACAACGGGCTGCACCTGGTGCTCGGCGGCGGGATGATCGCCCTGGCGCTCATCCTCACCAGTGGCCAAAAGGCCCGCGGGTAAACATTTCCCCTATACGGAACCGCAATTCAACGCCCGACGGCGGGACTCACCCTCTGGTGGGTCCCGCCGTCGTCGTTTCCCTGCCGTTATCCGGGCCGCTGACGTCAGCTAAATGCAGCGGGGCTGGTAGGCCGGATCGGCGGGGCCGGAAGCCTGTCCCAGCGCGTTGGCCACGAGCTGGTGCACCACAGGGTCGTTCGGAGTCTGGTCATGTTCGATGAGATCGGCCGGGCACTTGTCCTGGATGGTGATGTTGGTGACCTGACGTGCCGGGCCGTTAAGGAACTGGCTGTTGTAGGGAATCACCACTTCGTCGTGGACCGTGGAAATGACGGTGTAGGAAGGTCCGGCAACAGTGTCACCGATGGAGTTGAGATTCTGCATGAATGCCGATCCTGCCTGCTGGTCGGCGCAGGCGGCACAGCCCAGGCTGGTGTAGGCCAGAGGCGGGACAAAGCCCGGCGGCGGGACGATCACACCTTCCGTGCCATGGTTGGAAGGTGCGATGCCAACCAACTGATGGACATACTTGGCTCCGCCGAGGAAGCCCACGTAGTAGCGGGGCATCATGCCGCCCTGGCTGTGGCCCACCAGGTCCACTTCCGTGGCGCCGGTGGCAGCGCGTACCGCGTCCACGAACGGGGCAAGCTGCTTTGCGGAGTCGGTTACCGGCGCGGTGGCGTACACGCCGTTCGTCTCGCCGTAGTTGAGGGCAAAAACGCAATACCCGGAGCTTTTGAGGTAGGGCGAGAGGGTGGACCAGTTCTTCGCCATACTCTCGAAGGTCCCAGGCACCAGGACCACGGGATAGGGGTGCTCGGCGGATGGCTTGCAGGACCAGTCGTTGGCTCCGGGCGGGGAAATATCAACGATGCCTGCCTGGGCGGGAGCCACTGCAACGGAGCCGGCGAGGAATGCGGCTGCGGCGATGGACAGGGTTCTGGTGAGCAGTGACATAGAATCCTCTTTGTTCGTGTGTCAGCGGGTGGGACCAGCCGCGGCTGCTGGTTCTTCGTGTCAACCAAGCCTTGGCCGGGGGTTCTCCCATGCTAGGCAGCCCGGAAGCCTCTGCGGCGTTGGCTGCACGAATGTGCGCACGAAAAAGGGCTCCTCAGCGGAGCCCTTTCCCCTCGGCGAACACCTCCGTCCACCTCATTGTTACTGGTGAGTAGCCTTTGGTCCCGCACCCGGGGTCTGAGATGGCGGCCAAGAGCGGCTGCACAAATGTTCACTGCTGGCGCTGCCAGCCTGCGGCCGTGTGGCGGGACCGGGGCTTGGGGCTTGGCGTAGTCGGCTGGGTAAGGTTCCCGCAGCTGCTGTCTGCCAGCTGCCGGTGTGGCCCTCCCTGGCAGAGGGCCGCATCGTGGGCGTTTTACGGACCGGCATGCCCGCATTCGTCGTTGAGTTTGAAGTCGGACCATGCCGGGCTCGAGAAGTCCGTGAATCCGTCCGAAGTAGCGCTCAGTGACCGCAAGGAACTGGTGTCCGAGTGGCTGCCGTAGCCCGGCGTGACTCCCGGCGGGTCGGCGACGTCACCAAGCGGTTGGTTCTCAAAAGCGGTTCTGCTCGCGCAGTCGTATGACTCCACGATCGGATGGATGGTTGCCGACGCGGCAGGAGCGAATCCCAGCGCCCCGGCAAAAACGACAGCTAAAACCGCGAGTGATTTCTTGGTTGTGTTCATTTTCTTTCCCTCGAGTTCGGTTCAATTCGATTCAAAGAAGTCATGGTCCGGCAACAAGGATGTCTTCAATGGCTTCCTCGCAGCCTGGTACGTGTGTGCCAGCATGGACCTGCGAGAACCTGCTCACAATTTGGCCCGCATTATCGAAACCAAAGGAAGCGGCAGCCCCCTTGACCTCGTTGATGATGTCCTTAATGGCGCCGGGGCCGTCGGAGACGGCATGGTCCGATATGCCAAGTCCGGTGCAGGCAGCGTGTTCGTTGGCTATCTCGGCTGATGCCGGAACAGCTCCTGCAAAAAGCATGACAAATACTGCGGCGCCGACGGCAGCGGACGTACGTTTGATGTTCATGGATATCTCCTAATATAGGGCTTCGGCGAAGCCCCGATATCCAGGCGGAGAAGGATATGGAACCCCGCCAGTGAGGCCATTCTCCGCTTGGACGAGGACCCCCGCAAGAGGGCGCGTTGACTCATCAAAGATGCCCGCGTAGCTGCTATCGAAGAATCATTTGGTAATGCCCGCGTAGCGGCGCGTCTGCTGGGGTGGTATCCGCTGGCCCGGCACTGTGAGCCATGGAGCTTTCGATGAGCGAACGCAAGGCCGTCACGAAGACCACTGCCCTCCGATATGCCCGGTCGGACCGTGCGGCCAAGAAGACCATCCTGGACGAGCTGTGTGCCCTGACGCTTTGGCACCGGGACCATGCGCGTAAGGCGCTGCGGCAGGCGCTGGTGCTCAAGCAGGTCAAGTCCCGGCCGCCCAGGCCCGCGCTCTATGGCGAGGACGTGATCGAGGCGCTGCGGTTCTGCTGGGCCGTGCAGGGCACCCCGTGCGGGCGCCTGCTGGCCGCAGCGCTGCCGGATTTGGTGCCGCGGCTGCGCCGGTTCAAGGAGTTGGCGATCGAGGACGGGACGGCGGCGTTGTTGCTGAAGATCGCTCCGGCCACCATCGACCGCCGGCTCAAGGGTGACCGGGACAAACTCGATCCAAGGGGCCGCTCCCACACGAAGCCCGGAACACTGCTCAAGGACTCCATCCCGATGCGGACCTGGGCCGAATGGGACGATGCGGTGCCCGGCTTTGTGGAGATTGATCTGGTTGGCCACGAGGGCGGCAATTCGGGGGTGAGTTCTGTTTCACCCTGACGATCACTGACATTTCCACGGGGTGGACCGAGACCCGGTCGGTGCGGAACAAGGCCCAGAAGTGGGTGTTCGCCGCGATCAAGGAAGCCACCGCGGCGTTCCCGTTCCCGATCCGGGGGATCGATTCGGACAACGGGAGCGAGTTCATCAATTGGGGGCTGCTGCGGTGGTGTGAACAGGAGCAACTGACCTTCACCAGGTCCCGGTCCGGGAACAAGAATGACGGCGCGCATGTGGAACAGAAGAACTGGCATGTTGTCCGGCAAACCGTCGGATACCACCGCTACGACACGGCGGCCGAACTGGAACTGCTGAACCGGATCTGGGCGTTGCAGGGGCGGCTGACCAATCACTTCGGACCCCAGCAGAAACTCGTCCAGAAGATCCGGACCGGCGCAAAGATCAGCAAGAAATATGACCGGCCGGCAACCCCGTACCAGCGGGTCCTGACCGACGAGGGCACGGTCCAGAAAGGTGTGAAGGCGAAGTTGAGGCGGGAGAACAAGCCCTTGAATCCGGCGGCAATCCAACGTCAGGTTCAAGCACTCTGCGCTGAACTTCTCACCCTCACCACGGCCAAGCAAGGCCCCAAGAGCCAACCACCCATCCGGGCACAATCAAATGATTCTTCGATAAACGCTACGCGGGCATCTTGACATGATTCCTCGGGGAGGGCCGGAGAACTCCCGAATTGGCCTCCTGTCATGGGTCACCGCCGGTGCCGGAAATGCTTCCGGTTTCCCTTGTCCAACAAACGCGTCATACCGTGGAGTAGGCTGAAACCTCCCAGACACCACTAAGCGAGGCATAACGTGCACCAGGACGCTGTCCGGTTCCTGTCCCAGCCTGTGAAGGCCCAGCCCGGCTCGCCGCTCCGGGCTGCCGTATACTCCCGGATCGCCGAGGCCATCCGCAACAGCCTGCTGACGCCCGGTTCCATGCTCCCCACCGAAACGGAGCTCGGCGCGGACATGAAGGTCAGCCGCACCGTGGTCCGCGAAGCCCTGATGCTGCTGGAGGAGGACGGCCTCATCCGCGCGCGCCGCGGCGTGGGCCGCTTCGTCGCCGACACCCTCCCCCGCATCGGCATCGAGCGGATCCGGCCCTTCGAGGAAGTCCTCGGCGGCCCGGGCCAGCAGTTGGAAATCAAACGCATCCAACGGGAGCGGCAGCCCGCGTCCGAGTTCGTCGCCCCCGGCGTGGGCGTGGAGCCCGGCGCCGACTGCTGGCTCTGGGAGTCCGTCCTGATCCGCGACGGCGAGGCCATCGCCCACCTGCAGGAAAACATCTCGGCGCTGCCGGTGAGCCTGGGCAGCAGTTCCGGCGCCTCACCGTTGGACATAGTCGACGACGGCGGCGCCACCCTGCTTGCCACCCTCACCAAGGAGCTGGGCCGGTTGTCCGGTCCCGGCGAGTGCCAGATCAGCCTGAGCCAGGTGGGGCCCAGCCGCGCCAAGCTGCTGGACCTGCGCGCTGCGGATCCGGTCCTCGTGCTGACGCAGTACGTCAGGCACGCGAACCGGCCCTTCTACCTGGCCAAGTGCCTGGTTGCGGCACGTGCCGGGCACCTGTCAGTGATGCAGTCCCTGCAGTCCTAGACCCAAGGACCGGAAACTACCGGACGGCCCTGTCTGCGTTCACGCGGCCATGCGCCCAGTATGTGCCAGTGCCGGAAATCGGGTCCGCGGATGATTCGATATTTGCGCGGACTGACGTGTTCGTGGCGCCAGGGTGGGAGCTCCAGGCAAGCGCGGCAGTTGCAGCGACGATAGGTGAGGACATTGAGGTCCCGTTGCCGACGTCGTAACCGAAAGAGCGGTTGTTCTGCGTCCCGAGGACAAAGGTGTGCTTCGGGAATGTCGAGTAGACATTGACTCCGGGTGCTGCGACGTCCACCCAGCTGGCTCCGTAGGTTGAGAACGATGCTTTGGCGTCGGTGTTGTCGGTAGCGGCGACTGCAATGACGTTGGGGTATGCGCCTGGGTAGATCTTGGTCTCGTTACCGCCGTTGCCTGCTGCGCCAACGAGCACC
Organism: Pseudarthrobacter sp. Y6; assembly: GCF_050156205.1. NCBI lineage: Bacteria > Bacillati > Actinomycetota > Actinomycetes > Micrococcales > Micrococcaceae > Pseudarthrobacter > Pseudarthrobacter sp. Y6. The sequence continues at coordinate 1,241,768 of NZ_CP189574.1, read as the reverse complement.
ACACCCTTACTCCAGGCGTTATTGACGGCAGTTTCGAGGGTGCGAGACGCCCGCACTCCGAGGCTCATGTTGATCACCTGGGCACCGTTACTTACGGCCCAGTTGATACCGTTCGCAAGGCCTGAGCTGGATCCAACCCCGCTGTCGTTAAGGACTTTGCCGTCCAGGATGGTGCAGCCGGGGCACACGCCGGCGACACCAATCGTGTTGTTGGCGGTGGCGGCAACAATGCCGGCCACGTGGGTGCCGTGGCCGTAATTGTCCTGACCGGATTCACCATTACTAAAGTTGGCCCGTGCAACAACCTTCGGTGTGATGTCGTCGTTGTCGTTTGTGACCCCTGAATCGAGCACAGCAACCCTGATGCCACTGCCGCTGGTGACGTTCCACGCTTCGACGGCGTCCACATCAGCGTCCGCTACGCCCCCGGCCACAACCAGGGTGCCGGCGGTGTTGGTAAAAGATTGACCGGTGTTCTGCAGGGCGTACTGCCGATCGAAGTACTGGTCAGCCGAGGCGGCAGAGACCAGCTGGTCCGGCTCGGCGTACTCAACTGCCGGGTTCTGGCTGAGGGCGTCGATGAGCTGAAGTTCCTTGCCGGCCGGCACGGTGATGAGGTGGGCGCCGGTGCTGCCGATACCGGTGCCCTCGCTGAGGCCATGCTGGTGCAGTACACCGGCTGCCGCGCCATTGTCGCGGAATTTAATCATGATTTGACCCGCGATGTGTGACGACTGAGGCGCTGCAGTGCCCGGTGCTGCGAAGGTGATGGCGCCAAGCCCCATGATTGCTGCGGTGAAACCGGCGATGAGCAGTTTTTTCATAGGGCTTATCTTGCGCCTACCTGGACCGGCTGGATAGGGGTCAGGGCGCCAAAGGTGTCGGTGTCCGCCGCACCCGCGGCCAGTGCCGCCGTCGTACTTTCAGAGAACGACAGCAGCGTCTCCACCAGGTGCGGCGCGAAGTCACCTTCCACTTCCAGCACCACTCGGCAGCGGGCGCCGGGCTGCTCCGGGTAATCCATGTGCACGCCGCGCAGGTCGCAGATGGTCTGCCCTCGTCCCGGCCCGGAAGAGGTGTCGACGGAGGCACGCACCAGCGGCGCCAGAGAGGCCTTAACCCCGCCCACCGCGAGCGCCGCCGCCAGCGGATCGTGCATCGCGGAGCAGGGCCGGCCGAAGATGCCCTCGTAGAACCGGAAGTAGTAGCCCAGCATCTCGCCCAGCGCCCGCGGCACAGGACCGGGAGAAGCAAGCAGCTCCTGCCGGTGGTGCTCCTCCAGAACAGAAGTCATGGTCACGTCCAGCGGCACAAGGGTCACGTCCCAGCCGGGCTCAAACAGCTGATGGCACGGCAGGGCCACAGGGTCCTAGCGGACTCGTCCAAGCACGATCATCGGCCGTTTCATGCTTTAGCGCAGCTTGCGTTGCCCTGGACTCTGGTAGCGGACGACGGCGCCGACTCGGCTGAGCCGGAGAAGTTCCGGAACGCGGGGGTTGCGGTGGAGTCGGCGGAGGTTGGGCTGTTGGGCGGAATACAGCCTCGTTTTGGCAGCCCAGAGTAGCCGCACTGCTTACACCTGTTCGACAGGACAGGGGAATTATCGAAACGGACTAGTGGACCGAAGGAGAGCAACTTCGCCGTATCCTGTTCATTTGCCTAACCTGTGTTCGTGCGCCGCTGACTATCACCACACTCCGAAGCTCCTTTTCGTCTTCGTAGGCTTGGTACTTGAAGCTGGCCACATGGAGGATCGTCTGCAGTCGTTGGGCCTCCGACCGCTCGAGGTTATCGCGACGGCCCGGATCATCGAGGCTATCTGCGATCTCTTGAAGGAGCAGCTCGCTGCGCGCCAACTGCACGCTTTTTCGGTAGATGATCTTTATCCAAGAAATACCCCAAATGTTTGGGGACGATGCCTCAAACTTTCTCGGATCGGAATGAAGCGGGGCAGCTAGCGCTCCCGGGGACTTCTTACGCTCCGCCTTGATCCGAGACAGCGCAAACGCCGAACGGGCTTGAGGACGCCCCGTCGCTGACCTCGGTAAACCACGAGGAACGCGGGCAGCTGCCCAGCAGGAGCGGCACTTCTACCGGCAATGTGACTGTGCGGCTAAAGCCCCTCATGTCACTGGAGGACCTGGACGAAAGCCCGCCTTTGTTGATCCCGAAAAATAGACACGCAAAGGTGAGGCAACACGCCTACCTAATGCCGCCTCTAGCGCTCCCCTAGTTAGCACCGCCGTATGTTGCTATGCGCCGCACAGACGTACGATGTTGCCATGGGAGGTGATGTTTCAAAGGCCTCCGTGTCGCCTGCCTCTGACGGCATGCACATCGCCCCGAGCTGGGAATCGGCGGATTCATGTTTGCAGCATTTGCAGTGAAAGAAAAGAATCCCAATATCAGCAAGAAAAATTAGCCGGACACGGCTCTAATCTGTTGAGTGGCGAGGACAGCACAGGCAATGGCGCTGCTGGTCGCTCGCCCTATTTGAAAGGCGCATCAATCTGGGTGCTGCGGCCGGGTGGCTTTCGGGAGGCTTGAGAGGGCTTCCGAAGCACACACGGACCGGCGAAATCCGGATCCGCAAATTCCTGTTATTACTGCCTTCGGTATTGGGGCCCAGGGCATCTGCAGAAAGTCTGAAAATGAAGCTATCACTCCGCCGCGTCCTGACTCTGTTCGCGGCAATACTGTTCGCCCTCGCAACGGGCATGACTGCGGCACAGGCGGTCACAAACTTCGACAACGCTCCACAGGGAGCCCACTACGCCAAGGGCGCTGCCGAGCCCGTCTGTACCCTCAGCGGCCTCACCGTAACGTGTACTGGCACCGCGATCGAAGGCGTCGGAAACACGAACGCGACAGTGACGTTGGCGGTCACCAGCACGTTCACCGGTGTCTGCCACAACCCGGGCACGAACAGCAAGGTCGTCGAGCCGTTCACGAAATCCGAGACCACGACCACATCTAGCGTGATCAGGTCGAGCAGGAACGGCCGGCTCATCGTGCCTGCGCAGAGCGCGACGGGAACGAGCTCCGCGGAGTTCCTCGCCGACTTCACCTGCCCCAACCCCAACTGGACGGCGGAGATCACGGGCACCAGCATCAGCTTCGTGTACACGCTGACCTTCGCGGGGTTCACCGAGCCGGCCATCCTGATCACGGGTTAGTCGACACTCTGTTGAGGTAGGGCAGGACCCCTGCTCAGCCGCCACAAAAGAATCCGCAGCATCTCCCCAGACCTGCGGACTGCACGGCCCCGGAGAACCCATTCTATGGGCTCCGGGGCCCACCCATGCTCGACAACAGCAGGCAAAAAACCGAGTTTGCCTTGCCGGCGTGGTGGGGTGGAAGGCCGAGGTAATCCTGAGCGGGGGGCGTAACCCAGGCCGCATCCTCAGTGATTGCCCCATCGGACCGGGCTGGAACGCATGTCCCCCCGTGGCGCCCCCGAGTCCAGCCCACTCAACGGGGGGACAGCAAGCATGCGGCTTCAACATCTCCAAGCTTTCTTGGCCTTGGCCGAGGAGCTCAATTTCCGCCTCGCCGCCGCACGGCTATGTCTGAGCCACCGGGCTCTCGGAGCAGATGACCACCACCCCCTACGCCTGAGCCTGATCAGTCAAGGCCGGCTATCAGGCCTCGTTGGGCGCTCTTTGGCGTCGGCGCTGTTTCTTCGCTTGGTTCTCAGTGCTTGGAACTAGCCGGTTGGGATGAATCCTTCTACACCCCCTGGGCCAAGCGGCGAGAGGTGCTTAGCCGCGGTCAAGGCGGCCCCTCCCATCGGCCCCATGGAACCGCATTAGTCAGTTTGACGCCTATAGGAGCATCGTCGTATCTGGACAAAAACTCGAGGGGTGGGGCGGGGTTAGGCGACCGAACCCGCGGAGGCGAGTGCCGCCGTCGTACTTTTAGAGAACGACAGCAGCGTCTCCACCAGGTGCGGCGCGAAGTCGCCCTCCACTTCCAGCACCACCCGGCAGCGCGCGCCCGGCTGTGCCGGGTAGCCCGCGTAGGCGCCGCGCATGTCGCAGACGGTCTGCCCGCGGCCCGGCCCGGAAGAGGTGTCGACGGCGGCACGCACCACCGGCGCCAAGGAAGCCTTAATGCCGCCCACCGCGAGCGCGGCCGCCAGCGGATCGTGCATGGCGGAGCAGGGCCGGCCGAAGATGTCCTCGTAGAACCGGAAGTAGTAGCCCAGCATCTCCCCCAGCGCCCGCGGCACAGGACCGGGAGAGGCAAGCAGCTCCTGCCGGTGGTGCTCCTCCAACACAGACTCCATGGTCACGTCTAGCGGCACCAGGGTCACGTCCCAGTCGGCGGCCAGCACAAGAGCGGCGGCTTCGGGGTCGTTGTGGATGTTGGCCTCGGCCACAGGCGTGATGTTCCCTGGGGCCAGCGCAGCCCCGCCCATCACAGTGATCGACTCAACCAGTGTGGGCAGTGCGGGTTCCAGCCGGAGGGCTTCGGCGATGTTGGTCAGCGGGCCGATGGCGAGCACCCGCAGCGTGCCGGGGTGTTCGTGGGCGAGCCGCACCAGCATCTGCGCCGCGGTTTCAGGCACCAGCCCCACAGGAGAAGGAGGAAGCGAGACCCCGCCGATGCCGTTGTCCCCGTGGACCCACGGCGCCCCTCCCCCGAACGAGCCGGCCTGGGGGTGGTGGGCCCCGAGTGCCACGGGGATGTGTGCGTGGCCGGCGAGCTGGAGCAGGTCCAGGGTGTTGCGGGCGCCGACGGCGGCACTGACGTTGCCGCTGACCGTCCCGATCCCCACCACGCGGGCAGTGGGGGCGGCGAGCAGGTAGGCCAGGGCGAGGGCGTCGTCGATCCCGGTGTCGCAGTCGAGGTAGAACGGGTGGGGGGTGGGCGTGGTCATGGTTCTCTTTTCGTTGGTGCGGGGCGTGGGGATCAGAGGGTCTCGCCCTTGGGGGCGGCGACGAAGAGGCTGACGATGAACGCGGCGGCCGTGATGGCCACCGAGATCCAGAGGGCGGTGGCGTAGCCGGCGGCCGTGGCCTGCGCGGCGAAGGGCGCCACGAGGACGACGCCGAGGCTCGCCCCGATGCCGAAGGAGGCACCGTTGATGCCGGGCAGGGCAGCCGGGGCCTCCTTGGGTGAGAGGAGCACCGAGAGCCCGTTGATGGCGGTGAGGAAGAACCCGTTGTAGAAGATGCCCAGGGCCGCGATGGCGATCAGGACGGCCACATGGTTGTCCGAGAACGTCGCCGCAACGATGGCGCAGGCCAGGCTCAGGCCGGTGCCGGCCCGGAGGGTCTTGATCCAGCCGCGGCGGTCGGCCAGCCAGCCGGCGAGCGGGGCCGCAAAGACGCCGATAAGCGCCGCAGGCGTGAGGAACAGCAGGGCAGACACGGACGCGGTCAGCCCGAAGCCGGCGGCGGTGTCCTGGCTGAGCAGCACCACGGTGAAGTTGATGATGGCGAAGATGCCGGCGAGGGTGAGGACGGTGGTGGCGATGACCGGCCAGACCTGGCGGGAGCGCAGGTGGTGAACGGCAATCAGCGGGTGGCTGCGCCGTTTCTCGATCATCCAGAAGGCGGCGAAGGAGGCAACCGTGCCGGCGAGCAGTGCGAGGGTGCTCGGCGCTGTCCAGCCCGCGGCCGATCCACCGGAGACGAAGTAGGTGATGAACACCAGGAACACGGACAGGGAGCCGGCGCCCCACCAGTCCATGGCGCCGCGCACTCCGGCGGGGCGTCCGGCGGGGACGGTTTTGATGATGCAGGCGGCAGCGATAGCCGTGAGGACCAGTACGACGACGAAGATGGACCGGAAGCCGAGGGTTTCAGCCATCAGGCCGCCCACGTAGCCGTCCACACCGCCCACTCCCCCGTTGATGGCGGCGATGATGCCCACGGAGGTGCCGAAGACCTTGGCCTGCAGGTTCTCGCTGAGCACGATGTAGGCGAGTGCAAAGACGGCGCTGGAGACGCCCTGCAGGAACCGGCCCGCGATGAGCAGGGGCAGGGTCGGGGCGGCGATGCAGAGAAGGGTTCCGGCGCCCATAATGCCGAGCACCAGCAGCAGTGCGGCGCGGCGGCCGATGAAGTCGCTCCACCTGCCGATGACGGGACCGGCGATGGCGCCGGCGAGGAAGAACATGGACTGGACCGGCGCGGCGCTGTCAGCGCTCAGGCCGAAGTGCGCTGCGATCTGGGGCAGCGCCGGGGTGACCATGCTGGCGTTCAGCTGGAAGGACAGCACTCCGAGCATCAGCGTGGAGATCAGCAGGGCGGCGCGGCGGCCGGAGAACTTCGCTTGGTCCCGAGTTTCCGGGGGCGGCACGGTGGTGACAGGTGTTGGGGTGTTCACATCAAACTCCTTTGTTCGAGCAAGGCATCGCCCGGGGTTGGCGATATAAGTTGTTATACAACCATGTATGACGCACAAGTACAACCATGCCGTACACTATTTCCTAATCCGGCCGCTTCCGGCTTCACCCCGTTAGGACTTCCCATGAGCAATCGACTTCCTGCCGTCACCGTCGTCGGCAGCATCAACCTGGACCTGATCGCCACCGCCGAAAGGCTGCCAACGGCCGGCGAAACCATCGGCGGCGCCGTGCTCTCCGAACAGCCGGGCGGCAAGGGCGCTAACCAGGCCGCGGCAGCGGCACGTCTCGGCGGCAGTGCCCGCATGGTAGGCGCCGTGGGCAACGACGCGCAGGGGCAGCGGATGCTGGACGCACTGAAGAGTGCCGGCGTCGACACCGCGGACGTCGCCGCCCTTCCCGAGGCGACCGGAACGGCGCTGATCGTGGTGGACCGCGATGGCGAGAACCAGATTGTGGTGTGCCCGGGCGCCAACTCCAGCCTCTCCCTGGACGGGGTGGAGTTCGGCCCGGACGAGACCGTGCTGTGCCAGCTGGAGGTGGGCCTGCCGGTGGTGCTCGAAGCAGCCAAAAAGTCCACCGGCTACTTCGTGCTGAACGCTGCGCCGGCCATGGACCTGCCGGCGGAACTGCTGGAGCGCTGCGACCTGGTGATCGTCAACGAGAGCGAGTACGCCCTGATCCCTGCCCTCGCCGACGCGAAGCTGGTGGCGGTGACGTACGGCAAGGACGGCTCGGCCATCCTCGAGCACGGCAAGAAGGTGGCCGAGGCCCCCGCGTCGGCCGTGAGCGTTGCGAACACCGTCGGCGCCGGCGACGCGTTCTGCGCCGCCCTGGTCCTGGCGCTTCGGGACGGGCTGGACCACACCCGGGCCCTGGCCATGGCCAACGCGGTGGGTGCGGACGCCGTGGGCGATCCTTCCTCCCAGCCGGAGTTGGCACAGCTGAGCCATTACGTCGAGCGGACCGCGGCCGCCGGGGACGGCGCACGGTGAGCGTCGCGTTCAGGCGGGCGACGCCGTCGGACTTTCCGGACGTCCGGCGGATCACGCGCGACGCGTACCTCCGCGCCGGCCATTTCACGGCGGACCACCCGTACATGAGCGTCCTGGAGGACGTGGACCACCGGGCGGAGCATGCCGAGGTGTGGGTGGCGGAGGCCTCCGGGAAGGTGGTGGCGGCGGTGACGCTGACCTTTGCCGGCCAGCCGTACAGCGAAATCGCCACCGACGCGGAACTGGAATTCCGGATGCTCGCCGTGGACCCGACGTGCCAGGGCGGCGGCGTGGGGCGCGCGGTGGTCCGCAAGGTGGTGGACCACGCCCGGTCGCTGCCCGGCATCCAGGCCATCAGCATCACCAGCGCTACGTTCATGGAACGCGCCCACGGCCTCTACGAGTCGCTGGGCTTCCGGCGCGCACCCGAGCGGGACTGGTACGTGCCGGGCGAGGACGTGCTGCTGTGGGTCTTCCGGCTGGGGCTGTAAGGCACGACGGCGGCACGCGCCATCAGGGCGGCGCTCACCTTATGAATTCCAAAAGACTTTTCCCAATAAACCCATCCGACATGCGATACCGCCCGAATAGCTGGCATAACCCTTTGGGTTAGCAGGTAAAGAGAAACCCGCTCATCCATAAACACATATCGCATTCAGGAGATCACCATGACTACACACATGAGTAACCGCACGGCAGCCCGCACCATCGTCCAGAAGGCATCGATGGTTGTCGGCGCCGTGTTCCTGCTGGTCGGCATCCTGGGCTTCGTTCCGGGCATCACGGGCAACTTCGACCAGCTGCACTTCGCCGGCCACGAATCCGAGGCCGTCCTGCTGGGCCTCTTCCAGGTGTCGGTCCTGCACAACATTGTCCACCTGCTCTTCGGCGCAGCAGGAATTGCCCTGGCCAGGACCGCCGCCGGCGCCCGTTCCTTCCTCCTCTACGGCGGCATCATCTACCTGGTCCTGTTCGTCTACGGCCTGGTCATCCCCCAGGATTCGGTTGGCAACTTCGTGCCGCTGAACGGCTTCGACAACGTCCTGCACCTGCTGCTCGGCGTCGGCATGGTGGCCCTGGCCCTGATCCTGACCAAGGGCCACAAGGCACGCGCCTAAGGCATTTCCCCGGCGGTAACCCGCTCACCAAGCATGACAAATGGCCCCGGCCGCAGCTTCTGCTGCTGCCGGGGCCATTGCTGTTCCCGATTGCGCCGCCCCGGCGTAACATCCAGCCATGGAACCAATTCGGGTCATCCTTCTTCCCGGGAGCGTGCTCCCCGCCCAGCCCGCCTACGGTGCTCTGATTGAGGCGTTGGGACCGGACGTCCACGCCGTCGCCAAGGACCTGGAACTCTACGCGGGCGACGATCCCCCGCCGGGCTGGAGCCTGGACACCGAGATCGACGGCGTCCTCCGCGAAGCCCGCGAACGCGGCTGGGAGACGTTCCACCTGGTGGGCTACTCGGGCGGCGGCGCCGCGGCGCTGGCCTTCGCCGCCAAACACCCCGGGCGCCTACTCAGCCTGACCCTGCTGGAAGCTGTGTGGGCCGGGAACTGGGACTGGAGCCCCGCCCACGGAGAACTCTGGAAGCAGTACGAACAGCTGGAAGCACTGCCGCCCGAGCAGTTCATGGCCGTCTTCATGAGGCTGGGAGTGAAGCCCGACGTCGTCCTCCCGCCACCGCCGCCCGGTCCCCCGCCGCCGTGGATGGCCAAGCGACCGCCCGGCATTAAGGCGTTTCTGGAGACGTTCAAGAGTTACGACCTTAGCCGGGCACGGCTCGCCGCCTTCGAGAAGCCGGTGCTCTTCGTCCTCGGCGGCCTGAGCAACCCGGACGACTACGGCGAGGTGGCAGACCGCCTGGCCACGGTCTTCCTGGACTTCCGCCTTGAGGTGTTCCCGGACCGCCACCACTTCGATCCCCCGCACCGGATCGAGCCAGAACGGCTGGCTGGGTTGCTGCGCGGGCACTGGGAGCGGGCGGTTCAGATGTGAGCTGAACGACACCACCGAGCGGTTCCGGCAGCGCCGGGCCGCCGCGTTCCAGGCGTACTACGAGAACATGCCGCTGCGGGCCTCGTCCGTGCCGGCCGGGTTCGACATGAAGATCTACCGCACCATCCGGTGGGGCCAGCTGGCCAACTTCCACATGATGGACACCCGGCAGTACCGCGACGACCAGCTCGCCGGCGACGGCTGGAAGAAGAACGTCACCGAGCGACTGGCCGAGGACCGCACCATCACCGGCGCCGAGCAGGAGACGTGGCTGCTGGACGGGTTCAAGAACTCCACCCAGCGCCGGGACATCCTGGGCCAGCAGGTGTTCTTTGCCGAGCGGGACAGGGATAAGGCACCGGAGATCGACGACGTCTCCATGGACGGGTGGGACGGCTACGCCGCATCGCGCCGCCGCATCACCCAGGGCTGGGTGGACGCCAACGTCCGCAACGCCGTGGTCCTTACCGGCGACGTGCACCGCAACTGGGCCAACGACCTCAAGGTGAACTACAAGGACCCGGCCTCCCCGGTGGTGGGCTCGGAACTCGTGTGCACCTCCATCACGTCAACCGGCAACGGCACCGGCTCCACCACGGACCCGACCATGGCCTGGAACCCGCACCTGAAGTTCTACAACGACAACCGCGGCTACGTGAACACCAAGATCACCAAAGATGCGATGACCGCGGACTTACGGGTCCTGGACTACGTCACGACGCCGGGCTCCCCCGTCAGCACGAAGGCCTCCTTCGCCATCCAGGACGGGGTGCCGGGGCTTATCGGTGGTTGAGCCTGTCGAAACCGTCGAAACCCCGGGTGGTTAGGCCTGTCGAAACCCACCGGGGGTTCCATCTCCCGCGGCGAGCGAGGATTCGGTAACGCGCGTGCTGTGCCAGCCCTCCGGCCACTTTCCCGACGGGTTGTTGTGCCCATGGCCAGGCACGGCGCAGGTGTGACAGCATGAGTTCACTATCCATCCGCGCCGTGGAAAGGCAGCAATGGGCGGCAATTCCAAGAGCAGTACTGACTACGAATTCTTGACCGTCTGGCGCGTTGCGGGGACCCCTCGTGAAGTCATGGATGTTTTGGGCGATGCCGGGACGTTGGCCCGCTGGTGGCCCTCGGTGTATTTGACCGTCCTACAATTGGATCCGGGGTACGCGGACGGCACGGGAAAGGCATTTTCCCTACACACCAAGGGTTGGCTGCCGTACACCCTGCGCTGGAGGTTCACGGTCACCGAGCCCATTACGGAGCAAGGCTTCGCAATCTCAGCGCACGGTGACTTGAACGGTACGGGGCGCTGGACTTTCGAACAGGACGGGCCGGAAACCGTGATCACGTACGACTGGCGGGTCAGCCCGTCGAAGCCGCTGGTCCGGCGGCTGAGCTGGCTGCTCAAGCCCGCCTTTTCCGCGAACCACCGTTGGGCGATGGCCCGCGGTCAGGAAGCTCTCGCCCTTGAATTACGACGACGGCGCCCTGGTGCGGACCTCTCCAAGATCCCCCGGCCGGCGCCGCCCACGTTTGCAGGCCGCTACCGCTGGCCAAGGAGTACGACACATGCCTGACGAAAACAGGGGCGAGGTCCGCTGGTTGCCGCAGCCGGAGGAGCAAGATTATCCGGGCGCGGCGGACTATCTGTCTTTACTTGAATCCGACGACGTCGTTGCCACCGTTGTTGCGTCTCTCACGGTCGCCCCCATCCAACATCGCAAGGCAAAGGACATTCTGCGGGCCGCGGGGCTGGTGCTGCTACCTGAGGACAACGCCCACGTGGCATCGGACCTGAAGAAGATCAAGGAAGGCAAGAAGCTCTCGCCCATCCTGATGGTCAGGGGTGACTTGGCCAGGGGGATTCCCGCGCAGGTGGCCGATGGCTACCACCGGGTGTGCGCAAGCTACTACACGGACGAAAACACCGACATTCCACTCAAACTGGCTGACGCGCCCCGCTAACCACCGCAAACGAACCGCAACGCCGGTAGAAGGAGGGGCGTGTCGTTCTTTCAGCTTTCGATGATCGCCGCGGTCGCGCTCCTCGGTCCGCTGCTGGCGCTACCCCAGAAATGGCACCTTCCCGTGGTGCTGGGGCAGTTGCTGGCTGGTATCGCCATCGGCCGCACGGGTCTGGGACTGGTGGACTCCTCGGATCCCACGTTCACCTTTGTGGCCGACGTCGGGTTCGCCCTCGTCATGTTCGTGGCCGGGACTCATGTCCCCATGCGGGACGAAGCCATCCGACCGGCACTGGGCGCGGGCGCGCTTCGTGCCGGCATCGCCGCAGTGTTGGCTGCCGCCGTCGGAATCGTCATTGCCTTTGCCTTTGCCACCGGACATGCTCCCCTCTACATCGTTCTGCTCGCTTCCTCTTCGGCAGCCTTGGTCCTGCCGATCGTCGATTCGCTGCGGCTGACGGGACCAAAGGTCCTGACGACGACGGCGCAAGTGGCGGTAGCGGACATCGCCTGCATTGTGGCGCTTCCGCTTGCTGTCGACCCACCCAATGCGCCGAGGGCAGCCGTCGGGGCAGCCGTCGTCGCGGCATGCGCTGCGGTCCTGTTCTTTGTCCTTCGCTGGCTGGAGCACAGCGGCACGCGCAGACGGATGCATGACGTGTCCGAGGACCGGAAGTTCGCCCTGGAGCTCAGGATCCAGCTTGCCTTGCTCTTCGCGCTCTCCGGGCTTGCCGTCGCGGGCCACGTGTCCATCATGCTGGCCGGGTTCTCCTTCGGCCTGGTGGTCGCAGCGGTGGGCGAACCCCGGCGACTGGCTCATCAACTCTTCGCCGTCAGCGATGGCTTTCTAGGGCCGGTGTTCTTCGTATGGCTGGGCGCATCGCTTGACCTGCGCACCCTTGCGGGAAGCCCCAGCATGATTCTCCTCGGGATTTGCCTTGGCCTGGGAACCTTGCTGGTGCATGGAAGCCTGCGGCTACTCGGCCAGCCCCTGCCGCTCGCGGTGCTGGCGGCCTCCCAGCTGGGAGTGCCGGTTGCCGCCGCCACTATCGGCTCCCAATTGCATTTGCTGGAACCGGGAGAAGCCGCGGCCATTATCCTCGGGGCCCTCATCAGCATCGGGGCGAGCACCATCGCGGGCTCACGGGCCGCCCGCACGTTTACCCAGCCCGCCCCGGCGCCGGCAGACAAGCCATCCGAGGGCGGACCGGCCGTGGCTGCGTAGCTCACCCAAGGCCCAGGGTTGAGTCTACCCACGGAGGAACCGCAGCAACCTCAGTGGAAGGGATGAGAAAGGGGCCAATGCCGGTGCGCCCGGACCCTAGGGAACCGGTCGGCGAGGGCTTTGGAGCGAACGGTGGGCAAAGAAGACAATGGCAGCGTAGCCGGTAGCAAGGACAACCAAGCTGCCCAGCCAACCGGCTGACAGGAACAGCAGGACCATCCGGTCCCGGTCCTCAAAGGGCGTCAATGATTGTCCGGCGACGACGACTTTGCCCGCCGCCGGGCGTGCGACGACCGCCATCCGCAGGCCCGGCTCCGGCTGCCATGTCACAGCGTCGGATCCGGAAGTTCTTGCCGCCCGAAGCACGCCGGCGGGAAGAACTGGAAGTGACCCGTGGAGGGCAACCGTCCCGGATGTCGGCTTGTCGTCCTCCCCATAGACGATAATGAAGACTCCGCTGTCGGGGCCTAGTTCCAGCCGCGGCGCCCCCGGCGGCTCCGAACCAATCAGCTGGACCTGTGCCGCAGCGGCAGCCGCCGGTGCAGCATCCGCTGAGCGGCGGCCGAGCTGCTGGAGGGAGACATAGACACTGCCGAAGATGAGCGTGGTGATAACCGCTGCCGTCAGCCAACCGATGACCCTTTGCATGCCTCCATCATCCGCCGCCGCGCCCATTTGAAGTATGACAGGCCTGAAATCAAGGTGGACTACAAAAACCCGGCCTCCCCCGTGGTCGGCTCCGAACTCGTCTGCACCTCCATCACATCCACCGGCAACGGCCTTCAGAGACAAATACGGGAAGATTCCCTTCGTCAACTGCACACCATAAGCAAGGCACCCTGCCTCTCGTAGTGGTGAATCAGGCAAGTGCGAGCAGTTGGCTAGGTCATCGACGCTGCAGGATTCCACACGCAGTCCTGCACAGTTCGCTACCGTCCGTCGGCGATACTGGATTCATGGTCATCAACATCAGGCTCATCGACCGACAAAATGCAGAGAGCGATGATCCTCTTGGACGCGATTGGTACGGTTATGACCCCGACGCAACACCGGAGCAACTCTGGGCGCACAATCGCGGAGACTGGTACCTGGACGCGGGCCGCATCGCCGGCGAGCGCTGGGCAGCGCTCAACTACCAAGGCCGGGTAGTGCTGATCGCGGAGCTCGACGACCCGGGTCACGAGCTCCTGGCAGGCAACACAGGGAGACCAAAGAAAGCTCTCATCGGCCGCGTCCTGGCGGCCGGACATTCCATTCACGAGGCCCTGATCGAAACGCGGGTCGAATACACACCCCGCAGCAGGACCGCAATTTTGTATGGCCCGGACCCTGAGGCTGATCCCACGCCTCAAGCAGACCCGGACCTGCCTGAGGCGTGGGATCGGCCCGGTGAACGGGGCCAAGGACTGCAAATGGACGCCGAGGTCCGCAAAGCCATTGAGGACGCTGCCCAGGAACGTTTGATGCGCTACTACCGGGACGGTGGCTGGACCGTCACAGACACCCGGCAGAATCGTCCCTACGACGCCGAAGCGGATAGGGGTGGCGAGCGGATCTATCTTGAAGCGAAAGGTACCCAGAGCAGAGGTGACTCGGTCATCGTGACGCGCAATGAAGTCGATCACGCCCGCCACCATCCGGGACGATGCTGGCTGGGAGTTTGGTCCGGAATGAGATTCCTGCCGGACGGGATAGTGGATCCTGAGGCGGGGACCTTCAGGATTCTTGCCTTCGATCCCGACGACAAGGACCTTCGTCCGCGTGACTTCGATTGGACGCTTCCCGGCGACGCCACATAACGACGGGGCGCGCCGCCCCCGCCGTCGGCTGCCGGTGCCAGCCCGGACAGCAAAGTCCTCGACGAGGGCGGTATGGCGTCGAGCTCAGGCCTGTGTGCAAGCAATCAACTGGTCTGTTGGTAACGGCGTGGCCGCAAGTGATCAGCATGAGCACTCTCCGAAACTGCCTTCAATAACGCACCACCGAGCACCCTTAAGGGTGCACCAGCACCTTCACCGCCGTCTCCTTGTGGTTGATCAGGGTGTCGAATCCTTGCTCCACCAGATCCTCCAGCGCGATCCTTCCGGTGATGAACGGCTTCAAATCCACCTTGCCTTCCTGCACCAGTTTGATGGCCGCGGCATGGTCCCGGACGTACCCAATGGTCCCGCGCAGGTCGATTTCCTTCAGCACCAGCTTCTGCATGTCCACCGTGGCCGGCGCTCCCCAGATGGACACGTTGACCACCACGCCCGCCGGCCGGACGGCGTCGAGCATGGTGTCCAGCACCGCGTTCACGCCCGCGCATTCGAAGGCGACGGCCGCCCCGGTACCGCCGGTGAGTTCCAGCACGCGCGCCGGGACGTCCTCCTTGCTGGGGTCCAGCACATGGTCCGCCACGCCGCTGGAAACCGCCTTCTCCTTGCGGGCCAGCGTCAGCTCACTGACGATCGTGGTCACGCCCATGCCCTTGAGGACGGCCGCGGTGAGCAGCCCGATCGGACCCGAACCGCCCACCAGTGCCACGTCGCCCGCCTTCACGCCGCTGCGCGCCACCGCATGGTGCGCCACGGACAGCGGCTCGATCAGGGCCGCCTCATCCAGCGGGATGTCCCCGATGGGATGCACCCACCGGGCGTCCACCACGATTTTCTCGCTTAGACCTCCCCCGCCGCCGGAGAGCCCGATGAACCCCATCTTGCGGCACAGGTGGTAATTGCCCGCCTGACAGGAATCGCATTCGTCGCAGACAAAATAGGGTTCGACGACGACGTTGTCCCCCTTCGCTAAGCCCGTCACCCCATCGCCGACTTCAGAGACAGTCCCGGAGAACTCGTGGCCCAAAGTCACCGGAGCCTCCTCCCCCGAGAGCGGGTGGGCATGACCCGGGGCGGGGACGAAGATGGGGCCTTCGAGGTACTCGTGCAGGTCGGTTCCGCAGATGCCGCACCAGGCGACGTCGATCTTGACGGTCCCGGCGCGGAGCTCCGGCTCCGGCACATCCTCGATCCGGATGTCTTTCCTGCCATGGAAACGTGCTGCTTTCATGATGGTCCTCCTCATTGAACGGTTTCGACAAGCTCAACCACCGGTGTCAGCGCGCGTGGTGCGTCGGCTGCAGTTCGTACACCGGCGTTTCCAGCCCTTCCATCCGGGCTTTGAGCTGCAGGGCCAGGTACGAGGAGTAGTGGCGGCTCTGGTGCAGGTTGCCGCCGTGGATCCAGAGGTTGGGCACGTTGGTGGGCTTCCACATGTTGCGCAGCTCCCCTTCCCAGGGGCCCGGGTCCTTCGGCGTGTCCGAGCCATACCCCCAACATTTTCCTACTTTGTCCGCGATTTCGGGAGAGACCAGGTCCGCCAGCCAGCCGTTCATGGAGCCGTAGCCGGTGGCGTACACAATCAGGTCCGCTTCCAGCTCGGTGCCGTCGTTCAGGACCACGGCGTTGCCGGTGATCTTGGAGACCTCCCCGGACTTCAGCTGCACCCGGCCATCGATGATCAGCTGGGAGGCGCCGACGTCGATGTAGTAGCCGGAGCCGCGCCGCAGGTACTTCACAAACAGCCCGGACCCGTCCACGCCGAAGTCCAGATCGAACCCGGCGGCCTCCAGCTGGGAGTAGAAGTCAGCATCCCGGGCAGCCATCTCCTGATACACGGGCACCTGCGCCTCGGGCAGGATCCGTAGCGGCAGCGACGCGAACAGCAGGTCGGCCTTCTCCGTGGTGACGCCGTTGGCGAGCGCCTTCTCGGAGTACAGGTCGCCCAGCGCGAGGTCCATCAGCGACTCGCTGCGGGCGATGTGGGTGGAGGACCGCTGCACCATGGTGACGTCGGCGCCGTGCTCCCACAGGTCCGCGCAGATATCGTGCGCGGAGTTGTTGGAGCCGATGACCACGGCCTTCTTCCCGGTCCAGTCCCCGCCGCCCGGGTGCTGCGACGAATGGCGCTGCTCGCCCAGGAAGGAGCCCGCGCCGTCGAACACGGGGATGTTCGGGTAGCCCGAGACACCCAGAGCGAACACCAGCTGCTTGGGGCGCAGGGTCACAGGTTCGCCGTTGCGGCGGACGCTGACCACCCATTCCTGGGTGCCGTCGTCGAACTCGGCGCCCAGGCACTCCGTGCGGCCCCAGTAGTTCAGCTCCATGATCCGGGTGTAGTACTCCAGCCAGTCGCCGATCTTGTCCTTGGCGGCGAAGACGGGCCAGTCGTCGGGGAACTTCAGGTAGGGCAGGTGGTCGTACCAGACGGGGTCGTGCAGGTGCAGGGACTTGTAGCGGTTCCGCCAGGAATCGCCCGGCTTCTCGTTCTTCTCGATGACGAGGGTGGGGACGCCCAGGCGCCGCAGCCGCGCCGCGAGGCCGATGCCGCCCTGCCCGCCGCCGATGATGACCGTGTAGGGCTGCTCCTCGTACCCGAGCCGCGCCTCGCGCTCCTCCTTCTGTTCCAGCCAGGAGCGCCGGCCCTTGATGATCTCGTGCGCCACGCTCTTCTCGCGGCGGATCCCCTTCTTCTCCTCGAAGCCCTTCAGCTCCTGCATGGTGGTGAGCAGCGTCCAGCATTTGCCGTTCCGCAGCCGGAGGTGGCCGTAGCCGCGGGCGGCGGCGGTTTCGAACGTGATCCAGGCTTCCGTGGTGCCGGCGTCGCCCGTGGCGTCCTCGGCCAGAGTCCAGTTGGCAGGCTGCACGTGGTCCAGCGTGGCGTCCAGCATCTGCCGGATGTCCGCCTTGCCTTCCAGCGTTTTCAGGTTCCAGGTGAACGCCACGAAGTCGCGCCAGTAGCTTTCGTCCTCGAAAAGCTCCAGCGCGGCGTCCACGTCCCGCCGCTGCAGGGCGGCGTCCAGTTCCGTCAGCCAGGCCTGCGCGGCTGCGGTGGGTGTTTCGGTCATGTCCACTCCTTTGTGTCGTATGGTCCGTGTGTCTGTTGGTCCCGGCGGCCCCGTCCCGCCGGAATCCCCTGCGATATGCTGGGGCTGGCGTGAGCTGCATCACCATTGCAACGCAGTGGGGGTTTCAACCGCGTTACACAGGCACTGCCGGCAAGGACGCCGCCGGTGAGGAGGACACTGCTTTGGACTACGGCCTGAGGTTTTCGGACCCGGCGAAGTACTCGCGCGCCCTGCGCCGCGCCCACGAACTGGTCATCTCCGGCGTCCCGCGCCCGGAGATCCCCACCGACCTGGCGGATTCGTGGCGCCGCTCCATGGCCCTGGGCATCAGCCCGGACCAGCACAGCCCCCGGCACCTGCACGATGTTTCCGATGTCCTGGAGCTGCGGCGGGAGCACCGGCTGCAGCAGGTCATGCCGGCGCTTCACGACTTGCTGGCCGACGATTCAAGTTCCGGCCGGCACCTGCTGGTGCTCACCGACGCCCGGGGCGAGATCCTGTGGCGGGTGGGCAGCCCGGAGGTGCTGCGGCGGGCGGACCGGCTGGAGTTCTCCGAAGGGGCTGACTGGTCCGAGGCCGGGATCGGCACCAACGCCATCAGCGAGGCGCTGGTCACCGGCCGGCCGGTGCAGCTGTTTTCCGCCGAGCATCTGGTCCGCACCCACCATGAATGGGCGTGCACGGCGGCGCCCATCAGGGACCCGGCGACGGGCAGGCTGCTGGGTGTACTCGACGTATCGGGACCGCTGGACACCCTCAGTGCGGACACGCTGCGGATGGTGCGGTGCGCGGTCCGGGTGGCGGAGACGCTGTTGGGAACGTCCGACGGAGGGACGTCCGTGAGTGCCTCACCTGGCCGGGCTGCGTCCCGGCAGGCCGCCCGCCGGCCGGTTGCAGCCGTTGAGTCGCTGGAACTTCTCGGGGACAAGCCTGCCGCGGTGTTCCGGGACGGTAGCCGGGTGCCGCTGACGCTTCGCCGGGCGGAAATCCTGGCACTGCTGGATTCGCGTGCCCAGGGCTGGTCCGCCGAGGAACTGACTTATGAGCTGCATGGCGACGCTGGCACTCCACAGGCCATCCGCACTGAAATGTTCAGGGTCCGATCCATGCTGGGCGACGCCGTGGAGTCGAATCCGTACCGGTTTGTTTCGGGCCTGGCCGGCTGCTCGGATTCGGGGCGGGTACTGCGGTTCCTGCGCGACGGGCGGGTGGCCGAAGCGCTGGAGGCCTATACGGCTCCCCTGCTGAGCCGGTCGGGTGTCCTGTCGGTGCAGCTGCTGCGGGACCAACTGGACCTGGCCGTCGGATCGGCAGTGCGCTCCAGTGGCGACGCCGGGCTCCTCGGCCGCTGGCTGTCCACGGACATGGGCTCCGCGGATTCGGAGGCGGTGGAGGCCCTGGGAAGTCTGGTGGGTCGGGGGGATGCGCGGTACCTGTCGTTCTTGGCGTTGAGCCTGTCCTGAGCCCTGGGCGCTGCGCAGTGATCCTGAGCGGCGCTCCACGCCACATGTGTCGTGCCTACATGCCGTCCGTCCGTCGTCCCGGTTCCGGATTGTCGTCTGGGCGGGTGATGGCCTCGGCAGCGTTCATAAGTTCCGTCAAATCCTTGGCTTCCTCTTCGAGAGCCTGTCTGGCTTGAGTTGCTTTTCGATTGTTGTCGAAGTCGTCGTATCGGCGGCCGATCTCCGCCTTCATGGATTGGTGAGATACGGACCCGGCATTACCGAGCAGAGTCCTTTCGTTGAAGTCGAGGAAGCGGTCGGCCTGCGTGACCCAGTCGGCCATACGAATTTCCTGACGTCTTGCGGACCGGTCTTCAGCAAAGTCGAGGAACATCACGGTCAAACGGTCAAGCTCTCGTATCTCCTCATGCGTGAGGTAATTCTTGGCCGTCTCCGCATCCAGACGTTTGACTTCCTTGCCTGCCCAGGTCGTGAGCCCCAAGTTTGGAGCCGACGCATCCGAACGAGCCACCACCAGTTCAGCCGCCGTCTTGCCGGTAACGGCGAAGAGCAGCTTATTCTGAATGGTAGCGAAGAAGCTCCGAGCCAGTTCTGACTTGCTGTCGTAGTCACTGCTCGTTTCAGCGAAAATGTCACGAACCTTCTGATAGAAGCGCTTCTCCGACGCACGAATGCTGCGGATCCGCTCCAGAAGCTCGTCGAAGTAGTCCACGCCGGCGGGATCTTTGAGGTATGCATCATTCATTGCAAACCCCTTGATCAAGAATTCCTTTAGCACCGTCGTCGCCCACTGGCGGAACTGGACAGCCCTTGGTGTGGAGACGCGATAGCCTACGGCCAAGATCATGTCGAGGTTGTATACCTTGACCTCGCGGGTGACCTGTCGGGTCCCCTCAGTTCGAACCATTAACTCTGAGTTAATAGTTGCCTCGGTCACTTCCCCGTCCCCCAAAACCCTGGAGATGAGCTGGGCTACATTGGGTATTGAGGTCCCAAATAGCTCCGCAATTTGCATCTGCGTGAGCCACACTGTGCCACCAGATGCCCGCAGCTGCACCACCTGCCGACCGTCAGGGCTGGCATAGAGAATCAGCTCACCGTTCGGACTTGCTGCTCCAGTCAAGTTGCCCGCCTTCACTCATTTGTTGACACCCCATCTGTCTGTTCTGCGACGATGCTATTCGCTACCACCGACACGGTTAATTAGCCCGAAGCTGAACTGGTCAAATGGACCACGTCGCCGCGCAGTTCCAACTGATCCGATTCAAGGCCATGCTGCAGCCCCTCGTTTAGGCGGGCGATGATGCCGGCTGTTCGGCGCTTTCCTCCGAATGTTTGGATTGTCTCCCGCTGCAGCTCATCTACGGCTATGCCGCCGTTCACGCCCACAATGTCCACCATGGCGTTCTTCAGCTCGACAACACTGATGTGCTCTGGCTTGCGGACAATATCCGTGCCGTTCGGACGGAATACCCGCCAGGAGCCTCTGTCCATGGCGGCGTCCCACACGAAGCCATCATCATCGATGACGTGGGTCGATGGCTCCACCAACCGAAGCACAGAATGCGAACGCTGGCCATTGACCTTGTTCAGCCCGAAAGCCGCACACACCAGTTTCGCCAGACGGTCCTGATGGACAGGACCTTCAGCTGCCACTACCGCGGAAATGGCATCCCGGACGGCAGCGATTGAACGGCGCGAGTGGAGGTTGTCAAGGACGTCGGTGGTACCGAACGTCTGAACGGGCCACGGCTCGTACGTATCAACCTCAGAGACGACAGACGTGGACGACGGCGGGACAGCCGGTTTCCGAATCTCATCGAACAGCGGCAAGGTTCCAAGAATGTCCGTGACATCCTCAGCAGGCTCTGCGTAAAGCTCTTCGTCGGAGGCACGCGGAACGGCAACTTCCCGAGGAGCTGGCTCGGCGGCGGGCTCTTCTAAAACGTCCGGTGCTGCTTCCCGCAGGGACAGTTCAATCCGGTCAAGGACGGCCTCACTATCGGCGAGCCAAGCCGGCAACCATACCCGCTCCACCGACGGCCACCGCATCATCCGCGTCAGGACATCCCGCGGCAGTCCATCCCGATCCCCCGCCGTCCGGCGAGCAGCCCAGGCGGGACCGTCCAACAGGATGGCCATCAGCTGGCGGCTTGGGTTCTCCGCCAGCGCCACGCTCAAATCCACCTTGAAGTCGGACAACCCAACATCTGAAGAAACCACGAACCCACGGTCCCGCAGGGCGTCGGCAATCTCTTCCCGATGCAGGTCAATGCTGGCAGCACGTCGCCCGTCATAAGGCAGCGCAGCAGTTCCCTGCTCGGCCAGATCCAGGTAGGACCGGAGGTGCTTGATGCCCACCGAACTGGTCTCCTCAGAGCGCAGGTCCGCAGGACTGAAGCTGGAGAAAACGATCACCTGCCGGCGTGCACGGGTCACGGCCACATTGAGCCTCCGCTCACCACCCGACCGGTTCAGCGGCCCAAAGTTCAGCGGCAGGTACCCCTTGTCGTTCTTGCTGAACCCCGTGGAGAACAGGATGACGTCCCGCTCATCGCCTTGTACGTTCTCCAGGTTCTTGACAAACAGCCCTTCAGAATCCTCATCAAGAGCAGCCACAATCCGCGGATCCTCCGTATCCCGCAGCAGCCCCTCAACCAAGGCACGCTGCTGCAAGTTGAACGTCACCACACCAACTGAGGGCAAACCCGCAGGATCAGCATCAAACCGGCGCCGGATCTCGGCCACCACAGCAGCCGCCTCCACAGGGTTGGTCCGGAGCACCTTGGACGGCCCCGAACGATGGAACTGCCCATCCACCCGGACAAAGTTCACGCCGTGCCCGAGGACACCCGCATTCGCAGCACCATGCGATGGACCGGGGAAGGACGACAGCTTGCTGTCGTAATACTGCTGATTGCTGAAGGCGATCAGCGATTCGTCCTGGCTCCGGTAGTGCCAGGACAGCCACTGCCGCGGCACCCGCGCTTCCACGCATTCGGAAAGGATCGATTCCATATCCTCCACCACGGAAATCTCGGCGTCCCCGTCGCTGCCGCCGTCTGAGGAAATCTCCGCGAACGACGTCGGCGGCATCTGCTTGCTGTCACCCACCACCACTACTGACGCACCGCGGCCCATAGCACCCACCGCGTCGGCTACCCGGATCTGTGAGGCCTCATCGAAGACCACAATGTCGAATAGACCAGCCTTGGCAGGGAAGAACCGCGCCACCGAATCCGGGCTGACCAGCGTGCAGGGCATAATCCCCGTGATCAGGTCTGCGTAGCTTTCCATCAGTTTGCGGACGGACATGCCACCCCGCTGGCGGGTCAGTTGACGTTGCAGCTCCCCCATACGCCCTGAGGTCGACGACGACGAGACCGTCCGGGAGCGCAGTACCCCGGCAGCCAGGTTGGTTTTGAGCAGCTCACGAACCGTTTCGGCCCGGGTGGTGAACCTGTCGATCGTGCGCTCGTGCACCGCGGCGTCAAAGTCGCTTAACCCCGTAGCGATGCGGCGTTCGGTCAGCGATCCTTCGGCCAAGCCGCGTTCGAAGGCAGCTGCAGCGTCATCAGCTTCAAGCTCGCCGTCGAGCACGGCGGTACGGGCGTCGAGCAGCCCCGCAGCACGCAGCGGTTCGAGGTGGCGAACCAGATCAAGCCATCGCGTCAGGGGTACCGCCCCCGAGGCATCCAGCCGCCTGGCCACGGACGTTTCCCACCAGCACGCCAGGAAACCCCGCTCACCGGTCCAGGTACGCAGCTCAGCTGAGCCCACGCCCTGGACCTGCAGGAACTCTTCCCAAGCCTGGGAAAGCTCCTCCAGCCAGCCAACAACGTTCTGGTGGACGCCCGGGGCATCCTTCAGGAACGTCCGCAGCTCGCCCTGAAAGCTCACGACGGCGGTCTCCGGAGCAGGCTGCACAGCCTGCGCGGCCCAGCGCAGCCAGGATATCCGGTGTCGCAGGTCAGCCTGATCGTCCGGCGTCAGTGGGTTCCACTGCTGATCCGCGGGAAGACCAGGCAGTGAGCCCCGCGTTGCCCGCAGGCCCGAAACTTCCTGCTGCACAGCCACCAGTTTCTCCAGCAGCGGCACCAGTTCCTTGTGCCGGATCTCCGCTCCGGGAGCCAGTACGGGAGACAGCTCAGCAGCTACCGCGAGCAGCCGCTTCTTCCGGCCCCAGAATCCGGTGGCCGCAGCCTGCTGCGCACGTCCCAGGATCTCCGGCAGCGGCAGGTCCATGGCACCGGGCCCCACCTGCTCCAGTCCAGGATGCTGGACGGAGGCAAAAGCCGTCACCAGTTTTTCGAGCTGTTCAGCGTTGACGGACCAGCCGCCTGAGCGGACCACGTCCAGGGTGCCCAACGGTACGTTCCGGTCCTGCAGCAGCGCGGCGAGCGTTCCGACGTCGGCCGGCGTCTGGGCAGCATCCAGAACCGACGGCAGCCCAGGCGTTGGACGCAGGGCGTTCAGCGCATCGTTGATGCGACGTCCCAGAGCCAGCAGCTGTTGCTCCTGCTGCTCGCCGCCAGCCACAGAGACAAACCTCCAAGGGTGAGCTGGGCCAGGACGGACGGGGTCTGTGAGCTCCGGAAGTTCCCGGAACACCTGCCGGATCGAATCCAGCGTCGACCCGTTCAATGACGCTGTCAGTTCCGGGCTGAGCGGCACAATCGCGTGATCAGGTTCGTAAGTCAGGGCCTTGGTCCGCGCGCTGTACAGGGAGAGCTGCGCGCCATTCTCTTCATGGACGTTATTGGCATAGCGGACCAGTCCGCGCCGGGCTGAGGCCAAGTCGGTGGAGGCAGTTTCGAGCTGCTGCTTGTCCGCCGCTAACCGCAGTTCCAAGGCGTGCTTAATCTGCGCCCTGACCACCGCCGGTTTGCTGCCCTTGTCATGCAGATCCAGGGAGAACGGCCCCATGCCGACATCCTCAAGCCGCCGCTGGACAACATCGAGTGCTGCCCGTTTCTCCGCAACGAACAGGACCCGTTTGCCTTCAACAATGGCGCGGGTCAGCAGGTTCGTGATGGTCTGGGACTTGCCCGTGCCTGGTGGGCCTTCCAGAACGAATGTCTGGCCGGTCACTGCGGACGAAACTGCCTCCAACTGGGACGAGTCCGCTGGTATGGGACACTGCGCCGCAAGGGCATCCAGGTCGACGTCGGACGTCACCGGAACGCCGTCCGAGAACAGTTCCGTGGGGGTGCTGATGAGGTGGTTGACCAGGTTGTTGCTCGTGAATTCCTTCCAGTTCTCGTCGAGGTCCTTCCACAGGCGGAACTTGGCGAACTGCAGCATGGACAGGTCCACGGTGTTCTCCACCCGGAAGGCCAGGCCCTTGGCAGAAACAGCGGTACGCACGGCAGCGAACGCAGCGTCCAGGTCAATCCCGGAGCCATCTTCGTCCGGCTCGGCCAGGCCAGGGATGCGCAAGTCATGGGACTGCGCCAGCTTCTCCAGAAGGCAATAGTTCGGCGTGGACTGGCCCGTCTCATCTAGAGTCACCCGGTACAGGCCATTTTTGCCCGCGGAGGTCAGCTTGACCGGGACAAGAACCAGCGGGGACCTGAGCGCCCGGCCGTCCAGCTCCCACATCAGGCTGCCGATGGCCAGGTACAGGTTGTTGGCGCCGGTTTCCTCCAACTGGGTCTTTGCCTTGTAGGCGAGGCCCCGCATCTTGGCGTTGTAGCCGTCTTCGCTGACCTCAGCGAATACGGACTTCTTGGAGCTCAGCAGGTCCGCGAGTTCGTCCTGGGGGAGGTCTCGGCCGAAGCGCACGCCGCGCTCCTGGTGGATGGCGCTGATCTGGTTGGACGGCAGCAAACTGACGGACGTGCCCTTGCTGACGAGGTCCTCGAAGGCACCCATCCAAGCGGTGGGGACGGCCAGCGGGAACCGGGCCGTGTCCGTGAAGTTGATAAGCCTATTTCGCAGGCTGAGGTCCAGCAAGGCGTTTTTCCACTGGACTACCCGGGGTGGAACGTCGGAGGGGGTCCTAACCGCTCCCCCGCTGGAGGCTGCCTTCTCCGGCAGGGACGGCGCCGTCCTGGTCTCCGGGACGTAGTTGACCACCGTGTGGGTTCCGGCGTCGGACGTGGTGCGGGCGGGCAACGGGTAGATGCCGTCAAGGCGCGCGCGCCGGACGTCTGTGACGGCGTTGATCTCGTCATTGCCGCTCTCCACATAGCGGTTCAGCGGACTGCTGCGGAGTGCGGCGGCTGAGATGGGCTGACTGCCGGTGAGGAGTGTGGTCTCCACGAGCCCGATGAAACCGCGCTGGACCAGGCTGACCAGTTCGGGAACGTCGTCCGACGCCGCGGTGCTGAGGCTGCCTTCTTCGCGCCAGTAGCCGAGGAACGCGTGGCCGTCCACCAGCCAGAGCAGCGGCCGGATGCCGCAGGATTCGAGGGCTGCGGCAAGGACCAGCGTGGTGTCCAGGCAGGTGCCCAAGCGACCATCCAGTACCTGCGCCGGGGTGCGGACCTGCTGGCCCTCCAATCCCCAGCTGGCGGGCGGCATGCTGTAGCGGATGTCACGGGCACTCATGGCCTGGGCGATGGCGAAGACGATCTTGTCGACCCGGTCTCCGTCTTCCAGGTAGCCGTCGAAGCTGCCGCTGCCGGTGGTTTCCATGAGGACGTCGGCAGCCTCGGAGATGAGCTTGGCGATGCTGGGGTGGTGTGGTTGCACATACGCGGCCAGGAACTCGTAGGAGACCAGTCCCCGCCCGGCAATCCACAGCTGGGCGGGCAGGAGTATCAGGTCAGCCTCGGCGCGGCCGAGCTCCGTCACGGTTGAATCGGCGCCCACCGACTGGACGGTCACCAGCACCTTCCCCAGCTGCCGGTCCGCCAGCTCATAGATGGTGGCGGCCTGGACAGGGACGTTGAGATCATCCAGTGTGATGGTCTGGCCTGCTGCGAGATCCACATACTGCTGGAAGTCGCCCGAGATCCGGCCGGACTGCGCGGTGGCTTCGATGTGGACGACGGCACCGCGGATTTCCGCGCCGGCGTTGGTGACCTTGACCTGCCTCACAAAACGGAAGCCGTTGTGCGCCATCGCATAGCTGAGGGCATCTGCTGTGGTCACTTCCACCACCATGTGAGGAGACGCGGCGACCGGTTCCGGCGCCACCGAATCGTCCGCTGCGCTGTCTTCCTGGACGCCGGGTTCCACGACGGCGGCGGGCAGGGCTTGCTCGTTCTCTTCCGGTTGTTCCTGGTTCTGAGAAGTCCGCTTCTGGTACGCGTTCAGAAGTGCAGTCAGCTCGCTGGAGGTGTCGTTCAGGCCGATGACCTTGGCCAGCCGTCCTGTGGTGTCCAGGGTGCGGAACGTGTCGGCGTCATTGAAGGACTCATTGTGTGCCCACAGGTTACGTGCCTGCCGCAGCTCGGAGGTGTGGCTGCGGGCGTCGTGCGGGAGGTTGAAAGGGTATCCCAGTGAGCCCATGGGTTCGGTCATGATCCGCAGCTGCACGCTGAGGTCCGAGGCGGCGTAGTTCTGCGCAGCACGTCCGGCGTTCTCATCCTTGTGCTGGAGGATCTTTGTCCAGACCACGCCGGGGGCTACCTCGGCGAGCACTCCTGCGATGTAGGGCTCAAGGCCCACGGCCAAGGCGTCAAGAGCACGGCCCACGTACTCGCGGTTGGACAGACTCATCAGATTCCCCCATCTACGGCACCGGCGTCAGTGTCGTCATTCAATCAATCAGAACCCATCATGGCATCTGGCGCCGACAATCAGGCGCGCCGGGCGCCGCCACGCGCACCCGTCAGCACGAAAGCATCCTTCGATACCCGCGGCGCTCGGGATGCCGCTTCGTACGTGCAAGAACGGGTTTCCCTCCACGAGGCATTGGTTTGGTGCCTGAAACACTTGCCGCTGGACCTTCCGCACAGTGATGATGGCGTAGCGCACGACGCGCTACTGGCTGTGGGTTTGGGGTTCCCTCAGCCGGGCTATGCGCCCCAGAAGGCTTCATTGCTGCACTTTCCTTCGGCCAATACGGCCGCGCACCGACCATCCGCCCGCGATGTTGCGAAACTGGGTGAGTTGCTGGACGACGATGTATGGGCGTTCAGTAACTGCCGGGTGGACGCACCGGGCAGGCCGGTCGCCGAGGTTGACTGGTTTTTCTACAACGTCCGGCATGGGACGCTCATGGTCAGCGAGTGGAAGGGCTTCCCCCAACGCGTGGCGTCAGCAACCGACACCGGCACACCTTGGCGGCTCGACGGCGGACTGAACGTTCCCAACCCGATCGAGCAAGTGTCGCGGCAGCTCGACGCCGTCCGCGCAGTCCTGAGGGGCACCATCCTTCCCCACCACTTCCCAACCTTCGATCCGCAGCAGCTGCTGCTCATGCAGAGCGTCTACTCTCCCCAGGTGGACGACGGCACAACCATCGAGCGGATCCGCTGGGGCAAGGTCTACGGCAGTCTGCCGCATCTAGCCGGGTTTATTTCAACGGCCACCAGCAAGTCGCCGCTGACATTGCCCGACGACGGCGCCCGGCTCGGTCTTGCAACAGCGCTTTGTGCGCTGTTCCGCACCAGCTTCCCCGCCGACGTGAAGGCCAAGCTGCGCAGCCCAAAGAGAGGCGGGGACACCGACGTCGTCCGGCGGATCAGCGCGATCCACCGGCACATCGCGGCACTCCACACCGAACTGGCCGACCTCATCGTGGTGGCCGCCGGAAGTGCGGGCACCGCCCAGCCGCCAACCGCAGCCGAAGCGCCTCGGGCCAAGGTCTCAAAGTCCCAGGCACTGACCGAGCAGCAGCGGATGCATGACCATCTGGCGCGAAGCTTCCAAGGCGTCAACAGCAGCAGGGATGACGCAGCCAAGGCACTGGAAAAGGCATGGAGGTCGGTGCTCAACGATCCCCTGCTGCACGGGGACACCGGCATCAGCATTTCCCTCTTCGGTTCCGTGGGGACGCCGCTGGTGAAGCAGCGCCACGGGTCATTGCCAAAGGTGCTCGGCATGCAGCTGCGCAAGTGGTGCCTGCTCCAGGCCAAGGCCTTCGGGATGAAGCCGCTGGACATTCCCGGGAAGCCGTCGAACATCCGGGTGCGATGAGCGGATCCGTTGATGCAGCCACGGCGCGACATGCTTGGTTAGGGACCCCGCCGGTGGCTACTGCCGCCCATACGATTAGCCCATGCACGCACCCGCCGCCTCAGATCTCCAGGCCACCGATTCCGCAGTCAGAACAGCCCATATGGACCATGCCCTTTCCCACAGGAAAATGGAGGCCCGGGCGGCAGCCGACCACACCGGCAAATCAGAGGGTCCCGCCATCCTTCGAGTAGTGCCGCTTCTGCGGGTGTCCGGACCCAAGCGCGAGCGTGTTGTGCTGGTGGGTCACAGCCGCCTCGTGGTCCAGGACCTTCACCGCGTCGCAGTCGAGTCGTACGTGACCAACGCTTGGGTTGAAGGCTCCGACGAGGGTGAGTTTGTAAGAGTAGGTGTTGATGCGGCGTCAACGGACGGCCGGGTCACGGCCGCAACGGCAGAATTCAACCGCGAACTCCCGGCGTGGCCTAACGCGGCCTCGACGGCAGACGCGCAGCTGCACATCGCGAAACATGCCAAGGCCTTGGCCGAGCTTTCCCGCAACGCAGTAGCAAGCGTCCGGGAGATCCGCTACGACCTCGAACACCTGCTGGCGCACTTCAGCAGCAAGGGCCTGCCCACCACGAGCAACACTCCGATCGTCGCGTCCCTTCTCGAGTTGAACATCATCTGCGGCCGCGCTGCGGATGAAGCCCGGGAGGCGGTGCGGGAAGGCCTCTGGCTGCACCTCTCAGATTCCGAGGCCTATCACTCGTACCGGCGGCTCCAGGACCCGTCGATCATCAACGATGCCGCCGTCGCAACCTCCGCGACCCGCAGCTGGATGCGCCTTCACGATGCCGCCGTCCGCCAATGCCTTGAGATGCGCAAACAGCTGGACGCCGAGTCCGGCTCCGCCCGCGACCTCATGGCCGCGGCGGCCAGCGTTTCAAACTCGAGGGAAGCCGACTCCCAGTCCGCGTTCAATACGCTTGCCGCGGTTGCCTCCCTCGGTCTGGGCATCCCGGCCCTGGTTCTGGCCCTGTACGGTGCCGACCGTCTCCTCCCTCTTAATACCGAGCCCAGGCAGCTGGCGTTCATCCCGGTCGCTGCCGGGTTGCTCTTCGCAGCGGTCATCGCGATTTGGCGGGCCCCGAAGGGAAAATCCAGCCGAATCTGGATCTTCGGAGCCATTGGGATCATCCTCATTCTGCTGAGCCTGCTGGTCGCTGCGGGACTGCTGGCGCCGTCAAGTTAACCTGAGCAGAGATACCGACTCACTAGCCATCCCTGGGGGACAACATGTTGGAACTGAAACGCATTTATTGGAGCCGCCAGACGCTTAAATTGGCCTATTCTGCCGTGATGGTGTGGTTAGCCATCTCCGCCGTCGGTGCGCTGATGCCCAACAAAGTCCCCACCGTAGCCAGCCCGGGCATCTCGGGCGTCACCGAGGTTGCACGGGAAATGTTAGACCGAGTCGTGGCGGCGGCCGCACCCCCTGGACTCATGCTGGTCGCCCTGGCGATCGTGGCGGCGTTCGTTGTGGCCAGGGACGTCCGACGCCGGGACCCGGTCAGGCGCTTTACGCTCCAGCAGCGCCGCGAAGGTATGGCACGCGCTGCCGGGCAGTGTGAAATGGAGGCAGGGTTCGGCCGGCGCTGCTCCCGGCCGGCCGAGCACGGCGACCATTTCTATCCGTGGTCCAAAGGCGGCTCCACCAGCATGCAGAACTTTGTTGCTGCCTGTGCGAGGTGCAACCGAACGAAGGGTGCCGGGATTCCGTCCCCCGGCCAGCAGGAACGGATACAACGACAACGGCGGGACTACGTCCCATCCGACGGTTCCGTCAGCGTCGGTGAGCGGCAGCCGCTGCGCTGAGAACGTAGTCAGCGTGCGATGCCGAGAAGACGGCATGCGATTGCCCGCACCTACACCCCGCCAGTCTTCTGAATCTGCTCGATGAAGTTCAGCTCGCGGCCGTACTCAGGACCGTCTTGGTAGGCAGATGGACGTGGCCTACCTGGTCGGTTCGAACGTCCGGAGATTTTACGATTCCCCATTGATGGCGCCTCCACCTACTGCACCACAAACTCCCCAGGCCCTCCCCTCAGACTGACATCGGAAACACCAGGGTGGAGGGGCGGGCTGTGGAGCTTTAGCCAGAGCTTCGTGGGCCCGCTGGCCGTGGGCGGTGCAGGAGCGGATGAGGATGGGGCCAGCACAGCCCCGGCACCTGCGCGACGTCGCCGACGTCCTGGAGTTGCGGCGGACCGGCTGGAGTTCTCCGAAGGGGCCGACTGGTCCGAGGCCGGGATCGGCACCAACGCCATCAGCGAGGCGCTGGTCACCGGCCGTCCGGTGCAGCTGTTTTCCGCCGAGCACCTGGTCCGCACCCACTATGAGTGGGCCTGCACGGCGGCGCCCATCACGGACCCGGCCACGGGCCGGCTGCTGGGCGTGCTCGACGTCTCCGGACCGCTGGACACCCTCAGCGCGGACACGCTGCGGATGGTGCGGTGCGCGGTCCGGGTGGCGGAGTCGCTGCTGGGAACGCCCGACGGCGGGACGTCCTTGAGTGCCTCACCTGTCCGGGGTGGGTCCCGGCATACCGTCCGCCGGCCGGTTGCGGCCGTTGAGTCGCTGAAGCTGCTCGGGGACAGGCCTGCCGCGGTGTTCCGGGACGGCAGCCGGGTGCCCCTGACGCTGCGCCGGGCGGAAATCCTCGCTCTGCTGGATTCACGCGCCCAGGGCTGGACCGCCGAGGAGCTGGCCTATGAACTCTATGGGGATGCGGGCACCACGGCTGCCATCCGCACGGAGATGTTCCGGGTCCACTCCATGCTGGGCGAGGCTGTGGAGTCCACCCTTACCGTTTCGTCGCGGGTCTGACCGGACGTTCGGATTCGGGGCGGGTGATGCGGCTGCGCGCGGGACTGGTGGCTCAAGCGTTGGAGGCGTACCGGGCTCCCCTGCTCAGCCGCTCGGGCGCCCTAGCCGTGCAACTGCTCCGGGACCAGCTGGACCTGGCCCTCGGGTCAGCCGTGCGGTCCATCGGCGACACCGGGCTCCTCATCCGATGGCTGTCGACGGACATGGGCTCCGCGGACTTCGAGGCTGTGGAGGCCCTTGGCCGGCTCGTGGGTCGCGGGGATGCAGGGTACTTTGCGTTCCGGGCGTCCTTGCTAACCGGGGAGCGGAATTTGCTGATTTAGCCCCTCATATGTTCGCATCAGAGGTCTAGCCGCCTGCGCAGGAGGCAGAACTCGCTGCCCTCCGGGTCGGCCAAGACGTGCCATCGCTCATCACCGGTCTGCCCGACGTCGGCAGGACGGGCGCCCAGGGCGAGCAAGCGTTCCAGCTCCGCGCCCTGGTCCCGGTCCACGGGATTTGACGTCAATGTACAGAGGGAGTCTTCCCGCCCGCGGGTCGTTGCTGGGGCTCAGGATGATCGTCGGCTGCACACCGCCGAACCCGGCGTCAGGAGGCCCGATCTCGATCGCACCGTCCTCCAGTCGAGCTCGACGTAGCCGAGGACGTCACTCCAGAACCGTGCGAGCAGTTCGGGGTCGGCGCAATTGAGGACCCGTTCGCTAATACGGGAGACCATTAAACTCAGTGTACGGAGATAGAGGAGGACGACGGCGGAGCCCCTCTGCCCATCGATCTCGCCAATCGATCAGCCGGCTGCCACGGCCGGTCCGCTGCAACGCTGGATATCAATCCCGCCCACGACAGTCCCGAACGGTCAGCAAAGGCGTCCAGGGCCGTAAACACCTCATCCGCACTCCAGTGCCTGCCGTTCGTGAGCCAGCAGGCTTCCTCGCGGACAAGGACAGGAACCGGACGGCGGAGATCGACGGCGTCTCCATGGGCGGAGGTGGGACGGCTACGGCCGCGTCGCGCCGGTGCACCACTTAGGGCTGGGTGGACGCGAACGTCCGCAGCGCCGTGGTCCTCACCGGCGACGTGCACCGCAACTGAGGCAACGACCTCAAGGTCGACTACCGCGAATCCGGCGAGGCTTGGAACTCGCACTTGAAGTTCTACAACAACAGCGCGGCTACGCGACCACCAAGATCACAAGTCATTATGCGTGCCTGTGCCAGAAACTGATCGGAGTTTGGCACAATCAAGTCAAGGTCCCACTTTCATTGGAGATACTGTGCCGTTCCAGCCGTCAACAACCATTAAACGAGTTTTGAATGATATCCAGAAAAAGGAACTCGTCCTTCCTGCGATACAGCGCGAATTTGTGTGGGATGCTTCTCAAATCGAGATGCTTTTTGACTCCATCATGCGGGGATATCCAATCGGGCAGTTCCTCTCGTGGAAAGTCAAACCGGATACTTCACGACTGTTCAAATTCTATGATTTCATGCGAAATTTTCACGAGTGGGATAGTCCACATAATGAGCAGCTCGATCTACCTACACAGTCCGTCGTCGCGGTGCTAGATGGCCAGCAACGACTCACGGCTCTCAACATTGGGCTTCGCGGATCATTTGCCGACCGAACCCCTGGCAAGTGGGTTGGAAAAAGCTCTTCATATCCTGTGCGCCGCTTGTTTCTTAATGCGCTCGCCGAGCTTCAGCAGGACGAGCGGGGCCGCGAATTCGACTTCAGGATGCTGACTGAGAAGCAGGCCGTTGCCGCGAGCCGCACCAGCGACTGCCAACTTATCCCGGTCAGTGAAGTTTTCGACATAGAGATGATGAAAGTTCACGAGTTACTGATCAACCACGGCCTCGGTAACGATGCGGCTGCAGGAAGGCGCGTGTACGAGCTTCACCGCGCGGTACACACAGAGCAATCCATTACCTTCTACCAGGAAGAATCCCAAGAAATTGAGCGCGTCCTCGACATCTTTGTTCGGGTAAACTCCCAGGGTGCAGTTCTTTCCCACTCCGACCTCCTGCTTTCGATTGCGACCGCGCAATGGGAGACTCGCGATGCACGCAAGGAAATAAACGCGCTGATTGATCGTCTAAACAGGATCGGGGCAGGTTTCAATTTTCGTCGAGACTTGATCCTCAAAGCTGGCCTTGTTCTTGCCGGTATCACCGATTTTAGTTTCAAAGTCCAAAATTTCAACGCAGAAAACATGGATCGGCTAGAAGCTGAGTGGGACGGAATCAGCGCCTCGCTGGCTCTAGCAACTGATCTGCTTTACGATTTCGGCCTGTCATCGCAAACGTTGCCGGCCGCCTCGGTGCTGATTCCGGTCGCCTATTACGTTCATACGCGCCAGCTCTCGGAGAGCTACCGCGCCAGCAACGTAGATAGGGGTGACAGATCCTTGCTGAAGTCATGGGTGCTTCGCAGTCAGATCAGCGGCGGGATATGGGGCGCAGGACTGGATACATTGCTGCGCGACCTTCGCAGTGCTATTGACGGCGCCTCCGGAGGCGGTTATCCGGTCGCCGAAATCGAGAAACGAATGGCTGCGAGAAACAAGTCGCTCATCATGAATGATGAAGAAATCGATGATCTCCTTAGCCTGGCGTATGGGCACCAACGAACTTTTGCAGCATTGGCAATACTGTTTCCGCATGTAAACACCAGAAATGTTCACCATGTAGATCATGTGTACCCTCGAGCCCTATTGGCCAGACCGCGTCTCAAGAAAGCTGGCCTGACTGACCACGAAATTGAACTCATACAGCAGCGCACCAACATGTTAGCCAATCTAGAGCTACTCGAAGGACCCGAAAACATTGGCAAGTCCGACGTTGACCCCGCGACTTGGTTGAGGTCTAGGTACTCACCAGAGCATGTTGGCACGCATATGGAACTCCACAAGCTGCCGACGTTGCCCGTGGACGTCCGGGATTTCAATGACTTCTTCGAGCAACGGAGCAAGCTTCTGCGCGACCACATCAAAGATGTGCTCGGCAGCCACATCAATTTGCCGGCCAACTGAGGTCTTGTTCACAGGCAAGGACAGGAACGCCGCGCCCCAGATCGACCACGTCTCCATGGACGCGTGGGACGGCTACCCCGTTACCTTTTCGTAGCCCGTTCCTGTTGCAGGATGAGGGTGTGCTGGCCGCCGACCCCGGCATGAGCCGCCCCCCGGTCGTCCATGTTCCGGGTGTTGTCACCGGGGGTCCGGTAGGTGCCGGAGAGACCGCCAATAGAGGCAGGACAGTGTGGGATCGTCGCGCCTAACGTGGATGCCGCGCTCTGATACCGAAGACAGTCCAGCACAAGTGTCAGCTGCTGCGGCTGGGAGGTACCGGTGATCGGAAACCACGAGAGCATTGATGTCTTCATCGGTCTGGACGTCGGCAAAGGCGAGCACCACGCCGTTGCCGTGGACCGGGCCGGAAAGAAGCTCTTCGAAAGGCTTACCCAACGACGAGCTCAGGCTGCGCGAAATACTGGCGTCACTGCTGAGATTGTCGCACCTATATGCCCACGACGGGGTCTGTCTGCGCTGCCTTCTTGCGCTTATACCACTGGACACCTTTGTAGGCGCCATAGCTGGCGCCGGCGATAGCCACGATGCCGGCAACGACGAACCACACCTTTTCCGGGTCGATCTCGTGCTCGACCTTGGCCGCTTCCTTGCTCACCTGGAATGCTTGGAAGTGCGCCTCCGCCTGGGCCTGCGCGACCTTCGCCGCGGCGCTCAGCGCTTGCTTGCGCGCCAAGATGTCCTCGCGCACCTTCGCGAGCCTTTCGGGCGCGGAGTCGAGAACTTCGGTGATGCTGGGGGTGAAGTGCGTCGTCTCCCAGAACCGGTGCGCGAATCCGCCGTATCCATTGTCGTGGACCTGTTGAACTCCGAACTCCTTGCCCTTTGGCGTGAGGCCGTACGCACCCGGTTCGCCGTAGAGGAACCCCTGGTCCTTCAGCAGATAATTGACCTCCACAGCGGTCGCACCGATTTGCTTGCCGATGCCTCGTGCGGATAATCCATGAGCATGGCTGTCCATGAGTGTGGTTCCTTCCTGATCTAGAATGCCTGTGTACGAGTACTCGTATGTGTATGAGTTGAACCTATACAAGTATCAGTAAGGTGTCAAAACTATGGGCAACCGATCCGCAGGCGAAGTCCTTGCCGAGGCGCGCAAGAGCCTTGGCTGGAGCCAAGCAAAGCTCGCCGAAACTCTTGGCTTCAGCACCGTCCTGATTTCGAAGATCGAAAGCGGCGTGCGCGCCCCATCTGAAGCGTTCATCCAGGCTCTTTCGTCTCATCTGCCCGAGACGGCGGGCGCCGTCCAGGAAGCTGCAGGCTCCGAGGCGCATTCGGACAAGCGCAAAAGCGGGAGTCTGAAGGTGGTTGACGCGATGAAGCTTGCGAAGAAGAACGGCGAACGAGCCAACCGACTCAAGGCGCGAGCAGAGAACGATAAGCATGTGGCCGATGAGATCGCCCAACTTCTCGTCGTGAAAGTTAAAGAGTTTGACCGTGAAGTGGTCGATCCATTCTCTCGACTTCTGACACGCGTTGCCGACCTGCCGGAAGATGTAATCGTGCACGCGGACGTTCAGCCCTCGCACGCGAACCCGGAGTTCTCTGACGCGCTCAAAGACGCGCAGTTGAAGACCAGCAAGAGCATCTTCGCCCTGCTGGGCGCCGGCGTTCTCGGAAGTGGCGCCGGTGCAGCGGTTGGGGCCGGAGCTGCAACTGCCACGTACATGACGGTTGCGAGCATCGCTACGGCATCCACGGGTGCGGCGATCTCAAGCTTGTCTGGTGCTGCCGCCACATCGGCGACTCTCGCCGCCATCGGGGGAGGCAGCTTGGCTGCGGGCGGCTTGGGGATCGCGGGTGGAACCGCGCTGCTCACCGGTCTTGTCGCGATGCCGGTGATCGCGGCAGTTGCGGGTGCTGTATTGGCGAGCGGCGGACGCATCCTGGAGAAGCAGAAGTCGGTCGAGCAGAAGATCCAACAAGCGGAGACTGACTTTGAGGCGAATGAGGTCATCGTACGCAGATTCGTGACTCGCGCTGGGAGGATCAACGAGATCTTGACGGTGGCGCTACTCGCTGCGCGCAACCACCGACGCACCATAGAGCGCGCGTTGCCTGATCAAGGCGACGTTTCATGGGCTGAACTCGATCCTTCAAAGCAGGCTTCAGTGCGCCGCGTGGCAGAAATCGTCTTGGCGTGCCTGAC
Source organism: Pseudarthrobacter sp. Y6 (assembly GCF_050156205.1). Lineage (NCBI taxonomy): Bacteria > Bacillati > Actinomycetota > Actinomycetes > Micrococcales > Micrococcaceae > Pseudarthrobacter > Pseudarthrobacter sp. Y6. The sequence goes on along the minus strand of NZ_CP189574.1, from coordinate 1,205,691 downwards.
CGTGCTCGCGCTGCCAATCGGCATGAACCTGAAGCAGGGCGCACCGAAAGACGCCATGCACGCCGAAATCGTTGACGAGAACTCCGTTCCTCAAATCGCGCCCGAACTGGAAGCGGGCCGCGAGCTTGAACACGAGTTCATCGACTTCGCAATCGAACAGTCCTTCAGCCAAGTCGCCCGATAAAGCATCCGCTTGAGCACCGCCCGCTGAGCGTTGCTCAAGCGGGATAACCTCCTTTTGGGGGAATGGCAGCGGGAGCACCGTCCCTTCCGAGGAAGTGCGACGATACTGATATCGAAGCTACTTCATGAATTAGAGGAGAATCGGTGACGCTAACAGAGATGCACGTTCCCTTGAAAACTGGATGCACGCTCGATTTGCCAAGGCATTTCGGGTCACCACGATCTCCGATTTTGAAGCCGGTGTCCTCACCAAGGGTGATGTCACTCGAGAAGTTATGAAGAGGCGTATCGGCTATACGTCGAAAAAATGGCCGCTGCAGGGTTCCTCGTGGAAAAAATAGTTGATGACGGTGGTTACTACGTTCGAAACTACTCGGAATGCACAAGTAATCCGTGAGTGACTGCGAGCGGTGGACGGATAAGTGCGGAGTCCGGGCGGCTTCGACAGTCGTGGGCTCTGTGCTTTGGAGCGGAAGTTTCGGACCGCCTCGGCGTCGCTTGCTATGTAGTCTGCAGACTTCCGCGCTGCGGGGAAGTAGGGGCGCGTCTCGCTTGCCGTCCTGGGCGGGGTCGTAGTTGCCACGCTTCCATTCCAGCTGGCTCAGGTCGACGTCGTCGGAGACGCCGAAGTAGTGGAACGGCACCAGCAGGTCAGCGTCCAGGGCGTCCCAGACCGTCGGAGTATTATTTGCGACGGATTGCTCCGACCGACGGCTGAAACAAAGGTCTGACTCGCGGCGCACTCCGATCAATGCTCACGCATCCAACTCTGACGGGGACGATAGGTAGATTGTCGGCTCAGCCTGGTATCCTGGAGTGTCGGATATCAAGGGGTGCATGTGTTTCCAATTATTGATCTCTTCGCCGGGCCCGGAGGCCTGAATGAAGGATTCTCAAGTGTTAGAGACGAACGGGGGGCCTACGTCTTTAGAACCTTGGCGTCGTTTGAGATGGATAGCCTTGCCTGTCAGACCCTCAGGTTGCGAGCGACATACCGAGAGCTCGTTCGGTGTGGAGGAGATCTGCGACCCTACTTCGATTACATCGAAGGCAAGCAGACATGGCAATCCGTGCTCACTGGCGACTTCAAAGAAGCCTACTTAGCGGCCAAGGCTCACGTCTACCAGGTCGAACTTGGAGAGGACAATCGCCCCGAAGTGGACAACTTCATCGAGCGTCAGCTTGGACCAGAGAATGAACGAGGACACTGGGCACTCATTGGCGGCCCCCCGTGTCAAGCGTATTCCCTCGCTGGGCGGTCCCGGAGGACCGGCGATGAGTCGTTCGCGTCCGACCACAAGCATTTTCTTTACCGTGAGTACCTTCACATCCTAGGCAAGTTCAAGCCAACGATTTTTGTCATGGAGAACGTCAAAGGGCTCCTCTCGTCAAGAAACGGCGACAGCAGCATGTTCCAAACGATTCTCGAAGACCTTAAGCGCCTACCCGGCGGTGCTAGCTACGAGATCCGCTCACTAGTGGTTGACGCCGAACCGCGAGACTTGGACCCGTCAGACTTCATCATTCGTTCCGAAGAGTACGGTGTGCCTCAGAAACGGCACCGCGTGATATTGCTCGGAGTTCGAAGCGACGTTGCGGGGTGCCTTCCGCGGAGTGCTTTAAAGAAGGCAGATGGACCAGTTACGGTTCGAGCCGCACTGCAGACTATGCCTAGCGTGCGTGCAGAGACCTCAAAGAGAAGGCCGAAAATCGATCAGGACTGGGTAGCGGTCCAGAATCAAGCACTTGACTCGGTCCGCCGGATGGAATCAGTGTCCAAGCATGAGCCCGTGAAAGCCGGCACGTTGGCTATCGACGAGTATGAAGGGTGGATCCATGAAACGTCACTCTCCGCGCCGATACAGCATGATCCACGTGCTCACATGGTTTCCGACCTTGCTCGGTACCGCGTGATGGCTGAACTAGCCGAAAGATTGGGCAAAAGCCCTAAGTACACAGACCTGCCAGTTTCGTTGCATCCTGAGCACAGCAACGTTGGCCGGGAACGCACCCCTTTCACGGATCGCTTCCGAGTGCAGGTCTGGGATGCGCCCGCGACGACGGTGGTCTCACACATTTCCAAAGACGGGCACTACTACATTCACCCCGATCCACAGCAGAACCGCAGCTTTACCGTGCGAGAAGCCGCGCGCCTCCAATCCTTCCCCGATAATTACTTCTTCGAAGGGGCCAGAACACAGCAATTTCACCAGGTGGGAAATGCCGTGCCGCCTTTGCTTTCTAAGCAGATTGGTGTCGTTGTTGCTGACATGTTAGGGGCCCTTTAGTGCCTTCTTAGTCGGCAACGGATGGCATCGTGCCTTTGATGGTCAGTACATAGGCCATTCAGTCGCAAATATTCTGGGCTTAGAATCACGGGCGCTGAGAGTTTCTATGGGAACCTCCGCTGGGGAAATGCCCAAAGCTGAAGCGGACTCTAAGAATAATGATGTGACGAATACGTCCACCTGCTGGGATGACATAACGAACACAGATTGGACTGCCATCTTGCGCAGGAGCCTTTTCGTGGCATCTCGGAAAAGTTCCATGCGCCGGCCCGTGTTCGTTTCTGAGGCGAAAGCTAATAGGTGTGCCCCCATCGCTCGCGAGAGAAGCGGATAGCCGCCAATCCGCGGCTTCTCCAACAGGTTGACAACCTCATCCTCACCCAGCCGGCCAGCCAACTCGGGCCCGAGAAGATGAACTCTCCACCAAAGTCGTCCGATGGTCGTCCTGGTCATGTCGAACAGGCGATCCTCGGAGATGTTCCACTTCTTGTTCTGTACGTTGAATCGTCCATATCGCCAGAGGACGACATCAGGAACAACGGCCGTATTGATGAAGTTCCAAACATCTATCGCAGAGGCGTCAGCGGGCATTATGGCCATCTGAGCGTGAACTTCAGGCCCAACGCTTCGGTCGAACTCAACTAATACCTTGCTGCTTACCGCCGAGGGGAAGCCAAAACCTTCAGCAATGCCCAGTATCTTTGTTCTGAGACTCGTCAGCTCCTCTGCGCCGGCGCGCTGGCGAGCCAGGGGATAATACGGCGCTTGAATATTAGTTAAGTCAATGGACGAACCAATCTCCGACAAACTCTGTGAACGCAACAACTCCCATGACAGGGAAGAGTCGTACAGTGCCATGCGTGGGTAGCACAACAAGGCTTTCTCCGCGGTCACTTTACTCCACCAACCTTGGCTTGCAGTTCCGCTTCCAAACGACCCGGATCCTCTTGGTAACGTTGCCGGAGCTGATCCAGTGAATTTCCCAACAGAGTGACCAAACTGCTCAGAACACACCCCAGCGATTCCTCCGGATATGGAACTTGGAGGCTCAACTCATCGTTACTTAAAGCCTCGCGAAGGAGTTGACGCATGAAATCAATTTCGAGAAAACGCAGCCACATTTCCGATTCCGGAGAATCGGGGACCTCCAACATCCGCACAATGAATGGGTTGTCAACATTCAGCCACAACCAAATTGCGGAAGAGGCACTGGCCGTCAGGTCATGGGTAGACAGCCGGAGCCACCACAGAGAGCTTTCGGAACCTACGATGCCATGGTCGGCAAAGCTCACCGGCAGCATTGGCAACCGTGGCGCTATTCCCTCCAGCAGAATTTTCCGTTCCACCCGGAAGACCGTGTTCCCGATTTTTTTGGGCGCAAAGGGACTCTCCACGGTCCGACCGGGCTCGAGGAGCGACATCTGAAAATCAAGAGTTAAGCCTCCGGAAATCTGACTTCCCGGAACGGTCAAATAGATTTGTTGCCGGCCGCTGCGCACGCTGCGGACATCCGATCTCATAATGAGAGGCGTTCCCGTGGATCTAGCGACAATAACTGCGCCTAGGCCTGCACTGGCTGGAAGCCGTAGTCGGCGGAGTGTCGACTGAAGATCCAACTCAAATGTGCATTTAACCAATATGTCGTCGTAGTACGTCCAATCTTCGGCCGCGGTATCCTCCTCAGAAAGAGGAGAATCTCCCACAGAAATTTCCCAAGCGAGAGTGGATACTTCCTCTAACGGCAGTGTGAGATAACCGAAACTAATGGCCTGCAAATTCGAGCTCCTCTACGGAGGCACTGACGCGGATGGCCGTGTCAGCCGGCTGGGTGAACACCGCGGTGATTTCGTCGTCATAAGGCGCAAGCACGGTCAAGACCTCGCCGGATGACAACAACGACCCCGAGGGGGAAATCCAACCGGCGAAGCGAGGAAGCTCGGCACCAAGTGGACCCTCCGATTCGTTCCCTCCGGACTCGGTCACAACGCGGGCAGCAACGCGGACAGCGAGAGAGCTTCCCGGTGTGCCGCCGGTCAATGAGAAGGAATATTTAGCAACCACCTCACCGTCCAAGAGGTCTAGAGAAGCCGAGGTAAGGAGCCGTACTGCGGCTCTTCTTGATCTCCTTGACCCAGGGGCGCTTGGCCCCGCAGGTGGCTGAAGCTCAGCACCCGTGCCAGAGAACCCCGCCAAGAGGCCACCTAGCGCAGCAGCTACACGAGAAGCTCCTCTGGAGTGGACCCCGTCTCCTGCCGCCGCACCCTTAGCTGAGAGACTTCTGAAAGTGTCCCGAATATTATCTAGCGCAATCCTTACGGGATTCGGTGCATTCTTTTCGACCGTCGCTTGACGGTATACCCAATCGTCGTGAGTTACGGGTTCAGATTCTGCAAATTTTTCATTCATCTCTGGCGAGGAAATGAACACCCCAAAGACTGGTACTCCATTGGGTGGAGCTGCGACGGATAGGTATTTGACGACCATTCTTGGGTCACGCAGGAGTGCAACAGTGTTCTCCAGCTCGGCGCCCGTCGCAACAGGCGTGTGGCTCATGCGATGCGTCAGCAGACCCAGATAGCGTTTGGGCCGCCTGCTAGAGATGCGAGTGAAGGTGGTTTGCCAATTGCTCGTATGGTCGGCGTCTAATATTCTCTGACGGCCTTCCATGTAGGCCGACGCAAACTCGCGAAAGACCGGATGGTCCAACGGTTGAGGTCCCGGGATGTCGGCGCCGTCCGCGCTGAAGTTGAATCGAATATCTGGTCCTTTGCCGAGATCGAGGGCATGCGGCCAGGCCCATTTCAATGCGGCGTCAGCGATTGCCGAAACTCGTTCACGACCGTTCTTGACGCCAGCAAAATCGGGTGCGATAACCATGATGCTGGTGCCGGTACTTTCACTGGACGGTATGCGCATGCCCAGGCTCTTTGCTAAATCCCGGGCAGCTCGTCCTACCAAAGGATCGACAATCCCGTCAACGCCAGGCACCCCCCACCAGTTCCGTCCGGTATAGCGGCTAGCTCCGTCGTCGTAGTCGCCGTCACCACCAGACACGCCAATCAGCCGCGGCTCTACCGCTCCCTTGTAGTTGGCCTGAGAGTAAACGAGACATAGGCCTACTTGGCTCGCCCGGTAAAGGACACCCTTGCCAAGCCCGTAAGTACCGCCCTCCAACCCCTTCGAAGTCGACCGGCCAAGGTTTCGAACGAAATCAACGAAGTCTCGAGACTCGCCGGATTTCCCTGAAACATCCGCCCTAATTGGCCCGCCTAAACCTCGAGTGTCTCCATCCTCTATGACGAGGACTCGAATGCGCTTGTGAAATATGTGTTTATGCAGGCCGGTCGATCTGCAATTCGGGGGAAGCTGGCTGAAGACGTCATTCGTCAATATCCGAGTCTGGTCCTCGGTCATCTCGTACTCATCTACGGAATACGAAATGTGTCCGGCCCTGTCTACACGGGCGTCCCAACTGTTTTGCAGAGACTCGCGGAGCACGAGATCCCAAAGCCCAAGTGATGTACGCCCGATGGCATTATCAGCCGAGCGCGCATCGAGGCCACCATCAGCACCGTACTGCTGCCTGTACAGCGACAGCATCAGTCCTGCCCGCCGCTCGCCAGAGAGACCCCTGACAAATCGAGGTCGGTTGTCTCCATGTGGCCCAAGTCAACGGAGTAAGCAATGTTGCCAAGCCGCTCAATTGTGCCTGCCGGAACGAGGGTGTCGGCAGTAATCCTCGGGAAGTTGGCGTCAACTAGGTACGAGTTCTCGGACAGCGTTGAAAATCTCAACCCCCCGTAAGCAGATGAGTCGGCATCCGAGTAATTTGCGCCGCTTAGCACTGTCAGAAGATCAAGCCTGGAGACACCTAGCGCAATCACTTCCTTGACCTTATCCGGAACGGAGATGCCGTTGGGAGTGCGCTCCAGTTGGAAGGCTCTGAGGTAAAGGTCACCCTGATCCGGCGCCGCCAACTGACGTCCGCCGTGGATCGTAACAACCATGTTGTTGTGATTGGTCGTGGCCTTGACCTCTACGGCGCAGTCGGAAAATACAAAATCGTGCCGGTTCCCGTTTGGCCCTTGCCATGCTGACAAGGCATAGGGTCCATGCGACTTGACAAGCTCATGAAGGACTGAAAGCTCCGCCATAATGCCAGCCAACTGCTCGGCCCCCAAGAGGGACCCTCGCTCGGACTCAAAGAGGTTCCTCCAACGGTCCAAAGTAGCCGAGACTGCCTTTGCTGCCCCTTGTGGGGCTTGGGCAATTGCATCCAAAACGTCGTCTGCCAATAGCCCGAACTGGTGGTGCAGCTTTGGGTCGATGCAGCGGAGAATCACAAAGGGCCGTTGCACACCATCCACAGCAAGTTCGGTTGTTTGCATTGACAACGATTTACTGGCCCAGTTCGGGGGACCGTTCTTTGATGCGCCAATCGGGACGAGTACTGTGGGCTGTCCGGCCGCGTCTACGGCACAAAGAACTTCGCCGTCTGCCGCCGATACGCCAGATTTCCGTGAATGAAAGCTCCCTGCAGCTGAGACATCCTTGGCTAGGAAATCAAAGACTGAAGCCGATGATTCCCTCATGCTTTTACCAGCTCTTCTTGGACAGCCTTCTCTTCGTCCAGCTCATCGGCTGCCTCCAGCTCCTCTTCAAGGGCTTCAAGATAATCGGCATCTACCTTCGCGGCAACGTAATCGACCACTGATCGAGGATTGCGCGAGTCGGGGAACATAAAGCAGAGCCCAATCACGTCCGCCGCCGCGAACAGCGGAACCCGGCGGTTCTCTGCGGGCTCTAGAGCGGATTTGTCCAGTCCCGGATCAGAATCCTTGGCAATGGGGTAGATGCACAACAGACCTTTTCGGTCGGACTTCTGCCGCAGTTGCCGGAACTGCAATAACTGCCGGTCCGTGATCTTGTCTGTCGACACTAGGTTCAGTGATTTCCGGATGAAGTCCAGGCCGACATCAAGATCGGCAACACGGTCGGAAGTCGACGCAATTGCCTTCAAATTGGCCGTCCCGTCGTCGCTCGGAATGTACATCTTCTTGCGGCGCAGGAGCCGCACTTTTCCAACGAGCCCTAGATCCAGCTCTTCCTCCCCGTTCAGAGGCTCCATGAGTACAACGTCCCAACGCTTCAAATCACCTTCGGAACGTTCCCTTTCGATATACCGGCGTATCGCGTCCTTGTCGATGGATTTTGCCGCGTCATGAACCTTATATGCATCGAGGAAGTCCAGAATGTCGTCGGCCGAAACGTCTTGGAACCCGCGGCGGGACGCTTCGAGTTCATTTTCATCATGGCCTTGGTGTATCAGACGCCCAAACAGATTCTTGGTTGCCGTGATGTTGCCATTCAACCAGTCTGAGTCTCCTTCGTTGAACATGATCGTCTGCACACGACGTCCGGAATAACTGACCTGCGCCTTGACTGCAGAGCGCATTTTCGCGGCCGACGTCACTGACATTTGGGGATGGGTACGGATCTTGACGGGTAGTTCGGCCGGAGTCTTACCCTCCGCCTCGTAGACCTTGATCTCCTCGCGTATCTCAGCTTCAACGATGGACAACATGAGAAACCAGCTCTTCAGCTCGGAACTCATCCAGATGCGGATCAAATCTTCGTAGCCCATTCGGTATCCAAACCAGCGCCCCATTTGAAGCAAGGTGTCGTATGCCGACGAAGCACGGACAAAGTAGCTCGCTGTCAGACCTTCAAGCGTCAACCCACGGGACAGCGTGTTGCCACCGATCACGATTGCTGTCTGCGGATGCTTTTTGTCGTACTCCAACCGGTCATTCGATTTGTAGTTATCCACGATGACTTTTGCGGCACGGGCCGTCTCAATCAAGTGGGGCATCAGGTCGTCAAAGGTAAGCGGCTCATTGCCGAATGTATCCGCCTTCACCCGAACCGACTCGGAGTCCCAAAGATCTCGGAATACGGCGAAAGCCGTAGGAGCCTCATTAACCAGCTCCGCCCTGAGCGCATCCAGATGATCTACGACTGCTTCTGCAGTCTTCTCATGCGCCCCAGCCAACATCGAGGTATGGATAAGCATCGAAGAATGGGCCACTTGGCCGGCGCGTAGGCGGCGAGCCGCCGTTGCCAGGAGGAACCACCGGATCGCGGCGTCCATTGCCTCAGGTACGTCGGGGGACCATTGTTCGAAAAGTGTCTTGTTCCGTGGGGGACGAACGACATCCACCTCCAATTCGGAGATCAACCGGACCACGTCCAAGCCATCATCCACAGGATCTTCAAGGCTCTCAGCCTCAAGCTGACCAAATATCCGTTCCGCACCGAAATAGTTATCCGGGCGCGGGAGGTCCACTATGAAGTCCCGCGGGTACAGGTCCTGCTCCACACTTGGATCGATAAGAAGATTTGCGAACGGGGTAGCCGTATATGCGATGTAAGCAGCCTTGGGGTTGCCCAGGAGGTCACGGATTAGACCGTTGATAGTCGACTGACGCTTAGTACCAACATCTATGGACGCTTGATCTGCCTCATCGTCAATGATCAAAATGGGACAACTTTGACGCGTCGTCGCGGACGCAGTTTTGATCCAATTGCGAAGTCGACGAAGCCTGGAGGGGTTCTTTTTTACGACAGCAATTGAACGCATTGACGGATTGCTCAGTATCGCATTCGCCGAAGTCGTCACGCTGAAGTCAAGATCGACGGTAGTCAAGGGGTTCCAGATTGAGACGCAGGGATCGATCAAGTAATCATTGATCCGGTCCTGCGTCTGCGTTCGAAGGTTTTCGGTCGTCCCGGTGAGAACGATAATGAGCCGGTATCCAACGTCTGCCGCTTTCGCCACCACGGACATGAAGTTCGTCGTTTTGCCGCTTTGGACGTAGCCAAGCACGAGACCCCTCGTATTGATGGTCTCTTTGCCCGGAGGACTTCCGAGGCCGATCACCATGGAAGACGCTGCATCCACGCCTTCTACCGCTGTTGCAGGAAGTTCCTGCAACAGCCTGGCTTTCAGCGTCGGCCAAACAACATCATCGTGTCGGGGACCGGAGTACCAGAAGCCAACCTTGCGATGTTTGTCGGCCAAAAAGTCGGGATCCGGGATCTCCTTTATGAGATTCAACCGCTTCTCGTACAACACTCGCGCCGCGTGGACAAGTCCCGCCGGCACGTACGTCAAGGCTGCCTGAGCCCCCTGAAGTGTCTTGCCGCCTGCAACCAACGTCGCAAGCGTGTCAGCCATCGCTTCGACATCGCTGTCGGAGTACTCCGGTGCCCCCATGAAATCTCCCATTTTGTATGTGATTATCAACCCTTGTCAGATGTTAGCGGCAGCAGTCGAAGGAATCACAATGCCGAAAAGCAAGGTTTCAGGCCCCGCCAACCCGCCAGTTTGCGCTGAGCCACAGAGCACGTAGCGTTCTGACCGCCCATCCTATGGCAGCAGGCGGCCAAAGAGGTCAAACATCAGTGGATACAGCCGACCATTGAGCTGGCGATATTTGGAATACAGATCAATCCTGCGGTCCCCCATTTCTAGCCAGCCGAAGTTATCCAGCTGCGCTACTGGCTGACCGTCACGCTGCAGGATCCAGCGAGTATCCTCCCAAGGCTGCAGACGATCGCGCGATATTGATGACTCAGGGTCAAGGGGTCCACCGCTGAGTTCGCTCGTTGACCACTCCAAGCGCCCACCCAGTGTGAGCTCCAACATCGAAGCCATCACGCGATAGTTCAGCACCCTGGGCGTGGTTGCCGGCGACTTCTCAGGGCGATAAATGTTTTGAGATTCTTCCATCGCGATCGCTATAGCTCTGGCGCTTGACATGGCCAACGCCCTGTCCCAAGAAATCTGAAAATCCCCACCGGAGCCGGCAGTGAAGCCCAGACCACGGCGTCTTGCTTGGTACTCCGGACCGCTGGCGTTAGTCAGCATTAAGGCGTCAGCATGTGCAGCCGAGCCGTCATATCCCGTGAGGCCGATGTATAGCCCCTGGTCCCGTCGACTCAGCTCGCTCGCCACCCTCCATGCCAAGGCGTTGATCTGCCGGTATCGAATAGTCCCGTGTTCTGCGTACATCAATTTGCCCCCTGTTGAGCCGTCCATGCCTGTGTCCGTCGTCGTTTACGTCATTCTTCATGGGGAGCCCTGCAGTTCAACCCAACGCTTCGCGGGACGTCGCAACTAATTCCTCCGCACCCACAACCGCGAGGGCCTCCCCCGCGTCCCGTCGGACATCTGCCCGGTTCGGACCAACTTCGGCTCCATAAACCGCCGGAACGTGTCCCGCATCAGCGGAGCACCCACAACCGCTTCGTGCAGTTCCCGCAGATCCTTCAAAGTAAACGGTTCTTCCAGCAGCGCACCAGGGTCCGGCGCCGCCGTGTAGGCGGCCCGCAGCCACTCCACCGCCTTGGCTACGATGGCAGCGTGCCCGTAGGGCAACCCTGCGATCAGCTCCGGTTCCCCGGTCACGGATGCCAGCCTGACGCCGTCGGACTTTAGCGCTTCCTCCAAAGCCGCCAGCGGCACGACGTCCACGTGCGCCACCGACAACACCCAACCGCGGTCATCGCGCCCCGGCTCGTCAAACACCTGCAGCTGCCGCGGTACCCGCCCGGAGATACCGGCCTTCTCCCGCAGGCAGCGCAGCACCGCGTCCGCCAGGGTCTCGTGTTCGCGCAGGAACGTGCCCGGGAGGGCCCACTTTCCGTGCTGATGATCCTCCGCGCGTCGCACTAGAAGCACGCACACGCTCCCGTCCGCAGCGGTCAGCACCGCCGTATCCACCGCCACCGACGGCCGCGGGTAATCAAGCAGGGACGCGCCGGGAACGTCCTTGGAAACCATCACATCTCATTTATCGCAGTCTTGCGCTAAAGATGCAAGCCATGCATACTTGCATCAATTAGCGCAGAAATGCATTAAATCAAGCGGAGGTCACCATGAAAGTCCCACAGCTCCACGTCGGCGCCGGCAGCAGGCTCGGCCCCCTCAGCATCTTCCCCGTCTGGACCTCAGGCTCCGGCAGCCTCGGCATCAGCACCGGCACGCACGCGGACGTCGCCGTCACCGAACTCGCCAGCGGTGCCCAGGTGGCCCGGCTCACCGTCACCAACAACGGTCCGCACCCCGCGCTCCTGCTGGAAGGCGAGCTTCTCGAGGGCGGACAGCAACACCGGACCTGCGCCCGCGACGTCGTCCTCGGCCCGGGCGAAACCCGCGACATCGGCACCTTCTGCGTCGAGGCCGGCCGCTGGGAAGCCGGCCAAAGCAGCCACCGCCGGCAGGCACGCCGCGCCCCGCTCAACGTCTGGTCCGAGCTGGCCAACGGCCTCAACGGCGAGCGCGGGGCCAACCGCCAGGGCCGCATCTGGGAGCGTGTCAGCCGCTTCGACAACGCCCGCGGCGCTTCGGCCACCAGCTCGCTCCTGCAGCACATGGACTGGTTCAAGGACGACAAGGAGGAACGGAACCGCTTCGACGCCTCGGACGCACCGAAGCCGCTCGAAGGCCAGCGCGGCGTGGTGATCGGCCTCGGCCAGCAGCCGCTGCTCCTGGAAGTGTTCGGCACCCACACGTTGTTCCTCCGCCACTACCGCCATCTGGTCGAAGCGGCACTGCTGGATCTGGAACTCTTGCCGCCCCAGGCGCTGGCATCCGGACCGATGCCCGGCGAGCGCGCCCGCGACTTCGCCGCCAACATCCAGGCGATGGACTTCGGAACGTTCGACGGCGGCCCGGCGGCTGTGGAGGTCCGGAACCACGGGCCGTTGCGCAGCCGCAACATCTCCCGCACCGCCGGACCGGTCACCGCCGCCGGCATCGCCGTCGCACTCCCCGGGCGCCGCCCCCAGCTAGCCCACCTGACCGGCTGGAACACCAAACACCCCCTGATGGAGATGGCATGAAACCGAACCCCCTGCAGAACGACCGCGCGGCTGGCGTCCTCGTCGCCCTGGCCGCGGGCGACGCCCTCGGCGCCGGCTACGAGTTCGGCGCACCGCTGCCGGACGGTGCCGAAGTGACCATGAAGGGCGGCGGGCCGTTCGGGTTTGCGCCGGCCGAGTGGACCGACGACACGTCCATGGCCATTCCCATCGCACAGGCGCTACTGGAGTCAGTGTCCGACGGCGGGTCCTCCTCCCCCGCGGCCCTCACCATGGCGGTCCGGGCGTGGACGTCCTGGGCCGCCGAGGCGAAGGACGTGGGAGCGCAGACCAGCTCCGTCATCGCGGCCGCCCGCCGACTCGCCGCGGGTGCCGGGCGAAGCAAGGTCAGTGCCGCCGACTTCAGCGCCGCTGCCGCCGACTTCCACGCCCGCACCGGCCGCAGCGCCGGCAACGGTTCGCTGATGCGCACGGCCCCGCTTGCCCTGGCGTACCTGGACCGGGAACCGTCTGAACTGATGGCTGCTGCCGGTGTGGTGAGCGCCCTGACCCACGCTGATCCTGATGCGCAGGAGGCGTGCGGGCTGTGGTGCGTTGCCATCCGCAACGCGGTGCTGACCGGGCAGCTTGATGTCCGGGCGGGCCTGCCGCTGCTGCCTGCTGATCGGACTTCCCTGTGGCTGGAGCGGATCGACACGGCCGAACGTTCCCGTCCCCGCGACTTCACCCGCAACGGCTGGGTGGTGGAGGCGTTCCAAGGTGCGTGGAGCGCTGTCCACTTTGCGGGCTTGTCGGCGTCGGGGCCGGCGCACTTGCGGGCGGCTCTGGAAGAGGCAGTGCGGGGCGGGCGCGATACCGATACGGTTGCCGCGATCGCCGGTGGGCTGCTGGGTGCTGCATACGGCTACACCGCAGTGCCATTCGAGTGGCGGCAGCGCCTCCATGGCTGGCCCGGGATGCGGGCCCGCGACCTCATGGTCCTAGGCATGGAACAGGGCCGCGCCGAAGGCCGCCGCCCAGCGTCCTGGCCCCGGGCCGAGCGGCACGACTACAGCATGTGGAGCCGCACCGATGTGCTGGTTCAGCACCCGCACGACGACGGCGTGTGGCTGGGCGGGGTCGGCTCACTTCAGCGGGTGGGCGAGCTGGGAATTGACGCGGTGGTCTCGCTTTGCCGGCTCGGGACGTTGGATGTGCCAGGGGTGGCTCCGGAAAACCACGCTATGTTCTGGGTCATTGACTCCGCCGTTAAAGGCGACAACGCACACGCCGCATTTGTCCTAGAAGAGGCCGCTGCCGCCGTCGAACGCTACCGGGCGGAGGGCAAGACGGTGCTGCTGCACTGTGTCCGGTCGGAGTCGCGGACCCCGACGGTCGCTGCTCTCTATGGGGCGCGCGTTGCCGGTATTTCTCCCTTGAAGGCGCTGGCGGGCCTGCAGCGGGTGTTGCCCCGGGCGCGGCCCAACGAGCTGTTTATGCGGGTGCTGCGAGATGCCGAGGGTGCCGTCGATCGAGTTCCCGGCGAGGCCACGCCACCGGTTGCCATGTAATGTCCGAGCCTGCTGATAGGAATATGACCATGACAACAACTCCTGAACTCAGTCGGGACCAGCGCGACGCCGCAATGGTGGAGCGCTACTCCGACGGCGAGACGCTCGAGGCCATCGGGCAGAGCTTCGGCATCACTCGCGAGCGCGTCCGGCAGATCATCGCCAAAGTGGGCGGAACTAACGCCGAGGAATCCCGCAAGAACCGGATTGCAGCACGGGAAGCGGCCACGGCGGCGGCCCATGAAGCCTTCCTGGCTGAGTACGGGGATCTCGCCCGCCAAATGGCCAAGCGTGGCGTGACCCGGCCGGACGCCGTACTGAAGCTGCAGGCACTCTACCCGGCGATCGACGTCGACCTGGCCGAGGAGGCACTGCGGGAGTCCAGCATCGTGTTCGACAAGAGCCAGATCGACGACATCTTCTCGAAGGAAGCAGTTGCCGCAGGCGTCTGGTATCTGCTTGGCGCCGAACTCCGGTTGGCCCCGGACCCTGCGTGGGCCGTAGTCAACCTGGACCTTTCGTTGATGAGCGAGCTGAGGGCAGCTCTCGGGTCCGCGGAAGCAACCGTCGACGACGTGGCCACCATTCTCGGTGTCATCGGTGCGGCACAGAAGCACCTCACTGGCAACCCCTCAGCCAGCATCACCGGCAAGCGCTACCAAGAGCTCCGCGAGGAACTTGTCGTGGCTCTGGGTCTGGTGTCCAGGCAGGGCGCGTTCCCTTGGCCTCCAACCCGGCAAACTGTCATGAAGCGCTTCGGTGGCTGGAACGAGGCCTTGGAGGCCATGGGTGTCGGCACCATAACCCAAGGCCGCCCCAAAGGCCTGCTGAAATTCACCCGCGAAGACTACGACGACGCTGTGAGCGACTTCTGCTTCTTCGCCTCAGCTGCCGAAACGAATGCGACGTATGCAGCTTATGACGAGTGGGTGAAGCAGGAAGTTGCCGCTGGCCGGTCAAGGCCCTCCGGGGCGTCGGTGCGAAACATCTATGGCACGTGGACGGATGCCGTCCGTTCGGTGCAGGAGTAGGCGGCGACTATGGGGGAAACAGAGGACGGGCCTGTCGCCGATATCTGGGCGTTCCTGGACATGCCTGATGAGTCGGCGGCGGCGAAGCAGGCTGCTTACCGGAACGGTGATCCGCTACGGGCCATGGCCGCTACGCACGGCTCCGACATTTCCGCCCTGTGCACGGCGATGGCAGCCATCCTCGACCAGTCTGACGAGCTGGAGCGATTCCGGTCGGTCCGGCGGCGAAGTGTGGCCGCCGCCGTCGTGCTCCGGGCAGAAGAACAATTGGTCGATCGGTTGTCTGCCTCAGGCATTGCCCGAACGGACATCCCCACCATCCTGACGGCCCTCGGCTCCCAGATCGACGCCGAGATGGCAATCGAATTGCTGGGCATTCCCAGCGGGCCATTGGACATACCCGCCGAACCGCGCCGCCTCGCGGACAAGCTGAGCCTGCTCTTCGTGGCGGGAACGCACCACGGGATCGAACGCGACCACCAGCTTGCGCTCGGTAAAATGTCGCTCGACGCTGTGGCGGAGCTCAGGGAGCTGCTTCACCCGGACGTGCCGTACCGACGCCTTGCGGATATCCTGGCGGTCATAGAGCCCACCGCCCGTGCCATCCGAACGAGAAGGATCACCACCCTCGCCTTTGGCGCCTATGAGGACACCGCCCGGAGGATCAGTCGCGAACTGGGCATGATCACTAGAGACCAGGCCGATCCATGGCCCGTTCCCGCGCGCATCCTGCGCCGCCGCTACGGCCGGGGTTTTTGGGAAGACGCCCTGACCACCGTAGGCCTGGCTCTGCCCGCGGCCGAATCACGCTTTGGCCGGGACGACTATTTCCAGGCCCTCGATGACTTCAGCGAGGAATGCCTCGGCGCCGACTATCCATTGGACATCGGCACCTACGATCGCTGGGTCGTTGCCGACTCTGCCATGGGCGCCGACCGGCCGTCGGCCATCGAGATGATCCGCCACTACGGAACCTGGGAAGCAGCCGTAGAAACTGTTCTCCCGTCAGATAAACAGGAAGAAACGAAGCCCGTCCATGTGGAGCCCCAGTACATTGACTACGACTCCGGCTGGGGCACGTTGGAAGAGCTTAATGCATGGGAAGCTGAACAATACGAGGAATGGCGGGCTGTCGGTAAAGCTCTCGACCAATTGATTGAAGCCATGCCTACCGGTTCCTTCTTGCACATTCAGTACGGCGACACCGGTGCTGGAATAGCCGCACCGTACGCCCGGGCGACGCTTGGCTCCAACGGGGTGACATGCGAAATCGTCTCCCATGTGGGATATTCCCCCCATGGTTGGTGTCTCAGCACGAATTGGCTCTCCGATCACGGTTGGACGGCTCCCGGCCCGGGAAACACCAACTGGCTCAAGGCAGGCGTGCCTCGAACGGAAGCCGCTGACAAAATCCTCATTCCACTGCAATTCGGCCGCGTCCCATTGGAAGCCACTGAACTGAGGTGGAGCGTCGGCCGCGTTCCTGATGGTCCGGGTCCGTCCCGCGGAGTCACCCTGAACGATGCTCTTCGGGGAGTGGTCCAGACCCTGCAAAATGCTGAGTTGGGAATCTCATCATGACGACTCAACGTTTCGGTCCGTTACCTGCCACAGATGGACAGGCGTTGATTGCGCAGGTTGTCAATGGCTTCCTGGCCGGGGATCCCGTCTGGTCCATTGCCGATGCTGCGAACATGAGCAGCTGGGAGGTGATGGGTGTCCTCAGCAGCCGAATCGCAGAACGGGGAGAGGATCAGCGATCCAAAGCTCTCCAGAACCGGTGCTCTCTGACTGCCGAAGTCCTTTACCAAAATGACGAGCGTATCTGGCAACTGTTGGATGCCGGAATAGAAGGCAAAGATATTCCCAAGGTCTTGGCCGCTCTCGGCGCCTCCATTGACCTCGAAATCGCAGTGGAACTGCTCTGCAGCCCGGAGACATTCAAGGACATACATGTCGCCACCGAAGTGGTCGTTCTTCCACGCCCCACCGACAGGTTCAGTTTGCTATATGTCGTCGGGCGGCACCGCGGTGTTGAGCCCGATTACAAGTTTGCCCTCGGAAAGGTCCCGCTGCCCGGCATCGACGAGCTCCGTCGTAGTCTGGTTCTCCATTCTGCTGAACCTCAGATAGCCGAGATTATTGCAACCGTGGAAACCACAGCCCAGGCGATCAAAATCGGGGATGTAACCGGAATTTCCTATTCGGCCTATACCGATACGGCCACGGCATTGGCCCACGACCCGGGCAACGCTGGATTGACGGGGTGGCTCGTTCCGGCATCGGGCCTTCGCGACGGCTTGGGCGGAGGATTCTGGTCAGATGCGCTGGAGGCCGTGGGCCTGACGCTCCCATCCACCCCGGCCCGATTCAACCGGGCCGATTATCAGGAGGCGTCCAAAGCATTCTTGACTGCGTACAGCCATTTCGGATCCCCGAAAGACGTCGCGAGCTTTGACAGCTGGGTCATTGCCGAAACGGCCGCCGGACGCGATCGCCCCTCGCTTATCGCAATTCGCCGGCATTTCGGAGCGTGGGAGTCGGTGATCGGGGCGGTCATGCCGCCGGAAGTTGAAGATGAGTTCCCCGGAATGGTCCGCCACCTCAGGGAAGAGAACGCCGTCGAAGAACGCTGGGCGCGGGCAGGTGAACTGGTCAGTGAAGTGCTGGCCAATATGCCATGGAACTCATTCGTGAGCATCGACTACGGCGACGAAGCTGACGGGCCGCGGCGGCCCTACGCCCAGGCAAACCCGAGCGCGGACGGCGTTTGGTGCGAGATCGTATCGGAGGCGTTCCTTCCCGCAGTCGAGTGGCCAATCGATACCAACTACCTCGTGGGAAACGGCTGGTCCGCGCCAGACGAGGAAGTCCCGAACTGGCACAAGCAGGGTGTCCCGCCTTTCGAGGCCGGGCACCAGCTACTCGAGGCTCTGAAGCATGGCAGGCTCTGCCGTGATCCGCAGAAGGTCCGCTGGCACAGTGGAGATTTTCCCGGAGGCCCAGGGCCAGATGGCGGCGTTATCTTGGACTTTGAGCCCGGCGGAGTGGTCCGGAATCTGCGCCGCGCGAGTTGACGAGCGAAAGGGAACCACGAGCATTAGGAATCCCCGCTGACTCCATAATGTCGTTCCCTGCACTTACCTTGAATTAAGCCGACATCAACCGGGAGGAATGCGAGGAGGATATGCCAAAGCGTCATCGCAACCGCCAGTCTTCTGAGCCCACGCCTGCTCCCGAACAGTTAAGTGCCGTCCCTCCCACGCGTCCCAGTCTGGATCCGGTGCCACAGGATTTGGCTGCCCTTCTGCTGGACAGCTCCCGCCTGCGTCCGGTGGTTGTGATCTCCCGGTTCTCCGATGAGGAATCTCCCCGGCTGAACAGCGAAAGCATCGCGTTGGAACTGAAGGGGATTGCCGACGTCGTGGTTATCATGAACGGGCCAGCGACCTACGAACTTGAGGGCCTCCTCCCCATTGACACCCACATTTTCGGCAGCGCCGCCAGGGTTTATCCACCCGGCATGAAATGGACCCAGGATCCGTACAGCAGCCCTCTTCGGCTTGTGCGGAGCCGGGCAGACATCGGGCCTGTCACCGCGAAAATTATCAGCGATGCCGAGGACCTCGCATTTTCAGGCGGCTGGAAAACAGCCAGTGCGGCCAGCAAAGGAAGCTCCGCTGAGACCGGACTGGTCAAGAGCATTGCCCGCGACGGTTCCCGGGCTGTCGTGGAGCTCAGCAGCGGGTTGCAAGTATTCCTGCCCGAGGAGTCCACCGGGCTCGGCGTCCCGCTGCATTGGATCCTGTGCGAGGGCATGACCGTTTCGGGTAATTTCGACACCGGCAAACGGATTTTTTCGATCGCCGCCATTGAGCCACCTGCCCCGGGCGAAGGCCGCGCTGACGGCGATTTGGTGCCTGCGCTTGTCCGGTCAGTGGGGACAGACTCGGCAGATCTGGCCTTGGTTCCCGGACACTCCCACACGGAGACTCTCAACAGCATCTCCTCCAATGAGCTGGATTCAGTTGCGGACCTCCTGACGGAGGGTGAAGTTGTCACAGTCAGGCTCCATCGAAGCAGCGGTCGGATAAGGCTGTCGATGATCGACGTCGACGACTCCGAACCCGTTTTAAGCGCCCCTGAGCTCGTTCCGGGAGGAGGGCCCTGGCTGGTTCCCGGCCGCGATCTTCTGCAGAAGGCCTCCGAAGCCCCGCAGGCCCGGCTGATCCCGCCGGCCGACGGGGCGCAGGGCCCGAGTTCGGTTTCTAGGGCCACAGCACTGAAATCCGTGGAACTCGCGCTGGCTGCCGAAAGGGCCAGACGGCAGCAGCTCGAGCTGGAGCTCACCGGGCTGAGGTCGACGAACCATCAGCACCTGATGCACGCCGCTGAGCTGGATGCGGACGTCATGCTGGGCCGTCAGCAGGCCGCCGAGCTTTCCGGTCTGCAGCAGGAAGCCGATCGTCTTCGCCGTCACCTGGCCGCCGCAAACAAGCAGCTCTCCGACTTGAGGAAGAAGTTGCGAGGTGTCCGCAAGGAGGAGGCAACCCCGGAACGTGCCTTCCTGGACATGGAAGAGAACTTTCGCTTCCTGCTCAACCACACATGGGCCTTGCAGATACCGGCTTCCGAAAAGCGCCGGTTGACGCTGGGCCAATACCGGATAGGAGAAGACTTCCTGGGGAGCCTGCAGGAGCAGCCCCCGGAGAAGCAGAAGAAGGCCTTCAAGGCCATCGTTGACCTCCTCGTAAATGATCCAGCGAAGCTCAGCGCCCGAGAAGCTCACCAGTTGCGCACTAATATGTCTGGAGGATCCGACCCCGTCAGCCGCAAGAACGGCCAGGACTTCTGTTGGAGACTCTCCATCGAACAGAACGTCCCGGCGGCCCGGCGCCTCCACTATTGGAAGTGCGCTGACGGCGTCATCGAACTATCCATAGTGACAGTCCACGACGAAACACAAGCCTAGACAAACCTGGCGAGCCGTCATGCCCCTGCAGCTCCGGTCTGCCCGTAAGGGATCGCCTCGGCTACGGTGAGCAGGCTGCGCCGGGCTAACGTGGGAACAGCGAAAACCGGACAGCCGGTTCATGAGTTGGGGGCCATAATGAAGTGCATACCGGAGGAACCGGAGTTCGGCGAGGGTCAGCTGGCGGAAAAGACCGTCTGGACCGCCCTGAAGAACACCCTCCCTGACGAGTGCGTCCTGGCCCACTCCGTCCAAATCCGCGACGGCCGTAGCGAGTGCGAGATCGACCTGCTGGTCCTCTGGCCCGGCGTGGGCATGGCCGCCATCGAGGTCAAAGGCGGGCACGTCAGCATCGCCGACGGGCAGTGGTACCAATCCGACCGGAACACCAGGCGCAAGATCCAGAGCCCGGTAGCCCAGTCCCAAGGCTCGCTGCATTCGCTCAAGAACTGGCTCGAAAACGAGCTCGGTTCCCGCGTGAGCAGCCGCAGCGTCTACATGGTCAGCCTGCCCTACACCGACGTGCCGCGCGACTGGGCCATGGCCGGCTGTCCGCGCACGCTCTTCCTCGACCAGGCCGACAGCAAGTCGCCCGCCGAGCTCGTCCGCCGGGCGATAGAAAACGAAGGAGGCGGCGCCTCCCCACTTGCCACGGCTTTCGTAGACCGCATCGTCCGCAAGCTCAGCGGAAACCTGGATCCCGCCGTCGTACCTTCCACCACATTCCAAGAGGATGAAGACGCGCAGGACCACCTCACCGAGCGCCAATCCGTGCTGCTCCAGGCAACCCGCTCACTCCCCCGGATCCGCTTTACGGGCGGCGCGGGAAGCGGGAAGACCTGGCTCGCCGTCGAAAAAGCCAAGCTGCTCAGCAAACAGGGCAAGCGGGTGGGCCTTTTCTGCTACAACAAGGGCCTCGGGCAGTACCTGCAGGACCGCGTGTCTCGTTGGCGCCAGGCCAGGCCCGTGTTCACCGGCGAGTTCCACGAATACGTGCGTGGACTGGGGGTTCCGGACGGCTCCGGCCAGGACTACTTCGATGTGGAAATGCCCCGCCGGCTCAAGGAACTGGCAGCAACGATGGACCCCGCTGACCGACTGGATGCTGTCGTGGTCGACGAGGCCCAGGACTTCGCCCCGCTCTGGTGGGACGCGCTGCTCGCCTGCACCAAGGATCCCGCCACCAGTGAGGTGTACGCCTTCATGGACGACCGGCAGGATGTCTACCGCAGGTGGGGAGGCGCGACGGCGGACCTTGCCACCGGGCCCACGGCCACCTTCGTGCCCATCCACATCGATGACAACCTCCGGAACACCCGCAAGATCGCCGAAACGCTCAAACCCTTCGCCGGGGACCACTTCACGCCGCGAGGCAGCACGGGCCTCCCCGTAAGACGGGTGGAATGCTCGGCCGAGGACGCGCTGGGCGTCGCCGACGAATGCGTCGACGCGCTCATCGGCGAGGGCTGGGCCAACAACCAGATCGCACTCCTGACCACCAAAGAGCGGCACCCCGTCCACCTCGACTTCTTCGAGCGCGGCGCCACCGAAGACTACTGGCACGAATTCCACGCCGGCTGGGGCGAATTTTACGGCCACGTACTGGGCTTCAAGGGGCTGGAACGGTCCGTAGTGGTGCTGTGTGTGAACGGCTTCAAGGACATGGAGCGGGCAGCCGAGCAGCTCTACGTAGGGCTGTCCCGGGCCAGAAGCCTGCTCGTAGTGGTCGGTGATTCCGGGTTGCTGGAGGAATCAGGCGGACGGGAGCTGAGGTCTGTGTTGGGGCGTGCGCAGGCGTGGAAGCCGGTGCCTCAGGACGGCTAGGAACGGCCGCCCGCTTCATTGTCAGACCCACCGCATAACCTTCAGTCACTAGATTCGTAACCGTCCAATGGGGGATGAAAATGCCAGAACTGGTCGACGTCGGTCCGCACCCGGTTGCAACGCTTCCGCGGGTGCCCGCACCGGTTCCGCCCGCGGCGGTTCCTGCTTCCTACGACTACGCCTTCCTGTACGGCTGGCAGCAGGAAGCCTTGAAGGCCTGGCACTCCAACGGCCGTCGCGGCGTCGTAGAGGCCGTCACCGGTTCCGGTAAGACCCGCGTTGGCATAGCTGCCGCTTTCGAGGCAGTCCGGCAGGGCATCAAAGTCCTCATCTTGGTACCAACTGCCGAGCTCCAGCGCCAGTGGCTGGCCTCGCTGCGGCGGGACCTGCCTACTGCCCGGCGCGGCGCTCTTGGAGACGGCCGGTCCGATTCCCTCGATTACGTTGACATCCTCGTGGCCATCGTTCATTCGGCCTCTAACCGCGAGACGTTGCGTACCCACAAGGCCGGACTGATCATCGCCGATGAGTGCCACCGCTACGCCGCCCCTATGTTCGCCGGCGCCCTCCAGGAAGGGTACGCCTGGCGCCTCGGCCTGACAGCGACGTACGAAAGGTCCGACGGAGAGCACGAGAACCTTCTGACGCCTTACTTCGGCGGCGTCATCTACAAGCTCTGGTACGACCGCGCACTGAACGACGAGGTCATTGCGCCGTTCGACATCGGCCTTGTGGGCGTTGACCTCACTCCGTCTGAACAGGTCAACTACGACGAATTTTCCAGCGTCATGTCCGAGGCCGCGCGCAATCTGGAGTCCTATGCAGGAATCCTGCGGCGGCCGTTCCATCAGTTCATCGCGGCTGTGGCCGCGCTGGCGGCGTCGGACTCGCCCAGCAGGGAGGCGACGGTGGCCCGAAAGTACATGCGTGCCATGGCTTCCCGGCTCACTCTGCTGGCCGAGGCAAAGACGAAGTATCACGCCCTCGCGGCTCTGAAGGAAACGGTTGACCAGTCGCACGGCACCTTGGTCTTCACGCAGACCCAGGAGTCGGCGCGGCGGGCCCAACAGCTGTACACCGCGATGGGGTCTAAGGCTTCGGCGCTGTTCAGCGGAATGGCAAGGGAGGACCGGCGGCAGGGCATGGACGACTTCCGCAGCGGCGTCAGCCAGATCCTGGCCGCGCCCCGCCTATTGGACGAAGGCATCGACGTTCCGGAAGCGGACCTCGGGATCATCGTCGCTGCCAACCGTAGCCAGCGCCAAATGGTGCAGCGGCTCGGCCGTGTGATCCGGAAAAAGGCCGACGGGCGGGTGGGCCGCCTCGTTGTCCTCTATTCCAACGGCACCGTCGAGGACCCGGATGTTCAGGGCGAGGAATTCCTCGGGCAGGTGCTGCCCTTCGCGCGAAACGTTGAGTTCTTCGACATCAAGACGGACCTCGACCGTCTGCAGGACTTCCTGCGTCAGCCTGAGCCTGAGGAACCTACCGTTCCGGAACCCCGGTTGATTGACCCCGTCATTGAACCTCCCGTGGATGATCCGGCCCCCGTGGGCTTCGACCTCGAAGATCCGGAGTGGCCGGAGGAACTTGCCGGCGTGGAAGGATTCAGCGACGACGCAGTCTCCGATTACCTCCGCCGGGCGGGGCGCGCTGAGTTGCTGAGTGCTGAGCAGGAAGTGGAGCTCGCCCAGGAGATCGAGGCCGGACTATTCGCCTCGCACCTCCTGGCGGACGGTACTTCCCGCGGACGCAAGGAGGTGCGGGAGCTCCGAGCGATTGCCCTGCTGGGCGAGCGCGCCGCTGGCACCTTGCTGGAATCAAACCTCCGGCTGGTCGTGTCCATCGCCAAGAAGTACACCAATCAGGGCATGGATTTCCTGGATGTGATCCAGGAGGGCAATATGGGCCTTCACCGAGCAGTCTGCAAGTTCGACTACACGTTGGGATTCAAGTTTTCCACCTATGCGACGTGGTGGATCCGGCAGGCAGTCACGCGTGCTTTGGCGGACCAAGCTCGGACTATCCGGCTCCCAGTCCACATGGTGGAGCAGATCCACAAAGTACTGTCTGTCCAGCGAGAGGCCGCGAAGAACGGTCTTGTGTACAGCCTCGAAGAGCTTGGAAGGCTCACGGACAACTCTGCCGAAAAAGTCGAGCAACTCCTTTCCCTGGACAGACCCGTGTGTTCACTGGACTACCTGGTTCCGGACGGCAGGGGCGGTTTGGAGACACTCGGTGAGCAATTGGTGGACCCAACCGACATCGATGTTGTCGAGTACATAGCCAGCGAACAGCTGACGGCGCGAATCCACATGATGCTCGACGGGTTCACGGAGCGCGAGGCCGCCGTCATCGCAATGCGCTTTGGACTCACTGACGGTGAGAACAAGACACTGGACGAAATCGGCAGGGTGTATGGCGTGACACGGGAACGCATCCGGCAGATCGAAAGAAAGACGATGGACAAGCTCAAGGAGGACTCTGTCTCCGGTGTCCTCAGGAGCTTCTACTTCACAAATTATGACCCGGACGCCAAAAAGCGATCGGTTCAGGCCATAATTTCTGGATCTGAAGCCGCAGACAGTGAGACAGAGTTGCCGGACGCTGTCGCAAGCGTGATAGAACCGAGCATCAGTCAAAGCATGGGGGAAAAATGAAGATCGAGTTTGGGTGGCATCTGGACCGGGCACCATGGGCGTACACCCGTCCGGGGCTCAACCGGATCAGGGTGGGCCGGAAGAACTTCACCGCCCTGCTGCAGACACGACTGGGCATCACCCGCCCGGATACCGGCCATGCCGAACGTGTCAGTCAGTACTTGGAGCGTCTTCAAACCATCGATACCCCCGATGCGTGGTTCCATGAGTCCTTCCAGGTTGACCCGTGGTCCACCGCCCAGGAATTGCTCGCCGCCCGGGATGACGCCGTCTCTAATGGCTGGGGCGGTCTACTCCCCGCCCAGGGGCCAGGCTCAGAAGCGCCGTCCCCATTGCTACAGACACTCTCGGCAGCGGAAGATGCGCCCGGACGGCTCTCGCCATCGCTGGCCGATGACATCGCAGAGCTGTTGACTGCCCTTGACTCGCCGCTGCCGCTTGGCATCGACGAGCTCATCCTTCAGCACCCGGAGCATAGTTTTCCGCAAGTTTGGCAGGTAATTATCGGGAAGCTCCGCGCACGCGGCGTCCATATCAACGAAGCCTACTCAGCCGCCACGCAACCCACGCTTACCATCCTGACAGCTGAAACAGAATGGGACGCTGCTGAAGCAGCCGCCAGGTGGCTGGCTTCGGGCGACAACGCCAGCACCGCCGTCGTTTGTTCCGACAGCAGCGCACTTCTGGACAGCTACCTCTCCGGCCACGGCCTGCCTACGCTCGGCGTCGGTGCGCCTTCGGTGTGGCGGCCGCGGGACCAGCTGATTCCGCTGTTTTTCGAAGTCATCTGGTCACCGGTGAACGTGCATCTCCTGGCCGAACTGCTCAGCCTTCCCGGTTCACCGGTCCGCCGGGGCGCCGCGCGGCACCTTCTGGGCGCGCTCAAGGCGGAGCCCGGAATCGGAGGAGACGCCTGGATTGCGGCAATCGCCGACATTGAAGGCGACGAACACCTCGGCCCGGACGTTGCACGCATGTTGGACGACGTCTTCAACACGGGCCTCCTCATTGAAGAAAGTGATGTCAACGGCATCCAGCTGGCCGAAAGGGCGGACTGGCTGGCAGCCCGGCTGCATGCCCGCGCAGCCATCGACGAAACCGCCAAGGCCACGGCGTCGCATCTGCAGCGGATCCTTGCCCTGATTAAGCCCCTACCTCGTGTGTCCCGTAGGGACCTGCGCCGGATCATCGCCGCCGTGATCACTCCCTCCTCAGGGTCCTTAGTCTCAGCGGAAGCCTCACCGTGGCTGCGGCTCGGCCATCTGGCCGAGCTGACCGATGAAGCCGACCAGGTTCTCTGGTGGGGATTCCAGGGCGCCAGCGCGCAGCACAACCGCCGTTGGGACGCCCACGACGTTGCTGCCCTCGCCCATGCGGGTGTGCTGCTGCCGGCACCCGAGGAACTGAGCGCTCTCGAGGTCACCCAGACGCTCGCCGCTTCAACCCGGACAAGAAACCTCGTTCTCGTCCAGATCCAGCAGCGCAATGGAGAACGCGTGGCGGGAAACCCCCTCTTGGAGGCACTCGTGGACGCCCAGCCGAGCGGGCAGGCGGTGTCCGTGGCGGCCCGACTGGCCGCTATGACTGTTGGGCCCGAACAGCTGACCGACGACGTGGGCCGCTGGTCATTGGCAGGCCGTCAGGCACAGCTAGCCCCTGTTCCCCAGCAACGGCCCACGGCACCAGTTCCCCTCCACGAGGTAGCTCCGAACCCCGCGCTCGTTCCGAAACGCATCTCCTACTCCCAGCTGTCCACGCTGCTCGGCTGTTCATTCGCCTGGGCGCTCAAACACAAGGCTCACCTCAGGGTGCCCGACGCCGCCGGAGTGCCCGCCGGCAACCAGATGCTTGGCATCCTTGCCCACAAGGTCGTCGAGGTCCTGCACGGCGAACTCCAGCCGCTGCACCGCTCGGTTCCGGAAGCAGCCGAGGTGAGCGCCGTCGTCGGACGTCTCCTGCCCCAGCTGGCATCGGAGCTGCTCCTGCCCGGCCAGCTGCACCGGCTTGCCGGTGTCCGCGCCACCATCGAAGCCACTGTCATGACGTTCTTCCAGCAATTACAGCGCGGCGGGGTGGTGCTGCAGGAGATGGAGAAGGAGTTCAGCAAAGACCTGACTCTCACAGTGGGCGGATCTCAGCTCACCGTTTCCGTAGCGGGCCGCGCCGACGCGGTGGGCATCGATGCCCAAGGCCGGACCGCCGTCGTCGACCTCAAGTGGAGCAACACCGAGAAGTATCTCCGCGAAGACGTCCAGCGGGGTGAAGCACTCCAGCTTGCGCTGTACCAATGGGCTCTCAACGACACGGACGTGCCGCCAGACTTTCCGGCCGCATATTTCCTTCTCAAACAGGGAACATTCGCGTCCGCCCATCCGGAGTTCGGCGCTGCCCTGCAACCCGTGCAGGACACGCCGGAGCTGTGGCGCCGCCCCGTGCGTGCCGTGGAATTCACCGTTGAGGAAGTACTCGCCGGACGGATCACTGCCACGCAGCCAGCCGAGAACGCGCTGGCCGAAGGTGAGCCCACCGCTGCCGCTCTGGCGGCTGAGAACGAGCGGCTGCACAGGAAACCGAACTGTCGGTACTGCGATTTTGGAACTCTGTGTGGACTCAAAGGGGACTACTCGTGAACATGTTGGACAACGTCACCATGGTCTCGGCCAGCGCCGGCACCGGGAAGACCTACACCCTGACGGGCAAGATCGTGGATCAAATCGCGGCAGGCCTGCCTGCTGGGGCCATCATGGCCACCACTTTCACCAAGAAGGCGGCGGCCGAGCTGCGCGAGCGCATCGCCGCCAGGCTCCTGGAACAGGCTGAGGTGACGGACGACGCCGATGCTGCCACTGCCCTTCGGCTCGCCTCCCAGCAGCTCCCGGCGAGCCTCATCGGGACCGTGAACAGTGTCTGCGGGCAGTTGCTCCAGGAACATGCGATTGACGCGGGGCTGTCCCCTGCCCTTCAGGTGATCGGGGAGGAACAGCTTGCCAGCATCTTCAACCTCGCTACCGATGAAATCCTGGCCGAGCATGCTCCGGCAATTCTCCCCATCGCACACCGTATGGGCACGGACGACGCCGGCGCACGGGATGCTAAAACCTGGCAGGAAATGGTCCGGGCCGTTGTAGACGCCGCCCGGACCAACCTGCTGGATGCGGAGGAGCTTGCCGCCTGCGCGGAGCGGTCCTGGATTGGATTCCGCGAGCTTCTCGACGCGCCCGGCACTGACGACCGGGCGAGCTGGCTGAGGGACCTGCGCGCTGGCGTGCCCGACCTTGAAGCCACCACGCGGGACGGCAAGACGCCGGCCGGGAAAGCTGTGACCGTCACTACCGCCGCCTTTATGGAAAACGTTCCAAAGATCCTGCACAAGGTAGCGTCGATGGGCGACATCGAAAGCATCACTTGGGAGGAGTGGCGCGGCGTCGTCGGATCCGCGGCTCCCGCGGCCGTCAAAGCACTCTTCGCTTCCGCGATGGATGCTATCAAGGAAGGGCTGCTCTCCAACCCTGCTTTCCACTACGACCTTGAACAGTACATCCGTCGCATCTTTGCGTGCGCCGCGGATTGCGTCGATGCCTACTCAGAATTCAAGCGGCTCCATGGCCTGATGGATTTTGTGGACCAGGAGACTCTGGTCCTGCAGCTGGCGCGCGACAACGAGGCGTTCCGGCGGTCGTTCCCCGGGCGTGTCCGTTTCCTTGTTGTCGACGAGTTCCAGGACACCAGCCCCCTCCAGCTGGAACTCTTCCTGCAGCTCAGCCAACTCGTGGAGGACGCCGTCTGGGTGGGTGACCCCAAGCAAGCCATCTACGAGTTCCGGGGCACAGACCCGAAGCTCATGGAAGCCGTGGTTGCCCAGGTCAGCCGCCGGGAGCAGCTATCCGAAACCTGGCGCTCCCACCAAGCCGTGGTGGATCTGAGCAACGCCGTGTTCGAGCCGGTGTTCGAGCGGCACGGCATGCCACCTGAAACTGTCCATCTGGAGCTCCCCGGCGCACACGCGGATTGGTCCCCGGGCACGCTTGAGGCCTGGACCCGGCGCCAGTCCAATGACGCCGAACGGCTCAAAGCAACGGCTGCTGGCGTAGCGTCCCTGCTGGGACGGCGGACGGAGCTGCGGGCCGGTGATGTGGCCATCCTGGCCAGGTCCAACGCGGATGTGGAATCCCTTTCCGCGGCACTTGACGCGTTGGGAATCCGTGCCAGCCGCAACCCCCGTAAGCTGTCTGACGCGCGGGAGGTGCAGCTCGCGCGGGCAGGCATGGCCTTCATCGCTGACGGCTATGACACGGTGGCGTTGACCGAGCTCGTGGCGCTGCATCCCGGCCACTCGGCCCACGCAACATGGCAGCAGCAGCTCCTCGAAGCCCCGGATGCCGCCGTCGTATTCCAGTCGTGGAATGCCGACCCGTTGGTGACCGCACTCGATGGCCTCCGTGAACGCGCGGCCCTGGCTACCCCCACCGAGGTCTTCGAGGCCGTGACCGGTGTACTTGGCCTGCCCCGGCTCATCGCCAGCTGGTCTTCGCCGGCCACGCGGTTCAGGAATCTCGACGCCGCCCGGGGTGCGATCCACACTTATTACGAGCGTTGCCTGGCGCTCCGCTCACCCGCGACCCTGCGCGGCTTCCTCGTATTCTTCGGCAGAGAGGAACAGCAATCGGCTGAGAATGCCGGGGACGACGTCGTCAACGTCCTCACGTACCACAAGGCCAAAGGGCTCGAATGGCCCGTAGTGGTTATGGAGGGGCTGGACAAGGACCTGAGGCTCGCTGCGTTCGGGGCTGCATTGGAGCAGGAGGGGAGCTTCGACCTGGCACAGCCGCTGGCTGGCCGGTGGATCCGTTTCTGGCCGAGCCCCTTCCCTTACGGCGGTTCCCCGCTGGACGCGAAGGGCAAGAACAGTGAGGTGGCGGAGCGGGCACAGGAACGCGACCGCCGCAACATGTCACGGCTCATGTACGTTGGCATGACCCGGGCAGTGGAGACCACTGTGCTGACCGCAAAGAACAGCGGGCCGGAGCTGCTGAATGATTTGGGTGTTGGGGCACTGGTGTCGTGGTCGAAAGACGAGGAGGACAGCACCGAGGGTGTCATCCAGATAGCCGATGGTGAAGGCTTCCACGCGATTGTGGAAGAACTCGAGCCTTTGGATGCCGTCAAGACAGCTGCGGAGTGGACTCCGAGGTTTGCTGACGCACTATCTGTCCCCTCTGGTGTTGCGGCGTTGCCAGCCCGTTTCGCGGCATCGTCCTTGGACTCCTCCGGACACGATGCCGCCGTCACTGCTGTGGCCGAGCTCGGTTCACGGCTTGCCGAGCAGGGTTCCGAAGACTGGGGGGCGGTGGGCAGCGCAGTCCATGCCTATCTGGGAACGCAGTTCTCGGTACTCAGTCCGACCGAACGGCAGGATCTGGCCGAGCGGATCGTTGCACGGTGGGAGGTACAGGGAACCGTTGATCCCTCATTGCTGATCACATCCGGGGACAGGTTCGAGGCCTATCTGGACAGTGAGTTCGCGCAATGGGTTCGGCACCGGGAAGCCGCCATCGGCTGGAGGCCCGACCATCAGGTCATGGAAGGCTGGATCGATCTGTTACTGGAAGGTCCCGACGGATACGTCCTCGTGGACCACAAGACGTACCCGGGAAATGATCCCGCGGGTCATGTTCGCGAGAAGTACCTGGGCCAAATGGCGGCGTACCGGAATGCGGTTCTCGCCGCGACGGGCAAACCGGTTTTGCGGACGCTGATCCATTTCCCTGCTCTCGGCTGCGTCTACGAGGTCAGCGAGGTCTAGGAACGCCGGTGCCGGCCTACCACCAACGGTGCCGGCACTCGGCATTCTGGCATGCCCACTTCGGCACGCCCGTTTCAACCTTGCCAGTAGCCGGGTAAATCCTGAGTTCCTCCATCATGACGCAGCCGGCAAACTCCGCTTTCGGATACTGCTCCCGGGCGTCGGGCATGATCATGCCGTACATGATGCGCCAGGCTTCATGCCCGCACACGAGACATTTCCTCGTGGCGGTTCTCGTTGTCTTGCAGTCTTTGGTCATGCAAGCAACCTAGCCCTGGCCACGGACATTCCAGGCAGTTACAAAAGTTCTTAGCGCTATGCGTTTTTTTGTAACCCGTGAACCTTGCTTATGCCGTCAACCGCTCAGTTGCGTACTTGTTCAGGGGCACCCCGTGATTGGCAGCCTCAATCGCTAGCTTCCGGTGAAGCTCTGGGGGTACTCGAAGGTTGAGCCTGCCACTAAAGGTTTGGCTTGCAATTGGCTGAGGCACTGGCTCGCCTGACCGGGTAAGTTCGTCGATAACGTCGGACACCAGGCGTTCAATGCCCCGGAGCGCCTCGAACTGGTCCTCATCCAACCAGGAGAGGGACGGGAACTCGAGAACCGTTGCCACAAATTCTTGGTCCTCCGGCGACCACTGGACCGAGTAACGGTACTGCGCCACCGGGGACGGCGCGGCAGCTGCTTTACGGGTTGACATCTACTTCTCCTTGCTCCGATCGATAGCAGCAATGGCTTGCTTCACCTGGTACGGTTTGGCCCTGCCATTCTTGTTCTGCAGATTGATCCTGGGATCCCCCGCCCAGGGCATTTTGAAGATTGCGTTGTGGCTTCCAGAACCTGACCTCGGTTCGCCAAAGTAATGAGTACAGAGTTTGAGCATGTCACTGTAGGAGACGTTCTCAGGTGAGTTTCTAGCTTGCTTCTCGATCTTGTCGATGCTCGCCACATGCACTATGGTGCCACTTTTGGCACCAATTCTCAAGATGTACCTGCCCCTAAAAGCGCCCCTGCCAGAACTTCGGGAACGATTCACGGACCCGGGCTCAGAGCAGGCGCCGCCGTCGGGGCATGACCTGGCAAGCTCCGGC
Source organism: Pseudarthrobacter sp. Y6 (assembly GCF_050156205.1). Lineage (NCBI taxonomy): Bacteria > Bacillati > Actinomycetota > Actinomycetes > Micrococcales > Micrococcaceae > Pseudarthrobacter > Pseudarthrobacter sp. Y6. The sequence goes on along the minus strand of NZ_CP189574.1, from coordinate 1,174,403 downwards.
AACCACAGCCCGGCAAACATCAGCCAGCCCGGCACATGACAAAGGGCACGCCCGGCAAGTCCGGACGCGCCCTCTGTTCACACGAACCCACGAAGGCGTTCACAGCGCCTGATTCAGTCGATGAGCACCGGGTCCTTGGCGGGCTCCGAGGATTCGACAATGGGCGCTACCTTGCCGGAACGGTGGTGGAGCCAGTTCGCCACCGCCAGCAGCGCTACGAGTGCGAAAGTGCTCAGGAGCTGGGGCCGGGAATCCTCGCCGATGAAGCCCACCGTGAAGATCGCCACGAGGATGACCAGACCAAACACCGTGAGCCACGGGAATCCGGGCATCCGCAGTGGAAGCTCCGTTCCCTCCCGGTCGGCGCGGAGGCGCAGCGCGAGCTGGGCGAGGAGCGCGGACGTCCACACCAACAGGCACGTCGAACCCACGATGTTGAGCAGGACGGGAAGGACCTTCTCGGGGAAGGCCAGCTCCAGCACCACCGTCACAACGCCGAAGGCGACGCTGGCCAGGACTGCGACCACCGGGACACGCGCCTTGGACACCGAGGCAAGCAGGCGTGGCGCTTCACCCCGCTCCGCGAGGGAGTACGCCATCCGTGAGGCACCGTAGAGGTTGGCGTTAAGGGCGGAGAGCAGTGCTGCGACCGCAACCAAGGTGATGGCGGTGGCCGCGCCGGGCATGCCGGCGGCGTCCAGCACGGCGGCGAACGGGCTCTTCAGCCCCGCCGAACCCACGGGAACCACTGCGGCGATCACGAAAATGGCGCCGATGTAGAAGATGAGGATGCGCCACAGCACCGTCCGGACTGCCTTCTTCACACTGCGTGCCGGCTCTGCGGTTTCAGCTGCCGCCACGGAAACGATCTCGGTGCCGCCGAACGCGAACGCCACCACGAAGAGTGCCGTGGCAATACCGGCGAAACCGCTGGGTGCAAAGCCGGCACCGGTGAAGTTGGACAGGCCCGGCGACTGGACGCCCGGCAGCCAGCCGAAGAGCAAGGCAGCGCCCACCAGGAGGAACCCGACGATTGCAACCACCTTGAGCAGGGCGAACCAGAACTCGAACTCGCCGAAGTTCTTCACACTGGTGAGGTTCACGGCGGTAAGCACCACGATGAACACGAAGGCCATCAGCCACACCGGCAGGGCAGGGAAGATGGTGGCGAGCAGGCCTGCCGCACCCAGCGCTTCCGCCGCGATGACCACCACGAGCTGCAGCCACCACAGCCAGCCCACAGTGGCACCCGCCACCGGCCCGTAGGCCTTGGCGGTGTAGACGGAGAAGGCGCCGCTGTCCGGGTCGGCGGCGGCCATCTCGCCGAGGGCCCACATCACCAGGATGATGAGGGTGCCGGCCACGAGGTAGGAGATCAGCACCGCCGGGCCGGCAGCCTGGATGCCCGCTCCGGAGCCGATGAAGAGGCCTGCGCCGATGGCGCTTCCGAGACCCATCATGGTGAGCTGGCGTGGTTTGAGGGCGGCGCCGAGTGGGCGGGCAGACGTCATTGTCTGTTGTTCCATGGGGATTCCTCTGGTTGTAGGTGGAACGGATTGGGTTTGAGGTCAGTCGGTTCTTAGGCTGCGTGGGTTTCCAGGAGCCGGAGCACGCGGTCGTTGGAGGCGGGGTCGGCCACGGTGATCCGCACGCCGTCCCCCTGGTACGCCCGGACCAGGATGCCCGCTCGGTCGAACGCGTCCACCAGCCTCGCCAGGAGGCTCTCATCGGCGCGGATCCACAGGAAATTGCCCTGGCTCGGCTGCAGCTTCCAGCCCCGGGCTTCCAACTGAGCAGCCATCCGTGCGCGCTTCTGCCTGACGGCCGCCACCCGCGCTTCCATCTCCTCCCCCGCGTCCAGCGATGCGATGGCCGCCTTCTGGGCCAGCGCGCTCACCGCGAAGGGAAGGGCGGTCCGGCGCAGTCCCTCCGCGATGGCCGGCGCCGCCACGGCGTATCCCACGCGCAGGCCGGCGAGTCCGTAGGCCTTGGAGAAGGTGCGCAGGATGCAGACGTTCGGGTACCGGCGGTAGAGCGCCAGGGAGTCGGGGCCGCTGCCTGCTTCGGCATATTCCACATAGGCCTCGTCGATCACCACCAGGATGTCGGAGCGGACGGACTGCAGGAAGGCTTCGATGTGTGCGTGGCTGATCGGGACGCCGGTGGGATTGTTGGGGGTGCAGAGCAGGATGACCTTGGTGCGCGCAGTGACGGCCGCGGCCATGGCGTCGAGGTCGTGGCCTTCAGCGTCGTCCAGCGGGATGCGGACCGGCCGGGCGCCTGCCAGCTCAATCAGGATGGGGTAGGCCTCGAAGGAGCGCCACGCGAAGATCACCTCATCCCCGGCGTCGCACAGTCCGGTGATGATCTGCTGGAGGACCCCCACGCTGCCGGGCCCCACCGCGATCTCCCCGGCGGTGACGCCCAAGTGCCGGGCGAGCCGTTCGCGGAGTTCGACGGCGGCCATGTCCGGGTAGCGGTTCATCCTGCCGGCCGCTTCGGCCACCGCAGCGGTGGCAGCGGGCAGTGGATCGTAGTGGCTTTCGTTGCTGGCAAGGGCGGCGATGTCCGTTCCGGCGCTGCGCCGGCCCGGGACGTAGGACGGAAGTCCGGCCACAGCGCCACGAAGGGTGGGGATCGCGGTGTCCGGTGCGGTCAGGAGCTGATCACGGGTCATAAGGACCGATCATGATTGTGACCCGCCCCACAATGCAAGATACCCTCAACCCATTGGGACTTCTGCTCAACTTCTAGTAACTCTGGTGAAAATATGACCATCCCGAACCCGCGCACCCTGGACTCCCTCGACGGCAGGATCATCCTGGCCCTCGACAAGGATCCGGAAGCCAGCGCCCTGGCACTCTCCCGCACGCTCGGCGTCGCACGCAACACGGTCCACGCCCGGCTGGCACGTCTCGAACGCAGCGGCGCCCTCCGCTCCTTCAGCCGGAGGCTGGACCCCGCCGCGCTGGGCTATGACCTCATGGCCTTCCTCTCACTGTCCATCAGCCAGACCCGGACAGGTGCCGTGGAAGACGGGCTCGCCGCGATCCCGGAGGTCATCGAGGTGCACGCCACCACCGGGGACGCGGACCTCATGGCCAAGGTGGTGGCCCGCAGTACGGCCGATCTTTACCGCATCACCAACGAGATCCTGGAAATCGAGGGGATCCAGCGGACCAGCACGGCCATTTCCGTGCTGGAACTCATGCCGCCCCGCTACGACGGCCTCCTGGCGCGGCTCTCCGAGCAGGAATCCCGCCCTTCCAACTAACTACGAGTGATGCACACCACAAGTGGGCAAATTTTCACTTCTACGGGCAGTCCCCTGCCAAATATCCCAACCAAACTCGGCTCTCTTGCCTATCCGTGAACTACGCCACAAGATTCCTGCATGACTACTCTTACCGTCTCCGGCCGTGTGGCGCAGGTTCTCAGCAGCTATGTCAGCGATGTCTTCGGCGTCATGGGCAACGGAAATGTCTACTTCCTGGACGCCGCGGAGAAGCAGGGCCTGCGCTTCTCCCCCGTTCGGCATGAAGGCGCGGCCATCGCCGCGGCCGACGCCTACTACCGGGCCTCGGGACGCCTCGCGGCGGGCACCACCACCTACGGCCCCGGCTACACCAACGCGCTCACCGCCCTCGCCGAGGCCGTGCAGGCGCAAATCCCCGCCGTGCTGGTCACCGGGGACGCGCCGAGCAGCGGCGCCCGCCCGCAGGACGTGGACCAGGCGGCCATCGCGGCCGGCCTCGGCGCGGCGACCTTCACCGTCACCCGCGACGCCGCGGGCGCCATCACCCAGCAGGCGGTGGAATACGCACTCACCAGGCGGACCGCCGTCGTCCTCGCCATTCCCTACGACCTCGCGGCGCTCGAGGCTGCGGAAGAAGAGCTTCCGGCGCCGCTCGCACCGAAGGTGACGGACGACGTCGACGGCGGCCTTGGGCAGGCAGCCCGCCTGCTCGCCGGGGCGAAGCGGCCGCTGATCCTGGCCGGCCGGGGTGCGCATCTCGCCGGAGCCGGTCCGGAGCTCCGGGAGCTCGCCGACCGCCTGGGCGCGCTGACGGCCGGAACCGCCCTGGCGCTCAACCTCCTCCCGGGCGACGGGTACCTCGGCGTCGCTGGCGGCTTCGGCACGGACACCGCGGCCGGGCTCATGGGCGAGGCCGATGTGGTCCTGGTGGCCGGGGCGAGCCTGAGCCCCTTCACCATGCGGTTCGGGCACCTGCTCGGCCCGGACAGCACGGTCATCCAGATCGACACCGCCCTGCAGCCAACGAATCCCCGGGTTGATCTGTTCGTCAGTGCGGACGCGAAGTCCGCCGCGGCGCGCCTCCTCCGGATGCTGGATGGTGAGGCTGCGGCTGAGGCCTGGCGCGCGGAAGCCCGCAAGCGCCTGGCCGAAGGACCAGCACACCACCCAGGCTCCACGGAAACCCCGGACGGCCGGCTGGACCCGCGCTCCCTTGCCACCGCACTGGATGCCGTGCTGCCGGAGCGCCGCACCGTGGTCCAGGACGGAGGGCACTTCGTCGGCTGGGCACCCATGTACTGGCACATCCCCCGGCCGCAGGACCTGGTCATGGTGGGGACCGCGTACCAGGCCATCGGGCTGGGCCTTGCCAGCGCCGTTGGGGCAGCCCGCTCCTTGGAGGACGGCCGCACCCTGGTGCTGGCCTCGGGCGACGGCGGCTTCCTGATGGGCCTGTCCGACCTCGAATCACTCATAGCTGCGGCGGCCAGCGCCATCGTGGTGATCTACAACGACGCCGCCTACGGAGCGGAAATCCACCAGTACGGCTCCCAGGGCCTGACCGAAAAGCCCATGCTGATCCCTGAGGTGAACTTCAGCGGCATCGCCCGCGCGCTCGGTGCCGAGTCGGCGATCATCCGCTCGCTTGCCGACCTTTCGGCGCTCCAGGACTGGATCGATGCCGGCGCCAAGGGAACCTTCGTGGCCGACTGCCGGATCACGTCCAGCGTCCGGGCACCGTGGATGAGCGAGTGGATGAGGGCCTCGCAGGCCGCGAAGGCAGCGGTGGCTGGCTGATTACGCCAGGCTGGTAGTTAGGCCATACTGCTTAGAGACGCTCAGACGAGCCCACCCCGCCTACAAACCCTTCCGCTTCCACGCCGCCGCCAACCCCAGCACCACGGCGCCCAGCCCCAGCATCACTAGAACCATCAGCCCCCAGTTCGACTGGTTCACGCCTGGCCCGTACAGCACACCGATCAGCACCGTCGCTGTGATGGCCCCAAGGTAGCGGCAGGTCTGGAAGATACCAGCCGCCACTCCCCTCTCCTCCGGCCGGGCGGACACGTACAGGCCCTGGTTCGAAGCCGTGCTCACCACTCCGTAAGGGACACCCATCAACGCGGTCAGCACAAACACCAAGGGTGGCCACAGGGACAACGTCAACGCCCCCAGCCCGCCCGAGGCAACCAGCAGGATCAGCGCACCGGCGATCAACACCGAGCGCACGCCGAACCGCTCAATCAGCCGTACCGTCACCGGCGTGACCACCACGGACATCGCCGCCAGGGGCAGCATCAGCAGGCCCACCAGCCCGGCGTCGTAATGTCCCGCCTCCTGCAGCAGCTGCGGCAGGCCGAAGAACGCAAAATAGTAGACGCCGCTGAAGACGACGAACACCAGATACACCAGCAGCAGCGGCCGGTTCCGGCCGAGCAGCCGCAGGTCCAGGAACGGCGGACGGAAGCGCAGCTCCCGCCACGCGAACAGCGCGGCAATGAAGGTCGCCGCGCCCAGGAGCCACCAGCGGTATCCCGGCATCACGTTCAGCAGCGCCATCATCGCGAGCATCAGCGAGGCGACGAAGGCCAGGATGCCGGGGATGTCGGAGTCACGGATCAGGGTTGCGAGCTTCCCGGTTTCGCGTCCGGCATCGGCCGGCGCCGCGCGATGCACCACAATCAGCGCCAGCAGCGCGAGCGGCAGGTTGACGGCGAACAGCGCCTGCCAGCCCAGCAGGCTCACCAACAAACCGCCGACGACGGGTCCCACCGCGGCCGCCGACGTGTTCGCCATCTGGATCCGGCCCAGCGGGCGGGTGGACGGCAGCTTCGCCAGCCGGCTCAGTTCGGTGACCATCACGACGGCGGACGGGTACGCCGTCGCGGTCCCCACGGCCATGAGCGCGCGGGCCACGCAGACCAGCGCGAAGTTGGGCGCGAACGGCGCCAGCGCGCACGTCACCGCCACCAGGGCCATCCCGAACGTGAACAGGCGCCGCGGCCCGAAGCGGTCCGCGAGCCTGCCCATCAGCGGCTGTCCGGCCGCAGACGCGAGGTAGAACGAGGTGATCACCCAGGTGACGGTGGCGACGTCGAGCGCGAAATCCTCCCGCAGGACCACCAGCGCGACGGCGATCATGGACGAGTTCAGCGGGTTCAGGGAGGTGCCGAGGCTGAGCGCAGCGATCGCGAGGCCTGGACGGGGTTTGTTCGTCACGCCCCTAAGTCTGGTGCATGGCTGCTTTGGGTCACGAACCTATTCCGGGGCGTTACTTCAGTCCCCAGTAAGTCCTGGCTTTGCTATTCATGGACAGGCTCTCCTGGATGAAAATCTTGCCTCCTTCAATCGCCCCAACCGGCACATCCATGCCGTCGTCCGATGTCGAGGGAGGCGAGGATCTGGTAGTTCGGCGACGTTGAGGTATGTGTCATGTACGCCTCATGGAATGCTTCCTCGTTCAGGTTTCCGTACTCCTGGTCAAAGACGTGGATCATCGATCCCTGCCGGAGCGCTGTAAGGGTCTTGTGCGCCGATTATGTGACATAGACGCGCAGGCGCGCGACGGCAGGATCCGGGAGCAGTCGCGTTTACAGCCAAAGCTCATCGTCGAGCGGCTCGCCGGTGTGGGGATCATGGAGACTGCGGGCCTGGGCTGCTTGGCGTTCGGCAGAGCCGGGATCAGCGAAGTCCGCCTCGAGTTTGCGCGCAGCGGCCATTGCGGTGCGGCGGCGGTAGACCGGGTGGAATCCGGCGAACGCAAACCAGGCCTCGTCCCAGAGGAAGACAAGGTCCGGTTTGATGGCGAGGCATTCGGCCATCACGCGTTCGACGTCGTAGACGATGCCATCGAACGTGCAGTTCGTGAGGGTGATCATCTTGACCTGGTCGAGGCGTCCGTCCCACCGGTAGCCGAGGAGCGGGAAGTCAACCGGCGGCCGCGTCCTACCGGGCACTCCACGGATAGCGGTCACGCTCCGCTTCCCGTCCAGCCGCAGACTATGTTTACAAGGTTGTTATTTTTCTTCTTACATTTTTAGGACAATTGACACATACTGTCAATACTTGCGCCAAATCCTGGGCGCCAGTCACCCCTGTTCAAGGAGTCACACAATGACCAAAAAGTCCGTCCTGTACGGCACGGCGACTGTGGCGCTTTCCTGCGCCCTCCTGTTGCCGGCCATGGTTCCGGCCATGGCAGCACCCCCGCCCAACCCACTCCGAACCCATGCAGTGGACGTCGCACGCGTTGCCCCGCAAGCCCAGGCTGCCCTCGCGGCAGCACGCGCCGCCCGCTCGGATGCCGCCCTTGCCGCCAGCCCAACTGCCGCACTCCAGGATGGCGACGGCGCCACCCACGTGCGGATGCAGCGCACCTACCAAGGCCTCCCCGTCCGGGGCGGGGACTTTGTCCTGCACCTGGACGCCCAAGGGCGTGAGACGGGCGGTAGCCTGGCCGGGCTCTCGCCGATCAGCATCTCCACCGCTCCGGCAGTTGCACCTGAGGCCGCCGCAGCCGCTGCCTCCGCGGAGGGCCGTGACGTCCAGGGCAGGCCAGACCTGATGGTGGACACCACCACAAGTTCACCCCGCCTGGTCTGGGCACTCGTCACCACCGGGTTCCAGGCCGACGGACAGACGCCCAGCCACCGGCAGGTCTACGTCGACGCCGTGAACGGCGCCGTCGTGGACTCCGTGGAAACTATCACCACCCTGCGCGCCGTGAACGCCACTGCCGCACCCGGGACAAAGAAGGGCCCGGGCGGCGCGCCCGCTGCGGACTTCGGTTCGGGATCCTATTCCGGGACCGGGCAGAGCCTGTACGGGGGCAGCGTGGGGCTCACCGCCACCGCGCTCAGCGGCCAGTTCCTGCTCGAGGACCCGTCACGTGGCGGCAACTACACCGCGGACATGAACAACGGCAAGGACTCCACCCGGTGCCAGAGCACCGGCAGCGGGTGCATCACGCTGAGCCCCATGAAAGATGCGGACAACATCTGGGGCAACAGCACCACCACGGACCGCGCCTCTGCCGCCGCGGACGCCCAGTACGGGGTCGCCAAGACGTGGGATTACTACGGCCAGATCCACCAGCGCGCCGGAGTCTGGAACACCGGCAAGGGGTCCTGGAACCGCGTGCACTACGGCGTCAACTACTCTAACGCCTACTGGGACGGCAGCAAGATGACCTACGGTGACGGCGACGGCGTTACCTACGGTCCCCTGACATCGCTGGACGTGGCCGGGCACGAAATGAGCCATGGGGTCACCGGCAACACAGCGAACCTCACGTACAGCGGTGAAAGCGGCGGACTTAACGAGGCCACCAGCGACATCTTCGGCACCATGGTGGAATTCCACGCCGCCAACACACAGGATCCGGGAGACTACTTCATCGGCGAACAATTCGACCTCAAGAACCACTCCGGCCTCCGCCGAATGGACAACCCCGCCTTGGACGGCGCTTCGGCAAACTGCTGGAATTCCTCCGTGGGGACACTTAACGTCCACTACAGCTCCGGCGTGGGCAACCACCTTTTCTACCTCTTGGCAGAAGGCTCCGGCACCAAGACCATCGGCGGGCGCACCCATACATCGCCCACCTGTGACGGCTCCAGTGTGACGGGGATCGGCCGGGACAAGGCGGAACAGGTCTGGTACCGGGCCCTCACCGTCTACATGACCTCCAGCACCAACTTCTCCGGGGCCCGCGCGGCAACAATCAGTGCGGCAAACGACCTTTACGGTCCGGGTTCAGCAGAGGCGCAGGCGGTTGCGGCGGCTTGGAAAGCTGTATCGGTAAGCTAGTTCAACCAACGGAGTGCGGGGGCGGGGCGTCGGCCCGTACCCCGCATTCCTGCTTCCCGCCGGAGGGCGGCCGCCGGTTGGGACAGCGCTGGCCGTGGCGATCGAGGTCGAAACTATCACCCTGACGGGCGGCACCGCCGGACTTCAGGCTCGCATTCGCGCTCAAGCAGACGCACTGTGCGCCTTAGGCCCCACACTGAGCGAGCCCGAACTCGACACGATGGTGCCCAGCAGGCTCCTGTCGAACGACGAGGTCCTAGTCGATGAGCCTGTTCCCTTGAAGGAACTCATCACCGGGCTGGCAGCCGTAGAGATCCCCGCCCACACCCAACAACTCCTGGACCTACTTCCGAAAAGTGCACCGCCCGAAGCATATGGAACCGAGCCATTCACCAATACCACGTACGACTGCGGTACGCGGTAACCCTGTCCGTTCAAGGATCGGCCAACGAACGGAAGTGGCGCCTCGCCACTGGAGCTAATCGCTCCGCCTTGGTAGCTTTCAACGCATGGCCATCAAATTTGAGAATGTGGGTATCGCTGTTCGCGACATCGAAGCAGCAATCGCCTTTTTCACCGATCTCGGTCTTACGGTCGTCGGCCGTGACACGGTCAGCGGCGACTGGACCGATACTGCCGTTGGACTTGATGGAAACCACGCCAACATCGCGATGCTCCAGACCCCAGACGGTCATGGTCGACTTGAGCTCTTCGAATACATCCATCCCGAGGCGATCGAGTCGAACCCGACGCGTCCCAACGACATTGGCATGCACCGCGTGGCCTTCTCGGTAGACGACATCGATAAGGCCCTTGAGGTTGCTGCAAAGCACGGATGCTATCCGCTACGCGGCGTGGGGACCCATGCCGACCTCTATAAACTCACGTACCTCCGCGGTCCCAGCGGGATCCTCGTGATGCTCGCCGAGGAACTGAAGAAAGACTGACGCCCGAATCGGCCCAATCGGTCCGTATTGTTAGGCAACAAGGGTCGAGAGACCGTCCGGTAAGGGATCCCCTTGAAGACTGCGAGGTGCCAAATATCGTTGCGAGAAGACCGCCATTTATCGCTGCAAGTCACATCGCAGGCCGCCGACCCCTTAGCGTGAATTTCCGTACCGTTCCTCCTCGGACCCCATGTCCACCCGTGTAGCCGACCCGCTGGGCGAGCGCTGGTGCGCCCATGCGTGGGAACTGGGTGAGGATCCGGGTCATGTCCTGCACATACGGGTCGACGATCGAAGGCTGCCGAGCACTGACAACGGGTGCTGCAAACTCCGCGGTCGGTGGCCTGCTTACGCTCCCTGACTATCGGCGAACAAGCCGCCACAGGGACGTGACCTCGGCCGAACGCGCCTCGAACAGGGGATCGTCGCGGTCCGAAGCCTTCGGATGCGTCGGCTTGGTGTCGAGCCGATCCATCACCTTCAGCCCAGCCGCCTTGATGGCGGCCAGCAGATCGTCACGCGACCGCAGGCCAAGGTGCTCGGCCAGGTCGGAGAGGACAAGCCAGCCCTCACCGCCCGGCTCCAGATGGTCGGAGAGTTCGTTCAGGAAGCGGAACAGCATCCTGCTCCCGGGGTCGTAGACGGCGCTGTCCAGGGTGGAATGCGGCGTGGCCGGAATCCAGGGCGGGTTGCACACGATGAGCGGTGCCCGTCCGGGCGGGAACATGTCGGTCAGGACGGCCTCAGCACGGTCCTGGACACCGAGGTTCCGGAAATTCTCAGCGGCGCAGGCGATTGCACGCGGTTCATTGTCCGTGGCCACCACGCGGTGGACGCCACGGCGCGCGAGGACGGCAGCGAGCACCCCGGTGCCGGTTCCGACGTCGAACGCCAGCGTGTCAGCGGGCAGCGGAGCGGCGGCCACGAGATCCACATACTCACTCCGGGTGGGGAAGAACGTGCCATAGTGCGGGTGGATGCGGCCCTGCAGGGCATCGACGTAGACGCCATTCCGTCGCCACTCGTGGGCGCCAATTGCCCCGACAAGCTCATGCAGGGACACAACGGAAGATTCGCCGATATCGCCGTACGCTTCAGCGGCGGCCTCCCGGATATCCGGTGCGCGGCGCAGCGGCACCACCGGGCCCGGATCAAGAGGAATCAGCAGCAGGCCGAGAATGCGTGCACGATGCGAGCGGGACTGGCGATGCCGATAGAACTTATCCGCCGGAGTTCCTGCGGCCTCTTTCTTTCCGGCGCCTAGCCGCCGGTCCATGGCGTTGAGGATCTGCCGCGCGTTGTGGAAGTCACCGTGCCAGAGCATCGCGATCCCCTGTGACGCCATCCGGTTCGCATCATCGGCCGTGAGAGAGTCGGAGACCACTTCGACGCGCGTCGGCGCCGGTCTGCCGTTCGCCGAACGCCATCGCGCGGTCATGCTCTCACCAGCCTCGACCCAGGTCACGAGGGCGGGCCCATCCACCTCAGCTGTGCGCGAGGGCTTGAGGACCGGCATCGGGATTCCCACGGGAGCTGGCGTGTCAGTACTGATAAAGGATCCATTCCAAGAGTCCGGGGGCCGATCGGAGACTGACGATTGCGGCGGCGATTCGATGACGTCCAAGGCTGCGGCCCAGATTCCAGACCGACATTCGGCCGCGAACCGAGCTTGGTCGATGGCCGCTGGGGCCCTTGAACTACATTCTCAGGATACAGGGGTGCCCGTGGCCGCCTCCCGCCGCCCGACCCGGGGAAGACCTCGACCCCAGCCGGAGCTCACCACCCCCGGCTCACTGATGTACACCTGAAGGCAACCGCGGCACCCGACCCGGGCGCCGACGTCGTACTCCCCTGCCCGGTCATTCCGAGGCGCGCGGTGAGTTCAGTTCTCCGGCGATCGTCGCTTCCAGCGCCGCGAGCGTAGCCTCGGGCAGGACGATGAGACCATCCAGTTCCCGCCGGGCGCGCTTGTACGCTGTTTGGCGTTCCGCCGGTGTGGCGGCATTGTCGGAAGCGATGTTGAGCAGCTTCCTGGCCGTCGCCAGGCGCTGGCGTTCCGGCTCAGTGAAGTTGCGGTCCTTGATCCGCTTGGCTTCCCGCTCGGCAACGTCGAAGGCCACCTCAAAGGCGTGCACGGCCGACCGGTACTCCCCCAGCCGCGCCGACGACGCAATGTCGCCTGGGGCGGCAGGGCGCAAACCGTCTGCCTCCCTCTTCGCCCGGAGGAACGCGACGGTGAGAGGTTCCCGCACATCCGTCATCACCGGAAAGTCGATAAGCTTCCCGACGTCGAGCTCGTAGTCCAGCCACCGCCGGTTCACGGCGTCGAGCGCCGCAGTCAGCGCCGCGACCTCAGTCTGGCTGGCCCGTTCCGCCTGCACAGTCTGGTTCTTGAGTTTATAGAGCTCCACCTTGCGCCGGTGCCGGCGTTCACTGGCTCTGGACCACTGGCGCGCCCACCCGCCGGCCATTCCGCCCAGAGGGAAGATGAGCCACCAGTAGTGGCCAAGGAAGTCAAAGAATGGCTGCACAGATCCATCCTCCCACCGCCCTCCGTCGCGCCCCAAGCATCAGCCGGTGAGTTCGGCGCGGCGGAACCGCAGTTCCGGCAGCGCCCCGTTCAGGGGCGACCCGGTGAAGGGCAAGGTGTCCACATCGATGGCGGCCGCGGCTGTCAGGGCTACCGTGTTTGCAGCCGTGGCCGCTCTTTCCGGCAGCCCGATGTTGGCGGCGAACTCCTGCCAATGCCTGGCCTTGAGGTTCTTCACCCTGCCGGCGACGGTGAGGGCCATGTTCCGCTCGGTCACCCCCGCGATGATCGCCGAAGCCCACAACCTGGGCCTGCCCGAATAGTCCGGACACCAGCCGGTTCGTGCAGGGCCTCCGGAGATTTCTCCGGAGCCCCTGCCCACCTGTTCAGCCGAACAGCGCCGACACCCGGGTGAGGGTTTCGTAGACTCCGTAGGCCAGCGGCATTCCGACGAGGGCCCAGGCCACGGCGAGTCTGCCGGTGGACGCTTTCACCGGCGCCTGCGCGCCGGGGGTGTGTGCAGTGCTCATCTCAGGCCTCCGTGGCTGGTTCGTGCAGCCGCTCGCGTTCGGGGCGGGGTTCGTGGAATCGTGCGTCTACCGGTTTGACCAGCAGGTTGGCCACAAAGCCGATCACCAGCAGCCCCACCATGGTCAGCAGCGCCGGCTGGTAGGACGCGGCGTTCAGCTGCCCGGGCTTGCCCTGGGCGTCAAGGAAAGCGTTGACTATCAGCGGCCCCGCCACCCCGGCTGCGGACCAGGCGGTCAGCAGCCGGCCGTGGATGGCGCCCACCTGGAAGGTCCCGAAGAGGTCCCGCAGGTACGCCGGGACGGTCGCGAAGCCGCCGCCGTAGAAAGAAATGATGACGAATGCCAGTGCCACGTAAAGGATCGTGGTGGTTGACCCGGCCAGCGCCAGCACGGTGTAAAGCACAGCACCTACGCCCAGGTACACCATGTAGATGCGCTTTCGCCCGGTGACGTCGGACGTGGCGGACCAGGCGAAGCGCCCGGCCATGTTGCCGATGGACAGCAGTCCCACGAAGCCCGCGGCGACGCCGGCACTGACCAGGGACACGCCGTCGGCCTGGCGGAAGAAGTCCTGGATCATCGGTGCGGCCTGTTCCAGGATGCCGATGCCGGCGGTGACGTTGCAGAACAGCGCCACCCACACCAGCCAGAACTGCCGGGTCTTGATGGCGTTCTTGGCACTGACGTTCTCCGTGGTGACAAGCTTTGCGGCCTTGACCTTGGCGGGGTCGAACCCGGCCGGCCGCCAACCGTCGGCGGGGACCCGGATGGTGAAGGCGCCGAAGAGCATATACGCGAGGTAGACGACGGCGAGGGTCAGGAAGAGCTTTCCGACGGCATCGCCGCTGGCCACCCAGCCCTGGGCGCCGGAGTTGGGATCGTACATTTTGAGCAGGGCCGTGGAGACGGGGCTGGCGATCAGCGCGCCGCCGCCGAAGCCCATGATGGCCATGCCGGTGGCCAGGCCCGGCCGGTCCGGGAACCACTTGATCAGGGTGGACACGGGCGAGATGTAGCCGATGCCCAGGCCGATCCCGCCCACGAAGCCGTAGCCGAGGTACACGAGCCACAGCTGGCTCGTGAAGATGCCGAGGGAGCCGATCAGGAAGCCGCTGGCCCAGAACATGGCCGAGGTGAACATCGCCTTGCGCGGGCCGTTTGTGTCCACCCAGGTGCCCATGATCGCCGCCGAGAGGCCCAGCATCACGATGGCGATGGAGAAAATCACGCCGATTTCGGTGAGGCTGGCACCGAAATGCTTGACCAGCGCCGTCTTGTAGACGCTGGTGGCGTAGGCCTGGCCGATGCAGAGGTGGACGGCGAGCGCCGCGGGCGGTACGAGCCAGCGGTTGAATCCCGGCGGGGCGATTGTGTGGTCACGGTCCAGCCAGCCCATAAGTGCTCCTCTTGCTTGTCGACGACGTCGATGTCCGTTCGATCCAGAGACGAAAGACCCCCACCATGTCCCGTTGCCTCCAGCAATCATGTGCCTGATCATCAGCAAACGTACTAATTGCGCGCCGAACGGTAGGTAATTTACGGGGAGCGGTATGACGGCGGGTCAGGGGGAGTGCGCTGTGAAGCAAAATGGGGCAGTTGCCCCATGCCCTTGCTGCGTCCTGCTCCTAGGCTCAGGACATAGAGAAAAGGAGGCGGCCATGACCATCTACCAGCCGCAGTCATCAGCAGAGGCAACACCGAAACGTGCCGAATTTCCGGAAGACGCAGCCGAGCATTTCGCCGGCTACGCCGTCCTGGGGCTACCTTTTACCAGCGGCCACTATCTGGCCTTCCGGGATTTTCCGGTGAGCTCCATTGGCCCCGGCTACCGCTCCGTCTGGCACCGCACGCCCGGCGGCGAGTGGACCATCTACGCCAACGCCGCACCCGAGTTCAGCTGCGCGCGTTACTTCGGAACAGCCGAGAGCCATACGGTAGAGACCGACGTCGACATCCAGTGGAGCGGGCCGTTCACGATGCGCCCCTGTCTGGGTCGAGGTGTGTCCGTTCCGCGCCACGGCGGGACCGCGTCAGACCGCCGGCGACCCAGGAGCTGCCGCGGTTTCCTGCACGTCCTGGACTACCTCGTTGTGGCGCAGGAACCATGGCTTGAACGGCGGGTCAAAGCGGGCGAACCGGGGAGGCCCCGTTGTGGTAAGTCCGGCGAGTGTCAGCGCGGCCTGCAGTCCATTGTTGCGCCGTGCGAAGGCGGTGGCGGTGCCGCTGCCTGAGAAGCGGAGGACCGCGGCCAGGGAGCCTGGTACTTCACGGACCGTGACCTGAGGGTCTGACGGGACAGGCGCCGTCGCGGCCGTGAGGCCTGCGGGGAGCACAAAGGCCACCACGAAATCTGCGGCTACTCGGCTTCCCGGCAAGGGACCGCTCTCGATCACCGGTGCAGTCATCGCCAGCTTTTGTGGAGCTCCGGTCCCCTGGGTGACCGGGACCGTCATTGCCAGTTTCTGCCGCGACGTATTGTTGCCGCTGATGTAGTTGAACAGATGCCGGAAGGCGGCGTAACCGGCGCGGTCAAACGTGGCATTAACCCTCACCTCAGCGAGAACGTGGCCCGGATACCGGCGCAACTCAAAGTGCGGGTAGCGGTGAACCAGTTCGTAAGGCTGCTGCTCGGTCATTGTGCCCCGAGCCTACGCCGCTCCGGCAAGCGCGGCCACCCTTTCCGGGCAACGACTGCCGACGTCGCACCCAAGCAAAGTGCGCCGTCGTAAACATTGATATGTGACCATACAGTCACCTATCAATGAACTATGGACGCCGTGTTCAAGGCTCTCGCCGACCCCACCCGCAGGGACCTGCTCGATGAGCTCTTCCGCGAGGATGGTCAATCGCTGAGGGCACTCGAGGCCCGCTTCGAGATGACCTGCTACGGGGTCATGAAGCACCTCAAGCTGCTGGAGGACGCCGGCCTGGTGGTCACCCGCCGTCGGGGCCGGGAGAAACTCCACTTCCTGAATCCGGTGCCCATCCGGCTGGTCCACGACCGCTGGGTGAGCAAATACGCCGAACCATGGGCCGCTGCCCTCAGCGACCTCAAATCAAGATTGGAAAGTCCCATGGAAAAATCTTTGAAATCTACATCAAAACCACCCCGGAACGGCTCTGGGAAGCCATTACGGACAGCGAGATCCGCAGCAAATACCAGTTCGGGAACTCCATCAACTCCGACTGGACCCCGGGCGGGCGGTTCGAAATGGGCAACCCCAAAGCCGGGGCCCTGCTGGGCGAGGGCGAGAACATCGAAGTTGACCCGCCGCGCAGGCTCGTCCAGACCATGCGGGCACTGTGGGGCGACGACGTCAAAGCCGAAGGCACCTCCCGCATCACCTGGGAGATCGAACCGGTGGGCGATTCCTGCCATCTCACCGTCACCCACAGCGACCTCCGCGAAGGCGCCAACGACCAGCTCTACGGCGGCTGGCGCATGATCCTTTCCGGCCTGAAAACGTGGCTGGAAACGGGCGAAAAGCTCACCACCCCCGGCTCCCTCATGTACACCTGAGGCGAGGTGCGGCACCCACCCCGGGCGCCGCCGTCGTACATACATCCAGCGCGCGCCCCCGGCTCAGCCCGTCAGTTCATTCAGCCGGGTCCGGAGGTATCCCCGTTCGGTGTCATTGTCCGTGAGGATCAACGCCTCCTCGAAGGCCACCCGGGCCTCATCGAGCCGGCCCAGCCGGGTCAGGAAGTCGGCGCGGGCGGCGGCAAGATACGGGTAGCGGGCGAGCTGCGGTTCGGTTCCGAGTGCATCCAGCTCCGCCAAACCCTCCGCGGGCCCCGCCGCGAAGCCGAGGGCTATGGCCCGGTTGAGTTGGATAACGGGAGAGGGCCACGTTTCCATGAGCAGGTCGTAGAGGCCCAGAATCTCCTGCCAGTCAGTTTCGGACCACGACTCGCTCTCGTCATGGACGGCCGCGATTGCCGCCATGAGGGCGAAGCGGCCCGGAGGCCGCGCGTTCAACGCCTCGCGCAGGAGCGCCACGCCCTCGTCGATGGCCGGCCGGTCCCATTTCGATCGGTCCTGTTTCTCCATCAGCACGAGTTCGCGGTGTTCATCGAGCCGGGCGCCCCTGCGTGCGTCAGTGAGCACAACAAGGGCCAGAAGCCCGGCGACGTCGCGGTCATGGGGAAGCAGCACCCGGAGCATTCTCGCCAGCTCAAGGCCGCGTTCCGCGAGATCACGGCGCATCAGGTCCGCTCCTGACGGTGC
This sequence comes from Pseudarthrobacter sp. Y6, assembly GCF_050156205.1. Taxonomy (NCBI): domain Bacteria; kingdom Bacillati; phylum Actinomycetota; class Actinomycetes; order Micrococcales; family Micrococcaceae; genus Pseudarthrobacter; species Pseudarthrobacter sp. Y6. The sequence continues at coordinate 1,157,104 of NZ_CP189574.1, read as the reverse complement.
GGTGTGCCCGGTGGTGTACACCAGGTACACGACGGACAGCACGCCGTCGACGCGCTCGTTCAGCTCGGCCGCCGACGGCACACGGTAGGGGATGTGCGCGGCCGCGATCTTCTTCTTCGCCCGGGTAATCCGCGCCGCCATCGTAGCCTCCGGCAGCAGAAACGCCCGCGCAACATCAGCGGTGGACAGGCCACACAGGAGCCGCAGCGTCAGTGCCACCTGCGCGTCCAATGCCAGGGCAGGGTGGCAGCTGGTGAAGATCAACCGCAGCCGGTCATCGGCAATGCCTTCCGCGTCCCGGCCCGGCTGGTCCTCTGTGTACTCCTCCGGGTCGAGAAGCTTGGGGAGCGCCCGCTGCGACGTCGCGGCGCGGCGACGCATATCCAAGGCCCGCCGCCTCGCGGTCACGGTGAGCCACGCCCCCGGTTTTTTCGGGATTCCGCGCGGACCCCAGGTAGACAAAGCACTGGCGTACGCGTCCTGGACGGCTTCTTCGGCCGTGTCGATATCGCCGGTAACACGCACCGTGGCCGCCAGCACGAACGCCCACTCCCTGCGGTGCGCATCGGCCACCGCAGCAGCGACCTCCGAGCTGGCGGCCTGCGGCATCAGCTGACCATTCGCACGGGCCGAACCTCTACCCCGATGCCGGCGGGAACCTCCTTGGCGATCTCCAGCGCCTCATCCAGGTCGCCTGCCTCGATCAGGTAGTAGCCGCCCAGCGTCTCCTTCGACTCGGCGAAAGGACCATCTGTCACCGAGAATCCACCCACTCCGTCGCGTCGGATGGACGTCGCCGTCGAGGGTGGCTGCAGTGCGGCCCCGTTGAGCAGGGACGCGCCGCGGCGTTGCTGGAACTCCTGGTAGGGGGCGCTCATGTCCTCGCCTTCGGATTGTTTCGCCGCTTCATCCTGGAAGATCAGGACCAAATACTTTGACATTTTCGTACTCCCTTCGTCATAACTCTGATTTGAGCTTTCATCACTGCATCGACGCCGAAGACCTCGCCGTCACCAGGGCCGTCCGTTCTGGCCCTTACTCATACGACGCCCACAGGAAGCCCAGATCGACAACTACGACCAGAATTCCAAAAGAAGCCACAAAGAGCCAAGGGTTTTATCTGCGTGGTCGCGCTATGGAAGCGGACGGTTTAGCTGCCCTTCGCCGCCCGCGCTTCGATCGCGTCGAGGTCGCGGACGGCGAAGCGGTGATGTTCCCACTCCTCGTGGAGGATGACGTGCAGGCAGTCGAGCGTGGTCACGCTGTGGCGGCGTGCCTCAGTTCCCGGCCGGGAAAGCGCCGGTTGAGTTCGGCGTCAACGAGTGGAGCCACGTCCACGCCGTTGACCAGCATCGATCCCTGGTCCTCCAGGAGCCAGGGGGCGTCGATGTCCACCCGCTCCACATAAACGCCGCGCATCACGCACCGGACAGGTCGGAGCGGACGAACTTGGACCCACTCAGGTTCACATCGGAAAACTGCCCGCCCCGCAGGTCATCGGACTCGGTATAGGTTGCCATGCGCGCCATCTTTCCCGGTGAATCGCCGTCCATCAAGGACTGCACGCCGTCTTGGACCCCGATTTTCGAAGGGGTAGCTCCGTCCGTTGACTCGTGATTCGCCGCGGAGGTGCAATTAAGGTGGCTCCCGCAACAGCAGAAGTCCACGAAGCGGCCCCCGCTTCCGTGAGGCCGCCCCAAATTGGAGGTCGGAATGGGACAGGCACGCGAGGTCATGGATCGCCTGAACAAGGCGATGGAAGCAAAAGACAAAGAGACGCTGGCACTCAGCTACGCCACCGACGCCGTCGCCTACACCCCGGACAAGGGTGAGCTCCGCGGCCGTGACGCCATCACCAGCTACCTCTTCGAACTCTGGGACGCCATGCCGGACGTCCGGTACGAGCAGACGGGAAGGCACGAGGCCGGCGACGTGGCCATCGATGAGGGCATCGCCATCGGCACCAACACCGGCCCGCTGCGCATGCCCTCCGGTGAAACCATGGAGCCCACTGGCAAGCAGCTCCGCATCAGGAGTTGCGACGTCGCCAAGGTGGAGGGTGGCGAGATCACCTCTCACCGCTTCTACTTCGACCAGGTGGAGTTACTGTCGCAGCTCGGATTGATGCGCGAAATGTCCACGGGTTGACGGGTTGTCGGGCAGAACGGCAAAGAGAGATGCCGTGGATACCTTGTGAAAGGTATCCACGGCATCCCTGTTCACTCACGGGCGTGGCTAGCTCTCGCAGGCAACGCCGTCCTTGTCCCGGTCAAGCGCCGCCCGGTAGCCAGCCTGCCCGGAGTAGAGCGGCGCTGCCCCGGCAGCCTTGGCCTCAGCACAGCTGCCGAAGTAGGCAGCGGCCGGCGCTGGCGCAGCGGGAGCAGGTGCCGGTGCCGGTGCCGGCTTCGCGGCTTGCTGTACTGCCGCCTGTTCGGCCGCGGCTTTCTGAGCAGCAGCCTGATCCGCTGCAGCCTTGTCCGCCGCAACCTTTGCTGCAGCAGCCGCCTCTGCTGCCGCCTTGTCGGCGGCGGCTTTCTCTGCGGCGGCCTTTTCGGCCGCAACCTTTTCCAGGGACTTGACGCCGAGGTGCACGGTGGAATCCTTTGCCACCTGCGCGCCTCCCGTGGGGTCTTGGGACGTCACCTGCCAGTTCTTTTCTATGATGATGGACTTGCCGTCGACTGTGTCCACAGCCTCGACCTTAAGCCCGAGATCTTCCAGTTGATCCGTGGCCTTATCAAGGGTCAGGCTCGTCACGTTTGGAACCGTGACGGAAACCTCAGCAACTGCCTCAGCACTTGCAGTTGCCTGCTTGCCACTGCAGCCCGTCAGCATGAGGCCAGTCAGCACAACTAATATCAGCGTCTTTTTCATTTTTCCCCCTTGGAAAATTGTTAAATCGGTGGAGTGGGCGTGGCTAGCTCTCGCAGGCCACGCCGTCGGAATCGCGGTCAAGCGCCGCCCGGTAGCCGGCTTGCCCGGCAAAGATCGGTGCGGCGCCTGCGGCCTTGGCAGCCGTGCAGTTGGCGTAGTAAACGGCGGCCGGTGCTGCAGGAGCTGGCGCGGGCACGACCTTTGCGGGAGCAACCGGGGCGGGGGCCGGAGCCGGAGCGGGAGCTACTGGAGCAGCTGCCACCACCGGCGCAGGGGCGGGTGCGGGCGAGGCAACCACCGGCGCCTTCTCGTTTGTTGGTGCCAACTGCCCGGCGCAGTCGGCCAGGATCCTGGCCATCGCGTCATGCTCCGCCTGGGTGACCCACAGGCTGTACGTTGCCTTCACGGAAATCTGCCGCGCCACGTATTCGCACCGGAAGCCCTTGTTCGGCGGCAACCAGGTGGCGGCGTCGCCGTCGCCCTTTTTCATGTTGGTGGGACCGTCCGTGGACTGGAGGTTCAGGGGGTCATTGGCGAAGGCGGTCCGCTGCTCCACGGTCAGCTGCTGGGCGCCCTTCTGCCAGGCGTCGCTGAGGGCAACAACATGGTCGATCTGGACGGCGCTGCTGGTGGCACTCCCCCGCAGGAAGCTGATGGTAGTACCCGTGTAAGGATCCGCAAGAGTTCCGGACTGCACCTTGCAGGGGACGCTGTTGGTGTACGCGATCCCTGTAAGGTCGCGTTTGAGCATGTCATTGCGGGTATCGCAGCCGTTACGGTCGACGTCTGCCCAGGCCTGTCCAAAGAGCGCACGGTCATATCCCGTCTTCGGCGCCCGGCCCTTGATGGGAAGGGTAGCCAGCAGATCAATCGCCTTGGTAGCAAAGGCCGGCTGCGTCTTCGGAGCCGCAACGCCGTTCGCAACGAGGCTTGGAGTCTCAGGATCGAGCGGGGCGCCTGTCGCCTGTGCGGTCGGAGTGGACGACGGCGTCGACGTCACCTCTGCTGATGCGCTCGCTGCGGCGGTTCCTGGCGAGGCATTCCAGGCTGAGGAGGCTGCCTCAAGGTCATCCGCGTTGGTTCGCGGCAAGGCGACTGCGCCGGCGATGAAGAGAGCGAAGGAGACCGCCAGGGCGATGCCCCCTGCCTTCCGCTTCGCCGGGAGCCATGCCCATGAACGGCGTCCGGTGGCCAGGACGTAGAGGCCGGTAAGTGCGGCCGAGATAGCCAGGAAGACCAGCGCACCCCCAAACCCGCTACTGATGGCGCCAATAATCATGAAGAGGGCTGTGATTCCGCCACCGATGAACGTGGAAGCCCGTGGCCTGCTGGGCGGATTCGGTCCGGGCGCAGGAGCAGATGGTGCTGACCCGAAAGGGGTCTGATTGTTCGACATTAATTCCCCAATAATGAAGGCCCGGCGTTCAGCCCGACCTTTTCTCTTGAAACTTCACGTAAATGCCGAGCCTATTTCTCGCAGAGCCACGGAAACCGAAACTGCGACGAACCTCGGGCAACGTTGATTGAGTCTTGAGCCGATCTTGATGAGAAATGTCGCAAATTATCATTTCTGTCGGTCTGGGCGAGATCGGTATAAAGTTCCTCTTTCGTCGCCGGCTGCCAACAGGTCAGCGACAGGCGGCAACCGCCGGACTCGACGTCGAATCCGGCGGCAGGACCAAGCTGAAGCCGCCCGCCGACCGGAACTACTGCCCCGGCGCCATCGCGTAGGCCCCCAGACACTGACAACCGCCTAAGCAAATTTCCGAATGAGCTGACGCCACCCCTAGACATGTGACCAAATAGTCACCTATTCTTGAACCATGGACGCCGTGTTCAAGGCCCTCGCCGACCCCACCCGCAGAGACCTCCTCGATGAGCTCTTCCGGGAAGACGGGCAGACCCTTCACGCTCTCGAGGCCCGTTTCGAGATGACCCGCTACGGGGTCATGAAGCACCTCAAGCTACTGGAAGAAGCCGGCCTGGTGGTCACCCGACGCCGGGGCCGCGAGAAGCTCCACTTCCTGAATCCGGTGCCCATCCGGCTGGTCCACGACCGCTGGGTCAGCAAATATGCACAACCATGGGCCGCTGCCCTCAGCGACCTCAAAACCAGATTGGAAAGTCCCATGGAAAAAATCTTCGAAATCTACATCAAAACCACCCCGGAACGGCTCTGGGAAGCCATTACGGACAGCGAGATCCGCAGCAAATACCAGTTCGGGAACACCGTCACGTCGGACTGGAGACCCGGCGGACGCTTCGAGATGGGCAACCCTAAAGCCGGTGGCCTCCTGGGCGAAGGCGAGAACGTGGAACTGGACCCGCCCCGGAAGCTCGTCCAGACCATGCGGGCCCTCTGGGGCGAGGACGTCAAAGCCGAGGGCACCTCCCGCATCACCTGGGAAATCGAGCCGGTGGGCGATTCCTGCCACCTCACCGTCACCCACGACCAGCTCCGCGAAGGCGCCAACGAACAGCTCTACGGCGGCTGGCCGATGATCCTCTCCGGACTGAAGACCTGGCTGGAAACCGGCGAACTCCTCACCACCCCCGGCTCCCTTATGTACACCTGAGGCAACCGGCGGACGCAACCCAAGCGCCGCCGTCGTACTCTCCCCTGCGCCCAGCATGGATGCGCTTGGGCATTGTGGCAGCAGCCCCTGCGGGAAAGCCGGCAATGGCAGTCCCCCGTGCAGGCCGTGGGTGAAGGAGGCTGGCTGCAGCGCTACAGCTGGGCCGTCTCGCTGGCACTGTTGCTCGCGGAGCTGCTGAGCCTGTTGCTGGCGCTCCGGTTTCTGCTCCGGCGGCGTGTCCCGTCCCGGAAGCGGTGGCAGCCTCTGGCTTTGGCAGCTTGGGCCCTCGCCCTCGATGGGTTCGCCCTGTGGCTGTGCCTCATCTACGCCCGGGCCCGGTTCGACACCCACCTGGCCGTCATCGTCCGCCAGTTCCCCGACGTCGGCATATCGCTGGAACCGGCCGCCCCGCTCTGACGCGACGGGCGCACCCAGGTAAGGAGCCGCTGTCGTACTCTCTTACGCCGGCAGCCGCACTAAACGGTCGGTCTTGACCACAGTGACAAGGACCGTGGCTTCGCCGGGATTCTGGTGTTCGCTGAGCTGGGTGCCGGCCCGGAAGGCCATGACGGTCTGGCGGAGCGTGCCCGCCTCTAAGATGAGGCATGGACTTCGAGGATGCACTCTGGACAGTGATGGGCGCCGGCCTGATCCTGCTGATGCTCGCAGACGTCTTTCACACGCTCCTCTATCCGCACGGGTCGGGACCTGTGGGCCGGACGATCATGCGCGGATTCTGGCTTCTGTCGAGAAGGTCGAGGGGCCGGGCCTCCACTATCGCGGCACCCCTGGCAATGGCTGCCGTTATCGGTGCCTGGGCAGGCCTGGCAGTCATAGGCTGGGCCCTGCTTTACCTGCCACATCTGCCGCAAGGTTTCGTTTACGAAGCGGGCGTGCCACAGCGGGGCGACTTTGCCGAAGCGGTCTACATCTCGATGGTCACTCTTTCCACCGTGGGGTTCGGCGACATTGTGGCAGCGTATCCGCTGCTCAGACTCGTCGCGGCCTTCCAATCCGTCACAGGGTTCGGGTTGCTGACGGCCACTGTCACGTGGATCCTGCAGACATACCCGGCCCTTAGCCGGCGCCGGGCTGTTGCCCACCACCTGAACCTGTTCAAGGAAGCGGCAGGTCCGGAGGGCGTATCTTCGCTGGATCCACGGCATGCCGCCGGGCTGCTCGAATCACTGGCCAGAAATGTGGCATCCGTCAGCATAGATCTGCTGTCGTTCCATGAAACGTACTACTTCCGCGAAGTCGAGCACAGGGGTTCCCTGCCGGCCACCGTTGCCTATGCCCATCAGCTGGCGTCTGAGGCTCAACTCAGTGAAAGCCCGGAACTCCAGTTTGCCGGACGGATGCTTCATGCAGCGCTGAACGATCTCGCCGAGGTCCTCCGCGGCAAATTCGGTCATCCGGGGACGACGTCGTCGGAGGTGTTTGACAGCTACGCGCTGCACCACAGACACCGACAGCCACGGGAACCGGACACGGAATAGAGAAATCCAGGCGCGGCCACACTGCCCCGCCACCGCTAGCAGCGGCTAGCGGCTGAGGGCCTCTCCCAGTACCACGTGAACCGGTTCCTGGCCAGCCAGCAGCAGCGTGGTCTGCTTCCGGATGAGCCGTGCCATCCGTGGCTGCATTGCCGAGCTCGTTATGAGGGCACTGCCCCGATCTGCTGCATGAGGCCCAAGTTGTCCGTGGTTCCCCAATGCTCGGCCACCTTGCCGTCCTCGACGCGAATAATGTCAGTGGTGCCGAATTCGACGCTTTTGCCCGTTGCTGCCATTCCGGCCATCTCGCCACGATGAGTGCCCGTCAGAATTACATGGCACGCCTCCATGTTTCCATCAGCCATTGACGCTTCGATCGTTTTGACTCTAATATCCGGGAACGCCGTCCGGATCGCTTCCACGAAGTACCGAACGCCATCCAAGCCGGGCGGTTGCCCTGGAAGGGCCTCTTCGTGATCGACATAGTCATCCGTCGCCAGGTCATCAATGAGGGTGAGATTTCCTCCCTCGATTATCTCCTTGTAAAACCGCTGGAGCAGTCCATTCCCGTCAGACATTTCCGACTCCTCTAGTACATGAGACCATTCAAAATTTCCCCCGGTTCATTTGCCGCATACGCTGGCGCCGTTGCCAAGCAGAAGCGACCCAGAGGCAGCGCCGAAAATACTTAGAAGCCGGGCAATATGCCCAGTTAAGGCAGAGAGTATTCCTGCCTATTCGGCGTGTCAATATGCCCGCGATTACCCACTGCCCCGACGGCTCAGATGCACGAATAGCCGTAGTCGAAACATTTGCGCTTGGCACCCGAAAGTGTCCGGGAACCGCCGTTCTGCCGGTGGTGGGCGACCTGGTGCCCGTCCTTGGGGGACGCGAACACGCCTACCCGCCGGGCCCGCGGGAAAAGAAATGGCAGGAGCCCCGGTTGGTGAACGAAGAGGCTGCAGAAGCCCCGCGTTAACCTTCCCTCCAACTCCCCGCACCCACCGCGCAACCTGCGCCCCTTAGCGTTGACGGGTCACCGGCGAACCGCCGGAACCCGTCATCCAGGAGGAACCATCACCATGCGCACAGTCCTGACTGCCGCGGCAACTGCCGCCCTGCTCGCCGCCGCCATCGCCTCACCGGTGAGTCCCGCCGTCGCCGCTCCAACCGCGGAAGCCGGAACGCCGTCGTCGAACGCTGCCGGCACGGCGACAACAACAGCCATCAAGGCGAACGCGAGCAACGGTTCCTTTGACCTCCAGGCGCACCGCGGCGGCCGCGGTGAGTGGACCGAGGAGTCCCTGGCGGCTTTCGCGAACTCCCTGAGGCTGGGCGTGACCACACTGGAGCTGGACACGCACCTGACCGAGGACGGCAAGATCATCGTCTGGCACGACGACACCATCCAGGCCAACAAGTGCATCGACACCGCCCCGGCCACCGCGGGCGACTCCGAATTCCCCTACGTGGGTGACCGCGTGGCGGAGCTGTCCCTGGCACAGGTCAAGACCCTCAACTGCGGCTTCACCCAGCTGCCGGGCTACCCCGAGCAGGACGTGATCGAGGGCAACCGCATCGCCGAGCTCAAGGACGTCTACCAGCTCGCCGCCGACTACAACGCCAAGAAGGTCCGCTTCAACGTGGAAACCAAGGTGGAGGACGGCATGGCCGGCGGCGAGGGCATGGTGGCCCTCACCAAGGCCGTGGTGGCGGAAGTCCAGGCTTCCGGCGCCGCAGACCGCACCACCATCCAGTCCTTCGACTGGTCCTCACTGAACCTCACCAAGCAGCTCGCCCCGGAGCTGCCGCTCGTGGCGCTCTCCAGCGGCGACGCCTGGATGCAGGTGGGCCAGCCGGGCGCTGCGCCGGAACTCGGCGGCATCGACATTGACAACTACGACGGCTCGCTCGCCAAGGCCGCCGCCGCCCAGGGCTACGACGTCATCTCCCCCACGTTCCGCTCCGTCACCCCGCAGATGATCGCCGAAGCCCACAGCCTGGGCCTGCCCGTCATCCCGTGGACCGTGAACACCACCGCCGACATGGCGCGCCTGATGGACCTGGGCGTGGACGGCATCATCACCGACTACCCCACCCGCCTGCGCACCCTCATGGACGAGCGCGGCATGAAGCTGCCCAAGGCATCCGGGGTGAAGGGCTAACTTTCGCCCTTTAATGCCGGCCCGGCCGCAGCTTGAACAAGCTGCGGCCGGGCTTACTTCGTAGACTGTGGCCTCGCCGGGGTTCTGGTGTTCGCTGGGCTGCGTGCAGGCACGGAAGGCCATGACGGTCTGGCGCAGTCTTCTGCATGAAGCGAACGTACCCACGATTAACCTGCGATAGCAGGGGCCGGTTCATCCTGTTACTGGTATCTTCCAGTTCTGTGACCGCTATAGTCGCGAGGTGACTGCAGAGACCTACCCCCTGACCGGCAGCGTCCAAGCACGGGTGCTGCGCCCAACCGATGCTGAGCGCATGAAGGACGCCTATCAGCTCAACAGGGATCATCTGGCTCCCTGGGAACCGGAACGGGCGGAAGAGTTCTTTACGACGGCGGGGCAAAGCAGGGTCATCGCGTCAAAGCTTGCCCTGCATGTAGCTGGGTCAGAAGTTCCTTTGGTTCTCGTGGAGGAGGACCGCGTTATCGGGGCGCTGACCCTCACCGGGATTGTGCGCGGGCCGTTCCTCAGCGCCAACCTCGGGTACTGGGTGGACAAGGAATTCAATAGCCGGGGAATCGGTTCGGCAGCCGTCGCCTTTGCGGTCGGTTTTTCACGACAGGAGCTGGGACTGCACCGTCTTCAGGCCGCAACCCTTCCGCACAACGCCGCCTCGCAGGAAATCCTGAAGCGCGCAGGGTTTGACGAGATTGGACTGGCCCCCCGCTACCTTAAGATTGCAGGCTCCTGGCAGGACCACATCCTGTACCAGCACATCCTCTGCTGATTGTTTTCCACCTGCCCAGGCCATACCGTGAAAGAACGTCAGCCGAATGCAGGTGCGGGCATGCGAACTATTTCCTCGTCATCGCGCTGGCTCCTGGTGTGCGTCCTGGCCGTGGGGATTCTAGGCGCGGGCACTCCGGCACCGGCCCCGCCCGATTCGGCAAAGTCAGGACCCGCTTATCCCGGGCCGACCTATGCGGCGTTGGACTCCTTCTTGCAGGACCAGGTCGACGCCGTCGGGATCCCGGGTGCCGCCGTCGCCGTCGTCCGGGACGGGGCGCAGGTGCACTCCGCCGCGTTCGGCCGCGCCGATGACTCCGGGCGGCCGCTGACCGCGCAGACGCCGGTGTTGCTCGCCTCAACCAGCAAGTCCCTCACGGCCATCGCCGTGATGCAGCAGGTTGAGGCCGGCCGGCTGCAGCTCGATGAGCCGGTGCAGACCTACCTGCACTGGTTCACGCTGGACGACAGCCGCTCGTCAGCCATCACGGTCCGCCACCTGCTCCACCAGACCAGCGGAATGGCTTCCAAGGACACGGCCTTCGAAGCCTCCGACGCGCAGGGCCCGGAAGCCCTCGAAGAAGGAGTCCGCGCCCTGTCGGGCTCCGCGCTGGCCGGCGAACCGGGCGAGGCCTTCCACTACGCGAGCGCCAACTTCAACATCCTGGGCCTCCTGGTGCAGACAGTCTCCGGCCAGCCGTTCGGGGACTACATGGAGCAGCACGTCTTCGGGCCGCTGAAGATGGCCCACAGCCATCCGACCCAGTCTGCTGCACGCGCGGATAATGCGGCCGCCGGCTACTCCCGGTGGTTCGGCTCGTTCTGGCACCAGACCGACGTCCCCGCCCCCACCACCGGCATGCCGTCATCCACCATGTACGCCTCGGCCGAGGATCTGGGCCATATGCTGATCGCGCTGCTGGACGGAGGACGCTACGGGGACGCCCGGATCCTCCAGCCCGGGAGCGTGGAGGCCACGTTCGAGCCAAGGGTCCAGGTGGACGGATCCAAGGAGTACGCCATGGGGTGGTTCACCCGGCCACTCGCCGAGTCCGTCGATCCCGGGGCGCCTCCCGGCCCGGATTCAGACCTGCCACTGCTCCTGGAGCATCAAGGGGAATGGGGCAACAGCCACACCTACCTGGCCATGGTTCCGGAGTCCCGCCTCGGCGTCGCCCTGGTCATCAACGGCAACGACACCGCCGCCCCGTCGCGACTGAAGGCCATCGACACCAACATCCTGCGGATCCTCCACGGACAGTCCCCATTGCCTGCGGTTGTGCAGGAGGACTGGCTCCAGCGCTACAGCTGGGCCGTCTCGCTGGCACTGCTGCTGGCCGAACTGCTGAGCCTGTGGCTGGCGCTCCGGTTCCTGCTCCGGCGGCATACTCCTTCTCAGGAACGCTGGATTCCTCTGGCCTGGGCCGCCGCGACCCTCACCCTCGACGGGTTCGCCCTGTGGCTGTGCCTCGTCTACGCCCCCGCCCGGTTCGACACCCACCTGGCCGTGATAATCCGCCAGTTTCCCGACGTGGGCGTTTCGCTGGTGCCGGTGCTCGCGCTGGCCATCCTCTGGCCGGTCCCGCGGACGGTCTGGCTGCTTGCCCGGCTGCGGGCCGGTGCAGGCACTAATGGAAGGCAAAGGGCGGAGCCTGCCGCTCCCTGAGGCGAACGGCGCTGCGAAGCCGTGCGCCGCCGTCGTAAGTCCCGACGGCGGCCGCTGGCATGCCCACCACGATGGACATTTACTACCGTCGATGGATAAACCCCGGTAGGATAGCCATCGATGCCTATTGGGAGCGGCATCATTTGGGGAATCATGGCACTTCCGTCCGGCCGGATCATCCGCCGGTAATGCCGCGGCTGGACTCATCATGGGACTCGTCCCTGACATCGAATCGGGCTACTCCGCATGGACGCGCACTGACCAATTACAAGCATCACACAAATGCACGGGGGAACATCATTACCTACACACCACAACAGCAGTATGCCCAGCCGGTTGTCGACGTGCCGCTCTCGGCGCCGCTCTACACCGCATCACCCCCGGACGCCGTCATCCGGTTCTTCAAGAAGTACGCAACGTTCTCCGGGCGGGCCAGCCGTTGCGAATACTGGTGGTGGGTGATCGTCAACGGCATTGTCACCACCCTGCTCTACTTCAGCGCTGTTCTTGCCGGCATCAACGAGGTCATGGCCGGAGTGATGATCGCGCTGGGCCTCCTGGGCGCCTGGCTGCTGGCGACCCTCGTCCCTGGAGTGGCGCTGATCGTCCGCCGCCTGCACGACGCCAATTTCAGCGGCTGGATGGCACTCCTGTTGCTCATACCGGTCCTCGGCGACATTGCCGTGCTGGTCTTCGTCCTGATGGATGCCAAGCCGAAGGGCCAACGATTCGACCGGCCGGCGGGCTTCCAGGAGCAGGCACTGGCCGGTAACTGAATCATCCAACGCAGAAGGGCCCGTCCTTGGACGGGCCCTTCTGATGAAGCGGCTTCGTCACCGCCATGCGCGGAGGCGGTCATCGGCACCCGCCCAAGCGCCGCCGTCGTACTTCTGCGGACGCCTTCCGCGGTGTCAGGACACGCGGCGGAATTCTCCTGGCCGGAGCTGGACATGGATGGGCAGCAGCAGCTGGATGTGGGTGTCGCCGATGGGCTTGTCGAGCAGCTCGTTGATGGAGGTCTGCCCTTCCAACTCGCTGTGCTGGTTTTTGCCCATGTATCGAGCTTATGTGCGCCACGGCGGGAGTGAATCCTAAGACACGCGTGAGCTATGGCCTCTTGTCTGCGGCAGTGCCAGTACGTGCAGAATCAGGTTCACTGAAGGCCCCCAAAACCGGGCAGTCAGGACGCGCGGTCATGACCTACGTCAACAGTTTGGCCGATGTGGGAGCATCCGACATCGCCATGGCCGGCGGCAAGGCCGTGGGACTGGGCGGCCTCCTTCAGGCCGGGCTGCCGGTCCCCCCGGGGTTTGTGCTGAACACCGCAGCCTATTCGCATTTTGTGGAAACCAACCACCTTGAGGCACGCATCCAGGAACTGGCCACTCTGTCGCCGCAGGCCGCACCCCAGGACTCCGCGGACGCCTCGGAGCAGATCCAAACCCTGTTCACGGGCGGGCACCATGCCGGCCGCCGTCGCAGCGGAACTCGGCGCCGCCTACGGGCGTCTCGGCGACGTGGACGGCGACGGTGACAGCAACACAGCCGTTGCGGTGCGTTCCTCGGCCACGGCCGAGGACCTCGCCGCAGCCAGCTTCGCCGGGCAACAGGAAACCTACCTGAACGTGCGCGGGGCCGAGGCGCTGTCCGCGGCGGTGATCGATTGCTGGGCCTCCCTGTGGACGGCGCGGGCCATGGCCTACCGGGCCCGCGAAGGCATCGGACCGGACTCGGTGCGCCTCGCGGTGGTAATCCAGCGGATGGTCGAGGCCGACGCCGCCGGGGTCATGTTCACCGCCAATCCGGCCAACGGGCGCCGCGACCAGATCGCCATCAGTGCCGCGTGGGGCCTTGGCGAGTCCGTGGTCAGCGGGACGGTCACCACGGATGACGTAGTTGTCGACGCCGGGACGGGCGCCGTGCTGTCGCGACGCACTGCTGACAAGGCGGTTATGACTGTCTAGGCCGAGCACGGCACGCGGGAGCAGCCGGTGGCGGCAGCCCGCCGTCGTGCCCCTGTGCTTGATGACCGTGCCGCCGCCGAGCTGGCCGGCTATGGAACCCGGAGTGCAGATCATTTCGGCGCCCCGCAGGACATCGAGTGGGCGCGGACCGGCGACGGGTTCTTCATCCTGCAGTCCAGGCCCATCACCGCGCTGCCCGAACCGTCGGCCGACACCACGGACATCTGGTCCCTGCCTTACCCGAAGGGGATGTACTTCCGGGCGAGCATCGTGGAACAGCTGCCCGACCCGCTCTCGCCGCTGTTCGCCGACCTCATTGACGGCTCGGTGTCCCGCTCGCTGCGAGCCTTGATGAACGAGGCCGTGGGCACGAACGTCATCCGCGAGGACGACGTGGGACTGCCCACCATCAACGGCTACGCGTATTACTACTACCGCACCTCGGGGATGTGGCGGGTGATGGGCAAGGCGCTGACGGCGGTACGCGCGCTGGCCCGCGGCCAGGCGCACATGGGAGTGGCCGGCTGGCGCGAATTCTCGCATCCCCGCTACGAACGCGTGATCAAAGACTGGCAGGCGAAGCCCGTCACGGAGCTCTCCGGTGCGGAACTGCTCGAGGGTGTTCAGGCGCTGCTGGACGCCGGCACCGTGTACTACACAGCCGTGCAGTCAGTCATTCCGCTCGCCGCGACCAGCGAAATCTCCTTCGGGGCGTATTACGACAAGTTCGTCCGGCGCGAGGGGGATCCGCCCGCCCTGACGTTCATCCTCGGCTACGACAGCGAACCCATCCGGGCGGAGAAGTCGCTGTATGATCTCGCAGCCTGGGCCCGCGGCGTTCCGGGATTGGCTTCGGCGATCCTCCATGAACCGACGACGGCGTTGGCCGAGTCCCAGCGCACGGGATTGCCACCTGCCGGGTTCAGTGAGTCGTTGTGGCAGTTGTGGCGTCTTCGCTTCCAGGACCACCTCGGCCGGTTCGGCCATGCGGTGTACAACCTGGACTTCGCCAGCCCGGTGCCAGCCGACGATCCGTCAGCGTTGCTGGACGCGGTGAAGTTCTACCTGCGGGGGCAAGGCGCTGACCCGCACGAGCGGCAGCGGCTGTCGGCCGCCCGCCGGGAGGACGAAACCAGCCGGATCAGCACCCGGCTCGGGCGGCGCCGCCGAGCCGCGTTGCTCCGTCTGCTCCGGTGGGCCCAGAACACCGCGCCGATCCGCGAGGACGCGCTGGCCGACGTGTTCTGGCTGCGGCACCAGGAGCTGCGCAGCGCCGTCGAGTTCGGCCTGGCCGCGCCGGGAACCCCGGCGGTGGCAATTGCCGGGGCGGACCGGCCCGTCCGCGCCGCCGCCGTCGAGGAGCGCAAGATGCTGTGGCGGGGCCAGGTGAAGGCCGCTGCCCCGCAAATGCTCCCCGAGAGCCGGTGGATGGACAAAGCCTTCGGGTCCATGATGCCCGCAGGCTCCCAGCACCAAACCGGAGACATCATCAAGGGCACCGGCGCGAGCTCGGGCCGGGTCACCGCTCCGGCCCGCGTCCTGAGGGGGCCCCAGGATTTCGCCCTGATGGAGCCCGGCGAGGTTCTCGTGGCCCGCATCACCACTCCCGCCTGGACCTCGCTGTTCGCGATGGCCTCCGCCGTGGTGACCGATGTGGGCGGACCGTTGAGCCACAGCTCCATCGTGGCCCGGGAGTACGGCATCCCGGCCGTGCTCGGCACCGGCGTGGCCACCCCAGCGGCTCACCAGCGGCCAGCAGATCCGCGTGGACGGCGACGCCGGTACCGTCACCATGGAGCAGCCGAGCCCTACACAGGGGCCATGACCCGGTGGCATGATGGGGCGCATGAGCCGAGTCACGTGCGATCTGACCATCTCCCTCGACGGCTTCCTCGCGGGACCGAACCAAAGCACTGCGGAGCCCCTGGGAGAGAACGGCGAGCTCCTGGTTCGAGGAACCTGAGGCCAACGCGGCAGCGATCGAAGGCATCCTCGCTGCCGGCGCTTTCATCATGGGCCGGAACATGTTCGCGGGGCCCGGACCCGGGGCGTGGGATGCGGACTGGCGGGGATGGTGGGGCGAGGAGCCGCCCTATCACGCACAGGTTTTTGTTCTCACGCATCATGCACGTGAGCCCCTGGAGATGCAGGGCGGCACCACGTTCCACTTCGTGACCGACGGGATCGAATCGGCGCTGGCCCAGGCGCGGGAGGCCGCCGGCAGCAAGGATGTGGCCATTGCCGGCGGAGCGAAGACCGCCCAGCAATACCTCTCGGCGGGGCTGATGGACGAACTGCGGCTCCACACCGCGCCCATGGTCCTGGGAGCGGGCGAACGGCTGCTCGACGGCGTCGGGGACCTCAGGCTTGAGCCGACGGAAGTGAGCGGCACCAGCCTCGTGACGCACGTGCGGTATCGACTGATCCGCTAGATAGAGCGGCCTCTCGCAGCTGGCTTAGCCCAGGACGGCCCACCCCCGCGGCGGCACGAGGACGGCGTTCGCACCGACATCGACGGTCGCCTTCCCGGCGACGACGGAAGTCGCGCCCACGGCGCTGATCCGCTGGGTGTCGTGCGAGAGGTTCAGTGCGACCACGAGCGCATCGGCGTCAACCGCGATGCGGTATGCAAGCACCTCGTTTGAGAGTTGGAGGAGGTCTGTGGTTGCACGGTGCAGCCATGGGTTCCGTCTCCGCACCCCGATAAGCTCCTGGTGCACGGCGAAGATGGGTCCTCCCACGGCCGAGAGCTGGTCGGGGGAGGACGGGAAGAACGGCCTCACGTCGTCGTCGCCCCCTGCCCTGTCCTCCTTGACGCCCCGGTAGCCCTGCTCGTCGCCGTAGTAGATGGACGGCGTTCCGCCGACCGTGAGCAGGACGACGACGGCGTGCGGCACGAGTGCTGCATCGGTGAGCTTGCTCGCGATGCGGGTGACGTCGTGGTTGCCGATGAAGGTGAGCGGTGCGTAGGAGCCCAGGAGCGCGTTGTGTCGTTCGAATGCGGCTGCGAGTTCGAAGAAGTTCGCGTCGTTGAGCGAACTCCAGACAGCCTTCCAGAGCTCGTATTGCGTGGCGGAATCGAGTCCGCCGGACCGGACTTCCGCTGCAGAGTCGCCGTGGATGTACTCGCCCACGAAGTACGCGTCCGGATGCGATGACCGGACGCGCGCGGTGACCGGGGCCCAGAACGACGACGGGACGGCATAGGCGGCGTCGAGTCGCCAGCCGTCCGCACCCCGGCGCAGCCAGTGCTCCATGACCTCTACGACGAAATCGGCGACAGCCGGCTCGTCATGGTTGAGCGCCACGAGGTGGTGGTGGCCCTCGAAGTCGCGGTACGCGGGTTCGACGCCGGGAGCGGCACCGTCGGGCCACTCCAGCGAGAACCAGGAGGCGGCGTCCGCCTCCGGCCCGCGTGCGAGGACATCCTGGAACGGCGCGAAGGAGCGCCCGGTGTGGTTGAAGACGCCGTCGAGCAGTATGCGCAATCCGCGTCGGTGTGCCTCGGCCACCAGGGTGTCGAAGTCCTGCTCGGATCCGAGCCGGGGATCGATCCGGAAATAATCCGTGGTGTCGTACCCGTGCGTCTCCGACGCGAAGATGGGGCCGAGGGCCAGCCCCGACGCCCCGAGTTCCACCGCGTAGTCGAGCCACGGGACAAGGCCCAACAACCGGTGGTCAGCGGCGGGTTCCGGCGTGGCGGTCTTCTCCGCGCCGACGAAGCCGAGCGGATAAACCTGCCACCAGATGGCGTGCTGGACCCAGCCAGGTTCGTTCATGGCGATGATGCCCTTCCGTCCGTTCCCGGCCGGCCCGGGAAGGGCGGCAGGCTGGCCCGGGCGGGGCCGGCGTCCCGTCTAGCCTATATCGCCCAATAGGTGGCCCCCGGTGGCTAGCCCGACGCTTCGGACAGCCCTGTTCGGCCCGGCAAGCAAGCGCCACGTCGCTGGCCGACGTTATCGGTCGTCCAGAACGAGGCCGGTTGCTGACCGACTGCAGCATCGGATCACGGCCAGCGTCGGGCCCTATCGGGATGACGTTGAACGGCCTATCGTGGTTCTGAAATAGCACGAAGGAAAGGAACCAAGATGTTCACCCTGCAGATAAGCTATCCGGTCCGGGATTACGGGGCATGGAAAAAAGTCTTCGACAGCGATCCCGCGGGCCGCACCGCCGCGGGCGCCCGATCTGTCCGGGTCTTCCAGGATTCAGACGACCAGAACAGCGTGACCGTGCTCCTTGACTTCGACACCAAGGAAGCTGCGACCGTCTTTCTGGAGCGGCTGCGCAGCCAGGTGTGGGATAACCCGGAGGTGATAGGGCAACTGATGTCGGCGCCGCCGTCAGCCAGGATTCTGGAGGAGGTGGCCCGCGAAGGTCAGGCCGCGGGCTGACCGCTTCGAATCCGGTGGCCCTCCTCGGCAGGATGAGGTAGCCGCAACTTCATGCCTGCCGCTACTGGAGCTATTGGGCCCGGCTCGGTAACGTGCAACGCATGGCCATCAAATTTGAGAACGTCGGCATCGCCGTTCGCGACCTCGAAGCAACGATCTCCATTTCACCGACCTCGGTCTCACGGTCGTCGGCCGTGACACGGTTCGTGGCGAGTGGACCGAGACTGCCGTCGGCCTTGACGGCAACCACGCCAAAATAGCGATGCTCCAAACGCCAGACGGTCACGTTCGCCTTGAGCTATTCGAGTACATTCACCCCGAAGCGATCGAGTCGGAGCCCACTCGTCCCAACGAGATTGGCATGCACCGC
Organism: Pseudarthrobacter sp. Y6; assembly: GCF_050156205.1. Taxonomy (NCBI): domain Bacteria; kingdom Bacillati; phylum Actinomycetota; class Actinomycetes; order Micrococcales; family Micrococcaceae; genus Pseudarthrobacter; species Pseudarthrobacter sp. Y6. Next base: position 1,138,816 of record NZ_CP189574.1, on the reverse strand, counting down.
GTCGCGTTCTCAGTCGACGACATTGACAAAGCCTTGGAGATAGCCGCGAGGCACGGCTGCCGTCCGCTTCGGGGGGTGGCGACCTATAAGGACGTCTACAAGCTCACCTACGTCCGCGGTCCCAGCGGCATCATCGTGATGCTCGCCGAGGAACTCAAGAAAAACTGAGGGCCGGACCGGCGCAGTTCAGCGTGTGTTGCTAGGCGTCAGGGCTTCACGTCTGCCCGCTGGGCCTGTCCAGTGGGCACGGGCTGGATTCATACTAGTGAAAGGGAAGCTCTGTGCCCTGTTGGAAAGGCAACACTCCTTGTGCGGGGGTCATGGTGAACCAGTCGCCACCCTGCTTGGTCGCAAAAATGATGACTCTCTGATCGGTATCGAGCGGATCGCCGTCCGGGTAGGACTCGCCTCCAGTGCAGGTCGGGGGCATGGAGGAGATGCGGAGGTTCCCATCTCCGGGTTCCCCTTTGAGTACCTGCTCGACTTCTACAAGGTGGGTCGTGGCCTTGGAACCGTAAATGCTGGTCTCACCGGCGTGGCTTACAGACTTTCCGATGAGCACCACGCCGGCCTTGTCGTACTGGTCTTGAGGGGTCTCGAACCGGACCCAGTCAACGCACGTTTGGGTGTCACCTCTTGGAACGGGGCTGCTGGCAGAACCAGGGATTGAGCTGGTGGGCATTGGGGAGTTGTTGGGGGAAGCGGAGCTGGTGGAGTTCGGCGTGGGTTCCGCAGTTCCCGGTCCGCCCGTCAACTTGTCGCCGCATGATGTCAGCAGCATGGTGAGAAGTAGGTAGCGAACTATGCCTTGCCACAACCGAATGCGTTTCATTGTGCTCTCTCATAAGTGAACGCTGATCGGAGCATATAAGCTGCGGGACCTGTGTTCATAGGATTGCGCTCTCGGAGCAGCACGGGCTGGGACAGGAAGACTGAGGATCAGTTATCGAGTATGGTGTCGCCACGCGATGCCTTCATCATGTCTAACCGGCCCTGATGCGGCAGATGCCGCAGATCGCGCACGTGGATGTGAACTGCTTCTATGCCAGCGCCGAACGGGCCTTCGACCCGTCCCTGGAAGGACTGTTCGAGAACGCGCACGAGGAACGCCGCATCGGAAGCCTCCTGGAAGACGTCACCCGCCGGTACGGCCGCGGGTCCATCGGCTCGGTTACGCCGGCATCCGCGGCGGGCGGACTGGACCATGAAGAAGGACATGATCTCGCCCGGCTACACCACGCACTGGGACGAAGTGCCCGTCGTCAGGGCCGATTAACGTCCCGTCGGCGCGAGAGCATCGGAACACACGGATGACCCACCTCTTTCGAGATAGGTCCGTTTGGCTGCAGGCTGCCTTCGTCAGGCGTTGGCTTTCCGCTTGACCCAGCCCCACACGCCCGTCGCGACGAACAGGATGAGGCCGATGATTGCCAGCCAGATGAGGCCCTTCACCGCAAAGCCCACGATCGACAGAACAAGCCAGATGACCAGAAGCCCAATTATTAGTCCCATAGCGGCATCCTACGCGCCCGCCGTGTCCGGCCTCTATGACACTGCCCCGATCAGAGGTGTGCGTCCCGGACGTCCGATGGTGTTGTGCCCTGAATGACCCAGCGGTTGCCATCCGGGTCAGCAAAGTACGAGAACTGCACTCCGCCCATGTCCTGTATTTCGCTGACATCGGCGCCGCGGCGGACGAGCTCGGCACGGACCGCGCCGATGTCCGGTACTACAAGCTGCAGCCCGTCGAGGCTGCCCGGCGTCATGCTTGTCATTCCTGTACCTATGACTATCGAGGCAGCCGAACCTGGCGGCGTCAGCTGCACTACTCGCATTCCAGGGATGTGCTCCACATCGTGGTCAAGGACAAAGCCCAGCTTCTCCGTGTAGAACGACTTCGACCTGTCGACATCGGCCACAGGTACTTGCACAACTTCAAGGCGCATCTCCATGCGCCTAACAGTACCGCCGCCTGGGTTGAGAATCGCCGATCTTGCGCCTGTTGCCGCTGCATGGACTTGAGGGAAGCCTTCCAACGACCTAATCCCTGCCTGCGGCCGTGGTGAGGGTGATGGCTGACGCGCCCGTAGTGGCCGATATAGTAAGTTGCCTTATGATTTTAGGTAATAGTGCCGCAGCGCACCGGGAGGAACGGATATGGTGGCGGAATCGCCCAGCTCCATCAGAATTGACGTGGTTGGCGGACGCTACCGGCTGGGTGAGGTGATCGGCCGCGGCGGCATGTCGTCCGTCTACTGCGCGCGGGACGAGAACCTGGGCCGGGACGTGGCGTTGAAGCTCTTCGCACCCCAGGCTCCCGATGCCGAGGAGTTGAAACGCCAGGCAGCTGAAATCACGCTGCTGGCGACGCTGAACCATCCCAGCCTCGTGACATTGTTCGATGTCGGCGTCGACGTACGCATCCCGGATGAGCCCCGGCCGTTCCTGACGATGGAACTGGTCGAGGGACAGGATCTGCGCAGCCGGATCAGGCACAGTGAAGTCCCCTTGGACGAGCTCGCCGTCATAGGAGCCGGCATCGCTGACGCACTGGCCTATGTCCACGGGCTCGGCATCCTCCACCGCGATATCAAGCCGGGCAACATCCTCTTGGTGCAGACCCGGCCCGGGGAGCCACTGCGGGCCAAGGTCGCAGACTTCGGCATAGCTCGAATCGCCGACGCAACACGCCTGACCGCTACTGGAGCCATGGTGGGCACCGCGGCATACCTCAGCCCCGAACAGGCCATGGGCTCCCCGCTCACCCCTGCCACAGACATTTATTCGCTGGGGCTCGTCCTGCTCGAATGCATCCAGCAGACGATGGAGTACCCCGGCAGCGCTGTGGAATCTGCCGTGGCCAGGCTGCACCGCGCGCCCAAAATTCCCTCGGATCTCCCTTCCGAGTGGGCCGACCTGATCCGCTCGATGACGGCAATCGAGCCGCTGGAACGCCCGACAGCTGCGGACATCGAGACGGCGCTGCGGCGGGCCCTAGTCTCGCCGACATCCACTCCCGGCGAACTTGCACCGGAAACCACGCGTGTGCTGCCGGCCATGCCGTTCAGGACGCCGTCCCTCACAGCAGACTCGCCCTCCCCTAATCTGCCGGCCAGGCCAGCTGATGAAGGCCCCAACGGCGAGGATTCCGCCAACGCCGCCCAGTCAAGGCTGGCGCCTGGCGCAGAACAGCCCAGCAGGCCCCGGGGAACGCGCCGACGGAAGTCATCCCGTGCGGGACAGAAGGTGCGGCTCCCGGTGTTGGCCATCCTGATCCTTTTTCCGCTGGCAGGCGGGGCCGCGGCACTGACAGCGGGCCAGGCGCCAGAGTCCACATCCGGCGTCGTGCCTTACCCTGCGGTGAGCGGCACGCTGGGTGACCACCTTCAGGAACTTCAGAAGAGTGTGGAACCATGACCCGCTTCCATTCCACGGGCAAGTGCACCGGAGCACGGGGAGCTTGCCTTGCGGCCGCCCTGGCGCTGGCGGCCTCGCTCGCTGGCTGCGGCCCGGCCGATACCGGCATTCAGCGCGACACTGCCAAACAGCTTCAGGAACTCGTGCTCGGCGTGAGCCAGGCAGCGGCCGCAACCGATCACACGGCCGCGCTTAAGACCCTGGACAGCCTGGAAACGGACGTGGCGTCTGCAGCCGGCAGCGGCCAGGTTTCCGAGGAACGGCGCCGGAGCATCATGACCAGCATCACCGCTGTCAGGGCCGACCTCAATGCCGCCGTGGGAGCCGCCGCAGCGGCAGCGAAGGCAGCTGAAGAAGCAGCGGCTGCCGCGGCAGGAGCGGAGAAGACCAAGGCCGACGCGGAAGCCGCTGCACAGGCCGCCCAGGCCGCCCAGGAAAACACTGCGCCCGTCGTGCCGGCCCCTGCACCGGAACAGGGAAAAGGCACCGAGGGCAATGGCAAAAACAAAAAGGGCTGACCGAGGAAGGGCACCAGCGCCATGTGTCACACGATGATCGGTCCTCCCGCGAAACAGCCCGCGGCGTAGCCTGAATCTATGGAATCCGAAGTCCGCGACCTCAGGCTCCGCACCGGCATCACGGTGCCGTGTCTCACCCACGGCGACGCCGACGCCGACGCGAAACCAGTGCTGCTGTTGCACGCTTGGGGCGAATCCCGCGGCAGCTTCGACCGCCTGATTCCCCTACTGACCGGCTTCAGGGTCTACGCCCCGGATCTCCGCGGGCAAGGCGGAGCGGACAAACCGGAGGGCGGCTACTCCCTGGCGGAACAGGCCGAGGACGCTGCCGCGATCCTGGACGCCCTCAACGTGCCGAGCGCCGTCGTCGTCGGCTCCTCCAGCGGCGGTTATGTCGCCCAGCAGCTCGCCATTGCCCAACCCGAAAAGGTCGCGGCGCTGGTGCTGGTGGGCGCTCCCCTTAGCCTCCACGGACGGCCCGCCTTCGCCGACGAGGTGGACGCCCTGACCGAACCCCTTGACGAGGACTGGGTCCGGGATTCCCTGTCCTGGTTTCCCGTGCTGCACGAAGTTCCGCAGTGGTTCCTCGAGGACCGGGTGCGCGACGGTCTCAGGATGCCGGCCCACGCCTGGAAAGGCATCCTGAACGGGCTATGCGAGGCCACGCCGCCCACGGAATCGGGAACCATCCACGCCCCCACGCTGATCCTGTGGGGCGAGCAGGACGGCTTGCTGCCTCGCGGCGATCAGGAAACCCTGGCCGCCCGGATCCCCGGCGCAGTGCTGAAGGTCTATCCCGGTGTGGCGCACCCGGTGCTGTGGGAGTGCCCGGCGCAGGTGGCAGAAGATACGACGGCGTTCCTCAGCTTGATCGGTTAGCGAAGCACCGGCTCAGCGGCGCCGCCGGGATTCGTGGAGGAGGAGGCACACCAGGTAGGCGCCGCCCATCACCACCGTCACCACGCCCACCGGAACGGTGAATGGGATAACGTGCTGGGCCACGATGTCCGCGGCCAGCAGGAGCGCCCCGCCCACCACACCCGTGGTGCCCAGCGGAATGCTGGCGGCGCCGGCCAGACGCCGGGTGATCTGGGGAGCGGCCAGGGCAATGAAGGCGATGGGACCGGCCACTGCCGTGACGGCGCTGACCAGGGCCACCCCCACCGCGATGGCCACCAGCCGTGTCCGGCCCACGTGCACGCCGGACGCTGCCGCGGCGTCGGGGAACAGCCCGGCGACCACCAGCGGGAGCACCGGCAGGACGACGTCGAAACCCCGTTCCGGCAGGCTCCCCGCGCTCCAGCCCCGCATCTTGTCAAAGGAATCCGGATGCGTCAGGGTCAGTCCCGGAAAAATACCTTGTTTCGGCGCGGACCCATGAACGCCATCATCGGGAGGTAATCGAGGGGGAAGCCGCCGGGGCTGGATTCCAGGAAATGTTCACGCGCCCGGCGTGAAATAATTGTAGGCGTCCAGGTACTTCACTTTCGGTGGCGCCGGGATCCCTGCCTCGGCGCTGAAGGGTCCGATCTGCTCTTTCGCGAAGGTCTCGTAGAGCTCCTTCGTCTGCCAGAGATCCGTGACGAGGATCCCGTCGTCCGTAGCCGCCACCCAGTGACCGAGGGCGCCAGCGGGGCCGGGCCCTCCCGGGGTGAGACCCATTTTGCCGATGACCAGGTCGTATTGCTCCAGGGTGGCACCAGCGAATTCCATGATGACTGCGACGGCCATGTCCCTCTCCTTACAGGCGGCAGGCCGAAAGGCAGCGGCCCGCAATTGATGTGATATGGCACGGTCTACGCCGACCCAAAGAGTTCGTCAACATATGGTGGAATGCCAGCGGTCGACAAGAGGACCCGGGCCCGCCGTCTCGAATGCAGATGCGGGGAAGGGACGCCCGGCGTTGTCATCAGGGTCGCTGATCCCGCCACGGGGACATTACCGACAGTTTCGGTACCGATGTACGGGTGTCCTGCCGCTAATGCCTGGAACACTGCTGACATGGCCATCGGATTGCCATGTCAGCTTTGGAAGTCGAACAAAGGGGAACCGTAAGCGCCTCAAGACCGAGCGGTCGGACTGTGCCCAGAAGTTAGGCGAAGCGAAAAGGCCTTCGCCGAGAACTGCGGCACGCATTCTGGCCGCGCTGGGACGAACGCCGGCCGCAACTGCCTGAACCGGGGGCCTGATCTGTGGGCATTGTCGTGGACGCGATGTCGGCCGTTCCGGGCGGAGTCCGAAATTTTGTCCTTTGTTCGGATGTGTCGCTTGCCCGGGTCAACGAAATGATCGATGATGCTCGGGTGATCCCTCGGGAAAACACCGGCAGAATTGGGGTGCCGGGTGCTGGAAGAACCCGCAGTGGTTTGGCCGACGCCTGGCGCAAAAGGCGCGGGGGGTAGTCAATGGCCGGCATGTTCGAGCTTTTTCTGGATGCCGAATCACGGTACAGGTTCCGGTTATCGGCGCGTGATGGAAACGTCATCGCAGTATCGCGGGGCTTCGCGGACAAACCCGCGGCGGTGGCGGGGATCCGGGACGCGCGTGAATGCGCCGGGACGGCCCTGATCGCGGATCTGAGCACCCGGCGCGTCCCTGCTGCGCCGGGGGCGGGTGCTCCTGGCGGAGCGGGAGCCGGGTTTGGAAGCTCTGTTGCCGCGGTTGCGGACGTGAAAGGTGCGTCGGGGCCCGATGTGGCTGAGTACGCCCCGGATGCCCTGCTGGTCATCGACGAGACTGGGGCCATCAGCTACCTCAATGCCGCGGCGGAGACCCTGTTCGGGTACCGGCGGGAGTGGCTGCTGGGCCGGCCCTACGGGACGGTCGTCCAGGGCCGGTTCCAGGGACCCAACGAATGGATCAGGGAAGCGTTATTGTCCGATTCCCGGATGCGCCAGGTGGGTACGGATCTGGATCTGCTCGGGCTGCGCCGTGACGGCACCGAGTTCCCGATGGAGGTCAACCTTGCACCGCTGAATGTTGGCGGCCGCTCCGGGATTGTGGCATCGATCCGGGACGCGACCAAACGTAAACGCAGCGACACGCCCCTGCGCAAGGCCCTCTCGCTGGTCACGGCGACGTTGGAGTCCACGGCCGACGGAATTCTGGTCGTGACCGCGGAGGGGAGGATCGCCGGGGCCAACGAACGCTTCAGGACCATGTGGGGCATCCCGGCAGATCTGCTGGACTCGCACGATGACGGGAGGGTCATGGGTTTTGTCCTGGACCAGCTCACCGACCCCGACTCCTTTGTTGCGAAGGTCCAGGAGCTCTACGGCGACCTTGGAGCCGAGAGCCTGGACCTGCTGCACTTCAGTGACGGCCGGATCTTCGAACGGTATTCGCGGCCGCAGCGGGTGGCCGAGGCCATCGTCGGGCGCGTCTGGAGTTTCCGGGACATCACCGCCCGCATGCAGGCCCAGGCCCAGGCCCGGACGGCCATATCCGACCTTGCCCATCAGGCCGACGAGCTGAAACTGCTTGCCTTCCGGGACCACCTCACGGGACTGGCCAACCGGTCCTTGTTCCGGGACCGCCTCGAGGAGGCGCTGGCCACCGGGGACCGGTCGCGCATTCACGTGCTGCTCCTGGATTTGGATGATTTCAAGGAAGTCAACGACGTCCTGGGTCACCAGGCCGGGGATGAAATGCTCATCGAGGCCGGACGGCGCCTCGGACGCTGCGTGGGTCCGGTCGATACCGTGGCACGGCTCGGCGGGGACGAATTCGTCATCCTCCTGACCTCCACCACGGACCCCGCGGCCGTGGCCGCCCGTGCCGTGGCGGCGTTGAATGTGCCCTTTGCCCTGCAGGGCCGTGAACTTCATCCCAGCATCAGCCTCGGACTGACCAGCGCCGATGCCCGGTCGCACGCACCGGACTTGCTGCGCCGGGCCGACATTGCCATGTATGCGGCCAAGGCTGCGGGAAAGAACTGCTTCGTGCGCTTCCATCCGGACATGATGTCCACGCTGCTGGCCCGCGCCGATCTGGAAACCGGTCTTCGCACCGCGGTCGAACGCGGAGAGATCACAGTCCATTACCAGCCCGTCGTCAGCGGTGCCGGGGCTACGGTCAGCCAGGTGGAGGCCCTGGTCCGCTGGGTCCGGCCAGACAGGATCATTTCGCCCAAGGAGTTCATTCCGGCCGCGGAAAGCACCGGGCTTATTGTTGCGATCGGCCAGGAGGTCCTGGCCCAGGCCTGCACACAGCTGCACTCCTGGCTGGGGCAAGACCCGGAACGCTCCGTGGCCGTGAACGTCTCGGCCGTGCAGCTGCGGGCGCCCGGCTACGCCCGGACCGTCCTGGAGACCCTGGAGGTGGCCGGGATCAGGGGTGACCAGCTGATCCTGGAAGTCACCGAAAGCGTCTTCATGGACCCCGCACCGCATATCACCGCCCAGCTGGGGATGCTACGCGGTCAGGGCATCCGGGTCGCCCTGGATGACTTCGGCACCGGCTACTCCTCCCTCGGCCGGCTCCAGGACCTGCCCGTGGACATCCTCAAGATCGACCAGTCCTTCGTCTCCGTCATCATCACCGGGGAAGAGGACCTGCCGATCCTGGATTCCATGACGGCCATGGCCCACAACCTCGGACTCAAGATCACCGCAGAGGGAGTCGAAACCCCCGCTCAGGCCCGCCTCCTGCTCGGCCTGGGCTGTGACTCCCTCCAGGGCTACCTCTTCTCCCGCCCCGTCCCCCCCGGGGATCTCCCGGCGGCAGAACGGCACGCCGCACGGGCCATCAGAGAACTCCACTCCGGCCATGTCCCGGAAACCGCAGCCGAACCATTGCGTTGATGGAACGCGTCACCGGCCGAGGCGGTACTGCGTCACGCCAGCGCTGGGATCGGCCGTCCGGCCCGTGCACCGGCCGAACTGCCGGCAGCCCGGCGCGGTCCTGCGCGGGGCTGATCCTGGGATGTTCGGGCGCTGCGGGTCCTTTCGTATCCGGGGGTTGGCTTTGGATCCTCTGTTTTTCTGGTCGGGGCAGACCCCGGCGGAGATTTTTTGTGGCGGGTAGGATCAGCCGAGAAGGATCGCCGTCAACTTCCGCGACGAGGAGGCATGCCTTGCAGGAGCCCGCCGGCCGGTTTGCTGGAATTCAGGGCCTTCTCGCCGGGTTGTCGCTCTCGGAGAAGGATCTGGATGATGCTCTCCTGGGTGCCAGGATCGGTGATCTCCGGTCCCGGATCATCCGATGAGGGCGCCGTCGGGGCCGGTGCTTCCGCCGCGTCTTCCCGGGCGGCCTGAATGGCGTCGACCCGCTCCGCGATCTGCAGCTCATCCGATGTCATGGCTGGAGCGGACGGTGGAGACCTCTTGACGGTGGTTCAGGCTAGTTCAGGCGGCTTCTGAAGAAAATGCCGTTAGTGCAGAGGACTTCCTGTCCGCTCATCCTTTCCATCCCCAGCAAAAGAACCGGTTCATCGCCTGGACGGTCCCGGACCGAGGCTAAGCGTGACTGGCGTCGGTTTGGAGTCCGCGCCGCACCCGTCGCAGCACGGCCCGGAATCATCCTTCGCCGGAGGGTCCGGGAGCCCCTGCTCGGCGTCGCTCAGTTCCTCCGCGTCAGAGCCGTAAGGCGCGCAGCAAACGTCACCGCACCAGGCATTGATCCCTTCCCGGACAGCGATCCCTGCGATGACAATGGCGGCCCCGGCGTCGGCCCACCACCAGCCGAGGGTGCTGTTCAGGACAAGACCCACCAACAGGACGGCGGAAAGGTACGTGCACAGCAGCGTCTGCTTGGAGTCAGCGACAGCAGTCCTGGAACCGAGTTCACGGCCGGCCCGGCGCTGCGCCCAGGACAGGACGGGCATGATCGCCAGGCTCATGGCGGCAATCACGATCCCGGGCGTGGAGTGTTGCGCCTCTCCCCCGCCGGTCAGGGACCGGACGGCGTCCACAGCCACGAAGGCGGCCAGGGCGAAGAAGGACACGGCGATGATCCGCAGGGTCCGGTACTCGCGCCCTTGGGGGTCCTTGGCGGAGAACTGCCAGGACAGGGCGACGGCGGAGGCGACTTCGATGACCGAGTCCAGTCCGAAGCCGATCAGGGCCGAGGAGTCCGCGACCCCGCCGGCCCACAATGCGGCAGCGGCCTCGATGATGTTGTAGGTGATGGTGGCGGCCGCGAAAAGCCGGATGCGGCGGCTCAGGACGGCGCGGCGCGTCCGGCTGGGCGCAATCTGGAGATGCGTCGTCATACCAGGCACTCGCCGTCCGGGGCGCAGCAGGTCGGATCGACTGCCAGGACAGCGCCGATCAGGTCCTTGATCGCGTGGCCCAGCCGAGCGTCCGCGAGTTCATACCGGGTTCTGCGCCCGTCCGGGACGGCCACGACAAGGCCGCATCCGCGCAGACAGGTCAGATGGTTGGACATGCTCTGGCGGGACACCTGCAGGGAGTCGGCAAGATCCGAGGGGTACGACGGGGCGTCGGAAAGGGTCAGGAGGATCCGGGCGCGAGTGGGATCCGAGACCGCGTAACCGAACCGGGCCAAGACCGGCGCCTGAGTGAGCGTTTCCATAAGCACAAAGTACATTGATTGATGTATTCACGCAATTCTGAACTCAGGGTTACTGCCCTCAGATCCCTGGCCGCGGGAGGACAGGCTCGATGAGCCTCTCAAGGTTGTCCCTCATCCATTCCCTTGGCCTATGCCTGCACGAGCAGGCCGGTGGCGCTTGTCTATCTCTCCCGCCGCAGGGAGCGGACGGGCAACGGGGGAAGCCTGAACCAGCGCACGGGCCTTTTGCGGCTGCCGGCCCCGGGAATCGATCACGCCTCCGGGCCGGCGGCCCCGGTCGTTAGGCGGCTGCGGCGGCCCGAAGTCTGCGGAACCTGAACCGTGCGACGGTACCCGCAAGGACAGCAGCGGCCATCACCACGAAAGCGGCAACGCCGATGTAGAACAGCGCCGAAGACCCTCCCGGAACCGGTGCCGAGGCGTCAGCAGCGGCCACGATGGTTAGCCAGTAGCCAATCGTGGCCGCAATCCAGACTGCGCCGGCCCCCGCTGTCAGCCGCGACCATCGCTTGAACCATGACCTTCCGTTCCCGTAAGACAACGCGACACTCACCGCCGCGACACCGGCGACAGCAATGAGCTGGATACCGAACATGTACGGCCCCGCGACAAGACCGACCGGGATACACAGCCCTCCGATGAGCACCAGCCGGCGCGCTCCGAGGGGCATGCCGGCGGGAAGGGCAGGGTCGCCGTCCGTCTGAGGCGCAACGGGACGGTCCTGGGCTGGAGTGCTGGTGTTCATGTATACCTCTTGAGAAGCTGCCCTGCCGTACATGACCAAGGCGTCGGAAAAATGTGCGGAGCAGATGCGGCGGGCACTCCGCCGCATCCTGACGTTACAGGACTTTCCCAATCCACACAGGGCTCCGGCTAATGGCAGGTCATTCAACGTTCTTCCTGAGCGACTGGTTAGGAGGCACCTGCCCGAACGAACGTCACGGAACCCACGGGAATGGCACATAGATGGAAACCCTGGTGAAACCTCACCCTCGAGCGATCAGCCCAACCGTTGACGGAGCGCATGACGCTACGGACGCGGGGCGCTAGCGGTCGGTCTTGACCACCGTGAACAGCACTGCCGAGTCCTCTTCCGCTTCCAGGCTGTGCAGCCCGTCCGGAACGATCAGGAGATCCCCGGCCTTGCCCTGCCACGACTCCCCACCCGCCCTCAGCCAGACCGACCCCTTCAGCACATAGACCGTGGCCTCGCCGGGGTTCTGGTGCTCGCTGAGCCGCGTGCCGGCACGGAAAGCCATGACGGTCTGGCGCAGTTTCTTCTCATGCCCGCCGAAAGCTGTATCGGCTGCCCGCCCGCTGGGTGCCGCAACAGCGGCAGCGATCTGCTGACGGGCCAAAGCCTCAATCGATATCTTTTGCATGACGCAACCGTACCCACGATTGCCGGCGTTGCCGAGGTCCGCTCATCCGCCGTTTTAGCCCATGGCTAGCCGTGCGTGACTGCAGCACCCAAAAGCCCGAACAGTGTTCCGGCCGCCAAGGCAATGAGGGCGCGCCTCCCCGTCGGATACAGCCATGGCACTGCGAAAACAGCCACGGCGAAAATGAACCCGTTCACGACGCTCATAGTGACCGCCAACCATTCGGTTCCCGTGGCCACCCCGAAACCACCACCGCTGCAACCGCTGATCCCACACCAGGCAAAGCCCGCCACGAGCCACTGCGGAAGGCTCAGCAGGACTGCCAGGGGTACCGTCCACCAAAGGTTCCGAACTTTCCGAGTGACCCCGCGCATTGTCACCCCCGGACCTTGAGGCAGAGTGCCAGGAGTGCCGGCGGCTGGCACCGGCTTCCGGATGCTCAGGATCATCCACCGGAAGAGTGCTGCGTTAACCACAGCAAGGGCGACGTATCCCAGGTAGTAGAGGACCGCCGTCGGGCTCAACAAGCCCGACGGCGGACCCGAGGAATCAAGGAGGAAGCCCACGGCGAAATACGCTGCCGAAACGGGCAGCGTCAGAATCACCACGGACCGCATCAGCCACTCCCGGACCGTTGCATCCAGATCCGTTTCGAAGGAGCTGGTGAGGAGCGCAGCGCCAACAACCGCAACCGTCACCGACAGATAGACGACGACGGCGATCCTCGCCCACCGCGGTAAGGACCCTTTATCCGGCAAAGACCCTGTACGTATGGTCATGACCCGGCCCTCGCCGACCGAATCATGCGGAATTCGGGCAGCTCTTCCCACTCGGGCGGAAGCAGCCCGCGCTTGCCGTCGGGCCGAAAGCCATGTTTGAGGTAGAAGGCCAGCGCCCGGGGATTGTTCTCCAGCACCCAGAGATATGCCGGACTCTCACCGATGGCCGCACTCATCAACGCAGCTCCCAGCCCGCTGCCGTGCGTCCGCCGGAGCGAGTACAGCGAATACAGCTCCAGCGCCTCGGGGCCGTCCTCATCCCGTCCGGGACCCGCGTCGGCGAACCCCACCACTTCATGGTTGGCATCCACGGCGATGATCCGCGGGTCACTGCCAGCCAGGAACGGCCGACGGCGTTCCACCCGTTCGGGAATGCCGGCCCTTCGTGCGCGGAAGAAGTCCGCTGACAGCCGGTCCGCATACGTCTCCTCGTGGGCCAGGGTGTGCATGCGCACCACCGCTGCAGCGTCCTCAGGAGTGGCCTGCCGGATGAGAAAGTCCATGGTCACAGCCTAGCCAGTTGCTACTTGACCCAGCCCGTTTTCTGCAGCCAGTCGGACAGGACCTTCTGCAGCCAGTCGGACAGGAGGGGCAGCGCCACCGCGCTGTGCATTGCGCCCAGATGATCCTGACCCGGGGGGACGCCGACGTCCCACCCTGCAGTGGCCAGGGTGGCCTGATGCCTCGCCAACGGCTCCCCGAGGCCACCTGCACGCCGCCCCAGACCGGCTTGTAGTCAAGCTGGTCCTCCGCACCGGCGAACGCCAGTTTGGGCAGGTCGGCCGGGAGCAGGTCACCTTCGAGGACGGCGGCCGAATCGTCAAAGTCCAGCAGCGCTTCGTACAGGGTGACGAACTGCTGCGTCTGCGCCTCGGTGGTACGGACCGACACCGAGTCCCAGTCGCCCGGCTCGGGTGCAGGGACCGGCCCGGCCGGTTCGTCGGCCGCCTTCACGGACATGGCATGTGCCGCCAGGGTGACGGCCAGCATGCTCCGGTACGGACCCTCGATCGGTGGGCCAGGAGGTCGACGGCGATGTTCGCTGGGGTGAGCGTCCGCGGCGCCGGATTGGCCATCCGGTGCGCTTCGTAGTCGGCCGCTATGACCCGGTTTGTTAGTGCCAGTCCGCTGATGAGATTTGGTCCCAGGTCAGGGTCCCCGCCCCATTGGCGCAGCGTGTCTGTTTCGGCCGCCGCATAGGGCGCCGGGCTGACCGGCAGGAGAACGGCAGGTCCGTCTCCCTCGATGGTGACAGGGATGGTTGAGCCGTCATGCAGAACGGCCTGAGCTGCATCTATGCGATTCTCCCCTATTCGGCGTTCAACCCTTTCGCATAAGCGGCCTGGCCCACGTGCTGGAGACAGTCGGCAATGGTACTGACCAGCCGCACGCCGAGGGTAACGGGCGGGTCCCAACGCTTGTCAACGATGCGGTCCAAGTCCTCATCGGTGAGAGTCTCCAGGAACCCTGCGGTCTGCCGGTGGACGGCGTCGTAGTACTCAAGCAGAAGTTCCGGCCGGGCCCGCACTGCGTCGACCTGGTGGGTCGAGTGACCGTAGCCGGTGTCACGGTCTGTCAGCGGCAGGCCGAAACGGCCGGCAAAGTCCTGTGACGTCCAGACCTGGTCCAGGCCGGCGGCGGAGGCCACCTGGGCGTCCTCCACCCGGCCGAGGTGCCAGATCAACCACGCAATCGAGTTCCCGGTACCCGCCGGCCGCCGGGCCACCGACCCGTCGTCGAGCCCAACAAGGGTGGCCTCCACCGTCTCCCTGATCCGGCGGAACGCGTCCAGCACTAGTTCGTTGGATTTCATCAGGTCCCCTTCTTGGTGGTCCTTGCCCCTACTTCTGGATCTCCGCACGACGCAGGCGAACGATGTCCTCCAGCACGTCGTCGGGGAGGGGATGCTCCGGCGTGAATGGGAAGGTCCCCTTGGGGAGGGAATACCCTTCAAGTCGATGTGCGACGGCGTCAATCACCGCCGGGGAAAACGGGAAGACGGAGAGGTGTTTGGCCGCCGCCACAACGCCCAGGGGTGGTCTTCCCTCAAGTTTCAGGGCGGGCATCCCGTAGCTCATCCCCTCCACAGCTTCGGGCACCAGCGTCCTGACAGTGTCGACCACGCGCAGCAGGCAGCCGCGGTCCGGCTCAGGCAGATCGGCCAAGGAATCGTCAACGGTGCCCATGGCGCCCATTCTATTCCTGGGCTCTGTCACGCGTTTGAATCCCGGCTGCCGCCACATGCCGGCGCGCGCGGGCCGCACCTGCCTTGGCGGCAAGTGCGGCCCTTTGCTGCGCCAATCAGCGTTGCGGCTGGCTACTTGCGCTGGAGGATGTTGAGAATGTTCCCTTCGCTGTCCAGGAACCAGGCGGACTTCCCCCAGTCGTTATCGGCAACTCCGTTCTCCGTCTTCAGGCCGGGGAAATCGTAGTCTTCAAAGACGACGCCGCGGCCCCGCAGTTCCTCCATCTCGCCTTCGAGATTGTCCGTTTCCCAGCCCATCTGGGTGTTCTTGGCCGTCCCGGCATTCTCTGTCTGGTAAATCACGAAACCCGTTCCGTTGCCGCCGCTGTAAAACAGGCTGTTGTCCTCCATGGAATCGGACGGTTCCAGGCCCAGCTTGTCCCGGTAGAAATCCTTCGCCCTGTTGATGTCCTTCGCAGCGAGGACAGCCATGATGGTTCGATCCTTGAGCATGATGATTTCCTTTGTGCCTTGCTTTCGCGTTGGTGGCGATACTCTCCCCCGGTGGCGGATCCGGAACCTCGTTGGCCGGTGCCGCGTGGCCGCCCGTTGCGCCAAGTGCCTGAGCGGCCACCTGGGACTCCTGCGCCGCGCCAGCCATCGTCGGCGCGAGGGTCCCCGAAGCTTATGTGGCCATTATGGAACTGAAAGGGCACCTGCGGATAGAGGGGATTTCAACCGCTTCGGGCGGCCCTCCCTGATGCCCCCACAGATGCAGGAAACACGGGTGGCATCCGGGACTGCTTTTGTTGGCGCACACTTAGCTAGTGCGTACTTTTGGTGTTGAAGAAGAATTCCTGATCGTTGATCCCTCCAACGGCAGTCCCCTGCCTCTGGCCGCAGACCTGCTGCGTCTCCAGGACCCGGGCGAAACGGCCGGCCCATCCACGCACCCGATGCTCGCCGTCGAGCTTCACCAGGAACAGCTCGAAGTGATCACCCACCCGCACAGCACCCTGAGCGGACTGTCCGCCGAGATCCTGTCCGGCCGCGCCTACGCCGACTCACTCGCCCGAAAAGCCGGCGCCAGGATCGCCGCCCTCGCCACGTCACCGCTGGCGGTGACACCGCATTCCACCAGCAACACCCGCTATGACGCGTTGCTGGAAAAGTTCGCCCTGACGGCGCGTGAGCAGCTGACCTGCGGATGCCACATCCATGTCTCCGTTGACTCCGATGAGGAAGGCGTCGCGGTCCTGGACCGGATCAGGTCCTGGCTGCCGCCACTGATGGCGTTGAGCTCGAATTCCCCGTTCTGGAACGGCGCTGACAGCGGCTACGCCAGCTTCCGTACCCAAGCGTGGAACCGGTGGTCCTCTGCCGGGCCGACAGAAATCTTCGGCTCGGCGCAGGCCTACCACCAGCGGGTGGCGGACCTGGCCGGCACGGGCGTCGTCAACAACCCTGACTTTGACGCCCGCCTCTCCGCCCGCCACCCCACCGTGGAGATCCGGGTGTCCGATGTTTGCCTCGATCCCCGCGACACCGTCCTGATCGCCGCCCTGGTGCGGGGCCTGGTGGAGACCGCTGCCCGGGAATGGAAATCCGGGCAGACGCCGGACATGGTTCCGGCCATCATCCTGCGCCAGGGGGCCTGGCTGGCCAGCCGGTGGGGAATCCAGGGCGAGCTGCTCCACCCAGTGACCCACAAGCCGGAGTCCGCAAGAAATGTCATCGCCGCGCTCCATGACCATGTCCGCGACGCCTTGGACGAGGCGGGCGACGCAGCCTACGTCGAGGAATCCCTGCACCGGATCTTCAGCAACGGAACCGGCGCCAGGCTGCAGCGGCAGGCCTACGCGCGCCACGGCAGGCTGGCAGACGTGGTGAGCGACGCCGTGGTGGTTACCCACCAGGAGCCGGTCCTGTACGAACCGATCACCCCGGTTGACCTATCACTTTTGGTTCCCAAAACGGTGGTTTAGCGACCAAACGTGATAGAGCAAACCCGCAAGCCGCCGTCCGCGGGGTGTTCAGCCCGTCCGGGCCGTCAGTTCCCGGCCAGGACGGGAACGCGCTCTTCACCAGCCGACATCTGAGCTTTGTCTCGCGTCGGATTCTGCTCGATCATCAACGCTTTCCGTTCGCCAGGGCTGGATTTCCGGGGAGGCCCGCAAGCCGCCGCCGAATGATTGAGCAGAATTCGTCGGAGCGACGCCCGGCCCCCTGCCTACGCGGACTCGAGCACCGTATTGAGCTTCGCCAGCTGCGCCACTCAGCCTATAGTTCGGGCGATCGCGGGTGGGCCGGGAACCGCGGGATAATGGAAGCATGAGCAATCAGAACCCGGACCCCTGGGCGGAATTCGACAAGGTCAAGCCCGCCGTCCCGGACCGCGTGGCCGGCTACCCCGGCGGCGAGCCGGTGGGCTTTGGCTTCCGGACGGGTGTGCGCAGCGCCAAAGTGGCCCTCGGCTTCGCCGTGTATGCGCTGGCGCTCGGAACCACCCTGGTCCTCACCGGCGCCGTGGTCTTCATCGCCCAGGGGCAGTGGCTGCTGCTCGGGCTAATGGTGCTGATCGAAGCCGTGTTCATCTACGGGTTCATCCGGCTGGCGCGCCAGGCGCGCAACCGCCGCGCGTCCGGGTAGTCGCCCCTCCGGCCAGGCGGGCTTCTGGCTGGGCGCTACTAGGACCGCGCGGCGCGGATGGCCCGGCCCGCAGCGGCGCCGGCCGCCAGGATCACCGGGACCAGGCACATCAGCGTGACCACGGTGTTTGGACGGAACGCCGCGCGGCCGGCGTCGGGCGTTCCCGCAGAACGAGCCAGCGCGTTGCCCCGAGGCCCTGGCTTTGCCATACTTTGTGGATGTCTGCTCCCTCAGCCGCGTTTGCCGAGAACGCTATCCATCAGCCCGCGCGCGTCCAGTTCGAGGCCTTCATTGACGACCACCGGAACATGCTCAATGCCTGCCTGGACGGCCTCACCGAGGAGCAGGCGCGCCGCTCGCTGGTCGCTTCCCGGACAACACTGCTGGGTCTGGTGAAGCACGCGATCATGGTGGAAAAGGTCTGGTTCGACGAGGCCATCACGTGCCGGTCACGCACCGAGATCGGCATTCCGGCCACGCCGGACGAGTCGTTCATCCTCACGGACCAGGACACCATCGCCAGCATCCAGCAGGCTCACCGGGAGGCTTGCGAGGCATCGCGCCTGGCGACGTCGTCGTTAGATCTCGACGACGTGCTCCGCGGCAACCGCCGCGGCCCGCTCCCCCTGCACTGGGTATACCTGCACGTGCTGCGTGAGCTCGCCCAGCACCGCGGGCACGCAGACATTCTTCGGGAACAGATCCTCAACGGCTGAGGCCCGGCAGGCGCTGGGGCTCCGTCGCAGGGTCAGGCTTTGTTGGCCGTAGCGGCCGCCGAGAGCGCGGCCAGCCCGCGCTCGAAATCGGCGCCGATGAACTTGTCCATGTTCATGAACAGGGCGAAAACCTTCGCGAGCCCCTTGTTCTCGCCGGTCATCCGCCACGTGACCTGCGTGCCGCCGTCGGCCGTGGTGAACGTGAACGAGGTGGGGTTCACGGCCTTGAACGGCTTGGTGAATTCCAGGTGCACCTTGATGCTCTGAGGAAAGTCGGACTCGACAATTTCCATGTTTCCGCTGCCTGCTTTGCGGTTGCCGCTCCACGCGTACTTGGCCCCCACACCGGCGTCGTTGCCCGAATACGAGCGGTTCAATTCCGGGTCCACGTTCTCCCACGGCGACCATTTGGTCCACTCCAGGAAGCTGTTGACCAGCGGAAAGACGTCTTGTGCTGGGGCAGGAATGAGGGCGCTGCGGGTGACTTCGTAAGATGACATGCCGCCATCATAGGCGGACTTAGCCGGTAATCACTCAGTCCCGCATGCGGCGTTCAGCAAGTGTTCCGGAACCCGAAACTTGGCTCGCCTACTGTCACAGGATCGACGGCCGGGAGTACGGCCGCACCAGTGAAAGAGGCAACCATGACCACCGGACTCCATCAGTACAACCTCAGCCGGAGGGCCGCGCTGGCTGCCGCCGGAACGCTGGGTGCGCTCGGACTCACAGTGGCGGCGGCCGCCGGAAGCAGCGCGGCCCCGGGTCCGAAGGCACCCCAGCCCAGCCTCGCCTTCCGGACCGACGGCCGCTTCAAGGTGGTCCAGTTCAACGACACCCAGGACGACGAGCAGACGGACCGCCGCACCATCGAGCTGATGGACAAGACCCTGGACGCGGAGAAGCCGGACTTCGTGGTGATCAACGGTGACGTGATCAACGGCGGCTGCGATTCCGAGCTGGAGGTCAAGCAGGCGCTCAACCACGTGGTCCAGCCCATGGAACGCCGGCAGATACCATGGGCCGTCACGTTCGGCAACCACGACGAGGATTCAGTAAGCCGGACCGGCATGACTGAGGCCAAAATGCTGCAGTTCCTGCAGACCTACGAGTTCAATATGAACAGCGACTCCACGCCGGGCCTCACAGGGACATCGAACTCGCTGCTCCTGGTGCAGTCCGCCAAGTCCAAGGCACCGGCGTTCGGACTCTGGCTTATCGACACCGGCCGGTATGCCCCGGATACCATCAACGGGCAGGACTTCGAGGGCTACCCCGGCTGGGACTGGGTACGCATGGACCAGGTCACGTGGTACCGCAACCTCTCTATCGCCACCGAGCAAAAATACGGCAAGAAGGTCCCCTCCCTCATGTGGGGCCACATCGCGCTCCACGAGCACCGCAACATGTGGTTCGCTAGCCTCGACTCGCGGACGGACGCCGATCACGCCCGTGCCCTCACGAAACACAACATCGTTGGCGAACGGAACGAGGACGAGTGCCCGGGCCCCATCAACTCCGGCCTGTTCAACGCCTTCCTGGAGCGCGGGGATGTGCTCGGCTACTTTGTGGGCCACGACCACGTCAACACGTACGTAGGCAACTACTACGGGGTGCAGCTTGGCTATGCGCCCGGAACCGGGTTCGGCGCCTATGGGCTTTCCGGCGCCGAGCGGAACCGCCTGCGCGGGGCCCGTGTCTTTGAGCTGGACGAGAACCACCCGGGCATCTACAAGGACACCCGGCTGGTCTTCGCCAAGGACCTGGGCATCGACCTGACGGCCAATGACCAGCCGATCGTTCCGCAGCCGCTGGACCCGCGGCAGCGCTAGCGCGGACTTTACTTACGCCTGGCGGAGGCGGTGCCCCCACTCACGGTGGAGGCACCGCCTCTTTAGTGAATCACTCGGCACCGGGTGCCCGGCGCCAAGTGACCCGGCGCCCGGCGCCCGGCGCACCAAACCCGGCAGGGCTCAGCTGAGGTATCCGTTCGGGTTGAGGACGTACTTGGTGGCCGCACCGGCGTCGAACTCGGCATAGCCCTTGGGCGCATCCTCGAGGCTGATCGCCTTGGCGTTGACGTTCTTGGCGATGCTCACCTTGTCGTGCAGGATCGCCATCATCAGCTGACGGTTGTACTTCATCACTGGGCACTGCCCCGTAGTGAAGCTCAGCGACTTCGCCCAGCCGGTGCCAAGGCTCAGGCTCAGGGCACCCTTCTTGGCCGCCTCGTCCACACCACCGGGATCGCCTGTGACATAGAGCCCGGGAATGCCCAGCGCACCACCGGCCGCGGTGACTTCCATCAGCGAATTCAGCACCGTGGCGGGCGCCTCCTTGGCGTCGTGGCCGTGGCCGTGGCCCCGGGCCTCGAAGCCCACCGCGTCAACGCCGCAGTCCACCTCCGGAACACCCAGGATCTGCTCGATCTGCTCCGCCGGTCCGCCTTTGCTCAGGTCAATGGTTTCGCACCCGAAACTGCGCGCCTGCTTCAGCCGGTCCTCGTTCAGATCCCCCACAATCACGACGGCGGCACCCAGCAAGTGAGCACTCGTGGCCGCTGCGAGGCCAACAGGTCCGGCCCCCGCCACGTACACCGTGGAACCCACGCCCACCCCGGCCGACACCGCGCCGTGGAAGCCTGTGGGGAAGATATCCGAGAGCATGGCGAGGTCCATGATTTTTGCCATGGCCTGGTCCTTGTCCGGGAACTTCAGCAGGTTCCAGTCCGCGTACGGGACCAGCACATAGTTGGCCTGGCCGCCCACCCAGCCGCCCATGTCCACATAGCCGTAGGCGCTGCCGGGGCGGTCCGGATTAACGTTCAGGCAGATCCCGGTTTTGCGTTCCTTGCAGTTCCGGCACCGGCCGCAGGCGATGTTGAAGGGCACTGAACAGATGTCCCCCACTTTGATGAACTCGACGCCGGGACCCACCTCCACCACTTCGCCGGTGATCTCATGCCCGAGCACCAGGTCGGGCGGGGCGGTGGTGCGTCCGCGGACCATGTGCTGGTCCGAACCGCAGATGTTGGTGGCCACGGTTTTGATGATGGCTCCGTGGGGTACCGTGCGCCCCACGTTCGCCGGGTTGACGCCCGGTCCGTCTTTGAGTTCGAAGGTGGGGTAATCGATATCGATCAGTTCCACCTTGCCGGGTTCCTTGTAAGCAACGGCTTTGTTCCCTGACATCCTGCTCTCCTCTCCTCGGCACGGCACGCCCTCGTGGGGTAGCCGTGAGTTGTGAAGTGTTGCGATGGATCCCTCAGCTGCAGGGCCTGCCCGTTGCTTGAGCAGCTGGATGTTTTCCTGGAGCTGGGGGGTCAAGCCAGTCTAGGCACGCCAGCCGGAAGGGTCCATAGCCCGAACCCCCTATCTGCTCCCCTTCCGGGGGGCTGGTCGGAGAAAAGGTCAAAGACACGGCTGACCTCCCGAATGCCCCAGCGGCGGCTACCGCCTGACGGCCTGCCCCAGCACCACGTTCACGGGCTCTTCTCCGGCCTGCAACAGTTCGATCTGCTTCCGGATCAGCCGCGCCACCCGCGGCAGCATGGCAGAGCTTGCCCCGCCCACATGCGGCGTGATCAGGACGCCCGGCACGCTCCACAGGGGATGGTCGCTCGGCAGCGGTTCCGGGTCCGTCACGTCCAGGGCCGCCCGGAGCCGCCCGGTTGAGGTCTCGCGCAGCAGGGCCTGGGTATCAGCCACCGGCCCGCGCGCAACGTTCACCACCAGTGCGCCATCCGGCATCGCCGCCAGGAACCGGGCGTCAACCAGGTGCCGGGTCTGTTCGCCCAGGGGAACACTAACCACCACAATCTCGTGCAGCGGCAGCTGTTCGTACAGGGATTCAATCCCGTAGATCCGGCCGTGCTCATCGTCGCGGCCGCGGCTGGCCAGGCGCGTCACCTCGGTCTCGAACGGCAGCAGCCTGGCCTCAACCGCCTTCCCCACTCCCCCGTAACCCACCAGGAGCACGCGCCTGTCGGCAAGGCTGGGGCGCTGGGAGTTGTCCCAGGTTCGCGTCGCCGCGTTCCGCACAAAGTCCGGGATCCCCCGCTGGCTGGCGATGATCATGCCCAACGCAAGTTCCGCCGTCGACGTCTCATGCACTCCGGCCGCGTTCGCAAAACGGCACCCCGCGGGCAGAACCGCCGCGACGCCGTCGTACCCGATCGACTGGCTCTGCACCAGGCCCACGTCCACGGAGTCCAGCGCCGTCAGCGCCCCCGCCGCGCCCATGTAGGGCGGCACCACAATGTCGAACTGCTCCGCCGGCGCCGGGCCGGTCAGGTCCCACAGGAAAAGTTCGACGTCGGCGGACGGCTCAAGTGCCGCCATCAGGTTCTGGCTGGGCAGACTGACCCGTAGCTTCCGTGGTGTGGGCAGACCGGACATGCAAGCTCCTTCTCTCGGTTCACCTGACAGTTAACCAGCTGTGGTGGAGGAGTGCATGACGCTGCGTACTCGGGCGCTAACGGTCGGTCTTGACCACCGTAAAAAGCACCGCCGAGTCCTCTTCCGCTTCCAGGCTGTGCAGCCCGTCCGGGACGATCAGGAGATCCCCGGCCTTGCCCTGCCACGACTCCCCACCCGCCCTCAGCCAGACCGACCCCTTCAGCACGTAGACCGTGGCCTCGCCCGGGTTCCGGTGCTCGCTCAGCTGTGTGCCGGCACGGAAGGCCATGACCATCCGCTCTGGCCGAAGACCATCAGCGCGACGCCCAGCAGGCACAGGCCTTTAGCGGTGATATCCAGGTACAGCTGCACCTTTGGAGAGTCCATATCTCCACGATAAGCCCGGCGGCGGAATCGCATCCCGTGGGCTTTGCTAGTCCGCCCGCTGCTTCCACAGCAGCGTCACGCCGAACGCCACCGCGCCGAGCACCAGCATGGCCACAACCATCTGGCCCCAGCTCGCCGGGTCCACGCCCCCGGCCGCGAACACGCCGATCAGCACGGTCGCCGTGATCGCACCTACGTAGCGGCACGTCTGGAAGATGCCGGCCGCCACCCCGCGTTCCTGCGGCCGGGTGGAGACGAACATGCCTTGGTTCGACGCGATGCTCACCACCGCGTACGGAACGCCCATCAGGGCGGTGAGCGCCAGCACCACCGGAATGGCCAGTGAGCCGGTCAGGAGCCACATGAGCGCGGCCACCAGGGTGAGAAGTACGACGCCGGCAATAAGCACCCGCCGCACGCCGAATCGGCCCATGGCCCGGACAGCCCACGGCGTGGCGAGGACGGACGTGGTGGCCAGCGGCAGCATCAGCAGGCCCACGAGGCCGGGGTTGTAGCCGCCCGATTCCTGCAGTAGTTGGGGCAGTCCAAAGAAGACAAAGTAGTAGACGCTGTTGAACACGGCGAAGCCCAGGTACACCAGCATCAGCGGCCGGTTCCGCCCCAGGAGCCGCAGGTCCAGGAACGGCGGGCTGAAGCGGAGCTCACGCGAGGCGAACAGCGCGGCGGCCAGGTTCCGGCACCCAGCAGCCACCAGCGGTAGCCCGGCGCCACATCCAGCAGGGCCATCATCACCAGCAGCAGGGAGCTGACGAAGCCCAGGATGCCAGGAATGTCGGAGTCCCGCACCAGCTCGGCGAGGCTGCCGCGTTCCCGTGGGGCATCCGCCGGCGCCGCCCGCCGCACAATCAACAGCGCCGCCAACGCCAGCGGGACGTTGACCAGGAACAGTGCTTCCCAGCCCACGAAGCCCACCAGCAGGCCGCCGAGGACAGGGCCCACCGCCGCCGCGGACGTGTTGGCCATCTGGATATGGCCCAGCGGACGGGACGACTCAACCTGGGTCCGCTGGGCAGTGTTGGCCCGATGGACGATGGCACCCACCATCACTACTGCGCTGGGGTACGCAGCGGCCGTGCCCAGCGCCATCACGGCGCGGGCCACGCAGAGCAGGGCGAAGTTGGGCGAGAAGGGCGCGAGCGCACAGGTCACAGCCACCAGTCCCGTGCCGAGCATAAACATCCGGCGCGGCCCGAACCTGTCCGCGAGCCGCCCCATCAGGGGCTGGCCTGCGGCTGAGCTCAGATAGAAGGAGGTGATCACCCAGGTGACCGCGGCGACGTCGAGCCCGAAATCCTGGCGCAGCACCACGAGCGCCACGGCGATCATGGATGAGTTCAACGGGTTCACCGCCGTGCCCAGGCTGAGCCCGGCGACCGCAAGACCGGTCCGGGATTTGTTGCTCACGGAAACAGTCTGGCTTACCGGCGTCGGGAACCACCACTTGGTGACCCGCCGCTGAGGGCGGCGGAGCTACGCCAGGCGGACAGCGGCGAGGCCCGCGGCAGCAGCCCAGGCCTGCGGAGAGCCGGCGTGGTGGCATCTGACCGGCACAGGGAAATCCGCGCGCGAGAACCCGCCGAACAGTTCCGGCAGGCTGTTGCCGAAGTGCGCGGCCGCGTCCCGGATCCCCGCTGCCACGGTCCGTGCCTGGTCCGCCAGTCCGTACGCCGCCATTCCCTCCGCGGCCAGCATGGTGTCATGGGGCCAGACGGAGCCGTTGTGATAGGACATCGGGTGGTAATAGTACTGGCCTTCGGCAAGGGTCCGGATCCCCCATCCGGTGAAGAAATCGTCCCGGAGCAGTCGGGAAGCAACCGCACCGGCGTCGTCCGCGTCGACGATACCGGCCCACAGCAAATGACCGGCGTTGGAGGCCAGCGCATCGACCTGGTCGCCTCCACCGTCCACCGCCAAGGCGGGAAAGTTCTGGCTCTCCATCCAGAACGCGTCGCGGAAGCGGAGCTTCAGCTCGTCGGCGAGCCCGCGAAGGGTGCCTGCCCAAGCCTGGTCATCCCATTGTTCCGCTGCGAGGCGGGCGCATTCCCTGAGGCCGCGCCAGGTGTAGCCCTGGACTTCAGCAAGGGCGATGTCGCCCACCGGTTCGCGGCCGTCAGCTCCGGCCACGGCGTCGAACGAGTCCTTCCAGCCGTGGTGGAGCAGACCGGCGGGGTCCGGCGTGTAGCGGACAAACCCGGTCTTCTTCAGGCCGCCGTCGCCGAGGATCCACTCGACGGCGGCCCGGGCCGGCTGCTCCAGTTCGCGGAGAAGCGCGGCATCCTCCACTTGCCCCAACGCCATCAGGAACAGCGGCGTGGAGTCCACCGTGCCGTAGTAGCGGCCGTAGGGAACGGCGCCGAGCTGGGCCAGTTCACTCACCCGCACCTCGTGGACAATCTTCCCCGGCTGCTCCACCCGGGCCGGATCATCCACGGTTCCCTGCGTTGCAGCTAACGCGCGGAGCACATCGCCCAGCAGCTGCGGGCATTCTTCCCGCGTGAGCATGGACGCCAGCAGGGAATCCCGGCCGAAGAGCGTGAGGAACCAGGGCAGCCCTGCCGCGGGGATGGTCAGTTCGGGCTTGACGGGGCACGGCATCAGCAGCGAATCGAGGTCCTTGAGGCTCTGGCGCGCCAAGGCGGTCAGCCCCTCGCCGGAACGTACGACGGCGGCCGGCACCGCCGGGCGTGCCTGCCCGCCGGCGGAGACGGCAGAGACAGTCAGGGCCTGCGTCTCCCCTACGGCCAAGGCCAGGTCCCAGGACAGTGCGGCGCCGACAAAGCGGCCGTTGGCAGGTTCCCGGCGGACCATCGGCGGGATGCTGGCCGTCAGTCGGACGCCGGCCTCAAAAGTCAGGCCCCGGAAGGTGTGGCTGTAATCGAAAGCCAGCGAGCCGTCGTCGTGGACGTCCATGCTGCTGGCGGCGGCGCTGAGATCGAAGATCCGGCCGTCGGTGCGGACGGTGAACTGGTCCGCGAAGTCGGTGCCGGCCCGCAGGACCAACCGCGCGGTGATTGGCTCCCGGCCCAGGTTGCGGATGCGGAGGGTGTCGGTGAGGCCTCCGGCGTCCAGCTCCTGGGTCCGGCGGACGAAGAGATCGTGCGTCTGGCTCCGCCGTGCCGCCGGACTGAGGGCGGTCTCGCGGCGGCCCGGTTCGCAGACGCTGCCCACCTCCCAGAAAGTGGCGTCATTAATCTCCAGGATCCAGCGGGACAGCAGGCGCGTATCGGCAACATAGAGGCCTTCCGTTCCCTGCGCCGGTGCGTCTGCCCGGCCCACGCTTCCGTCGGCAGCGCCGCGCATCATGGCGCCGTGGGCCACGAGGACCGAGACTGCGGACGGGGGTGCGATGGCGGTCATGGGGTGCTCCGGTAGTAGGTGGTTTCAAGGGCCAGCGCCGCGGTCCAGCTGAAGCTGCGGGTGCCGTGCGCGGCTCCGGTCCAGGGGTCCACGTATTCGGGGAAATCATGCTCCGCTGCGAGCCTGCCGATGTTGCCCCGGAGGAAGGCCGCCTGGTCCGTATGCCCAAGTCCTTCCAGCGCCTCAGCCACCATCCAGGACATGTTGAACCAGGCCGGGCCGCGCCAGTAGAGAGCCGGATTGTGGTCCTCGGCCGTGGCGTCGTAGCTGGGCACCATCAGGGCGCGTCCGTCCATGAAGCGGGGACCGTTCAGTGTCTCCAGCAGGGCGTCGGCGTGGACCTGTCCGGGCAGCAGGAGCGGGATCAGTCCGTTGATGGTCGCCTTGGAGACCACCGTTCCATCGGTGACGTCGCGGGCGGAATAACATCCCAGTTCCGGCACGTACAGGGCCTCCAGCGCCTCGGTGATCCGTTCCGCCCGCTCCCGGTGCGCTTCGCCAGGCAAGCCCAGCTCGGCGGCGATGTCCGCCAGGGCCAGCTCCGACACCGCCAGCAGGGTGTTGAACAGCGGATCCTCCATCAGGAAGGGGTAGTCCGCATCGGCGTCGTCGCAGCCGTGGTCCCGGTAGCGTTCGGCCATCCAGAAGTACTTGCCGTACTCCTTCTGGCTGGGCCGCTCCCCGGCGTCGGCGTGCTGCAGGTCCAGGCGGTTCAGTTCGGTTTTGCAGTCCGCCGGGATCCGCAGCATCACCGTATCCCACAAGGGCGAATTGTCCGTGCCGGACTCCCAGGGGTGCACGATGCAGGCCAAGCCGGACCCGCCGCGGTCGCGGCGGCCGGACAGGTATTCGTGCCAGTGGACCAGCTTGGAGTAGTTCCGCTCCAGGAAGGAGCGGCGGCGGGATTCGGCGGGGTCGGCCTGGTGGATTTTCCAGACAGCCCACGCGTGGTTTGGCGGCTGGACCAAGCCTGCTGTCTCCACCTGCTTCGGGGAGCCGGGAATGAGGCGGGACTGCCAGAACGATGCCCCCGGGGCGTAGTCCTCGTCCCGGTGGGGATCGAAGATGATCTGTGGCAGCCGGCCGTCATCCCACTGGCCGGCGAAGAGTGCATCCATCTCCTGGCCCGCGCGGCGGGGTGAGATCCGGCTGAGGCCCACGGCAATGAAGGACGAATCCCAGCTCCACTGGTGGGGATAGAGGCCGGCGGCCGGAACGGTGTGGGTCTTTCGCCAGTTGGCCTCCAGGACGGCCGTGGAACGGGCGGCGATCAGCTCGGCGGTCACTGGAGACCCGCCGTCGTCGGTATCCGAAACGGCCGTCACAGGTATCGCCCCAGCAGGGACGGCACCCGGGGAAGGACTTCCTCCGCCGGTCCGGACAGCCGGGATTCCAGGGCCACTGTGCCCTGGTAACCGATGGATTTGAGCGTGGCACCGAACAGGGCCCAGTCGAGGTGCCCGGCACCGGGTTCGAGGCGGTTCGAGTCGCTGGCCTGGATGTGGCCGATGTATCCGGCGGTGTCCTGGAGGGCTGCCGCCGGGTCACTTTCCTCAATATTCATGTGATACGTGTCCGGAGCCAGGCGCACCGCGCCCAGGCCCACAAGCGTCAGCAGCCGCACGCCGTCGGCGAGGGTGTTGATCATGTGGTCCTCATAGCGGTTCAGGGGTTCAAGATAGATCTCCACCCCTTCGGCGGCCGCATGCTCGCCAAGCTCCGTGAATGATTCCACCAGCACTGCGGTGTCCTCTTCCTCGGTGCGCGGCGGGATGAATGGAGGAAGGCGCTTGGAGAACATGCCGTAGGAGGCCGGCGTCATGACGCCCCGGCCGCCGATCTCGGCCATAACGCTCAGCTGCGATTTGAGCTGGACGACGGCGTCCTTCCGCAGTTCGTCGTCGAAGGCACCAACAAAATGGGGCATCTCCACGCAGGCGGTAGGCATGACCACACCGGCTTTCCGCGCCCGGCGCAGTTCCGGCAGGCGGGCCTGGAACTGCAGCTCGCCGGCGGACCGCAGTTCAATGCCGTCGAAGCCCCAGGCCAGGGCTTCGTCGAATTTCTCTGCCAGGCTGGTACCGGGCAGGTGCTGCTCCTGAACGGTGATGAGGGTCATGGGAACTCCAATACCACCTGGAGGGCGGACTCCGGGTCCGAGTCCAGGAGTTCGTAGGCTTTGGCGGAATCCGCCAGGGAAAAGGTGTGGGTTACCAGGGCCGGCGCGTTCACCCGGCCGTCGGCGAGGTGGTCCACCACGGTCTGCTGCAGCCGGGGCACGGTCCAGCGGGAGCGGAGCCGGTTAGGAACGGAGCCGATCTGGGAGGCGAGGAGCTGAACCCGGTTATGGTGGAACTCCTCACCGAACCGGACACCAGCGGCTTCGCCCTGATAGAAGCCGGCGGCGATGACGGTGCCGTCGGCACCTACCGCCCGGGTGGCTTCGTGCAGTGCACGGTAGTTTCCGCTGAGCTCGATGGCAACGTCCACGCCGGCACCGCTGGTGATCCGCCGGATGTCCCCTGCCAGTTCCGGGGCGGGGCTGAGGGCATGCAGGGCACCCCATTCGAGTGCACGCCGGCGGCGGGCCTGGATTCCGTCCACGGCGATCACCTTTGCCCCGTTAAGCACTGCAAAGCGGGTGGCAAGCAGTCCGATGACGCCCTGGCCAAAGATGGCCACGGTGGAGCCGGGGCCCAGGTCCGCGGCCAGCACGGCACTCAGGGCGATTGCACCAACCCGCACGAAGGCACCCGCGAGGGGATCCATCCCGGCCGGCAACACATGGCCCCGGAGCGACTCTGCCACCAGGATGCCCTCGTCCCGGTGGCCCCAGATCCCCCAGACCATGTCGCCCACCTGCACGGGAGGATCGGCGTCATCACTGCCCACCGCCTGTCCTGCCGGCGGTGCCAGCTCCACCACTTCACCCACTTCGGAATATCCCCAACCATCCAGCGGATACCCAGGGGCCTCCAGCCCGGGCTCGAACAGCCGCGACGCGGGATCCCAGATGGACGTCAGATAGGGGTTGGTGCCGCGGTAGGCCGTGAGCTCGGTGCCCGCCGAAATGCCGGAATAGATGGTCCGCACCCGCGCCTGACCGGCTTCGAGCGGAACGGAAGGCTGGTCGATCACGGCGACGCTGCGCGGCGCGGCCATGCGGAGGAAGCGGGACACTTCGGATCGATCCTTAGGTAGGTGAGGTGGCTAGGACTGTGATGCAAACGACATTAGCATAACAACTAGCCTACTTGTGTATAGACGTTAGGCAGAATCTGCAGTATCTTCATCACATGGTTTCCGACGCCTCCACGAGGCAATCCCTTGCCCGCTATCCGGCCGTGAAAGTCGGGCTGGTGGGCGCCGGCCAATGGGCCGCAACCATGCACGCACCACTGGACAGCGTGGGCGCCGAGACCGAACTTGCAGGCGTGTGGTCCGCGAGCGGGAGCACCGCCCGCTGGGCGCCTCCTTGCAGCAGGCAGTAGCCGTGGCGGACGCCGTGCGCCGCAACACGGTGGCAAACGCCGTCGTCCTTACCAAGCGCTACCACCAGCGGACCCGCAGCTTCCTCACGGCAGCGACGGAACTGCGCAACGAAGCGGCTGTCCTCGGCGTCACCGGCACGTACCTCCACGGCGGATTCCTGGACGGCGGATTCCTGGACGGAGGATTCCTCAGCACCGGATTCCCGGTGACCGAGATCCTGCCGAACGCGTAATGGTGCGCGGTCTGCAAGTCAGGGCCGGCGCCGTAGCGCATGTGCGGCACCATGCCGTTGTCCAGCTGCCCGGCCAGGACGGCGTCCAACTCCTGCACCGGACGTGGCAGCGCCAGGCTCGGCGCCCGCTTCGCCCGCCATCAGCCTTTCTCCCCGCCGGCGGTGAGACCCTCGGTGAGGAGCCGCTCCGCAGCGAAGAAGATGATAATGATGGGCAGCGTGAGGATCACCGAGCCTGCCATCAGCACGGTGGTGGGCACTTCAATGCTGCCGGCCAGCTGGGACAGGCCCAGCGAGACGGTCCAGTTGGGCCGGGTATTCACCAGGAACAGCAAGGCGAAGAGGAATTCGTTCCACGCGATCATGAAAACGAACAGGCCGTTGGAAATAATGGCGGGCATGGCCAGCGGCAGGCTGATCCGGCGCAGCACGCCGAGCCTGCTGCAGCCGTCCAGGGCCGCGGCCTCCTCCAGGCTGGTGGGAATGGTATCGAAGTAATTGCGCAGCATGTAGATGGTGACCGGGATGACCTGGGCCACGTACACGATGAGCAATGCCACCAGCTGGCCCCGCAGGCCAAGTCTGGTGAAGATGGTGAACAGCGGGATGGCCAGCAGGATGCTGGGGAACAGGTACACCGCGAGGAACAGCGCACTGATCTGGCGGCGGCCGAAGAAGTTCAGCCGGCTGATGGCGTAGGAGCCGGGAATGGCCACCAGCAGCGAAATCAGCACCGTCCCTAGCGCCACCATGGCACTGTTGCCCATGAACCTCAGGAAGCCCTGGCCGCCGTCTTCCTGCGGCGTCATGATGCTCTGGTAGGCACCCCAGTTCAGTTCGCCGAACGGAATGACCAGTGAGCCGGGATCGCGCAGCAGCGAATCCAGGGGACGGATCGAGAGGATGAACATGTAGTAGAACGGGAACAGGGTCACCAGCACCAGGCCGACGATCACTACCCAGCGGAGAACACCGAAAACCTTGGTTTCGATAACGTCGCGTGTCCATCGGGAACCCTCCGGGGGCCGGGATGGGGAGGCCGGGCGTCTCGTTTCGACGGGGACAGCCATCAGGAGACCTCCTCTTTCTTGCCGAAGAATTTGATGTAGATTCCCACCATCAGGCCGAGGATTACGGCCAGCACCAGCGCCTGGGCAGACGCGGCACCAATATCGCCACGCGCGGTCAGGAAGTTGAACACGGTCACGGCCACCACTTCGGTGCCGCCGCCACCGCCGGTGAGCAGGTAGATGTCATCAAAGCTGTTGAACGTCCAGATGAACCGCAGGACGGACAGCATGGCGATGGTGGGCAGCAGTTGCGGAAGGATGATGTGGAAAAAGCGCTGGATGGAGGTTGCCCCGTCCACCCTGGCGGCTTCCTCCAGACTGTCCGGAATAGCGTTGATCCGGGCCGTGAGGAACAGGAAAGCGAAGGGGAAGGACCGCCACATTTCAAAAACGATGACGGTGATCAGCGCGGTGGGGATTTCGAAGTTCAGGCCGAGAAATGACACTTCCCTGGCCCGCTCGCTGAGGAACGGGATGGATTCTTCCCAGCCGAGCAGCCGCTTTCCCCAATAGTTGATGAGGCCGAACTGCGGATCCAGCATGGTGGTCCAGGTGAACGTCACGGCCACGATGGGTGACACGTAAGGGATCAGCATGGACGCTCGGATCAGGGTCCTTCCCTTGAAAGGCTTCCGGAGGGCCAGTGCCGCGATGAGCCCCAGGATGATCGCCCCGGCGGTCCCGAAAATGGAGTAGGCAAGCGTGGTGCCGAGCGACGTGAAGAAGCTGCTCGAGAACACGCTATCGAAGTTGGCCACCGTATACGGGCCGAAGATGCCGGCGGTACGGATATTCAGGATCCGCACGCGCTGGAATGCAAGCACCAGGGTCCAGAGGATCGGCAGAACCACCATGACCAGGACCAGAACCAGCGTGGGCGAAAGCAGGGTGAGTCCGGCCCGCTGCTCCTCCCTGGCCATGGGTGAAAGCTTGCGGCGCCCCCGCGGGCCGGCGGCTGATGCCGCCGGCCCGGCAGGAACGTCCTTTTTGACCGAACTCACTTCAGCGAACCCTGAATGGAGCGCAGGGATTCCGCGGCCTGCTTGGCCGCGGTTGCAGGATCGACTCCGCCGGAGGTGACGTCGCTGACGGCTTTGGCGATGGGCAACTCGCCCAAGGCTGCGCCCACCAGGTCGCCCTGGCCCTGGGTGATGCCCCAGCGCTTCAGGTCATCCGGACCCTGTTCAAGGATGGAGAGGACGTCCTCGGAGTAGAAGTTGCCCAGAGGCTCTTTCCTGTCCACACCGGCGGGCATGGTCTTCCACTTGTCCGAGTATTCAGTCGGATTGTCCGCCGTTCCCGCACGGACCGGAAGCCTGCCTTCGGGGGCGATGGACAGCCAGTCAACATAGCCTTCGGTCATGAAGTACTCCACGAACTTCTTCGCGGAATCCGAGGCAGAGTCCTTCATGACCGTCCAGGACACAATCTCGCCGAACTGGGCAGGCTGCTTGCCGTCGGGTCCCTGGATACCTGTCACGACGCCCGTGTTCTTGGCGAGGAAGGCAGGATCGGCAACGCACTCTGGACACGTGGGCTTGGCGTTGTCACGCAGGCCGGCCATCTCGTCCAGGATGAAGGTGGACCAAATGGCCATGGCTGCCTGGCCGGCGAAGTAGGAAGCGCGGACCGTGTCCACGTCCTGCGCGCCCGGAACCGAGTACTGGGTCAGCATGTCGCGGTAGAACTCAAGGGCGCCCACACACTCGGGGCTGTCAAAAGTGATGTCCCCCTGGTCATTGACCATTTCACAGCCGTTGCCCTGCGCAATATGCTCGAAGGTCTGCTGAGTAAACGCCTCGCCTGGCTTATTGGCTGCCGCAAGGCCTGCGAGCTGCGGGGTGTCCAGCTTCTGCGCCGCTGCCTTGATGTCATCGTAGGACTTCGGTGCCGTAATGCCGGCCTTGTCGAAGAGGTCCTTCCGATAGTAGAGGAGCTGCTGCCAGGAGGAGTCGGGGACCGACAGCTGCTGGTCGCCGTCCCGCGTCAGTTCGAGGGCCCGCTTGGAGAATGTGCTTTCGTCCAGGGTCTCGATGACCGCCTTGTTGCTTGCGGCGTCCACGAGGTCGTTGGCGGCGAGCGTGCGGACCTGCGCAAGTGAAATGGAGCCGATGACATCCGGGAGGTCCCCGGCTGCAGCGGATGAGGTCAGGACCTGGTTGAACTGGTCCTCCGGCACGCCCACCAGATCAACTTGAACGCCGGTGGCGGCGGTGAACTTGGCGATGATCGCCTCCGTTTTGGCGACGCGGTCCGGCAGGGTGTCCGCTGTCCAGACGGTGATCGCCTGGGCACCGCCAGTGGTTTGCCCGTCATTCGAACCTTCGTTGGGTGTGCAGCCTGCCAGCATTGCCATAGTCAGCGACGCTGCCGCAATCACGGCCACTTGTGAGCGGCCTCTGATTCTCATCACTTCGATGCTCCTGTCTTCGGCGGCCCCGGAACCGGTGCCGCGGCTTCGCGCGCTCGGCCCCCGTTTCCGTCCGGCCCGGACCGCTGCGGCCGGACCAGCAAAACAGGTGCTAAAAAACCTCCCGGCTATGAGCGCAGTCACAAAGCCGGAACTTGTGCCTAAAGGCTATCCAAATGTTGTCTAGCTGTCTAGCATTAGCTGCAGGGTCAATCGACACGAGCCCATGCAGGTTGTGCCTCCTCGACTGCCGGAGCACCTAGGATGGCAAAAGTGCCTTTCAACCGTAGGAGCCGAAGATGTACGTTGGACCAGGGGACGTCCTTCACCTGATCCGGTCAGGCAAGGCCCGGACGCGCGGGGACATCCAGGAAGAAACGGGCATGTCCCGCATGACGGTGGCACAGCGCGTGGATGCGCTCCTGAAGGCAGAACTGATCCGCGAAGCCGGCACCGCCAGGCCCTCCGGCGGTCGCCGCCCCACTGACCTGGCCTTCAACCTCCAGCATTCGTGCACCATTTCAGCATCCGTTGAAACAACGTCCACGCGCGTCGCCCTCACGGACCTCAGCGGGGCCATTGTGGCCGATGAGCCTTTGGATATTGCGGTCGACGACGGACCGGAGAAAGTCCTGCACGGCATCATCGAAGCAGGACACAGACTGCTTAAGCAGTCCAAAACGCCAGCGTCGAAGGTCTCGGGGGTGGGCGTCTCCATCCCCGGCCCGGTGGATCCCCACACGCTCCGGCCCAGCCAGCCGCCCATCATGCCCGGCTGGGACGCCTACCCGATAGTGGAGTTCATCCAGGACACGTTCCCGGTTCCGGTGCTCGTGGAAAACGATGCCGACGCGATGGCTGTCGGCGAATACAGTGCCGGGTTCGCCGGTACCACTTCGCTGTGCCTGGTCAAGGTTTCCACAGGCATCGGCACCGGGCTGGTCATCGACGGGCAGATCTACCAAGGCGTCGACGGCGGCGCGGGCGACATCGGCCATGTCCGCCACCCCGCTTTCGCTGAGCTGCAGTGCCAATGCGGCTCCTTCGGCTGCCTCGCCGCAGGAGCCAGCGGAGGCGCAATCGCCCGCGAGCTCGCAGGCCTCGGTATCGCGGCTTCCTCAGGGCGGGATGTGCGCCAGCAGCTGCTGGCGGGAAACGTCGACACCATGCGGCTGACACACGAGGCGGGCCGGCGGCTCGGCGAAGTGATGGCCACCGTGGTGTGCCTGCTTAATCCGGCAGTCCTGCTCATCGCGGGAGACCTTGCATCGTCTTCGCTCATCGGCGGCATTCGCGAAACGCTGTATCCCATGTCCCTCCCCCGGGCCACGCGTCACCTTGACGTCCGGCTTGCAGCCCTGGGCGAGGAAGCCGGAATCCGCGGCATGTCCTCCCTGCTGGTGAACCAGATATTCTCTGCTTCCGCGGTCAACGCCCGGCTCGGCTGAGCGCAGCCCGGAGCTGACAGCTAGGCCCGGGCGGACAAGGCGGCGTTCAGGAATTCCAGGTGCGCGGACCTGACGGCCACCGTGGCCGCGGCGTACTCCGGGTGCTTGCGAACGTATTTCTTGATGTAAGGGCAGGCCAGGACGATGGTGGTGCTGCCCTCGCCCACCGTTTCATCGAGCGCCACCTTGGCGAGCTTGCCCGCAAATCCCTGGCCGCCGTATTCCTCGTTGATCACCGTGTGGTAGAAAATCCGCTGCGGCGAGCCGCCGCCGTCGTACTCCTTGTACACGGCTTTACCAATGACGTTCCCGCCGGTCAGCACTTCGAAGCGCTGCCACTCCGGGTTGTGGCGGATGGTGACATCGTGCACGGGATCTCCTCGGTTCGGCTTCCGGCACAGCCTAACCCCGGCACGCCGCCCTATTTTTCTCCCCGCTAACAGGCCAGATCGAGCGCTGCCACGGCAACTTCGGACATCTCGAGCGACCGCCAGTCATCGAAACCAATCAGGTCAGGGACGGGTGCACGGGAAACTGCCATGGCCACCTGCCGGGACCCGTCCGCGCTGATCAAAGCAAGCGCCGCGTATCCCCGCACCACCCCGACATGGCCGAAATAGTCGTTATTGGAGCACGAGTCGTACCGCCGGACGAGACCAAGGCCGAACGTTTCGTATTTTGCCTGATGCATCTCCTGAACGCTTTGGAGCGTCAGCAGGGTCCCTTTCTGCAGCGCGGCGAAGTACGTGTTGAGTTCGGGGACCGTGGAAATCATCCCCGTATCAGGGGAACCTGCGTGGAACGGAGCCAGGGTGTTGTCGAACAGCTCGCCATTTTCCTTGGTGTAGCCGTGGACCATCCGCTGCGGACCTGGGTCGCCACCCGACATGAGAGTGTCCTGCAGTCCCAACGGCTCCACGTTGTCGGTGTGAATGACCGCTCCGATGTCCTTGCCCCGCAACTTCTCGACGAGGAGGGCCAGCGCCGAATAATTGGTGTTCGAATAGTAGTAACGGCTGCCCGATCCGCCGGTCCATGACATGGCCGCAACGAAGGACAGGCGCTCTTCATGGGTAAAGCGCCTGTTCCCTATGTCGATGGGACTATCCCAGTGGTGGGGCATCTCGGACCGGTGGCTGAGCAGGCTGCGGATGGTGATGGGTCCAGGCGGCTTGATGATGCTCTCGAAGTCCGGCAGGTACTTCTGGATGGGGTCATCCAGCTGGATTTTCCCTTCCTCCACCAGCTTCATGACTGACACCGCCACCATGGTCATGGTGATGTCGCCGATATGGGTCTGGTCGGTCAGCTGCACGGGCTCCTGGTTTTCGAGGCTGCGGACGCCTTCGGCCGAGGACCAATCCCCTACCCTGGACTTCATCTGGATGATGACCGCCGTCGCTCCCGCAGCGCGCATCTCCTCGCTGTACTTTTCCAGCACGGCAACGAAAGCCCGCGGCGCCGGGGCCGTCGCCGTCGCCGGAGAGGATTGAACGGTCGGCGATTGCTGATCCGGCGGATCGGGGGCGCTGGTGCAGCCTGCGAGTGAGGCCACCAGCGCGGCTGCTGCCACGGCGGCCGCAAGGCGGGAGGAGCTGAAACCATGAGCGGCTGCCTGCATCCCACGTCCCTTCACGGGGCCGGTCAGCAACTGGACTCCCAAAGACCGCCAGCTGCTCCGGCACCTTCGATGTTCCTCAAGGCCAAAGGGAGTGTCAAGGACGCGCTGCGGCAGGCCAGTGACGCAGCCGCCCAGGCCTTGTAGTGTCGTGGGCAATGGGCAAGGACTCCCCCTGCCGCCCACTAGCAGCGAACCGGGAACCTAGGAGCGAACATGGCTGTTGACGAGAACGAAGCGCAGGTTCTGGACCAGTGGACCCACCGGCTGGCCCAGGCACTGCAGATCCTGGACCTGGAGGTGGATCAGGAACTCCTCCTTGACCTGGCCAGGAAGTCTGCTGGCTCGGTCATACATGCCGCCGCACCGGTGACCACGTTCCTGGTGGGTTACGCCGCCGGGCTTGCCGCCGGCGACGGCAGTGCCGGGTCCAGCGCCGGTTCTTCGGCGGCGGTTACCCAAGCGGCCGACGTCGCCTTCCGGCTGTGCGAGGACAGGCACGACGGCGGCCCGGCGGCTGAGGGCTGGGCAGACACGGGTCAGTAGCGGGTTTCGACCGGCTCGACCACCGTCTATCCGGCTACCGGCTCCAGCCGGACGATCACTGCCTTCGACGCCGGCGTCTGGCTGCCCTCGGCCACGCTGTCCAGCGGCACCAGCACGTTGGCCTCAGGGTAGTAGGCTGCCGCGCAACCGGCCGCGGTGGGGTACGAGACCAGGCGGAAGTTCCGCAGCACCCGCTCCACGTTGTCCTGGTACACGCCGTGGATGTCCACGTGCTGACCGTCGCTAAGCCCCAGTTCGGCGAGGTCCTCGGGGCTGACAAAGACCACTTCGCGGCCCTTCTTGATGCCCCGGTAGCGGTCGTTGTTGCCGTAAATGGTGGTGTTGAACTGGTCGTGCGAGCGCATGCTCTGCAGGATCAGCGTTCCGGCCGGCCGCTCCACATGTTCGAGCTCGTTGACCGTGAGCATGGCCTTGCCCGTCGGCGTGGTGAACGTCCGCGAATCCCGCGGCCCGTTCGGCAGCACAAAGCCGCCGTCCTGCCGGATCTTCCGGTTATAGTCCTCGCAGCCGCTGACCACGTGCGAGATGTGGTCCCGGATGAGGTCGTAGTTCT
The DNA here is from genome assembly GCF_050156205.1 of Pseudarthrobacter sp. Y6. NCBI lineage: Bacteria > Bacillati > Actinomycetota > Actinomycetes > Micrococcales > Micrococcaceae > Pseudarthrobacter > Pseudarthrobacter sp. Y6. The sequence continues at coordinate 1,101,087 of NZ_CP189574.1, read as the reverse complement.
TCTCGAACCCGGCCCAGTCCGCCTGCACAGAATCACCCACCACCTTCCGGGCCAGCCTGCTGACGATGGCCACCTCGGACAGCAGGTCAGGGGCCACCGGCCTCACTGTTCCGTGCGAGGCGTGGACTGCGCAGACTGTGTCCTCTACGGATACAAACTGCGGACCGGATTCCTGCATGTCAATCTCCGTACGGCCCATCGTGGGCAGGATCAGCGCTTCTGCCCCGGTTACGGTGTGCGAGCGGTTGAGCTTGGTGGAAATCTGGACCGACAGCTCCGTGTTCTCCATCGCCGCGAACGCGGCGTGGGTGTCCGAAATCGCTCCCACGAAGTTACCGCCCATTGCCACGAAAACCTTGACGCCGCCGTCGCGCATTTGCCTGATGGTTTCCACCGCGTCGATGCCGTGTTCGCGCGGCGGTTCAAAACTGAATTCCTTGCCCAGTGCATCCATGAAGGCCGGCGGCATCTGCTCCCAGATGCCCATTGTGCGGTCGCCCTGGACGTTGCTATGACCGCGGATTGGAGACGCACCCGCGCCCGGCTTGCCGATGTTGCCGCGGAGCAGCAGGAGGTTAATGATCTCCTTGATGGTGGCCACACCCTTCTTGTGCTGGGTGATGCCCATGGCCCACGTGATGATCACCTTCTCCGCCCTGAGGTAGCGGTCGGCCAGTTCGTCGATCTCATCTGTGCGCAATCCCGTGGCCGTCAGCACGGCAGCCTCGTCAAGATGGGCCAGGTGCTCGCGAAGCTCCTCCAGGCCCTGGCAGTGTTCCGCAAGGAACGCGTGGTCCAGCACGGTCCCCGGATTCGCAGCCTCAGCGTCGAGTACGCGCTTGGAAACTGCCTGGAGCAGGGCCATATCCCCTCCGATGCGGACCTGCAGGAACTGGTCGGCGATCTCCGTGCCGCGGCCAATGATTCCCTTGACCTTCTGCGGGTTCTTGTAGCGCATCAGGCCCGCTTCCGGCAGCGGATTCACGGCCACAATGCTGGCGCCGGCCTCCTTGGCTTCCTCCAGTGCGGTCAGCATCCGCGGGTGGTTGGTACCCGGGTTCTGGCCCATCACGATGATCAGGTCCGCCTTGGCGAAGTCATCGTAGGAGATGGTGGCCTTGCCGATGCCGATGGTCTGGCCCATGGCCCAGCCCGAGGACTCGTGGCACATGTTGGAGCAGTCCGGCAGGTTGTTGGTCCCGTAGGCACGGACAAACAGCTGGTAGAGGAACGCGGCCTCGTTGGAGGTCCGGCCGCTGGTATAGAAAGCGGCCTGGTCCGGGCTCGGCAGCCCCTTGAGCTTGTCCGCGACGATGGTGAAGGCCTGCTCCCAGCTGACGGGCCGGTAGTGGTCCTCCCCCGCGGCCTTGTGGACTGGCTCGGTGAGTCGTCCCTGCATCCCCAGCCAGTACTCGGACCGCTGCCGCAGCTCACTGACCGGGTTCTCAGCCCAGAATTCGGAGCCGATCACCACCGGAGTGGCCTCCCAGGTGACCGCCTTGGCGCCGTTTTCGCAGAACTCAAACGTCTTGCGGTGCCCGGGGTCCGGCCACGCGCAGCTCATGCAGTCGAAGCCGTCCTTCTGGTTCAGTGCCAGCAGGGTTTTCCCGGCCCTGACCACGCCCATGTGCTGCAGGGCCGGCTCCAGGGAATGGTAGACGCCCGGAACACCGGCGGCCCACGTCTTCGGGTGGCCGCTGACCTCGATGTCAGCCTCGTTGGCCTCTTCCACGCGCGGGTTCTTGCGTGCCACGTTGCACTCTCCTTGGTTCAAGCCCTCACCGTCAACGCACCGGTTTTCAGCGGTTTGACGGTCCCAGTCCACCCTTGCTCAGGGGGTCATCCAAGTCAAGCAGGACTAACGGCAAACGCCTAGGTAGGGTGGACAGATGGACGTCCCTCCCTTTGTCTGGACCCTGACCATCACGGGAATCGTGGGCCTGTTGGCTTTCGATTTCTTTTTCCATGTCCGGAAGGCCCACACACCCGCACTCAAGGAATCGGCCATCTGGTCCTCCATCTATGTGGGGATCGCCCTCTTATTTGGCCTGGGCGTGCTGTTGTTTGGCGGCACCACCATGGGCACCGAGTACTTCGCCGGGTACATCACGGAGAAGGCCCTGTCCGTGGACAACCTCTTTGTGTTCCTGATCATCATGGCCAGCTTCAAGGTCCCCCGCGCGGACCAACAGAAGGTGCTGCTGTTCGGCATCGTCTTCTCGCTGATCGCCCGGACGGCCTTCATTTTCCTTGGCGCCGCCCTCATCAACAGTTTCGCGTGGGTGTTCTACATCTTCGGCCTGATCCTGCTGGCCACCGCAGGGAACCTGCTCAGGCCGGATAATCACGACGACGACGCGGAGGGTTTGGTGGTCAGGCTCGCCAAAAAGTACCTCCCGGCGTCGGCCCATTACGACGGCGACAAACTCTTCACCCAGGAGAACGGCAAACGCGTCCTCACCCCGATGCTCCTGGTGATGGTGGCCATCGGCGGCACCGACATCCTGTTTGCGCTGGACTCCATCCCCGCCATCTTTGGCCTCACCCAGAACGTCTTCATCGTCTTCACGGCCACGGCGTTCTCGCTGATGGGCCTGCGCCAACTCTTCTTCCTGATCGACGGGCTGCTGGACCGGCTGATCTTCCTCGCTTACGGCCTCGCTGCCATCCTCGGCTTCATCGGCGTCAAGCTCATCCTGCATGCCCTGCACGAGAACACCCTGCCGTTCATCAACGACGGCGAGCACGTCAACGTGGTGGAAGTCAGCACGGGTGTTTCCCTGACCGTGATCCTGGGCGTCCTGGCGGTCACCGTCCTGGCCTCGATCTTCAGCCCGAAGGGCAAGGCCAAGAATGCGGTGTCCGGCGCCAAACGACATGCCACCGAATACCTGGACCTCAATTACGAAACGGACATGGCCGAGCGGGACAAGCTCTTCGCCCGGATGGTCCGGGAGGAAGGCCAGCTCCGCAGCCTGCCGGAGAGGTACAAGCGGCTCATCCGCAACGAAACCGAGTTTATGGACCTCCTCCGCAAAGCCCACACCGAGCACGACGAGGCCCAGGTCCGGGCAGCAAACCCGTAAAGCAACGCGGGGTCACTTACGGCCCATGCACAGGCCCGCGATGGGCCGTAAGTGACCCCGCGATGTCAGTGGCTGTTGCTAGATTCAAATCAGCGTCAGGGGAAGTGTCCTCCGGCCAGGCACGTCAATGGGGAGGCCCCGTGTTTCTGCTCGATCCAGCCAGCGTTGATCCCGGTACCGTTGATCCCGGCCCCGGCGTGCCGAAGGACCTGGTGTTTTCCGCCAGCGATCTTGTGGCCGCCAGCGAATGTGAATACCGCACGCTCCGCATCCTGGACGAGAAACTGGGCCGTTCCCCCAAAGCGCAGTTTCCCGACGACGAGATGCAGCGCCGTGCCGGGGCTCTCGGCGACAAGCACGAGGCCAAGGTCCTGGCCGGCCTGATCGCGCAGTACGGTGCCTGGGATGCCGGCCGCGGCGCCGGGGTGTACTCCATTGAGCGCGGGGAGAACACGCGCGGCGAACTGCTGGCCAGGCACGCTGAGACGGAACTCGCGCTCCGCGCCGGGGCCGACGTCGTTTTCCAGGCAACCTTTTTCGACGGCGAGTTCCTGGGCTACGCGGACTTCATTGTCAACGAGGCCGCCGGAATCGGAAACCCTGGCCGTTACGAGGTCTGGGACACAAAGCTCGCCCGGCACGCCAAGGTGGGCGCACTTCTGCAGCTCGCCGCCTACGGCGACCAGATCATCGGCATGGGCCTGGAACCGTCGCCCAGGGTCACGCTGGTGCTGGGCGCCGTGGTGGACGGCGATTACGTCCGCAGCCACCACTCCCTGCCGGACCTGCTGCCGGTGTTCCGGGAGCGCCGCGACCGCTTCCGCGCCCTGACCGCCGCCCACCGCGAGGCCGGTTCAGCGGTGCAGTGGCAACAGCCCGGCGTCGCGTACTGCGGACGGTGCAACTACTGCGCCGAGCAGGTCCAGTCCCACCGCGACCTCCTGATGGTGGGCGGCATGACCACCCTCCGGCGGAAGAAACTCATCGCCGCCGGCACCACCACCATCGACGCACTGGCCGATCTTCCGCCGGGCAAGGCCACCGGCTCGCTGGTCCGGCTCCGCGACCAGGCCAGGATGCAGCTGGGCCGCGACGTTCCCGACGGTTCCCGCACCTTCGCCAAGGACGGCGAGGAGCACACCGTCACGTTTAAGGTGCTGCCGGTGAATGCCCTGGCAGAGATTCCCCGGCCCAGCCCCGGCGACATCTTCTTCGACTTCGAGGGCGATCCCCTCTGGCAGGACCCCGCCAGCAGCAAATGGGGGCTGGAGTACCTGTTCGGCGTGATCGAGGCGCCTGTGTTTGACGGTGATGCTGCTGACGCCCACGCCGCGGATGAGCCCGCGTTCCGGCCCTTCTGGGCGCATTCGCGCAACGAGGAGCGGCAAGCCTTCCTGGACTTCCTCGCCTACGTGGAAGAGCGCCGCGCCAGGCACCCGGACATGCACGTCTACCACTACGCCGCCTACGAGAAATCGGCGCTCCGGAACCTGTCCGTCACCCACCTCGCCGGCGAGGACATCGTGGACAACTGGCTCCGCGAAGGCGTGCTCGTGGACCTCTACGCCACCGCCCGGCATTCGCTCCGGATCTCCGAGCCGTCCTACTCCATCAAGAAGCTTGAGCCCCTGTACATGGGCGACAACCTCCGCTCCGGGGACGTGAAGGACGCCGGCGCCTCGGTGGTGGCGTATGCCGGTTACTGCGCTGCCCGGGACGACGGCGACGCCGCCCCCGCCGCACACATCCTGGCCTCCATTTCCGACTACAACGAGTACGACTGCCTCTCCACCCTCCGCCTGCGCGACTGGCTGCTCCAGCTCCGCGGCCCGGACGCCTCAAGCGCGGCGCCAGCCGGAACGTCCGACGGCGGCGAACAGCTGCCGCCACAGCCTGCTGTTCCGGACGTGCGAGCCGCGGTCCCCGAACCAGAGCCAACACCGGAGGAGCGCCGCCTGCAGGATTACCTGGCCGGCCTCCCGGACAACCGGCCCTGGTCCAACGACGAACGGGCCATCGCCATGGTGGCCGCGGCCACGGGGTACCACCGCCGCGAGCGCAAGCAGTTCTGGTGGGAGCACTTCGACCGCACCGAGTCCGAGATCGACCACTGGTCTGAGCACCGCAACGTGTTTGTGGTGGATACCGCGGAAGTGCTGACGGACTGGGTGCTGGCAAAGCCCACGGCCAGGATGCGCACCCGCACCCTGAGGCTGACGGGAGTCATGAGCGAGGGCTCGGAGTTCAAGCCTGGAAGCACCTGGTGCCGGCTCTACGATTCGCCGGTCCCTGATGGCATGGAAGATCCCCTGGGAACCACCACGGGCCGCGGCTTCACCTTTGGCACGTTGGTGACCGCCGTGGAAGACCATCCGCGGGTTGCCGGCCAGTCCATGATCACCATCGAGGAACGGGAAACAGGCAAGGTCCCCGCCTACCCGCACATTCCGGTTGCGCTCACCGAGGACCAGCCGATCCGCACCGCCAGCATCGAAGCCGCCCTGGCCGAACTGGCCCAGAATGTAGGTGCCTCGGTGCCCGCACTTCCGGAACATCCCGGCGTCGACATTCTGCGCAAGGTACCGCCGCGCTTCCATTCGATCTCATGTCCCGCCGCGGTCGGAAAGGACGGCTCCGGCGCGGCGGACTACGTCACGGCGATCACCGCCTCGCTGCTGGACCTGGACCGGTCCTATCTTGCCGTTCAGGGCCCTCCCGGGACGGGCAAGACGTACGTCGGCTCACACGTCATTGCCAGGCTGGTGGAGCAGGGCTGGAAGATCGGTGTCGTTGGGCAGTCCCACGCGGTGGTGGAGAACATGCTGTGCACCGCGATCGAAACCGCGGGAGTGGATCCGGCGCGGGTGGCGAAGAAGCTGGCCGCCCCGCATCCCGTGCTGTGGCAACGCACGTCCGACGACGACGTCGCGGCCCTGCTGGGCTCCCCCGGCGGCTGCCTGGTGGGCGGCACCGCCTGGACCATGACCGGCAAGTCCGTCCCCGCAGGGTCCCTGGACCTGTTGGTCATTGACGAAGCCGGCCAGTTCTCGCTGGCCAACACCCTGGCCACGGCCCGCGCCGCCAAGCGCCTCCTGCTCCTCGGTGACCCGCAGCAGCTGCCGCAGGTCACGCAGGGCTCGCACCCGGAACCCGTGGACGAGTCGGCCCTGGGCTGGCTCGCTGCCGGGCACGCCACCCTTCCCAGCGAACTGGGTTATTTCCTAGCGGACAGCTGGCGGATGCACCCGGATCTGTGCCGGGCCGTGTCCGTCCTCAGCTACGACGGAAAGCTCGAAGCGGCGCCGGCGGCATCCCTACGCAGCCTCGCGGACCTGCCGGCCGGAGTGGAAACAGTCTTTGTGGACCATAGCGGGAACACCAAGTCCTCCGCTGAAGAAGCTGCCGAAGTGGTCCGCCAGGCCAAGCGGCACATCGGGCTGAAATGGCTTCCCGGCGGCGACAAGCCGGCCAGGGCCCTGAACACGGAAGACATCCTGGTGGTGGCCGCCTACAACGCCCAGGTCCAGCTGATCCGGCAGGCCCTGCACGACGCCGGCCTGCTGGATGTCCGGGTGGGCACGGTGGACAAGTTCCAAGGCCAGGAGGCGCCGGTTGTCCTGGTGTCCATGGCCTGCTCGGCTGTTGCCGAAGCTCCGCGCGGGGCCGAATTCCTGCTGAACCGGAACCGGATCAACGTGGCTGTGTCACGGGGCCAGTGGCGTGCCGTGATCATCCGTTCCCCCGAGCTGACGAACTACATGCCGACGAAGCCGGCCGTGCTGGAGGAACTTGGTGCCTTCATCGGCCTCAGCGCGGGTAGTCACGGCCCGCGCAACACCCTGAGAAACCGTGTTCTCACCACCAAAGCAGGGTAAATTCAGGGGGTGACATCCCAGAGCAACAGGTTGCCTGTCGGCGCCTTGATCGTCCTTGCCGCCATCGGCTTCACCGCCATCACTACCGAACTCCTGCCCTCCGGCCTGCTGCCCCAGATCAGCGCCGACTTTAGGGTCTCCGAGGCGACCGCCGGGTACCTGACGGCGGGCTACGCGGCCATCATCGTGGTCACAGTGATCCCCTTGTCCCTGCTGCTGTCGCGGATCCCGCGGCACTACCTGCTCATCGCGCTGATCCTGTTCTTCGCTGCCAGCAACGCGCTGGTGGCCATCGTCTCCGATTTCGGCGCCGCGATGGGATCACGGGTGGTGGGCGGCATCGCCCACGGCCTGCTGTGGTCCGCCATGGCCCCCTTTGTGGCTCGGATTGTCCCCGCCCACAAAGTAGGCAAGGCGCTGGCCATCGTGTTCAGCGGCAACAGCCTGGGCCTGGCCATCGGCGCCCCGGTGGGGACTGCCCTGGGCAACCTCGTCGGATGGCGCCCGGCGTTCCTGGTCCTGGCCGCCTCCGGCGTGCTGCTGGCGCTCCTGGCCGTCTGGCTGCTTCCCCCGGTACGGCGCATCCCCGACGCTCCGCACCCGTCCCTTCGCAAAGCGATCGGCCAGCCGGGAGTGAAGACTGTCGCCATTGGCTGGCCCTTGCTGCTTATGGCCCATTTCGCCCTGTTCACCTACATTGCACCGTTCCTGCGCGAGGTGCGGCTGCCTGACTTCAGCATCCCGCTGTCCATCAGTGTCTTAGGCGTTGCCGGGCTGGTGGGCATCTGGATCGCCGGCGTCACCGTGGATTCCCGGCCGCGGCGCTGGCTCCTGATCACGGTCGCAGGCGTTGTCGTGTCCCTGGCGTTGCTTCCGCTGGTGGGAAGCGTCCTGCCGGCCTTGGCGCTGCCCGTCGCGTTGGTCCTGATGTTGGTCTGGGGCACAGGCATCGGAGCCATGGGGATTTACAACCAGTCCGCCATCCTCCGGGCCGGCGGCGAGTACAAAGACGCCGCCAACGGACTGACGGTACTGACCATCCAGATCGGGATCATGATCGGTGCCATGTTCGGCGCTGCCGCCCTCACTTTCGCGGGGCCGCTCCTGATCCCGGTCGCGGCCGCCATTCCCGCCGTCGTCGCGTTTGTGCTGATCCTGGCGGGACGGCGGCACGCCTACCCACTGGGGCCGAAGGAAGGCCAAGCCACGTTGGCCGAAGCAACGTCCACCTAGCCTCCAGCGCAGAGCTGGCCAGGAGCCGGTCAGCGGGCTCGCTCAGCGGGCCCTGAAATCCCGGAACGATCCGTCCGCAGCGGAGATGGACTCCTCCACCCGTTCCACCCGGCCGGGGACGTTCTCTGATCTCAGCCAGTCCAGGAGCTTTTGGACCTGCTGCTCCGGCCCTTCGGCCACGATGGACACCGAGCCGTCGTCGAGGTTCCTCACCACGCCCTTGAGCGCCAGTTCGTCGGCCTTGCCCATCGTCCAAAAACGAAATCCGACCCCCTGCACCACGCCAAAGACGCGGACAGAGAGCCGGATATCGCCGTTATCGCGGCCGGAGCCATCCAGGCGCCCGGAAAAACCCATGGCAGTCAGGACTGCTTAACCAGCGCAGCTTCGACGTTGATCTTCACCTTGTCGCTCACCAGCAGCCCGCCGGCTTCCAGGGCAGCATTCCAGGTCAGGCCGAACTCCTTGCGGCTGATATCGCACTCCGCGGAGAATCCTGCGCGGGTGGCACCAAACGGGTCCACGGCTACGCCGGTGAATTCGACCTCGAGCTCCACCGGCTTGGTGATTCCGCGGATGGTGAGATCGCCCATGAGCGTGTAATCCTCGCCGTCGCCCTCCACCGACGTGGCGCGGAACGTCATCTCGGGGTATTCCTCCACATCGAAGAAGTCCGCCCCCTTCACATGTCCGTCGCGGTTGGCGTCGCCGGAATCGAAGCTGGCAGTTTTGACCGTGGCGTGAAGCGAAGCGTCGGCAAGGGAGGCGCCAACGCGGGCTTCGGCCGAGGCGTCAGTGAAACGTCCGCGGACCTTGCTGATGCCCGCGTGCCGGACAGTGAAGCCGATCTCACTGTGCGACATGTCCAGTGTCCAGACGCCTGATGTAAGGCCTGAAGGTAGGGTCACTTTTGCATCTCCTTTGTGGGAAACAGTGCTGTGGAAACCGGTCAGGACGACCGGTTTCCACACTGCTTCACTCCGGAGTTTTTGTCCAGATACTGATCCCAAAACCGCACCCATCGGCCGTTATCTGGACGAAAACTCCGCGGGTTAGGCGGGGCGGTGGGGCCTGGAACGCAGCTGGGAACGGAACTGGTGGGACGGGCCCGGTCAGTTGATGGTGATGTCCCGCGTGCGGTGGTCGTACCGGATGGTGACCGTGCCACCGACGTGGTGCAGTTCGTGGTTGGGGCCATCGAACGTGCCGAACGCGCCGTAGTTCTCGTCCCACGAGCGGTTCAGGGCGATCTTGAAGGTGTAAGAGCCGGCGGGCAGGTCGGCGCTGATCTTCCACAGCTGGTCCAGGGCATCGAGCGTCAGCTGGGCCTCGTCGTACTGCGGGGCCCAGTTCTCCGGCGCGCCCAGGATGGTGTTGAAGTCCCCGGCAACCGCCACGGCCCCAGGCTGCGGGAAAGTCTCCACAGCAGGTGCTTCTGCCTTTGCCTTAGTCGCTGCTTTTGGCGCTGCCTTGCGCGAGCGGACGGCCTTGACCACGGGCTCCCCGGCGTCTTCGATGGCCTTGGCTGCCTTCCCGACGGCGTCGGCGGCCTTCTTAGCGGGAGTCCGCTTCGCTGGCGCCTTCTTGGCGGGAGCCGTCTTGACTGCCGGTGTCGGTGCCGCTGCCGGTGCCGGTGCCGGTGCCGGCGGAATGGCAACGTCGGCAGGAACCGGAGTGCCGGCGTCGAGGGCTGTGGCGAAGGAATCCGCATCGGGGAAGGCCACCGTGGCGCGCATGCCGTCCTCGGTGATGGTCCAGCCGGAACGGCCCTTGACCAGCCAGCCGGCCTTGACCAGCTTCGCCGTGGCGGACGTGAGCGTCTTGTGCCCACGTGGAATGCCGCCACTGAGCAGCGCCGCCTCGTGATCACTGAACGGCACGCGCTCGGTGGCTTCCGCCAAAACCTCGCCGGCATTGAGTGAACCGCCGGACCATACGCCTTCGGTCAGGACGTGCAGCACTGTCTTGAGTCGGAGGTCGGTGTTATCTGCGATGGACTTGGCCATGATTCCCCTTGCATAATGCGATCTGTCACTAGGCATCCTGCCAACAGCGTGTTAATCGCGCGACTTGAAATGGTTAACTCTGCGTGTCATGACCGACTATGACGCGGATTACGGCAGAAGTGAGGCAGGAGTCTCGGCTAGGGGGCTGTTTACTCAACCCTGGAGCGCTGATCCTGGGTGTCGCCAGGCTCTTCCCGGCCGCGCTCGGGGCACCAGTGTAGCGAGCACGGCCGCGCAGAGCTACAAGCCGTTCAGCTCGTCCAGGAGTTCGGCTTTGCGCTCCTGGGAGGCGAACGACGAATGGATGGAATTGGCCGCGAGCCGTGCCCTGTCGAAGTCTGAAAGGTCAAAAGCGGCCTTCAGTTGGGAAAAGTTGTCGTCCACGTACCCACCGAAGTAGGCCGGATCATCCGAGTTCACGGAGACGTTGAGCCCGGCGGCGAGCATGGCCGGCAACGGATGGTCCGCCAGGGTATCCACGGCCCGCAGCCGGACATTCGAGAGCGGGCAGACAGTCAGCGGAATCCGGTCCGCCACCAGCCGCTCCACGAGCTCCGGGTCCTCCATGCAGCGGATGCCGTGGTCAATCCGCTCCACTCCGAGGATGTCCAGTGCTTCGATAATGTACGACGCCGGCCCTTCCTCGCCTGCGTGCGCGGTCAGCCGCAGGCCCGCTTCGCGGGCTTTGGCGAACAGCCGCTCAAACTTGGCCGGCGGGTTGCCCACCTCGGCCGAATCCAGGCCGATAGCCGCAATGGGAGCGTTCATGGCCAGCAGCCCCTCCAGGACCTCCAGCGCGGATTCCTCGGACAGGTCCCGCAGGAACGCGGCGATCAGCAGGGTGGAAATGCCGAAGTCCTCTTGGGAGGTGGCCAGGGCCGACGCCACCCCGTTGACGCAGGTTTCCAGGCTCACGCCGCGGGACAGGTGGGCCTGCGGGTCCATCATGATCTCCGCGTGCCGGACACCCGCCGAGGCGGCCCGGGCCAAGTAGGCGCGGGTCATGTCGGCGAAGTCCTGCTCGGTCTGCAGCACCGCCATATTGGCGTAGTAGAGGTCCAGGAAGGACTGCAGGTCCGTGAACTCGTACAGTCCCCGGAGCTCCTCCAGGCCAGAGTAGGGAAGAGTGATGCCGTTGCGTTCGGCCAGTTCGAGGATCAGCTCCGGCTGCAGCGTGCCCTCAATGTGCAGGTGCAGTTCCGCGACGGGCAGGGGCTGCGCCGCTTCGGTCTCGGGCAGATCCATCTCCGAAGGTTCCGTCCATGGAAGTCCCGTCCCTGGAAGTTCCGTCTCGGGCACTTCCGTACCTGATAGTTCCGTCTCGGGCACTTCCGTACCTGATAGTTCCGTCTGTGGCAGCGGATCGGCGGCAGTGTCCCGGTTGTTGTCCATCGGGTCAGGATATCGCCCGCCGGCCGGTTCGCGGCTAGAGTCGGCTCAATGCGCAACCCTAAGCAGGCTGACGATCATTCCTTTCCCACTCCCGGCCATCTGGCGGACGGCTTTGTCCGCGTCCGGGGCGCGCGGGAGAACAACCTGCGGAACGTGGACGTGGATGTGCCCCGTGACTCCATCGTGGCTTTCACAGGGGTCTCCGGCTCGGGAAAGTCGTCACTGGCTTTCGGTACCATCTACGCCGAAGCCCAGCGCCGTTACTTCGAATCCGTGGCCCCGTACGCACGCCGTCTCATCCAGCAGGGCCATAATCCCAAGGTGGAGATGATCTCCGGGTTGCCTCCCGCCGTCGCCCTTCAGCAGCGCCGCGGCGCACCCAGCAGCCGCTCCACCGTGGGCACGGTGACCACGCTCTCCAATTCGCTCCGCATGCTGTTTTCGCGGGCGGGCACCTACCCGGTCGGCGCCGATCAGCTGGATTCTGACGCGTTTTCGCCGAATACGGCCGCCGGCGCCTGCCCTGAATGCCACGGGCTGGGGGTCGCGCACACCGTCAGCGAGGAATCCCTGGTCCCGGACCCCGCGTTGACCATCCGGGAAGGTGCCATCGCGGCGTGGCCCGGCGCCTGGCAGGGCAAGAACCTCCGCGACATCCTCAGCCATCTGGGCTACGACGTGGACGTGCCCTGGCGGAAGCTGCCCAGGAAGCAGCGCGACTGGATCCTGTTCACGGACGAACAGCCCGTCGTGGAAGTGACGCCCGAGCGGGACCGGGTGGCCAAGCCGTACAAGGGCCGCTTCTGGAGCGCCAAAAGCTACGTCCTGCACACGCTCGCGGATTCCCAGAGCGCCGCCATGCGCGAGCGTGTCCTGGCGTTTATGGAGTCCGGCCCCTGTCCGCGCTGCAGCGGCACCGGACTCAGGCCGGAAGCCCTCGCGGTGTCGTTCGCCGGCCGCAACATCGCCGACCTCAACGCCGCACCGATGGTTGAGCTGGCCGAAATCATCCGCCCCACCGCCGGGCTCAAGGAAGCCGGAACCGCGTCACGCCGGCAGTCCTCCGGCGAGGAAAACGAGGTGGCATTGGCCATCACCGCCGACCTCCTGCAGCGCATCACCGTTCTCCTGGATCTGGGCCTCGGATACTTGGCGCTGGGCCGCGCCACCCCCACCCTCTCCCCCGGCGAGATGCAGCGGCTCCGGATCGCCACCCAGCTCAGGTCGGGACTGTTCGGCGTGATCTATGTGCTCGACGAACCGTCCGCCGGTCTCCATCCGGCCGACGCCGAACCGCTCCTGGCGGTACTGGACCAGCTCAAGGCCTCCGGCAACTCGGTGTTCGTGGTGGAACACAATATGGACGTGGTCCGCCGGGCCGACTGGCTGGTGGACGTGGGTCCCCGCGCCGGAGAAGCCGGCGGCGAGGTGCTCTACAGCGGGCCGGTTGCCGGGCTCGCGGCCATCGAGGCGTCGGTCACCCGGCCCTTCCTGTTCGACGACGGCGGGGCGCGCGGCGGCGGAGGGTCCTGCGGCGGCGAGTCCTGCGGCGGCGAGTCCTGCGGCGGCGGAGGGTCCTGCGGCGGCGAGTCCTGCGGCGGCGGAGGGTCCTGCGGCGGCGGCACGGCGCCTCGTGCAGGCCAGACCCGGGAACCCGACGGATGGCTGGAGCTCGCGGGGATTAGCCGGCACAACCTCAAGGACCTGGATGCGCGGTTCCCGTTGGGCGTTCTGACGGCAGTCACAGGGGTGTCCGGCTCCGGCAAGTCCACCCTGGTGACGCATGTCCTCGGGGAAGTTGTGGGATCCGGGCTGAAGAATCACCAGGCTCCGCAGCTGGCCGAACCTGATGATGACGCGGGCCCGGCCACGGCGTTGTCTGTGGGACCGGTCAGCGGCGCGGAACGGATCGACAGGCTGGTCACGGTGGACCAGAAACCTATCGGGCGAACCCCCCGCTCCAACCTCGCCACCTACACAGGCATGTTCGACGCGGTGCGCAAGGAATTCGCGGCCACGGGGCAGGCCAGGGCACGCGGGTTCGGCGCCGGGCGGTTCTCCTTCAACGTGGCCGGAGGCCGCTGCGAGACCTGCCAGGGCGAAGGCTTTGTGGCGGTTGAACTGCTCTTCCTCCCGGGCAGCTACGGGCCGTGCCCTGAGTGCGACGGGTCCCGCTACAACCCCGAGACCTTGGAGGTGACGTACCGGGGCAAGAATGTGGCGGAAGTGCTGCGCCTGACGGTGGACGCGGCCACCGGGTTCCTGGCCGACATTCCGGCCGCGGCCCGCAGCCTGAAGAGCCTTGGGGATGTGGGCCTGGGCTACCTCCGGCTGGGCCAGCCCGCCACGGAGCTTTCCGGCGGCGAGGCCCAGCGCATCAAGCTGGCCACCGAGCTTCAGCGTGCCCAGTGGGGACATACCCTCTACCTCCTGGACGAGCCAACCACCGGGCTCCACCCCTCCGACGTTGAACTCCTGATGGCCCAGCTCCATGGCCTGGTGGACAGCGGCAACACCGTGGTGGTGGTGGAACACGAAATGGCCGTTGTGGCGGCGGCGGACTGGGTCATTGACCTAGGCCCCTCGGGCGGGGACGCAGGCGGCCGGATTGTCGCTGCCGGAACCGCCGCCGACGTCGCGAGTTCCACCGACAGCCGCACCGCGCCCTACCTGGCCGCCGCGCTTCCCCAGCCGGTCACCAGCTGACCACCAGAAATCATCTCGGTTTGATAACGGGCCGTCGATGTCCTAGCGTGAAATGCAAGCCCGTTCTTCGGGCGACATGAATGCCCGGTGCTGCCTCCACCAGAACTGCCCGGCCGGCAGACACCGAAAATTGACCTCTAATCGTCAGGGGCGGGCAGTGGCGCGATAACCTCCGGGGACGGACCGAGCGCAGGTGGCCTTCAGGAGCATCACCCATGAAAAACACCACCATTCGTACTGCCGCACGCCGTGGCGTAGCCGTCGCCGCCATTTCCGCGGCCGGCCTTACACTCTCCGTCACCGCAGCCAACGCGGCCACCGACGGCGCAACCTGGGACTCACTGGCGCAGTGTGAAAGCGGCGGAAACTGGGCCACAAATACCGGCAACGGCTACTCGGGCGGCCTGCAGTTCAGCGCCACAACCTGGGCTGCCTACGGCGGCACCGGTGCCGCGGCCGACGCCAGCCGCGAACAGCAGATCACCGTGGCCGAACAGATCCAGGCATCGCAGGGCTGGGGAGCCTGGCCGTCCTGCGCCGCGGAGCTTGGCCTGAGCGGTGGAGGGGGCGCGACGGCGGTGACTCCCCAGAGCGCGCCAGTCCAGAGTGCGCCCGTCCAGGCGCCGGTGGAGAGTGCGCCGGCGCAGGCGCCGGTGGAGCAGGCACCAGCCGCACCAGCCGCGCCGGCTGCGGCCGAGGCCGTGACGGCTCCGCAGCACGCGGCGCCCGTGGAGTTGAGTGGCGAGACCTACACACTTGAGCCCGGCGACACCCTGAGCACGGTCGCCGACAAGCTTGGCATTGAGGGCGGCTGGCAGAGCCTGGCGGACGCCAACCTGGACACCATTGCCAACCCGGACCTTGTGTTCTCCGGGCAGGTCCTCCAGCTTCCCGCCTAGGCTTCAAAAAACTTTCCGCGGGAACCTCCCCTTTCCCCAAGAATGACGGCCCGCGGAAACAACAAAACCCGGCAGCAACAACCCCGGGAAACAGCGACGCCGGAGCGCCCCTCACTGGGGAGCTCCGGCGTCGTCCGTTGTTGTGTTCTGACTGGCCGGCAGGCGCCTGATCTTCCTGCCTGCCAGTCCGCGATCCTGCTGGCTTAGGCTGCCGCCTTGGCCACTGCCGGAATCTCGCGGATGATGCGAACCTTCCACGCGGCGTCGTCGGTGGTGTCCAGCAGGGCCACCGTGCCATGGGCGAGGTTCAGTGCCACACGCTTGGCCGCCAGCAGTTCAAGGTAGAGGTGCTCGTTCATGCGGCTGGGGGTGTCGATCATGAACTTCACGGCGTCACGGACCTTGCGGTAGTTGGCGCTCCGTTCGCGGTGCAGGTGAAGTTCCAGCATCTGGCGCTGGCGCACTTTGGGCTCGTGCTTGTTGAGCCAGGAGACGGCAAGGTGCACACCAATCACCAACGCGAGGGAAACGGCGTAGATCCACCAGCCGCTGGACATCAGGAACAGGGGCAGGTTGCCGATGGCCACGAGCGCGATCACGATCCGCAGCGCGACGATCCGGCGAAGGGTCAGGGCCACGGAGGCCATAGCGGCACGAAAACCGTGCTGCTCGGTCCGCGCCGCGGCCGGGTCAAGGGTAAATTCATCAAGGACCAGAATGCCCTTGGCCTCCGGATCAAGCATCTGCCCGAACTTGGGCACAAAGAGCTGCGTTGAACCGGTGGTCACAACAGGAGAAATTGTCATAAGGGGGCTTCCAGGACGGTGGGGCGTTTCGGTGATCTTAGTGGTTAGCGGCACCCGCTGTATGTATCGGTCCACTATGTGAACTATTCCGCGGCGACGCCGCGCGTGAGGGGCGCTGCCACCGGATCCCGGGCGTGTGGCGCCGGGCACTGCAATTGGCACATCCGCCGCATGCCGTCAGACTGAAGGGATGCAAACCTTCCTTCCGTATCCCGATTTCCGGCAGAGCGCCGCAGCACTGGACACCGCCAGGCTTGGCAAGCAGCGTGTCGAGGCGCTGCAGACCCTCCGGGCTCTGGTGATTCCCGAGTACGGCTGGCTGGACCACCCCGCCGTCCGCATGTGGATGGGCCACGTTCCGGCGCTCACCATGTACGGCCTGGCGATGGTGGACGAATGGACCACCCGCGGCCATGCAGACAACACGCGCGCCAACATCACTGAGTTTGCGCCCCAGGCAGCACACCCGGATTACGCGGCCAAGATCCCGCTGCCGGAGTGGCTCGGAAACCCTGATTTCCACCTGAGCCACCGCGCGAAGCTGCTCCGCAAGGAACCAAAGTTCTACAAGACAGTGTTCCCGGACGCCGACTTGGACCTGGACTTCATTTGGCCTGAGCCCAAGCACGAGTTCTATCCGGCAGAACCCGAGGGCGATATCCTCTGGATCCTCCGCGACCCGCACGCCGAAATCGATCCGCAAACGCTGGATACCGTGGCGCTGCCGCCGATCCGCCGCGGCGGTGCTGTTGCACCCGGCGCTCCTGAAGACGGCTACTCCCCGGTTTACGTCGACGACGGCTCCCGCCGCCCGTCCAAGCAGCCGCGCAAGCTGCCGCCCAAGCAGCTCGTGAAGAAGCCCACCCGGAAGCGCCAGGCGCAGGAGGAAGCATTCGCCACCCTCCCCGGCAAGACCACCGTCGCGGTTTCGTTTGAGGACGGCAACAAGTTCGCTGTCGGGCACGTCCTGGGCCGTCCCATCACGCTCGACGACGGCCGGTTCGGCCGCACCTTCAGCGTCACCGAGGTGATCGACCGGTCCGCGTTCGATTACCCGGCCCTCCTGCAGGACCCCCGGGTGTTCTTCCCGGTCCCCGCTCCCTGAGTCCGTGACCATCCTCCTGGCCGGCTGCGGCGATCTTGGCACCGAAGCGGGCCTGCGCTTCGCCGCGGCAGCGCATCGGGTGGTGGGCTGGCGCCGTTCACCCGAGAAACTGCCCTCTGCGATTGAAGGTGTGGCGGCGGACCTGGGCTCCACGGACCTGCCCGCCGTCCCTGCGGACACCACCGCCGTCGTCGTGGCCGTTGCGGCTGACTCACCCACAGAAGCGGCCTACCATGCCGCCTATGTGGACGGGCTGACGCACGTCCTGGACGCCCTGGAGCGCGACGGCGTGACGCCGCGGCGGGTGCTTTTTGTGTCCTCCACCGCTGTCTACGGGGACGCCGGCGGTGGCTGGGTTGATGAGAGTACGACGGCGGCACCTGGCGGTTTCTCGGGACGTATCCTCCTCGAGGCGGAGGAACTCCTGGTTTCGCGGTTGCGCGGCACTGGTACTTCGCCTGTTGTGTTGCGGCTGGGCGGGATCTACGGTCCGGGCCGAACCAGGCTGATCGACCAGGTCCGTAGCGGGACTGCGGTGCTTCCCGACGAGCCCCGCTTTACCAACCGGATCCACCGGGACGACGCCGCTGCGGCGATCGTCCACCTGGCCACTATGGAAGCTATGCCTGAGCCGGTATATGTCTGTGTGGACAACTCTCCCGCTGATCTTGGGGACGTACTGCGGTTCCTGGCCGCCGAAATGGGCTATCCCGAACCACCGGCCGGTCCGGCCGGCGAGGCCCGCGGCGGAAACAAACGCTGCAACAATGCGCTGCTCCGCGGGACCGGGCTCGAGTTCACCTACCCGACGTTCCGGGAAGGTTACCGGGCAGTTCTGGCACGCACCGGAGTCCGCCACCCGTAGTCTCCGGGCGCGAACGGACACTTGGGGTCCTGCCCCCGACGACCCCGCGCGCGAACGGACGTTTGGGTTCCACAATGTTGGCGCGAAGGGACACCTAAGCCCCTGCTGCGCGCGAGGGGACACTTGCGGCCCTGAATTGCCGCGAGACTGCTGGAGGCTCGGATCGTGGCTTTGAGCGTTCTCCTGGTCTCAGAGTTATTCACATAGCCATTCATCCACGCCGTTATTGTCACACCCTCCCGGGATGATTTGAGTATGGATAGCAGAGCAGCTGTTGAGACGGCGGAGGCACTTTCGGCGACCTTCGCTGAGCTTGCTGTTTCGATCCGTGGCGCTGCTAAAGACTCAGGTTCCGGGGATCCTGATCCGCTGCGCCGTCGGGCCGATATGGCCTTGCAGACTCTGGCTGCCCTCTCCCTCGGGGAAGCGAAGATGGCGGCTCTGAAGGTCCAGGCGGCCTCCGACTATGCCGACGCCGCCCAGACCATTGCGGGCCCTGCCGAGTCCCCGCAGGACCACACTGGACAGGAGATGTCTGTAGTCGCGGAGGTCGCCTGCGTGCTGACGGTCAGCGAACGCGCCGCCAGTGCTCTGCTTGCCGAGGCGCACGTGCTGACCACGGCCCTGCCGTTGACGCTGTCGGCGCTGCAGGACGGGACGATTTCGTGGCAGCACGCCCGGATCATGGTCGACGAAACCGTAAACCTGGACCCTGACGGCGCCCAAGCTCTCGAGGCGCATTTCCTGGATCCCGACGCCCCAAACCATGCAAGGGGTTGCCCTGCAGGTGGGCTCATCCCCGGGCGGTTCCGGCACAAGGCCCGGACGTGGCGGGAACGGCATCACCCGGTGAGCATCGAAAAACGCCACGCACGCGGTGTCCAGGATCGACGGGTGGAGTATGCCCCGGACCGGGACGGCATGGCTTGGCTCTCCGCCTACCTTCCCGCTGATCAGGCGGCGGGGATCTGGGACCGGACCACCACCGCAGCACGCGCCCTCCAAGGGCCTCATGAGGACCGGACCCTCAGCCAGATCCGCGCCGACATCGCCGCCATGTGGCTGCTCGGCAGCAACATCGCCGGCGGCGGAACCGATGGGGTGGCGGGTGTGACCGGCGGCATCGGCGAAACCGGCATGGCAGCGGGTGAAGGTGTTCCGTCGCCGCGGGCGCAGGTCCTCGTCACGGTCCCGGTCATGTCGCTGCTGGGCCTCACGGACGAGCCGGCCATGCTGGATGGGTACGGGCCGATCCCGCCGTCCATGGCCCGACGTCTCGTCGCAGACGGCGCCGAGTCCTTCCACCGGGTCCTGATCGACCCCCGCGACGGGGCTCCGCTCGAGATCGGCCGGACCAGCTACCGGCTCACGAAAGCCCAACGCCAATGGCTCAGGCTACGCGACGGGAAATGCCCGTTCCCCGGCTGCAGCAACCACTCCCTCGACAACGAAGCCGACCACATCCTCGCCTGGGCCCACGGCGGCACCACCGGTATCAACAATCTCGGCCATCCCTGCCCCAAACACCACAGACTCCGCCACACCACAGCCTGGACACCCACCACCGCCACCAAAAACGAACCACCCGGCTGGAGATCACCCACCGGACGGCACTACGCCAGCGAACACCCGGACTGGGAACCACCCCACTGGCCAGACCACCTTCAAGCAATGGCCGAACATATGGCCAAGAATCTGGCCGAACACCCGGAGCCAGCGATGCCCGGACCGAGTCCTGTCCGAACACCTTGAGCTGGATCGTGACCTCGCAATGCCCGAAGATCCGCTGCTGCACTGCCGCTGTCTGACGACGATCTCCCAGACAGGCCGCGCCAGAAGTCGCGTTCCCGCACTGGGCACTACTTCTGGGTTCGGAGGCCAAGGCGGCCGTCTGACTGGAGGAGTTCCTCCACGCAGCCTCCGCTGAGCACGTAGCTACTTGCCGAGGCCAGCTCTACGCAGCGCCTCGGCCATAGCGGTGTTTGCAGGCGCCGGATTCGGCGCCTGCGCCTGCTGGCTGGAAGACTTCGGATCAGGCTTCGAAGACGATACGTTCTTCCCCTGGCTCGGCGCACCGGATCCGCGCTGCCCGTCCGAGTCGCGCCCACTGGAGTCTCGCCGCGGATTTGCCGGGCGGCCCCCAGCCGGGCGTCCCCCTGCCGGGCGTCCCCCAGTTGGACGACCGCTTTCAGGGCGGCCCCCTTCCGGTCGCCCAGCCTCCGAACGTGTGCCCTCCGAACGCGCGCCTTGGGTCCGCCCACCGGAAGACGACGGTTCGTCGTCGAGCCTTAGCGTGAGTGAAATCCGCTTCCGCTCCGGATCGGCCTCCAGCACTTTCACGCGGACAACCTGCCCGGACTTCACCACCTCGCGGGGATCGGAGACAAAGCGGTTGGCCAGCGCAGACACGTGAACCAGCCCGTCCTGGTGAACTCCAACGTCCACAAATGCGCCAAACGCGGCCACATTGGTGACCGTCCCCTCGAGCACCATGCCGGGCTTGAGGTCGGAGATCTTCTCGATGCCTTCGGAGAACGTCGCCGCGGCAAAGGCGGGTCGTGGGTCGCGGCCGGGTTTGTCCAACTCCGCCAGGATGTCCTGGACCGTGGGCAGTCCAAAGGTGCCGTCAACGAAGGCTCGGGGATCAAGGGACGACGCGGGCGCCGAGCCCGCGGCCACCAGGATTTTCCGGGCAATCGGATACGCCTCGGGGTGCACGCTCGATGCGTCCAGCGGTTCTGCTCCCTCGGTGATCCGCAGGAAGCCAGCACACTGCTCAAACGCCTTCGCACCCAAGCGGGGCACCTTCTTCAGTTCGCTGCGCTTGGCAAACGGCCCGTGTTCGTTCCGGTACGCCACAATGTTCTCGCTCAGCAAAGGTCCGACGCCGGCCACACGGCTCAGCAGCGCGGGCGACGCTGTGTTCACGTCAACGCCCACCGCGTTCACGCAGTCCTCAACCACCGCATCCAGGCTGCGGTCCAGCTTCGAGGCCGTGACGTCGTGCTGGTACTGCCCCACGCCGATGGACTTGGGATCGATCTTCACCAGTTCCGCCAGCGGGTCCTGCAGCCGCCGCGCGATGGAGACGGCTCCGCGCAGGGAAACATCCATGCCCGGCAGCTCGGCCGAGGCCAGCGCCGAAGCGGAGTACACCGACGCTCCGGCCTCGGAAACCACCAGTTTCTGCGGCTTCGTCTCCGCGGCCGGCAGCAGCTTGATCAGTTCAGCGGCAAGCTTGTCCGTCTCTCGGGACGCTGTGCCGTTGCCGATGGCCACAAGCTCCACGTTGTGTTTCCGGGCGAGCCGGACCAAGGTGGCGAGGGCCTCGTCCCACTTCCGGGCAGGCGCGTGCGGGTACACGGTGTCGGTGGCCACCACCTTGCCAGTACCATCTACGACGGCCACTTTCACGCCGGTCCGCAGTCCCGGGTCCAGCCCAAGAGTGGCGCGGTTTCCGGCGGGTGCGGCCATGAGGACGTCGCGGAGGTTGGCCGCGAACACTCGAACAGCCTCATCCTCAGCGGCGGTAAACAACCGTCCCCGGAGGTCGGCGGTCAGTCGGGCCAGCACCCGCGAGCGCCAGGCAAGCTGCGCGGTCTGGATCAGCCACGCGTCGGCAGGCCGGCCGCGGTCGGCGACTCCGAGGCACCTGGCCACGGCGGATTCGTAACGGGACCGCGCGGCGGTTAGGGCGTCGTCGTCGTTCGGATCCGCCTCGGCGAGATCCAGCTCCAGGACGCCGTCCTTCTCACCGCGCAACAGCGCAAGCACGCGGTGCGAGGGCATCCCGGTGGGCGCCTGAGCGAACTCAAAGTAATCGGCGAACTTCTGCCCGTCGGCCTCCTTGCCCTTCTTGACCCGCGACACCATCCGCCCCTGCGTCCACAGCCGCTCGCGCAGGTTTGCAGCGAGGTCCGGATCCTGCGCAACCCGCTCGACCAGGATCGAACGGGCGCCGGCGAGCGCGGCGGCCGCGTCATCAACGGAGTGTTCGGCGTTCAGATACTTGGCAGCTTCGCGTTCCGGATCCAGGTCGGGCCGCTTCAGCAGCGCATCGGCGAGCGGCTCCAACCCGGCTTCACGGGCAATCTGGGCCTTGGTGCGGCGCTTGGACTTGAACGGAAGGTAGATGTCCTCCAACCGGGACTTCGTATCCGCGGCAAGGATCGCTGCCTGCAGGTCGGGGGTCAGCTGCCCCTGCGCAGCAATCGCTTCGAGGACGGTACGACGGCGGTCCTCGAGTTCGCGGAGGTAGCGCAGGCGCTCGTCGAGCTCGCGCAGCTGCGTGTCATCCAGCGTCCCCGTGGCTTCCTTGCGGTACCGGGCGATGAACGGAACGGTTGACCCGCCGTCGAGCAGGTCCACTGCAGCCTTGACCTGCCAGGTCTTCACGCCAAGCTCGGCGGCGATCTGCGCGTGGATATCACTGTCCGGAGTTGGGGCAGACGTGGGGGCGGACGGGTCGTGCGGGAGTTGGGTCACCTGAACATTTTGCCCTACGGGCCTGATGGTCTCCAGCGACGCACTGCCGGGCAGCTGGCCGGGGTATTCCGCTCCGGGCCGTGAAGTGCTGTAGTTGATATGCCGTCACAGGCAATCATTTCGAGGAAGAGGCCACCATGCGGGAACTGCTCATCGTCTTTCAGGAAGGATTCGACGAGGCCAACATCACCGTTAAGGTCAACGGCAAGGAGGTCCGCCGCGATATGGGGGTGTCCACCAACCCGCTGCTGGGAGAAGCCTACGAAGCGTCCGTGGAGCTGCCCGCGAAAGGGGCGCAAGTGGGCGTGGAAGTCACCAACCGGGGCCTGAAAGCCATTACCAAAGTCAGCGGAAAGCCCAAAAGCCTGCTCGTCTCCATTCAGGACGACAAGCTGGTGATGCGCGAAGGAACGGGCCGGGAGGCATTTCTCTAGGTTTGCTAGCGATAATCCAGTCACTGGAGTATTATTTCATCTACCGCTCAGCTCATTTGAACCTGGGCGGGCCAACGTTGAAATGAGCCAAAACAGCCGTCGGATGGCCTATTGGCGCGCGCTGCCGGGACAGCACACCGAGCAGCCAACGACGGCGGCACCCAAGCCGGGTGCCGCCGTCGTCGTTAATCTTCCGCCAGGGCGAGGATTGACCGCTAAGCCGAGTACGCGGGGTAATCCGTGTAGCCTATGGCACCATCTGCGTAGAACGTGGACGGGTCCGGTTCGTTGAGGGGAAGGCTTTCCTTCCAGCGCCGCGCGAGGTCCGGGTTGGCAATGGCGGGGCGTCCCACCACCACCGCGTCTGCATGGCCGTCGGCCACCAACGCGGTTGCTTCCTCCAGCGTGGTGATGGTGCCGAAGCCGGAGTTCACCAGGAACGTGCCATTGAAGCGCGCCCGGAGATCCTGGACCAGCTCACCGGTGGGCTCGTGGTGCAGGATGCTGACGTAGGCAAGGTTGAGCGGTGCAATGCTGTCCACCAGCACCTCGTAGGTGGCGCGGACATCGGCCGCATCCACTTCGGCGATGCCCTGGACGCTGTGCTCCGGCGAAATGCGAATGCCCACGCGGCTCGAACCAACCGCGGCCACCACGGCGTTGACCGTTTCGATCACAAAGCGGGCCCGGTTTTCCGGCGAACCACCGTAGCTATCGTTGCGAACATTGGAGTTCGGGGCCAGGAATTCGTGGAGAAGGTAGCCGTTGGCCGAGTGCAGCTCCACGCCGTCGAATCCCGCTTCGATGGCATTGAGCGAGGCGGTGACGATTTCCTGCATCACTACGGGCAGCTCGCCGATGGTCAGTGCGTGCGGGACGGGGTACGGCTGCTTGCCGGACGGGGTGCGGACCTCACCCTCGATGGCGACGGCACTCGGACCCACGATGGTATGGCCGCCGGTGATGTCCGCATGGGAAACCCGTCCGCCGTGCATTATCTGGGCGAATATCCGGCCGCCTTCAGCGTGCACCGCGTCGGTGACCTTCTTCCAGGCAGCAACCTGCTCCGCGGTGACGAGACCGGGCTGCCCCGGGTAGGAGCGTCCGGCGGGGCTTGGGTAGGTGCCTTCGCTGACGATGAGTCCCAAGGATGCGCGCTGCCGGTAGTGCTCCACGACCACGGGCCCGGGAACGCCGTCTTCGCCTGAGCGGAGACGGGTCAGTGGCGCCATCACCAGGCGGTTGGGCAGTTCAAGCTCGCCAAGAGTTAGGGGGGAAAACAGCATGCGCAGTTCCTTTCGAGGTGAATTGGTACTGCTGTGCCCAACTGCGCGGCGCGTGCAAGTATTCCGATGGAGGTGTGGATCACCCTTTGCGGGGTGGCTTGGCTGGTTTCCGGGCGCGGTTGCCGGCCGTCTCATACGCGTCGTCGGATGCTTGCTATCGGGGCGATGCGACGCCCGGGCACCCTTGCCCCTGCGGGTTCTGGTTGCAGTCGTCGGCGTAGTTCCGGGTGATGGACCGCCAGACGCTAATGGGCTGAGGTAGAGCGCTGAACTGGCCTTGGCCGGGTATGGGCAAGGGCGGCCCGTTGTTCACGGAATACGTGCCTTGAAAGGTCGTAGTGAGGACCACTTGGAAGTCGCCGGTGTCCGCATAGACGTGGCTCGTTCGGGTCTTCTCACCCCACCGGTCCTGCGGCAGCGGCCCACCCATTGAGGGCTGTGGGCCGAAGACGGTTCCGTCGCCATAGTTCCAGGTGTATTGAACCGGCGTGGCGACCACGTGTACCTTCTGCCCCAGCATCGTCACGTCAAACTGCTGCTCGGACGCGTCGGCGTAGAAATTGGTTTCGGCACCGCGGAGCGTGTTGGGACTGGGCTGCGCGACGACGGCTCCCGCGTTGATCGGAAGACTCTCGAACTGCGTCTGGATCTGGGCGGCAATGCGAGCCAGCAGATCCTCGGGACTGGCGTCGTAGAGGCAAGTAGGTCCGGAGTGGTGGGACCAGGCGGGGTTAGCAACACCACTCGGCGCCTTTAGCCATATAACCGGAATTCCGTCTACGCCTTCGGGCCCGTTGACACACTCGAGCTGGTGTCCAAGGCACACCGTGTCAAAGTCGCCTCCGCCGAGGTGGCACTGGAGCTCATACTTGTAGACGTTTGGATCCTTCTTGGTATCCCCGGGTTCTTCCGGCCTCATATTCCCGGTCGAAGGATCGACGACATATACAATCACGCCGACACCGGAATTATGAAAACCGGAGTCTGCACCGGTCCCCGTTGGGGTCGGACTGGGGGACGGAATGGCGATACCTAGCCCGACTACGAGCATCACTGTAGACAGTCGCTGAAAGACCCAGCTCATATTCATTAGCGGAGGGGATGGAGACCGGTAACGCGCCACGCAGCGTCCTGGAAACCAACCAGCAGGACGTTTCCACCGTCGGAAGGCTCAGTGGGCGTTCTAAATTCCGTCCCGCTGGGATCGTAGTAGCTTATGGTCGACTGCTGCACCTGAAGGATGACCTGGTAGGTCCCGTCAGACCCGCGCTCAAAAGTTGTCGCTGACGACGGAATGACGATCTTGCCACCTGCAAGCCAGCGCCCGCCCTGATAATTGGTGGTCAGCGAGCCCGCTATGTTCGAACAAAATTGGCAAGCCGGGGATGTGACCGCCTGGATTCCTGCGATGTCTCCGGTCTGATAGGCATAATTGAGCTGCTCAAACCAGTACGCCGCGAACGCCTCAAGCCCCTCCTTCGTCTCCGTCTTGGCGACCTCAGGAAGCACGGGCACCGGCACGTTCTGCGCGCGGCCGGTAGCCGAAGCGGGCACATAAGCAGGAGTCGCCGTCGGGGTTGGTATACCGCTCGGGCTTGCCGTCGAAGTCGGAGACGCGGACGAGGTGCCCCCAGGGTCGCCACCCGCGTTGCAACCGGTCAAGAGTAAAGCAGACGCGGCAACAGCAGCAACAAGGTGCATGCGTGAACGCGGCGTTGTGGAAGTGGTGTGCGATGTCATGGGCAGCTAATCCCCCGATAGTTTCAAGACGCTTCGCTCCGAACAATGATCTTAAGGGTAGCCCAGTACACATTTGAGCGATGAAAGTTATCCACAGCCACCCGCCATCGGTTCTACCACCGCCAGGGACCAATAGAAAGTCACACGAACAATCGCCCCTTACATACCCCTGGGCAGGGATTTCCCACCCACACCCCTAGAATTCTTCTACCGGTTGTAGAAGGATGGGCTTCATGATGTTTACCCACGCAGATGGCAACCCCGTTCTCGAGCTCGACGACGAGCAGTCCTGGAAACTCCTGGAAGCCACAAGGCACGGCAGGCTCGTGGTCTCTGTGGCCGGCGAACCGGACATTTTTCCCGTCAACTACCTCTCGTCGGACCGGAAGATCTACCTCCGCACCGCGCCGGGCAACAAGCTGGCCCAGCTGACCATCAACTCCAGGGTGCTGCTTGAAACGGACGGCATCCTCTCAGATGAGGCCTGGTCGGTAGTGCTCCGGGGAACGGCGCGCGTCCTGACCAACTCAACGGAGCTCGCCGCCGTCGAAGAGCTGGGCCTGAAATCCTGGGTGCCGACGCTGAAGGATTTCTACGTGGAGATCGTGCCCACGGCCGTCAGCGGCCGCCATTTCGAGCTGGGCGACCAGCCGGAGCGCGAAATCTAGGAGCTCCTGGACTGGAATCATGGCGGACAGGCTCACTCCCGAGCAGCGCAGCTGGAACATGTCCCGCATCAGGGGCAAGAACACCAAGCCGGAACTGCTGGTGCGCCGCCTCCTCCACGCCAAGGGCTACCGCTACCGCCTGCACGGCAGGGCAGGCAACAGCCGCCTGCCAGGCCGCCCGGACATGGTATTCGCAGGCCGGCGGAAGGTCATCTTCATCAACGGCTGCTTCTGGCACTTCCACAACTGCCGGGTAGGCCAGCACGCCCCCAAAGCGAACGCCGCCTTCTGGGAGGCCAAGCGCACCCGCACCAAAAACCGCGACGCCGACCAGCGCCAACAGTTGATGGACGCCGGCTGGGAGGTGCTCACCGTGTGGGAGTGCGAGTTGAAGGACGGCTCCGCCCTCGAAGCCCACCTGGTGGAGTTCCTCGGCGCCCGGCAAGCAGACGCCCGGTAACACGCGGCAAACAGGCGCCCGGTAACACGCGGCAAACAGGCGCCCGGTAACACGCGGCAAGCAGACGCCCGGTAACACGCGGCAGGAAACGCCAGCCAGAACTTGAGTCAATCTTGAGCCTTTGCCCCCTCCCGAATTGATCGGCGCCCGCAAAGATGAACTCCTATGAAAAACCCGCAGTCTCCTCAGGAATCCCGCAGTCCTTGTCCCGAACGGCGGCATCTCAAGGGAACAGATTTACGCTGAAAGTGGACAGAAACCCAAGTCACCGCAACCTATCAGGGCGGCAGACGCGAGCGGAAGGGACGGAAATGGCTCCAACCGATGACGCAGGGCGCCCCTTGGTAGATCCTTCCGTCCTTGACCGGCTGCGGGTAGAACTCGACGAGGACGAGGGCTACTGCAGCGTTTTCGTGGGAAATTTCATCGACTGCCTGCCGTCGCGGATCGGCAAGCTGCGGCTCGCCCTGACCACCGGAGACCTGGACGGGGCCGTGGATGCGATCCTGAGCCTCAAGACATCGAGCCAGATGGTGGGCGCCGAACGGCTGGCGGGGCTGGCCATGGACCTTGAACGTTCCATCCGGGAAGAGTCACCGTGTGCAGAGCCGTCCGTGGCACTGCCGCGGCTGGCCGTCAACTACCTCCGGCCGATCAACCAGTGCAGCCGCCAGACCCTGCACAGGCTCCAGGCTCAGCGCCCGCCAGGCGCCAACCGGTAACCCACACCTCGGACCGTCTGCAGCCAGCGGGGTTGCTGCGGCGAATCACCAAGCTTCTTCCGGAGGTTGCCCATGTGCACCTCCACCGACCGTTCATCCGCTTCGCTGATGTAACTTCCGACGTCGTAATCCTCGTCCCGGAGCCGACGCACCAAATCCGATTTGGTCCGGACAGTCCGTCCCGCCTCGAGCAGGGCATACAGGAGTTCGAACTCGGTCCGGGTCAGATTCAGCTCCTGGCCGTCCACACTGACCGACCGTGAGGCGTAACTCAGATCCAATCCATTGTGGCTGTAATGACCGTTTCCACTGCCAGTAACAGCGTCCGCCGGGCGATCAGAAACGGGAGGGCTCTCCCCCGCGTCCGGAAGCGACCGGGGACGGCGCATCATCGCCGCAATCCGCGCGCGGAGTTCGCGGGGGCGGAAGGGCTTGGTGAGGTAGTCGTCAGCACCGGACTCGAGACCGATCAAAGTATCAAGTTCTTCAGCCCGAGCGGTGAGCATCACGATATAGGCATCCGAGAACTCGCGGATCTGGCGGGAGACCTCGAACCCGTCGATATCCGGCAGCCCCAAATCAAGCGTTATGACGTCAGGATTCAAGGTTCTGGCAGCTTTAACCCCTTCGGAGCCGCTGCCCGCCACGGTGACGTCAAAACCCGCCTGCGTCAGGACAGTGCGTACCAACTCCCGGATATCCTGATCATCCTCGATGACCAGACCCACTCGTGCTTCACTCATACCAGCCCCTCAGCCCCCTCAGCCAGCTTGACAACGTCAGAAGTATAGCCCGCTGCCGATATCCTGCTGGTATGCATTCCCCTATCCTCCCACTTCAGGCCGCCTTTCATGAGTGAACCCGTAACGTGGGCCACGAGTCGCCTCAGGTTTTTCCGGCGGCCCTTCCATGAATACCGGCTGACGGACAGGGTTGTCCTCAGCCAGACGCCGCTGTTCGTCACTGCCCTCCTTACGGCGTTCCTCATGTGGGCGTTCTTCCCGGGGACCATGGACAACCCGCTTTTTGTGGCCTTCCTCGTTTCCCAGCTGGCCATCATGGCATTGTGTTACCTGGTGCCATGGGACCGCCTGCCCTACACCAGCTTCCTGGTCATCCCGCTCCTGGACTTCGCCTCCATCGCCTTCGGCCAGGAGGGCGGACAGGCGAGTCTCACCGGAATTAGACTGTTGGCGGTTTTCCCCGTCATCTGGTTGTGCGCCTCAGGCTATTACCCCCGAGCCTCGCTGTGGGTCTCCTTCTTCGGGCCGCTGGCCATCATCTGGGTTCCTCTGCTGATTCGCGGAGACGTGTCTGGCCCCAGCCTGGCCAAGTCCCTGCTCGTCCCCGTCATGATGCTCGGAATCGGAGTATCAGTCAGCGTCCTGACCCTGAGCATGATGCGGCAGCAGCGGATCCTGGAAGAGAAGGACGGGCAGCTGCAAGCCAGCCTGCGCAGCACAAGGCGGCAGGAAGCCTTGCTCAACTCCGTTCTTGACACCGTGCACTTGGGCGTCCTCGCCGTCGACGCAGACGGCCACGACATCCTGATGAACCGGAAACAGCGCGCCAACCACGAACTGGCCCGCCCGAAGGACATCGACGATCCGAACGAGTCCCAGCTGCTGGTCTTCGCCGCAGACCGTACCACCCCTGTCCCGGTGGAGGACCGCCCCGTGCGCAGGGCTGTCCTGGGCGAGACGTTCACGGATTACCTGGTCTGGCTGGGCGCAGGCAAGGAACAGCGGGCCATCACCACAAGCGCCCGGGCCATGACAGACCCGGACGGGACGTTCGCCGGCTCGGTGATTGTGTTCAGTGATGTGACCGACCTGGTGGACGCCCTGGCCGCCAAAGATGAATTCGTCTCCAGCGTGTCCCATGAATTCAGGACTCCCCTGACCTCCATCCTGGGCTACGTGGAACTTCTCCTGGAGGACGACCCCGGCAACGACCAACTGGAACCGCTGAACATCATCAAGCGCAATTCGGAACGCCTTCTCACATTGGTGTCTGACCTCCTCGCCACCAGGAACGGCCAACTGATCGTGACCCCGCACACCGTCGACGTCGCTGAACTGGTCCGCGCCAGCGTGTCCGCCGCGATGCCCCGGGCCAATGCCTCCCGCGTGGCGTTGAAAGCCGAAACACCAGCCAAGCTAGAGGCCCACGTGGACGGCCCCCGCATCTCCCAGGTGCTGGACAATCTGGTCTCCAACGCGATCAAATACTCGCCCGACGGCGGCAATGTGGTGGTGTCGTTGGAGCACGACGGCGGCCACCTCGCCTGCCGGGTCAGCGATACGGGCATGGGCATGAGCGCCAACGACCAGGCCCAGGTGTTCGCCAAGTTTTTCCGGACCAGCAACGTCCGCCGGACAGCCATTCCCGGCGTGGGCCTGGGCCTGCCCATCAGCAAGGCCATCGTGGAGTCCCACGGCGGAACCATCCAGGTGGAAAGCAAGCTGGGCCAGGGCACCACGTTTACGTTCCGGGTGCCGGTCTAGGTTCGTCCGCTGGTTGTCCCGCGCGGGCAGCCCGGACCACTTCACCCCAGGACTGCCGCGCCAGGTCCGCCACCGCTGCCAGGATGTCCGACGGCGGCAGCGACAGATCCAGCGGAAACTCAACAATGTCGATGTCAGTGTTCAGGATCCGCCGCAGTTTCATCTCGCCCGCCCCCGCATAGATCAGCCATGCGGTGGGCACACCCAGGGCGGTGCAGTGGGCGAGCATCTGGTAGTGGTCGGCAGTCAGGGATGCGCCCAGGTCAGTGGCGGCCTTGTACTTTGCGTTGTAGACCACCACGGGGCGTCCGCCCAGCAGGTGCACGGCGTCCGGGCGAACGGACAGCCGGTCGGCATCATGGACAGCTTCGCTGAGGAGCGCGTTGTACTGCAGCCGCATCTCCCCGGGATACGCCGCCATGGCCTCGCGTAGCGCCGTGCCCACAAAATCCTCGAACACCTGGGCCATGTCCACCACAAACGACGCCGTCTGCTGCTTCCCTTCCCCCGCCTCCGCGGAGGCATTCTTCAGGATCAGCTCAGCGAGGCGCAGCACCGACTGGTAGCGGACGTTCATCCGGCTGGGGGTCCACGGCGGCAGGGGCGCGCCGGCTGGAAGGCGGGTGACGGCGTCGAGCTTTCCCTTCAGCTGCCGCAGGCGGCTCAGCACTTCGGGGCGGACCCGCGGCACCTGGCCCATCCGTTCCAGCGCGGCGCGCAGGATCCGGTTTTCGGCGATGTCCTCGGTGAACTCGTCATAGGACACTTCCAGCGGCACCAGCATGCCGGGGCGCCGGGAGATCTGGTCGGAAATCCGGATGCGGCCCTTGACCGTGCGGAGGGACTCGTCAACGGTCAGGTAGCCCTGCAGCACCCCTCGTCCCAAGGCACGCTCCGCCAGTTGGGCGAGGGATTCCGCCAGCGCGCTCCAGAGTTCGCGGTCCTCGGAGGCGGCCACGGAATCCGGCCGGAAGCCCTGGTTGCCGGCGTAGCCGAGGAGGAAGAGCAGCCGGCTCAGTCCCAGCCGGTCCTTGGGGCGCACATCCAGCTGCAGGGTGGCCGTGCGCACCGACCCCACCTTGCCCGCGGGCTCAATCCGGTACAAACCCATGCCCATCGGGGAGGCCTTGGCCAGCCCACTGGCGTTCACGAAGGCCGCGCTGGCCGCATCAAGGCGTTCCACGGTGCCTTTGGACAGCTCGTCGAGGACCAGGTGGCGCGCTGCGGGGCCGCGGCCGCGCTGCCCTGCTCCGCCGCGCACCGCGCCACTCAACGCGGCGCCGCCCAACGCTGCGCCACCATGCACAGGGCCCCCGTGAGCCGCGCCGCCGTGCGCGGGAGTGTGGGTTGGCTTAGCTGGTAACAAGGCGTCCCAGCAGCTGCTCCAGCCCGAACCGCTCCTCCAGCTGCGCCCGGGTCAGCTGGCCGTGGTAGTGCTCTTCCAGCAGCGGCATCAGTTCGTATTTCCAGATCCGGCGCAGCCCAGTCGGCGTCTGGGCTGCCGTCTTCATGAAGTACGACGGGCCGATCATCAGGTCCCGGTCCCACTCGTCGATGGCGGCGTTGAGCGCATCAAGAAGCAGCGCCGGCGTTGTGTCCAGGCCCCGCGCCTGCAGGAACCGCAGCAGCGACCCCTTCACCGGCTCCGTCTGCGGATGCAGCTCGATGAACGCGAACCGGCGTCGGATGGCGGCATCCATCATCGCGATGGACCGGTCCGCGGTATTCATGGTGCCGATGATGTACAGGTTGTCCGGCAGCGTAAACGGCTCGTTCGGGCTGTACTGCAAGTAGATCCGGTCATCGCGGTACTCCAGCAGGAAGTAGAGCTCGCCGAACACCTTGGCCAGGTTGGCGCGGTTCATCTCGTCAATGATCAGGAAATAAGGCTTCTTCTCGTTCCCGGGCTTGGCGGCTTCCTCGGCCAGCCGGCGCAGCGGCCCCGCCACGAGCTTGAAGGCCACCTGGCCCTCGTCCGTCTTGTCCGGCCGGTAGCCCTCGAAAAAGTCCTCATACGCGTACGACGGGTGGAACTGCACCAGCTTCACCCGCTCGTCCGTGCTGTCCTGGGCCAGTTCCGCCGCGAGATGCTTGGCCAGGTACGTCTTGCCCGTTCCGGGCGGCCCGTACAGGACCAGCTGGCGGTTCTCCTCCAGCAGTTCCGCGATCTCCTGCAGCGGCTCCAGGTCCATGTGCAGCGAATCCGCGAAGTCGCGGCTCAGCGGGCGGAAGCCCTCCTGCACAGGGGGTACGACGGCGGCAGGTTCGGCGGCGTCGTCGTCCTCCGGTTCCGCCTCGGCCGGCACGAGCGCCTGGAGCGCCTGCACCACTTTGGTGACGTCAACGACGATCCCCGAGGTGGCCAGCTGTCGCTGGACGTGACGGGGCAGGTCTGCGGTGGCGTGGCCGTCGTCGTCCAGCCAGCGCACCTTGCGCCGCATACGGCGGTTGTCGTCGTTGTGCTCGGGCTCGCCCAGCACCACGCCCAGCCGCACGGTGCCGGCGTGCTGGTACAGGACCAGGTCGCCGGGCTTCATGACGGCGAGGAAGGCGAACACCGCCGTTTTGGTGTCCTCCCGCTCCACGTAGCCCAGGTGCTTGTAATCCTCGTCCACCGCGTGCTGCACCAGCCCTGCGGTCACTCCGGGGTCCAGGTGGCGGAGATGTTCGACGTCGAGCGTCACCTTCTCCTCGTCCTGCCACGCGGTGAGGAGTTCAGCGTTGTCGCTGTGGGTACGCAGCAGCCATGCGCGGCGTCCGGGGTCCCCGACTTTGCGCCACTGGCTGACCAACTGGCGGGCGTACCAGTCGATGCGCTGGCCGGCCTGTTCATCCAGGTGCAGGCGGATGCGGTGGATGTCCGCGGTGATGTCTTCGTCGCTGTCCCCCTTGGCCCCGCCCACCAGGGAGGCGAAGGCGTCCCGGATTTCCTGCCGCTCCACGTCCGCCACGACGGGCTCGAAGTAGCTGGGCCACGCCAGGTACTCGATGCTGCGGCGGATGGCGGGCTGGTCCCCCGGCGTGCCCGCGGCGAGCTCGTGGAAATTGAGCGGGTCCTTCAGGGCCTTGGTGATGGCTGCCGGAATCTGCTGGTCCACATGCTGCACAAACCGGCAGAGCCACTTGAGGTGGTCCCAAATGGTCCAGTTGAATTCGGCGGTTCGGTCCCTGATCACACCGTGGTCCGTCATGCCCTTGTAGAGCTCCTCGGGCAGCTCCAGCGGCGGCTCCAGCGGTGTCTCCAGCCAAGACGCGGCCTCGGCCACGCGGGCACGCTTGACCTTGAGCGACTTGACCTCGTGCGCCAGGGGCAGCGACTGCAGGAAGAGCAGCTCCACGGCCAGCTGCTTGGCCTCCCGGGAGGCGTCCTCGAGGTTCTGCCGGAGGTTGGTCATCATGGGCGCCTTGGCGTCCGCGGCTCCCCGGTCCAGGCGTTCCAGCAGCTCGGCCGCAGCCTCCGCTGTCCACGTCAGGGTGTTCCCGTCCAGGGCCGACGGCTTGCCCTGCAAGCCCGGTCCCAGCACAAACCAGGCCGCGTCCTCGATCTCCTTTGAGACACCGAGGGCGCGGTGCATGGCAGTCTTGGGGTTTGGGGTCATGGGTTCAAATTTACAGGCTCAAACTGGATGCCTGCTCCGAAGTCCCTGATTGGGTGCAGTTCGGCCGGGGTGCTATCTGACTGCTCCGGTCCCGGCTTCGGGCCGCTTGCGCCCAAGAATGAAGTAGCCCATCGGCCCGATGAAATTGATCAGGGCAGCCACGCGCCAGGCCGCCTTTGGCCCGTTAATTTGGTCAGCCGGACGCTTGGAGATGTCGCGCTGGGCGGCCAACATCAGCGCCACCTGCCCTATCCCGATAGCCACGAATCCCGCCCGTGCCGCCGGTGACATCTCTTTCCAGGTCTTTTTGTTTTTCTTGGCCATGGTCAACGCTCCTTAGTGGATATTCACAGTTTCCGGTGTTCGCCGTGCCCACGCAACGGGTGCGCAGGCACGAACGTACACGGTTCAAATCGAGTACTGCTCAAAAAGTGAACGGCGTGAGGCGCTCCTTTTGCTCAGGCGTCAGGCGCAGGACGCGGCCGGAGGCTTCGTCCACAAACGCCAGGTGGCTGCTGGCCCGGACGCAGTCCTCCCGGGTGACCGGGTCCTGCACCACGTAGTGGATGTCGAAACTGGCCCCCTTCACCGCGCCGATCCACACCTGGACCACTGCCGGGACGTTGCGGTATTCCAACGTCCTGACGTAGCGGATCTTGTGGTCCACCACCAGCGCCAGGGTCCCCTCCGGAATGTCGTTGAAGAGCGACACTTCCGGTTCGACGCCGGGCAGGCCGGTGCCCCGGGGAGGCCCGAACGCTGTAATCCGCGCCTCCTCGAGCATCCGGACAATCTGGACGTTGTTGATGTGCCCGTAGGCGTCCATGTCACCCCAGCGCATCGGGACCAGGACCTCGATGCGCCGGGGATCCGGGATGCTTTGACCGCGGGGGGACGGGCCCTCGGCCGGGGTGCCAGCGCTCCCGGCCCCGGTTCCGGTTCCGGTTCCCAGCGCGCTCAGCTGTGGACCGCCGTCGAATCGTTTACAACGGATTCTTCAACGTCGGCACCCGCGAACTGGGACATGTACAGCCGGTAGTAAGCACCCTCAGCCGCCAGCAGCGTCTTGTGGTTGCCCTGCTCCACGATCTTGCCGTTCTCCATCACCAGGATGGTGTCGGCATCGCGGATCGTGGAGAGCCGGTGGGCGATCACAAAGCTGGTGCGATCCGTTCGCAGCGCCGCCATGGCCTTCTGGACCAGCAGCTCGGTGCGGGTGTCCACGGAGCTGGTTGCCTCGTCCAGGATGAGCAGCGACGGGTTGGCCACAAACGCGCGGGCGATGGTGATCAGCTGCTTCTCACCGGCGCTGACGTTGTTGCCTTCCTCATCGATCGCGGTGTCGTAGCCATCCGGCAGGGCGCGCACAAAGCGGTCCACGAAGGTGGCCTTGGCGGCTGCCATGACCTGCTCTTCGGTGGCGTCCAGGTTGCCGTACCGGATGTTGTCGTAAATGGACCCGCCAAACAGCCACGCGTCCTGGAGCACCATGCCCACCTTGGACCGCAACTCGGACCGGCTCAGGTGCGTGACATCCACGCCGTCCAGGGTGATGGACCCTGAGTTGAGCTCGTAGAAGCGCATGACCAGGTTCACCAGGGTGGTTTTACCGGCCCCGGTGGGACCAACAATCGCCACGGTGTGCCCGGGTTCGGCCGTGAAGGACAGGTTTTCGATCAGCCGCTTGTCCTCGGTGTAGCTGAACGTGACGTCCTTGAACTCCACATGCCCGTCGGTTTTGGCCGGCAGGTGCTCGGTGGCGGTCTCAGCGTCCTGCTCATCGGCGTCGAGGAATTCAAAGACCCGTTCAGAGGACGCCACACCGGACTGCAGCATGTTGGCCATGCCGGCCATCTGGCCCAGCGGCTGGGTGAACTCGCGCGAGTACTGGATGAACGCCGTGGCGTCGCCCAGGGACATCGAGCCCGAGGCCACCCGGAGGCCACCCACGACGGCGATGCCCACATAGCTGAGGTAAGAAACGAACTGCATGACCGGGAAGATCATGCCGGAGACGAACTGGGCTCCGAAGCTGGCCTTGTACAGGGCCTCGTTCCGCTCTTCGAAGCGTTCCAGCATGTCAGCGTCACGGCCGAAGACCCGCACAAGGTCGTGCCCGGAGAAGGATTCCTCGATCTGACCGTTCAGCTCGCCCGTGTTCTTCCATTGGGCGGCAAAGAGCTTCTGGCTGCGCGATCCGATCAGGCCGGCAGCCACGCCGGACAGCGGCAGCGCCACGAGGGCGATGAGAGCAAGCTGCCAGGAGACGATGAACATCATGATGACGATGCCGATAACGGTCAGCAGCGAGCTGATCAGCTGCGCGAAGGCCTGCTGCAGCGCCTGCTGGACGTTGTCGACGTCGTTCGTCACCCGGGAGAGGACGTCGCCGCGCTGGCGGGTGTCGAAGTAGTTCAGCGGGAGCCGGTTCAGCTTCTTTTCTGTGTCGTCCCGAAGCCTGCGGATCACCTTCATGACGATGCGGTTCAGCACGTAGCCCTGCAGCCAGAGGAAGATGTTGGCCACAAAGTACATCAGCAGCACGATGGCGATCAGGACTGAGAGTTTCTGGAAGTTGATCCCGGTGCCCGGAACCAGCTCCATCCGGGACACCATGTCCGCGAAGTTGTCCTGCCCCTGCTGGCGCAGGCCTTCCACGAACTCGTCCTTGCTGGCGCCCGCGGGCAGTTGTTTGCCAACCACGCCGCCGAAGATGACGTCCATGGCCTGGCCCAGGATCTTGGGTGCGATGACATTCAGGACCACCGAGACCACCACCAGGGCCACCACGGCGTAGATGCCCACAGCTTCAGGCTTCAGGAGTCCCATGAGGCGCTTTGCCGAGGGCCAGAAGTGTTCAGCCTTCTTGGCGGGCATGCCGCCGAACATGTCGCCGTCGGCCTCGGAGGGCTTGAACTCCTCCTCGAAGAATTCGTCGTCCTCCAGGAGGTCTTCGGGGGTCGCGGAATCCGGGTTCGTTTCGGTGGTCGAGCTTGCAGGGGCCTTCTTGGCGGCGCTCATGCCATTTCCTCCACGCTCAGCTGGGATTCAACAATTTCCTGGTAGGTGGGTGAGGTTTCCAGGAGTTCCTCATGCGTTCCGCGGTCCACGATCCGGCCGTTATCCAGGACCAGGATCTGGTCTGCGTCGGTGATGGTGGAGATCCGCTGGGCCACGATGATCACGGTGGCGTCGGCGGTGGTCTGTTTCAGCGCCGCGCGGAGCCTGGCGTCGGTTGCTACGTCCAGCGCCGAGAACGAATCGTCAAAGAGGTAGACCTTGGGTTTGGTGATCAAGGCGCGGGCGATGCAGAGCCGCTGCCGCTGGCCGCCGGAGACGTTGGTGCCGCCCTGCGCGATGCGGGCGTTCAGTCCGTTCTTCTTCTCACGGACAAAGCCCTCGCCCTGGGCGATCTGCAGCGCGTCCCAGAGTTCCTGGTCCGTGGCTTCGGTCTTGCCGAAGCGCAGGTTGTGCTCGATGGTGCCGGAGAAGAGGTACGGCCGCTGCGGTACCAGGGCCACGCGCTTGGTGATCTCGGCCCGGTCCAGGTTGCTGACGGAGACGCCGTCCAGGAGGACTTCGCCCTCGGCGATGTCGTAGAGACGCGGCAGCAACGACAGCAGCGAGCTCTTGCCTGCACCAGTGGAACCGATAATGGCAACGGTCTCGCCCGGTTTGGCGGTGAAGCTGATGTTGCTCAGCACCGGCGACTCGGCACCGGGGTAGGCAAAGGTGACGTTCCGGTACTCCACTACCCCGGCCAGCGTGGCGGGAGTTACGGGCCGTTCGGGATCGTGGATGGAGGGTTCGACGTCGAGTACTTCACCGATGCGGTCCGCGCAGACCGAGGCGCGCGGGATCATCATGGCCATGAACGTGCCCATCATGACCGCCATGAGGATCTGCAGGAGGTACTGGAGGAAGGCCGTCAGTGAACCAACCTGCATGTCCCCGGCGTCAACGCGCTGGCCGCCGAACCACAGCACCGCGGCCGTGGAAAGGTGCAGGATCATGCCGATGGCCGGGAACATCAGGACAAACAGGGCGCCGATTTTCAGGGAGACGTCGGTCAGGTCCTTGTTGGCCACGCCAAACCGGTCGGTTTCATAGGGTTCGCGGACAAAGGCCCGGACCACCCGGATGCCGATGATCTGCTCGCGCAGGACAGCGTTGATGCGGTCGATCTTCTTCTGCATGGAACGGAACAGGGGCATCAGCCGGACCACCAGGTAGCCCACCACAACGATCAGCACGGGGACGGAGACCCAGACCAGCCACGACAGGCTGATGTCCTCGCGCAGCGCCATGATGATGCCGCCGATACACATGATGGGGGTGGCCACCATGAAGTTCAGGCCCATGAGCACCAGCATCTGGACCTGCTGGACGTCGTTGGTGCCGCGGGTGATGAGGGTGGGGGCGCCGAACGTGTTCACGTCCTTCGCGGAGAAACTGGTGACCTTGCGGAACACCCCGCGGCGCAGATCGCGGCCCACGGCCATGGCCGTTTTGGAGCCGTAGTAGACGCCGGCAATGGCGGTGCCCACCTGGACAATGGCCACCAGCAGCATCACGGACCCGGTGCGCCAGATGAAATCCGTGTCCCCTCGGGAAACGCCTTCATCGATGATCTGCGCATTGAGGCTGGGAAGGTACAGCGCCGCGATGGTGGACGCGAGCTGGAACACTACAACGGCGACGATATACGGCATATACGGTTTGGAGTAGCGCCGTATGAGGGTGAGGAGCATGCCCGTGAATCCTTAGGAAGAGAGCGCGAAATGATGAGGATAAGTAGTAACAGACGGGGCTGACATTTCTCAGCCTACCTACTCTACGAAATCCGTTGCCCGGGCGAAACATCTACGGCAAATATCATCCGATCGGCGTACTCCCCCACACGTTTCCCGACCACCCACCTGCGCATACAGACACTTGAGGCCCCGGATTCCAGGGGCCTCAAGTGTCCGTTCGCGCGTCGGTCAGCCGCTCGTGCTTAGGTCAGCGGTTCGCGCGTCGGTCAGCGGTTCGCGGAGGCGAGTTCCGGCGTCGTGCTTTCAGCGTCGGCGCTTTGCTCGGCCTCCGGCTGGATGTCGACGGTGCGCCGCAGCGGGCGTTCCTTGATGAACAGGACCGAGACCAGGGCCACCACCGCAACGCCGGCGGAGATCAGGAAGACCTCGGCGGTGGCATCACCGTAGGCGGCGCGCATGATCTCGCGCACTGGTGCGGGCATATCAACGAGGTCCATGCTGGCTCCCGCCGACCCGCCCGCCACCGGGATGCCGGCCGCAGCCAGGCCCTGGGTGGCGAGTTCGCTGACCCGGCTGCTGAGGATGGCACCGAGCACGGACACGCCGATCGCGCCGCCCACCGAGCGGAAGAATGCCACTGACGCGCTGGCCGAACCGATGTCGGACGCCCGGACCGTGTTCTGCACCGCCAGGACCAGGTTCTGCATCAGCATGCCGAGGCCCACGCCCAGGATTGCTGTGAAGATCCCGGCCTGCCACAGTTCGGTGGTGTGGTCCATGGTGCCAGCCAGGCCGAGGCCGCCGATCAGCAGGATGGACCCACCGATCAGGTAGCCCTTCCATTTGCCGGTGCGGCTGATCAGCAGACCGGAAACGACGGAGCCGGTCAGGTTGCCGGCGATCATCGGAAGCGTCAGGAGCCCGGCTTCGGTGGGAGTCGCTCCACGGGCTACCTGGAAGTACTGGCCAAGGAAAGTGGTGGAGCCGAACATCGCGATGCCCACGGCAACTGAAGCGATGATGGCCAGGGCTGTGGTGCGTTCGGAGATGATCTTCAGCGGGATGATGGGCTGCTCCACTTTGGATTCCACCAGCACCAGCAGGGCCAGCAGCACCACGCCGCCGCCCACCATGGCGGCCGACTGCCAGGAGACCCAGTCGTAATAGGCGGGGTTGCCTGCGAAGGAAACCCAGATCAGGAGCAGGCTGACACCGGAGGTCAGCAGGATGGAGCCAAGCCAGTCAATCTTGACGTGGCGCTTGATGTGCTCGATTTTCAGCGTGATCTGCAGCAGGATAAGCGCGACGACGGCGAGCGGCACGCAGACGAAGAAGGTCCAGCGCCAGCCCAGCGGGCTGTCCACGATGAATCCGCCGAGCAGCGGGCCGCCGGCAGTGCCTACCGCCATCACGGCGCCCATGTAGCCGGAGTATTTACCGCGGTCCCGGGGCGGGATCATCGTGCCGATGATGGCCTGCGCCAACGCGGTGAGCCCACCCATGGCCACGCCCTGGATAACGCGTGCGGTGAGCAGCAGCGGGATGGTCTCGGAGAGTCCGGCCATGACGGAGCCGGCCACGAAGATGACGATGCTCAGCTGGACCAGCAGCTTCTTGTTGAAGAGGTCGGACAGCTTGCCCCAGATGGGGGTGGTGACGGCGTTGGCCAGCAGGGCGGCCGTGATCACCCAGGCGAAGTCGGTCTGGGTGCCGTGCAGATCGGACATGATGGTGGGCAACGCGTTGGCCACGATGGTGCTGCTGAGGATGGCGGTGAAGAACGCCGCGAGGAGCCCGGTCAGGGCTTCCATAATCTGGCGGTGGGTCATCGCCAAGGGCGGTGCGGCGGGTTGGCTCGACATATCAGTGCTCCTGGAGGTTTTGGGTTGCGGCGGCTGTTACCGCGGTTGAAAGTGCCCGGACTGCATGTGCCCGGGCTGAATGTTTGAGGGACTCGGAGAGTTTCGTCAGGATCCGTGCCGTTTCTTCGGCATCCTCCTGGCTCCAATCGCTGAGGTACTCCTGCAGCGTGGCCGTGCGGTGCTCCTCGATCTTCCGGAGCTTGTCCACGCCCGCCGGCGACAGGGCAACCAACTGGGCGCGGCCGTCGTCGGGATCCGGCCGCCGGCTGACGTAGCCCTGCTCCTCAAGCTCCGCGATGTGGCGGCTGAGGACGGGGGCGCTGACGCCGAGGCGCTCCGCCAGATGGGTGGCGCGGGACTCCCCCTCCCCCACGAACCTGAGCACACCCTGCAGCGCAACCCCGGTGTCCTGCCCGCGGAAGCTCGCCGCGGCGACACATCGGACCACCCTTTGGAGGTCGAAGATGCGGTAGACAAGATCCGCTGCGGTGTCCGGGGCGACTGCCATGATTGAGCTCTCCTCTTTTGTTTGCCTAAGGCAACCATATCCCTAAATGGTTGCTTTGGGAAACTAAGGAAGGGATGGCAGGGGTCAAGGCCCTTAAACGACAAGCGCGAACTGGCAGCTAACGCCCTCAAATTTGCTTGAGGAGGGTATCAGCTGCCAGTTCGCGCGTGGTTGGTGTTTGGGTGTTCAGCCGTCCAGGTGGGTGGGGCCGAACATCTTGAGCAGGGTTTCGACGACGACGACGTTGGGTCCGTCCGCCGCGAAGCCCGCCTTGAGCGCGTCCCCGACGTCCTCGGGGGCCACTCGCGTGGCCGGCACACCGAACGCCTCGGCGAGCTTGACGAAGTCGGGGCGCGCGAGCTCCGTGGCCGTGGCCTTGCCGAACGCGCCCACCATGTATTCGCGCAGGATGCCGTAGCCGCCGTCGTCCACGATCAGCCAGGTGACCGGGATGTTGTGCTGCTTGGCGGTGGCGAGTTCGGAAATGGAGTACATGGATGAACCGTCACCGGACACGGCAAGCACCCGGCCGGGGTTGCCCAGTGTTTCCAGCCCGACGGCGCCGCCGATGGCCGCCGGGAAGCCATAGCCCAGGCCGCCTGCACCCTGGGCGGAGTGGAACTGGCCCTGCCGTGCATCCCAGCAGCTCCAGCCCCAGTACGCGGAGATGGTCATGTCCCAGAAGGTCTGCATGTCCGCGGGGACTGCATCGCGGATGTCGGCCATGAACTTCAGCTCTTTGCCCAGGTCCTGGGATTCCAGCCTTGCCTTGACCTTGGCGAGCGAGTCCTTCACCAGGTCCTCTGGGGCGGTCCCGTGCCAGCTGCGGGTGGTGTCGATGGGTGCGACCAGGGCCTCGTCGAGGGCGGTGAGCGCCTGGCCGGCGTCGGCGCGGATGCCCAGTCCGGGGCTGTTCGATTCGAGGACGCGCGGTTCGGCGTCGATCTGGATGATACGGCCACGGGGCGCGAACGTGAAGTAGTTGGACGTGACTTCACCGAGGGATGAGCCGATGACAATCAGGACATCGGCATCCTCCAGGAGGTCCGTCATGTAGCGGTCCTCGATCCAGGACTGCAGCGAAAGCTCATGGGTCCACGGGAAGGCGCCGTTGCCGCCAGGCGTGCAGATGACCGGCGCCCGCAGCTTTTCGGCAATCGAGAGCAGCGACTTTTCGGCCCGGCCCCGCCGGGTACCGCCACCGGCGATGATGGCGGGACGTTCCGCCGTCGACAGCCATTTCACCGCTTCCCGGACCAGCTCCACGCGGGGCGGGTTGTCCGCTGCTTCGGCGAGCGCGTCCTCCACCGGGGGCACCATGATGGGATCCAGCAGCACGTTCTGCGGGATTTCCAGCCAGACCGGGCCCTGCGGCGAGGAGATGGCCTCAGTCCAGGCATCCTGGATGGCCGACGGAATGCCCGACGCGTGCTGGATCAGGCGCTGGCTCTTGGTGACGTTCGCGGCCGAGGCCTTCTGGTCATCGAGCTGGTGCAGCATGCCCTTGCGGCGGGCGCCCAGTCCTTCGAGCGGGATCTGGCTGGCCACCACCACCATGGGCACACCCGTGGCGTAGGCCTCCTGCAGTCCGGCGAGGGACGTCAGCGCACCGGGTCCGGTGGACAGGAACAACACGCCCACTTCTCCGGTGGCGCGGGAGTACCCGTCCGCGGCGAAGGCGCTGTTGTTCTCCACCCGCGAGGACACGAAGTGCAGGTTTCCGCGGCCCATGGCGTCAAACAGGCCGAGCGCGTGCTGGCCCGGGATGCCAAAGACGGTCTTGGCGCCTAGCGCTTCAAGGGTTTCGACGACGAGGTCCCCGCCGTTGCGCTGGCTGGTCCCTCTGCTGTCCCCTGCGGGCGCAGCTGCTGTGCCCGGATCGAAATCAATCACGGTGGCTACTCCTTAATTCCGGCGGTGAAACCGGCAGGTTGGCGGGCTTCTTGGCCGAGAGCTTGCGCGGCGTAGCCGTTGGCTGTCCCGAACCGGTCACCTTCAACAGCATTGTCCGCCATCAGGGTGATCAGTTCATAGGCCACGTGGCTGGCTGCCACGCCGGTGATTTCGGCGTGGTCGTAGGCGGGGGCCACTTCGACGACGTCGGCGCCCACCAGGTTCAGGCCGCGGAAGCCCCGGATGATCTCCAGGAGCTCCCGGCTGGTGATGCCGCCGGCCTCCGGAGTTCCGGTACCGGGC
This sequence comes from Pseudarthrobacter sp. Y6, assembly GCF_050156205.1. Classification (NCBI taxonomy): domain Bacteria; kingdom Bacillati; phylum Actinomycetota; class Actinomycetes; order Micrococcales; family Micrococcaceae; genus Pseudarthrobacter; species Pseudarthrobacter sp. Y6. The sequence continues at coordinate 1,057,893 of NZ_CP189574.1, read as the reverse complement.
GCATGTGCGGGGTCCAGGACGTCGATGTCCACGGAAATGTAGAGCGGGCGGTTGCCGATCCGGTCGCGGACCTTGGCCACTGTCTCCAGGACGCCCTGGTAGTAGACGTCAGCGGAGGTGACGATGCCGAACCCGAAGCGATGGTCGTCGTCGAGATCCTTTTTGCCGTAAAGCGGGCCGCGGGTGCCGATGTGGCTGATGGCTTCGGTGTCCAGGATGCCTTCTTCAACGGCCCGGCGGAACGGGGTGCCGTGGGTGTATTCGGCGCCGAAGTAGGTGTCCCACGTGTCGAGGTGGGCGTCAAAGTGCAGCATGGCAATGGGTCCGCCTGCCCGCTCGGCAGCCGCGCGGAGCAATGGCAGGGCGATGGTGTGGTCGCCGCCGAGCGTCACCAGCTTGCTGCCGGCCGCGGTGAGGTCCAGCGCGTTCTGCTGAATGGTTTCGATGGCTTCGTTGATGTTGAACGGGTTTACTGCCATGTCGCCGGCGTCAGCCACCTGAACGTTTTCGAACGGGCTGACGTCCCAGGCCGGGTTGTACGGGCGGAGCAGCCGGCTGGCCTCGCGGACATGGTTGGCGCCGAACCTTGCGCCGGGACGGTATGAAACCCCCGAGTCGAAGGGCACGCCCACCACCGTCACGTCAGCCTTCGCCACCTGGTCCAGGCGCGGCAGGCGGGCGTAGGTTGCAGCGCCGGCATAGCGCGGGATACGGGATGAATCGATGGGGCCAAGGTTGCCGTTGGCTTCGATGCGCAGCTCTTCCATAGGGGAAGCTCTCCTTCGAGGATTTGATCGGCTGGTGTGACACCCATCATAACCGCAAGTTTCCTAATGCGCATCAAGTGTTTACAAAAACTCTTCTAGCCGGGGTCTCGCTGATCGTTCCCGCCCAGTTGCCTCCGGGGCCGTCCTTGCACCGGCCGCCAGCTGCCAGCTGCCGCGGAATCATGGGGATCTGCGTGGCCGGCGATCGAACCTAGGCAGAGAAACTGGGCCGGAACGTACAGCACAGGCGGCGCACGTTACCCACATACGGCTACTTTCGCCTTCCAGATCCAGTCCCGGCCGCCTGGAATGGCCTGATGGACATCTTCGAACACCTCAACCGGACGGGCGGAGTCGCCCGCACCGCCCAGCTGCTCAGCGCCGGATACTCCAGGACGGACATTGCGCACTTGACGGAACGCGGGGTCACCCAACCACGGCGCGGCATCTTTGTGCTTCCAGATGCCAAAGCCGGATTCGTTGCCGCCATCCGGCACAATGCGAGGCTCAGTTGCGCCAGCGCAGCTGAACACTACGGGCTGTGGCTGCGGGAGCCGCCAGCCGAGCACCATCTGGCGTGCAACCATGGCCACAGCAAGGGCTTCATCCGGCACCGGACCAGCAGGTTCGATCCACACCCCACGCTGCCCCTCGCCGCAGTTGAAGATATGGTGCTGCATGCCATCGGATGCCTGCCCGCCCCGACGTCAACGGCAATCGCCACCTCGGCCATCCGCTTGCACGGGGTACCGCTCGAGCGTTTGAAGGACCAGCTAGGAGGAGACAGATCCCGTCCCGTACTGACGGCGCTGCGTGAGTTGGACCTACGTGCAGAATCCATCGTGGAAGTCGACGCCCAACACCTGTTCCGCGCCAACGGCATCGCGTTTGATGCACAGGTCCGAATTCCGGGAATCGGACGCGTCGATTTCCTCATCGAGGGTTTCCTGATCGTGGAAGTCGACGGCTTCGCGTTCCACTCGACCAGGAAGGCCCTGCGGCAAGACCTGGCGCGCAACAACGCGTCAACGGTGAATGGCTATGCGGTGCTGCGCTACCCGCCGGAGGTCATCTGGTATCAACCTGAACGCGTCGTGGCAGAGATCCAAGCCGTGCTCTCGCTGCAGAGACCAGCGCAGTGACGTTCCTGCCCATTTGCTTTCGCGGGGCACCTGAGACAAACCGCGGACTTCCGGGGTCTTCGCAGAGGCACCGATCGCAAAGCCCCATGCAACTGGGAAGGAACGCTGCAACGCTAGCGAGCGGGAACCAGCAACCTACCGGCTGGCGGCGGGGACCAGGACCCAGAGAACCTCGACGGCCTCGTCGGTGGGATTGACCCACGTATGCGGTTCGCGACCCGGGAAGGTCACGGTGTCGCCGGTGCTGAGCTCGTATTCCTCGTTGGTCAGGATCAGCCGGATGCGTCCCTTGATCACATGGAGCACATCTACGTCGCAGTCCACGGCGTAGAGCTCAGCCTCGCCGCGGCCATGCGGCTCGATGACGGCCTGGATGATCTGGATGCGCCGTTCGGAACGGGCCGTCAGCAGCCGCTCCACGATGCCTTCGCCACCCAGGGAGATCCGGGGCCCGTCGTTCCGCTTGGTCAGGTGTGTTTCCGGGGCCACAAACAAATCGCCGATGGAGATGGACAGGACCTGGCACAGGGTCACCAGGGACGCGACCGACGGCGATGTAAGGTCACGTTCCACGCGGCTGAGGAAGCCCTTGGTCAGGCCGGTGGCGTCGGCAACCTGCTCGATGGTCAGCCGCTGGGACTGCCGGGCGGCACGGATTCGGGAACCGATGGCAACAGGAACGTTGCTCGGCTCAACTGGCAGTGCCTTCATGTGCAGACCTTTCATGGCCGGCGGTGCGGCCCCATCTCTGGAGCAATCCTAATGGCCAGCAGCGGACGTGACACGGCGAGCGCCGCGGCGAACAACAGACAGTGCGGCTGGACCTTGACTGTTGCGTCGGTCACAGCATATTTGCTTTTTGGCAACAAGTGTCGCCTGTGAGGCAAATATTTGAGGAACTCTTCCTCCCATTCCACAAGGGCAGCGGAATACCGGCTTCCCCAGCAGCGCCGCCGGGATTCCAGGCACGCTGCAGATCAGCTCCAAGGAGCCCCAAATGGACGCCAACCTCGTCACCGTCGCCATCGTGGTGGTGTACCTCATCGCCATGCTGGCCTTCGGCTGGTGGGGCAAGTCCCGCACCAAGAACAACAGTGACTTCCTGGTGGCCGGCCGCCGCCTCGGCCCGTTGCTCTACACCGGCACCATGGCCGCTGTCGTCCCGGGCGGCGCCTCCACCGTCGGCGGCGTCGGCCTTGGCTACAAGTTCGGCATCTCCGGCATGTGGCTGGTGGTTGCCATCGGCGCGGGCGTGCTCCTCCTGAGCCTGCTCTTCGCCGGCACCATCCAGCGGCTGAAGATCTACACGGTCTCCCAGATGCTCAGCCTGCGCAACGGCCAGCGCGCCACCCAGACCTCCGGCATCGTTATGCTGGCCTACATCCTGATGCTCTGCGCCACTTCCACGGGCGCCTACGCCACCATCTTCATGGTCCTGTTCGACTGGGAGCGCTGGCTCGCCATCGCCGTCGGCGGCGCCATCGTTCTGGTCTATTCCACCATCGGCGGCATGTGGTCCATCACCCTGGCCGAGCAAGTGCAGTTCATCATCAAGACGGTCGGTATCTTCTTCCTTATGCTCCCGTTCGTCCTCAACGCCGCCGGCGGCTTCGACCGGATCCGTGCCCGCGTTGACGCCAGCTTCTTCCAACTCGATGGCATCGGGCTGCAGACCATCATCACGTACTTCGTGGTCTACATGTCCACCGCTTCCGGCGCCCTGATCGCAGCCGCCACGGTGGCCCGTGCCGACGTGGTGCCGTTCGTGGCCAGCTGGTTCGGCAAGACGATCAACACCGACGACACCGAAAACTCCGAGCACGACGTCAAGGCCAACCGTTACTGGGTCCTGGGCCCTGGGCATCGTGGCCGTGCTGATCTCCATGGCGGCCCAGGACGTCGTGGTGGCCCTGACCATCGCTTACGACATCCTGGTGGGCGGCCTCCTGGTGGCCATCCTCGGGGGCTTGGTCTGGAAGCGCGGCACCGGCATCGCTGCCGCCTGGTCCATGGCCGTCGGCTCGGTGCTGACCTTGGCACTGCTGATCATGTACGCCGTCGGAGTCATCCCCAGCGAAGACGGCGCCTACGCTAACGAACCCATCTACTGGGGCCTCGGCGCCTCGCTGGTTTCCTACATCGTGATCTCGCTGCTCACGACTCCCGCGGACCCCGAGGCCTGGGAGAAGCGGGTCGCGGGAGCGGTCACCGAAGAACTGCCCATGGATGCCCACCCGGTCGCCAGCCACACGGACCGCTGAACCGGCAGCCGCTGAGCCATACGGCAGCTTCACTGAGTTGAGTACGACGGCGGCACTCCCCTTCGCTTCCCGGCGAACCGGAGTGCCGCCGTCGTCCGTTCTATTCGGTTCCGCGGAACTCGTCGTCATCCAGTGGAACCACGCGCTCCTCGGCGTCGACTTCGATCGCGGGCGTGGGAACCACCACTTCTTCGGCGTCCAGGAATTCGTCCTCGGCGTCCCAGTCGTCCTCGCTGACCGGTACGTCCCCCGCGTAGTCGTAAGCGGGATCCGATTCAACAGAATCCAGGTGCGGCATGTCCGGGTGCTGTCCGGTGGTGCTCATGATTCGACCTCCGTTTGTTCGCCACTGACGTGCTCTGTCGATGGCGCGGGCGGACGCCACTCTTTCATCACAGCACCACCGGTGAGCCCGGTCAAGAGCAGCCGCAACCCTTCCGGGCTCCCCGGCGGACCGCCATATATTGAGGGAAACCTAAACTCCGCAGTGAGGGAAACCAGCCGAAAATCCCCGGAATTCCGCGGTAAGCTGGGCCGTGCAATGGGGCCGAACCATGCCCACCCAGCACAGGAGCCTTCCGTGTCTCAGCACCCCAATCCCCAACAAGCCCCGCCCGCTGAATCCAGTCTTTCCGCGCCGCAGCCCACGCCGGCCGACCTCCGCCGGTGGCGCCAGTACCTGTCGGACGAACGGGCAGAGGCCGCCGTCTACCGCGACCTCGCCCAGAACCGCGACGGCGAAGAGCGCGCCATCCTGTTGGCCCTCGCCGAAGCCGAAGGACGGCACGAAGCCCACTGGCTGCGGCTCCTCGGCGACCACGCCCAAAAGTCCCGGCCGGCATCCCTCCGCAGCCAGTTCCTGGGCTTCCTGGCCCGCCACTTCGGCTCCGTCTTCGTCCTGGCCCTCGCCCAGCGCGCTGAAGGCCGCTCCCCCTACGCCATGGATCCCAATGCCACGGACGCCATGGCAGCGGATGAACAGATCCATGAGGAAGTGGTCCGCGGCCTGGCAATCCGTGGCCGCAACCGGCTCGCCGGGACGTTCCGTGCCGCCGTTTTTGGCGCCAACGATGGCCTGGTCAGCAACCTCTCACTGGTGGTGGGCATGGCCGCTTCCGGAGTGGCAAGCGGTGTGGTGCTGCTCAGCGGTGTGGCAGGGCTCCTCGCCGGTGCCATGTCCATGGCCGCGGGCGAGTTTGTCTCCGTGCGATCGCAGCGCGAGCTCCTGGCCGCCACCCGTCCCACCCAGATCACCCTCGCCGCCGCCCCGAAACTGGACATCGAACACAACGAACTTATGCTCGTCTACCTGGCGCGCGGGATGTCCCACGAAGCGGCCGAACACCGGGTGGCCGAACGCATGGGCCTGCTGAGCTGCGACTGCGATCCCAGCCTGTCGCTCCAGCCCGAGCTGCCGGAGGCCGAAGAGCAGCATGAGGCCGTGGGCACCGCGTGGGGGGCGGCGCTGTCCAGCTTCTGCTTTTTCGCGTCCGGCGCCGTGGTCCCCATCCTGCCGTTCCTCTCCGGCCTCACCGGAGTGGCCGCCCTGGTGGTGGCCGCTGTGCTGGTGGGGCTGGCACTGCTGGCGACCGGCGGAATCGTGGGCCTGCTGTCCGGGACGTCGCCGCTGACGCGCGGGCTGCGCCAGCTGGGCATTGGCCTGGGCGCCGCCGCCGTGACCTACGTGCTGGGGCTGGCCTTCGGCACCGTGGTGGGCTAGCTGTATTGTCCCACCAAGGCGAACGAAGCTAGCCGCCAAGCACCGCGAGCGCCTCGTCCACACTGTCCACCAGGAAAATCCGGCCCTCCATGGCACGTCCGGCAGCCAAACGCTGGAGCATCGGCCACGCGGGATACTCTTGCTCCCAGTGGCGCCGACCCACCAGCACCATCGGCGTCACGGCTTCGCGGGCGCTGTAGTAGTTCTCGCAGGCGTCCTGGAAAATTTCCTGCACGGTACCGGCCGCTCCCGGCAGGAAAATGATGCCGCCGTCGCACAGTTCCAGTAGGATCGCCTCCCGGATGGCGTTGGCGAAGTACTTGGCGATGTGGGTGGCAAAGTAGTTGGGCGGCTCATGACCGTAGAACCAGGTGGGGATTCCCAGCGACGGCGTTCCGCCCGGATAGCGTTCGACGACGGCGGCAGCCTCGCGTGCCCACGCGGACACCGAGGGACGGAAGCCAGGGACGGATCCAAGCCCGGCCAGGGCGGCCGTGAATTCAGCGTGCGGAACGTGGCTGAGATACGCGCCAAGGTTCGCCGCTTCCATGGCACCCGGGCCGCCGCCGGTTGCCACCAGCCGCCGGGTCTGCGCCAGACGCCTGCCCAGCTCGGCTGCCTGGATGAACTCCGGGGTGCCCCGCTGGGCGGCATGTCCGCCCATCACGCCCACGGTGGTGCGGCCGGCGTAGAGGTCCGAGTGCGTGAACTCGTCCAAGGCGTCGCCGATGGCGTGGTCATGCAGCGCCGAGGCCAGGGTGGCGTCCAACCGCTTGCGCTGCCCCGGGCTGATGCTCCACTGATACACCAGTGCGTCAGGCAGCTCCTCATAGGGTGAACTTTCCAGGCCTGCGTACAGTTCCTGCGGCGTATAGAGCCGCGCCCGGTAAGGATCGAACGGCACACCCGTCAACCTGGGGAAGATCAATGCGCCACGGCGGCGAAGCCCTTCTTCGACGCCCTGGTCGAAGGTACACCCCAGAAAAATGGCCCCTTCCACGTCCAGGGTTTCCAACGCTGCCTTCCGACCGCGCAGGTCCAGGGACTGGGCGTGCCAGCCGTGCATGGCCACTGCGCCGGCAGCGACCAACCGGTCGAAGGCATCCAGGCTCTCAACCTCAAGGGTCCGAGGGCTGGGGATAAGGCCGCCGGAGGGGTTCACACCGAGGACCTAGCCTGCCACTCCGGCCGCGCCGGTCGCGTGCTCTTCCAGCCGGGCCAGCGTCTTTTCGATGCTGACGGGGTGACGGCGCAGGTAACCTGCCAGCCGGAGAAGGACCTTGCCACGGACCGCTCTGGCGTCCCATTGTTCGGTGACGCGCGTGCCGGCAGTACCGTCGGCGCCGGTGGCCGGTTCCAGGATGTAGCGCCAGACGTGGCCGTAGAAATGGCGCCAGGCGATGCGCCGGCCTTCCTCGAACTCGGAGACCGTGTTCAGGATCTTGTAGTCCACGGCCATGTTCATTTCCATGCCGAACCGGGCTCCAAGGCTCAGCCGCTCCGGGCCGCGCGGCTGGGCGCCCTTGACCGTGCCGGAACCGTCGATGGCACTGTGCAGCGCCGGCGTGGCCAGGACTTCAAAGATCACTTCGGGCGGAGCGGCGATGAAACGTTCGCGGGACACCAGGTATCGGTTGTTCATCCCCCCAGCCTAGGACGTCCGTCTGCGGTGTGCGTCGACCCGGACCCCAGAGTGGGCGAGGCCAATGAACTCTTCGATTACATCGTTGCCCTGGTGCGCGACGGCGGCGGCGAGCCGGTGCTACTGGCACCTGAACTGCTGGTGCCCCCGCAACCCGGCGAGCCTCACGACGTGATCGGAAGCGGCCGGCTGGCCAATGCACTCGAGGCGCTCGACGGCGTCGTGCTTCCCGGTGGCGGGGATCTGGATCCCCGGCTCTACGGGCAGGAGCCGAGTTAAGTCTGCTAAGACGTCAACGTGGCGCTGAACGTGCTGGACATCGCCGTTGCACGCCAGACGATCGACGCCGGGCTTCCGCTCCTGGGAATCTGCCGCGGGCACCAGCTCCTCAATGTGGCTAGGGCGGCACCCTGATCCAGGACATGGCCCCTGGAACGGTGGTCCACAGCAAGTCCGCGGCCGGCAATGACAGCGGTCGCCAACCCGGCACCCGTGAAAATCGCCTCCGGACACCACCATTCCGGAGCAAGAGTGGCAGACGGACTGGTGGTGACGGCGGTTGCGAAAGACGGAACCGTGGAAGCCCTGGAAGATCCCGAACGCTGGGTGGCTTCGGTCCAGTGGCACCCGGAGGCTGTTGACCTCTCCGGCGCCGAGAGGTTGGCACCCTTCAAAGCATTTGTGGAGGTTTGCCGGACCCGCTTTGCTTTAGTTTGGACGGCGCACCCTGACCGGCACGCCCGTTTCCAGCGACTCCTGGGCGGCATCGGCCACCCGGGAAGCGGCGACGGCGTCTTCCGGAGTGCAGGGATTTTCCCGCTGGCCCAGGATCAGCTCCACAAATGCGGCCATCTCCGAGCGGTAGGCCTGATCGAATCGTTCGGCAAAAGTCTTGTGCGGTTCACCCGCAGGGAAGGTGATGCCGGCCTCGGCCGAGGCCATCGCCGTCTTCTCATCCAGCCCCACCATGACGGAGGACTCCGAGCCCTGGATTTCAAGCCGGACATCATGCCCGGCCCCGTTGTAACGGGTGGCGGAAACAGTGCCCACCGTGCCGTCGTCGAACGTCACCAGTGCCAGGGCGGTGTCCACGTCGCCCACTTCACCGATGGCCGGATCCCCGTTGTTGGAGCCCTTGGCGTAAACCTCCACGATCTCGCGGCCGGTCAGCCAGCGCAGGATGTCGAAGTCGTGGACGGAGCAGTCCCGGAACAGCCCGCCGGACGTTGCCAGGAACTCCACCGGCGGGGGCGTCATGTCACACGTGACGGCGCGCAACGAATGGATCCAGCCCAGTTCGCCGGCATCAAGGGATCGTTTGGCCTCAAGGTATCCGGCGTCGAAGCGGCGCTGGTGGCCGATCTGCACCGTTCCGCCGTTGTCCCGGATGTAGTCCAGCACCGGCGTGGAGTCCGCAACATCCATGGCCACTGGCTTTTCGCAGAATACCGGAATCCCGGCGTCCACGCCGGCCCTGATGAGATCCGGATGAGTGCCAGTGCCGGTGGCTATGACCAGCCCGCTCACGCCGGACGCAATCAGCTCCTCCACTGATGGCAGGAACTCGGCGCCGATCCCGGCCGCCACCCTGCGTGCATGGTCCGCAGCAACGTCAGTCAGCTTGAGCCGGACATTAATCCCCTGAGGGTTCAGCACATTGTTCAGCGCGGAAATGTTGTTGGCGTGCATAACGCCAATGCGCCCCACCCCGACCAGACCGAGAGTTACATCCTTCATAGTGTTCCTTTGTAAAAAACGGGCCCGGACCCCGGGCAATGAACTGGGAAGCTGACAATGTTGGAACGCTCCAACAACTGCTTGCTAGAGTATGGGAGGTCACCGTTCCGCGTCAAGACTTTGTATTAACAAACCACACCCAAGCTGGAGGATGCCGTGCCAGATCCCGTGCGCAAGCGCGCCGCCACCATACTCGACGTGGCTGCCGCAGCCGGCGTGTCCAAGTCGGTCGTTTCGCTGGTGCTGCGCGGCACGGGTTACGTCAGTGAAGCCAAGAGGGCAGCGGTGGCACGGGCGGTGATTCAGCTCGGCTACCGGCCAAACGCCGCCGCCCGTGCACTCAGTGAATCACGGAGCCGGACCGTGGGGGTGGTGCTTAATGACATGCGGAATCCCTGGTTCGTCAGCGCCGTGGAGGGACTCAACGGCCGGCTCAACGAACACGGCCTGCAGATGATCATGGGGGACTTCCGGCTGGACAGCCGCAGCGGCGAGTCCTTGCTGAAGAAACTGCTCGAAATGAACATCGAGGGATTGGTTCTGGTGGGGACCATGCCGGAGAGCCCGGGCCTTACCGCTGCCGCCGCACAGGTGCCAACCGTGGTCTTGGGCGCGCCGTCAGGCCCCGGCCCGAACGTGACCGTCGTGACCAACGACGACGACGCCGGCGCCCGCCTCGCGGTGGCACATCTGGTGTCGCTGGGCCACCGGAACATCGCGCACGTGGGGGCGCCCGGCACCGCCGTCGGGGCCACCCGGCAGCGGGGGTACGAAGCGGAAATGGCAGCCGCCGGTCTTGCGGAATTCATCCGGACAGTGCCTGGGGATCTCACGGAGGAAGCCGGCTACCGCGCCGGCCTGGACTTGCTGGGCGGGGCGGACAGGCCAACGGCGGTCTTCGCGGTCAACGATATGGCGGCCCTGGGAGTCATGTCAGCGGCGGAGGAACGCGGGCTCTCCGTGCCCGCGGATCTCTCCGTTGCCGGTTACGACAACACGCCGCTGGCCATGCTCCGCCGGATCAGTCTCACGTCCGTGGACACGGCAAGCTTCGCAGCCGGTCAGCGCGCAGCGGAGCTGCTGCTGGCGAGGCTGGAACGGGACGCCGCACTCCCTCAGGACGAACTGCTGCCGCCCGTGCTGGAGGCCCGGGGCAGCACAGCGGCCCCGGGCAGGTGGTCCGGCAGCTTCAGCGCTGAAGAGTGAACGCATCACGGAAGGCGGCCAGGGCGTCGTCGCTGTCGCTGCTGGCCCAGGCTTCCATACCCACGGTCCCGTCATAGCCGGCATCAGCAAGCGCGCCGGCGATGGCTCTGTAGTTGATCTCCCCCGTGCCGGGTTCGCAGCGGCCAGGCACATCTGCCACCTGGATTTCACCGATGTGTGGCAGGGCGGAGCGGACCAGTTCGATCAGATTCCCCTCCCCCAGCTGGGCATGGTAGAGATCCAGCATCAGCTTCACGTTCGGGTGCCCCGCGGCCTCCACGAGGTGCAGGGTGTCCTTGGCCCGCGCCAGCGGAATCCCGGGGTGGTCGAGAATCGTGTTGAGGTTCTCGAGGCAGAAGGTCAAGCCGTGCTTCGCCCCCAGCTCCCCCAGCCGTTGCAGCGTTCGCACGCCCGTGGTCCACATCCTGCCCGTTGAGCGGTACACAGGACGGGCGGCTGCGCCATCCACCAGTTCGGCAGAATGCACCACCATCCTGCTGACGCCCAGTTCCAGAGCCGCGGGAATCAGCTGCTCAGCCGTCCGGACCACGTCGTCGGCCGTCGCCGGGTCCACGACGCTGCCGGCGCTGTAGCCCGTCATCGAGGAGAACACCGCGCCGGTGGCCTTGAGCGCCGCAAGGTCCTTGCTCCTCGAATCCCAGAGCTCGACGTCGAATCCGGCGTCGTGGATCCGCCGGACCCGTTCGATGAACGGCAACTCCGTGAACACCATTTCGGCGCAGACCGCGAGCCGCATCATTTGCCGGCCTTCGCAGCTGCCGCCAGAAGAGCTCCGGGCAGAGCCACAGGCGCGCCAAGTTTGACCGACTCGATGCAGGCCAGCGCCATCGCCAAAGCCCGGCGGGCGTCGGCGGCGCCCGGGGTCAGCGTGAACCCAGTCGACGGCGCCGTCCCGCCGTCGCGCCGTGCCCGGACGGTGTCGGCAAAGTCGGCCAGTTCATCAGTGTAGGCCTGGCGGAATAGTTCAACGTTGAGCCGAGGAGTGTCGGCGGAAACACCATCAGCCGTGTAGCGACGGGCCGATGTCTCAGTGCTCTGTCCTGCCTGGACCATTCCCCGGGAGCCAAAGACCTCGCCCCGGACGTCGTAGCCGTAGAGCGCACTGAAGTTCGCCTCCGCGACTGCCAGCGCACCGTTGCTGTAGCGGATGGTCACAACGGCGGTATCCAGGAGTCCGTGTTCCTTGAAGTCCGGCTCCACGAGGGCGTCGGCCACGGCGTAGACTTCCACCGGCTCGGCGCCCTCGTTGAACCAGTTCAGGGTGTCGAAATCATGGATCAGCGTTTCCAGGAAGATGGTCCACGCAGGGATCCGGGCAGCGTGGCCGATACTGCCGGTGCCGGGATCCCGGGTCAGGGAGCGCAGGAGCTGCGGCTGCCCGGCAACACCGGCGGCAAGGTCGCGCTTCGCGGCAGCAAAATCGTGGGCGTAACGGCGGTTGAAGCCGATCTGGAAGTGCACCCCGGCTTTGTCCACCTCTGCCAGGGCAGCATCAAGCTCCTCCAGAGTCAGTCCTGCTGGCTTTTCACAGAAGATGTGCTTGCCGGCGCGGGCCGCCTGGGTGATCAGCGCGGAGTGGAACCGGGCCGGGCTGGCGATGATGACGCCGTCGATCTCCGGATCGGCCAGCAGATCCGCCGCATCGGCTGTCACTTTTGCCACGCCGAGCCGGCCGGCCAGCTCTGCGGCGGCGGTGAGATCCGGGTCGGCGACAGCATCAAGGACGGTTCCGGGAACGCGCCGGACAATGCTCTCACCGTGGAATGCCCCCATCCAGCCGGCGCCGATCAGTCCAAGCCGCACAGGGATCGGCTGGGCAGATGGTTTTGTATCGATGTAGGTCATGGGTCATCCTTTCCAATGAATTTCGGGGTACTGCCGGGCGCGCAGGACCCCCCGGCTGAATCGCGCTCGGGCGGGGGGCTCCAGCATGCACTAGCCGGGGAGGTGGCTGCCTGTGCCGGCCACTTCCGCCTGGACTTCCTTCACGACGTCGCCGTGGCCGCCGAGCTCTTCGAGCTCGTGGGCGAGCTCTGCCAGTTCGGCGCCGCCGGCCATCTGCGCCGTCAGCTCCTCGAGCGTGATGTCCTTCTTCTCGTAGTAGCCGATCGATTTGCCACGCTTGAGCAGCAGGAACCGGTCCCCCACAGGGAAGGCATGGTGCGGGTTGTGCGTGATAAAGACGACGCCGAGCCCGCGGTCACGGGCCTGCAGGATGTACCGGAGCACCACGCCGGACTGCTTGACACCCAGGGCCGCCGTCGGCTCGTCCAGAATCAGGACCTTGGCACCGAAGTACACCGCACGCGCGATCGCAACGCACTGCCGCTCACCGCCCGAGAGCTGGCCGATGGGCTGTTCCACATCACGCAGATCGATGCCCATCTCCGCAAGTTCCTTCAGGGTGATGTCCTTCATCCGCTGGACGTCCATGCGCTTGAGCGGGCCCCACCCGGTGGTGAGCTCCGAGCCAAGGAAGAAGTTGCGCCAGATCGGCATCAGGGGGACAACTGCAAGGTCCTGATACACCGTGGCAATGCCGGAATCCAGCGCCTCGCGGGGGCTGTTGAGCTTCCGCTCCTCGCCCAGGATCTTGAACGTCCCCTCGTCATGCTGGTGAAGGCCGGCGATGATCTTGATCAGCGTGGACTTGCCGGCACCGTTGTCGCCCAAAACGCAGGTCACCCGGCCATTGTCCACCGCCAGGGTCGCATCGCTCAGCGCGATGATGTTGCCGTAATGCTTGCCCACCTGATCCAGGGACAGCAGGTGAACGGGGGTGTGGGTCAGCGGGTCTTTTTCATCCTTGAGCAGCGTTTGCTGGTCTATCTGTTTGGCGTTCATGAATACAGCCCCTTACTTGAGTTCTGCTCGACGCTTGACGATCAGGTTCACTATGGTGGCCAGCAGCAGCATCAGGCCCAGGAAGAACTTGAACCAGTCCGGGTTCCACTGGGCGTACACAATGCCCTTGTTGGCCATACCGAAGATGAAGGCGCCGATCGCACCGCCGACCGCAGAACCATAGCCGCCGGTGAGAAGGCAGCCACCGATGACGGCGGCGATGATGTAGAGGAATTCATTGCCCACACCTTCGCCTGACTGCACGGCGTCAAACGCGAACAGGTTGTGCATGCCCAGGATCCAGCCGCAGAAACCAACGGCCATGAACAGGCCGATCTTGGTCTTGGCTACCGGAACGCCCACGGCGCGGGCTGCGTTGGCATCGCCGCCCACCGCGAAGATCCAGTTGCCCACCTTGGTGCGCAGCAGGACCCATGACGCCACGGCCACAAGGACGATCCAGATAAAGACGGTGTTCTTGACCTCGACGCCGGCGATGTTCACCGAGGAGGCAAAAATGGCCTGGGCAGACTTGAAACCATCCATGGTGGAGATGGACGGGGAAGACACCGAGCCGCCGATAAGACGCGTCAGGCCCAGATTCAGGCCGGTCAGCATCAGGAAGCTGGCCAGGGTCACGATGAAGCTGGGCAGCTTGGTCTTGATCAGGATCCAGCCATTGATGAAGCCAATGGACAGCGACACCACCAGCGCCAGCGCAACCCCGACCCAGACATTGGTGGTGAAGTACCAGCTGAAGAGGGACGCTGTCAGGGCCGAGCTGATCACTGCCACGCCCGTGGAGAGATCGAACTCGCCGCCGATCATCAGCAGCGAAACGCCAACGGCCATGATGCCGATGGTTGAGCTGCCGTAAAGAACGGTGGCAAAGGCATTCGGCTGGGTGAAGGTCTGCGAAACTGCGGCGAAAAAGATAAACAGGACGACGGCGCCTACGAGTGCACCAACCTCCGGACGGCCAAGCAGCTTTTGGAGCGGGTTGCGCTTTCCTACGCGTTCATCGGCAGCCAAATGCTTTGTCAGTGTTTGGGTCATGATCATTCTCCTTTGCGCCTGGCCCGGGGCAGGCCCCGGGCCAGGCTGTAAAGACTGCTTAGCGGATGCCCTGCTGGGCAAATTTGAGGGCATCCGTGGCAGCAGCTTTGTCAACGATGGAGGGTCCGGTCAGCACGGGCTGTCCGCCGCCGATCTTGAAGCCGCCGCGCTTGGTCTGCCAGATGGCGTCGATGGAGCTGTAACCCTGGAGCCACGGCTGCTGGTCGACAGTGAAGATGATCTCGCCGTCGACGATTTTCTGTGCCAGTTCGGGGTTCATGTCAAAGGAAGCAACCTTCGCCTTGCTGTTGGCAGAGGTAACAGCTTTGAGGATGGTGAGCGTGAAGGGAGCGCCCAGGCCGATGATGGCGTCGGCATCGGCTGTGGCCTGCAGCTTGGCAGTCACAGTCGAGGAAACCTGTGTCATGTCGGTTCCGGTGACATAGAGGATTTCGGTGGCCGGGACCTTCTCCTTGACGCCACCGCACCGTGCTTCCAATCCCACGTGGCCCTGTTCCTGGATGACGCAGATCGGGTGCTTCAGGCCGAGCGAACTGAGCTTCTCGCCTACGGCGGCGCCGGCAAGCTTTTCGTTGGATCCGAAGTGGGTGAATGCGCCCAGCTGTGCGGAGACGGACTCACCGGCGTTGAGGCTGACTACGGGAATGCCTGCGTCGGTTGCCTTCTTGAGTGCATCCTTGAGCGCATCAGGCTTCGCCAGCGTGACGGCAATGCCGTCAACTTTCTGGTCCACGGCCTGCTGGATGAGCTGCGCCTGCCGGCCGCCCTCAGGATCCGAGGTGTAGAGCAACTCAACGTTGTCCTTCGCGGCGGCTTCCTCGGCACCCTTGCGGACAATGTCCCAGAATGTGTCGCCCGCTGCCGCGTGGGTAATGAGTGCGACTTTGAGCCGCGGAGTGCTGACGGCCTGTCCACCACCGGCAGCATTTCCGGTGTCGGCCGGCTTCCCGCCGGTGCTGGAGCAGGCGCTGAGGGCCACCATGGGTACAACGGCGGCTACAAGCGCTGCCTTCCGCCACGAGAACTTGGTCACGATTAATCTCCTTTGATTCGGGCTACGACCGATGCCACATTGCTGCAGTCCGTATGCCTCCTATAGAGATCATGGTGACTCCACTCACACTTTGTCAATAGTTTGTCCTGACATTAGGATGTTTTTACGTAATTCGAATCGCTGGAGAACCGCTACGGCCAGGCCTCAGAGTGCTCGCATCTGCCGCACTAGCCACTTTTGATCAACGATGTCATCCTGCTATCATCGATAAATAAGGCAGTATGTCCTATCAAGCGAACATGCACCTGACATACGTGGGTATCCTGGACGCAGGGAACCTCCGCAGCACAAAGGGAGAGCTCAATGGCGAATCAACTCAATCTCAGTATCGATCGCTCTTCCCCGGTACCCCTCTACCACCAGGTGGTGCAGGGCATTGAGGCCGCCATCCACACCGGGATCCTGACTCCCGGTAGCCGGCTGGACAACGAAATTGACCTCGCCGCACGGCTCAATCTCTCCCGCCCCACCATGCGCAAAGCCATGGACGAGCTGGTCCGCTCCGGCCTGCTGGTCCGTAAACGCGGTGTCGGCACCCAGGTGGTTTCCAGCCAGGTCCGCCGCCCGCTGGAGCTTTCCAGCCTCTTTGACGACCTCACAAACAACGGCAGCAAGCCCACCACCGAGGTGCTGAGCTTTTCCCATATTGAGGCCGACGCCGCCACCCTGAAGGCTTTGCACCTGCCTGCAGGCGCCAGGGTTTATCACTTCACCAGGCTCCGGAAAGTAGCCGGAAAGCCGTTGGCGCTGATGGAGAACTGGGTCCGTGATGACATCACCACCATCGACGAAGCACTGCTCGGCTCACAGGGCCTCTACGGCATCCTGCGCAATGGCGGAGTGAACTTCCGGCTAGCCTCCCAGCGGATCGGCGCGATGGTGGCCAACGACTACCAGGCCCCGCTGCTGGAAACGGAACCGGGATCTGCGCTGGTGACCATGGAGCGCACCGCGGTGGACGACACCGGCCGGATGGTGGAGACCGGCCACCATGTGTACCGCGCGGATTCCTACAGTTTTGAAATGACACTTGTCCAGCGCTGAGCGCCGGACACAGACATCCCGTACTTAGACACTGACCGAAAGAGTAATCCATGGCCGACTGGGTATATCCACTGGGAACCGCTGCCCAAGGCAGCTGGGACGTTTCGCTCGGAACCGCAGACTCCACCATCGAGGTGGAAGGGTGGGCACACACCGGGCTGAAGGTGGCCACACTGGCCCCCGGTGCCGCCGTCGAACTTCCCGCAGCGGGCGAGGAACGGATAGTGATCCCGCTCAGCGGGTCCTTCACGGCGACCGTGGATGGCCAGGACTTCCAGCTAGCCGGCCGTGCGAGCGTCTTCAGCGGCACTACGGACGTGCTGTATTCCGGTACGGAAAAGTCCGTGACAGTCAGTTCCTCCGACGGCGGGAGGGTAGCCATTGCCACCGCGCCGGCCCAGGTTTCGTACCCCACGCGCCTGATTACCGCCGCGGAAACCCCGGTGGAACTGCGCGGCGCAGGAAACTGCTCGCGTCAGGTCCATAACTTCGGCACACCGGCCGCCCTTGAAGCCGACCGCTTCATCGTCTGCGAAGTCATCACCCCGGCCGGCAACTGGTCCTCCTACCCTCCGCACAAGCACGACGAGGAAAAAGACGGCGAAACCCGTCTCGAGGAGATCTACTACTTCGAAACCCGCGTGGCCGCCGTCGCCGGATCCGCCGGTCCCGGACCGGACGCCGATGCGATCGGCTACCAGCGGGTCTACGCCTCCGACGAACGGCCGATCGACGTTTCCGCCGAGGTGCGCACTGGCGACGTGGTCCTGGTCCCCTACGGCTGGCACGGACCGGCAATGGCCGCACCCGGCTACGACATGTACTACCTCAATGTCATGGCCGGGCCCGGCCGTGTCCGTGACTGGCTCATCAGCGACGACCCCCACCACGGCTGGGTCCGGCAGAGCTGGGAAGGCCAGGACTTAGACCCCCGCTTGCCGTTCGGCTGAGACCCCTGCCGTTCTGCGCTGCCCGCGGCCATGGTGCCGTCGTCGGACACCTGGAAGACGCCAAAGCCGAGCTGCGGCATCTGGGTGGAGTGTTGCGGCTAAACGCCGCAGTCTCGACGGCGGCCGGCTGGTTTTCGGAGCCATAGCACGCACTCCATTTTCGAGTTTTTGTACAGATAATGCCCCTTTCACGGCCTGAAAGGGGCATTATCTGTCCAAAAACTCGAGGGCGGGCGCTTGGGTCAGATGGCGGAGCCGCCTGTGTTGGTGGGCACGCCAGCTGCTTGCTTGAAATGGTGTTCCAGCTCTTCCAAGCTCTTGCCCCTGGTTTCAGGCACCACCCGCTTGACCCAGACGATCGCGCAGGCCTGCAGAACAACGAAGATCAGGAACGTTGCGGAGATTCCGATCCACGACACCATCTGCGGGAAGAAGAACCCGATCAGGAAGTTGATCATCCACAACACAAAGACGCAGATTCCCATGGCCACGCCGCGCACGTGCAGCGGGAAGATTTCAGACATGGTCAGCCAGGTCACTGTCCCGATGCAGGCCTGCATGGACGCCAGAAACGTCACCATGAAGAGCAGGACCAGATAGGCCCGGAGCAGCCCCTCGGGGACAGCGGAGGAAATGATGGCGATGGCCAGCAGCGAGGTGGCGGTGCCGCACAGCCCGAAGATGAGCATGGATTTGCGGGCAATTCTGGTCATCAGGTACATGCCCACGATCACGGCCACTACGGAGGTGATGCCATTGAGTACATTCGCCAGGAGCGCACCCTGATCGCCGAATCCGGACGAGGACAGAATCGTGGTGCCGTAGTACATGATGGCGTTGACGCCGCTGATCTGATTGATCACTGCCATGCCCAGCCCCACCACAAAGATCCGGCGGATCCATGGGACTGTCAGATCTTTAACTGTGCCCAGTTTCGACTTGTAGTCCTCGCGGGCAGCCTGCCGCACTTCGTCGAACTCTGTCGGGATGTCACCCGCTGCGCGAGTGCTGCGCAGAACAGCCATGACTTCGCCGAACCGGCCTGCCGCGGCCAGCCAGCGCGGGCTCTCCGGCAGTACCAACATGCCGAACCATAGGATAACGGCAGGTAGTGTGGCGATGACCAGCATCCAGCGCCACACGTGCATCGACTCCGGGAACGCATTTCCCAGCACTGCGTTGAAGGTAAAGGCCAGGAACTGGCCCGTGACAATCATGAGCTCGTTCTGCGTGACGATCCGCCCGCGTTGGGCAGCCGGTGACATTTCGGCCAGATAGACCGGGACAATGACGGACGCCCCGCCGACCGCCAGGCCAAGCAAGGTACGGGCTGCAATGAGCCACTCCGTGCTTGGCGCGAATGAACAGGCAATGGTGGCCACGGCAAAGATCAGAGCGAGGCCCATGATGGTCTTGCGGCGGCCGAACCGGTCAGACAGCCGGCCGGAACCGATGGCGCCGAAAGCCGCCCCGAACAGGAGAGTCGATGTGACCAGCCCTTCAGTGAGCGGCGTCAGGCCAAGATCGCGCTGCATGAACGGCAAAGCACCGTTGATGACGCCGGTGTCGTAGCCGAACAGCAGACCACCAAAGGTAGAGAAGAGCGCCACGCGGCGCATGAATTTCTTGGGGTTTGCCGCGGTTTTTGGGGCTGGAGCCGCGCTCTCCAGTAAAAGTGAATTCGTCATGGTTCCTTAGGTGGTTGAAGAGCTCAGCCGCTATTGGACGCTTGAGACGTATTCCTTGATGGTGTTCAGCTGGTACCGGGATACCTCCCGGGCGTTGTCGTCCTCGGCAAAAACGCTGGAGACCATGACCGAGTCGTCCCGGTCAAGGAACCCGTTTTCCGACAGGCCGCCGAAGAACTCGTCCCAGTCCACGTCGCCGTCGCCGAGCCTCAAGTGCTGGTGTACGCGCACGGCGTTGCCGGGCGGATTGGTGATGTAGCGGAGGCCATGGGAGGCATGGTGGTTCATGGTGTCCGATACGTGGACCACACGAAGCCGCTCTCCGGCCGCCTGCATGATCGCCTCCGGGTCATCCTGCATGTGGAACGTGTGCGAGGCCACGTAGACCATGCCGACGTTCGGCGAGTTGACGCCGCGAATCACGCGCAGGGCGGCCACGCCCTGCTCTACAAAGTCGTCCGGGTGCGGGTCGATGGCCACGTGCAGACCCTCGCGCTCGATGATCGGCAGCAGCTCCTCCATGGACCGGTAAAAGGCCCGTTCGGATTCCTCCGCCCTCTCGGGGCGGCCGTTGAACTCGGTGTTAATCTGCCGGACCCCGAGGTCCACGGTGATCTGGATGGCTCGCTTCCAGTAGCGGACCGCGGCTTCGCGGGCGTCCTCGTCTGGGCCGGACCAGCGCAGCACCGGTAACACGGAGGCGATCTCAATGCCCGCATCAGCGCACGCATTTTTCAGCTGGCGGACGAGGGCGTCGTCGGCCTTGGGATGGTTGAAGAACGGGATGAAGTCCGGATGCGGCGTCAGCTGCATGTACTTGTACCCGAGATCGGCCACCAGCTGGGGGAACTCCAGCAGGCTGTGGCTGTGGTGGAACGGCGTGGGGTCGAGCGCAATTTTCACGGTGGTCACTCCATTGTGGGTCAGGCGGGCAATCGCGGGAGGGACGGAATCGCTTCCGCCCCTCCCGATGGTCCTTAGCGGTACAGGGCCGGCTTGGGGTTCAGGACGACTGCAACCTTCTGGCCGTTCTTCTGCGCCTCAACACCGGCCTCGCAACAGGCTGCCGTGGCGTAGCCATCCCAGGTGGTGGGACCGCCGATTTCGCCACGCAGGGCAGCATCGACCCAGGACTGGATCTCGACGTCGTAGGCTTCTGCGAAACGTTCTTCGAAGCCGGGGGTGACGTTGCCGCCCCAGCGTCCGGCGCTGCGGGTGTACGGCCCCTTGTCGCCGCCGATGCTCACGATGCCGTCCTCGAAGGAAGCCTGGGTGGCCACTTCGTACCCGAATTTCGCATTGACGTAGATCTCGACGTCGGCCAGCACGCCGGACTCCGTCTCGATCAGGACATGCTGCGGGTCGTGCTGGCCGGCGGGTGCATTCCTGGTGGCCTTGCCCAGGCGCACCTGTACGCTGGTGATTTCCTCGCCGGTGAAGAAGCGGATGGCGTCGAATTCATGCACCACAGAGTCGTTGATGAGCATTTCGTTGGTGAAGCCGGCGGGCGTGGTCGGGTTGCGGTGCTGGTGGTGCAGCATCAGCAGTTCGCCGAGCTCGCGGTCGCGGATCACACTGCCCAGAGCCGCGTATTCGGCATCGAACCGGCGCATGAAACCGACCTGGATGCGCTTGCGTCCCAGCTTTTCCTCGGCCTGGACGATCTTCCAAGCCGTTTCTGCATCCGGAGTAAGCGGCTTCTCGCACAGGATCGGGATGTCTTTGGCGATTGACTTGAGCAGGATGTCTTCGTGCAGGAAGCCCGGAGTGGCGATCAGTACAGCATTGACGTCGCCATTGTTGAGCGCTTCCTCAGCGTTGGCCAGGGCGACGGCGCCCGGGATGCCTTCGATGGCTGCCTGGGCGCGGGCAAGGTCAACGTCGACGACGGCGGCGACTTCAGCGCCGTGGATGCGCTTGTTGAGGCGCTGGATGTGGTCGGCGCCCATGCGGCCTGCACCGATGACGGCCACGCGGAGTGATTCAGTCATTGTTCTGTCCTTCGATGTTTGGAGGTTCTGCGGTGCCTGGTCAGCTGACCGCGGTGCGGGAGCCGCAGGAGAGCAGGTAATTGCGGGTGCGCTTGGCGATCGGCATGGGGACGTCGAACGCCACCGGGTACATGTCCTGCTCGACAATGCCGAAGATCGGCCGGTTCAGGCCTTCCACCGCATCGATGACTGCCCGCAGGTCCGGCAACCCGTTCGGCGGTTCGGTCATGACCCCGGCCAGGTTTGCCGCTGCCCAGGTCATGTTTTCCTCGTTCACCCTGGCGAGGATCTCGGGGTTGATCTGCTTCAGGTGCAGGTAGCCGATGCGTTCCGGGTACTTGCGGATCAGGTCCAGGCTGGAAGCGCCGCAGTACTCGGCATGTCCCGTGTCCAGGCACAGATTCAGCAGTTCAGGGTCCGTCTCCGCCAGGAGGTGCTCAATGTCGGCCTGCGCGCCGACATGGGAGTCTGCGTGCGAGTGGAACTGCTGTTTGAGGCCGAAGTCCTCCAGCAGCACCTTGCCCATCCTGTTGTGGCCGGCGAACAGATCGCCCCATTGCGCGGAGTTCAGCTCGCCGCTCTCCACGGCCTCACCGGTGACGTCATCACGCCACATGGCCGGGATGACCACGATGTGTTCGCCACCCATGGCGGCGGTGAGCTCGGCTACCTTGCGGGCCGGTTCCCAAGCGATGTCGTACTGTTCGGCACCGCGGTGAAAGGCGGTGAAGACTGTGCCGGCCGTGACCGACAGGCCCCGCTGCTTGAGTTCTTCAGCCAGGCGGGCGGGGTCGTTGGGCAGGTAGCCGTACGGGCCCAGTTCGATCCATTTGTAGCCGGACTCGGCAACCTCGTCGAGGAACCGCTCCCACGGAGTCTGCTTGGGGTCGTCGGCGAACCAGACACCCCAGGAATCCGGCGCCGTGCCGATGATCAGCTTGTTTTCGATGTTGGTCTTTGCTGCGTCTGTCATGACAACGCCTTCTTTCTCGGTGTGGGTCTCAGCGGTGAGGCTCAGTTGGACGGGAAGTTGTAGGAGGCTCCCGAGGCGTGGGTCGGTTCAGGCCAGCGCGAGGTGACAACCTTGCCGCGGGTGTAGAAGGAAACACCTTCAGGGCCGTACATGTGCTTGTCGCCGAACATTGATGCCTTCCAGCCGCCGAAGGAGTGGTAGGCCACGGGGACCGGCAGGGGCACGTTGATGCCGATCATGCCTACAGACACCGAACGCTGGAACTTCCGCGCGTTGGCGCCGGAGGACGTAAAGATGGCGGTGCCGTTGCCGTACGGGTTGGAGTTGATCAGCTTGATCCCCTCATCCAGGTCTTCCACCCGGACCACCACGAGCACCGGTCCAAAGATCTCCTCGGTGTAGGCGGTCATCTCTGCCTTGACGTTGTCAATAACCGTCGGCCCAACCCAGAAGCCCTCCTCATGGCCCGGGACCACCAGGTCGCGGCCGTCAACCACCATCGCGGCTCCGGCCTGCTCGGCCTCGGTGACAATCCGGATGATGCGTTCCTTGGAAGCCGGAGTGATGACCGGTCCCATTTCCGCGTCGGGCTCGGTACCGTTGTTGACCTTGACGGCCAGTGCACGCTCTTCGACCTTCTTGACCAGCAGGTCAGCAGCGTCGCCGACGGCGACAGCAACGGAAATGGCCATGCAGCGTTCTCCTGCGGAACCGAAAGCGGCGGCCGCGAGGTGGTCGGCAGCGTTGTCCAGATCGGCGTCGGGCATGATGATCGCGTGGTTCTTCGCGCCGCCCAGAGCCTGGACGCGCTTGCCGTGCGCCGTGGCTGTTTCATGGACGTACTGTGCAATCGGGGTGGATCCAACGAACGAGATGCCGTCAACGTCCGGGTGCGTCAGCAGGCCGTCCACGGTCTCCTTGCCGCCGTGCAGAACCTGGAAAACGCCGTCGGGCAAGCCGGCCTGCTTCCACAGCTTTGCCAGCAGCATGGACGCGGAGGGGTCCCGTTCGGAGGGCTTGAGGATGAAAGCGTTGCCGGTGGCGATCGCCATCGGAGCCATCCACAGCGGCACCATGACCGGGAAGTTGAACGGCGTGATGCCGGCAACCACGCCCAGCGGTTCGCGGAACGAGAAGACGTCAATCCCGGTGGACACCTGGTCCGAGTAGTCACCCTTGAGCAGCTGCGGAATGCCGCAGGCGAACTCGATGACCTCCAGGCCACGGCCGATCTCGCCCTTGGCATCGGAGAGGACCTTGCCGTGCTCGGCGGTGATCAGGGCGGCGAGCTCGTCAATATGTGCTGCGACGAGTTCACGGAACTTGAAGAGCACGCCTGTGCGCTTGGCCAGGGAGAAATCGCCCCAGCTGACCGCAGCTGCCTTGGCGGCCGCGACCGCGGCGTCCAGGTCTGCCCGGTTGGCCAGCCGCAGCTCTGCGGAGACGGCGCCGGTGGCGGGGTTGTAGACGGGCTGGGTGCGGTCGCCCTCGCCGGCAGTCTCAGCGCCGTTGATGAAATGCTTGATGGTGATAGTCATGTTGGCTTCCTTGGGTCAGCCCAGCAGCGTTCGCTGGCGGTTCTTGTTTGTCGTGTAGCTCTTGAAGGCCTGCTGGGTGGATTCGAGTTCCGAGATCTGCGACACCGGAACATCCCACCAGGACTCGGAGCTGGGAGCATCCAGCAGCGGATCGGATTCGACGTGGATGACGATCGGGCCGCCCCTTTCAGGCGCTGCCTTGGCATCTCGGATGGCCTGCTCCAGCTCGGCGATGACCTTCTCCCCCGGTTCAATCCGGATCACTTTCACACCGAGGCTTTCGGCGTTCAGTGCGAGATCAACAGGCAACCTCTCGCCGTCGTCGAAGCTGTGGTTGTCCTCGTCCAAGGCACGGTACTGGGTGCCAAAGCGCTGGGACCCCAGCGATTCGGAGAGGGAGCCGATCGAGGCGTAGCCGTGGTTCTGGATCAGCACCACGATCAGTTTGATCCGTTCGGCGACGGCGGTGACCAGTTCGGTGTGCATCATCAGGTAGGAACCGTCCCCCACCATCACCACGACGTCGCGCTGTGGGCCGCCCGCTGCTGCCTCCGCCAGCGCTGCGCGCTTGACGCCGAGGCCGCCGGGAATTTCGTAGCCCATGCAGGAGTACGCGTATTCCACGTGGTAGCCGAATGCGTCACGAACGCGCCACATCTTGTGCAGGTCGCCCGGAAGCGAACCCGCGGCGCAAATGACAACATCCTGCGCGTCCATGGCGCGGCTCGTAGCGCCAATGATCTCGTTCTGCGCCGGCAATGGCGTGAAGCGGGTATCGAAGGCCTCGTCCACTGTGGCATTCCAGCGTTCTTTCTCGGAAGCGATGGCCCGTTCGAGGTCCGCACCCACGCGGTAACCGCCCAGTGCCTGGTTCAGCTTGATCAGGGCCTTGCGCGCGTCGGCGACGATCGGCAGCGATGTGCCGTGCTTGTAGGCATCAATCGGCGCAACGTTGATGTTGATGAACTTCACGTCAGGGTTCTGGAAGGCGGTCCGCGAGGCAGTGGTGAAGTCCTCGTAGCGGGTGCCGATCCCGATGATCAGATCCGCTTCGGCGGCGATGGCATTGGCCGCTGTCGTGCCTGTGGAACCGATGGCGCCGAGCGAGAACCGGTGGTCCCACGGCAAGACGCCGACGCCGGCCTGGGTGTTGCCCACCGGGATGCCGGTCAGCTCCACGAACCTGGCCAGTTCATCGTTGGCATAGGCGTAGAGGACGCCGCCGCCGGCGATGATCAGCGGGCGCTTCGCGGCTCGGATGGCCTCGGCCGCGCGGCGGATGTCCTCGTCGTCGGCCTCGGGGCGGCGGATGCGCCATTCCCGTTCGGCCAGGAACTCCGCAGGCACGTCGAAGGCCTCGGCCTGGACGTCCTGCGGCAGCGAGATGGTGACGGCGCCGGTCTCGGCCGGGTCCGTGAGGACGCGCAGTCCGTGATGGAAAGCGGAGAACAGCTGCTCCGGACGTGAGACCCGGTCGAAGAAGCGGGACAGCGGACGGAAGGCATCGTTGACGGTGACGTCATAGGCATCCGGGCGTTCCAGCTGCTGGAGCACCGGGTCCGCGGCGCGTGTGGCAAAGGTATCGCTGGGCAGCAGCAGCACGGGCAGCCGGTTGGTGGTGGCCAGCGCCGCACCGGTGAGCAGGTTGGTGGAACCCGGACCGATCGATGTGCTGATTGCGAACGTCTGCCGGCGGCGGGTGTGGCGTGCGTAGCCTACTGCCTGGTGCACCTGGGCCTGCTCATTGCGCCCCTGGTAGTACGGCATGATCGTGGGATCGGCGTGCTGGTACTGCTTCAGCGCCTGGCCCACACCGGCAACGTTGCCGTGGCCGAAGATGCCGAACGTCCCCGGAATCAGCCGCTCCCGGTAGTCCTCGGTGCCGATGCGGTCCACCGTGTACTGCTTGGACAGGTACTCGACGACGGCCTGGGCGACTGTCATTCTGCGTGTTGCTGTTCCCATGGGGGCTTACTCCGATACTTTCGCTGATGACTGCAGCACGGGCGACTTGAGCAGCGAGGCGGCGGTGGCGACGGCCCCGGCCACGTCGCCGTCGTGCGGGTAGAGCAGCGTCCGGCCCACGGTGAGGCCCTGGACGCCGGGCAGGGCCAGGGCGGCCTGCCAGCTGGCGAAGACCTCATCCTGGGTGCCTTCCGGGTCCCCGCCGAGGAGCACGGTGGGCAACGTGGTGGCCGCCATGACGCGTTCCATCTCGGCCACCACGGGCAGCTTCATCCAGGTGTAGGCGCTCGTGGAGCCCAGACCCTGGGCGATCGCGATGGACTTGATGACGGCGTCCGGGCTGAGGTCGTTGCGGACCTTGCCGTTCTGCCAGACCGAGAGGAAGGGTTCCACCATGGCGATCAGCTTGCGTGCGGCGAGGGAGTCGACGGCCCGCGCCGTGGCTTCCAGGGCGGAGGCGGTGTCCGGGTCGCCGAGGCAGATGCGGGTCAGCATCTTGCCGCCGTCGGCGCCCAGTGCTTCCAGGGCCGCGGCCGTGTGGCCGGTGAAACGGTCGTCGATTTCATTGACGAGCCCGGCCAGGCCACCACGGTTCATCGAGCCGAAGACAAGCTTGCCTTCCAGGGCCCCCAGCAGGAGCAGGTCATCCATGATGTCCGGGGACGCCAGGACACCATCGACGGCGGGATTTGCCAGGGCAATCTGCAAGCGGTCCAACAAATCGCGGCGGTCCGCCATGGCCACCGGAGCGTTTCCTACGGAGAGGGCGCCGCGGGCCGGGTGGTCGGCGGCAACGATGAAGTTCTGCACACCATACTTCAGCCCCGGATGGCGGCGGCGCGTGGCTGCCGCGCGGGCAACGGCGTCGGGGTCTTCGAGCCGGAGGGCGCTCAGGTGCTGGTAGCGGCGGGGATCATCGTTGGCGCTCAAGACGCTGCTCCTTCGGAAACTGTGGTGTGGGACGGGACTGCGGAGGCGGCACCGGCGAGGGCAGGTGCCAAGCGGCCGCGTTCGGCCAGCAGAGAGGTGACTTCCTCCGGCGTCGGCATGGCGTCGGCGCAGGAAAGACGGGAGGCCACAATGGCGCCGGCGGCGTTGGCGTAATCGAGGACCTGGGCCAGCGGCCAGCCGGACAGCAGCCCGTGGCAGAAGGCTCCACCAAACGAGTCGCCGGCACCGAGGCCGTTGAGGGTTTCCACCGGGACCGGCGCTGAGACAACCCGTTCGGTGCGGGTCTTCGCCATCACGCCTTCGGGCCCAAGCTTGACGACGGCGATCTCGACGCCGGCGGCCAGCAGCCGGTCGGCCTGCTCGTCAGGGGTCCCTTCGCCCACGGCGACGGCACATTCCTTGTCGTTGCCGATGGCTACCGTGACGTGCGGCAGGATCTTTGCAACCTCGGCCCGGGCGTCCTCTTCGGAGGCCCAGAACATGGGCCGGTAGTCCAGGTCCAGGATGGTGTACTGGCCTTCCGCCAGACCGGTCCGCGGACGGGCTGCATGGGCGGCCAGGTGGGCCCCGCGGCTGGGCTCCTGGCACAGTCCAGTCACGGTCGACCAGAAGATCCCGGCCTCGCGGATGGCTTCCAGGTCGAGCTCCGCGGCCTTGATCTGCAGGTCAGGCGCCGTGGGGAAACGCCCGTAGAAGTAGAGCGGAAAATCATCCGGCGGCATAATCGCGCAGAACGTCACCGCAGTAGGCCATTCCTTCACCGGCGTAACGAACGTATCGTCCACGTTGAACTTGCGCAGTTCACGGTGGAGGTATTTCCCGAAGGCGTCGTCGCCGGTGCGCGTGATCACGCCGGCGTTGCGGCCATGCCGCGCCGCGGCCACGGCCACGTTGGACGGGGAACCTCCGAGGTACTTTCCGAAGGACGTGACGTCCTCCAGATCCACCCCGATGTCGTTCGGGTAGATATCGACACTGATGCGCCCGATCGTGAGCAGTTCGTGGGTCACGGTAATCGCGGACCTTTCTGGTTTGAGCTCCATACCCTGTACAGCAAGAGCTAGAACTCCGGTTCCTGGCCGGGCCCCCGTGAGCGGGGCCACAACCACTACCTTGCCCTAGAATCATTGTCCTGTCAAAGGTTTGTACTGACATATTTACAACCTGCATAAGGCGCTAAATTGGCGTCCTCTGGATTACTTCCGGGGAACCGCCAGTTCGCCCGTGACGTATTGCGCCCGCCCGAAGCCGAACGACCAGTCACCGGCGGTGTTCTCCACGTATCCGATAAACACGTCCTCACCGGCAATATCAAGTTCCGCCAGTCGGTCGGCGATCGCCGCAAAGAGGGATTGCTTGGCCGCCTGGCTCCGGCCGGCCTGCGTAAAGATCTGGATCATCACCACATCGGGAGTGCGCTCGAAGCCGAGCCCTGCATCCTGGGCAACAATCTGGCCCTGCGGATGCTCCGTGAGGACGTGGAAGTAGTCGCGCTCCGGGATGGCATACTCCGCGAGGATGGCATCGTGGATTCCGCGGCTTAGGCGCTGCAACTGCTCGGAGCTGCGCCCTTGATTAACATCGATTCGAACCAGTGGCATTTTTTCATCTCCCTTAAGTTTGTCCTGACATACTAACAAATGCGAGGGGTGATCGGCAAGGAAAATCCCCAGATACCCCTTCCACACAGGCTGGGTCGGCTGTATGGTTAAACAACCAGATAGTTGATCAACTATTTAGTTGATTACCAATTCAGAAAGGCCTGCACCACGATGAACACCGACGACCGCACCCTGGACTCGGCCTTCATGGCCCTGGCCGACCCCGTGCGGCGGCGGATCATCGCCCGGCTCAGCCGCGGGCAGGCAACAGTCAACGAATTGGCGGAACCCTTCGCGATCACCAAACAGGCGGTCTCGAAGCACATCCAGGTCCTCGAGCAGGCAGGGCTCGTCACCCGCAGCAGGGAAGCCCAGCGCCGGCCCGTCCACCTGAATCCCGCACGGCTGGAGGCACTCACAGCGTGGATCGACCAGTACCGGCTGGTCCGCGAAGAGCAGTTCCGCAGCCTGGACGCCGTGCTCAGATCCAGTACCGCCAACGGCGGCAACCACCCCAAGGAATCATCATGAGCAATCCACTGAACCTCACCATTCCTGAAGGACTCCCCTTCATCGACTACGACCGCGAATTCGACTTCCCGGTGGCGGACGTGTTCCGCGCGCACAAGGACCCGGACCTCATCGTCCAGTGGCTCGGCCCGCGTGGCATGAAGATGGAAATCAACCACTTCGATTTCCGGACCGGCGGCAGCTACAGCTATCTGCACACCGGGCCCGACGGCGTCGCCTACGAATTCAGCGGCGTCTATCACACTGTCCGCGAGAACGAATTTGCCATCCAGACCTTCGAATTCGGCGGCTACCCCGACGTGGTCAGCATCGAGTTCCTCACCTTCGAGGACCTCGGCGAGGGCCGGTCCCGCGTCCGCGGCCACTCGGTCTACCCCACCCAGGGGGCCCGCGACGGCATGGCGCAGTCAGGCATGGAAGGCGGCATGACCGAGGGCTACGAGCGGCTCGACGAACTGCTCAGCGGCGCCAAAGTCTAGAAAAGCCCTTAAACGAGTACGACGGCGGCCGGTCACTTTCCCGAAGAAGGTAACCGGCCGCCGTCGTACCGGGGTCGAGACAGACGAGACCCGTGGTCACTGGTGGTCGAGCCTGTCGAGACCTGAGGAAGGTCTAACCGTTGAACTCCGCCGGATGCGGACCGGTGCGGCCGTCCCGCTCCAGGCCGTCGATGACCGACAGTTCATCCGCGGTCAGGTCAAAGCCGAAGACGTCCAGGTTCTCCCGGATCCGCCGCGGGGTTACGGACTTGGGGATGATGATCCGGCCCTGCTGCACGTGTCAGCGCAGGATGGCCTGCGCGGGACTCACACCATGCCTTGCCGCGATGTCCACAACGGCCGGATCTGCCAGCACAGCGCCCTGGGCGAGCGGGCTCCACGCCTCCGTGGCGATCCCGTGCGCGGCGTTGAAGCCGGCAATGTCCCGCTGCTGGAGTGCCGGGTGGAGTTCAATCTGGTTGATCGCCGGGACCGTACCGCCAAGGTCAATGACCTTTCGCAGGTGTTCGGGGAGGAAGTTGGAGACGCCGATGGCCCGGGCCTTGCCGCTGGCCAGCAGGTGCTCCAGCGCTCGCCAGGACTCGAGGTACAGGCTGGTTTCCGGCGCCGGCCAGTGGATGAGGTAGAGGTCCAGGTAGTCCAGTCCCAGCTTGTCCAGGCTGGCCTCGAACGCGGCCAGCGTGGCGTCGTAGCCGAGGTCGGCCACCCAAAGTTTTGACGTAATGAACAGCTCTTCCCGATCGATGCCGGACTCGGCGATGGCGCGTCCGGTACCCGCCTCATTGCCGTAGATGGCGGCGGTGTCAATGCTCCGGTAACCGGCGGCAAGCGCGTGGCTGACCGCGGCGGCGGTGTCGTCGTCGGACACCTGGAAGACGCCGAACCCCAGCTGCGGCATCCGCACGCCGTTGTTGAGGGTGATCTCGGGGATGGACGTGGTGATGGGGGTGGAAGTCATGGGTTCTCCTGTTTCAGGTTGAGGATTGAGGTTTGAAGGGTTAGTGCAGGACGGCGACGGGCTCGGCGGCCACGCGTCCGCCGGGGGCAGCGTTGGCATCGGCGGATGCCCGCCGGACGGCCCGCTTGGCTCCGGCGGCGGCAATGATCATCACGATGAGGCCCAGCAGGGTGATGCCGGCGCCGGCCCAGATGGGCGACGTGTAGCCGAGCCCGGCCGTGATGGTCACGCCGCCAAGCCAGGCGCCGAGGGCGTTGCCGACGTTGAAGGCCCCGATGTTGGCGCCGGAGGCGAGGGTGGGGGCGCTGGAGGCGTACTTCATTACACGCATCTGCAGGCCCGGCACGGTGGCGAATCCGAAGCCGCCCATCAGGACGATGGAGGCAATGGTGAGCACCTGATTGCCGGCGGTCAGTGCGAAGCCGACGAGCACAACCACGAGCACGGAGAGCACCACAACGAGCGTACGGTCCACGTTGCGGTCCGCGGCCTTGCCGCCGATGGTGTTGCCGGCAAAGAGGCCTACGCCGAAGACAATGAGCAGCCACGGCACGGTGGAGGCGGCGAAGCCGGAGACCTCGGTGAGCGTGAAGGCGATGTACGTGAAGGCGCCGAACATACCGCCGTAGCCGAGGATGGTGACCAGGATGGAGAGCCAGACCTGGCCGGAGCGGAAGGCACGCAGTTCACTGCGCAGGGTTCCGGGAGCGGTGTCCCCATGACCGGTCTTCGGAACCAGCGCGAGGATTCCCGCCAGGGCGATGACTCCGATGACGGTGATGGCCCAGAACGTCGAGCGCCAGCCGGCAGCCTGTCCCAGCATGGTGCCGAACGGCACGCCCAGGACATTGGCGGCGGTGAGCCCGGTGAACATGATGGCGATGGCGCCGGCCTTTTTGGTGGGGGCAACCATGTCCGCGGCCACTACCGCTCCGATCCCAAAGAAGGCACCGTGGGCCAAAGCGGCGATGATCCGGCCGATCACCATCATCCCGTAGTCGGGAGCGATGGCAGAGACCAGGTTGCCGGCGATAAACAGCACCAGCAGGACGGCTAGAACGGGCTTGCGGTCGAAGCGGGTCACCACCGCTGTCAGGACCAATGCGCCGACGACGACGGCGAGGGCGTAACCCGAGATCAGCCAGCCTGCCGTGGCCTCGCTGACCTGGAAGTCGGCGGCAACCTCGGGCAGCAGGCCCATGATCACGAACTCGGTGAGTCCGATGCCGAACCCGCCGAGAGCGAGGGCTATCAGGCCAATGGGCATGCGGATGCTCCTTTGAAAACTGTACGGAATGAGATAGGACGCGTAAGCTAGTAGTTGCAGACGCGTTATTTATAGTTGCACAAGCAGATACACCGCGCAAGCAACTATTATCGGATTGTGCCCCTAATCACGCTGCCAGGCGTCCGGAGCACCCGCGAGAGGAAAGACAGATGGGCATCAAGGACGACGCCGTGGAGGTACGGGCACAGGGTTGGCGCACGCTCGCGGCGCTGCACGGCCTGATCGAGGGTGAGCTGGAACGCTCCCTCCAGGCCGAATCAAAGCTGTCAGTGGTGGAGTACACGGTGCTGGACGCGCTCAGCCAGCAGGACGGCTGGCATATGCGCATGCAGCAGCTCGCCCGCGCCACAGCCCTCAGCGCCAGCGCCACCACCCGGCTGGTCAACAGGCTTGAGGACCGCGGCCTGCTGACCCGGATCCTTTGCGCGGACGACCGCCGCGGCATCTACACCGAGCTCACACCCAGCGGCATCGCCCTGCTGGAGGAAACCCGGCCGGTCCATGACGCCACACTTGAGCGCGCCCTGGCCGAAGCCCAGGAGATTCCCGAACTGGCGGCGCTGGTGGGCGCACTCCCCCGGCTCCACGCGAACGCCTAGTCACCGCCCACCCTTCGAGTTTTTGTCCAGATAATGCCGCGCAATCACCTCGCACAGGGCATTATCTGGACAAAAACTCCAGGCGGGTGACTACAAGTACGACGACGGGCGGTCACCTTCCCCGAGAAGGTGACCGCCCGTCGTCGTACTTAACCAAAAAAGCGGGGCCACCTCCGTCCCAAGAGGACGGCAGGTGACCCCGCGTTTTAACTCGTATTGCTAAAGCGTTGCGAAAACTTCGCGCAGCAGCTTGGCGGTCTCGGACGGCGTCTTGCCAACCTTCACGCCTGCCGCCTCGAGGGCTTCCTTCTTGGCCTGGGCGGTTCCAGCGGAACCGGAGACGATGGCGCCGGCGTGGCCCATGGTCTTGCCTTCGGGAGCGGTGAAGCCGGCAACGTAGCCAACAACCGGCTTGGTGACGTGTGCCTTGATGTAGTCGGCAGCACGCTCTTCAGCGTCGCCACCGATTTCGCCGATCATCACGATCGCCTTCGTCTCGGGGTCAGCCTCGAACGCGGCCAGGGCGTCGATGTGCGTGGTGCCGATGACGGGGTCGCCGCCGATGCCGATGGCGGTGGAGAAGCCAAGGTCGCGCAGTTCGTACATCATCTGGTAGGTCAGGGTTCCGGACTTGGAAACCAGGCCGATGGGGCCCTTGCCCGTGATGTTGTTCGGCGTGATGCCGACCAGCGCTTCGCCCGGAGTGATGATGCCGGGGCAGTTCGGTCCGATGATGCGGGTGACCTGCTTGCCGTCGGCGTCAACCGTGGACTGGGCCAGTGCCCAGAACTCGGCGGAGTCCTGGACCGGCACGCCTTCGGTGATGACTACGACCAGGCCAATGCCGGCTTCGATGGCTTCCACAACGGCGTTCTTGGTGAATGCCGGCGGGACGAAGACGATGGAGACGTCAGCGCCGGTTTCAGCCATGGCTTCCTTGACGGTGCCAAAGACGTTGATTTCGGTGTCGCCGTGCAGGACCGTGGTGCCGGCCTTGCGGGCGTTGACGCCGCCAACAATGTTGGTGCCGGCCTTCAGCATCAGGGCGGTGTGCTTGGTGCCTTCGCCGCCGGTGATGCCCTGGACGATGACCTTGGAGTCCTTGTTCAGATAAATAGACATGGTGCGTCCCTTTACTTAGCTGCGTTGGCGAGCTCGGCGGCCTTGTCGGCGCCCTCGTCCATGGTGGCGGCCAGGGTAACCAGCGGGTGGTTGGCCTCGGCCAGGATGCGGCGGCCTTCCTCAACGTTGTTGCCGTCGAGGCGGACTACCAGCGGCTTGTTCGCGTTGTGGCCCAGCTCGGCCAGCGCACCGACGATGCCCTTGGCGACGGCGTCACACGCGGTGATGCCACCGAAGACGTTCACGAACACGGACTTGACCTGCGGGTCGCCCAGGATGACGTCGAGGCCGGCAGCCATGACCTCGGCGGAAGCTCCACCGCCGATGTCCAGGAAGTTGGCGGGCTTGACGTTGCCGTGGTTTTCACCGGCGTAGGCAACAACGTCCAGGGTGGACATGACCAGGCCAGCACCGTTGCCGATGATGCCCACTTCGCCATCCAGCTTGACGTAGTTCAGGTCCTGTGCCTTGGCCTTGGCCTCGAGCGGATCTGCAGCGTCCTTGTCTTCAAGGAGGGCGTGCTTGGCGTGGCGGAACTCGGCGTTCTCGTCGAGGGAGACCTTGCCGTCCAGTGCCACGATGTCGCCGGCGCCGGTCTTGACCAGCGGGTTGACCTCAACGAGGGTGGCGTCTTCCTTCTTGAAAACGTCCCAGAGCTTGAGGATCACGGCGGCGACCTTGCCGCGCAGTTCCTCATCGAAGCCTGCAGCTGCAACGATTTCGTCAGCCTTTGCCTGGTCGATGCCCACAGCGGGATCGATGGCGATCTTGGCGAGCGCCTCAGGGCGCTCGACGGCGAGCTGTTCGATTTCCATGCCACCTTCTACCGAGCACATGGCCAGGTAGTTGCGGTTGGCCCGGTCCAGCAGGACGGAGAAGTAGTACTCCTCGGCAATGTCGGCACCTTGGGCAATCATCACCTTGTTAACGGTGTGGCCCTTGATGTCCATGCCCAGGATGTTGGTGGAGTGCTCAAACGCCTCGTCGGCGGTCTTGGCAACCTTGACGCCGCCAGCCTTACCGCGGCCACCGGCCTTAACCTGGGCCTTAACGACAGTTACGCCGCCGATTTTCTCGGCAGCTGCCTTTGCTTCTTCTGGGGTGTACGCCACGATGCCGGCAAGCACGGGTACACCGTGCGCCTCGAACATATCGCGCGCCTGGTATTCAAACAGGTCCACGGTTTAGTGTCCTTCTACGTCGAAGTAGTTTCTGTACAGTCGGGCACCGCCGAAGACGATGACCGGGCTGCGGAATGCCTGCACCTGCGACCAGTTCGGAAACGGGCCACCCAGCGCAATGCTCCATTCGGAACTCTAGTCCTCTCAGAGGACCGGCCCGTCCCACACTACTGCTTATGTGAGTAACGACACTATTCTATGGAGCGTAGAAAAACGCCTAGATTACGGGGTTTTTGAGGCCTCCGAGGGTGCCGGGGAGGCTGTTTCCGCTTCCTTGGAAATAAGTTCGTAGCGGTCCCGGGCCACAAAGAATCCGACGCCGGCGGAGACGTTTCCGCACGCCACGCCGCCGTTATAGGCCGAACAGCGCAGTCCGTTCCGTTCCAGGTTCTGGCCCGCGGCGAGGACCGGCAGTTCCGTCAGCGGGCCGCTCTTGGTTCCTTTCGGACCGTAGGCTGCCTCCATTTGTGTGACGCCGGACCGGCACTCCCCGTACGTTGCCTTGTCCGGGCTGAGCAGCGCCGCTCCGCCCAGATAGCCCAGGCCGGTGCCGGCACAATCGTCCTTGATGTCGCCCGCGGCAGGCTTGGGATAAGCGGCAAGCTCGCAGTGCGCCACGGGGACGGTGGCGAGCTTGTTGTTGGCCGCGTCGGTGAAGCTGTTCGACTCATACGGGAGGTTAAGGTGTTCCCCGCGGGCCGACGTCAGGGAACACACAATGTTCCGGTCCTCCGTGATGAAGGACAGGACGTCCCCGCTGGCCCTGAACACGGCGGGGTCGGCCAGCGCTGCCTGTTCCAGTTGTTCCATTGCCGGCAGCGGCGGCGGAGCCACGTAGCCCGGGTCCTCGGTGGTGATGCTGCAGGCAGTGCCTGCCAGCAGGAAGAAGGCGGCCAGGATCCCCAGTACAGTCCGTCGCATGGCCTCCATTATGCCCCGATAGCGGTCTCAACCCCGCGTACGCCTGCCTGCGGCCTCCACGACTGCGGCAGCAGCTTCAGCGGGATCCTCACGGGCGAACTGCTCCTGCATATTCCGTGCGCGGCTTTTCCAGCCGGGATCCGCCAGGACCTTTCCCACTGCAGCGGCAATGTCGGCGGGCTTGGGTGACTCCGTCCTGAGATTAATACCGACGCCGGCGTGTTCAACCCGGGCGTTAACGTCACTTTTGCCCTCGTTGATGCCCGAAACCACCAAGGGAACCCCCTTGGACAGGCTCAGCTGCACACCGCCGAATCCGCCGTTGGTGATGAAGACATCCGTGAAGTCAAAGACCTCCGCGAAGTCCACGTAGTCCCGCACCACCACGTTGGGCTGCGGGTAGCGGGCCTTCAGTTGCTCGGTGCCGTGCCCGCCGGTTGCCACGATGACCAACGCATCCATGTCCTTGACCGCTTCAAGCGACGGAACGATGAGTTTGTCCTGGTCCAGGTTGTCCACAGTTCCCTGGGTGACAACGAGTGTTGCGGGATAGGACCGGGGAAAGCCGCCGTCCCCACCGTTCCCACCAGGACCGGCGGGCGCCTGGCCAGGCGACCGGTATGGCAGGAGCGCCCCGACGTAGTGCACTTTGGCGTTGACCCGGCGCCGCGGGAAATCGAGGGATTCCGTGCCGGTCTGGATAATGGCGTCCGAGCACCGATAGGGTTCGTCCGTCAGCCGGCCTTCCCGCGGAACAGCCTGGCCGTAGACGGCATGCTGCCGGCGGTAGCTTTGACTGGCCGGCCGAAGGATGACCTTGTCGGACAGCAGGCCCGCCAGGCCTTGGACCGCCTTCTCCGCGGGATTGCGGGGCGGCCGGAACCCGAAGAAAAGCGGCGGCACCTGCGGGTCGCTTTCCATGTTGGGGATCGCGACAAAATTCACCACCGGCTTGCCCATCAAGTGGGAGACGAGCCGGTGAATGAACATGGAACTGTCCGCCACAAGAACGTCGAAGGGATACTGCTGCGCGACCTCACGGATGTCCTCGAAGAAGTGGCTGACGTTGCTGGCGAAAATTTTCTCGCCGTCGAAGCCGATCGCCCGTGGGCCCTTGAGCTTGGCCCGCTCCGGATAGAGCTCATTGAGGTTGTCCGCGCGGTGCTCGATGGCCCTGCGGAAGGGGAAGTGCTGGATGCCCATTCCGCCGAGCCTGCCTGCATAGACGGGACCCGTGTACCAGGCCACCTCGTGGCCGCGGTCCTTGAGCCGCATCGCCACGCCCGTCATGGGATTGAAATGGCCGTCAATGGCCTGGCTGGCGAACAGGATCTTCACGGTGGCGCCCCCGAATCTGCTGTGCTCAAGATCTGCTGTGCTCAAGTGGCCTGCGCTTCACCGGTTCCCCGGCTACCGGCTGTTTCCCGGGTACCGCGCGTTCCTGAACTGTAAGCCAGCAGGGGTGCCCGGACAAGGGCAAGCGTGGCTAGGCGTCGAGCTTCGTGAGCGGCGCGTAGCGGAGCAGGAGACGCTTCTCGCCGACGTCGAACTTCACCTTGGCGACCGTCTTGTCCCCCGCGCCTTCCAGGGCCAGCACCGTGCCGTTGCCGAAGCTGGTGTGGTTGACCTTGTCGCCCACACTGACGGCCACAATCTCCTTCTGCGGCTGGACCCGGTTCTTGGCGATGGCTGCGGGAACGTCCGCGTTGAAGCCTGCCGACGAATCGGCGGCCGCGCCGCGGGACGTGCCGGCGCCCCAGAAGGATCCGCCGTAACGGCTGGAACCGATCGACGCGCTGCTGCTCCCCCACCCGCCGGACTGCCGGCTGGTGCCTTCGCGTTTCCACTCCAGCAGCTCGGCGGGAATTTCCTCGAGGAACTGGCTGGCCGGGTTGTACTGGCTTTGACCCCACATGCTGCGGACTTCGGACCGGGTGACATAGAGGCGCTTGCGCGCGCGGGTCAGGCCCACGTAGGCCAGCCGGCGTTCCTCGGCGAGTTCCTTGGGGTCCGTGGCCGAGCGCTGGTGCGGGAACAGCCCGTGTTCCATGCCGGTCAGGAACACCACCGGGAATTCGAGCCCCTTGGCGGTGTGGAGGGTCATCAGCGTGACTACCCCCAGGCGCTTGGCTTCCGCCACAGCGGCGTCGATGTCGGCCCCCGGGGCGTCCGGGATCTGGTCCGCGTCAGCCACCAGGGAAACCTGCTCCAGGAAGGCGCCCAGTGACCCTTCGGGGTTGTCTCGTTCGTATTCACGCACGACGGCGACGAGTTCCGCCAGGTTCTCCACGCGGGACTCGTCCTGTGGATCAGTGCTGGAACGCAGCCCGGCAAGGTAGCCGGTCTGTTCCAGGACGGCCTCCAGCGCAGCGGCGGCGCCGGAACCGGAGGCAACCTCTGCGAGGTCGTCCAGCAGTTTCACAAACCCGAGGACGGCGTTGACGGAACGGGTGGCCATGCCGGGGGCTTCTTCAGCCCGCCGGGCGGCGGCCATGAACGACATCCGTTCGCGCTGGGCCAGCGCGGCCACGGCGCCTTCGGCGCGGTCACCAATGCCGCGCTTGGGTTCGTTGAGCACCCGGCGCAGGTTGACGTCGTCGTCCGGGTTCACCAGAACGCGGAGGTACGCGAGAGCGTCCTTGATTTCCTTGCGGTCGTAGAAGCGGGTGCCGCCCACCACCTTGTACGGCAGGCCAACCCGGACCAGCACATCCTCAATGGAACGGGACTGCGCGTTGGTGCGGTAGAAAATGGCAACATCACCGGGGCGGAGGTTGTCCTCGTCCTGGAGCCGGTCAATCTCCTTGGCAATGAACTGGGCCTCGGCGTGCTCGTTCTCGCCCACATAGCCGATGATCTTGTGGCCCTCGCCCTCGGCGGTCCACAGCCGCTTGTCGGGGCGGTTGGGGTTGCGTGAGATCACGGAGTTGGCCGCGCTGAGGATGTTCTGCGTGGAGCGGTAGTTCTGCTCCAGTTTGATGGTGCGGGCGTCCGGGTAGTCCTTTTCGAACTCCACGATGTTGCGGATGTCGGCGCCGCGGAAGGCATAGATGGACTGGTCGGAGTCGCCGACGACGGTGAGCTCGGACGCACCGGGGCCCTCACCCACTATCTCGCGGACCAGGGCGTACTGGGCGTGGTTGGTGTCCTGGTACTCGTCCACGAGGACGTGCCGGAACCGCCGCCGGTAGGAATCGGCGAGCGCCGGGAAGGCGCGGAACATGTAGACGGTCTCGGCGATGAGGTCATCGAAGTCCATGGCGTTGGCCTGGCGCAGCCGCTGGGTGTAGCCCTTGAAGACGTCAGCCACAGCGGACTCGAAGGGATCGTTGTAGTTCGCGGAGGACGCGTAGGAATCGGCGTCGATGAGCTCGTTCTTGAGCGCGGAGATCTTGTGCTGGATGGCCTTGGGCGCGAACTTCTTGGGATCCAGGTCCAGGCTCTTGGAGACCTGGATGACCAGCCGCAGCGAGTCCGCGGAGTCGTAGATGGAGAAGTTCGACTTCCGGCCAACGTTGGCGGCCTCCTGGCGCAGGATACGCACGCAGGACGAGTGGAACGTGGAGATCCACATGATCTTGGCCCGTCCACCCACCAGCGCCGCGATGCGCTCCCGCATCTCGGCGGCGGCCTTGTTGGTGAACGTGATGGCCAGGATCTCACCGTGATGCGCGCGGCGGGTGGCAATGAGGTAAGCGATCCGGTTACTGAGGACGCGGGTTTTTCCCGAGCCGGCGCCGGCCACGATGAGCAGGGCGCCGCCGGAGTGCTTGACGGCCTCCTCCTGCTGCGGGTTCAGTCCCTGCAGGAGTTCCTCGGCATTGGGCCGGTGGTGGGCCGGCTCGCCGTTGCCGTCATGAGAGGGCTGCTGGTTGGCCCAGCTGGCCGGTCCGCCACCGGACCCGCCGCCCGGTCCGCTGCCAGGCCCGCCGCCACCGAATTCGGCGGCCGCGGCAAGGACTTCCGGGCGCGACTTGGTGCGGGCGGAGGCTGGCGCGGCGGCCTTGAACGGTCCGTCAGAGTACGGGTCAAACAACATATCCATGGTGCCTACAAGTCTAGGCGGTGGGGCTGACAGTCAGGTCCAGCCTGTGGATAACTCCGCCGCCCGTGGATCATCACCCCCGCTCCGATGAGTTTTTGTCCAGATAATGCGACTTCGAGCGGCTCGAAGTCGCATTATCTGGACAAAAACTCCAATGGTCCGGACTCAGGCCACGGAGCCCGACTCGAGGGCCGCACGCAACTCCCGTACCGCCGTCGTGCCTCCCGCCATAAACCATTCCAGGCCGTTGACCAGCACAGTGTCTGTGGCGCCGCCGGCGGCGCGGACGATTGCCTTGCCCGGCAGCCAGTCCCATTCCGGGCAGCTGTGCTGGAACCAGCAGCCCAGCTGGCCATCGGCCACCCTGCCCAGGTCGCAGGACCCGGAGCCGAACATCCGCAGCGCAGCGGCGGAGGTCGCGGCCGCGTGCCACGGCATTGCGCAGAGCGGATCCATCAGCCAGGTGGGGTGGATGTAGGTGGCCGCGCCGAGTTCGGCCAGCGCGGTTGCGTTGCGCGAGCGGCCGTCCTGGACAGTGCCCGAGTCCCGGTAAGCGGTCAGCTCCTCGCCGTTCAGCGTGGCTGCGTGGGCCTTGCCGCCGAGCCAGAGTTTGTCCTCGTCGGGCTGGAAAATCGCGCCGAGCAGCACATCGGACGAGTCCTTCAGCGCGAGGGCCGAGCACCAGTACGTGGAGCCGTGCAGGAAGTTGTAGGTGCCGTCCACGGGATCGATCACCCAGGTGCGGCCGCTGGTGCCCGCCACAGAGGCGCCCTCCTCCCCAAGGATGCCATCCTCCGGCCGGCAACGCTGCAGCTGCCCCAGCACGTAAGCTTCCGCCGCGTGGTCCGCAGCGGTCACCACGTCGGAGATGGAGGTTTTCTGCTGCGACTGGAGTCCGGCCATGCGCATCAGGAGCGCGAGCTGCCCGGCTTCGCGCACCAGCGCGGATGCCAGCTGGTAGTCGTCCAGGGCGGGGTCAAGTTCAAGGGCGCTGTGCCGGCCAGTGGTCATGGACCCAGTTTATGTGGCGGGATAATGGTGCCATGGCCAAAACCCCAGCGCAGCGGATCAAGAAGCACGGCTCCAAGGCGGCTGTTCCACAGCACAGCCTTCCGCCGGTCATCAACCCCTCCACCAGCCGTTCGCCGCAGAAGGCCCAGAACAACACCAACCTGATCCTCATCGCGGGCGTGGTGGCCAGCCTGTTCCTGTTCTGGTACGTCCACCTGCTCACGCTCCAGCAGCTCACCCAGCTCTCCGGCGGCCTGGCCATGCCGGACTCCCTGGTGGGCGGTTTTGACGCCGGCTATGTTGGCCAGTTGAACGCCGACATGGACGACGACGCCCGCGGCCAGCTCAACTACGTCCACAAGACAGCCGGCACCCTCTTCCCGCTGATCTTTGGCTTCACCTGGCTGCTGCTCATCGGGACCAACGTAGCCAGGAAGACGCTCCGCTGGGCCCTCTGGGCTGTGCCGCTGCTGTTTGTGGTGGTCCGGCTGTGGGGCAATGTTGCCATCGATGCCGCAATGGCTTCGGAAACGGCCGACGCCGGCCAGGTCGCCTTGGCTTCCACGCTCACCGTAGCGGGCTGGGCGCTGTTCGTCCTCAGCCTCCTGGCGGGGGCAGCGGCAGTGTTCCTGCGCAAAAAGCCCGCAAAAACCGGCTAGGCGCGCGCCGCCCCAGTAACCCGGCCGCGCCGCTCCTTGCGGTGCCGGTGCAGGCGTTGGGCGATCACCAGGCCCGCCGCAGCCACGCCCACGGTGACCGGATAGCCCATCAGCCGTTCCAGGGTGCCCGGCTCCGGCACGTCCATCCCCGTGAGACCGCCGGTCACCAGTGCGGCGAGCGACACCAGCCCGCACACCAGGACGAACCACCCCAGGGGCGTCTGCCGCAGCCACAACGCGCCCAGCAGCAGCAGGGCAAGCGCGCCGGCCATGAAGTACATCAGGGCGCCAGTGAAGTGCCAGCCGGAGCCGACGTCCTCCGGCACCATGCCCACGATCAGGGTCCCGGCACCGGCGGTGCCGGTCAGGATCCGTACCCAGATCGCGGCCAGCCAGGGCTTCCGGCGCTCCGGCTGGACCCGGGCCCCGGCCCGGGCGGCGACACACAGCAGCCCCGAACCCAGCAGCAGCGCACCGAGCAGCATCCCCAGCCCCTGGACCATAAACGAGGCGTTCATCAGCCAATGCAGCGGCGAACACACGTCCCGCCCGTCGTAGATCCCGCAGTTAAGCGCGCCAAGGTCGCTGATGTATCCGGTCCGGCGGTCGTAGGGCTGTGGCCCGCCCCAGGCGCCGATCACGGCCGTTTCCGCCACAAAATACTGCAGGACGCTCAGGACGGACCAGGCTCCGATGTACTGGCGGGTGGAGGCAGTGTCCGGGAGGTAGGCCACGGCGGGGGCGGGCGTCGGGGCTGATCTCATGCCAAGAGCGTAGTACGGCCTCCCACCTTGTATGCTTGTATCCGTGTCCGGACGGACCGGCCCTGCCGGAACAGCGGACACGCGCCCTCGTAGCTCAGTGGATAGAGCACGGCTCTCCTAAAGCCGGTGTCGTTGGTTCGATTCCAATCGAGGGCACTTGAATCTTCCTTCACCGGAGTTCGACCTCCGCGCCTACCTGCTCGGCCCCTCGCCGGCCGGGAACGGGCCCGTTCAGGGAAACTGGGCCGTTGAACGGCAACTGCTGGACCGGTCCACCGGCACCCACGGAACCTTTTCCGGCGTCGTCCGTTTTTCCCCCGCGGACGACGGCGGCCTGTCCCTCCGCGAAGAAGGCACCATGCGCTGGCCCACCTTTACCGGCCCCGCCTCCCGCGAATACCTCCTGAAACCCGCCGACCGGCCTGACGCCCTGGACGTGTTCTTTGCCGACGGGCGGCCCTTCCACCGGATGAGCTTCACGCCCGAGGCCAACCTGGACCGGCACTGGTGCGATCCCGATACGTACCGCGTGGCCTACGACTACCAAGGCCCGGACACGTTCAGTTACACGTGGGAGGTGACCGGCCCACGCAAGGACCTGCTGCTGACGTCCGCCCTGAAGCGGCAGGTCTGAAGCGGCAGGTCTGAAGCGGCAGGTCTGAAGCGGCAGGTCTGAACAGGCTAGGCTCGGAACCGTGAAAGCCCGCATTGTTGTCTCCGCCGTCTGTGTCTTCGACGACGCCGGCCGGCTCCTGACCGTCCGCAAACGCGGCACCAGCATGTTTATGCACCCGGGAGGCAAGCCCGA
Source organism: Pseudarthrobacter sp. Y6 (assembly GCF_050156205.1). NCBI lineage: Bacteria > Bacillati > Actinomycetota > Actinomycetes > Micrococcales > Micrococcaceae > Pseudarthrobacter > Pseudarthrobacter sp. Y6. Next base: position 1,015,334 of record NZ_CP189574.1, on the reverse strand, counting down.
GGCGGGTGAAACCGCCGTCCACGCCGCGGCGCGGGAACTTCAGGAGGAAGTGGGGATCGTGGTGGATCCGCGCGAGCTGGAGCTGATGGGCGTCTGGATCGCCGACGCCGCCAACGAGGCCGCCACGGACATCGAAGCCACCGTGTTTACCGCGCCGGGAACCTGGACGGCGCACCCGTCAGCGGAGATCGCCGAGATCCGCTGGCTGGACCTGGCGGCGCTGGACCGGGGCGCGCCACTGCCCGCAGACCTCGCCCCGCTGCTCACGGACCACATCCTGCCCGAGCTGGCCGCGCTCCGCCGCTGAGGGGTGAGATCCCGGCGCTTCAGGCGGCGCTTGGCGACGGGATCTCACCCCTAGGTGAGGCTAGTACTCCGGAACGGCTTCCGCTGCCACTGCCGAGGCCTCGGCGAACTGCGTCTGGTAGAGCTCGGCGTACCGTCCCTCGGCGGCCAGCAGCTCCGTGTGGTTACCGCGCTCCACGATCTGCCCGTCCTCCACCACCAGGATGACGTCGGCGGCGCGGATGGTGGACAGCCGGTGGGCAATCACGACGGCGGTGCGCCCCTCGAGCGCTACGCCCAGGGCCGCCTGTACGGCGGCTTCGTTCGTGGAATCCAGGGCGGCGGTGGCCTCGTCGAGGATGACCACGCGGGGCTGGGAGATCAGCAGCCGCGCGATGGTGAGGCGCTGGCGTTCACCGCCGGAGAGCCGGTAGCCGCGCTCCCCCACCACGGTGTCCAGCCCGTCGGGCAGGGACCGGATCATGGTTTCGAGGCGGGCCTGCCGGATGGCGTCCCACATGTCCTCCTCGGTGGCGTCCGGCCGGGCGAGCCGGAGGTTGGAGGCGATGGATTCGTGGAACAGGTGCCCGTCCTGGGTGACCATGCCCAGCGTGTCCCGCAGGGAATCGAACGTGGCGTCCCGGACGTCCAGCCCCGAGCCGGGAAGTGTGCCGCCCAACCGCACAGCGCCGGAATCGACGTCGTACAGCCGGGAAAGCAGCTGCGCAATAGTGGACTTTCCGGCACCCGAGGAACCCACCAGGGCGACGGTCTGCCCCGGTTCCACGCGGAAACTGATGCCATGCAGCACCTCTTCGCCGCCGCGGGTGTCCAGCGTGGACACCTCCTCGAGCGAGGCCAGCGAGACCTTGTCCGCCGAAGGGTAGGCGAAGCGGACGTCGTCGAACTCCACTGACACGTGTCCCGGCGGGATGGCCACGGCGTCGGGCTTCTGCTGGATCAGGGGCTTGAGGTCCAGGATCTCGAAAACCCGCTCGAAGCTGACCAAGGCACTCATGATTTCCACGCGGGCGTTGGACAGGGCGGTGAGCGGTGCGTACAGGCGGGTCAGCAGCAGTGCCAGCACCACCACGTCGCCCGCGGCGAGCTGCCCGCCAATGGCCAGCCAGCCGCCCAAGCCGTAGACCAGGGCCAAGGCGAGCGCGGATACCAGCGTCAGCGCGGTGACGAAGGTGAACTGCAGCATGGCCGTGCGGACGCCGATGTCCCGGACCCGTCCCGCGCGGACCGCGAACTCGCGGGATTCCTCGTCCGGCCGGCCGAAGAGCTTCACCAGCGTGGCGCCGGGAGCTGAGAAGCGCTCGGTCATCTGGGTGCCCATGGCGGCGTTGTGGTCGGCGGCCTCGCGGCGAAGGTCCGCGAGCCGGGATCCCATCCGGCGGGCGGGGATGAGGAAGATCGGCAGCAGGATCATGGCCAGCACGGTGACCTGCCAGGATGTCCCGAGCATCACGATCAGTGTCAGGATCAGGGCCACCACGTTGCTGACCACGCCGGACAGTGTGCCGGCGAAGGCGGACTGCGCGCCGATGACGTCGTTGTTCAGCCGGCTGACCAGGGCCCCGGTGCGCGTACGGGTGAAGAACGCGATGGGCATCTTCTGCACATGGTCAAAGACCCGGGTGCGCAGGTCCACGATCACGCCTTCGCCGATGTTGGAGGACAGCCAGCGGCTGACGAGTCCCAGGCCGGCTTCGGCCACGGCCACCACGGCGATCAGCATCGCCAGCCGGATCACTTCGTCCGTACCCGCCTTGGCCACAATGGCGTCAACCACCTGGCCGGCCAGCACGGGCGTGGCTACAGCCAGGAACGCCATCACAATGGACAGCGCCACAAACGCGATCAGTTTTGTCCGGTGCGGGCGCGCGAAACCCAGGACCCGTTTCAGGGTGGCCTTGGAGAAGGGCCGGGAGCCGTTCTTGGCCCGGGAGATGTTGTACAGGGAGTGCCAGGCGACGCCGTCCATGCTCATCGCTGTTGCTCCGTTGCGTCTGCCATCAGTTCAGTTACCGTTCCGTTGTCCACATTCCACCGTACATCCAGCCGCACGTTCTCCAGCAGCCTCCGGTCGTGGGTCACCAGCAGCAGCGCGCCCTCGTAGCTTTCCAGGGCTTCCTCCAGCTGCTCGATGGCGGGCAGGTCCAGGTGGTTGGTGGGTTCGTCCAGGACCAGCAGGTTCACCCCGCGCGCCTGCAACAGCGCCAATGCAGCGCGGGTGCGTTCCCCCGGCGACAGGGAATCCACGGGGCGTGTGGTGTGGTCCGCCTTCAGCCCGAACTTGGCCAGCAGGGTGCGGACCTCCGCCGGCGTCAGGTCCGTCAGCACGGCTTCGACGGCGTCGGCAAGGAAGAGGCTCCCGGCGAGCAGTCCGCGGGCCTGGTCAATTTCGCCGATGGCCACCGAGGCACCCATGGCCGCGTTGCCGGCGTCAGGGGCCTGGACGCCCAGGAGCAAGCGCAACAGCGTCGACTTGCCGGCTCCGTTGGGGCCGGTGATGCCGATCCGCTCCCCCGCGTTGAGCTGCAGGTTCACCGGGCCTAGCGTGAAGCTTCCCTGCTGAACGACGGCGTCACGGAGGGTTGCCACCACCGCACTGGAGCGGGGTGCTTGGCCAATGGTGAACTGCAGCTGCCATTCCTTCCGCGGCTCCTCCACCACGTCCAGCCGGGCAATCCTGGATTCCATCTGCCGGACCTTCTGGGCCTGCTTTTCCGACGACTCGGTGCTGGCGGCCCGGCGGATCTTGTCATTGTCCGGGCTCTTCTTCATGGCGTTCCGCACGCCCTGGGAGCTCCACTCGCGCTGGGTCCGGGCACGGGAGACCAGATCTGCCTTGGTGGACGCGAACTCCTCGAACTTTTCCCTCGCGTGGCGCCGCGCCACGGCGCGCTCCTCCAGGAAGGCCTCGTAGCCGCCGTCGTACACAGCCACTGAATTCTGCGCCAGATCCAGTTCCACAATGGTGGTAACGCAGCGGGCCAGGAACTCGCGGTCATGGGACACCAGCACCACACCGCCGCGCAGGCCCTGGACAAAAGCTTCCAGTTTGGCCAGGCCGGCCAGGTCAAGGTCGTTGGTGGGCTCGTCCAGCAGCACAACATCGAACCGGCTGAGCAGCAGCGCCGCAAGGGCAACGCGGGCGGCCTGGCCGCCGGAGAGCCCGGTCATGGGAGCGTCCGCTCCGGTGTCCAGACCGAGGTCGGCCAGGACGGGCGGGATGCGTTCGTCGAGGTCTGCCGCACCTGATGCCATCCAGCGGTCAAAGGCCAGGGAGTAAGCGTCATCGGCTCCCGGTGCGCCGGAGCCCAAGGCTTCCGCGGTGGACTCCATCTCCACGGTCGCCTGGGCGCAGCCGGTCCGGCGGGCGATGTAGCCGGCCACGGTCTCGCCTGCGACGCGCTCGTGTTCCTGGGGCAACCAGCCCACAAACGCATCGGCGGGGGCGAGACTGACGCTTCCGCCCTGGGGCTGGTCCACGCCGGCCAGCAGGCGCAGCAGGGTGGATTTGCCGGCGCCGTTGGCGCCCACCACACCCACCACGTCGCCGGGGGCCACCGTGAGGGAAAGTTTAGCGAAGAGTGTCCGGTGGTCGTGGCCGCCGGAAAGATCTTTGGCAACAAGGGTTGCAGTCATAGGTAGGTCTATCCTCTCGCCGCCGCCCGGCCGGAGGAGTCCCGCCTGAATCGGCCCGAAACTGCGGTGAATCCGCAATGTGCCGCCCCGAAAAGTGCCGGGGCACTAAAGAGCCCGCCGGTCCGGACTTGGGGGGTGTACGGACCAACGGGCTCGACCATCAAGCATAGTCGACTCAGCACGCCGCACCAAACCGCCTGCGGGAGATCAGGCTAAAATCAGAAGCGACCATCCGTTCTGCAGAGAGCCGTTATGACCATTCCTGCCAAGGCGTTCCAGCGCTGGCTGCATGGCATCGCCCCCCACACGAGCACGTCCGACATCTGCCGCGTGTCCGGCATCAAGCGGACCACACTGGCCCAGCAGCTTGTCCGTGGCAAGGTGGCAGAGGCAACAGTGGTGAGCATCAGCCGGGCGTACAACGTCAACCCAGTCTCGGCGCTGGCGGCGTTCGACGCTTACAGCCAGCTCGCGGACGCGGACCCGCCCACCAGGTCCGAACTCGTCAGCCAGATCTCCACCCCGGACCTCCTGCGGGCAGTTTTGGCCCGTTCCGCCGCGGACCCGGGCGGCGTGCCGGCGGCTGCCGCGCCGGCCGGTTCGTCCGCGTTGGACCCGGCCCCGCACGCTACTTCGGTCAAGAACTGGGTGGAGGCAATCGACGACGGCGAACTGCGGCACCGGGTCTCCGCCGCCACCGGAATCGCTCCGCAGAACTATTCGGCACAGCTGACAGCTAACCGGCTGGCTCCGGAACTGGCATTTGCCACCTCCCTTGCCGCCGGCGTCGGCCCGGCCAGCGGCCTGGTGGCCACCGGGCTGGTCACGGAGGCGGAAGCCGGCTGGCCGCCCGGAGCCCGGCAGTCCGCGCTCGACAGCCTGTCCGAAGGCGAGCTGACCACCTTGGCCGGCGACCGGCTGCAGACACTCGGCAGGGCCCTCCGCCGGCAGGAACATGACCATGAAAAAACCGAAAAGATCTGGGAGAACCTGGGATGATCGAAATCCTGCAGTGGTCCACGCTGACTGTCTGCGGCCTGGTGGCCGTCGCCCGCGTTCCCAGTGCCCTAAGGGGGACGAACAGGACACTCTTCTACATCTTTTCGCTGATGACGCTCGCCATCCTCCTCAGCATCCAGGCGCCGTATTTTGCCATCGACCAGGCGCTCGGCGGTGTTAATGCGGCCAACCTCCTGCTCCGCTTTGTCATCTTCGCCGCTATTTTCTTCGTGGGCATCCGCGTCACCCGGGGCTTTGGGGCCGACGATGCGTACCGGCTGCTCACCGGACAGATCGGGATGGCCGTCCTGGGCCTGATCTCCCTAGCCGTGATCGTGCTGTTTCTGTTGATGGATACGGCGGGGTCCTCCGCGGGCATGGGCTCGGTGTCAGTCAAGGACGCCCGGAACGGACTGCTGGTTGAGTACTACGGTGCCGCAGGCCGCACCTACCCTGCCTACGTTTCACTGGTCCTGCTGCCAGCCATGGTCCGGGCCTGCCGGAGCAATTTTCCGCTCTTGGTCCGGGTGGCGGCATTCCTGCTGGCGCTCGGAGCGATTGCCATTGGCTCGAGCCTGTCGTTCCCGGTGCTCCCACCGGCGTTGGGCTCAGTGGAGTTTGTCATCAACTACACAGCCGTCCTATGTTTTGTCATCGGGCTGGCGCTGATCTGGGTAGCCAAGCTGTGGTCCGGGCGGAGCGGGCCGCGGCAAATAACTTCTACTGCAAAGTAACCATCACACTTTCACAAAATCATTAGACATGGCACAATCATGAATGTGTGAAGTTGGGCGCCGGTGTTTTCGAACGGGGATAGATTCTTGGACGCCGGGCCTGTTGACTCTTTGCATTCTTTGGGGGGATGAGTGGTGGCGGGCCGTTGGGGACCGCCCCCACTCAGCCGTTTAACGGCCAGGTCCCTTTCTGACCGGCCCGCCCGCTGACCGGACAGCTGGCATCCATGCCGCACCTACCGCGCGAACCTCAGGGTCACCAGCTGGAACGCACGCAGCGAGAGCTCCACCGATCCGTGCGCTGAAGCGGGTTTGACGCCCGGGGCGTCGGTGGCCCGCTCCAGCAGATCCGTGGCCTGGACGTCCTTGACCGGGAAATTGGCCGTGAGTACGCCTGCGGACCGTTGCCCCAAGGACTCGTAGAGGCGGACCACAAGATCACCCGAACCGTCCTCGGCAAGCTTGACCGCCTCGATGACGAGGGCAGGGTTGTCCACGGAGAACAACGGCTCGACGCCGCGGGCGCCCTTGACCAGCCGGGGTGCAAGGTTGGTGCGGTACCCCTCTTCCACGGCTTCGGCGATTCCGGCGCCGGGACGGATCGTCACGGTCAGTTCCTGGTGGCCGCGGTCCGCCGTCGGGTCCGGGAACTTCGGTGCGCGCAACAGGGAGAGACGCACCGAAGTGGTGGTCCCGCCGTCGGAATCCCGCACGCTCCTGGTGACATCGTGTCCGTAGGTGGCCGCATTGGAAATCGCGACGCCGTAGCCGGGCTCGGCCACGTGGATCCAGCGGTGCGCGCAGATCTCGAACTTGGCGGCCTCCCACGAGGTGTTGACGTGGGTGGGACGGAAGACATGTCCGAACTGGGTCTCTGAGGCGGAGCGGTCCGCTCTGACGTCCAGCGGGAAGCCCAGTTTGAGCATCTTCTCGCTCTCCTGCCACTCAACGGCCGTGGTGATGGTGAGGGAGCCGCTGCCGGCATCCAGGGTGATCCGCTGGGTGACCGGTGACGAGCCGGCAACCCGGTCCACCACCACAACGGCACTGGTTCCGGCGTGCTCCACCCGGATGGCCTGCGCCGCCGTGAGGGCGGTGACGTTGCGGCGGTAGAACTCATCGATGTCCCAGGCGTCCCACTCGTTGGGCGTGTCCCGGTGCAGTTCCAGCAGGTTGCCTCGCGCTCCGGGCGCGATGGCTTCCCGTCCCGTGGCGTAGTCGGTGAGGGAGGCAAGCAGGCCATCGGCATCCAAGACAGCCCTGATGATGCCGTTGTCCAGCACATAACCGCCATCCACAGCAGTTGCCTGAACCGGCCGGCTGGCCAGCGAAAGCTCTGCGGCAGCCAAGGCCGCAACACCGTTGCGCGCGTGCGGTGCGGCGTTGAGCAGGAATGTCCGCGACCCCTCACCGAGGAGCGCGGCCGCTGCCTGCCCAATGAGGGTTTCGAGGCTGGCGCTGATGGCGGCGTAGTTACGTTCCGCGTCCTGGTGGACCCAGGCGATGGAGCTGCCGGGCAGGATGTCGTGGAACTGCTGCAGGAGCACCAACCGCCAGAGCCGCTTCAGCTCGGCCGCCGGGTACTGGAAGGAGCCGGCGCCGCGGACGGCAGCGGTGGCACACCAGAGTTCGGCCTCGCGGAGCAGGTGTTCGCTGCGCCGGTTGCCGCGTTTGGTCTGGGCCTGGCTGGTGTACGTGCCGCGGTGGAGTTCCAGGTACATCTCCCCCACCCAGACAGGCACGGAGGAATACTCGTCCTCCGCCTGGGTGAAGAAACTCTCGGCGGAACCCACACGGACTTTGGGCGAACCTTCGAGGTCTGCGGTGCGGCTGGCGGCAGCCAGCATTTCACGGGTCGGCCCGCCGCCGCCGCCGCCGTCGCCGTAGCCGAACGGGACGAGCGAGGTGTTGCCGCGCCCGTGGTCGCGGAAGTTCCGCTCGGCGTGGGCCAGTTCGCGTCCGCTGAGCTCGGCGTTATAGGTGTCAACGGGCGGGAAGTGCGTGAACAGCCGGGTGCCGTCGATGCCTTCCCAGTTGAACGTGTGGTGCGGCATGCGGTTGACCTGGTTCCACGAGATCTTCTGCGTGAGGAACCAGCGTCCGCCCGCCGACTTGACGATCTGCGGCAGGGCCGCGGAGTAGCCGAAGGAATCCGGGAGCCAGGCTTCGCGGCATTCGACCCCGAACTCGTCGAGGAAGAAGTTCTTGCCCTCAATGAACTGCCGGGCCATGGCCTCGCCGCCGGGCATGTTGGTGTCCGACTCGACCCACATGCCGCCCACCGGAACGAACTGCCCGGCCTTGACCTTCTCCCGGATCCGGCCGAAAAGCTCCGGGTAGAACTCCTTCATCCAGGCCAGCTGCTGGGCCGAGGAGCAGGAGAACACAAAGCCCGGATCTTCATCCATCAGCGCCACCACGTTGGAGAACGTCCGGGCACATTTGCGGATGGTTTCGCGCACCGGCCAGAGCCAGGCGGAGTCGATGTGGGCGTGGCCGGTAGCCACCAGCTGATGGGCGGAAGCGTAGGCGGGCCTGGACAGGACCTCGGCCAGGGCTGCCCGCCCGGCTGAGGCGGTGCCGGGGACGTCGTCGGGATCCATCTGGTCCATCATGCGCTCCAGCGCACGGAGGATCTCATGGCGTCGCGGCTGCTCCGGGGGGAGCTCGTGCATCAGCCCGGCCAGGGTCCAGATGTCCTGCTGGAGTTCCCAGACTGTCTGGTTGAGTTCGGCGATGGCGATCCTGCCCAGCCGGTATTGCGGTGCCGTGCCGGCCGTTGCCTTATCTCCGTAAGGTGTGGCGGCGAAGGTCCAGCCCTGCGCCATGTCCGGGTTGGCGGCCGCTTCAACGTAGAAGTCAACGGACATGCCGCTGCCCAGGAGCTTAAGGGGAATGTACTGGTTCCGGGGCGAAATGGCCTTGATGATGGTGCCGTCAGGGCGCCAGGCGATTCCCTCGCACTGGAAGCCGGGGGCTTCGTTGATGAAGCCAAGATCCACCACGATTTCCACCGCGGTGTCCGGGCCGGTGCCCCAGGCCTCCGGGACGTCGCCCTGCAGGCGCAGCCACTTGGTGCCCCACGGCTTGCCCCAGGCAGCACCGTGTTCCTGCGGCGCGAAGTGATTCCGCAATGCTTCCATCACTGACACCGGTTCGCCGGGTGCATCCCAGCTGCTCAGGTTCAGCGGAACGGTGCGGGCGTAAACGGCGGGAATGATCCGCTCGCGGACAAACCGGTCCAGGCGGACTTCGGTGATCCGGCGGTCGTCATGCAATGTAAACCCTCTTAGGTGCTTGAACTGGCGTACTCGAATCCGGACCAACGCGTCCAATCGATGGATAAAATCTACCGGCTAGTAGCTCAATAGCCAAGCCTCACCGGAAATCTTCACCGAAGGTGCTGACGCTGTTTTTTATCCGTTCGCGCGGACCCCTGCCGGGTCCTCCCCGGGAACCTGCGCGGGAACCTGCGCGGCGGGCAGCGTAATCCTGCCCTGTCCGGCGTAGATATTCAGGCTGGTGCCCCTGCTGAATCCTGCCAGGGTCATGCCGCTGGCCTCCGCCAGCTCCACAGCGAGGCTCGACGGCGCGCTCACCGCCGCCAGCACGGGAATGCCCGCCAACGCTGCTTTCTGGACGAGTTCAAACGACGCGCGGCCCGATACCTGCAGGACCAGACCGGTCAGCGGAAGCAACCGCTCCCGCAGGGCCCAGCCCACCACCTTGTCCACGGCGTTGTGGCGTCCCACATCCTCGCGGAGGCACAAGAGCTGCACGCCGCCGTCGTCCGTTATGCGGAAGAGGCCCGCGGCGTGCACTCCGCCGGTGACGTCAAAAACGTCCTGGGCTTCGCGGAGCCGCCCGGGCAGGGAAGCCAGAACGTCAGCGGGCACGGTCAACGGATCCGCCGCCGGGCTGAAATGGGAGGACTTGCGCACTGCCTCGATCGAGTCCGTGCCGCAGATACCGCAGGAACTTGAGGTGAAGACGTTTCGCCCCTTCGCCGGGAGCTCGACGTCGGGCCGCAGCTGGGCTTCCACCACGTTGAAGGTCTGGACGCCGTTTTCGTCTTCGCCGGCGCAGAACCGCAGCGACACCAGCTGCTCGGGAGCCCAGATGATCCCCTCGGACACCAGGAAGCCGGCCACCAGGTCAAAGTCGTCCCCGGGCGTCCGCATGGTTACCGAAAACGACAGCGAACCGATCCGGATTTCCAGCGGCTCTTCGACGGCGAGGACGTCCTCCCGGTGGCGGACCGGGAACTCAAGGGCCTTCGGCGAGCCATCCAAAACGTACTTGTGCACCTTGCGGCGCTGCGTCACGCGCCCCATCAGCGAACCGCCAGACTGTCTCGAAGGGCCCCGTGGACGTTCCGGACCTGCCGGCTGGCGCTGTTCATAGGTCCATCATCGCACCACGGGCGGGGCTGAGGCGTACGTGATCCCGCAGCACGGCGCCTACCCCAGCAGGGCACTCCAGTCCACCGGGCCGGCAGGCTTCGCGGCGTCCTTGCCTGCCGTCCGGGTGGCTGCCTTGGCGGCGGGCCGGCCCTTGGGCTTGGTACCCGGCTGCTCGGGCGCGGGCACCGGCGGCCCCCACGGCAAGGCGAACGCCGGGACGGATTCGCCCAGCTGCACGCCATGCGGCGGAACAACCATCACCCCGTGCGCCGACGCCAGCCCGCGCATCATCCCGGGACCTGTGTGCTTGGCCGGTGAGGCCATCCCGTACAGCAGGCGGAAGGGCATCAGCCTGGTCCGGCCCGGTTCCGGCTCGATGGTGGTTCCGCACGGGACCTCCTGCACCGGCGGCATGATGCCGTGGCCCAGCGCCGCCAGCAGCGGTTCGCCCACCGTGGACAGTGCCATCATGGCGGCCAGCGGATTTCCGGGGAGCCCCAGGACAAAGCGCCCGTCGGGGAGCTCGGCCAGGACAGCCGGATGGCCGGGGCGCATGGCGATGCCGTCGATGACCAGCCGCCCGCCCAGTTCCGCCACGGCCCGGCGGAGGTGGTCGGTGTCCGAGACGCCCGTGCCGCCGGTGGTGATCACGACGTCGGCCGGCAACGCGGAGGGGTCCGGCACGTCGGGTGGGAGGTCCGCCAGGCCGTCCAGCCACTCAGCATAGGAGTCGCCGATCCGTTCCTGGCCGCCGTTGATGCCGCCAAGCATTTCCACGACGGCCGCGAGCTGCGGGCCGAAGGTGTCCCGGACCTGTCCGGGGACCGGCAGCCCGTGGGCCACAACTTCGGAGCCGGTCAGCAGGAGTTTAACCACCGGCTTGCCCTGGACCAGCAGGTCATCGTGCCCGGCCAGGGCTGCGACCGCCAGATGGGCCGGATTCAGTGTTACGCCGGCCTTGACCAGCACCTCCCCCGCGGCGGCTTCCTCGCCGGCCTTCCGGATGTGCTGGCCGTTCCCGGGCTCGCCGGGGCGGGCGGTGCCGCCGGTCATCAGCAGCGGCAGGCCGTCGTCGTCCGTTCCAAGCAAGGCACTTTCGCTGCGCAGGACCGCCTTGGCGCCGGGCGGGATCAGTCCGCCCGTGACGATGGGGCTGGCCTGGTGGGGTGCCAGCCGGTGGCCGGCCTCCGCCACGATCCACGGGCCGCTGCCGTTGACGGCCCAGCCGTCCATCGCAGACGACGCATAGTGCGGCATCTCGTGCAACGCGGTGATGTCGCTGGCCAGGACCCTGCCCAGGGCCTGGCTCAGGGAAACCCGGCCCGGCGGAATCGGCGTTGCGATGTCAAACGCGACTTTGCGCGCCTCGTCCCAGGTGTGGGCAAGGTGCTTTGCCGGGGCTGTCTGCTGCTCGGGGTTTTCGGATACGTCGCCGGGGGCGGCGGTCACTGAACGGGAGTCATTCGACGGGGGTCCCGGCGGATTCGGCGTCATAGTCTGCAGCCAGGGTCCGGGCACGCTCCATCGCAGCGGTCATGGCGGCGGCGTTCGTGGACTGTCCCGATCCCGCAGCCAGGCCGGCGGCGAAACCGGCAATAAAGGTGGTGAGCGGGGCGGCCGGGCGGACCACTGAGTGGGCTGCCACGCCGGCCAGCGACAGGATGGTGTTGACGTCAATCTGGACGTCCTCCAGTTCATATGCCTGGAGCAAGGCCCTGCACCACTCTTCCAGCGTCTCGTCCTGGCTTTTCACGCTCTGCCTCCCAAATCATCTGCGGCGGTGTTGCCCCGGAGCCCGCTCATGGGATCCGGGCCGTCCACTCCAAGTGCGGCGGCATCGTCCCAGGTGTCCACGTCGGCCGTGGAGCCGGCCGGAACGGCGACAAGCTGCACGTCCAGACTAGCAAGGAGTGCCCGCACCGAACCGTTGATTAAGCGTCCTGTGCTTTCCAGTTCCGCCACGGATCGTTGTAGCGCGGCCGTGCTATAAAAACCGACCAGATGCTGGCGGCGGCCATCCTCCGAGACCGCCACCAGGCCGTCCGGTTCCAAGCCCGCGGGCTGTCCCGCGGAGTGTCCCCCGGCGGCGAGTTCTCCGGCGGCCGGTCTTGCGGCGGCGGGTCCTCCTGAACCCAGCGCAGCCTTCAGCGCCGCCACCGCCTGCCCTACGTTGGGCATGTCGCAGGCCAGCACCAGTGTCAGCCGGGGACGGTTGCCGTCCGCAGCGGCCAGGGCTGAGAGCCCGGCTGCGATAGCGGCCGCAGGACCGCCAAACGGCGGTTCTTCGCGGCAGCGGAGTAACCCTGCAGGGACATCCCCGGCGTCCGGACCAACCACGACGGCGGCCCGGGCTCCCCCTGCAGCGGCGGCGGAGCGGCGTAACAGGGAGCCGCCGTCGTACGTCAGACTCTGCTTGGGCACACCACCGAGCCGCGACGAGCGGCCGCCGGCGAGGATGACGGCATCGAAGTCGAGGGGGTCAGCGTCCACCCTCCCAGCTTAACCGCGCAGGCTGGAATTACCGTGTGGACTGGATTTCAGGTGGCCTGTTCAGGCGGCCCGTTCCGGCAGCAGGAACGGGTCCCAGGCCGGCGTGGGCTTCTCAAGTTCCCTAATCTGCCAGATGGTGCCACGCGGCGGTTCCGGGACAAACCTCAGCTTCCAGCCCATTTCAGCGGGGGTGTGGTCGCCCTTGGTGTTGTTGCAGCGGAGGCACGCGGCCACCAGATTCTCCCAGGAGTCGGCGCCGCCACGTGATTTGGGCTGCACATGGTCGATGGTGTGGGCACCTTTGCCGCAATACGCGCACCGGTGACCGTCCCGCCGCAGGACTCCGCGGCGGCTGGCTGCGGTGCTCTGGTTATATCTGGGGCGGATGTAGCGATTCAGGAGAATCACGGACGGGCGGCCCAGGATCTCCTGCGGTCCCACCACAGGGTCATCGCCCTCGGCAATAACACTGGCCTTGCCCGTGAGCACAAGCACCAGCGCCCGGCGGAAGGTGACTACCGCCAGCGGTTCATATCCAGCATTCAGAACGAGAGTGCGCATGCACGTACCTCTTCGTGGCCGCACCCGTCAGGGGCACGAGGGCCGGCTGCCCCCGGCATATCCGGGCTATGGATCGACACCACAAGAGTAAACAAAGAATCCCGGGATCAACTAATCCCAGCCGTGGCCGCAGTCACGTGTCGGGCCTGGGCACCCGTCCGGATCAGTGCAGTTGCCCGGAGACAGCAAAGGACCCCCGCCGTGAGGCGGGGGTCCATTGAAGACTGGATCAGCTGCTAGGACACGCGGATGTAGACCGGTCCTGAACCAACGTTGGCGCTGAACACAACGGTCTGGTTGCCGTTGTAGCCGCCGTGCACTGCCTGGCCGTTGCCGGCGTAGACGGCAATGTGGGCAACGCCTGCGCCGCCGTCGGCGTAGTAGAGCAGGTCGCCGGGCTGGGCCTCGGCGGCGCTCACGGTCTGCCCCAGGGACAGGTAGCCTGCGGGCCAGCCGTGGTAGTTGATGCCCACGGCGGCCAGGGCGTTGGTCACCAGCATGGTGCAGTCCTGGTTGACGCCGAGCTGTGCGTAGGCTGCCGACAGGATGGCCTGGCCCTTGCTGCTGGCGGCGACCGGCGCCTTCGGGGCGGCAGGCGTTGCTGACGCTACGTTGATGGTTGCCGCTGCCTTGGCCGGAGCCGGAGCTTCAACAACAGGCTCGGGAGCCTCAACCGGAGCCGGTGTGGTGGTCACGGCAGGCTTCTCGTAGGAGATGGCAATGGTGGAAGCAGCCGTAATGATGGCCGGGGCGGAAACCCCAACCTCAAGGTTCGAAGCGGAAGCCGCTTCACGCTGGACTCCGGTGTCTGCCGCGTTCGCAGCGAGACCACTGGTCAGGACAAGGCCGGAAGCAGCAGCGATAACCGCGGCCTGGCGACCCATGCCGCCGGCGTTGTCGCCGACAGCCTTGGCAATGACAGCCAGCGAGTTGGTCTTGGTGACCTCGGCGCGGTGCCGTGCAACAGTTGCACGTGTAGTCATTAATTTCTCTCTTTCGTTTTCCTCAGGACCGCGTGGGCAGCCCGAGGGCGTTGGACGCGCCGGCATCTTGGGGGTACGCCGGCACATCCCGAACGGGGATTTAGCGAAAAGTTTCCAGCGAAGAAACGGTTCCGGCGGCACAGGGCTGCAGGAACTACTGGATGGAAGGAACTACGGGGCCAGCGTGAAGAAGGATCCGCCGCCCGTGGATGCCACGGAGTGGAGCAGCGTGCCCTGTGACGGGTTCAGTGCGCTGATCATCATGCCGTTGCCTACGTAAATGCCAACGTGGGCGCCGCCATTCTGCATGACCAGGTCACCGGGAGCCGGTGTGGCGGTGGGCCGCATGACGGTCCAGGCATTGGTGCGGGGAATGCTGATGCCGGCCTGGGCGTAGACCCACTGCGTGAAGCCTGAGCAGTCCCAGCCATTGGGAGTGGTGCCGCCCCAGAGGTAGGGGTGGCCGATACCGGTGTAGGCAAGTGCTGCCAGACCCGAAGCGGCGGCGGAGGAGACAGTGTCAGCGAGCTTGGAGGCCGCGGCCTCGGTTGCGGCAGCACCCTGAGCCCCGGTCTCGGAGCCCGTGGACTGCGCACGGAGCGTCTCAACCTTCGGTGCCGGCGTGGTCTTGATCACGGGGCGTTCGAAGGAAACGGTAGCCGTGGGCGCCGCAGTGACGGCAAGTGCCGTCTGTGCGGCCCCGGACTCGGTGGAGGCGGAAACGCCGGCGGTGGTATCCGCGGCGTTGGCCGGAAGCCCCATGCTCAGGATCAGACCTGATGCAGCTGCGATAACAGCAGCCTGGCGACCTACGGTCCCGGCATTGGCACTGACCGCCTTGGACACGGAGCCCAAGGGGTTGGTGCGAACCGGTTGTGCGCGGTGGCGCGCAGAATTATGGCGTGAAGACACGAAGGTAGCCTCTCCCAATGCCTGCGAGGTGAGCTGTCGGATTCGGATGGGAGTCACCCGGCCGCGCTGCTTCACAGTGGAAGCTTTGCGACTTAACCCCAAGGCCTTCAGAATCGAAGACCAAAATTGGTTCCCCCGCCCCTGCCAGACGATGTCATGCGAACGGACCTTGAGCGGTGGCAGAGCTAGGCAATCCACTCAAGAACGTCAACTTCGGAAAAGTTGACGCGCTTTAGACGTTACAGGAGTTCCGAGCCAATGTCACATTCAGGTCACGGCACGTCGCTACGATTCGAGAGTTTGCCATCATTTGAGTCAGAGCCAGCCCATGGGATCGACTACTTCGCCGTTGACCTGAACCTCAAAGTGGAGGTGGCAGCCCGTGGAGGCACCCGTGGTGCCGCTGAGGGCCACTACGTCGCCGCGGCTGACGGTCTGCCCAACCTTCACATTGAAGGAGGACAAGTGGTTGTAGGTGGTTTCAAGGCCATTGCCATGATCCACCACCACGCGGTTGCCGCCGCCGAACTGGTGCCAGCTGGCGAACGTGACTGTGCCGCTGGCAGCAGCCATGACAGAGGTTCCGCACTGTGCCGCGAAGTCCTGGCCGCGGTGGAAGTCGCCGGTGCCGCCGGTAATGGGGCTGACGCGGAATCCGAAGGGTGAGACAGTAGTCAGTTGGGCCAACGGCGGGCCGAGGCTTCCGGCAGAGGCGGCGCGGGTAATGGATCCCGCGGACTGGGAGCTCAGCAGCTGCTTCAGCTTGCCGTCGGGGTCACCCTGGGTAACCACGGACGAGCGGCTGAAATCAATTCGGGCGGCGGCCTCGGCTGTAACTTCGGGCTGCGGAGCGGCGGAGACAGCCGACGCGGCCTGGCCGGGCTCCGGAGTGGCCATCACGGGGCCGGTCACAGGTACCGTCACGGTGAGCGCCAGGCCTGTGGCAGCCAGGGCGATGCCGACCTTCTGGCCGAGGCCACTGGCAGCGGCGAAATCTGTGATCTGCCGGAAGGGTCCCCGGCGGCGGCGTGCTTCCCGCTGCGGGTCGCGGGGCCTCTCCGCGGTGAAATCCTCGGCCGCTCTGGGCACCGAAGCGGGGCCCACCGCGCGACGGCGGCCCTTGGAATGTTGCATGGTCAAGAATGTTCCTCTCTGGATAGCCTGCGAAGTTAGCTGTCGGATTCGGGTCAGAGAGTTCAAAGACCCGGTCCGCCGTGACAAGCATTTGGCGCAGAGATATCCCGTGAGGATCCTTCGCTGGAAGAGGCTTGCTGCTGACGGACTTCACCCCAAGGCAGTCTGGCGACTGCCGGTTGTGGTTCCCCCGCCCCTGCCAGTTGGTGACTCGTGCACCTGATCCGCTGGCAGAGCTCGGCTCCGGATCAGGTAACGCTTTTGTATCGACGCTGAGTTTCAACTATAGGTGATTAAGTTGGACAGTAACAATTCCGTTATCTTTGCGGAACCTTACGTCACTGAGCTATGGCGCGGCCCCACGCGGGGGGACCGCCGTCCCGTCAGCGGACCGAAACGAAGACGTGCGCTGCCACTTCCGGGGGCAGTTCGAGCGCCCCCTCGATCCCCGGGACCCGCACGGAAATGTACTCCCCCACGCGCTCCAGAGACACCGAGGCGCCGGGCCTGATTCCGCCTTCGTCCAGCTGGACCAGCAGCTCGGGTTCCACCTGGATGGGCTCGGCGAGCCGGCTGACTCTCACGTTCGACGCCGGCCCGTAGCCCTGCATCGCGTCAAGGAGATTAATCACAGCGGCGTCAGGCAGCGCTGGCGCCGGCCCGCCCAGAGCCGCCAGCCCGGGGATGGGGTTTCCGTAGGGAGACTCGGTGGGATGATTGAGCAATTCGTAGATGCGCTGCTCAACGCGTTCACTCATCACGTGCTCCCAGCGGCACGCTTCATCGTGGACGTAGGCCCAGTCCAGGCCAATCACATCCGCCAGGAGCCGTTCCGCCAGCCTGTGCTTGCGCATCACTTCCGTGGCGCGTTTCCGCCCGGCTTCGGTCAGCTCCAGGTGGCGGTCTCCGGAGACCACCACCAGTCCGTCGCGCTCCATCCGGCCGATGGTTTGGGACACCGTGGGGCCGGAATGCCGCAGCCGTTCGGCGATGCGTGCGCGAAGAGCAACGATATTCTCTTCTTCAAGCTCCAAAATGGTCCGAAGATACATCTCCGTAGTATCGATCAGATCCGTCATCCAGCTCAGCTCCTCGAGCGCAGTACCTTGCGTTATCCCACCGTATCGCGTCCAGCAGCGGCGAGGTCCGGTAAAAAGCTTAGCCTATTTTGAACTTGTCCGGATAATCCCCGGACGGGACAACCGGTCTCATTGGCCGGACTATGACGGCGCCGGTTCCCGCCCAATCGAGGGTTCAGGCAGAATAAAGGAGGTCCTTATGCAGTAACTGCCGACTACCGGCCACCCCACCGTCCGGACGTGAGCCACGTCCATGCCGAAATTGGAGCCCCCGTGAGCGAAACCAGCATCACTATTCCTGCCGACCTCCTGCCAAAGGATGGACGGTTCGGCGCGGGACCGTCCAAGGTCAGGCCGGAGCAGCTCGAAGCGCTCTCAGCGGCGTCCAAGACCATCCTGGGCACCTCCCACCGCCAGGCTCCGGTCAAAAACCTCGTGGGCTCCGTCCGCGAAGGACTCAGCCAGTTTTTCCGCGCCCCCGAAGGCTACGAAGTGGTCCTCGGCGTCGGCGGCTCCACCGCTTTCTGGGACGTCGCCAGCTTCGGCCTGGTGGAGAAGAAGGCCCAGCACCTGTCCTTCGGCGAGTTCGGCTCCAAGTTCGCCTCAGCCACCAACAAGGCCCCGTTCCTGGACGCCTCCTCCATCATCAAGTCCGAGCCCGGCACCCGCCCGGTATCGGCCGCCGAGGCCGGCGTTGATGTCTACGCCTGGCCGCAGAACGAAACCTCCACCGGTGTCGCGGCTCCGGTCAAGCGCGTGGCGGGCGCCGACGCCGGTTCCCTGGTCCTGGTGGACGCCACCTCCGCGGCCGGCGGTCTGGACGTGGACGTCTCCGAGGCTGATGTCTATTACTTCGCCCCGCAGAAGAACTTCGCGTCCGACGGCGGCCTGTGGCTGGGCCTCTTCTCCCCCGCCGCGCTGGAACGCGCCGCCCGGATCAAGGCCAGCGGCCGCTGGATCCCGGACTTCCTGGACCTCCAGACCGCCATCGACAACTCCAAGCTGAACCAGACGTACAACACGCCGTCGCTCTCCACTTTGGTGACCCTCGACGCGCAGGTGCAGTGGCTGAACGCCAACGGCGGCCTGGACTTCGCGTCCGCCCGCACCGCTGACTCCGCCGGCCGGATCTACTCTTGGGCCGAGGCCTCCGAGTACGCGACCCCGTTTGTGGCCAAAGCGGAGGACCGTTCCAACGTCATCGCCACCATCGATTTCGACGACTCGATCGACGCCGCCGCGATCGCCAAGGTGCTGCGCGCCAACGGGATCGTGGACACCGAGCCGTACCGCAAGCTGGGCCGCAACCAGCTCCGGATCGCCACGTTTGTGGCCATCGAGCCGGCTGACGTCTCCGCGCTGCTGGCAAGCATCGACCACGTGGTGGGCGAACTGCGCAAGTAGCGCTCCCGCAGCGCACGGCGGCCGCTACCGCGACTGCCGCTGTGGCACGGGCGGTAACGCGACGGCGTCAGCGCCCGACGGCGTCGTCCGGGTTTTCGTCCCGGGCGACGCCGTTTGCGTTGTCCCCCAGGTGGGAGACGACGCCGAAGTACCGCAGGCCGCGGGCGCGCCGGTTGAAGGTGAGCCGGAGCTGCTGGGCACGGATGATCCAGATCATTCCGATCACGGCGGCGATGACCCCGGACGTGGCCGCAACGGCAAGCGACCACCGGGGGCCGGCGACGTTGGCCACCCATCCCACGAGTGGGGCGCCGATGGGTGTGCCGCCCATAAAGATGGCCATGTACAGGGCCATGACCCTGCCCCGCATGACGGGGTCCGTGGTGGTCTGGACGTAACCGTTGGCACTCGTCATCATGGTGATCGCGAACAGGCCCACCGGCACCAGCGCGACGCCGAACCAGAAGTAGTCCGGGGCAAGCGCAGCCAGTCCCGAGGTCACCCCAAAGGCAGCTGCCGCGCCAAAGATCATCCGCAAGCGGGGCTTCCCGCGGCCGGCGGAGAGTAGCGCGCCCGCCACGGAACCGATGGCCATGATGGAATTCATGAGCCCGAAGGCGCTGGCGTCCAGCCCGAATTCCGTGCCCACCATGGCGGCGATGAACAGCACGAAGTTAAGGCCGAGCGTTCCCACGATGAACACGGCCACGAGGACCACCACAATATCCGGCCGGAACCGCACATAGCGCAGGCCCTCCCGGATCCGGCCCTTGCCGGGAGCCGCCCGGGGAAGCTGGCGCAGTGACGCGGACGGGATCTTCCACAGGCTCAGGAGCATGGCCAGGAAGGTGCAGGTGTTGATCAGGAACACCCAGCCGGGACCTACGGCCACGGTGAGGACGCCGGCCACGGCGGGCCCGATCATCCGGGCGACATTGAAGGAGGCGCTGTTCAGGGCCACGGCATTGGGCAGGTAGTCGTCCCGCACGAGTTCAGAAACAAAGGTCTGCCGCACCGGGGCATCGAGGGCGGAGACCATGCCCAGCAGCAGGGCGAAGCCGTAGACGTGCCACAGCTGGCCGGCGCCCAGAACCACCAGGATGCCCAGGCCGGTGCTCAGGAGTGCCATCAGCGACTGCGTGATGACCAGCAGCTGCCGGCGGCTGAAGCGGTCCGCCATGAGGCCGGCAACGGGCGCCAGGAATAGCTGTGGCCCCAGCTGCAGTGCCATGGTGATGCCCATGGCTCCGGCGTCGTGATGGGTGAGGTGGTCAAACACCAGCCAGTCCTGAGCCGTGCGCTGCATCCAGGTTCCGATGTTGGAAACCAGCGCGCCGATGAACCAGATCCGGTAATTGAGGATGTGCAGGGATTTGAAGGTGGACATCAGTGCCGGCCTTCTTGATTCTCAACCCTGCCCACTGTCAACTGCTTAGTCAGCCTCGCCGGCAGTGTCGTCGTCTTCGGATCCTTCGTCCTGGTCTTCGGATCCGGGAGTGTCAGCCTCGGCCTGCGAAGCGTCCGGCCCTGAAGCGAAAGCCTCCGCAGCGGGTGACTCCTCTTCCTCTGCCGCCCTGGCGTCCTCGGGGCGGACGCGCTCGGCCCACGGCACCCACTCCGGGGAGAGGATGGAGTCCTCCGACGGCAGGAGGCCAAGCTCGCTGACCGTGACCACCTTGGAGCGGGAGTTCCTGGTCAGGACCGCGTACCACTGCCAGCCGTGGTAACCGGCCATTTTTGATTCGAAGACGTGTGTGACCAGACGGTCGCCCTCACTTTTGGCAGCCAGGTGCGCACCGATGTCCGACGCCGCCGTAATGCCTTCGATGGCCGTTCGCGCCTCGCCAACGGCAGCAGCGAGGAAGACATCCGGCTTACCGGTACGCCACACGGGCACACCGGTACGGCGCTTGGCCTCGGCTTTGGCGCCCACGTTCTCCGCTGCCGTGGTGTCCGGCTGTTCAGCTTCCGCATTCATGGCCAAGACCTAGACGTCCAGCTCGTCGGCAACCTTACGCAGGGCAGCCGCGATGGCCTTGCCCTTGTTGCCTTCCGGGTACTTGCCCGCGGACAGGGTTCCGGAGAGGTTGTCCAGCACGCTGACCAGATCCTGGACGAGCGGCGCGAGGTCCCGGGCACTGGGCCGCTTGGCCTTGGCGATGGACGGCGTCTTGTCCAGGACGCGCAGGCCCAGGGCCTGTGCACCCTTGCGGCCGTCGGCAACGCCGAACTCAACCCGCGTGCCGGCCTTCAGCTCCGTGATGCCTTCGGGCAGCGATGATTTGGGCAGGAAGACTTCCTGGCCGTCCTCGCCTGCGAGGAATCCAAAACCCTTTTCCTTGTCATACCACTTGACCTTGCCGGTAGGCACGTAATCAACCTTCTTCGTTCTGACGTCTTCTGACACGGCCGGCAGTCACCGCATCCGCACTGATGTGCGGGTTCAGGGTATGACAGCGACGGACCGTGTTGGTCTGTTCCCCAAGGTTATCCTGCCGGGGCCCGGAATCATGCTTTCACGTACCCTTCGTCCTGCCGCCTGCCGTGGCTGTGCGCCCGCCGCTCACGGCCGCCTGTGGCGCCACCACCGGCCGCCCGGCTGTTAGCGTTACCTGCATGACACCCTCGCGATACCGGCGCCCACTGATGATCTGCGCAGCGGTTGTTGCCGTGCTTTCCCTCGTGGCGGTGGGAGCGGTCATGGCACTGGCCTTCGCAGGCTCCGCCGCTCCGGCCTGGGTCACCGCCACTGCCCTGTACGGGTTGCCTGTTGCGTTCCTGCTGATGATCTTCCTGGTCCTGGACAGCGTGGCCGGCCGGCGCCGGGCAGGAAAGTCCAGCGGGCGGTAACGTTGGACTGATGTCCCTTATCCGCGCGCTCAGCAAAGAACTGGAAGCACGCAGCGATGACTCGTTGCGGGCGCTCTTTGCAGCGCGGCCGGACCTTATGTCCCCCGCAGTTCCTGACTTTTCCGCCCTGGCCGCCCGGGCAAGCGCGCGGGTCAGCGTCCAGCGCGCTCTCGAGCGGCTTAACAGGCCACAGATGCAGGTGCTGGAAACCCTGCATCTGTGCACCAACACGGACACCGAACACAGCGCATCGGCAGCGGGCGTCCGGAAACTCATTGCAGGGTCCACGGTGGCGGCGCTGGAACGCATCCTGGCCTCGCTCCAGGAACTGGCTTTGGTGCACCGGGCAGAGCCGCCGCATGGAACGGCGGTTTCGGGCCACCGGCAGCGCTACTACCTGCCTGTGGGAAGCCTCAAGGACGTGGTGGGAATCTATCCTGCGGGGCTGGGGCGCAGCTACACCGAATTGGTTAGGCTTCAGCCCGCGTTTGCCCAGCGGGTAGTCCAGCTCGTTGCCGAGCTGCACCGCAGCGGCGTCTCCATCCAGAACGCCACCACACCCATGGAGGCAGCCCTTGCGCTGCAGCATTGGACGTCCTCGCCCGAGGCACTCAGCGAGGCTTTGGCCGGAGCCCCGGAACGCACGACGGCGCTGCTCGCCAAATTCCGCAACTGGGCCATGGGTGCCGTCCCCCAGGCGCAACGGAAAGCGTCGGTCTCGAACCAGGGCGCCGACGTCGGGCCCGTTGACTGGCTCTTGGCCCGCGGCCTGCTGGTCCCCCTGGACGCCGCGCACGTGGAACTGCCGCACAGCGTGGGGCTGTCGCTGCGTGGCGGCGCCATCATCAATGACTTCTCCCTTTCCCCGCCGGTTCCGGAGCTGGGCAGCACCACCGCTGCGCTTCGCCGGAACGCGGCGCTGGGCGCCATCGCTGAAACCCTCCGGCTGGTGGGTGATCTCCTCCACGCCGTCCGCGAACAGCCGCTGTCCACGCTGCGCAGCGGCGGCGTGGGTGTCCGGGAAATGAAGCGGCTGGCCGAGACACTGCGCATCGACCAGCACCGGGCGGGCCTGCTGCTGGAGCTCAGCGCCCTCTCCGGCCTGTTGCGCCTTGATGTGGACTCGTCTTCCTGGGTGCAGCCCCCTCAGCTGGAGTGGCTGGCCCTCCCCCGCCAGGAGCAGTGGCTGTGGCTGGTCAACGCCTGGCTCGCCAGCGAGCGTGTGCCCTCACTGGTGGGTCAGCCCGCTAACGGCCCCGGCGGCGTCCCCGCCGCGCACCGTGCCCTGGCCGGGAACACCGTCAATGCCCTTTCAGCCGAGGCGCAGCGGCCGGACGCCCCGGTGGTCCGGAAGCGGATCCTGGAAATTCTGGACGAGCTCACCCAGGAGGCTGCCGCTGCGGACGGCACAGCACCGGTCCTGGATGCCGCGGCAGTCCTCCAGCGGGCTGAATGGACGCAGCCGCGGATGGCCCGCCGGTTCAGTTCCCTGATCAGGGGTGTGCTGGCGGAAGCGGAACTGCTGGGACTGATCGGGTCCGGTGCGTTGAGCCAACTGGGTAGCGCCATTGCCGAAGACAACCCGGACGAAGCCTTGGGCATCCTGGGCGAGCACCTGCCTGCGGCACTGAACCACGTCCTGCTGCAGGCGGACCTGACGGCAGTTGCCCCGGGCTACCTGGCTCCGGAGCTGGCCGAAAAGCTTCTGGTGATGGCCGACGCCGAGGGGCAGGGGCCCGCCACTATCTACCGGTTCTCCACCAATTCGGTCCGGCGGGCGCTGGACGCCGGGCATGACGCGTCCAGCCTGTTGGACTTCCTGCGTGAGCATTCGGCCACGGCCGTGCCCCAACCCTTGCAATACCTGGTCGAGGACACCGCGTCCCGGCACGGCCGGCTCCACGTGGGAACGGCCGCCAGCTTTATCCAAAGCGATGATGAGGCAACGGTGCTGGAGCTGGCGGCGGAGTCCAAGGCGGCCGGACTGGGGCTGGCCCGGATTGCGCCCACGGTGCTGATCTCCACTGCTCCGCCGCGTGAAACAGCGCAGGTCCTGCGCGGACTGGGCCTCTCGCCGTCGGTGGATCAGGCCGAGCCCGGAGTGGTCCGGCTCCGCCGCACCACAAGTGTTCCGGGCAGCGCCCGCCCCGTCTATACAGCGCCGCGGACCGCGCCCGCCGAGGACGACGTCGCTGCGCAGCTGGCCGTCCTGCGGAACAGGCGGGCTGAAGCCAACGGACACCACGCACGTGCCGTGCCTGGCTCCGGCGAAGCTGCAACGCAGCTTGGGCTGGAGACTCTGCAGCGGGCTATCCGGCTCAGGCAGCGTGTGAGCATGAACGTGGTGGACAGCCAGGGGAATTCCTGCCTTGAGACAGTTGTTCCCCTCTCCGTAAACGGCGGACGCGTCAGGGTCTTCGATCCTGCCAAGGAAACCGAGCGGGTGCTCTCCATCCACCGCATTATCGACATTGAGGCCGCAGAAGAACTGCGCCAGTGAAGGACTCCCCCGCGTGAACGACGGCCCGCTGATCGTCCAAAGTGACAAAACCATCCTGCTCGAAGTGGACCACGAACTGGCCACCGAGGCGCGCCACGCCATCGCCCCCTTCGCCGAACTGGAGCGCGCTCCGGAGCACATGCACAGCTACCGCCTGACGCCCCTGGGCCTGTGGAACGCACGCGCCGCCGGCCTGGACGCGGAAAAGGTCCTGGACACCCTGCTCAAATACTCGCGGTTCCCGGTGCCGCATTCGCTGCTGATCGACGTCGAAGAGACCATGTCCCGGTACGGGCGGCTGCGGCTGGAGAAGGATCCCCAGCACGGCCTGGTGATGCGCACGGACGACTACCCGGTGTTGGAGGAGGTCATCCGGGCCAAAAAAATCCAGCCCTTGCTGGGGCCCCGGATCGACGGCGAAACCATCGTGGTCCACTCCTCACAGCGCGGCCAGCTCAAGCAGCTGCTGCTGAAAATCGGCTGGCCGGCGGAGGATCTGGCCGGCTACGTGGACGGTAAACCCCACCTGATCGCCCTGAACGAGGACGGCTGGAAGCTCCGCCCGTACCAGCAGCTCGCCACCGAGAATTTCTGGGCCGGCGGCAGCGGCGTGGTGGTGCTGCCCTGCGGGGCGGGGAAGACCCTGGTGGGTGCCGCAGCCATGGCCACGAGCTCCACCACCACCCTCATCCTGGTGACCAACACGGTGGCCGCCCGGCAGTGGAAGGACGAGCTGCTCAAGCGGACATCCCTGACGGAGGATGAAATCGGCGAGTACTCGGGCGCGGTCAAGGAGGTCCGCCCGGTCACCATCGCCACGTACCAGGTCCTCACCACCAAACGCGGCGGCCTGTACGCGCACTTGGAGCTACTGGATGGCCACGACTGGGGCCTGATCATCTATGACGAAGTCCACCTCCTGCCGGCGCCGATATTCCGGATGACCGCGGACCTGCAGGCCCGGCGCCGGCTGGGCCTCACCGCCACCCTTGTGCGCGAAGACGGCCGCGAAGGCGAGGTCTTCAGCCTGATCGGGCCCAAACGGTACGACGCGCCCTGGAAGGACATCGAGGCGCAGGGCTACATCGCCCCCGCGGACTGCGTGGAGGTCCGGATTGACCTGCCCCGGGACGAACGCGTGGCCTACGCCATGGCCGAGGACGCGGACAAGTACCGGCTGTGCGCCACGTCCGAGTCCAAGACCCTGATCGTTGAACAGTTGGTGGCCCGCCACCAGGGCGAGCAGCTGCTGGTTATCGGTCAATACATTGATCAGCTGGACGAGATCGGCGAGCGCCTGCAGGCTCCCGTCATCAAGGGCGACACGTCGGTCAAGGAACGGCAGAAGCTCTTTGATGCATTCCGCGCCGGCGATGTGCACACCCTGGTGGTGTCCAAGGTGGCCAACTTCTCCATCGACCTGCCGGAGGCCTCGGTGGCCATCCAGGTCTCCGGTTCTTTCGGGTCGCGGCAGGAGGAAGCCCAGCGGCTGGGCCGTCTGCTGCGCCCCAAGAAGGACGGCCGGGCGGCCCGCTTCTACTCGCTGGTGGCCCGGGACACCCTGGACCAGGATTTCGCGGCCAAACGGCAGCGCTTCCTGGCAGAGCAGGGGTATGCCTACCGGATCATGGATGCGAAGGATGTAGGCGCCGCCTAAAGGTCACCCGATGTTCCTGTCCAGCGATCCGGATGGTCACCACCACGAGCGGGCTCCCATGGAACACCCACCATCCATCCAGAAAACTCACAGTTTCTGGGAGCATGATGGGAGCATGAAGAAGACCGGCCCAGAAGCCAAGCTGCTAGTTGTTGATGACGAGCCCAACATCCGTGAGCTGCTGTCCACCTCGCTCCGGTTCGCAGGCTTCGAGGTGGTCTCTGCCGCCAACGGCCGTGATGCGCTGGCCGCCGCAGAGCTCCACGCGCCCGATCTGGCGGTGCTGGACGTGATGCTGCCGGACATGGACGGCTTCACCGTCACCCGCAAGCTGCGGGCTTCCGGCAAGCACTTCCCGGTCCTGTTCCTCACGGCGAAGGACGACACCGAGGACAAGGTCACCGGCCTCACCGTGGGCGGGGATGACTACGTCACCAAGCCGTTCAGCCTGGACGAGGTGGTAGCCCGCATCCGCGCCGTCCTGCGCCGCACCCAGCCCATGCTCGACGACGACGCCGTTATCCGGGTGGACGACCTGGAGCTCGACGACGACGCCCACGAGGTGCGACGTGGCGGCACCGTAATCGAACTGTCCCCCACGGAATTCAAGCTCCTCCGGTACCTCATGCTGAACCCCAACCGGGTGCTGTCGAAATCCCAGATCCTCGACCACGTCTGGGAGTACAACTTCAACGGCGACGCCTCGATCGTGGAGTCCTACATCTCCTACCTCCGGCGCAAAGTGGACATTGATCCGGACGCACCCGCCCTGATCCAGACCAAACGCGGAGTCGGCTACGTGCTCCGGACGGCAGAGAAGCGCTGACCTTGCTGCAGCGGTGGAAATCGGCCTCGCTGAGGTCCCAGCTGGTGGCCATGATCATGGCACTGCTGATTGTTGCGCTGACCTCAACCGGCATCGGCACCCTCACCCTGCTGCACAGCTACCTCCAGGGGCAGGTGGATGACAAGCTGTACGCCGCCGTCGACCTCGCCAGCAAGCAGCGCTCGTTCACCCAGCTGCAGGCACCAAACCCGATGGTCCCTACTGACTATTCGCTGATCCTCTACACCCCTGGCGAGGACCCCCAGCTCTTCGGGGGCGATCCGGAGGACCATCCGGACATCACCGCCATCTCCGTCGAGGACGCCCAGGACAGGGGAACCCGCCCGTACCAGGTCAGGGGCACCGACGGCCAGAACTGGCGGGTGGTGGCGGTGACCGTGCTCAATGGCGGGCGTCCTGCCGTGGTTGTTATCGGCTTACCGCTGCAAAGCGTGGACGATGTCCTCAAGCACGCCACCCTGGTGGTCTCCGGCGTCGGCCTGCTCACCCTGCTGCTGGCCTCCCTGATCGCCAGCTGGACCGTGTCCCGGTCATTCCGGCCACTGGCCAAGGTGGAAAAGACCGCAGCTGCCATCGCCGCCGGCGACCTTTCCAGGCGTGTGGACGTCGAAAATCCCGGCACGGAAGTGGGGCGGCTCGGCAGCTCACTGAACGCCATGCTGGCGCATATCGAGACGGCCTTCGCCGCCCGGACCGCCTCCGAAGGCAGAATGCGCAGGTTCGCGGCCGACGCCTCCCACGAGCTGCGAACCCCGCTCGTGACCATCAGGGGTTTTTCCGAGCTCTACCGCCATGGCGCGCTGGCCACCGACGAGGACGTGGCCACGGCAATGGGGCGGATCGAAAGCGAAGCCAAACGCATGGGTTCGATGGTGGAGGACCTCCTGCTGCTGGCTCGCCTGGACGAACAGCGCCCGCTCCAGCAAAAGCCAGTTGACCTCCAGCTGCTCGCCCACGATGCGGTGGTGGACACGCAGGCAAGCGACCGCACGCGCCCCATCTCACTGGTCGGCCTTGGTGACGGTCCGGCCGCACCCGCGCCGGTGCTCGGTGACCAAGCAAAACTGCGCCAAGTGGTGGGGAACCTCGTGGGGAATGCCCTGCGCTACACCCCGGAAGGCAGCCCGATCGAACTCGCCGTTGGCATCCGGACCTCCGACGGCGGGCAGCGGTTCGCCGTGATCGAGGTCCGGGACCACGGCCCTGGCATCTCCGAAGAGGATGCGTCCAAGGTGTTTGAGCGTTTCTACCGCGCGGACACGTCCCGGACGCGTGAGACCGGCGGCAGCGGCCTGGGGCTCGCTATTGTGGCTGCCATCGTGGGATCGCACGGCGGGTCTGTCAGGGTGGAAAAGACCGACGGCGGAGGGGCCACGCTGGTGGTCAGCCTGCCTGTCCGGGACGACGCCACCGACGAAGTTCACTCCGGCGATGACCACTCAGGGGAAGCCCACTCGGGTGGATCGGCCGCGCAGGATGGAGATCCTCTGGACGGAGGCCACGGAGATGGCAGGGTTATCCACATATAGCCATGGAGCGTGGCGTTCGGGCAGTGCCCGTCCGTAGGCTCGCTGTAGTGGCCCGGAGCAGCCGGGCGGGCAGCAGCCGTTGCCCCACTACTTCGAGAGGCAGCAAGCCATGAGCATCATTTCCGTCGACACCGAACTCCTTCAGCTCAAGTCGGCCAACGTCAAAGCAACCGTGGACCGGATCAGCTCGGACGTCCAGACCATGAAGCGCGGCCTGGACGAGCTGCAGTCCACCTGGCGCGGCTCGGCTGCCAACAACTTCCAGGCCCTGGTGACCGAGTGGACACTCACCCAGGGCAAGGTTGAGGCGTCGCTTGCGTCGATCAACATGGCCCTTGCATCGGCGGCGTCCACCTACGCCCAGGCGGAACAGGGCAACACCCAGCGCTTCAGCTGAGTCCGCAGCCGAAGTGGCCCCTAAGCCTCCCGCGTCCCCTGGCGGAATCGGAGCCGCCATCTGTTGCCGTCCAGGACCCACAGTGAGCTATGGAGAGCCGGGCCCGAGCGCGAGTAGCTTCGGCACGTCAGCAGGATCGCGCTGGTGCCGATGCGGTCCGCACCCAGGATTTCCAGTTCCGTGTGCTGGCCCGGCTCCTCTTCCAGCGCCATCATCGTGGCGTCACGGGTCCATACCCTGCCCGACGTACCGATTTCCATAAAGTCAGGGTGGAGGAGGACACCGGTGCGGCCGATGTCGCCGCGGATGTCAGGGCCTGACAATTCGCGCTCGAGTGCCTCGACGATCGCCTCGGGGCTCATTCCAGCCCCGGCGGGCTCTGCCGGGATGAAGGATTCGCTCTCCAGTTCGCTGAAGAGGTCCGGCTCGTCGTAGCGGTCTTGGGTGAAGAGGTCCTGGCCGTACGGGCCCTGACCGCCGACGCCGGCACCGCCGGCTGCAGCGGCGGCCTGCGCTCTGGCTGTGGTGGTAGCGTCGGGGCTGGCCACTGCGGTGCCTGCCCCAGAGCTGACGGCAACCCGGCTGTCAGCTGCCTGGCCAACCGCTTCCGGGGCGCCTGCGAAGCCTGGGCCTGACCGCGCTGCCACACCCTGCTGGTAGGCGGTGGCGGCCGCACGCGCGCGGACATCGGCTGCCTCATTGAGATCGTGGCCGGCGTGGCCCTTGACCCACTCGAAGGTGTACTTTCGGCCGGCGATTTCCCGGTCAAGTTCCTTGAGCAGCTCCACGTTCAGGACGGGTTTGCCGTCGGCCTTCCGCCAGCCCTTCCGTTTCCAGCCCGGCATCCACTTTGTGATGGAGTTGATCACGTACTGGCTGTCGCACAGGACCCTCAGGTCCTCCTCCGGGACGTGCGCGGTGGCACGGAACAGATCCAGCACAGCCATCAGCTCGCCCTGGTTGTTGGTGCCGTGCGGCCATCCCCCGGCGCGCCAGCAGTCGTCGTTCACATACCAGGCCCAACCGGCCGGGCCGGGATTTCCTAAAGCCGAACCGTCGGCCGCTGCAGTAATTGTCACGGAACCATCCTGCCAGACACCGCCGACAACTGGTTCAGCCAGCTTGCGGGAAACCGCTTACCGAAAAGTCTTGATGCCGAAGTCGAAGCGCGGCCGAAGGAATGTTGGCCACGGCCCGCAAGTAACGCGGCCCGGCGTCGGCACACGAGGCGCCGGCCACGGGTCAACCAGCCAGGCAAAACAATGCGGCCCCCTCCACTGGAGGGGGCCGCATTGTGGTTTGCGCGGAACGTAGTCCGGGCGCCGGGGGGCTAGAAGCCGCCCATGCCGCCCATGTCGTCGCCGCCACCCATGGCCGGAGCGTGCTTCTCCGGCTTGTCGGCCACAACGGCCTCGGTGGTGAGGAACAGACCGGCAATGGAAGCCGCGTTCTGCAGGGCAGAACGGGTTACCTTGACGGGGTCGTTGATGCCGGCAGCCAGCAGGTCGACGTATTCGCCGGTTGCTGCGTTCAGGCCGTGGCCTGCAGGCAGGCCGCGGACCTTGTCGACAACAACGCCAGGCTCGAGGCCGGCGTTGAAGGCGATCTGCTTCAGCGGGGCGTCGATGGCAACGCGGACGATGTTCGCACCGGTTGCTTCGTCACCTGTCAGGTTCAGGTTCGCGAACGCCTTGGCGCCGGCCTGGATCAGCGCAACGCCGCCGCCGGCGACGATGCCTTCTTCAACAGCAGCCTTCGCGTTGCGGACAGCGTCCTCAATGCGGTGCTTGCGTTCCTTGAGCTCAACCTCGGTTGCGGCACCGGCCTTGATGACTGCAACGCCGCCGGCCAGCTTGGCCAGGCGTTCCTGCAGCTTCTCGCGATCGTAGTCCGAATCGGAGTTTTCGATCTCGGCACGGATCTGAGAAACGCGGCCAGCGATCTGGTCGGCGTCGCCGGCACCTTCAACGATGGTGGTCTCGTCCTTGGTGACAACAACCTTGCGGGCGCGTCCCAGGAGTTCCAGTCCGGCGGTCTCCAGCTTGAGTCCGACTTCCTCGGCGATGACCTGGCCACCGGTGAGTACAGCAATGTCGGCCAGCTGGGCCTTGCGGCGGTCGCCGAAGCCCGGAGCCTTGACGGCAACGGACTTGAAGGTGCCACGGATCTTGTTGACGATCAGGGTGGCCAGGGCCTCGCCCTCAATGTCCTCGGCAATGATCAGCAGCGGCTTGTTGGACTGCATGACCTTTTCCAGGACAGCAACCAGTTCCTTGACGTTGGAGATCTTGGAGTTGACGATCAGGATGTACGGGTCCTCAAGGACCGTTTCCTGGCGCTCAGTATCGGTAACGAAGTAAGCGGAGATGTAACCCTTGTCGAAGCGCATGCCTTCGGTGAGCTCGAGCTCCAGGCCGAAGGTGTTGGACTCCTCGACGGTGATGACGCCTTCTTTGCCCACCTTGTCCAGGGCTTCAGCGATCAGGGCGCCGATTTCGTCGTCACCGGCGGAGATGGAGGCAGTAGCCGCAATCTCTTCCTTGGTTTCGATTTCCTTGGCAGAGGCCAGCAGTTCAATCGTGACGGCCGCTACAGCCTTCTCGATACCGCGCTTGAGGGACAGCGGGTCAGCGCCGGCCGCGACGTTGCGCAGGCCTTCCTTGACCAGGGCCTGCGCCAGCACGGTAGCCGTGGTGGTGCCGTCGCCAGCGACGTCGTCCGTCTTCTTGGCAACTTCCTTGACCAGCTCGGCGCCGATCTTTTCGTAAGGGTCGTCCAGCTCGATCTCCTTGGCGATGGAAACACCATCGTTGGTGATCGTGGGGGCGCCCCACTTCTTTTCGAGGACGACGTTGCGTCCACGCGGGCCGAGGGTGACCTTGACGGCGTCGGCGAGGATGTTCAGGCCCCGCTCAAGACCGCGGCGTGCCTCTTCATCAAATGCAATGATCTTGGCCATAACGGCAGTAGTCCTTTCGGGACAGTCGTTAAGAATGAACCTCACTGCAGTGCCCGCGACGGACGATCCTTCACCGGCGGCCTCTGTATGCCGCGGCTGGGGGATCTCACTCCAGCTAGGTATTTCTCTCGCTCCACGACCGCCGCCAAGCTCCGCTGCCGGACAAACCGGACGTTGCTTTAGCAGTCGGTACGTAGGAGTGCTAACTCAATAATTAGCACTCCCTAGGTGAGAGTGCAAGCGAAAGGTCCCGCAGATCGCCCTGTCAGGGCGACCCGTTCGCCACTGGCGATCAGCCTGCGGCCCGGCCTGCCGCCTCACGGCCGCTGAGCACTGCCCTGTTGTCTGCGCCGTAGGTGAACACCATGTAATTGGCCGTGGTGATGTCACCGTTGGAATCGAAGGCAACTGGCCCTGATTCGCCGTCGTAATTAATGTCCGCCCCGGTCTTCAGGACCGCGAGGCAGTCGGTGTAGGACAGGCACGGCTTGGTGGCAGGGCCGGAGCCCTGAGCGGCGGGCTGACCGCCGGCTGCTCCGCCGGACACGGCGATCAGGTTGGCGGCGATGGAGCGGCCGGCATCGTCGTCGGCCTGATCTGCTGCCAGGACCGCGAGGTTCACGGCGTCGTAGGTCTCTGCGGCGAACGAAAGGTCTTTCAACGCAGGGTTGACCGACACAAGACGGGCCTGGAAGTCCGCAGACGGCAGCAGGCCCGGCACCACTGCACGGGCGCCGTCGAGGGCCTTGGACCCCAGCCCCGAACCGTACTGGGCGAAGGCACCGTCGCTCAGGATGATGCTCTTGCCCGAAAGCCCCGCGTTATTGAGCTCGGCAATGGCGCCCTGGGCATCGTCCCTGGCGATGAGCACTACGGCGTCAGGCTTGGCGGCCTTGGCAGCGGCTGCCGCGTTCCCGGCGTCGCCGGGCTTGAATGCGGTGGTGGAGACAGTCTCCAGGCCGGCGTTCTTGGCGGCGCCGGTCACCGCGGCCGAAACGTCCTTGCCATAGGCACTGTCCTGGTGGACCACGGCAAGGCTCTTGGCGCCGCCGTCCTTGGCCAGTTTCACCAGCACCGAGGCCTGGGCAACGTCCGCCGCCGCCGTCCTGAAGTAATAGCCGCCGCTCTTGTAGCGGGACAGGCCGGCAGCAGAGTTTGCCGGCGAGACGAGCGGGACCCGCGCGGCCGAGAGGACGTCGATGGCGGCGGCGGCGTGACTCGAATCCGTGGGGCCGATCACCGCATCAACCTTGGCTGAGGCCAGATTCCTTGCCTGGGAGTCGGCGCCATCACCGGCGCCTACCACCAGGTCAACAGGCCTGCCCTTGTGACCGCCGGCCACATTGATTTCCTTGATGGCAAGCTGGGCCGCGGCTAGCTGAGAGTCGTTGAGGAAGGCCTGCTCCCCTGTGCTGTCCTGGATCAGCCCGATCCGCAGCGTGCCGTCTCCGGATGCTTCAGCGGATTCAACTCGGGCGTTGCCGCCTGCTCCGGCGCAGCCGGCCAGGGCAAACAGGAGTGCCGCCCCTGTAGTTGTGCGGACGATTGTTGAACGCAAGCTGCGAGAGATCACTGCGCGGGCCGGACGCTTTCTGCCTGCGGGCCTTTCTCGCCTTCGCCGACTTCAAGCTCGACGCGCTGTCCCTCATCCAGGGCGCGGTAACCTTCGCCCTCAATGGCCGACCAGTGCACAAAGACGTCGTCCCCGTAGCCGTCCACCGTAATAAAGCCGTAGCCCTTTTCGGCGTTGAACCACTTAACCGTTCCCAATGCCATGATGTCCACTCTTTTCCGTCGTGCCGTCGGTCCCCGTCGGAAGTGTGCCGCTTGTTACGGACCGAAGCCTGAAATCACTCTAGCGACAAGCCATCCGACGGGCCGAGCCACACGGCCGCTCCGGTGCCCAAAAGTTATTCAGGCGTGACCGCGAGGCGTTACTGGTAGCCCGGCCCCAGGACAACAACCAACGGCACCTGGAATTCCTGGCTCTCCACCAGGGTAGGAATGTTCAGGAGTTCCGAGACTGCTTCGGCGTTGGCCTTCTGCGCCGGGCCCGAATAGAAGATTGCGGATGTCTGCTGCGGTGCGCCGCCCCAGTTCCCCACCTGGCCCAGCGTCCAGCCATCGGCTTGGACCTTCGAGCTGATGCGTCCGGCGAGTCCGGCCGTGCCGGACGCGTTGTAGATGGCAACGCCTTGGGTCTTGTCCAGTTCAGCCGTGGAGGGAACATTACTGGGCGAAGCGCTGGGCTCGGCGTCCCGGCTCTCAGAGGGCTCCGGGGTCGCGGAAGATTCAGCGGTGACCGACGGTGCCGCGCTTGCCTCAGGTGCCGCGGTTGATTCCAGGCTGGTGGAGGCTTCACTGCCGGCCTGCGTGAACCCCAACTTGGGAAGGATCAGGAAGGACACCACTCCGATGGCCAATGCCAGAATCCCCACCGCAAGGATGGGCCACAGCTTGCGGCGGACAGGCGCTGAGGCCGCACGGTGGACGCCTTGCCGAGAGGCGGACTCCGGAACCTTATCGAATTCATCCCGAGCGTATTTGGTCATGGTGGGGAGACGTCCTTGTTGATTGCTGCTGATGGCTCAGCACGAGCGTGGTCAGGCGTCGGAACCCAGGCGTCGTGCAGTGCGTGCCCGGTGACGCGACGTACGTAGTCTACGCAATCTCTTGACCAGCATGGGGTCATGGGCCAGTGCAGCCTCGGTGTCAATGAGGGCGTTGAGTAGCTGGTAGTAGTGGGTCGCCGACAGATCGAACAGCTCCCTGATGGCCTGTTCCTTGGCCCCCGCGTACTTCCACCACTGCCGCTCCAGTGCCAGCATCTGCTGGTCGCGCCCGCTCAATGGGGAGTCACGGAGCGTAAAATCCGCCAGCAAAGAGCCGCGCTCCTCCGGCTCCGGCACGTGTTCCCGAGCAGGTTCCGCCACGGCACACCCCTTCGCTGGTTCGGTAGAAAGTCTCCTGCCCATGCTACGGCGCGAATAACACTGATGTCATTTCCACCCCTCGGAGTTGCCTGCGAGAATGGGAGCGTGTTTGATTCTGACGCACTGTTCGAGCTGGCGGCGGACGCCGCGGAGGCCGTTGGCTTCGCGGAGATGGCCGCGCTGCCGCTCAGTGAGCTGATGGCTGCTGACTGGGCGGAGGCGCTGCGCCCCGTTGAAGGTGAGCTCCGCGGCGTTCTCACCTCCCTGGCCGCGGAAGTCGCCGCGGGGCACCAGGTGCTGCCGTCGCCGTCGAACGTTCTGCGCGCCTTCCGGCAGCCGCTGGCCGGGGTGAAGGTCCTGGTGGTTGGCCAGGACCCCTACCCGACGCCGGGCCACGCCGTGGGCCTGTCCTTCGCCGTTGACGCACGGACCCGCCCCATCCCGCGGAGCCTGGCGAATATCTACCGCGAACTGGAGGCCGATCTCGGCATTCCCGCCCGCGTCCATGGCGACCTGTCCGCTTGGTCCAGCCAAGGCGTCCTGCTGCTGAACCGGGTCATGAGCGTCCGCGCCGGCGCTGCCGGCTCCCACCGGGGCAAAGGCTGGGAGGCCATCACGACGGCGGCAGTCACCGCGGTTGCCAACCGGCGCATTCCCGACGGCGGCAGCGCGCCGCTGGTGGCGGTGCTGTGGGGACGGGACGCAGAAAGTGTCCGCCCACTCCTGTCCGGAGCGGCGGTAGTTTCCAGTGCGCACCCGAGCCCGCTGTCGGCGTCGCGCGGGTTCTTCGGCTCCCGGCCCTTCAGCACCATCAACGCGCTGCTGCGGGACCAGGGCTGTCCGGGCGTAACCTGGGAACTCCCCCCGGTCCCGTAGCTTAGGGTTGCCTTATGAGCACAGTTCCCGCCGCCACCAGCTCCACAAAAAACACGCGTCCCCAGATCGACCTCACGGTCATCCGGCGGGAAGAACTCGCGCCCCACATGGTCAGGATCGTGGCAGGCGGCGAGGGCTTTTCCGCCTACGTCAACAACAGTTTCGTGGACCGCTACGTCAAAATTGTGTTCCCCCAGCCCGGCGTTGACTACGCGCAGCCCCTGGACCTGTGGACCATCCGCGAAACCATGCCCCGGGAGCAGTGGCCGTTCACGCGCACGTACACCGTGCGCTGGGTGGACACCGCGGCCGGAGAACTCGCCATCGACTTTGTGATCCACGGCGACGAGGGACTGGCAGGCCCGTGGGCGGCTGCCGCGAAGCCCGGCGATGCCTTCACCTTCACCGGCCCCGGCGGGGCCTATAACCCGGCGTCCGACGCCGACTGGTACCTCTTCGCCGGGGACGAAGCCGCGCTGCCCGCCATCGCCGCCGCTATCGAATCGTTGCCCGTGGAAGCGCGTGGCCTGGCGTTCATCGAGGTGGACAGCGACGCCGATATCCAGCCCATCGCGTCCCCGTCCGGCCTGGACGTGACGTGGCTCCGCCGGAACGGCGCTCCGGCGGGCTCCGGGGACCTCCTCGTCTCAGCGGTCGCGGACGCCGAATGGCCGGCCGGACGGGTTGACGTTTTTGCCCACGGCGAGCGCGGCTACATGAAGGGCCTGCGGGATGTGTTTTTCGTCCAGCGGGGCCTTGAACGGAGCCAGGTGTCGCTGTCCGGCTACTGGGCCAAAGGCCGGGTGGAGGACGACTTCCAGGCCGAGAAGAAGCTCGCCGTCGGGAAGATCTGACCAGGCAGGCCTGGCCGGCCCCATACCTCGCACCCCCTAACCCGTCCCGCACTCCTTAACCCCCTGACCCCCTAACCCCTAAGCCATCTCCTAATTGATGGTCCGGAGCCTTGCACGGCACGGCACAGAGGCCTACGCTCACCCTAAATAGCAGTCCGGCAGGTGCTGATCAGGCTGCCGGTTACGCCGTTCGAGCGTCCCGGAGAGCCGTCATGAATTCAGCGACCAAACGATTCCTGAGCCAGGTTTTTGCCTTCTGCCTTGCAGTGGCCGGAACTGCAGTGTTCACCTCAACAGCGGCCCAGGCCGCGACCACCTACGGCACTCAAAGCATCAGCTACTCCGGTGTAGCCAACCCGCCCACTTCCGACAAGCCGCAGAGCAAACTCTGGTGGAACGATGGTTCGTGGTGGGCCGATATGTGGACCACAGGCAGTGGGTGGCACATCTACCGCCTGGACCGCAGCGCCCGGAAGTGGGTGGATACCGGCTTGCGGAACGATAACCGCGCAAATACCCTGGCCGACACCTTGTGGGACGGTTCCCACCTCTACATCGCGTCCCACGTCGTGACCGTGTCCGGAGATAGCGCCCCCAAGCCCTCGGTTTCGGGGCAGCCCGCCAAGCTGTACCGCTACAGCTACGCTGCCGGCACGTACACCCTGGATGGCGGATTCCCGACCACTATCACGAACAACAGCAGCGAATCCATGACCATCGACCAGGATTCGACCGGCGCGATCTGGGCCACGTGGACGCAGGTGGCGGGGAGTTCCTCGTCCGGGTACACGAATACGGTGTACATGAACGCTTCCGCCCCTGGCGGAACCAGCTGGCTGGCACCGTTTGTGCTGCCCGTGTCCAACCCCCGCCCTGGCCCCGACGACATCTCGGCCGTGGTGTCCTATGGGAACAACAAGATCGGCGTGATGTGGAGTGACCAACCCAACGGGGCCATGTGGTGGGCCACGCGTACCGACGGCACCGCACCGACGGCGACCTCGTCCTGGCGCGTCCAGCCGGCAGTCAAGGGCACCGGGCAGGCCGACGATCACCTGAACCTCAAGGCCCTGCTCGCGGACCCGTCGGGGAGGGTTTACGCGGCAACCAAAACCAGCCTGGACGTCACCTCCTCGGACCCGACAAAGCCACAGCTGGAGCTGCTCGTCTTCAAACCCGGTACCGGCTCGTTCACCAGGTCCACCATCGCCACCGTGGGCGACTGTGTGACACGCCCCCAGATCCTGCTCGACACGAAGAACAACACGGTTCATGCATTCCACACCGCACCGTCCACGAGCGGCTGCGCTTTTCCCGGGGCAGCAGGCAGCATCTACGAGAAGACAGCGTCGATGGACAACCCGGTCTTTGGCGCCGGCCGCGGGACACCGGTGATCCAGGACGGCTCGTCGGCCAACATCAATGACGTCACCACCACCAAGCAGGCCGTCAACAGCTCCACCGGCATCGTGGTCATGGCAACCAACCACGTCACCAAGCGCTACTGGTACTCCGACCGGCCGCTCGGTACCGCCCCCGTACCGACCGCCCCGGTAGCCGCCTTCACAGCGTCACCCACATCGGGACCGGCTCCCCTGCCGGTGAGCTTCACCGATACGTCCACCGGTTCGCCGACGTCGTGGTCCTGGACCTTCGGTGACGGCGGAACGTCCACGTCCCGGTCGCCGTCGTACCAGTACTCCGCCGCTGGCACCTACACGGCAACTTTGACGGCTTCGAACAGTGCAGGGTCGACGTCGGCGAGCGCGACGATCACCCTCACTGGGGGAGGAAGCGGCTCCGGTGCCGTGACCGCCGTCGGGACCTCCACGAACTCCTCGACCACCGCCACACCATCCGTGACGCTTACACGGCCGACGGCGGCGGCCGCCGGCGACGTCCTGGTCGCGTCCATCACGACGGACCTGAATCCGGCCGTCACCGCTCCGGCGGGCTGGACAGCCATGGTGAACGGCCTGTCCGTCAACGGCTCCGCCACCTCCGGCGCCCGGATCTTCGCCTATTACCACGTCGTGGGTGCGTCGGATCCTGCCTCGTACACCTGGAGCCTTGGCACGGCAGCCAAATGGGGTGGAGGCATCACCGCCTACCGCGGCGTCAGCCAGGCCACGCCGCTGGACAGCCCGGTAGTGACCGCCGTCGACACCAGCTATTCGGCCACCAGCATCACCCTTCCAAGCATCACGACGGCGAGCAACGGCGCCATGCTCATCGGCGGCATCGGCTACGACAGCGGCACGCCCGGAACCACCCCGCCCAGCGGCTGGACCGAACGTTGGGAAGCCACCGGCGGGCAGATAGCCCAAGCGGCAGACCTGCCCCAGGCCACAGCGGGCGCCACGGGCGCCGCAACCTGGACTTTCAGCACGGTAAAGGCGAGTGGTGCCTGGCGCGCCGCGCTGAAGCCTGCCGGCTGACATGGCTGCCCGGAACCATTCCGCCCGGGCAGCATCCGCGGCCGTGCGCTCTTGGGTGTTCAGGTCCTGGGCCATCATGTCTTGGGCCGTCCTGCTCTGTCTGGCCGTCTCAGGATGCCAACCGGCGTCGGAAGGCCCGCCAGCATCCCCGGAACAGCCGGCCTCCGATACGAGGTCAGTTCACTTCACCGCAGCCGGGGACATCGGCATGGGCGGAGGCGCCAGGGCAGTGCTCGATGTGATCGCCGGGCTGAAGCCGGATCTCAATATCGCGCTTGGCGACCTTTCCTATCAGGCCGGCGCTGAGCAAGCCTTCTGCGACGTGGTCACGCAGAAACTTGGCAAGGATTTTCCGTACGAGCTGATCATGGGCAACCACGAAAGCGACGCGCACGACGGCGATATCGGCACGTTCGCCAAATGCCTGCCCAACAGGCTGCCCGGGCTGCACGGCACTTACGGTACGCAGTGGTACGTCGACGTACCCCAGGACCGACCCCTGGTGAGGTTCATCCTTATTTCTCCCGGCATGGATTTCCCCGGAGGACAGCCCTTGGATTATTCACCAGGCAGCGGCCGCTGGCGCTGGACCGAATCCGCTATCGACGGCGCCCGTGCCGCCAACATCCCCTGGACTGTGGTGGGCATGCACACCCCGTGCTTCAGCATGGGACACTACGGCTGCCAGCCCGGGGAACAACTGACGAACATGCTGGTCAGCAAGAACGTGGACCTTGTGCTCACCGGCCACGAACATGTCTATCAGCGGACCCGTCAACTCGGCCTGACTGCACGCTGCCCCGTGCTGGTGCCCGGAGAGGCCCGGGACGATTGCGTAGCCGACGCCGACAACAGCCTGGCCCAAGGGCAGGGCACGGTCTTTGTCACTGTCGGCGTGGGCGGCGCCGGGCATCACGACGTCCAGGCGGACGATCCTGAAGCCGGGCTGTTTGCTGTCTGGTCAGGAAGAAACCGCGATCGGGCCCTGGGAACGTTGGACGTGATGGTGACGGGTTCCCGTCTGGAGGCACGGTTTGTGCCGGCCGCGGGGTTCAGCTTCACCGACGCCTTCGCCATTGAGCGTTCGGGCGGCTAGCCCGCAGAAGCCAGCGGCAGTGGAAACTAGCGGCGGCGGGCGCGGCGGCGCTCGTTGCTGGCCAGGCTGCGCGTCAGTGGCCGCGCGAGGGTATCGCCGAGCACAACACCGGCCGCGGTGCCCAGGACGATCGCGCCGGCGTTGAGCATGCCGCCAGCGCCGAGGAGGACGTCGGATTCCTCGATGGTCAGCACATACATCGAGCGGAAGATCGTCAGCCCGGGCAGCAGGATCAGTGCCGCCGGTACGGCCACCACCAGCTGGGGAGCGCCCATCTTCAACGCCACCACCCTCGCCAGCAGGCCAATCACGACGGCGGCGAGCGCCGGGGAGAACCGGTCACCGACGCCGAGTGCCCCGGCACCCAGCAGCACAAAGTAGCCCACCACGCCCACGCCTGCGGTGGGCAGCAGCAGTTCCCACGAGGTCTGCTCCGTCACGCCGATGGCCATCACTGCGACGGCGATAAAGATCACCAGGACCCAGAGGTCGTAGGCAGGCGGGAATGTCTGCGTGACACTAATAGGCTGCATTCCGGTCATCGAGCCCATCACAAAGGCCACCGCGATCCCGGCCA
This sequence comes from Pseudarthrobacter sp. Y6, assembly GCF_050156205.1. NCBI lineage: Bacteria > Bacillati > Actinomycetota > Actinomycetes > Micrococcales > Micrococcaceae > Pseudarthrobacter > Pseudarthrobacter sp. Y6. Next base: position 975,180 of record NZ_CP189574.1, on the reverse strand, counting down.
CAATCGCGCCGAAAGTCAGCAAGGTGGACAGGAACCGGCCCGCTGCGGTCACCGGAAAACCGTTGATGGCGTCCTGGACCGAGGAGACGAGGCGTCCGGTGGGCAGGAGCAGGAGGATGCCGCCCACCACCACAATCGCCGGCGCATTGGTGAGGTCAAAGCGCCACAACAATAACGCGGTGAGCGTAACGCCGAAGGAGCATGCCGCCGTCGTGAAGAAGTCCGGAACCCGCCAACGGCCCAGCTGGCGGGCGAGCAGGCTGACGCCGATGTTGGCCACGAAGGCAATGCCCGAGGACACCTGGCCTCCGCCGAGCACGCCCACAAAGACTGCGGCGAACACGCCGAACGCTATGGTGACCATCCAGCGCGGGAACGGTTTGGGGCTGGTGATGGCCTCGTCCAGCCGGCGGATGGCCTCATCGCGGCCTACTCCCCCGGCCACGATGTCCGTCACCAGCCGGTGTACCTTGGCCAGCCCGGCATAGTTGTTGGTCCAGGACCGCACCACGCGAAGCAGCGAGATGGGCGTCTGGTCCTTGGGCGCGTAGTTGATGGCCACCGACTGGTTGGTGATGTCCACTTCGATGTTTTTTAGCCCTAGCGCCGCGGTGACGGCAATAATGCTTGTCTCCACTTCCAGGGCGCCTGCCCCGTACCGGAACATGGTTTCGGCCAGGTGCAGGGAAAAGTCCAGGGTCTTGCGTGCGGAGGTGTCCACGCCTCCCACCTGGATCATGGGGTTGGCGTAGGGGCTTCCGGCGAGCCTGTCCACAATGCTCAATGGCGCCGTCGGCGGGTTCTCCCCCCGCACCAGGCGCCGCAGCATCCTCTTGGCCGCGGCATCCTGGCGGAGCTGGGAGGGTGTCAGCGGCTCTGTTTTGGGCAGGCCGTCGGTGGGAGGCCTGCGCCTTGGAGTTTCAGGTCGATCGGTCACCTTGGTGCTCCTCCCTCTCTGGCAGTTCGTGGTTTGGTGTTAGGCCTGACGTTTCAGTGGCAGTTTGCCCAGCAGCATGCGGGCCGCGGCGATGGCCGCGCGGACCAGGCGGTTGGCCTGGAAGGCTATCGGCCGGACCGGCATCACGAAGTCACCCAGCAGCTGGACCACGTCGCCGCCGAAGCCCTTCTTGAACTCGTAGCCGCCGTGGCCTTCGTCGTCCTGTCCCTGGATGCCGAAGGTGCCGTAGAAGTTGTAGCGCGAGTAGCCCTTACCCAGCGCGTGCAGCAGCATCCCCCAGTACAGCGAGGTGGCGCCGTTGAAGTAGATGTAGTCCTGCTTGGTGCCGCCGATGACGCAGACCACCTCGTCACCGAAGCAGACAAAGTGGATGGCGGCCACTGTTGCCACGCCCACCGAGTCTGGGAACCGCTCGATGTCCTTGAGGCTGCGTTCGTAGCTGTCTACGAGGTCCTGGACTACTTTGAGGCGGTTGGCTTTCTTTTTGCTGCCGGTCTCTTCGACCTCACGGCGGAGTTCGGCTGCGGACGCGGATTCCGCTTCCAGGCGTTCGGTGATGGACTTCCGGTACGCGGGGATGTCGATCTTGGCCATCATGAGTTTGGTGAACTCGGCCGAGGTGGTCCGCAGGAGCTGTTCGTAGTATTGGCGTTCCCGGTAGACGAAGCCCTTCTCGTCCCCAGCGGTGCTCAGCGCGTCGTAGAACTCGTCGAGGGTTTCAACGGTGGCCTGCTCCAGGAACACGCCGTTCTTTTCAGCCTTCCGGATGGCCTTCCGTGTCCGGTAACTGGTGCTCATGATGAGCTCCTCGGCGTCCTTGATGCCTTCAAGCTTCTTGATGAACATCCAGTTCACGTTGACGAAGTTCATGTCCGAGCCCTGGTGTTCAAGACCCAGGCCCGCCAGCTCCGCCACAAGCGGCCTGTTGTCCACGATCTCGGGGTGTTCGGCGCCGTCGGCATCGCGGGCGATGTACGTCAGGTTCGGGGAAATCCGCAGTTCGGCAGCCTTGCGTTCCGCGGCACGCTCCTTGAGGAGTCCGACGACGTCACGCACCAGTGCGGCGTCCGTGTAGTCCAGGAGGGGGCCCTTGGCGCACTCGCACACCTTGTAGCCCCAGCGGTTGGTGGTGTAGTTCAGCTTGCCGGCCGCGACCAGATCGCCGTCGCGCCTGACACCGAACAGCTCCACTGCCTGACCGCGGGCGCGCTGGAAGCGGGTGAAGTCAGCGGACTGGATGAAGTTGTTTTGCGGGTGGTTGAGGGAGAAGGACTCAAACTCGGCATCGCTGAGGACGCTGAGCTCGAGGCCGGCTCGGGCCTTGGTTGGATTCACAGAAGTAACCTCATCTATGGCTGTGCTGCCCCCTGGGGCATGCGCTGGCGTTCGTGGTGTGGATGGTGTGCGTGGCTGGTGGGCTGTCAGTAGAACTGCTGGCCGGTGCGTGCGGTTTCGAGCCGGCGGAAGATCCGTTCCGCGCCCTTGACCCACAGGGCGTGCCTGACGGGCGACAGCACGTAGTCGTAGCAGCCGACGAAGTCCGTAACCGTCTTGGTGAAGCTTGTCTTGAACATGCCCATGCCGTAGAGGTGGTGGGACTTGTCCTTGATCAGGCCGGACGGCGGCGTACCGCAGAAGTCGTACTCGGTGCAGCCGAGTTCCTGCATTCTCAGGATGGCCGACCACTGGACCAGGTGCGAATCGCCGTATTGCTTCCTGTTCTGGGTGGAGCCGCCGTCCTTGTAGGTTGCCTTGGATCCGTAGTTGATCACAAAGGCGCCCACACTGGGTTTGCCGTCCTCATAAACAAAGAAGAAGCTGCCTTGGCCGCGCGTGCAGAATTCGTCCCAGAACCGGGTGTAGTACTCCAGGCTGCGCAACGGCATGGAGCCCTTGGCGTTGACGGTGTCCGCCATCAGGTCATACAGGGCCCGGTACGTTTCCGGGCCTGGCTCCTGCTGGACCACTGCGCAGCCTTCGCGTTCTGCGCGGCGGATCGCGTTTCGGGCGCGGGAGGAGATGGACCGGAACACCTGGTTCTCCGGTGCCGCGATGTCCAGCAGCGCGGTGGAGTCATTGGATTGGATGTTCGGGGCCTTCACCAGGCCGGCGGCGGCGAGCTGTGCCCTGGCTTCCGGGGTGGACACGATGTCAGGCTCAATCTTGATGGTGAAGACGTTGAGCTTCCGGCTCCGGGCAAACGCAGCGCACGCCTCCAGTGCCGGTTTCAGGTCCTCGGCGGCGCCGAGATCAGGGCCTTTGATCAGGTACCACAGGCGGCCCAGCACCGGGAATTTCCTCTCCAGCACCAGGTTGTAGCTGGCGGTCCCGGCAGACTCCAGCACCAGGAAACGGGCACTCCAGCCGTTGCCGTTCTTCACCGACGCGTAGGCCGCCGACGCCAGCATGTTGCCGCCGTTCGGGTTGGCCGTGACGTGCTTGTCCCAGTTCTCAATTTCCTCGGCTGTGGCAAAGCGGGCGGTAAATTCTCGCAAGGGGGCCGTGTCCAATCTCAGGGTTTGTGCGCGGTTCTGTACTCGTGGCTGCGTGCGGACATGTAGCCCCAAGTCTAAAGCCTCCGGTTAGGGCGGTAGGTCCCCGACATCCTCTGCATGCTGCTCGTTCCTCGCTTTGACGCATGCTGCCGGACGCCGCGGACCTACCGAGGGGGCCGGCTGGCCGGGGTTTTCGAAAGCGTGCGTCAGAGCGACGAAGGGGCAGCACCTGTGAAACTCCGGTGGCCGCGAGTCGCCGCGCCGGGAGTTGCCTGACAGAGAAATGAATGTAGTCCAGAACCACCGTGGGCACGTCCGGCGCCGGCAGATCCAGGCTCACCCGCAGGAAGCCTGCGTGGTAGCCCAATGCACCGCCTGTCCTGTCATCCATCAAACCATCGTGGCACGAGGCACCGACAGCACCCCAACCCGGGTCAGTCCCGGGCATGGCCGGGCGGTGACGGTGATCGAGCCTGTCAAGATCCGGTTTCGACAAGCTCAACCACCGATAGGGCTGGCGGGCCGGGGTTTTCGAAAGCGTGCGTCAGAGCGACGAAGGAGCAGCACCCTTGAAAACTCCGGCCTGCCGGCCCTTAGTCTTCGAACTCGGAAAGCGGCGGGCAGGAGCAGATCAGGTTGCGGTCCCCGGCTGCGCCGTCGATGCGGCCGACGGGCGGGAAGTACTTGTCCTGCTTGAGGTGGTGGACCGGGAACGCGGCCTGCTCACGCGGGTACTGGCGGGCCCAGTCGGAGGTGACGACGGCGGACGCGGTGTGGGGTGCGTGGCGCAGCGGGCTGTTCTCCACGGTGAAGTCACCGTTGGCCACCTGGTCGATTTCCTTGCGGATGGTGATCATCGCGTCGATGAACCGGTCGATCTCCACCAGGTCCTCGGACTCCGTGGGCTCCACCATCAGCGTGCCCGCAACCGGGAACGCCAGGGTGGGGGCGTGGAAGCCGTAGTCAATCAGACGCTTGGCCACATCCTCCGCGGTGACGCCGGTCTTCGCCGTCAGCTCACGGAGATCCAGGATGCACTCGTGCGCCACCAGACCACCCTCGCCCGTGTACAGAACCGGGAAGTACTCGTTCAGGCGGGCCGCGACGTAGTTCGCCGCGAGCAGCGCAGACTTCGTCGCTTCGGTCAGGCCCTCCGCGCCCATGAGCTTCACGTAGGCCCAGGAGATGGGCAGGACGCCGGCGGAGCCGTAGTTGGATGCGCTGATGGCCACGCCTGTTGTTGATCCGGCAGAGCCGGACTCGTGCGCCGCCTTGTTGGCGTCGCCGGGCATAAACGGTGCCAGGTGGGCCTTGGCCGCGACCGGGCCAACGCCCGGGCCGCCGCCGCCGTGCGGGATGCAGAAGGTCTTGTGCAGGTTCAGGTGCGAGACGTCGCCGCCGAACTTGCCCGGCTGCGCCAGGCCCACGAGGGCGTTGAGGTTGGCGCCGTCCACGTACACTTGGCCGCCGGCAGCGTGCACAGCGTCGCAGATTTCGGTGACGTCGGCGTCGTAGACACCGTGCGTGGAGGGGTAGGTGATCATGATGGCCGAGAGGACGTCCCTGTTCGCCTCGATCTTGGCGTACAGGTCCGTGTGGTCGATGCTGCCGTCCGGCGCCGTCGCGACGACAACAACCTTCATGCCGGCCAGGACGGCCGAGGCGGCGTTGGTGCCGTGGGCCGAGGCCGGGATCAGGCAAACGGTGCGCTGGTCATCGCCGCGGGACAGGTGGTAGCCACGGATGGCCAGCAGGCCCGCGAGCTCGCCCTGGGAACCGGCGTTCGGCTGCAGGGAGACCTGGTCGTAACCGGTGATTTCCGCGAGGTCAGCTTCCAGCCCGCTGATGAGCTCGCGCCAGCCCACCGTCTGTGAGTCCGGGGCGAACGGGTGGATGGAGGCGAACTCCGGCCAGGAAATGGCTTCCATCTCGGCCGTGGCGTTCAGCTTCATGGTGCAGGAACCCAGGGGGATCATGGTCCGGTCCAGGGCAAGGTCACGGTCGCTCAGCCTGCGGATGTAGCGCAGCAGCTGGGTCTCGGAACGGTGCGTGTTGAACACCGGGTGCTGCAGGTACTCAGAGGTGCGGACGACGGCGGCATCCAGCGCGAACCCAGTGTCAGTGCCGGCGGCCGCGTCCACCACGGCGGCGCCAAAGACGTCCAGCACACCGGCGACGATGGCCGGGGTTGTGGTTTCATCGGCGGAGACGCCGATGGTGTTCTCGTCGATGTGGCGCAGGTTGATGCCCTTGGCTTCGGCGGCGGCAACAATGGCGGAGGCCTTGCCGGGCACGGAAACCGTGACGGTATCAAAGAAGCTCGTGTGAAGTACGTCCAGGCCAGCCGACTTCAGCGACGCGGCGATGATTGCAGCGTGGCCGTGTGTGGTCTCGGCGATCGCTTTCAAGCCGTCGGGGCCGTGGTAAACGGCGTAGAAGGAGGAGACGATGGCCAGCAGGGCCTGCGCGGTGCAGATGTTGGACGTGGCCTTCTCGCGGCGGATGTGCTGCTCGCGGGTCTGGAGCGCCAGACGGTACGCGGGGGTCCCGGCGTCGTCCTTGGACACCCCAACCAGGCGGCCGGGCATGGACCGCTCCAGACCCTTGGCCACTGCCATGTACGCGGCGTGCGGGCCGCCGAAGAACAACGGCACACCAAAACGCTGGGTCGAGCCGACGGCAATGTCCGCGCCCTGCTCCCCGGGAGGGGTGATCAGGGTCAGGGCCAGCAGGTCGGCGGCAACGGTGACGAGCGCGCCGCGCTCCTTGGCTGCCGCGATCACTGCGGCGTGGTTGAAGACCCGGCCGGAAACGCCCGGCTGCTGCAGGACGATGCCGTTGATGACGCCGTCGGGCAGGCCCTTGGACAGGTCAGCGACCTCCACCTCGAAACCGAGGGCCTCGGCGCGGCCCTTGACGATGGCGATGGTCTGCGGCAGGCAGTCGGCATCCAGGACCGTCTTGCCGTCCCGGGCCTCCTTGTTCTTGTTCGCCCGGCGCATCATGAGGACGGCCTCGGCGACCGCGGTGGCTTCATCCAGCAGCGACGCGTTCGCGATCGGCAGGCCCACCAGGTCCTGGACCATGGTCTGGAAGTTCAGCAACGCCTCAAGCCGGCCCTGGGAAATTTCGGGCTGGTACGGGGTGTACGCGGTGTACCAGGCAGGGGCTTCGAGGATGTTGCGGCGGATCACGGCGGGCGTCACGGTGTCGTAGTAGCCCTGGCCGATCATCTGCACAGCGGTCTTGTTCTTGGAGGCGAGCTTCCGCAGCTCCGCAAGGACCTCAACCTCACTGAGGGCGTCCTTGAGGGCCAGCGGCTTGGCCTGGCGGATGTCGTTGGGGACGGCAGTATCCACCAGCGCGTCCACAGTGTCGTAGCCGACGGCCTTGAGCATGGAGTCGATATCGGCCTGGCGGCGGGCGCCGATGTGCCGGTCAACGAAGGTGGCCGAGGCGGAACTAACACTCACAAGGAACTCCATTACTAATGGCGGCGCAGGGTACGCCACATCGATTCGGGTTCCACCCCGCTCTGTCTGGGACCTGAGAGTTTCCGCGCCCACCTGCTTGTCGCGGGGTGACGCTTGCACCGTCGGTGAGCACAGCGGTCCTGACATTCCGGAGTGATCCGGGATGTCTCAGGCGGACGGCCTGCCACTTTCCAGGGTTGCCTGGCCGCGGCGGTACGTGGGCCCGAGAGATTCCTGGGGAGGATTTGCTCCTACGGCGCCTGTTGTACCTACTAACAGAACTCTCCCGCCGCAGATCAAAGGCATATTCAGATTGTTGTGCCGGCCGGTGGCAGCCATTACAGGGACCAATTCTCCTACGCCCCGGGCCATCGGGCAAATGAGGTCGTCGGATTCTGCTCAATCATTCCGGTGTGGAGCTCGTGCGCGTCCGGATACACCCGGGCTTGCATCAGGGACCGGCCGAATGATTGAGCAGAATCAGCCCCGCAGCCGCTCCACTGCGGCAAGGAGCTCCTCAATATCTCCGTGCCTGCCCCGGCCGTCCCCGGTGGTGCCGCTTTCCCACATGGCGTTGAAATACAGCCCGTCCCCCATATACAGCACGGCTTTCGCCATGGCCGTGCCGACGTCGGCCGCGATCAGGTCCAACCACTGCTGCTGGATGGCGGCAAAGCGCCGCCGGGCCTCTTCATGGGCCACTTCGGCCAGTCGCGTGGCGGCCACAAAGGAGCGGTCCATCGGCGAATCGGACCAGAGCGAGGAACGGATAAAGTAGGCCGCCGCACCTTCGGCTGCTGCGGCCATCAGCGCGAGATCCTCGACGGCCAGGCGATCCAACCGTTCCAGCACCGCGGCGATCAGCGCTTCCTTGTTAGGGAAGTGGTACAGCAATCCGCCCTTGGACACGCCGGCCCGCCTGGCCACCGCATCCAAAGTGGCAGCCCGCTCCCCCACATCAATCAGGAGTTCTTCAAAAGCGTCGAGGACTGCATCGCGTGCGACGGGATTTCTGGCCATGGCTTCAATCATGCACGCTCCGGGCCCCGTTTCTTAACTGTACCGTCTGGACGGTACAGTTATCGACATGACATTGTCCGCACAGTCCAACCAGAACACGCGCAGCACATCCGCGACGGCAGCCGGTCTCCGGCCGTCAGGGCCCGCCAAGGCGCCTTGGCGCGACTGGCTCGCGCTGGCCCTGCTGATGTTTCCGGTGCTCCTGGTTGCAGTAGACAACACTGCGTTGACATTTGCGCTTCCGGCCATCGCCAGCAGCTTGGAGACAACGGGAGTCCAGCTGCTGTGGATTGTGGACGCCTATCCCCTGGTGCTTGCCGGATTGCTGGTTGCCATGGGCAGCCTGGGTGACCGGATCGGGCGCCGCCGGCTGCTGCTGACCGGCAGCGTTGGATTCGCCGCGGTCTCGGCAGCAACAGCCCTTGCCCCCAGCGCGGAGTGGCTGATAGCGGGACGGGTGATGCTGGGGTTCTTCGGCGCCATGCTGATGCCCTCAACCCTGTCGCTGATCCGCAACATTTTTCCGGACCCAAACCGGCGTCGGCTGGCCGTGGCCATCTGGGCAGCCGGCTTCTCCGGCGGCGCCGCCCTGGGCCCCATCTTTGGGGGCTGGCTGGTGGAGCAGTTCTGGTGGGGCGCCATCCTGCTGGTCGCCGTGCCCATCATGCTGCCCCTGCTGGCGTTCGGCCCTGCGTTCATCCCGGAATCAAAGGATCCGCGGCCCGGACGGGTGGACGTGCCCAGCATCGCCCTGTCCCTGCTGGTGATGGTGCCCGTTGTGTATGGCATCAAGGAAATGGCGACCGAAGGTTTCGGGGCCACTCCGGTGGGGCTAGTTGCCTTTGGCCTGGCCATGGGCGTCGTCTTTGTCCGCCGCCAGCAGCGGCTGTCCAGCCCTCTGCTGGACATGTCCCTGTTCGGCAACCGGGTCTTCAGCACCGCCATCACGGCAAACGTGCTGGCCCTGTTCTCCTTCAACGGCTTCATCCTGTTCCTCGCCCAGCACCTCCAGCTCCTGGACGGGATGACGCCGTCGGCCGCCGGAATAGCCATGATCCCGGCCCTGGTGGCCACAGTGTTGGCCGGGCTGGCAGTGGTACCGCTGGTCCGGAAGGTGCGTCCGGGCTTTGTGGTGGCAGGTGGCCTGGCCCTGAGCGCCACCGGCTACGGAATCGTAGTCTTCGGTGATCACGGCTCCGGCCCGGCCCTCCTGCTGGCCGCGCTGCTTATCCTCGCCCTGGGGGTGGGCACAGCGGAAACCATTTCCAATGACCTCATCCTGGGCTCCGTTCCAGCGGAGAAATCAGGAGCGGCGGCCGCCATCTCGGAAACGGGGTATGAGGTGGGGTCCCTGCTGGGGACGGCGGTGCTGGGATCCATCCTGACCGCTTCGTACCAGCGCAATCTCCGGCTGCCGGCCGAGGTGGAGGAAACGGCGTCCGGCACTGCCATGCACCAGGCCGGCGAAACTTTGGCGGGCGCCGTGGAGCTGGCCGTCACCTTGCCTGCTCCGCTGGCCGAAGCGCTCCGCGGCGCAGCACGCCTGGCGTTTGATTCGGGTGTCCACACCACTGCGGCAATTGCGCTGGTACTGATGACGAGCGCGGCAGTCCTTGCCGCCGTCGTACTCCGGAAAGTTCCGACGGCGGACTAGGACTGACGGGCCCTACTTGGCGTCAGGGGCGGTGACGCTGGCGGAGGCCTTCATGGTCTCGGCGTTCACCATCCACGCGTACTGCTCCAGCCTGGCGATGAATTCGTGGAGCAGGTCCGCGGTGGTGGGATCCTCTTCGTCCACTTCGTCATGGACCTTGCGCATGGTGCCCACGGCAGCCTCAAGTGCAGCAACGATCCGCTCGATGGCGTCCTTGGTGTTGATGAGGCCTTCGGGGAACTGGGCCAGGCTGGTGGATTTTGCCACCGTGGCACTTCGGCCATCGGGCAGGGCGTGGAGGGCGCGCATCCGCTCGGCCATATCGTCTGCGAACTGCCGGGCGGCATCCACGATTTCGTCCAGCTGCAGGTGAAGGTCCCGGAAGTTGGTCCCCACAATGTTCCAGTGGGCCTGCTTGCCCTGGATGTGCAGCTCGATCAGGTCCGCGAGTACGGCCTGCAGGTTGTTGGTCAGGGTCGGTGAAGCTTTCATGAATCCTCCTCGATTGGTCCAGTAGTCCCGACGCTATCAGCCACGGGATCGATCGCGGCAGGCCGGAAGCAAATTTCTCAGTGAGCTTACTAAGCCGACCGGAGCGACACAAAAGAATGGGATTCATTTAAACCATTGCGCGAAAGTCGTTCATCATCCATACTAAATGAACGTCATTCATTTAGTGACGGTCGTCTCACTGGAAGTAAGCCAATGATAGAAATTTCCTGCCTCGACTCACCCGCTTCCCTGGCCCGGACAACGCCGTCCGAACGCACCGCCCTTCGGGTGGGCGTGGTGCAGCACCGCTGGCATGCAGACACTGCCATCCTGCGGTCTGAACTCGATGAAGGAATCGGCCGGGCCGCCCGGCTCGGTGCATCGGTCGTGTTCCTGCCCGAACTCACCCTCTCCCGCTACCCCGCGGACACGCGTCCGGAGAATGACATTCCCCGGCACGGAGCGGTGCAGCCTGGAGCAGTGCGGCCCCGGCCGTCGGACACCGCTGAGGACCTGCTCACCGGGCCCACCTTCCGGTTTGCTGCCGAATCGGCCCGCCGCCACGGGGTGGCTGTCCATGCCTCGCTGTACCAGCAGGCGGAGAACCCGGACGGCAGCGACGACGGCCTGGGGCTGAACACAGCCATCTTGGTGTCGTCCGAGGGTGACCTGCTCGCCCGCACGCACAAGCTGCACATTCCGGTTACCGCCGGCTACTACGAAGACAAATTCTTCCGCCAGGGGCCGGCGGCCACGGATGCCTACGAGGTCCACGCGCCGGCAGAACTGGGCGGCGCCCGGCTGGGCATGCCCACCTGCTGGGACGAATGGTTCCCGGAGGTAGCCCGGCTCTACTCCCTCGGTGGCGCAGAGATCCTGGTCTACCCCACGGCCATCGGCTCAGAGCCGGACCACCCGGATTTCGACACCCAGCCGCTGTGGCAGCAGGTGATTGTCGGCAACGGCATCGCCAACGGCCTGTTCATGGTGGCGCCCAACCGCTGGGGCGATGAAGGAACGCTGAACTTTTACGGCTCCTCCTTCATCTCCGATCCGTACGGCCGCGTCCTAGTGCAGGCCCCGCGTGACGCCTCCGCGGTGCTGGTGGCAGACCTCGACCTGGACCAGCGGCGGGACTGGCTGACGCTATTCCCCTTCCTGTCCACGCGCCGCCCCGATACCTACGGCCGGCTCACGGAACCTGGGCCCACAACCGCAGCGTTCCCTGGCCGAGCTCGCGAGGTTAGGGAGCTGTTGGGGAGCGAGACCGGGATTTCGACAAGCTCAATCACCCGTCAGCAGGTGACCGCATGAGCACGTGGCGCATGCCTGCCGAAACCGCCCCACAGGAGCGGCTCTGGATGGCCTTCCCCACTGGCGGCTATACCCTGGGTGACACCGCCGACGACGCCCACGCTGCCCGGTCCACCTGGGCAGCGGTGGCCAACGCCGCCGTCGAATTTGAACCGGTCACCGTAGTGGTGGACCCCGACGACGTCGGCACGGCCGCCCGCTATCTGCATCCCGACGTCGAGGTACTTTCCGCGCCGCTGAACGATGCATGGATGCGGGACATCGGCCCCACGTTTGTGCTTGATCAGCACGGGTGCCGCGGCGCCGTGGACTGGGTCTTCAATGGCTGGGGCGCCCAGGACTGGGCACGCTGGGACAAGGACGCCCTGATCGCCGCCGAAGTTACCGGCCGTTCGGGAGCCCACCACGTTGTGTCCCCGCTGGTGAACGAAGGCGGGGGCATCCACGTGGACGGTGAGGGAACGGTACTGGTCACTGAGACCGTGCAGCTTGATCCGGGGCGCAACCCCGGACTCAGCCGGGCGGATGTCGAGGCCGAGCTCGCCCGCACGATCGGCGCCACGAAAGTGATCTGGCTGCCCCGCGGACTGGCCAGGGATTCGGAACGGTTCGGGACCCGCGGGCATGTGGACATCGTGGCCGCCATCCCTTCCCCCGGCACACTGCTGGTGCATTCCCAGCAGGACCCCCGCCACCCGGATTTCCAGGTCTGCCGCGACATCATCAGTTTCCTGCGCACCACCACGGACGCCGCCGGCCGCGAGTGGACCATCATCGAAGTCCCGGCCCCTGCAACCCTGTGGGATGACGAAGGCTTTGTCGACTACAGCTACATCAACCACGTCGTGGTCAACGGCGGCGTCATCGCGTGCACCTTCGCCGACTCCAACGATGACAAGGCGCTGCAGATCTTGGCAGAGGCCTACCCCGGCCGGCGTGTGGTCGGCATTGACGCCCGTGAGCTCTTCGCCCGCGGCGGCGGTATCCACTGCATCACCCAACAGCAGCCTGCTGCCTCGTAGAAAGCGCTGGACAATGACCCAAACCATCCGCAAGAGCACCCCTTCCGGCCAGCCGTCCGGGTCGGACACGGCCGGCTCGGCCCACGGCATCACCCCAAAAGGACTGAAGGGCGGGCAGCTGGGGCTCCTCGCCGTCGTCGTTCTTGGCATTTCCACCATCGCACCGGCCTACACGCTGACCAGCGCCCTTGGCCCCACGGTTAACGAGGCGGGGCTCCAGTTGCCCGTCATTTTCCTGATCGGGTTCATCCCCATGATCCTGGTGTCACTCGCGTACCGGGAACTCAACGCCGATTCCCCGGACAGCGGCACCACGTTTACCTGGGTCACCAAAGCGTTTGGTCCCTGGGTGGGCTGGATGGGCGGCTGGGGACTGCTCGCCGCCAACATCATCGTCCTGTCCAACCTGGCGGGCGTGGCCGTGGACTTCTTCTACCTCTTCCTGTCACAGCTGACGGGTGCGCCTGAACTGGCGGACCTCGCGGCTAATAAGCCGTTGAACGTCCTGACGTGCTTCGTTTTTGTGGCCCTCGCCGTGTGGGTCAGCTATCGCGGCCTGCACAGCACCAAGATCGTCCAGTACGGCCTGGTGGGCTTCCAGCTGCTGGTCCTTGGCCTGTTCGTGGCCATGGCATTCGCCAACTGGTCCACGTCCGAGACTGCCATCCCGTTCAGCTGGGAATGGTTCGACGTCACCAGGATTGAGACCTTCGGCCAGGTCGCGGCCGGCATCTCGCTGTCCATCTTCGTGTACTGGGGTTGGGACGTGTGCCTGACGGTGAACGAGGAAACCGCCAACGGCAAGAAGACCGCCGGCCTCGCAGGCACGCTGACCGCCGTCGTCGTCCTGGGCATCTACCTTCTGGTGACCATCGCCACCATGATGTTCGCCGGCGTGGGGGACACCGGAATCGGCCTGAACAACGAGGAAAACAGCGCAAACGTCTTCACCGCGCTGGCCTCCCCCATCATGGGACCGTTCGCCATCCTGATGTCCCTCGCGGTGTTGTCCAGCTCCGCAGCCTCGCTGCAGTCGACGTTCACTTCGCCCTCGCGCAGCCTGCTGGCCATGGCGCACTACAGCGCCCTGCCAAAACCGTTCGCACACATGAGCAAGAAGTTCTCGACGCCGGGATTCGCCACGGTGGCGGCGGGCGTCCTGTCCGCCGGGTTCTACGCCATCATGCACGTCATCAGCGAAAACGTCCTGAACGACACCATCCTGGCTCTTGGTCTGATGATCTGCTTCTACTACGGCCTGACCGCCATCGCCTGCGCCTGGTACTTCCGGAACAGCGTGTTCAGTAGCGTGCGCAACTTCGTGCTGCGGCTACTCTGCCCGGTGCTGGGCGGAGTTGGGCTGTTTGTGGTTTTCCTGCAGACTGCTGTGGACAGCTGGGCGCCGGAGTTCGGCAGCGGCTCCGAGGTCTTCGGGGTTGGGCTGGTGTTTGTCCTGGGCATCGGGATCCTGGCGCTCGGGGCTGTGTTCATGGTCATCATGGCGCGCCTGAGCCCCGGTTTCTTCCGGGGTGAAACCATCCGCCGGGACACTCCTGCGCTGGTGGTCCCGGAGTAACCCAAACCTTGTCAACAAAGCGGCGTCCTGTCCGGATCTTTCCGGGCAGGGCGCCGCTTTTTTTGGATTCCTGTGCTTATCTCAATGCCGGTGCCGCAACGAACCGACGCTCACCAGAAGTGCGCTACATCGACCACCATGCGCGATCCGGATCCGGGGCCGTCCAGGGTGAAGACCCGGAACGGGAGCCGGGCACGGACGCCCAGTCCGATGCTGGTGTAGCCTTCAAAGCTGCCTGCGTAGGCAACCTGCCGGAAGGTCTGGTATCCCGAGACGTCGGACAGTTCGGCTTTGGCCGCCGGGCTGTAGGTGACGTTGCCGTTGCTGTCGTAGGACGGTGCGTTCACAGTTACCTGGAGGAATGCCGAACCCAGCAGCGGGATTTCAAAACCTGAACCGTCCTGGACCACGGTCGGAACATACTGGACCGTGTAGCCGGCCACTGGGCCGTTGAGATCGACCACCATCCGGTCGAAGCAGTAGTGCTGCCCCGTCCTGACGTTGGTGACGGATGCGGTGCTCATGGCCGGGTCTGATTCAGCCAGTGATCCCCATACGAGCCCGCAATACGATGTGGTTGCCGAGGCGGGCCCCGGAGCCAGGAAACCCAATCCGACAGCCATCAAGATGACTGTCAGCCACGTATAGATCTTTTTCATTGTGGGCCACCCTTCGAGTGATTAGGTAGCTCAAGCGTAGGAGCCTCCGGGGCCACTCAAAAGGGTTGTGTCCGCTTCGGCGCGGAACCGTTAATTCGTCCTGGTTCCGGTCACGCGGGCGTGATTCTGAAGCATCGAATCGGGCAAACGAAACGCTATTAACGCCGTTTCTGCACCCTGCCGTTATGCATAATAACGACGCCGGATCGGCTCACCGGAGTGCCGGCGCCGGGCGTTCATCCTTCGCACTCGATGCAGTACTTCATGCCGTTCTTTTCGCGTGCAACCTGGGACCGGTGCCGGACCAGAAAGCAGGATGAGCAGGTGAACTCATCTGACTGTTCGGGAACAACAATGACGGTCAGCTCTTCGCCGGATAGATCGGCTCCGGGAAGGTCAATGCCTTCGGCGGTGTCGGTCTCGTCGACGTCGATGACTGCGGTCTGGACATTGCTGCTGCGGGATGCCTGCAGGGCCTCCAGCGACTCAGCAGAAGCCTCGTCGTCAGTCTTGCGTGGAGCGTCGTAATCGGTAGCCATGGCGTATTCACTTTCGTCGCTGCACGGCACCATTTCAGGCACCTCAGTGAAGCAGTTTAGGTCATTATGCCGCTAGTTGGGCAACAGTGTGGGCAACCAGACAGATTGACGCGTACTTGCTGGTCGGTGCGGGTCGGTGAAGCCGAGCAGCGCGGACAGTCGGTCAGCTCCTTGCTGCACCAGGTCGGCCCAGCACTCCTCGGGACGCTGGTGCCAGTGGGCGGAGGACACCGAGGTGCTGATGGCGGCGACCACGGCACCGGATCCGTCGCGCACCGGCGCCGCCGCACAAAAGACATTGAGCGTTGATTCCTCACGCTCAAAGGCAACTCCGCGCTCCCGCACACGCTCGAGCTCCTCCTGCAACGCGGCCAGCCGTTCGTATGCTGCGCTCCGCCATCGCCGGCAAGTCACCTGCGTTGGGATATAGGTCCCGCACGGCAGCGGGCGAGACGTAGGCGAGCGCTTTCCCGAGCCCGGTGACGTGCGCCGGCGCCGCTGGCCGATGCTGGGCCGCTCTCGCTCCGAGGCCCGTAGCCCGCCCGGTCATGTGGCTCTGAAATCACCGAGGCACCGCTCATTGTGCTGGACCTGCCCAGGATCAGCCAGAACCGTATTGATGGAACCTTGACGGTATCCGGGGGCGAAATCTGAGAAGGCGCCTGCAGGATGGATTCGCAGGCCGCTGGGGTCTGCGAAGCCACCCGAGGAGGCCGCCGTGGACGCCGTACTTTCCCTGCCCCCGGCCGACGTGACGCGCGCGTCTATCGTTCATCCCACCCGGCGGGCAGCCCGCGTCGCATCCGATGCGGCCGAGGCTACCCCTGCTTCATTTGGCCTGCGCGTGGTGGTGCTGGTGCCCGCTTACAACGAGGCCAGCTCGATCGGGGCAACCCTCGATGGCCTGATGCTCCAGTCCCGTCCCGCGGACCTCATCGTGGTCATCCCCAACGGATGCACCGATTCAACGGCCATGGAAGCGCGGAAGTACCCGGTGGCCGTGATGGAGCTTCCACGATTGCAACACCGCAAATCCGAAGCCCTGAACCGGGCCTGGGCAAAGTACGCCTTCGACGCCGACGTGGTCATCTGCCTCGACGCGGATACGGTCCTACCCTCGAACGCCGTCGAAGCCTGGTCCCGGGAGTTCAGCGCCGAAAGGGGCGCGCGCATGGGTGGCTCGTCATCGAAATTCACGATGCAGGACCCCGGATTTCTGAGCCGGCTGCAGAAAGCTGAATTCGCCACGTGGACCGATACGGCCCTGAGGCGGGGCAGGACCAGCGTTCTGGCAGGAACCGGCTGCGCCATCAATAACGACGTCCTCCGGCAGATCGCGGCCCGGAACGACCGTGAAGGGCCCTGGGTCTACACCTCGCAGGTCGAGGACTTCGAACTGACCTATCGCATCCGTGAACTGGGCTTTATCTGCCAGGTATCCCCGGATGTCCGCGCCTACACCGACTCGATGAAGACAGTCAAAGCACTGTGGGGCCAGCGGATGAAATGGCAGGTCGGCACCGTGGAAGATCTGTTGGACCTTGGAATCAACCGGCTGACCCTGCGCGACTGGGGCCAGCAGGCCATGGGTCTGCTGGGCGTGTTCCTGAAGTTGCTGTGGATCGCAGTAATTATCCTCTCACTCTCGTTGGGAGTGTTTCACTTCGTCCTGTTCTGGTGGCTGGTGCCAATCCTGTTCGTGGCGCTGGACATCAAACGGGCGCTTCGGATTCCGCACCGCGACTGGAAGGACGTACTGATGGCAGCCACGTTCTTCCCGCAGGAATTATTCATGTGGCTGCGGTCCGGGTGGTTCCTGGCCTCCTGGTGCGCCGTCCTGACCGCAAAGATCACCCGGCGGCGGATAGACCGCTGGGAAGCGCAATACGCAGCAGAGGAAATCAACTAACAATGTACGGAATGAACACCGCCCTACCCGCTTCCGGGGCGGCTCTGTCCGCAACCGGGCTGGCGTACACCGGCCTGGACGTCGTGTCTGCACTGCTGACCGCGCTTGGCGTAATGCTCATAGGTGTGGCCCTGCTGGGGCTGGTCCGCCGGGACAACAAGGCGCGTCCCTGAATACCGGGAAATCGTGTAGCCGGCCAGCCTCGCCGTCAGCCACAGACCTGAGAAATCGGGTCTCGAGCCTTGAGTCAGGAAGTCCGGCGCGCCTGCAACGCCGACTTGAACGCTGAGGCGGAGGTGGCGCTGCTGTTGATTCGCCAGTCGGTTTCTTTCTGGAGATGGAACCACACGAAGCCCACGACATCGGGCTGGGCCGCCAGATAAGACACGAGCTCAGTGTTCCAGGCAGCCTTGTTGCCCCCTGCTTCGCTGGAAGCCGTCTCGCTGATCAGGATGGGAACTCCGGGTGCCAGAGCACGCAACTGGGCTATTCCCGGAGCGAAAAGATCCTGCGGCGATATCCAGCCGCTCCATGAGGCGGAGGTGCCCCAGTTGTACCCGTCGAGGGCTACAACATTCACGTATCCGACGCCGGGAAAGAGGCCGGCGAGATCGGTGGAACCGTAATAGGGAACATTCGGACTCCAGACCCAGGAGACGTTGCCGGCACCGGTGGCAGCAACAATGTCGTGAACATGGCGCCAGGCTTTTACGTAGTCGCCGGGCTGATTGCCGTTTACGCCTTCGGCCCACGGGTACCAGTTTCCGTTCATCTCGTGGGCGAACCTGAGCTGGACCGGCTGGCCCCAGGCAGTAAGTGCCTGGCCCCACTGCGTGATGTGGGCGTCAAAGTCGCCGGCGGCAATTCGGTCCAGGGAGTAGGCCGGCTGTTCCGTTCCACCGCCCCAGGCCCAAGGTTCCCAGGTTATGAGCGGGACGGCGCCTCGTGCCCGGACGGAGTCCATCTCGGCGATGGGGGGCGCCTGGAGGAAGTCCTTGTAGAAGAGAATGGTGGACGGGCTTTCGCCGGCCAGTTGCGCCACCTCATCCAATTCGCCGCTGGCCAGCGGGCCGCCGGCCGTGGCGACCCCGAACCGAAGCGCGGCTGTGCTGACCGGAGGGAGCGTCGGGACCGGTGCGGTCACGGTGAACACGGACGAGGCCTGGATGGAAGAGGTCTTGGCCGTGATGGTCAACGATCCCATGGCTGCGGAAGGGATGGTGATCGAGGTACTGAAAGCACCCGAGGCCGCCGTTTTGAAGGGAAAAGTCGTGGCACCGGCGATCACCGTCCCCGTGGTGGAGGCTTTGAATCCCGTTCCACTGACTGTGACGGCGGATCCTGCCGGTCCAGTGGCCGGGCTGAGGGAAATCCGGCCGGTGGCAGGCGCTGCCTGGGCTGTCTGGGCCGGCATCAGTCCCAAAGCCAGACCCAGCCCAACCACTGCCGCGATAGATTTCAAAGTTCGGAGCATGGCGATCGGTCCCCCGCAATCGGCAAGGCGGTTGGAAATCCGCCGGTCAGGTGGCGCCTAGCGGCACTTTCCTGATCCTATGGGCTCGGCGCCGACCCGTCCGGATTTTTTCGAATATTTTTTGAAAGGAACTCGCGGCCGCCCTGGTGGATCCTGCCGTCCTGGCCCACGTTCGCGAGCAACTCCGGCCGGGCTCCGGAGTTGTTGAGGTCCTTGTCCACGGCTACATCGCATTGTTCCCCGGCGACCCCACGGCCTTAATTCGGCGGTGGAATCTAAGGACCCGTCCGCCCACGCCGTCAGGGGCCCGTCCAGATGGTGCTCCCCGCGAACAGATCCGATGCGACGACGCCGGCAAAGAACCATCCGCCCGCGATGAGGTTCCATCTGCCCCCCGGTACCAATAGGGTCCGCCGTCCGCCACAGGTGAATACCAAGGAGATCGCGCCAGTTCTTGTGTACCGTTCTCGCGTCCGCCTCACAAAACCAGCCTTACCCCGGCGGTCCGGGGTGCAAACCAAAGATTGACCGTTCTCAACCTACGGGAATCCGTTTTTCACTTTTCTCTCCTGTGGATCGGCGCCACCATCGGTCCGGAGACCAAGGACGTCAATCTCGCGGACGACGCAAGCTTCACCGTCTGATTCGCCCGTTTACGGCAATGGCCGGGCTGCCACCGCTGGCGGCCCGGCCTTAGTTGTGCGCAGGAATGTGGACTACACGTTGCTTTTTCAGCCGCAAACGGCAGGAGGCTTCCAGGAGGATGCGCTGGGCGGCGCTCCGCGGGAAGAGTTTTCCCACCGGGCTGCGTCGCCGCAGCCCGGTCAGCTCTTCCGCCGTTGCGTAGTGGCCGGTACCGCACGCACGTCGACGCCCGGTCGAAGCCGTTACTGACCGGGGGCCCGGTATGCGGGTGTCTTGTCCACAGCTGCGTCAATATCCTCGGGTGTCATGAGCGGGGTGAGGTGAAGGTCCACGGCGCCGGTGGAATTGATCATCAGGGAAAGGGCAACAGCACTGGGCTGATCGGGAATGTCGAAGACCCCCAGGACATCCGTTTCGCCGAACGCGTAGTAGATGCATTCCAGTGATCCCCCAACCGACTCCAAGGCCTTAACAACGGCGTCCCGACGCTTGGACCCGCCCTCCTGCATCAGGCCTTTGATGCCCTGGCCCACATAGTTTGCTTGGAAAAAATACTTGGTCATGGCCGACTCCTGTTCTGCTGTGCCCAGAACACGAACCTATCCGCACGCCCAGAACAGAGGATGAGTGAAGGGATCTGGCGTTCTCCCCGAAAGGGGCTGTGGGCCGAGTCTAGGCCTCTCCCCCGGGAACTGGCAACGGTCGGTCGCACCCGCTTTCCAGCCATCATCCGGCAGTGACGACCAAGCAGCTCGCGGGCTTGCAATCGGGGGCCGTTCCGGCACCCTTGCTGGCCCACGGGGGTCCGGGGGCAGCAAGGGCGTGTGCGTCTAAACGGCTGCGACTTCCAGCGCTTCGTCGCCTCTGATAGTCGCCCCTTTGGAGCGGTTCACCATCGCCCCAAAGGTCAAAGACCATGGGTTGCGGCCGCGAGAGTGGTGATGTCTGCGTGATCGTACGCGGGGCTACCTCGACGACGTCGGCCCCCACGATGTTGATACCGTTGAGGCCCCTCAACAGAGCAAGCAGCTCACGGGAGTGCAGGCCGCCCATTTCGGGTGTTCCGGTGCCCGGAGCGTAGGACGGGTCCAGGACATCAATGTCGATGGAAACGTAGACCGGCGTATCGCCCAGGCGCTCCTTAACCCTCTGGATTGCGGCCGGGACGCCAGCCGGACCTTATCGTCACCTTATGGACGTACCTGGACATGCGACGCTCCTGGCAGAAGACGGCAACCGCCCTCTTCGCACACCGGCAGACCATCATCTATCGGATCCGTAAGATCAGTGAGCTGATAGGGCTGGACGTGACCGAAACGTCAACCATGGCCCAGCTCTGGTTCGCCCTGAAGATCCACGATGCGATGGAGATCGGCGGCAACTGCGCACCGCTGGAAGTCCGCCCTCAGGCCTGATCCTGCGACCTAAGCCACAATCGGAGCCTCCTGTCGGATTCGAACCGACGACCCCCGCTTTACAAGAGCGGTGCTCTGGCCAACTGAGCTAAGGAGGCGCGCCCCACTGGGGCGTGCGCCGCAACGGCGCTAGATAAGGTTAGCCCAAGTCTGCCCGCTCGTAAAAATGACGCGACTCAAGCCAAAAAAACAAATGGCCCGGCCCCGGAATGAATCCGGAACCGGGCCATCGCGGCAAATTCGACAGGCTAAGCAGATCAGCCCTTGGCGGTGATCGCTGCCTGCAGGAAGTCCGGGAACGGGGTCTGCGCGCTGGCACCCTTGCCCCATTGCTGGCCGTCCACGAACACGGTGGGCGTACCGGTGACGCCGATGGCGGCGGCGTGCTTGGTCGTGAACTTCACGAACGGACGGTAGGTCTTCTCGTTGATGCAGGTGTCAATGTTCTTGGCGCCGATGTCCGTGGCCATGGACTTGAGCTTGTCATCAGAAAGGCCGGCGCTTCCTTCGGCGGGCTGGTTGGCGAACAAGGAGTCCACAAACTCGGCGTACTTTTCCGGGGACTCGTTCACTACACAAGCGGCGGCGTTGGCTGCACGCGAGGAGTAGTTCGTGGAGGAACTGTTGTCCAGGAACCCGAGGGCCCGGTATTCCACCGAGATCTTGCCCTCGTTGCGCAGCGCCGTCAGCTGCTCGTTGTACTGTACCTCGAATTTCTTGCAAGCCGGGCAGATGAAGTCAACGTACAGGACCACCTTGACCGGTTTGCCGGCCTCAGCCTCGGCACCGGGGACAACCACTTCAGCCGGTGCCGTCTTGGGCGCTTCAGGCACGGAGGCAGCGTCTACGGTGGCCGGTTCCAGCTTCGTGACGTCGGTATTGGCCAGCAAGGTGATGCCACCGTTGACGTTTGCGTTGGCCGGCGTCTGGCCTTGGTCAGCGATGGGGGCGTTCTGCCGCATCGTTGTGGTCACCACAAGCGCCACCACCGCAAGGATGGCCACCACGGCCACCACAATGCCCCAGCCGATCAGCAGCTTGTTGCGCTTGTCCTTCTTCAGCTGCGCCTCACGGATCAGGCGTGCCTTCTCGCGCGCCTCCGAGGTTCGCTCAGCCTTGGACTTGCGTATTTCATTTGCGGGGCTCATGTGTTCCTTGGGTCGATCGACATAGGGGGACCACTCTGTGGCGACTCCACCATTTTAGGGGACAAACCTGAGAGCTTGCGCTTTCAAGTATTTAGCCCCGAATAACCAACGGACGAATAGCCGCGAAGATTCCATCCTAATAAGGTGGCTTAAAGGCACAAGCAACCCCAGGGGGCCGCAATGCAAACACCCGTCCAAGAAAAGCCAACAGCTGTACCTGCAACCGGCGCCGCCGCGAGCAGCCACAGCACGGCCGCCACGTACGACTTTATGGTTGTCTCCAACAGGCTGCCGGTTGACCGCTGCGCACCAGGTGAGAGTGGCGGCGACGGCTCCGGCTGGCGCCGCTCCCCCGGCGGCCTGGTCACTGCCCTCGCACCCATGATGACCAAGACCGACGGCGCGTGGGTGGGCTGGCACGGCGCCCCGGACGAAACCGTCGAGCCTTTCAGCCACGGCGGCATGGACCTGGTCCCCGTCCAGCTGAGCAACGACGACGTTGAGCTCTACTACGAGGGTTTCTCCAACGCCACCCTGTGGCCCCTCTACCACGACGTCATCGCCCCGCCGGAGTTCCACCGGACCTGGTGGGATGCCTACCGCAAGGTCAACCAAAGGTTCGCCGACGCCGTCGTACGCCATGCCGGCCAGGGCGCCACGGTGTGGGTCCAGGACTACCAGCTGCAGCTGGTGCCGCGGCTGCTGCGCGAAGCCCGGCCGGACCTGCGGATCGGTTTCTTCAACCACATCCCCTTCCCCCCGCCGGAAATCTTCGCGCAGTTGCCGTGGCGGCAGGCCATCATCGACGGGCTGATGGGCGCAGACCTGGTGGGCTTCCAGCGCCCCAGCGACGCCGGAAACTTCATGCGCTCAGCCCGCCGGTTCCTGGGCGCCAGCGTTAAGCAGCAGCAAGTGCATGTGAAGGGTAAAGACGGCGCAATCACGCACATCGCCAGGGCCCAGGCTTTCCCCATCTCCATCGACGTGGCCCAGATCAGCGAACTGGCCCACAACCCCGAGATCATCGAGCGTGCGCGCCAGATCCGCCAGGACCTCGGCAACCCCAAGACCATCCTGTTGGGTGTGGACCGGCTCGATTACACCAAGGGCATCCGGCACCGGCTCAAAGCTTTCGAAGAACTCCTGAACGAAGGCAAGCTGACGGTCGGCGACGCAACACTGATCCAGGTTGCCAGCCCCAGCCGCGAACGGGTTGAGCAATACCGCCTCCTGCGCGAGGAAATCGAAGGGACCGTCGGCCACATCAACGGTACCTACGACACCATCCAGAACACCGCCGTCCGCTACCTGCACCACAGCTACCCCGTGGAGGAGATGGTGGCGCTCTACCTCGCCGCCGACGTCATGCTCGTGACCGCGTTGCGGGACGGCATGAACCTCGTGGCCAAGGAATACGTCACTGCCCGCAAGGACAACGACGGCGCCCTGGTCCTCAGCGAGTTCGCCGGCGCCGCAGACCAGCTCAAGCAGGCGCTGCTGATGAACCCGCACGACATCGATGGCCTCAAGGACACCATCATGCGGGCCGTCAATTTGCCTCCCAAAGACGCCGCGCGCCGCATGCGGTCCATGCGCAAGCAGATCCTGGAGCACGACGTCGACCACTGGTCAGCCGACTTCCTGGCCGCCCTGAACGAGAAAGTTGTGCGCGATGACTCCTGACGCCCGGCCCGCCAAAGGCCCGCTTGCTTTGTCCCCCGAACTCCGGCAGGCCGCCCGGCGCATCGCCCAGACGGAACACCTCCTGGTGGCCATGGACTTCGATGGCACCATTTCCCCGCTTGTTGACCGCGCGGACGACGCCCGCCCGCTTCCGCGTTCGGCCGCCGCTTTCGCCGGGCTCGCCGCCCTTCCACGCACGACGACGGCACTCCTCTCAGGCAGGGCCCTCGCCAGCCTGCGCGCGGTCGCTTCGCCTCCGGTGGACACCCTGCTTATCGGCAGCCACGGCGCCGAAGCGTGGCTGGGCCCCGGGTCCACGGAGCTGACACTGGACGAGGCCCAGCGCCTGCTGCTGGCCGAAGTCCGCGGTGTCCTCGAAGAGATCGTTGAGCAGGCACCGGGCACGCTGCTCGAAGACAAACCCGCAGGCGTAGTCCTGCATACCCGGCTGGCCTCGGACGATGTTGCCGAGGACGCGGTGGCTGCGGCCCGTTCAGTTCTCCAGGACCGCAAGGGCGTTTTCCTGAAGAACGGCAAACGGGTCCTGGAAACATCGGTAGTCAACGCCTCCAAGGGTGAGGGCCTGACGTTCCTGCGCCAGATCACAGGGGCCACTGCGGTCCTCTTCGCCGGTGACGACGTCACGGACGAGGATGCCCTTGCGCGCCTGGAATCCGGCGATGTTGGCGTCAAGGTGGGCCCGGACTTCACCCAAGCCGAGTTCCGGGTGGAAGCGCCGGCCCACGTGGCGGAACTGCTCGAAGCAGTCCTGCAGGAACGGAGCCTGGTAGTGGCCGAAGAAGAGCCCGGCACTGACTGAACCTCGGGGACATGTCCAAGCTCACGTGTGACCTCCGTAACATTTGCACCAATACGCCATTCGTCTGACATACTCTTGGTTGTGATGTTGCGCACAGGAACCGTGCGGCGTCACGCGATACTCCTCGGCTTCGGCCGGGGAGTACACGGCTGAAATGCCGTGAATAACTGAATTACATGAACCATTCACAACGGATCGTCCGGCACGTACCTGCCGGTGAAGGGATTGATAACTGTGGCTACAGTTACTTTTGATAACGCTACGCGTCTGTACCCGGGCACAGATAAGCCCGCTGTTGACAAGCTCAGCATTGAAGTCGCCGATGGCGAGTTCCTGGTCCTCGTTGGACCCTCCGGTTGCGGCAAGTCCACCTCCCTGCGGATGCTCGCAGGTCTTGAGGATGTCAACTCCGGCCGTATCCTGATCGGCGACCGCGATGTCACCGATGTTCCTCCCAAGGATCGCGACATCGCCATGGTCTTCCAGAACTACGCCCTGTACCCGCACATGACGGTGGCCGACAACATGGGCTTCGCCCTGAAGATCGCCGGCGTCAATAAGGAAGAGCGCGCCGAGCGCGTCCGTGAAGCCGCCAAGCTCCTGGACCTCGAGCCGTACCTGGACCGCAAGCCGAAGGCACTCTCCGGCGGCCAGCGCCAGCGTGTCGCCATGGGCCGCGCCATCGTGCGTAACCCGCAGGTGTTCCTCATGGATGAGCCACTCTCCAACCTTGATGCCAAGCTCCGTGTCCAGACCCGCACCCAGATCGCATCCCTCACCCGCAGGCTGGGCGTCACCACCGTTTACGTGACGCACGACCAGGTCGAAGCAATGACCATGGGCGACCGCGTTGCAGTCCTCAAGGACGGCCTGCTGATGCAGGTTGACACCCCGCGCAACCTGTACGACAGGCCCAAGAACGTGTTTGTTGCCGGCTTCATCGGCTCCCCCGCCATGAACCTCCTCGAACTCCCGGTCGTCGACGGCGGCGTCCAGTTCGGCGGAACGGTTTACCCGGTGCCGCGCAACGTCCTCGAAGAGGCCCACGGCAGCACCGTCACCCTGGGCAGCCGTCCGGAAGACCTTGAGACTGCCCCGCAGGGTGAAGGCCTCCAGGTCGAGGTTGACGTCGTTGAAGAGCTGGGTGCCGACGCTTACGTGTACGGCCACACCACGCTCGACGGCAAGGACCACGACATCGTGGCACGCGTCGACGGTCGCCGCCCTCCAATGAAGGGCGAAATCATCTACGTCCGTCCGCAGTCGGGCCACGTGCACCTGTTCGACACCAAGACCGGCCTGCGCCTGGGCGACTAATCCCAAGCCGGTGATCGAAACATCCCCGGTGACCGAGCCTGTCGAGATCTAACCGACGGCGGCCCTCCTGACTGGACGGGCCGCCGTCGGCGTTTAAGCCCGATGTTTAGGCCAGCCGCCCCTCTGTACGAAAGAATTGATCCATGACCGATGAAAACAGCGCACAGTGGCACGACGAGCCCACGGACTACGCGCAGGTCGGCAAACTGCCGCGGTTCGAGGCAGCGAGCGCCAAGGACGACAAGAACCTCGCCGTTTCCAGCTCGCTCAACATCACCGCGGCGGCGGCGGATCCGGAACTGCTGGACCTCCCCTGGCACATCGCCCTGGAGGATTGGCCGGCGGAGAACCTGGCAGCGCTCCCCCGTGGTATTTCGCGGCACATCGTGCGTTTCGCCCACCTCGGCGGCTCCGTCATCGCCATCAAGGAAACGTCCGAACATGTGGCCCGCCACGAGTACCACATGCTCCGCAAGCTGGCCCGTCTGGACGTTCCTTGCGTTGTCCCGGTGGCAGTCATTACGGGCCGCACCACCCTGGACGGGCGGCCGCTGAACCCCGTGCTGGTCACACGCCACCTGAAGTTCTCCATGCCGTACCGTGCCCTGTTCTCGCAGATGCTGCGCAAGGACACCCTGACCCGGCTCATCGATGCCCAGGCCCTGCTGATGGTCCGGCTGCACCTCATCGGCTTCTACTGGGGCGACGTCTCGCTCTCCAACACGCTGTTCCGCCGTGACGCGGGCGCGTTCGCCGCCTACCTGGTGGACGCCGAAACCGGTGAGCTTTATCCCGATCTTTCCACCGGCCAGCGCGAGTACGATCTCGAGATTGCCCGGGTCAACATCGCCGGTGAGCTGATGGACCTCCTGGACGGCGGCCTGATCGAGGAGAAGGTGGACCCGGTGGCCACCAGCGAACTCATCATGGAGAGCTACCGGCGCCTGTGGGCGGAGCTGACGGAGAAGGAATCCTTCGAGCTCGGGGAACGGTGGCGCGTGGGCGCCCGTATCCGCAGGCTCAACGAGCTGGGCTTCGACGTCGAGGAATACGCCATCAAGACCACCCAGAACGGTTCCACCATCCAGCTCCAGCCCAAGGTGGTGGACGCCGGCCATCACCAGCGCCGGCTGCTGCGCCTGACCGGACTGGACGCCCAGGAGAACCAGGCCCGGCGCCTGCTCAATGACATGGACTCCTTCCGGGCGGACAACAACCCGGGGATGGACGAGGAATACAGCGCGCACCTCTGGGTGAGCCAGGTCTTCGAACCGATCGTGCGTTCGATCCCCCGTGACCTGTCCCGCAAGCTTGAGCCAGCGGAGGCTGTGCACGAGGTGCTGGAGCACCGTTGGTACATGTCCGAGGAGCAGGCCCGCCACATTCCGCTCGCCGAGGCTGTGCAGTCCTACATCGAGTCCGTCCTGCGCCACCGCCGGGACGAGGCCGCCATCATGCTTAACCCGGACACTGCGATGCTGAAGATCCTCGAAGTGGAAACCGAGGAGTCCCGCTATGGTGCCGACGAATCCATCGAAGAATACCCGGACGTCGATGACTGAGCGCTCGGAAACGGACGCTTAGGCGCTAAATGGCCTTGCCCGGATTCAGGATGCCGGCCGGGTCAAAGAGTTCCTTGATCCTGCGCTGGAGCTCCCTGACCGGTTCCGGCTGCTCCAGGCCCAGCCAGCGCAGTTTGTACTGCCCGATCCCGTGCTCCCCGGTAATGGTGCCGCCCATTTCGAGCGCCGCCTCGATCGAGGCGTCCAGGGCAAGGTTCAGCCGGCTCATGGCGTCAGCGTCCACCGCACTGTCCTGGCGGTCAATCCAGAACGTGGGGTGCAGGTTGCCGTCGCCGGCGTGCGCCACCACCTTCAGGCTCACACCATGCGTTGCCGCTAGGTCCTCCAACGCCGCCACGTAATCCACCAGGCGTGAGCGCGGCACGGCCACGTCCTCGCCCACGCGGTATTCGTCATCCACCTCCACGCCCCGGCTGTTCCGGCGGAGCTCCACGAGATGCTCGGCTTCCGCCGTGGATTCCGTGCTCACCGTTGCCCCGCCGGCGGCGAGAACGGAACGCACGACGTCGGCCTCCGCCGCTGCGCCGAACCCGTCAGTCTGGATCAGGAGCAGCGAACGGCCACGCGAACTCAGGTCGGAGCCGTGGAGGTCATCCAGCTGGGCCAGCGTGCCGCCGTCGAGCAGTTCCATGATGGCCGGCTGCACGCGGGCCCGGCCCACCGCCAGGACACCCGCAGCGGCCTGCCTGAAGTCAGGGTAGAACGCGGCGATGGTGTGCACGTCACGGGGCAGGTACTTGAGCCGGACGGTCGCCCCCACCACGATCCCCAGAGTGCCCTCTGAACCGACAAACAGACCCGTGAGGTCGTAACCCGCAACGCCTTTGAACGTCTGGTGGCCGGTGTGGATGAGGGACCCGTCGGCCAGGACCACATCCAGCGCCAGCACCGAGTCCCTGGTAACGCCGTACTTTGCGCAGCGCAGTCCGCCGGCGTTCGTGGCAACGTTGCCGCCGATCGTTGAGGAACGGAAGCTCGCGGGATCCGGCGCGTACATCAGGCCATGCTCTGCGGCGGCTTCATTGAGGGCGGCGTTGACCACGCCGGGTTCGACGACGGCGGTCTCGTCGTCCGGGTTGAGGTCAAGAATGCGGTTCATGCGTTCCAGGGAAAGGACTACGCAGTTCCTGCTCGCGTGCGCGCCGCCGGAAACGCCCGTCCCTGCTCCGCGGGCCACAACGGCGACGTTGTGGGCGGTACACAGCCTGACTACCACCTGCACGTCCGAGACCGACGCGGCAAAGACCACTGCTTCGGGCAACTGGAAATCCAGGACGGGAGCCTGGTCCACGGCATACTTCGTGAGCAAGACCGCCTCGATGCTGACCTGCCCTGCGCCGAGGGCGCCCACCAGCTCTTCAACCAAGCTGCCCACGCAGCCTCCCGTCCCGTCGTCGTTCTCCCCAGTTTAGGGCGGTCCAGTCTAGGGCGGTGGCCCCGATCGGCTCGCCATCCGACTATCGACTGTAAGCGTTTCCAGCTGAAGTGGATTGACAGCAACCTACCTATCAATAGACATAGTAATTTT
Organism: Pseudarthrobacter sp. Y6; assembly: GCF_050156205.1. Taxonomy (NCBI): domain Bacteria; kingdom Bacillati; phylum Actinomycetota; class Actinomycetes; order Micrococcales; family Micrococcaceae; genus Pseudarthrobacter; species Pseudarthrobacter sp. Y6. The sequence goes on along the minus strand of NZ_CP189574.1, from coordinate 946,456 downwards.
GGGGTGGAAACGTTTGCAGTTTCCCGCCGGTTAGGGTCTAAGCTGTCCTCCATGTCTGTAGATACAGCGTTCACCGCCACCGCCCCACTGATGGGCCGGCTGTCCCTTATCCACGACGCCGACAACGCCCCCGGCTGGTGGCGCTCGGCTGTCATCTACCAGGTGTACCCGCGGTCCTTCAGGGACCTCAACGGCGACGGCATCGGCGACATCGCCGGGATCACGGCGGAACTGCCGCAGCTGGCCGAGCTGGAGGTGGACGCCGTCTGGCTGTCCCCGTTCTACAAATCGCCGCAGCGCGATGCCGGCTACGACGTCAGCGATTACTGCGACGTGGATCCGATCTTCGGCACCCTGGGCGACTTCGACGTCATGATCGCCGAGGCCAACCGCCTGGGGCTGCGGGTCATCGTGGACCTCGTTCCGAACCACTGCTCAGACCAGCACGCGGCATTCCAGGCAGCCCTCGCCTCCCCTGCAGGGAGCCCGGAACGCGACATGTTCATCTTCCGGGACGGCACCGGGCCCGAAGGCCACGAACCGCCCAACAACTGGCAGTCCCACTTTGGCGGCCCGGCCTGGACCCGGGTCACCGGTCCTGACGGCCAGCCGGACCAGTGGTACCTGCACCTGTTTGATTCCTCCCAGCCGGATTTCAACTGGGACAACCCGGCCGTGCACGCAGAATTTGAGCGGGTACTCCGTTTCTGGCTGAACCGTGGTGTCTCCGGCTTCCGGGTGGACGTCGCCCACGCTTTGGTCAAAGCACCGGGACTGCCTGCCTGGGGCGGCCGGGCCGACGGCGGCAGCTCGGACGGCTTCCCCGGCCACGAGGCCCCGATGTTCGGCCAGCCGGCCCTGCACGACATCTTCCGGGCCTGGCGCCTGATCCTGGACGGGTACGGGCCGGACCGCATCCTGTGCGCCGAAGCCAACGTGGACCCGCTCCCCCGCCTTGCCGACTGGGTCCGGTCCGATGAAATGCACCAGGCCTTCAACTTCCCCTACCTCCACGCCGGGCTGGACGTCTACCGGCTGCGCAGTGTTATTACGGACTCCCTGACTGCCTTGGACGCAGTAGGAGCCCCCAGCACGTGGGTGCTGTCCAACCACGATGTGGTCCGCCATTCCAGCCGCTTTGGTTACAACGGGACCGGTCCGCGCGATGGCGACGGCATCGGTCCGGCCGATCCGCAGCCGGACACAGCCCTTGGCCGCCGGCGTGCAGCCGCCGCCTCCCTGTTCATGCTGGGACTGCCCGGCGCCGCCTACCTGTACCAGGGTGAGGAGCTCGGGCTACCGGACGGCATCGATATTCCGGAGCACCTGCGGCAGGACCCTACGTTCGCGCGCACCGGGGGCGCCCGGCTGGGCCGCGACGGCTGCCGGGTTCCCCTCCCATGGCGCAGCGCAGAACGGCACCTGGGCTTCGGCTCCGGCGAGGATCCCTGGCTCCCCGTACCGGCGAGCTTCATGGAACTGGCACGGGACGCACAGGCCGCATCGCCGTCGTCGCACCTTTCCCTGTACCGGAACATGCTGGCCCTGCGCCGTGAATTGGGCCTGGGCCGGGGGTCACTGGCTTGGGCCGAGGACTGGTGCAGCGGTTCATCCCTGGCGTACGTGAACGGCGATACGCTGGTACTTATGAATCTCAACCACGAACCCCTGGAGATGCCGGCAGGCCGCGTCCTCGTCCGCAGCGCTGACCCTGACTCGGACGCTGACCCTGGCTCGGACTCAGCCCGCTTCCTGGCTTCCGGCGAAACCGCGTGGCTGCGGATTGGCGGAGGCGACGCACAGTAGTGGGACTTGCGGGCATCAAGGACGTTGCCGACCGCGCCGGACTATCGATCGCCACTGTGTCGCGGGCGCTCAGCGGCAAAGCGAATGTGTCGGCCAAGAGCCGGCAACTGGCGAAGGCTGCAGCCGATGAACTGGGCTTCATCCCGTCCTACCATGCGTCCAGCCTGGCCACAGGCCGGAACCACAACGTGGGGCTGGTGGTCCCTTCCATCAACCGGTGGTACTTTTCGTCCGTGGTGGAGGGCGTGTCCGGCACCTTGCTCGACGCCGGCTACGACCTCACCCTGTACAACGTCGGTGACCGGCCGGAACGCCGCCGCAGCGTCCTGAACGATTTCCTGCTCCGTAAACGGCTGGATGGGGTCATCACTGTGGCGCTGGTCCTGAGCGAGTCAGAAATCAAACAGCTCCTGGCAATCCACCGTCCGATCGTCGGCATCGGCGGCGCCCTCGCCGGTGCGTCCACCATCAGGATTGATGACGCCCGCCTCGCCCGGACAGCCACTGAGCACCTCCTCGGGCTGGGCCACACCCGGATCGCGCACATCACCGGCGATGCCGAACTCAACCAGGACTTTAAACTGCCGGGGATTCGCCGGGCCGGCTTTGAGGCAGCGATGCAGGCTGCCGGGCATGCTGTCCACCCCGAATGGGTAGTGTCAGCGGACTTCACCATCCAAGGCGCCTACGCGAGTGCCCGCAATCTACTGGCCTCCGCGGCCGGGCGGCCCACTGCAGTTTTTGCCGCCTCCGATGAAATGGCCATCGGCGCCATCCTGGCCGCCCGCGACTTCGGCCTGCGCGTGCCGCAGGATCTCTCGGTGATCGGCATGGACGGGCACGAACTTGGCGAGGTCTTTGGGCTGACCACCATCAACCAGGATGCGCGCGGCCAAGGCGCCGTGGCGGCACGCATGCTGTTGGAAACGCTCGACGCCGGCGCGAAACGGCCTGCCAAGGGCCCGTCACCGTCAGCGGCGGCCACTGACCGGGAGTACCCTACAGAGTTTCTGGTCCGGAACAGCACGGCTGTACCGCCGGCCTGACCCTGCATCGCAGTCCCCTCAGCTGGCTTTCAGGCCTGACCTGGCTTTCAGGCCTGAGCTTCCCCGCCCATGAACCTCACGAAGCGGTCCAGCACGTTCGGCCAGCCGGCAGCATAGGCGGCACGCGTGGCGGCAGGATCCTCCGCACCTTCCCAGCCGTTGTGGGCCAGGCGCAGTTCGGTCCCGGACTCCACCGCTCTGAAGGCGACGCGCAACTCAGTGGACCAGAGAGCGGTGGTCCCGGGGTGCCACGACGCGTGGAAGGAAAGGGGCGGCTGCCAGTCGTCTATGGAGCCCCAGACGGCGGTCCTGCCGTCGTCAGCCGTTTCCACGATGAGGTTCTCTTCAAACTCAACGTAAGATCCTGCCCCGTACACACCGTGTGAATCCAGTGGCCACCACAAGTGCGTGTGATCCGTGAACCCGGCGAACGCCTGCGCCACCGGCCCCGGCAGCGTGACCGTGCAGATGACAGGTTCCAGGCTCTCTGCGGGCTCAACAGAGGCAGGTAGGGCGTCATCCGCGTGGCTGAAAAGACTATCCATGAACGTCAACTCTACGCGGCTCCAATGGTGGCGATGTTTTTGGTGTGGTGGTTAAAGTGGGAGAGCCCCCCAACCTGGTGGTTGGGGGGCTCTCGACCATTTAATGATGTTCCGGCGGTGACCTACTCTCCCACACCCTCCCGGGTGCAGTACCATCGGCGCTGTGGGTCTTAGCTTCCGGGTTCGGAATGGGACCGGGCGTTTCCCCCACGCTATGACCGCCGTAACCCTTCGACCCGTCACACCCGAAAAGGGGGTGTGTGGGAAATCTGGTTACAACATGCCCTGCAATTGTTGTTGCAGGTGTGGTGTTGTTATTGTGTTGTGTTTTTGTTCCCTGTGCAACGTGCCGTCCGTGGACGGGTTTGTTGTCTGGGAACCACATAGTGGACGCAAGCAGTCTTGTTTTCTTTTTACCGCCCCGTGGTGTAAACCCCTTTTGAAATGGGTTTACGGGGGTGGTGTGTGGTGTAAGTTATCGGCCTATTAGTACCGGTCAGCTTCACGAGTCGTTAGTCCTCGCTTCCACATCCGGCCTATCAACCCAGTGGTCTGGCTGGGGGCCTCTCACACACAAGGTGTATGGAAATCTCATCTCGAAGCGAGCTTCCCGCTTAGATGCTTTCAGCGGTTATCCCATCCGAACGTAGCTAATCAGCGGTGCACTTGGCAGTACAACTGACACACCAGAGGTTCGTCCGTCCCGGTCCTCTCGTACTAAGGACAGCCCTTCTCAAATTTCCTGCGCGCGCAGCGGATAGGGACCGAACTGTCTCACGACGTTCTAAACCCAGCTCGCGTACCGCTTTAATGGGCGAACAGCCCAACCCTTGGGACCTACTCCAGCCCCAGGATGCGACGAGCCGACATCGAGGTGCCAAACCATGCCGTCGATATGGACTCTTGGGCAAGATCAGCCTGTTATCCCCGAGGTACCTTTTATCCGTTGAGCGACGGCCATTCCACAATGTACCGCCGGATCACTAGTCCCGACTTTCGTCCCTGCTCGAGATGTCTCTCTCACAGTCAAGCTCCCTTGTGCACTTACACTCGACACCTGATTGCCAACCAGGCTGAGGGAACCTTTGGGCGCCTCCGTTACTTTTTAGGAGGCAACCGCCCCAGTTAAACTACCCATCAGGCACTGTCCCTGACCCGGATTACGGGCCGAAGTTAGATGTCCAAAGTGACCAGAGTGGTATTTCAACGATGACTCCACCCGAACTGGCGTCCGGGCTTCAACGTCTCCCACCTATCCTACACAAGCCACTCCGAACACCAATACCAAACTATAGTAAAGGTCTCGGGGTCTTTCCGTCCTGCTGCGCGTAACGAGCATCTTTACTCGTACTGCAATTTCGCCGAGTTTATGGTTGAGACAGCGGGGAAGTCGTTACTCCATTCGTGCAGGTCGGAACTTACCCGACAAGGAATTTCGCTACCTTAGGATGGTTATAGTTACCACCGCCGTTTACTGGGGCTTGAATTCTCAGCTTCGCCGTAAGGCTAACCGGTCCTCTTAACCTTCCAGCACCGGGCAGGAGTCAGTCCGTATACATCGTCTTGCGACTTCGCACGGACCTGTGTTTTTAGTAAACAGTCGCTTCCCCCTGGTCTCTGCGGCCCCGATCCCCTCCGGACAGCAAGTGTCCATCAAGGTTGGGGCCCCCCTTCTCCCGAAGTTACGGGGGCATTTTGCCGAGTTCCTTAACCATAATTCTCTCGATCGCCTTAGTATTCTCTACCTGATCACCTGTGTCGGTTTGGGGTACGGGCGGCTAAAACCTCGCGTCGATGCTTTTCTCGGCAGCATAGGATCACCAAATCCCCCCGTGAGGGGGTCCCATCAGATCTCAGGCATCATGAACGGCGGATTTGCCTACCGTTCGCCCTACATCCTTAGACCGGGACAACCATCGCCCGGCTTGGCTACCTTCCTGCGTCACACCTGTTAATACGCTTGCCTCCCAGGATCAGGTCCCGCGCTCCACCAAAACCCTCACACCACAAGGGCGATCGGGCAGGTATCGGGCGGTTAGTATCCCCTGTTCAACATGGACGGTTTTTCGCCGGTACGGGAATATCAACCCGTTGTCCATCGACTACGCCTGTCGGCCTCGCCTTAGGTCCCGACTTACCCAGGGCAGATTAGCTTGACCCTGGAACCCTTGATCATTCGGCGGACGGGTTTCTCACCCGTCTTTCGCTACTCATGCCTGCATTCTCACTCGTGTAGGCTCCACCGCTGGTTTACACCGCGACTTCACTGCCCACACGACGCTCCCCTACCACTCCAGACGCCTGAACCAACCCCACAAAGGGGGCGGCTTAGCTAATTATCTGAAATCCACAACTTCGGCGGTGTACTTGAGCCCCGCTACATTGTCGGCGCGGAATCACTTGACCAGTGAGCTATTACGCACTCTTTTAAGGATGGCTGCTTCTAAGCCAACCTCCTGGTTGTCTTCGCAACTCCACATCCTTTCCCACTTAGCACACGCTTAGGGGCCTTAGTTGGTGGTCTGGGCTGTTTCCCTCTCGACTATGAAGCTTATCCCCCACAGTCTCACTGCTGCGCTCTCACTTACCGGCATTCGGAGTTTGGCTGACGTCAGTAACCTTGTAGGGCCCATTAGCCATCCAGTAGCTCTACCTCCGGTAAGAAACACGCAACGCTGCACCTAAATGCATTTCGGGGAGAACCAGCTATCACGAAGTTTGATTGGCCTTTCACCCCTACCCACAGCTCATCCCCTCCATTTTCAACTGAAGTGGGTTCGGTCCTCCACGACGTCTTACCGTCGCTTCAACCTGGCCATGGGTAGATCACTTCGCTTCGGGTCTAGATCACGCCACTGCAACGCCCTATTCAGACTCGCTTTCGCTACGGCTTCCCCACACGGGTTAACCTCGCGACGTAACACTAACTCGCAGGCTCATTCTTCAAAAGGCACGCCGTCACACCCATACAGACAAGCTGCAGATGCTCCGACGGATTGTAAGCACACGGTTTCAGGTACTGTTTCACTCCCCTCCCGGGGTACTTTTCACCTTTCCCTCACGGTACTGGTCCGCTATCGGTCATTAGGGAGTATTTAGGCTTATCAGGTGGTCCTGACAGATTCACACGGGATTTCTCGGGCCCCGTGCTACTTGGGATACTCTCCAGGCGGCACAAAACATTTCGGTTACGGGGCTCACACCCTCTCTGGCCGGCCTTTCAAGACCGTTCACCTATGCCTGCACATCACACCTCACCAGTCCGGCAGAACTGGTACGGAAAGTCCCACAACCCCGACCATGCAACGCCCGCCGGCTATCACACATGGAACGGTTTAGCCTGATCCGCGTTCGCTCGCCACTACTGACGGAATCACTATTGTTTTCTCTTCCTGCGGGTACTGAGATGTTTCACTTCCCCGCGTTCCCTCCACGCACCCTATGTGTTCAGATGCGGGTCACCAGGCAGCTCGCGCCCCTGGCGGGGTTTCCCCATTCGGACACCCTGGGATCACAGTCCGGTTATCGACTCCCCCAGGCTTATCGCAGATTCCTACGTCCTTCTTCGGCTCCTAATGCCAAGGCATCCACCGTGTGCTCTTAAAAACTTGACCACAAAAGATCAAAAACGCTAATTTTCGAGAGAACCACGGAAACCACCCACACCCAAAGGTGCAGACAGATCCAGGTTCATATTCTTGGAAATTGCTTCTTATAAAAGATGCTCGCGTCCACTATGTAGTTCTCAAACAACAACCCCATACCACACACCCCACACACAGGCCCCAAAAAGAGCCAAACGCGCATGATCGATGCAGCCAGGAAACCAGAAACAAACAAACCCGACAGACACAACCGCAACCCGAAAGCCACGACCCCATCCCCCGGCCCTGTTGCCTCAGGACCCAACAGTGTGCCAAACACTAAACCACCCACCCCACACCCACACCGTTCCAGGACACCCTCAAGAGGGGATCCGTACTGGGCAAGGAGCAAAACAAGCGGCCGCTATTCATTGATATTCCACCCTTGAGCACCCGCCGCAGAACTAGCGTCTGCGCAACGGGCATATACTACTCCTGACAAACCCCCCACCCCACATACATGAGGCAGCTGATCTGTAGGTGCTCCTTAGAAAGGAGGTGATCCAGCCGCACCTTCCGGTACGGCTACCTTGTTACGACTTAGTCCCAATCGCCAGTCCCACCTTCGACAGCTCCCTCCCACAAGGGGTTAGGCCACCGGCTTCGGGTGTTACCAACTTTCGTGACTTGACGGGCGGTGTGTACAAGGCCCGGGAACGTATTCACCGCAGCGTTGCTGATCTGCGATTACTAGCGACTCCGACTTCATGGGGTCGAGTTGCAGACCCCAATCCGAACTGAGACCGGCTTTTTGGGATTAGCTCCACCTCACAGTATCGCAACCCTTTGTACCGGCCATTGTAGCATGCGTGAAGCCCAAGACATAAGGGGCATGATGATTTGACGTCGTCCCCACCTTCCTCCGAGTTGACCCCGGCAGTCTCCTATGAGTCCCCGCCATAACGCGCTGGCAACATAGAACGAGGGTTGCGCTCGTTGCGGGACTTAACCCAACATCTCACGACACGAGCTGACGACAACCATGCACCACCTGTAAACCGACCGCAAGCGGGGCACCTGTTTCCAGGTATTTCCGGTTCATGTCAAGCCTTGGTAAGGTTCTTCGCGTTGCATCGAATTAATCCGCATGCTCCGCCGCTTGTGCGGGCCCCCGTCAATTCCTTTGAGTTTTAGCCTTGCGGCCGTACTCCCCAGGCGGGGCACTTAATGCGTTAGCTACGGCGCGGAAAACGTGGAATGTCCCCCACACCTAGTGCCCAACGTTTACGGCATGGACTACCAGGGTATCTAATCCTGTTCGCTCCCCATGCTTTCGCTCCTCAGCGTCAGTTAATGCCCAGAGACCTGCCTTCGCCATCGGTGTTCCTCCTGATATCTGCGCATTTCACCGCTACACCAGGAATTCCAGTCTCCCCTACATCACTCTAGTCTGCCCGTACCCACCGCAGATCCGGAGTTGAGCCCCGGACTTTCACGGCAGACGCGACAAACCGCCTACGAGCTCTTTACGCCCAATAATTCCGGATAACGCTTGCGCCCTACGTATTACCGCGGCTGCTGGCACGTAGTTAGCCGGCGCTTCTTCTGCAGGTACCGTCACTTTCGCTTCTTCCCTACTGAAAGAGGTTTACAACCCGAAGGCCGTCATCCCTCACGCGGCGTCGCTGCATCAGGCTTTCGCCCATTGTGCAATATTCCCCACTGCTGCCTCCCGTAGGAGTCTGGGCCGTGTCTCAGTCCCAGTGTGGCCGGTCACCCTCTCAGGCCGGCTACCCGTCGTCGCCTTGGTGAGCCATTACCTCACCAACAAGCTGATAGGCCGCGAGTCCATCCAAAACCACAATAAAGCTTTCCACCCCCACCATGCGATGAGGAGTCATATCCGGTATTAGACCCAGTTTCCCAGGCTTATCCCAGAGTTAAAGGGCAGGTTACTCACGTGTTACTCACCCGTTCGCCACTAATCCACCAGCAAGCTGGCATCATCGTTCGACTTGCATGTGTTAAGCACGCCGCCAGCGTTCATCCTGAGCCAGGATCAAACTCTCCGTTGAAGTAAAACAAAAACGAACACAACCACCAACCCCGGAAATAACAGGATAAAATGGCTGCAAAATTTGAAACCAGCTGTAAAAACCAGACCCAACCACGGGGTGGCGGACCTGGCCAAAACAACCAATCAATAAAACAATTGGTATCAACAAACTTGGCACACTATTGAGTTCTCAAACAACAGACACACCCGGCACCACCACAACCATTCATCGGCCGTGGATCGCTCCGGAGCAACTTTTCAAACTTACCCGCTGGTCTCACTCTTGTCAAACCGGCGTCCGCGACTTTCATCAGCCTGAGGCTTTCGTGTCGGTTTTTTCGGTCTGACTCCGTGGAGCAGCGCGGAAATAAACTCTACCACCACTTTGCCGAGATGGCCACCCAAGCCCCCAGCAGCCCCCTGCACCCCCACCCTAAGGTCAGCAAAAAGCCCGGAATCTCAAGGTATTCCGGGCTTTCCGCCACTCATTTAAGAGAGCCGGTTCACACCATATGGTTAGCCGGCCGCCAGAGGAACGGGCTTGAAGTACGCCGCACCCAGGGGCGGCAACGTCACGCTCAACGATGCCGGCTGGCCATCAAGCCCTTCGTCCAGGGCAATCAGCTCACCACCATTCAGGACACCTGAACCGCCATAGGCCGCAGCGTCGGTGTTGAGCACTTCAGTCCAGGCCCCTGCAGCGGGAACGCCGAGGACATAGCCCACATGCGGACCTCCGGAGAAGTTGATGGCGCACACTAAGGGATTGCCGTCCTTGTCCCAGCGGACAAACGTCAGGACATTGCGGTCCGCATCCCCGCCGTTGATCCACTGGAAACCACCGGGCTCGTTATCCCGCGCGTAGAGGGCCGGCGTCGAGCTGTAGATCTCATTGAGGTCCTTGGTGAGGAGCTGCATTCCGCGGTGCGCCGGAATCTCGGCCATGTACCAGTCCAGTCCGTGCTGCTCGGACCATTCGGCCTCCTGGCCGAATTCGGTGCCCATGAAGATGAGCTGCTTGCCCGGGTGCGCCCACTGGTACGCAAAGAAGGCGCGCAGGTTGGCCAGCTGCTGCCAGCGGTCCCCCGGCATTTTACGGAGCATGGAGCCCTTGCCGTGCACTACTTCGTCGTGGCTGATGGGAAGCAGGAAGTTCTCGGTGAACGCGTAGACCATGGAGAACGTCACCGTCCCGTGGTGCCACTTCCGGTTGACCGGGTCCTCGGAGGCGTACTTGAGGGAGTCGTGCATCCACCCCATGTTCCACTTGAGCCCGAAGCCGAGGCCGCCGAGGCTGGTGGGGGCGGTGACGCCGGGGAAAGCTGTGGACTCTTCGGCGATCATCACCGCGCCGGGGTGGGTCTTGTAGACGGTGGCGTTGACTTCCTGGAGGAAGGAAATGGCTTCCAGGTTCTCCCGTCCGCCAAAGCGGTTGGGCGACCACTGCCCCTCTTCGCGTGAGTAGTCCAGGTACAGCATCGAGGCCACCGCATCAACCCGGAGTCCGTCGATGTGGAACTCATCAAGCCAGTACAGCGCGTTGGACACCAGGAAGTTCCGCACCTCGGTGCGGCCAAAGTCGAAGATCAGCGTTCCCCAGTCGGGGTGCTCGCCCAGGTTCGGGTCGGCGTGCTCGTACAGGGGTTCGCCGTCGAACTGGGCCAGCGCCCAGGCATCCTTGGGGAAGTGCGCCGGGACCCAGTCCAGCAGCACTCCGATTCCGGCCTGGTGCAGGGAATCCACCAGGAACCGGAATTCGTCCGGATGGCCAAAGCGCGACGTCGGCGCAAAGTAGGACGTCACCTGGTAGCCCCAGGAGCCGCCGAAGGGATGTTCGGCCACGGGCATGAACTCAACGTGCGTGAAGCCCAGCCATTTGACGTAGTCCACCAGCTCCTTGGCGAGCTCGCGGTAGCCCAGTCCAAGGCGCCAGGATCCGAGGTGGACTTCGTAGGCGCTCATCGGCGAATTGTGCGGGTCACGCTGCGCGCGTGCCTCCATCCATTCGGCGTCCTTGAACGCGTACGACGGCTCCACCACCCTGGACGCCGTCAACGGCGGGACTTCGGTGCCGAAAGCCAGGGGGTCGGCCTTTTCGACCCAGTGGCCACTCCTGGTCTTGATCTCGAACTTGTAGCACGCCCCTGCTAAAACACCCGGCAGGAAGACTTCCCACACGCCTGAGGATCCCAGCGAGCGGAGCGAATTTTCGCGGCCGTCCCAGGCGTTGAAGTCGCCTTTGACCCGGACCGCCTGCGCGTTCGGCGCCCAGACGGCAAAGGAGACGCCGTCAACATCGCCGAGGGAGGACTTGTAGTGCTGGACGTGTGCGCCCAGGACTTCCCAGAGCTTCTCGTGCCGGCCCTCGCCGATCAGGTGCAGGTCCACTTCACCCACGGTGGGCAGGTAGCGGTAGGGCTCATCCACGGTCAGCGGCGCGGCACCCGGATATGTGACCTCCAGCCGGTAGTCGGGCACGTGGCCGGCCTGCAGCGGCTCCAGGACTGCCACCCAAACACCGTTGTCCTCGTGGGTCATGGGCACCGCACCGACGGCAGTCACCACGCTCACTGCCTCCGCGAGGTGCTTGACCGCCCGGACAGTCACATGGCCATGGTCGTCCAGGTGGGCACCGAGCACCGAGTGGGGGGCGTGGTGTTCGCCGTTCCCCACGCGGGCCAAGGTTTCCGGGTCCACGTGTAGAGGCACACGGGGCCGGTCTGTACGTGCTGAGCCTGTCATTTTCATACCTTCCGATGCTGCCCGGGCCTGATCGCCGGAGCCTTTAACGCTGAGGAGCCGCCTGGAGGCATTCGTTGGAATGGCCAGCCAGTCAGGCCTGTTGCGCAATTCATAAACGACCTCGTAAAGGGCCTTGTCCAGCCACAATGCCACAAAGAGCGGTGAAGTCCGGTCGACGGTTCCGGGTGTGACTGCTGCGTAGCCGGCAAGGAACGCGTCCGCGCAATCATCGACCCAGGACGCCGGAACGCGGGCACCCTGATATTCGCGTTCTGCCGCGCCTGCCGCGTAGTCGAAGGAACGCAGCATCCCCACCACGTCCCGGAGCGGAACATCGGGGAAGTTGCGTTCGGCGATGGGCCGCAGAGGCTCACCCTCAAAATCAAGGATGGCCCACCGGCCGGGCTGCCCGCCGTGGCCGGGGACCTGAAGGATCTGGCCGAGGTGGAGATCGCCGTGGATCCGCTGCAGGGGCCCGGCAGGCACGCCGTCGAGCTCGCCAAGCAGCACCCCTAACGCGTCGTCGTAAGGCCCGACGGCGGCACCGGCTTCCGCCCATGCCTGCCGGACCCGCTGGGCTACTCCGGGCGCAATAAGCTGACCCGGGGCCGGTTCAACCGCTGTGCCGAGGGCTTCCGCCAGCCGGCGGTGGACCGTGGCCGTCGCAGCACCCAGGGCATGCGCCTCGGCGGTGAAATCGGCACCGGTGCGCGCGGCGTCCACGGCAATGCGCCAGGCATCACGGCCGCCTGCGAGGAATTCGTGGGCTACGGCAAGCTCGCCCTGCGATGGCGCCTGTGCCGGGAGCCCCGATGACGCCGGCGCTTGCCATTCCCCGCGGACCCACCCCAGCGTGGCCGGAACCTCGAAGGTGCCTTGGGCCGTCAGTGCCGCCCCCACCTCGACCTCAGGGTTGATCCCTTCAGAGAGGACCCGGAAGAATTTCACGATCGCCGCGGACTCGCCGTCGTCAACAATGACCGAACTGTTGGACTGCTCGCCGGACAGGACTTTGACCACTCCGTGGGCGGTAGGCAGGCGGTGCTCCGACCGGGTGCGGTGGCCCGTCGCCGACCCCGTGCTCGAGCCTGCCTCGGACCGGATCAGCTCCAGCCAGGAGGACACAAAGGAAGGATCGTGCACGGCGTCGTAGATCCAGGCCATGCCGGCCTCGGGAGCCTGGCCGACCAGTGCCCGCTCTGCTCCGGCAAGCGGACTTGCCCGGTAACTCAGCGGGACCTGGACCACGTCAGTCCGGAGTCCGCCGTCGGCCGTCCGGGAGGAAACAGCCAGCAGGAATATCTCCAGCCGCGCCTGCCCGGCGGCATCCTCGAGGCTCAGGCTGCCTGCCTGTTCCAGCGAAAAATCGGCTGTCTTCACGGGGAACCACCGCTGGCGCGGAAGCCATTCGCGAAGGACGGCGCTCAGTGCGGCTGTGAGGATGGGCTGGGCCATGTCAGTTCTCGATGGACAGGATGGGCAGTGCTTGCGTGTACGGGGAGGCCGGATTGGACGTCGCCGAGCGGATCCGCAGCCAGAAGAAATCATGGCTTCCCAGGGTCAGCGTCAGTGATCCGTCGTCGTCGATCCCGGGGAACGGCTGCCCCCCGAACACATCGCGCAGCCCGCGGCCGGCAAACTGGGGAATCCGCAGTTTTGCCGCGACGGGGTGCTGCGAAAGGTTGAAGGCGCACAGAATGGATTCGCCGGGCAGCCCCGCAGTGTTGTCAGCCGAAAGTTCCCGGAGATACGCCACCACGGCGTCGTGGTCGGCTTCGACATGTTTGAACGCGCCCAGCCCGAAGACAGGGTGGTTCTTGCGGACGCTGAGGATCTGCCGTGTCCAGCGGAGCAGGGAACCGGAGTGGGCGGCTTCGGCTTCCACGTTGGCCATGGCGTAGTTGTACACCAGCGACTGGATGACGGGCAGGTAGAGCTTGCCGGGATCAGCATTGGAGAATCCTGCGTTCCGGTCCGGGTTCCACTGCATGGGGGTGCGCACGGCATCGCGGTCATCGAGCCAGATGTTGTCCCCCATGCCGATCTCGTCCCCGTAGTACAGGAACGGGCTGCCCGGCAGCGACAGCAGCAGGGCATTGATCAGTTCGATCTCGGCCCGGGAGTTATCCAGCAACGGTGCAAGTCGGCGCCGGATCCCGATGTTGGCGCGCATCCGGGGGTCCGGGGCATACCAGCCCAGCATCGCCGCACGCTCGTCGGCCGTGACCATCTCCAGCGTCAGTTCATCGTGGTTGCGCAGGAAGGTTCCCCACTGCGCCCCTTCAGGGATCTCCGGGGTGTCATGCATGGTCTCGATGATCGGAGCGGCCTTCTGGTCGCGCAGGGCGTAGTAGAGGCGCGGCATGATGGGGAAGTGGAAGGCCATGTGGCATTCGGGCTCTTCTGCTGTTCCGAAGTACTCCACCACCTCGTTGGGCGGCTGGTTGGCCTCGGCGATGATGACTCGGCCCGGGTAGCCTTCATCCACCATAGCCCGCAGCTTGCGCAGGAAGTCATGGGTGGCCGGCAGGTTTTCGCAGTTGGTCCCCTCCTCCTCGAAGAGGTACGGGATGGCGTCCGCCCGGAAACCATCGATACCCTGGTCCAGCCAGAAACGGACCACATCAAAGAGCGCTTCGATGACCTTGGGGTTTTCAAAGTTCAGGTCAGGCTGGTGGCTGAAGAAGCGGTGCCAGAAGAACTGCCGGCGGATGGGGTCGAAGGTCCAGTTGGACTCCTCGGTGTCTACGAAGATGATGCGGGCGTCCTGGTACTTCTCGTCAGTGTCGCTCCACACGTAAAAGTCGCCGAAGGGACCGTCCGGGTCCTTGCGCGATTCCTGGAACCAGGGGTGCTGGTCCGAGGTGTGGTTCAGCGGCAGGTCAATGATGACCCGGACGCCGCGGGCATGGGACTCGGCCACCAGCCGCTTGAAGTCGCTGATGGTGCCGAACTCATCCAGGACGGAGTTGTAGTCCGAAATGTCGTAGCCGCCGTCACGCAGCGGCGACTGGAAGAACGGCGGCAGCCACAGGCAGTCCACGCCAAGCCACTGCAGGTAGTCCAGCCGGTCGATCAGGCCGGAGAAGTCGCCCGAACCGTCGCCGTTCGCATCCGCGAAGGCCCGTACCAGCACTTCATAGAACACTGCCTTCCGGTACCAGAGCGGATCATGGGGCAGGCCAGGGGCGTTTAGCTCAAAAGTGCTCTTGGGGGTGAAATGCTGGCTGGAACTCTGCGGATTAAAGCTCACTGATGCATTCTCCTCACGCTCAGGATGTGTGCGGGTTCGACGTGCGCGTCCAGGCGGACGTAGTTGTATTCGCCCCATTCCCAGGATTCGCCGGAAATGAGGTCATCCACCCGGAACCCGCCGTTGGGCGACAGGTCCTCAGGGTCGAGTTCCAGGGCAGCCAGGTCCAGTGAAATGGTGCTCTCCCTCGTCCCGTGCGGATCAACGTTGACCACCACAATGATGGTGTCCTTGGTTCCGTCCGGCAGGGTCTTGTGCTTGGAGTACACCACCGTGGCGTCGTCGGTGCTGTGGTGGACCGTGAGGTTCTGCAGGTCCAGCAGCGCCGGGTGGTTGTGCCTGATCGCGTTGAGCCTGGTCAGGTACGGCGCCAGGGTCCGGCCCGAGGCCGCGGCAGCGTCCCAGTCACGGGCTTTGTATTCGAATTTCTCGTTGTCGATGTACTCTTCCGCACCGGGGCGGGCAACATGCTCATAGAGTTCGTAGCCGGCATAAACGCCCCACAAGGGACTGGCGGTGGCGGCCAATGCTGCGCGGATCTTGAACGCCGCCGGACCGCCGAACTGGAGGTATTCCGCGAGGATGTCCGGCGTGTTGACAAAGAAGTTGGGCCGGAAATACGCCGGCGACTCGTGGCTGACTTCCGTGAAGTAGGTTTCCAGTTCCTTCTTGGTGTTCCGCCACGTGAAGTAGGTATAGGACTGCTGGAAGCCCGCCCGGCCCAGGGCGTGCATCATGGCAGGGCGCGTGAACGCTTCCGCGAGGAACACCACGCCAGGGGTCTTTTTGTTGACCTGGCCAATGAGCCACTCCCAGAACCACAGCGGTTTGGTGTGCGGATTATCCACTCGGAAGATCTTCACGCCGTGGCTGATCCACAGCAACACGACCCGCAGGATTTCCTTCGCAAGCCCTTCCGGATCATTGTCAAAATTGAGCGGGAAAATGTCCTGGTATTTCTTGGGCGGGTTTTCTGCGTACGCGATACTGCCGTCAACCCGGGTGGTGAACCATTCCGGGTTGGACTGTACCCAGGGGTGGTCCGGCGCGGCCTGCAGCGCCAGGTCCAGGGCGACTTCCAGGCCCAGTTCGTTGGCGCGGGCAACAAAGGCGTCGAAGTCCTCGAACGTGCCCAGTTCTGGGTGGATGGCGTCGTGGCCGCCCTCCTTCGCGCCGATGGCCCACGGCGAGCCGGGATCGTGCGGGCCGGCAATCAGGGTGTTGTTGGGGCCCTTGCGGTGCTGGATGCCGATGGGGTGGATCGGCGGCATGTAGAGCACGTCGAAGCCCATTTCTGCCACCGCGTCCAGCCGCTTCGCTGCGGTCCGGAAATTCCCGGACGTCCATGCCCCGGTGGCGGCGTCCCTGACGGCGCCTTCGGACCGGGGGAAGAATTCGTACCAGGCTCCGCGGCCTGCGAGATCGCGCTCCACGAGCAGCGGGAACTGCTCGGAAACGGTAACGAGTTCGCGGATCGGCTGGCGGTCCACCACGGCGGCCACGTCCGCGCCGAAGCCGGCTGCCAGACGTTCCTCATCGGTGAGGGACCCGTTGGCCAGAATGGAAGACGCCATGCGCAGGGTGCGCCGGTCCGACGCATTGCGGGAGGCGTCGGCGGCCGCTTCTGAGAGCAGCGCTGAACCTTCGGCGAGCATCAGCTCCACGTCGATCCCTGCCGCCACCTTGACCTCGGCGTTGTGGTGCCAGGTTCCGTAGCGGTCGTGCCAGGCCTCAATGAGAAAGGTCCAGTTTCCAACGGCCGACGGCGTGAGGATGCCCTCCCAGCGGTCCGTGCCGAGACCGCGTTCCCCCTTCGGTGGCGCCAGCCTGACGCGCTGGCGTTCCTTCCCCCGGGGATCCAGGAGGACCGCGCTGACACCCAGCTGGTCATGCCCCTCCCGGAAAGCGGTGGCGCCCACCACAATTCCCTCTCCCGGCAATGCCTTGGCAGGATACTTTCCACCCTCCACCACAGGCTGCACGGCGGTGATCGGAAAACGGCCAAATCTTAGCCCGTCGGTGATTTTGCCTTTCGGCTTTTTCTTTGAGGCGGCAGGGGTTGCTGAGTTAGTCGTCACAGCCTCGACGTTAGCGAGAAATGGTCCAAATTGCTAAGCCTGCGCTGCCTTTTGTCGCCGCGATTCGACTTATCCGCCACGCCAACTGTCATTTACCTAAAAGAAAGCCAAAGCTGTTCCAGACGTTGATGTTGTCGGTTAGTGTGGCGCAGGTGAAGGCAATCCGCAGATTTACCGTCAGAACAGTCCTCCCGGAACCCATCAGGCCGCTGGCCCGGTTGGCCACCAACCTGCGCTGGTCCTGGCACCGGCCCACCCGTGAACTCTTCGCGGGCCTGAACTCCCGTATCTGGGAGGAATCCGGCCAGGATCCCATCAGCTTCCTGGGCCGGGTCAGCCGCGAAGAGTTCCAGCGCCTCGCCGCCGACCAGTCGGTGGTGGACCAGGTCCGCGCCGCCGCCGATGACCTTGACCGGTACCTTGAGCGGCCCCGCTGGTACCAGAGCCTGGGCGAGGATGCCCCCGCCGCCATCGCGTACTTCTCCCCCGAATTTGGTATCACCGAAGTCCTGCCGCAGTACTCCGGCGGCCTGGGCATCCTGGCCGGCGACCACCTCAAGGCCGCGTCGGACCTCGGCGTGCCCCTGATCGGCGTGGGCCTGCTGTACCAGGCCGGCTACTTCCAGCAGTCCCTCTCCCGCGACGCTTGGCAGCAGGAAACCTATCCGGTGCTCGACCCCGACGGCCTCCCCCTCACACTCCTCCGTGAGCCGTCCGCCGACGGCAACGGCCGGCCGCTGCAGATCTCGCTCCCGCTCCCCAACGGGCGCCGGCTGCTGGCACACATCTGGCGTGCCGACGTCGGGCGCGTTCCCCTGCTGCTGCTGGACTCCAATGTTCCCGGCAACGACGACGCCGCCCGCGGCATCACCGACCGCCTCTACGGCGGCGGCGGAGACCACCGGCTCCAGCAGGAGCTCCTGCTGGGCATGGGCGGAGTCAAGGCCCTGCGCGCGTACCAGCAGCTGACCGGAACCACGGCGCCAGAGGTGTTCCACACCAATGAGGGCCATGCCGGCTTCCTGGGAATTGAGCGCATCCAGGAACTGATGGCCGGCGACGCCGCCCTCAGCTTCGACGAAGCCCTCGCCGCTGGCCGGGCCTCAACAGTCTTCACCACCCACACTCCCGTTCCGGCCGGGATCGACCGTTTCGAGATTTCCCAGATCCACCACTTCCTCCAGGCCGGGCTTGCGCCCGCGGTACCGGTGGACCGGATCCTGGAACTGGGCCGGGAAAACTACGCCGACGGCAATCCGTCAGTCTTTAACATGGCGGTGATGGGACTCCGGCTGGCACAGCGGGCCAACGGCGTCGCCAAGCTCCATGGCGAGGTATCCCGCGGGATGTTCTCGGCCCTGTGGCCGGGGTTCGACCACTCCGAGGTGCCCATCACGTCCGTTACCAACGGCGTGCACGTGCCCACCTGGGTGGACGGGCGCATCTCCCGGCTCGCGCGGGAACAGTTCGGCACCGAGGCCGAAGCCATGGGCCGCTGGGACCTTGCCTACAACGTCAGCGACGCGGACGTGTGGGCGCTGCGCCGTGAAATGCGCACAGCACTGGTGGAGGACGTACGCCGCCGGCTTCGGGCCGCATGGAAGAAGCGCGGTGCCGCCGACGCCGAGCTCGGCTGGACCGACAACGTCCTGGACCCCGACGTGCTGACCATCGGCTTCGCCCGGCGCGTCCCCACTTACAAGCGCCTGACGCTGATGCTTCGCGAGCCGGACCGGCTCAAGGCGTTGCTGCTGCATCCGGAGCACCCGATCCAACTGGTGATTGCGGGAAAGTCCCACCCGGCAGATGATGCCGGGAAAAAGATGATCCAGGATCTGGTCCGCTTCACCGACGACCCCGAGGTCCGCCACCGCATCGCGTTCCTGCCGAACTACGACATCGCGATGGCCAGGACGCTCTTCCCGGGCTGCGACGTGTGGCTCAACAACCCGCTCCGCCCCTTGGAGGCGTGCGGCACGTCGGGCATGAAGGCCGCCATCAACGGTTCGTTGAACCTTTCGGTGATGGACGGCTGGTGGGATGAAATGTACGACGGCGAGAACGGCTGGGCGATACCCACCGCCAACAATGACGCGTCCCCCGAAGAGCGGGACGACATCGAGGCGGCGGCGCTGTACGAACTCCTGGAAACCCAGGTGGCGCCACGCTTCTATGGGAACACGGTGTCTGACAGCGCAGGTGCTGCCGGACCGTCCACCACGGGCACGGAGAAAGTCCCCACACACTGGGTGTCAATGATCAAGCACACGCTGTCCCATCTGGGCCCGGCCGTTTCCGCGGAGCGCATGCTGCACGACTACGTCAACCGGCTCTACCGCCCCGCAGCCGAGGCCGGACGCAGGGCCGTTGCCGACTCCTACGCGCAGGCGCGTGTCCTGGCGGCATGGACGGCCAAGGTTCGTTCAGCGTGGCCTCTGCTGCACGTTGAACATGTGGACTCCGTGGGAGTTTCCGAGGATCCGCAGATCGGGGACACCCTGCAGGTGAACGCCTACATCGCGCTGCACACCCTCTCGCCGGAGGATGTTTCAGTGGAGGTGGCCTATGGGCGCGCCGAGGAAAGCGACACCCTGGCAGACGTCATCTTGATGGAGTTGAGCTCGAAAGAGGACCTGGGCGACGGACGCCACCTGTTCAGCGGTTCCCTGCTTATAGACCGGTCAGGTCCGTTCGGCTACACCGTCCGCGTCCTGCCCCGGCACGAGGCTCTGGCTTCCAAAGCCGAGTTGGGGCTGATCGTCAACGCCTGACCCCGACCGTCATGTCTACAGGAGCACGGCCGTGACCACCAGGTCACGGCCGGCGTAGCTCTCGGCATCCTGGAGGACCTCGCAGATGATTCCGAAGGACCGGTCACCACGGAACGCTGCGGCCACCTGCCAGAGGATCGTGACCGGGGCACCCCCGTCCTGGCCGATGCTGTCCGCGAAATCGTGTAGGGAATCGTTCAGGGCGTCCATGTTCACGCCGTAGTGCTCAGGGAAGGCGAGCACTTCGCCGAAAGTTTCCAGGACAGCCTTCTTGCTGTCGGCGGCGGGGACCACCAGGCTGCGGCGGCCGGCGTCGGTGACCTGTTCCTGCAGTTCTTCGATGGTCCATGTATCGGCGGAGTAGATTTTCATTGAGGGTGTTCAGCTGCCTTCTGCGATGAATTTGAACGAGTCGTAGTGGTCCTGGGTGTAGTATTTCTCGCCCTTGGAGCCAATGACGATGCGGCGCGCTCCCCTGTCGGAGTCACCCGGAGTGGGCACGGTGTACTCGCGGTAATAGCCTGAATCCTGCCGAGGGAGGATGCGCTCGAAGTTGCCGAACGTCTTGTTGTCCTGGCTGTAGCGGTAGGGGCCGCCGGCCCGGATCGTGGCGAGGGTAGTCCGGGCTTCGGCCGGCAGCTGGGATTCCTTGATCGCGGGCAGGCCGGACGGGTTGGCGGGTACTACCGCCGGCGCTGGAACCTCCGCAGGACCGGGAACGGGAGCCCCCGGGGACGGGGCCGCGCTGGAACTTGCTGCCGGCGTCGTACTTCCCGTTAGGGTCACAAGGAGCCCGGGGCCGCCGAAAGCGAACACCCCTATGGCCAGCAGCCCGGTCAGCAGCAGGACAATGGAGCGGTTGCGCAATTTTTTTCCTCCGCAGCTATGTGCGGTAGATGTTGATCGAGTTCGCCTCGATGCGGTCCGTCTCGCCGGACGCCACCCGGCTGCCCTGGCGAAGCTCGTGAAGCGGCGACGTTGTGAGCCGGAGCTCGAACAGCCTGTGGGCCGTTCCGTCGTCGTTCTTGAGTTCCGGAAGGGTGATCTTCACATCGGAGCTGCTGCCGTTGACCACTAGGAGGCCCGCCACGGTGCCGCCGTCCGAGCCGAGCAGGAGCTGCATCACCCGGTGCCGGGGATCGTTCCACTGGTCCATGGACATGGGCTGTCCGGAGTGATCAAACCAGTAAATATAGGACTGCTCATCCCGAGCCGGAAAATCATGGGGTTGGCTTGCCAGGAACTCCTTGCGCAGCCTGACGTAGCGCTTGGTGCTGCGGAGCATCTCTGCCGATTCCGGCGTGCGGGTCCAGTCGAGCCAGGCCAGGGGGTTGTCCTGGCAGTACGCGTTGTTGTTTCCCTGCTGCGTGCGTGCCAGCTCGTCGCCGGCAGTGATCATGGGCACGCCAAGGGAAATCATCAGGGACGCCATCAGGTTCCGCCGGGACTGCGCCCGCTGCGCCACGATGTTCTCGTCCTCGCTCCGGCCTTCGACGCCGTGGTTGAAGCTGCGGTTGTCCCCGTGCCCGTCCCGGTTCTGCTCGCCGTTAGCCTCGTTGTGTTTACGGTCGTAGGACACAAGGTCGTTGAGCGTGAAGCCGTCGTGTGCCGTGATGAGGTTGACCGACGCCAGCCTGGAACGGCCTGACGCTTCAAAAAGCCCGGCCGATCCGGACAAGGCATCAGCCAGCCGCGCCACGGACCCGCCATGCCCGCCGGCCTCGATGGCCGCCCGGTCGGCCAGCCAGAAGGAGCGGACGCCGTCCCGGAAGTGGTCGTTCCAGTCAACCCAGCCGCCCGGGAACCGTCCCGTCTGCCAGCCGCCGTAGCCGACGTCCCACGGCTCGGCGATGAGTTTCACGTCGGACAGCACCGGATCGGCGGCCGCAGCCACCAGGAACGGGTGACGGGGATCAAAGTCGTTGTCGGCGTTCCGGCAGAGCGTCACTGCCAGGTCGAAGCGGAAGCCGTCGATGTGGAATTCGTCCACCCAATATCGGAGGGAATCCAGTACCAGCTGGACCACCCGGGGCTGGCCGAAATTCAGGGTGTTGCCGCAGCCGGTGGTATCCACGTATTTCCCGTGGCCATCCGTGCGGTAGTACGTGTCCTCGCCGAGTCCGCGGAAGCTGATGGCCTGGCCGTCCGGACCGCCCTCGGCAGTGTGGTTGTAGACAACGTCGAGAATCACTTCAAGTCCTGCCGCGTGGAGCAGCTTGACCATTCCCTTGAACTCGTCCTGGACGGCGTGGGGTCCTGCATCCTGCGCAGCCTGCGTTGCATAGGCGGCGTGCGGTGCGAAAAACGCGGCCGTGTTGTAGCCCCAGTAGTTGGTCAGGCCGAGGTTCTGCAGGTGCAGCTCATCGAGGTGGAAATGCACCGGGAGCAGCTGGACAGAGGTGATGCCCAGGCTCTTGAAGTGCTCGATGATGGCCGGATGGGCCATTCCGGCGTAGGTTCCGCGCAGTTCCTCGGGGACGTCGGGGTGGAGCATGCTCTGGCCGCGGACGTGGGCCTCGTAGATGATGGTGTTCCGCCACTGCGTCCGGGGCCGTTCGTCGTCGCCCCAGTCAAAATCGCCGGCCATCCGGACGCTCGTCAGGAACCCTTGCCGCTGGTCCACCGCCCGGCCGTAAGGATCGAGCAGAAGAGGCTGCCCGCCGTCGTCGTCCAGATCCATAACGGGGACCGCCAGTGGCAGCGTCTCGGCCTTGGACGTGGCGCGGAACCCATACAGCGATCCGTACGGGAAATCTTCAACAATTCCGTGGTGTACGCCGTGCGTGACGTTGGGCAAGGTCTGCAGATGCCAATCACCACCGGCGGCCTTGTAGGCAATCTCAAGGTTCTCCACGGCCGGGGCGTACACGGCCACGTTCGCGCTGGACTGCACGCCGTAATCCGCTCCCGAACCCGGGCGCGGGACGCTGACACCGAGCGGAAATGCCGAAGAGGCATCCTTGGTGGAAGCGGTGTCGAAAAGCGGCATGACCATCATGTCCATGGTAGCGGCCAGCGGCTGTTGAACTGCACTGGTGCTTTTATGACGACATCATAGGGTCCTGGCAAGCCGCCGAGAGTTCTGACCTAAAAGCGAGACCCCTCCTGCCGTGATGTGGCATGAGGGGTCTCGACAGGCTCGACCACCGGAGCAGCAGCCGCGGCGGAGGCGGGGCTTTTGCGTAGGCTGCGTTGTTGCTGGGCCCACGCCGTCCGGGTTCCCTTTCCGAGCTTGCGAGGTCAGGGAGACTGTGGGGAGGAACGAGCGCAGCAGCCGGCAAAAGTCCGGCCTTCGCCGCACCGAGCACTACTTGACGGCGCGCTGCCTGGAGATCTCGTACAGCGAGATGCCAACGGCCATGGACGCGTTGAGCGATTCCATGGCGGAGTTGATCGGGATGGAGACGATCTGGTCGCAGTTTTCGCGGACCAGGCGGCTCAGGCCCTTGCCCTCGGAACCGACCACAATGCACACGGGCTCCGTGGCCAGGGTGAGGTCAGGCAGCGAAACGTCGCCGTCGCCGTCGAGTCCCAGGACAAAGATGCCCATGTTCTTGAACTGCTTCAGGGCACTGTTCAGGTTGGCGGCGCGCGCCACCGGAACACGCACGGCAGCGCCGGCGCTGGTCTTCCAGGCCGAGGCCGTGACGCCCACGGAGCGGCGCTCAGGGACGATGACGCCGTGGCCGCTGAAGGCAGAAACGGAGCGGATGATGGCACCGAGGTTGCGGGGGTCCGTGATGCCGTCAAGGGCAACAAACAGCGGCGCATTGGCTACGTGGCCCTTCTTCCAGCGGTCCACGGTTTCCTCGGCCAGGTCATAGGCGTCCTGGTACTCGTACGGCGGGATCTGCAGCACCAGGCCCTGGTGCACGGCGTCGTCCGTCATGCGGTCCAGTTCGGGCTTGCCGGTCTCGAGCAGCGGGATGCCGCGTTCGGCGGCGATCTTCAGCGACTCCTTGACACGGTCATCCATTTCAATCCGGATGGCGATGTGCAGGGCCTTCGCCGGGATCCCGGCGCGGAGTGCTTCGACCACGGAGTTACGGCCGGTGACGACCTCCTCGGTGGCGCGGCCCTTGGGGCCCGTACGGGAGGCGCCGGCGCTGCGCGCGCCCGTGCCGCGCTTGGCGGCCGACCGTTCGGCCAGCTGCTTGCCCTTGTGCGCCTTGTGGTACGGGCGGTCCTCCGCCTTGGGCGTGGGACCCTTGCCTTCCAGGGCCTTACGGCCGTGGCCACCGGTTCCGATGGTTGGCCCCTTCTTTGCTTTGATCGACCGACGACCGTTGTTGGCCATGATTTCCACCCTTGATTGTTTGACTGAGTCTGCTTACCAGTCTACTGAACCAAGTAAAATCGCCGGTTCAGCCCCGTTGCAGGCTCCAGGTAGCGCCATCTGGGCCATCCTCAACGACGACGCCGGCCGCCTTCAATGTGTCCCGGATGGCGTCGGAGGCAGCCCAGTCCTTGGCGGCCCGGGCCTGCGCGCGAGCAGCGAGTTGGGCTTCCACGAGGACGTGGATGGCGGCCAGTTCCCGGACGTTTCCGGCGTCGGGCGCAGCAACGGCGTTGAGCCCGAGTGCGGTGGTCATGATCATGACAGCGTTCATCGCATGCCGGCCGGCTTCATCGTCTCCATCGGTGAGGGCTGTATTGCCGGCGCGCACCGTTTCGTGCAGTGCCGCCAAGGCTCGCGGCACGTTCAGGTCGTCATCCATGGCCGCGGAGAAGGCCTGAACAGCCTCGGTGGACGGGCCGAAGTTGCCCGCGACAAACCCGAAGTCGGTACCGAAGCGGGCTATGGCCTTCGCCTGGAATCCGTCGATGCGTTCGACGGCGGCGGCCGCCTCTTCCAGCGACGTGGGGCGGTAGTCCAGCACTGAGCGGTAGTGAGCCTGCCCGAGGTAGTAGCGGACCACCCGCGGCGATGAGAGGTCCAGCATCTCTGAAGGGCTGATGGTGTTGCCGATGGACTTGGACATTTTTTCGCCCTGGTAGGTCACCATGCCGTTGTGCATCCAGAAGTTGGCGAAACTGTGCCCTGCGGCCTGGGACTGGGCCATCTCGTTTTCGTGGTGCGGGAAGCGCAGGTCCAGTCCGCCGCCGTGGATATCAAATTCGGGGCCGAGGTACTTGGTGACCATGGCGGAGCACTCCAGGTGCCAACCCGGGCGCCCGGCGCCCCAGGGCGAGGCCCAGCTCGCCGTCGTCGGCTCCCCCTCTTTGGAGCCCTTCCACAACGCAAAGTCGCGGGGGTCCTTCTTGCCCCGCGGATCTGCGTCCGGGGCGCCCAGCATGTCGTCAATGTTCTGGCGCGTCAGTGACCCGTACTTGTCCCAGGAGCGTACGTCGAAGTAGACGTCGCCGGAATCGTCCAGCGCCGGGTAGGCGTGGCCACGGTCGATCAGCTGCTGGATCAGCGCATGCATTTCGGGGATATGGCCGGTTGCCCGAGGCTCATAGGTGGGGCGGGCAACGCCGAGCGTGTCGTAGGCCTGCAGGAACGCCTGCTCGTAGCGGTAGGCCAGCGCCCACCATTCTTCCTCGCGGACGGTGTCCGGTCCAGCTTCGAAGTCCGGGCTGAACGACTCGGCAGACTTGGCGAGGATCTTGTCATCGATGTCCGTGACGTTGCGTACCACTGTGACCCGCAGGCCCCTGTACTCGAGCCAGCGGGTGAGCTGGTCAAAGGCGATCGCCGAGCGGATGTGGCCCACGTGCGGCATGCCCTGCACGGTGGCTCCGCAGTAGTACAGGCTCGCTTTTCCCGGGACGAGGGGAACGAAGTCGCGGACTTCGGCGGTCGCGGTGTCATAGAAGCGGAGAGTCACCGCTCCAGATTAGCGGAAAAGGCCTGCGTGCCTGCCCCCGCGCGTTATCCGGCCTGCACAGCGCCTGGTTGAATCACCGGGGATAGACCAAAGCGGTGGCGACGGCGGAAATGCCCTCACCCCTGCCGGTGAACCCCAGTCCGTCGCTGGTGGTGGCGGTGACACTGATTGGAGCCCCCGCCGCTTCGCTCAGCACGCGTTGTGACTCTTCCCGCCGCGGGCCGAATTTGGGCCGGGTAGCCACGAACTGCACTGCCACGTTGCCGATCTCAAAGCCGGCAGCACGGACAATCCTCGCCGCCTCGGCCAGGAGCGTGACGCCGGAGGCACCGGCGAACTCCGGGCGGTCGGTGCCGAAGTGCGTGCCGAGGTCCCCGATGCCGGCGGCCGAGAATAGGGCGTCTGCGGCGGCGTGGGCCACCGGGTCCCCGTCCGAATGCCCCGCCAGTCCACGCTCACCTTCCCAGAATAGCCCGCCCAGCCAGAGGGGTCGGGGAAGGTCATTGGACGCGTAGGCATGGACATCCAGGCCGATACCGGTGCGCGGCAGGATCATCTTGGCTTCACTCATGATCAGCCTTCCACCCAGCGGATGCCCAGCGGGCCTTCCAGCAGCCCTTCGGCAATGATTAGGTCCAGCGGCGTGGTGATTTTCAATGACTGCGTGGAGCCATGCACAGCGTGCACAGGAACTCCCAGTAGTTCCACCAGCATGGCGTCGTCGGTGACCGCTGCTGCCTGCTTCTCGTCAAAGCCCGCCGCCGCCTGATGGGCCTGGATCAGCGTGGACAGGCGGAACCCTTGGGGCGTCTGGACCGAACGGAGCTCTTCCCGCGGGGCGGTCCCCGTCACGAGTTCCGGGGCGATCCTGCTGTCGTCACCGGTCGTGGGGGTAACCATCTTCACCGTATCCACCACCGGTACCGCCGGAATCACTGCAACGGCGCCGGCAGCCAGGGAATCGACGACGCGGTGGAAGACGTACTCGGGCGTCAGCGCCCTGGCGGCGTCGTGGACCAGCACGGCTTCGGTGCCGTCCAGCAAGGCGGCGAGCGCTGACCGGACCGACGCTGCACGGGTGGCGCCGCCGTCGACCGTTGTCAGCAGGGGAAGCGGGTTCTCTTGGTTGCCATCGTGCCTCGCCCGGAGTTCCTCGGCGAAGGCCGCACACAATTCCTGCAGGACCATATCGCCGGGAGGCAGGGCCACACAGATCTGGCGTGCGACGCCGGCGGCCGCGACGCCCCGAAGGGCATGGGTGAGGATGGCGTCACTCCCCAGTGGGACGCGCGCCTTGGGCATGCCGTAACCCAGCCGTTCGCCGGAACCGGCAGCCACTATAACGACGGCGGTGACGGGGCGGGGAAGTCCGTTGTTCATGCTGTCCAGCCTACGTCCCCGGCTGCCCGGCTTGCCGAAACCCACCACGCCACGCGCCTGCCGCAGCCGACGCGTGGTCCGTAAAAGGGCAAAAAGAAACCCCGGAGGCACTTGCGTACCCCCCGGGGTTCAATTCTTAGGAAGCCAGGACCTCGTCGAGAACGCTTGCCGCCTTCTCTTCATCGGTCTTTTCAGCCAGTGCAAGTTCTGAAATCAGAATCTGCCGGGCCTTGGCCAGCATGCGCTTCTCACCTGCGGAAAGGCCCCGATCGTGATCACGGCGCCAGAGGTCGCGAACAACCTCTGCTACCTTGATGACGTCACCGGAAGCAAGCTTCTCCAGATTTGCCTTGTATCTGCGCGACCAGTTGGTGGGTTCTTCAGTGAACTCGGCCCGCAGCACATCGAATACGTGCTCCAGACCTTCCTTGCCCACTACGTCACGGACCCCAACAAGGTCAACGTTCTCTGCTGGAACTTCAATGGTCAGATCACCCTGAGCCACCTTGAGCTTGAGATACATTTTCTCTTCGCCCTTGACAGTGCGCATCTTGATTTCTTCAATTTTTGCAGCACCGTGGTGAGGGTAAACTACTGTCTCGCCGACCTCAAATACCATGTGGACATTCCCCTTTCCCGCAGACCAGTTTATCACGATTCAGGCATATGACTGGCCTTGAACCGGTCCCGGAACCCCGGAAATACGCGGAAAAATGGCAGAATAGACCCCCTTCGACCCCTTGACGGATGCAGATAATAGTGCATGTGCGGCCTGCTGCCAAGGGCAATGTGACCGTGCGGAATCCTCGTTTGGTCCGGTTTGCCGTTAGGCTATGGCTGAATAATGTTTCAAGACTCTCGAGGAGTGCGTGACGTGCGTTTCACTGCGATGAACCGGGCCCAGGGCGGCAAACTGGCACTGGCGGCAGGATCCCTGGCCCTCGTCCTGGCGACGATGACAGGCTGCGGCTACATCAACCCCCAGCAGACTTCTCACCAGTACGCGGCGTCGGACGGTATCCGCGCCGACCTGGGTCCGCTGCAGCTGCGGAACATGATGATTATCTCCGCCGGCGAAGACAAGCCCGGCCGCCTGCTCGGCGCCGTTTACAACTCCTCATCGCAGGACGTCAAGCTCACGGTCAACGGTGCCGAGGGTTCGCAGACGCAGGTGCCGGTGAAAGCCAACTCCTAC
This sequence comes from Pseudarthrobacter sp. Y6, assembly GCF_050156205.1. Taxonomy (NCBI): domain Bacteria; kingdom Bacillati; phylum Actinomycetota; class Actinomycetes; order Micrococcales; family Micrococcaceae; genus Pseudarthrobacter; species Pseudarthrobacter sp. Y6. The sequence goes on along the minus strand of NZ_CP189574.1, from coordinate 918,169 downwards.
ACGCTGCTCAACGACTCCACGGATGAGGCCATCCTCAGCACGAGCGGCGGCATCGCCGGTTCGATGGTGGACGTCAAGGTCACTGAAGACGGCACCAACGTGAGCAAGTCTGTGAAGATACCTGTCCTGGATGCTTCCCTCGCGGAGTACAAGGAGTACCTGCCGGCCGGCAGCGAACCGACAGGATCCGCCACACCCGGCCCGTCGCCGTCGGCCGCCAGCACAGGCGCGGCCCACTAAGCAGCAACAAAGCACAAAAGGAGGGGCTCCCCGCGGGGAGCCCCTCCTTTTGTGCACTTGAAGCATCGTGTGCTTGATGCCTTGTGTGCCTTACCGGATGGGCGGCCTACGGCTCGAACTTGTAGCCCAGGCCGCGGACGGTTACCAGGTAGCGGGGCACGGACGGGTCGGGCTCGATCTTGCCGCGCAGCCGTTTGACGTGCACGTCAAGGGTCTTGGTGTCCCCCACATAGTCCGAGCCCCAGACTCGGTCGATCAGCTGGCCGCGGGTCAGCACGCGGCCGGAGTTGCGCAGCAGCATTTCCAGCAGCTCGAATTCCTTCAGCGGCAGGAGGACCTGCTGTCCATCCACGCTGACCACATGCCGCTCGATGTCCATCCGGACAGGGCCGGCCTGGACTGTGGCCGAGATCAGTTCCTCAGGTTCACCCTGCCGGCGGAGCACGGCCCGCACGCGGGCTACCAGCTCACGGGAGGAGTAGGGCTTGGTGACGTAGTCGTCGGCACCCAGCTCCAAACCAACCACCTTATCTATCTCGGAGTCCTTGGCCGTCAACATGATGACCGGAACGCTGGAGCGCTGCCTCAGCTGGCGGCAGACCTCGGTGCCTGACAGGCCGGGGAGCTGCAGATCCAGCAGCACCAGATCCGCCCCATTCCGGTCGAATTCGGTGATGGCGTCCAAGCCGTTGTCTACAACTTCAACCTCGAACCCCTCCTTGCCCAACAAATAGGACAACGGATCACTGAAAGATTCCTCGTCCTCAACAATCAAAATCCTGCTCAAGAGCTGGCTCCTTGCTCATGTACGCCGCGTTCTTTGACACGCTCGGGTACGGCTCGTTGTTTGACACCTGCAGTATCCGGTTCGTTTTGGCTTTCCATCTCAGGCAGCCGCAGGGTGAAAGTGGAACCCTGGCCGGGCCGTGACCACAATGTCACTTCACCGCCGTGGTTGGAGGCAACGTGTTTGACGATGCTCAGGCCCAGTCCCGTTCCGCCCGTGTGGCGCGAACGCGCCGCATCCACCCGGTAGAAGCGCTCAAACACCCGCTCCTGGTCCTCCGGGGTCAGGCCCTCGCCCTGATCCGTGACAGAAACGGCGATCAGCCCCTCCTTGGACCGGACGCCCACGCCCACCCTGGTGTTTTCCGGGGAGTAGCGGATGGCGTTGTCGATCAGGTTACGCAGCGCTGTAACCAGCAGGTCCCGGTCACCAAAGACGGTGGCTTCAACCCGGTCACCCACCACGATCCGGATGTTCTTGCTTTCAGCGGGGAGCTGGGAGCGGTCCACTGCTTCGGTGATGACCGTGTTGATGTCCACGGCCTTGCCCTCCTGGGAGACGCTGGCACCCTGGAGGCGCGAAAGTTCAATGATGTCCTGGACCAGGGCGGCCAGCCGGCCTGATTCCTTGTGCATCCGCTTGGCGAACCGGCGAACCGCTTGTTCGTCGTCGGCTGAGGACTCCAGCGCTTCGGCCAGCAGGGAAATTGCGCCCACCGGGGTCTTCAGCTCGTGGGACACGTTGGCCACGAAGTCGTTTCGGATCTCTTCGGTGCGGGTGATTTCGGTGCGGTCGTCAGCCAGCAGCACGATATATTCCTCGCCGAGCATGGCTGCCCGGACCTGCACGATGATAGTTCCCTGGCCCAGCGGACCCCGCGGCAGTTCCAGCCTTTTCTCCAGGATCACGCCGTCGCGGCGCACACCGGCCGTCATGTCCAGCAGCTCCTTGTGGACCACCGTATGGCCGCGTACCAGGCCGTACGCATAGGCTGCGGGGCTGGCGCGCACCACACCGTCCACCGCGTCCACCACTACAAATGCCCGTCCGACGACGGCCAGCACTTCCGCAGCGCCAGCCGGCAGAGCGGGTTCGTCCATGTCGACGTCCACAAGCTTGCGCTGCTTTTCACTGATCCTGAAGGCGAGCACGCCAAAGGTGCCGAGCGACAGGCCGACCAGGCCGGCGATGACACCGATGAGCATAGGATCCACAGCTCCAGCTTAGGCCGTGGTTCCTGCCCGGACGGTGCGTCATGGGCCTTAAGGGAGACGGTTCAACTAACGTTCATCTACACGCGACTAATCGTTTACCGGACGCTGACAGAGTTATACGTTGGAGTGCCGAATGGCGACACGAGTTCCGTCTGCCACATGAGGGGCGGAGTTCCAAAGAAAGGACGCCCACGTGCGTAAGGTTTTTCAGGAAGAGCTGACCCAGGTGGGTGAGCAGCTGGTGGAGATTTCGAAGTTGGTCAGCGAGGCAATGGGGAAGGCCGCGACGTCCTTCCAGGTTGCCGACGTTGATCTGGCGGAGGATGTCATTGCCGCGGACGCCCGCATCGACTTTTTGCAGACCAGCCTCGATGAGCGCGCCATCGACATCCTGGCTCTGCAGGGGCCGGTGGCCAGCGATCTGCGGATGATCGTGGGCTCCCTGCGCATGAGCGCTTCCCTGGAGCGGATGGGGGACCTGGCCCGCCACATCGCCCAGCTGGCCCGATTGCGCTTCCCGTCCACCGTGATCCCTTCGTCCATGACGGAGACGTTCAACAAAATGGCCGAGCAGGACCAACTGATCGCCGACAAGCTCATCGTGCTGCTGGAATCCCGGGACCTCGAAGTGGCCCGCGACATCCTCAAGGCCAACAGCACCATCGACGATCTTCACCTGAGCGTCTTCAAGGCAATCGCCTCGCCGGACTGGGCCGAGTCCCCCGCCACCACCGTGGATGTGGCCCTCGCCAGCCGCTACTTCGAACGCTTCGCTGACCACGGCGTGTCCGTGGCCCGCAAGGTCACGTACCTCGTCACCGGCGAATGGCAGCCGCAGGGCTTCTAGCCCCTCCCTTAACCGCTTACGACGGCGGGCCAGTCACGTGAGGTGACCGGCCCGCCGTCGTACGTTAACTACTGCTTTACTTCTTGCCCTGGTTGGCCACTGCCAGGATGGCCTCTGCGGCGGCCACCGGATCCAGGTAGGTGCCGCCCGGCTTGATCGGCTGGAAGTCCTCGTCCAGGTCGTAAACCAGCGGGATGCCCGTGGGGATGTTCAGGCTGGCGATGGCGTCGTCGCTGATGCCGTCCAGGTGCTTGACCAGGGCGCGCAGCGAGTTGCCGTGGGCGGTGACCAGGACGGTCTTGCCGGCTTTGAGGTCTTCCTGGATGTCCGATTCCCAGTAAGGAAGCAGACGGACCAGGACGTCCTTGAGGCACTCGGTGCGGGGCAGTGCGTCGCCGAGGTCCGCGTAACGGGGGTCGTGGGCCTGGGAGAACTCGGAGTCGTCGGCCAGGGGCGGCGGCGGGGTGTCGTAGGACCGGCGCCATTCCATGAACTGCTCCTCGCCGTATTCGGCCAGGGTCTGTGCCTTGTCCTTGCCCTGCAGGGCGCCGTAGTGGCGTTCGTTCAGGCGCCAGTCCCGCTTGACCGGGATCCAGCCGCGATCGGCCTTATCCAGGGAAATGTTGGCCGTGTTGATGGCCCGCCTCAGCAGCGAGGTGTAGAGGACATCCGGGAGAAGATCGTTCTCAACCAGGAGCTCGCCGCCGCGTGCTGCTTCCTCGCGGCCCTGGTCGTTGAGGTCAACGTCCACCCAGCCGGTGAACAGGTTCTTGGCGTTCCATTCGCTGTGGCCGTGGCGCAGCAGAATCAGCTTGTAAGTCATGATTTTTATCCTAGCCGAGGCACAGCGCCGCCCGCCTTGCGTTACAAGGGGCGACAGTTCGTCAGGAATCGCAGGGCATCGTAAGGAATCGCACCGATATGGTGGGGCGGTGGTGCAAAAAGCGGAACGGGTGGCAAACGCCCAGATCTCGGGCAAGACCCCCGGCGGGCCGGGCAGACTCGCCAAGCCGGGCAGGCCGGTCGGAAACGTCACGCGGGGCACCACCAATCCCAACCGGATGCGGCGGGTGGACCGCTGGCTCACCGGCCCCCAGGCCTGGCGCCTGCGTGCTGCCGAAGACCCCCTCGTGGTTGACCTGGGCTACGGCGCAACGCCGGCCACCGCCGTCGAACTCTTTGAACGTCTCCGCGCCGTCCGGCCTGACGTGCGGGTGTGTGGAATCGAAATCGAGCCGGAGCGCGTCCGGGCGGCCAAAGCGCTGGAGAGGCCGGGGCTGAGCTTCCAGGTGGGCGGTTTCGAGTTGCCACTGCCCGGTCGGCCGGTGCTGGTCCGCGCCTTCAACGTCCTCCGCCAGTACGAAGAGGCTGACGTGGCGGGGATCTGGCGGCTCGTCCAGGGCCGGCTCGCCCCCGGCGGGCTCTTTATCGACGGGACGTGCGATGAGATCGGGCGGCGGGTGACGTGGGTTGCCCTCGACGCCGACCGGCCGTTGTCACTGAGCATGTCCGTGCGGTTCGGCAGCTTTGACCTGCCGTCGGAGATTGCCGAGCGGCTGCCGAAGGCACTGATCCACCACAACATTCCGGGCGAGCCTGTCCACCGGTTGATGCAAGCCATGGACCGGGCCTGGCTGGAGTCGGCGCCGCTGGCCTCGTTCGGCAACAGGCAGCGCTGGCACGCCATGTGCAGGGCACTGCTCGACGGCGGATGGCCGGTTAAGGACGGGCCGTCACGGTGGCGCCTGGGCGAACTGACGGTGGCCTGGGAAGCTGTGGCGCCGTCGGTCTAGTGCGGGCCCACGCCGGCAGGGTTCCCTGCGCGAGCTTGCGAGCTGAGGGTGCCGGTGGGGATCACCAGCCGCCGTAGGGCCCCGTATTGCGGCTGCCGCCGCGGCCGGCGTCCTTGACCGCTGGCCGGACGTCGGCGAGGTAAATGGACGCTGCCACCACGGCTGCGAGCCCAAAGAGGCCAAGCGTGCCGAAGATTCCGCCGCTGCTGAACAGTGAGATGACACCGATCAGGGTGGCACCGCCGGTCAGCGCCAGCCAGAAGGTCTTGGTCCGTTTGCCGGTCGCTTCAAAGGCGGCGGACTTGTGCCTGACGCAGTCCAGCAGAGCCCACACTTCAAGTCCGAATGCCACCAGGGCAAGGATAAAAAACACTGCCAGCTCTACAGGCCGAATTATCAGTTCACCGTCCACCGTCCAAGCCTAGCGGCCCAGCAGGTCGAGCGCCTGCTTCAAATCGGCCCAGAGGTCCTCAATATTCTCAATGCCGACGCTCAGGCGCACGAGGTTGTCCGGGACGCTCTGCGGCTCAGCGGTGTGGCGGCGGCGCCGTTCGATCAGCGATTCCACCCCGCCCAGGGACGTCGCCGGGAGCCAGAGCTGCAGCGCGCGGACCAGTTTGTCCGCGGCGTCCGCGCCGCTCAGGCCGGCAACCGGCGCGACCTGCACGCACACAATCGAACCGAAACCCGTCATCTGGGTCTTGGCCCGTTCGTGGCCGGGGTCCGTGGGCAGGCCCGGGAACCGGATACTTTCGATCAGGGGGTGCGTGCTCAGGCGTTCAGCCAGGACCGCGGCGGATGCCTGCGACCGTTCCACACGCAGGGCAAGGGTCCGGAGCCCGCGCAGTGCCAGCCATGCCTCGAACGGCCCTGCAATGCCGCCGTGGATGATCCGGTGGTGCAGCAGCGCTGCCCGGATGTCGGGGTTGGAGGTTACCAAAGCGCCGAGGACGACGTCGGAATGCCCTGCCAGATATTTGGTCACCGAGTGAAGGACGACGTCGGAACCCATGCTCAGCGGCTGCTGGACCAACGGAGTGGAGAACGTATTGTCCGTCACCACAATGGCGCCCACCTGGTGGGCCGCCGCCGTGAGTTCGCGGATATCGGCGATGCCCAGCATCGGGTTGGTGGGGCTCTCCAGCCACAGCATCCTGGCCGCTTTGGCGCCCGGTCCCTGCGGCGTCAGCTGTGCTTTGACTGCGTCAGCGTCCGCTATGTCCACAGTCCGCAGTTCCAGGAAGCCCTTCTGCGCCAGCTCCGTGGCCATCACCAGCGAACCCGCGTAGCTGTGCGACGGCATCACCAGGACGCCGCCGGCGGGCAGCAGGGACAGTGCCGAACTGACGGCTGCGAGTCCGGACGCGTAAAGCAGGCCGGGCAGTTCAGATCCTTCAAGCTGGCCCAGTGCCTCCTCAAAGGGATCCCAGGTGGGGTTGGAATAGCGGCCGTAGCCCCGGTCCCCGTCACCCAGCGCTCCCGTGCCGAAGTACGTCGAGGACAGCACGATGGGCAGGTTGACGGGCTCGTCCCGTTCACGCGGCGGCCGGCCGGCGGCAACCACCACGGTTTCGGCCGACAGGGATGCTGCGTACTGTTCCGAGAGACTCATGGAGAAAGCGTACTTGGACGTGCGGCGGCGTCCGAAGTCGGTAGTCTTGAGCAGTGACCACCAACAGCCCTGGACTTTTCATCGCCTTCGAGGGCGGCGACGGCGCCGGCAAGTCCACCCAGGCGGCCCGGCTTGCCGAGACCCTGGAAACACGTGGCCTGACGGTCCTGCGGACGCGCGAACCCGGGGGGACGCCCATTGGCGAAAAACTCCGTTCCCTGGTCCTGGACCACGGCCATGGCCACATCGACGCCCACACCGAGGCGCTCATCTTTGCCGCCTCCCGCGCAGCCCATGCCAGCCAGGTCATCCGCCCGGCGCTGGAACGCGGCGAGGTTGTCCTGACGGACCGCTACATTGATTCCTCCGTGGCTTATCAGGGGGCTGGCCGCGAGCTGGGTGCAGACGCCGTGCGTACCCTCAACGAATGGGCCACCTCGGGGCTTCAGCCCGATATCACCGTGTTGTTGGACGTGAATCCCGCTGCCGGCCGCCTCCGCCGCACAGCCGGCGACGCCGCCGAAGACCGCCTTGAGTCAGAGGCCGATGATTTCCATTCAACAATCCGCGGGGCGTTCCTCGAACTGGCCGCCGGCCGGCCGGATACGTATCTGGTCCTGCCGGCGGACCTGCCCGTCAACGAACTGGCCGCGCGGATCCTCACCCGGGTGGATGCCCTGCTCGCGGCTGCAGGCCGGGGCGCCGCATGACTGTCTGGGACGACCTTCAGGGCCAGCCCGCCGTCGTCGAACAGCTCCGCCAGGCGACGCTGGGCGAGGGACTGACCCATGCCTGGCTGTTCACGGGCCCGCCCGGTTCCGGGCGCTCCAACGCCGCGAAGGCCTTTGCGGCCGCCCTCAACTGCGACCAGGACGACGTGGCCAGGCGCGGCTGCGGCGAGTGTCCCGCCTGCCTGACCATCCTCGGCGAGACCCATTCGGATGTAACGTTCGTCAGGACCGAGAAGGTCACCATCACCATCGATGAAGCCCGTGACCTGGTATCCAAGGCGGGCAACCGGCCGTCGTCCGGGCGCTGGCGGATCATTGTGGTGGAAGACGCCGACCGCATGGCCGAGCGGACCACCAATGTGCTGCTGAAGGCCATCGAGGAACCCACGCCGCGGACCATCTGGATGCTTTGTGCGCCGTCGCCCGCTGACGTCCTGGTGACCATCCGTTCGCGCTGCCGCGCCGTGGCCCTGCGGCTGCCGCCGGCCGCCGACGTCGCCGCTTTACTGGTCAAACGCGACGGGGTGGACCCGATGCTCGCCGAACGCGCGGCCCGCGCGGCCCAAAGCCATGTGGGGATCGCCCGCCGGCTGGCGCGGGACCCTGAGGCGAGGGAACGCCGGCTGGAAACGGTGAGGTTCCCGCTGGGTCTGCGCGGCGTGACCGCGGCGGTGATGATGGCGGACAAGCTGGTGAAGATCGCCACCGCGGAAGCCAACAGTTCCAATGAAGAGCGCGACGCCGCCGAGAAGGCTGCGCTGCTGGCCACCCTGGGTGCCCCGGAGTCAGGGACGCTCCCGCCGACCATGCGCAGCCAGGTCAGGCAGCTTGAAGACGACCAGAAACGACGGGCCAAGCGATCCATCACGGACTCCCTGGACCGGACGCTGACGGACCTCCTCTCGTTCTACCGGGATGTGCTGATCATCCAGCTCGGGAACGCCGTGGAGCTGGTAAACGTTGAGCTCAGGGGTGAGCTGGAGGAATTCGCCGCCCGGTCTGCCCCGGAGACCACCCTCGCCCGCATGGACGCCGTCAACAAAGCCCGCCAACGAATTACCACCACCAACGTTGCTCCGCTGTTGACCATTGAGTCCATGGCAGCCAGCCTGATCTAGCAATTTCTAGGAGACCGCTCGATGACTGCACGCCCCCTGCCCGCACGCTCCCGATCCTTGGTGATTGGGCTGCGGGCTGCCGGCGCCCTGATCCTGGCCCTGACGCTGGCCTCGTGCAGCCTCTTTGGCGGGGACACCCGGGACGCGGCCCCCGCCACGGCGAAGGCAGACCCGTCCATCGTGGCGTCCGCGCCCGCTGGATTGGATGCCTTCTACGGCCAGGAGGTCGTGTGGGAGCCTTGCGAAAACGGCTTCCAGTGCGCCAAGGTCACCGTGCCCATCGACTACGCGAAGCCGGACGGCGACACGATCCAGATAGCTGCGCTGCGGGCTCCCAGCACGGGCAAGAAAACCGGCAGCCTGCTGGTCAACCCGGGCGGTCCGGGCGGGTCCGGCTACGACTTCGTCAAGGACGCGGCCGGAACGCACTTCTCGCAGTCTGTCCGGGCCAACTACGACCTGGTGGGCTTTGATCCGCGGGGCGTCAAGCGCTCCGCCCCCGTGACCTGCATGACGGATGCGGAGCGGGACGCCTCACGGGCAAAGGTGTATGCCTTGGATACCGACGCCGGGCTTGCCGCCGCGTTGGCCGACAACAAGGCCATCGGCGCACAGTGCGCTGCACAGACCGGTCCGGTACTGGGCCACGTCGACACGGTCAGTGCGGCCAAGGACCTGGACATCCTGCGGGCCGTGGTCAACGACTCGAAGCTCAATTACCTGGGGTACTCCTACGGCACTTTCCTTGGTTCCACCTACGCCTCACTGTTCCCGGACAATGTGGGCCGTATGGTCCTTGATGGCGCCTTGGATCCGTCCATCAGCAACGAGGAGCTGACCAGCGGCCAGGCCGTGGCCTTCGAAAAAGCCATCAGGGCCTATGTGGCCAGTTGCCAGCAGGAATCCTCGTGTCCGCTCAGCGGGAACGTGGACAGCGGGGTCCAGCAGATCCGCGACATCATCAATGCCGTACAGGCGACTCCCCGCCTGGCCAAGGACGGCCGCCTGGTGAACGCCACGATGTTTGTCAGTGGCCTTATCACTCCTTTGTATAACGACCAGAGCTGGCCGGCCCTGACCCAGGCACTGGAGGCCGCCACGACGGGCGATGTGAGCCTGATGCTCCGCCTGGCGGACCTCGGCGCGGACCGCGGCGCCGACGGGAAGTACACATCCAACTCCACCTTCGCCTTCTCCGCCGTCAATTGCCTGGACTACCCCATGGTTTCCGACACTGCTGCGATGCGCGCGGAACAGCAACGGCTCATGCAGGCCTCCCCCACCCTGGGCTACTTCTTCGCCTACGGCGGCACCAACTGCTTGGACTGGCCGTACAAAAACATACGCACCCCGGCCCCGGTGGAATACACCGGCGAAGCCCCGATCGTGGTTGTCGGAACCACCGGCGACCCTGCCACCCCCGTGGAATGGGCCGCATCCCTGCGCAAACAGCTGGGCAACGCCTCCCTTCTGACCTGGCAGGGAGAGGGCCACACCGCTTACGGCCGGGCCAACAGCTGCCTCGAAGACGCCGTGGACAAGTACCTTGTGGATGGAACGGTTCCCGCCGACAACACCGTCTGCTGAGGTGTTTGGGACGCCCATTTTGACCCGGGCGCAGGGACTCTATTACAGTTGACTCTTGCATGAACCGCCCGGTTACGCCGGGAGAATTTGTGCGGTGCTTCCTTAGCTCAGTCGGTAGAGCGTTTCACTCGTAATGAAAAGGTCATCAGTTCGATTCTGATAGGAAGCTCGGGATAAACCCCCTAGAAACTACGGTTTTTAGGGGGTTTTTCGCTGGCTTAGAAGTGCTCCACTGTACCCGTAGCTGTACCCCATCTACATAATCACGCATAGCTTGGACTGAGCGTGCATAGTTCCCGAGAGCCAAAAGGCCCCCAATCCTCGCACTGAGGATTGGGGGTCTTTTTTGCGTCTCGGATTAGCTCGATCCGTTCCTAACGGCTGCGACGGCACGGGCTGCCGAGTGAAGCATCTTGCCCAGGTCCTCGCCGAGTGCATTGCAGATATCCTCGATGTCGTTGGCTGTCAGCGGCGACTCGTCCCGGAGCCTCTTCGAGATATAACTTTGCGACTGCGCAATCCTCTCGGCAAGCTGCGCGCCACTGACTCGCTGCCTAGTCATAGACCATCGAATGGCGGCGGAAATCGCACGCGCAAAGTCGCCGGACACCGGCTGTTTACCACTAGCAGGGTTTCGAATACGTCAGGGGTTGGGGAAAGCGGTTTGAGAACGTCATGGGTCTTGCAAGGGAGACGCCGATGAGCGTCCTGTGCGCGGCATGGGCGGCTGATGCCGACGATGTCACGGCCTGCACCCGCGGCGAGCGCCCCATGAGCATCCGCGAGGCCGGTGCGCTGGCTGAGATTCACGGCTTGCGGCTAGAGGACATTCTTTCCGTCTAGCCGGCGCTGGGCGCGGGTTGCCAGTTCGATCATGGACATCCCGAGAGCCTGGGCGATGTCGGCGAACACTGGAAGCGGGATGTCGCGTGCGCCGGACAGGTAGCGGTGGAGCGTGCTGCTGACAATGCCCGTTGCCCTGGACAGGTCCGACTGCTTCCAGTCGCGCGCCGCCATCTCAGCCTTGATCTGCACTGCCATTGCTGACTGGATGTCCGTTCCGTAGTTTCCCATAGCGGTAACTATATGTGCCATTTGGGCAGTTAAAAAGCCGCATTGGGAAATCTTGCGTCGGGCCGATCGTGTTTGGTGGCTGGGCTGATGGTGGCGAGGTTTATGACTGTCGGGATCATGGATGCGGCTGCGGGTTCGTGTATGAGTATGAGCCCAGCGATGCGATGGGTATTCCGCGCAAAACTTCCCTGATACAGCTTGTGGCAACGTCGGAAGAGCAGGTCGATAACGTATATCGGCCACTTCAAGCGATGGTTCGGTCTGGAAGACGGGCGAGCAGTTCGTCCGGCTTCCTGAGAACGGCAAGATTGAGGCGGTTACGTCCTCGGCTATGTCGCGTCTTGGTAACCCGATCAACTGTGCGAATTTTGACGAGTCGGGCATCTACACGGTTCAGAACAAGATGGTGCGTGTTGCTCAGACGATGCGCCGCGGTCTGGCTGGTATGGGTGGCCGTTCGATTGAGTGGACTAACCCCTGGGATCCTGCCGAGAATTCGACGGCGCAGCAGACCAGCGAATCCAAGTCGCTCGACATCTACCGCTTCTATCGCAAGCCGCTCACCTACACGGACGGCGGCCAATGCCGGACAACACTACCTATTGGAGCGCCATGATTCGGCCAGTTGATATAGCCCCGTCGCAGCTCTACGGGCAAAACCCCACGTCGGTCCTATATCCGGGGCACCCTGACTATTGGATCATCGAGCAGTTCGGGAACTACCAGCCGGACGGGCATACCGGCGAGGACTACCCCTGCAAATCGGGCACGCCGGTCCGCGCTGTCACGTCGGGCACTGTCCTGCATGTCGGCAAACTCTCGGGCTCCTACGCGGATAACCCGTGGTGGATCTCCCCAGGTTTCGCCGGCTACTGCTACGTCGTCGATCACGGGTCATTCATCGGGATCTACGGCCACTGCATGGACGGCGGCGCCCGCGTCACTAAGGGCCAGCGCGTGGCTGAGGGGCAAGTCCTTGGGCTATCCGGGAACACTGGCGCATCCACTGGTGATCACCTGCACTTCGAGGTACTCCCAGACGGCTACGTCCTGAACTCATACATGTATGGCCGCATCAACCCGGCGAACCTTTTTGGGCTGGCATCACAGTCCGCCGAAATTACCCCTATCCCATCATCGGAGGATGACGACATGGCGTGGAGCTTTGAAGACAAACTGTTTTTGCAGAACGAGTTGGAGCGGCGTCGTTTGGCGTCGATCGCTGAGACGAAGACGGCACTGGCTGAGGCTGTCTTTGACTTGAAGGTATTCTTCCAGGCGGACAACGAGAACCGGCACGTCGCCACACGCGACACGCTGGATCAGAAGCTCGCGGAAGTGCAGGCCGAACTTGTGGCCAAACTCGGCGAGCTCGACACGGAAGAGGTTGCCAAGTGAACATCCGCGACCCGAAGGTTCGCGCCTATATCTATGGCATCGTCTTGGCCGCGATCCCCCTGCTTCAGTTCTTCCGGCTTGTTCCGGGCGAGGCTGTCCCACTGATTGTGAACGTCGTAACAGCGGTTCTCGGTGTCGGCGCTGCGGGACTCGCACTGCCGAACACGCCAACCACTCAGACTGACGGCAAGCACGAACTGTAGGAGGTTGCGTTGACGCTCTCGTGGATTTCGGTGGATTCGAACAATGGGAGCGTCATCGCTGACCTGCCGACGCTCCGGGTTGACGGAGCGCTGAAGGCTACGTTGATGCGGTACGAATCGCAGACGGCCACGCTCCCAATGGATCAGGCGCCGCCAAACTGGCGCGTTGCCACCCGCAAGGGCGCAATATTCCTTGTGGCACTGGACGAGTCCGAGGCCCCGCTGTGGGGCGGCATGGTGATCCGCCGCAACCGGAAGGTTGGCGAAGGCGCTGCCATGTCGCTCGTCACCGCCGAGGGTTACCTCGATCGGGTCTACGTCGGGGATGAGACATTCACCGCCGAGCCGCAGAACCTTATCGTCAAAACGCTCGTGGAGAAGTACGCCAAAACAGGTTCCCTTCGCGGCCTGCCTATCCGGGTGGAAGTCGTGGGCAGCAATGGAGTGGCGCGGGACCGTGCCTACAAGGACTCTGAGGACAAGACGCTTTACTCGATCCTCACTGACATCTCCGGCGTGATTGGCGGGCCAGAGTGGACTATCGGCTGGGAGTGGGTAGACGAGCGCACTCTAGCTAGGCCTCGTGTTCTACGTCGGCGATCGTATCGGCTCCCCCGCCCCTGCTGGCCTGAATCCGGCGGCGCAGTTCTACCTCCCCGGCGCCGTCGCTGATGCGGAACTCGCGGAAGGGTACGGCGCGGATGAGGGCGCCAATAACGTCATGGCCGTATCGACCGGAACCCGGCAATTTGCGAGAAGATCGAGGAGAACGACACCCAAGAAGAGTTTAGAGTCCTCGCGGAGCAACTTCCCAGGACCCAGGAAGAACACACGCAGGGTACTCGCTGCCGGTTCCCAAAGGAATCCCAGCACGTAATGGACGAGGAAGACCACTACTATCGAGGCCACGCTGGCAATCACAATGGATCCGCAGGCTCTCGCTGCCCGGATCATGCCCCAGGGCGGAACCGCGGCCTCGGATGCCGCGATCCCTGATGCCGGCCTGGCGGACCGCCTGGACAAACCTCCGCGGCCTCCTCGGAGCCGGGGCCCGGGTCAGTGTTACCGACATGCATGAACCGGACGCTATGCACGGTAGCTCTCGCCGCTGGCCCGGTTCCCCTGCAGGGTCGGCGGAGCCGACATCACGGCCCGCCCTTGGCGGGCCTTGGAAGAGGACTGCGCCGACGTCATCAATCTCTCGGCCCGCGGCGGACATCGCCAGATCCGGGGCGGACGCCTGGACCGGGCCCTTTGAGCATCCTGTTTGCCCCGGCCGGTGGGCATCCTCGGAGCCGGACACCCCGGCCTACCGGGCGTTTGCGGGCAGACTTCCGCAAAGGGTATGAAAAGGTTTCCCGGCAACCCATCCGTGACATGGATGACAACGAACCATCAGTGTCATCATCATGGGCACGCCCATACGTAGCAGTTTTGCGCTGCGTCTTCCGGCTGGGGAGCCGTCGGGGGTACCCTCCGGATTGTCATGGTCTCAAAAACGCACTCATGACAGGAGCACACCAATGTTCGACCAAAAATTCATCACCGATGCTATGAGCCGCAGCGCGGAAGACCCCATGGACCGGCGCATCCTGTTCCGGGCTGCCGGTATCGCAGGGATCGGCGGCGCCGCGGCCCTAATCGCCAGCTCACCGGCCTACGCGTCCAAGGACTCAGAAGACTCAGGCAACTCCGGTAAGGGGCCCAGTGATGGGGCCATTCTTAATTTCGCACTCAACCTGGAATACCTGGAAGCGGAGTTCTATCTTCGTGCGGTCACGGGCCGCGGCCTGAGTGACGGGCTCACGGATGGCAAAGGCCGTAAAGGCGGCGTTACCGGCGGCGCGAAGGTCCCGTTCAAGGCAGGCAGCCTGATCGAAAAATACGCCAAGGAAATTGCCGCGGACGAGGAATCCCACGTCAAATTCCTCCGCACCGCTCTCGGAAAAGCCGCTGTTTCCCGGCCGCAAATTGACCTGGAAGCGAGCTTCACCGCCGCCGCAATGGCGGCGGGCCTGATCAACGCAGGCCAGACGTTCAACCCCTTCACCGACGAGACCAGCTTCCTTCTCGGCGCGTTCATCTTCGAAGACGTCGGCGTCACGGCATACAAGGGAGCCGCCCCACTGATTGATAACAAAACCTATCTCGAAGCCGCGGCCGGCATCCTCGCCGTCGAGGCCTACCACGCCGGTATTATCCGCACCACGCTTTATGCCCTCGATCTCCAGATGCCCGCCCAGGCCATCTCTGATGCCCGGGACAGCCTCGACGGATCCACGGACCTCGACCAGGGTATCGGCACCAAAGCGACCGCCAACCTCGTCCCGACCGACGCCAACGGCGTTGCCTTCAGCCGAAGCCCCGGACAGGTCCTGAACATCGCCTACCTCACCTCCAAGGCGGCAAAAGAAGGCGGGTTCTTCCCCAAGGGCGTCAACGGCGATATCAACCGAAGCGCCGCCAACTCCTGACACTCCGCCCACAAGAGAAGAGGATGGACCAGGGCAGGCGGGCACCCGGGGGTGCCCGCCTGCCCTGGTCGGGGCAGAACGGCCCCTGCGTCGGCGGGTTCCTCACCGGGCTGATCCGCTTCTCGCTGGGCATGCGGGGCTTGGCTGATTCAGACATTGACGGAACGGCACGAAGTCGCGGCCTTACCAGTAGTACGAGTCGTGGTCCGGGGACTCAGCACTCCTATTTATTGGCAACCAGCCCCCGCCAGCACGGATACTGTCCGAGCCACCATCACCGAAGGACTTTGAGTCCTCCCGCATCTGGTGATCGTACGACCTCACCCACGACTCAGCGGGTCAGGCCGTTCTTCCCCTCTCAGAACCGACTGCTGCTCAGTCCCTGATCTTTCAACCGGCTGCTGTCGTCGCCGGTAACGCGGTTCTCGATCTCGCGGCCGAGTCCTTCCATGCGGGCAAAGAGTGCCTTCTCGGCACGTTCGTACCGCTGTTCCAGGGACCCCCGCTCGGAGTCTTTGAACCCACCCTCTGCCAGGAGCTTGGCCTCGTGCATCTCCTTGGCAGCCTTCACGAACTCGGGATCCTCGAAGTGGGAGTCACCGGCGCCGTTGACGGTAGCGGTGGTCTCCTCTCGCAGCTGGTCAATGTCGGGACCGTTGATCCCGTCCTTGCCGATAAGGAACAGGCGTTCTTGAAGGTCAGGTACTGCTCCGGTATGGACTGTACGTACAAAGGCTTGCCTGTCCCCGCATCCGGGGTCTGACAAGCCGCGGATCTGCGCCTTTCCTTTCGGAGAAAAGCAGACCCGCGGCTTCTGCGGCCATGAGGGGTCAGGCGACCCGGGCGCCCGAGGCCAACTGCACTGCGACGTCGATGATCATGTCTTCCTGTCCCCCGACGTAGCCGGCTTTGCCGATTTCTTCGAGGATCTGCCAGGCGGGTACGCCGTAGCGCTCGGCGGCGCGTTCGGCGTGGATGAGGAAGGAGGAGTAGACGCCGGCGTAGCCCTGCATGATGGAGGCGCGGTCCATGATGGGCATGCGGGTGATGATGGGTTTGACGATGTCTTCGGCCGCTGCCATCACCCCGTGAACGTCGACCCCGGTGTGGATGCCCAAGCGTTCGAAGGCGGCGGCGAGGACTTCGGTGGGTGAGTTGCCGGCGCCGGCGCCGAGGGCCAGCAGGGTGCCGTCAATCTGTTTGGCACCGGCGCGTGCGGCGTAGACGGAGTTCGCGACGCCGAAGCTGAGGTTCTGGTGGCCGTGGAAGCCCACCTGCGCGTCGTCACCGAGTTCGGCGACCAACGCGGTTACCCGGTCCGAGACGTCGTCCAGGATGAGGGCGCCGGCGGAGTCCACGACGTAGACGCACTGGCAGCCGGCGTCGGCCATGATCCGTGCCTGCTTGGCAAGGTTTTCCGGGGTGGTGCGGTGCGAGAGCATGAGGAATCCGACGGTTTCCATGCCGAGCTTGCGGGCGTGCTGGAAGTGCTGGATGGAGACGTCGGCCTCGGTGCAGTGGGTGGCGATGCGGGCCACCCGCGCTCCGGCCTCGTGTGCCTGGTTGAGGTCGTGGATGGTGCCCAGGCCGGGGAGCATGAGGACGGCGATTTTGGCGTTTGTGGCTTCGTTGACGGCGGCGCGGACGAGGTCCAGTTCCGGGGTCAGGGAGAAGCCGTAGTTGAAGGAGGAGCCGCCGAGCCCGTCGCCGTGGGTGACTTCGATGACTTCCACTTTGGCGTCGTCCAGGGCGCGGACGACACTGCGGACGTGGTCTTCGGTGAATTTGTGGCTCATGGCGTGGGAGCCGTCGCGCAGCGTGGTGTCGGTCAGCCGGACACTAAGGTTCTTGTCCGTGGCGGGTGCGGGGGTCATGTTCATGCTCCTACGGGGGTTGAAGAGACGGCGGCGTCCATGCGTTCGGCCAGCAGGTCTGCGGTCCGGGTCGCGGCGGCCGTGATGATGTCGAGGTTGCCGGCGTATTCGGGCAGGTAGTCTGCGGCGCCCTTGACCTGGACCCAGACGCCCACTCGGCCGTTGCCGTCCCAGTCTTCGCGAGCGGAGTCGAACTGCGGCTCAACGCGCAGCGAGTACCCGGGGACGTAGTCCTGGATCTTGGCCACGGCCTCGTCGATGGCTACCCGGATCTTGTCTTGGAGTTCGCCGGGCTCGGCGGCTTCCGCCGGAATTGCGGCGTAGATCGTGTTGCGCATGATCATGGGCGGTTCCACCGGGTTGATGATGATGATGGCTTTGCCGCGCTTGGCGCCGCCGACGACCTCGAGGGCCTGGGCGGTGGTTTCGGTGAACTCGTCCACGTTTGCCCTGGTTCCCGGGCCTGCGGACTTGGAGGCGATGGAGGCAACAATTTCCGCGTAGTCCACGGGCACCACTGAGGAGACTGCGGCGACGATGGGGGTGGTTGCCTGGCCGGCGCAGGTGATCATGTTGACGTTCAGGACATCGGTCAGCGAATCCAGGTTCACTACCGGGCAGAGATACGGCCCGACGGCGGCGGGGGTCAGGTCGATCGCGTGGATGCCGGCAGCCTTGTACTTGGGCGCATTGGCCTCGTGGGCCTTGGCGGAGGTGCATTCGAAGACGAAGTCCGGGAGTTCGTCCTGGGCCAGCAGCCAGTCCACGCCCTCGGCGGAGGTGGTGACGCCCAGCCGGGCGGCACGTGCCAGCCCGTCAGAGGCGGGGTCGACGCCGATCATGTACTTGACTTCAAGGTTCTTGCTGCGCCGCATGATTTTGAACATCAGGTCGGTGCCGATGTTGCCCGAGCCGACAATTGCGGCTGTTTTCTTTGCCATGGGAGGGTCCTTAGTTTGTGAAGTGGATGGTGAGTGAGCCCAACGGGCCGAAGTCCGCCACGGCGGTGCTTCCGGCACTAACCGGCTCGGCTTTGGTGAAGGAGCCGGGCAGGACCAGCTGGCCGGCTTCGAGGGCCACACCCTGCTCACCGAGGACGTTCGCGAGCCAGGCCAGCGGTGCTATGGGGTGCCCCATGACGTCGGCGCCGGTCCCGGTCCCGGTAACGTGGCCGTCGATGACCAGTGAGCATTCAACGTCCAGCAGCCCTGCGGGATCGGCAGGATCAATGGCAAGCGGCGTGGTGCCGACGGCAATGGCGCCGCAGGAGGCGTTGTCCGCGATGGTGTCCACGAGCTTGATATCCCAGTCCCTGATCCGGGAGTCGATGATTTCGATGGCCGGGTACACGGCGCCGATGGCGGCCGCTGCCTGTTCCAGCGTGACGCCCGGCCCCTTGAGCCGGGACTTGAGGACGAAGCCGAACTCGGGTTCGACCTTGGGCTGAATGAAGCCCGACGCCGCAATCCGTGCCCCGTCGTAGTGGACCATATCCTCGAAGAAGAACCCGAAGTCGGGAGAATCAACGCCCAGCTGCTGCTGCATGGCCAGGGACGTCAGGCCTACCTTCCGGCCGGCCAAGACCCGCCCGGCGGAAACGTGGTGTTCGAGCTGTGCGGTCTGGACGTAATAGGCGTCCGTCACGTCCATCCCGTCCAGTTGGTCCCGCAGGGGCGGGATCGGCGTTAGCGATGTGGTGGCTTCCAGGAGTTCCGAGGCCAGCTGGTCCAGGAGTTCGGTGCGGGAAGGCTGTGTCCGGGCAGTCATCACTTCACCACCGCAGTGGTCACGCCGAAGCCGGCAATGAATTCGGGGATCGGCCGGTAGTACTCCGAGGTCACGGTGTATTCCCCGGCGGCGCGCAGGGCGTTGTAGGCGGCCACCCAGGTGCGCACCTCATGGGCGGAGTTGCCGGCGGTCGCGGCCATCTCCGCTGCGGTCCAGGTGTCCAGTTTTTCCAGTTCACCGGAGGCGATGATGGACAGAAACTCGCGGTCCCATTCGGGGTTCAGGTCCATGATGTTGGCCTCTCCCTTAGCGAAGGCTGCTGCGGTGTCGATGACCCGCTGTTGGCGGGCGTTGCGGGCCGCAGCGGTGGGGTGCCGGCCGTTGAGGAGCATGGCCTTCTGTTCCGGGGTCGCGGTGGCGATCTGGGGTACGGGCGGGTCGTGGGAGAGGCCGCCGGAGCCGACCAGGAGCACCTTCTTGTCCAGGGTCTTCAGGTAGTTGCCGACGGCGGTACCGAGCTGGCGCACGCGGCGCATGGATGCGAAGGGCGGAGCGACGGAGTTGACGAAGATCGGGATCACCGGTTTCGCCGCGATGGAGCCGAACAGCACCTCGAGCGGTTGCACCGCGCCGTGGTCGATCTCCATCTTGAGGGAGATCGCGGCATCAAGGTCGGCGTCGATGACGGCCTGTGCCAGGTCCTTGGCGATGTCGGTGGGGACGTTCAGCGGGCCTTCCTCGCTGCCGTAGTCACCGACCCCGACAGCCTCGTAGCCGATGCAGAACGGGGGCATCAGTTCGTAGAAGAAGCCGTTGTAGTGGTCCGGCGCGAAGGAGACCACGAGGTCGGGGTTGAAGTCCTCGACGAATTTGCGGGCGACGGCGAACGCGGCGTCGACGTCCTTCTGGATTTCCTCCGGAGGGTTGGTGACCTCCAGCAGGGGGCTATGCGACATGCAGACGAGTGCGAGCGTCATTGCTTGCTCCTTCCTTGAACGACATGGCTGCCCGGATGGCGGCGAGGGTCTTGGGGGCGTCCTGGGCCAGGCAGGCTCCGGCGACGAAGCGGTCCGGGCGGACAAAGACCACCGGGGTGGGCCTGTCGTCGAACCATTTTTTGAGCCGGCCCGTGGTGTCACCGGCAACGATGACCTCTGCCGGGTAGCGCTCCTCGCACCAGGTTCGCTGGGTTTCGGGAACCAGGCAGACCAGCTGGGCGCCGAGTTCGTCGAGCTTGAGCAGATCGGCCTCGGAGAACACGTCTCTGGGGTTGTTTCCCCAGACCAGGACGGTCCACCATTTCCCGGTGACGTCATCGAGCAGGACGTCGGCCTGGGTCTTGGTGGTGACGCGCGGTTGCGGGAACTGGACACCGACCGGTGAGACCCGGGTGTTCGCCGTGAGCGTCGGGATCAGTTTGCCGGTGAGTTTGGCGAGGGCGGAGCCCGGCTTGTGGCTGGTGGGATCAACCACGACGCCGCGGGTGTAGCGCGGCATGGGCTTGAATTTCATGTCGGCGAAGTAGGACTTCACCTGGGGGAACAGGTTCAGGCCCGCCGCGATGGCGTCCCTGGAGGCCACCATCGCGGGGTTCGTCACCTTGATGACGTTGCCCAGGGTGAGGGAGAGGTCGATCATTGCCTTGGCGTGGTCCCGGCGTTCGACGTCGTAGGTGTCCAGCAGGTCATCGGTGGCCTGGCCGCGGAGGATGGTGGCGAGCTTCCAGGCCAGGTTGGTGGCGTCGCGGACTCCGGAGTTCCAGCCCTGGCCCATCCAGACGGGCATGAGGTGGGCGGCGTCGCCGGCGATCAGGACCTTGCCCCGGCGGAAGGAGCTGGCGATCCGGGCGTGGTGGGTATAGACGCGGCGGCGGATGAAGTCCAGGCTGACCGGATCCGGCACATGGTCGGCCAGGAGACTGTTCACGAACTCGGGGTCGGTCACCATGTCATCGGTCTCGCCGTCGAACAGCATGAACTCCCAGCGGCGGATAGCGTGCGGCAGCCCGATCGAGACGTAGGGCCGTTTCGGGTCCGCGCCGAGGAAGACGTTGGGCGTGCCGAGCGGATCGTTGTTGACGTCGACCACCAGCCAGCGGGTGGAGGGCGACTTGCCCTCGAACAGGACGCCCATCCAGAGCCGGGTGGCGGAGCGGCCGCCTTCGCAGCCGACCACGTACTTGGCGTGGATCTGTTTCAGCTCGGGCTTGCCGTCGGCGTCTTTGACGTTAATCGTGGCCAGGACGCCGTTGTCGGTTTCCCGCAGCGAGAGGACTTCGTGGTTGAACCTGACATCCACGCTGGCGTGCCGGGACAGACCCTCCAGCATCGCCTGGTCCACCAGCGGCTGAATGAAGGCGTTCTTGCGGGGCCAGCCGAACTCGTCGGTGGTCGGGGCGTTGTGGGTAAGGACCCGGCCCTTGCCGTTGACGAGGCGCATGATGTGCTGGGGTGTGGTGTGCGGCAGCACCGTCCCGGTGAGCCCGGCGGTCTGGACCGAACGCAGAGACTCGTCATCGATGCCGACACCACGCGGGTAGTCGATGAGCTCAGGCTGCGCCTCGAGCAGGGTCACGTTTTGGCCGTAGGTGCCCAAAAGGTTGGTCAGCATCAGGCCGACGGGGCCAGCGCCGATCACCAGTACGTCGGTGTCAAACTCCATGGTGGTTCTCTGTTCTGTGTAAGCCTGAAAGTAGCAAGGGAAGCGGATGTGCTCAGCGGGCGAGCATGAAGTCCAGGAAGATGCGGTTGAAGGTTTCCGGGTCCTCGTACTGGGGCCAGTGGCCGCAGTTCTCCATCACGGCGAGTTCGCCGTTGGGGATGAGCCCGGCAATGCGGCGGCCCTCGTCGACCGGGCCGGAGGGGTCCTTGGTGGTCCAGAGCACCAGTGCCGGTGCCTTGATCTGGGCCAGCGCCTCATCCGTCAGCATGTTGCGCCTGCGGGTTTCCGGATCCTGCAGGGCCATGTTGGCCTCGCACGCCTTGAGCCAGCCTGGCTGCTGGAAGATCGCCTGGCGGGTGCGGATAAGGTCGTCGGTGACCATGGCGGGATCGGCCATGAGCCATTCGAGCCGGGTCTTGACACGCTCCCAGGACGGATCCTTCGCTGCTTCCATGGACAGCGTGAAGAGACGCTCCATCACCACCGGGTTGGCCATGGTGCCGCCCATGGTGTTCAGCAGGATGCGCTCAACTTTTTCCGGGTAGTCGATGGCGAACCGTGCCGTGACCCAGCCGCCCAGGGACTCCCCCGTCAGGTAGGACTTCTGGACACCGATGGCGTCCATGAAGCCCAGCAGCTGCTCGATGTAGTGCCTGATCTCCAGCGGGTGCTCCGGCTTGGAACTGTAGCCATGGCCGATAAAGTCGATGGCCCAGACATCGAAGTGCTCCGAGAGCGCCTTCAGATTCCGGACATAGGCCTCGGCGTGCCCGGTGATGCCGTGCATAGCGATCAGTGTCGGCTTGGAGGAGTCTCCGGCGTGCAGGTACCGGGTGCGGTATGGACCCACCTCGATGAAGCCCTGGCTGAATTCAACCTGGGCGAGGTCGGACCAAACGCTGGTGTAGGGGCGCTCTGTCATGGAAGACTCCTTTGGCAATTCTGCTCGTGCATTTAACGCTCATTCAAAGGCTATAGTTGCACGACTGATGACAAACATCACACCATGAGGAGGTGCGGGTGTCAAGAGGAACGGACGCTTCCCCGCCGCTTCAGTGCCACCTATTTAGGGCAGATCGTGCCGTCAGGCCAGTCGGCCGGAGATGCGCTCGGCGGCGGCAATGATTGCCTTAACCGCTCCTTCCGCAACTTCCTTGCGGGTGGTGATGAGGTTTATGCATGCCCCGACGACGTCAGCGTCAGGGCCCTTGATGGGTGCGGCGAGGCCGTACATGCTCGGCTCCACTTCGCCGAAGGTGATGGCATAGCCGTTGGTCCTGGCGTTGCGCACGTCATCGGACTCCGCCGAGGTGGGCGGCTGACTTGCCTGGATGGCGAGTCCGGCGGCTCCGCGGTTGAGGGGGTGTCGGCTGCCCTGGGCGAACGAGACATGATACGAGAGTCCCCGGGGTTCTACTACCGCCAGCGCAACGGCCTCGCCGCCCTCCCTCACGAGCAGGGAGACGGTGGATGACAGGTCGTTGGCCACGTCGTGCAGGACTGGAAGGGCCGCGGCGCGAATAGCGTCATGCGCGGCGGACGTGAGCTGGAGCAGTCCTGCCGCTCCCCGGTAGCGGTTATCGTCGCTGCGGCGGATCAGCCCGGCGTCGCTGAGGGTGTTAAGAATGCGGTAGGCAATGGTGCGGTGTACTCCCAGAACTTCTGCGACGTCGTTGATTGCGAGGCCGTCGCGGGCCCCGGCGATCGCCTTCAGGGCCGTCAGGCCCCGGGCCAAGGTCTGCGAGCCGGCAGTTCGCGACGCGGGCGTCGTTTGTTCTGTAGTCACTACGCCATCCTAGTGAGCCGCATGGCCGGGATTGACAACCACCTGTGATGTGCAGCACTCTTGCTACTAATAGTATTCATGAACGTGCGTTAAATGCACGCATATTACTTTTCCCTTCCACCGCAAACAACGGAGTTTTCAATGTCACAGCTGACGCCCGCCGTATCCGCCGAGGCCCCGCCTCCACGCACCGCCCAACAGCGGAGGGATAGCCGCAGGGCCCTGGTCTCCAGCTACCTCGGCTCCACCGTGGAGTTCTACGACTTCCTGCTCTACGGCACGGCCGCAGCGCTGGTCTTCCCGCAACTGTTTTTCAGCGGCGTCCCCCAGGCGGCAGGCATCGTCCTGTCCTATGTCACCCTGGCCGCCGGCTACGTGGCACGTCCGCTGGGTGGCATCATCTTCGGCCACTTCGGCGACAAGCTCGGCCGAAAGCAGATGCTGTTCATCACCATGCTGATCATGGGCGGCGTCTCAGTGCTCATGGGTCTGCTTCCCACCTCGGCGCAGATCGGCGTGGCCGCCCCGATTTTGCTGGTCTCCCTCCGTGTCCTGCAGGGCATCGCAGTGGGCGGCGAATGGGCCGGCGCCGCCCTCATGGGCATGGAACACTCCAAACCGACCGGGCGTGGCTTCGGAGCCAGCATCGCCGTCAGCGGCGGACCCTCCGGCGCGGTGCTCGCCACGGTTGTCCTCGGCGCCTTCTCCACCATGCCCGAGGCGGAATTCCTGGCCTGGGGATGGCGAATCCCCTTCCTCCTGTCCGCCATCCTCGTCGGCGTGGCCCTGTTCATCCGATACCGGGTCACCGAGTCACCGGACTTCCTGGCCGCGAAGGCCGCCAACGCCACGGCTGACCCCTCCCACAAGGGCGCGCCGATCATGCAGGTGCTGCGCCGGTACCCGAAGGAACTCGGCATCTCCATCGTTGCCGGCTTCGCCCCCCTGTTCCTCCAGTCCCTGCTGGCGACCTTCGCGCTGACCTACGCAGTCCAGACCGGCCACTCCCGCTCAGATGCCCTCCTGATGCTGACCATCGCCAACTTCCTGCACATCTTCACGATCCCGGCGGCCGCCGCGCTCTCGGACCGGATTGGCCGCCGCAAGGTGATGCTGGCCGGCGCCGCTGCGGGCATCATCGGCATCTGGCCCATGTTCGCGCTGATCAGCGACGGAAACATCTGGCTCATGCTCATCGGATTCATCATCGGAAACCCGCTGGTCCAGGCACTCATGTACGGACCCATGGGCGCGTTCATCTCCGAAATGTTCGCCACCGAAGTCCGCTACACCGGCACCTCCCTCGCCTACCAGGTATCCACCACGCTCGGAGCCGGTTTCGCGCCACTGATCGCCAGCGGCCTCCTGCTCGCAGCCGGCGGCACGACCACCGCACTGGCCTGGTTCTTCTGCGGACTCTGCATCATCAGCGGTGCCGCATTCTTCCTCGCACCCGACCGCCGTTCGCGGGTCTAGCCACCCGGGGCCATCCCAACCTGTCACAGTCATCCCCTGGCGCATTCGCTCGGCTGAGCCCTCGTCGGATGGATACAGAACATTCAACAGCGCACACTTAAGCCCGGGCTCAGTTTGGGTTCAATGAGCTGAGGCTGGCCCGGGCAGCTCGCTAGGCGTGGGCGGCGGCGTAGGCCTGTTGGATGTTCTGGCGGATTCGTCCCCGGGCGCTGGGGTTGTATCCATTGGCGTTGGCCCGCTCCCGGATCCGCCGGGTCTCTTCCCTGCTCATCGGCGCGGCCGTGCAGCGCTAAACGTTACCCACGGCGCCCGATTGCCGATCTACTTACGGGCGCTCGAGGCCCACGGTAGGACCGCCGCAAAAAATTGAGAGCAAATGCATGTGCTGCCCGAGCGCAGCGAGGCCCTCATTGTTCCGGGGGGCGGAACCCTGAATGAGTGAGTTCGCGGGCACAACCCCTGGTGACTTCAGTCTCGCGCAACGGGGGCCAGGCCGGCGGCCGGGAAGTGACCGCACGCTTCTGCTAGCCGCGGGCCTGGGCTCGAGCGGATTCGACGATGTTCTCGGTCGCGGCCCACAAGGCCAGGAGCTTGAGGGCTTCATCCGAGGGGTTGCCCGGAATGGCCGGATAAACAGTCAGTGTGTGCCCGGGGTCGTCTTCGAGTTCCATTGCCTGGTAGGTCAGTTCAAGGACCCCGACAACGGGGTGGTTGAAAGAATTTGGTGCCTGAGTAGTGGCGGCGGACGTTGTGTGCTGCCCAGCGTGTGCGGAATTCCTCACTGCGCATGGAGAGTTCGCCGACGAGTGCTGCGATGCCTTGTCACGGGGGTTGCGGGCCGGCGTCGCGGCGCAAGATGGCGACGTGACGTTCGCAGCGCGGTTCCAGTCGGGGTAGCAGTTGTGGGCACGTGGGTCAAGGAAGATGAAGTGCGAGTGGTTCGCGGGGCGGGCTGGGCTGCGGTACATTCCACCCGCCCCCGTTACCTTCTTAGTAGCCCCTCAATGAGCAAGAATCGGGGTTGTTGGCCTGTCGGTCCCGGCATGATTGTTGCCCCCAGTCGGAACCTCGTGAAGGACGTGCTGGGCGCCTCGTTCTAGGGCACCGTAAGCAGCACCGGCGACGCTTCCGCGGGCCCGCCGCATTGGGCTGAGCCGCCCACCCGTTTCCAGTCCAGCTCGGCTTCCTTTTCGGCAATGACCGCCCCTGTGGAAGACAGCACTCTTGCGGTCACGTGGTCAGGGGAGCTCATACTGACGGTGAACCGCCACGTATCGGCGTCGACCCGTTCAGCGTAAAACGGGGCCATCGTCGGCTGGGCTGCCGGTGTAAACGGAGCTGAGGGATCCACCGACAGTGTGGGGGCAATGCTGCGGGGCGCAGAGGGCGCTGCCCGTGGGCCCAACTCCGAGCACGCATCGCCGTCGCACAGCTGCAACGTGCTCACGTTGGAGACATCGCCGGCCAATTCAACGGTGACCGTATTGACCCAACCGATCGCTGGACAGGCGGTCGAGCAGCCCGCCACCGGAATGCACACTGCCAACATCAGAACCGCCGGCCGGACAATGAGCCCCCACACTCTTCTCATGCGGCCAGTCTAGGCTGTGGGGAAGTGGAGCCTTCGCTCCCCCTATGATGGCGTGCATGGATGACAAGGCGCTGGCGGCTATCGCGTTCGAACTGTACGCCCTGCCCTTCGACGATTTTGTGGCCGCCCGGACGGCCGCAGCCAAAGCCGCCGTCGGTTCCGGCAAAGAACTGCCGGCCGCCGTCAAGGCCTTGCCAAAACCGTCAGTGGCGGCCTGGGCCGTCAACATGCTGGCCATCCATGAGCCAGGAGTGCTCGCGCAGCTTGCCGAGCTCGGCCAACGGATGCGGTCTGCCCAGGCATCCCTCGACGCCGCCGCCCTCCGGGAATTGGCGCGGGAGCGCCGCACCCTTCTGGGGACCGCCGTCGACACCGCCCGCTCCGTTGCCGAACGCCGGGGGCGCACCATCAGCGCAACGATCGCGGCCGACGTCGAGCGGACCCTGCAGGCGATGACCGCCGACGAAGGTGCCACCGCCGCTGTCCAAAGCGGGCTGCTGCTCCAGGCACTGTCCGCCGACGGCGTGGACACGGTTGATCTCGATGGGGCAGTGGCTGTTCCCGGCGCGGTGCCGGCGCCGCGCGCCACACCCCAACTCACTCCCAAACAGCCGCCGGCCGCCGCACCAAGGCAGGAAGAACGGACGACGGCGGAACGCGGCACCCGCAAACCCGCGGACCAGCCGCGGCTCAAGGCCGTCCGGGAGACTCCCCGGCCGGCGTCCCCCTCGGCTCTGGAGAAAGCCAACGCTGCCTTGGCCGAGGCCAAGGCAGCGGAGGAGGCGTCCGCCCGGCTGGCCGCGGACCGGCAAAGGCAGCTGGAGGACACGGAGGCTGAAGTCGCACACCTGACCCGCGAAACACCTGAGCTCCGCGACCGGCTCAAGGCCGCGGAGGAGCAGCTGGAAAGTGCCAGGAAAAGCCTGGGCACGGCGGCAGCCGAGGCCAAGCAGGCGGCGCGGGCAGCAGACAAGGCCAAGCGTTCAGCCATGCTCGCGCAGGAGCGGGTGCTCCGCCTGGGCAACACGCGGGACTGATGAACGGTTATTGTCAGACCCCGGTTGCAGACTGGATTTATGGAAACCCAACTTGCACAGGAATTTCACGTCACGTACTTCGACGCCGATTGCGGCCGGATCAGCAGTGAAATCTTCGATTCCCTGAAGGACGCCGAGCGCTTCGCCAGCCGGAACTGCCTCGGCGAGGAATCGTGGGCCGTCATCGACGCTGTTGCCGTCGGGCATGCCCGGATCGCCGCCTGACGTTTAGCCGGAACGGCTTTCCGGCTGGCCGCCGGCGGCAGCATCCTCGGCGAGCCGGCGTTCGGCGTCGGCCACCTGCTCAAACACTGATTCCGCGCGGCGTCGTACGGATGCAGCCCCCACCGGGACAGGACCGACGGCGAGCCGCAGCATGGCCGCCGCCTCGGCAGTGGTGGCCAGCGAATTGCCCGCCTTCGACAGCGACCGGTGCACACCGGCCAACGCTCCAGGAATGTCCAAGCCCTCGCTGGGCGAACGTCGCTGGGCCTCGACGCAAACAACACGGACGCGTTCCAGGAGCCCCGCCAGCTCGTTCGCAACTTCCACCAGTTCGGCATAAAGCTGCTCGTCTTCGACACCTTCGAGGACCTGGTGATAGCGGTCCAGGCCCCGGTGGAAACGATCGTGGGCGCGGCGCCAAAGGCCCTTGCCCAGCTCAGCATCGTCCTTGCGCCCTTGGCGGGCGGCAGTAAAGAATCCCACGCAGGAACCTAGAGGTACTGGCCGGGGCCGTGGTCCGGGTCCTCCGGCTGCCCGGACGGCACCGGACCGGAACGCTGGCCGGCGGCGGCCCTCTGAGGCTCGCCGTTCTCCCCGATCACCACACCAGGGGCGATCATGGTGCCCGGCGGAAGCTGCCTCAGGTGCATGTGCGCGGCGGCCTGCTCCCGTGCCGCGTGCTGGGCTGCGATGGCCATCTGAATGCCGTGGAAGAGGCCTTCCAGCCACCCCACCAGCTGCGCCTGGGCGATCCGAAGCTCGGCGTCGGACGGTGTGGCGTTCTCCGGGAAGGGCAGGCTGATCCGTTCCAGCTCTTCAACAAGCTCCGGAGCCAACCCGTCCTCCAGCTCCTTGATGGAACGCTCATGGATTTCGGCGAGGCGTTCGCGCGCCGCTTCGTCCAGCGGAGCTGACTTAACCTCCGCCAGGAGCTGCCGGATCATGGTGCCGATCCGCATGACTTTCGCAGGCTCGTCCACCAGGTCCTGCAGGTTACTGCCTTTGGTCTTGCCCCCGGGTGACGTGCTTGCAGCCGCCGGGCCGGTACTGGCCGGGCCAGCAGCTCCGGCGCCGGTGCCAGCCGGGCTGGCCGCCGCCGGCATGGCCGGTTCGCCGTTGTCGAGGGTCCTGCCCTCAACGGGGACATCTTCGGGCTGAGTGTCTGTCGGATCGCTCATGCGTTCATACTCTCACGAGCCGAGGACGCACAGACCAATGGATGACGCCGCCGGTAGAGGACGCACAGCGCAGCCGATGAAGCCGGCCAGCCGATGAAGGCTGGCCGGCCGTCAGCATCAGCAGCACCGGCCCTGCGGGTTGGAGTCCTGGCGGTCCGTCCGGTCCCGCCAGAACTCGCGTTCCGTCAGCGGGGGCTCCCCGTGTCCGGCTGCGTGGTGGTGCTCCAGGTACTTGGCGTACGCATCAGCGCCGAGCACGCCGCCGAGGTACCGGGCGAAACCCCGGAACCCTGTTGCGACCGCGGCCAGACCGGGGCTCATTTGTGGTTGCCTGCTCTTTCGAACCGCAGGTCGGCTGGCATCTTGTTCCACTCGGCCAGCAGCTCACGCTCAGCGGGCGTGGGGATCAGGCTGGCGGGCGCGAAGACCTTCGACGGGCGGGCCTCATCCTCGTTGTCAACGTTCGGCTTCCCCGCGGAATGGTTGCGGAAGGCCTTGATGGTGGCCACGAGTGCCATGGCGATGACGATGATGCTGAGCACCACAAAGATGACGGACAGCCAGCCCTGGATCGCAGTGTTGCGCACCACGGCTTCCATGGCGGCAACGCTCTTGGCTGAGGCGAACTCCGTCTTGCCGTCCGCGAGTGCCTTGCTGAAGGCTGCATTGTTGGCGAAGTAGCCGACGGCGGGCGTTGAGGAGAAGATCTTCTGGTAACTCGCGGTGATGGTCACCACCGCCGCGAAGGCCAGCGGCACCGCAACGATCCAGAGGTACTTGAAAGTCCCCCGCTTGGCGACGATGGCAAGGCACACTGACAGCGCGATCGCGGCCAGCAGCTGGTTGGCGATACCGAAGAGCGGGAACAGCGTGTTGATGCCGCCCAGCGGATCAGTGACGCCCATGAGCAGCACGGCACCCCAGGCGCCCACCATAACGGCTGTGCACAGCCAGGCTCCCGGCCGCCACGAGGCTTCCTTGAACTTCGGGACGAAGTTGCCAATGGAGTCCTGCAGCATAAAGCGCGCAACTCGGGTGCCGGCGTCAACTGCGGTGAGGATAAACAGCGCCTCGAACATGATGGCGAAGTGGTACCAGAACGCCATCAGGGCGGTGCCGCCGATGAACTGCTGCATGATGTGCGCGAGTCCGACGGCGAGCGTGGGCGCGCCGCCGGTCCGGGAGACAATGCTGTGCTCGCCCACGTTGGCTGCCGTCTCGGCGAGCAGGGCCGGGCTGATGTTGACCCCGGACAGGCCCAGGCCATTTACCCAGGCAGCCGCGGTTTCCACCGTTCCACCGGTCAGGGCCGCCGGCGCGTTCATCGCGAAGTAGAGCCCGCGGTCAATGGAGATGGCCGCTACCAGCGCCATAATGGCCACAAAGGACTCCATCAACATGCCGCCGTAGCCGATGAATCGAGTCTGGCGTTCCTTCTCGATCAGTTTCGGGGTAGTGCCCGAGGAGATCAGGGCGTGGAAGCCGGATAGTGCCCCGCAGGCAATGGTGACAAACAGGAACGGGAACAGGGCACCGGGGAAGACCGGTCCGTTGTCCCGGCTGGCGAACTCGCTGAAGGCCGGGACGGTGATCTCAGGGCGGACCACGATGATGGCCAGCGCGAGCATCACGATCACGCCGATCTTCATAAACGTGGAGAGGTAGTCCCGGGGAGCCAGGAGCAGCCAGACCGGAAGGATCGCGGCAATGAAACCGTAGACAATGAGGCCCCAGGCAAGGGTCACCTTGTCCAGGGTGAAGAACGCGGAGCCCCATTCGGTGTCCGCCACCAGGCCGCCGCCGATGATGGCGGCCATCAGCAGCACAAAGCCGATCAGGGAGACTTCCATGATCTTGCCCGGCCGCATGTAGCGCAGGTAGACGCCCATAAACAGCGCAATCGGGATGGTCATGCCCACCGAGAACACGCCCCACGGACTTTCGCCCAGCGCATTCACGACGACGAGCGCGAGGATCGCCACAATGATCACCATGATGAGCAGCGTGGCGACCAGTGCAGCCGTGCCGCCGATGACGCCCAGTTCTTCGCGGGCCATCTGGCCGAGGGAACGGCCGCCACGGCGCATGGAGAAGAACATCACCAGGTAGTCCTGGACCGCACCGGCGAGCACAACTCCGATGATGATCCAGATAGTGCCGGGCAGGTAGCCCATCTGGGCCGCGATGATCGGCCCGACCAGCGGACCGGCGCCGGCGATGGCGGCGAAATGGTGGCCGAACAGCACGTTGCGGTCCGTGCGGACATAATCCTTGCCGTCAGCCTTGTATTCCGCCGGGGTGGCGCGGCGGTCATCCGGCTTGGTGATGAGGCGTTCGATCACCTTGGAGTAGAAGCGGTAACCGATCAGGTACGTGCATACCGAGGCAAAAACGAACCAGATCGCGTTGACGGTTTCGCCACGGACGATCGCCAGCATGAACCAGGCGACGCCGCCGAGGAGTGCGATGGCTGCCCACAGGGCGATCTTGGCCGGGGTCCATTTCTTGTCTTCGGCCTCGCTGACGGCCGCATCCACGGCCGTTGGCGGAAGCTTCGGATCGGCGGTCAATGGGCCGCTTCCTTTCGCTGCACTTACCGGTTCGTCAGGCCTGCTGGCCATGTCTCCTCCTTGAGAATTGGTGCTTCAGTGGGTTGCTCAAAGGCACCCTACCAATGCCGCGCCAACGAGGAAGCGGCATTGTCCCCGCGCCGTGCGTTATTGCGGTGAACGGCAGGCGGGAGTCGACGAGCGCACAAAAGCCCCCGTTCAGGGTTTCCTGGACGGAGGCCTTCGTGACTAATCCCGAGCGGGAGCCGTGGCTACGCGTGTGCGTAAGTAAGGCAGTCCGCGTTGTCAGCGCCGGGGCCCACGTGGACTTCCGGGGCGTTGCACATCAGGTGGTCGTTGTGGACGCACTCGGAGCGCTGGCATGCTCCGACATCTGCGAGGACCTTGGGCAGCCCGCCGTGCGTCCCGGTGTCGATGAACGTGGCGCAGCTGGCGTGGTCTTTACTCCCGCCAACCGTGATGGCGTGGGCCGTACAGCCTTCATGGTCATTAAACGAGCAACGGGTAACACTGCAATCGGCAACATGTGTTGTCATAAGAGGTCCCTCCGCACTTCGGCTGTCCGGGAGGGACAGCGTCCTAAGCCCCACGGTAGGCCTGCCGGGCCCAATCAAAAAGACCCAACTGTGTGACCTAATTACGGGCCCTGCCCAATTCAGTTGCCGCGGCAGACCCTCAGGTCCCCACCTCCCGGCGGGACACCGGAAGCCTCGCCCGGGTAAACAGCCAGGCCAGGGCCGCACCGGTGAGCGGCACCGCGATCAGCAGCGCCACGAGCTGGAGCCAGGGCACGACGGCGGTCCGCGCCATCCCGGTTGCGGTCACCAGCAGCACGGCGGGCACTATTCCGGCAACACTTCCCAACACAGTTCCGAGACCCGCCGTCATCAGTGCCTGCGAACCTGCGAGCGCCTTCCGCAAGCGCGGGGATGCCCCCACTCCAGCAAGCGTCACGTGGTCCTTCCGTGAGTCCGCCATGGACAGGCCCGTGGTGATCCCTGCCGCGCTGAGTGTGATCAACGCACCCAGTCCCACGATGGACCAGAGAATCAGCGATGCGTCCCGCTCGGCTCCGCGCTCGACATACATTGACCCGAAACGGTCCGCATAGATGCCGGCGAGGGCGGCGGACACCTTGTCCGCCTGGGCGGCATCAGGGTAGGCACTGAGTTGGACCAGCAGGGCGCCGTTATCCACCCGCATACCGGCCGCCGCTGCAGCTTCCGGGGACACTACTCCGTAGTAGGGCACATTGACCTCCGGCTCCAGCACCGCCGCAGCCACTTCCGTCCGCCCCGTCTCCTGGTACCCCTGGAATTCGGACGAGCCGGGGACCAAAGGCGCGGGCTTGCGCACGTCCTGCGCCTCCAAGGACGCATGCCCGTCGCGGACGAACACCGGGTTGGTCACCACCATTCCACCGGCCGCCAGAACGTCGCGGGCTTCCGCCGTCGGCGCCGTTCCGAACAGCCTTTCCACGTCCTCAGCAGTTCCGACAACCACCGAGTCGCCGCGTCCCTGCGTCTCGTAGGGACGCATCGCTCCCTGGCAACGCCAATCCTCCGGATCAAGGACGCGCCCGCCGGCGGTCACAGGGCACTCGTTGCCCTCCGGTGTGGCCAGCGAATATTGCAGGCAGCTCGACGTCGGCGTCTGCGCCGGCGACGCATCAGCCAGTCCCGGCCGCATTTCGCAGTTCCGGATGGCGGCTGTGCGCAGCACACTGGTCCATTCGACGGTGTCCACCGCCCCATCCAATGCGGACGCCACCGCAGCGGGATCAATCCACACGGGGTCCGGCACTGTTCCGTCGGCCAGTAGGGGTTGCGCCACGGACAGCGGCAGGACCGCCTGGTTCTTCAACGCGGACCAGTAGTGGTTTTCCTGCTCGTTCGCCTGCTGGCTGGCGGCCAGCACCATGCCGGCACTGGCCAGGGTGGCTGCCGCGAGGACCGCGGCAACCGCCGGAACTGTCCGGCTGCGGTTGCGGGAAGAGTCCCGTGCCGCCATGCGTGCGGCGAGCGGGAGCTGTCCGGCCCGCTTGGCCAGGAGGGCCACTAGCTTGCCGGTCAGCAGAACCATGGATGTGACGCCAAGGACCGCGCCTCCCAGCAGGAACCAGGCAATCACCGGCGTCCTTGAGCTGAACACGTCCGGGTCTTCGCTGCTGACGGCGAGCCAGGTGCCGGCCGCGAGGGCCGCGGCGGCCACGCCCAGCAGGGCAGCACCCACCACGGTGGACTTCTTGCCGGCCGACGCCGGCGCCCGCCCCGATTTGAGCGCGCCCAGAACAGCCTGGCGCGCCACCTGCCGCGCCGGGGCCAAGGCAGCCAGCAAACAGGCAACGTAGCCCATGACCATCACCAGGACCGTCAGCAGCGCATCAGGATGGAAGCCCGGGAAACGGACCGATCCATTCAGGCGCGCAACGAACACCACCCCGGCGGCCGCCACGAGTCCCACAACGGCCCCGGCTGCCACGCCGATGCCGCCGAGCCACAGGCCGGCCGCCATGACCACCGAGCGGATGGTGGGGCTTTCGGCCCCCGTCGCGGCCAGCAGGGCCAGCTCCCGGACCTGCCCCTTGGCTCCCACGGCAAATGCGGCTCCCGCCAGCAGCCCCACCTCCAGCAGCGCCAATGCGCCCAGCAGCGCCCCGGCAGCATAGGCGGCGAGCGGCAGCGACGCGCTCGACGAGGTCCCTGCACCTTCCCGCCCGCGCTCGCCTTGAGGCGGCGGATTCAGCACCACGGACCTGGACAGCACGGTGACACCGACGGTGTTGGCCTCGAGGACCTGGCTCCAGGTCACCGGCTCGGAACCCACCAGGTAATACATGGTGGCCTTGATGGCCGACACTGTTGGTGCTGGACTGGTGGAAACTGGCGGAGCCGGGGCGCCCACGCTGCCCTGGCCGGGTTTGAGATAGACGATGGAGTTGCTGTCCGAATAGCCCGCATCGCGGAGCGTTCCCACCGCGACAAACGTCCCGGCCGACGTCGCCAGCTCCTCCCCCAGCCCCAGCCCGAACCGCTCCAGCAGCCCGGGCGAGACGAGCATCTCGGCATCAGTCCCGGGGGCCCTGCCGTCCAGCAGGGTGTATTTTCCGGCAAATGCCGGGGCCAGGGCATCCACCGCCCGGCCCACTACGCGTACGTCCGCCGCACCCGACTCGGCGGTGAGGTCAAGGGTAGATTCTGTGAGCACGTCGTAGCCGGCCGGAATCGCGTCCCGCGGATCAGCCGGCGTGAAGCCA
This sequence comes from Pseudarthrobacter sp. Y6, assembly GCF_050156205.1. Classification (NCBI taxonomy): domain Bacteria; kingdom Bacillati; phylum Actinomycetota; class Actinomycetes; order Micrococcales; family Micrococcaceae; genus Pseudarthrobacter; species Pseudarthrobacter sp. Y6. The sequence continues at coordinate 883,709 of NZ_CP189574.1, read as the reverse complement.
GGGTTGGTGTCCCAGTCGCTCGTGGTGATCCGAAGCTCTTCGACGGGGTCCTGGACCATAACCCCGTTGGCCATGGGCATGGGCCGGAACCGCGCCTGGGTGGTGCCCAGCTGGTACTGCACGCTCTCGGCTGCGGTCTCCTGGGTGCTCTGGATCAGCGTGACCGCCCCTGCCATTCCGGCCACGGGGAGCATGATCAGCAAAATGATCAGGAGGGAACGCCCTTTGTGACGGCGGATATCGCGCCGGGCCATCCGCACGGCGACACGGAAAGCCTGCCGGCGCCCGCCGGGCGCCGGGTCGAGGGCGAGTGCCACGTCAGTTGCCGGCCTGCGCTAGGAGCATGGCGGGATCGTGCATGGCAGCTGCCTGGTCCACGATCCGGCCGTCCCGGAGGAAAACCACCCGGTCAGCCCACGCCGCGTGCCTGGCCTCATGGGTCACCAGCATCACGGCGGCACCGGCATCCGCACGTCCGCGGAGCACTTCCATCACGCCGTGGCCGGTAGTGGAATCCAGGGCTCCCGTGGGTTCGTCGGCCAGGATCAGCCGGCGGTCACCCACGATGGCCCGCGCGATGGCCACCCGCTGCTGCTGTCCGCCGGACATCTGGTCCATAAAGCGGTCCGCGAGTTCCGGGATGCCCACCTGCCGCAGCGCATCCAGGGCCTGGCGTTGAGCCTTCCTGGTGGCCGTCCCGTCCAGCTCCAGCGGCAGTGCCACGTTCTCGGCCGCGGTCAAGGTTGGGACAAGGTTGAAGTCCTGGAAGACATAGCCGACGGCGCGGCGGCGCAACCGGGCGAGTTCGTTAAGTCCCAGCCCGCCCAGGGGTGTTGATTCCACAAAGACACCGCCCGACGTCGGCCGGTCAAGTCCCCCGGCCAGCGCCAGGAGGGAGGATTTCCCGGAACCTGAGGGACCCATCACGGCGACGAACTCGCCGGCGCTGATACTGAGGTCAACCTCGCGCAACGCGGCGACCGCCGTCGCTCCTTCACCGAACGTCCTGCTGACCTTGGCTAGTTCCAGGACCTGCTGCGGCCCTTGGACGCTCATCGGCGGTTATCCGCGATGAGCGGGGCAGCCTCTTCCACAGTGACCCCGTTGGACGTTTTGCGTGGTGTGGCCTGGCCTGCGGTCTGCGCCTGCTGCAGCATCCGAGCCTCGCAAAGATCCAGCCAGCGGACCTCCGCTTCCGTCTGGAAGATCAGCGAATCCAGCACCAGCAGCCAGGCGGTATCCGCCGCCCGCTGGTTGGCAGCCGTGTCGCGGCGGGCCTTGGTGTAATCCTGCAGCGCCCGGATGGACGCCACCCGCTGGGCCTGGATGATGGACTGCACATCGACGCCGGGCAGCGTGACCGCGAGCGCCAACTTGATGGCCAGCTCGTTCCGGGGCGGATTGTTGCGCTCCACGGGGGCGGCAAACCAGTTCTGCACTTCCGCCTTGCCGGCGGCGGTGATGCTGTAAACCACGTGTCCTTCGCCGTCACTGCCGTCATTGCTGACCAGGCCGTCGCGTTCCAGCCTGTCCAGCGTGGTGTAAACCTGCCCGATATTCAGGGGCCACGTGGACCCCGTGCGGTTTTCGAACTCAACCCTGAGCTGGTAGCCGTAACGCGGCTGGTCCTGCAGCAGGGCGAGGAGGCTGTGGCGGATGGACATGATGCTCCTAGCGGTGGCGTCAGCGTCGGTATGCACGGACCCCCAAGGCCCGTGCATACCGCGTATAGAGTGAGGCTAACCCAGTCCGCCGCGCAAAGCAATACTCAGTATCTACTCGGTCTACATAACCAGCAGGATCTTGCCCACATGGTCGCCGCTGTCGAAGTACCGGTGCGCGGCCGCGGCCTGGTCCAGCGGGAACGTCTTGGCCACCAGCGGGCGGATCCGGCCGTCCGTAATGAGGGGCCACACGGATTCGCGCACTGCGTTCATGATGGCGCCCTTTTCGGCCACCGGGCGTGGCCTCAGCGCCGTGGCAACCACTGCCGCGCGTTTCCGCAGGAGCTGGCCAAGATCCAGCTCTCCCTTGGCCCCGCCCTGCAGGCCGATGACGACGAGCCGGCCATAGTCAGCCAGTGCATCAACGTTCTGCGCCAGGTACTTGGCACCGACGACGTCGAGGATCACGTCGGCACCTTTGCCGCCGTTCTGCCGCCGCAGGCTTTCCGGAAAGTCCTCTTCGGTGTAATTGATGGCGATGTCCGCGCCCAGGAAGGCCTTCGCTGTGCCCACCTTTTCCGCTGTTCCCGCGGTGGTGGCCACCTTGGCGCCGAAAGCCTTGGCCATCTGGATGGCCATGGTGCCGATCCCGCCGGTGGCGCCGTGGATCAGGACAGTCTCGCCCGCCTGCAGCTGCGCCGTCATGATCAGGTTGGAGTAGACCGTGGCTGCGACTTCCGGCAGCGACGCAGCGGTGACCACATCAACGCCGTCGGGAATCCGCAGGACCTGCTCCGCCGGCACCGCAACCTGCTCCGCGTAGCCTCCGCCGGCCAGCAGCGCCACCACTTTGTCACCCACGGAGAACGCTTTGGTGACGCCGGGACCGAAGCCGGCGATCCGCCCGGAGACTTCCAGCCCCGGAATCTCGGACGCGCCTGGCGGAGGCGGGTAGAAGCCCCTGCGCTGCTGTACATCTGCCCGGTTCAGGCCGGCCGCGACGACGTCGATCAACACCTCGCCGTGCCCGGGCACTGGAGCGTCCACGTGACGGACTTCCAGCACTTCCGGACCACCGGGTTCGGCAATGTAGACGGCTTTCATGGAGGACTCCCGTTTTCTAGCTGATTCGTGCCCCAGAACCAGTGTGCACCGGACGCACGGCAGACTCTGTTTTGTTGCAGCCAACTGCCTATGAAACACTACTCGTTAGGGAAGGTTGTCCGAGCGGCCGAAGGAGCTAGTCTTGAAAACTAGTGTGCGGTAACCCCGTACCAAGAGTTCGAATCTCTTACCTTCCGCGAATGGAACCCCGTTCCGCCAGCTAATGGCGGACCGGGGTTTCTTCGTTTAACCGGCTCATCGGCCGCCACGGCGGACCCATTGAAACTGTCGGGGCCCGGACATAGGGTCGTTCCTGTTGCCATCCATCGACAGAAAGGGCCCACCATGCCTTCACCCGAAATCACCCCCGGCGCACCCTGCTGGATCGACCTCATGACGTCAGACATCGCCAAAGCCCGGCAGTTCTACGGGGAACTCTTCGGCTGGGAGTACGAGACCGGAGACGAAGAGAAGTACGGCGGTTACACCACCGCGCGGAAGAACGGCAGGACCGTGGCCGGGCTGATGCAGAAGGATGAGGACCAGGCAGGCATGCCTGACGTCTGGTCCACGTACCTCCGCTCGGATGACGCCGAGGCCACCGCGTCCGCCGTCGCGACCAACGGCGGCCAGGTTTACATGCCGCCCATGGATGTCCCGGAACAGGGCCACATGGCCATCTTCGGCGACGCCGCCGGCGCGGCAATCGGTGTGTGGCAGCCGCGCGAAATGAAGGGGTATGAGCTCGTAGCCGAGCCCGGCGCCGCCGCATGGCACGAGCTCCACACCAAGGACTACGACGCCGCCGTGAGGTTCTACCAGGACGTGTTTGGCTGGGACACGGACGTTATGAGCGATACACCGGAGTTCCGGTACACCACCCTGGGCGCCGGGGACTCCGCCAAGGCGGGCATCATGGACGCCTCCGGGTACCTGCCGGCCGACGTTCCGTCCAATTGGCAGGTCTACTTCAACGTCGAAGATGCGGACGCGTCGATTGAGAAGGCCGTGTCGCTCGGGGCCACCGTCATTGATGGGCCGGAGGATTCTCCGTTCGGCCGCCTCGCCTCGCTGACTGACCCCACCGGAGCGATGTTCAAGATCATCGCATAAGTAAATTCCCTAGAAGAAATACCGGCCGGCTGGTTCCAATAAGCTACCGGCCGGTTTTCACTTCGGCGCCGGAGCCTCCGGACTGGGCTGTCGCTGCGCCGCCGCAACCCGTCAACACCAGCCAGAGCGCCAGGGCTGCGGCGACGGCGGCCGCAGTGCCTGCTGCCTTCCCGGCAGCCCTACCTGCAGCGGGGCGGTTCGTGCGGATGGCTTTCGGAATTTCACACTGACGGCGCCACACACTCACCGCTTCGGCGGGCACCATCGGCGGCCGGCCGGCATGCGGGCGTCAAGTCACATGACCCACAGCCTCACGTGGCACGCAAAAGGGCCGGCGAATATTTCCGTGCGGGATGTGCCGTTGGTACGCGGCCTGCCTGGGTCCCGGTCACATCAGCGTCGCACGTGCGTCAGAAGCACATGTGGGTCAGCGGCAAGCGTCAATCAGCGGCAGGCCTCAGTGTCCGAGGATCGCCTGCGCGATTTCGTCGGCGTCGCGGAGCGTCCGCTGCCCGCTGGCATACGTGGGGCCGCCCGGTTGGGGCGCTTCCGCGGCGATGGCCGTGCCCCACTGGGTAGCCGAGAGCTGCAGGCCCAACACATACAGTCCGTCGGTGACCGAGCCGTTGGCCGCCACCGGCCGGTACGGGTGCGGCGCAACGTCGAGCCCCGTGGCCTGCACCGGCGCACCTTCTGCCGTCATCATCAGCCTGGGCCGCACCATCCCGTCGGCGAGGAGCTGTTCCAGCAGCGGTGAGTCGTTCACGGACACCCGGTTGGCCGGCGCGAGGGCCTCCACCATGGTCTTCGCCGCCACCGGCGGACCGTTCACCCAGGGTGAGACGGCGGTAAAGCGGCCTGCCCGCCGGTCCACGCTGAACCGGGGGTCGGGCCCCAAAAAGCTGACCACGCCGGCGCGCGCCAGGGCAGCCAGCTGTTCAGCGCGCAGCGCAGGCGGCCCGCTGGCCAGGCCCTCCACAAACGACTCAAACCAGCCACGAAGGCCGGCCACCCAGGACTCATCGGTGATGCCGCCGTCGGCCACTGCCGTTTTCAGCACCGCGCGGCCTCGATGCAGCGCGCCGATGGCCATCTTCACCGGATCCTCCTCGCCGAGGGCGGAACGGCGGGCGTCATCGAGCAGGTACTCGATGACGGCGGCATCCAGTTCGGCGCGCGATCCGAAGGACCTGCCCACCAAGGGAGACGCGAGACCCAGCAGATCGAGCCGGTGCCGGGGCCCGACGTGCACGGCGAGGACGCTCTCCACCGCGGCCTCCCAGTTGGCTGCGCTGTGGGCATGCGGCCGCAACGCCTCATCCAGGGCGGCCAGGAACGCGGACGCGTCTGGGACGGCCGCCGGCTGCGAGCGCACCAGGGTGGAATAGTAGGCCCAGAGGGTGTCGCGGTGCAGCAGTGGCCAAAGATCGTGGTCGAAACCTGGGCGGATCCCGGTGGCCGCGAACCGCCCCAGCGCGGCCTCGGTCAGGTACCGCAGGGTGACCGAGGCCGGGTAGTAGCCGGCCAGCGCGGCCTTGGCCCGGTACGGGGTGCCGCGGCGGGAGGCGGCAATGATCAGGGGCTCCTGGCCGGAAGGCTGATACTCAAGCCGGGTACCTGCGTCGATGAACTTTCCGCCGCGGCCCTCCGTGAGCTGGCCCATCGCGTCGAAGAAATTCAGGCCCATGCCCCGGACCAGGACCGGTTCGCCGGCCGGAATCGCGGCCCAGTCGACGTCCGCCGGGACCGCCGGCGGGAAGTAGCTCAGGCCCAGCTGCGCGGCCGATGCCTGGAGTTCCCGCTGCTCGGGGTTCAACCGGGACGGAAGGTGCCCCAAGGCCAGGACCACGGAATCGACCGTGAGCGAACCGCCGCCGGCGAGTCCGACGTCGAACGTTCCGGTACTTGGGGTTGTCTCGCCTGGGGTGCCGTCTTCTGTTGTGCCGTCCCCCGGCGTCCCCGGTATTCCGTCGCCTGACGGGCGCACCGACACGGCGGTCGTTTCGTGGAAACTGACGGCGACGCCGTCGGGCAGTTTTTCCGTCAACTCGTCCAGCGTGCAGCGCAGGTAGCGGCCGTACAGCGCCCGGCTGGGGAAGTCCCGCGATCCCAAGGCAGCCAGTTCGGACCGCTCGTCCAGCGTCAGGGCCGGCATCGGCTCACGCTGCTGCCGGGCACGCCAGCGGTCGAACGTGGTGCCCGCGACCGGCGGCGCCAGCCGGGGGTCCTCAGGAATAACCGTGGGATAGAAGGACTGGGTGTTCATGAGGTACAGCCGCGACTGGCCGGGCTGCCACACGTGCCCCGGACCCGCCGGATAGGGGTCGATGACGTCGATATGGAGGGATGCGGGGCCGGGGTGGGCAGCAGCGTAGGCGGCGGCGTGTGCGAGCAGGCGCTCCAGCACACTGGTTCCCCGGGGTCCGGCGCCGATGATGGCTGTCCGGATGCTCTTCGATTTACCCACGGCATCCAGAGTATCGGCATGCGCCGCAGGCACTTGACTTGCTTGCGGCGCGAAAATGTTGTTTGGATGGGGCGCATGACCACCACTGCAGCTGATCAAGCGCCCGGTTCATCGCCCGCCTCCGAACCCACTGATGAGAACGTCTGGCTGGAGGAAATCTACGGCGAAGCGCCGCTGGCCTGGGTCCGGGAGCAGAACGCGCGCACAGAAGACCTTCTGGAGGACGCCGATTACGCGGGCCTGGAAGGAAGCATCCTGGAGGTGTTGGACTCCACGGACCGGATCGCGATGGTGGGCAAGCGTGGCGAGTGGTACTACAACTTCTGGAAGGACCAGGCGAACCCGAAGGGGTTGTGGCGCCGCACCACTTGGGAAAGCTACCTGACGGACTCCCCCGACTGGGATGTCCTGCTGGATGTGGATGCCCTCGCCGCCGCCGAAGGTGAGGAGTGGGTGTTCCACGGTGCCACGTTCCTGCGCCCAGCCGCCGGAGAACCGTACGGTCTGGCGCTGCTGGCGCTCTCCCCCGACGGCGGCGACGCCAACCGCTACCGCGAGTTCGACGTCGGGACCCGCGTCTTTGTTGACCCGGCCGACCGTGGCTTTGACCTGCCGACGGCGAAGGGGAACGTCTCGTGGCTGGACGCAGACACGCTGCTGGTCGCCTCCACGGCCGGGAACCTGCCGCGGACCGCCTCCTCCTACGCCCGGACGGCCGTCACCCTGCGACGCGGCGAAGCCCTTGGTGCTGCACCGCGTTTGTTCGAGGTCTCCGAAGACCACATGATGGCCGTGGCGGCGCACGATTCCACTCCCGGCTTCGAGCGCACGTTCGCCGTGGACTACATCGACTTCTACAACCGCAGCACATTCATCCGCTCCGGGGATGCCTGGCTCGAGATCGACGCGCCGACAGACGTGAACCTCAGCGCGCACCGCGAATGGCTCCTGTTCCGGCCGCAGCAGGACTGGTCACTGGACGGCACCACGTACCCCGCCGGTTCGCTGCTCGCTGCGAAGTTCGAGGACTACCTTGCCGGAGCGCGGAATCTCTTGGTGCTCTTTACCCCGGACGCGCACACTTCGCTGCAGTCTTGGAGCTGGACGCGGAATTTCCTGCTGTTGAACCTGCTGCGGGACGTCTCGTCCGAGATCCGCGTGCTGGATCCCTCCGTTCCGGGCGATGCGTCCGACGGGGCTGCGCCCGACGGGGGTGCCTGGGCTTCGTCGCTGCTGGATGCCTGCCCGCCGCTGCACGACGTCAACGCCTACGCGGTGGACGACGAAGATGAAGGACCGGCCGACGGCGGTGCGGGCGACGATTTCTGGCTGGTCGCCACCGGATTCACCACCCCCAGCACACTGATGCGCGGAAGCCTCACGCGGGATTCTGCCGGGACCGCTGGCTCCGGAGCGGGCACTGCCGGGACGACTGGCGTGGTGAGCAGCCATGCGGCCGTCAAGGCCTCGCCGTCGTTCTTTGATGATGACCAGTACGAGGTGCAGCAGCACTTCGCCGTGTCCGCGGACGGCACCCGGGTCCCCTACTTCCAGGTGGCCTCGCGGGACCTCGTTCTGGACGGGCAGAACCCCACGCAGCTCTCCGGCTACGGCGGCTTTGAAGTTTCCCGGACCCCTGCGTACAGCGGAACTGTCGGCAGGGCTTGGCTGGAACGCAGGACCGCCACCTCCGGCGGGCCCGGCGAAGCGCCGCACTCCCGCGGCGGTGTCTACGTGGTGGCCAACATCCGCGGCGGCGGCGAATACGGGCCGTCATGGCACCGGGCCGCGCTCAAGGAAAACCGGCACCGAGCCTTCGAGGACTTCGCGGCCGTGGCGCAGCACCTCGTCTCCCGTGGCGTCACGTCCCGGGAGCGGCTGGGCTGCGTGGGCGGGTCCAACGGCGGGCTGCTCGTGGGCAATATGCTCACGCGTTACCCGGAGCTTTTCGGGGCTGTCTCCTGCGGCGTTCCGCTGCTGGACATGAGGCGCTACACCAAGCTCTCCGCCGGGCACTCCTGGATCGCCGAATACGGCGACCCGGACGTGGCGGCGGAATGGGAGTACATCAAGACCTTCTCGCCGTACCACCTGCTCAAGGACGGCGTGGAGTACCCCGAAACATTCATCTGGACAGCCACGTCCGATGACCGGGTGGGACCGGTCCAGGCCCGCAAGATGGCTGCCCGGATGCAGGCGATGGGCATCCCGAATGTCTGGTTCCACGAGGCGCTGGAAGGCGGCCACGCCGGAGCTTCGGACAACCGGCAGGCTGCCGCGCTGCAGGCCCGCAGCCAGCACTTCCTGTGGCGAACGCTGGCAGGCGGATGAGCGCAGCGGCCGGCCTGGACGTCCGGCGGGCCACACCGGCCGATGCCGTTCCACTGGCCGAAGTCCACACCCAGTGCTGGCAGCAGACCTACCGCGGCTTGTTGTCAGACGCCTTCCTGGCTGCCCTGAAACCGGCCGACCGGCTAGCGATGTGGCGTCAGCTGCTGCTTGAGGCTTCACTCGGCACAGGGCCCGCCAGTCTGTGGGTGGCCGCGGGGAATGCCAAGGCCATCGGATTTTACGAACGGCTGGGATTCGCTCCTGACGGGGCCGAGGACCGCGTGGCCGATTGGGAAGACCTGCACGAAATCAGGATGATCCGCTCCTGTTGATCCGCTCCTAGCGCAGGTATTTCCGCCGGGCGTACAGCGCCCCGGAGGTTGTGTGCTGGGGCTGAGACAAGCGTTCGGTGGCCGTTTTGCACTGCGTGCCCCGTTCTGCGTATCCTTGGTGGGCTAGTAATAGCCATTGGAGACGTGCCAGAGCGGCCGAATGGGCTTCACTGCTAATGAAGTGTGGGGCACAACTCCACCGGGGGTTCAAATCCCCCCGTCTCCGCGTTTGGCCCCGGTCCTGGACCGGGGCCTTTTGCGTTCCCTGGGCAGGCTGCCAGTGCGCCTCCAAACCCAAGCATGTGGGCTGGGCTGACGGTCCGGGGTGCGGACGCACGAGGCTGCACGCGGGGCGGCGGTGGCAGGATGGTGGAATGGCAGCAAGCAATTCCCCGGGCGCGGAAACCAGCACAAGCCAGGCGTGGAATCCCCGCCTGGCACTACTCGTTGCTGCCACGTTCTTTATGGAGTTCCTGGACGGCACCATCCTCACCACCGCCATCCCCAACATCGCCGGCGACTTTGACGTTCCTGCCGCCGACGTGAACATCACCATGACGGCCTACCTCATGACCGTGGCCATGGGCATCCCGCTCGGCGGCTGGCTTGCCGAAAGGGTCGGGGCACGCAAAGTATTCTGCGTCGCAATTGCCCTCTTCACGCTCGCTTCATTGGCCTGCGCCGCCAGCCCTGACCTGACCGTACTGACGCTGAGCCGGATCCTGCAGGGCGCCGGTGGGGCCATGATGGTTCCGGTGGGCACCCTCCTGGTACTGCGCGGCACACCCAAATCGGAGCTCCTGCGCGCCACGGCCTTCCTGGTGTGGCCCGCGTTGCTGGCGCCCGTACTGGCGCCGCTGGTGGGCGGCGCCTTGACCACCTACCTGTCGTGGCACTGGATCTTCCTCATCAATCTCCCACTGGGCGCGGCCGCCTTCATCGCCGCACTCAGTCTGGTTCCAGCCAGCGCAGGAGACAGCACTCGCCGGCTGGACTGGTTGGGCCTGCTCCTCACCACCACCGGCGTGGGTGCCCTGGTGGTGGGCCTGGAGTTGGCCGCTGCACACCCCGACGGTCCATGGGCCGCAATGAGCGCCGCTGCAGGGGTATGCGCCCTCGCGGCCGCCGTGTTGTGGATGAGGCGGGCCAAAAACCCGCTGTTTGATCTCTCAGTTTTCGCCACCCGCACTTTCCGGGCCATGGCAACCGGCGGATTTGTCTACCGCCTGACCATTTCGTCGGTGCCGTTCCTCCTGCCCCTGATGTTCCAGACCGGCTTCGGCTGGTCGCCGCTGCACGCAGGAATCATGGTGGCGGCCGTGTTCATCGGCAACATCGGCATCAAGCCGGCCACCACGCCGCTGATCCGACGTTTCGGTTTCCGGGCCATACTGGCCTTCGGCTCCTTGGCCTCGGCCGTAACCTTCGCACTGTGCGCCCTGCTCACTCCGGACACGCCGCAGGCCCTGACCTTCGCTTTGCTGGTCTGCAGCGGGGCTTTCCGCTCCATAGGTTTCTCCGCCTATGCGTCCGTGCAGTACGCGGACATCGCACCCGCACAGCTGACATCGGCCAATTCCGTGTCGGCGACCCTGGTGCAGCTCGCCGCAGGCGCCGGCATCGCCGTTGGGGCCCTGCTGATCCGGATTTTCGACGGCGTGGCGGCCTTCCCCGCCGATCACGCCGGCCCCTTCCGCGGAGCCTTCCTCACCATGGCCGTCCTAATGCTCTTCAGTACGGCAGACAGCCTGTCACTGCACCGGCATGCCGGCGCAGAGGTCAGCCGGCCTGGCGGTCCGAAAGTCAACCAAACCGGCGATCCAAGAGTCAGCCGGCCTGGGCAAGCACGAGCGGAAGAACAGCCCCCGCCCCCGCCTGGCGCAGGGCACGTCCAGCAACGGTAACGGTCCACCGGCTGTCCACGAGGTCGTCGAGCAGCATCAGGCCCTGGCCACGAAGTGACGCCACGGCAGCGACCAACTCCGGACCCACCACCACACGGTCCCAAACGCCCGCCAGCCGGTACGCGCTGTTGCCGCCACGGCTTCCAGTGGGTCCGCCGTGGGCCAGTGCCAGCTCGCCAAGGTAAGGGATCCTGCCGATGTCCGAAATTCCCTGGGCAAGGGACCGGACCAGTTCAGGTTTGCTGCGGGAGGGCATGCTGACGATCGCGGCCGGCCGTCCTGCACCGCTCCAGCCAGGGTTCCGGCCGTCACCGGTAGCCCATTCCCGCAGAACCTGGACACAGGCCTGCAGCATGGCAGGATCCACCGGACGGTCCGCGGCGCCAGCCGCAAAGAGTTCCCGCAGCGCCCCGCCCCAGCCGAGATCAGTAAGTCTTGCCAGCACGCGGCCGTCCGCCAGTCCTTCGTCAGACTTGATCTTGCCCTTAACCGGAACGCCCAGACGGTCCATGCCGCTGGGCCACTGCAGCCGTGCCTCCAGGACACCGCCGGCGCGGGTGAGGGTCTGACCCGCCGCTGCCGTCGCATCCGCGGCTATGTCCGCGCGGAACCAGCGGCCTGCGCAGTTATCGCACCGCCCGCAGGGATGCGCCGTCTCGTCATCGAGGACCGAGGTGATGTACTCCATGCGGCAACCCGCGGTGTCCTGATAGATCACCATGGAGTCCTGCTCGTCCACCCTGGCCTCGGCGATCCGGCGGTAGCGCTCGGCGTCGTAGAACCAGGGCTGGCCGGTGGAACGCCACCCGCCGCCGACCCGCTCCACGGCGCCATCCACGGCCAGGACCTTCAGCAGCAGCTCCAGCGGAGTGCGGCGGAGGTCAACCCGGGCCTCCAAAGCAACCGTTGACACAGCAGTGCCAGCCTCAGCCAACGCCGTCAGCACCGCTGTGGCTTTCTCCTCCGAAGGCATGGAAGCGGTGGCGAAGTACTGCCAGATATCCCAGTCTTCAGAACCCGGCAGCAACAGCACATCTGCGTTCGCCGCGCCACGGCCCGCACGGCCCACCTGCTGGTAGTACGCCACCGGGGAGGACGGGGCGCCAAGGTGGACGACGAATCCAAGGTCCGGTTTGTCGAAGCCCATGCCGAGCGCCGATGTGGCCACCAGTGCCTTGACCTGGTTGTCCTTGAGCATCTGCTCTGCACGCTCCCGGTCCGCGGGATCGGTCCTGCCGGTGTAGGCCTGCACTGTGTGCCCGGCTTCGGCGAGAAGCCGGGCGGTGTCCTCCGCGGCGGAGACTGTCAGGGTGTAGATGATGCCGCTGCCGGGCAGATCGGCAAGGTGCGTCAGGAGCCAGCCCAGCCGTTCGCGGGAATTCGGCAGCGTCAGAACACCCAGGCGCAGGGAATCCCGGCCAAGGGTTCCGCGGATGGTGAGGACGCCCGCGCCCAGCTGTTCCTCGATGTCGTGGACCACGCGCGAGTTGGCCGTGGCAGTGGTGGCCAGGACAGGAACGGACTCCGGCAACTGGGTGATCAGGTCAGCGATCCGGCGGTAGTCCGGACGGAAGTCGTGGCCCCAGTCCGAAATACAGTGTGCCTCGTCAATCACCAGCAGGCCCGTCCGCCGGATGAGCTCCGGCAGCTGGTTTTCACGGAAGGCCGGGTTGGTCAGCCGTTCCGGCGAAACCAGCAGCACGTCGACTTCATCGGCGGCGAGCTGTTCCCGGACGGTGTCCCATTCCAGCTGGTTCGCGGAGTTAATGGCCACTGCACGCACTCCGGCGCGGCCGGCTGCAGCCACCTGGTCCCGCATCAGGGCGAGCAGCGGGGAAACGATCAGGGTGGGGCCAGCCCCGCGGCGTCGGAGCAGCAGGGACGCCACAAAGTACACCGCCGATTTTCCCCAACCGGTGCGCTGGACCACCAAAGCCCGCCGGCCGCCGTCGACCAGCGCTTCAATCGCCTCAAACTGTCCGTCATGGAAATCCGCCGCCGGATGCCCCACGAGCTCGCGGAGAACCTCCAACGCCTGGCTTTTTGTGGCGGACGGTGAGTCAGGAGAAGCGGAAAGAAGGGCGGCGTTCTGGGTATCGACCATTGATTCAGTATCCCAGCCCCCACCGACACCCATAAAGCCGGGACCGCCGTATGTGGACAACCGTGAACGTCCGCGGGTCCACGTAAGATAAGACCCGTGACTAGCGAACAGACAAAGACTTTTGACCTCTCGGCATCCTTCAAGGCCTACGACGTCCGGGGCATCGTGGGCGAATCCATCACCGCTGAAATCGTCGAAGCCGTGGGCGCCGCGTTCGTTGATGTCCTGGAACTGGAAGGCCAGACGATCCTGGTAGGCGGCGACATGCGTCCCTCCTCCCCCGAGTTCGCCAAGGCTTTCGCCGACGGCGCAGCCACCCGCGGCGCCGACGTCAAGCTCCTTGACCTGATCTCCACCGATGAGCTCTACTTCGCCTGCGGCTCCCTCAACGCCGCCGGCGCCACGTTCACCGCCAGCCACAACCCTGCCGGATACAACGGCATCAAGATGTCGAAGGCCGGCGCGCAGCCCATCTCCTCCGAATCAGGCCTCAAAGAGATCCAGGCCCTCGCCGAGCACTACCTCAACGAAGGTTCCATCCCGGCGGCCCCCGCCCGCGGCCTGATCGGCGTCCACGACGTCCTGAAGGACTACTCCGAGTACCTCCGCCAGCTGGTGGACCTCTCCGGATCCCGGCCGCTCAAGGTAGTTGTGGACGCAGGCAACGGCATGGCCGGCCTCACCACGCCGGCGGTGCTGGGCAATGCCCTCCTGCCCAAGCTGCCGTTCGAGATCATCCCCCTGTACTTCGAGCTGGACGGCTCCTTCCCGAACCACCCGGCCAACCCCCTCGAGCCGGAAAACCTCCGCGACCTGCAGGCCGCCGTCATTGAGCACGGCGCCGATATCGGCCTGGCCTTCGACGGCGACGCCGACCGCTGCTTTGTCATCGACGAAAAGGGCGAGCCCGTGTCGCCGTCGGCCATCACCGGCATGGTGGCACGCCGCGAAATCGCCCGCGCCCAGGCGCAGGGCGAGGCAACGCCCACCGTCATCCACAATCTGCTCACCTCCCGTGCAGTGCCGGAGCTGGTAGAGCACGACGGCGGCCGCGCCGTCCGCACGCGCGTGGGCCACTCGTTCATCAAGGCAGTCATGGCCGAGGAAGGTGCCGTGTTCGGCGGCGAGCACTCAGCCCACTTCTACTTCCGCGACTTCTGGAACGCAGACACCGGGATGCTCGCAGCAATGCACGTGCTCGCTGCCCTCGGCGAGCAGGACGGACCGCTGTCCGAGCTCGGCCGCGAGTATGAGCCCTATGTCTCCTCCGGTGAGATCAACTCCGAAATCGAGGACAAGGCCGGCGCCGTTGAGCGCGTCCGCACCGACTTTGCCGCCGAAGACATCACCGTGGACACCATGGACGGCAGCACGTTCACGGCAAATGACGGCAGCTTCTGGTTCAACCTGCGCCCGTCCAACACGGAGCCCTTCCTCCGCCTGAACGTGGAAGCAACGGACCGGGCCACGATGGAACGCATCCGCGACCGCGTGCTCTCCAATGTCAGGCGCTAAGCCGGAAGTGGCCCACGAAGCCACAGACGGCCCGGCTGCGGTGGCTTCGTGGCGGGATTCCGTTCCGGAGGCCTCAGCCACGGACCTGGAAAACCTGCTGGGCACAGGCGTCGGCGCAGCCCAGGAACAGCTTGAGCGAAACGGCGGCTTCCTGCCGTTCGCACTGGTTGTGGAGAACGACGGCGAAGTCCGCCTCGTGGCCGTCACACCGGCTGATGCCCAGGACGGCTCCGACGCTGACTTCGACGCGGACACGATGATCAGCGACCTCACCGAACTGCTCCGGCAGAACCGGGCTGATTTCCGGGCGGCCGCGATTGTCTGCGACATCCTCTTGGTCGAGGAAGAAACAGATGCCATCCATGTAGCTGCTGAACACCGCGACGGATCAGTTTTCGCCGCGGTCCTTCCCTACTCCGCCAACACCGGGACGCACGAATGGGAGTTTGGCCAGCTCGCCGCTGACACCAGCGAACCCACCGTCTGGGTGGACTAGACCGCACCCCGGTTTCCATGAAAATCAACGCCTTCGCAGACGTCAGCCTCCGAGCGCTTTTGGTTCTGGCGGCTGCGCCAGCCGCTACCCTCCTGACTACACAGAACATCGCCGATGCCGTGGGCACTCCGTACAACCACGTCAGCAAGGCGATGGCCAAGCTGCGGACCCTGGGCCTGATCGAGGTGGAACGTGGCAGGTCGGGCGGATCCCGGCTCAGCTCCGCTGGCCGCCGGGCAACGGTGGGCCAGGTCCTGCGGGACCTGGACACCCGGACGGACGCCGCCGACTGTGTTGCTCCGGGCGGCGACTGCCCGCTGATCCATGAATGCAGGCTCCGCGCCGCGCTGGCCCGCGCCCGTGAAGCGTTTTACCGGGAACTTGATGCAGTGGTTGTGACCGACCTTCCCGGCTCGAAGCAGATGACACCCGTCTTCCAGATGATCGGCCTGCGCCCCGGCCTGTAGCCCGGCGCCGCGCCCACATCCCGCACCGATTTGATTCCAACTTCTACGAAGTGTAGAACTTGAGGTACGAATATACGCATTTCAAATGTAAGTATTCACATTGACCGGACGAAAGCCCGGTCCCCTATCGCAGGAGTACACATGCTCTCGGACAAATCCCGCCCCGTCATTGAGGCCACGCTGCCGCTCGTCGGTTCGCGGATCGGCGCCATCACTCCCAAGTTCTATGCACGGCTGTTCGCCGCCCACCCTGAACTGTTGGATGGCCTGTTCAGCCGCTCCAACCAGCGCTCGGGCAACCAACAGCAGGCACTGGCCGGAAGCATCGCCGCTTTCGCCACGCACCTGGTCAACAACCCGGGCACCCTCCCCGAAACCGTACTTTCCCGCATCGCCCACCGGCACGCGTCGCTCGGCATCTCTGAGCCCCAGTACCAGGTGGTCTACGAACACCTCTTCGCGGCGATCGCGGAGGACTTGGCCGAGGTCATCACCCCGGAGATCGCCGAAGCCTGGACCGAGGTGTACTGGCTGATGGCCGACGCACTCATCAAGCTCGAAAAGGGCCTCTACGCCGCCCAGGCCAACGGCAAGATGTGGACCCCGTGGAAGGTCGACGCAAAGATCCCTGCCGGCATCGGCTCCATGACCTTCACCCTCGAACCCGCTGACGATACCCCAGTCACGGCGGCCCTGCCGGGTCAGTACGTCAGCGTCAAGGTCCAACTGCCGGACGGCCTGCGCCAGGTCCGGCAGTACTCACTTTCGGGCGATGCAGGCACGAGCCGCAGCTTCACCACTAAGCTCGACGACGGCGGCGAGGTCTCCCCCGTGCTGCACAACGCCGTCGAGGTTGGCGACATCCTGGAGATTTCCAATCCGTATGGCGAGATCACCCTCAAGGACGGCGACGGTCCGGTGGTCCTGGCATCGGCCGGCATCGGCTGCACGCCGACGGCGTCGATCCTCCGGTCACTCGCCGAGTCGGGCTCCGACCGGCAAGTGCTGGTGCTGCATGCGGAAAGCACGCTGGACAGCTGGGCGCTGCGCGGTCAGATGACGGACGACGTCGAACGCCTAGCGGGTGCCGACCTCCAGCTGTGGCTCGAGGAGCCCGAGCCAGGCACCAAGGCCGGCTTTATGTCCCTGCGCGAAGTGGACCTGCCGGCCAACGCGTCGTTGTATCTCTGCGGGCCGCTGCCGTTTATGAAGCACATCCGCAATGAGGCCATCAACGCGGGGATCCCGGCCACGAGGATCCACTACGAGGTCTTCGGACCGGACATCTGGCTCGCTTCCTAGGCCAGACGTGCGAACGGACACTTAAGCCCCGGTGCTTAAGTGTTCTTTCGCGCGTCCAGGAGGGGCCCGAAGTGTCCTTTCGTGCGGAGCACGACGGCGGCCCCGAACCTTTCTTGCAAAAGGTGCGGGGCCGCCGTCGTACTTTGCGGTGGGGACCTACCCCAGGCGGGATTTCAGGCCGGCAAGCTCGGACTGCAGTGCCTCGGGGAGGGAATCGCCGAAGTTGGCGAACCACTCCTCGATGGACGCGAGCTCGGTGGCCCACTCGGCCGGGTCAACGCGGACAGCTTCCTCGACCTGTGCGGGGGTCATGTCCAGGCCCTTGAGGTCGATGGATTCGCCGGTGGGAACAAAACCGATCGGCGTCTCGACGGCGTCTGCCTTGCCTTCCAGGCGCTCGATGGCCCACTTGAGGACACGGGCGTTGTCGCCGAAGCCAGGCCAGGCGAAGCCACCCTCGGCCGTGCGGCGGAACCAGTTGACCAGGAAGATCTTGGGCAGGCGATCCGGGTTGCCCTTGGCGGACAGGTTCACCCAGTGGTTGAGGTAGTCGCCGGCGTCGTAGCCCATGAACGGCAGCATGGCCATGGGGTCGCGGCGAACCACGCCCACTGCCCCGGCTGCCGCGGCGGTGGTCTCGGAGGACAGCGTGGAACCCATGAAGATGCCGTTTGACCAGCTGCGGGCCTCGGTCACCAGAGGGATGGTGGTCTTGCGGCGGCCACCGAACAGGATCGCGGAAAGCTCCACGCCGTCCGGGTTGTTGTACTCCTCGGCCAGCATGTCGATCTGGTCGATCGGCGTGCAGAAGCGGGAGTTCGGGTGGGCGGCGGGCTTGTCCGAATCAGGCGTCCAGGAGTTGCCCTGCCAGTCGGTGAGGTGCGCCGGCACTTCCTCGGTCATACCCTCCCACCACACGCCGCCGCCGTCGGTCAGTGCCACGTTGGTGAAAATGCTGTTGCCCTTGGCGATGGCGCGCATGGCGTTGGGGTTAGTGCCCCAGCCGGTGCCGGGAGCCACGCCGAAAAGGCCTGCCTCGGGGTTGACGGCGCGGAGCTCGCCTTCCTTGCCGAAGCGCATCCAGGTGATGTCGTCACCCAGGGTTTCGACCTTCCAGCCGTCGATGGTCGGATCAAGCAGCGCAAGGTTGGTCTTGCCGCAGGCGGACGGGAAGGCAGCCGAGACGTAGTATGTCTTCTGCTCCGGGGACGTCAGCTTCAGGATGAGCATGTGCTCGGCCAGCCAGCCTTCGTCGCGGGCCATCACGGAGGCGATGCGGAGTGCGTAGCACTTCTTGCCCAGCAGCGCGTTTCCGCCGTAGCCGGAGCCGTAGGACCAGATGGAGCGCTCCTCGGGGAAGTGGACGATCCACTTGTCCGGGTTGCACGGCCACGGCACGTCGGCCTGGCCGGCTTCGAGCGGCGCACCCAGGGAGTGCAGGGCCGGGACGAAGAACGCGTTGGTCTCGGTGATGCGGTTCAGCACGTCGGTGCCGATGCGGGCCATGATGCGCATCGAGGCAACAACGTAGGCGCTGTCGGTGATCTCGACGCCGAACTTGGGATCTTCGGCATCCAGGTGGCCCATAACGAACGGGATCACGTACATAGTGCGGCCGCGCATGGAGCCGGCGAACAGTCCGCGCAGCTTCTGCTTCATCTCGGCCGGGGCCATCCAGTTATTGGTGAAGCCGGCGTCGTGCTCCTTCTCGGAGCAGATGAAGGTCTGTTCTTCCACGCGGGCTACGTCCGCGGGATCAGAGAATGCCGCGAAAGAGTTGGGGAAGAGCTCCTGGTTCAGGCGCGTCAGCGTTCCTGCTGCGACAAGTTCGTCGGTGAGGCGCGTGTTTTCCTCTTCGGTACCGTCAACCCATTGGATGCTGTCCGGCTGAGTAAGTTCTGCAACCTCTTCGACCCATGCCAGCAGGCCAGCATGTGTAGTGGGTGCTTTCTCAAGCAGCGGCAGTCGTGCGAGATCGCCCATTGCGGTTCCCTTCCTCGGGGTCAGTGGTGTGTCCTAAATGCTATTGGCCGCCCAAGGGACCCAAGCCGGACCAGCCGTGCACGTTCGTGAGCGTTTGAGCCGAAAACCGCGCAAATTCAAGGAAACCGCGCATAAATTGCTGAAATTATGTGACGAAGGTCACCTAGACCGGTCTAGTCGGCTAGATTACATGCTCCTCGATTTGGAACTCCGGGCCACCCTCGCGTAAAGTAATTCGAGGTTCGGGGAGCGAGAAACTCCGCGAAACACAAGATGCGCCCATAGCTCAGCTGGATAGAGCGTCTGTCTACGGAACAGAAGGCCGGGGGTTCGAATCCCTCTGGGCGCACAGAGATAAGGCCCGTATCGGTTCGCCGATGCGGGCCTTTTTTGTCTTTAAGCCAAGGCACTTGCCTGCCGCCGGCCTCAGCCATATGGACAGCCGGGGCTACCCGCGGCTTCCCGACGGAAATGCGTCACTTTTGGTAGCAAACCCCGCACCGCCCTTGGACTCGCGCGGGTGAGCCGGCCCTGCTCGGTCAAAAGTTACGCAGTTCTGTCGTCACCTGATTGACGACGCCGGCGCTCCCCGCCTCCCGCGAGGCGGGCGTAGGCTGGACGAATGACGCCCGAACCGCTGCAACGTGAATTCGATGTCATTGTGATCGGTGCTGGTGCCGTGGGGGAAAACGTCGCCGACCGCGTGATCCAGGGCGGCCTGACGGCTGCTCTTATTGAAGCCGAACTGGTGGGCGGCGAATGCTCGTATTGGGCCTGCATGCCGTCCAAAGCCCTGCTCCGCCCCGGCACAGCCCTGCACGGCGCACAGTCTGTACCCGGCGCAGTAGAAGCCGTCACCCTGACACTGGATGCAGCGGCGGTCCTTAAGCGCAGGGACTATTTCACGGCAAACTGGCAGGACGACAGCCAGGTGAAGTGGCTGGAAGATACCGGGATTGAGCTGATCCGTGGCCACGGCTGGATCACCGCGCCGCGCACCGTTGAAGTAGCCGGGCTGGACGGCAACGCTTACGAGCTCAAAGCGCGTCACGCCGTCGTACTAGCCACCGGCTCCACACCCACCACACCTCCCATCGAAGGGCTGGCGGACCTGCAGGTTTGGGGCACACGCGAAGCCACCTCGGCCAAGGACGTGCCGGAGCGCCTGGCTGTGATCGGCGGGGGCGTAGCGGGCACCGAGTTGGCGCAGGCATTTGCACGCCTGGGCTCGGACGTGACGCTGGTGGCCAGGAGCGGACTGCTGGGCACGTTCCCTGCAGAGGCCACCAAACTTGTGACCGCAAGTCTGCGCGCGGACGGCGTGGCGGTCCGCCTCAACACGTCCACCGAAAGTGTCCGGGAAAACGACGACGGCACCTACACCCTGACACTTCAGGACCAGACGCTGGACGGCCGAACCACTGTCACTGCCGAACGGGTCCTCGTTTCAACGGGCCGGCATCCCGCCCTTGAAGGGCTTGGACTGGAAAGCCTGGGCTTCGAGGCCCAGGACGGGCAGCCGCTGAAGCTGACCACCGACTCCACTGGCCTAGTCCAGGGTGTCCAGAGCTCCCCGGGCGCCCCTGACGAGAAGGGCGAGGATCCCTGGCTCTACGCTGTTGGCGACGCCGCCGGCAGTAACTTTTTCACGCACCAGGGCAAGTACGAGGCCCGGGCTACGGGTGACGCCATCGCGGCCCGCGCCAAGGGCGAGCTCAGCGGCGCGCCGGCGGCCTGGAGCCGGTACGCGCAGACCGCCAACCAGTACGCCGTGCCAAGCGTGGTGTTCACCGATCCCGAACTGGCCGCCGTGGGGCGCACGGTGGAGCAGGCGAAGCAGGACGGCTACAACGTGTCGTCCGTGGAGCTGCCCATCGAGGTGTCGGGTTCGTCCCTGCACTCCGAACACTACGAGGGCTGGGCGCAACTGGTGGTGGATGAGGACCGCCGGGTCCTGCTGGGAGCCACTTTCGCGGGCCCGGACGTGGGTGAACTGCTGCACGCCGCCACCATCGCCGTGGTGGGCGAAGTCCCGCTGGAGCGGCTGTGGCATGCCGTGCCGTCCTTTCCCACCGTCAGCGAGGTGTGGCTGCGGCTCCTGGAGAAGTACGGCCTGTAGTGAGGTGCCGCAAGCGCCCGTTCGCGCTGGCCCACTTCACCCAGGCCCACTCCACCGGCGCTATTTGAACTGACCAGTCAGTTCAGTTAGGCTTGAGGCGGACATACCCCGTCGAAAGGCCATTTTTGCTCTCCGTACAGCAGCTCCTTGTGAAAGGCCGGCGCGACGATTTGCTCCCGCCCACCTCTCTTCGGGTCGGCCGGGGTGAACTCCTCCTCGTCACCGCCGAACGCCAGGACCAGCGGACAGCCCTGGCCCTGACCATCAGCGGACGCATGAAACCCACTGGCGGCCGGATCGCGTGGGATGCCAACGAACGCACCAAATCCCTCCGGCTCGCGAGCGCCCTGGTGGATTCCCCCAACGTGAACGAACCCGAGCAGCACCTCAGCGTCCGCGACCTTGTCACCGAGGACCTCGCGCTGATCCCCCGCCGCTACCGGGGCGCGCTCCTCAGCAAACCCTGGCTCAAAGTCAACAGCTTCGAGGACATCGCGGACCTGTGGACGGAACAGCTGGCGCCGGACCGGCGCATTGAACTGCTCACGGCCCTCGCCCTCGCCAACCCGCACACCGACCTCCTGGTGGTGGACTCCCCCGACCGGCACGGTGCCCACGCTGCGGACTGGCTCCCGCGGATTGAGACGCTGGCGTACGACGCCGGCCGGCCGCTCGCCGTCGTCGTCACCGTAACTGCCCTCCCGGCAGGGTGGACGGGGCCGGCCACGGTGATCGGCAACGCCGTCCCGGACGTCGACGAAGCGCCTGATGAACCTGACCTGACAGACGAAGAAACAGAAGCTCTCTTACTCGAAACCGAGGATGCCAAGTGACCGTGCTGCGGCTGGCCCGTTCCGAACTCAAGCGAATGACCAGCGGGTTGCTGCCGAAGCTGACCATTCTGGCCCTGATCATGGTGCCGCTCCTTTACGGGGCCGTGTACCTGTACGCCAACTGGAATCCCTACGGGAACCTGAACCAGATCGACGCCGCCCTCGTGGTGGAAGACACCGGTGCCACGTCCAGCGACGGCACCGAACTCCAGGCGGGCAAGAAGGTCGCGGACGGCCTGGTGGAGGGCAACGTCTTCAACTGGCAGTCGGTCCCCACGGCGGCCGAGGCGGATGCAGGCGTCAGTAGCGGCAAGTACGCATTTGCACTGAAAATCCCCGCGGAATTCTCAACCAACCTGGTGTCACCCGGCAGCTTCGATTCGGCCAGCCAGGCGATGCTGAACGTCACCACCAACGATGCCAACAATTACCTGCTGAGCACCATCGTGGACAAACTGACCACGGCGGTGCACACAACTGTGGCCAAGGAAGTAGGCGAAGAGACGGCGACCCAGTTGCTCACCGGCTTCGGCACCATCCACGCCCAGATGCTCAAGGCCGCAGACGGCGCCGGACAACTGGCGGACGGCGTGGCCACCCTCCGCGACGGGACCGTCACGCTGCATACGGGCACCGGCGAGCTGAGCGCAGGAGCGGGCGAGCTCTACAACGGGCAGCTGAAATTACGTGACGGCGCCAACCAGCTGACCGACGGTGCCGGGCAGCTCAGCAGCGGGCTCTCCGTCCTGAAGGACAAGACCGCCACCCTGCCCACGGACACCCGGACGCTGGCCAACGGCGCGGCCCAGGTGGCCGCGGGGAACGCTCAGCTGAACACCAAGGTCCAGGACGTCGTCACGCAACTTGATGCCGCGGACCAGGGGCTCCGGACGCGCGTGATCGAATCGAATGCCCGCCTGGTCGCGTCCGAAGCGATCACCCAAGTGCAGGCCGACAAGATCCTGGCCGACTTCGATGCTGTGGCCGCCTCCAGCCCCGTGGCCGCAGCGAAGGCCCGGATCCAGACCGACGCCGGCCAGATCCAGCAGCTGGCGGACGGCTCCGAGGCTGTGAGCGTCGGCGCAGCCCAGCTGGCAACGGCCACCCCTGCGCTGAAGGACGCCATTGTCAAGGCCTCCGGTGGCGCTGACCAGCTCCATACCGGGGCGGCCACGCTGGCCACCGGCGAGCAGTCTGCGCTGGACGGCGCCGGACGCCTCGTCGAAGGAGCGCAAACGCTCGACGCCGGCGCGGGGCAGCTTGAGGCGGGGGCCGGCACCGCCGCTGACGGCTCGCGGACGCTGGCCGACGAAATTGCCAAGGGAGCCGGACAGGTTCCCAACCCCGACGATTCGCAGAAGAGCAGCCTCTCAGAGGTGATTGCTGACCCGGTTGCCGTCAGCAACGTCTCGCAGGCAAAAGCTGACTCCTACGGCGCGGGGCTGGCACCGTTCTTCCTGACGCTCGCCCTGTGGATCGGCATCTTTATGCTGGTCCAGGCGATGCGGCCCATCACCCAACGCGCCTTGGCGTCGAACGCCCCGGCCTGGAAAATCGCCGTCGGCGGCTGGCTTCCGTTCCTGGCCGTCTCAGTAGTGCAGGCCAGCCTGCTGACTCTCGTGGTGAATCTGGCACTGGGCCTCAACCCCGCGCATCCCGTGCTGATGTGGCTGTTTATGCTTGCCGCGGCCATGGCATTCAGCGCCATCATCCAAGGCATCGTGGCGCTGCTGGGGTCACCCGGCAAGCTGGTGGTGCTGATCCTGCTGGTGCTACAGCTGGTGTCCTCGGGCGGCACGTTCCCCTGGCAGACCACCCCGCAGCCTCTCCATGTTGTCCACGAAATCCTGCCCATGGGCTACGTGGTCACGGGCATGCGGCACCTCATCTACGGCGCGGACCTGTCCGGGATCGTGCCCACTGTCCTGGGGCTGCTCGGCTACACGTTGCTGGGCGCGGCGATGTCCACGTTTGCGGTCCGAAAGCACAAGTACTGGACCCTGAAAACGCTCAAGCCGGAGATCGCGGTATGAGCCAGCCCGTGCCCGGATCCGGCGTGCCTGATCCTGAGCCTGCGCCTGATCCTGAAGGGCACGATCCGGCCATGCACGGTCCGGCCGAGAAGAAACTCCGCCCGTCCCGGACCAATGCCACCCGGCAGAAGCTCTTCGACGCGTCCATGGAGCTGATCGGGCAGCGTGGCGCAGCGGGTGTCACTGTGGACGAGATCGCCGCGGCAGCGGGCGTCTCCAAGGGCACTGTCTACTACAACTTCGGCAGCAAATCGGATCTGATCGCGCAGCTGCTGCGGCACGGCGTGGACATCCTGAAGGCGCGTCTGCTCAGCGAGGCCGGGCAGCCCGGGGCCGATCCCCTGGTGGCCATGGAGGCGATGATCGGCCACGCCATGGATTTTATGGCCGATTACCCGTCCTTCGCCCGTTTATGGGTGAGCGAAAACTGGCGGACTCCCAGCGAATGGCGGGACACGTTCGCTGTGCTCCGATCTGAACTCCTGGCCGTCATCGGCACGGCTATAGAGAACGTGGCTGCTGTCTATCCTGCAGACAGGTCTGTCTCGCGGGGCAGCCTCGAAACGGCGATCTTTGGCGCCTGCTTTGTGGTGGGGCTGGACCGGCAGACCTACAACCCCGAACGAACCCGTGACCAAAGCGTTGCAGCAATCATGGCAATCATGCGCGGCTATGTCGTGAAGTAGCGGGGATGATTGAACACATGCGCCACATGGGTAACAGCGGGAAGTTCGCCGTGATCGCGGCCGTCGCCGCCTTGGGCATGCTGGTGCTCACCGCCATCACCCTGGAAGAGGCCGTGATGGTCACGTTCCTGGGCCTGGTTGCGCTGGCCTACGTGGCGGCCGTCGCGGAGGTCCTGGTACGCGGGCGCCACTTTGTGTTGGTGGCCACCGCTGCGGGATCCAGCCTCACCACTGCCTTTTCCCTGGCCTTCGTCAGCACCTGGGAGCTGGCCTTCGCCGAGCAGTCGTCGTTCTTTGGCACACCGCTCCCCACCGGGGATCCGGACAACTATTTCTACTGGGGTGCCGCCTCAGCAGTGGCTACGCTCCTGGTCCTCTTCCTTGGCGTTGCGTGGCCAGCGGGAAGGCGGCTGGGGACTGCGAAACGGAGGCCCTCGCCAGCCAAGCGGCGGCCCGCATCCGGTGCCGGCCGGCCTGCTGCGCGGCGTCCTGCAGCCCGGGGCGCGGCAACCCGGGGCACGGCACCCCGGGGCGCCGCCACCACTCAGCGCTCGCCAGGGCTCCGTGCGCCTGCCCGGATGCCTGCCCGGATGCCTGCCTCGGCAGCCAAGCGGCCGTCGTCGTCCGCCTCCCCGGTCCGCAAGCCGGCACCCAAGCCGGGCACCAAGACGGGTGCCAAACCGGCGCCCCGCCGCTGACCCCGCCGACCCCGCCGGCCTCGACCGGCGAGCACAGCCGTCGCCACCCCTCCCAGGAGGAGCAGCCCGCCAGCCAGTTCGGCCGGCGTCGGGACCTCCCCCAATGCCAGCCAGGCAGCGCTCATGCCCACCACGGGAACCAGCAGGGTAAAGGGCACCACGGCCGACGACGGGTAGCTGGCCAGGAGCCGGTTCCAGATTCCGTACCCCACCAGCGACGCGAAAATGGCCGTATACAGTGCACTTAGGATCGTGGCCGCCTGGAGGTCTGCCAGCGTGCTGAACACCGCGTCCGGGCCGTCCACCAGCAGCGACAGCCCAGCGAGGGGCAGCGGCACCACTGCGCCGGACCAGACCACCAGCCCCAGCCCGGAGGCGGCTTTGGCCTGACGCGCAATGACGTTGCCGGCAGCCCAGGACAGCGCGGCTCCCAGGACGATGATGAGCGGCAGCAGCGGGGCCACGGCACTGCGGCCGACGGCCACCACGACCAGGCCCCCAACGCCGAGAACGACGCCGGTCAGTTGGCTCCGGCTGGGACGCTCCCGCAGGAACCCGGCAGCCAGGAGGACGGTGAGTAGCACCTGCGCCTGGAGGACAAGGGAGGCGAGGCCCGCCGGCATGCCCAGCGCCATGGCCAGGTAGAGGAGGCCGAACTGGCCCGCACTCATAAAGACGCCGACGCCGATGATCGCCTTCCAGCTGACGTCGGGCTTCCTGATGAAGAAAATCCAGGGGAAGACCACCAGGAGGAACCGCATGGCCACAAACAGCAGTGGGGGAACCTCACGGCCGTTCGCATGCAGTCCGAAGTCGATGGCCACGAAGTTCAGGCCCCAGAGAACGGCGACCAAGGCCGCAAGGAGGGAGTGTCGGAGGTTCACGGTCCCACTCTTGCAGAACGATAGATGAAGCACCAGCGTTGAATTCTGCGTCGAATCATGTACGTTTGCTTCATGATTGAGATCGGTTCGCTCCGGGCACTGGCGGCGATTGAACAACACGGTTCGGTCATAGCGGCGTCGGAGGTGATGGGCTTCAGTCCGTCGGCCGTCTCCCAGCAGATCAAGAAGCTGGAGAAGCAGACCGGGTTCCCCGTCCTGGAGCGCCGAGGCCGCGGGGTGCTGCTGACCGAGCGGGGGCTCACCCTGGCAGCCTACGGCCGGCGCATCCTGTCGGAGCTCGAGGAACTGGAATCCACCCTGTTGGCGGATCCGGCCAAACCCACCGGGCACCTCAGGGTTGTTTCCTTTTCCACGGCCTGCCGGGG
This sequence comes from Pseudarthrobacter sp. Y6, assembly GCF_050156205.1. Taxonomy (NCBI): domain Bacteria; kingdom Bacillati; phylum Actinomycetota; class Actinomycetes; order Micrococcales; family Micrococcaceae; genus Pseudarthrobacter; species Pseudarthrobacter sp. Y6. The sequence goes on along the minus strand of NZ_CP189574.1, from coordinate 857,288 downwards.
CCTCGTGGGGCCGCTGCTGGGACGGCTGGCTTCATCCGGAGCGGACCTGGACATCAGTGTGCTCGCCGAGGACCCGAGGGAAGCCGTGGCGCGGGTGGCCAACGGGGAGGCGGACCTGGGTGTGTTCCACAATTGGAACTCCGTCCCGCTGGTGATACCGGAACATATGACGCTTGAGTGGCTGTGCGAGGACGTTGCTGACGTCCTGGTGCACCGCGACCATCCGCTGGCAGGACGCGGCCAGGTGGAACCGGCGGACCTCGTGGATGAGCGGTGGATCAGCACGCCGCACGGTGCCATCTGCAACGAGGCACTGCTGAGGATCTTCGCCGATCTTGGCCGGGTGCCGGACATCAGGGTCTACGATCCTGACTTTGCAACCCACATCGCCCTAGTGGAGCAGGGAGCCGTCGTGGCGCTGGTCCCCCGGCTCGGCCGGCCCGCGCTGCCACCCGACGTCGCATGCCTGCCACTGGTCAACCCCACGCAGGTCAGGCAGGTGGGCATCGTGTACCGCCGGACCATGGCGGCCAGCCCGGGCATCCAGCACGTCGCCGGGCTGCTGCGCGAGGTCGCTGGGTCCCCTGGGGTCAGTGAGTCCCCTGGGGTCGCCGGGTCTGCTGGGGTCACCGGGTCCCCTGGGGTCAGTGGGCTCGCGGGACCTTGAACTTGGTCAGCCGGGCATCCTGCCCGTCCAGCTCGGCCCAGGATTTTTCCGTTTCCAGCACAGTGAGGGCGCTGGTGGGGTAGCGGGTGGCGGCGTCCATGTAGGCGTCGTGGTTTGAATCGCGTGACGCCAGGTGCATCGCGAGGTCCTGGACGCCAGGCATGTGCGAGATGAGCATCAGCGTGGTGACCGTGTCAGGCACGTGGTTGACCACGGCGAGCATCCGCAGCGCAGAGGCGGCGTAGAGGCCGTCCTCAAGTTTCGGCGTCGGGGCCTTATCCCCCAGTTCCGAGCACACCCAGGTGCAGGTCTGGCGGGTGCGCAGCGCGCTGGAACACAGGATGAAGTCCGGGAGGATGCCGTGCTTGACCAGCCACTTGCCGGCCAGAGGCGCCTCGCGGTGTCCTCGCTCCTCCAGCGGCCGCTCATGATCCGCCACGCCGCCGGGCCAGTCGGCCTTGGCGTGCCGCATGATCACCAGGCGTTTGATGTGGTGGTCGCTCATCCCCCAAGCCTAGACCTGCGGGACCCACGGCGCCGCCGTCGAACCAGCCGCGGAGGCCAATGCTCTCGGGCCTGGACGCACAAAAGCGGCATTTCGCGTAGTGGGCGATGCAGCGAAGCGGGACATCCCGGGAGCGCCGTTGTTGCGCGAGGCGCGAGTGCAGGCGCAGAGGGATCGTGCCGCGAAAGCGAAAGCGGCCGCCCCCAGTGGGTACGGCCGCTTTGGCGCGTCGCTGAAGGACTAGATCGAGTATTCCGGAGCGGCCCAGACAATAACTTCGGGGTGCTCGTAGAAGCGGTAGCCCTGGCCGCGGACGGTACGGACGGTGTTGGCGAGGCGGCCCAGCTTGGAGCGGAGGCGGCGGATGTGGACGTCGATGGTGCGCTCGTTGGGGACTTCCTCGGCGTTGCGCCACAGGCCCTCGAGCAGTTCATCGCGGCCAACCGTGCGGGTGCCGTTTTCCACCAGGTAGTTCAGGAGTTCGAATTCCTTGAAGGTCAGGTTCAGGGATTCGCCGTCCAGGTGGACTTCGCGGCGGGCAAGGTCGATCAGGACGCCGGACGGGCGCGGGTCCTGGGGCTGCTGCAGCCGGGCGTTCTCGGCGCGCTTCTGGGCGTTCACGGTGGGGTCGCCGAAGGTGGAACGGACGACGTCGAGCGCGGAACCCGGGGTGCCGGCCGGGGCCACGGCCACGGCCGCGTAGCTTTCGGCACCGGTCACGAGTGACTGTGCGTAAGCGCGGATTTCCTGGGCAAGTTTGGCAATGGAGGTTCCGGCAGCCGCTGCGGTCTCCTCGTCGATGCCCATGTAGAGGACAAATCCACGGGCCACGGTGTCGTTTGCGACGGGCCGTAAAGCGTTTGGTCCCGCGACAACCGGAGTAGGCGCGGTCAGCGGCGCGGCTTCGGCAGGCTGGACGGCGCGGAGCTGGCCGTAGGAATTGGGGTTGTAGCCCTGGGGTGCGTAGCCGGGGGCGGGAAAGCTGGCGCCGGGGGCTGCCGGGGCGAATGCCGGTCGGGCACCGAACCCCTGGCGGAGGCCGGAGGCCTGACTGGCCTTGCCTGCGTTACGGACGGAGATGTGGACGTATCCGGATGCAACTGACATGAATGCTTACCTCAATGTGAATGGCCGTCATCGCGGCTCGAATGCTGGTTGTCCCCGCAATGAGATCTGGGGAAGGCGCCCTACGCTGGGCTGGGGGCGAATGCCTAGGAACTTCGTGGGTCTGAAGGTCAGGCGTGCATTCGGCAACAGCGCATGTCGGCAGCAGCGGATGTGCTGGGCCAATATTCTGCGGCTGCAGGTGCTGTTGAGTTCTTGTTCACAATTGAAGTGTGCAACGTAACAATGAAAACTTGCAAGTAACAATGGGTGCCTTGTTCCGCATGCTGAGACAGAATACGGTTTTGTGTTACAGATCACCATTCTGAAATGGCGACAAAATGGGAGTTGTTGTCCGCCAAGGGTGCGCAAATGGCCCCTCGCGGCGAACAATCTTCGCTCTTTAATGATGCTAAGTCCATGAAATTCACCGCGCCATGACTTGCCGGAATTGCTCGTTGCCTTTTGCTACCTGTCCAGCGGAAATGGCTCCGGCCCGCGCATTCTCGGCACCCATCTCCCCCCACTCAGCTCGCTAGGCTGGGATTCACAGCGTGCGCACAGGAACCCCATAGCGCGGGCTAACCGAATGATCGGAGAGTTGTCCCATGGCCACTTCGCACTCCATGACCAACAACCTTCCGCAACTGACCCACCCGGACGGCTCCCCCATCCGCGCCCTGGTGGTTGACGACGAACCCAGCCTTTCCGAACTCATGAGCATGGGGCTGCGCATGGCCGGATGGTCCGTTGCCGTGGCTTCGGATGGCCCCGGAGGCCGTCAAGCGTGCCAAGGAGTTCCGCCCGGACGTCCTGGTGCTGGACGTGATGCTGCCAGGGTTCGACGGCGTTGAACTGCTGGGCAGGATCCGCGCCTTCGCGCCGGAGGTACCCGCGCTTTTCCTGACCGCCAAGGACGCCGTCCAGGACAGGATCCTGGGCCCCGCGGCCGGCGGGGATGACTATGTGACCAAGCCGTTCAGCATGGAGGAGGTCCTGCTGCGGCTGCACCGCCTGGTCCGGCGTTGCCACGATGGACACAGCCGAACTTGTGGTGGGCGATCTTGTCCTCAACATCGATACGCGCGAAGTGACCCGTGCGGGCGATGACCTCCAGCTCACGGCCACCCAGTTCGAACTGCTCCGGTACCTCATGGAGAACCCCAAACGCGTGATCAGCAAGGCCCAGATCCTTGACCGCGTCTGGAACTATGACTTCGGCGGCCAGGCCAACATCGTGGAGCTCTACATCTCCTACCTGCGCAAGAAGGTGGAGGCGGTGCACCCGCCCATGATCCATACCGTGCGGGGAGCCGGCTACGTCATCAAGCCGGCCGAGTAGCAGCTCCATGTCCGCTTCGAAAGCACGGCCCGCCAATCCGCTCTACGTGCGCAGCTGGCGGAAGCCTGACACGTGGCATCTACGCACCCGCCTGATCCTGTTGGCCATGACGTTGCTGGTGGCCATCTGTGGCGCCGTGGGCCTGTTCAGCTATGCGTCGATGGATTCCTTTCTCACCGGCCAGCTGGATGACCAGCTGAGCCAGGCCGCCAAACGCTCGAACGATCCGGACCGCCCGCCCCTGGGCGGATTCAATGGCAGGCCGGACCCACTGGATGCCCGCGGGCAGAGTGTCGGAACGCTGAATGCGAGGATCCTGAACGGCCAGATCAATAGCGGCGGCTTCCTGGACTCGGACACCACACGCCTGGCCCTGGAGGCCGACGACAAGCAAACCCTGCTGGCCCTGACGCACAACGGCATTCCCGTGGACCGCTCGCTGTCCAATGGGGATTACCGGATTGTGGCCGTGGAAACCGGCTACGGCGATGTCCTCGTCACGGGACTTCCGCTCGCGGCCAAGGAGAGCACACTGGCGTCGCTGGTCTGGACTTTTGTGTTTGTTTCCCTTGGCGGCCTGGCGCTGATCGGACTGGCCGGAACCGTGCTCATCCGGCGCACCATGAAGCCGTTGGAGCAGCTTTCCGAGGTTGCAACCCGGGTGGCCCGGCTCCCGCTGGATGCGGGCGAGGTGGCACTCGCGGTGCGCGTCCCGCCGTCGAACTCCAACCCCGGAACCGAAGTGGGCAGCGTAGGACACGCCCTCAATCTGATGCTGGATAACGTCGCCAGCGCACTCGAGGCGCGGCAGCGGAGCGAGACCAAGGTGAGGCAGTTCGTTGCGGACGCGTCCCACGAACTGCGCACCCCGCTGACCGCCATCCGCGGCTACACGGAGCTGATGCGGATGACCGAGGACTTCACGCCGGACGGCCGGAAATCCTTGGCGCGGGTCCAGAGCCAGTCCGAACGCATGACCACCCTGGTGGAGGACCTGCTCCTGCTGGCCCGGCTCGATGAGGGGCAGCCCCTGAAACTCAGCGAGGTGGACCTCACACAGCTTGTGATCGAAACCGTCAGTGACGAGAAAGTCATCGCCCCGGACCGCCACTGGCGCCTTGAACTGCCTGACGAGCCGCTCGCCGTCACCGGTGACGCGTCCCAACTGCGTCAGGTGCTGGTCAACCTGCTCTCGAATGCGCGCAAGCACACACCGCCCGGGACCACCATAGTCACCGCCGTCACGAGGTCTGCCGATGGCAGCGCGACGGTGACGGTAACGGACGACGGCGGCGGCATCCCCGCGGAGTTCGTGGACCTTGTTTCTCCCGGTTTGCCCGCGCAGACGCGGCCCGCAAGGGCACTGCGCCGGCCTCGGGCGCCGGGGCGTCGGAGGCCACCAGCGGCCTGGGCCTGTCCATTGTCCAGTCCATCATGGAGGCCCACGGCGGGAGCGTAGAAGTGACATCGCGGGCCGGACGGACAGAGTTCGCCTTGCTCCTCCCCGCCGGCGCCGTGGCGCAACCAGCCGACGTCCGAGCGCAGCAAGTCGACACACCGTCGTCGTGATTCCTGTTACCAAAATGTGACTTAAGGTTCCAGCTCCTGTACCGTCGAACAGGTGCGGTTCCCGTTCGGGCCGCATATCCGGATGACGCCAAGCTCTGCCGCTTCCCGGATTCCGTTTTCAGAGGCAGAGGCGGGGGACCCACCGTCCCGGGCACCAAGTGCCCTTTGGGGTTAAGCCAACACGTGATTGTGCCGTGTGGCCGGATGCCCTCATCCGAACCCGACAGCTAACTCCGCAGGTGTGAGAGGCGATCCATCATGTCTGAATTCAAGGTACAAACGCGCCCGCAGGGCGACACAAAGTCCCACAGCCACCGCAAGCAGACCCGCTTCGGTGCAGCTATGTCCCCATTGTCCAAGGCGGCCCGGATTCCCTCCGTGGGCCAGCGCGTCGCGGTGTTCGCGACGGCGTGCGCCCTGCTGGTCGGCGTCAGTGCCGCAGCACACGCTTCCGAGTCTGCGTCGCTTGCGGCCAGCGCGGACCAGTCCGCCGAACAAGCCAGCGCCCAGTCGAAGCTGAGCTTCGAAGCAGCCGAGATCCAGCCCCCGGCTTCCCCGGAAGCTGCGCCGGCCGAGATCAACGTCGCGCCCCAGGCCGCCGAACCCGCACCTGCCCCGGCCCCGGAGCCCGCTCCGGCTCCGGAACCTGCACCCGCTCCTGCCCCTGCCCCTGTTGTGGCCATCAATGACCCCGCAGGAGCGCAGGCCTACGCCGCCGGGCAGCTGGCGACCTATGGCTGGTCCGCTGACCAGATGCAGTGCCTGCAGACGCTGTGGACCAAGGAATCCGACTGGACCACCACGGCCACCAACGCCAGCAGCGGCGCGTACGGCATCGTCCAGTCGTTGCCCGCTGAGAAGATGGCGAGCGCCGGAGCGGACTACCTCACCAACTACCGCACGCAGATCAGCTGGGGCCTGAACTACATCCAGGAGCGCTACCAGTCACCGTGCGGCGCGCTGAACTTCCACCTGTCGAACAACTGGTACTGAGCCGGACCTTCCGGCCCCCGGGCCTTCCCGGCGTGGCGGTCAGGGTTCCCAGCCCAGCGGCTCCGGGCCATACTTGGGCCATGAAATTCACCACCACCATCCTGGGCAGCGGCAACACGGCAGGCATTGAGGTTCCGGAGGAGGTCATCTCGGCTCCCGGCGCAGGCAAACGCATCATCGAGGTCCCCGATCTCAAAGCCGGAAAGAAATGATCTGCCGTCCCCCGGCGTCCGTTTCCACGGAGACGCTCACAGCACTGTAGTCCGGGATATGGAGCACGCCTGCCGGCAAAGCGCCCGTACTGGGACCCACGGCCACCGTCCGGATACCGGCGGCAACACCTGCCGCGATTCCCGCGGGCGCATCTTCGAACACCACGGCGTCCTCCGGCTTCACGCCCAGCAGCCCGGCTGCCTTCAGATACCCTTCCGGGTGCGGCTTGCCCCATGTGACCAGGTCCGCCGTCACGGCAGTGGCCGGCATGGCCAGTCCCGCAGCGTCCATGCGGATGTCCGCCAGGCTCCTGTCCGCTGAGGTCACCAGCGCCACCGCCTGGGCCGGGATGCTGCGGAGCAGCTCGGCAGCCCCCGGCAACGCGACGATACCGGCAGTCCGCACCCTTTCCATCGCGCCGAGTTCCGCAGTGAGCGCCACAACGTCGGCCCCAGCCGGCGCGAACCGGCGCACGGTGTCGGCAGCCTGGACACCGTGCGAAGTGCGCAGGATTTCGGCGATGTCCAGACCGTACCGGACAGCGAATTCTCCCCAGACCTCCTCCACCACTGCCGTGGAGTCCACCAGCGTGCCGTCCATATCGAAAAGGACGGCCCGGCAAGTCAGTGTTCGTGCGGCGGCAGGTGTGGGGATGTTCATGCTGCCCATTTTGCCTTAGGCGTCACGACCCGGGATGTACTGCACCGCCCACTTGTTGCCGTCGGGATCGGCGAAATAGACGAAGTGCCCCCAGTCCTGCACGTCAATGTCGCTGACCTCCACACCGTTGCCCTTGAGGTGGTCGTGGGCAGCCTGGATGTCACTGACCACCATCTGCAGGCTTGGGGCCGTACCCGGAGGGGCGTCATTGAGGCCCTCGCCAATACAAATGGAGCAGGCGGATCCCGGCGGGGTCAGCTGGACGAAGCGGACGCCATCCATGGGCCGCTCGTCGAAATCGGGGTTGAATCCAACTTTGTTGACGTAGAAATCCTTGGCACGGTCCACGTCCGATACGGGCACAAAAACGAGTTCAAGTTTCCAGTCCATGCGCCACAGGCTAACGGCGGCGGCAGGAAAGCGGAAGACCTAAATCCTGGAGCAGTCCCGTACTAGCCGGCGATGCCGTACAGGCGGTCGCCGGCGTCGCCCAGGCCGGGAACGATGTAGGACTTCTCGTCGAGCCGTTCGTCAATGGAGGCCAGCACGATGGTCACATTGGCCTCGGCAAGTTCCTCTTCGAGCTTGGCCAGGCCTTCCGGCGCGGCCAGGAGGCAAATGCACGTGACGTCGGAGGCGCCGCGCTTGAAAAGGAACTTGATGGCTTCGCGCAGGGTTCCGCCGGTGGCAAGCATGGGATCCAGCACAAAGATCTGCCGGTCAGTCAGGTTTTCCGGGAGCCGCTCTGCGTAGGTGATGATGTCCAGGGTTTCTTCGTCGCGGGCCATGCCCAGGAAGCCCACTTCGGCGGTGGGGACCAGCTTGGTCATGCCCTCGAGCATGCCGAGCCCGGCGCGCAGGATGGGGACCACCAGAGGCGTGGGCTTGGTGAAAGCGGTGCCCACTGTGGTGCTGACCGGCGTCTCGATTGTGACCGGCTGGGTGCGGACCTCGCGGGTGGCCTCGTAGGCCAGGAGGGTCACCAGCTCTTCCGTCAACTGCCGGAAGACCGGCGACGGAGTGTTCTTGTCCCGCAGGACGGTGAGCTTATGGGCGACCAGCGGGTGGTCCACAACGAGAGTGCGCATGCGTCAAAACTATCACCCGTCCGGACAGCCTCCGGCCCGGAATCAGCTCACGGATCATCCCGCAGGGCGGGGTGTTCGAACGTGGGCGCCGGGCCCGCGTACTCTCGTTTCCGCAGCAGATGGAACAGCCGGTGCGCCAGTATCACCATGCCCACCCACGCAAGCCCCAGGAACCAGCCGGCCATCACATCGGTCAGCCAGTGGTGGCCCAGGAACACCCTGCTCAGGCCCATCGCGATGATGAAGATCACCCCGGCGGTGATGGCTGTGATGCGCGCCCACAGCATTTCGAACTGGAGGCACATGACGTACACCAGCACACCGATCACCACCGTCGTGTTCAGGGTGTGGCCGCTGGGAAAGGACGGCGTGGTTTCGTACGGCGGGACCGCTTCGGAGTGGTCCGGGCGGGTGCGGCCCACGAGCCGCTTGCCCACAGTGGTTGCCAGCGTGGAGACGGCGGCCGCGCCGCCCACCAGGATGACGGGCCGCCAGGTCCGGCTCAGGAACGTCAGCCAGGCTGTCAGGATGCTGGCCAGTATGGGCATGCCGATGCCCCCGCCGATATTGGTGAAAGCCGTTACCCCGGCATCCAGTGCAGGGCTCCGCAAGTTCTGGGACAGCTCCAGCGCGGGCAGATCCAAGGCCGTCAGGCCCCTGTCATCCACCACATTGTCGTAGACCTCGGCACCCAGGAGCGCCATGGTAACGACGAGTGTGCCGCCCACCAGGAGCGTGGTCCACAGCGCGGCATACGGTTTGAACCATTGGCTCAGACGGTCTCTGCGTGTGTCCACGGTGCCCTCCCTGGCGTCAATGCTTTGTAAGGCTGGATATTCTTCGAAACTATCATTGAGCCATGGTCCCCGCAGAAAAGTACCACCTCGAATGGATGGGTCTTGCCCTGGACGAAGCCCGGCGCGCGCTTGCCACCGAGGACGTGCCCATCGGCGCGGTCGTGATTGGGCCCGACGGCGCCGTGCTGGGTTCCGGACGGAATCAGCGGGAGGAGCTGGGAGACCCCACTGCCCACGCTGAGCTGGTGGCCATCCGCCAGGCGGCGGACCGGTTGCGTGCCTTGTCCAAGCTCGACGGCGGCACCGGGGACGGCTGGCGGCTGGCGGACTGCACGCTCGTGGTGACTCTGGAGCCGTGCGCCATGTGCGCCGGCGCGGTGGTGCTGGCCAGGATTCCCCGTGTGGTCTTTGGCGCGTGGGATGAGAAAGCCGGAGCGGCGGGCTCCGTGTTCGATGTCCTCCGCGAGCGCCGGCTCAATCACTGGGTTGAGGTGTACGGCGGCGTCAGGGAAGAGGAGTGCGGCGCGGTCCTTAAGGACTTTTTCGCAGCACACCGCAGCAGGCCGTAACAGGTCGCAGCCGGCTGTAGCGAGTCTCACCCGGCGGAATCCAGGGCGTCGATCCTGTCCTGGCGCGAGGCCGGTGAGTCCAGGCTGAACGAGCGGAAGTCGCCCAGTTCGTCCCGGATCCAGGCCTCCACCTCGGCGATGCGCCGGGATACCGGTGGCGTGGCCCGGTCAAAGATCCAGTGGGCAATCCGCGCTTTCCCGGGATCGAATTGCCACAGCCCGATGATCCGGCCCCGGTCGAAGATGGGATGGTCCGGCAGGTCAGCCTGCAAAGCCAAGGCGGTACCCAGGACTTTCTTGCCCTTGTCCTGGTCGGCAAACAGATCCCCTGAGTTCCTGCGGAGCAGGACCAACGAATCCGTACCGGCCAGCAACTGAATCTGCTCCTCCGCCGGCGCCTCGAACGACGCAAGGCGCCCGACGTCGTCGGGCATCATCCACAGCACCTCGCCGTTGGGGGTGGGAACCTGTACGGCCCCAATGGTGGCCAACGCCGCCTTGGTGTGGGCCAGGGTGAACCCCGTGAACCATTGCGACTGTTTGACCGTGGCACCTCCAGTCCAGCCGAGATAGCACTCCAGCAGGAGGCTGCGGGCGGCGTCGTCGTCCAGCGCGGTGCCAGGCAGCCCCCACAGCGTGTAGGCGTAGCGCTGCTGATCCAGCCGGCCGTTGACGGGCACTCGCCGGATCCGGCCGTCCGCCTGCAGGAGGCCCAGAGCAGTGGGCAACGTGGTGGCGGCGCCCTTCTTTTTGCCCTCTTCGCCGAGGTTCCGGACCGAATCGCCCAGCAGATCCTTGAGCTGCTTCGGATCCAGCGGGCCGCCGGCTTCGGCCAGGGCGTGGAGGATCTGTTCTTCCAGCAGCGTGATCTCACCGCGCTCGACGCCCATTCTCGCCAGCACACGGAACGGCGCCACGGCGGCATCCCGACCGATCTGGAGGCCCCAGGAAAAGTCATCGTGTCCCAGCACATAGGTGCAGCCGCGGGCGGTGGGCAGCTCATGGATTTTCAGGGACAGGACGTCGGCATCCGCCTGCGCGCGGCTTGTGCCGGCGCGGGCAAAGAGTGTGAGGTACGGGTTGGCGCCGCCGACGGAACGGGCCCAGCCTGCTCTGGTAAATACGTCGGCGGCCTCCGCGCCCTGCAGCGTGCCGTCCAAGCCCTGCTTGTGCCAGGCCCATGCCCTGAGGAGTTCTGGGGTGAGCATCTGCGGATCCGGGGCTTGCGCGCCCAGGCCGGCGGCGGAGATCGCGTGCGTGGTCATGGCTTATTGTCCACCGGCAGTCGCCGCGGCGGTAGGCGTCCCTTCAGCGGGCGCTTCCTCAGCAGGCATTTCTTCAGCGGGCGCTTCTTCGGCTGGCACACCGAGGATCTCCAGGACGTTCCGAGCGGTGGAGTTCCAGCCGGGCAACTGTTCCCGTGCAGCCAGCGCAGCCGCACGCCAGCCGACACGGAGAGATCCGTCCACCAGCCACTGCCGGATCACGGCAGCGAGCACGTCCGGGCGGTCACCTTCAGGTCCGGCGAGTCCGACGGCGGCGCCTGGCACTGCATATGTCCCGCCACCAGGCTTGCCGTCCAGTCTGCCGGCCAGTCTTCCCGCGAGCCTGCCGGCCAGGCCCAACGCGTCCACGGCGCCGGTTCCCTCCCGCACGATGACGGGTATCCCGCGGGCCAGCGATTCCGTCACCACAAGCCCAAAGGCTTCCGCCCGGGACACAAGAAGGCTCAGGTCCGTCCGGTCCCATTCGTCCGCCAGGGGGGTCCCGGCGAGCTGGCCGGTTACCCGCACCCTGCCCTCCATTCCATAGGAGGCAATGGCTGCCCGGACCTGTGACGCATAGGCGGGGTCGGCGTCGTCCGTTCCCACCAGCGATGCCGACCACGGCAGGTCCTGGAGCCTGGCAAGCGCGGCCACGGTCAGCAGTTGGTCCTTGTTGGGCAGCAGCGCGGCCACCGCAATGATGTGGGGCGGGGCCGAACCTGACGCCACCGGTGCAGGGTCCGTTCCGGGCAAGGCGACCCGGCTGGCGGGGAGCCCGTGCTTTTCTGACGCCGAGGCCGCTGCGGACGAACTGGTGCAGATCACTCCGGCGGCCGCCCGCAGTGACCGCCCTTCGCCGTCGGGATGGCTGGGCGACGGCATGTGCTGCAGGACCCAGGTGTGTTGTCCGGCGGCCGCGGCATACTCCAGTTCGTCAGGGGCACCGCACGCGATCAGCCCGTCCACGAGGGTGACGGTTTCTGGGGTAACTTCCACCCGCGGTTGGTCCACCCCGGGGTCCCCGGCGCCCAGCAGGACGCCCAGCCGCCGTCGTTCGCTAGCAGGGGCCTCTGGCCAGGAACCATCTACCGCCAGAGTCTCCACGGCAACGCCCAACGTCCTCAGGCCTTGGATGAGCCGCGCGTTGTAGACGTTGCCGCCGGAGTTGTGGCGGATGTTGGCGGGGACCAGGAACCTGACCAGCATGGGGTCAGGCGGACAGGTCATAGGTGTAGGTTGCCCACGCGTCCGGATTTTCGCGCAGGGTGACGTCGATCCCCGCGAGCTCGCGGCCGTCGTCGTCATCTTTGAGCTTGGCTGCGACGGCGTGGGCGATGTACTCGGCAAGTGCCTCGGTGGTGCTGAGCTTGCCTTCGAAGTCCGGGTGCTCGTCCAAGTTTTTGTAGTTAAGGCCGGACAGCACGTCCTCGATGATGCCGCCGGCCGCCCCGATGTCCAAGACGATCGAGTCCTGGTTCAGCGAACGACGGCGGAACGTCACCTCCGCCACGAACGTCGCCCCGTGGAGGGCCTGGGCCGGGCCGAATGCCTCCCGCGGGAGGCTGTGGGCGATCATAAAGTGGCGTCGGACGGTCAGGCTGAACACTGGCTACTTCCTGTCTTTGGGGTCGGCTTCCGCGGGGCTGTCCTGACTGGGGTTGTACCGTCCTGGGCTGTCAGCGTTGGGGTATTCGATCACATGGCACAGGGCTTCGAGCGTGCCGTCGGCCAGGTTCTGGACTACTGCCGGCAGGTCCGTGAAGGGAGAGGCTCCGGTGAGGAAGGCATCGAAGACCGGGTCCTTGAGGAGCTCAACAGCCAATTCCAGGCGCTCGGCCGTGGTCCGGCGGTGCCGCCGTGCGCGGGCAACAACCCCCACCTGGCTGGCCCGGACGGAGAGCCGGCGTGCGTGAAAGTCCTCACCCAGCGGCAGCGTGACCTTGCGGTTGGCGTACCAGGACATCTCGATGATCTCGCCCTCATCGCCGGCCAGCTGCAGGCTGCGTTCGAGGCCTTCCTGGGACGCGGAGCAGTGGAACACGATGTCGCAGTCCGGTTTGGCGTCATCGGGGTGGGCAAACTCCACGCCGAGCTGGTCCGCCAATTGCTTACGTTCCGGGTCCACGTCGACGAGCTGGAGGCGGGCCAGCGGGAACGTGCGCAGGAGCGTGGCCACCATGCCGCCCACCAGACCGGCACCGACCACGGCGATCCGGTCCCCCAGCCTCGGTCCGGCCTCCCAGAGGGCATTGACGGCGGTTTCCACGGTGCCAGTGAGGACGGCGCGGCGAGCCGGGACGCCGTCGGGAATCCTGGTGAGTGCGTCAGTGGAAATGACGTAGCGGTCCTGATGTGGATTGAGGCAGAAGACCTTCTGGCCCTCCCATCCGTCTTGCCCCTCCTCCACGATGCCCACCGAGAGATAACCGAACTTCACGGGCCACGGGAAAGTGCCTTCCTGGTGCGGCGCGCGCATCTCCTCAGCCACGCGGGGCGGGACGGAGCCGGTGTGGACCACAATTTCCGTGCCCTTGCTAATGCCTGAATACAGTGTGCGGACCAAAGCTTCGCCGGGCCCGGGCGCTGGCAGTGCCTCGTTCCGGAGCTCGCCGTGCTCCGGGCCCGTAGTCCAGTACGCGGTCGCCTGTGCCTCTTTGCCTGAATTGGTCATCTTGCTTATGAATCTAGTCCGCCGGGGGCCCGCCGCGACACCCACCCGGCGCGAACGGACACTTGAGGTCCTGTTTGAGATGCCCCGACCCTGCCCTGCCGTCACTTGGCGTTGGCGGACGAGTTGTTGGCGCGGGACGCTCAATACGGCTCCCCACTCTTGGCACTTGAGCAACGGGTCTCAAGAGAGAGGATCGGGAGGGCCGGATCTCAAGGCAGTGGCGCTTGAGCCATTGGGTTTTCCGACACGATCGGTCCACGATCGAATACGAGGTCCGCATCAGGTTCCCGGGCAGGGGCAAGGTTCCAGTCCGGGCCCGGATCTTCCGCAAAGATTGGAACCTCGAGCAGTTCCGAATCTTGCTGACCGTGCGATTGCTGCGCGTCAGCATGTTCCGTCTCGAATCGTTGCCAAGGGGCCGGTCCGGATCCCTGATCCATGATTCCGCGTGGCCAGATTGGTGGTTCCCAGTCGGGTTGTTCGCTGGCGTAGCGCCGTCCGGTCGGTGATCTCCAGCCGGGTGGTTCGTTTTTGGTGGCGGTGGTGGGTTTCCAGGCTGTGGTGTGGCGGAGTCTGTGGTGTTTGGGGCAGGGATGGCCGAGGTTGCTGATACCGGTGGTGCCGCCGTGGGCCCAGGCGAGGATATGGTCGGCTTCGTTGTCGAGGGAGTGGTTGCTGCAGCCGGGGAACGGGCATTTCCCGTCCCGCAGTCTGAGCCATTGGCGTTGGGCTTTCGTGAGCCGGTAGCTGGTCCGCCCGATTTCCAGCGGCGCGCCGTCACGTGGGTCGATCAGGACGCGGTGGAAGGACTCCGCGCCGTTCGCGATCAGTTGCCGGGCCATGGACGGCGGGATCGGCCCGTACCCGTCGAGGGTGGCCGGTTCGTCGGTGACACCCAGCAGGGACAGCACCGGAACGGTGATCAGGACCTGCGCCCGCGGTGACGGGACACCGCCGCCCATGCTGCCGTCGTCGCTGCCGGCCGCATTACCGGTTCCGCCGAGGAGCCAAGTCACGGCGACGTCGGCGCGGAGCTGGCTGAGAGTCCGGTCCTCATGAGGTCCCTGCAGTGAGCGGGCCGCGCTGGTAGTCCGTTCCCAGATCCCGGCGGCTTGATCTGCAGGGAGATAGGCCGAAAGCCAGGCCATGCCGTCCCGGTCCGGGGAGTAGTCGAGCCGCCGGTCCTGGGCGCACCTGGTGTGGCGCTTTTCGATGCTGACCGGGTGGTGGCGTTCCCGCCACGTCCGGGCCTTGTGCCGGAACCGGGACGCGACGAGCTCCCCGGCAGGGCAACCCCGGGCAGGGTTCACGATTCCAAGGTCCAGGAAATGCGCCTCGAGCGCCTGCGCGCCGGCAGGGTCGAGGTTGGTGGTTTCGTCGACCATAACCCGGGCGTGCTGCCACGAAATCTGCCCCGCCTCCAGCGCGGACAACGTCAGCGGCAGTGTGGTGGTCAGCTCGTGGGCCTCGGACAGGAGCGCCCCAGCCGTCCGTTCACTGACCGTCAGGACGCACGCGACTTCAGCGACGAGGCCCATTTCCTGGGCGCTACTCTCCTGCGGTGACATGGCCGGGGCGGCCATGGCCTTGGCGGTATCGGCGTATTCGGCGGCGAGGTGGACCTTCAAGGCAGCCATCCTGGCCTCCGCGCGGGCCACCGCAGCCAGGCCGTCCAGGCAGGCATCGGATCTACAGCGCAGCGGATCAGCAGCCCAGGAACTCGAGGTTTCGGCAGCGCCACGGATCGAACCAGCAAGCTCGGCGAAGGACGCCGCAAGGGCCTCCGCCGTCGCCACAGCTGCTCTGCTATCCATATCCAAAGCATCTCAGGGGGCACTGACAATAACCGAGTGGATGGATGCCTATGTGCATAACTCTGCGACCAGGAGGACTTAGGACAGGTACCCGGGCTAGCAGCCGGGCCACTCTGGCGAGCCCGGCCAAGCACTCCCCGGCCTTCCGGGGTCCACCGACCGCGCGTCAATAGTACGTCGCTGCAGTTGAGGGCCTCAGGTGTCCCTTCGCGCTGGAGCGGGGCTTATGTGTCCCTTCGCGCCATGCGTGGGCTGGACGCACCCCGTTTTGTGGATGGGCGGCATGCTCCGGTAGCCTATTCAGGTTGGTGACGTGTCCGAGCGGCCGAAGGTGCAACACTCGAAATGTTGTTTGGTGTCAAAGCCAACGTGGGTTCAAATCCCACCGTCACCGCCAAGTAGCAAGGCCCTTGGCTCCCCACTCCTGAGTGGTGAACCAAGGGCCTTTGCTGTACCCGACGGACAGTTTCCCCGTCAGAGCTTGTCCGTCTTGTCATCTCCCTTGTGCCCGCCGCGCAGGTTCTCCTGGACCTTGCCGAAGAGGTCCTTGATAGTCGACTCGGTATTGGTGAGCATGTCAGGCTGAAGGTAGACGTGTTGATTGCCCGGAATGCTGTAACTGGACTGCAGGCCGCCGCTGCCTTCCACCCCTTGCAGTGCGATGGTCACGCTGCCTTCCTTGCGCGCGATGGCCGCGATTTTTCCGAACACCAGCGTGAATTGGTCTGGTTCAAAACTGACGGTCTGACCCACGTGGGTCCTGTTGAGTTCGCTGGCCGGGGTGGCTTTTTCGTTGCCAGTTCCTGAGTAGTTCATCATGTGCTCCCTGAGGTGGTTGGCGACTTACGCCAGCAGTCTAGCCCCACCCCATGTCGCGGTACATGGCCGTATTGGATGGGTGCACAAACGGGCGCGGCAAGAGTGGTCACATCCTCCATTGAGCCGACCGTAGCTCTTCGGGTTGGATGAAAAGGACCGGCACACCTGACCGGCACCCGATCCTTAAGGAAGAACCGTGACTTCGATGACGAATCGCGCTAATGCCCCCGGCCAATGGGATGACGTCCAGTTGGGCGGCCGCAGACTCTTCCACGTCAGCGAAGGCGACGGTACCTGCCCCGACGACTGCCATTACTGCTTAGGCCCGGAAACAGACTGACTCCAGCCCACAGGTTGGGCAGCGGAGCCCAGCCCTGCGAGACTGGATCCTGAAGCCAACGTCGACCTGCCAGGAGCCGCCGCATGACGCCCGAGAAAAGCACCTCAGCCAGGCCAAACCGCATCACCGAACTCTTCGGTACGGACGTTCCGGTGGTGCTGGGCCCCTTCGGCGGCGTCTCTTCCGTGGAGCTGACAGCAGCCGTGAGCGACGGCGGCGGGCTGGGTTCCTACGGCCTCTACGGTTACGGCGCCGACGCCATTCGGAACACAGCAACTGAGCTCAAGAAGGCAACGGCGAAGCCGTTCGCCCTCAACCTCTGGATTCCCACCGGCGATGAAACCACGTCGCTCCCCCAGGCGGACTTCGACCAGTACCTCGAAACCCTGAAGCCCTACTTCGACGAACTGGGCCTTCCTCTTCCGCACATGCCGGACCGCTACCTGCCCGACTACGAAGAGCAGGTGGAGGCAACCCTGGAGGCGCGTCCCGCCGTCGTCAGCTTTGTGTTCGGTGTGCCCGCGCCGGAACTGGTTGAGGAAGCGCACCGGCGGGGAATCGCAGTTGTGGGAACCGCCACCACGGTCGCGGAAGCCGTTGCCCTGGAAGCTGGCGGCGTGGATGCCGTGGTCGCCAGCGGCATGGAATCCGGCGGCCACCGTGTCTCGTTCCTGAAGCCCGCGGAGGAGTCCCTGATCGGAACTTTTGCACTGGTTCCGCAGGTGGTTGACGCCGTCGGCATTCCGGTCATCGCCGCCGGGGGAATTGCAGACCGCCGCGGATACGCTGCCGCACGAGCCCTCGGCGCCGACGCGGTCCAGGTCGGTTCTGCGTTCCTGGCCACTCGCGAATCCGCGGCCGTGCCTGCCTACCGGGCCGTCCTCCACAGCCCTGCCGCGCGGGAAACCGTGCTGACCAGGGCCCTCAGCGGACGGCTTGCCCGCGGCATCCCCAACCGCATCATCGCTGAACTGTCGGAGGCTGGACTGTCAGTGGCCGAACTTTCGGAGGCTGGACTCTCGGAAAGAAGAATAGCCCCGTTCCCCGCCCAAAACTGGCTCACCGGCCGCTTCCGCCCACAGGCAGCCGCACAGGGAAACACGGAACTTATGTCGCTGTGGGCGGGGCAGGCCACCTCACTGATCCGGCACGACTCGGCCGCTGGCGTCCTGGCCGAACTGCTCGCCGGCAGCCCGGCTTTGTAAGCTCGTTACATCCGCGGTTACCCCCTCGAATGAATCCGGGGTGATCGGCAGCTCAGACTGGAGGCACATCCTTGACCAAAAAGACCGGCAAGTCCAAGAGCAGGAACAAGGACCAGCGGCATCTCAAGGCCGTGCCCTCGGCCCCCAAGATGCCCCTGCAGCTGGTCCTGAACCATCGCGTGGTGGATTCCATGGCTGTTGACTTCATTCAATGGCACGCGACGGAAGACCCTGACCCTGCCGGTGCCTTCGAGTGCCTCGAGCTGGTCAAACTCTTCCTCACGGCCCAGCACGCCATCAACGGTTCGAGTTCGGCCACCGCTCTCGACAGTGAAAGCATGGAGCAGGCGGCCGGAGCAATTGCGGCGGCGTTGGGCCCCGACGAAACGGATGAGGCCTTCGACGACGTCTACTTCGCCCTTCACTCGTACGTCCATTTCCTGAAAGCGACGGGCCGCTGGGGCGGCACGGAGGCCGCCTACGAGGAACTCCACTCAGCACTGGGAAGGGGTATCGCAGCGGCAGTCCCGCCATTGCCGGTTATCCAGGTGCCTGACCTCAGCGACGAACACCAGGATGCTGCGTTCAATGCCATGCCGCTGATCCAGCGTGCCACGTCCCTGCTGGACTGGATCGGTACCGGCAAAGAAATCACCAGCACGGGTGCCCTGCGGCTGAAGGACATCGAGCCGGCAGCCGCAGCCGTAGGAGTACAGGCCCGTGGAAAGCGGGCCGCGAGTCGAGCCGTGCCACTTTTCGATCTGGAAACTGCCGAGAAGCAGCCCAAAACGCTGCTGGAAGTCGGAACCATGCACGACGTCCCGGTACTCCGCGAGATCTGGTCAGCCCTGGTGGGGGCAGGCTTGATCACGCTCGGCTCCACCAAAGCCATTCCCGGCCCGGAAGTGGCCGCCTGGAACAGCACGAGGATCGAGGAACGGCTGGACATCCGCCGGATGCTGTCGGTGGTCCTTCTGGTTGGAGTGCTCACCGACGCGGACCAGGTGTGGGACCAGGAGGCGGTGGCCGGGACACTGCTGGCCGTCCTCACCTATGGCACCACCGACGAACCGATGCCCGTGGCGGAACTCGAAAGGATGGCGTCGCCGGACCTTGAGGGCGCCTTGCTTCAGGACGTAGACCTCGAAGACACGGAACTCGATGAAACGGGCTTCGAAGACGCCGCACTCGAAGAGATCTACGCGTCGTTCGCAGCCCTGCAGGCACAGCAGAAGCTGTCCCTGCTCGCCGAACTGGGATTGGTGGCGGCGGCGACCGATTACCGCGTTCCCCCGGTGGCCATCCAGTGCCTCGACCTGGCAATGGGTTTCTTGAAGTTGGAAGACGAGCCATCGGACGCCACAGAATCCCCGTCCAACGTGATCGCGCTGCACGGCCCATCACGGACCGGTAGCCCGCCTAAAGGCCGGTAGAATTCGAACGTCGCCGAAGAACACTGGAAGAGCGCGGCTGAAGCCCGTCACCGGCGGCCGAAATAAGGAGGATCCGTGCGCACCAACCACGCCCGGCCACCCTTCCATTTCCTTCGCGCCGCGTCCCTCTCCACGGGAGTCCTGACGCTTGCAGCAGGCGCCCACGTGGCCGGCGGCGGCGACCTTCCCTCCCCAGGCATCCTGCTGGCCGTGCTCGCACTGACAGTGCTGGCAGCCACCACCGCGACGAGGCTGCGGCTCAATTTCCCGGCCATGCTCACCGTCCTCGGCGCGGGCCAGTTCATCCTGCACGAAGCCTTCACGGCCTTCAGTTCGTCGGGCACGGCTGTGAGCGGTGCTGCCTCCGGGCTCCATAACGCACACCTCGCCGGCGCCGCCGCACCTGTCATCGCGGCCTCCGGACACGTCCACGATTCCGGATCCGCGGGCATCCTGATGCTCCTGACCCACGCACTCGCCACCGCCGCGTGCGCCCTCCTGCTTGCCAAGGGTGATGCCGCACTGTGGGCACTGGCCGCGTGGCTGAGGCCCCTCGTCCGGCTCCCCGAAGCAGTAACGCCCGACGACGGCACCCCGCCGGCGGTGCCCGGCCCACCGGCGGTTCTCCCCCTCCGCCCCTGGCGGAACCTCAGGCAACACAGCCGGCGCGGCCCGCCTTCCGCCGTCGTACTTTCCTGACTCCGCCCGCACCGCACTTCCGCAGGCCCCGGGCCCCACCCCCGTACTTCCGCACGCCCGTCCGGCGTGCGCCCGAAAGGCAACCCATGACCACCACATTCCTTCGCCGCATCCTCACCGCGGCAGCAGCCACCGGCGGCGCAGCCGTCCTGATCCTGACCGCCGCAGCAGGCGCGTCGGCCCACGTCGGCGTCACACCGGACAAGACCGCCGCCAATTCCTACGCCCTGCTCACCTTCGGCATCCCGCACGGCTGCGGGGAGTCCGGTACCACCAAGGTGGCCATCACCCTGCCGGCCGAACTCAACGACGCCCAGCCCACGGTTAACCCCAACTGGACTGTGGAAAAAGTGACCGAGCAGCTCGCCGAGCCGAAGAAGCTGGCCGACGGCACCTCCATCACCAAACGCACCAGCCAGATTGTGTACACGGCCAAGGATCCGCTGGAGCACGAGCTGCGCGATGCCCTGGTGCTGTCGGTCAAGCTGCCCGACGCGGCCGGCTCCACGCTCTACTTCCCCACGCTGCAGTCGTGCGAAACCGGGCAGACGGACTGGTCGGAGATCGCCAAGGACGGCCAGGACCCGCACTCCCTGAAAGCGCCGGCGCCGTCCATCACCATCACCGAGGCGGCGAGCGCGGACGGCCACGGCGCGGCTGCTTCCACCGCGCAGACCACAGAAGCGCCCGCCACCGAGCAGGCAGCCGCGGTGACCGACAACGGCGCGGACGCCCGCAGCTGGGCGGGGCTTGCCGCCGGTCTGGGCGGTCTCGCCCTTGGCGGGGTGGCCTTCGCGCGCAGCGGTTCGAAGCGCCGGCAGGAATCCGCCACGTAACATCGCGGGATTTGATGCCCGGATGATCACGATCCGGGCATCAAATCGTCCCGCCTGCCCGTGGCATCGTTGACTCCCGTCACAGCAGCAACAATGGTTGTGCCATGACGTCTCAGCGCATTTCACAAGGGTTTGTTATTACGACGGCGGTCGCGGCGGCGGCGCTGATGCTCACCGCCTGCGGACCGAGCCAGCCGCAGACGCAGGGGACGACGTCGCCGGGGACCAACTCCGCCAGCCCGTCCACCACGCCGGCGTCTCCGGACGCGTCCCAGTCGCCGTCGCCGTCGTCGTCCGGCACCACTCAGGCCGGTCCTGCGCTCTGCAAAGCGGCCACACTGTCGGCGGCTACCGATGCCTCCGGCGGGGGCGCGGCGGGCAGCGTCTACATGAAGCTGAACCTCACGAATACGGGCACGGCGCCCTGCCTGCTCAAGGGCTACCCGGGGGTGTCGCTGACCGCCAACGCCGACGGTGCACCGATTGGTGCGGCGGCAACCCGCGACGAATCCACCCCCGTCGCGGACGTCCTGCTGGCGTCCGGCCAGACCGGAACCGCCGTCCTCCGCTACACCCAGGCCGCGAATTACAGCGACTGCACGCTGACGGACGCGGCCGGTTACCGCATCTACCCGCCCGGAGACACAGCGTCGTTGTTCCTGCCGCAGCCCACCAGCGCGTGCAGCAATGCGAACATCGCCCTCCTGAGCGTCGGAGCCTTCCAGCCCGCCTGATGCTCTGGGCCCGACACGTCATAATAAGTACACTTGGCTTCTATGACGTCGTTCTGGTTGGACCGCGGGCAATCCTTCAGCACTGACACGTTCGAGGCAGGCAGCAGCTACGACACGGTGGTGGCGGGGGCCGGGCTGACGGGGCTGGTCACCGCACTGTTGCTGGCGCGCTCGGGGCAGCGAGTCCTGGTTTTGGAGGCCAGGTTTCCCGGGGCCGTGACCACGGGAAACACAACGGCGAAAGTCAGTCTGCTGCAGGGGACCGTCCTGTCCGGCCTGGCCAGGCAGTATGCGCAGAAGCAGGTTGGGGCCTACGTTGAGGCCAACCGGGAGGGGCAGTCGTGGCTGCTCCGCTACCTCGACGAACACCACGTGCCGTATCAGCGCCGGGATGCTTACACGTACGCCACCACCGCCCAGGGGACCGAGCGGCTGCTTGAGGAACTCGGCGCAGCGACCACCGCCGGCCTGGACGTCGAGTACGTGCGCGAGGCACGCCTCCCCTTCTCCATCCAAAGCGCCCTCCTGCTGACCGATCAGGCCCAGATCAATCCCATGGACGTCCTGGACACGCTACTGCTGGACGTCCGGGCCCGCGGCGGGAGCGTCGTGGGCGGGACCCGGCTGCGGAATGTCTCCGGGAACGGGCCATTAACAGTCCACACGGGCCAGGGCACCGTCACCGCCAACGACGTTGTGCTGGCCACCGGAATCCCCGTCCTGGACCGCGGACTCTACTTCACCAAGCTCAAGCCCCTGCGCTCCTACGCCGCAGCCCTGGAACTGCCCGCCGGAGTCACCGCGCCGCCGGGCATGTACCTGTCGGCCGAGGAACCCACCCATTCGCTGCGCGACCATGCGGCTGACGGCCGCAGGTTCCTGCTGGTCGGCGGGCACGGGCATCAGGTGGGGCGGACGGAATCGGAAAAGTCCCATCTGTCGGGTCTGCTGGACTGGGCCACCGGGCACTTCCCGGGCGCGGTAGCCACCCACACGTGGTCGGCCCAGGACTACCAGGCCACGAACCTCATGCCCTTCTTTGGCAAACTACCCCGCGGCCGGGGCCACATCTTCTTCGGCACCGGCTACAACAAGTGGGGCATGACCAACGCGGTGGCCGCCGCCCTGGGCATTTCCGCGGATATCCTCGGCGGCAGCCTCCGCTGGGCCAACACGATCCATCACCGCGTGACGTCCCCCGGCGGGGCGCTGACCGCCGTCGCCATAAACGCGGGCGTGGCCGCGCGTCTCGCCACCGACTGGGGGAAGCTGGCGGTTGGCAAGTCGGTTGCTGTCCCGGTCGAAACCGGGGTTTCGACCGGCCCAACCACCGGAGGTCCCGTACCGGCCGACGGCGACGCGAAGGTTTACCGCGACGGCGCCCGTCCGGCGGCGGTCTCCACAGTGGGCGGCACCACGTGCAGGCTCTCCGCCGTCTGCACGCATCTGGGCGGGATCGTTCACTGGAACGACAGCGAACTGACCTGGGACTGCCCGCTCCACGGCTCGCGCTTCAGCCCCGACGGCAAGCTCCTTGAAGGACCCGCCACAAAGGATCTCCCGAGGCTCGACCCTGCCTGATCCGGACCCTGCCCGGCGGGCTGGCCGGCGCCCTGGCCAGGCAGGCAATCCTGTCGGTGGGTTAGGGCATGATGGAGGCATGCAGGAGGATCAGCCAGCGGACGCGGGCCAGGCAGCCCGTCAAGCGGCACGCCCGGCAGCCCGCCCGGCCGGCAGCAAAGAGGAACCCATGGGCCGTTTCAGCCGACCCACGCGGGACTGGTTCCTGGGCGCCTTTGCGGAGCCAACCCCTGCGCAGACCGGCGCCTGGAGCGCCATCTCGTCCGGCACGCACGCCTTGGTGGTGGCGCCCACCGGTTCGGGAAAAACGCTCGCGGCGTTCCTCTGGGCTTTGGATCGTTTGCTCGTTGACGCCTCGGCCCCTGACCCGGAATTGCCCGGCCTGGATGCTGTGCCGGTCGAGGGGTCGGTCAGCGGGCCCGTCAAGGGGGCGGTCAAAGGAAAGCGCCCCCGGCCGCCCAAACGCAAGACCCGCGTCCTGTATATCTCGCCGTTGAAAGCCCTCGGCGTGGACGTGGAACGCAACCTCCGCTCGCCCCTGATCGGGATCACCCAGACTGCCAAGCGGCTGGGGCTTCCGGCGCCGCTGATCACGGTGGGGGTCCGGTCCGGTGACACCACGACGGCGGACCGTCGCTCCCTCCTGAGCAACCCGCCGGACATCCTCATCACCACGCCGGAATCGCTGTTCCTGATGCTCACCTCCAGGGCGCGCGAGACCCTCACCGAGGTGGACACCATTATCGTTGACGAGATCCATGCCGTAGCGGGCACCAAGCGGGGCGCCCACCTGGCCGTTTCCTTGGAACGGCTGGATGCGCTGCTGCCTAAGCCCGCCCAACGGATCGGACTCTCCGCCACCGTGGAGCCGCGCGAACTGGTGGCCCAGTTCCTGGCGGGTTCAGCGCCGGTGGAAATCGTGGCCCCACCGTCGCGGAAAAACTGGGACCTGACCGTGTCCGTCCCGGTAGAGGACATGACCGATCTTCCGGGCGCTGCGGGCGCCTTTGACTCCGGTCCCGCGTCAGGACTGCAGCCCCAGGCATCAATCTGGCCCCATGTGGAGGAGAAGATCGTTGACCTGGTGCTGGCCAACCAGTCCACCATCGTTTTCGCCAACTCACGCCGGCTGGCGGAGCGGCTCACCGCCCGCCTTAATGAGATCTACGCAGAACGGCAACTGATCGCGGTCGGCGGCGGCTGGGACTCGCCTGCCGCGGCTGCCGCAGACCCCGGGTTTTCGCCCGGCGCCCCTGCTCTCAGTCCTGCATCCATTCCTGTTTCCACCGCGACTCCGGCCCACATGATGGCGCAGGCCGGCAGCACGGCGGGAGCCGATCCTTTGCTGGCCCGCGCCCACCACGGCTCCGTTTCCAAGGACCAACGGGCACTCATTG
Source organism: Pseudarthrobacter sp. Y6 (assembly GCF_050156205.1). Classification (NCBI taxonomy): domain Bacteria; kingdom Bacillati; phylum Actinomycetota; class Actinomycetes; order Micrococcales; family Micrococcaceae; genus Pseudarthrobacter; species Pseudarthrobacter sp. Y6. The sequence goes on along the minus strand of NZ_CP189574.1, from coordinate 832,987 downwards.
AGGACGACCTCAAGTCCGGCCGCCTGCGCTGCGTCGTGGCCACTTCGTCCCTGGAGCTCGGCATCGACATGGGTGCCGTGGACCTCGTGGTGCAGGTTGAATCACCGCCGTCGGTGGCCAGCGGACTCCAACGCGTAGGCCGGGCCGGGCACCAGGTGGGAGAAATTTCGCAGGGAGTGCTTTTTCCCAAGCACCGCGCAGACCTGGTGCACACCGCCATCACCGTGGAGAGAATGCTCGAAGGGAAGATCGAGCGGCTCTTTGTCCCGGCCAATCCGTTGGACATCCTGGCCCAGCAGACCGTCGCGGCCACCGCCCTGGGCAGCATCGATGTGGAGCAATGGTTCGCTACTGTCCGGCGGTCCGCCCCCTTCGCGGCCCTCCCCCGGTCCGCCTTCGAGGCGACCCTCGACCTGCTGGCCGGCCGGTACCCGTCGGATGAATTCGCCGAACTGCGGCCCCGGATCATCTGGGACCGGAACGCCGGCACCATCGAAGGCAGGCCCGGGGCCCAGCGGCTTGCCGTGACGTCCGGCGGCACCATCCCGGACCGCGGCCTCTTCGGTGTGTACATCATCGGCACCGAGGTGGAAGGCTCCGGTGCGCCGGGAGCAGACGGCAAACCTGCCGCGTCACCGGCAAAAGGCGGCCGCCGCGTGGGCGAACTGGACGAGGAGATGGTCTACGAGTCCCGGGTGGGTGACATTTTTGCGCTGGGCGCCACCAGTTGGAAGATCGAGGACATCACCCATGACCGCGTCCTGGTCTCCCCCGCCTTCGGCCAGCCGGGCAAACTCCCGTTCTGGAAAGGTGACTCGCTGGGTCGGCCCGTTGACCTGGGCCGTGCGCTGGGCGCCTTCGTGCGTGAGCTGTCCGCGTCCGACGTCGGCCCTGCCACCGAACGCTGCAAGGCCAGCGGGCTGGATGAATTCGCCGCTAACAACCTGATCCAGTACCTCGGTGAACAGAAGCTCGCCACCGAGGTGGTCCCCTGCGACACCACGCTGGTGGTGGAGCGCTTCCATGACGAACTGGGCGATTGGCGGGTGATCCTGCATAGCCCCTTCGGGATGCCGGTGAACGCTCCCTGGGCACTCGCCGTCGGGCAGCGTCTCCACCAGCGGTACGGCCTGGACGGGTCCGCCATGGCGGCTGACGACGGCATCGTGCTGCGGGTCCCCATGATGGAGGACGAGCCGCCCGGTGCCGACCTCTTCCTGTTTGATCCCGACGAACTGGAGCAGATTGTCACCGCCGAAGTGGGCGGCAGTGCGCTTTTTGCCTCGCGTTTCCGGGAGTGTGCCGCGCGCGCCCTGCTGCTTCCCCGGCAAACCCCCGGCAAGCGGCAACCGCTCTGGCAGCAGCGCCAGCGATCCGCGCAGCTCCTCGACGTCGCACGGAAATACCCCACGTTCCCCATCGTGCTGGAGACCGTCCGCGAATGCCTCCAGGACGTGTACGACCTTCCGGCCCTGAAGGACATTGCGGCCTCGGTGGAACGCCGCGAACTCAGGATCGTGCAGACCACCACGCAGCAGCCCTCGCCGTTCGCCAAGTCCCTGCTGTTTGGGTACGTGGCCCAGTTCCTGTATGAAGGGGACTCGCCCCTGGCCGAGCGCCGGGCCGCAGCCCTGGCCCTGGACTCGACGCTCCTGAACGAGTTGCTCGGCCGGGTTGAACTCCGCGAACTGCTCGACCCGAAAGTCATCGAGGCCACCGAGCTTGAACTCCAGCGGCTCGCGCCGGACCGCCGGGCCCGCGGCATGGAAGGCGTTGCCGACCTGCTCCGGTTACTGGGTCCGCTGACCCCGGAAGAAGTCGCCGCGCGCTTGGAGGCTGCGCCGACGGCTGAGCCCGCCCCGGTGGTTGAGGGATCTCGACAGGCTCGATCACCGGAAAACGACCCGGAGGTTGAGCCTGCGCCGGTGGTTGAGCCTGTCGAAACCCCGCATGCCGACACGCCTCTGGCCTCAACGCACCTGACCAAACTGCTGCGGGCCAACCGGGCCATCAAAGTCAACATCGGCGGGACCGAGCGCTACGCCGCCGTCGAAGATGCCGCCCGGCTTCGTGATGCCATCGGCGTTCCGCTGCCCATGGGCGTTCCCCTTGCCTTTATCGAACCGGTGGCGGACCCCCTGGGCGACCTCGTCTCCCGGTACGCCCGCACGCATGGACCCTTCACGGCGGCGGAAGCCGCGGCCCGGCTGGGGCTTGGGGTCGCCGTGGTCAGCACTGCGCTGAACCGGCTCGCCGCGGACGGCCGGGTGGTGGAAGGCGAGTTCCGGCCGCACGCCGCCCCACCGGAACAGGCGGCCAGCTATGGGCGATCGGACGAAACACCGGTTGAGGATGTCCAAACGATTCAGCCGCTCCCGGCAGAATCCACGCAGACGCACCTTCCCGCACCCACCACCAGCGAATGGTGCGACGCCGAAGTGCTACGCAAGCTCCGCCGTCGTTCGCTCGCAGCACTGCGCGCCGAAGTGGAACCGGTGGACGCCGCCGCCTATGGGCGTTTCCTGCCGGCCTGGCAGCATGTCCGCACCCCGGGAGCCGGGCGCGGGCAGCCGTCCCTGCGGGGGCTGGACGGAATTGTCACCGCGATCGACCAGCTTTCCGGCGTGCCGGTACCTGCTTCGGCGTGGGAGCCGCTGGTCCTGGCAAGCAGGGTTTCCAACTACCAGCCCGCCATGCTGGACGAGCTCATGGCCGCCGGCGAGGTCCTCTGGTCCGGGGCGGGAGCGCTGCCTGGAAACGACGGCTGGGTCAGCCTCCACCTGGCCGATTCCGCCGAACTGACGCTGAATCCCGCCGTCGAATATGAACCTGGGGACGCGCAGCAGCGCCTGCTTGGCCACCTGAGGAACAACGGCGGCGGGTATTTCTTCCGCCAACTGAAGGATGTGGCCGGTGGCATGGACTCGGTGCTCAGCGACCAGGAAGTGGTGTCCGCGCTGTGGGATCTGGCGTGGGCGGGCCGCATCACCGGCGACACGTTCGCCCCGGTCCGCGCCCTCATCGCCGGCGGCCACACGGCGCACCGCCAAGTGGCCCGCTCGCCCCGCGCCCGTGCCCCCAGGCTGAGCAGACTCGGTCGCTCGCACGGCTCCGGCCTCCTGGGCTCCCCAGGACTGGGCCCCACAGGATTGGGCTCCCCAGGATTGGGCGGCCGACGGTACGGCTCGTTGTCGGGCACGGCGGCCACGCCCCCGCTGGCAGCGGGGCGTTGGTCTGCCCTGCCCTCGCCCGAGCTGGATGCCACCATCCACGCCCGCGCCACGGCTGAACTTTTGCTGGACCGGTATGGCGTGGTGACCCGGGGATCGGTCATGGCGGAGCAGATCCTGGGTGGGTTCGGCCTGATGTACAAGGTGCTGGCCCGGCTGGAAGAGGCCGGACGCTGCCGCCGCGGGTACTTCATCGAGCACCTAGGGGCGGCACAGTTCGCTGTCCCCGCAACCGTGGACCGGCTGCGCTCCTATTCCGAGGACACTCAGCTGGCCAAGCCCGAGCCAATGGCACTGGCCCTTGCGGCCACCGATCCCGCTAACCCCTATGGCGCGGCGCTGCCGTGGCCGGCGCTCAATGAGGATGCCGGGACAGGGCACCGGCCTGGGCGGAAAGCCGGCGCGCTGGTGGTAATGGTGGACGGCGCCCTGGTCCTCTACGTTGAACGGGGCGGTAAAACGCTGCTGTCCTTCAGCGAGAACGCTGCCGTGCTGTCGGCCGCCGGCGCGGCTTTGGTGGGTGTCGTCACCCGTGGCGCGGTGGACAAGCTGATCATGGAGAAGGTCAACGGCCACGGCATCCTGGACACCCCGGTGGCAGCCGCACTCGCCGCCGCCGGTGCATATTCCACTCCCAAGGGGCTGAGGATCCGTGCCTGAGGGTGATTCCGTCTGGCGGGCCGCCCGCCAGCTGCACGAGGCGCTGGCCGGCCAGACCCTCACGGCGTCGGACTTCCGCGTGCCGAGGTTCGCCACGCTCAACCTGGCCGGCTGGACCGTGGAGGAAGTCGTCCCCCGCGGCAAGCACCTCCTGATGCGCGTGGTGGGACCGGAGGAGCGGAAACTCACTATCCACTCGCACTTGAAGATGGAAGGCACCTGGCAGGTCTATCCGCCGGGTGGACGCTGGCGGAAGCCGGGATTCACCGCCCGATGCGTACTGCGCACGGCAGCGGCCGACGCCGTCGGATTTTCCCTGGGCATCCTGGAAGTGGTCCGCACCGCGGAGGAGGACACCGTCGTGGGCCACCTGGGCCCGGACCTGCTGGGTCCGGACTGGGACCTGGCCGAAGCAGAGCAGCGGATCCGCGGGGCACCCGACGTACCCATCGGCGTCGCCCTGCTGGACCAGCGCAACCTGGCGGGCATCGGCAACATTTATCGCTGCGAAGCCTGCTTCCTGTCGGGTGTGCACCCGACGACTCCGGTCTCAGCTGTCCACGACCTCAGGACCCTGATGACGGATGCCAAACAGCTGCTCGAAGCCAACCTGGGCCCGGGGCGCCGGGTGACCATCCTCAATCCGCGAGGCATGCCCGTCGGGCGGATGGCGGGCCGTCCGGGCTACTGGGTTTACCGTCGCGAACACCAGCCGTGCCTGAAATGCCGGACCCCCATCCGCCGCGGCGTGCTGGGCAATCCCAACGGTGAGGAAGATCGGGACACCTATTTCTGTCCGCAGTGCCAGCCAATGTTGCCCTGAACGTCCTGTCCTAGGAAGTCCTGGCCACGGGTTCGACGCCGACCGGCTCGCCAGCGTCCAACTCGCCAGCGTCCAACTCGCCAGCGGCCGGTTCGAGGACTGCAGTTTCGCGTGGAAGCGCTGCGGGCACCATGAACCACGGCATCAACAGCTGGAGCAAGGGCCCGATGGCGAGGGCGTAGACCACCGTGCCCACCCCCACGGAACCGCCCAGCAGCCAGCCGACTCCCAACACCACCACTTCGATCAGGGTGCGCGCGACCCGCACGGACCAGCCGGTGCGCCGCGCCAGCCCGGTCATCAGGCCATCCCTGGCGCCCGGACCGAACCGAGCGCCGATGTAGCAGGCGGACGCGATACCGTTCAGCAGCACGGCACCTGCGAGCATGCCGATCTGGCCGCCCAGATGCGAGAAGGCGGGGATCAAGGCCAGGCCGATGTCCGCGAAAACGCCCACCAGCACGGCGTTGCAGAGCGTGCCGAACCCCGGCCACTGCCGGAGCGGGATCCAGAGCAGGAGCACCAGGAAACTCACAATGATGACCACCACTCCAATGCTCAGCCCCGTCCTGCCTGCCACTCCCTGATGGAACACGTCCCACGGATCCAGTCCAAGTCCGGCACGGATGAACATGGCCAGGGAGATGCCATACATGGCGAGGCCGATAAAGAGCTGGAGGAGTCTGCGCGTCAACATAACGACAACTCTGACAGAAAACTGGCATTGAATTACATAGCCAGTCTGAGATACTGGCATTATGTCCCCTTCGCTGAACCCGTCCGCCCTGGCACGTCTCCTGGGCGAGTGGAACCTCGGCGTCGGGCCCGCCTACCGCGAACTTGCCGACATCGTCCGCCTCCTGGTCCTGGACGGCCGGGTGGCCCTGGACACGGCACTGCCCAGCGAGCGGACACTGTCTGAGTCGCTGGGCGTCAGCCGCACCACCGTGACAGCCGCCTACGGGCACCTCCGCGAGCAGGGTTTCCTCAGCAGCGGGCAAGGCAGCAGGGGCCGGACCCGGATTCCGCGTCTGACGCCGCCGGGTACCACGGTGTTCACGGACCCGGGCCTTACAACCACGGGGCGGACGCCCGGAACAACATCTCCCGGGCTCGCGGCACCGGAGGGGCTGATCGATCTCGCGTACGCATCGCTGCCCGCCAGCGGTGAGGTGGTACATCGTGCGTTCGCGGCAGCCCTCACTGAGCTTCCCGCACTGCTGCCGGGATTCGGATACGACGCCATGGGGCTGCTCCCCCTGCGCGAGGCGGTGGCCGCGCGCTACGCAGCTGCCGGCGTGCCGACCACTGCCGAACAGATCCTGGTGACATCGGGCGCGCAGCACGCCCTGAACATCATCATCCGCGCCGTGGCGGGGCGGCAGGACAGGGTGCTGGTGGAACACCCCAGCTACCCGAACGCCCTCGATGCCATCCGCGCGGCCGGTTGCCGGGCCATTCCGGTGGCGTTCACCGCCGCCCATGACGCAGACACTGACAGGGCCGACGGCGGTCCGCCCGCCTTGGCGTGGGACATGCACGCACTGCAGGCAACGATGACGCAGCAGCGTCCCACGATGGCGTACGTGGTGCCGGACTTCCACAACCCCACCGGGCAGCTGATGCCCGACGTCCAGCGCCGCCAGCTGGTCCGGGCGGCCGCGGCGGCGGGGACGGTCCTGGTGGTTGACGAGACCCTCCGCGAGCTGAACCTCGACGGCGCCGAAACCAGTCCCGTGGCAGCCTTCAGTCCCGCCGTGGTCACCATCGGCTCGCTCAGCAAATCCCACTGGGGCGGCCTTCGTACGGGCTGGATCCGAGCCTCCGAAACCATGATCCAGCGGTTTGCGGCGGCACGGACGTCACTGGACCTGGGCGGACCGGTCATGGAACAGTTGGCGGCGGCACACCTGGTCCGCGCCCTCGACGAGCCGCTTCCCGCACGGCTCAGCGCCCTCCGGGACAACCGCGCCGCGCTTCTGGAACTCCTTGCCGGACACCTCCCGGATTGGGAAACGGGACGCCCGGCCGGCGGCCTGTCCGTCTGGTGCAGGCTGCCCGCGCCGGTCAGCACTGCGCTGACGGTGATCGCTCCGGATTTTGGCATCCGGCTGGCCGCTGGGCCTCGCTTCGGCATCGGCGGCGCGTTCGAACGCTACCTCCGGGTGCCTTTCACCCTGCCACCGGAGCAGCTGGAGACCGCTGTCCTGGCCCTGCGCTCAGCCCAGGACCGGCTCGACGCTGCCCCGCAGCTCCGCCGGATCCTGAAGAACGCGCCGGCCCTGGCTATCGCATGACAAGCGGGCGCACCGAGCGCCCGCTTGTACCGTCAGCGCCACGGGCGTGTACACCGCCATTACTGGGCGCCGGCGCCTTCGGGACACGATGCCCTTCGGGATCAAGCGGCGCCGGGACCCCGCCCTGCAGCCCGGCCCATCCGCTGTTTTGCGGTGTTGCTCCCGGCCCCCACGGGGACATGCGCCGTGGCCTTGGCCAGCCCGAACTCCGGCATCCCGTTGTAGACAACCTCGATCCCGCCGGCCGGCACCTGGTACGTCTCATGCCAGACGCCGACGTCCCCTGTCCCGGAGAGTTCCTTCATAAATCGGCGCCACGGTTCCAGGTGCGGGGACTCCCGGTCCGCGGCGAACTTCCGCAGGTGCTCGGGGCTCTCCCAGTAGCTAAGCAACACAGTAGTGCGCCCGAACCACTGCTCATATCCGAGCATTCCTGCCGCGGGGTCGGCGGCCAGGTGCTGGAGCATCCGCGGCATGGCGGCAGCCACCTTGCCTACGGTCCCGACCTTCCACCATCGGTTCGCCCGCATGCCGATCAGAAAGACAGTCACCGATTCGCGGCCCGGGTCAGCAGTGTACCGTCCCGGAAATACCTTCTGCGCCATGGGAACTCCTTCGGTTCGCGGTTTCATAACCTTGTTTTATAACACGGTTACGAAACAATGTTATGAAACAATGGACTCCATGGCAAGACCCGTTGTGCATAACGATTCCCTCAGGCAGGACCTGCTGGCCGTCACGGCTGACTTGGTGGACCGCGACGGTCCCGCACGCGTGAATCTGCGGGATGTGGCAGCAGCTGCCCGAACGTCCACCACGGCCGTCTACTCGCTGTTCGGCGGAAAATCCCAGCTGCTGACCGCCGTCGTGGACGACGGGTTCCGGTCTTTCCGCGACTCACAGGTGGCCGCGGCCCCGGGCGGGCTTCGTGGACTCGGCGCGGCCTACCGCACCTGGGCGCTGGAGCATCGGGCGCTCTACCGGCTGATGTTCGGTGGCGCGCTGGCCGCCTACGTCGATTGCCAGCCAAGCCCCGAAGCTGCCGCCGATGCCATGGAGCCCCTGATGCAAGCAGTGACTTCCGCCCAGTCCGCGGGCACTGTACTGCAGGCACCCGTGGAAATGGTCGCCGTCGCAATCTGGGGCCAGGTCCACGGCCTGGTGAGCCTGGAACTGGCACAGGTGGGCCCGCCGGACGCAAACTGGGCTGCAGCCTACAGCGCTGCCCTCGACGCCGTCGCGCGCGGTTGGGCCGCCTGAGGCTACCCTCCGCTTGGATTCCCGAGGCGCTGATTCACCCTCGACACGCAGAATACCTGGCGCACGTGGAATACCACCGCGTCAGGTATTTTGCGAGTCGAGAACGTTGCCGGCCTCAGGACCCTACGCGTAGACCTTTTCGAGGAAGCTGCCCCAAGCCTCGGCGGTCGCTGAAGAGTCGCCGCTGCCGCTGAAGTCGTGCACGGTCATGCCCACCGGAGCGCCAAAGGCGTTGCGGCCGAAGAACCGGTACATCGCATCCGACGTCCGCAGGCCCAGAAAGTGCTCGCTGGAGAAGTCCACTTCCCCGGACAGCCGCCCCACGCCGTCGAGCTCCAGCTCAACAGCGGAACCCTGCTCGGCAGAGTCCATGCCCAGCGCCTTCTTCAGGCGTTCAAATCCGTCCGGGGTCTGCGATGCTGCCGGTGACTGGATGTCCGTGAACACCACCGGCTTACCGTCGAAATGCTGCAGGTACTGGGCCAGCGTGTGCAGGTAGAACGCAGTGTGCTTGCTCGCGCCGTCGTACTGCTCGTCCCAGTTGTCGGCGAATATCCCGCTGTGGACATAGTGCAGCCGGGCGCGGCCGCCGTCGAGCGGTTCCAGGACGTGCTCCAGCTGGTTGAACCAGCCATCCGGCCTGTCCATCCGGGAGACGAGGTGCGTGGGGTGCTCCTGCACGGTCTTGACGTCCGGCCACTGGTCCGTGGGAACATCCACGCCGGCGTTCCACTCGTCACGGCTTCCCAGACGCGCTCGGGCGTGCCGGGCAGTTCGGTGTTGTAGACGATCTCAAATTCACGGTTGTCAGTCATTGTCCTGCTCCTTCGCTGAAAGGGGTTTGGTTGGGGTTTTGAGCATGGGGTGAAGGGCGACGACGAGCCGGTGTTTTCGTCCGCCACTCGATGAAGTGCCACTTGGGGGAGAGCCGCCCGCCGGGGTGCCGCCCGCGTCGGCGACGCTGCCGCCGTCGTGATATTTGTCCACCAGGCGGGTCACGGCAACGCCGAGCTCCTCGGCAAACGCGGCACGGTCCGCTGCCGTGCGGAATATGATTTCGCCGTCGATGGCGAACGTGGCCAGTTTCTGCCTGGCCGCAGCGGCGCCGGCGATCAGCTTGCCGACTTCCTGGACCATCCGGCCGGCGAGGGCCAGCAGCCAGAACGCCGAAAAGCGGTCCGAGAAGCGGTGCGGGTCCGGCGCCACCGACGCGAGGGCCACCGGCGAAATCAGGTACGAGGCCGCCGTCGCCTGGAGGATGCGCTCGGTGACGTTCCCCTTGCGCCGCTCCTCCACGAGTTCCACCAGCCCGTGCCGCTCGAGGGTTTTGAGGTGGTAGTTGACCTTCTGCCGCGGCAGGCCAACCTTGGCTGCAAGCTGCGTGGCCGACCCGGGCTCTGCCAACTCCTGGAGGATGCGCGTGCGGATCGGGTCCAGCGAAGCTTCCGCCGCGGCCGGGTCCTCGATCACTTCGATGTCCAACATGCTTCCATCATGCCTACCGACAACTTTTATTGTCAAGAACTTTTTTTCTGTCGGCGTTCCGTTTAGACGGTTCCCTGCCGGATCGATGCTGCTGGACGTCGAGTGAGCACGGAACCGTCTAAACGGGCGCGGGGCGGAGCCAATGGAGCCGGCAAAGTAGAATGGACCCGTGATGCAATCCCCCCTCCCCGTGCGCGACGGCGTCAATGCCACCCGCCTGCGCCTCCCGGACGAGGGGCCGTGGTCCACCGCGATGGACTACATGATGCACCGCTGGGGCCACATTGATCCGCAGGGCATCGAGGACAGGTTCGACGCCGGCGATATCGTGGGCGAGGGCGGCATCGCCCTGGACCGGGCCACCAGGCTCGAGGACCACACATTCATCTGGTACTACCGCACACTGCCGCCGGAGACCCGCATCCCGGTGGAGCTGGCCATCCTGCACCAGGACGACCACCTCCTCGTGGTGGACAAGCCGCACTTCCTGCCCACCACCCCCGGCGGCACCTACATCCAGGAATCGGCCCTCGTCCGGCTCCGGAACCAGCTCAACCTGCCGGACCTGATCCCCATGCACCGCCTGGACCGGATGACCGCCGGCGTGCTGCTGCTGTCCACCAACCCGGAAACCCGCGGAAATTACCAGGTGCTCTTCGAGAAGCGGCAGGTGCAGAAGGAATACGAGTGCGTGTCCGCCGCGGAGCCCGCCGCCGGACACCCCGCCGTTGACTTCCCCGTGGTGGTCCGGAACCGGATGACCAAGTCGCGCAGCTACCTGCTGGCCGAAGTGATCGGAGGCGAACCGAACGCGGAGACCCGGATTGAACGGCTGGAAACGTTCGACGTCGGCGCTTCAGTGGGCGCCGCTGGCACCCGCGCGCCGGGCACCAGTGCAGCTGGCGCCGACATCGCCGAAACCCACTCAGCCCGCTTGGCGCGGTACCGGCTGGAGCCCCACTCCGGAAAGACGCACCAGCTGAGGGTGCACATGGCCTCGCTGGGCCTGGGCATCGTGAACGACGCGTTTTACCCGGACCTGCTGGACAAGGCTCCGGACGACTACTCCAAACCGCTGCAGCTTCTGGCCCGCGGCATCCGCTTCGTGGACCCCATCAGCAAAAAGCCCGTGGAGTATCGCAGCGGGCTCCACCTCAGCGAGGATGCTCAAACACGGTCTTGAAGGCCTGCTCCATCTCGGGGCTGAACAGCACAAACTCCACCAACTCGAGCGCGCTGGCCGGATGTGAGGCACCAAACCCTGTGACGGCGTCGTACGCGGCCTCCGCCACCTGACGGCCGTGCCAGCCGTAGACTCCCCCGCCCACCGCGGGGAAGGCGATAGAAGCCGCGCCCAGCGAATCCGCCAGCCGCAGGCTTTCGCTGAAGCACGAAACCAACAGTGCCGGGTTGGTCTGCCCGGCGTGCCGGTTGGGCCCTACGGTGTGGATGAGCCAGCGCGCCGGGAGCCGGAATCCGGGAGTGGCGACGGCGGCTCCCGGCGCCAGCCCGTGCGGCAGGACCGTTTCGCGGAGTTCGCGGCAGACGGCCAGCAGTTCCGGCCCGGCAGCACGGTGGATTGCCCCGTCCACGCCTCCGCCGCCCAGCAAGGTGGAGTTGGCCGCGTTCACGATCGCGTCCACGGTGCGGGTGGTGATATCGCCTTGGAGGATGGTGATCCGCATGCGGAAAGTGTCCCACCGGAACCCTCTGGATGACAGGCCGGAGCAGGAATATCCTGTGAGAAGGGTTCGCGCACAGGTGAGGAGAACCCATGGACACGCTTATCGAAATCCCCGGGGACCGCACAGCGGCCAAATTTGCCTACGCGGCGGCGGGCCTTGGCGTCGTGGGCGTAGCAACGCTCGGCGCCATGTACGCCATCGAGGTCCCTAAGAACGGCCCCTTCATCTTCGGCACCATCAACGACGCCACCGGCGGCGTGTTCAACCTGGCGATCATTCCGGTGATCGTCCAGGTCCACCGGCGCCTGAACCGGACGCCCGGCTCCGAGGCAGCCAAATGGCTGGTGATCGCAGCAAGCAGCGCAGGATCGGCAAGCTCGTTCCTGCTCGTCGCGAAGAAGCTCGATTTCAACGCATCCACCGGGGTCAGCGTGGGGGCGATGGTGGTCCAGGCCGGCTGGTTCCTGCTGGCCCACCGGTCCCTGCTGAAATCCGGAGGCTACCCCCGCAGCCTGGCAAAACTGGGACAGTTCATTGGCGGCGCCTTGGTGGTGGCGTTGCCCCTGGCCGCGCTGGCCGCCGTCGAACAGGCGCCGGTCTGGATCCGCTGGGGCATCGGTGGGGCCGGAATAGCCCTGGGCGCCACCGCGTGGGTGGCCTGGCCGTACTGGTACTTCCTGGCCGCACGGCACCTCAGCCACGTTCCCAAGGAAGTTCGCGGAGGAGCCCCACGGCCACGCCGTCGGAACATCGGCGCCGGGTACTGAAGCACTCGCTGGACCAAACGCCGGGCAAGTCCGTGCCGCCGGCTGGCTCAAGCCGTGCTGCCGCGCAAAAGTGCGGTACTTTGTGGCCATGGACTTTGGCAACGCCGACAGCTGGGGGGCGGCGATCTACTTCTGGATCATCCCCGCGGTCCTCGGCGATGCCATCTTCCCGCCCATCCCGTCAGAGATGGTGGTGATCACCGGCGGCGCACTCTCGGCCGACGGCCGGGCCAACGTCTTCCTGGTGGCGGCACTGTCCGCGGCGGCGTCCTGGATCGGCGACATGGTGGTGTTCCAGCTCTTCAAACGCCGGCTCAGCCATGTCCTGGACCGCTGGGGCTGGGGCCGCAAAGTCCACCACGGCATCCATGTGGGCATCGCCAAGGCCGGGCGTTCCTCCACCTACGGGACCATCATCGGTGCCCGCTTCATCCCGGGCGGGCGGCTGGCGACGTCGGCAGCTTCCGGCATCGCCGACGTTTCGGCAAGGGGTTTCAGCCTGTGCGCTGCCCTCGGCGCCGTCCTCTGGGCCAGTTGGCTGGTGGGCCTGGGCTACTTCACGGGATCGGCAACCAAGCTGCCTTTCTGGGCGAGTTCGCTGATCGGCGTGGTGTTGGGCCTGGTGATCGGCGCCGTCGTCGGCATCATTGTCACCCGCCGGCGCGGCACCCGATCACCCGTGGACGAGCCCGCCCCCGGCGATTGAGTTAGACAGGCGCCCAGCGGCCGCGGTTGCGGCGGAGCACCATCAGCGAGCCTGTCAGCGCAACGCGTTCGACGGCGTCGCGCATCATCGCTGCCGATTCCCGCGCCTGCTGGTTCTCACCGCTGTATTCGGTCGCCTCCACGAGGAAGCGGAGGTTCAGCTGCGGGACGCCGGCGGCAAGTTCGATCTGGTTGGATTCCACATGGTGACGGGTCTCCAATGCCCCGACAGCCGCGGCCATCACGGCTTCCGGCGGGTTGCCAGGTTTCAGTCCGGTTATTTTCAGGCGGGTCTGGAACGAAGGCATGCCTTCAACCCTATCCCGACCGCTGTCTGGTCCGGCTAGTCCCGCTGCTTGGGGCCGCCCTCCGGGACGGGCACTGACCAGCGCTCCTCGATACGGCCGAAACGCCACACGCCCAAGGCAAGGAGCCACGTGAAAATGAACAGGGCCACCGTGGTGTATCCGACGGCTGCCAGGTCCAATCCGCCGATCACAGCCAGCGGCCCGGACCGGATCCCGGCGCTGTCCACCAGCAGGGAAATCAGCTGCACCGAGCCGATGCCCAGCGCCACTGCCACGGATAGTCCGGTCACCACCACGTTGTAATAGATCCTGCGGACCGGCCTGGAAAGCGCCCAGCGGTAGGCGAACGTCATGAAGCAGCCGTCGAGCGAGTCCAGCAGGCTCATGCCCGCCGCGAAGAGGACCGGCAGCGTGAGGATCGCGTACCACGGCAGTGCCGAAGCAGCGGCACCGCCGGCCAGGATCAGCAGGCTGACCTCAGTCGCGGTATCAAACCCCAGCCCGAACAACAATCCGACGCCGTACATCTGCCAAGGCCTGGTGATCAGTCCTGTCAACCGGCCGAAGAGCCGCGACATCAGGCCACCGGCGGCAGGAAGGTTTCCCAGTCCGGCGCCGTTGTCCTGACTGGACCGCAGCCGCCGCGCCGAGCGGAGCACTTCCAGCAGGATCACCAGGTTAAGGACACCGATCAGGTACAAAAAGACGCCCGAGACTGCCGTCCCGAAGATCTGCAGGCCAGCCTGCGTTTCGCCCGAAACCACCCCGCCCTGATCCGACAGGCTCCGGATTCCGGCCGCCAGCAACGCACACAGGCCAAAAACGACGCTCGAATGGCCCAGGGAGAACCAGAAGCCCACAGTCATGGGCCTGTGCCCGGCCCGCGCCTCATCGTCGCCGCTGTGCCCGCTGCCCCGGTGCCCGCTGCCCTGCTGGCTATCGCCCGCCAGTTTCCGGGTGGTGTTGTCGATGGCGGCGATGTGGTCGGCGTCGAACGCATGGCGGAGCCCCAGCGTGTAGGCGGCGACGCCCAGGCCAACTCCGAAAACACCGGACGAGCCCACCGGAAGATTCTCCGGTGCCACAACCGCCAGCAGCACACCCCAGCCCACGGCATGCAGGAGCAGCACAACGGCCGCCATTCCACCGATCGATGCCCGTTCCCGGCCGGTCAGCGCGGTCCCGGACCGGCCGGCCCGTCCCCTCGGCTGCCTGATGTTTTCAGCTTCCGGTTGCTTCATTTCCGAGCCTCCGGCTTCCGCGTCTTTGCAGAATAATGAGACGACTATACGCCTTGACTCGATGAGTGCGCAGCTGTCAAATATTTGGGTTGCGTTATGGCCGGGACGGGCCTATCTTGACAGGGAGGAGGCACCTCCGATGCACGAACTCTCTATCGTACAAAGCCTCATAGACGCGGTTCTGGACAGGACAGGCGGCCGGGCAGTCACCGGCGTCAACCTTCGGATCGGGCCGCTGTCAGGTGTACTCCCGGATGCCCTCCGTTTCTGTTTTGATGTTGCCTCGGCGGGAACAACCCTGGCCGGGGCGCGGCTACGGATCGATGAGCCGCAGGGCCGCGGGCTGTGCCGCACGTGCGGCAACGACTTCGCGCTGACGGACATGTTCCTCCTGTGTCCGTGCGGCAGCGCCGACGTCGAAGTGGTCACCGGACGCGAATTCAAGCTCGTTTCGGTGGAGGTGGCGTAGGCAATGTGCGCAACATGCGGCTGCAGCGAGGACGCCACCCCAAGGGTGTATTCCCTTGAAGTACCGGCGCAGGCGCATGGGCATTCCCACGAAGATGGGCACGGGCACACGCACGACGGTCACACCCATGACGGGCCCGAACACACCCATGACGACCACAGCCACGAACACACGCACGAACACACGCCCTCCGACCCGCACGGCGGAGGACACAACCACGCGCCGGAACTCATCTCCATGGAGCAGAACCTGCTGGCCAAAAACGACCTGCTCGCGGAACGGAACCGTGGCTGGCTCGCGGGACGGAAGGTCCGGGCCCTCAACATGATGAGCTCCCCAGGCGCCGGCAAGACCACCCTGCTGGTCCGCACCCTCACGGAGCTGGGAGACCGGCTGCGCGCCGGGGTCATCGAAGGTGACCAGGAGACCTCCCTCGACGCCGACCGCATCCGAGCCGCCGGCCGGCCCGCGGTGCAGATCAACACGGGGGCGGGTTGCCACCTCGACGCCGATATGCTCCGCCGGGGGCTCGACGCGCTCGATCCCCCGATGGATTCAACCGTGTTCATCGAGAACGTGGGAAATCTCGTCTGCCCCGCCCTTTTCGACCTGGGCGAAGCAGCCAAAGTAGTAGTTGTCTCAGTGACGGAAGGTGATGACAAACCACAGAAGTACCCGCACATGTTTATCGCAGCTGACCTCGTGATCATCAACAAGTCAGACCTGCTCCCCTATGTTGATTTCGACGTCGACGAGTGCCTGCACCGCATCCGTCAACTCAACGCCCACGCGCAATTCCTGGTCCTCTCGGCCACTACCGGCGACGGCCTTGCCGCCTGGTATGACTGGCTGGACGGCCGCACTTCCCCGACAGAGACCCGGACAGGGTCTTTGACAGGGTCTCTGGAAGAGTCCCTGACAGACGCACACTGAGCCCCCCGCGGGCCGCGGAAAGAGCCAACGATGCCTACCGAAACTTCCCTCAAGGCCGAAGAAACGCTGATCCACGTGCTGTGGATCAACGCCGGACTGAGCTGCGACGGCGATTCCGTCGCCTTGACCGCGGCAACCCAGCCCAGCGTGGAGGAGATCGCCCTCGGAGCACTGCCCGGCCTGCCCCGCATCGCCATGCACTGGCCCCTGATCGACTTCGAGTGCGGCCCCCAGGAAGGGGCGGACGACTTCCTCGAGTGGTTCCGCAAGGCGGACCGCGGCGAGCTGGAGCCGTTCGTCCTGGTGGTGGAGGGATCCATCCCGAACGAAAAACTGCACGACGCCGGCGGCTACTGGTGCGGGTTCGGCAACGATCTCGAGACCGGCCAGCCGATCACCACCAGCGAGTGGCTGGACAGGCTGGCACCCAAAGCCACGGCCATCATCGCCGCGGGCACCTGCGCAACGTACGGCGGCATCCATGCCATGGCGGGTAACCCCACTGGCGCCATGGGCGTCCCGGACTACCTGGGCTACGACTGGAAATCCAAGGCGGGCATCCCCATCGTCTGCGTGCCCGGCTGCCCCATCCAGCCGGACAACCTCTCGGAAACCATGACCTACCTCCTGTACCAGGCCACCGGCCAGGCCCCGATGATCCCCCTGGACGACGCGCTTCGGCCCACCTGGCTGTTCGGGAAAACAGTCCACGAGGGCTGTGACCGGGCGGGCTACTACGAGCAGGGCGACTTCGCCACCGAGTACGGCTCCCCCAAGTGCATCGTCAAGCTGGGCTGCTGGGGTCCGGTGGTCAAGTGCAACGTTCCCAAGCGTGGCTGGATGAACGGAATCGGCGGCTGCCCGAACGTTGGCGGCATCTGCATCGGCTGCACCATGCCGGGCTTCCCGGACAAGTTCATGCCGTTTATGGACGAGCCTCCCGGCGGCAAGCTCTCCACCAGCACCATCCGCCCGTACGGGGCCGCCATCAGGGCGTTGCGCGGCATTACCACCCACACGCTGGACCAGGAGCCCAAGTGGCGCCGGCCCGGACGCGAACTCCTTACCGGCGCACAGCGCACCTGGTAACCATCCCATTCCAGACAGGTGAAGAACATGACCTCAACGATTCCAATGCCGTCCGGGAGCGGGCCGGACAACAACAACCTGGTGGAGATGGCCTGGGATCCCATCACCAGGATTGTCGGTAGCCTGGGCATCTACACCAAGATCGATTTCGCGAACAAACAGGTGGTGGAGTGCAAAAGCACGTCCTCGATTTTCCGTGGCTACTCCATCTTCATGAAGGGCAAGGATCCGCGGGACGCCCATTTCATTACGAGCCGCATCTGCGGGATCTGCGGCGACAACCACGCCACCTGCTCCTGCTATGCGCAGAACATGGCCTACGGCGTGAAGCCGCCCAACCTGGGCGAATGGATCGTGAACCTCGGCGAAGCGGCCGAGTACATGTTCGACCACAACATCTTCCAGGAAAACCTGGTTGGCGTGGACTACTGCGAAAAGATGGTGTCCGAAACCAACCCCGGAGTCCTGGCCAAGGCCGAGAACACCCGGGCCCCCCATGAAGGCGAGCACGGCTACCGGACCATCGCGGACATCATGCGCTCGCTGAACCCCTTCACCGGGGAGTTCTACCGCGAGGCGCTGCAGGTCAGCCGCGCCACCCGCGAGATGTTCTGCCTGATGGAAGGCCGCCACGTGCACCCGTCCACGCTCTACCCGGGCGGCGTTGGCACGGTGGCCACCATCCAGCTCATGACTGACTACATCACCCGGCTCATGCGGTATGTAGAGTTCATGAAAAAGGTAGTCCCCATGCACAACGACCTTTTCGATTTCTTCTACGAGGCGCTGCCGGGCTACGAACAGGTAGGCCTGCGCCGGACGCTGCTGGGCTGCTGGGGCTCCTTCCAGGACCCCGACTACTGCAACTTCGAATACAAGGACATGACCCAGTGGGGCCGGAAGATGTTCGTCACCCCGGGCGTGGTGGTGGACGGCAAACTGGTCACCACCGACCTGGTGCGGATCAACCTGGGCATCCGGATCATGCTTGGCTCCTCCTACTACGAGGACTGGGAAGACCAGGAGATGTTCGTGACCCACGATCCCCTGGGCAACCCGGTGGACCGCCGCCACCCCTGGAACCAGCACACCAACCCCAGGCCACAGAAGAGGGACCTCAAAGAGAAGTACAGCTGGGTCATGTCCCCGCGCTGGTTCGACGGCCAGGACAACCTGGCACTGGACACCGGCGGAGGACCCCTGGCACGGCTCTGGGCCACGGCGCTCGCCGGCCTGGTGGACATCGGCTACATCAAGGCGACCGGCAGGAGCGTCCAGATTAACCTCCCCAAGACGGCGCTCAAGGGCCCGGTCTCCTTTGAATGGAACATCCCCCAGTGGAGCAACACCCTGGAACGCAACCGGGCCCGCACCTACTTCCAGGCCTACGCGGCCGCAGCGGCGCTGCACTTCGCCGAGAAGGCACTGGAGGAAATCCGGGCCGGCCGGACCAAGACCTGGGAGACCTTCACGGTTCCGGATGAGGCCATCAGTTGCGGCTTCACCGAAGCGGTCCGCGGTGTCCTCTCGCACCACATGGTGATCCGGGAGGGCAAGATCGCCAACTACCATCCCTACCCGCCCACCCCCTGGAACGCCAGCCCTACGGACTCGTCCGGGACCGCCGGCCCCTACGAGGACGCGGTACAGGGCCAGCCGATCTTCGAGGAGAACGACCGCGAGCACTTCAAAGGCATCGACATCATGCGGACCGTCCGGAGCTTTGACCCGTGCCTTCCGTGCGGTGTCCACATGTACCTGGGCGACGGCCAGACCCTGGACAAGCTGCACTCACCCACCCAGATCCTCACCGGCGAGTAACAGGCCATGCACGGCGGGGACCGGCCGCTGCAGACCGGCGAGCGGATAGGCACGCTCCTTGACGCCCTCGGAGCCGGCGGTGCGGTGGCGCGCGGCCGGGCCGAAGACCTGGTACGGCAAGTCACCGACATGTACGGCTCGGGGCTGGGACGTATCCTGGAAATCCTTGACGAGCAGGGAAAGCTCGACGACGGGACGCTGGCGGCGCTCGCCTCCGACGAACTGGTGTCTGGCCTGCTGATCATCCACGGCCTGCATCCCGAGTCGATGGAAACGAGGGTTGCCAGCGCCCTGGACAGCGTCCGGCCGTACCTGGGCTCCCATGGCGGGGACGTGGAACTGCTGGGCATCAGCCCGGAGGGCGTGGTGCGGCTGAAGCTGCTCGGCACCTGCCAAGGCTGCCCGTCGTCGTCCGTTACCCTCAAGTTCGCCGTCGAAGAGGCGATTGAAACGGCGGCCCCGGAGGTCACGGCCATAGAAGTGGTGGAAGCGGAAAAGCACGCCGCCACCCCGGCCCTGATCCCCGTGGACGCCCTGCTGGTGCGGATGAAGCACGCAGACCCGGGCGGTGGGGCAGCGGGCAACGGCTGGCATGACCAGCCGGAAGGATCCTGGGAGCCCGTCCCCGGCATAGCCGATCTGGAACCCGGCGACGTGGCCGGGTTCCAGGTGGGTGGCTACCCGGTCCTTGCCTGCCGGACCGGCCAGGACGTCTACGCCTACCGGGACTACTGCCCGCGCTGCACCGGTTCCATGTCGGGCGCAGCCCTGCAGCGCGCCCTCGCCGCACCATCAGGCGGAGGCCTGTTGCGCTGCCCCACCTGCCGAGGCCACTTCGACGTCCGCCAGGCCGGCGCCTGCCTCGAGGACCGGAGCCTGCATCTGGACCCGCTCCCGCTGCTGGTCCGCGGCGGCGTGATGTCCGTGGCTGTGCCGGTTGCGGCAGGGAAGGGCGGCTGAGATGAACGCGCCCGGCCTGCCGGTCGCCTTGCTGCGCCGGATCGCCGCCACCGCGCCGGCCGCTCCCGCCGGCGAGCGCTGCGAAATGTGCGGGGAACCCATCGCGGCCGAACACCAACACGTGGTGGACCTGGACAGCCACGCCATGATGTGCACCTGCCGGCCGTGCTACCTGCTCTTCACGGACAGCGACGCCCACCTGAGGTACAGGTCGGTGCCGGACCGGTACCTGTCCTTCCCGGATTTTGAGCTTGGCCCGGGCCAGTGGGACGAGCTGGAGATTCCGGTGGGGCTGGCGTTCTTCTTCCGCAGTTCCAGGATGGAGCGGACGGTTGCGTTCTATCCCGGCCCTGCCGGCGCCACCGAATCCGAGCTGCCCCTGGACGCCTGGGATGCCGTGAAGGCGCGGAATCCTGCCCTGTCCGTGGCGGCCCCTGACACGGAGGCGCTCCTGATCCGGGGACCCGGCAACGACCGGCCGCAGGCAGACTGCCATCTGGTCCCCGTGGACGCCTGCTACGAGCTCGTGGGGCACCTGCGGCGCCTGTGGCGCGGGTTCGACGGCGGCCAGGAGGCCCGCGACCAGCTCACCGCTTTTTTCGACCGGGTCAGCAGCCGCAGCAAGCCGGTACGCGAGGACACCGATGGACGCGTGTCCGGGAGCCTGCAGTGACTGCGCTGGCGTTCGAGGTCCTGGACATCCAGCCCGAACCGTACGCGGCGGCGCCCCAGCTCACCGCGAAGCTGCGCGTGACCGAATCCACCGGTGCCGCGGTACACGCCATCGCGTTGCGGTGCCAGGTCCGGATCCTGCCCCAGCGCCGCGGCTACACGCCCGAGGAAGAAGCAGGCCTGCTGGACCTCTTCGGCGAGCGCAGCCGCTGGCCCACAACCCTGAAGTCCTTCCTTTGGCAGCAGTGCAGCACTATGGTCCAGGGTTTCACCGGCGAAACCGAGGTGGGACTCCCGCTGCCCTGCACCTTTGACTTCGAGGTTTCCGCCGCCAAATACCTGCAGTCCCTGCGTGACGGACTGGTCCCGCTGGAACTGCTGTTCTCCGGCACCGTCTTCACCAAAGGTCAGACCGGCTTCGGTGTGGAACAGGTGCCCTGGGACCTCGAAGCCTCCTACCGGCTTCCCGTGGACGCCTGGCACCGGCTGATGGACCAGTACTTTCCCAACACGGGGTGGCTCAGGCTGGACCGGGACGTGCTGGCTGCGCTGTCGCACTACAAGGCGGCCCGGGGCCTGACCTCCTGGGATGCCACCGTGGAAAGCCTGCTGGCGAATGCCGCCGCGGTATCCCCGGCACTGTCAGGAGACCCGGTGCCATGAACATGAGTCTGAGCCTTGCCCGCGCCGTGGCAGATGCCGTCCTCTATGAGGGCTACCTGCTCTACCCGTACCGCGCGTCCTCGCAGAAGAACCAGGCCCGGTGGCAGTTCGGCATCCTCGGCCCGCCGGGCGCCGCCGCTGCCGGCACCGGCGAAGAACCGGACATGTTCGCGGACTGCCTGCTCACCCCCGGCCCGCAGGCTACCGTCGAAGTCCATGTGCGCTTCCTGCAGCTCCAGAGCCGGTCCGCTGAGAGGATGGACGACGACGGCGGGTTCACGGCGGTGGATGAGCTCACGGTCGGTGCCGCCCGCTGGCTGAGCTGGGACGAGGCAGTGGAGCGGGAAGTCACGCTGGGACCGTTCCCCGTGGCCGGGCTCAGCGGGCGGGAAATGGTGGTGCCCGTGGAGATTCCCGGCGGAGAGGACGCCGAGGAACTCCGTGATGCCTCGGGGCGGCTGGCTGGGAAGCTGGTCCGCCGTCGTCGTCCGCTCCGGGGAGAAGTGAGACTGGAAGCTGCGTCTGCCGGTGGGGCTCTGGTCAGACTGCGCGTCGGCGCAATTAATAGGGCTGCGAACACTGCGTCAGGCACTGCGGGTGCCTGGACCAGGCAGGATGCGATCGCCCGGTCCTTCATTGGCACGCATCTGCTGCTGTGGCTCCAGGACGCGGATTTTGTTTCTCTGCTCGAGCCGCCACCAGAAGCCCAGACCGCGGCGGGAACCTGCAAACAGCACCGGTGCTGGCCGGTTTTGGCTGGCCCGGAAGGGCAGTCGGACGTGTTGCTGGTGTCCCCGATCATCCTGTACGACCACCCGGCGGTGGCCCCGGAAAGCTCGGTGGCGCTTTACGACTCCACGGAAATCGACGAGATCCTCACCCTGCGCGTGCTGACACTGACCGAGGAGGAAAAAGCCGAAGCCCGCGCAACGGATCCACGGGCGGCAGCCATCATCGACCGGTGCGAGGCCATGTCCCCCGAGGAGCTGCAGCAGCTGCACGGCATCCTGCGCAATCCCCATGCCCTGGCCATCCCGGAACCTCCCGGCACCGGACCCACCCGAATCACCGGAGTCGCCGGCGAGGAAAACGCGTGGTGGACACCCGAAGCCGAAGCCCTGGTCCAGCCGCACATGGATGCCGTCCTGATCAACGGGGTCCCGGTGGCCCGCGGCAGCAGGGTCAGGGTGAATCCGAGCAGGCGCGCCGATGCCCAGGACTTGTTCTTCGCCGGGCAGACGGGGCGCGTCACCAGCGTCCACTTCGATGTGGACGGCAGCACCCACGTAGGCCTGGTCCTCGAACAGGACCCGGCCGCAGACCTCCACGAGGGCTACGGCAGGTCCTTCTACTATTCGCCGGAAGAGCTCGAACCCCTGGGGCAGGATGGAAAGGAAAGTCCGCCATGAGAATCATAGGAATGGCCACGGTAGGGTTGCTGGCGGCGCTGGCACTCGGCGCCGTCTACGTCGGGATCCGTTCGGTCCCTGACGTCCAGCGCTATCTGAGGGCACGGCGGATGTGAGCCCGGAATGACTGTGCTGGTGGCAGGCGTGGGCAACATGTTCCTGCGCGACGACGGCTTCGGGCCCGAAGTCGCCCGCCGGCTGGCCTCGGACGGACACCTTCCGCCCGGCGTGGAGGTGGTGGACTACGGCATCCGCGGCATGCACCTCGCGTACGACCTCCTTGCCGGAGTGGACGTGCTAGTGCTCGTGGATGCCGTGCCGCCGGACTCAGCTGTACCCCCCAACCCGGTCACAGACGGCGACGGCGGTACGTCCCCGGGCAGCCTGCGTGTGCTCCGGATCCGTAGCGAGGATCTCGACGGCGGTGCCTCCCTGGACCCGCACGGCATGGACCCTGCCGCCGTCCTGGGCAAGCTCCGGACGCTGGGCGGCGAGGTTCCCGTGACCTACGTAGTGGGCTGCGTTCCTGCCGACGTCACCGAGGGCATCGGCCTGACGCCGCCGGTGTCGGCCGCCCTCCCGGGGGCGATGGCCGCCGTCGTCAGTCTCCTCAGCCAGCACACCTCCAAGCAGACCTAAGGCGGACCAACAATGTGCCTCGGAATCCCCGGCCAGGTCATCGGCCCGATTGATGGTTACGGCAACCAGCTTGCCCTGGTGAACGTGGCTGGCGTGCAGCGCAAGATCAACATCGGGCTCCTGGACGACGGTCCGCTGCCACCGGGAAGCTGGGTCCTCATCCACATGGGCTTCGCGCTGGAGCGGGTGGATGACGCAGGCGCTGAACAGGCAATGAGCGGCCTCGAACTGATGGGGCGCCCACGGCAGCCCGGCGACGGCAACGACGTTCCGCCGTCGGCTGACCACCACCAGGATCAAGGAGAACACCATGACACCGATGAATCCGTCCGAACCAACTGACGAGGAGCCGGGGACCTCCCCTGGCACAGCTCGCGCCTGGGGCAGCGAGCCGCCGCTGAAGTAGCCCGCCCACCCGGGTTCCGACGAAACCCCTGAGGACGCCGCCATGGCTCCGGAAGGAGTGGGCACGAGCACCACCCGGCACGGTGAAGACGTCCTCAAGGAGGAAGGCCAAGAACCAGGCAGCGAGGACACCGGCACGGATGCGGGCCCGGCGGAACGCCCTACCGGCGAATCCTCACCGCGTGATTCGACCGCCGTCCAACCTCCGGACGACCCCGATACTGCGGCACCCCAGTCGCCCTAGCCACGGGGACCGCACTAGCTCCAGGGTTCCAAGGCTTAGTGTTCCAGGGCTCAGCGCTCCAATGCGATGGCTGCGCCGCGATGCTCCACGCCGCTGTTGGCGATCGTGAGATGCCGGCCGGTGAAGTACTTCAAGTGCTGCAACTGATGGGGTGTCAGCCGGTCACAGACCCAGTCCCAGTGGAGCGACACCACATCGCCCGCCGCCAGCCCGGCAACAAAGCCGGTCCCGTTCACGGCGTATTTGGCGGACTCCACCACGGGATCCCCCACAGCCAGGGATGTGCCGTCCCAGGTCAGGGGACGCGACTTCACCACGGCTTCGTCGCCGGTGATGGCCAGGACCTCGCCCCAGCGGATCCGGCAGCGGTCAAGCACGTTCAGCGCGGTGGCGTACCGGCGGTCATCACGCAGCAGTCCCAGCCAAGGATAGATTTCGAAGACGTGGAAGCTGTGGTGCGGAACGCCGCCGGCTAGCACCCCTTCCACGAGGTGCGGAAACTGCCGGCCGGTGCGTGCCCGGAACCGGTCTTCCATCGAGTTGCCCATGGTGCTGATGCCCACGGTGTCCAGCAGACTGTTTCCCACCCAGTAGGCCTCCACTACGCGCGCGTCGAGCGGGTCGGGGATGCGGTGGGCGCCGGCAATGAGTTCCAGGTACGGCCAGGCACCGGCAAAGCCTTTCGCGAGTTCCCGGAGGCCCTGGTCTGTGACGCCGGACTGGCCATAGTGCAACAGGGCGTCGCTGTCGGGAGGGCCGCAGCTGCCACGGGAATTGGGCGGGTAGGCATACCGGACAAACAACTGGGCACCATCGACAACCATCGCGTGGCCACCTTCTCCGAGAGTCTTTTGAACGTAGCACCACGACGCAGGCCGGACAAGGGCCGGATGGTCTCCAGGGCACGACAAAAGCCGTTGACAGCCTCCGCACACGAGCGGATGCTGTGTAGACCGAAGCACAGGGGTCACACACCATGGCAATCACTGATCTGAACCGGCGCACCGCCCTTCAACTCCTTGCGGCGGGCGGCTCTGCAGCCCTCCTGGCCGGATGCGCCGGCACCCCCGGTTCCCCTCCGTCGTCGGGCCCTTCTGTGAGCGGCGAGACCGGAGGCACCGGAGGCACCGGGATCAGCGTCACCGACCAGCGCGGCAAGACCATCACCTTCGCCCGGCCCGTGACGCGGGTGGTGACCATTCCCATGCCGGCGGCGTCGCTGCTGGTGGCCGTGGACCGCACCGCTGACCATCTCGCTGCCATGCACAACGCGTCCTGGGTGGCTATGCGCGACGGCATCATGGGCACGATGTTTCCCAAAGCCTTGGAGCTGCCGCACGAGATCGCCACCCAGGACTTCACCGCCAACGTGGAGAGTGTGCGCGCCCTGGACCCCGACGTGGTGATCCAATGGTCAGACGCCCAGCTCATCGAGCCGCTGGAAGAGGCCGGCCTGAACGTCATCGGGCTGACCAACACCGGCAAGCAGGAGGATGTGGACGCCTGGGTGGCCATGTTCGCCACGATGCTGGGGAAGCCCGAACGCGCCGTGGATATGAAGTCCCGGAGCGACCTGGAACTGGCCGCCATCAAGGAGATGGCGGCTGGCCGGAACTCCACCGGGCCCAGCATCCTGTACTTCAACCGGTTCACCGGCGGCCTGAAGGTGGCCGCGGCCAACAGCTACAACGATTTCTACATCAAGCTGGCGGGGGGCACGAATCCCGCCACCGGGGACGATCCGCTCCAAGGATCGGGAATGGTGGGCCTGGACGTCGAGCAGGTGCTGCGGTGGGATCCGGAGATCATCCTGCTGGGAAATTTCGACGGCGCCATTCCCCAGGACCTCTACTCGGACCCCGTCTGGCAGACCGCGTCCGCGGTAAAGAACCGGCGTGTGTACAAGGTGCCGCTGGGTGGGTACCGGTGGGATCCCCCCGGGCAGGAATCACCGCTGATGTGGCACTGGCTCAGCGACATAGCGTTCCCCCGGCAGCGTTCCCTTCTCCGGAGCAAAGTCACCGAGTACTTCGATTTCCTGTACAGCCACAAGCCGACCGCGGCAGAGCTGGACAAGGTCCTGTGGACCGCGGCGAACGCCGACTCTGACTACTACCGGCAGTTCAATGCTGCATGACGCCAGCGACGAACGGCTTGATGCCCGCCGAGGCCGGACTGCGGTCCGAGACGAAGACAAAAGGCACGGACCATCGGCCCTGAAGCCTATTGCCATCAGCACAGTCTTCCTGGTTGCCGTGGCGCTGGTGGCTTTGGCGGTGGGACGTTACAACGTGCCGCTCTGGCACGTTGTCCAGATCCTGGCGGGGCATGTGGTCCCCATCCCGGTGGAGGCAACCGCCACGGAGGAGAATGTGGTGCTCCTGGTCAGGCTGCCCCGCGTAGTGCTGGCGCTGCTGGTGGGCGGCGGCCTGGCGATCGGCGGCGCCGCGCTGCAGGCCATCTTCCACAATCCGCTGGTCAGCCCGGACATCATCGGTGTTTCCGCGGGCGCTTCCTTCGGCGGGGCGCTGGCTCTGCTCCTGGGGTTAGGGACGTTCGCGCTGATCACCAGTTCCTTCGCCTTCGGACTGGTCGCCCTGGCCACCCTGTTCCTCATCACGTCCGGGCGCGGCGGGACTCCCCTGCTCATGATCGTGTTGGGCGGCGTGGTCACGGGATCGTTCTTTTCCGCGCTGGTAGCCTTGGTCACCTACATCGCGGATCCCAACACCACCTTGCCGGCCATCGTTTTCTGGCTCTTGGGGAGCGTAGCCACTGCCACCTTCGGCAAGGTGGCAGTGGCACTGATTCCCGTCGTCGGTGGCGCGCTGGTGCTCGTGGCCCTGCGCTGGCGCATCAACGTGCTCTCACTGGGCGACGACGACGCCACTGCGCTAGGGATCCGGCCCCGCCCACTGCGCTGGGTGGTGCTGGTCTCGGTGGCACTGATCGTGGCCGGGGCTGTGGCCGTAAGCGGCGCAGTGAGTTGGGTGGGCCTGGTGGTCCCGCACCTGGCAAGGATGTGGGTGGGACCGGACCATCGGGTCCTGCTGCCGGTCTCATTCCTCCTGGGCGGTGCCTACATCATGCTCGTGGACACTGTGGCACGCACCGCGACGGCGGGCGAGATCCCTCTCGGCGTGCTGACGGCGCTGATCGGAGCGCCAGTGTTTTTTGTCCTGCTGCGCCGGAACCGGGACAGGATCTGGGAAAGTGCTTGAGCTGAACGGCGTGGGCTTCGGATACGGCCGGACGGATTGGGTCTTCCGGGATGTCAGCTTTCAGGTCCTCCCGGGAACCGCCACCGCCGTCCTGGGACCCAACGGCAGCGGCAAGACCACGCTGGTGCGCTGCGCCGCCGGCCTGCTGGCCCCAGTAGAGGGAATTGTCACGCGGGCGGCAAGGGCCGGCTACGTCCCGCAGGCCCATGGCAGTACCTTCGCCTACCGGGCCCTGGACATGGTGCTGATGGGACGTGCCCGCCAGATCGGCCTCTTCCGTTCGCCTGGGGCCGCTGACCGGGCTGCTTCCCTGGAGGCGATGGACAGAGTGGGCATCGCCGGCCTCCGCAGCAGGTTCTTCCCCACGCTCAGCGGCGGCGAACAGCAGCTTGTCCTGATCGCCCGGGCCATCGCGGCCGGCAGTCCCGTCCTGGTGCTGGACGAGCCCGCCACCGGCCTGGACCTCAAGAACCAGGTCCGCGTCCTGCGGCTCCTGCGCGAACTGATGACCGACGGCTTGGCGGTGCTCCTCAGTACGCACCACCCGGACCACGCGCTGTACCTCGCGGACCGGGCCGTCCTGCTCACTGCCAGCGGACCCCGGACGGGCGACGCCATGGAGCTCCTGAGCGAAAAGGAACTCACAGCCCTTTATGGCGTGGGCGTCAGCACGGTGCCCTACGCCGATGGCCGCAACACCCGCCGGACCGTAGTGGTGCACTACGGCGGCCAGTGAGTTTGCGCGAACTGGCAGCTAAGGACGTCAAAAGGGGCCGCAGAGGGTATTAGCTGCAAGTTCGCGCGGGGGTCCGCGGGTCGCTCAGGCGGGTCGCGCGGGTGATGAGGGCAGAAAGCGTCCGGGGTTAGCCGGTGTTGCGCAGGCCGGCCGCCACGCCGTTGACGGTGATCAGCATGGCCCGCTGGAGCCGTTCGTCGATCTCGGCGCCGCTGATGCTCTCGCCTTCGGCGCCCTGGGCAGCCCGCACGCGGCGGAGCAACTCCACCTGCAGGTAGCTGATGGGGTCCAGGTACTGGTCCCGGATCTCCAGCGAACGCTTGAGCGTCGGCTGGGCGTCCAGGAGCACGTTCTCGCCGGTAAGGGTCTGGACCTCGGCGACGGTGAGTTCGAACTCTTCACGGATGGCACGGAAAATGTGGTGCAGGTCCTCGGGAACCAGGGTGGCCACATAGTACCCTGCGATGTCCAGGTCTGTCTTGGCCAGGGTCATCTCCACGTTGGACAGTACTGACCGGAAGAAGTGCCAGTTTTCCATCATCTCCAGCAGCTGCGCGGAGTTTCCGGCCTCACGGGCAGCCTTCAGGCCCGAGCCCACACCGAACCAGCCCGGCACGATCTGCCGGGACTGCGTCCAGCCGAACACCCAGGGGATGGCACGCAGTCCGCCAAGCCCCGCCCCGGAATCCGGGCGTTTGGACGGGCGCGAGCCGATGTTTAGCGAGCCCAGCTGCTCTACCGGAGTGGACGCCAGGAAGTACGCGGGCAGGTCCGGATCATCAATCAGCTTCCGGTACCGGTCGAAGGCACCGTCGGAGATGATTTCCATAACGTGCCCGAACCGTTCGCGCTGGTCATCGGACGTGCGCGGATCCCGGTGCAGAGCCGAGCCCTGGAGCACTGCCGCGAGGGACAGCTCCAGGTTTTCCCGGGCCAGCTCAGGCAGCGAGTACTTGTCCGAGATGACCTCACCCTGTTCGGTGAACTTGATCTCGCCTTCCAGCACGCCGTTGGGCTGGGCCATGATGGCGTCATAGGTGGGTCCGCCGCCGCGGCCCACGGAACCGCCGCGGCCGTGGAACAACCGGACGCGCACGCCATGCTTGGCTGCAACGTCGCGCAGCTTCCGCTGGGTCTTGTGGATCTCCCACTGGCTGGTCATTACGCCGGATTCCTTGTTGGAGTCCGAGTAGCCCAGCATGATTTCCTGGACGTCGCCGCGCAGCCGGACCAGGTCGCGGTAGGACGGAACGGACAGCAGCTGGTCCACGATCTCGGCCGAGGCACGCAGCTCCTCCACGGTCTCCAGCAGGGGCGCGAACCCGATCTTGGCGTAGGGAGTTTCGCCGAACAGGTTGATGAGGCCTGCCTCGCGGGCCAGGACGGCCGCGGCCAGGACATCGTCCGCGCCACGGGTCATGGAAATGATGTAGGTCTCGATGACGTCCGGACCATACGTGCGCAGGGCGCGCCGGATCTCACGGAAGACGTCGTACGTGCCGTCAGCGACGCCGTCGAGCTTAATCGGGTGGCCGGACAGGGGCCGGCGTGAGGCCAGCTCCGAGCCCAGCACCTCGAAGCGTTCCCCACGGCTCAGTTCCGCGTAGCGGATGCCGGGGCCGCCCAGCCGGTCCATCAGCTGGCCGACGGCGTCATGGTGGTGGTCGGCGTGCTCGCGGATGTCCAGGGTGGCCAGGTGCAGACCGAAGGACGCGACGGCGCGGCGGACGCGGGCCAGCGCGCCGTCGGCAGCGAGCGACGCCGAGTGGTTGCGGAGGGACAGCTCCAACAGTTCGAGGTCGTTGAGGAGTTCCTCGGTGGAGCTGTAATCACGGCCGTGTTCATGGGTGGAGTCTGCGGCCACCCGCTTGCCCGTGTTGATGAGCTTGGCCTTGATGCACGTGAGTTTAAGGCGGTAAGGCTCCTGGGCATTGAGTTCCAGGACGCGCCGGTCCAGGCCCGGCAGCTTCTTCAGGTCCGCCTCGATGGAGTCCAGCAGGTTCTGGTCCGCGCCGGACAACGCGGTGGAGTTGGACAGGATGGAGATCAGCTCGTCCATCATCGCGATACTGATGCGGACGGCGTGCTGGTTCTGGATCTGCAGGATTTCCCTGGTGACCGCCGCTGTGACGTTGGGGTTGCCGTCCCGGTCCCCGCCGATCCAGGAACCAAACCGGATGGGTGCGTCCTGGGACGCGAGGCTGACGCCGTGCTCGCCGAGCAGTTCCGAGAAATCCGAGAGCATCTGGGGCATGGCGTCGGTCAGGATGCCGCCGAGGTAGTAGATCGCGTTGCGGGCCTCGTCCACCGGGGTGGGGCGTACCTGGCGCAGTTCGTCGGTCTGCCACATCTGGTCGATGACCTCGGAAAGCTGCCGGTCCTGCCGACGGCGCGCGGTGGTGCCTTCCTTCGTGGACTCGGCCAGGACATCAGAGAGCTTGCGGATCTTGTCCAGCACGGAACGGCGCGAGGCCTCGGTGGGGTGGGCGGTGAAGATGGGGCGGACGTCCAGCCCGTTGACCACTTCCTGGAGCACGGCTGGCCCCGCCTGGGCGGCGATTTCGGTGACGGCCTTGGCCAGCCACCCGTCCTTCTCCTGCCGTGTCCGCAGGCCGCGGACCCGGTGGACCTGCTCTGCCGCGTTGGCCAGGTGGAAGTAGAACGCGAACGCACGCACCAGGTCGGTGGCCTGCTCGATCGGCAGGGAGCCGAGCAGTTCGCGGACCTGTTCGACGACGTCGTGCGCGCTCCATGGGCCGGTGGCATCGGCACCGCCACGGGCGGCTTCCTTGGACTCCTTAGTGAGGAGGCGGACCTGCTCCACCAGATCCAGGAGTTCGGGGCCGTGCTGGCGGACCAGGGATTCACCCAGCAGGGTGGAGACGCGCCGGACGTCGGCCCTCAGTTCAGAGGCGAGGTCGGTTGCGGAATTCATTGCAGTGTTAGCCATGGAAACTGTCTTTCGAGGGTTCGGACTTGGCTCGTACACTGCGCTGGATACTGTGAGCCACGTTACTAGCTATCGATGCTACCCGCACGGGGTGGCGAAGGCGGAATCCGTCTCAGATATTGCGCTGGTCTCCGCCCCTGCCGCGCCGGACTTCAGCGGACGATCTTGAAATTGAAATCCGGGGTCCCCAACGCCGACCACAGGCGCAGCCACACCGGGAGCATCATCTCCGCTCCGCGGGCGGTGGTGATATCTCCGAGGTCAATAATATCGCGGTGGCCCAGCTCCCGGAGGAGCGCCGTCACGGTGTTCTTGGCGCCGGGGTCGTCGCCGGAGACAAACACCGAGTGGTCCCCGCCGCCCAGCCTTCCGGGGTCAACCATCAGCCCGGCGTTCATGGTGTTGAGGGTTTTGACCACCCGCGCCTCCGGGAACGCGTGCTGGATCCGTTCGGCATTGCTGTCCGTGTTGACCGGGTTCAGCACCGGCGGCATGCCCTGGGAGAAGTCGAGCGGGTTGGAAACGTCCACCACAACTTTCCCCGACAGGTTGGCCGAGCCCGCGGCACTGAGGGCACTGAGTGCGCCCGCTCCGTTCGTTGCATTGACTATCAGTTCCGCCCCGGCTGCGGCCTCCGCGAACGTATCCAGGGCTATGTGCTGGTTCGCTGCGTGCCATTCGCTGAAGGGTGGCGTGCCCATGGAGTCCGGGCCGCTGCGGGCGAGAGTCCTTCCCGGGTCGCGGGTGCCCACCACCACGTCGTGTCCCAGTGCGGACAGCGCGCCCGCGAGGGTCCGGCCTGCGAAACCCGTGCCCAGGACCGCGATTTTCATGGTTCCTCCAAGTTCAGCCGTGGGAGTCCGGAACGATGTTCCGTCGCTTTCGACGTTACTCTCCGCCGCCTGCAAGACAAGGGCTGCGGCAGCAACGCGGCCGTGGTGGTCCGTGGTGGAATGGACAGCGTCTGCGCTGGGTTGTAAGCGTTGACGTCGTAGCCGGGGAATCAGAACCGCTTTTGGAGGAACCATGAACACCACCGCAGCCGCGCAGCTGGAACGCTGGCAGCGTTTCCGCACGAACCGGAACAAAGCCCTAGCCACCCGCCACGGCTGGCTGACCCTCACCTCCTTCCAGTGGCTGGAATCCCGGACCGCCGGCGTCGACCTCGCCCCCGGCCTCTGGTCAACGGACGGCACGACGGCGACGCTCACCGCTGCGGCACAGGACGGCCTGACGCTGGTGGAAACCGGTGAGCCCGTTGACGGGACCATTGCTGCCTCCCTCGCCAACGAGGAATCCCTGATGTGGGTGCAGTTCGGCGGCGCGGACGGGCAGCAGGTAGTGGTGGAACTGGCCATGCGCGCGGGCCGGTACGCCATCCGGACCCGTGATTCCGGCTCGCCGGTGCTGACGGAGTTCGACGGCGTGCCCACGTTCGATTACGACCCGGATCTGGTCATTGAGGCAGCCTACGAGGCGTACCCGGAGCCGGTGGCCATCCCGATCGGAACGGCCAATCCGCTGGTGGACGGCGTCCACTATTCGGTGGGCGAGGTGGTTTTCCGGCTGCCGGGGATTGACCATGAGTACCGCCTGCATGCGGAGGAGGAAAAACTGGGGGCCTTGACCATCACCTTTCACGACGGGACCAACGGCGAATCGACGGATGAATGGCGGAAAGTATCCACACCCAGGTCGCGGGTTGACGCGGCCGGGAAGGCCACGGTGGTCCTGGATTTCAACCGTGCCATCAATTACCCCAGCGCCTTCACCCCGTTCGGCACCTGCCCCATGCCCGTGAAGAACAACAGTCTGGACGCAAGGATCGAAGCCGGCGAAAAGCAACCCGCTTTCGGTGATTGATCGCGGGTTGCCGCCGGGTCAGACGATCGCTGAGACGCCGGTGACGGCACGGCCCACAATGAGCGTGTTGATTTCGAACGAGCCCTCGTAGGTGTAGATGGCCTCGGCGTCGGCGAAGATTTTGGCCATCCGGTAGTCCGTCACGATGCCGTTGCCGCCCAGGATGGACCTCCCCAGCGCCACGGTCTCGCGCATCCGGGCGCTGGTGTAGGACTTGGCGAGGGCAACCTGCGGCATGTCCGCCACCCCGTCATCCTGCAGCTGGGCAATACGCGCCATCATGGCCATGCTCGCTACGGCGTTGCCCAACATCGTGACCAGCTGCTGCTGGATGAGCTGGAATTTCGCCAGCGGCCGGCCGAACTGTTGGCGTTCGAGGGCGTACTGCCGGGCGACGTCGAACGCCGCCAGCTGCTGCCCCACCGCCTGCCACGCCACCATTATCCGCGAGCCGCGCAGGAGCTGGTTGGTGTCCTCGAAACTGCTGATGCCGGCAAATCGGTCGGCCTCAGCGACCTGGACATCCTTAAACACAATGTCCGCGTTCTGCACGGTCCGGAGCGCAATCTTGTTCTCGATCCGGCTCCGGCTCACACCCGGCAAGGAAGCATCAACGATGAACCCGCGCACCGCGCCATGCCCGTCGGCAGCCACGGCCTCGTCCCTGGCCCACACCAGCATGTAGTCGCAGAACGTCCCGTTCCCGATCCAGCGCTTGGCGCCGTTGAGCACCCACGAGTCGCCGTCGTCGTCGGGCTCGCCCGTAGCGCTGGAGATGCGCCGGGCACGGGTCTCCATGCCGCCGGCCACGTCGGAACCGTGGCCGGGCTCCGTCAGCGCGAACGCGCCGGTGATGCGCAGGCTTGAGGCGTCCGCAAGCAGCCGCTCTTTCTGGCCGGCTGACCCAAAACTGTAGAGCGACTCCACAAAGAGGTCGTGGTGGACCAGGAAGAATGTTGCGATCGAGGTGTCCACGCGCGTCATCTCGGCAATCACCAGTCCGGCGAAGAGGTTGCTGTAGCCGCGCTGCGCAGGCGTGCTCAGCTCCAGCGCGGCGAGCCTGGGCAGGATGTGCGCCGGAAACTCCGCCTTGTTCCACCAGTCCGACGCGTAGGGGGCGATCTCCGTGGCCAGGAACTCCCTCAGCTCGGCCAGTTTGGCCCGCTCCTTCGAGCTGAGGAGGGACTCGAACGAGAAAAAATCGGCGACGGGCAGGTCGTCGATCGATGGCCCGGAGGTAGCGGGTTCCGAAGCGGCGGGTTCCGAAATGGCCGGCTCGGCGGTGGGCAGCTCGTTCATTTCGGGCCCATCCGGATGGCACCATCGAGCCGGATGGTTTCGCCGTTGATCATCGCATTTTCCACAATATGGGCCGCCAGGTTGGCGTATTCGGCGGGCCTGCCCAGGCGGGACGGGTGCGGGACCTGCTGGCCCAGCGAATCCTGCGCGTCCTGCGGGAGGGTTGCCATCATGGGTGTTTCGAAGATGCCCGGGGCGATGGTCACCACGCGCACCAGCGAGCGGGCCAGTTCCCGGGCCAGCGGCAGCGTCATGGCGGCGACGGCGGCCTTGGAAGCGGCGTAGGCCGGCTGGCCGATCTGCCCGTCGAAGGCAGCCACGGAGGCGGTGTTGATGATGACGCCGCGCTCGGGGCCGCCCAGCTCGGTGCTTACAGGTTCCGTTGAAACCATGGCCGCGGCCGCCAGGCGCAGCACGTTGAAAGTCCCGATGAGGTTGACCTGGATGACGCGGTTGAACGTGTCCAGCGGGAGGACGCCGTCCCGGCCCAGGACCTTGCCCGGAGTGGCTACGCCGGCGCAGTTCACCACAATCCGGAGCGGCCCCAGGGCCACCGCGGTGTCGACGGCGGCCTGCACCTCAGTTTCGTTGGTGACATCCGCGGGGACAAAGGCCGCTCGTGCCCCCGACCCGCCGGCGGCGTTGAGCGCGCCGGCGTTGAGCTCGGCGGCGTAGGCCGCACCGGCAGAGGACGGCAGATCGATCAGCACAACCGAGGCGCCGGCGTCGAACAGGCGCTTCGCGGTGGCAGCCCCCAGCCCGGAGGCCCCACCCGTAATCAGCGCGACAGTACCCAAGACGTCCATACATCCTCCTTGATGCGGCCCGAACACCATAAGACCGGCGCGGAACATTAGTTAGTGCATGTTAACTGAAAATCCTGCGGGCCGCACCCGCTAGGCTAAACGGATGACCATGCCGGATGCCGAACCCGCAGACTGGCAGGACCGGGCCAACGTGGCGGCCCGCTCCGTCACAGGACTCTTCGGCCGGCGGCTGCTGTTCCTGCCGGGAACCCAGCTTGCTGCCGTGCAATGGCCGTCGAAGCGCCTGAAGAACCTCTTCCACCCGTGGCACTACTGGTGGCAGGCGCACTATGTGGACTGCCTGGTGGACGCCGGGCGCCGCGAACTGGGCAACGGAGCCACCCCCGCAGCAAGGTTCAACGGCCCAAGCCACCCCAGCGCCGGCAAGCTCGCGTCCAGGCTGGTCACGGGGATCCGGCTGCGGAACGCCAACACCTTCGTCAACAACTACTACGACGACATGGCCTGGCTGGCGCTGGCGACGCACCGCCTGCAAAGCCTGGCCGAGGAGACGCGCAAACCCGGACACCGCCGCAACGCCAGAGTCCACAAAACCCTCACCCTGCAGTTCGATTCCGCCTCCACCGATGACCTGGGCGGCGGGACCTTCTGGAGCAAGAAGCGCGACTTCAAGAACACCCCGGCCACCGCCCCCGCGGCGCTCTACTACGCCCGCACAGGCCAGCAGACCAAGGCGCAGCGGCTGGTGGACTGGCTCAACGCCGTGCTGTTTGACGAGGCCCAGGGCCTCTATGTTGACGGGGCGCGGCTCAACCCCGCCGGCGAAGTGATGGTGGAGAACACCATCTACACGTACAACCAAGGCCCCGTACTGGGAGCCTTGCTGGAGCTCGGCGGCGAGGCCAATCTCGCGAGGGCCGCAGCGCTGGTGGACGCGGTCGCGAAGCAGCTCACGGTACCCGGGCGGCCCGTCATCCGTGGCGAGGGCAGGGGTGACGGCGGACTTTTCACCGGTATCCTGGTGCGCTACCTGGCCTTGGCCGTCCGCGATGAACGGCTGCCAGCCGGGATCCGGACCAAAGCCCGCAGCCTGGTGACCGGCACGGCCGAAGCATTCTGGGCGGGCAGGACGGAACGGGACAACGGGACGGTTGTTTTCTCTCCCCAGCCACACCGCCCGGCGGGCCAGGAGTACCCGCCAGGCGCCGCCGTCGAACTTTCCACCCAGCTGCAGGCCTGGATGACCCTCGAAGCCGCCGCGGGCCTGAACCAGCCGCAGCTCACCGCGGCAGTCCCGGCCGCACCCGGACCGGGGCGAGCTGGGCGACCACCAGGACGGCAGTGACGGCCCCGGCCGCCATGATCGCCGCCAGCACCACGATCTGGAACCGCCCTGCCTCCAAGGGTGAAATCCCGCCGAAAATCGCCCCCACAAACGCTCCGGGCAAGGTGACCAGGCCGGTGGTTTTCGTCTGGTCCGTGGCCGGAATCAGTGCGGCGCGAACCGAACCCCGGGCGAGCTCAAGGGTTGACCGCCGCGGCGAAGCGCCCAGGGCGAGCCAGCCCTCCACCTCTTCCCAATGCTCATGGACAGACTCGGCAAAACGCCGGCCGGCCAGGACCGCGACGGTCATGGCGTTTCCGATCACAATCCCGCCGATGGCCAGGGCGTAGCGGGGAGTGAAGCCGACCGCGCCGGTGCTGAAAATGATGAGCAGCGTGGCGCTGATGCCCGCAGCCATCGAACCTCCCACGAGTGCGAGGTGTGGCCAGCTCCAGCCGACCCGCCGTGTTGCGCTCACCGCCGCAACGGCGAACATCACCAGCAGCGCAACGGCAACCCACGCCGGGCTGGTGATCACGCCGCTCAGAACGAAACTGACGGCGGCCAGCTGCACCGCTCCCCTGAGGATCGCCAGCGCGGGAGAAAACTTGGACGGCACCTGGAATGCCAGCAGCACAGCAACTGCCAGCGCCATCAGGAGACCGACGCCCGCCAGTGTCGGCACGAAATCGGCGAGCTCAGGCATGAGGCCAGCATAGCCAGCGGACCCGTCCGTCATTCCGCTAATTAGCTCACACAAAGTTTGCATAATTCGTGAAGCTCTGGGTAGTCTTCATTTTTAGGCAAGCCTAACCTTGGCTTCCACGAGCCGAGGTGCCCATCCACAATGACTGCAAACTACCTGATTGGCCTCCGCGAGGGCCTCGAGGCGACACTGATCGTGGTCCTGCTGATGGCGTACCTGGTGAAGAGCGGCCGCAAGCATCTCCTCCCGCGGATGTGGGCGGGCAGTGACACCGCTCGCGGGTGGACCTGCAATCCGAGGGAACGGCCTGGGGTCTCGCTGCCGTCGCTGCCGTCGCCGCCGTCCCGCCGTCGTCCTGGTACGGCACCCTACTCAGGGGAACACTGAACTTCCCGCCCGCCACCACCTGGTTTGAGGCCGCCGCGTAGCTGCTCTACGTTCCGCCTGTTATGTACCTCTATTTCCGTTCCAACCGGTGCGCCCACACGGTCACCGCTGACCGCACCACGGCCGCCACCATAGTCTCCTAACCCCACAGTCCAACGCATCACACCCCAAAGGATCTACCCGTGCCTATCTTCCCCCTGCCCATTTTTCCCAAGCGCATTTCCCGCTACGTCGCCCTGCTGGCCGCAGCCGTGCTGCCGCTGACCCTGGCCGCCTGCACGGACAACAACGCCGCAGCAGCCGCCGATCCCATCAAGGTCTCCAGCACGGCCGACGCGTGCACGTTGTCCACGCAATCCACCAAGAGCGGCAACATCACCTTCGCCATCCAGAACGACGGCAGCCAGCTCACGGAGTTCTACCTGCTGGCGGAGGACGGCCTGCGGATCATCGCCGAGGTTGAGAACATCGGCCCCGGCCTGACGCGCAACCTGGTGGTCTCGGCCCCCGCAGGCAAGTACACAACGGCGTGCAAGCCGGGCATGCAGGGCGACGGCATCCGCGCGGGCTTCGAGGTCACCGAGTCAGGCCAGAAGCCCGCCGTCGACACCAATATCAAGGCGCTCACGGACCAGGGCACCGCCCAGTACGTGTCCTACGTCAAGGACCAGACCGAGCAGCTGGTCGCCGGCACCAAGGAATTCGCCAAGGCCTACGCTGCCGGCGACGCCGCCAAGGCCCGCGAACTGTACGCCGCCACCCGAATGCACTGGGAGCGGATCGAACCTGTGGCCGAATCCTTCGGCGACCTTGACCCGAAGCTGGACGCCCGCGAGGCGGACCTGGCGCCGGGCGAGGAGTGGACCGGCTGGCACCGGGCCGAGAAGGACCTCTTCCCGCCGGCAGGTTTCCCCGCGCTTACCGCCCCCGAGCGCCAAACACTGGCAGCACAGCTGGTTGCCGACACCGAAGAACTGGCCACCCGCACCAGGACCGTTGAACTGACGGCGGACAAGCTGGGCAACGGCGCCAAGGAACTCCTCGATGAGGTAGCCACCGGCAAGGTCACCGGCGAAGAAGAGATCTGGTCCCACACGGACCTTTGGGACTTCCAGGCCAACGTGGACGGCGCCCGGATCGCCTTCGAAAACCTCCGGCCCGTCCTGGAACAGAAGAACCCGGAACTCGCCACGTCCCTGGACGCGAAGTTCGCCGCCCTCCAGACCGAGCTGAAGCAGCATGCTCGCGGCGAAGGCTTTGTCTACTACGACGAGCTGAGCCAGGGCCAGGTCCAGAAGCTGGCAGCCCTGGTTGACGCCCTCGGCGAACCCCTGTCCCACCTCACCGCGGCTGTTGTGCTGTGAGCGGCTGCCCGTTCGGGGGCGGCGAGCACGACGCCGGCGCAGCGGGTTCCGCTGCCCAGGCACCTTCTGCTGCGGCTGCCCACGCACCTGCCCCAGCCAGTGCCGCGGTCGCCGCCGCGACCCCCACTCAGGAGGCACCGGCGTCGCGCTTGTCGCGGCGGGGACTGCTGTCCCTGGCCGGCGCCGGAGGTGCCGGCGCCCTGGCCGGCCTCGCAGCCGGACTGCTCAGCCATGACACCCTGGCCGCCGTAGCCGCCCCGGCACAGGCACAGGCAGGAACCGGTGATGTAGTGCCGTTCCACGGGGCAACCCAGGCCGGGATCACCACCGCGGCGCAGGACCGCCTGCACATGGCCGCCTTCGATGTCATCACCGAGGACCGCAGTGCCCTCATCCAGCTGTTGAAGGACTGGACTGCCGCCGCGGAGGCCATGACCCGCGGCCGGGAAGCCGGCACCACCGGGGCCGTGGACGGCCCGTACGACGCACCTCCGGAGGACACGGGCGAGGCCTTGGGCTTGAGCGCCGGAAAGCTCACTGTGACGTTCGGTTTCGGTGCCGGGCTCTTCGAGAAGGACGGCAAGGCGCGGTTTGGCCTGGCGGGCCGCCGTCCCGAAGCCCTGATCAACCTTCCGCACTTCCCGGGCGATGACCTGCAGCCCAACCGCAGCGGCGGCGACATCATTGTCCAGGCCTGCGCCGACGATCCGCAGGTGGCTGTCCACGCCATCCGCAACCTGGCCCGCATCGGTTTCGGCACGGTACGCGTCCGCTGGTCCCAGCTCGGCTTCGGCCGCACGTCCTCCACGTCCCGGCAGCAGACCCCGCGGAACCTGTTCGGCTTCAAGGACGGCACCAACAACCTCAAGGCCGAAGACACATCGCTCCTGCAGGAGCACGTCTGGGCCGGGGCAGGCTCCCGCCCGGAGGAAGCCTGGATGCAGGGCGGCAGCTACCTGGTGGCACGCCGGATCCGGATGCACATCGAGATCTGGGACCGCACGTCGCTGCGGGAACAGGAACAGCTGATCGGACGGACCAAGTCCGAAGGTGCGCCGCTCTCCGGCGGCAAGGAGTTCACCGCCCCGGACTTCGCCATCCAGGGAAAGGACGGCGAACCCCTGATGGGCATGGATTCGCACGTCCGGCTCGCCCACGCGGACCAGAACAACGGCGTGCGGATGCTCCGCCGCGGCTACAACTACACCGATGGCTCCGACGGGCTGGGACACCTGGACGCGGGACTGTTCTTCATCGCCTTCGTCAAGGATCCGCGCACGCACTACGTCCCCATGCAGCTGGCTATGTCGAAGCAGGACACGCTGGCCCTGGAATACCTCAAGCACACCGGCTCCGCGCTGGCCGCGGTTCCGCCGGGCATCCAGCCCGGCGGGTTCGTCGGCGAAGGCCTCTTCACCTGATGGGGGCCAGGCATGAGCACCCCCGCACTGGGCTCCGTGCTGTCCAGGCCGAGGCTCCTGATTCCGGTCTTGTCCGTGGCAGCAATGGGCGCATGGGGCATGTCCATCGCGGCAGGCAGTACGTACACCTTTGACGCCGGTATCCACCGGCTCGCATTGTCCGCGCACGTCCTAGCCATGGTGCTGGCCTTCGGTGCGGTCATCGTGGTGGACTGGGTCGGCTTCCTGTGGCTCATCGGCAAACGCGGGCTGCACGACACCAGCAGACTGGAATCCGCTGCGGCCCCGCTGATCTGGATCGGCCTGATGGGGCTGCTGCTGACGGGTGCCTTCATCCGTCCGGACATCACGAACCCGGCAACGCAGCTCAAGATGTGCTGCGTCCTGGGGCTGATGCTCAACGGGATCTCCCTGGTCCCGGCCATGCGCACCCTGCATGCCCTGCCCGGAGGGACCATGTTCAGGGACGTCGCCGCAAACCTCCGGGCGCGGCTGCTGGTGGCGCGGGGTTCTCTCTCAGGGCTTCTGGTGGACGGCGATCATGATCGGCTTCGCCAACAGCATGAGCCGCCGCTAGCCCCGCCCTGAATTAATTACGTCACGCAACACTTCCGTAATTCTTGTGATCCTGCTCACTTAAGGCCGTTGCGGCTTGGTGGCTTAGGTATGGCTAACCTACGCTTTCTCAAGTGAGCCTCCCCGAATCCCCCGGCCCACAAGGACTCCGGTCCCGTTGACTTTGTTCGCAGAAAGTAGCACTCGATGAAGATCCGCAACAGCGCCCTGGCCGGCATCGCACTCGCCGCCACCGCAGCCCTCGGACTGACCGCCTGCGGCGGCAGCACCACGCCCGCAGCAACCGGCTCCTCCGCCGCAGACGGCAAAGCCGCCGGCGAAATCACGGTCTACAACGCGCAGCACGAGAGCCTGACCAAGGAATGGGTGGACGCGTTCACCGCGGAGACCGGCGTCAAGGTCACCCTGCGCAACGGTGAAGACCCGGAGATGGCCCAGCAGATCATCCAGGAAGGCCAGGCCTCGCCCGCCGATGTCTTCCTCACGGAGAACTCCCCGGCCATGGCCCAGGTTGAGAATGCGGGCCTGTTCGCTGACGTGGACAAGGCCACCACGGAGCAGGTGCCGGCCGAATTCCGCCCGAGCACCAACAAGTGGACCGGCATCGCCGCCCGCTCGACGGTCCTGGTCTACGACAAGACCAAGCTGACCGAAGACAAGCTCCCCAAGTCCATGCTGGATCTGGCTAAGCCGGAGTGGAAGGGCAAGTGGGCAGCCTCCCCGTCCGGCGCCGACTTCCAGGCGATCGTTGCCGCGCTGCTGGAGCTCAAGGGCGAGGCCGCAGCCGAAGAATGGCTCAAGGCCATGAAGGAGAACGCCAAGGACTACAAGGGCAACAGCACTGCCATGAAGGCCGTCAACGCCGGAGAAGTCGAAACGGCCCTGATTTACCACTACTACTACTTCGGCGACCAGGCCAAGACCGGTGAAAACTCCAAGAACGTGGGCCAGTACTACTTCAAGAACCAGGACCCGGGCGCGTTCCTCTCCGTTTCCGGCGGCGGTGTGCTGAAGTCGTCCAAGAATGCTGCGGCAGCGCAGGCTTTCCTGAAGTTCATCACCGGCAAGAAGGGCCAGGAAGTCCTCCAGCAGGGCACCTCCTTCGAGTACGCCATCGCCTCCGACATTCCGGCCAACGACAAGCTGGTTCCGGTCAAGGAGCTGCAGGCTCCAAAGGTTGACCCCGCCAAGCTGAACTCCGAAAAGGTCACCGAGCTGATGAACACGGCAGGACTGCTGTAATTCGGTGACCACTGATCTGGTGGCTCCCGAGATTTCCGGGAGCACGACGACGGCGGGCCGGGGCAAGCGCCCCCGCCCGCCTTTCGGCGTTTCTGCGATAGCGATTGTGGCGGTGCTGATCGCATTGTTTTCACTGCTCCCGCTCGGCTACGTCATCTTCATGACGGGCGCCACCGGCTGGGACACCGCGGTTGCGCTGATCTTCCGGGCGCGGGTGGGCGAGCTGCTGCTGAACACCGTCCTGCTGATTGTGATCACCGTACCGCTGTGCCTCATCCTGGGCGTCGGTGGTGCGTGGCTCGTGGAGCGGACCAAGCTCCGCGGGCGCAAATTCTGGGCGGTCCTGCTGGCCGCACCGCTGGCCATTCCGGCTTTCGTGAACAGCTACGCGTGGGTTTCCGCGGTCCCCTCACTGGAGGGCCTGTGGTCCGGCGTGCTGATCGCCACGCTGTCGTATTTTCCCCTCGTGTACATCCCCGCCGCAGCGACGCTCAGCCGGCTGGATCCGGCCATCGAACAGTCCGCTGCATCCCTGGGCCTGGGCGCCTGGCGCGTCTTTTTCAGGGTGGTTCTTCCGCAGCTCCGCATCGCCATGACCGGCGGAGCGCTCCTGGTCTCGCTGCATTTGCTGGCCGAATACGGGGCCTTCGCGATGATCCGGTTTGATACTTTCACCACGGCCATCATGGTGCAGTACCGCTCCACGTTCAACGGCACCGCTGGGAACATGCTGGCCAGCGTCCTGGTGTTCTTCTGCCTCATCCTGCTTCTGGTGGAAGTCCGCGGCCGCGGCACAGCACGGTACGCCCGGGTAGGCTCCGGCGCGCAGGCCAAGGCTCTGCGGCTTCCCCTGCACGCTTACCAGCTGCCCGGGCAACTCGCTCTGCTCGCCGTCACCGGGCTGGCCTTCGGACTCCCCCTGTACTTTGTTTTCCGTTGGATCGTCGCCGGCGGGGCCGATATCTGGGCCCTGGATGAGTTCCTGCCCGCCCTTTTGCAGACGCTCGGCTATGGCCTGGCCGGCGCCGTGGTGACCACCGCCGTCGCGTTCCCCATGGCGTATCTGGCCGTGCGGCACCCCAGCTGGTTCAGCAAGGCGCTTGAACTGTCCAACTACGTCACCAGTTCCATGCCGGGCATTGTGGTGGGCCTGGCGTTTGTCACGGTCAGTATCCGCGTGGTGCCGGGCGTCTACCAGACCGCAGGTGTGCTGATTGCGGCGTATGTGCTGCTGTTCCTGCCCCGGGCACTCGTGAACATCCGTTCCGGGCTGTCGCAGGCGCCTAAGGAGTTGGATGAGGCAGCTCAGGCGCTGGGCAAGCCTCCGCTGCAGTCCTTCATCCGGGTGACGCTCCGGCTGACCGCTCCCGCGGCTGCGGGCGGCGCGGCCCTCGTGTTCCTGGCCATCGCCAACGAACTGACCGCCACGCTCCTGCTCTCCCCGAACGGGACCCGCACGCTCGCCACCGAATTTTGGAGCAAGAGCAGCGAGATCGACTACGCCGGCGCCGCCCCCTACGCCCTGCTGATGATCCTGCTCTCGGCACCGATGACCTACCTTCTCTTCCAGCAGTCCAAGAAAGTGGCCGGACAGTGACCGAACACTCCCCCTCCAGGCTTCCGGAACCGCGGATCGCGGCGTCCGTGGCTCCTTCCACCAACAGCCACCTGCAGATCACGGACGTGACCAAGAACTTTGCGTCCCAGGCCGTCCTCAAGGGCGTCAACCTGTCCGTGGCCAAGGGCGGCACCACCGCCATCGTGGGGCCTTCCGGCTCGGGCAAGACC
This sequence comes from Pseudarthrobacter sp. Y6, assembly GCF_050156205.1. Taxonomy (NCBI): domain Bacteria; kingdom Bacillati; phylum Actinomycetota; class Actinomycetes; order Micrococcales; family Micrococcaceae; genus Pseudarthrobacter; species Pseudarthrobacter sp. Y6. The sequence continues at coordinate 789,578 of NZ_CP189574.1, read as the reverse complement.
ACACTGCTGCGGCTGATCGCAGGCTTTGAACACCCCGCCACCGGCAGCATCTCGCTCAACGGCACCAAGGTGGCAGGCGACGGTGTGTGGTTGCCTGCGCACAAGCGCCAGGTGGGGTATGTGGCCCAGGACGGCGCACTGTTCCCGCACCTGACGGTGGGCCAGAACATCGCTTTCGGCCTGGACACAGCCAAGCTCGCGGGCGGCCGCCGCGGGGCCGCGGGCCGTATCAGCGAGCTGCTTGACATGGTCTCGCTGGACGCCTCCATGGCCAAGCGGCGGCCACACCAGCTCTCCGGCGGGCAACAGCAACGTGTGGCCCTGGCCCGCGCCCTGGCCCGCGAACCCGAACTTATGCTGCTGGACGAGCCCTTTTCAGCCCTCGACGCCGGCCTGCGCGTGGCAACCCGGCGGGCCGTGGCCCAGGTTTTGAACAAAGCCGGCGTCACCACCATCCTGGTCACCCACGACCAGGCCGAGGCCCTGTCCTTCGCTGATCAGGTGGCCGTGATGCGCGGCGGCAAGCTGGCCCAGATCGGCAACCCGTTTGTGGTTTACACCCGCCCCGCCGACCGCGCCACCGCGGAATTCCTGGGCGACGCCGTCATCTTGGACGCCTGGATGGAAGGCTCGCTGGCCACGTGCTCACTGGGCGGAATTCCCGTGCGCCGCCCGCCTGCCCAGGGACGGGTGCAGCTGATGCTGCGTCCGGAGCAGATCCGCATTGCCGAGGATGGCCCCATCCGCGGCGTGGTGGTGGACACCGACTACTTCGGCCCGGAAACCACCGTGCGCCTCAAACTCTCTGTGCCACCTGAACTGGCCGGCGGCACCGACCACCGCTACCCCGGCGGCGGCGAAGTCATCACAATCCGGCATTGGAACGCCTCCATCGCCCGGCCGGGAATGGAACTCTGCCTGCGGGTGGTGGGCGAAGCCGTCGCCTTCCCTTTGGGCGACTGACCCCAACTAAGCAGCAGTAACTGTCGTTATGAGCCCTCAAAACGACAGTTACTGCCAGTTAGTTGGGTGGGTCGGCGGGCTTCTTCTTCTGCGGATACGGCGCCTCGCCCCGGGCCAGCATCTCCACAAAGCCGGCAATTTTTCGTTCCCGGGTGGACGCCTGCTTCACGGAATTTGTCCGGTAAATCAGCGCATACCGGTTCACGGAGGTGAGGACGTCGAACATGGCCTGGGCCTCGGGGACGGCAACAATCGCGGCGGCCAGGTCGGGAGGGACTTCCGCCGTCGCCTGCCCCATATAGGCTGCCTCCCAGCGCCCGTCCGCCTTGGCGGCGTCGACGGCTGCGCGGCCCGCCGCAGTCATTCTGCCGGCACCCTCGAGCTTCCCGATGCGGTCCACATTCCGCGCCGACCAGACGCTCTTCGGGCCGCGGCGGGTCATCCGTTGGAAGGAGCTGTCGTCGTCGCGCCTTTTGCCCTGACCGTCGATCCAGCCAAAGCACAGCGCCTCCTGCAGCGCTGCTTCGTAGTCCAGTTCAGTGGTGTTGCCGCCCTTCCTATGCAGCACCAGCCACACGCCAGGGCTGGTGGCGTGGTGCTGTTCCAGCCACAGCCGCCACGCCGCGGCGTCCGCTACCAGCAGTTCCTCGAGTTCAATGGCCATGGCCCTATTCTGCCTGCCTTCAGCAGGAAGTGGCATGATGGCGGTAGCCCACCTGTCCCGGTTTCGAGGAGGAACCCATGCTGCGTGTCCGACCCGTCCATTTCACCTCTCGGCCGGACAGTTGGGAGCAACTCCTGACTGCCCTGGGCATGGCCAAGACCGTTGATAACGGCCCGTGGCGGGAGTTCGACGCCGGTTCCGGCCGGCTGGCCCTGGACCTGGCCGATGCGGGCGCCCCGGATGACGGCACCACGGCCCTGGGCGTTGAGGTGGGCGATCTGGCAGAATTTGCCCGGCGCACCACCCTGGCCGCGGAGAAATCCGGAAATACCGTCGCCGAGCTCATGGCCGCTGACCACGGCGAGTCCTGCCGCATCACCGGCCGGGACGGCTTCAGCTTCCTGGCTGACAAAGGTGCCCGGGAGCCGAACGCGGCTGACGCTGATCCGGCCCTGGCCGTCGTCGGTGTCTGGTTTACGGAGGATCCCGGCGCCGCCGCGGTGACCCTGCAGGACATCGGCGCCAGGTTCCGCCCTGTCCCGGACGCCGACGAAACCGCCGACTTCACCGCCAAGAACGGCGGGGTGCTGATGGTACGCCCGGCGTCTGGCCGCGCGCGGTCCGGCCTGGGATTTGAGTACGACGGCGATCTGGGCGCCTTGCGGGACCGGCTCACCGCAGCCGGGCTGGACGTCAGCGAAACCGAGGAAGCCTTCGGCCGGACCCTGCACGTGGCCAACCCCGACGCCGCAGGCACCGCGGGCACTGCAGACACTGCCGCTGCCGCCCCGCACGTCCCGCCCACCGTCTGGATCTCGCAGCGCCTCGCCGCGCCGTGATCCGGCCCGGATCCGGCTATGGGGTGCCCCAAGTGAAGCGGGGGTGAACCGGCCGAGGGGAGACATTCCGGCGCTTTGGGCGACGCTTTACGCTGAGAGCTCACCCCTCAGCGGTCCGAGGCCGTCCGATGGGGTAGAACTTAACCATGAACGTTCGCACTCCTGACCCCAATCCCGGCTGGCTCTCCGAAGAAGACCTCTTTGAGGCCCGCGGGAGGCTCCCCATGATCTATGTGGAGGCCGTGCCGGTAAGGCTGGATCCGCTGGGTTTTGTGAACGAGGTTGGCACGCTGCTGCAGGCCGACGAGGACGGGAACATGATTCGGTCGCTGGTTTCGGGCCGCGTGATCTACCGCGAGACCATCCGCGCCGCACTCCTGCGCCATATGGAAAAGGACCTGGGGCCGCTCGCCTTTCCGCAGCTTCCCATCAGCCCGGTCCCCTTCACGGTGGCCGAGTACTTCCCGGCCCCGTCCCAGACCGGCTTCACCGACGACCGCCAACACGCCGTGTCCCTGGCGTACCTCATCCCCGTGACCGGCGAATGCGAACCCCGCCAGGACGCCCTGGAACTGACCTGGATGACCCCTGCGGAAGTGCTAAGCCCCGACGTCCAGCTCGAATTCAGCGGCGGCCGCGGCGCCCTGGTCCGCCAGGCGCTGGCCTTTGCGGGCGTGGGTCACTGACGCCCGCGGGTTCCCCGGCGTCCCCGACTTCCGGCGCCCCGCTTTGTAGACTGTAGGGCGGACCGCAAGAGAACTTAAGGACTCCCATGACCGAAAACCCAGCCGCCAGGCACTACAGCGAACAGCAGGCTGGATCTCTGACCACCGGCGATCAGCTCCTCCTCCCCGACGGTGAACGCACCGCCGAAATCCAGCACGTGGAGTTTGAACCGGATGATTTCGGGACCCCTGCGGTAGTCCTGGCAAACCTCACCGGCGGCGGCACCCTCCGCATCGCAGCCGGCTCCACCGTAAAGATCCTGGACACAACAGTCCGGGTCATCACGGTTACGGACACCACAGTTCAGGACACCCCCGTTCGGGACACAACGCCCGACGCCGTCACCCAGCTTCCGGTCGTGGCGCAACCCCCTGCCGAACAGCCCCAGCACACACGCGAAGCGGAGATAGCCCCGGCGGCTCCCGCCGTCGTCGTACCTCCCTTGCCGGCCATCCCGCCCGCGGCGAGCGGCCCGTCCGCGGAAGAACTGGCGCGGATTCCGGCGCCGCAGGGCACACCCGAAGCGGTTGTGGAGGCTGCCGCGGAAACCCACCCGGACGCCGTTGGGGTGCTGCTGCTGGCGGACAAGCTGGCCAAGGGCATCAACTTCAAGTCCGGCAGCTGCCTCAAGGACCTCAGCGACCTGGCCCACGAACTGTTCATCACGCTCAAGGATCCGGACGGGGCGCTCACCGTGGCGGACCTGCTCAACGTCCTCCCGTTCGACGGCAACCCGGGCCGGTGGGCGTCCGTGGAGGCGTCGCTGGCGTTGTCCAGCTTCATCTGCCGCCAGGACCGGCAGGAGGAGCGCGCCGAAGTCTATGAAAAGCTGCTGCGTCTGCCGGAAAACCAGGAAACGGACCTGTTCAAGGCACGGATGAACGCCAAGGTGCGGCAGCGGTCGCTGAACGAACCCAACCTGTACGACAAAGAGATCTTCCGCTCGATCGACAACTCCAACCATGAGGCCGAGCGGGAGTGGCGGCTGCTTCGCCTCGAATCCCTGCTGTTCCTGCGGGCACACGGCGGGTCTGAGACGATCGGCGTGGGCGAACTCCAGCGCCGGATCAGCAACGAACTCGAGGCCGTCCGGGCCTGAGCTTGCCCGGGTGTGGGAATTGCCCCCTACCCGGGGCTGCGCCCGCGTTGTAGATTCGGGCTATGACGAACAATCTGAGCGTGGTGGTAAATGCTGATGCGCCGCAGGTCTGGACCATGCTGCGTGAACCGGCCAAAGTTGCCCAGTGGCACGGCTGGGAGGCTGACGAACTGGCCGATGAGATTGATGGGATCTACTTCAGCAGCAACGTCGTTGAAGCCCCGGACCACACCAGCCTGACCACCAACGGCGGCGACGTCTTCGACCTCAAACCGGTGTCCGCCGGGACGTTGGTCAGTGTCACCCGGGCAGCCCTGGACCACAACTCGGAGTGGGCGGCCTGGGACGAGGACATCACCCAGGGCTGGCTGACGTTCCTCCAGCAGCTCCGCTTCGCGCTGGAACACCACCCGCACGGCAAACGGCACACGTTGTTCTTCGAATTTCCCGGCGAGCCTGCTTCCGCCATAGAAAAGCTGGGCTTGTCGGACGTGCCTGCGCCGGGCGAGACGTACATGCTGACGCTTTCCACCGGGGAGGAGATCACCGGCAAGGTCTGGTTCCACAGCAACCACCAGGTGGGGCTCACCGTCCACAGCTACGCGGAGCACGGCGACGGCCTGCTGATCGTGGCGGACCAGCCCGTCATTGAAGGTGTGAGGCCCCACGGCGGCGCCATGGTGATCGCCTCGACGTTCGATCTGGGTGCCCACAAAATGGAGTCCATCCAGTCGCTCTGGGACGGTTGGCGGGCTGAGAACTACCCCACATCGGAAGCGGCCCACTGAGGGATCGGCTACGTTTGCTGGCACACTGGAACCGTGCCAGCCAACCCCGCCTCCGCTACATCTGTCTCCGTTTCGGCCGTCTCAGCTGATCCCGGCTCAGCTGATCCCGTCGCACCGGCGGCCGTCTCAGCTGCGGCTGACCAGTCGCAGTTCTCCTTCACCGTTGGCACCCGCCTTGCTGACAGCTGTGCTCCGTCGGCTTCCCAACTGTCGGCCAACGGCGGCGAATTCCTGGGCCGCACGGGCACAATCACCACACCTCATGGCGAGATCCGCACGCCGGCGTTCATCGCCGTCGGGACCAAAGCCACGGTGAAGTCCGTCCTGCCGGAATCCATGGCGGAACTGGGGGCACAGGCGCTTCTGGCCAACGCCTACCACTTGTACCTCCAGCCGGGGGCCGAGATCCTGGACGAGGCCGGCGGGCTGGGTGCGTTTATGAACTGGTCCGGGCCGACATTCACGGACTCCGGCGGGTTCCAGGTCATGAGCCTGGGCTCCGGGTTCAAGAAGGTCATCGACATGAAGTCGGTGGACACTTCCGGACCGGACGACGCCGTAGCACCGGGCAAAGAACGCCTGGCCCACATCGACGACGACGGTGTCTGGTTCAAATCGCATCTCAACGGCGACCGCCACCGCTTCTCCCCGGAAATTTCCATGCTGGTCCAGCACCAGATCGGCGCGGACATCATATTCGCCTTCGACGAGCTGACCACGCTGCAGAACTCCCGCGGCTACCAGGAGGAATCGCTGGAGCGCACGCGGTTGTGGGCGCTGCGCTGCCTGGAGGAGCATTTCCGCCTGACCTCATCCCGGGCGGCGAAGCCGTATCAGGCCCTCTTCGGCGTGATCCAGGGTGCCCAGTACGAGGACCTGCGCCGGAAGGCCTGCCGGGACCTTGGCGCCATGGACTTCGACGGCTACGGCATCGGCGGGGCGCTGGAGAAGGAAAACCTGGGTACGATTGTGCGCTGGTGCAACGAGGAACTGCCGGAGGACAAGCCGCGGCACCTGCTGGGCATCTCCGAGCCGGACGACATCTTCACGGCGATCGAGAACGGCGCGGACACCTTCGACTGCGTCTCCCCCACCCGAGTGGCCCGCAACTCGGCGTTCTACACACCTGCCGGCCGCTTCAACCTCTCCGGCGCCAAGTACAAGCGGGACTTCGGGCCGCTGCAGAAGGGCTGCGACTGCTACGCCTGCGCCAACTACTCGCGCGCGTACATCCACCACCTCTTCAAGGCCAAGGAGATGCTCTCCGCCACGCTGATCTCCATCCACAATGAGCGCTTTGTGGTGAAGATGGTGGACGACGCCCGGCTGGCCATCGAGGCCGGGACCTTGTTCGAGTTCAAGGCCGAGACCCTGGCGCAGTACTACTCCTAAGCGCCGGCCCGGCGCCTCCCGCCGTTGTTCTCCGCGCCGTTTCGACGGTTCCCTGCGCACTCGATGTTTGGAACCGTCTAGGGGGCAGGGAACCGTCGAACCGGAGTTGTCCACATAGCCACACCTCTGTCTTTTCGCGGCCAGGCAACCAGCGGAGGCTGGAGGCATGTCGAATGTATCGCGCGGTGGTCTTCCGGTTGGAGTGGACCTGTGGCGAACAGAGGAGCTTCTGGAAGCCGGCCTGAATGCCCGCGCCATAGCTGCATCGGTACGCTCCGGAGACCTGGTCCGGCTCAGACGCGGCTGCTACATCCGAGGCAGTGTCTGGGCGAGGCAGAAGCCCTGGGTACGCAGTCGGCAGCTGATCGCGGCCCATGCTCATGGAACGCTGACGACATCGGGCGGTGGCTTTGTCTACAGCCACACCTCGGGTGCCCGGCTCCTTGGGCTGTTCCTCTGGGACGTGGACGATCTCGTTCATGTCACGCAGCAGACGTGTCCCTCGCGCATATCCCACGGCAAGGACGTCGTGGCACACACCCGCGATTTGGGGGCCGAGGACGTCACTTTCGTGGACGGTCTGCCCTGCACTTCGCTGGAGCGGACGGTGGTGGATTGCTGCCTCATGCTGAACTACAGGCAGGCCCTGGTTTTGATGGACCATGCCCTGCGGAAAGGTGCGGATGTGGAGAAGCTCCGGAAGATGTGCTCTGCATTGACTGGAAGAAACGGAGTCCTGGCGCTTCGCAGGGCCATCGAAGACAGCGATTCCCGTTCCGAGTCTCCGGGCGAAACACTGTCCCGCGAACTGGTCCGCCGGCTCTGCATCGAGCCCCCTGAGCTCCAGGTGGTCGTCTGGTCCGCGGAAGGCCAGCACCGACTCGACTTCGCTTGGCGGGACAAAAAGGTGGCTTTGGAATTCGACGGCAGGGTGAAGTACTTCGACTTCCAGCCCACGGATGAGGCCATCTTTGCCGAACGGCAGCGCGAAAAGGCGTTGATGACCCTCGGCTGGACATTCATCCGGGTCGAGTGGAAACACCTTTTCCGCGAGCAGGAGTTCAAGATGACCGTCCTCCGGGCACTCAGGAGCCAATCAGCGGCCTAGGGTCAGGCACCATTTCGGGGGTTCCCTGCCCACTCGATGACTGCGAACATCGTATCCGCAGGGAACCGTCGAAACGGGGCGGGCGGCGAGCCTAGACCCCGTAGCTTGGTTCGCGCTTCTTGATCCAGCCGATCACCAGGGACGTCACCGGAACGAACAGGAACTCCACAAGCGTCTTGTAGACGAAGCCCACCACAACGTAGTTCAGGAACGTGCCGAAGTCCGTGATGCCGATGACGGAGGCGGCGATGCTGCAGAAAATCAGAGTGTCCACGAATTCACCTGCGCCGGAGGATCCCATCAGCCGCGTCCAGAGGGACTTCTCCCCGGAGCGGGCCTTCATTTTCACCAGGATCCACGAGTTGATGGTCTGGCCGGCCAGGAATGCCAGCAGCGAGGCGAGCACAATCTGCGGCACCGGACCAAGAGCCCCCTCAAGGGCGGCCTGCTTGGACGTGCCGAAGTCGTCATCAAAGCCAGGCAGGGCGATGATCACCCAGTAGCAAACCGAGGCGAAGACGGACAGGGCGAAGGTGGTGAAAATGGCTTTGCGCGCCACCTGGAAGCCGTAGACCTCGCTGATGACGTCGCCCAGGATGTAGGCGAGCGGGAACAGGAAGAAACCGCCGTCTGTGATGATCGGGCCGATCGCGACGCCCTTGGACGCCCCAATGTTGGACAGGATCAGCACCACGGCCATAAACGCCAGCATGATGCCGAAGTACGGCGAGCCGATCGATGCGAATTTCGGCGCCGTCGGGGCGGAGTCGGCGATGGGCAGGGCGTCAGGGCCCGAGGGGGAAGGCATGGGAGTTTCCATTCGTGGTGGTTCGCTCGGTGTACCGTTCCCGCAACGAAAGTTGCGCGGGACGCCGGCTCTATTAGCACTGTCACGCCATTCTCCCCCTGAAGATTCGCCAGAATAGTTTTGAACACGTTCAGTTCCATGGCATACTAAGTTTTGAACATGTTCAAAAGGGGAGAATTATGACCGCCAAGAGCGAGCAGACCAGGCAACTCGTAGCGGACGTCGCGCTGCGTATGTTCCGCGAGGTCGGCTTCGAGAAGACCACAATGCGGGCCATCGCAGCCGAGGCCGGGGTCTCCGTGGGCAACGCCTACTACTACTTCGCCTCCAAGGACGATCTGGTGCAGGAGCTGTACGTCCAGGTCCAGGCAGAGCATGCGGCCAAGGCTCACGAGGCACTCGAAGGCCTCAAGGACCTGGGCAGCCGCCTCAAGGCCACCCTGCACGCAGGCCTGGACGTCATGGCGCCATACCACCGCTTCGGCGCCGACTTCGCGGCCACGGCCATCCGGCCGACGTCGCCCGTCAATCCGTTCGCGGGCGAGTCGACGGCGGCCCGGGAGGCATCCCTCGCCATCTTCAGGGCGGCGGTTGAAGGCGCCAGCCCACCCGCTCCGAAGAAGCTCCGCGCCGATCTGCCCGAGCTGCTCTGGCTCGGCTATATGGGGATCGCCCTGTTCTGGGTGTACGACACCTCCGAAGACCAGCGCCGGACCCGGAAGCTGGTGGACGGAGTTGTCCCGCTGATCGCCCGGGGCCTGTCGCTGGCACGGATTCCGGGCGTCAACAAGGTGCTGGATGACGTCCTGGGCCTGAGCCGCAGCATCCGCGCCTGAACGCACCACCGAACACAACATTGGGGGAAGAAATGAACAGGACACAGACCGTGGTGCTCGCCGGGGCTTCAGGCTTCATCGGCACCTATCTCCGGGACCGCTTCGAACAGGACGGCTGGACGGTGCGCACCATCGGCCGCCGGGCCAGACCGGGTACGGCCGAAGCGGCCAGCTGGAACGACGACGACGACGCCATCTCCCGGGTGCTGGACGGCACCGACCTCCTGGTGAACCTCGCCGGACGGTCAGTCAACTGCCGCTATAGCGCCAGGAACAGGGCGGCCATCCTCGATTCCCGCGTCGCCACCACCGCGGCACTCGGCCGCGCCCTGGCACGTTGCCAGGCGCCGCCGTCGGCCTGGCTCAACGCCAGCACCGGCACCATCTACCGGCACGCGGATGACCGGCCCCAGACAGAGTCCGACGGCGAACCCGGCACAGGCTTTTCGGTGGACGTGGCACGCGCGTGGGAAGCTGCGCTGGAGGCCGCCCCCACGCCCGGAACGCGGAAAATTGCGTTGCGGATCGCCATCGTCCTGGGTCCGGGCGGCGGCGCCCTGCGGCCTTTCGCTGCCCTGGCCCGGCTTGGCCTGGGCGGGCATATGGGTGTGGGCAGCCAGAAGTTCAGCTGGATTCATGTGGAGGACCTGTACCGGTCCGTCCGGTTCCTCCACGCGCGAACGGACCTTTCAGGCCCCGTGAATGTGGCCTCCCCGGACGTCGTGGATAACCGTGATCTGATGCGGCTGGTCCGCCGGGCCTACGGCGCCAGGCTGGGCATTCCCACTCCGGCCTGGCTGCTGCGGCTGGGGGCCGTGCTGATCCGCACCGAGGCCGAGCTCGTGCTGAAAAGCCGGTGGGTGCAGCCGCAGAAGCTGCTTGACGCGGGGTTCATCTTCCGGGAGCCTGAGCTGGGCCGCGCGCTGCTCACCATCGCCAAAGGGACAGCGTGAGCCGGCCGGACCGGGTGACCTTCGGCCCCGGAGCGTTCCTGCTGGGCGGCGCCATCACCGTGCTCCTGTTCGGTTTTCCGCACGGCGTGACGGGCTACGTTTTCGGAATCCCTGCCGCCCTGATCCTCGGTATGCCCCTGGCACTCGCGACCGGAATCCTCATGCGGCCCGTCCGTGACCAATGGCTTCACATTGTGGCCATCGGCGGGGCGGGGCTCGTCACCGGCTTCCTCACCCTCCTCTTCCTCATGGGAACCCACTGGCACACCATGTGGGGACTCGTTTTGTGGACCGGATTCTGCGCGGCCGTGGGGCGGCTGGCTGTTGTGGGCCTCGTGGCCACACATGAGGATGGTGAACATACCGAGCATGTTGGCCCGACGGCGGATGGCAGGATAGTGCCATGACTTTTGCTTCAGCTGCCGTCCAGTCCCCCGTGTCCGCTCCCGCCGTCGTCCTGACTATCGCGGGGTCCGAAGCCACGGGTGGCGCCGGAGCCCAGGCCGACCTGAAGACGTTCCAGGAGCTGGGCGTTTTTGGCATCGCCAACCTGACATGCATCGTGTCCTTCGATCCGGGCGACAACTGGAACCACCGTTTTGTGCCGGTGGACCAGCAGGTGATCGCGGACCAGCTGGAGGCTACGACGGCGGCCTATGGTCCGGCGTCAGGGGTCACCGCTGGCGGGGCGTCGGGAGAGTCGTTGGCGCCGGGCCGGGCCGTCCTGGACACCGTGAAGATCGGCATGCTCGGCAGCCCTGCCACCATCAGCACGGTTGCGGCGGCGCTGGAAGCGGGCCAGTTCCGCAACGTGGTGCTGGATCCGGTGCTCATCTGCAAGGGCCAGGAGCCGGGCCACGCACTGGACACGGACCAAGCCTTGAAGGCGCAGATCCTGCCGCTGGCCACGTTCGTCACGCCCAACCACTTCGAGGCCGAATCTCTGTCCGGCCTCGCGATCACCGACGTCGAGTCCCTGAAAGCCGCAGCAGTCCGCATCCATGAGCTCAGCGGCGCTGCGGTTCTCGCCAAAGGCGGCGTTCGGTTGGAAGGCCTGGACGCCGTCGACGTTTACTACGACGGTGAGACCCTGGAACTCCTCAGCGCACCCAAGGTGGGCGAGGTGGCCGTTTCCGGCGCCGGCTGCTCACTCGCCGCGGCTGTGACTGCCGAACTGGCCAAGGGCGCCACGCCGCTGGAGGCTGCCCGGACCGCAAAGTCATTTGTCACCGCGGGCATCCGCAACCGGGTCGCCTCCGGCGCACCGTTCGACGCCCTCTGGCAGGGCGGCGCGCGCTAGCTGGAGAACCCCACTCCCCCGGGCCGGCTAGGAACGGGGTCGGTGACCTTTCCTATAAACAGCGGCAGGCCCGTTTCTACGTGCACGATCTGATAGTGGAACGGCCGGTCGAAACTGATGGACCGCTCAGGCTGTGGCGGAGCGCTGGTGACCCCTCCATTGATCTGGGTGACGGCGGCGGCGATGGTGCCTTTAGCCGTTGTGAAGGCGCAGGTCCGAGGTGCTTCCTTGATCCGGCCACCCGTGTTCCTGTTGACCCAGGCATCAATGGCGGGCTTCGTTGCATCCTCATCGCTGAAGTTCCCCGGAGGGTCACGGTTTGCGTCTTTTCGGTCTCGCCCCGCCGCCATGAGGCACGCCTCCTCGATCCGCGCAGGGAGGTGCGGCCAACGCTCTCGCACTTAATGCAAGAAAACCCGGATACTCTCTCACTTTCCACAAGAAAGTGAGAGAGTATCCCGGGTTTTGCTGCAGGATCTGAGAGAGCGTCCGGGGCGAGGGTCACCGCTGAGCCGGCCAGCCGCCGTCGTACACTCACCAGAACTAGACGTTGATGAGGTCCTTGTCGTCGTCCTTGTCGGGCCGGGTCCAGGCCTCGCCCTGCTCGCGGTCCAGGTGCGTGGACTTCTTGTTCCTGAGGGCGAAAATGTAGACCACCAGCGAGATGGCGATGGCAACCGTGACGTAGGTGAAGAACAGGTCCACCCGTTCGGCCTTCTGGAACGCGGCACCAAGCAGCGGGACCGTGCCGCCGAAGAGCGAGTTGGCGATCGCGTAACCCAAACCGACGCCGAGGGCGCGGATGGAGGCGGGGAACAGCTCAGCCTTCACCAGGGCGTTGATGGAGGTATAGCCGCCAACGATCAGCAGGCCGCCCATCATCAGCAGGAACGCGGTGAACGGGTCCTTGGTGTTGGACAGGGTGGAGAGCAGCGGCCAGGTGAAGAGGACGCCGGTGATGCCGAACCACAGGAGCAGCGGCTTGCGGCCCACCTTGTCCGAGATGATGCCGTAGACGGGCTGGAGGATCATGAAGATGAACAGCGCCCAGAAGTTGATGACCGAGGTGTCGGTCTTGGCGATGCCGGACGTATCGTTCATGAACTTCAGGATGAAGTTGGTGTAGGTGTAGAACGCCACGGTGCCGCCGAGCGTGACGCCGATGCAGATCAGCAGGGGCTTCCAGTACTGGGTGAACAGCAGCCGCATGGTGCCAGGCCGGGCTTCGCCGGCCGCGAGGGGCGCCTTGGCGGCCGCGACCTGCTCCGCGGAGACGGTTTCCTCCATGGAGCGCCGCAGCCACAGGACCACCAGGGCAGCCACGCCGCCGATGGCGAACGGAATACGCCAGCCCCACTCGGTCAGATCGCCCTTGGGCATAACGTTCTGCAGGATGACCAGAACCAGGAGCGCCATCATCTGGCCGCCGATCAGGGTCACGTACTGGAAGCTGGAGAAGAAGCCACGGCGCTTGGACGTGGCAGCCTCGGACATGTAGGTGGCGCTGGTGCCGTATTCGCCGCCCACGGAGAACCCCTGGATCAGGCGAATGAGGATCAGCAGCACCAAGGCCCAGACGCCCACCTGCTGTGTGGTGGGCAGGAGCGCGATGGCGAAGGAACCTGCGGACATCAGCGTCACGCTGAGCGTCAGCGCGGCCTTACGGCCCTTGCGGTCGGCGTAACGGCCGAAGAACCAGGCGCCGATGGGGCGCATCAGGAACGACGTCGAGAAGACTGCCATCGCCTCGAGGCCGGCCTGCAGCTCGTCCTTGGAGTTGAAGAAGTGGGACTGGAAGTAGGCGGCGAAGACCGTGTAGACGTAGAGGTCGTACCACTCCACGAGGTTGCCGGCTGAGCCTTTGAGAATATTACTGACGGCCTTGCGGGTCTGCGCTGCTTCGCTCTGGACTTCTGCGTGCTGGGCGCTCATCGTTGAACCTTCCCGGGTTGCGGCGCCACCGATAACCGTTCCGGGCGTACATTTGTGCTGTCCACGGCAACATTGCTCATGGTTCCTCCTCGACGTTGACAGTCCCCTGAAAGGCTGGGACTCCCCTAAACTATTCGTGATCCAGGGCACAACCAACGTGGGAGGGCATTTCCTAACACTTCCTTAGGTTTCGCCGGGAGAAGGGGTAACCTCCAAAGCGGGCAGGTTGCAGGTGCCCACTCAGCGAATAAGGGACCAGACCATGGAGTTGCTCATCGTCGAGGACGACGACGCCATGGCGTCCGCCCTCGCCGCCGCCGTCGTGACCGCGGGGCACAACCCCACCCGGGTTGCCCGCGGAGCCGACGCCCTCCTGGCCCACCGGAAGTTCGAAGTGATCCTGCTGGACCTGGGACTGCCCGATATGGACGGCCTGGAAGTACTGCGGAAGCTGCGCCAGGTCACGCCGGTGCCGATCCTGATTCTTACCGCGCGCGACGACGAACGCAGCGTGGTGCTCGGCCTGCGGTCCGGAGCGGACGACTACCTCGTCAAGCCGGTGAAGCTCGTGGAGCTGCTGGCCCGCATCGAGGCCGTCACCCGGCGCGCGGGCCGCCATAGCGGTACGCGGCAACAGAGCGTGGTGCTCGGCGAACTTGAGATCGACCTCGAGCGGCGCGTGGCGGCCCTCCGTTCCGAGGTGCTGCCGCTGACGGCCACCGAGTTTGACCTGCTGGCACTGTTGGCCAGCCACGCGGGTTCGGTGGTCACCCGCGAACAGATCCTGGACGCGCTGTGGGGCGACGCTTTCGTGGCCTCTTCCCGGTCCCTTGACGTGCACCTGACGGGGCTGCGGGCCAAACTCCAGTTGCCGGGCTTCATCATCAACGTCCGCGGCGTCGGCTACCGGGTTGAGGCGGACCCGGCGTGAAACTGCGCGTGCTGGGCATCCTGAGTGTCCTGGCGCTGCTCATCGTCATCATCGCTTCCAACGCCATCCTGACATCCGCCGGCCGCGAACTGACCCAGGAACTCCAGATCAACCGTGCCGCTTCGCTCAACCGCCTGGCACAGGTGGCGTTCGACGCAGCCGCTGCCGGCGAAACCGCTCAATTGCAGACGGAGATGGACCGGTATTCCGAACTCTACGGAGAAGGAGTCCTGATCCGCCTCCAGCAGGGCACCCTGCGCTCCGGCGGCCTGAACGAGGACCGGGCAGACGTCCGGGACGGGGTGGCCAGGGCGAACCTGAACCTCAGCGACACCACGCTGACCCCGCTGCAGCCGTTCGGCTCCGGTTCCGAGGTGATCTCCCGCTCCTTCGGCAGCGCGAGCCAAGTCCTGGGCGAGGCGGTGCTCGAGGTCAACCTGGACGCGGCCCGGCAGAAACTGAGGGAGCGTTGGCTCGTGGTCGGATTGGCGGCGGCGGCCCTGGGTGCGGTGCTCCTGCTGGGTGCGGCCCGCGTGACCGGGTGGGTCCTCCGGCCCGTTCACCGCCTGAATGCGGCGGTGACCGAACTCGAGGCAACAGGCCGGACCGGTCAGCTTCCCGAGGCCGGGCCGCCGGAACTGCGGGAGCTGAGCCGTTCATTCACCACCATGGCGCAGACCGTCAGCCACAGCCTCGATTCCCAACGGCAACTGATAGCGGACACGTCGCACGAACTGCGCAATCCGGTGGGGGCCCTGCGGCTGAGGATCGATTTGCTGCAGCTGGAGCTGAAGACCGCCAGGGAACACGACGCCGCGGCAGGGGTGCTGGCCGAGCTCGAACGCGTGGAGGAGATCCTGGACGGGGTACTTCGGCTGGCGGCCGCCGAGCACAGGGCCTCTGAGGACTCCGCCCGGGGCCCGCTTGGAACCCCGTCGCGTGGGGCGCAGGCTCCCCTTGACCCCTATCCGATCCTGCAGGAAGAAACCGAACGGGTGGGCCCTGCGGCCCAGCGCAGCGGAGCATCCATCCTGCTGGCAGATCCGCCCGAACCGGCGGTACACATCGAGTGCAACGCCGCGGAACTGGCGCAGATGGTGGGGGAACTCATCAACAACGCCATCAAATACGCTCCCGGCGCCCACATCTCGGTGGCCGCCCGCGCGAGCCAAGGCACGGTGACCCTTGAAGTGTCCGACGACGGCCCCGGGCTTTCCGCCGACGAACGGACAGCGGCCACCAGCCGTTTCTGGCGTTCCCCGGCGCACCGGAAAATACGCGGAACCGGTCTGGGCATGACCATTGTGGACAAGCTTGCCGGGGCCAACGGTGGCCGGTTGGAGCTTGCCGAAGCCTCGCCGCATGGCCTGATCGCGCGCCTCGAGTTTCCGCGTGCCGCGGACGTGCCTGGAAGTTTTGCTGGTCCGGAGCAGGTGGCTCCGCGTGGCTGATCTGCCCGGAGCGCGGGCCCTTCCCCCGCTTCCCCCGCGGCGGACCGCCCTCAAGGCCGGCCTAGCGGCCGGGTTGTCCGGACTGCTTCTGCCGGCCCTGAGTGCGTGCACACCCACAGACCGCCCGGGCACCGTCACCGTGGCCGGCGGCGAGCCCGGAGGCTTCTACCTGGAGTTCGCCGAACTGCTGGCGGCTGCCCTCCAGCGTCACGGGGTGGCTGGCGAAGCCACTGCGCTGGCTACCGGCGGCAGCCTGGACAACCTCGAACATCTGCTGACCGGCAAAGCCACGTTCGCCGTCGCGCTTGCCGACTCAGCGGCCCAACGCACAGCGGTAGGTGACCCGCCCGCCGTCGGACTCACCGCCGTCGGAAAGGTGTACGAGAACTACGTCCACTGCGTCATCCGGCACAACAGCGGGATCCGGGACATTGGCGCGCTTGCCGGCCGGACCGTTGCCATCGGCGAGCCCGGTTCGGGGACGTCGCTGACCACTCCGCGGCTGATCGAGGCGGCCGGGTTGAGCTCCACTGCCGGCACCGCCGGCGGCGTAACAGTGCTGAGCCTCGGCCTCAACGCGGGTCTCGCGGCCCTGCGGGACGGAACAGTGGACGCGTTGTTCTGGTCGGGCGGCGTGCCTACGGCGGCCATTGCTGCCGCGCACGACGACGTCGGGCTGGGTTTCCTCGATCTGTCACCGCTGCTGCCGGCACTGCGGGCCAAATACGGCGTCTTCTACGACCGGGTTCTGATCCCGGCAGGCGCCTACGAGGGCATCCCCGCCGTGTGGACCGTTGGCGTGGCGAACCTGCTGTTGTGCCGGAGCGATCTTGATGGCCAAACCGTAAAGCGGACCGTCGAACTGCTGGTGGTCCATGCCGAGGAACTGATCCCGAGGTCCAGCCTGGGGATCCAGTTCCTGAGTCCGGAATCCTTGATCAACACCGCCAGTTTGCCCCTGCACCCCGCAGCCGCTGCCGCCTACAGGGAACTGCACGGGTAACCCGGTTGAATTGGTAACGCCCTTCCCTCAGCAATCCGTACGGGAGTACCATACACATGTGACCGTCATCGATCTGGCAGGCATGGTTGAAGAGGCCAGAGCTCTGGGCCAGCAAAGCGAAAGTCTGCGCCAGAAGCAGTTGGCGGCTGCACGCCTTCGCCAGGAAACCATCTGGTCCCTCCATGTTTCAGGCCTATCCATCCGCGACCTGGCCGGACGCCTGGGATGCAGCCCTGCTGTTATTCAGTCGGCAATCAAGGCGGCCCGCGACCGCCGGCCCCGCATGCCCCGACGCGAAGAGCGGATCCCGTTTGAGTTACATGTCCAGCTAGGCCTCAAGCTGCACGACAACGAGCAGTCGATCCGTGAAATCGGACGGGCAGGAATCGAAAGGATGCGCCAACGACCGCGGAACTCGATCGCCGAAAAGTGGTTGGACCGCTGGGACGAACTGTTGGACCTGCCCGTGGGTGAATTCGAGGCTGCAATGCTTGAAGACAGCCCCATCGCAAAAGAACTGCGGCAGATGAGCCCCTTCGCTGGGGCACTGACGCAGGGCGAGCGTGTCATTGCGATTAAGAAGGCGGCAGCCCTTGCGACGTGAAGAACTTGAACATGCCATCCGGGCGGCCACAGAGATCATCCGCAGCGACCGCGTCATCGTGATCGGCAGCCAGTCGATTCTCGGCTCGTACACTGAGGACCAGTTACCGGCGGCAGCCACCATGTCGGATGAGGTGGACATCGCGCCGATGTCTGACGACGATGTCGGTAGCCTTGCCGACAGCATCGATGCAGCAATCGGTGAGTTGTCCCCCTTCCACAGTGAATTTGGTTTTTATGTCCAGGGCGTTGGAAGAGAAACTGCCGTGCTCCCGCGAGACTGGGAATATCGGCTAGTCGGCGTGCGCAATGAAAACACGAAAAATAGCACGGGCCTTTGCCTGGATCCCTACGACTTGTGCGCGGCCAAATTGATCGCAGCACGCCCCAAGGATCATGCTTTCGTACTCGCGCTCATCGGCTCGGGCCTGATTGACACGGCAGTCCTGGCGGAACGGATCACGTTGATTGCTCCCGGAGAGCCCCGCCGCGAAAGCGCTCTGGCGTGGGCACAGTCAGTCGCGGCTAAGCAAGCACCCACCGAATAGGACTATGCGGGAGTCGCCGGAACGCGCCGACGTCGTACGGAAACTTCCGGCGTCCGGGCACCGTTCCGGCCATTCCGGCGCGAAGAACGCGAACCGCCGGCCGCACTTAGCTCCCCGAGTGCGCCTGCAGGAAGCTGTACACCTCGGTCTCGTCCACGCCAGGGAACGCGCCGGGCGGCATCGCGGCAAGCAGGTGCGAGTGGGCGCGGGCCGACGGCCAGGCGTTGCCCGCCCACTCGGAGGCAAGCGCGGCCGGTGGACGCTTGCAGCAGTTCGGGTCCGGGCACGTGGACTTTTCGCGGGCCGTGGTTTCCCGGCCGCGGAACCACTTCACATGCTGGTACGGCACCCCGATCGACAGCGAGAACTCACCGTTGGCCGATCGTTCGGTCCGGGCCGTGCACCAATACGTACCGGACGGAGTATCGGTGTACTGGCTGTACGCGCTGAACTTGTCCGGCACATCGAACACGGCCCGCGACGTCCACGCCTTGCACGACGGCTGGCCCTCGATGGCGCCGGTATGGTCCATCGGGAACGTCACGCCGTCGTTCTCGTAGGCCTTGTAGATGATGCCGCTCTGGTGGGTCTTCTGGAAGTGCGTGGTGATGCCCAGGTGCTTCGTGGCGAGGTTGGTGAAGCGGTGGGCGGCGGTCTCGTAGGAGACGGCAAAGGCGTCACGGATGTCCTCAACCGCGATTTCCTTGGCAGCCTTGGCTTTCTGCAGGAAGTCCACAGTGGCCTGCTCCGGCAACAGGAGCGCGGCCGCGAAGTAGTTGGTGGCAACCCGCTGGGCGAGGAAGTCGCCGTAGTTTTTCGGCGTCTCGTGCCCCAAAACGTAGTGCCCCAGGGCCTGCAGCAGCACGGAGCGGGGGTCGTGGTCCTGCCGCTGGTTCTGCGTCAGGTAAATTCTGTGGTTCTTCAAATCCGTCACGGATCGGGTGGAATGCGGCAGGTCGCCCACGTGGTGGAGGGTGAATCCGAGCTTCTCGGCGATGTCGGCGATGACGTGCTGGCTCAGCGGCCCGGCCGTGTAACCCACCAGCCCTAGCACCTTCTGCGCCTCGGCCTCATACTCCGGGAAATAGTTACCGCGCTCGCGCATCATGGCACGCAGCTCACCGTTCGCCCGGCGGGCTTCCTCCGGCGTCGCAACCTGCTCGTTAAGCTTGCGTTCGAGCTCGTGCAGCAGCCCCACCTGCGCCTCCAGCACATCGACCGGGAGCCGTGAGCTGATGCGGATTTTGGGCAGGTTAAGGGACCCGTACAGGGGTCCGCGCTGGTAGCGTTCCAGCTCAATTTCCAGGGCCGCGCGGCGGCTTGGCGGTTCGGCGCCCAGCAGCTGGTCGATGCTCACGTTCAGGGCTGCGGCCAGCCCTTGCAGCAGCGAAAGTTTGGGCTCCCGCTTGCCGTTTTCGATCAGGCTCAACTGGCTGGGGGCGGTCCCGACGGCGACACTCAGGTCGTCGAGCGTGTACCCGGCCTGCTTGCGCAGATGCCTCACGCGGCGGCCCAGGCTGATGACGTCCAGTTCCGGGGAGGCGGCGGACGACGGCGGTAGGGCGACTTCGCGGTTCCAGCTTCCAGGCGTCATTTATTAAGAATACGCGAAGAAGTGCATTTCTTTCCAGTGTTTTCCCCTAGAGATGTGTTGTGAAGTGCTGAAAAGTAGTAATCACGGAAAGAAACACCGCACCGGGGTAGCTGGCCGGAACTGCAACGAAGCAGCTCCGGCCGGCAGATTACCACCCGGAGCTCAATCAAGGAGACAACGATGACTGCAGCATTTGAGCCCACCCAGCAGACGCCCGAAGAGCAGGCCGCAGCCCTGGAGCTTGAGTGGGCCGCCAGTCCCCGCTGGGAAGGCGTGACCCGTGACTACAAGGCAACGGACGTCGTCAAGCTCCGCGGCCGGGTCTCCGAAGAACACACGCTGGCCCGCCGCGGTTCGGAGAAACTGTGGAAGCAGCTCACCGAAGAGCACAAGACCGGCGGCTACACCAACGCTTTGGGTGCCCTGACCGGCAACCAGGCCGTACAGCAGGTCAAGGCCGGCCTCCGCGCCATCTACCTCTCGGGCTGGCAGGTTGCCGCCGACGCCAACAACTCCGGCCACACGTACCCGGACCAGTCGCTGTACCCGGCCAACTCGGTTCCCACCGTGGTGCGCCGCATCAACAACGCCCTCCTCCGCGCCGACCAGATCGAATTTTCCGAAGGCATCCAGACCGTTGAGGACTGGATGGTGCCGATCGTTGCCGACGCCGAGGCCGGCTTCGGCGGACCGCTGAACGCCTACGAGCTCATGAAATCCATGATCCAGGCCGGCGCCTCGGGTGTGCACTGGGAAGACCAGCTCGCTTCGGAGAAGAAGTGCGGCCACCTCGGCGGCAAGGTGCTCATCCCCACCCAGCAGCACGTCCGCACCCTGAACGCCGCCCGCCTGGCGGCCGACGTCGCCGGCACCCCCTCGGTGGTCATCGCCCGCACCGACGCCGAGGCAGCAACCCTAATCACCTCCGACGTCGATCCCCGCGACCAGGAATTCGTCACAGGCGAGCGCACCCCGGAAGGCTTTTACAAGGTCCGCAACGGCATCGAACCCTGCATTGCCCGCGCCAAGGCCTACGCCCCCTACTCCGACCTGATCTGGATGGAGACGGGCACGCCGGACCTGGAGCTGGCCCGCAAGTTCGCCGAGGCCGTCAAGGCTGACTTCCCGGACCAGATGCTCTCCTACAACTGCTCGCCGTCGTTCAACTGGCGCAAGCACCTGGACGACGCCACCATCGCGAAGTTCCAGCGTGAACTCGGCGCCATGGGCTTCACGTTCCAGTTCATCACCCTGGCCGGCTTCCACGCCCTGAACTACTCGATGTTCGATCTCGCCCACGGTTACGCCCGTGAAGGCATGAGCGCCTACGTCGAACTCCAGGAAAAGGAATTCGCCTCCGAGTCCCGCGGCTACACCGCGACCAAGCACCAGCGCGAAGTCGGCACCGGCTACTTCGACGACATTGCAACTGCGCTCAACCCGAACGCATCAACCCTGGCACTGGTGGGATCCACCGAAGAAGGCCAGTTCCACTAATCTTCCAGTCCCACCCGTTGCCCTATCACTTATGGTCCCCATCGGCCCCTTTTAGGGACCGTAAGTGATAGGGCAACGCGGTATTTTCAAGGAGCAACTAACATGAACACCTTCACCGACAGCTTCACCATCAACGGCATTACCTTGACCGCGCAGCCCATCTGCCGGCAGGACGAAGTTCTTACTCCGGATGCCCTGGAGTTTGTCGCCAAGCTGCACCGGGCCACGGCTGAGCGTCGGCAGGAACTGCTGCAGGCACGCCGGACCCGCCGCGCCGAGATCGCCGGCGGCCAGGACCCGAAATTCCTCCGCGAAACCGAGGACATCCGCAACGACCCGTCCTGGCGCGTCGCTCCGCCGGCCCCGGGCCTGGAGGACCGCCGCGTGGAGATCACCGGACCGGTGGATAAGAAAATGACCATCAACGCGCTGAACTCCGGCGCCAAGGTGTGGCTCGCGGACATGGAGGATTCCTCCACCCCCACGTGGCGGAACGTCATCAAGGGCCAGCTGAACCTCACCGATGCGCTGGAACGTCGAATCGATTTCACCAGTCCCGAGGGCAAGGAGTACAAGCTCCGCCCGGCCGGCGAGCTGCCCACCATCGTGGTCCGCCCTCGCGGCTGGCACCTGCCCGAGAAGCACATGATCATCGACGGCGCTCCGGTGGCCGGCGGCATCGTGGACTTCGGCCTGTTCTTCTTCCACAACGCCCGCCGCCTCCTGGCCCAGGGCAAGGGCCCGTACTTCTACCTGCCCAAGATCGAGAACCACCTCGAGGCCCGGCTGTGGAATGACATCTTCGTCCTCGCCCAGGACCTGCTGGGCATCCCGCAGGGCACCATCCGCGCCACCGTGCTGATCGAGACCATCACCGCGGCGTTCGAAATGGAGGAGATCCTCTACGAACTGCGTGATCACGCGTCAGGCCTGAACGCCGGCCGCTGGGACTACATCTTCTCCCTGATCAAGAACTTCCGTACCCGCGGCCCCCGGTTCGTCCTGCCGGACCGCGCCCAGGTGACCATGACCCAGCCGTTCATGCGCGCTTACACCGAACAGCTGGTCCGCGCCTGCCACAAGCGCGGCGCCATGGCCATCGGCGGCATGGCTGCTGCCGTCCCCAACCGCAAGGACGAGGCCGCCAACACCAACGCGTTCGAGAAGGTCCGCGCCGACAAAACCCGCGAGGCCGACGACGGCTTCGACGGCTCCTGGGTGGCCCACCCGGACCTCGTGCCGGTCTGCCGCGAAGTGTTCGACGCCACCCTCGGCGAGCGGCCCAACCAGCTGGACCGCACCCGCGAGGACGTCGTCCCCGATGACCGTGCCCTCATCAACGTGGCCGCCACCGAAGGCACCATCACCGAGCAGGGCATCCGGAACAACATCGAGGTAGGCATCCGCTACATCGAGTCCTGGCTCCGCGGGAATGGCGCCGTCGCCATCCACAACCTCATGGAGGACGCCGCCACCGCGGAAATCTCCCGCTCCCAGATCTGGCAGTGGATGTTCGCCAGCGCCATCACCGACCGCGGCGAAATCATCACCCACCAGTGGATCGAGGAACTGCTCGACGAAGAGTTCGCACGCCTGGAACGCTTCGACGGCGACCGCTTCGAAGACTCCCGCGACATCTTCGAGGAAGTCACCCTCGGCCAGGACTTCCCGTCCTTCCTGACCCTCCCCGCCTACGCCCGCTACCTGACCGAGGCCCGCGAAAAGGCGACCAAAGAAGAGCTCGCCGCGGCCTAGGGCTGCAGCAAGCGAACTGAATAGATTTCCGTCCGCCGGGCAGGCACGCCCTTCGCAACAGGCACCCCCGAGATCCGGGGAGCCGGCCCGGCGACGGAACACCACTTCAACGAAACACCAATCCACACAGCGCGAACTGGCAGCTAATGACCTTAAAATCCAGGTTTGAGGGTATTAGCTGCCAGTTCGCGCTGTTGTCTGGGGGTAACGTGGGCGGCGTGCGGGTGGGAAGAAAACGGACGACGACGGCGGGACGAGTCAGCGTCCTTTCGGCACCAGCCGCACGGAGAGCGTTGTGCAGACGAAGAACATCAGCACGGAACCCAGAATGACCAACAGCGCCGGAGTCCAGGAACCCGATGCGTCGCGCACGAACCCCACCAGCGGCGGGGACACCGCGCCGAAGCAGTAACCGACACCCTGGACCGTGGCGGACATCCGGCCGGCGGACGCCTGGTCCCGGGCCAGTTTGATGATGGCGATGAAGATCAGCGTGATCCCGCCGCCCTGGGCGATGCCGCCGAAAGTGGACCACAGCCACCACAGCTGCGGTGCCAGCAGCAGCCCGGCCGGCACGGCCGTCCATAGGAGCCCCACCGTGACTGCCGTCGTCGTCGTACTGAAGTACTTGGCCGCGAACGGCACTCCCAGGCCACCGACGATCGCGAAGATCTGGAACAACGACGAACCCGCTCCCGCCTCCGAGGCGGACATGCCAAGCTCGTCGTTGAGGTAGCTCGGCAGCCACGCCGTCACTGCATAGTAGGAAAACGCCTGCCCGGCGAAGCCTGCGGTGAGCCCGGCGGTAATCCAGCCGGAACCCTTGACGGCCGGGTGTTCCTGCCCGCCGGTCACCACGGTGCGGGAGGGCACAAACCCGGTGCGGGCACCCACGGCGAGCGTCCAGAAAACAATGGCCACCACCGCCAGGATGCCCACAGACACCAGAGCCATCCGCCAACCGGCCAGCTCAGCCAGGGGCGCCGTGACCATCGACGTCAGGAACGACCCGATATTCAACGCCGCCGTGTATACGCCCATGGCGGTTCCCTGCCGCCACGGGGAGAAATCGCGGCGGATAATCAACGGCACTGCGATGTTGCCCACCGTGATGGCCAGGCCAATCATCACCGTGCCCACTACTACCGGCCCCGGGCCGCCCGCCGAGCGCACAATCACGCCTGCCAGGACGCCAAGGATGGTGAGGGAGACAGCGAACTCCGCGCCGAGTTTCCTCGTGGTCATGGACGCCAGCGGCGCGGTGAGCGCGAAACACAGCACGGGGATGCTGGTCAGCAGGCCCAGCATCACGGGGGTAAATCCGAGGTCGGCCTGCATCAGGTCAACCACCGGGGCAACGGCCACGAAGGGCCCACGCAGGTTCAGCGCCAGCAGTCCGATACAGGCCAGGAGAATCCAGCCCTTGGGGACTTTGGCCAGGAACTGTCCGCTCATGAGGATTCCGCGGTGGCTAGAAAGGATTTCATCACTTCCATTGCTATCACGGTGCATTGCCCCCACGCCCCAGTCAACGTCATTGCGCCCTGGCATACGATGAAGCTCACACCAGCCGGCCCCCACGTGCGGGGATATTAAGCCGCACCCTCGGACGAAGGAACAGACATGCAGCAACGGCTTGCCATCCTCGACGACTACCAGGACGTTGCGCACGCCTTCGCCGACTGGTCCTCCTTGAAACAGAGCGGCGTTTCAACGTCTGTCTTCCGCGAGCCCTTCCAGTCCGAGGACGCCCTGGCCGCGGCGCTTGCCGGCTACCAGATCGTCGTTGCGATGCGTGAGCGGACCCAGTTCCCCCGTACCGTGCTGGAACGGCTCCCGGGGCTGAAGCTGCTGGTCACTACCGGCATGGCCAATGCCGCCATCGATGTGGCCGCGGCGGCGGATCTCGGCATCACCGTGTGCGGCACGCCCGGGTCGCCCACCGCCGCGCCCGAGCTGACCTGGGGTTTGCTGCTCGCGATCGCCCGCAACCTCCCGGCCGAGGAGAACTCGCTGCGCGCGGGCACGTGGCAGACCTCGGTGGGGATGGAGCTGTCCGGCAAGACGCTGGGCATCGTGGGCCTGGGTAAGATCGGGCGGCGGATCGCGGCGTACGGGCAGGCATTCGGCATGGAGGTGCTCGCCTGGAGCCAGAATCTCACCGATGAGGCCGCTGCGGAAGCCGGAGTCCAGAAGGTCAGCAAGGAGGACCTCTTCAGGAATTCCGACGTCGTCTCCCTCCACCTGCGGCTGTCTCCACGTTCCGAGGACATCGTGGGTGAACAGGAACTACGGCTCCTGGGACCAGAAGGCATCCTGGTGAATACCTCGCGAGCTCCGCTCGTGAACCAGGATTCCCTGGTGAGGGCCCTGAACGAGGGCTGGATCCGGGGTGCGGCCCTGGACGTTTTTGACCAGGAACCACTTCCCGCGGGCCACCCCCTGCTCAGCGCCCCCAACACTGTCCTGTCCCCGCACCTCGGCTACGTGACGGCGGAGAGCTACAGGCAGTTCTATGGTGGCGCTATCGAGGACGTCAAGGCCTGGCTGGAGGGAACCCCGGTCCGCGTGATTACGGACTAGGCTAGCCGGCCGCCTGGAGTGTTGCCTCAATCGCTGCAGGGGACAACACATATTGCGTGACCATCTGGCTGGCACCAAGAATCGCCGCCTGGTCCCCGGCCACGGAGAGTGCGATCCGCAGGTGGGTGGTGGCCAGTGGCAGAGAGCGCCGATATACCACTTCGCGGACACCTGCCATCAGGTGCTCGCCCGCCTGGCCAAGGCTTCCGCCGATGACAATAACGGACGGGTTGAGCAGGTTCACCACGGTGGCCAGCACGTCGCCGACATCCCTGCCGGCCTGGCGCAGGGCGCGGATGGCCTGCAAATTACCTTCGCCAACCAGGCGCAGGACATCGCTGCCGTTAGCTGCAGCCACACCCTGCCTGTTCAGGTCCGCGGCCACGGCCGGCCCCGACGCCAGCGCCTCGAGGCAGCCATAGTTGCCGCACCGGCACAACACGTCGTCACCCCGCGGAACGCGCACGTGGCCAAGATCGCCGGCAGTTCCGTTGGCGCCCCGCTGCAGTTGGCCGCTGCTGATAATGCCCGAGCCGATGCCGGTGGCAACCTTAACGAGCAGGAAGTTGCCTTCATCCGGCCAGTGGGCGGTCCGTTCGCCCAGGGCCATGATGTTCACATCGTTGTCCACCAGGACGGGCACGGGCAGCGAGCGCTGCACGTAGCGGACCACGTCGAACCCATCCCAGCCGGGCATGATGGGCGGTTTGACCGGCCGGCCGGTGGCATGTTCCACCGGACCCGGCAGACCGATCCCCACCCCCGAGAGGTCGTTTGTGCCCCTTCCGGCTTTGGCAAGCAGGGACAGGCCTACTTCCACCACTCGGTCCAGAACAGTTTCGGGGCCCTCGGCAACATCCTGGGCGAGCGGCTGCTCAGCCAGGACCTTGCCGCCCAGATCGGTGACGGCCACAATCACATGGGTGGCCCCGACGTCGACAGCCAGTACGGCGCGTGCCGCCGGGTTGAAGGCAAAGCGCGACGGCGGCCTGCCGCCGCTGGAGTTCGCCTCCCCCGCCGGTCCCACGAGCCCCGAATGGATCAGCGCGTCGATCCGCGACGCCACGGTGGAACGAGCAAGCCCCGTACTCAAGGCAAGTTCCGCGCGGGTCCGCGCCTTGCCGTCCCGAAGCAGCTGGAAGAGATCGCCGGCGCGGGCCAGGCTGACGCCGTGGTCCGGGGCGGCGTTCACGGTTCCGGGGCTGAGGCTCATGAATCATGAATAACACATCGGACTTCTGCCTGTCACGCGGAATAAAGAATATCGACATTCCATCAACTTTTGCTTGACGCTCGGCAAAAGTCATTCTAGCTTTAGTGGAAGTGGCATCACCTCAGCACCGCAGCACCCAGTCAACGTGGATTCGTCTGCAATCAGGAGAACCAATGAACTACTCGATTCAGCTCTACACACTCCGGGACCAGATCCAGGTGGATCTTCCCGGCACCATCCGCAAGGTCGCGGAGATCGGCTTCACGAAGGTTGAGCCGTACAACTTCGTGGCATCGGCCGCAGAACTCGGGGCTGCGCTGAAGGAGAACGGTCTGACTGCACCGTCCGGCCACGCACCGTTGCTCAGCGAGGACCAGGACGAAATTTTCGCCGCGGCCAAGGACCTGGGGATTGCCACGGTCATCGATCCGTTCATCCCGGCCGAGCGCTGGCAGTCCGCCGGAGACATCCAGGCCACCGCGGCCAGCCTCAACGCCGCAGCCAGGAAGGGCGCCGATTACGGCATCCGCGTGGGTTATCACAACCACCAGTGGGAGCTGGAGTCCACCGTCGAGGGCCGCACGGCCCTGGAGTACTTCGCCGATCTATTGGACCCTGACGTTGTCCTCGAAGTGGATACCTACTGGGTTGCCGTGGGCGGCCAGGATCCCGTGGCGGTGCTGGAGCGGCTCGGCGACCGGGTCAAGTTCATCCACATCAAGGACGGACCGCTGAATACCGACACAAAGGCGCAGCGGCCGGCCGGCCAAGGCAAGGTCGCCGTGCTGGATGTCATCGCCGCCGCCAGGTCCCTCGAGGTGGGCGTAGTGGAATTTGATGATTACGCCGGAGACATCTTCGAAGGCATCGCCGAGAGCCTCGCGTACCTCAATGCCGCACAGGGCACAGGCACGGCCGGAGCCAACGCATGAGCACCGCAGCAGCGACCGGCCGGGGCCCAGTCGGCGTCGCCGTCATCGGCGCGGGCAACATCAGCAAGCAGTACCTGGACAACCTCACCGTCTTCCCGGACCTGAAAGTCCTCGTGATCGCCGACCTCTTTGAGGAGGCCGCCGAAGCCCGCGCCAAGGAATACGGCATCGCGGAGTGGGGCGGCGTGGATGCGGCACTGAACCATCCCGACGTCGAGATCATCGTGAACCTGACCATCCCTGCGGCGCACGTGGAAGTGGCCACTGCAGCCGTCAACGCCGGCAAGCATGTTTGGACCGAGAAGCCCTTTTCCCTGGACCGCGAATCCGGGCTCGGCCTGCTCAAAACCGCCGACGCCGCCGGAATCCGGCTCGGCTGCGCCCCGGACACCTTCCTGGGCGCGGGGCTGCAGACCGCTTTGAGGCTCATCGAACGCGGCGACATTGGCACCCCGTTGACGGCCATGACCACGTTCCAGACTCCGGGTCCGGAAGCTTGGCACCCGAATCCGGCCTTCCTTTTCCAGCACGGCGCGGGCCCGCTCTTCGACATGGGTCCGTACTACCTCACCACCCTGATCCAGGCGTTCGGCTCCATCCGCAAGGTGGCCGCCGTCGGCTCCAAAGCCAAGAGCTTCCGTGTGATTGGGTCAGGACCTAAGGCTGGCGAGGAGTTCACAGTGGAGGTGCCCACCCATGTATCCGCCATGGCGCAGTTCGAAAGCGGCGCATCGTCGCACAGCGTCTTCTCCTTCGAGTCCCCGCGCGTGCACATGGGTTTCGTGGAGATCACCGGCACCGAGGCCACCCTCTCCCTGCCGGACCCCAACTATTTCGACGGTGACATCCGGCTGTGGCGTGCCGGGGACGAGGACTGGACCACGGTCCCGGCCACGGGACCCGCCAACGGCCGCGGTATGGGCGTCCTGGACATGGCCCGTTCCATCCGCGCCGGCGTGCCGCACCGCGCCACCGGAAACCTGGCCTACCACGTCCTGGATTCCATGGTCTCAATCACCGAATCCATGGAATCCGGAACATTCGTAGACGTCGAAAGTTCTGCTCCGGCATCCCCGGCCCTCCCCGAGGACTGGGCGCCGGAAGCCGCTATCCTCTAGGAAACCCGCCATGACCTCACAGGAACCAGCCAACAATCCGCGCCCACTCGGCGTGGCGATGATCGGCTACGCGTTTATGGGCAAAGCCCACTCGAACGCGTGGCGGAATGTTGCCAGCTACTTCGACGTCCCGGCGTTTGAGCAGAAGGTCTTGGTGGGCCGGGACGCCGCCGGGGTTGCCGAAGCCGCCGGGAAGTACGGCTGGGCTGAGACGGCCACCGACTGGCGAACGGTCGTCGAACGCGATGACATCGACATCGTGGACGTCTGCGCCCCGGGCTGGCTGCACGCCGAGATCGCGATCGCCGCCCTCGAGGCGGGCAAGCACGTGCTGTTGGAGAAACCGCTGGCCAACACCCTGGCCGAGGCCGAGGCCATGACGGCAGCGGCGCAGGCTGCCCGGGCATCGGGAGTCCAGTCCATGGTTGGGTTCAACTACCGGCGGGTCCCGGCACTGGCCCTCGCGAAGGAACTGATTGCTGAGGGCAGGCTGGGAGCCGTCCGGCACGTTCGTGCCGCCTACCTTCAGGACTGGCTCGCCGATGAGACCGCACCCATGACGTGGCGGCTCAAAAAGGAGACTGCGGGTTCCGGGGCGCTGGGGGACATCGCCTCCCACGCGATCGACCAGGTGCTGTTCCTGCTCGGGGACCAGGTCACGGAAGTGTCCGGCCGGACGCACACGTTCACCACGCACCGTCCCGGAGCGGCCGGGCTGGAGGAAGTAACGGTCGACGACGCCGCGTGGGCAACGCTGTCCCTCGCCTCCGGAGCCATCGCCTCAGTGGAGGTCTCCCGGGTGGCCACCGGCCGGAAGAACTCGCTAAAGCTGGAGATCTACGGGGAAAAGGGCGCCCTCCTCTTCGATCTGGAGAACCTGAACGAACTGGGTTTCCTGGACGCCACGGCTCCGGCCCGCGAGCAGGGCTTCCGACGGATCCTGGTCAACGAGCCCGGGCACCCGTATTTTGAAGCGTGGTGGCCGCAGGGCCACATCATCGGCTGGGAGCACACCTTCACGCACGAGGTCCGCGACTTCCTGCTGGCGATCGACGCCGGAACCCAGCCGTCGCCGTCGTTCGAGGATGGCCTGACCGTCCAGCGCATCCTGAACGCGGTGGAAGAATCCGCCGCCGCGAAAAGTTCCATCATCCAACTGGCCGGAGCCCCGGCCGTCCCGTCGACAGCCCTGACCGCAACACCTGAAGGAGCCTGACATGCCCCGCCCCTATACCCTGTTCACCGGCCAGTGGGCCGACCTCCCGTTCGAGGAAGTCGCACGCCTGGCCTCCGGCTGGGGCTACGACGGCCTTGAAATCGCCGTCTCCGGGGATCACCTGGACGCCTGGCGCTGGGACGAACCCGGCTATGTCGAGTCCAAACTCGCCGTCCTGGACAAGTACAACCTCAAGGTCTGGGCCATCTCCAACCACCTCAAGGGCCAGGCCGTGTGCGATGACCCCATCGACTTCCGGCACGAGGCGATCGTGGGCGCTAAGGTCTGGGGCGACGGCGACCCCGAGGGCGTCCGTCAACGCGCCGCGGAGGAAATGAAACACACCGCCCGGCTGGCGAACGCACTCGGCGTGGATACCGTCGTCGGATTTACCGGCTCCTCGATCTGGCAGTACGTGGCCATGTTTCCGCCCGTCCCTGCCGCCGTGATCGATGCCGGCTACCAGGACTTCGCCGACCGCTGGAACCCCATCCTGGACGTCTTCGACGAATGCGGCGTCCGTTTCGCCCACGAAGTCCACCCCTCCGAAATCGCCTACGACTTCTGGACCACCGTCCGCACCCTCGAAGCGATCGGCCACCGGCCGGCGTTCGGCCTGAACTGGGACCCGTCCCACTTCATGTGGCAGGGCATCGACCCCGTCTCCTTCATCTGGGACTTCAAGGACCGGATCTACCACGTGGACTGCAAGGACACGAAGCTCCGCCCCACCGGCCGGAACACCGTCTTGGGCTCCCACCTGCCGTGGGGCGACCCGCGCCGCGGCTGGGACTTCGTCTCCGCCGGACGCGGCGACGTCCCCTGGGAATCGTCCTTCCGCGCCCTGGCCGCGATCGGCTACAACGGCCCCATCTCCATCGAATGGGAGGACGCCGGCATGGACCGCCTCCACGGCGCCCCCGAAGCCCTCGCGGCACTGAAGAAGTTCGACTTCCCCGCCTCCCAGACCAGCTTCGACGCCGCCTTCAGCTCCAGGCCCTAGGAGTTTTTGTCCAGATAACGCGAGCAAAAGTGCCTTTTGGGGACGTTATCTGGACAAAAACTCGGAGGAAGCGCACGTAGAATCCCTGCATGACCCACATCCGAAAGGCAACAGCGGACGACGCCGGCCCGCTCGCCGGCCTTGCGGCCGTCACCTTTCCGATGGCGTGCCCGCCGTCGTCGTCACCGGAGGACATTGCCACGCACGTGGCCAACACGCTCAGCGAACGGCACTTCCGGGAGCACCTGGCGGATCCTGATGTCACCATCCTGGTCATCGACGCCCACGGCGCGCTCCGTGGGTACAGCTTGCTCGTCAACCGGCCAGCAGATGATCCGGATGTGGTGTCGGCACTGAAATTCCTGCCCTCCATCGAGCTCAGCAAATGCTACGTCCACCCCGAGCATCACGGCCTGGGCGCGACCGCCGAGCTGATGCACGCCAGCCTCCTGGCGGCGGCAGAAGCGGGTGCGGCCGGGGTATGGCTTGGTGTCAACAGCCAGAACGCGCGGGCCATCCGGTTCTATGAGAAGTCCGGTTTCCGCAAGGTGGGCAGCAAGTCCTTCCGGTTGGGAACCACCGTGGAGCACGACTTCGTCCTCGAGAGAGCCGTCCCATAGCAGCTGCCGCTAGTCTCCGGCCCGTCCGCCCAGGCGTTGGTCGAGGGGAGGACGCGGTTCCTTCAGCAGCTTCAGCCCAGCTGGAAGTCCGTCGATGCGGCCCTCCCTCCCGCGCGCGCTGATGGCCACACGCGAGGTCCCCAGCAGGACGTTCTCGGCCCGGAAATCCCCGATTTCGGGTGGGAGGATCGGTGCGAGATGGACCACGTTGCGCGTAAAATCCGGGTCGAATCGCAGCAGGATCCGCGCAAGCTGAATGGGAGCTGCAGCGGCCCAGGCCTGGGGCGAGCATGCCGTGGGATACGGCACCGGACCATGGAATTCAGACCGGTCGAACCCGCAGAACAGCTCCGGCAGCCGCCCGTCGAAATGTTCGGCGGCGTCCAGGATACCGCTCGCGACCTTCATGGCCTCGTCAACGAATCCATAGCGCATCAGCCCTGTTGCCACGAGCGCCGTATCGTGCGGCCACACCGATCCGTTGTGATAGCTGACAGGGTTGTAGGCGCCCATGTCCGAAGCCAAGGTCCGGATCCCCCAGCCGGTGAACAGTTCGGGGGACATCAGGCGCTCCGCCACTGACGGGGCCTTGTCTTCGTCGACGATGCCCACCCACAGGCAGTGGCCCATATTGGAAGTGCAGGCATCAACCGGAGTCTTGTCCTTGTCCAGCGCGATGGCGAAGTAGCCCCTGTCCGGCAGCCAGAACTTCTCGTTGAAGGCTTCCTTCAGGGCAATTGCCCGCTCGGCCCAGTGGTACTCTGTCTCAGCATCCCCGGCCCACCGCGCCAGCAGGGATCGTCCCACATAGGCGGAGTAGACGTAGCCCTGGACCTCGCATAGGGCAGTAGGTGGTTCGGCAATCCGCCCATCGGCAAAGTTGATCCCGTCCCAGGAATCCTTCCAGCCCTGGTTGAGGAGACCGTGCTGGTTGGGGCGAAGGTATTCCACAAAGCCGTCGCCGTCGCGGTCGCCGTATTTTTCAATCCAGTCAAGGGCGCGGTCGGCATGGGGAATCAGCGAATCAATGATGTCCTCCGCCAGTCCCCAGCGGCTCAGCTCCCCCAAAAGACTGACAAAGAGCGGGGTGGCGTCCGCTGTGCCGTAATAGGCAGTTCCGCCGAGTGACAGCCCGGCGGTCACGCCAAGCCTCACCTCGTGCGGGATGCGACCCGGTTCCTCCTCAGAGTCGGGATCCACCTTCGTGCCCTGGAGGGTTGCCAGCGTCTGAAGCGTTCCGGCCGCCAACGTGGGATCAACCAGCAGGGACATGTAGGAGGACAGCAGCGAATCCCGGCCAAACAGTGCCATGAACCAGGGCGCCCCGGCGGCCACCGCCGCACGGTCGGGGTGCTCGGCGTCGAAAATCCGCAAAGATCCCAAATCGCTTTGGCTGCGTCGGAGCGTTTCTTCGAACTTTCCGTCGGCTACGTGGATGCGGGGAATATGCCCTTCCCAGGCCAGCTGCCGCTGCACGCCGACGCGGCCACGGGGTTGCCCTTCTTCCGTAAACGGCGCCGCGGGACCCTGGCCATTGATCAGCGGGATCACAATCACACTGGTGGACCACTCGCCGCGCGCCGGAATGGTGGCGCGGAAGCGAAGCATGTCGGTCGAAACTTCGGCGCCGGCAGCGCGGATGGCCGAGCCACGCCGCTGGCCGTTACGTACGGCCTCGATCAGCAGCCCGCCGTCGCTGACTTTGCGGCTCACCCGCGCGCCTTGCGGAGTGCGCCCGCCCTTGACGTCGAAGAGATCGGCCTGATCGGCGTCAACCAGCAGTTCGATCTCGCAGTCAACGGCTTCCGCAGAGTAGTTTTCCAGTGTGATGTCGTCCTGCAGCCCTGGTCCGATATGACGGACCTGGCGGACAATCAGCGGGCTGTCGAACCGGCCGCCGGGCCACTGGGCGCGGCCCACAAACGTGGCCTCGTAGGAGTTTGGCCGTTGCGCCACCAGCGGCTCACGGATCGCGCCGTTGATCCGCAGGATCCAACAGGACACTACCCGAGTGTCCTGGTAGAACGCACCGTTTGTTTCACCGTCGGCAATGATGTCGCCGCTCCTGGCAGAGATGCAGAACGAGGATCCTTCCACCACGGTTACTGCCTCTGCTCCGCCAATGTCAGCTTCCGTGTCGGCATTCCATGCAGTCATGGATGTGCTCCTCCCTCATGACCGCTGACTAGGGATCGGGCCCGGTTCCGACGCCAGGTTGACTGCTCCCTGTACTCGATTCTGGCCCACATAAGAAGCATCCGGAACCCCGGGAAGCTGACTCATTTCCACCAGTTTTGCGTAGACGTCCAGATGGTTGCGGACCATCCTTTCGGTGCTGAACAGCTTGAGCGCCCGGTCCCTGCAGTGCGACCGGTCCAGCGACGCGGCGAGGGGAACGAAGCTGTGCAGCTGTTCTGTCGGCCCCAGGTACCCGGTCTTTCCGTGGTCCACAATCTCAGGTGCGGATCCGATCGGGGTTCCCACCACCGGAGTACCTGTCGAAAGGGATTCAATCATCACCAGTCCGAATGGTTCAGACCATTGGATGGGATTCAGGAAGGCCATCGCTTCACCCATGAGCCGATACTTGTCAGCGTCCCCCAACTCGCCAAGGAAAGCCTCGTTGGAGCCCAGCAGCGGCTCAATGACCGAGCGAAAATACTCGATCTCATCCGACTCGCGCATCTTCGCCGCGATGCGCAGCGGAATGCCTGCCCTGCGCGCGATGTGGATGGCTTCGAGCACGCCCTTGTCCGGGCACATCCTGCCGACAAAGCAGACATAGCCGCCCTTTCCCGAACCGATCGGCACGGCAGCAACATCCATTCCATGGTGAATGACCCGCGTGACCGGAACATCGGGCACGTGGGAGGTCTGGTCACGTGAGATTCCGATGATGGCCGTGTCTGCAGCCATGGCGCGGTACAAATCTGCCGACGCCGGGATCAGCGGGCCGTGAATAGTCGTTACCACGGGGACGCTGGGCCGCCTGACGGCAACCAGCGGCCCGGCCAGGGTGTGGTCATGGATGATATCCACACCGCCCAGGCCTTCATAGGCCCTGATGACATGGCTGAGTTCCGAGAGCGTAAACCCGCGTTCGGCTGGCTCTGATGGCCGCATGCCCGGCACCAGGGGTGCAGGACACGTACTGTCGGATGCTGCGGCCAGCAGCACGTCGTGGCCCGCGGCGATGAATCCCCGGGCCAGGGAGTCAACAACTCTTTCGATGCCGCCGTACCCAACGGGTGGAATCGGGATCCACGGTCCTGCAACAAGTCCTATCCGCATATTTGTCCTCCGGGCGGATAACAGTGCGGCCCCCCGACCTGGCGACTGGGTTTGTTTCGAAAGGCGTCTGCTTAACCTGTTCTTTCGACTATTGCCCAGCGGGCGGCCCGATGGCAATCCCCCCTGTGTGACAAATCCGACGCTCCCTCGCGGAATGGCTCTAAGACTGCAGAGGTTGTGGCAAGTATGAACATTGAGATCTGGTCAGACGTCGCGTGTCCCTGGTGCTACATCGGCAAGCGCCGGTTCGAGGCCGCGTTGGCCGAGTTCCCGCACCGCGACGCCGTGGACGTGACGTGGCGCAGCTATCAGCTGGATCCCACTCTCCCGGAGCACTACGACGGCACCGAACTCGAGTACTTGAGCACGCGCAAGGGCATGGCCCCACAGCAGGTCTCCCAGATGTTTGACCACGTCGCCGAACAGGCAAAAGGCGAAGGCCTGGATTACCGCTTCGACCAGGTGGTGGTGGCCAACAGCTTCACCGCGCACCGCCTGATCCACCTCGCCGCCCAGCACGGACAGCAGGATGCCGCGAAAGAGCGCCTGCTGAGCGACCACTTCGAACACGGCAAGGACATCGGCAGCCAGGAGTACCTCACGGAACTTGGCCTGGACCTGGGCATCAATGCTGACGAAGTGGCCGAGCTCTTCAGCACGGACAAATACGCCGACGACGTCCGCTTCGATTTCGAGGAAGCCCGCGCCCTGGGCATCACTGGCGTCCCGTTCTTCGTGATTGACCGCAAGTTCGGCCTCTCCGGCGCCCAGCCTGCCGAAACGTTCACTGCGGCGCTCAACCAGGCCTGGCAGGAGACCCACCCTCTGGTACTGGTCAACGCCGCGGACGGCAACGACGGCGAGGCCTGCGGCCCGGACGGCTGCGCGGTCTGACACGGCGCGATGAGTTTTTGTCCAGATATTCCACCCAAACCACATCTTTGGCGTGGTTATCTGGACGAAAACTCCGGGTTTACTGACACATCGCGGTAATGTGTCTGCATGCCCAGGATTTCGGCGGCCAACAACGCCGCGCAACGCGCCGAGACTCAACGCCGGGTCCTGACAGCGTTCGGGGAACTCCTGTTCACCCACGGCCTGCCTGGACTGACCATGACAGACGTCGCGCGGCACGCCGGCGTGGGGCGAACCGCGGTCTATAACTATTACGCGGACATCGAAGAACTACTGATCTCCTACGCACTGGATGAGACCGAGCGCTTCCTCGCCGAACTCCGGGAGTCGCTGAGCACGCTCGAGAACTCCGTCGAACGGCTGGCCCTGTACGTGCGCACCCAGGTGGAGGACCTCAGCCGCCGCCACCTCCCGCCCGGACCGGCGATGGCGGCGGTGCTGTCGCCGTCGTCCTTTGCCAAACTGGCCGACCACGTTGGTGAACTCAGCGTCCTGCTGCAGGGCATCCTCAGGGACGGCATGGCGCAGGGTTTCCTGCCGGAGGCGGACATTGGCCAGCAGGCGCAGCTCATCCACGGCACACTCTCGTCCAGCGCCGCACGCGGCAGCAACGAGCCCGCCGAACTTGAGGCCAGGATCGCCCGGACCGTGCGGTTCATCCAGCTGGGCGCCGGAGCCAGGTTCGACGACGACGGCGCACCCCTGCGCGTTAGCTAGGGTGTGGCGCCGGCCGTCGGAATAACGGGCCACTTGGTATCGTCAGCGATTCTTCGGCTTTCACGCGGGCAGCTGAGCGTCCCTGGCGTCTGGTCCACGCGGTCCGCGGCGGCCAGCTCTTTGTAATCGCTGGCAAGAATCACGTCTACGCTGGCGTCCGTCCGGCCATCCTGGAAGTAGTCGGAGCCCGGCAGGTTCCGCTGGACGCTGAAGGCGGCAGACTGCCCGGCAGCCCCGGAAAACACCGCAGCCACGCCGCGGTGCCCGGCCTCCGTGTTGGCCACGGTCCCCACCACAAACTTCCGGACCAGCAACTCATCCGCAACGGAGCGGGCCAGCCCGGGGCGGCTGGTGGAGTTGTAGACGTTGAGGTTGATTTTGTCGTTGGGGGTGTAGTCGAAGGTGGCCCCGGGACAGGTGGTCCGAGGCTCCTCGCTGCCCGCCGTCGTCGGAAGCTTCAGCTGTCCGTTCATGATGGCCAGCGCCACGAAAATGGCACCGGCAATGAGGCCCAGCAGCAAAACCAGGACCACTCCATGCACCACACGGCGGCGCAACCGCACCGGATTGTCGGGGTCGCCGGAAACCTCAAACGTGGCCCGCAGTTCGGGGCCGGTGACAACATGGTGGCCATGCAGGACGCTGGCGTCCTTAGGTTTCCTAGCCATCTATGACCAGCACGCGGGCGTGGATGGCGGTCCGCTGGTGCAGTGCCGTCCGGACGGCGCGGTGCAGGCCGTCCTCCAGGTACAGGATTCCCTGGTACTGCACCACGTGGGGAAAGAGGTCGCCGAAAAAGGTGGAGTCTTCAGCCAGGAGCGCTTCGAGGTCCAGCGTCCGTTTGGTGGTCACCAGTTCGTCCAGGCGGACAGGGCGCGGCGGCAGCGACGCCCACTGTTTGGGCGTGTTGAAACCATGGTCGGGATACGGGCGTCCCTCGCCCACAGCTTTGAAGATCACCATGCCACCCTAGGCAGCTTGGCGGCCCAAGAGAAGTGTCCGGCCCGCAGCAGCCCAAGGTTGTAGCCAAACAGTGACCATCTGTCACATGCCGCGGACATTGCGCCGCCGGCGAAGGATCGGAGGCCCCGGCTGACACAATGGAGCCATGACTGCACCCGAATTCCCTGCCAGCACCACGCCCGGCGTCCGCCTGCCGTCCACCCCGCCCCTCGCCCTCCTGCTCGACGTTGACGGACCCGTGGCCAGCCCCGTGACACGTGACGTGAAACCAGGCATCATTGCCGATCTCGTGGCGCTCGCCACCGCCGGAATTCCGGTCGTTTTCAATACCGGCCGCTCCGATGCCTTCATCCGGGAGCAGGTTATGGAGCCGATGATCGCCGCCGGCATTCCCGCCGGGACGGTCATCCACGCCATTTGCGAGAAGGGCGCCGTGTGGTTCAGCTACACCGCGGCCGGGGCCGGCCCCATCCACGTTGATCACGAACTTGCCGTGCCCAAGGCCTACGGCGATGACATCCGCAGGCTCGTGGCCGAGGACTACGCCAGGCACATGTTTTTTGACGAGACGAAACGCGCCATGGTGTCCGTTGAGCAGCACATCGATGTGCCCGCCGCCGATTACCTGGCCGAACAGAAGCTTTTCGACTCCGACGCCATGGACCTGATGGCCCGCCACGGCATGGGCGTGGTACGCCTGGAGCACCACGCACCGAATTCCGACGACGAGGTGGACTACCGCGTCGACCCCACCATCATTTCCACCGATATTGAGTCAGTGCGGCTGGGCAAGGACCTCGGCGCCAGCCGCGCCGTGGAGTTGCTGGCGGCGCAGGGCATCACGCCGCAGGCGTGGCGGACCGTGGGGGATTCCCGCACGGACTACGCGATGGCGGACTGGCTGCACCACAATGACCATCCCGTGAAGCACGTTGACGTCCGCCCGGCAGACGGCGTTCCGGTCAAACCCTATGACGTGTTGACGGCCACCGATCTGGGGCTTGGGGAACACGTCATCCACGACGACGCCGGCGGAGCTTTCCTGCGCAGCTGGCGGGAGGCAATGGTCAGCTGAGCCGGTCCCCGGCCGGCAGCGCCCGTTTGAAGCATGTCATTTTGGGCGTCGCGCTATTATTCAGATAAGAACGCTTACCACTTACCCGCGACGGAGACAACCATTACAGAAGCACCTGTCCAGGACGAGATCTACTACGGCGGCCAGGCGTCCGTAGAACTGCGCACCCACGCCGAAGTGACATCTCCGGCGGCTGAGGCGCGGCTCAAACACCGGACTGACGTCGTCCGGCACAAGGGCAGGTACGCCCTGATCAACCACAACCGGACGCCGTACCAGGCCATGGTTGAGGACCTGTTGTTCCTGCGTGGTGTCCTCGCGGGCGAAGGCCTGGACTACCTGTTGGTCCGGGGCAACAACGACCGTCCGGTCATCGCCCTGGACTGGAAGGACCGCAAGAAGCTGCGGGCAGCCTTGGTGGAGGCCTGCCGCAACGAGCCCGTCTACTCCATGACCGTGGACGCGAAAAAGAAGTCCTCCGTGCTGGTGGCCGACGGGGATCTGTCCCCCAACCGCCAGGCCCGCATCTTCCGCCTCTACCGTCCGCGGGTTGAGCCCGACGGTGGTTTCGAGTTCGGTTCCTCCGCTGGCGTCCAGATTGAGCTATGGAGCTTTGAGGGCGATCAGCTGATCCTTCCGATCGAAAACTCCCTGACCCGCCGCACCATGCAGTCCCAGGACGCCGTCCGCGGGACGGTTGAACGGTACGGGCACACCTGGCCCACCATCGAGAACATGTTCGCCGACCATGCCAGCGACATCAGCTTCGACATCGATCTGGTCTTCTCGTGGGTTGATGGCAGCTCGCCCGGTTACATCGCGGCCCGGCGCGCCCAGCAGCAAGGGGTTGTCCTAGGCGAAGGCGACGACAACGAAGCCCGCTTCCGGCAGATCAATGAACTCAAATATGCCCTTCGCTCCGTGTACATGT
The DNA here is from genome assembly GCF_050156205.1 of Pseudarthrobacter sp. Y6. Classification (NCBI taxonomy): domain Bacteria; kingdom Bacillati; phylum Actinomycetota; class Actinomycetes; order Micrococcales; family Micrococcaceae; genus Pseudarthrobacter; species Pseudarthrobacter sp. Y6. The sequence continues at coordinate 750,211 of NZ_CP189574.1, read as the reverse complement.
TTGCGCCCTGGATCCGTCGCATCTTTATCGCCACGGACTCCCCCGCCCCGGAGTGGCTCGCCGAGCACCCCTCGGTGACAATTGTCCGCAGCGAGGAATTTTTCGCCGATCCCACAGTGCTGCCCACCCACAACTCACAGGCAGTGGAGTGCCAGCTCCACAACATCGAGGGCCTGTCCGAGCATTTCCTTTACTCGAACGACGATATGTTCTTCGGCCGGCCTGTGGGCCCGGACATGTTCTTCACACCGGGTGGCGTCACCAAGTTCGTCGAGGCCGAGACCCGGATCGGGCTGGGCGACAACGATGCCGAGCGCAGTGGCTTCGAGAACGCCGCCCGCGTTAACCGCAAGCTGCTCTGGAACCGCTTCGGGCGGATCACCACGCGGCACCTTGAGCACACCGCCGCCCCGCTGCGGCGCAGCGTTGTGGCCAGGATGGAGCGTGAGTTCCCGGAGGAGTTCCAGAAGACGGCGGGCAGCAGGTTCCGCGCCGCGGACAACATCTCGGTCACCAATTCCTTCTACCACTACTACGCCCTGCTCACAGGCCGTGCGGTCACCCAGACCGCGGCCAAGGTGCGTTACGTGGACACCACCGCCCGCGCCGGGCTGAACTACCTGCCCAAGCTGCTGGCCAAGCGGAATATGGACTTCTTCTGCCTCAACGACGGCAGCTTCCCCGAAGTCCCCGCGGACGAGCGCGCCGAGATCGTGACCGGCTTCCTGGAGAAGTACTACCCCATCAAGGCGCCTTGGGAGCTCTGACCGGCCGGGCGATGCAAGGCTAGATGGCGTATGGAAGAGCTACCTTCCTGACGCCTCCTGTTTTCGCGTTGTCAGGGATGCTGACGCCCGCGGCGGCCAGTCGCTCGGCAGTCATTTCCGAGGTGACATGCTCGCCTACGGTGGCCGCGCTTCCCAACGGAACCACGGAGTGGACAATGGTGTGCTCGTAGACGTGCACCAGATTGAAGGCCTGCCCGCCGTCCCGGCCGCGGGTACCGCCGACGGCGACGTTAAGGTCCTGGGTGTAGCACGTGGCCGAGGCGACGGAGACAGGAATCCCCGCAAAGGTGGCGGTGGTCGAGTAGTGCAGATGCCCGGCAAGAATGGTCCGGACGTCGGAGTTGCGGACCACGGAGGCCAGGCTTGCCTGATCCCGCAGTTCCACGAGCACGGCAAGGTCCAGGACCGAGGGGACCGGCGGATGGTGGAGCGCCAGGATGGTGCCGTCGGGGGCCGGGGTATCCAGCTGGCGGGTGAGCCACCCCAGCTGTGACGGGCTCAGCTCGCCGTGGTGGTAACCCGGGACCGAGGTGTCCATGGTGATGATGCGCAGGCCATTGATGAAGTAGCTTCGGTCCACCGGCGCATCGCTCGCCGGCTCGTCCAGCAGCCCGGTCCGGAAGTTGGCGCGGTTGTCGTGGTTGCCCATCGCCCAGATAACCTCCGCACCCATGTCTGCGCACGCGGGATCAACGATTGCCCGCAGCTTTGCGTAGGCTTCAGGGTCACCCCGGTCGGCGAGGTCGCCCGTGAAGATCACGGCCTCGGGCCGGGCGCCGGAAGCCCTGACCTCTTCAAAAAGCTGAATGAGCTTGGCTTCGCTGTCGACTGCGCCGTGAAGGGGATCCGGACCTCCCAACAGGTGGGGGTCGCTCAGGTGGAGAAGGAAGTGGCGTGGCCGGGGGTGTTCGGCCTCGATGTGCTTCATTGCTGCCTCTGTGGTTGGTGGGAAACGGCGTTTCCCTTCTACCCTTCAGTAACTATTATCCAATCAGACAATTGGCAAACTGTGGGTAAATCGCTGTGGCCAAGTTGGAAAAAACTAAAAGAATTACGCTCCGGAAAGTTCCGTGATAGCCGCCGGTCCGTCAAATTCGGCCAATGCCATTTCTATGGCATCGATAACTTCGGCGGAGTCCGGTTCGACGGTGGGCGCGAAGCGTGCCACCACTTCGCCCTTGCGGTTGACCAGGAACTTCTCAAAGTTCCATTTCACCAGGCCGGGCAGCACACTCGTTTTGAACGTGGTCAGCTCGGCATAGAGCGGATGCTGGTCCTTGCCACGCACATTGGCCTTGGCCGTCAGTGGGAAAGTGACACCGAAATTCCGCTCGCAAAACTCGGCGATCTCGCCGTCGTTGCCCGGCTCCTGGCCGGCGAATTGGTTGCACGGGACTCCGAGCACGTCGAAGCCGCGGTCCCGGAACTTCTCGTAGAGCGTCTCGAGGCCCGCGTACTGAGGAGTGAACCCGCACTTTGACGCCACGTTCACCACCATCACCACGTTGCCCTTGAACCGGCCGAAATCGGTTTCGGTGCCGTCGTTGAGGGTGAGCGGGATGGTGTACAGGTCTGTCACAGCGCCGTCCTTGAGAGGTTGGTCATGCAGGTGATTCGTTGCCAACCATCAAGGGTACGGGTGCAGTCTGGGAGTTTCCCGTCAGGGTCCCGCCGTCTCGGACCCGGTTGCGGTGTATGTAGGCGTAGCGGTGGCTGTAGCTGTAGGCGTAGCGGTGGCTGTAGCTGTAGGTGTAGGCGAGGGCGACGCTGTTTCCGCTGAGGACTCGGTACTCGTTGTGGCTGGTGGCTCCACCGCTGGCGCCGGCGTCGGCGTGTCGCTTGAGGTGCCCGTCGGCGAAGGCGTTGCCCCGGGCGAGGAAGACGTCGGGGAAGGTGACGCCGTCGAAGTGGCTGTTTCCGTCGCGCTTTCCGTCGCGCTGGGGTCCGGAGAAGCGGATTCCGGCGAGGTAGCGTCCGACGACGGCTCCCCCGCGGGTGCCTCGTCCTGCGGTTGCGTCGCGGGCAGCGTTCCGTCCACGGGCGGCGCTTCGGACAGTTCCTTTTCGCCGCCCAGGACGGTGTGGCTGTTGTCCTCGGCGACCGGGATGGCCCAGCGTTGCGCGCCGGCATCATCCGCGGACTTGGCGTCATAGCTGACCATAGCTATGTCCTCGAGCTCGTCCAACTGACGGGTGGGAAGGAGCGTCCAGTTCAGGGGGCTGGTGTGCTTGCCGTGGAGGATGGTTTCGAAATGCAGGTGGCAGCCGGTGGACCATCCGGTGGTTCCAACCCGGGCAATGACCTGGCCCACCTGCACGGAATCCCCCGTCCGGACCGCGACAGCCTCTAAATGGTTGTACGTGGTGATCAGTCCGTTGCCATGGTCGATTTCCACACGGTTGCCACCGCCCCAGGGGTGCCAGCCGGCGGCCCGGACCACCCCGGCGTCGGCCGAATAGACCCTGGTCCCGCAGCCTGCGGCGAAGTCCTGGCCCAGGTGGAAATCGCCGCCCGCGCCGGTGATCGGGCTGACCCGGTACCCAAAAGGAGAACTCGGGGCCAGGAATTCAAGGGGCGCCATGAGGGAGCCTTCCGGCGGGCGCGTGAGCCCGGCAGAAGCCACATTGAGCGGGGCGCTCGCGCCCATGGCGATGGTCCTGACCAGAGTGCGGTTGAAAGGTACCAAGGCCCGGCTGTCGGTCAGGAAAGCACCGGCCAGCCCAGGCAGGCCAACCTGTCCGGCGCCGACCGGCGACCTTGCCGGGTCGGGTTCAGCAGGGAGCGTTCCAGGGAAGCCAACGGCGAAGAGGGAGACCGCGACAACGGCACTGGCGGCCAGTGCGCCCACAGCGATGGCGCACGCGCCCGCAGGCTCTTGGTCCCGGCCGGACCCCCAATGACTGCCCACTCGTTGACTCCCGGTTTGGCCCGCCAGACCCCGGATCCAGGCGGACTTACCACCTCATGGGACCACAAAGGCCCGGGCGTGTGAACCCCCGCAGCGGTACGCTGCGGGGATCATGTGGATCTGCGTGCAGAACCATGCCCGCCTGGTGCCGAGCGAGAATAGTGGTATGCGAAATTTCCTCAGGGAGTGGCAGGGCGAAGTCAAACGGGTATTCACCGGCAGCCCTGGCGGCCCGCCCGCTTGGGTTCCGCGGCTGGCTGAGGGCGACGACGCTGGCTATCACCTGCCCGGCTCGGCCGTCTGGGCGGTGCACGGCTCCATGACAACCATTGTGGCCGGGATCCGCGCGCTCCTGATGCAGGCTTTGCATCCGGGAGCGCTGGCGGGAATCCACGAGCACTCCAACTTCCGCGCAGATCCGCTCAGCCGGCTGGCCCGGACCATCCGCTGGATCTTCACCGTCACCTATGGCCCACAGGCCGCCGCCGACGAGGCCTCCGCCAGGGTCCGTCGCCTGCACGAGCCTGTTCAGGGGAGCTACGGTGACGGGCACGGCGGCGAGCGGAGTTACTCGGCCAACGATCCGGAACTCGCCCGCTGGGTCCACATCGCGTACGTGGACGCCTTCCTCTCCGCCCACAAAATCTGGGGTGCCGGGATCCCCGGCGGCCCGGACGCCTACGTCAGCGAGTGGGCCCAGGCCGGACGGCTGATGGGTGTAGAGGATCCGCCCCTGAGCGAGGCCGAAATGCGGCAGCAACTGGACCGCTGGTATAACAACGGCGAGCTGCTGGCGGACAGCAGGGTTGCCGAGACCGTCGAGTTCATCCGCAACCCGCCACTGCACCCGCTGCTGCGCCCTGGCTACCGGATCATCTTCGCCGGCGCTGTCTACAGCCTGGAGCCGAAATACCGCCGGATGCTCGGCCTCCAGGTCCCCCAGCTGGGGCCGTTCCCGCTCCCCGTGAGACTGGCAACGAAGCTGACTCTCGGCGTCGTACATCTTGCCCTTGGGCGCGGGCCTGGACCCAGCGAACAGGCGGCCCGGGAGCGCCTCCGCCGGCTCGGCTATGTGGGCAGCCAACCTGAGTAGGTGGGCTCCAGGCACGGGACAAGGTCCGGCTGGAAGAAAGCAAAAACCCGGCCCTGACATGGTCAGAACCGGGTTCCTGGCTGGCGGAGAATGGGGGATTTGAACCCCCGAGGGCGTTAACCCAACACGCGTTCCAGGCGTGCGCCATAGGCCGCTAGGCGAATTCTCCAGCTGCTTTCGAATCAAAAGCAGATACTAGAGTACCTGAACTTTCCGGCATCACCCAATTGGCCCGGCGGACTATTACCGCAGCCGGGCAACCCGGACTCCAGCTGGCCCGTTAACGTAAAAATGGACGCCCCCAATGCGTCCATTCCTCCGATACGCCGTTGAGCTGCCGGGTCCGGCCCTCCAGCCAGGCCCCGCAGCTCACAACCTTGAGATTGCCCCAATCGGTGTACATATCCATGATCAGCCCTGACCGCCAGATATGCAATGAAAATCGCCTCCGATAACCCAGCATTCTTGGCAGGATGAGGCCATGACACAGCTGCACGCCCTGGTGGTTTACGTTCCGGACACACACACGGAGGCGCTGCTCGCGGCAATCGGCGACGCCGGCGCGGGCAGGATCGGGAACTATTCGCACTGCTCCTTCACCTCCCCCGGCGCCGGGCGCTTCACTCCGTTACCTGGTGCCGAGCCGTTCGTCGGGGCTGTGGGTGCGGGCGAGCGCGTGCCGGAAACCCGGGTGGAGTGCGTTGTGGAGGAAGGGATGCTCGACGCCGTTGTGCTGGCCCTGCGCGCGGCGCACCCTTACGAGGAGCCCGCCTTTATGACCTGGCCGGTGGCCGGTTGGCGACGCTAGGTGGCGTCCGGGCCTTTGTGCCGGCTTTCGCGGCCCTGGCCCGCTTTGGGCGGTGGGGCCCGCACCGCTCGAGCGGGTCCGGGCAGCTCATCAAGAGATTCCGGGTCGCGAGAGGGCACTCCAAGGGGGCCGCGGACGGCCGCGGCCCGGGCCGTCCGGACCTTCCTGAATCTTCGGGTAAACTTGTCTGCGGCCCCTCATGTGGCGTCATCCTGTTGAACTCCCCCAGGACCGGAAGGTAGCAAGGGTAAACGGGCTCTGGCGGGTGCATGGGGGGTCTTTACTATTCCCCCACAGGGCGACCGCCCGCGAGGGATCCTGATTGTCAGCCCGGATTGGTAGGGTTTTCTCGTGACTGTTACTACCACCGCCCTTTACCGTAGATACCGCCCGGACTCTTTCGCTGACGTTATCGGGCAGGAACACGTCACGGAGCCGCTGATGACGGCACTGCGGAAAAACCGCGTCAATCACGCCTACCTTTTCTCCGGCCCACGCGGTTGCGGAAAGACCACGTCCGCCCGCATCCTGGCCCGCTGCCTCAACTGCGCCCAAGGCCCCACGGACACCCCCTGCGGTACGTGCCCCAGCTGCATTGAACTGGCCCGCGGCGGCTCAGGCTCCCTGGACGTCATCGAGATCGACGCCGCCAGCCATGGTGGCGTGGACGACGCCCGCGACCTCCGCGAGCGCGCAACGTACGCTCCGGTCCGTGACCGCTACAAGATCTTCATCATCGATGAGGCCCACATGGTCACATCGGCCGGTTTCAACGCCCTGCTGAAGATCGTTGAAGAGCCGCCGGAGCACATCAAGTTCATCTTCGCCACCACGGAGCCGGACAAGGTCATCGGCACCATTCGCTCCCGCACGCACCACTACCCTTTCCGGCTTGTCCCGCCGGAGCCGCTAATGGCGTACCTGGAGCTGCTGTGTAACCAGGAAGACGTTCCCGTGGCACCGGGCGTTCTGTCCCTGGTGGTCCGGGCTGGCGGCGGCTCTGTCCGCGATTCCCTGTCCGTACTGGACCAGCTGATGGCCGGCGCCGGACCCAACGGCCTCGATTACGAACTCGCCGTAGCCCTCCTCGGCTACACGCACGCTTCGCTGCTGGATGATGTGGTTGAAGCGGTGGCCGCCTCAGATGCCGCCACCGTTTTCCGGGCTGTGGACCGCGTGGTGCAGACCGGTCACGATCCCCGCCGCTTCGTCGAGGACCTGCTGGAACGCTTCCGCGATCTCATCATCGTCCAGGCCATGCCCGAAACCGCCCAGGTCATCCTCCGTGGCATGCCTGCGGACCAGATCGCCCGGCTCCAGAACCAGGCGCACAACCTCGGGGCTTCCGAACTCTCGCGCGCCGCTGATGTCACCAACACGGCGCTGACCGAGATGACCGGCGCCACTTCTCCCCGCCTGCACCTCGAGCTTCTCTGCGCCCGCATCCTGCTCCCCAGCTCGGAGCAGACCGAACGCGGCATCGCCGCCCGGATCGACCGGGTGGAGCGGCGCCTGAATTACGCCGGGAACGACGTCGGCGCTCCCGCTCCCGCTCCGGCGGGCGCTGCAGTACCGGCAGCGGCAGCGCCGGTTGCTGCTGCGCCCGCCGCGGCACCAGTTGCCGTACCACCAGTTTCTGCGCCGCCCGTTTCTGAGGCGCCCGTTTCTGAGGCGCCCGCTGCGGCACTTCAGGTTGCATCGGTTCCGGCCGCGGCACCGCAAGTTGCTGCGGCGCCGGTTGCTGCGCGGCAGCCTTCAGCGCCAGCCGCTGCTGGCCACGAATCGGCCCGGCCACAGGCCGCCGGCGCCGAAGAAGCCAGGCCGTCGCTGACGCCGCCAAGGGTCAGTACCAACGACTGGCCGGTTGACGAGTCCACAGGCAGGCGGCCCACTTCAACGCCACAGGCAACCGGTCAGCCCACCCCAGAGACCAGGCCAGACGTCGCCCGCGCAGTTCCGCCGGCCAACCCGCCGGCAAGCACAAACGCTGTCACGGCTCCTGCCACCGCTGCGCCCGCCCCGGCTGCACCCGCTTCGGTTGGCTATGCCCCGGCCACTCCTGCACCGACCGAAGCCACAGGAACTGGCGCCGCAGGCGCGGCAAGCACAGGCGCAGCAAGCACAGGCGCGGCAGGCACAGGCGATGTCGAAGTCCTGCGCCGTGCCTGGCCGGAGGTTCTACAGACGCTCTCCAAGATCAAGCGCAGCACGTGGGCGCTGGTTGAGCCGAACGCCCAGGTAGGTGCCTTTGACGGCCAGGTCCTGACACTGTCGTTCAGCACCACCGGGTTGGCCGGCGCCTTTGGCCGGGCTGACCACGCTGAGAACCTGCGGCAGGCGATCCACAAGACTGTGGGCATCGACTGCCAGATCACTGCAGTCGCCGGTGGCGCCAACAGTGCAGCGAGCGCTGAGCCAAACCCAAAAGCACCCGCTAGCCCGGAATCTCCGGCGGCCAGTTCAGCCGATGTTGCGTGGGGCCTGGCCCCTGCCAGCGCCGTTTCCACTCCTGTCGTCCATGCCACCGCGCCTGCACTTTCGCCTGCCCCCTCCCCCGGGACGCGTGCTCCTGAACCGGCCGAGCCTCCTGCCACTGCTGCAACTTCTGCAGGCGCAGTAGCTCCTGCAGAAACTGTCCAGCGCACCGGCGCCATCAGCGCGCCGGCAGGCACTGAGTCCGCCCAGGTACCAGCCGCGCAGGGTCAGCCGGGACCAGCTGAGCCGGGTGCGACTGCCGGTTCGTATGCCTACTCCGATGACGATTGGGGTCCTCCGCGCGACGAAGATGCTCCGCCGCTGGACGAGGAACCCCCCATGGACTGGGATCCTTCGCCTGCGCCACGCCTGTCACCTTCACAGCCTGAGCCTTCAGCGCCCGCACCCGCCAAGCGGCCCGCTCGAAGTACTCCAAAGGCTGCAGCAGCAAAAACCTCCCCAGCGGCCAAGCCCTCTGCCGCTGCATCGTCCGCTGCTCCATCACAGCCCGATACGGCACTGGATCCGTGGGGCCGGGCCGTCGAGCAGGCGCCGGGCGTATGGGTCGTTGGCACAGAGCCCAATGTTGGCAAAAGCCTGAACACGTCCGTCCCCGACGAAGCCGCGAGCACCGCTCCCGCGCCCAGCTACGAGCCCGCCACTGCACAGGTCCCTCAGACGTCACCTGCCGTTAGCCAGTCTGATGCCGACGCCAGCTGGGGCTTGCCGCCCGTGGCTGTCGCCGCAACCTTCGACGTCGCCGCACAACAACCAGCCGCACAACAAAGCCCCGCACCAGAAACCGCGGCGCCCCATAGCGCGGCGCCAACCGGCCAAGCCCCGGTAGCTCCGGCAGGCCCGGCGGGGGACGCGGTTGTACCCGAACCGGCTGAAGTCCGCGAGTACGCTATGGCATCGACTGCTCCGGCTGCACCACCCCTGCAGCTGGCGCCGGCAACCTCCGAGTCCGCTGCTGCCGCCCGGCAGAGTCTTTACCAGCGCCTGTCCAACAGCCCCGAGGCCGAAGCCGGGCGTACCAAGGCTCCGGCCAGGGCTGCCGCCGCCACCTATGTCCAGGACATTCCGAGCGCGGACGATGAAACCATCGAGGAATCCGGCGTCTTTGGACGCGCCGCCGTCGAGCGTATTCTGGGCGGAAAGCTGATCGAGGAGCGATCCCCGGACGGAAGCCCCATCGTTTCGGGGTTCTAGGCACCTGCAGCACGTACTCCCGCAACGCCAATCACCAGCCAAGCCAAACCAAAGGAGGAAAACGTGTACGAAGGTGCAGTCCAGGAGCTGATTGACGAGCTCGGACGGCTTCCCGGTGTCGGTCCCAAATCCGCCCAGCGGCTTGCCTTCCACATCCTCGAAGCGGACCCCCAGGACATGAAGCGACTCGTGGAAGCCATCACCATGGTGAAGGAACGCGTGAAGTTCTGCACGGTATGCGGCAACGTCACCGAGCAGGAATTGTGCAACATCTGCCGCGATCCCCGGCGGGACCCGTCAGTCATTTGTGTGGTGGAGGAGTCCAAGGACGTCCTCGCCGTGGAGCGCACCCGATCCTTCCGCGGCCGCTATCACGTGCTGGGCGGAGCCATCAACCCCATTGCCGGCGTGGGGCCCGAGCAACTGCGGATCCGGGAGCTCCTGACACGGCTGAACGACGGCGCCATCCAGGAAGTCATTATCGCCACCGACCCCAACCTCGAAGGCGAAGCAACGGCCACGTACCTGGCCCGGATGCTGAAGACAATCGGCATTGTGGTAACCAGGCTGGCCTCCGGCCTGCCCGTGGGCGGCGATCTGGAGTACGCCGACGAAGTCACGCTCGGCCGTGCTTTCGAAGGCCGCCGCAACGCCCTGACGTGATCTGACCTGACCTGATCTGGCCGACGGGGCTAAAGCAGACAGGCGCCCCGACCTGGCCTTGCCTGGGTTCAGGCGGCAGGGTTGAGCCGTCGTCGGGCAGCCCGGTGGCCGCCGGCCAACAGAATGCCTGCAGCCCCGGACTGCGTGCCAACGCCAATCAGTGCCAATGGCATCTCGGCGCCTGTCTTCTCCCGTTCCTGCCCCTCCACACAAGGAACCTGCGTGCCTTCCGCGGCGCTCTGCAGCTCCCCGGGGAGCCAATCCAAGGCGTTCTCCTTGGACTCGGCCTCACCGGCAATCAGCGCCAGGATCACCATCGGGTTGCTCGTCGCCATCCAGAAGATCCGCTCGGTGTGGTAAACCTCGGCGATTCCACGGATCTCCGGCGAACACTGATAGGAGATAACCCTGCCCAACTCGTCCCGTTGAATGTTGATGGCCACCAACACCGGCTCATACGCCCTTACGCTGGGCAGCAGCGCTATCACCGCCACCACGTTGCCGACAAGAAGCAAAGAAGCGACGCCCCAGGCCAGGACCCTTCCTCGCTGACCCTCGAACCACCGGGCAGCACCCGCGCCAATGCCGCCAAAGACCATGACTTCAAGGATGATCAGGACAAAGGACACCCCGGCAACTGCTGGCGAGGACTCAGACCAGAACGCGAGCAGCAGCAGGAAAACGACTGACGCGGTGGCGAAGATCAATCCTTGGGCAATGCAGCGGGCCCAGTCCAGCAGCGGGCCGTCCACAGCACCCTCGGCGGGTTTCGGCCCAGCGCCGCGCTGCACGTCCCCCCATCGGACAGCGAGCACACAGCTCACCAGCACCAGCAGTGCGGCCGTAAGCATGTACACCCAGGCGTGGGATTCCGGCGGCAAGTCACCGCCCGTGACCAGGGCGATCACCAACAGCGTGCCGGTGCCCCAGCAGGCACCGAGAATGGCGGCGCTCTCCCACCAGAAGCGGGCAGAGCGGACAGTCAGCAGCGCTGATGCCAGCGCACTACGGACGAGCAACCGAACCTGGGCGCCGCCCGGGGAAGAGGTATCCCCAGCGTCGTTTTCATCGTCGTGCTGGATTTTTCCGGCGCCAATGGGTTCGTACAGAGGTTCGTCGGCGGCCGGATGTTTCTCGTCAGCCATGGTCCTCATCCGCCACGTACTTATCAGCCACGTGCCGCCTCCATCCCTATGGACAGGCCCAGCCCCGACAGTCACCGGCCATTTCGGCGGCTAATCCAATCGTGATCCGCTGAAGCGGGCCTGTCCAGTGTCCCTGCAGTCCAGTGCGAGGACTGTCCCGTGGAGGCACGCCGGCTTTAGGCGATGCGGGTTCCGCGCGCCAGCCTGTGCGCCGGGGTGCGCAGCGAGCGCCAGCCCAACCACATCAGCAGGCCGGCAAGCAGCAGCTGTAGGCCGAGTCCCAGCGGCCACAAGGGAGTGGACTGCGCCAGGTAGCGCGGCTTGGCCTCACCGTTGGCGCAGGGGTACGTGCCCTCAGGACCGGCCATGGCGTAGCGTGCACCCTGGCTGATGGATTCGATGGCCCCCACCGGTGATGACAGTCCGAAGCCATTGTTGACGCGGACCGTGTAAGGGATGGCATCTGCAACCACCACGTAGGGGTTCATGGCCAGCATCCACGCCACCCTTTCGGTGCGAACGGCCGGCTGGGCGCGCAGCGGTCCGGAGCAGGTGTACTCCGGTTCTTCCGGCACTGTTTCGTCGGGTACCGGCTGGAGCGGTTCGTAGTTGCGGTACTGCGCCTGATTGGCCATGATGGTGCCCTGCGAGAGCCCGGTGCCCAGGCCGAAGGCAATGAGGGAACCGAAAACCAGCCCGGCCACGGCAAGGTACGTGACCACAATCGAGAACAGCGGGCGCCCCGCCAGCGCGGAAATTCCGACGCCGATGGCACAGACCACGCCGACTTCAACGGCCAGCATGAGCAGGGCCACGAAGACATGGCCGGGCGTCATGCCGCCGAGGGCGACTCCGATGACCAGGAACGGAGTGCTGGCAACCAGGAATGCCAGGGCGGCGGCCCACGCTGCGAAGAACTTGCCCCACAGGATCTGGCCGGGCCGCAGCAGGGTCACCTGAAGGATGGCCAGGGTGCCGGCGGCGCGGTCGCCGTTGACGGCATTGGCAGAAAGCGCGGGCGCCACCAGCAACGCGAAGAGGAGGACAAAGGCCAGGACCACTTCGAAGATCATGGACCCGGGTCCCGCGTCGGTCGGCAGAAAGTTGGAATAGGCGCGCTGGGCTTCGCGCTGGGCATTCCAGCTGGCCCACGTCAGCCAAGTCACCAGAGCCGTCAGGATGAACCAGATCGCCAGCATGATGTACCAGCCGCGGGACCGGAGCCGCTGTTTGAGTTCCAGGACCACCACATCCCGGATACCGGCAAGGTAGCCGGCACCAAAGCCGGAGGCCGGCGGACGCTGCGTTGTATCTGATAGCTGGCTCATCGCCGCTCCCCCTCAAGGTTCATGTAAGTCTCTTCCAGGGCACCCGAGGCGGGGGCAAAGGAGCTGACCCCGACGCCGGCCAGCACCAGGTCGCCCAGGAGGCGGGCGGCGTCGTCGTCGTTCAGCAACACCAGGCTGACGGCGGGCCGGCGGCCGTCTTCAACCCGGAACGCCAGGCCCAGTTGGGTGAGTTTGGCGGCGAGCGCGGCACCGTCGGTTGCCGAGATGGCGTAGCGCCTGCCGGAGGCGGCGGCCTCGTCCGTGGTCTGGTGCCGGACCGTTTTCCCGCGGTTGACGAACACCGCGGCGTCGGCAATTTCGTCCAGCTCGCTGAGTACGTGGGAGGAGACCACGATGGACTTCCCCTCCGCCGCAAGCTGCCGCAGCATCACTCGCAGCTCCACCCGCGATCCCGGGTCCAGGCCGGACGCCGGCTCATCGAGCAGCAGCACGGAAGGATCGTGGATCAGCGCGCGGGCAAGGCTGAGGCGCTGCTGCTGTCCCCGGGACAGGACACGGGCCGGCTGGTCCGCCAGGTCGCTCAGGCGGACTCGGTCCAGCATCTCGGTGACGCGCTGTGGGATTCCGGCCTTGGGTAGCTGGTAGAAGCGGGCTATCTGGGTGAGAATCTCACGGGCAGTCAGGGACTCCCACACGCCCAAGGTGTCCGGCATCCAGCCAATCCTTTTGCGCACTTCCGCGCGGTGGTGCTGCGGATCCAGCCCATCCACCGTGATAGTGCCGGAATCCGGCGCCAACAGCGAAGCCAGCATGAGCAACAGCGTTGTTTTACCGGCCCCGTTGGGGCCGATCAGGGCGGTGACTTTTCCCGCCGGAGCATGGAAATCCATGTGCTCGACAGCATGCACCTGCCCGAAGCTGCGGCTCACCGCGGTGGCGCTGATGCCGTCCTGGCGTGGGCTTTCCGGCTGGGCCGGCATGTCCATTTTGTCCTGATTTGCTGTCATTCTCCGAGCACCTGTCCCCCAAGCCGTTGCATGCATACTGACTATATGAGCGTACGCCTGCACCCACCTGCGTAGTATCCGCCGGAAGGCTGAGATTTGGACACAATTCCACGTCCGGCCACAGGCGGCGATAAACTGGGCTGACACGTCACGCCGTCTAGCCAAGGCCGTGCCTGACCTCCAGAAGTCCGATTGATCCAGTGAAGGTACGCGCATGAGTACGCCCACTTCCGAAGTGCACACAGCAACGCAGTCTCACGAGCTGCCCGAAGGCACTGCCGTGACCAAACAGCTGATCGTGCAAAAGTTCGGCGGCTCCTCCGTGTCGGATGCCGAGGGCGTCAAGCGCGTCGCAAAACGCGTGGTCGACGCGCAGCGCGCCGGCAACGAAGTTGTGGTGGTCGTTTCGGCCATGGGCGACACTACCGACGAACTGCTGGACCTCGCCGCCCAGGTGACCGATTCCGCCCCTGCCCGCGAGATGGACATGCTCCTCTCCGCCGGTGAGCGCATCTCCATGGCCCTGCTTGCCATGGCCATCAACAAGTTCGGCGCCTCAGCGCAGTCCTTCACGGGATCCCAGGCCGGCATGATCACCGACGGCATCCACGGCAAGGCGCGCATTATCGACGTCGATCCGCATCGCATCCGTACGGCCCTGGACAAAGGGCACATCGCGATCGTGGCCGGCTTCCAGGGCATGAGCCGCAGCACCAACGAGATCACCACCCTGGGCCGCGGCGGCTCGGACACCACCGCCGTCGCCCTTGCGGCCGCACTCGACGCCGACGTGTGCGAGATCTACACAGACGTTGACGGCATCTACACCGCAGACCCCCGAGTGGTGCCGTCCGCCCAGAAGATCGACACCATCTCCAGCGAGGAAATGCTGGAACTCGCGGCGTCCGGCGCGAAGATCCTGCACCTGCGCTGCGTTGAATACGCACGCCGGTTCGGCGTGCCGTTGCATGTCCGGTCCTCATTCAGCCAGAACGAAGGCACCTGGGTCATCCCCAGCGCCGAAGACAAGATCACCACTCAAGAGGGAGTTGCCTTGGAGCAGCCAATCATCTCCGGCGTTGCACACGACCGTTCCGAAGCCAAGGTCACTGTGGTGGGTGTACCGGACATCCCCGGCAAGGCGGCTGCGATCTTCCAGGTCATTGCCGACGCCCACTCGAACATCGACATGATCGTGCAAAACGTTTCCACGCACGGCACGGGCCGGACGGACATTTCCTTCACGCTCCCCATCGTCGAAGGCGCGGAGGCCCTGGAAGCGCTCAAGGCCGCGCAGCCGGACATCGGCTTCGAGAACATCGAATACAACGAACAGATCGGCAAACTGTCCCTAATCGGGGCCGGCATGCGGTCACACCCCGGCGTCTCCGCGACGTTCTTCAAAGCCCTTTCCGACGCCGGAATCAACATCAACATGATCTCCACCTCGGAAATCCGGATCTCCGTGGTGACACACGCCGATCTCCTCGATGACGCCGTCCGTGCAATCCACAAGGCCTTCGACCTGGACAGCGAGGACGAGGCAACCGTCTACGGCGGCACCGGGCGCTAGCCCAAGTCGCTTTTGTTTCAGCCCTGCTTGTCCAATTCTTCGCGGCGCACGGCGTAGTGATGACCTTCGGAATCGGTTTCCACTACGAAGCGGGAAAGGTCCTCATCAGAGGCCTGCTCGAACTCATCATGCTTGTGGACCACAGGTGAATCCGTGTCCAGACGCGTTGCCGGCCCGAAGACAAAACGGAGCCTGTCAGTCGCTTGCATAAAACCGGTGAGCGCATGTCCCATTGTTTCCATCCCCTTCCCGCGTTGCGGGGTAAAGAGCCCCTACCTCCTTTTGGAGTCAGTGCCCTTATTTTACGCCCGCAGCCGCAAAAAGGGCCTGGTGAGGTTCGGCCTGATGGGAGGCTGGGAGGGGCTCAGCGGAGGGACTGGTCGTCCGGGTTCCTGGGCACAACATACGTGCTGCCGTCCGGGCGGGTGACCGTTTCCCATTGCTGGGTTTCCCGCTCGCGCTGAGCCAGGAGTGCCCGGTTCTCTTCGGTCATGTTATGCACCAGGGAACTACGGTTGGCCGGGCCGAAAATTGCCCTGAGCTTGCCGGTTGCCCGCATGAACCGCTGGGATGCGTTGCCCTTGTCAGCTGACTTGCCTTTGCCCATGAAAGTGACCCCTTCGATAGAACCAATTACTCGCTCCAGTGTACGCTAACAATTAGTGCACTAACTATTGGAGGAATGTGATGACGGTACGGGCCGGCGCTGCGCGGCAGCAGGACGATGACCTCCTCTTGGAGCAACAGCTCTGTTTTGCCCTCACCGTGGCATCCAGAAGCGTAGTGGGCGCCTACAAGCCCGTCCTCGAAAAGCTCGGGCTCACCCACCCGCAATATCTCGTGATGCTGTGCCTCTGGGAATCAGCACCCCGCACCCTGCGCAGCATCAGTGAAGCCCTGGCGCAGGCCCCGGCCACTATCTCACCGCTACTTCGGCGGCTGGAGGAGGCCGGCTTTGTCACCCGCCAGCGGGTGGACGGAAACGAACGCAGCCTTGCCGTGGGCCTGACCCCCGCCGGCGCCGCGCTGCGTCAGCAGGCCACAGCCGTCCCGGGCACCATGATGGAACGCCTGGGGCTGACCCGTGAGCAGGTGGGCGAGCTACACAAATCCATGATGGGGCTCATCGCCGCCACCGCCGGAACCGACGGTCAACCCGTCGGGGAATAAACCCGCCAAGGCGTAAAATGGCAGCAACCTAAGGATGGTCCATGCATTTGCGAACAGTACGGCCATTGCTAGCGGTCCTCGCCGTTTCCTTGCTCGCCGCGTGTACGGGCACGCCTGACGGGACCGCGCCTTCAGCCGCCACCCCTACAGCCAGCTCCTCCGCCAGCCAGGGCACCTCCGACTCCCCCGCTCCGGACACCGAGACCACCGTCCCGGCACCGTCCCCTTCCGCACCCCCGGCCCCGCCGGGAGGCCCCGGCGCCGGCAACGCCGAACTTGCCATCATGGTCAGGCCCTCTCCCACCGAAACCGCGGTGAACTACACGCTGGTCTGCCGCGACGGCCTCCCCACAGCTGAGAGCAAGCACCCCAATCCGGAGGCGGCGTGCGCAGCCCTCAAGAACAACGCTGCCCTCCTCAGCCCAGCTCCCAAGAGCAAAGACGTGGCCTGCACCGAACAATACGGCGGCCCGCAGACCGCCACGGTCACCGGGATTGTGGACGATACTCCCGTGGATGCCGCGTTCGCGCGCACCAACGGCTGCGAAATCGGTGCCTGGAACGCAGCCCAGGACGTCCTGGGTGCCAGCGGTGGAGCAGCTTAGCCTGCTGACGGCCGACGCCTGGCGTGCCCGCGAAGAAGCGCACGCCCAACGCGTCCGCCGTTACTCTGATCCCTACCTTGCACGCCGCTCTGCAGGTCGGAAGCACCCCGTGGAGGACTTTCTATTCACCTACTACACCCAGAAGCCTGGCCAGCTGCTGCGCTGGCACCCGGGAACCGGCGTCGTACTGACCGGTGACGCGGCGTCCGCCCGCATCGGCTGGAAGCACTACAGAGCGCTCGACGACGGCGAACTCGCCTCCCTGGGGCTGCCGCCAGGAACCACTGCCGTGACTCTTGACCGCGCCCGCTTCCTGGCCGACCGGCACCAGGCTGTGGTCTTCGCCGACATCATTCTCCGCGGCACCGCTGCCCGGCCCGCGCAGTTCGGCTGCTTCGGGCTGCACGAATGGGCCATGGTCTACCGCCAGGACAAGTTCGACCTGCGCCATGAATACCTGCAGCTGAGGCTGGGTTCTGCCGGCACGGACAAAGTGGTGGAGGATAACCGGATCCGATGCTCACACTTTGACGCCTTCCGCTTTTACACTCCCGACGCAATTGCGCTGAACGAACTGGCTCCCAGCCGCGAAAACCAGCGGCACATGGAACAGCCCGGCTGCCTGCACGCCAACATGGATCTCTACAAGTGGGCGTACAAACTGCTGCCCGCGCTTCCCAGCGAACTGGTCATGGATTGCTTCGAACTGTCCTGGCGGATCCGGGCCATGGACATGCAGGCCTCCCCCTACGACCTCGCGGAGTGGGGTTACCCGCCCATTCGGATCGAAACCACTGAAGGCAAAGCAACCTACGTTGAGCATCAGCGCGCCTTCGCGGGTGAGGCTGCTGCGCTCCGGGCGCGCCTGGCGCAGGCCTTGGCACCGCTTCGAACGGCGGGGACGCGATGAAGGATCTGGAGCTGACCATCAGGGTCACGGAAGGCCCCGACGCCCCCGAGTACGAATTCCGGCTGATAGTCCGCGACGGCCACCCGGCTGACGGTTGTACGTTGCCTGATCCTGCAGGAGCGTTGTCAGCCATGGAACGCTTCGGAGAGGACGTCTTCTTTCCCAAACCGGCCCCCCCGAAACTTTGCACGCAGCAATACGGCGGGCCGCAGGTGGCCGTTGTGACCGGCTCCATCAACGGCCATCCCGTCAGTGTGACTTTCCAGCGAACTGACGGCTGTGAAATCTCCCGCTGGCGCGCCATGGCTCCCCTGCTCGGCGGGACAACGGGTTCCCGCGGCGAAACCTGACCTTCGGCGGCAGCCTCCGCAATCGACAGGAACGCCGCCGGGACCAAGCGGTCCGGCGGCGTTACCGTGCTGTTTCTGAAGAACTAGAGATCCATGTTGCGGTTTCCGGAGAACTCCGGGACCTCCTGCTTCTTCTTTTCCTTTTTGACCTTGTCCTTCTTGTCCTTGGCAGGGTCATCGGCCGTTTCATCATCAGGGACCACCACAGCACTGCCTGGTGTGACAACCACGGAGACGAAGGTGGGCACGTTCGAACCGGCGAACGTCACCCGGCCGATATAGGAGCCCTCAGCGAGATCCTTCCACTGGAGCTTTAGAATCCCCGACTGGCCGTTTCCGAGCCGCAGCGGATTGGGGGTCGCCGTGGCATTTCCCACGTTGGCTCCCAGCACCGCGGCGTCCACGGACGCCTTGGCGGGCTGCCCATTGGGGCTTGCGTAGAGGTTCACAAAGATCGTGTACACGCCCGGCGCCGGGTTCGGAACCGAAATCGATTCACTGGCAGAGGCCGTCTGGGCCAGCAGCGCCTGTCCCGCCGGGTTGAAGACCACCATATCGAAGTCGGCGGTCTCGTCCGACGAATAGACGGAGAACTTTGCCAACGGCGATCCTGCCGGAACGGTGACCTCCTTGGCGAAGTTGGACGCGTCCGTTTCCAGCGCCAGCGGTCCGGGAACCAGTTCGATGGCCGAGGAGTCAGCCTTGGACAGGCCGTCCAAGGTGATGTTCACGGGCGCGTTGGTGCCGGAAACCACCGGAATGTCGCCCTGCCCCTGGCCTCCTTCCGAGGTGAAGGCCAGGTTCGCCGGCGCCACCACCGACTGCGGGCGGACGGCCACCGGCGATGCCACGTTCTTGCCGGCACCCTGCCAGACGAGGTTGCCCATGGCAAACTGCCCCAAAGCAGCACTGGTGTTCTCGAACTTGACCTTGAAGGTGCGCTTCTCGCCGGCAGCGTTGAAACTAAGGATCGACGGCGTGACCGTCACCTTGATGCCTGGAACGCTGGCCTTGGCCCGGTAGGTGCCCGGGGTCAGCGCGGTAACAGTCCGCGTGACCTCGGTCTTCCCGGTGAGGGCCCCCAGCGCGAACGAGGCAACATTCATATCACGCGGCGCAGTTGTTCCGAGATCCGGGATACCCAGGTCCAGGCCCGTTCCCTGGATGAATTTCAGGTAGTCGTCCTCAGAATTGTCGTAGACCAGGCCGGGATCGAGGACCCGTGCAACGTCCACCTGGCCCGCGCCGGTGGCGAACACGTCACCGTTCCGGGTGCCGTCTTCGTTCTTGATACCAGCTGCCGTGGTCATCATGGCTGACTTGATGGTGGCGGGAGACCACATGGGGTTCTTGGCCAGAACCAATGCGCCAAATCCGGCCACATGCGGCGCAGCCATCGACGTCCCGGACATCATGCCGAACTGGTCGCCGCCGGAACCGATGGGCGACACCCCTGCCAGCACCGCAACGCCCGGCGCCGCCACGTCAGGTTTGAGCAGGTCTGAGCCGGTGGCAAGCAGCGGGCCCCGGGAGGAGAAGCCGGCGATCTGCGGCTGCGGCGCGGCCGGAAGTCCGGTGGTGTCCGTGTTCACCAGGGAGACCTTGATGCCGGGGTTGGCGATGATCTTGTCCTGGATCTGCTGCGTGGCCGGCGGGTTCACGTGCACTGTGGGGACTGCGTGGCGGTCAAGGTCCTCGGAGGAGGTGGACAGATTGACCAGGATCATGCCGACGCCGCCTGCACGCTGCACCTCGGCGCTCTTGGCTACGCGGTCCACCACTCCGCGGTCGCAGATAACAATCTTCCCTGCCACCTTGGCGGGATCAAGCGCATTGGGGGCGCACAGTTCCGGGTTTGCTGCGCCGGAGGCAGCGGCACTTCCCGCCAGCACAACGTTGCTCGCAGGAACGGGAGCGGCCATGAGACTGGCGCCGCGGTACTTGCTGCCGTCCTCAAATTCGACGGTTCCCTGCAATTCCGTGGAGAAGGAGCTCGCGGCCACTGTGGTCAGCCACGGCGCGCCGTGATTCACGGTGCTTGCCGTAGGCCCCGAGTTTCCGGCGGACGCGGCAATAAAGATTCCGGCCGAGGCCGCGGAGAGGAAGGCCAGGGAAACCGGGTCCGTGGTGGTTGAGGTGCTGCCGGAGATGGAGTAGTTCAACACGTCCACACCGTCCAGGATTGCTTGATTGATCGCGGCTACGGAGGCGGAGCTGTAGCACCCGCCCGTGGCCGGGTTGTCGTCCTCCCAGCAGACCTTGTAGACGGAGATCTTTGCCGCCGGCGCCACGCCACTGGTGATGCCCATATCGGTTGCACCAAGGTTGGCCCGGACGTTCGCGTTGCCCGCGGCTGTGCTGGCAGTGTGCGTACCGTGGCTTCCCACATCCACAGGCGAAATCAGTTCTTCAGGCGCACGATTCTCCGGCGCCACGTACTTCATGAAGTCGTCAGCGAAGTAGCGGGCACTCAGGACTTTGGAGTTGCAGGCGCTGCCGTCAAACGCGGCCCCGGTTCCCTGGCCCTTCTGGCACTCACCGACGAAGGTGTCGCCGTCGGACTTGAGCATGGCGATGTTGCCGTCCGCGGTGCGGTACGGGGCACCCACCTGGGCCTGGCCGCTGAGAGGTTGCACGTCTTCCCCGGCGAAGAACGGGTTGGAGGGCGTGTAGCCGGAGTCGATAACGCCCACTACAACGCCTTTGCCGGCATTCTCCTGCCCGCCGAAGGCAGTCTTCCAGATGCCGTTTTCACCGCTGAGCCCGAGGAAGTCAGTGGTGGAGTAATCCGGCGCGTTCTCCGTGTCCGGTGCCACCACCAGGACGGCTGGGTCCTTGGCGAGCTTTACCGCCTGGTCAGCGGTCAAATCGGCCGAGAACCCGTTGATGGCAGCCGTATACTGGCGCTTAATCCGGACGCTTTCGGACCCGGCCACAGCGTTCTGCCTGCCCTCAAGGTGCGCCTGGTACTGCTGGACTTCGGGCCGGTCGGCGTCAAGCTTGCGGCCGTTCTGGGGCTTCGTCGCTGCGAGTCCGGGAGACCCGCCCTCGTAGGTGGCCGCCGGCTTCTCGGCAAGGACCACAATGTAACGGCCAGCGGGGTAGTCGCCGGGGTTGAGCTTCTTTAGTGCCACTGCCGTGTTTGCTTCAGCGGGCGCCGCGGTAGCGGGGCTCATCGCTATCGAAGAAAGGAGCAGCGGCAAGCCCACGGCCAATGCCGTCGCCTTCCGAAGTCCCCCGCCCCGAATGTGGCTTTTTTCAGTTGATTTCACGAGCGACTACACCTTTCACGAGGAACGACCGGCCACGTTGCCGGTCTGGAGAAGGCTGGGAACGGCACACGGCATTACAGGTTTTGTAATGCTGTGACCAGCCGTTACAAACATTACAGACTGAGAGCTGAATATGACATAGACCACATCGGGCATCTAGATCAGTCATGCGCGTTTAGGGGAGGGCCGGGAAGCCGGGTGGGCACAAAAAAGACCCCACGTGGGCCGGACCTTGGGTAAGTCCAGCTCCACGCGGAGGTCTTCTTTGGTGCAAGGAAACCACCATGGCTCAGCCCTTGGCGTCACCTGCAGGCGGCCGAAGGAGACCTGCTTGCCATCCTTGTCCAAAACCACCACGTCGTCGCGGCCGTTCTGTACGCCGGAGGGAACACGCGGCCGTCGGAAAGTTCCACGGTCTTGTTCTCGTCCATGCGGCCGCCGACGTTGGCACCCTTGTACCAGGTCACGCATTGATCGTTCGAATAGACGCTGTACGCCTGGATCTTGTTGGTGCCGTCGGCCTGGCGCACATCGCCGGCGTACTGCTGGATCAGGCAGCCCTTGTACTGGCCGTGCTTGAGCTGAATGCCTTCGCCGGAGGACACGAAGTTGCAGCGGATATCGCCGGCCACGGGGCTGGTCTTCCTGGTGCCCGGCTTGGTCACGTTGGTGATGAGCCTCGGCTGGCCCCACGTGACGCCGCCGTCGGAGGACTCGATGACGGCGGAGGAGATGACGGTACTGTCGGCGTCGTTGTTGCCGAACTGGCTGCCGAAGAAACCCTGGTCCTTGGAGTACACAAACAGTGCGAAGACCTTGCCGGCCTCGGCGCCGGCGTGTAGAACGTCACATGGCGAGGAGTTTCAAGAAGTTGCTTGGGAGCAGCCTGGGACAGCGCCTTCGGAACAGTGCATTTGCAGCGGAGCACCTGAGCGGGGCACAAAATGGGCGCCCCCGTTCAGGGACGCCCGTTTGAGGCTTGGGTAATGACTTGAGGGCTTGGGTAAGGAGTGGCGCCTACTGCCTGGGCGTCCGGACCACGTCGCTGATCCACTGGCGGGTCTTTTCGTCCATGGGGCCGGCCACGCGCGTTTCCCGGGCAGCCCGATCCGCCTTGATCTTCTGCACCACCATCCGGCCCAACCCGGCGAAAACGGCCACGGCCATCATCGGCAACAGCACGGATTTCGATTTTTCAGCCATGCCGCAATCCTAGTGACGCTGGCTCCGCGAGGCCATAGCCGCCGTCGTCCTTCACCTCCCAATAGCCCGCCCTGCCACGATGGCTGTGGCCGATCCCACCGAATACAGGGTGCAGCGCTCCGCCCGGTAGAATGGGCTAGCAAGCTCGCGGAGCGCCCGTCCACACCGTTCTAAAGACACTGTTCGAAAAAGAATGTCCCCAACATCCCGGAACGGCGTAAGACGGCGTGACTCCGCTGCGCCCTTACCCAATGCTCACGCACAGGAGTTGCCGGATGCCCCGGATCGTTGTTGACGTCATGCCCAAGCCCGAGATTCTGGACCCGCAGGGGAAGGCCATCGTGGGTGCACTCCCCCGCCTGGGCTTCACCAGCTTTAGCTCTGTCCGCCAGGGCAAACGCTTTGAACTGACGGTTGACGGCGAGGTGACCGACGCAATCCTGGCCCAGGCCCGCGAAGCCGCCGAGACCCTGCTGTCCAACCCCGTGATCGAAGACGTCGTCAACGTCGAGGTCGTCGAGGCCTGAGATGACTGAACTTCCCTTGATCGGCGAGGCGATCGCCGTCGCCGCCGAGCCGCGCCTTGCCGGCGCGAAAATCGGCGTCGTCACCTTCCCCGGCACCCTGGACGACCGCGACGCCGCCCGTGCAGTCAGGCTCGCCGGCGGCACCGCAGTGCCGCTCTGGCACGCTGACACTACCCTGGGTGACGTGGACGCCGTCGTGATCCCCGGCGGTTTCTCCTACGGCGACTACCTCCGTGCCGGCGCCATTGCCCGCTTCGCCCCGTTGATGTCCAAGATCATCGACGCCGCGAACTCCGATGCAAAGCTGCCTGTACTTGGTATCTGCAACGGCTTCCAGATCCTGACCGAGTCGCACCTGCTGCCCGGCTCCATGATCAAGAACGACCACCTGAAGTTCATGTGCCGCGACCAGGTCCTGCGCGTGGAAAACAGCAACACCGCCTGGACCCTTGACTACGAGGCCGGCCAGGAAATCACGGTTCCGCTGAAGAACCAGGACGGCCAGTACATCGCAGACGAAAAGATCCTGGACGCCCTCGAAGCTGAAGGCCGAGTGGTGTTCCGCTACGTGGGCTTCAACCCCAACGGCTCACGCCGCGACATCGCTGGCATCTCCAACGCCGCCGGCAATGTGGTGGGACTTATGCCCCACCCGGAGCACGCGGTGGAAGTTGGCTTCGGCCCCGAAACTGTATTGTCCGGCGGTGCCGGGATCGGCGGGTCCGATACCGACGGCCTGGGTTTCTTCACCTCCGTACTGAACAAGATTGTGGGAGGCAACAAATGACCGAGATCAATTCGGTGGTCGAGCCTGTCGAGACCTCATCCAAAAAGTTCAACATTGACACCGTCGAGAACGCCGCCAAGACGCCGGACACCGAACTGCCGTGGGCTGAGCTGGGCCTGAAGCAGAACGAGTTCGACGAGGTAGTCAAGGTCCTGGGCCGCCGCCCCACCGGCGCCGAGCTGGCCATGTATTCCGTGATGTGGAGCGAGCACTGCTCCTACAAGTCCTCGAAGAACCACCTGCGCCAGTTTGGCGACAAGGTGACCGACGAGATGAAGAAGGACATGCTGGTGGGCATCGGCGAAAACGCCGGCGTCACCAACCTGGGCGACGGCTGGGCCGTGACGTTCAAGATCGAGTCCCACAACTCGCCGTCGTTCGTGGAGCCCTACCAGGGTGCAGCCACCGGCATCGGCGGCATTGTCCGCGACATCATCTCCATGGGCGCCCGCCCGGTGGCTGTGATGGATCCGCTGCGATTCGGGGCCATCGACCACCCGGACACTGCCCGTGTGATGCACGGTGCCGTTGCCGGCATCGGCGGCTATGGCAACTCGCTGGGCCTGCCGAACATCGGTGGCGAAATGGTCTTCGACGCCGTTTACCAGGGCAACCCGCTGGTTAACGCGCTGGCTGTTGGCGTGATGCGCCACGAGGACATCCGCCTCGCCAACGCGTCCGGCAAGGGCAACAAAGTGGTCCTGTTCGGTGCACGCACCGGCGGCGACGGCATTGGCGGCGCCTCGGTGCTGGCCTCGGAGTCCTTCGACGACACCAAGCCGTCCAAGCGCCCCGCCGTCCAGGTGGGCGACCCCTTCGCTGAGAAGGTCCTGATCGAGTGCTGCCTGGAGCTCTTCAAAGGCTCGCTGGTTGAGGGTATCCAGGACCTCGGCGCCGCTGGCATCTCGTGCGCCACGTCGGAACTGGCCTCCAACGGCGACGGTGGCATGGAAGTTGAACTGACCTCCGTCCTGCTGCGCGACCCGACGCTGACCCCGGGCGAGATCCTGATGTCCGAGTCGCAGGAACGCATGATGGCCGTGGTCACCCCGGAGAACATCGCCGCCTTCGAAGCTGTGATGGACAAGTGGGCCGTGGAGTACTCCTGGCTCGGCGAGGTCACCGACACCGGCCGCCTGATCATCACCTGGGACGGCGTAGTCATCGTGGACGTCGACCCTCGCACCGTGGCCCACGACGGTCCGGTTTATGACCGCCCGTACGCCCGCCCCTCGTGGCAGGATTCCGTGCAGGCCGATTCCTTCACTGGCTCCGTACAGGACGCCGGCCGTCCCTCCGCCCCCGCGGAACTGGCCGCTGCCGTCACCGAGCTCGTGGCTTCGCCGAACATGTGCAGCAAGGACTGGATCACCAACCAGTACGACCGGTATGTGGGCGGCAACACCGCCCTGGCGTTCCCGGACGACGCCGGCGTGATCCGCGTGGACGAGGAAACCGGCCTGGGCGTTGCCCTGGCCACCGACGCCAACGGCCGCTACACCTACCTTGATCCGTACCACGGCGCACAGCTGGCACTGGCCGAGGCCTACCGCAACGTGGCCACCTCCGGCGCCGTTCCGATGGCCGTCAGCGACTGCCTGAATTTCGGCTCCCCCGAGGACCCGGACGTGATGTGGCAGCTCGCGGAGGCCATCCGCGGCCTGTCCGACGCCTGCATGGTCCTGGGCATCCCGGTCACCGGCGGCAACGTCTCGCTGTACAACCAGACCGGCACCACGCCCATCCACCCCTCCCCCGTGGTGGCAGTGCTGGGCAAGCTGGACGACGTCGCCCGCCGCACGCCGTCGGGCTGGAAGGAAGATGGCCAGGCCATCTACCTGCTGGGTACGACGGCGGCAGAACTGGACGCTTCCGAGTGGGCCAACATGCGCGGCCACCTCGGCGGACTGCCGCCCAAGGTTGACCTCGCCGCCGAACGCGAGCTGGGCGAAATCCTGATCAACGCGTCCCGCGACGGCATGGTGGACTCCGCGCACGACCTCTCCGAAGGCGGCCTTGCGGCAGCCCTGGTGGAGTCCGCACTGCGCTACGGCGTGGGTGCCCGGATTGCCCTGCAGGATGTCCTGGACCGCGACGGCGTGGACCTGTTCACGGCGCTGTTCTCCGAGTCCCAGGGCCGCGCAATTGTCGGGGTACCCCGCTCGGAAGAAGTCCGGTTCAAGGACATGTGCACGGCCCGCGGCTTTGCCCACACCCGCATCGGCGTGGTGGACGCAGCCAGCGGCAACCTTGAGATCAACGGCGTGGACACCATGTCGCTGGACGCCCTCCGCGAAGCCCACGAAGCAACCCTGCCGAAGTACTTCGGCTAAGAGATCCACGGAATCCGCGGCGGATTCGGACGAACGCTCCCCTGAACCGGGGCGCGGATGTCCGGTACCGCCGCGGATTTTTTGGAACATCACTGAGCTGCCAGCTTTTCCGCCAAACGAAGGCTTTGCTCAGTCGGGTCTTGAGGTCAGTCCTCGCTGTGGAGCTCCCGCTGCCTTGAGCTGAGCAGCTCGAACTCCGGCCGGGCGGCCACAAAGCGTTCGACGGCGGTGAGTACCTCCACGAGGTGCGCCCGGTCTGCCGCCACCAAGCCGGCGCCCACCTGCGAGCGCCGGTACTGTTCGTGGTCGCCCACCTCCGCGACGGACACATCAAAGCGGTGCTTGAGCTCGGCCAGCAGCGGCCTGATGACGGAGCGTTTCTCCTTCAGGCTCTGGACGTCGCCGAGGAGGATGTCGAATTCAATCCAGCCGATCCACATCAGATGGTCAGTTCACCCATCCGGTCCCAGCCGTCGCCGTCGAGCTGGCGGCTGATGATGCGCGGTGTTTCGGCCAGCGCCTGCGGCATGTCAGCCATGGCCTGCTTGAAATGGGTGCTGTTGACGTGGTCCCCTGCGGCGTCGTCCCGGAAGGCTTCCACCAGCACGAACTCGTTGGGGTCATCCACGCTGCGGGACCAGTCGAACCACAGGTTGCCGGGCTCCTCACGTGTGGCCTGGGTAAAGCCATCAACGAGGCCGAGCCAGCGCTCGGACCAGTCGGGTTTGACCTTGAATTTAACGACGATAAAGATCATGCAATGTTCCTTCCGTTGCGGGACATGGACTGTCCCGCGGCGAGCTGTCGTGCCCCTTCAACGTATCGCGAAGTGATGTGCCGTTGCGCGGCCCGGGCCAGCAGGCCGCCGGCCTGATAGAACCAGTTGGCATGCCGGCTGAAGGCTGTGACCTTCAAGAACACGCGCCCATCGGCGCCGATCTCAACTTCGAAAGCTTCCTCGCCGCGCTCCGGATGACCGGGCAACGTTCCGTAGCCAAAGCCCGCAGACTGCGGGCCGTCGCCCGGCACCGGCCGCCGGACCCAGACCACCTCGCAGGGGGCGTTAATCCGGAAAGGCCCGATGCCGAAGCCGCTCACCACGCGCGCACCCGGGATCACGACGTCGGACTCGGTCCGGACGATCAGGCCGGACCGCCGCTGCAGTTCCCAGGTAAGGATTCCCTGCGCTACACGGCGGTAGACCGCCAGCCCGTCCCCCAGGTAGGTCTGCGAGACCAGGCACGGGTATCCTTCGGGCGGCGGGCCATGTTCGGTGGAGCCGATGCCGGGGTAGTTGAGTCCGCCGGCAGCCATGCGCTTGCCCGTCAACGCGGTTCGCCCGGGAGAACGGCCGTCTCCGGGGAGGCGGTCAGCCGCGCCCACCCAAGCTGCTCCTGCTGCTT
The DNA here is from genome assembly GCF_050156205.1 of Pseudarthrobacter sp. Y6. NCBI lineage: Bacteria > Bacillati > Actinomycetota > Actinomycetes > Micrococcales > Micrococcaceae > Pseudarthrobacter > Pseudarthrobacter sp. Y6. The sequence continues at coordinate 722,690 of NZ_CP189574.1, read as the reverse complement.
GCGGCTCAGGGAGACCACCACCAGGTCGTAGGAATCCTCCACCATGTCCCGGACCATGCCATCCGGGAGGTCGCCGTCCAGCCGCACACCGTTCCAGTGGGTCTTGTTCATGTGCCATGCGCCCGTGATTTCCGGGTGGGCGGCGCGCAGCTGCTCAGCGAGGGCGGGCTCGCATTTGAGGCTCACGGACCAGTCGTCAGGGTCCATGGCGGACGCCGCAAACATCTTGGCTTCTTGCCTTGCGCCGCCGGCGACGTGCGCCCGGACCTTAAACACGGAGGTCTCGGGACCGAAGGGAAAATCCTCGAAGGCCCCCGGAAATGACAGGCATAAGGCCTTGAGTTGCGCTGCGTCCATGGAGCGAGCCTACAAAGTCCTTCCCGGCGGTGCTAGTCTGCGAAGATGTCACCCGATCAGGCCACCATTCCCGTTCTGGACATGAGCGCCGCACGCCAGCCGTACGGCTCCTTCAGCCCGGAATTCATTGACCAGCTGCGGGACGCCGCCCATAACGTGGGGTTCTTCCAAATCACGGGATATGGCGCCGCATCCGGCCAGGCCGAGGAGCTGCTGGCCCTCATCAAACGCTTCTTCGATCTGCCCCTCGAGGACCGGATGAAGCTGGACAACAGGATTTCAGCACACTTCCGCGGCTACACACGGATGGGCACAGAAGTCACGCAGGGACGGGCCGACGCCCGCGAGCAGATCGACTACTCCCCCGAACGCGAGCCCGTCCACAACTATCCGGCCGACCAGCCATACTGGCTGCTCCAGGGGCACAACATGTGGCCCGACGAGGCATTACCGGAGCTCAAGCCCGCGGCCATGGCCTGGGCCGGCCTGATGTCCAGTGTGGGCATGGAGCTGCTGCGTGGCATCTCGGTTTCCCTGGGACTTCCGGAGGACCACTTCGACGAGCCCTTCGGCAACGAACCGGCCTGGATGGGCAAGCTGGTGCATTACGTCGGCGGCGTGGTGGAGGCGGCCGGCAACCAGGGCGTGGGCTCCCACGCTGATTACGGATTTGTCACCCTGCTCCTCCAGGACGAGGTGGGCGGACTCGAAGTGCTGCCGCCCGGGACAAAGGAGTGGGCGCCGGTTGAGCCTGTTTCCGGGGCACTCGTGGTGAACCTGGGCGAAATGCTGGAGGTGGCCACGGAAGGTTACCTTGCCGCCACGATCCACCGGGTTCAGGCGCCGCCACCCGGCGTGGACCGCTACTCAGTCCCGTTCTTCTGGTCGCCGCGGTTGGATGCTGTTATCGATCCGGTGCCCCTGCCTCCCGAGCTCAAAGCCCAGGCACGCGGCATCTCCGACGATCCGTCCAACCCGATGCTCGCGTCCTTCGGCCTGAACATGCTCAAGGGCCGCATGCGCGCCCATCCCGATGTGACCGAACGCCACTACCCGGAGCTGATGCAGCGCTGAGAACCGCGGGCACCTGCGCGTCCAGGGAACCAGTCAGAGGTCGTACTTCCACGCCTGCTGCGCGGGGCAAAGGTTCATCACCACGTCCAGGCCGGAGGCCTTGGCACGGTCCACTGCCGCTTCGTCGATAACGCCCAGCTGCAACCACACGGCCTTGGCGCCCACCGCAATTGCCTGGTCCACCACCGCCCCGACCTTCTGCGAATTCACAAAGCAGTCAACGACGTCGATGGGTTGCTTTTCAGGGGGGATCCCACCCAGGGTGCGGTAGCCGGTTTCGCCGTGGACGGCGTCACCGGGCAGGTTGACAGGGATGATCTCCATCCCGAGCCGGTCGCGGATAAACAGCGAGGTGTCGTGGGCTGCGCGCCACTCATTGGTGGTCAGGCCCACGATGGCCCACCGCCCTTTGTTTCGCATCAGACGCTCAATAACTGCAGGATCGTTGACGTGGCCCATGATCCAAGCGTACATCGTTCCCAAAGCGGCCCCTTGTCAAATATTTAACCGACCGGAGGTGTAAATGCCGGGCGTGAGCGAATATTACGTTCCACGGATCCCGATTTGGCGCAGGGTGTGCGGTTCAGCTCTCGCGGTAATGACCACACAGCGAAGGGTGCTAACGCCAGGGTCGATGAAGCACATCTATGACATCAGAAGTATCTTCTGCCACGCCTTTGCCCACCCTGAGTCCAGCCAGTGCCGCTTCAGCGGCCGCTGCTACGGGCTCCCCACAATCCACTTCGAACCCGACGGCGATCGAAGCAGGGCTGCGTGACGCGCCCGGCCCTTCCAGCGGCTCATCGGGATGATCCTCGGCCGAGCCCATGGACGTCGCCGTGCACGGCGCACTGTCGGGAGGGCCGGCGCGCCACAGCAGCACAACCACCGCCGGGTCCCGGCTGCAGTCGTCCACGAGGTACAAGGTGTACTTCGTGAACCCCGCGGTCAAGGAGATCCTTGGTGAACCCACCTACGCCTCACTGGCCGATCTTCCCGAGGGCCCGGACATCGTGGATGTGTTCCGCAAGCACGATGACCTCCCGGGCGTCCTGGACGAAGCCATCGCGGCCGGCGCCAAAACCCTCTGGCTGCAGCTCGGCTCCTGGCATGAGGACGTGGCCGCGGACGCGGAAGCCGCCGGGCTCAACGTGGTGATGGACCGCTTCGTGAAGATCGAGCATGCCCGGTTCCATGGCGGGCTGCACCTCGCCGGTTTCGACACCGGCGTGATCTCCTCCAAGCGGCAGCTGCTTTCCTGACGGAAAGGCCCTTCCTGACGGAGAGCCTGATTACCGGTTGAACTTCTTCAGCCAGATTGAACCGGGGCCGGCACTGCCGGCCCCGGTTTTCTCTGTCAGTGCGGGAGGCACAATGGCTGAAGTCAGGGACTCCCCCGCTTTGGCGGCGTCGGCCAGGGTACCGGCAACCAGCTTTCCGGCCTTGTCGAGCTCGGCAGCGGCGTCGGTGGCGGCCTTTGCAGGATCGTGGCTTTCCTGGGTGGAAGCGTCCCGGGACGCAGCACCGCCAGGGGTGACGCCGGCAGCGTTCCCCGGCGCGCCGCCGTCGTCCGCCTTTGTCTTGCCAGGCGCCGTGCCGTTTCCGCGGCCGGCCGGCTCCGTGCCCCGATCCTGGCCTGCGTTTTCCGGGCCGTTTGCTGGCAGGGCCGCTTCCGGTTCAACAGGTTGCGGCGGTGCCGGCACCCGGGCGTCGGGGGATGCCGGCTCCCCGGGCAACTGCACCTCCGTCGGATCGGCGGCGCTCCCGCTGGCGGCCGGAGTCCCTGCGATGGTCCAGTCAGGAGCCCAGTCCTGCAACAGCCGCTGAATGGAGCTGCTGGCCTGCGCGTTCGGAACCGTGCCGGTGGCGGCCACTCCGGTGACGCCCAGCCCCATCCCTGCGATGACAGCGAGGCCCACAACGGTGGTCCGGCGCTTGCCGAGCAGGCGGTTCCGGGCGAACTGGTGGGTGTGGCCTGACAGGATTGCCGCCAGTTCAGGGCCTGGCTCGGGGACCGGCAGGGAAGCCAGGGAACCCACCGCGAGCAGGGTTTCGCGGAGCCCGCCGGCATCGGTCCCGCCGGCGTCAAGGAGCAATTCATCCACGGTCCGGATCAGGGAGCTGGCATTGGCGGTCATGGCACCACGTATTCCTTCACTGCGGACTGCTCGCGCAACCGGATCAATGCACGGCGCTGGAGCTGTTTGACGGCGCCAGCACTCTTTCCCATCACGGCCGCCACCTGGTCCACTGTCAGGCCCGCGACGAGGCGTAACGACAGCACTTCCCGCTGATCTTCCGGCAGCTCGTTCAGGAGATCCGCGACCTCCCGCGGTGAGATCCGCTGCAGCACCTCATCCTCGGCCGAGGCCTCCTCGCGGCCGTCGAGGTCCGGTTCGAACGGGAGCTTAATGGGGGTGCGTTGCTGCCTCCGGTGATCGTCCACCATCCTGGCGTGTGCCACGGAGAAGACAAAAGTGCGCAGTCCGGCGACGCCGCCGGTAATCTTCTGCAGCCGCGGCAGTACCGCGAGGAAGACTTCCTGCATAACCGCCTCCGGATCTTCTACCCCGCGGGCTGTGAGGTAGCCCAGGACCTGTGACGCGTAGCTTCGGTACACCATGCTGAAGAGCTCCGGATCGCGGGCGCGCACACGCAGAACGTCGTCTGTCAGTGCATCGGTCACGGACACAGGGCCTTCGGTGGAGGGGACTGGGCTTGCTCAGCTTCGGGCCCGTACGTCATACGCAGAATGCCCTCGCCAACTAACTTTACCCTCCAGTAACAAAAGAACCGGGCTGGAACGTGATGGGGGACAAGTTCCAGACCGGCGCTTCAAAGGGGTAATCGCTCCAGGCACCGCAGGGGTTACGCCGTCGGACAAGAAACTTTCCGGGACCGTGACCCCGGGCTGGATTCTTGGGCTGGCTACGTCCAGCGCGGTTCAGGTCCAGCGCGGCGCGGTCACCCTCCGGCGCGAAGTCGTGTCAATGACAAAGGGGTGCGCCCGGGTGGCGGGAACGCACTGGTCGCCACAGTTCGGCTGGAGTTGGGCGGGGACCAGCACAGCCGCCGGCGAAGGGGCGATCGGTGCAGCCATGGCGGCGGGGCAGAGATCGGTGACCAGCCCTGTCCCGGCGCATTCGCGGACGGCGGCGATACCGGCAGCCACCGAGGCTTTGTCCTCAAAAGCTCCGGACACGGCCACCACTGTGCCATCCGGCGCCTTGAGGCGGAACCTGAAATATGAATCCGAGTCCAAGAAAACTTCAAACTTCCCGGCCATGGTGAATCCTTCCGGTCTGCGGGTCCCGTCCGGGCGACTGCTACGTCACCGGCGGTCCCGGAAGCATCGCTGCGTCCGGCACCTGCGGGTCTGGTTGAATGATCTGCTGATCGGTTCAGCGTGTGCTTAAGAGTCTGTCCGGCCCGCCTGCAGCCTCACAAGACCGGCCGCGTAAACGCTGTGTAAATTGCGTACAACGCCCGCCAGAACAGCGCAACAGGGGCAGCACCGACCCACTTGGGTCAGCAGACGACGACGGCGGGCCACCTTTTCAGGTGACCCGCCGTCGTCGCGCTTTACAGGCTATTAGTCGTTGATCAGATCGTGGACCACGATGGTCTGGTCGCGGTCCGGGCCGACGCCGATCGCTGAGAAACGCGTGCCGGAGAGCTTTTCAAGGGCCAGCACATAGTTGCGGGCGTTCTCGGGGAGATCCTCCAGCGTGCGCGCGCCGGTGATGTCCTCGGTCCAGCCCTCGAAGTACTCAAAGATGGGCACCGCGTGGTGGAACTCGGTCTGCGTCATGGGCATTTCGTCGTGCCGCACACCGTCAACGTCGTAGGCAACGCAGACCGGAATCTGCTCGATGCCGGTGAGGACGTCCAGCTTGGTGACGAAGTAGTCCGTGAAGCCGTTCACGCGGGAAGCGTGGCGGGCCAGGACGGCGTCGTACCAGCCGCAGCGGCGCGGACGGCCGGTGTTTACGCCGAACTCGCCACCGGTCTTCTGCAGGTACATGCCCATCTCGTCGAACAGTTCGGTGGGGAACGGTCCGGCGCCAACACGGGTGGTGTAGGCCTTGATGATGCCGATGGAGCGGGAGATCCGGGTGGGGCCGATACCCGAGCCAACGGACGCGCCGCCGGCCGTGGGGTTGGAGGAGGTCACGAACGGGTAGGTGCCGTGGTCCACGTCCAGGAACGTGGCCTGGCCGCCTTCCATCAGCACAACCTTGCCCTCGTCCAGGGCGTTGTTGAGGACCAGCGTGCTGTCGATGACCAGCGGGCGCAGGCGCTCGGCGAAGGCCAGGAAGTAGTCCACGATCTCGTCCACCACAATGTCGCGGCGGTTGTAGACCTTGACCAGGAGTTCGTTCTTCTGGCGCAGGGATCCTTCCACCTTCTGGCGGAGGATGGACTCGTCAAAGACGTCCTGGACGCGGATGCCCAGGCGGGCCACCTTGTCCATGTAGGCGGGGCCGATGCCGCGGCCGGTGGTGCCGATGGCGCGGCTGCCGAGGAAACGCTCGGTGACCTTGTCCAGGACCTGGTGGTACGGGGCAACGAGGTGCGCATTGGCGGAGATGCGCAGCTTGGACGTGTCCGCGCCACGGGCTTGCAGGCCCTCGATCTCCTGGAACAGGGCCTCAAGGTTCACCACACAGCCGTTACCGATGATCGGAATCGCGTTGGGGCTCAAAATGCCGGCCGGAAGGAGCTTGAGCTCATACTTCTCACCGCCTACGACGACGGTGTGCCCGGCATTGTTGCCGCCGTTGGGCTTTACGACGTAGTCAACGCGGCCGCCCAGAAGATCGGTGGCCTTGCCTTTTCCTTCGTCGCCCCACTGGGCTCCTACGATCACGATTGCTGGCATGGGATCCTCCCCCATTCGTTCGGGCCGCACAGGTCCGTCCACCGAGATGGCAGGCCTGCCTAGCGCCGTTCATGAGAATGCCCCGAAGGCCATAGCCTGGCTGGACCGCAACGGCGGCCAACCACGCAAGAGTTCGGGGCTCTTACCACCCAAGTTTAGCCGATGCGGGGGTTTCCTCCACCCGTTCGGCCTGCGGAGCCTGCCGCACCATCCAGGATCGTCCGCGTGCTTTCCACCCCAGTTGCGCGGGCCTGGTGTATGCCTTTCATCACGGAATGTCACCGGACGGGGTCCGCATTTCGCGGGGCTTGCTAAACTGATAGAGATCGACCAGGAATCGGTCCACACCACATTTGAAACCACGCCGGACCGGCGCGCCATCACGCGCCCATTTTCCGGATTGGCAGCATCGCCGAGCCCCGCAGGAGACATTGCACTATATGACAGCCCTGGCCCCCGAATCCCTCCGTGAACAGCTCCTGAGCCGCCGCTACGAGCCCAACGTTGCCGCCGTCAACGAGCTGTGCGATTCCCTGCAGAGCGTCAAGCCCCACACCGAAGTCCCGTACGTCGACCCCATGCACGACGTGGACGAGTGCCGCATCATCAGCCTCTACTCCAACATCGGCGAGGCTGACCCCTCCGGTTTCATCACTGCCGGCGACGAAGACGCCGCCACCCGCATGCTCGGCATCCAGTGGAAGCTGGGCCTGCGCCCCGAGTTCGTGATGCCCTGGAACGTGCACCCGTGGCACACCCCCGGCGAGGTCAACGGCAAGTTCACACCGGACCAGATTTCCGCCGGCCTCAAGCCTCTGCTGAAGTTCCTCGCCGTGGTTCCCCGCGCCTCGGTGATCGTGGCCCACGGCACCGAAGCCAACCGTCTGGCCAACCTGCTGCTCAAGACCGAAGTTCCGCTGCTCTGGCGCCGCGGGCTGAAGACCTACAAGGTCCGCTCCCTCAGCGGCCGCGCCTTCGCCGGGACGCCCGCGCGGCAGGAACAGTACCTCGAGGAAATGCGCGTCGTATACACCGACGCCATGGCCCGCACGGGACTCGCGAAGGTCTAACCAACTGGGTTCCCGGTGATTGTGCTCGTCGAAATCCAGGTTTCGACAAGCTCAACCACCGGAGCAAATCTCGACAGGTTCCACTACCGGAAATTATGACGTCGGGCGGTCACCTTCTTCTGAAAGGTGACCGCCCGCCGTCGTTCTTCTACTACTCAGCTTCGATGGCTGCCTTGGCTGCCGGGTCTGAGTCGTTGAGGAACTTCTCGATGCGTTCCGGTTCCTCGGCTTCGCCGATAGCCGCCGACGCACGGCCCAGCGAGTAGAGCGCGCGCAGGAAGCCGCGGTTGGGTTCGTGCTCCCACGGGATGGGACCTACGCCGCGCCAGCCGTTGCGGCGCAGCGAGTCCAGCCCACGGTGGTAGCCAACGCGCGAGTAGGCGTAGGAATCGACGGTGCGGCCCTCGGCCCACGCCTCCTCCGCCAGGACAGCCCACAACAGCGACGAGGTGGGGTGCTTTTCCACCAGGTCCAGGGCTTCGGCGCCGGCGTCCAACTGCTGGTAGACACCCGTCTCGGCAGGCAGGAGCGTGGGCTCCGGGCCCATCAGGTTCCTACGGAACTCGTCCGACATGGCTAGAACGTCTTGCCGAGGGAGCCGAGCTGGCGGGCGGCCTCGACGATGCGGGCAGCCATGCCGGCCTCGGCGGAGGCGCCCCAGACACGGGGGTCGTAAGTCTTCTTGTTGCCCATTTCGCCGTCGATCTTCAGGACGCCGTCGTAGTTGGCGAGCATATGGCCGGCCACCGGACGGGTGAACGCGTACTGCGTGTCCGTGTCGACGTTCATCTTGATCACGCCGTAGGAGACGGCGTCAGCGATTTCCTGGTCGCTGGAGCCCGAACCGCCGTGGAACACGAGGTCGAACGGGTTCTCCTTGCCGATCTTGGCGCCTACTTCGGCCTGGATCTGCTTGAGCAGTTCCGGGCGCAGCTTGACGCCGCCGGGCTTGTACACGCCGTGGACGTTGCCGAACGTCAGCGCCGTCATGTAGCGGCCGTTTTCGCCGGTCCCGAGGGCCTCGATGGTGGCCAGGGCGTCTTCGGTGGTGGTGTAAAGCTTCTCGTTGATTTCGTTCTCAACGCCGTCTTCCTCGCCACCAACAGTGCCGATTTCAACTTCGAGGATCATCTTGGCCGCGGCGGAGCGCACCAGCAGTTCGCGGGCGATGCGCAGGTTATCTTCGAGGGTCTCGTGCGAGCCGTCCCACATGTGCGAGTTGAAGATCGGGTTGCGGCCGGCCTTGACCTCGGCCTCGGAAGCTGCCAGCAGCGGCAGGACAAAGCCGTCCAGCTTGTCCTTGGGGCAGTGGTCGGTGTGGAGCGCGATGTTGACGTTGTAGTTCTTGGCCACTTCGCGGGCAAAGGCGGCGAAGCCGAGCGAACCGGCCACCATGTCCTTGACCGATGCGCCGGACCAGTACGCTGCGCCACCGGTGGAAACCTGGATGATGCCATCGGACTCAGCCTCGGCGAAACCGCGGATGGCTGCGTTCAGGGTCTGCGACGACGTCACATTGACCGCCGGGAATGCAAAGCCTCCGGCCTTGGCGCGGTCGATCATTTCGGAGTAGATCTCTGGGGTTGCAATGGGCATGGTGACTCCTATGCTGAGTTTTCGTCTGTGGGTTGTGACCCTGGAGAGTAGACCTCTTACGGCTAGCCACCATCCTAGCCATTTCTGTGCAGTGGCAGTGTTTCGGGTCACTCGGGCCGGTAACACTTACGCTCACACGCCTCACCGAGGTGGCACTTCGCGGCAGTGCCGAAGCCCGGGACTGCCGCGAAATGTCATCTCGGGCGCCAGCCGCGGCATTCCAGTGCGGCCCGGACTTTACGCACGACGGCGGAACGCTCCCCTGCGAGGTCGTCTTTGGACACGCGTACCTCAAGCCAGCCATACTCACGCGTCAGGGATTCCCGCCGGATGTCCCGCCGGTACTGCTCGGATCCACCATGGCCGGCTCCGTCGTACTGGATCGAGATCCGCCACTCCAGGTAGGCCGCATCCGGCCACAGCACTGGGGCGCCGTCCACTCCCCACAGCACGTGGTTCAGTTCAGGCTCGGGTAGGCCTGCCCGGACCAAGGCCAGACGCATCTCGGTTTCGGGCCGCGAGTCGGCACCGACGCGGATCAGCTCCAACGCCGCCTTGGCCAACCGGGCTCCCCTTATTCCGGGATGGTTCGCAACCATGGTGCGCAACTCCTCCACCCTGCACAGCGGTTCACGTGGCGCGGGGAACTCGGGGCCGTGGGTGCACACCAAAGAGTCTCCCGCGATGACAAGTTCATCCACACCGGCCATGGATGCCAGGTCCAGCCACGTCCTGGCGGGCGAGGTGAGCCGGACGCCGTCGTACTCAACCAGCTCGCCGGGAAGGAAGGTCAACAGGTGGCCCACCACATTGACCCTGCGCGGCATGCTGAACCCGGGTCTACGGGACAAGTGGACCCGCCAGTCATCTTCAAGCCTCCACCCCAGGGCAGCGCGCCAAATACGGGCCGCGGAAACATGCGTCAGTGCAGAGGAGTCATCCAGCTCCGTGTAGGCCCTCAAAGCCGCGCTGCCTTTGGCCTCTGATCCCAGGTGAACACGGATGCCCCGGGAAACTGTGGCCAGGTCGCTAGCCTCCGTGCGCGTCCTGCTGATACCGGCCTTGTCGGACATACGAAGCGAGAATGAACCGGCCGTCAGGTGTTCGGGAAGCGGAGCCCTATGCATCCCCGAATTCTTCCCGATCCGGACGTGCCGTGGAGGGTTATCCACAGTCCGGCGTCCCGACACGCACCGAGATGGCATTTCACTGCAGTGTTGGGGCCCTGGACTGCCGCGAAATGCCATCTCGCGCAGCGGTTCTTAGCCGTAGAGCCAGCAGTTGCTCACTGCGGACCGGTCCGAGAAGCGGCGCTCCAGGAAGATGAACGCCTGTGGGATGGCGGCAGCGTAACCGCCAACGTGGGTGGCCCCGGCCGTGACATCGAAGTACACGGAAGACCCTGCGGCGCACCAGCGCTTGGCCAGTTGCCTGCCCTGGTCAAAGGGGATCACGTCGTCGAGCATGCTGTGCGAGAGCAGCACCGGGACCCGCGGAGCCCGGCCGTTGCCAATCTTCTGGTCGGCAATGACAGCTTTGAGCTCAGGGAGGTCCAGCAAGGAACTCAGCTTTTGCCCGGACATTGTGAGCTCCGAGGTGTCCAGGAAGCCGCTCGAGGCCATCGACTGCAAGGTGCATTCGTTGTCTGTCGCCGCCAGCTTCGCCCGCCCGGCCGCGCTGAGATAGGGGCTCAGGTCCAGTCCGCCGACGGCGCTCATGCCCGTCACCGCGTAGAGCAGGAACCCCGTGTACAGGCTGCCGTCGAGGTTTCGTCCGACGGCGGGAAGATCGGCCGGAACCGCCCCCGCGTACGCTCCCCTGAGGTTCAGCTCCGGAGCGTATTGGGGTGCAAGCTCGACGGCGGCTGCCGAGGCGCCGCCGCCCTGCGAGTAGCCCGCCAGCGCCACCGGGCCGCCGGGAACGATCTGCGGGTTCCCCAACCGCTGGGCGGCACGGGCGGCGTCGAGGACGGCGCGCGCCTGCGATTCGCGCGCCATGTAGGTGTGGCTGCCGGCCGTGCCGAGGCCCTCATAGTCGGTCACCGCTACGGAGTAGCCTCGCGCCAGCAGCCCGGCGATGAAGATTCCTTCGTATTCCTCGCCGGTGGCCATGGCACGGGACGGCGCGCATTGGTCCCCCTGCCCCTGGGTTCCGGCGGCGTAGCTGACCAGCGGACGCGGGCCGGAGCCGGTCCAGGCGGCCGACGGCACGAGAACGGTGCCCGTCACGGCGATGGGCGCCCCGGATCTTTTCACGGACCGGTACATGATGCGCTGCACCAAGGCCTTGGCCCGGATGGTCTTGAGTGGATCGACGTAGAAGACAGACGGCTCCGTCCGGACCAGGTCGCCGTTGTTGGACGGAAGTGAGGCGGGGGTGATGTAGAAGTCGAGCGGGTTGGCCGTCGTCGCCGGTGTTATGGCAGGTGCCGGAGCGGCGTAGGCCACCGCGCCACAACCGAATGTGAGAACCGCAGCCAGGGCAACGGCCGAACAGACGCGTACAGAAGGATGCTTCATTGAACCTCCAGTCAGTGCCACACTCGCCAGTGAGTGTGACCCAGCCACATGCTACTGGCGGGTAACTTATGGACCTAGGGATTGGCGAAGATTACTGATAGTTTCATCTCGTATTCTCGGGCGGGGCCAGGCGCCCACCGCATCGAGATGGCATTTCACGGCAATGTTGGTCGCCAACACTGCCGTGAAATGCCATCTCGGCGGGTTTCAGAAGTGGCGCGGGTCAGACGGGCTGGCTAAAAACGTGCCGGCGGATCCACGCGTGCATGGCGATCGCGGCAGCCGAGGCGGCGTTGATGGAGCGGGTGGAGCCGAACTGCTCGATGGACAGGGTAGCCAAGGCCGCCTCGTGGACCTCCGGCGTCAGCCCGGGCCCTTCCTGGCCGAACACCAACACGCAGTCCTTGGGCAGCTCATACGTTTCCAGGGGCACGGAGTCCGGGAAGATGTCGATCCCGATGATCGCGAGCCCCTCCCCCTGCGCCCACACCACAAAGTCCTCCACGGTGGGGTGGTGGCGGACGTGCTGGTAACGGTCGGTGACCATCGCCCCGCGCCTGTTCCACCGGCGTCGTCCGATGATGTGGACTTCCTTGGCGAGGAACGCATTGGCGGTGCGCACCACGGTGCCGATGTTGAGGTCGTGCTGCCAGTTTTCGATGGCGATGTGGAAGTTGTGTCGCTTGGAATCGAGGTCCGCCACGATCGCGTCATGCTTCCAGTAGCGGTACTGGTCCACCACGTTGCGGCGGTCGCCGTCGGCGAGCAACTCCGGATCCCAGTGGTCACCCGCGGGCAGCTCCCCCTCCCAGGGCCCGACGCCGACTTCCGCCTTGGGCTCCTGCGCCTCCTCCGGCAGTGGAACGGGGAGCGGCGGGGTTTTGGGAAGATCAGTCACCCATCAACTCTAGCCCGCGTCAGCCTTAGAGCTTCCAGCGGTTGGCGCGGTACGAGTTGGCGATCTGCTCCAGCAGCTCCGGGTTTTCGTCCCAGTACGTCGAGTGGCCGCTGACGCCCACCATCTGCGGAGTGCCCCATGGGGTGACGCTGAAAAGGTTCACGGCCTGGATGGTCTCGCCGCGGGCGTTGAGGCACGTAAAGCCGATCACAACCGCCACCGTCCGGCGGAACTCGCGGGTTTCGGGGGTCGTTGTTTCAAAATTGCTGGTGCATTTGTGGCCTACGAGGTGCTGCGGTAGTTCGGCCGCAGGCATAGCGGTGAACTTGGCCTCGATCTCCTTGATGGCGGCCTGTACCTTCGCGGGCTCCTTGCCGTACTTGCCCTCTTCCGCCTCGGCGAAGAAGGCGTAGGCCAGGGCGATCCCGTCCCCGTCCCGCTCCTCGGTGCCCTGCGCTTTTTGCTGCATGGGTGCACCGGAGGTCGGGTCGGTGGTCAACCCGAAAGTGTCGTCGCCGGTCCAGGATGCGAGGTACTGGAAGGACGACTCCCCCGTGACAAACCGGCTGAAGAGCGGGTCTCCCTCGGCCGGAATATTCGCCGGCCCCTGTAGATCGGCCCAGCCCGGCGGCAGCGGGAAGGCTCCGGCCGGCACATCGTCCGCGGTGGCACCGTCCGATGGCGCCGCCGATTCTTCCGGGGCGGCGCTTTCCTCCGCCGCCCCGGACGTTGCCACGGGAGACGGGGTTTCCCCGGCCTGCGGTTTGGCGAAGGTGGGGATCACCCAGGCGAACACTGCCACAAGGGCAACAATCACGACGGCGGCAATGACGCCGAGAACGATGAAAAGGTTCTTGTTGCCGTGCGGGGGCTGCGGCGCAGGCGGCTGAGCAAACTGGCCCTGGTACTGCTGCTGGCCTGGGTACGCCTGGCCAGGGTACTGGCCCTGCTGCGGTGTCAGCGGGTTGCCCTCTGCATCCCTGGGCGGTGGCGGTGGCGCACTGTAATTGTTGCTCATGGCGGTCCCTTTCAGGTGCTGGCAGGCATCCTGCGGTTCGCGCTCGGTGCCCGGTGATTTCCGACGTCGGGGACCGACCGGCGCACGCCGACATCAACACCCACAGCGGATATCCCCCGACCCGCAGCCGATGGGCACACTCTCGTGCCAGCTACGAGCCTAGCCGACCCGCAGGACGCCAAAGCCCCCGGCTCCAGCCGTCGTTTCTTCGGCCTCAGGTCTTGCTGGGCAAGAAGCGCGTGTTGCCGGGCAAGAAGAATGAAAGACTGGACCAGGAATAGGCACATCTCGCGGAGGTAAACGTGGCAGAAGCAGACCAGGTACAGGGTTCACCGGCGGTTTACCGCAGCGGCCAGGAGATCGAATGCTGGCTGACAGACATGGACGGTGTACTCGTCCATGAAAACCATGCCGTCCCAGGAGCCGCGGAACTGATCCAGCGCTGGGTGGACACGTCCAAGCGGTTTCTGGTGCTGACGAACAACTCGATCTTCACGCCCCGCGACCTGGCGGCGCGGCTGCGTGCCTCCGGGCTGGAGATCCCCGAGGAAAACATCTGGACGTCCGCACTGGCCACTGCCCACTTCCTCAAGGACCAGGTGCGGGGTTCCGGCTCCGGGAACCGCGCCTACACGATCGGCGAGGCAGGGCTGACGACGGCGCTGCACGAGGCAGGCTTCATCCTCACCGACCAGGACCCGGACTATGTGGTGCTCGGCGAAACCCGTACGTACTCCTTTGAGGCCATCACCATGGCCATCCGCCTGATCCTGGCCGGGGCCCGCTTCATTGCGACCAACCCGGACGCAACCGGCCCGTCCAAGGACGGTCCCATGCCCGCGACGGGCGCCATCGCCGCGCTCATCACGAAGGCCACCGGCCGGGAGCCGTACGTTGTGGGCAAGCCGAATCCCATGATGTTCCGGTCCGCCATGAACCAGATCGATGCACACTCTGAGACCACAGCCATGATCGGGGACCGGATGGACACCGATATCATCGCCGGCATGGAGGCAGGCCTGCACACGGTCCTGGTCCTCAGCGGCATTACGCAGCGCGAAGACATTGCCGCCTATCCGTTCCGGCCCAACCAGGTGCTGAACTCCGTGGCCGACCTGAAGAACCAGATCTAAAAGACCGTCACCTTCGAGCCGCCGCGGGGCAGCGGGAAAAAGTCGTCCATCAGCCGCTCCACGATGGGCCGGTAGATGAGCGGATTCCAGCCCGGGCTCGCGTGCGCCGGCAGGGCACCGTCGGTTTGCAGGTCCATGGAGACCATGTGGGGTTGGAACGCTGCCGACCACGCGTCCTTGGCCGTCTGGTACCGGACCGTGCGGTCTTTCGGGTTGCCGATGTACGCCATCCGCGTGCCGCCGAGCTTGTCGACAAACCGGTTCCCGTCGAAGTGGTAGATGTACGCCGACTCGGACTGGATAAGCACACTGGACGGGGCGATCGGGGACAGCTGCTCCATGGTCTGGTCCAGGATCTGCCGCCAGGTCCGCTCGTCCTTGTGGATGACGCGCTCCCCCAGTTCGTAGCTGCCGCGGACCACGGACGGGACCCGGAAGCCGCTCTCATACAGGAACACCACACCGTCGAACCAGCTCTCGTCCAGCACGTCGCTCCGGCTGTAAGGGCTGGAGTCCAGCAGGATGAACTCCACCTCCACTCCGTGGAATTCCCTTAGGCGCGCGGCCACCTGGGTGGCCACCATGCCGCCGAAGCTGTGCCCATAGAAGAAGAGCTTGGTGAGCTTTTTCGCCCGGACGTGTTCGATGACGGCGATCACCACCTCATCGATATCCAGTCCCTGGTTGGAATAGCCGACGGCGGCCAGCTGGCCGCGCTTGTTCAGCGCGCCACGCATAGCGTTCAGGATCCAGAGCGCCTCTTCCCAGCTGGTCTTGTAGCCCGGGAAGAGGAACCAGCTGGCATTCGGGTAGTAGGCGTCGGCGAAGTCGTCCGCGACCTGCAGGATCCTGTTGACCCGCCGCTCCGCCTGGACGCGGCTGGTAAACAGCATGTCTGCTGCCAGCAGGGCCGAGGCGCCCGTACCGGCCAGGAACCCGCGGCGCGAAAACCGCTTGAGTGCGGAAGCGTTGGCAAGCAGCCGGGCATGATGAGCTCCAGGCTGTTCCTGCGGATCTGCTTCCTCCCTGTATGGCACACCTCTACCGTAGCCACAGCGGAAGCCGCCGCTGCAACCCCGGGGCTGGGCAACCGCGGGCGGGAGCGACTGCTGTACTCGCTTGGAGTGGCCGAACCTGCTAGGAGAGGCCCAGCTCGTCCTTGCCGTAGGCGAACAGGTAGGGTACGCCCGTCTCGGCTTCGATCTTTTCCTTGGAGCCGGTGTCCCGGTCCACGATGACGGCCACGGCAACGACGTTGCCGCCGGCCTTCCGGACACCCTCAACAGCGGTGAGGGCGGAGCCGCCTGTGGTGGACGTATCCTCGAGCACCAGGACCTTGCGGCCCTCAACCGACGGACCTTCAACCTGGCGGCCCATGCCGTAGGACTTCTGGGCCTTGCGGACCACAAACGCGTCCACGGTGCGGCCGGCGTCCACCGCGGCGTGCATAACAGCGGTGCCCACGGGGTCAGCACCCATGGTCAGGCCACCGGCGCACTCAAAGTCGATCCCGGCGTCGTCCGTAAGTGCCAGCATGACCTGGCCCACCAGCTTGGAGGCCTCATGGTGCAGCGTGATGCGGCGCAGGTCGATGTAGTAGTCGGCCTCGGCACCGCTGGACAGGATTACCTTGCCGCGGACCACGGCAAGTTCCTTGATCAGTTCCAGCAGGCGGGCACGTGCGGCTGTGTTGGAAGCGGCATCAGGGGTGGCAGTCATGGTCTCCAGTTTACTGGTTGCCGCGCTGCGGAAATGGACCCATGACGCAGAAATGGACTGGCGCTACGCGTATCCGCGTAGCGCCAGTCCAGATGCGCGTCGTCAGTCTAAAACCGCAGCGATAACCCTAGAGCCGCGTGTCGAAAGAATCGCAGAAGACATTCTCGTTGAACGTCCCCTGGAATTCAGAGTTGCCCATGATCTTCTCGATCGTGGCCCGGATGGCCTCCACGGATCCCGCATGGGCGTGGATGGCTGTCCTGACCATCGGCACGTCGATGAGGTGGTTGGGCTGGTTCAGCGACACAAACACCGTGGGAACCTCGGTGACGTACCACGGGATTTCCGCGGCCATCGGGGTGGACCACTTGATCCGGATAGCCGCTTCCTGGGCGAAGCCCTTGACGTTGGCGAAAACAAACGCCGCGTCGTACTTGTCCGCGTAGTCGCCGGTGGCTTCCTCGGAGATGACGGACATGAAGTTGATGCCCGTCTCCCCCGCAGCTTCGCGCTGAGCGGCGGTTTTGAACAGGTGCACCTCGAAGCCGGCCTTTTCCAGCTCGTCCTTGACCGTGTCCAGGTACGCCAGCGGGTCCGCCCGGGTGAAGTCCGAGCCGCCGGAGATACCGTACAGGCGGATCCGCTTGTGCGTCTCCGGCCGGATGGGCAGGTTGTTCGCAGTGTCCTTGACCAGGGTGACGGTCTTGTCCGCGATCTCCGCGGCAACGGCGCGGTGCGCCTTGCTGCCGATCACGGCCAGTGCCTCCACCGGAGGAACCAGTTCGTTGCGTGCCTTGAGGTGCAGCCCCAGCGAGGCTTTGAGGGCCAGGATGCGGCGCAGGGCGTCGTGCAGGCGCTGCTCGGTGATGACGCCGGACTTGTAGCCATCCAGCATGTACTGGAAGTCTTCGTCGGCGTTGCGGAAGAACAGGAACATGTCGCAACCGGCGGCAATGGTCGCAGGAACCAGGTCCTTGCGCTTCATAGCCTGGGTGAGCCCGATCATCTGCGAGGCGTCCGTGAGGATGAGCCCGTTGAAGCCGAGTTCGCCGCGCAGCAGGTCCTGGAGCAGTTCCGGGGCCAGAGTTGCGGGACGGATGTCCTTGTCCGCGAGGCCCGGGCGGAAATGCCGGGAAAGCTCCGGCGCGCCGATGTGCCCGATCATGATGGACTGCACGCCGTGCCCGATCATTTCGCGGTACACGTGCCCGTACGTTTTGTTCCACTCGTCGTAGCCGAGAGTGTTGTAGGACGTGACCACGTGCTGGTCGCGCTCGTCCATGCCGTCGCCCGGGAAGTGCTTCATGGCGCAGGCAGTGGGTGATTCACTGATGCCGTCGAAGTACTCCTTGGCCCGCTCCACCACGATCTCCGGCGTGTTGCCGAAGGCCCGGGTGGAGATGACCGTGTTCCGCCAGTTGTAGTGGATGTCCACGATCGGAGCGAAAGCCCAGTTGCAGCCCAAGGCTGCGGTTTCAACGCCGGCAATCTGCCCCATCTGGCGTGCGATGGACTTGTCCGGGTGCGAACCTGCCTGCAGGTGCGTGGACACAAACGTGCCGTCGTCGCAGCTACCTGCTCCACCCATTTCCGGGTTGGACGCCACCAGCAGCGGCACCTTGGTTTTGGACTGCGCGTGGCGGATGTGTTCCTGCACCGCGGCGGAGGGTCCGGGCCGGTAGCGCATGCCGCCCACGTGGTATTTGTCCACCACATCGTCGAGGTATTCCGGGGAGTAATCGTTGTTGTGGTTGATGAACAGCTGACCGATCTTTTCCTCAAAGCTCATGGAACCGATGGTGGAGTCCACCCAGGCGATGGCGTCGTCGTCGAGGTTGAACGGCGCGTCCTTCAGGTCCACGAGGAAGGGGCCCGGACGGACAGCGGCCGGCTGCGCCGGACCGATTTCGCCGACATCCACAAGGCCTGCCAGTGCTTCGGGAACAACCTGGTCCACGGGCGAGGCGATGTCCACCACAAAGCCTGCCTCATCGGCTTCCAGCAATTCGAGGGTGGCCAGCTGGGATTCGAGCAGCGCTGCAGGCATGAAGTGCCCGGAGCGGCCTTCCAGCCGCGCCCCCAGCACTTCCTTGCTGCCGTGGAGGTGAAGGAACACTGTATCCGGGGCCTTAGCCCGGATGGCGTCGCGGTAGCTGCGCTTGAGCGCCGAGCAGGCCAGGACAAGTCCGGCGGAACCGGAAGAAGCCAGTTTGCTGCCCACTGTGGCAAGCCACGGCCAGCGGTCCTCGTCGGTCAACGGAATGCCGGCAGCCATCTTGGCGACGTTCTCCACCGGGTGGAGGGAATCGCCGTCGATGAACGGCACGCCCAGCTGGTGCGCCACAAGGGCACCGATGGTGGTTTTGCCGCAGCCGGATACACCCATCACCACAATGCGCGGCCTGCTTTGCCGGGCGGACACGCCGGCTGCCAATGCGGAATCAGTAGTCATCACCAGTCATGCACCGTTCCGTCGACAAGGCGGTTGTAGGGCAGGTAGGCCTGCTGGTACGGGTAGGTGTTGGCTGCTTCCTCGTTGAATTCGACGCCGATGCCTGGCTTGTCGCCCGGGTGCAGGTAGCCGTCCACGAAGGTCATGGACTGCTCGAAGACCTCGTTGGTCTTGTCGGAGTGCGGCATGTATTCCTGGATGCCGTAGTTGTGGATGGCCAGGCCCACGTGCAACTGGGCGGCGAAGCCCACCGGGGAGATGTCCGTGGGGCCGTGGAAGCCGGACTTGATCTGGTACTGGGCCGCGAAGTCCATGACCTTCTTCAGCGGCGAAATCCCGCCGAAGTGCGTGGACGCGGCCCGGACGTAGTCGATCAGCTGTTCCTTGATCAGGCTCTGGAAATCGTACACGGTGTTGAAAATCTCCCCGATGGCCAGCGGCGTGGTGGTGTGCTGGCGGACCAGGCGCAGGGCTTCCTGGTTCTCCGCCGGGGTGCAGTCCTCGAGCCAGAACAGATCATACGGCTCCAAAGCCTTGCCGAGCTTCGCGGCCTGGATGGGCGTCATGCGGTGGTGGCCGTCATGGAGCAGCGGCAGCTCAGGGCCGAACTCGTTCCGCACGGCCTCGAACACGGACGGAAGGTGGCGGAGGTAGGCGCGGGTGTCCCAGTCCTCCTCCACCGGGAAGGCGCCGCGGCCGGCGGGCTCGTAATCGTAGCGCTCACCGGAGGCCTGGGCCTGCGCGGCCACACCGTAGACGGCCTTGATGCCGGGGACGGCGGTCTGGATCCGGACCGATTTGTAGCCGAGTTCCAGGTGCTCACGGACGGAGTCGAAGAGCGAGGGGATGTCCGCACCGGAGGCATGGCCGTAGGCGCGCAGGCCGTTCCGGGACGCACCACCGAGCAGCTGGTAGACCGGCATGCCGGCCGCCTTGCCCTTGATGTCCCACAGGGCCATGTCGACGGCGGCGATGGCGGCCATGGTGACCGGGCCGCGGCGCCAGTACGAGCTGCGGTACAGGAACTGCCAGGTGTCCTCGATCCGGTGCGGATCCTTGCCGATCAGCAGCTGCGCAACGTGTTCCTTGAGGTACGCGGCAACCGCCAGCTCGCGGCCGTTCAGCGTGGCATCACCGATGCCTGTCACGCCGTCGTCCGTGGTGATCCTCAGGGTCACGAAGTTCCGGGAGGGGCTTGTCACGAAAACTTCCGCGGCAACAATTTTCATAAGATTCAGCTGTTCCTTTCAGGACGTACAGGCACGGTAATCGGGGTGGCGGGCGCGGGGCCGCCGGCAAAAGTTCCACACAGACTGCGCACCAGCGCCACAATGTCCGCATCCCGGGCCAGTTCCGGGCTCAGGAGTTCCAGCAGCGAAACCACCCGGCGGTCCCCGTCCTGCGAATTAGCTGCCGCGATGTCAGCGGCGAGGGGGTCCTGGGGTTCCGCGGTGGCGCCGAGGTAATCTACCCAGGCGGCCAGCATGAGGGCACTTCCCGAACCGGAGCGGCCCAGGGCGCGCTCGGCTGACAACACGGGCACGGCCCTCATGCGCAGTTTGGTGGTGCCGTCCATGGCGATCTGCGACAAATGGTGGGCGATCCGGCGGTTGCCGAACCGGCCAAGCAGGGCCGCGCGGTACTCGGGGATGTGAAGGTCTTCACCGGCCAGATGTGCAGACGCCTCGTCCCAGAAAGCCTCCACAGCACGGAGGCACAGCCCGTCAGCCAGTGCCTCGGCAACGGTGGTGTGTCCACGCAACTGGCCGGCATAAGCCAGCAGCGAATGCGCACCGTTCAGCAGCCACAGCTTGCGGTTTTCGTAGGGTTCTATGTCATCCACAAAGACTGCCCCGGCGTCCTCCCAGCGGGGGCGCCCGGCGGGAAAATCCCCGCACAGCACCCAATCGCGGAAGGGTTCGGCAACCACCGGCGAACGGTCGCTATAGCCGCAGCCATCCTGCACTTCAATGACGTCCGCTTCGGTAGTCCGCGGCGTAATGCGGTCAACCGAGGTGCTGACAAAGCTGACGTTTTCCTCAATCCAGGCTGCCAAATCAGGGTCCCAGGCCTCGGCCATGCCGGCCACGGCGGCGCGGGCAACGGTTCCGTTGTCCGCGAGGTTGTCGCAGCTTACGACAGCGAGCGGTCCCGAACCGGCGTCCCTGCGGGCGGCGAGCGCCACCACCAGCCGGCCAATCGGCGTCGTCGGCAATCCCTGCCCGGCCTCACCCATCACCGCGAGGTCCGCGGCGACGTCGGGGGCGTTCCGGTCCAGGCGTCCGTCGGCGCCGAGGCCGTAGGCCACCTCGGTAATGGTAAGGGTGACGACGGCGGTCTGCGGGGCAGCCACCAGTTCGGAAAAGCGTCCGACGTCGGCCCCGTCCACGGCCTCCACGAGGCTACCGATCACTTCGAACGAGTCGCCGCTATCGGAGCGTTCGATCAGCGTGTACAGGCCGTCCTGCGCCGCGAGCGCAACGGCCGCATCCGGCCGCCGGCCGGTGAAGGCGGCGATGCCCCACTCCGAAGCGTCGGAAGCGTGCTGCGTGTACCACGCCTGATGTGAGCGGTGGAAGGCACCCAGCCCGAGGTGCACAATGCGCACCGGCGCCTTTGGAAGCGACTTGAGTCCGCGGCCAAGCACGGGAAGCTGACTGGCTGTCACAGCTTGAACACCCTGCGGGGGGCGGTGTCGACGACGTCGACAATGAGTTCATGGGCGCGCTCTTCGCTGATGCGGTGCTCGGCAACAAGGCGGGCGAGGAAGGCCGATTCGATTCGCCGCGACGTATCGTGCCGGGCCGGAATGGAGCAGAACGCGCGCGTGTCGTCGATGAACCCGGAGGACCGCGAGAATCCGGCGGTCTCGGTGACCGCAGACCTGAACCGCAGCATGGCATCAGGCGCGTCCAGGAACCACCACGGGGCGCCGATGTAGACCGCCGGGTAAAAGCCGGCCAAGGGCGCAAGCTCGCGGGAAAACACGGTCTCATCGAGGGTGAAGAGGACCAGGTGGAAGTCCTTGGCGGTACCGAAGTCCTGCAGCAGCGGCCGGATGGCCTCCGTGTAGTTGACGGCGAACGGGATGTCATGCCCGGTATCCGCGCCAAACGCCTCGAAGGTGGGGGCATGGTGGTTGCGGTAGGAGCCCGGGTGGATGGTCATCACGAGTCCGTCCTCCACGGACATTCTGGCCATCTGGTACATCATGTGCGCCTCAAAGACTTCCCTGTCCTCCGGGGATGCCTTGCCGGTTCGCGCACGTTCAAAGAGCCGTGCAGCCTCGGCGTCGTCGAGCTTGAGGGTTGCAGGCGTACGGACACCGTGGTCGGCGGAAACAGCGCCGTTCTCCACAAAGTAGCGCCTCCGGCCCTCCAACGCCGTGATATAGCCGGCGTAGCCGGAAACCCCGCCCGCAGCCGAGCCGATGAGCCGTTCCACCTTCGCCTGCCACTCGGGATGGGCGATGTTCAGGTAGGCATCCGGGCGGAATGTGGGAAGGACGCGTCCGGCAAAAGCCGGGTCTGCGGCCAGGGCTTGGTGGCTGTCCAGGGAATCCAGGGGATCGTCCGTGGTGGCCAGTACCTCGATGTTGAATTCCTTGAACAACTGCCGGGGCCGGAAGCCGGGTTCCTCCAGCTTCGCGGCAATGGCGTCGAAGATCCGGTCCGCGGTGTCAGCGCTGGGCTCGTCGCGCAGGCCGAACACGTGCTCAAACTCCTGGCGGATCCAGTAGCCGGAGGCCGTTCCCTCGAAGAGCGGCCACGCCGCGCAGAAGTTGCGCCAGATCCGGCGTGAGTCTACCGGTGCGTTGCCAAGACCCAGCTGGTCCATGGGAACGCCGCCGGCGTGGATAAGGCGGGTCACATAGTGGTCCGGCGTAACCAGCAGGGCCGCGGGGTCAGGGAAAGGGAGGTTCTGTTCAATCACTGCAGCGTCCACGTGACCGTGCGGCGAAATGATCGGGAGGCTCTCCACAAGGGAATACAGCGAGCGGGCTACCCGCCGCATTCCGGGATCCGCGGGGAGAAGCCGGTCCGGGTTGGCTGCTATCGGCTGTGACATCAGCGCACTCCGGCGCCCGTGCTGAGGCCGGCAAGCGCAGCCGTGCGCCGCAGGTAGCCAAGATTCCCTGCGGTACGTTCCTCAAGCGGCAGCTCCGTGGAGAAATCCTCCACGGTGACCCAGCCGTCGTAGCCGAACGCTGCCAGCGCCTTGAAATACTCGAGGACGCTGCCCTGGCCGGACTGCAGCGGTGCCCATTCGTTCTGGTATACGGCTGCACCGGAGGCATCAGGCTCGTCCCGCCGCACCCACACGGCGTTCTTCACGTGGATGTGTGCAAGGTAGTCGCCCAGCAGTTCGAAGGCCGGCAGGTAGTCTTCCTGACCCTCGATCAGCAGGTTGCCCAGATCGTGGATAACACCGACGTGCTGCGGGTCCAGGCCCTCCAGCAGGCGGCGGGCAGAGGATGCGGAGGCCGTGATGGTGCGGTGGTGCAGTTCCACCAGGGCCTTCACTCCGTGGTGTGCAGCGCGCTCCGCCACCCACTCGAAATCCCCCCGGGCACTGTCGAACAGGACCGGATAGGGAGTGCCGCTCGGCCCTTCCTGGCCCCACCCAGCCGTTCCGAGCGGTAACGTCGTCACGCGCACCTGCCGTGCGCCCAGCGCTGCCGTCGCCGCAAGCATGCGCTCGACGTCGTCGTGGTTGTCGCAACGCGCGTACCCGCCGATCCCGGAGAAATCGAGGCCCGACTCGCGGGTGATGCGCCCAATCCGTTCGAGGTTGTCTTCCAGTCCGGTCAGAGGCACATTGGCCTTGTTCCCTGCCCAGAAGCCGGCCGGTGTGGCCTCGGTCTGGTCTGTGATCCGCCATTCGATGCCGTCCCAGCCCTGGGCTGCAAGGGTTGACACGGCCTCCTCCGGAGTCCAGTCGGGCGTGGACGCTGTGAATACTGAAAACTTCATAGGTTTCAGACGCTTTCTGTTGCTGTGTTGCCGGTCCGGACTTCGAGGTGGTTGTACTTGCCTGCGAGAACGTCCTCGAACAGCACAGGCTGGTTCAATGTGGCGGACACGTAGACGGCGCGAACAGTGGCAAGCGCGTTGACTGCGTCGCTTACGGTGACTCCCGGTGCACGACCCTCAGCGATTGCGCCAAGAATGTCGCGGTATTGGCGCACGTGCCCTGCAGGGTAGACGGTCGGGTCCTTGGCCTCGTAGTCCTCGGCCGGATATTTGGCCAGTTCCTGCTCGGCCTGGTTCCCTCCGCCCTGCAGACCCATGTCGGAGGACTCGCTGGTGGCATCCGCGCTGTGGAAGTACTCCAGGCGGTCGTTGTCGACGACGGCCGACCCTTCCGAGCCCATCAGCTGCACGCGCACTGTCAGGCCGGGGTAGGCGGCGGTGGTGGCGTGCAATATGGCGAGGCCCCCGTTTTCGAAGGTCACGGTGGCAACTGCGGTGTCCTCGACTTCGATCCGGTCGTGCGCCAGCCGTGCGGTGCGGGCGTGGATCTCCACCGGACGTCCCATGAACCACAGCAGCAGGTCCACGGTATGGACGCCCTGGTTCATCAGGGCGCCCCCGCCGTCCATGGACCAGGTGCCGCGCCAGTCGCCCGAATCGTAATAGCCTTGGCTGCGCCACCATGCCACAGAGGCGATGGCGGACGTGAGCCGGCCGAACCGGCCCTTGTCCACGGCGTCGGCCACTGCGACGCTGGCCTGGTCGAAGCGGTGCTGGCTGATCACGGAAGCAACAACGCCGTGCCGGGCGGCGGCCTGCGCGGCAGCCTCGATCTCCTGAGCACGGCTCAGGTCCACGTCGAGGGGCTTCTCGATGATGACGTGCTTGCCGGCCGCGAGGACCTCCAGGCCCTGCTGGATATGCAGTCCGCTGGGAGTGGCGAGTGCCACCAGATCGATGTCCTCGGCGGCGAAGGCCTCGGCGATCGTTGTGTAGACGGCCGGCCGCGGGCGTCCGCTCTTCTCGATGAATGCGGCGAGCGTTTCGGCCGCATCGGGAATGGCATCAACGAGCGCGACGATTGACGTCTCCGGAAATTCCTGCAGGGCGACTGCGTGGGTGCGTCCGATGACCCCGCACCCCGTGATGGCAACCTTCAGAGCGCCTTTCATGCTGTCTGGACTCCTGCTTCTGCGGCAACTTTTGCGAAGGCCCTGGCCGCGATGCCGAAGGCCGTGGGGCCGGAATACCCGCCGAGGCCGTGCGCACCGGCCAGATGGGGTTCGAGGGAGGCAAAGCCGCTGTACCCGTCCGCCTTGAGGGCTTCAACGGTGCGCAGCAAATCGCCGTCGCCTTCCCCTGCCGGCGTCACATGTCCATTGGCAAAATGGGCATCCTTGACCTGAAGGTATTCCAAGTGCGGGCGGAGCTTTGCATAGGCCTCATCGAACGGCTTCACCCCCACCTGCACGAAGTTGGCGGCGTCCCAAGCCACCTTCAATGCCGGGGAGTTCACCGTCTCGATGATGTCCAGCACGCGGTCAGGCACGTCCCCGAAGATGTCCTTTTCGTTCTCGTGCAACAGCACCACGCCTGCTTCCTCGGCGACGGCGGCAAGGGCGCGCATCCGCTCGATGACGTCGTCGCGGATGCTTTCCACGGGCACCGACTCGCCGTAGTAGAAGGAGAAGATGCGGATGTATTTCGCGCCGAGCACCTTCGCGGCATTGACCGCCCGGCGCAGCCGTTCCACCTCGTGTTCGACCGGGAGGCTGATGTCGACCTTCCCGATCGGCGAGGCGACTGCCGAGACCAACATGCCCTTTTCAGCCAACAGGTCCTTCAATCGGCGAAGCTGATCATCGGAAAGTTCCACGATGTTGGTGCCCCAGGCACTGCGCACCTCGATGTGGTTGGCGCCGAGCGCCTGCAGCACTGCAATCTGGACAGCGGGATCGTCGTCGATCTCGTCGCCAAAACCAGATAGCAACCAGGGGGTCTGAATGTCCGAAACCATAGTTATTTCACTCCTCCGGCGGTCAGGCCGCCTACTAGATAGCGTTGGAAAATCAGGTACAGGATGACCACCGGCGCCGCGCAGACCAAGGCCGCGGCCATCATCTGGCCGTAATACGGGATGGCGCCGCCTTCCTGCGAGGCACCGAAGATCTGCAGTGCGACGGCGGCGGTCTGGCTTTCCGGCCGGGTCATGACCGACGCGAAGAGCACGTCATTCCAGCCCAGCAGGAACGCGAAGATGCCCGAGACAACGATGCCGGGCCAGCTCAGCGGCAGGATGATCCTGAACAGGACCACGAGGTGACTGGCTCCGTCGATGCGCGCCGCCTCCTCCAGTTCCTTGGGCAGTCCGCGCAGGTACGTGACCATGACCCAGGTGGAAAACGGCATGGCGAACGTCAGGTAGGTGACGAAGAGCCCCCACTGCGTCCCGATGACCTGGATGCCCAGATAGGTTGACGCCGAGGAGAAGAGCACAAAGACCGGGAGCACCATCAGCGTTCCGGGAACGGATTGGAGCGCCAGCAGGCCACGCAGGATGGTGAGGCGGCCCCGGAAGGTGTACCGCACCAGCACGAAGGCCGTGGAGACTGACAGTGCCGCCGACACAACGGCGGTGGACCCCGCCACCAGCACACTGTTTGCCAGGCCGGTGGCCAGGCCCACACTGGTCCAGATCTTCGAATAGTTCTCGAACGTGACCGAGGAAGGCCAGAACTCGCCGTTGGCAACGCCGATGTCGGAGTTCACGGAAGCCAGGAAGATGTACAGCACCGGGATCAGGACTATGGCGCCGAGGAACACCAGGATGATGACCAGCAAGGGACGGGGCAGCAGCCGGGTCACTTCGTGTTGCCGGGCGGATCCTGGTCGAAAAACGCCGGCGTCGGCCGCACGGCGCGCAGTGGCGGCGGAGGTACTCATTTCTTGGCTCCTGGTGACTCGGCGTCGTCGAGCTTGACGGCGCGAAGGTAAACGAACAGCGGGATGGCGATCAGCACCAGCGAGACGAAAGCCATGGCCGCGCTGAGTCCGAAGCGGAAGCTCTGGAAACTCGTGACGTAGGTGAGGATCGGGAGAACCTCGACGTCGGACGGCGCCGGTACGCCGAACAGCACATACGGCAGCGTGAAGTTGTTGATGTGATGCAGCATGCCGATCAGGAATGCGAGTGCGAGCGGGCCCTTCAGGTAGGGAAAGACCACATAGCGGAGCTTGTTCCACCAGAGGGCACCGTCCAGCGCGGATGCTTCGTGGACCTCGTGGTCCACGGACTGCAGGCCGGAAAGGGCCAGCAGGTAGATGAAGGGCCAGGACGCCCAGATCTGGACCAGGATCAGGGTCCAGTAACTCTGCGGACCGTTGAGCCACAGCCCGGTATCGATGCCGACCGTGCCGAGCGCCTTGTCCACGATGCCGCCGGGCTGGAACATGGTGCGCCACACGGTGGCCACCACAAAGGCGGGAAGCACATAGGGGATGAGAAAGACGGACCGGACCACCGCGCGCCCCTTGAAAGCATTTTGGGTGGCGACGGCGGCGGCGATGCCCAGTGGCAGGGTCACCACCATGGCGATCAGGGAGTAGCTGACGCTCAGCCAGACAGCGTTCAGTAGTGGCGATGAGCCGACCGCTTCGACAAAGTTCTCCACCCCGATAAACGGGGCACTGACCCATTTACGCAGCGTGTACTGGTCCAGGTTGAGCGTAGACATGTAGATGCCCAGCACCAGCGGAACGACGATGATGATCAGCATCAGCGTCCCGCCTGGAATGAGCATCCACAGCGGACGGTTGCGCTCGCTCATGCCCTTACGGCGGCCTTTGGGCCCGGCAGGGGGCGGGCCGGAGACGTCCGCCAATGGCCGGGCGGCCCGGGTTGCGGCGGACTCCGCCGCAACCCGGACTTCGTTGGAAGTGTCAGACATAGTACTTATCCCTTGGAAGCGCGGTCCAGGGACGCCTGGCCCTTGGTCTGGGAGTCCTTGATCCTGGCTTCGAGGCCGGACTCGTCCAGGCTTCCCTTGGCAAGGTCAGGGATCGACTGCACGGTCACGTTCAGCAGAGCCAGCTGGATGTCGCCCCAGGCACCCGTAAACGGGGTGGCCTTGGACTTGGCAGCGGCATCCGCAATCGGCTTGAGCTTGGGATCGGTCAGGCTCTTCAATGCCTCGGCGTTGGCGGGCAGATCACCAAACGTCTTCTGGTAGATCAGCTGCTCTTCCGTCGAGGTGATCAGCTTGATATAGGCAAACGCGAGGTCCTTCTGCTTGGAATAGTCAGCCACCACCAGGTTGTCACCGGAGAGGATGCTCGCGGCGTTGGCGCCGTCGCCCTTCGGGCTGGATTCACCGGGAGCCGTTGTTGGCATCAGCGCGTACTCGTACTTGCCGGCCACCGCCGACTTGTCGAGCGTGGGGATAGAGCTCGACGTCGTCATCATCAAGTAGCCTGCCTTACCGCTGGCAAACGCAGCAACGGCATTGCTGTTGCTCCAGCCGACCGAGGCCGGGTCGACAATTTTGTCCTTGGTCAGCCAGCCGAAGTAGGTTTCATAGGCCTTCTTGACCGTGGGGTCATCAAATTTGAGGTTTTTCCCATCCACCAAAGGATTGCCGGCCTGAATGGACATGGCCCAAATGAACTTCCAGGGGTCGAAGTTGTCCTTGTACCCGGTGGCAATGCCGAAGGTGCCGTCCTTGGTCATCTTCTTGGCCTGCTGTGCCAGTTCGTCCCAGCTGGTGGCCGGCTTATCGATGCCGGCAGCGGCGAGGAGGTCCTTGTTGTAGGCCATCACGAACGGACGGCTGACAAAGGGAATGCCGGCAAGGTGGTCCTTGTCCGGACCCGAAATACCCAGGGCCGCCTGATTGAAGCGGTCCTTGCCGCCCACCTTCTTCCAGTCGTCGTCGGACAGGGTGACGAAGGCCTTCGTGGCAAAAGCGGTGGGTGTGAATGTAGTACCGAGTCCGTAGATGTCGGGGCCCTGTCCTGACACCACCGAGGTCTGGATGCGGGTGAGTTCGTCGTTGGCCGAGGCGAACGTCTCGAACTTCACGTCAGCTCCGGTCTGTGCTTTGAACTTCGCGGCAATGTCGCTTTGCCACTGCTTCTGCTGTTCGGGGTACTGGCTGAGGACACCGTTAAGTACGCTCAGGGTCTTACCCTTTCCATCGACGGCTCCCCCGGGGCTGCCGGAGGTGTCGGAACTGCCGGACCCGGATCCGCAGGCCGTCAGGGCGAGGGCCGCCGCTGTGACGATTGCCGCGAGACCGGTAAACGATGCAAACTTCATTGTTTCCTCCTCTGGGACACCCACAAGGCCACAAATACGTGTGGCGCAGATCACTGCGGGCGATTCGATTCTCAGTCTAGGACGAGGCAACATTGACAGCAAGCGATTGCCAAAAGTTGCCAAATATGATGGAATTCATGGCAGATGAGTGTGGAAACACCACCTACCCGGAGCCGCTGCTCCCCCTCCGCCAATGAAAGGGTGTGTCCATGCCTCTGACCAAGAAGCATCCGGCAGGCGACAACCAAGCGGCTTCCGCCGACGGGACTGCAGTCCAGCCGAGCCACCCAGCGGAAAAGGTGCCGACCATCCGGGATGTTGCCGAACTCGCAGGTGTTGCCACGTCCACAGTGTCCCGAGCCCTCTCTAACCCTGACCGCGTCAACCGGCGGACCCGGGAACGCATCGAACAGGTGGCCGCGCAACTAAACTACGTACCCAGCTCACAGGCCCGTGCCCTCAGCTCCGGACGCGCGAACGCCGTCGCCGTGCTGGTGCCTGACATCACCAACCCCTTCTACTTCGACATCATTCGCGGCACACAGCACCAGCTGAAGGCCGCCGGCTACACGCAGCTTCTCGTGGACACCGAGGAATCTGCCGAAATGGAAGCGGACGCCCTGCAGAAAATGCGCCGGTCCGCGGACGGGTTCATTCTGGCGGCCTCCCGCCTGACGGACGCGCAATTGGCTGAGGCGGCGGCTCAGCATCACTTGGTCACCATCAACAGGGCTTCCGCCAACGCACCAACCGTGGTGATCGATACGCCGTCGGCAATCATCCAGGCCCTGGAACACCTGGTATCTCTGGGTCACAGCAGGATTTGCTATGTCGGCGGACCAGCCAGTTCCTGGTCAAACGCCAAGCGCTGGAAGGCATTCGACGACGAGGCAACCAGGCGCGGCCTGACCACCTTCAGGGTTGGCCCCTTTGCGCCCAAAACCACTTCAGGGGCCGCGGCGGCAGACGGCGCCGCCCACACCGGCGCCACCGCCTGCATAGTGTTCAACGACCTCCTGGCCATCGGCATGCTGCAGCGGCTGCGCGAACGCGGCATCCGGGTTCCGGAAGACATGAGCATTGTGGGCTGCGATGACATCTTCGGCGCAGACTTCTGCAACCCGCCGCTGACCACCATGGCCTCCCCCATAGAGCAGGCAGGCCGCGTGGCCGTCTCCATGCTGTTGTCCCAGCTCAACCCCCTGCATGGGGGCACGAGCCGGCGGCTGGCGGTCATGCCCACCCATCTGACGGTCCGCGGTTCCACCGGGTCTGCACCGAAAGTCCGCTAAACCACGGACACAGTTGAGCGCGGTTGACTCTGCTGACTAGGCTGGGACGCATGCGCGAACTCCAGGCCGAAATCATTGCAGAAATGGGCGTGCAGCCCAGGATCGACCCCGCAGGGGAGGTGCGCAAACGCGTCACGCTCCTCAAGGAGTATCTGAAGGCCACCGGCACCAAGGGCTTTGTGCTGGGAATCTCCGGCGGCCTCGATTCCTCGCTGGCCGGGCGCCTGGCGCAGCTAGCCGTGGAGGAGCTCGAGGCCGAGGGCGTGGACGCCAACTTTGTGGCAGTCCGGCTCCCGTACGGTGAGCAGCACGACGAAGACGATGCCCAGGCGGCGCTGGACTTTGTCCAAGCGAAAACCGAGTGGTTGTTTAACATCTCTGCCGCCGTCAACGCGATCGAGGATGAGTTCGAGAAAACCACAGGCTCCCCCATCTCCGACTTCAACAAAGGCAACGTCAAGGCGCGCGCACGGATGATTGCCCAGTATTCCCTGGCCGGCGAACACAATTACCTGGTAATCGGCACCGACCACGGTGCCGAGTCCGTCACCGGCTTCTTCACCAAGTTCGGGGACGGCGGTGCGGACGTCCTCCCCCTCTTCGGCCTGAACAAGCGGCAGAACCGCGCCCTGCTGGCTGAACTCGGCGCCCCGGCCAAGGTCTGGGAGAAAGTGCCAACTGCCGACCTCCTGGACGGCAGGCCCGGCCGCACCGACGAAGACGAGCTGGGCCTCAGCTACGATCAGATCGACGACTACCTCGAGGGCCGCGAGGTCACCGAGGGAGTGGCCGAGCTGATCGAGGAGAAGTACCTCCGCACCCGCCACAAGCGCACCGTACCGGTCACCCTGTTCGATTCCTGGTGGAAGTAGGGGAAGGCGACTGACTTCGGATCGCCGAGCTGCCGCCGTCGTGGGGTACATTGACCGCCAAAACAGGGGCCAGGGCGTCAAAGCCCGGCGTGTCTGTGTCGATATGCCCCAGGACGGCGCCATCGAGTGTGGCGGTGACCTGAAGTGAACCACGACGTCGGGGGCTACTTGGCGGGAAAGCCGCCGGCCGCCGTCGGACTTTTCCTGCTGTTCCGCACCATGGTGCTGGAGGCCGGAGAGTGCGAGGAGCGGGCGCACCCGTCCGAGGTAGCCTGGGCCGGCAAACGGGTTTTCGCCGCGGCGTTCCTCAAATCCGGACGGCTGGAAATTGCCATCGATCTGCTGCGCCAGGTGGAGCATCCTGCCCTGCGCGAGAGCTTCCCCACCACCAAAAAGGTGTACACCCACCGTTTCAAGATCGAATCCCCGGATGAGCTGGATGACCGGATCAGAGACTGGCTGGTGGAAGCACACGATACCGTGGGGCCGGGCACCCGCTGATGTCGACTGGCCCGACGGACGCGATCCCCCGCCCCAGCTCTGGGGGCGCGCTTTTTCATACTCGGCTACGGCCCGGAGTGACCGCACTGACCGTCCAGCTTGTGGCCGAACAATGCCGGGCTGGAGAAATCGGTGAATCCATCCGTTGTGGCAACCAATGACGCGAGGTCGCTGTTCGTGGAATGGCTTCCGTAACCCGGGGTGACGCCGGGCGGATCGGCCACGTCCCCCAGGGGATGGTGCTCATTGGCTGTGGCGTTAGCACAGTCATAGGATTCCACGAGCGGGTGAATCGTGGCAGAAGCGGCCGGTGCAAAGCCTAGGGTTCCGGCAAACAACAGAACCCCCACCGCCAGTGTTTTTTTGGTCCGGGACATTCTCGTCCCTCCTTATCGATTAGGAGCACGGAGATCGCGCTCGCTCCCTATTTACCTCTCGCGACGGCAAGAAAACAATAGGCCGTGACTACCCGGCCAGGGCCGGGCACCCGCTGACCGGCAGTGCGTCAAGAGCCTCCGGACGCTTCGAAACCGGCCATGGGAATGCCGGCCTTGGCTGCGTGGGTAAACTTGTCGTCAATGAGCACAACCTGCTGTCCGTTGGCCGCCAGAAATGAGGCGGCGATGGAGGCGCGGTAGCCGCTGGCGCAGTGCACCCAGATTTCCCCCGCCGGCAGCTGATCCAGCCGGCCGGGAAGTTCATGCAGCGGGATGTGGACGGCGCCGTCAATGTGTTTCCTGGACCATTCGTTGGAGCGCCGCACATCCAGCACGGCCACTTGCCTGTGGTGCCGGATTCCGGAGAGCTCGCTGAAATCGGCACGGGGGAAGCTGGCCACTTCGCCTGCCGCCCATTCCCGGGGGTTCCCCGTGGCAGCGGCGGCCGGACGGTCGATGCCGATCCGGACCAGTTCACGCTGCGCTTCGGCGACGTCCTCGGCACTGGCACCCAGCAGGGTCACCGGCGTCCCCCAGGGGATGAGCCACCCAAGGTACGTGGCAAAGGAACCATCCAGTCCAAAGTTCAGCGTCCCGGGCGCATGCCCGGCGGCAAAAGCGGTCCGGGTACGCAGATCCACCACCCACTCGCCGGCCGCGATCCGGGCCCGCAATTCGGCGGCGTCGGCCTGGTCAGGAAACTCCAGGTCCGGTGCCGACGGTCCTGCAAGGTTCAGCGGCGCCATCCGTGCGTAGTACGCGGGGAACGCGTCCAGCCCCTCCAGCAGGTCTTTGACGTAGTCCTCCTCATCCTGCGTCAGGACAGGATTGGAACGTTTTTCCTCCCCGATGGTGGAAGCCGTGACGGCAGGCTGGCCGATGGAGCAGAAGCTGCCGAACCCGTGGGTGGGCAGCAATTCTGCGGACTCGGGCAGCTCCGCGGCGAGACGCTGAACGGAGTGGTACTGATGACGCGCCAAGTCATGGGTGTGCTCCGGTCCGGCCAGGTCCGGGCGTCCCGTCGATCCGTAGAGCAGCGAGCCGCCGGTGAACACGGCGACCTGCTCGCCGGAGGACTCCAGGACGTATGACAAGTGCGTGAAGGTGTGGCCGGGTGTGGCCATAGCCGTAATCGTTAGGGACGGACTGACCGTGATCCGCTGCCCGTCTTTGACGGGTGTGCGCGCAAAGGAGACTTCATCCTCCTCGTTGACGAGGTATTGCGCGCCGGTGGCCTGCGCCAGTGCCAAGCCACCAGTGACATAGTCGTTGTGGATGTGGGTTTCAAAAATATGGGTGATCTCGACGCCCGCTTCCAGCGACCTGTCCAAAACCCGGTCAATGTCCCGCTGCGGATCCACTACGAAGGCCACGGCGCCGTCGTGCACCAGGTAGCTGCGGTCCCCGAGGGTGGGCGTCTCGATGGTAATGATCTCCGTCATTGTCACTCCTTATTGTCACTCCTTATCAGGCCTAGGTATTGCAGTCCCGGTACTTTTGGGGTCAGCTGGTGTGTGCCAGGATCGACAGGCTCATGACGCCATACTTCGTGGTGGCCGCCCGGGCGCTGTCGGAGAGGAATTCGTACGGATTCCGCCTGATCTTTTCAACGGCGAACCCGCTACCGGCGATCAGTTCCTGGTAGGTGTCCTCTTGTGCGGCACCGCCGATGCATGCGGCCCAGAGGTCGATGTTGCAGACGATCTGTTGGGTAAGCGGTCTCTCGGTGACGATGTCAGCAATCGCCAGGCGTCCTCCGGGGCGCAGCACGCGTGCCGCCTCGCGGAAGACAGCGCGTTTGTCCGGGGAAAGATTGATGACGCCGTTGGAGATGATGCAGTCGAAGCTGGCACCTTCGAAGGGGAGGTCTTCGATGTGGCCATGTGTGAAGGTGACCTGACGAAAGCCCGTCATCATTCTCAGTCCTTCGGCCTTTTCCAGCTGTTCCTCCGTCATGTCAAGGCCCACCACCTGCCCGCCCTCGCCCACTTCGATGGCGGCGGTGAAGACGTCCATCCCCGAACCGGAGCCCAGGTCCAGAACCTTTTCTTCGGGCTTGAGGCCCGCCAGATCGAAGAAGTATCCCACGCCGGCGAACGACTCGACGGCGCCTGCAGGGATCGCGTCGAGCAGCCGGGGCGGGTAGCCCAACTGCTCGGCCAGAGCGCGTCCCATCCTGAAGTGATAATTGCCGGCGGGGTTTTGCGCCACCGCCCGGTAGACCTGTTTGACCTTGGCAACAAGTTCAACGCGGTCAACCGCCGCCGTTTCCGTGTCCATGGCGTTGCCTGCGATTCACACGACGTCGAGGGTGGTTTCAACCGGGACCGGATTGGCCAGGCAGTCGCGGACGGGCGACGTGTCCTGGACGTACCGGCACAGCTCCTGCAGCTGCTCCCAGGTCGCGTTCGGGCTGGAGACCCGGGCGTGTGCGCGGATGGCGGTGAATCCGGGCCGCGGGCCGTCAAGGCCCAGGAAGGGCCGGACGTCCAGGTCGCCTTCAACCTGGAACTCCAGCGAGCTGATGTCGATGCCCCGGGCAGCTGCATTGGCGGCGTAACCGACGGCGTAGCAGAAGCCCAGCGCCTGCAGAAGTAACTCGACGGCGTTGGGCCCTGAATTGTTTCCCAAAAGCACGGGCGGCTCGTCCCCCTCCAGGGCGAAACTCTCCGACCGGCTGGTGTCTGGCTGGCCCGCATGAGTGAATCCCAGGATCTGTCCCACGTTGTGCGTGCCTTCGCGCCAGGTGCTGGTCGCGCTGAACGTAAAGCTGCCTTGCGCGGGATCCGATTGGATGCCCTGGATCGTCTCCAGCAGACGATCGACGTCAATGCCATTGCGGATGGTTGCTGTGGTTCCCATCGCGGTTCGCCTCTCTTCCGATTGACCCGTGGGACCGAACGCGGACCCCGTGGTTGTTATTCAAGTGAATACTTGAATAACAACCCCAGCGGGTATATCTTGTCAAGTACCTTCTTGAATTCATTATTGGTGAGGAGATGACATGGGTGACAGAGCAGCCAAGGTCACACTGTTTGACGCGTTTGCTTCGGTGGCAAAGGTGATGGGAAGCGGCCGGCGGGCCGAGATCGTGGACGTCCTGGCCCAGGGTGAACGTGGCGTTGACGAGATCGCCATGGAGATTGGGCAGAGCACCGCAAACACGTCTCAACACCTCCAGCAGCTCCTGCGTTCGGGCCTGGTGATCACCCGGCGTCAGGGAACACGTATCTACTACAGGCTGAGCGGCCCCGCGGTGGTTCAGCTGTGGGCGGCGGTCCGCCGGGTTGCTTCCGAACACGTCGCAGAGCTGGACGAACTCGCCGCCGTCTACCTTGGAGACAGGTCAGCCCTGGATACCCTGACCCGCACGGAGCTGAGCGAGAGGATGGCCGCCGGCGACGTGGTGGTACTCGACGTGCGGCCGGAGCCGGAGTTCCGGTCCGGCCACATCACGGGCGCGGTCTCGATCCCCGTGAAGGAGCTGGCGGGGAGATTGAAGGAGCTGCCCACGGGCCGCACGGTTGTTGCCTACTGCCGTGGGCAGTACTGCGTGTTCGCGGACGAAGCGGTCCGGACGCTGCATCAGAACGGCCTGGCTGCCGCCCGGCTGGAGGATGGGTATCCCGAATGGTCAGTGACCGGCCTGCCTGTCGAAGGCGGTGCGCCGCCCGTGCCCCCGAAAACTGATAGCCGGACGAGGGTTTCAATGAGATCACGCGCCAATTCGTCCTGATGCCGCGAGCAAGGGGCACCATCCGTGGACTCCCTCTTCGGCGGTCTAGGGAATGCCCGCGCCCATGGAATGCTCGTCAGGGACGGTGGTCACCGCCCGGCCGAGGTCCGCGAGCACTTCCCTCGTTGTACTCGTGGTTCGCTTCCGATGCCGTTCCGATGACCCTGGCCCCAAGGTCCCTGGCAATCTGAACGGCAGCTGAACCCACTCCCCCGGCCGCTGCATGGATCAGAACCGTATCCCGTTCGCCCACTCCGATCTGTTTCAGCGCCGAATAGGCCGTGCCGCCGGACAGCGGGATGGACGCTGCCTGCTCGAATCCGACTCCGGCCGGAATGGCAATCAGCTGCGATGCCGGAACGTTTGCTGCCGAACGGTAGCCGCCCGTGAGTCCGCTCTGGATCACTTCGTCGCCCACCGTGAATTCACTGACGCCCGGCCCAACAGCCTCAACCACTCCGGCGGCGTCATTGCCCGGCACAACCGGAAGATCGAGGGGAACCCATTGCTGCAGATATCCGGCAGCAAGCTGCCAGTCGACCGGATTAACTGCCATGGCCCGGTAGTTCACCTGGACCTCGCCCTCGCCGGGGGCTGCCAAGGACTCCTCTCCCACCTTGAGCCCCTGTGGGCCGCCGTATTCCTCGAAGTAGATTTTGGTGCTCATTGCCTTCCGCTCCTCTTGTATTGCAGCCGACGGCACCGCGCTTTCGGGCACTGCTCAGTGCGGTTGACTGCGGATCGCGCCGGTCAATCCAGCAGGCCCAGATACTGTCAGCATCCGCCCCTACCGGCGCGTCGGCAAGGGATTTTCGGGCAGCCTGCTGCTCCTGGAGGCCGCTGACCGTTCGTGGCCAGGCCAGGCATCTCGCCAGGAGCTCAACCAAGCTACGGAACTGCTGCGCCGGAATCTCTCCGAGACGCGCAGTCTGGTCCACGAGCTCGCCTCGCCGGGCCTCGACGCGTCGCCGCTTCCCGAAGCCCTGCACCAGGCGGCCGCCCAGTACGTCCCGCACGCCCGGCTCCTCGGTACTTGTGCGGCCACGATGGTCACTTCGCCGGGGGTGCTTTCCACCGAGAATACGCCGCCCAGCTGCTCCACGCGCTGGCGCATGGCCCGCAGTCCATAGCCTCCGGCGTCCGACGGCGGTGCTGCCGCCGACGGGTCAAAGCCCGTCCCGTCGTCGTAGATGTCAAGGGTGACCGAGTCAGGAAGGAACCCCAGCGTCAGGGTTGTGGTGCCGGCGTTTGCGTGCTGCTGGATGTTCGCGGCCGCACTCTGCACCACCCGCAGCAGGGTGTGCCGGACTTCCGCAGGGACGTCCCTCGGTTCGCCGGTGACCGGCACGGGTGCAGCCAGCGCCACCCGTGCGGCAGACCACCCTGGACGACGCATGACTACTATCACCGTCCTCCTGGTGGACGACCATCTGGTGGTCCGGAGCGGCCTCAAGGCGCTGCTGGGTACGCAGCCTGACTTTGACGTGGTAGCCGAGGCCGCCTCCGGCGAAGAGGCCCTGGAGTTGGTGGAACAAGACTCCCCTGCCGTGGTGGTTATGGACCTGGCCATGGGCGCCGGAATGGACGGGATCGAGGCCATCAAGCAGCTGCGGCAACGCAACAGCCAGCAGGCCATCCTGGTGTTCACCACGTACGATTCGGACGCGGACATCGTCCGGGCAGTGGACGCCGGGGCCATGGGCTATTTACTCAAGGACGCCGCCCCGGACGAAATCTTCGCCGCCATCCGCGGTGCCGTTCAAGGGAAGAGCGTCATGAGCGCCCCGGTGGCCTCCCGGCTCTTCCAGCAGCTGCGCAATCCCGACGAGGTCCTGACGCCCCGGGAGGCGGAGCTGCTGAGCCTCCTGACCGAGGGGCTCAGCAACCGGCAGTTGGGCCAGCGGCTCTTCATCTCCGAGGCCACGGTCAAGACCCATCTGGCGCATATCTACGCCAGCTCGGTGTGGAGACCCGCGCCGCGGCCATCGCCACGGCCATCCGCCGGGAGGGTATGCGCTAGCCCGGAGCAGTTAAGGCAAATACAGCCACGGAGCCGGGCGGCAGCTGACTTCGGCGGTCCGACCGCGATGCGTTTCCCGGGCACCATTTCCGTAACAGGAGTGACAGTTGATGACCGCAGCTATTGCACGGCCACCGCGCACCCCCTAGGTTTGAGACAGCGGACTACAGAATCCGCGTCTGCCTGCCGTCCGAGCAGGACCAGAAAAGGGTTACAAAGGAAGTTAGCAATGGCAACAGGCACAGTTAAATGGTTCAACGCTGAAAAGGGCTTTGGCTTCATCGCTCCGGACGACGGATCCGCCGATGTTTTCGCGCACTACTCCGCAATCTCCAGCAGCGGCTACCGCTCGCTGGATGAGAACCAGAAAGTCGAATTCGATGTGACCCAAGGTCCCAAGGGCCCGCAGGCAGAGAACATCCGCCCGCTCTAAGGTTCTGATCAACTGCCCTGGCCGTGCTGCAAAGCATGGCCAGGGCAGTTTTTTGTTAAGTACTTGCTAAGCGGGAATCTCTAGACAAAGGCCGATTTTCCGGTGACGGCCCTGCCCACAATAAGCGAATTGATTTCGTAGCTGCCCTCATAGGTATAGAGGATTTCGGCATCACCAAACAGCTTGCCCATTTCGTAGTCCGAGCTGATGCCGTTGCCGCCCAGCAACGAGCGTCCCATCGCCACCGACGCGCGGGCCAGCCGGGTGCACGTGGACTTTGCCATGGCCGCCTGCGCCATCTCCAGCTTGCCGTCCGTCTGGATCCGGGCGAGCTGTGCCATGAGCGCCAGTGACGCGGAGGCGTTGCCCAGTATTTCCGCCAGCTGCTGCTGGACCAGCTGGAAGCATGCCAGTTCCTTGCCGAATTGCCTGCGTTCCAGGGAGTAGGAACGGGCGACGTCGAACGCGGCCAGCTGGATCCCGGCACCTTGCCAGCCAACCCAGGCGCGCGAATCCCGCAGGAGGTCGTTGGCTTTGGAGAAGTCCGTGGCGCCCGGCAGCATGTTGGACGCCGGAATCCTGACGTTGTCCAGCACGATGTCCGCGTTCTGCATGATCCGCAGGCCGATCTTGTTGGCAATCTTGGTTGCCCGGTAGCCTGCGCGGTCCGTCTCCACAATGAAGCCCTTGATGTGCCCGTCCGCTGCGTCGCGCGCCCACACCAGGGCAAAGTCCGCGATAGTCCCGGAGCCGATCCAGCGTTTGGCGCCGTTGATCACCCACTCGCCGCCCTCCAGCCGCGCGGACGTTTCCAGCCCGCCGGCGATGTCCGAGCCGTGCTCCGGTTCGGTCAGGGCGAAGGCGCCCAGCTGGGTAAAGTTCTTCAGGCCAGGCAGCCACCGCTGCTTCTGTTCCTCGGAACCGAGGGCGTCGATCATCCCCACGATCAGTTCGTTGTGGATCCCCACGAGTGCCGACAGCGAAACGTCCGCCCTGGCCACTTCGACGTACATCAGGCCCTTGAAGAGCTTGGACGTGCCGTCCGTCTGCAAGGTGCCAAGCCCGTGCTTGCCCATTTCCGCCAGCAGCCCGAACGGGAATTCCTCGCGGTTCCAGTAGTCAATGGATGCCTGCCGCACCGTGGACTGCAGGAACGCCCGGATCTCCAGGTAGCGCGCACGTTCCGCTGCGGGCAGGAGGTCCACGATGTGCATCAGGTCCGCCTCGGGAAAGGGCGGGGCTTCGGTCACAACACGCTCACGTCCTTGTGGCTGCACGCTTCATATCCCTTCGGTCTTCCAAACCCTTGGATGTCCTAGTATATTGCACAGGGATGGATCTTTAGTGATGCGCATCACTGGACGAAAGGTGTCCCCCTTGTCAGTCACCGATGACTTCCGCGCGGCACGCGACCGCCTGCTGACCCTCCATTCCGACTACCACCAGGCCAGGCGCGAGTTCGTGTGGCCGCGGTTCACGGAATTCAACTTTGCCCTTGACTGGTTCGACCAGATCGCCGCAGATCCTGAGAAGGCCAACAATCCGGCCCTGGTCATCGTGGAGCAGGATGGCTCGGCCACCCGCCGGAGCTTCGCGGACCTGGCCGCCCGTTCCAACCAGGTGGCCACCTGGCTGAGAAGCCAGGGCATGCGCCGCGGGGACCGGATGATCATCATGCTGGGCAACCAGGTGGAGCTCTGGGAGCTGATGCTGGCCGGCATCAAGCTGGGCATCGTCCTGATCCCCACCACTACCCTGATGGGTCCGGAGGACCTGGCCGAACGCGTGGAGCGCGGCGAGGCGGGCTGGGCCGCCGTCGGGCGTTCCAACATCGGTAAGTTTGCCGGCGTCCCCGGTGATTACCGCCTCATCGAAATCGGCGGGATCGGCGCAGCCACAACAACCGCCGCAACAGCCGCCAACACAACCGCCAACACAGAGGCCCTCCAGTACACGGATTCGACGACGGCGGCAGTCACCTTCACGGCCGACGCCCCCACCCAGGCGGACGAGACGCTGCTCCTGTATTTCACCTCCGGAACCACGTCGAAGGCCAAGCTGGTGGAGCACACGCACACGTCGTACCCGGTGGGGCACCTCTCCACGATGTTCTGGATTGGACTGGAACCTGGTGACGTCCACCTGAATGTGGCATCGCCGGGCTGGGGCAAACACGCGTGGTCCAATTTCTTCGCCCCGTGGATCGCGGAGGCCTGCGTTTTTGTCTACAACTATGAACGGTTCGACGCCCGTGCCCTGATGGAGCAGATGGACCGCGAGCGCGTCACCAGCTTCTGCGCCCCGCCCACGGTCTGGCGGATGCTGATCCAGGCGGACCTGAAAGTGCTGAAGACCCCGCCCACCAAGGTGGTCTCCGCGGGCGAACCGCTGAACGCCGAAGTGATCGAACAGGTCCAGCGCGCGTGGGGCCAGACCATCCGGGACGGCTTCGGCCAGACCGAAACCACCGTCCAGGTGGCCAACACCCCCAGCCAACCGGTCACTATCGGCGCCATGGGGCGGCCGCTTCCCGGCTATGACGTGGTGCTGGTGGACCCGAACACCGGGGAAGAAGCCGACGACGGCGAGCTCTGCCTCCGCCTGGACCCCCGGCCGGTGGGGCTCATGAAGGGCTACTACGGGGACGCGGAACGGACCGCCGAGGCGTTCCGTGGCGGCTACTACCACACGGGCGACATGGCCAGCCGGGATAAACACGGCGTCATCACCTACGTGGGCCGCGACGACGACGTCTTCAAATCCTCCGACTACCGGCTCTCGCCGTTCGAACTGGAGAGCGTGCTGCTGGAACACCCGGCCGTGGCCGAGGCGGCTGTGGTTCCGTCGCCCGAGGCGCTCAAGCTCTCCGTCCCCAAGGCCTATGTTGTCCTGGTGTCCGGTCTGGAGCCGGGGCCGGAGCTGGCGGAGGACATCCTGCGGTACTGCCGCGAACACCTGGCGCCATTCAAGCGGATCCGGCGGCTGGAATTCGCGGCACTGCCCAAGACCATCTCGGGCAAAATCCGCCGTGTGGAGCTGCGGCACAATGAGGAGCTCCGGCATAGCGGGGGCACCCGTCCGGACGGCTTCGGAGTGGAGTACTCCGAGGCGGATTTCCCGCGACTGAAGGGCTGAGGGATGGCCGCGCCACTGCCCCGGGACCCCATCGCCGACGCCCAACGGAACTGGGAGCAGCACGGCTGGGCCGACGTCGCCGCTCCCATGGCTGCGATCACGGCGATCATGCGCACCCAGCAGATCCTGCTGGCCCGGATCGAGGGCGCCCTGAAGCCGTTCGGGCTGACTTTCGCCCGCTACGAACTGCTCGCTCTCCTCAGCTTCGCCCGCAGCGGCGCGCTGCCCATGAACAAGGCGAGCGCCCTGCTCCAGGTCCATCCCACCTCGGTGACGAACGCCGTCGACCGTTTGGAAGGCTCGGGACTGGTTGCCCGTTCGCCGCATCCTACGGATGGCCGCACCACCCTGATCGAGCTCACCGCGGAGGGGCGGATCGTTGCCAAACGCGCGACGGCGGTGCTCAACACCGAGGTTTTTGGCCAGTCAGGTTTCGACGCGGCCCATGTGGACCAGCTGATCCGTATCCTGGGCACCTTCCGCCGGAATGCCGGGGACTTTACGGACTGAGTGGTGGGCGCTGGCCGCAGAGGGCGTGGGATTGGGAATCCGTTGACGAGCGTACGGGCCACTGCCATAGTCAGGGTATCCAAGCAATGGTGCAAAGGAGCTCGTCATGACCGCTATGATCCGCAAGAGCCTGAATGAACCCGAAGAAACCCGGCCGTTTGAGGAAGGGATGGGAAAAGTCGACCTCGTCAATCTTGAGGCCGGCGCCGTGGGGAGGGCCGTTTTCGAATCAGGTTGGCAGTGGTCCAAACACGTCAAGCCGATCGCCAAGACGGACAGCTGTCAGGCCTCACACATGGGCTATGTCATATCCGGGCGCATGAAGGTTGTCATGGACGACGGCGAAGAACAGGAGTTCGGGCCCGGGGACTATATGGTTGTCCCGCCAGGCCACGACGCGTGGATACTGGGGGACAAGTCATGCGTCGTCATCGACTGGCAGGGCCTGGCCGATTACGCCAAGCGCTGATGTAGCTTTACCCGTCAAGCGGTATAGGTGAGCGGCTCCGGGTTCTTTGGGTCCGGGGCCGCTCGGCGCCTGTCCGCTTTGTTTCCGCAGGAGTAGTCTCTGTCCATGACGGCTGCTGTCAGTATCTCCGGGCTCGTCAAGTCCTTCGGGAGTTTCAGGGCCCTGGACGGCCTGGACCTTGAGGTCCGTGCCGGTGAGGTCCATGGATTCCTGGGCCCCAACGGCGCGGGCAAGTCCACCACGCTCCGCATCCTGCTTGGGCTCTTGAGGAAGGATTCGGGCCGCGTCGAGGTACTGGGCGGTGATCCTTGGCGCGACGTTGTCCCCTTGCACCGTCGCATCGCATATGTCCCTGGGGATGTCAGCCTTTGGCCCAGCCTTACGGGAGGCGAAGCGATCGACCTCCTCGGCCGTCTCCGGGGCGGGATCGATGAATCCCGCCGGAGCGAACTCCTGGAGATCTTCGAACTGGACCCGTCCAAGCGCGGACGTGCCTATTCCAAGGGCAACAGGCAGAAGGTAGCAATCGTGGCGGCGCTGGCTTCAAGGGCCGAACTCCTGATCCTTGACGAACCAACCGCCGGCCTGGACCCGCTCATGGAGGCCATCTTCCGTGACGAGATCCGCAGCGAGAGGGCCATGGGCCGCAGCGTGTTGCTTTCCAGCCACATCCTCGCCGAGGTGGAGGCCCTGGCGGACCGCATCAGCATCATCCGCAGGGGCAAGGTGGTTGAAACCGGCAGCCTGGAGCAGATGCGCAGCCACGCCCGCACCAATGTCTCGGCCACACTCAGGGACGGTGCCGCGCGGATCACGGGATTGCCCGGCGTCAAGGACCTCAGCAGCCAGGACGGCCGCGTGCATTTCAGCGTCGAAGCCGACAGCCTTGGGGCGGCGATGAGTGTCCTGGCCAGCCACGGGGTCACCGCCCTGACCGTCACCCCGCCGAGCCTTGAAGACCTGTTCCTGCAGCATTATGGCGAGCGGATCGAGTCCCGGCAGACACACGACGACCGGCGGCCGGGCGGCACGGGCGGCAACGGCTTCGACGCGGGCGCCGGCACCCGAGGACCCGCACGCTTCAGGGGGCGGCGCGGCCGGAGGCATGCGGAATGAGCGGCCAACTCACCGGGACGTGGCCCCTATTGCGCCACGCGATCCGCCTGGACCGCTGGAAGCTCCTGCCGTGGCTGCTGATCATCGGCGCGTTCCCCACCGTGTCCTTTACGGCCTACGGATCGCTGTTCTCCTCGCCGGTGGAAGCCCTGGTCCTGCAGGCCAACCTTGGCACCAACCCTGCGTTTTCCCTGCTCTACGGCCCGGCCACGGATCTCACGACGGCGGCAGGCTTCACCGCGTGGCGCGTGCAAATGTTCGGGATGTTCTTCGCGTCCCTCATGGCCGTCTTCACCGTCACAAGGCACACGCGCGCAGCGGAAGACTCGGGGCAGGCGGAACTGCTGGACTCCGGCGCCGTGGGCCG
The DNA here is from genome assembly GCF_050156205.1 of Pseudarthrobacter sp. Y6. Lineage (NCBI taxonomy): Bacteria > Bacillati > Actinomycetota > Actinomycetes > Micrococcales > Micrococcaceae > Pseudarthrobacter > Pseudarthrobacter sp. Y6. Next base: position 678,797 of record NZ_CP189574.1, on the reverse strand, counting down.
GCACGCCCGGCTGGCTTCCGGCGTCATTCTCGCGTGGCTGGCGTCGGCCCTGGTAGGCCTGCTCGTCGGCGGGGCGATGACGGCGGCGGGCGCCCCGTCGGCCTCGGCATTTGCCCTCGGAGGCATGTTCGCAGGCATGGGCGTGACCTTTGCCGCGGTGGCCGCAATCACGGCGCAGCTGGGCTCGGTGGCCCGGACGGCGAACACCCTGGCGGCGTCCGTGCTTGGCATCGGCTACCTCCTGCGCGGCCTTGGGGACACACTCACCGACGCGGAGTGGCTGCTGTGGACCGGCCCCATGGGCTGGGCGGAAATGATGAGGCCGGCCTCGGAAAACAACTTCTGGCCGCTCACGCTGCTGCTGACCGCTGCTGTTGTGCTCACGGCATTGGCGGCATGGCTGTCCGCAAAGCGGGATTTCGGCCTCGGCATCATCCCTGGAAGATCCGGACCCGCCCGCGGCCGCGCCGGGAATTGGGGCCTCATGGCACGCCTGAACCGAGGCCCGTTCTGGACCTGGGGTGTGACGTTTGTGGCGCTTGGCTCCGTCTATGGGATGGTCACCAACACGATGAGCAGTGTTTTTTCGGGCAACCCGTTCGTACATCAGATGATTGCGTTCCGTGCAACTACTGAGGAGCAGCTGACCTTCGCATTCGTCGAGGTGCTGCTGCTGGTGCTGGCCTTCATCGGCGGGGTGTTCGGCATCCAGCTTGCGTTGCGCTTCTACACCGAGGAGGACGAACGCCGGGCAGAATGGGTCCTGTCCGGCCCGTTGTCCAGGCTGGGCTATTTCACTCCCACGGTGGCCATGGCCATCCTGGCGCCGGCTGCCGGAATGACCGCCGGCTCCTGGGCGCTGGCAACGGCCGCCAATGCGTCCGGCTCATCGCTCGACGCCGGCAAAGTCACCCTGCAGGGAATGGTGGAACTGCCGGCATTGTGGCTCGCGACCGCCGTCGCCCTTGCCCTTGTGGGGCTGGCCCCCCGGCTGCGTTGGCTGGCCTGGCTGCTGCTGGTCTATTGGCTGCTGCTGACAATGTTGGGCCCGCTGCTCAAGGCACCGGAGTGGCTGCTGAACACGAGCCCGTTCCATGTGGTGCCGAACGTCGCAGCCTCCGATGCCAACTGGCAACCGTTGCTCCTCACCTTTGGATTCGCCATCATCCTGGTGGCCGCAGCGCTGGCCGGATACCGGCGTCGGGACCTTGTGTGCACGTGAAGGCGCAGCAAACTCTCCATCTCCCCTTGGCAGGAACCCGGTGCCGCACTTCGGCCGCTTAGAGCACAATGGCCATTTCCGCTGGCGATCCGCTCACAGCACCCCACGGATTTAGCCGGGGCGGAGCGTGGTGCCGTCCCCAGGAACGTCGACTGATAGGCTCCCAACTGACATTCCAGGAGGAACCATGGGCTTTGCTGAGGAACTCAGGAACGGCTGTTCGGCCGACTGGGACGCTGCCGCCAATCACGAGTTTGTGGACCGTTTGTTGGACGGCACGCTAACCGACTCCATCCTGCGCCACTATCTGGTGCAGGACTACCAGTTCTGCGACGCCTTCACGGCGTTGCTGGGACAGGCAGTGGCTTCGGCGCCCACCCTGCAATCGCGCCTGGTGTTCGCCAGGGTTCTTGGCGGATTCGCCTCGGATGAGAATACGTATTTCCAGGACACCTTCGATGAGCTGGCGGTCCCGGAGGCTGACCGGGTCGCCCCGCTCCTGGCGGCCGTCACCCGGGATTTCGATGCCCTCATGCGCAGCGCCCTGGCTACACGCTCGTACCCCGAGGTATTGGCCGTGCTGCTGGTGGCGGAGTGGCTGTACATGGACTGGGCCGCGCGTGCCGGGGCACCCGGTGCATGGCCGGCGCAGGCGAAGCATGCGGAATGGATCTGCCTGCACAACAACCCTGAATACAACACCTGGGTGGGGTGGCTGAAGGCGGAGTTCGACGCTGTCGCCCCCTCACACCTCGAAGCCCGCGGACGCGTGGCTGCCGCCTTCACCGAAGCCGTGAGGCTCGAGCGCGCGTTCTTCGACGCCGCGATGGCAGCCTGAGGCGAAGCTGGCGCGGGAGGGAACTAGAGGTAGACCTCTCGGCAGTGGCCCGCTTGCACCACAACGATAATGAGCCTGCCATCATCCATGCGGTACAGCACCCGGTAATCGCCGGTGTGCACCCGCCATTCCACCCGGCCGCTAAGTTTCTCAGCCCCTGGCGGACGTGGGGTTTCAGCCAGCAGTTCGATGGCTGCCTGTATCCGGCGCCGCGCCTCGAGCGGGAGTTTGCGCAGCTGGCGCGCAGCGGCTGGCAGGACTTCGACGCAGTACCTCATATTAGGCCGAGGTCGCGCTTGACGTAGCGGAGGCCGGCATCGTCGTACCTGTGGTGAAGGAGCTCGCCTCCCCAAATGTCGGACCCCATCATTAGATTCTGTCGCATGGACATCATCTTGTGGATCGGCTGGGGTTGCAGCTTAGTCATGATTTTCTTCACTGCAGCAATTCTTATCGTTGGTGCGCGTTCAGTGAAGTCTCCGCACTGGGGCATCGAGTTTCGTCAAGCTGCGGAGTATGAACTCCATCGTCGTCGACTCGATGAGCGAAAGCGCTCTCAGTCCGAAATGAGCGCTATCCCCCGAATGCTTGGGCCTGAACCAGCGGCTATCACCGCCGAAGAGTCAACCGCTGTGTTCGACTTTCTGCAGGCGCTGACCGCCGCCCCGGACCGTGCTGTGCTTGAACGGGAGCTAGAAGAACGGCGTGATGAAGTGTTGGACGCCGCACTGTCGCGACAACTCGCTGCCGTATCAAAGGTGCCCAGCCGTACCATCGCGAGTCGGTGGTGGGTTGCCCACCGTTACTTCAGCGAAGCAGTGACATTCGCCCGGGGACTGGGATGGTTCCTGCCGCGCTGCCTTCCCCAGATTCGGCATGTCGGGGAAAAGTACCTTGCAACAGCAACCCTCCTTGGCGTGTGGTGCGGACTCTTGTACTGGGGATTTAGCACTTGGGCCACTGGGCCTGGGGCCGCGGGCGGGGCCAGCTGGCTGAATATAGTCGGCGTGGTGATCACCCTGAGCACTGTGATGGGGCTTGTTCTCGCCGTTGGCAGTCAGTTCAAGCTGATTGCGACTTACCGCTTCGGACCAATCCGCCATTGGACCGCAAAAGGCATCTCGACAGGCATCAGCCTTCTGCTTATCGTCATGATCGTAACGCTACTGTTCAGTACCGGAGTGCCCACTGACTGGACCACGGGGCTGACCAACTATGTCTCACGCATCCGATTGGACTCCGGCGCTTCTATGTGGATCGGTAATGTCATTTTGGTGCTTTGCGTAGGCTACGTAACTCGCAACGCAGTGTCGTGGGCTCGACTCCGACAACTCAAGCTCAGAGATCGTATCGGAGCAGCAGCTGCAGCTTTCGTCGCGCTAATCCTGATCATCTTTGTGATCCTCCTGGCCTTCGATGCACCCAGCACCGCCACGGATGTAACGGTTCTGGTGTTTGGCTGGGGTGTTCTCGTCGCTGGGATGTCCTACGTTACATGCGTCGGCGTGGAATGGCTCGGGAGCTATCGAGCCCTCAACAAGGCAGGCTCCGAGATCCCTCGTCGCGGTTTCCGTTGGTGGGCGCTGACGGCTTGGATCCTGGCGCTCCCATCGCTGAGCCTCATGTCCTCCGCGCTCACGTCAGAATCTATTTCCGCACAGTACCGCTGGTCCTCACGGTCTTGTCCTGGATCGAGCTCATGGTTAGCATGACGCTTTTCCTGGCATTCTGGCCGGGCGTTATCATTTCTTGTCTCTTCGTCCAAAGGGTGGCCAAGGAGCACCAGCGCCTCACATTCACCAGGGCCCAGGCTCCTCAACCAGAGGATAGTAAGTAGGGATCAGCGAGCCAGAAATAATGAGAGGCCAGCAGAACGACGCTCCCGACCATCGCCAGATCAGGGCCCAGCTTATGCCCGGACGTGCATCCGCTCGCCTTGGCGGCCAAACAGACTGAGGAACTCCACCGGCATGGCGTCAGCGCAGCCAAACCAGTGGATACGGGTGCCGACTTCCACGGCCTCTCCGGCGGCCACAACAAAGTCCTGCTCGCCGAGCACCATCCGGAGATTCCCGTTGAGAACATGGAGCAATTCATAGCCCTCGTGAACCCATGGCGTGGGCTCCTCCTGGCCGACTGAGTGCAGGATGTGTTTGGGGGCCTGGACCCCGCCGGGGCGTCGGGTCAGTGGAATGATAGTCATCCGTTGGCTGACTCTGGGGTTCAGATGCACCCGCGGATCCCCGGTGGCTGGCCACCGGGGATCTGAATTTAGCGGTGCTTGAACACGGGCTGGCGCTTCTCGGTGAAAGCGGCCATGCCTTCTTTCTGGTCTTCGGTGGCGAACAGCGAGTGGAATACACGGCGCTCAAAAAGAACGCCCTGCGCCAGCCCGGTTTCGAACGCGGAGTTGACGGCTTCCTTGGCCACCATGGCCACCGGCTTGGACTTGGATGCAATCACCTCGGCGGCTTTCAGTGCTTCCTCAACCACGTCCGACGCCGGGACCACCCGGGAAACCAGACCGGAACGTTCGGCTTCTTCCGCGCCCATGAACCGGCCGGTCAGAATCATGTCCATAGCCTTGGCTTTGCCCACCGCACGGGTGAGCCGCTGCGAGCCGCCCATGCCGGGAAGGACACCCAGGTTGATTTCCGGCTGGCCGAACTTGGCGTTCTCTCCGGCAATGATGAAATCGCACATCATGGCCAGTTCGCAGCCCCCGCCCAAGGCAAAGCCGGAAACCGCGGCAACAAGAGGGATCCTGAGCCGGGTCAGGTCTTCCCAACCCCGGAACCAGTCGGCCGCGTACATGTCCATGTAGCCCTTGGACGCCATTTCCTTGATGTCTGCACCGGCCGCGAATGCCTTGCCGGAGCCGGTGATCACCACGGCACCCACCTCAGGATCCGTATCCAAGGCGGACACGGCAGCCACCAGCTCATCCAGTGTGGCCTTGTTCAGCGCGTTCAGGGCTTCCGGCCGGTTTAAGGTCACCAGGCCCACCCGCCCGCGGCGCTCCACCAGGATGTTCCTGTACTGCTCTGTCATGCCTGACCCCTTACGTGGTTGGTCTTCCGTGCCGTCGAGCCAGGCTGCCGCCAATGCTACCGGCCTGACTTGTCCCGAATGTCCGTGATGATGCCGGAGAAGTCCCGATCTGCGCCGCCCTCAGCGGCAAAGGTATCGTAAATCTCCGAGGCCAGGGGTCCAAGGCGGGCGGCAACCCCGGTGCTTTCCAGCGCATTCAGGGCCAGTTTGAGGTCCTTGGCCATCAGCGCTCCGGCAAAGCCCGGCTGGTAATCCCGGTTGGCCGGGCTGGTGGGAACAGGCCCCGGCACGGGGCAATTGGTGGTCAGTGCCCAGCATTGGCCTGACGCCGCAGAGGCGACGTCGAACAGTGCCTGATGCGTCAGCCCCAGCTTCTCCCCCAGCACAAACGCCTCGCTGACGGCGATCATGGACACTCCCAGGATCATGTTGTTGCAGACCTTCGCGGCTTGCCCCGCCCCGTGATCGCCGCAGTGCACTATCCGCTTGCCCATCACCTCAAGCAGCGGTTTCACAGACTCGAAATCCTCCGGCGGCGCGCCCACCATAAATGTCAGGGTGCCGGCCTCGGCCCCCACCACACCGCCGGAAACCGGGGCGTCCATGGCACGGTGGCCGGCGCCCAGGGCGAGCGCGGAAGCTTCCCTGGCCTCGTCCACATTGATGGTGGAACAGTCCAGAAACAGCGTGTCCGGCCCGGCCACGGAGAGCAATCCTGGCTGTCCACCCACCCCGCGGTAGGCGTCCAGCAAGTGTTTGCCACTGGGAAGCATGGTCAGCACCACATCGGCTCCGGCAATGGCTTCCGCGGCGGAGTCCACTGTGGGGATGCCGTGTGCCCGCGCCGTTTCCAGGGCCGCCGGTACTACGTCAAACCCCACCACTCTGTACCCGGCCTGCACCAGGTTGATGGCCATGGGCCCACCCATATGGCCGAGGCCAAGGAAGGCGACATGCGCTTTTTGCGGCGCCGAGTCCATGGACGGAAGGTTCTCAGACATTTCCTGTCTCCTTTGACTGAAGTGCCAGCTCACGGTCGCCCAACGGCGCAAAGTACCTCTCGACGTCGGCCGCATTCACCTCGGAAAGTGCGGCCGGTTTCCATTGCGGGTTCCGGTCTTTGTCCACCACCTGCGCCCGGATGCCTTCGCGGAAATCAGGCCCGGCCAGGCATCGGAGCCCCACCCTGAATTCCTGGGCCAACGCTTCGTCCAGGGTCAGGCCCTTCACCCGGCGCAGCGATTCCAGCGCCACTTTGACAGCGATCGGCGATTTGGCTTCGATCGTGTCCGCAGCTGCCGCGGCAGCCACGCCGGATGTACGCAGCCCCCGGACGATCTCCTCGGCGTCGTCGGAGGCATAACAGGAGTCGATCCATTCGCGCTGGGCCTCCAGCGCTGAGCCCGGAGCCTCGGCCGTGAAGCGTACGACGGCGGCTTCCGCCGTTTCGTTTTCCAGCGCCGCCGCCAGTGCGGCGAGGCTGCCGGACGGCACCAGGTGGTCCGCGAGGCCCAGGAACAACGCATCACCGCCGCTCAGGTGCGCGCCCGTCAGTGCCGCATGGGTCCCCGACTCCCCCGGCGCGTGTGCAAGCAGCAGGGTCCCGCCGACGTCGGGCACAAAACCGATGGTGGTCTCCGGCATGCCCATCCGGGTCCGTTCGGTGACCACCCGCACCGAGCCGTGCGCGGAGATTCCCACGCCGCCGCCCAGCACGAGGCCGTCCATAAAGGCCACATAAGGCTTGGGGTACGCGGCAATCAGGGAGTTCAGCCGGTATTCGGCCTGCCAGAAGTCAGCCGTTTCCGTCCCGCCGCCAAGGATGTCCCGGTAGATCGCCACAATGTCGCCCCCGGCGCAGAGGCCACGCTCGCCGGCGCCTTGCACCAGGACGGTGCCCACACCGTCGTCGTCCGCCCAGGCCGTGAGCTGCCCCAGCATGGCGTCCACCATGCCGGCGTTCAGGGCGTTGACGGCCTTGGGCCGGTTGAGCGTGATGATGCCCAGGTGGCCGCGGCGTCCGAAGAGCACCTCGGCGGTACTGGCTTCCCCGACGCTTGCCTCCGCGGTGCCTGCTTCCGCACTGCCTGTTTCCGCACTGCCTGTTTCCGGCGGGAGACCGGTCATCAGCTGCCTTCCGGCATGATGAAGCTGGCGCCCTGGCGGATCCCGGACGGCCAGCGCGTGGTGACCGTTTTGGTCTTGGTGTAGAAACGGAACGCATCAGCGCCGTGCTGGTTCAGGTCGCCGAAACCGGACGCTTTCCATCCGCCAAACGTGTAGTAGGCGATGGGAACCGGAATGGGCACGTTGATGCCAACCATTCCCACCTCCACCCGGCTGGCGAAGTCGCGGGCGGCGTCGCCGTCGCGGGTGAAGATGGCCACGCCGTTCCCGAATTCATGCTCGGAGCATAGCCGGAGGGCTTCGTCGTAATCGGCGGCGCGGAGCACGCTGAGGACGGGTCCGAAGATTTCCTCCTGGTAGATCTTCATGCCCTTGGTGACGTGGTCGAAGAGCGTGGGTCCAACCCAGAAGCCGTCGTCGTATCCTTCCACCGTGAGGCCGCGACCATCGGCCAGCAGGGTGGCACCCTCGTCCACGCCGGACTGGATGTAGCCCTCGATCCGTTCCTTGGCACTCGCCGCCACCACGGGCCCGAAGTCCGAGTCCTTGTCCAGGCTGTGGCCCACCCTGAGGTGTTTGACGCGCTCGGTCAGCTTGGATACCAGCGCGTCCGCGGTCTTCTCCCCCACCGGGACGGCCACGGAAATGGCCATGCAGCGCTCGCCGGCGGAGCCGAAGCCGGCGCCGATCAGGGCGTCGGCGGCCATGTCCAGGTCCGCGTCCGGCATGATCACCATGTGGTTCTTGGCCCCGCCGAAGCATTGGGCGCGCTTCCCGTGGGCGGCAGCGGTGGCGTAGATGTACTGTGCGATGGGTGTTGAACCCACAAAGCCGATGGCCTTTACGCGGGGATCTTCCAGCAACGCGTCAACGGCTTCCTTATCCCCGTTGACCACGTTGAACACCCCGTCCGGCAACCCGGCCTCGGTGAACAGTTCGGCCAGGCGCAACGGAACCGAGGGGTCCCGTTCGGAGGGCTTGAGGATGAAGGCGTTGCCGGCGGCGAGGGCAGGGCCGGACTTCCACAGGGGGATCATGGCCGGGAAGTTGAACGGAGTGATGCCTGCGACCACCCCAAGGGGCTGGCGAAGCGAGTGGACGTCGATGCCTGCACCGGCGTCGTCGGAGAACTCGCCTTTGAGCAAGTGCGGGGCGCCCGCTGCGAACTCCACCACTTCAATGCCGCGCTGGATATCGCCCTTGGAATCGGCGAACGTCTTCCCGTGTTCAGAGGACAGCAGCGTGGCTAGTTCATCCATGTTCTCGTTGACGAGGTCAACGAATTTAAGCAGGATCCGGCCGCGGCGCTGCGGGTTCATGGCGCCCCACTGGACCTGCGCCTTCTCCGCGGCTGCCACCACATTCCGGACCTCCTCCCCGCTGGCCAGGGGCAGGCGCGCCTGGACCTGGCCCGTGCAGGGGTCAAAAACGTCACTGAAGCGGCCGGATGTCCCCGCCACCCGTTGGCCGTCCACATAATGGGATAGTTCGCGCACCATGATGCAATGCTCCTTCGCATGTGATCCAACTCATCTCTGAAAGCGAATATACTCGGACTTCCTACTAAATTCCAGACTCCCCCGGCAGCGGGTGGACAACGGCCTGCGCGGGCTTTCCCGGCCGCGGCAACGCCTCCGGGCAACAAGTTCGGTAAGTTAGGGACTGTGAAGATTGCTACCTGGAATGTGAACTCCCTCCGTGCCCGCGCCGACCGTGTGGAGGCCTGGCTGCAGCGCAGCGATTGCGACGTCCTGGCCATCCAGGAGACCAAATGCAAGGACGAAAACTTCCCGTGGGAGCTGTTCGAACGCATGGGCTACGAGGTGGCCCACTTCGGTGTGAGCCAGTGGAACGGCGTGGCCATCGCGTCCCGGGTTGGCCTTGAAGACGTGGAGCGCACGTTCCTGGACCAGCCCCCGTTCGGGAAGGCCGGCAAGGACCCCGTCCAGGAGGCCCGCGCCATGGCTGCCACGTGCGGCGGCGTCCGGGTCTGGAGCCTCTACGTGCCCAACGGCCGCTCCCTGGACGACGAACACATGCCGTACAAGCTCAAATGGCTCGCATCCCTCAAGGACCACGCCCAGGGCCTGGTCACCGCGAACCCGGACGCCCAGGTTGCCCTGATGGGCGACTGGAACATCGCGCCCCTGGATGAGGACGTCTGGGACATCGACCTTTTCCTGTCCCAGGGCTATACCCACGCCAGCCCGCCGGAGCGCGCGGCTTTCCACGCGTTTGCAGAAGTCGGCTTCACCGACGTGGCACGCCAGTACACGCCCGGTCCCGGCGTGTACACCTACTGGGATTACACCCAGCTGCGCTTCCCCAAAAAGGAGGGGATGCGCATCGACTTTGTCCTTGGCTCCCCCGCGTTGGCGGCCCGCGTCACGGGCGCATCGATCGACCGCGAGGAACGCAAGGGCAAGGGCGCCTCGGACCACGCCCCCGTTCTGGTGGACCTGGCGGACTGATGGCTGCAGCCGGGGCCCAGGAAGGGAGACTGTAATGACGGGCAACCTCTACCGGGGGCAGGCCGGCCTGCCATTCTCCTCCACCCTGCGCGTCTACGAACCGCTGGACGCCTTCCCGGAAGGACAGCGGAACGCCATCCGGACCGCCGGTGCCCGCACGGCCTCCCGGGCCGCCGTCGAAAACGCCGAACTGCTGGCCTCGCTGGGCCGGATCACCCGCTCGGGCGGGGACCCCTTCCCCACCGGGCGGACGGACCTGGTCCGGGTCACCAGCATTCCCGGAGTACCGCCCGGGCGGACCCCGCAGGCAGGAATGTCCGACGCCGGTGCTGCCGCGGGCCCCGGTGCTGCCGCCAGCCCGGGTGCCGAGGCCGGTTTGAGTGCAGGGACCGGCTCCGGTTCCGGCACTGAGCCTGACACTGGGGTCGCTGGGCACGACGCTGGGACCGGGCGCGTCCTGCTGTACTGCCCCAGCCAGCTGGTCCTGCGCGCCGGCCTCGCCGCCAATGCCCTCATGGAAGGCATCCACGGCCCGTTGGCCGAAATGCTGATTCCGGAAGAGCAGCGGGACAAGCACCAGGAACGGATTGACCAGGTCAAAGCCCGAGACGGCGCCATCCGCGTGCATACCCGCGCCTCCACCTGGGGCATCCCCTTCAGCTGGTTCTCGCTGTTTACGGAAAGCGACCATAAGGACGTGGTGGAATCGGGCGGGCGCATCCTCACCGTCAGGGTGTGGGCTCCCATCACCGAAGCCATGGAGCGGGCACGATACGCCGTGGCGCACCTGGCATTGGCCGCCCCGGACCTGGACATGCTGGACGACCTCGCCCAGCTGACCGAATGGCTGGCGCTGTTCCACGTCAATTCCATGGTGGAACTCGACTACGGCGCCGTGGCGGACAAGGTCTACCCGGACGAGTCGCCCATGGACATCCGGCTGGGCATCGAATGCCTGGCGGACGGCGACATGACGGGCGCGGCGGCGGCCTACCGCCGGCTGGCTTCCCGCTGGATTCCCATCCGGCAGCTCGCCCGCGCGTCCTGACCGCCGCGTCCTGAGCGCCACGTCGCGACAGCGGCGTCGCGACAGCGGCTTCCTGACCACGGCTTCCTGGCTGGGATGCCCCGCCACGCCTCCTCAGGAAGGAGGCGGCGCCGTCGTACGCCTGATGATGAGCTGGTGGGGCGCGACGGCGGACCGGACCGCCCCGACCGTGCCGTCCAGTTCATCGAGGAGCATCTTGGTGGCCAGCTCGGCCTGTTCATCGGGCCGCTGTCCCACTGTGGTCAGGCCCATCGCGTCGGCGAAATCGTGGTCATCGATCCCCACCACCGAGAGGTCCTCAGGGACCCGTACGCCCACGCGTGCGGCTTCGAAGATGACGCCCATGGCCATTTCGTCGGAGGCGCAGAAGATGGCTGTTGGCTTGGGGCCCGGCCGGGCCCAGAGGCGCCGGAATGCCTCCTGTCCGCTGCGGACCGTGAAGTCGCCCCATTCGTCCCACTCGGGGCGGGTGGGCAGCCCTGCTCCTGCCATGACGTCCTTGAAAGCCAGGATCCGCACGCGGGGAACGTCGAAGTTAAGGTCCGTTTCGTCGTCGCCATGCAGGAGGGCAATGTCCCGGTGTCCGAGGTCGATCAGATGCCGGACGGCTGTGGACGAGGCGGCGTAGTCATCGATGCCGATGTACGCACACTCCTCCACATGGCCGCCCACCACGATCAACGGGATATCAATCTTCTGGAGGTGGTCCAGCTCGTCGGGGCTGAGGGCCATACAAAGGACAAGCAGGGCGTCAATCTGTTTGTACACCATGGTTTTACTGAAGAGGCGTTCGCGGTTGCTGCCGTGTCCGCCCAGGTTGAAGAGGGAAAGGTTGTAGTGGCGGGCGTGAAGTTCGCGGTCCGCGCCCTCAATGGCCTTGGAGAAGAACCAGCGGCTCACGAACGGTGCCAGGACGCCAATGGTCTTGGTGCGGCCGGTGGCCAGTCCTGACGCCGACGATGACGCCACATAACCCAGGGCACCAGCCACCTCGAGGATCTTCTCCCGGGTGGCGGGCGAAACCCTGGGCAACCCGCGCACGGCCCGGGAAACGGTGGCAGTGGATACGCCTGCGGCTGCCGCCACGTCCTCAATGCTGACGCCGCTGTGGCCGCCTCGTTGAGACCTCTCAGTTGTCCGTGCCACCATTTCCCCTTTTAGACTGTCCGCAGAAGCCTAATGGCTCACTAGGGAATTGCCCCACCTCGCGCGCATCGGGGCACCGCATATGACGGACCAGCCGTCAGCCTCGGCGGGTCGCCGTCCTCTGGGGAAGGCGCCTGCGCAGCCTGATCATCCCGTAGAGCGCCAGCAACATGGCCAGCAGCCCCAGTGCCCAGCCGAGGGCCGGCTGCGCCGTCACCTCCATCCAGACGGTGACCACCAGGAGCACCACCGCCCAGAAGCCGAGGAATCCGATGATGATGTCGAAGTCCTCACCGGAGCGGACCCGGCGGTTTTCGCGCCGCACATTGCCGAGGTTGGACTTCTGGCTCACAGCTCCACCGTCACTTGACTGCACCGGCGGTGAGGCCCGCGACGATTTTGCGCTGGAAGACGAGTACCAGGATCACCAGCGGAATGGTGACGATGGTTCCGGCGGCCATGATGGCGGTGTAAGGAATCTGCATCGGCTGGGCGCCGGCGAAGTTCGCAATTGCCACTGTGACGGGCTGCGTCTTGTCATTGGAGAGCTGGCTCGCGATAAGGAATTCGTTCCAGGAGGAGATGAATGCCAAAATCGCCGTGGTAAAGATGGCCGGCGCCGCGAGCGGCATGATCACCTTCCGGAAAGCCTGCCCCTGGGTGCAGCCGTCCACGCGTGCTGACTCCTCGAGTTCCCACGGCATTTCGCGGAAGAAGGACGTCATCGTGTAAACGGTCAGCGGCAGTACAAACGAGATATTCGGAATGATCAGTGCCTGGTAGGTGCCGATCCAGCCGATGTTTGTGAACAGCTGAAACAGCGGGGTGATGAGGGCGACGCCGGGGAACATGGATGCCCCCAGGATGAAGCCCAGTACTAGGAACTTGCCCCGGAAGTTCAGCCGTGCCAGCGCGTACGCCGCAAAGACGCCGATCACCAGCGAGATGAGGGTGACCACAAGCCCGATGAACACACTGTTCAGCAACGCCTGGCCGAAGCGGTTGCCGAATGAAGTATCGAATGCCGTGTTGAAGTTATCTAGCGTGACATGCGTGGGCAGAATCGAGGTGTCGTAAGTGTAGGCGACTTCCCTGAAGGCCGTCACCACCATCCAGTAAGCGGGAGCGAGGCACCAGATCAGGATGACCGCGGCGCTGATATAGGTCCGCCCTTGCGCCCATTTCTCCCGGTTCTGGGCAGTCTTGCGGCCCCTGTCCTGCTCGGCGCGGAGGGCGGTCGTTGCAGTGGTCATTTCTTACCCTTACCCGTGCCGGTCTGCTGCTCCACGACGTTCGCCCCGAGGAACCGGACGAAGATGAAGGCGACAAGGAAGATGATGATGAAGGTGATGGTGGACAATGCGGCGGCCGCGTTGAACCCTTGCCTGATCTGGTTGATCACCAGGATGGACAGCGTGGTGGTGTTGTTGGCGCCCCCCGTGAGGATGTACGGAAGGTCGAACATACGCAGGGCATCCAGGGTGCGGAAGAGGACAGCAACCATGAGTGCCGGCTTCACCAGTGGCAGGGTGATCATTCGGAACCGCTGCCATGCAGAGGCACCGTCCACCTTTGCCGCCTCGTAGACATCGGCCGGGATCATCTGCAGGCCGGCCAGGATCAGCAGGGCCATGAAGGGGGTGGTCTTCCAAACGTCGGCGATGATGACTGCCCACTTGGCTGGCCATTCGCTGCCTGTCCACAGAATCGTGGTGTTGAACAGCTTGTTCGCGATGCCCTCAAAAGCGAAGATGAAGAACCACAGCTTGGCCGTCACGGCGGTGGGGATGGCCCAGGGGACCAGCACGGCGGCGCGCACCGCGCTGCGGCCCTTGAAGGTCCGGGCCATGATGATTGCCATCCAGAAGCCCAGCACCGTTTCCAGCGTTACGGTGACGATCGTGAAGAAAAACGTGGTGGCTGTGGCCGACCAGAACTGTGAGCCAAGCGTTCCCTGCGGGCATGAGAGTGTTCCGCCGCCCGGGGCCGCGCACTGCTGGGCCAGCCAGTTGACGTAGTTCTGGATGCCTGCCGGGCCGCCGGCCGTGAAGAGTCCCGTGAGGGGATCAAGGCCAGCATCCTTCTGGAAGGACATCACGATGGCGCTGATGATCGGGTATACGATCACGATGCCGAGGGCGATGATGGTGGGGGCCAGGAGCCAGGAAGCCCACCGGCCCTGGCTTGCGATCCTGTTGTCCTCGCCTACACCCTTGGGTGCGTGGTGGATTGGGGTCCCGCCCGACGCCGGTGACTTGACCGGCGTCGGGCCTACTTCGGTTGCCATGGCTGAGCTACGATCCTGCGCCAGCAGACTCGATGGACTTCTGCATGTCAGACAGCGCCTGCTCCACGGGCTTCTCACCCTTGATGGCCGCGTAGGCGTTTTCCTGAATGGCCTTGGTTACAGCTGGATAGAACGGCGTAACGGGGCGCGGCACAGCATTTTCGATAGACGTCTTCAGTACAGGCAGGTACGGAAGCTTGGCCACGAGTTCCTTGTCTTCGTAGAGCCGGGTGAGGACCGGAGCGAGCGACCCCTGCGTGGCGTAGAACTTCTGGGTTTCCTCGGACATGATGAACTTCAGGAAATCAAGCGCCGTGGCCTTGTTCTTCGAGTAGACGCTCACACCGACATTGTGGCCGCCGAGGGAGGAAGCACCGGGGCCGGACTTGCCGGGCAGTGGAGCCAGGCCGAGCTTGTCCTTGACGGTGGAGGAAGCTTCAGTGGTGGCCAGGTTGTAGACGTAGGGCCAGTTGCGGTGGAACAGCAGCTTGCCCTCCTGGAATGCCTGGCGGCCCAGCTCTTCCTTGTACGTGATGGCTTCCTTCGGAATGTTTCCGTCCGCATAGGCCTTGGCAAGATTTTCTAGGCCCGCCTTGGCACCCGCTGTGTTCAGGCTGGGCTTGCCGTCCTTGTCCAGAACGGATCCGCCGGCGGAGTTGATGGCCTCGGAAGCGTTCACCGTGAGGCCTTCATACTGTGCGTATTGGCCAGCGAAACAGCCGATGTTGTTGGCTTTAGCGATGGAGCACATGCTCATCATCTCGTCCCACGTCTTCGGCGGGGTGGGTACGAGGTCCTTGCGGTAGTAGAGCATGCCGCCGTCGGAGCTCTGTGGAGCCGTGTACAGGGTGCCCTTGTAGGAGGCACCGTCCACGACGGGCTTCAGGACATCGTCCGTCTTGACTGCCATCTTGTCCTTGAGCGGCTGAAGCCAACCCTTGGCAGCGAACTCAGCGGTCCACACGAGGTCAACGCTCATGACGTCGTAGTTGACGTTCTTCGCCTGGAAGTTCTGGACCAGGTCGTCGTGCTGCTGGTCCGCGCTTTCGGTCTGCTCTTTGAACGTGACCTTCTCGTTGGGGTGGGCGGCGTTCCACTTCTCGATCAGAGGGCGGACAACGTTACTGTTGTCCTTGCCCTGTACGTAAGTGATGGGCCCGCGGCCGTCCAGGTTGGCGTCGGCATCGGTGCCTCCGCCGCCGGTGGTCCCGCCGCCGCCGCCACCACAGGCGGAGAGCGTCAGGGCCAGGATGCCGGCTGTTGCTGCCGGGAGTAAGAAGTTACGGGATTTCATTGCTTGAGGCTCCTCGCTGAGTGACAAGTAAATAGTAGGTGCGCTTGATGTGGTGACCATCACACTAGTAACGTTGCGGTGAGAAATGCAAGCGTTTACATCAAAACGTTACACGAGAGGAACCAAATGCTCCCCACACCCGTTCCCACCCCCGGTTCCGGCATCACGGCATGGTGGGCCAGCGCTGTGGTGTACCAGGTCTACCCACGTTCCTTCGCGGATAGCAACGGTGACGGGATCGGTGATCTCCCCGGAGTTACGGCGCGTTTGCCTTATCTGCAGCGCCTGGGCGTTGACGCCGTGTGGCTTTCTCCGTTCTACAAGTCGCCCCAGGCGGACGCCGGCTACGACGTTGCCAACTACCGTGAAGTGGCCCCCCTTTTCGGGACCTTGGCGGACTTTGACGCAATGTTGCAGAATGCTCACGGCCTGGGACTCAAAGTCATTGTTGACTTGGTCCCGAACCACACGTCGGACGAGCACGTCTGGTTCATCGAGGCCCTGGCATCCCCACCCGGATCCAGGCAGCGGGACCGCTACATGTTCCGCCCAGGCAAGGACGAGGTCCCCGGTTCCGGCGACGGGAGCCTGGCACCGAACAACTGGAGGTCGATCTTCGGCGGCCCCGCCTGGAGCCGGGTCACAGAAGCCGACGGCACCCCTGGCGACTGGTACCTTCACCTTTTCGACACCAAACAGCCGGATCTGAACTGGACCAACGCAGAGGTGCAGGAGGAGATGCGCTCCGTGATGCGCTTCTGGCTGGACCGCGGGGTGGACGGTTTCCGCGTGGACGTCGCCCACGGCATGGTCAAGGAAGAGGGCCTTCCCGATTGGGAAGGCGTGGCGGCCATGGTGGAAGGCGCTTCCGACGCAGCCCGGGAATCTCATCACATGCCGCCCGGTGACGCCCCCGGCGCGCACACTGACGCGCAGGAGCCCCACCGTGCTGTGTCGCCGCAGTATCCGCCGTCGCCGTTCTTTGACCAGGACGGTGTCCATGACATCTACCGCGACTGGAACCGCGTGCTTGCCTCTTATGACGGCAACCGCATGCTGGTTGCCGAGGCTTGGGTGGAACCGGCGGAACGGCTGGCCCGGTATATCCGCAAGGATGAGATGCAACAGGCCTTCAACTTCGATTTCCTACTGGCTGGCTGGGATGCGGAGCGCATGGCCGAAGCCATCGAGTCATCCCTGGAGGCGGCCGCTTCCGTGGGGGCGCCGTCCACCTGGGTCGTCAGCAACCACGACACCGTCCGCCACACCACCAGGTTCGGGCTGAAGGATCCCACCATCTTTCCCAAGGGCGTCGGGGCCGGGGACGAGCAGCCGGACGAAGCCCTCGGACTGGCGCGCGCCCGCGCTGCCAGCCTGGTTTCCTTTGCGCTCCCCGGCTCTGCCTACGTCTATCAGGGAGAGGAACTGGGACTTCCGGAGCACACCACCCTGCCGGATGGGAGCCGCCAGGATCCCACCTTCTTCCGGACCAACGGCGCGGAAATCGGCCGGGACGGCTGCCGCGTACCTCTCCCGTGGAAAGCGGATGAGCCCGGTTTCGGCTTCGCAGCCACGTTCACCGGCGGGGCACAGAACGACGGCGGCACCTCCACCGGCGGCGAAGATCACGGCATGCCCGCGGCCCCGTGGCTTCCTCAGCCCGAAATTTTTGGCGAATATGCTGCAGACCGGCAGGAGGGCGTCGAAGGTTCCACACTGGAGCTCTACCGCTCCGCGCTGGCGCTTCGCGCCGACCACGGCATTGGATCCGGAACGTTCCAGTGGGCTGATGTCCATCAGCCCACGCGTGGTGTGCTGGCCTTCCACAACCGGGACGTCCTGGTACTGAGCAACCTGGGACCGGCCCCGGTCCCTGTTCCTCACGGGTATGCCGTGGCACTTTCCAGCGCTTCGGATGTTGCTGCACAGGCAGCATCATCCGTGCCGCCCAATTGCACGGTTTACCTGCTGGCCGTCTGACCCGGGACGCACCGCTGCCGGAACATCAAAAGACGCCGCGCTCCCAAAGGAGCGCGGCGTCTTTCCAGGCAAGGGCTACACGCTACTTGCCGCCCTTGAACAGCCCGGCGATCTTAGCGCCAAAGCCCTTCACATTCTCAGTCACATTGCCAGTGAGTTCCTTGGCGTTTTCAGTAACGTCGCCAGCAAGTTCCTTGGCGTTTTCGGCCACGTCACCGGCGAGTTCCTTGGCGTTCTCAGCCACGTCACCGTCGAAGAATTCCTTCACGTTTTCCGCAGCCTCGCCAGCGAATTCCTTCACGCTCTCTGCAGCCTCGCCAGCGAACTCCTTGGCCTTTTCTGCCGCGCTTTCGACGCCTTCGTTTGCTGCTCCGCTGCCAGTTACTTGCTCGCTCATGGTGTTCTCCTAGATTCCCCGGTCATTCCATCCGGACAGTGGTGGTGGCCCTTTGCCAGGCGATGTCCGCCGGCATCGGCACGATCAGATGTCCCCCGCATCACACTAACGGACGCGTTCGGCCCGGCTGAACCGTGTCCTGGCCCCGGCACCGATGTGGATCAGGACAGGCGTCGGCTTTCCCACCACCTGGTCCAAGGCATCCACGAGGGCAGAGACCTCGGCCGCCAGGAGGTGCGGCGCCACGCCCTGGCGCGGCTGGAGCCGGATTTTCAAGGCCGGGCTGCCCTTGACATCGTAAGTTGCCACCGTGGCACCCGCCAGATCGGGCCGTTCCGCCAAGGCGTGCTTCAACGCCTGTTCGGCCACTCCCCCGCTGATCCGCACGTCTCCGGCCACAGTCCCGGGATCGTACTCGGCCACCAGCAGGTTGCTCCGGCCTTTGCCCTGCTGCGCGATCCAGGCAACCATGAGCCCGATCAGAATCACCAGGGCAAGGGCCATCACAATCCAGAGCCAGCTTTCCGGCCGTCCCGGAATGCGGGTGTTATCGAAGGACTGGTTGACGCTGCGCCAGACCGATCCGGACCAGTCATGCCACCAAGTGCCGACTGGTGGAACCGTGGCCAGCAGGACGAGCAGGACGCCTACGGCGAGCAGCTTGAGTCCGAGGATGCCCAGCAGGATCCTGTTGAGGAGTGAGGGTGTGGACGTCATGCTCCAATCACTCCTACGGTGGAAATGTTGACGCGGACGTCAGGCAACGGGACCAGAGACATCCCGCTGAGCTCGTTCTGGACCGCGGACAGCACCGCCGCTTCGGCCACTGGAACCCCTGAGGTGGGGCGCACGTTCACGATGACCTGCCGCCGTGACACCACTACCATGACCTGTTCCGGGGTGACATTGGCGGCGAGCCGCGCGCTGCGCGCCAGGGCGGAGGCGATCACCTCGTCGTCGACCACCACTGCGGACGAGCTTCCGGTACCGTTCAGCACGTGCCGGGCGCGTCTTCCCGGCAGGATGGCGTTGAGCAGGAAAAACAGTCCGACCATGGCTACTACGGCGCCGCTGGCACCGAGCAGCAACGGCGGGATGCCCACCGGAAGTGCAACGATGCGCTCCGCCGCCAGTTGCGGTTCAATCAGCCAAGCCGGCTGTCCGATGGCGTGCACGGCCGATTCGAGAAGACCGTAGCCGGCCAGCCCCATCACCAGGACGGCTGCCAGCGTTGCCACTGCTGCCCGCGAGGAATGGGTTTCCCGGTAGACCACCCTGCGCATGTCGGGTTGCCGGTCAGTCCGGGCGCGGCTTGCTTGCCTCGAATCCGCCAAGTCCTGGTCAACTGATCCACCGCTCACTGGACCCTGCCTCCCTCGATCGGCTTCACGCCGCTGATGCGGATGTCCACCCTGCTGAGACGGGCGCCGCTGAGGGCTGTAACCGTCGAAAGGATCCTGGATTTAGCAGCGACCGTCCGGTCCCAAATGGAACCGCCGAACGCGGTGACCCGGCCGGCATCCCTGAGCACGGTAGCCAGCGGCGGGATCCTGATCGGTGACACCAGAGACAAAGCCAGCAGGCCGTCGTCGTCCGCCCAGTCCGCCCGGACGTCGTGGGGCTCCACACCGAGGGCTTCCGCGGCCGCCGTCCTGGCAAGGCTGGTCAAGGCCTGCGTGCTGATGCGGTTGTGTCCGCTCAGGACCTGCCCCGCGAAGGGTGCCGCTGACGTCATGACGAGGAGCGCCGGCCGGTGATGGCATCCAGGACGCCGCGCAGGTCAAGTTTCCCTTCCGCTGCGCGGCCCAGGAGGGCGCCGACGGCCATAAAGAGGAGCGAGACCAGGAAGCCCCACAGCCCGAACTGGAAGGACATAAACGCTACGAAGGCGCCCATGGCGATCCCCACAACGGTCAGATTCACAGCAGTGCCTCCCTCTCGACGACGGCGACGGCAGGGGCTCCGGCCTTCACCGGCGGCGCCACATAGACATCGGTTATTTCGACGTTCACTTCAATGACCTGCAGGCCGACGAGTTCCTCGACCGCGCGGTAAACGGCTGATCTGACCTGATTGGCCAGGGAATGCAGGGGCGTGCCGTAGGAGGCCACCAGACTGATGTCCACCGCCACCTGCGTCTCGCCGACCTCGGCGCGGACACCGGCAGCATGGTCCGAACTGCCGACGGCGTCCCGGATGGCTCCCAGCGCCCGGGACGGGGTCGAGCCCAAAGAATAGACGCCGGGCACGGCACGGGCAGCGATGCCGGCAACTTTTGCCACGGCGGTCTCAGCGATCACGGTGCGTCCATGCCCGGGCATGGACGCCTGGCTGGTGGCATGGTGGCTGGTAGCAAGCTGGCGCTCGACGCCCGCATCGGGTTGTGGGTTCTGGTATTCCATCAGGCACTCCCCCTTCTGTTGCTCCCAACCCTATCTCTAACGTGAGTTCCGGCGTCGGAATCTGCGGGAGAGTCCGCCTCCTCGCACAAGAGCCCGCCCCGCCCCAGTGCTGAGTTTTTGTCCACTTATTGCCCTGAAAAGCGCGAAAATCGGTGATTATCTGGACAAAAAATCCGAAGGTGGGGTGAAAGGGGAGGGAGGAGAAGGAGGAGAAGGGCGGGAGGGTGGGTTGCCCAGGTGGGTGCCGGGTTAAAGAAGAAAAGCACCAGTTCCGAAGAACTGATGCTTCCCAGTGGTGGCTCCGACCGGCGTCGATCCGGTGACCTTTCGATTTTCAGTCGAACGCTCTACCAACTGAGCTACAGAGCCTAGGTGACACGTCACCTTGACCGCCGGAATTTCTTCTGGCAATCAGAGCGACCCTGACGGGACTTGAACCCGCGACCTCCGCCGTGACAGGGCGGCGCGCTAACCAACTGCGCTACAGGGCCTTGATTTTCTTGCTTCGCGGCATCGCTACCGCTTTTTTCAAGACTTCCAGCTTACCAGACGTTTTCAGCCTGCCAGACCAGTTCCTTGCGTACCCCCAACGGGATTCGAACCCGTGCCGCCGCCGTGAAAGGGCGGTGTCCTAGGCCGCTAGACGATGGGGGCCAGAACCCGTTCGGCACAAAATAAAAGGCTTCGAGCCGAGGCCCTCAGTCTTTTCGTTTTGCAGTTGCTCCGAACTGGACTCTAAAACTATAGGGCCTCGGCGGGAATATCTCAAAATCGGCCCAGAGAGACCTGACCCAAGCGGCCGGAACAGGCGAAGATGGACAGATGGATGCCGTCGCCGCACTCAATGAAATTGCTTTCTGGTTGGAACGGGAACGCGCTGCCACCTTCAAGGTCCAGGCCTTCCGGAAGGCGGCCGGGATCATCGCCGGGCTTGACCCTTCCGAGGTGGCAGCCAGGGCCCGGGACGGCAGGCTCAAGAGCATGAAGGGCATCGGCGACAGGACATACCAAGTGGTCCTGCAGGCCGTGGACGGCGAGGTGCCCGAGTACCTTGAGGACCTGCGCCAGCGCGGCGTGGCACCCCTGGTGGACGGTGGGGCCGAGCTCCACGCAGCACTCCGCGGGGACCTCCACAGCCACAGCGACTGGTCCGACGGCGGCTCCCCCATCCAGCTCATGGCAGACGCCGCCCGCCTCCTGGGCCGCGAATACCTTGCACTGACGGACCACTCCCCCAACCTGACCATCGCCAACGGGCTCAGCGCCGAGCGCCTCACCGAACAGCTCGACGTTGTGGCCGCCATCAACGCCGCCTCCGCAGTTGACGGCAAAGAGGACGGATTCCGGCTCCTGACCGGCATCGAGGTGGACATCCTGGAAACCGGCGAACTGGACCAGTCGCCGGACATGCTGGACCGGCTGGATATTGTGGTGGCAAGCGTCCATTCGAAGCTTCGGGCGGACCGCCCCACCATGACCCAGCGGATGCTCCAGGGCATCCAGAACCCCCAGACCAATGTGCTCGGCCACTGCACCGGCCGCCTGGTGGAGGGCTCCCGTGGCACGCGGCCGCAATCGGACTTCGACGCCCGGGAGGTATTCGCGGCGTGCGCGGAATACAACGTGGCGGTCGAGATCAACTCCCGCCCCGAGCGGCAGGACCCACCGGACGACCTGATCCAGCTGGCCCTCGACGCCGGCTGCCTGTTCTCGATCGACAGCGACGCCCACGCTCCGGGCCAGCTCGACTTCCTCCAGCACGGGGCCGCCCGCGCCGCGCACAACAACGTTCCCGCGGAGCGCATCGTTACCACCTGGCCCCTGGAGCGCCTGTTGGAGTGGTCGGCCCGGGATTGGCAGAAACTCGACTAGACGTGACCGATTCCCGCCAGCTGCCGCCGATGCCGCGGGGATAGATTGGCAGCATGGTTTCAAGCACACCTTCCAGCGCAGCAACCACGGCGGCGCTTCGCCCACCACCGGCCCGTACAAACGCCCTCGGCGTCGCTGCCGTGGTGGTCACCGTGGTGCTCTGGGCTTCGGCATTCGTGGGGATCCGGGCCATCGGCCCCACCTTCTCCCCCGGTTCCCTGACCCTGGGCAGGCTGGCGGTTGCCGCCGTCGTACTCGGCGCACTGGTGCTGCCGCAGCTGGCCAAAAGCAAGGTGCTGCCCCGAGGCCGCGAATGGTGGCCCATCCTGGGGTACGGCGTGATGTGGTTCGGCGGCTACAATGTGGCCCTCAACGCCGCGGAACACCTGCTGGACGCCGGGACCGCCGCCTTGCTGATCAACGTCAACCCCATCCTGATCGCCATCATGGCCGGATTCTTCCTGAAGGAGGGCTTCCCGCGCTGGCTGATTATCGGGAGCCTGGTGGCGTTCGGCGGAGTTGCGCTGATCGCGCTCGGATCCGGCTCAGGTTCCGGGGAACGTTCGACGGCGGATGTGGCGGGCGTGCTGCTCTGCCTCCTTGCCGCCGTACTCGCCGCCGTCAGCGTCATCATCCAGAAGCCGGTGTTGCGGAAGTTCCCGGCGGGCCAGGCCACCTGGTTCGGCATCATGGTGGGGGCAGTCTGTTGCCTGCCCTTCAGCGGCCAGCTGGTGTCCGAGCTGCAGTCGGCACCGCTGCCGGCAACACTGGGCCTGGTGTACCTGGGCATCTTCCCCACTGCCATCGCCTTCACCACCTGGGCCTACGCACTGTCCCTGATTGACGCCGGAAAGCTGGCGGCCACCACATACCTGGTGCCGGGCACCACCATCCTGATCTCGTGGCTGCTCCTCAGCGAAGTCCCCGCCGTGCTGGGCCTCGTGGGCGGGGTGGTCTGCCTGGTGGGCGTGGGCCTGACGCGCCGCAGGTCCCGGTAAGCGGCTCAGCGAACCGCCGGCCGCGGCACTGCCGTACCCGCGATAATCGGCGTGGCCAGGGCAACCGCCGGAGCCTCAAACCTGCTGACTTCCGTGAATTCGAACCCGGCCTCGCCGATGGATGCCACCGTGTTCCGGTTGAGGTGGCAACCCGGCGCCACACATCGGCCCCAAAGACCGTCCAGCCTGTCCTGCCAGCGGCCCGCACGGCCCTGCCCGCGGACATGTTCCAGCACCGCGAGGGTCCCGCCGGGTTTGAGCACCCTGCGGGCCTCCAACAGGGCAAGCCGCTGATCCGGCACCGAGCACAGCACCAGGGTGAACACGACGGCGTCCGCAGCGCCGTCCGGCAGCGGCAGGTGCTCCGCATCGGCGTCGGAAACCTCCACCGGAACCAATGACTCCCCGAGTCGGGAGCTCAATCTGGCCCGCATGTAGCGGTCCGGTTCCACGAGGATTACCCGCTCGGCCTGACGGAAGTGCCGCAGGTTGGCCCCGGTGCCTGAACCGACGTCCACCACAGTTCCCGTCAGCCCGGAGAGCAGCCGCGCCCGGCGCGGAGCGAGCTCCCGGCGCTCCAGAGGGGCCGACAGCCTGTCATAGGCGGCGGCAAAAATGCGATGGCGGATAGACATCCGGCTCCTCACTAGGCAGTCAAGGACGGGTTTCAGTATGCGCGCCAACCCGGCTGCGGACTAGAGTCTGCTTATGCCCGCCAACCTGCCGCCCGGACTGCCCATCATCCCGGACGGCCCGCAAGAGCCGAGTCCGTTTGAGATGTCCGCTGACGATTTCGAAGCCGCCGTCACGGATGCCCTGGGCCTGATCCCCGCCAAGCTTGCGGCGGCCATGGACAACGTGGCGGTGTTTGTCGAGGACGACTACGTGCCCGGCCCGGGCGAGGACCCGGAGACCGTTCTGCTGGGTCTCTATGAGGGTGTTCCCTTGACGGAGCGGGATTCATGGTGGGATGCCGGTTCGTTGCCGGACCGGATCACCATTTTCCGCCAGCCCATCCTGGACATCTGCGGGTCCCGCGACGAGGTGATCCAGGAAGTGGCTGTGACGGTGGTCCACGAGATAGCCCACCACTTCGGCATCGACGACAGGCGGCTGCACGAGCTCGGCTGGGACTAGCCTTATAGGCATGGGACACGACCACAGCCACACACACGGGATCACGGCGACAGGCCGCCACCGCAAGAGGCTCATCGCCGTCCTGGCCATCACACTGGCGGTGGTGGTGGTCCAGGTTGTGGGCGCGGCGCTGTCCGGATCATTGGCCCTGCTGGCGGACGCCGGCCACATGCTCTCCGATGCGGCTGGCGTGACCATCGCACTCCTGGCCGCCTGGATCGCGGGACGCCCGGCGAGCGATCAGCGGACCTACGGCTACCAGCGGGCCGAGGTATTGGCCGCCCTGGCCAACGCGCTGATCCTGATTGTCATCTCGGTGGTCATCTTCACCGAGGCCATCCGACGGATCGGCTCCGCGCCCGATGTCCACACCGACATCATGCTCTTCGCCGCCATCCTGGGCGCCGTAGCCAACCTGGTCTCGCTGCTGATCCTGCGAGGCGCGCACCAGGACAGCCTGAACGTCCGGGGCGCCTACCTTGAAGTGCTGGGCGACCTGCTGGGCTCAGTCGCCGTTATCGTCGCTGCGCTGGTCATTCTGTTCACCGGCTACCAGGCGGCCGACACCATCGCCTCCGTGCTCATCGCCCTGATGATCCTGCCGCGGGCCTGGAGCCTGCTGCGCGATGTGGTGGACGTCCTCCTGGAGGCGACCCCCAAAGGCGTGGAGGTGCAGATGATCCGCGAGCACATCCTCAGCGTTGACGGAGTGGTTGACGTCCATGACATCCACATCTGGACGATCACGTCCGGCGTGCCGGTATTTTCGGCCCACGTGGTGGTGGAGGACGGCGTCCTTAATGCCCGCGGCGCCGACCAGCTCCTGGACAAGCTCACCACCTGTCTGGGCTCCCACTTTGACACCGAGCACTGCACTTTCCAGCTGGAACCCGCCAGCCACTCGGAGCACGAGTCGCGCCAGCACGCCTAGTCAGCGGGGACCGCTCAGCCAAACCCAGCGGCGGTGACTTCCGGCAGCCCACCAACGGGCACCCGCCACACGTACCCGGCGGAGCCCAACCCACGTGGCCGGGATCCGCTCCCCATCCATTCCCGGCGCGGTGTCCATCCGCAGCATCAGAGCCTCCCTGGTGGCAGCTGCGGGAAGGTTCCCCGCCCCATCCAGAAAATCGATCAGGCCGGCACCATCAGCAAAATAGCCAGGCCGAGCTTGGGGCTGGTGCGTAATGTGCCAGCCGAAATACAGGTCCCATAGTGCAGGATCGGCGCGTACGGCGGCCACCAGCGCCGGAAAATGCTGCCCCAGGCCACCCAGCCGTTTCCGGGCCAGCCCCAACCGGACAGCCGACACACGTTCGGGATCAAATCCCTCGGGAACAGGACCGTCGGCCACCAGCGCGGTCACCAGCTCCTGCTGCCGTACGGCCAACGCCGAACGTGCCGCCGCCAGCCTGGATTCCGCCCGCATCAGGCCAGGCCCCGGGCCTGAGCCCCCGGCGTCACGCGCGGAATACCGGCGGCGTCAGCAATAGCGTCCAGCTCAGCAAAGAAGACTTGCTCCGGCGGGAAATTGCCATCCCGCTCCAGCATCAGCGGCAGGGGCCCCGTGACCCTGGCGAGTTCGGCGGCAAGTTCCAAGACTTCCCGGGGTACCGGTTCCTGGTGTGTGTCCTGATAGAGGCCGTCCTGCACCGCTCCGCCGGCTAGGTGGCAGTACGCAATCCGTTCGAGCGGAAATTCAAGGAGGGCCTCCAAGGGATCCCGGCGGTTGTTTACGGCGTTGGCGTACACATTGGCCACATCGAGCACCAGCAGCGCACCTGTCCGCTCCAGCAGTTCGGACAGGAACTGTCCCTCGGTCATGGTGTTGTCCGGCCATTCGGCCAGTGCCGCGATGGGCTCCAGGGCGAGCGGCACGTCCAGGCCGGCCTGCGCCTGCCGCACATTGGCTGTCAGGACCAGCAACGAGTCGTTGTTCCGCGGCACGGGCAACAGGTGGCCGGCTTCAAGGAGATCGGCATGCGGTGCCCCTGCCGGGACCTGGCCGCCGGAGCGGACGAAGGCGATGTGCTCGCTGACGAACGGAGCACGGACAGCCTCTCCGGCTTTCCGCAGGTGCGCCAGCCGGGCTGGGTCCACCTCGCCGGCGGACCCCAGGGACAGTGAGATTCCATGGACGACGACGGTCGCACCGCCGTCGATCAGCTCTTGCAACGGTGCCGGGACCTCGATGCCCCGGCCGTGATTGTGCAGATTTTCAGCCACTGCCTCGACAAAGGACAGGCCTGACAGCCGCGCGATGGGTCCGGCCAGGCCCGGCCGCCAGCCGATCCCAAGGCCGGGCGATAGCAACCCACCGTCAGCCACCATCAGCCACCACAGCCGCCGCCACCACAGCTGCCGCCGCCGCTGCAGGACGAGCTGCCGCCGCTGCCCGAAGATGAGCCCGAGGATGACACCGGGTCCCCGTAATAGGTCCCCGCTCCGGCACCCGCGCCGGCCGCCGGAATGCCCATGGTGGCGGCGTAGGCAGGTGCGGCCACCCACAGGCCGGCAGTGCCAAAAAGCGCCGCGCCCAGCGCAACCCGTGCGGGGAAGGCTCCGGAGTAACCGGCCGGCCTGTCGGGCCGGAGGTCCTGGTTCTGCCGCCGGAGTTCACGAAGCGATTGGATACCGGGATGCGTGATGGTGGGGATTTTTAGGGCCAGGACAAACAGGGCGAAGAGGCCTGCGATGACTGCACCCACCAGGTCGGTGGTTGCGCGGCCGTTCAGCATGCCCGATACCACGCGCACCACACCGAGAACCAGAAGCAGGATGATGGCCCATTTCAGGACGCGAAGGACAAGCATGACGCCGCGGCTGCGCAACAGCCCGAGCCGGGCCAGTCGGGCGTGGCGGTCGTGGAGGCGCCCCTGGACGGAGGCATCGGCGCTGCAGGACTTAGGAGTGGCCGCTGCGTTCGCTGCGGCGCCGGAAACAGCCTGAAACAAGGGATCCTGCCAGTTGGCGTCCAGGAATCGCCGGTCTTCCGGCGACAATTGTCCGCTGCTTGGGTTAGTCCAGAGCCAATGGCTGACGGCCACCGCGTGGAGCGGGCCGCCGCTCAGGTAGGCCAGATCGAGCGGAACCAGGGAATGCGGGTCAACCTTTCGCCGGAGCGGGAGCAGACCGCCTGTGAACAGGCGAAGCAGAAAAATACTTACTCCCAGCAAAAACCCCGACGTCACGTACCACGCCAGAAAGTCTGGACCTTCGATGCCCCATGTCGGCTCCACGGCTAGCTCCCCCATCGCTGTAATACTGCCCCCAATGCTACGGCCCCGACGGCGGTTCGGGCATGGAGAGATCTACCCTGCGGAGGGAGTCGATTCCCCGACACGCCGGACCAGATGTGCCGGAATTACACTCTTGTTGTTTATGTTATTGATGTGACCAGTGTTGCCAAAGTGCACACGCTCACGTAGCCTCGGACTGCTGGGTGATCGGCAGAGGGGCTCCTTGTACCGCCACCAGACCTCGCTCCCCCAGCCTTACTACGTGCGAGGTTCTGCGAATGGGTTTGACCGGATCCGGCCTTAAGGCCGCCGTGCTCTGCACCGCCGCCGTACTTTTCGGCACCATGGCCCTCCCCGCCCACGCAGCGCCGCTGCCGCAGGCTCCGAGTCTCCAGCGCCCGGCGTCGCCGGAGCTTCCCACCCCGGAGGACATCGCCACAGCTAAGGCGAGTGAACGCGCGACGGCGGATCAGGTCGCCATCATCGAACGCCTCCTCGCAGACGCCACCAGCGCCCAGCAAGCCACGTTTGCCTTGTCGCTGCAGGCCAACAACGCCTACGGCGAAGCCCTGGTGGAACTGCAGGACCGCAGGATGGCGGCGGAAGTGGCCACGGCCAAGGCCACCGCTGCGACGCACGAGCAGGACAGGACCCGGAAGCAGGTAGGCCAGCTCGCCGGTGACCTCTACCGCAACGGCGGGCTGAACCCTACGCTGGGCACGTTCGTCAGCGGCAATGCGGAAGCCTTGCATCAGGCCGCGACGCTGGAAGCCATTTCGGCCAGCCGGAGCCGCGCCTTCGAATCGGCCGCATCCGCAGCGTCCGCAGCCCAGTCCCTGACGGCCGCCGCCGACGACGCCAACCGGGCCGCTGACGACGCCGCCCAGAAGTCCGAAGCCCGCAAAGAAGAGGCCGAACAAGCCAACGCCACCCAGGCCAAGGCCGTAGCCGAAGCCGCGGCGCAGCGGACAATCCTCGTGGATCAACTCGCCCAGCTGCGGAACACCACGGTGGCCCTCGAATCGGCACGCATTGACGCCTTGGACCGGCAGCGCGAGGAGGCCAGGCTCGCCGAACTGACTGCGGCTGCTGATCGGGCCGCAGCGGCGCAAGCAGCAGACCGGCCTGCCGCCGGACCGGCCGCCGGCGGGAACCTGCCGGCGGAACCTGCTCCAGCACCCGCGCCAGCCCCAGCACCCGCGCCAGCTCCAGCACCCGCGCCAGCCCCAGCACCCGCGCCAGCTCCAGCACCCGCGCCAGCCCCAGCACCCGCGCCAGCTCCAGCACCCGCGCCTGCACCGGCCCCTGCACCTGCTCCGGCGCCTGCGCCTGCGCCTGCTCCCGAGCCAACACCAGCCCCAGCGCCGGGCGGGTCCAACGAGACAGCCATCTCCGTGGCGATGTCCAAGGTGGGGGCGCCGTACTTCTACCACTACGGCGGCACCGGCCCCAACGGCTTTGACTGCTCCGGTCTCGTGCAAACGGCCTTCGCCGCCGCGGGCAAGTACCTGCCGCGCACCGCTGCGCAACAGTACGCGGCAGCTCCCGTTCACGTGCCGATCTCCCAGGCACGACGCGGCGACCTGCTGGTCTGGGGCTCAGCCCCGGGCTTCTATCACGTGGCCATCTACCTGGGCAACGGCCAGGTAGTGCAGGCGCTGAACCCGGACGAGGGTATCGGCGTGACCCAATTGAGCTGGATGGCCGGGATGCAGCTCCACCCTTACGCAGCCCGCTACTGACCCGGCCAGGGCCCCTGTCCGTGACTCCAGTCTCAGGGATCAAAGCGCAGGAAATCCAGACTCAGGACAGAACGTCCTTGGTGACGAACCGGCCATAGGCGAGCGCCCCGAACGCGGCCACGTAGCCTGCTTGCAGCACCGCGTTGCTGGCAAAAGAGTCCCACAGCACCGGCTGGCGCAGGACGTCAGCGAAGCCGAACCAGTAATGCGTAAACAGCCAAGGATGCAGCCATTCCAACTGCGGCAACTGGTCCAGCACCTGCGAGACCACTGACAGCACCACTGTGGCGGCCATGGCGCCGACGGGTACCACCGTCAGGGTGGACAGGAACAGGCCGATCGCCGAGAGTCCGGCCAAGGACACCGCAAGATACGCAGCAATCAGGACCAGCCGCAGCGCGGCCTCAGGGGGCTGGACGACGTCGCCGGACAGGAGCGTCACCGGCCCGACGGGGAACAGCGACGCTCCGATCGCCGCCCCGGCAAGGGCCACCGTGACGGGCGCGGCCAGGCAGAACGCCAGCGCTCCGGCGTACTTCACCAGCAGCAGGCGCACCCGCCCGGCGGGCGCCACCAGCAGGTACCGCAGCGTGCCCAGGCTCGCTTCGCCGGCGATGGTATCGCCCGCCACCACCCCAATGGTCAGGGGGAGGAACAGCGGGACGGAGACCAGCATCGCCGTGACCGCCACAAACAGCCCGTTCTGGCTGATCCGGTCCAGGAACGCCGGTCCCCTCCCGGGAGGAACGGATGACGAGAACCGGACGGCGACGGCGATCAGCACCGGTATCGCGGCGAGTGCCACCAGCATGGCCGCGGTCCGGCGGCGCCGGAATAGCGTCTTCAGCTCAGACGCCAGCAGGGACAGGCTCGACGGCGCACCCGAACCACTTTTGGCGTCGGAACCACTGCTGGCATCGGGAACGCTACGGGTTACCGGAAAACTGCCGGCCTCAGAAGCACTATTGGGCAATGTCGAACCCCTCCCCCGTCAGCGCAACAAAGCGCTCCTCCAGGCTTTCCCGCTCAACGGAAAAGCCCCGGACCCGCACCCCGGCCGCCACAAGCTCCGCCACAATGTCCTCCGGGGCCTCAAGCCGGGACGCAGCCGCGACGGCGGTCAGCACGTCCCCGTCCGGTTCAGGTGTTCCCTTTCCCGGGGACATGCCCAACCGCAGCAGGACCTCACTGGCCGTCCCGGCGTCGGGCGTTAAAAGGCGGATCCGGGTCTCGCCTGCCTGGCGGAGCTCCGCCAGCGGCCCCTGGGCCACAAGCCGTCCGGCGCTCATGATGGCCGCGTGCGTACAGATCTGTTCGACCTCCGCCAGGAGGTGGCTGGAGACGAAGACGGTGGCACCGTCCGCGGCCAGCGACCGGACGAGGCTCCGCACTTCCCGCGTCCCCTGCGGGTCCAGTCCGTTCGTGGGCTCATCGAGCACCAGCAGTTCCCGCGGCGACAGCAGTGCGTTGGCGATCCCCAACCGCTGCTTCATGCCCAGGGAGTAGGCATGGACCCGCTTGCCGGCGGCGTGTGAGAGACCCACCCGCTCAAGCGCGGCAGCAACGCGGGCGGACCGGCTAGCGGGCGCCGCGTGCCGGCTGGCGGCGTCCAGGCGGTGCAGGTTGGCGGTGCCGGAAAGAAACGGATAAAACGCCGGCCCCTCCACCAGCGCACCGACGCGTGGCAGGACCTCGTGCAGGCGCTGCGGCATCCGAAGCCCAAGGACGCTAACGGTTCCGGCCGACGCCGCGGCGAGGCCCAGCAGCATCCTGATTGTGGTGGTTTTGCCGGACCCATTGGGTCCCAGGAAGCCAAACACGGCGCCGTGGGGAACGGCGAGGTCCACGTTGTCGACCGCCAGCTGGTGGCCGAAACGCTTGGTTAGGCCTTGGGTCTCGATGGTCAGCCCGGCCGTTGCGCTCCCTCCAGCGCTGGTCCGGGCGGCGGCTATCCCGGCGCCAGCCGTCCCCCCGTCCGCGGTCACGCCGCGCCGGCGGCGGCCTGCAGCCGCTCCGCCGGGACCATCCCCACAAAGATCCTGCCGTCGTCGGTCAGCAGGACGTTGAGCAGTGCCGTGGACAGGAGCCGTCCGCCGGGCACGACGACGGCGGCCTGGGACAGGAGCGGATCCTTCAGCAATGATTCAGTCCAGGCGGCCCCCCGCCCGCCGGGTGCCGCAGGGAACCCGATCACGGCTTCCCAGCCTTTGCCGGTCACCGTTGGCCGGGGTGCATCACGGTGCCGCAGGCTAGTGTCGGTGCCGGGAATCTTATCCGGGGCGGTGGGCTGTTCCGGCGCGGGAACCTGATCCGGAGCTGTGGGCTGATCCGGGCCGCTGTCCGGAACTACTCCGGGCGTAATCCCACCGGGAACGGGCGGTAGAGCCGGCATGCCGGGCTGGAGCGGGAGCGGTGGTACCTGCAGCTCCTTGACCGTGGCGCCTGGCGGGGCAACGAACGTAAACACCGAGTCGTCCGGGACCGCCAGGGACAGGCTGGTGAAGCCAGCCTCGAAAGCCGGTTTTGCCTGGCCGCGTGCCATCACCGATACCCGCAGCGGCATTCCTGTCTCGCCGTCGACGGCGATGGCAACTTTCTCAACCAGCGTCCCCTGCGTCCTCGGCGCCAGTACCAGGCTGTACGCCGACCGGCCGGCGACTTCGACGTCCGGACCCACGGTCACTTCGGTCGAGCTGTCTACCGCTGCGAGGAACTTCCGGGCCAGGTCCTCGGGCGTCGGCAATACAGGTGGGCCCGGCAGGATAGGCATGGGCAGAACGGGCGACGGCAGGTCCGGGGCCGGCAGGTCGCCGGGCAGTGCGGGAGCTTCGGGGACCGGCAGCGGCAGGTCCCTGGCGAACGCCGGCAAGGCCAGGTGGGCGGCGCTGTTGTCCTTGGAGTTGTAGAACCACACGTCGCCGTCCCGCCGGATGACGTCCCGTTCAGCCAGCCGGTCCATCACCTGGACCCGCATCTTCGTTAGCCCATCCGTAAATATCCGGGCGCTGTGCTCACCGGCCAGGAACTCCAGGATTGAGGCGGCGCCACCAGCCGAGACCGGTCCGGACGTGGGACCCACAGCGGGCAGTTCGGGCAGGCCGAGCTCGGCGGATTGCTCGACTGTTCCGGAGAATGACCGGGTGCTGTGCTGGCCCAGGAGGGTCAGGACCTCAGCCGGAGACTTTTGCGGCAACGGATCGCCGGCCCGCGCCGGAATGGATCCCACCAGCACGCCGGCGGCGATCACTACAGGTACAGCTGCGGCAGGCATCCATCGCAGCCATGCGCGGTTCATGCCAGCCCCGCTTCATCCTTGGAGCCCATACTTCAGGTTACGCCTGGGGACCGCCGCGCACACGTTTCTTCTGGAAGTCATGCCGAGGGCACTCCGGCTACGAAGGCACCACAGTACCGGCGCCGCCGTCGACCGTTATTTCCTGCCCGGTGGAGAGCCGAAGCGTGGCGTCCGGGACGCCCACCACCGCCGGGATGCCGTACTCCCTGGCTACCACGGCCCCGTGGGAATTGGGCCCGCCCATCTCCATCACCAGTCCGCCCGCGGTGAGGAACAACGGTGTCCAGCCGGGGTCCGTGGACGGCGCCACCAGGATTTCTCCCGGTTCCAGGTGCGCGCCCACCGGGTCGAGGATCACGCGGGCAGTCGCCGTGACAACACCGGCCGACGCCGGGCTCCCGGTCAATGCGCCGGGCACGGTGGATGCCGCCGCAGCGTCGCCGGATGGTATGGCTTCCGGTTCCGTGCCGTCTGACAGCAGCACCCGGGGTACGTGGCGCCGTTCGAGTTCCAGGGCGTAGTCCGCGCGCCGCCGCTCTACCAGGTCGCGGAGGTCAGCTGTCCCTGTTCCGGAATTGAAACCGGCCCTGGCTTCGTCCAGATCCAGGAAAAAGATGTCATCCGCCTCGGCTACCGCCCCGGAAGCGGCCAGCGCTGTACCGGCCAGGGTCAGTTGTTTCCGCACTTCGGCGAGGCCCACCACCAGCTGATACTTGGGCAGTTCGCGCAATCCGGCGAAAAGTCGCGCCCGCCGCAGCGCCGCCCGGACCACCGTCCCGCGCAGCCGGCCGCGGCTCCGCGCCTCCGCCACGAGGCGGTCAACGCAGGCTTCGGCTTCTTCTGCGGCGTTGCTGAATTGGGCATCAGGCGCCAGCGCGGAACCCTCGAGCCGGAGATAGTTGGCCAGGACACCCAGGATGTGGGTGGAGTCATCGGACCAGCGCGGCATACCGACGTCGATCTCGGCCACGGCGCGGTGCCCGTAC
Organism: Pseudarthrobacter sp. Y6; assembly: GCF_050156205.1. Taxonomy (NCBI): domain Bacteria; kingdom Bacillati; phylum Actinomycetota; class Actinomycetes; order Micrococcales; family Micrococcaceae; genus Pseudarthrobacter; species Pseudarthrobacter sp. Y6. The sequence continues at coordinate 645,265 of NZ_CP189574.1, read as the reverse complement.
TGGCCCATAAACCGCGCCAGCCCGGACTGCAGCACGGCGGGCAGTTGGCCCGTGCGGAACTCTTTGGCCAGCTCGGCGGGTTTCCGGTCCGTCACGGCGGCGCGGGAACCGCCGTCGTTCCTAATCACCTGGGCGAGGCGCCACAGCTCCAGGTCCATCTCGGTGGTGACGTTGTTAGGCAGCCCGCGGAGCACAACCTGCAGGTCATCCCGCCGCCCGCCGCCCAGCAGTCTTCCGGCGAGTGCCAGCGCAGCGAAACCGAGCGCCGGGAGCGGCAGGATGGACGGCACCACCGAGAAGATGCGCGTGCCGAGCAGGTGTTCGGCGTGGTCCAGTCGCTGCAGCGGGGTGAGGCCGGCGGGCGGTTCGAGGGAGTCGGCGAACTCGCGCGCCCGCCGGTTGGTCCGGCGGAGGGCCGCGTCCGGGCGGAAGGCGGCCCGGAGCAGCGTCTCCGGAACCCTGGCATGCACCGCTGCAGGGACGACGTGCCGCAGCAAGCCCAGCGGCGTCCGGCGGGTCACCGAAAACCGCGGGTCCTCGAAAACCCGGCGCAGCACCGTGGCCGAGCGTGCTTCCATCACGTCAAAGACCCGGGGAACGATCCGCCGGCCGGTGGTGCTGCGGGCCACGGCGGTCAGGTCGAAGTAGATGCGCTGGGCCGCCACGGCATACTGCGACGGACCCTTGCGGGGCTCGGGCACATCGAACTGGGCCGCGCGGGCCACCGAGGAGGCAATGAGGCGGAAGGCTGACAGGCCCATGGGAGTGATGGGGCGGACCAGGCCCTGTGCCAGGCTGAAGCAAAGGTAAACGCGCGTGCCCTCCCCGTCGGACGCCCGCTGCGGGACGGGGAACAGCGTGGTGATGGGCCGCGACTGTGTCAGCCAGAGGCGCCCGTCGCCGGCGATGGCCCATTCAATATCCTGCGGCGAGCCAAAGTGATCCTCCACCCGGCGGCCCAGGGCAGCCAGTTCGGCGGCCTGCTTGTCCGTCAGGCAGGCCGCGGCCCCGCCATTGCTGATGGCCAGCGTCCGGGTGCCGCCGCCGGGGATCGGCCGGACCGCGATGCGTTTGTCCCCAAGCCGGCGTTCCAGCACGCGCCCGGTGAGTGGGTCAACGACGAAATGGTCCGGGTTCACCGCCCCGGACACCACAGCCTCCCCCAGCCCCGGGCTGGCATCGATCACGGCCTGGTGGCGGCGGCCCGTCAGCGGGTTGGCGGTAAAGAGCACACCGGCGGCGGTGGCATCCACCATCCTCTGGACTACCACGGCGAGCGCCACCGCGGCCGGGTCGATCCCCCGGCTTGCCCGGTAGCTGACAGCCCGGTCCGTCCAGAGGGAGGCCCAGCATTCACGCACGGCTTCCACGACGGCGGCAGACCCCACCACGTTAAGGTAGGTGTCCTGCTGGCCGGCGAAGCTCGCTGACGGAAGATCTTCCGCAGTGGCCGAGGACCTGACGGCTACCGGAACGTTGTCTCCCAGGGCTGCATATGCCTGTTCTACGGCGGCGGCTATCGCACTGGGGACCGGGGCCTTTCGGATCAGTTCCCGGGCCCGGGACGCCAGTGCAGCCAAGGCGGGGAGGTCGCCGTCGGGCGTTGCTTGAAGAGTCTCATGGACCTGGGCGAGCGGGCCGCCCCTTCGATGCGCATCCACGCCGGTGTACCCGCCCGCGGCGGCCCCGACCGCGGTGACATGGCCCGCGGCCGCCTGGCCAGTGGTGGCCTCGCGGTAGGCCTCCGTAGTGAGGCAGAAGCCGTCCGGCACGGGCAGGCCAGCGGCGAGCAACTCCCCCAGGTTGGCCGCTTTGCCACCCACCAGGGGAACCATTGCTGCCGTGACTGCCTCCAATCCGAGGATGGGAGGTGTGCTGCCGATGTCAGGCATTTTCATGCCTCCTGCTGCGAAGGTGAGGGGTTATGCGGCGCCGGGGATGGGTCCGTACTGCACCCGGTCCGCCAGCCGCGGATCGTCGCGGTCCGGAACCACCAGGACCGGACTCTTGGCATGGTGGAGCACGCCACCGGATGTGGAGCCCAGGAGCATGCCGGTGAACCCGCCACGGCCCCGGGTACCCACTACTACGAGCTCCACGTGCCGGCTGGCCTCCACCAGGACGTCCACTGCCGAGCCATCCAGCAGTTCCGACTCCACGGAAAGGTTCGGGTAATGGCTCTTGAGCCACGCCATCCCCGCGTCAAGTTGGATCCGGATGTCATCAAAGAGGGCTTTGCGGTCCATGGGGGCCGGGACCCAGGCCAAGGAACCGCTGAACTGCGGCACCGCACAGATCACGCGCAGGGTTGCCCCGAGCCGTTCAGCCTGGTCGGCGGCCTCCAGCACGGCGATCCGTGCCTGTTCGGACCCGTCCACGCCCACCACTACAACGTTTGCGACTTGCTTATGCCCTGGCTTGGCCTGCTCGGCCTTGATGCGCTTGTCTTCGGTGGTTTCGCCCAGCCGGTCCGAGCACACCAGCGGCACCGTCACCGTGGGGCACTTGGCGTGTGCCGGCAGGGCGCTGCTCACCGAGCCCAGCAAGCGGCCCACAAATCCGCCACGGCCGCGGGTGCCGAACACCAACAGATCAGCTGTCTCGGACATTTCCAGGAGCACGCCCGAGGCGTCTCCGTTCTCCACGGAGCCGTCAACCTCGATGTTGTAGCCGGAAACTTTGTCCAGCGCCTGCTTGACGATCGCTTCAGCGCCCTCGCGGATCACGGAATCATCCACGGTGGCGTACCCGCCATCCAGCCCGGACGCCGCAAAAATCGGTACTGAATACGCGGTGACAATATGCAAAGGCCGACGGCGGCGCTCGGCTTCCCGGGCTGCCCACACCAAAGCGCACTGGCCGTGGTCGGAACCGTCCACCCCCACAACAATCCCCACCGGAGCCGCCGAATTTCCGGCCCTGTCCTGTTCCGGATCCGGATGCAACTCATGTGCGCCCATGGGGCCGCCTCCTCGCGATACTGCCTTATGTTGCGGCTATTCTGCCAGACGCGGCGCGCTCCGCCCGCACCGGCCTCGATGTGGGCCCCGACGGGCTGGAGAACCCCGCTTCCGCTTCTCACTATTCTCGGTCCGTGGACACTTAGCAAGCGGCCGAGGGCCGCTGGATGGCCGGTTATCCACAGCCCGCGGCGAACGGAACGGGAAGCGTATTCATCGCGGAGAAGAATGTTTGTGTTTGGGCCCCGGGGAATCATGTCAAGATGCCCGCGTAGCGTTTATCGAAGAATCATTTGATTGTGCCCGGATGGTCGGTTGGCTTTTGGGGCCTTGCTTTGCCGTGGTGAGGGTGAGCAGTTCGGAGCATAGGGCTTGAACCTGACGTTGGATTGCCGCGGGATTCAGGGGCTTGTTCTCCCGCTTCAACTTCGCCTTCACGCTTGGCCGGACTGCGCCTTCGTCGGCCAGGACCCGCGCGTACGGGGTCGCCGGCCGGTCATACTTCTTGGTGATCTTTGCGCCGGTCCGGATCTTCTGGACGAGTTTCTGCTGGGGTCCGAAGTGATTGGTCAGCCGCCCCTGCAACGCCCAGATCCGGTTCAGCAGCTCGAGTTCGGCGGCCGTGTCGTAGCGGTGGTATCCGACGGTTTGCCGGACAACATGCCAGTTCTTCTGTTCCACATGCGCGCCGTCATTCTTGTTCCCGGACCTGGACCTGGTGAAGGTCAGTTGCTCCTGTTCACACCACCGCAGCAGCCCCCAATTGATGAACTCGCTCCCGTTGTCCGAATCGATCCCCCGGATCGGGAACGGGAACGCCGCGGTAGCTTCCTTGATCGCGGCGAACACCCATTTCTGGGCCTTGTTCCGCACCGACCGGGTCTCGGTCCACCCCGTGGAAATGTCAGTGATCGTCAGGGTGAAACAGAACTCACCCCTGGAATTGCCGCCCTCGTGCCCGACCAGATCAATCTCCACAAACCCCGGCACCGCATCGTCCCATTCGGCCCAGGTCCGCATCGGGATGGAGTCCTTGAGCAGTGTTCCGGGCTTGGTATGGGAGCGGCCCCTTGGGTCGAGTTTCCCCCGGTCTGCCTTGAGCCGGCGGTCGATGGTGGCCGGGGCGATCTTCAGCAACAACGCCGCCGTCCCGTCCCCGATCATCAGCTCCTTGAACCGGCGCAGCCGCGGCACCAAATCCGGCAGCGCTGCTGCCAGCAGACGCCCGCACGGGGTGCCCTGCACGGCCCAGCAGAACCGCAGCGCCTCGATCACGTCTTCCCCGTAGACCGGGGCCCTGGCCGGCCGGGACTTGACCTGCTTAAGCACCAGCGCCTGGCGCAGCGCCTTACGCGCATGGTCACGGTGCCACAGCGTCAGGGCACACAGCTCGTCCAGGATGGTCTTCTTGCCCGCACGGTCCGACCGGGCATATCGGAGGGCGGTGGTTTTCGTGACGGCCTTGCGTTCGCTCATCGAAAGCTCCATGGCTCACAGTGCCGGGCCAGCGGATACCACCCCAGCAGACGCGCCGCTACGCGGGCATTACCAAATGATTCTTCGATAGCAGCTACGCGGGCATCTTTGATGAGTCAACGCGTGGGCTATCCACGGCCCTGAATGTTCTGTAGTCTTCGAGGCATTGCCGGTCCGCCGACGCCCAATTCAAGGAGCGTCCCGGGCCGGTGCTGCGGCCGGACTTTGGGGGTAACGGAACGCGTGCGGGGCGACGCTGCCTGCATCCGGAAGCCTTTGAAGGAGGAAAACTGTAGTGTCAAGCATGCCTGTGAATGGCGGGACCGAACGGACCACCACGGTGATCATCGGCACGGGGCTCTCAGGCCTGGCTGTTGGCGCAGAACTGCGCCGCCGCGGCGTGGACGCCATCGTGGTGGACGGGCTCGACATCCTCGGCGCCGGACAACCGGCCAACACCGCTTCACTGCAGCGCTGCGACGCAGCAGACTCCGACTCCCTCCGGGAACGCAACGAGATCCTCCGCCACCTGCGCAACTACGCCGCCAGCCACCACATGGATGTCCGCAACACCACACGGGCAGTTCAACTGACCATGGTGGGCGGGGCATTGGACGGGTCGGCCCCGGGGTCCCCGTCCGGCCAGTGGGAAGTCCACACGCCCAACGGAATCCTGCTGGCAGACAACATTGTGCTGACCCGGTGCGCGCACAGCCAGCTGCGGCGCATGCTCAGCGACTTCGGCATCACGGTTGGCAGCAACCTGGTGGCAGCCATGCGGAAGATCGGCATCTACCTCGTGGGAGTGGGCGAGCTCATTACGCCCTCACCCAAGGAAGTCCTGCGTCAGGCGAAGACCGTAGGCCAGGCCATCTCGGCCACGGTCTACCCGGAAAGCGCCGCCGCCGTCTAGGCCTGTTCGTCGTCTTCGGCGTCGCTTCCTGCGGTGAGGCGGCGCTTCGCCAGGATTCCGATGGCCACCAGCAGCCCTACGGCCACTCCCGCAAAGATCACCAGGCTCCAAGGGAACGGTGCTGAGGCGTCTGCTGCCGGCGCCGGAGTTGCAACGGTTCCCGGCTGCGCGGTTCCCATCGTGGGAATAGCGGCCGACGGCGATGCTCCCGCCGCCGATGTTCCCGAGGGCGCGGCTCCCGCCGCAGCGGCGGTCGCCGTGAAGCCGAATGTCCCCTCGATCGGGTGGGAATCCGAGCTGACCACCCGCCAGGCCACGGTGTATGCGCCCGCCGGAGCGCCGGCCTTGAGCTTTTGGGTGGCAGTGCTGTCCACTATCTCGACGGCCCCGTCCGCCCATTCAGCCCCGGAGGAATCCTTGACCGAGAACTGCGCGCCGATGCCCAACGGGTTCTTGCTAAACGTGACGGACACCTGCGCCGGCGTAGTAGCCACCGTGGCGCCCTGCGCGGGGCTGCTGGACTCGGCGGCATCGTGTGCCGAAGCAGGGGCAGAAAATCCCATCAGCGCGGCGGCGAAAACGAAGGTCCCGAGCACAACGCTCAGCAACTGGCGGCGGATGGATCGCATCGGTGTACTGCTCCCTTGGGTTGGCGTCCTTCAAGCCTAGGCGAACTTCCCCTGGCAGCGGCGGCGCGCGCTGCCCGGCGCGCGCTGCCCGGGGCGCGCTGCCCGGGGCGCCGGTAATCAGCCGGCGACGTAAGCCGCGAGGTGCTTGCCGGTGAGCGTGGACTTGGCGGCCACGAGCTCAGCGGGCGTGCCCTCGAAAACGACCTTGCCGCCGTCGTGCCCTGCGCCTGGGCCGAGGTCGATGATCCAGTCGGCATGCGCCATGACCGCCTGGTGGTGCTCGATGACGATGACCGATTTGCCGGACTCGACAAGCCGGTCAAGGAGGCCCAGCAGGTTCTCAACGTCAGCGAGGTGGAGGCCGGTGGTCGGTTCGTCGAGGACGTAGACGTCACCCTTCTCGGCCATCTGCGTGGCCAGCTTGACGCGCTGCCGCTCGCCGCCGGACAACGTAGTGAGCGGCTGGCCGAGGGTCAGGTAACCGAGCCCGACGTCGACGAGACGGTCCAGGATGGTGTGGGCAGCAGGCGTGCGGGCCTCCCCTTCGCTGAAGAAGACCTCGGCCTCTGTCATTGACATGGCCAGCACCTCCGAGATGTTGCGGCCACCCAGCGTGAATTCCAGCACGGACGCCTGGAACCGCCGGCCCTCGCAGTCCTCGCATGTTGACTCGAAGGTGGCCATCACGCCCAACTCGGTGAAGATGACGCCCGCGCCGTTGCAGGTGGGGCAGGCACCTTCGGAGTTGGAGCTGAACAGCGCCGGCTTCACGCCGTTGGCCTTCGCGAACGCCTTGCGGATGGGTTCGAGCAGGCCCGTGTACGTGGCGGGGTTGCTGCGGCGCGAGCCCTTGATGGCGGCCTGGTCGACTACCACCACACCGTCACGTCCCGCCACGGAACCGTGGATCAGCGAGCTCTTGCCCGAACCGGCCACACCTGTAACCACGCAAAGCACGCCGAGCGGAACGTCAACGTCGACGTCCTGGAGGTTGTGGGTGGCGGCGCCACGGACTTCGAGGACGCCGGTCGAGGTGCGCACGGATCCCCTGACCTTCGCCCGGTCATCGAGGTGGCGGCCGGTGATGGTGTCGCTCCCGCGCAGCCCTTCCACACTGCCCTCGAAGCAAACGTTGCCTCCGGCAGTGCCGGCGCCGGGACCAAGGTCGACGACGTGGTCGGCGATGTCGATGGTCTCTGGCTTGTGTTCAACCACCAGCACAGTATTGCCCTTGTCGCGCAGCTGCAGCAGCAGCTCGTTCATCCGCTCGATGTCATGCGGGTGCAGGCCGATGGTCGGTTCGTCGAAGACGTAGGTGACGTCCGTGAGGGACGAACCCAGGTGGCGGATCATCTTGGTGCGCTGTGCCTCGCCACCGGAGAGGGTGCCGGCCGGGCGGTCCAGCGAGAGGTAGCCCAGCCCGATTTCGGCGAAGGAATCCAGCAGGTGCCGCAGGCCCTTGAGGAGCGGCGCAACCGACGGTTCGTCGAACTCGCGGACCCACTCGGCCAGGTCGCTGATCTGCATCTCGCAGAGATCGGCGATGTTCTTGCCCTGGATCTTCGAGGACCTCGCCTCGGGGCTGAGCCGGGTGCCCTCGCACTCGGGGCAGGCCTGGAACGTGATGGCGCGCTCCACGAAGCGCCGCACGTGTGGCTGCATCGCCTCGACGTCCTTGGACAGCATGGACTTCTGGATCTTGGGGATGACGCCCTCGAACGTGAGGTTGATGCCCTCAACCTTGATCTTGGTGGGCTCGGAGTACAGCATCGTCTCGAGCTGCTTCTTCGTGAACGTGGCAATCGGCTTGTCCATCGGGAGACCCATGCCCTCGAACAGCCGGCCGTACCAGCCGTCCATGCTGTAGCCGGGGACGGTCAGCGCACCGTCGCCGAGCGACTTGCTGTCGTCGTACAAAGCCGTGAGGTCGAAGTCGGAGACCGAGCCCATCCCCTCGCAGCGCGCACACATGCCACCCAGGTAGACAGCGTTCTGCACCACGGCCTTCTCGACCCGGCCACCGGCCTTCTCGGTGCTCATCACACCGCTGGCCTTCCGCGTCGGGACGTTGAAGGAAAACGCCGTGGGCGGCCCGACGTACGGGGTGCCCAGCCGGCTGAAAAGGATCCGGAGCATGGCGTTGGCGTCCGTGGCAGTGCCCACCGTGGAACGGGGGTTCGCGCCCATCCGCTCCTGGTCAACGATGATCGCCGTGGTCAGCCCTTCGAGGTGGTCCACGTCGGGCCGCGCCAGGTTGGGCATAAACCCCTGCACAAAGGCACTGTAGGTCTCGTTGATCATCCGCTGGGACTCCGCGGCGATCGTGGCGAACACCAGTGAGCTCTTGCCTGATCCGGACACCCCGGTGAACACCGTCAGGCGCCGCTTGGGAATCTCGATGCTGATGTCCTTGAGGTTGTTCTCCCGAGCACCCTGCACACTGATCAGATCGTGGCTGTCGGCGACGTGCGCCGCGGGGAGCTGCTGGTCTGTCGATGTGTCAGTAGTCATGGTGTCTCCAACATTTGCTCGGCATTGTGAGGTTCCTGACAGACATTCTAGGCGCGGCCCCCCCGCCCTCTAGGATCAAGTAACCCCAACAACACATCCCGGAGGACTAATGCTTAAGCAGGGCTCTGCCTTGGACCGGTACTTCAAGATATCCGAGCGGGGGTCCAACCTCTCCCGCGAGATCCGCGGCGGCTTTGCCACGTTCTTCGCCATGAGCTACATCGTGGTGCTTAACCCCCTGATCCTCTCCGGCCCGGATTCCAGCGGCAACACACTTGGTTTTGCCGCAGTGGCAGCTGTGACGGCTTTTGTGGCCGGTATCCTCACCATCCTGATGGGCGCCTGGGGCAGGCACCCATTCGCGCTGGCCGCGGGCCTGGGCGTGAACGCGTTTGTGGCCGTCACGGTAGCCACGAACCCGGGCCTGACGTGGCCGGACATGATGGGCCTGGTGGTCCTGTCCGGCGTGACCATGCTGATCCTGGTCCTCACCGGCTTCCGGACCGCCGTCTTCAAGGCCGTCCCTGACGGGCTCAAAACCGCCATAGTGGTGGGCATCGGTCTGTTTATCGCCCTTATCGGGTTGGTGAATGCCGGCTTTGTGCGCCGGATCCCCGACGCTGCCGGCACCACTGTTCCCGTGGGCCTGGGCTTCGACGGCAAGCTGCTGGGCTGGCCCACGGCCGTCTTTGTTTTCGGCCTGATCCTCACCATCGCCCTGGTGGTCCGCAAGGTCAAGGGCGCTATTCTGATCGGCATCATCGCCTCGACCATCATTTCCGTGATCCTTGAAATGACCCTCCACATCGGCCCCAGCTTTGACGGCACCACCGCCAACCCGCAGGGCTGGTCCCTGGTGGCGCCGTCCTTTACGGAGTGGAGCGCCCCGGACCTGTCGCTGATCGGCAAGGCCAACCCCTTCGGCGCTTTTGAACAGCTGGGCTTTGTGGCCGCCACGCTGCTGGCCTTTGTGATCCTGCTCAGCATCTTCTTCGACGCCATGGGCACCATGGTGGGCCTGGCCAACGAGGCCGGCACGGTGGACAAGGACGGCAACATCCCGGACGTGGACCGCGTGCTGCAGGTGGACGCGTTGGGCGCCATCGTGGGTGGCGGCGCCTCCGTCTCGTCGAACCAGATCTACGTTGAAGCCGGCGCCGGGATCGGCGAGGGTGCGCGGACCGGCGTGGCGTCCATCGTCACCGGCCTGCTGTTCCTGGTGGCCATGTTCTTCACGCCGCTGATCAACCTCGTTCCGTTCGAGGCGGTGGCCCCTGCCCTGGTGGTGGTGGGCTTCATGATGGTCTCCCAGGTGGGCAAGATCGACTGGCAGGACTGGGGAATCGCCATCCCGGCCTTCCTGACCTTGACCCTGATGCCGTTCACGTACTCCATCGCCAACGGTCTCGGCGCAGGCTTCATCGCCTATGTCCTGATCCGGACGTTCCAGGGCCGGGCTAAGGACGTCCACCCGCTGATGTGGGCGGTGGCCGGCGCGTTCCTGCTGTTCTTCGCCGTCGGTCCGATCGAGGCCGCACTGGGCATGCCCTAGCGCCCGCTCCCTCGCGTCCCCGCCGCCGAGATGGCATTTCGCGGCAGTGTTTTCGGGAAACACTGCCGCGAAATGCCATCTCGGCGCTGTGTTTCCGGTATTCCGGACAGCCCGACGGCGGCGCTGCTGGTTTTCGGGCCCGAGCTGCGGTGAGCTAGGGGCATGGTTTCTCCTGAGCTCACCGTTGACGTGCCCCCGCAGCCCTGGACAGGGCGGTTCGACGGCGACGGCGCCGAGCACCGTCGCTGGTGGCAGGCGGTTTCTCCCTACGCACCCGGCGCTGAATCGTCTGACAACCCGCGGCAGGCACCCGCCGCACACTCCGCCGCAGTCCCCGCGGTGATCCTGGGCTTTGCCAGCGACGAGGGTGTGCGCCGCAACAAGGGCCGGACCGGAGCTGCGCTGGCGCCCGCCGCCATCCGGGCAGCGCTCGCCCCACTCGCGTTCCACCTTGACCGCACCGTGTTCGACGCCGGGGACATCGTGGTCTCGGACGGCGCCATGGAGGCCGGCCAGGCCCGCGCCGGGCACGCGATCACCTCCATGCTCGACGCCGGCCGCCTCACCGCAGTGTTGGGCGGCGGGCATGAGACCGCGTTCGCAAGCTATCTGGGCGTAGCCGGATCAGACGCCGTGCGCGGCGGAAAGCGGCTGGGCATCCTGAACCTGGACGCGCACTTCGACCTCCGCGATGAGCCCCTGCCCAGTTCCGGGACGCCGTTCCTCCAGATGGCCGGAGCGGAAGCCGCCGCGGGGCGCGAATTCTGTTACGCCGTCGTCGGGATATCCGAGCCGAACAACACGCGGTCACTCTTCAACACAGCGGATCGGCTGGACGTGCGGTACCTGCTGGATGAGGACTGCACGGCGGAGCGCGTCCGGGCGTTTGTAGCGGACTTCCTGGCAGGCGTGGACGTGCTGTACCTGACGATCGACCTGGATGTCCTGCCGGCGTCGGTGGCTCCCGGCGTGAGCGCACCCGCTGCCTACGGCGTGCCGCTGCCGGTGATCAGCGCGGTCTGCCGGCAGGTGGCGGAAAGCGGCAAGCTCCTGCACCTGGACGTGGCCGAGCTGAACCCGCAGTTCGACATTGACGGCCGGACCGCCAAGGTTGCCGCGCGGCTGGTGAACACGCTGCTGCGCTAAGTCCCCCGGCTGGGGATACTGGCGGCCGGCGCGGCTAAACCTTCAGCACGTAACGCCGTTCCGGCCTGCCCACTCCGTACTTAAGCCGGACCTCCAGCACGCCTTCGTCGTGGAGGTACTCAAGATACCGGCGCGCACTGACCCGGGACGTGCCCAACTGGACGGCCACTTCGGCGGCGGACAGGTCGCCGTCGGCCTCTTTCAGGGCAGCTTCCACCAGCTTCAGCGTTTCGATGCTGCAGCCTTTCGGCAGCGGCCGATCGGTCCGGTCCAGCCCGAACACCCGGTTCACGTCCGACTGCTCCGCCACATCCTTGGCCGAGTCGAGGCCCTGGTAGGCGCTGCGGTAGTGCTCCAGCCGTTCCTGCAGGTCAGTCTGTGAGAAGGGCTTGATGAGGTAGTGCACAATCCCGCCGCGGAGGGCCTTGCGCACCGTGTCCACCTCACGGGCGGCGCTGATCACCAGGACATCCAGTTCCGGGGCCACCTCGCGCAGTTTGTTCATGAGGTCCAGGCCGTTGATGTCCGGCAGGTGGATGTCGAGCAGCACCAGGTCCGGCAGCAACCGGGCGGTTTCCGTCACAGCCTGGGCGCCGGTGTGGGCCACCCCGACGACGGCGAACCCGGGAGTGCGCTGGATGAACCCTGCATGGACCTTGGCCACCATAAAGTCGTCATCGACGATCAGGACTTTGATCATTGCTGCAGTCTCCGTGTTCGTTCCGGGCGGGTTCGTTCCAGGTGGGTTCGTTCCAGCCGGGCGGTGAAGACCGCCCCATTGTGGTTGGTTACCGTGAGGTCGCCGCCGCTCCGCCGGCAGACCACCCGGGAGAGCGCCAGGCCGAAGCCCCGGCTCCCGCCGGGGCCGGGGTCCTTGGTGGTGAAACCCTGCCGGAAGATTTCCCCCGCATCCCCCGTGACGCCGGGACCGGAATCACGGACGGTCACCGTCACGCCGCCGGCTGTGTCCTCCACGAGTACCCTGACCACTGCCTCTGGAAGCCCGGCGACGGCGTCGAACGCGTTGTCCACGAGGTTTCCGACGACGGTGGTCAGGTCCCGGGAGAGCTCATCGTCAACGCGCTCCAGCCCTGATTCCTGGTCGAGCTGCAAGGTGACTCCGCGTTCGGTGGCCAGGCTCGACTTCGCGATCAGGAGCGCGGCGAGCGCCGGGTCCTCGATGCGGCTGGTGACTTCATCGTTGAGCCGGGTCCTGTCCAGCGTGGCGCCGTTGACGAACTGGACCACGGAATCGTATTCCCCGATCTGGATGAGGCCGGAGATCACGTGCAGCTGGTTGGCGAATTCGTGGGCCTGGGCGCGGAGTGTGTCAGTGGCCGTCCGGGTGGCACCGAGTTCCCGCTCAAGTGCGGACAGCTCCGTGCGGTCACGCAGGGTGGTGACGGAGCCGATGTCGCGGCCGCGCGAACGGATGGGAACCCGGTTCAGCACCACCAGCCGGTCGCCAACGAGCACCAACTGGTCCGGCCCCGGCTGCTCGCGGGTGAGGACTTCCTTGAGGGCGGGCTCCACGGACAGACCGGCCAGCCGCTTGCCCACACAGTCAGCGGGGAGGCCCAGCAGCGCGCGGGCGCTGTCGTTGGCCACTGTGATGCGCTCGTACGGGTCCAGCGCCACCACGCCTTCCTTCAGGCCATGCAGCATAGCCTCGCGGTTTTCCACCAGCCCGGTGATTTCGCTGGGCTCCATCCCGAGGGTTTGCCGCTTCACCCTGCGCGAGAGGAGCAGCGAACCGGCCACGCCAAGGACGCTGGCTACTCCGAGGTAGGTGAGGAGGTTGGGAACAGCCTCGCCCAGCCGCTCCAATGCGGACGGATAGTTGCGGCTGATGGACGCAATGCCGATCATCTTTCCGGCGTCGTCCAAAACCGGGACGTGGGCTGACAAGGCCTCCGCGCCGGACCCGCCCACCACGCCGGTCCACGACCGGCGTTCCATCACGCGGCTGGGGCCAAGTTCCATCGGTTGGCCGAGCAGGCTGGGATCGGACGATGCAACCACCGTGCGGTCCAGCTTTGCGAGCGCCACGTTCGAGGATCCGGACACCGTCCGCACCGACTCGGCAACGGCGGGAAGGGCTGACCCGCCCCGAGGTTCCGCTGCTGGAAGCAGCTCACGCACAGTGGGGTTGGCCCCGAGCGCTTCCGCGGCGGACAGCGCCCGGCGGCCCTCGATCCGCTCGAATGCCGCGGCGGATTGTGCCAGCGAAATGGCTACCACGGCGACGAGGACCGCGAGGACGATCAGCAACTGCAGAACCAGGTACTGCCCCGCGAGGGACATTCCTCTTCGTCGAGTCACTGTGGTTTTTTCCTCTGGTTGTCGGGCCTCTCGTGGTCAGGGTACCGGAACTATACCCCAGCGCGCGCCTGCCCCCGGGTTGTGCGCAGGCGCCGGTGGACCGCCGGAAACGTGAACGCAATGAACTTAACTTTCTCTGCGTACACAAGAGTGATGCCGATCACTGACGGCCCTAGCATCGGAACTACAAGTCAGCCGCTGCTGATCAATTTTGATTGAGAAGAGGAACACCATGCGCCAGATCCGCGCATTGCGAATCGCCGCCGTCGCCGCCGGCATCGCCCTGATGGCCACCGGCTGCGGTGCCACCGGCAAAAGCTCCACCGACGGCGCCAGCTCCGGCGCCGCAGCAGGCCCCGTGACGGGGCTCCAGATCATGGTCCCCAACACTCCCGGCGGTGGCTACGACACCACCGCCCGCGTGGCGGCGAAAGTTCTCGACGACGAGAAGGTCGCCACCAACACCGAGGTCTTTAACCTTGCCGGCGCCGGCGGAACCGTGGGCCTGGCCCGCATCGTCAACGAAAAGGGCAACGGCGACCTCACCATGCTCATGGGCCTGGGCGTGGTGGGCGCGAGCTACACCAACAAGTCCGAGTCCAAGCTGACCGCCACCACCCCGCTGGCCAAGCTCATCGAAGAGCCCGGCGCCATCATGGTCAACAAGGATTCGCCCTACAAAACCATTGACGACCTGGTCACCGCCTGGAAGGCCGACCCCGGTTCCATCAGCGTGGGCGGCGGATCCTCCCCCGGCGGCCCCGACCACCTGCTGCCCATGCAGCTCGCCGGAGCCGTGGGAATCGATGCCACCAAGGTGAACTTCGTGTCCTACGACGGCGGCGGGGACCTTCTCCCGGCCATCCTCGGCAACAAGGTGGGTTTCGCAGCCTCCGGCGCCGGCGAGTACCTCCAGCAGATCCAGTCCGGCGAGGTCCGAGTCCTGGCAACCAGTGGCGAAAAGCGGCTCGACGGCGTGGACGCACCCACCCTCAAAGAGTCCGGAATCGACCTGGTGTTCAGCAACTGGCGCGGCATCGTAGCCCCTCCGGGCATCAGCGACGCGGACAAAGCCAAGCTGATCGCCGCCCTCGAAAAGATGCACGGCACCGACGCTTGGAAGGAAGCCCTCAAGACCCACAGCTGGTCCGACGCCTTCATCACCGGTGACGAGTTCAAAACCTTCCTGAGCGAACAGGACAAGCGGGTGGCGGACGTCCTCACGAAGCTTGGCCTGACGTGAGCTCCTCACCAACTTTGGCCTCACGGCTCAAAGGCCGCTCCGAGCTGGGGGTAGCCCTGCTGCTCGGAGCGGCGGGCGTCCTCGTCCTCGTCGACGCCATTGCCCTGGTAACCCCGTACTCGAAGTCGGATCCTGTGGGACCGAAGACCCTGCCTTACCTCGTGGCCGGTTTGCTGATCGTCTGCGCCATCATGCTGGCAGTCAACGTGCTGCGCGGTGGACAGGGCGAGGCCGAAGGCGGCGAGGACGTGGACCTCACGCACCCCGCCGACTGGAAGACCGTCCTGCCGCTGGCCGGAGCCTTCGTCGCCAACATCCTGCTCATCGACTGGGCAGGATGGGTGATCTCGGGAACGGTCCTGTTCTGGGGCAGCGCGTGGGCCTTGGGCAGCCGGCACTACATCCGTGACGGCATCATTGCCGTTGCCCTCTCCGTGCTCACCTTCTACGGTTTCTACCTGGGCCTCGGCATTCCGTTGCCCGCTGGCCTCCTGGAAGGGGTTCTCTGATGGATGTCTTCTCCTCCCTCATGGACGGCTTCGCCACCGCCCTGACCCCCATGAATTTCCTCTACGCCGTCATCGGCGTACTCCTGGGCACCGCCGTCGGCGTCCTCCCGGGCCTGGGCCCGGCCATGACCGTTGCCCTGCTGCTCCCGGTCACCTACGTCCTGGAACCCACCAGCGCCTTCATTATGTTCGCCGGCATCTACTACGGCGGCATGTACGGCGGCTCCACCACCTCCATCCTGCTGAATACACCGGGCGAATCGTCGTCGGTGGTCACGGCCATCGAAGGCAACAAGATGGCGAAAGCCGGCAGGGCCGCCCAAGCCCTGGCGACGGCGGCCATCGGCTCGTTCGTGGCCGGCACCATCGGCACCGCCCTGCTCGCAGTCTTTGCGCCGATCGTGGTGAAGTTTGCGGTCAGCCTGGGCTCGCCCAGCTACTTTGCCATTATGGTGCTTGCCCTCCTGGCAGTCACCGCCGTCCTTGGATCATCCCGGCTGAGGGGCTTTGCCTCGCTGGGGCTCGGACTCGCAATTGGCCTGGTGGGCATCGACTCCGTCACGGGCCAGCGACGGCTCACGTTCGGCCAGCCTTTGCTGGCTGACGGCTTGGACATCGTGGTGGTCGCAGTGGCCATCTTCGCCGTCGGCGAGGCACTGTGGGTCGCCGCGCACCTGCGCCGCAATCCTCTGCAGGTCATTCCCGTAGGCCGTCCGTGGATGGGCAAGGAGGACTGGAAACGGTCCTGGAAGCCCTGGCTCCGCGGAACGGCGTTCGGCTTCCCCTTCGGCGCGCTTCCGGCCGGCGGGGCGGAGATCCCCACGTTCCTCTCCTATGTCACTGAGAAACGCCTCAGCAAGCACCCCGAGGAGTTCGGCCACGGCGCCATTGAGGGCGTGGCCGGGCCGGAAGCAGCCAACAACGCTGCCGCCGCCGGCACCATGACACCCCTCCTTGCCCTGGGCCTGCCCACCAACGCCACGGCCGCCGTGATGCTGGCAGCGTTCACCTCGTACGGCATCCAGCCAGGGCCGCAGCTGTTCGCCAGCCAGGGGCCGCTGGTGTGGGCCCTGATCGCGAGCCTCTTCATCGGCAACTTCCTGCTCCTGATCATCAACCTGCCGCTGGCACCGCTGTGGGCCAAGCTCCTGCAACTCCCCAGGCCCTACCTCTACGCGGGGATCCTGTTCTTCGCCACGCTCGGCGCCTACTCCGTGAACCTGCAGGCATTCGACCTGGTCCTCCTGCTGGTACTGGGTGCGCTCGGGTTCATGATGCGCCGCTTCGGGCTTCCGGTGCTTCCGCTCATCCTTGGCGTGATCCTCGGGCCGAGGATCGAAGGCCAGCTTCGCAAGACGCTGCAGCTCAGCGCCGGCGACCCTGCCGGCCTGTGGAGCGAGCCGATCGCCGTCGGAGTCTACGTCCTCATAGCGCTCATCCTGCTTTGGCCCTTCCTGTTCAAGCTGATCCGCCGGAACCGCCCTGCAGCCATGCCTGCAGGGATCCTCGCAAAATCCGGATCCTCCGAACCGACGGACGCTGGAGGCAGCGGCAGCCATGGCAGCCACCGAGCCGATGCCACCTCAGGTGGCGACGGGGACGGCGACGGCTAGCCCGTCCTGGGCATCCGCCCCGCAGCAGAAGATCAACTTACAGAAAAGAGGTACAACCATGACGATCGTGGTGGGATATGTCCCTACACCCGAGGGCGAAGCAGCGCTTACGCAGGCCATTGCCGAGGTCCGGAAGAGCAACACCACGCTGCTGGTGATTAACTCCTCCAAGGGCGATGCCCTGGTGGACAACAGATACGCCCAGGAGCCGGAGATCCAGAGCATCGAAGACCGCCTGGCCACGCAGGGCATTGACCACGTGATCAAGCAGCCGGTCCGTGGCCACGATGCCGCAGCGGAGGTTCTTGACGCCGCGGAGGAGCACAACGCCGAGCTCATCGTGATCGGCCTGCGCCGCCGGACCCCGGTGGGCAAACTGATCATGGGCAGCACGTCGCAGAGGATCCTGCTCGAGGCTGATTGTCCCGTTCTGGCCGTCAAAGCGGGTATGGCGGGCTGATCCGGGCACCACCTTCGATCCGAAGTTTGTTCGCGCGACCCCGCCTTGACGGTGTGGTTCGGCGAACAAGCTTCGGATTTTGGGCGTCTGGGCGCGCGAGATAGCAGTCATCTGACATATGTAGAGCCGTAGCCGGTACAGTGGATCGAGCCCTTTGGCACGAGACACAGAAAGTTCGGCACATGACTACAGCTATATTTGAACGCCCCCTGGCCGCCGTCGCGGCCGTCGAAGCCCCGGCCGCCCTGTCCATCGACCTTCAGTTTTCCACAGCGCACGAGATGCACGAAGGCCTGGACAAGGCTGTTGCCACGCTGATCGAGCCGGCAAAAGACGCGGCCTGCGGCATCCTTGTTACGCGACTGCGCCCGGGACGCTTCACCGTGGCCCTGGACGAGTCGGTCCCCTTCGGTGAAACTTACGAAAGCATTGCGGCCTGAGCTGATTCGGCTTTCGGTCCGGGCTTCGATGCAGTCCGCGATCCACGCAAGAGTCCCCGCCATCCGGTAACGGAGGGCAGGGACTCTTTTGCGTTTTAGTCTTGCGTTCCTAGCTCCTGCGGACTTCTACACCGTCGGATTTAAGGAAAAGTTCCTTCTCTGACGGAGTGGCCGGCACGAGCCACAGCACGTTCCCGCTCTGCGATACTTCTTCCACTTCGCCCGCCGCAATGACGTGCGCGTGTTTGATGATTTCCACCTGGTCCCCAGCTTTGAGCGTTCCCCACTCCGAGATGGTGGCCGAATGGACATTGCGCCTCGACAGGACAGCCCCACGTGCTTTCATTTGAACTTCTACCCCTTTGTATACGTCCTGCGCCACAGCCTCGTTGATGTGACTTTTACTACACCTTCAGTTCTACTACACTTCCCCGCGTCGAATTGTTCGTGTTGCACCATATTTCGACATTGGCAGAATTTCGCGGCAGGACCGAAGAATATTCCCGCTCAGGCGAGAATTCCGACGGCGGATTCGGCGGCTGCACGGACCTTTCCTGAGGCAACCAGCCGGTCGGCCGCCTCCAGTTCCGGCGACAGGAACCGGTCGGTTCCGGGGCCTTCGACGACGGACCGCAGCACCCCGATCACGGCAGCGCCCGCCGGGCCCGGGGTGAGCTCACCGTCGGACAGCTGCGTCCGCATGTCGATGGCACGGGCACTCGTAACGAGCTCAATGGCCAGGACGCGGCGCAGGTTCTCCACGGCCTTGCGCAGCTTTCGGGCCGCGTGCCAGCCCATGGACACGTGGTCCTCCTGCATGGCGGAACTGGGAATGGAATCCACCGACGCCGGGACGGCCAGGCGCTTGTTGTCCGAGACCAGTCCGGCCTGCGTGTACTGCGCGATCATCAGGCCCGAGTCCACGCCCGGATCCGCAGCCAGGAACGCCGGCAGCCCGTGCGAGCGGGCCGGGTCAAGCATGCGGTCCGTCCGGCGCTCGGCGATGGAGCTCAGGTCCGCGACGGCGATGGCCAGGAAGTCCAGGACATAGGCCACCGGTGCGCCGTGGAAGTTGCCGTTCGAGCTGACCCGCCCGTCCGGCAGGACTACCGGGTTGTCGATCGCCGCAGCGAGCTCACGGGATGCCACGAGGGCGGCGTAGTCCACCGTGTCCCGCGCGGCCCCGGCCACCTGGGGGGCGCAGCGCAGCGAGTAGGCGTCCTGGACTTTGGAGTCCCCCACCCGGTGCGACGCCACGATCGGGGAGTTCGACAGCACGCGCAGCATGTTGTCTGCGCTGGCGGCCTGGCCGGGGTGCGGACGCAACGCCGCATGCAGCTCCGGCACGAAGACCTGATCTGTACCGAGCAGCGCCTCGACGCTGAGCGCGGCGGTGATGTCCGCCGTCGTCAGCAGCTGGCGGATGTCTGCGATGGCCATCAGGAGCATGCCCAGCATTCCCTCGGTGCCGTTGACCAGCGCCAGGCCTTCCTTCTCGGCGAGGGTGACCGGTTCGATGCCGTGGCCGGCGAGCAGCTCGGCGACGGGCGCCTCACCCCGCCCGCCGTACGTCACGCCGTCGGGCCCTTCCGCCTGCCCCTCGCCCATCAGCACCAGGGCGCAGTGGGACAGCGGGGCGAGGTCGCCGGAGCAGCCGAGCGAGCCGAACTCGCGGACCACCGGTGTGATGCCGGCGTTGAGCACGTCCACCATGGTCTGCAGGACGACGGGGCGGACGCCGGTGCGGCCGGATGCGAGGGTCTTGGCGCGCAGGAACATGATGCCGCGGACCACCTCGCGTTCCACGGCCGGGCCCATGCCGGCGGCGTGGCTGCGGATGAGGGATTTCTGCAGCTGGGTGCGCAGCTCGTTGGGGATGTGCCGGTTGGCCAGCGCACCGAAGCCGGTGGAGATGCCGTAGGCGGGTGTTTCGCTGTGCGCCAGTTCGTCGATGTGCGCACGGACCTTGGCCACCGCGTCCAGCGCTTCCTGGGCGATGGTCACCTGGGCGTTGTGACGGGCGACGGCGACAACGTCCTCGGGTGTGACGCCGCTGGAGCCGAGGGTGACGGTGAGCGGTGCTTGGGTGGTGATGGTCACTTTGTGATTCCTTCTTGCATCGGGATGCGGACGCCGCGCTCTTTGGCGACGTCGAGGGCGCGGTCGTAGCCGGCGTCGGCGTGGCGGATGACGCCCATGCCGGGGTCGTTGGTGAGGAGTCGTTCGAGTTTCTGGGCGGCGAGGTCGGTGCCGTCGGCGACGGAGACCTGGCCGGCGTGGATGGAGCGGCCGATGCCGACGCCGCCGCCGTGGTGGATGGAGACCCAGGTGGCGCCGGAGGCGGTGTTGAGCAGGGCGTTGAGCAGCGGCCAGTCGGCGATCGCGTCGGAGCCGTCGGCCATGGCTTCGGTTTCGCGGTACGGGGAGGCGACGGAGCCGGAGTCCAGGTGATCGCGGCCGATCACGATGGGCGCCTTGACCTTGCCTTCCTTGACGAGCTGGTTGAACAGCAGGCCGGCCTTGGCGCGGTCGCCGTAGCCGAGCCAGCAGATCCGGGCCGGCAGGCCTTCGAACTCCACTCGTTCCTGTGCCGCGTCGATCCAGCGGTGCAGGTGCTTGTTCTCGGGGAAGAGTTCCTTGATGGCCTTGTCGGTGACGGCGATGTCCTCGGGGTCCCCGGAGAGTGCAACCCAGCGGAACGGGCCGAGGCCCTCGCAGAACAGCGGGCGGATGTAGGCCGGGACGAAGCCGGGGAATTCGAAGGCGCGGGTGTAGCCGCCCGTGCGGGCCTCGTCGCGGATGGAGTTGCCGTAGTCGAAGACCTCGGCGCCGGCGTCCTGGAACTCGACCATGGCCTGGACGTGCTTCGCCATCGAGGCCTGGGCCTTTTTGGTGAAGCCTTCCGGGTCAGCGGCGGCCTCGCTGTGCCATTCCTCGACCGTGATGCCTTCGGGAAGGTAACTCAGCGGATCGTGGGCGGAGGTCTGGTCCGTGACGATGTCGACGGTGAGTTCGCCGGCGTTGTGGCGGCGCAGGATCTCGGGGAAGACCTCGGCGGCGTTGCCGACGTAGCCCACGGACCAGCCGCGGCGCTCTTCCTTGGCCGCCAGGACCTTGGCGATGGCGGCGTCGAGATCCGTTTCCACCTCGTCCAGGTATCGCTTGCCGACGCGGCGGCGCAGGCGGGTCTCGTCGACGTCGACAATCAGGCACGCGCCCTCGTTCAGGGTGACGGCGAGCGGCTGGGCACCGCCCATGCCGCCGCACCCCCCGGTCAGGGTCAGGGTCCCGGCGAGGGTACCGTCCTCGTCCCCGGTCAGTTTCCGGGCGATCGCGGCGAAGGTCTCGAAGGTGCCCTGCAGGATGCCCTGGGTGCCGATGTAGATCCAGGACCCGGCGGTCATCTGCCCGTACATCATCAGGCCCTCGGCCTCCAGCCGGCGGAATTCGGGCCAGTTGGCCCAGTCGCCCACGAGGTTCGAGTTGGCCAGCAGCACCCGCGGCGCCCATTCGTTGGTGCGGAAGACGCCGACCGGTTTGCCGGACTGGACCAGGAGGGTCTCGTCGTTTTCCAAGGTTTCCAAGGTGCGGGTGATGGCGTCGAACGCAGCCCAAGACCGGACGGCACGGCCGGTGCCGCCGTAGACCACCAGGTCATCGGGGCGTTCGGCCACCTCGGGGTCCAGGTTGTTCATCAGCATCCGCAGCGGGGCTTCGGTCTGCCAGGACTTGGCGGTGAGCTCAGTGCCGCGGGCTGCTTTGACCGGGCGGGCACCGGTAGTGAAATCGGCGGGTGCCATGAGGGCTCCTTCTCGTGTGGGTGTGTGTCGTGTTGGTGCGTGGGGAAGTGGTTCTATATCAACTAAAGCCGTTCCGGGCTGGGCCGGACAGGGCTTTCGGAGGGGTGGTGTCCGGGATTCCAGACCCGCCCCGCTCCTGTTGGATTCTGCTCAATCATTCGATTGGCTTATGGCGCGGGCCGCGATTTTCCGGACAGGCTGCAGCACAGGGCAGGAATGATTGAGCAGAATCCGACGACCACTGAGCCGTCGGCGGGCAGCGCTACTTGGCAGGGCGGCCGTGGATGCGCACCGACAGCTCGTCCGCTACTCTCTGGACCCGCGCGGCGAGCGCCGGCCATTGGTCCGCCGGCAATTTGTCCTCGAGGAACGTGACGGCGACTGCCGCCGTCGGCCATCCCACGTGGTCCGTGACAGCGGCGGCGATCGAGCCGAAGCCGGGCGTCACCTCGCCGTGTTCGGTGGCGTAGCCGCGCTGCCTGACCCGGTCCAGGTGCGAGGACAGCGCGGAGTACTTCATGATGGCGCCCTCCACCTCATGCCGGGCGGTAAACGCCTCGGCATTCGGGTAAAGCGCGCGGACCTGCGACTTCGGCAATGCCGCGAGAATGGCGCGGCCGCTGGCGGTGAGGTGGCTGGGGAGCCGGACGCCGACGTCGGTCACCAGGGACGGGCGGTTCTTGGCCCGTTCCTCCACGATGTACAGCACGTCGCGCCCATGAAGCACCGCGAGGTGCGCGCTCTCGCCGATCACGTCCACCAGCGATGCCAGCAGCGGCCGCCCCAGGCGGGACAGCGGTTCCTGCCGCGAATACGCCGAGCTCAGCTCGAAGGCACTGATCCCCAGCCCGTAGCGCTGCTCCTCGTGCAGGTGGAGGACAAATCCGTTCTCCTCCATCACCCCGAGCAGGTGGTAAACGCTTGAGCGCGGCAATCCCAAGGACGTGGCAATGCTCGACGCCGCCATCGGCCCCCGCTTCGAGGCCAGCAGCTTGAGGATACGAAGGGTGTTCTCGGCAGCGGGGACTTTGGACGCCGCCCTTAATTCACTGCCGGCCTCAGGCCTGGCTTCCGTGCTCGACACCACTGTGTCCTCCGTCATTTCTCGCGGGGCTTCCGGCCATGTCCGGGATCCCGTACTTAACCTTGCGCCCATGGCAGGTCCGTTCACCGCCATCCAAACACAGCATGTGTCCGGAATACCAGACTATGGCGTTCGGACCCGGTCCTGGTCCTGGTCCTGGTCCCGGTCCCGGTCCCGGTCCCGGTCCCGAGATGTTAGCCCCAGGTTTCCCTCCCGGTCCGCTCGGGTCCGGCGGCGCTGGTCGTAGGCTGAAGCGTATGGCCTCAACCACGGATATCCTTGCCGCGTATGATTCCCAGCTCCGCCGGCTGGTTCCACCAACGATTCCGACAGGCCACGACTATCAGCTGTTGGGCCCTCTACTACGCGTGACCGGACAGCGGCGGGGCTTCATCGAGCCGGCTCATGACCTCGGCGTGGAGGGCGGGATGCTCGACAGGCTGATCGTCGAGCAGCGTGACTACTTTGCCGGCCGCGGGGAAGCCGTCGAATGGAAGACCAGGGCACATGATCTCCCGAATGATCTGGAGTCCCGCCTTGGCGCAGCGGGCTTCGTGCCGGAAGACCGCGAGACCGTTCTGGTGGGTGAGACGGCTGCGATGGCGGGTGACCCGGCGGTACCGGAAGGAATCCAGGTGCGGCTGGCCAGCGAACGCCCCGACCTGGAGCGCATCGCGGCGATGAAGTCTGAAGTGTGGGCCGCCGACTACAGCTGGGTGGCCGCTGATCTGCAGCACCGACTGGCCTCCGACCCGGAAAACCTGGTGGTCTTCATAGCCGAGGCCTCAGGCGTTGTGGTGTCGGCGGCCTGGCTGGAGATCAATCCGGGTACGGACTTCGCTGGTTTGTGGGGCGGCTCGACATTGCCGGCATGGCGCGGGCGGGGGATCTACAAGGCCTTGGTGTCGGCGCGGGCTCAGCTGGCGGCTGCCCGTGGCGTGAAGTATCTGCAGGTGGATGCCTCCGCTGACAGCGAGCCGATCCTGCGACGATTGGGATTCAGGGCAATCACCACCACCACGCCGTTTGTGTGGACTCCTCCCGGAATCGGCAATTCCCATGCAACCTGAGTGGAGCCCCAGGATCGGCTGGGCTGAGATGCCAGACCATGTGCAGGCCGGCGTCGAACGGATTCTCGGCTCCCCCGTGGTTGAGGCGAAGGGCCAGCAGGGAGGATTCTCTCCTGGAACCGCGGACCGGGTCCTCACCGCCGCTGGCCAGCGCGCCTTCGTCAAGGCCGTCAGCCCGCAACAAAACGAGCACTCACCCGGAATCCACCGGAAGGAGGCAGCCGTTGCGGCCGCCCTGCCCGCCGGAATGCCGGTGCCGTCATTGATCGGAACCTACGACGACGGCGAATGGGTCGCCCTGGTGCTCAGCGATGTGGAAGGCAGGCATCCCCACATTCCGTGGCGCGCCGTCGAAGTTCGCCTTGTCCTCGATGCCCTGCTGCAGATTGCCCGGCAGCCGCTCCCGCCGGAACTCAGCCGGTTGCCCACTCTTGAATCTGAGTTCGCGGATCCGTTTCGAGGGTGGACCCGCATCCGGCGCAATCCGCCGGATGACTGCGATCCCTGGATCCTCCAGAACCTCGACAGACTAGAGCGCCTAGCGGAGCAGGGACTACGGGATGTGGCGGGCGCATCGCTGGCTCACACGGACGTCCGCGCTGACAACATCATCATCACCGCCACGAACGGGGCCGTTCTGGTGGACTGGCCGTGGGCTGCCGTCGGCGCAGCGTGGGTGGATGCCGTCACGGTCCTCGTGAACGTTCGCGTCTTCGATCACGCTTTCGATGTGGATGCGATGCTGGCTTCCCACGACGTCTTCACGACTCCCAACGCGACCAACGTCAACGGATTCCTGTCAGGCCTGGCCGCATACTTCATCGATGCTGCCCGGCAACCACCACCGCCCGGCCTTCCCACAGTCAGGGCTTTCCAGCAGCAGGGAGAAGCTGTCATTCATTGGCTGCGGGACAGACTGTCCTCCTCGGGTTCTGCGTTCTAGGACTGACGCTCCTGACTCCGCGCAGCCCGGAACAATGGGCCGCGCACTGCGCCACAGGCGAGGCTGCTGCGCTGGCAGCCTTTGAGAGGTCCCAGGAAGAAGCAGCCCGCGACGGGCTTTACTAAAGGTATTTGCGACACGTTTGCGGTCTCGGACGTCAAAAACAGCGCCCACTCCGGGAACGGGTCCTCGGGCAGGGGATCGTCTCGCAGCCGGTCTTCGGGCGGCTGGTCGTCCGGCGGGCATTCATCGTGATCAGGGTCTGGTTCTTCGATCGGCCACTGCAGCCCGACCCACTCCGGCAAGGGAAATACCGGGAGTAGTTCTTCGGGCATGGCTGGGCTTGGATCGTCTTGTCGTAACTGGTCCACTATCTGGTGTGGCCAGTGGGGTGGTTCCCAGTCGGGGTGTTCGCTGGCGTAGTGCCGTCCGGTGGGTGATATCCAGCCGGGTGGTTCATTCTTGGTGGCGCCGGTTGGTGTCCAGCCTGTCGTGTGGCGGAGCCTGTGGTGCTTGGGGCAGGGCTGGCCGAGATTGCTGATCCCGGTGGATCCTCCGCGCGCCCAGGCGAGGATGTGGTCTGCTTCGTTGTCCAGGGAGTGGTTGCCGCAGCCGGGGAACGGGCATTTGCCGTCGCGCAGTCTAAGCCATTGGCGTTGGGCTTTTGTGAGCCGGTAGCTGGCTCGCCCGATTTCCAGCGGAGCCCCGTCGCGGGGATCTGTCAGGACGCGGTGGAAGGAGTCCGCACCGTCGGCCATCAGTCGCCGGGCCATGGACGGCGGGATAGGCCCGTATCCGTCGAGGGTGGCCGGTTCATCTGTGACACCCAGCAGCGAGAGGACCGGAACCGTGATGAGGACCTGCGCCCGCGGTGACGGAACACCGCCATTCCCATCCACATCCCCGGCCGCATCACCGGTTCCGGCGCCGGCGAGGTTGTTGGTCAGGAGCCAGTTCGCGACGGTGTCGGCGCGGATCTGGCTGAGAGTCCGGTCCTCATGCGGTCCCTGCAACGCTCGGGCGGCGGCGGTGGTGCGGTCCCAGATCCCGGCCGCTTGATCGGCGGGGAGGTAGGCGGAGAGCCAAGCCATGCCATCGCGGTCAGGGGCATACTCCACCCGCCGATCCTGGACACCACGTGCGTGGCGTTTTTCGATGCTGAACGGATGATGCCGCTCCCGCCACGTCCGGGCCTTGTGCCGGAACCGCCCAGGCACGAGCTCACCCGCCGGGCACCCCCGCGCCGGATTCGCGACGTCCGGATCCAGGAAATGCGCCTCGAGCCCCGCAGCGGCCGGCCTGTCCAGGTTCACGGTTTCATCGACCATGATCCTCGCGTGCTGCCACGAAATCGTCCCCGCCTGCAGCGCCGATAACGTCAACGGCAGGGCCGTGGTGAGTTCGTGGGCCTCCGCTAGCAGGGCACCCGCGGCGCGTTCGCTGACCGTCAGCACGCAGGCGACCTCCGCGATCACAGCCATCTCCTGACCGGTGTGGTCCTGCGGCGACTCGGCCGGGCCCGCCAGGGCCTCGGCAGAGGCGGCATACACGGCGGCCGCGTGAACCTTCAGGGCCGCCATCTTCGCCTCCCCGCGGCCGACCTCAGCCAGAGTTTGCAAGGCAATATCGGCCCTCCGATGCAACGGATCAGGATCCCCGGAATCCGGCGATTCGGCAGCGCCACGCAACACCAGAGCCAGCTCAGCGAAGGACGCCGAAAGGGCCTCCGCCGTCGCCACAGCTCCTCTGCTATCCATACCCAAAGCATCCCCTGAGGGTCTGACAATAACGGCCTGGACGAATGCCTATGTGCATAACTCCGTTGGCATCATTTCCATGGCGCCAGAGCTGAGGGGTTCAGGTATCCCTCCGAGCGAAAGAGGGCGCCGCTTAGCTGTCCCTTCGTACCAAGTGTGGGAGGTTGAAGAGCGTCAGATGCTGACAACTACTTTGCCGCGGGACCGGCCCTCGTGCATGTATTCAACGGCGGCCGGCGCCTCAGCGAGCGCGTAGACCTTATCAACAGCAGGCTTCACGCTGCCGGCTTCAATGAGCGCTGTCAAAGCCTCGAGATCGCGGTAATTCTCCGTCGAGACTAGCCCTTTGAACTTCTGGCCGGAGAACAACGATACGAAGGGCGCGCCGAGGGACCGCTCAAACCCGCCGGTCAATTTCCCGCCGCCTTCGCCCCCAACGATCACCACCGTCCCCCGCGGCGCCAGCGCACGCCGCAGGACGGAGAGCGGCCTGTTGCCGGCGGCATCCAGGATGACGTCGTAAAGCAGCCCGGCACGGGCAAAATCGTCCAGGGTGTAATCGATGACGTGATCAACGCCGAGGGACCGGACCAGCTCCACTTTTCCGGTGCTGCAGACTCCGGTGACCACTGCCCCGAATGCCTTGGCCACCTGCACCGCAAAGGACCCCACTCCCCCGCCTGCGCCGATGATCAGCACCTTCTGGCCAGTACCGACCTGTCCGGCGTCGCGGACAGCCTGCAACGCGGTAACAGCAGAAATGGGCGCGACCGCGGCCTCCTCAAACGTAAGGGTTGCGGGCTTCGCGGCCACGAGATTCTCCTTGGCGCAGACCAATTCCGCGAAGGACCCCTCACACGTGCCGAACACTTCATCACCAGGCTGGAAGCGCGTCACGCCAGCCCCTACCGCCTCCACGACGCCGGCAACCTCGCGTCCGCGGACCGGCACCTTGGGCTTCTTCAGCCCGAAGCCGAAGAGCCGGATCAGGTAGGGCCGCCCGGTCATGAGGTGCCACACGCCCTGGTCGACGCCGGCCGCGCGGACCCGGATGAGCACCTCGCCGCTCCCCGGCGCGGGCTGCGGAATGTCCCGTAACTGGAGCACGTCGGCATTCCCGTAAACGTCCTGCACGATAGCCTTCATGATGCGTCTCCTTCGTGGTTGGGGTAATGGAACACGTCCTCGAGCGACACGCTCAACACATGGGCGACCTGGAACGCCATCTCCAGGGACGGCGAGTACCGGCCCTGCTCGATGGCAATGACGGTCTGGCGGGTGACACCCACACGCTCGGCAAGTTCGGCCTGGGTCATCTCGCCACGTTCGAACCGCAGGCGCCGGATGGAGTTGGTCACAAGGGTCGGCTTCACCACGGCTGGAACCCCCTGCGGTAAGCGACAGTCTTGGCCACGGAGCCCAGGATCGCGGATAGCACAAACGTCAGGTAGATGACGTTCGCGATCCAGAAGTGGTCCACCTCGGCCATCGCCAGGAGCAGCGCCGCGACGCCCCCGATGACCACAAACGACTGTCCGATGTACTCCCCGAAACGGGAGATCTCCCTGTCTCGCTGGTCCTTCTTGCCGGCGTCCCTGGGCGAGGAGATGCCGATCACAGCGTGCAGGGCGATGGACACACCAATGGAAGCTCCGATGGTCCACAGCAGTGGACCGACGTACGGAACCTCGGCAAGCGGCATCGTGCCGGCCAGGCCCAAGACGATGGCCAGGTACGCCCCATAAGAGGCCAATGCCACCACCCCCATGATCCAGGCGCTCTTCTCTTCGAAGGACATTTCCGCTCCTGCCATTTCCCAACAGATGTAAAACAAAGCTGACATGTCAAAAGTAAAGAAAACCAGACATGATGTCAAGAGTGTTGGACTCCGCCAGAAAGGAAAGGCCACACGCAGCCCCCAGTCTGAGATGGAAGACACCAACCGCCCGTGAGTCTCAGCACCTCGAGCGCGAAAGTGGTCTGCTGATTGGCGATCCCCCTCCCAATGACGAGAAGGTATTTCTATGCAGCAAGCACCAAGCACCGCCACGCAAGACGCAAGCCCAGCCGAAAAGCTCACGCCTGGATCCGGCGTCGCACACGTCCTGAACCGGGGACTGAACGTCCGCCATATCCGCTTTATGGCCCTGGGTTCGGCGATCGGCACCGGCCTGTTCTACGGCTCGGCCTCCGCCATCCAGAAGGCGGGCCCGGCGGTCCTGCTCGCCTACATCATCGGCGGAGCG
Source organism: Pseudarthrobacter sp. Y6 (assembly GCF_050156205.1). NCBI lineage: Bacteria > Bacillati > Actinomycetota > Actinomycetes > Micrococcales > Micrococcaceae > Pseudarthrobacter > Pseudarthrobacter sp. Y6. The sequence goes on along the minus strand of NZ_CP189574.1, from coordinate 616,591 downwards.
GCCGTGTTCATGGTGATGCGGGCGCTCGGTGAGATGGCCGTCCGCCACCCCGTGTCGGGCTCTTTCGGCCAGTACGCCAGCCGCTACCTCGGTCCGCTGGCAGGTTTCGTGACCGGCTGGACGTATGTCTTTGAGATGGCAATTGTGGCCATCGCGGACGTCACGGCGTTCAGCATCTACATGGGCTTCTGGTTTCCGCAGGTGGACCGCTGGATCTGGATCTTGGCCATCATCTGCTTCCTGGCCGCACTGAACCTGCTCAGCGTTAAGGTCTTCGGCGAGCTGGAATTCTGGTTCTCGCTAATCAAGGTGGTGGCAATCATCGCCATGATCGTCGGCGGCGCCGCCATCATTGCCTTCGGTTTCCAGGCGGGCGGCTCCACCGTGGCACCGGGGCTCGGCAACCTCGTGGAGCACGGCGGGGTGTTCCCCAACGGCTTCGAGGGGCTTCTGGCCTCGTTCGCCGTCGTGATGTTCGCCTTCGGCGGGATCGAGACGCTCGGCATCACCGCCGGCGAGGCCGCGGACCCCAAGAAGGTCATCCCCAAGGCCGTGAACACGGTGCCGGTCCGCGTCCTGCTGTTCTACGTCCTGACCCTCGGCGTGCTGATGAGCCTCTTCCCCTGGAACGAAATCGGGACCAACGGCAGCCCGTTCGTCCAGATCTTCAGCGGCCTGGGCATCCCGGCCGCACCGCACATCCTCAACGCCGTGGTGATCACCGCCGCACTCTCCGCCATCAACAGCGACATCTTCGGCGCCGGCCGCATCCTGTTCGGGCTGTCCGGCCAAGGCCACGCGCCAGCAGTTTTCGGCAAGGTCTCGCGCCATGGCGTGCCGTGGATGACGGTAGTGATGATGGCCGGCATCCTCCTGGTGGGCGTGATTCTGAACGCGGTCATTCCCGAGGACGTCTTTATCCTGATCGCCTCGATTGCCACGTTTGCCACCGTCTGGGTGTGGGTCATGATCCTGGCTTCCCATGTCGCGATGAAGCGGGAGATCGCACGGAAGAGCCTGCCGGCGTCGGAATTCCCGTCCCCGTGGTGGCCGGCGGCCTCCATCCTGACCATCGCGTTTATGGCACTGGTCATCGCCGTCCTGGGCGCCTTCGAGGACACCCGCGTGGCGCTCTACGTGGGAGCGGTGTGGCTTGGGCTGCTGGTCCTCGCCTACCGGCTGTGGGTCAGAGGTAACGGACGACGCCGGGCCGAACTTGTGGACGAAACCTCACCACTGCCGGTGGTCACCCGCCGGAGCTAAGATCAGGCATTGTTCCGCTCTCAAACCTGCTGCATTTTGCGCTGGCATCCATGGTGCTGATCGCTGTGCCCGGACCCAGCATGCTGTTCGTGATCCGCCGTTCCCTGGCCCTTGGCTGGAAGGGCGGCGTCCTGACCGTACTGGGCAACTGGTGCAGGTGGCTGCAGTCGCGTTCGGCGTGGGCATTATCGTGGCGCAGTCCGTGGTTCTCTTCAGCGTGGTGAAGCTGGCCGGGGCTGCCTACCTGGTCTATCTGGGTATCAAAGCCATCCGGAACCGGCGGCACAACTCATTCGCGGATCGTCAGCCAATGGCCTCTTCGCCGCGACGGCTGGTGGCGGAAGGTTGGTGGTGGGTATCACCAACCCCAAGTCAGTGGTGTTCTTCGTAGCGGTAGTGCCGCAGTTTGTGGACTACCCGTCCGGGGCCATTCCGTTCCAGCTGGCGCTGCTGGGGCGGTGTTCCTGATGATCGCCATAGCTTCAGATAGCCTCTGGGCCATCACCGCAGGTTCAGCCCGCCAATGGTTCGCCCGGTCGCCCCGCCGGGTTTCAGCGGTGGAGGCAACAGGCGGGGCCTTGATGATCGGCCTCGGCGGAACGTTGGCCCTGACCGGCAGCAAGTCCTAGTTGCCCTGCCCTGAAGGCAGGGCAACTAGGACCCAGTGCCCACGGTGTCCGTCAGAGCCATGTGGCTCAGAAGGCGTGCAGGCTTCAGACCGCGGCGACGGCCGAACGGACGGCGACCGGCATTGGCGTCGTGGGCCGGCCGATCAGTTCGCGGAGGTCCGAGCCGCTGACCAGGAGGTCACCACGGGCAATGCCGAGGTCCGAGTCCGCCAGGATGTCGGCGAAGAGCTCCGGCACGCCGAATCCGGCAAGGAGTCCGGCGTAGTCGCTGGCCGGAAGATCCTGGTACACCACGGGCTTGTTGGCCGCGGTGCTGATTTCCTGGGCCAGCTCGGTGAGCGTGAAGGCGTGGTCTCCGCCCAGCTCGTAAACCTTGCCTGCCTGATTCTCGGCAACAAGCACGGCTGCGGCGGCCTCGGCGTAATCCACGCGGGACGCAGCACTGACCTTGCCTTCACCGGCGCTGCCGGCAAGCGCGCCCTGGGCCAGGGTGCCCTGCAGCTGGTCGGTGTAGTTTTCGAGGTACCAGCCGTTGCGGAGGATGGTGAACGGGACGCCGGAATCCTTCAGGATGGCCTCCGTTGCCTGGTGTTCGGCGGCCAGCTTCATACCGGTGGTGTCAGCGTTGGCGACACTTGTGTAGGCCAGGAGCTCCACCCCTTCGGCCTTGGCTGCCTCAATCACCGTACGGTGCTGGTCCACGCGCTGGCCAACCTCGCTGCCGGAAATCAGGAGGACCTTGCTGGCGCCTTGCAGTGCCAGCGCCACCGAGGCGGGGTCCGCATAGTCCATCGGCTTGACCTGGACGCCGCGCGCTGCGAAGTCGGCAAGCTTTTCAATGGACCGGCCGGCGGCCACTATCTCTGCTGCCGGAACGTTGCGCCGCAGGAGGGCCTCGACGACGTGACGGCCAAGCTGTCCGGTTGCTCCAGTGATGACGATGCTCATGGGTTGGTTCCTTTCACCATTTTTTAGGGGGTTACCCTCCACAACCAGCCATCCCGCCGATTACTTCCTGAAAGACAGTACGCACTTTTAGGTAAGGTACTCACCTTTTGGTAAGTTATGGATATGGACGCAACTGTATGGCCCGCCAGCCTGCCGGAAGGTCTCCGGGCACACCTGCCGGAAGGATTGGCCGACGGCGTGTTCCCGGCCGGGTGCCCCAGCCGCACCGTCCTGGACCACATCACCAGCAAGTGGGGAGTGCTGATCCTGCTGGCACTCTCGGAAGGTGAGCAGCGCTGGAGCGAACTCCGGCGCCGCGCAGAGGGAATCAGCGAAAAAATGCTGGCGCAGACCCTCAAGACCCTGGAGCGCGACGGCCTGGTGCTGCGGAAGGCCCAGCCGGTCATCCCGCCCCGCGTTGACTACAGCCTGACGCAACGCGGCTATGAACTATCCGGCCTGCTGGTTCCCCTGGTCACCTGGGCTTACAACAACGCTGACGACATCCTCAACGGCCAGCGCTGATTTCGGCCCGCCCTGATTCACTGCCAACGATGATCCCCGGACAGTGCTGACCGGGAATCCCCTAAGTAGGACTCCTCCGCGAAGACGAGTACCTGTTACTGGTGTGACTGGTGTGAATAGCGCCTAGCGTAAATGTAAGGTGCCAGCCAGGAATTGGAGGACCATCCTCTGCTGGGAGCGTTCCGGCAACCGCACCGACAGTGAGCGGACGAGCGCCGCGCTGAAGGAGTTGTACCGATGGTCAACGCTGCCCGTAATCCGGCCCAACACGAACCTCACCACGACCGCCGAGACGAAGCCGGCGCGAGACAACCGCGCCTTATGGCAAGGGCCTGGAACCGTGTCCGCACGGCGCCAGGCCCAGCAAGCCCCTACAAAATCGGTGACGCCGTGGTGGGAGACGATCCCTTCAGCGGCCGGCACGAGGGCACGGTGGTCTCTCGGACCACCGCCTTTGTTGGTGTGGGAACCGCAGAGGGCGTTGTCTACTACGATCCCCGCCAGGTCAGACGGCAGGAGTAGGCAATCCGCCCGGCCTACCGCGCCGACCAGCCGCCGTCCATTGTGTAACTGGACCCGGTGACCATGCCGGCGTGATCGGACGCCAGCCAGACAACCAGGGAGGCAACTTCCTCCGGTTCCACCAGGCGTTTCACGGCGGACTCGGTGAGCATCACCTTGGCCAGGACCTCGGACTCGGGGATGCCGTGCACTTTGGCCTGGTCTGCGATCTGCTTTTCGACGAGCGGGGTCCGGACATAGCCCGGGTTGATGCAGTTGGATGTGACTCCGTGCTCCCCGCCTTCGAGCGCCGTCACCTTGCTGAGCCCTTCCAGGCCGTGCTTGGCGGAAACGTACGCGCTCTTGAACGGGGAGGCCCGGATGCCGTGCACGGATGACACGTTGATGATGCGGCCGAAGCCGTTGGCGTACATGTGCGGCAGCGCGGCCCGGATCAGCAGGAACGGGGCTTCGAGCATGAGCGCGATGATCCGGCGGAAATCCGACGGATCGAACGCTTCGATGGGGCTGATGCGCTGGATCCCGGCGTTGTTCACCAGGATGTCGCAGTCCAGGCTCACGCTGGCCAGCGCGTCCACGTCCAGCAGGTCAACGGCCCAGGCGGTGCCGCCCACTTCATCGGCGAGTGCGGCAGCGCCGGCGGAGTCGACGTCGGCAACCACCACTTTTGCCCCGCGGGCGGCGAGCTCCCGGACACAGGCAGCACCAATCCCGCTGGCGCCGCCGGTCACCAGGGCCTTGCGGCCGTTCAGCGTGTTTTCCATTGCACTTCCCATCGTTTGCCTAGTCCTCAGTAGCTCAAGCGGCTCAAGCGGCTCAAGAGGCTCAAGCGGCTCAGCGTGAGCCGGTCGGGAGCAGTCCCTCGCGGGCGGCGTCGGCCTTGTCCACGTCCTCCAGCGCGATGCCCTTGGTTTCCGTCAGGCTCAGCACCGCCACCGTAGTGATAGCGCACGCAACCACGAGGTAGATGGCGGTGGGCAGCCAGGAACCGGTGTCCTTGAGCCACTGGATGGCCAGCAGCGGCGCAAGCGAACCGGCAAAGATCGAGGTGACCTGCGAGCCCAGCGATACACCCGAGTACCGCATCCGGGTGGGAAAGAGCTCGGCCATGATGGCAGGCTGGCCGGCATACATAAAGGCGTGCAGGCACAGGCCGACGGTCACGGCCAGGACAATCACGACGGCGTTGCGGGTGTCGAACATGGGGAAGGCGAAGAACGGCCAGGCCGCACCGCAGATGGCGCCGATGAGGTAGACCGGCTTCCGTCCCACCTTGTCCACGAGCCGCCCCACCTGCGGGATGACCAGGAAGTGGATGACGTGGGCGATCAGGAGTGCCAGCAGGAGCGAAGACGTGTCGTACTTGTGCACACTCTTGAGGTAGACGATCGCGAAGCTGACCACCAGGTAGTACATGATGTTCTCCGCGAAGCGCAGCCCCATGGCCTGCAGGATGCCCTTAGGGTATTTGCGGACCACTTCGAAGACGCCGTGGCTGACGGCCTGTTCCTTCTCCACCAAGGCCTTGGCCTCCAGGAAGATGGGCGCCTCGGTGACGTGGGTGCGGATGTAGTAGCCAACGAAGACAATCACGGCGGAGAGCCAGAATGCCACACGCCAGCCCCAGCCGAGGAACGCCTCGGGGCTCAGGGTGGTGGACATGATGAACAGGACCAGTGTTGCCAGGAGGTTGCCCACCGGCACGGCGGCCTGCGGCCAGCTGGACCAGAATCCGCGGGATTTGTTGGGGCTGTGTTCGGCAACCAGTAGCACCGCGCCGCCCCATTCGCCGCCGAGCGCGAAGCCCTGGATGAAGCGGAGGGCCACCAGCAGCGCCGGAGCCAGGTAGCCGATGTCAGCGAAGCCCGGGAGGCAGCCCATGAGGAACGTGGCCACACCGACGATCACGATGGTCAGCTGCAGCGTGGGCTTGCGGCCCAGTTTGTCGCCGATCTGGCCGAAGACGATGCCGCCGAGGGGGCGCGCCACGAAACCCACCGCGTAGGTGAGGAACGCCTGGATGATGCCGTCCAGCTCGTTGCCGGTGGCGGGGAAGAAGTACTTCCCGAAGACCAGGGTGGCGGCGGTGGCGTAGAGGAAGAATTCGTACCATTCCACTACCGTGCCCACCATCGAGGCGGCCACAATCTTCTTCAGTCCGGATCCCTTGGGTGCGGATCCGGCGGCATTGTCTGCCGAGCGCTGCTCTACGCTCATGAGTTTCTCCTTAGTGTCCACTGTGACACGCGCTGTGATCCACAGCACTAATGGCTCCACTGAGTATTACTGCACAAACATGCGCCTACAATGACCAATCCAGCACCAGGTGTGTGCACAATTGCAGATATGAAGGCGAATCCCGATGACCTCCTGGTCCTGCTCGAGGTATCACGCTCCGCAAAATTTACGACGGCGGCGCAAGCGTTGGGGCTGAACCACACCACCGTTTCGCGTCGGATAACCGCCTTGGAGAAGGCGCTCGGCGGCCGCGTCCTGGCCCGGGCGGCCGGCGGCTGGGAACTGACCGAGCTAGGTACGGAGGCTGTCCGGGTCGCCGAACTGGTGGAGGCCGCGGTGAGTGCGCTGGGACCGGCAGGCCAGGCACCTGACCCGATTACCGGCGTCGTACGCATGACGGCGACTGACGACTTCAGCGCCTACATCGCCGCACCAGCAGTGGCGCGGCTGCGCCGGAAACACCCGGGACTGAGCGTGGAAGTGGTGACCATGACCCGGCGCGCACTGCAGCAGCGCTCGGGCCTGGACATCGAAGTGGTGGTGGGCGAACCGCAGGTCCACCGGGCCGAAGCCGTCCAACTGGGCGAATACATGTTGGGGATGTATGCCTCGCGTGCCTACCTCGCCGAGAACGGGACGCCGGCGAGCGTTGCTGAGCTGACGGAGCACCCGCTGGTGTACTTTGTGGATTCGATGCTGCAGGTGGACGACCTGGACGCACCCCGGCGGCTGGTGCCGGCCATGCGCGAGGGGCTCACCTCCACCAACGTGTTTGTCCATGTGGAGGCCACCCGTGCCGGCGCGGGCATCGGATTCCTGCCGTGCTTCATGGGCGACCTGCACAACGACCTGGTCCGGCTGCTCCCCGATGACTTCGCCGAATTGCTCCCTTATTGGATGGTGCTGCGGCCGGATTCGATGCGCCGCCCCGCCGTGGCCGCCGTTGTGCAGGCATTGCGCGACCAGACGGCGGCGCACCGCGATGCCCTGCTGGGCAGGGCCCAGACTCCATCGATTGCTCCCCACCGGCCCTCTAACCTCACAAGTTCGGCCAGGGAACCCCGCCGGCGTGGACCCAAACCAGCCTCATAAAAAAGGGCTCCTACGGAGCAACCGACGGGGCGGCCGGGTCGTGACGCGCCGGGTCGTGACGCACCGGGGAGTTTGCGGCGAAGGCGCGCACCTGGGCGTCGTTCCAGATGTGGGCCGGGACGGCACCGCCCAGGAGCCGGCGGGCCAGCTGAGGGTCTCCGTCCAGCGGGGTGTCGCTGCCGGCCATCACCATGTTGCCGTAGCGTCGGCCCTTCAGCATGGAGGGGTCGGCGATGATGACGGTGTGTGCGAACGCGGCGGCAATAGTGGCGGCGTCTTCGCGAGCATTCAACAGGCTCGGGGCGTCGCCTGAGTTCACCACATAGATACCGCCCGGTGACAGGACCCGCTTGATGTGGTCATTGAACTCGGCGGTGGTGAGCGGCCGCGGCGTGAGCGAACCGGCAAACACGTCGCGGATGATGAAGTCGCGGCTGTCCGGCGTGAGCGTCTCGGTGACCTCGCGGGCCTCCCCCACGCGCAGTCGCAGCAGCGGCGCCTTGGGCAGGTCGAACCAGCCGCGGACATACTCGGCCAGTTTGCCGTCGAGTTCCACCACCACCTGCCGGGCGTCCGGATAGGCGGTGTGGAAGTACCGGGCCAGGGAACAGGCCCCGCCGCCCAGATGCAGCCCGCGCAGCCGCTCGGTCCCGCCCGCGGCGGGCGCGACCGCCTTGGCCCCGCCCTTTCCGGACTTCGGCGGCCAACGTGACTCAATTAGCGCCGCCATCCAGCGCATGTACTCAAAATCGAGGAATAACGGATCCGCGAGGTCGATGTGGGAGCTCATGACGCCGTTGATCTTCAGGAGCCACCCGTTGGAGTTGTCCTGGTCCGCAATGAGCTCGCAGTCGCCGGTATCAACGTAGTAGACGCCCTCAACCGGGCCATCAGGACGGGTTCCCTTGGGCACCTCGATGACACCCGCCGTCGGGCGCTGGCTGTTCCGGCCGCCTGACTTGCCGCGCTTTGCCATTACCCGTGTGCCGCTTCAGTCATGGATCAACCCTAGTTGTACACCCCAAATCGGCCCTCCTCCATGGCAGGCCATCAGCTTCGGGCGTTTGGCAGGGGTCCGACCAGGACGTACAGGCTAAATGCCGGAGCGCGGCGTGTCGCGATCGGCCCGCTCGCGACGCCTCCGCAGTTCCTCGGCCTGCGCAGGATCGGTGTGCGCATCGGCATCAGGGTAACCGTCACCATCGCCGTCGACGTCGCCACGGGACCGCACCCCTCCGGGCTGCGTTTCACCCGGGCGGGCTTCAGCTTGGCGTGCATCCAGGCGAGCATCCCGATCTGCACCCAGGCCTGCATCCGCATCCCGGCCCATATCCTCGCGCACGTCCGGGTCTATCGCGTTGGCCTTTTCGGTCTGCCTGGCTACCTCGTCACGGAGAGATCTCGCATCGCCGGCCTTCTGCTCGGCTTCCTGCTTCAGCCGTGCGGCATCGACCTGCGCCTGCTCCGCGTCAGCACGGGCGCGGCTCGCCCGGGCTTCCTTCTCACTCGCATCGAGCTCCACCTCCTCCGCCTTCCGGCGCATTTCGGCGGCTTTTTCGCGGTTCGATTCGTCCCGCTTCTGCTCAAGTGCCTGACGGCGACGCCCGGTCACCAGGAACACGACAAGAAGGACCACCACAACAATGCCAACTACCACCCAAACCCACGGTGCCACGTCCAAGCTACCCACCACTTTCCATTTCGCTGCGACCGGACACCGCAGCGCCGGACCGGCCGGCCGGCGCCACGGGACCGCTTGACATCAGTTACCTCGTCCGAAAATTAATTAGCAAGGGTACTTATGTTCCATTAGTAACCGTGCTTACTATTTTACGGCCAACATAGCTGATTCTTGATCAGCAACCGGCCTTCTTTGGAAAGAGAGAGCGAAGATGACAGAGAACCAAAGGCCCGAGGACTCGGCATTTACGGCTCCCCCGGGCGTTCCCAGCACCACAGGAGAACCCGGCATCACAGGAGAACGCAGCGCCAGCACGTTTCCCGCAACCGCAGCAACAAGCGCAGCCCCACCCGCAACCGCAGCGCCGCAGACGGGGGATGCCCTTGGCGCCTCCCGCACGGACGCTGTCAAGGAAGTGGCAGCAGACGTTGCGCGGACCGCGGCGGATTCGGCCCAGAGCGTGGCTGAATCCGCCAAGACCGAAGCGGCCAACGTCACATCCGAGGCGAAGGCTAATGCCAAGGATCTCCTTTATCAGGCGCGGAGCGACCTCACCGAGCAGGCTGGCGCCCAGCAGCAGAAGGTAGCCAATGGCCTCCGGTCACTTTCGGACGAACTGCACGCCATGGCGCGGGCGTCAGACCAGCCCGGAGTGGCCACAGACCTGGCCCGCCATGCCGCGGAGCGTTCCTCCTCCGTTGCCGCCTGGCTGGACGGCCGCGACCCCGGATCGCTCCTGAACGAAGTCAAGAGCTTCGCCAAGCAGCGGCCCGGGACTTTCCTGCTCCTGGCCGCTGGCGCCGGGGTCCTCGCCGGGCGGCTCAGCCGCAGCCTGAGCGCAGGCGCACCGGAGTCCGACACGACCAGGGCCGGCGGCCAATACGACGCGACCGGGCAATACGGCACCGGTGGCCAGTACGACGGCACCGGCGGTCAATCCGGCGCTGGCCCGGCCGGCTATACACCGTCGGGCGGTGGCACTGTCCCGCCGCCGCCGGTACAGTTGCCCGGCCCGGCCACCACCACGGCAGGGTTCGACGGCGGTGCGCGGGGGAGCAGCTACGGTGATCCTTCGCGTCCCGCCAGTCCCTTGGACAGCCCCCAACTCGCGGAACAGCCCTCCTCCGGGGACCGACTCGCCGACGATCCCCTGGGTGAACGGGACCTCGCCGACGATCCAATGGCCAACGCCCCCCTGACCCGGGACCGCTCGGCGGACGGTCAGACTGGCAGGCTGTGATGAGCAGCCAGATACCGGGGCCTCCCCCCTCAGCTGCGCACGCGAAGGCGGACAACACGTCGTTGGGTGACCTGCTCGGTGAGGTGACTCGCGACCTGTCTACTTTGATGCGCCAGGAAGTGGAGCTTGCCAAGGCCGAACTGAAGGAATCCGCCAGCAAGGCAGGCAGGGGCGGTGGCATGCTTGCCGGCGCCGGCGTAGCTGGCCACTTCTTGCTGCTGTTCCTGTCGATCGCACTCTGGGTCGCGTTGGGCGAGCTGATGGGACTCGGCTGGTCCGCCGTCGTCGTCGCAGTCCTCTGGGGCGCCATCGCCGCAGTACTGGCGTCCGTGGGCCGCAAAGAGCTCAAAGCAGTCAAGGGCATGCCCCAAACCGCTGAAACACTCCAGGAAATTCCCCCAACCCTAAAACCCGGTGAGGTAAAACGATGAGCGACAACCCGGACGATATCCGTTCAGATATTGAAGCAACCCGCGCCCGTCTGGGCACCAACGTGGACGCAGTGGCGGACAAAGTGACACCTTCGAACATCGTCCACCGCCAGACAGACAAGGTGAAAGACGCCGTCTTCGGAGTGAAGGAGAGAGTCATGGGAACAGCCGACGACGTTACCAACCGCGTGCACAGCGGAGTCCACGCCCGGACTGATAGTGCCGGCAATGCACTCAGCGATGCAGGCGCCGCCATTGGTGACGCTCCGCACCAGGTGAAGGCCAAAACGCAGGGTAATCCGATGGCTGCAGGCCTGATCGCGTTCGGGGCCGGCCTGCTCCTGTCCTCACTGATCCCTGCCAGCGAGAAGGAACGCGAAGCAGCAGATGCCCTCAAGACCGCGGCTGAACCGTTGACCACCGAGCTGACCGAGGCCGCGAAGGACATGGCCGAGGGGTTGAAGGAACCGGCACGGAAGCCATGGAAAACGTCAAGGCTACGGCAACCGATGCCGCCGAGCATGTCAAGGCCAAAGGGCAGGTTGCCGCTGCCGATGTCAAGGACCGTGCCGCTGACGCCAAGGACCACGTCCAGAACACGTAACGGCGCCGACGTCCCGCCAGCACCACGAAACAGGCCGCCCCCCCCTTTCCCTGGTGGGCCGGCCTGTCCATTACCAACCCGAGAGGACACCCCATGGCCGCTCTAGACTCATCCGAAACCAGCACTGCCAAGGCGGACCAAGCACCGGCGCCCGACGACTCGCGGAAACCGGACAGCCCTACCGATGTCACCAAGCCTTCCTGGAAGTACATAGCCAAAAAGACCCTTAGGGAGTTCAGCAAGGACCAGTGCCCGGACCTGGCTGCTGCCCTGACGTATTACGCCGTGCTGTCCTTGTTTCCTGCAATGCTCGCGCTCGTTTCTCTGATCGGCCTTTTTGGGGACCCGGAGAAAACAACCACTGCCCTGCTGGAGATCGTGCGGGGCTTCGCCCCTTCTGAGACGGTGAATACCGTTAGCGGCCCAGTTGAGGAGTTAGCTACCGCACCGGCGGCCGGGTTTACTCTGGTCATTGGCCTTGCAACCGCCCTCTGGTCCGCCTCGGGGTACGTTGGTGCTTTCGGTCGGGCAATGAACCGGATTTACGAGATCGATGAGGGCCGCCTTTTCGCCAAGCTGCGCGGGACCATGCTGGCCGTTACGCTCCTCGCCGTAGTCATCGTGGCCCTCCTGGCGGGCATGCTGGTGCTCAGCGGACCGGTGGCCGAGGCAGTCGGCGGTCTCATCGGGCTCGGCGGTGCGTTCCTCACCATCTGGAACATCGCCAAGTGGCCAGTGATGGTGGCGCTCATCATCTTCATCATCGCTGTGCTCTACTACGCCACGCCCAACGTCAAGCAACCGAAGTTCAAATGGATGAGCCTTGGCTCCGGGATAGCTTTGTTCATCTTCCTGCTGGCTTCGCTGGGGTTCGGCTTCTATGTGGCCAACTTTGGCAATTACAACAAGACCTACGGCGCGCTCGGCGGTGTGATCATCATGCTGCTCTGGCTATGGATCCTGAACATGTCGCTGCTGTTCGGGGCAGAGTTCGACGCCGAGATGGAGCGCGGACGCCAGCTCCAGGCCGGGATCGAGGCCGAAGAGACCATCCAGCTGCCGCCGCGGGACACCAAGAAAAGCGAGAAGATGCAGGAGCAGGAAAAGGACGACATCCGGCGCGGCCGCGACCTGCGTGAACGCCACCGGAGCGGCGCGGATCAGGCCGAACCGGACGCGCAGCCGGACAGGGCCAGGCGGGACTAGGCAGGGCCCGCCACTTGGAGGAAAATCAATATCAGCAGATTCCTTCAGGCTTCCCGGGTCTTCGTGTCCCGGGTGTCAGGCGGGGTCGGCGGCGAGGTGGCCTCTTCTGAGACCGAGGCCAGTCCCCCCAGTCGTCGTCGGCCCCCTCATTTTGTTCGCTTCTCAGCGTGCATGTGGTTCCATCGTTCGTGCTTGCTCAGCGTTCGAACGCAACGGCGGACTCCATGCCAAGGGCCAGCAGATAGGCGCCGAATCCCTGCGGCGCCCGGGCCTCGGTCCGCCCTGAGGTCAGGACGCGGACGGTGTCCGTGGACGTAATTCGATACCCGTACCGACGCAGCCGTGCGGCCAGCGCCCGGTCCTCCTGTGAGCGCTGACGGGGAAATCCACCAGCATGCAGGTAAGCCGAGGCCCGCACCCCGAAATTCGGACCATACACATGGGACCATCTGAAGGTTGCTAGCAAGGGTGGGTGACGCTTTCATCGTGTTCCTCCACTGCAGGCGGTTCCGGACGGGACATCGGCCGAACAGTCATCCTAAGCATACTTAGCAATATTCGGGATGAACGGGTGCGGTCAGCACTCAGCGGACGCGCGCCAAGGCGAACCCGTCCCAGCCTTTGGACCCGACAGTCTGGATCACGGTGGCGTCGAGCTGAGGATGTTGGCCCAGCACTTCCAGGGCGCTGATGATTCCGGGGGCGTTGACCTGGTCGATGGAAGGATCCAGGACCGCGCCCTCCCACACGGCGTTGTCCAGGACCACCACTGTTCCCGGCCTGCCCAGGCGCACGGCCCACTCGAGGTACGCTGCGTCGTTTTCCTTGTCCGCATCGATGAACACAAAATCGAACGGTTCCTGGCCCTCCGCCTGCAGCGCGGCCAATGTGTCCAGGGCAGCGCCCACCCGGACCTCAACCATGTCCGCCAACCCCGCTGCCTCCACATTCGCCTTGGCGATGTCCGCATGTTTGGCGAGATATTCGCACGTCACCAGCCGGCCGCCGTCGGGCAGTCCCTGCGCCATCCAGATGGTGCTGAACCCGGCCAGCGTACCGATCTCCAGCACCCGTCGGGCGCCGGACAGCTGGACCAGGAGCTTAAGCAGCTTGCCGGCGTTGGGCGTCACTTCAATGGGTGGCATGCCGGCGTCGACGGCGGAGCGCACCGCCTGCTTGAGCGCACTATCGGGATGCACCACGGTAGTCGTGAGGAAGTCTTCCACGGCCAGCCACCCTGGCTGGGTCTTGTGCTCAAACATGGCCACAGTCTGGCATGCAGGCAAGCGCCGGTCTAGGAGTCGGCGCAGAAACCAGTCTAGGAACCGTCTGCGAGGTCCTCTTCGAGGCGGTCCACCTTGGCGCTGAGCTCGCCCTTATAACCGGGCCGGATGTCTGCCTTGATGACCAGTGAGACGCGGCTGCCAAACTCTCCCACAGCTTCGGTGGCGCGCTTAACGACGTCGAACACCTCGTCCCATTCGCCCTCGATGGTGGTGAACATTGAGTCCGTCCGGTTGGGCAGGCCCGACTCCCGGACGATCCGCACGGCGGCCGCAACGGCGTCGTGCACGGAAGCGTCGGTGGGACGAGATCCCCCGGCGGGAGTACCGGACGGGGCGACTGAAAATGCAAGCAACATAGGGCAAGTCTGTCATGCAGCCCACCATGAAACGGGTTTGGCGAGGCTGGTGAAGCGTCACATAGCCGGCTACCCTCCGGTAACCATGATGGCTGCCTGCGGCATTGCTAACCTGAACGAATGAGCATTGCTGTCGTCCGCAAGCCACTACGCGCAGACGCTGCCCGGAACGTGGATAAGATCATCCTGGCCGCGCGCCAGTGCTTCCGCGAGCATGGTCCCGAGGTACCCCTCCAGACCATCGCACTAACGGCAGGCGTTGGCCCGGCCACCCTGTTCCGGAACTTCGCCGACAAGGAGGAGCTGGTCCTGGCCGCCCTCAACCGGCAGCTCCGCGAGACCGTGGACCCCGTCATGGCGGACGCGTTGGCTGACATCGACGCAACTGCGGGACTGCTGCGCGTCCTCGAAGCCATCATGGCCGCGGCCAGCGCTGATGCCAACCTGCTGGGCGCCGTTGCGGGCCGCCGCGAACTCCTCACCGGCATCACCGGCTCACTGATGGATTCCATGAGTATCCTGCTAGGCCGTGGCCAAGGTCAAGGCACCCTACGTTCCGATATTTCCATGACTGACATGTTCCGACTGCTCGCGATGCTGATCGGCGTCGTGGACACCATGGAGCCAGGTTCCGATGCCTGGCGCCGCCCCTTGGCACTGGTCGAGGACGCCATCCGCACTGAACGGCCCCACCGCCCGTTGCCTGCGCATGTGCCGCTGCCCGCCCCGCAACTACAGGGTCCACAGTTCACCTGACACCGCGCGCCTGAGCACGCGCCCCCAAGCCGACGCGGGCGCCCATTGTCGGTGTCCAAAACCTTGGATTAGACTCGAATAGGGTTACGCAGCCAGCCTCTGAATCTTCAGAGGGAGCTTTAATGAAACTCGTCCGGCGCAGCCAATCCAACACCATCACCCTCCGATGAACCACACGGATTTGTCCCGGGTCATCCACGACCCCCGCGGCCCGGAGGAGATCCTTCCTTCGCTGGCAGCGGAGGAATTGGCTAACCTGTTAGACGCCCTCTACCAAAACCTCGACACTCCCGCCCCGGAATTCGGTGCGCAGGCGTGGTACGAGCTAGCCGTCGAAGAAAGCGCCCGCCGGACCGGGTCGCCAGAGGATGAGCAAACGGCCTGACCGGCATACGCCCCAAACCCCGAGGGTGGCACTGCAGAGCCGACGATGATGAACCCCAGTCAGCCGCCGTTGCCCTCGGGGTCTTGTTCTTGGGCCCGGGATTCCTGGGGCTGGGGTTCTTCGGGCGGGGTTTCCTGGCGCCCGGCGCTGTCTTTCCCATTCGCCTTGCTGGGCTCCTGGCCGTGCTTGTGAGTCTCATGATCGTAGTGGTGAGGCACGTGCTCCTTGGCCTCCAACAGGTGCTGCTGCAGCTTCTCCTCCGCGTCGCGGCGACGGCGGGAAGTATCCCGCAGTTCCCGCGTCGATTCGGAGACACTGGTGTCGTACGCCGGCCGCGGCTTCGGGTCCGAACCCTGGGGGTTACCGGTGCCGCTGTCCGGGTCGGGTGCGTTGGGTTCAGGCTGATCATTCATCTAAGTGGCTCCTTTAGGCGTTGCAAAACCGCATCACGCCGACATTCTTCCGGCCTTCAATCGTCCGGTTCCGTTTCCCGGTTTCGGAGTTCGGCCCGTAACGCCGCGTGCAGAACGGTGATATTCGCGTCATGGCTGACGTCCAGAGCCAGCCTTATGCGCTCGGAGAGAAAATCCAGGTCCTCTGGCGGCAGGTCGGCCAGGGACCGGAACCGCGTAAAGAAGCGCTTGACCGGTAGCCCTGCTCGCCATCCGTCAGATGCCTGACGGCGGGCTTTGCCGGTTCTTGAACCGGCCGGGCGCAGTCTTATTTCCATGGTCAGCGCTCTCACGAGAGTCCACGGCCAACTGCATAGCCAGCCCAATGCTACAGCGCATGTGAGCCGCACCACCAGTGGTGCGGCTCCGGTTTTCACCGGAGGGGCCGTCAGTTCCATCCGATGAGCCGCAGCAGGGCTGCGGCACCGGCGCCCACCACAACTACCACCAGGAAGGGCGCCCGGCAAGCCAAAGCGACGGCGGCGGCGCCGAGGGCACCCAGCCGCGCGTCGGCGGCCAGCGTCTGGCCGGACGCCACAGTGTTGACAATGGTCAGGGATGCCAGAAGTCCGATGGTCATGGTGCCGGCAATACGCGACATCCGGGGGTCCTTCAGCAGCGTTGCCGGGACGAAATAGCCCACCAGCTTCCAGGCGTAGGCAAGGACGCACGCCAGCAACAACCAGATCCAGAGATTCATGTGCCCGCCTTCCCTGCCCGCCCGTGGCCCTCCCCGTGCAAGTCCCGATGCGTGTCCCTGTTTTTGTCCCGGCCCCCGTGGTGCCTGTCGTAAGGATCCACGTCCGGTTCCAGGCCTTCGTCACTGCGTCCGTGGCTGAACCAGCCGATCAGCGCAGCCACCACGGCGGCGATCAGGATGGGCACGCCCGCGGGAACGAACGGCACGGCAAGTACCGTGGCCAGGGCGCACACCACGGCAATCGCGGCCGGCTCCCGGCCCTTGAGGCGCGGCCACAGCAGGGCCAGGAATGCGGCCACGGCGGCACCGTCCAGGCCCCACTGTTTGGGATCGCCCAATCCGCTTCCTGCGAGGGCCCCCACGGCGGTGAAGAGGTTCCAGAGTATGTAGATGCCAATGCCTGCCGTCCAGAAACCACGGCGTTGCTCATCAGGATCAGTCTGCCCGCTGCTGGTGGCCGTCGACTCGTCAATGGTGACCTGCGCGGCGACATACCGCCGCCAGCCCGTCGGATGCAGGAGGGCGTTGAGCTGCATGCCGTAGATCCCGTTCCGCATGCCCAACAGCGTGGCCGCGCTCATGGCCGCAATACCGGAGCCGCCACCCGCCACCACACCGATGAACGCGAACTGGGAACCGCCGCTGAAGAGCAGCAGGCTGAGAGCCATGGTCTGCCAGAAATCAAGTCCTGAAGTGACGGACAGCGCGCCGAAGGAAACCCCGTAGAGGCCGGTGGCGATACTGATGGAAAGGCCCACGCGCACGGCCGGGGACTCGAGCAGCTTCACCGCCTTGGTCCCGGTTTCCGCAGGCTCCAGGCCCATAGGACCAGCGGCAGCTGAAGCGGCAACCTGACAGTATGCACCTTGCGCTGCGCCGGGGAACCGGCGGGGCCATAGGCGCGGCGAAGGGCGTCCACGTGGCCGGCCAGGAATACCGTGAACATTGCCGTCACGGCGGTGGCAGTTGCCCGCCGCGTCACCGGGATCAGTAGTCCGACGGCGGCACCCGCCTCCAGCAGTCCGCTCACCGCAATCCATTCCTCCCGTGACATCACCGCCAGGGGCCGCTTGCCGCCGTCGGGCGTTGGTGCTTCGCGCCCCTCCGGCGACTCGCCGCCAGCACTTGGCGTCTCCCTGCAAAGATAATCAGGGACCACTTGTTCGAAGAACCGTGGCTCGCGGAAGTGCTTCATGGCGCTGGTCATCAGCAGCGCGCTCATGGCCGCCGCGGAGACTGTTTGGGTGGCCCGGGGGGACCAGCGAAAAGGCATGTGTCCACTCAATCACAGCGCTGCCCCCGGGGACGAACAGCACCGGCTTAGGACGGCAGCTGGACCTGTTGCCCGCTCGATTGGAGCTGCGCCAGCACCCTGGCCGGTTTGTTCGTGGTGATCTCGTGGATCCCCAGCCCTTGGCAGAGCGCCACATCCCGCTCCGAATCCACGGTCCACACGCGGAAGCGGCGGCCGGATTCCAGCCAGCGCTGAACGGTCCGGGCGTGCTCGCGGACGTACATGATTCCCGGCCCCGCGAGTCCCACCTCGCACTCGTCCAGGATGCGTTCGCCTTCCTGCTGCGCGGCCTTCATCACGTTGGCGAGTGCGCCGCCCGCCAAGGGGCCGAGGCTCAGTTCGTCGCGGAGTTCGTCGACGTCGATGTCGTCTACCAACTGGCAGATGCATTCCGCCGGCACGCTCCGGAGCAGATGCTTCACCGAATCGGGGCTGAAGCTCATGAAGGTCACCCGGACGTTGTCCACCGTGGAGATTCCGGCGTCCCAGCCTTCGGCCCGGAGCACGTCCAGCACACGGTCTTCCAGTTTCAGCTGGTAGGGACTTGGATGCTTGAGCTCTATTGCCAGTCCGATCGGCCGGCCAGCGCCACGCAGGATGTTCAGGAGTTCCGGCAAGGTGAGGAACTGCTCAGACCGGGCGCCGTATTTTTCCGGGATCCGGGTGCCTTTCCAGGACGAAAAGTCCAGCAGCCGCAACTCCGCCAGCGTACGGTCCGCCACGGGGCCGGTTCCGTCCGAGGTCCGGTCAAGGTTGGCGTCATGGAGCAGCACGGCGTGTTGGTCCCGAGTGAGGTGGACGTCGCATTCCACCCCGTCCGCGCCATCCGCTATCGCCTGCAGGTAAGCGGCGCGCGTGTGCTCGGCAAATGCCGCGCTGGCGCCCCGGTGGGCAAACACCAGTGGCCGTTCCGGCACAGACTCCTCGAATGTCATGAGGACACGCTAGCGGACGCGGCCCGGCGGCGCGGGGCTAGGCTGGGCACATGCAGGTGAACTCTGAGCCAACTACCCGCCAGTCCCCGCCCGGGCCCGCAGGTCCCGAGCCGCTGTCCCCCAAGGCGGGGGCCGCCGTCGTCGGTCATCAGCTCAGCGCCGGGGACGCCGAAAAGGCGGCAGCGCTGCGGAAAATGAAGCTTCTGGCGCTGGGACTCCTGATTGCCATGGCGGTCGTTTTTGTGTTCGCGTTCGCGCTGCAGAAGGAGTATCCGTGGCTGCAGTACGTCCGCGCCGCGGCTGAGGGCGGCATGGTGGGCGCGCTGGCCGACTGGTTCGCTGTCACCGCGCTGTTCAAGTACCCCATGGGCATCAAGATCCCGCACACGGCCATTATCCCGCGCCGCAAGGACCAGATCGGGGCGTCGCTGGGTGAGTTTGTGGAGACGAACTTCCTGTCGGAGCAAGTGGTTCAGGACAAGCTGGCCAGCGTAAACGTCGCCCGGAAGGCCGGGCAGTGGCTCGCCGGGCCGGGTGGCGCCGAGCGTGTGGCGAAGGAGGGTGCCGCCGTCATCCGCGGTGCATTCAAGGTTTTGAACGACGACGACGTCCAGGCTGTCATCGAGGGAATGGTGCGTAAGCACCTGCTGGCCCCGCCGTGGGGACCGCCCGTAGGCCGGATGGCCGAACGGATTTTTGCCGACGGGCACCACCACAAATTGGTGGACCTGCTGGTGGACCGCGCCGCGGACTGGGTGGACGACAACCACGAGACCATCAGCCGGCTGGTGTCGGACCGCTCCCCCACCTGGGTCCCGCAGTTCGTGGACGGGCTGGTGGGCGACAAGGTGTACGTCGAGATCCTCAAGTTCACGCGCGCCGTGCAGTCCGATCCCAACCACCAGGTGCGGCAGCAGATCGACAAGTACCTGAACGACCTCGCGCAGGACCTTCAGCACGATCCCGCGATGATCGCCCGGGCCGAGGACATCAAGGCACAGGTTCTGGGAGATCCGGAGGTCCGCGAGTTGGCCTCCCGCACCTGGGGAACTATGAAGAGCGCCCTGCTCAGCGCCGTCGACGATCCGGACAGCGAACTGACGGTTCGGTTCAAGGCGGCAGTGCGCGATTTCGGCTCACGCCTGGTCAACGACGCCGAACTGGCCGGCAAGGTCAACGCCTGGATCGGCGACGCCGCCGGCTACCTGATGCGCACCTACCGCTCCGACATCGCTGGAGTGATCACCGATACCGTGGCCCGCTGGGATGCCGAGGAAACGTCGCAGAAGATCGAACTCCAGGTGGGCAAGGACCTGCAGTTCATCCGGATCAACGGCACCGTGGTGGGCTCACTGGCCGGGCTGGTCATCTTCAGCGCGGCGCACCTGGTCTTCGGTTAGCCCGGCCCTTCCAAAGCAACGCGGGGTCACTTACGGCCCATGTTGGCGCTCCGCATGGGCCGTAAGTGACCCCGCGTTGCAGTGGATGGGGCTACGCGAACGACTCCGGCTGTACGCCTGCCGCTTCGAGCCCGGCACGAACACCGGCGGCCATCTCCACAGCCCCGGGGGTGTCGCCATGGATGCACAGAGAATCGGGCCTGACCTGAACCACCGTTCCGTCCACTGCCACAACTTCGCCCTTCGTCGCGAGCCGCACGGCGCGCTCAACGATCGACTCGACGTCGTGCAGGACAGCACCCTCCTGGGAGCGCGGCACCAAGGTCCCGTCTGCCTGGTAAGCGCGGTCCACAAAGGCCTCAACAAAAACCGGGTGGCCAGCTTCCTTGGCCTGGATCAGCAGCTGCGAGCCCGGGAGTCCGAGGATCGGCAGGCCGGGGTCGTAGGCCTGGATGGCGGCAACCACGGCGGAGGCCTGCTCGGCGTCGTGAACCAGGCGGTTATATAGGGCGCCATGCGGCTTGACGTAGTCAACGGAGGCACCGACGGCGTGCGCCACGCCGTCGAGCGCGCCCAACTGGTAGAGCACGTCGCCGAAAAGCTCGTCGAAGGACATGTCCAGCGACCGGCGGCCGAAGCCAGCCAGGTCCCGGTATCCCACGTGCGCGCCGACGGTCACATCAAGCTCGAAGGCGGCTCGGCAGCTGTCCAGCATGGTGATGGGATCCCCCGCATGGAAGCCACAGGCCACGTTCGCGCTGGTCACCAGCCGGAACATAGCGGCGTCGTCCCCCATGTTCCACGAGCCGAACGATTCGCCGAGGTCAGCGTTAAGATCCAAGGTTGTTGCCTTCCAGAGTAAGTTTGTCCGGTTCCGCCGCCGTGGCCATGAGCTCCCCTGGGACAGTGTCCGGCATGGGGCCAAAAGCTTCCTTGGCGTTAGCCACCACGGCGCGGCCCATTATGAGGTTACCCGCACCGCCTACCACTGCGCCGATGCCAAACGGAAGCGCCCGGCCAAGAAACGCCGTTCCTTGGCGCTTGAGCAGATTCTTGAGGAAGGCCTTCTGGATCTTGTTCCGAATGGCCCCGAACCCCGAGGGCATGGACTTGGTCAGCGCGTTTCCCCACGCCTGCGTGGCGCTGGCTCCCTTGCCCATGGCCTGGCCGCTCAGGGTTCCCAGCAGGGCGGTGCCCTCTTCGCCCAGCATGATGGCCATCACCATGGTGCTGGCCTTTTCCGGGTTGGTCAGCCGGATGCCATGAAGTTCCGCCAGCGAGGTGGCATAAAGTGCCGTGGCTTCGAGGAAGCCAACGGTCGCCGCGGCGGAGAGTCCCAGGGAGGCCACGGTTCCGACGCCGGGTACAACGGCAGTAGCCCCGACCATCGCACCGCCGCCTGTCACCGCCCGCAGGTAGTCGCGCTCCAGGATCTCCGCGAGCTTGGCGGAGCTGGCGCGCGGGTGTTTGCGTTGCAGCCGCCGGACGTAAGCGAGTACCAGCGGCCGCTGGATTTCGACTGCCCGGAGGAGCACGTTGTGGACTCCGGGTTTCGGCTTGCCGTCGGCGTCGAACACCGCGTTATGGGCGGTCTCCTGTGCGATACGTACTGCGGCATTGCTGCGCTTGGCCATGGTCACCTCTGCTTCTGTACTGCTTGTGTCCGCTGGCAGTTTTGGCTGCGGCCCTGCCTTAACACTAAGGGTGCTTAAGACTAAGCGTTCCCGGCCCCAACCGAACCACGCCTTTGAGTTCCGCCGAAATCCAGCCGAGCCTAGACTTGCCCCATGCCCACACTCCAAGCCCTGCGGCCCTTTGCGCACCGCGAGTACCGGGTCCTCATCGCGGCGCTGGCCATCTCCATTTTCGGATCGGGAATGTGGGCCGTCGCCATGGTTTACCAGGTGATCCATCTTGGCGGCGGCCCACTGGAACTGTCCCTGGTGGCCACTGCCGGCAGCATCGGCCTGGTGGCGTTTGTGCTTGCGGGCGGGATCGCCGCTGACCGCGTGCCGCAGCGGCTCCTCATCATTTCCGTCGAAGGTGCCAACCTGGCCGTTATCGCGGCGATCAGCGGGCTGGCCATGGCAGGGTGGTTGCAGCTGTGGCATCTCGCCGTGGGCAGCTTTGTGCTGGGCGTGGGCGCCGCGTTCTTCTTTCCCGCCTACTCCGCGATCCTGCCGCGGATCCTGCCGCCCGAGGACCTGCTGGCCGCGAACGGCATGGAGGGGACCATGCGCCCCATCCTCCAGCAGGCGGCCGGACCCGCCGTCGCGGGCGTGGTGGTGGCGGCGCTCTCGCCGTCGCATGCCGTGACCGGGGTGGCCACCTGCCACCTGCTGGCGTTCATCGTCCTGAACTTCCTGGGGCGCCATGCCCTGGCGGCGCCCGCGAACGGTGCCGACGGCGGGGCTCACGGCGGGAGCACGACGGCCGGGGCAGACGCCGACGTCACCGCAACGGGCGCCGCGAAACCGTCCTTCTTCCACGACCTCAGCGAGGGCATCAGCTACACCGTCCGTACGCCGTGGCTGCTATGGACCCTGCTGTGGGCCTGCGTTTCGGTGCTGTTCCTGATCGGCCCCATCGAAGTGCTGATGCCATTCGTGGTCCGCGACCAGCTCGGCGGCGACTCTCGGATGTTCGGCTTCCTGCTTGCAGTTATGGGCGTGGGCGGGGCCATCGGCTCGCTCGCGACCGCGTCCCTGAAACTGCCGCGCCGCTACCTCACGGTCATGATGGTGTCCTGGGGTGCGGGCAGCCTGCCACTGGCCGCCGTCGGCATTCTAGACAGCTTCTGGACCGTGGCCGCCGCGATGTTTGTCTTCGGCGCCACGGGCAGCGTGGGCATGGTCATCTGGGGAACCCTGCTGCAACGACGCGTGCCCAGCCATCTGCTGGGCCGCGTCTCCAGCCTCGACTTCTTTGTGTCCCTCGCCCTGATGCCGGTCTCCATGGCACTGGCGGGACCGGCCGCCCAGGTGTTCCCCATCTGGGCGATCTTCCTCTTCGCCGGCGGCGTCTGCCCTGTCTTGGCGGTGATCGCCATGATCGCCGCCAAGATGGCCGCCGACGAACTGGCCCACCCGCTGGACCAGCCAGTTGAAGTGGAACGCACGACGGCGGCAGAAGACTGACGCCGCCCCTTCACCTGAGGCACACAGTCACCCCCGGGCGCAGGAGCCTCACCTCACAATGGGGAGGCTCGCCGTCGGGGGTCCGCTGGGGAAGACAGTACGTTCCGGAACCTCAAAGGGATCCAGGGCAACCCGGACCGGGTCCGCGCCGACGCTGTGCACGTGGCCGCGGACATCCACGTCCAGCGGCCCGCCGCTGCGGACGCTGAGCGTGAGTGCACCGGCGTCGAGCTCCACCAGCAGCAGCCGGCCCTGGATCTTCAGGTGGAAGGACAGTGCCTCCCACTCCGCCGGGAGCCGCGGATCGAAGAACGGCAGGTGGCCCTGGTCCCGGAGCCCGGCAAAGCCGGAGACCAGCGAGCTCCAGACACCCCCGGCGGAGGCGATGTGCACGCCGTCGATGGTGTTGCCATGGGTGTCGTCCAGGTCGATGAAAACGGCGTTCGTGAAGTGCTCCAAGGCAGCTTCGGGGTGCCCCACCTCGGCAGCCATGATGCCCTGCACGCAGGCGGACAGAGTGGAATCGCCGGTGGTGATGGGGTCGTAGAAATCGAATGCGCGGCGCTTTTCATCAGCGGAGAAATCCTGCCATTGCAGGAACATGGCCAGCACAGTGTCTGCCTGCTTGAGCACCTGGTGCCGGTAGATCACCAGCGGGTGGAAGTTCAGCAGCAGCGGGTACTTGGACCGCGGAGTGGTCCAGTCCCACGTCTCCAGGGTCATGAAGTCGTTGTCCTGCGAATAGACCTGCAGGTCATCGTCGAAGGGCAGCTGCATGCGGTTCGCGGCCTGCTCCCACAGTTCGCGTTCGGCGCCGTCGATCTCCGGATGGTCCAGCGCGGCGGCGGCGCGCAGGTTAAACCTGGCCATCACGTTGGTGTAGAGGTTGTCGTTCACAACCGCGGTGTATTCGTCCGGTCCGGTGACGCCGTGGATGTGGAAGAGCCCGTCCTTGCCGAAGAATCCCAGAGAGCTCCACATGCGGGCGGTTTCGATCAGGAGTTCGGCGCCCATACCCTCGCGGAAGGTTTCGTCGCCGCTGGCCCACAGGTAGCGGTTGGTGGCGAAGGCGATGGCGGCCGCGATGTGGAACTGCGCCGTGCCTGCTGCGTAGTAGGCGCTGGCTTCAAGGCCGTTGATGGTGCGCCACGGGAAGAGTGCGCCCTCCACGCTGAGCTCCTTCGCCCGGATCTTGGCGGCCGGCAGCATGTCGTGCCGGAACTCCAGGACCTGGCGGGCGCCGTCGGGGTTCGTGTAGGTGAGGTAGGGCAGGAGGTAGACCTCCTGGTCCCAGAAATAGTGCCCCTCATAGCCTGAGCCCGTGACGCCCTTCGCGGGGATGCCTGCGATGTCCGCCCGCGCGGTGGCCTGCGCCAACTGGAACAGGTTCCAACGGATGGCCTGCTGGAGTTCGGGCTGGCCGCCCACCACGATGTCCGAGGTGGCCCAGTACGCGCTGTAGTGCTCGCGGCTCTCGGTGAAGATGTCCTCCACAGTCCGGAGCCCGGCTTCGGCGGCCTCCGCCGCGTCCCGCGCCGAGTCCTGGACGCCGCGGCCCGCTGCATAGCTGACGCTCTTTTCCAGCCGGAACGGCTCGTCAGCGCGGACGGCCAAGACGTACCGGACGCTGCTGTCATCTTCGCCTGCCACGGTCTCGAACGGCTGGTGGCCGGCCGAGGTCCAGTGGTCCACGGCGATTCCCACGCGCTGCCCGGATTCCGCCGCTTCCCAGGAGAGACGGAGCGAGCCGTCGCCGCCGTCGGTCCTTACCGGCAGCAGGACCCGGCCTGCGTGCCGGCCTGCCCGGCGCGGGTCATGCGCCGAGTGGTCCTCCACAGGCTGGTCCTGGCGGTTGATGACGGACGACGTCACGTCGGCGGAGACCTCGCGGTCCGAAGCTACTTCCAGCGAGATGCCCAGGCTGCCGCGCGAAGCGAAGCCCACGGCGCGGCGTTCGGTGGTGGTCACCGTGGCACCGGACCGGCACAGCCAGGTGATGCGGCATTCGTAGATGCCGGTGGCGAAGTCAACGGAGCGGCGGTAGTCCAGGACGGCCGATTCGGCGAGGGTGAGGCTCTCGCCGTCGATGATCACCGTGAAGTTGTTCGCATCCGGGATGTAGATGATCCGCTGTCCCGTACGGGCGAATCCGAATGCGTTCTCCGCATGCTTGATATCCCAGATCTCGTGCAGGCCGTTGATGAAGCTGCCCGGAAGGTCGGCGTCCGCGGCCGCCCAGTGGGCGCCGCGGATACCCAGATGCCCGTTGCCGAGGGCAAAGAGCGTTTCCAGCGTGCCCGCGCTGCCCGGCTGGTGGTGTGTTTCCACAAGCTGCCAGGGGGTGTTGGGGAACCGTTCACGGTCCGCGGTAATAAGAGCCATGGTGTTGGGATCCTTTGGCGTTGTGCGGGGCGGGGAGGTGCTTCGCGTCTGAGGCCGGGGAGCGTCAGGCGGCGATTGGCGTTACAGCAGTTCGTCGAGGTCGTTGACCACACTCGTGGCCCCGGCATCGAGCAGGGTCTGCCGGCCGGCGCCGCGGTCGACGCCGATCACCGAGTGGAACTGCCCAGCGTGTCCGGCCTGGACGCCCGAGACGGCGTCTTCCACCACCACGCATTCTTCGCTGGGCAGGCCCAGTAGGTCCGCGGCGTACTGGTACGTGGCCGGACTCGGCTTGCCGGGCAGGCCTTCGGCCGCAGCAACCACGCCGTCAACCACTATTTCGAAGTGCCCGTTCAGGCCGGCGGCCTTCAGGACAGCCGGAGCGTTCCGGGATGAGGAGACGACGGCGACCTTGAGTCCGCGGTCCACCGCGGCTTCCAGGAAGCGCACTGAGCCTTCAAACGGTTCGACGCCGGCGCTGACGATGTCGTTGAAGACCTTATTCTT
Organism: Pseudarthrobacter sp. Y6; assembly: GCF_050156205.1. Taxonomy (NCBI): domain Bacteria; kingdom Bacillati; phylum Actinomycetota; class Actinomycetes; order Micrococcales; family Micrococcaceae; genus Pseudarthrobacter; species Pseudarthrobacter sp. Y6. The sequence continues at coordinate 590,622 of NZ_CP189574.1, read as the reverse complement.
CCGGTTGCCAAGTCCCTGGACGGTGGCGTTGGCTGCGTCCTGCTGGGTGGCTTCCTGCCCGGCGTCCTCGGTGGAACCTTGACCGGCAGTGCCGTCACTTGGCGCGCCTTCGGGGAGCACGATGCCGCGCGACGCGAGGAAGTCACGGACGCCGTCGAACCTGGGCTTGCCGTCGATGTGATCGAAGTAGTCGTCCTCGCGGTAGCCGGGAACATCCGGACGGGACGCGAGGAAGCCCTCGAAGAGTTCCTTCCACGCCTGTTCGTGGACAGTAGCCGTGGGGGTCAGCACACCGTCGAGGTCGAACAGGATGGCAGAGGCCGTGGTCCAGTTGGTGCTTTGGGTTTTCAGAACGTCAGTCATGCGCGGTGTCCTCTCAGACGGCGGGCAACAGGCGGGATGTCACGGGCGGGTTAGTAGGCGGTACGTAAACAGGCAGATGTAGAGCGAGCAGAAAGTAGAGCGGCAGAAAAGCAGCGTGCCGCAAAGAGGGGCCCGAGCAGGAGCGGGGTGGGGCGGCCACGATGCCGCGGGGTCAGCAGGGGCGGCTAGGGGCCAGGGTGAAAACCGCGGCGGGCCGATGGGCTGCTGTGTAACGTCTTCTTCCATCATGGGCGCCTTGGCACAGCCTGACAACCTGGCGGAACAGGCGCAGCGGCGCAGGGCGCGCAGGAGGCCTGGCACGTGTCATGTGTCCGGCTTCCCTTCTGATGGTTTCAGCGGCCCGCAAAGTAGCAGTCCACCGACGAGTGTAAGTGCTTACAAATTTGGCGCGCAACTGTTTTTTCCCTGGCGTTCGCTCCGCCCACACCGAGGCCGGTATTGTGACGGAATTCTCGTCGGGGACACGCCCGATCAGCCGACGCGCCGTTCAACCAAGCAGACAGTTCAGCCCAGAACGTAGTGGCGCAGAAAGGCGCTGACGTCCACCATCTCCGTCTTGCTCATGGCGTGGCCCATACCGGGATACGTGCGGGCAGTCAGCCGGGTGGTTAGGTTGAGCCATTGCCCGGTGTAGGCCGTGGCGTCCTCATTGATCACCAGGTCCGCCTTGTCCCGCCCCCAGAAGAAGGGAGGCGGGGCGGTGAAGGATTCGGTCAGCGACAGCAGTTCGTTTTCCAGCACAAAACCGGAAAGCCCCACCGTTGCCTTGTAATCCGCGGGATGGAGCCGCAGCAGCGTGCTGGCCATGGCCATTCCCTGCGAGTAACCCAACAGACTCACGCTGCTGTGCTGGCCCCTGACGGAGTTGATCCACGCCTGGACGGTGTTGGTGGCGGTGATGACATCCGCGAAATCGTTGGCCAGGAAGTAGTCCAAGAGGAACCAGCCGTAGTGGTCGCCGATCACCATGGGAGCCCGCAGCGCAACACAAGTAAACTCGGCCGGCAGGTATTCGAACAGCCGCACCATCCGCGACTCATCGGTGCCGTAGCCATGCATCATGACCAGCAGCGGCGTGCCGTCCCGTTCAGCCTCCGGCTTGGACCAAACAACTGTCTCCATCAGATCAGCCTAACGAGCGGCAGGGCCCTGAACAGCCAAGACGCTGATGCGTCCTGGCTGGCCTAATCATTGAATCGCGCCCCGACGGGCTGTAACGTGAGCGTAAGACAGCATGCTTATCAAGTTCGGCACCACAGTTAAGGAGCAAGTCATGAGAATCGGTTCCTCCATCTTCCTTATTGCACTCGGTGCCATCCTGGCCTGGGCCGTCGCCCCAGGACTGATCCCGTTCATAGACCAGGTCATGGTCGGCTACATCCTGATGGCCGTTGGTGTCATCGGGCTGATCGCCTCACTCATCCTGGCCTCGCCGGGCCGCAGCCGCCGGGTCAGCGAAACCCGTTCGGCGGTTGATCCCAACACCGGCGAGCGCATCACCCGCAACGAAAGCCGCGACGGCGGCATCTAGGCTCCTCAACCACCCGGACGCCGGGCCGGACCGCAAAGGTCCGGCCCGGCTTTTCCGTTTCCGCGAGGAGTCCCGGCCCGGCTCACCCCGCCCCGACGGCCTTGAAAGCGAGTTTTTGTCCACTTATTGCGACTTCCGAGCCGTTCAACTCCCAATAAGTGGACAAAAACTCCAGGTGGTTCTGCGTTTTTATGGCTTTCGTTGACAAACCAACATAGACACAGATAAAGTCAAGTAATTCAACATCATGTGATGCCAGTCACTGGACTTCACAGCAGCTGGGATTCAGCACTTTACGCAATGGAGGGTACGTGTTCGCCGAAGAGCGCCAGCAGAAAATTGCCGAGCTAGTAGCCGGCACCGGCCGGGTCAGCGTGACCATGCTGGCGGAGCGCTTCCGCATCACCACCGAAACCGTCCGCCGCGACCTTGCCACCCTTGAAACCACCGGCACTGTACGGCGTGTCCACGGCGGCGCAGTGGCGGCCGACCGCTTCAGCACCACCGAGGAAAGCATCAACGAACGGACCATCCAGCGCCCGGACCAGAAGATGCGCATCGCGCAGGCGGCCCTCGCCCTGATCCCCCAGGCCAAGTCCGGCAGCATCCTGCTCGACGCCGGTTCCACCACCGAAGCGTTGGCCGACCTCCTCTCCCGGCGCGCCGCCGTCGTACCTTCCGCCACCGAATCCGGCGCCGAACTCGTGGTCATCACGCACGCCGTTCCCATTGCAGCGAAACTGTCCAGCGCTCCCGGAATCGCCCTCCAGATCCTGGGCGGCCGGGTGCGGGGCCTCACCCAGGCCGCCGTGGGGCAGTCAACCGTGGAGGCCGCGCACCGGATGCGCCCGGACATCGCCTTCATCGGCACCAACGGCATCCACCCCACCTTTGGCCTCAGCACCCCCGATCCTGAAGAAGCCGCCGTCAAGGCAGCCTTCGTCCATTCGGGCCGCCGCATCGTGGTGCTGGCCGATTCCTCCAAGCTGGACGCAGAAACCCTGGTCCAGTTCGCCTCCCTGAAAGATCTGGACACCTTGATTACAGACAGCGAGCCCAGCCCCGAACTGGCGGCGGCCCTGACCGAGGCCGGCGTTGACGTGGTGATCGCGTGATCGTCACCTTCACTGCCAACCCCAGCCTGGACCGCACCGTCGCCCTGCCCGGGCCGCTGGAACGCGGCGAGGTGCAGCGGGCCGTCTCTGTCAGCCAGGAATCAGGGGGCAAGGGCGTCAATGTGTCCCGCGCCTTGGTCGCCTCCGGACTGGAGACCCTCGCCGTGCTTCCGGGCGCGGAGAGTGATCCCGTGCTCGCCGGGCTGCGCGACGGTGGAGTCCCGTTCGCAGCCCTCCTCATCGGCGAGCCGCTGCGCACCAACGTGGCACTCACCGAACCGGGCGGCGTAACCACCAAGATCAACGAGCCTGGCCCCGTACTGAGCGAGGACCAGCAGGAAGCCCTGATCGGCCTGCTGCTGGAGCGCGCCCGCGGCGCAAGCTGGGTGGTCCTGGCAGGTTCCCTGCCTCCCGGCTTCCCGGCCGACTTCTACGCCACCGTCACCCGGCGGCTGCGCAACGGCGCCGGTTCGGGCACTGGTATCGGAGCCGACGGCGGCGCCCCGCTGATCGCCGTCGACTCCTCCGGCGGACCCCTCGTCGCCGCCGTCTTCGGCACGTCGCCGGATGGCACTTCACAGGACGGTGTGTCCGGGAAACCGGACCTCCTCAAACCCAACGCCGAGGAACTGGCGGAACTGGCTGCTGCAGCCGGCTTCGCCACGGCGTCCACCGCAGACGAACTGGAAGCGGATCCGGCGGCTGCCGCAGCGGCCGCCGCCGCCGTCGTACGTTCCGGTGTGGGTGCTGTGCTGGCAACTCTCGGATCCAAGGGAGCTGTCCTGGTAACGGCCGACGGCGCGTGGCTGGCCACGCATCCGCCGGTCGCCGCGGTCAGTACTGTCGGCGCGGGCGATTCATCGCTGGCTGGCTATCTGCTCGCCCACGGCCGGGGCGCCGCCCCGGCCGATTGCCTCCGTCAGGCGGTGGCACACGGTGCCGCCGCCGCCTCCCTGCCGGGTTCCACTGTCCCGGCAGTCCACCAAACCACCCCGGATGCCGTAACCATCACGGCCCTTCGAAAGGATTGACAGTGACTCAGCTCATTACCACCGAACTGGTCGAGCTCGACCAGAACCTGGGCACCTCGCCCGAGGACGTGATCCGGCACCTGGCCAGCAAAGTAGCTGCCACCGGCCGCGCGTCAGAAGTTGAAGGCCTCTTCGCCGACGCCTTCGCCCGCGAACAGAAGACAGCCACCGGCATCCCCGGCGGCATCGCCATCCCGCACTGCCGCTCTGCCGCGGTCATCGAACCCACGCTGGCCATGGCCCGGCTCAACCCCAAGGTGGACTTCGGCGCCAAGGACGGCCCTGCGGACCTGGTCTTCTTCATCGCCGCCCCCGAGGGCGCGGACCAGGAGCACCTCAAGCTCCTGTCAAAGCTGGCCCGCTCGCTGATCAAGAAGGACTTCACGGGGGCGCTGCGCGCCGCCTCCTCCCGCGAGGAAATCGTGGAACTGGTGGACGGCGCCCTGGCGGACAAGCCGGCAGCCCACGCGGCTCCTGCCGATGCTGCTCCTGCTGCCGGGGCTGGCGCCGCTGGGTCCGCTGGGTCTGCGTCCCGGCCGAAGCGCCTGGTGGCTGTGACCGCGTGCCCCACCGGCATCGCCCACACCTACATGGCCGCCGACTCGCTGGTCGCCGCTGCCCAGGAAATGGGCGTGGACCTGCAGGTGGAAACCCAGGGTTCCTCCGGCGCCAAGCCGCTGGACCCGGCAGTCATTGCCGCCGCTGACGCCGTGATTTTCGCGGTGGACGTGGATGTCCGCGGCAAGGAGCGCTTTGCCGGCAAGCCCGTCATCAACGCGCCCGTCAAGCGCGGCATTGACGAGCCCGCCAAGATGGTCCAGGAAGCTCTCGCTGCCGCTGACAATCCGAATGCGCGCCGCGTCCCCCACTTCGGGGCAGAGGAACAGGCTGAGAACGAGGCCACCGAAAAGGGTGAGCACATCGGCCAGAAGCTGAAGAAGGCGCTGCTGACGGGTGTCAGCTACATGATCCCGTTTGTGGCCGGTGGCGGTCTGCTGATCGCCTTGGGCTTCCTCCTGGGCGGCTACGACATCACGGGCGTCGCTGACAAGGTGGTGGTGGAGAACAACTTCGGCAACCTGCCCGAAGGCGGCCTCGCGATCTACCTCGGCGCGGTCATGTTCAAGATCGGCGCCCTGTCCATGGGCTTCCTGGTGCCCGCACTGGCTGGCTACATCGCCTACGCGATCGCCGACCGTCCCGGCATCGCGCCGGGCTTTGTTGCCGGCGCCGTCGCAGGCTTTATGGGCGCGGGTTTCCTCGGCGGCATCGTCGGCGGCCTGCTGGCCGGCTACATTGCGCACCTGATCGGGACCTGGCAGGTACCGCGCTGGCTGCGCGGCCTGATGCCCGTGGTGATCATCCCGCTGCTGGCCTCCATCTTTGCCTCCGGCCTGATGTTCCTGGTCCTCGGCGGCCCGATCGCCGGACTCACCACCGCACTGAACTCCTGGCTGTCGGGCATGACCGGCGCCTCCGCCGTCGTCCTCGGAATCATCCTTGGCCTCATGATGTGCTTCGACCTCGGCGGCCCGGTCAACAAGGTTGCCTACGCGTTCGCTGTTGCAGGCCTGAGTGCCGGCAGCGCCACCAACCAGGCACCGTGGCAGATCATGGCAACCGTCATGGCTGCCGGCATGGTCCCGCCGCTGGCGATGGCCCTGGCCACCGTCCTGGACAAGAAGCTCTTCAGCCTGGCTGAGCGTGAAAACGGCAAGGCGGCCTGGCTGCTGGGCGCCTCCTTCATCTCCGAAGGCGCCATCCCATTCGCCGCGGCCGATCCGCTGCGCGTCATCCCCGCCAGCATGGTGGGCGGCGCCCTCACCGGCGCTCTCTGCATGGCCACCGGCGTCACCTCGCAGGCACCCCACGGCGGTATCTTCGTGTTCTTCGCCATCGGCAACCTGGTGATGTTCGTCGTCGCCATCCTGGCCGGAACCGTGGTCAGCGCGCTGGCCGTGATCGCCCTCAAGCGTTGGGCAGCCGCCAAGCCCGCTGCTACCGTGGAGCCCGTTCCCGTAACGGTCTGACCCGGCCTTACCCACAACGATTCACGGCGCTGACCCAACGGGCGCCGAAAGACAAAAGGAGCAAAAATGCCAGAACGCGCCGCAACCGTCGCCAGCCGAGTAGGCCTGCACGCCCGCCCCGCCGCCATCTTTGCCGAGGCCGTCGGCGAGTTCGACCTGGACATCACCATCGCCCGCGCAGATGAGCCGGCCGATGAGGCAATGGACGCCGCGAGCATCCTGTCCCTCATGAGCCTTGGTGCCTCGCACGGCGACGTTGTGGTGCTCCGCGCCGAAGGTACCGGCGCGGACGACGCCCTGGAGCGCCTGGTCCGGATCCTGGAAACGGATCACGACGCCGAGTAAACAGCTTGACGCCAGCGGCCGCCGTCGCGCCTGTTCCCCTCTTGGGAAAGGTACGACGGCGGCCGTTGGCTTTAAGCGGCCCCACCCAAGTAGGTAGCAGTACGTGTCGTTATGGACGCTCATAACGACACTTACTACTACCCAGTTGGGCTGCTTAGCCGCGTTCGGCAATCTCCTTGACGTCCGCCACGAGCATGTCCCACATGCCCTGGGAGTGCTCCGCCGCGTCTTCGTTAGCGTTGTTGTCCTGCGAGAGCGTGAGCGTTGTTGCACCATCCTTGTCCTCGAGGGTCCAAGTGAGCGTGTGGTAATTTTCCGGCTTGTCCTCTTCACCGCCGAGCGGGCTGAAGTGCGTGTGGACCAGCTTGCGGCCGGGCTCTACCTCGAGGATCTCGCCCTTATCTTCGTAGGGTTTGCCCTCCCACTCGCCACGCCAGGCGATGGGCCCGCCCTCCGTCCAGTCGGTCACCAGGTCCGCGCCGAACATAAATTCCTTCACAGCGGCCGGATCGGTGATGATCTTCCAGACGCGGTCCGCCGGAGCATCAATGGTGATGGTGGATGTGGCCACAAGGTTCCCGGGCATTACCGGGCCTCCTTGGCGGTCAAGAGCAGATATTCCCATTCCATTTGCCATACGGCATCACCGTGGGCCTCGCCAAACGAATCGGCCAGTTCGGTAAGCGCTTTGTCCAGGGCCTGGGCCTTGTCCTGGTCGTCGCCGATGAACTTGTACACCGAGATGGTGGGACCGTAGTGGGACTTGAAGTACCGCAGGAAGTCCTCCGGCTGGTGGAAACTGCGGATGGCCAACGTGCGCTTTTTTGCCTGGATACCGGTGATCCTGTCGCCGAAGAGTTCCCGCACGTGGTCTTCGCTGCCCCACAGCGGCGGCGGCTGGGCGCCAGGCGGTGGCGGCGGGGCGAACGGTTTCATGGCCGCAAACATTTGCCCGATGAACCCCTCAGGCGTCCAACTGAGCAGGCCGATGGTGCCGCCGGGCTTGCACACCCGGACGATTTCGTCGGCCCCCGCCTGGTGGTGTTGTGCGAACATCACGCCTAGACAGGACGTGACCACGTCAAATGCGTCGTCCTCGAACGGCAGCGCCTCGGCGTCTGCTTCCACCCATTCAAGCCCGGCCCCGCGATCGGCAGCCTGCCGGCGTCCGGCGTCGAACAACTCCGGGGTGAGGTCGCTGGCCACCACATGGGCACCCATCATGGCCGCAGGGATGGCCGCGTTACCGGCGCCCGCAGCCACGTCCAAAACGTGCTGCTTCGGCTTGATTCCGCAGGCATCAACCAGGATGGCCCCGAGATCCTGCACTAATTCGCTGGCCAGTGCCGGGTAATCCCCCGATGCCCACATAGCCCGGTGCTTTTGCTTCAATGCCCGGTCTGCCTCGTCTTCTTCCGCTTTGTCATTCATGGTGGCGCCCCTCTCCTTTGACAGGCTTTTCCCTTGACAGGCTTCGAGTGACAGCACGCTGTTGCACAGGGCTGTAATGCGACCCATTGTGGCCGCAGCGGCACGGGCTGTAAAGCGTCTGGAGCTACGGGCTCCCCACGGAAGCAAGCAACCTTAGTGCTTCCTTGTGTTTCCAGAGTCCCGGAATTAGCGTGGAAACCTGACCAGCCAATACGGTGCGACGGCGTCCAGGATTTCTACAGGCACAATCACCGGTGATTGAGCCTGTCCGAGATCCCGGTCCCGGTTGAAGGAGGACGACATGCCCGGCAAGACGAACCCGAGCCTGAAAGATCCTGAACTCTACGAGGAACTGCGCGAGGACGGTGCGTCCAAGCAGAAGGCCGCCCGTATCTCGAACGCGGCCGCCACGAAGGGCCGCTCCGCGGTGGGCCGCAAGGGCGGGAAGTCCGGCGACTACGACGATTGGACCGTCCCGCAACTGAAGGCCAAAGCGAAGGAAATAGGCCTCACCGGCTACTCCGCGAAGAAAAAGAGCGAGCTTATCTCCGCCCTGCGGAACTCCTAGGCGGCGGCCATCTGCCTCAACGCAAAGTGTTCCCGGACCGAGGGTTCCCGGACCGCCCGCTCGCGGGCGGACTGCTCGCGGACAGCCTCAAGCACCCTTTCGCGCGGGCGTGGTGACGGCCTTCGCCGCAGGCTTCGAAGCGGCGGACTTAGCGGCGGTAGATTTTGCAGCGGTGGACTTAGTCGCCGTGGACTTGCTGACGGCAGTGGATGTGGCGGCGGTCTTGGTTCCGGAGGACTTCGCCGCAGCCGTCTTGGTTCCCGCGGCCTTTCCGCCGGCTTTGGCGGGAGCCTTCCCGCCGGAACCGTCGGCACCTTCTTCCGTGTCGGCGTCGTCCGCGTCCCCGGAGCCCGCATCCTCAGAGCCCGCATCCTCAGAGCCCGCATCCTCAGAGGCGGCAGGCTTCCCGCCGCCGCGCTTCCGTTCCAGGCTGCGCTTCAGCGCCTCCATCAGGTCGATGACCTCGCCGTTGCCGCCCTCACCCGCTTCTGCGCCGAACGTTTCGTCGGTATCGAGCGAATCGCCCTTCTCCAGCTTGGCCTCGATGAGCTTTCGGAGCTGCACCTGGTAGTCATCGGTGAAGCGCTCGGGTTCAAAATCGGCGGCCATCGACTCCACCAGGGCCGCAGACATTTCGCGTTCCTGGGCCGAAATCCGGATGGACGTGTCCAGCGCAGGGAAGCTGGCCTCCCGGACCTCGTCGGGCCACAGCAGGGACTGCAGCACCAGTACGTCCTCCTTGATGCGCAGCGCCCCCAGCCGCGTCTTCTCGCGCAGGGCGAATTGGACGATGGCCACACGGTCCGTATCCTCAAGCGCCCGGCGCAGCAGGACGTAGGCCTTGGGCGACTTGGAATCCGGCTCCAGGTAATAGCTCTTCTCGAACATCATGGGTTCCAGCTGCTCCGACGGGACAAACTGGACCACCTCGATCTCGTGGCTGTTCTCCGCCGGGATGGATTTGAGTTCATCCTTGGACAGGACCACCGTCCGGCCGTCGTCCTCAAACGCCTTGTCAATGTCCGAATAGTCGATGATCTTGCTGCACACCTCGCAGCGGCGCTGGTACCGGATCCGGCCGCCGTCGGCATTGTGAACCTGGTGGAGACTGATGTCGTGGTCCTCGGTGGCGCTGTAGACCTTCACGGGCACGTTGACCAGTCCAAACGCGATGGCACCTTTCCAGATGGCTCTCATCCCTCAAGTGAACATCACCCGCGGCCGGAGGTGAAGACCCATGGCCGGCCCTAAGGAACGCGTCAGGGTGGCGGGGCGGGAACTGACCCTCACCAACCTGGACAAAATCATCTACCCGGAGACAGGCACCACCAAGGCCGACGTCCTGGCCTACTACGCCGCCGTGGCCCATGTCCTGATTCCCGCGGCGGCCAACCGGCCCGCCACCCGCAAGCGGTGGGTCAACGGTGTGGGCACCGCCGGGCAGCCCGGCGAGGTGTTCTTCCAGAAGAACCTGGAGGATTCAGCGCCCGGCTGGCTCCCCCGCGCCGCCATCAAGCACAAGGACCGGACCATCTACTACCCGATGGTGAACGATCCCGCCACGCTCACCTGGTTCGGCCAGATCAATTCGCTGGAAATCCACGTCCCCCAGTGGCAAGTGGACTCCCACGGCAAGCAGCTGCACCCGGACCGCCTGGTGCTGGACCTCGATCCCGGCGACGGTGCCGGGCTGGAGGAATGCGCCGAGGTTGCCAGGCTGGCACGCGCCATCCTGCAGGACGTGGGCCTGGAACCTGTGCCGGTGACCAGCGGCAGCAAGGGCATCCACCTTTACGCCGGCCTTGACGGGACGCAGACCTCCGATCAGATCTCGGATTTTGCCCACGAACTGGCCCGCGCACTGGAAGCGGACCACCCGGATCTCGCCGTCAGCGACATGAAAAAGACACTGCGCAAAGGCAAGGTGCTGGTGGACTGGAGCCAGAACAGCGCCGCCAAAACCACCATCGTGCCGTACTCCCTGCGCGGCCGCCTCACCCCCACGGTGGCTGCCCCGCGGACCTGGCAGGAGATCGGTTCCCCCAAACTGCAGCACCTCGACTACAAAACCGTGCTGCGCCGGGTCAAGGCGGGCAAGGACCCGTTCGCCGCCGTCGGCCGCGGTGCCGGGCACCCTGGGGACACGGGGAACCCTAGTGCCAAGCCGGACGACGGCGGCGCGCACGCCCGCCTGGAGCGGTACCGTTCGATGCGGGACCCGGACGCGACGCCGGAGCCGTTCTCCGGCGCCTCAGGGACCGGGGATACCTTTGTGATCCAGGAGCACCACGCGAGCAGGCTGCACTTCGACTTCCGGCTGGAGCACGAGGGCGTGCTGGTGTCGTGGGCCCTGCCGAAGGGCGTCCCGGAATCCGGCGAGAAGTACCATCTGGCGGTCCAGACCGAGGACCACCCCCTGGACTATGCCTCTTTTGAGGGCACCATTCCCAAAGGCCAATACGGCGCCGGCGAAGTCACTATCTGGGACCACGGCACGTATGAACTGGAGAAATGGATCAACGGCCGGGAGGTCATCGCCACGTTGACCGGCGCTGCGGGCGGCGGTCTGGGCGGCACCAGGAAGTTCGCCCTCATCCACACCGGCCGGGGGCAGGGCGGAGACGGCGAAGGGCAATGGCTCATCCACCTCATGGACAAGGACCACCACACCTTTCATCCGCGGAGGGCTCCGGTGGAGGAGGATTCGGAGGGTGACCCTGCGGAAGCTTCGGCGGAGATCGACACTTCCGGGAATGAGCCTGCCGCGGACGATTCCCCGGCCCCGGCCGCGTCTTCCCCGCTTCGTGCTGAAGATTTCAGTCCTATGATGGCAACGTCCGGCACCGCCGCCGACCTTCACGGCAGCGACTGGCAGTTCGAGCTGAAGTGGGACGGGGTGCGTGCCCTGCTGGTCGCGGACGAAAAGAAGGTCCGGATCTTCAGCCGCAACGGCATCGACGTCACCGCAACCTACACGGAGCTGACGGACCGGACCTGCTGGCCGGAGGGGCCGTTCGTCGCCGACGGTGAGATCATCGCCGTCGGGCCTTCCGGGAAACCTGACTTCGGGCTGCTCCAGGGACGCATGAAACTGACCCGGCCCGGCGACGTCGCGAGGGCCCGTGCAACAATACCGGTCCGGCTGATGCTTTTTGACCTCCTGTCCGACGGCGGCGAGGACCTTCGCCGGCTGCCTTTCGCGAAGCGGCGTCAGCGGCTGGAGGAGTTCCATCACCCGTCGGAGTGTCCCGTGGAGCTGTCCGCCGTCCTGGACGAGAGGATCGAGCACATCCTGGAGAGCGCACAGGAGCTGGGCCTCGAAGGCGTGATGGCCAAACGGACCGACAGCCGCTACGTCAGCGGGCAACGGACCCGGACATGGATCAAGATCAAGCTGCAACAGACCCAGGAAGTCGTGGTGGGTGGTTGGCGGCCGGGCAAAGGCGGGCGGCAGAGTTCGGTGGGTTCGCTGCTGGTGGGTATCCCCGACGGCAACAAGCTGCGCTATGTGGGTCGCGTGGGCACCGGGTTCAGCATGCGCGAACTGGAGGAACTCCGGCAGAAAGTGGACGATCTGGCGCGCAAGACGTCACCGTTCGACGACGTTCCCAGCGAGGATGCCGCGGACGCCCATTGGGTGATTCCCCGGATGGTCGGCGAGGTGACTTTCGGGGAATGGACGGGCAGCGGCAAGCTCAGGCATCCGGTGTGGCGGGGCTGGCGGCTGGACAAGAACGCTGACGAAGTGGTGCCGGAGGCGTAGCACCTCCACGACGCCCAAATTTTCCCTGCGACACACAAAAAACCTGGCGACGCCCGAATACGGGTGTCGCCAGGTCTTTTGTGTGTCGTCAGGTCAGCTGCGCGTCGCCAACGTGGGTGGACCTAGGACGAGTGCGGCATCTGCGGGCGGCCGGTGCGGTGCACTGCCGTGACTGCAGCTTCCTGGCCCGTGCGGCCGTGGTCTGTACCCTGCTCTTTGGGGTGGCGGCGCTTGCCGTTGCCGTCCGGCCAGTGCTGCTCGCCGGCCATCGCCGTGGTCACCGCAATGGTGGCCGGTCCCGGCATGGACTGTGTTTCCATGCCTGCCGCGAGATGGTCCGCGACCTCCGGTTCGATTTTTGATCCAGCATGTTTTTCAGCCATTTTTCTTCCTTCCGCAATGAAATGAAGTGGTTACCCATAGGTAGGTCTGGCGTGCTGTCCGGGCGCTGGAATTACCAGCGGACCTTCTTTTCGGCAGGGCCCTGCTTGCCGCTGGCGTGCGTGGGCTTGTGGCTCTTGCCGACGCTCTGCAGGCCGGCGTCGCCGCCCCGGGATTTGCTGGCAAGCATGGCCCGCTGCGCTTCGGTCAGCCCGGCCCGGATGCCCTTGGCATCGGCGTCGTCCTGCGCGGATTCGGGCTGGCTGGGAGTGTTGTCTTCAGTCATTTGGTGGAACCTTTCTGAGGAGAATCAGTGTGTCTGACGAGATCAGCTGGACGGGGCCGGTGGTACCAGGCCGCAGGCGTCCGCCTACTCAAAAATCAGTGTTCCCATGGCTCAACAATAGGCAGTTTCAGGCTCGGTTGTGAACCCCCGGTTTCCGGCCCGCGTGTGGGGCCGGGTAGCGGTCTGAAAAGCGGCCGGGACTGGTGCCTGGATGGCCGTGGCGGCCATCACTTTTCCGCGCGATTCAGGGGAAAAATGGACCAAAAAAGGCGTCGTGAACAAAAAGATTCCGTAACGCTGGGCCTGAACCGCCCGAATCCCAGTGATAACGGGGCGAGAGCAGCCAAAAGAAATCCCTGAAAACCGGTGGAAACCGTCTCCGAGGAGGGCACTTTACGGTACAACCCTCTTATTTGCCATGGAATTCGCGTAAAATTGAAGGCCTGCCCAGAGCGGGGCAGCTACAAGTCGCAAGCAAATGACCTCCATAGGAGTCGCCCAAATGCCCACAGACCGAAGCACGACCGACTCTTCAGCAGGCGTGAACAACGCCAGCGGAACCAACAATGCAGTACCTAATAACGCACTACCAAGTGCGCGGAAACCTAAGATCCTTGCACACCGCCGGCTCAAAGAGTCCGACGTGAATGTTGTAAACAAGCCCATGCTGAAAAAAGCGCTCGGCGGAACCATCGTGGGTAACACTATGGAGTGGTTCGACGTCGGCGTATTCGGCTACCTGATCACCACCATGGGACCTGTCTTCCTTCCCGAGGCCGACAAGTCCGTCCAGACGCTGTTCCTGCTTGGAACGTTCGCTGCCACCTTCATTGCCCGTCCACTCGGCGGTGTTGTGTTCGGCTGGCTCGGCGACAAGATCGGGCGGCAAAAAGTACTCGCCGCAACACTGATGATTATGGCTGCGAGCACGTTCGCCGTCGGGCTGTTGCCCGGATACGCCCAGATCGGCATCTGGGCCGCTGCGCTGCTGGTAATCCTGAAGCTCGTACAGGGCTTCTCAACCGGCGGTGAATACGCAGGCGCCACCACGTTCGTGAGCGAATATGCCCCGGATAAGCGCCGTGGATTCTTTGCAAGCTTCCTGGATATGGGCAGCTACCTTGGCTTTGCCCTTGGTGCGGCGCTGGTTTCCGTCTTGCAGCTGACCCTCGGCCAGACCGCCATGGAGGAATGGGGCTGGCGCATTCCGTTCCTGGTTGCGGGTCCCCTGGGCCTCATCGCCATCTACTTCCGGAACAAGATCGAGGAATCCCCCCAGTTCCAGGCCACTCTCGATGCCCAGGAATCCATCGGGCAGGACGCAGCAGCAGCTGACGTGGACGCCGCCAAGACTCCGTTCGGAATCGTCAGGGCCTACTGGCGCTCCCTCATCGTCGCAATGATCCTTGTCGCGGCTGCCAACACCGCCGGCTACGCCCTGACGTCTTACATGCCGACGTACCTCACGGAATCCAAGGGCTACGATCCCGTCCACGGAACGCTGCTGACCATCCCCGTGCTGGTCATCATGAGCCTCTGCATTCCCCTGACCGGGAAGCTGTCTGATCGGATCGGCCGCCGTCCCGTGCTGTGGATCGGCGCCATCAGCACCGTGGTGCTGGCAACCCCGGCGTTCCTCCTGATCGGCATCGGCGACGTCTGGTCCACATTGGCAGGACTTGCCCTGATCGCCTTCCCAGTGACGTTCTACGTTGCGAACCTCGCCTCGGCTTTGCCGGCGCAGTTCCCGACAGCCAACAGGTACAGCGCCATGGGTATCGCCTACAACTTCGCCGTGGCCATCTTCGGCGGGACCACCCCGTTCATCGTTGCCGCGCTGATCACGGCGACCGGCGATGACATGATGCCGGCCTACTACCTGATGGCCACTTCGGCCATCGGCGCAGTGGCGATCTACTTCCTCAAGGAATCGGCGCAGCGCCCGCTGCCGGGCTCGATGCCCAGCGTGGACACCCAGGCGGAGGCACGCGAGCTTGTGGCCACCCAGGACGAGAACCCGCTGATCGATCTGGACGACATGCCGTTCGAAACCCAGGACATCACCGACGCCTCGGCAGCCTCGGCCGCCAAGGTTCCGGCCGGAGTCTAAGCAACAAACCACAACAGCAAACCGGCCTGTCCGGGCCGTCTTGTAGCCCGCGCTCAAAGGCCCGTCCCGCGCGCTTTCCTTGGGGGAAAGCACGCAGGGCGGGCCTTAGCCGTGCCCGGCCCGGCCCAACGACGCCCTGTGACCCACCTAATGGTGGCCATTCCGGGCTTCTGCTAATTTTCGAATACGGGCTTGATTGATAGGTGGTGTTGGCTGTGCGCAGAGTCATGGCCCATGCCCGCACCCTGCACGCTCTGGGCCCGGCGAACAACGACCGGCTTTCGGCCGTACGGGTTGCCCTCAGCGTGGCAGTGCCCTCCCTTGTACTCCTGGCCATTGGCCGCCCCGAGCTCACCATGTACGCAGTGTTCGGCGCCTTGACCGGCATGTACGGACGCTCGGAATCCCATCAGCTTCGTCTCAAGCACCAGTCGCAGGCGGCAGTGGTCCTGGTCAGCGGCATTGCGGTAGGCGTATTCCTGTCCGTCAACCACCTCCACTCCTGGTGGCTGGTCCTGGTGGAGGCTTTGCTGGCCGGTGTTGGCTCCCTGTTCTCCGACAAAGTCCGGCTCAAGCCGAACGGACCGTTCTTCGGCATCCTGGCACTGGGCGCCTGCGCCTCGGTCCCAACGAGTGTGCCTTTCCTGACGGCCGTGCTGATCGGTGCAGCTTCGGCCGGGTTCTCGATCCTGGTGGGCTTCGCCGGCTGGCTGCGGGTCCGGGCCTGGCAGGCGGGCGCCGTGCGGGACGTTCCGCGTCTCGGCGGTGAACTCCGGCAGTCAGCGCTGGTGCACGCCGCCCGCTATATCCTGGCCGTCGGTGCCGCCGGAACCATCGGAGTGCTCAGCGGCAGCGGACACCCGCACTGGGCGATGGCCGCGGCCGCCGTCCCCCTGGCAGGAGCCGACCTGCCCAGCCGCGTCCACCGCGGGATCCACCGCATCGTGGGGACGTTCGTCGGGTTGGCGCTGGTCGCCGTCGTACTTTTCCCGGGGCCGCTCTCCCCGCTGCAGTATTTCCCCGGCCACACCGCCGCCGTGCTGGCGCTGCTGGTGATCGCGTTCCAGTTCCCCACCGAGCTGTTCATGGCGCGGCACTACGGCTGGGCCATGGTCTTCTTCACGCCGGTGATCCTGCTGATGACGCAGCTTGCCGCGCCCGTGGACCCGGGCCTGCTGGTCACCGAACGCGCGGTGGAGACCTTCGTGGGCGCCGTGATCGGCATCGCCGTGGTGGTGGCCGTCCGCGCACCGAGGAAGACTACTGCTTCGGGCGGCGCGGCGGCCCGGACGTAAGCCGCGCCGGCAGCAGGCGCGAGATAGCGGCCACCAGTTTGTAGCGTTTGGTGGGGATCGAGACGCCCTTCCCGCGGGCGTTGTCGGCCAGGCCGTCCCGGACCACCCAGTCCGCCCGCAGCCACATCCAGTGCGGGGCCACCGACTTGTCCATGCCCATGCGGTCGTGGAACTCGGTGTGCGTGAAGCCGGGGCACAGCGCCGTGACGTGCACGCCGCGCGGCCCATACGCCAGGTTGGCCCAGCGGCTGAAGCTGACCTGCCAGGCTTTCGCAGCCGAGTAGCTGCCGCGGTTGGCGAAAGCCGCCACGCTGGCCACGTTGATGATCCGGCCGGAATGCCGTTCCAGCATCCCCTGCAGCGCGGCATGGCAAAGCTCCATGGGGGTCTGCACGTGCAGGCGCAGGTGCCGTTTCTCGTCCTCCAAGGAATTGTTTTCGAACGAATGCAGCAGCCCGATCCCCGCATTGTTCACCAGGACTTCAACCGGCCGAGCAGCGTCCGTGAGGCGCCCGACGACGGCAGCCACCCCGGCGTCGTCCGTCAGGTCGGCGGGCAGCACCTCAGCGGAAACGCTGTAATCACGCTCGAGTTCATCAGCGATCTGCCGGAGCCGGGCGGCGTCGCGGGCCACCAGCACCACGTGGTGGCCTTCCTGCGCGAGCTGGCGGGCGAACTCAGCTCCCAGGCCTGAGGTTGCCCCTGTCACGAGCGCTGTAATGGGTGTCTCCATGCGCCCAGACTAGCGGTGTTATGAAGCCGGCGGCTGGTACAGACCGAAGGCCGAGCCCTGGTCGTCTTTGCACACCTTGAATCTGCCGTACTCCGCCGCGTTGTCCTCCTGGGCCCAGCTCCGTGGCATCCACCGAGCCGCCAAGTTCACGCACCCGGGCCAAGGCGGCGTCGAGGTCCTCCACCCTGAAGAACAGGTAGGGCAGCGCGCCCTTGTCACCGCCGTGCAGCCCGCCGGGGATGCCGGGGGTGCCGATCACGGACCCGCCCTCACCGGACGGTCCGGGGCGTAAAGTCCCGGCGTGACGACGCACGGTCGGCACTCCTGCAAGCCGTTGCGCTGTGCGGGAACGCCGCCGAGCGCGCGGTGCTGGAGCGCAAGGTGGACGAGCTCAGCTGACCCTGGGCTGAGCCCACGGTCCAGCACTCGCAGCGGCCGACCCCGCTGCCGGATTCTGCTCCATCATTCCCTTATGCCCCGGGACCGGGCCCGGAATCACGGGCCCACCCGGCCGAAACCCGCGAAATGATGGAGCAGAATCCGACGCTACGCGAACCTGGCGAGCGGGTTGGCGAGCCGGCCGGCCATCTGCAGCCCTCCGGACGGGTCCGTGAGGTCAAGCATCTGCTGGTTGTTCCGCAGTTGCAGCCGGTTCAGGCACGACAGATCAAAGTCCGCGGCGAACAGGTCGTGGCGGGCGAACTGGTCCGCCAGCTCCGGGTTCTCAGCCTGGTAGTCCTGGATGACCCGCGCGGCCGTACCCCAGAACTCCTCCTCTCTGAGTTTCCCGTCCTCCACCAGCAGGGCACCGAGGAAGCGGAAGATGCAGTCGAACACATCAGTGAAGATGGCCAGCACCTTTTCGCCGTCGGGAATGTCCACCTGGATCCGTGATACCTCCTCGGGCAGGTCCAGCCTGTGCCCCATCACCACGATTTCCTCGGCGATGTCCTTCATAACTGCCCGCACGGGCACGCCGTCCTCCAACACCAGGATCACGTTCTCGCCATGCGGCATAAAGGCGAGTTCGTACCGGTAGAGGCAGTGGACCAGCGGGACGAGGTAAACCTCGAAGTAGCGGCGCAGCCATTCGGCGGGCTCCAGTCCGGAGCGCTCGATCAGGGCAGACACCATCGGCTTGCCGGCCGAATCGACGTGCAGCAAGGACGCCATGGTGGCAAGCTGCTGGCCGTCCTCCAGCAGCGGGAGCGGACTTTCCCTCCACAGCGCAGACAGCATCTTCCCGTAGGGCGAACCTTTGGCGGCCGCGGCCTCGTAGTAGCTGTTGTGGTAACCGATCGCAGCGATCTCGCTGATCATGGCCAGGCCGCGCTTCTGCAGGGCTTCGTCTGACCGGATCAGGTCCTGCAGCCAGTCATTGATGGCGGGAGTTGCCTTCATGTACTGCGGCGAGAGTCCCCGCATAAAGCCCATGTTCAGGACGGACATCGCCGTCTTGACGTAGCTCTTGGCGGGCGCGGCCGTGTTGAAGAACGTGCGGATGGACTGCTGGGCCTGGTAAATGTCTGCACCTGTCCCCAGGTGGATGATGTGCTGCTGGGCGATTTCGGCAGCGAACGTCACGGTGAGTTTGTTCTCCCACTGCCAGGGATGCACCGGCATCAGGAAGTACTGTGCGGGGTCCACACCCTGGGCCGCGAATTCGTCGTCAATCGACTGCAGCGCAGCGGCGCCGAGCTCGGCCTCCAGGTGGGCGCGGTAGTCCAGCCCGGCGCTGGCAGTGAAGACAGCCTTGCTGCGATGGACTCCGATCCACTCCAGGCGGACGGGAGCTCCGGTCTCCGGCGCGAACGCCCGGTAGTCACTGATGCCGAAGCCCAGCCGGCCGTTGTTGGCCACGAAACACGGGTGGCCCTCAGTCATGCTGCGTTCGATGGCCTGGAAGTCGGCGGCGGGGTCGGTGCCGCCCGTGACTCCTGCCGCGAGTTCCTCTGCGGACGGCTGTCCCAGCCATTGCTTGTAGGAGTGGCCAGCCAGCGTGCTGCTGACCTCCTCGAGGTATACCGGGAGCATCTCCTCGCGGATCCCCAACGTGTCCTTGAACTCGGTAATGAAGCGCAGGGCATCGGGGGCGGCATCCTCCCCGCTGCGCGTGCAGTGGATGGATACGGGGTCCACCGACCAGTGCTCCAGCTCAAGCACGCGGGCCGTGAACGAGTATGCCGTGAGGCCGTCGTCGCTGCGGACCACGTACACCGCGGGCTCCTCCGGACCTGTGGCACCCCCGCCGGAGCCAAGGCGCTGCGGCTCCAGGATGCGTTCGTGCAGGAATTCGGCGAGCGCCTTGCGGACCAGGTGGCGGTTGGCCGCAGCCCAGCGCTCCGGCGCGAGGTGGGGAACCGTATTGGCGGTGCTGTCCGGCCTATCGGCGGCGGCGTCAATGTCGGCGGGGTCAACGACAGCGGGGTCCAGCTCGATGGTGGTCACAGTGATGCTCCCTGGTGGATCGGGGCGGAAAGGTCATGGGAATGGTCTTGGGCGTGGTCTTGGGGGTGGCGCAGGCCTTCGCGCGCCGCGAGGTAGTCCTGGCGTGTGCAGAAGCTGAGCAGCGCTTCCTTGTCCGGCAGGTTGACCACCCCCGCCGGCTGGAAGCCCAGCCGCTCGTTAAGCACATGGATCTTCAAGTTTCTGGAGTCTGGTTCCACCACCACGCGTTCCACGCCTGGTTTTTCGAACAACCGTTCCAGTACGGCGTCCATCACCGCGGCCGTGTACCCCGGTTCGGGATCTCCCGACGGCGGCGCCACCAGAAGGTGCATGCCGATGTCGCCTTCCTGCACGGCATAGACCGCGGCCAGCGGCGAGGCGGCCGGCAGGTATTCCTCCATCAGGAAGACGGGGACGCCGTCGTCGTTAATCCCCAGCAAGGCATGGTGATGCCCCGTTGCCTGGATTTTCGAGTATTCCTCCACTACGCCGTCAACTGTGGCGGACAGCATCCCCCAGAACGACGCGTACGGTTGGGTGACCCAGCTGTGGAGGAGGGGTGCATCGGCAACGGCGTCAACACAGCGGAACGAGTAGCTCATGCGGACGCCTCCGCTGTCTGGATGGGAGCCGGTTCGGCGCTGAGTCCGGCCGGACCGGAGACTGAACCGGAGACCGGGCCCGCAGCATTTGGAACACTATGCGGCGGGCCGAACTGCTGGAACGCGATGCTGCGCTCCACGGGATAGACCTCGCGGCCGGTGATCTCACGCAGGATGCACGAATTGCGGTAGGCAGCCATGCCGAGGTCCGGGGTGACAAAGCCGTGCGTGTGCAGCTCGGCGTTCTGGACGAAAATTTCATCGGGTTCGACGCCGGTGCTGTAGTTGCGTGCCACGGCGAGCCGACCCGCTGTGTCCCTGGCAATCCGGTCCTGGATGCCGGCCAGGAAGTCCGGCTCCCGGTACGTGTAGCCGGTGGCGAGGATCACTGCTTCGCTGTCCAGTACGTAATCAGCGCCCTGTTCCTCGTGCCGGAGCTGCAGGGTGTGGGAACCGGCGGCGGGATCCCACACGGCGCCCGTGAGCGACGAATGCGTCAGCAGCTGGGTGTCCACCATGCCGGAGAGGCTCTTGGTGTACAGGAGGTCGTAGATGGCATCGATCAGCTCGGAGTTGATGCCTTTGTACAGGTTCTTCTGGCTCTTGATGAGGCCGTCGCGCTGGTCCTGAGGCAGTCCGTGGAAGTAATCCACGTACTCCGGCGAGGTCATCTCCAGCGTGAGCTTGGTGTACTCCAGCGGGAAGAAACGCCCGGACCTGGTGACCCAGTTCAGCTGGTAGCCATAGGTTTCCATGTCCTGCAGGAGCTCGTAGTAGATTTCCGCGGCGCTCTGGCCGCTGCCCACGATGGTGATGCTGCGTTTGGCCTGCAGCTCGCTCTTCCTCGACAGGTAGTCGGCGTTGTGGAGGACAAGTCCCCCGCCGTTCGCGGCCGCCTCGACTATTCCGTCACAGGCCGCCGGCACGTACGGCGAGGTGCCGGTGCCCAGCACCAGCCGCCTCGCCAGCAGCACCTCGGGCCCGTCCGGACCTTCCACCGAAAGGCAGTACACGCCGGCGTCGTACGTTAAATCCAGCACAGCTGTGCTAAAACGGACGGACCGCAGCTGGCCGGCCACCCACTGGCAGTACTGGTTGTACTCCGCGCGCAGCGGATAGAAGTTTTCTCGGATATAGAACCGGTAGAGCCGCCCGGTCTGCTTGAGGAAATTCAGGAACGAATACGGCGAGGTGGGGTCGGCCAGTGTCACCAGGTCCGCCATAAACGGCACCTGGAGATGGGCCGGCTCCAGCATCATGCCGGGGTGCCAGTCGAAGGATTCCCGCTGCTCCAGGAAGACGCCGTCCAGCCCGTCCACCGGCTCGCTGAGGGCGGCGAGCCCCAGGTTGAAGGGCCCGACGCCGATCCCGGCGAAGTCGAAAATGCGCGGTTCGGTGGAGGTGCTCATGCGGACACCTCGCTGGTGCTGGGGCTGGCACTGTCGCTGGCCAGCAGCTGCGCGCCGGAGCGGCGCAGCAGCTCGATGATCCCGCTGATGTCCTCCAGGGTCGCTTCGGCGTTGAGGAGGGTGAACTTCAGGTAGTGCCTGCCGGCCACCTTGGTGCCAGCCACCACGGCCTGCCCGGACGCGAAGACCGCCGCGCGGATGGCCGGGTTGAGGGTATCGGCCGCATCCTCGGAAAGCCGGCCGTGAGCATCGGTGAGACCGGCAGCGGCAAGGCCGGCAGGCGCATCAGTGCCGGACACAGTGCCGGACACGCGGGGCCGGTACCGGAAGACCAGCGTGCTGAGCTGCGGGTGGGCGGCGAGCTCGAAGTCGTCGTCGGCCGCCAGCACTGATCCCACGCGGGCGGCGAGATCGATCGCTTCATCAAACAGGGCGCCGATCGCATCCGCTCCCATGATGCGCAGTGTCAGCCACAGCTTAAGTGCGTCAAAGCGGCGCGTGGTCTGGATGCTCTTGTCCACCTGGTTGGGGATCTCGGCCAGGGCGGCGCTTTCCGGGTTCAGGTAGTCCGCGTAGTAGGTGACGTGCTGCAGCATGGCGCGGTCGCGGACCAGCAGGGCACTGGAGCTGACGGGCTGGAAGAACGTTTTGTGGAAGTCCACGGTGACGGAATCGGCCAGGCGGGTCCCGTCCAGCAGGTGGCGGTAGCGGCCGGAAACCATCAGCCCGCCGCCATAGGCCGCGTCAATGTGGAACCAGGCACCGTAGGCGCGGGCCAGGGCGGCAAGGTCTGCGAGCGGGTCCACCGCACCGAAGTCGGTGGTCCCGGCGGTGGCCACAACCGCCATCGGCACCAGCCCGGTGTCGTGCGTTTCCGCCATGGCCTCCGCGAGCGCTGCAGGGTCCATCTTGTGGTCCGCGGCGCACGGGACGGAGATTACGGCGTCGAAGCCCATGCCCAGCATGGACGCGGACTTCTGGATGCTGAAGTGGCTGTCTGCTGATGTGAAAATCCGCAGTTTTTCGAGCAGCGCGGGCAGTCGGAGTCCGGCGTTGGCCGGTTCCTGCCGCAGCCCGGCAACGGCGTGGTTGCGGGCGATCAGCAGTGCCTGCAGGTTGGATTGGCTGCCGCCGGAGGTGAACACGCCGTCGGCTGCCGCCCCCAGCTGCAGGCGTTCGGCGGTCCAGTCGATGAGCCGGCGCTCGATCATGGTGGCCCCGGCGCTCTGGTCCCAGGTGTCCATCGAGGAGTTCACCGCGGACAAGACGGCCTCCCCTACCAGCGCGGGGATCACCACCGGGCAGTTCAGGTGGGCCGCGTACTTCGCATCGTGGAAGTAGATGGCGTCCCGGAGGTAGACGGTCTCAAGCTCCTCCAGCGCCGCGGCGGTGTCCGGGAGCGGCTGGTCCAGGTCCACGGCGCCGATGCGCGCCTTCATTTCTGCAGGCCCGACGCCGGTGAACGGCCGGGTGGTGCGGTCCAGCCTGGTGGCCACGGCGTTGACGCCCTGCAGCACCTGCACCACGTACCGGGTGGAGTTCCGGGTGTTGAACAGATGGTTGGTGGCAGCGAGGGCCAGCTCCACACGGGAACCGAAATCCTGCCCGGGCGGGGTTTCGCTCACCCGATTTTCGTCCACGTACATCTCATCAACACGGGGCAGCAGCGGCACAGTGGTCATCCTTAGTTCGACGTTGGGGGGCTTTAGCAAGGCAAGCCTTACTTAGGTAAACCTTTTCGTCAAACTTTAGTGACTTATTTATCTGAACAGGCGTTCGTCGAGTCGTGTGCGCGTCATTGACTGGCCCCGATCGCTAATCGGGTGCAAAATACTCCGCGCGAACGGACACTTGAGGCCCTCCGGAGGAAAGTTTCCGGGGCTTAAGTGACCGCTCGCGCCCACGGAGAGGGGCTTAAGTGACCGCTCGCGCTAGTTGTCCGGCCAGTCGATGTGCTGTTCGTAGCCCTCGTGGGCGCGGAGGTAGCCGGCAATGAATGGGCAATGCGGGATGATCCGTTTGCCGGAAGCCACCACGTCGTCGAGCGCGAAATGGGCCAGCACTTTGCCCAGGCCCTGGCCCTTGAAGTCCTCGGCGGTGTCGGTGTGGAGGAAATCCACGTGTCCGGGCAGATCCCGGAAGAAGGACTGGACGGCGATCTTCCCGCCCACCCGCAGCTCGTAGCGGTGATGCTCGTCATCCCTGGACAGCGAGACGTCAGGGCTGAACTTGTCCTCTGTGGAAATCATGTTCTCAGTCATGGTTCGACATTGGCACTACTTGGCCCCGCTGGCAATGGCCCGTCACGCTGGCTGCCGACATGGTCCACCGGTTCGGCGCGGACATCGCCGGGGACGCGTTCCGGCATCCTGCCCAGCAACAGCACGGCCAACACAAAGCATGCTGCGCCGCCTCCGAGCAGGCCCAGCGTCAGGCCGTTGAGGGCAGCGTCCGCCACCGGAATGAAGACGACGACGGCGGCCGTCACCACCGCGGCGGCGGGCCGGCCGCGGGTGTGGACAGACGCCGTCGGACGTTCCTCAAGGCGGCCAAACACGGCCAGCACGGGGAGCAGCAGGGCGACAACCCCCAGGAGGACGAGCGGACGGGCCCACCACCATTCAGCGGTGCCTGCCGCGGGCTTGGGGAAGTCGGTGAGGAGCAGGAGCCCGGACATGGCCACGAGCAGCGGCAGGTGCCAGAGGTACACGGTCATGGAGCGGCGGCCGGCAACCATGACCACCGCGCGGATCCAGCGCACGCCGGAAACCCAGCCGAGCCCCGACCGGAAAAGCTGGAGAGCGGCAGCCTGGGAGACGCCCAAGAGCAGCAGGCAGAGGTTGGGCGGGTTGAGGTTGACCAGCATGTTTCCCGAGTAGAGACCCAGGCCGGTGACCAGCCCGAGCAGCAGGTTTGCCGCCAGGATGAGCCCAACCAGGCCGGAGCGCGTGAGCATGGCGAGGTGACCGTCGGCCATCAGGAAACCGAGCTGCTGCACGGCGCACCACAGGAAGACAAGATTTGCGTAGGCGAGCATCGGGAGCACTCCACGGAAGCAGTCGACGGCCACCACCAGGGCCGCCAAGGCGGCAAACGTCAGCCAGGGCGCGCGGTCATGGAACCGGCCCAGCAACGGGATGTTGAGCTGGGCTGCTAGGTAGGCGGCGAGGAACCACAGGGGCATGCCGGCTCCGGTGGCCATCAACTGGACCACCTGGGGGTCCACGCCGAGCAGCAGCGCCGCCGAGAGGCCCAGGAACATCATCGCCAGGAGAGCCGCCGCCGGGCGGACCAGCCGCAAGAGCCGTGCCTGGGCAAACTCGAAGCCGGTTCCGCCGCGGGCCTTCAGCCGCTGCCAGGACTGCAGGCCGGTGGTGCCGCCGGTCACGAAGAACAGCGGCATCACCATAAAGATCCAGATGACCGGCACGAACCAAGGCTGATCGCCCAGCGTGTTTTCCGTGGTCACGGTGCCGTCCGCGTGCAGGACGGGGCTGACCATCATGCAGTGGCCCACCACCACCAGGGCCAGGCAGACAAACCGGACAAGGTCGATCACCAGGTCGCGCTGGACCGCCTGCTCACCCTGTGGGGCCTGCATGGACCGTCTGGCCGGCCCATGCCGAGGGGTTGAATCCTCTTCCTTCACACCACTCACGTGCAGTCCCTACAAGCGCCGATGCTGTTGTTGACTCAATTGTCCGCCCGCGATGCGCTCCCGGCCAGAAGGCGTGCTCCCGGCGAGGAGGCGTGCTCCCGGCGAGGAGGCTGGGCAGCGCTTCAGCAGTGGTCGCCTAAGCCGCGACGCTCAGCCAGTAACGGCCAGCAACCCAAGCACGACGGCGAGCAACGGCGTCGCGCCTTGAGTTGCGGCGGCGCGGAGGTACTTTTTCCCACTGAGTGCCAGCACCACGGCGGCGAGCAGCATGGAGCCGCAGCAGCTGAAGATCAGCGTCCAGCCGATGACCTGCTGCGCCGAAGCGTCGGGGCCAAGCGCCACGCAGCCCACTCCGATGAACGCGCCGATGGCCAGGAACAGGTTGTAGAAGCCTTGGTTGTAGGCGAGGGGTTTGGTGGTCTCGGCGTCGGCCTGGGAGGCGAGGCCGAAGCGCTTCCACGTGGCCGGAGTGGTCCACGTGAGGGATTCCATGGTGAAGATGTACACGTGGAGCGCGGCGGCAATGAACGCAAAAAGGAGGGAGACCAGGATCATGTGCTGATCCTAGCCTCCCCGCTCACCTGCACCCCGGAGTTTTTGTCCAGATAATGCGACTTGCTCGCCTGCGAAGTCGCTTTAGCTGGACAAAAACTCTCAGCGGGTGAGCATGCCCAACGCCGACGTGGCGAATTCCCTGGCCGAACTGTTCCAGTGGCCCAGCAGGCCCTGGAGGTTCTCGCCGTCGGCCCGGTGCGCCGGCAGCTGTTCCTGGAGCGTGGACAGCACGCCGGCACGGAGTTCGGTATTGAAGTTCACCTTGCCCACGTTCATCGCGGCAGCCTTGACCAGCTCCCCCGCCGGGATGCCGGACGCGCCGTGGAGCACCAGCGGGATATGCGTCCGCACGGCAATGTCCTGCAGGACATCCCAGCGGAGCTGCGGCTCGCCCTTGTACTTGCCGTGGACGTTCCCCACCGCAACAGCCAGCAGTTCAGCGCCGGTCCGGGCCACAAAGTCCTCCACCTGGGCAGAGTCCGTCAGGCCAGCCACTGCCACACCGGCCTCGTCCGCGCCGAAGGCCCGGTCCTCGTCGCCGGCCAGGCCGCCGAGTTCCGCTTCAAGCACGACGTCGGCACCCAGTACAGCGCGCGCCTCG
Organism: Pseudarthrobacter sp. Y6; assembly: GCF_050156205.1. Taxonomy (NCBI): domain Bacteria; kingdom Bacillati; phylum Actinomycetota; class Actinomycetes; order Micrococcales; family Micrococcaceae; genus Pseudarthrobacter; species Pseudarthrobacter sp. Y6. The sequence continues at coordinate 564,346 of NZ_CP189574.1, read as the reverse complement.
CGGACCAGCGCAATGTTGTCCTCATACGGCAGTGACGAGCCGTCCGCGAGGACCGAATCCGCCCCCGCTGCGACGGCGTCGGCCATCTCCTTGAGGTCTGTCGCGTGGTCCAGCTGGACCACCACCGGAACGGACGCGCCATCCGCCAGGCCGCGGAGCGCGGCGATCAGCCGCAGGCCGTTGGACGTGGCGGCCGTTTTGGGAGCCACCAGCAGGATGACCCCGTGGCCCGCATCCTCGGCCGCGCCCACAACGGCGAGCGCGGTGGTGAAGTCGTAGCAGGTGAAGGCGGGAACGGCCGAGCCCTGCTGGAGGGCTGTGGTGACCAGGTAGTCGAGTCGGGTGCGCATCAGACGCTCAGGCCTCCCACCAGGATCCAGGCCACGAAGGTCAGGAGGAAGCCAGCCACGCCCAGGACGGTGGTGAGGACGGTCCAGGTCTTGAGGCCATCCGAGACGGTGAGGCCGTAGTAGCGCACCACTGTCCAGAAGCCGGCGTCGGTCACGTGGGACAGGCCCAGCGAGCCGAAGCCGATGGCGATCACGATGACGGCGATCTGCGCCGGCGAGTAGCCGCCTTCCATCACGGCGGAGGTCAGCAGGCCGGTGGTGGTGACGATGGCGACGGTCGCCGAACCCTGGGCTGCTCGCAGTGCCAGGGAGATGACGAAGCCGAGCACAATCACCGGCAGGCCCAGGTGGTCCAGCGTCTGGGACAGCGCGGCACCGATACCGGAGGTCCGCAGGACCTCACCAAACACGCCGCCGGCCGCGACAACCATCAGGATGGACGCGATGGGAGGCAGTGCGCCTTCGAAGATCTCGCCGGTTTCCTTCAGGGACCAGTTGCGGCGGACCGCCAGCAGGAAGAAGGACAGTGCCACGGCCACCAGGAGGGCGAAGAACGGGTTGCCGATGAAGGCCGCCAGCCCGTACCAGGAGTTGTCTTGGGGATGGTGAGCGTGCCCAGGGTGCCGATGAGGATCTGCACGATCGGGGCGGCGATGAGGAAGATGATCAGGGCCGGGCGCGGCGGGGCGATGCCTACGGCGCCGGGGCCTTGGTGGCCGACCTTCACCAGGGAGTCGGAGCCGAATTCGTCCACCTGGGCCTTGACGCCGGGGAGGAGCTCGTACTCCTTGCGGTTCATGATGCTGGCAACCCAGTAGGACAGGAATCCGAGCGGGATGCAGATGAGCAGCGAGATCAGCGTGATGAGCCCGATGTCGGCGCCGAACACGCCGGCGCCTGCCACGATGCCCGGGTGCGGCGGCACGGCGACGTGGATGGAGAGCATGATGCCGGCCATCGGCAGGCCGAACTTGACCGGGTGCACGTTGGCGATCTTCGCAAAGGCGTAGACGATCGGGACGAGCACAATGATGCCCACCTCGAAGAACACGGGGATGGCCACCAGGAAGCCGACGGCGGTGAGGGCCACTGCGACGCGCTTGGCGCCGAGCTTCTCGGTGAAGTGCGCGGCGAGCGACTGGACGCCGCCGGAAACCTCGATCATCCGGCCAAGGACGGCGCCGAGCGCGATCAGCAGGGCTACCTTGCCCATGGTTCCGCCCACACCGTTGGCGACGACGGTGAAGACGTCCTTCAGCGGGATCTGCGAGGCCACGGCCACGGCGATGCTCACGGTCAGCAGGGCCACAAAGGCCTGGATCTTGAAGCGGATGATCATCACCAGCAGGACGGCGATGCCAACGGCCGCAATGGTGAGGAGCAGCGGAGTGCCAAGTTCTACTGCCGGTTTGATGGCGGGGGCGTCGGCCGCCCGCACCATCAGGGGGTTCATCAGGTGGTTCATGACGGTGTCTCCTTTGACGAGCCAGTCTTCCAGAAGACGGGCAATCAGGCGCTAACTGTTTCTGTTGGGGAACGCTGGAAGATACGACGACGGCGGAGGGGGGACCGCCGTCGTCGTACGTCCGGATCTTGGAGTTTTTGTCCACTTATCGCGACTTAAAGCGGTCCAGAGTCGCGATAAGTGGACAAAATCTCTCCAGGTCGCGGGGGGAGGTGGTGATGCTTAGGCGGTGCGCTTGGTGGGCGCGACGACCTTGATGACTGCCGAATCGTCGGCGGCCGCGAGGCCCTGGGCCTGGCCCAGGAGGTACAGCTGCTCGGCCGCGGCGGCAACGGGGGCTGCCAGGCCGGCGGCGCGGGTGGCCTTGCCGACGATGCCCATGTCCTTGACGAAGATGTCCAGGCGGGACAGGACCTCGGCGCCTTCCTCGGTGTAGGCCTCGAGGATGCGCGGGCCGCGGTTGGAGAGCATAAATGAACCTGCCGCCCCGGCTTCGAGGGCGGCGAGGGTCTTGGCCTGGTCGAGGCCTAGCGCGTCGGCGAGGGCCATGGCCTCGGCGGCGGCCGCAATGTGGACGCCGCAGAGGAGCTGGTTGACGGTCTTGAGGGCCTGGCCGTCGCCGGGCTTGTCGCCCACCACGGTGAGCGTGGAGGCCAGCAGCTCGAGGGCCGGGCGGGCCTTTTCCTGGGCTTCCGGGGAAGCGCCGACCACGATCAGCAGGTCGCCTTCGCCGGCGCGCCTGGGGCCGCCGGACAGCGGCGCGTCCACGAGCTCAACGCCGTATTCGGCCAGGCGTGCCACGGTGGCGGGGATCGCGTCGGTGCCCACGGTGCTGCCGAGGATGACAACGGCGCCCGGCTCCAGCACGGAGGCCACACCGTTCTCGCCGAAGAGGACATCGTTGAGCTGCTCGCCGTTGCGGACCGCCAGGAGCAGGGCATCGGCGCCCTTGGAGGCTTCCCGGGCGGAGGCGAAGGTGCGGATGCCGGCTTCTTCGGCGAGCTTCAGGCGCGGCTCGGCGATGTCGAAGCCGTGGACGGTGAGCTCGCTGGCCAGACGGGTGGCCATGGGCAGGCCCATGGCGCCGAGGCCCAGGACGGTGATGGTGTAGTTGCTGGTCATGGTGTTCTCCTTTGAATACTGGCTGGGCCCACGTGGGGGGCAGGCGGGGGGCAGACGGGGATTAGAAGGTGTTGCTGAGCTTGCGGGTGACGTCGGCGAGGGACTGGTCATCGCCCACGTTGCCGGCGAACACGATGTACGGGATGCCCTTGGCGGGGCCGTCCACCGGCTCCCAGAGCGAGACGATGCCCGGCAGCATGGGACCGCGGACAATGGCGTGGCGGATTTCCAGGCCATGCGCGGCGACGTCGGAGGACGTGATGCCACCCTTGGCGATGACGAACCGCGGCGGGAAGGTCTTAAGCGTCCGGTTCACCACGGCGACGACGGCGGCGGACACGGTGCGCGCGATCCGCAGGCTTTCGGCGGGATCGTCAGTCTTGATCAGCAGGCGGCTGGTGTGGACGATGACGTCTCCCCCGTGGAGCGCATCCACGACGGTAGCGACGGTCTGGTCGAGGTGGGCGTCCCCGGCGTCGCTGAGCAGCTTCTCGACGTCGATCTCCACAATGCGCGCGGCGCTGTGCTGCTCGGTGAGGGCCTTGAGCTGGCGGGTGGTGACGCCCACGTGGGAGCCCACCACGATCAGGCCGCCGGCCTCGGACGGGGTGTTGCCGGCGTAGGCTTCAGCGCCGGTGAGCTCGGTGCGGATTTCCTGGCCGATCCGGGCGCGGCCAAACGGCGGCCCCACGCGGTAGAGGAGCTTCTTGCCGCGGCGTTCGGCTTCTTCCAGGCCCAGGGACAGGGCGCGAAGGTCGTTCTCGGTGACGATGTCAGCGACGATCGGCGTGGAGTTGGTGGCGGGCTCGATCGCGTCGGCGATGGCGTTGGCGGTGATCTGCGGATCGGTAGAGGCGCGGATGATGTTCAGGTCAAGGACGATCACGGATTCCGCAGCGAAGCGGCCCTGCGACTTCTCTTCCACGTATTTGGTCATGTCCGAATTTGCGAAGCCGAAGCTGGCGTCCTTGGCGAATTCGGTCTCGGCCACGGGGGTGAGCTTGCCGGCGTCGTCCCCGGTGCCGCGCATGTAGTGCACGCCGCCGATGGTCACGCGGCCGGCGTCGGGGAACGCCGGCACCAGGACAACGCCGTCGGTGAATTCTCCGCTGACTTCAGCAACAGTTGCAGCGATGACGTCGGGCTCCAGCGGGTAGTGGCCGCGGAGGGTGGGGTCGCTGCGGCTCACGAACGCGAGCCGCAGGCTCGAACCGGCACCGGCATCTGCGGGCCCCGCGGCGGCCAGCGCATTGCGGACCACTTCCTCGTTGCGGGCTGCAGCTTCAGCGGGGTCCAGGCTCCGGGTGTTGGTGAGCACGTACACGGCGGGCTTCGCTTGGCCGAAGGCCCAGATGAAGTCCTCCACTTCCCAGCGGGTGAGCACGGGAAGATCCGCAATGGACTGCGTTCCGGTGGGGTCGTCGTCGAGCACTACGAGCATCCGGGGGGTCTCCGCACTGGACGCGGCTACGGCGTCGGCAACCAGGCGGGCGGGAATCCGGACTTCGGCCGGGAAGGCGGTCAGGATGTCTGCTTCAAGCGTCACAGTGCACTCCGTTGTGTGGAAATCTATAAGTAGTGAGGTAACTGTAAGATGTCTGACATCTAACATTTCAAAATTAGTGTGGCACAGGACATAGAAACGCGCAAGTAGACTTGTCAGACATATCTGGCGACGGCGGCAAGGGGGACATGTGGCACGGAAATCACTGGTGGGCGTTGTTGCAGACGAACTCCTGGACCGGATCATTGCCGGGGACTTTCCGCCCGGATCCAGCGTGCCCGGAGAGCTTGAACTCAGCGCCAGGCACGAGGTGAGCCGGATGACCGTGCGCGAGGCCATGAAAACCCTGGAAGCGCAGCGGATCCTCAGCGTGGAACGCGGCCGCGGCACATTCGTTAACCCGCTGAACCGATGGGCTTCGCTGGAAGCTGTCCTGCGGGCCGCGTCGGAGGGCCAGAACGAAGCCGCCGCCTCCGTTCAGCTCATTGAACTGCGCCGAATGCTGGAAACCGGGGCGTGCGAACTCGCGGCCGGCCGGATCAGCGACGCCGACATCCAGGCGCTGTTCGGCCATGTAGCGGCGATGCGCGCCGCCCATGAGATCAACGACGTTGCCGCCTTTGTGGAGGCTGATCTGGCATTCCATGACCTGATCCTGCGCGCCTCGGAGAACGTTTTTGTGGCGGTCCTTTTCGCGCCGCTGCACCGGGTGCTGGAAACGCGCCGGGCCGAAACATCGGCAGTGCCAACCATCCAGGAGCACGCTATCGGGCACCACCAGAACATTGCCGAGGCGCTGGAATCACGCGATCCGGGCCGGTCGCGGGAAGCCATGGACCTGCACATGCAACAGACCCTGGATGACCTCAAGAACCTTGTCCTCGAAGCTCCCTGACCAGCATCCACTCCGAAGTATTGGGTCTGGCCACGCCTGAGAAGTGCCACTAGTGTTCAAGGACGGCCCGCAACCGGGAATCGAAGGCGATCACGAGGAGCGAAGTTGTCCAACCACACGTACAGCATTACTGAAATTGTCGGCACCTCCGAAGAAGGCGTGGACGCTGCCGTCCGGAACGGGATCGCCGAGGCCGCCAAGACCCTGCGCAACCTTGACTGGTTCGAAGTGAAGGAAATCCGCGGCCACCTCGAAGACGGCAAGGTTGCCGACTGGCAGGTGCGGATCAAGCTCGGTTTCCGACACGAAGGCTGACCCTTCCAAGATCTCAGCAGTGATGGCCGCGTCCTTTGGGCGCGGCCATCACCGTTTAGCCTGTTTAGCTTCAGTTAGACGGGACGATGCCGCCTGCGCGCCCGATGCCGCACGGTGGTGCCGGCCCGGCTGCTGCTGGCGGCAGTAGCCTGCCCATTACTCCCGGTTTTCGGGGACCGCGGCCGGCGCCTCGGCCGCAAAATGCGGCGATGGAGCCGTACGCTGTCGGCGGGCCGCGTGGCTACGCGGTGCCCTGCCCACCGTTGACGGAAATGTTCGCTGTGGACAGCGAGTTCGCCGACCAACTGGGTGGCCTGCGGGTCGTTGGGATGCCGGCCGACATACACGCGGAGGGCACCAGCCGCTTCGGCGGCCCAGCACCATGGCCGGGATGTCCTCCACCGATTCCAGGAGTTGCCGCAGTGCCGGCCGTACTGCCTGCGCCGGTCCAGGGGAGCGTGTGCTGGCCGCACAGTTTTCCAGGAGGTCCATCATGTGCGCGTGTTGGCCCGTGTCCAGCCGGAGGGCGCGGGACACGGAGTCCAATACCGAGCGCTACGGGTGGATGTTCCTCCCCTGCTCCAGGCGGATGCAGTAGTCGGTGCTGACACCTGCAAGCCGTGCCACCACTTCACGCCGGAGGCCAGGAACCCGGCGCGCGCCGGGAGTGGCTTCCGCCCCCCGCATCTTCCGCACTCAGCCGGGACAGCATGGCCTTCAGGAATTTTCCGAACTCGGCGCTCTGACCCATGCCCCTATTCTGCACGGCCCTGGAAGGCACTTGCTACGACGAGGGTAGGACTGCCAGTCCTACCAAAAACAGGGACACGGTCAAGGACTGACTATCGGCGCGAAAGTACATAGGCTCGTACCGGAGCAATTCCCGAAAGCGGTTTCCGGCCGGACATCCCGTGCCAGGAACCACCCTTCAGCGCTACGAGGAGTCCCCATGTCAGAAATCTCGCTGAACAACGGCGTCACCATCCCCCAGCTCGGCTTCGGCGTTTTCCAGGTCCCGCCGGAAGACACCCAGCGGATCGTTGAGGATGCCCTGGCAGCCGGCTACCGCCACTTCGACACTGCCGCCGGGTACCGCAACGAAGCAGGCGTGGGCGCTGCCATCGCGGTCTCGGGCATTCCGCGCGAGGAAATCTTCGTGACCACCAAGCTCCGCAACGGCGACCACGGCCGGGCCCGGGACGCATTCCAGGACAGCCGCGAGGCGCTGGGTCTTGAGTTCGTGGACCTCTACCTCATCCACTGGCCGGTTCCGTCGCAGGGGCTCTACGTCCAGGCATGGAAGGACCTGGAGATCCTGTATGCAGCCAAGGAGATCCGTGCCATCGGCGTCTCGAACTTTCTCTCCGACCACCTGGACACCTTGCTCGAATCCACGGACGTGGTGCCCGCCGTGAACCAGATTGAGCTGCACCCCAGCTACCAGCAGGCCGAACTGGCCGCCAAGTGCCGTGCCCTCGGGATTGGTGTGGAGGCTTACAGTCCGCTGGGCCAGGGTGGCGATCTCAACGGAAACGCCGTCACCGCCGTCGCGCAGGCGCACAACGCCACCGCGGCGCAGGTGGTCCTGGCCTGGCATCTGGCCGCCGGCACCATCGTCATCCCCAAGTCGGTTGACTCGGCCCGGATGCGGGAGAATTTCGCGGCCGCGTCCCTGACGCTCACCACCGACGAATTCGCCTCCATCACCGCCCTCGAGCGGGGCGCGCGCATCGGTTCCGATCCCGCCGTCGCAACCTTTACGCAGCTGTAACATGCAGTACACGCACCTGGGCCGTTCGGGCCTGAAAGTTTCCCGGCTTTGTCTGGGCACCATGAACTTCGGCCCGCACACCGACGAGGCTGACGCGCACCACATCATGGATTCCGCCCTGGACGCCGGCATCAACTTCTTCGACACCGCCGACGTTTATGGCGGAAGCGGTCACCGCGGCTGGACCGAGGCGATCATTGGCCGCTGGTTCGCGAAGGGCGGCGAGCGCCGCGAACGGACCGTCCTGGCCACCAAGCTCTACGGCACCATGACTGACCGCCCCAACGAGTCCAAGCTGTCCGCACTGCACATCCGCCGTGCCCTGGACGCCAGCCTGAAGCGCCTGCAGACGGACTACATCGACATCTACCAGTTCCATCACATTGACCGGGACACTCCCTGGGACGAGATCTGGCAGGCCATCGAAGTGGCCGTTCAGCAGGGCAAGATCCTCTACTCCGGCAGCAGCAACTTCGCGGGCTGGCACATCGCCCAGGCACAGGAAGCCGCCCGCCGCCGGAACTACACCGGGCTAATAAGCGAGCAGTCCATCTACAACCTGTTCCGCCGTGAGGTGGAGCTGGAGGTCGTCCCCGCGGCACAGCAGTACGGCCTGGGCCTGATCCCGTGGTCCCCGCTCCAGGGCGGACTGCTGGGCGGCGTCCTGAAGAAGGAACGCGCGGGCGTCCGGCGCACCGAAGGACGCGCTGCAGAAACGCTCAAGAAGCACCGGGACCAGATCCAGCAGTTCGAGGATTTTGCGGACGGACTGCGGCACGAACCCGGCGACATCGCGCTCGCCTGGCTGCTTCACCAGCCTGCTGTCACCGCACCGATCGTGGGACCGCGCACGCAGGAACAGCTCGACGCCGGCATCCGGGCGTTGGACGTCACGCTCGACGCCGACGGCCTCAAGCGGCTCGACGACATCTTCCCGGGCCACCGCCCGGCACCGGAGGACTATGCATGGTGAATCCCTTGGATGCGGCGGCCGACACCGTGGCACCACAGAACATCCTCTTCCTCGGTGGCACCGGGGTGATCAGCGCCGCAGCGGCGGAACGCGCCGTCGCACTGGGACACCGGGTGACCATCCTCAACCGCGGCCAATCCGGCAAGCCAGCACCGGCTGGTGCGGAGGTCCTGCACGCGGACATCCGCGACCAGGACGCAGTGCGGGCGGTGCTGCAGGGCAGGGAGTTCGACGCCGTCGCGGACTTTATTGCCTTCACTCCGGATAGGCGCGATCCAGGGACTGCTCGGCCGGCCGCAGGCAGTGGGCGAGAGCTACACCATCACGTCGGATGAATACCTGCCCTGGAACCAGATCTACGGCCTGTTTGCGCGGGCGGCGGGGGTTGCCGATCCCGAGTTGGTCCATGTGCCCTCGGAAACCATCGCCGCGCACGGTGCCCGGCACAGTCCCCACCTGGGGCCAAGCCTCCTGGTCGACCGCGCCCACTCCGTAGTTTTCGACAACGCCGTGATCAAATCCTTGGTGCCTGGCTTTGCGGCCGCCATTCCCTTCGCGGACGGGACCCGGGAGATAGTTGACTGGCATGACAGCCACCCCGAACTGCAGGTTGTGGACCAATCGTTCATGGATCTGAGTGATGGGCTGATCAGGTGGCCGCGAAGGCAGCTGACTGACGGCACGGCCGCGGCGCCTCCTGTGGTGCCCCGGCGCTAGGCCTTTTCAACCCACTGGGCCCGCCATTCGGGTGCCTCGAAGGCTTCGCTCCAGTAGGCAGTCTCCTTGGCAATCCTGCCGTCCCGGAATTCGAAGATGAACACCGTTTCGTACTGTGGCCCGTTGTAGTCCAGCAGGGCTTCGGCCACTACCAGGTTCCCGCCGCTCAGCATCCGGCGTGGCGTGATGGTGGGCAGCTGCGGGAAGGCGTTGTAGATTCCCCGCCGGTTTTCCGCGCCGCGCACAACTTCCCCGGATTGCGGCCAATGCATCACGGCGTCGTCGTGAAACAGTTCGTCCATGACCTCAGTGCGGCGGTCGTTGATGCATGCGATCAGCCGGTTGACCACGTTCTCATTAGCGTTTGTTTCAACCACGATGTTGACCTGATTCCTCGACGTTTTAGTTTAGGGACCGCTAACCCTTGCATTGTGCTCCCTAAATCCGTCATGCACCACGGGACTAGCTCTCTCCGGGGTCTGTGCGCTCCCGCCCAGTTGCTTTTGGCCAACCAGCCGACATGCCGTGGCGCGGCGTAGTTTGCCGGCTTCGGAGTGGAGCAACCGGGCGGGAACGCACGCAGGGCCGCGTATTCGACCCGAGCCTCCCTGCAGGTCCTTGCCAGACCAATCGAATATCGATAGCCCTGCATTGTTATTCGATAGCCTAGGAGACCCAACGGGTAAGCTGCTCACCTCGCCCTGCGCGCCGTACTGGCGCTTGCGCTCTCCGGCGTTGTACTCCGGGTACTGCTGGCCCAGGCGGTGGCCCGCGACGCCGAGGCGAACCACCTGCGCGCCGAGCTGGGCGAGGTGATCTGATGCCGATCGTCGTTGACATCGATGTGATGCTGGCCAGGCGGAAGATGCCCGTGGGTGAGCTGGCGGACCGGATCGGGATCACCCCGGCCAACCTTACAGTTCTCAAGAACGGCCGCGCCAAAGCCGTTCGCTTCACCACGCTTGAGGCGCTGTGCGACGTCCTCGACTGCCAACCCGGGGACCTGCTGCGCTGGGAGCCCGGGGAAGAGGAAGCCGCGACGGCCTAACGACTGGAAGCGCGGCAGGCTGCTCACGGCCACGGACACCCGGTCCAACAACGGCACCAGAGGCACGCCGAGCCTCGTTGCAGACGTAGTGGGTGACTGGCTTATGCACGACCCGCAGTACCCGGGCGGAGATAGCCCGGCAGAACACCACCTACAACCAGCCGTCTTACGCGGACTTCTATCTGGCCTCGGACATGGACTTCGGTGATGTACCGCTGCGCGCGGCCTGGCTCCCGGGCAGCGTGAAGGCCCCTCCAGCAAACCATGCTGGACCTGGTTGAGTCCGGCGACGCAGGGGGCCCGGTCGCGAAGCAGCTGGCAGCGAGTGTGCAGCAGGCGGCAAAGGCAGTGGACGACGGCGGTGCCTCCCAAGCGGCATAGGCCATCCAGCGCTTCGTGAAGTTCCTGGACCAGCAAAAGAAGCCCGATCAGGTATCCGACGTGGCACGAACGGTACTCGACCACCAGGCCGGAAATATTCTCCGGGCATTCGAAGGCTAGGAACGCGAAAGCACGGCAGACTGTTGAAATGACTCTCTCACCGCTCATCACGCTCAATGACGGCTACAGCATCCCGCAGCTGGGGCTCGGCACCTGGCCGCTGGACGACGAACAGGTGACCGCCGCCGTCGTACATGCCCTGGAAGCCGGGTACCGGCACATCGATACGGCAGTGAAATACGGCAACGAGGAAGGCGTCGGGAACGGCATCCGCGCAGGTGGCGTGGACCGAAGCGAGATCTTCGTCACCACCAAGCTGGACGGCCAGTTCCAAGGCGAGGACCGCGCAGTGGCGGGGCTGGAGGGGTCGCTGACGCGCCTGGGGCTGGACTACGTGGACCTCCTGCTGATCCACTGGCCGCTCCCTGCGCGTGATGATTTCGTCTCGACGTGGAAAACGTTCGAGCGGCTGCAGGCGGAGGGCAAAGTCCGGTCCATCGGTGTCTCCAACTTCAAGCCAGCACACCTGGAACGGTTGCTGGCCGAAACCGACGTAGTGCCTGCCGTGAACCAGATCCAGCTGAGCCCGGAGATTACCCGCAAGGCGGAACGAGAGTTCAATGCCGGGCACGGAATTGTCACCGAATCGTACAGCCCGCTGGGCGGGTCAGGGGCCAGCCTACTGACCGCCCCCCTCCTTGCGCAGCTGGGCGAAAAATACGACAAGACACCGGCTCAACTGGTGCTGCGCTGGCATATTGAGCGGGGACTTGTAGTTATTCCAAAATCTGGAAATCCCGAGCGCATGCAGGAAAACCTGGACATCTTCGACTTCTCCCTGGACCGGCAGGATCTCGCGGAACTTGCCATCCTGGACGAGGGGCCGGGCGCCGGCAACGATTCGGACACGGCAGGGCACTGAGAGGGCCCCGAACAGGCTTTCCCGGAGATTCAGAGTGGCGAAAAGAAAGTAAGCATGATTAGTATTGGGGCAGAGGGATGAAGCGTGCCCGGGATCCGGGCACCTCCCTGATGTAGGAAGAAGGAACGAAAAATGGGTTTCTTTGCATTTTTGATTCTTGGCCTTATTGCCGGCGCGATCGCTAAGGCGATCCTTCCGGGCAAGCAGGGTGGCGGCTGGATCATCACCCTCATCCTCGGCGTTGTCGGTGCGTTCCTCGGCGGCTGGCTTGGCGGCCTGCTTTTCAATGCGCCGCTGCAGGAGTTCTTCTCACTGCAGACCTGGCTGCTCGCGATCGCCGGCTCGATCATCGTGCTGCTGGTTTACAGCATGGTCACGAAGCGCAGCGTCCGCAGCTAGCTTCGTCACCGGCATGAATACCGGCCCTGGGACAACATCCTGGGGCCGGTTTTCTTTCCCCCCGCCACGCGGATCGGGGACTGACACCTTCTCAACGAGCAGGAGTTCACTATGAAATCTAGACTTCTTTTGGGTATTGGCATCGCGGCAGGTTACGTCCTGGGATCGCGGTCGGGCCGGGCGGCGTACGACAAGCTCAAGGCCGGGGCTGCGGGTATCTGGGACAGCAAACCGGTCCAGGACAAGGTCAGTGCCGCCACGGAGGCCATCAAGGAGAAAGCTCCCGAGGTGGCGGACCAGCTGGGTGAGGCCGCCCGCCGGGCGGGCACCGTGATCGGCTCAGCCATGCACCATGACGCCGCGGCCAGTAATGGCAAGGCAAAAACGTCCGACGTCGACGCCTCGGTAGGTGCCTCCGGCACTGCTGCGGTTGGCAGCACTGCGGTTGGCGACCACGTTCCCGCCCACAGCACGCACCCGGAAACGGTGAATCTGGGAACATCTGACGTTGAATCCGACCCCGCCCTCAACGACACCCACGGCCAGGACTGGTCGGACGAAGGCGGCGCCACTCCTGCGGGTGCAACAACGAACGTTGACCCCAGACGGGAATGATCGAGGATCGTTGCCGGGACGTTACACGGGATTCGCCGTGTGACACGGAGGCCACGCTGAAGTTGTGCTAAAAATGATCGTTGCTGGCCGCCGCGCTCCTTGGGGGACGCGGCGGCCAGCAACGTTTCATGTCATGGCCACATGCCGGCTCAGGTGACCAGCTCGGCAGCACCGAACGACACGCTGAACTGAACGCACCAAAGGTCAACTGACGGGTACTTCGACAGATCAACGTCGGCGGGAATCTGGTAAACCTGATTGCCCTGATTTCCCTTGATCAGGCCGAGGTCGTAGTAATCAGCGGAGCCGGCGGTGAACCACCCGGCCGTCCCTTCCACCACGTGAGCGGCACTTACCCAGACGTGCACGTCCGGACCATTGGACGTATCCAGGTTTTCGAGCGTGAGGAGCCTGGCACCGTCAGGCTGCTGGACGATCCGGACGGTTCCCGTGGTCGTGTGTTCATGGCTGATCAGGGTACCCACAGCAAGCTGCATGGGGCCTGCAGGCAGGGGTGCCGGCGTCGGAGTCGGCGCAAGGGGTGTGGGCGTAGGCGGTGTCGGTTGTGCTTGCGCGGGACCGCTGGCCACGATGGGGAGCTGTTCATCCACCTTCACGTCCACAAAGAGGAGCCAGGGCTTGAACAGCACAAGCCCAATCACCAGTCCTACCGCTGCAACGGCCGCCGCAGCGATGATCCAGGTCCGGCGTCGGTTTGGAGTTTGCTTTCCGCTCATGGACTTTCCGCTCATGGAACCATCGTCCGCGTATCCGCTGTCCGGTGCAACGGACCAGCCGTAACCGGGCTAGCGGCCTTTTGGTGCGACGGCCGCAGTACGGTCATAAATGTCGTACCCCCTTGGCAGAGTGTTCCTATGGAAGCTTTCGGGGATCAGCTTGCGCGGAACGGCGGCACCACCGCCGTTCCGACGCCTGCCGGTTCGCCTGTCGGCGGCGCTTTCAACGCTGCACTATTCGACGGCGGCTTAAATGTCACACCCCCACGGCAGAGTACTCCCATGGAAGCTTTCGAGGATCAGGTTGCTCAGAACGGCGGCACCACCGCCTTTCTGACGGCCGACGCCGGGCTGGCTGCGGCGATCGTATCGGTGAACGCTGCCGCCGCGTCTGCTCCAGGGACGCTGGCAATGGCTGGCTACGTCGACGCCGCCGACTTCGCCGGCCTCGTCGAGGACCTCTCCCGGACCGTGGACTACCTCCAGATCCTCGCAGCCGGAGCCGTGGACCGTACCCGCACCCGCACCCGGGCCATCACCGCCGCCACAACAACCCGCACCACCCGGTCATGGATCACCGGCTGGGACAACGGAGCCGAAACCCTGAACGAAACCGACGCCACCTGGCCCGCCACCACCACCGCTGGAACCACGTGCCCGGTGCGGCGGTCACCGGCCGATGACGGCTGCAAGAACACCGCCGAATTCCTGCGCCTCCGGCTCCGGATCGGGCGCAGCGAAGCCCACCGCCGCATCCACCTCGCCCACAACATTCTGCCCGCCACCACCCTCACCGGAGACCCCGTACCCCCAATGAGGGAACACCTCGCAGCAGCCCTCTCCCCCACCGCCACCAGCAGCTCGACAGACACCAGCGCCGACGACGGCGCCGACGCAGTAACCCCGTTTCAGGCCGCGCCAGGGTCCGGGCCCGTGGTGTCCTCCCGGGCCGGGACCATCATCAGCGCCACCCTGGACCGCCTCAGGCACCACACCACCGCCGAGACCCTGGACCGGATCGAACACGACCTCACCCACACCGCCGCCACCGCGGACCCCGACTTCCTCGCCCGCGTCGCCCGCCGCTGGGCCGACACCATCGACGCCGACGGCACCGAGCCCACCGAAGAAGCACTCCGCCACACTCAAGGCGCGTTCATCCGCAAACCCCGCCACGGCCTCCACCACCTGGAAATCTTCGCCACCACCGACCAATACGAACACCTCGCCACCGTCATGAACGCCGCCACCAACCCCCGCGCCACCGCAGGCACAGGGACCGGCACAGCCACGGCCACGGAAGCCGCGTCCGGGTCCGGGACCGGCACTCCCGGCACCGGGCAGGGCAACAACGTCTGGCAGGACAACGACGTGGACCTGGACCGGCGCACCCGGTCCCAGAAACAACTCGACGGCATCATCGGCGCCCTCAAAGCCGTCCTGAGCACCAACCAACTGCCCACCACCGGCGGGAACCGCCCCCAAATCCTCGCCACCATCAACTACCTAGACCTCCTCCCCCACCACCGAGCCGCAGCCAACGGCACAGCCACCGACGCCGGCACCGGCCTGGCCGCAGGCACAGGCACAGGCACAGGCGCTGGCATACGCACTGGCACTGGCGTGAGCATAGGCGCGGGCGCGGGCGCGGGCAGCTTCACGTTCACCGGGCCCGTCGCGGCCACCACCTTGCGCAAACTCGCCTGCGACGCCGACATCATCCCCGTCCTGCTCGGCACCGGCGGCGAAATCCTGGACCTCGGCCGCAAAACCCGGCTCTTCACCCCCGCCCAACGCCTCGCCCTGACCGCCCGCGACCAAGGCTGCACCTTCCCCAACTGCACCATGCCTGCCCCTTGGTGCGAAGCCCACCACATCACCTACTGGTCAGAGCACGGCCCCACCAACGTTGGCAACGGAGCCCTGCTCTGCTCCCATCACCACCACCTCATCCACAAGGAACAATGGACCATCCACACCCGCAACGGCATCCCCTGGTTCACACCCCCACGCCACATCGACCCCACCCAAAAACCCCAACAAAACCACTACTTCAAACCACCACCCCCGCCGCCACAGCGCGAATAGACGCTGCCACAGCGCGAATGGGTAGCCGCCGTTGCCGGAATCGATACCTGCCGGCGCGCCGTTCTAACCAGCCCGTCCGACTACGACGGTGCCGTCCAGTTCTTCCGAGCGGACGGTCCTGGCCGCGAAGCCCGCACTCGCCAAGATCGACGCGGTCCCTACGGCCTGCCGCTCGCTGGTTTCGATGATGAGATTGCCGCCTGGTCGCAGCCATTCGTTAGCCTCCGCAGCGACGCGGCGGTGGAAATCGAGTCCGTCAGCGCCGCCGTCGAGCGACCACAACGGTTCGTGCTCGCGTGCCTCGTGCGGCATGGTGTTGATCGCGCCCGTCGGGACATAAGGGGCGTTGACCGCCAGAACGTGAATCTTCCCCTTGATGGCGGGCGGCAGTGCATCGAACAGATCGCCTTGGTGTACCTCACCACCCACACGGTCAATGTTCCGACGGGCGCAGGCCACCGCAGCCGGGTCGATGTCCGCTGCATGGAGCTCCAGCCCCGCAATCCGGAAGGCGATGGCAGCACCCACTGCACCGGACCCACAACAAAGGTCCACAACCATGGCGGGCTCCGAACCATTCCAGCGCTCCCGCATCGGGTCCGCCGAGAGCAGGGCTGCGGCCTCATTCACCAAAAGCCCGGTGCGGCGGCGCGGAACAAAAACCCCGGCATCGAGCTCAATCCGGAGTCCGCAGAACTCTGCCCAGCCGAGGATGTGCTCCAGCGGATACCCGGCAACGCGCCTTTCCACCGCCGAAGCGATCTGGGCCGGGCCGGACACTGCGGTCAGGAGAAGCTGGGCTTCCTCCTCCGCAAAGACGCACCCGGCCGAGCGTAGCCGCTCAGCGATCCCCAAAAGGGACTCAACATGAAATTCAGTGGCTGACATGGGTACACCTTTCCGCGATGATGGGCGCCGAGCGCCATCGCCCGCCTCTGAATGTACGCGAAGGTAGCCTCTGGCGGCCTGTCTCAAAAGACTGGATTTATTCAGTGCAAGCGCTTACAGTGTGCCGTGGTTCACATGGCGATCGTTCCCTGATTGCCTGCGCGAACCGCACATCTGACCGCCAACCGACGCCACCACACCCACATCTCCACAGCACCCTGTACTGCATCGCCGCTACCAGGAAGGTCTCCTGACGTGAATACACGCACCCTCAGAGGCTCAATCCAACGCCTCAACTACCCAATAACATCATGGCTGGGACTGCTCGCAGCAGCCGTGGCCGTGTCGGCTTCCGTCCTCCCTGCGCACGCGGCGCCGGGCCCGAAAGACCCGGGGTCGTCGTCGGCCCTTCACTCACTCCGCGCCCCGGTGACGGACGAGAATTTCTACTTTGTGATGGCCGACCGATTCAGCAACGGGGACACGACCAATGACGACGGCGGCTTGGGTAACGACCCCATGATGTCCGGCTTCGATCCCACGAAAAAGGGCTTCTATAACGGCGGCGACCTGGCCGGGCTGCTCGACAAGATCGACTACATCCAGGGTCTGGGCACCACGTCCATCTGGCTCACCCCCAGCTTCAAGAACAAGGCGGTGCAGCCCGAGGACAATTCAGCCGGCTATCACGGCTACTGGATCACCGACTTCACCCAGATCGACCCCCACCTGGGCACCAACGACGAGTTGAAGGCCCTCATCGACGAAGCCCACTCGCGCGGCATGAAGGTGTACTTCGACATCATCACCAACCACACCGCGGACGTGATCGGCTACGAAGAGGGCGCCCGCAAGACCTACGTTTCCAAGGACGCCGAGCCGTACAAGTCGGCTGCCGGCGACGAGTTCGATGACCGCGACTTCGCAGGGTCGAAGGATTTCCCGGAGCTTGATGTCAAGACGTCCTTCCCCTACGTTCCCGTTCTGGACCCGGCGGAACAAAACCTGAAAGTTCCCGCCTGGCTGAACGATCCCACGCTGTACCACAACCGCGGCGACACCACCTTCGTAGGCGAGGACTCCTACTATGGCGACTTCTTCGGATTGGATGACCTCTTCACCGAGAACCCCAAAGTGGTGGACGGCATGGAGGAGATCTACAAGACCTGGATCGGCGATTTCGGGGTGGACGGCTTCCGCATAGACACCATGAAGCACGTCAACAATGAGTTCTGGCAGGAATTCGGCCCGGAGGTGCTCAGCTACGCCAAGGCGCAGGGCAAGGACGAGTTCTTTATGTTCGGCGAAGTCTTCGACACGTCCAAGTCGTTCACCTCGCAGTTCACCACCCGCAACCAGATGCAGGCCGTGCTGGACTTCCCGTTCCAGGACGCCGCCCGCAACTTCGCCTCCAAGAGCCAGGACACCCGCTCCCTGCAGACCTTCTTCGCCGGCGACGACTGGTACACCGACGCCGACTCCAACGTCTACCAGCTCCCCACCTTCCTGGGTAACCACGACATGGGCCGCATCGGCAGCTTCATCGCGGCCGACAACCCGGGGTCAACCGACACGGAGCAGGTGGCCCGCGACCAGCTGGCCCACGAGCTGATGTACTTCTCCCGCGGAAATCCGGTGATCTACTACGGCGACGAGCAGGGCTTCACCGGCCCGGGCGGTGACCAGGACGCACGGCAGACGCTCTTCGCCAGCCAGGTGCCGGAGTACCTCGACGACGACCTGCTGGGCACCGATGCCACGCACGCCACCGACAACTTCAACGCCGATCACCCGCTGTACGCCAAGATCAGCCAGCTCGCCGCCCTGGCCAAGGAGCACCCGGCCCTGCGCGACGGCGCCCACCAACACCGCTACGCCTCCGAAGGGCCTGGGATCTACGCCTTTTCCCGCACGGACGCGGAGGACCAGCGCGAGTACGTGGTGGCCCTGAACAACAGCGAGCAGCCGCAGACCGCCGAGGTTCCCGCCTACATCGGCAAGCGCAATTACACACGGATTTACGGCACCGGCGCAGACGAGGTGAAGTCCTCCGCGGACGGCAAGCTGACGGTCACCGTCCCCCCGCTCTCCGCCGTTGTCTACCAGTCATCGGGCCGCATTCCGCACTCCAAGGCGGCTCCCGCCGTCGCGCTTCAGGAACCTGCCGCGGCACCTGCGGACAACGGCCGGATCAACGTAACGGCCGACGTCGGCGGGACTTCGTTCTACGAGGTCACCTTTGAGGCCAGGACGGCGGGCGGTGGCTGGGCGCCGATCGGCACCGACGACACCGCGCCTTACCAGGTGTTCCACGATGTCGCTGCCTTGGATGCCGGCACCGTGCTCGAATACCGCGCCACAGTGCTGGACAATGGGGGCCACAGAGCCACCAGCCAGTCCCGGACGGCGGCGGTTCCGGCGCCGGTCCTGACCATGCAGAAACCTGTGGAAGGCAGCAGCGTGGAAGGGTCAGTGGAGCTGAGCGCCACCGCAGATCCGGAGAAGTCCAGCCACGTGGTGTCCTTCGAGCGCAGCATCGCCGGCGGCGAATGGACCGCCTTGGGCTCTGATGACTCGTCTCCGGTGTACTCGGTGACCGATGACCTGGCAGCCCTGGACCTCGACGACGGCACCCTGGTCCAATACCGCGCCACCATGACCGGCCCCGGCTTCAGCGTGGCCAGCGAACCGCGGACGGCGACGGTGGGCGAGGCTCCGCAGCCGGACTCAGTGACCGTTGCGGGGTCGTTCAACGCCGAGTTGGGCTGTCCGAAGGATTGGGACGAAGCCTGCCCGGCGGCGTCCATGACCCTGGACCCGGCGGACAACATCTGGCGGCTGACAGTTGACTTGCCGCCCGGCCAGTACGAGTACAAGGCCGCGCTCAACGGCAGCTGGGATGTCAGCTACGGCGCTGATGGAGTCCTTGACGGGAGCAACATCGTCCTTGACCACCCCGGCGGACCGGTCACGTTCCGCTACGACAACCGCACGCACGCCACCACTGCCGTCTACGCTTCCCAGCAGCCGCAGGCGGTTTCGGCCGTGGGAAGCATGGGGTTGGAGCTTGGCTGCGCGGATGACTGGCTGCCCGGGTGTGACCAGACCCAGCTGACCCTGGACCCGGCAACCCTGGTGTGGAAGCTGATCGTGCCGGACCTGCCGGCGGGCAGCTACGAATTCAAGGCGGCTTTGGATCGTTCCTGGAGTGTCAGTTACGGGGTTGGCGGAGCATCCCCTGGTGCCAACATTCCGTTTGAGCACGACGGCGGAGCGGTCACCTTCCGGTACGACCACTTCACCCACCTGCTCACGGCGGGTTAGGGCCCAGCACTGCGTATCATCGCGATGCGGGGCGCCGGCGGTCGTTCCGAGGTTTCGGAGCTCCGCATGGTGACCCCGCTTTGCGGTGTGCCAGTTACTCCGGCAGCAACCCTGACGGGTACCCGGCCTCCGGACCGGCGCTTCCTCCCATAGCGGCGACCAGCCGTTCACGCGCCCGCCCAAGGTGTTCGTCCAGCAGTTCAGCTGCGGCCTCGCCTTGGCCGCCCTCTATCAGTTCAAGGATTTTCTGGTGTTCGGCCAGAATCAGTTCCGTGTCCAGGAGGTGCAAGGACTGGACCCGGACCATGCACAGCCGCACCTCACCCACAAGCGAGCGGTACATCCGGCTGATGCGCTCATTGCCCACTGCGTCGATCAGACTTGTATGGAAGCGCATGTCAGGTTCCACGACGTCCAGTGGTGCGCCCGTCTTCATTGCCGCGATGTCGCGGTTGGCCTGGACAGCCTCTTGCGGCACGTCTTTCGTGCGCGCCAACCGGCGGAGTACTTCGCTTTCCAGATATGCACGCGCCAGATAGATGTCCCGCACTGATTCCGGACCCAGGTCCACCACTCGTGCGGTCTTGTGCGTGCCCCGGTCCAGCAGCCCCTCCGCGACGAGCTTCTCGATCGAGGCCTTGGCGGTGGGACGTGCCACTTCATAGGACGTGGCGACGTCTGTCTCAGTGAGCGCCTCGCCGGAACCCAGCTCACCCGAGAACACGCGGCTCCGCAGATCCGCAGCGATCGCGTCCACGATTGAGACTGCTGCAATGCGGCCGGCCATGCACACTCCCTCTCCAAGGTCTTTCCCAGTTCCCCTAATCTTGCCAGACAAATCAACACATGCACTTGACCTACATGTGTACTTGTTAGACAATCGAGGGGCGCCACGGTGTTGTGACGCCTAACACAATCTGGAGACATATGTTTCAGCAGATCCTTGACCCCATTGCCGGGTCCCTAGTGATTTCGGCGCTTTGCGCGGCACTTCCCCTCGTCCTGCTCTTCGTTCTGCTCGGCGTTTTCAAGGTCAAGGCACCCAAGGCTGCCCTTGCCAGCCTCGCCCTGTCCCTCGTTCTGGCCATCGTCGGCTGGCAGATGCCAGTCAACCAAGCCTTGAGCGCCACCGCGGCCGGCATCTTCTATGGCCTGTTCCCCATCCTGTGGATCCTGGTCAACGCGCTGTGGATCTACCGGCTCACCGTGGCCACGCCCTGGTTCGAAGTGCTGGGGCGCACCATCCGTTCCATCTCGAACGACCTCAGGATCCTGTCCATCCTGATCGCCTTCTGCTTCGGCGCCCTGCTGGAATCCCTGGCCGGATTCGGCGCGCCCGTGGCGATCTCTGCCGCCATGCTGATGGCTGCAGGAATGAAGCCGTTGAAGTCGGCCATTGTGTCGCTGCTCGCCAATACCGCTCCGGTAGCCTTCGGCGCGATGGCCGCGCCGATCATCGCCCTGAACGGCGTCACGGGCCTGCCGCTGAATGAGCTTTCTTCAATGGCCGGACGCCAGACGCCGTTCATCGCCCTGATCGTTCCGCTTCTGCTGGTGTTCATCGTGGACGGCCGTCGTGGCGTGAAGCAGACCTGGCCCGTGGCCCTCGTGGCAGGCGTCGCCTTCGGCGCGGCGCAGTTTGTAACCTCCAACTACTTCGCCGTGGAACTCACTGACGTTGTGGCCTCCGTCGTAACTGTGGCCGCCGTGCTGCTGATGCTGAAGGTGTGGCAGCCAAAAGAAACCGTCGGAATGGGAGGCGCCGTGGAGGCCGCGGAGGAAGCAGCGCAGGCAGCTGCCGTCGGCGCCCGCGCAGGCGCAGGCGCCGGTTCCGCCGGTTCAGCGAGCGGAGCAGGCTCCGCCAGCTCAAAACACTCTGCCGAACCGCCCGCCTCGGGCAGCGCCGTGCCCACTGACAGCGCTGTGCCAACTGATAGTGGGGTGCCCACCGATAACACCCGGCCCGAACCGCGGCAGATCTGGATGGCGATCGCCCCTTACCTGATCATCATCGCGGTGTTCTCGGTGGCCCAGATTCCGTTCGTCAAGGCCTGGCTGAGCCAGGTTGGAAGCGTCACGTTCGCCTGGCCCGGGCTGGACATCACCGACTCGGCCGGCAAGCCTGTCGCGGCCACGAAGTTCAAGCTTGACCACCTCAAGGCGACCGGCACGCTGCTGATGCTCTCCGGCCTGCTGACCATGGTGCTTTACAAGATCACTGCTTCACAGGGCCTGCGCATCTACCGGGACACCCTGGTCCAACTGCGCTGGACGATCGTTACCGTGACCGCCGTCCTGGGCCTCTCATTCGTGATGAACCTCTCCGGCCAGACCACAACCCTGGGTTTCGCGCTGGCCTCCGCGGGCGGCCTCTTCGCCATACTCTCGCCCTTGATCGGATGGATCGGCGTCGCCCTCACCGGCTCCGACACGTCCTCCAACTCCCTGTTCGGCCAGATGCAGGCCACCGCTGCGGAACAGACCGGCCTGTCTCCGGTGCTGATGGCCGCTTCCAACTCGTCCGCAGGCGTGATGGGCAAGATGCTGTCCCTGCAGAACCTGGCGGTGGCCTCGGCGGCGGTGGGCCTTGACGGTGCTGAGGGCACCCTCTTCCGGAAACTTCTTGGCTGGAGCCTGGGCCTCCTGGCGCTCATCACTGTGCTGATCTTCCTGCAGTCCACCCCCGTGCTCGGCTGGATGGTCCCGTGATGACTCCGCTGGACCTCGCGGGCCTCCGGGCGGCGGTGCATGATCCCGCCCAGGTGAAGACCCGGGCAATCGACCTGCATGCGAACGCCCACGATGCCTCGCATTTCCTGCTGATCCCGCGGGCTGTGGTCACGGCCGCGAGCGCCGCCGAAGTCGGCGGGCTGCTGCGCGCCAGCGCCGCCCAGGGGGTGCCGCTGACCTTCCGCTCCGGCGGAACCAGCCTGAGCGGCCAGGCGGTTACCGACGGCGTGCTGGTGGACGTCCGCCGCAACTTCAGGGACATCGAAGTGCTCGACGACGGCGCGCGGGTCCGCGTCCAGCCCGGCGTCACGGTCCGGGCGCTCAACGCGAGACTTGCCCGCTACGGCCGGAAGTTCGGCCCCGATCCGGCAAGCGAGGCGGCGTGCACGATCGGCGGCGTGGTGGCCAACAATTCCTCCGGCATGAACTGCGGCACCGTGGACAACACCTACCGGACGCTGGAGTCCCTGACCGTGGTGCTGCCCTCCGGCACTGTCATCGACACCGGGGCAGCGGACGCCGACCAGAAACTCCGGGCCCTCGAACCGGAACTCTACGAAGGCCTGGACCGGCTGGCCGAACGGGTCCGGAACAACACGGACTCCGTGCACCGGATCAAGCAGCAGTTTTCGATGAAGAACACCATGGGCTATGGCTTGAACTCCCTCTTGGACTTCCAGAGCCCGGTGGACATCATGGCCCACCTGATCGTCGGCAGCGAAGGCACCCTGGGTTTCGTGGCGGAAGCGGTTTTCCGCACCATCCCACGGCTCCAGCACGCCGCCGCCGGCCTGCTGGTGTTCCCGGACCTTGAGGCCGCCAACGCGGCCCTGCCCGCCCTCGTCGAAACGGGGGCCGCAACCATTGAGCTGATGGACGCGCTGTCCCTGAAGGTAGGCCAGACGCTCAAGGGAACGCCCGCCGTCGTGCAGGACCTCGCGGTCCGGGACCATGCCGCCCTGCTCGTAGAGTACTCTGCCGGCAGCGCCGGGCAGTTGGCGGAACTCCAAGGGATCGGTGAGGGCATCCTCCCAGGGCTCAGGCTGTCCGCGCCAGCCCGGTTTACCGGTGACTCACGGGAACGCGGGCAGCTCTGGCAGCTGCGCAAGGGACTTTACGCCTCCGTCGCCGGGGCCCGTCCCCAGGGCACTACGGCGCTCCTGGAAGACATTGTGGTCCCCGTTCCGGTGCTGGGCCGGACCTGCCGGGAGCTGATCCGGCTCTTCGACAAGTACAGCTACGACAACAGTGTGATCTTCGGCCACGCCAAGGACGGCAACGTCCACTTCATGCTCACCGACGGTTTCGCCACCGCCGCAGAACTGGAGCGCTACAGCGCCTTCACCGAAGACATGGTTGACCTGGTCCTGGCCGAGGGCGGATCCCTGAAGGCCGAGCACGGGACAGGGCGCGTCATGGCACCCTACGTCCGCCGGCAATACGGCGATGAGCTCTACGACGTCATGCGCAGCATCAAGCAGCTTTTCGATCCCGCCGCGATGCTCAACCCTGGCGTACTGATGGACGAGGACCCGCTGGCGCACCTGCGGCACATCAAGACGGCGCCTCCGGTCGCCGAGGAGGTGGACCGCTGTGTCTCCTGCGGCTACTGCGAGCCGGTGTGCCCCAGCAAGGACATCACCCTGACGCCGCGCCAGCGGATCGTCACGCTGCGCGCCATCGAATCCGCGCGGCTGGCCGGGGACACTGCGCTGGTCAAGGAACTGGAAAAGGACTACGAGTACGAATCCGTGGACACCTGCGCCGTGGACGGAATGTGCCAGACCGCATGCCCGGTGGACATCAACACCGGATCGCTCGTAAAGAAGCTGCGGAAGGCCGACGCCGGCCCGCTCGCCAACGGGGCGTGGAATGCCGCCGCCAAGCACTGGGAAGGCGTCACCCGTGGCGCTTCACTGGCGCTGACTGTGGTGGACAAGCTCCCGGCCGCCGCCATCGCCCCGCCCAACAAGGCCGCGCGGGCAGTGCTCGGCACAGATACGGTGCCGCTGTATTCGGCGGAACTGCCGGGCGGGGGTTCCGTGCGGAAGCGTCCGACGTCGGCGGGCAAGGTGGACGCCGTCTACTTCCCTGCATGCGTGGGAACCATGTTCGGACCCGCGGGTGCGGCTCAGGACGGCCAAGGGCACGGCGTCCAGTACAGCTTTGAACAGCTCTGTGCCAGGGCAGGGATTACGCTCCTTGTCCCGGAAGGGATCGATGGCCTCTGCTGCGGCACGCCCTGGTCCTCCAAGGGTATGGCCGCAGGCCAAAAAACGATGCGGGAAAAGACTCTGGCAGCCCTCCGGAAGGCAACCAGGGACGGCGAGCTGCCCATCGTCTGCGACGCATCCTCCTGCACCGAGGGCCTGCGTCAGGCCGTCGAATCGGACAGGCCGGCAGCAGGGCCGCGTCCACTGCGCATGGTGGACGCCGTGGACTTCGCCGCGGAACGGATCCTTCCTGGGCTGCCCGACCACGGGAAGCTGGAGTCCCTGGCCCTCCACCCCACCTGCTCCTCCACCAGGATGGGCCTCAACGATGCCCTCGGAGCCGTCGCCGGCGCCGTGGCCGAGCGCGTGGAGGTCCCGGAAAACTGGGGCTGCTGCGCATTTGCCGGGGACAGGGGAATGCTGCACCCGGAACTGACGGCATCGGCAACCGAGAAGCAGGCCACAGAGGTGGCGGACATGGGCGCCGCGGCGCACGCCTCTTGCAACCGGACCTGCGAACTGGGCATGACCAGGGCAACGGGTGCGCAGTACCGCCACGTGCTGGAACTCTTGGAAGAGGTAACCCGCTGACCTAGGGCCAAGCAGGTTTCCGCCCAAGGTCAGCCGCGCAGCGCCTCCGCCATTGCGTCAAGGAGCGAGTTGAACCGCGGATTGCCGGGAAGATCGTCGATGAAAACGGGTTTTCCGGCCGGATCTCCCAGCGGGACCTGCCAGTTCGGGTACAGCGCCTCGGTGGTGCCGGGCTGGTTTTGCACCCGCCGCTCCCCCACGGCATCCACCAGTGCCACACCGAGAAGCACCGACGGCGTCTGGGCCAGCAGGCGGTGCAGCGCCTCTATGGTGCGTTCCTCGCTGCCGGGGCCGCCCCCAGAGCCAACGCCGGCGCCGGCGCCGTCCTCGGGCAGCAGGCCGCGTTCCCGCAGCAGCCCCATCATCTTTTCGAGCGTGGCTGTGTGCTCCGCACGTTCTTCCGCCTCGGAGCGTTCCAGGAGGCCCAGCCTGCTGCGGAGGGCCACATGGTCACCCGCCAGGTAGCCGGCGGTCGGCGGCAGGTCGTGGGTGTTGACGCTGGAGAGGGCCTGCGTCCGGTACCGCTCCGGCGGCAGTGGGGAATCGCCGTCGTTCTCAAACCAGAGGATCGACGTGCCAAGGATGCCGCGGGCAGCGAGGTAGTCGCGCACCCAAGGCTCGAAGGTTCCCAGGTCCTCGCCGATCACCACCGCGCCGCCGCGCTGGGCCTCCAGCGCCAGGATGCCGATCAGTGCTTCGTGGTCGTACGTGACGTAGGCGCCGTCGCGGGGAGAGTTGCCGGCCGGCACCCACCAGAGGCGGAACAGGCCCAGCACGTGGTCTACCCGGATGCCGCCGGCGTGCCGGAGCACGGTGGAGAGCATGTTGCGGAACGGCGCGTAGCCGGCCTCCGCCAGGCGGGCGGGATGCCACGGCGGCTGGTTCCAGTCCTGGCCCAGCTGGTTGTACATGTCCGGCGGCGCCCCCACGCTGATCCCGGGCGCCAGGACGTCACGGAGGGTCCAGGCGTCTGCGCTGCTGAGGTCAACGCCCACGGCCAGATCGTGCACCACGCCCAACCGCATCCCCGCCCGGCGCGCCGCTTGCTGCGCGTTCTCAAGCTGCTCATCACAGATCCACTGCAGCCAGCGGTGGAAGCCGATCCTGTCTGCCAGCTTTCGGCGCAGTGACTCCGCTTCAGGGGATCCCAGCGCGCAGTCCGGGTCGGCCCACAGGGGATCGTCCGGTGCCAGGTCTTCCCGGATGGCGGACCACAGCGCAAAGTCCTCCAGCCCGGAGCCGGAGATCCGGCAGAATTCGTCGAACGCTGCCTGCCTCGCCGGCGAGCGCCGGGCGTGATACAGGAGTTCCAGTGCCTGGAGCTTGGCTGAGTACACGGTGTTCCGGTCCAGCCGTTCGCCGTCCGTGTTCAGGACCTGGACCTGCTCCTGCAGCCTGTCCACCGTTGCACGCTTACGCGGCTTCAGATAGGCGATTTCCGGGATGGCCTCCACGCGGATGTACAGCGGGTTGAAGAAGCGCCGCGTGGACGGCGAGTACGGCGAGGGCTGGACCGGCGGCACGGGTTCCGCGGCGTGCAGCGGGTTGACCAGGACATAGTCTGCGCCACGGGCGCCGCTGAGCGTGGCCAGGTCCGCGAGGTCGGCGAAGTCACCGATCCCCCAGGACCGTTTGGACCGCACTGAGTACAGCTGGGTTGCCAGGCCCCACCCGCGACGCTCCACCAGGGAATCGGCGGTGGTGAGCCGCGCCGGAACCACCACCAGCGCGCCCTCGGCCGTGACGCCGTCGGACTCTGCCTGCAGCGTGTGCCAGCCCAGCGGCAACCCCTGCGGCACGGCGAAGGTGGCCCGGCCGGTCGGCACTCCGTCCACGTCCTGAGGCGTTACCCAGATGTCCTGCTGGACCGCTTCGACAGGTTCGCCCGCGCCCTCTTCCAGCACAACTGTCAGGCGGGCCGTGGCACCGTCCCGGACGTGGACGGGAACCAGCGCGGTTTCGCCCTGCTGAACCACGACGGCGGGCGGCAGCATCCGCCGCCACGGCGCCAGTTCCGCCTCGGCCAGGGCAGTTTCGATCAGTTCGTTTGTGCGGGCCGGGACACCCAGCGCCGCCAGGACCTTGGTCAGCGTCTCCGGGGCGACGCTGTGCGGAAGCCCGTCCCAGCCGTGGAACGACGTGCCAACACCATGGGCATCGGCCAGGCGTTGGAGGAGGTCCTGGTCCACGGGCTCACGACCGGCCGCATCACCGTCGCCAGGAGGAACGGGCGTTCCGGAGAACTGAGCGTACTGCTGGTCTGGAGCCTTCATGGATGTCCGCCTCGCCTGGTGTGATGGGCCCGAACTTACATTGCTTGCTGACACACGGGAGCAACACGCCACCGCGCAAGACTGTTGCAGCCAACGATAGTCCGGCTGCAGCCCTCAGGGCGCCGACTCCCGGATTTTCAGCGCAAAGCCAGCTTCTACATGAACGCCGTCTTCCCCCACCTCCAGCCCGTCAATCCGGTCGATCAGCAACCCGACGGACCGTTCCGCAATCTCGTCCATGCCGGGCGACACAGTGGTGAGCGACGGCGAGGCGAACCGTGCCTCGTCGATGTCGTCAAAGCCCGCCACCGCAACGTCCTGGGGCACCTTCACGCCACGGACGAGCAGTTCATGCATCGCGCCCAGGGCCAGGGCGTCGTTCAGGCCGAACACGGCGTCGAACGGAATGCCGCGCTCCAGGAGGCCGGCGACGGCGGCTGCTCCCCCGTCGCGGCGCCATTCACCGGGTGCCACGAGGACCGGATCAAACGGGACGCCGGCGTCCTCCAGCGCTCTCCGGTGACCGTTGAGCCGCAGTCCGGCAGATCCTGCTGACTCCCCAGTGTGGGCGCCGAGCACGGCAATACGACGGCGACCTCCCGCCACCAGGTGCGCGGTGAGGGCCTGGGCGGCGCCCTGGTTTCTCATGGTGACCAGATCCAGCCGGGGATCCAGAATGTGCTCCCCGAGCAGCACCACCGGCTTGGCGCCGCGGCGGGAGGCGACGGCGTCGGCCCCCATCACCAGGGGCGTGAAGAGCAGGCCGTCTGTCAGCTGCCGCAGCGGACCCTGCAGGGCGCCCAGTTCGTTGGCCCCCAGAGCACCGGACTGTTCCACGAGCACCCGGTAGCCACGCCGCTCCGCCACCGTCATCATCCGGGAGGCCAGCTCTGCGTAGTACGGCGCCGCGAGGTCGGACAGCACCAGGCCGAGCATGTGGGACTTCCCGGAGCGCAGGCTTCGGGCCGTCAGGTTCGCCTCATAGCCCAGTTCGGCGATGGCATCCTGCACCCGTTGCCTGGTGGCCGGCCGGATGAACTCGTAGTCGTTGAGCACGTTCGACACGGTCTTGAGCGAAACCCCGGCGGCGCGCGCCACATCGTTCATGGTCACGGCCATGCGCGGTCAGCCTTTGGCAGCCTTGGCCGCCGCCTTTGCTGCCTGCTTGCTGGCCCGCACCTTGGCGAGCGATTCAGGACTCACAATGTCGGCAACCGAGAGGAAGGCATCCTCCTGGCCGTAGTGGCCGGCGGCCTCGCGCCAGCCGGGCGCGCCCAGCCCGCGCTGCTTCCCTAGGAGCGCAAGGAAGATTTTTGCCTTCTGCTCCCCGAATCCGGGCAGTGCCTGCAGCCGGCGCAGCACCTCCGGGCCGTCGGGATCGCCCTTGGTCCAGATCAGCGTGGCGTCGCCGTCCCAGTCGTGCTGCACTGTCTCGGCGAGGGCCTGGACGCGCCCCGCCATGGAGCCGGGGAACCGGTGCACCGCGG
Organism: Pseudarthrobacter sp. Y6; assembly: GCF_050156205.1. NCBI lineage: Bacteria > Bacillati > Actinomycetota > Actinomycetes > Micrococcales > Micrococcaceae > Pseudarthrobacter > Pseudarthrobacter sp. Y6. The sequence goes on along the minus strand of NZ_CP189574.1, from coordinate 535,478 downwards.
GCCGTTCCTTGAACACCTCGACGAACGCCTGAGGTTCATACGCGGCCACCGCGGCCGGGTCGATGGACCCGATCCGGGCCCGGATCTTCTCCGGCCCGGCAAAGGCGGATTCCATGGTTACCTGCTGGTCCAGCAGCATGCCTGTCAGCAGCGCAAACGCGTCATCAGTCAGCAGTTTGTCGGCGGCCGGGTCACCGGTGATATGCAGTTCCATGGCCCTCATCTTTCCACCTCCGGCGGCCTGCGTCATGACCTTGAGTTTTTGTCCACTTATTGGGACTTCACCGTCGATTTTCGCGCATTATCTGGACAAAAACTCGGGGGGCACGCTTAGGAATCGAGCGCCAACCGGATCATGGACCAGGACACCGCCGGGAGTTCTGCGGTGAGCCGGCCGCCGTCGGCCTTGACGCTCACGTTGGCGGCGGGCAGGACCGACGTCGAATCCTCCACCGTTGCCCGCCAGTACAGGTCCTTGTTCGCGTAGGTGACCGCTTCCACCACCCGGACGCTGCCGAGGCCCGCGACGGCGGCGTCCAGTGTCAGGGGGTCCGTCGCCGAGCGGTTCACTGCGAAGATGACCGCCTCGCCCGCCTCGGCGTCCAGTGTTGCGACAGCCGACAGGGCAGAAAAGTCCTTTGTAGTTCCGCCGCTGATCAGCGGGGATTCGACGGCGAGCTGCAGCACAGCGCCGGCCGCGTGGCGGCTGGTGAGGGCGAACGGGTGGAAGGTGGTCTGTTTCCAGGCCCGGCCTCCCGGTACGGTCATGATGGGGGCAATGACGTTGACCAGCTGGGCCAGGCTCGCAGCGTGGACGCGGTCGGTGTTGCGCAGCAGGGTGATCAGGAGATCCCCGACGACGACGGCGTCCGCCACCGTATATTTGTCCTCCAGCAGGGCCGGGGCCACCGGCCAGTCCTTGCCGGTGGGTGCCTTTGATTCGGCGCGGCTCATGTGCCACACGTTCCACTCGTCAAAGGAGATGTTGACCTGTTTGGTGGATTTCCTGACCGACTTCACGTGGTCGATATGGCTCACGATGTCCCGGATGAAGAACTCCATTTTTTGTCCGGCGGCCAGATGTTCCTGCAGGTCACCGGCGCCCTCAAAGTACTGGTGGGCGGATATCAGGTCTATGACGTCGTACGTCTCGGTCAGCACCACGCGCTCCCACTCGCCGAACGTGGCCATGGTGGGCGCCGAACTGCCGCAGGCCACCAGCTCAAGGTCAGGATCGATCATGCGCATGCCGTGGGCGGTGTCTGCGGCGAGCCTGCCGTATTCGAGGGCGCTTTTGTGGCCGATCTGCCAGGGTCCGTCCATCTCGTTGCCCAGGCACCACATCTTGATGCCATAGCCGTTCTCAGCTCCGTTGGCCTTGCGCTGATCCGAGAAGGCAGTGCCGCCGTCGATATTGCAGTATTCGAGCAGGTCCAGCGCCGCCTGGGTTCCGCGCGTGCCCAGGTTGACCGCCATCATCGGCTCCACGCCCGCCTTGACCGACCACTTGGCGAACTCGTCAACGCCCACGAGGTTGGGATCGGTGGAGTGCCAGGCGAGATCAAGCCGGGCCGGGCGCTGCTCCACCGGGCCCACGCCGTCTTCCCAGCGGTACCCGGACACAAAGTTGCCGCCCGGGTACCGGACTGTGGAAACACCGAGTTCGCGGGTCAGTTCCAGGACGTCCGTGCGGAACCCGTCCTCGTCCGCCTGAGGGTGCTCCGGCTCGAAGATTCCGGTGTAGACGCAGCGTCCCAGGTGTTCCACGAAGGCGCCGAAAGTACGGCGCCGGACGGGTCCGACGGTGAACGCCGGATCGATGGTGAACTTGCCGGCGGCGGTCTTTGCTGTGCTCACTGTCAGTCCTTTGCTCCAGGGATTTACAACGTTGTACAAAAATCATTCTTGGCACTGCCGGCGTGAGAGTCAAGGACTCTGGCGGAGGATAATTCTTCAGCGCGGATTTGAGTAATCGGCCGAAAAACCAAGTACTACCTAACTTGAAAGACAAGTACCGATTACGCGGTCGCCCGGGCCCACGCCGGAACTACCTTCGACTAAGAGCTAAGACTCGCAAATCGCACTGGATTGGATGTCTCACTAGGGGGTTGTGGGAAGGATGAATACACGACGTGGCAGCCGCGTTTTCCCGTTCCTAGGAGTACGGGAAGTAAGCGGGGCCGGCGACGAGGAGGTCTTCGAGACCAAGGCCTCTCCCCCAGCCGTCGCCGGCCCTGTGTCTTCTACCGTTCATATTCATCGAACACCTCCAGTCGCTTCCCCGCGTCCCCTGGGGAGGCGGGCGTGAAGTCTTCCCGTTCCGGGGCTTCCCAAGCACACGCGTCGGCGGGCAGGCGGCCAGCGCCCGCTCATCCGACCCAACACGCAACCCAGCATGGAGTCCCCCATCCGGGGCCGGCAGCAATCCCGGACCGCAGACCCAACCCGGCACCGGCCGATCGTCCTGGCCCGGTGCCGACGGCGAAAGCGGTCACCATCGGGATGGCCAGCGCCGAGGGGCTTATTCCCGATCTTGCCACTGGCGCAAAGGACCTGTCGGAATCCCTGGAGATACTGGTCCACCTAGGAGCGGCCACGCTGAGCCGGCTAGCGGGTGTCCCCATCGAATGCGCCTTGGTCCTGAACCGGGTCAAATGCGTCAAAACCACCGCCGGAACCGGCACACAGACCGAACGGTTGGCCCGGTTGGAGCAGGAGGTCGGCGAGGGCCCCCTGCTGGAAGCCCTCGCCGGCACAGGTACCGCAGCCATGAACCATGTGGCCACCGACTTCCGCTGGGCCCGCTACAGGCTGTACCTGCAGGACGCCGGGTTCAACAGCGTCCTGGGCCTCCGGCTTTCCCTGGACGAAGGAACCGAGGCCGCCCTCGCTTTCTTCGCAGCAAGCCCCCAGGTGTTCCCGCTGCCGGTGATCGCCGAGGCCCGCGGCTTCACGGACATCGCGGCCCGCGGCCTCAGGCTGGTCCTTGAGTTGCAGTCGGCCAGCACCAGGGCGTCGGATCTGCAGTCAGCCTTGGAAAGCCGGACGTCCATCGACATTGCGTGCGGCGTCATCATGGCGCAGAACAGGTGCTCGTACAACGACGCGATTGACATCATCTCCAAGGCATCCAGCCACCGGAACGTCAAGCTCCGCAAGGTGGCTGAGGGCATCCTGGCGAACCTGCCGGGCGGTGCGCCGGACACTCATTTCGAGCACTAGGCTCCCGCCACGGGGCTTTCCGGGTTTCCGTCGATGTATTTGACGGTGCTTCTCATGAATACTTCGGCGTAATAGCTCGGGAGCGTAATTTACGGCGGAGGTTCTAGCGGTTGCGCCTCGCGGCTCCGTGGCTGGGAAGCACGACGCTGAGGAAGATGCCGAGGAGGCCGCGCCCCGCCAGAGTGCGGTCAGCAATCTCATGGCGAAGCCCGAGTACGAAGGCTGCCCGTCATTCCGAAGAACGCGAGCTCGTCATCGACCAGCCCTTCCGGGTTCTGCAGGGAATGTCCGCGGCGATAAGCAGAAAATGCTCACGGACAGTCAGGGACGGAAAGAACAGGTCGTCATCAAAGACCGCAGACACCTGCCGTCGAAACGGCACCGCATCAGGGTTCACGGGAAGCCCCCGCACCCTGACCTCGCCAGCCAAGGGAACCTGCCAGCCTACCGGCGCGAACTTTGCCGCTCGGCCCGGCTCCGGACAACGGGCCATTCGGCCGGGTCCACTGCCGCCGAACGAAAGAAGACCAGAGACGGAGTGTCTCTGGTCTTCTGCGTGGGTGGGCCCTGTGGGGATCGAACCCACGACCCACGGATTAAAAGTCCGATGCTCTACCAACTGAGCTAAAGGCCCCAGCTGACGGTCAAATGACCGATCAGCCCAGTCCATTTCTGGACGTAAAATACTTTACCCCACACACGGGGCGGCTTTGGCACGCAGGCGCGCGCCGCCGTCGTACGTTCCGGATTCCGCACAGCGTCACCGGCGCTGGCGCGGCGCATCCTGGCTGCGAACAGCACTCGATTTCCCGCGCGGCACAGGAGTAGCGTGGGGGCATGAGCGAACAATCAGGACCCAGTCACTACGGCGGAGCCAACCGGCATCACAAGCCCAAGCCGTTCGCCCCCATCGACTTTGAGCCGTTCGCCGGCGGTCCGGACCCTGCGCGCGTGTCCGAGGCCGCACACCTCGCCGCCCAGGCACTGGTGCGCCACGGACGCGACAGCGACGACCCCGTCATCACCGAACGCCTGGTCAAGCTGACGGACGAACAGGGCCTGGAAGCCATTGCGGAGATGTGGGCGGAAAGCCCGGCGCGTTCGCTGCCCGGTGCCCTCTGGCGGCTGTACGCCCTGCGCGCCGCCACCGTCCAGGACCCCGAACGGATCTCCGTGTACTTCCGCGCGGGCAAGGACACCGCGCAGGTTTCCAACGTGGTGGCCGGCGCCGCTGAACCGCCGGGAGCCGAAGAAATGCGGGCCATGGCTGACGCCATTCTCTCCGGGGCGTTCGACGGCGAGTTCGACGTCGCGCTGGAACGTTCCGCCGCGTTCTGCCGCGTGGTAGCACTCGGCCAGGCGACGATCGCCGACGGCGCCGAGCTCGGCAACGAGGCCCACGCGAGCAAGCTCACGCGCAACTCGCACCAGCTCGTGAAGACGGCTGAGGACCTTGAGCATGCGGCAAATGCGTGGCGGCTGGGCGAGCTTGACTGAACCACCGGCGCCCATCTGTCAATGTTGACTTGGGCCAAGCAACGTAGAACACTGAAACTGGTGTCGAGCCGCGAAACCCCCGGGCTTCAACAATTAGCCGCCTAGAGCGGCCTACCGCCGAGAGGCGTATCCGGTTCGGCACCATTTTTCATGCCTGTTTACAGGCCGCGGGCACCGGCCGGTAGAATCAACACAGCTGCTGGCCTGCGTCAAGTCACAAGTGGGCGGCCCCCGACCCCTGCACATCCCCGGAGACCGGTATCCCAACGTGAAGCTGCGCCTTTTTCCCCAGGAGCCCGCCGGGCTGACCCTGCTTTCCCAGATGGCCCAGCAAATTGTTCATGCCAGCGCCACCATGGCCGAGATCCTGGGCGTACCCGCCACTGAGCACGCCAAGCTGGTGGACGACATGCACAACCACGAGGCCAAGTCCGCCGAGTTGCACTTTGCCTTGCTGACCCACATGCGCACGAGCTTTGTGAACCCGCTCCCCCGCGAAGACATGTACGCACTGTCCCGCTACCTCAACGAGGCCCTCGAAAAACTGGATGGTGCCGCGGAACTTGTGTCCCTGTATCAGCTCGACCGCCTGCCGCGGCGGGCCGCAGACCAGCTCGAGATCATCAGCCGGCAGGCCGAGCTCACCGTGGACGCCATGCGCCGGCTCAACAACCTCGACGACCTCGAGGACTACTGGATCGAGATTCTCAGGCTTGCCAAACGCGCGGAACGGACCCACCGGATCTGGGTAGCGGACATGATCCGGGACATGAAGTGGGCGCAGTATTCCCGTAACCGCGACGTCGCCAACCAGCTGGTCGAAGTCACCAAGGACATGCGCCGCATCGCTACGCAGGTAGGCAGCATCATCGTCAAGGAATCCTGACGTGACAGCAGTGATTTTCGGCGTTGTGGTCCTGTTGACCGCAACGTTTGCCTTCCTCAACGGCTTCAGGGACGTCTCCACGTCCGTGGCGTTGGCTGTCCGCACCAGGGCGCTCACGCCCAGCGTGGCCGTGCTGCTGGCCGCCTTTTTCAACTTCGTGGGCGCCCTGATCAGCGCGACCGTAGTGGTTGTCATCAGCCACACCTGGATCCACCTGCCGGATGGCCAAAGCGGCCTCAGCATCCTGGTGGCAGCCTTGGCCAGTGCCTGCGCCTGGGGATTGCTCATGTGGTGGCGCGGCATCCCAGCGTCCTCCACGCACGCCCTGGTGGGCGGTCTCGCCGGTGCAGGGCTCGCCAGCCTGGCCGTGGGCGGAGTGGGAGTAGGCGGCGTTGACCAGTCCCTGCTGGTCCAGGTTCTCCTGCCGCTGCTGCTCTCGCCCGCCGTCGCCTACATTGGCGCGTACCTGTTGGTTTTCCCGGTGACCTGGGCGGCCCGGTATGCCCAGCCCAACGTCATCAACCAGCGCTTCCGCCGCAGCCAGGCCATCGCGGCCGGCGCCGTGGCGTTCGGCCACGGCCTGCAGGACGGCCAGCGGGTGGGTGCCGTACTGCTGCTTGCCCTGCTAGCGGCAGGCTATTCCGACGGCGAGAGCATCCCCCTGTGGGTGGCGCTGGTGTCCGCCCTGATGATCACAGTCGGAACGCTATTTGGCGGCTGGCGGATCTCCCACACCATCGGCTACAAGATCACCAGGGTGGACCCGTTGCGGGGCTCCGTGGCCCAGACTTTCAGCGCGGCGATGCTGTTTCTCGGGGCGATCGCGCTTCATTGGCCCCTCTCCACGACTCACACGGTGACCGCGTCAGTGTTGGGGGCTGGCGAGAACCAGCATTTCTCGGTCACCAACCGGAAGCTGGTCATGCAGATCCTGGTGCTGTGGGTCCTCACCCCCGCGGCGACCGCGGCCGGGGCGTTCGTGCTGGCCCTGGCGCTGTCACCGTTGGCGGCCTGAAGGCGGCCTAAGCGCAGCACCGTTGCGTAACGCAGCACCCTTGGCTTAAACACCGCATCGATTGCTCCGGCAGCGCCCTTCTGAGCTGTCAAAAGGGCACTGCCGGAGCAATCGATGCAAAGGGTGTCTGGGAGCCAGTGCTGGGCCCACAGCCGAAGGGGTCCCCGGGTGAGCTTGCGAGCCTGGGGCGGCTGGGGATTATCCGAAGCGGCCGGAGACGTAGTCCTCGGTGGCCTTCACGGTGGGGTTACTGAAGATGTTCTGGGTGTTCCCGTATTCGATCAGCTTGCCCGGCTTGCCGGTACCGGCGATGTTGAAGAACGCCGTCTTATCCGAAACACGGGCGGCCTGCTGCATGTTGTGGGTCACGATCACCACGGTGTACTGGTCCTTGAGATCGTTGATGAGGTCCTCGATGGCCAGTGTGGAGATCGGGTCCAGCGCCGAGCACGGCTCGTCCATGAGGATCACCTGCGGTTCCACGGCAATGGCACGGGCGATGCAGAGGCGCTGCTGCTGGCCGCCTGACAGGCCGGATCCGGGCTTCTCCAGGCGGTCCTTGACCTCGTTCCAGAGGTTGGCGCTCTGGAGGGATCTCTCCACCAGGACGTCGGCCTCGCCCTTGGAGATCTTCTTGTTGTTCAGCTTCACGCCGGCCAGCACGTTGTCCCGGATAGACATGGTGGGGAACGGGTTGGGCCGCTGGAAGACCATGCCGATCTGCGAGCGCACGGTCACCGGGTCCACGCCGGGGCCGTAGAGGTTTTCGCCGTCCATCAGGACTTCGCCTTCGACGCGGGCGCCAGGCAGAACCTCGTGCATGCGGTTCAGGGTGCGCAGGAACGTGGACTTGCCACAGCCTGAGGGGCCGATGAAGGCCGTCACGGACTTGGCCTCGATGTTGATGCTGATATCCTCCACGGCCAGAAAATCGCCGTAGTACACGTTCAGGTCTTTGACGTCGATGCGCTTAGACATGGTGTTCCTTCACTTGCTGGGGTACGGATTGAAGTCTAGGGTTTGGCCGCGAGGACCGGAATGGCCTGCTGAAAATTTTTCAACGGCCGGACTTGGGGGCAAAGATCCTGGCGATCAGCCGGGCGCCAAGGTTCAGGACCATCACCAGGATGATCAGCACCAGGGCGGCGCCCCACGCCCGCTGCGACGACGGGTCCGGGTTGGCCGGTGATGTGGGGTTCAGGATCTGGGTGTAGATGAATGTGGGCAGAGAGGCCATCCAGCCACCGAATACGTTGTTGTTGATGCTGGTGGCAAACCCGGCGGTGACCAGGATGGGCGCAGTCTCACCGATCACGCGGGCGATCGCCAAGGTGACGCCGGACGCGATGCCGGAGATCGCGGTCGGGATCACCACCTTGAGGATGGTGCGCCACTTGCGCACACCCAGCGCGTATGCCGCTTCGCGCAGTTCGTTGGGGACGATCTTGAGCATTTCCTCGCTGGAACGCACCACTACGGGGATCATCAGGACGGAAAGCGCGACGGCGGCGACGGCACCGGTTTTGGTGCCGGGCCCCACCACGGCGAAGAAGAACGCTGCGGCGAACAGGCCGGCCACGATGGACGGTATGCCGGTCATCACGTCCACAAAGAACGTGATGGCGCGGGCCAGGCGGCCGTCATTGCCGTACTCCACCAGGTAAATGGCGGTCAGCAGGCCGACGGGCACGGAGATCACGGTGGTTACCAGCGTGATCTGGATGGTGCCCAACAGTGCGTGGTAGATGCCACCGACCACAGGGGCGCCGTCTTCGACTGCCTTGTTGTCGTAAACGCCCGTGACGCCGTTCATGGAGCTGGTCAGGAAGCCCGGGGCGATCAGGCCGGGAACGCCGTTGACCAGCACCGTCCAGATCACGGAGATCAGCGGGAGCAGCGCGATCAGGAACGAGCCCACCACCAGGCAGGTGGCCAGCTTGTCCTTGGCCTTGCGGGAGCCTTCCACCACGGCGCTCCAGCCCACCAGGCCGGCGGCGAAGAGGATGGCCGAAACAATGCCCCAGCCGAAGGCGTTGAACCCGATCAGTGCAAGGATCGCGGCGCCCACGATGAGTGCGAGTGCCAGGACGACGTACGGCGCAAATGCGGGCAACTGGCCCTTGGTCAGGGCTGAACGCTTACTGCGCACGGGAGTGATAGTGGAGGACATTTAGTTTGCTCCCGAGAATTCTTTGTGCCGTGTGATGATCCAGCGGGCGATCATGTTGACTCCCAGGGTGATCACAAAAAGTACCAGGCCGGCAGCGATCAGCGTGCTGACCTTGAGGCCGCTGGCTTCGGGGAAGTTCAGGGCGATCTCCGCGGCGATGGTCTGGTTGCCGGACGTGATCAGGCTGGCGGTCAGGGCACCGGAGGAGAGGACCAGGGCAACAGCCATGGTCTCGCCCAGCGCACGGCCCAGGCCCAGCATGACGGCGCTGATGATGCCCGGGCGGGCGAACGGCAGGACTGACATTTTGATCATTTCCCAGCGCGTGGCGCCGAGGGCCAGGGCGGCTTCCTCGTGAAGCTTGGGCGTCTGCAGGAAGATTTCACGGCTCAGGGACGTGATGATCGGCAGGACCATCACCGAGAGCACAATGCCCGCGGTCAGGATGGTTTTGCCGGTGGCAGAGGCGGGGCCCTGGAAGATGGGCAGCCAGCCCATGTTCTCGGCCAGCCAGTTGTAGGCGGGGGAGATTTCCTTGGCGAGGAACGCCGCTCCCCAGGCGCCGTAAACCACCGACGGGATGGCAGCCAGGAGGTCCACCACGTAGCCAAGGCCGGAGGCGAGTCCGCGCGGGGCGAAGTGCGAGATGAACAGGGCCACGCCGATGGCGACGGGTGTTGCGATCACGAGGGCGATGACGGCTGCAATGAGCGTGCCAATAACGATCGGCCAGATGTAGGCGAAGAAGCCTTCGCCGCCCTGGATCTCGGCGGCCGGGGCGGTCAGCGCCGGAATGGCCTGGACAACGAGGAACAGGGCCACGCCGAACAGGACGGCGAGGATGAGGCACCCGGCGGCCAGGGCGGCGCCGGAAAAGATCTTATCCCCGGCGCGGCCTGCGCCCTGGGAACTGCTCAGGGGGGTGGCGGTCATTCCAGACCCTTCGGTTGTGGGTGGTGCCTAAATCGAGCTTGCAATGCCAAGTTCCCCGCCCCGCCTTTCGGCGTGGCGGGGAACATGGTTCAGGGACAGGTACTAGGACTTGACCTTGATGGATTCGATGGCCTTGACGGCCTTCTCGGCGAGGGCCGAGGAGAGCGGTGCGGACTTCGCGGAGTCAGCAGCTGCCTTCTGGCCGGCGTTGGAAACTACGTAGCTTTCGAAGGCCTTGACGAGGTCAACGGTTTCCTGCTTGTCGTAGGTGGTGCAGACAACGTGGTAGGAAACCAGGACCACCGGGTAGGCACCCTTTGCTGTGGTCTTGCGGTCCAGCTTGATGGCGACGTCGGTGGCGGAGCGGCCTTCGACGGGCTTGCCGGCTTCAACGGCCTTGGCAGCGGCGTCGGCGGAGATCTTGACGAACTCCTCGCCCACCTTGATGGACGCGGTGCCCAGCTTGCCGCCCACGGCGGAGTCATCCGCGTAGGTCACGGCACCCGGGGTGTCGGTAACGGTCTTGACGACGCCGGAGGTTCCCTTGGCGTTCTCGCCCTGCAGGGCTGCGGGCCAGATGCCGGCAGCCTTGTCGGTCCAGACATCGGCAGCAGCCGCGGCCAAGTAATCGGTGAAGTTAGTGGTGGTACCGGAATCGTCAGAGCGGTTCACCGGGGTGACCTTGAGGTCCGGGAGGGTGACGCCCGGGTTCAGGGCGGCGATCGCGGGATCGTTCCAGTTGGCGACCTGGCCACGGAAGATCTTGGCCACGGTGGCGGCGTCAAGCTTCAGCTCGGTGATGCCGGGGAGGTTGAACGCCACAGCGATCGGGGAGATGTAGACCGGGATGTTGATGGCACCTTCGGGGCCGCACTGGGTCTTGGAGCTGGCCAGCTCTTCATCCTTGAGGTACGCGTCGGAGCCGGCGAACTGGGCCGAGCCGTCGATGATTGCCTTGCGGCCTGCGCCGGAACCGTCCGGGGAGTACTGCACGGTGGCGCCGGGGTTGGCGGCGGCAAAGCCGGCCTTCCAGGCGTCCATGGCTGCGCCGGTGGAGGATGCGCCGATGCCGGTCAGCGTGCCGGTGACCTTGGGGCCGGCAGAAGTCTGGGTGCCTGCAGGCGTGGTGCCCGTGGCGTTGTCTGAACCGCAGGCGGTGAGCGCGAGTGCGCCGGCTGCGATTACAGCGATAGCCGCGTGGCGGCCGAAACGGAGTGCCTTCACTAGATGTACCCCTTCCAGGGATATTCAGTAGCGGGCAGGGCCGGAGACGCCCTGCAGCGCGATGCGTACGTTTTGTACCTTTAATGAAGGTATGGGCCGCAGGTAACGGGACGGGCAGCCACGGGTGAACAGAAGATTAACGACGGCGGCATATTGGCTTACAACTGGGGCGTCACCATTGCGCGCGTCACACTTTCGGTCTTAGGTGCCCGGGCGGCAAATAGACTGGTGGGCATGGCCGCAGCAGCAGGACTCTCAGCAAGCAGGCGTTTCCTGCGCGGACGCATCCGCACCGGCCTGGTCCGGAGCCGGAATTCACTTGTCCCCGCCGTCCAGATGACCTCGTGCGCAGTGGGGGCCTACGCCTTCGCCGAGTATGTTCTGGGGCACTCCGGTCCCCTCTTTGCAGCCACATCGTCACTGATCGCCCTGGGCTTCTCGCGTGACCCGCGGCTGCGCCGGGTGATGGAGGTGGGACTCGGCTGCACCATCGGGATCGCAGTAGGTGATCTGCTGCTGCACTGGCTGGGCAGCGGAATCTGGCAGGCCGCCGTCGTACTTCTGTTCTCCATCCTGCTGGCCCGTTTCCTGGACAGCGGCAACATCTTCACCACGCAGCTGGGGCTGCAATCCTTGCTGGTGGTGCTGCTGCCGGCGCCCGATGGCGGGCCCTTCACGCGCAGCCTGGACGCCGTGGCGGGCGGCCTTTTCGCCCTCCTGGTGACCGTCCTGATTCCCAAGGACCCACGCCGGGAGCCCCGCAAGGATGTCCGCAAATTGCTGCACGAGCTTGCCGAGGTGCTGCGGGAATGTGCCACCGCCCTGAGCAACAGCGACTCCACGCAGGCCTGGCACGCGCTGATCCGAGGCCGGAACTGCCAGCCGCTGGTGGACGCGATGCGCCATTCCCTGCGCGCTTCCGGCGAGGTGGCCATGCTGGCGCCGGCCCACCGCCGGCACCGCGACGAGCTGGACCGGCTGGAGAGTTCCCTTGACTTCATCGACCTGGCGCTCAGGAACAGCCGCGTCTTTGCGCGCCGGCTGACCAGCGCCATCAACCATGCCGCGCTGTCAGACAACGCCACCGAGAACATTGCAGACGTGCTCCAGGAAACCGCGGCCGCGATTGATGAACTGTCGCTCGGCCTGGCGGAAATGCACGACGGCGTGCGCCGCGCCCATCTGCGCACGGCCCGGCAGGACTTCAGCGAGATCGCGCTGCGGCTGCACCCCAAGCTGCTGGAGGTCGAGCGGCTTGAGGGCGAGACTGTGGTGATGCTGTTCCGGCCGCTCATGGTGGACCTCCTGGAGGCCACCGGCATGGAGGCGCGCGAGGCCCGGGACGTGCTGCCCGGCCTGTAGCGGTGGCGCCGGTGGTTGAGCGTGTCGAAAGCCGGTGGTTGAGCCTGTCGAAACCCCCGGGGGTTGATGGATCTCGACAGGCTCCATCACCAGAGGATTGTCGGTGCCCGCCAGTAGGGTGGAACCCATGGCAACAAAGACTTCCCGGGCGTCCAAAGCGCCGGCTTACAAGTGCGCCGAATGCGGCTGGACCACGGTCAAGTGGGTCGGGCGCTGCGGCGAGTGCCAGGCGTGGGGCACGGTTGAGGAAACCGGCGCCGCTGTAGCGCGTACGACGGCGGCCACCACAGTTCTGGAGCCGGCCCGCCGGATTGCCGAGGTGGATGCCACCACGGCGGCTTTCCTGCCCACCGGCGTGGACGAGCTGGACCGCGTGCTGGGCGGCGGCCTGGTCCCTGGCGCGGTCATCCTGCTGGCCGGGGAGCCTGGCGTGGGCAAATCAACGCTGCTGCTGGACGTCGCGGCCAAGTTCGCCCGCACCGCGCAGGACGTCCTGTATGTCACGGGCGAGGAGTCCGCCGCGCAGGTAAAGCTGCGCGCCGAACGGATCGACGCCGTCGCGGATTCCCTCTACCTCTCAGCGGAAACGGACCTGGGGCAGACACTGGGACAAGTGGAGAAGATCGAGCCCCGGCTGCTGATCGTGGACTCGGTCCAGACGCTCAGCAGCGCTGATGTGGACGGCAGCGCCGGCGGCGTCTCGCAGGTGCGTGAGGTTGCCGCGTCCATCATCGCGGCGGCCAAGCGCCGGAACATGACCACTTTGCTGGTGGGGCACGTGACGAAGGACGGGTCCATCGCGGGACCGCGGCTGCTCGAACACCTGGTGGATGTGGTGTGCCAGTTCGAAGGCGAGCGTCATTCCCGGCTCCGGATGCTGCGCGCGGTGAAGAACCGGTACGGGCCCACGGACGACGTCGGCTGTTTTGACCTGAATGAGAACGGAATCGAAGGGCTCACGGACCCCAGCGGACTGTTCATCAGCCGCACCAAGGAGCCGGTCTCCGGCACCTGCATCACGGTGACCATGGAAGGGCGGCGGCCGTTGCTGGCCGAGGTGCAGTCGCTGCTGGCCGAAAGCGCCAACTCCCAGCCGCGCCGCGCCACCAGTGGACTGGACAGTTCACGGGTGTCCATGCTCCTGGCGGTCCTGCAGCAGCGTGCCGGCTGCCTGCTGCACAAGGACGATTCCTATGTGGCCACGGTGGGCGGCGTGAAGCTGAGTGAACCGGCCACTGACCTCGCGGTTGCCCTGGCCGTCGCGTCCGCGAAGGCCCGCAAACCCCTGCCCATCCGGCTGATTGCCTTCGGCGAAGTCGGCCTGGCCGGAGAGGTCCGGCCGGTGCCCGGCATCAACCAGCGCATTCAGGAAGCGCACCGGCTGGGGTTCACCCACGCCGTGGTCCCGGCCAGCCACAACGGGCCGGGACCCGTCCCGGCGGGCTTCTCGGTCCGCGAAGTGGAGCACCTCACGGAGGCACTGAGCCTGCTTATCGGCTAGCGGCGCGGACTGATGAATCGGAGGCAAGGAAACGTCCACGCAACGGGCTAGCTCCCCGTAATCACCAAGGCAACACTGTGTCCGCCGAAGCCAAAAGCGTTCACCAGGCCGGCGGGGGCGGAACCGGGCGCCAGCGTGTGGGCCTTCTCCGTCACGACGTTCAGGTTCACCTCAGGATCCAGCGCCTCGACGTTCACCGTTCCGGGGAGCTGTCCGGTTTGCAGGGCCTGGACCACCACGACGGCGGCGAGCGCACCGGCGCCGCCCAGCAGGTGGCCGGTGTGGCCTTTGGTGGAGGTCACGGGCACGTCGGCACCGAAAATAGCGTTGATGGCCTGGGCTTCCAGCCGGTCCCCTACCGGGGTGGAGGTGGCGTGGGCGTGGACGAAGCCGATCTCCGAAGCCTTCATTCCGGCCGAGGCCAGGGCCTTCTGCATGACCCGCCGCTGCATGGCCGGGTCCGCGGCCACGATGTCGTTGGCATCGGAGGTTACCGCCCCGCCGGCCACTGCGCCGAGGATGGCGGCGCCGCGCGCCCGGGCGTGTGCCTCACTTTCAAGCACCACAATGCCGGCGCCTTCGGCGAGGACAAATCCGTCGCGGCCGCCGTCGAACGGGCGCGAGGCGCGCTGGGGTTCGCTGTTGCGTGTGGAGAGTGCCCGGATCTGGGAGAAACCGGTGATCACCAGGTCGTTGACTGAAGCGTCCACGCCGCCGGCAATCACGACGTCGGCCGCTCCGGAGCGGATCATTTCGGCACCCTGGACAATTGCTTCCGCGCCGGACGCGCAGGCGCTGACCGGGGTCCGGGCTCCGCCGCGGGCGCCGAGGTCAATGGAGACCCAGGCCGCGGGGCCGTTGACCATAAGCCGGGTGAGGGTGTGCGGCGAGACCCGGCGCGGGCCGCCGCTGGCAAGCGCACGGTCCTGTTCGAGGGTGGAACCGAGGCCGCCATAGGCGGAGCCGATCACTACGGCAAACCGTTCGGGGTCGACGTCGGGCGCTCCCGCCTGCTGCCAGGCTTCCCGGGCAGCCACCAGCGCCAGTTGCCCGCACCGGTCCATGCGCTTCAGCTCGCGCGTGGTGAGGTGTTCCGAAAGATCCGCGGTGACCTGTCCGGCCATGCGCACGGGCAGCTGCTCCGCCCAGTCCTCATCCAGCGCGGCGATGCCGGACTGTCCCGCCAGCAGGCCGGCCCAGGTCTCCGCCACGGAGGAGCCGAGCGGGTTGATGGTGCCGGCGCCGGTGATCATCGCACGGTGTTGGTCTGCAGACATTGGACGCTACTTTGCGGGGTTGTGGGTGCCGATGGGCACGAGGGTCAGATCGGGGTGGTTCTTCTCGATCCGGCGCAGGGCCCAGACGTCGTTGAACAAGGCGAGGTATTCGCCGTCGGACCTCAACAGCACCTCAGCGCCGGGCACGTTCGCCAGCGTGGGCATGGCGTCCGCCGTCGAAATCCTGGCGATGGAGTACGGCAGGCGTTCCAGCCGCATGGGGGCGCTGAAGTCATGCGCCATGCGGTCCTCCACCACTTCGAACTGCATCGGGCCGACGGCGGCAAGCACCGGCGCCTGATCGCCGCGGACGTCGGAGCGGAGCACCTGGATGACGCCCTCGTGCTCGAGCTGCTCGATGCCGCGGCGGAACTGCTTGAACTTGCTGGGGTCCTGGGACCGGGCCACCTGGAAGTGTTCCGGGGCGAACAGCGGGATGGCCGGGTACTCCACTGCGCCTTCGAGGAAGAGGCTGTCGCCGACGCGCAGCGTGGAGGCGTTAACCAGGCCCACGACGTCGCCCGGGTAGGCCTCGTCGATGACCTCGCGTTCGCGGCCGAACACCTGCTGGGCGTACTTGGTGGCGAAGGACTTTCCGGTGCGGGTCTGTGTGACCACCATGCCGCGTTCAAAAACTCCGGAGCAGACGCGGATGAAAGCGACGTGGTCTCGGTGAGCCTTGTTCATGCCTGCCTGGACCTTGAAGACAAAGCCGGAGAAGGACGATTCAACCGGGCGCGGGCTGCCCTCAATGTCCGGCCGGGGTGCGGCGTGCGGCGCGAAGTCAACCAGGGCGTCCAGCAGTTCCTTCACGCCGAAGTTCAGGGCGGCGGAGCTGAACAGGATGGGAGTGGCGGTGCCCGCATGGAAGGCTTCGACGTCGAATTCGAGATTGGACTCGACGACCAGGCCGGCCTCGTCCACGGCGTCGGTCCAGTTGCTGCCCTGCGTCTCCGCGGCCTCTTCGGGCGTGAAGTACTCGGTCAGCGCGATGTTGGCGCCGGAATTGTTGCGCTGGAAGCGGGCGAAGCGGTCCTGGCGGAGGTCCCAGACGCCGCGGAAGTCACCGGAGATGCCCACGGCCCAGGTCAGCGGCATGGGCTTCAGGCCGGTGCGCTCGGTGAGCTCGTCCATCAGCGCCAGGGCGTCCAGACCGGGCCGGTCCCACTTGTTGATGACGGTGATGATGGGCAGGTTGCGCTGCTTGCAGACCTCAAAGAGCTTCATGGTCTGTGTTTCCAGGCCCTTGGCGGCGTCCACGAGCATCACTGCGCAGTCGACGGCCGCCAGGACGCGGTAAGTGTCCTCGGAGAAGTCCGCGTGACCGGGGGTGTCCAACAGGTTGATGACGGTGTCCCGGTACGAGAACTGCAGGGCGGCGGAGCTGATGGAGATGCCGCGGTCCTTCTCCATCTGCATCCAGTCCGAGACCGTTTCCTTGCGGTTGGCCTTGCCGCTGGAGGCACCGGCGGTGCCGATCACCTTCGCATGAAGCGCCAAGGCCTCGGTGAGGGTGGATTTGCCGGCGTCGGGGTGCGAAATGACAGCAAAGGTCCGACGCCGGGCCGCCTGTTTGTGAATCTCGTTGACCCGGGCGGGGCTAAGGACATCTTGGGACACGGTGCTACTTTCGCTGCGATGGGGACGACTGCGGCCGGGACAACCCTGGCGCGTGAGAGGGAATAGGACTGGCCGAACGCCAAGTTCCAAGTTTATCGCAGTGCCGGGCTGGCGCCGAAGACTGAGCGCGCCCCGCTACGTCACAGAGGCTGCAGCGCGTTTCGACGCTCCTCTTCCCTTTCGACACGCATAATCCCTGGGGACCCTGATATACCCGGGTCCCCAGGGATCATGCGCGTCGAACTCCCGCTGCGGTCAGGCCTTGAGCTTGGGCTGCCATCTCCTGGTCGGCGCAGGGCAGGCGCACCGAAACGCCTCCCGGACAGCCGCCGTCGTACGCGTTCCCGAGGCACTTCGCGGCACCCCCTAACGAGGCACTTTGGGGCTTGTCCGTGCGGTTATTGCCGCTTCTTACCTCTATCATTGAGCTTGCGGGAAACTGAGTACTTTTGATCCTGCCGGCTGAGTGTAAAACCGGCATACCTGCGGGCGGCAGCCTGCACCTTTGAAGGGAACACCTATGGCTCGGAGCCCCGAAGAATCGCTCAAGGCGACTCTGGGCAGAGTGGCTCCAGGCACGCCGTTGCGCGATGGCCTGGAACGCATCCTCCGGGGACGGACCGGTGCGCTGATCGTACTGGGCTCGGACCGGACCATCGATTCCATCTGCTCCGGCGGCTTCGACATCGGCATCGACTTCTCCCCCACAAGGCTCCGCGAACTGGCCAAGATGGACGGCGCCATCATCTGCGACAAGGACGCTGGCAACATTCTGCGCGCCGCGGTGCAGCTGGTCCCGGACTCAAGCATCGAAACGCAGGAATCCGGCACCCGGCACCGCACGGCGGAGCGCGTGGCCATCCAGACCGGCGTTCCCGTGATCTCCGTCAGCCAGTCCATGCAGATCATCGCGCTGTACGTGAACGGGCTCCGCCACGTGCTGGAGGGATCCGAAAAGGTCCTGGCCCGCGCCAACCAGGCCCTCGCCACGCTGGAACGGTACCGTTCGCGGCTGGACCAGGTGACCAGTTCCCTGTCCGCCCTGGAGATCGAGGCCATGGTGACCGTCCGCGACGTCGCGGTCACCCTGCAGCGCCAGGAAATGGTCCGCCGGATCTCCGAGGAAATCTCGCAGTATGTCCTGGAACTTGGCGAGGACGGCCGCCTGCTGTCCCTTCAGCTCGATGAGCTCACGGTGGGCCGCGGCCCGGGCAGCGACGTCATCATCCGCGACTACGCCGGACCGGACGCGTCCGCCGAGGACATCGAACGGGCCGTCAGCGCGCTGGTGAACCTCGGCCCCACTGAGCTGATAGACCTGGGCAAGATCTCCGGGATCGTCGGTTTTGCCGGCGGCGAGGCCAACCTCGACGCCGTGGTGCAGCCCCGCGGTTACCGGCTGCTGTCCGGCCTCAAGGCAGTCCCAAACGCTGTTGCCGACCGCCTCGTGGACCATTTCGGCGGCCTGCAGTTCCTGATGGCGGCCACCATCGACGACCTCATGACCGTTGACGGCATCGGCGACCAGCGCGCCCGCACCGTCCGCGAAGGCCTGAGCCGCATGGCCGAAGCCAGCCTGCTGGACCGCTTCCTCTAAGCCTGCATCGATTGTCCCCACCGGCCCCCTCGCCTCGCAAGTCCCTACCGGCCAGGGAACCCTGCCGGCGTGGGCCCATGGCCCTTTCGAGCCCCCAAAAGGGCCCCTGTGGAGCAATGGATGGAGAGTGGAGTCAGCTGAGCTGGAACACAGTCTTGGGGCTGGCCCTCGAGCCGAGCTTGGCCGTGAAAATGTAGTATGCCCCGCCTGCTCCTGGTTTGGCTTCGATGGGGCTGCAGCCTTCCAACGTGCGGTTACGGGCCCACGGGAAGTTTGCCGTCTCGCTGGCGCCCGGGGCAATCGTCTTCACGAGGTCTTCGCTTTTGGCTTGGCAGTCCTTGGACGAGAAGATCCTGTCCGCGCCGCTGGTCACCAGGAACTCCATCTGGGACGTTCCGATGTTCACCTCGCACGGCACGGTTCCGCCATTGGTCACCTTCAGGGTGAGCAGCGGGTTCTCATCGGGGCCGTAGGCGGCTTTGTCGGTCGAAGCAGACACCGTCACCAGGTTTTGGTTGCAGGAAGGCGTAGGCGTGGGAGTGGGAGTGGGTTCGCTGCCCGCAGTTTCCGACAGCGAGGCGCCCGGGGCGGGGGCAGATCCGGTGGCGCCGTCGGTGGAGGATGCCGGCTCGGTGCCGCTGAAGGCACCGGCCACCGCAAAGCCACCGAAAGTGAGCGCCATCGCCATCAGAAGGGCTGTTCCCACAAAAAGCCGACGACGGCGGTAGACGGCCGCGCTCGGCTGCCGGGTAGCGCCGGAACCGCCCCTGGAACCGGGTGCGGATGCCGTTTTGCGTGGTGATGAATTGCCTTGCCTGCCCATCCTTCTAGGCTAGAGAACGCGCCGGATTCTGCCGTCCCACCACGCCGGTCCCCCGGCCACCGCTAACGTCACAGTTTGTCCGCGGCATCTTCGCGTGGGCTCCCGGGAATCCACTACAGTGTTGGGATCGACGCTACAACCCTTTCCCCAGTCATGCCCGCGGACGGCTCGTCCGGCACGGATGAACTCCGCCCCGACCAGCTCGCCGCGCTGCACCGCAGGATCACCGGCTGGTTCGCGGAGACGGCGAGGGATCTGCCCTGGCGTGAACCACACTGCTCACCGTGGGGAGTCCTGGTCAGCGAGATCATGCTGCAGCAGACCCCCGTGGTGCGGGTTCTGCCGGTCTGGCGGGAATGGCTCGAGCGCTGGCCCACGCCGGCCGCTCTTGCCGATGAGCCTGCCGGGGAAGCCGTCCGCTCGTGGGGCAGGCTCGGCTACCCCCGCCGGGCACTCCGCCTGCACGCGGCCGCCACTGCCATCGTCCGCAACCACGGCGGCAAGGTCCCTGGCAACTACACCGAGCTGCTGGCCCTGCCCGGTGTGGGCAGCTACACGGCCGCGGCCGTTGCCGCCTTTACCTTCGGACGCCGGGAGACCGTGGTGGACACCAACATCCGGCGTGTGCACGCGCGCCTGATTTCCGGCGTCGCGCTCCCCTCACCATCGCTGAACGCTGCGGAGATGCGGCTCGCGGCGGAACTCCTGCCGGACGACGTCGGGACCTCCGTGCGCTGGAACGCTGCGGTTATGGAACTGGGGGCACTGGTCTGCACGGCGCGGGCGCCTAAGTGCGCGGACTGCCCGGTGCGGGACGCCTGTGCGTGGCTGGCAGCCGGCGAGCCGCCGCCGTCGTACGTTCCCAAAGGACAGGCGTGGCACGGCACTGACCGGCAGGTCCGGGGTGCCGTGATGGCTGTGCTGCGGCTTGCGGACGCGCCGGTGCCGGCGGAAATGTTCCAGCGGGAGCCTGCCGACTTGGGCTTCGCGGCGGACGGAATCGGCGTCCCCCTGTCCGCACTGCACCGCCTGAACTCCGCGCCGGAACAGCTCGAACGTGCGATTGCCGGCCTCCTTGACGACGGGCTGGCCGAACTGCACCAGGGCGGCTACCGGCTGCCCGCCTGAGGCGTCTTTAGGGTGGCCCGCGGCTGAATGGCATACTTTCTGGTGACTCGAACCGGGGGAAATTCATGAGACTCGTGTTGTACATCATCTGGGCGCTGTTTGTTGCCGGTGTCATTTTTGCGCTGGTCCGTTCACTGCGGAAAACCAAGCGGCAGGAAAAACTGATCGCCAGCTGGCCAAAGGTGCGGGCGACCGTCACTGGAAACGTGGCGGGCTGGACACATGGCGGAGGCGGCTCAACGCGGAGCAGGCGCTTCTATCCCACCTACCAGTTCGCCGACCCCAACGGGACCCTATATGCGGGCGAATCCGAGGTCTCGTACGCCAACCAGCAGGCATCAGGATCGCTCCTGGAGGTGGCCTACAACCCGGCGAATCCCAACCAATCGTTCCAGGTGGCGTCCGAATCAAAAATGGTGATCGGGTGCCTGATGCCGGTCTTCGCATTTTTCGCCCTGCTGCTGTTCTGGGTCGCCGGCAACTTCCCGCTGGGCTGACCCGTGGACTCCCTGAAACTGCTGTTCATCGTGGTGCCCGGGCTTTTCCTTGCCGCGGGCCTGATCCTGATGGGGCTCTCCCTTGCCGCGTCTTTCCGCCGGAATCGTTCCATGGCGGGATGGCTTGAGGCTTCGGCCACCGTCACGGGAAACCTGCATGGCACGGACGGACCCGCGAGCAACGGCCGGAACCGGTTTGCGCCGTCGTACGAATTCTCGGACGCCGGGGGCAGGCGCTGGCTGGGGCAGTCCGATATCTACAGCCAGGACCAGGCGATCATCGGCACCCACATCCCGGTGGTCTACAACCCGGCCAATCCCGCCGAATCCACGCTGCCGGTCTTCGTTGTTGCCAAGGGCCGGCTGGCCACGGGTCTCATTATGGTGATCTTCGGGGCAGCGGCCATAACAATGTTTGCATCACTTTCCTGGTAGCAGTGCCGGCTTCCGGCTCCGGATTTAGGCTGAAGTATGGGCAAGCCCGGGGTACTTCTGGCACTGATGACGACGACGGTGCTCACCGCTGGCTGCTACTACTACCCCGTCCCGGCGCCGTGCCCCATGATTGCCCAGGCTACTGCAGTCTCGGTGACGGTGGCGCGGGAGTACGTGGCGCAGGTGGGATCGCTGCGCCTGAAGGCGTGCCAGGACGGCGTCTGCAAGGAAGCCGCCGTCGAGCTTATTCCCGGAACGGCATCCATTGACCAAGGCTGCGCACCGGACGGTGTCTGCTCTGCCACGGCCTCCCCGGACGGGACCATGATCGGGATGCTGATGCTGGAGTCCCTCACGGAGGCCCCGATGGCGCTGACCGCCACGGGTATTTCTCCGGGCGGATCGGCACTCCCTGTGCGCACCTTGGATTTCCGGCCCCGCGGCGCCTATCCCTTCGGGGAGCAGTGCGGGAGGTTCGTCACTGCTTCGGTGATCCTGGACGCCGGGGGCCTGCGACCGGCTGCGTGACTCTTGGGAGACAAGGCCCGCCTGCACCGCCCTTGACTTCCACTCAGGACACTTCTACGGTCTGTATTACTAGCATCGGCAACGCTGGATGTACAACAGGTTCGCCGCCCGGGAAGGGGTTACGATGCCACTCTCAGATAGGGAGCGGAAACAGCTCGAGGAGCTGGAATCGGGCCTGGCGGCAGACGACCCGAGGCTCGCCGAGGAACTCTCGTCCGGCTCCGTGGGCCTCAGGTTTGGGCGCCGCACCTACTTCGGTGCCATCGCATGCCTGCTCGGGCTGGTGTTGCTTATTGTCGGGGTCAGCACGCAGATCATCGTAATCGGCGTCGGCGGCTTCCTCCTGATGGGAGGCGGCACGTACCTGCTCGTGGATAAGCGCTCCTTCAGTCTGGGCCGCAGCAGCCAGGTCAAATAGGCGGCTAATCAGGCCGGCGCCTCTGCCAGCCACGCCCACATCAGTCCACGGCCTACGGCTCGCCGAAGCCCGCCTGCACCAGGCCGCCGACGTAGTTCAGGGCACGCTCGGCGTCGGGCCCCCAAGCCTCGATATGGAGCACGGATCCCTTGCCAGCCGCCAGGATCATCAAGGATGTCATTGAGGCGCCATCCACGCCGTTGACCGTGACTTCGGCGTTGAGGGACGCCAGACCGCCCGCGATCTTGGCTGCCGGACGGGCGTGCATGCCGGCCTCATTCACCAGTTCGAAGTCGCCGGTGAAGTCCGGCCCGGGACCCGTGACGGACCCTTCGGTGACGGTGCTGGCGGCGAGCACCGGCGAAGCAACCGCCACATCCGGCCCCAACCCGTAGACCGCTTCGGCGGCACGTTTGACTGCCTTCACATCGGCGCCACCCTGCGCGGCCACGGCGGCAGCCACGAGGCCTTCCACCAGGGGCGCGTCCGCCAGCAGTACACCGGCTGGCTCCTCAACGAGCTCCAGAGCCGATTCCGCCGTCATCACGGCCGATCCCAGGTCCGTCAGGACCACCACGCCATCGCCGCCGGCCGCCTGATCCAGGGCAGACATGACTTTCTCCAGGCTTGTTCCGATCCTGCCGTCGGCGGTGCCCCCGGCGGCGAGGATTACGACGTCGGGGGCCATCTGGGCGGCAAGCTCCACGGCGCCGTCGGCAATTTTTTCGCTATGGGACACCACCACCAGGCGTACCGTCACGCTGCGGCCCCAACAGCAGCCCGGAGAATGAGGGCGCTGGAGGCGGCGCCCGGATCACGGTGGCCCGCGCTCCGCTCCCCCAGGTAACTGGCGCGGCCTTTGCGGGCAACCAGCGGGTCGGTGGCCACGGCGCCGGCCTCAGCCGCCTCTGCGGCAGCGACCAGCACTCCAAGGACGGTGCCCGTACCGTCCGCCGCGGCGGCCTGCGCTGCCTCAGCGGCGGGGGTCCAGGCGTCGACCATGGTCTTGTCGCCGGACTCGGCCTTACCCCGGGCCACGATGCCGTCGCGGGCGGCCACGAGCGCATCGGCTAGGCGCCCCGGATCAATCTCGGCGGCGTCTCCCAAAGCGGTGGAGGCGCGCAGGAACGCGGTTCCGTACAAGGGTCCTGCGGCGCCTCCTACTTTGGACATCAGAGTCATGGCAGTCAGCTTCAGGGCCGCGCCGGGTGTCTCAGGCTGGGCTTCAGCCAGTTTCTCCAGCACAGCCTGGAAGCCGCGGTCCATGTTCTCGCCGTGGTCCGAGTCCCCGATGGCACGGTCAAGTTCGATGAGCCACACCCTGTGTTCCGCCATGGCCTGGGCGCAGAGCGTCAGCCACCTAACGGCCCAGTTCACGTCCAGCACCACGGTTACACGCCCCAGCGCAGGGCTGCGGTGTGCACGGGGGCGTCCCACAGCTGCGTCAGTTCATCGTCGAGCCGCAGCACGGAGATGGAGCAGCCCTGCATTTCCAGGGCGGTGATGTAGTTCCCCACAGCGAGCGTTCGACCGCGGCTCCACGTTCTGCGATCACCTGGGCAGCGCGGCGGTAGACGATGTAGAGCTCACTCAGGGGCGTGCCGCCCATGCCGTTGACGAACAGCAGGACTTTCTCGCCGCCGGTGATGCCCAGGTCGCTGAGGACCGGGTCAAGCAAGCGGTCGGTGATGCCGTCGGCGTTCTCCATCGGGATTTTGTGCCGGCCGGGCTCGCCGTGGATGCCGATGCCGATCTCGATTTCATCATCCGCCAGGTCGAAACTGGGCGTTCCCGCATGCGGTACTGTGCACGCGGACAGCGCGACCCCCATGGTGCGGACGTTGCTGTTGACGCGGTCACCGATCGCGGCCACGGCATCGAGGTTGTCGCCCCGCTCAGCCGCGGCGCCGGCGATTTTCTCCACCAGAACGGTGCCACCCACTCCGCGGCGGCCTGCGGTATACAGGGAGTCCTCCACCGCGACGTCGTCATTCACCAGAACCGTACGGATGTCCACACCTTCGGCCTGCGCCAGTTCCGCTGCGGTCTCAAAGTTCAGGACGTCACCGGTGTAGTTCTTAACGATATGGACGACGCCGGCGCCCGAGTTAACGGCGAGCGTCGCCGGAAGGATCTGGTCCGGCGTCGGCGAGGTGAACACCGCCCCCGGCACGGCGGCGTCGAGCATTCCCAGCCCGACAAAACCGGCGTGGAGCGGCTCGTGGCCGCTGCCCCCGCCGGAAACTAGTCCGACCTTCCCTGCCACCGGCGCGTCTTTGCGCGTGACGTACTTCGGATCGGCAGTGACGGTGACGAGTCCCGCGTGGGCCAGACCAAATCCCTCGACGGATTCGTCAACCACGGAACGGGGATCATTGATGAGCTTTTTCATGGCGGAACTCCTGGGGTGTGGGTGCTTCCTGGAGGATGCACTTTGACCCTACTACCGCAACATGAAGTCCGGTAGCCTGCGACGATCCGGTGGAAGCGGTAAGGGACAGCCCCCAATGACCGTCCCTTACGGCAGGACCCAAACTGCAACCTTGTCAGTTTATCCATCAATTCGCCATAAAGCTATCTTTGTCACAGGGTGACTTCTTGCCGCGGTCGCCCGGGCAGGATGATGAGGGGTGTCTACAGGGTCTTGATCATGCGGGTATTGCCCAGGGTGTTGGGCTTGACCCGCGCCAGGTCCAGGAACTCGGCAACGCCTTCGTCATGGGAGCGCAGCAACTCGGAGTAGACCACCGGGTCCACTGCCGTCTGGTCGGCCATGACCTCGAAGCCATGACGCTTGAAAAAATCCACCTCGAACGTGAGGCAAAAGACCCGCGCCACGCCCAGTTCACGGGCCCCTGCCAGCAGGCTTTCCACCAGCACGTGCCCCACCCCCTTGCCGCGCCACGCATCCGATGCGGCCAGCGTGCGGACTTCAGCGAGATCCTCCCACATAACGTGCAGGGCGCCGCAGCCGATGACTTCGCCGTCGTCGGCTTCTGCGATCCGGAACTCCTGGAGGCTCTCGTAATAGGCAACCGTCTCTTTCGCCATCAGGATCCGATGCTCAGCCAACGGGGCAACAAGGCCCTTGATGGCGGCCACGTCACTGGTACGTGCAGAACGGATACGGAAAGAGTCAGAGTCGGTCACACCACAATCCTACGAGGCAGGGGCGGCTGCGCATGACAACGCAAAGGCCCCGCCTGCTCCCGGTGGGAGCAGGCAGGGCCCTTGGCTGACGCAACGAAGTTAGACGCTCGGGGCGATCTCCGGGATGCGCGGCTTGGCGTTGCCGGCGAACGTGAACTTGGCGTCGTCGCCTTCGCCATCCACGTCCACTACAACGATGTCGCCCGCGTGGAGCTCGCCGAACAGGATCTTCTCGGAGAGCTGGTCCTCGATCTCGCGCTGGATGGTGCGGCGCAGCGGCCGGGCACCCATGGCGGGATCGTAGCCGCGGGTAGCCAGGAGCACCTTGGCCTTGGGCGTGAGCTCAATGCCCATGTCCTTGTCCTTGAGTCGCTTCTCCAGGCGGCCAACGAACATGTCCACGATCTCGATGATCTCGTCCTGGGTGAGCTGCGGGAACACCACAACGTCATCCACACGGTTCAGGAACTCCGGACGGAAGTGCTGCTTAAGCTCCTCCGTCACACGGGCACGCATCCGGTTGTAGCCGGTCTGTGTGTCTGTGCCGGACTGGAAGCCGGTGGCAACGCTCTTGGAGATGTCCCGGGTACCCAGGTTGGTGGTCATGATGATCACGGTGTTCTTGAAGTCCACCACACGGCCAGCGGAATCGGTCAGGCGGCCGTCTTCCAGGATCTGAAGGAGTGAGTTGAAGAGGTCAGCGTGCGCCTTTTCCACTTCGTCGAACAGGACCACGGAGAACGGGCGACGGCGAACCTTCTCGGTCAGCTGGCCACCCTCTTCGTAGCCGACGTAGCCCGGAGGGGCACCGAAGAGCCGCGAAACCGTGTGCTTTTCGGAGTACTCGGACATGTCCAGGGTGATGAGGGCATCCTCGTCACCGAACAGGAACTCGGCCAGGGCCTTGGCAAGTTCGGTCTTGCCGACGCCGGTGGGGCCGGCGAAGATGAACGAGCCGCCGGGGCGCTTGGGGTCCTTCAGACCAGCACGGGTACGGCGGATAGCCTGGGACAGGGACCTAATGGCCTCGTTCTGGCCCACCACACGCTTGTGCAGCTCGTCTTCCATGTGCAGCAGACGCGAGGACTCTTCCTCAGTCAGCTTGAAGACCGGGATGCCTGTGGAGTTCGCCAGAACTTCAGCGATCAGGTCCTCGTCCACCTCGGAGATATCGTCCATGCCGCCGGACTTCCAGTGGCGTTCCTTCTCCGAGCGCTCGGTGATGAGCTTCTGCTCCTTGTCCCGGAGCGAAGCGGCGCCTTCGAAGTCCTGGGCGTCGATGGCGGATTCCTTCTCCATCTTCAGCTTGGCGATCCGCTCATCCATGGCCTTCAGCTCCGGCGGAGCGGTCATCCGGCGGATACGCAACCGGGCGCCGGCCTCGTCGATCAGGTCGATCGCCTTGTCCGGCAGGAAGCGGTCCGAGATGTAGCGCTCGGAGAGGTTCGCAGCGGAGGCGAGGGCGCCGTCGGTGATGGTTACGCGGTGGTGCGCCTCGTAGCGGTCACGCAGACCCTTGAGGATCTCAATCGCATGCGCAACCGAAGGCTCCTTGACCTGGATCGGCTGGAAGCGGCGCTCCAGCGCGGCATCCTTCTCGATGTGCTTGCGGTACTCATCCAGGGTGGTGGCACCGATGGTCTGCAGTTCACCGCGCGCCAGCATGGGCTTCAGGATGGACGCAGCATCGATGGCCCCTTCAGCAGCGCCGGCACCCACAAGCGTGTGGATCTCGTCGATGAAGAGGATGATGTCGCCGCGGGTGCGGATTTCCTTAAGGACCTTTTTCAGTCGCTCTTCGAAGTCACCGCGGTACCGGGAGCCGGCCACCAGTGAACCGAGGTCCAGAGTGTACAGCTGCTTGTCCTTGATGGTTTCCGGGACGTCGCCGCGGACGATCGCCTGGGCGAGGCCTTCGACGACGGCGGTCTTGCCGACGCCGGGCTCACCGATCAGGACAGGGTTGTTCTTGGTGCGGCGCGAAAGGACCTGCATAACGCGTTCCATTTCGGATTCGCGTCCGATCACCGGGTCAAGCTTGTTCTCGCGCGCAGCCTGCGTCAGGTTGCGGCCGAACTGGTCCAGAACCACGGAGCCGGCAGGAGTGCCTTCGGGCTGACCGGGGCCGACACCTGCGCCGGTGGTTTCCTTGCCCTGATAGCCGGAGAGCAGCTGGATGACCTGCTGGCGGACCCGGTTGAGGTCTGCCCCGAGCTTGACGAGCACCTGGGCGGCAACACCTTCACCCTCGCGGATGAGGCCCAGCAGGATGTGCTCCGTGCCGATGTAGTTGTGGCCCAGCTGCAGGGCTTCGCGCAGCGAGAGTTCCAGCACTTTCTTGGCGCGTGGGGTGAAGGGAATGTGACCGGACGGGGCCTGCTGGCCCTGGCCGATGATCTCCTGTACCTGCTCGCGCACGCCGTCGAGCGAAATGCTCAAGGACTCAAGAGCTTTGGCGGCAACGCCCTCACCTTCATGGATCAGACCCAAGAGGATGTGTTCGGTACCAATGTAATTGTGGTTCAGCATGCGTGCCTCTTCTTGGGCAAGCACAACTACGCGACGGGCACGGTCCGTAAATCGCTCAAACATTTCGCCACACTCCTAGCTACGACGTACTTTGATGCTACGTGGCAGACCCACTCTTGGGGAGCGTGTTCGCCACAGGGGAAACATGACGTGTTCAACCTCCCGTCACCATGGCCGCCTTGGATCAATGCAAGGACCTCAGGCAAGGAGAACGTCATGGAAGTCATCACCCTGCTCATGACCGCCGCGAACGTAGCCCTCGCCGGGATCGGGGGCTCTACTACTCCTTCGCCTGCTCGGTGATGCCGGGGCTGCGCGCCACCGATGATGCGACATTTGTCAGCGCCATGTCCCGGATCAACGCCGCAATCCAGAATCCGGTGTCCGCGCTGAGCTTCGTCGGCGCATTCCTCGCCTTGGCGGGCTCGGCAGGCCGTTAATCGCCGAGACCCGCTAATTACAGACATTCCAGGCTCCCGCCACGCAAAGATTCGAGTGGGCGAATTCGAGCGGGCGTCCCAGACCGAAGGCTCAAACCGAATCGCCGGCTCATCCCAGGGAAATTGCGCGACGATTAGCCCAACGGTACGCCCGGAGGCCGTTAGTCAGCACGGGTTTTGCGCCTACTCAAGTCCGTCTTTAAGCATTCACAATTGGCATCAAAAAACCCTGCCCCCACCCGAAGGTGAAGACAGGGCCTAATACGCAGCCGGAGAGGCGGAAGGTCAGGAATTCGCCTTTTGGTAGGCTTCCTGGATTTCAGCCTGAATTCGGCCGCGGCTGTTAACCGTGTAGCCGTTATCCCGTGCCCATTGGCGGATCTGTGCGGAGTCGTTGGCGCGGGCGCCTGCAACCGCTTTGGTGCGGGTGGCCCTGCCGGCCGAGGTCTTGCGCCCGGCGGCAACAAAGCGCTCCAGGGCAGAACGGAACTCGGCCGCGTTGGCCGAGGACAGATCGATTTCGTAGCTGACCCCGTCGAGGCCAAAACGGACGTTCTCGTCCGCAGATCCGCCATCCAGATCATCGACGAGGATGATGTTTACTTTCTGTGCCATTAAATAGTCTTCCTCCCGGAAAGGTTCGGTTTGTCAGAAAATGAGGATGTTCCTGTAAAAAGTATGAACCTCTCTATGGCAACGCGTCAAAGCGTCGAATCGTTCCTGCGGATATCCACAGGAACCCGCAGAAAGTTCTTTCGATTTATTTATCAGGTTCCGGGTTCTGTTCGTTCAATGGCACACCGGAACGCGATTCCGCTTCGGCCTGGGCCCGTGCTTCGGCCTTACGCTCGGACTTATCGGCATTGAAGATGGATTTCATGGCGAACCAGAAAAGCAGACCCACCACCAGTGAGGGCAGGAGAACGGCTACATATTCCATGGTCAGTGCCCTTCAGGCTTCAGAAGTGGGAAAAGGATGGTCTCGCGGATACCGGCGCCGGTGAACAACATAACCAGCCGGTCAATACCCAAGCCGATGCCACCCATGGGCGGCGCGCCGTATTCGAGGGCGCGCAGGAAGTCCTCGTCCAAGTGCATGGCCTCGTCATCGCCCGCGGCCGCGTGCCGGGACTGATCGGTGAGCCGCTCCCGCTGGATGACGGGGTCGATCAGCTCGGAGAAGGCCGTGCCGCGTTCCATGCCGCCGATGATGAGGTCCCAGGCTTCGATCAGCCGGCCGTCCTCCCGGTGCGGGCGGGCCAGGGGCTGGGCGGACGGCGGGTAGTCGTACACAAAAGTGGGGTTCAGCAGGGTGGGTTCCACAATTTCGCCGAACAGTTCCACGGCCAGCTTTTCGGCGTCCCACTTCGGGTCCACCTTGACCTCGTGCTTCTCTGCGATTTCGCGCAGCACCTCAAGCGACGTGTCAGGCGTGACTTCCTGGCCTACGGCGTCGGACAGCCCCGGATAGACAGAAACCCAGGCCCAGTCGCCGTCGAGGTTGATCTCCCCGGCTCCCGTCTGGAGGGTGCGGCCGACACC
This sequence comes from Pseudarthrobacter sp. Y6, assembly GCF_050156205.1. Taxonomy (NCBI): domain Bacteria; kingdom Bacillati; phylum Actinomycetota; class Actinomycetes; order Micrococcales; family Micrococcaceae; genus Pseudarthrobacter; species Pseudarthrobacter sp. Y6. The sequence continues at coordinate 505,684 of NZ_CP189574.1, read as the reverse complement.
CACGGCGTCAGCGGCGTCGAGGATGATCTCCTTGATGCGCTCGGCCATGACGAACTGGTCCGCCCAGGCTTCGTAGCACTCAAGGGTGGTGAATTCGGGGCTGTGGGTGGAGTCCACACCCTCGTTGCGGAAGACGCGGCCCATGTCGTAGACGCGATCGATCCCGCCCACAACAGCACGCTTGAGGTACAGCTCGGTGGCAATGCGAAGGGTCATCTTCTGGTCGAACGCGTTCATATGCGTCTCGAACGGGCGGGCCAGGGCGCCGCCGTGGACCAGCTGCAGGATCGGAGTTTCCACCTCGACGTAGCTGTGGCGGTGCAGGCTCTCGCGGATGGAACGGGTAATCGCGGCGCGGGTGTAGACCATTTCCCGGGCTTCGTCGCGCACCATCAGGTCCACATAACGCTGGCGGACGCGGGTTTCCTCGTTCAGTTCCGCGTGCAGCACCGGCAACGGGCGGAGTGCCTTGGAGGCCATGGACCATGACTCGGCCATGACGGACAGCTCGCCGCGGCGGGAGGAAATCACTTCGCCCTTAATGAACACATGGTCGCCGAGGTCCGCCAGCGCCTTCCAATCCGCGAGCGCTTCCTCGCCCACGTTGGCAAGGCTAATCATCGCCTGGAGCCGGGTGCCCTTGCCGTCAACGCCGCCTTCCTGGAGCGTGGCGAAGCACAGCTTGCCGGTATTGCGCACAAAAACCACGCGGCCGGTGACGCCCACAACGTCGCCGGTGGTGTCGTCAGCCTCAAGGTGCGCGTACTTCTCGCGGATCTCTGTGAGGGAATGCGTGCGTTCCACTCCCACCGGGTATGCCTCGGTACCGCGTTCGATCAGCTTGACGCGCTTGTCCATGCGGATGCGCATCTGTTCGCTGGCGTCGAGCGGCTCTGGGGCGTTTTTGGGGGCGGGGGTGTTTTGGGAAGTCACAATCCCCAAGTTTACCGGGAGTTCGCCCCACCGGTTCCCGGCGAACGCCCAGGCATAGACTCGGGCTGTGGAGACGTGGAAAGTTGAAGCGGAGGACGGCGGGCGCCTCGACGTGCACTCGTTCCGCACCCCGGCGGGACTGGGCCCGAGCACGGCGGCGGGACCTCCCGGCGTCGTACTCATCCACGGCACTTTGGTCACCGACGCCCTCTACCGGCCTTTTGGCCGGAAGCTCAGCGTCCTGCTGGGCCGGCCGGTGCACTGTTACAACCGCCGAGGCAGGGCGGGGTCAGCCCCGCAGCCGGCGGACTATTCGGTGAAGACGGAGGTCAGCGACCTTGCGGCGGTCATGCGCGAGACGGGTTCCACGGACGTGGTGGCCCACAGCTACGGCGGCTTCGTGGCGCTGCAGGCGGCCCGGACCCTGCCCATGGGCCGGCTGGTGACCTATGACGCCGCGGTATCGCTGTCCGGAAACCTGAGCCACCGCTGGCGGCCGGAGCTTGAGGATGCAGTCACCGCGGGGCAACTCAACCACGCCTGGGCGCACCTGGTCCAGGGCCTGTCCACGGCCGGCCCGCTGTCCTACCTGCCGCTCGGCGCGCTGCGCATGCTGAGCATCCTCTCCGCCAGGACCAACCTGGGCGCGGAAATGCGCCAACTGCTGCCCACGGCCGTCACCGAAATGCGTGCCGTACTCGACGCCGACGCCGAACTGGACAATTTCACCGCCCTCACCACCCCCATCCTGATGCTCAGCGGCGGCTGGAGTCCGGCCTACTTTGCCGAGACGGGCCGGCAACTGGCCGCCGCTGTGCCATCCATCAATTTCCAGGTGGTCCCCGGCCAGCTGCATGAGGGTCCCATCCGTCCCGGCAAGGGGCTGGTCGTGCGGATTGCCCGGTTCATCAACGGCAGCGACGGCCAGGTCCGGAGGCTGGGGAGGCGCCGGTAGGGCTTCATCGGAAGGCCGCTTCGCCGCGCGCCTACCCAGCCTCGGGCAAGGACCTGTCTTCGTTCAGCGGGATGTCGCGGTTGGCGGGGCGGACGCGCAGGGCCAGGAAGCGTGATGTCATGGCCGCGGTCCGGTTCCCGGGTCCGGTTTTGGTGCCGTGGCGCCAGGTGGCCTGGTGCAGCTGTGTCCGTCCCGCGGCGAGGGCGAGGTCCCGCGGCGAGGAAGGCTTCTCCCGGTACGGGTCCGTCCCGCGGGGCCCCCGCCCACTGCAGTGCGCGGGTCCGGGCTCCGCGGTGGCTGGGTGGGTGCTGGTGGAGGCCTTGAGCACGAGCATGTACCCGATACGCCGTTCGGTCAGGCCCTGGCGGAACGCGGTGATTTCCCCGTACCCGGCATCGGCCACGACCACCGGCGGGGCCAGTTGCCAGACGGCGGCCTCATCAATCATTTCCGGCTCTCCTGTCGTGAATGTGGGTGGCATTATTTCTGGTACGGGAGCCCGATCTTGATGGGGCCGCAGGCGAGCGTGATCAGGGCGAGTGCGGCGTGTTGGGTGTGGAATCCGTAGGACCTTCCGGTCATGGTGCGGATCTTGTTGTTCAGCCCTTCATCCCGGCCATTGGACAGGCCCCGGGTGACGGCCGCGTGGATCCCTTGGGTGTGGCCTCGGATGGTCGCTGCTGCCTTCATGAATGCGGGGAAAACCGGAGCCCGTGGCCGCCTCGCGCCATCGACCGATCATGTCCATGACGTCGGCTGAGTTCAGGTCCCCGGCGAAGATTTCCCGCCCTCACGGACTTGATGAATGCCAGGCCCATATCCATGCTTACCGCCTCAATCGTGGCCGTGTTCTCCGGGCCGATCTCCTCGAAGAACCCGTCCATCGTCGCAGCGTTTTTCCCCAGGGCGCCCCACACGATTTTCGAGGTCTCATGATCCGAAACCAGGGTCAGGTAATTGTGGTTTTTCTTCCACGAAATCTCATCCGCGCCCAGGTTCACCAGACCCTTGAATCGCGCTCCGGAACGGTTTGGGCAGTGTGAGAACTTCCAAACCTACCGGGTTACCCATGCTTTCTCATTTACCACAAAAATCCTGACCCACACATCTGTCAGGAGAGCCGTTTTAGCTCGGCTGCGCACCGAATCTGAGCTACAGGTTTGAACGTCCGGCAGCTGTTCGCTTCGTCGGAGCCGAACGCGACTCGACGGCCCGCTAGGCGGTGAGTGCATCCTTGAACCAGCCGGTGACGGAGGCTGGGTGTGTGATGGCCGTTCCTACCACCACAGCGAACGCACCGCGGTCAAGTGCGAGGCGGGCCTCGGCGGGCGTGCGGATACGACCCTCAGCGAACAGCGGCACCCCAAGATCAGCGGCGGCTATTTGGGTGATCAGGTCAAGATCCGGCCCCTGGGTCTTCTCGCGTGAACCCGTGTAGCCGGCCAGGGTGGTTCCGATGATGTCCGCACCGGCGTCGACGGCAGCAACGGCGTCGTCGAAGGAACCGCAGTCAGCCATGACGAGAGCGTTGGAGTCGGCGTGGACGGCCTTGATGGTGGTGGCGAGGTCCAGTCCATCGGGCCGTGGGCGCCGGGTGCCGTCGAGTGCCACGATGTGGGCCCCGGCGTTGGCGCAGGAAAGGGCGTGGCGCAGCGTGGGCGTGATGAAGACATCCCCGAGACCATCTTTCCAGAGCCCGATCACCGGTACTTCCACGGCGCTTCGTGTGAATTGGATGTCCGCGATCCCCTGCACTCGGACTGCGGCGGCTCCTCCGATGACTGCCGAGGCAGCGATCTGGGCTATGGTCCGGGGGTCTCGCATCGGCTCTCCGGGGTAGGCCTGGACAGAAACTATCAGCTGGCCTTTGAGCGTCTCGAGATCGATCAGTTTGCTGGGCACGGTAACTCCTTTTTGGGACCTTCTTGTCTCAATACGAGGCTGGCCGCGCCAACGATGGCGGCCTTGTTGCCGAGGCCGGCCGGGACAATACGCAGTCCTGACAGCGGCGGCATAAGTTCAGCTTTCGCCGCGGCCACCATGGTGTCCCACCACAAGTGTCCGGCGTCCGCCAGTCCTCCGGAGACAACGACGACTTCCGGGTCCATGATGTTTCCCAGGCCGCCGACAGCCTGCCCGGCGGCACGGGCGGCGTATGAAATGGCGGCACGCGCGATCGGTTCGCCGGTGTTAGCGCGGTCGAAGACCTGCCGGGTGTCCGAGGCGGACGGATCCCCTCCGGCACGAAGATAGTGGGCGTGGAGGGCAGGACCCGACGCTATTGACTCGACATGACCGTAGTGGCCGCAGGAGCATTTTAGCAGGCCCCCTGCTTCGTCAACGGCGTAGCTGGAAGCGAAGTGGCCGACATGGCCTCCTACGAACCGATGCCCCAGTAAGGGCTCTCCGCGGCTGATGAAGGACCCGCCAACGCCGGTTCCGAAGGCCACCATGAGCGTGCTTGAAGCACCCGCCGCGGCTCCCACCCATGCCTCGCCCATAGCGTGGGCGTGGACATCGTTGACAACGCGGACCGGCAGCCCGAGCCGGGCAGTGAGTGTGGTGGCGATCTGCGTTCCGGCCCAGCCGGCAATAGCATCCGTGGCGGAAATGACGCTGCCCTGTTCGGCGTTGATCACCCCAGCGGAGCCGATCCCAAGGGCGTAAACCGTGATTCCCATGGAAGCTGCCCGTGACCGCAGCCGGGATGCCAGCCGTTCGGTGGCGTCGAGAATTGCCTCCGGACCGCTTCGGTTCAGCGTGGGGGTCTCATCCGTGAACAGCAATGATCCGTCCGCCCCGACGACTCCGGCCGCGGTTTTCGTGCCGCCAAGGTCTATGCCAATTGCGTGGGACATGCCATTTCCTTTGCAAGGACGAAGAATGCTTTTCACCGTTGCGGCCCTACGGTTTGAGGCTGCATCCACGTCCGGGTGGCTGCTCCGACGGCGGGTCGGCTCATTTTTCGGGTTCCCGGGTCACGGCCAGCTGGAACGTGTATCGATCAGCCCGGTAGATTGTGCGGGCAAACTCGATCAGGTTTCCCTTACGGGACGAGCCGACGCGGGTCACGAGAAGAGCTGCCGCGCTGGGAGAGACCTCCAGGAGTCTGGCCGACTCTGCGTCAAGAGTGATGGCCCTGATTTCCTGGTCGGCCCGGACTATACCGTGCCCGCCAGCACTGAGCTGCTGGTAGAGGGATTCGCGCAACTGAAACTGTTCAATGTCAAGCACTGCGCGGGGCAGGTACACGTCTTCGATGGCCATGGGTTTGTTATCCGCCAGCCGAAGTCTGCGGATGTGGGTGCACTCCGACCCTGAGGGGATGCCGAGGGACCGGGCGATGCTCTCGTCGGCATGTTCGTAGGACAACCCCAGTATCCCGGAGGTGGCCTTATATCCGCGGTTGGCCATGTCTTCGCTGAACGAGGTGAGTTTGGGTGTCTTGTAGACGAGGTCCGAGGACCCCACGTAGGTTCCGGAGCCGTGTACGTTGTAGACGAGTCCCTCGTCTGCGAGTATGGCGATGGCCTGGCGTACGGTCATCCGGCTAACACTGTATTGGGCCATGAGTTCGCGCTCGGAAGGCAACGCATCGAAGGGCGACAGCGATGAGCGGATGAAGTCCCGCAAGGCGACGGCGACCTTTTCGTACTTATAGATTCTTGGCATGATGGATTGCTCTTGCGTGGTCATCCCTTAATTGCACCAGCTGTGAGGCCGCTTACCAGGTACCGCTGGGCGAAAACCGCGAAAATCAGGGGCGGAAGTGTCGAAAGAAACGAGGCGGCGGAGATATCTCCCCAGCGGATGCCGGTGCTGGTAATAAAGTTCGCCGCCCCCAGTGTCACAGGCGTCGCGTTCGACGTGGACAGTACCAGGGCGAAGAGGTAGTCGTTCCAGGAAAAGATGAAGACCAACACGGCGACCGCCACCATGGCCGGGGCCAACATTGGAAGAACGATGGCCGACAGCGTCCGGTAGACGCTGGCCCCGTCCACGGCTGCCGCTTCCTCGATCTCATTGGGGATGTCGCGAAGGCTGGCGGCCAGCAATATGACTGCGAGGGGGAGATTGAGGAAGGTGTTTGCGGCAATGAGGCCGGGGACGGTGTCCTGCAGGCCGAGCACGGAAAACAAGAGGAAGAACGGTACGACAAAGAAGATCGCGGGAAGTAACCGAAGTCCAGAGGCGCTGCTGATGATCCACCGGCCGCCGAATCCCAGTCTGACGATCGCGTATGTGGCGGGCACGGCGAGCAGGAGAACGACGAGTACCGTGCCGAGGGAGATCATGGCCGAGTTGAGGAAAAACTTTGGAAAATTGTATCCCGATCCGTACAACACATTCGCGTAATGGGCAATGGTCGGGGCCAAGGGCAGCGAAAGCGGGTTCTGCGCGATTTCGCCGTCGGGCTTCAAACTGACGAGGACGGAGTTAATCAGCGGGATGTTGACGCCGAGGGCTATTATGCCGACGATGGCCGTGAACATCCATCGCCGGTTGCCCTGGCCGCCCCGGAGTCGCTTCCGTGACACGGGAATTTCTGGTTGTGTCCTTACCAGGCGGTTTGTGGCGGAGCTCATTTTTTGACGTCCATTCCGGTGGAGGCAATGCGTTTGACCATGAAGGGCACGAACGGGAGGAGACAGATCAATACAACAAGCGCTGCCGCTGCGGCCTTTCCGAAGTCACCCGATTCGAATGCGGTCTTGTAGATGAAGATGCTCAGGGTGGTCGTGCTCGTGCCTGGCCCTCCCGCGGTCAATACATAAATCACGTCGAAGGTTCTCAGTGCGTCGATTGCGCGTAGGAAGAAAGCGGCGAAGAGGACGGGGGCCAGGACCGGCATCACGATGCTCCCGAGTGAGCGGAAGTAGCCGGCGCCGTCCATGGCGGACGCCTCGAGCAACTCGGTGGGGAAGGACTGGAGGCCTGAATAGATGATCAGAAAGGTAAATGGTGTCCATTGCAGTACGTCGAGAACGACCAGGAGCGGTACTACCGAGTCGGGGGAGAAAAGGGAGACGCTCAGTCCCAGCTGCTGCAGCACGGCGGGAACGGCGCCGATGTCTCCGTTGAGCAGGAGTCGGAACATGATCCCCAGCAGCGCCGGGGCCACCATGATGGGCAGCAGAATCATGGTGAAGAACACTTTTTTACCGGGGAACTGTCGGTTCACGAGTAGAGCTAGCCCGAATCCTAGGACCATTTCGATGCTGACTACGACGGCAGAGAAGCCGAGGGTGAATCCGGCCGATTTGGCGAATCCGACGCTGGTGAACAACGAGGCGAAGTTTCGGATGCCGTTGAAGTCCGTCGAGGGGTCAAGGAGTGTCGCCGATTGGAATGCCGTGAGAATGCCAGAGGACAGCGGGTAGAGAACAAAGATGAGGGCGAACAGGATCAGCGGGGTGCTGAGCAGTAGGGCGGCGGCTGATCTGCTGCTGCGTCTGGCAATGGAGGCCATGACTTATTCTTTCGTTGGTATCGGGCCGGGGGCGGGGTCTGCTGCTGCAGACCCCGCCCTAACGGTTGGTCAGAAGTTGTCCTGGACTAGCCGAGGAGCTCTTGAAGGTTAAGGTTTGCTGTTTTGACTGCTTCGTCCACCGGAGTCTGTCCAACCCATGCGCCGCTGAGGTCTTCAGCGATTTTGCTGTAGGCATTGAACGTTTTGGGGAAGACGGGTTCGGCAAAGCCGTGCTTTGAGATGCTCTCCGAAACCTGTGCAAACGCCGGGTTGATGGACTTTTTCGCTTCCAGGACCTGAGGCATGGCCGGGATGCCTCCTGCTTCGGCATATTGCGTCATGGCGTCAGGTGTCGCAAGGTAGGTCAGCCACTTCTTTGCGGCGCCCTTGTTGTTGCTGTACTTGTTGAGGGAAACGGCCAGCGCGTGTACGTGGGTCTTCCCGCCAGGAACAGGGGCGATAGCGATCTTGCCTGCCACCTGCGGCGACTTGGCCGGATTATTGAGGTCGGCAAAGGCCGCGGACCACTGGATGGCGAACGCCGCGCTTCCGGACTGCAGGGCCGCTTGGGTCTCGGGGAATTCTGCTTGGGAGCTGTCCGGCGAGGTCCATTTGTTCTTGTAGATGTCTGCGTACAGCTGGACTGCCTTCTTGCCGGCGTCGCTATCGAGGCTCGCCTGACCGTTGCTGGCCCAGTTTCCGCCGAAGCCCCACAGGATGTCGTTCCAGATCATCGTGTTATACAGCAGGTTCTTGCCCTGCAGGATTGTTCCGTACTGAGTGGGGGAGTTCACGTTCTCAGCCTTTGAGAAGAATGCGGCCATCGCCTTGTAGTCGTCCAGATCCCAGTTCTGCGGGTCCTTGGGTGCGCGGGCTGTTCCGAGGACAGCGGCGCTGATCTTCGCATACTCGGCCTGCGCGGAAGGATCCGTCAGCAACGCATCCACGAGGTCCTTGCGGTAGAGCAGGAAATGGTTGCTCACATCCAGCGGGAGGCCGTACAGCTCGTCTTTGTACTTGAGTCCGTCGACGGCGACCGGGAAGTAGTTCCCGGTGTCGATCCCCTGCAGCGGTTCCAGCGATCCCGCGAACTGGCCCACGTTATAAGACGCAGTCCAGTAGATATCCATGTCCGCGGATTTGGACGCCATGAGTGCTGTCTCCTTGGAGAACGTGTCCTGCCGGGACAGCAGCGACAGCTCGACCTTGATCCCGTCCTTTTTTCCCTGGTTGCTGTTATAGACGTCTACCACCTTGGCCATGGCGTCACCCTCCGGGCCAGGCCAAGCCACCATTTTTACTGTTCCTGTGGCAGTTTCCTCCTTAGTTCCTCCGGACGGGCTACAAGCGGCGAGAGCTGTTGCGGCCAGCAGCGCCGCCCCCACGACTGCGAGACTTTTCTTAATCATGACTCTCCAAGTGATCTAGACCAATTTCTATAGAAAGAGACTGACATCACAAGCTAGCCGTGTCAATAGCCGGAGGCTATTGACTAAACTCACCAACTGGTCCGAACCAGTGGTTCTGGTTCTATTCCGTGATTTGAGGGCGGTCGGGTCAAGGAGTCATCGCTGCGCAACCCGGGACCTGAACAGCCTGCTAGTAGTACTTAGCGGTCCAGCGCCGCTGGCGCTCCGTGGATGGGGAGCGTGAAAGAACGGACAGTCCCCACGCACGACGGCGGCTGGCTGGCTTTGTACAGCTACGGCAGCGAGGATGCGCCTGGAGAGCGCCGGGTGGTGGTCATCGGCGGAGCGTTCCTCACCGCCCTGATCTACCGGCCGTTCTCGATGGCATTGGCCGACGGGCTGGGCGACGGGTGGGCAGTGGACGTCTATGACCGGCGCGGGAGGGGTAACTCCACCGAGCAGCCGGCCGACTATTCCATGGCCACCGAAATCGCCGATGTCCGTACGGTCATGCATGCCACGGGCGCCCGTAACCTCCTGGGCCACAGCCTGGGCGGGTCGGTGGCGCTGAACGCTGTCCAGGAGTTCGCGGGCACACCCTACGAACCGGACAAACTGGCGGTCTACGATGCGGCGGTGAACATCGACGGCAGCATCGATATGTCCTGGCTGGACGACTTTGAAGCAGCGGTCAATGCGGGCAAGGTGGGGCATGCCATGGCCCGGATGAAAAAGGGCATGCAGCCGGGCACTGCACTTGCAATGGTCCCCGAGCCTGTGCTTGCAGGTCTGATGGCCGTGGTGTCCCGGACGAAGGTGAACAGGATGTTCAAGGAACTGATGCCCACCGGCGTCGGTGAGCTGCGGGCCGCATACGACGAAGCCGAGCATGTCAGGAACTTCGCAGTCCTGCCCGCGAACACGCACTTTATGGTCGGTGGCAAGCCCGAGCTACTACAGGGTCACGGCCCAGCGCCTTCATGCTGCCGTCCCGGGGAGCACGTTCGAGCTCTCACCCAAGGGCTTCCACGGCTCCATACCGGCCGCCGTGAAGGAACTTGTCACGGACATCGCGGAATACTTCAGGGGCTGAGGCATTCCGCAGGTTGCTCGGCTAGGCTCGGATCATGACGAGCAAGAACATCAAGACCCCCGACGGCGGCACGCTGGAGCTCTTGTCCACTGGTGCTGAACTGGCGTCCGCCGGCTCCGGCGTGGTTGTAGTGCCGGCCTCCATGGTGACCGCGGCCGACTACACAAAGTTCGCGCAGAAACTCAGCGCTGAGTTGGGCCGCCCGGTGCACACGTTCAACCGCCGCGGCCGGGGTTCATCGTCGCCGCAGGCCGAGGATTACACGCTGGACGCGGACATCCGGGACCTGGACGCCGTCATGAAACACACGTCCAGCACGGACGTCTTTGGCCACAGCTTCGGCGGCGCGGTGGCCCTGCACGCTGCCCGGACCCTTCCGGTGGAGCGGCTGGCTGTGTATGACCCCGCCGTGTCCGTGAACCACAGCGTAAAGGCCGACTGGACTGCTGAATACGAACGCGCCACGGCCTCCGGGGACGACGACCGCGCCCTGGCCGTACTCACCAAGGGCCTGGAGACCGGCGCCTTCTCACGGATGCCGCTGTCCATGCTCACCATCGCCAACAAGCTCACCGCCGGTACCCACGTGGGCAAACAGATGCGCGAACTGATGCGCACCGGCGTCCGGGAAATCAAGGCGATCATCGCCGCGGACATGCCGGCCGAGCCCTTCCTAAAACTGCCCCTGGAAACGCTGATTATTGTGGGCGAGAAGAGCCCCGCGTACTTCGGTGTTGCGTGCGGCCAGATCCACGATGTCCTGTCCGGCTCCAGCTACACCATCCTGCAGGGGGCCGGCCACGACAGCGTCCTCCGCGCCCCGGACAAGCTCATCACCGAACTGAGCGACTTCTTCGCCGGTTAGCCCGGTCGTGTCCCCGGCGCGAACGGACATTTAAGCCCCCGCACCCTGAAGCGCGAACTGGCAGCAGATGACCTCAAATCCGGGATTTGAGGTCATCTGCTGCCAGTTCGCGCCGTTGCGAGAGGTGGCGGCGGAGGTGTCCGTTAGTGGCTGCCGTGGCCGGGTGCGGCACCTTCTGTTTTGCGCATCATCGCGGAAAGCACGACGGCGGCGAGGGCTATGACGGTTGCCGTCAGGAACGCGGCGCTCATGCCGGCAACGAGCCCTGACGCGGCCGAGACCACGGCAAAGATGGACACCAACAGCGCCGTGCCGGCAGCACCGGCTACCTGCTGGGCGGTGCTCATGATCGCCGAGCCGTGCGAGTAGAGATGCGGCGGCAGCGGGTTCAGTCCGGTGGTAAATGCCGGAGTGAACAGCAGCGCCAGGCCGAAACTGAGGCCCACGTGGAGGGTGACGATCCACCAGACCGGAGTGCCGGCGTCGAGCATTGAGAACTGCCACAGGGCCAGCACCATCAGCACGGAACCGGTAACGGTGAGCGGCAGCGGCCCCACTTTGTCGAACAGCCGGCCGATGAACGGGCCCAGCAGGCCCATCGCCAGCCCGCCGGGAAGCAGCGCGAGCCCGGTCTCCAGCGAACCCAGCCCGCGGATTTCCTGCAGGTAGAGCGGCAGGAGGATCACGCCGCCGAAGAGCGCCATCATGGCCACCACCATCAGCAGCACGGAGACCGTGAACATCCGGAAGTTGAAGGCGCGGAGGTCCAGCAGCGGAGCTTCGGCCTTCTGCAGCCGGAGCTGGCGGAGCACAAAGACCGTCAGGCTGGCTACGCCGATGACCAGCGCGGCGATGGCTACGGTGTTCGGACCGCTTTGACCGCCGTGTCCGCCGCCGATCTGGCTGAGACCGTACACCAGGCCACCGAAGGCAGGAACTGTAAGAAGTACGGAGAGGAAGTCGAGCTTGGTCTTCTCAGTTTCGCCCACGTTCGTCAGGTACTTGGCGCCGATGGCCAAGGCGGCCAGGGCTACCGGCAGGACAAAGACGAACATAAAGCGCCAGGTGAAGTGCTCCAGGATCAGCCCGGAGACAGTCGGCCCCATGGCCGGTGCCACGGAGATGGCGATACTGACGTTGCCCATGACGGCGCCGCGCTTGGCCAGAGGCACCAGGGTGAGGATGGTGGTCATCAGCAACGGAAGCATGATGGCCGTACCGCCGGCCTGGATGACGCGTGCGAGGAGCAGGATCTCAAAACCGGGAGCCACTGCCGCCAGGGCGGTGCCGCCGGCAAACAGTCCCATGGCGAGCATAAAGACGGCTCGCGTGGACAGGCTTTGGAGGATGAACCCGGTGGTGGGAATGACCACGGCCATAGTGAGCATAAAGCCGGTGGAGAGCCACTGAACGGTGGGCGCGTCCACTCCCAGGTCAACCATCAGCCGCTGCAGGGCAACATTCATGATGGTCTCGTTCAGGATCACCACAAAGGTCGCCACGAGCAGGGTCCCGATGATGGTCACCGATTCGCGGGACATTTTCTCCGGTGCGGAGGACTTCGGCGCCGCCGCGTGCGCGGACTGCCCGGACTTGCCGGAGGCGTTCGAAGAGACTTCTGTAGACATGGGTGTTCCCTCAGGGAGTAAGAATGAAGTGTCGCGCGAGCATCGTCGCTGCAGATTCAAACACTGTACCGGCCGGAGTAATTCCGGCGCACAGGTTTTTTCTTCGGCACAGGAATTTTCCAACTCCCGGCGTACGCCTGTTCGGGAGGTGCCGTTCGCGCCATAGGCGGGGACTTAAGTGTCCGTTCGCGCCATAGGCGGGGACTTAAGTGTCCGTTCGCGCCGGGAGTCAGCTGCGGTGGTGCTCGATCAGCCAGCCAGCCATCTGTTGGGCCCGCTTCGCCGCTAGGGTGTCCCCCTCGGCGGCTGAGACGATGGACCCCTTCATGAGAATGTGCCACGACCGAGCGAAATCCTCCGGGCGGTCCAACCCGGCCTGCTCCGCGAGGGCCTGCACATGGCCCCTGATCCTGGCCAGGTACTCGATGCTGGCCAGGCCCAGCGGATGTGCCGGCCCCATCTCAAGCAGAATGTTGATGAAGGAGCACGCCTCGAAGTCGTCGCGCAGGAACCAGTCGCCGAAGACGTCGAAAATGGCCAGCAGCTGTTCAGTGGGGGTGGTGCCGCGCAGTTTGGCCTGGCCAACGATGGAATCAACTGTCCATATCTGGTCCCGCTGCTCCAGGAACGCGAGGACCAGCGCGTCCTTGGACGGGAAGTGCCGGTAAAACGTTGCCTTGGCCACGCCGGAGCGCTCGATCAGTTCATTCACACCCACGTCCCGCACACCGCGGCGGGAAAACAGTTCGTAAGCCGCAGCTAGGATCCGGCCCCGGGAATCGGCAGAGACAACTGCCGCCTCGGCGGGGAAATCCGCATGAGCCAGCGCGGGTTCGGCACTGTGGTCTGCATCGAAAATCATCGTAAGAATACTTTACCCCGAGGGCAGACAGACCGGTCTTACTCACGGTAATGTTTTCCCAGACGCTTATGACGCCGACAGGACCCTCCCCGAGTGCCCCGTCGGCTTGGTGCAAGGAGGCCCCGATGTCAGCAGAGCGAACCTACGGTTTTATCCCGTGTGATGACTATGACCCGTGGATGGAAAGTACTGCAGCGTCCGCCGAGGTCCGGCATTTCGCGCGGGAATCCCTGAGGTGGCAGGCGCAGGAAATCATTGATGAAGTGCTCCGCGGAACGGCTCCCGGCGAGGAGCTGGCCCGGGCCCGATTGCGCCGCTGCGTGGCCCGGAACCCTGGAAGGCCCGAACGTGCGCTCCTGCAGCAGCTGATGCTCAACCGCGACCTGCAGGGCTAGTCAGTGCAGTAGAGCAACACGTTCCTGCGCCCCGCGCCCGGATAACAACGCGGGGGCGTTACAACGTAAGGCTGCGGTCCACAAGGCGCCCGGCGGTCACATGCCCGCGCCCAAGCAGGGTGCAATGTCCATGGTGAGCCTCTGATCCCTCATTCATCCCGCTGTGAAAGGAACCGGCTGCAGGCTGACGGGACGGCGGAGTCGTCACCTCGAGGATACGCATTGCCGCGAATCCACCGACTATCCGGTACCGCCATGGGGCGGTCGTTCCTCACCGAAGGCATTCACCATTTCTGAGGTTGCCATCAGGTGGGCCAGTTGAGCCTGTTCCGGCGACCCCGGATGGGCGGCCAGGCAGCCGCGCAGACGCCATTTGATCTCGGACAGTTCCGGGGATTTGTCCGCCAGGACGGAGGCGACGATTTTGGGTCTCTCCGAAAGGTACGGCCTCGCTGACCACAACGGTGTAGGTGTCGTGTGCGTGGTGGGTCCCCAGAATCCCGCACAGGCCGGTGTTGGCTGCAAACGAGCGGGCCAAGTCCACGGCCGAGTTCAAATAGACGTCCAAGACGGACGCGTCATTCACTTTGACGAGATAAGACAGCCCGTCATCTACTGTGCGGATCATCGGATCGGTCCTCCGGAGAGTACGCCGAAATAAGGCGATGCCAGGGGCAGGGGCAGGGGCAGGGGCAGGGGCAGGGGCAGGGGCAGGGGCAGGGGCAACAATTTCAGCACAGCCCATGCACAGAACGACGAACAAAGATCCGAGGCCTTGCGTGCCACGAACCGCTTGCGTGCCACGAACCGGACGCTACATATCAGCTGCTCAGCGGCACGTTATCGATCAGCCGGACCGTCCCCACCTTGGCCGCGATGATAGCCAGGCCTTCGCCGCGGAACGGGACTTTCCGGCAGTTTTCGGCCACCGGCTCAAGGGTGCGGGGATCCACCACGTCGAAGTAGTCCAGTCCCACCAATGGCTGGGATTCCACCATGGCCTGGGCCGATTCGAGGTCCAGCGGCTGGTGGGCGGTTGCCCGCTCCGCCAGGAGCCGCAGGGCCCGCGACAACACCAGGGCGGCCTCGCGCTCCTCCGCGGACAGGAAGCGGTTGCGGCTGGACAGGGCCAGTCCGTCGGCAGACCGGACTGTAGGCACGGCAACAATTTCGACGGGGAAGTTCAGGTCCGACACCATCCGGCGCACCAACGCCAGCTGCTGGGCGTCCTTTTGCCCGAAATACGCCCGGTAGGCCGGCAATCCCCCCCCGGTGCCGGAGACGAAGGCCCCGGCGGCGGGCAGCCCTGAACCCGGGATGCCGTAGTGCAGCAGCTTGGCAACCACGGTGAGGGCCCCGTCGAAATGGCCTGGCCGTGAGGCACCTTCCCACTTCTCCCCCAAGGATCCGGCGGTCACGCGGACCAACGGCTCGCCGCCGGGATAGACCTCTTCCACCGGCGGTGCGAAGACCAGGTCCACGCCCTGTTCTTCCAGCAGGGCAAGATCGGCGTCAAGCATGCGCGGGTACCGGTCCAGGTCCACCGTGTCGCCGAACTGCAGCGGGTTCACGAAGATGGACGCCACCACTACGTCGTTCTGTTCGACGGCGGTGCGCGCCAGCCGGGCGTGCCCTTCGTGCAGCGCGCCCATGGTGGGCACCAGTCCCTGGGAACTGCCCCCCTTCTGCACCAGCAGCCGGGCACTCGCCTCCCGGAGCTCTGCGGCAGTTGTCACCAGTTGCGTGGGCATGTCAGTCTCCCCCGTCCAGGGCCGCGCGGAGGGCCCCCAATTGATCCGTTTTGAGCAGCCCCCGGCTGCTTGCCCGCCGTGCTGTGGCTCGGGCCATGGCGAGGTAAGCCTCGAGTACATCGCCGTGCGCACCGGCGTCGTACTCCCGCAACGCTTCGGCGTGTGCCGCCACTGTCCCCACGTCGCCGCGGGCCACCGGCCCGGTCAGCGCCGATTCGCCGGAGGCGAGCGCGTTCTCCAGCGTGGCACGCAGCAGAGGGCCCAGCATCCGTTCCGGCGCGTCCACGCCCACGTCGCGGAGCAACTCGGAGGCCTGCGCAACCAGGGTGACCATATGGTTCGAGCCATGGGCAAGGGCCGCGTGGTAAAGGGTCCGGTCCCCCTCGGCGATGGCCACGGGTTCGGCGCCCATCTCCACCACCAGCGCCTGCGCGATGGGCAGCATCGCGGCATCTGCGGTAACGCCGAAAGTGCAGTCCAAAAGGCGCGTCAGGTCCAGGCTCATGCCCGTGAACGTCATGGCGGGGTGCAGTGCAAGGGGGATGGCTCCGGCGGCGCGCACCGGGCGGAGCACCCCGACGCCGAATCTTCCTGAGGTGTGCGCCACGATCTGTCCGGGCTGCCACGCTCCGAGTTTGGCGAGGCCGTCCACCAGCCCGGCCAAGGCGTCGTCGGGCACGGCCAGGAGCACCAGTTCGGACCGTTCCACAATCTCCGGGATCTCCAGGATGGGCACGCCCGGCAGCAGCGTCTCTGCCCGTTCACGGCTGGCCTCGGACACCGCGGAAACCCCGACGACGGCGTGCTCGGCCGAGCGCAACGCGGCACCAAGGACGGCGCCCACTTTCCCGGCACCAATGATTCCGACGCCAAGGCGCCCGGGCTTAGCCACGTTGCGGGCCTTCCTGTTGGAGAGTTTGTTGCGGCGCGGGGGTATCGACCGGCTCAACCACCGGGGCTTCCGGGGTTTCGACAGGATCAACCACCGGGGCGGGCTCAACCACCGGAGCCACCTGCGCCAGCCATTGTTCGCTGGTCTGCCGCTTGCGGGCGAGCCGGGCGCGGGCGGACTGTGCATCAAAAAGGGCACGGGCCTCGTCAAGTCCGGCCTGGGTGAGCCGCGGCGAGACCGGCCCCGCCGTGGTGTGCAGGACAACGTCTGCCACGCCGAACCGCCGTGCGAGCGGACCCTGGTGCAGTGCCATTGACTGGGTGCGCTGGTGCGGGACCATCACCAGTTCCCGCCACCATCGGCCCGAGCGGATCAGCAGGGCGGTGCCAGTGGTGGCGAAGCCGTTGCGGCGCCAGCCCAGCGGCGCCAGGAACCTGCCGCGGCGCGGCGTGGTGACAAAACCGCCGTCGGAATTCAACCCCGAGAGCCCCGCCGCGATGACCTTTCCGGGCTCCGGTGTGCCAGGGTCCAGCAGAACGAGTGCGAGCATGCTCATCACGTCGGGCAGCTTGCCCACGGGCAGCAGCGTGGTCCGGGACGCCGTCTCGCCGTTGCTGCCGGCCGCGCCGTACCCGGCCACGTTGACCTGGATCCGGTACCAGCCGAAGATCCGCCACAGCGGGGACTGAGCCACTTTCAGCGCCTGGATCCTGCCCGGCGGGAGCGTCTGCGCCTGCGTGTCCAACAGTCCATACCGGAGCCGGATCCCGTCCGGCGAAATGGCCGCGGTGAAGTTGTAGCCCTTGTTAAAGGAGCCCCAGTAGCTGGCTGCAAGACCCAGCACCGCCGGGATCAGGTAGAAGAAGAAGCCGCGGTTTTCCGTCACGGCGGACAGGATCACGGAGGCAATGCCGCCCACCACCACAAAGAAGCTCTGCTCGCTGAGGAGCAGCGAACCGATAAGGCGCGACGGCGGCACGGACAGGACCGGATATTCGGGCGCCTCGGGTGCGGCCTCCTGCGGCCGGGCCGGGTCCGGGACCACGCCTGCGGCCCGCGCCAGGATGGTGGCCCGGAGCTGGCGGGCCTCGTCCATCCGCAGGTAAGCCAGTTTGACGGCCGATTCGCCGGCGTCGGCCACCTCAAACTTGAGTTCGGCCAGGCCGAAGATCCTGGCCACGAGGGGCTGCACGATGTCGATGGCCTGGACGCGGTCCAGCCGGGCCTGCCGCTGCTGGCGGAAGAGGAAGCCGGAGTTGACCCTGACGTACCCTTCGGAGACCTGGTACTTGGTGAAGTACCAGGTCAGGATGAAGCCCAGCACGGTCACCACCAACACGATGCCGCCGCCGGCGACCAGCCACGGTGCCCGGCCCGCGAGGTCCTCCCCGGAGATCGGACGGCCCTGCAGCAACCGCTCGAAAATGTCCCGTCCAAAGAAGAAACCAATGGCGGCCAGCGCCACCCAGCCGCGCACAAATGGGGACGCCGGGTGCACACGCAGCCACTCGCCGTCGGGCGCTACCGGAACCGCACTCGGAGCGCCGGCCTCCGGAACGTTAGCCGTCACAGCCCCGCCAGCCTCGCTTCGCCGCGGGCGGCGAGCTGCTCGCGCAGGCGTGCCCCCTCCGCAGCGGGCAGGCCGGGGATGGTGGCGTTGGTTCCGGGTGAGGCGGTGTGGAGTTTAAGCGTGCAGAGTCCCAACCCGCGTTCCACCGGGCCCACCCCGATGTCCACGTACTGCATGCGGCCGTAGGGAACCGCCATGGTCCGTTGGAAGAAAATGCCGTCCCGGACCAGCAGGTCATCGTCACGCTCGGCGTAGCCGATGGCGCGCACCTGGCGCGGGATCAGCACCAGCCGCCAGATGGCCAGGACCAGAGTCACCGCCGGGACGGTGACGGCCAGCCACAGCGGCGGCCACTGCCACCAGCCGAGCAGGACAAAGACGAGGGGCAGAGCCAGGACGATCACCGTGACCAGGTTCCCGATGGCCCACTGCACAAGCCGCACCGTGACGTATTTCGGGGACACCCGCTGCCATGAAATGCCCGGTGGATCAATCGCCTCTGTACGCATATTCGCCTTCCCCTGTGGCTTCGCCGACTACCCCGCGGCCGGGTTTCCCGTCACCGGGCGTTGCATCGCTGTCCTCGGGCGGGATCTTGCAGAACCGCTCCACCAGCAGGCCGACGACGATCATCACCAAACCGCCAGCAGCGATCGCGATTGCCACCCAGGTGATGCCCTGGTCACTGCGCAGGTTCCAGATGCGCAGCTGGTCCACGAAGATCCCCACGTGCCAGCCCAGCAGGACGGTGCCCGCGTAGGCGCAGGCCTGGGCAAGCACCAGGGTCCTGGCGGCAAGGATGGGGTCCAGCGCCTTCTTGCGTTTGGTGCTGTTGCGCCACCGGAGCACGCGGATGCCAAGAACCAGCGTGATGGCAACAATCACGCCCATGGTGGCCAGCGCGGTGGCCGGAAGAACCGGCGTGGCCATGCTGTAGCGTGTGGTCACCACGGTGGCCGACCAGCCCGCCACGGTCAGGACCAGGCCGATCAGCAGCAGGCGGACAGGGTTGATGGGCTTCACTGGTTACTCGACCGCCCCGGCTGTCGGGGCGCCGTCGTAGTCGCCGAAACCGTCGAACGGGGCGAGGTCGTCAAAGTCGGCGGCGCGGGCAGCCAGCTCGCTGATGCGTTCCCCGCCCAGGGTGGCCGCCGGGTCGATGAGCGACCACGGATACAGCACAAAGGCGCGTTCGGCTGCACGCGGGTGCGGCAGGGTCAGCACCGGGTCGTCACTGGTGAGGTCGCCGTAGGTGATGATGTCGACGTCGAGCGTCCGGGGCCCCCAGCGCACTTCACGCACGCGGAGGTGCTTGTTTTCCACCGCCTGGCAGTGCTTGAGCAGTTCCGCCGGGGACAGCGTGGTTTCCACGGTGATGACCATGTTCAGGAAGTCGGGCTGGCCGGCCGGGCCGCCAACGGCTTTGGTCTGCACCACCGGGGAAACGGCCTGCAGGCGCACCTCCGGCGGGTCCACCAGGTCAGCAACGGCTTCGGACAGGGTGTCGTTCCGCTCGCCCAGGTTGCTACCGAGGGCCAGGACGGCTTTGGTGTACCCGCCGCTCATGTTCTCTCCCGGTGCACGCTGACAGCCACATCCCCGAAGGGCACCTCGATGGGTGCCTTGGGTTTGTGGACGGTGATGTCCACGGCCTGGATGGTGAATTCTGCGAGCAGGCCATCGGCGATCCGGACGGCCAGGGCCTCGATCAGGTTCAGCGGCTCCCCCGTGATCCAATCCTTGATCCGCTCAGCCACTTCGCCGTAGTGGGCGGTGTCCCGGACGTCATCGGATACTGCGGCTTTGGCGAAGTCCAGATGCAGCACGGCGTCCACCACAAACGGCTGGCCCTCACGGCGCTCGAAATCGAAGACTCCGTGATGGCCGACGGCGGTGACACCGCTCAGCGTGATCCTGTCCATGGGTGCCCGGCCTAGGTGGTGGTAGGGGCGGCGGCCATCCGCGCGGCCACCTTGACGGCGTCAAGGCTTGGACCGACGTCGTGCACACGGACGGCCCAGGCCCCGCGGAACGCGCTGATCGCGGTGATGGCGGCCGTGGCGTCGTCGCGTTCCTCCGGGGCGGCGGACTTGCCGGCGACTGTAAGGAGTGTGCCCAGGAAACGCTTGCGGGAGGCAGCCACCAGGATCTTGTGCCCCAGGCTGTCCAGCTGGTCCAGGTGCTGCAGGAGCTCCCAGTTCTGGGCGTCGTTCTTGGCGAAGCCCAGACCCGGGTCAACGATGATCTGCTCTTTGCTCACCCCGGCTGCGTAGAGCTTGTCGCGGACGCCAGCCAGTTCTGCCACCACTTCGCCGGCCACGTCCTGGTATTCGGCGAGGGAGTTCATGGTGCGGGCGTCGCCGCGGCGGTGCGTGAGGACATACGGCACTTTGGACGCGGCTACGAGCTCGGCCATCTCAGGTTCGATGGTCAGCCCGGAAACGTCGTTGATGATGGCGGCGCCGACCTTCAGGGCAGCGGCGGCCGTGGAGGCGTGGGTGGTGTCGATACTGACTAGGGCGCCCGCTTTGACCAGGGCTTCGATGACGGGGATCACCCGGCGCTGCTCTTCCTCCGGGCTGACGTCCTCCGCGTCGGGGCGCGTCGATTCGCCGCCGACGTCGATGATGTCCGCTCCGGCGTAGAACATCCGCAGGCCGGCCGCGATGGCGGTGTCCGCCGTCGCGTGCTTTCCGCCGTCGCTGAAGGAGTCCGGGGTGACGTTCAGGACGCCCATGACCAGGGTGCGGCCGGTGGGCAGGTCCGCGAATTTCGCGGCAGGGCGCGGTTTGCGCAGGATGGGCAGCGGAGATGTCGCGGGCCCGGTTCCCGGGGCTGCAGCTAGTGAGTCCATGGTCTGTTACTTACCTTCCGAGGATGAGGCTCATGGCTTCGGCACGGGTGGCCGGGTCATGAAGCTGCCCGCGGACCGCGCTGGTGACGGTCTTTGCTCCGGGCTTGCGGACACCGCGCATGGACATGCACATGTGTTCGCATTCGACAACGACGATCGCGCCACGCGGCTTGAGGTGGCTGACCATTGCTTCGACGATCTGGGTGGTGAGCCGCTCCTGCACCTGGGGACGCAGGGCATAGATGTCCACGAGGCGTGCCAGCTTGCTCAGGCCTGTCACTTTGCCGTCGTGGGAGGGGATGTAGCCGACGTGGGCAACCCCGTGGAACGGCACCAGGTGGTGCTCGCACGTTGAGTAGAACGGGATGTCCTTAACCAGGACCAGTTCTTCGTGGTCCAGGTCGAAGGTGGTGGAGAGGACGTCTGCGGGATCGTGGTGCAGTCCCGCGAACACCTCGGCGTAGGCCTTGGCTACCCGCCTGGGGGTGTCCACAAGGCCGCCGCGGTCCGGGTCCTCGCCGATGGCCAGGAGGATTTCACGGACCGCCGCCTCAATCCTGGGCCGGTCAACCTTCTCGTGCTTTTTGTGGTGGGATCCGTCCTCCGCCGGGTGTCCGGCGGAGGCGGGGGCGTCGTCGTCGTCGAAGTGAGTCACAGAAGAAAGCTTAGCCGTGCATGCCGTCAGGCCCCGAGTCGGGGATGCCGCCCTGGAACGGGGCGTCGTCCGGGACACCCTGCGGGTGCAGCGGCTGCGCGTCCAGCGGTTCCTCGAGGCGGGCCTGCTTGGCTTCCTCCTGGGCTTCGCGCTCAGATTTCTCCAGGCGGGATTCCACGGGGCCGGCCTTCTGGACCGGACGGGTCTCCTTGGACAGCCACACCTCGCGGAAGTCATGCTTGCGGATGTCCGTGAAGATGTGCGCGATCTCGGCCTGGTTGAGGGTCTCCCGCTCCAGGAGTTCCAGGGCCAGCTGGTCCAGGACATCGCGGTTTTCGGTAAGGATGGCGTAGGCCTCGTCATGCGCCTGGTCGATCAGGCGGCGCACTTCCTCATCCACCACGTAGGCGATCTGGTCCGAGTAGTTGCGCTCGTGGCCCGCGTCGCGTCCCAGGAAGGGTTCGCCGCCGCCCTGGCCCAGGCGTACGGCGCCGACGCGTTCGCTCATGCCGTACTCGGTGACCATCTTGCGGGCCGTGGAGGTGGCCTTTTCGATGTCATTGGAGGCTCCGGTGGAGGGGTCATGGAAGACGATCTCCTCCGCCACGCGGCCGCCCATCGCGTAGGCCATCTGGTCCAGCAATTCGTTGCGGGTGATGGAGTACTTGTCGTCCTCCGGGACCACCATGGTGTAACCCAGGGCGCGGCCGCGGGGCAGGATGGTGATCTTGGTGACCGGCGCGGAGTTCCGCAGGGCAGCCGCCACCAGGGCATGTCCGCCTTCGTGGTACGCGGTGATTTTGCGCTCGTGTTCCTTCATTACGCGGCTGCGCTTCTGCGGGCCGGCCATGACGCGGTCGATGGCCTCGTCCAGGGCGCGGTCGTCGATGAGGTTGGCGTTGGAGCGGGCCGTCAGCAGCGCGGCCTCGTTGAGCACGTTGGCGAGGTCGGCGCCCGTGTAGCCGGGAGTCTTCTTGGCTACGGCCTTAAGGTCAACACCCGGGGCCATCGGCTTGCCCTTGGCGTGCACCTGCAGGATCTGGTCGCGGCCGATCAGGTCCGGGGCGTCCACCGAGATCTGGCGGTCAAAACGGCCCGGACGCAACAGTGCGGGGTCCAGGACGTCGGGGCGGTTGGTGGCGGCAATCAGAATGACGTTGGTTTTGACGTCGAAGCCGTCCATCTCCACCAGGAGCTGGTTAAGGGTCTGCTCGCGTTCGTCATTGCCGCCGCCGATGCCGGCGCCGCGGTGCCGGCCGACGGCGTCGATCTCGTCCACGAAGATGATGGCTGGAGAGTTGGCCTTGGCCTGCTCAAAGAGGTCGCGGACACGGGACGCGCCCACGCCGACAAACATTTCCACGAAGTCAGAGCCGGAGATGGAGAAGAACGGCACGCCGGCTTCGCCGGCGACGGCACGGGCCAGAAGGGTCTTGCCGGTTCCCGGGGCGCCGTAGAGCAGCACGCCCTTGGGGATCTTGGCGCCCACGGCCTGGAACTTGGCCGGTTCCTGCAGGAACTCCTTGATTTCCTGGAGCTCCTCCACTGCCTCGTCCGCACCGGCAACGTCAATGAAGGTCACCTGTGGCATGTCCTTGTTGACCATCTTGGCCTTGGACTTGCCGAACTGCATGATCTTCGAACCGCCGCCCTGCATCCGGGTCATCAGGAACCAGAACAGCGCACCAAGCAGGATGACAGGGATGAGCAGCGAGAGCAGGCCGGAGAACCAGTTGCTTTCGATCGGCTGGTCCGTGTAGCCGTTCGCGGGCTTGGCGTTAGTGACGGCCTTGACGACGTCGGCGGCGCGGGCGTCGACAAAGAAGAACTGGACGCTCTTGCCCTTGTCCTGCCCGTTGAGGTCCAGGTTGTCCTTGAGGGTCAGGTCAACGCGGTTTTCACCGTCGAAGATCCTTGCCTGCTCAACCTTGCCGCTGTCGGCGAGGAGCTCAAGGCCCTTGTCCGTGTCGATCCGTGCCGCACCACCGGGAGCCAGTGTTGCAAAGGCCACGAGAAGCATGGCGATCACAACAACGATCCAGATGCCCGGGCCCTTGAAGAAACTCTTAGCTTTCATCTGTTCGGGGGCTGGCCCCGTCCCTTCTGGTAGTGCTGCACGGCGAGTGGGTCTGCGCGCGTGTGGTGCTGCATCAGCTACTAGCTATACACCGTTCGGAGTAATTCACGCACGGTACTGCTCAAAAGTTCCCTCTGGGCGTAGCGGGATCCGGCGGCGGTCCCACAGATCCCCGGGTCACGAGCGGGCAGTCCAGAACCGTGGGATGCGGCGCGAGTCCGGCCAGATTGGCTTTGCCCTCGATGGCGTCAATCAGCGTGCCTGTGGCCCAGGCACCCATTTCGTAGTGCGGCAGAGCCACCGTGGTGAGGCCCGGATAGAGGTTGCCGGCGATGAGCTCCTGATCATCGAAGCCCACAATGGACAGGTCAGCGGGGATGGAAAGCCCCACCTCGGCCGCGGCCCGGTAGGCGCCCATGGCCATCCTGTCGTTATAGCAAAAGATGCCGGTGGGAGGTTTGGTGAGCTGCAGCATCCTGAGCGCCGCCTCGTAGCCGCCCTGCACTTCGGCTGGTCCGGTTTGAACGGGCGCGGTACCGCCGTCGAGCCCTGCCTCCCATAAGGTATCCGCAAATCCGCGGAGGCGGCCGCGGCTGAAAGGCGCGTCATCCGTGCTGTTCAGAAAGCCGATGCGTGTGTGACCGGCGGCCAGCAGGGCTGTGACCGCCGTTTTGGCCCCGCCTTCTTCGTCGGGGACAACGGCGGCGATGGATGACCCGCTGCTGACCGCGTTTACCAAGACCGCCGGGACGGTACCGAGGTTGCCGGGAACATCCAGAATGCGGTGGTACTTGGGGGCGCACAGGATGCCGTCCACCCGGCGCTCCAGAAGCGCCTCAACGTCTGCGTTCCGGGATCCAGGGCTGGCCGAAATGGAAGTGTTGACGATCATGAGATTATAGCCGCGGGCACGTGCGGCGTCGTCTGCGCCAAGTATGATCCTGCCCGCATGGGGCATGGTGGCGATGTCCTCACTGACCAAGCCAAGCAATCCCGTGCGCTGCGTGCGGAGCGCCTGGGCCAGGCGGTTGGGGCCATAGCCGAGCTGCGCCGCTGCAGACTTCACCCTTGCCCGGGTTTCGGTGCTTATCCGCGCGTACGAGACATCATTCAGGACGTGCGAGACGGTGGTGACGGACACTCCGGCGGCGACGGCGACGTCCTTGATGCCAATATTCTTGTTGCTCAGCTCCTCTTCCCCCGATCGCTTAAATGCAGCGAGATGGCATTTCACGGCAGTGTTCAGTCGTGGGACTGCCGTGAAAAGCCATCTCGGCGGGAACTGTTACTCGTAAACGTGCGGGGCGAGGGTGCCCACGAAGTCCAGGTTGCGGTACCTCTCGGCGTAATCCAGGCCGTAGCCCACCACGAACTCGTTGGGGATGTCGTAGCCGACGTACTTGACGTCGATCTCCACCTTGGCGGCCGTGGGCTTGCGGAAGGCGGTGCAGATCTCCACAGATGCGGTGCCGCGGGATTCCAGGTTGGTCTTGAGCCAGGACAGGGTCAGGCCGGAATCGATGATGTCTTCGACGATCAGGACATCCTTGCCCATCAGGTCCGTGTCCAGGTCCTTGAGGATCCGGACAACACCCGAGGACTGGGTACCGGAGCCGTAGGACGACACTGCCATCCAGTCCATCGAAACGTGGCTGTGGAGCGCGCGGGCGATGTCAGCCATGACCATCACAGCACCCTTGAGCACACCGACCAGAAGGATTTCGCGGCCTTCGTAGTCCTTGTCGATCTGCGCAGCGAGCTCGCCGATCCGCTGTTGGATTTGTTCCTTGGTGTAGAGAACGTGCTTGAGGTCTGCCTGGACGTCGTTTGAATCCACCAATGGCTCCTGTGTAGATGCTGGGTGCGACTATTCTTGGGGCGGTTTTTGAGGCCGGAATACTAGCTTCCCACAGCGGGCCGCTTCGCGGGGAACGCGGGCGCCGCCGCCGGGCCCGTTTGGGGTCCCGGGCCGTCTTTCCGCCGCGTCCCGCTGGGCCAACTCGGCGAGGGAGAGCCGGTACACGCTCACCCCGCCAGGCAGCTCCACGGGACCGGCGGAACCATGCCGCCGCAGCAGCGCTTCCGCCGCCAGAAGGCGCTGGTAGCTGGGCTGTTGGCCCCCGACGTCGGCCGCTGCCTTGGCGATGACCCGGAACCTGATGGCCGGGGAAAGTTCCCCCAGAGCCTCCTCCGGGAGGCTGATCTCCAGTCCGGACCGCTCGGCCAACTCGGCAAATGTGCGATCTGCCACGTCCTCCAGATAGTCGGCGTCCTGCTGCAGGATGGACGCCGTCCGGGCGAGCGATTCCGCCACGCCGGGCCCGAGCTTTTCCTCCAGCAGCGGCAGCACTTCCACCCGGGTCCGGGAGCGGGCAAACGACGGGTCGGAATTGCTGGGGTCATGCCAGGGCTCGAGGTCCTCGACGTCGCAGATCTCCAGGGTATCCGCTCGGCGCAGCCCCAGAAACGGCCGGAGCAACAGGCCACGGGCAGGCCGCATGCCAGCCAGCGAGCGCGTGCCGGAGCCGCGGGCAAGACCCAGCAGGACCTGTTCGGCTTGGTCGTCCAGAGTGTGGCCAAGCAGGATAGCGCCGGCCCCGTGCTCCTTGGCCGCAGCCTCCAGTGCTCCGTGGCGGGCATCCCGGGCGGCGGCCTCCGGGCCCATCCCGGTACTGGCGACGTTAACGGTCCGGAGGTCCACCGGGGAGAGGCCAAGTTCCTTCAGTGCCTGGACGGCGGCGCCAGCCACTTGGGCCGAGCCCTCCTGCAGCTGGTGGTCAACCACCACGGCGCCGACCGTCAGAGGGTGCCCGTCAACGTGGCCGCGGCGGGCAAAATAGGCTGCCACCGCCGCGAGGGCCATCGAATCCGGGCCACCACTGCAGGCCACCAGCACGTGCGCCGGATAGCCGGCGTCCGCCAGGGCGTTCTGGACCATTTTGCGCGCCTTGCCGACGACGGGCGCGAGCCGGCCGGGCCGTCGTCGTCCGCTTGAAGCCGTGCGGGCGTCCGGCACTTTTGGGGCGTGCGGCACCTACCGGCCCATCCGGTCAAGCCACAGCTTGGCGTCGTGGATTTCAGGCTCGGTGGGAAGGTTGTCCGCGGATTCCCACACCCGGTTGAAGCCCTCCATCCCGGCCACCTCCACTACGGCGCGGACAAACTTGGCGCCATCGGAATACTGGCGCATCTTCGCGTCCAGGCCCAGGAGGCTGCGGATGAATTTCTCCATCACGCCGCGGTCCTTGCCACGGTCGGTGAAGCGCTGCCGGATGGTCCTGACGGACGGGACGATGCTGGCGTCGACCGCGTCCATCACCACGTTGGCGTGGCCCTCCAGCAGGCTCATCACCGCCGTCAGGTGGGACAGGGACGCCTTCTCCTCGGGGTTCTGCAGCAGGTCCAGGATGGCGCCGCGGCCGGGAGTATTTCCTGTGGCGGTCCGGTCCTTGAGGGAACGCGCGGCCGCGGACGCACGCTCCATCAGCGAATCAACGTTGCCCAGCAGGTGCCCGCTGAGGTTGTCGATCTCGGAAAGCATGTGGTGGCGGAGCCACGGCGCGGCCGCGAACTGCACACGGTGCGTCTGTTCGTGCAGGCAGACCCAGAGCCTGAAATCCTCCGGCGTGACGTTGAGCTCCCGCTCCACCGCCACGATGTTGGGCGCCACCAGCAGCAGCCGGCCGGCGGCAGGCGCTTTGGAACCTTCGGCGAGCGCCGCGAACGGATCGTACTGGCCCAGGACCTTGCTGGACAGGAACGCCAGGACAGCGCCGAGTTGGCTGCCCGTGATGGCGCCGCTAACGCTGGCCACCGCCGGGCTGACGTTGCCGCGGCGGCTTTCGAGCATTTTTTCCATGGCGGGTTTGAGCATCACGGCGAAGCTCTGTGTGTTGGCCTTGGCCCAATTGGCCCGGTCCACCACCAGAACAGAGGAGTCGCGGAGGTCCCGTGCGGCTTCGAGGCCCGTGATCTCGTGGACGTGCGGAACCGAGGCGTCCGCGAGGCGGCGCAGGCTGTCCACAGCTTCGCCGATTTCCGCCGAGTTGAGTGTTGGCCCCGCGGAGGCCAGCCGGGCCGCCGTGGACGCGGCCAAGTCCCAGTTGATCAGGGCCTGGGCCGGGCTGGATGATACCGGGGCTGACGAATCACGTGCAGTGGACTCCATAGTCCCCATCACATCACAGCCGACGGCGGATGGTCCTTAAGTTCGCTGACCGGCGAACGGCCGCCTGGCACAGCTGGCGCACAGGATGCCGAAAGCGCCCTGCTAACAAGCGCGGGCACAGTAGTGACAGCCGAACCGTCCGCATCCAGGAGAACCCCATGATCCCGTACCGCCCCATCGCTCCCCTGTCCCCCGGGCCCCGCAGTGGCTGGAGATCGGCGGTCGCCGCCGTCGTGATGATATTCCTAGCGACAGCCGCAGCCGGCGAGCGCCGTGGCGGCCCGGTCCAGGGCTTCCGGGTTCCCGGCCGCGCCAGGCGCCAGACCGTTGCCTATGAAGGAGAAGACCAGGAGCCGCCCGTCTGCGTCCACCACGTAGCCGCTGAGTGCGATCACGGAGTTCAGGGTCCCGGTCTTGGCCCGCACCAGGCCGGCACCGCGGGCAGTGGCGTCATCCCCAAAGCGGGTGCCCAGTGTTCCGGTCAGCCCCGCTACCGGAAATCCATCCAGCGCAGCCCGCAAACGGGTATCGGTCCCGGTGGCGATGGCACCCACCACTTCCACGAACTGGCGGGCAGAGACCTGGTTGGCCAGCGCCAGCCCGGACACGTCCGCGACCCGCATGGTGTCCGTGGGGATCCCCAGGTCCGCGAGTTGTGCGCGGACTGCCACGGTGGCGCCGTCGTTACTGGCGGGCTCCCCCGCAGCCGCCGCTGCCATCCGACCCAGGACCTCTGCCAGGTAGTTGTCAGAGGTCTGCAGCATCAGGTCCACCTGCTGGCCGACCGTGCCGGACTGGACCTCGGCCAGGACCGCCGGCTCCTCTGCGGGAGGCCCATCGCCCGAAGGCGCGGTGTAACGCTCGACGCCGGCCGCTACCGTGAGTCCCGCAGCTGCACCTGCCGCCTTGAGCTGCGCGGCAAACGCCTCCGCGGCGGTGAGGGCTGAGTCCTGGGGGCGCGGGCCGGTGGTCACCGCCGGGTCAAAGCGCGCCGAGTTCAACGCCAGCGGGTACAGCGGGGCCACCTCGCCCGCCGCAACGTCCCCCTCAGCCCAGGCGGGGTTCAGGGCGGGGCCGCTGAACAGGGAATCGTCCACCAGGACCTTCAGCTCGCCAGTTGTTCCTGTAGCTTGGAGCGCGTTCACGGTGGCGGTGGCAAGGGTGGCGAGCCCGGCGTGGCTCATTACCTCGTTGGGCGCGGATTCCCCGGCGCCCAAGAGGACGTCGCCGCCGCCGGTCAGCACCACATCGTTGGCATCTGCACCGGCCAGAACTTTGGTACTGAAACGGTGGTCCGGCCCGATTGCCCGGAGGGCGGCCACCGCGGTGAGCAGCTTCATATTGGAGGCGGGGATCCGGCTCTCCGAACCGCCGCGATCAAACAGGACCTGGCCAGTGAGCGCATCCTGGACCAGCCCTGTGAAGCTGCCGTCGCCGTCGGGGGTTAACAAGGCATCCAACTGCGCGGCGACGGCGGAGGGCAGCGGCACGGACGCCGACTCCGAGAGCGGAGACAGGCCCTGCCGGGCGGAAAGCGTCGCCGGGAGCTGCTGCCAGGCAGGCACCACGGGCGTCGCCACTGGTGCCGGACCGACGAAAGCAGGGGAAACCAGCCACGCGGCCGGCAGTGCCAGGATGACGATCACGGCCACAAGCAGGGCGGTGGGCCAGGCACGCAGCCCGCGCTGGACGGTGCGCCGGAACGCGCCGGGGCCCGATGATTCCTTCATGCTGGTGCTGGTCCTCAAGTCCTGAAATTTCCCCGCAAGTTCCTGAAACCTGGGCCTCTCGCTATATCCTCAATAGTAGTCGGCGGCACGGACACTCCTTTTTGTTGTTCGTCTCCTGTGCCGCGAACCCCCTGCAATTGCCGAGGAGCATTCCATGAAGCATGACGTGACCATCGAGATCCCCAAGGGATCACGAGTCAAGTACGAAGTTGACCACGAGACCGGCCGCGTCCGCCTGGACCGCGTCCTCTTCACCTCCATGCAGTACCCCACGCACTACGGATTCTTCGAGGACACCTTGGGCGAAGACGGCGACCCGCTGGACGCACTGGTGCTCCTGCAGGACTTCGATCTGCACCCCGGCGTCATCGTTGAGTCGCGCCCCATCGGCGTTTTCAACATGACCGACGACGGCGGCGGAGACGCCAAGGTCCTGTGCGTCCCTGTTGACGCCCGTTTTGACCACATCCAGGAAATCAGCGATGTCAGCGAATTCCTGATCAAGGAAATCGAGCACTTCTTCACCCGTTACAAGGACCTGGAGCCGGGCAAGTGGGTCAAGGCTGAGGGCTGGGGCGACCGCGCCGCCGCCGAGGCCGAACTGGAAGCCTCCATCAAGCGTTACGTGCCGGCAGCCCACTAGTCCCCACCGTCTCCCTCACCTCGCTTCGCTCGGTCAGGGAACCCTGACGGCGTGGGCCCAGCCGACGGTGGGAGCCGGGTTCGCAAGAGCCCGGCACCCGCCGTCGTCATCTGTGAGTTTTTGTCCAGATATCGGGGCTTCAGCAGCGGCAAAGGCACGATATCTGGACAAAAACTCCGAAGGAATCTGTGGGATCGTTGCCCTGTGAGTTCCGAGCCTTCGTTTAATCCTCCGTGCGGCCCGATCACCGGGTGGCGGGACGGTGACGTGCTCCGCGCCACCGGGATCCCCTACGCCACGGCGGGCCGTTTCCAACCTCCCGTTGCACCGTCCGACTGGACCGCCGATTTTGCCGCCACCACCCTCGCACCAGCCTGCCCGCAGGGCCCTGTTCCGTTCCTAGACGACGTCCTGGGTACCCGGTATGGCGAACTCCCCGGAAGTGAAGACTGCCAGTGCCTGTCGATCACCGTTCCGTCCAGGCTTGCCGCCGGCGAGCAGGTCCCGGTCATGGTGTGGCTGCACGGCGGTTCCTACACGTCGGGCTCCGGCGACCTGGCGATCTTTGACGCCAAGTCCCTGGTGTCCGAGAACCGGGTCATCGTGGTTTCCGTGACCTACCGGCTGGGCCTGTTCGGATACCTGGCCACCGGCACAGGCCGGCCCGCGAACCTCGGCCTGCTGGACCAGCTGGAGGCGTTCCGGTGGGTGCAGCGCAACATCGCGGCCTTCGGCGGCGACCCGGGACGTGTCACCGCGTTCGGGCAGTCCGCAGGCGGCGACTCCGTAGCCCACCTCATGGCGACGCCCGAAGCGCCGTCCCTGTTCCAACGGGCCATCATCCAGAGTGCACCGCTGGGGATCACCCGCGGCCGGCACAAGATGAGCCGTGCCATGGGCATCGCGGCCGAAGCCGTCACGGAAGACACCCCTGCCATGGACGTCGTGGCCATTGAGGACCGCGTGTCGCAGGTGGCCCGGAAGTACGGGCTGATGGCGGCAATGCCGTTCGGCACGCAGTACGGGCACGCCCCGCTGCCGCCGGAATCACGCGTTGAGGCCGCCTGGAACGCCACGGCCCCGGGCATCGAAGTGCTGATCGGGCACACATCCGACGAGGCCCGCCTGTTCCTGCCACGGAGTCCCGTGGTCAGCCGACTGGGCAAAGTCCCGGTGCTGGGTGCGGCCGCCGTGAAAGCCATCAACTGGGCGGTGACGGAGGCGGTCTACGGCAGATCCGCCCGCAAGTTTGCCCGCCGTCACGCCCGTGCCGGCGGTAAGGCGTACAGCTACGTGCTGTCCTGGGGTGCGCCTGGGAACTACTACCGCGCCGCACACACCGTTGACCTGCCGCTGCTCTTCGGAAACCAACAGACCTGGGCCGCCGCCGGGCTCCTCAGGGGCGCAACCTGGGATGAGATCGACGCCGTGGGCCGTGAGATGCGTCGGCTGTGGGCCGCGTTCGCCCGCGGCGACGGCCTGGATGAGACAGGTGGCGTTCCGGGCGCACTTCAGTACCGGCAGGCCGCCTGAGGACGCTGGGCATCGATCTTGCCGCGGCGACCAGGAAAACGGCCGTCGCGGTCCTGGCATGGGACGCCGCCTGCTGGCCTACCGGGACACTGACCGCTTCGTCACCGGCACACCGGGCTGATCCCGCTCAACGTCTCTGCCGACAGGCTCGCCCACCCGGATCGCACGCGGCCGCAGCTTTGACCGCCGGCTGGATCCATGTGCCGTCCAGCCAACTGGCCGGTCTCAGAACCGTGCCGAGCCGGTGAGGCAGTATTAACGCAGCCGTTACAGAACGGTGACTGCAAAGACACAGCTCCCGAATAGTTTTGGTTGGAATGAGTTCCGGGGCCCGCCGACGGCCAGCTTCATCCCTAAGACGGGCATGTTGCTGTGCGACGCGGAGATAGGTGTTCCATAGAGGCAGGAAGCCGCCCCGGGGTACACCATTACCGAAAGCAGGGACGATGCAAGACCCCATTGAGCACGCGGCAGGGAGCGGCCGGCCGCCCCAAGGCCCAGCCACGGCAATTCTGGATCGAGGCGCCGACGGCGGCCGGGGCGGAAGCCCGGAAAATAGGCGGGACGCCGTCAGCGCGACCAAGGAAAGCCTGGAAGACTACACACTGCGTTTCGCGCCGCGTTCCTACCGCAAATGGGGCACCGGGGTGGTGGCCACCAGTGCGCTGGGCGGCATCGCCTATCTCGCCGACTTCTCCATCGGCGCGAACATTGGAATGGCATACGGAACAGCAAACGCACTGCTGGGAATTGTCGTCGCCGCAGCCATTATCTTTGTCACCGGATTCCCGCTCGCTTATTATGCCGCAAGGTACAACATCGACCTGGACCTGATTACCCGGGGATCGGGATTCGGGTACTACGGCTCGGTGCTCACCAATGTCATCTTCGCGGTATTCACGTTCATTTTCTTCGCGCTCGAGGGGTCGATTATGGCCCAGGGGCTCGAGCTGGGACTTGGAGTCCCGGAGGCGATCGGATACGCGGTGTCCACCATCATTGTGATTCCGCTGGTGATCTACGGCATGAACACCCTGGCCAAGCTGCAGGTGTGGACCACTCCGTTGTGGCTTCTGCTGATGGTCGTCCCACTCGTTTACCTGGTCGCAACCCACCCGGGCTCTGTGCAGGACTTCTTCAACTACGGCGGAGCGGACGGCTCCGGCGGTACCAGTTTCGCGTCCGTTATGTTGGCCGCCGGAGTCTGCCTCTCCTTGATTGCGCAGATCGCCGAACAGATCGATTACCTGCGCTTCATGCCTCCCAAGACCGCGGAAAACAGCCGATCCTGGTGGCGTGCCGTCATCCTTGCCGGACCGGGCTGGGTGATTTTCGGAGCGCTGAAGCAGGCGATCGGGCTCTTTATCGCCGTCTACCTGATCTCCTCCCTGGACCCTGCGGCCGCCAGCACGGCGAATGAACCGGTGCACCAGTTCCTTGGCGTCTATAAGGAGATGATGCCGCAGTGGCTCGCCATGGCTCTGGCAGTCGTCCTCGTCGTGATCTCACAGATCAAGATAAACGTCACCAATGCATACTCCGGGTCGCTGGCATGGACCAATTCCTTCACCCGCCTGACCAAGCACTACCCTGGCCGGCTCGTGTTCGTGATCGTCAACGTCACCATCGCCCTGATTCTCATGGAAACGAACATGTTCGAGTTCCTCAACACCATCTTGGGTTTCTACGCCAACTGCGCCATGGCATGGATCGTTACTGTCGCCACCGACATCGCGATCAACAAGTATGTCCTCAAGATCTCCCCCAAATATCCCGAGTTCCGGCGGGGCATGCTCCACGCCATCAACCCGGTCGGGTTCGTCTCGATGCTGCTCTCCGCCGGAATCTCCATCGCGATGTTCTTCGGCGCATTCGGGCCGACAGTCCAGCCGTACTCTCCCATCTTCTCCGTGGGAATCGCCTTCTTAGCCACACCCCTGATGGCTCTCCTGACCAAGGGCAGGTACTACCTGCGCCGCAGCCATGACGGCGTCGACCTTCCGATGCTCGATGCCGACGGCAACCCCTCCGATGTGATGCTGCGGTGCCACGTGACGGATCTGGAATTCGAGCGCCCCGACATGATCCTCTCTGCTGAGCGGGGGCCGGACGGGAAAAACCAGTACATCTCGTCGCTGTCCCTGTCCACGGACAAGACCGGGCGTTATGTCCTGGATGCCCATCAGCCGTAGCAGTCCTCCCTCCGGCAGGGTGCGAACACGCCGGAGGAGCTGATGGGAAGGGCCCACGAAACCTGCAGGAAATATCCCAGGACTACGCTGGCAACACCGCGGTGCCTTCATGCTGCCGTGTTGCCAGCGCAGAAGGGATTCACTGATGCATCTGATGC
The DNA here is from genome assembly GCF_050156205.1 of Pseudarthrobacter sp. Y6. Lineage (NCBI taxonomy): Bacteria > Bacillati > Actinomycetota > Actinomycetes > Micrococcales > Micrococcaceae > Pseudarthrobacter > Pseudarthrobacter sp. Y6. The sequence goes on along the minus strand of NZ_CP189574.1, from coordinate 471,851 downwards.
CCCGTGAGCAGGAAAAGCTTATGATTGTGGTGGCCGCCGATCTTGCCCGGCGCCGGCAGGCCCGTGGCCTGAAACTGAACTTCCCCGAGGCCGTGGCGGTCATCAGCTACGAACTGATTGAGGGCGCCAGGGACGGCCGCACGGTTGCCGAGCTCATGAGCTACGGCACCACCCTCCTCACCCGCGAGGACGTCATGGAGGGTGTCCCGGAAATGATCCATGACGTCCAGATCGAGGCCACGTTCCCTGATGGCACCAAGCTCGTCACCGTCCACAATCCGATCCGATAGGGCAGGCCCATGATCCCAGGCGAATACATCCTTCGGCCCGAACCCGTGACGGTGAACGCCGGACGCGAGGCGGCCGCCGTCGTCGTCACCAACACCGGTGACCGTCCCGTCCAGGTGGGGTCGCACTTCCACTTTGCCGAGGCGAACCCCGCGCTCAAGTTTGACCGGCAGGCCGCCTACGGCCGCCGGCTGGACATCCCCGCCGGGACCGCGGCGCGGTTCGAACCAGGGGACAGCAAGACCGTCCGGCTGATTGAACTCGCCGGCAGCCGCGAGGTACATGGGCTCAGCAACGCCGTGAACGGCCCGCTCGATGCGGCCAGTCCAGGCGTCCCCAACACCGACGCCGGTAAGGAGGACGCCCAGTGAGCTTCGACCTTCCCCGCAGGCAGTACGCGGACTTGTACGGCCCGACGACGGGTGACGCCATCCGCCTGGCGGACACCGAACTGTTCCTCGAAATTGAGAAGGACCTCACCGTCTACGGTGAGGAAGTCGTGTTCGGCGGCGGCAAGGTGATCCGCGACGGCATGGGCCATAACGGCCAGATGAGACGGGATGAGAACGTCCCGGACACTGTCATCACCAACGCAGTCATCCTGGACTACACCGGCATCTACAAGGCCGACGTCGCCCTCAGGGACGGGCACATCTTCAAAATCGGGAAGGCCGGCAACCCGCAGATCACCGATGGGGTGGACATCGTGATCGGGGCCAGCACCGAAATCATCGCCGGGGAACGGAAGATCCTTACCGCCGGCGGCGTGGACACCCACATCCACTTCATCTCCCCGGACCAGGTGCCCACCGCCCTCACCAGCGGCGTGACCACCATGGTGGGCGGCGGTACCGGCCCCGCCGAAGGCACCAAGGCCACCACCGTCACCCCCGGAAAGTGGCACATCCAGCGGATGCTGCTGGCCGCCGAGGGCCTCCCCATCAACATCGGGGTGTTCGGCAAGGGCCACGCGTCCGCCGTCGAACCGCTGGCCGAGCAGATCCGCGCCGGGGCCGTCGGACTGAAGGTCCACGAGGACTGGGGCTCCACCGCCTCATCCATCGACACCTCCCTCAAGGTGGCGGACGAATACGACGTCCAGGTGGCCATCCACACCGACACCCTCAACGAGTGCGGCTTCGTGGAGGACACCATCCGCGCCATCGACGGCCGGGTCATCCACACCTTCCACACCGAAGGCGCCGGCGGAGGCCACGCCCCGGACATCATCAGGATCGCCGGACTCCCCAACGTCTTGCCGGCGTCGACCAACCCCACCTTGCCGTACACGCGGAACACCATCGAAGAGCATCTGGACATGCTCATGGTCTGCCACCACCTCAACCCGAACATCCCCGAGGACGTGGCGTTCGCCGATTCCCGCATCCGCGCAGAGACCATCGCCGCCGAGGACGTCCTGCAGGACCTCGGCATCTTCGCCATTACTTCCTCCGACTCCCAGGCCATGGGCCGCGTCGGCGAGGTGATCACGCGCACCTGGCAGGTGGCGGACAAGATGAAGAAGCAGCGCGGGGTTCTGAAGGACCCCCGGGGGGATATCGCAGCTGGCGAGCACGGTTCCGAAAACAGCGACAACTTCCGCCTCAAGCGCTACGTCGCGAAGTACACCATCAACCCCGCCATCGCTCAGGGCATGGCCGACTCCATCGGCTCGGTGGAGGAGGGCAAGTTCGCGGACCTGGTGCTCTGGGATCCGGCGTTCTTCGGGGTCAAGCCGGAGCTGGTGCTCAAGGGCGGGCAGATCGCGTACGCGCTGATGGGCGACGCCAACGCCTCCATCCCCACACCGCAGCCGCGCACCATGCGCCCCATGTTCGCCACCTTCGGCAAGGCAGTTCAGCAATCGTCCATCACGTTCCTGTCCCAAGCCGCCATCGACGCCGGTGTCCCCGAGGAACTGGGCCTGGAGAAAATCATCCGGCCCGTCTCCGGCATCCGGACCCTGACCAAGGCAGACCTCAAATACAACGGCGCCACCCCGGACATCCAGGTGGACCCGGAAACATACCAGGTGACCGTGGACGGCGAGGACGTCACGTGCGAGCCATCCGACGTACTGCCCATGGCGCAGCGCTACTTCCTCTTCTGACGTCCCCACCATCCGGAGCCTTAAGTGATTATCGAAAAAGTCCTCGGCAACCTGCACGAGCTGCCCGCCGGTTCGTCCAAGTACGCCGGGCTGCACCGCGAGAAGGTGGTGCTGCCCAGCGCCCAGCTGGTCAAACGCATCCAACGCGTCACCACGGACCACGGCAAGGAGATCGGCATCCGGCTGCCCGCCGGCTCCGGGGACCTGCGCGACGGCGACATCCTGCACGTGGCCGAAACCAACATGATCGTGGTCTCGGTGCTGCCCACTGACGTCCTGGTCATTGCTCCGAGGACCATCCACGAAATGGGTGTGGTGGCGCACTCCCTGGGCAACCGGCATCTGCAGGCCCAGTTCTTCGACGCCAACTCCGGGTACGGCGCCGAAGTCATGGTGTGCCAGTACGACCACACCGTGGAGGACTATCTCAAGCACGTCGGAGTGCCCTACGACCGCCAGGAACGCGTCATGCCCGTCCCCTTCCGCCATGCCGAACACAGCCACTAGCCCTTTGGCCGGTTACCAGCTCGCGTTACAGCAGCTTACAGACTCTGCGCTTCCTACCGGGGCTTTTGCTCACTCGCTGGGGTTTGAAGCCTATATTGAGCGCGGGTTGGTCTCGGATGAGGGGAGCTTTGAGGTGTGGCTTTCTGCGTTTGTGGGGCAGCAGCTTTCCTATTCCGACGGGTTGGCTATCCGTTTTCTTTATGAGGGGTGGGATGTTGGGGAGCTCGATGTCCTGCTTTCTGCGCAGCTGTTGCCGCGGCAGGTGCGTGAGGCGAGCCTCAAGATGGGAAACCGTCTGCTGGAGATTGGCTCCGAGGTTTTTCCGTCGGCCGAGCTGGGACTGTACCGGGGGCTGGTGACCAGCGGCCGGGCTGCCGGCCATCAGCCGCTGGCGTTCGCCGTCGTCGCCCGTTCCCTGGGCGTGCCGCCCACCGAAGCGCTCGGCGCCTACCTGTTCGCCACCGTCACGTCGCTGACCCAGAACGCCGTGCGCGCCATCCCGCTGGGGCAGAACGCCGGTCAGCGTTTGCTGCGGAACGCGGCCGACGGCGTCGCTGCCGCCGTCGAGCGGATCGGCCGCCTGATACCGGACGACTTCGGAGCCGTCAGCCCCGGACTGGAAATTTCGCAGATGCGGCACGAGCGTCAACGTGCCCGCATGTTCATGAGCTAGCAGGAGGACAGAATGAGTGAACCCATCAAGATCGGCATCGGCGGACCGGTTGGTGCCGGCAAGACGCAGCTGGTAGAGCGGCTCACCCGCCACATGAGCCGTGAGATCTCCATGGCCGCCATCACCAACGACATCTACACGATCGAGGACGCCAAGATTCTGGCCGCCAACGGCATCCTGCCCGAGGACCGGATCATCGGCGTCGAAACCGGCGGCTGTCCGCACACCGCCATCCGCGAAGATACGTCCATGAACACCGCCGCCATCGAGGAACTCAAGGCGCGGCACCCGGACCTGCAGGTGATTTTCGTTGAATCCGGCGGCGATAACCTCTCTGCCACCTTCAGCCCGGAGCTGGTGGACTTCTCCATTTACATCATCGATGTGGCCCAGGGCGAAAAGATCCCGCGCAAGGCCGGCCAGGGCATGATCAAATCTGACCTCTTCATCATCAACAAAACCGACCTCGCACCCCACGTCGGGGCCGACCTTGCCGTCATGGAACGCGACTCACGCGAGTTCAGGGGCACCAAACCGTTCTGCTTCACCAACCTCAAGACCGACGAAGGGCTCGACGCCGTCATCGAATGGGTGCGCAGGGACGTCCTGATGCTCGACCTGGCCCAATGAGTACGACGGCGGCCACTGTTCGTCCGACGGCCGCGTCGCCTCGCGGCGTACTTGAGCTCGTCATCAGTGAACGGCGCGGGCGGTCGGTTGCCTCGAAGCAGTTTCATCAAGGCGCTTTAAGAGTCCTGCGGCCGCATTATCTCGATGATTCCGGGCAGGTTTGTTATGTCGTGGTCAATCCTGGCGGGGCGTTTCTTGGGGCTGATCGCTTCCTTGTTGAGGTCGAGGTCCAGGACGGGGCCTCGTTGGTGCTGACGACGCAGTCCGCGACGAAGGTTTATCGGACTCCCGGGTCCTTTGCGGAGCAGCGGATGACGCTGCGGCTGGGGAAGGACTCGCGGCTCGAGCTGCTGCCTGACCAGCTGATCGCCTACCGGGAGGCCAGCTACCGGCAGAACACGCATATCACGGTGCGCCCTTCGTCCAGCCTGGTGATGGCTGAGGTGGTGACGCCCGGCTGGTCGCCGGACGGTGCGGCCTTCCGCTACGAGGAACTGCGGCTTCGGACTGAGCTATGGGTGGTGGGACCGGACGGGACGGACTTGCTGGCGCTCGATAACCTGCTGATCCGGCCCCCGCTAAACGATGTCACCGGCATGGGCTTCATGGAGGGCTTCAGCCATCTGGGCTCGCTGATGGTGGTGGACAAACGGGTTGGTCAGGCGCTCGCCGACGATCTGCACGGCCTCACCGCTGGCCACGACGCCCATACCGGAATCTCCCTCACCCGCACCGTGGCTGGTACCACCGGGCTGGTACTGCGCTCGCTGTCCAACAGCACTGAAGAACTGAACCGGCTGGTGGGCGCCTGCACCGCCTTGCTCCGGGACCGCTGGCATGGGCAGGCACCCCTGGACCTGAGGAAATACTGATGAGCGCACTGACCCGGGTGGCCGTCATCTACCGAAGGCGGGGCACCCTGCCGCTCCGGACCCGGCTGCTCTTCACCTTCGGCGCGGTGGCCGCCCTCCATGGCGCCGCCGTCGGACTTCTGCTGGCGGGCGCCGCAGGAGCCGGCCAGCCGCTGGCGATGGGGCTCGTCCTGACCGCATACCTTGCGGGCGTGAAACACAGCTATGACTGGGACCACCTGGCCGCGATCGACAATTCCACCCGAAAGTTCGCCGCCGAGCACAAAGACCCGGTGAGCGTGGGCTTCGCGTTCAGCCTGGGCCACAGCTCCGTGGTAGTCCTCGCCGGGGTGATGCTGGTGTCTGGTGTCGCACTGGTGGGCAGCTTCATGGCCGAGGGAACTGCGGGCAATCTGCTGCTCGGGCTGATCGGGAGTGGCGTATCCGGGCTCTTCCTGCTGGCGATGGGCATCTTCAACGGTTCGGCCTTCTTCCGGACTGTCAAGGCTTACCGAGGCGCACTCAACGGAGCTAGGGTCACTCAAGCTGATCTGGCCGCGGGAGGCTTCGTGGCCCGGCTACTCACACGGCCCTTGGCCCGGGTCCACCATCCCCGGCACATCTTCGCGATCGGCTTCCTCTTCGGGCTCGGTTTCGACACCGCCACCACCATCGGGCTGCTGATTACGGCGACGGCGGCATCCCTCGCAGGCGTTTCCCCGCTCACCTTGCTCGCACTTCCGCTGGCCTTCGCCGCCGCCATGACGCTCTGCGACACGATCAACGGCGTGGCCATGATGCGGATGTACCGCTCGGCACTGGCCGATCCCCGATGCAAACTGGCCTTCAACGCGGTCATCACGGGCATCTCCGCCATGTCCGCCCTCTTCATCGCGGTCATTACCCTGGGCAGCATTCTCCAGTCGGCCCTGGGCCTCCGGGATCCGCTGACCGGGTGGCTGGCTTCCGTTGATCTGGGCGATGCCGGGCTGCTGCTGGTCGGGGTGTTGCTGGCCTGCTGGGCAGCCGCCTCTGTACGCTGGCGATTGGACCCCCCAAAAGGCGACGATGCACAAGGTGACGGTCGAGCGCATGGCAACGCCACCCGACTGGGTCCGAAACAGTCAGCGCGAAGTCAGGACGAGACGAGTCGCTCCGTTACACCCGGCGCTCGCCGAGCGACCAATTACTGATCTCCTCCGGGTCCTCTCCGTGGGTGCGGGTGTGTTCACGGGCCTGGATCCGGCGGTCCTGAAGGTTCTGCCGCAGCAGCGAGTGCTTTTCGGCCAGCCCGGGTACGCGGTCAATCGCGTCGATGGCCAGCTGGAAGCGGTCGATCCCGTTAAGCATGGCCATGTCGAACGGCGTGGTGGTGGTTCCCTCCTCCTTGTAGCCGCGCACGTGCAGGCCTTCCTGGTTGGTGCGGCGGTAGGCCAGCCGGTGGATCAGCGAGGGATAGCCGTGGTAGGCGAAGATGATCGGTTTGTCCGGGGTAAAGATGCCGTCAAAGTCCGACCCCGGAAGGCCGTGCGGGTGCTCACTCGCGTCCTGGAGCCGCATCAGATCGACGACGTTCACCACACGGACCTTCAGCCCCGGGACACCCCGCTTCAGGAGTTCGGCCGCGGCCACCGTTTCCACTGTGGGCACATCCCCGGCACACGCCAGAACAACGTCCGGGTCTTCCCCCGGCACCTCCGAACCCGCGAACTCCCAGATGCCCAGCCCCCGCCTGCAGTGGTTCGCCGCGTCGGCCGGTCCCAGCCACGTGGGCGATGGCTGCTTGCCGCTGACCACAATGTTCACGTAATCGGTGGATGCCAGGCAGTGCTCCATGACCGACAGCAGGGTGTTCACGTCCGGCGGCAGGTAGACGCGGATGACCTCGGCTTTTTTGTTCACCGCGTGGTCGATGAAGCCGGGATCCTGGTGCGAAAAGCCGTTGTGATCCTGCTGCCACACATGGGAGGAGAGCAGGTAGTTCAGTGACGCCACGGGCCGGCGCCACGGGAGCTTGCGGTGGACCTTGAGCCACTTGGCGTGCTGGTTGAACATGGAATCCACAATGTGGATGAACGCCTCGTAACAGCTGAAAACTCCGTGCCGGCCGGACAGGAGGTAGCCTTCCAGCCAGCCCTGGCACAGGTGCTCGCTGAGCACCTCCAGAACGCGGCCGGAGCGGGCGAGGTGCTCGTCGACGTCGTCAATCCGGTACTGCCAGACCTTGTCGGTCACTTCATAGACGGCATGAAGCCGGTTGGATGCCGTCTCATCCGGCCCGAAGAGGCGGAAGTTCTCCATGTTCAGCGAGATGACGTCCCGCATCCACGGGCCCAGGGTGACCATGGGGCTGATCCGTTCCGTTCCCGGCTCCGCGACGTCGACGGCGTGGGCGGCGTAGGCGGGCAGCTTCAGCGGTGTGCGGAGGAGTCCGCCGTTGGCGTGCGGGGTGGCGCTCATCCGGAGGTTCCCGGTAGGCGCATTGGTGGCTACGTCGGGCCTGAGCCGGCCCTCGGCGTCGAACAGCTCTTCCGGACGGTAGGACTTCAGCCACTCCTCCAGCTGTTTCCGGTGCGCTCCATTGGTACGGACTTCCGCCAGCGGGACCTGGTGGCTCCGCCAGGTGCCCTCCACCTGGAGTCCGTCCACTATCCGCGGTCCCGTCCAGCCCTTGGGCGAGCGCAGCACAATCATGGGCCAGTGCGGCGCAGCGCCGTTTCCGGGGGCACCGGCTGCAGTGCCGCCGTCGTGCGCTTTTCCGCCCGTCCCGTCCGCCCCGCCCCGGTGGGAGTCCTGGATGGCGCGGATCCCGGCCAGGCAGTTGTCGACGGCGGCCGCGAAGTCCCGGTGCGCCTGCTCCGTGTGGTCCGGGTCCTGGACGGTCACAAAGTACGGTTCGTGGCCGTAACCGCGCAGCAGCTGCTCCAGCTGTTCCTGCGGCATCCGCGCCAGGATGGTGGGATTGGCGATCTTGTAGCCGTTCAGGTGCAGGATGGGGAGCACCGCACCATCCGCGGCAGGATCCAGGAAGTTGTGCGAGTGCCAGCTCGCCGCGAGCGGCCCCGTTTCGGCCTCGCCGTCGCCGATCACGACGGCGGTGATCAGCTGGGGATTGTCGAACACGGACCCGTAGGCGTGGGCCAGCGCGTACCCGAGTTCGCCGCCTTCGCTGATGGAACCCGGGGTCTCCGGCGCTGCATGGCTGGGAATGCCGCCGGGGTAGGAAAACTGGCGGAAGAGTTCGGCCATTCCTGCCTCGTCAGAGCCCACCTGGCCGTAGATTTCCGAGTACGTGCCCTCGAGCCAGGCGTTCGCCACAACAGCAGGACCGCCGTGGCCCGGACCGGCAATGAAGAGCATTTCTTGGGCGTCCCGGCGGATCACGCGGTTCAGGTGTGCGTAGACAAAGTTCAGGCCCGGCGTAGTCCCCCAGTGGCCCAGGAGCCTGGACTTGGTGTGGTCCGCGGCGAGGTGCTCCCGCAGCAGCGGGTTGGAGCGCAGGTAGATCTGTCCCACCGAAAGGTAGTTCGCGGCCCGCCACCACCGGTCCACAAGGTCCAGGGTGTCCTGCCCCAAGTTGTCCTGCCCCAAGTTGTCCTGCCCCATACTTCCGGCCATGACCATCCTCACGTAGCTGCGCGCCGCCGTCAGCAGCTGAGCCTCCATCGCAACACCTATCGGTACGCGGCACAACCTCTTGGCAGGGCGGGCATTCCCCATGGTCAGGTGTCCCCATCGCGACATCCGGCGCGGCACGGTAAGTTGAACCTGTTTGATTTGGGCTGGAATTTCTTGGGGGAACATCGTGGCAGGACATCAGGGCGCGGACAACTTCGCCTATATTGCGGATCCAAAATTGCTGGAAAGCGTCCGCAAGAGAACCAAGGTCCTTGGCAACGGGACGTCTGTGGTCGAATCCACTGGCTGGCAGTCGTTGGGAGCGTGGGCCGTGGATTTCGGCCTCGTGGCGGTCATGGCGGCCGTCGCCTGTATTTCTGTTCTGGGTTCGGGTGCGGGGACGGCAGGCAAGGCCCTGGCTGCGGCCGGCGCTGTCTGGGTTGTGGCGCCGGGGCTGTACGGGTTCTGTTGTGCCGGTGGAATCTCCCTCGGTTCCCTGGCTACCGGCACGCGGCTGGTGCGCTTCGGCACCGGAGGGCGCCCGGGATTCTGGCGGGCAGGGTGGGTCATGTTTGCCAGGATGGTGCTTTTTCCCGTTGTCGTCCTCGTATTCCTCCTCGCGGCCGCCGGCGGCTCAAGCCCCTCCGGGGACGGCCCAAGAACCCGCCACATCACCCTTGACCGGAGGTTTCCCGTGCCGCCCCCGCCTGTCCACCCGAGCGTGGTGGGGGCCGCAGCGGAGGACGCCGCGGCCCGGCATCGCCAACTGCCCGGCCTCTACGACCAAGGCGGCCAGCGTGGCTGACGCCGGGAGAACCTGGCTGGTCCGCCGTGCTGAACGGCTATACGGAGACAAGCTGGGGCGGCTGCGGCACAGCGAGCTGTCCTGGCATATCGCTTGGAAGTGGCTGCCTCCTCTCGTAGTGGTCGGATTCATTTACGGCACGATTTTCCAGTTCACGGGGCGCCCCTCGTCCCAGCGTGACCCGGCTCTCTTCTCCGACATCCCGCTCTTCCTGGCGACGAGCCTCCTGACTGGACTGGTCCTGTGGTCCCTGACCCTCTTCTGGAGCTTCCGCCGGGTGCTGGTGTTCGACGGCGGCCTGTTGTACGGGTACGCCCAGAAACACACCGCCCGCGCCATCTTCTGGCTGGACCTCGATCCCCGGTCGCTGCGGACCGTCGAGGCCCCGGCCGGCGTCGCTGCGGACAGCCTGCTCAAGACCTTGAACAAAAACGGCAAAACCTCGTTGGGCGTGCGCGGGCGGTACGCAGTTGTGTTCCACGGAGCTCCCACGGCGCTGGCCGCCAGCGCCGTGGGCGGGTCCGGGGCACCTGAGCCGGGGTTCTTTACGTTCAGCACGGCAGGGGCACCCGACAGGCTTGTGACCGAGATCCAGCGGGCCATGGCGGAATCCGGCGTCCACCGGGAAGGATCTCCCGCGCTGCAGGCGCTGCATCCCGTTCAGATCAGCACGGCCACGAGGCTTGACCTTGCCTGAATCAGGACCCGTCGCCGACTTGCCTTGGGCCAACTACTAACCGGTAGTCTTTGATCCACATGTTCACGTTGACCATCAACCAGACCGATAGCCGGCGCGACGGCGACCGCGTCCCTCAGCTGCTGAAGGACCTGCGGCACATACCCGCGCGCCTGGATTTTGACCGGTCTGTGGAGGATGAAGTCCAGGGCATTGTGGACTGCCCGCATCAGGCGGTGGAGGCTGCCCTGATCGCCTTGCGCTGCGGCTCCTGGTACGTGGGTATCGGCGTCGGGCCGGTCAACGAGCCGCTTCCTAACCAGATCAAGGATGCCTCCGGCCACGGCCTGATCTATGCCCGGCGCGCGGTGGACCGGCTCCGCAACAGCAAAGAACGCATCCCGGTTGCCGTGGAAGGGCCGCTGGCGGACGTCGCCCACGAAGCCGAGGCCGTGCTGCGGCTCTTGGGCCATATTGTGCGGGACAGATCCGGGGCTGAATGGCGCGTCCTGGACCTCATGACGCCGGGCGTCCGCGGACAGCAGAAAGCCGTGGCCCAGGAACTCGGTATCACCACGCAGGCCGTCAGCAAGGCAGTGGCCAGGGCCCAATGGAACGAGGAACACGCTGCCCGTCCCGCCGCCGCACGGCTGCTGGCGCTCATCCTTGAGGTGCGCTGAACCGAGGTGCGCTGAACCGAGGTGCGCTGAAAGCAGCGAAGCCCATTCGTTCTGGGCCCCTGTTGCAGGCGCCGTTACTGCATGGCGCCGATGATTGCCCCCATTGCCGAGAACGTCACGATGTTTTAGCTGGCGTTGATGGCGTCAGGCTGCGGCGTTCGAAGAGGTAGTTGACGCCCAATGCGGCCGCCACCCAGGCCGCGCCGGTGGCCAGCCCGGCAAGAGTGCCGAATCCCGCGCCGCCGTCGCCGATAAAGGCGGCGAGCACTACGGCCATCACCGCTGCGAGCAGGAACGATCCCGCAAACACCCGCACCATTCCGTGCTTCAGCTGCTCATCTGTTAAGCCGGCCTCGCGTTGCCATACCTTAGCGATGAGCACCGACTACCAGAGCCCTCCCACGATGAAGCCCGCCAGCGCGGCCAGCAGCACGGCCAGCCAGTTGATGTTCACTTCCACCGCAGTCACCCTTCCCGCAGACGCCGTTCGGGGGCGCCGACGGGGTGGAGCCTACGGCAGCCTTCCCCCTGCGTCTTGTAGAAAAGCCGCACCGCGCGGCAGGCAGGGTCCGAACGCGCTGAGCGGACCGCCGTCGGGGTTTCCAAGGGAACGAACGTGGCGAAATCGGGGCCGAGTTGGCGGATGAGGCGGAGGTATTCCGACGGCGTGAATCCGCTGAAGTGCCGGAAAGTGCGGATCAGGTGGGGCTGGTCATAGTAATCGGCCAGGCCCAGAAGCTCCCGGCCGCCTTAACTGTCCGCTGGCAGCAGGGCTGCGGCATTGACGAAACGGTAGAAACGGCATACGTCGGCGTAGCTTTTGGGCGTGATTCCGCAGTCGCGGATCATGATCCGCTGCAGGGTTGAAGGGCTGATGCCCAGGCGGCGGCTCAGCTCGGCCACCGGTATGTCTTCCTCCGCCAAGAGGGCCACCGCCGCCCGCGTACGTTGGTCCACGCCACGACGGAGCCGGGACGTCAGGAAACCGTCAAGCGCCTCGAAAGCGGCGACCGGATCGGCGTCAGCCAGTCCGTCACGCAGGGCCGAAAATCCGGGCAGGAACCCGTCCGTGTCCTGCGCCGTGCCCTGCAGTTGCGACGGCGGCGCGTCAGTCAGCGCGGCGATGCCGTAAGGCTCCAGCACGGCCCCGATATTGACCAGCTGCGGCGGGTTTTCGCTGATGAGATAGGTGCGCTGGACGCCGGAATAGAAGCCGACGGCGACCTCCGCGGCGCGCCATTCTGTGGCGCCCCGCTCCGGCACCTCGGCAAACGGGTCGATCAGGGGGTAGGGCGAGGACAGGTTGAGAATCAGGTGCGCGGACGGGCCGGAAGGATCTTTTCGTACTTCGCAGTCGGAGCTCCGCGCACAAACCAGAAGCGCTTCCCAGACGCTCCAAGGCCAAAAAGAATTCCGCGCGATCGGACGACGAGTAGCTCCGATAAGTCCGATTCAGGGTCAGCGAAGCGGACGGACCGGAAGACCGGTACCTGCGCCTGGACGGCTGGACGAAGGGCAGCGCCCACCTCAACGGCTTCAACCTGGGCCGCTACTGGAGCCGTGGACCGCAGCGCACACTACGTGCTGGGGCCGCTCATCAGGAAAGGCAGCAACGTCCTGGCCATCCAGGAACTTCAAGGCAGCACCACATGCGACGTCCGCTTTGTCTCCGGGCCGGACCTCGGACCGGACGAGAGGTAGCCCCCAGCGGGGAAGCCCGCCCTCGAGGAGTTTGTCCAGATAATGCCCGTTTAGAGGCGTTAGGCAGCGTTATCTGGACAAAAACTCGAGGCAAGGCTGCGGCGGAAGCAGCCCTACGGCAGGAGGCTGCGCAGCACGTGCGCGGCGCCGTCGTCGAACACGGAAGCGGTGACCTCATCGGCCACCGCGATGACTTCCTCCGGGGCCTGGCCCATGGCGACGCCCCGGCCAGCCCAGCCCAGCATTTCGATATCGTTCCGGCCGTCGCCAATAGCTACTGTCCGGTGGGGTTCAGTCCCCAACTGGCCGCGGAGCCGTTCGAGCGCGCTGGCCTTGGTGACGCCGGCCGCGGCGATGTCCAGCCACGCCGTCCAGCCGACCGAGTAGGTGACGCCGGCCAGGCCGATCTCCTTGATCGTCGCGGAGAATTCTTCAGGCGTGTTTTCGGTGCTGAACACCACCAGGCGGACCGCGGTGGCCTCCAGCAGCGTCTGGAAATCGACGCCGATGGCCTCCACGCCGAAGCTGGCGTCCTGGAAGCGTTCCGTGGACAGGAAGTTGCCGTCCTCGTCCTCCAGCGCGTACTTGGCCGTGGGCAGCTTCTCCCGCAGCGCCCGGAGCGCCGGAGCCGGATCGAAGGTGGCCTTGTGGATGATTTCGTAGCCGTCAGTCAGATCCGGATCCAGCCGGAGCGTCACGCCGCCGTTGCAGCAGACGGCATAGCCGCGGTCGATGCCGATCTGTTCGATGATGGGCAGCGTGGCGTTCAGAGAACGGCCGGTGGCGATGAGGACGTCGTGTCCCGCGGCGACCACGGCCTGGGCGGCCTCCCGGACAGGGGCGGACATGTGGCCGTCGTGGTCCACCAGGGTTCCGTCCACGTCCAGGGCAACCATGAACATGGTGGTGCTGTTTTCGTTTGCGATCCGCTGGTCATCGATGCCAGCGACTGTGGTTTCAGTCAATGTAGTCATACATCCAGTAGACCAGAGACCCCTGACACCGGCTAGGACGCAGGCCACAGCGCCCATGAACACCCGGTAAATACTCACAGGGTTATCCCGGGGTGTGAGTGTTAACCTTCGGCACGCTGTCCGCCCGCGTGCCAGCCGTAGATTCTCCGCCGCGCGTCCCAGAAATTCCTAGTCTTGTTCGCAGATCCTGACCATGAAGACCCAGATACGCGAACTAGAGCCTGTTCCCTGGGGCCCGTGGATTCCGAGGGCGCAGGCCCGCGGACAGGAGTTTGCGCCTGAGCCGCTCAGGGTTATCCACATCGGACCAGCTCCAGCGAAAAAACCCATATCCAAGCGCACGGATCCGATCCTCGCGCAGCTTTTCGCGGTAAACAGCTTCTTCGGCGGTCAGGTCGCCACGGATGCCGGCATCAACATACTTGGCCTTGCCGTCGAACTCACCCACAACACCGTACTCCGGCCACCAGCAGTCGCTGCGGCCAATGAAGCCGTCGTCATCCCTAAGCTGGTGCTGGAGTACGGGCTGCTCAAAGCCGAGGAATTCGAAAGCAGCCCTGCTGTAAGACTCCCCCACCGATTCCGCCAGAGGACTAGCCAGCCGCGCAACCTGCTCCGCACGGCGCCGGGCGGCCCCGAACGGATGGGCTGCGAGGCCATCGGAGATGTCCGCCACGGCCAGCAGATTGGCGTCTGTGGCCAGAATGCCTTCGTCATGCAGCCGTCGAGCCAGCCCGTCAGCAACCACCAGAGCCTGGCTCAGCTTGCTCGACACCATGACATCCACTGCAGTCTGGATCAGCCCCGTGCATCGGAACTCACCCTGCACGACGGGTTCCACCGTGGTCCTCAGCCGGTACCGAAGCGGATAGGAACGCGTTTCCCGCACTTCTTTGGCTGCCGATTCCTCACCGAGAACCAGCAGTGGCGACCGCCGCGTCCCGCTGCGTCCGGGGAGTGTCGTTGCAAGTTCAACGAACGCGGGCGTCCTGAGGGTGGGCAGGCCGTTGGCCAGGGCAGCCGTTTCTCCGCACAGCACGGCGCCCTTGACTGATCTGGCAACCGCCGTCGTCGACCAGGCGAAGCGCTCCGAGGGGCGGGCACGAAGCCACTCCGGTGTGCTGACATAGAATCCGCGGCGGATCCTGACCAGCTTTCCTGCCCTGAAGTCGCGGTGGATGGAATCAGTGCCGGCCTGTGTACGCAGGATGGCAGCTGAATCAATCAGTCCGGGCATGATTTCCATGCCATCAGGCTGCCCGCACGTGGCCCGCCTGTCAGCAGGCCACAGGCGCTATGTGGACAAACCAGGCGTCGGAGGAAGTCGCGGAAAGAAGGCTCCTAGGCGTATCCGCGGATCCGGACCTTCAAGGTTCGGATCCGCGGACAAGCCCAGGAATGGTGCGGGGCCGGTGGGCCGGAGCCTAGAGGACGGGGAAGACTTCCATACCACCCAGGTACTTCTGCAGTGCGGCCGGGACATTGACCGATCCGTCGGCGTTCTGGTGGTGCTCCAGGATGGCCACGATCCAGCGGGTGGTGGCCAGCGTGCCGTTCAGGGTGGCCACGGCGCGGGTACCCTTGGCAACGCCTTCGTCGTTGACCACACGCTCGCGGATGTTCAGGCGGCGGGCCTGGAACGTGGTGCAGTTCGAGGTGGACGTGAGCTCACGGTAGGCGCCCTGGGTGGGGACCCAGGCTTCGCAGTCGAACTTGCGGGCCGCGGACATGCCGAGGTCGCCGGCGGCTGTGTCGATCACCCGGTAGGGAAGCTCGCACTTGGCCAGCATCTCCTCTTCCCAGGCCAGGAGCCGTTCGTGTTCGGCTGCGGCCTTTTCCACCGTGGTGTAGATGAACATCTCCACCTTGTTGAACTGGTGGACGCGGATGATGCCGCGGGTGTCCTTGCCGTGTGAGCCGGCCTCACGGCGGTAGCAGGAGCTCTGCCCGGCGAACCGGATGGGGCCGGCCGTCAGGTCCAGGATCTCGTCCGCGTGGTAGCCGGCCAGGGCAACCTCGGAGGTGCCCACCAGGTACAGGTCGTCCTCGGCGAGACGGTAGATCTCGGCGTCGTGCTTTACGTCAAAACCGGTGCCCTGCATGGTTTCGGGGCGCACCAGAGTAGGCGTGATCATGGGAACGAAGCCGGCCTCGATGGCCTGGTCCATGGCCATCTGCAGCAACGCCATCTCCAGGCGTGCACCCACGCCGCGCAGGAAGTAGAAGCGTGAGCCGGACACCTTCGCGCCGCGCTCCATGTCGATCGCGCCGATCAGCTCACCGATTTCCAGGTGGTCCTTCGGCTCGAAATCGGGGAACTCGCGGGGCGTGCCAACGGTTTTGACCACCACGTAGTCGTCCTCGCCGCCCTCGGGGACGCCATCCTCAATAAGGTTCGGGATGGTGCGCAGCAGTTCGTCCTGCTTGGCCTGGGCAGCGTCCGCTTCGGCCGATGCGGCCTTCACAGTGTTGGCCAGTTCCTTCACCTCGGCGAGCAGGGCCTTCTTCTCATCGCCCTTGGCCTGCGCCACCTTCTTGCCGAAGACGTTCTGCTCGGCGCGGAGGTTTTCAAACCGGATCAGGGCGGCACGCCTGGCGGAGTCTGCGGCGATGATCGCGTCCACCACTGATTCGTCTGCGCCGCGGGCGCGCTGGCTGGCACGGAACTTGTCCGGGTTTTCGCTGAGGTCTTTTACGTCGATCACCAGACAAGAGTATCGAATCCGGCGGAACCAACACTGCCCGGCCGGACGGGGGAATCGCGGCGCCGCGGCCGGGATACTGTTGAAGCACCATGAACGACTGGCTTCTTTACGTCCTGAGCGCGGCGGCGCTGGCTTTCGCCGTCTCCAGCTGGTGGGGCGTCCGCAGGCTCAAGGCCCTGCACATCCGCAGCGCAGTCCACGAAGAAGCACACGAAACCGGCCTCACCCAGCAACGCGTGGCGGTCATCCTCAATCCCGTCAAGGCACGTGCACCGGAAGCGAAGGAAGCCATCCAGCGCGCCTGCCTGACAGCCGGCTGGGACGAGCCCCTCTTCCTGGAGACGACCGCCGAGGACCCCGGATACTCCCAGGCCCGGTCGGCGTTGGACTACAAGGCCGACGTCGTTCTGGTGGGCGGTGGCGACGGTACTGTGCGGGTGGTGGCTGAGTCCCTCGCGCATACGGATGTGGCCATGGGCCTGATTCCCCTGGGGACGGGAAACCTCCTGGCGCGAAACGTGGAACTTGACGTCAACGACCTTCACGCCAACGTGCAGACAGCGCTTTTCGGCCACCAACGCTACATCGATACCGCACGGATGGGCATCGAAAATTCCCGCACGGGACACTCCTCCGAGCACGCGTTCCTGGTGATCGCCGGGATCGGCATGGACGCCGAAATTCTCGCTGATACGAATGACGGCCTCAAGAGAGCTGTGGGTTGGCTCGCTTATACCGAGGCCGGAATGCGTCACCTGCCCGGGCGGCGAAGGAAAGTATCAGTCGCGATGGATGACAAGCCGGAGCAGGTCCGGAACATCCGCAGCGTCCTCTTTGCCAACTGTGGGCTGGTCCCGGGCGGGATCGACTTCATCCCGGAAGCCATGATCGATGACGGCATGCTGGACGTGGTGGTCATGAGCCCCCGCAGCGCCATCGGCTGGCTGGCCATGTATGCGAAAATCCTCTTCAAACACAAGGGCAACCTGCCCATTATGACGATGTACCGGGCCGGGCGAATTGTCATCAAGTGCCCGGAGCCCATGCCCACACAAATCGACGGGGACACGTCCGGGTTGGCCACCAAGCTCACCGTCCAGGTGGAGCCGCGGTCCCTCCTGATAAGGGTGAAAGGCCTGCAGGCCTAGCCTCAGGCGGTTGCCTTCTTGACCGCTTCAGCCTCTGCGGCAGCCTTCGCGGCACGTGCCTCGGACTGCTCGCGGATCAGGGCCTGTTCCTCTTCGAAGCGCAGGCGGTCGGCGCGGTCAGCCTCATCGCCGTCCCAGTCCTGGTTGTCCGCCGCGGGCTTGGGATTAACGATCATGCCCTGGCCGTCATTATCTGTGCTGCTGGTACTCATGACCTGCTCCCTTCGTTAGGGGCCATCCCCCAAGTGGATCAAGCAAGCATACGCACAGTAACTATCGTGGGGAAGTACCTTGACCTACGCTGTGGGCGAAGCCCTAAGCGTCGTCAAGCTGCACTCATTCCCCCTGCAGAATCTGCCCGACCCACTCATGCGCCGCCCGGAATGCCTCGTCAGACGTGTGTTGCGCGACGCTGGAGCTTTGGGCGTCCGCCCGTCCATAGGAGCCTAGGAAGCGTGTGGCCGGGCTGATGCGGTGAAGACCGGCCAGGGCATCTGCCACACGGGCGTCGCCGATGTGGCCGTCAGCGTCGATGCTGAAGAAGTAGTGTCCCAGGTACTGACCGGTCGGCCGGGATTCGATCCGGCTGAGGTTCACGCCCCGCGTGGCGAACTGGTCCAGGATTTCCATCAGCGCACCCGGGCGGTCTTCCGGCAGCGGGACTACCACCGTGGTCTTATCCGCACCGGTCCGTTCGGGCAGTGCGCCCGGCTTGCTCACCAGGATAAACCGCGTTACAGCACCCGGATTGTCGCCGATGTTCTCCGCCAGAACGGTCAGCCCCGGCTGCTCCTGGGCCACAATGGGCGCACAGATCGCGGCGTCGTAGTGGGCGTCGTGGCCCAGGAGCCCCATTGCGGCCGCCGCGGTGGAGGAGCCGGCAACATATTCGGCACCCGGAATATTCGCGTCCACCCAGAGACGGCACTGCGCCCAGGCGTGGCCGTGGGTAGAGATCCGGCGGATATCCCCCACGTCCACGCCTAGACGGGCGACCAGCACAAAGCTGATGGGCACCAGAACTTCTCGGATGATCCGGAGTTCCTGCCCGCCCGCAATGGCGTCCAGGGTGGCCGTGACTCCGCCTTCCACCGAGTTCTCAATGGGGACCATAGCCGCGTCTGCAGAGCCGTGGCGGACCATGTCCAGCGCCGCGTTGACGTTGGACGCCGGGATGCGGGTGGCGTCGGCGGCATCCGGAACCTGCATCAGTGCCGCCTCGGTGAACGTGCCCTCGGGCCCCAGGAAGGTATACGTAACGGATGACGGGGGCATGAATTCCTCTGTGGTGACAGGATGCAGGTTCGGGCTGAACTACAGGATGAGTGGCTTGAGGCCGTTGTCGGACACGAGCGGCTTGCCGGACTCGAGCCACTGGTCCATCCCACCGGCCACATTGATGGCCGCATAGCCCTGTCCGGTGAGCCATTGCGCTGCCCGGAAGGACCGTCCGCCGGTGCGGCAGATGACATAGACGTCCTGGTCCGGGTTCAGTTCGTCAAGCCGCGTCGGAAGCTGATCCAGGGGGATGTGCACGGCGTCCTCAGCGTGCCCGGCTACCCATTCGTAGTCTTCGCGGACGTCCAGGATCACGGCGTCGGCTGGGACGTCGTTGACGGGCACGGTATCGAAATCGCTCATGGGGGTCCTCTTTCGGAGAATCAAGGGTCTCCGTCCAGCCTAGCGCCAGCCGATGTGCCCGTTCCTGAAACCGGGGACAAGTTACGCTGTTGATGACCCCTAGGAGAATCCTTGCCCGCTGACCAGCCCACCATCCTGGCCACCTCCGGAGGCTACAAGCCGGGCGTCCGGACACGCCTGGATTTTGACCGCCTGCTGCATTACGCCGTGGAGCTTTCCGGCGTCAGCGGACGGCCGCCGCGGGTCACCCACGTGGGTACGGCGGCAGGGGATCAGCACGGGTTCAATGCGGAAATGGACGAGGCTGCGCGCCTGGCGGGCTTCGATTTCAGCCACCTGAACCTCTTCACCATGCCCAACCACGCGGACCCGGAGGCTCACCTCCTGGAGCAGGATGTGGTGTGGGTGAACGGCGGCTCCGTGGCGAACCTGCTTGCCGTCTGGCGCGCCCACGGGCTGGACGGGATTCTCCACCGCGCGTGGCAGCACGGAGTTGTGCTGGCGGGGGTTTCGGCCGGATCCATCTGCTGGTACCAAGGCGGCACCACTGATTCGTTTGGGCCGGAGCTGCGTGCAGTGACCAATGGCCTGGCCTTCCTCCCCTACGCCAATGGCGTCCATTACGACTCCGAGGAAAGGCGGCGCCCGCTGGTGCACCGGCTCGTGGCTGACGGAAAGCTGGGGGAAACGCACTGCACGGACGACGGCGTGGGGCTGGTCTATCACGGCACGGAGCTTGTGGAAGCGGTTGCCGAAGTCCGGGGCAAGGGCGCCTACATCGTCACCGCGGAAGCCGGTGGGGCGGGTGGGGCCACCGCTTCCGAGAGACGCCTGGAGCCTCGCTTCCTTGGCTGACATCCACGAACTGAACGCCGTCCAACTCCGGGATGCGCTCCACGCCGGAGAGCTCTCAGCGCGGGACGCCACTGCACATTTCCTGGCACGAATTGCGGGGCAGAATCCGTTGTTGGGCGCCTTCGTCACGGTCACGGCAGATCAGGCGATGTCCGATGCCGCGGCCGCCGATGCCCGCTACGCCCGGTTCCGAAAAGACTTCGGGAACGACTCCGCGCAGGACTCCGTAGGCAGCGCGGACGGCCTGCCACTCCTGCACGGCATGCCGGTGGCGTTCAAGGACCTGACCGATGTCGCCGGCGTGGTGACCACCCACGGAAGCGCTGCACTTGACCACAAACCGGCGCCCGCCGACGGCGCCCTGGCCGCTGTCCTCAGGGCCGCAGGCGTTGTCTCACTGGGCAAGACGCAGGTTCCGGAGTTTGGACTTACGGCGTACAGCGAAAACCGCATCGCACCGCCGTCGCGCAATCCCCATGCCCCGAGCCGGAGTTCCGGCGGCTCCTCCGGGGGCAGCGCTGCCGCGGTGGCAGCGGGCCTGCTTCCGTTCGCGCCAGGGACCGACGGCGGCGGTTCCGTCCGCATCCCGGCAGCCGCCTGCGGCCTGGTGGGCCTCAAACCCGGCCGCGGCGTAGTGCCGTCCGGCGAGAGTTCAGGCGATCCCGCGCGCCTGGTTGTGGCGGGACCGCTTACCCGTAGCGCCGCCGACGCGGCCCTGCTGCTGGATGCGCTGGCGCCGGCCGCTGCCGGCAGTTATCTCCACGCTGTGGCACACGAACCGCGCCCGCTTCGCATCGGCCTGACCCTGGACAGCCCGTGGTCCACCACCTTTCCGTTCACGCCGGAACCCGAAGCCTTGGCTGCGTTGCAGGCGGGCCTCGAAATGCTGGAGCATGCCGGGCACGCCGTCAGCGAAGCCGCCATCCGCTATGACAACCGCTACCCGGACGCCTTCACCAGCGCGTGGACCGCCGCCGTCGGAACTGCCCGGATCAGTCCGCACCGCGAAGCGCTTCTGGCCCCGCTGACGCGCACGTTCAGGCGCCGGGCCCAGCAGCGCAGCGCCGCGAAGCTCAATGAATCACTGGCGTTCCTGCGGCAATTCGAGCGCGACACCATCACGCAGTACGGCGGCTGGGACCTGATGCTGATGCCGGCCCTAGCGCAGACGCCCCGCCCTGTGGGCTGGTTTACGGGCGCCACGCACGGTGACGAACCATGGCCGGCTGCGGAATGGCCCGGGGATGCCGACGGCGACTACCGCCGGCAGTGCGAATTCGCCCCGTGGTCCTCCATGGTGAATGTCTGCGGCCTGCCGGCCATCACAATTCCGGTGTACTGGACCGGCGGGCAACCGGCCCATGGCCTGCCGATGGGAATCCAGCTCGTGGGGCCGCCGGGATCGGACATGCTCCTGCTCCAGGTAGCGGCCCAGCTCGGCTTCTGATGCCAGTTTGAATTGCTCCGGGTGTCGACTCCGGGGCCGATCCGGAGGACGATAACGAGGAAAGACCGGCATCGCCTTAGACAGCGCCGGTGCCTTGGTTTCGATGAACGTGCCAACAGCGGGCTGACCTGGATACGACAGCCATCGTGTTCACACGTCAGCGAAAACAGCGCCTACTGGCTTCAGCTTGGTCTGTGGCATATTGGTCGCGCCACAGATGGGCCGGTTCGAACCCGGGACGGCTCCGGGCCTTGTCGATAGAGACGAGCGTTTCAAATTCGCCAAGCCCTGGACGCACACCGAGACGCCGGGGAAGTGGAGTGCGGCGAGCTCTGCTGCGGGGATCGCACTGCCGGTGTCCGACGCGGCGACGTCGTACACCTCGAAGCCGGGCACCGATTGCTCAAGCGCGAGCGCAACGGCCGTCGCTCCATCCCTTGAGTCGATGTAACTAAACGTCAGATCAAGGCGGTACGCGGGATCCGATGCCCGGGCGAAGGTGCCGTAGTCGCCCGGGGCGACAACATTGGTGAACCGAAGCGAGCTGATGCTCAGGTCCGCTTCCCAGCGTACGAGCTGGGCCCACATCGCCTCTTCCGCCACTTTGCCCAAGGCATAGGTGTCCGAGCGGTGCCCACGGAGCTGCCCACTGGACTGTGCCAGTCCGCATCCCGGTCCTGACCACCATGGTCGCGCGTCCCGAAATTGGTCGCGATTATCGAAGAGATTAGCTGCCGTCGCGCAGGTTTGAGGGCGAGTGACTGGTGAATTCGATGCTGTCGAAGCGCGCCACGCAACTGTCCCCCATCGGCGCCTGGGCCAGGAACCCCACGCGCACGGATTTGTCCGTGTGCAGTCGGAACACGCGTACGAAGCACCAGTCCAAACCATTGGCGGATGAATGGAAGGCCCATGCAGGGCCCAGTCGGCTGACCCGCAGATACGTCCATGGGCCCGAAACGAGATTTGCATTGGAGTCGTCGGAATACGTGTTGGTGACGACGCTGACGATCATGGCCTCCCCTTTGGGAGAGTATTCGAAACAGAGCTTGGCCCAGTGGTCCTTGTCCGCCCAGAGGCTCAGCACTCCAGCGTCAAAGGTTGTCCTTGGAGAGACAACCATGACCCTGGCCGACAGCGAGAAGTGCGCGGGAGCCGTAAAGCCCAGTGCCGAGGCGCGGTGTTGCTGCTCTCCTCCGATCGAATCGTTGCTCCAATCCACGCCCGGAGCAGCCGTGAGGGTCAGTGCGTTCCCGGCCTCGTCGTAGCTGACTTGACCTGCTGCGGATGTCCAGGCCAGTGGTGGTAGCCCTGCCATGTCGGGGATCATTTCCTACACCTTTCTGTTCATCAGACCAGGTCATTCTTCAGAATCTCTGCTTTTCATACGTGAAGCCGTAGGGAACGTCCGGGGACAGTTCGACAGTGAAGGACGCATAGTCAACCCTGGTAACCAGAACGCCCCGGCGACCGTCGCATTGGGCCACCAGCTCAGCTGCCCGGACGGCGGTGTTGAGGTCGTCATCCAGGGTGGTTTTGGTGGTGGCGGTGATGGTAGCCAGCAGTTCCGGGTCCTCGTTCATGGTTTCTCCTTTGAATGTGCGGTGGGGTTAGGACGAGGAACTGCCAAAGCGGCGATGCTGCTTTCATGGCCGGCTGCGATCCAGGCGCTCGAAATCATGTCGCGGAGGGAGTGTCGGGGCTTCCAATCGATATCGCGGAGCGCCAGTTCGCCGGATGCCACAATGCGGGCAGGATCGCCCGGACGGGCCGCACAGATTTGCGGGGTGAAAGGTACACCTGTAACTGCGGCCATTTCGGTCATGATCCCCCGGACCGAAACCCCGGAGCCGCTGCCCAGGTTGTAGATCGTCTCCAGCTCCACGCCGTCCTGCAGCTTTCGGGCAGCTGCCACGTGGGCTGCCGCGACGTCGGAGACGTGGACGTAGTCCCGGACGCAGCTGCCGTCAGGGGTGGAGTAGGCCGTGCCGAAGATCTTCGGTGTCTTGCCTGCTTTCAGGGCTTGGAACACCAGCGGGAAGAGATTATGGGGGCTCGTGTCGCTCACGTCCGGGGTTCCCGAGCCAACGACGTTGAAGTATCGCAGTGAGGTATGCCGCAGGCCGGTTGCCCGTGCTTGGTCAGCTATGAGCCATTCCCCGATGAGCTTCGACTCACCATAAGGGGATTCGGGGTTTGTGGGGGTCGTTTCGGTCACAAATTCAGCTGCGGTGTTCCCGTAGACGGCAGCACTGGAGGAGAACACGATCGCCTGTACGGAGGCCGCTTCCATGGCAGCCAGCAGGTTGCCGGTTCCGGTTACGTTCTGGAAATATGTGTGGAGCGGCCACTCGACCGAGACCCCTGCGTACTTGAAGCCCGCCAGATGAACCACACCGGCCACGTCGTGACGGGCAAAGGCGTCGTTGAGAAAGACGGGATCCAGCAGGGATCCTTCTTCGAAGGTGGCGCCGTTTGGCACGAATTCGCGGCGGCCACTGGACAGGTCGTCGATGACCACCACATCGTGGCCGTCATCCATGAGTGCCCGAGCTACGTGCGAACCGATGTATCCGGCCCCACCTGTTACAAGCCATGCCATAACTACTTGCCTCCTCTATCTTTGGTACCGCGTCGGTTGCTGAAGTTGTGTGAGATACCCCAGGATGAGCACCAGCTCTCCCCCGGATCGAGCCAGCGCAGGCCGGCCCCGGAGTTGAAGGCATCCGGAAGCGCGGTCATGGGCTCCAGCGCGATCGCCGTCCGCGAACCGCCGGCCCCCGGGTACTCGTTGGTTGTGTAAACCTGGGCGTACCCGTAGTTGTGGTCGCCCCACACGTCCACGGTGTCTCCATTGGGGGCCTCGAGGGTGTGCCGATACGTCCCGTCCGGAGCGGGCGTGAGATCCAAAAAGGCGGTGTCCAGGTCCAGGGAGCCCACTGTTGCCCCGACTGACAGGTCGAACGGGGTCCCAGCCACCGGCGCGGACCCTGTCGGGTTCAACCGTTCATCCACCACAAGGTATGAGGCGGCGTTGACGGTGAGTGCGAGATCCTCGGTGAGTGCAGCGCCCACCCGGACGTAGGGGTGTGAGCCGATGGCCACGGGAGCCGGCCGGGCTGAATCGTTGGTCACCACGTGCCGGACCGTGAGTCCCTCAGAAGTCACCGAATAGGTTGTCTCGACGTTCACGGCGAAGGGGTAACCCTCGCACGGCAGGACCTGGACACGAAGCGTCAGCCCGGTGTCAGACTGGCGAACCATCGTGTGTGGCTGGTCCTTTACCAGTCCGTGAAGGGCGTTGCCCCGCTGTGGTTCATTGACGTCCAGCTGTAGCACTTGCCCGTCGTGCGGCCATTGTCCGTCCCGGACCCTGTTGGGCCAGGGAATGAGAATCTGCCCTTCGCAGTGCTCCGGGAGCCCCGACTCCGGAAATTCCTCGATCAGCGGCTCCCCATCCACAGTGAGGCTGCGGATGGTGCCGCCGATCTCCGTCATGACCGCCCTGACCACATGGCCGTCACGGTCAGAACAGATCCCAAACTGCCGGCCTGTGGGTGAAGCCAGCCCGCTCACCAGCAGATCATTCATGGGCGGATCGTCCTTTGCTGTGTGTTGGTCGGTCGCATGTCAGAAGTCGGTATGGCCCAGGTCATGGGCTGCGACGAAGGAAACAGTCCGGGTGCTGGCTGTCTGGAGTTCAAGGACCGTGATCTCGTTGCCATGCTTTCGCAGCAGCGGCCCCGGAACGTAGAGCGTGGACTGGGGACCGCGTGACCAGTACCGTCCGAGGCAGAAGCCATTGATCCAGACGACTCCCTTGGTCCACCCGCTGGTGTCCAGGAACAGGTCTGCGGGTTCGAGGAGGTCAAAGCTTCCGTGCGCGAAGGCCGGACCTGTCACCCCGCTGTCCTGGCTCGACGATGCCTCCGCCAGTGCCTCATTGACGGGGCTGATGTCCTGCAGCTGAAGTGGAAGAAGGTCCCAGTCCCGAAGAATGGTGCCGTTAATCCTGGCTGCACCGATCAGGCCCTTCGCTTCCCCGAGCCGGGGTCCGTAGTCCACGCGCCCTTGGTCCTCCACCAGGATCTCCAGCGTTCCACTGGCATCGGAAGGTAGAGCCACAGAGTTCTCGTGGTGGTCCCGCGACAGGGTTCCGAGGATTTGCCTGTTGAGGAAGACCTGCGCGCGGTCACGGACCTCGTCAAAGGTCAGGACCGCGGGCCCCGTGAGGTCGATTCTGGTGCGGTATAGGGTGAACCCCGAGTAGTGTCCAATGTCGTCAGCGGTCCGCAGGCCACCGTGCGATGTCCAGTAGCCCAGCTTGTCGATGCACTCCCAGAGGGGTAGTGACTTGGTCAGTGGGACGGTCAGTTCGGCGCCCGGCCGCTGCGGTGCCGGGACATCGTCGTGGTCGAGTTCCGTGTACTTCGAGATCACGTCACGGAAGGCCCAATACTTCGGCGTGGGGTTTCCCGTTTCGTCCAAGGGCGCGTCGTAGTCGTAACTGGTCACGATGGGCTGATAGACGCCCTTGTCGTTCGCTCCGTTGGTGAGGCCAAAGTTGGTGCCGCCATGGAACATGTAGATGTTCACCGATGCGCCACGGCCCAGCAGCACATCGAGTTCTTCAGAGGACTGCTCCACGGTGGTGGTGTGATGGTGTGCGCCCCAGTGGTCAAACCACCCCACCCAGAATTCGGAACACATTAAGGGTCCGGTGGGTTGGTGGCGGCGCAGCGTGTCCAGCCGTTCGGCGGCGCGGGATCCGAAGGACCCTGTCTTGTGCAGCTCCGGTAGGCTGCCGTTGGCCAGCATGTCGTCCTGGGGCTGGTCGACAGTGGTGAAGGGCACCATCAACCCGATTTCCCGGTTGATTTTGACGAGCTTTTCCAGATAAAAGCGGTCAGCGCCGTAGGCGCCGTACTCGTTCTCAATCTGGATCAGGATGATCGGGCCACCGACATCCACCTGGCGCGGAACCAGGATCGGTGCGAGCTGCTCAAAGTACCGGGATACGGCCGTCATGTATACGGGGTCATCGGCACGGATGGCCGAAGCGCCACGGTCGAAGAGCCAGGCGGGCAGTCCCCCGTTGTCCCATTCGGCGCAGATGTACGGTCCGGGCCGGACGATCGCGTGCATGCCTTCCGCGGCGACGAGGTCGAGGAAGCGCCCCAGGTCCAGGCCGCCGGTGGTGTCGAAGGTCCCCGGGGCGGGAGCATGGGCGTTCCAGGGGATGTAGGTTTCGATGGTGTTCAGCCCCATCTGCCGCGCCTTCCGGATCCGGTCGGCCCAAAGATCCGGATGGACGCGGAAGTAGTGCAGGGCGCCGGAGAGGATGCGACGGGGCTGACCGTCAAGCATGAAGTCCTGCTCGCCGATAGTGAAGGTTGGCATGGGAGGGAATCCAATCTGATGGTGGAGCGGAGGTCCAGGGCCGCGTGGTGCGGCCCCGGACCTCCGCCGCGTCCTACTTGGTGGAAACGGTGAAGCCCTGCTGCTGGCCGTACTTGGTGGTGGCTTCCTGCCAGGCTTTCAGTCCGTCGTTCAGGTCGCTGCGGGAGCCGTAGGCCTGACCGACAGTGTCGCTGAAGATGCTGTTGGCGTAGGTCTGGAAGGGCAGGTAGTGCCAGCCCGGGACAACGTCCTTGGAGGCCTGGACCAGGACTTCGTTGATCTTCTGGCCGCCGAAGTACGGGTTGGCTGCGTTCAGGAACGAGTCGGTTTCCAGATCGGCAGTGGTGGACGGGAACCCGCCGTTTGCGGCGTGGATCTTTGCACCCTCGGGGCCGTTGGAGAACTGGAGGAACCCGTAGGCCGCTGCCTTGTTCTTGCTCTGCTTCAGCACGGCGTCGCCGCCGCCGCCGTTCTCGGCCGCTGCGGCCCGGCCCTTTTCATAGGTCGGCATGGGGGCTACGCGCCAGTTGCCGCTGCCGGCAGCCGCACCCGATTCCAGGCTGGCGGGCATCCAGGCGCCGATGATCAGCGTGGCGATGCTGCCGTCGGAAAGTCCCTTGTACCATTCGTCGCTCCAGCTGGTGACCGGCGCCAGCAGCTCGTCCTTGACCAGGGTGTTCCAGGTCCCGGTCCACTTCTTGGAGCCTTCGTCCTGGAGGTTGACGCCCACGTCAGTGGTGCTGTTGATGGTGTACGGCTGTCCGCCTGCCTGCCAGATCATGCTGGTGGCAAAGCCGGCGTCGCCGGTGTCGCTGGTGATGTACGCGTTGGGGTCGGCGGTGTGCAGGGTCTTGGCGGCCGCAACGTATTCGTCCCAGGTGGCGGGGACGGCGATGCCGTGCTTTTCGAAGACGTCGGCCCGGTAGAACATGGCCATCGGGCCGGAGTCCTGCGGGAGGGCGTAGATGCCGCCGTTGAGGTTCACCGAGCCCCAGGTGGAGGCCGTGTAGTCGTCCTCCAGTTCGCCGGCGCCGTATCCGTCCAGGTCAACCAGCGAGTCGGAAAGGGCGAACTGCGGTAGCGCGCTGTACTCGATCTGCGCGACGTCGGGGGCACCGCTGCCGGCCTTCACCGCATTCTGGAGCTTTGTGTAGTGAGTGTTGCCGGTGCCGACGTTTTCGAGGTTGACGTGGACCTTGGGGTACTTCGCTTCGAAGGCCTCCACGATCGGCTCGAGCTGCGGGGCCCAGCCCCAGACGGTGAGCGTCGTTTCGGTCTGCAGCGCTTTGGCGATGTCCTCGGCGCTTGCTCCCTCGCTGGCGGCGTTTCCGGTTGATGCGGAGCCGCCGCAGGCGGCGAGGCTGCCGACAAGGAGGCTGCCGGCCAGGACGGCTGCTGCTGCCCGCCGCAAATGGTTGGAGTTCTTCATGGTTTGGTGCCTTTCACGTCATTGTTCTTGGGACAGGTCATGCGTTTGGGGGAACGTACGACGGCGGGAGGCCGCCGTCGTACGTTCCTTTACTTCACGCTTCCGGCGGACAGTCCTGACTGCCAGTAGCGCTGGAGGAAGAGGAACGCGCCCACGATGGGCACAATGGTCAGCAGGGATCCGGTGATCACGAGGTTGTAGATGGCCTCGCCTCCGGCCGTGGTCGCCTGGGCGTTCCAGCTGTTGAGGCCCACCGTCAGGGGATACCAGGCTGATTGGCTCAGCATGATCAACGGCAGGAAGTAGTTGTTCCACGTGGCCACCACCGTGAACAGCAGGACCGTGATGAATCCCGGCGCGAGCATCCTCAGCGAGATGGTGAAGAACGTCCGGAACTCCCCTGCCCCGTCCATCCGGGCCGCTTCGAGCACTTCGGTGGGCACCGACTCGAGGGCGTAGATCCACACGAGGTAGAGCCCGAAGGGACTGATCAGCGACGGGATGATCACCGACCATGGCGTGTTGGTGAGACCCATTTGGCTGAACATCAGGAAGGTAGGGACGGCAAGTGCAGTCCCGGGAACGGCGACAGCACCCAGGACCACGGCAAAGACGCCGCGCTTGCCCGGGAAATCAAACTTGGCCAGTCCGTAGCCGGCCAGGGTGGCGAGGAACGTCGCCCCGCCGGCACCCACCACGACGTACAGCACCGTGTTAGCCAACCAGCGAAGGAATTCGCCGTCGTTGTACGTCAAAGCGCCGGTGATGTTCTCCCACAAGGCGAAGTCGCCGGAGAACCACAGACCGAATGAGCTGAACAGGGATGACTGGGTTTTCGTGGAATTAACGAGCAACCAGAACAGCGGAAGAAGGGCGTACACCGCCATCACGCCCATCACTATCGTGAGGAGGATCGACGAGCGTTTCCGGCTGGCACCCCCGCGGCGCGGAGCTGCGAACTTCGGAACTGGCAACTTCGACGCCGGCGTCATCCTTTCTGGGGACGGCGCGCCGGTCTCGGGAGGGCTCAAACGTATGGACATGGGCTAGGCATCCTTTCGCGAGCCGGAAATCTGGACAATGTAGGCAACGATCACGGTGAGGACGCCCATGATGATGGAGATCGCCGCTGCATAGTTGAACTGCTGGCCGGCAAACGAGAGGTTGAACGCGTACATGTTGGGCGTGAAGTAGGAGCTGATCGAGTTCGGGGCAAGGGCTTTGAGGATGTTCGGCTCATTGAACAGCTGGAAGCTGCCGATGACCGAGAAAATGGTTGCGATGCCGATGGCTCCCCGAATGGAGGGAAGCTTGATGCTCCGGATGACCCGCAGTGGGCCAGCACCGTCAAGGTTGGCCGCCTCATAGAGTTCGGCAGGAATGACCTTGAGCGCTGAGTAGAAGATCAGCATGTTGTACCCGGTGAACTCCCAGGTGTTAATATTCCCGATCGCAGTAAGGACCCAGCCAGCAGAGAGTGGCTCCGGAAGGTTTAGGCCGAAGAAGTCGTTGATGCTGCCGAACAAGCCAAACCTCGGACCGTAGATGAAACCCCACATCAGCGTCGCCACCACGGCCGGCACCGCGTATGGGAGGAAGATCGAAATTCGGAAGAACGACGCCGCACGCAGGCGGCCGCTGTCCAGTGCCAGGGCAGCAAACAGCGCCAGGAACAACATGATGGGAACCTGGACCACCAGGAAGACGGCCACCCTGGTCACCGAGTCCCAAAACTGCGGATCGGCAAGAGCCTGGAGGTAGTTGGCCGCCCCCACAAATCTGTCGCCCCCGACCATCTGGTTCTGGAAAAGACTCAGGTAGAACGCGTAGAGGACCGGGGCGATGAATACCAGCACAAAGACGAACATGAAGGGTCCGACGAACGCCCACCCCATCCAGCGTCCAGTGTGTTTCCGGGTTCTCACGGCGGGTGGTGCGTCGGCTACCGGCGACGTCGTTGTCATGATGATCTGAATCTCTTCTCGCTATGTTTACGCAAACATCTTGAGAAGAACTGTAGCATGTTTAGGTGAACATGCAAGAGGAAAGCACAAAAGCCAATTCCCCCGCCAACCCTCCCAACGGCACGCGGAAAGCGGGGTGGAGGTCGAACCGCGCGGCAAGGGGTCCGTCCATCGCGGACGTGGCGAAGGTTGCCGGCGTGTCCTCGCAGACCGTCTCGCGGGTTTCGAACGGCCTCACGAATGTCGAAGAATCCACGAGGAAGCGCGTCCTGGAGGCCATGAAGGAGCTCGGCTACCGGCCTAACAGGGCGGCGAGGGCGCTCAAGAGCGGCCAGTTCAAATCCATCGGGGTCATCATGTTCACGCTCTCAAGCTTTGGCAACATGCGCACGCTGGACGCGATTGCCACGGCCGCCTCGCAGGCCGGATACTCCATCACCCTCATCCCGCTGTCGGACGCTACGACCGGCAACGTCTCCGGGGCATACCACCGGCTACGGGAGCAGGAGGTTGACGGCGTCGTCATCATTTTTGAGGCCCACTTGCTCGACGATGCTGACATCACGCTGCCCGAGGACCTCCCAGCTGTCGTGATCGACTCCAACGCCGGGTCCGGCTATCCGATGGTGGATACTGACCAGGCCGAGGGCGCCCGCCTGGCCACGAGGCACCTCCTTGACCTCGGACATACACAGGTCTGGCACATCGGCGGCCCCACGTCGTCGTTCTCGGCGCTGCACCGGGCTGAATCCTGGAAGCAAACCCTGGAAGAAGCCGGGATCGACGCGCCGCCTGTCCTACACGGCGACTGGTCGACGGAATCCGGTTACCAACTTGGACTGGAGCTTGGCCGCAACCCCGAGGTCACCGCCATCTTTGCGGCGAACGACCAGATGGCGCTGGGGGCGATGCGCGCCCTGCACGAACTCGGTCGTGCCATTCCGGAGGACGTCAGCATCGTTGGGTTCGATGACCTCGAGGAGGCGACCTCCTTCTGGCCGCCATTGACCACCATTCATCAGAACTTCCACGCAGTTGGACGCCTGAGCATCGAAAACCTGCTCCAGCAAATAGCCGGCAACAGCCCGGCCAATGACGTCACGAAAGTGCCCACACGCCTCATGGTCCGCAACAGCACAGCCGCTCCTGCGCAGTGAGGGTCCGAGGCATGGCGAAGCTGCGGCCACGGGGATGACCCGCGACCGCAGCCAGCATGCTGTGTTCTGTTACCCCTTGCTGGAGCCCAAGGTGAGTCCGGCCACGAACTGTCGCTGCAGGACCAGATAGATGAGCAGGGTGGGAATGAGTGTGATCATGGCGCCGGCCGCGATCAGGTTGTAGTTGCTCAGGAACTGTCCCTGAAGGTTGTTGATGGCCGTGGTGATGGGCAGCCTGTCCCCGCTCTGGATGAACAGCAGCGGCCAGAAGAAGTCGTTGTAGATGAAGATGACTTCCAGGGTCCCCAAGGCCGCGAGTGCCGGACGGCACAGCGGGAGGATGATGTTCCAGTACTGCCGCCAGATACCGGCCCCATCCACCAGCGCCGCTTCCGTCAGGTCTGCTGAGAGCGCCTTCATGTAGTTGGACAGCACAAACGTGCAGAAACCGATCTGGAATGCAGTGTCCACCGCGATGACAGCGATGTAGGTGTTGAGCAGATTGCCTGAATCGCTGAACGAATAGGGCAAGGAAACATGCTTGAACATTTCGAACAGCGGCGCGGCCAGGACCTGCGGTGGCAGGAGGTTGCCGGCCGTGAACATGATCAGCAGGGTGATGTTGAATTTCCAGCTGACGCGTGAAACCGCGAAGGCCATCATGGACGCGAAGAGGAGCGTCAGCAGGACCGCGGGGACCGTGATCAGGACCGAGTTCAGGAAGTATTTGGAGAATCCTCCTTGGTTCCAGGCCTGCACGAAGTTCTCGAAGCCGAAGCTGCCTCCGACGCTGAAATAGCCGTACTTGTCGGTGTCGGCTTTGGGCCGGAGTGCCGTGTAGAGGGACCAGCCGAGCGGAGTGAGCCACATCGCGGCCATCACCATGAGGAAGATGTGCGTCCCGTAGTGGCGCTTGCCGCCTTTGCTAGCCTGGCCGGTTTTGCTGTTCTGGACTGGAAGGGTGCGGGCGATGACGCTCATGCCTCTTTCTCCTTGCCGAAGGTGCGGATGAGGTAGAAGACAATCGGCACCAGAGAGACCACCAGCAGCACGACGGCGAGGGCCGAACCGACGCCGATCACTTGGCCTTCGCCGATTACGCGCTGGCCAGCGCGGTCAGGTGCCCGTCTCAACCCAGATCGTGTTGTGGATGATCCGGTCCATGATCGCGTCCGCATGAACACCGGAGCCGAGGCGCTGGTGCCAGTCCTTCTGCGAATGCTGGGTGCAGAACACCGTCGACGTTTCGCCGTAACGGCGCTCCATCAGCTCCAGCAGCATGGTGCGCATCGACTCTGTCGGCCGGTCCATGAACGCGGCGTATTTACGGAGGAACTTCCGGACCCGCCGGGACTTGAGCGGCGATCAGGTTCCTCGAGGTCGGGCATGCGGACGTAGTGGGCGCGGACGCGGTGCTCGCAGGCGCGTTTGGCGATCGCGCAGCCCAGATACGACTTCCCCGACCCGGTGATTCGACGTTCTGCTGCCGGTCCACGAACGAGCAGGTGCCGAGCTGGCTCAGCAGCGGCCGGTTCAGGCCGCGCTCGTCGAGCAGGTCGATGCGGCGTAAATCCGCGTTCGGATAACGCAGCCCCGCCCGCCGGATCAGGCCGGCGACCTTGGAGTGCATGAAGGTGGAGTAGGCGTCATCGACGACCAGCCTCACCCGCTCTTCGAACGACAGACTGATCGACAGCGTCTCGTCCTGGGTGTCGATGGCCTCGAGCAGCTCGCTCGCGTTCATCTCCCTGAGCTTGCGTTTGGTCTCCCCGTCCACGGCTCAACGGGTCCCACCGGCGTAGTAGATACCGCGGGGAGCGGATCGGCCCTCGCAGCGCGAGCTGACAGGCCGCTTCGACCCGGGCCGGGGAGAACCGGCGCGATAGGCGCAGCACTGCCAACGCCGGGTCGAACCCGGCCTCCTCGATGGAGGCTGCTTCGAAGATTTTGCCGATCACCGTCACCGTGGCCGGGCCCATCCGGGCTGCCCAGTCCTCAATCCGGGCCCGGTCCCAGGCCTGCCAACTGCCCCCTCGGGCAGGTCCGCGTCGTTCGTCTGAAACTGATTCACCGTGCTTGCCGGCAGCAGCAGGTGGCTGGTCAGGCGCTCGTCAGCCTTATAGACCTCCAGCATTGTGTCCGTGACGCGAAGGTCAACGAGCGAGCCGATGTGGCTGAAGGGGACGGAGTAGAAGTTCTTCGCCCAGACCACGTGGGCGTTCTTGTTCACCTTGCGCCGGTAGGACCACGTGCTGATCTCGAACGGGGCTGCCGGCAGCGGTTGCATCAGCGGCAGTTCCTCAGTGGTGAAGACGCTCAGCCGGGACCCGGCGCGTTTCTGGAACGGTTGCCGGTTATAGGCATCGATCTGCTCATAGACCCGGGTGCGCAACTGCGCCAGGGACGTGAACTGCTCGTGCCTGAGCCCCGCGATGACCCAGTCGCGACATGAGAGACCGTGTTCTCGACGCTCGCCTTGTCTTTCGGAGCCCGAACTCTGCCCGGCAATACCGCGGCCGAGTAGTGCGCCGCCATCTCGCGGTAGGCGTCATTGAGAACGACCTCTCCCTCCCGGGGGTGGAGATCACCCCGGTCTTCAGGTTGTCGGGCACCAGGCGCGGGACGCTGCCGCCGAAGAAGGCGAACATCGCCGCATGGGCGCGCAGCCACGACTCCTGCCGCATATCCAGGCTCGCTTCCACGAACGCATACCGGCTGAAGGGCAGGCAGGCGACGAACAAATACACCTTCGAGATCTCACCCGTGGTCGGATCCAGCAGCTGCATCGTGGGACCGGACCAGTCGGCGTGCTCGCCATAGAGCGATCACATGGTTTTGGATCACCAGCGCGCTGAGCAGTTCCAGCCCGTTGGTACCGCGGTTGATGACGTAGACGATGTCGAACGCCCGCAGGGACTCGATGATGGTGATGACCACTATCACGATGTTTACCGGACGCATGGCCGGGAAGACCACGCGGAAGAACGTCTGACCCGCGTTGGCTCCGTCGATCGAGGCCGCTTCCCTAAGCGTTGGATCCACGCCCTTGAGGCCGGCCAAATACAGGATCATCACATACCCCGCGTGACGCCATGTGGCCGCGATCATCGCGGCCCAGATGTTGACGTTCGAATCGCCGAACCAGTCGACTGCCTGAGGGGTGCCGGCGGTGCCGAGCAGGTAGTTCAACAGTCCGCTGTCGCGGTTGTAGAACAGCTGCCAGATGATGCCGATGAGGGCCAAGGAGAGCATCACCGGGGTGAAGAAGATGCTCTGATAGATCTTGCTGCCCCGGATCTTCTGGTCCAGCAGCACTGCGAGCAGCAGGCCCAGCGGGGTTGCGATGAGCGCCAGGAAGGCGAGCCAGAGCACGTTGTGCTGGATAGCCGGCCAGAATGGCGGATAGTTCTGGCTGATGAACTCATAGTTGTCTGCTCCGCCCGGCCGGATGTCGGCAAGGTCAAGGCCGTTCCAACGGGTGAAGCTCAGCCCAATCGAGAACAGAGTGGGCAGCCAGACAAACAGCAGCTGAATGAGTGTGGGAAGACCGACCATGACCGCCAGGACGATCTTGTCGCGGCGGCTGAGCCGGCGAACCTTTCCGCTCCTTTTGCGTGGTTTTCCGGAAACAGCCTGGACGCCTGCTGTCCGGTGCTGGGCTCCGCCGGCGGGGATACCGCTATTGGGGGAAGCCGGTTTTTTGGCTGTGGTACTCATGCGAAATCCTTTTGGTGATGGGCGCAGGGGCCAGATTCGAAGTTATCCGCGTCTGGCCCCTGCGGGTCGGCTACTGTGCCGCGTAGAGCGATTTGGCCTGGGCCTCGAGGTTCTTCACATCGACGCTGCCGTCCTTGATGAAGGACTGCAAAGCAGGAATCATCACGTTGTTCGCCATGGCCGGCAACGCGTCGCGGTCCAGGAACTGGCTGATGTACTTCGCGTTGGCGATGGTGTCTGCGCACTTCTTGTTCAGCGGCGAGAATTTGGCAGTGTCTGCGCCCTTGACCGTGGGGATGTTGGAGGAATCCACGGCGGCGTAGGCATCCTGGCCTTCGGCGGAGCCCATGAACGCCATGAAGTCGCGGGCACCCTGGTTCTCGCCGCCCTTCTTGGACAGCAGCAAGCCATCGATGGGGGCTTCCACAGCGTCGGTTCCTTCCACTGCAATCTCGGGGAACGGGAAGAAGTCGATATCTGCCAGGACAGCCGGGTCCGTGAATTGCTGCGTCACGAACGAGCCCAGCAGATACATGCCGGTCTTCTTGGCTTCGAGGGCCTTGGCCGCATCCTGCCAGGTCTGGCCGAGGGCCGCTGGATCCTGGAAGGGCAGGAGTGCCTTCCACGTGTCGAAGACGTCGCTGACCTTCTTCTGGTCCCAGCTCTCCTTGTGGGCTGTCAGGTCGATGTGGAACTGGTAGCCGTTGAGGCGCATGTTGATGTAGTCGAACGTGCCCATGGCGGGCCAGCCATCCTTGTCAGCGAAACCGATGGGAATGATCCCGTCAGCCTTCATCTTGGCAGCCAACGTGGTCAGTTCGTCGAAGGTGGCCGGGACTGCATAGCCCTTTTCTGCCCAGAAGCTCTTCCGGTAGAAGAATCCCCACGGATAGTTGTAATTGGGAACCATGTACAACTTGCCGTCCGGGCCGGTGGAGGCCTTCTTCATGGCCTCCGAGAAGTTCCCGCCGATCTTCTCCCAGACATCGTCGACAGGAGCCAGCAACCCCTTTTCGGCGTAGTACTGCATGCGGTATCCGGCAAACCACGTGAACGTGTCATCCGGGCTGCCCTGGAGGTAGGAGTTGATCTTGTTCTGGAAGTCGTTGTGGGGCACCACGTTGGTGGCCACTGCAATGCCGGATTTCTTCGTGAAGGCATCAGCGACTGCCTTGTAGGCGTTCCGGGGAACTTCGTCCGAGGATCCTGAACCGAACGTCAGGCTGCTAGATGCAGAAGGACCGGCAGGGCCCGAACCGCCGGTGCAGGCAGAGAGCAGGGGAATGCCTGCCAGTCCCACGGCCCCGATCCCCAGCGTCTTGAGGAAAGTCCTCCGCCCTGGACCGGCATCCGCCGACGCCAGAAAGGGACCAAAATTTGTTGCCATGACTGCTCCTATGGATCGTGGTTCTGTGTGCATCGTCGCGCACGCATGTCTTGCATTTTTTGGTAAATACCGAAGAGCCTCAGTCTGCCCCTGCTAGGGCAGCAAGTCGCTAGTTTCTTCGTGGAAATAAGCCCTGACCGACCCCGACCTCAACCTCGATGTTCGCGTAAACATCAATGTACTTAAAGTTTACGTAAACATTAGGAGGTTGGCAATGGAATGAGCCAAATTTTGTCAGAAGAGGGAAGGTCGCCGGCATTCGGCCGCAGCACGCTCCTTTGCGCAGACCCGCAGAAGGACTCCGCCTCCGCGGGCGATGGAGCCTGAAACAGACACGCCGCGCACGTCGGCTCCTGTCCCGGGAAGAGCCGGGACAGGACATCCAATTCCGTTCCAACAAACTTCCCGAACTTCACCTAACCACCTGTCGGTGCTCTGCTTCACGGCGCCCGGTCTCGCGCGCCTCGGCAACGAGGCTCGCGAGCTGCTTGTCCCGGCGTCGCCGCCCCCAGAAGGATCCGGAAGTCACAAGGAACAGGGCAAAAATAATAACCAACTGCGGCACAGGGATCGCCCATACAGCGACGTCCTGCAGAAGCGGCTCCAGGCCATTGATCGAGCCGTCCGGGGCGACGACTCCCTGTGAGACGGTCAACGGCACGGTCATGATGCCAAGTGGCCACACCTGCCGGCTTTGAAGGTGGAGCGTTCGCCGGTCACCAGGCATGAGCTCCATCGGACGGGCCTCTTCAGTCCCTGCAGCGGGTGCACGCGAACCGTTCAGTGTGGTGGAACCGTCCACGGAGAGCCTGACGTTTCCGGTGTTTTCAAGGACGACGGAAAGTTCGACGGACCCCGGCTCGAAGGGGTTCCAGGACGTTTCATAGTTGCCCTCTGCCTGTGCCTCGAGGCGCGGCTGGACCTCTCCTGTTACCCGGGTCATCACCCGGAATCCAATACGACTTTCGACGCCCAGCCGTGCACCGTCCTGGGCGCCTTCGGAGAAAGTGGAGGCAGCGATACCCGCCGCGTGGTCGCCTGGAGTAGCGTTCCCGGGCACCTTGACGGTGAACGGCACCACCGTCGTCCCGCCTGCGGCCACGTTGACCGTCTTCTCCATGGAGATCCACGTGCCTGCGTCCATCGACTCCTTGTCCGACGGGAGCATGTTGAAGCGCCCCGTGGGGGTCAAGTACCCGTCCGCCGCCGTGAGGGAAAACGTAACATCACGGTCACCGAGATTCCGGACAGCGAAGTGGTCGCGGGCAGTCGCCCCGGGATCGAGTTCAAGCTCCACCCACGAGCGCCCGTCCGGGCCCGAGGCGCCAGACGGGCCCACGGCCCAAGTAATGGGAGTACTGCCGGTATCGTCGTTGGTGGCGGACGCTGCGGGCACGCCGCCGATGCCCGACAGGATGGTCCCAGCAACCACAAGGATGCCGATGACGATGCGGCGATTAAGGCCGACGCCGGCCCGGGCTCGTGTGTCAGGTTCCATGGGCGGAGGACGTTAGCGTCGGGCTATTCGAACAGCGACAGGGTCAGCTGCGCGGCATAGTCGCCGGGAGTGACCGTTGCAGGCGTACGCAGGAAGAGGTCCGCCGTCGCCGTCCATTGGCCTTCAGTCGCAATGGCGCCGGAATCGAATGCCAGCGCGAGTAGCTCCTGGTCAACCAGTCCAACCGCATTCGGCCCCGAGTCCATCGCAGTGCCCACCTGGCCGCCTTCAGCGATCAAGCCCAACTCCCCGCCGTCGATGAGCTGCGGCTGCCAGCCCAAGTGGGCGGCACTGATGGCGGGCTGACCCGAGCCGCCCACGAAATCGGTCGACGTTCCCAGGACGTACCAACCGGCGCCGAGGGGGATCTGATCCGCTGCCCGGGTGTCGGTAACCGTCACCGTCGGCAGCGTGCCTTTGAATTGCCTGACCATAGGTGTGGATCCGTCCTCGGTGAGCGTTGTAGTGGTGCCCGCAACGCTCATGGCCAGGACCCCGGGTTCTTCCGGTTGGCTGATCTGGACATTGACGTCCACGTCCTGGTCGCCGCGGTTCTCATCAGCCATGGCCATTCCGGCCACACCGAAAAGCATTGCCGTCCCGGCCGCGACGGCGGAGCACCGGACAGCGAATCCGATTTTGTTCATCTGACAAATCCTCTGCATGGGTCCGACCTAGGGCCGGGGTAAATCGGTCGGAAATGGGAGGGCAGTGCCGGTGGCCCGCCGGGTGACGGGCCACCGGCACTGAGTCAGTTGCAGGACACTGCGCCGTACGCCGCATTCTTAGTCACGGTGACCGGTTGCCCGTTCACCGTGCCCTTGGCCTCGACTGCCACGGTGCCGGCCGGTATGGTCTTCGCGCGGGTGGCGAAGGAGTAGACGGCACTCGCACCGGGATTGACCTGGGCGAAGGACTTGGTCCCGTAGACCGAGGTGAACTTCATCTGGACCGATGATGCTTCATTGTTGGTCGCCTGCACGTTCACCACTGCCTTGCCGGCAACGCACTTGGTGCTTGCTACCGCGGATACGTTCAGGGTCGGCGACGTCATGGGGGCCGGGACATGGTTGGCGATCATCAGCCAGCTGAGCTGGACGTCCGGCCCCCTCGTTGGGCTGAGCGAGAACGTAATCTTCCCGTCGGTACCTACCGTGACGTTCTGGTAGGCAGCGGACTGGTATTCCCCGCTGTAGGCGTGGTCGGCTTCCACCACGACGCCGTTGACGGTCACCTTGGCACCGCGGTTATTCCACTGTGCCCACGGGTCGTAGTAGCCGGCGTACACCGTGTAGGTTCCCGGTGCCAGATCGTTGAAGCGGTATGTGAGGTCGCGGCCTTGGGTGGCGTAGCGGAGCGTCGTGAAGATGTTGCCGTCGGCAGTGCCGGTAACGGCGCTGTCCTGGCTCTCGTAGCCCCACGTCTTGCCGGTTGCGGGGTCCGCGCCGTACGCCTGGTCGGCCTTGCTGTTCAGGACAGCTCCGCCCTGTGCGGCAGCGGCCATCAGCGCGGTCCAGTCGGACGTTTGCTGACCGCCGGCGTTCACTGCGTAGCGGACGCCCGCAGGCACAACCGGGATGGTGCGGGTGAACGTGCGGCCGCCAAAGCCGGCAAGCGTACCGGTGGCGGTGATGACTCCGGCCGTGTTGGTGTTGCCGGTGACCTGCCAGGTCACGGGCTGGGAGGTGCTCTGCCCGTTCTGGGTGACCGTCACGGTGTTGACGCTGAATGTCTGGCCCACATTGAGGCTGGCGGGAACTCCAGTCACGTTCCATGCGGCGTTGCCGCTGAGGTCCTCAAGGTGCCATTCGGACGGGGAGAGGATGCTGATGGACTTGCCGCCTTCGCCCATCTGGATGGGCAGCCAGACCATGGGCGCGGTGGCCAGGGCCTGGTCAGACCCGCCGTTCCAGCGGTCACCCATGTAGATGAACTTGCCGTTAGCGGCATCGACCGGAATGACGGAAGTGGGCTGTGAGTTGTTGGAGTTCCACGCGACATCGCTGCTGAACGGTTCGCCCTGATCAGTCCAGTCACCGAGGATGCTGGTTGCCGTGCCATACCTGGCCGGGTTCGGCGACCAACCGGTGGTTCCGGAGGTGATGTTGAAGTAACGGCCCTGGTACTTGAAGATGGCCGGCGATTCACGGGACTGGTTGACGAAGGTGCGCCGGAAATCGACGCCCTCCACTGCGGTGTCCGGTGATGCCGACAGGTTTGTGTAGTCCGCGTTGAGCTTCGAAATGAACATCGTCTTGTTCTCTTCGCTGGAGTAGATGATGTAGCCAGTGCCATCATCGTCCACAAAGAGGTTCATGTCCCGGGCCATGCC
Organism: Pseudarthrobacter sp. Y6; assembly: GCF_050156205.1. Taxonomy (NCBI): domain Bacteria; kingdom Bacillati; phylum Actinomycetota; class Actinomycetes; order Micrococcales; family Micrococcaceae; genus Pseudarthrobacter; species Pseudarthrobacter sp. Y6. Next base: position 431,658 of record NZ_CP189574.1, on the reverse strand, counting down.
CGGATTGTTCGGCGCGAAGTTGGTGGGATCGCCGGCAGCTGCCTTGTGGAGACGGTAGCTGTCGATGTAGCGGAACGGTCCAAAGGGTGAATCGGAAACCGCGACGCCGGCATTGGCCTTCGCGTATTGCGCGGTCGACGTCGCCGAGGGGCCGTCGGCGTGGACCCACATGACCCATTTGTTGGTGGCCGCGTTGTAGATGACCTTGGGCCGTTCGAGGATGGGCGGGGTTTCGCCGTTGACCGGCACGGTTCCGAGGTCACGGTACACGGCGGTCTTCTGTGCAGCGGAGTAGCCGGAGTACAGGCCCTGGAAGTAGGGGTCGGTGGTGAACTGGTCAGCGGATGACATCGCCTTCAGGGCAACGCCCCGGTCCTTCCAGTTGTAGAGGTCGTAGGAGCTGTAGGCATGGACGCCCGGTGACGAGTGGTAGCCGTTGGTGCGGTCCTCGCCGTACAGGTAATAGATGGTGCGGCCGGTCTCGTCTTTGGAAGTGACCACTTGCCCGCCGTGCGCCTGGATCAGATTGCCTGAGTCGTCCTGCCAGTCCTGGCCGGGCCTGAAGCTCGTGTAGCCAGTACCTACGCTCGCACTCCGCAGCGTGAACGCCTGGTTGGCGCCGCCGTTCGAGGTCCACAACCCGATCCAGGAGCCGGAGGCCGTGGACTGGTTTGAAACATCCAATACCTGTTCGCGACCGGCGTTGAGGAGGCTGAACGAGGTCCCGTCCGTGGTGCTCAGGAGCCACTGGGCGGAGGTGTCCGTGGCGGCCTGGGCATCGGTGAGTGTACTCAGGACGGTGCCGTTGGCATCTGCTGCTAGGGCGCGTCCGTCAGCGAGCCTCAGGACGTAACGGTCACGGGTGGTGCCGTCCTCATCGGCGATCCGGGTGGCTTTCCAGACCTGGGTGGGTGAGGCGACGGAGTCGCCCAGCACAGTCGCCGGGCTTCCGGCCGACGCGGTCAGGGCCCTGCCGCTCTGGACGCCCACGAAGCTATAGGACTGTCCGTCCTGCAGTGCGGGCGCATCGGCTGCGACGCCGGATGCCCCGTTGATCACGAAGGTGGTGACGGAGTTGGCGGGTACCGTCAGCGTTGCCGAGCGGGTAACGGCATCGATGGCGACGGCGGTGCCGCTCACCAGTGCGTTGGCGGTGGGGTTGCTGGCCGGTGACTCGGTGGTAACCACCGGGGTAACGGTGGCGCCGGCGCTGATGGTGCCAAACTTGGACAGGTCCAGCTTGACGGTGCGGGCCAGGTCGGATTCGTTGGTGTGCACCATGACGAGCCCGGAGCCGTCGCTCTTCACTGCGGAGGTGGTGCTGGCATCGCTGGTGGGAATGATCCGGTCGCCCGGTGCGATGTAGTGGGTGAAGTTACGGATGGTGTTGTACTTCGAATTGACCGCGGTGCGGCAGGAAGGATCGGCGGCACCATCTGCGATGCGGCGGGCCGAGTTGCCGGCGGCGTTGCAGTCGAAGTCGATGAAGACGGAGCCCCAGTTCTTCTTCTCGACGAGCTCCATGTTGTAGAGATCCTCGACAGGCTGCCACAGCACCCAGGATTCGGGGTCGAGCTCGCGAAGATCATCGGTGATACGGGTGGCCATGCCGAGGCCGTTCTTTATGCTGTTCGGATTCCACGAGTCACCGCCCCAGTTGCCTTCCACTTCGCTCATCGACAGCGGCTTGTGGGCAGCCTTGGCGACGTCGCGGACCTTCATGCGGTCTCCGGTGGAGTACGTGTGGACGTTGAGCTGGCTCACGGCCTGCTTCGCTTCCGGGGTCCAGCCGTTCCAGTCTTCGATGAATTTGCTGGGGGAGGTCTCATCCGGACCGGAGACTTTTGCGCCCGTGGTGGTTCCGGCTTCCGCCAGCTCGGCTGCCATGGCAGTCAGCACCTGGGACTGCAGGGCGGGGCCGGCGTGGGCGCCTTCCTGTCCTCCGCCGTTCGGCTGGCCGTTGCCGCCGATGGTGGTCTTCCAGTAGTCCGTGTTGGGCTCGTTGAGGGGGTTGATCGTATCGAAACGGATGCCCGCGGTCTGCTCAACGTGCTGGGCGGCGGTCTTGAGGTAGTTGACGAACTTGCCGATTGCTTCGGGTTTGATCTGGTCTGCGTTCGGGTCGAGCCCGCCGCTGACGTAGCCGCTCTGCGTCATGAAGTAGGGGGGCGAGTTGCTGAATGCCTCCCACCTGGTCACTTTGTTCTTGATAGCAGCGATCCAGGCCCGCTGCGAAGCGTCGGCGTCGAGGTTGTAATCCGAGGCGTTGGCGCCACTCCAGGCTGCAAGGAACCGGTCCCGGTCCGCGTAGCTGGTGCTGATCGGGCCGGCCTGGTCCGAGAGTCCGGAAGCCGGGTTCCACCAGCCGGGAACGGCTCCGCCCGGGCGGAGGTAGTTGGGGATGTCGGTGGCGTTGCCGCCGCCGATGTTGTAGCGGGCGATGTTGAGGTTCAGTCCGTCGACACCGAAGACCTTGTCAATCAGATCATTGCGGATAGCCTCCGGATACTGGCCGGTAGCATTGGCCATCCAGGCGAGGCTCGTGCCCCACCCCTTAAACGCAGGTCCCGCCTGGGCGGGGTTCGGGGTCAGGAGTACAGGATTGTCCGCAGCGGTTGCGGCTGGGGACAGCAATGGGAGTGTAGCTAGGGCGAGGGTTGATGCGGCGATTGTCGCAACGATGCGATGACGCCACGCTGCGTTCGAGGTCGACAACATTGTCTAAATCCGATCCATTCATGTTTACGTTAACACGGGGGTGGTTACGTAAACATACCTGCAGCTGTGAAACCCGTCAAGACTGAAACTGCGCGCTTTGCGCGGAATGTAGCTCCGCTCTCATTCGGTATGCGCTTACCCAATTTGAGGCCCTTACCGCCTGCGGGAGAAATTTCACCTGCAGTGGAGCATTGCCCCGGGAATGGCCATAGGATCCCGATGCCGCACGGCTGCTTGGGCGTCCGCAACCGTTGCGGAAATTGGACTTCAAGGGGTCCCGTCCGGTATCGACTCCGCGACCGATCCGGAGGACGATTAAGGGGCAGTCACTATGAGGAGGTTTGTGATGTGTTATTCATCGATGGAGGATTTCGGGTGGCGCGCCAAGAAGGAAGCCGACCGGAAGCCCGAAGCGCGGCAGGAAACACCGCCGGACCGTCCGGAGCCGCATTACACGGCCCAGGACTTCACTTTCTGGGCCTTCCCGCGTCGCCGGAGGACCCACGAAGCCCAGGAACCGGCTGCTGAGCGCAGGCGTGAGACAGTCTGATTTTGCCAGTCAGGCCCACCTGAAGAAAGGCCCCCCAACGGGGGCCTTTCCGCTGCCTGGAGTCTGCTTAGGCCGGGGTCAGCTTCGACCGGGCTCAGTAACCGTAGGTGGAGCTGTACGCCATCAGTCCGATGATGAGGAGCAGCCAGAACGCTCCGTAACCCAGCAGGCAAAGGTAGCCAAGGACCAGCCCGGTGATGGACATGCCCTTGCCGGAGGGTTCACGGCGGAGGGCCAGATGGCCGGTGATGATTGCGGCGATCTGCGGAATCATGAACCAGCCAAGGATGACCGAGGAAATACCGAGGACCATGCTGGCGATGCTCAGGCCCTTGGGCTGCTGGGCCGGCATGCCGTAGTAAGCGGGTTGCCCATACCCCGGCTGGCCATACGGGCTGGCACCCTGGCCGTAAGGGCTTGCAGGCTGGGCATACGGCGAGCCGTACTGACCGCCAGGCTGGCTGTACGCGCCAGGTTGGCTGTACTGCCCCGGCTGGCTGTACTGGCCTGCGCCGTACTGGTTCTGGCCGTACTGATTCTGGTCGTACTGGTTCTGGTCATAAAGAGGCGGCGCCGGAATGCTGGGACCCTGCGGCGGCACAAACTGCGGCGGCTCGTAGCCTGCTGGCGAATCACCTGGTCCCTGGGCACCGGACCCTTGCGAATCAGGGCGCGGAGTTGGCTGGTCAGTCATGGTTTTTCCCCATTCGAAGTCTTCGTTTCCCAGCCTACCGCCGCCTGCATTACAGGCCTATCGCCGCCCTCTTCCAGCCCTACCGCCCCCAATACGGCAGCACGTAGACAGCAAAAACTACAAAAGCAGCCAGGAACATCAATTGGGTCATTCCACTGGCAGCACGCCGCTGGGCCTTCGACTTCGTGGCGCGTCCGGATCCGCCGCTGCCCGCCCCACTACGCGCCCCGCGGCCGGTGCCGTGGGCGAGTTGCCGGGGTCCCGGCCGGCCCCCTGTCTGCCCGGACCGCGGCGGCCCAGCCACCGGCGTCCGTGCGGCCGCCGGCTTCGCGGTCAGTGAGTTCACCGTCAGCGAGTTCACCGCGGGACCTTCCACAGCCAGTTCCTGCGTGAGCTGCTGGCCGAGGTGCGCAAACAGGCCCACCACCGTCTGCTGGTCGAGCACTGGGGGCAGCGCCAGGACGGCAGCAACAACGCGGTCCGCCCCTGCCACGGCGACGTCGGAAGTGGTGATCCCGAAGAGGTCCGGCTGCCCGGCGAGGCAAATCAACGGGCGGACGAACCGCCGGTGGGGCGGCGCCAGCACGGACGCGACGGCGGCGCACTGCGCCAACGCCCCGTCCACGGACTGTGTCCTGGCAAAACGGCCCTGCCACAGGACACCGGCGGAGACACGGACCTCGCCGGTCCAGTTCTTGGCATCAACCACCACCACCCCGCCGGGACCCACCAGCACATGGTCAAGGTTGGCTTTGGGCCGCCCGGGGAAGTGCACATCGTTGAGCAGGTACCAGCCGTGTGGAATGAGCCGGCTCAGCCTGTCCGCAACGAGCCGCTCGCCCAACGCACCGGATTCCCACGACTTCGTGGCACGTTCGGCCTGATCGAGTTGGCGTTTCAGCCGCTGCACGCGTTCTGCAGCCAGCCTCGACTGCTCGGCCGCGCCGTCTCCTGCCCCCATGACCTGCCCCCTGATTCCCGCGTGCGGACTTACTGCAGTGCCCGACGCCTACTGCAGAGCCCGACGGCGGCGCTCCCCGCCGTCGGGCATTCTTTCCTGAGTTTTTCCGAAAGTAGCAGCGCCGCAGCGAGCCGGTATATAGGTACTTTTATGGCCAGTACTCGCTTTAACTACTTGCTGCCCACAGTCCGGAGGGGACTTTCCGCGTCATAGGGGCCGGATTATGGACCGGGCGTTTTGACTCCAGCCCACGTCTGGCATGCTGGTGCCATGGCTAGCCGCGCGGGCACAGTTGCCCAACCCCAGGACCTTGTTGACATCACTGCGCTCCTCGACGCGTATTACGACATCACGCCCGATCTCGGTGATCCCGGCCAGCGCGTGGCGTTCGGTACGTCCGGGCACCGCGGCTCGAGTCTCAAGGCGTCGTTTAACGAAAAACATATCGTCGCGATCACGCAGGCGATCGTGGAATACCGTGCCGGGGAGGGCATCACCGGCCCGCTTTTCCTGGCGAAGGACACCCACGCCCTCAGCGAACCGGCGCAGAACTCCGCGCTGGAGGTCCTCGCCGCCAACGGGGTGCACGTGCTGATCGATGCGCGGCACGGCTACACCCCCACACCGGCACTGAGCCACGCGATCCTCACGTACAACAACAACCGCCAGCCGGGCACTCCGGAGGCGGACGGCATTGTGGTCACGCCCAGCCACAACCCGCCCGGAGACGGCGGCTTCAAGTACAACCCTCCGCACGGCGGCCCGGCCGACTCCGACGCCACGGGCTGGATCGCCAACCGCGCCAACGAACTCCTCGAAAACGACCTGCGCGGGGTGAAGCGCATCCCCGTCTCGGACGCCCTGGCAGCGGACAGCACCGGCAAGTTCGATTTCCTCAGCAGCTACGTTGACGACCTCCCGTCCGTGCTGAACCTGGACGCCATCCGCGAGGCCGGCGTCCGCATCGGTGCCGATCCCATGGGCGGTGCCGCAGTGGATTACTGGGGCGAGATCGGCGAGCGCCACCACCTGGACCTGACCGTGGTGAACCCCACTGTGGATCCCCAGTGGGCCTTTATGACCCTGGACTGGGACGAAAAGATCCGGATGGACTGCTCCTCACCGTTCGCGATGGCCTCCCTGATCAACAGGATGTCCGACGGCGGCAGTTCAGCCGCGTTCGACGTCGCCACCGGCAACGACGCCGACGCCGACCGGCACGGCATCGTGACCCCTGACGGCGGCCTGATGAACCCGAACCACTACCTCGCCGTCGCCATCGATTACCTCTACCGCAACCGCAGCGGCTGGAAACCCAACTCGGTGGTGGGCAAGACCCTGGTTTCGTCCTCGATCATCGACCGTGTGGCGGAAAGCCTGGGCCGCAAACTGGTTGAGGTCCCTGTGGGCTTCAAGTGGTTTGTGCCGGGACTTCTGTCCGGCGAAGGCGCGTTCGGTGGCGAGGAGTCTGCCGGCGCTTCCTTTAATAAGTTGGACGGCAGCGTCTGGACCACTGACAAGGACGGCATCCTGCTGGCGCTGCTGGCCTCGGAAATCACCGCCGTCACGGGCAAGTCACCGTCACAGCTGTACAAGGGCCTCACCGACCGGTTCGGCGCCCCGGTCTACGCGCGCATTGATGCCGCAGCGACGCGTGAGCAGAAGGCGGCACTCGGCAAGCTCTCGCCGTCGGACGTCACTGCAACGGAACTGGCCGGCGAAACCATCACCGCCAAGCTGACCGAGGCGCCCGGCAACGGCGCGTCCATCGGCGGGCTCAAGGTGGTCACGGAGAACGCCTGGTTCGCTGCGCGCCCGTCCGGGACCGAGGACGTCTACAAGATCTACGCCGAGTCGTTCAAGGGCGAGGAGCACCTCAAGCAGGTCCAGGCGGAAGCCAAGGCCCTGGTGGACGGCGTCATCGCCTAGCCTGCCACGGCACCTGGCGACACGCTAAATACCCGGCGACACGCAAATGCGCTGGCGCTCCTGGAATTCCTGGAGCGCCAGCGCATTTGCGTGTCGTCAGTCCGAAGCGGGCTGTGACTAGACGGTGCGGACAACGTCCTCGTAGCTGAACTTGGGCTTCGCTGCACCCCACGCGTCGGCGCCGGCCTGGCCGATGTTGACCACCAGGAAGCTCTTCTGGTCGCCGGCAGGGAAGAAGGCGGCGTCGATGGCGCCGAAATCGGCTCCGGTCATCGGGCCCGCGGCGAGGCCGATGGACCTGACGGCCAGGATGAAGTAGCCGGCCTGCAGGTGTGCGTTGTTGTTGCCGGTGGACGCGGCCAGGTCCGGAGCGGCGTCATACATGGCCTTCGGAGCGTTGTACTCGGGGAGGAAGTTGTCCCACTGCTCGGCCCAGGCAGTGTCGTAGCTGAGCACGGCAACCAGCGGCGCGGAGGCGGTCTTGGCCTTGTTGCCATTGGCCAGCGTGTCAACGAGCTGGGCGCGGGCCTCGTCAGAGCGGACGTAGGTCACGCGGAGGGGCTGGGAGTTGAAAGCCGTGGGGCCGAACTTGGTGAGCTCGTAGATGGCGCGGGCCTGGTCCTCGGTCACCTCACCGGTGAAGGAGTTGGCCGTGCGGGCCTCGGCAAAAATGGCGTCGACGGCGGCCGAATCGATAACCGCTTCTTCGTGGGCAATAGTCATGGCGTACCTTTCGCTGGGCCCGCTCATCGCAAATGATGGCCGGCGGTCTGCTTTCCATAGTTGTAACTTCAAGCACGCCTGTGCTCTTCCCAATACGCGCGTGACGTTCACCACAGTGGAGGCGGGTTTCCGCTTGACCCTTCCGGTGAGCCTGAGGAACATGGGCGGTATGGGCGAAGTCTGCCTGGTCGTGCTCCCCGCAGTCTTGCTGGTCACCGACCCGGTCCGCGTCGCCAGCGCCACCAAGTCCATGGTGGCCGTTTCGGTCCCGAAGCTGGTGGAGGAAGGCGTCATCCAGCTCCAGGACCCGGCGGGAAAGCACCTCCCCGAATTCGACACCCTGATGAAGCCGCCAGGCCCTGTCACGGTGGACCATCTCCTGCGGCACACCAGCGGACTCTTGTCACAGTTCAAGTGGCGGTTTTCGGTGTCGTGTTTATCCAAGGCGGGGCGACGTAAATTCACATACCTGTTGTCCCTTTGACGCCGCCATTGTTGGTTGTGGCGTACATTGAACCGGACTACCTGCGACCACGACATAGTTTCGGGGCGGAGTCAGATCGTCCGCGGAAATTGGCCGCGTGAGATGGGCCTTTCCCTCTACGCCAAGGGCCTGACGACAGCGCGCACTTCACTGAAACCTACGGCGCCGAAGTGTCAAAGGGAGACCATCAGCAGGATCACCGACAGGGTGCCCGAAGAGAGATGACCGCCTGGCAGAACCGGCCGCTGGAACCGATTCCGGAAGTATTGCCGCTTCCTTCCATGATGTGAATGGGTCGGCCGACCTTGGGCGTCGGGGGAAAATTTTCGAGGCCCCTGGGCCGCCGTGATCTTAGGTCAGGTTCCCCGGCAGTACCCCCAGCTGTGGCTCGAACGCTCCCAACCGGCCTTCGATCCGCTAAGCGTGTTGGGGCCCAGGGCGAGGGTTTGTGGTCCTCTCGGAAATTCGTTCCATAGGGTGAAAATTTGAGAAAGGACCGTGCCCGATTCAGAACCACGTGAACCTTGCCCGCTTCAGTCGAATCCAATCCGGCTTGACGAAACGGACCGCTTCATCCTCCACGAGCTCATACTGAATTCACGTTTTCCCAACAACGTACTGGCCAGCACCCGGAAAAATCTGGGGTTCGACCATTTGACTCCGACTCACGGCTCGCAGCAGTGATGGCTGCCCGTGTTGTGGCATATTTTAGACGGTCGTCGCCTTTCAGATATATACTGAAATGGCGGCATGGGGTCCACGCCATGCCGTTGAAAGGGGCGCCATGAACGACGAAGCCACACCAACCCGGCATGCAAGCATCGAACGCACCGTCGAATGGGTGGATACCGACGCTTCCGGCCACCAGCACAACTCCGCCATCATGCGATGGGTCGAATCCGCCGAAGCGGAGCTCTTCCGCGGCCTCGATCTGCCGGAATACTTTCCGAGCGCCCCCCGCGTCCAGCAGGTCGTCAACTTCAAGTCCAAACTGTGGTTCGGCCAACGCGTCACCGCGACTGTGGGGATCCAGCGGCTTGGCCGCACCTCAATTACATATGGTTTCGAGGTCCACGGCCACGCCCACGCCGGATCCGAGGGCGGAATCGCCGCCTTTGGAACCGTGACCGTTGCACACGTACCCTCCGGTTCTGCGGCTGCCCAACCCTGGCCCGCGAACATCCGTGAAGCAGTCAGTCCGCACCGGCTCGACAACGGCGGACTGGAGAGCGCCGGAATGGGGAGCTCGCTACCATGATGACCATTCCCGCCCCGCAGGTGCGTCACCAGCAACTCATCGTCACGATCTACGGCCTCTACAGCCGCAACCTAGGTGACGCAATGCCGGTCTCCGTACTGATAGAGATGCTCGGAGACCTTGGTTACGATGCGCCGGGCGTGCGCTCTTCCGTCTCGAGGCTGAAGGCAAAGGGAGTCCTCCAGAGCGTCCGCGCCAACAACGTCGCCAAATACGAACTCTCAGAGCAGGTCATGGATGTCTTCCATGAAGGCGACCAGAGAATCTTCGCTCCCGAGGCATCCAATCCCGAGAGTGGCTGGGTGCTGGCGATCTTCTCGGTGCCCGAGTCCTTGCGGAAGCGCCGGCACCAGCTGCGGACCGAGCTTTCCGGCCTCGGGTTCGGATCCGTGGCATCGGGCGTGTGGATCGCCCCTGCCACAGTTCTGGACCAGGCCAGGAAGCGGCTTGAAACGCGGGGCTTCAGCCAGTTCGTGGATTTCTTCCGGGGGGATTACCTTTTGGACGGCCCCATGCGGCCTAAAGTTGCTCACTGGTGGGACCTCACGGCGCTCGACGAGCAATTCGGGGACTTTCTCTCACTCTACGGCGGCGCCGTCCAACAGTGGTCTGCGCTGGTCGGTGAGGATCCTGGCGACGCCCTCACGGCATCGACCCCTGAGCTGCGGCGGGAAGCCTTCAGGTACTACATCCCCATGTTGACCCTGTGGCGCCGCTTCCCCTATCGCGATCCCAGCCTGCCCCTCGAGTACCTGCCGGAAGGCTGGAAGGGCCCGGCCGCGAGGAAAGCGTTCCTTTCCACACACCGGCTCATCGCCCCGCTGGCCGCAGCCCATGCGCATGAACTGATCCACAGCGGCGCCAGATTGGCTGCGCCGTAGCCCCATCAGGCTCTCCCCAACAAGAAAGAGCCGGCCGGGATTCACTCCCGGCCGGCCTTTCGCCAAAACTTCGGACGCCTATCGGCCCTGGATCACCGCGACGCCCTGGATCTCGATCAGGGCCTCTTTCTGCCACAGCCGGGTGACGCCGATTCCCGCCATGGCCGGGTACTCCGACCCCGCCATTTCGCGCCAGAGCTTCCCGATCTCGCGTCCGTTTGCCATGTAGTCATCCACGTCCGTGAGATAGATGGTCACGCTGACGAGATCCTCGGGCTGCCCCCCGGCCTTCTTCAGCGTTGTCAGGACATTGGAAAATGCCTGCTTGAACTGTTCAACGATGCCGCCCGGCACGATCTTCATTTCCTTGTCCAGCGCCGTCTGCCCGCCCAGATACACGGTATTCCCGGCAAGCATGCCGTGTGCATAGCCGGACGGCTTGGGCAGCGACTCGGGATTGATGGTCTTGTTGCTCATGCTGTTCCTCCTCGTAAATGGCGACTTCGAAAACTTCGAAAAAAGACCTGTGCAGATCCCTTCCACCGTGCTACGTTGAGCATATGTGACGATCGTAAAAAAGTCGACATATCGATTCGAAGGGAATGAAACGGATGAAACTGGCCACTTTGCGGACCGGCGGTAACAGTACGACGGCGGCCCTCGCCATGGGTGCCGACGCGTACCTGCCTCTGCCGTCCCCGGACGTCGGTGCGCTGCTCTCCGATCCGCGATGGCGGAATACTGTTGAAGCAATTGCTGCCGCGGCGTCGGACGCCGATGTGGTCCATGCCTCAGCCGCCGAGTTGGCCCCGCTGCTGCCTCAGGCAGGGAAGGTAATCTGCTGCGGGCTGAACTACAGCGATCACATCCGGGAGATGGGCCGGGAGCTGCCCGAGTTCCCCACGCTCTTCGCGAAGTATGCGGATACCCTGACCGGCGCAGCCGACGCGATCGAAGTACATGGCAGCTCGAAGGTTGATTGGGAGGCCGAGCTGGCCGTGGTCGTCGGATTGCCGCTGTTTCGTGCTGACGAGGAGCAGGCACGGCACGCCATTGCCGGCTACACCGTCGCCAATGACGTCTCCATGCGCGACTGGCAAAACCGCACCCTGCAGTGGTTCCAGGGCAAGGCGTTCGACTCCACCACCCCCGTGGGACCGGTCATGGTGACCACAGACGACGTCGACGGCGATTTCGACGTCCGCGGTTACGTCAACGGCGAGCTGGTGCAGTCGGGGAACACCAGCACTCTGGTGTTCAGCCCCGCGCGGCTCCTCTCCTATATCTCGCAGTTCACTGTGCTGCGCCCTGGGGACCTGGTCCTCACCGGCACTCCCGGCGGTGTGGGCATGGGGATGAAGCCCCCGCGCTTCCTTAAAGACGGCGATGTCCTCGCCACCGAGATCGACGGCATCGGACGACTGGAGAACAGCGTCCGAATCCACCAGAACGACGCCGGCGCGGCTGTCCGCACGCCGGTCACCGTAACCAGCACCAAGGAGTGAAATCAATGACTAACACCAGCACCGAATTCCTCACCGAGGGCGACAATTCCATCTACGCCGGAGCCGACGGCAAGGTTGTGCCCGTTGTGACCCGAGCCGGCGAGGAGGACACCAACACAGCACAGTCAGGCGACGCAATCCGTGTTTCCGGCGTCTCCATCCAGCACACCCCGGCCACCAAGATCTGGTTCGGCCAGGTTTCAAACGTCCCCGGCTACCGCTCCCTGCCCCACCACCACGGCGAGGCTGAAACCGGCGGCTACGTTCTCCGCGGTCACGGTCGCATCTACTACGGCGAGAACTACCAGGATTTCCTGGATATGAAGACCGGCGACTGGGTGTTCGTCCCGCCGTTCATGCCGCATGTCGAGGCCAACATGTCCGTCACCGAGGAACTGGTCTGGCTGACCGCCCGCACGCCGGAAAACATCGTGGTGAACCTCGAGGACGTTGCCGACCACACCCTCGCCGACTTCCGCAGGGCGTAGCGGACATGAACACCGGAACAGTGACGTCGGAGACCTTCCTCAAGGCCATCGGGCTGACGGCCGTCCAGGCGCAGGTTCACGACGAAGCCTACGAGGCAACTACTCAGTACGTCCCGTGGCCCAAGTCCTACGGCGGCGACATGGTGGCCCAATCGGCGGCCGCCATGATGCGCTCGGTCGACGCCGACCGGACGCTGCACTCCATGCACAGCTACTTCATGCGCCCCGTGGACATCGGTGCCACCGTGCGCTACGAGGTTGAACGCCTGCGCGACGGACGCGGCTACTCCACCCGCAGCGTCCGCGGCCACCAGAACGGCAAGACCGTCTTCGCCGCGATGGGGTCATTCCACGTTCCCGAGGACGGGACGGACTTCCAGCCGAATGCGCCCGCCGCCGTCGAGCCGGAATCCCTGCGCAGCGCCGCCGAGGTGCTGGAAGGCGTCGATGGTCCGGCCGCCGAATACTGGGCTTCCGGGCGCAGCTTCGATATGCGCCACATTCCCGGACCGGTGTACGTCGAGGTGGAGGGCGAGGCTTTGCCGCAGCAGGCCGTCTGGGTCAAGGCATTCGACCTGTTGCCCGACGCCGCCGACGAACGTGCCACCGCCAATCTGCACCGCGCCGCCCTGGCGTACGTCTGCGATTACACCATCCTTGAGCCGCTGCTCCGGGTCAACGGGCTGCACTGGTCCTCCCCCGGGCTGTCGACTGCCAGCCTGGACCACTCGATGTGGTTCCACCGGGATGGCCGCGCCGATGACTGGGTGCTCTACGCCCAGGAGGCCGTGTCCGGGCAAAACAACAGAGGACTGGCCCTGGGCCGCTTCTTCGACCGGAACGGACGCCTGCTGGCCACCGCTGCCCAAGAGGGCATGATCCGCGCCGGATCCTGACATCCCACCCGAAACACCACCAACCACCCGCCGCACCACTGAAAGGAATGGCCATGACAATGACATCGGCCCACGTGGACACATTTACCCGCGACCATCTGCCGCCGGCCGAGACCTGGCCGGCGCTCGAGTTCACCCTCCCGGAACTCCAGTACCCCGAGCAGCTCAACGCGGCGGCCGTTCTCATCGACGACGCCGTCGCCAAGCACGGCGCCGACCGCCCCGCGCTGCACACGCCTGACGGCACCACGTGGACCTACGGGGAGCTGCTTCTCCGGTCCAACCAGGTGGCCCAGGTGCTCACCGAGGACTACGGCGTGGTCCCGGGCAACCGGGTGATGCTGCGCGGGCCCAACAACCCGTGGATCGTTGCGGCCTGGCTCGGTGTGCTCAAGGCCGGCGCCGTCGTCGTCACTACGATGCCGATGCTGCGCTCCAGCGAGGTCGCTACGCTGATCGGGCTCACCCGGCCGACGGTCGCGATCTCCGACCATCGTTTTATGGACGAGCTGACAGTGGCGGCAGGCGACGACGTCGCGGTCCTCTCCTACGGGTCCGACGACGGCGCCGACCTCATCGCCCGCTGTGCCGCCAAGAGCGGCGAGTTCGCCACCGTGCAGACCGCCGCGGACGACGTCGCGTTGCTCGGTCCGACGTCGGGCACCACCGGTGTGCCGAAGGTGACCATGCACTTCCACCGGGACATCCTGGCCAACGCCGACACCTTCGCCCGCTACATCCTTCGCCCCACGGCAGATGATGTCTTCGCGGGTTCCCCGCCGCTCGCGTTCACCTTCGGCCTCGGCGGACTGGTGGTCTTCCCGCTACGGTTCGGGGCCTCATCGCTGCTGACCGAGCGGGCCGCGCCCGTGGAACTGGCCGAGAATGCCGCTGCCGCCGGGGCAACCATCCTCTTGACCGCGCCGACCGCCTACCGCGCCATCCTGAAGGCAGGACGCGGCGAGCTGCTCAGCCGTCTTCGCATCGCCGTCTCTGCGGGCGAACACCTGCCCAAGGAAACGTGGGAGGCCGTCCACAACGCCACCGGAGTCCGCCTGATCAACGGCATCGGCGCCACAGAGCTGCTGCACGTGTTCATCTCCGCTGCGGGCGACGACATCCGGCCCGGAACCACGGGCCTCGCCGTGCCAGGGTACCGGGCAGCCATCCTCGACGAGGAGGGTGAGGAGCTCGGGCCCAACCAGATCGGCCGGCTGGCCGTGATCGGCCCCACCGGGTGCCGTTACCTCGACGATGAGCGGCAGGCGAACTACGTCTGCAACGGCTGGAACGTCACCGGGGATACGTTCACGAAGGATGAGGACGGGTACTTCACCTATGAAGCCCGCTCGGACAACATGATCGTGTCCTCCGGCTACAACATCGGCGCTCCCGAGGTGGAAGCGGCTATCGACCAGCACCCGGACGTTGTGGAAAACGCCGTCATCGGCCGCCCGGACGCAGAACGCGGCAGCGTTGTCTGCGCGTTCATCGTCCTGCGCGACGGCGTCGAAGGCGACGCCGCCAAGCGCAAGGACATCCAGGACTTCGTCAAACAGACGATCGCCCCCTACAAGTATCCGCGGGACATCCGGTTCGTCGACGAACTGCCCCGCAACCCCAGCGGCAAGCTGCAGCATTTCAAGCTGCGTGACCGTCTCGACAACGAACCAGACCAGCTTGCGGCCGCAGGCCTGTGCCAGGCCTGAGAAGGAGCACCACCATGAAAATCGCAATCGTCGGAGGCGGCCCCGGAGGCCTGTACTTCGCAGCACTGATGAAGCAGCTGGACCCGTCCCACAACATCACCCTGTGGGAACGCAACGCCGCCAGCGACACCTTCGGTTTCGGCGTCGTGTTCTCCGATGAGACGCTCGGCGGCATCGGAAACGCCGACGCCGTTGTGGCCGAGTACATGAGCCGGCGCTTCGCCCGCTGGTCGGACATCGACGTGCACTTCGGCGGCGAGACGGTAACGGTCGGCGGCCAGGGGTTCGCGGCGATGAGCCGCAAGGAGCTGCTGGAGCTGCTCCAGCGCCGCTGCGCCGAACTCGGCGTCGACGTGCGGTTCAGCACCATGGCCCCGCCGATCGCCGAACTTGAGGCCGGCTACGACCTGGTCCTCGCCTCCGACGGTGTGAACTCGCAGATCCGCGCAACGTATGCGGACTCGTTCGGCCCGGACCTGGATCCGCGGCCCAACAAGTTCATGTGGCTGGGCACCGACCAGGTGTTCGAGGCGTTCAAGTTCTTCGTCAAGGAAACCGAGTGGGGGGTGATGCAGATCCACGGCTATCCGTACTCCGACGAGGGCTCCACGTTCATCGTTGAGATGTCCCCCGATGTCTGGGAGGCCGCCGGCTTCGGCGAAACTGCCGATACCGTCTTCGCCCCGGGCGTTTCGGACCAGCTGGCAATCGACAAGATCCGGTCAATCTTCGCCGAGGAGCTCGACGGCCACGAGGTGCTGGCCAACAACTCCAAGTGGCTGAACTTCACCACGGTGCGAAACCGGAGCTGGCGTCACGGGAACGTCGTGCTGCTCGGCGACGCCGCCCACACCGCCCATTTCTCCATCGGCTCCGGCACCAAACTTGCCATGGAGGACTCGCTCGCCCTCGCCGCCTGCCTGCACGAACACGCGGACCTGGAGTCCGCCCTGTCCGCCTACGAGATCGAACGCCGCCCCGTCGTCGAATCGACCCAGCGTGCCGCCCAGGCCTCGCTGGAGTGGTTCGAACGGATCAGCCAGTACAAGGACCAGCAGCCGACGCAGTTCGCGTTCAACCTGCTCACCCGCAGCCGCCGCATAACGCAGGAGAACCTGCGCCTGCGCGATCCGGAATTCGCCGAGGCCGTGGACCGGAATTTCGCCGAGTCCCAGGGCCTAACCGAGACGGCTCCTGCGATGTTCCAGCCGTACCGGATCGGCGGGCTGGAACTGAAGAACCGGATCGTGGTCTCCCCCATGGACATGTACTCCGCGGTCGACGGCGTTCCGGGCGACTTCCACAAGGTCCACCTCGGGTCCAAGGCACTTGGCGGTGCCGGGCTGGTCATGACGGAGATGGTGTGCGTGTCCGAGGCGGGGCGGATCACCCCGGGCTGCACCGGCCTGTATACGGACGGCCAGCGCGACAGCTGGAAGGAGATCGTGGGCTTCGTCCACGGCAGCTCGACGGCGAAGATCGGCGCGCAGATCGGCCACGCCGGCCGCAAGGCCTCCACCCGCGTGATGTGGGAGGGCATCGACGAGCCGCTCGAAGCCGGGAACTGGGAGGCCGCCGGCCCGTCGCCGCTGCCGTATGGCCCTGACAGCCAGACACCGAGGGAACTCGACCGCGTCGGAATGGAATCGATCAAGGCGGAGTTCGTCGATGCGGTCCGCCGCGCGGACCAGGCGGGGTTCGATCTCCTCGAGATCCACGCGGCCCACGGCTACCTGCTCTCCTCTTTCCTCTCGCCGGTCTCCAACCGCCGTACGGATGAGTATGGAGGCAGCCTGGAGAACCGCCTGCGCTTCCCCTTGGAGGTCTTCGAGGCCGTCCGCGCCGCCTGGCCGGCGGACAAGCCGGTCACCGTCCGCATCTCCGCGACCGACTGGATCGAGGGCGGCAACGACGCCGACGACTCAGTGGAAATCGCCCGGGCGTTCGTCGCCCACGGCGCCGCCGGCATCGACGTTTCCACCGGTCAGGTTTCCAAGGAGGAGAAGCCGTCCTTCGGCCGCAGCTACCAGACGCCGTTCGCCGACCGTATCCGCCAGGAAGTGGCCGGCCCGGCGGGAGTCGCCGTGATCGCCGTCGGAGCCATCTCCACCTACGACGACGTCAATTCAGTCCTGTTGGCTGGTCGCGCCGACCTGGTGGCACTGGGCCGCACGCACCTGTATGACCCGCAGTGGACACTGCACGCGGCCGCCGAGCAGGAGTACCAGGGCCCGGGAACCCAGTGGATTCCGCAGTTCCGGGCCGGCCGTCGCAAGCCGCCGAGCGCCCGCACTGATGCGGTCCGCCCACGGCTGTCCCTGTTGAAGGAGCCCGGGTCTGACTCATTGAACGCACACCTTCGCTGGACACCCGCCAAGGCCGCGGCCGAAGCTGTCCTGACCCAGTAGCAAAGCACCACCCGCATCATCTCTCGTACCTCCAAAGTGAACTGAGGGCAATATGGCTAGCGCACCTGCAAATGATTGGAATGTGCCGAAACGGACCACAGGAATTGTCCTGTTCTGTTGTTGGCTGGCGATTCTCGCCGAAGGCTACGACGTCGGCGTCCTCGGAGCGGTGCTCCCGGCGTTGGCCGAATACAAGGCATGGGACCTAACCCCGCTGCAGCTCGGCGGGCTCGGTGCCTATGCCTTGGTGGGCATGCTGATCGGAGCCCTGTTCATCGGCACGCTCAGCGACATCGTGGGCCGTAAGAAGATGCTCCTGGCATCGATGGTTATTTTCACGCTCACCCAGGCTGGAGCGGCCCTGGCCACGACTCCCGAAATGTTCGGACTCTTCCGGTTGATCGGCGGCCTGGGCATGGGCGGTGTCATCCCGGTGGCGGCTGCACTGACCATCGAGTACTCGGCCCCGAAGAAGCGCTCCTATAACTACGGACTGATGTACTCCGGGTACTCGCTGGGCATCGTCGCCGCGGCGCTGGTTGCACTGTTTGTGCTTCCGACGGCGGGATGGCGTTGGGTGATCGGCTTCGGCGCGCTGCCCATCGTGTTGCTGCCCATCATCTGGAAGCTGCTTCCCGAGTCCCTGGAGTATCTCGAATCCAAGGGGCGCCGGAAGGAAGCCCGTGATCTCGCGGTCAAGCTGAACATCAGCGAATACGCACCCGTGTCAGCCCCGGCGGCAGCCCCCACGGGCGAGTCTGCACCTTGGTGGAAGACCATCACCATCATGTTCTCCCCGAAGTACCTGCGGTCCACAGTGTTTTTCTGGATGGCGCTTTTCTGCGGCATGGTCCTGGTCTACGGATTGAACACCTGGCTGCCATCGATCATGAAGCAGGCCGGCTACGACCTCGGCTCATCGCTGACCTTCCTGCTTGTGTTTAGCCTCGCGTCCGCCGTCGGGGGCCTGGTCCTGGGCCGCGCAGCCGACAAGTACGGCCAGAAGCTGATTCTGGTGGTGTTCTACGTGCTCGGCGGTCTGGGCATCCTGCTGCTGATGTTCCCCAACAACATGGTGGTGAACCTGGTGTTCGTCGCATTCGCCGGTATCGGATCCATTTCGACGTCGCTGGTCCTGACGGGCTACATCGCCGACTACTACCCGGCCAAGATCCGTGGCACGGCAACGGGCTGGGCGCTGAGCTTCGCCCGTATCGGTGCGATCTCCGGACCGTTGATCGGCGGCTGGATCGGCAACGCGAAGCTGCCGTTCGAATACAACTTCGCCATCTTCGCCGGAATCGCTGTTGTTGCGGCCGGCGCTGTGGCGATGATCCCCAAGCGGCGAGTCGAGGACCCCGTATCCACGCTCGAGCTCGACGGCGATGCGGACGACGGGAGGGTCAAGGCGGCGGCCGTGTAGCCACAACGTCGCACTGAGATGTAGGGGCTCGCCGGAACACCGGCGGGCCCCTACCCGCCGGTGTACCTGAGGGGCATGAAATCCCCGGCCAGATCAGGACCCGGTGTGAGCATCCAGCGCTCCTGTCTTCTTCATGGCTAATCACCATGGACGGATCCACGAGAAGAAGAACCGATTTCAGTAACCTTGACGGCCCGGATCAGATCCCGGTTGGCCGTACGAATCCAAACGTCACCCCTTGAAACTCCTTTGACAGCCGCTGGACCTCACGGAGCATGTTGATGTCCCGCTGAGAGTAACGGCGGGACTTGCCCGCCGCACGGCTGGGCGAAACGATGCCCAGCCGGTCATACTGCCGCAGCGTCCGCGCCGGCGGTGGCAGCAGCAAACGCCTTGACGGCCTCTTCCGCTTCCGTGCTCAGGTTCTGCGGAACCGCGACGTCGATGGTCACCAGCAGGTCGCCGGTGACCTTTGCGCTCTTCACGCCATGGCCCTTGACCCGGAGCGCGCGTCCGGAGGGCGTGCCGGCAGGGACGCGGACCCTGACTTTATCGCCGTCGATGGTTGGGACTTCAATGTCGGCGCCCAAGGCAGCCTCCGGGAACGAGACCGGCACGTGGATGCGGAGATTGTCGCCGTCGCGCGTGTACACGGCAGGATACGGAACCATGGCCCTGACAACCCCGGACGCCAGGCGTCAGTTGACCATTACCCTCGCATATCCTCCTGAACCTTTTAACCTCACCCCCTACGTGCCCGGCAACGAGCTGGCCTGGGAAGTATT
Source organism: Pseudarthrobacter sp. Y6 (assembly GCF_050156205.1). NCBI lineage: Bacteria > Bacillati > Actinomycetota > Actinomycetes > Micrococcales > Micrococcaceae > Pseudarthrobacter > Pseudarthrobacter sp. Y6. Next base: position 412,246 of record NZ_CP189574.1, on the reverse strand, counting down.
GAGGATCGGGAGGAAGGCATTCGACAGCAGCTGCTGATCCCTGGCCGGGCCGCGCGGTATTGTTGCACCGGAAGATCCCAGCCCCAGCGGCAACCCCCTTGAAAGGCCCCGACCATGAGTATGCTCGGAATGAAATGGAAGCTCCACGGCACCGGCAAATCGATTAAGCCCGGCCACGTGGTTGCTCCGGATGAGCGGCTGGCTTGGCCCCTGACCATCGGCGTGGGCATGCAGCACGTCGTGGCCATGTTCGGAGCCACCTTCCTGGTTCCCATCATCACCGGCATGCCGCCGGCCACCACCCTCTTCTTCTCTGGCATCGGCACTCTGCTGTTCCTGGTCATCACCAAGGGGCGCGTTCCCAGCTACCTCGGCTCCAGCTTCGCGTTCATCGCGCCCATTATGGCGTCCCAGCAGCAGTTCGGCGTGCCCGGCGCGCTGGGCGGAGTGGTGCTCGCCGGCGTCGCGCTGGCCCTGATCGGTGCGATTGTGCAGAAGTTCGGCGCAGGCTGGATCAACCGGCTGATGCCGCCCATCGTCACCGGCGCCATTGTGGCGCTGATCGGCTTGAACCTTGCCCCCGCGGCGAAGATGAATTTCGACGCCGCCCCCGTCACCGCCGTCATCACGCTGGCCACCATCATCCTGGTGAGCGTTCTTTTCCGCGGAATCGTCGGCCGGCTCAGCATCCTTGTGGGCGTGGTGGTTGGCTACCTGGTGGCCATGCTGCGCGGCGAAGTGAGCTACGACAAGATGGAGGCCGCCGCCTGGATCGGCCTGCCGCATTTCCAGACCCCCGAGTTCCATGTGGGCGTGCTGGGCCTCTTTGTCCCCGTGGTGCTGGTCCTGGTGGCCGAGAACATCGGACACGTGAAGTCCGTGGCGGCCATGACCGGCCAGAACCTTGACGGCGTCTCCGGCCGCGCGCTGATGGCGGACGGTGCAGCCACGGTCCTTGCCGGCCTGGGTGGCGGTTCCGGCACCACCACGTACGCGGAGAATATCGGCGTTATGGCGGCCACCAAGGTGTATTCGACGGCGGCGTACTGGGTTGCCGGCGTCTTCGCCATTGTGCTGAGCTTCTCGCCGAAATTCGGCGAACTGATTGCCACGGTCCCGCCGGGCGTGCTGGGCGGCGCCGCCACCATGCTCTACGGCATGATCGGCATCCTGGGCGTGAAGATCTGGGTGCAGAACAAGGTGAACTTCTCCAACCCCGTGAACCTGACCACGGCCGCCGTCGCGCTGATCATCGGCATCGCGGATTACACCTGGACCATCGGGGAACTGACGTTCACCGGCATCGCCCTCGGCTCAGCCGCCGCCCTGGTGATTTACCACGGCATGAAAGCCATCGCGAAGGCCCGCGGCTCGGTGGCTGAACCGGAAACGGAGCAGGCGGGCCTGCCTCCCGCCGTCAAGGCAGCCGTCAACGCAGCAGCCAAACGCTCGCCGAAGAAGCGCTGACCCGTCCGCAGGTGCGTCAAGCTGTTGCCTCAGGCTGTTGCGTCAGGCTGCGTGACCGCCGCCGATAAATGGTCCGGGCGGGGTTCCGATGCCGAAAACCGGACGCGGCTGAGGACGCTTGGCGGTCAGCTCCGCTTCTGGCGGGTGCCTCAGTTGCCGGATCGCCCAGGGAACGAGATATTCCCGTGCCCAGATGAGATCCTCGGTCCTGGCTTCCTTCCAGCTGTGGGGCAGCGGTGGCTTAGGCTCCAACGGCTCCAGTGTGTGCGGGACTCCCAGGGCCTTTAGCACGGCCGCGGCGATGGTGTGGTGCCCCAGCGGCGAGAAGTGCAGCCGGTCCGGATCCCACATGCCCGCGTTCGACAGTTCGCGCAGGAACCACAGGTCAACCATGACCGCGTCGTGGCGGGCGGCCACCGCGTGGAGGTTCTCGTTGAAGATGGCCACTTTGCCGCGGATCTGGCTGAAGACCGGTGTCGCCCCCCAGTCCGGCCCGGCAAAGAGCACCACGGTGGCGCCGGACCGGGCCAGTTGTTCCACGCCGTCGTCGATCTTTTCTGCCAGCCGGTCAGGGTCGCTGCGCCGGAAAACAATATCGTTGCCGCCGGCGGAGAGCGTAACCAGGTCGGGTTTGAGGGCCAGCGCCGACGCAAGCTGCTGGTCCAAGATCTGCTGCACCAGCAGGCCCCGGACGGCAAGGTTGGCGTAGGCGAAGTCAGGCTGGTTCGCACTGAGTTCCTCGGCCACGCGGTCTGCCCAGCCACGCAAACCTCCCTCGCTGCGCGGCTCGGGGTCACCGATACCCTCGGTGAAGGAGTCGCCCAACGCAACCAGCCGGTGCCACGGGTGGGGCGCCGGTTCCACAGAGGCGTTCTTGGCTGCAATGTCCTGCTTCCAGACGTTCATGCCGTGCTCCCTGTTTTGTAGGGTCCCTGGTGGAGTGCGCGTGTTTCAACTTCAGCGACTCCCCGGACGGCGGCATTTTCCCGGCCGGGTCCTGCCGGGTCCGGGCGCGAGGCAGCCACAATATTCAGGGCAGTCTCGCGAAGCCCCTGGCGGGTGTGCCGTGCGACGGTCCGGAGGTACTGCAGGGCCGCCTCATGGCCGAGCCCGTAATCAGATTTGAGGGTGCTCACTGCCAGGTCCATGAGCACCATGGAGCTTTGGGCTACCGCCAGTTGCGCGCCGGCTTCGGCCCGCTCCGCCACACACACCACCATCCGCAGCGAACGGGCCACCTGCCGCGCATACCGGCGCGTCCTGATGATGTCTTCACTGGTGAAGGCATGGGGAGTGGACGCATAGAGGCTCAGTGCGGCACTCCGGCCGGCAGCGGCCACAATCGGCATGGACAGCAGCGACCGGACGCCGTGGTCCGCGGCAGCGCTGGCATAGCCTGGCCACCGCCGGTCGAGGGCGACGTCGGCCAGGTGCACAAAATCACCCCCGCGCACGGCTTCCAGCACAGGTCCGTCCGCAAAAGAGCACTGTTCTTCGTCCGCGGCACGGGCGGCGGCGGTCCCGGCGGCGGCGGTCCGGGCCGATCCAGGGTGGAAGAAGGTGACAGCCCAGCTGATACCGCGGGAATCGCCATTGATGTCGCGCATGAACTCGCGAGTGACCGCAGCAAGGAAGTCCTCAACATCCGTGCTGTCGAACACCACATCCTGGGGGTCGGGAAGCGATTCCCAGCCCGGCTGCCCCGTTGTCTCCGCGGCCATGTTCCACGCCTAGGTTTGAAACGCGTGGCCCACTGCAAAACCTGTTTCTAGGATACGTCCGGGGACCGGTCCGCGGGCGGGGTCCAGCCACATAAAAACCCCAGTCCGGGCGCAGAACAGTGCCGCCCGGCACGCAGCCGGACGGCACAGCTCCACCGCCGGGCCGCTGGTCCGCTGGTCCGGCAGGGGCACTCAACGCGCTGGCCGGCGTCGAAACTTTCCTCCTCGTCATTCTTCGGTGATTTGTCCTTGGGGCGGTCGGTTCCGCTGCCGTCCGCCGGGCAGCAGCAGCGCGCTCTGGCGCGCTTTGCGGATCCAGTCGGCGGTGTCCTGGGCATCTTCCTCTTCTTCCGGAAGGTAGGAAATTGCGACGTCGGCCCCCTCGCGGGCGAAGGCGATGGCGGCAGCCTTGCCGATTCCGGAGTCGCCGCCGTTGATGAGCGCGGCCTTACCCTGCAGCTCACCGCGCCCTTCGTAGCTGAGTTCGCCGTGGTCCGCCTTGGGATCCATGGGCGCGGTGAGGCCCGGCTGCTTCTGTCCCTGCTTCGGGAAGGGCCCGGAGTGATAGCTGTCCCGGGGTCTGTGGGCGGGTCTGTCCGCTTCTGCGTGTCGCTCATAGTCCACCGCCCGGAGGAAATAATCAGTAAACTTATCAAACGTTGCCCCTGGCGCAACTTGGGCCTAGTTTTGGAGCACGGTGATACGCCCCGGAAGGGAGGAAACCAATGTCGGATGTTGAGGACTTCACCGGCAGCACCGGCCGGAATGAAACCCGGGAAGAACAGCTGGACCGGAACTGGGCCGAGCTGCTGCAGGAACTCAGGGTGCTGCAGACCGGGGTCCAGATCCTTGCCGGATTCCTCCTGACGCTCCCGTTCCAACAGCGGTTCGAGGACCTGGACGATTTCCAGGTGGTCCTCTATCTCGTCAACGTGGTGATCGCGACGCTGACCACCGCCTTTATCCTGCTACCCGTCAGCGTCCACCGCCGGCTCTTCCGCCAACGGCTCAAGGAAACCCTGGTCTCCAGCGCCGACACCATTACCAAGATCGCCCTGGCCGGCGTGGGGATGCTCAGTGTCGGGACAGCCGCCCTGGTCTTTGACGTGACGGCCGGCCGCACCGCCGGCCTGACCGCCGGCGGAATCCTGCTGGCGGCCCTCCTGGTCCTGCTGATCTACGTCCCGCTGCGGCTCAACAGGCGCGCAGCGGCACGGTAGACACGCCACCAAGCCAGCAAGGCGCCGGGGATCCAATCGAAGGAAGCGCACATGCGCAAGTGGGCCAAGGAACACGGGCTTTTGCTCGTCAACGCCGGACTGTTCCTGGCGTTTTTCGGCGGCCTGATCCTCTCCGGGGCTGCGGCATTCAGCGAGGATCAGGCGGCCCACGGGCAGCCGGGAGTCACGGCTCTGGAGTACCTGTCCACCGGCGATTTTGTCGAAGCCACGTTTGAGAACTGGGAATCCGAGTTCCTCGCCGTGGCGGTCCTGGTGGGCGCCTCCGTCTATCGCCGCGAATGGGGCTCACCGGAGTCCAAGCCGGTGGCCGAGCCGCACTACGAGACCGGGGCCTAAGCAGAAGCAGTAAGCACAATGCCTCTGGGCCGTGGCTTCAGGCGCCTTCCAGAACCTGGCTGGTGGCCCAGGCCAGGTATTTGGCGGCGTTGGCGACGGCGTCTTCCGGGCTGGACGCAACATCCAGCAGTTGCGCGGCGGCTACCACGCCGTGTCCCGCCAGGTCCTCGGGCGTGACCAGGATCCGCCCCGCCACCACGATCACGGGGATCCCGCGTTCCCGGGCTGCGTCGGCGAGCGCGATGGGGGCCTTGCCGGTCAGCGACTGCGAGTCCATGGATCCTTCGCCGGTGATCACCAGGTCTGCGTTGTCCAGCTGGTCGGCGAGGCCAGTGAGTCCTGCGACGAGCGCGAACCCGCCTTCCAGCCGGGCGCTGGTGAAGGCAAGGAACGACGCCGGGAAGCCGCCCGCCGCCCCGGCGCCCGGGATGTTAACGTCCCGGCCCGTGGCCTCGCGGAGCACGGACGCCCAGTTACGCAGACCGGCGTCGAGCTGTTCCGTTGCTTCGTCGTCGGCGCCCTTCTGGGCGCCGAAGATGTGGGCCGCCCCTGCGGCACCATAGAGCGGGTTCTGGACGTCCACGGCGATCCTGAACGAGACGGCGGACAGGCGGGGATCCAGTCCGGAGGTATCGAGGGCTGCAACGTCGGCGAGTGATCCGCCGCCCAACGGGACAACGTTGCCGGCCGCGTCCAGCGGCTTGAGGCCCAGCGCGCGCAGGGCCCCGCTGCCGCCGTCGGTCATGGCCGATCCGCCCAGGCCCAGCATAATCTCGGTGGCACCCGCGTCAAGGGCCGCGGCGATCAGCTGCCCGCAGCCGTAACTGTGGGCCCGCAGTGCGTTGGCGGGGGTGGGTTCCATCTCAGCCAGGCCGGAGGCCTGCGCCGTCTCGATGACGGCGGTAGCACCGCCGTCGGCGTTCTTCCGGATGGCCCAGGCGGCTCCCACGGGAGCAAGAATGGGGCCCACAACGGCGTTGAGCCGCTCCTCGTAGCCGGCCGAAACGGCAGCCTCCAGGGTTCCCTCACCGCCGTCGGCGATCGGGAACTGGTTGGCTACAGCATCCGGGTAGACACGCAGCGCACCTTCGGCGATGGCGGCGGCGGCCTCCGCGGCGGTGAGCGAGCCCTTGAACTTGTCCGGAGCGATGAGAATACGCATGCCGTCCATCATGCCAGCCAAGCATGGGAAAGCGCTTGCCCAATCCGGCATGCGGACAGCTCGGGACGCCCTCTACCGGCTGGCGTCGAGATCCTTGGCCTTGAGCACCGCAAAGTAGCCCGGCACGCTGCTTTTTCCCGCAGCGTCCATCAGCGGGTTGGTCTCGATGGTTGCAGCCCCGTCTTCCACGAGCGTCCACCGGTCCTTCGGCATCACGCGGGCAAGCTCCTCCGGTCCGAAGTGGCCGGGCATGGGCAGCTTCCGGATAGCCAGCTCCAGCGGGGCCGGGATGCTCCGCGGCGACGCACCCAGGTGCGCGACGTACTCCACCGGGTTGCCCTGGAAATTCGTCTCCGCCAGGAAGACTGTGCCGCGGGCGCCCACGAGCTGCCTCAGATTTTCCATAAGCGCCGCCTGATCGGCCGGGGCCAGGACGTGCAGCACGCCGCGGACAAAGACGTTGGCATCCGTGGATTCCACCAGACTCGCGCCGGCTCCTGGCTCGGTCATGTCACGCGCCAAGTAGCTGACACCGTCAACTCCTGACGATTCGTCACGAGCACGGCTCACCGCATGCGCAGACACGTCAACGCCCAGGACCTGCGGTGAAAACGCCATCAGGGCGCGGCTGAATGCGCCATGCCCGCAACCCACATCCACCACGGGAAGGCTTGGATCGAAGTGCCGCTGCAGGACGTCGCGGTAGCCCAGCAGTTCGTGGTCCGTGCCGGAATCCCACAGCACGTCGCTCCGGGCGCCCGTCCTGGCGATCCCTGCCCAGTACCTGTCCCAGGCCACGGCCCTGTTCTTGGGAGCAGCCCAGGACAGCCTGATCAATTTGGGCAGGATCAAGTACTTTCGCAAGGCGGAGAGCACCGGTTTCGCTGGGGATGACATCTTACAAATATAGGACCCCAACCGCGCCGCCGCGGTTTGCCGGCCTGATCCGTTCAGGCTGTGGCCGCGGGTTCCTTCAGCAGCCAGGCCATGGCGTCGTCGCGGGACGTAAAGAACCGGGTGGGGCAGGGCAGTTTGTTGATGCCTAGGATGAAGTTGGCCAATACTTTGTCAACCGGCGACGCCCCCAGCAGCGCAATGCGGGAGGCCTGGCAGGGGCGGCCAAAAACGGCACGGGCTCCCCGGCTGACCTGGGCCGTGGTGGCCATATCCACCAGCATCGGATGGCGGTGGGACCCGCACAGCTCGTTGACGTTCCGCATGGCGGCCTCGGCGTCGGATTCCGCGATGGACACGCCCCGCAGCCACTTCAGCTGGACAACACTTTGTTCATCCAGCGTCAGGTCCGCCTTGTTCGCTTCTGCAGGCTGACTCGTCACGATTACCCTCCGCGCATTTTTATAGGAACAGTGGTGCTCCGTCACCCTACAATGTACTCAGTCAGGAGCAAACGTGAGCTCACTCAGGAGCGAAGGGGGCAGGTTGCCAGCGGACACACCACATTTCGCAACCGTGCCATACCTGGCGGTCGTTGCGGACCCCGACGCCGGGCGCCGGGAATTCACGGCGGCGGCACTGGAGGCGGCGGGCTTCACGGTCAGCGCTGTTGGCAACGCCACCAGCCTGTCGGCCCTTCTGGACCAGCGCGAGCCCTCCGTCCTGGTCCTGGACAGTTCACTCTCCGACGTCGACGCGACCGCCCCTGTGCTGGTCCTCGTGGATCTCGATAGTCCGGCAGAGGTCAAGTCAGTGGAGCATGCCGGCATACGGGACTGCATCGCCAAACCGCCTGCTGCCAAAGAACTCGTCCACCGCGCCACGGCCCTGATCAACCTGGTCTCCCGCCGGAGTGAAGCACGGCAGGAAGCGGAGACGTTACGCGAAAGGCTGCGGCAGGTGTCGGCGGCGGTCCGGGGAACCAACCATCCGCAACAGATCGCCGACTTTGTGGTCAGGGGGTTCGGTGAGACTTTCGGCGCGGACCGGGTCTGGCTGACCACGTTCGACGACGACAGGGTGCCACCCATCACCGCCCAGTGGCACCGGCCCGGCCTGGCTTCGCTGCCTGAAGGAATGTTCACGGACGAAGACACGGTGCGCAGGACGGCAGACGTCCTGTGGGCGCGGGCTGAGGCCCTGACGGCGGACGGAGCGTTCGCGCCGCTGGGCACGGGCGACGTCCGGCTGCCGGCGGAACTCGCGAAACTGCGCGCCGCCGCGTCCGTGGCGGTCCCGATGGGGGACGGCAGCTCCTCGCTGGGAATTATCTGGATCGCCCTGCTGGATTCCCCCAGGGAATGGTCGCGGGCTGAGTTGGCACTGATCCAGCACGTGGCCGGCAATACCGCCCACGGCCTGATCCAAAGCCATCTGATCACCAGCCAGCAGCAGGTGGTCAAGCAGCTCCAGCAGCTGGACAAAGCCAAGACCGACTTCCTGGCCACCGTCAACCATGAGCTCCGCACACCGCTGACATCGATCATGGCCTACCTGGACATGATCCAGGAGAATACGTCCGATCCGGTGTCCAGCGAGGTCCACCAGATGTTGGACATCGTGGTCCGGAACACCGAACGGCTGCGATTGCTGATCGAAGACATGCTGAGCGTTTCCCGCAATGGGCATGAGCAAAGTCCGCTGCACCTGACTCCTGTCCGGCTGGCGCGGACGCTCGAGATCGTCACCGCTGCGCTCAGGCCGCTCGCAAAAGTTCAGAACGTCGCTATTGCCATGGCACCGGCCTCGGAGGATCCGGAAATCCTGGCGGATGAAGTGCAGCTGCAGCAGGTTTTCACGAATCTGGTCTCCAATGCCATCAAGTTCACCCCCGACGGAGGACAGATCGACGTCGTCAGTCTGACGCGGACAGATGCAGACGGCACCCGCTGGGCGACGGTCACCGTCTCGGACACCGGGATGGGGATCTCCAGTGACGAGATAGCCCACATCTTCACCCGCTTTTACCGCGCCTCGAACGCGATGTCCGGGGCGGTTCCGGGCACCGGACTCGGGCTCGCCATCACGCAGGACATCGTCCAACGCCACGGCGGCCGCATTGACGTAACCTCGGAGCTGGGTGTTGGCACCACTGTCACCGTGACCCTCCCCCTTGGAGCCCACGCGTCCCACGAAACCTGAACCCGGAAAGGAGGCACCAGATGTTCGCTGACGATGACCCCAGGCTCTCCCAGCTGTTCGATGGCATCGTCCGGCTTGCCTCCGGAGACCTCCAGTGGCGGATAGAAGTATCGCCGGCCCGGGACGAGCTCGACGCCATCATCATGGGCACCAACCTCCTGGCCGAGGACCTGCAGATCACTTACGAAGAGCTGGAGCAGCGTGTTGAGGTCCGCACGCAATTGCTGCACGAAGCCCACCGCGAAATGCAGATCATGGCCATGCAGGATCCCCTCACCGGCCTCGCCAACCGCTCGGCGCTTCTGGCTGCGCTGAAGTCCCCCCAGGACCACGACGGCGAGGCCCCCAGCCAGACCGTTCTCCTGCTCCTTGACCTTGACGCCTTCAAATCCATCAACGACACTCTCGGCCACACTGCCGGCGATCAGGTGCTGATCACTGTGGCCCAACGCATCCGCAGCGCGGTCCGGGCCACCGACGTTGTTGCCCGGCTGGGCGGGGACGAGTTTGCCATCGTTATGCCGGCCACGGGCGCCGACCAGGCCGCCGTCGTAGGCCAGCGCATCCTGGCAGCCATCAAGGAACCCATCGACCTGCCTGACCGGACCGTCCGCTGCGGGGCGAGCATAGGACTCAGCCTCGGGGAGGCTGGGCGGAAGGCCGAGGACCTGCTGATGGAGGCCGATGTGGCCATGTACGCCTCCAAAGCCGAGGGCCAGAACCGGCTCCACGTCTTCGAACCTGGGCTCCTGCTCATCCGCAGGCTCCGCAGCCAACTGCTGGAGGACCTCCGGGCCGCCATCAAGGGCCAGGGCCTGGTGCTGCACTACCAGCCCGTGATTGAACTGGGCACCGGGCAGATTGAAGGCGTGGAAGCTCTGATCCGCTGGGACCACCCCACCCGCGGCCGCGTTATGCCCGACGAATTCATCCCGCTGGCAGAAGACGCCGGGCTGATCTCCGAGCTGGGCCTGTGGGTACTCAGCACGGCTGTTGGCCAGCTTCGCCGTTGGATTGATGCCGAAGTGGTGGACAGCCGGTTTTCTGTCCGGATCAACATCTCCGCGACGGATCTGCAGAGCCTGCACTTCATCGAAGACGTCCGCGCCGTGCTCAAGGAGACGGGTGTCCGTCCCGAGCAGGTTGTCCTGGAGCTGACAGAAGCGGCCATCGTCAGGGGCAACGATCTGGACCGGTATTCCTTAGGCGGGCTTCGTGGGCTGGGCGTCGGAATCGAGATCGACGACTTCGGTACCGGATATTCCTCCATCAGCTACCTGCGCCGGCTCCCGGTGGACCGGGTCAAAGTGGACCGGTCCCTGATCGAGGGCCTGGGCACAGACCCCAGCCAGCCGGCACTGGTGGCTGCAGTCCTGCAGCTGGTGCGCGCCTGCGGGCTCGAAGCCGTGTGGGAAGGCGTGGAAACAGCGGAACAGGCCGAGCACCTCAGGAACCTCGGATGCCTGAGTGCACAGGGCTATTTCTTCAGTAAGCCCGTCCCGCCCGAACAGATTCCTGCGCTGCTGGCCGAAACTTCATCCGAGAGTAATAGAGCTTGATCGATTAAGGGCTGCACTTTTGGATCATCCCGATATAAGATCAAGTGGCGGTAACCGATTCTTTGAGGCTAGGAAGATCGGCATTAATCAGAAGTAGCGCATTCCGAAGGCATCTGGAAATTTGAAAATAAAGGGGCCAAGGAGCCATTACTTCGTCAACTGGGGGCGTTGCTAATGACGGTTCGCGTACAAGCTTGGGGAGTTATTGCTGCGGTTTTGGCGGATTCCGATCCTGCCGGGGCGGCAATACGTCAGCGCCTTAGCAGCCGCTTGGGGGAAAACCCCGGTATGCCGGAACGGGCCCTGCTGGAATATCTTCTGGAACGCCGGCAACAGGACACCACAGACGCGGAAACCCCCGACACCGCGCGCTTCCCGCAGCCTCCCAGCGTCATGCCGCCACAGCTTGCCGAGCGGCTGGATTCCCTGCGCAGCCTGTCGCGGATCAGCGCGCTGCTGGAAAACCAGATGCTAATGACCGCGTTCCAGCCGATCTACGGCCTCGAATCCAAAGGCGTTGTGGGCGTAGAGGCATTGTCGCGCTTTGTCAGCGACGACGGCGCAAGCGCGGAGCTCTGGTTCGCCGAGGCGGCCGCCGTTGGCTTGGGCGCCAACCTGGAATTCTCGGCCCTCGCGTCCGCAGCCGCCGCTGCCGCGAAACTCCCCGCGCACCTCTACGTCTCCCTGAACATCTCCCCCGCATCATGCCTGGATCCCCGGCTACCCGAATTGTTTGAACACATCGAGCTGCCAATAGACCGCATTGTGCTCGAATTGACGGACGAAATTCCGGACGAGGAATACTCGCATTTCGTTTCCGCAATTACGCCGCTCCGGGAACGCGGGCTGCGCATTGCAATCGATGATTCACACCCCAGCGCGGGCGCCCTAAGCCGGATGCTCCATCTGCGGCCTGACTTCATCAAGGTTGGCAGGAACGTGATCAGCGGCGTGGACACGGATGCCTCCCAGCACGCCTTGGCCGCGTGCCTGGTGGACTTTGCCGAGCAGATCGGCACCGTTCTCGTGGCGGAAGGGGTTGAAACGGCCGAGGAACTGAACGTCCTCACCGTGTTGGGCTTCAGCGCCGGCCAGGGCTACCTGCTGGGCCGGCCCTCCGTCCGGCCGAAGGACTGGGCGGCGTGGAATACGCCGCTCGACCCCGACGGGCTCCGACACCTCGCCGCCGCAGCCGATCACGCCACCCACCGTCCGGGCGGCTCCGACTGACGTTGACCGCACGGCGGCACAGGGGCTGCCAGCACCGATAGACCAACCCTCAGGCCACCGCGCCTCGAACAGGCAAACCCGTCCCGGGCTATTCGCTGTGCCCCTGGTCGCCGCTCATCTGGTCTTCCGCCGGCGGGGTTTCGCCCGGCGGCACTCCCCCGCCCGGCTCCAGTCCGGTGATATTTCCCTCTACGGGATCAGGATTGGCTGACGCTGCAGAGTCTTTGGACTGCTGAGACTCTTTCTCTGACTGATCGGAACCCGGCCTATCAGACACTGGCTGGTCCGGGTTCGTGGGATCAGCCGAAGAGGAAAAGGCGCCGGGTCTGAAGCCCGGCCCGGGTAGCTTGCCGGAAGGCGACGAAGACCCGTCCACGGGATTGGGACGCGGCTGACCGCACCCGCCACAACAGATCCGGGTCAGCTGCCGGGCCACTCGCCGCGTTCCTGCAGGACCTGCTTGAGCAGATCCGCGCGGTCCGTCACGATCCCGTCCACGCCCAGGTCGAGCAACCGGTGCATCTCGGCGGGGTGGTTGATGGTCCACACATGGACCATCAGGCCCAGGGCGTGCGCCCGCCGCACATAGGCAGGCGTCACCACCCGGATCGCCCCGTAGCGGACCGGAACCTGCAGGGCCTGGACATCCCGCAATGGGCCTCGCAGCACAAAGCGCAGCCAGGTGGCCGGAAGCACCGGGCCCAGCAGGACAAAAAGCGCGTTCGTCACCATCCCTGCCGACGACGCCACCGGACGGCTCAGCAGGTTCAGCACCGCCCGGCGGCGGCGGTCTGAAAAACTGGCCACGAGGACCCGGTCATGCGCGCCGTGCCGTTCGATGCCGGCGGCCAGGCTTTGCACGGAGTTCCAGTCTTTGACGTCCAGATTCAGCCTGGCAGCCGGGAAGGCCGTCAACAGGTCATCGAACAGCGGCACGGGCTCGCGCCCGCAGATCCGCGCGGTGGAAACCTCGGCGGCGGTCAGCTCGGAAATCCGGCCACGGCCATCGGTGACCCGATCCAGTGTGTCGTCGTGGAAGAGCAGCAGCACGCCGTCGGAAGTGGTGTGCACATCCGTCTCGAGGTACACATAGCCAAGTTCGGCGGCGGCCCGGAACGCGGCCATCGAGTTCTCCAGCCCCTCCCGGGAGAATCCGCGGTGGGCCATGGCGATGGGACGCGAGGGACGCGCAGCACCGCCGGAAGCATCGAAAAACGGCTCAGTCACGCTTGTGAGCGTACCGGAGCCGCTGGGCTATGCGTCCTGCGGCACAATCTCCACGCCGTCACTGCAGTGCAGGAGCGTGCGGCCATGGCCGGCGTCGAGATCCACCCACACAGCGGTATGGTCCCACGTGATGGCGTCCACGAACCCGCCGGTTTCGTATCCCGGGGCGAGGCGGACGCGCACGCGGTCTCCCTCTTTCAGTGCCTTCCAGTGCGCGGCGGGTTCTGCTGGGCGCAGCGGTGCGTTGGCCGCCCTCTGGTTGCCGTTCCTTGCCATGACTCCCCCTCAAGCTGCGGATGGTTATCCACCGCCCACGTTAGGGGGCAAACGTGAACGCAAGGTGAGCGGAAGCTGTGAATTCCGGCTACGGGAGCCGGGATCAGGACAGCCTTACCCCCAACGCCGCGAGCCTGGCCTCCAGAACCTGGGCCACGCCGTCGTCGTCAAAGTGGGGTGCCTGCTGCCCGGCGGCGCTGATGGCGTCCGGATGGCCGCTGGCCATGGCGTACCCGTGGCCTGCCCAACGCAGCATCTCGACGTCGTTGGGCATGTCCCCGAACGCCACGACGTCGGCCGCGTCGATCGAGAGGGTTTTGGCGTATTCCGCCAGGGTGACTGCTTTGTTGACGCCGGGGAGGGACAGTTCCAGCATCGCCACGGTCGGCGCGGAGTGCGTCGCGGACGCGAGATGGGCGACGGCGGGCCGCACGGCTGCCAGGAAGTCGTCCGCGGTGCCATCCCTGACAATCGCCAGGAACTTCACGACGGCGTCGTCCGGGGTCAGCGTTTCGGCCAGCGGGGCGGGGGTAAATTCGGCCAGCAGCTCGCTGGAACCGTTCTCGATGAAACCGGGCTCAAGGTGGAATCCGGTCAGCGTTTCCGCGGCGAAGAGCGCGGCGGGGCGCAGTTCCTTGATGATCCGCCGCAGTTCCAGCACCGCATCGATGCCCAGCGTCCGGGCGGAAACCAGCCGGTCCGCTTCGAGGTCCCACACCACGGCGCCGTTGGAACAGATGACCGTGCCGGTGTGGCCCAGCTGTTCCTCCAGCGGGTGGAGCCAGCGCGGCGGGCGGCCGGTGACAAAAACGAGTTCGATCCCGGCGTCCCGGCATGCGTGGAAGGCACGGACGGTGCGCTCGCTGATCTTTCCGTCGTGCCCAAGAATCGTTCCGTCAATGTCACTTGCTACCAGCCGCATCCTGCCAGTCTACGTGGGCGTGGAGTTTCCCGGGCCGTGCCGCTTCCTCCCTGACCGCTGGCCCCTTGGAGTCGCGCGGCGACGTTTTTTGACGCCGCGCGACGTTCTGTTGAGCCTGCGCGTCGTCGGCCGCCACCCGCATCGTGGCCGGCCAGACTTCCACTCCGAAGCGTCCGCTCGGCCTGAAAATCGGTATCGTAGACGGCATTCTGGCCCTGGGCCACAGCTTCCGCGACGCCGACGGCCGGCAGCTCTACGGCAGCGGCAGGGCCCTGGGCCGGATCCACACCATCCACCGGACCTCACTCCCCGAGCTGGCCGACACCGAACTCATCGTTGCCAGCGACGTCCACAACCCGCTGCTCGGCCCCAACGGTGCCTCCGCCCGTGACGTGTGGGTAAACGCCCGAATCCGGTGTAGCTGAGAGACAATGACGGTATGAGCTCAGAAGAACCGCTGCCACGTGCCGTTGTCCCGCCGACACCGGATTCCCAGCCCACGGTCCAGAAGCCCCCGGGTCAGCGCGCCGAGCCTGCCGCGCGTCCTCCCGCCGGTGCCGCTCCCGCCCGTGTCACCCGGGCCGCGGTCATCTGGAGTGCCGTGGCGGTCAGCCTCGCGGTGCTGGTGCTGCTGATCATCTTCTTTATCCAGAACCAGGACATGGTGGCTGTTAAGTTCCTTGGCTGGGAGGGCCGGCTTGCGCAGGGCGTGGCCTTCTTCATTGCAGCCGTCGGCGGCGGCATCCTTGTGGCGATCGCCGGCGGCGCCCGCATCCTGCAGCTGCGCCACAGTGAACGACGGCGGCGCAAAGTCACCGACGGCTAGCAACCCCGCCCGCGCTACTCCGCCGGAACCGCGTTCAGTTCGCCACGCGTGGGCGGGTTGGCGCCCGGGCGGGAAACAGTGACGGCCGCCGCGCGGGCAGCGTGGGCCAGGAGCTCAGCCAGACCCTCGGCCGGAAGCTGGCGCAGGTCCTTCCGGTTCTGCGCGCCGTCAAGGCCCCGGTCCACGATCCCCGAAAGCAGCGCGGCCATAAAGGAATCACCGGCACCCACGGTGTCGGCCACTTCCACGCGAGGCGCGTCAATCGCAGCTTCACCTGCGGCCGTAATCCCCCACGGACCGGCCGCGCCCCGCGTGACCACCACCAGGGACGGCCCCTCGGAACCGCCCAACGACAGCCAGCGGCGCGCTGATTCCAGCACGTCCACGCCCGGGTACAGCCACTCCAGGTCCTCGTCGGAGGCCTTAACCACGTCTGAGAGAGTGACAAATTTCTCCGCCTGCCGCCGCGCATAATCCACGTCGGAAATGATGCTGGGCCGGCAGTTGGGATCGAAACTGATCGTCGCGGCGGGGTGGGCGTGCTCGACGGCGGCGAGCACCGCTGCTGCGCCCGGCGCCAGCATCGTGGCGATGGAGCCGGTGTGCAGCAGGGTGGTTCCCTGCAGCATAAAGGCGAGGCGGTCCGCCAGGGCGGGAAGCTCCCAAGCGAGATCGAACGTGTAGGTGGCGGCGCCGTCGTCGTCAACTACGGCGGTGGCCACGCTGGTAGGCAGCTCGTCGGGGCCCAGCGGCAGCATGACGGAGCTGGAGCGCAGGTGCGCCGCCACTGAATCCCCGTAGGCGTCGCGGCCATAGCGGCCGATGAACTGCACGGGATGGTCGAGACGGGCCAGCCCTACCGCGACGTTAAGGGGGCTGCCGCCTACGTGGGCTTCGATTCCGGAGGCGCGCTGGACAACGTCAACAAGGCCTTCGCCGATAACTGTGAGCATGGTCATACTCTGCCAGACAAACGCCCGGCCCACACAGGCGTATTACACGTCCCCTACCATGGAGATATGACATCCCATGTCCTCCAGCCAATGACGGCTGCCATGTCGAACGCGTCCTCGCGGTCCGGGGCACCGGCGGCTACCGGCAATACAGGGTCCCCACCCTCGCCGTCTCACGGCAGGGCACCCTGCTGGCCGCCTACTACGGCCGCCCCAACCTCGATGACCTGCCGAGCCCGATCGACCTGCTGCTCCGCCGGAGCACGAACAACGGCCGGACCTGGGGCGCGCAGCAGGTGGTGCGGAAAGGCGGCGGCCTCAATGGCTACGGCGATCCGAGCCTCCTGGTGGACGTGGAGTCCGGCCGGATCTTTATGTTCCACGCAGCCGGAACGCGCGCCGGGTTCTTCGAAGATGCTGACGAAGACGGTCATCGAGACGGCCCTGGACGAGGAGATGACCGAGCATCTCGGCTATGGAAAGCACGAGACCGCGGCCAAGGACACCGCCAACTCGCGAAACGGCACCCGGGTCAAAACGGTCCTCACGGAAACAACCGGACCCGTCGAGATCGAGGTGCCGCGGGACCGGGACGGCACGTTCACGCCCGTGATCCTCGCGAAGCGCCAGCGCCGCCTGACCGGCGTCGATGAGATGGTCCTCTCGCCCTATGCCAAAGGTTTGACCACCGGGGAGATCAGCGCGCACTTCGCCGAGATCTACGGGGCGTCTGTCTCAAAGGAGACGGTCTCGCGGATCACCGACAGGGTGCTCGAGGAGATGGCCGCCTGGCAGAACCGTCCGCTGGACGAGGTCTACGCCGCGATCTTCATCGACGCCATCGAAGGTCAAGATCCGGGACGGGCAAGTCGCCAACCGGCCCATCTACGCCGCCATCGGCGTCACCTTGGACGGGGAGAAAGATATCCTCGGGCTCTGGGCCGGGACCGGCGGTGAAGGCGCGAAGTTCTGGATGAGCGTGCTCACCGACATCAAGAACCGCGGCGTGAAGGACAGCTTCTTCCTGGTCTGCGACCGGCTCAAGGGCCTGCCCGAGGTCGTGGCGAACGTGTGGCCTCTGACGACCGTGCAGACGTGCATTATCCACTTGATCCGGAACACCTTCCGGCTGGCCTCGAAGAAGGACTGGGACGCCCTCAAACGGGATCGTGTTGCCCATTTACACCGCCCCGAACGCCGCCGCGGCCAGGGCAGCGTTCGAGGAGCTCAGGGAGCGCTGGGGCAAGAAATACGGGGGGATCGTGCGGCTCTGGGAGAATGCATGGGAGGAGTTCATCCACTTCCTGAACTATGACGTGGAAATCCGGCGGGTCATCTGCTCCACGAACGCCATCGAATCCTTGAACGCGAGGTACCGGCGCGCCGTCGAGGCACGGGGTCATTTCCCGACCGAGCAGGCTGCGCTAACGTGCCTTCATCTGGTCACCCGGTCCCTCGATCCGACCGGTGCCGGCAAGACCCGATGGGCCGTGCGTTGGAAGCCAGCTTTGAACGCCTTCGCCATCACTTTCAGCGACCGATTCCCGGCAGCTGAAAACTACTAAATGAAAATGCCGGATACACCGTTAATGAGATAGTCCCTGCCTGCAGTCCAGATACCTTCTACTGCCGCGACGAGGCGGTGCGGCACTGTTTTCGAACTCGCCCAGCATCGCCGTAGGCATCAACCAAGACTGATCGGAGCCCGTCTGGGTCCGACGTTTCTGAATGGACATAGAACGAAGGCTTCGGCCCGATATTGTCTGCCCTGCGGTAGTAGATCAGCACTCCCTGGCTTTTGCGGAAAACTCGAAGCTTGAGACGGCCGTTCGGGCAGGTAAAGGAGGTGTCATCCTGGACAACGTACTCGGGTCCCTCATCTGCCAATGACGCGACTACCGGCAGCAGCTTTTCGAGACTACCCACGCGCGCTTCGATTTCGATGTCCGTTGGCATGATTCCACTAGACCTTGCCGTGATCGACGGGCGGGTATCCCGAGCTGCCCGTAAGCCGGTCCGCTCAGCGAACCTTTACCGGGCGGTAAAGGTAAAGAATGTCACAGGGGACGCCGCGGCTCCCTGTGCCCGGTAGAAGTCGAGAGCGTGCTTGTCTTCGTTGTCGGCTGGCACAAATACCTCGCCGAAGCCTGCTGACGCTGCGGCTTCGCGTAGTTCGAGAACCAGCCTGCTTCCAACGCCCTGCCTCTGGTGATCCTGGCGCACTGCAAGGTCATAGATGAATACCTCTGACGATGGGGATCGCGTCATTGGCAGAATGTGGGCGGTGATGCCGCCAACAATGTCGTCACCGGCGAATGCGGCGATGGCCCAAAACGAATCTCGATCGAGAAGCCAAACAAGATAGTCGTCGGAGAGCGGCTCGGCATCCTCTGCGAATACAGCAGCCATCATCGCGAACATGTCACGCGCCGCTGTCAGATCGCCTCGGACGAGCCGCTTTGTCCAGAAAGTAGTCACTTTGCAATCGTGGCATGCCCGATCCGCACGAACAATGCCGTCCGCAACAGCAACTTGGGCTCGAATCACCACTCTGGATTAGGTCCGTCACGGGAACGATCTTCGGGAATCTGCGAGACTTGCCCGATGATTACCGAACACGCGTTGCTTCCCGTTATTTCTGGCCAGGAAGAAGATTTTGAGGCAGCGTTCGATCGGGCTCGTTTGATTATTGCGTCGATGCCTGGCTTTGTCTCGTTGTCGCTCTCGCGTTCGATCGAAACTCCCTGCACCTACTTGCTGCTCGTGCAGTGGGACAGTTTGGAGGACCACACCGTTGGTTTCAGGGGATCCCCTCAGTATCAGCAGTGGCGGGAGCTACTGCACAGGTTCTACGAGCCGTTTCCCCTGGTCGAACACTACAAGCTCGTGAACTCTGCTCCCCAATAGAGAGCCCTTAGGCTGCCCGGCGGCCGTCGCCCCGGAAGGGGAACCTTCACCGAAACACCCCGCCATCTCGAAAGACGACCTTGAGCGGGACATCACTGATCCCCCGTTGACCGGTTGTGGCTGGCAGGGCAGGCTGTGGAGGACATCCATGGTACGGGATCAAGTACCTACGCACCTCGGCCGCCGTCGCGGCGCTGCTCGGGTTCGCCCTTGCCTGGTGCCAGCCGGCAGCCGGGCCGTTGACGGTGGGACCGACCGCGACGGTGCCAAGCCCGTCGTCGTCCGAGCTCGCGGCCATCGTCCAGGCTGCCGTCGAGGATCGCAACGGCACAGTTCTCGACGTTCCCACCGCCCCGCGCCTCGCCAACGGGCAGACGACGGCGGCCTACCGGGCCAAGCGCGAGCGGGACCTCCCAGTGGTGGCCCGGTCGAAGACCGGATTCAAATCAACCGGGTTCTGGTATACGTCCTTTTCGACGACGGTGATGGTGGAGTCAATCGACGTGACCGGTTCGGAGATGACCGAGGAATACCTCAGCTCGAAGACAAATGGGCCGCGCAGCGTCCCGGCGGGCTACTCGTTGCCGCAGACCGCGACGTTCCGGGCATCCGCGGACGGCTGGCAGCTAGGGCGTGTCTCCTAATAGTGCGCTCCAGATGATGACGGTGTGCAGAACGGCCGCTGAGCGGTAGGTGAGGGCCAGTTTGTCGTAGCGGGTGGCCAGGGAGCGCCATTGCTTGAGGGTGTTGAAACTGCGTTCGACGACATTGCGGCGCTTGTAAGCGTCCTTGTCGTAGGTGACGGGCCGGCCGCCGGAGGAGCCCTTGCGTTTCCGGTTGGCTTTCTGGTCTTCCTTTTCTGGGATGACGCATTCAATGCCCCGCCCGCGCAGGTAGCTCCGGATCGCTTTGGATGAGTAGGCTTTGTCAGCCATGGCCCGGTCCGGGCGGCCGCGCGGGCCGTCCGGGACCTTCCCGTTCGACTTTCAGGGCATCCATGAGGTTTTCAAACATGGGCGAGTCCCCGCCCTGACCGGGCCCCAGGAGCAGGACCAAGGGGCGCATGTTGCCGTCAACCAGGGCATGGATCTTGGTTGTCAGGCCGCCGCGGGAGCGTCCGATGGCATGATCATCCGGCTCATCAAGCAGATTCCTGTAATTCGAGAGGTCCCCCTGTGTGGCGGGGAAGGTTCGTGCCGTGCTGGTGGGCACGGTTCACCGTGGAGTCCACTGACACCTCCCAGTTGATCAGCCCTTGCGCGTCGGCACGGGTCAACAACGCAGCCAGTACCCTGTCCCAGATCCCGCTGGCGCTGTTGCGGCGGTGGTGCTTCCATACGGTCTTCCACGACCCGAAATGGGAAGGGAGATCCCGCCATGGAATACCTGCCCGGTAGCGGTAAATGATGCCCTCTGTCATCAACCGGTGGTCATTGAACGGCCGCCCCGGTTTCCCCGAGGAATCAGGCATCAACGGGGCAATGAACTCCCACTGGGCATCGGACAACAAGGCATAACGCGAACTCACCACTCAATTTTGCCAACAAGCCACCCCCAGCATTAGGAGACACGCCCTAGATAGCATCGCCCCTTCCGTGCACGGTGGCGGCTTGCCGATGTCCGTCCTCGAGGGCTGAGAACTGTCCGTCACAGGATCCCTCACCGAACAGGGACGCCAGGGTGGTTCAATGCGCGCCACGAAACTGCCGCCGTCGGGTAGGTTGTTCGCATGAACACCGCTGCCGAGTATTTCCGGGCCAAACTCCGATTCGAGATCGACATCATGGATGTTGCCGAGGCCTATCGCGGAGACGCCTTCGTGCTGGTCGACACCCGGCGGCGGGCCTCCTGGGAACACGGCCATGTGCCGGGTGCCGTCCATCTGCCGACCGCGGAGATCCCGGCGCGGGCGCCGGAAATGATCCCGGCCGGCAGCAAAGTGGTGGTTTACTCTTGGGGCCCTGGCTGCAACGGCAGCGCTGTTGCTGCATTAGCTTTCGCCGAGCTTGGTTACGAGGTGCGGGAGATGCTCGGGGGCATTGAGTATTGGGCCAGGAACGGCCTGCCCGTGGAAACCGCAGACGGCGTCAGGTCCGGGGCCGCAGACAGCCTGGTAACGGCGCACCAGCCCGCCGCCCCGGAACTGCCGCCGTCGACGTCGTAGCGAGTTCCGGAGGACCTACGCGGTAACCGCCAGCGCGTCGATTTCGACCAGCATCACTTCGTGCGGCAGGTCAACAAAAACGGTGGTGCGGCTGGGAAGTGCTCCGCTGGGGACGTTTTCGCGGATGAATTCACCGTAGACATCGTTCATGGCCGCGAAGTCGTCGCGGGTGGTGAGGTACACGCGGAACATCAACACGTCCTCCACAAACGAGCCGCCGGCTTCCAGGATGGCCTTGACGTTCTCGAGGGTGCGGCGGGTCTGGACGCGGACGTCGCCTTCGCCGATGTACTGGTTGGTGGCCGGATCCATGGGGCCCTGGCCGGACACCTGGAAGAGGCCGCCCTTCTTGATCCCCTGGGAGAAGACGTGGGCGGGGGCGGGCGCGTTTTCGGTCAGTACAACTGTTTTGTCGCTCATGGTGTGGTCCTTTCGTGGCTGATCCAGCCGAGGTCACGCGAAATGGCCTCGGTGCTGGCTTTGAGGTCGGGCAGCAGCTCCAGCAGTCCTTCATAGCTGAGCATCACCACCGGTACCGAACAGGAGGCTGCGGCCACGACGGCGCCGCTGGCGTCGCGGATGGGTGCCGCGACGCAATGCACGAAGGCTTCGTGCTCGGTGTTGTCGTGGGCCCAGCCCTGGATCCTGACCTGCTCCAGTTCGGCCAGCAGGGCCTCCGGTGAGGTCAGGGTATTGTCGGTAACTTTTATGTAGTCCAGTCCCGCCGCGATGCGCTCCTGCTGGCTGCGCGGCATGTCAGCAAGGAGGACCTTGGACACGGCGGCCGAGTGCAGCGACGCGGTCAGGCCGATTCGCGAGTACATCCGGACAGGGTGGTGGGACTCGAACTTGTCGATGTACACCACTTCGTTGCCCTCGAACGCCGCCAGGTGCACAGTGTGTCCGGTGCGGCCGTTCAGTTCGGCCAGATGGGGGTGGGCCACCTTGCGGATGTCCCGCTGCTCAAGGGCCAGCGAGGATAGTTCGAAGAGTTTGGAGCCAAGCTGGAACCGCTGGTTCTCATCGCGGACCACGAAGCGTTTCTCCTCCATGGTGTGCAGGAGGCGCATCACGGTGGTTTTGTGCACGGACGCTTTCGAGGCGAGCTCGTCCAGGGTGGCCGGCCTGGCGGCGAGTTCCGCCAGCAGGTCCATGGCCCGCATCAGGCTCTGGCTCATGGTGCCACGCTCCGCTTCCGGGTGCTGAAGTTGCCGCCCGAGACGTGTATGGCGGCCCACTGGGCATCGGTCGAGTCCAGGATGGCGGCGAGCTCCCCGGCGTCGGGGAGGGGGCCGCGGTCGCCGTGGACCGTGAGGGTGCAGGCGGCGGCCACGTGGCCCCGGCGCAGGCTGGCCTTCTGGTCCAGGCCGAACCGCCTGCCGCTGAGGTAGCCCGCGGCAAATGAATCGCCGGCTCCGACGGGTTCGAGCACGTCCACGGACAGGGCGGCAACTTCCTCCCGGCTGCCGTCGCGGAGCAGGGCGATGGCGCTGGCGGCTTCGTTCTTGACCACCAGCACGGACGGGTCCGGGAGCAGGCGGCGGAGCTCGGCCTCATCGGTGGTGCCGAAGGCGTGTTCCGCCTCGTCCTTGCCCACCAGCACCACGTCGGCAAGATTCGCCAGCCGCCGCAGCACGGAGCGGTCCTGGCCCGCCCAGAGGGCAGCGCGCCAGTTGACGTCGAAACTGATGAGCCGGCCCTGCCTCGGGGCGGCCAAGATGGCCTCCGTCAGCTCCCGGCAGCCCTCAGACAGGGCGGCCGTGATGCCGCTGAGGTGGATGAGCGCCGCGTGCTCCAGGAGACGTGCGACGGCAGGGTTGGCCAGCGTGGCCGGGCCCATGGCTGAGGCGGCAGAACCCTGCCGGTAGTACAGGACTGAACTGCCGCCGTCGGTGTCCGATTCCTGGGCCGGGACCTTCACGTACAGGCCGGTGGGCAGCTGGGGGTCAACCTCGACGCCGGTGACGCCCACGCCGTGGCCGCGGAGCTCATCGAGGATCCGGGTGCCGAAACCGTCCCGGCCCACCCTGCCCACCCAGTGGGACTCCAATCCCATGGCTGCCAGGCCCATGGCCACGTTGGATTCCGCACCGCCCACGCCGAAATGTAGCGAGGTGGCCTGGTGCAAGGGCACGGGCTGGTCGGGGGTGAGCATTGCCATCGTCTCGCCAATACACACAGCTGAAAGCATGTGAATCCTGAACTCCCTCTTGCGCTTTTCAGCGGCACTCGGCACGCCGCGGAACTAGCCGTCCGGCGGCGGATGGGGTCCCTTCCCGGTAGGCACCGGCCTTGACTCCCCGTCCGGCACCATGTTAGACATATCACCAACAGCTTTGCAACACGCGTTGCAAAATACGCAACGCAATCGAAGAATGCTCCCCCGAAGGGACCCAACTCTGTGAATACCTCCCTCTCCGGCGGCCACGCCGAAGCCCCGATCGCTGCGGACGCCGTTGCCAGGCTGAACGCAGTCGGGCTTGATTGGCGACACAAGGCCGTGCCCGCCACCGCTGCCGGACTCACCGCCGGTGACTTTCTCGGGACCGCCCCGCGCCTGGCCGATTTCCAGACCCCGCTGCTCACCCTCGACGCCGGTGCCCTGCGAGGCAATGCCGACCGCCTGGCCTCGTGGTGCGGCGAACACGGCGTGCTGCTCGCCCCGCACGGAAAGACCACCATGGCCCCGCAGCTGTGGGCCGAACAGCTCAGCCGCGGCGCGTGGGGCATCACCGTGGCCACCTTCGCCCAGCTCCGGGTGGCCCGCGAATTCGGCGTCCGCAGGCTGCAGCTGGCCAACAGCCTCACCGACCCGCACGCCATCGAATGGGTGGCCGGAACCGCCTCGGCGGAGATGCCCATCCTGTCGTGGGTGGACTCCACCGGCACCGTGGACGTCATCGACCGTACCCTCGAGGCCATCGGCAGCACCGCAGTCCTGGACGTCCTGGTTGAACTTGGCGGCACCGGCGGACGCACCGGAGCCCGCGGCGTTGACGCCGTCCTGGACGTGGCCCGGGCCGTCTCAGCGTCCGGGCACCTGAGGCTCGTTGGCGTGAGCGGCTACGAGGGTTCCCTGGCGCATGCCGCCGACGCGGACAGCCTGGCCGCTGTGCGGGCGTACCTCGGCTCGATGAAGGAGCTCCACGGGAAGCTTCTGTCCGAGGGCCTCTACGGCGCGGATACCAGCATCATCATCACCGCCGGCGGCAGCGCCTACTTCGATGATGTTGTTGATGTGCTGGCGTCCTGCATCACGGCAGGCACCGCGGAGGGCGGACCCGCCGTCGAGCTTATGATCCGCAGCGGCGCGTACATCATCCACGACGACGGGTTCTACCGCGGAATCTCGCCCTTTTCCCGCGACGGCGGCACCCCGTTTGCCGCCGGCATGCACGGCTGGGCGCGCGTGGTGTCCCAGCCCGAGCCCGGCCTGGCCATCCTCGACGCCGGCAAGCGGGACCTCCCGGTGGACAAAGGACTGCCGCGTCCGCAGCTGATCGGCTCCGCCCTGGGCGGCCCGATGACGCCGCTCACCGGCGCCCAGATCACCGCCGTCAACGACCAGCACAGCTATATGGCGTTCGACGCCGGCACCACCACGGTGCGCCCGGGGGACGTGGTGCGGCTGGGGCTCTCCCACCCGTGCACGGCCTTCGACAAGTGGACGCTCATTCCCGTGCTGGCGGATACGGACCGGGACCAGACCGTCGTGGATCTCATCCACACCTTTTTCTAGGAGCCGCCGGATGAAAACACTCATCAGCAACGCCGTGCTGGTGGACGGCACCGGCGGGCCCCGCCGGCCGGCGGACGTTCTCCTGGACGGCACCCTCATTGCGCAGGTGGCCCCCGCCGGACATCTCACGGCCGACGGCACCGGCGCCGGACGGACCATCGACGCCACAGGCCTGGTCCTCAGCCCCGGGTTCATCGACATGCACGCCCACTCGGACCTGCAGCTGCTCGTTAGTCCGGACCACTACGCCAAACTCAGCCAGGGCGTCACCACCGAACTGCTGGGCCAAGACGGCCTGTCCTACGCCCCCGTGGACGACGCCACCCTGGCCGGGGTCCGGGAGAAGATCGCCGGCTGGAATGACAACCCCGCCGACTTCGACTTCTCCTGGCGGACCGTGGGCGAGTACCTGGCCCGGCTGGACACCGTCCACGACGGCGGCCGGATCGCCACCAACGCCGCGTACCTGGTGCCGCAGGGCACGGTCCGGGCCATGGTGATGGGCTTCGCCGAGGGTATTGCGACGCCGGAGCAGCTGGAGCAGATGCAGGCGGTCATCCGGACGTCCATGGAGGAGGGCGCGGTGGGCATGTCCTCCGGCCTGACCTACACGCCCGGAATGTACGCCAGCACCGAGGAACTCGCGGAACTCTGCCGGACGGTGGGGGAGCTGGGCGGCTTCTACGCACCGCACCACCGCTCCTACGGCAAGGGCGCGCTGGCGGCCTACGCGGAGATGATCGGGCTGAGCCGCAGCACCGGCTGCGCCCTGCATCTCTCCCACGCCACCATGAACTTTGCCGAGAACAAGGGACGGGCCGGCGAACTGCTGGACCTCATTGATGAAGCGCTCGACGGCGGCGTGGACATCACGCTGGACACCTACCCCTACCTGCCCGGCGCCACCACACTCTCGGCAATCCTGCCCAGCTGGGCCTCCTCCGGCGGAACCGAGGCAACGCTGGAGCGGCTCAGCGACCCCGCCACCGCGGAACGGATCCGCGAAAGCGTGGAAATCTACGGTTCGGACGGCTGCCACGGCGTGGTGGCCGAGTGGGAAACGCTGGAAATCAGCGGTGTGCAGAACCCGGCGCTCGCCGCGCTCGTTGGCAAGACCGTCGCCGGCATCGCCGCCGAAACCGGGGAACCGCCCTTTGACGTCTTCGTCCGGATCCTGCGCGAGGACCGTCTGGGAACGGGCATCCTGCAGCATGTGGGCCACGAGGAGAACGTGCAGACCATCATGAAGCACCGCAGCCACACCGGCGGCAGCGACGGCATCCTGGTGGGCGCCAAGCCGCACCCCCGCTCCTGGGGTACCTTCAGCCGCTATCTGGGCCACTACTGCCGCGAACTGGGCCTGCTCACGCTCGAAGAGACCGTCCACCACCTCACCGGCCGCCCTGCAGCCCGGCTGAAGCTGCACCGGCGCGGACTTGTCCGCGAAGGCTACGCAGCAGACCTGGTGCTGTTTGACCCGGACACCGTCCGCGATGAAGCCACTTTCGACAACCCCCGCCAGGCATCCGCCGGCATCCACTTTGTGTTCGTCAACGGCACGGCAGCGATCGACGGCGGGCAGCCCACCGGCGCCCGCTCCGGCCGCGCCCTCCGCCGGCAGCGTGACGGACGCACCCGAATAGGAAGCACCGAAACCCATGACTCCTGAAGATTTCATCCGGCAGCTCGAAGCCGACCGCACCCTCGCGGTGGTGCGGGCGCCCTCCATCCCCGACGCCGCGGAACTCTGCAAGGCACTGGCCGACGGCGGTATCCGCACAGTGGAGCTGACCTTCACCACCCCGGACGTGCTCCGGCACGCCAAGCGGGCGGCGGAGACCGCCGCACAGCACGGTGCCGCCGTCGGAATCGGAACAGTGCTGACCGGCGACCAGGCCCGCGCGGCAATCGACGCCGGCGCGCAGTTCCTGGTGACTCCCGGCCTGCGGCCGGATGTCGCAGCGGTTGCCACGGCGGCGGGCATTCCGTTCAGCCTCGGCGCCATGACCCCCACCGAGGTGGCGAAGGCACTTGATCTGGGGTCCCAAGTGGTCAAGATCTTCCCCGCCAGGCAGCTCGGACCGGCCTACATCAAGGACCTCCAGGGTCCTTACCCCGGAATCCGGCTTCTTCCCTCCGGTGGCATCGATGCCGCCAACGCCAAGAGCTATCTCGACGCCGGCGCCATGGCCGTCTGTTGCGGAACCAGCGTTGTTCCCCCGGCAGCGGTGGCAGCCGGCGATTGGGCCGACATTTCGGCCCGGGCCGCCGCCTTCACCGGCATCCTTAACTGATCCCTCCCAGAAAGAACCCTTATGAACGAGTTTTTGACCTGGCTGCGGCACGACACCGCCGGCCTCCTCCTCCTCGCGGGAGTGGGCATTGCCCTCCTGCTGTTCCTGATCATCAAAGTCAAACTTGAGCCATTCATCGCCCTGGTGGGTACCGGCGTGATCGTGGCCCTGGTGGGCGGGGTCTCCGTGGAGGCCCTGGTGGGCTCCGCCACCAAGAGCAGCGACGCCCTGATTGAAAAGGGGTTCGCCGGAATCCTGGGTCACATCACAGTGATCATCGGCCTCGGAACGGTGCTGGGTGCCATCCTTGAACGGTCCGGCGGCGCCGAGGTGCTGCTGGGCCGCCTGGTGAAGATCTTCGGCGAAAAGGGCACCCCGCTGGCCATGGGCATCACAGGCTTCGTGTTGGGCATCCCGGTATTCTTCGACATCGGCATCTTTGTCCTGGCACCCCTGGTCTACGTGGCAGCGATCCGCGGCGGGAAGTCCCTGGCACTGTACGCACTGCCGCTGCTGGCCGGCCTGTCCGTGACGCACGCCTTCCTGCCCCCACACCCCGGCCCCGTTGCAGCGGCCGGACTGTTCCACGTTGAGCTCGGCTGGATCATCATCATGGGCCTGATCTGCGGTATTCCGGCGTGGTTTGCCTCGGGTATCCTCTGGGGCACCTGGATCGGCAAGCGCGTGATGATCGACGTTCCCGAGGACCGGATCATCGATGAGGCCGAGGAAGCCAGGGGCCACGAACCGTCCATCGGCCTGGTGCTGCTGGCCATCGGCATGCCGATGCTCCTGATCCTAGGCGGAACCTTCGGCAACATCTTCGCGCCCGAAGGCCCCATCAAGTCCACCCTGGTGTTCTTCGGCAACCCGGCCATTGCCCTGACCGTGGCAGTCCTGCTGGCCATGTGGCTGCTCGGCATCCGCCGCGGCATGACCTCGGCTGAACTCAGCGAAATCACCTCATCTTCGCTCCGCCCGGTGGGCATGATCCTGCTGGTTGTTGGCGCAGGCGCGTTCTTCGGCGCAGTGCTTTCGGCCACCGGCGTGGGCACCGCGGTGGCGGGATCGCTGTCCCAGGCTGGACTGCCGATTATCGTCTCAGCGTTTGTGATCAGCGCCGGCATGAGGATCGCGCAGGGCTCGGCCACCGTGGCCATCGTTACCACCGGCGGCATCCTGGCCCCCAGCCTGACCACTGGAGCCTTCTCCCAGCCGCAGCTGGCCCTGATCGTGGTGGCCATTTCGTCCGGGTCCATCATCGCCAGCCACGTGAACGACGGTGGTTTCTGGATCATCTCCAAGTACTTCAACATGTCCGTCAAGGACACGCTGAAGACCTGGACCGTGCTGGAAACCGTGCTCTCCGTGGTCGGCTTCGGCATGGCGGCCCTGATCTACCAGTTCGTCTAGATGATTGAGTCCGATTGGGTTTAGTGGTCGTAGGCGATGAGGGATCGTTTGCGGGGTGCGTTGACGCGCCGGTTGTGCCAGATGCCGGCGGCGAGGCCAGGAGGCGGGCTGCGACTCTGGCGTAGAGCGTGGCATTCCGCCAGACGGACAACGACGGGATCAGCCCGTCGTTGTCCGGTCACCGGACTCGTAGCCTACGCCCGCGGGGTGAGGTGGCCGTGTCGGTGACCAACAGATGGACCTTCCCCCGTTGTTTTTTGCCTGCTGGCGAAGCATCGCGTAGCTGTGCCTGACGGAGGCGGGGCAGCCTGAAGGGCAAGGTTGCACAGAAGGTGTGAGGAAACAGGCGCAGCGCCGATCGCCTTGTGTGCAACCGCAGCCGGCCGCAGGCGGGTTTCCCCGCCGGAGCGGGCACGTAGGATCCGAAGAACAGCAGCAAAATAGAGAAGAATGCTTTCCACTGCCCGAGCGAAGCGAGGTCCGCAGTCCCGGTGCGAGCCGGTGAGGAACCCTTGGGAGCCGCCGCAGTACCTGTCCGCCGCTACATCAGAACGGAAGCTGGCTGCGGAACGGTTTGCGGACATGTGCAGTCAGGAATTGACGGCCTGGTCATCAACGCGTCGGGGCAGCTGTATGCGGGCAGCCAACGCCTTTGGCTAAAGGTGAAGCACAGCGACACCTTCGACGGCATCTGTGGAGCCATTGTCGGGCTGATGACTCAACCGGCGGAGGTCGTCGCCGAACCAGCACTGGAAGGCCCTGGCTGCGGATCGTCGGCCGCTCAACACCACCGTGGGCGACAACAGCTCGGTTCCTGACGGGAGGACGCGCCAGGCGCCTTGAGGCCGATGTCCATGGCGCCACGGTGCAGGGCGCCACCTTGAACAACGGTTGACAACCATAGAAGGGTCAAAGGTACCACCACCTTGTTCGCCGCTCTGGAGGTGCTCACCGGCAAACTCAGCGCGAACGCCTTCTACCAAAAACACACCGACATCGAGTCCTCGATTTCCTGGGCCGGATCGCCCACGCCCACCCCGGGGTCGAGCTGCATGTCATCTGTGACAACTATGCGACCCATAAGCACCAGAACGCGAAGGACTGGCTGGCCGAACCCGCGCGTGACTCTGCATTTCACCCAGGCCAGCTGTTCCTGGCTGAACATGGTGGAGATCTTCTTCGGGATCATCACCCGCCAGTGCCTAAAACGCGGGGAATTCAGCTCCGTGAAAGAGCTGGAGGAAACCATGGAACGCTACATCGAAAACTACAACCAGGACGCCAAACCATTCACCTGGACCAAGTCAGCGGAGTATCTCCTGGGCAAGATGAAACGCAAACAAACCACTAACACGGAACACCAGGCAGTCAACAACTCTCCGAACCACTTCGAAACGAGCGTCTCTACGCCTTCCAGATCGTGAAACGTGGTTGTGCATGGCAAAAGACATTTTTGGTTAGTTGGCAAAAAGCCATTGCCTAGTCTGAATACCGCGTCTACGATAAAGCAACAAATGAAATGGAGTTTTGCAATGCAAAACATTGAAGACGAAGCGCTCCCCGTCAAACGTAATGACTCGTCGTCGCTGCGGAAGGCCTTGGGAATCCTGGGTGCACTGACGGGGCCCACAGCCTCAGGTCATGGTGCGTCCCTGAGTGAGCTTTCATTGGTCCTTGGGATGAACAAGAGCACTCTTCTTCGCCTCCTTGAACCCTTACGGGATGTCCAGCTTGTAGAGCAGAACCGTGACGGCCGATACCGTCTCGGCGTCATGGCGGTCACCTTGGGCGGCGCATACCTTTCCGGACTGGATCTGAGAGAGCAAGCGAGGCCCATACTGGAGCGCCTGGCTGCAACGACCGGCGAGACCGTTCATCTGCTTGTCTATGGAGAAGGCCAGGTGACATACATCGAAAAAATTGCTGGCCCGTCCTCTATTCAGATGGCGTCCAGAGTCGGAGACAGGGCACCGGCATATTGCACGGCCTCCGGAAAAACATTCCTTGCCTATCTACCCTCCAGCGAATTCGAGGCTGTGGTGGCCGCCGGCATGCCCGCGCGGACACCGCACACGATTACAACTGCAACGCGTCTGCTGGACGAGCTCGAAGCCATCAGGGAAGCCGGGTACGCGGTCGATGACATCGAGAATGAACTCGACATCCGCTGTGTCAGCGCGCCCGTTTTCGACCACAACGGTCACATAGTGGCCGCCATCAGCGCCTCCGGACCGGAGACCCGGATTCACGGCACCATCGTTGCGGCAGTGGCCCGCGCTGTACGCAACGGCGCCGATGACCTCTCCTTGCGCCTAGGTGCTCCCCAAACGCTACTTCCCGTTCACGCCAATATCGATCCAGAACAAGAGGCAACAAAATGAAAGTTTCCAAGCGATTCAGAGGCATCACAGCAGCGCTGACGGTGGCCGCCGCGACACTCGCAGTCTCGGCATGCACACCCATCGCAGGCGGCGGCCCGGGTGCCGCCGGAGGCGATTCCACGTCAGCACTGGCACAGATCCAGCAGCGGGGCACCCTGAAGGTTGCCGACTGCCTCAGTTTCGCGCCCTTCGGATTCAAAAACGACCAGGGACAGCCTGACGGCTACGACATTGACATCGCCAATGCCATGGCAAAGGATCTCGGGGTCAAGCTTGAGGTGACGGACACGACCTCAGCCAACCGCATCCCGAACCTCCAGACCGGCAAAGTCGACTTGGTGATCTGCAACTTCACCCGCAACGGTGAACGCGCAAAGCAGATCGAGTTCACGGACCCATACGTCGTTGCCAGCCAGGCTCTGCTGGTCAAGAAGGACAGCACGATCAACACCGTCCAGGACCTTGAAGGGAAAACCGTCGCCGCCGTCAAGGGATCCACCAACACCGACGTATTGAAGAAGGTCGGAAGCAGCGCGAAAACCCAGGACTACGACTCCTCCGCGGCTGCCATCCTCGCCGTGCAGCAAGGCCAGGCCGACGCCTTCATCGAGGACACCAACTTCCTGGCCTACCAGGCGAAGCTGGACAACACACTGCGTGTCACCAAAGACCAGCTGGTTCCGCTGGAATACAACGCCATGGGCATCAAGCAGGGCGACCAGGTCTGGCTGAACTGGGTCAACCAGTTCCTCTTCCGCTACAACGCATCGGGTGAGAACGCGAAGGCCTACCAGGAGCGGTTCGGCGTGAAACAGCAGTACCCGCTCAACCCCCAGTACTGATACCCATGGCACCGAACGGAGGTACCCCATGTACCAATGGCTAACCGTCTTCAGCTACCTGGAGGAATTCCTGCAGGCGGCACTGCTCACCCTCGAAGTCACACTGCTCGCCTTCGCCCTCGCGGTGGTTCTGGCCATTGCGGCCGCGCTCGGGAGGGACTCCCACAGGGCCGTTCTGCGCCTCGTGGCCGGATTCTATGTCGAAGCGATCCGTAACACCCCGGTCCTTCTGCAGATCTTCGTCGCCTACTTCGCCATCCCGGCCATGGGTATCAACCTCACAGCCTTCGCCGCCGGAATCATCGCCTTGGGCGTCAACGTCGGCGCCTATCTTGCCGAGGTGTTCAGGGCCGGCATCTCCTCGGTCCCGACCGGACAGATCGAAGCCGCCGGCATCCTGGGGCTGAACCAGCACACGATCTTCACCAGGGTGGTCCTGCCCCAGGCCCTGCGCAACGTCTACCCCGCCGTGATCAACAACCTGATCCAAATCCTGCTGGGCACATCCCTGCTTTCGGCCATCGCCCTGCCGGAACTGACCGGTACAGCGTTGACCATCAACTCGCGGACGCTGATCTTCCTGCCGGTCTTCGCCATGGCACTGGTGCTGTATTTGGTCCTCAGCAACGGGCTGTCCTTCATCGGAGCGCTCATCGGACGGGTCGCGTTTAAACCGGCCCTCGTACTACCCAAGGCAAACCTGGGCGCGCGGCTGGTGGCCCGGCGGGCGGCCTCGGCCCGGAAGAAAGAAATGGCCACATGAACCTCTCGCTCCTGATCCCGAGCCTGCCGCTCCTCGTGCAAGGACTGGGTGTGACGCTGGCACTGTCGCTGGCCGCCATCGCCGGCGGCACGCTCCTTGGCCTGGTGGCCGCAACCCTGCGGACATCCCGGCTGCCGGTTCTCTCCCAGATCGCCCGCCTCTATATTGAAGTCCTGCGCGGATCCCCGCTGCCGATCACCTTGTTCTTCGTCTATTTTGGCGCCGCGTACGCCGGCTACGACATGAACATCTTCGCCGCCTCCGTGGTCGGCATCAGCATCTACCAGGGCGCCTACATCGCCGAAATCATCCGCGGCGGCATCGAAGCCGTTCCCAAGGGCCAATGGGAGGCCTCCAGGATTCTGGGGCTGTCGACGAGCCAGACCTTCCTCTCGGTGGTCCTGCCCCAGACCCGCCGCATATCCCTTCCCCCCCTGGTCGGGCAGTACATTGCGCTGATCAAAGACACCTCGATTGCCTTCGTCATCGGACTGGCAGAGCTCGTCCGCCAGGGCCAGTCCGTGGTCGACAGAATAGGCCAGCCCGTCATCGTCTACCTGGTGATCGCCCTCATGTACTTCATCATCTGTTATCCGCTCTCACGCTGGGTGAGCGGCCTGTCCAAAAGGAGCCAAGCGGCATGACAAACCAAAACGCCGGGACCAGCCCGGTTATCAAACTCTCAGCCGTCACCCCGGTTATCAAACTCTCAGCCGTCACCAAGTCCTTCGGTCCGGCACAGGTCCTTAAGGGGATCGACCTGCACGTCAATGAAGGCGAAGTCCTGACCCTGATCGGAGCGTCAGGCTCGGGCAAGAGCACGGTACTTCGAATCATGAGCGGTCTTGAAACCTCCGACGGAGGGGAAGTTTGGGTCAACTCCGTCCCGCTGCACGACCCGCGCCGGGCCAAGGAAATACGCGGCCATGTCGGTATGGTCTTTCAGCAGTTCAACCTCTTTCCACACCTGACAGCCCTGGGCAACGTCACCCTTGCCCTGGTCAAGGCACGAAAGATGTCCGCCGTGGACGCCAAAGCCAAAGCGATGGCAGCACTGGAGCACGTCGGGCTGACGGAACGCGCGGGCAACTATCCCTCCCAACTCTCCGGTGGACAGCAGCAACGCGTGGCCATCGCCCGCGCCCTCGCCGTGGAGCCGGCCATCATGTTCTTCGACGAGGCCACCTCCGCGCTGGACCCTGAACTCGTGGGCGAAGTCACCGGCGTGATGCGCAACCTCGCCAGTGAAGGAATGACCATGGTCGTGGTCACCCACGAGATGGGCTTCGCCCGCCAGACCGCCGACCGTGTCGTCTTCATGGACCAGGGCGTCATCGCCGAGCAGGGAACCCCGGAGGAAGTGTTCGGCAACCCCCGCAACGACCGGACCAAGCAATTCCTGCACCGCGTCCTCGATGTCTGATCGCCCCTGGACCCAGCCGTCCCCGGGTGCGGACCCGCATTACAAGTCCGCACCCGGGGACGGGCGCAGCCCCCTTGCATAACGGCCGCTACCAGTAAGCCACCCAGCCAAACCGTGCAGTGCCCGGCTAAACGCCGGTGTTCTCCGATAAAACTGCGGTCTGAATGGGTGCGAGGCTGGTCATGGCTCGGTCGAGCAGCGGACCGCGCGCAGTCGCCAGGCGTCGGCGAGCGAATGGATGAGGAGCGCGGATGAAGCCGCACCCGGGTCGAGGTGACCTGCGCTCCGCTCGCCGAGATAGCTCGCGCGCCCCTTGCGCGCCACGAGTGGTCGGGTCGCGTTCATTCCCGCGGTGGCTGCGCTTGAGGCGGTGGTAAGCACCTGTGATATGTCGGTCGTACGAGACGCAGTCGACTGAGCTCCAAGGGCCGCGCTGAACAGGGTGTCCACCATCGTCTTGTCGCCGCGGTCCGCATGGCCTCGTGCGACTACGCCGACGACATCATCGCCGAGGCCCTCGACGGTCTCGCTCTCACATACCCGGAGCATGTTTCCTGGCACCCCGAGTCGAACGTCATCAGCCGCGCTAACCGCGCCGTCAACAAAGTCGGGCTCGTCTCCGGCGGCGGCTCAGGCCATGAGCCGCTTCACGCCGGGCTCGTCGGGACCGGCATGCTCGACGCAGCGGTCTGCGGCGCCGTCTTCGCCAGCCCCAAGTCCGAGCAGATCCAGGCTGGAACCCGAATCGCCCACAGCGGCGCTGGCGTGCTGCACATAGTGAAGAACTACACCGGCGACGTCCTGAACTTCGAAATCGCCGCGGAACTCGTCAGCGACGACGGCATCGGCTTGGACACCGTCATCGTTGACGACGACCTCGCCTCCCACGGTGCGTCCGATGGCCCGGGCCGCCGCGGCACGGCCGCTGTAGTCATAGTGGAGAAGATCTGCGGTGCTCTCGCCGAATCCGGCGCCGACCTCGCCACCGTTGCCGCTCGAGGTCGCGACGTCGTTTTACGATCGCGTAGCCTCGCTTTGGCGCTCGACGCCTGCACGCACCCGGGTGAGTCCCGCCCGGCATTCGAACTGGCCGCCGACGAGGTCGAGTTCGGCATCGGCATTCACGGTGAACGCGGCGTCTCCCGCATCCCGTTCGCGAGTGCAGATGAGCTCGTCGAACAGCTGACCACTCCCCTCGCAGGAGAGCTCGAGCTGGAGCGTGGACAGTCCGTCATCGCGATAATCAACGGTCTTGGCGGCGCGCACCCGTTGGAGCTGGCCGTCATCGCCCGACAGGTCCACCGCCTCCTCGACGCCCGCGGCATCGTGATCGCACGTTCCCTCGTGGGCTCGTATGTCACTTCGCTCGACATGCACGGTGTGTCCATCACCCTCACGGTCGCCGACGACCAGCTCGTCACCGCCTGCGACGCCCCTGTCCGCACCCCCAACCTCACGCGGTAAGGAAACACACGATGACCAACACACTCACCGGCACTCATGCGTTCGACTGGATTACACAGTTCTCCAACGCGTTCCACGGTGCACAGCAGACCCTGACCGATCTCGACCGCCTCGCCGGCGACGGCGACTTCGGAACGAACATCGCATCCGCGCTGCGCCGCACGGCCGACGGGCTCCCGGACCGCGAGATCGCCAGCTTCGCCACCGTGTTCGGTGCGACTTCACGGGGTTCCTAGCCACCGGAGGCACCAGCGGGCCTCTGTTCGGCATGTGGTTCCGCGACATCTCGCGATGCGCTTCCCCTGCTGGGGCGAACGCATCGAAACTCGCTTCCGGAGTAGCGGCCGGACTGGCCACGATTCAGAAGCTCGGAGGTGCGAATGTCGGTGACAACACGACGATCGACTCATTATCCCCTGCAAGCGACGCTCTCACTGCGGCTGCTGCTGCAGGGGAGTCGGTCGGAGAAGCTCTCATCGCGGCAGCGGCTGCTGCCCGTGCCGGAGCGGAGTCGACCGCGGACCTGGTCGCCTCTCGCGGTCGAGCCAGCTACGTCGGCGAACTCGCTCGCGGTGTCCTCGACCCAGGCGCCGTGACCATTGCACTGTTTTTCCAGACCGCAGCGGCGACCTGCGGCACAACAGCGGCACATGAACCACTCGCCTGGCTGAGTTCCGCATCTCAGTAGCGGCACGTTCGAGTGAGGCGGGAGAGTCGGCGGCCTGTACTTAGCCTTGATCCACCGATGTGGATCAAAGCTAAGCAGCCGGGACGTCCTTGAGTTTCAGGCGGATGCCGTCAAAGTGGCGCTGCAGGCGTTCGGACGCAAGGGCCTTGTCCTTGTTGGCCACGGCCTCGAAGATGTCCCAGTGGTCCTGCGTCTGCTGCTCGAGGTTGACCGGGCCGGTACCGAGGGCCAGGTGGATCGTGCGGTAAACCTGCCAGAAGACATCCATGAGGTTGATCAGCAGATCGTTGCTAAGGGGCGCGTACAGCCGGCGGTGGAACTCGGCGTCGTGCTCATATAGCGGCTCCCCTTTCTTGGCCGCGTTCTCCATGGCTTCCATGGTGGAACGCAGATCAGCCAGGTGCTCGTCGGTGAGCAGGTCAATGGCCGATCCGATCAGCCCGGATTCGAGGGCCTGGCGCACATCGATGAGCTCCATGGCTTCTTCGCCCTTGTGGCGGAGGGACAGCCGGCCGCGGAAGGTCAGGCCGGACACCAGGGCGCTGAAGTTGTTGGGTGCCACGAACATGCCGAAGCCGTGCCGGATCTCGATCACGCCCAGCGCCTGCAGCACTTTCAGGGATTCGCGGACGGTGTTCCGGCCCACGCCGAGTTCGGCGGAGAGCTCACTTTCGGTGGGCAGGGCGTCACCGACGTCCAGGCCGCGGTCCAGAATGAGGTCCATGATCCGCGTCTGCAGGGCATGCGAACGGAGCTGCGCGCTGAAACGGGCGGGCGATACTTCTTGCGATGTGATGGCCACGTGGGTCTCTTCCTTGCCGCGCTTAGGGGTCGCGACTCGTCCTACCTTCAAGGGTAACAGGAGATGGGACGTCCAATGTCTAGGATGGCGAACCTGTTTTTAGGAGTTCTTACCGGAAAGACCGAACCTAACCCAGGAGGGACCGGACCAGCTCGCGGCACGCCCGATAACCAGGCGTTTTGGGATCGATCAGCGCGTAATGGTCCCCGGGAACCCTGATCAGCCGGGTCTCCATGTGCGCGGTGGTTCCGGCGTTGACATAGGACTCGGACTGGCCCAGCGGAACGGTGGTGTCCTCGGATCCATGCACAGCGATGACAGGCACGGCCAGCGGAAGGGCGGTCATGGGGTCGGCGTATCTGTAGCGGTGCGGATATTTCGACGACGACCCGCCCAGGAGGTTGCTCACGGCACCGTTGCTGAGGTTCAGTTTCTCCGCCTCGGCCAGGTTGAGCAGGCCGGACTGGCTGACCACGCCGGTGAGGTGCACCGCTGAGGCGTCTGATGTCCGAGGCACTTGGCGGTCGGCGTCCGGCACTCCCAGCTGGGCGAGCTTGCCCCTGCCGGCTGCCCATGCAGCCAGGTGTCCGCCGGCTGAATGACCCAGCGCCACCACCGGACCAAGGTTCAGGGCATGGTCGGCCGCAAGGTCGCCGAGCTTGTCGATTCCGGCGAGCACGTCCGCGAAGGTATTTGGCCAGCCGCCGCCGTTTCCGGCCCGGCGGTATTCAAGGTTCCAGGCGGCCATGCCATGCGTGGCCAGGTCCCGGGCAATCGGCTCCCCCAGCTCTGCGCCGTACTGCGAGCGCCAGTAGCCGCCATGGATCACCACCACCACACCGCGGTGCTCGCCGCCGTCCGGCAGCGCCGGCAGGAAAAGCTCGCCCCATTGACTGGCGTCCTCGCCGTACTGGTACTTGTGCCGCTTCACTGCTTCCCCCTTGGCGCCGCCACCGGCGGTACCGTCCCGTTCGGCGCCGGGCGAACACGCGGTGCCGAGAGTTCCAACGGCCGCCGCGGCCGCCGCGCCAACCAGCGTGCGGAACACAAACGTCCGACGCCGCAGATCAGCCATGTGCCGAGCCTACAGCGTGCCTAGTGGCCAAGGTTGCAGATACGTCCCCGGCTGGCCCCACCAACCCCGATGGCGCTGACCGGCCTCCCAGGTAAGCCGGTGGCCGCCTTCACCACGGCAGTCCCCACGGCAAGGTTCAGGAAAATCTTTGCCCCTGACGAAGCCGCCGAACTGATGCCGGATACGCTGCATCCTGGACAACACGGGCTACCGTCCAATGGCTGCACGGCTGGATCCACTGCTTTCCGCCGTAGCGAACACGCCCTGATTCCATTTCTGCGGGCGCTCCCAGCCCACCCTCTAGTACATCGCAGGGACCACGCTCGGCCGTCCTGGAAGGGCGTATTGTCGATAGGTCGATAGTAGGAGATTTGGGCTGGCCCATGGGTCCGGGGTTGAATGTACGGACCGCGCGCGAAATAGATCGCGCGGCCGCCAGCCTAGTCGTGTGACCCCGGCGACGCCTGGAATTGAGGCCGCATGGCCGAGAATGATGCTGTGCCGACGGCGGAGCAATTACAGGACCTGCTTCTTGAGAGTCCGGGTTTCACAGAATTCTTCTTGGGACTGACAGCGATTTCCGCGTCCCCAGCCGGAATCGGCGGGTTTCCGCATCCCGCTCCACGAGGTTTTCCTGTTCGAACGTAGCCAGGATCCGCGACTTGCGTCCATGCTCCACCCGGACAGCGGAAGACCGCTGCAGAGGGCGCTCTATTGACACCCTCCGTGGCGGCTGACATATTTTCGAGTACGCGCTATGTGCATCGCGTTGTGTAATACGCAATAACTCACGTCCTCGCACCCAGCGGGCCAGGAGCTGCCGCGTGAGAACCTTTGAACCCGACGGGTCGGCTGGATTGCCAGCGGCGCCGTCGCCCAAGAGTCCCTGTACTCAGGAAAGGACACCAGCTAATGGTTCACAGAGTCAAGGCGGTCATCGCCAAGGAAAAGAACGCTCCGGTCTCGGTGGAGACCATCCTGGTGCCAGATCCCGGTCCGGGCGAGGCGCTGGTGGACATCCTCACCTGCGGCGTCTGCCACACCGACCTGCACTACAAACAGGGCGGAATCACTGACGATTTCCCCATCCTGCTGGGCCATGAGGCCACCGGCGTGGTCAGTGCCGTCGGTCCCGGCGTCACCGAGGTGGCCCCCGGCGACCGCGTGATCCTGAACTGGCGTGCTGTGTGCGGCGAATGCCGCGCCTGCGCCAAGGGCCAGCCGCAGTACTGTTTCAACACCCACAACGCGACGCAGAAGATGACGCTCGAGGACGGCACGGAACTCTCCCCCGCGCTGGGCATCGGCGCCTTCGCGGAGAAGACCCTCGTTGCCGCCGGGCAGTGCACCAAGGTTGACAACGACGCCGATCCCGCCGCCGTCGGCCTCCTCGGCTGCGGCGTCATGGCAGGCATCGGCGCGGCCATCAACACCGGTGAGGTCAAGCGGGGCGAATCCGTCGCCGTGATCGGCTGCGGCGGCGTGGGCATCGCCGCCATCGCCGGCGCCAAGCTGGCCGGCGCCACCACCATCATCGCCGTCGACATTGACGCCAACAAGGTGGACATGGCCAAGTCCCTCGGCGCCACGCACGGCGTGGACTCCAGCAAGGAAGACCCCGTCGAGGCCATCCGGGCCCTGACCGGCGGCAATGGCGCTGACGTCGTGATCGAGGCGGTGGGACGCCCCGAAACGTACAAGCAGGCGTTCTACGCGCGCGACCTCGCCGGCCGTGTGGTGCTGGTGGGCGTTCCGACGCCGGGCATGTTGCTCGAGCTGCCGCTGCTGGACGTCTTCGGCCGCGGCGGATCCCTGAAGTCTTCCTGGTACGGCGACTGCCTGCCTTCCCGCGACTTCCCGATGCTGGTCCAGCAGTACAAGCTGGGCAACCTGAACCTGGACGCCTTTGTCACCGAGCGCATCACCATAGACCAAGTGGAGGAGGCTTTCACCAGGATGCACGAGGGCAAGGTGCTGCGTTCGGTGGTGGAAATCCGCCCGGCCGCTGACGCCGGGTCAGGGGCGGAGACCGCATGAGCGTCACCATCGAGAACCTGGTCATCTCCGGGACGTTCGCGCTCGACGGCGGCACCTGGGACGTGGACAACAACGTCTGGATCGTGGGAAACGAGGACGAATGCGTGATCATCGACTCCCCGCATGATGCGGCGGCGATCATCGGCCAGGTCCGCGGCCGGAAGGTGAAAGCCATCCTGCTCACGCACGCGCATAACGACCACATCGGGGCCGCGCGTGCCGTGGCCGAGGCCGTGGACGCGCCCATCTACCTGCACCCCGGTGACCTGATGTTGTGGGAACACGTCTATCCCGGAGTCCAACCGGACCATGACCTCGCCGACGGCGATGAGTTCCAGGTGGGGGGCGCCACCCTGAAGGCCATCCACACGCCTGGCCACTCACCCGGCTCCACGTGCTTCCTGCTCGAGGGCGAAGGAACGGTCTTCACGGGAGATACCCTGTTCAACGGCGGCCCGGGTGCCACCGGCAGGTCCTACAGCGACTACCCCACCATCATCGAGTCGATCCGGGAACGGCTGCTCACCCTTCCGCCGGAAACCGTGGTCCGCACCGGCCACGGCGAAAACACCACCATCGGCGCCGAGCGGGAAACCCTGGCCCAGGTAGCACTGTGAAGCAGGTGGCCCAGTGAAGGTTGGACCGGTGAAGTTCGGGAAGCAGCCCGCCCCGGTCGCGGACATCAACGAGGACGAACTCGACGTCCACAAACCGAAGAGGGAAGCGGCCGGCGTCAAGGCGGTGATGGTTGCGCTGGAGCGCGCCGTGGCGCAGGCCGGCGTGACCCGCACGGCACATTCGTTGTTGCGGATCAACCAGCGCGGCGGCTTCGACTGCCCCGGCTGCGCGTGGCCGGAATCGGACAAGAAGCGCAAGGTTGCCGAGTTCTGTGAGAACGGCGCCAAGGCGGTGGCCGAGGAGAACACCCTGCGGACGGTGGGGGCGGAGTTCTGGGCCCGGCATTCCATCGCCGAACTCGCGGGAAAGACGGAGTACTGGCTTGGAAACCAGGGCAGGCTCAGCGAACCGGTGGTCATCCGAGAGGGCGAGACCCACTATTCGCCGATTTCCTGGGCGGAAGCCTTCGACCTGATCGGCGAACACCTCCGGGCCAGCACGCCGGACCGCTGCGTCTTTTACACCTCCGGCCGCACCGCGAACGAGACGGCGTTTATGTACCAGCTGTTCGCGCGGGCCCTGGGCACGAACAACCTGCCGGACTGCTCGAACATGTGCCACGAGTCCTCGGGCTCCGCGCTGAACCCGACCATCGGCATCGGCAAGGGGACCGTCTCTCTGGACGACATCCACGATTCGGAACTCATCTTTGTCGTCGGGCAAAACCCCGGCACCAACCATCCCCGGATGCTCTCGGCGCTGAAGGAGTGTAAGGACAAGGGCGGCACGGTGGTGGCGGTCAATCCGCTGCCCGAGGCCGGACTGTTCAACTTCAAGGATCCGCAGACCATTTCAGGGGTGGTGGGCGGCGGCACCCCGCTGGCTGACGAGTACCTGCAGATCAAGGTGGGCGGTGACCTGGCACTGTTCCAAGCCCTCGGCCACCTGCTGCTGGCGGCGGAAGAGCGGAACCCGGGCACCGTCGTCGACCGCTCCTTCATCGACGCGCAGACCGACGGTTTCGACGCCTACCGCGACGCCCGCGGCGAGCTGGACTGGGAGGAGACCGAGAAGGCCACGGGCCTGGCCCGGAATCAGATCGAGGACGTGGCCGGCATGCTGATCCGGTCCAAGGCCACGATCTTCTGCTGGGCACTGGGCGTGACGCAGCAGCCGCACTCCGTGGACACCATCAAGGAAATGGTCAACGTCCTGCTCCTGCAGGGCAACTTCGGCAAGCCCGGCGCTGGCGCCTGCCCGGTCCGCGGGCACTCCAACGTCCAGGGCGACCGGACCATG
Source organism: Pseudarthrobacter sp. Y6 (assembly GCF_050156205.1). Lineage (NCBI taxonomy): Bacteria > Bacillati > Actinomycetota > Actinomycetes > Micrococcales > Micrococcaceae > Pseudarthrobacter > Pseudarthrobacter sp. Y6. The sequence continues at coordinate 370,321 of NZ_CP189574.1, read as the reverse complement.
GGCATCTGGGAGAAACCCAAGGAATGGCTCCTCGACGCTTTGGACGCCGAGTTCGGCATCACCTCGCCCCGCCCCCACGGCTACGACGCCGTGGAAGCGATGGAGGCCTTCGAACGCAACGACGTGGACGTCTTTGTGTCCATGGGCGGCAACTTCTCCCTCGCCTGCTCGGACACGGAAACCCTGGAAGCGGGGATGCAGCGGATCGGCCTGACCGTGCACGTGTCCACCAAGCCGAACCGGTCCCACGTGGTGCACGGCCGCACCTCGCTCATCCTGCCCACCCTGGGGCGGACGGACAAGGACGACAAACACCCCACCGGGGCACAGTTCCTGTCCGTGGAGGACTCCATGTCCGTGGTCCATTCGACCCAGGGCAGGCTCCAGCCGGTGTCCGGGCACCTGCTTGCCGAGCCGGTCATCATCGCCCGGATGGCGGAGGCCACCTTCGGGCCGGACCACCTTGTGGACTGGAAGGCCATGGCCGCGGACTACGACGTGGTCCGGGATCACGTCTCCCGCGTCATCCCGGGCTTCCAGGACTTCAACGCCCGGATCCGGACCAAGAACGGCTTTGTGCTGCCCAACCCGCCCCGGGACACCCGGTCCTTCAAGACGGACATCGGCCGCGGCCGTTTCACCGTCAGCCCGCTGGAATACCTGACCCCGCCCGACGGGCACCTGGTCCTCCAGACCATCCGCAGCCACGACCAATACAACACCACCTTCTACGGCCTGGACGACCGGTACCGGGGGATCTCGGGCGGCCGCCGCGTGATCCTGGTGCACCCTGAGGACCTGGCGGAACTCGGCTTCCAGGACCGGGACCTCGTGGACGTGGTCAGCACCTTCCGCGGCCACGACCGGCAGGCGGACAAGTTCCGGCTGGTGGCCTACCCCACGGCGAAGGGCTGCGCCGCGGCATACTTCCCCGAGGCCAACGCCCTGGTCCACAAGGAGAACGTGGCACGGGAATCCAACACCCCCGGCTTCAAGGCCATGTTCGTCCGCTTCGTGCCGCATATTGAAGTGGCCGTGCCGAAGTAGCCCTCACCCAACCGCGCAGCCCGTACACAGCCAGCGTCAAGCTTGACCCAGAGGAGCCGGCAGCAAGTCACCCACCCACGGATCTCCGTGGGTGGGTGACTTTTTCCTGGCCCGGTTCGGTCGCGCTTAGTTGAGCCAGGAATCAACAAGCTGCTGATTCGCGTCCACCCACTTCTTAGCGGCAGCCTCGGGCGCCATGCCGCCCTGAATGTCCGTGGCAACGGCATTCTGGTCCTCATTGGTCCACGTAAAGGCTTTGGCCAGCTTGGCTGCAGGTGAGCCGCCGTCCTCGAACTTCTTGGAAATGATCTTGTTCAGGGTGTAGGCCGGGTAGTCGCAGGCCACCTTCTCCGGGTCGGCGTCGCAGCCTTCGGTCCACGCCGGCAGATTGACCTTCTTGAGTGGAACCTCGGACAGGAACCACTGCGGCTCGTAGAAGTAGCCCAGCAAAGGTGTCTTGTTCTGCTCCGCCGTCCGGAACGACTGGATCAGAGCCGCTTCCGAACCCGAGAAAACCACCTTGTAGTCGAGGCCGAGGTTTTTCACCAGCGCCTCGTCGTTGGTTACGAAGGCCGGGTCGCCGTCCAGGAGTTGGCCTTTTCCGCCGGATTCTGACGTTGCGAACATAGAAGCGTATTTGTTCAGGTTCTTGCTGTCGGTGATGTCCGGGTACTTTTCTGCCATCCATGGCGGTACGTACCAGCCGATATGTCCTTCATTGCCGGTAGGGCCGGCGTCGACAGCCACTTTCTGCTCCGTGATGTACTGCTTGACCAGATCCTCATGCCCCCAGTTTTCGATCACCACGTCCACTTCGCCGGATGCAAAGCCCTGCCAGGCGATCTGCTCGTTAAGGTCCTTCTGGACCACAGTGCAGCCGAGCTTGTTCTCCGCCACGTAGCTGTACACAGCGGCGTTGGCCGTATACCCCACCCAAGCGTTCATCGCGACATTAACACTTCCGCAGGGCGCGTCGGCCGCACCGGTGGCAGCAGCCACCTGGTTCACCGAGGCGCCGCCGCAGCCTGCCAGGAGCAGGGCGGCGGCCGCAGCTCCAGCCACCGCCGGGACGGTTCGTTTCAACAGCAGTCCAGCTTTTTTCATTTTTGGTCTCCTTGTTGGGGGAATGCGTGGGAGGTCCTCTATGCCCTGCGCCAGGCGCAGGACGGTTACATGCGGTTAGGTTGACGCTGAGTTGCTTGAGGGGATTTTCCGCACCGGGGTGGCTGCGGCAGCCTGGGTCATCCTGTCCAGCAGGATGCCGAGGAAGACGATGGCAATGCCTGCGGCGAGGCCCTTGCCGAAAAGCGCGCTTTGGACGAAGCCGGCGACAACGTCGTACCCGAGGCCGCCCGCCCCCACCAGCGCACCCACCACCACCATGGCCAGGACGTAGATCAGGCCCTGGTTGGCGGCAAGGGCGAGGGAGGGCCTTGCCATCGGAAGCTGGACCTTGGTAATGACTTGCCAGGGCGTTGAACCACTGGCGACCGCGGCTTCGACTACGGTGGGGGAAATCGCTGCGATGCCATCGGCCGTGATCTTGATGGCAACGGGGGCGGCATAGATAATGCCGGCGACGATCGCGGTGAAGCGGGTGGCTCCGAAGAGGCCCAGGAACGGCACCAGGTACACAAAGGCGGGCATGGTCTGGCCCGCGTCCAGCAGGGGCCGCAGGATCTGGTCCATCCGCTCGGACCGGCCCATGGCGACGCCGAAGACCACACCCAGGACCATGACCACGGCGGTGGCTACCAGCGTGCCGGCCAGGGTGACCATGGAGTCGCTCCACAGTCCGAGGTAGATGATCACGCCCAGGCATGCCGTGGTCAGGGCGGCGAGCTTCCAACCGCCCAGCGCGTAGGCCGCAACGGCAATGACGGCGACGAGGATATAGAAGGGCGTGTCCGTCAGCAGTGACTGGAACGGGTTAAGGATCCCGGTGGTGACGGCTTCCCGGAAGGACACCGTGAACAGGGACAGGTTGGTCTGCATCCACTGGCTGGCCGAGCCTACCGCCTGGACGATCGCCGTGCCGATGTTGAGGTCTTGCGGGAACACCGCAGCCCACAGCATGGTCCGGGAGAACTGCACCATGGCCAATGCCAGCACCAGGGTGACGCCGAGGAGGATGTACCTGGTCCTGCGGGAAACCCTGCGGTTCCGGGCAGCCCCCGGTTCCGCACGGCGGCTGGCGGCGGTGGTGACCCGGTCCAGCACGATGGCCAGCAGGACGATGGCGAGCCCGGCGTTTACGGCCGTGCCGACGTCGAGCGATTGCAGCGCGCGTACCACCACCTGGCCAAGCCCGGGCGCCGCGATCAGCGCCGCGATGGTGACCATGGACAGAGCCGCCATGGTGCTCTGGTTGATTCCCATGACGATGGTCCGCCGGGCCATGGGAAGCTGCAGGGTGACCAGCCGCTGCAGGCCCGTTGTGCCCAGCGAATCGGACGCTTCGCGGGTGTTCTCCGGGATGCTGCGGATGCCGTGGGCCGTCAGGCGGATAACGGGCGGTGCTGCGTTGATCACTGTGGCGATGACGGCCGACGCCGGACCGATGAGGAAGACCAGGGCAAGCGGGGCCAGGTACACGAATGTGGGCAGCGTCTGCATGAAGTCCAGCACCGGCGTGATCATCTTGGCAGCCCGGCCGTAGACACCGGCCAGGACACCGAGCGGGATCCCGACCAGAAGGGTCAGCAGCACCGCGGTGAGGACCAGTGCGAACGTGTAGGTGGCCTCGACGAACAGGCCCTGAAGGCCGAAGAAAGTAAAGACGGCGGCCGTCAGCAGTGCGACCCGCGCGTTGCCGATCGCGAAGGCGATCCAGCCCAGCAGGCCCACCGTTCCAAGCCAGCCGATCTCCGGCAGGCGCAGGCCCGTGGGAGTCGCAGCAAAGATGGTGATGAACAGGTTGGCCACGGCGTCGACGGCGGCACGCAAGGGCGTGAAGATGTACAGGAAGACGGGGTTGTCCGCGCGGTTCGCTGCTACCCAGGCGTTGAACTGGTTCAGGGACCGGTGCAGGTCCGTCAGCTCTGAGGCGGGCAAGGCCAGGGTTGCGGTTCCATGCAGGACAAGAAATCCCAGGATCCAGACGACGACGGCGCCTCCCAGCAGGATGGTACGGCGGCTCGGCCTGCGGCGCGGTTCACGGACGGGGACGGGCGTGGGTTGCGCCGTTGCCCGATCTCGGACGAGGGTAGACATTAGGCCGCTGCTTCCGTGGGCTGCAGTACCGAAAGGATGCTGTCGCGGTCGATCTGCCCCGTAATCCTGCCGCCCTCTTCCACCAGCACGGGGCAGGAGGAGTGCATGACCGCCGCTATGGCATCCCGGATGATCATCCGGGAGCTGAGGACCGGCGCGTCGCCCGGTGTACCGGCCGCCACGGGCCGGGTGATCCATTTCAGGGTCAGGACGTCCGCGCGAGGGACTTCGGACACGAAGTCCTCAATGTACTTATCCGCCGGGGACCCCACCAGATCGTCTCCCGTGCCGCACTGGACCGTCTCGCCGTTGCGCATGATCAGGATGCGGTCTCCGAGCTTGAGCGCCTCGGAGAGATCGTGGGTCACGAACACCATGGTCTTGCCCATGTCCTTGTGCAGCCGGATGACTTCCGCTTGCATGTCCCGGCGGATGAGCGGATCCAGTGCGGAGAAGGGTTCATCGAAGAGGATGGTGTCCGGATCGCCGGCCAAAGCCCGGCCCAGGCCGACGCGCTGCTGCATTCCTCCGGACAGCTGGTCCGGGTAGTGCTGTTCGTAGCCTTTCAGGCCCACCAGTTCGATGATTTCCCGGGCCCTGGCATAGCGTTCGTTCTTGCCCGACCCGCGGATCTGCAGGCCGTAGGAGACGTTGTCCAGCACGGTGCGGTGAGGGAGGAGGCCGAAGTGCTGGAAGACCATGGACATCTTCCGGCGGCGCAGCTCGCGCAGCTCGGCAACGCCTGCCTGCAGGACGTCCTTGCCGTCCACCAGGACCTGCCCGGAGGTGGGTTCGATCAGCCGGGTCAGGCAGCGGATCAGGGTGGATTTGCCGGATCCGGAAAGTCCCATGACCACGAAGACCTCGCCCTTGGCGACGTCGAAACTCAGGTTGCGGACGGCGGTCACACAGCCGGTGCGTTCCAGCAGTTCGGCGGAGTTGAGGGCCGAGAGTTCAGGATTGTCGGGAATCTTGTCGCCCCCCGGTCCGAAGACCTTCCAGAGGTTGCGCACTGAGATGTCGGGACTGTTCATTGCTGTACTCCTGCCTGTGGAGGCTCGAACCAGTGACTGGGCTTGGGGTTGATGTTTTGCCAGATGTGTTTGGTTTCGCGGTATTCCGCGAGACCTTGAAGTCCCAGTTCGCGGCCGTTTCCGGACTTTCCGAATCCGCCCCATTCCGCCTGCGGGACGTACGGGTGGTAGTCGTTGATCCACACAGTGCCGTGCCGGAGGGCGCCCGCCACGCGCTGCGCGCGGGATCCGTCATTGGTCCACACGGCTCCGGCCAGTCCGTAGGCGGTGTCGTTGGCCAGCATGATGGCTTCCTCTTCCGTGCTGAAGGTCTCCACAGTCAGGACCGGTCCGAACGACTCATCCTGGACTGCGTTCATGGAGGTGTGGCAACCGTCAAGGATGGTGGGAGGGTAGTAGCTGCCGAGTGCCAGCACACCGGCGTCAGGGATATAGCCGCCGCACAGAAGGTTGGCGCCTTCGTCGATGCCGGCCTGGACGAAGGCATGGACCTTGTCACGGTGCGCGGCCGAGATGAGCGGGCCGGTCTCCGCGAGCTCGTCGAAGGGGCCGCCAAGCCGGATGGCCTGTGCACGCCGCACCAGTTCCGCCACAAACCCGTCGTGGATCGATTCCTCGATGATGAGCCTGGTGCCGGCCGAGCACACCTGCCCCGAGTGCAGGAACACCGCGGTGAGGGCGTTGTCCAGTGCCGACTCGCGGTCGGCATCAGCGAAAACGATGTTCGGATTCTTCCCGCCCAGTTCCAGGGCAACCCGCTTCACCGTGTTGGCCGCGCTCTTCATGATGTTGATCCCGGTGGCCAGGCCACCGGTGAAAGAGACCAGATCAACGTCCGGGCTTTCGCTCAGGACTGCGCCGACGCCGGGACCGGGGCCGGTGACGAGGTTGGCTACTCCGGCCGGCAACCCGGCCTCGAGGAGCGTATCCATCAGCAGGATCGAAGTGGAGGGAGTCAGTTCGCTGGGTTTGAGGACGAAGGTATTGCCGGCCAACAGGGCCGGTGCCACCTTCCAGGAAGCCTGCAGAAGGGGGTAGTTCCATGGCGTGATGAGCCCGCAGACACCCACCGGGGCGTGGACCACCCGGCTGATGGTTCCGGGAACCCCGGTATCGATAACGCGGCCGGCGTCCGTTCCGGCGATGCCGCCGTAGTACCGGAAGCAGGCGGCGATATCGTCGATGTCGTATTCCGCTTCGACGTAGCGCTTGCCTGTATCGAGGGCTTCGGCCCGGGCGTAAAGCGCCTTGTCGCGTGCCAGCAGTTCGGCGGTGCGGAGCAGGACCTGTCCGCGTTCCTTTTCGCTGGTGCCGGGCCACGCTCCGCCGTCGAAAGCCCGGCGGGCGCTGGCGACCGCTGCCCCGGCGTCGGCGTCCGTGCATTCAGCAACTTCGGCCACTTGTTCGCCGTCGGCCGGGCATGTGATGATCCGCGTATTCCCGGCGGCCGATTCGCTCCACCGGCCGTCCACGAACAAGCCCCGCACCGGCGCCGCATCCTGGTCCACCACGGCCTGGCCGCCGCTTTCGGCAAGCTGGACGCCGCTCATGCGCGGCCCAGGCTTGGCGCGGCTTTGGGATCCGCGGCGGGTTCGTGCCGGTAGAAGGCCGCGTGCTCGGGTGCCAGCGGCGTACGTCCCAGGATGAGGTCGGCAGCCTTCTCCGCCAGCATCATGACCGGGGCGTAGATGTTGCCGTTGGTCACGTAGGGCATGGCAGCGGCATCTGCCACGCGGAGGCCCGAGGTGCCGTGGACCTTCATGGTGAGCGGGTCAACCACAGCCATGGGGTCCGAGGCCGGTCCCATCTTGGCGGTGCAGGAGGGGTGCAGGGCCGTCTCGGCATCCTTCGCCACCCACTCCAGGATTTCCTCGTCCGTCTGTACGGAGGAGCCGGGCGAGAGTTCCCCGCCGCTGTAGGGTGCGAGGGCCGGCTGGGAGAGGATGTCGCGGGTGACCCTGATGGCCTCGACCCATTCCCGCCGGTCCTGTTCCGTGGAGAGGTAATTGAACTGCATTGAGGGGTGGGCGGCCGGATCCGTGGAGGTGATCTTCAGGCTTCCGCGTGCGTCGGAGTACATGGGGCCCACATGGACCTGGTACCCGTGCTTGGCGTCGGCTTTCTGGCCGTCGTAGCGCACTGCCACCGGCAGGAAGTGGAACATCAGGTTGGGGTAGGAAACGTCCTCGTTGGAGCGGACGAACCCGCCTCCTTCGAAGTGGTTGGTGGCTGCGGGTCCCTTCCGGCCGAGCAGCCACTGGAGACCGATCAGTGGGTAGCGCCACAGGCTGAGGTACGGCTGCATGGATACCGGCGGCTTGCAGGAATGCTGGACGTACACTTCCAGATGGTCCTGCAGGTTTTCGCCGACGCCCGGCAGGTCCACCACCGGCTTGATGCCCAGCGACTTCAGGAGCGCAGAATCCCCCACGCCGGAGAGCTGCAGCAACTGGGGCGTATTGATCGCGCCGCCGCAGAGCACCACTTCCTTGGCATCGACGGTGTGCAGCCGGCCGTTCCGGCGGTAGGTGACCCCCGTTGCCGTTGTGCCGTCGAAATTGACCTTGGCCGCAAGCGCACGGGTGCGGACCGTCAGGTTCTTCCGGCCCTTGTTGGGGCGCAGGTAGGCGCGCGACGCAGAGAGCCGCTGGCCCTTGTGCACGTTCCGGTCGAACGGGCCGAAGCCCTCCTGCCGGTACCCGTTGACGTCATCCGTTCGCTTGTGGCCTGCCTCCTCCGAAGCCCGGAAGAAGGCCTGGAACAGGGGATTGCGGGCGGGTCCGCGCTCCAGGACCAGGGGTCCGTCGTGGCCGCGCAGCTCGTGGTTCGGAGCAGAGGCCAGCGCAGTTTCCATCCGCTTGAAGTAGGGCAGGCAGTGGGCGAAGTCCCAGGTTTCCATTCCGGCGTCGGCTCCCCAGCGCTCGTAGTCCAGCGGGTTGCCGCGCTGGAAGATCATGCCGTTGATGGAGCTGGAGCCGCCCAGGACCTTGCCGCGGGCGTGGGCGATCCGCCGTCCGTGCATGTGGGGTTCGGGATCGGACTTGTATTGCCAGTCGTAGAACCTGTTCCCGCTGGGGAAGGTCAGCGCCGCCGGCATCTGGATGAAAAGGTCCCACGGGTAGTCGCTGCGTCCGGCTTCAAGGACCAGCACGGTGTGCGTCCCGTCCGCGCTCAGCCTGTCCGCCAGGACGGATCCGGCGCTTCCGCCGCCGACAATCACGTAGTCGTAGCTCTCGTTCGTCATCAGGTAAATCTCCTTGGGGCGTGGTCTGGGAGTCGTGTTAAAGGGCCTGGATGGGTCCCGGTTCAGCCGCGCAGGCGTTCCATGCCCGGGTCCACCAGCGGCTCGGCGCTAACCGTTGCGGCGATCCGGGTGCCGAAGTATTCGATTTCCACGGCATCGCCCTCGGAGGCGCTGGCCGGGAGCCAGGCATAGGCGATCGGCCGCTTCACCGTGTAGCCGTAGGCTGCGCTGGTCACGTAGCCGGCGGCTTCGCCCTTGAAATACACGGGTTCCTTGCCCAGCACCACCGAGGTGCCGTCGTCGACCGTCAGGCAGCGCAGCTGCATGGCAGCCGGTTGCGCCCGGCGTTCGGCGAGGGCTTCGGCGCCCACGAAGGCGTCCTTGTTCTTGGCGATCGAGAAGCCCAGGCCTGCCTGGTACGGTTCGTGTTCGGGCGTCATGTCCGTCCCCCAGAGCCGGTATCCCTTTTCCAGCCGGAGGCTGTTGAAGGCGCCACGGCCGGCGGCGATGATGCCCTGTTCCTGGCCGGCCTCGAAGAGGAGGTCCCACAGCTTCAGTCCGTGTTCGGCGGTGGTGTACAGCTCCCAGCCCAGCTCGCCCACATAGGACAGCCGCATGGCCGTCACGGGGATGCCGCCGATCCGCACCTGCTTGGTACGGAAGTAACGAAGACCGTCATTGGTGAAATCATCGGTGCTGACCTTAGCAATAACTTCGCGTGCCAGCGGCCCCCAGAGCCCGATGCAGCAGGTGGATCCCGTAATGTCGCGGATCTGGACCCACTGGCTGACGTCATCAGCCGTCTGCTTGCGGGCCTCCCGCGTGAAGTAGTCGAAGTCGATGTTGCCGTTGGCGCCTACCTGGAACGTGGTCTCCGTGAGCCGCGCGATCGTGATGTCGCTGCGGACGCCGCCGTCGTCGTTCAACAGAAGGCAGTAGGTGACGGCGCCTGGCTTCTTGTCGACCTGCCCGGCGCTGAGGCGCTGCAGCAAGGCGAGGGCGCCGGGACCCGAAACTTCCAGCCGCTTGAGTGCCGTCATGTCGTAAAGCGCGACGGCGGTGCGCGTCTTCCATGCCTCGGCGGCGGAAATGGGGGAGCTGAACATTGCGGCCCAGGGGCCGCGTTCGGGCGCCTGCCATTCAGCCGGCAGCGCGTCCAGGAGCGGGCGGTTGGCCTCGAACCAGTGCGGGCGCTCCCAGCCGGCGGCCTCGAGGAAGAACGCTCCCAGTTCCTTCTGCCGGCAGTTGAACGGGCTGACGCGCAGCTCCCGGGGCGATTCGCGCGGCTGCAGGGGGTGCAGGACGTCGTAGATCTCCACGAAGTTCTGCTGAGACGTCTCGCTGACGTAGCTGTCCGCGGTCTGAACGGCTTCGAAACGTGAAACTTCGCACTCGTGAAGCGGGATGCGGGACTGGCCCTCGATCAGCAGTTCGGCTAGCGCACGTGCGACTCCCGCCGAATGGGTCACCCAGACCGCTTCCGCGACGTAGAAGCCCTCAAGCTCCGGGGCCTGCCCGATCAGCGGGCCGCCGTCCGGCGTGAAGGAGAAGATGCCATTGAAGCCGTCGGCGATCTCCGCACCGCGGAGGGCGGGCAGCAGTTGCCGGCTGTCCTCCCAGCAGGGCAGGAAGTCTTCTTCCGTGAATTCGAGCCGGGATGGCATGCGGTGCTCGGACATCTGACCGGGAGCCACTTCAGGCAGCCGGTCCAGGTCCACGGGCATAGGCCGGTGGGCGTAGGAGCCGATTCCCATCCTGTCGCCGTGCTCGCGGAAATAAAGGTCTTTGTCCTGGTGCCGGAGGATGGGCATCCGCGCCCCGTTGGAGGGGTCCAGGGGATTGGCGCCCACGAGTTCCGGCACCGCGGTGGTCTTGACGTACTGGTGGGCCAGCGGCAGCAGCGGCACGGCCATGCCTGCCATCGCTCCGATCTTGGGGCCCCAGAAGCCGGCGCAGGAGACCACGATGTCCGCCGGGACCACGCCGTCGGGCGTCTGGACACCGGTGACCTTTCCGCCGGCCTGCTCGATCCCGGTCACCGGCGTTGATCCGATGAACGTGACGCCGGCGGCCGTGGCCTTGCGGATCAGCAGCTGAACGGCGCGGGCTGCGGACGCGAGGCCGTCGGACGGGACGTGGAGGCCGCCGAGGACCATGTCCGGATTCAGCAGGGCGTAGTGCTTGCTGCACTCGTCGGCGTCGATGATCCGGCCTTCGATGCCCCAGGACGTGGCGTAGCCGAGCTTCCGCTTGAGGTCCTCAAGCCGTTCCGGGGTGGTGGCGATCTCCAGGCCGCCCACCTGGTTGAAGCAGGAGACACCCTCGTGGCTCAGGGAGAGGAGCTTGTCCACGGTGTAGGCGGCGAACTGCGTCATCGTCTTGGACGGGTTGGTCTGGAACACCAGTCCGGGCGCGTGCGACGTGGAGCCGCCAGCGAGGTTGAGTGGTCCCTGATCCAGTACGGTGACGCTGGTCCAGCCTCGGGTGGCCAACTCGTCTGCCAGATTCGCACCGACAATGCCGGCGCCGATGATGACGACGCGGGGTGTAGCGCTCATACGGAAGCTCCTGTTCGTGACTTGCTGCGTGTTGTGTGGAGGCGGCCCGTTCCCGGCCCGCGGTGTGGCTCTAGCGGAAGACGACGGTCCGGGAGCCGTTGAGGAGGACGCGGTGTTGGCAATGCCACTTCACCGCGCGGGAAAGGGCGATCGCTTCGGCGTCGCGGCCTGCCGTTACGAGGGAATCCGGATCCACGCCGTGGTCCACGCGGAAGACTTCCTGCTCGATGATGGGACCTTCGTCGAGGTCGCCCGTGACGTAGTGGGCAGTGGCCCCGACCACCTTCACGCCGCGTTCATAGGCCTGGTGGTAGGGCTTGGCCCCTTTGAATCCGGGCAGGAAAGAATGATGGATGTTGATGGCCCGGCCGTGGAGTTCCCGGCAGAGGCCGTCGGACAGCACCTGCATGTAGCGGGCCAGTACCACAAGGTCCGCGTCGTATTCGTCCACGAGTTCCAAGAGCCGGAACTCCGCCTGCGGTTTGGTGGACGCCGTTACGGGTACGTGGATGAAGGGAAGCCCTGCTGTTTCCGCCATCGGGCGCAGGTCCTCATGGTTGGAGACGACGGCGGCGATGTCCGCCCCGAGGCTCCCGGCGCGCCAGCGGAAAATAAGATCGTTGAGGCAGTGGCCGAACTTGGAGACCATCACCAGGATGCGCTGCGGCCTGTCGTCGTGGAAGCTGTAGGTCATTCCGAATTCGTCGGCGATTTCCGCGAAATCGGCGGACAGGGAATCAGCTGTGCTGTCCGCCCTGTCCGCCCTGTCCGCACCGTTACCGTTGGCGCCAGCCGCGCCGGCCAGGGTGCCGGTGAAGGCGGTCCGCAGGAAGAGAGTGTTGCTGACGTGGTCGTCGAACTGCTGGTGCTCGGCGATGTCGAATCCGCGCATCGCCAGGAAGCTGGACACGGCGTGGACGATCCCACTGCGTTCGGGACAGGCAACGGTGAGGACGAACGGCGTCGCCTGCTGCCCGGATGCTGACCGGGGCTGCCCGGCGGAGGCCGCGGAACGGGTCCGTTCCTGCAGCTCGTTGCTCAGTTGTAGGGTCAAGAACTTCACCTCTTAGCTTGAAATGGAGTACTGCGTGGTGGTGCCTAGACGTGGCCGTTGATGGTCAGGCCCGGTGGAAGGTTGGGCGCCTCGCTGGATTCCTCGACCATGATCTGGCCGTCCACGACGGAGACCTTGTGGACCCGTACGGGTAGCTTGGCCGGCGGCGCGTCCACTTCGCCCGTGCGGAGATTGAACTTGGATGCGTGAAGGGGGCATTCCACCTCGCAGCCTTCCACCCACCCGTCCGCAAGAGATGCGTCCTGGTGGGTACAGGTGTCGTCGAGGGCGAAGAGCTCGCCGTCCTCCGTGTGGAAGACGGCGATCGGTGGGGACGTGTCGAGACGGACGGCGCCTCCGGGGGCCAAAGCGGTGAGTGGGCAAGCAATGTGCATCTGATAAACCTCTTTCCCAGTTGACGGGCTCAGCCCGGCCGGCGGGTTGTGCCATCATCAACGCCGATCACAATACGCAACAGAGTGATCCATGCCACTCTGCCTTGTCAAGGGTTTCCCCTTAATAAGGCCGACCCTTGACACCCCCTAGTGGTCTGCGTCACGCTGTCTCGCATACAGAACGTTGTTGCGTCATACGCAATTAGTTGCATTCAGATAACAGGAAGGCGGCCATGCAGACATTGGCAATAGTGGGGGCATCCTTGGCGGGAATTTCAGCCGCCCGTGCCGCCCGCGCCCAAGGCTTTGCCGGAAGGCTCATCCTCATCGGCGACGAGCCGCACCGGCCCTATGACAGGCCCCCCCTGTCCAAGGATTTCCTCGCGGGAAAAATCAGTCCGGAACACCTTCGCCTGGAGACTCCAGAGGAAAGTGAAGGCGGAGATCCGCTCCAGGCCGAATGGCTGCTGGGATCACCGGCACGCAGCCTGGATACGGCGTCCCGGACGATAACACTCAACGACGGCACGGAAATAGAGGCCGACGGCGTGGTCATCGCCACCGGGGCATCCGCCCGGACCCTGCCGGAACTCGCCGGGCTGGCGAACGTCTATACCCTGCGGACAATGCAGGACGCGCAGGACCTCGCTCCCGAACTGGTGCCGGGGACCAGGCTCGTCATCGTGGGCGCCGGTTTCATCGGCGCCGAAGTAGCCTCCACCGCCCGCGCCCTCGGAGTTGAAGTCACCGTCGTTTGCTCGGGCGCCGTTCCGCTCAGCCGTCCTCTGGGTGAAGAGATGGCGGGCGCCCTGGCCGCGTTGCATGGAATTAACGGGGTGGAGCTGATTTGTGACGCGGCCATCGAGTCCTATTACAGCGGCGAGGGAGTAGTCAGCGGGCTCCGCCTCGCGGACGGCCGCTACGTGCCTGCCGACGTCGTCCTGGTGGCCATCGGGGCCGTACCCAACACAGCGTGGCTTGCCGACTCTGGCCTTGAAATCGGCGACGGCATCCTCTGCGATCCGATGGGCCGTACCAACGTGCCCGGCGTCGTGGCCGTCGGCGACTGTGCTGCCTGGCTCGACGAAGAGTCCGGAAAGCACCGGCGCGTGGAGCACTGGAGCGGTGCAGCGGAGCGCCCGGCCCTCGCCGTCACCGCGCTCTTGGATCCCGGGGCCGCGCACCAGCCGCTGAACCTGCCGTACTTCTGGTCCGACCAGTACAACGTCCGCATCCAGTTCGCCGGTCACGCCCGGGACGCTGACCGGGTGGACATCGAGGCCGGAGATCCCTCAACCCACAGCTTCGTGGCCGTCTACTACCGCGACGGCCGGCCCGTAGCCGTCCTTGGCGCCAACCAGCCCCGCCTCTTCACCAGGTGGCGCCGGCAGCTCAACGCCGCACGTGCAGCTGCAACCCAAGCCACTCCAGCCCAGACCGCCCCCGCCCCCGCCCCGCCTGTGCTGGCAGCATCCGCCAGTTTCGCCTGATCCCCCACAGACCTTCCAAACCCGACGTCAGTCACCGCAGAGGAGTAAAAGAATGACCACCGAAGTCTTCACGCCCAGCCTGATCCCCACCCTCCCAGGCCAGGCCTACGTCAGCGAAGAGATCTTCCGCGCCGAGCAGGAGCGGATCTTCGAGCAGATGTGGTTCTGTGCCATCCGCTCGGCCGACCTGGACAAGCCTGGCGCCTGGCGGACGGTCCAGATCGGGCGGGAGAGCGTGCTGATCAGCCGCACCCGCAAGGGCGGGATCCGCGCCTTCTACAACGTGTGCCGGCACCGGGGCGTCAAGCTGTGCATGGAGGAACAGGGTGAAGCTGCGCGCTCGTTCCAGTGCCCGTACCACGCCTGGACCTACGATTTCGAAGGCAAGCTCATCGCGGCGCCCAACCTCACCAAGATGCCGGATATCGACCGTGACGAGTACGGTCTGGTGAAGGTCCACATCCGCGAATACCTGGGCTACGTGTGGGTGAGCCTGGCGGACGAGCCGCCGTCGTTCGAAGAGGACGTGATGGGTGCCATCGAGGAGCGGCTCGGCGACCTGAAGGCGATCGAGGGCTACGACGTGGCCAACCTCAGCCTCGGCCGCCGCATCCGCTACGACGTGAAGGCGAACTGGAAGCTCATCATTGAGAACTTCATGGAGTGCTACCACTGCGCCACCATCCACCCGGAACTGACGGAGGTCCTCCCGGAGTTCGCGGACGGCCTGGCCGCCCAGTACTTCGTGGGCCACGGCGCCGAATTCGGCGAGGATATCAAGGGCTTCACCATTGACGGCTCCGAAGGGTTCGACCTGATTCCGGGAATCGAGGACGACCAGGACCGCCGCTACTACGCCATCACCATCAAGCCCACAGTGTTTGTGAACCTGGTCCCGGACCACGTGATCATCCACCGGATGTTCCCCATGGCCGCGGACCACACCATCGTGGAATGCGATTGGCTGTACGTGCCCAGCGTCGTGGAGAGCGGCAAGGACGTCAGCGCTTCCGTGGAGCTGTTTCACCGCGTCAACCAGCAGGACTTCGACGCCTGCGAGCGCTGCCAGCCGGCCATGGGCTCGAAGGTCTACGCCAAGGGCGGCGTGCTGGTGCCGAGCGAGCACCACATCGGCGCCTTCCACGACTGGGTGCAGCAGAAGGTGGGGGACGTCAAGCCTGTTGGTTGAGCTTGTCGAAACCAACCCTGGTGGTTGAGCCTGCCTAATCGGGCGGGCTCAACCCGTTTAACGCCGGGAGTAGCCCATCTTTGCGCTGAGCTGCAGGCCCGCCTGTTTCAGCGCCTCGAGGAGTCCCGGCGCCTTCTCCGGATCAAAACGGAAGGCCGGGCCGGAGATGCTGATAGCGCCGATGACCGAGCCCATGTGGTTGTACACCGGCACAGCCATCGAGTTCAGCCCGATCTCGAACTCCTCCCGGATGACGCAGTAGCCGTCACGGGCGACGTCGAGCAGCTGGGTTTCGAGCTCTTTCCTGTTGGTGATGGTCCGCGGAGTCCGGGCAGGGAGCCCGGTTTCCTTCAGGATCCGGTCCCGCTCATCCGCGGAGAGCGCCGCCAGCAGGACCTTCCCGCTGGACGTTGCGTGCAACGGGGTCAGACTGCCCACCCAGTCGTAGGTGGCCAGCGTTGACGGGCCCATGGCCTGGTCCACGTTGACGGCGTAGTTGGAGCGCAGGACCGCGAGGTTCACGGTCTCCTTGAATTCTTCCGCCAGGCTTTCCAGCACCGGCCGGGCTTCGCGGACCAGGCTGAGCCGCCCGGGGATGGAGCTTGCCAGCCGGAGGATGCCGAAGCCCAGCTGGTACTTCCCCCGCTCGCTGTTCTGGTGGACCATTTCCCGGCTGACTAACGAACCCAGCAGCCGGGAGACGGTGGATTTGTGGATGCCCATCTCTTCGGCGATGTCACTCACGCCGGCGTGGCCGTCCCGCGCCAGGATCTCCAGGACCGCCAGGGCCCGGTCCACGGACTGGACACCGCCGTGCTGGCCTGTGTCCGCATCAACGTCGGATTCGCGGTCATTGTTCGAAGCCATGATCCATACTCTCAAGTAGTGTGCGGCTTGCGTGCCCGCCACGAAGGCGCTCGGAGCGTCCTCTCGGTTAGTTCGACGCTTTCGATCCTATGCCGCCAGACGCATGGGAGCCGGCATTGCGTTACGGCGGCTGGTTCAGCGCAGACCGTTCCTGTGGGCCATCGCAACGGCTTCCGTTCGCGAGGAGGCACCCACCTTGCGGTAGATGTTGCGGAGATGGAACTTCACCGTGTTTTCGCTGATGTGCAGCTTGGCGGCGATTGCACGGTTCCGCTGGCCGGATGCCAGCAGTTGGAGGACCTCAAGTTCGCGGTCTCCGAGCTTCCAGTCGGAGACGTCGGCCAGCTGCCGGGCCGGCGGGTCCAGCGGGAGGGACACGGCGACGTCGGCACCCCAGCCGGGCATCACATCCACCGACATGCTGCCGTCCAGGGCCTCGACGCGCTGGGCGAGGCGGGCCATGGCGGGCGCCGTCGCGGACAGTTCGCCGGGACCGTCGTCGCGGACGTTGACCAGGAGGTTCTCGCCGTCGCAATCCCACTGCGTGCGGATCCGGCGGACTCCGGCCTGGTCCACCATGGCCAGGACCAGCCCACGGACAATCGCCCGGGCCGCATGGGCCACTTCGCCGGGGAGGGCGCGGCCGTTGACGGGCGGTTCGATGAACTGGACGTCGATCCCGCTGAAGTTCATGAGCGGTCTAAGGTCCTCGCGGAGGCGCTGGAACGCCGTGGCGACCGGCTCCTCCACCAGTTCCGTGGTGCGGTCGCTGAGCGTGCGGAGTCCAACCAGGGCCCTGGTCGCGGCGTCGGTGGCGGACTTCCGTGCCGCACCGTCACTGAGCGCGGGCGATCTCAGCGCGGCGAGCAGGGTTTCGAGGGTGGTGGAGTGCTGGTCCACCAGTTCGGCGGTGACCCTGACCCGCTCGGCCGACGCCGCGCGGGATTCGATGAGGTACGACGGCGGCGCGTCGGCCACCTTTTCCCGGATCCGCTCGGCCGCCAGCGTCCAGAGGTAGCGGAGGATCCATTCTGCCTCGGCTCGGTCTGCGGCGTCCGTCAGGGCTTGCGGATCTGCAAGGACCAGCAGGGCTTTGCTCGGCGAAGACAGAGCGAGGACCGGGCGCGGCCCGCCGCCGAGCAATACCTGTCCGCTCCAGGCCTCGTTCTCCCGGCTTTCGCCGGCCGCTAAGGCCCGGATGTGGTCCAGTTCGGCGATGGACACACGGCTGATGATGGCTTCGTCGCCGGCCTTCTTCTGGGGCCGTCCCGTGCAGTCCTCGGTGAAGATGACCAGGGCGCTGCTGCCGAGATAGGGCAGGGTGGCCTCCCGCAGCCGCTGCGCGATGGTGGCAAGCGGGGCGGTGGACAGGGCTGCGATGGCCTCGAGCAGGGCTGACTTGGGCGATTCCACCTGCCCAGTTTACGTGCGCGATGTTCATCTGCCTACCCGTTTAGGTAGTCACGACCGTCCGATTATGGCGTTGGATCCGCCCAACGGACGGGACAGGATGAAAGAGTCACAAACGAAGGAGGCTGGCGCCAATGAGTGTCATCGCAGAAACCAGTCCGGCCGGCCTGGCCGGAACGTCCAAGGCCTTTGAGCGGAACCGGACCCTGGTTCAGGACGAGATCAGGGCAGTATTCCAGCGCGTTGACCCGGCGCAGGTCGCGGCCCTCGTAACCGAGCTCAGGCTGGCCGACAGGATCTTCGTGACCGGCGCCGGACGCAGCGGCCTTGTCCTGAAGATGGCGGCCATGCGGCTCATGCATCTCGGGCTGACGGTGCACGTCGTGGGCGAGACTACGGCACCAGCCGTCCGCGCCGGCGACCTGCTGCTCGCAGCCTCCGGTTCCGGAACCACCGCCGGCGTCGTCAAGGCGGCGGAAACCGCGGCCGCCCAAGGTGCCCGGGTGGCTGCCTACACCACCAGCTCCGGTTCCCCTCTCGCGGCCATTGCTGCCGCCGTCGTACTTATCCCCGCTGCCCACAAGACGGACCACACCTCGGCCGTGTCACAGCAGTATTCGGGCAGCCTCTTCGAGCAGGTGCTGTTCACCACCACCGAAGCGGTGTTCCAAAGCCTTTGGGACGAGGATGCGTCGGCTCCGGAGGACCTCTGGCAGCGCCACGCGAACCTCGAATAGCCAAGCCGCGCCATCCCAACCCTGTTTCCAGCAAGACCGCTCCCCCAACCCGAAAGAGACCACACATGAAACTCCAAGTCGCAATGGACGTCCTGACCGTCGAAGCCGCCCTCGAACTCGCGGGCAAGGTCGCCGAATACGTTGACATCATCGAGCTCGGAACGCCGCTGGTTAAGAACGCCGGCCTGTCCGCCGTAACCGCCGTCAAGGCCGCCCACCCGGACAAGATCGTCTTCGCAGACCTGAAGACCATGGACGCAGGCGAGCTCGAAGCCGACATCGCCTTCAGCGCGGGTGCAGACCTGGTGTCCGTCCTCGGCGGCGCCGACGATTCCACCATCGCCGGCGCGGTCAAGGCAGCGAAGGCCCACAACAAGGGCATCGTTGTGGACCTGATCGGGGTGGCGGACAAAGTGACCCGTGCAAGGGAAGCCCGCGCCCTCGGAGCCAAGTTCATCGAGTTCCACGCCGGCCTGGACGAGCAGGCGAAGCCGGGCTACAACCTGGACGTCCTGCTCAGCGCCGGGGAGGAAGCGCGCGTGCCGTTCTCTGTTGCCGGCGGTGTGAACATCTCCACCATTGAAGCCGTGCAGCGCGCCGGTGCCGACGTCGCAGTTGTTGGCGGCTCCATCTACAGCGCGGACGATCCCACCCTCGCCGCCAAGGAGCTGCGGGCCGCAATCATCTAGCTGGAGTGGGCCGGCGCCGGCCAGGCGCCAGAAAACGTCCGACGGCGGTCCCCTCCTTGGTGGGGACCGCCGATTTGGTTGCGGCGCACCAGCATAGATTTAGTGAAGCTTCGGCTCATATCTGCGGTGTTTAGACGAACTGGTAGATCAGTGCTGCCATGCCGAATCCGACCACGGAGAGCACGGTTTCCAGGACGATCCAGGTCTTGAGCGTGTCCTTGACTGACATTGAAGTACTTGGCGATGATCCAGAAGCCGCCGTCGTTAACGTGGCTGGCGATGATGGATCCGGAGGAGATGGCGATCGCGATCAGCGCCAGCTACCCGGTCCGACCTGGCGTAACGGGTAGCGATGGTCTTCGTGACAGCCCTGCGTTCACTCATCGAAAGCTCCGTGGCTCACAATGCCGAAGCGGCGGACATCGGCCCGGCGGACACGCCGCTACGCGGGCATTCTCAGATGATTCTTCGAATACAGCTACGCGGGCGTCTTTGATGAGTCAACGCGGGTGGTTGACACGGAACTTCGCCCAGGACACCCAACCGGCCTGACGACGCGTGGATTCACGTGTCCTCACCCGTATTTGCGTCCTCGGGAAACTTGCGCGTCGCTAGCCCGCGTGCGCCGTCACCAGCCCGTCGGGCTTCCCTGGCTAACACCCGAGGCTGTCTCCACAGGATGGCCGTTCCGGGCCCAGTATTCGATGCCGCCGATCATTTCCCGCACACGGTAGCCCAAGGCGGCGAACGCCAGGGCCGCGAACGTGCTGCCGTTGCAGCCCGGCCCCCAGGAATAGACCACCACGTCGGTGCCGGCGGGAATCAGGTCCGGGGCGCGGGACGGGATATCGGCGGTGGGCAGGTGCACGGCACCGGGGATATGGCCGTGGTCCCAGGACGCACGCCGCCTGGTATCGACGAGCACGAATCCTCCGGCAGGGAAGTTCTCGGCCACATCCATGACGTCGATCTCAAACCTCAGTTTGGCGCCGAAGTACGCCTCTGCGTCATCGTCTACGGCCCCGACGGCCGCGCCTGCAGTAGTCACTTGTGTCCTATCCGGCGGCGGTGCGCTGTTCGGCGTCGTAGTCTCGTTTCCAGCCCTCCACCCCGGGCCGCTGCTGCCACGGGTTGGGTCCCGACACCGGCCGGTATTCCACTCCCATGGCGTCCAGCCGCATCAGGTGGGCTCCGGTGAGCCGGGCCAGGAACCCATCGTAGTCACGCTGTTCGGGCCGGGACCAGAACACCTCGGCGACGGCGCTCAGACGCGGATAGGCGGCGTAGTAGACGCGCCGCGGCGAGTCCAGGTGCTCGGTCCAGATGTTGGCCTGAGCGCCCAGAAGCTGGCCGGGGAACTCCGGATCCACGTTCTCCGGGAGCGGCTCGAAATCGTAAACGGCCTGCAGGGTGGTGACAAAACCGACCGGGACCGGCTCGGCGTCGCCGTGGGCCTGCCGGTGGTCGAGGTACAGCTTGTGCTCAGGGCACATCACGACGTCGTAGCCGTTCTTCAGGGCTTCGATCCCGCCCTCATAGCCGCGCCAGGACGCCACGAGTGCGCCGTCCGGCAGTCCGCCGTCGCCGATTTCGTCCCACACGGACGTGGCCCGTCCGTGCCTTTCAAGATGCATGGCCAGCTGCCGCACGAACCAGCTGTGCAGCCCGGCCACGTCGGGCAGCCCCAACTCGGCCGCCTTGGTCTTGGCCAGGTCGCTGGCCTGCCACTGGGTCAGCGGCACTTCGTCGCCGCCGAGGCTGATCCAGGGGGACGGGAAGATCTCCACGACTTCGTCCAGCACGTTGCGGTAGAACTCCAGCGAGGTGTCCGAAGTTTCCAGGACGGTTCCGCTAATACCCCAGCGGGTCCAGACCTCCACCGGCCCGGCGCCGGCGCCCAGTTCGGGGTAGGCGGCAATGGCAGCCTGGCTGTGGCCGGGCACATCGACTTCCGGGATGACGGTGATGTGCCGTTCGGCCGCGAAGGCCACCACTTCGCGGAGGTCCGCCTGCGTGTAGAAGCCGCCGTGCGGCAGCGAGTCGAAGACCCCTGCCCGCCAGGATCCGCGGGAGGATTCACGCCGCCACGCGCCCGTTTCGGTGAGCTTCGGGTAGCGGTTTATCTGGATCCGCCACCCCTGGTCGTCCGTGAGGTGCAGGTGCAGGACGTTGAGCTTGTGCATGGCCATCACTTCGATGAACCGCAGCAGGTTGTCCTTGGGCATGAAGTGGCGTGCCACGTCCAGCATGGCGCCCCGGTAGCCGAAGCGGGGGCGGTCCTGGATGGACGTCCGGGGAACCGGCCACGGGTCCGCGGACCGGTCGGCCGGAGCGGCGGGCGCCTGGCGCAGTGCCGCCGGGCCCATCAGCTGCAGCAGCGTCTGGGCGGCGTAGAACGCCCCGGCGGGCCCGCCCGCCTGGATCACGACGGCGGTGTCCACGTCCAGGCGGTACGCCTCGGCGTCTAGTTCCGGGTCCAGCCGGAGGCTGATGGTGGCAGAGGCCGCCGGGTCAGGCATCAGGTCCCAGCCGGTGGCCGCGCCCAGGGCACGGGACAGCCAGCGGCGTGCCGTGTTCAGTTCCCGATCGGCCCCCAGGGTGGTGGCACCGTCCAGTTCCAATACTCCGCAGCCGTCCTGCACTGACCACGGCGCCGGGACCAGGTGGTGCGCGGTCATCCTTTCACCGCCCCTGCCAGTCCGGATACAAGCTTGCGCTGTACAGCGATGAAGAAGATCAGCACGGGGATGGTCATGATCACGGAACCGGCCATAATGGCGCCCCAATCGTTCTGGTCGGGCTTGAAGAAGGTCAGCAGCGCCATGGGCAGGGTCTGGTTCTCCTGGGCCGAGATGATGAACGTCTTCGCGAACAGGAAGTCGTTCCACGTTGAGATGAAGGAGAACACCGAGCAGGCCACCACACCCGGCGCCACCAGCGGGAACAGGATGGATCTGACGAAACGGAAGCTGCTGGCACCATCCAGGCGGGCCGCCTCCTCAATTTCGACCGGCACCGCGGCCAAAAAACCGCGGAGCATCCAGATGGCGAACGGGATACTGAAGCCCACGTGAACCAGCACTAAGGAACCCAACTGGTTCAGCCCCACCAGTGGGATGGCTTCGCCGGCGTTGCGGAGCAGGAAGAACAGCGGGATGGTGAGTGCTTCCACGGGCACCATCTGGGACACGAGGATTATGATTAGCAGCTTGGTGCGCATCTTGAAGTTGTAGCGGGTCAGCGCCACCGCGGCCAAGAACGCCAGAATGGTGGAAATAACGACGACGGCCAGGGCTACGATCACGCTGTTCAGGAAGTACTGGCCGAAGTTGTTGACTGCCAGGACCCGGCCGAACGATTCGAGCGACGGTTCCAGAGTGAACGGCGCCGCATCGCCGGCATCCAGTGCAGTTTTGGGCTTCAGCGCCGAAAGCACCATCCAGAACAGCGGGAAAGCGACCACCACGGCGATGGCGAGCGCCGCGGCGTCGGCGCCGAACCGCCGTCGTCCGTTCCTGCGGAACTTCTGCGGCGCGTCCGCCGCGGAAGGCGCGTTGGTGCGGGGTGAAACGTTGATGGCGCTCACAGGGCTTCTCCCGTTCTCTTGAGGATGCGGAGGTAGACGAGGGTGATGGCCATGAGCAGGGCGGTCATGATGACTCCCAAGGCCGAACCGAGCCCGTAGAGGCTGGCCGCGAACGCCTGCTCGTAGCCGTAGACGTTGAGCACGAGGTTCTGCCCGGCGATGCCGCCGCCGTTGGTCATGATGTAGATCTGCGAGAAGATCTTGAAGTTCCAGATGATCGACTGGATGGTCACCACGATCACGATGGGCCGCAGCATGGGAAGCATGATGCTGCGCGCGATCCGGGGCATGGTGGCACCGTCGATCCGGGCCGCTTCGATGACCTCGGTAGAGATGGCCTGGATGCCGGCGTAGACGGTAACCAGGACGAACGGGAACGAGCACCAGACCACTTCGCTGGCGACGAGGCCGAAGCCTGACCATTTGTCGTAGGTCCAGGAATGGCCGTCGAACTGGGTCAGGCCGATTGACACGAGCGTCTTGTTGACCAAGCCGAGCGTGGGGTCGAAGAGGAACAGCCAGACGGCGCTGCCGGTGACGGCGGGAGTGGCCCACGCCCCCAGCGAGACGATGAACAGGGTGGAGCGGACCCACGGCCGTAGCCGGGTGGCCAGCACCGCGAGCGTGCTCCCCACCAGCAGGGTGAGGACAACGCAGGCGGCGGCGAACATCACCGTGTTGCCGAGCACCGTCCAGAACTGCGGGTCGGCGAAGAGCTTCTGGTAGTTCTCCAGCCCGGTGAACCGCAGCGGCGCCTTGCCGCTGACCTGGGCCTGCCGGTAGTCGTACAGCGAGACGTTGATCAGCTGGAAGATGGGGTAGCCCAGCAGGGCGATCAGGACGATGAAGGCCGGGGCGAGGTACAGCCACGGTTCCAGCCCGCGCTTGACCTTCGAACGCCGGACCGGCCTGCTGTCCGCCGTCGGGGTGCCGCTGGGCCGGGTGCTGTTGTTGCCGCGCGGCGATTCGGCCTGCAGCGGCGCCAGGGCCGTCATGCCGCGCCTCCCGGCGCGAAGGTGGATGAAGGAATGCGTGACATTACTTGGCTCCGAATGCCTTGTTCATGGCGTCGGCGGCTTCGGTGGTTGCCGTATTGACGTCCGCCTTGCCGGTGACGATCTTCTGGTACATGCCGGTGAAGACGCCCTGCGCGTCGATGGTTGACCAGGACTCCGTGACGGGGACTAAGTTGGTGCCGGCGCCGAGGGTCTGGATGAAGGGCGCCACCTGGGCGTTGGAGGCGGCCACATCCTTCTGGACGTCCGAGAAGGTGGGCAGGTTGCCCATGGAGTCGAACATCTTCTGCTGGTACTTCTTGCTGGCCAGCAGCTTCACGAAGTCGGCAGCCAGTGTGCGGTGGGTGCTGCTGTTGAAGACTCCGAGGTTGTTGCCGCCTGCAAAGGCCGGGGCAACGGAACCCGCCGTTTTGCCCGGAACGGCGACCACGGCGAACTTGTCCTTGACGGCGCTGGCCGCCACGGCCTTGTAGTTGAAGTCGCCGCCGATGGTCATGGCCGACTTCCCGGCAATGAACTGCTGGACGCTGGCGTTGCCGCCGAATTCCGCGCAGGTCTGGGCGGGGCAGATATCGTCCTTTAGGAGGCGGGTGTAGGCGGCCACGCCCTCGCGGGATTCCGTGGAGTCCAAGCCGGAGACGAGGTGTCTCCCTCTCTGGTGGCGATGCTGCCGCCGTTGGCCCAGAGGTACGGCATGGCCGAAAACTGGGCTGCACCGCCCACCGGATGCCGAGCATCCCGGGGTTGGCCGTCCGGACGGCGCGGGCAACGGTTTCAACGTCGGCCAGGGTCTTGGGGACCTCCAGGCCGAGTTGCTGGAGCAGGTCGGTGCGGTAGTAGAGGGCACGGACGCCCACGAACCAGGGGACGCCGTAGTTCTTGCCGTCGATTTCGGTGGTGGCCAAGTGTCCTGTCTCATCTAACTTGAGGCAATCTCACTACAGATGAGGCATTGCCCGTTTTTGTCTCATTGCTGTTAAGGCATTGGCGCGGCGTGTCTCACTTCACTTAAGGCATTGGCCGGTTTGGTCTCATTACAGTTGAGGCATGGGACACGCTGCGGCGGCCGAGGCTTATGCCGGACGCGACATTGCTCCAGGCACCCTGACCTACAGGGAGCAGTTTTCCTCTGCACCCAGGACGGGGCATCTTGCCGAGTGCTGGATGATCCCGTTTGAGAACTCCCTCCCGATACGACGCCTGACGGCCTTCAAGGGGCAACGCAACTTTGCCGGCCTCTGGTGGTGCGCCACGAACCAGCGGCACGTCGGCTTCGAATCCTGGTGCGAACGCGACAATCTGATGCTTCTGGACTTCGACCCCGACGTCGCCGGGTTCTCATCCCAGCCCTTCCGGATCGACTTGCCTGCCTCACTCCCCCAGAGTTCGCACGTGCCGGACTATTTCATCCGGCTGGCGGACGGTTCGGCCGTGGTGATCGATGTCCGGCCCGATAGCCGGGTGACTCCGGCGGATCAGGAGATTTTTCAGGCGACAGAGGACCTGTGCGCGACCGTGGGCTGGGCCTACAGGCGCCTGGGCGGCTTGCCTCCTGTTCTTCTGGCAAAACTGCAGTGGCTGTCCGGCTACCGGCACCCGAGGTTTTTTCGGGCATCGGCAGCGGCCAAGCTCCTGGACAGGCTCGCCGTGGATGGCCCGATGTCAATACGTAGCCTGGCCATTGCAACCGGTGACCCTGTCACAACCCTTGCACCGCTGTTCCACCTTCTCTGGAAGCAGCAGATCAGCACCGACGTGAGGCGCCGGGTCCTTCATTACGACACGGTGGTCTGGCTGAATAGCGAAGCGCCGTGACAGGCCATGCGGTATTGGCCCTCGGCGATGACGTTGAGCTCCGAGGGGTCATCTACCGGCTCACCGCCCTTGACGGGGACGTCGCCATGCTTGCCGTTGCCGGCGAAGCACCTGTCGCGATCAAAGTAGGGGCACTCCTGGCCGATGAAACCTTCAGGTTCGTGGGAACACGGCCGACACGGCGGCGGATAGCCGGTCCGTCACCGCTGTTCGAATCGTTGCCAGCCGACGTGCAGGAAAAAGCGCGGTGGATGGAAGGCCACATGACCGAGGTCCTGGACGGCGTCCCCTGCAACGCCGACCCGGGCCAGATCGCCAAAAGAACCTTCGATGTTGCATTCACATCCTTGCGGCAACTGCGCCATGCCTACGAGAAAAAGGGAATCCTGGGGCTGGTTGACCGGCGGCTCATCCCTCAAACGTCGCCAACGGGCCGGACGGACCCACGGGTTGTCGACGCCATTCTCTCTGTGCTGGAAGCCAACACCCATCAGTCCTCAGGAACCACCGACCGTCTGATGCGCCAGGTACGCAAGCAACTCGAAGCCATGTACGGGCCGGACATTGTTCCGTTGCCGTCGAGGGCTACCTTCCACCGCCTTATCGGCAGGCTCGCCGAGGGCCGCCACGCCACCGGGTCAGCCCGGACCCGGCGCACCCTTGCCCAGCAACCCTCTGGCCCGTTCGGTGCCGTCTACCCGGTCAGGCCCGGGGAACTGATGCAGATTGACTCCACCCCCTTGGACATCGCCGTTGAACTCGACGACGGCATCATCGGCCGCGTGGAATTGACCGCCATGGTTGATATCGCGACCCGCAGCATCCCGGCAGCCGTCATCCGGCCGACAACCAAGGCCGTGGACGCGGCGCTGCTGCTGGCCAAGTGTCTGACGCCCGAACTGATGCGGCCGGGGTGGGCCCAGGCGGCGTCGATGGCCGCCTCCGCCCTGCCCTACCGGTCAATGCGATCCATCGATGAACGGCTCGAAGGGGCCGCAGCGAAACCGGTCATCGTGCCCGAAACGATTGTCTGTGACCATGGCAAGGCCTACGTCTCGAACACCTTCAAGAGCGCCTGCCGCAGCCAGGGCATCAGTCTGCAGCCGGCCCACCCCGATACGCCCACGGACAAGCCGGTCATCGAGCGCACCCTGCAGTCCATCGGGACGCTGTTCGCCCAGTACGTCACCGGCTACCTTGGTTCCTCGGTCGAGCGGCGC
This sequence comes from Pseudarthrobacter sp. Y6, assembly GCF_050156205.1. Classification (NCBI taxonomy): domain Bacteria; kingdom Bacillati; phylum Actinomycetota; class Actinomycetes; order Micrococcales; family Micrococcaceae; genus Pseudarthrobacter; species Pseudarthrobacter sp. Y6. The sequence goes on along the minus strand of NZ_CP189574.1, from coordinate 343,757 downwards.
GGCAAGAACGCCGAGCACCAGGCCGTGTTCTCACTGCTGGAGATCCAGGACCTGCTCGATGAATGGATCGTCACCGGCTGGCAGAACCGCCCCCACGACGGGCTGCGGGACCCCTTCACCCCCTCCCGGGTGCTGACACCCAACGAGAAGTACGCGGCCCTGCTGGCCGTCGGCGGCTACGTCCCGGTCCCCTTCGGGGCGGAGGACTACCTGGAACTGATGCCTGCCGAAACACGGGTGATCAACAGCTACGGGGTCAAAATCCGCCACCGCGTCTACGACACCGCCGAGCTGAATCCCTACCGCGGCCAGAAGTCCGGGATGAAAGCGCTCAAGGACCTCTGGGAGGTCAGGTACGACCCCTACGATGCTGGCTGCGTCTGGATCCGCAACCACCACGACGGCGGCTGGATCACCGCCTACTGGCGACACCTGTCCGCCTCGCCCCAGCCCTTCGGGGACGACATCTGGAACTACGGACGCCAGATCGTCGCCGGCCGTGGCATCACCAGCCCCTCCGAGGAAACCATCAAGGCCGCCGTGGCCGCCATCCTGGACAAAGCCTCACCACCGGCCCCGCCGCGGAAGCGGAACCGGAAAGACCAACGCGCCACCGCCCGCAACACCGCAGCCGTCAGTGCCCAACGGCCACGCCCCCACCGCGATCAGCCACCACCTCAACATGAGCCGGCCCCGCAGCCGGACGCAGCAGCTGAACCGGCGGAACACGAAACAGATGCCCCGCGGCTGGCGAAGATCATCCCGTTGAAGATCTACAACCCCCAGGAAAAGGCCGACGAGTGGTGGTAGAAGCAGCAGAACTTCCCAGCGCCAGCCGGGCGCCGACCACGACCCTGCAGGGCTGGCGGAGCTTCGTCAATTCAGTCCCGCCCACGATGGACCCGCCCGATACGGCTGCGCTGGCGGCGATGAGCGCTACGGAGCGCGAACACTACGACGAGCAACGTATCAGCTACCACTCCGAACTCGTCATCGTCGAAACCTCCACCCTGCGCTCCATCACCAACCAGGGCCGGCTGCTGATGATGCTCAACCAACGCGAGATCAGCGCCCGCCGCGGCCTGGTCGTGTCCGGCCCCTGGGCATCGGGCAAGACCACGGCCATCAAGCTCCTAGGCAAAACCCACGAACTGCTCATCAGGCGCAAGTACCCCACCCAGGACCGGATCCCCGTCGTCTACATCACCACCCCGCCGAAAGGCTCCCCGCGGAAACTGGCCAGCGAATTCGCCAACTTCCTCGGCCTGCCCCAACGCCCCCGCCAGAACGTCACCGACATCGCCGACGCCGTCTGCCAGGTCCTCACCAACGCCAAAACAGACCTCGTCATCGTTGACGAGATCCACAACCTGAACCTGGCCACCAGCGCCGGCGAAGACATGTCCGACCACCTCAAATACTTCACCGAACACATGCCCGCCACCTTCGTCTACGCCGGCATCAACGTCGAAAACTCCGGCCTCTTCACCGGACTCCGAGGACGGCAGATCTCCGCCCGCTCCGTACTGAAGACCACCGGCCCGTTCCCCACCGAAGAATGGGAGGCCCTGGTCGCCACCCTCGAGAACGGCCTGCGCCTGCACCACCACGAACCCGGTACCCTCACCGCCCAGGCCCAGCATCTGCACTACCGCACCGGCTGCAGCATCAGCAGCCTCTCCCACCTCATCCGCGAGGCCGCCATCATGGCCATCCTCACAGGCACCGAGAAGATCGACCGCGAACTGCTCAATGAGATCAGCATCGACCACGCCGCGGAATCCCTCGCACCCCGCCCACCCGCCACCACCAAACCCTAGCTATGAGGAACCGGCCCGTTATTCTGCTGCCCGCCCGGGCGCTGCCCCGCCCCGTCCGGCCCTACCAGGACGAGACCACACGCTCCTTCATCCGGCGGCTCGAAACCGCCAACACCCTGCAGCACGGCACGCTCCGGTCGCCGTTGAACGGCAGCCGCCGGCCCTGGATCGAAAGTCTGACAGCATGGACCGGCTACGACGCTGCCATACTCATGCTGGCCATGCCCCAACTCGGCATGCACAACCCGGATCCATCACTGCGCCGGAAACTGGCAGGGCGCCCCACCCGCACAACCCACACGGCCGCCTGCCACCGCTGCACCCTCGCCCGCGGCGCCGGCCGGTACGTGGAGGTCTACAGCACCCACGAACGGGTCATCTGCCCACTCCACGGCCTCTGGACCGGCGGCGTCACCGGCTTCACCGACCAGTTCTCCATCCGTGCCGCCCCGGAGATCACCGCCGCCTGGCAGCACCACCAGAACCTCATCACCCGGCACGGACGCCCGGGAGTCCGCAAGGCCTTCCACATCGCCAGCACCATCAACCGGCGCTGGTACGACCAGTTCCACCACTTCACCGCCACCACCGACACCTACGACGAACTGGCAGCCGACCAGCCCCGGCACGCCAACAATCAAGCCGTCGTAGCCGCCTCGCTCTACCCCGCCATCGTCACCCTCACCGCAGCCATCGCTTCACCCCACTGGGCCAAAATCGCCCACTCAAGCAGGCCGGACCTCTTCCTAGACAGGATCAGTGATGAAGTCACCGAAGGATGGCGGCCCCGCGGAGCCTTCGACCCCCTGCGGCATTGGATGGACACCGACTGGCTACCCGGATTCCGCGGGTCTGACGCCATCAGTGCACCCAAGCCCCGATGATCGACCTTGGCCATGAAGAGCCATCACACGGGTAAGTAGCCGGGGGGATTCTCACCCCCTGGCTCTCGCAGAATCGTACGTGACAGTCTCCTGTCATACGGCTCCCACAGGTCGGCTTCCGGTGGATTGGGTAAGGCCCCTGTGGACGAAGAGCCCGGGCTCTCGCTGTTGAACAGCAGAGAGCCAGGCCCACGCCTTAGCAGGCCTTCGCCGCAGTCGCTTGAACTTGTGCATCCCCCATCGAACAAGGTGCTGATGATCCGCGATGCAAGGCTAGACCTAGCCCTTGAGTGAGGGAGTGCGTTGGGACTTCGTCCGGCCTGTCGAAGAAGCGGGCGCTGTCTTGGCTTGTCTCATCTGTGAGCGTTTTATCCGGGTACGTGAGCTCAGGGATGAGGTCGGCTCGTTGAAGCCGATGTGTCCAGTGGAGCCGATTCCCAGCAGTTGGAGGTCGATTCCGCCGGAGGCTGTGATGCGTTCCTCGTAGCTGGCGCAGGCTCCCTGCAGGTCTGTGGCATTCCCGTCCGGGACGGACTCGTTCCGGATCCAGTCCGAGGGGCTTCGTCACTTCGCGGTCAATGACTGCGTGGTAGCTCTCTGGGTGGTTAGGGCTAATGCCCACGTATTCATCGAGTGCGAAAGCGGACAAACCTGACATGCCGTCCGGGCGGCGGACGGCCAATTCCCGGTAGACGGCAGCGGGGAGGATCCGGTAGCGACGCCGAGGACCTTCATGCGGCCGCTCGTAATCCGGTTTTCGATCATGTCTGCGACGTAGGCGCCGATGTCGGCGGAGGTATCGAGGATGGCGATTTTCATGGGTGTCCTTGGTGCTTCCTTAGGTCTAGGGTCAGTTGCAGGCTTGTGTCTTCTCCCAGCGCCAGTGGGCTCCCATCGGCGACACCTCCCGGGCTCCAGCGGGTGCCGGCGTCCGGGGAACCAGCCGCCCGGAATCCCAGGATGGCCGCCCCGATTTGTCCCGCCCGTGCGCCCAGAAGTGAGCGCTGCAGTGCTGGCGGGCGGCGCCAGGCCAGGAGCGATGACATGGCCTGTTCGAGCGGGTGCAGGAGTTTTTCGCCGGCTTCGGACAGTCCACCGCCGATGATGATCGTTCCGGGGTCAGTGAGCAGGGTGAGGGTGGCCAGCGCGAGGGCGAGGGCATGGATCCCCTCGCCCCAGATGCGCGCACCGGTGTCGCCTGCCTGGCCGGTTGCGATTTCTGCGGCGGTCATGGCCAGGTCTCCTCCCTGGCTGCGGTATCTGCGGACGAGGCCGGCACCGGAAAAGTAGGCTTCGAGGCACCCGCGTTGGCCGCAGGTGCATGTTTCACCGCCGGGGATAACGGGGATGTGGCCCAGTTCGCCGGCGGAGTGCGTGGCCCCGGTAATCACGGTGCCGTCGGTGATCAGTGCTGCACCGACTCCGGTGCCGATGGCGACGAAGACGGAGTTCTGGCCTGGAGCCGGTGGCAGGAGGCGGGCTTCTGCCAGTCCGGCGGCGCGTGCATCGTGGCTTATGAGAACGGGGAGGCTGAATTCTGCGGCCAGCAGGTTCGCGACAGGCATGGTGGTCCAGCCCAAGGATGAGGCGTATTCGACGACGCCGGTGGTGGAGTTCACCAATCCAGGAGTTCCGACGCCGATGCCGACGGGATGCAGCCCGCGCTGGAGCGATTCGGCCATTAATGCCCGGAGGATTGCCAGTGCGCGGTGCATAACACTTTTGCCGGGGCGGCCCGTGGGGATGGTCTGCGTGATGAGGGTGCGCCCAGCGGTATCCACCGCCGCGCCCTTGAGGGTGGTTCCGCCGATGTCCAGGGCCAGGGACACCTGCTGTGAGGGCGCATGGGTGTTCCATGCTGTTGTTGCTGTTGTCATAGTGGATCCCGGCTACAGTTCCGCAGCGCAGATTTTTCCCGTGCTGGGCGTGCCCAGGTCCGGCTTGATACGCAACTCAATGTGCGTGCCGTTCTTTTCCAGATCCAGGAGTTGGATGCGGTTGGTCCCTGCGTGAAGGAGGGGTGCGGGCACATAGAGGGTTACCTGTGGCCCGGCTTCCTGGTAGCGGCCCAGAAGGAAGCCGTTGATCCAAACGAATCCGTTACTGAAGCCAGGGAATGCCAGGAAGGTATCGGCAGGTGCGTCGATGTCCAAGGTTGCCGAGGCGAGGTGTTCGAGTTCCTCTGCTCCCCATTCGGCCAGCGGAATGGGAATCTGGGTCCAGTTGAAGGTGCGCCGCTGGTTCACGAGTACCCCGTCCAGGATTCCCTTGCCCCGGCCGATCAGTGGCCCGTAGTTGATCCTGCCCCGGTTCTCGACGAGGATCTCCAGTTGCACGGGGGATCCTGTCCCGGTGAGCATGAGCCCGTCGGCGGCATTTTGGTCATCGAGAATTCCGATGAAGCTGCCGTCCACCCAGATGTAGGCGCGGTCCGCGAGGCCCAGGATCCGCAGCGGTGTTTCCGCCAGTTTGTCCGGCCTTCCTGGAAGGACGGGGTGGGAGGTGTACAGAACCATGCCGGCGTCCAGTCCCAGCTGCTCAAAGCTCACTGGCCGCACACTCGTGACGGGACGGGCAGCTTCGCGCAGGAGCGAAAGCAGGGGTTTGCCCGCGGCAACCGGCACGGACTGCGCCGGGAGCACTGGCGCCGGTTCCAGGAGTGCGGGCGGGAGCGGCGGCGGATCGGTGATTCCCTGGGCACGGAAGAACTCAGCCCGCAGCGCGTGGTATTTCTCCGTGAGGACGCCGTTCTCTGCGATGGGGGCGTCCGAGTCGTAGCTGGTGGTGGTTGGCTGCAGTTTCGTGCCGTCGTGGTTTGCGCCGGAATACAGGCCGAAGTTGGTTCCGCCGTGGGCCATGTACAGGCAGATGGAGCCGCCAGGATCCAGGATTTTGCGAACCTCGTCGTTTGCTTCAGTGATGTCGCGGACGTGATGGTTCCCCTCTCCCCAGTGGTCGAACCAACCTCCCCAGAATTCGACGTTGAAGAAGGGCTCACCGGGGCGGCGGCGTTGCCATGTTTCCACTGCTTCATCTCCGCGGGAGCCGAGGGTGGCGGCCGCCCAGGTGCCGTCCAGGGCACCGCCGTCCAGGAAGTAGTCGGTTCCGCCGTCGGCAGTGAACAGCAGTTCGGTGATGCCCCGCTGCTCAAGTGCATTCCTGTTCCAGCGCAGGTATTGCTGGTCATCGCCGTAGCTGCCGTATTCGTTCTCAATCTGCACCGCGACGACGGGACCACCGTGCGCGGCCTGCCGCGGAATGATGATGGGCAAGAGCTGGTCGAGCCAGATTTCAATGGCGCTGGTGAACACCGGGTCCATGCAGCGCAGTCCGATTCCAGGTTGCCCGGTGAGCCAAGCAGGGAGCCCTCCGTTGTCCCATTCGGCGCAGATGAACGGGCCCGGACGGACGATGACGTCCAGGCCGACGTCGGCTGCGGTGTCGATAAAGGCCCCCAGGTCCCGCCAGCCGCTGAAGTCAGGTGCGCTGTCTTGCCGGGGCTGGTGGAAGTTCCAGGCCACGTAAGTGTCAACGGTGTTGGCGCCCATCGCCTGGAGTTTGAGCAGCCGGTTCCGCCACTGTTCGGGGTGGACCCGGAAGTAGTGGATGGCTCCAGCAAGGATCCGGTGGGGCTGATTGGACCGGAACAGCTGGGAGCTTTGGTAGCTCAGGATGGGGTCGGGCAACGGAATTTCCTTAGGCTGATGGGCGCGCTGACTACGCACTAACTGCTGGTGCGGGGTTGCGTCAGGCGGTGTGGGAGAGGACTTCTGCTTTAACCGGGTTCAGGAGGGGCCTGCCTGCGATGAACCGGGTGACTTCCCGGTACGCGGCTTCCCCGAGCCGGTGCAGCTCATTACCCTGGGATCCGGCGATGTGCGGGGTGAGCACGAGGTTCGGGGCGTCGAAGAGAAGGGATTCCTCCGGCAGCGGGTCCGGGTCGGTCACGTCGATGACGGCGTGCAGCCTGCCAGACTCGAGCTCCGCTGTCAGTGCCGCTGTGTCCACCAGTGACCCCCGGGCGGTGTTGATCAGCGTGGCGCCGTCCCGCATGAGGGACAGCGCATCTTTGTCGACCATATGGAAGGTCTCGGGGACCTCAGGTGCGTGGAGGGTGACGACGTCGCAGGTTCCCAGCAGTTCCTCCAGGGTGGCGGGCCGGGCGTCGAGGATGCCATGTTGCACGAACGGGTCGTAGAAGACGACGTCGATGTCAAAGGGTGCGAGCAGCTCTATCACTCTTCGGCCGATGCGCGAGGCACCGATGACGCCGACTTTCAGGCCGTGGTTGCCCCAACGCGCGGGCTCCACCTCGAAGGGGCGGTATTTGCGGCTGTGCATGTATTCGCGGGCGAGTTCCAGGACGCGCTTGCCGGAGAGGAGAATCATGGCCAGCGTGTACTCGGCCACCGGCAGGGCGTTGGTGTCTGCACCTGAGGTGACGGTGATGCCGCGGTTGAACAGTTCGTCAGTGGCAAACTCCTTGACCGAGCCGGCTGTGTAGATGACGGCTTTGAGGTGGGGCATCCGGTCCAGGATCTCCTCATCGAGCCGGGGGCAGCCCCAGCATCCGATGATGAGCTCGATGTCCTGCAGTGGGTAATCCGCTGCGTTGGCTTTGGTGAGCAGGGCCGGTTGCAGGTCCACCAGGGTCGTCAGGTCCTGGAACACCGATGAGGTGAAGAGTCTTTCCGGGAGGTCGGTTTCCATGGCGAGGACGGCTTTGGGCCGCCGCGCCAGGGGCGTGCGCTGGTTCGTGGCTATTTGAGGGCTCCTGACCCGATGCCGGCTTTCCAGAACCTCTGCAGGGAGATGAAGAGGATGATGACCGGGATGATGGTGACGAGCGAACCGACGACGACGAGCTGGGCGTACTCGGGGTCGCCGAGTGTCCTTCCGTGCCAGGAGTAGATGCCCAGTGCTGCCGGGAACAGGTTGATGTCGCTGAGCATGACCAGGGGGAGGAAGAAGTTGTTCCAGATGGCGCTGAAGGTCATGAGGAACAGGGTGACTATTCCGGGCTTCATCAGGGGCGCGGCGATGGTGAGGAAGGCCCGGAATTCACCGGCACCGTCCAGCCGTGCGGCCTCGATGATTTCCTTGGGCACGTAACTGGCGCTGAACATGCGTGCCAAGTAGACGCCGAAGAGGCTGGCGATCTGGGGCAGGAAGACTCCCCAGAAATTGTTGACCAGACCGAGGTTGGAAGCGAGCAGGTACAGCGGCATGGTGGTCACTGCGGCGGGCACGAGGACCCAGACCAGGACGAAACCGAACCAGCGTTCCTTGCCGGGGAAGTCGAATTTATCGAAGGCGTGGCCGGCGAGGAAGGATACGGCGACTGAGGCGCAGGCGCCGAGGCCGGCGTAGGCGCCGGTGTTGGCCATCCAGCGCAGGAAGGTCCCGTTTTCCCAAGTGAACAGCTGAGTTAGGTTCTCGATGAGGTTGAAGTCGGCGAAGGCGAACCCCGCGGTGCCGTGGAGGTCGGAGGTGTTCTTGGTCGACGCGACGATGAGCCAGCTCAGCGGCAGCAGGGTGTAGAGGCAGAACAGGCCCAGCATGATGTTTACCGCGAGTTTGGAGGACCAGGCGCTCCTGGACTGACGCCTCTTCGGTGCGGCTGCGGGGGGCAGGGCTGCGGGGGGCAGGGCGGTGGTGCCGGTCGTTGCCGGTTGTGTGGTCAGGGGGCTCATGATTCCACCTTTGATCCGAATTTGGTTACTCCCCAGGACAGTGCTCCGATGAAGACAGCAAAGAGCAGCGCTGTTGCTGCCGCGTAGCCGAAGTCGTGCTTGTCGAATGCGGTCTGGTAGACGAACATGTTCGGGGTCCACGTTCTGCCTTGAACGTTCCCCCGCCCGGGGGGAGGGTGATGTCCTGAGTTAATGCGAGCCGGCTTGAGGTGGTGTCGGTCGTGATGCGCAGCGCGTTGGTACCTGAGTAACCGTCGGTCTTGCCCACGGTGCCGGTTCCGGCTGCGTTCCAGCGGCCCCAGGCGTCCGGGATGGTTCCCGTGAAGGCTTCAAAGCTGCCGTTGGATGCCAAATTGGAGGCTTCGTCATAGATGCTGAAGTCAATGTCATCGAGCTGCATGGACCCCTGCATGGTATCCACCATCGGCTCGACGCGAACGGTGCTGGCACCAGTGGGGACGTCCAGGTAAGCGGTGACCTGGCGCCAGGAAGAGGCGGCATCAATCCCGTAGAACTGGCTGGGCGTACCGGGGAAGGTAACGCGGATCCCCGCCTTGCCGGTGCCCGTGAGGGTCCCCTTCTTTTGCCAGAACGTCAGGCGAAGCTTCTTCGCGGTAGCGGGCACCGCGGCGTCCTGTACCAGGAAGCCACGGCTGGTCGCGGTTCCGGTGGCGATCTGGACAGCGCCGCTGCCGTCCCGACCGGGAACCTGGGTGTAGGTGTCGGTGCCTGACGGAGTCCCCGTCCCCCATGATGTGGGCCCGGACGTGCCGAAGGCCTCGAAGGAGGCGTTGGTGACCAAGTTCCGGATAGCTGCCGTGGCGGAGGGGACCACCACGGTGGTACTCAGGGCAACAACGGTCAGTGCCGCTGCCAGTTGCCGCAATGTCTTCAGTGCGGATTTCATGTTCTTCCTGGGGATAGGGCCCGCCTTGAGGGCAGGGTGCGGTTACGCCAAGAGGGGCACCATTGCGGACCATATCCATGCCTTGGGGGCCGGAGAGGACATGAAGAAACAGAGGGACTCTGTGTGGTGCGCATCGTCCATTGAGCGATTTTTTGATGCTACAGGCCCCTGCGAGAGCTATCAATGAAAAAGATCATATGATCACTCTTGCCTCGATTGGTCGGTCGAAAAGGCCGTGAAACTACTCCCTCATGTCCGAATACGCAGTCATTATCGGGGATCGGCTGCCTCATGTGGGTATGATCAAATTGATCAACATTCGTTCAAAGGGGTTTGCGTTGGCGCGAAGTGTGACTGAGAGACGGCAAGCTATTCTCGACATCGTCCAGCAGGAAGGCTCTCAGGGCGTTCTGGAACTGGCCCGCCGGTTGAAAATCTCTGCGGTGACCATTCGCAGGGACCTGGAGGAACTCGCCGCGCAAGGACTGGTCCACCGGACGCACGGTTCGGTTGCGCCAGCTGCGGAGCCCACCTCGAAGGTGTTGGACCGGCCAATGACCATTGGCCTGGTAGTACCCCACAGCAACTACTACTTTGACGGCGTCATCGCAGGCGCTAAAGCGGCCGCGGCGTCAGCGGGAGCGAGGCTGGTCCTGGGGGTCTCGGATTATGACAAGGCCACTGAGATGAATCAGGTGGCCCGACTCATTAACAAGGGCGTTGATGGTCTCCTAGTCGCCCCTACCCCAGACTTCATCAGCGGCGAACTCGACGCCGAGCAGCAGCAATGGCTCGTGTCTCTGTCCGTTCCCGTTGTCTTGGTCGAACGACCTGTTGCCTCCACCGGGGTTGCTTCGATTCTGGACTCAGTCGGCTCCTCCCACTCCGCCGGAGCGGCCCTGGTGATCCGGCACCTGGCCGAACTGGGCCACCGCAAACTGGTCGGTGTCATGATCTCCGGTCCGAATACTCCGCAGGTCCGGTCGGGCTACTTGTCCGCGGTGGAGTCGATGGGGCTGGAATCGCGGGGGGTCATCGACGAAGGCGGCGCCGGATCCGCGGACGCCGCGGAGCTGCTGCTTCAGGCTGTTCGTGAGGGTGCCACAGGCATTTTCGTTCACAACGACCAGCTCGCTGTCCGGTGCATGATGTGGCTGGAGGACGCAGGTATCGATATTCCCGGAGAGGTTTCCCTTGCCGGCTACGACGACGTCATTGCCGGAGTAGCCCCCATCCCGCTGACGGCCGTAGCGCCCTGGAAAAGCGTCGTCGGGCACCGAGCGGTCCAGCGGCTTCTCAGCCGCATCGCGGAGAAAGCAGCGGGAGGGAACCCAACTCGGCCTAACCAACCCATGGCCACCGAGCACCTCGAGTTCGTCCCGCGGCTGCACATCCGCCAATCAACGACTGAGTTCTCGCCAGAGAGCCGTGTCTAGGATGGCGGGAATGAAGCTCGCATTTTCCTCCCTCGGGATGCCGGGAGCAGGGATTAATGAGCTGATTCGCTGCGCTGAAGCAGGAAAAGCCGAAGGCCTGGAGCTTCGAATCGCCGCTGGCGACGCAATCAGCCAAGACATGCCGGCGTCGGCCCAGCGATCAGTGAAGCAACGTCTCGAAGATTCCGGCCTCACACTCATAGCCCTGTCCAGCTACATACAAATCTGCTCACCCGAGCCCGATGAGGACGTCATCCGCGCCCTTCATCAATCGCTGGAACTTGCCGCTACCCTGGGAGCCGGCGGTGTCAGAATTTTTCCCGGTGCCGATAGGGGCAATGGCGAGACAAAGGACTGGGACCAGATTGCCGCCGGACGGCTGTCCGTTGCTGCGGAAGCGGCGTCCGGCTTAGGTGTCGACCTGCTCCTGGAGACACATGACTCCCACCCTACCGGCCGGGATATTTCCCGGATTCTGCGCTTGGTTGAACCGGCCGGAACTACCAAAGCCATTTGGGACGTACTCCATCCCTGGCGGCACGGGGAGCGTCCTGAAGAGACTGCCAGCGATCTGCAAGGCTCGCTGGCGTACTGCCAGTTCAAAGACGCGGTGCTCGGACCAGAACCAGGAAGCGTTATCCTTACGCTTCCTGGCCGGGGCGCCATTCCTATCACCGAAATTGCGCGTATTGCCGAAGAGGTAAGCCGGCGCCAGGGTGACCAGACCTTCTGGGCGTGTCTGGAGTGGGAGAAAGCATGGCACCCGTATCTTGAAGATCTGCCTGCGGCCCTGTCAGCATTTCGCGCCATCCTCAAGCCAGAGGCAACCCCTTGAGAGTTACGTCTGGGCCCCAAGGGGATGGGTTTTGCAGTGGCTGGGGCAGCCCTCCGAGCAGCTAACAGCTGGCCAATTTTGCGACCACCGACACCAAGAGTGTTTGAGACTTAGGACCGCATGGGTTGCATCAAACGACTGCGTTGCATGCGGCACAGCGAAAGGCAGAACAGCCGGCGATGCCAGAACCGGAACTTCTCAGAATCATCCTTGACCCCAGAGGGCCGGAGACGACTATCTCCAGCTTGTCGGATTTAGAACTCGCAAGACTACTGGATGCCCTCTACCGGAACCTTGATACGCCGAGACCGGAACCGACTGCCCTCTTCTGGTACGAAATAGGCGTCGGAGAAAGCCTCGGCAGAGCCAACATAAGCCGGTTTCCCACCTCAGGCTGAGCTGTACGTGCCGGTCCCGACCACTCGCAAACCTACAGTGGCCGGAATACGTGGAAAGGTCCTTTTGCCACCTCAAGCAACGGCGCACAGATTTTCGAACACTTCTCAGACGGCCCGTTCGGAGAGTTTCTCGTCCAGGCGGCCGTCCGGGAGAACGCGGTCTCCGTCTCATCTGTTAACACTCATCGCCCTCTCCTACTCTCGCCGCTAGTTCATCCCCTCACGAAACTTCCAAGCCCAATCCAGGGCGGAGGAAGACGGTTCGAAAGATTCGAAAGCGAGCAGCTAGCCTGATCCCCCCCACCCGGTCTACCCTCAGTGATGCGCCTCACGCCTAACAAAGGCCCCGAGCGAGCGCCGCACAAGTTTTCAGTGAAGTTCTGATGAGAGGCATCAATGACCACCCCTTTTTCGACGCCGGAAGCCGGTTCGATCGTGAACCGCCAGCTTTCCCGCCGCGGCCTGCTTCTGCTGGGTGCCGGTGCCACTGCCGCTGCTGCGCTGGCCGGACAAACGTTCTGGGCACCGCCTGCCCGGGCCGCCGATGAATTCGATGGCCTGCGCCAGCGCTGGGCCGACTACATCACAGGCGGTGCCGGCCTGGACACCTCCCATCCCACCATCGCAGCGCAGCTCCGATCGATGTCCGCGGATGCCGCGCGCTTCTGGGACAGCAGCGTCAAAAACCCTGCCGTGGACGGGCACATCTGGAGCGACTACCCGATGTCTAAGAGCGACGCGGCCAACACCAGCAACACGTACTCCCGCATCCTCGCCATCGCAAAAGCTTGGGCCACCGTAGGCACTGACCAGTTCGGCAACGCCGAGATCGCCGCGAGTCTCGTCGTCTGGTACCGCCGCATGTACACCGATTGGTACACCGTCAATCCGCCCAAGCGGACGGGCAACTGGTGGTTCTGGGAAATCGGCATCCCGCGCACGCTGGCCGATCTCTCCATCCTCGTTGATTCCCTCCTGACCATCGAGGACCGCAGGACCGTGAGGGACGCCATCGTTGTCCAGGTCGCAAACCCCAACATTCGCCGCGACATTCCGTCGCTTTCCGAGACCGGTGGAAACCGCGCCGACAAGGCTCTCGCCTGCATCCTGCGCGGCATCGTCGCCCGCAACGCTGATGACATCGCCCTGGGCCGCGACGCCCTGAGCGATGTTCAAGGTGGCGGCAAGGCGAGCCTCTTCCGCTATGTCACCGCAGGCAACGGCTTCTACGCTGACGGTTCCTACATCGACCATGACAAGCTGCCGTACGTTGGCACGTACGGCAACGTTGCGGTCGCCGGCGTCGCCCGCTCCCTTATGCTCGTAGCAGGCAGCACCTGGGATGTCACGGACCCGAACAAAACCGCCTTCCTGGACGCTGCCGTTGATTCCTTCGCACCGTTTATCTTCAGCGGCCGAATGATGGCAACCGTCCGTGGACGTGCAGTGTCCCGCCAGCGCGAGCAGGACTTCCACAATGCGTGGTCAACTGCGAATTCCCTCCTGCTCATTGCCACGCAAATCGCTGAGCCGTACCGCAGCACCTACAAGTCCCTGGCCAAGGGCTGGCTGACCAGCTGCGATGTTGACTACACCGACTTCGCAGGGCTTTCCGACCTCTCCCGGGCGCTCCCGCTGCTGGCGGACGCCAGCATCACGGGCCAGGGCGAGGCGCCTGGCCACCGCCAGTTCGGAGCCCAAGAGCGCATGGTCCACCGAAGCGTCTCTAACGGCGCCACCTGGGCCTACACCGTCTCCACATCCTCCACGCGGATTGGCCGCTACGAGTGGGGCAATAACGAGAACAATGTCGGCTGGCACCACGGGGACGGCGTCGGCTATCTGCACCTCACGTCCGACCAGGGCCAGTTCTCCGGGGGCTTCTGGCCGACAGTGGATCCCTACCGCATGCCGGGCACCACAGCGTCCCTCACGCCGCGCCCTAACGGCGCGATGAACGGTACCGGCATCCCGGGCGCTTCCAACAACTGGGGCGGCGGCGTTGGCCTCTCCGGCACATGGGGCACGGCCGGCATGAACCTCACCAACAGCCTCGGAAACGTGAGAGCCAAGAAGTCCTGGTTCCTGCTTGACGAATTCGTCATCGCGATCGGCTCCGACGTGCACGTCAGCGGCGCAGACGCGGAGACCGTCGTCGAGAACCGGTGCTTCCCGGCTAACGCCTCACCGCTGCTCACTGTGAACGGCGCCCCGGTGACATCCACGACAACCGGGCAAACCGCGTCGTACGCCCACCTGGATGGCATTGCCGGCTACATCTTCCTCGGCAAGCAACCCGTTCGCGCTACTGTGGCACAGCGGACCGGCACCTGGTACGAAATCAACTCTGGCTCGGACACCGGCGGAACCAAGGACCCGGTCACCTGCACCTACGCGACGCTCTCGGTGCAGCACCCGGCGGGCACCAGCGGCGGCAGATACGGCTACGTGATCGTTCCTGGCGCCTCCGCTGAGCGCACCCGCGACCTCGCAGGCGAACTCGAACTCGAGATCCTTCGCCAGGACGACTCGGCACATATTGTGCACGTCAAGCAGCAGGGCCGCTGGTTTATGTTCGCTCACTTTTTTACCGCCGTTGCTGACGGTCCGATCCGCTCCGACGCGCCTTGCGCAGTGCTGGTCTCCGGCACAGACCTGAACGCTCAGGTTGCCGTATCAGACCCCACCAAGTCGGTGGTGGCAGCGCACATCGAGCTCGAGCTCGACCGCCCGTACCGCAAGATCATCACCTCCCACGAGCGCCTCCAAGTCCAGGGCGGCGCTCGCGTGATGATCGATGCAAATCTATCCAAAGCCGCAGGCGCATCCTTCGAGGCAACACTGAAAGTCGTCTAGCCCACCGGCAGGCCGGCAAACAAGGGCGCCTTCCGGATTCTCGACCCACTCTGTCAGGTCCGCAAGGCGTTCCTTTTTTTCCCGGCTAACGGCGTACCAGACCGCTGACTTCGCCCTATCTGCACGTCCGAAGCCCGCGCTCGTTAAATCAGGTTGGTAGCGTCTATGCACCAAAGTTACCGCGTTGTCCCACCTGCTGCCTGAGACATTGCCAGCACCTCCCGTCATTTCTTGGACCCTGACAAGGGCTATTCCGTCAGCCTGAGAGCAATGAAGGATTATCGCTGCCGTGTGATTGGACAGCGCAGGCGGCGGATAACTTCAGACCAGCACCTCCTGGTGCCGCCGCCGCATGCCCTATCAGGGGAATGGTGAAATTCCTACGTATCGAAGGCGACGCCGTGAGTAGGACCCATCTTGATGAGTTCGTCAGGGACACCATCAACGGCGACCCGGGCAGTGAAAAGGGGTTGAGTTCCGAAGAACTCTTTGGGCTTTACACCAGCTGGTGCCTGCTCACCGCATGTCCGCAGGAATCCGCAGACGCCCTCTGGCAGGCAATTCTCCTCAGGGGTATCGTCCCCGGGCACAACACTCTTGCAATGACCGGGCCAGCCGCAGCAGACTACATTCTTTCAAGCGCGCCCGGGCTTGTTTGAGGATGGCGCGGTTGAGGGCTTTCGGCTTTCCCTGACACCCGCTATGGGTGGCTTGTTGGGCGCCCTTTGCGGCTCTCCCCCGCAGACTTCTGCATGTGTTCAAGGCCTGGCGCCCGGGCAGTTTCGATCAATGCGCTGGTGGCACCGGACGCATCCTTGCGCAAAGCCCACTCTGCCTCGATGGGCTTGCCTGTCGGTCCGGCTACGGTGGTGAGCCTTTTCTCATAGCCAGCGCAATACGCTGCGCCCAACGTACCCTCACCGCCGTCGGCGATGGGAAACTCAACAACCGTCGCCTTGGATACACGCGTCGGACGCCTTCTGCGATGGCGGAGGCCGCCTCACTCGCGGTGGATGAACCCTTGAATTTGTCGGGGGCGATCAAGCATGTCCCGTCCTCAGTCGTTGGGGGTCGCACGACGTTGCCTTGCTGGGTGTGTTGTTTGCACTGCTCTGGGAGACCAAGTCATTGCGGATGCAGGGTGCCAAAGCGCAGATGTTGTCCACATCAGCGGGCGCGGCAGGGCATATAGCTGCTCTCGCCTACCGCGGGGCCACGATGTTCATCTGGCCCCGCGGTCTGTGAACCGCGCAGTGTTGCGTTCATGAGTGGGGCAGTACAAGTTCCGCGTAGCGGTCCTTCATGGTCCCGAGGACGGTGTCGCCCTCGGCGTTCCAGATGTCCTGGTTGAAGATTTCCACTTCGATGTCTCCGGTGTAGCCGGCGTCGCGGACCCAGGTGCCGATTGTGGCGAAGTCGATGACGCCGTCGCCCATCATGCCTCGGGACAGCAGCGCGTCCGTTGCGATGGGGAGGTTGAAGTCGCACACCTGATAGGATGCGATCCTGTTTTCCCCCCCGGCCCGTTCGATCTGCATCTTCAGTTCCGGGTCCCACCAGACGTGGAAGGTGTCGATGGCGACGCCGACCGCCTTCGCGTCGTAGGGGGCGGCCAGGTCCAGGGCCTGCCCCAGGGTGGAGATCAGGGCGCGGTCCGCCGCGTACATTGGGTGCAGGGGTTCCAGCACCAGCCGGATGCCGTTTTTGACGGCGAACGGCACTAGGTCCTCGAGGCGGTCAGATATACGCTGGCGGGCAGCTGTCACGTCCTTCTCCCCCGGCGCCAGACCGCCGACCACCAGGAACAGCTCCTGCGTGTCCAGGGCCACGGCCTCAAGGATGGCAGCACGGTTGTCCGCCAGTGCTGCAGCCTGGCCGGCGGCGTCGGGCGCCGTGAGGAACCCGCCACGGCACAGCGAGGACACGCGCAGGCCGGCGTCCCTGATCAGCCTTGCGGACTTGACCAGGCCGGTATCGTGCACGATGTCCCGCCAGGGGCCGATCGCCGGGATGCCGGCACGGACGCAGCCGTCGACGGCCTCGGCTAGGGTCCATTTCTTGGTGGTGGCGCTGTTCAGTGACAATCGTGAAAAGTCGGACAGCCGTGAAAGGTCGCTCATACTCATACTCCCACTCCATTGATCCGCAGGAAATCCGACATCCGGGAGGCGGCCAGGGCGGGGTTCGGGAACAGTCCGGCCTGGTCTGCGAGTTCGAAGGTTTTCGCCAGGTGCACCACGGACCGCCCGGAATGCAGTCCGCCGACCATCTGGAAGCCGGGCTGCTTGCCGTTGAGCCAGGACATAAAGGCGATGCCGGTCTTGTAGTAGAAGGTCGGGGCGCTGAAGATGTGCTTGCCCAGGTCCCGGGTGGAGTCCAGGATGGCGCGAGCCTTGACGGCGTCGCCGGCGTCGTAGTTCTGCAGGGCGGCCGATGCGGCCGGGTAGATGGCGGCGAAAATGCCCAACAGGGCATCTGAGTGGTGCGTGCCGTCGCCGTCAATGAGTTCGGGATAGTTGAAATCGTCGCCGGTGTAAAGCCGCACGCCCTCGGGCAGGGCTTTACGCAGGGCCACTTCGTGGCCGGCGTCCAGGAGCGAGACCTTGACCCCGTCTACCTTGTCAGCGTGTGCCCGGATTAGTGACAGGAACGTGTCGGTGGCCCGGGCAACGTCGTCGGAGCCCCAGTACCCGGCCAGCGCCGGATCGAACATCGTGCCGAGCCAGTGCAGGATGACCGGCTGGTCCATCTCCTGCAGGAGGGTCGCGTAGACGTGCAGGTAGTCATCCGGGCCGCTGGCCACCTTTGCCAGCGCCCGGGATGCCATCAGGATCACCTTCGGCCCCGCTGCAGTGACGACGGCGACCTGCTCGCGGTAGGCGTTCAGGACTGCCTCGATGCCGGCCGCGCCGGAGGGAAGCGTTCCTAGGTCCAGCTGGTCGGTCCCGGCACCGCACGAGACGAGGTCGCGGACAGTCTTGCCGGCCGTTGCGGCAGCGCCCGAGGCAACGACCGAAGCTGCTTCGACGCCCGTGCGCTTGATGAGCTGCTGGGTTGCGTCCCAGTCCAGGCCCATGCCGCGCTGGGCGGTGTCCATGGCATCGGCGACGCCGAGTCCGTAGGACCACAGCTCGTGGCGGTAGGCCAGGGTTGCGTCCCAGTCCAGGCGCGGCCGGGCACCAGGTGTGTTTTCGGCGGTGACTTCGGGAATGACGTGGGCCGCCGCGTAGGCGTGGCGGGAGGTGATGGGGGCAGACGGCTTGGCCCAGGCGGGTGCCGATTGGAGGCGGTATTCGCGGGTGCCGCCGTCGTGGGTGGGAAGGATCAGGGATGTCATCAGAGTGTGATCTCCGGGATGTCGATGGTGCGGCGCTCGTCGTTGGACTGCAGGCCGAGCTCGGCGAGTTGGACGCCGCGGGCGGCGGAGAGCAGCCCGAAGCGGTGTTCGCGGCCCGCGACGACGTCGCGGAGGAATTCTTCCCACTGCAGCTTGAAGCCGTTGTCCAGTTCGGCGTTGGCGGGGACTTCCTGCCACTGGCTGCGGAAGGATTCGGTGACGGGCAGGTCCGGGTTCCAGACAGGTTTGGGCGTGTGGGCCCGTTGCTGGGCGACGCATTTGTTCAGGCCGGCGGCGGCGGAGCCGTGGGTTCCGTCGATCTGGAACTCGACGAGCTCGTCGCGGTAGACGCGGACGGCCCAGGAGGAGTTGATCTGGCCGATGACCGGGTCGCCGCCGGGGGTTTCGAGTTCGAAGATGCCGTAGGAGGCGTCGTCGGCCGTGGCCTGGTATTCGTTGCCGGCTTCGTCCCAGCGCGCCGGGATGTGGGTGGCGGTCTTGGCGTTGACGCTCTTGACCTTGCCGATGATGCCTTCCAGGACGTAGTTCCAGTGGCAGAACATGTCGGTGGTCATTCCGCCGCCGTCTTCCTTGCGGTAGTTCCAGGACGGGCGCTGGGCGGCCTGCACGTCGCCTTCGAAGACCCAGTAACCGAATTCGCCGCGGATGGAAAGGACGCGGCCGAAGAAGCCTTCATCGACGAGGCGGCGCAGTTTGACCAGGCCGGGGAGGTACAGCTTGTCGTGCACGACGCCTGCGGTCACGCCGGCTTCCCTGCCGATCCGGGCCAGCTCGATGGCTTCCTCAAGGGTCTCCGCCGTGGGCTTCTCGGTGAAGATGTGCTTGCCGGCGCGCATGGCCTTCTTCAACGTGGCGGCGCGGAGGCTGGTCATGGAGGCGTCAAAGACGATGTCAACGGTGGGGTCGTTAATGACTGCGTCCAGGTCAGTGGACCACTCGGAGACTTTGTGCAGCTCGGCCAGTTCGCGGATCCTGGCCTCATTGCGGCCCACCAGGATGGGTTCGATCTGGATCCTGGCGCCGTCCTCCAGCAGGAAGCCCCCGGCGTCACGGATGGGAAGGATTGAACGCAGCAGGTGCTGGCGGTAACCCATCCGGCCGGTAATGCCGTTCATGGCAATACGGATCGTCTTCGTTTCGTAACCCATGGGTTCGTCGCTCTCTGTCGGTCGAATCTACAGCGGGAAAGCGCATTCCCGCTCTTCAATGATGCACTTTGGTAGCTCTACTGGCAAGCGCATTCCCAAATTTTCTGGCGCCCTGTCACAATGGTGAGAGAGCGTCGGAAACGCTCACGCGTAGATCAGGAGATACATGTGGCTGCAACTACCTTGGTCGAGGTAGCGCATTCGGCCGGCGTCTCCCCCGCCACCGCTTCGCGCGTCCTCAACGGTTCCGCCAAGACGCCCGGCCCGGACATCGCGGAGCGCGTCCGGAAGGCGGCCGAGTCGCTTGGCTATATTCCAAATGCCTAGGCACAGGGCCTTGCCAAGTCGAGTTCGGGTCTCATCGGGTTGATCGTCCACGACATTGACGATCCCAATTTTTCGGCTATAGCCCGGGGCGTGCAGGCAGCTGCGCGCGATGACCACAAGATGGTGCTGTTGGCCACCACCGAGGGCACGCCTGCCGACGAGCGGGCCGCCGTCGCTGCCTTCGCCGCGCGCAGGGCAGACTCAATCGTGATTGCCGGCTCCCGCTCGACGCGTGTGCAGGACCGGGAAGGCAACGCACTGCTTGCCGCTGAGCTTGACCGGTACTGTCGTAACGGGGCTGCCTCCGCGAGTCCTGCGGATCCTGGCCGCTGTGTTCGCGGTTGCTGCAGCCGGCTCACTGGTGCTGGTGGCGCCGAACTCGTCGTCGCCCGGCCGGCCGCGGGCGACGTCTTCATCGCCTTCCTGAATAGCCTGGCGGCCGTGGCGTTGTGCCGCCGGAGTTCCGAATAAGCCTGGACATGACGAAGGGGCCGGCGGGCGGCCGGCCCTTCGTCGCTTCCCTCTGCAAAGGAAATCTGGTGTGCAGCGTCTCGCTACCTGTTGGTTAGAAGTTGTGATGTTCTTGGGCCCAGCCGGTATCCGCGGGCCCCGTTTGGTTCGCCGGCGGTGAGCAGACGAATTTCAATGACGTCTTCAGCCAGGCTGGGGTCGGCGTCTGGCTTGTCACCGGCAACACTATTCCGCCAACTTCGGCAGAGACCGCTAAAGGGAACGTGGCCTTCAGTGGCCCCTTCATGGATTATGCGTTTCCCACGTCCCGGTTTGAGGCTGGCCCTGCGATCTGGTCACGATGTTCGAAGAGCCGACGCCGGGTGTTGCTCGGCGGCGGACCTGGAACACGTCAAAGACCTTGAAGCCAGTGGAGCCACGGAGTTCTTCATCTCCACCCGGCGGATGAAACACGGACGCCCGGTCCCCGAAGCACCCAGGGGTAGGATCCCGGCAAATGCCACCCCGGCCGAGCGGATGGCCCGGAAACTGAAAACGAAGAAGGGCCGGACGGTCTACGCCCGGCGCAAAGCCATCGTGGAACCGGTCTTCGGACAGGTACACGCCCGGCAAGGCAAACACGTTCTGTTGCGCGGGCTAGAGAAGAATCGAGCAGGACGAAATACCGGCGGGCCAGGGTGATGTCCACTTTGGCCCCCGCGTCGGGTCCGTTGCGTTGGGCGGGGTCGGAGACATGGCTGCGAATGCGCCCAGTCAGAGGCCCTAGTCCTTCGGATTCTTCCGCGGCGATGCGCAGAAGGGCGACGGCGGCCAGTCCAGCGTGGTCGTAACTCAGTCCCACGGAGTCACCCGTCCTGGTTCTGTAACAGTCCCCATACGTCAGGGACTTCTTTCCCTTCGTCCCCGGTCCTCAGCATGTTCCTGACTGAAGCTTTCCAGGGCCAGAACCAGAGATGAGGTGTCCAAGAGGTCCACTGGCCGGGATCCCGCAAGCGTTCGGGAAGGGCCCACCATCCAGGCCACGAAGCAGTTGTGCGGGATCTTCAACGCCATCGCCCGCACGAACAAGTCTCGGACGGTTGGGTGGAGCTGGCCGCCGGCGAGAAACTGGAACCCCGGGCAGAATGTGCCATCGTCGATGATCTGTTTACCGGACTAAGTCGATGGTTAACGACGCGTGTCGCCGGCCCGGGACGAACCCTGTCAGCGTCATGCTTTGGTCATGGATCTCTCGGATCGCAGTTGGGATCGGCATCGAGCGGAGGGACTGACTGTCGCGAACGTCGGGCGGGTGATTCCTCGCTCCGGTGTTCCCGGGTTCGTGGTCCTCGACGCGAAGGGTGAGGAATTCGCTCCTGCCACGGAGTATCTGCTTGAGCTGGCAGCGACGGACCGTTCGCCTCAAACAATACGAACCTATGCCTTGTCGTTGCTTCGGTTCCTCCGATTTTTGTGGGCCGTCGGGGTTAGCTGGGAGCAGACAACGTCCCTCGAAGCGCGCGACTTCGTATTATGGGCGCGCCAGGCCGAGAAGTTCGTCGGGAATCGTAACGTCCCTCAGCGGCGTGGGAGCCGGAACCTTGTCACGGGAAAGAAGCATCTCGGAATGCGTTACTCACCCTCGACGATCAACCACACGACGACGGTGTGTAAGGAGTTTTACGCTTTCCAGCTTCGGATGGGAGACGGGCCCATCGTGAATCCTTTCGAGCTGCGCCGCGGGCGAGCCCATGCGCACCATGATCCTCAGCGGGAGTTTGCCCCGGTGCGGCGCCAGCCCTTGCGTCAGCGCGAGGCGCACCGGGTGCCAAGATCAATCCCGGATGGGAAGTTCAACGATCTGTTTCGCCGCTTGCGGTCCAACAGGGACCGGGCGTTGGTGGCGTTTTATGTCAGCAGCGGTGCACGGGCGAGCGAGCTGCTCGGGATCACGGGCGACAGGGTCAACGTGGGTGACCAGCTAATCGGCGTTTACCGCAAAGGTGGCCAGCTGCAATGGTTGCCCGCGGCGCCTGATGCTTTCGTATGGCTTCGGCTCTATCAGCTCGAAGGAGGCGTCGCCGGCCCGGATGAACCGGTTTGGCTCACGCTGCGGGGCGAGCCCCGTCCTCTGACCTACGAAGCCATGCGCGCCGTACTGAGACGCTGCAACGACCTGCTCGGTTCGAACTGGACGCTGCACGATCTGCGGCACACGTTCGCGATCCGAGCGCTCGAGGGCGGGATGGGCCTTCACGAAGTCCAGGAGTTACTGGGTCACCAGTCGCTGACTACGACCACGGTCTATGCGGTTCCGCATATGGAGGAAGTCATCGAGCATTACCGGACCCATCTGAGCAGCAGGACTTCCCCTGCCGCTGACAGTTCACCGGCCGGTCAGCCCTATAACCCCGATGAGTTGCGCGTGCTTTGGGGGAACCAGTGACAACTCCGCCCATCAATAAGATCCAGACCGCACGACGAAGCTGGAATGACCACACGCCGCCACCACAGGAACAACAACCGCCTGCACTGCCGCCCATCCCTTCTGGACCGCTGACCAGCGCCAGCATTGAGGACATCATCAACCGTCTTGAGGACTGCAGCCCGTACTGGCCACAGGTGCATGAGCACAGGGCGCGCATTCGGCGCTTACTCGGTCATTTGAGGCAGTTGCCGGGTGAATCCTGGCAGGACCGCTGGGCGCTGTTCGAGGGCCAGGTCGGGCATGACGCTCTGACGTGGCGGCTCAGAATAGCCGGCGGTTCAAGCAAGAACACGAAGAATCGCAACGAGGTCGAAGGGCTCAATGCGGCGATGGGACCGCTGCTGGCTCTGGACGTCATGCGCCCGTCCCACCGGTGGCTCGCGGGTCAGCGCTTTGCCTTCTGGAAAGCACTCAGCCGGTTCCGGGATCCCGCCCACACAGCTGAACTCGAAAACGCCCTCCTCCATGCGAAGGCTTCACCGGCCCAGGCCACTAGCGGGATCCTCACCTTAGGTCGCATTCAGGCCCATACAGGCAAATCGATCCGCCAGCTCACAGCCGAAGACATCCTCGACCTGACTACCCAGCTTCCCGGGAAGCTGATCGACGTCAGCCGCAGCGGGCTGACCGCCGTATGGCCTGTGCTGCACGGGCTGGGATGGATCAGACACGATTCCGGGACCATGCCCACACGGCTCCGCGTCGGACCGAAAACGGTGGATGAGATGGTCGACTACTACGACATCACCGGCCCCTGCCGGGAACCACTCATCCGCTATCTTCGGGTCCGGTCGGCTGGCCTCGACTACGCCTCGCTCTGTGCTTTGGGCAGGTATCTGGCCGGCCTCTTCTTCGCCGACATCGTCAAGCACTACCCTGACCAACGCAGCTTCGCACTGACCCCGAAGCAGGCGGCTGGCTGGAAAGCCAGGGTCAAACTCAAAGCCGACGGCTCGCCGCGCCGGGAAGTTTACAGCGTCTTCTTCTCCGTCCGGGCGTTCTATCTCGACATCAGCCAATGGGCACTCGAAGATGCCTACTGGGCGCAATGGGCAGCCCCAAGCCCCATAACCTTCGCCGAAACCCGCGGTTACGTGAAGCACCGGCGCGCCACCATCGCAACGATGCAACAGCGCACCCGTGAACTGGCTCCCGTGTTGCCCCGTCTGGTGGAGGCTGCCGAACAGGCCCTCCGCACGGCAGAAACAACCCTGGCGGATGCCACCACGGCCGGCACCGGCCAAACCATCGACATGAACGGTGAGGCTTGGGAAGTCTTCCAGAGCAGTGAACATGCGCATGTGCGGATTCGGCGCAATGGAAAGGACCGGGACCTGTCCTTTGAAGAGGACAACGCCTTCTGGACTTGGGCGCTTGTTGAGACACTTCGACACACCGGTGCACGGATCGAAGAAGTCCTCGAGCTGGTGCACATGAGCATCCAGCCCTATAAGGTTCCAGGGACCGGGGAGACCATACCGCTGCTGCACTTCGCTCCGAGCAAGACCGATACCGAGCGTCTGATGGTGGCAGGCCCTGAGCTCGTGCACGTGCTCTACCGAGTGCTTTCGCGTGTCACCAAGGACACGGGTGGTGCACCTCTGACACAGCGATGGGACTCAGCTGAGAAAGTGCTGAGCTCACCTCTTCCGCACCTGTTCGTCCGCCGCCGTGGCGCCGGACCGCCGAACGTGATGACGACGGCCACCGTATCCACGCTGCTCAATGACTTGGCGCGACGCGCGCATATCAATGTCAGCGGTGCCGAGGTGAGGTTCACCCCGCACGATTTCCGTCGCATCTTCGCGACCGAGGCACTTGCCAGTGGCCTGCCTCCACATATCGTGCAGGTGCTGATGGGGCACGCCAGTCTGGCGACGACTCAGGGATACGCAGCGATTTATCCCAGGGACATCATCCGGCACCACCGCACCTTCATCGAAAAGCGACGGGTCATTCGGCCCACCGAAGAATACCGCGAACCAACCGCCGCTGAATGGGACGAATTCGAGGCCCATTTCGTGCAGCGCAAACTCAGCCTGGGCAGCTGCGGCCGCGCCTACGGCACCGGCTGCCAACACGAACACGCATGCCTCCGCTGCGCCCTTCTCCGTCCGGATCCCAGCCAGATCAACAGGCTTCAGGACATCATCGACAACCTCGAAGAACGCATCACCGAAGCCGAACAACACGGCTGGCTCGGCGACGTCGAAGGGCTGCGCGTCACCCTCAACAGCGCCGAAATGAAGCTGGCACAGATGTATAAACTTCAAAGCCGCAATGACCGAGGGACCGTCGAACTCGGGACCCCACGAGTCAGGGAGGCAAGAAGCCTATAGAGACCGAACCAACAGTTACCTATCGTTCCTGATGCAATCTTGTTAGCTTTAGCCATGTATCGAGAAAAGTTGCATCAGTCATCCGTAGCTAGGTTAAGTTCCTTGAGATTGAGCTCGTTTCTCATTGGTACAAGTCTTGTTCTCTCCAGCATTGTGTTGTTTGAGTGGGACATGTCGGTGAAGACTTGGGTAGCCGGTGCGGTGTTCGCGTGCGCGCTCGTCTCCTTCTATCGGGGAACCCTTGCCTGGTTTGAGCTGAAACGTCGCGCGCGCCCGCTGCCCGGCCAAAATGCCAGCGTTGGCGATTGATGTCCATCTGGCGTCATAGCGGCGCCGCGCTGGCGGGAATGTCGCCTCAGTAGTCCGGATAAGAAGACCCGGACGAGCTGCCGCATCACCGGTTCGGGATCCTCCATCAGCTCGGAGAGCCGTTGACGGACCTGGCCCACCGCAGGCAGCGTGAACTCAGCCCTGATCCCTGCCCACACCTCATCGCTGATCGGTTGCCAGTTCACCGTGTGGCCTACCTAGAGCGCCGAGCTGGTCTTCCTGTCCCTCCCGGTAGGCCCGGTGCAGTTCGCCTTTGCGCCCGTGGAAGATTGGCCGGGCCAGGGCATGGCGGCCCTCTTGAAGGTTTCGCATGCCCTTCATCTCCCGCCGATATTGGGGGTCATCGACGAATGTCAGGACGTGGAGTGTTTTGAAGATACGCCCGTAATGAGCGAGAGCTTCGCCAACGTCGGTGGGGCGGCCGTCACGCTGGAGAACGCGGATGACGTCGTGGGCGGAGACTTCCCGGGTATGGACGGAGGCAACCACGCGCAGGATATCGGGCCAATGGCGGCGGATCTTCCCCACATCGATCCTGCCCCGGGCGGCCTTGTCCAGAGCGCCATAGTCGGCGCCGCCGTTGATACGCCACAGCTTTACATCCGGCAGATCGGCCAATACGGGCCTGTAGTCAAAGCCCAGGAGAGTAACGAGGCCGAACACGATGTCTGAATATGACCCCTCAAATTGGACCGTACCACTTCGGTCCGCTGCTGTTCGCCTGTGGATCATTTAGGCAGCTGAGCAAACGAGCACCAGCGCACCTTGGCGCTGACTAATCGGATACCCACCTCCGCGGCCCGAATCATCGATCGGCGCATAGTTCTGGCTAGTATCGGCTGCAGTTTCTAGAGGATGCGGCTGAGGAAAAGGCGCACTCCTACCCTGTCTTTCACCCCGTCCGGATCACGTTCGAGTCTTCAACGTGCCAGATGGAAACAAAACTCTGCTCTGACAGATCGATTCGACCTCCCTCGATAGCGACAAGGATTTCTTTTCCCTGCGCCCTGCCCTGATGACCCCACCGATAACGGCCGGCGCGGGCCACCTGGGCGATGGTCCGGGGATCTAGCACGTGTTGAAGCGAGATCCTACCAGTGGGGTACTTCTTCCACTTCTTGGAAACGAAGGATTTCAATAACCACCATCCGGAGCCCGCAGAAGCTGAGGAAACATTATGACCATTCCGCCGCAGATGCTGCTCCAGCTATGGACTCAGCGTCACGGCGCCGCTGACCCACTGTGCGTAGCTGTCGCGTTATCGGCGTGCCCGGGTGCGGTACGGCCTCAGCCACCTCGCGGGGAGACGGCCGCAACAGACCGCTTCCTCGTTTTCGCTCATAATCGGATCGTCCCACGTCACCGCGAAACTGCAAAGGCTGTGAGGCCACTCCGCTCAACCCCGGGAGACTCGGCCCGGACGACCGGATCCGTGAACAGCGGAGGGGCCGTCGGCGCTGCAGTTCATGGCTGTCTCCAGGGTGAGAATCCTGTGCGTGCGGGCAGCAGCGCATAGGCGGGGATCAGCCAGGCGGGCAGGAACACGCATAACTGCTCAGGCCCCCTCGCCAGGCGGGTGAGCAGGAAGTAGAAGACCGCCCAGCCGACGGGCACCGTAACGGCGGCGTTGAGGAGCCGTTGCCCTACCGCCAGGACCGTTGCCCAGCGGCTCTGCCGCCGGTCCTGCTGGCTGTCCGCCCGGGCACGGTCCCGATCGGCCTGGTCATCCTCACCGGGCGTCACTGCGTTTTCTCCTTCTGATGCCGGAGCAGAGTGTGATGGGAGTTTCTGGCTGGTTGCCACAACCTGCTCAAACTCTTCACCTACCGCACCCAAACCGGGGCAGCAACCCCCGGCCCGAGCAAAGAAGCCAGTGCCCGTCACGGCGTTGCCAAGGTCCCCCGGGCCCTCCAGGCCATACCGAGCATCCCTCGGGACCGCAAACGTCTACTCACGGAAAACCGGTGCGAGCCCTTCGGAATCAACAATCCTCGTGGTCGGAGCATCAAACAGCCAAACCACTACCGACGGTGATCCTAGCCAACCGGCGGCCTCTCAGCGCGGCACTTACTGTCGTCGCCGTTGTACACGCTGCCACCTCGTCCCCGGTGATGGCGGTGTCCAGGGCGCAGACTTCGTCGATGGAGCCGCTCCAGAAATCGCCGAGCTGGCCGCCGCATTTGGCGCGTCCCACTGACAGTGGACCGTTGCTGACACCGTCGGTGCCCGGCGGAACAGTGGCCACGTTTGCCCGTCCACAAAGAGGCTGAGGCCGGCCGGCCCACCCCGGCAATCAAAGCCACCAGCTAAAACTGAGACAGATTATTTGAACTGGGCGTCGCAACAATGCGAGATGCGCCTGATCCGCTATCCCGGTTGCCTGCGGCAGGTTAAAAGCCGAAGGATAGCCTCAGAATAAGGGGCACTGGGGCCGGGTGGTTTCCAGACAGAGTGGCTGCGGCACTTACCCGCGTTCCGTCGTAGCGCATGTCGAAGGCCATGGGAAAGAGCTCCGGCTCACCGACGCCCAAATAGATCAGGGACGCGAAGCAGCTCCGTGACCCCGTGAAGCTGCCATCCAGGTACCCGCAGGCCGCGTGGTCCCCCAATGGCGACACACCTTCAAAATGCATGTCCCCGGCCCCCGAGTATCCTGCCAGCGGCCATATGCCAGTCTTGAGCCCCTCGCGTTCCAGAAGCACACCGGGCGCACTTAGTGGCTCCGGATCATCGTCCCGTTTGTTCGTACGGGTAACCATTGCCTTGAGAGGCCGGGAATCAGCCAGCGGGTAGCCGCCCTCGCGGATGGCCAGCGTGACGCCTCGGGTCCCCGCACCGGAGTCAACCACGTGCACCCGCAGCTCGTAGCCGGCCGCCGCCGTTGTGCCCGTGGCCACCCGCCAGGGTGAATCGGCCTCATCCTCCGCGTCGGACCATACGGGGCGGTAGAAGCTGGCGGCCTGCCTGCCTTCCGCCCGCAGCCTGTGAATCCGGGAACGGCGGCTCGGCAATCCAGCTTCGTTCATGACTGCGAAGTGGTTATCAACCGGCCCGTCGGTGAACAGCGGTGCCGTGTGACTGGAGTAAGCCAGTCTTCGGTACTGGGGATCGTCCGGGCCGGGGCCATAGTATTTGTCGCTGCCGTGGTTAAGAAGGCGTGTAATGCCGTCGCTGGCCGTGGAGTGCAGCAGATAATTGGGCGCCGCACTGAACTGCACGTGATCGGCGGTTTCCACCGGCGCCGGTTCCTCGACGGCGGTCCAAACGGGGTGAGTGGCCGGCAACAGGAGTCCGACGAAAGCCTTGCTGCTCCAGTACGGCGACGCCGGACCGGAATACTCCTGCGTCATGGGTTCGAATGAGCCGAACCAGCCAAGAGTTGGCAGGCCTCCCGGATACGCTCCGCCGTCGAGGAAATACTTGGCGGCGCCGCTGGCGATCCTCCGGGTCTGGCCGGGGCTGAGGGGGCTGCACTCACGGGCTGCGCCAAGGAACAGGGGTGCGACAGCTGCATACCGGTAGATAAGTGAGCGGCCCTGGAATACAGGGGCTCCGTTGCCGCCGAAGAATAGGACATGATCCTTAAGGAATTCGGCGAGACGGCCGGTGAAGAGGTGATTCAGGGCAGGGGCATCAGGGTGCCGTCCTGAAGCGAAGGTGGACCACAGGATTGCGTACAGGTGCATTGCCCAGCCGCAGTAGTAGTCGAAGAAATCGCCGGTGCCGCCGTTGTCCCCGTCGCGGTACCAGCCGCCGTCGACGTACCACTCCTCCAGGCGGAGGAGAGCCTGCTCGATGTGCGCTTCATTGTGTTCGAATCCCGCCCCAGCAAGAAACTCCGCGATGAGGAGCTGGAAGAGCACCCAGTTGTTGTCCACACTCACACTTGTGGACGAACCTTGGAGCCAGGCGGCCACCTGGGCGTGCTCCCGTCCACTCAGCGTGTCCCACAGCCATGGTTTTGTCAGCTGCAGCGCCAACACCACGGAGGCCGCCTCCACCATTGGCTGCTTCCGGTCCTCGATAGGCAGCCAGGCCTGTGGACTCTCCGGATTTGTACCTGCCAGCAATCCGGCCCGGTAGACCTCAAGGTGCCGGTGGGGATCGGCTCCGTCAGCCCCTGCCACCCGGAACGCGGCGAGCATAAAGGTCCGGGCGAATCCTTCCATGCCGTCCGACAACGATCCTGACCAGGACGGCTTCCCGGGCAGTGAGATAAGGGACCTCGTGGTGGACACGTACGGGCGGACAGCCAGCAGCTGCTGGTCAGCGAAGGCCACCCAGTGGTCCCGGGTCCAGCCGGTAATGGGACTCCGCTCATAGTCCGGTGGCGGCATCAAAAAGCCACCAGCCGGGGCGCCGCCGTGACGCCCCGGGTCCGGGCTTTGGGGATGGGCCGCTTCCGGCCGTTCTGCACATTTATGTTTAGACATCTTGACTCCACACGATATGTCCGTTCTAGTTCATAATGACCGAATTGAACACTTTTGAACTAACTCCAACGGGGGCCAGGCATGTTGTCCGAGGATCGCCACGAAGTAATTCTCAGGGAACTGGCGCTGCGCGGCTCGCTGAACGTCACGGAATTTGCCGCGAGGATGGGAATTTCGGGCATGACAGTCCGGCGTGATCTGGCGGCTCTGGATTCCAAGGGATTGCTGCACCGTGTCCACGGTGGTGCAACGATGGGTGGGCCGGCCGGACCCAGCGGCGCAGGCCGGGCGTCCGGCAACTCCATGGCGGGCGGCTCCTGGCGCTCCGGATCGAGGCATCCGCTGGCCACCATCGGCATGGTGGTTCCGTCAGCCTCATACTATTTCCCCGGAATCATCCGGGGAGCGGAGGCTGCTGCCCGGGAGTCGGGCGTCCGGCTGGTGCTGGGGATTTCCAATTATTCGGGCCCGGAGGAGCGCCGCCAGATCCGCCGCCTGTTGGACAGCGGTGTGGACGGCCTCATGGTTACCCCGAGCGACGAGACTCTGGCCGGCAGCGAAACCTTGTTGCTGCTGGCCAATGCTGACGTGCCCGTGGTGGTGGTCGAGCGTTCCATCGAGGATGCCCTCGACGACGGCAGCCTGGAGTCCGTTCGCAGCGACCATGTCCGCGGAGCGGAGATCGCCGTGAACCACCTCCTCTCGCTCGGACACCAGCGGATTACACTCTGCATTCGGGAAGGAAGCCCCACCGCCTCCCGCTTGAGTGAGGGGTACTTTCTGGCTATGAAGCGTGCCGGCATTCCTCAGGATGAGGGCATGGTGGACAAGATTTCCCGCGCCCAAAGCGATCCCCAAGGGCGGCGGCAAATGATTGACCGCATTTTGGACTGGTGCGTTGAAAACCGGCTCACTGCCGCGATCGTCCACAATGACGAGGACGCGCTGCAGTTTGCCAATTCATGCCAGGAACGGGGGATCAGGGTTCCCGAAGATCTGGCAATCGTCGCTTACGACGACGAAATCGCCGCCCTCGGCGCTATTCCCCTGAGCGCCGTGGCACCGCCCAAGTATGACGTGGGCCACCAGGCGCTGACGATGTGCCTCAACCGCATTGTCCGGCGTCCCGGGGGCGCGCTGCAGCGTGTGAACCTGTCGCCCACCCTTGTCATCCGGGATTCAACCCGCAGCTAACAGTCTTGGCTTGGGCGTGTTCGTTTAAGTTCGAAACGTTGAAGATATTCACAATTGTCGCTTTCATTGTGGACAGTCCGGGTGGCCCGGAGTGCACCACGACTTCGCATCGTGAATTTCAAAGGAGAACACAATGAAGCGTCGCCAACTCTTGCTGGGGGCAGCCAGCCTGGCCGCCACCGCAGCCCTTTTGGCCGGTTGCGGCAGCGGCCCCACCGCAGCACCGTCCACGCCCACCCCCACGACCGATCCCACAGGCACCATCACCTTCTGGTCCTCTATGGCCGGAATGGACAAGGTGGCCGCGGCCTTCAACGCCAGCCAGGACAAGATCAAGGTCACCTTCGAGACCATCCCGAACGGCGGCGGAGGTGGTTACGCCAAGCTTTCCACTGCCATCACGGCCGGCAACGGACCCGACGTTGCCACAATCGAGTACCCGCAGCTCCCGCAGTTTGTCAGCAACGGCCAGATCCAGCCGCTGGATGGCCTGATCAACAAAGCCAACACTGTCGACAAGCTCTCGGATCAGATCCGTCACCTCATCCAGTTCGGTGACAAGACCTACGCCCTGCCATACGACGCCGCACCCATGATCATGTGGTATCGAAAGGACATGCTGGACAAGGCTGGCGTGTCGATCCCCAAGACCTGGGACGAGTTCGAAGCGGCCGGCAAGAAACTCAAGGCCGCCGACCCCAGCGCCTTCCTCGCCAGCTTCAACCCCAACGATCCGGCTCTGACCGCTGCGCTGTCCTGGCAGGCCGGCGCCAATTGGTTCGGCACGGAAGGCGACAGCTGGAAGGTCGGGATTTCCGATGACGCGAGCAAGAAGGTTTCCACCTACTGGCAGAAGCTCATTGACCAAAAGATTGTCAAGGTTGAAAACGCCTTCAGCGATGAGTGGACCGCAGACCTCGCCAGCGGCACGGTAGGAGGCGTCCTCGGTGCTAGCTGGAGTGCACCCGGCATCCAGAAACGGACCGAAGCCTCGGGCCAGCAAGGTAAGTGGATTGCCGCGGAGGTTCCCAACTGGGGCCAGCCGGGCGGTGCCTTCTATGGCGGCTCGAGCTTCAACATCACCAAGAGCAGCAAGAACCCCGCCGCTGCGGCCAGGTTCATCGAGTTCCTCTCTACCAATGAAGCAGCTGTTGCAGCCCGAGGCAACAACGGTTCCGCCTTCCTCGCCTACCCGGGTCTGACGGACGTTGCCAAGAAGACCTACAACGCCAGCTACTTCGGCAACGACATCTATGCGGTCTTCGACAAGGCCTACGCATCCATCACACCGGGCTGGCAATGGGGCCCGAACTGGGACATCACCAACACGGCGCTGAAGGATTCTTTCGGCAAGCTGGCGACCGGGGGCACAGTCGAGAGCGCTCTTGACTCGGCACAGAAGGCCACCGTGGCCGGACTCAAGCAGAACGGCCTTTCCGTCAAGGAGTAGGTTCCACCGACGGGGCGGCCTGTATCGGGGCCGCCCCGTTTCTTAGGAGATTTCTATGGCAAATCAAGCCGTCCTCACAGCCGCACGCACCAAAAGTCGGGCCACCTCCGGAACGGGTGGAAGAGCTGCTTCGCTTTTCCTCATACCGTTCTTTACGGTCTTCACCCTGGCCATGGTTACTCCCGTGGTCTACGCAATCGTTCTGAGCTTCTATGCCCAGCAGAAATCCGGTCTGGGCTTCGGAGAAGCCAAGACCTCGTTTGTGGGTCTGGAAAACTATGTCCAGGTTCTTCAGTCCGAGACATTCGTTGAAGGCCTTGGCCGGCTGGTGCTCTACTGCGCCATCTATATCCCCTGCATGGTGGGCGGGGCAATCATTTTCGCCTTGTTGTTGGACGCTGCCGTAGCACGCGCCCGCAAGCTCTTCCAGCTCCTGGTGTTTCTGCCACACGCCGTTCCCGGCGTCATCGCGGCACTCATCTGGTCCTACCTTTACAGCCCAGGCGTCAGCCCCTTGGTCTCGGCGCTGGCATCGGGAGGCATTCAAGTCAATTTCCTCGATGTCCACTACGTTCTTCCGTCAATCGTCAACATCGCAGTGTGGGAGTGGACTGGCTACAACGTGATCATCCTGTTCACCGCCCTGCAGGCGGTGCCGCGGGAAATCCTGGAGGCAGCCCGCGTTGACGGCGCCAGCGAAATCCGCACAGCCCTCAGCGTCAAGTTCCCACTGGTCCTGCCGGCCCTGGGGGTCATCATGCTGTTCACCATCATCGGAACGCTTCAGCTCTTCACCGAACCGTCGATCGTGGCGAAGGCAACGGCCTCCGTCACCGGCACCTGGGTCCCCAATCTGTGGGCCTATGATGCGGCCTTCAACAGGCACAATCTCAACCAGGCAGCCGCTGCATCGATCATCATCGCGCTGATCGCCGCCGTCATGTCCTGGGTGGTCACCCGATTCACCGCAAGGACAAATAAGTCATGAGCACAGATACCTTTCCGCGCACCTACCCGGACAAAGCGCCGAAATTGGCCAGGCGGAAGCACTGGGCAAAGAACGGCGGCATCGGCAGCGTTTTCACCGTCAATGCACTCCTGATCATCGGCTGTGCCTACATGGTGCTGCCTGTACTTTGGCTGTTCTCCGCCTCCACCAAGACGACGTCGGAACTCTATTCCTCGAACGCGTTTTCAGTCACGCAGTTCGCCCTTTTCGAGAACATTTCCGCCGTCCTGGCCCAGGATGGCGGGGTCTTCCTGACCTGGATGTGGAATTCCGTCTTCTATGCAGGGTTCGGTGCCATTTTCGGCGGACTCATCTCGGTGATGGCCGGCTATGCATTCGACAAGTTCAATTTCCGCGGCAAGAACTCCCTCTTTGGCGTGGTTCTTGTGGGCGTGCTGATTCCGAACACCGCGACCGTGCTGCCGATGTACCTGCTGGCATCAGTGGTTGGCGCCACCAACACCATCTGGTCCATCCTGATCCCGGTGATCTGCAACCCGTTTGGCGTCTACCTGGCCAGGGTCTACGCGTCGGCCTACGTACCCAACGAAACCCTGGAAGCAGCACGTGTGGACGGCGCCGGGCCCATCCGGTCTTTCTTCTCGCTGGGTCTGCCGATGATGATGCCGGGCTTTATCACCATCGGGCTGTTCCAATTCGTTGGTGTGTGGAACAACTTCATGCTGCCCCTGGTCATGCTTCAGGACCAGAAGCTGCTCCCGGTCAGCGTTGGCATCTCCATCTGGCAGGGTTACTCCATCCCACAGCCTGAGTTTGTGTCCCTGGTTATTACGGGATCGTTGCTGTCGGTTATCCCCCTGCTGATTGCTTTCATCATGTTGCAGCGCTTCTGGAAGTCCGGACTGACCGCGGGAAGTGTCAAATGAGCTTCCACCGCACGCCGTTGAACGTTGCCCTGGCCATGCCCGGCGACGTCGCGGACAGGCTCTTCACCACCCGGCAACTCGAATCGTTGGGCGCGGGACTCCGGTTGTTGAGCACCAGCCCCATTGGCGATTTCCATGAGGCCGGCGCCAAAGCAATTCTAGCCGAAACCGATGTGCTGATCACCGGCTGGGGTTGCCCGCCTGTGGGCCAGGAAGTTCTGGACATTGCGCCGCGGCTGCGTTACATACTTCATGCCGGCGGCAGCGTGAAACACCACGTGGGCGATGCCTGCTGGTCGCGCGGCATCCAGGTCAGCAACGCGGCCGACGCCAACGCCATACCGGTGGCCGAATTCACCCTCGCGATGATTCTGCTGGCCAACAAAGGGGTCCTTCAGACCGCACGTACCTTGCACACGGTCAAGGCAGAAGTCGTTCCTGAACAACTGTTTCCGGATATGGGGAACTACGGCAAGCGCATCGGAGTCGTCGGCGCATCCAAGATAGGCCGGCATGTCATCCGGTTGCTGCGTCCGTTTGAGCTGGAAATTGTGGTGGCCGATCCTTTCCTGAGCGCGACTGAAGCGGCCGAACTCGGAGTCGGCCTGGTATCCCTGGAAGAACTTGCGGAGACCAGCGACATTGTGTCGCTGCACGCCCCATCACTTCCCACGACGGTGAGTATGATCAACGCCGGGTTGATCGCCCGTTTCCGGACGGGAACAACGTTCATTAACACTTCCCGCGGTGAACTGGTGGATCAGGATGCGTTACTGACCAGACTGGAGCAGGGTGATCTTTACGCGGTGCTGGACGTCACCACGCCCTGGGTGCTGCCGCCCGATTCAGGCTTTTACAAGCTGCCAAATGTGTTGCTCACGCCGCATATGGCAGGGTCTCTGGGCACTGAACTCGAACGGCTGGCGGTTAGTGCAGTGGAAGAAGCACAACGGCTTTCCCGTGGCGAACCACTGCGGTTCCCGGTGCGCGTTGAGGATCTTGCCTTCACGGCCTGAGTCTCGATCCCCCGACGCTGGCTGCGGCGCCGCCAGCAGTCCCCAAGTCCGAAAATGAGGTGAGGTGCCTGTGGTTGGCGCGGGTGGGGGTATCCGGGGGCGAGGATCGTGAAGATTGGAAGTCAGGCTGCGGGGGTCAGGGTTACGGTTGCGCCCGTATGGTGATTTGAGACAGGGTTTAGGAGAATCTGTTTCATGTCTAGCCGTCGTAAATACAGCCCGGAGTTCAAGGCAGAGGCCGTTGAGTTGGTGGTTTCCTCGGGCCGTCCTGTTGTCCAGGTCGCGGCCGATATAGGGGTCAATGAAGGGACGTTGGGGAATTGGGTGCGGGTCTGGAAGGAAGAGCATCCGGAGGTCGCCGCCGATGAGCCGGGTCCGGTGGAGTGGGCGAAGTACAAGGCGCTGCAGGCCGAGAACGCCGAGCTGAAACGGGAACTAGAATTCCTGGGAAAAGTCAGCGCCTTCTTCGCCGCGAAGCAACGATAGACGACTACTACGCGTTTATCCGGCAGGAGAAGGCCAACTACAAGATCGACTGGATGTGCCGGCAGCTGGGGGTCCCCAGATCCTCGTATTACCGATGGACGATGCCGAAGGAACCGACCCCGACACAGGTCCGCCACGAGAAGCTGACCCTGGAAGTGGAGCGCGTTTTTGGACGCGAGAAAGGCATGGCCGGGAGGGACCAGATCACCATGATCCTGGGCCATGAGGGCGTCTCGGTGGCCCAGGGCACGGTGGGCGCCATCACGAAAAGCAGGGACTGCGGCCCGGTAGTAGTCGCGGATGCCGTCGCGCAGCGTCCGGTAGGAGGCTGTGACACCGAATTGCTCGACCCACGTATGCTCATCCGGCGGAACGGCCTGGCTGGTCAACTGCCCACCCAGCCAAGGGTATTGCTCCGTGAGCACTACCTTGCGTCCGGCCTTGAGCGCAGCCAAGGCAGCAGCGACACCGCCAAGGCCACCGCCGACGATCAGAACCTCGGTTTCAAGATGATTCACAGAACGTTTCCTTTGTTAGGTACGGCCAGCGTTGCGCCGTCCTTGACCTCGCAATCAAGGAGCGTGCGCAATTCAGACCCACTGGGGTTGTCGTTGCTGGAGAGGATCCGGCCGAGCAGCCCGACGGCGCTCGAGCCAAGGAGGCCCCTCGGTGGGCTAAGTCTTGTAAAATCAACGCCACGGCCATCCGCCTGAGACGTTTCTTCGAGGACCACCATCGACAAATCCCCGGGGATCGCGAGGCCGGCTTCTGTGGCCAGCCGGTACAGGGACTCCGCCCGCTCCGCCCTGTCCACGAACAGCACGGTCGGTCTGAATTCCCGGATCGCTGCCCAGTCCGCGGCGATATCTGTCCCGTCGCTCGCCCGGATGGCAACCTCAACAAAGGGAAGGGCCCGCAGATCGTCCATGGCTCGTTTGCGGTCGCGAACCGATTCGGCAGGACTGTCGAAATGAAGATAGTAGAAACGCTCATGTCCCAATTCGCGAGCCCGGCGTGCGAGCTCTGACGTTGCCGCAACATAGTCGACGCCGACGTAGGGCACTCCCTCGACATCGCGTCGGCCTACAGCGACAAATGGAAGCCGGCTTTCGACAAGCCGCAGGAGGTCGTCGTGGGCCATCTCCCGTCCGAGCAGAAGGCACCCGTCAGCCAAGGCAAGCCGGTTGTTCTCGTGAAAAATCCGCCGGCGTCCATTTTCAACCGGAGCGCTGGTGAACATCAACAGGTCGCAGCCCAGCTCCTCCGCTTTGGCCTCGATACCAAGAAGGAGCGGCGTATAGAAATCGGTGGAGTTATCCGCGAAGGCGGGCTCATAAGTGAAAACACCAAAGATCTTGTTTCCGACTCCAGCCAGCCGACGTGCTGCCGGATCGGCCACGTAGCCGGTCTCCCGGATGACGGCCATGACGCGGTCTCTCGTTCCCTTGGGAATGCGGCTGATGGCATCCGCCTTGCCATTAAGGACAAGGGAAACCACCGATTGGCTGACGGCGGCGCGTTCCGCGATGTGGCGCTGAGTGATGCGCCGGGCTTTCGGGTAGTCCATACGGTGGTTCTTCCCTCCCTGAAACCGTCCGTTTGCCTATCGAATCAACCTGCAAATGCGCATTAGCAGATTCTTATCCAAGATAACACTGTGATCTACGACACTGTCAAGGGTGGGCTCAAAGGAATGCGGGCAGCGGGACGCTGCCGGCATTCCGGAGATGCCAGGAGCTTGAAACAACGGCGTCGTACCCATCATTAGTCCAAGAAGCAGACGCGGTCATCTGGTCAGGATTCGACGGTTTGAGACAACTAAAGTGAGACAAATCGTGCCACCTTGTCTCACTTTAATTGCACAAAATCGCGTAATCCCGGGGGCGATCTGATTCAACTTGGTTGAGACGGGACACCAGGATCTTGCTGTCCAGGTCCCTGGCCTCGTCCCAGGCCTTGATGTCTTCAGTGACATTGGCCAGGCCGCCGGACGCCACGTAGCTCGCCAGGTCGGTGTTGCCGAATTCGGCGACGTCCGGGGCGCTGGAGGGATCGTTGAAGGCGGCCTTGAAGCGTTCGGCCCGGCTGTCAACGGGGATGTACTGGACGTCGATCTTGGCGCCGCTGTGGGCTGCCTCGAACTCGGCGACGGCCTCGTTGACCACGGCGGACTTTGGGTCCTGGTTGACTTCGGAGAACAGCCACACGCGGACGGTTCCGGTCTGCTCATCCGAGGACGAGACGGCGTTGTCCGAGGTGGGCGGGGCGCAGGATGTCAGTGCGAGGGCGGCCAGGGCGACTGCCGCGGCGGTGCGTGCGATTTTCAAAATTCCTCCATTGGAAAAGTGGGATAACCGGTTGTAATGTGCGGGACGGCCTGGCATTCCGACAGCCAGGACGTTCAGGTGAGGGCTTCGTGAGGGGTTTTTATCTGCCGCGACAGCGCCGCGGCGCCCAGCGCGGCCAGCGGAATGTCCGACGGGAGCAGCTCAAAGCGACCTGGGAGCCCAAGGGACTCGAGAAACTGGGACTTCTCGGCACGGTGTTTGAGTTCGGACCGGATGCCATTCAGCAGGGACGGTCCCAAGGCGGCGAGGCCTCCGCCGATGATGATGCGGTCGGCGCCCGTGGACAGCACGAGGACCTGGATCGCCAGGGCGACGCCGCTGCACAACACCGCAGCCGCTGAGCGGGCCTGTTCGTCGCCGGCGAGCGCTGCCGCGAAGGGATCCCGTCCGCCGCCCGGCGGCGGAGTCCACATCCGGGCGAGCGCAGACCCGGACGCGAGGGTTTCCAGGCAACCCACCTGGCCGCAGACGCAGGGGACGTCCCCACCTACCGGCAGGTGGCCGATTTCGCCCAGCATGCCGTCTGGTCCGCGCAGCACGCTGCCGTTCCGGACGACGCCGGCGGCCAGGCCGGTGCCGAGGTTCAGGTACGCGAGGGTCTCATTCCGACCGGAACCACAGGTCGCCGGTCGATGGGCAGTTCGGGCCGTGAGGGCGCCGTGGGCTCCGAGGGCTGCGGCCTTCACATCGTTCTCGACGGCGACAGGAGATCCGAGCAATTCCTCCAGCTCACCCGCCAGGTTGAGGGTTTCCACGCCCAGATTCACGGCGTGGAGGACCACGCCGGTGGACGGATCCACCAGACCGGGCATGCACGCCCCTATGGAGTCCAGCCGTTCACAACCGGCCTCGGACATGGCGTCCCCGGCCAGGGCTGCGGCCACCCGGACCACTTCGTCCCCGCCGTAGCCGGAAGGTGCGGTGCGAAGGGCCGCCAGCGAGCCGTCGTCGTGCAGTATCACGGCGGCTGTTTTGGTTCCGCCGATATCCAGTCCGAGCCTCATGACGCGGGTCCGGTCAGTATCGGTCCCATCAGGCAACGCCCAACTGGTTCCAGAGCACCAGCACGGAGGTTCCCCGCAGGACGATGTCGGGGGCATCGTCCGCCAGCCGGACGGACACCGGCGCCGGGTCCTGCTTCAGCAGCCGTGAGAGCAAGGTCGCCT
The DNA here is from genome assembly GCF_050156205.1 of Pseudarthrobacter sp. Y6. Lineage (NCBI taxonomy): Bacteria > Bacillati > Actinomycetota > Actinomycetes > Micrococcales > Micrococcaceae > Pseudarthrobacter > Pseudarthrobacter sp. Y6. The sequence continues at coordinate 304,499 of NZ_CP189574.1, read as the reverse complement.
CGACAGACTCGAGCAGCTGCCCGTCCAGCAGGTGCGGCGGTCCGCTTAGGACCACCTCCGAGAGGTCGAGGGCGCCGACTACCGGTGCCAGTGCGACGGCGAGCCGTTCGCCCGCTTCACGGAACAAAGCGTCGGCTGCAGCCTCCGGTTCGGGGCTTGCGGCCGCTTCGGCCATCTTCCGCTCCAGGTTGGGGACGGACATCCAGGTTTCCAGGCAGCCGGTCTTTCCGCAGTTGCACATGGCCCCGCCGTCGGTGCCGACAGTGACGTGGCCAATCTCGCCTGCGCCGGAGTGCGCGCCCCGGACACGCCGGCCACCCACGATCAGCCCGGAGCCGACGCCGCGGCCGATCTTCACCAGGATCATGTCGTCACTGCCGTCCCCGAAGGTGCACTCCGCGTGGACAGCGGCGTCGGCGTCGTTGGACACCAGCACCGGCAGGCCAGTGTGCTGCTGCAGCAGGTCCCGGAGACGCACGTTCTTCCAGCCCAGGTTGGAGGCCTCGACTACGACGCCATCAGGGTTGACGATGCCCGGGGTTCCGATGCCGATGCCCAGGAGCGGGGCGGTGGCCAGCTCCACGGCGTCGGCGGCGAGCCGGAGGACCTGGCTGACCACGGCGTCGCCAGTTTCCGGTCCGATGGAACGCTCGAGCCGGTCCACGATGTTGCCGTCAAGGTCCAGCACGGCGGCGCGCAGTACGCCGTTTTCCGCCAGGTCCATACCGATGATCTGCAGCCCGCGGCGGTTGAGGTCCACCAGGATGGCCGGTTTGCCCGGGCGGCCCTTCTCGGACTGGCCCAGCTCCACCACGTGGCCGCGTTCCATCAGATCGGCGACGAGGTCCGAAACGGTCACGCGGGTCAGGCCGAGAGCCCGTGAAAGATCCGCACGGCTCATGGGGCCGGAGGAGTGCAGGGTCTGGCGCACCAGTGAAAGGTTGCGTGCGCGGCCATCGGAGGGAAGGATGCCACTAGCCGAGCCGGCTGTGCGAACACCTGGAGATTCGTTCATGAATGTTAGTAAACTATACTAACATTCAATAAGCAATGGTTTCTTTGGCCTGATACTCGGACTCGATACTGACCGGGTGGGCCGCCGCGACTGACCGCCCTTCCACAGGAGCTTTCCGTGAAACTTGAAATTGCCGTGGTCAGTGCCGAGGGTGCGGGGATTGCCGCCGCTGAGGGTGCCGACCGGATCGAGCTGTGCAGCAGCCTGGAGCTCGGCGGCATCACGCCGTCCCAGGGCCTGATGGAGGCGGCCGCGGAACAGGTTGACGGCAGGCTGGAGATTCATCCGCTCATCCGCTGCCGACCCGGAGATTTCAGCTACTCCTCCGCTGAGCTGGACACCATGGAGCGCGAGATCCGCAGCCTGCTGATTCAGGGGGCACACGGGGTGGTGCTTGGGGCACTCAGGCCCGGCGGGGAACTGGATATTCCCGCCACGCGCCGCCTCGCTGAGTCCGCGCGGAACTCAAACCCGCTGGCGCAGCTTACGTTCCACCGCGCCATCGATCAGACCCCTGATGCAGTGGCAGCCGTGGACGTACTGGTGGACCTCGGCTTCACCCGGGTTCTGAGCTCCGGCCAGTCCGCGTCAGTGCACGAAGGCTTGGACACGCTCGCGCGGATGGCCCGGCGGTCTGCCGGACGCCTTCAGGTGATGGCCGGCGGAGGGCTCAGGATTGCCGACATTCCGGCCGTAAAGCGTTCCGGGACGGACGCCGTGCACCTGTCCGCTAAGCAGAAAGCGTCCCCCGCAGCACCCCGCGCTTTCTCACTGGGCGCCTGGAATGGAACCGATCCAATGGCGTATTACGTGACGGACGCGGCGGTGGTGCAGGCGGCCCGTGTGGCGTGCGGCTGAAGTCGAGCCGGCAAGTGCACCTGTCATCGCGATGGTGGATAGCCTTAGGGCATGACGGGCAAGCTACAGGTACGACGTGGAAGTCCTTCATCTGCTCGTGTCACCGGCGATCGCTTACTTCAGCCGCGCACGCGAAGGGGCGGTCGACGTCCCCGCCACAGACGCCGCCCAGGGGTCAAGACACCGCTAACCGCCGCCACCGTTCGTGTTGATCTAAAAGCCGCCATGGATGGCCAACGGTGAACTGCTCCCACGGTCCTGTCAGCATTCCCCTTCACATCATTCAGGACCAGCAAATTCGGATACAGGGGGCCGCCACTTACCTGGCGGAGGACTTCGATGATGCCGTCGCCATGATTCGTCGGGGCCTGGTTAAGCCTCGGGACTTCATCACAGCCACATTCCCGCTTAATCGCGCCGCCGAAGCTTTTGCCGCCGCCGTCTCGGGCCAACACATAAAGGTGCTTGTGACGTCAGTGACTTAAACTCACGGTCCTGAACGGCTCCGACGCCGCTATCCGCTGTGGCCGTCGCCCGAAGATCGCGTGAACGAGGTAAAAACGGCCTCAGCCGGTAGGCACAGCGCGACTGTGTAACAGGGGCTGCCATCAGGCAGCTCCTGTGGGGGAATTGCACTATATGGCGGCGGCATATTGCTCTGGCACTGCGTAACGCGGGGAATGCACCGGCGGTGCGCTGAATAGTTGGCCTGACGTCCTCCGGTCCATTGACATGGAACAACGACGCATTGGTGTACATTGCAGTCCGCGAACGCCCCGGATGCCGGCAGCGTCGTCAACGAACTGGACGAAGCCGCGCCGAGTTTTCCGAGTGCGGTAAGCAGCCATCCAGTGGTTATTGGCACCATACAACCTGTCCTTCTCTAAGTTGGGGCTCCGCGACAGCGTGGTCCAGCCCAATACTAGCAATATCTACCGATATCTATCGATATCTATCGTTTTGCTATAGTTGTATATATTTGGCTAGTCATTCGTAGAGGTGAGGCTGCATGGACCCTGTATCGAATCCCTACTCGCCCGGAGCAGGACGAAAACCGGCGGCCCTTGTCGGACGCGACCAGCCCCGCCGGGATTGGCAGGTTGCCATCGAACGTGTTGAAGCAGGTAGGACGGCTCAGCCTTTCGTTCTTTACGGGTTGAGGGGGGTGGGCAAGACAGTTCTGCTCTCGGATTTCCGCCGGTCCGCGAGCGACCGGGACTGGCTGGTCGCACAAGTCGAAGCGGGCGCCGGCAAGGCACTGCGCGGGGCGCTGGGAGAAGCCCTTCACGCGCCTCTTGCCGATCTGGCACGCCCGTCGGCCGGGCGCCGACTACTCAAGGCCTTGAAGACAGCCGTCAGCTTCAAAGCATCTTATGACCAGAGCGGAACCTGGAACTTCGGTCTGGACCTTGCAGGAGCCTCCGGTGGAGGAGCGGACACTGGCGTCCTCGAAACCGACCTCCGCAAGCTCATCCACGACCTGGCATTAGCTGCAGAGGAGGAGAACGTCGGCCTGGCCATCCTGATCGACGAAGCTCAGGATCTTGATCAGGCCGAACTAGTAGCGCTTTGCGCCATCGCCCACGCCGCCGCCCAAGATGACTGGCGTGTACTTTTCGCCTTTGCCGGCCTGCCGAGCCTGCCCAGAGTCCTCGCGGAAGCGAAATCCTATGCCGAACGGTTCAACTACGAAAAAATCGAGGAACTCCGCGGACCCGTCGCCTCGGAAGCATTGACGAAGCCCGCAGCCGAGGATGGGGTCGAGTGGGACGACTCCGCCGTCGCTCTAATCGTCAACGAAAGCGCTGGCTACCCGTACTTCCTGCAACAATTCGGACAGGACACGTGGAACGCCGCCACCGGCGTGAGCATCACATACGAGGACGCCCGCGTCGGTGCAGCTAACGGCCGGGCAGGCCCTGGACAGCGGATTCTTCCGCGCCCGATGGGACCGGGCAACCCGAGCCGAACAGAACTACCTCAGGGCCATGGCCGAAGACAGCGACAAAGGTAGCTCATCCGGGGAAATAGCAGCGCGCCTGGGACGTAGTCCGGCAAGTTTCGGCCCGATTCGCGCAAACCTGATCGCGAAGGGCCTCGTCTACGCTCCCGAACATGGAGTCATCGCCTTCACTGTCCCGGGAATGGCGTCCTTCATCAAACGCCAATCCAATTGAGCGTTGAGCTGCCGTGAGATGACAGGACACCACGACGTTCTCATCTCCGAACTTGCTCCTCCAACACAGCCGGCATGGACTCGCTAGGGCGGGGAATGCTAGCCTTAACTCGGCTGCGCTCATGTCCTATCATACTATCAACTTTACATAAGGCTCCTTATCGGCACTGCGGACCCATCGGCCCAAGCAGGGGTCCCCGGTAGCGCCCACGGTGTCCGTCTGGCCTGCCGCACGTTGGCGCTGTCAAGATCAATGAGTCCCGCCGACACCAGGTCAGTGCCTCCCGCGGCCGCCTTCCCGATCGACGTGCTGAGTCGCACGCCCTTCATTGCCCAGCGACGAGCTCTTCTGGAAGCGAATACGCCCAACATTGATACGCAGGGTGCCAGTAGAAGTGATCCTTTTGCAGAATCTGCAGAATTGGACTCTGTGATACCGCGTCACCCGTCCGGGTACCTGGACCCTTGAAGTCCGCCCCGCTACAGGGATCTGGGCCTATTCGAGGACTCGCTGGGCCGACGCCCGGATAGAAACGTCTACGAGTTTGGGGTGCCGTGTCGGCTGTTAATTCCGCGAATTTTCGAGGTTTCCTTGACATGGGTGCGGGCAGCGATCATCAGATCTCGAAAAGCTCGATCCCCGGGCCGCGGCTCAACCGACCGGGACGCTTTACAGCACCTTGCGGATGGTTTCCTCAAAGCTGGTGACGTGATGCAAGGCGAGCTCGCCTGCCTTCTCGGCGTCGCCCTCAGCGACCGCCTTGAGCAACTCCACGTGCTCCGTGATGTGGCCGCTGACCGAGGGAACCTTGTCCAGGACCAGGCACCAGATACGCGTCGCGAGGTTGTCGTAGCGGATCAACGTGTCTTCCAAATGGGGGTTGGCAGCCGCCCTGTAGATCAGCCGATGCACAGTCAGGTCATACCGCATGAGGTCCCGGGACTCCGCGGCGCTGGGATCCAGGGTCGCAATGGTGGCAGCGACGTCCAGGAGCTCCTGCCGCATCGCGCTGCTGGCCCTTTTGGCCGCCCGGCGCGCCGCCAGCGGCTCCAGCAATTCCCGGATCTCCGAGACATCCGCCAGCTCGGTGAAGTCCACATTGGTGGCAAAAGTTCCGCGCCGCGGATAGGAAACCACCAGGTGGTCCACCTCCAGCCGCTTGATCGCCTCGCGCACTGGGGTCCGGCCGAAGCCAAGCTCGGCCGCCAGCTGCCCGTCGTTGATGGGTTCACCGGGCCGGATCTCCAGCATGATCAGCTTGTCGCGCAGCTGCCGGTAAGCGGCCTCCGCCTGGGACGGCGCTTCGTCCTCGGCGGGAGGCATGACAGGAAGTGCTTTCAAGGCGGCCGCTCCGTTCTTCTCTACTAAGGTTCCGACTTACAAGCGGAAGCTCCGTGCCACTTTGCTTCCAGCTATTGACTCTCGTGTGACCTCAATCATACCATTGACCTCACACTGATATATCAGTCATCACAACAGTGGTATTTCAAAGGAGCATCCGTGGTTGAGCAGTTGAACGAGCGACTTTCCGCAGTCGATCCCGAGGTCCAGCAGGCCATTAATAATGAGCTGGGCCGCCAGCAGTCAACTCTGGAGATGATTGCCTCGGAGAATTTCGCCCCGTCCGCCGTGATGGAGGCGCAGGGCTCGGTCCTGACGAACAAGTACGCCGAGGGCTACCCCGGCAAGCGCTACTACGGCGGCTGCGAACACGTTGACGTGATCGAGCAGCTGGCCATCGACCGGGTCAAGGCACTGTTCGGCGCGGAATTCGCCAATGTCCAGCCGCACTCGGGCGCGCAGGCGAACGCCGCCGCCATGTTCGCCCTGCTGAACCCGGGCGACACCATCATGGGTCTGGACCTTGCACATGGAGGCCACCTCACCCACGGCATGCGCATCAACTTCTCCGGCAAGCTCTACAACGTGGTCCCGTACCACGTGAGCAAAGACGATCATCTGGTGGACATGGCCGAGGTCGAGGCGCTGGCCCTGGAACACCGCCCGAAGCTGATCGTCGCCGGCTGGTCCGCCTACTCCCGCCAGCTGGACTTCGCCGAGTTCCGTCGGATCGCCGACCTCGTGGACGCCTACCTCATGGTGGACATGGCGCACTTCGCCGGCCTGGTGGCCGCAGGGCTGCACCCCAACCCGGTGCCCTACGCCGACGTCGTCACCACCACCACGCACAAGACCCTCGGCGGCCCCCGCGGCGGAGTCATCCTCGCCAAGGAAAAGTACGCCCGCAAGATCAACAGCGCCGTATTCCCCGGCCAGCAGGGCGGCCCGCTGGAGCACGTCATCGCGGCCAAGGCCGTGGCTTTCAAACTCGCCGGCACCCCCGAATTCAAGGAACGCCAGGAACGCGTCCTGCAGGGATCCAAGCTGCTCGCCGAGAGGCTCCTCCGCGACGACGTGGCCGCGGCAGGCATCTCCGTGGTCAACGGCGGCACCGACGTGCACCTGGTCCTCGTGGACCTGCGGAACTCGGAGCTGGACGGCCAGCAGGCCGAGGACGCCCTGCACCGGATCGGCATCACGGTCAACCGGAACGCCGTTCCGTTCGACCCCCGCCCGCCGATGGTGTCCTCCGGCCTCCGGATCGGCACACCTGCCCTCGCCACCCGCGGCTTCGGCGCCGTGGAATTCACCGAGGTAGCGGACATCATCGCGACGGCGCTCATCGCCGCGGCCGGTAACGGCACCAACACCGACCCCGGGGACGGCACCGGCAGCAGTGCATCCCTCAGCGACGACACCGCCGTCGAACTCCGCGCCCGGGTCACCGCCCTGGCCGACCAGTTCCCGCTTTACGCGCATCTTTCCCAGGACGACAGCGGCGCCGAGATCGCCGCATTCGAAACAGCAATGATTGGAGCAGCCCAGTGAGCACGGACCAGCTTCCGGAACACCCGGATTTCCTCTGGCGGAACCCGGAGCCTAAGTCCTCCTACGACGCCGTGATTGTGGGCGGCGGCGGGCACGGCCTGGCCACCGCCTACTTCCTGGCGAAGAACCACGGCATGACCAACATTGCCGTCCTGGAAAAGGGCTGGCTGGCCGGCGGCAACATGGCCCGGAACACCACCATCATCCGTTCCAACTACCTCTGGGACGAGAGCGCGGCCATCTACGAGCACGCCCTCAAGCTCTGGGAGATCCTGCCGGAGGAGCTCGAGTACGACTTCCTGTTCAGCCAGCGCGGCGTCATGAACCTCGCCCACACCCTGGGCGACGTCCGCGAAAGCATCCGCCGAGTGGGCGCCAACAAGCTCAACGGCGTGGACGCTGAATGGCTGGACCCGGCCCAGGTCAAGGAACTCTGCCCCATCCTGAACATCAGCGACAACATCCGCTACCCCGTCATGGGCGCCACGTACCAGCCGCGCGCGGGCATCGCCAAGCACGACCATGTGGCCTGGGCCTTCGCCCGCAAGTGCGACGAGCTGGGCGTGGACATCATCCAGAACTGCGAAGTCACCGGCTTCCTCAAGGACGGCAACCGGGTGGTGGGCGTCAAGACCAACCGCGGCACCATCAACACCGAAAAGGTGGGCCTGTGCGCCGCCGGGCACAGCTCGGTCCTGGCGGAGATGGCCGGCTTCCGGCTCCCCATCCAGTCGCACCCGCTCCAGGCGCTGGTCTCCGAACTGCACGAGCCCGTGCACCCCACGGTGGTCATGTCCAACCACGTGCACGTCTACGTCTCCCAGGCCCACAAGGGCGAGCTGGTCATGGGCGCCGGCGTGGACTCCTACAACGGCTACGGCCAGCGCGGTTCCTTCCACGTGATCGAGCACCAGATGGCCGCCGCCGTCGAACTGTTCCCCATTTTCGCCCGGGCGCACGTGCTGCGGACCTGGGGCGGGATCGTGGACACCACGCTGGATGCCTCGCCGATCGTGGGCCTCTCCCCGGTGGAGAACATGTTCGTGAACTGCGGCTGGGGCACCGGCGGCTTCAAGGGAACCCCCGCGGCGGGACTGACGTTCGCGCACACCATCGCCACCGGGACCCCGCACCAACTGAACCAGCCGTTTGCGCTGGAACGCTTCGAAACCGGTGCCCTGATCGATGAACACGGCGCAGCCGCCGTCGCCCACTAGCCGTCGTCCCCTAGAAAGAAGACGCACATGCTGCTTATTTCCTGCCCCAACTGCGGCTCGCGCGACGAGACCGAGTTCCACTACGGCGGCCAGGCCCACGTGCCCTACCCGGAAAACCCCACCGGGCTGAACGACCGCGAATGGGCCGAGTTCCTGTTCTACCGCGACAACACCAAGGGCGCCTTCGCCGAGCGCTGGCTGCACAGCACCGGCTGCCGCCAGTGGTTCAACATGCTCCGCGACACCGTCACGTACGACATCCAGGCCATTTATCCGATGGGTACGCCCCGGCCGGCAACGGCCGCTGCAACCAGCATCACCGCCCCGGAAGGAGCAACCAAGTGACTTCCCAGAACGCCCGCCTCGCCGCCGGCGGACGCATCGACCGCACCATCTCCTGGCGCTTCACTGTGGACGGCGAGGAATTCACCGGACACCCCGGCGACACGCTCGCCTCCGCCCTGCTCGCCAATGGCAGGATCGCCGCCGGTAATTCGCTCTACGAGGACCGGCCCCGCGGCATCATGTCCGCCGGGGTGGAGGAAGCCAACGCACTGGTCAGGATCGAAGCACGGTTCCCGGGCCACGTGGCCGAGTCCATGCTCCCCGCCACCACCGTCACCCTGGTGGACGGCCTGAAAGCGGACCTGCTCAACGGGCTGGGCCGCCTGGACCCTGAGGAAGACCGCGCCGAATACGACAAGAAGTACGTGCACACCGACGTCCTGGTGATCGGCGGCGGCCCCGCCGGCCTGGCCGCCGCCCGCGAAGCCGTCCGCACCGGTGCCCGCGTGATGCTGATGGACGACCAGCCCGAACTGGGCGGCTCGCTCCTGTCCGGATCCACTGCGCCCGGACTGGCCGAGGCCATCGAAGGCATGCCCGCTCTGGAGTGGGTGGCTGACGTCGAAGCCGAACTCATTTCCGGAGCCGAAAGCACCGTCCTGAACCGCACCACGGCCTTCGGCGCCTACGATGCCAACTACGTCATCGCGGTCCAGAACCGCACCGACCACCTGTCCAGCCCGGCCGCCCCCGGCGTTTCCCGGCAGCGGATTTGGCACGTGCGTGCTAATCAGGTGGTGCTGGCTCCCGGCGCCCACGAACGGCCCCTGGTCTTCGAGAACAACGACCGCCCCGGCATCATGCTCGCCTCGGCCGTCCGCAGCTACCTCAACCGCTACGCCGTGGCCGCCGGGCAGCGCGTGGTCATCAGCACCACCAACGACAGCGCCTACGCCCTCGCCGCGGACCTGCGCGCCGCCGGCGTCAGGGTTCAGGCCGTGGTGGACGCCCGTCCAGCGCTGAGTGCGGTGGCTGCTGCCGCCGTCGAAGCCGGCACCCGGGTGCTGATCGGCAGCGCGGTGGCCAACACCGCCCCCGGTGTCAGCGCCGATGGCCGGCTGGAGGGCGTCACCGTCCGCAGCATCAACGACGACGGCGAACTCACCTCCGGCGTCGAACAGATCGCCTGCGACCTGCTGGCAGTCTCCGGCGGCTGGAGCCCGCTTGTCCACCTCCACTCGCAGCGGCAGGGCAAGCTGCGCTGGGACGAGGACCTGGCAGCGTTCGTGCCGAGCACCGTGGTCCCCAACCAGCAGAATGCCGGTTCCGGCCGCGGCAGCTTTGAACTCGAGGACTGCCTGGCCGAGGGCATCGCCGCCGGAGCGGCGGCCGCCATTGCGGCGGGCTTCACGCCTGAAAATTCTGACGGAGTCGTCGTTCCTCTCGTCCTCGGTGAGCCGACAGCTTCAGCCCCGACCCGCCAGCTCTGGCTGGTCCCCGGACAGACGGGCACGCCGGACGACTGGCACCACCACTTCGTCGACTTCCAGCGCGACCAGTCCGTGGCCGACGTCCTGCGCTCCACCGGGGCCGGGATGCGGTCCGTGGAGCACATCAAGCGCTACACCTCCATCAGCACCGCCAACGACCAGGGCAAAACCTCCGGCGTCAACGCGATCGGCGTCATCGCCGCCGCCCTCCGCCAGGCCGGCGAAGCGTCCCGCGGCATCGGCGACATCGGCACCACCACCTACCGGGCACCGTTCACCCCGGTGGCGTTCGCGGCCCTCGCCGGACGCCAGCGCGGAGAACTGTTCGACCCCGCCCGCGTGACCTCCATCCACCCGTGGCACGTCGCGCAGGGGGCACTGTTCGAGGACGTGGGGCAGTGGAAGCGGCCCTGGTATTACCCGCAGGACGGGGAGGCGATGGATGAAGCGGTGCTCCGCGAGTGCGCCGCCGTCCGCGACTCCGTGGGTTTCATGGACGCCACCACCCTCGGCAAGATCGAAATCCGGGGCAAGGACGCCGGCGAGTTCCTCAACCGGATCTACACCAACGCGTTCAAGAAGCTCGCACCGGGGTCCGCCCGCTACGGCGTGATGTGCATGGCGGACGGCATGATTTTCGACGACGGCGTGACCCTTCGCCTCGATGAGGACCGGTTCTTCATGACCACCACCACCGGCGGCGCAGCGAAGGTGCTGGACTGGCTGGAGGAATGGCTGCAGACCGAATGGCCGGAACTGGACGTGCACTGCACCTCGGTGACCGAACAGTGGTCCACCATTGCCGTCGTCGGGCCCAAATCCCGGGCGGTGCTGGCCAAACTGGCGCCGGACCTGGCAGCTGGCGGCGGGCTGGAAGCAGAGGCCTTCCCGTTCATGACGTTCCGCGAAACCACCCTCGCCTCCGGCGTCCGGGCGCGGGTCTGCCGGATTTCCTTCTCCGGCGAACTGGCCTACGAGATCAACGTGCCCGCCTGGTACGGGCTGAACACCTGGGAAGCCGTGGCCGCGGCAGGGGCCGAATTCAACATCACCCCCTACGGCACCGAAACCATGCACGTCCTCCGCGCCGAGAAGGGCTACCCGATCGTTGGGCAGGACACCGACGGGACAGTTACCCCGCAGGACGCGGGGATGGAATGGGTGGTGTCGAAGGCCAAGGACTTCATCGGCAAGCGCTCCTACGCCCGGGCCGATGCCCAGCGCGCGGACCGCAAGCACCTGGTCAGCGTCCTGCCCGTCGACGGGACGTTCCGGTTGCCCGAAGGCACCCAGCTCGTGGAGAAGGGGATCACCACGAACCCCGCCTACGGCCCCGTGCCCATGCAGGGCTTCGTGACCTCGAGCTACCACAGCGCCGCGTTGGGCAGGTCCTTCGCGCTGGCACTGATCAAGAATGGCCGCAACCGCATCGGCGAGACCCTCGTGGCCGCCGCCGGCGACCAGCTGGTTGACGTTGTTGTGGCAGAAACCGTACTTTTTGACCCCGAAGGGACCCGCAAAGATGGCTAACACAGCAGCAATCAATGGCATCAATGGACTCCGGGACATCCGCCGCAGCCCGGCCTCCCACCTGGCCGCTGCCCTGGAGGCCGGTTCCATCCAGGGGACGGTGGTCCTGAAAGAGGGCCCGTTCCAGACCATGGCGGGCGTCCGCGTGGACCCCCGCTCCGAGGAAGGCGCACGGATCGCCGCCGTTGCAGGCAGCCTGCCGGCACGCTGCGGCGACGTGGGCGGCACGGACCGCGTCACCGTCCTCTGGCTGGGACCATCCGAGTTCCTGGTGGTGGCACCGGAAGAGGCCCACGATTCCCTGGGCGGTGACCTCATCGGCTCCCTCGTGGCCGCGCTGGGCGAGGCTCCGGGCCAGGTGGTGGACCTCTCCGCGAACCGCACCACGTTCGAGCTTTCCGGCCCGCGGGCCCGTGCGGCCCTGGAAAAGGGCTGCGCCCTGGACCTGCACCCGCGCAGCTTCACCGTGGGAACCGCCCTGTCCACGGAGATCGGCAACATCCCGGTGGTCCTGCAGAAAACCGGCGAGGAGAGCTTCCGGCTCTTCCCCCGGGCCTCGTTCGCGGACTTCCTGGGCCGGTGGCTCCTGGACGCCATGAGGGAGTTCGCTTCCCCCGAGGTGCCCTGATGGCGCTCAGCGCCCTGGACCTGTTCTCCGTTGGCATCGGGCCCTCGTCGTCACACACGGTGGGCCCGATGCGGGCGGCCAAGCTTTTCGCCGACGGACTCAAAGGCGGCGGACACCTGAGCTCCACCACCCGGGTCCAGGCCGAACTGTTCGGCTCCCTCGGTGCCACCGGCCGGGGCCACGGCTCCGACAAGGCCGTGGTGCTGGGCCTGCAGGGCTTGGACCCGGAAACCGTGGACACCGCCACGGCCGACGACCAGGTGGCCGCCGCCGCGCTCGACGCCGAACTCAGGATCTGCGGGGACCACCGGGTGGACTTCAACTGGGACGAGGACGTGGTGCTGCACCGCCGCAAGTCCCTGCCCGCCCACCCCAACGGTATGACCTTCCGGGCGCTGGACCACACCGGCGCCGTCCTCAACGAACGCAGCTACTATTCCATCGGCGGCGGCTTTGTGGTGGACGGGGATGCCGACGCCGGCGACCGGGTGGTGGCCGACGCCACCGTCCTCCCCTACCCCTTCACCACCGCCGACGAACTCCTGGCCATCTGCAGCCGCGAAGGCATGTCCATCTCCGACGTGATGCTCGCCAACGAGCTGGTGTGGCGCAGCGAAGCGGAACTCCGCGAAAAGCTGCTGGCACTCTGGGCCGTGATGCGCGAATGCGTGGACAACGGCTGCGCCGCGGAAGGGATCCTTCCCGGCGGCCTGAACGTCAGGCGGCGGGCGCCGTCGTTGTTCCAGACCCTGACCGCGGACACCGGCGTCACCGACCCGTTCCGGGCGATGGAATGGGTGAACCTGTTCGCCCTTGCCGTCAACGAGGAGAACGCCGCCGGCGGGCGAATCGTCACGGCACCCACCAACGGCGCGGCCGGCATCGTCCCGGCGGTGCTGCACTACTACATCAAGTTTGTTCCGGGAGCCAACGACGACGGGGTGGTCCGCTTCCTGCTGGCCGCGGCCGCCGTCGGAATCCTGTTCAAGATCAACGCCTCCATTTCCGGCGCCGAAGTGGGCTGCCAGGGCGAGGTGGGCTCGGCCTGTTCCATGGCGGCCGCGGGCCTGTGTGAGGTCCTCGGCGGCACGCCGGAGCAGGTGGAAAACGCCGCCGAAGTGGGCATCGAACACAACCTCGGCCTGACCTGCGATCCGGTGGGCGGGCTGGTGCAGATCCCCTGCATCGAACGGAACGCCATCGCCAGCGTGAAAGCCATCAATGCCGCCCGCCTTTCCCTCCACGGGGACGGCAGCCACAAGGTGTCGCTGGATAAGGCCATCAAAACCATGCGTGAGACAGGAGCGGACATGAAAACCAAATATAAGGAGACCTCCCGCGGAGGCCTCGCCGTCAACGTGATCGAGTGCTAGCCATGACTGCTATCCAGGATGAGGCGTCGCTTGCGCGGCCCGTCACCACCGTTGAACACGTGCTGACCCTCGACTGCCCGGAGCAGCCCGGCATCGTCCACGCGGTTTCCGGCTTCCTGCTGGAGCACGGCTGCGACATCGTGGACAGCAAGCAGTTCGGCGAGCGCTCGGAGGGGCACTTTTTCATGCGGGTGCATTTTGCGTCCGACGGCGACGCCTCCACTGCGGATACGCTGCGGGCCGCTTTCGGCCCGGTGGCGGACCGGTTCGGGATGCGCTGGCGGCTTGAGCCGCAAGGTTCCAAGCGCCGCGTGCTGATTATGGTGTCCAAGTTCGGGCACTGCCTCAACGACCTGCTGTTCCGCGCCAGGAGCGGCGAACTGCCGGTGGACGTGGCGGCCGTGGTCTCCAACCACACGGACCATCAGACGCTGGTGGAATGGCATGGCATCCCGTTCTTCCACGTGCCGGTCACCGCCGGCACCAAACCGGCGGCCGAGGCCCGGCTGCTGGAACTGGTGGACGGGTTCGACGTGGAACTGGTGGTGCTGGCCCGCTACATGCAGGTCCTCAGCGACGACCTCACCCGCAAGCTGGACGGGCGCGCCATCAACATCCACCACTCGTTCCTGCCCAGCTTCAAGGGCGCCAAGCCGTATCACCAGGCCTACGCGCGCGGCGTCAAGACTGTGGGCGCCACCGCGCACTACGTCAATGCAGAGCTCGACGAGGGACCAATCATCTCCCAGCAGACAGTGGAGGTGGACCACACCTTTGGTCCGGAAGACCTGGTTGCGGCCGGACGGGATACCGAATGCAAGGCCCTCAGTAATGCCGTCCGATGGCACTGCGAAGGCCGGGTGATCCTGCAGGGAAACAGGACGGTAGTGCTGAAGTAGGAAGCTGGTACGCCCCATTTCGTGGGTTCCCTGCGCACACGATGTTGCAAAGCGTCGAAAGCGCAGGGAACCCACGAAACGGGCGCTAACGTGCGGTACAAGAATCGCCGTTCCGTCAGTCCGTCAGTCCGTCACAGAGAGCGGACACCCGAAGCGAGCACGCGCTCCACGTCCGCCACCTCCGGATAGGCTGCCTGCGTTCCCTTGCGGGTGGTGGCCAGCGCGGCGGCAATCGAGGCGAAGGTGGCGGCGTCAGCCAGCGGCGCGCCGGCTGCCAGGCGGGCGGCCACCGCCCCCGTGAAGGCGTCGCCCGCGCCGGTGGTGTCCACGGCCTTGACCTTGATGGGTGCCACCCGGACCAGCTGCTGCCCGGAAGGAGCCAGCGAATCCAGCACCACGGAGCCGTGGGCCCCCAGCGTGACCAGTACGCGCTGGAGTCCCCGCTCGGCGAAGCGCAGCCTGGCCGCTTCCCAGTCGCTGGCATCCGCGTCGCTGCCGGGAATCGCGGCGGAGCCAAGGAACAGCGACGCCTCATGGGCGTTGACCAGCAGGACGTCGGTCAGGTCCGCCAGCTGCTGCCGGATCTCCGCGTAAGGCGAGAGATTGAGCAGAACTGTGGCGCCCGCGTCGTGCCCTGCCCGGGCGGCGGCCTCAACCGTGTCGAGGCTGACCTCGAGGCAGAGACAGACCACCGCGGCGCCGTCGAACGTTTCCGCCGCGGCCGCGACGTCCGCCGGCGAGAGGGTGCCGTTGGCGCCGGCGGAGACGATGATGTTGTTCTCACCGCTGGAATCCACGGCGATGACGGCGACGCCGGTGGCCTCAGTTGTTGCGGTCCGCACGCCGGACACGTCCACCCCGGCGCCGGCAGCCGAGGACAGGAGCATGTCGCCATTGGCGTCCACCCCTACGGCACCGACCAGGCTGACCTCCCCGCCCAGCAGGCTGGCGGCGACGGCCTGGTTGGCGCTTTTACCACCCGGGTTCACGGCGAATCCGTTGCCGTGCACCGTCTCACCGGGCAACGGCAGCCGCTCGCAATAAATCGTCAGGTCCGCGTTCAGGGACCCGACGACGACGATCCCGCCTTGGGAGCCGGCCGTTGCGGCGCTCATTCGGTCACCTCAGCCTCGACGGGCTTGGGGATGAGGAGCGACGCGGCGAACGCGGCCACCGTGATGACCAGGCCCGTCACCACCACCGTGAGGTAGGACGCTTTGGCGTCCCCGAGTGCCGAGGTGGCCACCAGCACGGCGGGCAGCACCAGGAAACTCAGGCCGGCACCCAGGTTGAAGGCGCCCGCGTTCATGCCGGGCAGGAATCCCGGGTTTCCGTCGGGTGAGAGGACAACTCCGAGTCCGTTCAGCATGATGTTGACCGTACCGGCGTACATGATGCCCAGCAAGACCGTTCCGGCGATCATCATGGGCAGGCTGCTGAGGCCGAAGAACGCGATGATGGCGAGGGCGGCGATGCTGCCCAGCATGCCGATGCGCAGGACCTTGGTGTAGCCGAGCACCGGCGCGAGCCTGCCGCTGATGGGACCCACCAGCCAGCCGAGCAGGGCGTACGGGGTGAGGATGATCAGCGACATTTCGGTCGGGCCGATGCCGAATCCCGGGTCAGCCGCCTGCACATAGGCCGGCACGATCCCGTTGATGACGGCGAAGATACCGGTCATGGTCAGCGTGGTGGTCAGCAGCGGCGCCCAGGTGGAGCGCTGGCGCAGGTGGACCGTTTCCACCATGGGCTGTTTGGCGCGCTTTTCCACGGTCCAGAAGCAGTAGAACGCGACGGCGGCAACCACCACCAGTCCTACGGCCAGCAGGAGGGTGCCGGGTGCGAAGCCGCCCACCAGCTTGGAGCCCTCGTTGAGGGCGGTGAGCAGCGCACCCACGGCGACGACGATGAAGAACACGCCCAGCCAGTCCATGGAGGTGCCGGCGGCCGGCTTGCTCTCGCCGGCGAGGAAGGCGATCAGAGCCGTGGCGACGAGCACCAGGACCACCATGAGCCAGAAGATACTGCGGAACCCGAAGTGCTCGGCGAAGTAGCCGCCCACAAAGGAGTCGACGCCGGCCACACCGCCGTTGACCGCTGTGATGAGGCCCATGAGCGTCCCGTATTTGCGCGGGTTGCTGACGGCGGAGCGCAGCATGATCAGGCACAACGGCACCGTGGGGCCGCTCACGCCCTGGATGATGCGGCCCACAAAGAGCCAGGTAACGTCCGGGGCCATGGCCGCGATGACGGAACCGACGGCCATCAGGAGCATCATGCCGATCAGGATCTTCTTGCGTCCGATGATGTCGCTCAGGCGGGGCAGGAAGAGGGAGAACAGGGCGGCCGCGGTGAAGAACCACGTCTGGGAAAGGCCGATGACGGCCTGATCGGTGTTCAGTTCCTTGCCCATGGTGACCAGGGCGGGGCTGAGCATGGAGGCGTTGAGCTGGAAGGCGACGCACGCGGCCAGCAGGGCGACCATGAGGGCGGTGACGTTGCCCCGGCTGGTCTTTGCCTCGGTGAGGGTGGCGTTCATTTACTTGGCTCCCCTGGCTGCTTCAAGAACGGCCGGTTCAAGAACGGCCGGTTCGCCGATACGCACGAGGGCATCCGTGACGAGGTCCCAGAAACGGGCATGGTCCAGGTCAACGGCCACGGAGGTGGTGCAGTCGTCCGGTGCGGGGGCGCGGAAGTCGGCCACGGTCATGCCGAGCGTCAGTGTGCCCTGCAGTTCGATATCCACCGGAACCTTGCGGGTGGTGACGATGCTGGGATCGATCACGTAGGCCACGGCGCAGGGATCGTGCACGGGCGGGAAGTCAAAGCCCTGGGCGTCCTTGTAGGTCTGGGTGAAGAACTCCATCAGTTCCATCACGAACCTGGCGGGTCCGGTACCCACGGCCGCAATCTTCTCCACCACGTCCGGAGTGGCCAGGGCCTGGTGGGTGAGGTCCAGGCCCACCATCACCACGGGCCATTTTTCGTTGAAGACGATATGGGCGGCCTCGGGGTCGATGATGATGTTGAATTCGGCCACGGCGCTCCAGTTGCCAACGTGGTAGCCGCCGCCCATGAGGACAACTTCCTTGACGCGTTCCACGATGCGCGGTTCCTTGCGGGCTGCCAGCGCGATGTTGGTGAGGCCGCCGGTGGGAACGAGGGTGACGGTGCCCGGTTCGTGGGCCATCACGGTGTCGATGATGACGTCGACGGCGTGGCGTGGGTCCAGTTCGATGGTGGACTCGGGCTGCGCGGGGCCGTCCATGCCCGTCTCGCCGTGGATGGACGGTGCGGTTTCGATGGTGCGGACCAGGGGCCGGCCGCAGCCGGCGGCAAAAGGCACCCCGGTGATCCCGGCGATGGTCCCAACGGCGAGCGCGTTCCGGGTGACCTTTTCGAGTGTCTGGTTGCCCACAACGGTGGTGACAGCCAGCAGTTCAATGTTTGGGTTGCCGTGAGCGAGCAGGATGGCCACGGCGTCGTCATGCCCGGGGTCGCAGTCAAGAATGATCTTCTTGGCGGCGGGTTTCATCGGTTTGGATTCCACGTTAAATCTCCACGTCATTGGGGCCTGCCGGGGCAGTGGCCGAAAGTATTCAGTGCGATCATGGCACCTGCCCGGGCCGCGCGTCAAGCGCTTGACGTTGCTGCGCGTCAAGCGCTTGACACCTTGCTGTGTGGTTCTATGTCCCCCGTCTACTACGATCGGGGTATGGAATCCGTTGAGCAGGTGCAGCACCCTGGACGCACGGCGCGGATCACGGCGGCCATGGTCGCTGCCCGCGCCGGCGTCTCGACTGCGACGGTTTCCCTGGTGGCCAACGGCAAGACCGCCGGCCGCGTTTCTGAGGACAATATCGTCAGGGTGCGGGAGGCCATTTCCGAGCTTGGGTACGTGGTGGACGGAATCGGCAGCTCGCTGGCCAAAGGTGTCAGCTCCATCGTTATCCTCGTGTCTCCGGATATCTCCAACCCGTTTTTCGCCAAGGTGATCGCCGGTGTCCGGGAGTCACTCGGGGCTGATTACCAGCTGCTGCTGTCCGTCACCGACGCGGGTAAATTTCCGCAGGCCGGCGATGTGCGGAAGCTGATGGCGCTCCGGCCGGCCGGGCTGCTGGTGGGTGCCCCCAACGCCGAATTCCTGGAAGAACTTTCCGCCGCCGGCCCCGTGGTCCTGCTCGATGCCCCGGGGCTGGAGGCCTACGCCCCGTCCGTCAATCTGGACGTTGCGCACGGCGCGCGCCAGCTGGCCGCGCACTTGGCCGGGTCGGGCCACCGCCGGGTGGCCTACGTGGACAGCGTGACAGGCACGGCCACGTTCGCCATCCGCCGCGAAGCCTTCCTGGACGAGGCCGCGGCCCACGGAATATCGGTGGGGCCCGACCACATCATCAGTACCACCATCGACGTCGGTGCGTCCGCCGCCGCGTTCGCCGCCGTATGGCCGGCGTGGCAGCGGTCCGGGGTGACCGCCGTCGTCTGTTGCACGGACACTCACGCTTACGGAGTGCTGCAGGAAGCACGGGTGGCAGGCGTGCAGATCCCGGGCCAGCTGGCCATAGCCGGCTTCGATGATTTGCCGTACTCTGCAACGAGCAACCCCAGCCTGACCAGCGTGCACCTGCCGGCAACCTCCCTGGGACTGAAGGCAGGCGGGCAGCTGCGCCGGCTCATGGAAGGCCGCCGGCTGGAGCAGCCGCAGCTGACGCTGGAAAGCTCCCTGGTGATCCGCAACTCCACATCGGCATAAGGCCCACCGGAACATGACAACTCTGTGTCACACCCCCCGCCGTAAGCTGGGGGCATGCCGAGTAACTGGGACAGCCTGGACATCAGCCTGCGTGAATCCGTGCAGGAGAACGTGGAGATCTACGAGCGCGTCCGCCCTGCCCTGAAGCTGGTCACCAAGGACGTTCTCTACATCCTCCGCGACATTTTGAAGGACACCGAGGTCACGCCGCTGTTTGTCACCGGCCGCACCAAATCGGTGGAATCGTTCCGGGAGAAGATTTCCCGGATTGAGGACCCGCTGGAACCCGGCGGGCCACCGGTGCTGAAGTTCCCGGACCCGTTCCGCACCCTCAACGACATGGTGGGCGTGCGCGTCATCACCAAGCTGCCTACCGAGAATGCCCTCGTGGCCAACATCATCAAACGCCAGCGCCAGGTGTTCGACTGCCGCGGGGACCGCGAGAAGGACATCGGTTCCATTGAGTCCGGCACGTACGGCTATTCCAGCCGCCACCTGATCCTGCGCACCATCCAGAATGAAGCGGTCAGGGATTACCAGCAAGCCTTCAACCCAGATACCCCGGCCAATGGCAGCTACTTCTTCGAATGCCAGATCCGCACCGTCTTTGCCCACGCCTGGAGCGAGATCGAGCACGACATCCGCTTCAAGGCCGAGGACCCCCGCGCCTGGACGCCGCATTTCGACCGGCAGTTCACCGCCACCGCCGCCATGCTGGAAACAGTGGAGAGCGCCTTCGCGGACCTGCACGAACGCTATGAGGAAGTCCGCAGCTACTGGGACATGGAGGGCGAAGGCGCCGCGCAGCTCACGCCCAACCGGATCCGTGACGTCTGGCGCACACTCCTGCCGCACGTGGACCGCAAAGTCGATGACGACTGGGGCTGGGCGGCCGAGCTCATGGCAGCCCACGGCCTCAACCAGACCGTCCAGCTGGCCGGCCTGCTCAGCGCCCAGCGGATCACCGAGGTCCGCAAGGCGCTGGACCACCGTTACTCCCCCGGCCCGGACCGCCTGCTGGATGACCTCCTGCTCTGGCAGTACGGCACCAAACACATTGACCTCACCGCAGAGGAGCCCGACGCCGTCCCGCACCCGCGGCGCGACAGTCTCCTGCGGCGGCTGAAACAGATCGAGCGCTACCGCCAGACCAAGTCCGAGTAGACCAATCGCGGAGCCGCAGGATTATTGGGCACCACTGACATTCAACTACCCTTGACTCAAGGTGGAGGCTGTTGTAAGCGGACCTCCGATGCTCCCGGCTCCAGCCCAGCGGCAAGATCCGGCACCTGTTTTTGCCCCTCTCTGACAAGGATTCCGCCATTTCCACGGACGCATTCTTCGCCACGCTCACCCGGATCCGTAACGTCATCCTGCCTGCGGCCGCACGGTCCTGGCTGAACACGCCGCGTGGACTGCTCACGGGCTTCATCCTGGTGCACCTGGGGTTCCTGATCTTCGCGGCGCTGCTGTCCCTGCGCGGCGAAGCGTTCAGCGACACCTTCATTTACCGCGACTGGGCCCGGGCGGGCTTCGACGAAGCGAACCTCAGCGGCGGCCCCAGCCCGTGGGTGTACCCCATCCTCGCGCTGATCCCCATGGCACTGGCAGGACTGGCCGGCCCCGGACCGTTTTTCTTCCTGTGGGTGCTGATGACCACCATCCTCAACGGCTGGGCCCTGGCCAAGCTCACGGAGCGGGGCCACAAGCCGGACGCCATTCCGGCAGCCTGGTGGTGGCTTGTCTTCACCCTGCTCATGGGCTGGCTCGGCTTTGCCCGCGTGGACGGCCTCACCGCCCCGATCGTTTTGGTGGCCCTGGCCTACGGCGTGGGCCGGCCGTTTATCGCCTCGGTCCTGCTCGCCGCCGCGACCTGGGTGAAAGTCTGGCCGGCCGCCGTCATGCTGGCCCTGTTCGCCGTCGTCAAGAACCGCCTCCTGGTGGTGCTGGCCGGCGTGGCCACGTCAGCGGTGGTGGTGGCACTTGCCGCCACGATTGGCAGTGTGCCCAAGCTGCTGAACTTCCTGACCCAGCAGGGCGATAGGGGCATGCAGCTCGAGGCAACATTCACCACTCCGTGGCTGTGGCTGTCCGTGCTGAACATCGGCGACTCCCGGATGTACATGAACACCGATATCAACTCCATGCAGGTAGACGGCCCCGGCACCGCCGTGATGTCCGTGCTGATGCAGCCGCTCCTCATCCTTGCCGCGCTGCTCGTCGCCGGACTGACGTTCTGGGCGCTGCACAACGGCAAGCTCAACGGCAACGGAAAGATCGACGGCGGCGTTGACCGGACCGAGCTGCTGCTGGCCGGAGCCCTCACCCTGGCCACCGCCTTTGTGGTGTTCAACAAGGTGGGTTCGCCCCAGTTCATGGTGTGGCTGGCCCCGGCCGTGGCCGTGGGCCTGGCGCACAGCTGGCGTGAATGGCGGGTCCCCGCGGCCATGCTCATCGCCATCGCCGTGGCCACGTTCTTCATCTACCCGCTGTTCTACGATGCCCTCAGCCACAACAACCCCCTCATGGCCGGTGTGCTGACCATCCGTAACGTCCTCCTGGTGGTCCTGTTCCTGTGGTCCGTCCGGCGCCTGTACTCGCTGGGCAAAAAGACTTCCGCGTCCGTCCCCGCGCTCAAGGAGTCCTGAGATTTCCACGAAGTTCTTCGACCGGCTGGTCAGCGTCCGCAGCACCCTCCTGCCCGCGCGCGTGGTGGACTGGTTTGCCCGTCCGTCCAGCGTCTGGTGGGGCTTCGCAGTCATCCACCTGTATTTCCTGGGCTGGATGGCGTCGTTCTTCCTCAACGGCGATACGTTCAGCGACACGGAGCAGTACCGCCAGTGGGCCATGGACGGCTACAACCCGGACAGCCTGGACGGCAAGATCAGTCCCTGGGTGTACCCGGTGCTGGCGCAGATCCCCATCTTCCTCGCGAACATTGCCGGACCCAGCCTGTACCTCCTGTCCTGGTACCTGATCATCACAGCCCTCAACGCCGTCGGGCTTGCTTTTCTGACCCGCGGTCCGCGGAAGGTGAAGGGCATCGCCCCGGCCTGGTGGTGGCTGTTTTTCACCCTCTTTATGGGCTACCTCAGCTTCGCCCGGGTGGAGGGCATCACCGCCCCCATCGTGCTGATTGCCCTGCTGTACGCAGCCGAACGCCCCATGGTGGCGGGGATCCTGCTGAGCGTGGCCACCTGGCTCAAGGTGTGGCCGGCAGCGGTCCTGGTGCCGATCGTCATTGCCAGCCGCAAGCGGATCCAGGTGCTGGCGTCCGGCGTCGCAGTCACCGCCGTCGTGGGCCTGGGCACTTACCTTTCCGGCGGCCTGCCGCACATCATGGACTTCCTGACCAACCAGGGCGAGCGTGGCATGCAGCTTGAAGCCACGTTCTCCACGCCGTGGGTATGGCTCAGCGTGTTCAACATCGCCGGTTCCAAGATGGCCGACAACACGGCCATCAACTCCACCGAGGTCTACGGCCCGGGCGCCGACGTGGCCGCGTTCCTGATGCAGCCGCTGCTGATCCTCGCCGCTGTGGTGGCCGCGGTTCTGCTGGTCCGGGCACTGAACAGGGGTGCCGAGCGGGAGGAACTCTTCCTCGAGGGCGCGCTGATGATGACCACGGCGTTCATCGTGTTCAACAAGGTGGGTTCGCCGCAGTTCATTATCTGGCTGGCGCCGGTGATCATCGCGGGCCTGACGCACGACTGGGAGCGGTGGAAGGTCCCGGCGGCGCTGCTGATGGGAATCGCGGTGACCACCTTCGTGATCTACCCGCTGTTCTACACGCCGCTCATCCACGCCCACCCGGTCATGGCCGCCATCCTCACCACGCGCAACGTGCTGCTGGTAGTGCTCCTGTGGTGGTCCGTGAAGCGGACCGCGGAGCTTGGCCGCAAGTCGCAGACTGTGCCGCAGTCCGCCTGACCCGGGCGCACTAGGGTAGTGCCATGACTATGGGGGAAGACAACACAAACAGGCCTGGGCTCCGCCGCTTGCGGTCGCTGCTGGTACCGCTCTTTGCGGCCGCAGCGGTTGCCACCGGACTTGCTGCAGTCTTGGCGCCCCGGCAGGAAATCGGGTGGTTCGCCTACGCGCCCCTGTCCAACCAGACCTTTACATCGGACACGATAGTCCTGATGGACAGCGGCGCACGGACCGGTTACTTACTCATTGCTGTAGGCCTGCTGACACTGGCGTTCTGGCTGGGTTACCGCCTGGGACTTCGGCGCAAGGCGGCGTCTTAGTTCATCTCGCTGACTGGCAGGCCTTATTGACGGAGATGGCCCGCGCCTCAGCGGTCGCTCCGGCGCTGGTCCAGGACCCAGCGCCAGCCACGCCGGGCCCAGTCCGAGGGTTTGCCCTCGATCAGCAGCTTCCGCGTGTGGATGTCCAGGACCAGCAGGTAGAACGTGAACAGCAACGCCGTCACGAACGCCAGCGACGACGCGTCCACGGTCAGCTGCACAAAGGACCAGACGGAGAGCTGGTCCTGCGCGCCGAACACCACAAAGAATGTCACGCCCACGTAGAGGCAGCGGATCTGCCAGTCGTTCCGGATACCCGTGACGGCCAGGAACGGCAGGAACCACAGGATGTACCAGGGCTGGATGATGGGCGAGAGCATCACGACGGCGGTGAACGCCAGGGCCAGCCGGCGCACCGCCCGCGAGTAGTCGCCGCGGAACATCAGCAGCAGGACCAGGCCGATGGCCGCCCACTTCATGCCGGTCCGCAGCAGGTCCGCGATGGTGCCCCCCGGGAGACCCAGCCCGTTGCCGAGGAACTCAACCTGCTGCCCCAGGAAGCCAGACGGCGAATAGCCGGTGTAACCCTGCGTTGGGTCCATGATTGCCCAGACCCAGCCCAATCCGAGGTTGTACGGGATCCCGCTGACAGCCAGCACCGCGAAACTGATTCCCGCCGTCGCACCCCAAATGAGGAACTTCCGCGTCCACGAGGCGGCCGGCCCCGCCCACATAACCCCGATGAACGGGAGCAGCAGCACGGTGATCGGCTTGATCCCGATGGAGGCCGTGACCAGCAAGATTCCGGCCAGGTAGCGCTTCGTCGCGGCGAAGTAGACACCGGCGACGGCGAGGCCCACCATCAGCGCGTCGTTGTGGGCGCTGGCCACGAAACTGATGAGGAACAACGGGTTGGCCACCGCGATCCAGAGTGCCCGCGCGCCGTTGATGCCGTGCAGTTCGGCCAGCTTGGGCACGTAAATGACGCAGAGCAGGACCCCGACGCCGGCGAGCAGGCGGAACAGCAGCACGGACGCGTCGGGCTGTGCCCCTGTCAGCCCCACCACGCCGCGGGCGAGCCACAGGAAGTAGGGCCCGTAGGGGGTTCTGTTCTCGGCCCAGGCAGGGTCCGCGCCGAGCGCAAACCAGTTATTCAGCGTGGAGATGCCCACCGTGTAGGGGTTCTGGCCCTCCATGACCAGGCGGCCCTGGCCCGTGTAGGCGTAGACATCGCGAGAGAAGATCGGGACGGCCAGCAGGAGCGGCAGGGACCACGCGGAGATGGCGATCACCACCGACCGCAGGGAATGTTCGCCCCAGTCCCCCAGCCGCTGGCCCAGCCGGAGCCAGGACCGCATCAGGAGCATCGCCCCCACTGTCAGGAGCACGGTGGACAGCGTCACGCCCCAGCCCTCGGTCCGCAGCGCGATGACCACCGGCTGGCGGATCATGGGTGAGCCGTTGGCGATCCAGCCCGTTCCGATCGAGCCCACAAACATCATCAGGGCGCCGAGGAACCCCTGCCAGGTGGCGATGTACACCCGGCGCTTCGGGGGGGGAGCTACGGCGGGCGCGGCGGACTTCGGGAGCTCCGCGCCGGCCGCCGTCTTTTTCGACGGACCTGGGACGCTCTCCGAAGTGCTGATGTGTGAACCGCCTGCCGTCATGTCTTTTGTTGTCCCCTACT
Organism: Pseudarthrobacter sp. Y6; assembly: GCF_050156205.1. Taxonomy (NCBI): domain Bacteria; kingdom Bacillati; phylum Actinomycetota; class Actinomycetes; order Micrococcales; family Micrococcaceae; genus Pseudarthrobacter; species Pseudarthrobacter sp. Y6. The sequence goes on along the minus strand of NZ_CP189574.1, from coordinate 279,448 downwards.
TAAGTTACGGCGCTGGCTGGACTAGCTATAGGCCGGTCTACAACCCAGTCATTTTAGCAGTTGGCTTAGCGCGTGCCCCAGACTGGGAGGGGCGGACGTGCCCCCTATTTCGCAATGAGGCGTCGCGCCGCCCGTCCCCGCCTATGAATGAAGCCACCTCTGCGGGCTTCACCAGCACGATTGGACCCAGCCATGGCCGTACCACGCGTCCCCGATGCCCGGACCAGCACGCCTCAGCAACTCCAATCAGTCCGCGCCACCCTCCGCTCGCCACGGCGACTGAAGACCGAGGCGCTGGCGGGCCTGGTGGTGGCGCTGGCGCTGATCCCGGAGGCGATCGCCTTCTCGGTGATCGCGGGCGTGGATCCGCGGATCGGCCTGTTCGCCTCGTTCACCATGGCTGTCACCATCTCCTTTGTGGGCGGCCGGCCCGCCATGATTTCCGCCGCCACCGGCGCCGTCGCCCTGGTCATCGCCCCGCTGATGCGCAGCCACGGCCTGGACCACCTGATCGCGGCGGTGATCCTAGCCGGCGTTTTCCAGATTCTGTTGGCGGTCCTCGGCGTCACCAAGCTGATGCGGTTCATCCCGCGCTCGGTCATGGTGGGTTTTGTGACCATCCTGGTGTTTATGGCCCAGATTCCTGAACTGATCGGCGTGCCGTGGATGGTTTATCCGCTGGTGGCGATCGGTTTGGTGATCGTAGTGGGACTGCCAAGAATTACGACGGCGGTGCCCTCACCGTTGGTGGCCATCGTAGTGCTCACCCTTTTTGCCGTGCTGGCAGGCGTGGACGTCCCCACTGTCCAGGACAAGGGCCAACTGCCGGAGAGCCTGCCGTCGGTGTTTATCCCCAACGTCCCGCTGACCTGGGAGACGTTCCAGGTCCTGGCGCCGTTCTCGCTGTCCATGGCCTTGGTGGGGCTGCTCGAATCCCTGCTGACCGCCAAGCTGGTGGACGACATCACGGACACGCGGTCCAACAAGACCCGCGAGTCCTGGGGCCAGGGCGTGGCGAACATCGTCACCGGCTTCTTCGGCGGCATGGGCGGCTGCGCCGTGATCGGCCAGACCATGATCAACGTCAAAGGATCCGGCGCGCGGAGCAGGGTGTCCACGTTCCTGTCCGGCGTCTTCCTGCTGGTCCTTGTGGTGGTGCTCGGCGACGTTGTGGGCCTGATCCCGATGGCCGCGCTGGTGGCCGTGATGATCTTCGTTTCCGCCATCACCTTCGACTGGCATTCCATTGCCCCACGGACGTTGCGCCGGATGCCCAAGTCCGAAACCGCCGTAATGCTCATCACCGTGGCAGTGGTGTCTGCGACACACAATCTGGCCATCGGCGTCGGGGCCGGCGTGCTGGCGGCCATGGCACTGTTCGCCCGGCGGGTGGCGCACTTCGTCACGGTGGAGCGGACCGTCGTCGAACTTAACGGCGAGAACGTGGCCACCTACACCGTGGACGGCGAGCTGTTCTTCGCCTCGTCCAACGACCTGTACACGCAGTTCGAGTACGCCCTGGACGCCGAACCGGACATCAGCCGGGTGATTGTGGACCTGCACGCTTCCCACGTCTGGGACGCCTCAACCATCGCGGTCCTGGACGCGGTGACGGAGAAGTACCGCCGGCACGGGCGGGCAGTGGAGCTGATCGGGCTGAACGCCGCCAGCGTCCTTATGCGCGAGAGGCTGGCAGGCAAGCTCAACTAGCCGGTCCGGTCGCTGTGAACGGTGCGGTTCCGGCCCAATGACTTGGCGATATAGAGGGCCCGGTCAGCGGAGGCGATGAGTTCCTCCAGGTCGGAGGTCCCGGCGTCGTACAGTGCTACGCCGTAACTGACGGTGGGCATCTCCATCCCGTCGCCGGTGGGGATCTGGGTAAGGCGCCTGCTGACCTCCTCGGCGATTTTCTCCGCCCGCCCGGCGGAGGCACCCGGAATGAAGAGGACAAACTCTTCCCCGCCGTACCTGCCCACCAGGTCCGTGGACCTGACGGTGTCCCGGCACGCGCCGGCGAAAGCCCGGAGCGCAAGGTCACCGGCGGCATGCCCGTGGGTGTCGTTGACTGCCTTGAAATGGTCCAGGTCAGCGAGGATCACGGCGCCCGCTCCCTGGGTCGCTGCCGGGCCTCTCAACACCGCCGCGGCCAAGTCCAGGAAGGCTTTGCGGTTGAGCAGCCCCGTCAGATCGTCCCGGGTGGCCACCATGTGCAGGGCCCGGGTCTGCTGTTCGCTGATGAGACCGGCCATGCTGAAAGACACCACCACCAGCAGCACCATGGTGAGCATGGTGGTGATTGCGGAGCCGAAAAACAACTCGAAGGTGGGTCCTCCGGGCCCATCCGCGAGAAACGCAATAAGGCGGCCCGTATAGAAGACGGACACCAGCCCGACAGATACCGTCATGGGGATCCGGACCCGGGTGTAAGCGGGTCCGGACGGCCACATCTCCCTTGTGGCCAGCCCAAACATCAGGGCCATCGAGGCCAGAAAGACCGGTCCACCTGCCCACGTGTTCGTGGCCGGACTGTCAAGAGCGCACGCCACCAGGGTCGCTGCCGGCGCAGCGACGAACATCAACGGCTCTGGCGGGGACCGCCGCAGCGTACGTGCGCTTGACCAGACGCTCACCGCTCCCGAAACCAACAGGACATGCCCCATTGGATTAGCCCACCGTTGAAGGGGCGTGCCATCGAGCAGGAATGCAAGGGCTCCGGTGAGAAACAGCGCCAGGGCCACGCACCACCAGCCGCTGTACGGTGCGTGCGTGGTGCGGTAGACGAAGAAGTAGAACAGCAGGCCAAGCAAAAGAGCCATCAGGGCGAACGCGACCCGCAGCGTTGTTGTATCCAGGACCATTTCAGAAGTTCCCCCCGACCGCCGAGTGATGCAGACCTCAGTATCGCACCGCCGTCGGACATTTTCGCCGCAGCCGGGACCGCCCCACCCGCAGAGTTTTTTGTCCACATATTCCGCTCTGGAGGTCATTCAGGGGCCGATATCTGCCCAAAAACTCGGGGGAGGTTACTGGCCCGGCGTGCGGATGATTCGTCGTTGCGTGGCCAGGGCGATGGCGGAAGTCCGGTTGTCCACGCCGAGCTTGCCGTAGATGTGCACCAGGTGGGTTTTGACGGTGGCCTCGGAAATGAAGAGCCGCCGGGCGATGGCGCGGTTGGTCAGGCCGGTGGCCAGCAGTTCAAGCAGCTGGACCTCGCGGGTTGTGAGGGCGGTTTCGGGGCTGCTGATCCGCGACATCAGCAGTGCCGCGACCTTGGGCGCCAGCGCCGTCTGGCCGGCCGCCGCCGACAGTACCGCCTGGCGGATCTGTTCCGGCGGGGCGTCCTTGAGCATGTAGCCGCTGGCGCCTGCCTCCACGGCGGCCAGGATGTCCGCCTCGGTGTCATAGGTGGTCAGGATCAGAACCGGCGGCGGGGAGTCCAGCTGCCGGATCGCGGCGGTGGCAGTAACACCATCCATGCCAGCGCCCATCTGCAGATCCATCAGCACCACGTCCACGCGCTCCCCCAGGGTCCGCAGCCGCGCGAGTTCGCGCAGCGCCGCGTCCCCGTCCGCGGCCTCGGCAGCCACGCTGAAGTCCTCGAATTCGGTGAGCATGGCGCGCAGGCCAGCGCGGACCACGGGGTGGTCATCCACCAGCAGAATACGGAGCTCCCCCATCAGTCTTGCTCCCCTTCCGGGCCAGGCAACGGCGGACCAGGCAGCGCCCCGCCAGACAGCGGCAACCGAATGGCAACGACGGTCCCCTCGCTGGGTGCCGTCTCCACGTCCAGTGAGCCGTTCAGGTCAGCCACCCGGGCAGCCAGCGAGCGCAGCCCGAATCCGCTGCCGTCTGCGCGGCCAGCCACGCCGGGACCCGGCGCTTCCGGCACAAAGCCCGTGCCGTCGTCGTACACGTCCAGGGTGACCTCGTCTCCGAGGAACGCGAGGGTGACGACGGCGGTGCTTGCCTTGGCGTGGAGCCTGACGTTGGCCAGGCTGGCCTGGGCGGCCCGGAGCAGGGTGACGCTGTACTGCGGCGGCAGCTCCGCCGGGTCGCCCACCAGCTCAAAACGGCAGCGGAGTCCGTCACCGCGCGCGGCGGCCAGGGTTTCGGTCTCGCCACAGAGCCGCTGCAGGCTTTCCGGGAGCGACGACTCCTGGAGCTGGGGTGAGGTGAGCCCGCGGACAAAGCTGCGGGCCTCCGCGAGGTTTTCCGACGCCGTCTGCCGCACCAGCGCAAACCGCTCGGCGGCGGCGGCAAAATCGCCGCTGGCCAGGGACTTCTCTGCGGCCCGCGCAACCAGGACGATGCTGGACAGGCCCTGTGCCAGGGTGTCGTGGATTTCGCGGGCGAGGCGCTCACGTTCAGCTGCGACGCCGGCCTCGTGCTGGGTTCTGGCAAGTTCGGCCCGGGTCCGCCGGAGTTCCGCCGCGGCCAGCCGCTGCGCCTCACTCTCTTGGTAGAGGCCCCGATAAGCCAGGCCGGTGACCACGGCGAACCCGGCACCCAGCATCGGCCCCAAAACCATGGGCTGGGTGGGCGACGGCAGGCCGCTGGCCACCCACTGCGAGGCCACGACGGCGGCTGTCATCGCTGCGATGGTGAGCAGTGCAATCCGCCGCGGCAGAACATGCAGGTGAAGGAAGAAGAGGGGAAAGGCGACCCAGGAGAACTCGGCGCTGCCAGCGAGGAGGACGCACCACAGCACCGTGACAAGGCCCAGCCACGGGGCGGCGTAGGGGTGCGGGTTGAAGCTGGAGCGGCCGGCGGCGAAGCGCTTCTCCAGGACGGTGCCGGCGAGATAGGCCGCAGCCAGGGCAAGGGCGAGTGCGGACCAGGCGAGACGCTGGCCGGCCGCTGTGCCTGCTGGCAATGCGGCGCCGGCCGCTCCGGTGGCGCCGTCCAGGCCGCCGTCCGCGAAGTGGAGCCGCAGGATGGCGACCAGCAGCAGCACAGCAAACCCGACATGAAGCGTCACCCGCAGGAACCGGAGGATGGCAGCCCCCGACGGGCTGGTCTGTGGGTCCGCGGCAGGCATTTCATCAGCTTATGCGCCGGCGGGGGCGTGCGGATCAACCAAAAGGTTGACCGCCCCGTCAGCCCTTTGTCCCGCCCGGCTCAACCAAGTCCCCGATGTGGGCCGGGCCGCTGCGCCGGAGAGTGGATTAAGAAGGAATTCCACCCCCACTGAAGGAAGTACAACGTGTTTCTCGCTATTCGCGATATCCGGTTCGCCAAGGGCCGATTTGCCCTGATGGGCGGTGTGGTGACCCTGGTAACGCTGCTCCTGGTGCTGCTGTCCGGCCTCACCGCCGGCCTGGGCGACCAGTCCACGTCAGCCATCGGGAAGCTCGGCGCTGGCCAGCCGGTGGACAGCATCGTTTTTGGCGCACCCGGCACCAACCAGCCCACGGCGTCCTTCACCGAAAGCGAAGTGACGGCGGCGCAGGTGGACAGCTGGAGGCACGTCCCGGGGGTGGCCAGCGCCGAGGCCCTGGGCATCAGCCAGTCCCGGCTGCAGGGCGGCGACGGCGGCACCACCAACGTGGCGGTGTTCGGCGTGGCCGCCGACGGGCTGCTCGCGCCGTCGCCGGTCCGGGCGGGGTCGGTGGTGATCGGCTCCACCGTCGCGGCAGACCTTTCGCTCGCCGTCGGAGACAAAGCCACGGTAGGTGGCACTGAATTGACCGTCACCGCCGTCGTGGATGACCAGTGGTATTCCCACACCGGCGTGGTGTGGACGGCGCTGCCGACCTGGACCGAGGTGGCGCACCTGGTGCCGGCTGCCGGCAGCGCGCCGGGGAGCATGCCGGTGGCGACCGTCGTCGCGGTCACCTACCAGGACGGGGCCGTGGTGGACGAGGCATCGGCCGATGCGATGGCCCGCACGGTCAGCACCAGCCGCACAGGTTCGTTCCCGGCGCTGGGTTCCTTCAAGAGCGAAAACGGGTCGCTGATGCTGATGCAGGCGTTCCTCTACGGGATTTCGGCGCTGGTGATCGTGGCATTCCTGACGGTCTGGACCGTACAGCGGACCCGGGATATCGCCGTCCTCAAGGCCATGGGAGCGTCCGGCGGCTACGTGCTGCGCGATGCCATGACCCAGGCCGCCATTGTGCTCTTGGCCGGTGCAGGCCTGGGCGGGGCAATCGGAATTGTAGGCGGGTTCGCCGCAGCCCAGGCCGCGCCTTTCCTTGTCACGCCGGCCACCACGCTGCTCCCCGTGCTTGGAATCGTGGCCTTGGGCCTGGCGGGCGCCGCGCTGGCAGTCTGCCGGGTGACCACCGTCGATCCGCTGATTGCCCTCGGCGGCAACTGAACTCCTTCTTCACCCTTCCGAAAGGTCCTTCCCATGTCTGTTACTACTGCAGCACTCCTCGCCACATCAACCGCCGGCCCCGCCCTCACCCACCCGCTGACCCTCACCAACGTCACCCTCGAATACCCGGACGGAGGCGGAACCATCAAGGCCCTGGACAGCGTCAGCCTTCAGGTCGCAGCCGGCCGGATGGTCTCGCTGGTGGGCCCGTCGGGCTCGGGCAAATCCAGCCTGTTGGCAGTCGCCGCCACCCTGGTCCGGCCCAGCAGCGGGGACGTGGTGATTGGCGGGATCAACACCGCCGGGCTGAAGGACAGGGAGCTGACCGCGTTGCGCCGGGAGAAGGTGGGCATCATCTTCCAGCAGCCCAACCTCCTGGCGTCCCTGACCGCCGTCGAGCAGTTGATGATCGGCCACCACCTGCGCGGCAAGCCCCTGAAGGCCGCGCGTTCGCGGGCCGCGGGACTCCTGGATCTGGTGGGCTTGGCCGCGTCCGGGGACAAGCGTCCGCACCAGCTCTCGGGCGGGCAGCGGCAGCGGGTGAACATTGCCCGGGCCCTGATGGGCAACCCGAAAGTGCTGCTGGTGGACGAGCCGACGGCGGCGCTGGACCACGCGCGCAGCGCGTCGATCGTCGGGCTGCTGCGCACGGTCACGGACGAGTTCCAGGTGGCCACGGTGATGGTCACGCACGACACGGAATTCGTCCCGCTGACCGACGCCGTGGCTGTGATGCGCGACGGCGGCCTGACCGCCCCGGTCTTACCCGGCGCCGGGGGCGCGGAGTAGGGTTCCTGCATGGACATCATCCTGGTACCCGGTTTCTGGTTGGACGCGTCGTCGTGGGAGAAGGTGACGCCGGCGCTGGTGGCGGCGGGGCACACTCCCCACCCGGTGACGCTGCCCGGCCTTGAATCCGTCGATGCACCGCGGGCCGGCATCAGCCTGCAGGACCATATTGGCGCCGTCGTGAATTTTGTAGATGGCCTCGATGGTCAAGTGGTGCTGGTGGGGCATTCGGGCGGGGGCGCGATCATCCACGGGGTGGCGGACGCGCGGCCTGACCGGGTGGCGCGGAACATCTACGTGGACAGCGGACCCCTGGGCGAGGGTGGCGCTATCAATGATGAACTGCCGGCCGATGGCGACGATGTTCCGCTGCCGCCGTGGGAAGGCTTCGAGGACGCCGACCTGGTGGACCTCACCGACGAGCTCCGTGCGTCGTTCCGGGCGCGCGCTATTCCGCAGCCCAAGGGCGTGGCCTACGGCCGGCAGCACCTGCACGACGTCCGCCGGTACGAGGTCCCCGCCACGGTGATCGCGTGCGAATTCCCGTCATCGCTCCTTACTGAATGGATCGACGCCGGCCACCCCTTCGTCGCCGAACTGGCCCGCATCCGCGACATCGAGTACGTGGACCTCCCCACCGGGCATTGGCCCCAGTTCACCAAACCTGTGGAGTTGGGCCAGGCGATCCTGGCAGCGGTGGAGCGCGCGGGGTGACCGCCGTACGTCGGATTACTTCGGCCCGGGAGCCTTGCGCTCCTTCCTGACCAGCCCGAGACAAAGGACGGCCGCTGCCGCGGAAACGACTGCAACGATCCCGAAGGGGACGGCGTCGTTGGCGCCACCGATGCCCACCAAAGGTGCGGCGATGCCTCCGAAGGCGTACCGGGCCAGCCCCAGCAATGAGGAGGCCGTCCCGGCGATATCGGGATAGTCCTTGAGTGCCAGCGAGGTCGCCGGCGGGCTGGTGACGGCCACACCGCTGACCATGGTGAACAGGGACAGGACGATGGCCATCAGCGGCAGGTGCAGGAGCGCCGTCGCCAGCAGCCCCAAGGCGCCGGCCGCCGTCATGACGAGGCCCAGGGTGAGCGTTCCCCGTTCGGACCACCGTTCAGAGAGTCGGCCGGCGATGAAACCGAAGACCATGAACGACGCCAGCAGGACCGCGACGCCGACGGCTGCTAGGAACAGGAAAACTCCGCGCCAGTCGGTGACGGTTGCGAGTTGCCCGCCGATGACCGGGCCAATGATGGCGGCCAGTCCCCCAAGAACCGTGAGGCGGCCGTAGTAGCGAAGCAGCTTGGCGCCCGAGTAGACATCCCGCCCGGCAGCTTGCGCGATGACGATGCCGACAGCTCCGGCCAGGCCCTGGACGAACCTGGCGACGATGAGAGTCTCGACGGTTGGGCTCACCGCACAGAGGGCCGATGTGAGCGTGTAGGCGATGACTCCGATCAGCAGCGGCGTCCGCCGCCCAAGGCGGTCCGAGAGTGGCCCTGCCACGACTTGGCCTATTGCGAGGCCCAGCAGACAGGCGGTGATGGTCAACTGGGCCACCGACGTCGTGCTTTGAAGCTCGGCGGTGAGGGCTGGAAGAACCGGCAGGTAGAGGTCCATGGAGATCGGACCGAAGATGGTCAGCAGGCCAAGCACGATCGCCAGGGGACGGCCCACCGCCTGCTCGCGTGCGGGAATCGGGGTTTCGACGGCGGTCACGCTGGCTCCGTTCGGGATGTGATGGGGCGGGACGGGGTTCACGTTCAATACAACGCGGTCATGCCGGCCCTAGCGAGGGCTCTGCCTATCAGGGGTCTGCCAGTACCTCCCTCTGCTGCGCCGGACTGAGGGCTTCGATCGCGCCCATAGTGTGCAACGCTGGTTGCATGGATCTGGAGGTGTCGCCCGCGCTCACGATTCCGGCGTCGGAACTCGGCTGGCGGTTCTCGCGTTCGTCCGGGCCAGGCGGTCAGCACGTCAACACGACGGACAGCCGCGCCGAACTCTCGTGGAACATCGCCGGCTCCGCCGTACTTACGGATGACCAACGGCAGATGCTGCTGACGCGTCTCGGACCACGCCTCGTCGCCGGGGTGATCACCGTGGCCGCCTCCGAGCAGCGCTCCCAGCTGCGCAACCGCGAGAGTGCCCTGGCCAAGCTCGCCGACCTTGTGGCTGAAGGTCTGGCACCCGAAGGCCCCCGCCGGCGGGCGACCAAACCCACCAGGGGTTCGAACCGCCGGCGCCTCGCCGCAAAGGAACAGCGGTCGGCGACGAAACGGCAACGGCAGCGGCCGTCCGCCGAGTAGCGCCGTCGAGCCTGCCGTCCCAGGCTCAAACGATCCCGGCACCCGGCCCTAACCCTGGTGTCCGCCTCCATCACGGACAGGTCAGCACCCACATACGGGGCAAGGTCCTTTTCTGCGCGTCCTTATCGCCGCGGTCTTGACCAGCCTATAGAACGGGTCTCAGAGCGTGAAGCATCAGCCGATCAGCGCCAGCACGGCCCCGGCGTTCACAACGCCGCCGGCTTCTGCGCGGATCCCGGTCAGCGTACCGGCGCGGTGGGCGGCCACCTGGGTCTCCATCTTCATCGCCTCAAGAACGACGACGGCGTCTCCCGCGGACACTTCGGCGCCCGGTTCCACGAGCCACTTCACCACAGTCCCGGCCATGTCGGCCCGCAACTCGCCGGGATCAGCGGCGCCTGCTGCGGCACGGCCGTTGGCCGCGCCATCCAAACCAGCCCCGTCAAGGGAAACCCCTGCGGGAACGGCCGCACCGGATCGCGCCCAGCCATCCAGCAGGTCAGCGGGAAGGCCGACGGCGAGGCGCCGGCCGTCGACGTCGACAGTAATGGTGCGCCGCTCACCGTCCGGGACGGACGTGCCGAACTCCGGATCCGCCGCGATGGATTCCGCGAAGTCAGTCTCGATCCAGCGGGTGTGGATGCCGAGCGCGGTCTCGGACGTGAAGTCCGGCGCCTGGACCACGGCCCGGTGGAACGGCAGGACGGTGGCCACGCCGGTGATTTCCATTTCCGCGAGGGCACGGCGGGCACGGCGGAGCGCCTGCTGCCGGTCGGCGCCCGTGACGATCAGCTTGGCCAGCAGGGAATCGAACTGCGGCGCCACAATGGAGCCGGAGCGGACCCCGGAGTCGAGCCGGATGCCCGGACCCGTCGGGCCGCTGAACGTGGCGATGGTTCCGGGCGACGGCAGGAATCCCCGGCCAACGTCTTCGGCGTTGAGCCGGAACTCGAAGGAGTGGCCGCGCGGCTTGAGATCGGCGGTGAAGTGCAGCGGCTCTCCGGCGGCGATGCGCAGCTGCTCCTGGACGAGGTCGACGCCGTTGGTCTCCTCGGTGATGGGGTGCTCCACCTGCAGGCGCGTGTTCACCTCGAGGAACGCGACGGTGCCGTCGGCGGCCACCAGGAACTCCACCGTCCCGGCCCCGGAATAGGAGGCTTCGCGGCACACTGCCTTGGCGGCGTCGTAAATCTGTTGGGTCTGCTGTTCAGTCAGGAATGGGGCGGGGGCCTCTTCCACCAGTTTCTGGTGCCGGCGCTGCAGCGAGCAGTCGCGCGTCCCCACCACCACCACGTTGCCGTGCTGGTCCGCCAGGACCTGGGCCTCCACGTGCCGGGGCCGGTCCAGGTACCGCTCCACAAAGCATTCGCCGCGGCCGAAGGCCACCACCGCTTCACGCACCGCAGAATCGAAGGATTCCTCGATCTGGTCCATCTCGCGGACCACTTTCAGCCCGCGCCCGCCGCCACCGAAGGCCGCCTTGATGGCGATCGGCAAGCCGTGCTCCTCGGCGAACTCGCGGACCTCAGCAGCCGAACCCACCGGACCGTCGCTGCCGGCCACCAAGGGGGCGCCGGCGCGGACGGCGATCTCGCGCGCCGTGATCTTGTTGCCCAGCTGACGGATGGCCTCCGGCGTGGGCCCGATCCAGGTGAGGCCGGCATCCAGGACCGCCTGGGCAAACCCGGCGTTCTCGGACAGGAAGCCGTATCCCGGGTGCACCGCGTCCGCCCCGGACTCCCCGGCCACGCGCAGCAGGTTGGGGATATCGAGGTAGGTTTCCGACGGCGCGTTGCCGCCCAGGCTGTACGCCTCGGTGGCGGCGCCAACGTGCATGGCGTCGGCATCAACGTCCGCGTACACAGCCACGGATTCCAGTCCGGCGTCCTCGCAGGCGCGGGCGATGCGGACGGCGATTTCTCCGCGGTTGGCGATCAGGACCTTGCGCATCAGTTGCTCACTTTGTCTGGGAAATGTCGGGGGCAGAATCGGTAAGGCTGGTGGGCAGCCCGTAGCCGGGGGCCCAGCGGAACCGGATGAACCCGCCGATGGGAACCTGGGCGGCCAGGTCCAGCTGGTGGTCCACCACAACGGCTATCACGGGGTAGCCGCCGGTGATGGGGTGGTCGGCCAGGAAGAGCACGGGCTGCCCTTCCGGCGGGATCTGCAGTGCGCCGGCCATGGTTCCCTCGCTGGGCAGCTCCCCGTCCCGGCTCCTCCGCAGCGGCTCGCCGTCCAGGCGCATGCCCACGCGGTTGGAGCGCGGCGTCACCGCCCACTCCTGGGCGCAGAGCGATTCCAGCGCGGCGGCATCAAACCAGTCATCGCGGGGTCCGGGAACGATGTCCAGGACCGTGACCCCGGTGTCCGGGAAGTCGGGCTGCAGTTCGGGGTTGCCCACCACGTTGGAGGACGTGGCGGCGCCGGCGCCCAGCAGCTGCCCGGCAGCCAGCTGTGCAGGCCCGATCCCGGACATGGTGTCCGTGGACCGGCTCCCCAGCACCGCATCCGCCGCCGCCCCGCCGCGGATGGCCAGGTAGCTGCGGAAGCCGAGCTCGGGCGCTCCGATGGTCAGGATCTCGCCGTCGAGCAGGGCAAACGCCGTGGCCATGGGCACCTCGCGCACCCGTTCTGACTGGTCACCTTCGTCCTCCGGAGCGTCTGAGTCGGGAACGTCCGACGGCGTCACTACAGTCAGTGCCGACGGCGCGCCGGCCACAGCCAGCACCTGGTCCCCCACGGCCTGCACGCGCAGCCCGCCGGCAACGGATTCGACGACGGCGGCCGACGGGTCGTTGCCCACGATCCGGTTGGCGCGGCGCAGGGAGGAGCGGTCCAGTGCCCCGGCTGATGACACCCCGAGCCCGGCGTGACCGGGGCGGCCGAGGTCCTGGATCAGGCTCTGGAGTCCGGGCGACAGGATCCGCAGGCCGGACCGGACGTCCGGTTCCTGCGCTGCGGATGCTTCTGAATCCGCCGCCCCAGCCTGCGGCTGTGCGACTTCAATGAGCTCGCGCACTGCACGGAACTGCACGCGGTCACCGGGCGCGGCCAGGGCCGGCTGCTCCCGGCCGAGGTCCCACATGGGGGCCGCGGTGCGGCCGATCAGCTGCCAGCCACCCGGGGACTTCCGCGGGTACACGGCCGAATAATTGCCGGCCAGGGCCACGGAACCTGCGGGGACGGCCGTCCGGGGCGAACTCCGGCGCGGAACTTCCAGCACCTGGTTCGCCCCCACCATGTAGCTGAACCCCGGCGCGAAGCCACCGAACGCAACCGTCCAGACCTGCCCGGTGTGGGCCGCGATGACTCCGTCAACGCCCAGCCCGGTGAGCCGGCCCACTTCGGCGAGGTCGTCGCCGTCGTACACGGTCTCGATGAGCACCAGCTTCCCCTCAGCGTGGGACCGGACCGTCAGGTCCATCTCCAGCAGCCGGGCCGCCATCCTGCGCGCCGCAGCGGGTGAATCCGCCTTGACCATCACGGTTTCGGCGGCGGCCAGGACGTCCACCTGGCCGGGCAGCGGCTGCTCCAGCAGGAGGGCCTGCAGGGCCAGGACGTCGTGGAGCCCGGAGAGTTCGGCGAGCACCGCCGTCGTACCTACCGGCCTGACGGCGAGCACCCGGGCCGCGGCAGCGGGCTTGCTGACTGTTTCCATGGGGATCAGGCCGCGCCGCTCAGGCGTGGCTACCCTGCGCGTCGTCGCGGTGCAGCAGGCGGAGGTCCTCTTCCGGCTGCGGGTTCCGGCCGATGGCCAGGCCCACGATGGTAACGATGGACGCCAGCAGCAGGTAACCGGCGATCAGGTACCAGGTGCCGGAGGCCGCGTAGAGGGCGGTGAAGATCAACGGCGCCACGGCACCACCAATCACACCCGCCAGGGTGTAGGCCAGGGAGCTGCCGGCGTAACGCAGGCGGGCCGGGAACTGCTCGGTGATGTAGGCAGCCTGTGGTCCGTACATAAAGGCGTGCAGGGCCAGGCCCACCACAACGCCGATGATCAGCATGACCTCGGACCGGCCCTGGATGATGAGGAAGAATACCGGGATCCAGGCGGCAGTTGCGGCGGCCGCAATGCCGTACACCATTCGGCGGTTGAAGCGGTCGGTCAGGGCGCCGGCGGCCGGGATCAGGAAGAGCTGGAACGCGGAGCCGATCAGGATGGCGGCCAGCACGTCGCCGGTGGTCATGCCCAGTTCCTTGGTGGCGTAGACGGCCACAAACACGGTGAAGAGCGCGTAAAGGACGTCCGGGCAGACGCGGGACAGTGCGGCGGAGATCAGCGCGCGGGGCTGCGTGGTGAAGACTTCCTTGATCGGTGCCTTCGGCTGGTCGCCGTGGGCCGCGATGGCCTTGAACACCGGAGTTTCCTCAAGCTTGAGGCGGATGATCAGGCCGAAGACCACGAGCAGAGCCGAGGCCAGGAACGCCACGCGCCAGCCCCACGAGAGGAATGCTTCAGTGCTGAGGGAGGCGGCGAGGATCGCCAGGACGCCGTTGGCCATAAGGTTGCCGGCGGGCGGGCCGATCTGGGCTGCGGAAGACCAGAAACCGCGCTTCTTGGGGTCGCCGAACTCGCTGGACAGCAGCACAGCGCCGCCCCATTCGCCGCCGACGCCGATGCCCTGGCCCAGGCGCAGGAGCACCAGGATGATGGGGGCCCAGATCCCGATCACGGAGTAATCAGGCAGCGCACCGATGAGGACGGTGGCGACGCCGATCAGCACCAGCGTGAAGACCAGGACGTACTTGCGGCCCACCTTGTCTCCGAGGCGGCCGAACACGATGCCGCCGATCGGGCGGGCGAGGTAGCCCACGGCGAACGCCGAGAAGGACAGCAGGAGTCCCACGAATTCATCGTTCGAGGGGAAGAAGATCTTGGGGAAGACGAGGGCTGACGCCACCGAGTAGATAGCGAAGTCGTAGTACTCCAGCGAGGTGCCGGTGAGGCTGGCGACGTACGCCTTGAGCGCACCGGGCGGCGGCTTCCTTGCCGCGGCCTTTGCTGCCTTGTTTGTGCTGGTCATGGTTTCCTCCGGGGGGATGAGGGGTGGTGCGGGGGCCTGTGTGCGGCCATGGGATGGGGCTAGAGGAACGAGCCGATGCTGACACCGGCGTCGCCGAGAGCGGACTTCACGGCAGTTGCCATTGCGACAGCCCCGAGTGAGTCACCATGCACGCAGATGCTTTCTGCGCGGATTTTGAGGATGGAACCGTCGATTGCGCGGACCGCTGATTCAGTGGCCATCCGTAGGACATGTTCCGCCACCCGTTCGGGATTCTCAAGGACTGCGCCGGGTTGGGAGCGCGAGACGAGCGTGCCGTCCGGGTTGTACGCCCGGTCCGCGAACGCTTCGGAAACTGCCCGAAGACCGGCTTTTTCTGCAAGCCGCAGGACTTCCGAACCTGGGAGGCCGAGGATCGGAAGGTTGGGGTCAGCCGATTTCACGGCGTCGACGACGGCCTGGGCCTGCGCGGTGTGCGTCACGATGGCGTTGTAGAGCCCGCCGTGCGGCTTCACGTACCGGACCCGGGCTCCCTCAGCCGCGGCCAGAGCCTGCAGGGCACCGATCTGGTACACCACGTCGTCGGCCAATTCTGTGGGGCTGATGTCCAGGAAGCGGCGACCGAAACCGGCAAGGTCCCGGTAGCCGACGTGGGCACCGATGACCACGCCGGCAGCAACCGCGTCGCGGCAGGTTTTCCGGATGACGCTGGGATCGCCGGCGTGGAATCCGCACGCGACGTTCGCGCTCGAAACCGAATCGAACATCGCCAGGTCATCGCCGAGGCTCCAGCGTCCGAAGGACTCGCCGACGTCGCTGTTCAGGTCAATCGTTGCCATTTGTGATCCCCGTCTCATTGAGTGGTCCTACTAGGATGCACTAAATCTACGGATTGTTCAACAATCCTTCGATTCAACAATGTGACGATCGTGTAAATTCTCGTGTATGGCCTCTTCAGACCCGCACGTCTCTTCTCCCCGCACCTTGACGAATGACTTGTCGGATCGGGGGACCAAGACCGCTGCAGGCCGCCTTCGGGTGGCAGTTCCGTCCGTGGCGGAGCGGGTGGCTGATGAACTTCGCCTCCAGTTGGCGGAGGGAGCCCTGCTCCCCGGAGCGCGGCTCACCGAATCCACCATTGCGGAGGACCTGGGGGTCTCCCGCAACACGGTGCGTGAGGCCTTCGCCGAACTCGCCAGCGAACGGCTGGTGGTCCGTCATCCCAACCGGGGGGTCTTCGTCGCAAGCCTGGAGGCAGGGGACGTCCACGACGTATATACAGTCCGCCGCGCCATCGAGGTCAGCGCCCTCCGCGCCGGAGGCAGCCCGGAGGATGTGGCCGCCGTCCGGGCCGCCGTCGAGGAAGGGAAGCGCGCCGCGGCAGCCGGTGACCACGAAGCCCTGGGCACCGCCAACCAGCACTTCCATGGCGCCATTGTTGCCATGGCCAAGAGCCCGCGGCTGAACAGCATCATGGGCCAGGTCCTGGCCGAGATGCGACTGTTCTTTCACAAGGCCACTGTGGACGCGCAGTTTTACCAGCACTATCTGAAGGACAACGAGACGATCTGCCTGGCCCTGGAATCCGGGGAACCGGACCGGGCGGCTGACCTTCTACTCGCGTATCTGGACCGCTCAGAGGACAACCTGGGCGAAGTGCACGGCGAAGCCGGAACAGACTGAGCCGGTAGGCTGAAGTGATGAAACGCCGCCTTGCCGCCCTGTCCGCCGTCCCCCTGATGCTCCTGCTCTCCGCCTGCGGATCGGTCCAGGAAGTCGCTGAAAACACCGCGAACGATGCCGCCTCCAAGGTGGCAACCGCAGCCTCGGACGAGGTCAAGAAGCAGGTCTGCACCGTGGTGGAGGACGGGCTGGTCAGCGTTCAGGACAAGGCATTGCTGGGCGGGCTGGTGTCCTCCGCGGACGCTGCCGGGGTCCCCGCGGAAATCACGACGCCGTTGGGCCAGATCGCCGAAGCCGGAGACCAGGTGCCGGCTGAGTCAGTCGCAGCACTGACGGAAGCCTGCTCGGCTTAGTTCGGACTGTTGCCGGCCTCCGGCAATGCCACCAGCTTCGGCAACACAGCCGGCACCGCCGGAAAATTTGCTAGCGCTTGCCTTTTTTGCGTGAGCCCTTGCCGCGGCCCTTGTCCGGATTCGGGGCGTACCGCTGGGCCACCTTCGGCTTCTTGACGGCTGGTCCGCGCCGGTCCGGCTTCGGTTCCTTCTTGGGCTTCTCCTGCTGGGCCGAGGGCTGCCGGGAGCTCGCCGCTGTGCGGCCGCGGACAATCCCGACGAATTCCTCAATGATGTCGTCTGTGGAATCGCTGGGCCAGGCCAGCGCGATTTCCGTGCCCGGGGCACCCGTCAGCCGGCGGGCCACGGTGTCCTTGACGTTGAAATGCCGGGCCACTGACATGGGCAGGATCACCAGGCCCGCGCCGGACGCCACCACCTGCATGGCCGCTTCCGGGCCACCCATTTCGGCGACGTCCAGAAAAGTCTCTGCCGACAGGTCGGCCAGTGCCACTTCCTCAAACACAGAAATCTCGTGCCCCTTGGGCGCCACCACCACGGGCTGCTCCTCATACAGGGGAATCACGTTTAGGCCGTCGCGCTCCACCGGAAGCCGGACAAAGCTGAGGTCCGCGGAACCGTCACTTAATACAGACAGCTGGGCGCCGTCGTCGGACATAAACGACTCCAGCGGGATGTCGAGCACGCGCTCTTCCCACCGGCGGATCCACTTGCCCGGAGTCACGCCGGCCACGTAGGCGAAGCGGAGCACGCGGGGCGACTCCTGCTCCGGCGATTCGGCGGGGCTGGCGTTCTGCGGGGATTCATTGTCTGCGGGCACGTCTTCACAGTACCGCCCGCGCGGCCCCGCAATGCCGGAACTGGTGCAGGGTGGGTGCAGAGCTGGTGCGGAGCTGGTGCCTTTCAGGCGGGCAGCCGGATACCCTTGAACCATGACCTCTGCAAACTCCCAGTCCATGAAGCCGGCCACCGTTGCCAAGAAGCTTGGCATCTACCTGCCGGCAACACCGCAGGAGTTCCAGGATTCAACCATCAGCCGCGCCGATTTCGCCGAACTCCAGTCCAACCCGCCGGAGTGGCTCGCGGAGCTCCGCCGCAACGGCCCGCACCCCCGGCCGGTGGTGGCCCAGAAGCTGAACGTCTCCATCAGCGGCCTGGCCCGCGGCGGTGTTGAGGAAGCCCTGACGACGGCGGAAATCACCGCACTGCTGCAGGCTCCCCCGGCATGGCTGGTCACCGAGCGCTCCACCCACGCCGCCGTCCGCACCGAAGCCCAGCGCGTCAAGGACGAGGCTGCCAAGAAGGACGCCAAGAAGGCCCGCGCCCAGGCCGAGTAGCCTCCGCTTTCTGAGTCACCTGCGCTTTTCCCAGGCTTGTTCGCGGATCCGAACCTTGAAGATTCGGATCCGCGGACAAGCCTCTGTTGTTGCCGGGGCCCGACGGTCGTAGCGCCGCCTAGCGAAACGTCTGGATTCTGTTGCTAACCGTAGAACAAGGGCTACATCAAGCGTAGAATGCAGGCATGGACAAGGTAGGGGTTCGGGAACTCAAGCAAAATCCAAGGGCTGTCCTTGAGCGGGTTGAGCACGGAGCCACTCTTGAGATAACCCTCCAAGGCCGGTCGGTTGCAGTGATCTCACCTGTAACGCATCGCAAGAAGTGGACTTCAGCCGCTGAAGTGGCAATGGCCCTGAAGCTTGCCCAGCTCGGCGCAGACCAGACCGGGTGGCTCACGGAACATGAAGAATCCAGAGATGCCGGTCCCCTTGTTGATCCGTGGACTACCCTGTGATCCTCCTTGACACGAATGTCCTGATCACACCACCGGCCGTGTGGCCGGCCGGCGCCGTGCTCGGCTCGAGCATCATCTCTCTGGCGGAGCTCCAATTCGGAATCCGATCGTCAACGTCTGAGGAGATCCGCCGCAACAGAGTGCACCGCCTTGCCGTCTGGCGGGAACTGATGGACTGGATTCTCTTTGACGAGCATGCCGCCGAGAGTTATGGCGAGCTGGCTGCGCGGGTCAAGCGCTTGAGGCCCCAACACGCCAGAAGTCAGGACATAATGATCGCCGCCCAGGCCCACTCGCTCGGCATTCCGTTGATGACCCGCAACGCCAGGGACTTCGAGTTGGTCGAAGATGTGGTGGAGATTCTAGGGGTAGGCGACTGAGAGCGGGGTCGATAATCCATCCCATTCCGGGGCACGTCCGGCCGCCGAAGCGATAGCCTGGACGCTATGCGCACGGGGAGCGAAACACTTTGACGGCCAGAGACTGGTCAGGAGCTGAAATCGCGGCAACTGTTGCCAGCTACCTGGAGATGCTGCGCTTGGAAGTGCTCGGGCAGCCCTACAGCAAGACGATGTTCCGGGACCGGCTACGGGCCCTGTTGAACAACAGGACCCACACCGCCGTCGAGTACAAGCACCAGAACATCTCGGCCGTCATGATGAGGCTGGGCCTTCGCCCCATCAAGGGATACCAGCCAGCCAAGAACTACCAGCACGCCCTGATCACTGAAGTTCAAGCGCAGCTGGCTTCCTCCCCTTCCATCATTGAGCAAGTCTTGGCCGAGGCGCTCCACACGCCCGACGCGGCAGCAATTGGCGCACTCGACTTCGAGTGGTCCCCGATCCCCAAAATCGTCCTCCCGGATGCCCGGGCCGGCACCCGGACAGCGCGACGCTACGACTACGCAGCAGTGGAAGCGAGCAACCGCAAGCTCGGCGACGGCGGCGAGGAGGCCGTCGTCGAACTTGAACGACGGCGGCTGCACAGTGCTGGAAAGCGCAAGCTTGCGGACTCGGTTGAGCATGTGTCCAAGACCCGCGGCGATGGTCTCGGGTACGACATCCTGTCCTTCGAAGAGAGCGGAAAAGAACGGCTCCTCGAGGTCAAAACCACAAAGTCGCGCGCCGAGACGCCGTTCTTCGTGTCCCGCAACGAATTACAGCTTTCCCAAGAGCAACCTGAGGTCTTCCACCTCATCAGAGTCTTCAACTTCGGCCCTACACCCCGCTGGTACCACCTGCCAGGCAGCATCGATACGACGTGTGAACTGCAGGAAAGCACGTTCCTTGCCGTACCGAAGGCCGGCTAGTGTCGCGTGCGTGCCCCCGCGCCAAGGCTGAGTAGTCCCGCTCGCGCTCGATCATAGGCTTGTTCGCGGATGCAGGCCCTGATGGTTCGGATCAGCGGACAAGCCTCTGTTGCTCCCGGCAGGAAACTCAGTCCTGGTGCAGCTGCACGAAGTTGCCGCAGCCGTCGTTGAAGACTGCGCTGATCCCGGACGGATCCTCTGACGGTTCGCCCTGGAACGTCACGCCGGCAGCCACCAGCCGGTTGTACTCGGCCTGCACGTCCGGAACTCCGAAGGTGATGGCGGCGATCCCGGCGTCGTGCAGTGCGTTCATGTAGTTCGCACCGATCGGGTTGTCGCTGGGCTCCAACAGCAGCCCCACCGACCCGGCATCGGCGCCCGGATCCTTGATGATGAAGAGGTTGTACTCGGGCATCGCCATCAGTGTCTCGAACCCGAGGGTCCCGGTGTAGAACGTATGGGCGGCGGCCGGATCCTGGACGTGGATGCTGCACATTTTCAGTCTCATGCTCCCAAGCTACCCGGCCCGCGGCAGGTGGGGGGAACCTCCAGCGCGGAAGCCCCGCCGGTTCTGCCGTGCCCCCATTGACCCCGGTGTCTGGAGGGGTTGCAATGGAAGTAGCAACCCGGAATCCTGGGCCGGGCCTGACGCGGGGAGGTGCCGCAGTGCCTGCATTTGCAGAATCCGTCCTGTTTGGAGCGTTGCAGCTGGGTTTCTGGGGTGCAGTGCTGGTGTGCGCCGTGGCTGCCACCGTCCTGGCTGTCCGCCGGCATTCAACGCCGGACCCTGCCGGCCGCGCCCCGGACCCCGTGTTCTGGGACGTCTTTATGGGCTCTGCGGTGGCACTTCCGGCGATCCTTATTCCCACGCTGTCGTCACCGTGGTCCGGCGCAGTCCTCGCCGCGTTGGGGACAGGGGCAGGCGTGGCCGCCTACCGTGGCAGCCCGCGGATCTTGGCTTGGCAGTCACGCCGCCGGCAGCTGAGGCAGGACCAGCCCATTCACACCGCCGCGCAGGCTGAACATGACGCACTCCTGTCCCGGTGGAGCCGCTACGAACTGGACCCTGCCAGCTGCATCGACTACCCCGCCATGACGGACGTCCGGCTGCCCGAGACATCCGCGCTGATCCGCGCCATGAGGGAGGCGGAGAAGCTGCGGGCGGTGCCGCACCAAGGGTACGCTCCCGCCGTCGTTCGCTTTGGCCTTGCCCTCGCCGCGGCGGAACGGGCTGCCGGGATCCCTGCCGGAACCACCGCCGGCAGACATTAACTGCTGTGTCGCCGCCGCTGGAGTCCCGCGGCGGGGCGCCGTAGCATCCGAGGATGGAACCCACAGAAGCGGAAGTCCGTGACCAGTTCGGCAGGCGCCTGGAGGATAAGGGGGCCTGGCGGCAGGCCATCACCCTTGCAGCGGCCGGGGAACTGACGGCGCGCTGGCTGGAGGGCAAGAGCGAGTACCAGGCGGCGACTTTCACTGTCCGCTACGACGCCGAAACAGAACCCATCGCGGCGGAGCTGTCCGCCCTGAACCGGAACGGGCTGTTCACCAAGGAGTCCCAGCCCGGGCTGCGTGTTGCCGGCAGCGTCCAGCGGCAGTACGTGACCGGCTTCTGCGGTGCAGAGGTGGCCGTGGAACTCCTGGCCCTCTCCACCCGCACTGAGCTGGTGACGGTGGCCCATGCCCCGGGCGAGGCCAGCAGCGCCGCCATCCCGGTAACGCTCGACGGCGACGAGGTAGTTACCGTCCTCGGCTCCAGCGAGACTCCGCTGGAGGAGGAGCAGATCCAGGACTGGGCGGAGGAAACCAATGAAACGCTGGCCCTGCTGCTCGCCGACTCCTGGTACGTGGAAGTCCTGGATCCGGTCTGGGGCCGGAATGATGTGCTGTTGCCCGCCGTCCTCGCCGCGCTGACTGCCCTGCAGTAGCCCAGGCGGTTCACGAGCACCGGTCCATCGCTGCCGCCATCGCCGATGGCCATGAGACCGCCGCCTCGGCCGCCATGCGCAGCCACCTTGCAAATTCCCGACGGCGGTTCAAGGCTTCGGTTCGCCCGCCCGCCTAGGCTTCTCGAGGCCACGGCTCAGCATGCCGAGGCCGAGGCAGGAGGAGCTAGGGCTGGAGCTTGGGCAGGAAATGCAGGAACGCTCAGTTCCCGCGGGCCAGCACCTGACCCTTGAAGAACTCGGGCCGCAGCCGGGACATCACCAGCATGATCACCACGCCCAGCAGGATCACGCCCATGCCCATGATGAACACCATCCCCAGCCCGCCCACCGATGATCCGGAGCCGTACTCGGGGTCCATGGAATCGACGGCGGTCTTGAAGAACATCACCAGCAGGATGACGCCGCCCAGAAGCGGCGCCAGGAACTTGAAGAAGAAGGCGCGGCCATTGCTGAACGCCTGTGCCCGGAAGAACCAGACGCATGCCAGGGCTGTGATGCCGTAGTAGAAGCAGATCATCATGCCCAGCGCTGTGATTGTGTCCCACAGCGCGTTCTCAGAGGTGGTCCGGGTAATGACGTAGAAGGCTGCAGCGGCAACGCCCGCGGCAATCGTGGCGTAGTTCGGGGATTTGAAGCGCGGGCTGACCTTGCCGAAACGGGCCGGGAGTGCCTTGTAGTGACCCATCGCCAGCATGGTCCGCGCCGGCGACACAAACGTGGACTGCAGCGAGGCGGCCGAACTGCTCAGAATGGCGAGGGACATCAGGATGGCGAACGGCCCCATCACCGGCCCGGACAGGACAGCAAAAATGCTCGACTGGTTGTCCGGATTCCCGGCGCCCAGGCCGGTTTCACCCACGCCTGCAAAGGACAGCGTTGCCAGCGCAACGGTCATGTAGATCACCACAATCACCACCACGGTGACGGTTGCCGCCCGCCCCGGAGTCTTCTCCGGATTTTTGGTTTCCTCGTTCATGGTCAGAGTGACGTCCCAACCCCAGTAAATGAAGATGGAGAGGGAAACCCCGGCAGCAAAGGCTGAGAAGGATCCAACAGCGAACGGATTAAACCAGTCCGGTGAAATGGCAGTCGCATCAAAAGCCGAGCCGTTGGCCACGTGGCTGAAGGCAGCAACGGCAAACCAGCCCAGCACCAGCAGCTGGAACGCCACCAATACGTACTGAACGCCCTTGGTGGCTTCCACGCCCCGATAGGAAATCCAGCAGGCCAGGGCGATGAACACCAAGGTGGTGGCGATGTTCAGCGGCAGGTTCTTGCTCAGCTCGCCCAGTTCCGGGTTCCCGAACAGCTGGGCCAGCATGAGGTAGAAGAAGTCGACGGCGACGGCCGCCAGGTTGGACAGCACAATGATGGTGGCCGCAATCAGCCCCCAGCCACCCATCCAGCCGATCCACGGACCAAAGGCGCGCGATGCCCACGTGAACGAGGTGCCGGCGTCGGGCATGGCACTGTTCAGTTCGCGGTAGCCGAACGCCACCAGAATCATGGGGATAAAGCCCACCAGGAAGATCGCGGGCAGCTGAACCCCCACTTCCGATACCGTTGGCCCCATCGCCGCGGTCAGCGTGTAAGCAGGCGCGATGCAGGAAACACCGATCACGACGGCTCCGACCAGGCCCACCGCACCGGCCTTCAGGCCCTTCCCGCTCAAGCCCTTTTCAGCCAGGCCCTTGTCCAGGGCGCCGTTCAAGGTGCTGGGTGGCTGTGCTCTCACTACTTTGGGACTCATGGCATTGGCTCTCGTATGATCATTCGACGCTGAATGGGTTGGGGCTGGTGCGGTCAGCCGACGGCGACCGCGGCCATATTTGCCGCACCGGAAGCGTCCGCCGCGGCCACGATGCGCGCCGCGGTGCGCTGACCCATGCGGACGGCTCCGTCCACATGCTGATAGCCTTCGGCGGCGAGGTCGGAGGAGCACCAGTAGATGGGGCCTACGGGGGCGTGCTGGTCCTTGCCATAACGGTGCAGGCCGCCCAGATCGTAGCTGGAGGCGTACGCGCCCCGGGTCCATTCCTCGGAGCCCCAGTCGGATTCGTAGTAGACCTCGGCGTCCAGCGCCTTGTCCCCCAGGAACCCTGCGATCGATTCCAGGACGGCGCGGCGGCGGTCCTCGGCACCCAGCTCAAAGACGGCGTCGGCCTTTTCATCCGAGATGAAGCCCACCAGCGTTCCCCGTGAATCGCCGTGGTTGGTGTTGTCGTAGACCTCCTGGACCAGCGAACCGGCACCGAAGCCCGTGCCGGACAGCCCGTCTTCACGCCAGAACGGCGTGCTGTAGACGGCGTGGACCTTGATCACAAGGCCCAGCGACTGGT
This sequence comes from Pseudarthrobacter sp. Y6, assembly GCF_050156205.1. NCBI lineage: Bacteria > Bacillati > Actinomycetota > Actinomycetes > Micrococcales > Micrococcaceae > Pseudarthrobacter > Pseudarthrobacter sp. Y6. The sequence continues at coordinate 255,603 of NZ_CP189574.1, read as the reverse complement.
GCTGGTGCATCTGGTGCTGCCGACGCGGAAGCGGCGGGTCAAAGGAGACGCGCGAGTAAAGGTTCGGCGGCACGGCCATGATCACAAAGTGCGCGTTCACTGTGGCACGCTCCGAACCAACGGTCACGCGGTGGCGGCTGCTGATTCCGTCGTCGGGATCCTCGCTCCAGTGGATGGTGCGCACCGGACTGTAAAGTACGACGTCGGCACCCAGTTCCGCTGCCTGCAGCAGGGACACCTGCTGCATCCCGCCGATGACCCGCTTGTCCAGGATGAAGTCCTCATCGGTGAGGTGGCTGAAGGACCCGGCGGAGGCGGCCATCAGCACCGCCTGCAGGGCCGAGAAGGCGTGCGCGGGCTTGGTGAGCATGCCGCCGGCGATGAACAGGCCGATGTTGTTGCAGGCCTCCTCATCGTTGGAGTTCCGGCGCAGCCAATGGTGGAAGGAGATGGTATCCAGTTCACGGGCCTTGGGGTGTGCCCAGGGCTCGGTGGCGCCGATTTCCGCGGCGAGGCCGTCCAGAATGCCGATGAGCTTGTCCATTTCCACGCCCGTGGTTTCACTCACCGGGAAGGAATCACCGGTGTAGCGGGTCTTCTTGCCGTCCGCGCCGACATAGACGGAGTCACCCTCACGGTAGCGGGAGTATGTCTTCAGGCCGAGCTCGTCCAAGAGTTCCAGCAGTGCAGTCTGGTCCGGGGAGACCCACTGGCCCCCGATTTCCAGCATGGCCCCGTCAACGTTGTCGGTCCAGGTTCGGCCGCCCACGCGGTCCCGTGCTTCCAGTACTGCCACGCTGAGGCCGGCTTTCTTCAGCTCGCGGGCAGCGGTGAGCCCGGAAGGTCCGGCGCCAACGATCACAACGTCGCGGTCAAGATTCAGCATGATGTCCTCTCTGTGGCCGTCCGAGTGACATGAACCACTAAATGAATGCCATTCATTTATTAGAACTATAGCTGCTACGCGGCCCGCAAGGAAGAGCCGGGTGGAATAATGCTCGGGATACTGCCCGCAGAAAGGCCAGCAATGCCGGCATCACCAGCCGATTCACGAAGTACCACTGAGCGCGAAACCGTTCCGAAAACTGGTGCGGTACGGCGCCGCGCGGGGCGGCCCGCCGCAGCCGTCCTGGACCAGGCGGGCATCACGGCAGCAGCCCTGCGGCTCATCGGCAAGAACGGCTACGACGGACTCACCATGGCCGCACTGGCCCGCTCACTGAACGTGGCGCCGTCGGCCCTCTACAACCATGTGGAATCCAAGCGGGACGTGCTCCTGCTCGTGGAAGACCACTTGACTGCCCTGGTGGATGTGACCGCATTCGCGGCGGAACCCTGGGATTCCGCGGTGCGGAAATGGGCCTGGAGTTACCGGGACGTCTTCGCGGAACACACGCCCTTGATTCCCGTCATCGCAGTACTTCCCGTGACGGACGCACCGCAGACCCTCGCCATGTATGAGACCGTCAGCGCCGGATTCGGCCGGGCCGGATTCCCGGAGGAGCGGATCGTGTCCGCCATCGTGGCCCTGGAATCATTCATCTTCGGATCCGCCTACGACGTCACGGCCCCCGCCGACATTTTCGATTCCGGCAACATGGCGGAGTCGACGCCGAGCTTCACGGGTGCCGTCCGAAGCCTGGCCGCGCAGGGGCACGAGAAACCTGCGGACGTGGCGTTCAGCCTGGGGCTCGAAGCGCTGATTGCGGGCTTCGGGGCGTTACGGGTGTAGAGCCGGCGGGAATCGCCAATTCACTTGGCGAATGCATTCAACTACGCCAGCGGAACGGACCGGTCGACATACAGCCACATCTCCGCGCACTCCTGTCCTGCGTCTCGCCCCTGTTCTGGACCATCCCTCAGTCCGGCCTCCACCCGCCCGCCCTCGCCCGGCCATCGCCATCTTCAACTCGCTGGGCAACCGGGGCGACTTTGTGGCCCCGTTCGGGTTCGGCATCATCAAGGAGAGCACTGGCAGTGTGGTTCCGGGCCGGTTCGTCCTGGCGGCGGCGTCCACGGTGGCTGCAGGCCTGGTCTACTTCCTCAAAGAACGGCGCAGCACGCCGTCGCCGTCGTCGGAGCGTGGGAAGGAATCGGAGCGCGGGACGGAGTCCGGCAAGGCACCCGTCCCGGCGGAGGCCTTGGAGCCAGTCATGGCCCGCCAGGAAAAGCCCCACCCAGCACGGATCCTAGGCTTGTTTGCGAAACCTAACCTTCAAAGCAAGGACCCGCGAACAAGCCTATGACCGGCGGCGCACTTGCCGGAGCCCAGACGCAAAGGAACCCCGGTCCGAAGACCGGGGTTCCTTTTGATTGCGTGCGCGAGGGGGGATTTGAACCCCCACGCCCTTTCGGACACTGGCACCTGAAGCCAGCGCGTCTGCCGTTCCGCCACTCGCGCGCAACTTCTTTTCCATGAATAACGGCCGGTTTCCCGGATCCGCAACCTTGTAAAAGCAGCGAGATCAAGCATAACGGACATCGGCGGCAAAACACCAATTGAGCCCCGGGCACGGTCAAATTCCCCGCCGGAGGGGGCCCGGCGGGGAGCGCGCAGCGAACTTTTCCGGAGGCCCGGCCGTTGTGGATTAAGGTCATTCACAGGCCTGCCCAGTAGTATCTGATGTAGTAGTGCCTGCCACTGCCAGGCAGGCCGCCGGGTTCTGAACTGCGTTGTTGGTTGAGTTCCGGAACGAAAACTGCCCCGCAGCCGGGGGGAAGGGAGAAGGACCATGGGATTGCTGGACAAGGTCGAGCGCGGCATCGAAAAAGCCGTCCGCGGTGTCTTCTCCACCGGTTCGCGCGCCCAGGTGGAACCTGTGGAAATCGCCAGCCGGCTCCGCCGCGAGGTGGACAACAAAGCCCTCACCATTGCCGCCGGCCGCACGCTGGCCCCCAACGTCTTCGACGTCCAGCTCAGTGACGACGACTTCAGGAGGGCCCAGGACTGGGGCACGCCGCTGGCCGAAGAACTCTGCGACGTCGTCATCAACCATGTCCGCAGCCAGGGCTACACCCTGCAGGGCTCGGTGCGGATCTCCTTCCGTCGTTCCGAGGAGCTGCGCGCTGGCAACTTCGAGATCGTCTCCTCCACTGAGAAGTCCAAGGCCGGACCCGGAGTCGCGTCGGCCAGGCCCAACCTGCCGGCAGCCCCCAGCCGCCCGCCCGTGCGGCTGCAGCCCGTCCTGGACATTGACGGCCAGCGTTACTCCCTCAATGCCCCGTCCGTCATCCTGGGCCGGTCTTCCGAGGCCGACATCCTGGTTGACGACACCGGCGTATCTCGCCGCCACCTCGAAATCCGCACCGCCAGCGGGGTAACCAGCGCTGTGGACCTCGGCTCCACCAACGGCAGTTACGTCAACGGCCATAAAGTGGCAGGCAGCACCGAACTGACCGACGGCTCCACCATCACGATGGGACGGACAAAGATCATCTTCCGCCTGCTTCCCGCCAACCCTGGTGGCCGCCCATGAGCGACCTGACCATCACTGCACTGCGGTTTGGCTTCCTGATCCTGCTCTGGGTCCTCATCTTCAGCATCGTTTCGGCCATGCGCCGGGACCTGATGGTGGGCCGCAAAGCCGCCGCCGGCACCCCGACCGCCCGGCAGGTCCGCAAAAATCCGGACCTGGCCGAGGCTCCGCCGCAGCCCCTCAAGCAGCAGGCCCACCAACTGGTGGTCACCGAGGGCCCGCTCAAGGGAACCACGATCCCCCTGGCCGCCAGCCCCATCCTGTTGGGCCGCGCGCAGGAAGCCACGCTGGTTCTTGAGGACGACTACGCCTCAGGCCGCCACGCGCGGCTGTTCCCGCAAGGCAGCCGATGGTTCATCGAGGACCTTGGCTCCACCAACGGCACCTACCTGGCCGACCAGCAACTTACCCGGGCACTGCCCGTTGAGCTTGGCGTACCCGTGAGAATCGGCAAGACGGTCATCGAATTGAGGCCATAGCCATGGCCGCTGACCTTCCCGCCGGCGAGTCCACGCCCGTCCAGCGGCCCCTCATCATGCACTATGCGGCGCGCTCGGATGTGGGACGCATCCGGGCCAAAAATGACGACTCGGCGTACGTCGGCCGCCATTTGGCAGTGGTCGCAGACGGAATGGGCGGCCACGCGGGCGGCGATGTTGCCTCCGCCGCCACCGTGCTGGACATGGTGCACCTGGACCACGGCGACTACGAGGGCGATGCCGGCACGGTCCTGGCCGACGAAATCCAGACAGCCAACTCACTGCTCTCCGAGCTGGTGCACATCAACCCCAAGCTCGCCGGCATGGGCACCACCGTCACGTCCCTGCTGCTTGCCGAGGGCAAGCTGCACTTCGCGCACATCGGGGACTCCCGGGCCTACCGCCTGCGCGACGGCGAATTTGAACAGATCAGCATTGACCACACGTTCGTCCAGCGGCTGATCGATGAGGGCCGGCTCCGTCCCGAAGAGGCCGAAACCCACCCGCACAAGAACGTCCTGATGCGCGTGCTGGGCGACGTTGACGCCAGCCCCGAGCTGGATCTGGACACCCTGGACGTCAAGCCCGGAGAGCGTTGGCTGCTGTGCTCGGACGGGCTCAACTATGTGGCCGGACACGTGGTGGAGCGGACAGTCCGCGAGACAAAGGACCTGCGCGAGTGCGTCGAAACCCTGGTTAACCTCACGCTTGAAGCCGGGTCACCGGACAACGTCACCGTTGTGATGGTGGAAATTACCGAGGAAACGCCCGACGACGTCAGTACCGCCGCCGTCGACATCATCCCTTCGCAGCTGCTCACCGAAGCCCCCGCCGCGGACATCGACTCGCCCGGTGCCGCACCTGGCCCCGAGGCGGCCGACGACAAAAAGCCCGCCGCCGATAAAGCCCCGGAAAAGCCAGCTGCCGAGGAACCGCCACCCTCCACCGACCCCCATCTCGGCGAGCACCTTTCGGCCGAAGTCCTGCGGCAGGAACTCGCATCGCGCCCGCACGAACTGGTCGGTGCTGCGGCCACCGCGGCCGAGTCGGGCTCCATTCCCACCATCGCCGGCCGTACCGTGGCCCGCCGGGCCGCCACCGTCCTGACTCACAAGGCCGACGCCCCTGTTGCGGAGGCGGATGACCTTCTGGGACAGCCCAAACCCCGCCGCTGGGTCACCATGTCCATCGCCGCGTCCGTGCTGGTGGTGCTGACCGTGGGCCTCTGGCTCGGCTATGCGTGGACCCAGACCCGCTACTACATCGGGGAATACGATTCCCGCGTGGCCATCTACAACGGTGTCTCCCAGCGGCTCGGCCCCATCCAGCTTTCCACCCTCGAAGCCGTAACAGAGATCCGGATGGATTCCTTGCCCCAGTTCTCCCAGCAGCGCGTCCGGCAGACAGTTCCCGCGCGTGACCTCTACGACGCCCAGCGGATCGTGAAGAATCTCGAAGGCACCGGCACCATTGCTCCGGCGGATGAGTGCCTTACGCCGTCGCCCTCTCCGGCCTCAACAACTCCGCCGGCGGCGACACCCGCCACGCCTGCCCCATCACCAGACCCGTCGGCTCCTGCGGCGGCCCCGGCCCCGTCCGCCTCACCCGGCCCCACTGCCACCTGCGAGGTGGGCCAATGAGCCAGCTCAGCACCATACCCAAACCCCGGCGCAACGTGGAGTTATTGCTGCTGGTCATCGCCCTGTCTGTGGGCATCGGCGCCAACATGCTGGTGGGCGTCGACCAGGAGAAGGCGTTCGATTCCGATTTCTGGTTCCAGTCCAGCCTGCTCGCGCTGGCAGCAGTGGTATTCCACGTGGTCCTGCGGATCCGGGCCAAATATGCCGATCCGGTAATACTTCCCTTGGTGGTTGCACTCAACGGCTTGGGTCTTGCCATGATCCACCGCCTCGACGCCCCCGGGGAGGACACCGGCAATAACCAGCTGCGCTGGACCCTGATCGCAATGGCCGTTGCCATCGCCGTGATCTGGTTCCTCAAGGACCACCGGGTACTGCGCCGCTTCACATACATCTCGCTGGCTGTGAGCGCGCTCCTGCTGATTCTTCCGCTGGTGCCCGGCATCTCGGCCGGCGAAATCCTGGGCGCCCGGGTCTGGGTCCGGGTGGGTCCCATGACCTTTCAGCCGGGTGAGATCGCCAAGATCACCCTGGCTATATTCTTCGCCGGTTATCTTTCCTCGAACCGCGACCTCATTCTGCTGGCCGGCCGCAAGATCGGCCCGCTGCAGTTCCCCCGGTTCAAGGACATGGGGCCCATGATCACCGCCTGGCTGGTGAGCATCGGCGTGTTGATTTTCCAGCGCGACCTCGGGTCGTCTGTGCTGTTCTTTGGCCTGTTCATCGTGATGATCTACGTGGCCACCAGCCGTGTCAGCTGGGTGGTGATCGGTGTGGCCCTGATCTTGGGTGGCGGCTTCGTGGCAGCCCAGGTGTTTTCCCATGTTGAAGTCCGCATCTACGGCTGGCTGAACGCCTTCAGCCCAGACGTGTACGAGACCGGCAGCCGGCAAGTCATCGAGGGACTCTTCGGCATGGCCAACGGCGGCCTGGTGGGTACCGGCCTGGGCCAGGGCCGGCCGGACCTGGTCCCCTTCGCCAACAGCGATATGATCATCGCCTCCATCGGCGAGGAGCTGGGCCTGATCGGACTGTTCGCCGTGGTGCTGATGTACGTGCTGCTGTTCACACGAGGGTTCCGGGCGGCCCTCGGCACCCGGGATGCCTTTGGGAAACTGTTGGCCTGCGGACTTTCCTTCGCCATCGCCCTTCAGTGCTTCGTGGTGATCGGCGGAGTCACACGACTGATCCCGCTGACCGGTTTGACCACGCCGTTCCTCGCCGCCGGCGGTTCATCACTGCTGGCCAACTGGATCATCGTGGGCCTGCTCCTGCTGATCTCCCATACGGCGCGGGGACCGGTGGACACCACCCCACTTCCACCCGGTGGCGCTGCGGAACCTGCAGGAATTGATACTCCCACCGAGGCGGTGAAACAAGCGTGAACCAAGCAATCCGTAATTCCTGGGTGGCAGCGATCGCCATGTTCGCCTTAATCTTCGGCGCCATCAGCTTCGTCCAGGTGGTGGGTGCCGATGACCTCAAAGGCAACCCCCTGAACCAGCGCGCTATTCTGCAGAATTACTGCAACGACCGCGGCGCCATCATCGTGGGCGGGGACCCCGTGGCCGAATCGGTGGAAGGCACCTCCGAGGTCTGCCAGTTCCAGCGGACGTACGCACAGCCAGCACTCTATGCAGGCATCACGGGCTACTTCTCGAAGAACTACGGTGCCACCGGCCTGGAAGTTGCGATGAACGATCAGCTGGCCGGCAGCTCAGACCAGCAGTTCTTCGACCGGATCGGCCAGCTGTTCCTGGGCAAACAGCCGAAGGGCGCCTCGGTGGAACTCACCATCGATCCCGCCGTCCAGAAGCTCGCCTACGACCTCATCCCGGACGGCCAGCGGGGATCCATTGTGGTCACAAACCCCAAATCCGGCGCCATCCTGGCCATGGCGTCCAAGCCGTCCTATGACCCCAACCTGGTCGCCACCCAGGACCCCGCCGCAGAAACCACCAACATCAATGAGCTGGTTAAGGTCCCCGGCATCAACCTGAACCAGAATGTCAGCGGCCCCACGGGAGAGCTGCTCGCTCCGGGATCGGTGTTCAAGCTGGTGGATACCGCTGCCGCCCTCAGCTCCGGGAAGTACAACAAGGACAGTGTGCTCCCCAATCCGGCCCAGATGCCCTTCCCGGGGATCCAGTACACGCTGCCGAACTATGCCGGGGGCAACTGCTATACCCAGGACACGGCCAGCTTTGCCTTCGCCCTGCAGCAATCCTGCAACACGCCGTTCGCCAGCATTGCCATCGACCTCGGACGTGATGCGATCGCCGAGCAGGCGGCAAAGTTCGGCTTTGGGGAGGAGCTGGGCGACCGGCTGAAGCTCGCCTACGCCAAAGGCAGCGGCTTCCCCGGTGACCTGAACGGGCCGGGCCTGGCCCAGTCTGCGATCGGCCAGAAGGACGTGCGCGCCACTCCGCTGCAAATCGCCCTGATGACCGCGGCCATCGCCAACAACGGCGTCCAGATGAGCCCCAGCCTCGTCAAGACCGTGCGGTCCCCGGACCTTCGGGTTATTGACGAGCCCCAGCCTAAAGCGCTCCGGACGTCCACCACCCCGGAAATTGCCCGGCAGATCACCGAATGGATGACCAGTGCGGTGAGCCAGGGCATCGCCCGCGGCGCGGCGGTCCCCGGTGTGCAGGTGGCCGGCAAGACCGGAACAGCTGAACTGGGCAACGGCCTGAACAACTCCTGGTTCACCGGGTTTGCCCCGGCGAACAACCCGGAGGTGAGTGTCACCATCGTCATGGAGGGTGTAGACATCACCACCGGCGCAAAGCTAACCAGTCCGAACGCGAAGAAGATTTTTGAGGCGGTGTTGAATAAGTGAGGCCTACAACGGGAATCACCCTCGGCGGCAGATTCCAGCTGACCACGCGGATTGCGATCGGCGGGATGGGAGAGGTCTGGAAGGCCAAGGACCAGGTCCTGGGACGCATCGTCGCCATCAAGGTCCTCAAGGAGGAGTACACCGGGGACCCCGGTTTCCTCCAGAGGTTCCGCGCCGAGGCACGCCACACGGCCCTGCTGAACCACGTGGGCATCGCCAATGTCTTTGACTACGGCGAGGAGGAGGGCTCCGCGTACCTGGTCATGGAGCTCGTTCCGGGCCAGCCGCTGAGCAGCATCATCGAGCACGAGCAGGTACTGTCCCCGGACCGGACGCTGTCCATGATCGCGCAAACCGCCCGCGCGCTTTCGGCGGCCCATGCCCAGGGGCTGGTCCACCGCGACATCAAGCCGGGCAACCTGCTGATCACCCCCGACGGCCGGGTCAAGGTCACCGACTTCGGCATCGCCCGCCTGGCCGACCAGGTCCCCTTGACCCAGACAGGGCAGGTGATGGGGACCGCCCAGTACCTCGCCCCCGAACAGGCCACTGGCCAGACCGCCACCGGCGCCTCGGACATCTACGCACTCGGCGTGATCGGCTACGAGTGCCTCACCGGGCACCGGCCGTTCTCCGGAGAATCCCAGATCGCCATTGCCCTGGCCCAGGTCAACGACGCCCCGCCGCCGCTTCCGGAGACCCTGCCCAAACCGGTCCGGGCGCTCCTGATGTCCATGCTGGCCAAGGACCCCAAGAACCGCCCGGAAAACGCCATCAAGCTGTCCGAAGCCGCGGAAGCCATCCGCAACGGCGATGTGAACGCCGCGCACGCCGCCGTTCCCGGCATGCTGCTCTTCGAGGCAACTACCGGCCCCATCACCGCACCGGTGGACCTTGCCACTGCGCCCACCGGCGTCATCGCCCAGAAGGACAGCAGCACGACGTCGACGTCCGCCCTGCCCGTGCTCGGCGCCGCTGCGGGCGGTGCTGCTGCCTCGGGCGCCGCCACTGGGGCCGGAAGCACGCTTTCGCGTGCGGACGCGCTAGCCGCGGAGCGCAGCTGGGTGCAGGAGGAGGAAACGTACGACGACGAACCCGCCGACGAGCCCGAGCGTCGCGGCCGCAGCCCTTGGACCTGGCCGTTGATCGCCTTGATCGTGCTGGTTCTGTTCGCGCTGGTGGGGTTCTTCCTGACACAGCAGGGGATTTTCTCCCCGGCGAACACCGTCACCAACCCGGCGTCCAGCAATCCGCCATCCACCCGCGCCAGCCCGTCAAGCACCTCGGCATCCGCTACACCTACCCCCAGCCGGACAACCGACACGCCCACGCCAACGCCCACCCCCACCACGGTGGACATCATTTCGGCGGCATACCTCGGCAAGGACTACCGTCAGGTCCAGGGGACGCTTGAAACCATGGGCCTGTCCGTGCGGGTCATCCCGCAGCAGAGTACTTCCGCTGCCGGAACGGTGTTGCAGGTCAATCCCACGGGCACAGTGCCCAAGGGCGCTGAAGTGACTGTGACCTACGCGGTGCCGACGCCCACCAGCAGCCCGACCGCTCCGCCGTCCTCGCCGGCCGCCTCGGCTGAGCCAACGTCCGCCCTGCCCAAGTGCAACCCCGGCCAACTGCCGGGACTGCCCGCAACCTGCGCACCTTAGCTGCCAGGTTTGACAGTGAATGAGTCGCCGCGTACGCCGCTCCACCGGGAGGACAGCCTCCCGGTGGATAACCAGCGTGTCCTGAGTGGCCGCTATGAACTCGGTGGAATCATCGGCCGTGGGGGGATGGCCGATGTCCACCGCGGAGTGGATACCCGGCTTGGCCGGACCGTTGCCGTCAAGCTGCTTCGCCCGGATATGGCCCGCGATCCGCAGTTCCAGGCGCGTTTCAAACGGGAAGCGCAGTCCGTAGCGGCGCTGAACCACCCGTCCATCGTCGCCATCTACGACACCGGCGAACACACGGTTCCGGACGGCTCGGAGGACAGTGTCCGGGTGCCCTACATCGTGATGGAGTTTGTCGAGGGAAGGACCATCCGTGACCTGATCCGGGCCAAGGAAGTCAGCATTGACCGGGCCATCGACTTCTGCCTGGGCGTGCTGTCCGCCCTTGAGTACAGCCACAAAGCCGGCATCGTCCACCGGGACATCAAACCCGCCAACGTGATGTATTGCGATGGCTCCAATTCCGTGAAGGTCATGGACTTCGGTATTGCCCGGGCCATCGCCGATTCATCCGCCACCATGACCCAGACGCAGGCTGTGGTGGGAACCGCCCAGTACCTCTCACCCGAGCAGGCCCGGGGCGAAACTGTGGACGCACGCAGTGATCTCTACTCCGCTGCCTGCCTGCTGTACGAAATGCTCACCGGCCGCCCGCCCTTCGTCGGTGACAGCCCCGTCTCCGTGGCGTACCAGCACGTCCGGGAAATCCCGGAGCCAGCGAGCAGCGTTAACCCGGAGGTCTCAGCCGCCCTGGACAGTGTCCTGGCCAAGGCCTTGCAGAAGAACCGGGCGGACCGTTTCCAGGACGCAGCCGCCTTCCGGCGTGCCTTGCGCGCTGCCCGGGCAGGGGTACCGGTTCCGGCGCTTGCCGCAACCGAGGCCCCCACCGATCCCAACGACCACGTCCCGACGCCGGAACGCGCGCCCGCAACAGAAGCGTTCGCGCTCACCGGTGCCAGTTTCCTGGACGATGCCCCCACCGGCCGGCAGCGCAACGCGGACGACACCCGCACTGACGGGAGCATACCCGTTATGGCGGCCGCCGCCCGCGAACCGTCGGATGTCGACGAACTGCCCCTGGACCTCCCGCCGGAACGTGAGCGGACCGCGCGGCAGAAGTCCCGTCGTCGTACGTGGATAGCTACCCTGGTGATCTTCACCCTGCTAGTCCTGGCCGGCGGCGGCCTGTGGCTGTTCCAGATGATGAACCAGCCTCCCCCCGCGCCCCCCAAGGTAGAGGTGCCCGTGGTCGCGGCACTGACGGAGTCCGCGGCCCTGCAGGAACTTTATGGCGCCAAACTCAGCCCAAAGATCCAACGCTACAAGCACGAGACGGTGCCAAAGGGAACCGCCATCGGAACGGATCCGGCGGGCGGAACGTCGCTGGATCCCAACGCGGAGGTGATCCTGAACATCTCAGAAGGCCCAAGCGCCGTCAAGATTCCGGAGACCCTTCCGGGCCAGACGGAGGCCGCGGCCCGGGACATCCTGCGCCAGGCCGGACTCGTGGGAGCCCCCTCCACCACCACCGCCAACAGCGCCACTGTTCCTGTCGGCAGGGTCATCACCACCAGCCCGGCTTCGGGGCAGATGGTGGGTGTGGGCACCACGGTGGAGATCGTCATTTCCACGGGGAAGGTGTCCATGCCTGAACTGCGCGGCCGCACGCGCGCCGAGGCGGAAACGGCGCTGAAGGAACTGGGCCTGGTCCCGAACGTCCAGGAAGTGGAAAACTCCCAGGTGGAAGCGGGCCGGGTCACGGATCAAAGTGACCCTGTGAATGCCGTCGTCGATCAGGGCAAGACAATCAATATTGTGGTGGCCAAGGAACCGGCCCCGCCGCCGACTTCATCGCCAACGGCCACGCCCTCAGCCACCAAAAAGGGCTGACCCCCACTGGCTTCTTAACGCAACGAGGGGTCACTTCGCGCCCATGTTCCCCTACGGGATGGGCGCGAAGTGACCCCTCGTTGTTTGTGTGTTCCGGTCAGTGCTGGATGAGCGGGCTCAGTGTGGCGGCGCGGGCGGCCGCTCCCGCCATTCCCAGGGACTCGAGCCAGTTGCCCAGCATCTGGTAGCCGCCTTCGGTCAGGACCGACTCCGGGTGGAACTGCACGCCGCACAGCGGCGCAGTGCGGTGCTGCAGGCCCATCACGACGCCGGTCGCTGTCTCGGCGGTGATCTCCAGGACGTCGGGGATGGTGTCCCTTACCGCTGCCAGCGAATGGTAGCGCGTCGCTGTCACGGGGGAGGGGAGTCCGGCGAACACGCTGGTGCCGTTGTGCTCCACCAGCGACGTCTTGCCATGCATCAGTTCCGGCGCGTGGGTCACTGTGCCGCCGTAGGCTTCAGCCAGTGCCTGGTGGCCCAAACAGACACCGAACATCGGCTTGGTGTTCGCACCGCACCACTTGATGAGTTCGATGCACACGCCAGCTTCGGCAGGATTGCCGGGACCGGGTGAGATGAGGACGCCGTCGCGCGTTTGGGCCATTTCGATGGCTTCTGCGAGGGTCACGTCGTCGTTGCGGACAACGGCGGTCTCGGCGCCGAGCTCCTGGAGGTAGCCCACCAGGGTGTAAACGAAGCTGTCGTAGTTGTCTACGACCAGGATTTTGGTTGTGGTCATGGCTGGCTTGCAGAACCAATCGTTGAGTCGGTGAATGCGGTGAACCCGGACATCCAGGGGAACAGGAACTGAACCATCAGGATCAGTGCGCCGGCGATGAGCACAAGCGAGGTGAATATCCGCAGCCAGAGGGGGCCGGGCAGGTGGCGGAAAATCCAACCGTACATACTCAGCTTCCTCCCACCGCTGCGGCTACCTGGGCGGCGATCTCGGCCGGCGGCCCCGCCGAGGCAGGCCGCCAGCTGTCCAGCAGCGCGTAGGCGATGATGCGTTCCTCGGCGCCGAAGCGCGGATTGCAGCTGGTCATGGTGAGGAAGCTTTCGGTGGGAGTGATGCCGGGACGGGTGGGGACCGGTTCCAGGACATCGGTCCGGGACGGCATCACAATCTGGTTGTTGCGGAAGACATAGATGTAATAGCCATCCTTGGTCTGGACGTAGATTTTGTCCCCCGGAACAAGGGTGTGGATATTGTCCAGGACGGCACCATGGGTTTGCCGGTGACCGGCCACGGCGAAGTTCCCGACGGCGCCGGGCATGGCCGTGTTAACGTAATGGCCAAGCCCCAGCGTATCCAGGACATCCCCGGTGGTTCCCTGCACGATGGGCCGGGTGTAGTTGGTGCCAAACCGCGGGATGTACATGATGCCGATGGTGCCGGCATGGCCTGGTGCCACGGAAACGACCGGGGCACCGTAATCCACGGGCGCTGCCGCTGGACCCGGTTCCGGGACTGCGGGCACCGTACCGCGCAGCCCCAGGGCGAATTCCTTGATGACTGCACTCTGCTTGGCGTCGGATTCCACGTTGGTCCACCACAGCTGCCAGCCCACAAAGAGCAAGAGAATAATGCCGGCCGTGATGAGAAGTTCGCCGAGCACCTGCACGGTCCCACGCAGAATAGTGGCGCCTGCGCCCGGAACAACGGCGGGCCTCGCCTTCTCCTGCAATACCACGCGTTCTCCTCCGGGGTGGCCGCGATGGGCGTTTGAGTGCCCTGAACTACGGCTAGAATTGACTGCTAGTAAGAATCCAGATTTGACCAAGATCGCGCAGACCGCTGGCAACTTCCTTCTTGCAGGATATCAAGCCCGAGACGCCGAGCTTGCTCCAGTCCGCCAAGGAGAGCACGTGCCCGAGTCAAAGCCACGCAAGAAGACTTCCAGCGCCGCGCAGCCCGCTTCCGGGGCTCAGACGTATAAGCCCAACGCTGTCTGGTTCAAGCCGGTGATGTTCGGCCTGATGATCATCGGGCTCTTCTGGATCATCACGTTCTACATCAGCGAGGGCCGGTTCCCTGTCCAGGCCTGGGAATCGTGGAACATCGTGGCCGGCTTCGGCATTGCCATCATCGGCTTCCTGATGACCACGCGCTGGCGTTCCTGACCCTGGCCGCCGGACCCGTATGACTCCCGCGGCCGCCGCCCAGCCCCGAAACGAGGGTGTGGACGGAACCGTCCTGGGCGACGACGGCCTCGCCCGTCCGCCGTGGGCCGCCGTGGATCCGCTGTTGCGCGAGTACTACGATGCCGAATGGGGCCTGCCTGTCCGGGACGAACAGGGCCTCTATGAACGCATCTGCCTTGAGGGATTCCAGGCAGGTCTGTCCTGGGCCACCATCCTCCGGAAGCGCCCTGCCTTCCGTCAGGCTTTCCTCGACTTCCATCCGGACGCTGTTGCCGCTTTTACGGAAGCGGATGTTGAGCGGCTGCTCCTGGATCCCGGCATCGTCCGCAACCGGCTCAAGATCCGCGCCGCCATCACCAATGCCCAGGCCACCATCGCGCTTCGCGAGCGGGAAGGCCTGGTTGACTTCGTCTGGCAGTTCCAGCCCCGAACGACTCCCCAGCCGGTCACGCACGCGGAGATCCCCACGCAATCACCGGAATCGGTGGCGCTGTCCAAGGCGCTGCGGAAGCAAGGGTTCTCGTTCGTTGGCCCCACCACCATGTTCGCGCTGATGGAAGCCATCGGCATGGTGGACACCCATCTTCTGGACAGCCACCGGCGCGGTTCCTCAGGCGTCTGGACCGGCCTGACCGGGCGTCCCGCGGGGTAAGTTTTCCCCAGCTGTTGGAAAAGTTATCCACACTGTGCATAACTTTCGCCCAAGCCAGCGTATTGGCATCAGTTGCAGGCCCTGACGCACGGGACGCGAGCCAGAGTGCTCCAGCGCACAGTTATTAACAGTGTGGATTAGCTGTGGATAATTCACACCGCCCCCAAACTCGGCGTCCTTGGTGTTCCTCGCCCGGGGCGCTCTCGACTAGCGCCTGGCCCGCTCAGCGGTCGGGGCGCTCTCGACTAGCGCCTGGCCCGTGGCCCGCTCAGCGGTCGCGGCGGACCGGATGGTGGCTGGTGATGGACACCCGGTTAAAAGCGTTCATGGTGATCACCAGCCAGCTAACCACCGAGAATTCGTCGGCACTGAGGTGCTGACGGGCATATCCTTCCTCAACCTCGCGGGCCCGGTGGTCCGGCAGCTCGGTGATGCATTCGGCCAGGGCCAAGGCCGCCCGCTCCTTGTCCGTGAACAGGACCGTCTCCCGCCATGCCTGCAGGACGGCGAGCCGCTGGTGGCTCTCCCCGCCCTCCACGGCGTCCCGCACATGCATGTCGAGGCAATAGGCGCAGCCGTTGATCTGGGAGGTCCGCACGTTGAGCAGCTCAATGGTCTTGCGGTCAATCCCGGCTGCGTCGGCGGCTTCGCGCACTTTCAGCCCCAGACCGTTGAGGGCACGCCATACCGCGGGGTGCTGCTTGTCGAGGTAGATGTGCTGGGTTGTGGCGGTGGCGCTCAAGGCGGTCCTCCTGGCTGGAAGGTTGTGGATCGGATGCTGCGTACGAACACCCTCGCACAGACAGGTGTTTTCCACTTACTAACACTGCGCTACCCACAACTTATCCACAGGTGTGGACAACAATCCACGGGGAGGACCGTGGGGACCCCCTCAGGTGCCCCAGTCTGGGAAACACCGAAGGTTAACTACACGTCTGTAAGTTATTAACACTGTGAACAACCCTGTTGATACGGGCAGCCCGGATCCCCTCCTGTGGGCCCGCAACGCGGAAAATGGCCAAGATATCCACAGACCCGGCTCAAATGGCGTGTTTTTCCACTTAAGCACAGGCGCACCCCCAGGTGTTTTCCACAATTGTGGACAACAGGAGGATCAAATCCGGGAAAAGGGCGGACATCCGGGAGTAGGGGAACATCGCAATCCTGAACTACACCCGTGTAAGTTACCAACAGTGTGGATAACCCCTGTGGGTAACTTAAGTGGGTCCCAAGGGCTGGCCGCTGACCTCGCGCTGCTCGCCCGCCGAGAAGGCCAGGAAGTATGCGGCAGCGCTGTGCGGGGGCCTCACAGGGCACAGCAAAAGACCCCGGCGTCCGCTGGGACACCGGGGTCTTGAAATGGTCTGTAAGAGGTGGGTCCGAGGACCCGGGCGGTCAGCCGGCCGTGACGCGGAGCCAGCTCGCCAAGGCCAGAAGGAGAACCACTCCTACCAGTCCGGCCGCGTGCAGCACGCCCTGCCGCGGGCCCCCGGGCGTGTACGCAATCACGGCAGCGCAAAGGGCGCCTGTGACGAGCCCGCCCAGGTGCGCCTGCCAGGCGATCTGGGGGACCACAAATCCGATCACGCCGTTGATGGCGATCAGGACCCATAGCTGCCGCGTATCCCCGCCGCGGTGACGCTGCACCAGGAGCATCGCCCCGAAGAGTCCAAAGATCGCACCCGAGGCGCCCACCACTCCGGCAAGAGGCACGCCAGGCGCGTAGCCGGGGGTCAGGAGAAGGTAGCCGACGGACCCCCCGATGGCAGAGATGAGATACAACGCCAAGAAGCGGACCGGACCCAGGAGCGGTTCGAGTGCCTGGCCGAAAATCCACAGCATGTACATGTTCAGCACAATGTGGAGGATGAATCCCTGTGAGTGCAGGAAAGCCGCCGTCAGCATCCGCCACGGCTCGAACTCACCAAATTCGGGAGTGGCAAACACATTGGCGAACGCCAGGTTCTGGTAGATCCATTCGCCGGGAACCACCCATTGCAGAACGTACATCACCGCGCACACGGCGATGATTCCAAACGTCACCATCGGCTTGCCGGTTGCCGCGGCGCCGCCGTAGACAGTCTTGACTGCCGGCGTCGTCCGTTTGGTTTCGTTGACGCAGTCAACACACTGGAATCCGACGGCGGCCGCCCGCTGGCAGTCCGGGCACGCTGGGCGCCCGCAGCGCTGGCAGCGCACATAGGAGGGCCTGTCCGGGTGCCTGGGGCACACCGGAACCTGCGCGGACGGCTCAGCCGCCGGAATTCCGTAGCTCATGCGATGGGCTAGAGCTGCTCGATGTCGATGCTGTTGATGGTGACGTCCTCAACCGGGCGGTCACCCATGCCGGTGCGGACACCCTCGATGGCGTCGACGACCTTCTTGGAGTCTTCGTCAGCAACCTCGCCGAAGATGCTGTGCTTGCCCTGCAGCCAGTCGGTGGGGATGGTGGTGATGAAGAACTGTGAGCCGTTGGTGCCCTTGCCTGCCTGGATGCCGGCGTTGGCCATAGCCAGCTTGTAGGGGGCATTGAAGCTGAGTTCGGGGTGGATCTCGTCGTCGAACTTGTAGCCCGGTCCGCCCACGCCGCGGCCCAGCGGATCGCCGGCCTGGACCATGAAGTCCTTGATGATGCGGTGGAAGATGGTGCCGTCGTACAGCGGCGTGCCCGTCTTGTCCTCGCCGGTCTCGGGGTGGGTCCAGGCCTGCTCACCGGTGGCCAGGCCAACGAAGTTCTTGACCGTCTTCGGCGCATGGTTGCCGAAGAGATTAACGACGATGTCGCCGAGGCTGGTGTGGATGGTTGCTTTTGCAGTTGCGATTGCAGTCATGCCGCCTATTCTTTCACGGCAGGTCAACGCGGAAGGGGCTGGACCGGCAGTTCCGCGCTGGGTGAAATCAGCCGTAAATCCGCGGGAAGAATAGCCGGTGCAGGTCAAGGCACGTAGGCTAACAACAGAACCGTCACATTAATCGGGAGGTAGTTGTGAAGAAATCGGATCGTATTGCCCGCGACCTTGAACAGTCAGTCAACAGCGCAGTTGAGAGTGCCAAGGACTGGGCATCCCCCCGCGTGGAAGCAGCAGTGGATTGGGCCGTTCCCCGCCTCCAGCATGGCCTGGACACCGCATCTCCCAGGATCCAGGAAGGGCTCAAGACCGCGGCCCACAACCTTGCCGACGGCGTTGCAACAGTGACACCGCGCATCCAGGAGGGGCTCGCCCAGCTCGCCCCGAAAATCCACGACGCCGTTGAGGTCGCCACTCCGCGCCTGTACGAAGCCCTGGACAAGGCCACTCCCGTCATCCAGAACGCCAGGGACCGCGTGGTGGTGGAATACCTGCCGCGCCTTTCGGACCAGATCGGCCACGCGTCCGACGCCGTCCACCGCACCTTGGAAAGCGCGCCGTCCCACGTGGACGCCGTCGCCCAGCGACTTGCCGATTCCGGAGTAGTGCATTCCCTCCAGGAACAGGCCCAGACGGCCGGCACCCAGCTCAAGGCCGCCGCGCACGAAGCCGGTAAGGCTGTAGGGGTCCAGATCGCCCAGCCCCAGAAGCCCAAGAAGCGCGGCTGGCTGGTGTTCGGCATCATCGCCGCGGCCGTCGCCGCCGGCGTCGCCGCCTGGAAGGCCTCCAAGACCGTGGAAGACCCGTGGAAGACCCCGTCTCCTGTCACGCCAACTCCTGCACCGGTTCCTGCCACCACAGTGAACGACGCCAAGGACACGGCCGAGGACTCAGCCAGCAAGGCTGCAGCCGCCGCGGCTTCGGCCGCTGACGCCGTGGCCGACCAGGCGAAGGATGTCGCCGCGGACGCGAAGGACACCGTGGAGGACGCGGCAGAGAAGGCCAAGCACGTCGCCGACGAATCGGCCGACGCGGCAGCCAAGGCGTCCACCGATGCCAAGACCGCCATCAAGAACATCGCGGCCAACATGAACGGTTCCGCGGACAAGAGCAGCAACTAGCACTTCCGGCGCCGTCGCGCCGTCCATTGAAGGGGCTCCGCCAGGTGCGGGGCCCTTTCAGTGTTTTCCCAGTGTTTGTCCGGACTGGACCCAGTCGTTGGCAGGACAAATCCCGATCGGTGCTAAATTTGAACTGATGTCAGCCGATAAATCCTCTGGGGATGCCTTGAACGACGCAGCACAGCTGCCGCGCGTGTCCGTTGTCATCCCGGCCTACAACGAGGAAAGTGTCATCCGGCAGTGTCTCATCGCTGCGGTGTATCAGTCGGTGCCGGCCCACGAGATCATCGTGGTGGACAACCTCTCCACTGACCGCACCGCCGCCATCGTGGCGCAGATGCAGCTGGAGTATCCGGAAAGTCCCATCATCCTGCTCAGCCAGGACCGGGACCAGGGCCTGATTCCCACCCGAAACTTTGGCCTCAACCACGCCACCGGCGACGTCCTGGGACGCATCGACGCCGATTCGGTTGTAGAGCCGGACTGGGTGGAACAGGTCCAGAAGGCCTTTTTTGACCCGTCAGTCCAGGCAGCCACCGGACCGGTGGTCTACTACGACATGCCGATGCGGCGGTTCGGGCTCAAGGCAGACGACAAGATGCGCCAGCTGATGCTCAAGCTCGCCAAGCACCAGTACCACTTCCTGTTCGGCTCCAACATGGCCCTGCGTGCTACGGCATGGGAAACCATCCGGGACGAAACCTGCCGTGACGAGAAAGACGAGATGCACGAGGACATCGACCTCTCCCTGCACCTCGCCGACCACGAACTCAAAGTCCAGTACTGGCCCCAGATGGTGTCCGGGATGTCCGCCCGTCGGCTCGAGGATTCACCGCGGGACTACCGGTATTACGTGACCCGCTTCGACCGTACCTACAAGGCCCACAACGTCAAGAAAATGGCCCTCAAGGCACCCATGGTGGTGTTCTTCTCGGTTTACTTCCCGGCGAAGCTCCTGCGGGCGATCCACACGGTCAACACCGCCCAGCCTGTCCGCCGCGGCGGACAATAAGCCCGCCTCCCGGGCGGGCCTCAGTCCGTTCCGAGTTCAGCCAGACGGTCCGACGGCGGTTCATCCGCACGCGCGCCGGAGCCTTCGCGCCGCTTCCTGAAGCCTGACCGCTGTCCCAGAACCACGACGGCGAGGCCTACGAGGATGAGCCCCAGCCCGCCGTAGGTGCCGGCGGGCAGAGTCTCGTGCAGGAAGACCGCGGCCAGGACGGCTGCGCCGGGGATTTCGAGCAGGATGATCATCGACACCAACAACGGGCTCATGGTGGCCAGCAGGTGATTAAAGGCGGTGTGACCCACCAGTTGGGCACACACGGTGATGGCCAGGATCCCTACCCAGCCAACGGCGTCGAACCCCACCAGCGGCTGGCCACTGAAGAGCGCCAGCACCGCCACAATGGCCGCGCACATCCCATAGCAGAGCGTGGTGTACGTTCCCGTGGTCATGGTCTGGCGGGCCTTGCCGCCGGCAAGCGTGTAGAGGCCGGCCAGGGCTCCGCCAGCGACGGCCAGCAGGTCGCCCAGGAGCGCCTCAGGCGAGGGTCCCATGTCGAACCCGGTGATGGTCACAACGCCACCAAAGGCGATCCCGAGACCTGCCAGCACCTGCCAGCGGTGCCTGGTTCCGCGGAAGAGCTGGAAAACCGCGATCCAGGCCGACTGCAAGCAGACCAGGGCGGTGGCAGCAGCCACGGAGGTGAGCTGGAGGGACGTGATGAAGCAGGCAAAGTGCAGGGCCAGGGCGACGGCGGCCAGCAGCGACCATCGGAACTCGGGGCCGGTGATCCGGCCGAACTGCCGGGGTTCGCGGACCAGTGTGGGGGTGGCCATCACGGCAGCCCCGATGGCGTTGCGCCAGAAGGCGATGGCGAGGGCACTGACGGTGGTGGCACCGAGGGTCGCGGCGATCAACGGCCCGGACGACGCCACGCCCAGGACGCCAACGGCCGCAAGAAGAAAGTTCACCGTTCAACCATACTGTTCTGCATTAACGAAAAAGTCCCGGACAGCGTTTCGGCTGTCCGGGACTTTCTTATGGTGGAGGCACGGGGACTCGAACCCCGAACCCCCTGCTTGCAAAGCAGGTGCGCTACCAATTGCGCCATGCCCCCATAAGAAGCAACCCGTCAATCATACCCTAGAACCATGGAGCCTTTTGCAAGCTCCCGGTCCGGGAATCCGGCCTATTCAACCTTGTCGGTCGACTGGCTCCAGACTATTTTCCGGGCCTCGGATTCCTGTGCTTTCCTGTAGAGCAGGACGCCTGCGATCGCAGCTGCAAGTACCAGCAACTTCTTCACATGCTCCCCGTTCCGGTCCCGCCTGCCGTGAAGCAAACCGGACCTTCCTTTGAACCTGCACAGGTTCCGTGGGCGTACCAGGACTTGAACCTGGGACCTCTTCGTTATCAGCGAAGCGCTCTAACCGCCTGAGCTATACGCCCCGATGCCTCATCGGGCCGAGACATGACTTTACAGCACATCCCGGCCCGATCTCAAATCGAGGCATTTCGCCGGAGAATTTCCGGTGAAATTATGGGTTTTCAGTCGTCCGTGAGGGTGACGCCGATGCCACCAACAAGCGTTGCGGAGATGTTGTAAAGCACCGCTGACAGCATGGACAGCGCCGTCAGCAGGACAACGTTCACCACGGCGATGATCGTGGCAAAGGAAGCCACCTGGCCCAGGGACGCGACTTTCTTCAGTTCGAACCCGCCGCCCTCAGAGCCTGCCAGGGTGCCCAGGAGGCTGTCCACCTGGTCAAAGATTCCCGTGAGGTCCAGGACAGTCCAGAGGACGATGGCGGCCACGACGGTGACGATTCCCAGCGCCACCGACAGGAGGAATGCCATCTTCAGGACAGACCAGGGATCCACCTTGCTGACCAGCAGCCGTGCACGCCTGACCTTGGCCTTGGGTGCAGGCTTGACCAGGCCGGGCTGGCCCTGCGGAGACCGGCCCTGCACTGGGCGCTGGCTGGTCTGACCTGCCGGTGGCCTGCCCTGCCCGGCGCGCTGTCCTGCCTGGCCTGCCGGAACCCGATCCTCCGCAGGAGGGCGCTGGCCGGGAACGGCCGGACGCTGCCCTGGCGCGCCGGTAGGGGCCGGCGGGCGCTGCTGCGGACGGACGGGGGCGTTCACCCGGGGTGCGGCCGCGGGCGGCGGCGTTCCGCCGGGGACATTGCTGCTCGGTTTGGGATATGAGTCGGGATTACTCACTCGTTACCTCCGGTGTAGTCTTCGTTCGGCTCAGCGTCGCCGGAGGCGTCCTCTGGCTCAACAGCCGGTGATGTTTCTGCCGTTGATGCTGACCCTGCGGATCCCTCGGGGGACCCGGCCTCTTCAGCCAACGTTACGTCATCGTCCACGGATTCTTCGCCCTCGAGGCCGCGTTCGCTGTTCCTGGCCACTTCAATGATGCGGTCATTCTTGTCCGGCTTCGCGAAGATAACGCCCATGGTGTCGCGGCCCTTGGCAGGTACGCCGGCCACTGATGAACGGACAACCTTGCCGCCTTCCATGACCACCAGGACCTCGTCCTCTTCCTGGACAATCAGGGCGCCCACGAGGTGGCCGCGTTCCTCCTGGTACTTGCCCACCTTGATGCCGAGGCCGCCGCGGCCCTGCAGGCGGTATTCCTCCACGGCGGTGCGTTTGGCGTACCCGCCTTCGGTGACGACAAAAACAAACGAACCATCCGTGACGACGTCTGCCGCCAGCAGTTCATCGTCCTCGCGGAACTTCATGCCTGTGACACCGGATGTGGCCCGTCCCATGGGACGCAGGGCGTCGTCGGTGGCGGTGAAGCGGATGGACTGGCCCATGCGGGAGACCAGCATGAGGTCATCCGTTTCGGAGACCAGCTGGGCGGAAACCAGTTCGTCCTCGTCACGCAGGTTGATCGCGATGACGCCGGCGGAGCGGTTGGTGTCGTAGTCCTCCAGCCGGGTCTTTTTGACCAGGCCGCGCTTCGTGGCCAGCACCAGGTAAGGAGCCTGCTGGTAGTCCCTGATGTCCAGGACCTGGGCGATGTGTTCGTCCGGCTGGAAAGCCATCAGATTGGCGACGTGCTGTCCCTTGGCATCTCGGCCGGCCTCCACCAGTTCATAAGCCTTCGCCCGGTATACCCGGCCGAGGTTGGTGAAGAACAGGAGCCAGTGGTGGGTGGTGGTCACGAAGAAGTGCTCCACCACATCGTCACCGCGGAGCTGGGCGCCCTTGATGCCCTTGCCGCCGCGCTGCTGCGACCGGTAGTTGTCGCTTCGCGTGCGCTTGACGTAACCGCCGCGGGTGATGGTGACAACCATTTCCTCTTCGGGGATCAGGTCCTCCATGGACATGTCGCCGTCGAAGCCCATCAGGATCTTGGTGCGGCGGTCATCACCGTGTTTGGCCACGATCTCGCCCAGCTCGGTGCTGATGATTTCGCGCTGGCGTTCCTCGGAGGCAAGGATCGAGTTGTACTCGGCGATCAGGGCCTCGAGTTCGGAATGGCGGTCCTGGATCTTCTGGCGTTCCAGGGCTGCCAGGCGGCGCAGCTGCATGTCCAGGATGGCCCGGGCCTGCAGTTCGTCGATGTCCAGCAGTTGCATCAGTCCGTCGCGCGCGGCTTCGGTGGTGTTGGACGCACGGATGAGCGCAATGACTTCATCCAGCGCGTCCAGGGCCTTCAGGAGGGCACGCAGGATGTGCGCCTCTTCTTCGGCCTTGCGCAGGCGGTACCGGGTCCGGCGCGCAATGACGTCCATCTGGTGCGTTACCCAGTGGCGAATGAAGGCGTCCAGGCTCAGCGTCCGCGGAACCCCGTCCACGATGGCCAGCATGTTGGCTGAGAAGTTGCTCTGCAGATCGGTGTGCTTGTAGAGGTTGTTCAGCACCACCTTGGCCACGGCATCGCGCTTGAGCACAATGACCAGCCGCTGGCCGGTGCGGCCGGAGGTCTCGTCGCGGAGGTCCGCGATGCCGGAAATCTTGCCATCCTTGACCAGCTCCGCGATCTTGATGGCCAGGTTGTCCGGGTTGGCCTGGTAGGGAAGTTCGGTGACCACCAGGCACGTGCGGCCCTGGAGTTCCTCGACGTTGACCACGGCGCGCATGGTGACGGAGCCGCGGCCCGTCCGGTACGCGTCCTCA
Organism: Pseudarthrobacter sp. Y6; assembly: GCF_050156205.1. Lineage (NCBI taxonomy): Bacteria > Bacillati > Actinomycetota > Actinomycetes > Micrococcales > Micrococcaceae > Pseudarthrobacter > Pseudarthrobacter sp. Y6. Next base: position 231,636 of record NZ_CP189574.1, on the reverse strand, counting down.
ATGCCCCTGTGGCCGAGAATGGTTGCGCCGGTGGGAAAATCGGGTCCCTTGATACGGAGGAGCAGCTCCTCGAGCAGCTCCTCGCGGGTGGCCGTCGGATTGGTCAGGTACCACTGGACGCCGTCAGCCACTTCCCGGAGGTTATGCGGCGGAATGTTCGTGGCCATGCCCACGGCAATGCCGGAGGAGCCGTTGACCAGCAGGTTGGGGAAACGCGCCGGCAGGATGGTGGGTTCCTGGTTCTTGCCGTCGTAGTTGTCCTGGAAGTCGACGGTTTCCTCGTCGATGTCCCGGACCATCTCCATGGCCAGCTGGGACATTTTCGTTTCGGTGTACCGCGGGGCGGCGGCACCGTCATTGCCCGGCGAACCGAAGTTGCCCTGGCCCAGGGCCAGCGGGTAGCGCATGGTCCAGTCCTGGATCAGGCGGACCAGCGCATCGTAGATCGCGGTGTCGCCGTGGGGGTGGTACTGGCCCATGACCTCGCCCACCACACGGGCGCACTTGTTGAACGACCGTTCCGGCCGGTAACCGCCGTCGAACATCGCGTACAGCACGCGGCGGTGCACGGGCTTGAGGCCATCGCGCACGTCAGGAAGGGCACGGCCCACAATAACGGCCATGGCGTAGTCCAGGTACGAGCGCTGCATTTCCGTCTGCAGGTCCACCTGCTCCACACGGTCAACCAGCACGTCGCCTTCAAGAACGGTTTCCGGAAGATCGGCGGATTCCGCCGGGTTCTCGGGTGTCTCGTCACTCATCGTTTATATTTTCCGTTTCAGGTATATGTCGGGCTTGGAATATCTACTCGGTGAACCGGTCAGATATCCAGGAACCTGACGTCCTTGGCGTTCTGCTGGATGAAGTTTCGGCGGGACTCCACGTCTTCGCCCATCAGTGTGGAGAAGGTCTGGTCCGCTGCCAGGGCATCATCCATGGTGACCTGCAGGAGGGTGCGGTGGTCCGGGTCCATGGTGGTGTCCCACAGCTCGGTGTAGTCCATCTCGCCCAGGCCCTTGTAGCGCTGGATGCCGTTGTCCTTCGGAATACGGCGGCCGGCGGCCTGCCCGGACAGGAGCTTGGCATCGCGCTGCTTGTCACTGAAGACGTAGTCGTGCGGCGCGTTGGACCACTTGATCCGGTACAGCGGGGGCTGCGCCAGGTAGACGTAGCCGTTTTCGATCAGCGGGCGCATGTAGCGGAACAGCAGCGTCATAAGCAGCGTTGTGATGTGCTGGCCGTCAACGTCAGCATCGGCCATCAGCACGATCTTGTGGTACCGGAGCTTGCTGAGGTCGAAGTCCTCACCGATGCCGGTACCGAACGCGGTGATCATGGACTGGACCTCGGTGTTGCCCAGGGCCTTGTCCAGCCGGGCCCGCTCCACGTTCAGGATCTTGCCGCGCAGCGGCAGGATGGCCTGGGTTTCAGGGTTGCGGCCGCGCTTGGCGGAACCGCCGGCGGAGTCGCCCTCCACGATGTACACCTCGCAGCGGGCGGGATCCTTCGAGGAACAGTCGGACAGTTTGCCGGGCATCCCGAAGGATTCCAGCGGGCTCTTGCGGCGTGCATTGTCACGGGCCTTCCGGGCGGCCATCCGGGCCTGGGCCGCGGAAATGGCCTTGCGGATGACATCACGGGCGGGGCCGGGGTTGCGCTCCAGCCAGTCGCCCAGGCCGTCGGTGACAACGCGCTGGACGAAGCCCTTGACCTCGGAGTTGCCGAGCTTGGTCTTGGTCTGGCCCTCGAACTGCGGCTCGGCCAGCTTCACCGAGATGACCGCGGTGAGGCCTTCACGGATATCGTCACCCGTGAGGTTGTCATCCTTTTCCTTGATGATGCTCTTCTCCCGCGCGTAGCGGTTGATGAGGGAGGTCATCGCGGCGCGGAAGCCCTCTTCGTGGGTGCCGCCTTCGTGGGTGTTGATGGTGTTGGCGTACGTGTGGACGCTCTCGGAATACGCGTTGGTCCACTGCATCGCCATTTCCAGCGCGATGTGCCGTTCCGTATCCTCGGTTTCGAAGGAAATAACGTCCTCGTGGACGACATCAACTTTTTTGCCCGAGTTCAGGTGTTTCACATAGTCCAGCAGGCCGTCGTCGTACTGGTACACCACGGTGCGGTGCTCAGCGGTGACTTCACCTTCGGTGACCACCACGTCAAGGTCAAGGTCCTCATTGGCGTCCGCGCTTGCCGCTGCGGTTCGCTCGTCCGTGAGGGTGATGCGCAGGCCCTTGTTCAGGAAGGCCATCTGCTGGAAGCGTGCCCGAAGGGTCTCGAAATCAAATTCCGTGGATTCGAAAATGCCCGCGTCCGGGTAGAAAGTCTGGGTGGTGCCGGTCGTCTCGGACTCTTCACCCTTGACCAGCCCGCCCTGGGGCTTGCCTCCGTCGGCGAAGGACATCCGCCAGACGTTGCCTTGGCGCCGGACTTCAGTGTCCACCCTGCTGGACAGCGCATTCACCACGGAAATACCCACACCGTGGAGGCCGCCCGAGACGGCGTAACCGCCGCCGCCGAACTTGCCGCCGGCGTGCAGGATGGTCATAACAACTTCAACAGTGGGTTTGTGCTCGGTGGGATGAATGTCCACCGGGATTCCACGGCCATCATCAACAACTTTGACGCCGCCGTCGGCCTGCAGGACAATTTCGATGTGCGTGCAGTACCCGGCCAGCGCCTCGTCAACAGAGTTGTCCACCACTTCATAGACCAGGTGGTGCAGGCCGCGCAGTCCGGTGGAACCGATGTACATGCCCGGGCGTTTCCGGACGGCTTCGAGGCCCTCAAGTACGGTGATGTCGCTTGCGCCGTATTCCCGGGGTGTCACGGCCTCCGCCGGCGTATCGGGGGTAGGTACGTCCTCCGCTGCGCGTTCCACTGCCTGGGTATCTGTATTGTCGTTAGCCACAGGTGCTGTCGACTCCTCTTTTTCGATGATGGCCGGCGGCGTCCTTCCATGGGAAAGCATCCGCCAACAGGCACAAGCTGATGGCGCTGACGGATACGTCGACGTGCGGGACCGAAGTCCGCCTGCGGAGAGCGTGCGGAAAACGGACTCAGTCAACGTTTCACCGGCGCCCAGTTATCTGCTGTGATTCTATCGTGAAATGGGCTGCAAACCCGCATTCCGGCGGGCGTCGCGGGACCCGGATGTGCCTATGCGAGGCCATTGACCCCGCCTAGGGCGCCCTCGCGGTCCCGCCTCCGGGTTCCTATACGCCCCAAGGGCGTTGGACCGCCCTACACGCCGCCGGACGAATATTCAAGAGCCGACGGCGGCGCCTAGCCATATGTATCGCGCGGCCCGCGGCCGTTGACGGTACGTCCGCCCTTGCGCCAGCTGGGTGCCGACGGTCCGAGCACCTGGATGCTGGTGACCACACCATCGCCCAGTTCCGTGCGGAATTTCTCCAGCAGGCTGTTGCTCAGCAACCGCAGCTGCGTGGACCAGGCCGTCGAGTCGCAGCGCACGTGAAGGGTGGTATCGGTGAAGCTCTCCGGGGTGCAGTGCGCTGAAATCTCCGGGCCAACCAGTGTGGCCCACTCTGCCATGACCGAACCCACCGCTACCGGGGAGCTCCAGCCACGTTCGGCCACGAGGCGTCCCACTACTTTGCCGAGCCCCAGCGGATCACGGCCGGTGGAGTGGAACTGACTGAAACCCCGGGTATCCCGGATCCCGCGCTTTGTCTTGGCGGCGCCGGCCTTTGGGGGTGCCTTTCTGCGGATTTCGCCGCGCGCTGCCGCGGCCTCACGCATGCGGTTCAGCGCAGCCTGGGGCGCATCGATATTGTCAGGATCCCGGCCGGGCTGCATCCCGCCCTTTTCATCCTTGTTCATCGATTCCTCCCGGAATGACCTTCACCCGCCGGCCGGAGAGTTCCTCCGGGATATCGGCGTCGACGGCGGCGGTCACCAGGACCTGTTCCGCGCCGGAGACTATTGCCGCCAGTTTACGCCGGCGCTGCACATCCAGCTCGGCGAAAACGTCGTCGAGGATGAGGATCGGTGCAGACCCACCGGTCCTGGCGTCATCGAGCATGACGTAGTAGGAGGCGAGCCGGAGGGAGAGGCACATGGACCAGGTCTCGCCATGCGAGGCATATCCCTTGGCAGGCGCTTCGCCGAGGATCAGTTCCAGCTCATCCCGGTGCGGCCCCACCAAGGAGATTCCGCGTTCAAGTTCCTTGCGGCGGGAGGCAGCAAAGGCCTGGACATAGCGCCCGGTGAGGTCCTCGACGGTGAGGCCCCCCAGGTTGTCGACAGCGGCGGACTCTCCCGCCAGCGAACCGCCGCCGGCACCCGGTGCTGCGCCGCCGTCGTCGTCCATCAGGTTTTGGAGGGTGGACCGGTAGACAGCGTTGGCTTCCTTGGAGCCATCCGTGAGCTGGGCATACGCCTTGGCCAAATGCGGGCGCAGTAGTTCCACAAGCTCCAGCCGTGCGTGCAGCAGCTCGGCGCCCGCCCGGGCCATGTGCTGATCCCAGACATCGAGGGTGGCTTCATGGCCGGCAGTGAATTTTCCGGCCCGGGCGGATTTGAGCAGGGCGTTGCGCTGCTTCAGGACACGGTCATAGTCCGTGCGCGTCGCCGAGTGCCGGGGCATGAGGCTGACCAGCAGCTCATCGAGGAACCGCCGGCGGTTCGACGGATCTCCCTTGACCAGCGCGAGGTCCTCGGGGGCGAACAGCACGGTCTGGCAGATTCCGAGGAGATCCCGGGCCCGGACGGGATTGCTGCGGTTGATCCGCCCCCGGTTGGCACGGCTGGCATTGATCTCAAGTTCCAGTACCGTGGTCTGCCCGCCGCGGACCAGGCGGGCCCGGACCAGCGCGCGGTCCGTACCGAACCGCAGCAGCGGAGCGTCGGAACTGACCCGGTGCGAGCTGAGCGTGGCCAGGTACCCGATGGCCTCCATGAGGTTGGTTTTGCCGATGCCGTTTGACCCGACGAGCACGGTGACACCCGGTTCGAGGGGAAGGTCAACCTGGGCGTAGCTGCGGAAGTCAGTGAGCGAAAGGTGTTCTAGGTACACGCGGTGTTCGACAATTCTCGGAACCCGCGGGTCCCGGGGTGGATGTTACTTGGCGGGACGGGTGGCATGCCCGCCGAACTGGTGACGCAACGCTGAGACCATCTTCATCGCGGGCGAGTTTTCTTCGCGGGAGGAAAAGCGCGCGAAAAGTGCAGCCGTGATGGCAGGCGCCGGAACTGCGTTGGCAATGGCTTCCTCAACGGTCCAGCGTCCCTCGCCCGAGTCCTCGACGTAGTCATCGATGGATTCGAGTCCCGGGTCCTCGTCCAGAGCCTTGACCATCAGGTCCAGCAGCCAGGACCGGACCACGGTGCCCTTCTGCCAGGCGCGGAATGTACCGGGCAGGTCGTCAACAATGTCCTTGGCGGCCAGCAGTTCGTAGCCTTCGGCGTAAGCCTGCATCAGACCGTATTCGATCCCGTTGTGGACCATCTTGGCGTAGTGTCCGGCACCGATTCCGCCGACGTGGACAAAGCTGTCCGCCCGCTCGCCTTCGGGACGAAGCACATCAAAAACCGGCAGTGCCCGCTCAATTTCGGCGGCGTCGCCGCCGGCCATAAGTCCATAACCGTTCTGGAGGCCCCACACTCCGCCGGACACACCGCAGTCCGCGAAACGGATGCCCTTCTCAGCCAGCGAGGCACCATGTTTCTGGTCCTCGGTGAAACGGGAGTTGCCGCCGTCGACCACCAGGTCGCCGGCGTCGAGCTTGCTCCCGAGTTCGGTGATGACGGCATCAGTGATGGCGCCGGACGGGACCATGACCCAGATCAGCCGCGGAGCCGGAACGGCAGCAATCAACTCATCCACGGAGGCAACATCGGTGACCTCCGGGTTGCGGTCAAAACCCGTAACCTCAATGCCACCCTTGCGCAGACGTTCGCGCATGTTGAAACCCATCTTGCCAAGGCCGATCAGTCCAATATGCACGGGAGTCTCTTTTCTGCATTGGGTGTCGGTTGTCGTTTTGGGGCCCAGAACGACAACGACTGCCTGGGCCCACGCCGCCAGGGTTCCCTGGCCGAGCTTGCGAGGCGAGGGGGGCGGTGGGGACTAGTTGGGGAGTCGGACGGGCATGACCAAGTAACGGTAGTCGTCCTGGTCCTCACCGTCGGCGTCTGCCTGGGCCGTGATCATGGCGGGCTTCGGCGCAGTGGTGAAGGAGAACCTGACGTACTTCGTTTCGATGACGCTCAGGCCTTCCACTAGGTAGTGCGGGTTGAAGGCAACAGTGATGTCGTCACCGGAGAGCTGGGCTTCGAGCTCTTCCGAGGCCTGGGCGTCTTCGCCGGTGCCGGCATCCAGGTGCAGCAGTCCTTCGGTGAAGGCGAGGCGTACCGGTGTGTTGCGTTCGGCCACCAGCGACACACGGCGGACGGCTTCCACAAGTTCCTGCGTCTGGACGGTTGCGTGGATGGGGGTGGAATCCGGGAACAGCGAGCGGATCTTGGGGTAATCGCCATCCACGAGCAGCGACGTGGTGGTGCGGCCGCCGCTTTCGAAGCCGATCAGGCGGCTGTCATCGTCAGCAAGGGCGAGGTTGATGTCGCCGCTGTTTCCAAGGGTCTTGGCCACTTCGTTCAGGGTTTTTGCCTTGACCAGTGCACTGGTGGAAATTCCCGGTGTGGTGGGCTTCCACGGCACTTCGCGCATGGCCAGACGGTAACGGTCGGTGGCCAGAAGAGTGATGAGATCGTCCTCGATCTCCATCCGGACGCCGGTGAGGATGGGGAGGGTGTCATCCTTGCTGGCCGCAATGATCACCTGGGACACAGCCTGGGCAAAAGCGTCACCAGGGACGGTGCCGCTGATGGCGGGCAACGCCGGCAGCGGCGGGTATTCGGCCTCGGGCATGGTGGCCAGGTGGAAGCTGCTGCGGCGGCAGGTCAGCGTCACTTTGTTGCCATCGGTCTCCACCATCACCGGTGCGGAAGGAAGGCTGCGGCAAATGTCTGCGAGGAGGCGGCCGGAAACGAGGATGGTTCCCTCAGCGGTGATGTCCGCGGGGATTTCCAGTCGGGCGGAGGTCTCGTAGTCAAAGCTCGAGAGGCTGACCGTGCCGGCTTCAGCCTTCAGGAGCAGGCCGGACAGCACTGGAACCGGCGGCCGCGGAGACAACGACCGGGCTGTCCAGGTGACGGCTTCTGCCAGGACGTCCCGATCGACTCTGAACTTCACGGAAGGGTGCCGCCTTTCATTGCTGCTGCCTTGTCTGAACCTGAAACTCCCATGGGGAGCCCAAAAGTATTGGCGCCCCAACAACGGAACCTGCATGGTTCTTCGATTGCTGAACCACAAAGAAACCCGAGGATGGGAGCGCTGCTGACAGCTTAGCCGGAAGACCGCTGATTAACCCATCCCCGGTCAGGACGCCTGGGGTCCGGAGGCCCTTGGGCCTGGGCCGGTGCGGGGTGCGGATCGAGATTGTTATTTGAGGGAAATCAATTTCTTGGGATTAGTAGTGTTAATAACTGCTGTGGATACTGTGGATAACTCGATCCGGCCGCAGGATCCAGCGGTTAAGCCCTGTTCATGGATTGTGGGCGAAGCACGTTTTAAACAGGCTGTGGATGGGGACAACAATTTTTGGGTTCTCGCTGATCCACAGGCGCCTTAAGGGTTTTAAGCCCATTAAGCGCGGTTGTCCCCTTAAGTATCCACAGGGTTATCCACATGCACCTGTTAATAAGGTATGGAGGGAGCGGCTCAGGAGTTGCGCTGGTGCTGCTTGATCCTGTTGGTGAGTTCGGTGACCTGGTTGTAGATCACACGACGCTCAGCCATCAGCTCACGGATTTTGCGGTCTGCGTGGATCACCGTGGTGTGGTCGCGGCCGCCGAGTTCCTGGCCGATCTTCGGCAGGGACATGTCCGTGAGCTCGCGGCAGAGGTACATGGCGATCTGCCGGGCGGTCACCAGAGTGCGCGTCCGCGACTTGCTGCAAAGTTCCTCCATGCTGAGCTTGAAATACTCGGCCGTCTGGATCAGGATCTGACTCGACGTGATTTCCTGGGCGCCGTCGTCGGTGATGAGGTCCTTCAGGACCATCTCCGCCAATGCAACATCGACCGGCTGGCGGTTCAGGCTGGCGAATGCCGTCACCCGGATCAGCGCACCCTCTAGTTCGCGGATATTGCTGGAGATCTTGGAAGCGATGTATTCCAGGGCGTCGTCCGGGGCGGAGAGGCCTTCGCTGAGGGCCTTCTTCCGCAGGATGGCAATGCGGGTCTCGAGTTCGGGCGGCTGGATGTCGGTGAGGAGGCCCCACTCGAAGCGGGACTTCATCCGGTCCTCGAATCCTGCCAGCTGCTTGGGCGGCAGATCCGAGGTGATGACCACCTGTTTGTTGTTGTTGTGCAGCGAGTTGAACGTGTGGAAGAACTCCTCCAGTGTCCGGTCCTTGCCGGCCAGGAACTGGATGTCATCGATCAGCAGCACGTCCACGTTGCGATACGTGGTCTTGAAGCTGGCGCCTTCGTCATCGCGGATGGAGTTGATGAAGTCGTTGGTGAACTCTTCGGAATTCACGTACCGGACCCGGATTCCGCTGTACAGGCGGCGGGCATAGTGGCCGATGGCGTGCAGGAGGTGGGTCTTGCCCAGCCCGGAATCTCCGTAGATGAACAGCGGGTTGTAGGCCTTGGCGGGCGCTTCGGCCACCGCGACGGCAGCTGCATGGGCAAAGCGGTTGGACGAGCCGATCACGAAGGTATCGAAGACGTACTTGGGGTTCAGCCGGCCGAATTCGTGGGAAGTGCTTGGCAGCATCGGCTGCGGCTTCTGTTCGATCAGCTGGTCCGGGGAGTAGGAAGGTTCGACGACGGGTTCCGGCTCTTTGTGGAGCGGGACCAAGTCGGTGTCTACGTCGATCGCGCAGCGGATGTCTTCGGAAAAGACGTTGTGCAGGGCGTCGTCCAGAGCGTCCTTGACCTGGGTCTGAAGGACTTCACGGGTCAGTTCGTTGGGAACGGCCACCAGGAGGGTGGATCCGATCAGGCCCTGGGCCTGCGCCAGGATGACAAAGCCCCGCTGCCGTGGTGAAACGCGGTCGTCCTGCTCGAGCAGGCTCACAACGCGACGCCAGGAACTTCCGACAGTATTGGCGTGGTTGGCTTCGTCTACTGTCATCAATTAGTTCCTCAAAACTTGCGTGTCTGCATTACGTGCAGCCCCAAGTCCCGAACCAGGATGCTGGTTCAGCTTCATCCACAGGGTTATGCACAGTCCGTGGATAATCGGCTACTGAGCCACTCTAGGGGATCAAAAGGCTAGAAGATAGCTGGGAAGTAGCTTGTGGATAATTACACGGTTGTGGTTCGAAAACAGGCCTTGTGAGCCACTTCATCCACAGGCTGTGGGGCCAGGTTAACCACAGACGGAAACAGGGACCCAGGGGTATCCCGGTTTGACTCTGGCAGGCATTTTGCCCTAACGTTGTGAAGTCCTTTGTGTACGCTTTTTGGCCCCTTCTGAATCTCTCCGACGCACCGCGTTTGAGCAGCCGGGGGAAGCGTGCACATACAAAACTTAGCGTCGGCCAGTTCTTCCCCTTTTACTGATCGGGTGGGCGCACCTTTGATCCACTGGAGTAACTAACGTGAGCAAGCGGACTTTTCAGCCGAATAACCGCCGTCGAGCCAAGAAGCACGGCTTCCGCCTTCGTATGCGTACCCGTGCCGGCCGTGCCATCCTGGCAGCCCGTCGTGGCAAGGGCCGCACCGAACTGTCGGCCTAGATAACTGACTCGTCGGTTAACTTTTCTTTGCGAGTTTAAAGGTGCTGGCCACCCGTAACCGTTTGAGGACTGCAACCGATTTTTCAACAACCGTACGTTCCGGTGTCCGCAATGGACGCCGGAACGTAGTGTTATATGCGGCAGCCATTGCTGCCGACGAACCCAGCCGGATCGGGTTCATCGTTTCCAAAGGTGTCGGGAACGCTGTGGTCAGGAACCTCGTTAAGAGGAGACTAAGAGAAGCCGGTGCTGTCTCGCTGCGCGAGTACGGTACCGGGTTCGCCATAGTGGTCCGGGCGCTGCCTGCGTCCGCTGCCGCCAGCTGGGATCAACTGCTGGCGGACTACGACGCCGCACTGGAATCAACAATGAGCCGGTTGGGCAGCCGCCTTCCGCGGGCTGCTGTAAACGGTTCAACCGGTACAACACAGGAAGGGACACAGCGTGCGTAAGGTAACTGCCGCCGTCGTCCTTTGTCTGCATCCCGTTGCTCTCGATGTGGGCACCTTCGTCTGGAACCTGCCCAGAAACATTCTTATTTTGCTGCTGATGGCCTACCGCAAGGTGATTTCCCCCTTGTACGGCCAAGTCTGCCGTTTCTTTCCTTCCTGCTCGGCGTATGCCCTTGAGGCGATCACAGTCCATGGCGCAGTGAAGGGCAGTTGGCTTGCGGCCCGCCGCCTTGTGCGCTGCCATCCCTGGAATGCCGGTGGTGTGGACCATGTCCCCGCCGGCCACCGCCACTGGCCCGATCACCGGACCCCCACAATTGTTGTGCTGAACAACCCGGACAAATACTTGGCTGCTCGGACTGATGGAGAAGGCCGCGCTGCGGCCTGACGAATAGGGATATCGTATGGACTTCTTTGGAACAATAATGGCCCCGTTCAAGTGGCTGGTTTCCATCATCATGATCGGATTCCATGATGGCCTGAGTACCATTGGCCTGCCTGCCGCCAATGGCTGGACGTGGACGCTGTCCATCATCGGGCTGGTGCTGGTGATCCGTGCCGCCCTGATCCCGGTCTTCGTCAAGCAGATCAAGGCCCAGCGCGGCATGCAGCTTCTGCAGCCGGACCTGAAGAAGCTCCAGGACAAGTACAAGGGAAAGACTGACCAGCTCTCCCGCCAGGCCATGGCCCAGGAACAGATGGCCATGTACAAGAAGCATGGGACCAACCCGTTCTCGGCCTGCTTGCCGATGGTGATCCAGATGCCGTTCTTCTTCGCGCTCTTCCAGGTGCTTTCCGGGATTACGGCTGCACGCCAGACTGGCATCGGCATTGGTGCGATGAGCCACGAACAAGTGGTGCAGTTCGACGAATCCAGCATTTTCGGTGCCCCGCTGTCAGCATCCCTGTTGCATGGCGGCGGCGGCGACCAGGTGGTTGTGTGGATTCTGTCCATCGTGATGATCGTGGCCATGACGGCCTCGCAGTTCATTACGCAGAAGCAGATCATGGCCAAAAACATGTCCGAAGAGGCCATGGCGAGTCCATTTATGCGCCAGCAGAAAATGATGCTGTACATCCTGCCGCTGGTGTTCGGTGTGGGTGGCATTAACTTTCCCATCGGTGTTCTCATCTACTGGACCACCACCAACCTCTGGACCATGGGGCAGCAGTTCTTTGTCATCCGCCGCATGCCGACCCCGGGATCCCCTGCCGCCAAGGCACTCGCCGAACGCAGGGCTGCCAGGGGCCTGCCGGCCCTGCCGCTTCTGGGCGGGAAGAAGGCCGACGCCGAAGCGGAGGCAGCAGCCGCAGCTGCGATCCTTGAGCAAAAGGGACAGCGCGTCCAGCCGCAACGTAAGAACAGGAAGAAGAAGTAATGTCAGCCGAGAGCACCGAACACGTCGTTTCCGACGAGGTCATTGACGATCAGGACGAAACAGAGACTGACGCCGACGCTTCCCCCAAGGGATCCGCTGCCAGCCGCCTCGAAGAGGAAGGCGACGTTGCTGCCGATTATCTGGAGGAGCTCCTGGATATCGCGGACATCGACGGCGACATCGACATCGAAGTCCGGAACGGCCGCACGTACATTTCCATCGTTGCCGAGGAAGAAACCGATGGTCTCGACAGCCTCGTCGGTGAAGACGGCGAAGTCCTGGAAGCCCTTCAGGAACTGACCCGGCTCTCTGTCCTCTCCGCAACGGAGAACCGCTCACGCCTGGTGCTGGACATAAACGGCTACCGTCAGCAGCGCGCCGGCCACCTCCAGAAGATCGCCGAGGATGCGGCAGCTTCGGTCAAGGAGTCCGGCAAAGCCGTGGCACTGGAGCCGATGAGTGCCTACGAACGCAAAATCGTCCACGACGCCGTCGCTGACCTGGGACTCGTCAGCGAGTCCGAGGGCGAAGGCGGCGGGCGTCACATCGTTGTATCCGCTGACTAGAGAATGCTGATCCGCTAATCATGGTTGACATCACGGCAGCAGAATTGCTGGCGGCTGAGAAGATTTTCGGCGACCGCCTCGACCTGGCAAAACGCTACGTAGAGCACTTGGCCACGTCCGGAACGGAACGCGGGCTGATCGGGCCGCGTGAGATCCCACGGTTGTGGAGCCGGCACGTTCTCAACTGTGCCGTCATCGAAAGCGAGATCGCGCACGGTAGCCATGTTGCCGACGTCGGAAGCGGAGCCGGACTTCCCGGACTCTGCCTCGCCATCGCGCGGCCGGACCTTGAACTGACACTGATCGAGCCGCTGGAACGCCGGGTGATCTGGCTCCAGGAAGTGGTGGACGATCTGGGCCTGACAAACGTCACGGTGATGCGGACCCGCGCTGAACTGGCAGTAGGCATGGTTGATGCTGATGTTGTGACTGCCCGGGCTGTTTCCGCGCTGAGCAATCTCGCCGGCCTGACCATCCCCCTGCTCGCCGGCAAGGGCGAGGTTGTGGCCATTAAGGGACGCAGTGCAGGCGAGGAAATCGAAAAAGCCGCGAAGGTCATCCGGAAGCTCGGTGGCGTCCAGACGTCTGTAGTGACCGTCGGTGAAAACCTCCTGGAGGAACCCACCACGGTGGTACGGATCGTCGTCAACAAGTCCCGAAAGATCTCCTAGTCCGGGCCCGGTAGCCTTGGTCTGCAGGGCGAAGCGGTTAGGCTAGACAACGGCAGCAAAAGCCGAACGAGAGTGAGTGTGTCCCAGTGACCAGTAGCGAAGCCTCCACACAACGGATACCCCCGTTTGTGTCTTTGGGGTCAGCACGATCAGTTGCTGGCATGGGTTCCGCGCCGGGACGAGGGGAAAGTCACCCCAATCCGGTTGCAGAAATGGCAACGTTTGCCTCTGTTTCACGTGAAACAACAACGGGTGGCAGGATCAACGTCATGGACACCATGGACGACTCCAGTCCTATCGCCCGGGAGCTCGCGCACGAGACCAGGCGCCGCGAACGGCTGGTCGGCCGGAAACTTCCCAAGCCGGAGAAGACGCGTATCTTCACGGTGTCCAACCAGAAGGGTGGGGTCGGCAAAACCACCACCACCGTGAACATCGCCGCTGCCTTGGCCGCAGCCGGCCTGAACGTCCTGGTCATTGACATCGATCCCCAGGGCAACGCGTCCACCGCCCTCGGCGTCGAGCACCACGCCGATGTGGACAGCATCTACGACGTCCTGATCAACGATTTCCCTCTTGCTGACGTGGTGGCCCCCTGCCCGGACATCAGCAACCTGATCTGTGCTCCTGCCACCATTCACCTGGCCGGCGCGGAGATTGAGCTTGTCTCGCTTGTAGCCCGCGAACAGCGGCTCCGGAGGGCGATCGATGTGTATGCCAAGACGCGGGCGAAGAACGGCGAAGAACGCCTCGACTACATTTTCATTGACTGCCCGCCGAGCCTCGGGTTGCTCACGGTTAATGCCTTCTGCGCTGCCGGTGAGGTCCTTATCCCCATCCAGTGTGAGTACTACGCCCTGGAGGGCCTCAGCCAGCTCCTTAAAAACATTGAGATGATCCAGAAGCACCTGAACGCGGATCTGGTGGTCTCCACTATCCTTCTCACGATGTATGACGGCCGAACCAACCTTGCAGCCCAGGTGGCAGCGGAGGTGCGCCTGCACTTCCCCGAGCAGGTCCTTGGCGCTGTAGTCCCCCGCTCTGTGCGGATTTCAGAAGCACCGAGCTACCAGCAAACCGTCATGACCTACGATCCTTCCTCCAGTGGAGCCCTGTCTTACCTGGAAGCCGCAGCCGAAATCGCTGAACGCTAGAATCTTCAAGAACTGCAACAACCGGAGTCCGGCAAGGTCTGACTCTTCCATCGGAGGGATTTATCCATGAGCGAAAAGCGACGCGGCCTAGGCCGCGGTCTTGGCGCACTCATTCCAAGTTCCGCCGGTAGTGCGTCGGGCAACGGCAGCGCTGTGTCGCGGCCTGTGGATCTCTTCTTTCCGGAAGGCCGTAAGAAAGTCGTTTCCTCCGACGACGCTTCAGGGAATGGTGGGGCAGCTTCGGATGCTTCCACATCTTCCGAGTCGGTTGCTTCCGAGTCGGTTGCGCCGGCTAAGGCCAACGACGCATCGGTAACCAAGAAAGCAGCCGCGCCGAGAACGGCCTCCCCCGCGAAGCCGCCCGCCAAGGCAGCAGTCACGCCGCCGGCCGCAAAAGCTTCGGCCAAGGCTCCTGCGAAAGCTCCCGCAAAAAGCCGTGCAGCTGCATCGGCGGTGGACGGTGCGCCCGCGCCGGTTGAAGCCGTGACTGACGTGTCTGTATCCGAGGCACCTGAAGCCCAGAGCAGTAAGCCGGATAACGGTGTAGATCTTGTGGAAGTCCCCGGCGTACGCTTTGCCGAGATTTCGGTCACCGACATCCATCCGAACCGTAAACAGCCACGCTCGGTCTTCGATGAAGATGATATGGCGGAGCTCATCCACTCTGTGCGTGAAATCGGCGTCCTCCAGCCAATTGTGGTTCGTACTTCAACCGAAGAGGGTGGAGAACCGTACGAGCTGGTGATGGGTGAGCGTCGCTGGAGGGCAGTACAGGCGGCCGGGATGGAAACCATCCCGGCCATCGTCCGGGACACCACTGATGATGACCTCCTCAGGGACGCACTGCTGGAGAACCTGCACCGCAGCCAGTTGAACCCGCTCGAGGAGGCGGCGGCCTACCAGCAGTTGCTCGAAGACTTCGGAACCACTCACGAGCAGCTTGCGGATCGCATTGGTCGTTCACGTCCCCAGGTTACGAACACGCTGCGTCTGCTCAAACTTCCACCCCTGGTTCAGCGTCGTGTGGCGGCCAGTGTTCTTTCCGCCGGCCACGCGCGTGCGTTGCTCGCCCTGCCGGATGCGGCAGCCATGGAACGCCTCGCCCAGAAGATCGTGGCTGAGGGCATGTCTGTTCGGGCAACCGAAGAGGCCGTCACTCTGTACCATGATCCAGCGAAGCCTGCCAAGAACAACATCCCTCGTCCGGGAGCCCGCCATGAGCGCCTGGACTATCTGGCATCCTCGCTGTCGGACCGATTGGACACCAGCGTCAAGATTTCCCTGGGTGTCCGTAAGGGGCGCGTCAGCATTGAATTCGCCAGTGTTGAAGATCTGAACCGCATCATGGAAGTCCTTGCGCCAGGATCTGAAAACTAGCGTTCACCGTTCAAAGAAGGGCCTGTTTCACGTGAAACAGGCTCTTCTTTGTGGTTGGAAAGATTCCAATCTTGCATCCCCTGAGTTGATACTGGTAGCGGCCATATTGGTAGTGAAGCATCCCCGTACCCGGAGTCCCCGGTTCGCATGGTGTAGCACCGGAGCCTGATGGAACAATTCCTGGCGGTGGGACGTGAACTTGGCACCGTCGACGGCCTTGGACTCCTCCAACGAATGGTGTCATTTGTTGCGCTCCCGCGGCAGCGGTGGACTTCTGTGGCGTCAGGATTGCTGGGCCACTGGAGGTGGGCCCAGGCTGAGATGTAGGTGGTCGGCGTCGCGAAGGATCAAGACTGCCGTCAGGCAGGAGTGCAGCTTTTGAAACAGCGCTGGACGCTTAGAAGAGACTCACGATGCTTTGCACCAGGATGTTCTTGTTGTTCCGAAGCAGGTGAAGAACGCGTAGATTCGGACAATTCCTCCCAGCTGGTGTTGGTGCCCAACCCGCGAAGCGGCGGGAATGCCGTGTTCGTGCCCTTGCCCCCACGCTGTTCCATGGAGCTGGTGTACCTGTTACTACCCGTGCAGGTGTTGACCTGAGGCTCTGCCTGGCTGGTTGACTATGATGGTGACGCCAGAATGGGCGTCTCCCCCGGACTTGTGGACTGGCTAGTTTGTGGCCTCCAAGCGTTCCGGCAGGGTCCGGTTCAGTTGGGGAAGGTGACTCCCACCGACCGTTTCACGTGAAACAGCTATAGGCCGAGTTCGAGATCTAGGTGTATTGACCTGAGAGGTTAGTGACGCGGCTGACGGGTGGCTGACCTTTGAGTGAGGTGTGGCCTCGGTGATGATTGTAGTGATGGAGCCAGTCGGTGAAGGCGGCAACACGCTCGGTTTCTGATGTGTAGGGTTTGGCGTAGGCCCATTCATCGAGCATGGTGCGGTTGTAGCGCTCGACTTTGACGTTGGTCTGGGGCCTGTACGGGCGGGTGCGTTTGTGCTTGATGTCCGGGCCCAGTGCGTCTTTGAATGCGTAGGAGCGGTAGCAGGAGCCGTTGTCGGTCAGGACCCGTTTGACGGTGATCCCGCAGGATTCGAAGTAGGCGTTTGCGCGTTCCCAGAATCCGGCGGCGGTTTCCTTTTTCTCGTCGGTCAGGATCTCGGTGTAGGCGAGCCGGGAATGGTCATCGATCGCGTTGTGCAGGAAGGCGTAGCCCGGTTGCCGGTTCGCTGCCGTGCCGGTCTTATTCCGGTTTCCGGCGGCCCTGCCGATGCTGCGGTGTCCGCCGCGGGGAGCTGACGGGCCGGCTGGACCGGTCATTCATCCCCTGCTCGCCGTGGACCCGGTAGCGGCCAGCCCAGCGTGAGGCGGGCGTGACCGATACCTGGAACCGTTCCGCGGCCCGGCGCAGCGGCCACCCGTCATCGACGACGCACTGGGCCAGCCGGAGCCTGCCCTTGGGCGTGAGGAGCGCGTTAGCATGGGACATTGAAGACCTTCTTGTGGATCGGACTCTTAGACAAGCCCCACTCCACCCGGAGCTCTTCTTTTTGTCACCTAACCACGCCGAGCGTTCCTAACGTCCGTGGTTAATACATCTAGGCGTCGGCTCTAGGTATGACGATCATGAGGTTGAGGTGGCCCAGGCTCGCGACGTATGATCTAGCCAACAGGTCACCTGACTTAGTGCTTGCGGAGGCGGTGAGGTGAGTTCCCTTTGGCAGTATCCGCGGGTTCCACCTCCGGTCAGAGTCGAGCAGGGACAGTCCTACGGAGATTGCGGATCAGGCCCGGCCGGCGCCCAGTGGTCTTCCAAATCGTTTCACGTGAAACATAGAGACGAGACGAGTGTGCCATGGCCCGGATATCCTGAAGGCGCCATCGAACTGGATGCATGTCAGATTGTGTCAACTCCAGCCCCGGTGCCCTCCATCTCGATCGCCGAGGGAACTGACGTTTTGTAGTCCTTGGCGTTCGCGGCTCAGATCCGGCGGTGGCCTTTCCGCTCCTCAAGGAAGACGTCCCCCACTTTACTGGGCGGCGATGGGTCCACGGCAGGCTACATGCTGCTGGCCCGGTGGATGCCTGGCCAGAACTCAGGAGGCCCATAGCAAGGGGTCAGAGGGCCAACATGCGGTGGAGGGACATGGCCGGAGGCCATCGTGGTCACGTCCGTCGTAGCTCGAATCTGGCGATTGTGGTCAGCGCCGGGCAGCCGACCTGAGCAGAACGGTTCCAAGCGCATCCGAGGACCGGTGAGATGGCAGCCAGCGTCGAGCCCTGAGTTTGGGGCAGCTCAGAAGTGACGGGCTAGGGTCGCGCTGCGGTCTGCGGTCTGCGGTCCGCATCCGTAGCTTCGGCTGAAACGGCAGGGGGCCTTGGACTCCCCCAATGCGGCCCGTCGTCGAATAGTGCTCTGCGGAGATGGTCTGCCTCGGCAGAATGGAATCTGCAGGGCGTCTCAGTTCACACCAATTTTAGGAATGTGCATCAATCCCCGGGCTGACCAATAGAGTCGCCGGCTACCTCATCCGGGATGACCATCCATCACCGGTCTTGTAACACTGTGGGCCGTCACAGCGCGTCCCTGGAGCAGCTCTTCGATTTGGCCTCGCCCCCGGAGGACGCAAGCCCGCAGCAAACCCAGTCCCGGAGTGTCCGGGAGAAGAATGAATTTGATGGTGGTCTAAGTCATCTGGCTGCGCGCCAGCTGGTGACGGGCTGGACTGCCCGAAAACGGTAGGTACCCAAGGGAGTAGCGACGCCAATAGCGCCTACCTCAGTCGATTGGCAGTCTGGACGTGAACCAGCATGCGGCCAGACTGGAACCACTCTGGCGAAAGGCCAAGAGTAGGGCAGAACGAGTGTGAGTCGCGGGCCTTCCTTGCATCATCTAGCGAGCCAACCTCACCACCACAGCAGCTGAAGCCAGCACGGCTGCGGGTCCGTTAGGTGTGTACAGCGCGGTGGATATCGCGGTGGATATCACTGTGGATAACTTTGTGGATAGACTGCTTGGTGGTAGGCATCACGAAGAGATTCGGCCCACACCAGCGCATTCAGAAACCAGCAGTCAGCAAGTGCATTCGATAGCGTCCGCCGACCTGTTTCACGTGAAACATCGGCACGCCCCGGCCGGGCGCTCTTTCGGGACGGAAAGCGACGCCAATAGTTGGATTTCCGGCAATATTTCCAGACCTACATGAGCGTCCGACTCTTCCGTGTTGTTTGTCTCGGGGCAACTTCCGACTTCGGTGTGATCGCTGATCTCAAGTTCGGACTCAGCCGTACTTCATCCAGGATTTACAGACCGGTGGATAAGCCTGTGGAAATCGATGTGGATAACACTTGGGGATAACTTCGAAGTCGGTGGATTACCAACGCGGCGGAACCCCCAGTCGAACCCAATAGTTGCGCTTCTGATGGATACGCTTCCCTCATCTGCTGACATCAAGTGTCACCTGGTCGAAGTCCACGCAGGCGGAGTTGGCCGGACAAGTAGCGCTCTGCCGTTTGACGTCGAGGGCCGGCCTAGGCCCTTTGGTTGGTGACATGCCCACTGGGTTCGTGTGCAACTGGGTGCCGGGCGTCGGGATCAGACGCCTACCTTGTCCGTGCGTCGACTATGTATGCCGCCCCGGCCGGAAACTGCGCCGGCTGACTTGTTGATGACAACGGTAGGCGACTCTGGCACCGTCATCTGTTGACTGGGCGACTGTCGTCGGCATCTGCGAATCGGGATGTGAGTGAGGTATGAATCCATAGCGCCAAGGCTACGGCGGCTGAGTGGCGGCCACATTCGTCTATTCTAGGTTCACGCGGGCGGTCCCCCGCCGGCGCAACAGACCGCGTTGATTGGACTGTGCTCATCTGTCACGCAAGCATGCATACGTCCAGGTGGGAACTGTGGATGGTGCCTAACGGTGTGGAGCCTTTCCTCGGGGTGGACGATATGCCTTCGGGTGCCCGGGTGTGCATGGATTTACGGTCTTGTCGTAAAGGGCTCGAAGTGGTGTTCACGATCAACTGCTAGCGGGCTGCCGAGGCTACCTGCCAGCCCTGGTGGGCATCGGATCCCGCGAGGGAGGGAGCATTTGTCGCTGGGTTCGTTTCACGTGAAACAATACGTCTGTGACCTCGTCAATCAGGACACCGTAGCCGGCACTGAACGTGTTTCACGTGAAACAGCGCGGCCTATAGAGGCGTCGGTGTTCTATGCCTCCTACTCAGGCCTTCCTCTCGTGGTGCGCGGGGAATCTCCGGGTACGGTCTCCTTGAGACGATCACGGGCGTTGTGAATGGAATGAGACCCCCACACTGGCATGTCAGGGCCGTCGATGAGCAAAGCCCAGGGCAATGTCAGGCATGGACGGACTACCCATGTGCTGCCTGTTCGGGCCAGGCGCATGGATGTACTCTGCGCTCGAGGCGACGACGCGCACGAATGGCTTTGCCCGGGAGTGCGACGATGGGCGGGCAGATCACGCGAGTGGAGGCCTCTCCGGTGCGTCCCCTGAATCCGTCCCGACGGCATCTGCTTTGTGCCGGCCGGTCTCCCACGCAGTGTGAGTATGCCCTGTTTCGCGGAATTTTGGGTTGCACGTGGCTGTGGGGTCGACATGGACAGACAACACTGGTCTGGTTGCAACGGGTCTGTCCACAACTGAGCTAACTACAATTGAGGCAGGTGCAATGGCCGCCGTGCTGAAGTTGGCGATCAGGATGGCGCGAGTTGAGGAGCAGGTCATCGTTTTCTGGGCGTCACCGCCATCCAACCCAGGATCTACTCCAACTAATCGGATACTCCGGCCAGCAGCGGCCCGGCTCCCCCGACCAGCTGCGCCGAGCCTGATCCAACCACCGGAACCGCCGCTTCTCGCTGCGGCAGCTCCGAGAATCGGTGTTTGATTCAATCCAGGGGCGGCCATCGTGACTGGAGCGTCCAGAATCCGGCCAAGTGTTCGGTTGATTCGATGCTCACCCCTAGTGTTGCCCGAGGGATTTTGGAATCTGGCCGTTTAGGGCTCTAGGCCGCGCAATTAAACTGGTTTACGTTGTCAAGTATTCTAGTGAATGTCCGCTTGGGAGGCAGATACTGTCCGGAGTGAACGAACGGGGCGCAGTACACAGGCAACCCGCGAACCTCATGCATGTCATCATTACAGGAATTGGCGACGAGAAGGCCATTTGCCAGCAAGAAGGAGTCGTCCCCTGCGGTTTTGGGCGGTGTTTCACGTGAAACAAAGCACGGGGTTCGGATCTGTGCGCAGAAGAACTCCCTCGCTGGGCTGGAAATTGGAATTGATTGAACTACTGTCAGCGAACCGGGGCGCTATCTCCGTGCATCAACTGAAGCGCCACTCGGATTGCATCATCAGCAAAGTAGCATTCACGACGGCGCCGGTAGTTTTGTCCGTCCTGCGAACGCTGACTCGCCCTGCGTCGCTCCGCTCAGCGAATGTCATTGTTTCACGTGAAACAGAGGAAGGGTTCACCGTCCGGGCGGAGAACTGGAGAAAAGCGTGTGGGACTGGAAAGTGGGTTCAGTTGGTCTGCTGTCGGCGAATTGAAGCAATCTTGCCGTGCGTCAACTGAAACGCCACTCAGATGGCACGGACAGCAAAGTCTCCACATCGGCGTGCGCCATTCGTCGCTTCGCGTTCCGATCGTCAATGTTTCACGTGAAACAAATCCTCCGGATCTGGAGACCCGGAGTTGGGTTAGCGGAAGATCGACTGCCCGGACTTCTGTTGCCAACCGGTCCTCACGGGAAGTTTCATAGTCTCGCTCTGGTCTCCAGGAGGAACTCTGATCAATTAGTGACGTCAGGGAACGGATCATGGTTGAATACGACTACACCCGAGGGGTTCGGTCTTAAATACCCGGGCCACCGCTTCGAGAAGCAGTGGCCACGGGCCGGTTGTCACCGGTCATGTTGGACCGGAGTCCGTAGGCTCTTAGGACAGGACGTCCGCAAATTCCTTTTCGAAGAACTGCTTCGGCCTCGCACCAATAACAGTGCTCTTCACCTGGCCGTCCAGGAAAAGGTAGACGGCAGGGATGGACGTGATGCCGTACTCGGCCGCGATGGCGGGGTTGTCATCGACGTTGACTTTGACGACATTAACCTTCTCGCTGTATTCGACCGAAATCTCGTCGAGGATGGGTCCCAGCTTGCGGCAGGGGCCGCACCATTCAGCCCAGAAGTCCACAATCACTGGCTTGTCGGCGGACAGTACGTCCGCACCAAAACTTGCATCTGTTACGTCTTTAGCGTTGCTCATAACCTTGTCTCTCTCTTCGAATGGCGGTTACGCGGATTACGCGTGAAGGTCTGCGAGGTAGTGTTCGACGTCGATCGCAGCAACACATCCGGAACCGGAGGCCGTGATGGCCTGACGGTACGTGGGATCAACAACATCGCCGGCGGCGAAGACGCCCGGGATGCTGGTCTTAGAACTCCGGCCTTCGACGGCGATGGTGCCGGCCGCCGTGATCTCCAAGGCGTCCTTGACCAGGTCGGTGCGGGGGTCGTTTCCGATGGCAACGAAGACGCCGGTGACGGCGAGGTCGGACACGGTCCCGTCCTGCAGGTTCTTGATCTTGAGCGCGGTGACTTTGTCCGCTCCTATGACGTCGTCAACAGAGCTGTTCCAGATGAACGAAATCTTGTCATGGGCCAGGGCGCGGTCCGCCATGATCTTGGAAGCTTTGAGTGTGTCGCGGCGGTGCACAACGGTGACGGACTTGGCGAACTTGGTCAGGAAGAGGGCTTCTTCCATCGCCGAGTCTCCCCCGCCGATAACCGCAATGTCCTGATCCTTGAAAAAGAAACCGTCGCAGGTTGCACACCAGCTGACACCGTGGCCGGAGAGGCGCTTTTCGTTCGGGAGGCCCAGCTCACGGTAGGCGGATCCGGTGGAGAGGATGATCGCCCTCGCCCGGAAGGTCTCCCCGGTGCCGATGGTGACAGTCTTGATGTCGCCGTCGAGGTCCAGTGCTGTGACGTCCTCGAACTGGATTTCGGTTCCGAACCGGGCGGCCTGCTTCTCGAAGTTCTCCATGAGGTCCGGCCCCATGATGCCTTCGGGAAAGCCTGGGTAGTTTTCGACGTCGGTGGTGTTCATCAGTTCGCCGCCGGCGGTGACTGATCCTGCCAGAAGCAAGGGCTTCAGGTTGGCGCGCGCCGTGTAGACGGCGGCCGTGTACCCGGCCGGGCCCGAGCCGACGATGATGACATCACGTACTTCGGACGCGGTGTTTTCTGCGTTGCTCACTGAACGGTGAACCTCTTCCTTAGTCGATGCGCCGGCTTTCGCGGCCGGCCACATGGCACAACTGAATCTTGGGGGTGAATATTCCGGGCGCCGCGCGCACGGAGGAACCATCAGCGGTCATGACCCTGTCACCTGGACGGGACGCCCTACCAGATTACCGTCTGAAGACAGCTGAGCCGCGTCTGTTACTGCGGAGCAATGCTCCGGGCAGAACAGCCGCGGCTCAACAGGAACGACGCCGGTGGCCCTACTGGATCTTGATCTCCGTCAGGCGTATGCCAAAGCCGTAGCGGGTCTTCGGTGCGGCCAGCTTGGGAAGCGTCTTGATGGACACGATCACGTACTGTGCTTCCACCGGCTCGGCCAGCGGCATGGTCAGATCTGTTGAAGTGAAGCTGTTGGTCCCCACCAGCTTGGCGCCGTCCAGTGACGGACGGTCATTGGTGAAGACACTGAGGTTGCCGCCCGAGGCTCCGAGCTGAGTCAGGGTGATGGACGAAACCGTCGCCGGGTTCTTCAGCTTGACGAACAATGGCACGCCATCGTTTGCGAGACCGCCCCAGCCTTCGGTGGCAAATTCCATGTCTGACCAGTAGCTGGCTGCGTTGCCGTCAAATGCCTTCACAAGATCCACGTCGTACGTGGCTGCGAAGTCAAAATTGCCTTGTCGGGTGATGTTGTCGATGGCCGGCGGTGCTGCTGGCGGTGCGGAGCTCTGGTTAGGGGAAGCCGACCCGGTGTTTGGCTGGGTGGAGCCCGTCGAGTTGGAGGATGGGGCGGCTTGCGGGCCCGTTTTGAAGAGACTGCCCAGGTTGGTGACCGCAAAGACCAACCCTGCAATCAGCACCACGGCAAGCAGACCGCCCACCAGCCAGCGCATGGAGCGGGGCTCACGCTCGGGCTCTTCGTCGTCGTAATAGTCATCCGTCCCGCCGGAAGGAGGTACTGCCGCCGCAGGAGACACTTTCCGGGCAAGCGACGGAAACTCACGCGCTGCACGATCGGAGCGCTCGGGCGTTCCGGAGCCCACGGCTTCGTCGTAGCCTGCGTCCTGGGGGCCGGTGGAGTAGTCGTCCTCAGACCACAAAGAAACCTTGGGCGTATCGGAGCCCGCGCCGGTCCTGGGCTCAGCGGGTCCGGGAACTGACCGGTTTTCTGCAGCCTGCACTGGCTGCGGCGCAGTTACGTGCTGATGTGCAGCAGTGGCCGCGGCGGCCCCTGCACCAGCGGCCCCGGCCTTGGCAGACCCCGATGCCGGACGGACCGCCGGGCGGAGCGGCGGACGGGCAGGAACAACCGGGGCTACAAGCGGCGGAACTACCGGCGCGGCAGACCGGAATGGGTCAACCTGGCTGGGGTGATTGTCCGAGTAGTTGATGTACCCGGCGTCGATGTTCTCTTCGTCCTCGTACGGTTCCGGTTCGTGGGAACGCGCCTGGCCGAAAATTTCGCTGCCTAGGGTATCCGTGAAGAACGGCTCGACGTAAGGCGCGTCGGAGGCAACCACTAGGTCCAGCAGGTCTGCCGCGGATGTGTGGTTGGTGATCAGGTACGTGGTGGCCTCGGTGACCCCGAGGTCCAGGACCTGGACGTTACCCGGGCGTTCACCGGTAGCCACCTCGCGGGCGCTCTGGGCCACTTGCTCGGTGTTGTCCGGGCCGGCGACCAGAATGCTGACCGGTCGGTTGAGAACCTGGTCCACCCCGTCCAGCACCAGATCCTGGTCGTGTGAGGTCAATACCGTGGCTGTGACCTTGTAGCGGCCGCCGAGTACTGATCCAACGTCGATCGGGTGGGACACGTGTTCCTCCTAGACTGTCCGGGAATGCCGGCGTAGATGATGCCACCGCCGGTCAGAAACCGGTCAAAAGCCGGCCGGCGAGCCGGTCTGCGCTTGCCTGCAACTACCCCTGTTCACTGTCGATCCTAGCCGATCGGCCATGGCCGCCGTGGTCGACAGGCAACCAAAAACCGCGCGAAGATCACTTTTTTCGAGGCCGTCGTGGCTTGAAATGGGGGTTCTGTCCGGCCTGGCCCTGGAACGTGCGCCGGCCGGGAAGGGGAATCTCGTCGCGCAGCAGCCCGCCCCGCGCTGTGCCGGGCACGTCCTCGGCGGGAAGGTATCCCGTGGCGGGTTCAGTGCCCCCGCCAGCGATCCCGTCAGTTTCCCCGTTGGCGCCCTCACCTGGACCCGAAGCGGCAGGCACTCCGGGATTCCCTCGAAGAGTTTCCGGCGCCCAAGGCGATGCCTGGGGTTCCGGCACGGGTCCTGCGCGGAATGACACGGCGTCGAATTCGCCGGAGATCCGGGGAATCAGGCCGGTGTCCACCGCGACCGTGGCGCGTTCCGGCGTCGGACGTTCCGGTCCGGTAACCTCGGCACCCGCAGCCGACGGCGGCGTTCCCCCGGCGCCGCCCGACGGTCCGGTACCGCGCCCCAGCCGTCCCAACAGGGGGCGCATGAGGTCGCGGAGTTCCGCGACGTGGAAGATCTTGAGCAGGAAGAGGTAGGCAACCAACATGATCGGTCCGACGACGATGACGGTCACCAGCGCGGCGGGCCGGCCGCTCCAGGCGAAGCCGTCCGCGCTGTAGCTGCCCATCAGCCACAGGGCACCGGCGCCCGCGATCGCGGAACCGAGCGCTGCATAGCCCATCCGGATATACGCGTTGGCGATCCGCGGACCGTCGAGGTGGCCCAGGAGCCGGCGCAGGAAGTATGCGCTGATGATCACCGAGAGAACGTTGCCCACCATGTACAGGAGGGCGATGGCGTAGATGATCTGGCCCACGGGCAGGAACTGGATCCCAAAGGCACCGGCCACGTAGACCACGGCGAGCAGCAGCTGGATATGGAAGGGTGTGCGGGCGTCTTCGTTGGCGTAGAAAACCCGCGACATCATGAAGTTGGCGCTCATGAACGGGGTGCTGAGCGCGAGGATGGTGAGCGTCTGGGCCAGCATGACGCCGTCCTGGCGCGGACCACCGGAGAAGAACATGCCCAGCGGCCCGGCCAGCGCAAAGAGTGCCAGCGCGCCAAAGACGGTGGCCACCGCCATGGTGCGGAGGCCGTGCGAGAGGGCGTCGCGAAGTTCTGCGCGGTTGCCATCCTGCGAAGCGCGGGTCATCCGGTTAAACAGGACAGTGGCCAGCGAGAGCGCAATGATGGAGTGCGGCAGCAGGTACAGCTGGCTGGCCACCTCCAGGACCGCGTTGCCGGGCAGCATCTCTGCCGCCGGATCCCCCGCCTCCTTCAGCCGGAGCCGCTCGGCACCGGGAATTGTGGCGATACGCATGACGTACAGGAACGCTAACTGCCCGACGGCGGCGGTCAGGAGCGTCCACACGCTCAGCTTCGCTGCCTCGCCCAGCCCCACTCCCCGCCAGCCAAACCGAGGCCGGAGACCCAGCCTCAGGCGGATGACCGGGATCAGCAGGATGGCTGTTTGGGCCACGACGCCTATTGTCGAGAAGCCGGCCACAAGCAGTGTCTGGGAGGGGCCCCAGTTGTCCAGCGTGTGCGGATTCATTTTATTCTCGCCGAAGATCCAGATGAACATGCCCAGGCCGCCAATGGCCACCAGGTTGTTCATGATGGGGGCCCACATGGCTGGCCCGAACGCGCCGTTGGCGTTGAGGACCTGCGTCAGCAGGGCATAGAGGCCGTAAAAGAAGATCTGGGGCAGGCACCAGAAGGCGAACGCAACTGCCAGGGCCTTCTGCTGCGGCGAATAACCCTGTGTGGTCAGCTCAATTACCCACGGAGCAGCAAGCGTGACCAGCGCGGTGAGGCCCAGCAGCAGGAGCACGGCGAGCGTCAGGAGCCGGCTGATGTAGTCCGCT
The DNA here is from genome assembly GCF_050156205.1 of Pseudarthrobacter sp. Y6. Lineage (NCBI taxonomy): Bacteria > Bacillati > Actinomycetota > Actinomycetes > Micrococcales > Micrococcaceae > Pseudarthrobacter > Pseudarthrobacter sp. Y6. The sequence goes on along the minus strand of NZ_CP189574.1, from coordinate 205,143 downwards.
CCCCTGTCCGGGGCCTTGCTCGCCTTGATGATCTGCGGCACCAGCACCGCGTTGAACACTCCACCGGCCACCAGCAGGAAAATCAGGTTGGGCAGGTTGTTGGCATTGATGAACGTGTCGTTAACCGTGGAGCCGAGGCCCAGTGCGGCACCCAGCATCCAGGTCTTGCCGAAGCCCAGGAACCGGGATACCAGGGTGCCTGCAGCCATGATGGCGCTGGACCGGGTTTCGCTCGCGGTTTCGCCCGGGGCGGCGCGGCCTGCTTTTTCGGAGGGGGGATTGGTAGCTGACATCGAGTTCATCGTCTCACCCGGACGCCGTTTGTACCGCAACGGACAGGCTGTATGCCGGTGCAGGCATATACGCAGTTCCGGCGGAGGCGGCCTTAGAGGTGTTCGGGCAGGACGTCCCGGGCCAGATCCGCGATGCGGCGCTCATTGGGGAACGAAAGCTTCCGTGCGAGTTCCTTGATGGGGACCCATGCGACGTCCACCGCTTCGTGGTCCGGATCGTTTTCGATGGTGAGTTCGCCGCCGGTGGCGCGCAGCAGGTAGTGGTGGACGGTCTTGTGGACACGGTGCCCGCTGACAGTGAACCAGTAGTCGATGCTGCCCAGGGGCGCCAGGATGTTGCCCTCGATGCCGGTTTCCTCGGCAATTTCGCGGACTGCGGCCTGCTCGTTGTCTTCTTTGCCTTCCGGATGGCCCTTGGGCAGGCACCACTCCAGCCGTCCGCCCCTGTTAAGGCGGGCGATGATCGCAACCCTTAGTTCGCCGTCGGACGTGTCCACCACAACGCCGCCGGCCGAAATTTCTTCCACTGTAGGAAGCGAGGCCGGGGCCGAGTGCAAGGCAGGCGCGACGTGGGCACCAATTGCCGACGGCAACGGTGCGTTTGTCCTCCTGCCGGGAGCGCTCGGTACGGGATGGGCCATGGAGTCCACTCTAACGACTCTTGTCCGATCTTGATGACCGGAACATGACATCAAGATGGACTGCGTATGACGCACTTTGAGGGGCTGCACGCGAATAGGCGCGATCTTGAGGAGATTTTGGCCTGCCAAGCCGCTGGTTTCTGACAAGCTTAAGTAACTATGGCGCACGCACATCACAAGATTGATTCCAACACCGTCGATTTCCAGGTGGACCCGGTGGTCCTGGAGCTCGGGCAGCGCTTTGTCGACGCCGGCTATGAGCTGTCCCTGGTAGGCGGTCCGGTACGGGATCTCTTCCTGGGACGCACCTCGCCCGACCTGGACTTCACCACGGACGCCACCCCGGACCAGACGGTTGCCCTGATCAAGAAGTGGGCTGACAACTTCTGGGAGATCGGCCGAGCCTTCGGGACGATCGGCATGCGGAAGGCCGGCTTCCAGATCGAGATCACCACCTACCGGGCCGAGGCTTACGATCCGGAGTCGCGCAAGCCCGTGGTGGCCTTCGGCAACTCACTCACCGACGATCTCCTGCGCCGCGATTTCACTATCAACGCCATGGCGCTGCGGCTCCCGTCCCTTGAACTCATTGATCCGTTCGGCGGCGTCCGGGATCTCAACGCCTCCGTCCTGGCGACGCCCGCTTCACCCGAGGCCTCCTTCTCCGATGATCCTCTCCGTATGATGCGCGCCGCCCGGTTCGCATCGCAGCTGGGCATTTCCGTGCACGACGACGTGCGGCTGGCCATGAGCCAGATGGCCGAGCGGATCAAGATCATCTCGGCCGAACGCGTCCGTGATGAGTTGGTCAAACTCATCTGCGGCGCCCACCCCCGGGTCGGTGTGGACCTGCTCGTGGAAACCGGCCTCGCCGAATTCGTGCTGCCTGAGGTGTCAGCCCTGCGGCTGGAATCTGACGAGCACCACCGCCACAAGGACGTCTACCAGCACTCCCTTCAGGTCCTGGAACAGGCCGCTGCCCTGGAAACGGATGCCGACGGCGCCGTGCCGGCCCCCGACTTTGTGCTGCGGTTCGCAGCGCTGATGCACGACGTCGGCAAGCCGGCTACGCGGCGCTTCGAACCGGGCGGCGCGGTCAGCTTCCGCCACCACGACATGGTGGGGTCAAAGCTGACGGCCAAGCGGATGAAGACCCTGCGGTTCGACAAGGACACCATCAAGGCGGTCGCCCGGCTGGTGGAGCTGCACATGCGTTTCTACGGCTACGGTGATGCCGGGTGGAGCGACTCGGCCGTGCGCCGCTACGTCACGGACGCCGGCCCGCTGCTGGACCGGCTGCACCGGCTGACCCGCTCGGACGTCACCACGCGCAACCAGCGGAAGGCTGAGCGTCTCGCCTTTGCCTACGACGACCTGGAAGACCGGATCGCCGTATTGCGCGAGCAGGAGTCCCTGGACGCGGTCCGGCCCGATCTGGACGGTGCCAGAATCATGGCCATCCTGAACCTCAAACCTGGTCCCGTGGTGGGCCGTGCCTACAAGTTCCTGCTGGAGGAACGGATGGAACACGGACCGCTGCAACCGGACGACGCCGAAGCGAGGCTGCTCGCCTGGTGGGCGGAGCAACACGAGGCAGCACCCCCGGTTCCGGAAGCAGCAGAGCCTCCCGCCGCCGTCGAACTTTCCCCGAACGAGGAGTCCAAATGATTAACCCGATGACCGCGCCCCGCCCCCAGCTCTGGATCCTGCGCCACGGCGAGACCGAGTGGTCCAAGAGCGGGCAGTACACAGGGCTCACCGACCTGCCCCTGACCGTGGAAGGCGAGCAGCAGGCCGTGGAGGCCCGGAAGGTGCTGGACCAGGTGGACTTTGACCTGGTCCTGACATCCCCGCTGCGCCGCGCCCGGCGGACCGCGGAGCTGGCTGGTTACCCTGACGCGCAGCATGAGCCGCTGGCGGTGGAATGGAACTACGGCGACTATGAGGGCATCAGTTCGGACCTGATCCGCAAGGACAACCCGGATTACCTGATCTGGACGCATGGTGTGCCCAACGGCGAGACCTTGGACGAAGTGGCAGCCCGCGCTGACAAGATTGTGGCCAGCGTGCTTGAATCCGGGCTGGACAACGTGCTGATCGTGGCGCATGGGCACTTCTCCCGGATTCTCACCGCGCGCTGGCTGGAACTCCCGCCTGCCGAGGGCCGCCATTTCATCCTGGGAACCGCGAAAGTCTGCACGCTCGGCTGGGATAAGCGGACCCCGGCCATTGTCCGCTGGGGACTCTAATGGCGCATTCATAAACTTTCTTGAAAAACTTTGCGAATTAAGTGGCGCATTGCCGCATTCGTAGGGTAATTTTATTCCTGACCCCAGAGCGTCTTTGCCGGGGTCGCGGCGCGCGTTGCCAGGCCAGTCAGCCGAGGCAGCGGCATAACAGAAAAGGAGGTTGGGAAAAATGATTACTTTGACTAGCGGATGGAAGATGACCATTATCGCGAACCCAGCCTCTGATGCTTTTGCGCGCCGTCGTAACGGAGTGCCTGCCTCCTAGCCTTCCCGCAACTGATCCCGCCCACGCGGCGGCGTCACTTGCAATGAGGTATATCCAGGCCCATCCTCCTTGGACGGCTCGCCTTAGGCGACGCCTGCTGGACGTCTCCTGTCGGCGTCCCTTCCAGGCTGGTCCGCGCGGCGACGCAGCATCCCCATAGTTCGGAACTCAGCTTCTTTGTTGGGGTCTGCACCGCCGCTGGAACACGGTCCGTCTTCGCCTTCGCGAACTATTCATAAACACCGGGTATTTCCCTGCCTAACTATGCCGTTATTTATTCGACATTCAATGGCTTTATTTGTTATGCCCAATTTCACGCCCGAAAGGAGGTGACCACCATGATCAAGAGAATCAAGAAAGCATTCTTCTTCCTTCGGAGATCTGTCCGGGATGACCGCCGGGAATTCAACGGGCAACTCCTGGACCGGCGACGCGAAGACGTATTCGTCCTGTTGCACCAGCAGATGGGCGGCATGAACTGAGGCGGGGGGGCCGGGGATGAAGACCACGGTCCGGCAGGGCACGTCCCGGGTAAGCTCTCAGACATGCAGGAGACGAAGCCACCGGCGCACCCACCGCGCGCCCGCTTGGTTGTTCCGAGCCGCAGCGACCTGTTGCTGAAGAACTTCACGGAACTGATCGGCGGGCCGATGGGTGCTCGGTCGGCGCCCGGCCTCATCTCCCCCGGCGTTTTTACCGTGGAACGTGTCCTGATCATCCTGACCGTAGTGGCGGCGTTGGCCGGCATCGCGATCAAGGGTTACTGCCGGGCGAACGGCTGGTCGAGTCCCGGCCAGTTCTATTCCACGTGTTATTCCGACTTCCCGGAGTTTTTCCGCAACCGCGGCCTGGGGGACGGCACCTTCCAGATCCTGAGCCCGGGATCACTTTTTGAAGATCCCGTCCTGATGGGACTTATTGCCGGAGTGACTGCCTGGCTGGTCCCCGGCGAGGGCGCCGGTGACGCGCGGATCCTCGGTTACTTCGACGTTAATGCCACCCTGGTTGCTGCCGTATGGATTGTCACTGTGCTGGCGACGGCCCGGATGTCACAGCGGCGCCCCTGGGATGCGGCCATGGTGGCGTTGGCACCTGGCATCGTGCTGGCCGGAACCATCAACTGGGACATGTGGGCCGTGGCCCTGTTGGCGCTGGGAATGCTGTGTTTTTCGCGTGAAAGGCTGATCCTGGCCGGCACCCTGATCGGCCTCGCCGCAGCGACCAAGCCTTACGCCGCCCTGGTTTTCGGAGCCATCCTGCTGCTGGCACTGCGGACCGGGCGTATCCGCGGGTTCCTTGTCACGGCCGGCGCCGGCGCAGCTGCCTGGCTGGCCGTTAACGTTCCTGTCGCCGTCTCCAATCCGTCCGGTTGGGGGTATTTCTTCAGGTTCACGGAGACAAGGGAAGCCGGCTACGGGTCGTTGTGGTTCGCCTACAACCTGGTGGCCCGGCGGCTGCGCTGGCCTGTGCTGGATCCCGCAACCATCAACTGGCTGGCCCTGGCCGTGTTCCTGTTGGCCTGCGCCATGATTGCCGCGGTGGCGCTGACAGCAGCACGCCGGCCGCGGCTGGCCCAGTTGGCGTTCCTCATCGTGGGTGCTTTCATCCTGACCAGCAAGGTCTATTCGCCACAGCATGTCCTATGGCTCATCCCTCTGGTGGCGCTGGCCAGGCCGCGGTGGCGGGATTTCCTGGTCTGGCAAGGCGTGGAGGGGCTGTATTGGGCTGCTATCTGGATGTACTTGGGCCAGGTGGCCAGCCAGGGCCCGACGCAGCACAATATTGATATGCCCTATTACGTCCTGGCGGTGGCAGCACATATGCTTCTAACGGCATATTTGATGATTCGGGTTGTGTGGGACATTTATGATCCCAACTATGACCCTGTTCGCCGCCACCACCTCGATGATCCGCACGGTGGGCCATTTGACGGGCAGCCCGACTGGTTGCGGTTCAGCCCCCGCCATCGCTCACACGCGGTCCTCCCCTGGCGGGCGAAGCACCATGCCTGACGTCGCCGTCGTTGGGTCCGGACCCAATGGGCTGGCTGCAGCAGCCGTGATGGCGCGCGCCGGCCTCTCCGTCGAAGTCCACGAGGCGGCAGAGACGATCGGAGGCGGTACCCGCACCGCCGAACTGATGCAGCCGGGGCACCTCCATGACATCTGCTCGGCCGTGCACCCCATGGCGCTGGCGTCCCCCTTCTTCCGTGACTTCGAACTGGCACGCCGGATAGACCTGGTGGTCCCGGAGCTTTCTTTCGGATCACCGCTCGACGGGGGACGGGCGGCCCTCGGCTACCACAGCCTCGAAAGGACGGTCCAGGGCCTGGGCAGGGACGGCGACGCCTACCGCCGGCTTGTTGGCCCGCTCGTTGACCGCATTGACGGCGTGATGGACCTGACGCAGCAGCAGCTGCTCAGAATCCCCATGGATCCGCTGGCGGCGGCGCTCTTCGGGCTGCGGACACTGGAGCAGGGATCGCGGCTGTGGAACACACGGTTCAACGAGGACCTTGCGCCTGCATTGCTCAGCGGCGTGGCCGCCCATGCGGTCTCGCAGCTGCCCTCGCTGGCCTCTGCCGGTGCAGGGCTCATGCTCACTGCCCTGGCCCACGCCCAAGGCTGGCCGATTCCGCTGGGCGGATCAGCCTCCATCGCGGCCGCGCTGGAAGCAGACATACGTGCCCACAGCGGAGTGATCCATACGGAAGCGCCGATCGAGAGCCTCCAACAACTCCGAGGCGCAAGGGCCACTCTGCTGGACGTCGCCCCCCGGGGCCTGCTGAACATTGCAGGCGACAGGCTCCCGGCCAAGTACCGGCAAGCCTTGGAGACGTTCCGCTATGGGAATGGTTCCTGCAAAGTGGACTTCATCCTGTCCGGTCCCGTTCCGTGGGCGGCAAAGGAGCTGGGCGACGCCGGTACGGTACACGTCGGCGGGACGCGCGAAGAGCTGGCGAGTGCGGAGAATGAAGTGTCTGCCGGAAGGCACCCGGAGCGCCCTTACGTGCTGGTTGCCCAGCCATCGCGTTTCGACAGTGGACGCGCGCCGGCAGGGAGGCAGATTCTGTGGGCATACTGCCATGTGCCCGCCGGATCAACCCGGGATATGGGCGAGGCCTTGACCGCACAGCTGGAGCGCTTCGCCCCCGGATTCCGGGATGTGGTGGTTCAGACGCACGTGACCACCGCCGCGGAACTGGCCAGCTACAACCGGAACTACGTGGGCGGGGACTTCAGCGCCGGGATCATGGACGTGCGCGGACTTATCCAGCGGCCGGTGGTCTCGCGCGTTCCGTGGCGCACGCCCGTGCCCGGCGTGTATCTGTGTTCGTCCTCCACACCGCCAGGCCCCGGTGTGACGGGGATGCCAGGGTACTTCGCCGCGAAACATGCCCTGAAGGACATATTTGGACTTAAGGTCCCCTCCCTCGGCCTCTAAGCCGGGTACGGATCTGTGACAGCCGGCGTGGTCCAAATCGGGGCATAATAGCGCGGTGGGGAACTCAAGAAAACTATCACTTGCCATAGCTGGACTCATTCTCGGCGCCTCCCTGGTTGCCTGCGACGACGGCAGAGGGGATGCTGAAAGTGCGGCCAAGCAGTTTGCGTCCGCGCTTTCCACGCTCGACGTCGGCTCGGTCGCCTTTGATGGCAAAGACTCCGGGGTGGCCAAACAACAGGTCCAGGATGTGTTCAAGGCCCTGGAACCGGACAAGCCCACGGTGGCCGCCGGCGACCTCACCCTGGACGGCGACACTGCAACCGTTCCGCTGAATTACGCGTGGAAGCTCGGCACCGGCGAGTGGAAATACACGGTCTCCGCGGAGTTCACGAAGTCCGGGGACAAATGGCTGGCTGTCTGGAACCCGGCAACCCTGGTTCCGGGACTCGCCGACAACGAAATCCTCAGCAAGGGCACCCAGTCGCCGCAGCGCGCCGACATCCTGGGCGCCGGTGACGCGAAGCTCGTTACGTACCGTCCCGTGATCAACGTGGGGATCGACAGACTGCTGGTGGGGTCCGCGGACGCCGCCGCGTCAGCCACCAAACTGGCCGAACTGGTGGGTGTGGATCCCGCTGCCTATGCCCATCAGGTTGCGGCCTCCGGCGCCGAGGCGTTCGTCCGGGCCATCACCCTCCGTGATGAGGGCCGCACCATCACCGATGCGCAGATCACGGGCATTCCCGGTGCCCGCGCCATCCCGGAAAGCCAGCCGCTGGCACCCAGCCGCTCGTTCGCAAGGGCAGTCCTCGGCACTGTCGGTGAGGCTACGGCGGAACAGATCGAGGCGTCGGAAGGCGTCCTGACCGCCGGAGACGTGACCGGCATCGGCGGGCTCCAGCAGCAGTATGACGCACAACTCCGCGGCACCGACGCCGTGGTGATCCGTGCGCAGCGGGCTGACCTGACCCGCGAACAGATCCAGGCCGCCGGAACGGATCCCCGCAAGGTGGTGTTCGAGATGGCCCCGACTCCCGGCACTCCCCTGAAAACCACACTGGATCCGAACCTCCAGTCACTCGCCGAGAGCACGCTTGCCGGTGTAGGCCCGGCGTCGGCAATCGTGGCGCTCCGCCCTTCCACGGGGGCGGTTCTCGCGGCGGCCTCGGGTCCGGGAAGCAACGGCTACAACACCGCAATGCTGGGCCAGTACGCGCCCGGGTCAACTTTCAAGATCGTCGATTCGCTCGCCATGCTTCGGAACGGCCTGACGCCCGATTCGAAGGTGGAATGCACACCCACCCTCACCGTGGACGGCCGGACGTTCAAGAACGCGGAAGGTTACCCGGAAACCTCACTGGGGTCGGTGGCACTCCGCGATGCCTTTGCCCACTCGTGCAACACGGCGTTCATCGCTGCGCGCGATACGGTCACGCAGGCCCAGCTTGAGGCTGCCGCCGTCGCCATGGGCGTGGCCGTGCAGGCCCCCTCGCTGGGTGCCGCGGCGTTCCTCGGGTCCGTTCCGGGCGAGGCTGCCGGCACCGAACATGCCGCCTCGATGATCGGCCAGGGCAAAGTTCTCTTGTCCCCGCTGGCGGCCGCCATCATGGCCGGCTCCGTGGGCAAGGGATCCCCCGTCTCCCCGCAGCTGGTGCTGAATCCCGACGCCGGCGCCGCCCCGGCAGACACCTCCGGCGGGACGACGGCGGATGCAGGTTCGCCGCCGTCGAGCGTTACGCCGGAAGCGCCGTCCCAGGCGTCCGGCCAGCCGATCACTGCCGCTGAGGCCGCGGCGCTGTCCGACATGATGCGGGCGGTGGTCACGTCGGGCCACGCCGGCTTCTTGTCGACCGTTCCGGGTGCCCCGGTGGGCGCCAAGACCGGCACTGCGGAGTTCGGCAAGGAGACCCCGCCCAAGACGCACGCCTGGATCGTGGCTGTCCACGGTGACCTGGCCGTGGCCGTGTTCGTCGAGGACGGCGGCCTCGGAGCCACCACGTCCGGGCCGCTGCTCAAGCAGTTTCTGGCTGCCGCCGGCTGACCCTCGGAGATTTTGTCCAGATAATGCGCGCGAAATGGCCTCTAAGGCAGATTATCTGGACAAAAACTCGTGTGGGGCGGCCATGGGAAGATTGTTGGCGTGGCCCACATAGACATTTCCGGTATTGACTACTTCCTCTCCGATGGCACGCAGCTGCTCAACGGCGTGACTTTTAAGGTCCCGGACGGTACGAAAGCGGCCCTGATCGGCCCCAACGGCACGGGTAAGACCACCCTCTTCCGGATCATCTCCGGCGACCTCGTTCCGGACGAAGGTGTGATCGGGCGCTCCGGAAACATGGGCATCATGCGCCAGTTCGTGGGCCAGGTCCGGGACGATTCCACCGTCCGCGATCTGCTGGTATCGGCCGCCCCGCCGGCCCTGGCCGCCGCGGCCAGGGAGGTGGACGAGGCTGAGCTTGCCATGCTGGAGCACGACGACGAACCCACCCAGATGCGGTACGCGCAGTCGATCGTAGACTGGGGAGATGCCGGCGGTTATGACGTGGAAACTGTCTGGGACGAAGTCTGCATGGCCGCCCTCGGACTGCCCTTTGACCGCGCACAGCACCGCCCGGCGTCGAGCCTTTCCGGCGGCGAGCAGAAGCGGCTGGTGCTGGAGGCACTGTTCGCTGGACCTGACGAACTCCTGCTCCTGGACGAACCGGACAACTATCTCGATGTGCCTGGCAAGCGCTGGCTTGAGGACAAGCTCAACGAGTCCAAAAAGACAGTCTTCTTCATCAGCCACGACCGCGAGCTGCTCAACAATGCCGCCGGACGCATCGTGACCCTCGAACCGGGCATCAACGGCGCAGGTGCCTGGGTGCACGGCGGCGGCTTTGGCTCCTACGTGGACGCCCGCGCCGACCGGAACGCCCGCTTCGAAGAGCTCCGCAAGCGCTGGGACGAGGAGCACGTGAAGCTCAAGGAACTCGTCAACATGTACAAGAACAAGGCGGCATTCCGGTCCGACATGGCCAACCGCTACCAGGCCGCCCAGACGCGCCTGGCCAAGTTCCTCGAGGCCGGCCCGCCCGAAGCTTTGCCGATCGAGCAGAACGTCCGCATGCGCCTGAAGGGCGGCCGGACCGCCAAGCGGGCCGTCGTGGCTGAAAAACTGGAACTGACCGGGCTGATGAAGCCGTTCTCCACCGAGGTGTGGTTCGGTGACCGTGTGGGTGTGCTCGGTTCCAACGGCTCCGGCAAGAGCCACTTCCTGCGCCTGCTCGCTACGGGCGGGACGGACCCGGAACGGGAGCACCTACCCGTGTCCGACGTCGATATCGCCGAAGTGCCGCACGAGGGCACCGTGAAACTCGGCGCCCGTATCCGGCCCGGCTTTTTTGCCCAGACCCACGTCCGTCCCGACCTCCTGGGCAAAACCCTGCTGGAGATCCTGCACCGCGGCGACGAGCACCGGTCCGGCTTGGGACGCGAGGCCGCTGCCGGCGCATTGGACGGCTACGGACTGGCATCGCAGTCGGAGCAGAAGTACGAGTCCCTCTCCGGCGGCCAGCAGGCGCGGTTCCAGATCCTGCTGCTGCAGCTCTCCGGCGCCACGCTCCTGCTGCTGGATGAGCCCACGGACAACCTGGACCTGCATTCGGCCGAGGCCCTGGAAAAAGCCATCGACCACTTCGAGGGAACGGTCCTGGCAGTCACCCACGACCGCTGGTTCGCCCGTACCTTCGACCGGTTTCTGGTCTTCGGTTCCGACGGCCGCGTCTACGAATCCCCCGAGCCCGTGTGGGACGAAAAGCGGGTTGAGCGGGCCCGCTAAGCGTCGAAATACGTTCATATGATCAAAAATTGCTATCATATGAGCATGAAGACAGAAGGGCGGCATCGCCTGATCGGGGAGCTGCTTCGCCGCAAAACCGAGGTCTCGGTGGAAGAGCTGACCCAGGCCTGCGACGCATCGGGCGCCACCATCCGCCGCGACCTCGAGCTGCTCGCATCGCATGGCGTGCTGCGCCGGGTCCACGGCGGTGCCAGGAGCCTCATTGCCGGCGGCGAAAACCCCGGCTATGGCCAGCGCGAACTCGAAGACCAGGCCGTGAAGGTCAGGATCGCCGCCGCCGTGGCCGGCCTGCTGGGAGAACGCGAACACGTGTGGCTGGACAGTGGCACCACAGCCACGGAAATTGCCCGCGTCCTCCGCGGGCGCGAACTGACGCTGATGCCCATGTCCATGCGCTCCCTGACGACGGTCACAGAGGACGACCCGCACGCCGGCCAGCGTCCTGCCTTGCTGCTCCCCGGCGGAAGCCTGGTCCCCGGCGAGCTATCCTTCCGCGGCCCGCTCGCGGAAGCCAACATCCGGTCCCTGCGCTTCGACACGGCGGTGGTCACGCCCTGCGCCTTGAACTTCAGGGACGGTCTCCTGGCCCATGATTTGGAAGATGCCGCAGTGAAGCGGGCCGGACTCGAATCGGCGCGGCGGGTGATTGTTGCTTGTACCGGTGCCAAATGGAATGCCACCGCGATGGCCCTGGTTGCCCCCTTGGACGCAGTGAACGTGATAGTCACGGACAAGGACCTGAGTGCGGACGAACTCGCACACCTCAACAAGCTCTCGGTGGAAGTAGTTAAAGCATGAGCATCAAAACCAGCACGACGGCCGGACCGTCCCTCAAGGCAGCAGCCGCCGCCACTTTTGTGGTCTTCGGAATCAACGGCTTTGTCTTTGCCAGCTGGGCCGCCAGGATCCCCGCCGTCACCGAGACGCTGCACCTGACCTCCGGCCAGATGGGCACGCTTCTGCTGTGCATAGCCGTCGGCTCACTGCTGGCCCTTCCGACGGCGGGACTTGTGGTGGGGAAGATCGGCACCGCCAACGCGGTGCGCGCAGGCGGACTGCTGTCAGCCCTGGCCGGGGTGGGCATTGCACTTTCCCTGTCGGCGGAATCGGTCCCGGGCACCGCCGTTGCGCTGTTCTTCTTTGGCATAGGCGTCGGGCTGTGGGACGTCTCCCAGAACATCGAAGGGGCCGACGTCGAGCACAAGCTTCGGCGCACCATCATGCCGCAGTTCCATGCGGCCTTCAGTGGCGGAGCCTTTGTGGGGGCGCTGATCGGTGCGGGCCTGTCAACGATCGGCGTCGGCCTGCCATTGCACTTGCTGGTCATCGCTGGCGTGGTGGTGGTAGTCGCCCTCGTGGCGCCCCGCTACTTCCTTCCGCACATGGCTCATGCCCTCCCGGTGGAGGGTGAACCGACGGCGGTGAAGGGGACATCGGCGTGGCGTGACAGCCGCACCCTTCTGATAGGCGTTGTGGTCCTGGGCGCAACACTCACGGAAGGCGCCGGAAACGACTGGATCGCCAAGGCCACCGTTGACGGCCTGGGCAGTTCGGAATCCACCGGCGCCCTGATGTTCGCCTTGTTTGTCCTGGCGATGACGGCGATGCGGCTCTTCGGCGGCCGCGTGATCGACACCTACGGACGCGTCGCAGTGCTCCGGGCCAGTATGGGCGCAGCCACGGCGGGTCTGTGCCTGTTTGTCCTCGCGGGGAACATCTGGCTGGCCGGGGTTGGTGCTGCGCTGTGGGGCGTGGGCGCTGCGCTGGCCTTCCCCATGGGCATGTCCGCGGCCGCCGACGATCCGAAGCATGCAGCCGCGAGGGTTTCGGTTGTATCCACTTTGGGGTATGTTTCCTTCCTCGCCGGCCCGCCGCTGCTGGGCTACCTGGGCGACCTCACGGGAATCCATCTGGCGCTCCTCGCGATCCTCGCCCCGATCCTGGTGGCCTTGCTCCTCGCCGGCGCCGCGAGGCCCCTGTCCTCCACGTAGGGAACCTCACCGGTTATAGGGTGGGGAGATGTACGGAGTGTGGCGCAAAGGACCAGGGTGGATCAGCCGATTTGACCGGCACCTTGTGCGCGGCGTGTCGTCGTTCCCGGGGGGAAACCACGATGAGTTCTTTCGCCGCCTCTCGGCGTCAGCCACTCACGGCAAACTGTGGATGGGGGCTGCCGCGATCATGGCCGCGTTTCCCGGCAAGCCCCGCCGGGCCGCCATGCACGGGCTGATCGCCCAAGCGGTGGCATCGGCTGTGACCAACGTGGTGTTCAAAACCCTGTTGCCGCGGGCACGGCCGCTCCCTGAGAACCTGCCGGTTTTCCGGTTCGTCCATCCGCAGCCCACCAGCTCGTCCATGCCATCGGGGCACTCGGCGTCCGCCATCGCCTTCGCGCTCGGCGCCGGGATGGTTAAGCCGGCTGTCGGTGCGGCACTTGCGCCGGCGGCACTGGGGGTGGCCTACTCACGTGTCCACACGGGGGCCCACTGGCCATCGGATGTGTTCTTTGGCTCGGCGATCGGCGCAGGGGCGGCGCTGGTGACCCGCAAGTGGTGGCCCGTCCGCCCACCGTTTCCCGAAGTGGCCCGCACCGCAACCCAGGCCCCGGAGCTGCCGGGCGGTGAAGGTCTCAGCATCGTGGTGAATACCCTGGGCGGCTCATTTACCGAACAAACGGCAGACGCACTCCAGGAAGTATTCCCAAAGGCGCATATAAAAACAGTCGAGCCGGGAGAGGGCCTGGGCGAGGCCATCCAGGCCACCGCCTCCCGCCCCGACACCCGGGCCCTGGGCATGTGGGGCGGAGCCGGAACGGTTGGCACCGCGGCCGCGGCCGCCGTCGATCATTCCCTTCCCTTGCTGGTGCTCCCGGGCGGAACACTCAACCACTTCGCGCGGGACACGGGGACTGCCAACCTGAAGGACGCTGTGGCAGCTGCAGCCGCGGGTGAAGCCGCGCGTGCCGACGTCGGCGTTGTGACCGTGGAGCGAGGGCTGGCGGGCAACCCGGAAACAGCTGACCTGGTCATGCTGAACACGGCCAGCATCGGTCTGTACCCCAACCTGGTCCGGCGCAGGGAGCAGCTGCAGCCGGCCCTCGGCAAACCGCTGGCCGGCGTGGTGGCAATGTTCCGGACCTTCGCCGTGGGAACACCCACCACCCTGACCGTGGACGGTGTCCGGCACAAACTCTGGATCGCCTACATCGGACGCGGGCGCTACTACCCCAGGGACCACGCGCCCTTGTCGCGGCCCGTGCTGGACGATGGCGTCCTGGATGTCCGCATGATCACCGCCGACGAATCCTTTGCCCGGCTACGGCTCCTGTGGTCAGTGCTGACCGGCACGGTAGCGACGTCCCGGATCACCCATCTGCGGGAGGCTACGGAGGTCCGCATTGAGTCGGAGGGCTCCCCCATGGCGCTGGCGGTCGACGGCGAAGCGCTGGCGGGCGTGCGCAGCGTCCGGTTCCGGGTGGAACCGGGCGCGTTGACGTATTACTCGCCCCGCACCTAAAGCGGCTGCATCCCGGAGGGGACCCCTAATCATCCGTGCGGACTACCCTGATTCGCCCCTGAATCATCCCTGAGACCGGCGAAATCCGGCCGTGCCGTCGGTAGCGTGGAGCGTACACACGAAAACTTCCCCGCATCCCAGCCACCTGGCTGCTGTTCTAAGGAACATTTCCATGATTGAGGCAACAGGCCTGACCAAGGTCTACGGCAGCAAAACGGCGGTTGACGGCGTCAGCTTCACCGTCAAGGCAGGGCAGGTAACAGGCTTCCTTGGCCCGAACGGCGCCGGCAAATCCACCACCATGCGCATGATCATGGGACTGGACCGCCCGACGTCGGGCACGGTCACCGTCAACGGCCTGCGCTACGCCGATCACAAGGCCCCCCTCCACGAGGTGGGTGCACTGCTGGACGCCAAGGCGGTCCACACCAGCCGCAGCGCCTACAACCACCTGCGGGCCATGGCGGCGACGCACAACATCCCCACGTCCCGCGTGCACGAAGTCATCGAGATGACCGGCCTGGAGGCCGTCGCCAGGAAGAAGGCAGGCGGCTTCTCGCTGGGCATGGGGCAGCGCCTTGGCATTGCCGCCGCCCTTCTTGGCGACCCACAGACCCTGATCCTGGATGAGCCGGTCAACGGCCTCGATCCGGAGGGTGTGTTGTGGGTCCGCAACCTGGTCCGCTACCTCGCCGGACAGGGTAAAACCGTCTTCCTGTCCTCACACCTCATGAGCGAAATGGCCCAGACGGCAGACCACCTGATCGTGATCGGCCGCGGCAGGATCATTGCCGACGCCCCCGTGCAGGACATCATTGCGGGCACCAGTCAGGTCAAGACCCTGGTCCGCACGTCCGCAGCCACCCAGCTGTCAGCCCTGCTGTCCGGCGATGGCGTGACGGTGGACCAGGGCCAGCCCGAAACCCTGGAAGTGACCGGCCTGGACGCGCGGCAGATCGCCCAGGTGGCACTGGATAACCGGGTCCTGGTCTACGAACTCACCCCGCAGCAATCGTCTCTGGAAGACGCCTACTTCGACCTCACCAAGGACGAAGTGGAATACCACTCACACCTGACCGGTGGCCCCGCCGGCGAGTTCGCTCCGGAAACCGCCCCGGCAACGGCAGGAAAGTAAGGACGATGACCACCATGACTGATACCCAAACTTCCCGGGTCCGTTCCACCGCTGGTACCAGGGGGGTGACCTTCGCCGGTGTGCTGCGGTCCGAATGGATCAAGCTGTTCTCCCTGATGTCCACCCGCGTCCTGCTGCTCCTGACCCTTGTGGCGATTGTCGGCGTCGGCGCCCTTGCCGTCCTGATCCGGTTCTCCTTCCTGGATTCCATGGCGCAGCAGGCGCGGGCACAGGGCCAGACCCTGACGCCGGAAATGATGGCGCAGTCCGTCCCGCCGGGGTCAGGTTTTGACCTGTACAACCTGCCCAATGCCGGACTGCAGATCGGCATCCTGGTGCTGGGCTCGTTGGCTGTCCTGTTCATCTCCTCCGAATACGCCACGGGAATGATCCGTTCCACCATGAACGCCGTCCCCCGCCGCACGCCGGCCTTTGTGGCCAAGGCGATCCTGCTCGCCGTGATCTCTTATGTCATCACCACCATCGCCGCCGTGGCCACGTTCCTGATTGCCGTGCCGGTCTTCCAGGGACTGGGCTTGGACCTGGATTGGTCCACGGACGGCGTGCTGTACAGCGTCTTCACGGGCGGCCTCTACGTTGCCGGGGTGGCCTTGATCGGCCTGTCGCTCGGCGCACTGCTGCGCAACTCCGCCGGCGGCATCACCGTGCTGGTGGGCCTGTTCTTCGTAGTGTCCATCGCGGCGAGCTTTATGACCTTCATCCCGGGTGACTTCTGGAAGTACGTGCCGCAGTACCTCCCCAGCGACGCCGGCGGACGGTTCCTGTCCATTGGCCACACCGACGGCGTCATCGATCCGTGGCAGGGCGGCCTGATTTTCCTGGGCTACGTTCTGCTGTTCCTGGTTCCGGCCATGATTGTGCTCAAGAAACGCGACGTCTAGGCGGACACTAGGCTCAGAGCATGAATGAGGCGTCTCTCGTCAGGGACGCGCCGGCCAGCCAGGCCGACGCGTCCTTTGCCGAAATCACGGCCAAGCGCCGCGGCTTGCTCCGGCGGTACCTTTACCATCGTCCCCGGGTGATGGACGGTGTGGTGGTGTTCAGCTACGCGCTGCTGGTGGCGCCGACCGTGGTGGATGCGATCATGTCCGGCGCCTGGCTGGCGGCGGCGCTCCTCTTCGCGGTCGCGGGGGGCCTGTTCTTCCGGCGCTCCCACCCCGTGGCGCTGGCAGCCTTCGTCGCGGTCATGGAAGTGGCGGTCACGCTGCTGCACCCGTGGGGCTCCAATGTATCGGCGGGGTTGTGGTTCTCGCTTTACGCTGTGGCCGTGGTGCACACGCGCCGGTTTGCGCTGGTGGCCATGGCCGCCGCCACGGCGCCGCTTGCCCTGCTGTACCTGCTGGCCGCCGTTGGTCCCATGGAGAATTCCTTCATCCACGATGCCGGCGGCAATCCCGGGGACTTCCACCTCCTGACCAGCATCGCTACCGGCGCCACGATCGCCCTGTCCAACGTCATCGCCACCGGGATCGGCATCTCGGTGCGGCAGCGGCGCGAGCATGAGCAGGAGATCGCCGCCTGGGCGGCGCGGACGGCCAGCCTGGCGTCCGTCAATGAACGCAACCGGATTGCCCGCGAAATGCACGACGTCGTGGCGCACTCGCTGACGGTGATGGTCAGCCTCTCCGACGGCGCCGCGGTCGTGGTCCGGAAAAGTCCCGACCGCGCGGGCGAGGTGCTTGGTGAGCTGTCGCGGACTGGCCGGACCGCGCTGGCTGACATGCGGCGTGTCCTGGGTGTACTTCGGGACGACGCCGGCGGGACGGCGCCACGGCAGCCAATCGCTTCCGGCGACAGCCTGGCGAAGCTCCTGGAGGGTTTCCGGACCGCGGGCCTGCCGCTGCACTACTCGCACACCGGCCCGGCGCTTCCCGATGACGCGGCCTTTCAGCTGACGGTCTACCGGATAGTTCAGGAGTCACTGACCAATGTGCTCCGCTACGGCCGGTCGCTGGGTCGGGTGGACGTGGGAATCGTCCGGACCGGCTCCACGGTCACCATTGAAGTGCTCGACGACGGCGCGGGAGTCCCAGGTCCGGGCACCTCCGACGGCGGCGGGCCGGGTTCAGGCGGGCCCGGTTCCGGCCAGGGGCTGGCGGGCATGGCCGAACGGGCGCGCATTTACGCTGGCACCGTGGTGTCCGGGCGGCGGGGCCGCGGCTGGCGGGTGTGTGCCGTCCTGAGCTGGCCGGCCGACGAGCCCGCGGAACCTCACAACCATCCACCCCAACTGCAAGGTACACGTGACTGATACACAACCGATAACCGTCCTGCTGGTGGATGACCAGCCGCTCCTCAGGATGGGCTTCCGACTCATCCTCGAGGGCGAGGAAGACCTGCATATTGTGGGCGAGGCCTCCGACGGTGCCGAGGCGGTGCGGCGGGTCCGCGACCTCAACCCCGACGTGGTGCTGATGGACGTCCGGATGCCCGTCCTGGACGGCATCGAGGCAACCCGCGCCATCACGGCCTCCGGATCCTGCGCCAGGATCATCATCCTCACCACCTTCGATGTGGACGAATACGCGTTCGCCGGGCTCCAGGCAGGCGCGTCCGCCTTCCTCCTCAAGGACGTGGCGCCGTCGGACCTGGTCAGCGCCGTCCGGGTGGTGGCCAGCGGGGACGCCGTGGTGGCCCCGCGTGTAACGCAACGGCTGCTGGAGACCTATGTCCGCGGTGCTGCCATGCCGGCCCCCTCCGCCGCACCGCGGGACCCCCTGCTCGAAGACCTCACCCCGCGCGAAACCGAAATGCTCGAAGCCATGGCGGAGGGCCTCTCCAACGCAGAAATCGCGCACCGGTATTTCCTGTCCGAAGCGACGGTGAAGACCCACGTGCGCCGGATCCTTACCAAGCTCCACCTGCGCGACCGGGTCCAGGCAGTGGTGTACGCCTACGAGACCGGCCTGGTGGTCCCGAGCAATCCGGATTACTGACGCTGGCGCGGTCGACTGACGCACAGGTTCCGCACAGCATTCGAATCCATGAGCAACGCCACGGCGGCCGGGATGGTGCTGGCGGTATCGCAGATCGCGCTGACCTGCACCGCCGGGCTCAATGTGACCATCTAGACTCGGAACCATGCCTTCCCTCTCCAGTGCCGACGACTCCAGTGCCGTTGACCACATCCAGGACCTTGGCGCGTACGTCAGCGCATCGCCGTCGAGCTTCCACGCCGTCCACGAGGCCGCCCGGCGGCTGGACGCCGCAGGGTTCACGGGCCTGGACGAGCGTGAGCCCTGGGCCGGCGGGGCTGGTTCGTTCTACCTGGTCCGCGACGGTGCGCTGATCGCCTGGGTGGTCCCGGAAGACGCCGGACCCACCACCGGGTTCAACATCCTGGGTGCGCACACGGACTCCCCGTCCTTCAAGCTCAAGCCCAAGCCCACCACGGGAGCGTCCGGCTGGCTGCAGGCCGGAGTGGAGGTCTACGGCGGTCCGCTGCTCAACTCCTGGCTGGACCGCGAGCTGCGGCTGGCAGGCCGGCTGGTCATGCTGGACGGTACCGAGCACCTCACCGCCACCGGGCCCATGCTCCGCTTCCCGCAGCTGGCCATCCACCTGGACCGCGCCGTGAACGACGGCCTGACCCTGGACAAGCAGCGGCACATGAACCCCGTGTGGGGCCTGGGCGACCCCGCCGACGTCGACCTCCTCGCCGTGCTCGCTTCGCACGTGCCTGGCGGCGTTTCGGTAGATCCGGCCCGGATCGGAGGGTACGACGTCGTCATTGCAGACACGCAGGCGCCTGCGGTTTTCGGGGCCAACGGTGAGTTTTTCGCCTCCGGGCGTCTGGACAACCTTTCGGCTACGCACGCCGGGCTGGCGGCGCTGATCGCTCATGGCTCTTCTTCCGTGTCGGGTGGGCCGGTCGCCGTCCTCGCGGCGTTCGACCACGAAGAAATCGGATCCAACTCCCGTTCCGGAGCCTGCGGACCCATCCTCGACGACGTGCTTGTGCGGATCTCCGACGGCCTCGGCGCAACGGTGAGCCAGCGGCGGCAGGCGCTGGCGGCGTCGTTCTGCGTTTCCGCGGACGCCGGCCATGCCGTCCACCCCAACTACCCGGAGCGGCACGATCCGGCTAACCACCCGGTCCTGAACGGCGGCCCGCTGCTGAAGATCAACGCCAACCAGCGGTACGCGACCGACGCGCCCGGCGCGGCATTCTGGGCAAGGCTGTGCGGGAAGGCGAAGGTGCCGTACCAGGAATTTGTGTCCAACAACGTGATGCCCTGCGGCTCCACCATTGGCCCGCTGACCGCCACACGCCTGGGGATCCGGACTGTCGACGTCGGCGTGCCCCTGCTTTCGATGCACTCCGCCCGCGAGCTCTGCGGCGTGGCGGACCCGCACAGGCTGGCTGCTGTCACGGAGCTGTTTTTCCGGACTGCGGCGTAGCCAGCCAGTGTCAGGCTCGCCGGCTCAGCTAGCGGGTTTCAACGCGGTGCGCCACACAGCCACGCCTCGTGCTGCCCTCATGGTCCACGTCGCTGTGCCGCTGGCCCCCGCTGTCGCTTGGACCATGTCCGCTTCTTCGGCCAACTGGTTGGCGGCTGCCTCCCAGCGCTCCGTCCAACCCGAGGGAGGCGAGAAGACGGGAGTGCCGCAGTCACAGGCTGCCCCGCCGATCAGCATGGCCCCGTTGCTGGCGGTGTTAATGCTGCCCACGGTAATGCTGGTGGCCGTGTAAGTGGTATCGACTGCGGTGATCACGGGGGAATCAAGCGGGGTGGTGTTGTTCACGCCGCGGTAGGCCGTGATGCCGGCCCCCCACTTCGCTGCGGAACTGAGAGTCCAGGAGTAGCTGGACGGGTCCGCCGCGCCCACCACGTGGTAATAGGCAAACGCACGTGCATTGGTCCTGATGGCCAAGCCGTTCACCATCGGTGTCCAGCCCGCGGGGACCGAGGCCATGGTGGGACTCAGGTCGGCGGTGATCGCCGCGACCAGAACATCCCCCTCATGAGTGCCTACGGGAGCAGCCAGGGTTACAACCGTTGTGGCCGCGGAGTTGGTGGTGCTGGAGCCCACCACGGAGATCGCGCCGGCGGGAGGGGGAGGAGGTGCCACTGAACTGGCGGTGATGGTTGTGGTGGCCGAGGTTGATCCGGAGCTGTTGGCGGCTGTGAGTTCCGCTGTGTAGGTGCCGGCGGCCGCGTAGGTGTACGAGGGGTTCTGCACGGTGGACGTACCGCCGTCGCCGAAGGTCCAAGCCCAGGAGGTTGGCGTATTCGTGGAGGTGTCAGTGAAGCTGACGCTCAGCGGGGCGGTGCCGGAAGTGGGCGTCGCAGTAAAAGATGCCACTGGCGCGGATCCGGCAGGGGGCGGGGGCGGCGTTACCGGTCCGAGCGGCCGGTCCGAGAACCAGTAGCGCTTGGCGACGTGGTCGCTCGCCAACACCACAATGCCGGTGGAGTTGTTCACGCTCTGTTTTGAGGTGGTCACGTTGTTCATGTTCGACGACGACGCGCTCTGGATGACAGGCGTCCCACGGCCGGCCGCGAACACCGGATTATCCATGGACGCCGTCTTCTCATAGATGCTTCCGGCAACACCGGAATAAGCGCACCCGCTGACAGACGTCGGTGGTGCCGTCTGGAATGCCCGCACCAGATTGTTCTGGGTATCCAGCACAATCTGAGGGCGCGTCACGCAGTCACCGGCCACAGAGATCGTGGACTGGGTAAAGGATGCGGTTCCCGGCTTGAAAACCAGCAGGTACAGCTGGGGGAGGGTCGGATCGGAGGAGGTGTCGTTGAGGCTGGTCTTAACCGCCGCGAACACCCTGCCCGACGGATCCGCCTGCAGCGACTTGAGGTTCAGGTGGTCATCGGCCTGGCCCTTACCCCTAACCGCCGGTTGGAGCTTCCAAGAGTCCGCGGGAGCGTCGCCATCCTTGTGGGTGGCCCACCAGACGGTGCCCGTGAGGTGATCGCTCCATATCACGCCGATCTGGCTCTTGCCAAAGGCCACCACGGCAGAGATGTCATCAGGTCCCGGATTGGGGCTCGCGACGGGGATGACGAAGGGGGAGTCCCAGGACGCCCCGCTGTTCGCGGAATAGTTCATATAAACCGTGTTGGTAAAGCCCGAAGTTGAGTCCCCACCGACCTGCGTCCAGGTGGCCCAGACTCCACCCAGGCTATCAACGTCGACAGTCATGGATTCGCTGGAGTTGTCGGTGATCTGGGTGGGAAAGCCACTGTCCAGCGTGTACTTGCCGGCTGAGTAGCTGAACCGGTAAAGCTTTGCTGGCTGTCCCGAGAGTGAGGGATTGGGAGTCCCGTCACCAGTTATCGTCACCACATGGGATGCGATGTACAGATGGCTGCCATCCCATATCGTGTCCGCCAAGGTGTTGCCGCGGGTGTCGTTCACTACCCCGGTGTTAATCCAGGTGCCCGTGGGGCGGTCCAGCCGATAGATGCTCCAGCCTGTACCGGATTTCCACATGTCCGCCCACCAGGAGCCGTCGTTCCACCACAGTTTGCTCTGCGGTTTATCCGAGGTCGGCGGGTTAGCCACACCGTAATAGCTCAGGCTCTGAGTGCCATAGACCGGGTCCGCCGCAGCCACCGGGGATGTAGCCAGAAGGGAGCCCGCTACGATCATGGCCACGACGAGTGTTTGACCCAGCCAGCTGACGGGTGGTCGAATCTTCATTGCAGACTCCTGGGCACCTCGCTATAACCGGCCTGAAGTGCGTTGTTTGCGCTGGCCCAAACCAGCGAGCGAACCCCAGCTAGACGGCCAGCCTAAACCCGAAGAAGGGGCTGAGACGGAATCCCCTATACCTAAAAATGTGGTCTGAATAATAACCCCTATACCTAATATTTGGACCGGCGGATAACCCCCGTACTTGGATCGGATGCGGTGATCCGCCCCCTCAAAAGTGAGTACCTACTACTGGTGACAGCCTCATCAGTACCCCAATAGGCTCTTGCTTGCGGCCAGAGTCGAAGGCTAAATGAGAGCTGGGGCCAGAGACCAGACCCATGACCGGATAAAGCGCTATAGTCGCGCTCGACTTCACGGCCGAGCGGGGCATTGACTAATCCGCAAACGTCATGAAGTGGTGAGGCATTTGTCCATTTCCATCCAGCTCCCAATTACATTTACGATGTCAGCCGTCGAAGCCGCCAAGGCCTCAGTCAGCGTCGTCATTCCGACCCTGAACGAAGCGAAGAATATTCCATGGGTTCTCCGCAGGATGCCGTCGTACGTTGACGAAGTGGTCATCGTCGATGGCCGTTCCACCGACAACACGGTGGGCGTAGCCCAAGCAATCCGCGACAACCTTGTCATCGTCAATGAGCAACGCAAGGGAAAGGGCGTGGCCCTTCGCTCCGGGTTTGCTGCAGCCTCGGGAGACATCATCGTCATGCTGGACGCGGATGGCAGCATGGATCCCCAGGAGATTGGCTGGTTCGTTTCCCCGCTTCAACACGATTACGACTTCGTCAAGGGCTCACGCCACGTCACCGGGGGAGGCTCCGAAGACCTCACCCGCCTCAGGAAGGCAGGCAACCGCGCGCTGACCGGGCTGGCCAACGCGGTACTGCACAGCAACTACTCCGACCTTTGCTATGGATACATAGCGTTTCGACGGGAATGCCTGGAGATCCTGCAGCTGGAATCCGACGGCTTTGAAATTGAGACCGAGCTGATTGTCCGGGCGGCCCGGGCCGGTCTTCGGATCGCGGAAGTGCCCAGCATCGAGCTTGACCGGATCTCCGGAGCCTCTAACCTGCAAACCTTCCGCGATGGTTGGCGGGTCCTCCGCACGTTGGCCCGAGAATGCACCATGTGGGAGGCACCCACGGCAGGAGCCAGGCCGGAAGCCCTTCGCCGGGTGAAATACGCGTACGCCAATGTCAGCGTTCCGCGGACGCCTACCGACCCCCAGACAATTCTCTCCCTGGTTCGGGGAGGCTAGCATGCTGGATCGTATTGGACGTCCGAGCGTTTCGATTGTTATTTGTGCCTATACGGAGAGGCGTTGGGACCTTTTGCTGGACGTCATCGAGTCCGTCCGGGCCCAAACAGTCACCCCCCAGGAGATCCTGGTAGTGATTGACCATAACGAGGACCTCTACGAGCGGCTCATTGAAATTGTCGACGACGTGACGGTGGTGGAGAGCAGCGGCCCCCGCGGGCTTTCCGGAGCACGCAACACCGGCGTCGGCCTGGCGGACTCAGACATTGTGGCCTTCCTAGACGATGATGCCGAGGCCGCGCCGGACTGGCTTGAACGGCTGCTTGTCTTTTACGACGATCCTGACGTGCTGGCCGTCGGCGGACGCGTCGAACCGGTGTGGGAAACGGGCCGGCCGGGCTACTTCGGGGAAGAGCTCGACTGGATCGTCGGATGCAGCCACCGCGGAATGCCCAAGGTGGCTTCCGAAGTCCGTAATGTCATTGGGGCAAACATGTCTTTCCGGCTTGAAGTCCTCCGTCAGGTTGGCGGCTTCAACATCTCGCTGGGACGCCAGGGCACCTTGCCCTTCGGCTGCGAGGAGACCGAGATCTGCATCCGCTCGAAGATGGGCTCACCCGGATCGCGGATCGTCTACGAACCCGCGGCCTTGGTACGGCACCACGTGCCGGCGGACAGGGGAACCTTGCGCTACATGCTGTCGCGTTCCTGGTCCGAAGGGATCTCCAAGGCCCAGGTCAGCCGGGTGGTAGGCCACAAACGTGCTCTGGGACCGGAACGGCGTTACGTGCGCAGCATCCTGCCACGGGCCGTATTTGCGGGAGTGCGCGATTGGGGCCGGGGCGACAACCCACAGGGGCTGGGTCGGGCGGGCGCTGTCATTGCGGTCCTGGCATGCACCGCAGCCGGGTACGTACGCGGACGCCGGATAGCCCACGTTGAGGGCCGCCCGCGGTCCGGGACTGCCCTCGTAGGCGCACCGTGGAGGGAAGTTCAGTGAGTGAGCGTGTTGACGAGCTTATGCCTGTCGAGGAGCGGACTGCCTTTCAGTTGGCACCGGCTATGGACAGTGCCGCCCCGCCGGAGTGGTCGGGAGCCCGGTGGATCGGCGCCGTTGATCTGGATCGACTCTCCGATCACACCCAATTGCAGTTGCTCAACCACGCAGGCTACGACCGTGCACGGCTTTTGGTGCGCCAAGGGACCGCGGTCCGAGGCTTCGTGGATGTGGAGGCCACCGGAGGGATGCTTGAGAGGGCGGTTCTGGAGGAGGCTGTCGCGGGCCTTCCGGCCGTTACACCAGTGGCCCCCGGAGTGTCATCAACTCCTTCCGTCACGGTTGTCGTCTGCACGCGGGACCGGGCCGCACTGCTCCGGGGGGCCCTGACTGCCATCCTGGATCTTGGCTACCCAAATTTCGATGTCCTGGTGGTGGACAATGCGCCAAGGACTGCCGAAACCGCCAATATGGTGCGCGACGAGTTTGACGACCCCCGAATAACGCTCATCACCGAGCCCGCCCCGGGGCTCTCCAAGGCACGGAATGCGGGCCTCCGTCGCGCACAGGGCGACATCGTCGCCTACACCGATGACGACGTCGTTGTCGACGAGGCGTGGTTGCGCGAAATCGCCGCTGGTTTCGATCGCATGCCAGGCGCGGCCTGCGTCACGGGACTCGTGCCGGCCGGCGAACTGCGGTCGCCGGCGCAGGGATACTTCGATGACCGCGTCAGCTGGTCCAAAAGCGTTGCGCCCAAGATCTACTCGTTCGCCGACCCGCCCAAAGGGCTTCCGAAGTTCCCCTTCTGTCCGGGCGCTTTCGGAACGGGTGCGAATTTCGCGCTGGATCGCCGCACGGCACTGAGCCTGGGCGGCTTCGACAACGCTTTGGGAGTC
Organism: Pseudarthrobacter sp. Y6; assembly: GCF_050156205.1. NCBI lineage: Bacteria > Bacillati > Actinomycetota > Actinomycetes > Micrococcales > Micrococcaceae > Pseudarthrobacter > Pseudarthrobacter sp. Y6. Next base: position 179,897 of record NZ_CP189574.1, on the reverse strand, counting down.
GGAACCCGCACCGGCGGGGGTGAAGACATTGACATGTTCACACGGGTGATCCTTGGGGGATTCAGCCTGGTGGTTCAGCCGTCCGCGATTGTCTGGCACCGCCACCGTGGTGGCCTGGACGAATTGCGCGCCCAGGCGCGCGGCTACGGCAGCGGACTCGGTGCATGGCTCACAAAGATTCTCCTGAACCCCAACACGGCCCGGCTGGCACTGGCCCGCGCCCCGGGCGTCGCCTGGGAGTTGCTGCAAAGCGCAAGCACATCGCGACAGCCTGCAGCCACTAAGGGCCAAAGCCATGATTCCTGGGATCGGCAACTGGCCCAGGTGTTGCGTCTTGAGCTGATCTCTGTGGCCTGTGGACCGCTCAATTACCTTCTGGGGCGTAGGCCTTTCGAAAAACGGGGCTTATGACCCGCTGCCTGCTTCGCCGAGCCATCCCCTCGGCCGGAATTTGCACAATCCCATATCTGACCGTTGTCCGGTCAAGGAGGTCTTAGTCCCATGGCGCTGCTATTGAAGGATCCGCTCCCCGCCCCGAAACCACGTGTCTCGCAGCGACACAGACTCACTGCACCAAGGGCCTTGGAATATACCTTGGCGGCCTGTGGGCTGGTGGCCGCTGGCCTCATACTTTTCGATGTTGGCGGACTACCCTTGGCGGTCTTCAAACTCGCTATCTGCCTAGTTCTTCCGGGATGGGCCTTGGTGCGGAGGCTTCGCGGCGCGGAATCGGCAGCACGCCTGGTCTTGACGGTCGCGGCAAGTGTGGTGACGTACTCGATCTTCGCTCTGGCCATGGCCTGGCTGCAGTTGTGGAATCCGCGCCCTGTAGCTGCTGCCGTGCTCGTTGCGGCAGCATTCTACGTGCTGACTGCTCCGGGGCAGCGCCTTGCGATGAACTTTTCGGGCCTTCGCCGGCCCACGTTCCGGGAATCAGTACCGTGGGTGACTCTCGCCGCTGCCATGGTGACGTGGGGCGTTGCGCTGATTTTGACCAGCGACGAACAATTGGGCAGTTTCGGCCTGCTTCCCGTGTTTCCGATCATGTGGTACGTGGCTGCGGCCGTTGTTCTGGGCCTATGCATCCGGGGCATTGCAGCCCGCACCGTAAGCTCACACCGGTTCCTGAGCACCTCCGTGGCAGGCCTCGTCCTCATTCTCTATTCTTCGGCGAGCCTTCTTGCTGAAGTGCCCAGACTGCCGTGGACGTACAAACACATAGCAGTGACTGACCTCATCGGCGCCACCGGCCAGATCGATTCCATGATCGACATCTATAACCGTTGGCCCGGGTTCTTCGCCCTCAGCGCGTTTCTTGGTGAGGTGATCGGATACCGGAATGCCCTGTCATACGCCGCCCTGGCTGAGACAGGATTCGCGCTTATCTCAGTTGTGCTCGTCCTCGCTATCGCCCGTACGCTTTCAAGGAATCCGCGGATCTACTGGACTGCCGCGCTGGTCTTTGCGCTGGCCAACTGGGTCAACCAAAACTACTATTCCCCGCAAGCCTTCGCCTTCACGTTGCACCTGACCATGTGCCTGATCATCCTGACCTATCTGCGCGGTACGCCGGCCGCCTGGGTGATTGCCCTCGAAGGTCGCCTGACGAGGTGGGGGAAGAGGACGAGTCCGCGGTCCCCGAAACAAATACAGAGCAGTGGCCGTGCGGTGCCGTCCTGGGCAATCGTCGCAGTGCTTGCACTGCAGATTGTCATTGTCGCGAGTCATCAATTGACCCCCTACCTGGCCATCTCGGGACTTTTCCCGCTTCTCATCGTGGGGTACTTCAGGCCCAAATGGTTGGCACCGGCACTGTTGGTGATCGCGCTGCTCTACGTGCTTCCCCACCTCGACTTCATTGATGGTAAGTATGGGTTCGGCGGTGGCTTCGACTTCTTTTCCAACATCGGGTACAAGAAGTTAGGGGCAGATCCGGGCGAGTGGCTGTTGACAGGTCGCTGGGTCGCCAGGGAAGCGGTGGCTCTATCAGTCCTGACGGGATTGCTCGGCGTGGCCGGTTTCGTCCGCCGCCTCTTGCAAGGGAAGGTAAGGACAGCACTGATTGTTGGTTTGCTGGCCACCGCGCCGATACTCGGGATGTTCGGGACGTCTTACGGCGGCGAGGCGCGCCTGCGCGTCTATCTGTTCGCCCTGCCGTGGCTCGCGATCGGCGTTGCCTGGCTATTTTGGTCCGGACCTATCCGCACTCGGGCAACCGCCATCGGCGCCACCGCCACCCTTTCCGTGATGGCTGTCCTGTTCACAGGTGTCTACTTCCAGCCCGAAGCGAGCGTTCGCGTCTCGAGCCAGGACGTGGCCGCCAGTACGTTTCTTGACGCGCGCATTCAAGCCAGTGACCTGATCGTGGAGACGAACTACCACCTGCCGCTCCTCATCGGCCCGAATTACCCCAACTATCTTGACTCGGGAAGGGTAACGTCAATCGCCCGCATGTTGAAGAATTCAACGGTTGCCGTCACTGTGCAAGACGTGATAGCACGCGCAGATAAGGTGCGGGAATCGAACCATGTGCGGCCATGGGAGAGGATTTATGTCGTAATTTCTGATCACGAGCAATATACCGTAACGGCCAACCACAAGCCGGTTCCTCCCGAGGCTATTTCTCAACTTGAGCACGAATTGGCAATGAGTAATGAGGTAATGCGGGTTTTTGATTCTCAATCGATCAGGATTTACCAGATTACGCGAATCGGCTAGGCTGCAAGAGGCCTTGATGATTGTGTCGAAACTGACCCTGCTTGGTTCCGCAGCGCTTCTCACTGGTGCGATTTTTGCCCTCACCTATGTAATTTGGAAAGATACCAGCGAAATGCCCGCGGGTGATCTTCCAGGCTGGCGGCAGACTGTATCGCAGGACTTCACGACATCCGCTGCTATGGGAGAGGTTGGCAAGGTGTATAGCGAGGAAATGCGCGGATACTCGGGATTTCCCGATACCTCGGGACATGGCATCTATACTCCTGATTCCGTGCTTTCGGTCGCAGACGGAGTACTTGACTACTACCTCCACCACTATGAAGGTTCCCCCCGCGTTGCTTCTGTCATACCCTTCGGCTACGCCGGTCAGACATACGGCCGGTACTCCATCAGATTCAGGTATGATTCCATGCCCGGCTATAAAATTGCCTTTCTGCTGTGGCCTGTCAGCGATAACTGGAATGAAGGTGAAATTGACTGGCCCGAGGGTGGACTCGATGGGCCGCTTTATGGCGGCTCAGCGATAAAAGGGTCTTTAGCGAAAGGCCCCATGAAGTTCGATCCTCCGGAGCGCATCTTTACGCCGACAGGACCGGGCGATTGGCATGTGGCGACGACGGAGTGGACACCCGGGAAGGTCCAGTGGTTCTTCGACGGCCGACTCATCGATCAGACGACGCTGCCGTCAGGAGTTCCCGATACTCCGATGAGGTGGACATTGCAGGCTGAGACCTCGGACCGCGCCAACGGAACCTATCCCGCCGCAAGAACTTCCGGGCATTTGCAGATCGATTGGGCGGTGCAGTATGCCTACGCGCCCTGATGCCATGGAACAGGCACCGGCAATTGAACCCAATCTCGCTGCCGCCCTGAACGCCCTCGACGGGACAGCCCTACCGTGGCTCCTGCTCCGGGGGGAAGATGACCTGTCCCGTCCCGCCGGCGATGTGGACATTCTTGTCGCCAGCGAGTTGCTCCCGGTTCTGGACAAGCTGCTGGAAGCCGCCGGCTTCCGCCGTATCCTGGCACCGGGCCACGGCAGCCATCGCTTCTACTTCTGCTATTCCGCCAGGACGAACGCCTGGGTGAAGCTGGACATTGTTTCGGACATAGCTTTCGGGCCATATCAGCAATGGCGGACCCCATTGGCTCGGCGCTGTTTGGGCGGGCGCGTGCGGAGCGGCCCGTTGTGGCTCCCTGCGCTGCCGGATCAGGCCTGGCTGCAGTTGCTCCACCTGTTCCTGGACAAAGGGCAGATCGCGCCACCCCGAATGAAGGCTGCCCGGAATGCGGCCGCCGCCGCTTCGGCCCATGATTCCCTTGCCGGCTTTGTTGACAGCCGCGTGGGGCCGGGCACAGCCGCGAACGTCCTGGAGTTGGTCCGGACGGGCAGGTTCGACGACGTGCCGGCCGCTGCGGCCGCGATCACGGCCAGGTGGGCCTGGGCCCCGGCAGTACCGCGGCTGGTCGCCGCAAGGCACCGGGGTCTTCGGCTGCTCGGCGCCCGGCTCCAGGACAAGGGGCCAGTGGTGGGGGTGATGGCTCCCGACGGCGCGGGTAAGACCACGCTGCTCCGCGGACTTCAGGCAGCCTTACCGCTGCCCACCAAGTATGTGTACATGGGCATGTGGGGGGCGGGTCCCTGGGACTCCTGGCTCGGAAAGGTTCCTGGCGGACGCACCGTCAAGAAGATCTACCGGGCGGTCCGCGGCGGGTTGCTGGCCAGGTTCTGGAGCCTGCTCGGCCGGCTGGTGCTGATGGACCGGGTGCCCTATGACGCCCTGCTGCCCGGGGCCGCCACGGGCGGTGCCTCGAACGGCGCCGTGGGCGGCATCCTGGCGAAGGCCACGAATGCCATTGCCTTTGCGGTGGTGCGGCCTCCTGACCTCTTGCTGGTCCTCGATGTCCCCGGCCAGGTCATGTTCGACAGGAAGGGTGAGCACTCACCTGAAATCCTCGAGGGCTGGCGGCTGGCGTATCGGAACCTTGCCGCCCAGCTGCCGGGCAGCAACGTCATCGACGCCGCCCAGGCCCCGGAGCGCGTCCTCGGCCAGTCGACCGGGCTGGTGTGGCGCCGGCTCTCACCGGCGCTGGGGGCCGGGCAGCGTCCCGGCGCCGGGCCCGACGAGGAAGGAGCCGACGCCCTGTCATTGCACCTGTGGCGGCTGCTGGACTGGCGGTTCCTGCTCCCTGACCTGCAGCCCCGAAGCGTGGCGTATGGCGGCGCGACCGGCCCCGATATGGCGTCCGCCCTCCATTTGCTGGACCCCTCAGCGGCGGTCCTTCCACCGGACCAACACGGGGACCATGACAGGACCTACGGCGTTGTGCTCCTCACCGTCCCCGATCTGGCGGCCTTCAGGTCTGCCTCGGCCGCGGTGGAACCCGGCGGCTGGATGTGCGTCGAGGCCCGGCGTTCACTGTTCCAAAGGTCCGGGCCCCGCACCCTGAAAGGCTGGAAAAACACGTTCGTGCGCAGCGGCTACCAGGACGTCAGCGTCTACTGGAATGCGCCGTCACTGGACCAGACCACCCGCATCGTTCCTGTGGCGTCAGCAGCAGCGATCAGGAACACCCTGGCATTGCACAAGGATGTCCGCTTCGGTGCAGCCAAGGCCTTTGCCGCGCGGCTGGCATTGCTCCTGGGCGTGTTTGACCTGGCTGTTCCGGAAGGAACCGTCACAGGCCGGCGCCCACCCGCGGAGCCGCAGTGACTTTCGTCGACCGTTTCCTGGCGGAGCGTTACGAGGAGCTCGAGCTGGACAAATACGGGATAGGCCCCCGCTGGGAAAGCGTCCTGCTGACGCCCAGGTTTGTCACATCCAAGCATGTGGTGGCCCTGGTTTTTGCGGCTGGAGCCAACGAACCCAGCCTCGTGGTCAAGGTGCCGCGGCAGCCTGGCGAGAACGACAGCGTGCGCCATGAAGCCGACGTTCTGAGGCAGCTCAACACGGGTGCTGCAGGGTCCGTCATCGGCGTCCCGCAGGTGGTGACCGTCTGCGACGTCGGCGCCCACACGGTGCTCGTCGAAACCGCGGTGACAGGAGTGCCCCTGGACCCCCGACAGGTGGCGGCGGATCTGGCCGGCGCCGTCAGCGCGGGCACTGCCTTTGTGGACGCCTTGCCGTGCACGCAGGCTGCCGCCCGGAACGACGGCTGGTACGACCGGACCATCAGCCACCCGCTGAAGGCGCTCACAGGACTGGTGTCCCAGGAAGTCGAGATCATGGCACTGGTGGAACGGACCCACGAGATACTGGCGCCGCTGCGTCACATCCAACTGCCCGCCGTCGTCGAGCATGGCGATTTGAGCCACCCCAATCTCTTCCTCAAGCCCCACCAAGGGTTGCAGGTGGTCGACTGGGAACGGGCCCGCACCGACGGCGTTCCCGGGCATGACCTGGTCTTTTACCTCCAGTACTTGAGTGAATCAAGCGAACTGGCTTTCGACCGCGGCAGCCAGCTCGCGGCGTTTGAAAAGGCGTTCGGCCCGGGCGGGTGGGCACTGGCACACCTCGCCGGCCACCTGGACCTGCGCGGGGTGGATGCTGCGCTGATTCCGCTGCTGGTCATCGCAACCTGGGCCAGATCCGCGGCCACGCTGGCGTTCAGGCTGGCGGGTCAGGCCGAGGCCGCCCACGGAACAGAAAAGCTCCGTCAGGCCGTGGCGTCCGATCGGGACTTCTGGCTCTGGCGCCACGCCGTGCAAGGCCAGCGGCCATAGAGCCCAAGCGTGCGTATCAGACACGCCCTAGGAACTGCAGCAGCTCACGGTACAAGGACGGGAATCCCAGGCGCAGAATCGCGTAAACCTGGCCGACGGACAGAAGCACCACGACGGCCGTCGTTACCAAGGGACCAAGGATCGGGAGGGCCAACGTGACCAGGCCGGCCCCTGCCACAGCAGCCCCACAGACCACGCCTGGCACGGCGGCGCGCACCAGGCGCCGTGCCCTGATCTTGATCACCCGGGCCGCGACCGCCTGCATTCCGCAGGCGAAAACAAAGGCCGTGGCAAGCTGCGCAGCTGCCACTCCAACGATGCCCCACTGCGCGGCGACCAGCAGGACTGGCACGAGAATCACGAGGCGGACGACGGAGATTGCGATGGAGAGCCCGGGCCGTCCGAGCGCCTTGTACACGTCGTTGGCACCCGCGCCCAGCGACCGCACTGCAGCGTACAGGGCCAGCAAGACCAGTGGCAGCACAGCGTCGGTCCATTTCTGGCCGAAAAGGAGAGGGACCAGGACCGGTGCCAGGACGGCCAGGCCCACGCCGGCAGTGAACCCATACAGGGACTGGATCTGGACGCTTTTCAGGTAGCCGTCGCGGAGCCTGTCCGGATCCGTGCGCACCTGCGCGTAGAGCGGGAAAAGGACCGTGGACAGTACAAAGAAGACGTTGAGGATCAGGGCCTCCGGAAGCCGGAAGGCCAACGTGTAGTAGCCCAGAGCCTGCGCTCCCAACAACAGCCCGATAATGAGGTAGTCGACGTCGAAAATCAGCCGGGCCAGCAGGCTGCTTCCCGCCACGGGTGCCCCGTAGGCAATGTTTGCCCGAAGAGCGTCCCTGCCCACCCGCCAGATCTGCCAGGGCGCATTCCTGCGGACCAGGAACCAGCACGTGAGCGCATACGCCACGGACCCCGCGGCTGTGCCGACGGCCAGTGACAACGCGCCGTGGCCCGTGAACGCCAGAACCAGGGTCACCGATCCCATGGTGGCGGCCCGGATCACAGGAGCTGCGGTCAGCGGTTTGAACTTCAGGTCCCGTCGCAGCAGGGCTTCCGGGACCGCCCCGAAGGACGTGGCCAACACCGAAACCCCCAGCACCTGGACGAGGGGCGCCGCGTCCGGAAGGTTGAAAAGGCCTGCGATCCAGGGCGCGGCCAGGACGGCGGCTGAGGCCAGGACGGCTCCGAGCAGCACGGAAATGAACAAGGCGGAGCGCGCAATGACGCCTGTACGCGGCAAATAGACCAGCGCCTGTGCCACACCGGCGTCGGCAACGGTTTCGGCGTAGGCCATCAGGACCAGCGCCAGTGCCACCAGGCCGTACTCCTCGGGGGACAGCAGCCGGGCCAGGACGATGGCGGTGCCCAGGACGATCATCTTTCCGGTGACGAATGCCAGCCCCTGCCACGCTGCGCCGCGGACACCGGTCCGGGTCAGATCCCCGGGTGCGTACGTCATGCTGGTGACTTTCCGGACGGGAGGCCGGTGCCGCCGGACCGGATCGCGCCGCCCACCTCGTCCAGATAGTCCTCGGCGACAGTCCGCCACGTTCTGACGGACCCGCCAGCGGGTGGGGTCCGGTGCCGTCCGGGCGCGGTCAGCCGCCGCACGACGTGATCCACGAACCCCTCCGTGTCCGGTTCGACGGCCAGCAAGGGGTGGGGTTCCTGCTCGCGGGCGGCCACCGGCGTCGCTACCACCGGGAGGCCGGCGGCAAGGGCCTCGCGCACGGAGTTCCGGATGCCGACACCGTGTTCGTCGGGAAAGACTGCGACGTCCGCGGAGTGGAAGACCTCCAGGACTGACGGCACGTTGGCGAGGACCTCCACGCGGGGGCCGGCCAGGGCTTGTACTGAGGCATCGGGGCACCGGCCCGCGAGCACAAACCTGGCATCCGGAACCTGCTGCCACACGAGTGGGGCGATCTTTCTGATCAGGACGTTTGCGCTGTCGATGTTTGGACCGTAGTTCAGGCTGCCAACAAAACAGGCCACCGGACAGTTCTGTCTGGCGGCTTCGCGCACCGACTTCTCGGCCCCGTTGGGAACGCTCCTGACGGGCCGCGCCAGCCGTTCCGACCACGTCAGCGCATCGGCGGCGCCCACAGTAAGGAGCCGCGCCCGCGACGGCAAGCGCCGTTCGGCAAGCAGGGCAAGGAACTCACGGGCGCGGTAGGCCGGGCGGAGGGTGCCGGCAATGGCAGTGTCCATCGCGGCGCGGACGGACCAGGGATCCACAGTCTGCAAAACCAGTGGGCCGCTCACCGACTTGGCCAGGAACAGGGCGTGCGGACCATGGATCAGGGTGGCGTCGTGGAGGCCGGAGAGTTGTGCCGCGACGGCAATAGCTTTGGCGGTGGACCGCTCGTGCTTTCCGAGACCGGTCAGGCCAAAGACGGACAGGACGGTGGCCCAGGCGCGGCTGCGCGTGGGCATCACATGCACGGCGTTACAGCGCGACCTGATTTCGGCCGGCACGCCCACCGGTCCGGCGAAGGTCAGAAGTGTCACTGCCACTTCTCCGGGAAGGTTCCGCAGCACCTCGAACGGAATCATGGAACTGCCGTCCCCCAGCATGGGGTCCCGGTTGGGCACGCTTTCTGTGATGTACAGAAGCTTCATTGCAAGAGTTTACGGGAGCCGCGGAACGTTCCGCCGGTCCGGCACCGACAACTGCGGGTTTACACAGTATTAAGGGAAGCAGGCGATTAATAGAAAGCGGACGACGGCGGGAGGTCCCGCCGTCGTCCGCTCACCGAAGTGACGCTGTTTACTTCCAGGCCCGCACGTAATCAACCTGGACCTGCGACGCAGCTCCGTATGCCGCCGGGCTGCTTCCCGACGCGCCGACATTGAGGACGATGTACTGCGGTGCGCCGCCGTCGTCGGTGGAGTAGGACTTCACCTTGACGCCGTCGAAGTAGACGTCCGCGGAGTTCGCCGTCCGGTGCAGGCCGAAGGTGTGGAAATTGTTGCCCCAGTCGCCGGGAACGGTCCCCTGGTTGTGGGCGCCGGATGTTGAGTGATAATTCACGGTCATCTTGCCGCTCAGGACCTCAGCGATGTCATTCTCGCCATTGGTGGGCCACGACTGGCCGTTTGTCCAGAACGCAGGCCAGTTGTAGAGGTTCGTGCCGTCGCCGGGGAACTTGATCCGGGCCTCGACATAACCTGTCGTGAACTCGTAACCGGTACCGGCTCCGCCCTTGGGGTTGGTTGAAACCAGCGCACCCGAGGTGGACGAATTGAGGGAAAGGGCAAGGTTGCCGCCGCCGACGGAAACGTTGCCGGGGCTGGTGGCGACCTTGTTCATGCTGCCGCAGCTGGGAGAGAACCAGCAGTTGGACCATTTGGCCGTGTCAAGGGCCGTGCCGTTGAATTCATCGGCGAAAGCCATGGTCCACGCGCCGGGGACTCCAACGGGCATGGTTCCGGTTGTGCCGGATGATGCAAGGGGTGCCAGGGCCGGGGCCGGCGCTGGTGCAGCCGTTGTCGTCGTTACCGGGGCGGGTGCGGGAGCAACCGCCGGCGCTTCAGGTGCCGGTGCCGGAGCCGTGGTCGGCTCGGTGGAGGGGTCCGTGGCCGGCAGTGGTGCCGGCGCGGGGCTGGTGTTGCGCTTGACCTGCCCCGGTGCCTGGGCACGGCTGGACGTGTCCGCGACGCGGCTCAACTCGGCGCTTTGTGGCGCCTGTTCGGTGACCTGGCCTAGGGAGACAACACCCAGCAGTGCGACCAGTGCGGCCGCTGTCAGCGACATGGTGCGCCGGGTCTTTGCACGGTCCGCGGACTTCTTCAGCGCGGACCGTCGCCGGGTGGGCGCCGCGGCTTCCTCGGAATAAGGGCGCGCGTCCGAGCGCGGCTGATCAGGGGATGCAGACATGAGTGATTACCTCTCAACGCCTGCGGAGTTAGCTGTCGGGTTCGGAGGAGGTCATCCGGCCGCATTGGAATGCGCGGCTTCACCCCGAGGGCATGTTTGTGCCATGCCCGAGACACTCGGGTCCCCCGCCTCTGCCTGAAACCTAGTGGATCCCGAAGGTGGCAGAGTTAGACGTCATCCGGGATTGGGGCCGTCTGGGGCGGCCCACCGATCGACCGTACAGGACCGGACGCGAATAATCACAATCGTGTAACGGAAGTTACTTCTGCGGAGCGCCCCCTTGCGCCCGGCGCTTCTGGCGCTCGCCTATCCGTGTTTGATGGGGTGGGCCGGCACGCCGACCCACGTTTCGCCGTCGGGCACGTTGCTCAAAACTGCCACCCCCATGCCCACCGTGGCGTAGGACCCCACCGACGTCCGTTCACGGACGCTGCAGTTCAGCCCCAGGTAGGCCGCCCGGCCGATCCGGACTCCCCCGCCCAGCGGCACACCGGCCGCGAACGTCGCGAAATCCGCCACGTGGTCGTCGTGCGTAAAGGTCACTGACGGCATGGCCACAACATGGGCCCCGAGCGTGACGGAGGCCGTCAGAGTCGCGTTCTTCAGGAGAATGCTGCCGCGGCCGATCCGGCAGCCTTCGGGGCACTCCACGGTGGGATCGATCGCGGTGGCGTAGCGGGCATCGCGCAGGCCCAGGGCCGCCAGCCGTTCCACTACGGCTTCCCGGGACTTTCCCGAGGCCAGGCACACCAGCACCAGCGCATGGGTGAACTTGGGGGCATCGTCGATGGTCCCCAGCACCGGCGCGCCGTCCACGGTGACGCCGGCCATTTCCTTGTCGTCGTCGAGCAGCCCGACGACGTCGTACTGCCCGCTGGCCCGGACCATGGTCAGGACTTCCCGGGCTAGCCCGCTGGCTGCGATCAGCACCAGGTCGCTCACCGGCGTACCCCGGCGGCCGCCCGGACGCTGTTCATGACCCGGTTCAGGCCCACGTTGTCCAGGCCGTGGAAAATCGGGAGAACCAGCGTCCGGTCGGTTAGCCGTTCGGTGGTCTGGAGCCCTGCGTTACCCGTATCGCGCCACCGGTAGGCAGGCTGCCGGTGTGCCGCCATGGCGCCGCGGCGCGCCGAAATTCCGGCATCGGCCAGACGGGCCAGGAGCCCTTCGCGGTCCGTGGCGAAGCCCGGGAGGACTTCGAGCCAGAAGGACTGGAAGTTGGTGGTACCGTACGGTGGGTCGGCCACGAACCGGAGCCCGGCCAGGCCGGAAAGGCCTGCCTCATAACGTGCGGCGATCTCCCGGCGGCGCGCCACGATCTCGCGCAGCCGGCCCAGCTGCACGATGCCGATGGCGGCCTGCAGATCCGTCATCTGGCAATCGAAACCAACTTCGACGTACACCTCCGGCGCGGCCATGCGGGATCGGCGGCGGTCCGCCGCGGGCACGTTCACGGAGTGGCTGCGGAGGCTCCGGGCCCGTGCTGCCCAGTCCGCCCGGTGGGTTGTCAGCATGCCGCCTTCGCCCGTGGTCAGAACATTGTCCGGGTGGAACGACCACACGGCAACGTCCGCGCCGGTACCCACTGGCCGGCCCTTGTATTGAGAACCCACAGCGCAACCGGCGTCTTCAATCACGGTGATTTCGTGACGTTCACACAGCTCGCGGACCGGTTCCAGGTCAACGGGTACACCGCCCTGGTCCACCACAATTACTGCACGGGTGTCAAGGGTCAGCGCCGCCCGGATCGTAGATCCCGTCACCGTGCCGGTTACGGGATCTACATCGCAGAACACCGGCCGCGCCCCGACGTACGTGACAGCATTCGCTGTAGCAATGAAAGCCAGTGACGGAACAACGACGTCGTCGCCTGGGCCGATTCCGGCCACTACCAGCGCTAAATGAAGTGCGGTGGTACCGTTGGAAGTCGCCACGGCGTGGCGCACCTCCTGCAGGGCGCTGAACTGCGCCTCGAACGCCTTCACTTTCGGCCCCTGCGTCAGTATGCCGGAGGCGAGGACGTCCGCTACGGCGCGGGTTTCGTCGTCGCCGAGCCAGGGTTCCATGACGTTGATGCGGGCCAGGACGGTTTCCGCTGTCACCTGGCACCGGCCTTTCTGGTGACCGTTCTCATGTGCGCGTCCTTCCCACTTTTCGCTGCCGGGGTCTGTGCATTCCGTACTCCAAAATTAGCGGGATGCATGCCGTTCCGGCGGGGAAAGGAGGCGGTTGTGTGGGCACCGGCAGGGAACAATGCGGGAATTGCGGGTACCTGCAGCGCCCGGTGCCCCAGCCGGTGTCCTAGAGGATGGGAAGGACGAATTGTTCCTTGGCCTGCGTGGCTTCCTTTCCCGTTGCGAGGGCTGTCAGCTGGGCGCGTGATTCCACTCCGAGTTTCCGGTAAATCGCGGTGAGGCGCACTTCCACGGTCCGGACAGAGACATACAGGGTGGCCGCGATTTCCTTGTTCCGCATCCCGCGGGCCACCATGCGCACCAGCACACGTTCGTGCTCTGCAAGCATCACGATCGCGGGGTTGCCGGGGGCACCTGCCGGTTCCACACGTTCGTCGAGCAGCAGCGAGTCGACGTGCTGGGCCCACGCGTGGGCCCCGGCTTCGTCGAACATCACTTTCGCTCGAAGCAGACCGTCCCGGGCGCTCCGGAGGCGGCCGAAGGCGCCGAGACGTTCGGAGTAGCACAGCAGTGTCCTGGCGCGTTCCAGCAGTGATTCCTGGGGGTTTTTGCCGGCGAGGGCGTCACTGAACAGCTGGAGCGACTGCTCACCGTCGGCCAGCATCGCCCGGCTCCGGGCAACAGCCATCATGAGCCAGGGCGAACGCAGGCCAACTGCCTGGCTTTCCAGGTGCCACAGCGCCTGGGTGGCCTCCCTGTGCCGGCCCAGCCGGACCAGGACTTCCACCAGATCGGACTCGCAGCGCAGCAGCGTGGGGTTGCTGAAAGCCTGGCCTATCTCCCCTGCCCGCGACAGCTGCGCGAAGGCCTTGGCGAGGTTTCCCCGCATGAGGGCAAAATGCCCCTGGCACGCGGCCAGCTGCGCCGTAATCGCAGGGTGGCTTTCCGCCCCTGAGAAGTGCTGGGCGTCCGTCGCGTAGGCGCGGGCGAGTTCCTCGTTTCCGATCGTGTTGGCCCGCCAGACCCGGAAGACGTGCCGCATTCCACGGTGGTATTTAGTTTCCGGTTCTGCGAGCTCAAGATCTTCGATCAGTTTCACCGCCTTCCGGACGTTCCCCGCCCGGATTTCATTGTCCACTGCGAGGAACTCCGCGGTTTCCCGCCAGTTGACGGTGTTTGCCTCCAGGAAGTTCCGCACCCGGGCAAAGGCCTCCTGGGCGGCGACATGGTGTTCGGCATAGCTCAGCGCACGGCCCCGTACCAGAAGGGTGGCAACCGTTTCGTTCCCGCCATCGGGCTTGCGGCCGATCTCCTCCGGTGTCCCGCTGATCGCTTCGATGAGTTGCCTTGCGCTCGCCGCCAGGGCCAGACAGTCCGGTGAGGCGTGGTCCTTGAACTCCTCGGCGTACCGCAGCAGGCTGGTGGCATCCGCAAGCTCCCAGCGGTCCGCATAATAGAGCGCGCCGGCCACGAGCAGGCGGTTAGCGAAGGCCGGATCGTGCTGCCCGAACTCCTTCACCAGCCGGAGCACCATGCTGGAGCGCACGGTGCCGCCCTGGATGAACTGGATCTCGAAGGCGAGGCCTGTCAGCCGAAGGATCAGGGCAGGGTTCCGCGTCACGCGCTGAGCCCAGTCCAAGTAGCGCTTGGCGTAGACGAATTCACCCCGGTTCAGCAGCAGCTCGGCCACGGTGGTGAGCCTCGCAGCCGTCTCCGCTTCCCACGGGTTGATGGTCAGGGCCCGTTCAACGTATTCGACGGCGAAGGGCACTTCGCCGCTCCGGATTAGGTCAACGGCAAGGCGGAGCAGCCCAAACGGGGTCTGCCGTTCCAAAGCGGTAAAGCTCAGGTGCCAGCGGTGCGCATAGGGATCCGCGGGCTCCGCCGCTGCCGCCATGGCGCGGTGGCTGGAGGTCCGCGTTGCCGGTGTCATGGCCGCATACACGTAGCCCCGGAGCAACTGGTCCTGGATCCTCAGATGCGGCCCGGACCTGCCCACCATGCCCTGTGCCAGCAGTTCGTCGATCCCGCCCCACAGCTGGTCATAGGCTCTTTCCAAGGTGGCGATATCGCTGCGGCAGGACAGCGAAAGCAGGTCAAGGACCTGCCTCGCGACAGGCGAGAGTCCCCCCACGGTGGCAGCGAACTCCGCTTCGAAGCTTCCCTTGCCGGGCAGCGGAACCGGCAGCGCGTATTTTCCGTCTGCCACACGTTCCAGCAGCAGCGTAAAGAGCTCGACGGCGGCGAGCGGGTTCCCTTGGGTGGCAGCGGCGACTGTGTGGACCGCCGCCGTCGCGGTCTGCCGGGCCGGAATGGCCTCCAGCATGCGGACCGTGTCGTTGTAGTTCAGCGGCGCCAGCTGGAGGGCGGGAAGGGATGCGAACGGGCTATCGGCTATCTCTTCCCGCACGCTCATGAACAGCGCCATGTCCGTTCCCGTCAGCCGACGCGCCAAGTAGCCGATCACCGCCTGGCTGCTGGGGTCCAGTTGGTCGGCGTCATCGATGACAATGACCGTCCGGGACGACGAGCGCTGGTGCAGTCCGTTGAGCAGCAGAGTGGAGACAGTGGGGACGTCCATGGCGCCAGTGGAATCGCGCAGCAGTTCGTCGGCGAAGCGGTTGAGGACGGGGTCATCGATGCCGGTCAGGAGCGCGGTGAGGCCCGAGAGTGGCCAGTCGGACTCTGAGGCACTCGCTGTCAGGAAGACGGTGCGGACATCGGAGAGGCGGGGAATCTCGGCGAGGAGGGCGGACTTACCCGTCCCGCGCCTGCCCACCACCTTGAGGGCTGAATCGTTAGGACCCCGGATTACGGAGAGTATCCGGTCCAATTCCCTGCTTCGGCCTATTAACGACATGTGGTCCCCATCCATCGAAGAAGGAGACCGAACTGCTTGTTCTATCCAAAATCCTGGGTCCATCCAGCCGCTTGCGCGACACGAGGACCGGCTTTCCTGGCCGCCTCATTGCGTCCAGTACGGTACCCAGCCGTTCTTGCCAATATAGACCTGTTCCGCTGCGGGCACCAGAGACTTTATGCCTCGAACCGGAGGGCAGTTGGGGGTCTAATGAGGCCGCCAGTCCCAGCCCCGGGTTGATGGTGGCGGCCAGGATGACGGTACGAAAATGTTTGGGCTGCGTCAGCCGCCGGACGATATCCGCCCGGTCCTGCGCTATGGATTTCGGCCAGGCGTAACAAGCGGTCACGGCTGCGTCCAGCCGCTTGTGCAGCTTTTTCAGGTCCGCCCATCGAGGCTAGACCACTCGCCCCGTCTGTGCTGGCTTTATCCACAGAAACCTGGCCAGCCCGCTTGTTGGGAAGTTTTCCACATACGCGCATCACGGCTTCCGCTCCGGGACCACGGCGCCTAGCCTTGAGTCAAGCGCGAATCGTCTATCCGGTCCAAATGCACTAAGATATTGAAGTCTGTGCTGCGCCCTGCCTCCGTTCTGTTGGCCGGGCATCGCACAGCATCGCAAATGAACCTCCTGTTACGGAAATGCCGTAACCGCTTAGCCCAAAGGAGGTGGGTTCACATATGCGTCCTTACGAATTGATGGTAATCATCGACCCCGAGGTCGAAGAGCGTACCGTTGAGCCGTCGCTTCAGAAGTTCCTGAACGTCATCACCAACGATGGTGGAACCATCGAAAAGGTTGACATCTGGGGCCGTCGTCGACTGGCTTACGAAATCAAGAAGAAGTCCGAAGGTATCTACGCCGTGGTGAACTTCACCGCCAAGCCGGACACCGCCAAGGAACTTGACCGCCAGCTGTCTCTTAACGAGACCATCATGCGCACCAAGATCACCCGCCCCGAAGAGCAGAAGGTTGTTGCTGAGTAATTTCAGCTCCGATCTTCATTCTTTACCCCGCAGGATCGAATTCTTCACCCAGGATCGAACAAGGAGGCAGTAGATGGCAGGCGAAACCACCATTACGGTCATCGGTAATCTCACCAATGACCCGGAATTGCGGTTCACACCGTCAGGTTCGGCAGTAGCGAACTTCACCATCGCTTCCACCCCGCGCACCTTTGACCGCCAGTCCAATGAGTGGAAGGACGGGGAAACCCTGTTCCTCCGCGCAGCGGTCTGGCGTGAAGCAGCCGAGAACGTCGCCGAGTCCCTCACCAAGGGCATGCGCGTGATCGTTTCCGGCCGTTTGAAGAGCCGTTCCTACGAAACAAAAGAAGGCGAAAAGCGCACCGTTATCGAGCTCGAAGTCGATGAAATCGGCCCGAGCCTGCGTTATGCCAATGCCAAGGTCAACCGCACCCAGCGCTCCGGCGGTCAGGGTGGTCAGGGTGGCTTCGGCGGCGGCAACAGCGGCGGTGGCTTCGGAGGCGGCAACTCTGGTGGAAACCAGGGCGGCAACTCCGGTGGAAGCTTCGGTGGCGGCAACCAGCCGGCTGCACAGGAGGATCCCTGGGCAACGCCCGGTGTCTCCAACGCAGGCGGCGGCTGGGGCAATGGCCCCGATTCCGAACCTCCCTTCTAACCAATCATTTAGGCCCGACGCCGGGACCGCCGAGGTGCCGCAAGGCACTTGACGTGACTGCCGCCGTCGGACCACCACCATCCCGTGGATCAACATCCACGGGCTCCATAGAATAGGAGCTCCACGATGGCTAAGGCTGAACTCCGTAAGCCCAAACCAAAGTCCAACCCCTTGAAGGCCGCTGACATCACTGTCATCGACTACAAGGACGTAGCATTGCTGCGCAAGTTCATCTCCGACCGCGGAAAGATCCGCGCCCGTCGCGTCACTGGCGTCACGGTACAGGAACAGCGCAAAATCGCCCAGGCAATCAAGAACGCCCGCGAAGTTGCACTGCTGCCTTACTCCGGCGCTGGCCGCGGTTAGGGAAGGGATTAACTAACATGGCAAAGCTCATTCTGACCCACGAAGTAACCGGTCTCGGTGCTGCTGGCGACGTTGTCGAGGTCAAGGACGGTTACGCACGTAACTACCTGCTGCCCCGCAACTTCGCCCTGACCTGGTCCAAGGGTGGCGAGAAGCAGGTTGAGTCCATCAAGGCTGCCCGCGCCGCCCGCGAGCACGCTTCCCTGGAAGATGCTCAGAAGCAGGCCGCTGCACTCTCCGCCAAGCCGGTCAAGCTCGTCGTCAAGGCTGGCGAGACCGGACGCCTGTTCGGCACCGTCAAGCAGGCCGACGTCGCCGACGCTGTTGAGGCCGCTGGCCTTGGCCGCATCGACAAGCGCAAGGTTGAACTGCCGACTCACATCAAGTCGGTTGGTTCCTACCAGGCCAACGTCCGTCTTCACGCTGACGTTGCCGCTGTGATCGAACTCAACGTAGTCGCAGGTAAGTAGCCTTTCCGGTTACGCAGCCTTAAACTGCACGAAAACCCCGTTGCCGTCACCGGCAGCGGGGTTTTCTGTGCCTCGCGCCGAGGTCAGGGCTGGTGCAGCCGTGACGTGGCCGTAGCCCGTGCGTACCATCTCGGCCAGGACTTCGCGGTCCACGTCGTCGAGCTTGTTGATGTAGAGGCAGGCCACTCCGGTCTTGTGCTTGCCGAGCTGCGGGAGCAGATGGCCCGCGTCGGGCCCGTACAGTGCGAGGTTCGCCTTGCACGATGAGAAGCCCACGGCGGCGGCATCCGCTTCGCGGCCGCTTTCGTACCGGTAGTGATAGCTGCCGAATCCCACGATGCTCGGCCCCCGCATAACGGCTTCCTGCCGGGTAGTCTCCCACCCCGCGGCAGGCGTGTCAGCCAGGCCGCTCGGGGTGATAGCCAGCGGCGGTGAGCCAGAATCCTTCTCCCGCGCCGCCGTCGTCCGTTCACCCAGGTGGACGTCTTCACGGACGAACCCTACCGGGGCCATCCGCTCGCAGTGGTTGGTGATGCCGTAGGCCTCAGCGCGGAACAGATGCAGCGTTTCGCCAACTGGACGAACCTCTCAGAGACCGCTTTCCTCCTGCCTCCGACGCATCCCGATGCCGACTACCGGGTCCGCATTTTCACCGGCCACGAGGAGTTCCCCTTTGCCGGGCATCCCACGATGGGGTCGGCGCACGCGTGGCTCGATGCCGGTGGCGTCCCGAAGCAGGACGAGGTCCTGGTCCAGGAATGCGCGGGGCCGGGCGGGGCGCATCCACGTGAATGCTGTCAGTGAAGACGTCTGGGTGGGCGGCAGTTCCACCACGTGCATCAGCGGCACGGTGGTGCTCTAGCGCCCGTGGAATAAAGGCGGACAGCCACCGGTTACCCAGGTACATGCAAATACATGTAACATAGGCTGTACCGAACCTCAGGAGTCCACGTGGAAACCCGCCGCATCACCGTACTGTCCGCCGGCCTGGGCGTGCCGTCCTCGAGCAGGCTGCTTGCCGACCAGCTCGCCGCAGCCGCAGAGCACCGCCTCGCAGATGCCGGTTTCGAGGTGACGGTTGAGGTCGTTGAGCTCCGGGACCTCGCGGTGGACATCGCCAACAACTTTGTCACCGGCTATGCGGCCCCGCGCCTGGCGGATGTCATTGCCGGCGTGAAGGCTTCCGATGGCATCATTGCCGTCAGCCCGGTGTTCAGCGCCTCCTACAGCGGCCTGTTCAAGTCCTTCATTGACGTCCTGGACCCCAAGTCCCTGGACGGGAAGGCTGTCCTGCTGGGCGCCACCGGCGGTACGGACCGCCACCAGATGGTTCTCGAGTACGCGATGCGCCCGCTGTTCAGCTACCTGCGCACCAGGATAGCCGCTACGGCCGTTTTCGCTGGCCCCCAGGACTGGGGAAATACGGACGACGGCGGCTCGCCCCTATCGTCGCGGATCGACCGTGCGGCGACCGAGTTTGCCGCCCTCCTGGCGGGGGAGCAGTCCGGCCGCAAGCCGGCGGCCTTGGCGTCCCTGCCGTTCGAGCAGCTCCTAGCGGGCATTTCCGGCGGACGCTAAGGCGCGGCCGTCCGTCCCGGGCCTCCGGCTGCCGAACGATTCGGTCTCCCCGGTCGTTGACCGGAACATGAAGTGTCCTGTGGATTCAATTGACCTGATCATGAGCGAACGCAGCGGCGTCGAGATCGATTACTGCCCGCAGTGCCGTGGCGTCTGGCTGGACCGCGGGGAGCTGGACAAGATCATCGACCGCGCCAACGATGCCATGGGTGGCAGCGCTCCGACGCCGCCGCGCCCGGCGGCCGCGGCGCCTGTCCCTGCTCCGGTTCCGCCCCCGCTGTATCCGGACTTTGAACCCCGCCGCGAGCAGCCCCGGTTCGACCAGCCGCGCTACGAGCAGCCGCGTTACGCCGACCGGAAGTATGACAAGCCGGGGTATGACCGCGACTACGACCGCCGTCGTCCCAAAAAGAAGGAAGGCTGGCTGGGAGACCTCTTCGACTTCTAGCCGCCGGACGGAGCGCTGTGCCCTGGTCGGCTGCGTGCCCAAGGTGTAGTGCCCACGCAGGTTATGAACAGCGTGGCGTGATGTAAAGGGCGAGAGCCTCCGGTATCGATTTGGGTCACCACACTCATCTCGACGCCAGGAGGCTCTCGTGTCCTACGTTACCCATGCCAATGCCGACCTGACACCAAAAGGCCAGGGGAAAACTTGCCCGGTTGGTTATCGAGCAGAAGGCGGCGGACACCGCTCCCTGGGACGGGCCGCAGGCAGAAAGAACCGCCGGGCCGGGGCCGGCTACGCCTACCTGCACCCCGCCGTGGATGAGCACCTAAGGCTGGCCTACTCCGAAATCCTCAACGATGAGAAGAAGGAAACTGCCACAGCGTTCTGGCTCCGCGCCGCAGCCTTCTTCGCCGCACACGGAATCACCGTCAAAGCCGGTCCTACGCCTGGCCCTACACATCAGAAGCCGAACGGGGAGCCGCTTACCCGGACTGGCTACATCAGTACAGTCACCACAGGCCCATACCGGCATCGGAGGTAAAACTCCCATCAGCCGCGTTCATAACCTATGTGGGAACTACACCTTAGGTCACCGGCGGTTGGCCGAGGCTGCTCACCAGCCTTGGCCGTCCGTACTTGGTCCGCACTCCGGGGGATTACAGGACCGATTCAGGCGGTCCGCTCGCGCTGATACCGGCAGACGCAAACAGTTCATCCTTCAGATGGTGCAGCTTGGCAGTGCACAGCGGCCACGGTTTATGGGTGTTTGGAATGTAGATGCTCCGTCCCCGGAACGTGCCGTGCATTCCAAACGTCGCCGTGAGAAAGACCGATAACGGGTCGTCGACGGTGGCATCTGATTGGGGTACGACGGTACTCCGTGCTCCTTGCCTGAGACGCCTGACCGAGTATCCGGCGGCTTCAACGTCTGGCGAGTCCGGCCGGGGTTGGGAATAGCGGATTCGCGACCACACGTAGGGAATTTCCGCTGCTCGCGCTGCCAGGACGACGGGCAGCCGGTTCCTGTCCAAGCTCAGGAAGACCACGCCCCTGGTTCCATCGGGTCCCCGTGAGTAGAGGCGCACGTTGACCTCACTGAAGCTGCCCAGGTACGGAATCCCGGGGCCGCGTCCGATTCCGGCGTTCTGTATGCGGAAACCGATAAGCCCTACCCACGAACTGCTGTCGAAGAGGTCCGGTTGCACTCCGGGCGGCATGAAACGAGCAGCTGCGTTTTCCGGGATGCGCCAATGCAGGAATATGGCGTCGGTCCAGCGCTGGTCCATGATGGCGGGCGGTGGCAGTTCAGGCGGATCGGGCCAAAGGGACTCGGCGTTCGAGCGTTGATCCATAGCCAAGCCTTCTCACAGCGGGAGGGGTACCCCCTCTACCGAATAAGTCCCCCAATGCACCTAACAGATCACTCGGCGTTGCCACCTCCACCCCTAGCTCTGGCGGAGCACGAAATTCCCTACGTAGGACGCGATATAGAAGCGAGTACTCGCTACTGGTGTTTACCTAGCCGGGCAGGCCATACGCTATTGGCCAAAGCTCTCTACAAACGCCATGAAGTGGTGAGGCATTTGTCTATTTCCACCCAGTCCCCAATTTCGTTCTCCAAGCCGGCGGCAGAGCCGGAGAGAGCGTCCATAAGCGTCGTTATCCCAACTTTGAACGAGGCCAAAAACGTCCCTTGGGTCCTTCGGCGTATGCCTTTATACGTGGACGAGGTCGTGATTGTTGACGGTCGTTCCAGGGACAATACCGTTGGGGTGGCGCGGGCACTCCGCCGGGATATCGTGGTGCTGGACGAGCAGCGTAAGGACAAAGGTGTCGCGCTATGGTCAGGATTTGCTGCAGCAACGGGCGACATCATCGTCATGCTGGACGCTGATGGAAGCATGGATCCCCAGGAAATTGGCTGGTTCGTTTCTCCACTCCAGCATGACTATGACTTCGTCAAGGGTTCCCGATACGTCACCGGAGGGGGGTCGGAGGACCTGCCTTGGCTGCGGCGTACAGGAAACCGTGCGCTGACCGGGCTGGCCAACGCGGTTCTGCACAGCAACTACTCGGACCTTTGCTACGGCTACATCGCTTTCCGGCGGAGTATCTGGAAGTTCTGCAGCCGGAATCCGACGGACACCGATCCGAAAAGCGTTCTTCCCGTAATGAGCGTGGCCTGACATGACATACGTTCCTTCCCTGCGCGGTCGCGTCGCCACCGGTCCACTCGCCACCACCGCCACCGCGACGACACGGCCGACACCGTCCACACCATCCGACGACACCACCCAGACAGGGGACTAGCATGCACACCGAGCAGACCAAGGCACTGCACTTCGACATCCACGGCCGCGTCACGGTCCGCGTCGAGGCAAAGGCGCCGGCAGCGACCCAGCTCCAGAGCATGTTGGCGTGTTTCGCTACCGACACAGAACGGCCAGCTGACATCGTCGTCGATGACCGCCCGGAGCCGATGCCGGAAGCGGGTCTGGTTGAGCACGAGCTCGCGTACACGGGGAACAGTGTGCGTTTCCAAGCCGATCGGGTCCAGGTCGTGAGGGACGGAGAGCAGTGGCGCATTCACGGGCCGGGCGAGCTGTTGACCTCCGTGGTTCCTGTTCTCGATGCCGCCATGGTCGGTCGGGGAGCCGGCATGATTCACGCGGCAACGATGGCGTACCGGGGCCACGCGATCGCGCTTCCCGCCGCTGGAGGGACCGGTAAGACAAGCACAGCTGCCAAGCTGATGCGGCGCGAGGGGTGGTCGTTCATGGGCGACGACTGGGCCTTCCTCGCCGAGGACGCCACGCTGCTCGGCTACGCGAAGCCGATGTTCATCAAACCGCACCACCGGGACATCTACCCGCACCTGTTCGAAGGTGTCCGGAAGCCCCTGGTTCCCTCAGTGCTCTCGCAGAGCGTCGGCCGCCTGACCACTGTGGTGCACCCGTACGTTATCCGTTATCCGCGCCTTGCGGACTTCTCCCGCCGATGGTCGCCGGAGCACCGCATGGTCGAGGCGGGGACCGCGTTCCCGGGACGGGAAGTGACCACCTCGGCCCCGCTCGCGGCCGCCATTTACATCGAGCGCTTCGAGGGCACCCGGTCTCGGATGGTCGAGCGGACCACCGATTGGATGGTCGACCGCATGATCGGCAACTTCCACATCGAGATGGCGGGCTTCTCGCAGCGGGTCGTGACCGGCCTGGCGGCTACGTCCGTCGTCCCGTGGCGCGAGCACTTCGCGGCGAAGGGGGTCGTGCTGAGCAAAGCGCTCGACGGACGGCCCTGCCACCTGCTGCAGGTACCCTCCGCATACACGGCGGATGAGGCGTCGGACGACATAGTCCGGTATCTGGAGCAGTTGCTGCCGTCCGTCCTCGACGAGCAGGCCTGAGGGCGGACACGGTGGGTCACAGTCCTGCCGAGGTCACCGCGGTCGTTCCGGCCCGCAACGCGGAGCGCATGCTTCCGCGCTGCCTGGAGAGCCTGAGTCAGTCCGGTGTTGCCGAGATCATCGTGGTGGACGGATGCTCCACCGACGGCACCGTCGGGCTCGCCCTCGCGGCCGGTGCCCGGGTCCTGAGTGACGAGGGCCGCGGCCTGCCATGGGCTCGAACGCTCGGTGTGCGGAGCAGCAGCACCCGTTGGGTCCTGCTCGTCGACTCCGATGTCGTGTTCGGGCTCACGGGGGTCGCCGACCTGCTCACGGAGCTGGTCGAGGGTGGCCACGACGCCCTTCAGGCCGGTCTGGAGAGTGTCGGCGGACCGGGCTACTGGGGGCAGGCGCTCGCACATCACCATCGCACCGGCCGCAGTCGCCTCTGGTTCGGGCTCGTGGCGACGCTCGTCGACCGGGACCTGATGCTGGGCGTGGGTTTCGACGACTCGTTCAAGTCGGGGGAGGACATCGAGCTGCGTTGGCGGATGCGGCAGTCAGGGCTGCGAACGGCGGTGTCACGCAGGGTCGTCGTCGAACATCGTTTCGCCGCGGACGACTTCGAGTTCGCGTGCGACCAGTTCCTCATGGACGGAACAGGACTGGGACGGATGATCCGCAAGCACGGCTGGCGCGGGGCGCGGTTAATGCTGCTGCCCGCCGCCGCGGCGGTCCGGGGCAGCGCCTTGAGCCTCGCCCAGGGCCAGCCTCGGTGGCTGCGCTACTACCTCGCCTTCTTTTGGTACAACTACGCGGGCATGGCGAGGGGTCTCGCGTCGTGAAGGCTGAGCGCGGGACCGCTGTGCCGGACGCCTCGACCGTCCGGCACTCCGCCCTGCGCAGCTCCCTCGGCCTCGTCCTGGGCAAGGCCGCCCAGACGGGCGCGGGTTTTGCCTTCTGGGTCGTGGCCGCGCGCGCTACGTCCGACCGTGAGGTCGGGCTCACCACGGCCGCGGTCTCGGCGGTGATGATCTGCACGCAGCTCGCGGTGCTGGGCGCCGGGTCGGCCGTGATCGTCTCGGTGGGGAGAGGGGAGCCGCCCTCGCGGGTGCTGGATGCGGCGTTCGCCATCGTGGGGGTTGCCGGCACCGGGCTGGCCCTCGGCTACCTCGTGCTGCAGTCGGCCGTGGCTCCGGACACGGCCTCGGCATCTGTTCTCTTCTGGCTCACGTTCCTCGTGGCTGCCGTCACCGGCACCCTTGTCATCGTGCTGGACCAGGCGCTCGTGGCGTTGGGACGCGGCGCCAGTGCGACCTTGAGGTACGCGTTGGGCGGCGGGGTTTCACTGGGTGCTGCAGCGCTCGTGGCGTGGCGGGCACACGGCGCCTCCGCCGACGTGCTGATGGTCTGCTGGACCCTCGGTACGACCGTAGCGTGCGTCGTCGGTGCGGTCCAGCTGCGACGACTGGTCGGCTACCGGCCGCGACCGTCCTTGCGCTTGGCGAGGGGCCGTCCACTGCTGGCGGTGGGCCTTCCGAACCAACTCCTCACCCTCACCGAGCGCGCTCCCGGGCTGTTGCTGCCGCTCCTGCTCGCGCACACGGTGGCGCCGGAGGCCGCTGCCTACTGGTATCCCGCATGGATGATGGCTTGGGCCGCCTACACCGCTCCGATGCTGATAGGCATTGTCCAGTTCTCCGAGGGTGTCCGCGACCCGGACCGGCTGGTGTCGACCACCTGGGCGGGTCTCCGTTGGTCGCTCGCGGTCGGAGGTCTTGCTGCCGTCATCCTCGTCGTCCTCGCTCGCCCGCTGCTCAGTCTGCTGGGGGAGCGGTATGCCGACTCGTCCGCCGACGCGCTGCGGTTGTTGGCAGCCGGACTGGTGGGGTACGCGGTGCTGCAGGCCTACAACGCCGTGTGCCGAGCCCGCGGTCGCTACGCTGAGGCAATCGTGGTCGGCGTGACGCTCGGAACCGCCCTCTGCGTCTCAGCGCTGTCGGTCGCCGACAGGGGCGCCACCGCCATGGCGCTTGCGTGGCTGGTGGTGCTCTCCATCGGGGCCGCGGGGGTCGGCCTCCGCCTGCTCGCCGTCCTCCGGCGCGTCAGGAAGGACACGCGATGACCAGCGAGCTCGAAGTGACCAGCCGCACCGGGGGACGCTGGAAGCCCCGTGACGTGTGGTGCGCACTGGCGGGCGTCGTGTCGCTGGCGCTTGCCGCAGGGGCCGCCTCCACGGTGTCCGTGCCCGTGAACAGCGACCTGGGGCTCGTCGCCGTGCTGCCCTACCCGTTCTGGGCGGGGGTCCTGCTTCTGAACATCGCCTTCGTCGTGGCGCTGCGGGGAGATGCCTCGGGCCCGGCGCGCCGCCCGGTCATGATGTGGCTCGTCGTGGTGCTTGTGCTCGTGCTGTTCGGCACCGCAGCCTTCGTGACGGACGTACCGCGGGGTGAGGTCGCGTTCCGTCATCTCGGCATCGCCGACGCCCTCGCGCGCACCCAGGGGATCGACCCGGATATCGACGCGTACTTCAACTGGCCGGGTTTCTTCGCCCTCCTGGCGACGGCGCTCCGGGCGACCGGTCTGGACCCGGTGGCCGTTGCCCTGTGGGCACCGGTGATAGACATGGGACTGTGGCTCACTGCCCTGGGCGTGGTAACGGGCTACCTGACGCGCGATCCGCGACGGCGCTGGCTCGTGCTCTGGCTCTTCTGCCTCGGCAACTGGCAGGATCAGGACTACCTTTCTCCCCAGGCCTTCGGCTTCTTCCTGTACCTCGTCGTGGTCGCGCTGGTCCTCGGCCCGTTGGCAGCGCGGCCTCCCCAAATCCACGGCTTCCGACGCACCGACTTTGCGGCCTGGTGGCGAGGGCGGTCGCCCTCCGAGCCCCGGCCCGGGCTACGGGTGAGCGCCCTCGCGGTGACCCTCTTGCTCGTCACGGTCATCTGCGCGAGCCATCAGCTGACTCCATTCATGGTGCTCATCGCCCTCACCGCTCTTACCCTGAGCGGACGTGTCTGGCCCAGCCGCCTGCCGCTGATCACCGCGGTCGTGCTGGCGCTCTGGCTCGTCTACCCGGCGAGTGCATACCTGATCGGGCACCCACCCCTTGCGGACGCAGGCCTGCAGGCCGCGACCGAGGCGAACGTCGTCGACCGCGTGAGCGGGACCGCTGGGCACGTGCTTGCGGTACAGGTCCGGATGGCTCTCACCCTTGTGTTGTGGGCGCTCGCCGCGGCAGGGGCCGTGCGCGACCGGCGCAGAGGGCGTCTCGACATTAGGGTGGTCCTCCTCGCTGTCACCCCACTGCTGCTCTTCCCCGCGCAGTCGTACGGCGGGGAGATGCTTATCCGCGTCTCGCTGTTCGCCCTGCCCTTCATTGCCGTGCAGGCGAGCTCGGTCCTGCTCCCCGTGGAGGGCAGCACACGCCCCTCCTACCTCGCCGCGGGGGGCCTTGTGCTCACCTGCTGCCTGCTGGCCGTGATGACCGTGACGGCCCGGTTCGGGAACGCCCAATATGACGTTTTCACTGACGGTGAGATGGCCGCCGTCGCCGCCGTGCGTGGTCTCGCGCCCCCCGGATCTGCGATCATCTCGGCTGCCCACCCGACGCCGTGGCGCAGCGAGGCTTACCTCGAAAACCGGTACCGGACGATTGAGGACCTGTGCAAGTCCGACTTGTCGGCGGTGGCGTGCGGCCCATTTGTCTACGACTATGCCCGGCACAACGCTGCTGGTGCCGTCGTGCTGCTCACGCGCTCGTCGGAGGCGAGCCTCGTAGTCAAGGGCGCCATCAGCGAGCGCGGCTTCGCCGAGCTGGAGGAGTGGCTGAGCGCGAAGGCCGGCGTGGAGCTCGCGTTCAGCAACGCCGACGCACGGGCGTACCGGGTGGCGCCGTTCGGGGCAGCGCCATGAGCTCCATGAGCGGCGTCAGCCGGCCCACGGTGGCGCTCGGTCTCGCGGCCGTCGCGCTGTCGCTGGTGACGCTCGTCGGGCTGCCGACACCGCTGCAGGCCGTCGCCGCTACAGCCGTCCTCGTCCTGCTCCCGGGGCAGGCACTGGCCCGACTCACCCCGGTGACCGACCTCGCGCTCGGCACGCTGCTCGTCCTGGCGCTCGGCCTCGCCTCGCTCACGGCGGTGTCCACGGCGATGTTCTACCTCGCTGTGTGGTCGTGGCAGGCGTGCGTGGTCACGATGGGCGTCATCACCGTCCTCGCATGCATGGTCCGCGCTCGGCAGGAGGTTGCCATGGCCCGCGCACGGCAGGAGGCACCGTGTTGATCAATCTGGCGGGGCTGCTCGCGGCTGCCGTCCTGCTCGTCACCCTCGTCTCTCTGGAGATCCGGCGCGCCGGAGCAGACACCGGGCAGCGCACACGCCCGAGGGTCCTCGGCCGTACGGTGAGCGGAAGGGTCGTCGCCGTCATATGGACGGTCTACCTGCTACTCTTCCTTCCACGAGTGCTGGGCCTGCTCACGTGAGCGGCGCGGCGCGGTGGTGGCTCCTCAGCGACCTCCACCTGGGCGTGTCGGACGACGACGCCCGGCGCCCCGGCAGAATGCTGGCTGAGTTCCTGCGCCGCGAGGTGCTCGCAGCCTCCGGTCCTCAGCAGCACGTCGCCTTCGTCGGTGACACGTTCGAGCTGGTCGGGTTCGCCGAGGACAAGAGCCTGGCCCGGCTCGAGTCCATCCTCGCCCGCCACCTCGACACGTTCAGGGCGCTGGAGGCGTGTGCGGCGCGCGGTGTGCAGCTGCACTTCGTGTGCGGCAACCACGACGTGGAGCTGGCCCGGCCCTCGGTTGCCGCCCGCCTGTCGGCGTTGCTGTCACCCGTCGAACCCACGCGGGTCCGGGTGCACCCGTGGTTCCTGCACGTGCCCCACGTGCTCGTGGCCGAGCACGGGCACCAGCACCACGCGCTGCACCGGATGCCCGAGGTGCTCCGCGCGGCGGTCAACGGCACCGACGAGCTGGACCTACCACCGCTCGCCGCCTGGAACGCCGATCCGTCGAGGTCGCGCCTGAGCCGTGCCGGGGCCGTTGCCCGGGCCTGCCTGGCGTCCGAGCGGGCGGAACGCCGCATCCGGGAGCCCGCGTACGACGAGCTGTTGCAGACCGAGTCACTGCGGCTCGCGCTCGACGGGGTGGCCGTTCGGGACCTGGCGCGCCTGTCCCGGTTCCGGACGGTGTCGGCGCTCCCGGTCGCCGCGACCCGCATTGTGCTCGCGGCCGCCGGGCACAGAGTCGCCGACGAGGAGGCTCCTGCTGCAGCGGGCCGGTTCGCACGTACCCTCGAGGCGCACGGTTCCGGGGTGGCCTGGTACGTCTCGGGCCACACCCACCGGGCCCTCGAGTCGGCGCTCGAGGCGTGCCCCACTCGGTACGTCAACACCGGCACGTGGTGTTCGGACGTCCGCGGTCGGGGACCTGACCAGTCGGACCGTCGGGCGTTCCCGTACGCCGTGGTCGACGTCGCCCGCGACGGCGCCACCAGCGGCGGGCTGCGGTACTGGCGTCCGGACGGTGGCTGAGCCGTACCGGTGTCAGCGCACCGGACGGGCGGGCTGCACGCGCGCGTGCAAGGACGCGTGCAGGGAATGGGGCGGCGGGCCGCCGGTCATATCGTCTAATCGTCCAGGAGGGCGATGAACTCGCGTGCCTGCTTCAGGGAGATGTCCGAGTGCCTGGTCAGGGCAGTGGCGGCGCCTTCGGTGTCGCCACTGCGCGCCAGCGTGCGGATGCGGCCGTAGATCTCGTCGTTGAGCATGTTGCTGCTGACCTCACGCGTCACGTCGCCCTTGCTGGCAATGGCGCGGTAGCGGTAGGGGAACCGCTGGGGCGTGTCGTCGTCGTCGGGCTCTGCCTCCGCCGCTTCAGCCGCAGGGCTGCGGTAGCTCTGCGGATGGGCGGCCAACGCCCCCACCGCGTCCCGGGATGCCCGCAGGCCGTCTCCTGTGGCCTCGTAGTACAGCTTGATGGCCGCCATCGCCTGTCCCTGGGCAATGAGCGCGTACAACCTGCGGTGCTGGTCCTCAGAGAGCTTGGCGGCGGCCAGGCGGGCCACCTCAACCGGATCCGGCGCCGGGGCGGTTCCGGCCTGCTTGAACGCCGCCTGCCGCCTGCTGACCGCCCGGGCTGCCAGTGCGACTCCGGCGGCCACGACCGCGAGGATAATAACGGGGATCACGAGCGATTCCATTTCTAAAGCCGATCTACATACTTTTTGGCTGTCGCCAGGTCCGTTTGGGTTGCCTGGCGGAGGAGTTTGATGGCCTGGATCTTGTGTCCGTCGTGCGCCATCGTCTGCAACTGCATGGCCAGCTGAGGGTCCAGAGAGCCGCCGGGCAGCGCCGCGTAGCCATACTGACCGGCACCCGCTCCGGACTGCCCTCGCCGTGCTGCCCGGGCATGGTCTTCCTGCTGCGACTGCTGCTGTTCGTTCTGGCTGGGCCGGGTGTTGGCTTCGAGGCGGGCACGCACGGCTGTGGCCACCCGCACCTGCTCGGCATAGTGCTCCGCAGAGCGCCTGGCCAGGTCCTGCTGGTACTTCTCGGCGTCGGAGGTCCCGGAATCACGCGGTCTGAGGGCTGTCGTGAGTGCCCAAATTATTGCCGCCAACACGCCGGCCGGCAGAAACACCATCAGTACGTCGCCCATAGTCAGAGCTTATGCCAGATGCCCGTTATCCACAGCACATTCCTGCCGTTGCATACAGCCGATTTGCCGTGGCGTCAAAATATGCCGGGCGGTGTGGGTCTCATCACCTTGGGGGCATGAATCGGCGGTTGAGGCGCTTGGAAAGGCAGATCTTTCAACAGCGCCGCGCCGCAAGCTGTGGATGAAGGTTAGGAAAAAAAGAATTTAGTCCACATCCTCGACGAACGTTTTCGCAGGTCAGACGCTTGTATGCGGCAAAAGTTTTTTTGTTTCCACAGGTTCACCCACAGGCTGTGCACAAGCTATGCCCATTAGTGCACAGGTTGTCCACAGCCCTCCGGGCTTGTGGGCTTGGACGCTGGGGCGGTTGCGGCTACCGTTGCGGGATACCTGCTTTTGGGGCGCTATGACGCTGTCGCGGACATGTGCTTTCGCCGCAGTGGAGGCCCTTGGTCCAGCCGCTGCGGCGCATTCTGTGGATAACTTGCGGAGCATGGGGATA
The DNA here is from genome assembly GCF_050156205.1 of Pseudarthrobacter sp. Y6. Lineage (NCBI taxonomy): Bacteria > Bacillati > Actinomycetota > Actinomycetes > Micrococcales > Micrococcaceae > Pseudarthrobacter > Pseudarthrobacter sp. Y6. The sequence goes on along the minus strand of NZ_CP189574.1, from coordinate 149,525 downwards.
ACTCCCACGCGCGTTGAACAGACTCCAAGTTGCGCAGACTTCAATCGGGCCCGCCGGACTTCATTGTCGGTGGCCGCTGATAGACCTGAACGTATGCCGTCCCGTGGAGGTCCCGCAGGAGGGCATCCGGCAGGTAAATGACTTACTCGCCGCATCATGACGCGGCACACTACGGAGGACGGCAGTTTTGTCAGTAACGCACCTGGACTCGATCGAGGGTACCCGCGGATCAGAAGGCAGCCGTAAGCCACCCCAGGACATTCCCGCCGAGCAGTCCGTCCTCGGCGGCATGATGCTGTCCAAGGACGCCATCGCGGACGTTGTGGAAATCCTCCGCGGCCAGGACTTCTACCGGCCTGCGCACGAGACCATCTACGAGGCGATCATCGACCTCTACGGCCGCGGCGAGCCAGCAGATGCCGTCACCGTCTCGGACGAACTGACCAAGCGCGCGGAGATCAACAGGATCGGCGGCCCCGCCTACCTGCACGAGCTCATCCAGACCGTCCCTACGGCCGCCAATGCCGGCTACTACGCCGAAATCGTGGCAGAGCGCGCCATTCTGCGCCGGCTCGTCAACGCGGGCACCAAGATCGTCCAGCTGGGATACGGTTCCGACGGCGAGGTGGAGGACCTGGTCAACCAGGCGCAGGCCGAGGTTTACGCCGTGGCGGAGCGGCGCACAGCAGAGGACTATGTGGTCCTCAAGGACGTCATGGAATCCACGGTGGACGAGATCGAAGCGTCCGGACACCGCGGGGAAGGCATGACCGGTGTGCCCACGGGGTTCTACGAACTCGATGAACTCACCCATGGACTGCACCCGGGACAGATGATCGTCATCGCCGCCCGCCCGGCAGTTGGTAAGTCCACGTTTGCCCTGGACTTCGCCCGCTCGGCGGCCATCAAAAACAACCTGGCCACGGTCATGTTCTCGCTCGAAATGGGCCGGAACGAAATCGCCATGCGCCTGTTGTCCGCCGAAGCAACCATCGGCCTGCAGGACCTCCGCAAGGGCACCATCAAGGACGAGCAATGGTCCAAGATCGCCACCACCATGGGCCGGATGAATGATGCCCCGCTCTTCATCGATGACAGCCCGAACATGTCGCTGATGGAAATCAGGGCCAAGTGCCGCCGCCTCAAGCAGCAGCATGACCTGAAGCTCGTGATCCTGGATTACCTGCAGCTCATGAGCTCCGGCAAGAAAGTGGAGTCACGCCAGCAGGAAGTCTCCGAGTTCTCCCGTGCGCTCAAGCTGCTGGCCAAGGAACTCCAGGTCCCGGTCATCGCCCTGTCACAGCTCAACCGTGGCTCCGAGCAGCGCCAGGACAAGCGGCCCATGGTCTCTGACCTCCGTGAATCCGGCTCCATCGAGCAGGATGCGGACATGGTCATCCTGCTGCACCGTGAGGACGTCTATGACAAGGAATCCCCGCGTGCGGGCGAGGCGGACATCCTGATCGCCAAGCACCGTAACGGCCCCACCAAGGACATTGTGGTGGCATTCCAGGGCCACTACTCGCGCTTCGCCAACATGGCGGCCGACGCCGGAGGCAGCGGCTTCTAGGCCCGTTCCCGCATGGGCTGGCTGGCTCAGCCCTGCCCCAGCAGGTGGTTCCCGCTGGCTTAGCCCTGCCCCAGCAGGTGGTTGGGCAGCCGGTTCCCCGGAGCGGTCCCACGGATCTCGAGCAGTTCGCGGGCGTGGGCATGGAGCCGCTCGTCCTCTGCCGAGACCGGCACCCAGCCGGGGATGGGCACCGAGTTGCCGTCGGCGTCGCGCGCCACCATCACTGTGAGGCAATACGTGGTGAGGTTCAGTTCCGTGCCCTTCGGATCGCCGGAGCGCACGTGTACGGCGATGTGCATGCCTTTGGTCCCGGTGTAGACCAGCCTGGCCTCGACCTCCACCACATGGCCGATCAGCAGGGGCCGGTAGAAGCGCACGCCGCCGGAGAATACCGCCACCGTGTCCATTCCGCAGTACCTGGATGCGCAGACATAGGCGGCTTCGTCGATCCACTTCATAACGATTCCGCCGTGCACTTTCCCGCCCCAGTTCACGTCCGTGGGGGCGGCCATGAACCGCAGCGTCACGCGTTCGGCGGTCCCGGCGTCGGTATATTCCTGGGCGTTCATGGCTTCGACGATCCGTTCACGGACCTTGATCCGTGCAAGGGCGTGGTCGCGCTGTTCGATCTCCGCTGCCGTGACCGGTTCGAACTGTTTGACGGGTATCGGCTTGCCGTTGTCGCCGACCGCCACGAAGATCACCATGCACTGGCTGCGCATCGTGGCGGGGCCGCCCTTGGGATCGCCTGAGGAGACGACGGTCCGGATGTGCATGGAGGAGCGTCCCGTGTAGACGATGGTAGCCTCCACCTCCACCATGTCGCCGCTGTTCACCGGGTCCGCGAAGTGGATGTTGCCCACGTAGGCGGTGACGCAGTAGGACTTGGCCCAGCCCACGGCGGCAGCGTACGCAGCCTTGTCCACCCATTCGAGGACGGTCCCCGCATCCACCGAGCCGCTGTGGCCCACATCCGTGGGGGCAGCCAGGAAGCGGAGGGTTACGGAATTGGCCGCGGTCTCAGTCATGCTGCGATCTTACTGAGATGTCGCATTACCGGAGGGACGGGACTGACTCATAGTCACAAATTAGAATGAGTATCATTAGCAGCATGCTCAAATCTCAACCCAAGTTCCCCTTCCCCCAACGACACCCCCGGACGTTCCCGGCGGTGCTCGCGGCTTCCGCACTTCTCCTCTCGGCGTGCGGGGGAGAGCCCGGCACCGACGCTGGACCCTCACCAACGACAAACACGAATTCGGCCGGCAGTACCACCGCCGAAGGCAGCGAGGCAAAAGAGTCCCAGGCGCCAGTCCCGCGGCTGATCCTGACCCACGATGCAGGTATTACGGTTCTTGACGCCAAAACACTGCGGACGGTGGGGGAAGCGCCCTTGGAGGGATTCAACCGTCTCAGTCCGGCAGGCGACGGCCGGCACGTCCTGGTGTCCACCGGAGATTCCTTCCGCGTCTTTGACGCCGGCGTGTGGACTGGGGCGCATGGCGACCATGGACACTCCTATGTGGCCGCACCGCGGCTGATGGACCGGGCGTTCCGCGCCAACAAGGCCGGCCATGTGGTCAACCCCGGCGGGCAGACGGTTCTCTTCAATGACGGGTCGGGCAAGGTGGAAATATTTGATCCGGCCGCGCTGACGGACGCACTCAAGACCGGCCTGCCCGCGACCAGCACCTACACCGCGCCGGCAGCCCATCATGGCGTGGCTGTGCAGCTGGAGGATGGCAAGCTGCTGGTCACGCTTGGCAACGAGGAAGGCCGCAACGGCCTGGCGCTGCTGAGCGCGCCGGACGGTGACGGCGGGCAGGGACGCAGTGAGCTGCTCCGCAGCGAGGATTGCCCCGGCGTGCATGGCGAGGCCGTGGCAGGCAGTGAAACCGTTGTGGTGGGTTGTGAGGACGGCATGCTGGTCTACCGGGACGGTGCCTTCACCAAGGTTGCAAGCCCTGCCCCCTATGGCCGCATGGGCAACCAGGCCGGAAGCCCCGCCTCCCCGGTGATCCTCGGCGACTACAAGGTGGACAGGGATGCCGACCTTGAGCGGCCCACTCGGATCTCACTGGTCAACACTGACACCCGGGCGCTGCAGCTGGTGGACCTGGGCACCAGCTATTCCTTCCGCTCCCTGGGCCGCGGTCCGGCCGGCGAGGCCCTGGTGCTGGGCACGGACGGGGCGCTCCATGTCATTGATCCGACGACGGGCGAGGTCACCGCTGCCATTTCCGTGGTTGGCGCCTGGACGGAGCCGGATGCCTGGCAGGATTCCCGCCCCACCCTGTTTGTCCAGGGTTCAACGGCCTACGTCACGGAGCCGGCCACCTCCACCATCCACGCCGTTGACCTGAACGCGGGAAAGGTGGTCAAGAGCGCCGTCCTGGAACGCGCCGCCAACGAACTGACCGGAGTTACCGGCTGACGTTCTGCCGACTAAGGACGTTAAAGCCCGACGGCGGACCGGCACCTTGGTGCCTGTCCGCCGTCGGGCTTTGCGTTTACTTTGTGAGAGTCCGCCTTACGCGAGGACTGCCAGTTTGGAGCCCTTGCGGCCGAACAGGACGCGGTCCACTGACACACGGCCAGCTCCGGTGAGTGCGAGTGCCAGGGCGGCAGCGCCCAGGAGCAGCACCAGTTCGTACCCGCCCTTGTCAGCGAAGACTCCTGCCGAGGCGTGCACCAGGAAGAGGGCGCCGATCATGTTTACAGCCAGCAGGGCAGCCACCACGCGGGTGAGTGCGCCCAGGATGAGGGCAATGCCGCCGGCAAGTTCGAGGCCTGCAATGAGGGGTGCTGACACGTTGGCTGCGGGCACACCCATCTGGGCGAACGCGGCCTGGGTGCCGGCGATGGTCCATTCGTTGAACTTCTGCCAGCCGTGGGCGGCGAAGAGGAAGCCAAGGATGACGCGCAGGACGGTGATGGCGGTGGTGGTAAGGCGTGACTGATTCATAAATCGAGTCTCCTCGATCATTAGTTGAAGTGTCAACTAACCGCCCGTCATAGTGTCCTTTGTCATGACTTCCGGTGTTACGGAAGCAGAGCCGCCAGGTGGTCGGTGCCGGCCGTTAGGCTGAAACTGTGCCCAACCAATCCGCCCCGGCTGCCGTGCAGCGTCCCGCCAGCCATGCCCGGGAAATCCTGCGGCTCGCCGTGCCGGCGTTCGGCGCTCTGATCGCCGAACCGCTGTTCCTGCTCGCGGATTCGGCCATCGTGGGCCATCTTGGCGTGGCCCAGCTGGCCGGCGTGGGGCTCGCCTCCGCCGTACTGCACACCGCCGTCGGCCTGATGGTCTTCCTCGCCTACTCCACCACCCCGGCGGTGGCCCGCGCGATGGGACACGGCCAGTTGGGCAAGGCACTCGCCGCAGGGCGCGACGGCGTCTGGCTGGCACTCCTGTTGGGCATAGTGCTGGCGGTGGCCGGATTCTGGGCCGCTGAACCGCTGGTGTCCCTGATGGGCGCTGAGGGTGCCGTGCGTTCATTCGCTGTTGACTATCTGCGCTGGTCCATGCCCGGCCTGGTGGCAATGCTGCTCATATTTGCGGGCACGGGCGTCCTCCGCGGATTGCAGGACACCAGGACACCGCTGCTCGTGGCCACCGCAGGCTTCGCCCTGAATATTGTCCTTAACCTGTGGCTGGTCTACGGGCTGGACTGGTCCGTTGCGGGCTCGGCGGCAGGCACCAGCGTGGCGCAATGGGCCATGGCGGCCGTCTATCTGGTGACTGTCCAGCGAAATGCTGCCCGGCACGGCATCAGCCTCTGGCCCGACTGGAGCGGTATCCGCGCGATGACCCGGATCGGTTCGTGGCTCATGCTCCGCACGCTGAGCCTGCGTATTGCCATCCTGGCCACGGTTTTTGTGGTCACGGGGCAGGGTGCCGTCAACCTGGCGGCGCACCAGCTGGCCATGACCATCTTCTCGTTCCTCGCTTTTGCCCTCGATGCCCTTGCCATCGCCGCCCAGGCCCTGATCGGCAAGGAACTGGGCGCATCCAACCCCGTCAGGGCGCGGCACCTGACCCGGACAATGATCCGCTGGGGTGTCGGATTCGGCGTGGTTACGGGAGCCCTGCTGGCCGTCGCTGCGCCCTGGGCGGGGGCGCTGTTCACTTCCGACGCCGGCGTCCAGTCCGTGCTGACATACGCCCTGTGGATCCTGGCCGCCGGTCAGCCCGTTGCCGGTTATGTTTTTGTCCTGGACGGGGTGCTGATCGGCGCCGGCGACGCCAAGTACCTGGCGCTGGCGGGCGTGGTCAACCTCGCCGCCTACGTCCCCATGCTCGTGGCCGTTGCCGTCTCCGGCATGTCCGCAGCTGCAGGCCTCGTTTGGCTGTGGGCCGCCTTTGCGCTGGGCTATATGGCCGCCCGGGCTGTGACGCTGGGCCTGCGCGCCCGGTCGGACCGCTGGATGGTGCTGGGTTCGCCATAGGGCCGGCGGCCACTAAACTGGACCGGTGAACCAACCATTGACACCCACAGATGCTCCCGCAGGCACCGCCCAGCAGGCAGGCCCGTGGAAGCCGGTACTGCTCCGGGCCATGGCCGCACTGGTGTTCGGTGCCGTGACCATTTTCTGGGCCGGACCATCGGTCCAGGTCATGGGCTGGTCCGGCGGGCTGTATCTGCTGGTCACGGGCCTGCTGGTGCTCTGGGCCATCCCGAAGACCGGCTACCCGCGTGACCGCATGCCCGGCAAAATCCTCTCCGCCGCAGGGGCCGCCCTGGCAGGCGCAGGTGTTGCCTTGGTGCTGCTTCACGGGGACCGCGTCTTCGGCGTCGTCGCGGCGGTGGGACTTGGCCTGGCCGGGGCGGCTGAGCTGTACTGCGGAATCCGGTATCGCGGCCGGCACATGCTGGCCCGCGACTGGCTGGCCTCGGGCGTCATCGGCCTGGGTACTGCGGCCTTCCTGCCCTTTTTCATTAGCCTCGGAGCCCATGCCCTGCTTGGCGTCGCCGGCGGCGGGGCCATCATCTCCGGTGTGCTGTGGGTCGTGTCCGGGCTGACGCTCAGGCACGATTCCCGGCCCGCCTCCGCGAAGCCGTAAACTAGAAGCAAAAGGTTCTACCCGGCGTAGAAAACACGCCCGGAACAACCCCCGTACACATTCGAACCAGCACGCCCGTCCGGCATGGCTGTAGGAGAGGAACTATCTTGGCAGACCAGAAACCAGGAAAACCGCGCAATCTGCGGACCTCGGTGAAGGGGCCGCTGATGTTCTCTGCGTTCTGGGCCGTCGTCGCCTTCGTCGCGGTGCTGATCTTCGCCTCCGGCGGCAGCTCGAAGACCCCGCGGTTCGACCTCGCCTTCACGGGCGCCGGCATCGCGTTCATCGTCACGCTGGTGATCGCCGCCATGCTGGCCATGAGCCACAAGGAGAACGCCGAACACCTGGGCAAGGGATCCGGCGTCAACCTGAGTTCAGCGCGGAAGCCGTCGCATGGATTCGGGGGACACGGCCCAAGCCAGGCCAGCGGCGCCCCTGAGTCTCCGGACGCTGACAGTCCCGGCACCAGCGACTCCTAGCCCGCCTGCTCCTCGCGCGCCGGGCCCGGCCCTGGCTCAGCGAACCGTAGCCTGCCGCGCGCGGTACGCTGCCACGTGCGCGCGGTTGGCGCAGTTCCCGGTGTCGCAATACCGTTTGGACCGGTTGCGGCTGAGGTCCAAGACCATGGCATCGCAGTCCTCGGCCTCGCACACCAGCAGGCGGTCCATCTCCTTGCTCCGGATGACGTCCACCAGGGCCATGGCAGCTTCAGTGCCCATGCGCTCTGCCAGCGGCGCGTCCCTGGCAGTGGCGTGCAGATGCCAGTCCCACTCATCGTGTTTCATCAGCTGGGGGAGTGCGTTCGCCTCGCGCAACAGGCGGTTGACGCCCGCCACGGCAGAGTCTTCGTCTGCAGTCCACAGGGCGGCAAGCCGGCTGCGCAGTTCGTGGACACTTGCCACTTCCGCTGCGTCGCCGGCGCGGGATCCACTGAACCCTTCGGACTGAAGGAAGTGATCCAGGTCCGCCACCGTGGCGAGTGATTCATGGCCGTTGGCGGCGGTGTTGATCAGGTTGACCACGGTGCGCAGAGCTATTTCGGTGTCAGGGGCAAAGACCATCTTGACTCCTTACTGGGGCTGGGCGTAGGGTCAGGACCATTACCCTACTTTACTCCTGACAGGAGGCGTCGGTGACTGCCGCCCCTAACCCCGCAGCCGCGGGCGGATTCCTTGGCTCCGGTCTTGGAATCGCGTTGTTCTCTTCTGCTGTCTTCGGGCTCTCCGGCTCATTCGCCAAGGCGCTCCTGGAAACCGGCTGGTCCCCGGGCGCTGCCGTGACGGCCCGCCTGACCGGTGCTGCGCTGATTCTCGCCATTCCTGCGATTCTGGCATTGCGCGGACGGTGGTACCAGCTGCGCGACAACTGGGTCACCATCGGCCTTTTCGGCCTGATCGGTGTGGCCGCGTGCCAGCTGTTCTACTTCAACGCCGTAGCCCGCCTTTCCGTGGGCGTAGCGCTGTTGCTTGAATACCTGGCTCCCGTCCTCATCGTGCTTTGGCTATGGGGAGCCAGCAGGAAGCGGCCACGGGCGTTGACCTTCGGCGGAACAGTGCTGTCCCTCGGCGGCCTGGTCCTCGTGCTGGACCTCACCGGAACGGTCAAGATCGACATTGTCGGGGTCCTGTGGGGGATGGCCGCTGCCGTATGCCTTGCCATCTACTTCTTCATCACGGCCAAGGAGAATGATTCCCTGCCGCCCATCGTCCTTGCGTCCGTCGGGCTGCTGGTGGGGGCAGCCGTCATGTGGCTGGCGGCCGCCACGGGACTGCTTCCCATGGCCTTCAGCACCGCGGATACCAGGCTTGGCCCCTGGATCACGCCCTGGTGGGTCTCCTTGGGTGGCCTGGTCATTCTGGCAACAGTCCTGGCGTACGTTTCCGGCATTGTCGCTGCCCGCGCCCTTGGCTCCAAAGTTGCGTCCTTCGTCTCGCTGACCGAGGTGCTGTTCGCCGTGATCTGGGCATGGCTGCTTCTGGGTGAGCTGCCCGGCGCCATCCAACTCCTGGGCGGCGTCCTCATTGTCGGCGGGGTGGTTCTGGTTAGGCTGGACGAGCTGCGGTCCGGTACAGCTTCAGCCGCCGGTGCAACGCCAGCTACTGGCGGGACGCCCGCCCCGCTGGACCACGCGAACGACGTCGAACCTGTGCCCTGATTGCCGGCTGTCCTGACCTGAAGGACAGCTGCCTTGCCCTGACGGACAGGTGCCATAACCCGCTGGCACAGCCGTTAAATGCCGCGGGGGCCCGGACACTGTGCTGTGTCCGGGCCCCCGCGTCAGAGCTTCTGCGGTTAGCGTGAAGCCTGGTCCTGCTCGTTGGCGTTCTTGGTGGCCTTCTGGCCGGCATCCTTCAGCGCCTGGATGACCTGGTTCAGCGCCGCGGTGTGCGTGCCTGACCATTCGCCGCGGAAGTGGGTGGCGTCAGGGCCTTCCCAGTTGGTGCTGTCCAGCACGCGGGACAGGTTGGACCTCTGCTGCTCGATCTCGCCAGCACCGGCCTGCAGCTTGCTGCCAAGAGTCCTGAGCTGCTCTACATCTGCGCCCCAAATAGCCATGAGTTTTCTCCTCGTTGTCTTGGATCCGATCCAGATCGGCATCCCCAGCGGCCCCCGGCTGATCCGGAAGATCCATTACCTAGAACCTATCCCGGCCCCAAAACACTGTCGATGGGCACCGCTGCCCATGCACCACTCCCCATGGGCGCGGGACCCGCATCCAGTACAGGGCTGGGGGTCGATCCGAGGCGTTCCAGAGCCTAGCATGGCTGTATGTGCCGGAATATCCGAACCCTCCACAATTACGAACCGCACGCAACCTCTGAGGAAGTGCATGCTGCCGCGCTGCAGTATGTGCGCAAGGTCAGCGGCAGCGCCAAGCCGTCCAAGGCCAACGAAGACGCCTTCGAAGCGGCGGTGCACGAGATCGCCCACATCACCCAGCACCTGTTGGATTCGCTGGTCACCCACTCTCCCGCCAAACACCGGGACGAAGAGGCCGCCAAGGCGAAGGCCCGCGCGGCGGTGCGCTTCGGCACCGCCTGAGGACCTGTCCGCATGAGGACTTACTTGCCGAAGCTGCGCAGCCGGAGCGAGTTGGCCACCACCAGGACGGAACTCGCCGCCATCGCGGCACCGGCAATCATCGGGTTCAAAAGGCCCAGGGCGGCCACAGGAATGCCGATGGCGTTATAGAAAAATGCCCAGAACAGGTTGGTCTTGATGGTGGCCAGCGTCCGCCGGGACAATTCGATGGCCTGTGCCACCTGTCCCAAGTCATTGCCCATGACGGTGAGGTCCGCCGCCTCGATGGCCACATCGGTACCGGATCCCATGGCGATGCCCAAGTCAGCCTGCGCCAGCGCGGCGGCATCATTCACGCCGTCGCCGGCCATCGCCACAATGGCCCCACCCGCCTGGAGCCGACGGACGGCGTCCACCTTCCCGGCAGGCAGAACACCTGCATAAACATCGTCAGGGGAAATGCCGACGGCGGCAGCGACCTGCGCGGCCACCGCGGCGTTGTCTCCGGTCAGCAGAATGGGGCGCAACCCGAGCTTCTTTAGCTTTGCCACAGCTTCCGAGGATCCCGGCTTCACGGTGTCGCGGAGACTGATGATTCCGGCAGGGGTGCCGTCCACCGCCACCCAGATGGCCGTGGCGCCGGTGGCTTCCGCCTCGGCCAGCGCCTCCAGCTGCGCGCCGGAAGGGCGGACGCTATTCTCCGTGAGCCAGCCGGTGCGGCCCGCCAGGATCACTCGCCCTTCAGCGGTTCCCACCACTCCGCCGCCTGGTGCCGAACGGAAGTGTTCGACGGCGGGGAGCCGCCCGCCGTCGTCGTGCCCTGTTTGCGCCTCAACAGCCGCGGCCGCGATGGCGTGTGCGATCGGGTGCTCCGAGCCTGCTTCGACGGCGCCCGCGAGCCGCAGCACTTCCTCGCCCTGGTAACCGTCAAACGCGAGAGTGTTGCCCACGGCGAGTTTTCCGGTGGTGACGGTGCCGGTCTTGTCGAGCAGGATGGTGTCCACCGTGCGGGTGTCTTCGAGGACCTGCGGGCCCTTAATCAGGATGCCCAGCTGGGCTCCCCGTCCGGTTCCGGTGAGCAATCCCACCGGAGTGGCAAGCCCCAGGGCGCAAGGGCAAGCGATGACAAGGACAGTGACTGCGGCGGTAAAGGCGGCCCTAAGCTCGGCAGGCTCAATCACCGGGCCGCTGAACGCAAGCCACAGCGCAAACGTGAGCACAGCGATGGCCAGCACGATCGGGACAAAGACGGCGCTGATCCGGTCGGCGAGGCGGGCGATGGGGGCTTTGCCAGTCTGTGCCTGCGAGACCAGCCGGGCCATCTGTGCCAGCGTGGTTTCGGAGCCCACGCGTGTGGCCCGGACCAGCAGCCGGCCGGACGTGTTGATGGTGGCGCCGGTTACTTTGCTCCCGGGCTCCACCTCCACCGGGACGGATTCGCCGGTCAGCAGGGATGCGTCCACAGCTGAAATGCCGTCGATCACCTCTCCGTCCGTGGCGATTTTTTCGCCCGGGCGGACCACCACGACGTCTCCCACGCGGAGCTGATCGGCGGGGACTTTATGTTCGGAGCCGTGATGAAGGATGGTGGCATCCTTGGCGCCGAGGTTCAGCAGCGCTCTGAGGGCGTCGCCGGCCTTCTGCTTGGCGTTGGCTTCGAGGAACCGGCCCAGAAGCAGGAACGTGGTGACCACGGCGGCCACTTCGAAATAGAGACCGGCGGAGTCCATTCCGGCCATGGCCGGCTGTTCGGTCATGCTGGGGTCCACGGCGAGTTGCCACACGCTGAACAGGTAGGCGGCAGCGACGCCTATCGACACCAGCGTGTCCATGGTGGACGCCAGGTGGCGCGCATTGATGGCCGCAGCGCGGTGGAAGGGCCAGGCCGCCCAGCTGACCACCGGAAGCGCCAAGGCCCCGGCCACCCAGCCCCAGTTGGGAAACTGCAGTGCCGGAACCATCGAAATCGCGAGGACGGGGAGCATCAGTATCACGGCGAGGATCAGTCTTGGCCGTAGTTGGGCCGCCTTGCCGCCGTGGGACATGTGGTCACTTAGCGCACCGCCTTCGGCGCCATGTTGCGGGCGGTCGTCAGGCGCGGCACCGTCGGAGACATGCTCTGCATGCTCGCTCGTGCCTCCCCGGCGGCCCCCTGGCCTCGCAAGCTCGGCCAAGGAACCCTGCCCCCGTGGGCCCATCTTAGACGCATGCTGCCGCATGCCCCCGCCATCGCCGCCTGCGGACATCGAGCCGAGCACGTCGGTTCGGTCGCCGGCACTTTGGCTCGGGTACCGCGCGAGGCGGACCGTGGCTTTGTAGCCCGTTGCGTTGACGGTGTCTACAATCTGCTGGTCCGTGATGCCGGCTGGGACTGTGACGTGGGCGGATTCCAGCGGCAGGTTGACCGAGGCTTCGACGCCGTCCAGTTTGCCCAGCTTCTTTTCCACGCGGTTCACGCAGGAGGCGCAGGTCATGCCCTCGATGTCCAGTTCAACCACCCTGCTTTGGGGCTGGTGACGGAGATGGTCTGTGCTCATGTGGGATCCCCTGATCGGACAGCGCTACGCGTCGTTGGCAACAACCAGGTAGCCGGCTTCGGCGACCGCTTCGCCGATCTCGGACGGCGACAGCTCCTGGCTTGAGGTGATGGTGACGGTGGAAATGCCGCCGGCGTTGAGTTCGACGTCGACCGTTTCAACCCCGGCGAGTGATTCAAGTTCTTCGCTGACGGACGATATGCAGTGACCGCAGGTCATGCCGGACACGTTGACGGTGGTGGAGGTGGTGCTCATGGCTGGCTCCTTCAAGAGGGCCGGCGGTGGCCGGCCGTGAATGGGTGGTCGGTTGTCAGTGGCAGGTGGTCAGCGGAGGAGGCGGCCGATGGCCTCTGTGGCTTCCTTGACTTTGGCGTCTATGGCCTCAGCGCGAAGGGCAGGATCGGGTTCCCCGGCGGCACCCACAACGCAGTGGCCGATGTGCTCTTCCACGAGTCCCAGGCTCACGGCGTGCAGAGCCTTGGTGACCGCGGAGACCTGGGTCAGGATGTCGATGCAGTATTTGTCCTCATCCACCATCCGGGCGATGCCGCGGACCTGGCCCTCGATGCGCTTGAGCCTACGCAGGTATGCCTCTTTGTTGGCGGTGTAGCCATGCGGAGGCGCCGGGGCGGTACCAGTGGGTGTGGCCAAGGTTTCCTGCGAAGTTTCCATACTGCCAACATATACCCGGTGGGGGTATATAGCAAGTACCCCCCGGGGGTATCAATTTCGGGGATGCTTTGCCACGACCCTGGCAGGTGCGGTTGTGGGAGGGCACAAAAAAGCTCCGGAGTGCGTTATTGGGGGATACGCACTCCGGAGCAGCATTTGGGCAGATCCACCGGCCGTTGCGACCGGATCCTTCTGCTTGAATTAGCTTACTTGCCAGTATGGCCGTCCGCTACCACCTCGAATAAGTACTTTCGCTTTATTATTTCGGTCACCCAAAACCGCCCCGGATGGGGCGGGGCGACGGGTTCAGGTGACCGGCTCAGGCATCGTCCTGATGCGCCGGCCTGCGGTAGGGAACCACCAGCACTGGCCGGCTTTGATGATGCGTGAGCCAGAGTCCCACGGATCCGTTGAGCAGTTCGGAGACCCGGTGGGACAGGCCGCGCTCCGACGTTCCCACGATGATCATGGGCGAGTTGGTTTCCGCGGCGAGCCGGGCGAGGGCGCGGCCCGGATCCCCCGCCAGGGTCCGCAGTGTCCAGCCCACGGGGGCGCCCGACGTCGCGGCGTCGGCCACGGCTTCCGCGATCACTCCCCTGAGTTCCGTGGTGACCGAGCGGATGTCGTCGTCGTCCTTGTCCGGGTGCAGCGACAGCCGGTGCGCGGATCTGGTCGGATCCCATTCCACCAGGTAGCTGGCCTCGTCAACATAGGCACACAGCAACGGCGCTGCCAGTTTGGCCGCCAGGGATGTGGCGGTCCTCAGCACTTCCAAATGCTGATGGGGCAGCACCCCCACCAGCAACGGAGGCGGACCACTGAATCGTTCGGGACTCATAGGACCATTCTGTGCCTGCACGGCGCCGCTGAACAGGGCCTTCGGCGAGTGGACGTTTCAGCCGGCAGCGGGCGACGCCGAGACCACCACATTCTTCCCCCACGGGTCTTCTGTGTAGCAGCTGATCAGGACCACGCGGCTGGGCACCATGTCCCAAATGGGGCTGTCTTTGAGACTGTCCTTGAGGTAGGTGGTGACACTGTCAACGCGGTAGGGGATGGTGCCGGTTGCGGTGACGACGTCGAAAGTGTCGCCGACCACGGCAGCGGAGCTGAGGTGGTTGAACGGGGCGTCCCGGCCCTCCCAGCTGTGCCCGATGATGTAGGTGGTGTTGCCCGACCCGTTGCCGGGAGTCCCGAACGGTGTCAGCCAATACCCGTCCATGGTGGTGGGCGGCACGATTGTCTGGCTCTCGACGGCGGTGCTGTCCGGCGTCAGCGGATACACGGCCGTGTCCATCGCGGCTTTCGGATAGACGATCCGCTGCGGGGCCGAAGCCTCCGGGAGGACCGGCCCGGTGGCCACGGGCGCCGCTGCAGCTGGCACGGATGCAGACGGTGCAGACGGTGCAGACGGTGCAGACGGTGCGACCGGAAGGCCCGAAACGGCCAGGGGCAACGGCAGTTGGATGGACGACGTTCCGGACGAGTAGGCTGCAGCGTTTGTTCCCGGCGTTGCGGCCCCATGCAGGTCCAGCAGCGATCCACCGAACGTGAAGGACACGAAGCCCAGGACGCCGCAGGCCAGGATGGCGATGTCTCCGCGGTTCAGGCCGCGGCGCCGTTTCGGCACTTCGTGCCGGCCGGATTGCTTTGCCACGATGCTCCTCAGGCTGTTGGAAAGTGTGCTTACAGGAAGGGCGCCCCGCCTTGAGTTGGCGGGGCGCCCCCTGCGTGTCAGCTCGGCCCAGTCCGAGCTGGGGCCTAGTCTGCCTTTGGTTCCAGGGACCTGCGGCGTACGGCCACCAGTGCACTGGCGCCGAGCATCACGCCCAGGCCCGCGAGCCAGGTAGGAGCACTCTCAGCTCCGCCCACTGCGGTCTGCGCGTTGAAGCCCTGGTTGGTACCCTGACTGACAGCCGATGCCCCGGTGCCGGCCGGCGTCTGTACCGTCGCCGGTGCGGCGGGGGTCTGTGCGGCGGGGGTCTGTACGGTGGGGGTGACTGTGGTGACCGGCGTCTGGACAACGACCGCTGACTCCACCACCGGCGTTTCAACCACGGCGGGCGGGTCGACCACGACGGCTGGAGGATCGACCACGACGACGGGTGGGTCCACCACGACGACGGGAGGATCGACCACGACGACGGGAGGATCGACCACGACGACGGGTGGGTCCACCACGACGGGTGGGTCGACAGGCGGATAGACCGGAGGTTCCTCACCCGGAGGCAGCGGGGCACAGTTGGCGATGTAGGTTATCTTTCCGGCGTTCGTCCAGTTCAGCCCCCCTGGTACGGACGTGTTCGGCGGAATGATGTCTGTGGGATGCCCGTCGTGGCCGGCCAGGCCGTTCACGTTTAATCGAATTGCGCCCCAGCCCGTTCCGGTTTGTGCGCCGTCGTGGCAGATGATGACCATATTAGGAGCAGCCATGGCTGGTGCTGTCAGACTGATTAGCCCTAGCCCAATAACTCCCAGTGTTGCAAAGGTACGTTTCATTGTTTTCTCCCCAGATTGTCTAAAACGAACCATGATGAGGGGGAGTAGCGGTGACTCTGAGTGCCCCAGCAGCACGGTCAACTTGCTTGTCGCTTCAGGTTAGGGCGGCCGCAAGAGGCAGTCGCGGGTACCGTGTACTCGTCTTTTTGTCCCATTGACCTGCGGCGATACCTGCTTGTACGCGGAAATGGGAGCCCACTACTGGAGTGTTGCCACCCTTGAACGTGGACACGGCGGCGCCTAACGTTGGAGCATACGAAAGGTGCGTGACCGGCATGGAAATCTACATGTGGTGGCTGGATCTGAACCTGGAAACCAAGGAATGGCTGCGGGAAAACCTCCGTGCGGCGGAACTGCCGCTACCGGTGCTGCAGGGCATCGCCGAAGCCGGCGGGCCGCATCCGGGCACCCCGGCGGCTGTCCTCACCGAAGCCGACTGGGATTTCATTGAGACGCAGTCCGAATTCGTCGACTAACAGGCGCCGCCGGCACGGCCCATGCGTCCAGTCCACGCCGGACCAACACACTCGGACCAGTCCACATAGCGAAGAAAAGCGTTGCGGCCCTCCGTCTGGGGTGGTTGCATGGGGTGCATGGCAACCGCAGATAACTTTCTCTTAGCGATCGGGACCAAAAAAGGCCTCTGGCTGGCCATGAGCCAGGACCGGAAGAAATGGTCCTTCTCCGGCCCGCATTTCCTGATGAGCGAAATCCCCAGCATCGGGATCGACACGCGGGACGGCCGTACCCGGATCATGGTTGGCGTCAGGTCCGAGCACTGGGGCCCCACGGTGGCCCACTCCGATGACCTCGGCGCCACCTGGACCGAACCTGAACAGGGCGCCATCAAATTTCCCGAAGGCACCGGCGCGGCAGTGGAGCGCATCTGGCAGATCTACCCGGACGCAGAATCGCGGCCAGGGGTGGTGTGGGCAGGCGCCGAACCGATTTCAGTCTGGAAATCCACTGATGGCGGCGAGCATTTCGAACTCAACCGCGGGCTCTGGGACCATCCTCATCGCAGCGACTGGGGTGCGGGCTACGGCGGCGCCGCCGCTCACTCCATCGTGGTGAATCCGGCCGGGGACAAAGTCCACGTCGCCATGAGCACCGGCGGTGTATACCGCTCGCTTGACGGCGGTGCGTCCTGGGAGCCCCGCAACAAAGGGATCTCGGCGCACTTCATGCCGGACCCCAATCCTGAGTTCGGCCAGTGCGTCCACAAGATCGCGGCGGATGCTGCGGTGGAAGGACGGCTGTACGCGCAGAACCACCACGGCGTCTACCGCACGGATGACAACGGCGAAAACTGGAACTCCATCGCCGAGGGCCTTCCGGCCGACTTCGGTTTTGTGATGCTGACGCATCCGCGGCGGGAAGGAACCGCCTGGGTTGTGCCGCTCAAGGCCGACGGCGAGCGGATCCCGCCCGAGGGAATGCTTGCCGTACACCGAACGGACGATGCCGGGGCCACCTGGAAGCGCCTCGATACAGGCCTGCCCGAGAGGGAGTACAACAGCGTCCTCCGCGACGCCGCGGCCGTGGATTCCTCCGAGCCGGCCGGCGTCTACTTCGGAACGCGCGGCGGCACGGTGTACGCAAGCGCAGATGAAGGGGAGACGTTTGCTGAGGTTGTCAGCCATCTCCCGGATGTCCTGTGTGTCCGCGCCGCCCTGGTCTCCGGGGCCGGACTGAAGCTTCCGGAAACGGCAGCGGCCCGCGGTGCCTGACATCAGCGTGGTACTTCCCAGCATCCTGCAGCCCTTGGCCGGCGGGCAGTCCATCCTGACTGCGCCCGTCGAAGGGGCGGTGACGGTGGGAAAACTGCTGGATTCGGTGACCGGGGGTTACCCGGTGCTGGCCAGGCGACTGCGGGACGAGACCGGAGCTCTTCGCCGGTACGTGAATATTTACGTTGCCGGCGACGAGGTGCGCCGGCTCCAGGGCCTGGAAACCGAGGTGTCGCCCGGGCAGGAGGTGCTGGTCATCCAATCGGTGGCCGGCGGTTAGAGCCGAAATATCTCTCGGGCGGTCCGGCGGGCAGTCCTGACTGACTGCGCCCGCCGTCGTGCGAGATTCCATGGTCCAAGATTCGGCAAGGAGGTTCTCCGCCGTGGCAGTAAACCTGGGTCAGGCAATCCGCCAGACGCTGCATTCGTCCGTATTGATCGCTTTCCGCGAGCCGGTGTGATGGTCCATGATCCAGACGACGCCGATTCCCGGTGCTGTCTCCTGGACTAGGCCACGGCGGATGACCACGTCGTCGTAGCTGGGGCCAACAGAGAGGCGGGCCTCGATTTCATCGCCGCGGTGGAGCTGGTCCAGGGCGCGGACTCTTGTTACATGGGCTTTGGCTTCCTTCAACATTGGGCCTCCTGGCTGGAGCTGGTGCCTGGCTTGCCGGCACTTCCAGTGTGGCCGGGCAATGTTGCGCCCTGGTTTCCTCAACGTTAGATGCCGGTTAGTTCTCTGCGATCGATTCGTTTCCGCCGGCACCAGGGGATTCGGCGAATGCCACGCGTCAAACCCCGCCGGGGCCCTCGTTGGGGCATCGTGCCAGTTCAGGCCTACCGCCGGCGGGCCTCCCGGGCAACAATGGGCACTATGCAACTTCCCGTGATGCCTCCCGTCCCGCCCATGCTCGCCAAGGCCGTCAGCGGAATGCCCGACGGGGCCCTCAGCTATGAGCCAAAGTGGGACGGGTTCCGGTCCATTATTTTCCGCGACGGCGATGAGCTGGAGATCGGAAGCCGCAACGAAAAGCCCATGACCAGGTACTTTCCCGAGCTTGTGGAAGCCCTGAAGGAGAACCTGCCGCCCCGCTGCGTCCTAGACGGCGAGATTGTCCTGGTGGGGGCTTCCGGTGACCGGCTGGACTTTGACGCCCTGCAGCAGCGCATCCATCCCGCCGCCAGCCGGGTGAAGCTCCTCGCCGAACAGACCCCCGCCAAGTTTGTGGCCTTCGACCTACTGGCCCTGGACGACGATGACTACACCGGCCGGCCCTTCGCCGAGCGACGGGCAGCGCTGGAAAAGGCGCTCGCCGGCAGCAAGGCGCCCGTCCACGTCACCGCGGCAACCCAGGACAAGGCCACCGCCGAGCAGTGGTTCCAGCAGTTCGAGGGCGCTGGCCTGGACGGGATTGTGGCCAAGCCGCTGGACGGCAGCTACCAGCCGGACAAGCGAGTGATGTTCAAAATCAAGCACGAACGCACCGCCGACTGCGTGGTGGCCGGCTACCGGGTGCACAAGAGCGGCCCGGATGCCATTGGATCACTCCTGCTCGGCCTGTACAAGGACGACGGCGGCCTGGCCAGTGTGGGCGTGATCGGAGCCTTCCCGATGAAACGCCGGCAGGAGCTTTTTGAACAGCTGCAGCCGCTGGTCACCGACTTCGACGGGCATCCGTGGGCATGGGCCAAGCAGGAGGAAGGCGAACGGACGCCGCGGAAAGCCGAAGGCAGTCGCTGGAGCGCCGGCAAGGACCTGTCCTTCGTACCGCTGCGGCCGGAGCTGGTGGTGGAGGTCAGGTACGACCACATGGAGGGCGAGCGCTTCCGCCATACCGCCCAGTTCTCCCGCTGGCGGCCGGACCGGGATCCTGAGTCCTGCACCTACGCCCAGCTCGAGGAGCCTGTGAACTTTGATCTCTCCTCGGTCCTGGAGACCGGCCGACCCTAGGCACTCAGTTCACCAGCGGCACCCGAGCCCGCCGCCCGCCGTCGTACGTTATTGCCCTTACGTTCCCGGCCGTGCGTTCCAGCCCGGTTGCTCCTGCGAGAGCACGGAAAAGCCCGGCGTGTCCTGGGACGCGCCGGGCTTTCCGGTAAGCAACTGGGCAGGAACGTCAGCTTCCCGCGGCGGCTGATGTTACTTAAGGCCGAGCTGCCTGGTGGGGACCTTGAAGGTTTCCTTGGCCGTCAGGGCGGAGATGGCCGCGATGCCGCAGATCACAGCGGTGAAGATGCTGATCTGGACCCAGCCGCCGGGCCTGATGCCGCCCATGGCTGCCACGATGGCGGGGGCGAAGCCGGCCATCAGGAAGCCCAGCTGGGTGCCGATCGCCAAGCCGGAGAACCGGACCTTCGTGCTGAACATTTCGGCGTAGAAGGACGGCCAGACCGCGTTGGAGGCCGCGTAGCCGAAGGCGAAGAAGCCGATGGCTGCGAGGAACATCAGCGGGATGCTGCCGGATTCGAGGCTGAGCAGGAATACCGGAGTCAGGATGGCGCTGGCCACGGCACCGTAGATGAAGACCGGTTTGCGGCCGATCCGGTCCGCGAGCTTGCCGAACAGCGGCTGGGTGCCCAAAGCGACCAGATTGGCGCCGACTACCAGCCAGAGCGTAGTCGTGCCGTCAACACCGGCGACGGTCTTGGCGTAGCTGATGGCAAGGGTGCCGAACACGGTGGAGACGGCGGCGATGAAGGCACAGCAGACCACGCGGATAACGTCGCGCCAGTGTCCCTTGAGGAGATCGGCTACAGGAAGTTTGGAAATCTGGGCCGTCTTCTGGGCTTCCTCGAAGGCGGGGGGTTCGTGCAGGGTGCGCCGGATGAAGAAGGCAACAATCACGACGACGGCGCTGAGCCAGAACGGGATGCGCCAGCCGATGCCGTACTTGATTTCGTCCGGGAGGGCGAGAACGGGGATGAAGACGAGGGCTGCGAGGATCTGGCCGCCCTGTGTGCCGGTGAGGGTCCAGGAGGTGAAGAAGGAGCGGCGGTTGTCCGGCGCGTGTTCCAGCGTCATGGAGGATGCGCCGGCCTGCTCGCCGGCGGCGGAGAGGCCCTGGCAAAGCCGCGCTAGCACCAGCAGGGCCGGAGCCCACCAGCCCACGGTGTTGAAGTCGGGCAGGCAGCCAATGATGAACGTTGAGGCACCCATCAGCAGCAGCGTGAACATCAGGACCTTCCGCCGGCCCACCCGGTCACCGAAGTGGCCCAGGATGACGGCGCCCACCGGCCGTGCCACATACGCGAAGCCGAAGGTGGCGAAGGACATGACGGCCGCGTTGGCCCCGGCGTCCGGGAAGAACACCGTGGGGAAGATCAGTGCGGCGGCGGACCCGAAGATGAAGAAGTCGTAGTATTCGACGGCGCTACCCAGGAAGCTGGCGAGGGCTGCCTTCTTTGGCGTCCCGGCCGGGGCAACGGTGCCCTGCCCGGCGGACGGAAGTGTCTGGCTCATGGAGTTCCTTATGTGTGACGACGTTGTCGCGGATGGATCTGGAGGGTCGCAGCCGCAGCGGCCTGAGTGGAGCTGGTGCGGTGCGGCTGGAGTCCGTTGAAAGACCCAGGCCAGTAGCCACATGGTGAGAGCTACTTGTGCGATACAGCAATGATGGCTGTGAGCGCAGTCACTTGTCAAGAAAATAATCACCATCTAGAAATAGTTCCCACGATGTGGCAACATCGTCGTATGAGTGTGAATCAAACCACAGCGCCCACTGACGCCGGCGCTGAGCCAAAGACGCCCAAGGGTGACCGTACGGACATGGTGGGCAAGGCTCTGGGGCTGCTTGTCCTCCTGGGTGACGAACCGCGTGGCGCCAGCGCTGCGGAGATCTCGCGCCGCGCCGATCTCCCCTTCAGCACCACCTACCGCCTCCTGGGATCCCTGACGCGGGACGGATTTGTGGACTATGAGCCGGACGGCCGCCGCTACCATCTGGGCCTGCGCATCTTCCAGCTCGGCCAGCGGGTCTCCAACCATCACGGATTTGCGGGCACGGCACTGCCAGTCCTTCGCCGCGTGACCGAGCAGACGGGGGAGGCCACCATCCTCAGTGTCCGCGACGGCCACCACCACCTCACGGTCAACAAGGTGGACGGCCCGCAGACATTCCGGGTCACCAGCGACCCCGGGCATCTGGGCGCGTTGCACGCGACAGCCGTCGGCAAGGCGCTGGTGGCTTTTACCGATGACACTGAACGTGAAGCCTTGCTTGAGGAGCTCGAACTGGAACCCCTCACCGAACACACCATCACGGACCGTGCCGCCTTCCGTGCGGAGATCGAGAAGGTCCGCCGGCAGGGATATGCCGTGATGGACGAGGAGAACGAGAACGGCATGCGCGCGGTGGCGGTACCGCTGTTCAATTCGCAGGGCCACGCCTTCGCCTCACTGGCCACCGCCGTTCCCGTGTTCCGCCTCAGCGTGGAAGCGCTTCTGGCCCACGTGCCCCTGCTGCAGGACGCCGCGGCCGAGCTGGCCGCGCGCTTGCCGCAACGGTAAATAGCCTCCAAATGTTCGTATGTAGAACAAGCGTGCGAGAAGTGAACAAGTGTTGTACTGTAATCCCTATCACCCGACCCGCCGCGGACGCTTCGAGCGCCGCCGCCCGCCGGGTGCCGTATCAAAGGAGCTGCCCGGATGAGCAATCGAACTGAGTCCTACCTCGTGGGACTGGTCGGCGACGGCGTGATGCCGTCACTTACTCCCCCCATGCACGAACGCGAAGGCGATGTGCAGGGCCTGCGCTACCTCTACCGCCCCATTGACCTGTTGGAGCTCGGACTTTCCGGCGACGCCGTGGGGGATCTGCTCAAGAGTGCCCGCAGCCTGGGCTTCAACGGCCTGAACATCACCCATCCGTGCAAGCAGCTCGTCCTGGCGCACCTGGACGAGGTCTCGCCGGATGCCCTCAGGCTCGGCGCCGTCAACACGGTCGTCATCGAGGACGGCCGTTTCATCGGCCACAACACCGACTACTCCGGGTTCGCCGCCGCGCTTGGCTCAGGCCTTCCGGGTGCGCGGCTGGACCGCGTTGTCCAGCTTGGCGCGGGAGGCGCCGGTTCCGCCGTTGCCTACGCCCTGCTGACCGCCGGCGTGAAGGCGCTGGACCTGGTGGACGTGGACCCCGCCCGGTGCGCGGCACGCGCCGCAGAGCTGGCGGGCTTGTTCCCGGGCAGCACCGTCACAGCGCGTACGACGGCGGAGCTGCCGCAGCTTATGCTGCTGGCCGACGGTCTGGTGCACTGCACGCCGGTAGGCATGGCCGCCCACCCGGGTGTCCCGCTGGACCTGGACCTGCTGGAAACCCGGCACTGGGTGGCGGACATCGTCTACCGCCCGATCGATACCGAACTGGTCCGCGGCGCCCGCGCCAAAGGCTGCGAGGTCCTGGACGGTGGCCGCATGGCCGTGGGGCAGGCCGCGGATTCCTTCCGGATTTTCACCGGGCTGGACGCCGACGCGGAACGCATGCGCAGCCATTTCCTGGAGCTCGTGGCCAAGGAAGAGGTGGCTGCCTGATGCGCACCGGAATCGCCACGGTCTGCCTCTCCGGCACCCTGAAGGAAAAGATGCAGGCCTGCGCCATCGCCGGCTTTGACGGGATCGAAATCTTCGAACAGGACCTGGTTACGTCGCCGCTCACGCCCGAGGACGTCCGCAAGATGGCGGCCGACCTTGGCCTCACGCTGGATCTTTACCAGCCGTTCCGCGACTTCGACAGCGTGTCCGAAGACCTCCTGGCCGCCAACCTCCGGCGCGCCGAAGCCAAATTCAAGCTCATGGCGCGGCTGGGCATGGACACCATCCTGGTCTGCTCCAACGTGGCCACGGCCAGCATCGACAGCGACGACCTCAGGGTTGATCAGCTCGGCAAACTGGCTGCACTGGCAGGGGACCATGGCGTCAAAGTGGCCTACGAGGCCTTGGCCTGGGGCAAATACGTCAACGACTACGAGCATGCCCACAAGCTGGTGGAAGCCGTGGACCACCCCAACCTGGGCACGTGCCTGGATTCCTTCCACATCCTGTCCCGCAACTGGGACACCACCCCCATCGAGGCCTTCAACCCGGAAAAGATCTTCTTCGTCCAGGTGGCAGACGCCCCCAAGCTCTCCATGGATGTCCTCTCCTGGAGCCGGCACTACCGGGTGTTCCCGGGCGAGGGACAGTTCGAGCTCGCCAAGTTCATGGGCCACGTGGTCCGGGCGGGGTACAGCGGCCCGGTGTCGCTGGAGATCTTCAACGACGTCTTCCGCCAGTCGGACGTGGAGCGCACCGCCGTCGACGCCATGCGGTCACTCATCTGGCTGGAGGAACAGAGCGCCAAGTGGCTGGATGCTGCTTCCGACGGCGGGACCGGCGGTGGTGCTGGTGGCACTGCTTCCGGTGGCACCCAAGCCCCCGGCCGCCGTCGTTATCCGATGGAACTGGCCACGCTCCCGCAGGTGACCGAACCGGCCGGCTACAACTTCGCCGAAGTCAGGGCGGCGGACACCAAAGGCCTGGAAACCGTCCTGGGCCAGCTGGGATTCGAGTTCAACGGCCGGCACCGCACCAAGGCCGTGCAGCTCTGGAGCATGGGCCACGCCCGGGTGATCGTCAACGAGGCCGCCCGCCTTGAGGGGGACACATCAGCGGAGGATGCCTCACCGGCCATCGCCGCTTTGGGGTTCGACGTCGACTCCCCGGTGATTGCCTCCGCCCGGGCCCAGCAGCTGAAGGCCCCCGCGGTCCCGCGCAAGAGCCAGGCCAACGAGGAAGTGTTCCAGGGGTTCGCCGCCCCGGACTCCACCGAGGTCTTCCTGTGCCAGGGCACCTCCGACGGCACCGCGGCCTGGACCCGTGAGTTCGGGGAGGGGCTGGAAAAGCCCGCCGCCGGACCCTCCGCCGTGATCGACCACGTCAACCTGGCCCAGCCGTGGCAGCATTTCGACGAGGCCGTCCTCTTCTACACGAGCGCCCTGGCCCTGGAGCCCCAGCCGTTCGCGGAGGTGCCCAGCCCCACCGGCCTGATCCGTTCGCAGGTCATGGCCACCGGGGACCGCGCCGTGCGGCTGGTGCTGAACCTGGCGCCGCTGAATCAGCAGCGCAAGACCTACCAGGAACACATCGCCTTCGCCGTGGATGACCTGGTGTCCACCGCCCGGGACTGCGAGGCCCGCGGGCTGGAGTTCCTGCAGATCCCGGCCAACTATTACGAGGACCTGGACGCACGCTTCGGGCTGGCGCCGGAGTTCCTGGCCACGCTGCAGGACCTGAACCTGCTGTACGACCGGGACGTGGACGGCGAATTCCTCCACTTCTACACCGCCACCGTGGGCAGTGTGTTCTTCGAAATGGTGGAACGCCGCGGCGCCTACGACGGCTACGGGGCCCCCAACGCCCCCGTGCGGCATGCAGTCCAGTACGACCACCTGCAGCACCGGTAAACCACCTGAACCACTCAGCAACACCACCAACACCAGCAGCAACAACCAGAGAAAGGAGGCCGCAGTGGAGACACAGCAGGATCTCAGTGCAGAGATAAACGCCATGGGCGATGCCTACGCGCGGGCGCTCAAGGACGGCGCCCCGGCCGAGACCCAGCCCCGGCTGGACTACGCGCCCTACCGCAGCAGCATCCTGCGGCACCCCACCAAAAGCCTGCACCACGCGGACCCGGAAACCATCGAGCTCTACTCGCCGGCGTTCGGCCACCAGGACGTGCACGCCCTGGAAGCGGACCTGACCATCCAGCACAACGGCGAACCCCAGGGCGAGCGGATCATCGTGGCCGGCAAGGTCCTGGACGGCGACGGCCGCCCCGTAGCCGGGCAGCTCGTGGAAATCTGGCAGGCCAACGCGTCCGGCCGCTACATCCACAAACGCGACCAGCACCCCGCACCCCTGGACCCCAACTTCACCGGCGTCGGCCGCTGCATCACCGGCCCGGACGGCTCGTACCGGTTCACCACCATCAAGCCCGGCGCCTACCCGTGGAAGAACCATGTCAACGCCTGGCGCCCGGCCCACATCCACTTCTCCATGTTCGGCACGGAGTTCACCCAGCGGATCGTCACCCAGATGTACTTCCCCGGCGACCAACTCTTCCCGCTGGACCCTATCTACCAGTCCATCGTGGACCAGGACGCCCGCGACCGCCTGGTGGCCACGTACGACCACAACCTGACCGAGCCCGAATGGGCCCTGGGCTACAACTGGGACATCGTCCTCACCGGCTCCAAGCGGACCTGGACCGAAAACGAGGCGCTCGGCGCAGCAGGAGACGAGGAATAACGTGAGCACAACCACCAAGCTTGTTCCCACACCCGGCCAGACCGTTGGCCCTTTCTACGGTTATGCCCTGCCGTTCGAGAAGGACAACGAACTCCTGGCGCCCGGCTCGCCCGGCTCCCTCCGCCTCCAGGGCACCGTTTATGACGGCGCCGGGGAAACCATCCCGGACGCCATCCTGGAGATCTGGCAGCCCGACGCCGACGGCAGGATCGTGCAGCAGACCGGTTCTTTGGTCCGCGACGGCTACACGTTCACCGGCTGGGGCCGCGCGTCTGTGGGCCACTCCGGCGTGTACACGTTCACCACCGTGAACCCGGGTCCCACCGAGTCCGGCGCCGCACCCTTCATCTCCGTGGCCGTGTTTGCCCGCGGCCTGATGAACCGGCTGTTCACCCGCGTGTACCTGCCGGAAAACGAGGGAGCCCTCGCCAAGGACCCGCTGCTCAGCTCCCTGGACCCGGACCGCCGCAAGACCCTCATTGCCCGCCGCGATCCCGACGG
Source organism: Pseudarthrobacter sp. Y6 (assembly GCF_050156205.1). Lineage (NCBI taxonomy): Bacteria > Bacillati > Actinomycetota > Actinomycetes > Micrococcales > Micrococcaceae > Pseudarthrobacter > Pseudarthrobacter sp. Y6. Next base: position 123,649 of record NZ_CP189574.1, on the reverse strand, counting down.
CGGACTCACGTGGGACATCCGCCTGCAGGGCGACGGCGAAACAGTCTTCCTGGACTTCCAGTGACGGAGACCCCCGGCACGGGAGGTACCGTCCGCTTCGAAACCGCCGCGGACGGCGACGTCGGCCTGCTCAGTCCCGTCTCGGCGTCGCCCCTGGTGACGGCGCTGACCGGTGACCGCGCGGTACTGGCGGCGATCCTCGCCGTCGAGTCCGGCTGGGCCGCCGTGCTGGAGAAGGCAGGCCTGGCGGCCGCCGGTTCCGCCGCCGTCGTGGCCTCCGCCGCCGAGGCGGGCCGCTACGACGCAGCAGACATCGCGCTCCGGGCCCAGGGCGGCGGCAACCCCGTCATCCCGCTGCTCGGAGACCTGCGGAAGCACGTCACGGCGCTGGACGGCGCCCGCATCGGCGCAGTGAAGGCGGTCCATACGTCGCTGACCAGCCAGGACGTGCTGGACACGGCCCTGATGCTGCTCGCGCGCAACACCGTTGAGGCGGTGCTGGCGGACCTGAAATGCACGACGGCGGCGCTCGCCTCCTTGGCGGAACAGCATGCGGACACGCTGGGCGTGGGCAGGAGCCTGACCCAGCACTCCCTCCCCTTTACATTTGGGCTGCGGGCGGCGCAGTGGTTCCACGGGCTGGCAGCTGCAGGACGGCAGCTGGGCAACGTGCAGTTCCCGGTGCAGTTCGGCGGGGCGGCCGGAACATTGGCCGCCGGAACCGTACTGACTGATGGCTCGGCCACCAACCCCTTTGACCTGGCCGACTCATTGGCGACGCAGCTGGGCCTCGGCACGGCACCGGCACCCTGGCACACGGACCGTTTGGCTGTCACGTCCCTCGGACACGCGTTGGCCTCGGTGCTGGACGCCGCCGGGAAGATCGCCATCGACGTCCTGTTCCTGAGCCGGCCCGAGGTGGCCGAACTCGCAGAACCGCGCGCCGCCGGACGCGGTGTCTCCTCGGCCATGCCGCAGAAGCAGAACCCGGTGTTGTCGGTCCTCATCCGCAGCGCCGCCCTCCAGGCGCCCCAGCTGGTGGCCCAGCTGCACCTGGCCGCAGCCAACTTCAACGACGAACGCCCCGACGCCGCCTGGCACACGGAATGGCCTGCCCTCCGCCAGCTTCTCCGTCTGGCACTGGGCGCGGCCGGGCACCTCCGGGAGCTCGCCGAAGGCCTGCAGGTTTTTCCCGACGCCATGCGCCGCAACCTGGAACTTGCCGGACCGCTGCTCCTGGCCGAAGGGGTGGGCGCCACCGTCGCCCCGCTGCTGGCCGAACAGGATGGCCGCAGCGGCAAGGAGCAGCTGCAGGCCGTGGTGGACCAGACGTTGCAGGCGCCCGCAGCCGACCAGGGCGCAACCTACCGCCGGCTGCTCCGCGAATCCGTCCCGGCGGAGACGCTTTCCGACGGGCAGCTGGCGGAACTCCTTGAACCGGCCCGCTACCTGGGCCAGGCTGCCGAGATCTCGCGCCGCATCCTGGCCGCCTACCCCGACTTTTGCCGCTTCACCCAGTTACCTGCCCACCCCGGGTCATCAGCAGACCCCGACCAGAACGGAGCCAGCCGTGGCTAAACCGACCCTGAAGGCTGTTCTGCTTTCGCCCGAACGGGCCCTTGGCGAACGTCCGCTGCTGGTGGTGGGCCCCTCCCTGGGTACGTCCTCCGTCCTGTGGTCCGAGGCGGCCGCCCTGCTCAGCAACGACTACGACGTGGTGGCCTGGGACCTGCCCGGGCACGGCGTCTCGCCCGCTGCCACGGAGACATTCGACATCGCCGGGCTGGCGGATTCAGTGGTGGACCTGGTGGACTCGATCGCCCCGGGCAAATCTTTCCACTACGCCGGGGTTTCGCTCGGCGGAGCCACCGGCCTCCAGCTGGGCATCAAGCACGGGGAACGCCTCAAGAGCCTGTCCGTCCAGTGCACCGGTGCCAAAATCGGCACCCCCGAAGCATGGCTGGAACGTGCTGAAACCGTGCGCAGCCAGGGCACTCCCGTGATGATCCAAGGCTCCGCGCAGCGCTGGTTTGCGCCGGGCTTTATGGACCGTGAACCGGAGCGGAGCAGCCGGCTCCTGCACGCCCTCCGCGACACCGACCGCTTCAGCTACGCTTTCTGCTGCGAAGCGCTTGCCGGCTTTGACGTCCGTGACGAACTCGGCAGCATCACCGTCCCCACGCAGGCAGTGGCCGGAGCGGCGGACACTGTAGCGCCGCCGTCGATGGCTCAGGAAACCGTTGATGGGATTACCGCCGGCGGCGGCACGGCAAATGCTGTGACGCTGGAGGGAGTGGCACACCTGGCGCCCGCCGAGGCGCCCGCCCACGTCGCCGAACTGCTGCGGACCCTCATCACCTGGAGCGAATCCCGCGAGGCAGTCAAGTGAACGGCGCAGAACGGAACGGCGTGGTCCAGCCGGGTGCCACCAGCCAGGCGATTTACGACGGCGGCATGATGGTCCGCCGCGAAGTGCTGGGCGCCGCGCATGTGGACCGGGCCAACGCCAACAAGGACGAGTTCACTGAGGATTTCCAGGACATGATCACGCGGATCGCGTGGGGTGGCATCTGGACCCGGCCGGGCATCTCACGGCAGATGCGCTCGGCGGTGACCATCACTGCGATGGTGGCGCACGGGCACTGGGAAGAGCTGGCCATGCATATCCGCGCGGCCATCACGAACGGCCTGAGCAGGGACGAAATCAAGGAAATTCTGCTCCAGACAGCCATTTACTGCGGTGTTCCGTCCGCCAACACGGCCTTCAAGACCGCCCAGCAGGTCTTCCAGGAATTGGACAATCCCGAAGTGGACCCCACCCACCCAACTGACTCGCATTAAACGTCGTCATTCGCGTGAATGACGACGTTTACTGCTAGCTAGTTGGGCACACAGAATCAGAGGAGCATTTTGAACCAGGCATTTGTTTACGACGCCGTACGCACCCCCTTTGGGAAGTTCGGCTCCGGCCTCGCAGCCGTCCGCCCGGATGACCTGGCCGCGCACGTGATCAAGGAATTAGTGAAGCGCGCGCCTGGTCTGGACCCGGAGCGCATTGATGAGGTCGTCTTTGGTAACGCCAACGGCGCGGGCGAGGAAAACCGGAACATCGCCCGGATGGGCACGCTGCTCGCCGGCTTGCCGGTCTCGATCCCGGGCACTTCGGTGAACCGGCTGTGCGGTTCTTCGCTGGACGCGGCGATCATCGCCTCGCGCCAGATCAACGCCGGCGACGCTGAGCTGATGCTGGTGGGCGGCGCCGAGTCCATGTCCCGGGCCCCCTGGGTGCTGCCGAAGACGGAGAAGCCGTACCCGGCCGGGGACATGACCCTGGCCTCCACCACGCTGGGCTGGCGCCTGGTGAACAAGGCCATGCCCAAGGAGTGGACCATTTCCCTGGGCGAGGCCACCGAACGGCTCCGCGAGAAGTACGGCGTGACCCGGGAGGCGCAGGACGAGTTCGCCGCGAACTCCCATAATCTGTCCGCCGCCGCGTGGGATGAAGGCTTCTACGACAACCTCGTCGCCCCGGTTCCCGGCACGGATCTGGTCCGTGACGAAGGCATCCGCGCCGGCTCCTCGGCCGAGAAGCTCACCGGGCTCAAGACCGTTTTCCGGACCGAGAACGGCACCGTCACCGCCGGGAACGCCTCCCCGCTGTCCGACGGCGCCTCCGCGGCCTGGATCGGATCCGAAGCCGCCGCCGGGCTGCTGGGGCTCGAACCGCTGGCCCGCATTGCAGGCCGCGGCGCGCACGGCAACGATCCGCAGTTCTTCGGCTACGCCCCCGTGGAGGCCGCGAACAAGGCCCTCGCGAAGGCGGGCATCGGCTGGGACCAGGTGGGCGCCGTCGAACTTAACGAAGCGTTCGCTGCGCAGTCCCTGGCCTGCATCAACGCCTGGGGCATCGACCACTCGATCGTGAACAGGCACGGCGGCGCCCTCGCCATGGGCCACCCGCTGGGCGCGTCCGGCACCCGGATCCTGGGCACGCTTGCCCGGAGCCTGCAGGCCTCCGGTGAGCGCTGGGGCGTCGCCGCGATCTGCATCGGCGTGGGCCAGGGCCTCGCCGTCGTCCTCGAAAACGTAACGGCCGGTACCGGCACCAGCACAGGAAAGGCATAGGGAATGCTGACATTTGTTGACTCAGTAAACGAGGCCGTCTCCGGTATCAAGGACGGCTCCACCGTGATGATCGGCGGGTTCGGCAACGCCGGCCAGCCGTTCGAACTGATCGACGCGCTGATGGACTGCGGCGCCCAGGACCTGACCGTGGTGAACAACAACGCCGGCCAGGGCGATCAGGGCCTGGCGCTGCTGATCAAGGAGGGCCGGGTGAAGAAGATGATCTGCTCCTTCCCTCGGCAGTCTGATTCATGGCACTTCGACGCCAAGTTCCACGCCGGCGAGATCGCGCTGGAGCTGGTGCCGCAGGGCAACCTGGCCGAGCGGATCCGCGCCGCCGGTGCGGGTATCGGCGGGTTCTTCACGCCCACCGGCTACGGCACCATGCTGGCCGAGGGCAAGGAAACGCGCATCATCGACGGCCGTGGACAGGTCTTCGAGACCCCCATCCACGCCGACGTCGCGCTCATCAAGGCGCTGAAGGCCGACGGCGTGGGGAACCTTGTGTACCGCAAGACCGCCCGGAACTTCGGTCCCATCATGGCCGCCGCCGCCAAGCACACGGTGGTCCAGGTGTCCGAGATTGTCCCCACCGGCGGCCTCGATCCCGAAAACATCGTCACTCCCGGTATCTACGTCAACAGCATCGTGAAGGTGGCCTGACCATGAGCGCACAGACCAACAGCCAGGCCAGCATTCAGACCAGCGACAAGCCTCTGGGCCGAGATCAGCTCGCTGAACTCGTGGCGCGGGACATCGCGCCGGGCTCGTTCGTGAACCTCGGCATCGGCCAGCCCACCCTGGTCTCCAACTACCTCAAGCCGGGGCAGAACATCACGCTCCACACGGAGAACGGCATGCTGGGCATGGGCCCCGCGGCTGAGGGCGACGAGATCGACGGCGACCTCATCAACGCCGGCAAGATTCCGGTCACGGAACTGCCGGGCGCGTCCTACTTCCACCACGCGGACTCGTTCGCGATCATGCGCGGCGGCCACCTGGACATCTGCGTGCTCGGCGCTTTCCAGGTCTCGGCCACCGGCGACCTCGCCAACTGGCACACCGGCGCCCCGGACGCCATCCCCGCCGTGGGCGGCGCGATGGACCTGGCCACCGGCGCCAAGGACGTGTTTGTGATGATGACGCTCCTGACCCGAGAGGGCGCCTCGAAGATCGTGGAAGCGTGCACGTACCCGCTCACCGGCGTGGGCTGCGTGACGCGCGTGTACACGGACAAGGCCGTCTTCCTGATCGGGCCCGACGGCGTCACCGTCCGCGAGACGTTCGGCTGCACCCTCGAGGAGCTCCAGGAACTGGTGCCCGTCCCGCTCAAAGTAGCCGCCGCCGTCGCGCCCTAACCCCACCTTCACCAGCGCGAACGGACACTTAAGCCCCTAGCCCCGGCGTTCCAAGGGCTGCAAGTGTCCGCTCGCGCCAGTCGGGAGGGCCGCAAGTGTCCGCTCGCGCCAAATAGGCTCGCGCCAAATAGGATTGGTAACCATGACCAACGCACCTGCAGACTCACGGGCCGCCCCGCAGGCTAGCGACCAGTATGTGCAGTCGTTGGCGCGCGGGCTGGCCGTGATCCGGGCCTTTGATACGGACCACGCGGTCATGACCCTCACCGAGGTGGCGGCCAGGACGGACCTGACCAGAGCCACGGCCCGGCGCTTCCTGCACACCCTCGTTGAGCTGGACTACGTCCGGACCGACGGCAAGACGTTTGCGCTCACGGCCAAGGTCCTGCAGCTCGGCTACGCCTACCTCAGCGGGCTGTCCCTGCCCCAGCTGGCCCAGCCCCACCTGGAGGAGCTGTCCCTCAAGCTGGGCGAATCCACGTCCGCAGCGGTCCTGGACGGCACGGACATCGCCTACATCGCCCGGGTGACCACGCGCCGCATCATGAACGTGGGCATCACCGTGGGCACCCGCTTCCCTGCCTACGCCACGTCCATGGGCAGGGTGCTCCTCGCGGCCCTGCCGCCCGCAGGACTTAAGGACTACCTGGCGGCGGCGGAGATCAAACCGTTGACGCCGCGCGGGCTGGGCACCGTTCCCGAGCTGCTGGCGGTGCTGGACACCGTCCGCGCCCAGGGCTGGTGCCTGCTGGACCAGGAGCTTGAGATCGGGCTGATGTCCGTTGCCGCTCCCGTATTCGACGGGCCAACAGAGGTGGTGGCCGCGGTGAACGTGTCACTGCAGGCGCAGTCGGTGGCCGCCCAGCCGGACCCGGAAGCGTACCTGGCCGCCGTGGCCCGCGAAATCGTGGCGACCGCGCAGTTCGTCTCGGCGGACCTGACCGCCCGGCGCTAGAGTGCCCGGCGCCGATGCACCACAGTGGCCGCGAACAGGCAGCAAATGCCCCCAAAACGCGAATCTGAGGGAATTAGCTGCCAGTTCGCGCAAGGCGCCATAGACTCGAGCCAACTACGTCGGTAAGGGAGTTGGCGGTTTGAAACTGGGCATACCGCGGGAACGTCATGAGGGTGAGCGGCGTGTGGCCGCCACGCCGGAAACGGTCAAGCAGCTGGCGGGGCTGGGCCTGGAGGTCCTGATCGAGGCAGGAGCCGGGGTCGCCGCCGGCCACTCGGACCACGATTACGCCGTCGCCGGCGCCCGCATCGTTCAGGATCTGGACCCCGGCGAACTGAACGTCCTGGTCCACGTCCGCCCGCTGGAACCCCCGACGGCGGCAGCCCTGAAGAGGGGCGCCGTCACCGTTGGCCTTGCCTCGCCGTCGTCCGAACTCGCCACCCTGCAGGCGCTCGTGGAGGCCGGCGTTACCGCCTTCGCCCTGGAACTGGTGCCCCGCATCTCCAGGGCCCAGTCCATGGATGCGCTCAGCTCCCAGGCCCTGGTCGCCGGTTACCGCTGCGTGCTGGAAGCCGCCATCCGGCTGCCGCGCTTCTTCCCGCTGTACATGACCGCCGCCGGCACCGTCCCGCCTGCCCGGGTGCTGGTGCTCGGCGCCGGGGTTGCCGGGCTGCAGGCCATCGGCACCGCGAAACGGCTCGGCGCCCGCGTCTCCGCCAACGACATCCGGCCCGCCTCCGCCGACGAGGTCGCATCGATGGGCGGCACCTTCATCAAACTGGATCTGGAAACTGCTGAGGCTTCGGGCGGCTACGCCCGTGAACTCAGTGCCGACCGCGGCGCCCTCCAGCGTGAGCTCCTCGCCCCGCACGTCGCCGTGGCCGATGTCCTGATTACGACGGCGGCCGTCCCCGGAAGGCGAGCACCGCTTCTCGTCAGCCGCCAGATGGTGCAGGGCATGCGCCCCGGTTCCGTCGTCGTCGACCTCGCCGCAGAGTCCGGCGGCAACGTGGAGGGCGCCGTTCCCGGCGAGGACATCCTGGTGCCCACCGCCGACGGACAGGGCCACGTCACCCTGGTGGGGCTGAAGGATGCACCGTCAGCGATGGCGCAGGACGCGTCCCGGCTGTATGCCAAGAACGTGGCCAATCTGCTCGCCCTGATGGTCCGGGACGGCACCGTTGCCCCCGATTTCGACGACGAGGTAATCGCGGGTGCCTGCCTCACGCACGACGGCGCGGTGCGGCACCCGCCCACGGCCGAGGCCCTGGCGGCACTTGTCCCCGCCCTGCCAGACCACGCACCCCGGGTCCAGAACGATCGCGTCCAGAACGACGGGATCCGCAACGACACGGTCCAGAACGACGGGATCCGCAACGACAGGGTCCAGAACGACGGGGGAATCTGATGGACGGCATGAGCCTGCTGACAGTCACCGTGCTGGCGGTGTTTGTGGGATTCGAAGTGGTTTCCAAGGTCTCCAGCACCCTGCACACCCCGTTGATGTCCGGAGCCAACGCCATCCACGGCATCATTCTGGTGGGCGCCATCATCGTGGCTGGCCAGGCCGCGGACCCCTGGGTCCTGGCCGTGGCGCTGCTCGCCGTGGTGCTGGCCACCGCCAACCTGGTGGGCGGCTTTGTGGTGACGGACCGGATGCTGCACATGTTCCGTGCCCGCAAGGACGTCGTCCGCCAGGGCGGCCCGCTCAAGGAAGCCACCGGCAAGGAGGGCACAAAGTGACCCTCCTCGATCCGGTGTGGACCTCGCTCCTCTACCTCGCCGCCGCGGTGTTCTTTATCCTTGCGCTTCGCGGCCTCAGCTCGCCCCGGACCGCCCGCCGCGGCAACCTCATCGGTGCGTTCGGTGCGCTGCTCGCCGTCGTCACGGTCTTCCTTTCCGCCCGGCTGGACAACATCCCCTGGATCATCGGCGCCATCGCAGTGGGGACAGCGGTGGCCGCGCCGGTGGCCCGGCGCGTGCAGATGACCCAGATGCCGCAGCTCGTGGCCCTGTTCAACGGGGTGGGCGGCGGCGCCGCAGCCCTGGTGGCACTGCTGGAACTCAGCCACACCGCCGACCCTTGGGTCCGGATTGCCATCGTGTTCACCCTCCTGGTGGGGGCCGTGTCCTTCGCAGGCTCCGGGGTCACCTTCGCCAAGCTCCAGGAACTCATGACCACCCGACCCGTCGTTTTTCCCGGCCTTCCCGTGGTGATGGCCGCGGTGCTGCTCGCCGCCGTGGGCACCGCCGTCGCCGTCGTCCTGACCGGTTCCCTGGCGCTCGCGGTGCTGCTGATGGTGCTGGGCCTGGCCGCGGGCGCACTGCTGGTGCTGCCGGTGGGCGGTGCTGACGTGCCCATCGTCATCTCGCTGCTGAACGCTTTCACCGGCCTGGCCGTCGCTGCGTCCGGCGTGGTGCTGGGCAACGTGCTGCTGGTGGTGGCCGGCACGCTGGTGGGCGCCTCCGGTACCATCCTCACCCGGGCCATGGCGGCCGCGATGGGCCGCAGCGTGGCCGGCATCCTGTTCGGCGCCTTCAAGGGAGGTTCGACGGCGGGATCCACCGCCGTCAGCGAACGTCCCGTCAGGTCCTCGAGCGCGGAGGATGTGGCCGTGCTCCTGGGCTATGCGCAGCGGGTGATCATCGTCCCCGGCTATGGCCTGGCGGTGGCCCAAGGCCAGCACACAGCGGCCGAACTGGCACTGGCCCTCGAAGCCCGCGGCATCGAGGTGGACTTCGCCATCCATCCCGTGGCCGGCCGCATGCCCGGGCACATGAACGTGCTCCTGGCCGAGGCCAACGTGCCGTACGAATCGCTCAAGGAGATGGGCGAGATCAACTCCGAGTTCCGCATGGCCGACGTCGCGTTGGTGGTGGGCGCCAACGACGTAGTGAACCCGGCCGCGAAGACGTCCTCCGGCTCGCCGATCTACGGCATGCCCATCCTGGAAGTGGCCGACGCCCGCCAGGTGATCTTCCTGAAACGCTCCATGCGGCCAGGATTTGCGGGGATCGAGAACGAACTCCTGTACGAGCCGCAGACCTCCCTGCTCTTCGGCGACGCCAAGGATTCCCTGGCCAAGGTGCTGGGCGCCGTGAAAGCGCTGTAACGTGCTGGCCGTAGGATCAACCCTGACACTTCACGCCCTGAAAAGTTTCACGAGGAGACATGCCCATGAGCCGCCCGCAGACCCCGTCCGACGCATCCACAGCAGCCCGGCCGGCACGCCCCGTCTGGCTGTTGCCGGTCATCATGACCATTGCCACCGGCATGATCGGCATGGTCCTCGTGGCAGGGCAGGGCCTGTACTGGATGATCGCCGTCATCGCCGTGGTTGATGCCATCGGCGTCTTCACCATCATCCGAACGGCCCGGATCAATGCCCGGAACCAGGAAGCCCGGTCGCAGGAAATCCAGAACCGCCGCTAACGCTTTCCCGACAGCCACATTCCAGGTCACATCAAGAGGACACCATGACAGCCAACAGCTCCACTTCCCTCAAGCGCCCGGCCATCATCATCAATCCTGCCAAGCCGGTGGACATCGACGTACGTGCCCTGGCGGCCAAGCACTGCTCGGAGAATGGCTGGGGCGAGCCCATCTGGCTGGAGACCACCAAGGATGACCCGGGCGTCGGCCAGGCGAAGGAGGCACTCAAGCAAGGGGCCGACGTCGTTATTGCTGCCGGCGGCGACGGCACCGTGCGGTGCGTGGCCGAGGTCCTCTCCGGCGGGGACGTGCCTATGGGGTTGCTTCCGTTCGGCACGGGCAACCTCCTGGCCCGGAACCTGGGCATGGACGTCACCGACTTTGATGGTGCCATGGCCCGGGCGCTGGCGGGCACCGAGCGGAAGATTGACGTGGTCCGGGCTGCCCGCAATAGCCCGGACAAGGAGCAGGTCTTCCTAGTCATGGCCGGCGTGGGCTACGACGCCACCATCATGGCCGACACCAACGAGGACCTCAAGGACAAGGTGGGCTGGCTGGCCTACGTGGACGCCGGCATCCGGAACCTGCCGGGCAAGCCCGTGAAGGCAACCATCGTCCTCGACGGCAAAACAGTAGTGCACCGCGGGGTCCGAAGCGTGATGGTGGGGAACTGCGGCAAGGTCCAGGGCGGGCTGGAGATCTTCCCGGACGCCAAGATGGATGACGGCCTGCTGGACGTGGCGGTGCTGGCCCCGAGGGGGAAACTCGGTTGGTTTTCCGTGATCGCCGGCATGATCGGCAAGGGCCGGGGCAAGGACACGTCCGTGGAGTACTACCAGGGTAAATCCGTGGAGATCACGCTGGAGCACAACGACGATTACCAGCTCGACGGCGACCACGAAGGCGACGGCAAGCACGTGCTGATGACCATTGAGCCCGGCGCGCTGACCATCCGGATGTAACCCAACTCGGACTAGACATATCAGCGCTGTCGTTTTGGGGCCCCAACAACAGATAGCGCTGCCTAGTTGTCAGGGATCTACGCGTGGGGTGCTGGCGCCGGCCGGTGGGCCAGGATTTCAGCGAGCTCTGCGAGCCGGTGCGCGCGTGCGGACTCGGCGGGTGTGAACGGTTCGCCGGGACGGGCGAAGGTGATGGGTCCGTGCCAGGCGGTGGGGATCTTCAGGCGCGTGCCGGCGTCGTCCCTTTCCAGGATGGCCTCTGCGGGGGTGAGGATGCGGGCGCGAAGCAGTTCGGCGACTGCCAGCGGCAGCTCGTCCGGGGCGTCGGCGATCCTGGCTGCCAGGCTCAGCGCCTTCGTCTGGCCGTCCGCCATGGCCAGCGCGGTGGTAGGCCAAACGCGCGAACTTGAGCCGCCGCCGTCGTGCAGTGCCTCCAGCAGGTGCCGTTCACTGAGGTTCCCCGGCGCCGAGAGCACAAACTCGTCCAGCACGCCGCCGGCAACGGGGTGGACGTGGATGCTGAGGATATTGGTATCCAGTCGGGCCAGCGCCCGGGTGATTCTCTGCAGCGACCCCGGGTGGTCCTGGAGCACCGTGCGCGCCCGCCACAACGCCGGTGCGGTGCCCAGCTTCCTGCGGTGCCGGAGTGCCGGCGCGTGCAGCCAGCCGCGGAGCATCCGGGCGGCGGAGGGCTCCGCCACCCAGATCACCAGCACGGTGGCCGTGAGCGTGAGGACCAGCACCTTGGCAAGATAGGGCAGGTGCGTTTCCACCACCAGGGCGTGGACCAGCAGTTCGATCGGGAGCATGACGGCCACGTTGGCCAAGGTCAGACGGGTCTTGGTGGGTTCCGGCATCAGGCCGCAGACTTCACAGCTCAAATCAGCCGCGGCAGGGTTCCTCGCAGTGGGCTTCATGCCTCAAGGATCACAGGGAGGTGTTTCGGCGGCGTTGCCCTGCCGTTCCGATCGTGGGAACAGGCTGCGGCGTAGGATCGATGTGGCCGTCAGCGCGGCCGCCCGCCAGTACTTGCTGGCGCAGGTCTTCGTGACGCCGCTGGCCCTGATCTCCACGCTGCTGGTGGCGCCGGCCTCACCCACCAGCCTGCTCCGGGACCGGATCGTCGAGACGGTGATCGGTGCGGCCGTCGGCATTGCCGTGGTGCTGGCACCTGCGCTCTGGCGGCGGGTGCGCCGGATGTGAGCCGAGCCGGATGTAAGCTGCGCCCGGATGTAATCTGGCGCCGGATGGGGACAAATTCAGGAGCCCAGGCGGCCGCCGGACTCCTCAAGGTAGCAGGAGCCGCACAGGGATTCGTACCAGACGTCCTGTCCGTCGATGGCCACCTGGTCGCCGTCGAACACCACCTCGTTGCCGACGCGCCGGGTGTTGAAGATGGCCTTGCGTCCGCACCGGCAAATGGTCTTGAGTTCTTCCAGCGTGTGGGCGACCTCCATGAGCCGGCGTGATCCCGGGAAGGCGCGGGTCAGGAAGTCTGTCCTGATGCCGTAGGCGAGTACCGGCACGTTGTCCAGGACGGCGATGCGGAAAAGGTCATCCACCTGGTCCGGGGTCAGGAACTGGGCCTCGTCCACCAGAAAGCAGGCCACTGGCTTCTGGTCCATGTGCTCCAGCAGGGCATCCGGGTCATCGCCGGCGGCATGGGCGGCGAAGAGCTCGCGCACCGGTGTGGTGGCGGAGATCAGGAAGTCCACCGACCGGGTCATGCCCAGCCGGGACACGATGTCGGTATCGCCTTTGGTGTCCACATCGGGCTTGGCGAGCAGGACGCGCTGGCCCCGCTCCTCATAGTTGAAGGCGGCCTGCAGGAGTCCGGTGGACTTTCCTGAGTTCATGGCGCCGTAGCGGAAGTAGAGCTTGGCCACGAGGGTCCTTTCAATGGTCCGGCTATCGATCCTATGCCGTACGCCCCAGGCACGCGGCTGCCGCCCGCCCCGTGGACGTTGCTCCGCCGCCGTCGGACTCTGTTCCGCCGGCCGGTCAGCGCACGGGAGCCGCAGGCTTCTTGTCGCCCGAAACGTCGCCCAACGAGGAACCCGGAACCGGCGCGGCCGGGATCCCGCGGGGGCGCTTCTGCGTTGCGCGGCCTCTGCTGGTCCGGCCGTAGACCAAGTACATCGTCAATCCGGTAATGACCATCAGCAGCACGGTGTATACGAACGTGTTGGCCACGCCGGCTACGCCTTCAGCGCCATCGGTGTTCGCCTTGATGACCAGGCCAAGGGGCTGGACCAGCGGGTGGGCCAGGAAGATGGCGGTGTCGTAGTCGTCCAGCATGCTGTTGAAATTCAGGGCTGTAATGGCGGCAGCGGCCGGAAGCACCAATGGCAGGAGGATGCGGCGGAACACGTAGAGGGTCTTTGCACCCATGATGGCCGCAGCTTCCTCCAGTGACGAGTTCACCGAGGCGAAAGATGCCTTGAGCATGCGGAGGGTGAATGGGATCTTGACGGTCACGAACGCGATCAGCAGGATCACTGTGGTGCCGGTGAGCACCGCACCGCCCACCAGCGGATTGGGGTGGTCGTAGCTGATGATCAGGCCCAGGGCGAGGAGCGCCGACGGCAGGATCCAAGGGATGTGGAGCAGGTACTCGAAAACCGTGGTGACCCAGTTCTTGTATTTTTGCAGCAGCCGGGCCACAAACAGCAGCCCGACCACCGCGATGATGGCGGCGAGTGCACTGTAAACGACGCTGATGATGAACGGCCGGAGCCCCGACTGCTGTGTCAGGACCCGCGCGTAATTGTCCAGGGTGAGGCTGCCGAAGGAGATCTGCCCGGTTTGGATGGCGGCGCCGTCGGCAAACGAGTACACCACAATCAGCACCACCGGCAGCGTGTACACCGCGAACAGCAGATAGGCGATGGTGTGGACGACGGCGTTGGCCGACGGGTTGCTGATCTGCTGTTTCTGCAGGGCCGACGAAACCTTGGAGACCGAGAAGTACGTGCCGCCCTTTTCCAGCCGTGACATTACCGCGAGCATCAGCATGGTGGCCACGCCAAGGATGACGGCAAGGAGGGCTGCCAGGTCCCGGGACGTGGGGCTGTTGGTGAAGGTCAGGATCATGGGAGTGATGGTCTGGAAATCCCTGCCACCCAGCACCTGGGGGGCACTGAGGGCACCCAGGCCGGTGAGGAAGGACAGGATGGTGACGGCGAACAGCGTGGGCTTGAGCATGGGAAGGACAACGCGGCGCAGAATGGTCCAGTCGGACGCGCCGAGGTTTTTGGCGGCCTCGATGGTCTGGTAATCCACACCTTTAAGCGCGTTGGCCACGAACAGCATGTGGTTGGTGGTGGTGGCGAAGGTCATCACTACCAGGACTGCAAAGAAGCCGGAGAACCACGCCGGATCCATAGTGGGAAACACTCTCACCAGCAGGGATGTGACGATGCCCTTGTCCCCGTAAATGAACTTGTAGCCTGCGGCCAGCACGATCCCGCCGTAGATGAACGTGGAGGCGTAGCCCAGGAACAGGATTCGTGACCCGCGGATCCTGAAGTACTGCGTGACCAGCACAATGAAAATCCCCACCACGTTGACCGTGACGGACAGGGCCACGGCCAGCAGGAAGCTGTTGCCCAGGGACTTCATGGCCCGCTGCGAGGAAAACAGTTTTTCGGCGGCACGGCCGGAGAAGCTGCCGTCCGGAAAGAACGTGGCAATCAGGACGTTGAGGTTGGGCCACACCAGGAACGCCGCGATGAACCAAGTGAGGATCACGCCCACGATCAGGACGAACGGGGAGCGGACCATACTCTTGGCGGACGGAGCGCTCATGGCAGGGACACTGCCTGGTCCTGTCTGTCGAGCGCCCTGCCGCTGTCCGGGTGGTACTGCAGGATGTGTCTGGGCTGGACGTAAAGGGTGGTCGGGGCGCCGGCCGCCGGGTGCACACCGCCGTCCTCCTTGACCAGCAGCCGGATCTCCGCGCCGTGGCTGCGCACAACATAGCGGCTGTGGAGGCCGTGGTAGGTGCGTGACACCACTTTCCCGGAAAGGCCGACGGCGGTTCCGCCGTTCGCGGGCGGGTTAAGGGACGCCTTTTCCACACGGAGGTAAGAGTTCGCTGCGAGGCTGAGTCCGGCGCCGGAGATCCGGTTCACCTCGGCCATGAACTCGCGAGTGAGGGCGGAACTGTCACCGATGAAGTTGCAGACAAATTCCGTGGCTGCCTGGTCGTAGATGCTCTGGGGTGTGCCCACCTGCTCCACCACGCCCTTGTTGAAGACAGCCACCCGGTCGCTCATGGCCAGGGCCTCATCCTGGTCGTGCGTTACGTAGACCGTGGTGATCCCGAACTCGCTTTGCAGGTCCTTGAGCTGCTGGCGCAACTGGTGCCTGAGCTTCGCGTCCAGGTTGGACAGCGGTTCGTCCAGGAGCAGGATCTTGGGCTTGAGCACCAGGGCGCGGGCAACTGCCACGCGTTGCTGCTGGCCGCCCGAAAGCTCCGCCACGTTCTTATGCAGCTGTTCATCGCTGAGCTCCACGCGGTGCGCGATGTCGCGCACCAGGCGGTCGCTTTCGGCTGATTTCTCCTTTCGGACCCGGAGGCCGAACGCGATGTTTTCCCAAATGCTCATGCTGGGGAACAGCGCATAGTTCTGGAACACCATGCCCACCTGGCGTTTGTCGCTGGGCAGCTTCGTGACGTTCTTCCCGTCCACGTTCACGGTTCCCTTGGAGGGTTCAATGAACCCTGCCAGCGTACGCAGCGCCGTCGTTTTGCCGCAGCCGGATGGACCCAGCAGGGTGAAGAATTCTCCCGGCCTGACATGGAGGTCAAGGTTGGGGATGGCAGTAAAATCGCCGAACGTGACTTCGATGTTGACCAAGCGGATCATGGCAAAACCTGTCTGAGTGGGACTGGGAGGGTAGGGACGATTACTGCATGTACTCCAGCTCGATTTTCTCCACCCACGAGCCCATGTTTTCCTGGACGAATTCCCAGTCAATGTCCTGCTGCTTGAGGCCGGCGAAGAAGTCCACCACGTCAGGGTTGGCCTGCGCTGCTGCGCTCTTGTTCACTGGCATCGAGTTGAACTGCTTGGCCCAGGCGCCCTGGACGTCCGCGCTGCCGAACCAGTCGATGAACTTCTGCGCCTCTTCCTTCTTGTCTGTCCCCTTGACCAGGGCCACCTGCTCCACGGCGAGGGGAACGCCGACCGACGGCTTGACGGTCTCCACGTTGACCTTGAAGGTCTTCTCACGTTCGGCGATGATCGAGGACGGCATCTGGCCCATGTCCGCTTCGCCGCTGGCTATGCGGGCAAAAAGATCAGTCTTGGGCACCGCGGGGCTGCCGTGCTGGAAGTATTGCTCCGCCTGCTTCCAGCCCTCATCGGAAATGCCGAGGTCACCGGAGTCGTCCTTGTAGCGGGTGAGGATACCGGCGAACACCAGCTGCGCCGTGGCTGTACCTATGCCCGTGACCCGCTCGTAGCGGTCCTTGAATTCGTCCTTGGTCCAGAGATCCGTCCAGTCCTTGGGAGCGGCATCGGCGGTGACCTTGTCTGAGTTGTAGCCCAGGAGGATGGCCTGCTTTACCAGCGGCCAATAGGCCTCCCCGTCACCGAGGGCTTGGTCAACTTCGCCTGCCCACGCCGGTTTGTAGGCCTCAAGGGCGTCCGCGGCCTTGATCTGTGCGAAGTACATGTTGTTCAGTCCAAACGCCACATCAGCAATCGGGTTGTTCTTTTCGGCGATCAGCTTGTTGGTGGCGTCTGCTCCGCCGGCGCCTACAACTTCGACCTTAAAGCCGGCTTTCGCGGCCTCCGCGGTCAACCACTCACCCCGGCCTTCACCATTGGAATTCGTATAGACCACCAGCGTTTCGCCGGAAGGAGCACCGGAAGAGGGGGAGGGATCGCCGGACGCGGCGGGGGTTGCCGCACCGGCGCCGCAGCCGGCCAGCAGGGTAACGGCGACGGCGGCTGCCATCAAAGTCTGCAATTTACGCACGATCAGGACTCATTTCTGGACTTGTCTCGAAGCATTGTCCGGCAAGCCTATAGCTGGGCACGACATCTGGGGGCCTTTAAAGCTATCGATTCGATAAACAACCCAGCTGTCGAGTCTGGCCCCATTGCCGGAACATTCAGGGCACAGCGCGTAAACGCGCGGTGAATGTTGTGGAGGCAGGCGGGGGCCGGACGGCGCAAGGCGCGTCCCGCCGTCGTCAGTCCTGAATGAGGGTTTCGGTCAGGTGATGAGTGGGAATCCTGTCCCGCTCATACGTGATTTCGGTGTAGCCGTGGGGCTCGGGCTTGCCGGCCGGGCTGAGGTTCACAAAGACGATCTCTTCGATGGTGAGGATGCTCTGGCGCGTGATCATGTTGCGGACTTCGGCGCGCATGGTCAATGACGTCCGGCCGAAGCGAGTTGCGGTCAGGCCCATTTCCACCAGGTCTCCCTGCACCGCGGAGCTCACGAAGTTGATCTCCGAGATGTACTTCGTGACCGCGCGGCCGTTGCCGAGCTGGAGGATGGCGTAGATCGCGGCTTCCTCATCGATCCATTTCAGCAGGCTTCCGCCGAAGAGGGTCCCGTTGGCGTTCAGGTCCTCCGGCCGGATCCATTTGCGGGTGCGGAAGGTGATGTCAGTGGATTCCATATGGCGAGGTTAGCGTGCCGCGGCGCAGGTTACGTGGTGGCAGTTGTTGTGTAACGGACCGCCGCCCGGATTTGGCTCAGGCCATGGCAGTGTGGGCGGCGCTGTGCGAGTCAATCGACTTGGCGTAGCAGTATGAATGCTCCACTCCCACGTAAGCGCCAAAGTTGGGGACGGATTCGAAGCCGGAGTTCTGGTAGAAGTTCCGGCCGTCCGGCTGCGCCGAGCCTGCTTCGGCCTTGATGCGTGTGATGCCCTGCTTGTGTGCCTCGGCTTCGAGGGCAGCCAGGATGGAGCTGGCCACGCCCGATCCGCGCGTATACGGGAGCACGTAGAGCCGCTTGATTTCGGCCTGGGCGCTGTCCAGGAGCCGGAGCCCGCCGCAGCCCACGGGCTGTCCCGAGCCTTTGTCGTACGCCACCAGGAACACGGCACAGTCAGCGCCCGACGGCGGGGTCCCCGGTTCGTGGTCAGGCGTACCGAAGCGGGCGTCCAGTTCTGCCTGCTGGGCCCTGCGCAGATCGGCGCCCACGGGGTTGGACCAGGTGACGGACCGGATGTTGAGCCGCGGATTGGTCTGCATGACTGCCTCGTTTCGCCGAAGGGTGATGCAGATCAAGCATACGAGCTCACCATTAACGCCGTGTTTCCTGTGCGTAAGGGGATGGAGAACTTGCCTGCTACCCCTGGGTGCCGGTGGGGTCCTCGGCTGTCGGATCCGCAAGAGCGAGGCCGCCCACCGGGCTCCCGTCCCAGTGGATCAGCTTCCAGCCGGCGCCGGGGTCCCCTTCCAAGGCCACGATGCCGGTGTTGGACAGGACATGCCGGGCCGCGAACTCATGGTCGGCGCCGGCGGCGCGGAGCCCTGTCCAGGTGCGGATGGCGGCGCCATGACTCACCACGGCCGCGACGGCGGAGCCCCCATTGCTGGCCGCGCGCTCGGCAATCCGGTTGATGGCGGCGTCGAACCGCTCGAAAAACTCGTGGCCGTCCGGGCCGGCAGGCATCCTGCGGTCCAAGTCACCGGCGGCCCACGCGAACACTGTCCCCATGTATCGCATGTGCGACTCGTGGTCGGTCAGTTTCTCCAGTGCCCCTGCTTCGATTTCGTGCAGTCCATCCAGGACTTCAGCCTCAATCCCGTGGAGCCGGGACAGCGGGGCGGCCGTGATCTGGGTCCGCAGAAGCGTTGATGCGTATAGGGCGCCTATCTGCTCGTTGGCCAGGGACCGTGCCATGGCCTCTGCCTGGCGTTCGCCCAGCTCGGTCAGCCCGGGCCCGGGGTGCGCGGTGTCCAGCTGGCCGAGTACGTTGCCGGGGGTCTGTCCGTGGCGGATGAGGAGCAGCTTCATGACTCCAGTTTCGCATCCGGCGGCGAGATCCGTCGTCTGCCTGCCTGCCTGCCGGTCCGACGTCGTGCGTTCCTGCCCAGTTGCCGGTGCCCGCGGGTGGCAAGACACGGTGTGTCGCCCGTGCTACGCCTGTGGCCGGGCCGGCAACTGGGCGGGAACGAACCGGGCGCGGCCACCGCAACCCAAAAGGAAGGCGCCGGGCCCTCAAAGGACCCGGCGCCGCCGTCGTACGTTTATGGCCGGTAGTTCTATACGCTCAACCACCGGGCTGCTTACTTGAGGTGGTCCACCAGCTGGTCCGCGATGCCGGTGTACTTGCCGGGCGTGAGGGCGAGCAGCCGCGCCTCGGCCTCGGGGGAGAGTCCCAGGCTCTGAACGAACTCCTGCATGCGGGTGGCATCCACACGCTGGCCGCGGGTGAGGTCCTTGAGCCGCTCGTACGGGTTTTCCATGCCTTCAACGCCGGCGATCGCCTCGGCGCGCATGACCATCTGGATGGCCTCACCCAGGACTTCCCAGTTGGTGTCCAGGTCGCCGGCGAGCACGTCTTCGGCAACGTCGAGGCGGTCCAGGCCCTTGGCCACATTGGAGATCGCCAGGAGGGAGTGGCCGAATGCCACACCGATGTTGCGCTGGCTGGAGGAGTCGGTAAGGTCGCGCTGCCAACGGGAGGTCACCAGCGTGGAGCCCAGCACGTCCAGGAGGCCGGAGGAGATTTCCAGGTTGGCCTCGGCGTTCTCGAACCGGATGGGGTTGACCTTGTGCGGCATCGTGGAGGACCCGGTGGCGCCGGCCACGGGGATCTGGGCGAAGTAGCCGATGGAGATGTAGCTCCACATGTCCGTGCAGACGTTGTGCAGGATCCGGTTGAACCGGGCGACGTCGGCGTAGAGCTCGGCCTGCCAGTCGTGGCTTTCGATCTGGGTGGTCAACGGGTTCCAGGCCAGGCCCAGGCCCTCGACGAAGGACTTGGCCACCTGCTGCCAGTCAGCGCCGGGGACAGAGGCCACGTGGGCTGCGTACGTGCCGGTGGCGCCGTTGATCTTGCCCAGGTATTCGGTCTTCGCGATCCGGTCCAGCTGGCGGGTCAGGCGGTGCGCGATGACGGCCAGTTCCTTGCCTAGGGTGGTGGGCGTAGCGGGCTGGCCGTGCGTGCGGGACAGCATGGGGACCGCGCGGTTGTCCTCGGCCATCTTGCTGATCTGGGCAACGAGGGCGCGTGCGGCGGGCAGCCACACGTCCTCCACAGCACCCTTGACGCCCAGGGCGTAGGAGAGGTTGTTGATGTCCTCGGACGTGCAGCCGAAGTGGACCAGGGCGGTCAGGTTCTCGATGCCGACGGCGGGCAGGCGGCGGCCGATGTAGTACTCCACTGCCTTCACGTCATGGACGGTGACGGCTTCGATTTCGGCCAGCTCGGACACCGAGGCGGAGTCGAATTCGGTGACGATCGCGCGGAGCTTTTCCTGCTGTTCCGCAGTGAGTTGGCCTGCGCCGGGGAGGACGTTGTTGCTGGTCAGGTGGATGAGCCATTCGACTTCCACGGCCACACGGTCACGGTTCAGGGCTGCCTCGGACAGGTAATCAACGAGGGGCGCGACGGCGGACTGGTAGCGGCCGTCCAGCGGACCCAGGGCGATCTGGTCCGGTGACGCGGCGAGGGCCAGACGTCCGGAGGGCGTGCGGGTATCAGCTGTGGCGGCAGTTTCAGGCATGTGCTGATTGTTTCATGAACTCTTCACTGCCGCTTAAGCGGTCCGTCTGATGTGAACAGCGGCGTGACTTGTCCACATAGCCGACGGCGGTGCTTCCGCCGTGTGGGCGGCTTTCCGTAGCGTCGGGGTTCAGACATTGTCATTGACGGATCAGATATTCGTACGGGTACCCGGGAGGGGGAACGGGCATGGGCAGTGACGTGACGGCAGCGGACATGGCGGCATGCATGTCCCGCGGTTATGAGGTTCAGCAGTTGGCGGCCCGGGTTGACCTTTGCTTGGGGAGGGTGGAAAAGGTCCTCGGCGGCTTTCGCGAGATCCACCTCCTGGACTGGCAGTCGCCCGCGGGGCGGGCATACCGGAATTCGGTAGCCCTCCAGGAGGTGGCGCTTGGAACTGCGCGCGTGCGGCTCGAGGATGCATTGGCTTCGGTGAGACGCCATGCGCAGGCGGTGGGAACTTCGGCCGGCAACCAAGCGGGGCGGTACTGATGGGCGAGGTGACGCCGTCGGGCAGCGGCGGACCAATACAGCTGACAGGGCCTGCCATGGACGGGGGCCTGGAAATCAGGGGCGGCGTTGGCGGAATCAGTTTTCAGTTGGAGGAACTCATGGGCGGCGCCGAAAAGCTCGACGCCGCTGCGGAGGAGTTGGCTGCCGTGGAAGTGGAGGTTCGCCGCATCTGGGAAGACCTGTGCCCGTACCAGGACGAAGCGCGTCCCACCGGCACGGCGGCCCTGATTGGCGTCGGAGAGGCGCAGTGGAGCGTCCAGGCGGTCAGGACGGAGCTGCAGCGCATCAGCCAGCAGGTACGGGACTGCAAAAGGGACTACGAGACGGCGGAAGCATGGGCGGGATTCTCGCGCGGTATGGGCGGCGGCCTGACCAGCACCGAAACTCTCGGTCGGCAAGCGGTAGATCTCGGGTTGGGCTTTGTTCCAAACAGGGAAGTCGCGGAACTTGCCACTGGCCCCTTGGCCATGGCTGCCTTGCTGGCAGTCTCGCCGGAACGCTTTTTCGTGGCACTCGGGGTAGACATGGCGGCCGGCAGGCACGTCGCGTCCGCCGTTCCTTTGCTCAATGGCGCGGCAGGAAGTTCCGTCCGTACCCTGCAGCCGCGTCCGGTGACGGTGGACCGGAAGGAGACGCTGTCTGTTGAATTCGATGGTTCTCTGGCCGCGCTGCTTGAACGGGCGCGGGTCATCGGTGAGCGAGGTGAGGGCTACGTGGAAGTCATCGAGGTGGATAACGGGGGACAGAAGGCCTACGTGGTGGTCATTCCCGGAACGCAGGCCGGCGGTGAACTGGGCGGGGCCAACCCCTTCGATGAAGCGGGCATCGTTGAAGGTTTGGGTCACCGCTCCGCGGAAGTCAACGCGGCCGTGCTGGAAGCTTTGCGGGCCACTGGCGCCGAGAAAGGATCGCCAGTAGTGGCCGTCGGCTACAGCCAAGGGGGAATCCATGCCATGAACCTCGCCGCCGACGAACTGTTCCTCAGCGAGTACGACATGAAATATGTGCTCACGGCAGGGTCCCCCGTAGGTGGCATTGTTCCGGACGCCGACGTCACTGCTCTCCATCTGGAGCACAGGCAGGATTGGGTGCCCGGAACTGACGGCACACCGAACACGGACGCTGGAAACCGGGTTACGGTGACCCTCAACAACCCTGTAACCACGCCTGAAGGTGACGATTTCGGTATTGGTCCGGGCCATCGGCTCAGCAACTACACGGGAGGCGCGCGGCTCGTCGCGGAGAGCGACGATCCCTCCCTCATGGCGTCAACCGCGGTTCTTGCCGGCGTGCTGGGAGCCGGCGGCACGGCAACGGCCACACGCTTCGCACTGACGCGAACGAAGCCCCCCGAGCCGGCGAGCGTGCGCGGGCCGGAGCCGACGCCCATGCCGCAATCCCCGCCGCAACCGCCAGAAGCGGACCGGCCGGTATCGTCAGGAAGCCGGTATGCCGAGCGACGCCGTTGAGCAGCGCCGCTGACCGATTCGGTCTAGCGCCGGCGGCCGCCTGGCACCCTGCCCGCCACCAGCGAAATGAGCGTGATAATAATGGCGGCGAGGACCGCCGTCCAAAAGAACGAGTCGATGGTGAAATGCACCGGCGTGTAACTGCTGAGCCAGGACGTCAGATACAGCATGGCGGCGTTGATGACGATGGTGAACAGGCCCAGCGTGAGGATGGTGATGGGCAAGGACAGGAAGCTGACCAGGGGGCGGACAAACGCGTTCACCACGCCGAAGATTAACCCGATGAACAGGTACGCGAGAATGAGGCCAATGGTCTCCGTGCCCTGCATTACGCCCGTGTTGGCCACCGCCTCGGTAGTGGCCGAAGTAGAGATATCCAAGCCCGGCAGTATCCAGCTGGCAATCCAGAGGGCCAGCCCGTTGATGAGGACCCGAACAATAAATGAGCGCATACGCCCATGCTGTCACACTGACCCTGAGCCCCGCCCCGGCCCGTGCCGTTCGGGCGAAGTAGGCTAGTTTGCATGACTTCATCACAGATCCTGCCCGGCGAAATCCGGCCGCGCCCCGTGGTGGGCCGGCTTCCCCGCTACGCCGCAGGCAAGCCTCCCGTCGCCGTGGATGGGCTGGCCAGCTACAAGCTTTCCTCCAACGAGAACCCCCTGCCCCCGCTGCCGGCAGTGCTGGAGGCCATTTCCAACCAGACGGACTTCAACCGCTACCCCGACCCGCTCAGCAGCAAGCTTCGTGCGGCGCTCGCCGAGTTCCTGGCGGTGCCGGCCGAGGACGTGGTCACCGGCGCCGGAAGCCTCGGCGCCCTCAACCAGCTGCTGTCCACGTTCGCCGGCCAGAACGACGACGGCAAAGCGGACGAAGTGATCTATGCGTGGCGCTCCTTCGAGGCCTACCCCATCAGCGTGGGCCTGGTGGGCGCGGAAAGCGTCCGCATCCCGCTGACGGCAGAGGGACGTCACGACCTGGATGCCATGGCTGCAGCCGTCACGGTCCGCACCAGGGTCATCCTGCTCTGCACCCCGAACAACCCCACCGGTCCCATCCTGACCACTGCCGAAACGGAGCGGTTCATCCAGGCGGTCCCGTCCGACGTCGTGGTGGTTATTGATGAGGCCTACCAGGAATTCGTCCGGGCCAACGATGGCGTGGACGGCATCGGGATGTACCGCAAATACGCGAACGTTGTGGTGCTCCGGACGTTCTCCAAGGCGCACGGGCTGGCGGGCCTCCGCGTGGGCTACAGCGTCTCGAACCCCGGATTGACCCAGCACTTGCGCGTGGCCGCCACGCCCTTCGCCGTGTCACAGATCGCCGAACAGGCTGCCATTGTCTCGCTGCAGAATTACCCGCTGGTTGTAGAAAGGGTACAAAGTATTGTGGACGAACGAACCCGGGTAACCTCCGGGCTGCGTGAACTCGGCTGGTTTGTACCCGAGGCGCAGGGCAACTTCGTCTGGTTGAACCTGGGCGAAAACAGCTCAGAATTTGCCGAGCTGGCGGGCGCACAGGCGCTGTCGGTACGCGCTTTCGGCGGTGAAGGCGTGCGGGTCAGCATCGGCGAGCCGGAGGCCAACAGCCGCTTCCTCGAGCTCTGTGCGAACTATACAAAGGCGCCACGACGTTCCTAGCGCTTAACATGTATCAGGAGCGGCACCTACTGAAGATAAAGTAAGGATCAGTAAGCCAATATATATGCCAGCAGGGGAATGCATTCCTCAAGTGGCATATATCCCAGCGACATTGCAAATGCATCCGCATGCGGCAAGCAAGGAGACGGTATGGGCGCCACACATCTGCCCTCCACCGAGTTCGATGAGACAGCGGCAGACGACCAGCTCGAGGCCGCGGCCGAGGCCCAACTGGGCAACCCGGCCGAGCCTATGGTGCAGCTGCTGGCGCCTGACGGGACCCTGGGGACAGACCCGGTTTTCTCGGCGTACGCCGAGCGGCTGGACGGTGAAAAGCTGTGTGGCTTCTACGCTGACATGGCCAAGATCCGCCGCTTTGATGTGGAGGCAACCGCACTCCAGCGCCAAGGCCAGCTGGCGCTGTGGGTCCCGCTGACCGGCCAGGAGGCCGCGCAGATCGGCTCCGGGCGGGCCAGCCAGCCGCAGGACTACATCTTCCCCACCTACCGCGAGCATGGCGTGGCGCTGACCCGCAATGTGGACCTCGCGGAGCTCCTGCGCCAGTTCCGCGGCGTCTCGAACGGTGGCTGGAACCCGAAGGACACCAACTTCCATCTCTACACCCTGGTCCTCGCCGCGCAGACACCGCACGCCGTCGGGTACGCCATGGGGATCCAGCGGGACCAGAAGCTCGCGGCCGCTGCAGTCGCCGCGGATGGGGCGCAGGACCGGCCGGCCGAGCCCAAGGCTGCCGTGATGGTCTACTTCGGTGACGGTGCCAGCTCCGAGGGCGACGTCCACGAATCCATGGTGTTCGCCTCCTCCTACAACGCGCCGGTGGTGTTCTTCTGCCAGAACAACCACTGGGCCATCTCCGTTCCCAGCTCGGTGCAGACCCGCATTCCGCTGTCCAACCGTGCCAAGGGTTACGGTTTCCCGGGAGTCCGGGTGGACGGCAACGATGCGATCGCCGTCCACGCCGTGACCGAGTGGGCGCTCGAACATGCCCGCGAGGGCAACGGTCCGGTGCTGATCGAGGCGTTCACGTACCGCGTCGGTGCGCACACCACAGCTGATGACCCCACGAAGTACCGGGAATCCGCAGAGGAAACCCTGTGGCGCGCCAAAGACCCGCTTGACCGCCTGGAAAAGTACCTGCGGGCCGAGGGACTTGCCGATGACGCGTTCTTTGAACAGGTCAAGGCCGACGGCGACGAACTCGCCGCCTATGTCCGCAAGACCACCTACGACCTCGAGGCCCCGGACATCCGGACCGCCTTCGCCAACACCTACGTCGAGGCCCACCCCCTGGTGGCCGAGGAACTGGCCTGGTTTGAGGAATACAGCGCAGGGTTCGCCGAAACGCCGGAGCGCGACAGCGCGGACCCCGATGAAGCATCGACAGGAGTGGCCCGCTGATGACCACCATGACCATAGCCAAGGCCATTAACGAGGGCCTGCGCGCCACCCTGGACAACAACCCGCGGACCCTGCTCATGGGCGAGGACATCGGGGCCTTGGGCGGCGTCTACCGCGTCACCGACGGCCTCCTCGCGGAGTTCGGCGCGGACCGTGTGGTGGACACGCCGCTCGCGGAGTCCGGCATCATCGGCACGGCCATCGGCCTTGCCCTGCGCGGCTACCTGCCCGTCTGCGAGATCCAGTTTGACGGGTTTGTGTTCCCCGGCTTCAACCAGATCACCACCCAGCTGGCCAAGATGCACGCCCGCAGCAACGGCAACCTCACCGTTCCCGTCGTTGTGCGGATCCCTTACGGCGGCGGTATCGGCTCCATTGAGCACCATTCGGAATCACCGGAGGCGCTGTTCGCCCACACGGCCGGCCTGCGGATCATCACACCGTCCAACGCCCACGACGCCTACTGGATGATCCGGCAGGCAGTGGAGTGCCAGGACCCAGTGATCGTCTTTGAACCCAAGCGCCGCTACTGGCTCAAGGGCGAGGTCGACACCGATTCGCCCGGCGCTTCGGCCGATCCCTTCAAAGCGCATGTGCTCCGCGAGGGCACGGACGCCACAGTGGTGGCCTACGGACCGCTCGTGCCGGTGGCCCTTGCCGCTGCCGACGCCGCTGCCGAGGACGGCCACAGCATCGAGGTCATCGACCTGCGCTCCATTTCGCCGATCGACTTCGACACCGTCACGGCGTCCGCCAAGAAGACAGGCCGGCTCGTTGTGGCGCATGAGGCACCGACCTTCGGCGGCATCGGCGGCGAGATCGCAGCCCGCGTCAGTGAGCGGGCGTTCCTTGCGCTGGAAGCACCCGTGATCCGTGTGGGCGGCTTCCACATGCCGTACCCGGTGGCGAAAGTCGAGGAAGACTACCTCCCCGACATCGACCGCATCCTCGAGGCGCTGGACCGCGCCCTGGCCTACTAGGCGCAGGCACCTTTCCCGCTCACGCTTCCCGCTCACGCTTGCCGCGAAAGAGGACACCATGACTCTGAACAAGTTCAACCTGCCCGACGTGGGCGAAGGCCTTACCGAGGCGGAAATCGTCTCCTGGAAGGTGAAGCCGGGGGACACCGTTGCCATTAATGACGTCCTGTGCGAGATCGAGACCGCCAAGTCGCTCGTTGAGCTGCCGTCCCCCTTCGCCGGCACCGTCACCGAACTGCTGGTTCCCGAGGGCGTGACCATCGACGTCGGAACCGCCATCATCAGCGTCTCTGACGCCGTCTCCGGCGACCCGACGCCGGCCGATGTCCCGGCCCCCGCGACTCCGGTCCAGCCGTTGTACGGCAAGCTTCCCGCGGACGACGCCGGCACCTCGGGCAGTGCCCTGGCCGGCGGTCCGCTGGTGGGGTCGGGCCCTAAGGCCGACGCCGTCAAGCGCCGTCCCCGGAAGGCGGCACCCGCCGCCCCGGTCCCGGTGGGCGAGCCTGTCGTCGCTCTGGTGGTGGAGCCTGTCGAGGCCCAGGCAATCACCGAAGCCGTCGATAACCGACCCACTCTCGGCGGAACGATCACTGGCCTCGTGAACCGCGTCCTGGCCAAACCTCCGGTCCGCAAGATCGCCCGGGATCTGGGGATTGACCTCGCCGATGTGGTGGCCACCGGCTCGCGCGGCGAAGTCACGCGCGAGGACCTGGTCAGCTACCAGTCCCAACGCGATGCAGAGCTGGATCAGGCCGAGGGGTTCTGGGGCAAGGCAGGCAAGCCCCAGGACCAGCGGATTGAACGGATTCCGGTCAAGGGCGTCCGCAAGGCAACGGCCAAGGCCATGGTGGAGTCGGCTTTCTCGGCGCCGCACGTGAGCATCTTTGTTGATGTTGATGCCAGTCGGACCATGGAATTCGTCAAGCGGCTGAAGGCTTCACGCGACTTTGAGGGAATCAAGGTTTCCCCGCTGCTGATCCTTGCCAAGGCCGTCATTTGGGCTGCAGCCAGGAACCCCAGCGTCAACGCCACCTGGGTGGACAACGTGGACGGGACCGACGCCGCGGAGATCCAGGTCAAGCACTATCTGAACCTGGGCATCGCCGCGGCCACCCCGCGGGGGCTGATGGTTCCGAACATCAAGGACGCGCAGGACCTGTCGCTCAAGGAGCTGGCGCTGGCGCTGAACAACCTGGCAACCACCGCCCGGGCGGGCAAGACCCAGCCCGCCGAAATGCAGGGCGGAACGCTCACCATCACCAACATCGGGGCGCTGGGGATCGATACCGGAACGCCGATCATCAACCCGGGCGAAGTGGCCATCGTGGCCTTCGGAACGATCAAGCAGAAACCGTGGGTTCTGGACGGCGAAGTCATTCCGCGCTGGATCACCACACTCGGCGGCTCGTTTGACCACCGGGTAGTGGACGGGGACCTGTCCGCCCGCTTTATGGCCGACGTCGCCGCCATCCTTGAGGAGCCGGCGCTGCTGCTGGACTAGGGACGCCGGGACTAAGAACATCAAAACCGAGAACCAGGCCGCCATTCGCGCAAGGAACCGAACAGCCAGATGGCTGACAGAGGTGTTCCAGCCGCCGGTGGTGGTGACGATTCAGCTGCTGATCAGCCCAGTGATCGAGGCCGGGTTCCCCGGCACCATCGGATATGGAGCCTTAGCTGCCTTGTTTGTGTGCGTGCTGCCGTTGGTCGCGCTCCTCGTGCTCGTGAGGCTGGGCAGGGTCACGGACCACCACGTCAGCAACCGCAAACAGCGCGCGCCCGTTCTGCTGATGGCGCTAGGGTCTGTGGTCGCAGGCCTGGTGGTGCTGCAAGCCGCCGGTGCGCCGCGAAGCGTGATGGTCATGGTGCTGGCCATCGTCGCCGGCATCATCGTGTTGGCCGCCGTGAGCCCCTTCTGGAAGATGAGCGGCCACGCGGCCGCGGTGTCGTCGGTGGCAGTTATTTCCGTCCTGATGATGGGGCCGGTGTGGCTGCCACTGGTGCTGCTGATTCCAGCCGTCGGTTGGTCGCGGGTGGTGCTCCGCGCGCACACCGTGGCTCAGGTGGTGGCCGGATCGCTGTTTGGCGGGCTGGTGATGGCCGGCCTGTGGTGGCTCCTGCGCGGCTGGCTCCTTTAGCGGTAAGCCTAAGTGTCAGTAACCCTAGGCGGAGTAGGCCGTCAGCATCTCGACCATCTCGGGATTCCTGCCCATGGCGCCGGCCAAGGCAGCCGATGTTGCGAACGTCAGGCCGCCGATGATCAGGGCCACGCCTGAGAGGGCCGCGAAGAATTTCCAGTCGCCGCGCAGGACGCTCTGCCCCTTTGGCTGGAGTGGAGAGTGGTTGTCCGCTCCGTTGAGGGCACTTCCATTTTATCGCCTGCCGGGTGCTGAAACCGGCTTTAAAGGGGGTGAGAACGGACACCACGCACCGCCGCGGCGCGGCTGGTGCATGGTGTCCCGTTGTCAGTTAGTCGGCGTCGTAGGTGTTGGCGATGTAGACGTCGCACGGGGCATTGTGGGCTACGCTGTTGGCCACGCTTCCCAGTACACGGCCAATGCCGCGCATCCGCCGGTTGCCCACCACGATCATCTTGGCGCCCAGGCGCTCGGCTTCCTTGATGAGCGCATCGGCAGGCTTGCCGCGGGCGGCCGAGTAGGTCACCTTGATGGAACCGGCCAGGGCCTCGGCCACTGTCTTGGCAACATGCTCGGCACCGTCGGCGTCGGAAACGATCCACTGGTCGCTGCCCGAGCCGAAGACCTCGGTACGGTCGCTGTCGAAGGCTGAGACGACGTGCAGCGAGGCGCCCACGGCGGCGGCGAGATCCCGGGCCGATTCGGCGGCCTTCTTGGCGGTCCCGCTGCCGTCAACCCCGACAACAATAATTCCGCTCATGCTTTGTACTCCTTGTTCAGTATCAATCTTGGCCACACTCAGTGTGGCCAACGTTACAGCCCTGCAAGGGCTTGGCGCAGTACCGGGGCTAAGCGGCGGACACCTTCCTTGATGGCGTCGGGCGGCACTGCGCTGAACGCCAGCCGCAGCTTATTGGACGGCGAATCAGACGGGGTGAAGGCAGCCCCGGGGATAAAGACGACGCCGGCGTCGATCGCCTTCTGCAGCAGGGGATAGGTATCCACGCCTTCCGGCAGCGTGACCCAGACGAAGAAGCCGCCCTCCGGGCTGGTCCAGCTGGTGCCGGTGGGCATGTGTTCATCCAGGGCGCCGAGCATTGCCGTGCATCGTTCGGCGTAAAGCCCGCGGTAGGTCTCGATCTGGCCTTTCCAGTCATAGTCCCTGAGGTAGGCGGACACCAGCATCTGGTTCAGCGTCGGAGGGCACAGTGTGACAGATTCGGATGCCAGGTAGTAGCGCCGCTGGAGGTGCTCCGGGACCAATGCCCAGCCGATGCGAAGACCAGGGGCAAAAATCTTGGAGAAGGATCCCATGTAGATGACATCGGCTGGGTTGGCCGCGCGGAGCGGTTCCAGCGGTTTCCCGTCGTACCGGAGGAGACCATAGGGGTTGTCTTCCAGCACCAGAATATTCGCGTTCCGGCATATATCAACAACCCGCTGACGGCGTTCCTGCGCCAGGGTAATCCCTGAGGGGTTGTTGAAGTTGGGGATGGTGTAGAGGAACTTGATGTTCTTCCCGGCTGTCTGAAGCGCGGCGATCCGGGCCTCTAACAGCTCAGGCACCAGGCCGTCGTCGTCCATCTCCACGGTGGCCACCTCCACCTGGTAGGCCTCAAACGTATTGAGGGCGCCCACATACGTGGGGTTCTCCACCAGCACCACGTCCCCCGGGTTGCAGAAGACCTTGGTGGCCACATCCTGGGCCGACTGGGAGCCTGCCGTGATCACCACGTTCTGCGGGAGCGCGTCCAGAATTCCTTCTGCCGCCATCACCTCGCAGATCTGGGTGCGCAGTTCTTCCGTGCCCTGCCCGCCGCCGTACTGCAGGGCGGTGAGCCCTTCGTCGGCGATGATGCTTGCAGCCGTGGCGGCCAGCCGCTGAAGCGGAAGGGATTGCAGGTATGGGCTGCCCCCGGCAAGGGACACGAGCCCGGGGCGCATCGAAATGTCAAAAACGTCCCGCACGGCTGATTGCTTAATGTTGGCTGCGCGCTCCGAAAACAGCGCCTCATGGGGATGGGCGGCGCGGTGTGCGGACGTGGCCGCGCGCTCGATGGCATCAATGGCTTCGGCCGGTAGC
Source organism: Pseudarthrobacter sp. Y6 (assembly GCF_050156205.1). Lineage (NCBI taxonomy): Bacteria > Bacillati > Actinomycetota > Actinomycetes > Micrococcales > Micrococcaceae > Pseudarthrobacter > Pseudarthrobacter sp. Y6. The sequence goes on along the minus strand of NZ_CP189574.1, from coordinate 92,868 downwards.
TGCACTGCGCCGGCATCAAGTGTTTCATAGCTCACATCCACAGGATACAGCCGACAGTTGCCGATCAGGCAACATCTGTTGATCAACCGCCCTAGTTGAGGCGCAGTGCTTCGGCGAGCCCCACGCCGTTGACGTAGACCTCGGCGCGGATGGCGCCCACCGAGGCGACGGCAGTCTGCGTGAGTTGGGCCTCGATGCGGGGGATGTCGCACACCCCCGCTGGACGGATCGAGCCGGACAGGTAGACCGTCACGGCCGTGCCGTCGAAGGTGCCGGACAGGAACGTCAGGGTTGAGCCGGACAGGGAGTTGTACAGCCCGGGCGCAGGTTCTGCGGCTCCGTCCAGCAGGGCGCGCATGGCGTTGGCCAACGGTTCCGTGGATCCGGCCACGGTGCGGCGGACGCCGGAAAGGCTGTCATTGCAGCCAAAGCGCACACCTCCGGCACCGCCGTCGTCGAGCAGTACGTAGTAGGCAGTCACCGTCTGGAATCCGGCGGACCGGCCAGCAGCCGGCCCGGTCGGCGGCGGCGCCGAGGGCTCCGGGGCAGGCGATGGGCTTGCCCCGAGGGCCGCACCCGTTCCCGGTACCGCACCGCCGCCGGAGGCAGCCGTCCCGGACGCTGGAGCGGTGCCCGGGATCCGACCCGGTGTTCCCGCCGCCCCGCCGGACGCGTGGTTTGAAGGCTCGGGGGACGAAGCGGCGGATGGGCTGGTGGCTTCGGGGGGCGCCCCGGCGGCCGGCGGGGGTGCTTGCGGCCGGGGAATTGGGACCAGGGGAGCCTGGGCGGGGCCGGATCGTTCAATGGTGGTTGCGCCTGCCGGCGCACCGCTGCCGGCGGGCGGGTTGGCGGCGGGGGCGCAGGATCCCAGCCACAGCGGAAGCGTAAGTGCTGCCGCCGTCGCCATCAGCTTTCCGTCGCTCCGCCTGCCTGCCATGTCTGCACCGCGTTCCCGTCCCCGCGCTATTCCGTGCATTAAACGTTACGGCGGTCCTTCAACCCTGAACATGCCCGCGCGGTTCCGGTTGGAATAAGACTTGGTCACGCGCGCGGGGCCCGAGTCCCTTCCTGCTCACGGCGAGATAACAAATGCCCCGGACACCTTTCGGTGCCCGGGGCATTTGGTTGCTTGGCGCTGCTGCGTGCGGCTGCCTTACGTTGCCGGCTGCGCGGCGGCGAGTGCGTCGAAGACGCCCTTGATCTGCTCCACTACCTCGGCGTCGTCCTTCGGGTGCAGCTCGGCAAAGCGGACCATGGAGCCCGGCACGGCAAGCTTGACGTCCTCAAGCACCTGCGCGCCGGCAATGCCCACTGCCTTGCGGGCTTCGTCCTGTGCCCACACGCCACCGAACTGGCCAAATGCGGTACCAACGACGGCGGTGGGCTTGCCTGAGAGGGCGCCGGCACCGAAGGGGCGGGACAGCCAGTCAATGGCGTTCTTCAGCGATGCGGGCACCGTGCCGTTGTGTTCCGGGGTCACCAGAAGAAGCGTGTCGGCTTTATTGGCGGCGGCGCGGAGGGCAGCAGCGGCGGCGGGAACCTGGCCCTCGACGTCGATGTCCTCGTTGTAGAACGGGATGTTGCCCAGGCTTTCGTGGATGACCACGTCAACCTGCTCGGGAGCGTTCAGCTGGATGGCTTCGGCGAGCTTCTGGTTGGTGGATTCGGCGCGGAGGCTGCCAACAAGGGTAAGGACGGTGCTCTTCGACATACGGACTCCTGTAGTGGGGCCGCGGCTGGGCCGCTGGCCAGTGGAAGGGTGGAGGCTTGGTGCCTTCATGGACTAAACGGACCGTAGTCCGATTATTATTCCCGGGGCTAGGATATGGACTGTGAGCTTTATCCCGCTGCTGCCCGGTTCGCTCTCCGGCCCGCCCGCTGAGCGCAGTGACGCTGCGCGGAACCGGGAGCGGCTGTTGGGCGCGGCGCGGGAGCTGATTGCCGAGTGTGGCGCGGATGCCCTGACCATGGACAGGCTGGCTGAGCGGGCCGGCGTGGGCAAGGGCACCGTTTTCCGCCGGTTCGGCAGCCGCGCGGGGCTGATGATGACGTTGCTGAGCGATTCCGAGGCCGCCTTCCAGTCCCGCTTTATGTTCGGCCCGCCGCCCTTGGGGCCTGGCGCTCCGGGCCTGGAGCGCCTCATCGCCTTCGGTGCGGAGCGGATCGCGTATGTGATGGAGCATGGGGACCTGGCGAGGGCCGCCGAGGCTTCGGCCCACAGCCGCTATGAGGTCCCGGCAGTCATGCTGTGGCAACGCCATATTGAGCACCTCCTCCGGAAGGAGGGCATGGACGCGGACCCATTGCTGATGGCCATGTCCCTGGCCGCAACGCTGGATCCGGACCGGCTCCTGCATGCCGTCCGTGTCCAGGGTCTGACGGCCGAGCGGCTGGCTGACTCCTGGCGGGAACTTGTCACGCGGGTGGTGCGCGGGCCGTAGAGTACGCCTAAATCCTGCGACTCGTCCAGTCAAATCAATTCCACTGAATTATTCATAACAATCTGATACGGAGCGCGCGGATTCCGCGCAGGTGCCCGCATTTCCGAGGCTACTCTGTGGTAGTTTCCTCTGGAATGTGACCCGCAACATAGTCCACCCGGACTTGTTCTGCGCTGGTCGCGAGAGGCCGGCTACACGCTGGCGGAGACCCGGTGGCGGCGAGACCCGTTGCTTGCCGGGGAAATCGGAAGGATCTGGAACGTGGATGTAGTGAAGGCAGGAAATCCGTTGCCAGCCCAGGGGGATCCCTTGGAGTGTTCGTCCACAGTCCTGGTGGCAAAGATCCTGAAGTAGCTGCCACATGATCAGGTACCTCGCCAAGCGCGGCATCACCTACGTCTTTATGATTTTCCTGACCACGTCTGCCGGCTATTTCCTGGCGGTGAGTTCCCTCAAGCCGGCGCTCCTGGAACAGGAGCGCATTCCCCGTCCCACACCCGAGCAGGTCGCCAATTCCATGCGCCTGAAAGGACTGGATCCGGACCTCAGCCCGTGGGAGCGCTACGTTGAGTGGCTCATCGGGATCGTGACCCGCTGGGACTGGGGACGCAGCCCCAACGGCGCCTTCATCAACGCTGAATTCGGGGACCGCGTCTGGATCTCCACCCGGCTCTTCCTTGCATCCATCGTTCTGACGCTGGTCATCGGCGTCGCCCTGGGGGTGTATTCGGCGGCCCGGCAGTACAAGTTCCAGGACCGGGCGATCACGTCCTACAGCTACCTCGCGTACATCGTGCCCGCCCCCATTGCCTACTTCCTGGTGCAGCTCGGTGCCATCAACATCAACGAGACCGTCGGGGAGCGCATCTTCTTCGTGACGGGCATCTCCACGCCGGGCATGCAACCCGGGTGGGCGCAGTTTGTGGACATGGTGGCCCACTATGCAGTTCCGACGATCGCCATCACGCTCGTCGGCTGGGGTTCGTACCAGATAGCGCAGCGCCAGTACCTGCTGGATAACGTAAATGCGGACTTCGTCCGGACGGCACGCGCAAAGGGGCTGACGCGAAATCAGGCCATCACCCGGCACGCCCTCAGGGTTTCCTTCATTCCGGTGGCCCAAAGCATCGCGTTCACTATCCCGGCCATCTTCGCCGGCGGCTTCTTCGCCGAGAAGATCTTCGCGTGGCCCGGAGTGGGCTCGTGGAGCATTGACGCCATCTCACTGCAGGACGTCAATGCGGCCACGGCCACCCTCGCCTACGGCTCGGTAATCTTCGCCCTGGGCGCCATACTCGCCGACTTCGCCACCACGCTTGTTGACCCGAGAGTGAGGGTGCAGTAGCCATGACCAACCTCAACGCCGTTGATCCGGCAGCGGTGGCGCAGGACGCGCACCTCGAAAGCGCCGATGTGGTGATCGCCAAGTCCACCATCATTTTCCGCCGTTTTATGCGGAACAAGACTGCCGTCGCCGGGCTGGCGGTTTTCCTGGGCCTGACCATCTTCTCCTTCGTCGGCGGGTTCTTCACTCCTTGGGACAAGGAGACCATCGACCCCTTCAATATCGGCATGCCGCCTTCCGGTGACCACTTGCTGGGCACGTCACAGGCCGGCATCGACCTCTACGCCATGACTGTCGAAGGCACCAGGATCTCCATCCTGATCGGCCTGATTGTGGGCCTCGTGTCCGTCCTCGTCGCCGCGGTCTACGGCTGCACCATGGCCTATTTCGGCGGAAAGGTGGACAAGGTGATGCTATTCGTCCTCGAGGCCCTCATCATGATGCCTGCCCTGCTGGTGGTGGCAGTGGCCACCAGCGGCGGAGGGGACGGCCTGAAGAAGAACCTCCCCAGCTGGCTCCTGCTGATTATCGTGCTCCTGGTGTTCAGCTGGATGGGGACCGCGCGGCTTATCCGCTCCATGTCCATGTCGCTGATGCAGCGGGACTTCGTCAAGGCGGCCCAGTACATGGGCGTCCCGCCGCGGCGCATCGTGTGGCGGCACCTGGTCCCCAATATCGGGTCGCTGCTGGTCCTGGACATCACCCGCGGCGTCACCGGGGCGATCCTGGCCGAAGTAGCCTTCTCCTTCATCGGCATCGGTATCAAGGTGCCGGATGTGAGCCTCGGAGTGCTGATTGGCGGAGCCACGTCCCAGGTCCAGACCTTCCCGTGGATGTTCTGGGTCCCGCTCACCGTGATGTTCCTGCTCACGGGGTCCCTGGCCATGATGAACGATGGCCTGCGTGACGCCTTTGACCCGAGCTCCAGTTCGGTTGGCCGGGCCAAGAAGAACAGCGTAGAGAAGAAGAGCAAATGAGCACCTTCGTTGAGCCGGCTGACCCGGCCACCACAGTGTCCGAGCGGCTCCACATCGCCGGTCTCCACTCACCGTCGGACGCTGTCCTGTCCGTCAGGGACCTGAACGTCAGCTTCAACTCCGAAAACGGGGCTGTGCATGCTGTTCGGGGCGTCGACTTCGACCTGATGCCCGGCAAAACACTGGGAATCGTGGGGGAGTCCGGGTCCGGCAAGTCGGTAACATCGCTGGCAATCATGGGCCTGCTGCCCGCCACTGCCGAGATCTCCGGCTCGGTCCGGCTTAACGGCAAGGAACTGCTGGGCCTCAGCGACAAAGCCATGTGTGCCTACCGCGGCAACGACATCGCCATGGTGTTCCAGGACCCGCTGTCCTCCCTCACCCCGGTGTACACGGTGGGAACCCAGATCACCGAGGCCCTCACCATCCACAACCCGGGCATGAGCAAGGCGGCGAAGGAAACCCGCGCCGTCGAACTCCTGGCGATGGTGGGCATTCCCAGCCCCAGGAACAGGCTCAGGGCCTTTCCGCACGAGTTCTCCGGCGGCATGCGCCAGCGCGTGATGATCGCCATCGCCATCGCCAACAACCCGCGCGTACTGATCGCGGACGAGCCGACGACGGCCCTGGACGTCACCATTCAGGCCCAGGTGCTTGAGGTGCTGCATAAGGCGCAGGAGGAAACGGGCGCCGCCGTCGTGATGATCACGCACGATCTGGGCGTGGTGGCGGGCATCGCCGACGACATCATGGTGATGTACGCCGGCAAGCCTGTAGAAACCGGCGGCGTGGATGACATCTACTACGATCCCCGGATGCCCTACACGATGGGCCTGCTCGGGGCAGTGCCCCGCGTGGACGTCTCGGAGAAATCCTCGCTGGTCCCCATCGATGGCATTCCGCCGAACCTCGTCCACACCCCTACCGGCTGCTCCTTCGCGCCGCGGTGCCCGCTGGTGACCGATGCCTGCCTGGACGGCGAGCCTTCCTTGGACCCGGTGCCGGGAAGTGGCTACCACCAGGCGGCCTGCATCAAGTCCGGTTCCCTCGGCGCGGACGTGGATGTCCGCGAGATCTTTTCGGCCCCGCCGGTCCCGGTCTCCCGCTTTGACCTCATCCCCCGCGGGGAACGCTCAACCGTGCTGGAACTCAAGGATGTCCGTAAGCACTTTCCGCTGACCAAGGGCGCGCTGCTCAAGCGGCGTATCGGCACCGTGAAGGCTGTGGACGGCCTGAGCTTCGACATCCGCGAAGGCGAGTGCTTCTCCATCGTGGGGGAGTCCGGTTCGGGCAAGACCACCACCCTGCTGGAAATCATGGAGTTCCATAAGGACCAGGACGGCGAGGTGATCATCGGCGGCATCAGCAACAAGCAGGCGGCCGACGCCAAGACCAAAAGCGCCATGCGCAGGGAAATGCAGATGGTGTTCCAGGATCCCACCGGCGCCCTTGACCCACGCTTCACCGTCTACGAGGTCCTGGCCGAGCCGCTCCAGAACGCCGGACTCAGCAAGTCGGACATCAAAAAACGCATCATGGAACTGATGAAGCTGGTGGGCCTGCAGCCGGACCACGTCAACCGGTTCCCCAACCAGTTCTCCGGCGGCCAGCGGCAGCGCGTCGGTATCGCCCGGGCCCTGGCCGTGAACCCCAAACTGGTGGTCCTGGACGAGCCGGTGTCCGCGCTGGATGTCTCGGTCCAGGCCGGCGTGATCAACCTCTTGGACAAGCTCCGCGCGGAGTTGGGCCTCAGCTACCTGATGGTGGCCCACGATCTCTCCGTGGTCCGCCACATCTCCAACCGGGTGGCGGTAATGTACCTGGGGAAGATCGTGGAGATCGGTGAGGTTGACCGGGTTTTCGACAACCCCCGCCACCCGTATACGCGGGCCCTGCTGTCCGCGATCCCTGTCCCGGACCCGCAGTTCGAGCGCACGCGGGAGCGGATCATCCTCCAAGGCGACCTGCCGTCCCCGTTGGATGCTCCGAAGGGCTGCAACTTCGCTACGCGCTGCCCCGTCTTCGCGGCGCTTCCCGCGGCTAAACAGGAGAAGTGCCTCACCCTCGAACCGCCGCTGGAGGCCGTTCGGGCGTCTGCCGCGGCACAGGCCCTGGCGGCTGGCCCGGTGCCCCCGTCGGACCAGCAGTTCGCCTGCTTCTTCCCGGACGGCGAGCTGGATGAGGACATGCTGGTGGTCCACTAAACGGTGGAACCCCATGCGCCCTAGATTTTTTCGACCCATCACAAGCATCACCCGCACCTATGAAGGGAAAACCATGAGGAATCTGACCAAGATCGGCGGCGCTGCGGCCATTGCCGCCGCCCTGGCGCTGACGGCCTGCGGCGGTGGAGGAACACCAACCGGACCGGAAACCGCTCAGGGGCAGGGGACAGGCAGCGACCTGGCCAAGCTCATCAGCATCAACGAGAAGCCGGCCGCGGATCTTGAGCAGGGCGGCAAGGTCACCCTGCCGCTTGGCGACATCGGGCCGGATTTCAACGGGTTCTCCAACAACGGCAACAGCGCGGACAACTCCGCCCTGCAGATCCCCATGAACCCGGTGGCCATCAACAGCGGCGGCATCGGCGGCTGCTGGAAGGTCGACTTCGTCGGCAAGGTGACACCGAACAAGGACTTCTGCGAGTCCGTGGAGAGCAAGGTGGTGGACGGCAAGCAGACCGTCACCATCAAGGTCAATGACAAGGCCACGTACAACGACGGCACGCCGATCGACATCAAGGCCTTCCAGAACACCTGGAACATCCTGAAGAGCCCGGATGCCGGCTACGACATCGTGAGCTCGGGGGCCTACGAGTTCGTTGAGTCGGTTGAGGCCGGCAGCAGCGACAAGGAAATCATCGTCAAGACCACCCAACCGGTCTACCCTGTGGATGCGCTCTTCTTCGGCCTGATCCACCCTGCCGTGAACACGCCTGAACTCTTCAACGAAGGCTTCAACGGCGAGATGCACCCCGAGTGGATGGCCGGACCGTTCAAGCTGGATCAGTACGACACCGCAGCCAAGACGGTGACGCTGGTTCCCAACGACAAGTGGTGGGGCACAAAGCCGGTCCTGGCAAACGTCGTCTTCCGCCAGCTGGAGACCAGCGCACAGATCGCCGCTTTCAAGAACGGCGAGATCGACGCCATGTCAGCCAACACCATCTCCCTCTACAAGCAGCTGGAGGGTACCAAGGACTCCGAGGTCCGCCGCGGCCAGCGTCTCTTCGCAGGTGGCATGAACATCAATGCCCAGAAGGTCACTGATGTGGCAATCCGTAAGGCCATCTTCGCGGCAGTTGACCGCGAGGCGCTCCGCAAGGTCCGCTTCAATGGCCTGAACTGGGAAGAGCCCAGCTCCGGTTCCATGATGGTCCTGCCGTTCTCGGACTACTACCAGGACAACTACCCGGTGAAGGAAACCGGCGCGGACGTTGCCAAGAAGGTCCTGACGGACGCCGGCTACGCGCCCAACGCCGCCGGAATCATGGAGAAGGACGGCAAGCCCGCGGCCTTCAAGATCAGCAACTTCGGTGACGACCCCACCACCCTTGCCTTCACCCAGACGCTGCAGAAGCAGCTTCAGGCCGGCGGCATGGATGTTGGCATTGACCAGCGCGCCTCTGCCGACTTCGGCAAGGTCATCGGCGGCCGCGACTTCGACATGAGCGTCTCCGGCTACACCGTTGGCCCGGATGCCACCGACGCCGTCAAGCAGTACTACGACTCCAAGACCAACGAAAACGGCCTGGGCGACGCCGAGCTGGACAAGAAGATCGCCGATCTCGCCTCCATTGAGGACAACGCCGAGCGCAACAAGGCAGCCATGGACGTTGAAAAGGAGCACATGGCCAAGTACTTCTCCATGGGTGTTGTGATGAACGGCCCGCAGATCTCCTTCGTCCGCACCGGCCTGGCCAACTATGGCCCGTCCCTGTTCCAGAGCCTCTCCCAGGTTCCGGACTGGTCCACCCTGGGCTGGATCAAGAAGTAATACTTCCCACCTGGACGGCACCATCTGAATAAACGCTCCACGGCAAAGGCCGGCACAACCCGCACACCGGGAAGTGCCGGCCTTCGTCGCTTGGCCTGGTTTCCAGCAGGATGTGAGAGCGCGTGCGGGCGAAAGGTAAAGGATGTGAGAGAGCCTGCGCGTACCGTTTCCCTATGACCTGGACTGAACCCGAACGCCGTATCCGGACCGCCGTCGTCGGCTATGGCCTGTCCGGGAGCGTTTTCCACGCGCCGCTCATCGCGGCGGACCCCCGCTACGCGCTGGACGTCATCGCAACGTCCGACGCCGGCCGGAAGGCTGCTGCGACCCATCGGTACCCGGGCACCAAGATAGTGCCCGACGGCGACGCTGTGCTTGCGCTGGCCGGGGACCTTGACCTGGTGGTGCTGGGGACCCCGCCGGCCACTCACTTTCCGCTGGCGAAGGCCGCGCTGGAGGCCGGGCTGGATGTTGTGGTGGACAAGCCTTTTGCCGTCAGCAGTGCACAGGGGCGGGAGCTGATCGCCCTCGCGGAGCGGCTGGGCCGCGTGCTCACGGTCTTCCAGAACCGGCGCTGGGACGGGGATTTCCTGACCGTCCAGAAGCTCCTGGCCGGCGAATCGCTCGGCAGCGTGACCCGGTTTGAATCCAGCTTTGAACGCTGGTCCCCGGACATTTCCAAGGCCTGGAAAGCCGACGCCACGGCATCTGACGGCGGTGGCGTGCTGTTCGACCTCGGCACGCACCTCATCGACCAGGCCCTACAGCTGTTCGGGCCGGCCACCTTTATCCATGCAGAACTTCGGGTCCGGCGTCCTGAGGAGAAGGCCGACGACGACGCGTTCGTGGTCCTCCGGCATGAGTCCGGCGTCCTCAGCCACCTGACCATGAACATGCTCTGCGCGCAGCAGGGCCCACGCTTCCGCATCCTCGGCTCTAACGGCGCCTTCACCAAGCACGGGATCGACCCGCAGGAACCGTACATTGTTGCCGGCGGCGGCCCGCTGGACACTGAATACGGCGTTGAGGCGCCGGAATGGGCAGGGTCCCTGGGCCGCGACGGCCACCTCGATCCACTGCCCACGGAACGAGGCGCCTACCCCGAGTTCTACCGGCTGCTGGCGGACAAGATCCTCGACGGTGGAGCCTTCTCAGGCCGGTCCCTCCCCGTGGACCCGGCCGACGCAGTGCAGGTGCTGGAGATCATTGAATCGGCCCGGGCAGTTGATTCCGCCGGCTCGTGAAACCTGCGGCTATTGAAATGTTGTGAAGTGAGTCACTAAGGTCTGTTGTTGCGGGCCACACCTCATTGTTGGGCTGGTGTACCCGGAAGGATCCTAGGCAAACAGCCGTCAGGATCGTGACTACCGACCCTTGCCAGGGGCCGCTTGCTATCGCGGGTTTGCCCAGGCTGGCAGAAATGGAGCAACACCATGCAAAGATTTACGAAGCTTGTGGCGCCTATCGGCGCGATAGCGCTCGCCATTGGCCTGTCGGCCGCCGCAGCTCCTGCGGCGGTATCGGCCGGCGTGCAGTCGACGCAGACCGGCACACAGGCCTCCACGCAGGCCGGAACCCAAACCTACATCGTCCTGTACAAGGCCAATGGGGTTTCCGGTGCGTCCCTTGCGGCAGTGCAGGCCGCCGGGGGCACGGTGGTGCAGGCCTATCCGCAGATCGGCGTGGCGGTGGTGAAATCCGACCGTGTGGGCTTTGGCCAGACCTTGAAGGCTGCGGACCAGTCCGTCCAGGGGGCGTCAGCCACGGGAGCTTTCGGCGTGGCACTGGGGGATAACGGCACCGCTGACGCAGCTGTGGCCGTCGACCCAGGCACCCCAGCCCCGGGAATTGACAACCTCTCAGGGCTGCAATGGGACATGGATCAGATCCAGGCCCCGGCGGCCCGGGCCATCAACGGCGGCAGCGCCTCGGTGGTGGTAGGCGATATTGACACCGGGCTGGATTGGACGCACCCGGACCTTGCCCCCAATGTCGACTTCTCCAAGAGCGCATCCTGCGTTGGCGGTGCTCCGAACACCGCACCGGCTGCATGGATGGATGACAACGGGCATGGAACCCACACTGCAGGCACGATCGCTGCGGCGAAAAACGGCATCGGCATGGTGGGTGTGGCGCCGAACGTGAAGATCGCCGGAATCAAGGCCGGCAACGCCGCCGGGTTCTTCTTCCCGGAGGCCGTAGTGTGCTCGTTCATGTGGGCGGGAATGAACGGAATCCAGGTAACCAACAACAGTTACTTCGCCGATCCGTGGCTTTTCAACTGCAAGAACGATCCCGGCCAGCGTTCCATCTGGGAGGCTGAGCGCCGCGCCATCCGCTTCGCCCAGCAGAGCGGCACCACCGTGGTGGCAGCCGAGGGCAACGAATCGGACGATCTCGCGCACCCCACCCAGGATGTCACCAGCCCGGATGACAGCACGCCCGTCACGAGGGAAATCACCAATGCCTGCGCGGTTGTTCCGGTGGAAGTCCCGGGCGTCATTGGCGTGACAGCCAATGGCAACAAGCTGTTCAAGTCGTTCTACTCCAGCTACGGCGTGGGTGCCGTGAGCGTGATTGCGCCCGGAGGCGATTCGAGGCTGCAGCTCACTGCCGCAGCGCCCAACGGACGCGTCCTTTCCACCTGGCCCTCTGGCCTGCCTTGCACCCGGACGGTGACCGATTCCGGAGCAAAGTATTGCTACCTGCAGGGAACGTCCATGGCCTCACCGCACGTTGCAGGTGTGGCGGCGCTCATTGTCAGCACCGGCGTGAGCAAGCCGGGAGCTGTTGCCGCGCGGATCAGCAACACCGCTGACGGCATGGCATGCCCGGATACGGCCATGTATGCGCCGTTCCCTTCGGCGTCCAACGGCGCGCCCCAGGTGTGCCAGGGCAATGTTGGCTACAACGGTTTCAACGGTCACGGCCAGGTGAACGCCCTGCGGGCCATTACCGGCTGAACCAATAGATGAAGTACGACGACGGGTCCCCGGCTTTCATGCGAAAGCCGGGGACCCGTCGTCGTCAATCACTGCAAACGGTGAGGCAAAGAGTTAGGCGGAGACGAGCTGGTGCCAGTCAGCCACGAGCGGCAGGCCGTGTGCCTCGGACACGGACTTGTGGGCAACCTTGCCGTCGGCGATGTTGAGGCCGGCAGCCAGGGCGGGGTCGCGGTCGAAGGCAGCCTTGACGCCCAGGTTGGCCAGCGCCACACCGTAGCGCAGGGTGACGTTGGTCAGCGCGTACGTGGAGGTGTTGGGAACGGCACCCGGCATGTTGGCCACGCAGTAGAAGATGGTGTTGTGGACCTTGTACGTGGGTTCCTGGTGCGTGGTGGGACGGGTGTCCTCGAAGCAGCCGCCCTGGTCCACCGCGATGTCCACCAGGACCGAGCCCGGCTTCATGCGGGACACCAGGTCATTGGTGACCAGCTTGGGAGCCTTGGCGCCCGGGATCAGCACGGAGCCGATTACCAGATCCGCGTCGATGACTGACTTCTCGATCTCGTAGCTGTTGGACGCCACGGTCTTCAGGCGGCCCTGGTACTGGGCGTCGAGTTCGCGCAGGCGGTTGATGTTGATGTCCAGGATGGTGACGTCGGCGCCTAGGCCCAGGGCCATGGCGGCGGCGTTGGTGCCTGCGACGCCGGCGCCGAGGACTACCACCTTGGCCGGGCGGACACCCGGGACGCCGCCCAAGAGCACACCCTTGCCGCCGGCGGGTGCCATCAGGGAGGTGGCGCCTACCTGCACGGACAGGCGGCCGGCAACTTCGGACATCGGGGCCAGCAACGGCAGCGTGCGGCCTTCCTGTACGGTCTCGTACGCGATGGCGGTGACGCCGGAGTTGATGAGCTCCTGCGTGAGCTCCGGCTCGGCAGCGAGGTGGAGGTACGTGAAGAGGATTAGGCCTTTGCGGAAGCGGTGGTATTCCGCGGCGATGGGTTCCTTGACCTTCATGACCATGTCGGCGCGGTCCCAGACGTCATCGGCCTCGGCAACTATTTCGGCGCCGGCGATGGCGTATTCCTCGTCCGTGATGCCGGAGCCCAGGCCTGCGCCGCGCTCCACCAGGACCGAGTGGCCGTGGGTACGGAATTCGTTGACGCCGGCCGCCGTGATGGCCACGCGGAATTCGTTGTTCTTGATCTCTTTGGGGACACCGATGATCATTTGTGGCTCCATATTCTCGGGCCGCGTAGGCCCTTGCATTGCGGGGAAGTTGTGATTCCAGAATAGATCCGTTTGTGACCCAGCTGACAGGAGGGCGAGGACCGGGGCAAGCAAACTCCGCTTCATTCCGGGAACTTCTGGTGTCACGGATCGACAAATGTTCAGCGTGAGGGCGTCAGGTGTCGCCTGCTGTTCGTTCGCCCGGATGCCTGCCGGAGCAGTAGTGTTACCCCATGCAGCAGGACGTGGAACAACTGGTGGAGCAGGTGGCGCAGAAGCTTGGGCGGGGACTGTCGCTGGAGGACCTGGACGGCCTGCTGCTCGCTTACAGCTCCAACCAGTCCCATGCGGACCGGGTCCGGGTGAATTTCCTGTTGAGCAAGCGGGTCCCGGCCGATGTCAGCGCCTGGCAGCTTTCCCACGGTATCGCCACGGCGGTCCGCCCGGTAGCGATTCCCGCCAATCAGGAGCTTGGGATGCTCGGCCGGGTGTGTGTTCCGTTGATGGTGCGCGGTTTCCGCGTCGGCTACCTCTGGGTGCAGCAGGACTCGGTTGAGGAAAATCCGGCGGCGATCCTCTCCCAGCTGCCGGACGTGGCGCCGGAGATCGAGCTGCTATCCGGCCTGCTGCTGGAGTCCAACACCGCCGAGTCCGAGTTCCGGCGTGGCCGCGAACGCGAGTTCCTGGCCGCCTGTTCGGGCGAGGCCAACGCGGTGGCGGCAGTGGCGGGCTGGAAGGAAATCCAGGGCAGGGGGCCGTGGCAGATGGTCACAGTGCTCGACGCCGATGGCTGGGCCGGCGGCCCGGACCCGATCGCCTCCACGTTGATCCACCGGTCAGCCGCCCTGCAGGCCACGGTGGGAGTGGATGTGGCGCTGTTCAGCGCAGGCACGGAAACCCATTCGGTGGTGCTGTTCCGTGAGTCGGTGGGCCGGGCCAACCATGCGCAGGTCCTGGTCCACTACCAGCTGGAACTGGCCAAACGTTCGGGCCGGCCGGTGCACCGCATCATCTTGGGCATCAGCGAGGGTTTTGCCAAGCCACGCGAGCTTGCCGAGGCATACCGGCAGTCCCGGCTGGCGGCGCAGGCGGCGGCTGTGGACCCGCAGCTCGGCGAACTGGTGGACTGCCGCGCCACCGGGGTGTACCAACTGCTCGCATCGGCGGGCGGGGGAGCCGGCGCCTGGGCTGACTCCGGGTCCGTTTATGTGCGGATGCTGGAGGACCACGACCGCAACGATGAGCTTCTCCCCGTACTTGAGCTCATCTATGACAACGACGGCTCAGTCCAGGACGTGGCCACCGAACTCCACCTGCACCGCAGCAGCATCTACAACCGGCTGGGCCGCATCCGGCAGCTCCTGGGTGTGGACCCACTGAAGGGGATGTCCCGGCTGGAACTCCATGCGGCACTGAAAATGCGGCGCTGGGCGGCGCGCCCTCGGATCTAGCCCACGCCGGAGCTAGGCCTGCGCTGGCTTCTCTTGCTGATCCAGCTTCTTCTGCCGGTCCAGCCACGCCATGACGGCCGCCAGCCTGATCCGGCGGTGCGTGCCTCGGTACTCCACCGGAATCTCGCCGCGATCGGTCATGTTGCGCAGGTAAGTGTGGGAAATCCCGGCGAGTTCGGCGGCCTGGGAGGTGGTGAGCATTTCCTCCACACTGCTGACGGTCACCGCTTCGCCGCGGCCGAACCGGCTGAGGAGATCCACGACGGCGTCCCTCGCCTGGGGCGTCAGGCGGTGGACCGTGCCGTCCACAAAAACCGTAATGTCGTTGCCGCCCGCCAGTGCACGCTGAAGTTTCCCTGCATCCTCGGGCGGAAGCGCGGCCGCCATTCTGGGAGCTATCAGTGCCATGCCAACAGCCTAACCCCCGCGCTTCCGTGCCCGATCCGAGGCGTACCGGGCCCCATTGGATTCGCGCCCATAGCAAGTCACTGCCAGCGGAGGATTCTGCTCAGTCATTCCCATCTACGCGCAGGCGAGCCCCGGAATCGCGCCGGCCGCTTATCCGGAACGCGCGAATGATCGAGCAGAATCCGCCGCCCGCACCGGGCGAATGATCGAGCAGAATCCGCCGCCCGCACCGGGATCTCACGTTTGGACTCCGCGGCGGAGCTCGTAAGCGTTCGCCAGTTCGGGAGGCCAGAGCGCGCCGCGCCTCGGGGTCGAGTTTGAGGGCGCCGACGCTGTCCAGCGCAGACCGGGCCAGGCCGTGGTCTCCGGTACGCTCATGCAGCCCGGCGAGGTACACCAGCAGCGGCAGCTTCTCGGCGTCCGTCGCCTCCGGATGCCGCTGGAGCCCGGCCTCGATCACGGAGATTGCCGTCACCTCGTTGCCATGGGAGTCTCCCTGTCACGCCGCGTTCAACAGGACACGGTCGAGCCGCCCCGCCGGAGCGGCCACCGTTCCGGAAGCATCAGGGGCGTCCTCGGAATCGCCGAGAGCGCTCACCCGCAGCCAGTTGCCGCCCGGATCCACCACGGAATAGCCTGCCGTGGTGCCCTGCTTGCGGCGTGGGCGGGTAATCCGCGGAATCCCGGAAATCGGCAACTTTCCGTAGGCGGCCCGCAGCCCGGCGGCGAACTCTTCGAAGAGCAGGCCGGTGTCCGGCACCAGCAGGATCACGCTGCCTAGGGAATTTTCGGGCTCGAAGCTTTCCAGCCCGAAGAAGTGCAGGTCGATGCCGCCACGCTTGAAGCACATGTACGGATTCGGCCGCTCCTGCCGGTAGGTGACCTGGAGGCCGTGCGCTTCGTAGAACGGCGCCACGTCGTCCAGGCGGCGGCACGGCAGGATGGGGACGGCACGCTCGTTCATACCCTGAACCTACTCCCGGGGAGCCCTGGCCGTCGCCCGTTTCGATGGTTCCCTGTCCACCAGATGTATGCGAGCGTCGACCCGGAAGGGAACCATCGAAACGGCGAAGCAGAACCTATTCGGCGTCGAGGTCCGTTTCCAGGAGCTTGACCAGTGAATCCAGTGCAGCGTCGGCTCCGTCACCTTCGGCCCGGAGCACCACAACATCGCCCTTGGCGGCGCCCAGGGTCATCAGCGACAGGATGCTGGATGCGTCAAGTGCGTCGTCCTCCGGGTCGCCCTGCATGGCAATGGTGACCTCTACTCCCACGTCTCCGGCGGCTTCCGCAAACAGGGCGGCGGGGCGCGCGTGCAGGCCGGAGCGGCTGGCGATGGTGGCGATGCGTTCGGGCATGGTTCCTCCTGGTGGGTGCTTCTTGGTGTCTGGCTAGGGGCGGGCGGTTGGTTGCAGGCGTGTGGTCAGAGGCCGAGTTCTTCGAGGACGGGCAGTTTTTCCCGCACCCAGGCCTTGGCTTCGGTGGCGCTGGGCGCGGAGAGGGCCAGTTTGGCCAGCTGCTGCGCCTCGGCCAGCGAGACGGTCTTCAGTACCGCGGCCACGCCGGCCAGGGACCGCGCGGTCATGGACAGCGTGTTGACGCCCAGCCCGGTAAGTACGACGGCGAGGGCCGGGTCAGCGGCCGCCTCACCGCAGACGCCCACGGGTTTGTTGTGGCCTTCCGCGCGGGAGCCTTCCACTGTCAATCCCACAAGGCGCAGCACGGCAGGCTGCCACGGGGTGTTGAGGTTGGCCAGGGGGCCCAGCTGGCGGTCGGCAGCCATGGCGTACTGGGTGAGGTCGTTCGTGCCCAGGCTCGCGAATCCCACCTCGCGCAGGATGGATTCGGCCGTCAGTGCCGCGGACGGCACCTCCACCATCACGCCCGGGTTGGTGATCCCGGCAGCGGTGCACATCGAGGCAAAATGGGCTGCTTCCTCCATGGTGGAAATCATCGGGGCCATAACCCAGACGTCAGCCTCCGAGTCCTTCTCGGCCAGGGCGATCGCCTGCAGCTGGCGCTCCAGAACGCCCGGGGTGGTGAAGTCGGTGCGGTAGCCGCGGACGCCGAGGGCCGGGTTGGGTTCGGTGGCATCGGTCAGGAACGGCAGCGGTTTGTCGGCACCGGCATCGAGCGTTCGCAGCACCACCTTCTTGCCGGGGAACGCGTCAAACACGCCCTTGTACGCGGCTGCCTGCTCCTCCACGGAGGGTTCGGTATCACGTTCCAGGAAGCAGAATTCCGTGCGGAACAGCCCCACGCCCTGTGCGTTGAGGCCGGCAGCAGCCACGGCATCCTTGCCGCCGCCCACATTGGCGAGGAGTGGGACGAGGTGCCCATCCGCCGTCGTGCCGTTGCCGTCAAATACGGCCAGCAAGGACGCGTTGGTTGCCCATGCTTCGGCGGCAGCGCGCTGCGCGTCATCCGGATCCACCGAGATGGAGCCGGCGGCGCCGTCGACGAACACTTCGGTGCCGTCGGCCAGTTCGTCCACGCCTGCTGCCGCCACGACGGCCGGCAGGCCCAGGGAGCGGGCGATGATGGCGGTGTGGGACTGCGGTCCGCCGCCGGCGGTGACCAGGGCCAGTATCTTTTCGGGGTCCAGGGTGGCGGTGTCGGCCGGCGCCAGGTCTTCGGCAACCAGGATGAAGGGCGTGCTGAAGGACGGGATGCCGGGGGCGGGCACGCCGCGGAGCTCGGCAACGATGCGGGCACGCACGTCCAGGACGTCGGTGGCGCGCTCGGCCATGTAGCCGCCCAGGTTGTGCAGCATTTCCGCGACGGAGGCGCCGGCTTCCCAGATGGCGCGCTGCGCGGAGGTGCCGCGGGCGATCAGTTTGCCGGCGCCCTTCAGGAGCATGGTGTCCTTGGCCATCAGCGCGGTGGCCTCCAGGACAGCCTTGCCGTCGCCGCTGGCTGATTCCGCCCGGGCCTTGAGTTCGTCATGAACGGCGCCGGCCGCTGCCTTAAGGGCGGCGGTTGCTTCCTCGGCGGACGTCTCCCCGCTCAGCTGTTCGCCTGCCGGGGGTTCGCTGATCGGTTTGGGCATTTGCTTGATGGTGCCGATGATGCGGCCTGGGCTGACGCCAACTCCTGGGAAATTCTGCACTGAAGGTCCTCATTCTCTGCCGGTAGCCAGGCCCGCCAAGGTTCCCGGCTCCATGCCGGGGGCGCCGCGACGGCTACGTCTGGCGGCGCGAAACGTGCCTGAAAAAATTGTATGTGATTCAGTTCATATAGCAATGCTATAGGTGATAGGGTAGCGGTTATGAGTTTGGATGGCCAGCTTCCCCCCAAAATGCGACTTCTGCGTGCGGCGGCCGAATTGCTGGCAAAATCTGCGGGCTCACCGGTGTCCACCCGCCAGATCACGCAGCTGGCGGGCGTCACGGCGCCCACGCTGTACCACCACTTCGGTGACAAGGAAGGCCTTTTTGACGCCGTCGTCACCGCGGGATTTGAAGAGTATGTTGCGGGCGAGAGGGATTTCGCCCCGTCCGGACATCCGCTGGAGGATATCCGGCGGATGTGGGACAACCACGTCCAGTTCGGCCTGAACCAGCCGGAGCTGTACTTGGTGATGTTCGGCAATATCCGCCCGGAAAGCCGCCCCGCCATCGTCGCCGATGCCGAGGCGCTGATGGAGGAGATGCTGAACAAGGCCGCAATGGCGGGCCAGCTGGACGTCCAGCCGCGGGAAGCGGCCAGGTCCATCCTGGCCGCCAACGTGGGTGTGACCCTGATGCTGATCGCGGAACCCGCTACCGAACGGAACCTTGAACTGTCCACCATGACCCGGGACGCCATGATCTTTGCGGTGTCTGCGGCACAAGCCGAAGGGGCCGCCCCGGAAGACTCCGGCAAGTCCTCGGTGGTGGTGGCAGCGATTGCCCTGAACGCCGCGCTTCAGGCATCGCACTCAGACCAGCTCTCAAGCTCGGAACTCAAACTGTTCCTCGAATGGCTTCACCGAATCTCCACCAGCACGTCGTCGTAAGTATCGGACCCATCCTGCGCTGCTGCAGGAATGACGGTTAGGAAAGCACATGGCAACAGAGACAGTTGCGAAACCCCGCACCAGCCTGCGGGTCGGCGTCCAGAAGTTCGGGACGTTCCTGTCCGGCATGATCATGCCCAACATTGGCGCGTTCATCGCGTGGGGGCTCATCACGGCCCTCTTCATTGAGAAGGGCTGGATCCCGGTCCCGGAACTGGGCGGCTTCGGCGCCAACGCCGAGGGAGCACCGAATGTGGGCCTGGTTGGCCCCATGATCAAGTACCTGCTGCCGCTCCTGATCGCTTACACCGGGGGCCGGATGGTCTATGACGTCCGCGGCGGCGTGGTGGGTGCCATCGGGACCATGGGCGTCATTGTGGGCGCCGGCATCCCGATGTTCATCGGCGCCATGATCATGGGCCCCCTCGGCGGCTGGACCATGAAGAAGATCGACCTTCTGTGGGAGGGCAAAATCCGCCCGGGCTTCGAGATGCTGGTCAACAACTTCTCGGCCGGTATCTGGGGCGCGCTGCTGGCGATGCTGGGCTTCTACGGCATCTCCCCGTTGGTTCAGGCCTTCAGCACCGGTGCCGGCAACGTGGTCCAGTTCCTGGTCAACAACGGCCTGCTGCCGCTCACCAGCATTTTCATCGAGCCCGCGAAGGTGCTGTTCCTGAACAACGCCATCAACCACGGCGTGCTGACCCCGCTGGGTATCCAGCAGTCGCTGGATCAGGGCAAGTCCATCCTGTTCCTGCTTGAAGCCAACCCCGGCCCCGGCCTGGGCATCCTGCTGGCGTACATGTTCTTTGGGAAGGGCCTTGCCAAGGGTTCGGCCTCCGGCGCAGCGATCATCCACTTCCTCGGCGGCATCCACGAAATCTACTTCCCGTACGTCCTGATGCGCCCGCTGCTGATCCTGGCCGCGATCGCCGGCGGCATGACGGGCATTGCAACCCTGGCCGTCACCGGCTCTGGACTTGTCGCGCCGGCGGCGCCTGGCTCGATCATCGCCGTGCTCGCCCAGACCTCCCGTGACAGCTACGTCGGTGTGGTCCTCGCGGTTGTGCTCGCTACCACGGTGTCGTTCCTGGTGGCCTCGGTGATCCTGAAGACCACCAAGCACAGCGACGAGGTGGACCTGACCGACGCCACGTCCAAGATGGAAGTGATGAAGGGCAAAAAGAGCTCCGTCTCTTCGGTGCTGACCGGCGCCGGTGCAGGTAGAGGCGTGGGCACGGCTGTCCTGGCCGGCCCCATCAGGAACATCGTGTTCGCCTGCGACGCCGGCATGGGCTCCAGTGCCATGGGCGCCTCGGTGCTGCGGAACAAGATCAAGGCCGCCGGGTTCCCGGACGTCAAGGTCACCAATGCCGCGATCGCCAACCTTAGCGACACTTACGATGTTGTGATCACCCACCAGGACCTGACCGAACGCGCCAGGCCCGTCACGTCCAGCGCCGCCCATTTCTCCGTGGACAACTTCATGAACAGCCCGCGGTACGACGAGATTGTGGAGCTGGTCAAGGGGCACAACACGGAAGGTGCTCCCGACGCCGGTGCTGCCGCCGGCCACGGCGCCCACGTCGCCGCCGCCCCCGTGGACGCGGCACCTTCCGCTGGCGGCGGCACACAAGCAGCCGAGGCTGCGGAGACGGCGGCGCCGTCGGGCATCCTCGTGGCAGACAGCGTCATCCTCAACGGCACCGCCACCACCCGCGATGCCGCCATCGACGAAGCCGGCCGGCTCCTGCTGGCCCGCGGCGCCGTGGACGAGGGGTACATCACGGCAATGCACGAGCGTGAGGAATCCGTGTCCACCTACATGGGCAGCTACCTGGCCATCCCGCACGGCACCAACGCGGCCAAGGACCACATCCTGAAGTCCGCCGTATCCGTGATCCGCTACCCGGAGGGCATCGACTGGAACGGCAAGCAGGTCAAGTTCGTGGTGGGCGTGGCAGGCATCAACAACGAACACCTCCATATCCTGTCCTCCATTGCGAAGGTCTTCACCAACAAGGCCCAGGTGGCCGAGCTGGAGGCGGCGACGTCCGTGGATGAAGTGCTGGCGCTGTTCGGAAAGGTGAACGCATAGTGAAGGCGGTACATTTCGGAGCCGGGAACATCGGCCGCGGCTTTGTGGGGCTGCTGCTGCACCAGGCCGGCTATGAGGTGGTGTTCGCGGATGTTGCGGAGGCGCTCATCGGCCAGCTGGCGGCAGCAGACAGCTACAACGTCCACGAGGTGGGGGAGAACCCCACCGTCCGGACCGTGGACAACTTCCGGGCGCTGAACTCCGGCACGCAGGACGCGGAACTGGTGCGGGAAATCGCCACGGCGGACATCGTCACCACGGCCGTGGGTCCGCACATCCTGAAGTTCGTGGCGCCCGCCATCACCAGGGGAATCGCGGCGCGGGACGCCGGGCTGGCGCCGCTGCAGGTCATGGCGTGTGAGAACGCCATCAACGCCACGGACATTCTGCGGGCCGAAGTTGCCGGGCTCTGGGACGACGCCGCCGGCTCCCTGGATTCCGCGGCGGTGTTTGCGAACACCGCCGTGGACCGGATCGTGCCCAACCAGGAGCCCGGGCAGGGCCTGGATGTGACTGTGGAGACGTTCTACGAATGGGTCATCGACCGAACGCCCTTTGGCGATGCGGCGCCGGTCATCCCGGGCGCAACGTTCGTGGACGAGCTCTCGCCGTACATCGAACGGAAGCTCTTTACGGTCAATACCGGACACGCCTCCGCTGCGTACCTCGGATTTGAGGCCGGCCTGGAGAAAATCTCCGAGGCCATGGCCGACCAGGACGTCGCGGAAGACGTCCGCGCCGTCCTCGAGGAAACCAAGCAGCTTCTCGTGGCCAAGCACGGCTTCAACAACGACGAGCAGGAAGCCTACGTCCAGAAGATCCTGGTCCGGTTCTCCAACCCGCACCTGCCGGACACCGTGAACCGGGTGGGCCGCGCCCCGATGCGCAAGCTCAGCCGGCATGAACGGTTCATCGGCCCCGCGGCTGAACTGGCCGAACGCGGGATCGTGCCCGAGGCGCTCCTGGGTGCCATCGCCGCGGCCCTTCGCTTCACCGACCCCGCCGACGCCGAGGCCACCGAGCTCGCGCAGATCCTGGCGTCCTCATCGGCGGCAGACGCCACGGCCAGGATCACCGGGCTCGCTCCGGAGCACCCCCTGTTCGCGGCCGTGTCCACGCTGGTGGAAGAACGCCAGGCGGAAGGGGCGAAGGCCACCGCCTAACGGCCCCGTCACCGCCACCCCGTCGCCCGCCACCCCTTCACCCAACGGACGCTCTCTCACTTCCCGCAGGTTTTTTGGGAACCCTCTCGCAGCTCGTGCAGGTTTTCCGCGAGCCCTCTCGCAGCTCGTGCAGGTTTTCCGCGAGCCCTCTCGCGCACCGCGCAACTCTCAATGCACGACGCCGGCACTAACCCGGGTACGTAGGGCATCCAGTACCGGCTCGGAAGCTCGGCGGCTGCTTCGGGGAGGCCATCCGGGCCGTGGATCTGTCCCTTCTTCCACTGGAGGAACGCGTGGTCGCTAGTCGCGTCCTGCTGCCGGGCCTGGCCCGGTAGCAGGTGCCATGCCTTCTGACGGCGGCGACGAAGCGCAGATATCTGTACCAGCTTCCGCATGGGGAGCAAGAGTCACACGCAGGCAGGTTCAGAATCGACCTCCCATTTATCGTCCCGGCAGGACCGTGTACAGGTCGACCACCGTTTCCTCAGGCGCGGTTGTAAACCCTCCTTCGATGCCCGCCTGCATCCGGGGAAGAAGGATGTCGTCCCGGAACTTCTCCCAACTCTCCTTCGATTCATGCACTGCCAGGATCGTCCAGCCACCAGCGGAGGCACCGCCTGCATGGAAGGTCTGACCCTCGGGGAGTTGCCCTTCTCCAGGGTGGACAGCAGCCATCGAGGCAAGGTACTGCGCCTGAGTGCCACCGGGAAAGAAATGAACGATTCCGTACGATGTAGTAGCCATCTCTGCTCCTATGTCGGACCGCGGTGGTCCATATGGCCAGTCGTATCCCCTGTCCCTTACGGTGTCAATGGTTTCCCGCGGGAGGGCTAACAGGTGGTTTTGGACCACCTTTGGGGGCATCGCGGACGACCAGGATAGGCCAGGCAAACGGAGCCGGCGACGAGGGCGTTCTGCCGGCAAGTGGACGTTCCAGAGTGCTTCAGGCAAGCAGTAAAACCTGTGCATGCCCCGCTGGCCGCTGGCAGAGACACTGGCGGACAACCCCGCTACTGCGTCGGCGAGACTTCCCGATCTATTGCCAGTGTTTGACCTCCACAGGTCAATTGAACGCCGTCGCGGGTGGTGCTCAACTGGCAGGCCTGGTCTGTGACCCGGAATAGGGTGCCGCCGCCCCGGCAGCCAGGGTCGTTGTCCAGCCCACTGTGCGGCGCCGTATTTTCTGCGGGATGCGCCGGATCAGGGCCGGGATCACGAGCAGCTGACCCGCGGCGCCGGTAAGGAACGCCACCACCAGGAGCCAATAAGCGATTGACGTCCCCGGCACCCCCACATAGAGGAGAAGGTCCTGGGCCGCAGCAGCCCGGTCCGCCGTATCAACTTCAGCATCAGCCCAGCCGGCCAGGACGGCCACGGCAATAAGGACGGCACCGCAGATCTCCCGTCGGCTCATCCGGTGACTACCCCAGAACCGGGTGCGGACACGTCTTGGCGGATGGTCCAGCGGCCGATCGCCGCGGCGGCCCCGACCGTGGGCCCACAGCCCCGACAACCCCGGGTGCGAGCCGAAGCCCAGCAGCCCCGTCAGCATCCAGAACACGAGGGTGGGCACCGCGAAGAAGGCCGCGACATGGATCCATTGGTTCCGGACCGGCCGGAGCAGGTACGCCAGCACCCAGGCCAAGGGCTCGGTGGAAATGATGCGCCGGCTGCGGCGTCTGGCGGATGAGCTGGGCAAAACCATCGTCCTGGTGGTCCATGACATCAACTTTGCGTCCTGCTACTCGGACACCATCCCGGCCATGAAGGACGGCCGCCTGGTGCACCAGGGCACCCCGGAGGAGATCATGCAGGCCGCCATGCTGTACGACGTCTATGACATTGACATCCGGATTGAAGAGATCGACGGCAACCGGATCGGCGTTTACTTCGCCTGAGGCACTGACGAACTGAGGCCCTGACCCCCGCGCAGCTGCTGCGCCGCACGCGCTGTCACCGCGTTCACGCATGCAACGTACGACGCCGGCACCCGGCGTGGGTGCCGGCGGCCGGGCTGTGGAATGCTGGGGTGATGACCACGAACGCAGGTGCGCCCGCCGCCTTGCTGAGTGCCGACGTCGACGGCGGGACCTTCCGCCTCAGGCACGCCGTGTCCACGGACCTGCCCGCCATCGTGGCACTGCTGGCCGACGATTCCCTGGGCGCCACCCGCGAACTGGGCCACGACATGGCGCCCTACGAGCGGGCTTTCGAAGCGATCGACGCCGACCCGTCCCATTTACTCGTGGTGGGGGAGTACGTGCCGGTTGGGGCAGCTGACGGCCCCGTGGTGGCCACTTTCCAGCTGAGCTTCCTGCCCGGCATCTCGCGGCAGGGCTCCTGGCGCTCGCAGATTGAGGCGGTCCGCGTGGCGGACAGCCTTCGCGGCCAGGGCCTGGGAAACCTGATGGTGGGGTGGGCGATCGACGAATCCAGGCGCCGTGGCTGCACGCTGATGCAGCTGACCACACACAAGACGCGGACGGCCGCCCACCGCTTCTACGAACGACTCGGCTTTGACGCCAGCCATGAGGGCATGAAGCTCACGCTCTGACCCGGGCGTTATGCCTTCTTGGAACCCTTGGGGACAAACAGCGTCTCGGCCTGCTCCAAGGACATGCCGTTGGTCTCCGGCACCTTGAACATCACAAAGAAGAACGACGCCGCCGCGAACAGCGCGTACATGGCGTAGGTCAGGGGCAGGGAAGCGGCGGCCATCACAGGGAAGCTGAGCGTGATGGCAAAGTTGGCCACCCACTGCGCGGCTGCGGCCAGGCCCAGGGCGCGGGCACGGATCCGGGACGGGAAGATCTCACCAAGGAGGACCCAGACCAGCGGGCCCCAGGACGCGCCGAAGCTGACCACAAAAACGTTGGCCGCCACGAGGGCCACCGGACCCCAGGCGCCGGGCAGGGAGATCTCGGAGCCTGAGCCCACGGCGGCGGAGAACGCCAGGGCCATGGTGCCCAGTGAAACAGCCATGCCGATGGAACCGGCCAGGAGAATGGGCCGGCGGCCGATCCGGTCCACCAGGGCGATGGCCACGAGCGTGACCAGGATGTTGGTGATGGAGGTTGCCGCCGAGATGGTGAGCGAGTCCTTCTCTTGGAAACCGACGGCCTTCCACAGCGTGGTGGAGTAGTAGAAGATCACGTTGATGCCGACGAACTGCTGCAGGACGGAGAGGACGATGCCCACCCAGACCACTGCCTGCAGGCCGAAAGTCTTGCCGCGGAGCGAGCCCTTCTGGCCGGACAGCTTGTCCTCTTCGATGGCGTCCTGGATCTCGCGGATGTGCCGGTCGGTGTCTTCGGACAGGGCGATGGAGTCGAAGACCTTGCGGGCTTCGTCTTCCTTGCCCTGGAACACGAGGAACCGCGGGGATTCCGGGAGGGTGTAGGCGACCCAGCCGTAGACCACGGCAGGAACCGCTGCGGCGAGGAACATCCAGCGCCAGGCTTCCAGGCCAAGCCAGAACGCCTGGTCGGCGCCGCCGGCGGTGGTGGCGAAGAGTGCGTCGGCCAGGAGAGCGGCGAAGATGCCGGTGGTGATGGCCAGCTGCTGCAGCGACGCCAGCCTGCCACGGACCTGTCGCGGGGAAATCTCGGAAATGTAGGCCGGCGCAATCACCGAGGCCAGGCCGATGCCCAGGCCACCCACCAGGCGCCAGAAGATCAGGTCCCAGACGCCGAAGGCGAAGCCGGTTCCGATGGCGCTGACCAGGAACAGCAACGCGCCGAGCTTCATGGCGGGGATGCGGCCATAGCGGTCGGCGACTTTGCCGGCGAGAAATGCGCCTGCCGCGCAGCCCAGCAGGGCGATGGCCACGGCGAAGCCGGTCACGGCCTCGGAAAGCGCGAACTCATCCTTGATGGCGTCTACTGCACCGTTCACCACGGAGGAGTCGAAGCCGAACAGGAAGCCGCCTACCGCGCCTGCGAGTGCCAGCCAGATCACCCGCTGCGGGATCTTGGCGGTTGTCTGCTCCTTGGCGGTGGGCATGCTGCTCCCTGGGTTTGGGGGTCGGGTGGATGCGGTGCGGACGTCGTCGGCTGAGGTACCGGCTCAAAGGCCGGCGCACACGCGCTAAACAGTGTGGCACGTCACGGCCCGCCGTTCCACTTTGGGTCTTGTTACCCCGGCCGAATCCACCACCGGGAAACAGAGGACGACGACGGCGCCCGCCGCCGTCGTCTTCCGCCCTGCTCCTGCCGCCTCAGGACTCCAGCTCGCGCTTGAGGTTCTGGACAACGGCCTTGTTGTTGCGCGGAACCATGAGCGCCATCACCGGCGTCATGAGCATCTTCAGGCCCGTCGGGCGCATCTCAACCGACCGCGTAAACCGCGTCCCCTTCCCCGCTGTCTGGATGGTGTACGTGATGAGAGGCTTGAGCCCGGCAAACTCGCCGCGATACACAACACGCGCGCCCGGCTCGACTTCAATCGCCGTCAATGTGCCGTGAGTGGCCCCCATGAAGGGCTTGAACTTGAGCGGGTACGTCTTGCCGACGACGGGAACAGCATCGGTTCCGGGCGGCACTGAATCAACGTCTGTATGCCACTTGGGTTCGTTCCGGAGATCCGCCACGAATCGGAAAACTTCATCCGTATTCCGAGCTACAGTGACCGTTTCCACTGATCTGACCATGGTTCCTCCTCGATGGTTTTGCTGGGGTGCAGATGACAACTTTCTGCGCAGCTACCGGCCATAGATTGCTCGCTTAGGTGCAGTTGTACGCCGCTCGCAGTTCGCCGTCAACGGGCGGCGTTTGCGGGGCTGGTGGATTCGCGGAAGGGGTCTATGGAGGCCGTTAGGGGTTCTTGACGCTGTGTTCAAGACTTGGAGGCAGGCCGCCGTCGCTGCAATGCAATGCCGCATCACGCCGGGCCGGCTTTTGGTGCCTCCGGTAGCCCAAATTCCCGGAACTGCAGGAAACAGAAACGGGAGGCAGGTCGAAAACCTGCCTCCCGTGACATTCATTCCGCAGGGAACTACGCGACTGTGGCGTCTTCCCTGGCCTTCGCGGCCTCAGCCGGATCCGTGAGCTTCTTGTTCGGCAGTGCAAAGCTGATCAGGAACGCGATCCCGGTGAGGACGGCTGCGGTGATCATGACGGTGTCGATCGAGTATGCGAAGCCCTCCGTAATGGGCCGGGTGAGCACGCTGTTGGCGGAGTGGAGCCAGCTGGTGTCATTGAGCGATTCGTTCGATGCCCCGTTCTGGAAGAACTCGTAAAGTTTGGCGTTGGCGGGGTCCGCCGCCACTGCCGGGTCGCGCAGCACGGCCTGGTAGTCGGCACTGGACATGGCTGACTTCATCGTGTCGGCGATCGGGCTCGCGGCCAGGCTGAACAGCATGGAGATGAACACGGCGGTGCCCACTGCGCCGCCCATGGAGCGGAAGAACGCGGCGGACGACGTGCCCACGCCCATGTCCTTCGGGGGCACGGAGACCTGCATGGCCAGGGTGAGCGGCTGCATGCAGAAACCCAGGCCCATGCCGAAGAACACGGCGATCACGCCGGGAACCCAGAGGCCCGTATCCACGCCCAGGAACAGGCCCATCGTCACGGCGGCGGCGGTAAGGATGCCCGTACCCACGATGGGGAAGATCCTGTACGTGCCCGACGCCGAAATGGTGCGGCCCGCGGTGATGGAACCGGTCAGGATGCCCATTGTGAAGGTGATCATCATCAAGCCGGCTTCGGTAGGTGTGAGCCCCTTGACCAGCTGCAGGTACATGGGCAGCATGGCGATGGCGCCGAACATGCCGATGCCGATGATGAAGTTCAACAGCGAGGACAGGCCAAAAGTAGCGTTCCTGAAGAGCCGGAGCGGGATCAGAGCGTAGTCCCCGGCGCGCTTTTCAGCCAGCAGGAACCAGATGATGCCCACCGCGCCCAGACCGTAGCAAAGGAAGGAGTTCAGCGACATAAAGCCCCAGCTGCGGCCCTGTTCCGCCACTAGGAGCAGCGGGACGATGGCGAGCGTGACGGCGGCCGCGCCGAAGTAGTCGATCTTCTGCTTCACGTGCTTGGCCGGCAGGTGCAGGAACATAAACACCACGGCCAGGGCCGCCAGGCCGATCGGCAGGTTGATAAAGAACACCCAGCGCCAGCCGTCAAAGCCCAGGATGTTGGCCGAACCTGCGAACGCGCCGCCCACCACCGGGCCGAGCACGGAGGAGATGCCGAACACCGACATAAAGTAGCCCTGGTACTTGGCCCGGTCCTTGAGGGAGACGATGTCGCCGATGATGGTCAGCGCGAGGGCCAGCAGCCCGCCGGCGCCCAGGCCCTGGACGCCGCGGGCGATGGCCAGTTCCGTCATGGAGTGCACTGAGCCGGCGTAGAGCGAGCCGACCAGGAAGATGACGATGGCGATCAAGTACAGCGGCCGGCGGCCGAAAATATCGCTCAGCTTGCCGTACAGCGGCGTGCTGACGGTGGACGTGATGAGGTATGCGGTGGTGGCCCACGCCTGGAGGGACAGCCCGTCGAGGTCGTTGGCGATGGTGTAGATGGAGGTGGACACGATGGTCTGGTCCAGGGATGCCAGGAACATGCCCAGCATGAGCCCCACCATCACGGTGACGATCTGACGCTGTGTCAGGGTTTCGCCGGCGGCACGCACAGCGGTTGTTTGGGACATGGCTTCTCCAGGAAAGAATAAGGGATCACGTTCGATAGTTGCTTTCAGTAACTATGTTAGGTCGCGTTTCATTCCCACTGCCAGATATTTCTTCCGCAGCCGCAGGACCCGGCCAGCGCCGCCGCAGCTGGAGGCCCCCGATCAGCGCTCCACGAGGATGCCGTCCGGATCGCACCAGACGGTGACACCGGGACGGAAGGTCACGCCGTCGAGCACTACATCCACATCAATCTCACCGGCGCCGGCTTTGGCGCTCTTGCGCGGGTTGCTGCCCAGCGCCTTGACGCCAAGATCCAGGTGGGCGATCGCCTCGCGGTCGCGGATGGCGCCGTTAATCACGACGCCGGCCCAGCCGTTCGCCACGGCGCTCTCGGCGATCATGTCCCCCATCAGGGCTGTGCCCAAGGAACCGCCGCCGTCCACCACCAACACTGCGCCATTGCCGGGGGTGGCCAGTGTGGACTTGACCAGGGCGTTGTCCTGGAAGCAGCGGATGGTCCGCGCCGGGCCGCTGAAGTGTGAACGGCCGCCGAGGGACTGGAACTGGAGTGATACGGACGCCAGTTCCTCGCCGCGCTCGTCGTACAGATCGGCGGTGTTGACAGGGCTGTTGGTGTTGCCTGCAGCAGATGCGGTCATTGGATCTCCAGGTTTTCAGTGTCGTGGTGGGCTGCGCGCCCGCGGGCGCGCTCCGTACGACAAGCGGGGCGATGCAGCCCACGATAGTCTGATTGTCAGAATCACCAACCGTTCCAGGGGGAACCAGTTATGAGCCTGCCCGACACACCCGCAGCACCGGATCCCAGCCCTGCGTCGGTTCCCGGAGCGGCCGCGGAACGCTCGACGGCGGCGCTCGCCGAGCCGACGCAGAAGGTCACCGCGCGTTGGGTCACCGGGCTGGTGCTGGTCAACGTCGGCATTAACGCAGCTTTCTTCGGGCCCATCAATGTATTTATCGGCCAGCAGGCCATCGGCATCGACGAGGCCAATAAGGAAGCCATCCTGTCCCTCGTGACAGGGTGTGGCGCCGCCGTGTCGCTGGTGGCCAATCCGCTGTTCGGTGCACTTTCCGACAGGACGGTCTCAGGGTTCGGCCGGCGTGCGCCCTGGGTCCTAGCGGGCGCCATCCTGGCAACCGCCGCCTTGCTGGCAATGTCCGGTGCTACTGCTGTTGCCCTGATGGTCCTGTTCTGGTGCCTGGTCCAACTGGGCGCCAACGCTGCGTACGCCGCCATCACTGCCGCCGTCCCGGACCGGGTGCCGGTGCTGCAGCGCGGTGGTGTGGGCGGCCTGGCGGCGATGGGCCAGACTGGGGGCATACTCCTTGGCGCGGTCTTTGGGGCGGTTGTCTCGGGAAACTTCATGGTGGGTTACACCATGTGTGCGGCCGCCCTGCTGTTCTCCGTGCTGCCGTACTTGTTCCACCGGAATGACCCGCCGCTCCCGCGTGAAGCCCGCCCGCCGTTCTCGTGGGGCAGCTTCCTGCGCGGCTTCTGGATCAGCCCGGCACGCCACCCGGACTTCGCCTGGGCCTGGCTCACCCGCTTCCTGGTCAACGTCTGCAACCAGCTGACTATTGTGTACCTGCTCTTTTTCCTCCGGGACGTCATCAAGCATGAGGACCCGGCGCTGGGCGTCTTGATGCTCACGGGAATCTACGCGGTGATGGTCATGATCACCGCAGTGCTGGCCGGACCCTGGAGTGACCGGGTGGGTAAACGTAAGCCGTTTGTGATCGGCTCGTCCGCCACGATCGCCATGGCGGGACTGATTATGGCCTTTTTCCCGGTGTGGCCGGGGGCCTTGGTGGGGGCCGCCGTCCTGGGCGTCGGCTTCGGCGCGTACCTTGCAGTGGACTTCGCGCTGCTGACCCAGGTGCTGCCACAGGCAGCTGACCGGGGCAAGGACATGGGGGTCATCAACGTGGCCAACTCGCTGCCGCAGGTGTTCGCCCCGTTGATCGCCTTCCTCTCCCTGCAGTTCCTCGGCGGGTACGTCACGTTGTTCACCACGGCCGCCGTCATCGGCCTGCTGGGCGCTGTTTTCGTGGTCAAAATCAAGGGGGTCGACTGATTCGGCTTTTGTTTGTGCCGTATAGTTGAGGCGGACTGCAGGAACCGTGGGATGAGGACTCTCCCTGCTGCTGCACCATAAGAACACAACCCCGGAATCCTGATGCCCGAGACTCTTCCAGCCCATCCGTCCATGGCCGCCCGGCCCTCCACGCCGCGTCAGCGGCTGCGCTACACGCGCATCCTTGAGTCCGCCGGAGGATTTGCCCGCAAGGGGCTGGATTCGGTGGATCTCACGGAAATTTCGGAAAAGTCCGGCGTGCCGCTGGGCACCCTCTACCGGTATTTCCCAACCGCCAACCACCTCATGCTGTCCCTCTACCGCCAGCAGCTGGACGAGCTTCAGGTGCGGGCCCGCACCTCAGCGGCCAGCTTCGGCGGCCGGGCCCTCACCGGGGTGGTCATGGAGATCTTCCATATGCGGGTGATGCAGCCCGCCGTCGAGCAATGCCTGAGCCGCTGCGTCTACCTCAAGGACAAGGACACCACGGCCCTCCTGCATGAAATCGATGCCCTGAGCGAAACGGCGGTGGCCATCGCCTCCGACGACGCCGTAGCGGCCCGGGTGCTCCTGCTGACCGTCACTGGTCTGGTCCAGTCCGTCCGCAACCGCCGGCTTTCGCTCTTTGAGGCCGAAGAGGACCTCAAAAAGGCCTGTGCATTGCTTGCTCCGGTGGCTGCCGGGGCCCGCGCTGCCCATCGATCGGCGTAACCGGTCTAGACCAGCCGGCCAATAAATACGTCTTTATGCCGTGACGTGGGTCACAAAAACGCGTGATTAAACGATTTGGCACGCCTCGGGACCCTTGAATGCACTTTCTGGGGCGTGAGCGCTGTTTATTATTGCAGGACCGGAGTGGCTGGCAACCCGCATCTGCAAGGGCTTCACACCGGGCCCGCCACCTCTGGGCCCAAGAAGCAACGAATTCCACCTTGAGCCTGCCTGTGCTTGAGCCTTTCTGCGCCGTGCGCCCACGGCTAGCCCCAGGAGACAACGACGTGTCCATTGACGTAATCGCACCTACCGACAATTCAGCAGCCACCGCCCTGACCGAGGCCGAGATCTTCGACGCCCACCAGGGCGGGAAGCTCTCGGTGACCAGCACGGTCCCGCTGTCCAACAAGCGCGACCTGTCCATCGCCTACACCCCCGGTGTGGCCGAGGTCAGCCGCGCCATCCACAACAACCCGGAACTCGCCAAGACCCTCACCTGGGCGCAGCGCCTGGTGGTTGTGGTCAGCGACGGCACCGCGGTGCTGGGCCTGGGCAACATCGGCGCCGCCGCCTCACTGCCCGTGATGGAGGGCAAGTCCGCCCTGTTCAAGACCTTCGGCGAGCTGGATTCCATTCCCCTGGTCCTGAACACCACGGACGTTGATGAGATCGTGGAAACCCTGGTCCGTCTTCGCCCCAGCTTCGGCGCGGTCAACCTTGAGGACATCTCGGCCCCCCGCTGCTTCGAGCTGGAAGAGAAGCTGATCGATGCGCTGGACTGCCCGGTCATGCACGATGACCAGCACGGCACCGCCGTGGTGGTCCTCGCCGCCCTGACGAACGCAGCCAAGGTCACCGGCCGCGGACTCG
The DNA here is from genome assembly GCF_050156205.1 of Pseudarthrobacter sp. Y6. Lineage (NCBI taxonomy): Bacteria > Bacillati > Actinomycetota > Actinomycetes > Micrococcales > Micrococcaceae > Pseudarthrobacter > Pseudarthrobacter sp. Y6. The sequence continues at coordinate 60,509 of NZ_CP189574.1, read as the reverse complement.
CAGGCCTCCGCGTGGTGGTTTCCGGCGCCGGAGCCGCAGGCATCGCCGTCGCCGAAATCCTGCTCGCCGCCGGCATCACGGATGTTGTCCTGCTCGACTCCAAGGGCGTCATCAACCGGGAGCGGGCCGACATTGCCGCCGACCCGCAGAGCAAGAAGTCCCAGATGGCACAGCGCAGCAACCCCCGCAGTGTCACGGGCGGCCCCGGCGAAGCGCTGCTTGGCGCTGACGTGTTCATCGGGGTTTCCTCCTCGAAGCTGGACGAGGCGCACCTGAAGCTGATGAACGACGACTCCATCGTGTTCGCCCTCTCCAACCCGGACCCCGAAGTCCTGCCCCAGGTGGCCGCCAAGTACGCCGCCGTGGTGGCCACCGGCCGCAGCGACTTCCCCAACCAGATCAACAACGTCCTGGCGTTCCCCGGAATCTTCCGCGGCGCGCTGGACGCCGGTGCCCGCCGGATCACGCCCGCCATGAAGCTTGCCGCGGCACGAGCCATTGCCGAACTCGCGGAAGCTGACCTTTCGGTGGACTACATCGTGCCCAGCCCGCTGGATCCGCGCGTTGCCCCGGCAGTGACGGCCGCCGTCGCCGCCGCCGTGGAAGCCGAGTAACCTCCGCGGCCACAGTGCCATAACGCCCGACGGCGGTGCCTCCCCGCGCAGGGGACGCACCGCCGTCGGGCGTTAAGCTGCGGAACTGACCTCTGCGCCGACCTAAACTGGGGCTCATGAACTCCGAAACCGTGGTGAGCATCCTGTGCGGCCTGGCGATCCTGGTGGGGGTGGTGGGCACCATCATCCCCATCCTGCCCGGCAGCTTCCTGATCGGGCTCAGCCTGTTGGCCTGGGCCATCTGGGGTGGCGCCGGGACCGCGGGCTGGGTGGTCTTCGCGGTGGGGATGGTCTTTGTGCTGGCGGGCACGGCCGCCAGCGCGGTGCTGACCGGACGGAAGCTCAGGCAGCACAGCATCCCCAGCCGCAGCGTGGTGATCGGCCTGGCGGCGGGCGTGGCCGGCATGTTCATCATCCCGGTGGTGGGGCTTTTTGTGGGCTTTGCCGCGGGCCTGCTGCTCAGCGAGTTCCTCCGCACCCGGAACCTCGGCACGGCAACGTCCACCAGCTGGGCAGCCCTGAAGGCCACCGGCCTGGGCATGCTGGCGGAGTTCGGGCTGGCGTGCCTGGCGGCCAGCACCTGGGTGATCGGGCTCTGGGTCGTGGCCGCCACATAGGGCTTCCATCGAGGTCCGCCACGTAGCATGGAGAGATGACCGCGGGGGATGCCAGAGGACCGATCTACCGGGACACCCGTGACCTGACACCGTTCGGGAACGTCCACATGCAGACCCCCGTCCGGGAGCTCGCCGGCAGTGTGGGCGGGCTGATCCACGGTGTGCTGGGCGGCCGGGACGCCGCGCTGCTCGCCGTGGACGGCGATGTTCCCAGGCTCAAGCGGATGCCCGGCAAGGCAGCCAAAGCCGTGCACGATGCCGTCTTCACCAGCAAGGAACCTGAGCGGCTCATCGCCCTGGGCCGCGCCTATCCGGGCTGGTCCGGGCTCTGCTCCGTTATGGCCGGCCTCCTGGCGTACCAGCACGGCGGCTACCTGCGCGCTTCCGAACTCCTCCAGCGGGGCTTGTCCATCAGGAACGATGACGACGCCAACCAGTATGCCGCCACGTACCTCACGCGTGTGGTCACGCGGGTGGAGGTTGCCGAGCGCATCGAAGTCCCCGTGCTGTTCAGCCAGGAATCGGTCTTCCTGGCCCTGTCGCACTCCCTTCGGGAGACGGGCCAGCTGGAAGCCGCGCTGCAGACGGTGTCCGGGTTGCCGCCGTCGTTGCCTTCAGCGCTGGCGCGCTGTGCGCTGGCGTTCGCGCTGGGTCGCGACAAGGAAGTGGTGATCTGGACCGAGGGGCTGCTGAACTCCGACGACCTCTCGGCGGCCCTGCTGTTGCTCCGCGGGCGCGCGCTGCGGCGGCTGGGCGCCCACCCACAAGCGCACGAGGCCCTGAAGGAGGTCCTCCGCCGTCGGAAAACGGACGTGGTGCTCCGCAACGACGCTCTCACCGACCGTGCCCTGCTGGTGCTGGACAACGGCCGCAAGTCCCTCAACCCGCGGGACTGGCTCCGCGGCCGGCCGGCAGAGCTGGAAACGTTCGAAGTCATCCGCAAGGACGTTGATGAGCGACGGCTGTGGGAGCAGGAGTGGGAAAACCTGGACGGGAAATGAGCTTGGGGTTGCGGGCGGCCTCATGGACTTGCTTGTGGACCAGGCCGCCCCGGAGTACAACGGAGGCATGAGCGACGCAGTCCGGTCCTGGTTGGAGAAGTACATCGCGGCGTGGACCACCAACAACCCGGAGGACATCCGGGCGCTGTTCACCGAGGAAGCCGTCTACGCCACCCGGCCGCACGATGCCGATGCATGGCGGGGGCGCGAGCAGATCGTGGACCGCTGGCTGGAGGCGCGGGACGACCCCGGGAATTGGACCTTTGACTGGTCGCTGTTGGGGGCGGACAGCGGGCTGGGGGCGGACGGCGGGCTGGCCTTTGTGCAGGGCTTCACGCACTACCTCGGTGACCGTCCCAGCTACGACAACCTGTGGGTCATCCGCCTTGAACCGGACGGGCGGGCCTCGGAGTTTACGGAATGGTTCATGGAGCGCAAAGCCTAAAGCTCTCTGCCTGGGCTTTCTGCCCGAACGTGGTCAGGCCTGCCCGGTGAGCCCGGCAACCAGCGGAACCAGTTGCTCTGAGAGGAGCACTACGCCGAGGGCAACCATGATGATGCCGCTGGCCAGGGTGACTGTCCGCGCGGCACCGGGCCGGGACTGCAGGAGTTTGCGGGCCAGCAGCGCCACACACGTGTAGACGGTTCCGGCCAGCAGGACAAACGTCAGGCCCAGCAGGCCGGACTGGACCGGGACCGGGAGGGCGGCTTCCGGGCTGACGAACTGCGGCACCAGCGCCACGTAGAACAGCAGGCCCTTGGGGTTGATGCCGCTGGTGCCCATGCCCTGAAGGAAGGTGCGGAGCTGGTTGGCGGGCTTCCCGACGGCGTCTGCCGGACTGAAGGAGGCGCCGCGCCAGGAGCGGAGCGTGCTGATGCCCAGCCACAGCAGGTACGCCGCGCCGGCCACTGTGAGCCAGCCCAGGACGCCGGGCAGGCCGGACAGCAGGGCCGCGAGACCTGCCACCATCAGCAGCGTGTGCAGGACGTAGCCGCCGCAAAGTCCGGCCACGGCCGGGACGAAACTGCGCTGCCGCAGCCCGGCGGTGATTGAGTAGGCCCAGTCCACGCCGGGGGTGCAGGCGAGGGCGACAGCCACCACAATAAAGGCGAAAAACAGCTGGGGATTCATGGCGGGCTCCTGTCCGATGGGTACAGGACAAACCTTATGAAGTTTCCGGCCATAAGTGCTTACCCTTTTCGCCCTCACGGAGTGAGAATTGGTAAGATTATTGCGTGATCGACCATATTGACAGAAGTATTTTGCGCCACCTCAAAGAGGACGGCCGGATGACCGCCACGGCGCTGGCCGCGAAGGTCGGGCTCACGGTGGCGCCGTGCCACCGGAGGCTACGGGACCTGGAGGCGTCGGGGGTGATCCGCGGCTACAAGGCGGACATCGATCCGGCCGCCGTCGGGCTGGGTTTCGAGGCCATTGTGTTTGTCACTTTGCGCCAGGTGGACCGCTCCACCATGGAGATCTTCGAGAATCGGGTGGCGGACAATCCCAACATCGTGGAGGCCCAGCGGCTGTTCGGCTCACCCGACTATCTGCTGAAGGTCATTGCCGAGGACCTGCCTGGCTACCAGCGCTTCTACGACGCTGAACTCACGTCACTGCCCGGGGTTGAGCGGCTGACGTCCACGCTGGTGATGAAGAACCTCAAGTCGAACGCCGGCCCGCCGGTCTAGTGAGTGTGCTGGCGTCAGCCTGCCTTGATTCAGTTAGGCGGTGTTTCAGTCAAGCGGTGTTTCAGTCAAGGGGCCAGACGTGGACGATGATCACCTGGATGTCCTTGGTGCCGTCGTACCTGAGGTCATAGTTCACTTCCAGCCCTGTCGAGGTCCCGGACGTGACGGAATAATCACTTTTGTCTTCCGGGTGTCTTTCCATCGACGAAATCCACCGTTCCGCCACCACGCTGTCGATTCCATAACGCTCCACCCCATCCCGGATCAGGCTGGCGAACTCGTCCAGCGAGCCGGCCGTGAGGAAGTAAGTGACCTCGCTGAAGTCGGTCCGGCTGTCCGTGGTGTTGAAGCGGATGCGGTCGGATTCCCCCGTGATTTCGCCGTTGGGAGCCACGATGGTGAGTTCGATTTTGCCCGATCCCCTCGTGTTGACCTCCGGCCCGTTGCTGGCCTGGGCGACCCCCACCGACGCCTTCTCCAGCCAGCCGGAAGTCATGTCCAGCCGCGCAATCTTGGTCTGGCGGATTCGGTCGACGCCGGCTTCGTCAAGGCTGGAGAATTCGGAAGTGCCTGTGTCGCTCGCGTGCGGGGTGGGGTCCGCTGTTGCGCCGCCCATCCGGCAGCCTGCCAGGACCAGGATGCCGGTCAGGACAAGGAGCACGACGGCGGCCTGCCGCCTGGATCGCGGGGCGGGCGTCGCCGTCGGTGACGAAGGACGTGATTTCACGGATGTCTAGGGCTTGCCGGTGGAAGCGATGTTGGCCGCAGCGTCCGGGGTGTAGTACTTTCCGGCCAGGTGCACTGAATAGATGAACGTCATCCGGCCGGTGTCGTGGTTGGAAAGGATCTCGGCGGAAAATACTGTTCCGGTCTTGTTGCCCATGCCTGGGTACCACTCGTCCTTGCCGGATCCGTCTTTGAAATCGGGACCGATCTCTTCTGCCTCTTCCAGGGCAATGAAGCCTAGTTCGTTCGCCGCGCGCCGGATTTCCGGATTGGCGTCCTGGGCGTCCGGGTAGTTGATGAAGATATCGACGTGATCCACAATATTGTCCGCTCCGGGACGGATGCGGATGGTGTCCGTTTGCATTTCGACCACGCCGCGGGGGGTGGTCATGGTGACGTCGATCAGTTTGTCGGAATCTGTGGCAACCATGGCTCCGTCGGAGCCTTCTGCAAACCCGAGGGTAGACATGTCCATCGGCAAGTTGGTGAAGTCGAAGACTGCCCTCCGGCTGCTCTTGATGGCTTCGATGCCTTCGGAAGTGAATTGGGAGTTGCCGTTAGCCACGATCGGTTCCTTTTTGGTTGGGTCTGCACCAGGGATCACGCCGCAGCTAGTCAGTAGCGCTGCGATCAAGAGGGCGAGGACAAGGCGTGTCTTCACGGGGCACCCACGGCCTGACGGACTTCCTTCGGCACCATCCGGTACTCCTCCACTCGGTTGGGCATGGGATTCACCATCTCACCGTAGGGGTCCTCCTCGCCATGTAACCAATCCTCGTAAGCGCCAAGGGTGTCCTGCTCAATGAGGCTCCAGCGGTCTTCACGGTCGGAGATATTGCCATGGTGGACGTCGATGCCGGCGGGAGGAAATCTATTCATGTCGAAGTACGGGTCCGCCGCCGGGAACTGCTGGTAATAAGAGTTGGCACCTTCGATGCTTGGTTCGCCCAGCACGGTCATGGCCTCGGTGAAGACCACGCCGGTGGCGCGTCCGCGGATGTTGTCGTAGTCGTCAGCGATGATGTAATTCTGCTCCTGGTCGGCCATGTTAAAGGACGCCTGGTGGAGGGCCGTCTGCTGGTCGGGACTCAGTTGGTGGTAGCCCTCCGCTGTCGAATAGCGCGGAACGGAATCGATACTGGTCCACGCCTCGTTCATGCGCCGGCTGACAATACCCGCCTCCTCGAGTCGCTGGATTTCGGCCAACCCGCCTTGTTGGTAGGCGAAGTGCTGTGACCCGATATCGGAGAAGATTTCTTTCTGCATGGCCAGGAACGTCGTTTCGTAGAATTCCAGTTCAGCGGTGCTGAAATTGGCCAGTGCAGTGAGCGCGGCCTGCCTGACAGGGTCTGGTCCTGCCAGCAGGGGTGTGATGTCCGTGCCTGCCTGTGCCATGTTGTTGAGGAATGCAATGTCCTCGAAACCGGCGATGAACGTTGGCCCCACCTGGTTTGCCATGCCGATCCACTCCATTCGTGGATCATTCTTGTAGAGCTCGGCGTAGAAGGCATAAACCCTGTAGATGTCGGCGCGGTTGTGGTCCACGCCCCGGGACGGATCCCAGCGGTTGGGATCAATCCCAGCCTCCCGCATAGCGGACTCACCCCAGTACTGCTGAAGGAACTGGCCATAGCTGTTCGCCTTGCCGCCGGGACCGGTCGGCGCCATGGCGCCGGAGTCCACCAGGCCGTCCAGGACACTCTTTGCGGCATCGGCGTTCGACTGACTTTGCCGGACCCACTGCTGGAATTCCTCGGATTGCAGGTAGCTGTCGCGCTCCTCAGGAGTCATGCCGGCAAGCCTGTCCGTCAGTTCCCCGGCGGCGTTGCCAGGGGAATTTCCGCCGCTGACTGTGCCGGGTCCACCGCCTGAGCTGCTCCCTGGTGAACCTGCGCTGGCCCGGTCCTGCTGGGCTGCGTTCTCCAACAGCGCTTTCGAAGCCTGCTGGATGCCGGCGGCGGCGGTCCTGAGCGCCTTGGCATGGGTACTACTCCAATCGGCGCGGAACCGTGCCCCATCGTTGCCTTTCCACGGGCTGGAAGCGATGGAGCTGCCCAATTGTTGTCCCAGCTGGTCCATCCGGGTGGCGCCATTCGCAAGATCTTTCGCCAACTGACGCAGTTGCGCCACGTCAGCGCCGTAGAAATTCCCCGCCATTTTTCCCCCTGAATGGATTCCCGTTCCAGCCTAGCGGCAGAGGACACTGACGGGCGATGGGCAGGGCTCCCCACCGCAAGTACCAGCGCCCGGGCTCACCCCTGCAGCAGCCCGGTGGTGCGGTAGGAGATGACTTCGCGCAAGAACATGCTGGTGGAGGTGCGGACGATTCCCGGGCAGAGCCGGATCTCCTCGGACACGCGGTAGAGGTCGTCCGGGCTGGTGGCCACCACGCGGATCAGCAGGTCGGTGTCGCCGGCAGGGGCGTGGCATTCCAGGACCTCGGGGATCTTGCGAAGCGCCGCGATGGCTTCGTTGAGGTGGCTCTGGTCCAGTTCTGCACTGACGGCTGCAGCTACGCCGCGGCCCAGGGCTGCGGGGAGCACCCGGCTGCTGTTGTGACGGAGGGCGCCCGACGCCGTCATCCGCTCCAGGCGCGTCTGCACGGTCCCGCGCGCCAGGCCCAACCGCTGGGCAAGCACCATGATGGGGACGCGTGGGTCCTCGTCCAGGGCAGTGAGGATGCGCTTGTCCGTGGCGTCCAATTGCTGCAATCTGATCATTTCCTGTCGAGATGCGGAGCGGTTAGTAGTCAGATTGACTAACGAACCGCTTGCCGGTTGTGCCAACTGTATGGCGTCTGCTCAAATAGTGGCAACAAGGGCAGAGGCTACCGCCGATCCCCGCAGGCTACAGGAACCCCGGCACACCACCCGGAAACTGGACACCGCCTCCCGCAAGGAGGACGCCGCTGATTGACACTTGTTCACACCACGGTCATTCTGCACACACGGCAATAGCCCCTGAGCCACCGACGTCGGATCCCCGAAGTCATCGGTAGCTGAGGGGCTCTTGTGCTGTCCGGACTAGGGTTGATCCATGACCCCAGCCGGCCGCTTTGCCCCCAGCCCCTCCGGTGAACTGCATGTAGGAAACCTCCGCACCGCGATGCTCGCCTGGCTGTTCGCCCGGTCCGCCGGGCGCGACTTCCTGCTGCGCGTCGAGGACCTGGACCGCGCACGGGCCGGCGCGGAGGCGGAGCAGCTCCGCGATCTGGAGGCCTTGGGCGTGACGTGGGACGGCGCCGTCGTGCGCCAGACGGACCGCGGAGCCGTCTACGCCGAAACGATCGGGCGGCTGTCTGCCGCAGGCCTCACCTACGAATGCTTCTGCACCCGCCGCGAAATCCAGGAGGCGCCGTCAGCGCCACACGCGCCGCAGGGCGCCTATCCGGGCAGCTGCCGGGACCTCGATCCTGCTGAGCTGGAGTTCAAACGCTCCACCCGGCCAGCCGCCATCCGGCTCCGCGCCGAGGTAACGGAGTACACCGTGCGGGATGTGCTGCACGGCGATTTCACCGGCGTGGTGGACGATTTTGTCCTCCGCCGCAACGACGGTGTCACCGCTTATAACCTGGCCGTCGTGGTGGACGACGCAGCACAGGGCATCGACCAGGTGGTGCGGGGCGATGACCTGCTGCCATCCACGCCCAGGCAGGCATATCTTGCGTCGCTGCTTAATATTCCCGTTCCGGAATATGCGCACGTGCCGTTGGTGGTGAATTCCGACGGTGCCCGGCTGGCGAAGCGCGACGGTGCCGTGACGCTGGCCGACCTCGCCCGCGCGGGTGTTTCCGCAGTTGATGTCCGGGATCTCATCCTGCATTCCCTGGGGCTGCCAGCCGGGACGCTGGAACATGCACTGGCGGCGTTCCGGCCGGCGAGCCTCCCGCGGGGACCGTGGGTGTGGACCGGCCCCTAGAGCCTGTGCGTCGTTGGCTTCGCCTGGCTGGCGGTTCTGTCTTCGACTTGTGGGTGGCGATCGAGTTGGCCTCGTCCTGCCACGGCACGGAGGGGTGCGCCATGATGATCTGCAGTTCCGGGAAGTCGGCTGCGACCGCGTCCAGCAGGAGCGGGTTGGAGTACGCCAGTTTGATGCCATAGCCGTCGGGAAGGCCCACCATGAAGACCCTGCTCCGCAAGGCGGTGTGGGGCGACTCCGCGTAGGCTGAAGCCATGTCGGAACCCGAATTCACTGAAGCAAATCTCCCTCAACCGGGATTCACCGTCGAGACCGCGAAAGTCCTGGCCGAGGTGGCCCACAACCGGCAGAAAGACAAGCTCAAGCGGCCCTACCGTGACCATGTGATTGCGGTAGGTGATGCCCTGGCAGATTTCGATGACGATATCCGGATCGCCGGTTATCTTCATGACATTGCCGAGGACACTCCCATCACGCGGCAGGCGCTGCTGGATATGGGCGTTTCCGGGCGGGCAGTGGACATCATCGAGCGGGTCACCAACCGGTTGCACGACAATCCCGATGATTATCAGGCCGGAATGCACTTCATCGCCGAGGACCACGATGCAGCGTTGGTGAAGATCGCGGACAATGCCCACAATTCCCTGCCCGAACGGGTCAGGGCTCTGGCCGCGAAGTGGCCGGACAAGCCTCCCGTCACCAAGTACCGCGATGCCCGTCCGGTGCTGTACGCCGCCGTCGACGTCGAAGAAGTCCGCAGCATCCTTGCAAGGGTGAATCCCTGGCTGCTGGCGGAGCTGGATGACAGGTTGGACGAGGAAGACGACACGGACTACGAGAACCTGACGTACGACGACGCCCCAGTGGTTGAGCCCGCCGCGGTGGTCGAGCCCGTCGAGACCCCAGCACCGGCGGACACTACGACGAGCGTTGAGAAGTAGTCTCAGCCTCTAATTTTTCCAGAGCCCGATGCAGCCGCTCAGAGCCGTGGCGCTTCGATGATGATCGAAACGCCCAAGGCCAGCACGATGACCAGTAGGCACACCGGCACCGACGCGCCGGCTGCAGCCAGTCCAATTGAGCCGGCCAACGCCACCAGCACGCAGGCCGCCACGGTGATGATGGTGCGGTCCGCGTCGACCATCACGCTGTATAGCCACGTCAAGGAGAGCTTGAACAATGCCACGGGAACCGCGATGCTCGCGACGGCCGCTACCCCGCTGATGTGGGCTGCATGGTCAATGTAATAGGCAGCCACGCGCAGTCCAGCGCCCGTGGCTGCGATCGCCGCGAAGATAGGGATGTGGCCGTAGCCGAAGAGATACGACCTGTGCCGACGCAGATGGAGCGCGCGCCCCGCGGGCAGCATGAAGTAGATCCACCACATGCCGAAGGCCAAGGCCGTGCCTCCGAAGCCGACAAGGGCCGCGTCAAGGCTCCAGCCGTGATTTGCCACGATCGCCCGCAGGGTTTCAATCGCCCCGATGAGGCATTCACCCAAGGCGATGATGGCCAGCAGACCGTAGCGTTCGGCAATATGATGCGCGTGCCAGGGCGTCCGGGTCTTGCCTCGAAGCCCGCACCCACTGCGCCACAAGAGCCAGGCGCATTAGTACGTAACCTCCGACGATCACCCTGTTATCCACCTGCACTCCCTCCACGAGGGAGCGGAACATCGGCTCGATTCCCATGGCCAGGATCAGGACCCCGACGATCTGGACCATGGTGACCACTCGGAACACCCAGTCGTCGGTGTCGTAGGCGCTCGCGAACCACGTGAAGTTGATCCAGGCCCAGATCACGGCGAACATCGCAAAAGAGAACCCCAACAGTCCTGCGCGAAGTGGGCTTCTGCGATTTCGTGGGCAAACTGGCTGCTGGCCACCCCGAAGGCAATGACAAAGGTCAGGTCGAAAAAGAGTTCCAGCGGGGTGGCGGCACGGTGCTTTTCATGCGGATCCCGGCCGCCCATGCGGGAGAGCGAGCGCCGGAGGGGGTTCGAGGACATGGTTCAAAGATTACCGCCGGGGCGGTCGCCTGCTCTAGGGCGCACAGGGCTGCGGTTCACAAGCCACCGCCTGGGCCTTCCGGCGGTGGCTCTTCGAGGGTTTGCAGAAACGGGGCCCACCCCGGTAAGGCGCGCTCCAGCATGGTTATGCCTAAACTGGGCTCCCTCAAGGCGGCAGGTTTTTGTTCGAAATCGTCGGTGGGATCAGGACCATGCGCTCGCCGTAAGAGCGTGGCTGGCCAGATTGGTGGTTCCCAGTCGGGGTGTTCGCTGGCGTAGTGCCGTCCAGTCGGTGATCTCCAGCCGGGTGGTTCGTTTTTGGTGGCGGCGGTGGGTGTCCATGGCGTGGTGTGTCTGAGCCGGTGATGTTTAGGACACGGCGAACCGAGATTCTTGATACTGGTGGTGCCGCCGTGGGCCCAGGCGAGGATATGGTCGGCTTCGTTGTCCAGGGAGTGGTTGCTGCAGCCGGGGAACGGGCACTTCCCGTCCCGCAGCCTGAGCCATTGGCGTTGGGCTTTCGTGACGCGGTAGCTGGTCCGCCCGATTTCCAAGGGAGCACCGTCGCGTGGATCTGTCAGGACGCGGTGGAAGGACTCGGCGCCGTCGGCGATCAGTTGCCGGGCCATTGGCGGCGGGATCGGCCCGTATCCGTCCAGGGTGGCCGGTTCATCGGTGACACCCAGCAGGGAGAGCACCGGGACCGTGACGAGCACCTGCGCCCGCGGCGACGGAACACCCCCGATTAGTTCGCCAGATGGGTCACCGGTGTTGCCGAGGAGCCAAGCGGCGGCGATGTCGGCGCGGAGCTGGCTGAGAGTCCGGTCTTCGTCCGGGCCTTGGAGCGCTCTTGCCGCGCTGGTGGTGCGTTCCCAGATCCCCGCGGCCTGATCGGCGGGGAGGTAGGCGGAGAGCCAGGCCATGCCGTGGCGGTCCGGGGCGTACTCGAGCCGCCGATCCTGGAAGCTGCGGGTGTGGCGCTTTTCGATGCTGACCGGGTGGTGCCGTTCCCGCCAGATCCGGGCCTTGTGCCGGAACCGGCCAGGGACGAGCTCCCCGGCCGGGCAACCCCGGGCAGGGTTCACGGCGTCGGGGTCCAGGAAGTGCGCCTCGAGGGCTTGGGCGCCGGCAGGGTCCAGGTTCACGGTTTCGTCGACCATGATCCGGGCGTGTTGCCACGAAATCGTCCCGCCTTGCAGCGCGGACATCGTCAAAGGCAGGCTAGTGGTCAGGTCGTGGGCCTCAGCGAGCAGGGCACCGGCGGCGCGTTCGCTCACGGTCAGCACGCATGCCACCTCCGCGACCACTGCCATTTCCTGGGCGGCGTGGTCCTGCGGCGACGCCGCTGGCGATGCCATAGCCTGTCCCGCTTCGCTGTAACCGGCAGTCAGCCGGACCTTCAGGGCGGCCATTTTCGCGTCCATCCGGGAGGCCTCAGCCAGCCCGTCCAGGAAATCATCCGCCAACTGCCGCAGCGGGCCAGCATCACCGGACCCAGTCCTATCCGCCCCCCGCACAACGACAGCAAGCGCAGCGACACAAGCCTCAACGGCCTCCAACGCCTCCACTGCCGCTCTGCGTTCCATACTCAAAGCATCCCAGGACGCACTGACAATCACCGCGTGAATGAATGCCTATGTGCATAACTCTGCAGCCACGCGGAACCTCACGGCAGGATCCGGGCTTCCAGCCGGCCCACTCCGGCGAGCTGACCAGTTGCTTTCTGAGGCCGCGGCTGTCTGGGCCCCAAGTGTCCGTTCGCGTCGCAGCGCCGGGGGTTAGACCCGCCCCAACGCGTCGATGTCCTCAAGGAACAGTTCGTGGACCTCCTGGCTGACGGTGGTCCGGGTATCGCCGATCGCGTCGAGGTAGTCCTCCGTGCAGGGCCCCTTCCGGACCGCCTCGCGGACTGAAACACTGCCCCCGGAAGCCGCGCCGCCGTCGTCGTACACTGCCTTTTCCAGCGCGCGCTGGGAGGCGCTGCGGGCGGCGTACTCAATGTCCGCGGGGGAGAAGCCCTCGGTCCGTTCCACCAGCAGCTCCACGTCCACGTCGTCCACAACGGTGGCCGGGATGAAGCGCTGCCACATGGCTTCGCGGGCCTGGCGGTCAGGCAGGCCGATGGGGATGACGTAGTCGAACCGGCCGTGCCGCAGGAAGGCGGTGTCCAGCGCGCGGATGAAGTTGGTGGCGCACACCAGCAGGCGGCCGGGCTGTTCGCGGAACGCGGGGATGATCTTCAGGAGCTCGTTCGTGACGCCCTGCAGGGGCGACGGCGGTTCACCCGAGCGCTGGGAGGCGATCTCTTCCACCTCGTCGATGAACACCACGCAGTGCTCCAGCTCCGCGATCTCCAGGAACGTCTCGCGCAGGGCACCGGCGAGGCCCTTGGGATCGGAGGCCAGACGGGAAGGGAAAACCTCCACGAACGGCCACTCGAGCCGGGACGCGATGGCCTTCGCAAACGTGGTCTTGCCGGTCCCGGGAGGACCAAAGAGGACAACGGCGCGGGGCGGCACTACGCCGTATTCATCGGCGAGGTCGGCCTCCGCGAGGGGCAGAACCAGCCGGCGCTCCAGGAGTTCCTTTTCCTTGCGCATGCCGGCCACGTTTTCCCACAGGTCCCGGGCCAGGACCCGGCCACCCAGCTGGCCCAGCGCACCCAGCTCCTGCCGCTGGACGGGAATGGTCCGCTCGAAATAGCGCAGGTTCTTCTTGAGCGCGAAGCCGCGGCTGAGGAACGCCTCCACCCGGGTCTCGGCTTCGGGCATCAGGGCGGAGAGTTTGTTCAGGCCGTGCGGGGCCATGCGGTTTTCGACGGCGGCGAGCAGCGAGGTGCCTATCCCGCGCCCGCGGTATTCAGGCAGCGTGGCCAGGAAGACGATCCAGCCCTGGTCATGTGCGGCGCGCCCGACGGCGGCGCCCACCACCTGATCGCCCTGCACCGCTACCACCGCGTGGTCCTTCTCGCAGGATGCCAGCACCTCGGAGAGGGCATAGACGGGCTCCACATCGGTGGCCTTGAGCGACTCCCAGAGGTGCAGGATCCCGTCCAGGTCTGCCGAATGGAAATCCCTGATGCGCCAGTTGGTCATGCCGTGTCTCCCGGGTGGTTCGTCGTTGAACTGCACAGTTGAATCGCGCCGTGAGGTGCTCTGCTGAGCATAGGTGATCGCGCACCCGCGGGGGGTTGCGGGTGCGTTGCGTTACGCGATTGCAGGTTCGGGAGCTACGGCTTGGCCGTGTCCTGGCTCTTGGCTTTGAGACCCTTCCAGAGATGGTGCGTGCCGTGGCTGCCATCCGTGTGCACCACAAGGACCGGGCAGTCAGCATGTGAAACGCAGGCTGAGCTCACAGACCCCAGATGCATGCCCCGGAAACCGCCGTGCCCGCGGCGGCCGACCACAAGCATCGCGGCGCCGGCTCCTGCTTCGACCAGTTTGGCCGGCGCCGGGCCGCGGATCAGCTCCTGGCTGATGTCCTCGGGGGCGTCCGGTCCGAACGCTTTGTCGAGGCTCTCGGCCAGGATCTTGGCTGCGGCCGCTCGGAAAGCCTCGAAGTCCGGCGGAACGTAGCCGGCATACATCTGCGGAAAGTCCCAGCAGGCTACTGCATGAATGCGGGCGTCCAGGGCGGGCGCCAACCGGGCCGCGAAACGCAGCGCCTGTACTGAGGCATCCGAGCCGTCGACGCCTACAACAATCTTTGCTTCCGGGGTGTCCATCACGGTTCTCCTTGAAGGGTGGAAACGAACGACGACGGCACCTCGGGTCCTGTGCAAACGGTACCGGGTGTGCCGCCGTCGGACTCTGTTGCTTGGTCAGACCTTGACCGGGACGGGGTGGACCTCGTCCGCGGGGTGGCCCGCGCGCTCATGGATACGCCGTACGGCGTCCGCTGAGGGGGCATCGGACAGGCAGTAAACAAGACCTGACTCGGGATCGGCCCAGGCAGACTTGAACTCAACGCTCTCGTCGCTTTGAATGGCAAGATCGGCGTCGTGGGCCGCTTGAAGGGCTTCCTGAGTGATTCCGACCATATTCCGATGAACGTCCATGAATTCCGGCATGTTGCTGATGCTCCTTAACTGGGTTCGCCGTTGAAACAGCAGGATGTGGCTGACGTTAGACCAGCGCCTCTCAGCCGTCAAGAGGGCGCGTTGACTCATCAAAGATGCCCGCGTAGCTGCTATCGAAGAATCATTTGGTAATGCCCGCGTAGCGGCGCGTCTGCTGGGGTGGTATCCGCTGGCCCGGCACTGTGAGCCATGGAGCTTTCGATGAGCGAACGCAAGGCCGTCACGAAGACCACTGCCCTCCGATATGCCCGGTCGGACCGTGCGGCCAAGAAGACCATCCTGGACGAGCTGTGTGCCCTGACGCTTTGGCACCGGGACCATGCGCGTAAGGCGCTGCGGCAGGCGCTGGTGCTCAAGCAGGTCAAGTCCCGGCCGCCCAGGCCCGCGCTCTATGGCGAGGACGTGATCGAGGCGCTGCGGTTCTGCTGGGCCGTGCAGGGCACCCCGTGCGGGCGCCTGCTGGCCGCAGCGCTGCCGGATTTGGTGCCGCGGCTGCGCCGGTTCAAGGAGTTGGCGATCGAGGACGGGACGGCGGCGTTGTTGCTGAAGATCGCTCCGGCCACCATCGACCGCCGGCTCAAGGGTGACCGGGACAAACTCGATCCAAGGGGCCGCTCCCACACGAAGCCCGGAACACTGCTCAAGGACTCCATCCCGATGCGGACCTGGGCCGAATGGGACGATGCGGTGCCCGGCTTTGTGGAGATTGATCTGGTTGGCCACGAGGGCGGCAATTCCAGGGGTGAGTTCTGTTTCACCCTGACGATCACTGACATTTCCACGGGGTGGACCGAGACCCGGTCGGTGCGGAACAAGGCCCAGAAGTGGGTGTTCGCCGCGATCAAGGAAGCCACCGCGGCGTTCCCGTTCCCGATCCGGGGGATCGATTCGGACAACGGGAGCGAGTTCATCAATTGGGGGCTGCTGCGGTGGTGTGAACAGGAGCAACTGACCTTCACCAGGTCCCGGTCCGGGAACAAGAATGACGGCGCGCATGTGGAACAGAAGAACTGGCATGTTGTCCGGCAAACCGTCGGATACCACCGCTACGACACGGCGGCCGAACTGGAACTGCTGAACCGGATCTGGGCGTTGCAGGGGCGGCTGACCAATCACTTCGGACCCCAGCAGAAACTCGTCCAGAAGATCCGGACCGGCGCAAAGATCAGCAAGAAATATGACCGGCCGGCAACCCCGTACCAGCGGGTCCTGACCGACGAGGGCACGGTCCAGAAAGGTGTGAAGGCGAAGTTGAGGCGGGAGAACAAGCCCTTGAATCCGGCGGCAATCCAACGTCAGGTTCAAGCACTCTGCGCTGAACTTCTCACCCTCACCACGGCCAAGCAAGGCCCCAAGAGCCAACCACCCATCCGGGCACAATCAAATGATTCTTCGATAAACGCTACGCGGGCATCTTGACATGATTCCTCGGGGAGGGTTCCTGAGCGACGACGGCGCCACTTGAGGTTCCGTGGAATCAGAACCTCAAGTGCCGCCGTCGAGCGTTACTGGCGCCTTACTTCCTGAAGGTTTCCGCGGCCGGGTTGGCGATGACGGGGGCGGTGCCGGTGAAGCCCTGGCGGGTTTCGGCGATTTCACGGATGCGGGTGCGGCAGGCGTACCAGCCGACGACCATGAGGGCGGAGGCGATGGCCGTGACGAGCATGGTGAGGGGTGAGTCGATGAAGACCATGATCAGCACGCTGACGAGGAAGAGGAGGGAGAGGTAGCCGGTGTAGGGGGCGCCGAACATCCGGAAGGAGGGGCGTTTGAGCCAGCCTTTGTTTGCCCAGCGTTGGAGCTGGAGCTGGCAGAGGACGATGGTTGCCCAGGTCATGATGATGCCCACGGAGGCGACGTTCAGGACGATTTCGAAGGCCTGTGCGGGTACGAGGTAGTTCAGGGGGACGCCGAGGAGGGAGACTCCGGCGGTGATGGCGATGCCGCCGTAGGGGACGCCGGCTTTGTTCATGCGGCCCGCGAATTTCGGGGCGGAGCCGTTCACGGACATGGAGCGCAGGATCCGGCCGGTGGAGTACAGGCCGGCGTTGAGGGAGGAGAGTGCGGCGGTGAGGACCACGAGGTTCATGATGACGTCCACGCCCTGGATGCCGATGGATCCGAAGAATGTCACGAAGGGGCTGACGCCCTTTTCGTAGGAGGTGTAGGGCAGCAGGAGGGCGAGCAGGATGACGGAGCCGACGTAGAAGACGGCGATGCGGAAGACCACGGAGTTGATGGCCTTGGGCATGATCTTTTCCGGGTTCTGGGTCTCGCCGGCGGCGGTGCCGACGAGTTCGATGGAGGCGTAGGCGAACAGGACACCCTGCATGAGGATGATCATGGGGAGCAGGCCGTTGGGGAAGACGCCGCCGTTGTCGGAGAGGAGGCTGAGGCCCACTGGCTGGCCGTCCACGGGGGTGCCGAAGATGACGAAGTAGGTGCCCACGATGAGGAAGATGACCAGGGCGGCGACCTTGATGATGGCGAACCAGAACTCGAGTTCACCGAAGACCTTGACGGAGACGAGGTTAAGGGCGAGGACCACCACGAGGGCGATCAGGGCCCAGGCCCACTGCGGGACGGCGGACATCCAGGGGATGTAGTTGCCGAAGAAATTCATGTAGAGCGCGGCGGCGGTGATGTCCACGATGGTGGTGGTGGCCCAGTTGAGCCAGTAGAACCAGCCGGAGACAAATGCGGCCTTCTCGCCGAAGAACTCACGGGCGTAGGACACGAACGAGCCTGACGAGGGGCGGTGGAGGACCAGTTCGCCCAGCGCCCGCAGGATCAGGAACGCAAAGAAACCGCAGACGGCGTACGCGATGACCAGCGACGGGCCGGCGGCGTTGAGCCGGCCGCCGGCGCCGAGGAACAGGCCGGTGCCGATCGCGCCGCCGATGGCGATCATCTGGATCTGCCGCGGCTTGAGGTTCTTGTGGTAACCCTTGTCCTCCGCGTGCAGGGCCGATTCGGTGGCGTGCGCCTGGGGTGGGACCGTGTGGTCCGTGATGGGGGAATGTGTCATGGAGGTGTCCTTAGGGCTGTTTGCTGAGGTTCGCCAGGCGCTCAGGACTGAGGAGTTCCTGGAGCTGGGCGGCGGTGAGCAGGCCATGCTCGAGCACGAGCTCGGCCACACCCTTGCCGGTGGCGAGTGCTTCCTGGGCGATGGCGGTGGCGGTGGCGTAGCCGAGGTGGGGATTAAGGGCTGTGACCAGGCCGATTGACTGTTCCACGGTGAGGCGGAGGTGTTCGGTGTTGGCGGTGATGCCCCGGACGCAGCGTGCTGTGAGGGTGCGGCAGGCTGCTTCGAGGTGGGAGATGCTCTTGTGGAGGCTGTGGACAATGATGGGTTCGAAGGCGTTGAGCTGGAGCTGCCCGGCTTCGGCGGCCATGGTGATGGTGACGTCGTTGCCGATGACCTCGTAGGCCACCTGGCTGACCACTTCCGGGATTACCGGGTTGATCTTGCCGGGCATGATGGAGGAGCCGGACTGGACGGCCGGCAGGTTGATCTCGCCGAAGCCCGCACGCGGGCCGGAAGAGAGCAGGCGGAGGTCGTTGCAGATCTTGGAGAGTTTCACGGCCACGCGCTTGAGCACGCCGGACAGGTGCACGAAGGCGCCCACGTCCTGGGTGGCTTCGATGAGGTCGACGGCGGTGACCAGGGGGAGGCCGGTGACCTCGGCCAGGTGCCGGCAGGCTGCCTCGGCGTAGCCGGCGGGGGCGTTCAGGCCGGTGCCGATGGCTGTGGCGCCGAGGTTGATTTCGTGGATGAGCAGTTCCGCCTCTGCCAGGCGCAGCCGGTCCTCGCCGATGGTGATGGCGTAGGTGCCGAACTCCTGGCCCAGCGTCATGGGGACGGCGTCCTGCAGTTGGGTGCGGCCCATCTTCACGACGGTGCGGAATTCCAGTGCTTTGGCGGCGAAGGCCTCTTCGAGTTCGGCCAGTGCGTCCAGCAGTTCCCGGCCGGCGAAGATGGTGCCCAGTTTCACGGCGGTGGGGTACACGTCGTTGGTGGACTGGCTGAGGTTCACGTGGTCGTTGGGGTGCAGGCGGGCGTAGCCGCCTTTGGGGTGGCCGAGGATTTCAAGGGCCCGGTTGGCGATGACCTCATTCGCGTTCATGTTCGACGAGGTTCCGGCGCCGCCCTGGATCACGTCCACCACGAACTGGTCGCTGAGCTGGCCGTTCATGACGTCGGTGCAGGCCTGTTCGATCGCCTGGCCGCGTTCGGCATCCAGCAGTCCAAGTTCGCGGTTGGTGCGGGCGGCGGCAAGCTTCACGGCGGCCAGTCCCCGGACCAGGTGCATGTTCGAGGACAGCGGCTGCCCTGTGATGGGGAAGTTTTCCACCGCGCGGAGCGTGTGGACGCCCCAGTAAGCGTCGAACGGGACGTCCCGGTCACCCAGGAGGTCGTGCTCGGACCGGGTTTCCGGTACAGCATCCACGGTTCGCAGGTTGGTGCTCAGGTTGGTCATGAGGGTCCTCACAGGGCTACGTTGACGGGCGTGGACAGGAAATCTGTAGGCTGCAGCAGACCGATTTTGTGGCCGCCGCCCAGGACGGGGGCGGTGCCGACGCCGGCCAGCGGCGCGGTGTCCACGCCGAGGGATTTGAGTACGTGGACAGTAGCGGGCATCCGGGCGCGGTCCCCGCCGTCGGAAATCTTCACGGCAACTGCGCGGCCATCCGGCAGGCCTACCAGCTGCACACCTTCAAAGCCGTCCTTCGCCACCGCCCCCGGGAGTAGCCGCATCAGCTCGGTGACGTCCCGGCGCTCACCGGCCACCATGTCAGGGTGTTGCCGCATGGCGAGTCCGACGGCGGCTTCCGCGAGGAGCGGGGCGGTCCCGCCGTCGTCGGAGGTGCTGATTGGGGCCGCGGCGGCCGCGATGGTGCCGAAGGCGCGGGCCATGCCGCGGAGGGTGAGGGCGAACAGCGGTGTGCCGCAGCCATCCGTGCTGCGGGCGAAGGGCTCCTCGCCGGTCAGCTCGGCGACGGTGGTTCCGATCAGCTGCTGCAAAGGGTGGGACGGGTCGAGATAACCCTTGACCGGCCAGCCGTTGATGACGCACGTGGCGGCCATGGCGGCGTGCTTGCCGGAGCAGTTCTGGGTCAACTGCGTGGCGTGGAAGCCGGTGCGCAGCCAGTCCTCGCGTTCGCTGGTGCCATAGGGCAGGTCGGTGCTGTTCTCGAGGTCGCCCACGTTAAGCCCGTGCATGGTGAGGATGCGCTGGGTGCCGCCGCGGTGTTTGGCTCCGCCGGAGTGGCTGGCTGCGGTCAGGGCGAGCAGATCCGCAGGGAGGTTCAGGCCGGCGCGGACCATGGCTACAGCCTGCAGGGGCTTGAGGGAGGAGCGCGGGTAGAACGGGGCCAGGGGGTCGCCAGCTGTCGCCAGGATCGAGCCGTCCGCTGCCGTGGCGATGGCCGAGCCGTAGTGGACACTTTCCACGAGGCCGTCGCGGGTGGCGAGCACCAGGGGTGCGTGCCGGGGGAGCGTCCCGGATTCGGTTGCGGTCCGGGAGCCGCTTGCGGCGGTGCCGGTGGCAGCGGTCTGGGCAGCGGAAAGGGCAGGGGCTGGCATGGAGTCCTAGGGCTACTTGTTAAGGATGGAATCGAGGGCCACGCCCACGGCGCGCAGGTGTTCGGCCATGGCCAGGCTGGCGGCCTCGGCGGAGCCGGCTTCGATGGCTGCGAGGATCTGCTGGTGTTCGGTGTCCGACGCGTCCTGGCGGTCGGCCACCATGTTCAGGGTTTCTGACTGGAAGGCCAAGGCTCCCCGGATGTCTGCCACCACGCTGGCGAACACTTTGTTGCCGCTGGCGCGGGCGATGGCGGCGTGGAAGCTGGAGTCGAGGGCAACCCAGGATTCGGGGTCCGTTTCCGTGGTCATGGCGGCGACGATGTGCCGCAGCGTCTCGAGTTCCTCATCGGTCCGGCGCTGCGCGGCCAGTCCTGCTGCCGGAACCTCGATGTGCGGGCGGGCCTCGGTGAGGTCCCGGGCGGAGTAATGACCCAGGGTCAGGTCATTGGCAACCTTGTCGGCGACCACAAACGTGCCCTTGCCGGTTTTGGTGACGGTCAGGCCCAGGGCGGTGCAGGAGCGGAGTGCCTCGCGGATGACCGAGCGGCTGACACCGTACTGCTGCGCGAGCATCGCCTCGGAGCTGAGTTTGCCGCCCACGGCCGCGGTGCCGGACTCGATATCGGTGCGGATGGCGTTGAATACTGCTTCCGCCGCGCTGAGCCGGGCCAATGGCCGGGCTTCGGACGGATGGGCTTCGGACGGCTGGGCTCCGGGGGGCTGGTGTTCGGAGGGCTTCGCAGGATGTCCTGCTGTCCGGCTGTCTGACAGGTTCACGACTCAAATATGGCACGGGTCACAGTGCGTGTCAATGTGGTGCAGGATTTGTTGCTGTTGTTCCGGGAGGAGTGCGGTCGGCGTCGCGCCCCCAGGCCAACCATCGCTGTGAAGGCATCTTCATCCTTAATTCCTGGTGTGCATCGATTTAAATCAATCGCTTCTCTGCTTGTGAAGTTTCCTTGATTTCTAGGGGTGGAATGGTTCATGCTCTTAATTTTTGTCGATGCCCTGGTGAAAGTCTGGAACGTTGAAGCCTATCGAGTTTCCCGAGTTTCCTTTCAGCTCCCCACTGTCCAAGGCCATCGCTTGAGCGTTTCCGAGCTGACTTAGGGGACGGGACCACGCCTCCGGAGGTTTTCGCGCAGCTGCGATCGCTCTTCCAATTGCTCTCGAGCATCATGAGCGCGCGCATAGAGGGAAACCGGACCTCGATTGTGGACGCTGTTTCGGGAGTGCAATGGGCATTCCGTTACGACGACGTGAAACAGGGCGACGATGTTCAAGAGATTGTCCAGCTCCAGAAAGCAACGGCATTCGTTGATTCTGCGGTTGAGCGAGGGACGCCGTTGAGTCATGGCTTTGTGCGCGAACTTCATCGAATCGCCGTCGCGGGGCTGGAACGCGAAGGTGATCGGACCCCGGGTGCTTACCGGGTGTCCGACGTGACGATTAGTGGATCCGCCCATCGGCCTCCAGCCCACGGCGACGTCCACAGCAACATGACGGCTCTCCTTGATTTCATCAATGCGGAGATTGACCAGAACTATGAGCTCCTGAAGATTGCTCTTGCGCATCATCGTTTTGTGTGGATCCATCCATTCGGGAATGGAAACGGTCGCGTTGGTCGATTGCTGACGTATGCGGCGATGAGGCGGCAGGGCTTTTCAGACACCGGAGGCTACCGTGCTTTGAACCCCACCGCTGTCTTTGGCGAGAACCGGGATTTGTACTACGAGAGGCTGGAAGACGCCGACTCGCTCGAACCTGAATCCTTGATCCGTTGGTCCACCTACTTTTTGGAAGGCCTGCTTGCCGATCTCACGAGGTTGTCGAAACTTGGAAACAAGGGCTATGTGACGGATGCCTTGCTCGTTCCAGCAATCAATCGGGGGCTCCAGACAGCACGATTCACGACTGGGGAGGCCCACACGCTGACGATCATCGCCCACAAAACGGCGGTCAAGGCCATCGACCTTCAGCCAGCATTCTCCGGGTCGCCGGCCTCTCGCAGCCAGGACATCCGGAAGCTCCTGGACCGGGGAGTGATCGAGCCAATCGGTGACGGGAAGAGGACTTACCGGCTTCGCTTGGCACCGAGTGAGCTGACGCCACTTCTCGTTCGGGAACTCGACCGAGGGGGTTCTTGCCACGGATTCTCCGAGATTCCGAATAGTGCCTGCTGCTACGGCTGGCCGCCGTACGATTCAAGCGTAGGAATTCTCTGAAGGGCTGATCGGCACGATCGTGCCGTTCGGCCGTTTACATGAGCAAATGCGAAGGCTTAAGCTGACTGTGAGCTGGATTCGGAACGATCGTACCTATTGGAGTTGCTCATGGCCGACGCATTTGGGGATCAGTTGCCTTCAGAGGTCCGCTCGCGCCGCATATCGCTGGGCCTGACCCAACAGGACCTCGCCGACATGGCCGGGGTCTCGGAACGCTTCGTCAGGTTCGTTGAGCAGGGCAAGCCAAGCGTCCAGCTGGATTCCCTGCTGGCGGTCCTGGACACGCTGGGCCTGGAGCTCCGGATCACCACCAGGACCAGCAAGGGTGCACGCGCACTCGCAGGCCACGCCAGCGGTCAGGAACCACAGCGATGAAGCACCGCATCGCCGACATCTACAAGGCGGGCGTGCTCGCCGCGCGGCTTGAACGGCACGACGGCGGCACCCGGTTCAGCTACGTGGCGGCGTACCTCGCGAGCGGGGGACCCGCCGTCGCCAGTTCCCTTCCGCTCACCGGCGCCCCCGTCGATTCAGCGGCGGGGGCGGCGCCGCCCTATTTCACCGGCCTCCTGCCGGAAGGCCGCCGGCTCAACGCGCTGCGGCGGTCCATCAAGACGAGCGCCGACGACGACCTGTCCTTGCTGATCGCCGCCGGCGGGAACCCGGTGGGCGACGTCCAGATCGTAGGCCACGGCGAAGCGTTGGACCCGGACGAGCACGCTGTCCAGCTGGATCCCAAGCTGCCGGTTGACTTCGACAAGTTGCTCGGCGATCCGGACCTGATCGACCCCGTGGCGCTGGCCGGTGTGCAGGACAAGCTATCTGCCGGCATGATCTCGCTCCCTGTTGCCAGCGCCGGCAAGCGGTTCATCCTCAAACTCAACGCCCCCGAATTCCCGCACGTGGTGGAGAACGAGCTGGTGATGTTCCGGTATGCGGCCAGGCTGCGGATTCCGTTGAGCCGGGTCCGGCTGATCCGGGATGTCGCGGGCCGGCCGGGGCTTCTGGTGGAACGCTTCGACAGGGTGCCCATCTCCGGCGGCGGGCCGGACGACGTCCGGCGGCTGGCGGTGGAGGACGGGGCCCAGGTCCTGAAGCTCTACCCGGCGGACAAATACAACGTGGCTTATGGCCAGGTCTGCCATGCTCTGGCCGACTACTGCTCGGCGCCGCTCCCGGCACTCCGGAACCTGGCCATCCAGGGGGCGTTTGCGTGGCTGAGCGGCAACGGGGACCTGCACGCCAAGAACGTTTCTATGGTCCAGCAGCCGCACGGGGAGTGGACCATCGCCCCCGTCTACGACATTCCCTCCACCGTGGTCTACGGGGACAAGACCCTTGCGCTGACCCTGAACGGGAAACGGAGCGGGATCTCGCGCCGCCACTTTCTGGGCTGGGCCAAGGACCTGCGGCTCACCGATCGCACAGCCGCCCAGGTGGTGGAGCTCGCACTGAAAGCGTCAGGTCCGCTGATCACCGACCTGGAGACAGGCACCGCGTTCGCCGGGCTCGGAGGTCCGGAGAAGAACGACGGCGGCGGCTCGCCGTTCCCTGACATGGTCACCAGGGCGTGGGTGAAGGAGCTCAAGCACCGCAGGCGCTTGCTGGAAGGCTGAGGCACCCGCGGTGACTACCGACGTCGTGCGTGGCTAAAGGTGCTGGATGCCTGCCCGCTGCATGGCGTCCTTGTAGACGTCAACGCTCTTGGCGAGGAGATCCTCCTGTTTTGCTTCAGAAACAGCAAAGGCCCGCCCGCCTAGCGCGCTGGCCTTGTAGATCTTGATGCCGCTGTTCTTCAGGGAAGAATGGTAGGTCTTCTCGAAGAGGGTGAGGAACGTGGAGGCGTCCGTGCCGTGGGCGATGACTGCGGAGACACGGCGGTTGATCTTGAGGAACTGCCGGAAGGGCCGCAGACCGTCAGTCTTCTCCTGGACGTTCAGCGCCGACGGAAGCTCCGGATCCCGCACCCACGGGTACGCATTCCACGGCATCACATAGCGCGGATCAAGCTCGGCATGTTCGTAAATCTGGGTGGCGCGGCGGGCGGCTTCGTCGTCGTTGAAATGGGAGACGAAGCCGGATTCGGTGCCCTTGCCGGGACTGACGTGGAGGCTGACGATCCGGCATTCGTCCTCGTCGTGCACGGGGTCGATGTAGGGGACGACGGACCCTGGCTTCTTTTCCATCAGTTCATCGCAGAGCTGCGTTACCGCCGCGATGTTTGGTTCCTGTAGCATGGCCTTTTTTTCGTCCCAGTCAATCGTCACGATCTCTCCCTCAGCAGCACGGCGTCCAGAAACAGGCGTCTAAGCCCACTCTACGCTTTTGGACGTTTAGGTGCGCAGTGCAAGTTAGCTCCGGACCGGCGCCTGGCCGGGTAACGTCATCATGATGAACAGGAAAACGCTCAAGTCCGACGGCTTTGCCGGCTTCCGGAGCTTCGACAGCCTTGAGATCATGAGGGTTCCGCAGGGCACCGGGGTGTTCGCCGTTCTTCGGCCGAATGAGTTCGAGCCGCATTTCCTGAAGATCAGCACCGCCGGGACCTTCAAGAAAAAGAATCCAACCCTGCCGGCGGAAGCCATTCTGGCGGAATGGGTGGACGGCGCGGACATTCTCTATGTTGGCAAGGCCGGGCCGGGAAGCAAGGGCAACCGCGGCCTCCGGAATCAGATCAAGGAGTTCCTGGACTTTGGGAGGGGCAGGCCGCCGGGCCATTGGGACGGCCGGCTGATCTGGCAGCTGACCCACACGGATGAACTGATCATCGCGTGGAAAGAGTTGCCCGCCGAAGAAGTGAACCAAGCCGAGGCCGGGTATCACGCAGCCTTTGTTGCGGACCATGGCCGGCTGCCGTTCGCGAATCTCGTGCAGGCCAAAGTGCGGAACTAAGAGCCCTTGAGCCGTTCCATCTCACGGCGGTCTTTCTTGGTAGGACGCCCCGCGCCACGGTCCCGCTGAGGGAGCCCCAGCGCAGGTGCCACTGGCCTTGGCGGCGTGTGGTCAGTGAAGCAGTGTGAAGCGGCCTCCGCACCCACGCGTTTGGCGATCAGGCGGCGGACCTCGAGGGTGCGTTCGAAGCCGGACATCCGCACAGTCACTGTATCGCCAGTGACCAGCGTGGCCGAGGCCTTCGCCGGGCTGCCGTTCAGCCGCACATGCCCGGCCCGGCACGAAGCGGTGGCTGCCGAGCGGGTTTTGTAGGCGCGGATCGCCCACAGCCATGCATCAATGCGGACGCTGGCGGGGGAGGACGGAAGGCTGGTCATGGCTGGCACCGAGTATACGGTGTGACCGGTCAGGGGCAGCGGGTCAGGGGCCGGCCAGAGGAAGCCTGATCCTCATGGTGGTTCCGTCCGGGGCCGTGCTGGCGATCTCAACAGTCCCGCCAGCCGCGGTGGCGACGTCGCGGACAAGGGCCAGCCCGATGCCGAAGCTTCGCTGCGCCCGGGCTCCATCCGGGCGGGGGGTCCTGACGAACCGCTCAAAAATTCTGTCACGTTCGACGCCGGTGATCCCGCTTCCGGTGTCGGTCACGTCGATCACTGCGCTGCGCTGGCTCGCTGCCGTGGCGAGGGTGATGTGGCCCCCGGGCGGGGTGTGCGCGAGGGCGTTGTCGGCCAGCGCCAGCACGGCTCGGCGGAGACTGTTCTGATCGATTCGGACGAGCGGACGGCCGTCGTGGGTGACCGAGATGTCGATGTCCATGTCCTGGGCGATTTGGCGGACGCTGTCGGCCACAGCCGCCGTCACCGCGGCAATGTCTATTGGCTCAGCCGGCGCGTCCGCAGCGCCGCCGGTTGCGGCCAGCAGCAGCTCGTTGACGATGGCCGTCAGTGTTGAGGTGTCCTCCCGGATCCGCGCCAGGGCATGCTCCGGTTTCGAACCTGGAGGGGCGTCACGCTGGGCGAGCTGGATCCGCGCGTCCAGAATTGCCAGGGGCGTGCGCAGTTCGTGGCTGGCGTCCTGGACGAATCTGCGTTGCAGCGCCATCGCCTCACCCAGCGGGCGGATGGCACTGCGCGCGCTCAGCCAGCCGATCACGCCGGCAAACACGATCCCGGCTGCCCCTGCGATGACCAGGGCTTTGAGCAGGTCCTTGTAGTCCAGGTAGGCGTAGTCCGCCACCGAGCCCGCGTTGCCGGGCAGTTCAGGGTGGGACAGCTGATTCGTGAGATAGATTGCGGCTCCGGCCAGGAGGCAGATGACCATCACAGCGCAGGCCGCACTGATGCGCACGGCGATCCTGAGTGAGGCCTTGCGGAGGGTGGCCTGGTCCGGGTCGACCGTGGGCGCAGTGTTCTCATTCATGGCCGTCCCCGATCTGGTAGCCCACGCCGTGGACCGTGCGGATCACGTTCCTGGAAATCTTGCGGCGCAGGTGGTGGACGTAGGTGTCGATCACGCTTGGCTGGTCTGTGGGAGGGAAAACAGAGCGGATGAGCTCGTCCCGGCTGAAGACCCGGTCCGGTTCCATGGCCAGCGCGGCCAGCAGATCGCACTCTTTGGCGGTCAGCGTCACCAGCGGTCCGTAGACGGACCGGACGGAACGGGCGACGGCGTTCAGCTCCCAATCGCCGATGCCCACCGTTTGGTGCACCTGGGTGTAGCTGCGGGTCAGGGCGCGCAGGCGTGCCCCCAACTCCCCGGCGTCGAACGGTTTGGTCATGTAGTCGTTGGCGCCGGCGTCGAGGCCACGGACTTTCTCCTCCGTGTCGCCCAGCGCCGTGAGGATCAGCACCGGCGTCGAAATTCCGTTGTCCCGCAGCGCGGCAATCAGAGTGATGCCGTCCATGACGGGCAGCCCGCGGTCGACCACCATGACATCCCAGGGCTCCCCGAGCGCGACGCTCAAGCCAAGCCCTCCGTCGGCCACCAGCCTGATCCGGTAGTCGCTGTCAAGCAGTTCGGCGATAAGCGGCCCCAGGACGGGATCGTCCTCGACAAGGAGCAGGGACGGCCGCACATCTGTTGTCATGGGGCTATTCTTCCGTGGCCAGCACTTCCGCGGGCTCCTTTTCTGGTTCGTCCACAGGTTCGTTGACCGGGGTGCCCCGGTTCCTTCGGCGTTTGAGGAACTCAATGCCCCACGGGATGACGGAGACCAGGACCATAGCCACGGCAATCAGGTCGATATTGTTGGCGATGACATCGAAATGTCCCAGCCAGAACCCCAAGAGAATCACCGACGCGGACCACGCCACGCCCCCCACAAGGTTCCAGAGCGTGAATTTCCGGTAGGTGTAGTGGGCGATGCCGGCGGCCAGCGGGGCGTAGGTGCGGATGATCGGAACAAACCGGGCCAGCACGATCGCCGAGCCGCCGTGGCGGTGGAAGAACTCCTCCGTTTGGGTCAGATGGGAGGTCTTCAGGATCCGGGCATCATCTTTGAACCACCGGCGGCCAAACTTCCGGCCCAGCAGGTACCCCACCTGGTCGCCAGCCACCGATGCCGCGGCGACAACGCCGATCAGCACAGGCAGCGTCAGGTACAGCTGCTGGTGCAACAGGCCTGCCGTGAACAGCAGCGAATCTCCCGGCAGGAAAGGAAAGAGAACGCCGGATTCGATGAACACCATCCCGGCGATGACCGCCAGGGCAGCCGGTCCCAGGCCCTCCAGGAGACCGGCGGGATCGAGGGGTGAGGAAGCGGCAGCGGAGGCCGCCACAGTGGCCAGTGCATGAAACGTCTGCATGATGCCTTTCGTAGGGCAAGAACTGCTAGAGAAGGAACGGCCGGGTTGCCGCGTTGACGGGCAGGCGCTTCCAAGCCCGGGGCGCCAACCAGTTCCAGCACCCGGTCAGGAGCATCACGGCCGCGCTGCCGGCCAGAACTGACCCCACGACGTCGGACGGGTAGTGGACGCCGATGTACAGCCGCGACCATGCCACGGCGGCGGCCACCACCACACCGGCAACTGCCGCGAAATTCGCCCAGCGCGTCCCGCGGGCCAGGAAGTACACAGCGAACGCAAGCGTCACCGCGAAACTGACGTGACCGCTGGGAAAACTGTCAGCCCCGGTTTCCGGCGCCAGCGGGTCGAACAGCAACGCCGGATCCGGGCGCTGCCGGGCCACAAGGATCTTGAAGAATTCGCTCGCCACCCATCCGGACACGGCCACCAGGCCGAATGCCACAGCATTGACCGGCGCCCGGCGCACGAACAGCAAAACAAGGGCGACAACGGCGATCAGCAGCACCCCCACCACGGGGCCGAACAACAGGTTCAGGGCCATGGCGACGCCGGTCAGCAAGACAATGTGATGCAGGCTGAGGTTCTGGTCCACCCCCAGCTCGCCCGCGCTGATGCCGGGAACGTCAGTAACGGCGATGCCAAGGACGACGACGGCGGCGGCCAGGAGGATCCCCCACAGCACCCAGAGCCGGGCCTGTGGCAGCACCAGGAGCCGCGTCCTGCCACCATTATGGGCGGAGGCCGCGCGGTCTGATGGAAAACTTCGATCGTGGACGGTGTCAGGCATCAAATACTCCGGCTGGGTCTCTGCGGCCAGCTGGCCGCGTCCAGATAAGTCTGCGCCGCCCATTTTAAGGATTCCTTAAGAAGTGGCCTCAGGCCTGGCTTGCCGGGAGTTTTCAAAGGAAGGTCCACGATCCTTGGGCCGTGCCCCCACTCGAAGTTATTGTTGGCGCCTGGCAGATCGAGTGCTGGACCACATCACCACAGTTGCGGCGTCAGGCGCGGTCTGGTTCCCGGGCGCACTCCGGGACCAGCAGCTGGCCGGGGACCTCCTGTGGTTCATCTGCGAGATTGTGGACCTGCCGCTGATCATCCTGATGTTCATGCGGTTTTCGAAGAGCGACAAACGTGAAGCACGCAGCTTTGACGACCTCACCAGGAACTTGAAGACCTCACCGCGGAGCACCTCAGGCGCGGCCGCTAAGAGATCAGGGTTTCGGCAGCGGTGTCCATGTGCCTACGGATCGTTAGGGACTCCCACTCCAGAGAGAGGGGGCTACAGCTGCGGCTGCCGCAGGAACCCTTTCAGGCTCAGCGGCTCCCGGCCGGTCAGGGTCCGCACGTCGGGCGACAGTCCTGCCAGCTCGCCCGCGGCAATGGCCGTGTACGTGCTCACCCAGGCATCAACCTGCCACGACGGCGCCCCGTAGGGCGCCCGGGATGCGTAGGCTTCCTCCACCGATTCCGGGTGATAGGTGACGGTCCGCCCCGTTTCCGCGGTGAGGACTTCCGCAGCGCGGGCCAGCGACAGGCCCTCGGGCCCGCTGAGGTCGTAGGTGGTCCCCACATGGAGTGCGGGATCCCTCAGCACCGTCACGGCGGATCGGGCCACGTCCTCGCGGGCAACTGCAGAAACCGCGCCATCCCCAGCGGGCCCGCGGATTACGCCATCCTCACCAGTCAGGAGCGGCAGGAAGTCCAGGTAGAAGTTGTCCCGCAGGAACGTGAAGTCCATCCCGGACGCCCGGATCCGCTGCTCGGTGGCGTAGTGGTCCCGTGCATGCGTGAAGGTGGCCTCCGGGGCGGCGCCGTAGAACGACGTGTAGACAACATGCTGCACTCCGGCGGCTGTGGCGGCGTCGATGAAGCTGTAGTTCTGGGCCAAGCGGTCCTCGGCCTCCGCCGCGGATACCATAAACAGCGTCTTCACCCCCTCCAGAACCTGGCCGGCCAGCACGGTTTCCGCGTAGCTGAACACCAGCGGGACTGCGCCTTCGAGCTCCGGCGCCCGGCCGGCGTCGCGCACCAGCAGTCGCTGGGCCGTGCCGGCTTCGGCGAGCTGCCGGGCCACCATCCCACCCAAAAAGCCGGTGGATCCGGTCACAGCCAGGTCTGGCAGGGACATCACGGGTCTCCTACGCTTCGCGCGTGGCGGGGGACTTGGTCTGCGCCGGATCGCGTTCCGCCAGCGAGCCGATGGCGTCGTCGATCTTCTTCATGGTCTGCGGCTCCAGAGTCACACCCGCGGCGGCCACAGTGTCCGCTATCTGCTCCGGGCGGGACGCACCCACGATGGCCGAGGCCACGTTCGGGTTCTGCAGGACCCAGGCTACCGCGAGCTGCGGCATGGACAGGCCGGCTTCCGCGGCGATCGGTTTGACGTCCTGGACACGGGCCAGGACGTCGTCACGCATCCAGCGCTCGATCATCTTGGCGCCGCCCTTGTCATCGGTGGCGCGGCTGCCTTCAGGAGCAGGCTGGCCCGGTAGGTATTTTCCGCTCAGCACGCCCTGCGCCATGGGTGACCAGACGATCTGGGACACGCCCAGCTCCTCCGACGCCGGCACAACCTCGGCCTCGATGACCCGCCACAGCATAGAGTACTGCGGCTGGTTGGAGATCAGCTGGAAGCCCAGTTCCTTGGACAGTGCGTGGCCTTCGCGGAGCTGCCCGGCGGTCCACTCGCTGACGCCGATGTACAGCGCCTTGCCCTGCCGCACGATGTCCGCGAACGCCTGCATGGTCTCTTCCAGCGGAGTCTCGAAGTCGTAGCGGTGGGCCTGGTAAAGGTCCACGTAATCCGTCTGCAGCCTGCGGAGCGAGCCGTTGATCGAGTCCATGATGTGCTTGCGGGACAGGCCCAGATCGTTCTTGCCCTTGGGGCCGGTGGGGCCGTAGACCTTGGTGAAGATCTCCAGGGACTCGCGGCGTTCGCCCTTCAACGCCTCCCCGAGGACGGTTTCCGCTGCGGTGTTGGCGTAGACGTCCGCCGTGTCAAAGGTGCTGATGCCGGCGTCGAGCGCTGCCCGCACGCACTGCGTGGCGACGTCGTTCTCCACCTGCGAGCCGTGCGTCAGCCAGTTGCCGAACGTGATTTCTGAGACTTTAAGGCCGCTGTTTCCGAGATATCTGAATTCCATGGTTTCCACGCTAGCCGAGATG
The DNA here is from genome assembly GCF_050156205.1 of Pseudarthrobacter sp. Y6. NCBI lineage: Bacteria > Bacillati > Actinomycetota > Actinomycetes > Micrococcales > Micrococcaceae > Pseudarthrobacter > Pseudarthrobacter sp. Y6. The sequence goes on along the minus strand of NZ_CP189574.1, from coordinate 29,182 downwards.
GTTGCTCCGGGTAAGGGCTTCCAGGAATGCGCGACGGCGGGACGGCGGCCCCGGCGTTCAGCGGCGGCGGAGGTCCGCGTACTCCAGGGACGGCACTATTGCCCCGGCGTCGCGCTCCACGAAGTTCGTCCCGGGCGGCACCAATTCGTCGATTGCATCCAGTACGGACTCGCCAAGGAGGGTGTCCGCGGCCTTGAGGTAGGCCCGGAGGTGCTCTTCGGTGCGCGGACCGATGATCACACTGCTGACGGCGGGGTGGTTCAGCGCGAACCCGATGGACAGTTCCACGAGTGAGACCTCCAGCTTGTCGGCCCGCCGTGCCAGCGCGTCCGCGGCAAGCAGCTTCCGCTCACTCGAAGGTCCGGAAATGTCGTAGCGTCCCGGGAGTGAATGCACTCTTGTTGGCGGTTTCCCGGCGTCCAGGACAAACTCGCCGGACAGCCAGCCCCCGGCCAACGGGCCGTACGCCAGCACGCCCAGGCCGTACTGCTGCGCAATGGGCAGGACATCGCGCTCGTTGCCGCGGACCAGCATCGAATACGGGGCCTGGTTGGCAACAGGCGGGATCAGGTGGTTGGTGGTGGCCAACCACTGCGCCTCCACGAGTTGCGCCGGGGTGAACACCGAGGTGCCGTAGTAGAGGATTTTTCCCTGCCGGATGAGGTCGTTCAGGGCGGTGATGGTCTCAAGCACGTCGGTGTTGTAGTCCGGCCGGTGCGCCTGGTACAGATCGATCCGGTCCGTCTGCAGCCTGCGGAGGCTGCCCTCCACCGCCTGCATGATCCAGCGCCGCGAGTTCCCGGAGTGGGCGGGGTTGGCGCTCATCTGGCCGTGGAACTTGGTGGTCAGGAACACGTCGTCCCGGCGGCCGCGGAGCGCGCGGCCCACCACCTGTTCGGACTCACCCTGGGAGTACACGTCGGCGGTGTCTACCGCGGTGATGCCGGCGTCAAGGGCGGTCTGGATGATGCGGATGCTTTCATCCGCGCCGGTGGGGGCGCCGCCTGTTGGGCCACCGCCCAGTGCGCTGCCCGGGCCCTCGCCGAAGTTCATGGTGCCCAGCGTGAGCGGGCTGATGGGCGTGCCTGACCGGCCGAACACGCGCAGTTCACTGAGGCTCATCCCCGGCTCCCCACAATCGGTGGTCCACGCGGATTGCTGTGGATCGTCACGACGCTACACAAATTCGGGGCCCGGCAGCGGGAATGTGCCATACTCCTTCGCTTTTCGTAGCAAGGGGTAATGCGGACCGGAGCAGTGACGGTTTGTGACGCCCGGGTGACGCCCTGTCCTCAGCGCCGGTCGGCAGGCAGCTTGGCCTTGAGGACGTTCGCGTGGCCGGACAGCGACACGAGCGAGCCGGTGTCCAGCAGGGAGAGCGGCGCGGGGGCGGGCGGCTTCGTGAAGGAACGGGCGGCCCCAAGGGCGGTGTTCTCATGGCTGGCGTTGTCGCGCCCAGGATTGTCCTGATGCAGCGCCGACTCCACCAACGGAGCCACCGCTTCCACTTTTGCCGCGGGGACGGAGGGGCCGGGAAGGTCGCGGACTGTGACCTTGATTTCCGGGGTGGCGGCACGGGCGCGCGCCATGGCCCGGGCATCCGCCTCGGCCACCGCGGTAGCCCAGTCCTCGGCGAGCACCGGCGGCTCCTTGCGGGCCGCTGTGAGCAGCGGGTGATGCTCCACCGCATCGTGGAAGCGCGGCCGGAGTTCGGATGGTTTCAGGAAGTTGCGGCCGTCTCGAAGGGCCTGGCGCCAGTCGTGCGGCGAGCTCACTACGGCCACGGCAGCCACACTGCGGGCGCGAACAGTGGACAGGGCTGCGCCTGCCATCGTCCGCAGCGGCCCGGCTTTCGCGCCCAGCGCCGCGGCGCGGGCCGGCTTTCCGGGAGTGGGGGCGGCAGCGCCGTCGTCGTGCGTTGCTTCGGGGGCGTCCGACGGCGGCCCGGGCTCCCCGGTCAGCCGGACCAGGGGGAGCGTTTTGTTTTTCGGGAGCCGCCCGGAGAGGGCCATCACGGTCAGCACAAGCAGCCGCCCGACGCCGGCAAGCACCAAGGTCAGGACCACCAGCAGGACCAGGCCCAGGAACATCAGGAGCGCCAGGCCGAGCGTGCCGAAAAAAGTCAGGTTGAGAGCGATCGTCGTCGAATCTCCCACGTCATCTCTCCTATCTGCCGGCGGCGGAGTCCGTCCCGGCGCCCATCACCACGGGCAACAGCCCTCCACCACCTTACGGACTATTTTTCGGTCCTGCCCCCGCGGGGCGGGGTGCGCGTGAGGTTGTTTCGAAGCTGTTACCGGATATGACGACGGCGCCTGCGCTTATAGTCGGAAGGGATCCACGAGGCCGCCGGAAAGCGGTCCGGACAACCCGCGACAGGAGCACCATGACCGAGAATCCGATCAACGCCGGCCCCTGCATTTGCCTGTCCGGCGAGTCTTACGCGGACTGCTGCGGGCGCTTCCACAACGGCGGTGCCGAAGCCGCCACGGCGGAGCAGCTCATGCGCTCCCGCTACACCGCGTTTGTCCTGCTCAACGCCGAATACCTCCGGAAAACCTGGCATCCGGATACCGCGCCTGCGGAACTGGAACTGGACCCAGCCATGGAGTGGCGCCGCCTGGACATCCTGTCCACGAACCGCGGCGGCCCGCTGGATACTGAAGGGACGGTGGAGTTCAAGGCCCATTTCCGGCACGGCGGCGAACGCGGAGTCCACCACGAAATCAGCCGCTTTGTCCGTGAGAACCGGCGCTGGTACTACGTCGACGCCGCCATGCCCGCCTAGCTCCCGTTGTACGTTTCGTCCGGGGTGAAGCCGGCGCGGTCCACCTTGCGGTGGAAGTGCATGCCCGCCAGGCCGCCGAGCACGGCACCCACCAGCGCGACCAGGGCAACCACGACGGCGGCAATGATGCTGGTGAGCGTCAGTTCGCCTTCGTTGATGGGGATCCGAGGGAAGCTGTTCAGATTGGCCAGGACGTTGAACTGCTGGCCGGCGACGATGCCCAGCAGCGCAATCACAACCGCAGCGATCAGCGCCCAGATCCACACCATAAAACCCTGCCGGGCGCCGTTGAACCGTGCCATCCGGCCGGCGACGTAGCCGCCGGAGTAGTAGGAGATGAGCAGGACCACCAGCAGGACGATGATGCCTACGAGCCCGACGGCGCCGTTTGTCGTCAGCTGGTTGACGGCCTCGTTCACGTCGGTGTTGTTCGCCAGCCCCACCGCGGTTCCCGCTGCGGCCACAAAGGCTGTGAGCAGGACGGCCATGCCGGTGGCGGCGAGCCAGCCGAAAAAGGCCGAGCCCACCTTGATGCCGCCGAACTGTTCCTTCTCCCTGGCTACGGCCGTTTGCTGGTCGGTCAGGCGCGCATCCGTCAGGCGTGGATCCAAAACCGGAGCGTCGGTCACCGGCGCCTGGGCTGCCGGGGCATAGCTCTGCTCGGCATAGCCCTCCTCGGCATAGGGCGCCGGCGTCTGATCGAAGGCGCGCGTGGGCTCGCCACTGGCGAAGCTTTGGTCACGAGCAGTTTCATTCCGTAGATTCTCGTTCCGCGTGGTCGGCGGAAATCTGTCCTCTGGGTCCGTTGGGTTGCTCATGGGTCATACTCAACCACTGCTGACCAGCGATAACAAGGATGCTTAGCAGTCGCTAGCGGTAGTTCCGGTGCAGGTTTTCCTTGGTGGACGCCCCTGGCGTGGCATCGGCGATCCACGGGCCGGTGCCCTCTGAGGGGTCCAGTACGCCCGCCTCGAGCCAGGTGTAGTCCCCGGCAAGGACCTTGCGCGAAAGGATGTGGTCGCCGTCGTCCGTGTTCCGCCACAGCTGGTCAAAATACTCGTCAATGCGGACGCGGGCCTGCTCGCAGTATGCCTCAGCCAGTTCGTAGGCACTGGCGCCACGTTCCGGCGTAGTGCGAAGGATCATCTCCGCCCGCGAACAGCATGCAGCCATGGCGAACAGTTCGGCGCCGATGTCCACCACCCTGCCCAGGAACGCCTGCTTGTACTCCAGCTTTGCCTGCCAGCGCCCCATGCCGTAGAACGTCTGGCGGGCCAGCCGGCGCGAGGACCGTTCCACAAAGCGCAACTGCTTGGCCAGCCTGCCGAAGTCGCTGTAGGACCGGGGGTCCATTCCGGCACCGGCCACGAGTTTGGGCAGCCACCGGGCGTAAAAACCTGAAGCCCCGACGGCGGCCCTCGCCTTGTCCTGCAGGCTCGCGTCCACGGACGCAAGGTCGCCGGCGGCGGCAAGGTGGGCGTCCACGGCTTCGCGCGCGATGAGGAGTTTCATGATCTCCGAGGAGCCCTCGAAGATCCGGTTGATCCGGAGGTCACGCAGCTGCTGCTCGGCCGGAACCGCGCGTTCGCCCCGGGCTTCCAGGGACTCCGCCGTCTCGAAGCCACGCCCGCCGCGGATCTGGACCAGTTCGTCGGCGATCCGGTAGCTGATCTCGGAGGACCACAGCTTGGCCAGGGCCGCCTCGATCCGCACGTCCTTCTGCCCGGCGTCGGCGAGTTCCGCGGACAGTTCGAAGACGGCGTCCAGGGCGAAGGCGGACGCGGCGATGAAGGCGATCTTCTTGCCCACGGCCTCGTGTTTGCCCACCGGCTGGCCCCACTGGGTGCGGGCGTTGGACCATTCCCGGGCGATCTTCAGGCTCCAGCGGCCGGACGCGACGCACAACGCCGGCAGGGAAAGCCGGCCTGTGTTCAGCGTGGTGAGGGCGATCTTCAGGCCCTGTCCCTCGCGGCCCAGCCTGTTTGCCGCGGGCACCCGCACCTGGTGGAACCGGGTGACGCCGTTTTCGATGCCACGCAGTCCCATAAAGGTGTTGCGGTTCTCCACGGTGATGCCGGGGGAATCCATTTCCACCACAAAGGCGCTGATGCCGCCCTTATGCTCGGTGCCGTCCGCATCGGTGTGGGCCGGCACCACGGCCATCACCACCACAAGTTCGGCAATCACACCATTGGTTGTCCAAAGCTTCACGCCGTCCAGGACGTAAGTCCCGCCGTCGTCCGTGGGAACGGCGGTGCTGCCCATCCGCGCGGGATCGCTGCCTACGTCCGGTTCCGTCAGGAGGAAAGCTGTAATGGCCCCGGCGGCGCAGCGCGGCAGGTACTCGCGTTTCTGCTCCGCCGTGCCAAAGACCTTCACCGGTTCCGGAACGCCGATTGACTGGTGCGCGGAGATCAGGGCGCCGATGCTCGGGTGGACACTGCCGATCAACGCCAGGGCCCTGCCGTAGTAGACCAGGGACAAGCCGAGTCCGCCGTACTCCTGCGGGATCTTCATGCCAAAGACGCCAAGGCCCGCCAGGCCCTGGAGGTACTCGTCCGGGATCCTGGCCTCGCGTTCGATCACGCGGCCGGACATGGTGCGGGCGTACTCGGTGAGGCGTTCCATAAAGGCTTCGCCGCGTTCCACGTCATCGGCCCTTGCCTTCGGCCAGGGATGGATGAGGCTGAGGTCGAAATTCCCCAGGTACAGTCCCTTGGCGAAGCTAGGCCGGTCCCAGTCAATCTCGCGGGAGGCTTCAGCAAGTGCCCGGGCGTCCGCTGCTGTGGCTTCGGGCCCGATATTGGCCGCGGCGACGGGGACTTCCGCGGCCGGTGCGTCGATGGCAGGAACTTCGGTGGCAGGTGGGTTCGTGGCGGGGCTGTCAGTGGCGGAGCTCATGGGGTATCTCCTCTGACCGGGATGGCCGGTTCAAGCCATGGATCCGCCGGGTTGGAGAACCCTTTAGCTGTCTCCCAACATTACCCGCGGGTAGCTTCCAGTGCTAGGGGATGGCTGGCCCTGGAAGTCCCCGGGGATCTCCACGGTGGAGGCGTGGTGGACCAGCCTCTCCCAGCCGTGGTTGATCCCGTGGACCACAGTCAGCAGCGTGGTGGCGGCGAGGAACCAGGCGAACTTGCCTACCCCCACCAGGACCAGGGCCAGGAAGCCCGCCGTCAGGACGAAGCCCACCAGGACCAGGGCAAACGCCAGGGTTCCGATAAACACCATGGTGCCGGTCTCCACTGCACTTAAGTCGAACTGCATTGTTCCCCCTGCTGCGCCGTTGCTTCGGTTGAGTTCAGTAGCACGAGCGTAGGGGTGCTTGGGCGCCCCAGCCAGACCTGCCCCGCCGTCACGGCGGGTTGATACGGGATCGCAATGCTACCGGGACGTAGGTCACGGAGCGGTCGCGGCGGCCCCGCGCTTCCCACAGGCAACGCGGGGTCACTTAGCGTCCATGTTGGCCCCCGCGATGGGCGCTAAGTGACCCCGCGTTGCTTGGGGAGGGGCTGCGTTAACCTTGTAGTTGGCAGTTTCCGCGATCCGCGCTGCCCAACCATCCCCCCAGCAGCTGAAGGAGAGTGCGTGCCCCGCTCCGCCAGGTCATCCGCTGACGCGATCAGTGCCCGGCTCCGGGACCTCGAACTCCTCACAAAGGGACCCGCCTGGGCCCTGACGCGCTCGGCGCCGTGGGTGATCGCGGTGCTGCAGGCATCCTTTACCCGCACCCGTCCGCAGCTTCCGCTCGAGGAGTTCCACGCCGACGTCGACTCCTTCCTTGAGCAGCTCCGGCGCCAGGAGCCCGGGCTGGGTGGTGCCGCCATCGGCACGTCGTCCGGCAGGAACTATGCGGACGAGTGGACACGCAAGCATTTCCTGACCCGCCGCAACCAGTCGGGGCAGATCGTTTACGAGGTCACCGAGCCGGCCGCCCGCGTGCTCGCATTCCTGGACAGCCTCTCCAGCGAGCGTTCCACGCTGAATGGTTCCCGGCTGGGCACCCTCCTGGGCGACGTGGAGAAGCTGGCCAATGAGACCAATCCGGACCAGAGTGCCCGGCTGGAATCCCTTGAGGACGAGATCGGGGAACGGCAGCAGCTGATCCAGGACATCAGCTCCGGCGACTTTGACGGCCTGCTGGACGACGATGAAGCCGTTGAAGCCGCCGGGAACATCCTGGACCTCGCCGCCAGCCTGCCCGCCGACTACAAAAAGATGCGCGACCGCATCGAGGAACTGGTGGGCGAACTGCGCAACCAGATTATCGAGGAGTCGCTCAGCAAAGGTGCCACCATGGCGCAGGTGCTCGACGCGGACAGGCGGCTGCGGCAGAGCCCCGAGGGCCGGACCTTCCGCTCCTTCACCGCTTTCCTCGAAGACCCGCAGCAGCAGCTCCGGTTCCGTTCGGCCATCGGCGAAGTCCTCAGCCGGCAGTTCGCCGACGACCTTTCGCCAGAGGACCGCGAGACCCTCAAGAACCTGGTGGCCGAGCTCCGCCACCAGCACAGCCAGATCCAGCGGATCTACGGCAAGCTCAGCGAAAGCCTGAACACATACGTCCAGAGCGACGACTTCCGCCAGTCCGTCCGCCTCCGGAAGGTCCTGCGCGAGGCCGAGCAGGCCATCAGGTCCCTGCCGTATGAACGCGAACGGCCGGGCCTGGTCCGCGGTCCGGTGCTGTTCAACGCCGGGTTCGAATCGTTGGCCATGGTCAAGCTCTACGACCCGGACGAGTTCGCCGTCCCGCCCAAGCTGGCCGACCCCATCGCCTTCAGCGACTCAGACCGCGTGCGCTCGCCGAGAACGGGCAAGGCGCGCCCCGACGCCATCCGGGCCGCCGTGGCCGGCGCGTCCACCCTGGCCGAGGCCTGGGTCCAGCTGCCGCAGGAGGAGCAGCACATCAACTCCATTCGCGGACTCCTCTCGTACGCCCTCCAGGATGGCGCGGCCTTTGACCGCGACGCCTGGGATGGCTTGGACTACGAACAGATCGACGGCACCACCCGCACGGCGTACCTGCCGGTGGTCACCCTCAAGAAGGACTGACGATGACTGAAGAAATTACGACGGCGGCACACCCGGTGGTCGAGCGCAGCGGCGGAGTCACGCCCCGCGACACGTTTGTGGACGGCGCGGCACTGTTTCCCGGCGATACCGGCGTTCTCTCCATGAAGGTGCGCCAGGCGCTGGTCAAGCTGCTCAAGGGTCCGTACGTTGACGGCGGCCGCGACGAGAAGCTGTGGTCCATGCTGCTGGACAACCAGATCATCCTGCGCAGCCGCCTGTCCGAGCTGTTCCTGACCCTGCAGCTGGACCACGAGCGCAAGATCGCCGTCCTGCGTCCGGTGGATCCTGAGGCGATCGGCGGCAGTAACCGATCGAGCATCCTGCGCCAACAGCGTGCGCTGAGCCGGGTGGAGACCATCGTGCTGCTCCGCCTGCGGATGCTGTTGGACCGCCACGTCACGGCCCAGACCGATGCCACCATCACCCGCGAGGAAATCGCTGACCTCGTGGCCCACTACCAGCCCGCCGGACAGCAGGACGCGCTGCGGGATTCCGACGTGGTCACCCGTGCCATCACCAAGCTCCTGGCCCGCCAACTGCTCCTCACCACGGGCCTGGATGATGTCTACACCATCTCCAATGCCCTCCCGCTGGCCCTCCCCTTCGAAAACATGGGCGACATCCCCGCCCAAATCGAGGCCCTGGTAGCAGCCACCACAGACCCCACGGGCACTGAAGCCCTGATAGAACTCGACAGCGACACTTCGCCAGAGGACGCTGGCGGCGCGATAGCCGATGACACCGAAGCGGAGGAAGCCAAGTGAGTATCGCAACCATGCTGCCGATGGGCGACCTCACGAATCCCGGCCAGATGCGCCTTGCCTTGGTGCAGGTGGTCAACTGGGGCACGTTCCATGGGGCCCACGCGATGCACGTGGACCGGAACGGAACGCTGCTGACGGGCAACTCGGGCGTGGGCAAGTCCACGCTGTTTGATGCCATGCTGAGGGTGTTTGATGCCCGGCCGCGCTCCAACGAGGCCGCGGCCCAGCGTGCCGGCGGTGCCGTGGAGGACAAGAGGACCACGTTCACCTACATGCGCGGCAAGGTGGGCGACAAAGCGGTGGGCGAAGGCTCGGCCAGCGCGTTCCAGCGCCCCGGTGCCACGTGGTCCGCCGTCGCACTGACGTTCGATAACGCCGCGGGCACCCGCATCACGGTGTCCGCCCTGTTTGACCTGCCCAAAAACGGCACGGAGTCCAGCGTCGGGCGCTTCTACCTGATCGACAGCAAGCCGCTGGACCTGCCGGCCATTGAGGACATTGCGGAGAAGCGCTTCACCAAAGCCGGGCTGGAAACGATCTTCCCGGACGCCCAGATCTTCGATGTCCACAAGGCCTTTGCGGAGCGTTTCCGCAGGCTCCTCGGCATCAGCTCGGACCAGGCCCTGCCCCTGCTCCGCGTGATCCAGGCCGGCAAGGGCCTGGGCGGCAGCGTCAATACGTTCTTCCGCGATCAGGTCCTGGACGCCCCCGCCACCCTCACCGCGGCGGATGACGTGGTGGAGGAATTCAGCAACCTCATGTCCATCCGGCAGCGGCTGGAGGATGTGCGGCAGCAGCGGGACCGGCTGGCCCCCGTGCCCGGGCTGAACAAGGAATACGCACAGTCGCTCCTGGACGCGAACCGGCTCCGTGAGCTGTCGGGCGAGGAGTTCGAAGCCTACAAGCAGCAGCTCGCGGTCACGGTCCACCAGAAAACCCTTGCCCGGTTCAAGGAGCTGGCCCAGGTGAAAGCCAAGGAGCTGGGCGCGGAACGCTCGGTCCGCGACGGGCTGGCCAAGGAACTGCGCCAGCTGGAGACCGACTACAACAACCAGGGCGGCAATGCGATCTCCGCGATCGAGCAGTCGCTGGACAACGCCAAGGTAGGGCTGCGGTTCCGCGAGCAGGTGGAGGAAGCGGCCCGAAAGGCGCTGTCCGACGCCGGCTTGCAGCTGGAGTGGACCGCTGAGGGTTGGGAACAGGCCCACGAGCAGGCTGCCGCCAGGTCGGCCGAGCTCAAGGATGACTCGCAGGCCCTGCAGGAGCTCCGCTTCGAAGCCTTCGACGGCCACGCCACCAAGAAGCGTGAGTTGGCGGCAGCCCAGCAGGAGCTGCTGTCTCTGAAGACGCGCAAGTCCCTGCTGCCGCCGTCGAGCATTGAAAACCGTGCGGCAATCGCTGCGGCCACCGGCGTTCCTGAAGACCGGATGCCGTTCGGCGGCGAGCTGATGGACCTCGCCGAAGGGGAGGAACAGTGGCGGCCGGCGGCGGAGCGCGCCCTCCGGAACCTCGCCACCACGTTGCTGGTCCCCGGCGAACATTTCGCTGCGGTGACCCGCTACCTCAACGACAACAAGGTACGCGGCGCCTTGCGCGCGGTGGACGTGTCCAAGCCGCTCGCGGGCGGCGCCCTCGCCGTGGAGGACGCGTGCGACGGCGACCTGCTCACCAAGCTGGACATCCTCGCCAGCGGCGCGGTGGCGGACGCCGGGGAATGGATCCGGGAGCGGATCGCCCTCGACCTCGCCTACCCGTGCGTCGAGGACCCCAATGAACTGGCCACCCTGGACAAGGGCATGAGCCTGGGCGGTGTGGTCAAACGCAACCGGCACACGGTAGAGAAGGACGACCGTTTCACCAGCCGCCAGGATTACGTGCTCGGGTTCGACAACGCCGCCAAGCTGGAGCTCGTGGCCGCCCAGGTGGAGGACCTGCAGCAGGAACTCGCCAAGGCCGCCGAGCTGGCCCAGAGCCGTGAAGAGTCGCACCAGGGCATGAGCCGGCAGCTCGATGCCCTCCGCCGAATCGCGGAGGACCACCGGCCCTGGGAACAGGTCTCAGCGGCCGTCGCCGCCGATGAACTCACCCGGATTGAACAGCGGCTCAAGGATGCCCTCGCGGCCCAGGCAGACCTGGAACCGCTGCGCGCCAACATCGAAACGGCGCGGCAGAAACACCAGGCAAGCACCGAAGCCGCAGCCGTCCTGCAAAGCGAATACAAGGCACTGGACCGGCAGCTGAGCGCCGCCGCTTCACTGCTGGAAGCCGCGCGTACCCGCCTGGAGCAGTCGCCGCCGTCGGACGCCACCGTCACCGCGCTGGAACCGTACTTCACCGACTTCGGCGACGTCAGCGAGATGCATGAGCTGGACAACCTGGCCAACCGCGTCCGGACCGCGCTGCTCGGGGAGCTGCACGCCGCCGAGACGCGCGGGCAGGCAACCTCCGAGCGGCTGACCCGGATCTTCGAGGGTTTTGTGCGCGAGTGGGGCTCCGCGATCTCCGCGGACCACGGCACCTCCATCGGTGCGGCAGGGGAGTTCGAAGGCCGCTACCACGCCATCATCAGCGACGGCCTTCCCGCCCAGGAGTCCGAGTTCCGGCAGTTCTTCAACCAGCGCACGCATGAATCCTTCAGCACGCTGCTGCACCTGCTGGACGAGGAGCGGCGGTCCATCACCAGCCGCATCCTGCCGCTCAACGGCATCCTGTCCGAGGTCAACTTCCATGAGGGCAGCTTTCTGGAACTGGACATCAAGCAGACCCTGCCGGCTACGGCCAAGCAGTTCAAGGACGCTATCCAGAACGCGCTGAAGGCCCGGCACACTCGGCCCGCCCGCGCGGGTTCCGGCCCGGAAACCGGGGGAGGCGACGACGCCGAGCTCACCGCCCGGTACAAGACCCTCGAAACGCTCGTAAAACGGCTCGGATCACCCACCCCGGAGGACAGGCGCTGGCGCGCCGAAGTGCTGGACGTCCGCGGGCACCTGTTCATCCAGTGCAAGGAGCACCGGGAGGTGACCGGGCCGGCGTCGGGCAAGAAGGGCGGCGGCAAGCGGACCGACGTTTACATGCACGCAGACACCGGCTCCATGTCCGGCGGCGAGCGGCAGCGCTTCACTGCGTTCATCATGGCCGCGGCGCTGAGCTACCAGCTGGGTATCGCCGAGCAGGGGTTCACCACTTACGGCACCGTGATGATGGATGAGGCATTTGTGCTGGCCTCGGAGGAGTTCGCCGGCGCCGGGATCAAGGCGTTGCACGAGTTCGGATTCCAGCTGTTGCTGGCCGCTCCGGAGAACGTGATCGACCTGTCCCGGCACCTGGGCTCCGTGACGGAGATCCTGCGGGACAAGCGCACCAACCGCTCCGGCGTGCTCACCGCCCCGGTGATCCGGCCCAGGCCCGGCGCGGAAGGTCAGTGGCGGTCCGAGGCGAACCCCGTGGACATCGTGCTCCGCTGACCCGGGCGCCGGCGGAGTGCCTATCCGGCAGCCGTGCAGGCGTCGATCTGGGCCCGGACGATTGCGCCGTAGTGTCCCACCAGCTCGTCGAAGTCCCAGCCGGCAATGACCTGTTGCTATTCGTTGCGTCACATAATTAATTACGCAATACAAAGCTTTTCTAATTATGAACAGGCTAGGCTACCCTTACTTAGGTTCGCATCATTCACCTAAGGAGTTCCGTGACTTCCCCCCTCATCTCCGGCCCGAGCGCCACCCGCCGCACGCTGTTCAAGTCAGCCGGCAAGGCAACGGCAGTTCTGGCCGCCGCGGCACTCACACTGTCCGCCTGCTCCACCGGCCCCGCGTCTTCCACGTCAGACGCCGGCACCTCCAGCTCCAGCAACTCGCAGTTCCCGGTCACCATCAAGCACGTCTTCGGTGAAACCACCGTCAAGGAACAGCCCAAGCGCGTAGTCACCGTTTCCTGGGTCAACGACGACGTTGCCCTTGCCCTCGGCGTTGTCCCGGTGGGCGTCCCCACGAACGAATGGGGCGGCAACGAGCAGGGCTCCACTCCGTGGAAGGACGCGGCGCTGAAAGAACTCGGCGCCGGCTTCGGTTCCGACAAGGCTCCGGTCCAGTTCTCCGAGGCTGACGGCATCAACTTCACCGAGATCGCCAAGCTCACCCCTGACGTCATCCTGGCCGCCTACTCCGGCCTGACCGAAGAGGACTACAAAAAGCTCAGCGAAATCGCGCCGGTGGTGGCCCACCCCGAGGTTGCTTACGGAACCTCATGGCAGGATTCAACCTCCATCATCGGCAAGGCGCTGGGCAAGGAGGCTGAGGCTACCAAGCTCATCGCCGATACTGAGGCCACCGTCAAGGCAGAAGCTGCCAAGTACCCGCAGATCGCCGGCAAAAGCTTCATCTACGGATACACCGATCCCTCGGACCTCACCGCCACGGGCTTCTACACCGCCAATGACAACCGTCCGAAGTTCCTCTCAGCCATCGGGATGAAACTGGCCCCGGTCGCCGAGAAGGCTTCCGCGGGCTCCAAGGACTTCTTCGTGCTGTGGTCCGCCGAGAAGGCCAACGAACTTGAGGCCGATATCTTCCTGAGCTCGGTTGAGGATGCCGCGACCGCTGTGGCCGTCAAGAGCGATCCCCTGCTGGGCCAGATTCCGGCCATCAAGAACGGCGCGTTCGTTGCCGATGCGGACAAGAGCCTGGTCCTGGCAATCTCCGCCTCCTCGCCGCTGAGCCTGCCGTGGGCGCTGGACACGTTCCTCCCGCAGCTGGCCACCGCCGCGGATGCAGTGAAGTAAGCACCGTTCCATGACGGAAAGTACGACGACGGCACCCGCCGGACTGCGCGAACGGACACTTGGGACCCCGATCGGGTCGCAACGAGGGCCTCAAGGGTCCGTTCGCGCCGCTCGATGGGCTAGCGCCGCTCGATGGGCTAGCGCCGTTCGATTGGCTGGCGCCGGCGGGAAGGCCAGAACCAGGCAGGCTGCCTGGCTGCTGGCCGCCGTCGTCGTACTTTCTTTGTTAGCCGCCGCTTCCTTGGCCATCGGCGCCAGGGGCCTTTCCCTGGCCACTGTGTGGCAGGCGCTCACCCAGTTCGACGCCGCCAACGGGGACCACGCCGTGGTCCACGCGCGCATCCCCCGCACCGTCCTGGGAATACTCGCCGGCGGTGCCCTGGGCCTGGCCGGCGCCGCGATGCAGGGCGTTGCCCGCAATCCGCTGGCAGATCCGGGCATCATGGGCGTCAATGCCGGAGCCGCGCTGGCCGTTGTCACCGGCATCTACCTTTTCGGCGTCACCTCCCTGAGCGGCTACATCTGGTTCGCTTTCATCGGTGCCGGAGCCGCCGCCGTCGTGGTTTACCTCGTCGCGTCCATGGGCCGGGACGGTGCGACGCCGGTCAAGCTAGCCCTCGCCGGAGCCGCCCTCAGTGCCGGGCTCTATTCCCTGATGAGCGTCATTCTCGTCTCCAGCCAGGACACGGTGGACCGCTTCCGCTTCTGGCAGGTGGGCGGAATCGCCGGCCGCGACTGGGCAGTGGTGCTCCCGGGCCTCCCGTTCCTGGCCGTCGGGGCACTTATTGTTCTTGGCACCGGCCGCATCCTCAACAGCCTGGCTTTGGGTGATGACATCGCCCGCGGCCTCGGCCAGCGTGTGGGACTGACCCGTGGAGTGACAGCCTTGGGCATCGTGCTGCTGTGCGGTTCCGCGACGGCATTGGCAGGGCCGATCGGCTTTGTTGGCCTGGTCATTCCGCACGCGGTCCGGTCGCTCACTGGCCCCGACTACCGCTGGATCCTGCCGTTCTCCGTGGTCCTCGCACCGGCACTTTTGCTCTGCGCGGACATTATCGGCCGCGTAGTGCTGCTTCCCGGCGAGGTTCCGGCCGGGATCATGACGGCACTCGTTGGTGCGCCGGTCTTCGTCTGGCTCATCCGCCGCGGAAAGGCGGCCGGGCTGTGACCCCCTCCACCGGGCGCGAACTGGCAGATAACGCCCTCAAAACCCCGAAAACAGGGGATTATCTGCCAGTTCGCGCACCCCTGATGGGCCGGACCATCCTGAACCGGACCGCCGCCCTGGCCCTCGGCGTCGTGATCATGTTCTCGGTGTACGTGCTCCTGGGCAGCTACACCGTGACTATCCCGGACTTTTTCAAGATCCTCATCGGACACCTGACCGGCGGTGAGAGAATCCCTGGCGCAAGCTTCATTGTCATGGAGAACAAGCTGCCCCGGGCCGTCATCGGAGTTATGATCGGTGCCGCGTTCGGCCTCTCCGGCGGCCTGTTCCAGACCATGCTCCGCAACCCGCTGGCCAGCCCGGACGTGATCGGCATCAGCTACGGTGCGAGCGCGGCAGCGGTCACCGCCATCGTGATCTTCGGCGCCACCGGGCCGGCCGTGTCCGGAGCGGCGCTTGGCGGCGCGCTGGGCATCGCAGCGCTGATCTACGCCATCTCCCGCGGACCGGCACTGGGCTCAGGCGGCGGCAACCGGGGGAACGCCGCGGGCAACCGGCTGATTCTGGCCGGCGTGGGCATCGCCGCCGCCCTGCACGCGGTGGTCAACTTCCTCATGACCCGCGCGGACATCCGCACGGCAGCCGACGCACTCGTCTGGCTCAACGGCTCCCTCAACTCCGCCAACTGGGACCGGGCGGGCATGCTCGCGCTGGCGCTGTTGGTCCTGGTCCCCGCCGTCATCGCCCTTGCCGGGCCGCTGCGCATCCTGGAACTCGGCGACGACGCCGCGGCCGGGCTGGGTATCCGTGTCGGGTTCACCCGCCTCGCCGTGGTGGTCACCGCCGTCGCACTCGCCGCGGTGGCGACAGCGGCTGCCGGGCCCGTCTCGTTCGTCGCCTTCCTGGCTGGCCCGATCGCCCGGCGCTTCACCCGTAAAGCCAGCCTCCCGGCGTCGGCCCTGGTGGGTGCGCTGATTGTCCTCACCGCCGACTACGCCGCGGCCAACCTCGCCCCCTTGCTGCTGGACGGCACCGTGCTGCCCGTCGGTGTTATCACCGGCGCGCTCGGTGCCCCGTTCCTGCTGTGGCTTCTGGTCACGGCCAACCGAAAGGATGCCTGACATGGCCGTTCTCAGCGCCCAGGACCTCACACTCAAATACGACCAGCGCTGCGTGGTGGACGGCCTCACGGCGGATATCCCCGAGGGCAAGGTGACCATGATTGTGGGCGCCAACGCCTGCGGTAAATCCACGCTCCTCCGCGGACTGTCCCGCCTCCTCAAACCGGCAGCCGGCGTGGTCACGCTGGACGGCAAGGACATCCACGCCCGCCCGGCCCGGGAACTGGCGCGCACCCTGGGCCTCCTCCCGCAGCACCCCACCGCGCCGGACGGCATCGCTGTCCGCGACCTCGTGGGCCGCGGGCGGTATCCGCACCAGGGCTTCTTCCGCAGCTGGAGCACCGAGGACGACGCCGCCGTGCAGCGCGCGCTCGAAGCGACAGAAACGCTGGAACTCGCTGAGCGGAACGTCGATGAACTGTCCGGCGGCCAGCGCCAGCGCGTCTGGATCGCCATGGCGCTGGCCCAGGAAACCGACGTGCTCCTGCTGGACGAACCCACCACTTACCTGGACCTGGCGCACCAGGTTGAAGTCCTGGACCTGGTCACGGATCTGAACCGCAAGCGCGGCACCACCGTGGCCATCGTCCTGCATGACCTGAACCTGGCGGCACGCTACGCGGACCATGTCATCGCCATGAAGGGCGGCGAGATCGTGGCCCTGGGCGACCCCATGACTGTTGTCACCGAAAGGCTGGTCCGTGACGTCTTCGGCCTTGAGTCCCGGGTGATTCCCGATCCCGTCTCGGGCACGCCCCTGATTATCCCCATCGGACGCCACCACACCACCGCAACCGAACTGGAGCTCGTTTCATGAAGACCCGCGACATCGCCGCCACCGAGCCCATGACCCTGGCTTTCGAGGTGACCGTTTCCTCGGTGCACGAGCTGAGCTCCAACTTCCGCCGGATCACCTTCGGCGGGTACTCGCTGCGGGACTTTGGCGTTAACGGCGACACCCTTGACCTGCGGATCAAACTGATGATCCCTTCCCTGGCAGAGGACGGCACGCAACTGCCCCTGCCGGTCTTCGAAATGGCGCAGGCCGGCTGGTACCGGGAATGGCTTGCCATGGACCCCGCCGTGCGCGGCTCCATGCGCACCTACACGGTCCGCCAGTCCCGGCTTGATGCCGTTTATCCGGAAATTGATGTTGACTTTGTGATGCATTTCGACGCCGACGGCCACGGTGGTCCGGCCGCGAATTGGGCCCTGAACGCCAAACCGGGCGATGCGATCACCATCATTGGCCCCAACAACCGTGCCGCCCAGTGCTACACCGCCGAGGTCTACGGCGGCATCGAGTGGCGGCCCGGAATGGCGGAGCGTATCCTGCTCGCCGGTGATGAAACCGCCATTCCCGCCATCTCCGCTATCCTCGAAAGCCTGCCGTCCTACATGACCGGCCACGCCTTCCTCGAAGTACCGGAGGCAGGCGACTTCCTCGACCTCAAGACGGACGCCGACATCGACATCACCTGGCTTCCCCGCGGTGCCGCCATCGGCCGCTCACGCCCGCACGGCGAGCTGCTCCAGGAGTCCGTCCGCCTTGCCGTTCCGGTGCCGGGCTGGGTGGGGATCAAAGCGTCCGACGGCGGCGCCGGCCCGGAGCCCGAGGACGTCAACGTGGACGTGGACATCCTCTGGGAGACGCCCGCGCGGATGGAGACAGCCGAAATCGAGGCCACCAAGAACCCCGCCATGCCCGCCGGCGCCATGCCCTTCTACGCCTGGATCGCCGGCGAGGCTGCCGTTATCAAGGACATGCGGCGCTATCTGGTGCGGGACGTGGGAATCGACCGGAAGCAGGTTGCCTTCATGGGGTACTGGCGCCGGGGGAAAGCGGAGGTCTAGCCGAGCGCGGGAACGCGCCTGGGGTTGAAGACGCCTAGCAGGTGTGGGAGTTTGCCCGTCCCGCCGAGGTACAGCACACCAAACTCCGGCTCGGTACGCCTCAACCGCTCAAATACAGCGAGAAACGAATCCTTCTGGCCCTTCCCCTACCACCGGGATCTTGATGAATCATCACCTTAACGAACCACGGTCGTTGCCACTCCCGAAAGTCAGGGTGTTGCAACGACCGCTGGAACTCGTCAGGTCCCGGTGGGTCTTTCTCATTTACTTCGTTGCCGCTCAGAGACTTGCGGCACCCCGCGAGTCGGCCCCGCGGCTATTCCAACCGTTCCCCGGCGAGCCCTCAGCCGGAGACGCCTGTCTTACCGGTAGACGCGGACCCAATCGACCTGCATCTGCGAGGGCTTGGTGGCGGAGCCGTCCGGGAACCAATCCAGCTGCAATGTCTGCTTCATGGCGACAGAGGGCTGGTGCGCCGGGTTCGTGTCAGTGAAGGTCTTTACTCCGTCGACGTATCCGGTGATGCCGGCCGGGGTCCACTCCACCGCGTAGTTGTGCCACTGTGTGCTATCGACGGGCGTCGCCGTTGTGGTCTGGAAATCCGCTCCACCACAGGCGTAGTGCAGGAAGAACCTCATCACGGTGGTGACTGTGCTGCCCTCGGCATAATCGATCTCGGCACAGTTCGGGGCACTGTTGTTGTTGAGGATCAGGACCGGGTGGTATTTCGGGTCCCGTGCATTGGTTTTCATGCGGGTTTCCCAGCGACCATACTTTTGCTGCGCGAACTTTGCCGACATGCCGCCTGTGGTGCCTGCGGCATCTCCGCTTACAGTGGCCACGTCGTTGGCGACTGACCAGGCCTGAGGACTGCGGATGCCTTTGCCTGCGTGCCCCGCACCGTTATAAACACTCCATTTTGTAGGGTCCGGTGCTCCGGTGTTGGAGAACTCATCTCCCGCCAGGACCGGGCCCCAACCGAAGGCGGTAGCTGCCTGCGCACCGTCACCCGTCGTCGCGAGACTCTGGCTGGCTGGGGGCGCCACCGTCGCCGGGGCCGCGGCAGGCGCGGGCGCCGGCGCCGAGGTGACGGCTGCCGCCGGGGTTGCCGCCGCCGCCGAAGCGGGGGTCTGGCCGCTGCTCGAAACCGTGGGCGCCGGAGATGCTGCGGCTGAAGACGCCGCGGCTGCGGTAGTTGGGGCTGCACTGGAAGGTGCCGACGCGCGGCCAGCCGAGGATGGGGCAGATGCCCCATTTGTAGTGGGGGCGACGCCGCACCCCGTCAAGGACAAAGCACCCATAGTCATTACGATGGCTATTTTTTTGAACAAGATACCCCTCCGGGCTTGGGACTTGAGCAAACGACTGTCGCAACTAAGCGATGGCGAGTGCGGAAAGCATCTATCGACCCCTTGGTAGGGCCGGAGCTAGCAGGCGCCGTCGATGGGCGCGTCGGGGCCCAGCGTTCGGGCGTCCGGGGCCCTGCATTAGGGCCAGCCGCAACGTTACCTGATCGTGATCTAAGCCCGCAAATATGTGACCAGAGGTTGTGCCACCTGGAGAGGGCTGGCAGTTTTCGCCGGTTCCCGCCGATTCTTGGGTAACAGGAGGTCGCAACTTATAGCTGTTTCCCGCGCCCGCCGGCGAACCGACACCTGTAAGAACCCAGCCACGCCAGAACAACTTGGCCGGTGATGCGCCCCAGGGAGGCCAGCGGCTCCGGCTCGATGGTCGGGTCACCTTCCAACGCTCGCTCATTTCTCACACGTTTTTCGCCAACGCTCCCTCTCATTCTGACGGCTGATTCCCAACGCCCCCTCACATTCTGTTGCTATCCGTTTACCTTGGCGTTTCTTTGGGTGGCTACTTTCGGTGGATGGGTTCTAATCCTTTGCTTCCGGACCGGGAGGGCAGGCGGGTATTTGTTGCTTTAGGGGACTCGTTTACCGAAGGTGTTGGGGACCGGGACGAGCGCCTCCCCAATGGCGTCCGGGGGTGGGCTGACCGGGTGGCCGAAAAGCTGGCCAAGGCCCAGCCCGGATGGGAGTACGCCAACTTGGCCATCCGGAGCAAGCGGCTCCGTCACATCATCAGCGAGCAACTTGAAGCGGCGCTTGCCATGGAGCCCACGCTCCTGACCCTCTATGCGGGCGGGAACGACATCCTGGACATCGGCACGGACATGGCCGCACTGATGGTCGACTACGAGAACGTGGTGGCCAAGCTCGCCGGAACCGGAGCCACGGTGGTCCTGTTCACGGGTTTCGACGTCAAGGTTTCGGCCCTCCTGGAGCCGCTGAGGAAGCGCAACACCAGCTATAACCAACAGGTGCGGGAGATCGCGGCCACGTATGGAGCAGTGCTGGTGGACTACTGGTGCCTGGACGCGTTCCATGACCGGCGGATGTGGGACGCTGACCGGCTTCACATGTCAAAGGCGGGCCATAAGTACCTCGCCGGGCAGGTGCTGGACCAGCTCGGCGTGCCGCACAAAATCCGCCCGAAGGACTGGGACCCGCAGGCTCGGCTCAGCCTGCGGGAGTGGGAGCAGCGGCAGCGGCGTTGGGTTAATGACTGGGTGCTGCCGCTCTTCGGCCGCAAAATCAGGGGCGTCACGCTTGGGGATACGCTGGCGCCGCGCTGGCCGGAACCCGTCAAGGTCCCGCGGAAGCGCGGGCTGAAGAAGCTGGCGGACAAAACCAGGGCAGAGGCGGAGAAGTCCTAGGTGTCCAGCAGGTTCTCGAAGCCCGGCGCCACCCTGTTGGCCGCGAACTCCATGATTTCGAATTCAGCCACTCCATTCGCGTAAAACGGGTCGTTGGCCAGGCTCGCCTCCAACGTTGGACGGTCCGCCCTGGACAGCAGCAACCCGCCCGTCCGGGGAACCTTGCGCCCGGCGGCGACAAAAACGCCGTCGTCAAAGGCCTTCTTCAGCCATTCAACGTGGCCGTCCAGATGGAACTCCACAATGTCTTCGGGCACCTTGTAGGTCAGCGACACAACATACATAGGGTCAGCCTACTCGGATGGGTCCACGGGAACTGGTGCGTCACTTGAACTCTCAACCACGCGCTGCTTCTAGAATGAACCCATGACCGAACCGCGCTGGCTCAATGCCGACGAACGCCGTGCCTGGCTGGCGTTGCTGAGCATCAACACCATGCTTCCCGCCGCCCTGGACACCCAGCTGCACACGGCCGGCAAGGTGTCATTGTTCGACTACAACGTCATGGCCATGCTGTCCGAAGCTGAGGGCCGATTCCTGCCGATGAGCCAGTTGGCCGCCCGCACCAGTTCGTCGCTGTCCCGGCTCTCGCATGTAGTCACCAAGCTGGAGAAACGGGGCTGGTTGGAGCGGCGGCCCCATCCAGGCGACGCACGCGTCACCACTGCCCACCTGTCCGACGCCGGCATGTCCACTTTGGTGTCTCTCGCACCGGGGCACGTGGAAGCGGTCCGCACCAAGTTCCTGGACGCCCTGACGGAGCGCGACATCCACGATCTGGCACGCATCGGCGAAAAGATCGTGGCCAGGCTTGACGATGACCACTGGATCCTCCGCGACACCGAAAGCCGGCCATAGGCCGTCGCCCTGACAGAGCCCCGTCTTGGTTGCTCCCGGCAACAGATGAAAGACTGACGCCATGGACTTTTCGACCCGGTATGTAGCGCTCGGCGACTCTTTCACGGAGGGGGTCGGGGATGCCGATCCCAGCCGGCCCAACGGCGTGCGGGGCTGGGCGGACCGCGTGGCGGAGCAGCTGGGCGCGTCGGATCCCGGCTTCGGCTACGCCAACCTGGCCATCCGCGGCAGGAAGCTCCGCCAGATCATGGCAGAGCAGGTGGACGCCGCCGTCGACCTTAACCCCACCTTGGTGACCATTTACGCAGGCGCCAACGACATTCTGCGGCCCAAGATCGACATCGACGATCTGCTGGCGGAGTACGACGCCGGCATCCGCAAGCTGGCTGCGATCGGCGCCACCGTGGTGATGTTTACCGGCTTCGACGCGCGAGGCTCCAAGGTTTTCAGCACCATGCGCGGCCGCACGGCCATCTACAACGAACTGGTCCGAGGCATCGCGGGGGATCATGGAGCGTTGCTGGTGGATTACTGGCGCTTCAACGAGTACTACGACTGGGGCATGTGGGCGCCGGATCGGATGCACATGTCCGCCGCCGGGCACGCCAACATGGCCAAACGCGTCCTCACCGTCCTGGAGCACGACCACTCGATCGAAGTCCCGCCCATGACCCCGGTGCCTGAGCTGAACCGGGCCGAAGCCGTCCGCGCAAACATCCGTTGGGTCCGCGAATTCGCCGGCCCGTGGGTGGTCCGCCGCGTCACCGGCAAGTCCTCGGGCGACGGCCTGGCGCCCAAGTACGCCCAGCTCACCCGCCTCTGACGCAACGCCCCCTTATACACCGCCCGAGCCCGGATTGGTCTTTAATTGCGTGAACTCGTAGACTTGGTAGGCGCTAAGTGCGCGGAGCGTGCGCAATTGCTCCGGTGGCCCGGTAATTTTCTCCAGGGTAGCCGGTAGTTAGGGGCTCAAGTTGCGTGACTAACCGTTCACCCTGATCACTTTGGGTCGCACTTAGCCGCATGATCCTGCAGCAGATATGCGGATCATTACATTCAATTCTTGAGGAGAAGTCATGGCAGCACACTGCCAAGTGACCGGAGCCGAGCCGGGCTTTGGGCACAGCATTTCGCACTCGCACCGTCGCAACAAGCGTCGGTTCGATCCGAACATCCAGAAGAAGCGCTACTGGGTTCCGTCCCTGCGCCGTAATGTCACGCTGCAGCTTTCTGCAAAGGGCATCAAGACCATTGACGTACGCGGCATCGACGTAGTCGTCGCCGCCATCCTTGCTCGGGGAGTGAAGCTCTAATGGCTAAGGACAAGGACGTACGTCCGATCATCAAGCTCAAGTCGACTGCGGGCACGGGTTACACCTACGTGACGCGGAAGAACCGTCGTAACGACCCGGACCGCATGGTTCTGAAGAAGTACGATCCCAAGATCCGTCAGCACGTCGAATTCCGAGAGGAGCGCTAAACACATGGCTAAGAAGTCAATGATCGCAAAGAACGAACAGCGTAAAGTCATCGTTGAGCGTTACGCTGCAAAGCGCCTCGAACTGAAGAAGGCTCTGGTTGACCCCAACTCGACCGACGAAGTTCGCGAAGCAGCACGCCTCGGCCTGCAGAAGCTTCCCCGCAACGCGTCGCCCGTCCGTCTGCGTAACCGCGACATCATCGACGGCCGTCCGCGCGGTACCTTCCAGAAGTTCGGTATCTCCCGTGTTCGCTTCCGCGACATGGCTCACCGCGGTGAGCTCCCGGGCATCACCAAGTCTTCCTGGTAATCCAGCACCGCTGATTCCAGCTGCTTGAGAAGGGCCGGCAACCGTTTGGTTGCCGGCCCTTCTGCGTTTAACAGCTGTTGCGGCGAGCGGTGTCGGCGGGTGTGCTGCAGCACACAGAAGTCACGTACGACGGCGGCGCCCGGCTTTGGGTGCCGATACCGGCTTTGGGCCCGGAACGGCGGGGTTTTGGGCCCTTGTGGGGGTGGATTTGCGGTGGGGGTTGGGTGGGTGTATTGTTTTCTAAGTCGCCGCGAGGGGAACAGCGAAGAGCTGGTTACCGCGGGCGGCCAAACCCCCTAATTCAAGACCAAATGTTGGTTGTTCTTTTGAGCGCCTCGGTTTGGTGGGGATGTGTTTTCTGCTGGTGCGGGTCCTGGAATATGGATTTGCATCGGGGCGGGAAACCGGGTAAGTTTGAAAAGTTGCTCCGGAGCGATCCACGGCCGATGAATGGTTGTGGTGGTGCCGGGTGTGTCTGTTGTTTGAGAACTCAATAGTGTGCCAAGTTTGTTGATACCAATTGTTTTATTGATTGGTTGTTTTGGCCAGGTCCGCCACCCCGTGGTTGGGTCTGGTTTTTACAGCTGGTTTCAAATTTTGCAGCCATTTTATCCCTGTTATTTCCGGGGTTGGTGGTTGTGTTCGTTTTTGTTTTACTTCAACGGAGAGTTTGATCCTGGCTCAGGATGAACGCTGGCGGCGTGCTTAACACATGCAAGTCGAACGATGATGCCAGCTTGCTGGTGGATTAGTGGCGAACGGGTGAGTAACACGTGAGTAACCTGCCCTTAACTCTGGGATAAGCCTGGGAAACTGGGTCTAATACCGGATATGACTCCTCATCGCATGGTGGGGGGTGGAAAGCTTTATTGTGGTTTTGGATGGACTCGCGGCCTATCAGCTTGTTGGTGAGGTAATGGCTCACCAAGGCGACGACGGGTAGCCGGCCTGAGAGGGTGACCGGCCACACTGGGACTGAGACACGGCCCAGACTCCTACGGGAGGCAGCAGTGGGGAATATTGCACAATGGGCGAAAGCCTGATGCAGCGACGCCGCGTGAGGGATGACGGCCTTCGGGTTGTAAACCTCTTTCAGTAGGGAAGAAGCGAAAGTGACGGTACCTGCAGAAGAAGCGCCGGCTAACTACGTGCCAGCAGCCGCGGTAATACGTAGGGCGCAAGCGTTATCCGGAATTATTGGGCGTAAAGAGCTCGTAGGCGGTTTGTCGCGTCTGCCGTGAAAGTCCGGGGCTCAACTCCGGATCTGCGGGGGGTACGGGCAGACTAGAGTGATGTAGGGGAGACTGGAATTCCTGGTGTAGCGGTGAAATGCGCAGATATCAGGAGGAACACCGATGGCGAAGGCAGGTCTCTGGGCATTAACTGACGCTGAGGAGCGAAAGCATGGGGAGCGAACAGGATTAGATACCCTGGTAGTCCATGCCGTAAACGTTGGGCACTAGGTGTGGGGGACATTCCACGTTTTCCGCGCCGTAGCTAACGCATTAAGTGCCCCGCCTGGGGAGTACGGCCGCAAGGCTAAAACTCAAAGGAATTGACGGGGGCCCGCACAAGCGGCGGAGCATGCGGATTAATTCGATGCAACGCGAAGAACCTTACCAAGGCTTGACATGAACCGGAAATACCTGGAAACAGGTGCCCCGCTTGCGGTCGGTTTACAGGTGGTGCATGGTTGTCGTCAGCTCGTGTCGTGAGATGTTGGGTTAAGTCCCGCAACGAGCGCAACCCTCGTTCTATGTTGCCAGCGCGTTATGGCGGGGACTCATAGGAGACTGCCGGGGTCAACTCGGAGGAAGGTGGGGACGACGTCAAATCATCATGCCCCTTATGTCTTGGGCTTCACGCATGCTACAATGGCCGGTACAAAGGGTTGCGATACTGTGAGGTGGAGCTAATCCCAAAAAGCCGGTCTCAGTTCGGATTGGGGTCTGCAACTCGACCCCATGAAGTCGGAGTCGCTAGTAATCGCAGATCAGCAACGCTGCGGTGAATACGTTCCCGGGCCTTGTACACACCGCCCGTCAAGTCACGAAAGTTGGTAACACCCGAAGCCGGTGGCCTAACCCCTTGTGGGAGGGAGCTGTCGAAGGTGGGACTGGCGATTGGGACTAAGTCGTAACAAGGTAGCCGTACCGGAAGGTGCGGCTGGATCACCTCCTTTCTAAGGAGCACCTACAGATCAGCTGCCTCATGTATGTGGGGTGGGGGGTTTGTCAGGAGTATATGCCCGTTGCGCAGACGCTAGTTCGCGGCGGGTGCTCAAGGGTGGAATATCAATGAATAGCGGCCGCTTGTTTTGCTCCTTGCCCAGTACGGATCCCCTCTTGAGGGTGTCCTGGAACGGTGTGGGTGTGGGGTGGGTGGTTTAGTGTTTGGCACACTGTTGGGTCCTGAGGCAACAGGGCCGGGGGATGGGGTCGTGGCTTTCGGGTTGCGGTTGTGTCTGTCGGGTTTGTTTGTTTCTGGTTTCCTGGCTGCATCGATCATGCGCGTTTGGCTCTTTTTGGGGCCTGTGTGTGGGGTGTGTGGTATGGGGTTGTTGTTTGAGAACTACATAGTGGACGCGAGCATCTTTTATAAGAAGCAATTTCCAAGAATATGAACCTGGATCTGTCTGCACCTTTGGGTGTGGGTGGTTTCCGTGGTTCTCTCGAAAATTAGCGTTTTTGATCTTTTGTGGTCAAGTTTTTAAGAGCACACGGTGGATGCCTTGGCATTAGGAGCCGAAGAAGGACGTAGGAATCTGCGATAAGCCTGGGGGAGTCGATAACCGGACTGTGATCCCAGGGTGTCCGAATGGGGAAACCCCGCCAGGGGCGCGAGCTGCCTGGTGACCCGCATCTGAACACATAGGGTGCGTGGAGGGAACGCGGGGAAGTGAAACATCTCAGTACCCGCAGGAAGAGAAAACAATAGTGATTCCGTCAGTAGTGGCGAGCGAACGCGGATCAGGCTAAACCGTTCCATGTGTGATAGCCGGCGGGCGTTGCATGGTCGGGGTTGTGGGACTTTCCGTACTGTCTCTGCCGGGACAGTGAGGTGTGATGTGCAGGCATAGGTGAACGGTCTTGAAAGGCCGGCCAGAGAGGGTGTGAGCCCCGTAACCGAAATGTTTTGTGCCGCCTGGAGAGTATCCCAAGTAGCACGGGGCCCGAGAAATCCCGTGTGAATCTGTCAGGACCACCTGATAAGCCTAAATACTCCCTAATGACCGATAGCGGACCAGTACCGTGAGGGAAAGGTGAAAAGTACCCCGGGAGGGGAGTGAAACAGTACCTGAAACCGTGTGCTTACAATCCGTCGGAGCATCTGCAGCTTGTCTGTATGGGTGTGACGGCGTGCCTTTTGAAGAATGAGCCTGCGAGTTAGTGTTACGTCGCGAGGTTAACCCGTGTGGGGAAGCCGTAGCGAAAGCGAGTCTGAATAGGGCGTTGCAGTGGCGTGATCTAGACCCGAAGCGAAGTGATCTACCCATGGCCAGGTTGAAGCGACGGTAAGACGTCGTGGAGGACCGAACCCACTTCAGTTGAAAATGGAGGGGATGAGCTGTGGGTAGGGGTGAAAGGCCAATCAAACTTCGTGATAGCTGGTTCTCCCCGAAATGCATTTAGGTGCAGCGTTGCGTGTTTCTTACCGGAGGTAGAGCTACTGGATGGCTAATGGGCCCTACAAGGTTACTGACGTCAGCCAAACTCCGAATGCCGGTAAGTGAGAGCGCAGCAGTGAGACTGTGGGGGATAAGCTTCAAGGTCGAGAGGGAAACAGCCCAGACCACCAACTAAGGCCCCTAAGCGTGTGCTAAGTGGGAAAGGATGTGGAGTTGCGAAGACAACCAGGAGGTTGGCTTAGAAGCAGCCATCCTTAAAAGAGTGCGTAATAGCTCACTGGTCAAGTGATTCCGCGCCGACAATGTAGCGGGGCTCAAGTACACCGCCGAAGTTGTGGATTTCAGATAATTAGCTAAGCCGCCCCCTTTGTGGGGTTGGTTCAGGCGTCTGGAGTGGTAGGGGAGCGTCGTGTGGGCAGTGAAGTCGCGGTGTAAACCAGCGGTGGAGCCTACACGAGTGAGAATGCAGGCATGAGTAGCGAAAGACGGGTGAGAAACCCGTCCGCCGAATGATCAAGGGTTCCAGGGTCAAGCTAATCTGCCCTGGGTAAGTCGGGACCTAAGGCGAGGCCGACAGGCGTAGTCGATGGACAACGGGTTGATATTCCCGTACCGGCGAAAAACCGTCCATGTTGAACAGGGGATACTAACCGCCCGATACCTGCCCGATCGCCCTTGTGGTGTGAGGGTTTTGGTGGAGCGCGGGACCTGATCCTGGGAGGCAAGCGTATTAACAGGTGTGACGCAGGAAGGTAGCCAAGCCGGGCGATGGTTGTCCCGGTCTAAGGATGTAGGGCGAACGGTAGGCAAATCCGCCGTTCATGATGCCTGAGATCTGATGGGACCCCCTCACGGGGGGATTTGGTGATCCTATGCTGCCGAGAAAAGCATCGACGCGAGGTTTTAGCCGCCCGTACCCCAAACCGACACAGGTGATCAGGTAGAGAATACTAAGGCGATCGAGAGAATTATGGTTAAGGAACTCGGCAAAATGCCCCCGTAACTTCGGGAGAAGGGGGGCCCCAACCTTGATGGACACTTGCTGTCCGGAGGGGATCGGGGCCGCAGAGACCAGGGGGAAGCGACTGTTTACTAAAAACACAGGTCCGTGCGAAGTCGCAAGACGATGTATACGGACTGACTCCTGCCCGGTGCTGGAAGGTTAAGAGGACCGGTTAGCCTTACGGCGAAGCTGAGAATTCAAGCCCCAGTAAACGGCGGTGGTAACTATAACCATCCTAAGGTAGCGAAATTCCTTGTCGGGTAAGTTCCGACCTGCACGAATGGAGTAACGACTTCCCCGCTGTCTCAACCATAAACTCGGCGAAATTGCAGTACGAGTAAAGATGCTCGTTACGCGCAGCAGGACGGAAAGACCCCGAGACCTTTACTATAGTTTGGTATTGGTGTTCGGAGTGGCTTGTGTAGGATAGGTGGGAGACGTTGAAGCCCGGACGCCAGTTCGGGTGGAGTCATCGTTGAAATACCACTCTGGTCACTTTGGACATCTAACTTCGGCCCGTAATCCGGGTCAGGGACAGTGCCTGATGGGTAGTTTAACTGGGGCGGTTGCCTCCTAAAAAGTAACGGAGGCGCCCAAAGGTTCCCTCAGCCTGGTTGGCAATCAGGTGTCGAGTGTAAGTGCACAAGGGAGCTTGACTGTGAGAGAGACATCTCGAGCAGGGACGAAAGTCGGGACTAGTGATCCGGCGGTACATTGTGGAATGGCCGTCGCTCAACGGATAAAAGGTACCTCGGGGATAACAGGCTGATCTTGCCCAAGAGTCCATATCGACGGCATGGTTTGGCACCTCGATGTCGGCTCGTCGCATCCTGGGGCTGGAGTAGGTCCCAAGGGTTGGGCTGTTCGCCCATTAAAGCGGTACGCGAGCTGGGTTTAGAACGTCGTGAGACAGTTCGGTCCCTATCCGCTGCGCGCGCAGGAAATTTGAGAAGGGCTGTCCTTAGTACGAGAGGACCGGGACGGACGAACCTCTGGTGTGTCAGTTGTACTGCCAAGTGCACCGCTGATTAGCTACGTTCGGATGGGATAACCGCTGAAAGCATCTAAGCGGGAAGCTCGCTTCGAGATGAGATTTCCATACACCTTGTGTGTGAGAGGCCCCCAGCCAGACCACTGGGTTGATAGGCCGGATGTGGAAGCGAGGACTAACGACTCGTGAAGCTGACCGGTACTAATAGGCCGATAACTTACACCACACACCACCCCCGTAAACCCATTTCAAAAGGGGTTTACACCACGGGGCGGTAAAAAGAAAACAAGACTGCTTGCGTCCACTATGTGGTTCCCAGACAACAAACCCGTCCACGGACGGCACGTTGCACAGGGAACAAAAACACAACACAATAACAACACCACACCTGCAACAACAATTGCAGGGCATGTTGTAACCAGATTTCCCACACACCCCCTTTTCGGGTGTGACGGGTCGAAGGGTTACGGCGGTCATAGCGTGGGGGAAACGCCCGGTCCCATTCCGAACCCGGAAGCTAAGACCCACAGCGCCGATGGTACTGCACCCGGGAGGGTGTGGGAGAGTAGGTCACCGCCGGAACATCATTACGGTCGAGAGCCTCCAGACACACGTCTGGAGGCTCTCCCACTTAACCACCACACC